>OY970189.1:0-4800000 GCA_963708145.1 uncultured Planctomycetaceae bacterium | reverse complement strand
GGAAGGCGAGCAGGGCCGCGGCGAACCTCAGCCGGCGGGCATCCATCGCGCGGTCCTCGGGGGATCGGATCGGTTCAGGCGACCTCGTCCAGGGGCATCTTGTAGTCGCGCCGCAGCGCCGCCTCGAAGTCGAAGACGTTGTCGAAGTCGGCCCGCGAGTCGGCGGGCGTCTTCTCCAGGTCGCCCGCGGCGATCAGGTTGTAGACGATCTCGCCGATGTCGGACGTCGAGCGGATGCCCCAGAGTTTCAGGACCGCCAGCGCCATCAGCCCGTAATGGTCGAGGACGAGCCGGCGGGCGGCCTCGCAGAGCTCGCGGCCGGTGACGTGTCGCGAGGAGTCGAAGGCGCGGCCGCGGCGGCGGGTCCGCGCCTGCGACTGCTTCTTCAGCTTCTTGGCGTGCTCGAGGGCTTCGAAGACGAAGGCATACGCCTGGATCGAGTAGCGAGGGTCGCGGGCCAGGACCCCCGCCAGGTCATCGCGAAGGCTCATGATACAGGTCCCCGTCGCTCCGGGCGCGCGAACGGTCAGCGTTCGTCGCGGTCGTCGTCCTCGTCGCGACGAGGTCGTCCCTTCGCCTTCTCGACGCCGAGGATGTCGTCGCGACCGACGACGATGCGGCGGCGATCTTCGAACTCGACGACCACCTTCTGGGCGAGGACTTCCAGAGCCAAAACCCGGCCCTGTCCACGGTGGGTCACCACCCTCGAGCCGACGGCCGGCAATTCGTGCTCGAGGGCCTGGTAGGTATCGAACTCGTATCGCAAGCAGCACTTGAGCCTACCACACCGGCCGGAGATTTTCGAGGGGTCTAAGGTCGTTTTCTGGATCTTGGCCATCCGCATCGACACCGGGGGCATCCGCGACAGGTGCGTGTTGCAGCAGACCGGCTTGCCGCAGTCGCCGTAATCGGCCAGGAGCTTGGCCTCGTCGCGGACGCCGATCTGGCGCATCTCGATGCGGGTCTGCAACGCGCGGGCCAGGTCGCTCGACGAGCTCGCGGAAGTCGACCCGCTTCTCGGACAGGTAGTAGAAGACCATCCGTTCGCCGCCGAAGACCGGCTCGACGTCGACCAGGTCCATCTGGAGCCGGCGGCGGGCGATGAACTCGCGGCAGGCGTCGTAGCCGGCCTGCTGCGCCTCCGACAGCCGGGCCTCGCGCTCCAGGTCGGCGGGCGAGGCGACCCGGAGGATGTCGCCCCGCGCCGGGTTCTCCAGGAACGTGGCGGTGCGGTCGGTGGCCGCGCAGAGCACCTCGCCGAACTCGGTCCCCCGGTCGCTCCGGACCACCACCCGCTGGCCGCGCGGGTGCTCCTGGCCGTCGAGGCCCGCGAATTCGCCGAGGTTCCGCATCCGGCCGTAGCGGACGAGGTAACGATTGGTCATCGGGCTTGGCATCCTCCCGCGGTGGTCCGGCGTGCGCCCAGTATAGCCGGATTCGCCCCCCGCATGGAGCCCAGGCCGCGCCGGATCGTGCGCCGCGGGTTGGGGTTGCCGCACCGGGGGCCGGGATACAATTCGCGGCGCCCGCGCGGCCATCCTCATGATCACGGGGGAATGGGCCGCGGAGGGGCGCGGATGGGGCGGATCAGGGCGGATCAAGGGGGATCAGATCGGCGACCATCGGCCTGAATCCGCGTCCCTCCGCGGCCCATCCCGCCCCCCGGATCGGCGGCCATCCGCGGCCCATCATCGGGGGGTCCGGGCCTGCGGATCTCGCTCCAGGAAGGACGATGCCGATGCGAGCGAACAGGGTTCTCAGGTGGGCCCTCCGGGCGGCGGCGGCGGGGCTGCTCGTGCCGGCGCTGGGGCTCGCCGGCTGGGACCTGGCGACGGCCAATTTCGGGATCGTCCAGGACGGGCGGGTCTACCGCTCGGGGCAGATGACGGCGGGCGCCCTGACGCGGACCATCCGGAGGGAGGGGATCAAGACCGTCCTGAACTTGCGCGGGTCGAACCCCGATCAGCCGTGGTATCGCGCCGAGAGGGCGGCGACGCTGGCCGAGGGGGCCACGCAGGTCGACATGAACCTCGCCTCGGACCTGTGGCTGTCGCGGGCCCAGGCGAGGACGCTGGTCCGGGTCCTCGACACGAGCCAATATCCGATCCTGATCCACTGCGAGTGGGGCTCCGAACGGACGGGCCTGGCCTCCGCCGCGGCCGAGCTGCTCCGGCCCGGCGGCTCCCTGACCGACGCCCGGAGGCAGTTCTCGCTCCGCCACCTGTTCATCCCGATGGGCGACGGCGCCGTGACCCGCGACCACCTCGACCGCTACGAGCAATGGCTCCGGGCCCGGGGCCTGCCCCACTCCCCGGAGCGGTTCCGCCTCTGGGTCGCCGAGGGCTACCGCCCCGGCCATCCCAGCCGCGAGGACTGGCCCTACAACCCCAAGCCCCTGGTCGTCATCACCCGGCCGGTGGAGAGTGGAGAGTGGAGGGTGGGGAGTGAGGAGTAACTGGATATGAATGCCACCACGCCGGACAGTCACGAGATCACCATCCGCGTCCGCTACGCCGAGACCGACCGGATGGGCCTGCTCCACCACGCCAACTACTTCGTCTACTTCGAGATGGGTCGGACCGAGATGCTCCGGCAGCGGGGCGTCTCGTACCGCGAGGTTGAGGACTCGGGCCACTTCCTCGTGATCGTCGACCTCGGCTGCAAGTACAGGAGGCCCGCCTACTACGACGACCTGCTCACCCTCCGGACGACCGTGGCGCGGGTCACCCACGTCAAGATCGTCCACAACTACCAACTCCTCCGCGACGGCCAGCTCCTGGCCGAAGGCCACTCGACGCTCGCCTGCGTCGACCGCGACGGGAGGCCGCAGGAGCTGCCGCCGTTTCTGAAGTGAGGAGTGGAGAGTGGGGAGTGTTTCGAGTGGGGAGTGGAGAGTGGGGAGTGAATCGATTTTGCTCTCCACTCTCCACTCCCCACTCGAAACACTCCCCACTCCCCGCTCGACTCACTCCTTCTCGGCCTGCTTCCGGAAGTGATCGAAGACCTCGCGCGCGATCTCGGCGCAGAGGCGGTCCCCGGCGTTGTCGTCGGTCCAGCTCTTGTCCTCGTTCTCGCTGGTCAGGACGCAGAGGGCGACCGGGGTCCCCCGGCAGTCGATGATCCCCGCCGCGGTCCGGGCCGCGTCGACGCTCCCGGTCTTGTACGCGATCTTCGTCCCATTGGGGAGGAACCGGCGGAACTTGTGCTTGTCGTCGCAGGCCCTCAGGTGCGCGAGCATCGCCTCGCTGGCCGCGGCGCTGACGACCTCCTTCTTGTGCAGCGCCTCGCAGAGCCGGATCATCTCGGCCGCGGTCGTGCTGCCGAGGCCGAATTGCTTGCTCCGCTCGGGGAAGACCGAGGTGTCGCGGCGGTAGACCTTCGAGTGGATCTTGGTGTTCGGGTAGCCCATCCGCTCCATCGTCGCGGCCGTCGAGCCGATGCCGATCTCGTCGAGCACCAGGTTCGTCGCGGTGTTGTCGCTGAAGGCGATCATCAGGCGGACCGCGTCGCGGAGCGGGAAGGTCGCCCCGTCCGAGAAGTGGTCCGTCAGGATGCCCGAGCCCGGGACCTTGTCCGCCTTCTCCAGCGTGAGCGTCTTGCCCAGGTCGATCGCCTTCTCGTCGGCCTGCCGATAGGCCTCGATCATGACCGGGAACTTGATCAGGCTGGCCGTCGGCATCGGCACGTCCGCGTCGTGGTCGAAGGACTCGCCCGTCTTCAGGTCCTTGACCGCCACCGCCACCTTGCCCTTGTGCGCGCGGATCAAAGGGTCGAGGCGCGACCCGAGATCGGGCTCGGCCCCGACCGCGAGGGTCCCCACGAGCAAGGTCAAGGCGATGGCGCGAACGACGAATCGGTGCCGCAGGATCGGTGGCCTCATTCGGATGCCCTCTCCGGGAGGTCTCGCCCCCCTCTGAAGCGTCGTCGTGGGAACGGTGGTTCGCGGGCCGCCGCAAGCCTCTCCAGACTACCACCGCGCCTCATCCCTTCAAACCCTCCGGACCCCGCGGCGCCGGCGGCGAAGCCTCCCCTCAAGGAGGGCGACCCGCGCGACGGCCTCAACCTTATTATCGAAGCCCTGCATCGGCGTATCCCCAGATTCCGTCGGTGACACTCGGACGAGGGCCAATTCGCTTTGTTTCGGGAAACGCGTGCGCACGGACCCTCTCCGCACCCAGCGTTTACGATATAAATCATTAATTTATCGAGAGTTGCGTTTAACGATCGAGATCCGTTTCTGCGGAGCGAGACGGCCCATTCCCGCTCGGATATTCGGCAAAAAGTGACAAATGAATGGCACGCCCTGATGGGCGAACGGGGGCTCGCCTCACGGCCATCGGAGGAGCCGAGGACCCCTTTCCGCTCGACCCCTTTCCCGCTCTTGACCCCTTTCCCGCTCTTCGGGCCCCCGGCGTCCCCTCGTCCCGGTGCGCCCTCACCAGTCGGCGGGGATCTTCCAGAGCTTCAGGTCGGCCTTGATCGGCCGATCCCTGGAGTTGATCCCGCTGGGGCCGGTGGCCAGCGTGTGGCCGTCGGGGGCTAGCTGGATGTACCGGCAGTACGACAGCGGCGGGGCGCACTCGACGACGGCCAGGCACCTTCCCCGTCGCCAGGTCGATCAGGCTGGCGGTCCGCCGCTCTGGGTAGCCGCCAGCGGCCAGCAGTCGCGCGTCGGCCGACAGCGCCAGCCACGCCCCTCTGTCCGGCGGCCCGATGGGCGGGTCGAGGGTCACCCGTCGCCGCTCGCGGCCCGAGGGGAGATCGCGGAACGCGATCCATCCGTCGCCCCAGACGATCAGCGTCTTGCTGTCGGCCGTGAAGATGACGGACCTGGGCGGGTTCAGGTCGAAGGCTTTCACCCCCGCCTTGAAGTCGAGGATCTGCAACTCAACAATCTTGTGGATGACGCCGTAGCGGCCGTCGGGCGAGACATTGAGGCTCAGCGGATGGCGGCCGAGATCCTCGGCACCGAGGCGTTCGCCCGTCGCCGCGTCCCAGCGGACGACCCCATAGTCCCAGGGGCTCTCCAGGGCCTCTCCCGTGCGGCGCAGGGTCGTCGCGCGGAGGGTCCGGTCGCCGTCGAGGAACGTCAGCGCGTTGACCTCGGTCTTGGGGTCGAGCGGCATCATAACCCCGGGCCTCCTGGTGGCGACGTCCCAGATCGTGACCCCCCGACCCGGGTTCATCACGGCCAGCGACCGCCCCGACTTCGAGAAGGCGACCTGGCCGAGCGTCTCTTCGGCCCCGGTGGGGAGCGGGAGGGTATCGACCGTCCCTTTGGCCACGTCGAGCAGGGCGACCTGACCGTCCCAATGCGGCAGAGCCAGCCGCTCACCCCGGTCGGAGAACGCCATCCTTTCGGCTGGGCTGAGCGTGGCCGGGATCGCGATCTCCTGGACCGTTTCCTGACCGAAACCGATCGTGCACGCGAGCAGGGCGCCCCCGACGCCGAGGTGTGTCAGTGGCCGCGGCTTCCCGTCACTTCGCCGAGACATGGTGTCGCTCTCCTCGATTGGTGATCCGGACTCGAACGGTCGCTATCCGGGCGGGGCCACGCCCCGCCCGGCCGCGCCGCGATCAGGGCGCGGGTAGGGCGGGAGCAGATGCCCGAACTGGTCGGCGCCGTAGCGGCTCCCGGTTAAAGACGGGATATTTTTATTGTCATCTGCTGGGAGGGTCAAAACCCTCGCCTTTAGGCGACGGCTTTAGCGTTCCTCGGCGGTATCATGGGCCGCATGACGGAGTACCGGCATGGCCCCCACAGTGTCTTCGAGATCCACCTGCACCTGGTGTGGGTGACGAAGTACCGCAAGCCGGTGCTGGTCGGCGCGGTCGGGTCCCGCGTGCGGGACCTGATCCGCGAGATCTGCGGCACCTGCGACGTGCTGATCATCAAGGGTCACGTGAGCAAGGACCACGTGCATCTGCTGGTGTCGATCCCGCCGCAGGTGACGATCAGCCGCCTGGTGCAGCGGCTGAAGGGGAAGACGGCGTACAAGCTGCTGCAGGAGTTCGCCCACGTCCGCAAGGAGTTCTGGGGCCGTCATCTGTGGGCGCGGGGTTACTTCTGCTGCAGCAGCGGTAACGTGACGGATGAGGTGGTGGCGGCGTATATCGAGAACCAGGGGCGGGGTCATAGCGGCGACTTCCGGGTCGAGGGTGGTGTCGAGTAGCTTCAGCCGGCCTCGGGCCGGAGGTCTTGAGCCGAGCTTGGCTCGGAGTCCTTCGAGCCGACCTTGGGTCGGAGTCTTACAGCCGAACTCCGTTCGGAACAGGACTTGAGTCCGTTACCCCGAAGCCACCGCCTTCAGGCGGTGGAGTATTCACTCATCATAACGCCGCCCAGATTGCGCCACGACCCGGCGTCATTAGGGTCGGCGCTCGGCTTCGAGTTGGTCGCGTCGGCGGCGGGGTGGCAGGGGTTGCGGGACGCAACCCCGGTCCTCGGGCGCCGGGGTTGCCTGCGGCAACCCCAGCCACCCGCCGCTCGACTTGGATTCGGGGGGATGGGCGCGGTGGGCGCGCGTTCCGCCCGCCCTCGGTCGGCCCATCTGCCCCTCGGAGACCGCCATCGCCAGGGCCCGACTCGGCTCCGCGGTCCCGTGGGGTGCTACCCCCGGGGTCGGCGCCCTCCGGAATCGTCCCTTTCCGCGGCGGGGACGGTCCGATACGATGGGGATGATCCCAGGAGGGGTCCCTCGGAGGCAACCTCGGCAGGAGGTCACGGATGACGGCTTACGACGCGGCGATGGCGGGCGTGGTGATCGGAGGCATGGCCTGGGGGGCCTGGCGGGGCATCATCTGGCAGGTGGCCAGCATCGCGTCCCTCGTCCTCGGGTACTCGGTTGCCCATCCCCTCTCGGGGCAGCTCGCCCCCAGCTCCCGGGCGAGCCGGCGGTGGCCCGGGCCCTGGCGATGCTGGTGATCTATGCCGCCGTCTCGGGCGGCGTCTTCCTGGCGGCCTGGGTCGTCCGGACGACCTTGCGACGGCTCCAGTTCGAGGCGTTCGACCGCCACCTCGGCATGGTGCTCGGCGGCGTGGAAGGGGCCCTGCTCGGCCTGGTGGCGACGCTGTTCGTGGTCAGCCTGGACCCGCCGATGCGCGACCCGATCTTCCGGAGCCCCTCGGGACGGGTCGTCGGCCAGGTCATGGGGGCCCTGGGGCCGGTCCTGCCCGGCGAGATCCGCACGGCCCTGGCCCCCTTCTGGAATCCCCCCGACGCGATGGCCGGGGCCCGCCCGGAGGAGGCCGTCGAGACGATGACGGGCGACGGCACGGCCTCGAAGATCGGCGACCTGATCGAGGAGGGCGAGGCGCGCGTCGGCAAGGCGATCGCCGAGGCGGCCAGGAACGAATTCGAGCGGACAGGTGGGCCCGATGGTCGAGAGGTTGAGCGTCGGTGACCGCCCGATCAACTTGACGCAGGTCCTCAAGCTCGCCGGCCTGGCCATGCACGGCGGCGAGGCCAAGGCCCTGATCGCCGACGGGCGGGTCCGTGTCAACGGCGAGGTCGAGCTGCGGAAGAGGCGGAAGATGGCCGTCGGGGACCGGGTCGACGTCGAGGACGGCCCGTCCGTGGTCCTCGGCTGAACGCGGCGCCCGCCGCGCCCGGGAGCGGCCGAACCGAACCAGCCGGGGAGAAAGAGACCGACGCGCACGCACCGATCATCACCGACGAGGCAACACCATGAAGCGCATCGGGATCTTGACCGCCGGGGGCGACACCCCCGCGCTGAACGCCACGATCGCGGGGGCGGTCCACCGGGCCAACCAGTCCCGCGTCGAGGTCTTCGGGATCATCAAGGGGTTCAGCGGCCTGCTCAACCCCGAGGTCCCCCACGTCCACCTCAACCCGCTCTACCAGGCGATCCCCGAGCTCGACGCGACCCGGGGCGGGACGATCCTCGGCGCCTCGCGCGACTACGTCGACGGCGACGACACCGAGACGATCGCCCGCGTCGCCGAGCGGCTGGCGAGGCTCCGGATCGACGGCCTGGTCTGCGTCGGCGGCGACGGCACGCTCAACGGGATGCAGCCGCTGAGCCAGCACCTGCCGGTGGCGCTGGCCCCCAAGACGATCGACAACGACCTCGGCCTGAACTACCCCGACGAGCCGACCGAGTGGGCCCGCGAGCCGAGCGACCACCCCCGCGGGTATGTCGACCGGAAGCGGCCCGAGCGGCCGTTCGACCTCGACGAGATGGTCAACTACGTGACCCCCGGCTACGCCACGGCGGTCTACGTCTCGTCGCAGATCGTCCAGCGCATCCGGACGACGGCCGAGAGCCACCGCCGGATCGCGATCATCGAGGTGATGGGCCGCGACTGCGGCATGATCTCGCTGGGCAGCGCCTACGGCCAGCCCGACATCATCCTCATCCCCGAGTCGCCGGTCGACCCCGGCCCGCTGACCGACCGCGTGCTCGCGATCCTCGACATCCAGAAGCATGCCGTGCTCTGCATCTCGGAGGGGATCGTCGACACCGGCGGCAACATCCTCGGCGCCGTGACCGCCAGCAAGGACCCCGCCGGCAACGTCCAGTACACCGGCGCGGCCGCGGCGGTCAAGCGCATCCTGGTCGAGCGGATCGGCGACGCCTTCTTCACCCGCCGTCGCCGCAACGAGAGCGCCGACGCGGCGATCTTCGTCCGCAAGATCGGCCACTCGCAGCGCGGCGGGCGGCCCGTCCGGTTCGACCGCTTCCACGCCTCGCAGCTCGGCGGGAAGGCCGTCGACCTGCTGCTGGACGGCCTCCACAACTGCGTGGCCACCGTGCAGTACCGCGACGGCCAGCTGACCCTCGACAGCGTGGACGCCAACAAGCTCCGCGACCGCTGGGGCAACATCCACGCCCGGCCCCTCTCGCCGAGCTTCTACGACCCCCACCGGTTCCAGCCGTCGGCCAAGGGCGTGGCGTACCTCCAGAGCATCTTCACCAACGCGCTGGGCCACGACGACGTCGAGGCGCTCCGCGGCCTGTTCAACACGGGGAGCCTCGTGCGCCCGTATGCCTCGGTGAACGTCGATGTCAACAAGCGCATCCTCCGGCTCGACCCGACGTCCTAGCCGGCCCGCATCGGGAAGAGGGATTTCGCCACAGAGCACACAGAGGGCACAGAGAAGAGGAATAGGAAATTTAAAAATATGAATAAAATAAACAATTTTTTAGAATAATTTTGATTCCTCTCCTATTCCTCTTCTCTGTGCCCTCTGTGTGCTCTGTGGCGAAATCCCCCCTTCTCCCTTATCATCCCGCGGTGACATGCCATTTGCATGCAGGGAGGCGATCCGCCCCGTTCGGAGGCCCCGCCCCGGGGCGCGGGCCGGATGGTCCTCGTGTTCGAGGTGTCCCTTGCCGATCGAGATCGAGACCGCTTCGCGCGCCGCGACGGAACGCCTGACGATCGTGAGCCGGCCCGTCGCGACGGGTCCCGAGGGGCCCTCGTTCGCCGCGGCCGTCCGCCTCGGCCTGCTCGGCACGCCGAAGACGCTCCCCTGGCAATTCTTCTACGACGAGCGCGGCTCGATCCTGTTCGAGCAGATCTGCCGGCTCCCGGGGTATTACCTGACCCGCACCGAGGACGCGATCCTCCGCGAGCACGCCGACGCGATGGTGGCCGGCTGGGACCGCGCCCCGACGATGATCGAGCTGGGCAGCGGCAGCTCGTCGAAGACCCGTCGCCTGATCGCGGCGGCGATCCGACGCCATGGCGCGCTGCACTACGTCCCGATCGACGTCTCCCCGACCATCCTGGCCGAGTCGGCGCGCGGGTTCGTGGCCCGATTCCCCGCGCTGCGCGTGACCGGCCACGTCGCCAATTACCGCGACGAGCTGGCCCGCGTCGCCGCGCAGGTCGCCGGCCCGAAGCTCTGGGTGTTCCTCGGGTCGAGCCTCGGCAATTACGAGGGCGACGACGCGGCGGGGCTGCTCGCCCAGATGGCCCGCGCGTCGGGGACCGACGACCGCCTCCTGCTCGGGACCGACCTCGACAAGGACCCGCGCATCCTGGAGGCCGCCTACGACGACGCCCAGGGGATAACCGCCCAGTTCAACCGGAACCTGCTGGCGCGGATCAACCGCGAGCTCGGCGCCGACTTCGTCCCCGAGCGGTTCGACCACCGGGCCATCTATCGCCGCGACGCCGGCCGCGTCGAGATGCACCTCGTCAGCCGGATCGACCAGGACGTCCAGGTCCCGGCGGCCGACCTGTCGGTGCGGTTCGCCGAGGGGGAAAAGATCCACACCGAGAGCTCGCACAAGTACACCCCGGACGGGCTCCACGCCCTGGCCGGGCGACTCCGGGTTCACCGAGGAGGCGTCCTGGCGCGATCGCCGGAACTGGTTCCAGGTGCAGCGCTGGCGCCCCCGGACCTAGGGTGCCCAATGGGACGCGGAGGGACGCGGATCGATGCGGATGGCCGCCGATCCGATCCGTCTTGATCCGCTCCCTCCACGTCGCTCCGCGTCCCATTCCCGGACTGCCCGGCCGCGCAGGGACCGCCCTCGCCGACCCTCCCCTTCGCAAAACGCCCGGAATGAGAGATCGTCCCGGGCGATTTCCTCGATGATATCGATAGGTGCCGCGCCGCGGCGGGCGACCTTCGAGCGGTCGCGCCGCCGGAATCCGGCCGGCCGAGATCCTTGCAAATCGCCCCGGCTCGGCGACTTAGGCCCGTCGGGTCCCGAAGAAACCGACCATCTCCCCCGCGACATGGTGGGGATGGTCGCCAACGACCGCGAGGTTGCGCCATGGTGAAGTCCCCGAGACGTCCCGCGCCGAGCACCGAGACACGCCCCGGATCGGCACCCCCCCTCCCCCCGAACGCCAGCGTCGGCAAGCGGTGGAGGTTCCAGCGCAATATGGCCATCTACGTCCTCCATCGCCACGGCTTCCCGCAGCGGCGACTGGCCGACATCTTCGACCTGCCCCGGTCGTCGATCGGGACGATCATCAAGACGTTCTCGGAATATGCTTAATTCTGAATATTATTTTTTAATAAAAAAATTCCAGTTTCAATCCATCTTCGACCCCAAACGGAAGGCCTCCGGGCCGTCGCGCCCTCGCGGCCGGCGCCGGGCCGTCACGGCGGAGGCATCCATGACGCCAGAGTCGCCCGATTGCGTGGCCCTCCGCGGCCCCAAGCCGGAGGGTTCGGGGCCCCCGCGTCGCCCGAGCATGGGGCGGGGGGAATCCCGACGTCCCTCGCGAGAAGGCCGCGGCGACCATCGCGGGGTCCGGGGGCGCCCGCGGCAAGAAGTCCGAGGCGGCCCGGCCCGAGATCATCCCGGAACCTCCCCACGACAAGGTGGGGCTCCGGGATTGGATCTCCAAGCATGTCGGGATCGAGATCGCCAGCGAGCGCGTCTGCCGCGCCCACACGCCCCCGTGGGAATTCTTCCGGAAGCTCATCGACCGGCCCAGCCTGGCGCTGGTGCATGGGCCTCGGGGCGGGGGCAAGTCGTTCCTCTCGGCGCTCCACACCCACGTGACGAGCCTCCGGAACAAGAATCACGGGACGAGGATCCTGGGGGGTAGCCGGGCGCAGTCGGAGCAGGTGTACCGGGCCCTTCGCGACATCGTCGTCGGCTCGGGCGGGGCCGAGGTCGCGGGGCTCGACAAGCTGCTCAAGTCCGAGGCGATCTATCGCAACGGGTCGGACGTGTCGATCCTGGCCGCCTCCAGCACGAGCGTGCGCGGCCCGCACGTGCCGTCGCTCAAGCTCGACGAGGTCGACGAGATCGACGCCGAGTGCCGCGACGCGGCGATGGGGATGTGCATGGCCCGCCACGGCGTATCAGCCTCGGTGATCATGACCTCGACATGGCACAAGGTCGGCGGGCCGATGGCCGGCCTGGTCGAGCGGGCCCGCGCCGAAGGCGCGCTCCACACCTTCTGCACCTTCGACGTGCTGGAGGGCTGCTCCCCCGAGCGGAGCGGACCCCACGTCGGGGGCCAGGATCTCTATCAGAACTGCCCGCGGTGCCCGATCGTGCGGTGGTGCCACTCCGAGCGGGACCGCAACGGGGATAAGGCCCTGGCGAAGATCAGCAACGGCCACTATGCGATCGACTCCTTGATCCAGAAGGTGCGGGCGACGAGCGTGCGGACCTTCGAGGCCGATTACCTCTGCCTGGGCCCTCGCGTCGACGGCCTCTGGTTCCCCGGGTTCGACGCCGCGTCGCACGTGTCCCCGCGGGCGGAGTACGACCCGTCGCTGCCGGTCCACCTGGCCATCGACTCGGGCGTCTTCACCGGCGCGGTCTTCTTCCAGGTGGCCCGCGACTTCACCGCGGGGGGCGTGGAGGAGATCCGCGTCTTCGCCGACTACCTGGCGGAGGGCCTCCCCGCCGAGCAGAACGCCCGCGCGATCCAGGAGGTCGCCCGCGCCCGCTGCAACGGCCGCCTGGACCTCGTCTCGACCGACCCGAACGGCGGGTCGCGGACGGCGATCGGGCCGACGGTCATCGGCGAGTACGAGCGCGTCGGCCTGCGCCCGCTGCGGCGCTGGCCGCACGGCCCGGTGGCCGACGGCCTGGCGCTGGTCGAGTCGTTCGTCCAGCCGGCCGACGGCCGCCCCCGCCTGATCCTCCACCCGAGGTGCGCGGCCACGGTCCAGGCGATGCGGAACTACCGCCGCGCCAAGCGCGGCGGACAGTGGATGGACTCGCCCGAGGACCCCCAGCACCCGCACGAGGACCTCGTCGACGCGCTCCGAGGCGGCCTCCGGACCTGTTTCCCCGAAGGCCGATGTCCCCAACCGAACTATTCCCGGGTCCCGGCCCGACAGGTTTTCTGATGCCACCGACTGCTGAGACGATCGAAATCATCGGCCGTCGCCACCCCGAATGGCGCGAGCACCACCTGCGATGGCGATGGATGCTCGACTCCCTCGAGGGGGGCGAGCGGTACCGGCAGGCCATCTACGGGTACGACAGCCGCGGCCTCCCGGTCCGCAACCTGATCCGGCACAAAAGGGAGTATCCCGACCCTCGCGACGTGTTCGACCCGGCGACGGGCCTGGTCGGCCCGTTCCTGGCCGCGGCGGGTCATGTCGACGGGACGGCCCTCGACCCCGCGTGCCGGGCGTCGGACGACGACTACGAGTTGCGGCGCGCCCGGACGCCGGTCCCGACCTTCGTCGCCGAGTCGGTCGAGACCCACCTGGCGCGGATCTATGCCCGCGAGGTCGGCCGCGGAGGCCCCGAGGCCCTGACGGCCTGGTGGGCCGACGTCGACGGCTGCGGGGCGACGATCGACCAGTGGATGACCGAGGTCGTCGCCCCCCTGCTGCTGGTCCTCGGCCAGCTCGACATCCTCATGGACCATCCCCCCGCGCCGGAGGGGGAAGCCATCGAGACCCTCGCCGACCTGAAGCGGCTGGGGCTGGACCGCTGCCTCGCCACGTACATCCTGCCCGAGAACATGCTCTGGTGGAGGCTGGACGAGGGCGGCCACCGCTACCTCGAATGCCTGGTCCGCGAGCCCTCCGAGACCGACGACGGGGTCGAGACCCGCTACCGGCACTGGACGGCCGCCGAGTCCACCCTGTACACCGACGAGGGCGAGGTGATCGCGATCACCCCGCACCCGTTCGGGCGGGTGCCGATCGTGCGCGTCTTCGACGGGCGCAAGCCGCGGTGCCGGAACATCGGCCGGTCGCGGTACGAGAGCATCGCCGAGCGCCAGCGCGAGTATTACAACCGCGACTCCGAGCTGATCCTCTCCGACACGACGCAGGCGCACCCCCTCCTGCAAGGCCCCGAGGACTTCGTCCAGGCCGACGGCACGATCCCGATCGGGCCGAGCTGGCTGCTGCCGAAGAAGAAGAACGTCAACGGCGCCTCGGCGAGCTACGAGGGGTTCGACGTCGTCGACTTCCCCAAGGACGGCGCCGAGTCGATCCGCAAGAACAAGGCCGACATCCGCGACGACATCGACCGCGACTCGGCGCTCGTCACGCCGACGGGCGCGCGGGCGTGGCGCAGTCGGGCCTGTCGAAGCTGATGGACCACTCCGACGGCAACAACCGCCTCGCCAAGATCGCCAAGGTGCTGGCGCGAGCCGAGGCCGTCATCGCCGGGCTGGCCCTGCTCGTCCTGGGCGACGGCGACGAGCCGACGGACGCCGCGCCGATCGAGGTCATCTACCCGACGGAGTTCGACCTCTACACGGCGAAGGACCTGGCCGACTCGACGACCTCGTTCCAGGCGCTGGTCGCCGGCGCGGCGCCCTGCCGGTCACGGAGGGCCTGCTGCTGGGCCGCCTCATGAGGCTCTGCCTCCCCGGCCTGAGCGACGAGCGATACGCGGAGTGCGACGCCGAGATCGCGTCCTACCTCCGAGAGAAGGCCGAGCAGCACCGCGACGCGCATCCCGGCGACGCGGGGGGGCCGTCCGACCCGTCGAATCCGGTCCACCGCTCGGTCACGATCCAGGGGCTCGAGCGCGGCGCCCTCGTCGCGGCGACGGCGGCCGGCCTCCCGTCGAAACCGGCCGCATCCATTTCTTCCTGGCTTATTATGTGACAGGGGTTACGGCGATCCGTCCGGCCGAAAACCGGCCGCCTCCCTCCCAGGAGAGAGTCGGAGCCGGGCCGGACCATGAGAGTCGCTATTGACTCCAGCCGAGTCCACGGGATGGGGTGGCGCCGACAAACGAGCTTGTCGGCGCCACCCCATCCTCAGGCGGTCCCGCCGGCCGGGCGAGTCCCGCCTCGACTATCATCGTGTGGGGTCCGTCCGACCCCCCACCCGTCGCAAACGACCCGAACCATCGAGATTGGCATATGCCATTGTTTCGAATCCTGCTGAACCCCGCCGCCGGGGAGGGGGCGAGCCCGTCCCCCGGGGACGGCGCGACCGCCATCCGGCCGGACCCCGATGCCCCCCGGGCGATCGAGGCGACGGAAGACTTCGGGGCGGACGGGATGGACGCCCGCGGTGACTTCGAACGGGCCCTCAAGGACCGCGAAGCGATCCTCATGAGGGAGATCGCCGCCCGCGACCAGAGGGTCGCCGAGCTGGAGCGGGCCTGCCGGGCCGCCCTGCGGGACCGCGAGATCGCGACGGCGCTCGCCGGCAAGCCGCTGGTCCCCGGCGCCGTCGCCCAGCTCGATCAAGCTCTGGCGCGACGACTTCGACGTGTTCGAGGAGGGGGGCGAATACCGCGTCACGGCCCGCGAGGGCCGGGCGGTCGGCCAGGCCGTCGCCGAGCGGCTGGCCAGCCCGGAGTACGCGCACTTCTGCCTCCCCTCGTCGCGGGGAGGGGCCGGGGCCCGCGACGCGAATCGCCCCGCGTCGGCCGCCGCCGGCAACGCCCCGAGGAACCTGGGCGAAGCCGTCCTGGTCAACTGGCGCAAGGAGGCCGCCGCGAAGACCCGCGACCTCGCCAAGCCGATCGGCCTGGGGCGCCGACGATGACCCGGTGCGCCCGGGACCACGTCCTCGACACGTATCCACGTATCTGCACAATCACCTCGACGATCTCCCTCGGCCCTTTCCCGAGGCCGTAGCAGCGAATCCGGGCCTTTTGTAGCCCCGGAGGGGCGACCGTCCGTAGCCGGGGGCGCAAGCCCCCGGGAAGAAGACGAGACGAGATGGGGTGTGGGGTGGTCGTGATCCTGTCCCGGTCCGGGGCTCGCGCCCCCGGCTACGGACGGTCGCCCCTCCGGGGCTGAATCCAGATCATCCGGTCCCGTTGCTACGGCCTCACTTTCCACCGGAGCTAGTCTCGATGCCGAATGCCTATCTTCAAGGGATTCAGACCGCGTTCCAGGACCAGGCGCAGATCCGCAACGACATCTCCGTCGTCGCGAGCAACTGGTTCGTCAACCGCTGCCCGCTCGTGACGCGCGTCCCCCGCGTCCCGGTCGGCTCGACCACGTTCAGCCTCGTCAGCCGGTCGTTCCGCAGCCGCGTCGCGACGGTGGCCGCCGCAATCGCCGCGACCGACACCCAGATCACCCTGGTGGACGCCAGCCCGTTCATGAACGGCGACGTCCTGGAGCTGGTCGGCGGCGAGCGCGTCGAGATCCTGGCCGATCCCAACCTGGCGGCCGACACGATCACCGTGCGGCGAGGGGCGGAGGGGACCACCCCCGCGACCGGCGCCGTCAACGACACGGTCCTCCTGATCGGCAACAGCCGCACCGGCGCGGAGATCGACCAGAATGGCGTCTCCCTGATGCCCGTCGGCGTGCCCCAGTACTGCCAGACCTGGCAGCACCCCGTCCAGGTGGGCGGCTCGCTCCAGGCCTCGTCCTCGTACCAGACCTCGCCCGGCGTGCGGACCCCGTTCGAACAGACCCGGATGGACGCCCTGCAGAACCTGATGGACGACATGGAGAGTCTCGTCCTACTACGGGATCGGCGAGGACCCGTCGGTCTCCGGCCGCCCGAAGCAGAAGGGCCTGAGGAGCCTCCTGACGTCGAACCGGACGACCAGCCCGACGAACGCGGGCGCCTACAAGGCGACCGACTTCATCCGCGACACCATGCAGCCCTGCCGGACCAACGGCGGCGACCCCGACGTGCTGCTCGTGTCGTCGAACTTCATGACCGGGCTGGCCACGTGGGGCCAGGCCGCGCAGCGGATCGACGCGGGCGTCAGCGTCTTCGGCGACCCCATCCGGATCTTCGAGGCCCCCTTCCTCGGCGGGATCTCGATCATCGAGGCCCCGCTGCTGAAGGCGGGCACCGCCATCTGCCTGACCTCGGCCGAGGTGCGGATGCGGATGAAGCGGAACGAGCACTGGCACCCCCGCGGCTCCCGCGGCGACGCCTTCGAAGGCGACTGGCTCGCCGAGGGCGCCGTCGAGGTCGACAACCAGGCGCACCACGCCTGGGTTGAGGGGATCACCGCGTTCTCCGCGACCTGATCGCCGGCCGGGGGGGCCTCGGGGCCGGACCGCCCCGAGGCCCCGGCCGATCGGCGGGCATTCCAGACCCGGTCCCGGAGAGCGATCGCCGTGTCCCCGTATCCCTTCCCCGGCTACCCCGCGTTCCTCGATGCCGCCGCGATGCAGCTCGGCCATCCCGAGGCCGCGGGGCCCGCCCGACGGATCGCGACGCTGGCCGCCCTGGCGGACCTCTGCGCCCAGGCCGGCGGCGCCGCCCCCGGACACGTCCCCGCGATCCTGGCCCGCGCCACCGCGTTCCGGGACCAGATCCATGTGGCCCTCCGCGCCGCCGACCTCATCCTCGCCGACGTCTCCGCCGCGCGGCGACCGGCGGGGGCATCGCCGGACGACGGGCGGCCTTCGAGGCGCGGCGGGTCGCGCGGCCCGTCGAAAGGCGGCAGGCAGTAGGCGGTGGAAATCGACGAATTCATCCAGCCACAGAGGACACAGAGGGCCACAGAGGGTAAATTAACTTATTGTCATCTGCTGGGAGGGTCAAAACCCTCGCCTTTAGGCGACGGCTTTAGCGTCCCTCGGCGGTATCATGGGCCGCATGACGGAGTACCGGCCTGGCCCCCACAGTGTCTTCGAGATCCACCTGCACCTGGTGTGGGTGACGAAGTACCGCAAGCCGGTGCTGGTCGGCGCGGTCGGGTCCCGCGTGCGGGACCTGATCCGCGAGATCTGCGGCACCTGCGACGTGCTGATCATCAAGGGTCACGTGAGCAAGGACCACGTCCACCTGCTGGTGTCGATCCCGCCGCAGGTGACAATCAGCCGCCTGGTGCAGCGGCTGAAGGGGAAGACGGCGTACAAGCTGCTGCAGGAGTTCGCCCACGTCCGCAAGGAGTTCTGGGGCCGTCACGTGTGGGCGCGGGGGTATTTCTGCTGCAGCAGCGGCAACGTGACGGACGAGGTGGTGGCGGCGTATATCGAGAACCAGGGGCGGGGTCATAGCGGCGACTTCCGGGTGGAGGGTGGGTCGGAGTAACTTCAGCCGGCCTCGGGCCGGGAGCTTTGAGCCGAGCTCGGCTCGGAATCCTTCGAGCCGGCCTTTGGCCGGAACCCTTTGGCCGAGCTTGGCTCGGAACAGGACTTGAGTCCGTTACCCCGAAGCCACCGCCTTCAGGCGGTGGAGTATTCACTAATTTATTTTTTTTATATATGTGCCCCTCTGTGTCCTCTGTGGCTGATTCGACTTCACTGCCTACAAAGAGCTGATCATGAGTGCCACCATCACGCCCTTCGCGACGGATGAAGATATCGCCCTCCGCGCGTTGGCCGACTTCCCGATCCTGTGCCCCCGGGACCAGAAGCTGGCCTGGGGCCTCGACGGGAGCTTCCTGTCGGCCGACCCGTGGACGTTGATCTCGACGACGGTGAATTTCCAGGCCAACGGGCTCGCGCCGGGGCAGGTCGTGCAGCTCGCGAAGCCCGCCGCGGGCTCCAGGCCGCCGGGCGAGATGCTGGTCATCGCGTCGGTCGCCCCGAGCGCCATCACGCTGCGGCGCAAGGGGCAGGTCGCCGGGGTCGGGCAGCCCCCCGCCCCCGCGACGGGCCTGGATAACGTCGAGTTCCTCGTCGCCACGCTCGGGCCCCAGATCGCCCTGGCCAGCTACGACCTCGACCGGCGATACGGGATCAATGACCTCGTCGCCGGCCGGCGGACCTCCGACCTCTACGACCCGCAGGAGGTCCGCGAGGCGACCGTGCTGACCGTCCTGTACAAGCAATACCTCGACATGAGCCGCATGTTCGAAGGCCAGCTGGACATGTTCGCGGCCAAGGCCCAGTCCGTCCGGGAGGAACTCCGCGAGTTGCTCGACAGGGTCGCCCTCCACTGGCGGTCGTCCTCCGGACAGGACGGCCCCGGATCGCCGACGACCCGATTCAGCACCCGGATCACACGCTGACATGGCCTTAACCTATAACATCTACTCGAACGGCGGGACGGGCGGCCCCGTCGACTACTCGACCCCGCTCGCGACCACGACCGGCCTGTCGTTCGTCGCGGGGCCCCTCGGCGCGCCGAGCGACAACACGTTCGCGGTCCGCTGCCTCGACCCGACGACGAACCTCGAGGAGGCGAACACGGACGCCCGGGTCCGCATCGTGATCGACGCCAGCGGCCTCGACGTGACCGGCCGCCCCAATCCGCCCGACACCCTCGTCGTGCGGCCGACGGCCTCGGGAGGGTGTCGGGTCAACTGGGCCTACAGCCCCGCCGGCCAGGGCGCGCTCCCCTCGGGCTTCGACGTCTACCTGACCCCCGGCAGCGTAGCCGACTATTCCAGCCCCGCGGCCACCGTCCCCTACATCCCCGGGCGCGTCGGATATTCCTGCGACCTCGCCGGCCTGGCCGACGGGGCGACCTACACGGTCGCCGTGCGTTCCTACAACGCCACCGCGACCGAGACCAATACGACCGTCGTCGCGGCCGTCGTCGGCGACGCGACCCCCCCCGACGACGTGGACGAGCTTTCCATCACAACTATTTAATCATAAATATCAACTAATTTCGATAGGAACGGGCCGCCCCGGCGGCCCTCCGAGTCCGCGATCCTTGATGTCCTGGACCTGTCCTTCGGGGCGACGCCCGTCACGCCCCCGGCGACGCCGATGACCCGGACGACGGCGACGACCGGCGATGCCGGCGACCGATCCGAGGTCAACCCGACGTCGCCCGCGTGATTGGAGACCTTCATGGACCCCGCACTCTACTACGCCCCGACGTTCTTCTCGCCGTATTATTTCGTCCCGCTCGCCCCGTGGGCGGGCCAGGGGGGCGGGTCGGGGAGCGGGGGGACGCCCTCGGGCCCGCATTCTATTACGCCCCGACGTTCTTCTCGCCGTATTACTTCCCCGCGCTCGCCCCGTGGGCGGGCCAGGTCGTCGCGCCGGGCCCGGCGGGCTATCGCGATCGGGACGCCTTCGACGCCATCGTCTCCGCCCTGGCGAGCACCGGGGAGTTCGCCGACGTGCTCTTCGGGTATCCGCCCGACCTGGGGGTGATCAGCGCCGGCGCCGCACCGGGGGCCATCGTCACCCCGGAGCGTTGGACCGAATACGACGACGTCGACCCGACCGTGATCGTCCGCGAGGTCTCCTGCACGATCACGCTGCTCGTCCGGGATGAGGACGCCGGCCGGAGGTACGACGACCTGGATCGCCTCTCCTCGATCGTGACGAACCTCCTGGACGGCTCGAGCCTCAATGGCGGGTGCATGCCCGCCCTGACCATGATCCGCGAAGGCCAATTCGACGCGAGCTCGAGGCATCCTGAGCAACGGCTCCGGCTCCGGGGCGAGTTCTCGTACCTGATTCCCTCTTTCACATCCCATACCACCCAGTAGGGCGAGGTTCGACCGTGTCAGCGACGAATCGGTTCATGAATTGGACGGGGGTCACCTTCACGCCCTTCAACGGCACGGCCACCGCGATCACCGGGGTGACCGGCGTCGTGATCGATTCCGGGGGCAGCCTCATCAAGTTCGCGGGCGACGGCGACCGCTACAACACGACGGTCGTCAACGACTACAACGAGCCCACGGTGACGGTCCACGCCGCCGACCTGTCCGCCATCCGGACCAACCCCGCCGGGACCGCGGGGACGTTCTCGGCGACCCACAACGACGCACGGAACGGCGTCGGCACCGGGGCGATCACCTACACCCTGACCAACGCGGTGATCGCGACCAACTCGATCCGCGGGTCGCACCGCCAATTCGGGCAGGGCACCCTGACGCTCACCGCGTACTCGTCGGACGGCGTCACCAACCCGCTCTCGACGAGCACGGCGTCTTGAACCTCGGGGACATCATGGCCGACCGCAAACCAGACGCGATCCGCTCCCCGCTGAGCTTCGCGGGCGCGGGGGGGTCGCACGCCCGGCTCGCGAGGCTGCAATCCGAATTCGCGCCGGTGCTCCGTGCGCCACACGTGTTCGTCCGCCACCAGGGGACGGAGCATTTCATCACCGCCGACCCGCGCGACACGCTGCTCTTCCCGAGCCTCGGCCCCCGATCGGGCGAGGCTCGGTACGACTGGGAGGACCGGGGCGATGGCATCCTCTACGGGTATCTCAGGCCGGATGCCTGACCTGAGCGAATCGGGACGCCGCAAGCCCGGCGCCCGAGGGACGCCGGTCCATCTCGCCGACGGTCAACCGTGGCTGCTCGCGGGCCCCACCTACCGGGCCTGTCGCGATGCCCTGACCGATCCCGACGTGGACCATCCCCTCGACCGGCTCTTCGAAGGCCTCATCCTCGACGAGCGCGCGTCGATCGACGACATCGCGGAAGTGGCCTGGCCGCTCCTGAAGGCGAACTACGACCTGGCCGACGACGAGGCCGCGGCGCTCCTGAGCGTGGCGCCGGGGGCCGAGGCCCGGCGCCTCGCCTCCGCGGTGTTCGAAGCCGTGTTCGGCCCGGAGCAGGCCGCCAGGGCCTACGGCGACTGGGTGCGCGCGAGCCTCCTGGCCAACGGCCTGGGGGCGGTCGAGATCCCCACCCGCGACCTCTCCAACGTCCTGGCCATCCTGGTCGCGACCAACCGGACCATCTCCCTCGCGCAGTTCGCCGACGCCTGCCGCGAGGTCCACGAGCAGGCCAACCTGGAATCCCTGATCTGATGGACAAGCTCCCGAATCCCGAACAGACCCGTCGCGAGGACGTGACCTCGCGCCCGGTCCGATTGGCCGACGGCCATGATTGGGGCTTCGCCCGCCCGTCTCGCCGGCTCATCCCCACGGTCGTGGAGGGTATGGACCTCCTGGGCCGGCGGACCGAAACGATCGCCGTCCGGCCCGGATTCGGTCATCCCCTCGAGATCCAGAGGCTCCTCGACGGCTTCCGGGCCTCCTGCGACGAGGGCCCGACCGCCGAGCAATATGAGGCGTTCTTCGCCCTGGCGGTCGCCTTGCTCTGCCGGGCCCACGAGATCGATCGATCGACGGCCTGCGCCCTCCTGACCGTGGAAGGCGCCGAATTGCCCCGTCTGATCGCCGAAGTCCTCGCCGTCGCCTTCGAGACTCCCCACGAAACGAGCTTACGACCGGAGGAAGGACAGACCGATGGGTGACCTCCCCGCCGATCCCCGTCGTCTTTCATCCCCTCGCCGCAAGGGGGGGATGACGGGCGGCAAAGTCAACCCGCGCGATCCGGCCGGGGGAAACGTGGAGGGTCGTCCCGACGCCCGGGAGACGCTCCCGGGCCCAATCGCGGGAGGACCACGGTCCGCGATCGCCCCCGACGACGCTCGGACCCCAGGGCCCTCCCCGATCAGTGCCATCGCCCGCCTGATCGCCCCCGTGGGCGACTCGCGCCCGACAGGCGCCCCAATCGGACGGGACCGGATGGGGATCGGTCCCCGATCCCGGCGAGATCGCGCGGAAGCTCATCGACGACAGGGCTGCGGGTCCCGGCCCGGTGTCGCCGCACATTCCGGACGGGCCGCTCCACGGGCGAGGGCCCGGCCATCCGGCCCTCGCCCGGCTGATGGACGAGGGCCCGCCGGCCAGGCCCGACGCCCCGAACGAGGCGAATATTGAGGGTCAGGAAAATCATGCTCCATCGAGCGCCGGGGTGGCCGTGGCAAGGCGGCAGCGTGCCCCGGGATCGCGAACCCTCACCACCGGGGCACGCTGCGCCTCGCCCCGGCCACCCGGCGCCGGGATCGGGTTCTCCTGTTGCGGATGGACGGATCGCCCTCGTCGGTGCGGCCGGTCGACCGATCGCAATGGATCTCGCGCCCGACCGGGCCACGATCCACGACCGCGGGATGCGGTCCCCGGAGCCGACCGAGGTCACGTGCCCATCGGGTCCGGTGAGTGCCGGCGGGGCCCCGGACCCGTGGGCTTCCCGGCACGAGTTGATGACGTCGGGGAGCATCCCCGCACCGCCGACCTGGGCGAGGCATGTCGACGCCGGCCCGTCGCGGGAGGACGATCGGGCACAAACCCGGCCGATCCATCCGGTCGCCGAGCCGGATCACTTCGTCGGCCAGTCGGGCACGACGCGACGAGGGATCTTGACCGGCTTCGATCAGGCCGCCGCCGGGACCCCCGATCACGGACCCCAGGACGCCCCCCGGTCGGGCGGCCCCGCGGCCTGGGGAGGCCCGGGCCCCTCCGACCGCCCCGCGATGGCGGGACGGTCGGCAGGGGGCGGCTCGGAGCCCGACATGTCGAGGACCAACGACCTCCTCCAGCAGATCCTCGACGAGATGAGGAAGGATCAGAAGGGCTTCCTGCCCGTGGCCGATCGCAATTCTAACAAATATCTCGAATATTGATTCGAATGGTGGACCCATGCCGTCATTCGGTGGCTCGAACATCTTCGGGGGCGCCGTGACGATGAGCACGGCCGACAATCCCCGCGAGAAGCAGCTCAACGCATTCTTCGGCGTGAGCGGGTTGGAGATGCTCGACGGCGGCCTCCGCGGGCGAATGACCCACGTGACCGGCCTGCTCTACGGGGCCTCCGCCGCCCTGCTCGCCTCCGCCGAGGGCCAGTTCCGGTCGTTCAACGACGGGATCGCGAGGAACCTGGTCGACAACTTCGGGGTGTCCTGGACGAATGTCCGCCTCGAGGCCTTCCAGCCCTCCGGCCGCGTCATGCAATCGCCCAGCGGCTACTTCTTCCGGCCGTACCACGCCCGATTCCTGCACCTCGTGTGAGAGCGATGGCCTTCTCCCAGACCAGCATCTCCGACGTCGCCGTCTACCTCGACGGCTCCGAGTTGTTCATCACCTGGGGTTCCTCGGCGCCGCCGGGGACGACCTTCCAGGTCTACGTCGACCGCCAGTTGGCCTGGTATGGGATGTCGAGCCGCTGCCGCGTGCCGATCCCCGCGGGCGCCTCGGGCCGGAACACGTGGATCGAGGTCGGGACGGTCGGGCCCGATGAGCCCAGCATCGACTACTCGTCCAGCCTGGGCGCGACGGGCGGGGATAGCGACCGCGTCCAGCTCTCGTGGCTCGGGGGTACGTACCTCGACCCCACGGGACGGGACGATGTCCGGGGATTCCGCGTCTTCGGGTCCGACACCGCGGGCGCCCCGGTCGACATGACGAATGCGATCGACACCGTCCCGGCGTACCCCGGGGGCTGGATCAGCGACGGCTTCGGGCTCTGGGGGTTCGGGCAGGGCGGCTTCGGGCGCTCGGCGAACCTCTACCAGTGGACGAGCGGTCCCCTGTCGTCGGGCGTCTGGCAGTTCGCGGTGATCCCGTTCGACGGGGCGGGCAACCTCCGGAGCCCGGGGCAGACCCTCGGCGCCACGATCCAGGTCTGCGCCGCGTCCTCCGGCGCCAGCCGACGACGGGACGCGCCTGGCCTATACCTACTCGGGGCCGACATCCCGGCAAGCCACCCTCAACTGGCTGGCCAGTCCTTCTCAATCATAGGTGTCCCAGGTGGCTACATCGTACACGACGAATGCGCTCCTCCAGAAGCCGGGCACGGCGGATCGGAACTGGGACGTCCCGGTGAACGCCAACGCCGACCTGATCGACGGCATGACGGCGATCGGCGGGCTCGCGGTGACCCCGACGGAGGTCCCGAGCGCGACGCTCAACGTCGCGCGTGACGGGCGGCAATTACGTCAAGGCCGACGGCACGATCGGGGCGTTCGCCGGAGTGGCCTCGTACGCTTTGGCCGCGACGACCACCTCCTGCCTCTGGCTGACCGACGCCGGGGTCTTGACCTCGGGGGCCGCGTTCCCAACCACCGCGCACGTGCGGCTGGCGCAGGCCGTCGCGGGCGCCACGGCGATTAGCTCCGTCGTCGACGACCGCGTCCAGTGCCAGGCCGCCGGGACGGGGCTCGGCTTCGTCCTGAAGAGCGGCGATACCATCTCCGGGCCGTTGACCGTCGCGACGCCCGCCACGGGGACACCCGTCCTCGCCGTGGACGCCGTGAATCGGGCCCTCGGGTTCTTCGGGGCGACGCCCGCCTCGCAGGCCGCTTCCCTGGCGGCCCTCACCGACAACTCGACCGGGACCGCGTCCGGCACGATCGCCGACGTCGGGAGCACGTTCTCGCAGGCCCAGATCGACAACAACTTTGCCAGCCTGACGGCCACGGTCAACGCCCTGATCGCCGCGATGAAGCGCCACGGCCTGATGTCGAGCTGACGGAGACCCACATGGCCGCGTATGCCTCGATCGACGTCCCCGCGATCCCGCTGAGCCGGCCCCCGGTCCCGGTGGGGGTCTACCGCTATCAGCCGTCGGGCTTCCCGACGTACCGAGCTCCTGGCGAATGTCCGAGTGCAGTCGATCCGCTATCGAAGCGGCCCGGACGCCGGGGTCGCGCGCTTCCGCTACGTCTTCGACGTGGCCAACCCGTCGACCGACCCCACCTCGTTCCAGGACGCGCTGTCCGTCGACTCGACCTTGCCCGGCGTCGTCCGGAATGACGACCGGCTCGTCGTCTTCGTGGACAACCCCGACGGGACGAGCACCCCCCTGTTCGACGGATTCGCCCAGGTGCCCGAGCTGAGCCTCTCGCCCTCGCGGGAGCTGGTCACGTTCCTGGCCTACGGGGTGGCCATCCGGGAGTGGGATACCCCGATCGGGGGCGCCTTGATGCGCAACGCCGACAGCCCGGCCACGGTGTCCGACGTCGAGACCGACCTGCCGACCCAGTTCAACCCCGACGGGCAGCCCAACGCGACGCCCGAAGGCGCCGACGCGCAGGACGGGTTCGGCAACACGTATCCGACGTTCCTCGACGCCCTCGTGGTCCGCAGCCCCGACGTCCGTCGGCCGTGGACCCTCCCGATGGCGATCCGCTACCTGTGCTTCCGCCACAATGCGAGCCAGGATTACGTCCAGAATCCGCCGGGCTCGCTCATCGACTCCCTCCTCGACAGCCGTTCGCCGATCGCCGGGGTGACGTTCCAGCCGGACGACCCGTCCACCTATACCAGCCAGCCGATCCTCGTCGCCGACTACCCGGCGAGCGGCAAGTCCTGGCCGCTGGTCCTGGACGAGCTGCTCGAGCCGCACGGGTTCGGCATGGCATTCCGGCTCGCCTCGGACGAGTCCGGCGATCCGTTCACGTACCTGGACATCTTCCGGAGGGAGGACGCCTCGTCCTCGGTCTACAAGGACCTCTACCTCCAGAGGACGGGGGCCGCCTCGACCCCGCGCAGAGCAACCTGGCCCAGGCCCGCCTGTCGCGCGACACCACGCAGGTGGCCAACACCATCATCGTCGAGTCGGAGGCTGGACCGTTACGAGGCCTCGTTCGTGCTCGCGCCGGGGTTCCCGATCTCATCGGGCGATGCCGCGGACGCCATCGCGCTGTCGGCCTTCGACCGGAACAGCCCCTACTTCTCGGGCGCGAACCTGGACAAGTACCGGCTCTACGTCTTCGACGAGACGGGCGAGGGCCATTGGGACTTCGCATCCTCGGCGATGGCGACCGCGGCGCCGTCGCTGGCCCCCCTGCTCGGCGGCGGCACGAGCGATCCGACCCCCTACGTGAAGCGTCGCCGGGCCCCGTTCGCCGAGCTGTTCTCCACCGACGCGAATCGGAAGCCGCCTCAAGACCCGCCTCGCGATCTCGACCGATTACCAGGGCCCCCAGCCCGGCCTCTGGGACGGGACCGGGACCTGGCAGAACGCGATCGGCGGCTTCGACCTGCTCAAGGATCGGCTCGGGATCTGGATCAACGGGCCCAACCCCAACGGCTGGGACATCGGCGCCTCGAACGTCGGCGGGATGCCGTATCCCTCCGGGGTCGTCAAGGGGGTCGAGGACCAGGCACTGACCGGCGCCCGAACTTCACGCTCCGCCTGACCTGCGTCATCGAGGGCGACCGGACCCTCGCGGCGACGGCCGATCAGAGGCCGTCGAGCTCGACCTCCTACGCGATCACCCGGCGCGTCGACGCCCGGGACCGCTATTTCAACCACGTCGTCGCGGCGAACAGCGAATTCAACACGACCGGCACGCCGGTGAGCGTCCGCGACGACACCGACGATGCCCTCGCCGAAGCGTCCGCCTTCCGGCTGAAGGGGGAGACGGGAGAAGTGGCCGGGTCGGTGACGATCCCCCGATTCTCCGTCGCCTACGGGATCGGCGACAAGATCGCCTCGATCCAGGGCGCGACCTCTCGCTCCGGACCAACGCCGGGGCGCCGACGGAAGAAGGCGAGGTCTTCCCCTCGGTGGTGGGCCTGACCTGGGAATTCGAGGGCAGCCAGCGCACCATCCTCTACCTGTCCGACCATCGGGATGAGCGTCGATGAGAGCGATTGACGAAGCCCGGCGCCTCGGCATCCGCGAGGCGTCGCTGGCCGACGACCTGAACCGTTCCCTCTCGGATATCTCGAGCGGAGACCCTGCCTGGTGGCACGCACCGTGGTCTTGAGCTCGTACCCGGGCGTCGCGCAGTCCTACTTCGCCTGCCAGCCCGTCACGGTCCTCGGCGCCGAGGTCGAAGGCGGCTCGGGCTCGACCACGGTGACCTCTTCGACATTCTTCGCGCTGAACCTGGGGTCGACGGTCCCCCCCGTCGGCACCCAGGTCCTCGCGACGTTCGTGGGCAATCGCTGGGCCTTCCGCTATGACGCCTGACTTCGGAGAGTAGGCAGTAGGCAGTTGATTCAATTCAATTCAACTGCCTACTGCCTACTCTCCACAGGGAAGTGGTGAAATCTCTTCATCATGAATCCTTCATCATTCTTCCGGACCCTCCGCGATCGCCAGTTCGAGTTGCGCGATCGGTCGGGACGGCGGGACGACTCCCGGCCGGTCGCGAACGGCCCCGCCTTCGTCGGGTGCGTCTTCGCGGACCCCTCCGTCCCGACGTCGACGGGGAGGTATTTCGCCGTCCATCCCACGACCATCCTGGGCGCGGAGGGCGAATCCAACCCCGGGGCGTTGAGCGTGGACCCGACCCGGACGGTCCTGGTCTACGTCATCGGCAGCCAGGCCCCCGTCGCGGGCGATTATCTGATATGCCGATTCATCGGGAGCCGATGGATCGCCGAGAGGATGGCGAAGCCCCAGGCCCAGCTGATCACGATCCCGGGATGCCCCTGCACGACGATCCCGGGGACGCTGAACATGGCCGTGACGCACCCCGACGCGAACAACGGCCTGTTCCAGCCCACCACCCTCGTCTACGGCCCGACGCCGCCCGAGTACGTGCCGCTCGCGCTGGGCGACAACTGCTACCTCTCCCCCGGCTCATTCACCGACAGCTCGACGACCGACTCGTTCCGCTACTACTTCGGCTGCTTCTCGGGGTTCTACATCATCACCCGCGTGTTCCAGGTGTCGATCTTCGGGTCTCCATACAAAGATACGATTCGATACAAATGGTTCGTCGGCTTCCCGGGGAACACCTGCTCGCCGTTCCTCCTCTCGAACGGGCAGATCTACGCCGGGGGCGACCCTTCCAGCGTGGTGACGATCAGCCCATGAAGTGCCCCACCTGCCCCGTCGAGGCCGGTGCATGCCTCGGGGAGTCGGTCTCGCGCCTCTGCGACCTGGCGCGGGCCCGCGACGATTACCGGCGCCTCCTGGTCCGGCGGGCGGCCGAGGTCCCGCCCGACCCGCGGTCGGCCCGCGTCGAGTTGGAGGGCGTGCTGGCCGCCATCTCGGCCTGCCCCCATCGCGGCCCCGTCCTGCCCGTGAGTCTCCAGCCGGAGTGCGGCTGCTCCGAGGTGAGCGAGTGCCGGGCCGGGGAGGGCGCCGAACCGGGCCGGGTCACCATCCAGGATTGCCTGTCCTGCACGCTCGGGGCCCGGCGGGGTCGAGGCCGAGGGGAGGACCCCATCGATCATGCGACGTCGACCTTGGCCTCTCCGGCCTTGACACAATCCAGGTCGGACATCGTGGGGCATCGGTGGGGGAGCTCGGCCTCCTCGATGAGCATGTTGGGGATGTCGTCCTTGATGGCGAACCGGGGCCCGCACCGGGTGCAGACCAAGGATTCCCCCTCGCGACGCAGGGGGGATCTCTGATCGAAGGGGCAGACCAGCAGGGCCAGCAAGTCTTCGCTCAGCATCGTTCTTTCGTCCTTCTACACTTTCACCGGAAGGCGGGTGGGCCTCCGTGCGGGCGACCCTCCCGGGTATTATGGGATGGGGATCGCCCCGAGTGAAGCCGAATCCCGCGCGGCTGCGCCCCGACCCGCGGTCGAATCCTGCCGGGTGACCTCATCGGGCGTCCGGGTGCCCACCCGCCCGGCTCGCGTGATCCGACGAGCGGGTGGGACCAGGTGGACCGACCCATGCCCCGCCGATTCCGCACGATGCTCCTGATGACGGCCGCCCTCGCCGCAATCCCGGGGGCCGCACCGGCCGGGCCCGAGCCGGCGGACGACGGGGACCTGACCCTCTCCTGGGCCCAGAACATGCTGACCATCCGGGGCCGGCGACTCCCCGGAGGGGCGGTGAAGGTCTGGTATCTGGAGGCGTTCTGCCGCCCCGGGTCGACCGACCGCGACTGGAAGCAGACGGTCATCCCGCACACGACCCGCCCGGTCGAGGTCAGCCCGGACGGCCGGCGTCTCACGCTGCGCAGCACCCTGGCCGACGGCGTGGTCGTCGACCACGAGATCCGGGCCGGCCGCGACGAGGTCGACTTCCGCCTCGTCGCCACCAACCCGACCGACCGCCCCTCCGAAGCCCACTGGGCCCAGCCCTGCATCCGCGTCGATGCCTTCACCGGCACCAAGCCCGAAAGGAACTCGGAGGCGTACCTGCCCCGCTGCTTCATCTTCCTCGACGGCCGGCTGACCCACCTCCCCACCCAACCCTGGGCGACCAAGGCCCGCTACACGCCCGGCCAGGTCTGGTGCCCCTCGCACGTGGACCGGGACGACGTCAACCCCCGCCCCCTCAGCCCCCTGATCCCCTCCAATGGCCTGATCGGCTGCGTCTCGGCCGACGGGAAACAGATCCTCGCGACCGCGTGGGAGCCCTATCAGGAGCTCTTCCAGGGGGTCATCGTCTGCCTGCACTCGGACCCCCGCATCGGCGGCCTGGCCCCGGGCGAGACGAAGACGATCCGGGGCAAGGTCTACCTCGTCGACGCCGACCCCGACGCGCTGGTCAAGCGGTACGAGGCCGACTTCCCCGAACATCGGGCCCGGCGATGATTCCCGACGACGCCCCTTGTGACAACTGTCCCAGGGCCCTATGATGATCATGGGGCCTGGGCTTTTTTCATTTCCGGCCCGGGCACCCGAGATCCCATCACGTCATCTCCGGGGGCCCTGATCATGTCTCATCCCGCCGAAGCCCGATCCGCGCCCGCGACGCCGAGCCTCGCCGAGGGGGGCGCGTCCTGATCCTCCGGGTGTGCAACGACAACCCGTTCTACGTCCTCAGCGCGTTGCTCGTGCTGGTGGGCCTGTGGACCTCGTTCGGGGCGCAGGCGAGGGCCGATCAGGCCTGGGCGCTGATGTTCGGCCTGGCCGGCTACACGCTGCTGCTGGCCGTGCCGGCGTGCCTGCTGGTGCGGTTCGGGGGCGTCTGGGAGGACGTCCGGACCGTGCTCCTGCTCGTCGTCCTGATGTTCCTGGCCACCTCGGTGACGTTCGACGAGACCCTCGCCCGCAACCCGAGGCTGGGGGTCACCTGCTATGTCGTCGGCCTCCTGTTCGCGGTCGCGGTCAGCGAGGGGATGCTCCGGGGGATGCGCCTGGCCTTGCCCGGATGGTTCCGGGGCCCGTATTACCTGATGCTGGCGCTGTTCTTCCTCTATCCCGTGGCGCTCGTCCCGCTCCTGGACCGGCCGCGGGGCGAGGCGTTGCAGTGGGCCCTGTTCGGCTTCTCCTCCGCGGCCGGGCTGGTCTCCCTCACCCTCCTGCCCGCCATCCGTCGCGGCCCGGGTTACGTCCGCGACAACGGCAGCCCGTGGCGATGGCCGCTGTACCCGTGGAGCCTGTTCGTGTTCCTGGGTTTCGGGGTCGCGGCGCGGTCCTTCCTGCTCTGCTGGTCGATGCAGCACGTCGAGCGCACCGAGCCCGAGCGCTTCATCTTCGGACCCTACTTCCTCGCGCCCCCCTTGCTGGCCGCCGCCGTGCTCCTGCTGGAGATGGGCCTGGTCGCGCGGAGCCGCGTCGTGCTCCGCGTGGCGCTGGCGGTGCCGATCGGCCTGGTCGTCCTGGCGGCGGTCGGCCATCGCCCCGACCCCCTCTTCCGGGAGTTCCTGGCGCTGTTCATCGCGCGGCTCGGCGGGACTCCGCTCTATCTGTCGGTGCTCGCCGCGGCGGGCTTCTATGCGTATGCGGCGATCCGTCGCGTGCCCGGGGCCGTCGGGGCCCTGACGGCGGCGCTGGCGGCTTTGGCCGTCGTCGGCCCGGGCACGCTCGACCTGCACGGGCTCGTCACGCCGAGGCCGGGCCCAATCCTGATCGTCGCCGCCCTGCAACTGGGGCTCGGGCTGAGGCGTCGCGATGCCTGGCGATGCCTGGTGGGCGCGGGATGTCTGGTCGTCGCGGCGATGAGCGCAGGCGCCCTGTCCCATCGCGGGCCGATCGCCTTCCATCTCGCCCTGGTTTCCGTGCTGGTCCTCGGCGCGGCGTTCGAGGACGCCCTCGGGCGGGCGCTCCGCACCGCGGGCGCGATGATGGGGCTGCTGGCCTGCCTGGTCGTGCTAACCGGCCGGTTCGATCGGGACGCCTCCGTCCCCCCGTGGGCAGTCGAGGCCTACCCGCCGATGATGGTGGCCGTGATCGCCGGATATGGGCTGCTGCTGCGCCATCGCCCCTCGCTGGCGGCGGCCGCGCTGGGCCTGTGCGGCGGCCTGGCCGCGGCCGGATGGCGGGGCTATTCCGCGCTGAGGCTGGCGATCGCGGGGGCTCGACTACATCGCGGTGGGGCTCGCCCTGCTCGCCCTGGCGGAGCTGATCAGCCTGGCCAAGGCCGGCCTGCTCCCGCGCCGGATCGCGCGGGGCAAGGGCAAGCTCCCCGACTCCTCGACCTGATCGGGGGCGAGGTGCCGCGGGTGAGAGGCGATCCGGAAAGGAGCGAAGGGAACGGCGCCGATTGATGGGGACGGCACCGCTCGCCAGCCGATACTTCGGAGACGTAGGAGCCTGCGCCCGCCACCGCCGATCGTTTCCCCGGCGGGCCGGCACTTCGATCAGGGCGCAAGAGGTGAAGGAGTCGATGAAGGACGTCATGGTCCCGTGCGTGATGACCTGGGTGTTGACGGCCCCTGCCCTGGCGGCCAGGGCCCAGCCGGCGCCTCCGATGCCGTCTCCCTCGGCTCCCGCGTCGACGGATCGCCCTCCCGGGCCGCTCCCGCCCCCGCCCCTGCGGCCCGACGAACGGCAGCCGGCCCGCACCGAGGCAGGGAGGGATGGAGGTGAGACGGGGTCGGGGCTTTCCCGGCCCACGATCACGCTCCTGGACAGGTCCGAAGCGATCGACCCCGCCTGGCGCGGGGCCGGCGTGGTCGAGCTAGAGAAGATCGAGGTCAAGGTCCGTGAGGGCAGGATGACGGCGCTCCTGACCGGCGCGGCGTACGCGCACTGCTACATCGGACGACATTCGGTGGGCGCCCCGACGCTCCGGCTGGTGCAGCCGTTCGAGGTCACCCCGCGCGATCCGAGGGACCCTCGGGTCGTCATGTCGCTGTCGGGCAAGCTCGACGGCTACGTCCGGAGCGTGCCCCGGGGCGCCGCTTGTCTGCGACTGGCCGACGCCGCCGTCTATCCGGCCGGCGCGGACTCCGGACCGACGTCAGGGCTGGGCTTCCCGCCGGTCTGCACCACCGGCTCCGGGGCGATCCGCTGCGAGCGGGCGCTGGAGCCGCCCCCGATGACCGTCCCGGCGGGTCGCTTCGTCCTGGTGGCGAACCTGGCCCTCGAGGCGACCGTCGATGGGATCTGCAACGGCCACTCCGAAGCCGTCTTCGCCCCCGCGGTCCGCCGCGCGACCTGGGACCTGAAAGCCGGCCCGTTCGCGAACGTGGAGGGCAAGGACTTCGGCCTGACGATCACGCTGAAAGTCGCCGCGCCCGGGTCCGAGGACCAGAAGTAGGGCGGCAACTGCGGCCGGGACAGGCCGCTCGTCACCCGGCGACTCCGGAGTCTACCGCCTCACGGGATAGTAGAAGTACGTCCGGGTAGACGGGTTGTAGTAGAGCGGATAGCGATAGCCGTCGCCCGGCTCGTAGTGCTGGTTCGTCAGGTAGGGCCTCGACGTGACCTGGGTCGAGTACCGCATCGGCACCGAGGAGGACCCTCGCCTGGAGACGGCCGGGCCGAAAAGGCGGCCGCTGCTGCGCGGGTCCGACGGGCCCCCGGGGAGGATGTTGGTCCCCCGACCAATCGTCCCCTCGACGCCACCCCCGTAGGTGTCGCCGAGCCTCCCGGCGTATTGCCCGAAGGCCGGGGCAATCGAAGAGGACACCCCGCCGCTGCGCGGGTCCGACGGGCCCCAAGGGAGGATGTCGGTCCCCCGACCAATCGTCCCCTCGACGCCACTCCCGTAGGTGTCGCCGAGCCACTTGACGTACTGCCCGAAGGCCGGGGCGATCGAACAGGACACGATCGCCGTCGACAACGCCGTCACCTTCAAGGCGAACCCAATCGACCGTCTCATCGCCGACCTCGCTCTCGGATTTTGGCCCTCAGTTCCGCGACCATTCCGGTGACACCACATTGACTCCTTACACCTCAATTATAGGGGCCGGGTTCGGGTTGTTAAGGGCGGAGCAGGCCCGTGGGCCGCGGATCGGCGAGCCGCACGATCCTCAAAAGCCGCAGGATGTCTCAACTCAGAGGGCGAGCGGGCCGATACCGATCAACGGCGAGGTGGTGCGCCGGATCGCGGGACCGTCCCGGACGCGGCGGGAAGACGCTCGGGAGGTCGGTCGCGGCGCGGTCCCTCGCCTCCTGGTTTTGAGATCACTCCTTCGACCGCCGGGCCTGAACGGAGTCGGGGCGCCTGGGTCCTTAATCCTGGCGATCGACCGACGGGTCCGCCTTGAGGGGCCGACCTCAAACATCGGGCCCGATGGGAAGGGGCTTCACGACGGCCGGGATGCCCCCGCCGCACCGGCCCACCTCGTCGGGCGGAGAAGAGAAGCGATTCGATGCGTATTCCCTTCTCCAATCCGTGGGGGCGGGCCGTGGCGCCGCTGGCCGGCGCGACCCTGATCGGCTGGCTCACGGCCGCCTCCGCCCAGGGCCCGGCGCCCCGGCCCCCCCGCCGGCCGACTCCCCCCCGGCGGCGGCCGGGGCGCCCCGCCCGATCAGGTCGCCGACCGGCTGCGACGGCTCGAGGAGATGAACCGCAAGCTCCTGTCCGAATTCGAGAACCTTTCGAGGCAGAACCGCGACCTCGCAACCGAGAACTCCCGGCTCTCGAAGAGGGTGGATGAACCTCTCCGACAGGATCGGGGAGAAGGATCGGTCCGAGAGGGACAAGGAGGACAGGGCCGAGGCCCAGGCGGTGGCCGACCGAACGGCGTCGACCTCCGCGGCGGCGGGCGCGGGCGGTGGCTTCCGGAACCGTGCCGAGGCGCAGGTCGTGGGCAATCGCCAGATCGGCAACCTGGGGTTGAAGGCCAATTACGACTACGACAACGCGGGCTTCAAGTTCTCGACCGCGGACGATGAGTTCACGCTGCGGTTTCGCGGCGTGCTCCAGGGGGAAGCACGCCTCTATCAGCAAGCCAACCAGGAGCCGGTCAGCAGCGGGTTCTACATCCCTCGCGCGCGCTGGTACTTCACCGGCCACATGACCAGGCCGATCGAATACCAGCTCTCGTTCGAGCGCGGCTACGGCACGTTCGACATCCTGAACATCTTCCTCAACTTCAACTACGACAGGCGCCTCCAGTTCCGGTTCGGCGCGCCAAGGTCCCCTATGCGTATGAATATTATAAAATATCATTCATGGACCTGCTGGCGCCCGAACGGTCGCTCTTCAACAACAACTTCGGCCTCAACCGCTCGATCGGCGGCCAGTTCTGGGGCGAGGCTCCTCGACAAGCGGCTGGAGTACGCCGTCGGCGCCTTCAACGGCGGTGCAAGTCGTACCAGCCCTACAACAATTCCGCGGACCTCGTCGCCTTCCTCAACGCCAAGCCGTTCGAGCAGGTCGACTCGCCCCTGCGGAACCTGAACGTCGGCGGCTCGGGCGACTTCGGCCACGAGGACAACCCGCTGGTCCCGGCCGTGCTCCGGACTTCGGAGACGGTGTCGTCGGCCAGCATCACGAGCACCGAGGCGTCCAACTCGGCCTCGGTCCCCTTCCTGGCGTTCAACGACAACGTCCGGGAGAAGGGCGCCCGATCGCTCTGGGACCTGCACCTCGCGTATTTCTACAAGGGGCTCTCGGTCCTCGGGTCGTGGTCGAGCGGGTTCGACAGCTTCGCGGCCGGTAGGGGTCAACCCGTCCGCCTGCCCGTCGACGGCTACTTCGTCCAGTTCGGCTACCTCCTGACGGGGGAGACGCTCACCGAGTCGACCTTGATCGACCCGCTCCACCCGTTCGACCCCCGCCCCGGCCACTTCGGCCTCGGTGCGATCCAGCCGACGGCCCGCTTCAGCGAGCTCTCCATCGGCCGCCAGGTCTTCACCCAGGGCCTGGCCGACCCCAACCTCTGGACCAACCAGGTCTACATGACCGATGTCGGGCTGAACTGGTATCTCAACAAGATGACGAAGGTCTATCTCGACTGGGAGCACGTCGTCTTCGGCCAGCCGGTCTACTACCGGCCCGGCGCCTTGCAGAGGACGAGCGACCTGTTCTGGATGCGGCTCCAGTTCGTCTTCTGAGGCGGGATGGCCGATGGAGGAGGCCCCCGGCGCGATCGCGCCGGGCCTGCGCGGCACGGGCCTTGCACACGGATCGCGGAGGCATCGGGTCGCTCGAGGGCCTCTCGATCGGGCGCGTGAAGCACGCCCGTCCTGCTCGGTGGAGGAGGCCGGCGTGCTTCACACGCCCGGCAGGGAGACGGGGGCGCGCGATGATCAAGGGCGTCATCTTCGACGTGGACGGCACGCTGATCGACTCCGTCGACGGCCACGCGGCGGCCTGGCAGGAGACCCTCGCCCGGTACGGCCGCGTCGTGCCGTTCGAGGAGGTCCGGAGCCAGATCGGCAAGGGGGGCGACCAGCTCATGCCGGTCTTCCTGCCGAAGGAGATGGTCGAGCGGCTCGGCGAGCAGATCGAGCGCGAGCGGCTCGACCTGTTCAAGGCGAAGTACCTGCCCCGCGTCAGGCCCTTCCCCGAGGTCCGCGCGCTGTTCGAGCGGATCGGGGCCGACGGCAAGAGGATCGTGCTCGCGTCGTCGGCCAAGGGGGAGGAGCTGCCAGACGTACAAGAAGCTCGCCCGCATCGACGACCTGATCGGCAACGAGACCTCCTCGGACGACGCCGAAAGGTCGAAGCCGCACCCCGACATCTTCCACGCCGCGATGGCGAAGCTGCGGGGCACCTCGCCCGACGAGGCGATCGTCATCGGCGACACGCCGTATGACGCGGAGGCGGCGGGCAAGGCGGGCCTGCGCTCGATCGGCGTGCTCTGCGGCGGCTTCCCCGAGGCCGGGCTCCGCGAGGCCGGCTGCATCGCCATCTTCCGCGACCCGGCCGACCTGCTGGCGCGGTACGATGAATCGCCGCTCTCGCCCCGCGCGGGGGCCTGATCGCGGCGAGGGGACGGCCGCCCATGCGCCTTGCGTCGCGGATCGTGCTGACAAGCCTGTCGCTCGCGCTCTTCCCGGCCGCGTCCGCGCAGGCCCCCCCGGCCCCCGCCGCGAGGAGGCCGGACGTCATCTTCGTCCCGACGCCCCAGGACGTCGTCGACCGGATGCTCGAGCTGGCCGAGGTCAAGGCGGGGGACGTCCTCTACGACCTCGGCTGCGGCGACGGCCGGATCGTGGTCACCGCCGCGAAGAGGTACGGGGCCCGGGCCGTCGGGATCGACATCGACCCGAAGCGGGTCGAGGAGTCGCGCGCGAATGTCCGCAAGGGCGGGGTCGCCGATCTCGTGACCATCAAGCAGGCGGACATCTTCGGGGAGGACCTGAGCGGGGCGAGCGTGGTGACGCTCTACCTGCTCCCCAACCTGAACGCCCGGCTCAGGCCGCGCCTCGCCCGGCTCCGGCCCGGGACGCGGATCGTCTCGCACTCGTTCGCCATGAAGGGGGCGAAGCCGAAGAAGGTCGTCAAGCTCCGCGTCGGCCGCGACGGCGTCCGCACCCTCTTCCTCTGGGTGGTCCCCTTCGAGGAGGACGGGCGATAGCGGCCGTCACGGGCGCCGGGCCGCGTCGATGATCTGCTCGATCGTCTCCCCCAGCAGCGGGTGGCCGCCGAACTGCATCCCCAGGCGACGGAGCTTGGTCGTGACGATCTGGTTCCTGGGCGAGGGCTGCGCGCCCGGACCTCGCACCGGCTGCCCGACAGGTCGCGGGCGATCGTGGCGACCTCAAATTCGGAGATGTAGCGATCGTAGCAGTTGAACGCCTCGCCGGTGACGTCTTCGGGCCTGGCCTTGAGCAGGATCTCGACCGCGCGGGCGACGTCGGCGGCGTGGACCTCCTTGCCGCCGCGGCGGCACTCGACGTCCTCGCCGCGCACCACGGCGCGGATCAGGTCGAACCACCGGCTCCGGTCCGGGGGATGGGCCAGGCCGTAGATGCCCGTCGGCCGCAGGGCGCAGATCGGGTAGCCCTGGCCGAGGCCGTAGCTGTGGACGAACGCCTCGATCGCCGCCTTGTGGGCCCCGTAGTGGCTGGTCGGCCAGAGCGGGTGCGTCTCGTCGAGCGGGCGGTCGTCGAGGATCTTCTCGTGGACGGCGCAGGTGGAGATGAAGACGAACCGCGACACCCCCGCGGCCCTCGCCGCCTCGATCAGGCGGATCGTCCCCACGACGTTCATCTCGACGAACCGCGCGACGTCCCCCTCACCCCCCCGGAACCCGCCTCCGGGGTGGTGTAAGGCCGCATGCACGACGGCGTCGCGGCCTTCGACCAGGCGGTTCGCCGCGTCGGCATCGCCCAGGTCGCCGACGACCCACTCGATCGCGTCGCGATATCCCTCCAGGCCGCCCCGGTCGCTGGATGGGCGATGCCAGCAGCGGCACTGGTGGCCCGCGCCGGCCAGCTGCGCGACGATGTAACGGCCGAGGAACCCCGTGGCTCCGGTCACTCCGATGCGCATGACGCGGCCTCCTTCACTGCCTACTGCTTACTCTTCTCCGTCATGAGCGCCCGCGCGCCCTCGACGACCCGGTCCCACTGGAAGGCGGGGCCGGGGTCGACCTTGTTGGTCTGGACGTGGTAGTGGCCCAGGAGGCCCTTGTAGCGACCCAGCTCGTCGTCGGGGAGCTTGTGCCGGAGCAGTTCGCCCGAGCCGTCGCGCGGGTAGTCGCACCGGACCTGGGGGAAGAGGGTGCAGAGCGTCGCCGCCAGCCGGATCAACGAGTCGTACTGCTCGGCCGTCAGGTCGTACTGGAGGAGCTCGCGGCCCTGGATGGTGCCGGCCACGAGGTCGTCGCGGATCGGCCGGGGCACCCACGAGGGGTCGTGGGCCTTGGGCGGCTCCTCGCCCTTTGGGATGAGGATGCGCGTCCGGCCGTCCGGGTCGCGGCGATACCACCGATCGAAACGGCCCTGGTGATCGAACGGGGACGTCCCGATGTTGGCGATCTCGATCCCGATCGAGCGGGCGTTGGCGACGGTCGCGTGCCAGGCCGCTTCCTTGAGGTCGAGCGTCTGGTAGATCGTGCCGTCGAGGTCGAGCATGAAGTGGACGCTCAGCCCGCGGCGGTCGTGGAGCACCTCGAAGCAGCCCCGGCTGGTCCCCCGGGCGTCGAAGTGGATGACGAACTGGTCGACGACCTTGCGCAAGGTGTCGAGGTCCCAGCTCCCGGTGCGCGCCCGGTCGGCCTCCTCGGGCGAGAGGCCCCCCTCGCGGACGCCGAACCAGCGGGTGGGGAAGCGCGTTCCCGATTCCTTCGGGGCCGCGCCGCCGGTCGGCTTCTCCTCGTCGCGGGCGCGGAAGCGGGGCCCGGTCCGGTAGGCGTCGTACCCGCCCGGGTCGAGCCACAGGACGACCGGCGCGGTGGTGTGGAACAGTTGACCGCAGGCGATGATCTCGTCGCCCCGGCGCTCGACCCTCTGGCCGACGTCCGGGTCGGCCGCGGTCGCGGCCCCGCCCGGCATCCCCAGGGCCAGGGCCATCCCCGCCATCAGGCCCGCTCGGTTCATTCGCATGGTTGGACCCCACGGGGATGGGCCGCGGAGGGACGCGGATGGGGCGGATCAATGCGGATCGGAGGCCATCCGCCCCATCCGCGTCCCTCCGCGGCCCATCCCCGGGGCGTGCGCCACCCGAAGCGCCGGGCCCGGCCGCTCAGCGCTTCTTGGCGGACCGGCGGTAGTAGTCGAGCCAGTCCTTCTGCTGCTTCGGCAGCTTGGCGAAGATCGGGTCGATCTTGGCCGGCTCGGGGGTGCCGGCCTTCTCGCGCTCGACCCCCTTGTTGACGAGGCGCTCGGTCTCTCCGCGCCACTGGTTGGTGGCCATGCCGTTGCTCAAAGCGGCGAAATACCAGCCGCGCACGTCGTCGGGCGCCGCCTCGGTGACCTTGCGGAAGGCGTCGCTCGCTTCCTTGTACTTGCCCGCCTCGTAGAGCTCGGCCCCCTGCGACAGGGCCTGCCCCTCCACATCGACGTCCGCCGGCCTCGCGGCGTCGGCGACGGCCGCCTCGGGCCTGGCCGCGGCCGAGGAGGAGGCGGCCTCGCCGACCTTCTTGACCTCGCCTTTGAGCGCGCCGACCTCGTCGCGGAGACCGGCGAGCGTCTTGTTCAGCGCCCCGACGCGATCGTCCAGCGCGGCGACCTTCTTCGGCAGCGCCTCGTCCGGGGCGGACGCCTTGGAGAGTTCGGCGACCCTGGCCTGGACCTGCTCCAGGTGCCTCGCGCGAGGCGGTCCTGGGCATCGCCTCGACCTTGCCCCGGAGGTCCTTCGAGCTGCACGGCGAGGTCGTCGAGCTCGCGCCTTGCTCGCCTTGACGTCGCCGGCCGCCTCGTCGGCGACGGCCGGCGACGGGGCGGTCGTGATCGCGGTGGTCGCCGGCGCCGCGGGGGCCGGCGCCGGCGCCTTGGCGGCGTTCAGGTTGGTGAACATGGCGACCGCCAGCGCGGCGATCATGGCCAATCCCAGCACGACCGGGAAGATCGGGTGCCCCGGCCGCGCCTCGTCGTGGGACGAGGTCGGCGGCGGGAACTCCGAGCCGGGCGCGCCGAGGCCGGTCGTCGCCGCGGGGCCGGTCGTCGCGGGCGGGGACGTTCGCGGCTCAGCCGGGTCGCCGAAGAGGTCGGGGGGGAGGTCGCCCGGGGGCGCCGGCTCGGGGTGCGGCTCGCTCGGCCCGTGCTCGTCGAAGGGGTCCACCATGGTCGGGTCTCCTCGGATGCCTGATGAGGATGCGGATCGGAAGGAGAGGGTGGAGAGGTCCGGGACCGGGCGTCGTGCCCTCGCTAGCGGCGCCCCGCCGCGCCGGGGCGCGCCTTCTCGACCAGATCCTTGGGCGCCTTCCGCTCGCCGACGCGGGTGACGACGTAGGTGCCGCTCTTGGGGTTCCGCTCGATGTCGACCAGCGCCAGGTTGTCGGCGTCCTCCAGCAGGTGCGTGAACGTGCGGTAGCCGTAATAGCTCTCGTCGAACGACGGCTTCTTCCGCTTCATCGTGTCCTTGATCATCGAGGCGTAGAGCACCTCGTGGTTCTCGCGCTGCAGCGCGTTGCACGCCTCGACCAGCAGCGTGAAGACCTCGCGCTTGCGGTCGGGCATGTCGGCGTAGAGGTTGGTCGCCATCTGCTGCTCGTCCTGCTCCTGCCGCTCGAGGTCCTCGTAGTAGATGAACTCGTCGCAGTTGTCGCGGAGCAGGTCCGAGGTCGAGCCCTTCATGCCCAGGCCGATGACGTGCTTGCCGTTCTCCTTGAGCTTGGAGACCAGCGGCGAGAAGTCGGAGTCGCCCGAGACGATCACGAACGTGTCGACGTGCGACTTGCTCCAGGCCAGGTCCATCGCGTCGACGACCAGGCGGATGTCGGCCGAGTTCTTGCCGGTCTGGCTCCGCTTGGGGATCTCGATCAGCTCGATGGCCGCCTCGTGGAACGGCGCGGTGTAGTTCTGGTAGCGGTTCCAGTCGGCGTAGGCCTTCTTGACGATCAGCTTGCCCTTCTCGAGCAGGCGCTCCAGCACCTTCTGGATCTCGAACTTGGTCTTGCGCGGGTTCTGGAACCCCATGGCGAGGTTTTCCAGGTCGACGAACATCGCGAGGCTGCGTTCGCGCTCGGTCTTTGACATGATCCCACCCGCTCCCGACCCGACGGGCGGGAGAAACCGGCCCCGGCCGCGCGGGCGGCCGCATCGGAACAACGCGAACCCCCAAGTTACGCCAGCCCGGGCCGGTCCGCAACCGGGCGCGGGGAGTGGAGAGTGGGGAGTGGGGAGTAGAGAGTCAGGGAGCAAAATTGCTTAACGCCCCGCTCCTGACTCTCCACTCTCCACTCTCCACTCCCCACTCCCCACTCCTCTCTCAGCCCCCCCGCCGCCGAACCAGCCGCCGCCGGCATAGAGGTCGCGGACCGTGCGGCGGGGCCGCGACTCGTTGACCGTCAGCTTGCGGTCGCGATGGTCGTGCCCGCCCAGCGCGGCGATCGCCGCCTTGGCCTGGTCGGCGTCGGGCATCTCGACGAGGCCGAAGCCCCGCGACTGCCCCGTCCGCGACTTGACCTGCACCTCGGCCATGGCCACCGTGCCGAACGGTTCGAACAGGGCCCGCAGCTCATCCGACGTGACCGCGTAATCCAGGTTGCCGACGTAGATCATCATGACGGGCCTTAGCTCCTCTCGCTTCGCTCCGCCCGGCGGAACGCCCAATCCAACGACCGAACCCCGGCCTCCCCGCCGATCGCATCGCGGGCCCGCCGCAAGGGGGCCCGGGACGTGGACGGAGATCGTGCCGGTCTCGGCGACGACCCCTCCCGCACCCGTCCCCGCGAGGGACGGGGCAGGCGCGCGCGGCCCTTCCCGGGGCGTGGGCCGCGAGGGGGGAGGACCCGCGTGCGGGGCGGATGCCCCGCGATCCGACCCGCGGCCTCGACGATCGGACAGCTTACCGCAATCCGGCCCGACCCGCCAGGGGGCAACCTCACCTCCGGGGAGGACCCGCCCAGACCCGATGTCGCGTCGCGACCGGGGACCGGCGAGCCGCCCGGGCTGCGCCGCCCCTCCACGAGACGTCGGACCCCACCGGCGCGAAAGGCGGAGCGGCTCACCCAAGGCCCGGCCCGGATTGCCGGGATTCGAAATGTCGAAGCACCCGCGATCTTTCGCAGGACGGACACCCCCTCGGAGCCGGATCATAAGAATGAGGGGCCCGCGCCCCGACGCTCGTTGACAATCCGGACCCACGCCGACGGGTCGCCACTCGACCGCGTACAAGGGCGCCGACCGAACCCACCGTTCACTTTCGATCCGATCCGACCGAGGCGGGTCGATGGGACGTCCGACCGGGAGAGGGCGAAGCCCCTCGCCAGGGCCGATGTTTCGCAATCCCCTGATAATCCAGCGTTTCTGACCATCGGTGCGCGAGCCGGCGGAGCCTAACCGGGCCGGCGTGTGGGGCGCCGACCGAACCCACCGTTCACTTTGGATCGTCATCCCAGCCGATCTTAATAGGTTCAGATAATCCCCCCGGCACAAGGTTAGCTGAATGACTTTGGAGTGTCACGTCGGCATTGATAGGTTTCTGCTCGCGGCGCGGTAGCCGTCAGATGGGATCGGGAGGGAGTCGGATGAGGACCGAACGGGACAAGATGCTGGCGGGGGAGCTGTATGACCCGTTCGACCCCGACCTGGTCCGGGCCCGGGATCGGCCCGGGACCTGTGCCAGGACCTGAACGCCACCCGCGAGGCCGACCAGGAGGCCCGCCGCCGCATCCTCACGAGCCTCTTCGGGACGGGCGGGGAGTCGGTCTGGATGCAGCCGCCGTTCTTCTGCGACTACGGCTCGAACATCCTGCTGGGCGAGCGGGTCTTCTTCAACTTCAACTGCGTCGTGCTCGATGTCTGCCGGGTGACGATCGGGGACTACACCCTGTTCGGGCCGGCGGTGCAGGTCTACACCGCCACCCACCCGATGAACGCCGAGCTGAGGCGGACGCAGGAGTTCGGCAGGCCGATCGCGATCGGCTCGGACGTCTGGGTCGGCGGCGGGGCGATCCTCTGTCCGGGGGTGCGGATCGGCTCCCGGTCGGTCATCGGGGCGGGCAGCGTGGTCACCCGGGACATCCCCGACGGGGTGTTCGCCGCCGGCAACCCCTGCCGGGTCGTCCGCGAGATCACCGAATAGGGGACCGCATCAAGCATCCAAGGATCGCTCGCGGTCGCGCCGCACGCTTCGAAAACAAAAATCCCCGGTGTCGTGCGACGACCGGGGATTCGGGGCGAGGTTGTCTCGTGGATCGGATCAAGCCTGCGGGGCGCCCTTGGCCGGGGCCTGCGGCGCGCCTGCGCGGCCGGGTAGCTCTTGCCGGGCGCCTGCGGCCGGATAGCCCTTGTTGGGGGCCTGCGGCGCGCCTGCGCGGCCGGATAGCCCTTGTTGGGGGCCTGCGGCGCGCCTGCGCGGCCGGATAGCTCTTGTTCGGGGCCTGCGCGGCCGGGTAGCCCTTGCCGGGCGCCTGCGCGCGCCTGCGCGGCCGGCATGCTCTTGCCGGGCGCCTGCGGGGCGGGCATGCTCTTGCCGGGCGCCTGCGCGGCCGGCATCTCCTTGTGCGGGGCCTGCGCGGCCGGATAGCCCTTGCCGGGCGCCTGAGTGGTCTGCGCCGAGGCCGACGACACCAGGCCGCCGACCAGAACCGTTGCCCCTGCCAGTCCCAACAAACGGCGGATGTTCATGGATGCGCTCTCCTCGAGGTTGCAACGCCGGACTCAACCTTGAACCGGGGACGACCCGACGCCCCAGCCAGGTTTGCTCCATTATACAAGACCGTTGACTACGGTCTCTGGGTATTTTGCGGATTTTTCGAAGAATATTCCAGCCCATTCCAGGAACCGCAAATTTTTCCCATTTTGCCAGCAGATCGGATGCCAGGATCGATCGATTTTGACCATTTCCCCACCCCTGGTTGTCTTCGCACATCCACTCGACGACGAGGGAGCGGCGGATACCGGCCCGTCGTAGAGGCATGCTTGATCATCTCGGTCGGCATGCGGGCCTCGCGGACTTGAGGGAAAATGGCCGATCGGGGTATAACTTCGGTCGCTGCCGGGCGGAGTCCGAGGTTACGGAGTGCCTCGCCCCCGGCGTGCCCCGCGTCCTCGCGGGGGCATCCCGGTTGCCGACGTCCAGGGAGACGGACCCGTGCCCATCACCATGCCCCGGGCCCCTCGGGGCCTCGACCGTCGGGCTTTGCGGCTGGCGCTCGGAGTGCTCGCGACGTGCGGGCCCGGGCCGTCGGCGGCGCCGGGGCAGGAAACGGCCCCTCGCGAGGCGACGGCGCCGTCGGGGAGGGTCCCGGAGGGGTTGAACTTCGCCAACGGCCTGTTCCGCGACCGCCGCTACGACCTGGCGGCCGAGGAATACGAGCGGTTCCTGAAGGACGCGAAGCCCGGCCCCGAGGCCGACGAGGCGCGGTTCGGGCTGGCCAACTCGCGGCTGTTCCAGGGGCGCTACGAGCCGTCGCGGAGGCAGTTCGAGGCGTTCCTGCGGGCCGCGCCGGACCATCCCAACGCGAGGACGGCGTGGTATCGGGTCGGCGAGACCGCCTACATGCTCGGCGACCTGCCCGCCGCGCGTCGGGCGTTCGAGGTGTTCACGGCGGGCCCGGCCGGGCACCGCCACCTGGAGACGGCCTGGCCCTACCTGGGCGACGTCTGCCTGCGGCAGGGGGACTTGCCCGCGGCGCGTGCGCCTACGAGACGGCGCTGGAGGCATATCCCGAAGGCCGATTGGCCGACCGGGCGCGGTTCGGCCTGGGAAGGACCCTGGCCCTCCAGGGCGACGCGGACAAGGCGCGGGAGGTGCTCCGCGGGCTGGCCGAGCACGGCGGGCGCGAGTGGGCCGATCGCGCCTGGCTCCAGATCGGGCTGGTCGAATCGGGCGCCGGCCGGTTCGCCGAGGCGGTCGCGGCGTTCGAGGCGCTGGAGCGCGTCGCGCCGCAGAGCCCGTTGATCGCCGAGGCGCGTCTCGATCGGGCCGAGGCGCTGGCCCGGCTCGACCGCCGCGACGAGGCCGAGGCGCTGCTCCGCGCCCTGGTGGCCGACGCGCCCCGGAACCTGGCCGCTCAGGCGGCCTTCGCGCTGGGGACGTCGCAGCTGGAGGGGGGCCGCGCCGACGAGGCTTTGGCGACGCTCGACGGCGCCCTCGGCCGGGCGCGGGGACGCCGATGGTCCCTGCCCTGCTCTTCCGCTCGGCCGAGGCCGCGCTGAAGAAGGGCGACCCGGCCGACGCGAGGGCGCGGTTCCTCAAGGCCGCGGCGGCCGACCCCAAGGACCCGTGGGCCGACCGCGCCCTGCTCCGCGCCGCCCGGCTGGCGCTCGACGCGCGCGACCACGCCGGGGCCCGCAAGCTCGCCTCGTCGTTCGCATCGCGGTTCCCCGACAGCCCCCTCCGCGCCGACGCCCATCTCGTCGAGGGCCGCGCGGCCTTGGCCGAGGGGAAGCCGCAGGAGGCGATCGCGGTCCTGTCCGCATCGCTCGCCGAGGACAAGCCCGCCCCCGAGACCGCGCAGGCCGCCACCTACTACCTGGGCCAGGCGTACCGCGACGCCGGCCAGTCGGCCCGGGCCGACGCGATCCTCGAAACCCTGGCTCAGACCCCCGCGGCGCCGGCCGCGGCCGACGCGCAGTTCCTGGTCGGCCAGGGGCACGTCGAGGCGAGGCGCTTCGCCGAGGCGGTCCCGGCCCTGGAGCGCCTACCTGGCCAGCAAGCCCAAGGGGGACGTCGCCGACTACGCGCTGGCCCACCTGGCGCAGCGCACCTGGCGCTGGGCCGTCCCGAGCTCGCCGCGAAGGACCTCGATCGGCTCTCCGCGCGGTTCCCCCGGAGCAAGGCGCTGCCGACGACCCGTCTCCGCCTGGCCGAGGCCGTGCTGTCCGCCAAGCAGGCCGACCGCGCCGCCGCGTTGTTCCGGGCGGCGGCCGAGGGGGACGACCCGGCCGTGAAGTCGCAAGCGCTGTCGGGCCTGGGCTGGGCGCTGATGGAGGGGGGCAAGCCGGCCGAGGCGGCCGGGGCGTTCGCCGCCCTGCTCGCCGCGGCCCCCGACGACCGGCTCGCCCCCGAGGCCGCTTTGGTCCGCGGCCAGGCGCTCGAATCGGCCGGGCAGGCCGACGAGGCGCTGAAGGCGTATGCCCTGGCCGCCGAGAAATACCCCAGGTCCGAGCAGGCCGGCCCCGCCGCGCTGGCCCGCGCCCGCCTGCTGGTCGCGTCGCGACGCCCCGCCGAGGCCGCCGAGGCGTTCGGGCGATACCTGGACGACCACCCCGACCTCAAGGGCGAGGCGCTCGCCGCGCTGCTCTCCGAGAGGGGCTGGGCCCTGGCGCTGGCCGACCGGACGGCCGAGGCCGACCGCGTCTTCGCGCGCCTGCTCGACGAGTTCCCCGACAGCCCTCTGGCCGCCGACGCCCGCTTCAACCTGGCCGAATCGGCCAACCAGGCCCGCAAGTTCGACGAGGTCGTCAAGCTGCTGACGCCGGTGGTCGCCGAGGGAACGAAGGCAACGCCCAAGCTGGTCGAGTCGGCCCTGTACCGCCTGGGCCGGACGCAGGTCGAGCGGCGGGACTGGCCCGAGGCCGCCCGGGTGCTCGACCGCCTGATCGCCGAGTATCCCGACGGCCCGTATCGTCGCCAGGCGCGGTTCCTCCGGGCCGAGGTCGCCCTCAAGGCCGACGATCCCAGGGCGGCCGAGGAGGGCCTGGCGGCGCTAGAAGCCGAGCCCGCGGCCCCCTCCGACCCCGAGGGGTTCGTCGCGGCGGTCCGGAGGCGACGGGTCCAGGCGCTGGTGGCCCTGAAGCGCTGGAAGGACGTCCTGGCCGCCGCCGAGGCGTTCCGGTCCGCCTCGCCCGACGACCCCGGCGCGGCCGAGGTCGACTACGCGAGGGGCCGCGCCTTGCAGAGCATGGCCCCGCCGCGGTTCGACGAGGCCCGCGACGCCTACCAGGCGGTGATCCAGTCGCGCAAGGGAGGCGACCTGGCCGCGAGGGCCCAGCTCATGCGGGGCGAAACCTACTTCCTCCAGAGGAATTACCGCGAGGCGCTCCGCGAGTTCCTCAAGGTCGACATCCTCTACGACGCCCCGCCGTGGCAGGCCGCGGCGCTGCTGGAGGCGGGAAAAGTGTACGAACAACTCGACCAGTGGGCCGACGCCGCCGAAACTTATGAAAGGCTCCGCTCCAAGTTCCCCGACGACCCGAGCGCCGCGGAGGCCAAGGCCCGTCTCGAAGCCGCCCGCCGGCGCGCGGCCAGCCCGTCCGGCGGGCCGGACGCCCCGGCCTCCTGATCCACTCGCTCGGGGAATGGGCCGCGGAGAAACGCGGATTCAGCGGATGGCCGCCGATCTGATCCGCCTTGATCCGCCCCATCCGCGTCGCTCCGCGGCCCATTCCGGGACCGTGCCCGGTCGAGGCGACCACGAACCCATCGAACCGATTTCAAGGATAGCGTCCATGCACCTGTCGATATCCGCAGGCCTGCGCGAGTCTCGACCGCCCTCCTCGCGATGACGACGCTCTTCCTGGCCGGGGGGGCGGACGGCGGACTGGCCTCGGGGCCCGAGTTCGAGGCGGTCGCGCGGACCGCCCGGCGGCTCGCCCGCCTTGCGGTCGATTGGTATCAAAGGACCCCGCCGGCCGACCGAGTCGCGTGGGGCGGGCTGGCGGCGTGCGCGGCTTTGGGGCTGGGGGTCCTCCTGGAGCGAGCCGCCCGGCTCCGCGCGGGCCGGGTCGTGCCCCGCGACTTCGGGCCGCGGTTCCTCGCCCGCCTGGAGGATGGTCGGCTCGACCGCGCCAAGGCGCTGGATTACTGCGAGGTCAACCCGAGCCCGGCCGCGAGGGTGGCGCTGGGGGCGGTCCGCCGCTGGGGCCGGCCCGCCGCCGACCTGGAGCGCGCCGCGGCGATGGCCGGCCGGATCGAGGCCGACCGGCTCCGCCGCAACGTCGGGACGCTCCGGAGGGTCGCGGCCCTGTCGCCCCTGCTCGGGCTGCTCGGGAGCCTGGTCGCGGCCGGCCGGGCGTTGTCGGCGCTGCCTCCCGGGGCGACCGGCTCGGCCTGGGGCCCGGCTTTGGCGACGGCGCTCAGCCCTTTGACCGCCGGGGTGGCCGTCGCGATCCTCGCGCTGGTCGCCTACGACGGCCTGATGGGCCGCGTCGAGGTGCTGGCCGGGATGCTCGACCGCGTGGGGGCCGAGACCGTCGACGCGATCGCGATGGCCGCCCCCGCCCCCGGGTCGCCGGCCCGGACGCCGCACCAGCAATACCGCGCCGAGACCGTCGAACCTCCCGAGGATCGCGCCATCCCATGACCGGCCTGAACCTGGAATCGTTCCTCCACCTGCTCCGGGCCGACCTGGGCGCCTGGACGACCCTGGGGCTGATCGCCCTGGTGCTCGCCCTGATGACCTGGACGAGCTGGGGGTCGCGCCGCGCCCTGCGCAAGTGCCTGGTGCTGTCGGTCGCCGCGCACGTGGGCCTGGCGCTCTACGGGAGCACGCTGCCGGTCGAGCTCGTGCCGTCGCGGTCGCGGGACGCCGACCGGGCGGCTCGCGAGCGGATTCGTCGCATCAAGGTCACCCCCTGGGCCGAGGTGCCCGACGGCCCCGGGGCGCCCTCGGGCGCGGCCGCAACGGCAACCGCGTGGCCCCCTGGGACCGGGCCCGCGACGCTTTGACCCTGGCCGATCCCCAGATCATGCCGCCCCGTCCCGACCGCGCCGCGCCCCGGGCCGGTCGAGCGGAGCCGGCCCGCCGACGCCCCGGCGCCGAAGGCCGCGCCCGACGTGAACACGCCCCCCCCCTCGGACCCCGAACCGAGGCCCGCGACGACGCAGGACGAGCCCACTTCCCCCACCCCTCCGCAGATGAAGCCGGGCGACCAGGACGAGGTGCCGGCCCCCGTCGTCGCCCGCGATGAGGCCGGGCCCGAGGGGCCGGATCGGGACCGGCTCCGTCCCGAGCGCGCCCCGAAGGATGGGCCCCCGGTCGAGGTGAAGGCTCCGGACCGCGCCAGCCTCCCCGCGCTCGTCCCCCCCGCCGAGGCGACGGCCATCGAGGCGAGGCCCGAGCCCCCGAGGGCCCCCGAAGCCGGCCCGGTCGTCGCGGCGAACGCCCCGGACCCGGAGGTCGCCGCGCCCGAGGTCGCGCGGGCGGGGCCCTCACCGCCGGGGCCGGCCGATCGCGACCTCCGCGACCGCATCCGACGACCGGCCACGGACGCGGGGCGCGAGGTCATCGCGGCCGAGCGCTCGCCCCGGCCGGAGGTCGCGCCGGCGTCCCCCGCGCGGGGGCCCCGAGGGCCGATCGTGGCGTGCGCCGACGCGCCGGCAGCCCGCCCCCGCGACGCCGCGGCCGCGCCCGTCATCGCCGCCGAGCCGGCCGCCTCGGGGACGGCGCCCGGGGTCGTCAAGCGGCGCCCCGCCCCCGAGACGGGCGCGGACCTGCCCGAAGCCGACCTCCGCCGCCAAATGCGGTCCGAAGCCCTGCGAGGAGCCGGGCCCGCGCCCCGGAGGGCGGCCGGGCCGTCGCGGCCGATCGACCTGGCGCGGGTCACACCCAACGGGCTCCCCGGGCTCCCCGAGATCCGGGGGACGACCGGGGGACGGCCGCTGGGCGACGTCCCGGAGGTCTATCGATCGCGGCTCGACCCCAACCGTTCGGCCCTGGCCAAGCGCGCCGGCGCCAACGCGGCGAGCGAGCAGGCCGTCGAGCGCGCCCTGGCCTGGCTGTCGCGGCACCAGGACGCCGACGGCCGATGGGACGCCGGTATCGCCCGCGGCGACGACGGCAGCCCGCTCAGGGGGGAGGACGACTTCACCGTCCACTGCCCCCCCGGCGAGACCTGCTTCGGCGAATGCCTCTACTGGGAGGCCGACACCGCGATGACCGGCCTCGCCCTGCTGGCCTACCTCGGCGCCGGCTACACCCAGGCCGACGGCAAGTACGCCGAGACGGTGGCCAAGGGGATCGACTTCCTGCTCCTGTCGCAGAAGCCCGACGGCGACCTCCGCGGCCGGAGCCAGGCCGTCGGCATGTACTGCCACGCGATGGCCTCGCTCGCCCTCTGCGAGGCGTACGCGCTGACCGGCGACGAGCGCCTGCGACGGCCCGTCGAGAGGGCCGTCGGCTTCATCGCCAGGGCCCGCGCCGCGGACGGCCTCGCCTGGCGCGTACAAGCCGCACGAGCCCTACGGCGACACGAGCATCCTGGGCTGGGTGGTCCTGGTCTTGAAGTCGGCCAAGGTGGTCGGGGTCGCCGTCCCCGCCTCGCTCCAGGACGGGGCGCTCTCCTGGCTCGACAAGGTCGCCAGCGGATCGGAGCGGGGCCTCGCCAGCTACCTGCCGGGCCGGCCGCCGTCGCCGACCATGACGGCCGAGGCGTGGGTCTGCCGCCAGTTCCTCGGCGTCGGCGGGCCCGGGCCGGCGAGCACCGAGGCCGCCGTATCGCTGCTGGCGCACGGCCCCTCCCGCGACCCCTACAACCTCTATTACTGGTATTACGGCACCCTCGCGATGTACCAGCACGGCGGCGAGGCGTGGTCGCGCTGGAACGCCCAGGTCCGCGACGAGATCGTCCGCCGCCAGCACACCCTGGGGCATAAGGCGGGCAGCTGGGACCCCGACCCGAGCGATTACGGCGACCGCGGCGGCCGGATCTACGGCACCGCGCTGGCCACCCTGACGCTGGAGGTCTATTACCGCTTCCTCCGCCTCTACGACGATCCGAGGCTCCCCCCGGCCGCGACCCGGGCCGACGACCCCGCCCCGCGACGGGCCGCCCCATCCCCCGCGTCCGGTCGCTTCTGAGCGGGGCCGCGACCCGCACAAGTACGCATGACCCGTTCGCGATGAGTTTCCGAAGAATCCCTCCCTGGACTTACCGCCGCCGCCCCGGCACCATGAAGGGCAGAGGAGGGCCATAATGGCACCAGATCGACCCGACATGGCCTCCTGAGGGGAGCAGGCACAATGTCAGGCGACTCAGGTAAGATGCCCGAGCGATTCATCGACAGGCCAGCGCAGCCGTTCGTGCAGCTCAAGGTCAAGGACCTGAAGCCCGAGCACGGCGAGGGCTTCATCGGGGTCGACGATGTCGCAGTTGACGTGAACCGGACGTGCTGGGTCTTGCTCGACGCACCGGTCTTCGGGGCCGACTTTCAAGATGTGGCCCCCATCATCATCCGGCGGACTCAAGACGCCGGTTACGAGGTCCAGATGGGCGGGCTGCCGGACGAGTCAAACTTCACGCCCATCCCCACCCCCGACGCCTCGACTTGGGTCAGCGTCAAGGTGGTCTAGCCGGAGTTGCCTCCCGGTGGCCCCGGCGGGGCCCGGTCTCGATGAGGCCCTGGATCATGTCCCGGAGTTGTTCCGCGACACTCCGGCGGACCGCCCGCGCATCCCGGAGATAGTCCGAGATGAAGCGGCTCAGGTCGATGGGTTCGCCGATGCGTAGGGTGAGGTCCCGCCTGGCCAGTTGCCGCGGCCGTTTGGTCTGGTAGACCTCACGCTCCAACTTGATGACCATCTCCGCCAGCCGCTCCTGCGACGGGTCGACGTCGGTGTATTGCGGCTGCCAGCCCCCCATCTGGGCGACGCTCTCCAAACTCGCGAGGTCCGTGCGAGCCTGCTCCCGCCCCTCGCCGCCGGAAGGCCCCCTCCGGGCCAGCAGGCCACGCAGGTAGGAACTGAGCCGCCACGCCCGGTCCATCGTCTGGGCCTGGGGATTGACGGCGGCCCCGGCGTACCTCGCCTCGGCCTCCGAGAGCATGGCCTTCCGGACCTCCTGCACCCGCTCGCTCAACGTGGTCAGTCGGTCGGCGGCGGGTTCGAGATGATGGATCAGCTCATGGCGATGGAGCAGGTCCGCCATGATCTGGGCCAACCTGAGCTGGAGCGAAAGACTCGTGATGCGACGGTTCAGGAATCGCTCCATCGAACGGGTCCGTCGCTCCAGGATGGGAGCGATGGGCTCGCGGTAGCGGTACTTGAGGGCCAGGGGGACGAGGTAGGCCGTCCAATCCGGCCGGGTCCGCCACACCTCGACCGCGGCCTGCATGCCGATGTCGACGGCCCCGCTCTTGAACGGCTGCACCAGGTCGTTGAGGTAATAGATCTCGCCTTCCGGGAAGATGACCAGCACCTCCCGTCCCCGCATCACCACCTCGATGGCGTAGCGTTTCGCCTCCTCGTTGTGCCGGCCGCCGCGTTCGACCGAGAACGCCCCGAGCCGTTGAAGCCACCAGCCCGCGACCCCGTACCCCTCGTCGAAGGCCTCGCGGTTCATCATGAAGAGGAACCGGCGGCCCGACCGGCGAGACAGTTCGAGACAGGCCTTGAAGTCCGTCTCATCGGCGTGGTTGGCGGCGAGGATGATGCCCGCCCCCCGCGGCAGGGCGCGCAACACCTCCAGGTCTCGCGGTTCGAGGTGGAGCCGATTCCGCCGCGCCAGGTCAAATCTGAGGAAAGCCTGGACGGCCCAGATAACCCATCGCCACGGCTTGGCCGGTCGAAAGCTCGGGCCCTCCGGCATGGCTCCTCTCCGGGAGTCTGTGTCCTTGTCTCGTCGGGAAAACCCAGGGACCTTCGACTCGCCGAGGGAGCTAATGGCGGGCCGGGCCGGGGCTGATCGATTTCGAATCTTTTCTCCGCCGGACGGCTCGGCCCGAGTCCCGCCCGGACCTCGGTCGCCGGGGGCCGGTCGGGCTGCCTCTGACAATTGTTTTCCCCTGAAACTGGCCGTGAGACGGGGCGCCGGTTACAATCGGCGGCGGGTCGAGGGGTGGGCGTGCGGGCTGGGGGAGGCGGGTCGTTGAGCGGGTTGATCATGCTGCCGATCGTCTGGGCACAGGCGGCGGGGGCCGGTGCGAATCCCCTGGCGCCCCTGGCGTTGCGCCGCTGGTCCGCGAGCCTGACGCTGTCGTCGCCCGCGGCGGTGCCGAGCCTCTTCGGGCTCTGGACGTGGCTGGCGGGGCTGGCCGCGGCGACGGCCCTGGCGATCGTCGTGCAGGGGCCGGGCCGGGCGCTGCGGCAGATGTTCGACATCGCCGGGCATGTCCGCCTGCTCTCGGAGGCCGTGGACCGCCTCCGACGCTCCTGGCGTGTGGTGGCCGTGACGATCGGGATGACGGTGATCGCCTGGACGGCCAGCCAGGTCCGCGCCTTCAACCAGGCGCAGGGCAAGGATGACCTGATCGTGCTGACCAGGTCGCGGGGGCTGGGCGAGCTGGCCGTCGAGCAGGGGGTGCTGGCGGGCCTGACGCCGGGGCGCGACGTGTTCGGGCTGGGGGACAACCTCCCCCTGCTGATCATCGCCACTTTGATGCTCTTCCGGAGCTCCGCCGATCGCTGGGGGCTGGGCGGCCTCGGCGGGCGGTGGCGCGAGCGGTCGACGGCCTGGGAGGCGGTGATCTGGGGCGCGACCTGCGCTCTACATCCTCTATCGGTTCGTGGCCCTCGCCTCGCGGGCCGGCGACCTGCCGCTGGGGGGCTGCCTGATCGTCGAGGTGGCCCTGGTCCCGGCCCTGATGGTGCTCTCCGACGGCATCCTGCTGGCGTGGGTCCTGGTCGAGCTGCGCAACGCCAACCTCGGCGAGACGGGCAACGACCGCCTCGATCCGGGCCAGGCGGTCGGCCTGATGCCGGGCGCGTCGCTCGCCTGCCTGGCGGCCTTGCCGGCCCGCTACGTGGCCACGGCGGCGTTCCTCGCCTCGCAGTACATCCCGAGCACGGCGGGGGCCACCCGCCTGGCCCGGTTGCTCCGCTGGCAACTGATGAGCTGGGGCCTGGCCGACCTCCAGGGGGCCGCGCTGCTGACCGTCGGCCTGGCCGGGGCGGTCGCCTGGACGCGGGGCACGACCACCGGCGCGGCCCGCGGCTATCTCCGGCTGGTCGCGGCGGAGGGGGGCCGCCTCGTCGTCATCCTGGCGCTGGCCGGGGCGATGGCCGGCGTCGCGTCGGCGCTGGCCTACCTGCTGGTCCTCGCGCTCCCCTCGCAGAGCTGGGTCCTGGCGGCGGCCGACGGCTACGCCCACTACGCGACGCTGCCGATCGGCCTGCTGATGCTGGCCGCCTTCGTCGAGCTCGGCGAGCGCTCGCTGCCGACGGCCACCCTGGTTAACGCCGAGGCCGTCGCCGCCGTCCCATCGGCCTGAGTGGCGATCTCCCCACGCTCGTTGCTTCCGGTCAACGTCGGGGCGCGACCCCGAAAATGGGACGCGGAGGGGCGCGGATCGGGCGGATCAAGACGGATCAGGTCCGTGCCCATCCGCTCCCTCCGCGTCCCATGCTCTTGAGGCCCGGGCGGACTCGGCGCGGGGGGATGTCGCTGATTCTGGAGAGGGGGGCGAGGTGGGGGTGAATCCGGCGATTGTTCGACGAGCCTCGAACATCTGATGCGCTTGACACGAAGATGAGATCGGGGTTGTAATGAACGGGACGGCCCGGTGTTCGCCCGGTATCGGGCTCCGGCACCCGCCACGGAGGCCCCATCGCCCGTTCCCTCGGGTCAGGTACGCCGGCCCGAAGGCGACTCCTGACCCTGGCTCTTCCCCAACGACGAGTTGTTGACAATTCGGATCAGCCTCGTTTCGAGGACTCCCTGCCGCGCGCGCGGGCAGGCCCGTCGGCGCCCAGTCCCAGGAACGGCCCCGCCCCGCGCTGCGCCACGATCGACGATCCACCTTCAGGAGGGAAACCGAATATGTCCGCAGGAACGGATTTGATCGCCCAGATCGCCAGCCGTCAGAACCTCGCCGATTACCAGAAGAAGCACTGGCACGGCACGTTCGCCGAGTATCTCGACATCGTCCGGCGCGACCCGAGGGTCACCCGGACGGCGTACCAGCGCGTCTACGACATGATCCTCAGCCACGGGACCGAGGAGGTCGTCGTCAACAAGGAGAAGGCCGTCCGCTACAAGTTCTTCGAGGACCGCGACAACAACGGCCAGGACGCGATCTTCGGCCTCGAGCGGACGCTCCATGAACCTGGTCAACATCCTCAAGAGCGCCGCGCACCGCTACGGGACCGAGCGCCGCGTGCTGCTCCTGCACGGGCCGGTCGGCAGCTCCAAGAGCACGATCGCGCGGCTCCTGAAGAAGGGGCTGGAGGCGTACTCGAAGACCGACGAGGGGCGGGTCTACACCTTCGGCTGGCGCGAGGAGACGCTCGACGGCGGCGAGGCGTTCGCCGACTGCCCGATGCACGAGGAGCCGCTCCACCTGATCCCGGTCGAGTTCCGCCCCGCGATCCTTGAGGCGCTGAACGCCGAGTCCGACGGCTTCCAGATCACCATCGAGGGGGACCTCTGCCCCTACTGCCGCCAGATGTTCAACGAGCGGATGGAGCGGTACGACGGCGACTGGGCGAAGGTCCTGGGCGACATCCGGGTCCGCCGTCTGATCCTCTCGGAGCAGGACCGGGTCGGCATCGGCACCTTCCAGCCCAAGGACGAGAAGAACCAGGACGCCACCGAGCTCACCGGCGACATCAACTACCGCAAGATCGCCGAGTACGGCACCGAGAGCGACCCCAGGGCCTTCAATTTCGACGGCGAGTTCAACATCGCCAACCGCGGCATCATCGAATTCATCGAGGTCCTGAAGCTCGACGTCGCCTTCCTCTACGACCTGCTCGGCGCCAGCCAGGAGCACAAGATCAAGCCCAAGAAGTTCGCGCAGACCGACATCGACGAGGTCATCGTCGGCCACACGAACGAGCCCGAGTACAAGAAGCTCCAGTCGAACGAGTTCATGGAGGCGTTGCGTGACCGGACGGTCAAGATCGACGTGCCCTACGTCACCCGGCTCTCCGACGAGATCCAGATCTACCAGAAGGACTACAACAGCCGGAAGGTGCGCGGCAAGAGGATCGCGCCGCACACGCTCGAGGTGGCCGCGATGTGGGCCGTGCTGACCCGGCTGGAGGAGCCCAAGAACGCCGGGCTGACGCTCCTCCAGAAGCTGAAGCTCTACAACGGCAAGACGCTCCCCGGCTTCACCGAGGACAACATCAAGGAGCTCCGCGAGGAGGCCGAGCGCGAGGGGATGCACGGCATCAGCCCCCGCTACGTCCAGGACAAGATCTCCAACGCCCTGGTGGCGCACGCCGACGAGCGCTCGGTCAACCCGTTCATGGTGCTCAACGAGCTGGAGGCGGGGCTGAAGCACCACTCGCTGATCAACAACGACGAGGTCCGCAAGCACTACAAGCACCTGCTGTCGGTGGTCAAGGAAGAATACGAGGATATCGTGAAGAACGAGGTCCAGCGCGCCATCGCCGCCGACGAGGACGCGCTCACGCGCCTCTGCGGCAACTACATCGACAACGTCAAGGCGTACACCCAGCGCGAGAAGGTCAAGAACAAGTACACCGGCCAGACCGAGGAGCCCGACGAAAGGCTGATGCGGTCGATCGAGGAGAAGATCGACATCCCCGAGAGCCGCAAGGACGACTTCCGCCGCGAGATCATGAACTACATCGGCGCCCTGTCGCTCGACGGCAAGCGGTTCGACTACAAGACCAACGAGCGGCTCCAGAAGGCGCTGGAGCTGAAGCTGTTCCAGGACCAGAAGGACACGATCAAGCTCACCAGCCTGGTCTCCAGCGTGGTCGACAAGGACACGCAGGAGAAGATCGACATCGTCAAGGGCCGGCTGATCCGCAACTACGGCTACGACGAGGACTCGGCGACCGACGTGCTGAACTACGTCGCCAGCATCTTCGCCCGCGGCGACGTCAAGAGGGGCGGCCACTGATCGGTCCACGAACGAGGGGCGCGATGTCGGTCAACCTGCACGATCCGCTGTCGTCGGCCGACATCCCGGCCGGCCGCCTCCACCGCCTGACCGCGGACCAGCTCCGCCGGGCGGTCGAGGCGGGCATCCTCGCCGCGGGCGACGGGGCCGAGCCGTCCCCCCGCCTGACCCTCGATCTGTACCACCGGATGGTCGAGGCAGGCATCCTGTCTCCATCCGATCGGGTGGAGTTGCTAGGAGGCTGGCTCGTCACCAAGATGCCGATCTATCCGCCACACCGAATCGCCACCCGCAAGGTGCGGATCGTCCTGGAGCGCCTCGTGCCGCCCGGCTGGTACGTCGATCAGGACGCCCCCGTCACGATGCCGTTGAGCGGCTCCGAGCCCGAGCCCGACGTGCAGGTCACGCGGGGCGACTCGGGCGATTACGCCGATCGTCACCCGGGCCCGGACGACGTGGCTCTCCTGGTCGAGGTCTCGGACTCGTCGCTCCCGGACGATCGCGGCTTCAAGATGCGGCTCTACGCCACGGATCGCGTGGCGGTCTACTGGATCGTCAACCTCCAGGATGGCTGGCTCGAAGTCTACACCGAGCCGAGCGGGCCGGCCGCGGTGCCCGGCTACGGCCGGCGATCGGATTATGGCGCGGACGACGAAGTCCCCGTGATGCTCGACGGCCGCGAGGTCGGCCGGGTCGCCGTGCGGGACCTCCTCCCCTGAGGGGGCGACGCGACGGCGGGCCCCGGCCATCCGACGACGGGTTGGCTTGGACTCCGGGGCGGATTCGGAATACAATTTGCTCAAGGGAGTCGCGGGTCGTTCCGCCTACCCCGTGCCCGCCTCCGGTTCCCGCGGAAATCTCCCCGATCTTTGGATGAAGAGGCTCGGTCGGACCGCCCGGATCGCGGGCGGGGCACGCCCCGCCCGCAGGCCCGGGGGGTCCGACGACGGGATGCCGGCTGGTCCGGCCGTCCCCCAACGGCGAGGGTCCATCGGCCGTGGTGCGAAAAATCGAGCGCGACGCCAATCGGTTCAAGCAGATCGTCCGCGGGAAGATCAAGGCCGACCTGCGCAAATACATCACCCACGGCGAGATGATCGGCAAGACCGGGGGCGAGCTCGTCTCGATCCCCCTGCCGCAGATCGACATCCCCGAGTTCCGCTACGGGGCCAAGAACAGCGGCGGCGTCGGCCAGGGCCCCGGCGAGGTCGGCACGCCGATCGGCAGCTCGGGCGAGGCCGAAGGCGGCGGCGGTGCCGGCGACGCGCCCGGCCACCACATCCTCGAGGTCGAGCTCACCCTCGACGAGCTCGCCCAGATCCTCGGCGAGGGGCTGGAGCTGCCCCGGATCGAGCCCAAGGGGCGCGCCAACATCATCGAGGAGAAGGACAAGTACACTGGCATCCGCCAGGCCGGACCCGAGAGCCTCCGCCATTTCAAGCGCACCTACAAGAAGGCGCTCAAGCGGCAGATCGCCTCGAACACCTACAACCCGAGCGACCCGCTCGTGATCCCGGTCCGCGAGGACAAGCTGTACCGCTCGTGGAACCCGATCCCGTTGCCGCAGTCCAACGCCGTCGTCTTCTACCTGATGGACGTCTCGGGCTCGATGACCGACGACCAGAAGGAGATCGTCCGGATCGAGGCGTTCTGGATCGACACCTGGCTGAAGAGCCAGTACGACGGCGTGACGACCCGCTACATCATCCACGACGCCGTGGCCCGCGAGGTCGACCAGCACACCTTCTACCACACCCGAGAGAGCGGCGGGACGCGGATCAGCTCGGCGTACAACCTCGCCGACAAGATCATCGAGGCCGAGCACCCGCCGGTCGACTGGAACATCTACGTCCTGCACTTCTCCGACGGCGACAACTGGGGCGAGGACAACCGCCAGTGCGTCGGCCTCCTGCGCGACCACCTGCTGCCCAAGTGCAACCTGTTCGGGTACGGCCAGGTCGAGAGCCCCTACGGCTCGGGCGAGTTCTACCGCGAACTGGAGGAGGCGTTCGAGGACGTCCCCAACCTGGCGCTGTCGGAGATCCGCAACAAGGACGGCATCTTCGAGTCGATCAAGGAATTCCTCGGCCGGGGGCGGTGAACACGCCGAGGTGGAGCATGTCTGGACCACGAGGGGATGGGACGCGGAGGGGCGCGGATCGGGGCAGATCAAGGCGGATCAGATCGGCGGCCATCCGCTTGACCCGCGTCCCTCCGCGGCCCATTCTGACCTGATGGACGACGGGGAGGAGAGTCGATGGCCACCGCGATTCCAGCTCGATCGGTCCCGGTCGCCGAGGACCCGTGCGTCGAGTGGCACGGCCTCGACTGGAAAGGGTACGTCACGGTGCTCCGACTCCGGGGCGAGCGAGGCTGGCCCCGGATGGTCTATCTCGACGGGACCCTCTTCCTCATGACCACGTCCTTCCCCCACGAGCGCCTCAAGGAGCGGCTGGGCCTGTTCGTCATGGAGGTCGTCGTCGGCCTGGACATCCCCTGCGTCCCGGCGGGCTCGACGACGTTCCGCCGCCGGAAGAAGCGCGGAGGGGTCGAGGGGGACAAGACGTTTTACCTAACCCACGAGGCGCGGGTGCGCGGCAAGGATGATATCGACCTGCGGCGGGACCCGCCCCCCGACCTGGCGATCGAGGCCGTCCACACGCACGGCATCGCGGCGGCGGTCGAGGTCTATCGTCGGCTCGGGGTGCCGGAGGTCTGGGCGTGCGATCATGACGGGCTCCGCATCCTGGTGCGGCAAGCCAACGGCCGTTATGCCGAGGCCGCGACGAGCGCAGCCTTCCCGTTCCTGTCGGCGGCCGAGGTCTTCTCCTGGGTGGGTCAGCCCCAGGCGGTCTCCGACACGGCATGGGTGAAGGAGGTCCGCCGCTGGGTGCGCGACACGCTGGCCCCGAGGTTCCGGGGGCAGGGCGGATAATGAGCGAAATGGGCCCGAAGCCCCGGAGGCGATGCGTATGGCCTTGATCCGCGTCCCCTTCCCGAAAGAATACGAGAGGCGGCAGGCCCTCTTCGACCGGGCCGCCGCCGCGCTGGGGCGGCACGGCTCCTACGAGGGGACGCCCGAGCAGGGGACGTTCCGGGGGCACACGCCGATCGGCGGGTTCGCCGGGTCGTACCGCGTCCTGGACGATTCCGGGGAGCTGGAGATCGCGCTGTCGCGGAAGCCCTGGCTCGTCCCGACGCACCTGGTCGAGCACGAGATCCGCAAGTTCGTGGCCGAGGCGTGAACCGCCCGACCCGAAGGACCGAGGGAGTCGCCATGTCGATCATGAGCAACGAGCACGACCTCCCCGCCGACCTCCGCGACCTCCAGGCCGAGACCGAGGGGCACGCGCGCGCCTTCGGCCTGGACTTCTACGACACGATCTTCGAGGTCCTCGACTACGACGAGCTCTCCGAGATCGCCGCGCTGGGGGGCTTCCCGACCCGCTACCCGCACTGGCGGTTCGGCATGGAGTACCAGCAGCTCTCCAAGGGCTACCGCTACGGCCTCCAGAAGATCTACGAGATGGTCATCAACAACGACCCGTGCTACGCCTACCTGCTGCGGTGCAACCAGTGGGTCGACCAGAAGCTCGTCATGGCGCACGTCTACGGGCACAACGACTTCTTCAAGAACAACGTCTGGTTCAGCCGCACCAACCGCAAGATGATGGACGAGACGGCCAACCACGGCAACCGCATCCGGTCGTTCATGGAGAGGCACGGCGAGGACACCGTCGAGAACTTCATCGACAGCTGCCTGTCGCTGGAGAACCTGATCGATATCCACTCGCCGTTCATCAAGAGGCGCGACGACGACGACCGCTACGAGTTCGGCGGCGACGAGGAGGACCCCGAGCCGGTCCCGAAGTTCCAGAGCAAGGACTACATGGACTCGTACGTCAACCCGCCCGCGTTCCTCAAGGAGCAGGCCAAGCAGAAGGAGGCCGAGCGGCAGAAGTCGAAGCAGTTCCCCGAGCAGCCCGAGCGCGACGTCCTCCTGTTCCTGATGGAGCACGCCCCGCTCAACCCCTGGCAGCGCGACGTGCTGGGGATCATCCGCGACGAGGCGTACTACTTCACCCCGCAGGGGCAGACCAAGATCATGAACGAGGGCTGGGCGTCGTACTGGCACTCGACGATCATGACGACCCGCACGCTCAAGCCGTCGGAGTTGGTCGACTACGCCGACCACCACTCGGGGACGATGGCCACCCAGCCCGGCCGCCTCAACCCCTACAAGCTCGGCATCGAGCTGTTCCGCGACATCGAGGAGCGCTGGGACAAGGGCCAGTTCGGCCCCGAGTACGAGGAGTGCGACAACTACGAGGAAAGGCGGCGGTGGGACAAGCAGCTCGGACTGGGGCGGGAGAAGATCTTCGAGGTCCGCCGCATCCACAACGACGTGACGTTCGTCGACACGTTCCTGACGCCCGACTTCTGCCGCCGCCACCGCCTGTTCAGCTTCAAGCACAACGACCAGAACGACACCTACGAGATCGAGAGCCGCGAGTTCAAGAAGATCAAGGAGCGGCTCCTCTTCGGCCTGACCAACTTCGGCCAGCCGATCATCCGGGTCAAGGACGGCAACTACCGGAACCGGGGCGAGCTCTACCTGCACCACGAGCACTTCGGGATCGACCTGAAGCTCGACCACGCGCAGGACACGCTGCGCCATCTCCACCGCCTCTGGACGCGCCCGGTCCACATCGAGACCAGCGTCGACGGGCGGACCACCCTGCTCTCATTCGACGGGTCGGATCACACGATCCGCCCGCTGGGAGGATCGAGCCATGAGCCTGAGCCAAAGGATCGTCGCCGCGCTTGACGCGCGCCCCGAGGTCGGCGCCCTGCCGTGCGACCTGACGGTCGAGGAGGGGGGGCATCGCCTGACCCTCCGCCTGACCGCCTGCGGCCCCGTCGGCTTCGCCTTCGAGGCGCTGGACTTCGCCACCGGCGCCCGCGCCGACTGGCCGCCCGAGGCGGTCCGGTCCTGGGGCGAGCGCCTCGCCGCGAGGGCGACCTACCTGATGGAGCCCCTCGTCGTCCTGGAGCACGACGACCTCGGCGGCGAGGTCGAGCTGCGGAGCCACGCCCCGACCGCCCGCGGCGACCAGCGCGCCTACTATCGGGCCCGCCTCGGCCGCCGGGGGACCCTCCACCTCTCCCGCGTCGCCTTCGACGAGGCCACGAGGCGACGACGGCCGACCCCGTGCCAGATGACCCGCGAGGCGCTCGAGCGCCTGGCCGACGACATCATCGCCAGCATCCCCTGACGCCCGACGCCGAGCCTCGGGGCGGCGGGACGCCCCGGGGGATGGGCCGCGGAGCGACGCGGAGCGGGCGGATGGCCGCCGATCCGATCCGGATCGAGCCGCCCGCTCCGCGTCGCTCCGCGGCCCATCCCCCGGGGCCTCGTGTCCAAACTCTCCGGCGCAGGCCCTTGACTTTCACCCCGGGCGGAGCGATTTTGAGGACGTCTGATCCCGTCCCCCCAATGCGCCGCGCATGGGCCTGCACGGCAGCGGCGACGATCATGAGATCGATGGCGCGCCTCGAAAGGACCGGGACCCGAGGCCACGACCCGTCCAATTAATGTTATTTCTAAAATTATCCATATTCTCATTACTTATGTGAAGCAGGGTCGGCGTTCCCGGATGCGGAGTTCGGATGATGGGTGCCCCGGCGAGGAGCGCACCGCATGGACCGCCGATCGATCGCCGTCAGCGGGATCGTCCAGGGGGTCGGCTTCCGCCCCTTCGTCTACGACCTGGCGACCCGGCTCGGCCTCCACGGCTTCGTGAGGAACCGGACCGGCGACGTCCTGATCGAGGTGGAGGGGGAGTCGCGGTCCCTGGACCGGTTCCTGGCCGAGCTGACGACGCGGCCGCCGCCGCTGGCCCGGATCGACGAGGTGCGCTGGGCGCCGCGATCGCCGCGGGGCGATCCGCACTTCCGGATCGAGGCCAGCGAGGTCGACCCGGCCGGCCCGATCTTCATCTCGCCCGACGTCGCCACCTGCGACGACTGCCTGCGCGGAGCTGTTCGACCCGCGGGACCGCCGGTATCGGTATCCCTTCCTCAACTGCACCAACTGCGGCCCCCGGCTGACGATCATCCGCGGGGCCCCGTACGACCGCGAGCGCACGACCATGGCGTCGTTCGCCATGTGCCCCGCGTGCCGCGCGGAGTACGAGGACCCGCGCGACCGCCGGTTCCACGCCCAGCCGACCGCCTGCCCGTCGTGCGGCCCGCGGTTGCAGGCCCTCGACGGTCACGGGCGGGCGGTCGAGGCCGACGACCCCCTGGCGTATGCGGTCGCGGCGCTGAGGCGGGGGGAGATCGTCGCCCTCAAGGGCCTGGGGGGCTACCACCTCGCCTGCCTCGCCGGCGACGGCCGGGCGGTGGCGGAGCTGCGACGCCGCAAGCATCGCGACGAGAAGCCGCTGGCCGTCATGGTGCGCGGACCTCCGCGGCGGCCCGGCGAGCTCTGCGAGGTCGCCGCGGCCGAGGAAGCGCTGCTCACCTCGCCGCGCCGCCCCATCGTCCTGCTGCGACGGCGGCCCGGGGCCCGGTCGCCGACGGCGGTGGCGCCGCGGCAACCCCTGCCTCGGCGTGATGCTCCCCTACACGCCCCTGCACCACCTGCTCATGGACGGGCTGGGCGGGATGCCGCTGGTGATGACCAGCGGGAACCGGTCCGACGAGCCGATCGCCTACGACGACGACGACGCGCTGGAGCGGCTGGCGGGCATCGCCGACCTGTTCCTGACGAACGACCGGCCGATCCACCTCCGGTGCGACGACTCGGTGACGCGGGTCGTCGCCGGGGCGGAGTTGCCGCTCCGCCGCTCGCGAGGCGACGCCCCGCAGCCGCTCCGGTCTGCCCGTGCCCTGCCGCCGGCCGATCGCTGGCGCTGGGGGGCCAGTTGAAGGCGACCTTCGCCCTCGGCCGGGGCCGCCACGCCTTCCTGAGCCACCACATCGGCGACCTCGACCATTACGAGGCGTACCGCGCCTACGTCGAGGCGATCGGCCATTACGAGCGGCTGTTCGCGATCCGGCCGGAACTGATCGTGCACGACCTGCACCCGGACTACGCCTCGACGCGGTACGCGGCGCGAGCGCGACGACCCGGTCCCGCGGCTCGCCGTCCAGCACCACCACGCGCACGTGGCCAGTTGCATGGCCGAGCAACGGCCTCGACGAGCCGGTCATCGGCGTGGCCTTCGACGGCACCGGCTTCGGGACCGACGGCGCGGTCTGGGGGGGCGAGTTCCTGACGGGCGATTACCGCGGGTTCCGCCGCGCGGCCCACCTGCGCTACGTCGCCATGCCCGGCGGCGAGCAGGCGATCCGCGAGCCCTGGCGGATGGCGGCGGCGCTACCTGGCCGACGCGGGGCTGGACGACGCGCCGCTCCGGGGCCGCGTGCCCGCGGCGGCGCTGGCGACCGTCCGCCGGATGATCGAGCGGCGGTTCAACGCGCCGCCGACCTCCAGCGCGGGCCGGCTCTTCGACGCCGTCGCGGCCCTGGCCGGCGTCCGCGACCGCGTGAGCTACGAGGGCCAGGCGGCCATGGAGCTCGAATGGCTGGCCTCGGAGGTCGCCCGCCGACGGCGTCTATCCCTTCGAGATCGAGGAGGATCGGGAGGGCGAATCCCCCCTCCGTGATCGACACCCGGCCGCTGATCGCCGAGGTGGCCGCGGAGGTGCGCCGAGGGCGAGACGCGGCCGTCATCGGCCGGCGGTTCCATTCGACCCTGGTCGAGATCGTCGCCCAGGTCTGCTCGCGGCTCCGGGAGCGGACCGGGCTGGCCGTCGTGGTCCTGAGCGGCGGGGTCTTCCTGAACGCCCTGCTCACGGGCGAGGTCGTCGACCGCCTGGAGCGGGACGGGTTCCGGGTCTACCGGCACCGGCGCGTCCCGCCGGGCGACGGCGGGCTTGAGCCTGGGCCAGCTCGCCATCGCGGCGGCGCGAGACCGCCGCCCTGGGATGGAATCGAAATGAGGAGATGCCGATGTGCCTCGGAATCCCCGGCAAGGTGGTCGAGACCTACCGCGAGCACGACGTGCTGATGGGCAAGGTCGAGTTCGGCGGCGATCTTCAAGCGGGTCTGCCTGGAGCACGTCCCCGAGGTCCGGGTCGACGATTACGTGCTGGTCCACGTCGGCTTCGCCCTCTCGCGGATCGACGAGGCCGAGGCGCGGCGGGTGTTCGAGTTCCTCGACGGCATGGACCAGCTCGACGAATTGCAGGCCGGGGACGCGGACGATCGCGGATCGGGACGGATTCGCGCGGCCCGATCGCGACGATCCGCCCCGTCGGGTTCATCGCGTCCGTTGAACAATGCAATTAAATTATCATGAAATACCTCGACGAATACCGCGACGGCGCGGCGGCCGAGAAGCTGGCGGCGGCGATCGCGCGGACCGTGACGCGGCCGTGGACGATCATGGAGGTCTGCGGCGGCCAGACGCACACGATCGTCAAGTACGGGATCGACACGATCCTGCCGCCGGGCGTCGAGCTGGTGCACGGGCCGGGCTGCCCGGTCTGCGTGACCTCGCTGGAGATGATCGACCGGGCGCACGCGATCGCCTCGCGGCCCGACGTGACCTTCTGCTCGTTCGGCGACATGCTCCGGGTCCCGGGCTCGCGCGGCGACCTGCTGGAGCTGAAGTCGCGGGGGAGCGACGTCCGGGTCGTCTACTCGCCGCTCGACGCCGTGAACCTCGCGGCGGCCAACCCCGACCGCAAGGTGGTCTTCTTCGCGATCGGCTTCGAGACGACCGCGCCGCCCAACGCGATGGCCGTCTGGCTGGCGCGGCGGCGGCGGCTGGCGAACTTCAGCGTGCTGGTGTCGCACGTGCTGGTGCCGCCGATGATCACCGCCATCCTCCAGGCGCCGGGCAACCGCGTGCAGGGGTTCCTCGGGCCGGGGCACGTCTGCACGGTGATGGGGTGCGGCGAGTACGGGCCGATCGCCCGCCGCTACCGCGTGCCGATCGTGATCACCGGGCTTCGAGCCGCTCGACCTGCTCGAAGGGCGTGCTGCTGGACGCTCCGGCAGCTCGAGGAGGGCCGCGCCGAGGTCGAGAACGCCTATGCCCGCGCCGTCCGGCCCGAGGGGAACCCGGCGTCGCGGCGGCTGATCGAGGACGTGTTCGAGGTCTGCGACCGCAAGTGGCGGGGGGTCGGCCTGATCCCCAAGAGCGGCTACAAGCTCCGCTACGAGTACCGCGATCACGACGCCGAGCGGCTCTTCGAGGTGGACGACATCGAGACGCAGGAGTCGTCGCTCTGCATCAGCGGCCAGATCCTCAAGGGGCTGAAGAAGCCGCACGACTGCCCCGCGTTCGGCAAGGCATGCACGCCGCAGACCCCGCTCGGGGCCACGATGGTCTCGTCCGAAGGGGCGTGCGCGGCCTATTACGCCTACGGCCGGCACCTGGAAGCAAGGGCCGCGGAGGGACGAGATAAGGCGGATGGCCGCGATCGATCCGGATTGATCGTTGATCCGCGTCCCTCCGCGGCATTCGAAGGGTATCAATGGCCGATAGCAAGCTCTGGTGGGACGGTCGCCGAGTCGCCGACCGTGGTCCAGATCGGAGGGAGCCGCTGATGGCCACGGCATCCGACAATCGGCCGCCGCGACCGTCGACCCCGAGTGCTGCGCGAGTCGATCCTGCGGAAATGCCGCGAGAGCATGGCCACCAAGGAGCAGTTCTTCACCGAGAACGCGGAGCGGATCGCCGAGTGCGCCGCGGCGATGGCGCGGGCCTTCGACGCGGGCGGGCGGCTCTTCGTCATGGGCAACGGCGGCAGCTCGTGCGACGCGGCGCACGTCTCGGTCGAGTTCATGCACCCGATCATCGAGAAGCGCCCGGCCCTGCCCGCGATGGCGCTGACGACCGACACGGCGATGCTGACGGCCGTCGGCAACGACCAGGACTTCGCCCTCGCCTTCGTCGCAGCAGCTCCGGATGCTGGGCCGGCCCGGCGACATCGCGCTGGGGATCTCGACCAGCGGCAAGTCGGCCAACGTCAACCGCGCCCTCCAGGCGGCGCGCGAGACGGGCCTGCTGACCGTCGGCTTCTCCGGCCGCGACGGCGGCCGGATGCCCGAGATCTGCGACTACTGCTTCACCGTGCCGAGCTTCAGCATCCACCGCATCCAGGAGACGCACGAGACGCTCCTGCACATCCTCTGGGACCTGATCCATGTCATCCGCGGCGAGGAGGACGTGATCTGAGGGGTGTTGGCCGGCGAGACGATCGGAACGGAAGGAGGCGTCATGGTCTCGGGACGGATGAAGGAGCTCGTGGGGCTGCTGATGATCGGCGACGGCGTGCTCGCCTTCGTCGAGCCGCGCCGGCACGTCCTGCTCTGGCGGCGCGGGCCGAGGGCGTGGCAGGCGATGATGGACCAGTTCGTCGAGCGGCCCGGCCTGACCCGCTGGCTCGGCGCGGCGGAGATCGCGCTCGGCTTCTGGCTCGCGACCCGGCAGATGGATCGGCTGGAGGCCGATGAGCCATCGTGGCGCGACCGCCTGTCGCTGTCCCTGGCGGAGAGTCGCTGACATGGCCGACCCCGGCGCCGCGATCGCCGCCGAGCCGTTCGGCACCTGCCCGCTGCCCCAGTCGTCGCTACGACCACATCCTGCTCGGGCACGGCAGCGGCGGCCTGCTCACCGCCGAGCTGATCCAGCGGCTGTTCCTGCCGGCGTTCGGCAACGACGTGCTCGCGGCGCTGGAGGACCAGGCGACCGTCCGCCTGCCGGCCCGCAACGGCGTCCCGGCGCCCCGGATCGCCTTCACCACCGACTCGTTCGTGGTCCGCCCGCTCGTTCTTCCCGGGGGGCGACATCGGCCGCCTGGCGGTCCACGGCACGGTCAACGACCTGGCGGTCGGCGGGCGCCCGGCCGCTGTTCCTGTCGGCGGCGTTCATCCTCGAAGAGGGGCTGCCGCTGGCCGACCTGCGGCGGATCGTCGCCTCGATGCGGCGCGGCGTGCGACGAGGCGGGCGTGGCGCTGGTCACCGGCGACACCAAGGTCGTCGACCGCGGCAAGGGGGACCAGGTCTTCATCACCACCACCGGCGTCGGCCTGGTGCCCGAGGGGCGGTCGCTGTCGATCCGCGCCGCCCGGCCCGGCGACCGCATCCTCGTCTCGGGCACGATCGGCGACCACGGCATCGCGATCATGTCGGTGCGCGAGGGGATCGAGTTCGAGACCGTCCTGGAGAGCGACACCGCCCCGCTGAACGGCCTGGCCGAGGCGATCCTCGAGGCCTGCCCGCGGCACCCGCTGCATGCGCGACCCGACGCGCGGCGGGCTGTCCGAGCGCCCTGAACGAGCTGGCGGCCGCCTCGAGGGTGGGCGTGGCGCTCGACGAGGCGGCGATCCCGCTCCGCCCCGAGGTCCGGGGCGCCTGCGAGATGCTCGGGCTCGACCCGCTCTACGTCGCCAACGAGGGGAAGCTGATCGCCGTCGTGCCGCCGGAGGACGCCGGGCGCGCGCTGGAGGCGATGCGGGCGCACCCGCTGGGCAGGGACGCCGCGATCGTCGGCGACGGTCGTGGCCGACCACCCCGGCATGGTGATCCTGCGGTCGCGGGTCGGGGGCGAGCGCGTCGTCACCCTGCTGGCCGGCGAACAACTGCCGAGGATCTGCTGATGGCCACCGAGGCCGCACAAGCGATCGCGGGTGGACCGAGGCGAGCGGAGATTGGGAGTGGGCAAATTGGGAGGGTCGTTTTCGTCGTGATCAAGTTCAGCACGCCGGGGAGCGCAGGCCTGGTATGAGGGTAGCGATGAGAGTCTGCAATCCGTAGCCGGAGGGGGACGTGGTAGCAGGGGACAGTGGGTCGGGTCTCGCGAGGTGGTTGCTCCCAGGGTGTCGCTGGGTACGACGGTCGCTCCGGGGCTAGGATTGCAGGGTCTCATCGTGACGCCGATCGGGCGGATCGACAACCTCGTCCGAGAAAGGACGCGTGACATGGCCGAAGCGACCGTGCCCTACGGCCGGAAGACGCAGAGAGCACCCGCCGTCAAGGAGGTCCACGTCCTCTGGATCACGGCCGGGCTGAGCTGCGACGGCGACTCGGTCTCCGTGACCGCCGCCACCCAGCCGAGCATCGAGGACATCGTGATGGGGGCCATCCCCGGCCTCCCCAAGGTCCACCTGCACAACCCGGTGCTCGCCTACGAGGTCGGCGACGAGTTCATGAAGTTCTGGTACCTGGCCGACGAGGACCGGCTCGGCGCCCCGTTCGTCCTGGTCGATCGAGGGGTCGATCCCCAACGAGGAGATCAAGGCCGAGGGCTACTGGGCCGCGCTCGGGCACCGACAAGAAGACCGGCCAGCCGATCACCACCTGCGAGTGGATCGACCGCCTGGCGCCCGAAGGCCGTGGCCGTCGTCGCGGCCGGCACCTGCGCCACCTACGGCGGCATCCACGCGATGGCCGGCAACCCGACCGGCGCGATGGGCCTGGCCGACTACCTCGGCTGGGACTGGCGGTCGAAGGCGGGCATCCCGATCGTCAACGTCCCGGGCTGCCCGGTCCAGCCGGACAACATGACCGAGACGCTCCTCTACCTGCTCTACCAGGTGGCGGGCCTGGCCCCGATGATCCCGCTCGACGAGCAGCTGCGGCCGACCTGGCTGTTCGGCAAGACCGTCCACGAGGGGTGCGACCGCGGCGGCTACTACGAGCAGGGCGACTTCGCCCACGAGTACGGCTCGCCCAAGTGCCTGGTGAGGATCGGCTGCTGGGGGCCGGTCGTCAACTGCAACGTCACCAAGCGCGGCTGGATGGCGGGCATCGGCGGCTGCCCGAACGTCGGCGGGATCTGCATCGGCTGCACCATGCCGGGCTTCCCCGACAAGTTCATGCCGTTCATGGACGAGCCGCCCGGCGGCGTCCTGTCGTCGAGCCCTGATCAGCGATGTACGGCCGGGTGATCCGCAAGCTCCGGTCGATCACCAACGACACGGTCAACAAGGAGCCGAAGTGGCGGCACCGCGGCCCCGAGCTGACCACCGGCTACCACCCCACGACCTACGGACCCCGCTGAGGGAAGGAGCGACCGCCATGGCGACCGTCACCAAGCCGCGAGCGCGAGGCCCCGGCCGAGGCCCGCAAGCTCGTCGAGATGTCCTGGGACCCGATCACCCGGATCGTCGGCAGCCTGGGCATCTACACCAAGATCGACTTCGCCAACCGCCAGGTCGCCGAGTGCCACAGCACCTCGTCGATCTTCCGCGGCTACAGCATCTTCATGAAGGGCAAGGACCCGCGCGACGCCCACTTCATCACCAGCCGGATCTGCGGCATCTGCGGCGACAACCACGCCACCTGCGCCTGCTACGCCCAGAACATGGCCTTCGGCGTCCGGCCGCCGGCGATGGGCGAGTGGATCGTCAACCTCGGCGAGGCGGCCGAGTACATGTTCGACCACAACATCTTCCAGGACAACCTGGTCGGCGTCGACTTCTGCGAGCAGATGGTCAAGGAGACCAACCCCGGCGTCTGGGCCAAGGCCCAGCAGACCGCCGCCCCGCACGCCAACATCCACAAGCTACCGCACGATCGCCGACATCATGACGGCGCTCAACCCGTTCACCGGCGAGTTCTACCGCGAAGCCCTCCAGATGAGCCGGCTGACGCGGGAGATGTTCTGCCTGATGGAAGGGCGGCACGTCCACCCCTCGACCCTCTACCCGGGCGGCGTCGGCACCGTCCCCACCCAGCAGCTCTTCACCGACTACCTCGTCCGGCTGATGAAGTACGTCGAGTTCATGAAGAAGGTCGTGCCGCTGCACGACGACCTGTTCGACTTCTTCTACGAGGCCCTGCCCGGCTACGAGGAGGTCGGCCGCCGCCGCGTCCTGCTCGGCTGCTGGGGCTCGTGGAACGACCCGGAGGTCTGCGACTACACCGTACCGCCGCATGGACGAGTGGGGCAAGGCGATGTACGTCACCCCCGGCGTCATCGTCGACGGCAAGGCGGTCACGCACGACCTGGTCGACATCAACCTCGGCATCCGCATCCTCCTCGGCTCGCTCCTACTACGACGACTGGGACGACGGGCGAGATGTTCGTCACGCGCGACCCGCTCGGCAACCCGGTCGACCGCACGCACCCGTGGAACCAGACGACCACGCCCCGGCCGCAGAAGCGCGACTTCGACGGCAACTACTCCTGGGTCATGTCGCCCGCGCTGGCTGCACCCGCAGACCGGCGAGCACCTGGCGCTCGACACCGGCGGCGGGCCGATCGCCCGGCTCTGGTCGACGGCGCTGGCGGGCCTGGTCGACATCGGCTACATCAAGGCGACCGGCCACAGCGTCAAGATCTACCTGCCCAAGACGGCGATGATGCCCGAGGTCGAGTTCGAGTGGAAGATCCCGAAGTGGAGCAACGCCATCGAGCGCGACCGGGCGCGGACCTACTTCCAGGCCTACGCCGCGGCGGCGGCCCTGTACTTCGCCGAGCAGGCGATGGAGGAGCTGCACGCCGGCCGGACCCGGACCTGGACCGACTTCAAGGTGCCCGACGAGGCGATCGGCTGCGGCTTCCACGAGGCGGTGCGCGGCGTGCTGTCGCACCACGTCGTCATCCGCGACGGCAAGATCGCCAACTACCACCCCTACCCGCCGACGCCCTGGAACGCCAGCCCGCGCGACATCTACGGCACCCCCGGCCCCTACGAGGACGCGGTGCAGAACACGCCGATCTTCGAGGAGAACGGGCCCGACAAGTTCAAGGGGATCGACATCATGCGGACGGTCCGCAGCTTCGACCCGTGCCTGCCGTGCGGCGTCCACATGTACCTCGGCGACGGCAAGCTGCTCGACGTGCGGCACGCCCCGATGTTCGGCGTGCAGCAGTGAACTCGGCGCGCCGGCCGCGGCCGCGACCCCAGGAGACGACGATGACGGACACCCTCGACGCGCGCGAGTTCCAGGCGCGGCTGCAGCGCCTCGACGCCCTGCTGCGGGAGGTCGGAGCAGCTCGCCGACCCCGCGGCGCAGGCCCACACCCGGGAGATCGTGCAGGCGGTCCTCGACCTGCACGGCGCCGGGCCTGGAGCGCATCCTCGGCCACCTGGAGGAGGCGGGGAGGCCGGCGCGGCGGTCCTCGACGCCTGCGCCCGCGACGACGTGGTCGGGGGCCTGCTCCTGCTCCACGGCCTGCACCCGCTGGACCTGGAGGCGCGCGTGCTCCAGGCCCTCGACCAGGTGCGGCCCCACCTCCGCTCGCACGGCGGCGACGTCGAGCTGCTCGGCGTCGACGACGGGGTCGTGCGGCTCCGGCTGGCGGGCAGCTGCCACGGCTGCCCGTCGTCGGCCGTCGACGATGAAGCAGACGATCGAGGAGGCGATCCTCGGCCGGGCCCCCGACGCGACCGCGGTCGAGGTCGAGGGCGCGGCGGAGGCCCGCGACGCGACCCCGGACGGCCGGCCGCTGGTCGTCCTCTCGGTGACCTGATCGCGGGACGGGATGAACCCAACGAAAGGAGGACCGATCATGGCCGACATCGACTCGAGAGCCGAGCTGCCCGCGCACACGCCGGGCACGCCGAGGGGCGAGGAGATGGTCCGGAGGCTACGGCCGCGAGCCGGGCCGCGAGGACCCGGAGCGCGGCCGCACGGCGCGGGACTCGACGAGCATCAACGCCGAGGCCCGCGACCCGATCGACCCGCGGATGCCGCACCTGCCGCCGGCCTGAGACCGGCCGCGAGCCGCCGGACCATCGAGGAGCGAACGACGCCATGGATCCCGATCCCGTCGAGCGGCGGCCCCGGGCTGACCGCCGCTGGCCTCGCTCCGCCGGTTCGTGCGGCCGAGGGCCGCCCGCGAGCGGTGCGAGCTGTGCGACGCCGGCTGGCGGACGACCACGCCCACCTGGTCGAGCCGGCCAGCCGGCGGCTGGCCTGCGCCTGCGACGCCTGCGCCATCCTGTTCAGCGACCAGGGCGGCGACGAGTACCGCCGCGTGCCCCGGCGCGTCCGGCTCCTGCCCGACTTCCGCCTGACCGACGAGGCGTGGGAGGGCCTGCAACTGCCGATCAACCTGGCCTTCTTCCTGCACAGCACGCCGGCGGGGCGGGTCGTCGCCCTCTACCCGAGCCCCGCCGGGGCGACCGAGTCGCTGGTGGCGCCGGAGGCGTGGCGAGGCGCTGGCGGAGGACAACCCGGTCCTGCGCGACTTCGAGCCGGACGTCGAGGCGCTGCTGGTCAACCGGGTCGGCGAGGCGCGCGAGTGCTACCGCGTCGGCATCGACGAGTGCTACCGGCTGGTCGGCCTGATCCGCACGCACTGGCGCGGGCCTGTCGGGCGGGGCGGCGGTCTGGGACGAGATCGGCCGCTTCTTCGCCGACCTGAAGGAGCGGCGATCCGGGAGGCCGCCATGCCTGACCTGAACTTCCAGGTGGAGGGGGCCGAGCCGCAGCGGTTCGCGGCCGCGCCGCTGCTGCTGTTCAAGCTGCGCGTCGCCGAGGCCGTCGCCGCCGGGGCGGCGCCGACGCCGATCCACGCCGTCGCGCTCCGCTGCCAGGTCCGGATCGAGCCGGCCCGGCGGCGCTACGAGCGCCGCGGAGCAGGAGCGGCTCCTCGACCTGTTCGGCACGCCCGAGCGCTGGGGCCAGACGCTCCGCCCGATGCTCTGGACGCACGTCAGCGCCGTCGTCCCGCCGTTCGCCGGCGCCGACCGTCGTCGACCTGCCGGTGCCGTGCAGCTTCGACTTCAGCCTGGCGGCCACGAAGTACTTCGCCGCCCTGGAGGGGGGCGAGCTCCCGCTCTGCTTCCTCTTCAGCGGCACGATCTTCTACGAGGCGGACGAGCGGCGCCTTGCAGGTGGCGCAGATCTCCTGGGAGAAGGAGGCGTACTTCCGCCTGCCGGCGGCGACCTGGCGCGGCCTGATGGACCTGCTACTACCCCAACAGCGCCTGGCTCTGCCTCCGCAAGGACGTCTTCGACCGGCTCGACCGGTACAGGAGCCGCCGGGGCCTGCCGACCTGGGAACAGGCGCTGGAGCGGCTGCTCGCCGCGGCCGAGGAGCCGGTGACGCCATGAACCGCGCGCTCGTCGACCGATCGCCGACGCCGTCCTGTACGAGGGGTACATCCTCTACCCCTACCGGCCGTCGGTCAAGAACCGCCAGCGCTGGACCTTCGGCGGCCTCTACCCCGAGGCCTACTGCCGGGCGCAGGGCGGCGGCGACGCCTCGAGCAACCAGACCGAATGCCTGGTCCACGGGACGCCCGGCGACGACCTTCGAGGCGGTCGTCCGCTTCCTGCACCTGACGGCCCGCCAGGTCGGCGAGGTCGACCCGCCGCTCGCGGAGTGGCCCGAGGGCGCGGAGCCGCCGTTCCGCCCCGTCGAGGCGCTCCGGGTCGGCGACGAGCTCTTCCACGACCTGGCAGGAGGCGGAGGAGCGCGAGGTCGTCCTCGGCGAGGTGACGCTGGGCGAGCTCGTCGGCCGGCCCGCGAGTCACGCCCTTCGCGTTCCCGGGCGGGCGGCGGTCGGAGCCGGTGCGCGGGCGCGGCCGGGGAGGTCGTCGGCGTCCTGGTCCGCGAGCAGCAGGCCGTCGCGGGGGCCGTCGAGGTGGCGGCGGCCGAGGTCGCGGAGGGGCTGTTCCGCCTGACGCTCCGCGTCGCGAACCGCACGCCGCTGGAGGACGCCGGGCGACGCGAGCCGCGACGAGGCGCTGCTCCGCTCCCTGGTCTCGACGCACGCGATCCTCGGCGTCCGCGACGGCGAGTTCGTCTCGCTCATCGACCCGCCCGAGCGCTGGCGCGAGGCCGCCGCCGCGTGCCGGAACGTCGGCACCTGGCCGGTCCTGGTCGGCGAGGAGGGGCAGACGGACATGATGCTCTCGTCGCCGATCATCCTCTACGACTACCCGCAGGTCGCCCCCGAGAGCCCGGGCGACTTCTTCGACGGCACCGAGATCGACGAGATGCTGACGCTGCGGATCATGACGCTGACCGACGAGGAGAAGGGCGCGATGGCCGCCGTCGACGAGCGGGCCGCGCGCCCTGCTGGCGCGGACCGAGGCGCTGGCGCGCGACCAGATGCTCGGCGCTCCACGGCACGGTCCGCGGCCTCCGGCCGGTGCCGGGGGAGGGCGCGCATGGATGAGCTGGGACCCCGAGGCCGACCGCCGCCGGCGTCGAGTGCGTCCACGTCGGCCCCGCCGAGCTCCGGCAGGGCGACCGCGTCCGGCTCCGCCCGCGCGGCCGCGCCGACATCATGGACCTGGCCCTGGCGGGCAAGACCGCGACCGTCGAGGCGATCGAGCAGGACTTCGAGGGCCGGGTCTACCTGGCGGTCACCGTGGACGACGACCCCGGCAAGGACCTCGGCGCGCTCCGCCAGCCCGGACACCGCTTCTTCTTCCGGCCGGACGAGGTCGAACCCCTCGCGTGAGGCGGCCTCATGACGGCTCGCTACAGGCTCGACCCGGGCCAGAGCCGGTTCACGGTGCAGGCCTTCGCGACCGGCCTGCTCTCGTTCCTCGGCCACAGCCCGACCTTCGCCGTCCGCGACTTCGCCGGGGCCGTGCGGTTCGACGGCGGGCGAGGTCGCAGGGCCTGGCGCTGGAGCTGACCGTCCGGGCCGACTCGCTCGACCTGCTGGACCAGGTCAAGCGCCGCCGACCGCGCGCGAGATCGAGGACCGGATGCGGCGGGACGTGCTGGAGACGTCGACCTATCCCGAGATCGCCTACCGGGCCGACGGACGTCGTCGGCCGAGCCGATCGCGCCGGGCCGGTATCCGGCTCCGGATCGGCGGCCGGCTGTCGCTGCACGGCGTCACCCGGCCGCACCGGATCGACGCCGAGCTGCTGGTCTTCGACGACGGCGTCCGCCTGCGTCGGCGAGGCGTCCGCTGCGGCTGTCCGACTACCGGATCAGGCCGGTGACCGCCCTCGGCGGGACGATCAAGCTGAAGGACGAGCTGAAGCTGTCGTTCGACCTCGTCGGCCTGCCGGAGGGGCCATGACGCGGCCGCGCATCCTCGTCGCCGGCGTCGGCAACATCTTCCTGGGCGACGACGCCTTCGGCGTCGAGGTCGCCCGGCGGCTGCGCGGCGGCCGAGCTGCCGGAGGGGGTGCGCGTCGTCGACTTCGGCATCCGCGGGCTCGACCTGACCTATGCCCTGCTCGACGGCTACGAGGCGGTCATCCTGGTCGACGCGGCCCCCCGCGGCGGGCCGCCCGGCACGCTCTACGTCCTCGAGCCGACCGCGGACGAGCCGCCCGGAGCGGCGGGCGCCGGCCGCTGATCGAGGCGCACGGCATGGACCCGGTGAAGGTGCTGCGCCTGGCCGCGGCGATGGGCGGGCAGGTCGGCCGGCTGCTGCTGGTCGGCTGCGAGCCCGACGCCGCTCGACGAGCCGGACGACATGCAGGACGGGCTGAGCGAGCCGGTCCGGGCGGCCGTCGACGAGGCGGTCGCCCTCGATCGAGTCGCTCGTCGCGCGGCTCCTCCGGGGCGAGGCGATCGAGGCGAGCGGGGACGACATCATTCCCGGGAAGGAGGTCGGAACATGTCGAGACTGACGTCCGAGCATCATGCGTCCTGCCCCGCCTGACGGGCGGACGACTGGAGGGCGCGTCGCCGCGTCGCGGCGCGCGGAGCCGTCGGGGCCGTCGCCGGGCCTGCTGGTCGCGGGGCTGGTCGTGGTCGGGGCTGGGCGCCCTGGCCTGGTACTACCTCGGCCCGGACCTGAGGCGCTATATGAAGATCCGCAACATGTGACGACCGAGCCGCGGGAGGCGCATGCACGAGCTGTCCATCGCCCTGAGCATCCTGGACCTCGTCGAGGAGGAGGCCGAGCGCCACGGCGGCCGCGTCGCCGCCGTCCACCTGCGGCTCGGCCCCCTCTCCGGCGTGGTCCGCGAGGCGCTCGTCGTCGGCCTACGACCTGGCCCGCGAGGGCACGCCCGCTGGCGCGAGGCCGAGCTGGTCGTCGAGGAGGTCGCCGGTCGTCGTCTACTGCCCGGCCTGCGCCGCCGAGCGCACGCCGGCCGTCGGTCCTGCGAGCTGCGCTGCCCCGACTGCGGCACCCCGACGCCCGAGGTCGTCCGCGGCCGCGAGCTGGAAGTCGTCGCCCTGGAGATCGAGTCATGAGCGAGCACCCGCGCCTGGTCCAGGTCCGGCAGCACGTCCTGAAGCAGAACGACGTCGCCGCCCGCGCCCTGCGGGCGCGGTTCCGCGAGGCCGGCACCTACGTCGTCAGCCTGGTCTCCAGCCCCGGGGCCGGCAAGACGGCCTTCCTGGAGAAGGTGCTCGGCCGGCTCCGCGGCGCGCTACCGCGTCGCCGCCCTCGTCGGCGACCTGGCGACCGACAACGACGCCCGCCGGCTGGCCCGCAGCGGCGCCCCGGTCAAGCAGATCACCACCGGGACGGTCTGCCACCTGGAGGCCGAGATGGTCGCGTCCGCCCTGGAAGGCTGGCACGCTGGAGGAGCTCGACTTCCTGTTCATCGAGAACGTCGGCAACCTCGTCTGCCCCGTCGACGCTTCGACCTGGGCGAGGACCTGCGCCTGGTCCTCTTCTCCGTGACCGAGGGGGAGGACAAGCCGCTCAAGTACCCGACGATCTTCAACACGGCGGACGTGGCGCTCATCACCAAGACCGACCTGGCCGCGGCCGTCGGAGTTCGACGCCGCCGCCGCGCACCGCAGCATCCAGTCGGTGCGGCCCGGGATGGAGATCTTCGAGGTCTCGGCGAAGACCGGCGAGGGCATGGAGCGCTGGCTCGACTCCCTCCGGGCCCGCCGATCCGGGGATGGGCCGCGGAGGGACGCGGATCAGGCGGATGGAGCGAATCAGATCGGCGGCCATCCGCCTGATCCGCGTCCCTCCGCGGCCCATTTCGGGGGCCTGATCGCCGATTTTCGGGAAAATCCCCAGATTGAGGGAGCGCGCCGGCCCGATCCCACGATGATGTCTATGGAGCGCGCGAAATCGCTTCATCGACACCACACCAGGGATCACTGCCGATGGCCACCGCCCGCCAGATCGCCGCGAACCAGGCCAACAGCCTCCGCAGCACCGGCCCCCGCTACCCCCGAGTGGGAAGGGCCGCCTCCGGCCAACTCTTACAAGCACGGGCTTTCCGGTCACGGCATCGTCCTGCCGCACGACGAGGCCGACGCCATCGCCGAGCGGGCCGCCTCGTGGAGCGAGACCTTCCAGCCCCGCGACGACTATGACGCCGGCATGGTCGAGACGGCCGCCTTCGAGAGCGTCCGCGTCGACCGCTGCCGGCTGCACGAGGTCGTGCTCCGCGAGCGGCGGGCCCTCCGCGCCCGCGACTTCTGGGACCGTCGACCGCCGCCTCGCCGCCGCCGAGCTCGCCGCCGGCCTGCCCAGGCGGCCCGAGGTCGTCCCCTTCAGTTGCAGGAGACGCATCCAGGGGGTCGAGCTGCTGATCGGCCGCTGGGAGGTCGCTGGGCAGGTCGTTGGCCCTCTCGGGCACCTGGGACGAGCCGCAGCGCGCCGACGGCTTTGGACCTGCTCGGCGTGCCTCGCGACCAGCGCCAGGGCTGGACGCTGCTGGTGCCCGACGCGGCGGGCGTCCTGACCGAGGCCGAGTGGCTCGCGCAGACGGTCGAGTGCCGCCTCCGCGACCTGCGGGCCCTGAAGCCGGGGCTGGCGGAGCACGACGCGGCCGAGCGGCTGCGGGCGATGGAGGGGTACGCCTCGCCGGCCGACGCCGAGCTGAAGCGGCTGCGGCGGTACGAGAGGGGCTGCCTGCGGAGCCTGCAATGGGCCGTGGCGCAGCTCAAGGCGCGCGAGAAGGGCGCGGCGCGGCGGCCGACGCCCCCGGCCCCGGGCAGCCCGGCGGGCCCGGTGACGCGGCAGTGGCGGGCAGGAGCGGCGCGAGGAGTCGCGGCTGCGCGCCGAGCGGTTCGCGGCGTGGGCGGAGCTGGCGTCCTCGGGCGTCGACCACGACTCGCCCGACCCCGACGCGGTGCTCGCCGCGACGCTGGCCGAGGCCGATCGGCCGGTCGACGACGTCCCGCCCGGATGACGGGCCGGTCGCCGCCAGCCGGGCGACGGTCGCGCCGCGCCCGGCGACGCCGGGCGCTGTTATCGAAGCCGGTGCCGCTTGACCTCGGCTTTGCTGAAGACGGTGCCGAGCAACCGCCGGGCGCGCCGCGCGGCCAGGAGCCGCGCCCGCAAGGGCTGATCGGCCCGCCGGCCGTGTGCAAGACGACACGACGACGAGGGCGCCGCGGGCCGGCCCTCGTCCCGGCGCGCACCCGCCTCGCGATCTCGCCCCGAAATCGGCCCGTCGGCGTCGAAAGCGATGTGTCCGAATTCCTTCGTGGACCGATCTCGGCCCATCGCGACGCGGTCGAGGGGCGCTCGGCGGCGACCCTGGAGGGGCCGGGCCGCCTTCGGGAGGGGACGCGGCGAAACGAAGCCAATGGGGGTCTGGTCAAGTTCGTGGGTTTAGGATGGAGGACGGGGTCGGGGAGGATGGATCGGGGCACGAAAACCATGTGACGGGTCGACAGGCCCTTCGAACGGGGGGCGGTGGGCATTAAGCTCGTGGTCTCGGGGCACCCGGGCCGGGGCGACCGGGCCCCGATGCCGGCGGACGACCACGACACCACGGGGAACCAACACGCCATGCGAACGACAGCCCTGATCCTCTCCCTGGGCCTGCCCGCGCTCGTCGCGGCGGGCCCGGCGACGGCCGCGGCGGCGCGGGGGCCGAACGTGCTGATCATCCTCAGCGACGACGTCGGCTGGGGCGAGTATGGGTTCCAGGGGGGCAAGGACATCCCGACGCCGAACATCGACTCGATCGCCCGCAACGGCGTCCGCTTCACGCAGGGCTACGTCTCGGGCCCGTATTGCAGCCCGACCCGCGCCGGGCTGATGACCGGCCGCTACCAGACGCGGTTCGGCCACGAGTTCAACAGCGTCGCCGCGCAGAAGGGGCTGCCGCTGAGCGAGACCACGATCGCCGACCGGCTCCGCGCGCTGGGCTACGCCACCTGCGCCGTCGGCAAGTGGCACCTCGGCCAGAAGCCCGAGTACCATCCCCTGCGGCGGGGCTTCGACGAGTTCTTCGGGACGCTGGCCAACACGCCGTACTTCCACCCGAGGCTGTTCGTCGACTCGCGGATCTCGCCCGACGTGCGCGAGGTCGCCGACGACGCCTTCTACACGACCGACGCCTACGCCGAGAGGGCCGTCGACTGGCTGGAGGAGCACAAGGACGAGCCGTGGTTCCTCTACCTGCCGTTCAACGCGCAGCACGGGCCGCTCCAGGCCCCGAAGAAATACCTCGACCGGTTCCCGAACATCCAGGACGAGAAGCGCCGGACGTTCGCGGCGATCATGTCGGGCCTGGACGACGCGGTCGGTCGCGTCCTGGGCAAGGTCCGCGACATGGGCCAGGAGGAGCAGACCCTGATCGTGTTCCTGTCCGACAACGGCGGCCCCACGGCGGGCACGACCTCCCGCAACGGCCCGCTCCACGGCTTCAAGGCGACCACCTGGGAGGGGGGCGTCCGCATCCCGTTCTGCATGCAGTGGAAGGGGACGCTGCCGGCGGGCAAGACGTATGAGCACCCGATCATCCAGCTCGACCTCCTGCCGACCTGCCTGGCCGCGGCCGGGGCGAGCCTCGACCCGTCGTGGAAGCTCGACGGCGTGGACCTGCGGCCGTACCTGACCGGCGAGAAGGTCCGGGCCGCCGCACCAGACGCTCTACTGGCGGTTCGGCAAGCAGTGGGCGATCCGGCACGGCGACTGGAAGCTCGTCGTCGCCAACGCGCGGCAGCGGCCAGCCCGAGCTCTACAACCTGGCCGAGGACCTCGGCGAGACGAAGGACCTCGCGTCGGAGAATCCCGGAGAAGGCCCGCGAGCTGCAGCGCGCTGTGGGACCGCTGGAACGCCGAGCAGGCGCCCCGCTCGTGCCCGACGCGCCCGCGAAGGCCGCCGCCAAGGCGGCGCGGAAGAAGGCCGCGATCAATGAATCGTGATCAAAGAAATGGGCCGCGGAGGGACGCGGAGGGGGCGGATCAAGACGGATCAGATCGGCGAAAATCCGCAGGAATCCGCGCCCTTCCGCGTCCCATTGGTTTTTCCACGACTTGTGCGCATCACCCCCGTCGGAGTCGAACCATGGTCCGTCGAATCGTGTGGTCGTGGGCCTTGCTGGGGCTGTCGGCGGGCCTGGTCGCGGCCGAGCCCCCGGGGCGGTACAACGTGGTGTGGATCGTCGCCGACGACCTGAACACCGACGTGGGCTGCTGCGGGCAGCCGCTGGCCCACACGCCGAACATCGACCGGCTGGCCGCGCGGGGCGTCCGGTTCGACCGGGCCTATGCGCAGTACTGCCGCTCTGCAACCCGAGCCGGTCGTCGTTCCTCAGCGGCTACCTCCCCGACCGCACCGGCGTGATCGAGCAGGAGGGGCACGCGCGGACGGCACTGCCCGACGCCGTCTTCCTGCCGCAATGCTTCCGCAACGGCGGCTACTTCGCGGCGGCGGCGGGCAAGGTCCACCACGGCGGCAAGAACATCGACCGCGGGTCGTGGGACTCCTACGAGGACGCCAGGGGGAGCGACCCGCAGGAGGCCGCGGCCGTCGCGCTCCGCCGGGGGACCGAGGACCGCTCGCCGAAGTGGGCACCGCTGGACGGTGACGGCTCGGCGACGCAGGACGGCGTCAATACGCGGACGATCGCGGGCCTGATCGAGGAGAGATCGCGGCAGGCGAGGCCGTTCTTCCTGGCCCTCGGCCTGCACCGGCCGCACCTGCCGTGGGCGGCGCCTCGCAAGCTATTTCGATCTGTTCCCGCCGTCGCAGATGCCGCTCCGCGACCTGCTCGTCGGGACCGACATCCCCCGCGTGGCGCTGCGGACCGAATGGCCGATCGGCACGAAGGCCGATTCAAGCCCCGACGCCGTGGCCGCCTACCAGGCGTGCGTCTCGTTCGCCGACGAGAACGTCGGGCGGGTGATGGCGGGTGCTCGACCGCCTGGGGCTGTGGGACCGGACGATCGTGGTGTTCATGGGCGACCACGGGTTCCACCTGGGCGACCACGGCCTGTGGAGCAAGAAGACCCTGTTCGAGCAGGCGCTGCGCGTCCCCCTGATCGTCGTGCGCCCCGACGGCCGCAACGTCGGCCGCACCTGTCGCCGGACCGTCGAGCTGCTGGACCTCTATCCGACGCTGGCCGACCTGTGCGGCCTGTCGCCGCCCGGCGACCTGGACGGCGCGAGCCTGCGGCCCGCTGCTCGACGACCCCGACGCCCCGCGAGGCCGGCCGGCCCGGTCGATGGTCGTCCACGACGGGACCGTCGGGCGGAGCGTGCGGACCGAGCGCTGGCGGTACACCGAGTGGGACGCCGGCCGCGCGGGCGTCGAGCTGTACGACCACGACCTCGACCCGCTGGAGCTGCGCAACCTGGCCTCGCGGCCGGAGCTGGCCGGCACGGCCCGCGAGCTGGCCGCCCTGCTGCACTCCGGCCAGCCGCGGACGGCCAGCCCGGCGGGCATAACCATCGGCAGATGATCGATTACCTGGATTTTCTGATTTTCAATTAATGATGGATAGGCGGCGTCGAGGCCCGGCGCCGTCGGCTCACGCGGGGAGGATCCGGAGGATGTTGCCCGAGAGGACCTTCTCCTCCCTGTCCCGGGGCAGCTTCAGCAGCCGGATCTTGTAGAGCTCGACCCGAGAGTCCACCAGCGGGCCGTCGCTGCCGAAGATCAGCTTCTCGGCGGGCAGCTCGCGCGCCGCGAGCTCCAGGTACTCGAAGAAGACGACCGAGGAGGTCTCGAGGTACACGTTGGGATACCGCCGGGCGACGTCGATCGCCGCCAGGTGCTCGGAGAAGGAGCGCGAGGCGAAGCTGCCCAGGTGGGCCAGGATGAAGCGGACCTGCGGGTAGGACGACGCGATCATGTGGAAGTCGGCGACCTGCGGCGGGTGGAACAGGATCGGCACGCCGAGCTCGGCGACCGTGTCCAGGACCTCGCGGGTCGGCAGCTTGTGCAGCTTCAGCCCCTTCAGCCCGAGCTCGCGGACCTCGCGGGTCAGCAGCCGTTTGATCCGGCCCGACTCGGCGACGGGGTCGTGCTTGGCGAAGCCGATGAACTTCCCAGGGTATCGCGCGACGATGCGGGCGATCTCCTCGTTGGCCCGTTCGTAGGTCGGGTTCTCGATCGGGAAGATGACCGTCCGGTCGATCCCCGCCTCCTCGGCGCGCCTGAGGGTCACCTCGGGGTCGGCGAAGGTGGTCGACGGCGCGGTCATCGCCTCGCCCTTGCCGGCGTGGCAGTGGGCGTCGATCACCGGCCCCGACCCCCTGCCCTGCTCCCCGGCCTCGACCTCCTCCGCGAGGGGGAGCAAGCCCCCCGCCAAGATCCCGCCCTTCAGGATGTCGCGACGACGCATGACCTGCCTCCTCCCTTTGATCCTCGGAGAGTCCCGGATGCTCGACGACCGACGGTGGACCCCTCCCGTTCAGGGGAGGTTAGCACGGCGGGAGGCGACCGACAACGATGCGCCTTGCTTCGCGGGGCCATTCCGACCCTGTCCCGTATTTCACGAGGACGGCCGCGCGGGTACGGTAACGGCCGAGGGCATGACCCCGAGATGCACGATTGCCGACCGTCTCGCCGATCGAGTCGATGCCCCACAGGAGGAGGTGACCCATGCCCCTGCCGACCCTGATCGCGACCCTCTGCGTCGGGCTCCTCGCCGGGGCCGCGCCGGCCCCGTCCTGGGACATGACCGGCTACCGGCCCCAGGACGGGCTGGAGGCCGTCGCGGAGGGCGACTCGCTCGTCGTGCGCTGGGAGGGCGAGCGGGGGCAGGAGCTGCGCGCCCGGCTCGCGGTCGTCGACGGGACGCCGACGGTCCGCGAGCTGGCCGTCCGCAAGGAGGGGGGCGAGTGGACGACGCTGGGACGGGACCTCGTCCCGGAGTTCGGCGTGACGACCGGCGTGCGGCGCACCGGCCACGGGCTCCCCCACGAGCACCGCTGGGACGTCTTCTGGGACGCGCCGCTGAACCACCCCGAGGAGGTCCGCCGGTCCACGTCGCCTCGTTCCATCGCCGACCGCGGCGAGGTCAGGACCGACGGCGCCCGGCTGGAGGTCGCCTTCCCCGGGCTGACGATGGGGCCCTTCTCCGGGGGCTTGCGGTTCACGGTCTATCGCGGCACCAACCTGCTGCGGCTGGAGGCCATCGCCGCGACCGACGAGCCGTCGGTCGCCTACATCTACGAGGGGGGCCTGAAGGGGCTCTCCGGCGGACTCGCTCCCGCATGTCTCGTGGCGCGACGTGCAGGACCGGCCGCGGGAGTCCGAGACCTCCGGGGGCGAGGTCGGACGAGCCGATCGTCCTGCGGGCGCGGAACCGGCTCGCCGATCGCCGGGGGCAAGGGCGGGTCGGTCGCCGTCTTCCCGCCGCCGCACCAGTTCTTCTTCGCCCGCGAGCTCGAGGTGAACCTCGGCTACGTCTGGTATCGCCGGGACGGCGACGGGACCTTCGCGGTCGGCGTCCGCCAGGGCGAGAGCGCCGAGGGCTACAAGCCGGAGTGGATCGAGAAGGTCTTCTCGCTCTACAACGCCCCGCCCGGGACCCGGCAGCGGATGGCGGTCTACTTCTACGCTCAGCCCCGACGACCCGGCCGCCTGCCGGGAGGCGGTCATGGCGTTCACGCACGGCGACCGCTACAAGCCGCTGCCCGGCTACAAGACGATGGTCACGCACTTCCACACGGCGTTCACGCAGGAGCTGATCGACTCGGGCAGCCTCGACACGACGCCGCCCTGGATACCGATGATGCGGTCGATGGGCATCAACATCGCCCACATCTTCGACTTCCACGGCGACGGCCATCCCCGCGACCCCGGCCCGCTCCGGCTGAAGGAGCTGGAGACCTACTTCGAGGGCTGCCGCCGCCACTCCGACGGCGAGTTCCTGATCCTGCCGGGCGAGGAGGCCAACGCCTACCTGGGCGGCCACTACAACATCCTGTTCCCCGAGGCCGGTCTACTGGACGCACGGTCCGGGGCAAGGACCAGCCCCTCGTCGAGGACCATCCGAGGTACGGCAAGGTCTACCACGTCGGCGATGCCGCGCGACGTGTTCGAGATGATGAAGCGCGAGGACGCCCTGGTCTGGCAGACGCACCCGCGCACCAAGGGCTCGACCGGCTATCCCGGACAAGATCAAGGACGCCGACTACCTCCGCAGCGACCGCTGGCTGGGCGCGGCCTTCAAGGCGATGCCGGTGGACCTCTCGCAGAGGCGGCTCGGCGAGGTGCGGTGCTTCGGCACGCTCGACGACATGAACAACTGGGGCGGCCCGAAGTTCATGGTGGGCGAGGTGGACACGTACAAGAAGTTCCCCGACTACGACCTCTACGGCGACTTCAACGTGAACTACGTGAAGCTCGACCGCGTGCCGGGCTTCCGCCGACTGGAGTCCGCGATCACCGCGCCCTGCGGGCCGGCGAGTTCTTCGTGACCACCGGCGAGGTGCTCATCCCGCGATGGGGCGTCGAGGGGAGCGGCGACGATCGGGCGGTCGTGGCCGAGGTCGAGTGGACGTTCCCGCTCGGAGTTCGTCGAGGCGGTCTGGGGCGACGGCGAGCGCGTCGGCCGCGAGGTCGTCCCGGCGACCGACCTGCCGCCGTTCGGCTCGCATCGGTTCCGCATCCCGTTCGACGCGTCGGGCCAGAAGTGGGTCCGCTTCTCGGCCTGGGACTCGGCGGGCAACGGCGCGTTCACCCAACCCGTCCACCTGAAGTAGGCCCGTCGCCGTGCCCTCGGGCGTCGATGAGCACGTCGCGCACGAAAGCAATGGACCTTCTTCACGATCGTTCTACTGTCCCAGTGAACCGAACCCCGGCCCTGGCCGTCGGGGCGGGAACGTCTTGGTCCTGGGGTGCCGGTGGTCGCCACTGTCTGGAGGACATGCCGCCGCGACGAGGATTCGGGGCCCGCCGGGTTGATGGCCGAGCCGTCACGATCGGGGCATGCGGGGCGGCCCGGACGACTGGCTCGTCCGGCCGGCGAAGCCGCACGAGGCGCGAGGATCGGCGGGGCCGAGGGATTCGGCGAAGCGGTCCGCAACCGCCTCGTGTCGCTCCCCGACACGGGCGCACGGCGGCGTCCGGGCCACCCCGCGCCCGGATGCTTCCATGATCATTTCGCGCGCCACCAGAGGCCCGGGTCGAGGCCGCGGGCGAGGCAGTCGGCCTCGATGGCGCGGCGGAATCGGGCGGAGTCGCCGGGGTAGCCGGCGGTCGGGCGGAGGTCGGGGATGCGGGCGGTCCAGTGGGCGTTGAAGGCGTCCATCCACGCCTCGCGGACCGCCTTGCTGACCAGCGACGCCAGCGCGACCAGGCCGTCCTCGGCGTCGGCGCGGGGCCGCAGGCTCAGCTCGAGGCGACGGCCCGAGGCGGCGTCGCGCACGGTGTAGCGGCTCAGGGCCGGGCCCTCGGGGCCGCGGTCGATCCAGGCGTCGGGGAACACGTCGAGCAGCGGCTCGTAGTAGAAGTGCCGGCCGCCGTGCTTGTCGCCGCAGACGTGCGTCGCGACGACCTCGCCGGCGCGCTCCCAGAGCGGGCCGAGCAGGCGGGCGAACGCGGCGAAGTGGACCCTCGCCTTCGAGCCCGAGCGGGCGAGGTCCGCGTTGAACCGCGACGGGCCGACGACCACCGAGCGCACCCCCACGATCCGCCAGGCCGCCCCCTCGAAGGCGCGGAGCAGCGGCGCGCGGTCGAGGCGCTCGCGGACCTCGGGGCACGGCCAGGGGGGGTCGCCTCGGCGTCGAGCCAGGGGGACAGCTCGACGTCGTCGAGCGTGCCCGCCCCGAGCGCCGCGAGCAGGGCGCCGAGCGTCGCCGGCACGTCGCACCCCGTCGCGGCCAGCGCGGCCAGGCAGGCCGCCTCCAGGCGGTCCCTCCCCTGCCCCGCGCGATAGACGGCCTTCGAGTCGTCGACCCAGAGCCGCGCCGAGGCGTCGCCGGCGCGGGCGACCGTCGCCGCCAGGTCGCCCCAGACGTCGGGCGCGCGGTCGTCGGGCCCCTCGGCGATCACCGCCGTCATGACCAGCGGGCCCAGGTTCGGGCCGTAGCCCGCCTCGTCGATCCCCACCCAGCGCGGCATCGGTCAGGCTTAATGTCGGACTTGAAATTTCAAATTTGAGATTTCAGATTGAACGACTTGATTCGATCCTTACGCCTCCTGCCCGGGCCCCCGCGGACCCTCCGGCCATGATACCAGGGATCGATCAGGGCTGCGGCGCCGTCGCGGCGGGGGGCCGTCGAGCGGCCCGGTCGCGGCGGCGACGGCGGCGCGGGGGTCGCCGGCGAGCCACAACGGGGCGGGGCCGCGGCCCTGGACCTCGGCGGCGAGCGAGGCGTAGTCCTCGGCGCCGCGGCTGCTCGGGGCGTACTGGAAGATCGACTGGCCGAAGCTCGGGCACTCCGCCAGGCGGATGTTGCGGCGGATGCGGGTCCGGAAGAGCTGCGCGTCGGCCCACGGGACCGTCGCGTTGCGGCGGCCCTCGAAGAAGCGGTCGAGGTCCTCGATCACCTCGCCCCCCAGCCGCGTCCCCGCGTCGTAGAGGCAGAGCAGGATGCCCGAGACCTTCAGGTCGCGGTTGACCCGCTTGGCGACCAGGTGGATCGTCTCCAGCAGCTTCGACAGCCCGTGCAGGGCCAGGAAGTGCGCCTGGAGCGGGATGAGCACCTCGCGCGCGGCGCACAGGGCGTTCAGCGTCAGCACGCTGAGCGAGGGGGGGCAGTCCATCAGGACGAAGTCGAACGGCTCGGCCGAGCTTTCGGCGTCGGCGTCGAGCTGGTCGCGGAGGATCACCTCGCGGCCGACGGTGCCGAGCAGTTCGAGCTCGGCGCCGGCCAGGTCGATGTGGCTGCCGCAGACGAACAGGTTGGGGGCGACCTCGCGGCGGACCTCCGCCAGCGGCATGGCCTGCGTCAGCACCTCGTAGAGCGACGGCCCGGACCGGCCCGGCAGGAGGCCCAGGTGGAGCGTGGCGTGCGCCTGCGGGTCGAGGTCGAGCACCAGCGTCCGCTGCCCCTCGGCCGCCAGCGCCGCGGCGAGGTTGACGGTGGTCGTCGTCTTGCCCACCCCGCCCTTCTGATTCAGCACCGCGATCCGTCGCATCGTGGGTCCCTCGCTCCCAGGAAGTCCCTTTCCTCCCCCGCCCGTCCCGTCCTCGCGCGGCGGGGCCACGGCCTCGGCCGGAGTCTAATCTTTTCATCCCCCGGCGCAAAGCCGAATCGCGCCGTCCCCGGATCGTCCGATCCGCCGCGCCGACTCGGCATTTCCGCGCCGGTCCCCGAATTGGATTGAGGACGCAGCCCTCGCCGCATACGATGACCATCGCCTGCACTCGTGAGGATGGCCGATGCCCCTTCTCGCCGGACGCGATGCACGATGGTCAGCCCGCCCCTCGACACGGAAGACCGACTCGAAGGCGCCCTCAGCGAACCGACGGACGGGGTCGTCGAGGTGCTGGGCCGCCTGGAGGGCGACATCATCCTGCTCGGCGTGGGGGGGAAGATGGGGCCGTCCCTGGCGCGCATGGCGAGGCGCGCCTCGGATGCCGCCGGGGCCCGCAGGAGGGTCATCGGCGTGTCGCGCTTCGCCTCGGGGGGCCGCAAGGCGCTGGAGGCGCACGGTGTCGAGGCGATCGCCTGCGACCTGCTCGACGCCGACGAGGTGGACCGGCTGCCGGACGCGGCCAACGTGGTGTTCCTGGCGGGGAGGAAGTTCGGCTCCTCGGGCGACGAGGCCACGACCTGGGCGACGAACTGCACCGTGCCGGGCGCCGTCTGTCGGAAGTTCCGCCACAGCCGCCTCGCGGCCTTCTCCAGCGGCAACGTCTACGGCCTCGTCCCGGTCGAAGGGGGCGGCTCTCGCGAGGGGGACGCGCCTCGCCCGGTGGGCGAATACGCGATGTCGTGCCTCGGCCGCGAGCGGGTCTTCGAATACCACAGCCGGGCCCTCGGGATGCCGATGGTCCTGATCCGGCTCAACTACGCCTGCGAGCTCCGCTACGGGGTCCTGGTGGACCTGGCCCGGAAGGTCTGGGACGGCGAGGCGATCGACCTGGACATGGGCTATCTGAACACCATCTGGCAGGGGGACGCCAACGCCATGGCGCTGCGGTCGCTGGCGCTGGCCGAGACGCCGCCGAGGGTCGTGAACGTGACCGGACCGGAGCGGCTGTCCGTCCGCGAGGTGTGCGAGCGGCTCGGCCGGCTGATGGGCCGGCCCGTGCGGTTCTCGGGGTCGGAGTCGCCCACGGCGCTCCTGAGCGACGCCCGCCCCGGGCTGGACCTGCTCGGCCCCCCCCGCGTGGGCGCCGACCAGTTGATCGAGTGGGTCGCATGCTGGTTGGCCCGGGGCGGCCGGAGCCTCGGCAAGCCGACCCACTTCGAATCCCGAGACGGCCGGTTCTAGCGATCGATCCGTCGATCCAGGGGGATGCCCATGCCGGCCGGCCTCGACCACCGGATCGTCACCGCGCTGCGGAGGGGCCTGGCCATCCCGGCCTGTCCGCTGGCGCTGACGGCGGGGCGCCTCCTGGACGAGCGCCGCCAGCGGGCTTTGGTGCGCTACTACCTCGCCGCCGGCGCCGGCGGCCTCGCGGTCGGGGTCCACACCAGCCAGTTCGCCATCCGCGACCCCCGGGTCGGGCTGTTCCGGCCTTTGCTGGGGCTCGTCGCCGAGGAGCTCGACCGTGCCGACCGCCGGGGCGACGGGCCGGTCGTGCGGATCGCGGGCGTGTGCGGCCCGACAGCGCAGGCGAGGGCCGAGGCGGGGCTCGCCCGCGAGTGCGGCTATCACGCGGCGCTGCTCAGCCTGGCGGCGCTGAAGGACGCCGCCGAGGATGTCCTGATCGCCCACTGCCGGGAGGTCGCCGAGGTCATCCCGCTGGTGGGGTTCTACCTCCAGCCGGCCGTGGGCGGGCGCGTGCTGCCGTTCGCGTTCTGGCGGCGGTTCGTCGAGATCGACGACGTCGTGGCGATCAAGATCGCCCCGTTCAGCCGCTATCGGACCCTCGACGTGGTGCGCGCCGTCGCCGAGTCCGGGCGCGACGACCTGGCGCTCTACACGGGCAACGACGACAACATCGTGATCGACCTGCTGACCCCCTTCCGCTTCGAGGTGGCCGGGGGGTGGAGGGAACTGCGCATGGTGGGCGGGCTGCTGGGCCAGTGGGCGGTCTGGACCCGCCGGGCGGTGGAGTTGCTGGAGGAGTGCCACCGCCTCGTCGAGGCGGGGATGGACATCCCGGCCGCGATGCTCCGCCGCCATGTCGAGATCACCGACGCCAACGCGGCCATCTTCGACGCCGCCAACGGCTTCGCCGGCTGCATCGCCGGCATCCACGAGGTCCTCCGCCGCCAGGGCCTGCTCGAAGGCATCTGGTGCCTGGACCCCGACGAGACGCTCGGCCCCGGCCAGGCCCGCGAGATCGACCGGGTCTGGCGCGCCTATCCGCACCTGCGCGACGACGCCTTCATCCGGGAGAACCTGGATGACTGGTTGCGCGACTGAACGCCCCCTCGGGATGCCGGGGCGACTCGGGCCGCGATCCCGTCGACCGGCGGGGCGCGATATCATGGAGAAGAGCCGATGGCGCAGCCCGGTCCTTGGGGATGTCACCATGAATCCTGCCGTTCGGGCCGACGGGCAGGCGGACGGCTGGTCGCGCCGCAGGGCGAGGAAGGCCGCGCGGCTGGCGCGGGTCGCGCTCTGGATGAAGGATCGCGTCCTGGAGACCGGGGCGGTCGTCGAGGCCCTGGAGGCGCTGATCGAGCCCGGCGACGCGGTCGCCCTCGAGGGCGACAACCAGAAGCAGGCGGACTTCCTCTCGCGCTCGCTCGTCCGGGCCGACCCGGAGACGCTCCACGACCTGCACCTCCTGATCGGGAGCGTCAGCCGTCCGGAACACCTGACGCTGTTCGAACGGGGCATCGCCCGCAGGCTCGACCTCTCGTTCGCCGGCCCGCAGAGCGTCCGCCTGGCGCAGCTCCTCGAAGACGGCAAGGTCGAGATCGGCGCCATCCACACTTATATCGAACTCTACGCACGGATGTTCGTCGACCTGATGCCCGACGTGGCCCTGGTCTGCGCCGAGCAGGCCGACCGCCGGGGCAACCTCTATACCGGCCCGAACACCGAGGAGACGCCGACGATCGTCGAGGCCGCCGCCTTCCACGACGGCGTGGTCGTCGTGCAGGTCAACGCGATCGTGGACGAGCTGCCTCGCGTCGACATCCCGGCGTCCTGGGTCGACGTGATCGTCGAGGCCGACAGGCCCTACCAGGTCGAGCCCCTGTTCACGCGCGACCCGGGGCAGATCAGCGAGTTGCAGGTCCTGCTCGGCATGCTGGTGATCCGGGGGATCTACGAGCGTCATGGGGTGACGACGCTCAACCACGGCATCGGGTTCGACACGGCGGCGATCGAGCTGCTGTTGCCGACCTACGGCGAGAGGCTCGGGCTGCGGGGGAAGGTCTGCCGCAACTGGGTGCTCAACCCGCACCCGACCCTCATCCCGGCGATCGAGAGCGGCTGGGTGGAGAGCGTCGTCTGCTTCGGCAGCGAGGTCGGGATGGAGGACTACACCCGCGCCCGCCCGGACGTGTTCTTCACCGGGCACGACGGCAGCCTGCGGTCGAACCGCGTGCTCGCGCAGCTCGCCGGCCAGTACGCGGCCGACCTGTTCATCGGGTCGACGCTCCAGATGGACGCCGAAGGCAACTCCTCGACGGTCACCCGCGGGCGCCTCGCCGGGTTCGGAGGCGCCCCGAACATGGGCAGCGACGCGAGGGGCCGTCGCCACGCGAGCGCCGCCCTGGCTGGACATGATCACGCAAAAAGGCCCCACGGCGAGGGGCCGCAAGCTCGTGGTCCAGGTCGTCGAGACCTTCCACAAGGGCGGGGCGCCCGCGATCGTCGACACGCTGGACGCCGTCGAGGTCGGCAGGAAGTGCGGCATGCCCGTGGCGCCGGTCATGATCTACGGCGACGACGTCACGCACGTCGTGACCGAGGAGGGGGTCGCCTACCTCTACAGGGCCGAGGGCCTGGCGGAGCGCAAGGCGGCCATCGCGGCCATCGCCGGCGCCACCGAGGTTGGCCTGCGGGCCGACCCGAGCCGCACCGCGGACCTGCGCTCCCGAGGCGTCGTGGCGACCCCCGAGGATCTCGGCGTCCGCCGGGCCGAGGCGAGCCGGACGCTGCTGGCCGCGCGGAGCATCGACGACCTCGTCGCCTGGTCCGGCGGCCTCTACCGGCCCCCCGCCCGATTCCGGAGCCGGTGAACCGCCATGAGTCCCATCCTCGGGGTGCCATGCTCGGTCGAGGCCGTCACTGCCAAGGCGCCGCGCGGGAATCACCCGGTCCATCCCCCTTCGGATCACCGGATTGGGTGGCTGGGGTCTCGTCTTCGAGACCCCGGTCGTCAGCCGATGCACCGGGGTCTCGAAGACGAGACCCCAGCCACCCCGACGTCGGCGCCCGTCCTGTCGTCTTGGGCGGTCTCCGCGCTCATCGACGAGGCGGAGCTGACGCCGAAGCCGGCGCTGGTCGACCGCCGGGGAAACGGGGCGCACCACGACCTCGACCTGGCGCGCCTGCGATGTTCCGCCCGGTCCTTGCGGGGCGGCTTCGCGGCCATCGCCCGGGCGTCGTCGGGCGAGGTGCCGTCGCTGCGGTTGCGCGAGGAGATCGGGGCGATCGGGCGCGTCATGGAGCGCCGCATGATGGCGGCGACCGGCGGCGGCAACGCGCACCGCGGCGCGATCTGGTCGCTCGGGCTGCTGGTCGCCGCCGCCGCGATGCGACGCCCGGACCGCGATCCGGCCCGGATCGCGTCCGCCGCCGCCGCGCTGGCGCGCCTGCCGGATCGATTTTCATCCCCGTTGCCGAGCCACGGCGAGCGGGCCCGTGTCCGGTTCGGCGCGGCCGGTGCCCGCGGCGAGGCGCAGTCAGCGTTCCCGCACGCGGTCCGCGACGGCCTGCCGACGCTCCGCGCAGCGCGCCGCCGGGGGGTCCCGGAAGATCGCGCGCGGCTCGATGCCTTGATGGCCATCATGGCCGATCTCGACGACACCTGCCTGCTCCACCGCGGGGGCCGGGCCGCGCTCGATGCGGCGAAGGGGGGCGCCCGCGCCGTGCTCGCCGCAGGAGGGACGGCCTCCCCGGACGGGCTCGGGCGCCTGCACCGGCTGCACGACGATCTCATGGCGCGATGGGCCTCGCCGGGGGGCGGCGCCGACCTCCTGGCCGCCACCCTGTTCCTCGATCGTCTGGAGGATGGGCCGCGGCCCGACGGACCCGAAACGGGGGTGCTGTCGTGGAGACGCTGAACTTCGAATACCGGGCGACGCAACCCCTGACGCGACGGGCCCACGTCGGCGTCGTCGGCTCCGGCGACCTGGAGGTGTTGATCGAGCCCTCGGACGGGCCGTCGGCGACGGTCCGGGTGCGGACCAGCGTCGACGGCTATGGTCATGTCTGGAAGGCCGTGCTCGACCGCTTCTTCTCCCGCTTCGACCACGCCGCGCGGATCGAGATCAACGACTTCGGGGCGACGCCCGGGACGGTGACGCTGCGCCTCGAACAGGCCGGGGAGCTGGTGAAGCCATGATGCCGACGCCTCACGGCACCGACCCGATGGCCGCGGCCCGTCGCGACCGCTTCCTGTCGCGCCGGAGCGTCATCGAGATGACGGCGCGCGAGCGGGCCCGGGCGATCCTCGACCCCGGCACCTTCCGCGAGCTGCTCGGCCCGTTCGACCGCCTCGAATCCCCCTGGCTCCCGATGCAGGGGATCGTGCCCCAGTCCGACGACGGCGTCATCGTCGCGCGCGGGCAGCTCGCCGGCCGGCCCGCCGTGATCATGGCGATCGAGGGGGCGTTCCAGGGCGGCAGCCTGGGGGAGGTCTCCGCGAGCAAGATCGCGGCCGCGCTGGCGCTCGCGAGGCGAGACGTCGAGCAGGGCCGGCCGGTCCTGCCGGTGCTGCTCCTGGAGACCGGCGGCGTCCGGCTCCAGGAGGCGAACCTCGGCGAGGCCGCGGTCGCCGAGATCCACGCCGAGATCGTCGCCCTGCGACGGCTGGTGCCCGTCATCGGCGTGATCACCGGCATGGTCGGCTGCTTCGGCGGCATGGCGATCGCCGCCTCACTGTGCAGCTATTTGGTGGTCTTCCCGCAGGCGCGGTTCGAGCTGAACGGCCCGGAGGTGATCGAGCAGGAGGCCGGCATCGACGAGCTCGACGCCAGCGACAGGCCCCTGATCTGGGGCCTGATGGGCGGCGAGCAAAGGTACGAGACCGGGCTCGCCGACCTCCTGATCGAGGACGACGCCGAGATGCTGCGCCAGGCCCTGCGCGACCTCTCGACGAGGGGCGTCCCCGCCCGGCACCGGAGCGAGGCGGTCGATGATTACCGGACCCGCCTGGCGCAGATCGATCCGGAGGCGCCGCCGGACGGTCCGGCGCTCCGACGGCTCTGGCCGAGGGGGGGCATGCCATGATCGCATCGGCACCGCCGACGAGCCGCGGACGGACCTGGTTCGACGCTTTGGCCGGCGGGGCGCGTCGCGTCGAGACTGGCCTCGGGTCCGTCCTCGTCGCCGACGTGACCCTCGCGGGCGAGCGGGCCCGCCTGCTCGCGGTCGTGCCGGACCTGCGGAACCGCTTCCCGCGGGCCCGCCGCGGCGAGATCGGGCTCGACGAGGGATGGCGCTCGCCCGCCTCGTCCGCGACGCGATCGCGGCCGACCGTCCCGGCGCGAGGCGGCCGATCATCGCCGTGGTCGACGTCCCGAGCCAGGCTTACGGGCGCCTCGAAGCCCTCCTGGGCATCAGCTATTCGCTCGCCGCGGCCGTCGACGCCTACGCCTCGGCCCGCATGGAGGGCCATCCGGTCGTCGGCCTGATCGTCGGCTCGGCCATCTCGGGGGGCTCCTCGCGCACGGCGGGCAGGCTCACCGACTGCTGGCGCTCGATGCCCCCGGGGTCGTGGTCCATGCGATGAACAGGGAGGCGGCGGCGCGGGTCACCCGGCGGTCGGTCGACGAGCTCGACGCGATCGGCGAGACGGTCATCCCGATGTCGTACGACATCCGGCAATTCGCCAGGCTCGGCCTGCTGCACGAGCTGATCGAAGGCGTCGACGTGGACGACCCGACGGCCGAGCAGATCGCGCGGGTCGAGGAAAGGGTGATGGCGGCCGTCGCCGACATCCGCGACCATCCGGGCGACCTGACCTCCCGGCTGGACAACCCCGAGGCGAGGTCCGCCCGCGCCGCATCGATCGAGGTGCGGAAGAGGATGGCGGAGCAATGGGACGCGCCGTGATGTCGGTCCTGCCGGCTCCGACCCATGACCTGATCCGTCTGCGAGGGCCGACCGCGCTGGCGGCGGACGAGCCGGTGCCGTCGTGGGTCGAGCCGGCGCTGAGGCGCACCCCCTGGGTGGTCGTCCGCCGCGGCCATGTCCGCGAGGGCCTGATCCCGGTCGGCGTGCGCGGGATGGCGCGATCGCAGCGGTTCGCCGCCTTCCTGGCCGTCTCCGAGGTCGCCGAGCGGCTGTCGCCCGAAGACCTGGCCGCTCCGCGCATCGTCATCGAGCCGGGACGCATGGATGCGGTGCCGGCCCTGGCTGCGCTGTCCCGCGTGGCGCCGATCCTGTCGCGGCGCGGTTACCGCTGGGGGCCCGGCGGCAGCGTCGGCTTCGAACTGGCGACCGGCGTCCCGACGGCGACCCCGTCGAGCGACCTCGACCTGATCCTCAGACAGGATCCGACGGATCGGCACGAGTGAAGCGATCGACCTGCAAGCCGCCCTGGCCGGAGCGGCGGCCCCGGCGCAGGTCGACGCGATCCTGGAGACGCCGCTCGGCGGCGTGTCGCTCGCGGACCTCGCGGCGATGCCCGCGCGCGTGCTCGTGCGCACGCCGGACGGCGCCCGTCTTTCCGCCGATCCCTGGATGGCCGACGCGCCTGCGATGCCGGAGGGGTACGCATGACGATCGCGTTCCTGTTCCCGGGGCAGGGCGCCCAGCGTCAGGGGATGCTGCGCCACCTCCCGCAGCACGCCGAGGTCTCGCGGACGATCGAGGAGGCGGGCAGCGTCCTCGGCCATGATGTCGAGGCCCTCGACGGCGCCGAGGCGATGCGCTCCACCGCCGCGGTCCAGCAGGCGCTTTTGATCGCCGGGGTCGCCACGGCCCGCGCCCTGATGGCTGAGAACGTCCGCCCCGCCGCCGTCGCCGGCATGTCGGTCGGCGCCTTCGGCGCCGCGGTCGCCTGCGGCGCGCTGGCCTTCGCCGACGCCCTGCGGCTCGTCCGCCTGCGCGGCGCGATGATGCAGGATGCCTTCCCGAGCGGCTACGGCCTCGCCGCCATCGAGGGCCTCGACGAGGTCGGGTTGGAAGCCATCGTGGGGCGGGTCCGGGCCGGAGGGCTTCCGGCCTACATCTCCAACATCAACGCGCCCCGGCAGATCGTCGTCGCCGGCAGCGATGCCGCGCTCGATGCGGTCACCTCCCAGGCCCGCCGGCAGGGCGCGCGACGTGCCGAGCGGCTGGCGGTCGGCGTGCCGTCGCATTGCCCTCTGCTCCGGCCGGTGGCGGACCGCCTCGAACGGGAGATGTCTGGGCTCGCCCTGCGGCCGCCGTCGAGGCCTTACGTGAGCAACCGCGGCGGTCGCGCCCTCCACGACGCCGGGGCCATCCGCCAGGACCTCGCGACCGGCGTCGCGCACCCGGTCCGCTGGCACGACTCGCTCGAAGTCCTCCGCGAGCTCGGGTCGGAACTCTTCATCGAGATGCCCCCGGGCCACGTCTCGACCCGCCTCGTCGCGGGGCTGTTCCCCGGCATCAGGGCGGTCTCGATCGCGGACCAGGGCCTCCGCCCCGCGATCGTCCTCGCCGCACGCCGGCGCGACGGGTCGCCTTCCTGCTAGCCGGCGACCACGACAACGAGACGGCCGCCTTGCCGACGCGGTCGCGCCCGCGGTAGCCTGGCACCGACCCGGAGGCGCGCGACCGGGCCCCCGGCCCCCGACCAGACTCAAGGAGAACGATGCCGATGCGCCCCGACCTCGCCTGCCCTTCCCCCTCCTGGCCGCACTGGCCCACGCCGCCCTCGCCCTCGCGGCGCGGGGCGACGAGCCGACGCGCGTCTATCGCGGCGCCACGGTCCTGACGGTCGGTCGCGGCGAGGTCGCCGACGCCGACCTGGTCGTCCGCGGCGGGAAGGTCGTCGCCGTCGCCGCGAGGGGCGACGCCGAGGTCCCCGCCGACCCCGAGGTCGTCGACCTCTCCGGCAAGGTGATCATCCCGGGCCTGGTCGACAGCCACTCGCACATCGGCGTCTACCCGCGGCCGTCCGTCGAGGCGCACTCCGACGGCAACGAGATGACCGGCGCCGCACAGCCGGCGCTGCGGGCCCTCGACGCGCTGTGGCCCGGCGACCCGGGCATCCGCATGGCCCGCGCCGGAGGCGTGACCACGGCCAACGTCATGCCCGGCAGCGGCAACGCCATCGGCGGCCAGACCCTCTACGTCAAGCTCCGCGACGGGCCCGTCGAGGCCATGATGGTCGACCCCGGCAAGCCCGAGGGGGGCCTGAAGATGGCCAACGGCGAGAACCCCAAGCGCGTCTACGGGCCCAAGGGCCAGCCGCCCGGCACCCGCATGCGCCTCGCCGCGATCCAGCGCGAGCAGTTCCTCAAGGCCCGCGACTACAAGCGCAAATGGGACGCCTACCGACGGGCCAGGGACGAGGCCAAGGCCGACGGCGCCGACAAGAAGGAGCCGGCCGAGCCCGATCGCGACCTGGCGCTGGAATCCCTGGTCGAGGCGCTGGAGCGGAAGCGCACCGTCCACTTCCACTCGCACCGCGCCGACGACATCCGCACGGTCCTCCGCCTGGCCGACGAGTTCGGCTTCGAGGTCGTGATCCAGCACGGGACCGAGGCATACAAGCTGGCCGACGAGCTGGCGAGGCGCCACGTCGCGGTCTCTCTGACGTTGCCCGACAGCCCCGGCGGCAAGCTCGAGGTGGCCGACCTGCTGGAGGAGACCGCGGCGCGCCTGGTCGGGGCCGGGGTCGCGCTGGCCATCAACACCGACGACCCGGTGACCGAGTCGCGGTTCCTCCTGCGGACCGCCGCGCTGGCCGTGCGGGGAGGGCTGTCCGAGGCCGAGGCGCTGCGCGCGGTGACGCTCGCGCCGGCCGAGATGCTCCACCTGGGGGGCCGGATCGGCTCGATCGAGCCGGGCAAGGACGCCGACTTCGTCGTCCTGTCCGGTCGTCCGTTCAGCGCCTACACGCAGGTCCTCCGGACGTACATCGAGGGCCGGCGGGTCTACGACCGCTCCGAGGGGGACCAGGGCCACTACGCCGTCGGCGGCTTCGCGCTGGCCGAGCCGTCCCGGGGCCCCGCGCCCCCCGGCCCGGCCGCGCCGCCGCCTCCGGCCCGCGCCGCCGAGGGGGGTCGGCCGAGGTCCCGAAGGGCGCAACCCGGATCGCCGTCCGCGCCGGCCGGGTCTACGGGCTCGGCGGGCCTCCGATCGACGACGGCCTCGTGCTGATCGAGGAGGGCAAGGTCAAGGCGATCGGCCGCGCCGGAGAGGTCGCGACGCCGCCGGGGACGCCGGTCCTGACGGCGGCCGTCGCCACGCCGGGGCTGGTCGATGCCTACACGATGATCGGCCTCTCCGGCTGGCTCAACACGGCGGCCGACCAGGACCAGGACGAGCCGAGCGACCCGAACCAGGCCGACGCGCAGGTGCTCGACGGCTTCAACCCGGACGAGCCTTTGCTGGCCTTCGCGCTGAGCCGCGGGGTGACGGTCGCGCAGGTCTGCCCGGGCCGGGCGAACGCGATCGCCGGCCGGGCGGGGATCTTCCGCACCCACGGCCCGGGCGCCGGGGCGATGACGGTGCGGTCCCCCTCGGCGGTCGTCTTCAACCTGGGCGAGGTCCCCAAGGCGTCGCACCCGGGCAAGGCGCCGGGGACCCGGATGGGGACCGCGGCCCTGATCCGCAACGCGCTGGCGTCGGCCCGCGACGACCGCCGCAAGCGGAGGGCCGCCGAGGAGGGCAAGGCCCCCGACGCCGCGCCCAGGCCCCAGGCCCTGGCGCCCCTCCTCGACGGCGAGCTGCCGGCGATCTTCGCCGCCCACCGCGCCGACGACCTGGCCACCGCCCTGCGGATCTCCGAGGAGTTCGGCCTCAAGCCGGTGCTGGCGCTGGCGACCGAGGGCTACCTGATCGCCGACCGGATCGCCGCGGCGAGGGTGCCCGTGCTGGTCCACCCGACGATGCAAAGGGTCGGGTCGCCGGAGACGCTCCACTCGGCGCTGACGAACGCCGCGGCGCTGGCCGGGCGCGGCATCCCGACGGCGATCACCTCGGGGTTCGAGGGGTACGTGCCGAGGACGCGGGTGCCCCTGTACGAGGCGGCGGTCGCGATGGCCAACGGGATGGGCTACGAGAGGGCCCTGCGGGCGGTGACGCTCGACGCGGCGCGCATCCTGGGCATCGACGACCGCTTCGGCAGCCTGGAGCCGGGCAAGGCGGGCGACGTGGTGCTCTTCGACGGCGACCCGTTCGAGTACGCCTCGCACGTGTCGCACGTGCTGGTCGATGGGGAAGTCGCCTACGACCGGGCGGCGGAGGCGAGGCGCCCCCGTCGCGGCCTCGACGCCGCCGGAGGCGAGCCCGGCTGCTGCCTCGGCCTGCACTGAGGCGTCGCGCCAGGGGGGATCGTCCTTGCGGCCGCGACGCCGGCCGAGTAGGTTCGCCGGTGTTTCGTCGCCTCCTGCATCGCGGTCCCCTTCTGGAGGGCATCCCCATGCGACCGGGCCGAGCGACCGACCGCCGCACGTTCCTCAAGCAATCGTCCTGGATCGGGGCCGGACTCTGGGTCGTCGGCAGCCGCGTGCGGGGCGACGACCGCTCGCCCAACGAGCGGCTGGACATCGGCGTCATCGGCGTCGGCGGCCGAGGCGAGGCCAACCTCAAGGCCGTCTCCGGCGAGAACGTCGTGGCGCTGTGCGACGTCGACGACCGCAACCTGGGCCGGGCCGCCGAGCGGCTCCCGGCCGCGAAGACGTACCACGACTTCCGCGAGCTCCTGGAGCACAAGGGCCTCGACGCCGTCGTGGTCAGCACCCCCGACCACACGCACGCCGCGGCCACGATGATGGCCCTGCGGCTGGGCAAGCACGTCTACTGCGAGAAGCCCTTGACGCACTCGATCCACGAGGCGCGCGCCGTCGCCCGCGCCGCGGCCGAGGCGAAGGTGGCCACCCAGATGGGCAACGCGGGCCATTCCAGCGAGGCCACCCGCCGCGTCGTCGAGGTCGTCCGCGCCGGCGCCATCGGGCCGGTGCGCGAGGTCCACGCCTGGACCAACCGGCCGATCTGGCCGCAGGGCCTCGACCGCCGCCCCGCGCCCGAGCCGGCCCCCGCGCACGTCCGCTGGGACCTCTGGCTCGGCCCGGCCCCCGAGCGGCCCTACAGCGCGGCGTACCACCCGTTCCAGTGGCGCGGCTGGTGGGACTTCGGCACCGGCGCGCTGGGCGACATGGGCTGCCACGTCCTCGACCCCGCCTTCTGGGCACTGGAACTCCGCGACCCGGCGAGCGTCGAGGCCGAGGCCCCGGCGCCCAACCCCGAGACGGCGCCGCGGTGGTCGATCGTCCGCTACGGGTTCCCGGCCCGGGGCGACCGGCCGCCGGTGAAGCTCTCCTGGTACGACGGGGGCAAGCTCCCTCCGTCGGAGCTGTTCGACGGCCAACCGCCGGCCGAGGGGAGCAGCGGCAGCGTGTTCGTCGGCGACAAGGGGCGTCTGCTCGTCAGGCACGGCGGCGGCCGGGGCGGGCGGGGCTACACGCTCCTGCCCGAGCGGGAGTTCGCCGGTTATGAGGCCCCCGAGCCGTCGCTGCCCCGGTCGCCGGGCCACCACGCGGAATGGATCGCGGCGTGCAAGACCGGAGGCCCGACCGGGACGAGCTTCGACTACTCCGGCCCGCTGACCGAGGTGGTCCTGCTGGGCAACGTCGCGCTGCACTCCGGCCGGAAGGTCGCCTGGGACGCCGCGAACCTGCGGCCCAAGGACGGCCCGCAGGACGACCCGTACATCCGCCGCGAGTATCGCGCGGGATGGTCCCTGTAGCCCGGAGCGGCATCTCGAGCGGTTTCCGCCTGGCCGTAGGGTCCCCGTCTCCTCGTTCCCACGCTCTGCGTGGGGACGCCGCCCGGGACGCTCTGCGTCCCCCCGGTCAGCGGGACCGACGCAGAGCGTCGAAGACGGCGTCCCCACGCAGAGCGTGGGAACAAGGGGAGCGTGCATGACTTTCCTGATCCTCAAAAGCGCGGCCCGCGTCCCCCGGGTGGCGATCGTCCCGCACGGGCCCCGTCCGGTTGATCGATTTTTCCGGAATTTGAGAACAGTAGGAGCGGCGGACACGATAGTAAATACCGAAGGGCGCGCCGCCCCACCGCTCCAGGACCGCCGACGCCCGGCGCCCGCAGCGGCGGCCCGCCCCCCTCCCCACCGCGAGGTCGCACCATGATCGACGCCGATCGCACCGACGCCCCCCTCGCCGACGCCCCCGACGGCGACGGCCCCCCGCCCCCCGCCATCGCCCGCCGTCGCGGCGGCGGTCCGAAGACCCCCGAGGGCAAGCTGCGCTCGCGGCGCTCCAGCCTCAAGCATGGCCTCTGCTCCAAGGAGGTGCTCCCCGACGACCTCGCCGCGATCGTCGCCCGCCGCACCGCCGAGTTCGTCGCCGAGTTCCAGCCCCGATCGCCGTATGAGCAGTTCCTGGTCCGCGAGATGGCGCTGGCCTCGGCACGGCTCGACCGCTGCGCCGCGATGACGATCGTCGACATCGGCCGCGGCATCGAGCGGGCCCTCCTCTGCTGGGACCACGACCGCCGCATGGCCGTCGAGGAACTCGGCGCCAGGCTCGCCAAGGACCCGGCGCGGGTGGCGTGGTCGCTCCGCGGCTGCACGCAGGGGGCCGACTGGCTCATCGAGCGCTGGGAGGCCCTCGGCACGATCCTCAAGAACACCGGCACCTGGACCGAGGAGCAGCGCCGCCTGGCGTTCGACATGCTCGGCGTCGCCCCCGCCCTGCGAGAGGGGAGCGACGCGGTGCCGCCGCCCGACGACGTCCCGGGGATGGCCGCGCTGGTGGCGCGCGAGGTGGAGCGGCTGAGGGCCCGGCAGGAGGAGGCGCTCGACCGGCTCGACCGGACGCGGAGGGCGATGGCGGCCGACGGGATGCCGCTGGAGGAGGACGCGGCGACGGCCCGGCTGCGCAAGTACGAGGGGAGCTGCCGAAGGGCCTTCAACGCGGCGCGGGCCGAGCTGCTCCGGCTCCGCGAGGCGAAGGCGGCGCCCGAGCCGTCCAAGGCGGGCCCGCCGCCGTCGCACCGGGCGCCGTTGTCGGACGCCGCGGTCGACTACCTGGCGAAGCGGGCGCGGGTCGCCAACGAGGTGCGCGCCGAGGCCCGCGCGGCGCAGGCGCAGGCCGCGATCGTCGAGCGGCCTGCCGCGGCCCCGGCGCCGGCGCCGTCCCGGTCGGCGATGGTCCCCGCGGCGGCTCCCCTGAACCGCCGCGAGCGCCGCGCCCAGGCGAAGCGCGACCGGCAGGCCGCCCGTCGCGCCGCCTCGGCTCGATGAGCGCGGACGCCTGAGCGTCCCCCGTCGTGCCCCCTCGAAGTCGCCAACGCCGTCCCGCATGCCCCCCGGCGCCCCCGTGCGCGCGCGACCGGCCCCCCCGCGCCGCGACGGCGGCGTCCCGGCGCCCCCTCGCCCCGGCCACGGCCCCCCGGAGGCCGGCGAGACGCCCCCGGCGCCCTCTCGCGTCGCGGTCGCGAACGAACTCGGCGGCCGGGACGGGCCCGAAGGGACGCGGGCGCGAACGAACTCGGCCCGGCGCCTCGGCCCCGGCGACGACCCGGTCGCCGTGCCCGAAGTCGGGCCCGTCGGGCCGGCGAGCAGGACGGGCCATGCGGTGACGAGGACGCGACAGGCCCGGGACATGGCACGACGCCTCGGGTGCAGGGCGGCGGCGGTGTCGGTCGCCGGGGATGATCATGCCGCGTCCCTGTCACAACGAGGCCGGATGGCCGTCAATATCCCCGTCGCGCCCCGTGGGCGTGCCCGACCGAACCCCCCAGGCCCCGCGTCGCGGCGGGCGAAACTATTAATTAGGCAATATCGCGAATTGTATGGCGCGATATTTCTCGCGATCTTAAAAAGACGAACATGCCGCCATAAATCACAGCAGAATCCCGATGATGGCATTATTGATTTCTGCACTTCATCAGACTACTATGGGAACGCCGACAATCGGGTTCGCCTATCAATCTGCGAAAATTATGCGGTCGATTTTAAATTAATATATTCAAACCAAGTTCCTGCACGAATCGGTCGAGCGTCCCTCATGATCCGGTCCAGGGAGGATTGGCCTCCGTCCGAACGGGTCCATCCACAGCCAAGGAGCGCGCGGAATGAGCATCACGAAGCGGTTTTCTCAGGGCGCCTGGGGTGTTGCACGTCCGGATTCGCCCGGTCGCCGGGAGCGACGCCGCTCCCCGCAGCGGTTCCGACCCGCACCGCCGGAGAGGTTCGAGGAGCGGGCCCTCCTGTCGATCACCCTCTACCCGTCCGGGCCGGGGGGCGCGACGGGGTCCATCCCCGACGCCGCCCACTACGACTCCAGCCTCAGCGCGTCCCCGCCCGTGCTCGACGGGTCGAACGTCGATTTCACGTTCATGAACAACGGGTCGTCGTCGGTGACGGTGGGGGTCGCCACCTACTCGTACCATCAGACCCTCGTGAACAACGGGACCGTCGGCGCGGTCCTGGATCAGGAGGTGTTCCAGAGCGTCACGTACCAGCTGATCGCGGCCCACGCGAGCGCCACGATTCAGGTGCCGCTCCAGTGCACCGTCCAGTACGATGCGTTCGTCTCGCAGGTGAACGGCACCAACACGACGAACGGGACGCCGGTGTCGAACGTCGTCACCTACTTCACGCCGCAGGACACCATGCCGACTTCGAACGCCGGGCCCCCCGTCGACGCGGGGTACAACACCTACACCGGGGGGATGAACTTCCAGCCGAGCGTCTTCAACACCACGCAGCCGGGCGGGCTGACCGGCACCCTCCTCTCCTACGCCTTGACCACGGGCCCCGATGGGACGCCGGGGGGGAACTCGTGCACGCCCCCCGCGATCGTCCAGGGTGACACGGCGACCCACGGGTTCTGGCACAACAAGAACGGCCAGGCGATCATCAACGCCTTCGGGACGACGGCCGACGGCGCCACGGTGGGGCAATGGCTCGTGGGCTCCTTCCCCAGCCTGTTCGGGAGCTTCACGACGCAGTACCCGGGCCTGACGAGCTCGAACCCCGCGACCTCGGATGCCGCCGTCGCGTCCCTGTTCCTCGACCTGTTCCACTCGAACCTGACGCTGGACCAGATCATGACGGCGGCGCTGAGCGACTTCGCCACCAGCAGCGTCCTGAACACCAGCACGCAGGGCCAGGCGCTGGCCGCCAAGTACGGCTTCAACCTCTCGATCGCCGGCACGGGGGACAAGGCGCTCGACATCGGGACCGGCGGCGCGAAGGCCCTCGGCCTGCCGACGACCAACGGCACCACCTACAGCGTCATCACGATCCTCCAGGCCGCCAACTCGATCGGCCTCAGCAATTTGAACTCGGCGATCGGCAGCGTCTTCGACCAGATCAACAGCACCGGCGACATCGGATGATGCGAGGGCCGTCCGACCCCGAGGCCGCCCCGATCCGGGGCGGCCTCGATCCTTCTCCGAGGGAAGCCCGCCATCGGTCTCGTCGCGACGCCGCCCGGGGGCCGGATCGGGCCCCCCCTCCTCGCCGGACGTCGGGCGTGACCTCGCTCGGATGGGGGAGGCCCGAACGCGGCGGCGACGGCGCCCCCTCCCGGTAGGCACCCATCCCCGAAGCATCCCCAGCCCGGAAGTCACCCGCACGGGCGCGGCGACCCAACACCCCGCAGGAGCGAGACCCGGGCGTCCGATCGCCCGCGGCTCGCCCGCGAGGCTCCGTGTCGTGTCATGAAATCATGAAGCCAACTCGGATGGATTTTTCGCGGCGATCGGGACCATAATGGTCGGCTACGCCGTGCCCTGCCGGTGAGGGTCGCCGCCCGGGTGTCGAGAGGTCCCGGGCCGGGCGCGGATTTCTCCGACGGGACGCGAGTGCCCCCGGGCCGATCATGACCTATGATCCAGGAGGCGTGCGCGTGCGACGGCCGGTGCGGGTCGCGTCGACATTGGCCCGCCTTGCCGGGCCGTCGGGACGTCCGTGCCTCCGCGAGATGGATTGCCCATGAATGACGTGAAATCACGCCCCGTCCTCCACCTCAAGATCCGCGCCGATGCGCGGAGGATGCCGATCGACGTCCGGGAGATCGCGCATTATTCCGACCTGCTCCTGAGCCTGGCGGCGCGCGACGTGAAGGTCCGCTACAAGCAGACGGCCCTCGGCGTCCTGTGGGTCGTGCTCCAGCCCCTGCTGGCGGCGTTGATCTTCAGCTTCGTGTTCGGCCTGGTCGCCCGGATGCCGAGCGACGGCCGGCCCTACCTGCTCTTCGCCTTCGCCGGCCTGCTGGGCTGGAACACCTTCAGCAACACCTTGAACAGGTCCAGCTCCGCGCTGCTGGCCAACTCGCACATGGTGACGAGGGTCTATTTCCCTCGCGTCATCCTGCCGTTCTCGACGATCCTGTCGGTGCTCCTCGACTTCGCCGTGTCTCTGGCGGTGATGCTGATCCTGCTGGTGGTCTACCGCGTCTGGCCGGGCGCCGGGATCTTGCTGCTGCCGGCCTGGCTGGCGATCCTCGTGGTGATGGGGCTGGGGATCGGCCTGATGACCGGGGCGATGATGGTGCGATTCCGGGACGTCCAGCACATGATCCCCACGTTCCTGACGCTGGGGCTCTACGCCAGCCCGGTCGTCTGGTCGGTCGCCGCCGTCCCGGGCCGCTACCGGCTGGTCTATCTGCTCAACCCGCTCAGCGGCCCTTTGGAGGCGTTCCGCTGGTCCCTGCTCGGCGAGGGTATGCTCTCGGGCCCCTCGCTGGCCTATGCGACGGCGGTCGCGTTGTCGACGCTCTGGGTGGGGGCGGTGGTCTTCCGGCGGATGGAACGGAGCTTCGCCGATGTCATCTGACGACTTGGCCATCTCGGCCCGCGGCCTGGGCAAGTCGTACCAGATCAGCCACGGCGCGCCCGGCCCGTCGTCGCTGAGGGAGGCGATCGCCGCGCGGCTCGGGCGCCCGTTCCGCAACGGCCACGGCAACGGCCACGGCCACGGCCACGCCGGGGCGAGCCGCGAGACGTTCTGGGCGCTGCGCGACGTCAGCTTCGACCTCGAGCGCGGGCGGGTCCTGGGCCTGATCGGCCGCAACGGGGCGGGCAAGAGCACGCTCCTGAAGATCCTCAGCCGGATCACCGAGCCGACGACCGGCTCGATCGACATCTTCGGCCGGGTCGCCAGCCTGATCGAGGTCGGCACGGGGTTCCACCCCGAGCTGTCGGGCGCGAGAACATCTTCCTCAACGGCACGATCCTCGGGATGAGGCGCAAGCAGGTGGCGAGGCGGTTCGACGCGATCGTCGACTTCGCCGGCGTGGAGACGTTCCTCGACACGCCGGTGAAGCATTACAGCAGCGGGATGTACATGCGGCTGGCGTTCGCCGTCGCCGCCCACCTCGAGCCCGAGATCCTGATCGTGGACGAGGTCCTGGCCGTCGGCGACGCCGACTTCCAGAGGAAGTGCCTCCGCAAGATCGAGGAGATCGCGCAGCAGGACGGCCGGACGATCATCCTCGTCAGCCACACGATGGCCTCGATCGAGGCCCTCTGCGACCGGGCGATCTACCTGGATCGCGGCCGGGTGGCCCGCGAGGGCCCGGCGCGGGAGATCGTCTCGCATTACCTGGCGACCGCGCTGCCGCAGGCCGCGCAGGAATTACCGCTGGCCGAGCGGACCGACCGGACGGGCAGCGGCAAGGTCCGCTTCACCTCGTTCCACGTCGAGGACGGGGACGGCACCCCGGTCACGCACGTCGCCAGCGGCCGGGACGTCGGCTTCGTCCTCGGCTACGAGGCGGCGGGGGCGGGCCCCTCGTCGTCCGTCGACGTGGGCATCTCGGTCCACTCGCGACACGACACCACGCTCTTCGTCCTCTACAGCTCGTACTCCGGCCGGACCCTCCGCGTCGAGGGCCCCGCCGGGGCCTTCCGGTGTACGATCCCTCGGCTCCCCCTCGCCCCGGGGCGCTACCGGGTCGGCGCGCGCGACCGTCGACGGCGAGGAGGCCGACTGGCCCCGCGGCGGCGTCGGGACCTTCTCCGTCGAGGCGGGCGACTTCTACGGCTCGGGGAGCGCGGGGTGCGACGGTGCCACCTCCTTCCTGGTCGACGGGACGTGGGACGTGCGATGAACGACACCCGAAAGCGACGGCCCCGCCCCCGCCCCGGGGGGGTCCTCGCGAGGCTCCTCGGGGCGGAGAGGGGCGCCGAAGGCCCCGGCCCCGAGCAACCCGGCGACGGCCTGGTCTCCTATGCCCAGCAGGGCGAGGACATGATCCTCCACTGCCTCTTCCAGGGATGGCGGACGGGCTTCTACGTCGACGTGGGTGCCTATCACCCCACCCGATTTTCGAACACCTATTTCTTCTATCAAAGGGGCTGGAGGGGGATCAACATCGACGCGATGCCCGGGAGCATGGACGCCTTCCGGCAGGCCCGGCCGGAGGACGTCAACCTGGAGTGCGCGATCGCGGCCGACCGGGTCCCGCGGACCTACTATCGGTTCGACGAGCCGGCGGTGAACGGGTTCTCCCGGGAGCTGTCCGAGGCGAGGGCCTCCGGGGGCCATTTCCGGCCGACCGGGCAGGAGGAGATCCCGACCATGACCCTGGCCGAAGTCCTGGAGGCCCACCTCCCCCCCGGTCGGGGCATCGACTTCCTGAGCGTCGACGTAGAGGGGCTCGACCTCGACGTCCTGAGGTCCAACGACTGGTCGAAGTATCGCCCGACGGTCGTCGTCGCCGAGGACACCGGCGTCTTCCTCGTGGACAGCCTGGGCCGGTCCGGGGTCGTCCAGTTCCTCCGCGGCCTGGGCTTCGTGCCCTGCGCCAAGAGCGCCCATACGGTGATCCTGGCCGACGAAACGCGGATCGTCGACCGCCCGGATCGGTTCTTCGGGGAGTAGGCCCCGCGGCCCTCCCCGGCGGCATCGGTTGAGGTTCGAGACCAGGCCGGAGGAATCCACGATCGTGAAGATCCAGGTCGGTTCGGGACGCGTCCGCCTCCCCGATTTCGTCAACGTGGACATCAGGCCCGTCGCGGAGACGGACGTCGTCGGCCACGCCGGGGACCTCGGCCGGTTCGGCGACGGGACGGTCGAGATGATCTTCTCGCACGCGGCCTTCGAGCACGTCTTCCTGGCCCACCAGCTCCCCGCGGTCCGGGAGTGGAGGAGGGTCCTGTCCGACGCGGGCCTCGTGGTCTGCCTGGGCATCCCGGACTTCGCGACGATCGCCCGGCTCTACCTCGACGGCGCGCGGGGTGGTCGGGGACCGTTTCGACCTGTTCAACGTCTATCGCTACACGCACGGCGAGCCCGAGCAGACGACCGTGATCCCCTGGGCGGACTGGCGGCCCGAGGCGCACCCGGACTCGGCGCCCCCGGGCTGGGTGCCCCAGCTCCACAAGTCCCTCTTCGATGCCGGCTATCTCGGCTCCCTGTTCGAGGCCGGCGGGTTCTCGGCGACGGTCTTCCATTACACCTACCCCGGCGAGGAGCACCCGTTGAACCTGGGCGCGATCGCCGCGATCGCCGGGCGTGGGGCCGTCCCCTCGGACCTCGGGTCCGTCCGCGATTGCCTGGCCCGGGTCCCGCAGATCGACCGCTGCGTCGTGCTCGACAGCCTCCGGATCGACGGGTCGCCGAGGCGTGCCGAGGGCCTGCTCGATTACGGGGCGCGACTGGCCGCGACGCCCGCGACCCCGAGGCCGTCGGACGCCCGGGCCCGCGCCGGCCTGGGGTCCTGGCTCCGGGGCCTGAAATCGTCGAGCGAGGCGCGTTTGCCATGACGATCAACGCCTACGTCCTCGCCGCCGAACCCGCCTGGATCGAGGCGAGCATCGCCTCCTATTACGACCTCGTGGACACGATCGTCGTCTCCTACGACCGATCGGGGTGCGGGTGGACCGGCGCGCCGATCCCCGTCGAGGAATGCCTCGATCGGCTCAGGTCGGTCGACCCCGCGCGGAAGATGCGCCTCTGCCCGGGCGACTACGCGCGCCCGGGCCGGGCACCGATCGAGAACGATACCTACCAGCGTGCCTGCGCGCTCGATGAGGCGGGCCGGGGGGCCGACTGGGTGCTGGCGCTCGACACCGACGAGGTGCTCCCGAATGCCGTGGAGTTCGGCCGCCGCCTCCGCGAAGTGCCCGGGGATTTCGCCGCCGTGGAATGGCCGATGAGGTCGTTCTTCCGCCGCGTCGGGTCGGGCCGGTTCCTGGAGGTGTGCTCGTACTCCCGGCGCCAGGTCTCGGAATATCCCGGCCCCGTCGCGGTCCGCCCGGGGGTCACGCTCACCGTCGCGCGGCACGTCCGGGAACCGCGCTGGCGGTTCGAGGTCCGGCGCGTCGGGCTACGACCCCGTGGACCGCCGCCATTACCGGGCCGACGGCGTCATCCCGAAGTCCGAGGCGATCCTGCATTTCTCCTGGGCGCGGACCGAGGGGGACATCGTGGCCAAGCTGGAGAGCTGGGGCCACAACCCGGACTTCGACTGGCGTCGCTACCTGGAGCGCGTGTGGATGCCGGCGCCTCGGCGCTGGCCCTGGATGTACAACTTCCACCCGATCTGGCCCCGGCGCTGGCCCGCGCTGCGCCCGGTCCACCTCCCCCGCCACCTGACGCACGATCCGGGGGCGCCCGCGGGCATCGCGAGCGGTCGCGGCCTCCCGGGGTCACCCTGAGCGGACTCGTCGAGGAGCCTCCTCGTTGTTGGCGAAGCGCAGAGGTCCATCGCACCGGCCCCTGGAGATCCTCGTGGTCACCCCGGAGCCGCCCCGGTCCGACCAGAACGGGGGCGACGTGCGGCTCTGCGCGCTGCTGGGCCTGCTGGCCAGGCGACATCGCGTGTCGCTCTACCCCCGCCTGGCCTCGCCCGACGACGGCGCGCCCCCGAGGTCCGACGAGGGGCTCCGGGAGGCCGGGGTGCGCGTCCTGCCGGGGTCCGGGCAACCCGGCCTCGAACGCGCCCTGCTCCGGCGGCCCTTCGACGCGGCCCTGTTCGAATTCTGGTGGTGTGCGGAGGCGGGGGCCGACCTCGTCCGCCGGCATCAGCCCTGGGTACCGATCGTGGTCGATTCGGTCGACATCCACTTCCGCCGCGAGGAGTCCGCGTTGCCCCTCGGCCTCTCCGACCCCGTCGCGGTCGAGGCTCGGCAAGAGGCGCGAGCTGGCCGTCTACCGCAAGGCCGACGCCGTCGCCTGCGTCTCGGACGAGGACGCGCGCATCCTGGACTCGGACGGCGCGATCGCGCCCCGGTTCATCATCCCGCTCGTGGTGCCGGAACGGCCCAGGACGGTGCGGGCCCGCGAACCTGAGCTACTCTTCCTGGGGGGGTTCCGACACGCCCCGAACGGCGACGGGCTCCTCTGGTTCGTGCGCGAGGTGTGGGATGCCGTCCGTGCCGGGGTCCCCTCCGCACGGCTCACGGTCATCGGCAGCAACCCCACCGCCGAGGTCGCGGACCTGGCGAAGGTCGAGGGGATCGACGTGATCGGATACGTGCCGGAGGTCGGGCCCTACCTGGATCGCGCCGCGCTGATGGTCGCGCCGCTCCGGTTCGGCGCGGGCGTGAAGACGAAGGTCGCCGAGGCGATGGCGGCGGGCCTGCCCGTGGTGACGACGTCCGTGGGGGCCCAGGGGCTCGACGTCATCGCGGGCGAACACCTGATGATCGCCGACGACCCGATCGCGTTCGCCCGGCGGGCCGTCGAGCTGCTCGCCGACCCCGGCCGCGCCGAGAGGGTCGGGCGGGCCGGCCGCGCGCGCGTCGCCGTGCTCCTCTCCCCGGACGCGATCGAGGCGCGCCTGGGGGCGATGCTCGCGATGGTCGCCGGCGCCCGGGGGCCGATGGGCCCCCCCTGGGCCTGGTGGCTCGCGCGGCGCGATCCTCCGCGTTCCGGACGCGGTGCCGCCTCGGACGATTCCGCAGGGCGATCCTCCGATCGCACCACTAACGTCCCCCGGGTCATGACGGGGCGAGCCGTCGCTCGCCCGGATCGGATCACCATGCCAACCTCCGCCACGTCCAGGCGCCCCCCGATCGCCCCGATCGGCGACGATCGCGCGCGGCCTTACTGGTCGGTGATGATGCCGGTCTACAACTGCGACGACCTCTTCGAGGAGGCGCTGCGGTCGGTCCTGGACCAGGACCCGGGGCCCGACCGGATGCAGATCGCCGTCCTGGACGACGGATCGAGGAGCCGCCGTCACGAGGAGGTGATCCGACGGCTCGCGCCGACGCGGGTCGAGGTCCATCGCCACGCCGCGAGCATCGGGCTGGCGCGCAACTGGAACGCGTGCATCGCGCGGAGCCGGGGCCTCTGGGTCCACATCCTGCACCAGGATGACCTCGCGCTGCCGGGATTCTACGAGCGGCTGGCGCGGGCCGGCGCCCACCCCGAAGTCGGTGCGGCGTTCTCCCGCCACCACTTCATCGACGCCAAGGGCCGTCGGTTCGGCATGTCGGGGCTCGAGCGGCCGACCGCCGGGGTCCTCGCGGGTTGGCTCACGAGGATCTCCCACAGCCAATACATCCAGTGCCCGGCGATCGTGGTCCGGCGGGGCGTGTACGAGCACCTCGGCGGGTTCCGCACCGACCTCCGCTACGCGCTCGACTGGGAGATGTGGGTCCGCATCGCGGCGTCGTATCCGATCTGGTACGACCCCGAGCCGCTGGCCAGCTACCGCGTGCACGAGGGCAACGAGACCTCTCGGCTGAAGCGACGGGGGCGAGACATCCCCGACATCCACCGGGCGATCCAGACGATGAGGCGCACCCTCCCGCCCGAATACCACCGCGCCATGGGCCGGGGGCTGCTCGCGTTCTTCCGCGAGATCGAGCTCGAATCCGCCTACAGGGCCCTCGTGGCCGGCGAGCCTCCGGCCGGCGATGACCAGCCTCCACCGGGCGATGAAATGCGACCGCTCGATGAGGATGCGCCTGATCGCCTACCGATATTCCAAGTGGGCCCTGAAGATCTGGCTCGGCAGGATGCTCCCGCAGTCCGCCCGGCGCAAGCCGGCCCACCCCTCGGCCCAAGCCGGCCGATGCGATCCCATGTCGAACGGCCCGGCGCCCGAATGATCGTATCCCCGTTACGGGACCGCCCGGTTGAGCCTCAGGAGCAGCCGCTCGGACCTGAAGACGATCTCCACGTCCTTGTTGGTCAGGGCATCTTCCAGGGCCGGGACGGCGACCGGGCCCAGTTCGAACAGCCGGCCCTCGGCCGCCTCGCGCGTCTTGGGGGAGGGATCGCCGAGCTGTTGGACCAGCGCCCGCGCCCGGTCCTGCAACCGCGGGTCGACGCCGTGGACGAGCAGCAGCGCCACGCGGACGAGCTTCCGGGGCGGGGGGAAGACGTCGAGGAGCACGGTGTCGTCCAGGGCCTCGCGCGACAGGTGCGCCAGGACGACCAGCTCGCCCGGCTCGAACAGGGACGGGCCGTACTGGTCGAGCAAGGTACCGCACCAGGTCGTCGCGCAGGCCCTGCCCCGCCAGCCGGCGGGCCAGCGCGTCGCGGGTCATCTCCCGGTACGAGGGGTCGGAAGGCTTCAGGGGCTGCGACATGACCAGCTTCACGGGGGGCCCCTCGATCACCTTCCCCTTCTTCTCCGACTCCTCGGCGAGCCGGGCGGCCGTGGTGATGAAGAGCTTCCCCTCCTCGGTGACGCGATAGCTCAGGCCGGCCGTCCCCAGCACGTCCGCCAGCGCGTCGCGGGCCGAGACGCCGCTGGCCTTCATCTCCATCGTCTGGTTCAGGTCGATCTCCGCCTTGGCCAGCGTCCGGTCGTCCAGCTCGTAGCCCAGCCGGACCTGCCTCATGATCAGGTCGAGCACCTCGCGCCGGGGCGCCTGCTCGACCGTCACCACCACCGGCCGGTTGAGCACCTGGTCGACCCGCGCCCGCATGTCGGCGTCGGCCTCGGCCGGCAAGGGGGGGACCTTCTCCTCCTTCTCCTTCTCCTTCTCCTCTGATCCTTCGTCTCCGCCTCCTGGAAGACCGCCTTCGCCTTCTCCTCGTCCGCCTTCGCCTTCTCCTTCGGATCGGACTCGGCCGGCTTCTTCGCCTTCGATCGGGCTCCTCCTTCTTCTCGGGGGCCGCCGTGGGGAGCTCGTCGAGCCAGCCGACGCGGAACCCGCCTTCCGCCGGCGCGATCACGGCGACGTCGCGGAGCCGGCGGTCGGTGAGGTTCTGCAACGTATAGTCATCGGGCCCGCCCCGGATCTTGATCGGGACCGGGATCGACAGCTCGACGTCGTAGGCGACGAATCGCTCGAGGTGCGACTCGTGCTTGAGGAACAGGGCCGACTCGCCGGCGCGCAGCTTCTGGAACCAGTGCGTCTCGGGGATGTAGCCCAGGGGGATGCCGGCGGGGGGCGTCGCGCTCAGGTTCGAGCCGAACCACTGGATCCGGCCGCTCCGCTCGGTGCCCGGCGGCCAGTGCGCCAGCAGCGTGCCCTTCTTCGTGCGCAGGTCGACGTCGACGTCGCGGCACTCCTGGCCGAAGAACTGGACGACCGAGATCGGCGCCACCGGGAACTTGCCGGCCTGCTCCTTGTCCTCGAGCTTCGGCCGGCTCGTGCCGATCGCCCCGGGCATCGCGTTCCTGTACTCCCGCGCCGCGTTGATCGTCGTCTGCGAGGGGCTGCCGACCCAGATCGACCACTCGTAGACCTCGATCGGCGTCTGCTTCGGCTCCTCGGCCCCCGCCGCGAGCCGGGAGGCGGAGATCCCGAGCACGATCAGCAGCCAGGTTGATCGAACGAAGGACTCGGCCATGGATGACACTCCGTCCGGACCCGGGTTCAACGGCCCTCGGCCGCACCGGCACGAGACGCCGGGACTCCCGACGCCGGCGACGAGGGGCGGAAGAGCCGGGCGTGGGCCCAGATGACGCGGTCGCCCGCGTCCTGATCGCGGCCGTAATCGACTTCGAGCCGGAGCTGCGCGGCCCCCGCGACCGGCGAGCGACAGCGTGACCGGCGGCTCGTCGGCCCGGAGGTCGGTCCTGGCGAAGAGCTCCTTGCCGTCGGCGAGGACGCGGCAATCGACCCGCCCCTTGCCCCGCGCCGCGTCGTCGAAGCCGAGCACGGCCTCGAACCGGGCATAACGGCCATTCAGGTCGTAGGTCAGGCGGCTCCGGGAATGGACGGCGACGCCGTGCTCGTAGGTCTGGCCGCCCATGCGCAGCGGCTCGCCCAGCAGCCCGACGTCGCGGCGCCAGGGCATCCGGTGGCCGAAGAACGGGGTCTCCTCGACCCGGCTGGGGTCGAGGTCGCACAGGTACGTCATCGCGCCGCCCCGGAACCGCACGTCCTGGACCTCGGCGGCGGGGACCTTCAGCGCCTGGCCCCAGGGCGTCTCGAGCGTCCAGGTCTGGGTGTCGAGGTCCTTCCAGACGCCGGAGATGGCCAGGCCGCCGAGCAGGGAGACGCGGGCGAGCAGGCCGTCGGGGGGCCGGGGGTCCGGCCGCGCGGCCATGACCCAGCCCTCGACCTGGCCCAGGGGGAGCGTCCGGGTCCGGTCCTGGTAGCGGAACTGGAGCCGGTCGGCCTCGGTCCCCTCCACGAGGCCCGCGATCGCCAGCACCTCGCCGTCCTTCGCCCGGGCCAGGAGCAGGTCTTCCGGCCCCGCGAGCTTGAGCCTGCGGGCGAACGACTCGGGCGATTCCTTGCGGTCGGGCAGGCTGAGCTGCACCCCCACGACCCGCGCCAGGGGGATGTCGAGCGGGGCCTGATCGGCCCAGGGGGAGACCAGCCGGAGCGTCGTCCGGGCCGATCCCTTCGAGCGTGCCGAAGAGCTTCTCCTCGCCCGTCAGGTGGACCGTGGCACCGGGCCGGGGGACCGCCGGCTGCCTTGGGATCGACGGCGCGGCTGGGGTCGGTGTGCTCGGTCGCCTTGACGGTGGCGTTGCCGTTCTGCCCATCCTCGTAGACGACGTTGATCTTGTACTCCTTCTGGAAGCTGTCGCCGGGGGGCGGTTCCAGGTAGAGCTCGGCCCACGGTTCGGTGCCCGACCGCCGCAGCACCAGCGGCCAATCGTGCGAGTCCGAGGTGTCGAGCCGCCAGGCGGTCGATCCCTTGTCGGCCTGGCAGTTGACCGTCACCTGCTTGACCTTCGACGGCCCTCAGCCCCGAGAGGGCCAGGCCGACGTCGCGGATCCCGTTCTTCTCCGGGTTGACCCGGGGCACCTTGGTGATCGTCGTCCCCGGCGGGGGGCGCCAGGGCGTCGTCGTCGGCTTCGTTTCGGCGCTCCTTCTTCTTCTTCGTCTCGCCCTTCGGATCCGGCTCGTCCTTCTTCGCGGCGGGGGCGGGGAGGGTGAGATCGACGTTCTTCTGCCCCACGAAGCGAGCGGCCAGGACGGGCGTGCGCTCGAATCGGATGCTCTCGACCTCATCGAGCGGGATCCGAGCCTTCGGCTCCTTCGGTTTCGCCTCCGGCTTGGGGGCGGGGGCGGGAGCCGGGGTCGCGGAGCTGGGCCTCGGCCGGTCGGCGTGTCGCCGCCCTGGGGCCGGGGTCGCGGGGGCCGGGGCTGGGCCGCCGCCTGGTCTTCGGCCGGTCGTCGGCCGCCTTCGGCTTGTCGGCGGCTTCGTCGGGCTTCGCGGAGGGGCTTCGCCCGGTTTCTTCGGGTCGGGAGCGTCGCCCGATCCGGCCGCGGGGGGCGGGTTCCTGGGGGTGCCGCCGACGATCAGGACGCCGTTCTCGATCGCGGTCGGCTCGGCGTAGACGACGGTCTCGAGCACGGTGCGGACGGTGGTCCCCAGGCCGCCGAGGCGATCGGCGCGGATCGTCACGTCGCGCCAGAGCACGTCGAGGGGCTCGGCGCCGTTGCGGTTGGACACGAACAGCTTGACCGCGGCGATGTCGTTCGTCCCGAGCGTGACCTGGCCGAGGTAGCGGGGCCGGTCCATCCTGGCGTCGAGGACCTGGAACCGGACGACATCCTTCTCGCGCCGGAGTTCGAGCCGGACGACGTCCCCGGCCGCCGGGAAGACCCGGCGCGTCGGCTTGGCGGCCTTCGCGTTCGGCTGCCCCGGCGGCTGCCGCCGGACCATCACCGGGCCGCCGGGCCCCGTCGGCTGCCCCGGGCTGTTCCCTCCCCGGTCGATCGCCCGGATAGACGTCCGCCCCGCCGGGCTCCCTCAGGCGCACGAGCGTCAGGTCGGGCTGGTTGATGTCCCCCTGCGCGATCGCCAGGCCGACCGCCGCGCCGTCTTCGAGGGCGGGCTTGGGGAGCTTCTTGATCGCGAGGTTCGCGATGATCGTGAAGTCGCCGCCGATCTTGAGCTGCGGGGGCGTCTTCCAGCCGGTCTCCTCGGCGCCGGCCTCGAGCGTCATCCGCAGCCCGTCGGCTTCCCGCGCCAGCGCCTTCTTGGTGCCGTAGGTCTCGGCGTCGAACGACGCCTGATCGAGGGCCCGGGCGTCGAGCCGCGCGCATACTCGTTGACCCCACCCGCCCCCAGCAGGCCGATCAGCAGCAGAACCGCGCCGTGCATCGCATCCCCTCGGAGGCGGTCGTCTGGCGCGGCGATGCCCGTGCGAGGGACCGATCCGGGACCTCCGGCCCGTCCCGCTCAGGGCCTGCGCCGCCGGGGTCTCCGCGTCCTTCGGCTCGCGCCTGGTCTCCGCCGGAGGAGGAAGCGGTCTTCTCCTCGGCCAGGCGGCGGTAGTAGCGTTCGAGCACCTGGCGATACTCGGGGGGGAACCCCTCGGACATCGACTGCAGGATGCGGTCGCGCTCGCGGCTCGAGAGCTTGGCCCAGTCCTTCTCGCTCTGGCGGGGATCGACCAGCGCGCCGACGCCGCCGGTCCCCCGGCTGATCATCGAGTCGGCCATGCCGTTCCTCGGGTTGTTGCGCTTCATGCCGTTGCGGCAGGCCTCGCACTCCCTCTCCAGGGACGCGATCAGCTCGTCGAGGTCGCGCACGATCGTCTTCTGCCGGTCCTGCACCGGCGGGCCGGTGTCGGGCTTCGCCAGGTCGCCGACCACGCCGGTCATCTTGGTCGAGATCGCCGCCATCGTCGCCTGGGCCTCGGCCCTGGTGCCGATGCCGAGGAGGCACGCCGCCACGCCGGTCGCGACGAGAATCCGAAGCGAGCTTTTCATGAGAGGACCCCTTTTCTCATTCGGGAGTGATCCAGGGACGGGAATCGATTCCAGGATCATTCATTGTCATCCTCCGCCGGGGGCTCGAACCGCTCCGAGAGCCGGGCGATCGAGTCGCGGATCTCTTCCTGCTGGGCCTTGAGCGCCTCGATCTCCCGCCTCAGCTCGGGCGTCAAGGCCGCGGCCGAGGGGTGGGCGTGGTCGACGTCGACGGTGTCGTCGTTGAGCCGGAACTGGAGCAGCCGGATCATCTTGAGCTCGGCGATGAGCCGGTTCAGCTCGCGCTCCCGCGCCCTCGGGTCGGTGGGCAGGGGGGAGCCGGCGGGGGCGGGGTCGTGGGGGGGAGCCGGCGGATCGCCTCGAGGAGGCCCAGGAGGTCGTCCTCGACGCGCTTCTCCAGCGCGACGGTGCGCGGCGAGGGATCGCCCTGGCCGAGCCACTCCTGGATCTTCCTCATCTCGCCCGCCAGGACGCGGAGCGCCGTCGGCAGCGCGATGCCGAACTCGGTCTCCACGACCAGGGCGCGCAGGTGCTCGGTCCGGTCGCCCAGCTCGGACTCCTTGCGCGACAGCCCGACGACCAGCACCAGCGCCGTGCGCGACCGCTGCGCCACGCGCGGGGCCTGCGCCTGGGTCGTCTCGCGGATGTCCGCCTGGATCTCGTGCATCTCGGTCAGCTCGGAGATGATCCGCGACTGGAGCTCGGAGCGGAGCTCGACGAGCAGGCCCTCGACGGCGCGGGCGAGCGCCTCGTGCGACTTGATGAGGTCCTTGAGCGCCTCGACCTGGTCCTCGGAGGCCGGCTGCGCCGCGGTCCGGGCCAGGTCCTCCTCGGCGGCCCGCATCGCGCCGCCGGCGCGGATCAGGTCCTTCTGGAGGGCGACGCCGCTGTCCCCCAGCCGGGCCGAGGTCTCCGCCAGCGCGTCGGCCGCGCCGCGGTTGCGGGCCTGGTCCTGCTCCAGGCGGCGGAACTCGGCCGCGTCGAGGGCGCGGTCCGCCTGCTGCGACCCGCCCGCGCCAGCCGCTCGAGCTCCTTGCGGAACAGCCCGAGCCCCCGCTCGGCCGCGGCGACGGCCGCGGCGGCGTCGGGCGTCGCGAGCGACGTCAGGGCGTCCCCCAGGTGCGGGTCGGCCTGCTGCAAGTAGGGGGGCTGCGCCTCCGCGAACGCGGGGTCGCCGGCCAGCCCCTCCGCCGTCTTCCGGGCCGCCGCCAGGCGCTCGCGCGCGGCGTCGCGGGCCTCGTCCGGCGCCGACTTGCCGTCCCCCGGATCGCCGCGCGGAGGTCGCGGACGATCGATTCCTCGTCGCGCACGAGCGCCTCCAGGTCGCCCCGGCGGCCCTGCAGCCGCTCCCGGGTCGCTCTGCTCGGCGACCGCCCCGCGCGACCAGGCCAGCTCGCGCCGTTCTTCCTTGATGATCCGCTCGAGCTGCCCGAGCGTCTCCCGCATCTGGCGCAGCCGCGCCAGCTTCATCTGGAAGTCGAGGTCCTCGGCCAGCAGCAGGCTGCGCAGGTGCTCGAGCTTCGCCAGCAGCTCGCGGACCTCGGTCTCGGCCTTGTTCAGCTCGGCGTCGCGCAGGAGCTTCTGCGTCTCCTTCATCTGGAGCAGGATCAGCTCCTCGCGCGAGAAGTTCAGCGCCAGCTTCAGCCGCGACGCGTTCTCCGGCTCCAGGCTCCGCAGCGCCTCGGAGAGCCGGAACATCCGCTCCTCCAGCTCGGTCATCTGCGCGGCGACGTTCTCCTGGGTGAACCCGATCGTCTCGCGGTTCGACGCCGCCGCGGCCTTGGGCGTCCCGCCCGTCGTCTTCTTCTCGCCCGGCTTCTTCTCGTCGCCCGGCTTCTTCTCGTCGAAGACCCCGTCCGCCTTCTTGTCCTGGGCCGCGACGACGCCTTGCGCCAGGAGCCTCGCGGCGCCGGCGAAGCCAACGCGCAGAGCACCAGGAGCAGGGTCCATCGCCCGGGCCGTGCCGTCGGGCATCCGCGCGATCTGCCCGGCTAGGGCTTGCCATCGAACACCTCCCGCGTCCGGGATTCACGGGCCTTCTCGGTCTCCTGGAGGACCTTCTGCTCCATCCGGATCACCTCGGCGACCTGGTTGACGACGTCGACGAAGCTCTCCCACTGCGACATCTGTGCGAGGATCGTCTTCATCGTTGTAACAACTTCGTGGTGCAGCCGTCGAGCCGATTCCCGGCTCGCGGCCGAACCCTGGCCCGAGTTCGCGAGGGTCTGCACCGCGTTCCGCAGGCGCGTTCAGGGGGCCGGCGCCGAGCGCCCGGATCGGGTCGATGACCTCGTCCTGCAGGAGCCGGTGCGACTTGGGCGAGCCGACCTGGTTCAGCTTCATCTCCTGGAGGGTGTCGGCGAGCCGGCCGGCGATCTGGTCGAGCTGGCGGGCGCCGGCGTGCTCGAGCCGCGCCAGGCGGATCCAGTCCTCGGCCTCGGGCGGGGTCGGGCCGTCGAGCATCGGGGCCTGCTTCTCGTGCGCTTCCAGGATCGCCACGAACTTCGCCCGCTCGGCCCGCTGCCGGATCAGGATCTCGTAGAAGAGCTCGTCGGGGGAGACGACCTGGAGCGCCAGCACGCTCGACCGGCCGGTCTGGGCGCCTCGGGCGCAGCGGTCCTCCGCCTCGCCCACGATCCGGATCAGGGTCCCCGGCGGGGGCGGGTCGGCTTGCAGGACCAGGTCGTGCCGGGCCTGCTGGTCGAGCACCGGCGCGGTCGGCGGACAGGGGCAAGGGGCAGGTCGACCGTCGCGGCCTCGCGTCTTCGGCTCGGATTGATCGCGCCGCTGCGTCTCGGGCCCGATCCTGGTCCTCGTCCGTCGCGACTGATCGTGCGCTCGATCCGCAGCCGCAGCGCCGCCAGGCCGAGGTCGTCGGTCGCGGCGACCGAGAGCGGGACCGTGGCGACCGGCGTGACGTGGCCGCCGACGCCCACGGCGCGCACGGTGACCCGCGGCTCGCGGTCCCTCAGCAGCCCGATCGAGAGGAACGCGGGCCGCGATTCGAGGCCGGTCTTGCTCGACCGGAGGACGATCTCCAGCGTCGTCGCCTCGCGGAGCGTCCAGCGGGTGGCGAAGGTCCGGGCGTCGATCCGGCTCAGCTCGGGCGGCTTGCCGGGATTGACCTTGAGCTGGGTGTCGGCGACCGGCTCGCTGCCGGCGAGCGTCAGCTCGACCTCGGTGTCGGGCAGGAACAGCAGGTGCTGGCGGGGATCGGCGATCGTGCGGAAGCCGCCCGACGCCGCGCCGGGCTCCTTGACGCGGAGCTTGACGTCGGCCAGCGCGGGGCGGTCGACGCGCTCGATCGCGATCGGCCCCAGCCAGTCGTCGCCGCCGGTCAGCTCGAAGGTCGACGACGCCCCCGCCGGCGCCAGCTCGTACCGGTACCGCGCCGGGGCGATCGCGGCCATCGTCCCCTCGCGCCACGTCCCCTCGGCGGTCCGTTCCCGGACCCGGACCGACTCGGGCGCGACCGGCGCCGCCGGCCTCCGTCGCACGACGAGCGGCTCGTCGCGGCCCCGGAGGATCCAGCGGTTTCCCGAGGCCTCGATCAGCGGCAGGTCGGCCCGGACCTCGAGCGTCAGCGGCTCGTCCCGCGGGGCGAGGAGGCGCCCGTCCCGATCCAGCCCCATCACGGTGAGGTACGTCCGCTGCGGCCAGCGTTCGGAGGAGCCGAGCAGCCAGCGCGCGACGCTCAGCCGCGCCGCCTCGGGGGCGCAGCGCCGCGAACGCGGCCGGCACGAGCAGGCCCAGGACCAGGGCCGCCGCGTACGCGGCCGTCCGCCTGCGGTTCCAGAGCGACCGCCAGTCCGACCCCGCCAGGGCCGCGCTCGCCCTGCTGGACCGCCAGCCGCACCAGGGCCGGCGAGACCGACGGCTCCCCCTCGCCGAGCAGGTCGGGGAGCTGGAGCACGTCGGCGACCCGCTGCCCCGTCCCCGGGCGGAACCGATCGAGCACGACCGCCAGCGAGAGGTCGTCGAGCCTCGCCCCCCGCCAGCGCCGCCACGCGCGGGCGCCGAGGATCGAGCACGACGCCCGCGAGGCTCGCGGCCAGCAAGGCGAGCCGGGCCGGCCGGCCGAGCCGGAACCACCAGTCGAGGAACACCAGCACCGCCGCCGTCGCCGCCAGGACGACCGCCGTCTCGGCCGCGAGCTCCAGCCCCAGCTCGAGCCACAACCGCCGCCGCAGCCGCGCGAGCTGGGCCTTGAGCCCGCGCTGCTCGTCGCGGAGCGATCCGGGGGTCGGCAATTCCAGGGCGGTCGTCACGGTCCTCGTCCTCACGGATCGTCCCGCTCACACCATCCGGTACAGCTTGCGCAACACCCATTCCACGGTCAGGCCGAGCACGATGGTCCCGTACAGCAGCGGCGCGTCCCAGAGCTCGTCGCGCGTCTCCAGCGTCCGGGTCACCTCCCGCATGGGGATGGCCTCGTCGAGGCGGTCGACGTCGGAGAGCTCGAAGACCCGGCCCCCGGTGAGGCGGGCCAGGGCGGCCAGGAGCGGCCGGTTCAGCGACGGCTCGTCGATCTCGCGCCGCGGGGGCTCGACGCGGAAGGTCGTGGTCGAGGCGCGGACGCCCGAGCCCGATTCCGCCGCCGCCGTCGCCGGGACGATCCGCAGCGAGTAGGCCCCCGCCTGCTGCGCCGGGAAGGTCGCGGTCAGCACGGCGGGGTCGTCGGGGACCCGCTCGAACCGGACCGGCTCGGGGGGCTGGCCGGCGACCTCCAGCTCGGCCGTCAGCTCGGCGGCCTCGGCCAGGGCGGCGGGGTCGGTGTAGCGGACGTCGACGGTCACCTGGTCGCCGACCCGGTAGACCCCCTTGCCCAGGTGGACCTGGAACGCGAACTGCCCCCCCAGCGCCTTGCTGCGTCCCACCCGGTCGATCAGGCGCGCCCAGAAGCCGTCGAAGTAATCTTCCGAGAGGTAGCGCCAGCGGTAGGTGCTGTCGAACCCGATGAAGACCGTCCGCCCCGGGCCGTAGAGCTGCGAGGCCAGGAGCACGTGCCGCCCGTACTGGTTCTGCATCCGGGGGTCGCCGTGCCGCGCCAGGACGGTCGCCCCGGGGCGGGCGCGGGTCACGGGGAAGCTCCAGTACATCCCCGGCAGGCTCGTCAGGATCGCCCGGTTGCGGAGCGGGTCGGGGTGGAACGCGAAGATCGGGTCGCCCCGCCCCTCGGGGGTCAGCTCGAGGCTGTAGGTCGACTGGGTGGTGAGCCGCACCTCGGCCTCGGTGCGGAACAGGCCCGGCTCGCGGACGATCGGGCAGGACCTTCGTCCAGCTCGTGCCCGATGCGGTCGCGGTCGGCCCCGCGTCGGCCGCCTCGAAGAGCTGCTGCGAATGGAGCTCGCCCGCGACGAAGATCAGGCCCGCCGCCGTCCTGGCTGACGAACCGCGTGATCAGGTCGGGCCATTGCGGCCCGAGGGCCCGCATGTCGGGGTCGACCAGGAGCAGGGCGTCGTAATGGCGGAGCTCGGCCTCGTCGTTGGGCAGCCGCGCGATCGGGCGGTCGCCCGGCTGCCGGAAGCCGGGGTCGGCGTGCTGGAGCCAGGCGGCGAACTCGACGTGCGGGTCGCGCATCAGGGCGTTGCGGAGGAACTGCACGTCCGGCGACGGCCCGCCGGCGATCAGCAGGACCCGGATCTGCTGCCGGACGACCTTCACGTCGGCGGTCGAGACGTTGTCCTCCCGCGTCAGCTCCGGCCCGGCGTCCTCGACGCGCGCCCGGAACTGGTACGAGCCGACCACCTTGGGGGTGATCCGGAACGTCGTCCGCTTGAGCAGCCCGTCCTCTCCCAGCACGACCCGCTGGTTGCCGACCGGCTCCCATTCATTCTCGTTGACCCGCTGTTCGAGGACGACCGTCGCCTCGGCGTCGCGCAGGCCGCGGGCCTCGACCACGACGCCGAGCGTCACCGGGTCGCGCACGAAGACGACCGGGCTGACCTCGATCTCGGCCAGGCGGATGTTCCGCGGCCCCTCGTCGGCCCCGGCGGCGATGGCGAACACGGGGATGTTCTGCCGCACGGCCGACTCGACGGCGCGGAGGGGGTCCTCGCCCGTGTTCGAGCGGCCGTCGGTCGCCACGACCACCCCCGCGACCGGCTGGCCGCGGTGCGCCGCCAGCACGCCCCGCAAGGCGTCGCCCAGCGGGGAGACCGCCCGGTTCGGCCTCAGCGCGTCGAGGAACCGCCCCCGCTCCGGGGCCCCCGCACCCCCGCGCGAGGCGGTCTCCAGGTCGTACAGCGACAGCTCCCGGCCCCGGCCGAGCGCGTCGAGCTGCGGCGTCAGGACCCGCTTGACCAGGTCGAGCCGCGGCGTCTCCCGCAGCCGATCGACCGGCGATCGCCCACCGTCGGATCGCAGCCGCAGCTTCGCGGCCAGCTCGACCGCGCGCGAGTCGTCGCTGTACGGGTCGGAGAAGCTCAGGCTCTCCGAATCGTCCAGGATCAGAGCGAGGTGCGACCGCACCGTCTCGATGCCGGCTCGAGACCAGGACCGGCTCGGCCAGCATCGCCGCCAGGGCCAGCAAGGTCGACGACCCGGAGCCCGACCAGCACCACGCGACGCCGATCGCGACAGGTCGCGCCGTTCCCGGCGGTAGAGCCGCCAGACCAGCCCGACCAGCGCGATCGCCCCCAGGACCAGCGCCACCCCCCACGCCCCGCGCGGCAGGGCCGTCAGCTCCAGACGGGTATCTCCCCCCGTCGCCGCGCCGGGCGAGCGTTCGATCCCCAGGAGCATTCGCCACACGTTGCTCATCACGTATGACTTTCGAAGGATGCCTACCGGGATCGCCCCACCCAGGTTGCGAAGATCGATTCGAGGACCACGAGGACGAACAACCCCAGCGCCAGCTCGTGCCAGACCTCGCGGCCGGTCGCGGCGAACATCCCGGCCGGGTCGCCGCGCGCGACGGCGATCTCGACTTTCGAGCGGCGCGAGCAGCCTCCTGAGGTCGGCCGCGGTGATCCGCCCGAGTGCGCTCTCGCGCGGGTCGGGGTTCGCGGCGTACAGGTCCTGCTGCGTGCCGAGGGGCCCTTCGTCCCAGGCGAGCCGGTAGAGGCCGGCCCGCCGCGTGTCGGGGACCTCGATCGCGTAGGACGGCCCCGGGTCGTCGCCGCGTCTCGCGCAGGGGGACGACCGCAAGCGCCCGCGGCTCGCCGCCGCCGGGCGGGTCGAGCCGGGCGTTGCCGACCTGCTGGCTGGATCGGACGACCCGCCGCATCCGCTCGCCGGCGCTGATCGTGGTGTCGAACCGGGTCGGCCGCGCGGTGCCGCGGACGGCCTCGCGCACGGCCAGGACGAAGCTCGGCTCGACCGGCCAGTCGTTCCCCGCCCGGTCGGCGGTGGTGGTCCAGAGCAGGACCCGCCCGTCGCCGACGACCCGCTCGACCAGCGCCGGCGAGCGCGCCGGGTCGTTCCAGCGGGCGAGCACGTGGACCCGGTCCTGCTCGCCCTGCTCGTCCACGCCCATGATCTGCCGGACCGCCACCCGCTCGAGCGCCGTCGGCTTCAGCTCCAGGAGCGCCTCGATCGGGGACGGGCGCACCGGCTCGACGATCACCCCCCGGATCGGCTCGTCGACCAGGGTCTTCAGCGGGTAGGGCAGGAGCCGGACGTCGCGGTGGAGCAGGTCGTTGTAGAGGCCGACGTCGAGCTTCGCCCCGGTGAAGATCATCAGCCCCATCCCGCCGCGGACGAGCTGGCCGAGGCGCGCTGGCCTGCTCGGGCCCGGGCGCGGCGACGTTCGCCAGCACGAGCACGTCGGCGGGGTCGAGCCGGGGCGAGAGGAAGTCCTGGTCGGGGACGACCTCGACCCGCCACGCCTCCGCCGAGCCGATGCCGATCGACAGGGGCGCGGCCAGGTAGTCGACCTCCGACCCGAACGGCACCGACGACGGCTCGCCGTCCACCAGGCGGATCAGCAGCGCGTCCTTCACCGGGACCGCGACCCAGCGGCGATTGTCGCCCGGCAGCTCGTCCTCGGGGAGCTCCAGCGAGAGGTCGTGCGCCCCGGGTCCCGGGAACGTGACGGTCAGCGGCACCCGGGCGGTCTCGTGCGGGGGGATCTCGGGGAGCCGCACCTCGGTCGGCCGGTCGTCGACCCTCAGGACCGCCCTGGCCCCGGCCAGCATCCGCGACGAGTCGTTGCGGATCGTCGCCTCCCAGCGGCTCTCCGCCCCGGCGAGGACGGTCCGATCGAGCGGGACGAGCCCCAGGAGCGCGACGTTGGCGGTCTCCTCGTCGCCGACGTCCACGACCCGCACCCGGACCCCCGCGTCCTCCTTCGCCCCAGCGCCGGGCGATCGAGGCGACCCCGTCCTCCCAGCCGGCCTTGCGGAGGTCGGTGACGATCGTGAGCTGCCGCGTCGGGTACGTGCAGGAGCGCACGACCTCATCGACCCCCGCCAGGACCGAGGTCCAGGCGGCGTGGGTGGCGCCGAGGGGCAGGGCGGCGACCGCGGCCGAGAGCTCGTCGCGGCGGGTCGCCTCGACCTCGTGCAGGACCGGGACCCGGGGGGCCGAGGTCGTCAGCAGGGTGCAGCGGTCCTGCGGCCGGGCCGCGGCCAGGAGCGCCGTCGCGAGCTCCTTGGCCCGCGCGAAGGCCGCCTCCTCGGCGCCCCCGCCCGCGGCATACCCCATGCTGAGCGAGTCGTCGATCAGCACGACCTGGCTGGCCCGCCCCGCCGTCCCCAGCCAGCGCTCCAGGCCCGTCGGGTTGAGCACCGGCCGCGCCAGGAAGAAGAACAGCAGCACCAGCAGCGCGATCCGCAGCAGGAGCAGCAGGAGCTGCTCGACCTCGATCCGCCGCCGGTTCCGCTCGACCGTCAGCTTCAGGTAGCGCATCGGGGCCCACTCCACCCGGCGGAACCGTCGGCGGTTCAGCAGGTGGATGATCAGGGGGATCAGCCCCAGCAGCATCCCCCAGGCCAGCAGTGGGCTCAGGAAGGTCATCATTGGAATTCGGGGGCTCGCGGGTTCGGCAGAATCAGAGATAGCCACTGGCAGGGATGGAAACCGAGCAGGCATGCCGAATCACCACAGGTCGCTCGTCGCTGTCGTTCATCATCATCATGAGGCGGCCACCTGGCATGCAACCTGCCATGTGCCATTACCCGCCAACACCCTCATGCGTCCCATCTGTTCATGTCGACAATCAGTCATCTCATCCTTGCCCTGCCGCACCGAGCGGCCCGCCTCCTGCCGGCCGTGGAGGAAGGAGGAGAGCGCCGCCCCCAGCGGCTCGTCGGTGAAGAACCGCACGTGGTCGTAGCCGCGGCTGCCGCACTCGCGCCGGACGCCGTCGAGGAAGGTCTCGGATCGCCCGCCGGTACGACCTGCGGAACGCCCAGGGCTCGGCGAACACCTCCTCGTCCCCCTCGATGTCGCGGAACACGGTCGGCCCGTCGAAGGGGAGCTCCAGCTCGTCGCGGTCGAGCACCTGGAGGACCAGGACGTCGTGCCCGAGGAACCGGAGCCGGTTCAGGCCGTCGTAGAAGGCGTCGAGGTCGGTGAAGAGGTCCGAGACGATCACCAGGATGCTCCGCCGCCGGAGCTGGTCGGTGAGCGAGCGGAGCAGGCCCCCGAGCTCGGTCTTGCGCGCCGGCGTGCAGCGGCCGAGCAGGTCGGCCATGACCATCACCTGGCTCTGCGTCGCGCCGGGGGGAGGATCGTGCCGGCCTCCTCGTCGAAGAGGACCAGGCCCACCGGGTCCTGCTGGCGGGCCAGGAGCATCGCCAGCGCGACGACGAGGGTGGCGGCGTGGTCGAACTTCGAGAGCGCCGCGGCCGCGCCCCGGTAGTTCATCGAGGCGCTGGCGTCGACCACGAACGTGACGCGGACGTTGCTCTCCTCTTCATATTGCTTGATGTAGTGGCGATCGGAGCGCGCGAAGACGCGCCAGTCGAGCCGCCGCAGGTCGTCGCCGGGGGTGTACTCGCGATACTCGGCGAACTCGATGTTGAACCCGTGGAACGGGCTGCGGTGCTGGCCGCTGATCGCCCCCTCGACCAGCCGTCGGGCCCGGAGCGACAGGTCGGCGATCCGGGCGATGACGTCAGGATCGGAATACTTCCGCGACGGCGGCTGCGGCATGGGCGGCTCCCTTGCGGACCGGGACGTCGTTCAAGAGCCGCGAGACGATCGAGTCGCTGGTCTCGCCCGCGGCCTGCGCGTTGTAGTTGATCACGATCCGGTGCCGGAGCACCGGCAGGGCGACCGCGCGGATGTCCTCGACGGCGACGCTCGGCCGCCCGGCGAGCGCCGCGCGGGCCTTGGCGGCGAGGACCAGCGACTGCCCGGCCCGCGGCCCGGCCCCCCACGAGACCCATTCGCCGACGTAGGACGGCCCGCCGTGCGCGGGCCCGCGGGTGGCCCGGACCAGGTCCATCGCGTAGTCGATCGCGTGGTCCGACACCGGCATCCGCCGCACCAGCCGCTGCAGCGCCGCGATCCGGTCGCCGGCGAGCACCGCGCGGATCTCGGGCTCGTCCACGCCGGTGGTGAGCCGGTAGATCCGCCGCTCCTCCTCGGGCTTCGGATAGGTGATGTAGACCTTGAACAGGAACCGGTCGAGCTGCGCCTCGGGGAGCGGGTAGGTCCCCTCCTGCTCGATCGGGTTCTGCGTGGCCAGCACGAAGAACGGGTCGGGCAGGGGATGCCGCCGGCCGCCGGCGGTCACCTGCCGCTCCTGCATCGCTTCGAGCAGGGCCGCCTGCGTCTTGGGGGGGGTCCGGTTGATCTCGTCGGCCAGGACCAGGTTCGCGAAGATCGGCCCCGGGACGAACCGCAGCTCCCGGCGCCGGTGTTGCGGTCCTCGTAGAGCACCTCGGTGCCGGTGATGTCCGAGGGCATCAGGTCGGGCGTGAACTGGATCCGGCTGAAGTCCAGCGCCAGCGAACGCGCCAGCGAGTGCACCATCAAGGTCTTCGCCAGCCCCGGCACCCCTTCCAGGATGCAATGGCCGCGGGCGAAGACGGCCATCAGGAGCTGCTCGACGACCTCATCCTGGCCGACGATCTGGCTCGCGATCTGCGCGCGGATCTGGTCGTGGGCCGATCGCAGCGCCTCCAGTTCGGCGAGATCGAGCTCATCGGTCGTGGTGCTCAAGGTCGCGTCCCTCCCCTTCGCTAGCGCTGGAAGACCGGGAGATACTTGAACGGCAATTGCAGGATGATGGCGGCGATCGCGGTGCCGTAGACCTGGCCGATCCCGTCGCCGTTCCAGGAGCCGTCGGGGCCCTGCATGGCGAGGAGCTGGTCGCGGGCCTTGGGGAAGTAGGCGTCCCAGTACTGGTCGCCCGCCATGTAGAACCCCTGCGCGGCGTAGAGGTGGGTGTAGAAGGCGTGGCCCGCCCCCCTTGTTCCACTCCTCGCTCGAGCGGAACTGGTCCCAGACGTACTTGAGGCAGTCGGTCGCGATCGGGCCGTCGAACTGCCCGGCGTTGTAGAGGGTCGCCACGGCGGCCGCCGAGATCGGCAGCCGCGGGCCGCCGCCGGAGCGGAGCGAATAGCGGATGCCCGCCCTCGGGGGTCCGGCAGCGCTCGAGGTAGCGCACCGCCTCCTCGATCACCCCCCGCGGCACCAGGAACCCCGCGTTGTGCGCCGCCCGCAGCGCCTGGACCTGGGTGACGGTCACCGACCCCTCGTCCCCGGAGCCCGGGGATGTAGGTCCAGCCCCCCTGCGCGCTCTGCCCCTGGCTGGTCAGGGCCACCGCCTTGCGGATCGCCGCGCCGACCTGCTGGCGGAGCGACTCCTTGCCGATCATCCCGTAGACCGAGGCCAGGAACAGCAGGGCGAACCCGTGCCCGTGCATCGGCATGCCGCTGTCCTGGGTCGGCCCGGTGATCAGGCCGTTGGGCGTGGCGCAGCGGACCAGGTACTCGACGGCCCCCTGCACGTTCCGCGAATACGGCCCCCGCGTCGGCGAGTCGCCGTGCGCCAGCAGCGCCGTGCCCGCCAGCCCCGTCATCGCCACCGGGTACGCCTCGCCGCCGCCGATGATCCAGGAGCCGTCGTCGCCCTGCTTGGCGGCGAGGAAGTCGAGGCCCTTGGTGACCGCCTCGCAGCGTCTCCTGCGTCACGTGCTTCGGCAAGACCTCGTGCCCCGCCCCGAGGGCGCGCCGGCGTCGCCCGGGCGCCGCGAGCGCGCAACCGGCGCCCGCCAGCGCCGCCCGGCACGACCGGCGCCAGGAACGCCCGCCGGGTCAGCCCGCCCGGGTCTCTCCGGTCGGATGGGGATCGTCGCATCGTCATCAGTCCCCCGCCCGCCCCTTCCCCTCGGCCTTCGGGTGGACCTCGAACCGCACCAGGAGCTCGACCTTGATCGGGATCTCCTGGAACTTCGACGCGACCAGCCGCTTGCGGGGCTCCTTGCTCGTCGCCGCCCGCGTCCTGCGCCTCGCCCGGCACGTGGATCTCCCGGACCGCGACGATCGGCCCGAGCTCGACCCGGCTCAGGCGCGCCAGCCGCTCGGCGCGGGACCTCGCGTCGGCGATCGCCTTCTCGTACGCCTCCTCCTGGAGCTTCTCGAAGTCGTCGAGCACGAAGCGGACCAGGCCCTCGTGCCTCCGGGGCATGTCGTAGTAGTAGGCATACGGATCGAAATCGTTCCCCTTGCCCAGCCTCGCACCGGCGTCCTGCGCGACGTCGAGCAGCTTCGCGGTCAGCTGGAGCAGGGCGTCTTCGTCCATCTTGCGGATGTCGGTCCCCTTGACGACGAGGCCCCGCGAGAGCTGGACCTCGGTCTTGGCCCGGGTGCTCGGCTCGGCCATGAAGAAGTAATAGCGGTTGGTCATCCCCTTCTTGTCGACGAGGAGCCCGCGCTCCTCGACCGTCACGTTCGCGAGCTTCAGCGCGGCGAACGCCTCCTGGAGCTTGCGGCGGGCGTCGCGATACTTGACGATCGCGTCGGCGGTCAGCTCGGAGGCGGCGGCGACCTCGAGCTCGATCTCCAGCAGGTTCGGCCGGGCGGCGACCGCCCCCTTGCCCGCGACGGTCAGGCCCTCGATGTTCGCCGCCCCGCCCGTCCCGTCGCCGTTCGGCCGGAAGAACTGGCCGTGCGCCGGGCGGACGGCGGCGCCGACGCCCAGCGCCAGGCGCGAGCACGCCGGCCGCTGTGCCCGTCTTATTCATGCGGGCTGCCCCTCCTTCCCGGGCCGCCGCGGATAGGCGGTGATCGTCCGATTGGAGACGGCCAGCAAGAGGTCGTCGGTCAGCAGGAGGTCGCCCCCCACGGACCCCAGGTCGGCGCCTCGGAAGATCCGCCGGACGGCGCCGGTGTCCGGGTCGATCTCGTAGATCCCGCGGGGCGTCAGTTGCCACAGGCCGTCCGGCCGCACCAGGACGCGCGCCTGGAGGCTGTCGCCGGGGACCCGCGTCGCCCACAGCAGGGCGCGGGTCTTCAGGTCGAGCGCGCTGATCTCGTCGCCCCCCAGGAACACGGCGCGACGGCCGACGCCGAGCAGGCGCGACGACTTGGCCACGGGCCGCTCCCAGAGCACCTTCATCCGGTCCGGCTCGACGGCGGAGACCCGGCTCGACTTCACCCCCTTGACCAGGAACGATCCCTCCATCCAGAGCGGGGGCCCGCCGGCCGCCATCGGCTCCTTCGGCTCGTCGTAGTAGAAGAACCGGTACGACGACTGATACGGTTCGGTCGGGTAGCCGTAGCCCCATTCGAGCCCCCCGGAGTCGGCGTCGAGCCGCGCGAGGATGCCCTGGTGCGTGTCGACGTAGAGCGCCCCTCCGCGATGGAGCAGTTGCGGCTGGGGCTCCTGGTCGGCCCGGTTGTAGTAGAAGTAGTAGCGCTCGCCTTCGCGGAACGTGCCGACCTCGGTCTTCCACACCACCTTGCCGTCGTGGGGCTGGATCGCCAGCACGAACTGCTGCGGCTGCCGCTGCTGTTGCTGCGGGTTCGGCTGGCTCTTGGCGGGGACGAAGAGCTTGCCGTCGGCCACGATCGGCGGGCCGTTCAGGTCGAGCTGGGCGTAATCGGCCAGGTCCGACGACTGCCAGACGACCTCACCCCCCTCGGCCCGCCGGCAGGTGAGCGTGAACGGGGCGACCATGTTCGGCTCCTTGAGGTTCCGCCCCAGCGGTGCAGACATGATCCCCCGCCGCGACGATCGCGAACCGGCTCGCGTCGATCGCCCGGGTGTAGTCCTGCACCGTCAGCAGCCTGAGATGGTGCAGCGCCTCGGTGCGCCAGAGCATCTTGCCGCTCGGGAGGTCGATCGCGAAGGCGAACCCGAGGGCGTTGAGGAACAGCGTCGATCCCCCGATCGCCGCCGCCGGCACGGCCGCGCTCAGGGGGTGCGATTCCCACTGCGTCAGCTCGACGGGGAGCATGCCGGCCTCCACCGAGTCGGCGAACCGCACCTGCCAGAGCGGCTCGACCGGCCCCGACAGGTCGAGCGTCCCCCGGCCCGCGCCCGGCCGCCGGATCCGCCCCGACGGCCCCCGCGCGGCTCGTCGCGGGTCCAGCGGCGGAGCAGCTCGACGGCCGCGGCCGTCTCGCCCCCGAGGGTGACCTCCTCGTCGCCGTAGCGGCCCTCGAGCTCGGCCCGCGCCCGCTCGAAGTCGGCCCGTCGCCCCGCGCTTCAGCGCCAGGGCCGCCTTGAGCGTGAGCAAGGCGGGCGACAGGTCGGTGTCGGGGCGGTCGCGCACGACCGAGAGCCAGCACTCCGCCGCGCGATCGAACCGGCCGAGCTCGAAGTAGAGGTCGCCCAGCCGATCGGCCGCATTATCGCCGACCGTCGTGGCGAAATACGCCGAGTAGACCCGTTCCAGGTTCTTCAGCTCGGCCGGCCCCTCGGCCTCGTCGACCAGCTTCTTCACCTCGGCGTCGTGGAACAGGCGATACGCCGCCTGGCCCGCGGGCGGCAGCGCGGCGAGCACCCGCTGGCGCTTCCACGCCGCCGGCACGATGAAGCCGCCGTCGCCGTCGACGAACCGGACGGCCTGCTCCTCGGGGATCGTGTCGAGCGCCTTGAAGGCCCGCTCCCACGCCCCCCGGCGCCGGAACCGGTCGAAGTCGTCGAACGCCTCCTTCACCTCCGTCGAGGCCGGCGGCATCTGCAACGGCCGCGCGGGGTTGTCGTTGGAGACCTTCTCCTCCTCCCCCTCCTTGGGCGGGGCCTGGCCCGAGGCCAGCGCGGTCCAGAGGAGCAGCATCACCAACGACCGTCGCACCACCGTTCGCCCACTCCAGTCCGAGGAAGTTCGGGGTTGTTACATTTGTAGTGATCGCGATCCGGACGTGCAAGAGAAAATACAGGAAAGTTTGAGATCCATTGCTCGATCGGCCCCACGATTACGCCGCGACGCGACCATGTCGCAGTCATACGTCCCTGCCCGATCAGCCCTGCGGCCGTCGCCTCGCGGGCGTCGATCAGGCCGTCGCCGTCGGCGTCGAGGCGGAGGAACGCGTCGCGAGGGCCGAGGAACTCGCGGGGCGAGAGGTCGCCGTCGTGGTTGCGGTCCATCTTCTGGAACCAGTGCGGCCCGGCCGCGGGGACCGGCCCGGCGCTCGCGGCCGGCGGCGAGTCGCCGCGGACGACGGACCCGAGCGGCATGGGAGCCTGCGAGAGGGACAGCTCGAACCGGTGCGGGATCTCCGCCGCCGCGACCTGGCCGTCGCCGTCGCGGTCGAACGACGCCAGCCGCTCGCTCGCCTCGCGCAGCTCGCGGAGCCCCAGGCGGCCGTCGCCGCTGGCGTCGAGGTTCCCGAACAGCAGCACGCCCCGGTCCTTGACCGCGAGCACGGCATGCCCCCGCCACAGGTCTTCGAAGAGGGCCAGCGCGGCGTTCATCTCCCCCTTGACGATCCGGCCGTCGCCGTCGCGGTCCATCAGGCGGAAGAGGCCCTGGAACGGCTCCCGGCCCCGGGCCTCGGAGAGGCTGATCGACTTGTCTGTCGTCCAGCGTCGATGTCCTGGAACAGGCGATCGGAGACCTGGCGCGCCCGGGCCGCGTCCCACGGCGTGTCCTCGGTGCGGACGTCGACCCGCACGTCGCCCAGGTCGATCGTCACCATCGTCTCGTCGCCCCTCCGCATCCGCACGCGAGGCGAGCCGGCGGCGGCCGGGCCCGGCTTGCCGCGGGCCGCGAGCGGCCGATCGATCAGCTCGACGGCGGGGCGATCCGGCGACCGCGGGCCGAGCCGGACGATCAGCTCGACGGCCGGCTCGCCCCGGTCGAGGAACTCCATCAGTTCGACGCCGTCGAGCGCCCCGTCGCGGTTGCCGTCGAACTGGCGGAAGACCTCGGCCGCCAGGCGGATCTCCGAGCGGCCGAGCCGTTGGTCCTTGGCCCGCGCCGCCGGGGCCGCCGGTGTCGAAGCGGTCCAGCACCTGCTGGACCGTCCGGATTCGAGAGCCGGCCCGATCGAGGAGCAGCACGGGGGGCTCGGCGGTGCCGCGCCCCTCCGAGGCCGAGGGGTCGGAGTTCGGGTCCCGGAACGCCGATCAGCTCGGCGCCGCTGATCGCCTCGTCGTCGTTCTGGTCGAACCTCCGGAGCACCTTCGCGGCCCGGTCCCTCTCGTCGGGCCCGAGCTTCCCGTCGCCGTTGGCGTCGATGCGGGCGAAGGTCGTGTCCCGCCCGGACTCGGACGGGGGCCGCGACCGGACCGCGAGCGGGCCGCGGAGCACCGGGGCGAAGTCGGCCAGCTCCTCCTCGCGCCCCGCGGTGCCGGCGGCGCCGGAGTCGAGGTGCTCGTGGAGCTTGGCGACCGCGTCGCGCCAGGCCGCGCTCAGGGGCCGCTCGCCGATCTCGGATGTGGAGCCGGACGAGGACCGGTCTGCGCGCCGCCGAGGAAGAAGAGGTCCTGCACGTCGCCGGCCGCCTCCGCCGGGGTGTCGGCACGCGCCCCGGCGGCGACGAAGGAGAGCCATCCACCCAGGGCGAGGCACGCGGAGGAGCGCGCGGGCCGGAGGGCGCCTCATCCCAGGGCCTCCCCGATCGGCCGGGCGGCGGGGTCGGCGATCCGGATCGGGCGGCCGACGTCCGAGAGGTTCTGCTTCGACGGGTCGATCCCCAGCGCCTTGCAGACCGTGGCCATGAAGTCGGGGACGGCGACGGGCCGGTCCTCGACCGTCATGCCGTCGCCGCTGGTGCGGCCGATCGCCCGGCCCCCGGCGATCCCGCCGCCGGCCAGCACGGTCGTCCAGGCCGCGGGGAAGTGGTCGCGGCCGGCCTGCTTGTTGATCTTCGGGCGTGCGGCCGAACTCGCCCATCCAGACGATCAGAGTCGTGTCGAGCAGGCCGCGCGCTTCGAGGTCCTCGATCAGAGTCGCCCAGCCGGGGTCGAGCACGGCGCTGAGCTTCTTGACCGACGTCGAAGTTGCCCTGGTGCGTGTCCCAGGCGAACGCCTGGCTGCCGTCGACGCCCGACAGCGCGACCTCGACGAACGGCACCCCGCGCTCGACCAGCCGGCGGGCGAGCAGGCAGCCCTGGCCGAACGGGTTGCGGCCGTAGGCGTCGCGCAGCGCCTCCGGCTCGCCGTCGAGGTTGAACGCCTCGACTCGCCCTGGAGCGCAGCATCCGGACCGCCCGATCGTAGGCCGAGCGATGGCTCGCGGTCGGCACGCCCGGATGCCCGGCCAGGAAGTCGCGCGCCAGGTCGTCGAGCAGCCCGAGCCGGGCGTCGGCCTGCCTGGCGTCGACCCCCTCCGGCCGCGCCAGGTCGGCGACCCGCAGCTCCGAGGCGTCGTACGCCGCCCCCCGCCGCACCCGCCTCGGGCCCGGCTCGCCGACGACCAGCGGGGCGTACTGCGGCCCGAGGAAGCCCGGGCCGAACGCGGCCGGGTTGAAGGCGCGATACGGCGCGATGCTCACGCAGCCGGGGAGCTCGGCGTCGTCGCGGCTCGAGCTCCTTGGCGACCAGCGACCCGAGGCAGGGATAGTGGATCGGCCCCTGCGGGACATACCCGGTGCGGAGCAGGAACGTGGCGCGGCCGTGGTCCCCCTCCTTGGTGCTCATCGACCGGATCACGGCGAGGTGCTCCATCTGCCGGGCGAGCTTCGGCAGGTGCTCGCTGATCGCGAGGCCCGGCACGCTCGTCTCGATCGGCTTGAACGGGCCCGCCGTTGGCGTGGCCCGGCTTGAGGTCGAAGGTGTCGAGTCTGGCTCGGCCCGCCCGTCATCCAGAGCAGGATGCACGACCGCCGCCGCCGCGGGTCGCCCGCCGCCGCGTCGGCCAGGGCCTCGATCCAGCCGGAGGTCGAGGACGCCGCCACGCCGGCCGCGGCCAGGCGCAGCCACTGGCGGCGGGTCACGCCGCTCGATCGGACGTCGGACGCGCGATGGAGCACGCTCATGGGTGGCCTCTCCCGGATTGGTCGCGGGCGACGCACGCCGCCGGGCTCAATGGTTCAGCAGGAACTCGGGGCTGTTGAGCAGCGCCCAGAACACGTCGGCGAGGGCCTTCCGCCGGTCCCCGGTCGGCGCCGCCGCCATCCACGTAGGCGACCAGCCGGGCCGCCTCCTCGGGCCTCGGCCGCCGGCTCAGGGTGGCGAGGAAGAGGGCCTCGACCCGGCCCGCCGTGTCGAGGAAGGGGGCCTCGGCGACGGCCGACAGCGTCGCGCCGCCGCTCGAGGTGGGTCGCCCCGGCCACGAGCCGGCCGTTCATCAGGGCGAGGGCCTGCAGGATCGACGTCTGCGCCTCGGTCGGCGTCTCGTCCTGGCGGGCGAACTTCTCGAGGAACTCGCCGCGGGGCGAGTCCGCCGCGCCGGAGAACCGCCCGGCGGCCGCCTCCTCGGCCGTCAGGCCGATCGCCTGGGCCAGGCTGTCGTAGAGCTGCTCGGCGGTCAGGCCGCGCTCCCGCATCCGGGCGAAGAGGCGCGGGTCGTCGGCGCCGGTGCCCGTGCCCGATCCGCGCCGGCCCGGCCGCGAGGCTGGTGAGCTGGTAGGGCCGGCTCAGGGCGATCGCGCGGATCAGGAACTTGCGGTCGAAGCCGTGCTCGGCGAAGGCCCGGGCCAGGGCGTCGAGCAGCTCGGGGTGGCTCGGCGGGTTGTCGGCGCCCATGTCGTCGACCGGGTCGACCAGGCCGATGCCGAAGAGCTGGGCCCAGATCCGGTTGACCGCGGCGCGGGCGAAGTAGGGGTTCTCCGGGGCGGTCATCCAGTCGGCCAGCGGCATCCGCGCCGGCTCTCGGGGGCGGAGCCGGGGCGCGCTGCCGTCGAGGAAGGTCGCCCGCACGACCTTCTCGGTGCCGGGGATGGTCGCCTCGCGGCGGTCGGGCCGCTCGCGGATCGGGTCGATGGCCGCCTCGTCGGCCTCGCTCTTCTCCAGGCTGGCGAAGAACGCCGCGTAGCCCCAGAACTGGTCGCGGGTCCACGAGGCGAACGGGTGGTTGTGGCACTGGGCGCATTCCAGCCGCAGCCCGAGGAACAGCCGCGCCGTGCTCGCCGCGAGGTTCTCGCTCTTGACGTCCTTGGCCACGTAGAACGGCAGCGGCGACGGCCCCTGGGGCCGCGCGGGGTTCAGCCCCCGCTGGGCGCTGGGCGCGGCCGTCGGCGACCGGCGCGGTCAGGATCGCGCGGACGATCCGGTCGCTGCCGGCGTTCGCGGCGATCTGCTCGCGGAGCCAGGCCTCGAACGCGGGCGCGAGCCGCTGCGCCTGCGGGTCCGAATCGACCTCGGGGATCATCAGGCGCAGCTCGACGTTCGTGGCGTGCGCGATGTACGCCGGGCCGTCGAGCAGCCGCTCGACCAGCCGCTCCCGCTTGTCCGGCCGCGGGTCGTCGAGGAACTCGCGCACTTCGCCGGCCGTGGGGATCTTGCCCGTCAGGTCGAGCGCCGACGCGGCGGAGGAACTCGCCGTCGTCGGCCGGCGGCGCCGGCGCCACCCGGTCCTCGTCCCACCGCGCGGCGACCAGGCGGTCGATCGTCGCCGCCAGCGCCCGGGCGTCGCCGCCGGCGCGGGCCGACACCCCGGACGCCGCGATCACCCCCGCCACCACCATCGGACGGACGATCCCGCACCAGCCGGCGACCCATCGCGACCTCATGGCGGATGCTCCCGTTTCCGGACGTGGGTCCCGAGGGGGCAGAATCCGAGGGAATTCGTCCGAGACCATTCTGATCGACCCGGGTGGCGGAAGCAACCCCTTGAGGCCCGGCGACTCCGTCGACATCCCCGCCCGCATGCGGCACCGGATCGAGCGGACCGACCCGACCGGGCCTGGCGACGACGGCGCGTTCGAGCGCCCTCAATCGGGCGAGGCGAGGGCGCCTCGGCCTTCGACCTCGGCGATGGCCGCGCGCCGCTCCACGGCCGTCGGGACCGGCGCCGCGACCCGGCCGGGGACCTCATCATGGGTGCGGCCGTCGAGCGTGCGCCCTGCGCGGCCCTTGCGGGTGCCCCCCCACTGCTTGAAGAAGAAGGGGACGCCGGCGCGCCGGCACCGGTCGCGGATCGACTCGACCCAGGCTCGCTCCATCGGCCGCGCCCCCGGCCCGCTCTCGCCGCCGACGATCACCCAGCCGATCCCCCGCAGGTCGAGCGGGCCGAGGTCCTCCAGGAGCGGCTCGACCGACAGCATCCGCAGCCCGGCCGGCGCGTTGCGCAGGTGCTCGACCCGCGGCAGCCCGTGCGCGCGGTCCTCGACGCTGACGCCCCACCAGATATGAGGCGCGCGCGCCGCGCCCGCCAGGCGGGTCCGGAGCAGGTCCCGCATCCGTCCCGAGCGCTTCGTCAGCACCTGGTACGTGTGCCAGTCGGCGCGCCGCATCACCGCGACGACCGCCTCGATGTACGAGTCGGGGACGTCGCGATGGAACAGGTCGCTCATCGAGTTGACGAACACCATGCTCGGCCCCCGCCACCGGAACGGCTCGGCGAGCTTCCCGGGGACCAGGCGCAGGTCGAACCCCCGCTCGTAGGGATGCCCCGCCACCCCCCGGAACCGCTCGGCGAACGTCTCCGCGTAGCAGTGCGCGCACCCCGGGCTGATCTTCGTACACCCCCGGATCGGATTCCAGGTCCGGTCCGCCCATTCTATCGTGGTAATACCCATATATCGTACTCTGGAAATTTCTCGGGGCGGCGGACCGGCTGCTTGCCGGACGGCCCTCCAGCCTACATGATCCGGTGGGGATCGCCAATCGCGGGACATGTCGCGGTGCGGGAGGGCCTCCGATGAAGAAGCTGATCAACCGGCCGGATGCGGTCGTCGAGGAGATGGTCGAGGGGCTGGTGGCGCTGCATCCCGGGCTCGATCGGCTGCCGGGGCGGGCGGTGGTGGTCCGCGCCGACGCCGAGGCGGTGCGCGACCGGCGGGTCGCGCTGATCTCGGGGGGCGGCAGCGGCCACGAGCCGGCGCACGCCGGTTACGTCGGGCGGGGGATGCTCTCCGCGGCGGTGGCGGGCGACGTCTTCACCTCGCCCGCGCCCGGCGCCGTGCTCGCGGCGATCCGCGCGGTGACGGGATCGCCCGGGCGCTGCTGATCGTGAAGAACTACACGGGAGACCGCCTGAACTTCGGCCTCGCCGCCGAGATGGCCCGCGCCGAGGGATTGGCCGTCGCGATGGTCGTGGTGGCCGACGACGTGGCGCTGGCGGCGACCGCCGAGAACGCAGGACGTCGCGGGCTGGCCGGGACGATCCTCGTCCACAAGGTCGCCGGCGCGGCCGCCGAGGCGGGGGCGACGCTGGCCGAGGTCGCCGCCGAGGCCCGCGGCGCCGCCGAGGCGGTCGGCACGATGGGCGTGGCGCTGTCGCCGTGCACCGTCCCGGCCGCCGGCCGGCCGGGCTTCGCCCTCGGCGACGACGAGGTCGAGCTCGGCCTGGGCATCCACGGCGAGCCCGGCGTGCGCCGCGGGCCCCTCGAACCGGCCGACGCCCTGGTCGATCAGATCGTCGGTGCGATCGTGGACGACGCCCGCCTCGGCCGGGGCGAGCGGGTCGCGCTGCTGGTCAACAACCTCGGGGGCACCCCGACGATGGAGCTGGCCATCGTCGCCCGCCGCGCCCTGGCGGCGCTCGAGGGGCGGGGCCTGGCGGTCGAGCGGGCCTTCGCCGGCACGTTCCTGTCGGCTTTGGAGATGGCGGGGGTCTCGCTCTCGGTCCTCCGGCTGGACGACCGCCGCCTGGCCCGGCTTGACGCGACGACCGACGCGCCGGCCTGGCCCAACGCCCCGGCGCGGCCGCGGGCGCCGCGCATCCCCCGCCCCGCGCCCGAGGCGCCCGCGGCGGGGCGCCCGCTCCCGGGCCCGCCGACGACCCCCGTCGGCCGGGCGCTCGGCGCGGCGATCCGGGCGGCGGCCGGGGCGCTGATCGCCGCCGGGCCGCGGCTCACGGAGATGGACCGGCTCGTCGGCGACGGCGACCTCGGCCTCAGCCTGGGGCGCGGTGCGCGGGCCGCGCTCGACGCGCTCCCCTCATACCCGCTCGACGACCCGGCCGCGGCGCTGCACGCCCTCGGCCTGACCCTGCAAGGTGCGCTCGGGGGGACGTCGGGGCGCTCTACGGCATCTTCCTGCTCCGCGCCGCCGCCGTCCTGCGGCCCGGGCCGGCCGACGACCCCCGCGCCTGGGCCGCCGCCTTCCGCGCCGGCTGCGAGGCGATCGCCGCGCTCGGCGGGGCGGAGCCGGGCGACCGCACCATGCTGGACGCCCTCGTCCCGGCCTCAGACGCTCTTTCTACGTCCCTGGACGCAAACCATACGCTCGCCCAATCGCTCGCCGACGCCACATCCGCCGCCAGACGCGGCGCGGACGCGACGGCCGCGATGTCGCCGCGGCGGGGGCGGTCGAGCTACCTGGGCGGGCGCGCCGTCGGCCATCCCGACCCCGGCGCCGCGGCCGTCGCGGCCTGGCTCGCGGCGATCGCCGCGGCGGCGACCGGCCCGGCCGCGGGCCCCGGATTCGGGTCAGAAATCTGAAATTTGAATCAGAGTTACGCAGCGGTTTCTCGTAGGGTGGGTCAGCCGAGTCTTCGAGTGCAATCCACCGATCCGATGGTGGGTTGCGCCTCGAAGACTCGGCTGACCCACCCTACAAGATCCCCGACCGCGCAACTTCTACCGGCGATGCGGTCAGCCCGGCCCGAAGTAGCGGCGGATCAGGTCGGGCAGCTCGGCCGAGAACCGGCTGCGGGGCAGGACGGGGTCGCAGCCGGCGGCGCGGGCGGCGGCGAGGGCCTCGGCGTCGACGTGCGAGCCGAAGGCGACGAACGGGGTGCCGGGCCCGGCCTGCTCCTGGAAGGCCCTCAGCGCGGCCGGCGCGACGAGGTCGCCGGCCGCCAGGTCGACGAAGACCACGCGCGGGCGCCACTTGCTCGATCATCGCCGCGGCCTGCGATACGGCTCCGGCCACCAGGACGCGATGCCCCAGCGCGCGGGCCGTCCCGGTCACCTTGGAGGTGAAGATCAGGTCGCGACTCAGCAGCAATCCCGACGGCTCCGACCCCTCGGGCGCGGGCACGGGTTCGGGTTCGTTCATGGCGGCCGAGCTCCCTCCAGCGGCGGTCCTGGGATTCGTCTCAGAAGTGCTGCTCGACCCAGCGGGGCGACAGGTGCGCGAGGTCGGGCAGGACGGCCTCGGCCCCGGCGCAGCTCGATCGGGGGCGTAGGTGTGGGCGACCCCCACCGCGCGCATCCCGGCGGCCCTGCGCCGACTCGACGCCGGCCAGGCTGTCCTCGACGACCAGGCATTCCCCCGGCCGGAGGTCGGCGACCGCCCCGGACGAGGCCCGCAGGGCGCCGAGGGCGAGCCGGTAGCCTTCGGGGTCGGGCTTGCAGCGGGTCGTGTCCTCGGCCGAGACGATCGCCGCGACCCGGTCGCGGAGGCCGAGCCGCGCCAGGGCGAACTCGATCTCGGGGCGCAGGGCCCCGGAGCAGATCGCCAGGGGCCAGCGTCCGGCCAGGGCGGCCAGGCACTCGGCCGCCCCGGGGAAGAACCGCAGCCCCGCCTCGGCCACCGCGGCATAGCGCCGGGCCTTGCGGGCGATCAGGTCGTCGACGCGGTCCCGGCCCGCCTCCTGCCCGGCGTCGGCCAGGGCGGCCTCGAAGCAGCCCCGGTCGTCGAAGCCGAGGTAGCGTTCGTGATACCGGCGCTCGTCCAGCACGATCCCCTCCTGGCCGAGGACCTCGCGGAAGAGCGCGAAGTGGACCGGCTCGTCGTCGACCAGGATGCCGTTGAAGTCGAAGATGACCGCGCGGATCATGCCGAAGTCGTCCCCGCCCCGCCCCGCCGAGGCCCGTCAGATCGCCTCGGGCCCGCGCTCGCCGGTCCGGATGCGGATGCAGTCGTCCATCGGCAGGATGAAGATCTTGCCGTCGCCGATCTTGCCGTCGGGGCCGCTCCGCCCGGCCTGGATGATGGCGTTGACGGTCGGCTCGACGAAGTCCTCGTTGACGGCGATCTGCAGCTCGATCTTGCGGAGCAGGTTGACGGTGAACTCGTGCCCGCGGTAGACCTCGGTGTACCCCTTCTGCCGCCCGAAACCCTGGACGTCCATGACCGTGAGGCGGAACACCTCGACGTGCGAGAGGGCTTCCTTGACCGCTTCGAGCTTGGTGGGCTGGATCAGCGCGATGATCAGTTTCATGGGGGACCCGTTCGCTCCGACACCCTGACCCTTCGACCGTGGCGCGCGAAGAACGGGCCGTCGGACCTCAAGAAGACTCCCTGGCCGGGGGCCATTGTCCCCGAATCATCACCGTCGTCAACAGAAAAATTGCGGGGGTCCGGCCCGCGAGGGCGCGACGGGCCGCCGGCCCGAGGCGATCCGGACCGAGGCGGCCCCGTCCGTCGGAGCCGGCCCGGCGCCCCCGACTGGGACCGGGCCGGACCCGATCAAGGGTTCGGGCTGGTCGCGCCGTCCGGGCTCGACGGGGCGGGTGGGGAGAGATCGGGGCCGGTGATCGTCGGGGCAGCCCCGGGGGCGAACCCAGGCTGGGTCGGCGGCGGGGCGAACGCCGACGGGCCCGCCGGGGGGACCGGCGCCGCCGTCGCGGGCGCGCCGGGCGGCATGACCATCGGCGCCTCGTAAGCCGGCGCCGTCGGAGCATAGGACCGCGGGCCGCAATTGCCGCCGAAGCAGGGGGTGGGGAAGTCGTCGCAGGTATCGCATTGCGTGCAGCCCGCCTGGACGGCCGCCAACGCCACGGCCACCAGCAGGAGATTGAGCCGCAACATCCGGGTATCCTTTCCGTATCTGGGATGGCCGTTTCGTCTTCCGGTGACCGCGCCCGCTCGGAGCGGGCCGCCAACGGCCGCCGCCCTCGGCCGCGCCGACTCGGCTTCTTACGATCATCGGCCGCGACCCGGCCCGACGATGAGGCGAAACCCCTCCCGGCCCCCGACGCCGCCGCGGTGGCGGGGTCGCTCCGGCGCGCGGGTCGGCTCCCCCTCCCATCACCCATCATGGATGCCGTTCGATTGTCACTTTTTGTTGAATATTCGGGCGGGAACGACCTCCTCGACTCGGCACGGATGGATTCCCTACTTTCATTATAAGTTAATACAGAAAAACGATTTAACTCGTAATCCCCCGACGCGGGAACGGGTCGCGCGGGCGTGTTTCCCGAAACAAAGCGAATCGGCCCACGTCCGGGTGTCACCGGAGGAATCTGGAGACGCGGCGCCGCGCCTCGGCGATAATAAGGTTAAGGCGGTCGTGGGGGTGGCGGTCCTTGAAATGTGACCCCGCCGGTGCCCACCCGGCGGGGTCGTGACGACCGAACAAAGCCGCCCCCGATCCTCCGCATCAACTGTTCCGATTGCACATGAGGACATACCCCCATGATTCAACCTTTGAAGACTGCCGACGTCCCGGCCCCCCTGTGCGATGCCGAGGGGCCGATCCCGACGTTCCCGCCGCGGGCCCTCGACGAGCACGGCCGTCTCATCCCCCTCTCGCCGGAGGAGCGCACGGCGCGGCGCGACGCGGCCATCCGGACCATCAAGGCCCTGCAATCGCTCCCCGACACTGATCCCGAGGGTTCCGACGAGGAGATGATGCGGGGCATCGACGCCAACCGTCCGCCCGGCCGCAAGCTGTTCGAGGGGATGTATTAAGCCGTGACTCGGATCGTCCTGCTCGATTCCGGGCCCCTGGGGCTCGCCTGCTCCCAGCCGGGTAAGCCCCAGGTCGATCGGTGCCTTGCCTGGTTGCTGGGGCTTGAGATTTCCGGCGTCGAGATCCTCATACCGGCGATCGCCGACTACGAGGTCCGCCGCGAGTTGCTCCGCATCGGCGCGACGGCCAAGCTGGCCCGGCTCGACGCCTGGCGGGCCGACCTCGGATACCTCGACGTCACCTCCGCCGCGCTGGATCGGGCCGCCGAATTCTGGGCGCTGCTGCGCAACGCCGGGGCCCGACCGCAGGGCCAGGACCTCGACGCCGACGCGATCCTCGCGGGCATGGCGGCCACCGCGGGGATGCCGGGCGATCTCGTGACGATCGCCACGACCAACGTCCGCCACCTCGGCCGGTTCCCGGGGATCGACGCGCAGCCGTGGGCGACGGTCATCTGAGGCGCCGGGCGCGGGGGATCGATGGGAGGCGAGGTGCTCCATCTCGGGGGGAATGGCCACGCCTCGGTGCGCCTGGAGAGGGCGCGGGAGGCGCTGGCGAGGCGGTGCGGGTCGACTGCCCGCCACCGCCCCCCGCGTCGCCATCGAGGAGGCGATCGCCCGCGACGGGCGCCGCGACCGCCCCGACGCGCCCGACCGCTTCGCCGGCATCGGCCTGGGCCGGGGGCACGTCGTGGGGACCGCCGTCCTCGCCTCCGCGCTGGCGGACCTGCTCGCTGGCGTCCCCCTGCCCGAGGCGCCCGTGCTGGTCGTCGACACCCTGGAGCCGTCGTGGGCCGTCGTCTTCCCCCGGTTCTCGGCCGTCGTCGCCGACCTCGGCGGCGCGCTCAGCCACGCCTCGATCCTGCTCCGCGAGGCGGGCATCCCCGCCGTGGTCAACGCCGGGGCGCCTACCGGGCGATCGCCGACGGCGACCTCGTCCGCGTCGACGCGGCCGGGGGGGAGGTCCGCGTCGCGCCCCGCCGCGTCGCGACGGCCCCCCCGCCCGCACCCCGCCCGTCGCCCGCCTGATCAAGCCAACCCGCTGGTACGGCCGACCGCGCCTCCTGTGACGGCCGACCCCGCCCATCCGGCTTTCTTTAGGCGGACGCGTTGTGAAATCTCCCCAATCCCGCGCAGGTTCACGGCAACATCGCGGGATTCTCGCGGGAAACGGCTTTATTCTTAATAAAGCAGTTGACAGGGAACGACCGATAATCTAGGTTCAATTTGTCGGGATTCCGGCCCCCTCGGAATGCCTTACCCGCCGCGACGCCGGGGAGGCGGGGGCCTTACCGGGGCGCGACGACGCGCCACCGAGTCCCGAGGCCCGCACCCCAAGGAGTGTCCCGCCATGACGCCACGCGCTTTCCGGCGTGAGTTCGAACTCCCATTCCCCCTTGCAGATCTACCTGCACGACATCAACGATACGCCGCTGCTGTCGGCGCAGGAGGAGCGCGAGCTGGCCGAGCGGGTCGCGCTGGGCGACCCCTACGCCCGCGACCACATGGTCAAGGCCAATCTCCGCCTGGTCGTCAACATCGCGCGGGGCTACCTGGGCAAGGGGCTCTGCCTGGAGGACCTGATCGAGGAGGGGAACCTCGGGCTGATGCGGGCCGTCGAGGGGTTCGACGGCGGCATGGAGACGCGGTTCAGCACCTACGCGAGCTACTGGATCAAGCAGTCGATCCGCCGCGCCGTGATGAACAACGGCAAGCCGATCCGGCTGCCCGCCTACATGGTGAGCCTGCTGGCCAAGTGGAAGCGGGTGAGCGTCGGCCTGACCGAGCGGCTGGGCCGGCCGCCGACGCCCGACGAGGTGGGCAAGGTGCTGCGGCTCTCGAAGAAGAAGGTCGGCATCGTCGCCAAGGCGATCCGCGTCAACAACCTGACCCCGCACGCCGAGGGCTCCGACGAGGACGGCATCGCGCTGGACGACGTCCTGACCGACGAGCGGTGCAAGGCCCCCGACGACCTGCTGATCGAGGCCGACGACCTCGACCGGATCTTCCGCCGGCTCGACCAGCTCGACGAGCGCGAGGCGGCGGTCATCCGGATGCGGTTCGGCCTCGAGCCGCACACCCCGATGACGCTCCGCGAGGTCGGCGAGAACCTCGGCCTGACCCGCGAGCGGGTCCGCCAGCTCGAGAACCAGGCGATCGCCAAGCTGATGATCTCGCTGAACGACGAGTGCAAGATCGCCAACTGAACCGAACACACCCGGAGGGCGTGCGGCGCGCGCCCGGCCGGGCCGAGGGAGCAAGATGCCCGAAGGCCGACGGATGGCCGATGGCGGGGGGTGGGCCCTCGGTCCACCCCCCGCCCTTTTTGCGCGCGCGATCGCCCGCCTCGATTGAGGAGGGGTTGAGCCCGATCCCGTCGGTCGCCGGCCGGAGTATGGTCCATCGTCCCGATCCGCGCCGGGCCCTCGCGCCCCCCACCCCGACCCTCCCACCGGGGGCCGATGGCCCGACAGGTTTCGAATGCATCCGGATCGTCAGGACGCCGGGGCGTCCGGGCCCGATGATAAGGATAAGTGGCCCGAGCGCCCGACGGCTCCTTGGCAACCCGATCCGGACCCGATCCGACCGCGACCCGTCGCTCGCGCCCGACCGCCGCGCGCCGCTGCCGAACGAACCGAATTGAGGTTTTGACCACATTTGATCCGGATGGATCAATCGACCCCCCCGCCAGCCCCGCCGCGCCGCTGGATGCGACGAACCCAACGCCCGTCGCAAACGAACTCGGCGCCGCGCCCGAACGAACTCGACGCCGCGCCCGAACGAACTCGACGCCGGGCGCCGAACGAACCCAACGGACCCCGGCGTCTTCGTCGGGTGGGCACCGCCCACCATCATAACACCCTGATGAAGAGATACGGAGGTGGGCGGTGCCCACCCGACGAAGGCGGCCAGGGCGCCGAACGAACCCAACGCCGGGCCCGAACGAACTCGACGCACCGCGCCCGAACGAACTGGCGGCCGGCGCCGAACGAACTCGACGGCTGCGCCGAACGAACTCGACGGCCGCCGAACGAGCCGTCATGTGCGGCACGGCACCCGGGACCAGGAAAACGGTCGTGATCCCGCCCTCGGGCCGGGGATTCGGCAGGACAGCCCTGGTCGCCGAGCACCCGGGCACGACCCGACGGACGCTCGGCACGGCCCGGGGCCTCGATTCGGCCATCCGAATTCGTCTCCCCGGCTCGCCAAAGACAAGCGCGGGAGGATGTTGCGCCCGAGGCGGCGGGTCGTCGCCGGGTCGCCCCGGTCCCGGGCCGGCCCGGGACCCCGACGCGACCGGGCCCGGGGCGGATTTTCCGGGGTCGCGGCGGAATAAACCGGGGGGCGGCCCGAATCAACTCTATGGAGGCGGACGGCGCATCGGTGTCGGGCCGCCGATCGCCGCGGGAGACGAGGGGCTTGTCATGAGGGTCACGGAACTCATCAGGAGACGCGAGATGGTCTGCTCCATGGTCAAGAAGGGGCTGCTGAGTGCCGCGCTCGGCGCCGGGGCGCTGTACCTGGTCTTCGGCACCGCGGCCCCGAGCTACGTGAGGACGGCGTTCCACAAGGTCCGCCACAACGTCAAGAGCGAGATCCCGCCCCAGTTCGAGATCGACCGGGCGCGGGACCAGATCACCCGGATCGAGCCGGCGATCAAGGATCAGATCGAGGCGCTGGCCCGCGCCGAGGTCGAGGTCGAGCACCTCGACCGCGAGATCGTCGCCGTCCGCGACAACCTCGCCGCCGAGAAGACGCAGATCCTGGCGCTGCGCGACCGGCTCAAGACGGGCGACTTCCGCCTGGCGGGCCACGTCGTCTACACCGCCGACGACGTCCGCGCCGAGCTGACCCACCGCTGGGACCTCTACCGCAACGTCACCAAGATCCTCGAGGAGAAGGAGGCGACCCTCAAGGCCAAGCAGAAGGCGGTGATCGCCGCCCGCAAGCAGCTCGAGGAGATGGCGGCGCAGAAGAAGGCGCTGCTGACGAAGCTCGAGGGGATCGAGGCGCACCTGAAGATGATCGAGGCCACCCGGGCGACCAACGAGTTCGACTTCGACGACAGCGCCCTGGCCCGCGCCAAGGCGAGCGTGGCCGACCTGGAGAAGCGGCTCGAGATCATGGAGCGCAAGGCCGAGATGGAAGGCCGGTTCGCCGACACGGGCCTGCCCGTGGGCGCCGACCGCGGCCGCGACGTCGTCAAGGAGATCGACGAGTCCGAGCTCGGGCCGCCGTCCCACGGGTCGGACGCGAAGGCCGCCGACAAGAGCCTCTGAGCCGAGAGGGCCCGGCGGCCGTCCCATCCTCGTCCGACGATCACCGATGAGCCACGGGGGGCACCGAGGGCCACGGAGAGTAATAAAGAAATTTTCAAATTACTCTCCGTGGCCCTCGGTGCCCCCCGTGGCTGAATCCTCGATCGGGGACGGGCCCGGCGGAGGCGGCCGGTTGAGCGGTCCCCAGGTCGCGACGTAACATGCATGGCGGAGGAGCGGGATTCCCCCATGGCCAACCCGGGCGGCAAGTCAACCATGCTGGGACATTGGCGAATTGTCTTGCGGCAGGCGGAGGAGGCCGCGCGGGCGGGCCGCTTCGACGAGGCGCTGGCGCTGGCCAGCCGGCCCGACGTGGCCGACCACTTCCACGCCGTCCAGCTGCGCGGCAAGTGGGCCCTCGACCTGATCGCGCGGGCGTCGCGGCGCGGCGAGGCCGACGACCTGTCCGGGGCGATCGACGACCTCGACCTGGCCGAGCGCCTCGGCGCGGCCCCCGACGCTTTGGCCGCCGCCCGGCTGAGCCTGGCCGACCGCGTCGCCGCCGAGGTCCGCGCCGACCTCGACGCCGGAGAGCCGGCCCGCGTCATCGAGCGGGTCGAGCACCTGGCCCGCCGCAAGGTCGGCGGCCCGTCGCTGCGGCGGACGCGCGAGGTCGCCGAGGCGTGGCAGGCGGCGCTCGACGAGGCGCGCCGCGGCGAGTTCGGCCGCGCCCAGGACCATCTCGACCGCGCCGATCGCCTGGCGGCGGGCGCCGCGCAGGCCGCCCTGGCCGCCGCGCGGCGCGACGTCGAGGCGCGGCAGAAGGCCGCGGCGCCGAAGGTCGAGGTGCTCTACGCCGCCCTGGGCGGCGGGACCGCCCGCCCGGCCGAGGTCCTGGCCGCCGCCGAGGCGGTGCTGGAGGTCGTCCCCGAGCACCCGGCCGCCCGTCAGGCAAGGGGCCGCGCCTGGCAGCAGATCGCGGCGATCGGCCCGTCGGCCTCCTGGCCCGCCGCGGCGGACCCGGCTCCCCCAGACGACGCCCGTCGAGCCCGATCCCGCCCCGGCCGAGGCCGCCCCGATCGTCTGGCTCAACGCCGCACCCCGGTCGTCGCCGGCCGCCCCGGCCGCGCGCCCGCTGGCCCGGGGCGGCGAGCCCGGCCCGAAGGGGCGGTTCCTGCTCTGGGTCGACGCCGTCGGCGGCTACCTCGTCTGCCTGGATGATCGGATCGTCCTCGGCCGCGCCGGGCACGACGGCCACGCCGACGTCCCGTTGATGGGCGACCTGGCGCGGGAGCACGCGACCCTGGTCCGCGACGGCGACGGCTACGTCCTCCGCGCCCACCGGCCGACGTTCGTCAACAACCGGGCCGTCGAGACGGCCCCGCTCCACGACGGCGACGTGATCCGGCTCGGCTCGACGGTCGAGCTGGAGTTCCGCCAGCCCAGCCCGATCAGCGCGACGGCGCGGCTGGCGGTCGTCAGCCGGCACCGGCTCCCGTTGGCGGTCGACGGGGTGCTCCTGATGGCCGAGACCTGCATCATCGGCCCGTCTCCGCAGGCGCACATCCCGGCGGCGAGCCTGGCCGAGCCGGTCGTCCTGTATCGCCAGGAAACATCGCTCTGGTGCCGCGCCGCCGGAGGGTTCGAAGTCGATGGAAGGCCCTGCGCCGCCCGGGCGCCGCTGACGATGCAGTCGAGCGTCCTGGGCGACGGGTTCTCGTTCAGCCTGGAGGCGCTGGGGGCGAAGGCGGTCTGACTCACAGTCAAGAGAGCCGGAGATCGGTATGACTCACGATGATTTTCGGTTTAGCGTCGAGTGCGATGTAGAGGACCAATGGACCGTTGGATGCCTTCGCGGACTCTCCTACGTAGTGCAAAAGGGCGCTGGCGGATCGCCGAGCATCGCATCGTCAAAGACCGGCGGCAAAGGTCTGAGGAAACGATATTATTTCTCACACCCTCGAGCTGCGAATCGCTTTCATCAACGAAGCAGCTCGCTTGCTCGGAGGACATTGGACGATCATCAGTTTCGATGACGATCAGCCAGCTCCAAAGGCCCGACCAAAGAGAGCACGTAATCTGCAAGCGTGAGTTACGGTCTCGTAGGGTGGACGCCGCTCACGATCCCGTTCGGACGGGTGGCCGGGGCAAAGCGAAGCGTGCCCCGGGGTCGCCGCGGGGAGGAGTCCGAGAGAAGCGCGAGGAGCCTTCCATGAAGTTCAAGATCACACTTTACCCTTCGGAGGAAGGCTTCGCCGTTTCCGTGCCCAGTTTGCCAGGTTGCTGGTCCCAAGGCGCGACCGAAGAGGAAGCTTTGGCGAACATCGCCGAAGCCATCCGGGAGTATCTAGAGGCTGAGATCGAGCCTGCCGAAGGTGCGGAGATCCGCGAGGTTGAGGTATCTATCTAGCCGTGGCGAAATTGCCCGGAATCCACCACCTGCATGCGGTCCGGGCATTGGAGAAGGCTGGTTTCCGTATCCTGAGGCAAGGCAAGCACATTGTCATGACCAATGGAGACCGTAAGGTGACGATCCCTCGGCACAATCCGGTCAATGCGATCACGATGGGCGGGATCGTGCGCGACGCCGGCCTGACCGTCGATGAGTTCCGCCAATTGCTCTGATCGCCGGAACCGCCGGGGGCCGGTCCTTGTCGAAGAAGTGTCGCCGAGACGCGAATCCCCACGAAAGGTAGGCAGTCCTCGAAGGCTCGGAGCCTCGGGCCGGCGGATCAGGGCGGAAAGCTGAGGGCGAATCACGATGAGCGCGACGGCCCGAGACCTCCCCGACGCGGACCTGGACGAGACGATCGCCTACGAGCCGGATCACCAACCGGAACCGGGCCGCGCACGGCCCGCGGGGTCACCCGAGATGCCCAAGCCCAGCCCGCAAGGAAATTATCGGTTCGCGTTCGGGTCGGGTGCGCCGCCCCTGGACGGCTACACGATCAAGCGCGCCGTCGGCCGGGGCGGGTTCGGCGAGGTCTATTACGCCACCTCCGACTCGGGCAAGGAGGTGGCGCTGAAGCTGATCCTGCACAACCTCGACGTCGAGCGCCGCGGGGTCGTGCAGTGCATGAACCTGAAGTGCCCGAACCTCCTGACCATCTTCGACCTGAAGGCCAATGACGCGGGCGACACGTTCGTCGTCATGGAGTACGTCTCGGGCCCGAGCCTGGCCAACGTCCTGGCGCGGCACCCGCGGGGGCTGCCGCCGGCCGAGGTCCGCACCTGGCTCAAGGGGCTGGTCGAGGGGGTCGCCTACCTCCACGACCACGGCATCGTCCACCGCGACCTGAAGCCGGCCAACCTGTTCCTGGAGGAGGGGATCGTCAAGATCGGCGACTACGGCCTGGCCAAGCTGATCGACGCCAGCCGCGGCAGCGACCACTCCGAGAGCATCGGCACCTGCCACTACATGGCCCCCGAGATCGCCTCGGGCAAGTACCACAAGCCGATCGACGTCTACGCCATCGGCGTGATCCTCTACGAGATGCTCACCGGCCGCGTGCCGTTCGAGGGGGAGTCGGTCGGCGAGATCCTGATGAAGCACCTGACGGCGCGGCCCGACCTGTCGCCGTTGCCCGAGCCGTACCGGACGATCGTCGCCCGCGCGCTGGCCAAGGACCCGGCGCACCGGCCGGGGCGGGTCTACGAGCTGCTCCCGCCCGAGGACGCGCCGAAGGTCCCGCCGGTGCGGTTCATCGGCGACGGCAAGGTCGCGCCCCCGCTCCCCTCCGAGCCGGACCTGGTCGTCCGCGACGAGGAGGAGCGTCCTGCGGATCGGCCCCGAGGAGCCGGTCTTCTACATCGGCCCCGAGACGCGCCCGCCCCGCCCGTCGCCCGAGGCGAGGCCCCGGCGGATCTGGGGCACGGCCCGCCGCGCGCCGCGGCCCGCGCCGGCGCCGCGGCCCGCGCCGCGCCGAGGCCGATGGTGAGGCGCCCGACCCCGCCCGCGCCCTCGCGCCGCCGCCCCTGCCGAGCGGCCGGGTCCGGGTCGCCGAGCTGGCCGGCTCGATGCTCTGGGCGGCCCTGTTCGTCGTCGTGCTGGCGTTCGCCGTCGCCGCGCTGTTCGGCGTCGACCTGGCGGCCGAGCCGCAGCGAGCTCGCCTACCTGGTCGGCCTGGGCCTGCTCGGCACCTGGGGCACCCTGATCGCCAGCAAGGCCCTGGAGGGCCGCGCGCTCGACCCGGCGACCCGTCGCGTCATCCTCGTGGGGCTCGGCGTGCTCGTGGGGGGCGCCGGGCTGGTGCTCGGCGAGTGGGCCCGTGTCCGCGTGGCGCCCCACGGCTCGGATTTCCGGGTCCAGATCGGGTCGCGGGGGTTCCCCGTGCCGGGCGAGGCCCTGCGCTACCTCGCCTACTTCGGACTGCTGTTCCTGGCCAACGACGGCTGGGCGCGGCTCGCGGCCCGCGACCGCAAGGCGCGGTTCCGCGTCTGGCCGATCGCCACGACCGGCCTGATCGCGGCGCTGCTCTATCCGATCTGGCCGTATGCCGAGCCCTACGGGCCCGCCTCGGCCGCTTTGATCGCCGTGGCCGTCCAGCTTGCCAGCCCCTGGAACGAGGCCGCGGCCGCTTACGCCCGCGCGAACAAGGGCCGCGATCGCGCGGTCGCCTGAGCGGCGGGGCGGCCCTCCCGCAATAAACCGCGCACCGCCGCGAACGACCTGATGTCACGACGTCAATCGTCCGTCCGCGGACTCGGCGAGGATCGGATCGCGATGAAACGGCTCATACTCCTGGTCGTGCTGGGCATTGTGGCGGTGAACCTGTCGCGGGGCGCGCGGTGCGGCCCGCCGGCCCCGGCCCCCGGGGAGGCCGCCGGCGCGCTCGAATCGGTGGACGGCCTGCCCGTGCCGATCGTGCCCGGGACGCGCGTCAGCGAGGCCGAGATCCGCCCGCCCCTGCCGTTGTACCGCCGCATGCCGTCGTCGAAGAGGGCCGCGCCGCTCCCGGCCGATCAGCGGTCGGTCACGGGGCTGCTCTCGGCGACCAAGGAGCGGGCCTTCGCCGATGCCCGCCGTCAGCTCGGGTACGAGGTCGCCGAGTGGCTCGCCCCCGACGTCCCCCCCCAGTGGAAGACCCCGGCGCACCTGGTCGAGGCGATGATCGTGCGGGCCTCGACCCGCCCGGTCGTCAAGGAGGTCGTGAAGGATTTCGGGAGCGTCTACGAGACGACCCTCACGGTCGACTTCTCGCCGCGGAGGCGGGCCGCGATCGTCGCCGCCTACCAGCGCGACCTGGTGGCGCACCGGCTCGGCGCTGCTGGGGGGCGGGCTCGGGTTCGTGCTGGCGTGCCTGGCCGCCGTGTCGGGTTACATCCGCGCCGACGAGGCGACCAAGGGCTATTACACCAACTGGCTCCGCCTGGCCTCCGCCACCGGCGTCGGCGCGGCGGGCGTGCTGATCTACCAGGGGGTGGGGGCCAAGTACATCCCCGCGCCGGCCGCTTCCGCACCGGCGCCCGTCGAGGACACGGACCCGAAGACGACGGAGGCGCTGAAGGCGGTGCTCATCGCGATGCTGGAGGGGAGGCTCGACCCCGACGTGTTCACGACGGAGGCGAGGGAGATCCAGTTCCCGAAGAAGGTCGCGGAACTGGGCCGGAGGCTCGCCCCTCTCGGCGAGATCGAGGCGTTCGCCCCGCTCGGCGCGAAGGCGGAGGGGGGCATGCGGACCCTCCGCTACCGCGCGATGCTCGGCGAGACGGCGCTGGTCGTGACCTTCACCCTGGCCGCCGACGGCAAGGTCGCGGGGCTGCTCGTCCGCCCGGGATGAGCGGCCCGGCCGCGTCCGGGTGCTTGGAGCGTCTAACAGTACCTCAATGAATACGGCTCGCGGCTGAGACTTGAGGGCGAGCACCGAGCGAGAGGGGTGATGCCGATGGAACTCCTGATCTTGATCGCCGTCGTGGTGGGCATCCCGGTCCTGCTGTTCGGCACGTCCGAGTGGTTCGCGTCCGCCGCGAAGGCGCTCCGTCGCGACGACTTCGCCGGGCGGGCCTTGCAGTTCAAGCTCTGGCACGTCGTCATCACCGTGGCCCTGCTCGTGATGGTGTTCACGGGGCTGGCGGCCGGCCCGAGGGAGGGACGCTCCCTCGTGATCCTCGCGGCCCTGATCATCCTGGGGCTGTTGTTCCACACCTGGCGGCAGGAGTTCCTGTTCCTGATGGGCCTGCGCGACGACGACTTCCCGGGCCGCCACGACAAGCTCGTCTGGGCGGTCATGCTCACGGCGCTGGCGCCGGTCGGCCTCTGGTCCTTCCGGTCGTACCGCCTGAGCCACTGGCCCGAGCCCAAGCCCGACCCGGACCGCGCCCGCACCGCCCCCGAGGCGCTCTGAGGGCCGCACCTTCATGGGGGATGGGAGATCGGGGATGGGGGATGGTTCATGCCCGCCATCCCCCATCCCCGATCTCCCATCCCCTATTCTTGGGGCCGTCGGCGCGTTTAGAATCGATGGAAGGATGTTCCGGGGTCGGACCCTTCCGGGAGCGATGCGAGCCGATGGCCATCACCGACGCCGAGGCCCTCCTGATCCGCCAGGTCCGCGCCGGCGACGCCTCGGCGTGGCGTCAGTTGATCGAGAAGTACGAGGGGCGCCTGCTCGCCTTCGTCGACAGCCGGCTCCGCGACCGCGGCGCCAGCGAGGACGTCGTGCAGGAGACCTTCATCGGCTTCCTGACGAGCCTGCCGCACTACGACGAGAAGCGCGACATGGAGGCGTACCTCTTCTCGATCGCCGCGCACAAGCTGACCGACCACCTCCGCAAGCAGGGCCGCCGGCCGATCGACCAGTTCGGCTCGGACGACCACGGCCGCCCCCTCGACGAGGTGCCCGGCGGCGGGCGCCCCGCCTCCAGCATCGCCCGCAGCGGCGAGCGCAAGAAGGCCGAGGAGAAGCTCCTCAGCGACGCTCTGGGCCAGCTCGTCCGCGAGTGGCTCACCCGCGGCGACTACGACCGCCTCCGCTGCCTGGAGCTGTTGATCGTCAAGGGGTGGGCCAACAAGGACGTCGCCAGGTACCTCGGCCTGACCGAGCAGGCGGTGGCCAGCTACAAGTTCCAGGCGGTCGGCCGCCTCAAGGAGATGGCCCGCCGCGCCGGGCTGAGCCTCGACGAGCTGGGCGGGGGGTGACGTGAGGTGACGCACATGCCCGACGCGACGTTCGACGAATCGACCCTGCGCGACTACCTGGCCGACGCCCTCCCCGCCGAGGAGATGGCCCGCGTCGAGAAGGCCCTGCGCGACTCGGCCGAGCTCCGCGCCCGCCTCGAAGACGTCCGCCACGACCGCGGCGACGCCAACCTGCACACCCTCGGCGCGATCTGGAGGCGGAGCCGCCTGACCTGCCCGACCCGCCAGCAGCTCGGCAGCTTCCTGCTCGACGCGCTCGACCCCGAACTGGCGTCGTACCTCCAGTTCCACCTCGACGTGGTCGAGTGCCCCTTCTGCCAGGCCAACCTCGCCGACCTCAAGGCCCGCACCGCCCAGGCCACGACCGCGACCCGCAACCGCCACAACCGCATCCTCCGATCGAGCCAGCACCTGCTCGGCGACGAGGGGCGATCCTGAGCGATCGGGCATGACGTGATGACGATTGGGCGGGCCATCGCCTCACCGTGGGAGGAGAGGAAGAACCGCTCGCAGCATCCACCGGGGGACGGGTACGATGAGTGATATCGAAGAGCTTGAAGCCCGTATCATGAACCTGCCCCGCCAGGACATGGCCAGGCTACGGGATTGGTTCCTCGAGCTCGATCATCAACTCTGGGACGAGCAAATCGCCTCCGACCTCAAGGCCGGAAAGCTCAAAAAGCTCATCGACGAGGTGCGCGAGGAGTTCGCCCAGGGCAAGGCTCGCGAGCTTTGAAGCACTTCACATCGTCTCACTTCTGGGCGCTGTACGGGGAGCTTCCGCAGGAGGTCCGGGAGCTGGCCGACAAGAGCTACGCGCTGCTGGAAGCGAATCCCCGCCACCCATCGCTCCAACTGAAGCGGATCGACGAACTCTGGTCGGTGCGCGTCGGCCAACACTATCGGGCCCTTGGCATCGACGCCCCCGAGGGCATCCAGTGGATTTGGATCGGTAGCCACGCCGACTATGACAAGTACATCACCTAACCAGCGGTGGGTGGTTGGGCCGTGCCGCCCGATAGCATAGCCCGGAAGACCAGGATCGGAGATCCGCGCGATGCCGTCACCCTTCCCGGGCATGAACCCTTATCTGGAGCAGGATGCGCTCTGGCACGATTTCCACCTGCGGTTCCTACCGGCGCTCTCGGCGCGGCTGGTCCCGCAGGTCGTGCCGAAGTACATCGTCATGCTTGAGGAGCACCTCTACGTCCACGAGGCGCCGCCGGAGCCGCGCCACCTGGTCGGCCGGGCCGATCTGTCGGTGGCCCGGCCGGAGGCCGCGCCGGCCGGCGCGCCCGCCCTCGGCGTGGCCGAGGCCCCGGTGCGCGTCCGGTTGCTGGCCGAGGACGTCAAGCGTGTCCCCTTCCTGGAGATCCGCGACCGCCGCGGTCGGGATCTGGTCACCGTCGTCGAGCTCTTAAGCCCATCGAACAAGCGGCCCGGCCCCGATCGCGATCAATACCTGGCCAAGCGTCGGGAGTTGCTGGGGAGCCGGGCCCACCTGGTCGAGATCGACCTGTTGCGCGGCGGCCGTGCGATGCCCCTGGTCGCCCGGCCCTCGTGCGCCTACTCGGTCCTGGTCAGCCGGGTCGAGGAGCGTCCGGAGGCCGGGTTCTGGCCGATCGGCCTGCGCATGCCCCTGCCGACGATATCCATCCCCCTGCGCCCGCCCGACGAGGGGGCCGTGGTCAATCTCCAGGAGGTGCTCCACCGGGTCTATGACGAGGCCGGATACGAGCATTTTATCTATGACGGCACGCCCGATCCTCCGCTCTCGGCAGAGGACGCGGCGTGGGCCAGGCAGTTCGTGCCGCAGCCGGGTTGAGGCTGGGTGGCCCGTATGGCACGGCCCTCTGGATCGCCCCGAGAGGTCGAGAGGCCCGAAGTCGGTCCGCAAAGACGAGGCCGAGTCATGATCGCGTCCAGGGTATGGCCGAGATTGACCTTACTGGTCTTGAGTGTCGTGGTTGTTATCGCGATCGGCATTTACATCGATCCGAATCACAGATCCCATAGAAACCGATTGAAAGGTGTTCCGAAAGGATTTGTCCCTCGGCTACCGATCGAGAGGGTAGATCAATTCCACGCTGAGGCGGAGCAGTTTTCCGACGAACGGTTCAATTTCTATGAGCTTACAGATTATGACCGCATGCCCGAACGGGGTACGACCCTCTATAAGAACAGTTTCGACCTGAAATCTGAGAAGGAAGAAGCACTCAAGGCAGCCTTCCTCCGTGCCCCCGTCCCTCGGGAGCGGATCGAGTACCATGCTCGGCTCTACCCGCAATATCGCGTCCATTCCTGGTTGGTCTCGCTAGACACGATTTTCGGGCCGGACATGGCCTATCACCGATTCTTCGTCACCGCAGTGTTCGAGACTCCCAAGGGCAACTTCGGTCAGAGCATCCACTTCGAGGGCGTAGGACTGGTAGATGACTACGAAGAGGAATGGATCTACAAAAACGGCGATATTAAATTTCTAAAAACATTTTTTCGCGATGTTCCGCACCATTACGATAGTAGCCTTCGCCATCCCTTCGAAGGTCCCAATGGACCCCTCTATCCCCACAAACAGACGCTCGGCCTAGCCGTCGATTTCGCCAACTCGGTTCTCGACCCGATGATCCAGCAATCGGTTCGGGAAAGTCCGAGCCTTTCGGTCGCCGCCGTGTATCCCGGCTCGCCCGCCGCCGGCTCCGGTGTCAGGGCCGGCGATGTGCTCTTGGCATTCTTGACCATCTGTGAGGCCGGCATCCCATGTCCACGAGCGATGCCGGCCGCGTGGTGGGAGTACGGAAGATGGAATCCCGCCCCCGAACCGACTCACTTCCAACAGTACCTCGTTGTCTATCGTCCTTCACTCGACGAGGTTGCCATTCCACGCCTGCTACCGCATCGTCCCTCCGACGAGCCGTGGGAGCGAGACCCGAAATTCCACGTTGTCCGCACGGTCGATCAGATCATCATCAAGGGTGAGATCGAGGGTGGACCCTGGGTTTGGACCATCCCCCAGGAATCGATCCCATCCGATCCTGTCGCCGCCGGGCATCCCGACCCATGAAGCAACAGGCGCTGCAAGGTGCGACGGGCCCCGCGCCAGATCCATCGCGAACGGGCCGCCGGGTCGTGCTGACGACGCTCGGCTCGCTCGGCGACCTGCACCCGTACATCGCGATCGCGCATGCGCTCCAGGCGAGGGGGCACCGGGCGGTCATCGCGACCGGCAACTACCACCGCGAGGCGATCGAGGCGCAGGGGATCGGCTTCCACCCGGTCCGGCCCGACTTCTCGCGGCACCTCGACGACCCGGAGTTCTACCGCCGGGCGATGGACCGCAAGACGGGCACGTCGTTCGTGGTGCGGGAGATCGTCGTGCCCCACCTGTGCGCGGCCTTCGAGGATACCTTCGAGGCGGCCCGGGGCGCCGACCTGCTGGTGACGCACCCGCTCACCTTCACCGGGCCGATGGTGGTCGAGATGACCGGCATCCCCTGGGTCTCGACCCAGCTCGCGCCGATCTCGATGCTGTCGCGGTACGACCCGCCTTTGCCGCCGCAGGCGACCTGGCTGCGGCTGTTCCTCCGGCTCGGCCCGGCGTTCTGGGGCCTGGCGTTCGGCCTGGGGCGGCTGGCGTTCCGCCGCTGGACCGAGCCGGTGCGGGCGCTCCGCGCGGGCTCGGCCTGCCGCCGGGGGTTGACCCCCTGTTCGGCGGGATGGACGCGCCCGCGTGCGTCCTGGCGCTCTTCTCGGAGGTGCTCGGGGCGCCGCAGCCCGACTGGCCCCCCCAGGCGGTCCAGACGGGCTTCGCCTTCTTCGACCGCCAGGACGGCCGCGGGCTCGACCCCGATCTGTCGCGGTTCCTCGACGCCGGGGAGCCGCCGATCGTCTTCACCCTGGGATCGTCGGCGGTGATGGACGCGGGCCGGTTCTACGAGGAGAGCGTGGCCGCCTCGCGACGGCTCGGCCGCCGCGCGGTCCTGCTCATCGGCGAGCTCGCCGCCGACCGCAACCGCCCCCGCGACCCTTTGCCCGAGGGGGTCGCCGCGTTCGGGTACGCGCCGTACTCCGAGCTCTTCCCCCGCGCGGCGGCGATCGTCCACCAGGGCGGGGTCGGCACGACGGGCCAGGCGCTCCGGTCGGGGAGGCCGATGCTGGTCGTCCCCTGGGGCCACGACCAGCCCGACAACGCCCACCGCGTCGCCCGCCTCGGCGTGGCCCGGACCATCCCCCGCCACCGCTACTCCGCCGCGACCGCCTCCGAGGCGCTGCGACGCCTGCTCGACGACCCGTCCTACTCGACCCGGGCGGCCGAGGTCGGCCGCCGCGTCCGTGACGAGCCCGGCGCCTCCGCCGCGTGCGACGCCATCGAGACGCACCTCGCCGCCGAGTGAGGCCGTCGGGCCACGTACCCCGCGCCTTGAAACCCTTGCCCGAGCCGGTCGCCGCGCGCTACGATCGCTCGATGGAATTCGAATGGGACCCCGAGAAGGCCGTCCCTAACTCGGCCAAGCATGGTGTCTCCTTTCCTGAGGCGGCGACCGTCTTCGGCGACCCGCTGGCCATCTCGTATCATGACCCCGACCACTCCGAGGATGAGGAGCGATTCCTGACATTCGGCCACTCGGATGCGGGACGCTTGCTCGTGGTCTCGCACACCGACCGCGAGGACCGCACCCGCATCATCGGCGCCCGAACGGCGACGCGCAAGGAGAGGAAGCTCTATGAAGACGAAGGATGATATGGCGTCGGATGACGACGAACCCCGCCCCGAGTACGATGCCTCGATGCTCAAGGGGGGCGTCCGTGGTAAGAACCTGGAACGTTATCGCGCCGGCACGAATCTCGCCCTGCTCGCCCCCGACGTCCGGGCCGCGTTCCCGACCGACGAGGCCGTGAACCAGGCGCTCCGGTCGCTGATGCCGAGGCACCCGGCCTGACCCGTGGCGTATCCCATGCGAGGGCGCACGGTTCGCAGACGACCCGAGGCACCCGACGGATGCCGGATGGCCCCCCCCGGCCGTGCCATTGAATTGTCACTTTTTGTTGGACATCCGGGCGGGAGCGGGTCCCTTCGCCGCGTCGCGGGCAGGCCCATGATTTCCGATACAAGGAGTTATAATCAAACGGTTTACGGAATCATTTCCCGGAGCGATCTAGCCCCGTGCGCGTGGGTTTCCCGAAACGAAGCGAAATTGGCCGCGCCCGAGTGTCACCGTCGGCTCCCGACCGCCGTGCCGGCGCCGCTGCCGAACGAACCGAAATCGGCCCGCGTCCGGGCCTGATCGCCGGAATCAGAGGACGAGGCGGCTCCCGGCAACGATCATAAGGTTGTCGCTCTTGCGAGGGTCGTCGAACAGGCCGTCAGCGCGTCGCGGCCTTCGCCGAGGGTCCGACCTTGCCGGGGGCGGCCCCGGCCTTCTTCGAGGTCCCCCCCTTGCCGGCGGCCTTCCGCTTCGCCGCGGGCCCGACCTGGTTGGGGGCGGCCCCGACCTTGACGCCGGCCGGCTGGTCGACGATCGTGAAATCGATGGGCTTGGGCGCCTTGCTGGAGGCGCCCTCGAACACGATCGGGGTCGGGACGGGTTCGGCCTCGTCGGCCAGCTTCGACCACGAGTCCAGGTCGGTCGGGCCGCCGGGCAGCGCGGCCTTGTCCTGCGGCGAGAGGACCACCCACGACGGGTCGTGGACGTCGTACTGGTTGCCGACGCCCTTCCACTCCAGGGCCTGCTTCAGCGCGTCGACCGTCGGCGAGGCCTCTCCCTTCGCGACCTCCCAGGCGAGCATCGCCTCGGTCAGGACGGCGCATTGCTTGAGCTCGACCTTGTAGGGGGACGCGGGCGAGAAGCCGACCAGGTCGAGCAGGCCCGACCCTCGGGCCGTGCAGTGGTCCAGGAGCAGCTTCCGCCCGGCCTTGTCGAACCGGCCCGGCATGCTCCGGACCCGGATGGCCCAGTTGGTCGGCGGGTCGTCGGACCCGGGGCGGACCATCATGCACTGGCGGACCGTCGCCGACGAGCCGCCGAAGGCCGCGATGTCGATCGCCCGGTCGAACCCCTCGAACCAGCAGCCGGTCGCGACCAGCGTGACCCCCTCGACCTCGACCGCCCGCGACCCCTTCGTCGCGCCGGTCGCCGAGAAGTGGCAGCGCTCGAGCATGGCCGTCGCGCCCGCCTTGATCACGGGGGGGACCTCCTTCGCCTTCCCGGAGTAGCGGGCCCTGATCGTCACGCCCGCGAGGGTGATCGGCGTGTCGGTGCGGGTCGCGAGGAACGGCTCCTTGCCCGCGATCTCGACCTCCAGGACCGGCCGCGTCCCCTCCGCGGCGCGGATGTAGAGCGCCCCCCGCCGACGGCGATCTCGGCGTCGCGGCCCGACAGCTTCACGGGGGTGCGGTTGTCGAGCAGGACGTGCCCCTTGCTCCCGATGGCGCGCTCCATCGCGCCCTTCAGGTCGGGCTCCCTGGCCAGCAGGCTCCCGTCGGCCGCCATGACGGCGATCCCGGCGCCGACGGGGGTCGGGGCCCCCTCCGTCGCGGCCTTCTTCGGGGCGGGGGCGGGCTTGTTCGAGGCGTCGGCCCTCGGCGGCTTCGGCGGCGGCTCGTCGCCCGGCCGGGGCCGGTTCGCGAGGCGATCCGTCCCCTTCGGCGGGGGGGGCGGAGCGGGCCTGTCCGACCCCCCGAGCACGCCGCTGGAGAGCACGCCCGCGACGGCGGCGATCAGCAGCAGCGCCGCGGCCCCGACCCCGATCCAGCGACGGCCCTCGCCGAGCCAGCGACGGCCTTCATCAAGCCGCGCGAGCCCGGCCGAGGCCAGCCCGGAGGGCCGATCGGGCCCGATGCGCGGGACGACCCCGGAGGGGGACGGCGGGGGCCCCAGGTCGAGCCCCAGGCCCAGCCCCGACAGGTCCTCCTTGGGCCGGGGCTTGTCCGCGGCCAGCGCCGCGAAGTCGACGTCGGGCCCCGACGGCGTGACGGGGGCCGGCGCCTCGGGGCGCGGGGGCCGAGGTCGAGGAGCAGGCCGAAGTCCGACCCCGACCCCGACGGCGATGCGGCGGCCGGCGTGCCGTCGCGGACCGGCGCGAACATCTCGGTGACGGCCGGCTCGGGCGTGCGGGGGGCGGCGGCGACCCGCGTCGCGGTCTGGGTCGGCCGCGACGCGCCCGGGCCGGCCGCCGACGCGGTCAGGTCGTACCCGCCCGACGCCGACGGCGACTCGCCCGTGAACGGCTCCAGCGCCTGCGCCACCTCCAGGGGGGTCGCGTACCGATCGTCGGGCTTCTTCCGCATCATCTTGCGGACGACCTCGACCAGCCCCTCGGGGACCTCCGGCACCAGCGTCCGGATCGGCTCGGGGTCGAGCGCCTGGTGGCCGAAGAGCTTCTCGGGCAGGCTCGGGCTGGGGTACGGCACCTGGCCGGTGAGCATGTGATAGATCGAGCAGCCCAGCGAGTAGATGTCGCTCCGCGTGTCGACCGAGTGCGAGTGCCGCGCCTGCTCGGGCGAGACGTAGTCGAACGTGCCGACGGTGGCCCCCTCGCGGGTGACCGCCGCCTGGTCGGCCAGGTCGATCGCCAGCCCGAGGTCGGTCAGCTTGGCCGCCCCCTCGCGGGTCACCAGGATGTTGTACGGGTTGACGTCGCGGTGGATCAGCCCCTTCTGCTGCGCATGCTCCAGCCCGAGCGCGACCTGCCGCGTCAGGCGGGCGGCGGTGGCCGGGTCGATCCGCCCCTTCTCGGCGATGATCGAGCCGATCGTTCTGCCCCTCGATGTACTCCATCACGAGGTAGCACTTGCCGCCCGACTCGCCCTCGTCGTAGACCCGCACGAGGTGCTCGTGCTGGAGCTGCGCCCGACCCGCGCCTCGCGCTGGAACCGCTGGATGGCGCGGGGGTTGTTCAGCCGCTCGGGCGTGAGGATCTTCAGCGCCACCCGGCGGTTGAGCCGCGAGTCGCGGGCCAGGTAGACGCGGCCCATCCCCCCCTGCCCGATCATCTCGAGCAGGACGTAGCGGTCGATCTTGAACCCGGTCGACCGGCCCGCCAGGAGCTGCTGCGCCTGCCAGAGCGTGAGCCGGCCCGCCTGGACCGCCCGCCGCGCCAGGCGGCGGTCGATCTGGTCGGGCGTCCTCTTCTGGGGCGAGATCGCCTCCCAGCAGGCGTTCAGGCCCTCGGCGTCGATCAGGCCGCTCTGGAGGGCCGCGCGCCAAAACCGCGACGCCTGGGGATCAACCATGGTGCAACCCGGGGCTCGATTCCGGATCTCCCCCCGCGGGAGAGCGGAGGAGACGCAATCGGATATCAATTTAACACCCGCCGAGACCCCCGGACAACCCCCCGAGACCGTGTGACCTGAACATGTCGGGCCGGCGCAACCCTTGATCCCAGCGGGGCCCGCCGCCGTCCTCGCAAGACGCCCCCGCGGGCGACCTTACCGCGACGCCCCGGCCGCGCCGTCGCCCCGAGGGCCCTGGCGGACGGCGAACACGGCGATCGACCCCGCGCCGCCGGCGCGGGACCAGGCCCGGCGGACCCGCTCGGGGTGGCCCGTCACGAAGCGGTTCAGGGGGTTGGGGGGGGCGCGGGCGAAGCGCTCGTCCTCGACCAGCACGTAGGCCACGCCGAGGCGGTCGATGGCCCTCGCGATCGCCTCGGGGTCGTCCGAGGGGGGGGCCGTCGCGCGTCGGCCCGACATCCAGAACACGTCGCTGGGGTAGCGGGCCACCAGGACCGGCCCGGGGCGGTCGGCCTCGCGGGCGAGCCAGGCGCAGGCGGCGTCGAAGTCGCGGTGGGACCTCCTCTGCGCCTCGGCGCGACCGGCGGCGATGGCATGGACCGCGTAGGGGAGCGACATCGCCAGGACCGCCCACGACGCCCACGCCCGGGGGCGCCTCAATCTCCCCATCGCCTCGACCGCCGACAGCCCCTCGACCGCCCCCGCCAGGATGAACGGCACGAGGGGGACGAGGAACCTTCCCGCCTCGGTGAACGGCCAGGCCACCAGCAGGGGGAGCGTCATGAGCGGCACCAGCCCGGCCAGGCGACGGCGAGGGGCCCGGATCAGCCGCGACCATCCCCAGATCAGCACCCCCGTCGCCGCGAAGGCCCAGGCGTTGACCATCACCAGCCCGGCGGCCGAGCGGCGGAAGACGGTGCCGACCTCGACGATCGGGCCGGTCCACTGGTCGGGCAACCTCTGGACGTAGAACAGCGCCTGCCGCGCGACCCGACCGGCCAGCCCCTCGGGGGACAGCAGGCCGGCCTGCGTCCTCCGGCCGACCGAGGCCATCCAGACGACCCAGGGGAGCACGAGGGCCGCTGCGACGGTCCCGGCCCAGGCCGCACTCGCCCGCCGCCGCCGAGACAGCAGGTCGAGGATCGCCGCCGCCGCCAGGCAGGCGCCGACGTGCCGGGTCAGCGTGCAGGACGCCAGCGCGACCCCCAGCACGATCGCGGGCCTGCGCCCCCCGCGACGCCCCGCCCACGTCGCGGCGAGCACGGCCAGTTGACCCAGGAGCAGGTAGAGCGGCTCCGACTGGATCGACCCGCCGAGCCGCCCCCAGGCCCAGTTCGTCGCCACGGAGAGCCCCAGGACCAGGGCGGTCCGGGGCGGATACAGCCCCCGGAACCACCACCAGGCCGCCAGCGTCGCCGCCGCGGTGCAGAGGGCCGACAGGGCGTGCGCCGCGACCACCGAGGGGCCGGTCACGCGCCACAGGATCGCCAGCGCGGCGGGGTATCCCGGCGGGAAGTGGGCGTGTGGCGCCGGCTCGGGGTCGTTGATCTCGACGTAGCCGCGGCCGGTCTCCAGCGCCAGGCCGAGCACGGCATAGGCCGCGCCGTCGTACCGCGGCGGCGAGCGGAAGTCGGCGTTCAGCGCGACCGACCCCGCCGAGGCGAGCGCCATGACCAGTCCCGAGATCAGGACGCCCTTCGACCCTCCCCGAGCGGACGGATATCGGCTTGACCGGCTCGGCATGGGATTACTTCGTCGCCCTCCCGACGACCATCCCCACGACACCGCCGAAGAGCGAGGTGATCAGCGGCAGCACAATCTTGGCCTCGGTCGATGCAACCCCGTAGCGGGCGACCACGTAGAGGCAGTAGAGGCCGATGAGCAGGATGAACAGGAAGGAGACGGCATAGGCCGCCATGTCTTTGACAACGAACGTCCAGAACTCCTTTTTGAGCCGGAGATCCTTATCGGCAGGATCCTCAGGAGACTCGACTTCGAGCTTTTTGACCTTTGAACCCTCGGCCAGCAAGCCACCGATGTCGAACTTCTTGGCCGGCTCGCTCATCGCGCCGCCGAGGGTGTCAGGCCGACGAACTCGGTCTCCAGCGATTCCGGACGCCCGGCGACTCCGACGTGCTTACCTTCGCGAAGAGCGTCGAGCGACGCCTTGTACAAGGCAATCGCCCTGTCGAATACCCCTTCGATCGGCTGGCCCGACGCGATGGCGAGTTGCTGGAGCGTCTCGAACATCTCGGGCGACAATTCGAAGGTTATGTCCGCAACTTGGCCCGCAATCTGGCGGGCGACGCGTTCACGGCGCCCCTCACTCCTCGGCATGATACCGGCTCCTCCCGACAATTCGGCGGATCGGATCGACTCCCCCCGATCATATCACGCTCCGCCCCGTGGCGGCAGGCCGGCCTTCGTCGACCGGCCCTGCCGGGGCCGGTCGACGAGCCGATCGAACGCCCGCGACGCCCCCAGGGTGAGCGCCATCGCCGCCAGGGCGTACAGCGCCAGGACGACCAGGCCGGCGGAGGCGGCCCGCACCAGACCCGCCGCCCCGATCGCCCGCGCGTCGCGGTACGAGACCAGCGACGCCCACTCCAGGTACGGCGGCATCCCGACCAGGAGCGCGGCCCCGCCCCCCGGCGCGCGCGTCATCCAGGCCAGGTCGCCGTTCCAGAGTATCAGGACGGCGATCGTCGCGACCAGGGCCCGCGTCGTGTTCCTCGCCCGCAGCGAGATGAATAGCCCCAGCGCGGCCGCCAGCCACGAGAACACGGCCAGCCCGGCCATCGCGGCGACCACGCCGAGCGGGTGGAGCGCGCCGGCCAGCAGGCCGACCGCCCACATCAGGAGCATCGCCAGCACCAGCCGCCGCGCCCCCAGACGGCGCCGAACAGCTTGGCGCGGAGGATCTCCGGGCCGGTCAGCAAAGAGGCCGTCAGGCTCGTCCAGGTGTCCTGCTCGCGCTCGCCCGTGATGCCGACGGCCGCCGCGCTGGCGACCGCGAGCATCCCGAGCACGAACAGGAACGTGCTCGACCCGCGCAGCTCCCGGTTCAGCTCGAGCCGTTGCTGATCGACCGGCGAGCCGAAGCCGTTCCGGGCGACCTCGACGAAGGCGGGCCGGGCGGCGTCGAACAGGAAGCAGCCGAGCAACGTGCCCAGGAACAGGACCGCCGGCCGGCCCGTCAGCCACGACAGGCCGCCGCCGGCCGCCGTGTACCGCTCCTTCCACATCATCGGGTCGTCGCCGCAGGCCGGCCTCGCCGGCGCGACCGGCTCGCGGCGCATCGCCAGGCGGCGGGCCCTCCGCCCCGCCCCCCCCTTCAACGGGCGGAGCAGGGCGATCGCCAGGAGGATCGACAGCAGGCCGAAGGCCGACTGGAGGCCGACCATCCAGGCGAATGGCCGCAAGACCCGATCGGCCCAGGCACCCCAGGACGCGAGGGCCGCGGGCCTCTTGGTTACGGAGGACCATATGATTTGATGGCTACGGTGCGTCATCTCCTCCCACGTGGGGTACGGGTGGCCCATGAGCACCCATTCGTTGACGGGCGTGACCCACCCGAGCGGCCAGTCGATGTGCCCGAGCGGCCGGAGGACCAGCGGCACGAACAGCCAGGCCGCAACCAGCCCGTACGCCGCCGCGATCGCCTGCCGGGGACCCCTCGCCAGCACCGAGACCAGCATCGACAGCCCCGCGACCGCGAGCGTCATCGAGACCGTCCCCGCGTAGACGCACAGGACGTCCAGCGGGTCGAGCCCGCCGAACAGCCCGACCAGGCAGACCACCGGCAGCCCGAGCATCACCAGCGCCCCGGCGTGCAGCAGCCGCGCCCCCAGCTTGCCGAGCACGATCGCGCGGCTCGACAGGCCGCTCGCCAGCAGGTCGCGCAGGACCTTGCGGCGGTCGTCCTCGGCGATCACCCCCGCCACCAGCGCCGGGACCAGGGCCACCAGCGCCAGCCCCTGGGCCCAGGCGAACGCCAGGAACGTCGCTTGCGCGAACCCGCTCATGTCGTGGATCGTGACCGCCCGCCCAGCCCAGCTCGTGAACCAGCTCGCCTGCGACCGGAACTCCGCCCACAGCGTATACAGCAGGAACAGCCCGTAGACCACCCGCGCCACGTGATAGCGGCCCCTCCGCGAGGTCGCCCGCAACTCGAACGTGAACACCGGCCCCAGCGGCATGATCGCCTCGCCCGTCGCGGCCATCCGACTCCTGTCATAGGATGCAAACTAACCGATTCGGGGGCCGAGGGCAACGCGACCTGCGGGGCGGGCCTCTGCGCCGACCGCGGGCCTCGGGGCGAGGGCACCATGTCCCCGCCCGCGAGGCCCGGATGAATCGACCGCGATCGGTCGAAGGTCGGGGACAGCCCCGACTCATTTCAGCAGATCAAGCACCGAGCGTGAGACGATCCCGGCGAGATCGCGCCGGCGAATCGGGCCTTCGCTCCCGCTCGGCAACCCGCGGTCCGCCCAGCTTCGGGACGGAGATCGCTCCACCTGCACGCCCCGACGATCCTCGTCCTCGTCTTCGTCCTTGCCCTTGCGCTTCTTGGCCTTGGCCTTGTGCTCGTGCTCCTCCTCGTCCTCATCCTCGTCCTTCTTGCTCTTGCGCTTCTTGGCCTTGTGCTCGTGCTCCTCGTCCTCGTCCTCGCCCTTGCGCTTCTTGGCCTTGGCCTTGTGCTCGTGCTCCTCCTCGTCCTCGTCCTTGCCCTTGCGCTTCTTGGCCTTGGCCTTGTGCTCGTGCTCCTCCTCGTCCTCATCCTCGTCCTTCTTGCTCTTGCGCTTCTTGGCCTTGTGCTCGTGCTCCTCCTCGTCCTCGTCCTCGTCCTTGCCCTTGTGCTTCTTGGCCTTGTGCTCGTGCTCCTCGTCCTCGCCCTTCTTGCTCTTGCGCTTCTTGGCCTTGTGCTCGTGCTCCTCCTCGTCCTCGTCCTTGCCCTTGTGCTTCTTGGCCTTGTGCTCGTGCTCCTCGTCCTCGTCCTTGCGCTTCTTGGCCTTGGCCTTGTGCTCGTGCTCCTCCTCGTCCTCGTCCTCGTCCTCGTCCTCGTCCTTGCGCTTCTTGGCCTTGGCCTTCCTGTCGTCGTCTTCCTCTTCCTTGTCGCGCTTCGACCGCCGTTCGGCCATGGCGGCTCGGACCGCCGGGAGTTCGGCCAAACCCAGCAGCCAGGCGAGTGTGCAATGGCCGAGCAGCGTGCGACGTGTGAACATCTCATGTCCTCCCTTCGTGGATCATCATGGTCGCCGTCCCCGATGAACAACTCCTTCGCGATCATTCCGAGCCGATCGCGCGGCGTAAGAGCCGCGTCAGCCCCGGGCCCTCGCGGAGGCCGACCCATCGCCACCGTCGGGCGGTGTCGCGAGCGATTGTGTGGATCTTATCGCGAACACCGCACCGCGACGGTTAAATTTACCTAAATTCCGCTTTATCTCTATCCCCCGCGCGCCCTGCCCGTCCGCGACAACCCGATCGAGATGACAGCCCGACCGACATCAAAGCACGAGACCTCCAGGAGGACGGCCTTGCCGTCCCGAGGCCAGACGGACGAAGGCCGGGGCGACCTCGCGGGTGCGGACCGCCTGAACCATGTCCTTCGATTGTCACTTTCTGTCAGATATCTCGGCCGGAATGGGGTCCTGTTCCGCGGCATGATCGGGATCAACTTTGCGTAATTAAATCGATATCCTATAGTTATTTGAGTCGGAAATCCCGGGCACTAATGCGGACCCGAGGACCCACTTTCCCGAAACGAAGCGAACGGCCCTCGTCCGATTGTCACGGTCGGAGCGTCGCAATCGATGGGCGCCGACGGCGAGATCGCCGATTCGGCCGCTCATCAACTTGTCCCGGCAATTCGGCGCCGCTTCACACTGGGAAAGGAGAGCAAGGCCGCGGATTTTGGGATCATCGGGGCGGAAATGCCCGATAGTATCATCTAGGGATTCGTCTCGAGGCGGGTCGGCGCCCGATCGCGCGATGCGTGAGGTCGATCGAGGCCGAAGGGAAGCTTGTCTCGCGACCTCGGTCCGTCCTCGGTCGGGGGTTCCAGGGAGGGGAGACGTCGTGCCCGTCGCCATGTCCATCCAAACCGACTGGGTGAGGAGCGTCCTGTTCGACCGGGGGTATCTCGCCCGGATTCGCGGCGACGCGATCAAGGTCTACCTGGTCATGCTCGAGGCCTGCGGCGGGGTCCCCGACCGGAGCGTGACGATCAGCCTTCACCAGCTGATGAGGAGGACGCGGCTGTCGTGCCCCACGATCATCGAGGGCCTGGCGCGCCTCGAAGACCTCGGGCTTGTCGTCTCGACGACGCACGAGCGCGGCAAGGTGAAGACCTACTACGTGCCCGACCCGCCCGCCAGCCTGTCCGCGTGACCCCGCCCCGGCGCAGCCCCCCGGATCGGAAGCCCGCAAATCGGCCCCAGGGAAGGTGACCGATCGGCCATGGCCCACTACTTCTTCCGCGTCGAGCACGACCTGCTCCGGTCCGAGTCGTTCAAGGAGCTCGGCGGTTCGGCGATCAAAGTCTATCTCGTCATCGGGCTCTACTCCGACTTCGGCTCCGACTGGGCGTACCCCAGCATCCGGACGATCGCCCGCCAGGCCGGACTGAGCCGCCAGACCGTGCTCGCGGCGATCGAGGATCTCGCCCGCCGGGGGCTGCTGGCCACCAGCAAGTCGAAGGGCCGATCGACGGCCTACAAGATCATCCGCCAGGCCCCCGACCGCACCCCGGCCAAGAAGGGCAAGCCCCTCGAAAACTCGACCGCCACGGGCCCAGGATCTTCAGGGGTGGCCCCCGGTACCGTCCCACATTCTTTAGAGGTCCGCCTCCGGACCGGCCCAGATCCTTTAGATGCCTTGGCCCAATTCCTCGGCCCCGAAGGCCCCGAGGCTGGGCCGAAACGAGAACCAGGAACGAGAGAAGACACCGCCAGCATCCCGATCCCGGGAACGCCGTTCCGGCTCTCGGCCGAGGGACGCCTGCTTGTTGCTGTGGACCTGCAGGAATTGTTGACGGATCAGGGAATCCCCGGACACCTGGCCGGCCGCCTCGCGTCGCAGAAGGACCCGGAGAGCGTCGCCAAGGTCCTCTTGAATGCGCTCTATCTCCAGAGCCAGGGCAAACTTCAGAACGGCCCGGGCTACATCCGCGCCGGGATCGAGGACGGCTACGACCTCCTGCCCCAGGTCGCCCACCGGCTCGAAACCCGGAGGCGTGAGCTCGAGTCGAGGATGCGATTGGTCGCGGACCGTCGGGACCAGATCCGGGAGGAGTCGCGGAGGGCCGAGGAGGAGGCCGCAATCCAGATGGTCCTCGACAGCCTCCACCCCGACCAGCTGCGCGACCTGACCCGTCAGGCCTTGGCGCTGCTGCCCGGGCCGATCGTCCGCCGCAATCCCACCCTTTCAAACCCCTTCGTGCGGAGCAAGGTTTATGAGCTCGCGTGCGGGGAGTCCCTGTCCTAAGGGAAATCCCTACACTGGTTTCCGCATGACGAGCAGGTCGCGGACCTGGCCCAGCATCCGCCCTTCGACCCGCGCCCTCCGGACGTGCTGGGGCAGGTACTGCGCCATCCATCGGGCAACTGATCCGCCGCTCCGGGAGGAACCCGGCCGCAATGAGGGCCTGATAGCCATAGAAAGCGTGGTCGAGGTAGCCGTATCCGGCGGGCAGGTCCTTCTCAGTCTGGTTGGCCAGCAGGAGGGCGATGAACCCCCCGGGCCGGAGCGCGGCGAAGGCGCCCCGGGCGAGCTGGCCGAGGAAGTCGACCCATGCGGCCAGCGGGGCCGTCGCGATGCCCTCGATGGCGTACCGCCGCGCGAGCATCGTGTGATAGGGAGGGTCGCAGAAGACCAGGTGACATCCGCTCGCTTCGGGCGGAAAATCCTGCTCTACGTCGAACTGGCGGATGTCGGGACGTACAGGGTGAAGATCATACGCGAGGCAGCGACGTCCCATCGACTCGCAGACGTCGAGCGTCGTCCCGCCGCCGGCCATCGGGTCAACGACCAGGGCGCCGGCGGTCGTGAAGTAGTGGAGCGCGTGCGCCACGATGGCCGGCGGGATCGAGCCCGGGTGGGGGACGCCGAAGGCCCGGTCGTGCTTGAACGACCAGACGTCGTAGGGGGTCGGCCGGAACCCCGCGCGAATCGGTCGCGGCGTCGGAGGTCCTTGTAGGCCGCATGGATGGTCTTGGTCCCGGCGTCGATCTGGGCCACCCCGCTGCGGGCCCGAGGATCGCCGCCGCGGGCCGTCCTCCAGATCGCGCGGGCCTGGCGATACAGATCCTTGCCACCGAGGCCCAGGGCCCGGGCGACGGCCGCGTCGGTGCGACCGCCCCGATCGTCGAAATACCGACGATCGGGCGCCTCGTCGCGGAACTGCCGGAGGTTGGCACGCCGCCTCCGCCGCGACTCGTCACCGTACAACTCCTCGAGGGCGTCGGCCTCGCGCATCAATTGGCTGAACGTCTTGCGTCGTTGACGGTTATATTCGAGGATTGCTCTCCGCCGTGCTGCCCGAGACCCGATTTCGCGGACCTCACAAGGCACATCCGGCAGGCCCAGCGCCAGGGCACAGGCGAGCCTCCGGTGGCCGGAGATGACCTCCCAGGAGTCCGCTTCGGGCACGACCACCAGCGGGACCAGGATTCCGGCGCCGCGGATGCTCTCGATGAGGTCATCGATCTCGGCGGATGGGTCGCCGTAAATTTCGAGACTATAGGGATTTGGCTTGAGGAGCCGGGTCGCGATCGGGGCGATCGCCGCGGGTTCCGTCGTGGCGATGGTCATGGCCGGGGCATCCTTCCCGAGCGGTCCATCCTGAAGCTTCGGCGCGGGGCCGCCGATGGAATAGGGAGGTCAGGCTACCGCCGGGTCCCGCGTTTGTCCAGGACGATCCCGGCCGGGGGCCTGCCGCTCACCTTCCGTTTGGGATAGGCGCCCGGGCGTTGTTTGGACAATGCGGTGCGAAACGGGACCAGGATGGTCCGGCGACCGTCTCGGCGGTCGGCAAGGAGGCTCCAGGACATGTCGTCCATGCGGCAAGACCCGTCCCACCGGACCGGGCCGATCGGCCGGCCGAGGATCGAACCCCCGTCGAAATACCCCGACTCGGGCACGGGCCGGCTCCTGTCGGTCGTCGTCCCGGCCAAGGACGAGGCGGCGAGCCTCCCGCAGTTGGTCGACGAGATCGCCCGGGCACTGAGGCCCCTCCGCGTCCGGAGGGCTGACGGCCACCACCTGGACGGCTTCGAGATCCTCATTGTGGACGACGGGTCGACCGATGAGACGCCCGATGTCCTGCGGCGTCTGGGCGCCGACTACCCCGAGCTCCGTCCGATCACCCTGGCGGCCAACGTGGGGCAGTCGGCCGCGACCGCGGCGGGGTTCCGGGCGGCCCGGGGCGACTGGGTGGCGACCCTCGATGCCGATCTCCAGAACGACCCGGCCGACCTGATCCCCCTCTGGGACGCCCTGCCCGGCCACGACGCGGCGCTCGGCTGGCGGACCAAGCGCGAGGACGTCTGGTCGAAGCGGGTCATCAGTCGATGGGCCAACCGGGTCCGCAACGCGGTGCTCGGCCAGGCGATCCGCGACACCGGCTGCTCGGTCCGCATCGTCTCGCGCGAGATGGCGTTGCGCCTCCCCATGTTCCGCGGGTCGCACCGCTTCCTGGGCCCCCTGCTGATCCGCGAGGGGTGCCGCGTCATCGAGGTGCCGGTGACCCACCGCCCCCGTCCTCACGGTCGCTCACACTACAACCTGTGGAACCGATCGCTCCGGGTGGTGGTCGACCTCTTCGGCGTGGCCTGGCTGCTGCGCCGTCCCGTCCTCTACCGGGTGGTCCCGGACCCCCCCCCCTCCCTCGCGACCGCCCCGGGCCGGGTCCGGCAGGGCGTCGGCTCGGAGTCCTGATCGAATGACGATCTCGCACGCGGCGTTCTGGCTGGCGGTCGGGTTCGCCGGCCAGCTCATCTTCACCGCGCGATTCCTGGTGCAATGGGTCGCCTCGGAGCGGAAGCGCGACTCCGTGGTCCCCGTCGCCTTCTGGTGGCTGAGCCTGCTCGGCGGCCTGACCCTGCTGTCCTATGCGTCCTACCGCCGCGACCCGGTCATCATCGTCGGCCAGGCGATGGGCCTGGTCGTCTACGCGAGGAACCTGATGCTCGTCGGCAAGGCCAGGCGCAGGGCGGCTTCGCGTCAAACCCGATCCGCCCGCCCGCACCGCGGCCCTCGCACCAAGGCGGCCGACCCCGTGGACATGACACTCTAGATCGCCGGCACGGCGGGATCAGCCCCCGGGCGACGGCTCCGGCGCGAGCCCGAGCAACTCGTCGACGGCCTGGCCGATGTCGTCGGCGCGCATCAGGGACTCGCCGACCAGGACCGCCGAGACGCCGGCCGCCTCCAACCGCTCGACGTCGGCCCGGGCGCGGATGCCGCTCTCGCTGACCAGGACCACGTCCGCCGGCACGCGGTCGCGGAGCCGCAGCGTCCGCCCCAGGTCGGTGACGAACCGGCGGAGGTCGCGGTTGTTGATCCCGACCAGGTTGGCCCCGGAGGCCAGGACCCTCGGCAGGTTGTCCTCGTCGTGGAACTCGACCAGCGCCGCCATACCCAGCCCCCTCGCCCGGGCATGGAGCCGCGCCAGGGCCTCATCGTCCAGGATCTCGGCGATCAGCAGGATCGCGTCGGCCCCCGCCAGGCGGGCCTCGATCACCTGGTACTCGTCGATGATGAAGTCCTTGCGGAGCAAGGGGATCGCCACCGAGGCCCTGATCCGGGCCAGGTAGGAGAGGTGCCCCTGGAAGTAGGGGGCATCGGTCAGCACGCTGAGGCAGGCCGCGCCATGGGCCTGGTACGGTCCTCGCGATCGCGATCGGGTCGAAGTCGGCCCGGATCACCTGGGCCGACGGGCTCGCCTTCTTGACCTCGGCGATGAGTCTGGATCGGCCCCGGACCGGCCAGCGCGGCCCGGAAGTCGCGCACCGGGGGGGCCATCGCCGCCTGGTCCTCCATCTCCTCCAGAGGCATCCGCAGCTTCGCCGCCGCCACCTCGCGCCGTTTCGTCGTGACGATTTCATCGAGGATCGTCGACATGGCCAGTTCCCCCACAATTCCCGGACCCCGGGTCGGCCATTCTATGGCATCGAGGGCAAGCCCCGCGAGCATCCCCCGGCGTAGGAGTCCCGTGCGGCCGGCGCGGTCCTCGCGACGGATTTTCCCGGCGGGTTGTTGACCTCGGCCCGGGTGGCGGTATGATAACTCTTGCCGCGCGTGCAACGGCGCGACGGCGACCGGCCGGCAGGCCCGGGGAAGGATAACCGAACCGTGCCGCGGCCGACGGCGTATCCTATGATGTGCGATCGGCCGGCGTGACCTCACCCCCACCGGGGTGGAGTCGCCCCGGCCGGCGGCGTCGGTGGGCGCTCTCTCTTTGACAATCCGGTCGATCGTGATCGTGGATGAGGTGTGGACCCCCGCGGGGGGCCGGCGTGGGGCCGTCGGGGCCGCCGGATGTCTCGGTCGAGGCATTCGCGCGGCGGGGGCGGCAACCCATCGACCGGCAGCGGGGCCGAGCCGATTCGGCCCCGGTGCGACCAGTCAGTATTCCTCGACCCCAAGGGAAGAGGACCGATGGGGATGGCCTCCTCCGGGAGGTCCGGAACCCTCGGGCCATTTTCGAAGGGTTTGATCCTGGCTCAGAATGAACGTTGGCGGCGTGGATTAGGCATGCAAGTCGCACGGGCCCGGCCTCCGGGTCGGGCCAGTGGCGCAAGGGTGAGTAAGGCGACGGCAACCCACCCCACGGCCGGGTATAGCCGCGGGAAACCGCGGGTAATCCCCGGCGACGCGGCGCGCCGGCATCGGCGCGCCGCCAAAGCTCCGGCGCCGTGGGACGGGCCGTCGTGGTATTAGGTCGTTGGCGGGGTAACGGCCCACCAAGCCGGCGATGCCTACCGGGCGTGCGAGCGCGGCCCGGCACACTGGGACTGAGACACTGCCCAGACTCCTACGGGAGGCTGCAGTCGAGAATCTTCGGCAATGGGCGCAAGCCTGACCGAGCGACGCCGCGTGGAGGACGAAGGCCCTCGGGTTGTAAACTCCTGTCGAGGGGGAGGAAGGGGCGCACTCGCGCCCTTGACCGATCCCTGGAGGAAGCACGGGCTAAGTTCGTGCCAGCAGCCGCGGTAAGACGAACCGTGCGAACGTTATTCGGAATCACTGGGCTTAAAGCGCGCGCAGGCGGGCCGGCCCGTCGGCCGCTGAAATCCCCCGGCTCAACCGGGGAAGGGGCGCCGAGACGACCGGCCTGGAGGGGCGTAGGGGGACCTGGAACTCCCGGTGGAGCGGTGAAATGCGTTGAGATCGGGAGGAACGCCCGTGGCGAAAGCGAGGTCCTGGACGCCGCCTGACGCTGAGGCGCGAAAGCCAGGGGAGCGAACGGGATTAGATACCCCGGTAGTCCTGGCCGTAAACGATGGGCACTGGGTAGGGGGCTCGCCGATGGGCTCCCTGCCGCAGGGAAACCGTGAAGTGCCCCGCCTGGGGAGTATGGTCGCAAGGCTGAAACTCAAAGGAATTGACGGGGGCTCACACAAGCGGTGGAGCATGTGGCTTAATTCGAGGCTACGCGCAGAACCTTATCCCGGGCTTGACATGCACGTGGTAGGAGGCGGAAACGCCGACGACCCCTCAAAACGGAGCGTGCACAGGTGCTGCATGGCTGTCGTCAGCTCGTGTCGTGAGATGTTGGGTTAAGTCCCGTAACGAGCGAAACCCCTGTGGCCAGTTGCCAGCGCGTCATGGCGGGGACTCTGGCCAGACCGCCGGCGTCAAGCCGGAGGAAGGCGGGGACGACGTCAAGTCCTCATGGCCCTCATGCCCGGGGCTGCACACGTGCTACAATGGGGCGGACAGAGCGACGCCAGGCCGCGAGGCCGCGCCAATCGCCGAAACCGCCCCCCAGTTCGGATCGCGGGCTGCAACCCGCCCGCGTGAAGCCGGAATCGCTAGTAATCGCGGATCAGCACGCCGCGGTGAATGTGTTCCTGAGCCTTGTACACACCGCCCGTCAAGCCACCAAAGCGGGGGGCATCCGAAGTCGCCGGAGCCTTCACCGGCAGGCGCCGAAGATGAGACCCGTGATGGGGACTAAGTCGTAACAAGGTAACCGTAGGGGAACCTGCGGTTGGATCACCTCCTTTCTAAGGATGATCGGATCGGCCCGCCGGGGGTCCCCGGGGGTACCCACCCCCGTCCCCGCGCGAGGCCGCATCGGCACCGCACCCCCTGTCCGACGCGCCGCACGCCGCCCCCCCGCGAGGGCCCGCACCCGGCCCGATCACGACCGACCGACGATCCGGCATCCCGGCCCGCCGCCCGCGCGGCGGGCCGCGGTGCGGATCGCCCGACCCGAACCGACCCGCCGGGCGCGGGGCGGGGCCGACTTCGAGCGGCCTCGCCCCCTGGCCGGCGGCCAGTGCGGGCGGATCGAGCGATGAGGCCGGGATGGTCCCAGGACCATCGCGGCGCCCTCGCCGCGCCCGCCCGGTTGCTCTCTGACAATCCGGCGGTTGGTCACGCAACCAAGACAACCGAAGCATAGGTAGTGGATCGTGGCAACGATCCGACTCTCCACGAACGTGGACCCTTACGGATAGCCAGACGCGCGGGCCGCACGCCGCGAGGCGCCGGCCCGCCCGCACCGAGAGTGGGGACAATCGTGACCCCACGGCGGCCGGGAGCGTCGCGAGACGCCCCCCGGCCGCGGCAGGCTTGTTCGGGGCGTGCCGCCCGATCGTCGCGTCCGCCGCCGTGCGGCGTCGCGATCGGCGTGGTCAAGCCCCCAAGGGCACGGGGGGGATGCCTAGGCGTCATCGGCAATTCGGGCGTGGAAGGCTGCGATAAGCCCGGGGGAGCTGCCCGACGAGCGTCGATCCCGGGATGCCCGAGCAGACCCGGGGAACTGAAACATCTCAGTACCCGGAGGAGAGGAAAGCAACCGCGACTCCCTCAGTAGCGGCGAGCGAACGGGGACCAGCCCAAACCGGGGGGGACACCCCCCGGGGTCGTGGGGCCGGCGTCGTGGGCGCGTCGAGGCGAGCCGAAGCCGTTTGGAACACGGCGCCACAGCGGGTGAGAGCCCCGTAGGCCAAGCCGAGATGCCCCTAGCCGGTACCCGAGTAGGGTCGGGCACGTGAAACCCGGCCTGAATCGGCGGGGACCATCCCGCAAGGCTAAGTACGCGATGACGACCGATAGCGAACCCAGTAGGGCGACCGAACGGTGGGAAGAACCCCGACCAGGGGAGGATACTGAACCTGAAACCCCGTGCCTACGAGCGGTGGGAGGGCACTGGCCTTCGGGCCGGCCTGACCGCGTGCCTTTTGCATAATGATCCGGCGAGTTACCGTGCCCGGCCCCAGGTTAAGCCCCTCAGGGGCGGAGCCGCAGCGAAAGCGAGTCCGAAGTGGGCGCCGCAGTCGGGCGCAGTAGACGCGAAACCGGGTGAACTACCCATGGGCAGGTTGAAGCGGCCCTAACCGGCCGTGGAGGACCGAACCCACCAGTGTTGAAAAACTGGGGGAGGACCCGTGGGGAGGAGTCAAAGTCTTATCAAACCCGGAGATAGCTCGTTCTCTCCGAAATGGCTTTAGGGCCAGCCTCGGGATTTTTACCGCGCGGGGGTAGAGCGACGGAATTCGGCCGGGGGCCTCCCCGGCTACCCGCCGAAACCCAACTCCGAATACCGCGCGGCGGACCCCGGGAGTCAGAGCGTGGGGGAGAAGCTTCACGCTCGAGAGGGAAAGAACCCAGACCGCCGACCAAGGCCCCCAAGACGACGCTCAGTGGCAAAGGAAGTGGGATCGCCGTGACAGCCGGGATGTTGGCTCAGAAGCAGCCACCATTTCAAAAGTGCGTAACAGCTTACCGGTCGAGCCATCCCGCGCCGAAAATGACGGGGACTCAAGCGTCGCGCCGCAGTCGCGGATTCGGTAGGCGGTAGGCGGTAGGCAGTGGGCAGTTGAAGACGAATCCGGTTCGATCCGAATCCGATCCCTCTTCACGGCCTCCTGCGTACCGCCTACTGCCTACCGCGATGGTAGGAGAGCGTCGACGGCCGCCGCGAAGCCGGACCGCGAGGACCGGTGGAGCGCCGTCGAGTGCGAATGCCGGAACGAGTAACGACAAGACGGGTGGGAAGCCCGTCCGCCGAAAGCACCAGGTTTCCTGGGGAAGGTCAATCCGCCCAGGGTCAGTCGGGACCTAAGGCGAGGCCCAAGGGCGTAGCCGATGGGCACGCGGTTAATATTCCGCGACCCGGCGTGAAGGGTGAAGTGCGGAGGACGCCGAGGCGAGACGGATCGGGGCGCTAGACACCCCCGTCCCGCAAGGGCGACGGCATCCGATCCGGAAGTCCGTCGACACCCCGGCCGCGAAAAGCCCCGCACGGACGACACGCCGGCCCGTACCGCAATCCGACACAGGTGTGCCAGGCGAGCATCCGAAGGCGTTCGGGAGAACCCTCGTGAAGGAACTCGGCAAAATGACCCCGTACCCTCGGTACAAGGGGTGCTCTCCCCCGCCAGGGGAGGGAGCCGCAGTGAATCGGCTCTAGCGACTGTTTATCAAAAACACAGGACCCTGCCAACTCGCAAGAGGACGTATAGGGTCTGACGCCTGCTCGGTGTCGGTAGGTTAAGGGAGCCGGTGACCGCAAGGGCAGCTGGCGACCGAAGCCCCGATAAACGGCGGCCGTAACTATGACGGTCCTAAGGTAGCGAAGTTCCTTGTCGGGTAAGTTCCGACCTGCATGAATGGCGTAACGACTGGAGCGCTGTCTCCACGAGGGACCCGGTGAAACTGTAGCCGTGGTGAAGATGCCACGTACCCGCGGTCAGACGGAAAGACCCCGTGAACCTTTACTGCAGGTTGGCACTGGCCCAGCGGCATTCCTGTGTAGCCTAGGTGGGAGGCAGCGACCCGGCGGCGCCAGCCGTCGGCGAGCCGCAAAGTGAAAGACCACCCTGGACTGGCGCTGGTCCTCACCGGTCCGTAGCCCGGGCCGGGACCGTGCTCATCGGGCAGTTTGACTGGGGCGGTCTCCTCCCAAAGCGTAACGGAGGAGTGCAACGGTGCCCTCGGCCCGGTCGGCAATCGGGCAACAGGAGCGCAAACGTACAAGGGCGCCTGACTGCGAGACCCACCGGTCGAGCAGGGACGAAAGTCGGCGTTAGTGATCCGGCGGTGCTGGATGGGAAGGCCGTCGCTCAACGGATAAAAGGTACTCCGGGGATAACAGGCTGATCTCCCCCGAGCGTCCCTAGCGGCGGGGAGGTTTGGCACCTCGATGTCGGCTCATCGCATCCTGGGGCTGGAGAAGGTCCCAAGGGTTTGGCTGTTCGCCAATGAAAGCGGTACGCGAGCTGGGTTCAGACCGTCGTGAGACAGGTCGGTCCCTATCTGCCGTGGGCGGAGGAAACTTGCGGAGCGCCTCCCCTAGTACGAGAGGATTGGGGAGGACCGACCTCTGGTGTGCCGGCTGTCCCGCTCGGGGCACCGCCGGGTAGCCAGGTCGGGACCGGATAAGCGCTGAAGGCATCTAAGCGCGAAGCCCCCTCCAAGACGAGGTTTCCGAGGGCGCGAGCCCTGAAGGCTCCTGGAAGACGACCAGGTCGATGGGCCGGGAGTGCACGGCGGGCGACCGCCGCAGCGGACCGGTCCCAACAGCCGACGGCTTGACCACCCCGATCGCGACGCCGCCCCCAGCCCGGGGGGCGGCCCGCGATCCGGGCGGACGACACGACACCGCACCGGACGGGCCTGCCGGCCACGACCCCCCCGCACGGGGCCGCGCCGCGGCGAGCCGGACCCCGGTGCCGCGATCCGAAGACCCGTGCCGAGGGTCGTCCCGCGCGTGATCACCGCCCGATCGACGCGGCCGCGCGGCGTGACCGCCGCGCGGCCGCCTTCCCGGCGACCACACCGGCGGGGCCACACCCGTTCCCATCCCGAACACGGCCGTTAAGCCCGCCGGGCCCATGATAGTGCCCAAGGCGCGAAAGTCGGTCATCGCCGGGATCTTACCCAATCGCCCCGGGCCCTCTGACGAGGGCCCGGGGCGATTCGCTGCGCCTCGTCTTCGTCCGTCGGATCTGCTAGACTGATCGTGGCGGTCCCTCGGTCGAGGCTCCCCTGGCGATCGGCATCGATGAAACGGCCCCTGTTCGAAGCGTCCTCCGAGGAACTCCGGGCCTGGATGGTGGAGCGAGGCCATCCGGGATACCGCGCGCGGCAGGTGCTGCGCTGGGCCTTCGAGCACCGCGCCGAGCGGTTCGAGCGGATGTCGGACCTGCCGAAAGCCTTGCGCGAGCGGCTCGACGCCGAGTGGGTCGTCTTCGGGACGCAGGTGATCTATCATCACGTATCGCCCGACGGCACGGACAAGCTCCTGCTGGGCTGCGCCGACGGGCGTCGGGTCGAGTGCGTCCTGATGGCGGAGGCCGATCGGCGGACCGTCTGCATCAGCACGCAGGTCGGCTGCGGGATGGGGTGCGTCTTCTGCGCCAGCGGCCTGAAGGGGGTCGAGCGGAACCTGTCTCGCGGCGAGATCGTCGAGCAGGTGGTTCGGCTCCGCAACCTCCTGCCGGCCGGCGAGAGGCTGACCAACCTGGTCGTCATGGGGATGGGCGAGAGCCTGGCGAACCTCGACAACCTGCTGCCGGCGCTCGACCGGATCTGCTCGCCGGAGGGGCTCGGGCTGGGCCAGAGGCGGGTGACGATCTCGACGGTCGGCCTGCCGGAGAAGATGCGGAGGCTGGCGGCCGAGGATCGGCAGTATCACCTGGCCGTCTCGCTGCACGCGCCGACCGAGACCCTGCGGGACGAGCTGGTGCCGATCAACGCCCGGGTGGGCCTGGATGCGGTGCTCGCGGCGGCCGACGACTACTTCCGGAGGAGCGGCCGGCAGGTTACTTTCGAGTACGTCCTGTTGCGTGGGGTCAACGATCGGGTCGAGGATGCGGCCGCCCTGGCCGGGTTGCTGGAGGCGAGGAAGGCGCACGTCAACCTGATCCCGTACAATCCGGTGGCGGGCCTGCCGTTCGAGAGGCCCTCCCCCGCGGCCGTCCGTCGGTTCGTGGGGGTCCTCCGGTCGCGAGGGATCAGCGTGAGCGTCCGCAAGACGAAGGGGCGCGAGATCGACGCGGCCTGCGGCCAGCTCCGGCGCCGCCTGGAGGACCGTCCGACGTCGTCGTCGCCGAGCACCGCGGTGCCCGGCTGACGGTCGGGCCCGGCGACGATCGCTCCCCCTGTAAGATAAGATCGAGGGAGCGGGGGCGGTTGTCCTGCGATTCCGCCCCGCGGGAGCGGATTTTCGGGGGACGTCGGAAATGCCGCCGACCGATCGGAGGGATGCCGTCGTGACCAGTGAGGCGCTGGAGGAGCAGCTCGAAGCCCGAGACCCCGACGTCCGGCTCATGCTCCAGGTCCGCGACGACGTGCAGGGGGCCTTCGAGGTGCTGGTCGAGCGCTACCAGCACCGCCTGGTCGGGGTGATGGTCCACCTGGTCGGGCGGGTCGAGGAGGCGGAGGATCTCACACAAGAGGTCTTCCTGCGGATCTACCGGGCGCGGAAGGGCTACCGCCCCCGCGCCAAGTTCTCGACCTGGCTGTTCACGATCGCCAATAACCTGGCGCTGAACCACCTCCGCGGCAAGGGGCGTGGCCCGGCGATGGCCGCCGGGGGCGACGGCGCGTCGGCCTCGGGCGAGTCGCGGCCGCTCCAGGAGCGCGTCCCGGCGCGGGAGGGGACCCCCTCGGCGCAGATGCGGCAGGTCGAGCTGTCGGAGGTGATCCGCGAGGCGCTCGACGTCCTGGGCGAGGACCAGAAGATGGCCGTGCTCCTGAACAAATTCGAGGACATGAGCTACGCCGAGATCGCCGAGGTCATGGGGCGGTCGGAGGCGGCCGTCAAGTCGCTCCTGGCGAGGGCCCGCACCCACCTGCGGGAGCGGCTCGAACCGTACTTGAAGACCGGGCAGAGGGGGACCTGAACCCGTCGCCGGCCGACCGGACCGAGGAGAGTGGTGTTCGACCCGCGCTGGCTGCATCGCTGCTGGTCCTCCTGCCGCGAGGCGATGGAGGCGCTGGTCTTCCCGTGGCAGTGCCCGATCTGCGACGGTGAGGCGCAGTGCTCGCCGTTCTGCGACGGCTGCCGCCGGGAGCTGCTGGAGGCCTCGGGGCCGTCGTGCGCGCGGTGCGCGATGCCTCTGGGCCCGTGGGCGGACCGGCGCGGGGGTTGCTCCGAGTGCCGGGGGCGGTCGCTCGGGTTCGACGCGGCGATCGCGCTGGGGCCGTACCAGGGGCCGATCCGCGACCTCTGCCTGCGGCTGAAGCGCGAGACGAACGCCTGGCTCGCCCCCTGGCTCGCCGAGCTGCTGGTCGAGGCGCGGCCCGAGGTCGGTCGCGAGGCCGGCGACCCTCGGGTCGTGCCGGTCCCCCTCCACTGGTGGAGGCAGTGGGAGAGGGGCTACAACCAGGCCGACGAGCTGGCGCGGGGGCTGTCGCGGAGGCTCGGGCTGCGGAAGGTCCACGCGCTGCGGAGGGTCGTGGCGACGCCCTCCCTGGCGCGGGCCGGGCGATCCGAGCGGGCCCGCGTGATGCGACAGGCCTTCGCCGCCCGCAGGACGGCGGCCGTCGCGGGCCGGACCGTGCTCCTGGTCGACGACATCCTGACCACCGGCGCCACCTGCGGCGCGGCCGCCCGGGCGCTGAAGAGGGCCGGCGCCACGAGGGTCGTCGCCGTGGTGATCGCCCGGGCCGAGGGGAAGTCCTGATGCCTCGCCGAGCGATCCGGATCGGGACCCGGGGGAGCCACCTGGCCCGCTGGCAGGCGGGCTGGGTCGCCGACCGGCTCCGCGCGCTCCACCCCGGGCTGGAGGTCGAGCTCGTCGAGATCAAGACGCAAGGGGACCGCGACCGCAACTCGCCCCTGGCCGCGATCGGCGGCACCGGCCTGTTCACCAAGGAGATCCAGCGCGCCCTGCTCGACTCGTCGGTGGAGCTGGCCGTCCACAGCCTGAAGGACCTGCCGACGGAGGGCCCCGACGGCCTGGTGCTGGGCGCCGTGCCGGCCCGCGAGGACGCGGCCGACGCCCTGATCGCCCCGATCCATCGTACCCTCGACGCCCTGCCCGACGGGGCCACGGTCGGCACCGGGTCTCTCCGACGGCGGGCCCAACTGCTCCACGCGAGGCCCGCCCTGCGGGTCGTGGACGTGCGGGGCAACGTCGAGACCCGCCTGAACCAGGCGCTCCAGGGCGGTCTCGACGCCGTGGTCCTGGCCGAGGCGGGTTTGCGACGGCTCGGCCTCGACGGGCACGTGACGGAGAGGCTCGGCCCGCCCCGGTTCCTGCCCGCCGTCGGCCAGGGGGCGCTGGGGATCGAGTGCCGCGAGGACGATGCCGAGACGCGGGCGCTGCTCGCCCCCCTGGACGACCCCCCCACCCGCCGCGCCGTGCTCGCCGAGCGGCGGGCCCTGGCCGAACTGGAAGGGGGCTGCATGATCCCGATGGCCGCGTGGGGCCGCGACACCGACGAGGGGCTGGCCCTCGACGCCGCCGTGTTCGACCCCGAGGGGCGCGAGCGGGTGTTCGCGTCCCTGATCGGCCCGCCGGACGACCCTGACGACCTCGGCCGGAGGGTCGCCCGCGCGCTCCGCGACCAGGGGGCCGAGCGGCTCCTGGAAAGGGTCCGTCGCCCCTGAGCGGGCGGGCCTCGGCCGGGCTCGAAAATCGCCAAGGACCCCCCGCGGACCTTCCGATAAACCTCGGAGGGAGGTCCGGCGGCGACGCCGACCCCGACCCCTTTGGTGGCCCGGTCCGTCCGGAGTGGTTCCGCGTGCGGCACGACGACCCCTCCACAACCCCCAACCCCTCGCCATCTCGCGACCCGCGCCCCCAGGCCCGCGCCCGCTCGTGGGCCTGGACCCTGGCGCTGGCCGCCCTGATGGCGCTGACCAGCCTGGCCGTCGCCTCCTCGGTCTCGGCCTGGCTGGTCCCGCCCTACCTGGTCCTGATGTCCTTGATCCTGTTCCCGACGGGACGCCGCGACCTCGCGGCCGTCCGCGAGGGGACGGGATCGGGGCCGGGGCCGATCGCCGGGCCCGTCGCCGACGGGGCCGAGGTCGCCAGCCGACCTCGGGCCTCGGACGACGAGGGCCCGGCGGTCGCGCCTCCGGACGATCAGGCCCCGGGTGCCCGAGCCCGTCGCGGCGAAGACCCGGCGCGGCAAGAGGCGGAGGGCGGCGGGCGGCGGCGGTCGAACCGGCCGACGTGACCTGGATTCGGGTCGGACCCGGCAAGTTTGTCCGGGCCGAGTCCCCGCATCCCCCCGTCGCGGACCCGCCACCGAAGACGGACGCCGAGCCCCCGGCCCCCCTCGCGCCGCCCCCGGCGGCGCCCGAGGAGCGTCCCGAGGATTCCCCCCCGGGACCCGGATCTCAGCCCGAACCGACGAGCGCGGACGGCTTCGCCGAGGTCAGCCCGGCGATCGAGGATGGCCCCGTCGTGGTCGCCCCGGCGACCGCAACGGACCAACCCGAGATCGCCCCGACGGCCGAGGTCAGCCCCCCCGAGATCGTCGCGACGGCCGAGGTCCGGCCCCGTCCCCTGCGAGGAGGCCGTCGGCGCGCCATCCCCCGCGGGCGAGGAGGCCCAGCCTCCCGACGCCCCGGGATCGGAGGCCCCGACGGCCGGAGGATGGTCCGAACCCGAAGCCATCCCCACGGAGACCGCCGCCAAGGTCGCCCCGGCGACCGAGGCATGCTCCGCAACCCCCGGGCAACCGGAGGGTTGGGACGAGGCATTCCGTGAGGAGAAGGCCCACGAAGACGACCCATCCTTTCCCCTCGTGGAGGCATCCCCTCCGGCCGCTCCCGAGACGGATGGCCCGACGCAAGTCGGCCATCCCGGCCCCCTTGAGTCGCACCATGACGAACCTTTCGACCCCGATGGCGTGGCCGTCGGATGGTCGGACCTCCGCGGAGGAGACGAGGCGACCTTCCCGGACGATCGGGTTGCGGCGGACGAGGCGGAGAGCCTCCCCGTCGCCCCCGAGGTGGACGACCTGGGGCCCGGCCCGGACGAGGGATCGCGGGATAACGGTATCGCACCGGATGCCCGCGACCTCGACCGCGAGCCGACGCCCCGGGGCGATCCGCCCGAGGGCGACGGGGAGGGTCGGCGCAGGCCGGCATCCCCGCCGAACCTGCCCGCCCGATCGTCCTCGGGAGTCGCCTTCGCCTCGCCTCGGAGGATCTGGCGATCCGTCGCCGCCGCGATGGGCCGGGCCCCGGGCGTGCCGTCGCCGAGACGACGCGCCCGCCCCGGCCGATCGGTCCTGGTCTCGCCCGGCGTTCGGACGCACTCGCGCCGGAGTGCCGGACGGGCCCGCCAGATTATCCGAACCTTCCCCCCCCGCGCACCACCCCATCCCGATCGCGACATGACGGACAGGGGGGAGCGGCGATCGGGACCGCACGGCATCTGCCGCCCGGACACCCTCACCGCTCCCCTTTGTCATTCTTGCCTTATCCCGTATGTCCCCCATTCTTCGTAAAAATGACCATGTCGCCCCGATCCCGACAGTGACACTTGGATGAGGGCCATTTCGCTTTGTTTCGGGAAACGCTCGTTTTGCGGCCCGTGCGCGCGGCCGAGTTTTTGGTGCAAGTCTTTCTATACGAGTTAGTTGTAAACCGAAATCCGTATCTCCTCTCGATGCGGTTGATGGACCCCTCGCGGTTGGGATGATAAACAAAAAGTGACACTCAGATGACATGACATGGAGGTGCAGGACGTAGGGTCCACGGACCAACCTCTTCAGGCGATACGCCACGGGTTTCCGGATGACTCGACGGGATTGCAAAATTACCCAGATTATCATCGGCTCGTTTCGGCCCGGGGATTTGGAACCCCTCTTGTTGGGCGCGTTTCACGCACCCTACTGGGATCGCCCTCCGAGTGATTCCTCGATCAAGGAAGAGTTGAAAAAATTATCCAAATTACCCTGATGTCGTTTCGCTAATGAAGGCAATGATGACTTTGTTGTAGAAATTACCCAAATTACCTCGATTAACGAGATGCCACCATCTCCCCGGTTGCGTGATCGATGGTCCGTTCGGAATCAAAAGTGCGTTCAAGTGAACGGTGGGTTCGGTCGCGCTCCGGGCTTTCATGCGAGGGATGATCCGCCAGAGGATCTTCGACCGTCACTGGCTCCGATCGGGGCACCGCTCTGGGTCCGGCCGGCGTGATTGCTCCTCCGCGAACTTTTCCCGTTCGGCTTTTCTCCCTCCACTCCCTTCCCTGAAGGGGGCGTGCCGGCATGTCAAAGAGCCCGCGGAGGCGGTCCTCCGATGATCATCATCGGGGACGGATCGCGGGGTGTTCTGTGGACGGCAAGGTCATCCGAGATCCGGGCTCGATCGGGATTGCAACGGGTCGAACCTTGCGGCGGGGTGGGCGTTGGACTATTGTTGAACTCGCGGCCGTGACGACGGGCGACGGCCCCGGGACGGGGATGCGAGGGGGGACATCATCATGGCGACGCGGATCGGCTCCGGGGCTCGCTACTGCGACGGCGTCTCGCGGCGGTCGTTCCTGCGGATCGGAGGGCTGGCGATGGGGGGCCTCGGCCTGCCCGGGCTGCTGCAGGCCGAGGCGAGGGCGGGCGTGGGGCGGTCGCACAAGGCGGTCATCATGGTCTACCTGTCGGGCGGCCTGGCGCACCAGGACACGTTCGACCTGAAGCCCGACGCGCCCGAGGGGATTCGCGGCGAGTTCAAGCCGATCGCGACGAAGGTCCCCGGCGTCGGCATCGGCGAGCTGCTGCCGATGACGGCCACCATGATCGACAAGCTGGCGATCATCCGGTCGATCGTCGGCCTGCGCGACGAGCATTCGAGCTTCCAGAACCTGACCGGCTACCCGATGAGGGAGAGCCAGACGCAGGGCAAGCCGCACTTCGGCTCGGTGGTCTCGAAGGTGCAGGGGCCGGTCGTCCCGGTCGTCCCGCCGTTCGTCGACCTGTTCCCGACGATGCAGCACCAGCCGTACAACAGCCCCGGGCCCGGCCACATCGGCTACGCGCACCGCGCGGCGCGGATGGACGGCGAGGGCCTGGCGCTGCTGAAGGGCCGGGAGGTCTCGCCCGAGCGGTTCGCCGGCCGCCGCGACCTGCTCGGCCAGTTCGACCGCTTCCGCCGCGACGTCGACACGGCCGAGCTCGGCGGCATGGAGGGGGTCTACCGCCGCGCCTTCGACGTGCTGGCCTCCGACCGGGTCGCCCGCGCGCTCGACGTGACGCGCGAGGACCCGAGGCTCCGCGACCGCTACGGCATCGGCTCGCCGAAGCACCTGGGCGACGGCGCCCCGATGTGGAACGACCAGCTCCTGATCGCCCGCCGCCTGGTCGAGGCCGGGGCGCGGTGCGTGACCGTCGCCTACGGCTTCTGGGACACGCACGGCAACAACTTCGGCCACCTCCGCAAGCACCTGCCCCTGTTCGACCGCGGGATCTCGGCTTTGGTCGAGGACGTGTACGCGCGGGGGCTCGATCAGGACGTGACGGTCGTCGTCTGGGGCGAGTTCGGCCGCACGCCCAAGATCAACAAGAATGCCGGCCGCGACCACTGGGCCCCGGTCGGCGGCGCCCTGCTGGCCGGCGGCGGGATGCGCGTCGGCCAGGTGATCGGCTCGACCGACCGCCTCGGCGGCGAGGCCGCGAGCCACCCGATCCACTACCAGGACGTGCTGGCGACGGCCTACCACAACCTCGGGATCGACCCGCACGCCTTCGTCACCGACAAGGCGAACCGCCCCGTCCCGATCCTGCCCGGCTCCGCGCGGCCGATCGAGGCGTTGGTCTGACGCGGGCCCCTCGCCAGGGCATGTCGATGGGGCTTGGACGCGAGGTAGTGATGAAGCATATTCAGTACGAGATCATCCTCTACTGGAGCCAGGAGGACCAGGCATTCCTCGCTGAGGTGCCGGAGCTATCGGGCTGCGCGGCCGACGGCTCGACATACCAGGAGGCGCTGGCGAATGCCGAGGTGGTCATCCGGGAGTGGATCGAGACGGCGCGGGAGCTGGGGCGCCCGGTGCCCGAGCCTCGCGGCCGACTGATGTACGCATGACCGATGCGCGGGTGGCCCCAATTGCTCACTCGCCAACCGGGGCCACCCGCGGACGGGTGGCTGAGGTCGCAAGCGAACCTCGGTCCTCGAGCCCGCGACGATGGGGCGGCTAGCCCCAAGGGTTTGGCTTCGAGTGCCCGTCGGTGTTATCCTGGTGGTTATGCCGCCCCCCGAGTTCCTCGACGTGGACCCGCGCACGCTCCACGTCCCGCCGAGCCGTCTCAGCGGGGCCGACCCCTTCAAGCTCCAGCAGCAGATCGCGCGGTTCGGGGCCGGGACGGCCGGCATGCCCCCGCCCTGGGTTTACAGGGGGTCGGACGGGGCGATCCTGATCGACTACGGCGTGACGCGCGCCACCCGGATCGCTCGCCTCGCGCCCGGGACCACGATCCGGGTCGAGGTCGTTCGCGATGCGAAGGTACCGTTGGGCCACTTCCCGACTGTCGGAGACCTGATACCATGAACCCCGATGTCCGTCAGGAGCTCTTGCGGGTCCTAGGCGAGCTCGGCGAGCAGGCGCCCGATGTCCGGTTCGGGCAATTGCTCGCCAACCTCTCCTACATGGCCAAGAGCTTCACCGCCGAGGCCATCTGGGACGTCGAGGACGAGGAGTTGCTGGAGGCCGCCAGGGTCCATCTTCAGGAGTTGTCGGCGCGGCATGCCCCCGCCTCCTGACCGCGGGACGGCCCAGTTGTCCGGGCCACCCCGCGCAAGCAGTGACGGGAGCAAACTCATGGCTGCCCCCAGGGTCTATGCCGATTTCCAGAACCTGGATGACGCCAATCGGCTGCGCCTGACCTGCGCCGGCACGCTCCGGGACCTGGAGCGCCAGGGGATTCGACTCCAGGAAGGGATCGTCCTGACCCACGACGCGGACGATCGCGGCCGACCGGACGAGTTACGTGTCGAGGGGGTCGTGCATTATGATGAAAGCGAGCGATGCTGGGTCGCGGCGATTGGTTGGGGTGCGATTCGCCACGCCTCGGATGAGACGACTCAGCCCGCCGGGCGATGAAGGCGGGCGGATGGCCGGGGCGTAGCCTTCGTGCCCTGGACCGCAGAGATCGGCGGGTGTCCGGGGCAAAGTGAAGCGAAGCGGACGGGTGGTTGGGGTTCGCTTGCGAACCCCGGTCCACCGGGTTACTCGGTCCTCAGCTCACCGCTTTCTTCACGAGCGCGCCGATCCTTGCCTCTTCGGCGGCGGTCAACTCCTTCAGCGCGAAGGAGGTCGGCCACATGGCGCCTTCGTCGAGGTTCGCCTCATGCATGAAGCCGAACGTCGCGTACCTCGTCTTGAACTTCTCCGCGCTTTGGAAGAAGCAGACGACCTTGCCGTCCTTGGCATACGCGGGCATCCCGTACCAGAGTCTCGGCGAGAGGGCTGGGCGCTGGCCTTGATGATCGCATGGAGCCGCTCGCCCATGGCGCGATCCGTCCCGACATTGTGGCGATCTTCGCGAGCACGGCGCTTTCCCCGTCCGCCTTGTCCGCGCGGGCCGGGGCGCGCGGCCGCCTTCTTCGCGGCTTTCTTGGTGGTGTTCTCGGCGCTTGGGATGTTTTCAGTCATTTTTGTTCCCTTTCGTTGGACACTTCTGAAGCCGCTGGAGGTGGTCATCCCAGAACCGCTCGTAGTGCGCGATCCAGCCCCGCACCGGACCGAGCCGCGCGGGGACGAGGCGATCGCGGCGCTCCCTGCCATGCCGCTGCTCCGTCACGAGACCGGCATCAAGCAGGATGCGGACGTGCTGGGAGACGGCCGGGCGGCTCATCGGGAAATGTCCCGCGATCGCGTTAACGGAACGGTCGGCCTCGACGAGGAGATCGAGCATCCGGCGACGCGCGGGATGGCTAATTGCCCCGAAGACATCCGGCTCGCGATCGGGGGACACCACCATGCCGGCAATATAGGTAAGGAAACACTTACGTGTCAAGTCCGAAGTGGGCCTCGTCGTCTTGGGCGCCCGGGTCCATCAAGTATGCCCGCATGACTCACCGCGAAGAGGGTATCATTCACCCGGAGGGCGTGGCGGGCTTCAACGATGCCGATCCGGCCAAGCTCGCCGAGGTCTTCGTGAACACGACGGGGCACGGACCATGAATACGCGACACGTTCAACTCGGCGACCAATCCCGGGCCGTGGCGGCAACCGCCGAGGTCGCCGATGAGGGCGGCTACTCCGGCGGGACCATCGACCTCCGCTCGACGCCGGCCCACCCGCAAATCGTGACAGCCGGACACCCCCCTGGATTCCCCGCGCGGGATCGTCTAAAACTAGCCGGACAGGTCTCCCGGCGGCCGCGCTCGTCGGCACCGCTTTTGCAACCCTCGGGGCCGCGTCCCGCGGCCTGGGTGGGAGCATGCTTGTCAGTTAAGAGTGAGCCGTTCGTTGATCTCTTGGTTCACGGCAGGGAGCGGCGGGGCCCATGGCTCAGATCTTCCCCCGGAGCACGAATGCGATCTCGCGCGTGAGCATCTTCGGGGCGGCGTTCTTCGCGCTCGGGCTGCTGATGGTGGTGTACGCGATCATGCGGTCGCCCTACGTGACGCAGGTCAACGTGGTGCGCGACCAGCCGGTGCCGTTCAGCCACGAGCACCACGTCGAGGGGCTGGGGATCGACTGCCGGTACTGCCACACGTCGGTCGAGACGTCGTCGTTCGCGGGCATCCCGCCGACCGAGACGTGCATGTCGTGCCACTCGCAGATCTGGGTCAACAGCCCGATGCTCGAGCCGGTCCGCGAGAGCCTGCGGACGGACGAGCCGATCCGCTGGAACCGGGTCCACGACCTGCCCGACTACGCCTACTTCAACCACCAGATCCACGTCAGCAAGGGGGTCGGCTGCGCGAGCTGCCACGGCCGGGTGGACCAGATGCCGCTGACGTGGAAGGACCAGCCGCTGACGATGGAGTGGTGCCTGGAGTGCCACCGCCATCCCGAGCGGCACCTGCGGCCCAAGGAGGAGGTCTTCAACATGGCCTGGGCCGCCCCCGCGGGCGGCGAGGGCCAGCTCGCGCTGGGCCGCGAGCTGATCAAGAAGAACCACATCCCGGTCGACCGGCTCACCAATTGCTCGACGTGCCACCGATGACGATCCACCCGCGCAAGACCGACGGCCTCGACCTGACGGCGATCCGCGCCCGCCTGGCGGGGCAGTCCGGCCCGCCTACTGGCGGAGCCTCGACGAGCTGGCCGGGACCGAGGAGTTCCGGGAGTTCCTCGGCCGCGAGTTCCCCGAGCAGGCGTCGGAGTGGGCCGACCCGACCAGCCGCCGCGCCTTCCTGCGGGTCATGGGGGCGTCGCTCGCGCTGGCGGGCGTCGTCCGGCTGCTCGTACGCAGCGAGGCCGAGAAGATCGTCCCCTACGTCCGCCAGCCCGAGCAGATCGTGCCGGGCAAGCCGCTGCAGTACGCCACGGCGATCGCGCTGGACGGCTACGGCGTCGGCGTCCTGGCCGAGAGCCACGATGGGCGGCCGACGATGGTCGAGGGGAACGCGCTGCACCCCGACAGCCTCGGCGCCATCGACCCGTTGGTGCAGGCGACGGTCCTGTCGCTCTACGACCCCGACCGCTCGCAGGTCGTCACCCGCCGCGGCGAGATCGGCACCTGGGACGGCTTCCTGGTCGCGGCGATCGCGGCGCTCGACGCGGCGCGGCCCGCCAAGGGCCGGGGGGTCCGCATCCTGACCGAGACGGTCACCTCGCCCACCCTGGCCCGGCTGATCCGCGAGCTGCTCAAGGAGCTGCCCGAGGCGAGGTGGCACCAGTACGAGCCGGTCAACCGCGACGCCGCCCGCGCCGGGGCGCGGATGGCCTTCGGCGAGGACGTCGCGGTCCGCTACGACTTCGCGAAGGCCGACGTCATCCTGTCGCTCGACGCCGACTTCCTCGGCCGAGGGCCCGGGCCACCTGCGATCACGCCCGCGAGTTCGCCGCGCGGCGCGAGCCCGACGCGGTCGCCGTCGGGGATGAACCGGCTCTACGTCGTCGAGCCGTGCCGTCGATCACCGGCGCGATGGCCGACCATCGCCTGCCGCTCCGCTACGGCGACGTCGCCGGCTTCGCGGAGGCGGTCGCCCGCAAGCTGGGCGCGCCGTTCGCGGGCGAGCGGGCCGGGGGCCTCGAAGGAGCAGGCCGCGGTGGATCGACGCCGTGGCGGCCGACCTCCAGAACCACAAGGGGGCGAGCCTCGTCGTCGCGGGCGGCCAGCAGCCGCCGTACGTCCACGCCCTGGCGCACGCGATGAACCAGGCGCTGGGCAACGTCGGCAAGACCGTCTCGTACACCGAGCCGGTCGAGGCCGAGCCGGTCGACCAGGCGGAGTCGCTCCGCGACTGGTCCGCGACATGGAGGCGGGGCAGGTCGACGTCCTGCTCGATCCTGGGGGGCAACCCGGCGTACAACGGCCCCGGCCGACGTCCCGTTCGGCAAGGCGCTGGCCAAGGTCGCGTTCACGGCCCACCTCGGGCTGTACGAGGACGAGACCTCGGCGCTCTGCCAGCTGGCACGTCCCCGAGGCGCACGAGCTCGAGGCCTGGGGCGACGTCCGCGCGTCGGACGGGACGGCGACGATCCAGCAGCCCCTGATCGCGCCGCTCTACGGCGGCCGGTCGGCGATCGAGGTGGTCGCCGCCCTGCTCCGGCACGCGAGGCGCGGTCGGGCTACGAGATCGTCCGCGAGACCTGGAAGGGGGACAGGACGGGCGAGGACTTCGAGACCTTCTGGCGGACGGCCGTCCACGACGGGGTCGTCGAGGGGACCGAGGCGAAGCCGAAGGAGGTGAAGCTCAAGGGGAGCTCGGCCCTCGTCGCGGCCCGCGCCGGCCGCGGAGAAGGCGCTGGAGATCGTCTTCCGCCCCGACCCGACGGTCCAGGACGGCCGGTTCGCCAACAACGGCTGGCTCCAGGAGCTGCCCAAGCCGCTGACCAAGCTGACCTGGGACAACGTGGCGCTGGTCAGCTCCGGACGGCCGAGCGGCTCGGGCTGGCGCGCGAGCGACGTGGTCGAGCTGGTCGCACGGCGGCCGGACGGTCGACGGCCCCGGTCTGGATCGTGCCGGGGCACGCCGACGACGTGGTCACGGTGCAGCTCGGCTACGGCCGGACCCGCGCCGGGCAGGTCGGCGACGACATCGGGTTCAACGCCTACGCGCTCCGGACGGCGGACGCGCCGTGGTCGGCGACGGGGCTGGAGGTCCGCAAGACGGGCCGCACCTACGAGCTGGCGAGCACCCAGAACCACCGCAACGTCGAGACCCGCGAGGCGAGCATCGAGGAGGAGCAAGAGGCACCTGGTCCGGGTGGCCACGCTCGCCGAGTTCCGCAAGGACCCGCACTTCGCCGCCGAGGAGGAGCACGCGCACGAGATCGCCGGAGCCGATGACGCTCTATCCCGAGATCGAGGGCTCGGTCAGCCGCCTCGACCGCGAGACGGTCCACGCCCCCGCGCCCGAGGCGCTACGCCTGGGGGATGGTGGTCAACCTCAACACGTGCATCGGCTGCAACGCCTGCGTGATCGGCTGCCAGGCGGAGAACAACATCCCGGTCGTGGGCAAGGACGAGGTGCTGCGCGGCCGCGAGATGCACTGGATCGACGTCGACCGCTACTACCACGGCGACCTGGACAACCCCGAGACGTACCACCAGCCCCGGCTCTGCATGCACTGCGAGAACGCCCCCTGCGAGCTGGTCTGCCCGGTCGCGGCGACCGTGCACGACGCCGAGGGGATCAACAACATGGTCTACAACCGCTGCGTCGGCACGCGGTACTGCTCGAACAACTGCCCGTACAAGGTGCGGCACTTCAACTTCTTCCAGTACGCCGACCTCGCCACGCCGAGCCTGAAGCTCCTGAACAACCCCGACGTGACCGTCCGGCGCGCGGGGTGATGGAGAAGTGCACCTACTGCATCCAGCGGATCAACGCGGCGCGGATCGCGGCGGAGGCCGAGGGGCGCCGCATCCGCGACGGCGAGTTCCTGACCGCCTGCCAGGCCGCCTGCCCGACCCGCGCGATCACCTTCGGCGACGTCAACGACCCGGACAGCCGGGTCTCGAAGGCCAAGGCCGACCCGCGGAACTACGGGATGCTGGCCGAGCTGAACACCCGCCCGCGGACGACCGTACCTCGCCCGGCTCAGGAACCCGAACCCCGAGCTCGAACCCGGTACGGAGCGCGCCTGACATGGCGACCGAGCGCATCGAGGACGTGCCCGTGCTGGCGCCCGGCCACACGTTCGCCTCGGTCACCGACAAGATCAGCTCGATCGTCCTGCGCCGGCCCGTCACCCCGCGGCTGGCTGGCGGGGTTCGCCCTGGCGTTCGCGCTGACGATGCTGCTGCTGGTCTCGATCGCCTACCTGCTGGCCGAGGGGGTCGGCATCTGGGGCATCCGGTCGCCGGTCATGTGGGGGTTCGCGATCGTCAACTTCGTCTGGTGGATCGGGATCGGCCACGCCGGGACGCTGATCTCGGCGATCCTGCTGCTGCTGAAGCAGGAGTGGCGGACGTCGATCAACCGGTTCGCCGAGGCGATGACGCTGTTCGCCGTGGCCTGCGCCGGGCTGTTCCCGCTGCTGCACCTGGGGCGGCCCTGGTTCTTCTACTGGCTGCTGCCCTACCCGAACACGATGGCGATGTGGCCGCAGTGGCGCAGCCCGCTGGTCTGGGACGTGTTCGCGGTCTCGACCTACGCGACGGTCTCGCTCCTGTTCTGGTACGTCGGGCTGATCCCCGACCTGGCGACGCTCCGCGACCGGGCTCGAAGTACCGGATCGCGCGGTTCATCTACGGGATCCTGGCGATGGGCTGGCGCGGGTCGGCGATCCACTGGCACCGCTACCGGACCGCCTACCTGCTGCTGGCGGGCCTGGCCACGCCGCTGGTCGTCTCGGTGCACACGGTCGTCAGCCTCGACTTCACCGCGCGGGATCGTCCCCGGCTGGCACTCGACGATCTTCCCCCCTACTTCGTCGCCGGCGCGATCTACTCGGGCTTCGCGATGGTCATGACGCTCGCCATCCCGCTGCGGAAGTTCTACCGGCCTGGAGGACTTCATCACGCTGAAGCACCTGGAGAACATGGCCAAGATCCTCCTGACCACCGGCCTGATCGTCTGCTACGGCTACTTCATGGAGACGTTCATGTCGTGGTACAGCGCCAGCACGTACGAGGAGTTCATGATCCGCAACCGGATGTTCGGCCCGTACTGGCACACCTACTGTGCTCCTGATCCTGTGCAACTGCCTGTCGGTGCAGGTCCTCTGGTTCAAGCCGCTGCGGACCAACGTCCCGTTCCTGTTCGTGCTGTCGATCGTCATCAACATCGGCATGTGGCTGGAGCGGTACGTGATCGTGATCACCAGCCTGCACCGCGACTTCGTGCCGGCGGCCTGGGGCATGTACCACGGGACGTTCTGGGACTACTCGACGTACTACGGGACGATCGGCCTGTTCTTCATGCTGATGTTCCTGTTCATCCGGGTCCTGCCGGTGATCTCGATCGCCGAGATGCGCGAGCTGGTGGCGGAGACGCAGGAGACAGCCGGACGTGCCGGTGCGGATGCCCCGGCCACTCGGTCCGGACCTTGCCGTGAGGCGCGACGCGATGAAGATCAAGACGCCGATCTACGGCCTGCTGGCCGAGTACACCGAGCCCGACGACCTGCTCGCGGCGGCGCAGCGCGCCTACGAGGAGGGGTATCGGCGGATGGACGCCTACACGCCGCTGCCCGTCGAGGGGCTGGCCGAGGCGATCGGGTTCACCCGCAACCGCCTGCCCCTGGTCGTGCTGATCGGGGGCCTCCTGGGGGCGGCGACGGCCTACGGGATGATGTACTTCTCGGCGGTGATCAACTACCCGATCAACGTCGGGGGCCGCCCGCTGCACAGCTGGCCGGCGTTCGTGCCGATCACGTTCGAGCTGACCGTGCTGGGGGCGTCCCTGTTCGCGCGTCTTCGGCATGCTCGGGCTGAACGGCCTGCCGATGCCCTACCACCCGGTCTTCAACGTCCCCGGCTTCGCGCTGGCGTCGCGCAACCGGTTCTTCCTCTGCATCCAGGCCGACGACCCCAAGTTCGACCGCCAGGCGACCCGGCAGTTCCTCGAGGGGCTGGGTCCCAAGCAGGTCTCCGAGGTGCCGCACTGATGGGGCGCACGACATCGAGCTCCGGATCGGGGATTGCATCGTCAGATCTCAGATTTGAGATGCGAGATTTCGGATCCGTCGGGCTGCGCCGCCGGTCGGCGCGGGCCGCGCTCGGGCTGGCGCTGGCCGGCGCTGGCCGGGTGCAGCGAGGCGAACATGGCCAAGCAGCCGAAGTACCAGAGGCCGTACCAGGTCAGCGACTTCTTCGAGGACGGCCAGTCGTCGCGCCCCCTGGTCGCGGGGACCGTCGCGCGGGGGCAGCTCCGGGTCGATCGCGCGTTCTACGAGGGGATGCAGGGGGACAAGCTGATCGACCACGTCCCGATGAAGGTCGACCGCGCCGTCCTCGAGCGCGGGCGGGAGCGGTTCAACATCTACTGCTCCCCCTGCCACGGCCGCGTCGGCGACGGCGACGGGATGATCGTCCGCCGCGGGCTGTCGCCGCCGCCGTCGTTCCACGAGCCGAGGCTCCGCGACGCGCCGGCCGGCCACTTCTACCACGTGATCACCAACGGCTACGGCGCCATGTACTCGTACGCCTCGCGCGTCCCGCCCGACGACCGCTGGGCCATCGTCGCCTACATCCGCGCGCTGCAGCTGAGCCAGCACGCCGGCCTCGCGGACGTCCCGGCCGAGGAGCGATCGAAGCTGGAGGCGACCGCGCCATGAACGCCCATCCCGCCCTGCCCCCGACGCTCTCCGGGCGGCTCGACCGCCTCCAGGGGACCGCGCTCGTCGCCGGCCTGGTCGGCCTGGGCGCCTGCGTCGCGGCCTGGCTGGCCGACCCGCGACCGCTTCTTCCTGGGCTACCTGGTCGGCTTCCTGTTCTGGGTCGGGATCTCGGTCGCGTGCCTGGCGGTCGTCATGCTCCACCAGCTCGTCGGCGGGATCTGGGGCTTCGCGGTCCGCCGCCCGGCCGAGGCGGGGGCGATGACCGTCCTGCTCATGGCCGTGCTGTTCCTGCCGATCGCGCTGGGGCTGCGCCAGCTCTACCCCTGGGCCGACCCGGACGCCGTCCGGGCCAGCGAGGCGCTCCGGCACAAGGCCCCCTACCTGAACGTCGGCGCCTTCCTGATCCGCGCGGCGATCTACTTCGCCATCTGGTCCGCCCTGGCCCTGCTGCTCAACTGGGGCTCGCAGCCGGCAGGACCGCGAGGACGACCCGAACCCGACCCGGTGGCTCCAGACGCTGAGCGGGCCCGGGCTGGTGCTCTACTTCATGACGGTCACGTTCGCCATGATCGACTGGGGGATGTCGCTGGAGCCGCTCTACTACTCGACGATCTACGGCGCGATGCTGCTGATCGGCCAGGCGCTGGCGACGCTGGCGGCCCTGATCATCGTCGCGTCGTGGCTGGACGAGGCCGGGGCGATGCCCGAGGTGGCTGCGCCCGAGGCGTTCCACGACCTGGGCAACCTGCTGCTGGCCTTCACGATGCTCTGGGCGTACATGTCGTTCTCGCAGTACCTGATCACCTGGAGCGGCAACCTGACCGAGGAGATCCCCTGGTACCTCCGCCGGTCTCGCGAGCGGCTGGCGGTCGGTGGCCGCGGCGCTTGATCGTCTTCCACTTCTTCGTCCCCTTCTTCCTGCTGCTGGCCCGCGACCGGAAGCGGCGGGCGGCCTCGCTGGCGAGGGTCGCGTGGTGGATCCTGGTCATGCACCTGGTCGATACCCTCTGGCTGCTGATCCCGACGGCCCGCGACCCGAACTTGCTGAAGTACTGGGCGGTCGCGCCGGCGTTCGTCGGCATCGGCGGGCTCTGGGTGGCGGCCTTCGCCCGGCGTCTGAAGTCCCGGCCGCTCCTGCCGGCGCACGACCCGCTGCTGGCCGACGTCCTCGAACACCACGGCGAGCATCACGGCTGAGGGAGGGGAGCACGACCATGGACCACGCCGACATGGGCCACGACGATCACGCGCCGCACCACCCCCCGGCCGGCGGCGACACGCAGGGCATGGGCTACGAGCACCGCGACGCGAACGTCCGCTCCATCTTCCTGTTCGGGGTGGGGCTGGTGGTCGTGATCGTGCTCTCCGACCTGGTGCTGCTGGGGGCGTACCGGGCGCTGATGCGCGCACCGGCCGCCGGCCGAGCGGGAGGAGAGGGCGGAGAACATCACCCTCCAGATGAGGAGCCTGCGGGACGGCCAGGAGGCGACGCTGGCCGGCTACGGCTGGGTCGACCGCAAGGCGGGCGTGGTCCGCGTGCCGATCGAGAGGGCCATGGACCTGGTGGCCGAGCGGGGCGTCCCGCAGGGCAAGGGCCCGCGGACCGCGGCCGAGATCAACAGCGATCGCGGCTCGCCCGCCGCGGCCGCGCCAGCCCCCGACGAGAAGGCCAAGCCATGATCGCCCTGACGACCGTCGCTTGCGCCCTCCTGCTCGCGGCCCCCGCCGGCGCCGGCCCCGGCGCCCGCGACGATGACCGACCTGTTCCGCCGGGTCGCGTTCGACCAGCACCTCGACGCGCAGGTGCCGCTCGACCTGCCCCTGCGCGACGAGCAGGGCCGGACGGCCCGCCTCGGCGACCTGCTCGACGGCCGGCCCGCCATCCTGGCGCTGGTCTACTACGAGTGCCCGATGCTCTGCAACGAGGTGCTCAACTCCCTGCTGCGGAGCCTCAACGCGCTGTCGTTCGACGTGGGCAAGGAATTCAACGTGATCACGGTGAGCATCGACCCGGGCGAGACGCCGTCGCTGGCGTCGCGGAAGAAGGCGTCGTACCTGAAGCGGTACGGCCGCCCCGGGGCCGACCGCGGCTGGCGGTTCCTGACCGGCGACGAGGCGTCGGTCCGCCGCCTGGCCGACGTGGTCGGGTTCCGCTACGTGTACGACCCGCAGACCGACCAGTACGCGCACCCCGCCGGGATCGCGATCCTGACGCCCGGCGGGCGGATCGCCCGCTACATCTACGGGATCAGCTACCCGGCGCGCGACCTGCGGCTCGGGCTGATGGAGGCGTCGGCCGGCAAGATCGGCTCGCCGGTCGACAAGCTCCTGCTGATGTGCTTCCACTACGACCCCAGGACGGGCAAGTATAACTTCGCGATCATGACGATCATCCGGGTCCTGGGCGTCGCGACGCTCGCGAGCCTGGGGACGTTCATGTTCGTGATGCTGCGGCGGGACCGGCGGAGAGTGCTATCGGAGAGTGCTGGGTGCTGAGTGCTGGGTGCTGAGTGCTGGGTGCTGAGTGCTGAGATATTGGTCGAGAGATAAGCAACAGCGAGTCAAGGGTGCGGAGTGCTCGAGTGTCTTGGGCGTCGAGTGACGATCATCCTCATGGTCTTCTCAGCACCCAGCACTCAGCACCCAGCACTCTTAAGCGACGAGCCATGTGGGACTTCCCCTTATTCCCGGACCGGGCCTCGTCGTTCGCGGGGCGGGTGGACGCGGTCTTCTTCTACGCGCTGGGGATCTGCCTGTTCTTCACGGCGCTGATCTGCGTCCTGGTCCTGTTCTTCGCGATCCGGTATCGCCGCACCGCGGACGCCGATCGTTCGAACCCGCCGACCTCGAACCTGCCGCTGGAGGTCTTCTGGATCGGCGTCCCGCTGCTGCTGGCGATGTCGCTGTTCGTCTGGGCGACGGTGGTCTACTTCGACGTCTACCGCCCGCCGGGCGATGCGTCGGAGCTGTACGTCCTGGGGCGGCAGTGGATGTGGGAGATCCGGCACCCGGGGGGCAAGCGCGAGCTGAACGAGCTGCACGTGCCGCTGGGGCGCGCGGTCCGGCTGACGATGACCTCGGAGGACGTGATCCACAGCTTCTTCGTGCCGGCCTTCCGGACGAAGCAGGACGTGGTCCCGGGCCGGTACTCGCAGGTCTGGTTCCGGCCGACCCGCACCGGGCGGTTCCACCTGTTCTGCGCCGAGTACTGCGGGACGAAGCACTCGGGGATGGTCGGCTGGGTCGTGGTGATGGAGCCGTCGGACTACGAGCGGTGGCTCGGCGAGGGGAGCGTCGGGGCGTCGATGGCGGCTGAGGGGGCGAAGCTGTTCAAGTCGTACGGGTGCAGCGGGTGCCACGGGCTGAACGCGACGGTGCGGGCGCCCTTGCTGGACGGCGTGTTCGGCCATCCGGTGCCCGCTGGAGGGCGGCCGGGTGATCACCGCCGACGAGCGCTACGTCCGCGACTCGATCCTGCTGCCGAAGTCGGAGGTCGTGGCCGGGTACAAGCCGGTCATGCCCACGTTCCAGGGCCACATCGGCGAGGGCGACCTGCTCAAGATCATCGCCTACATCAAGTCGTTGGGCGGCCGGGAGGGGGCGGAGCGATGAGCGCCGATCTGGGACCGGGGCCCCCGTCCGGGGAGCCGAAGAACTACCTGAACGAGAGCTACGGCGTCCGGTCGTGGCTCCTGACGACCGACCACAAGCGGATCGCCGTCCTGTACATGATCACGATCACGTTCTTCTTCTTCATCGGCGGCGCGGCGGCGACGCTCGTGCGGCTGGAGCTGATGACGCCGCAGGGGGACGTGGTCCAGCCCGAGACGTACAACAAGCTGTTCACGCTCCACGGCGTGATCATGGTCTTCTTCTTCCTGATCCCGTCGATCCCGGCGACGCTGGGCAACTTCCTGGTGCCGATGATGATCGGGGCGCGCGACCTGGCGTTCCCGAAGATCAACCTGGCGAGCTGGTACATCTTCACGGTCGGCGGCACCTTCGCGCTGCTCGCGGCGCTGTTCGGGGGGGTCGACACCGGCTGGACGTTCTACACGCCGTACAGCAGCATGTTCTCGAACACCAACGTGATCCTGACGGCCATGGGGGTCTTCGTCGCGGGGTTCTCGTCGATCTTCACGGGGCTCAACTTCATCGTGACGATCCACAAGATGCGCGCCCCCGGGATGACCTGGTTCAAGCTGCCCCTGTTCGTCTGGGCCCAGTACGCCACCAGCCTGATCATGGTCCTGGGGACGCCGGTGGTGGCCGTCACGCTCGGGCTGATGGTGCTGGAGCGGGTGTTCCGGGTCGGCATCTTCGACCCGGCGCTGGGGGGCGACCCGATCCTGTTCCAGCACCTGTTCTGGTTCTACTCGCACCCGGCGGTCTACATCATGGTCCTGCCGGCGATGGGGGTGGTCAGCGAGATCGTCGCCGTGCTTCTCGCGGCGGCCGATCTTCGGCTACCGCTTCATGGCGGGCGCGGTGCTGGCGATCGCGGTCTTCAGCTTCCTGGTCTGGGGCCACCACATGTTCGTCAGCGGGCAGTCGATGTACGGCGGGATGGTCTTCTCGCTGCTGAGCTACCTGGTGGCGATCCCGTCGGCGGTCAAGGTGTTCAACTGGACGGCGACCCTGTACAAGGGGTCGGTCACCGGCGACACGCCGATGCTCTACGCGCTGGGGTTCATCGGCCTGTTCACGATGGGCGGGCTGACCGGGCTGATGCTGGCGGCGCTGGCGATCGACGTGCACGTGCACGACACCTACTTCATCGTGGCGCACTTCCACTACATCATGGTCGGCGGGGCGGTGATGGGCTACCTGGGGGGCATCCACTTCTGGTGGCCCAAGATGACGGGCCGGATGTACCCGGAGATCTGGGGCAAGCTGGCGGCGCTGACGGTCTTCATCGGGTTCAACCTGACGTTCTTCCCGCAGTTCGTGCTCGGCTACCTGGGGATGCCGCGGCGGTACTACGAGTACCCGCCCGAGTTCCAGGTGCTCAACGTGATGTCGACGGCCGGCGCGTCGATCCTGGCGGTGGGCTACCTCCTGCCGCTGGTCTACCTGCTGCTGTCGCTGGGGATCAGCCCGAAGGCGGGCCCGAACCCGTGGGGCGCCGCCGGCCTGGAGTGGCAGACCCCCTCGCCGCCGCCGACCTTCAACTTCGACGAGCCGCCGGTCGTGCCGCGCGTCGTCTACGACTACCCGCTCGGGGAGGGAGACCGTGCCTGACCACCCCGCCGCCGTCGCGGCGCACCACGGCCCGCTGGCGCACCACTTCGAGGACCTGGAGCAGCAGCACTCCAGCGCCACGCTGGGGATGTGGACCTTCCTGGGCACCGAGGTCATGTTCTTCGGCGGCCTGATCGGCGGCTACGCCGTGTACCGCGCCACCAACCCCCAGGCGTGGGCCGTCGGGGCCCACCAGATGAACGTCCGCGCTGGGGACGACCAACACCTTCGTCCTGCTGACCAGCAGCCTGACGATGGCGCTGGCCGTCCGCGCCGGGCAGCTCGGCGACCGCGCCTGGCAGGTCCGCTTCCTGCTGATGACGATGGTCCTGGGCGCGGCGTTCCTCGGGATCAAGGGGGTCGAGTACCACGAGGAGTACGAGAAGCACCTGGTCCCGGGCCTGAACTTCAGCCCGGCCGCGCCTGCACCTGCCGAGCGACGCCCCCGACATCCTGGTGCGCCGCGTCGGAGCTGTTCTTCGTCTTCTACTTCTTCATGACGGGGCTGCACGCCCTGCACATGATCATCGGGCTGGGCGTGGTCGCGTGGATCGCCTGGCTGGCCGGCCGCGGCCGGTTCACCCCCGAGTACTCGACGCCGCTGGAGATGACCGGCCTCTACTGGCACTTCGTCGACATCGTCTGGGTGTTCCTGTTCCCCCTGCTCTACCTGATCGACCTCCACAAATGAGCCAGCACGTCGCCGAGATCCGGACTTACGTCAAGGTCTACCTGGCGCTCATGGGCCTCCTGGCCCTGACCGTGGTGGCCGCCTACGTCAACCTCGGGCCCCTGAACTTCCCCGTGACGATGGTGATCGCGGTCATCAAGGCGGTCATGATCGTCCTGATCTTCATGCACGTGCGCTGGGGCGACCGCCTGACCTGGGTCTTCTCCGGCGCGGCGTTCCTCTGGCTGGCCATCCTGATCGCGCTGACCCTGAACGACTACCTGACGCGCGACCTGCTGCACATCCCGGGCAAGTGAGCGGGGCCCGCCACGAGGGCGTCACGGCGCCCCCGCCCGCGCGGGGATCACAGGCGGATCAGCGCGAGGCCCGACTCGGGGTCGATCTGCTTGCGGAGGTGCGCCGGGGATTCGACGAGGATCACCTCCAGCGTCGGCCGCACGTGCGCCTCGACGAGGTGTCCGCCGAGGGTCGTGGCGTCGCGCCGGCCGACCACGACGTGCGCATGCACCTGCGGCTCGCCGTCCTTCAGCGCCACGTCGCCGATCAGCGAGAGGACCTCGACCTGCTCGCGGACCGGGATCTTCTGGTAGTCCTTCCCCTCCCAGTCGAAGTAGCCGAGCGTCGCGCCGCTCAGGGCCCCGATGGCCGTCAGGCGCGCGTGCCCAGGCCGTTCTCCCTGGCGAACCCCTTCAGGCCGGCCATGACCTCGTCGCCCGTCTCGAAGATCAGCGCGAAGGTCTTCTCGCCCTGGTGCTCGTGGATCAGCTTGGATTTCATGTCGAACCCTCCCCTCCGGTCATCCCCGTCAGACGAGCTCGCGCAACTGGTCCTTGAAGAGCGAGGCGATGATCTTGCCGCGGTCGGGCTCGCCGCGGGCGAGCGACTCGACCAGGTGGAGCGCCTGCTTGGGCTGGACGCTGGCGGGCATCGGCGGCTCGAACGGGTCGACGACCGCCTCGACGACGGCCGGCTTCTTCGAGGCGAAGGCCATCTCCAGCGCGGGGCGGACCTCGTCGGGCTTCTCGCAGCGGACGCCGACGGCGCCGCACGCCTCGGCGAACTTGACGAAGTCGATCGGGTGCAGCGCCACCTCGTACTCGGGGTTGCCCAGGAAGATCATCTGCTCCCACTTGATCTGCCCGAGCGTGTTATTCTTGATGATGACCACCTTGATCGGCAGCTCGTACTTGACGGCGGTGGCGATCTCGCCCATGAGCATCGTGAAGCCGCCGTCGCCGACGAAGGCGACGACCTGGCGGCCGGGGTAGGCGGCCTGCGCCCCCACCGCGTAGGGCAGCCCCGGCGCCATGGTCGCCAGGTTGCCCGAGCAGGAGAACTTCATCCCCCGCTTCATGTGGATGTGCCGCGCCGCCCAGGTGGTGATCGTCCCCGAGTCGGTCGCGACGATCGCGTCGGGCTTGAGCAGGTCGTTGACGTGGCGGGCGACCACCTGCGGCTTGACCGGCGACTCCTCGCGGGTCTCTCGGGTGCGCATCAGCTCCCACCACTCCTTCATGTGGGCCTGCGCCTCCTCCAGGAACGAGCGGTCCGCGCGGCGCTGGAGCAGGGGCAGCAGCGCCTGGAGGGTCGCCTTGGCGTCGCCCGTCAGGCCGACCTCGATCGGGTAGCGCAGCCCCAGCCGCGTCGGGTCGACGTCGAGCTGCACCGCCTTGGCCTTGCCCGGCTTGGGGTACCAGGGCAGGTACGGGAAGCTCGTGCCGACCATGAATAGGGAGTCGCACCCCTCCATCGCGAGCTCGGAGGGGCGCGTCCCGAGCAGGCCGATGCCGCCGGTGGTGTACGGGCTGTCGTCGGGGACGCACGCCTTGCCCAGCAGCGGCTTGACGATCGGCGCGGCGAGCACCTCGGCGAGCTTCTCCAGCTCGTCGGTGGCGTGCAGCGCCCCGGCGCCGGCCAGGATGACGGTCTTCTTCCCGCCGTTGAGCACCGCCGCGGCGCTCTCGAGCGTCTCGGCCTGCGGGACCACGATCGGGGGCCGCCACGCCGCCGAGGTGTGCCCCTTGACCTCCATCGGCGACGCCGCCTCGGCCGACAGCGTCCAGTCCTGGATGTCCGACGGGCAGGTCAGGTGCGAGACGCTCCGCGACGACAGCGCCGAGCGGCAGGCGAGGTCGACGATCGTCATCGCGTGCTCGGCCCCCATGATCATCTGGTTGTACGCGGCCACGTCCTTGAACAGGGCCAGGATGTCGATCTCCTGCTGGAAGTGCGTCCCGAGCATGTCGTGGTACGAGTGCCCGGTGATGGCCAGCACCGGCGCGCCGTCGAGCTTGGCGTCGTAGAGGCCGTTCAGCAGGTGGACCGCGCCCGGCCCGCTCGTGGCGAAGCAGACGCCGAGGCGGCCGGTGAACTTGGCATACCCGCACGCGGCGAACGCCGCCGCCTCCTCGTGCCGGACCTGGATGAACCGGATCTTCTCCTTGTTCTTGCGGAGCGACTCGAAGATGCCGTTGATCCCGTCGCCGGGCAGCCCGAAGGCGGTGTCCACGCCCCATTCGAGCAGCTTCTCGACGATCACGTCGCCCGTCGTCTTCGCCATGGCCTCACTCCTGTTCGAAGGGTCAAAGCTCGCGCGGCTCTCGGGCCCTCGGCCGGCTGCCAGGGGGAGGGGGCGTATCCCGATCGGTCGGGCATCGCGGCCCTTCGGCCGACCGTCGATCGTCGCGCCTCGGGAGGCGGGGGTTGGTCGCGATCGCTACAGCCGTCATCGGTATCCCGGCATCATCCCTACAATTCGCATGCCACGACCGGGAGGCCCGGCCGGGGGCGGGCGACGAGCGGGCGCGAACCGGGGGCCGTCGCGCGGCGAGGGTGACCGGGCGGCACGTCGCGGGTGGCCAGGGCGAGGTGGCCGATCGCCATCTCTCGGACCTCCTCCGCATCGGGCCCTGGGTGGTGTGGCAGATGGCAGATGGTAGAGATGAGGCCAACGTCACGGGTCATCCGCCCTCCGGCATCCGCCATCAGGCATCACGAAAACGCCCCCCTCGGAGGATCGAGGGGGGCGTGCCGGGGTGGGACGGAAGGCGGGGTGATCGGGCGGGGAGATGGTCGAGACGTCGCGGGGCGCGGCTCAGACGCCGCCCCCGCCGGTCGGGGTGGACGAGGCCGACGACCCGCCCCCCTGGCCGCCCAGGTGCTTCCTGCCCGTGTTGGAGATCTGGTAGTGGTAGGAGCCGCTCTCCTTGTGCTTCGGGCCCCTCTTGATCAGCTTCCGCTCGTGCAGCGCGTCGAGGGTGCGCTGCTCGGTCTTCTTCTCGAACCGGTAGCCGGGCTCGGAGGCCCCGCCGACCTTGCGGAGCAACTCCGTCTGGCTGGTGGACAGCTTGACCGGGGCCGCGGAGGCCTTCTTCTTCCCGGCCGTCTTGGGGGCGGCCGACTTCGTCTTGGCCGCGCCGGACTTCTTGGCCGCCGCCCTCTGCGCGGCGCCCTTCTTCGCGCCGGCCTTCTTCGAAGCCGACCCGCCCTGAGCTCTCGATCCCGCAGACTTCTTCACGGCCATGGCGTCGTACCCTCTGCCAAAAGGAACCCGACGACCGGCACATAGTCGCCGATCTCGCTCGGTAACATCAGTCAATATATCAGACTGCGCGCCCCGAGAAAGGGCGATGTGCGCGCGAAATCGCGATTCTCGGGGCGAAATCGCGGTTTTTTCCCCCCGGATGGCCTCGGGGGCATCTCATGGGGCCGTCTTAATCGATGCACATGAAAAAGGCTTACCAGGCCGCACTGTCTGCCATGCGAATGCGGCGCCGCGTGACGGCCCGGCATCGGGGAGGGCCCGGCCGCGGCGGGGACGGCCGGGTCAGCCGGCGGATCGCGCGTGGCGGGCCGGGGCGGACGGCCTCGCGATCGGGACGGAGGGGGCGGGCGCCACGATCGGCGACTGCTGCGACGGGTCCCAGATCCAGAGCGCGTTGCGGCCGGCCGACTTGGCCTGGTAGAGCGCCTGGTCGGCCTGGTCGAGCACCTTCAGCGGGTCGTCCTGCGACGGGTGGAACGCCGGCGCGACCCCCACGCTGCACGTCGCGCGGATCGCGTTGTTGCGGAACGCGACCTTCATGTCGGCGACCTCGGCGCGGAACCGCTCGGCCATCGCGACGGCGCCGTCGAGGTCGCAGTCGGGCGCGACCACCACGAACTCCTCGCCGCCGTACCGCGCCACGAAGTCCCCCTCGCGGACCGACCGCCGCAGCGTCAAGGCCGCGGCGCGGAGCACCTCGTCGCCCGCGGCGTGGCCGTAGTGGTCGTTGATCTTCTTGAAGTGGTCGAGGTCGGCGATGAAGACCGACATCGGGCAGCCGGCGCGGCGGCACGCCTCCCAGTCGCGGGGCAGGCGGTCGCGCAACGCGAATCGGTTGCCCAGCTCGGTCAGGCCGTCGAGGTGGGCGCGCTGCTCGAGCATGTCCAGCAGCGCCTTGGTCCGCAGCGCCGAGCCGACCCTCGCCAGCAGCTCGACCGGGTCGAACGGCTTGGAGACGAAGTCGACCGCCCCCAGGTCGATCCCCTTGGCCTTCTCGCCGGTCAGCGCCGAGGCGGCCAGGAAGATCACCGGGATCGAGATCGTCCTGGGGTCGTTCTTCAGCCGGCGGATCACCTCGTAGCCGTCCCAGGTCGGCAGCCGGAGCTGGAGCAGGATCAGGTTGGGCAGGAACTTGGGGCACGCCGCCAGCCCGGTGATGATGTCCTGCGCCTCGTAGACCTCGATCTTCTCGGCCATCAGCCAGTTGCGCAGCAGGTAGCGGTCCGCCTGCGAATGCTCGATCACGAGCACCCGCCGGGACGGCTCGGTGATCGCGCCGTGGGGTATCATGAGATCGAAACGGCTCCCAAGCCAAGGAGTCAGTTCGCCCCGCGCCATCGATGGACTCGCTCCGCGAGCGAGGGGGCGACACGTTTAGCCTAGGTCACGAACCGCGCGGCCTTCCAGTGGAGAGTGGGGAGTGGGGAGTGGAGAGTGGAGAGTGGAGAGTGGGGAGCAAATCGATTATTAGCTGCCGCATGGCGGATGGGACATGGCCGATGGCCGATCAGGGACTCCTGGCATCGGCCATGTCCCATCCGCCATGCGGCAGCCAGCAACTCCCCACTCTCCACTCTCCACTCCCCACTCCCCACTCCCAACGGGGGAGGGTGCCACTAGCCAATGAGTTGAGGTGGGGATATGCTCGATGGGGAGGTCCCCCGCGCGCATCTCCTCCCGTGCGCGGCGGGGTGGGAGGGTCCTCGTCCGTCCCGCCGGGCTCCGGGCCGAGCGTCCCGAGGTCGGCCCCGGGGAGCGTCACGCCGTGCCTGGTCGCGTCCTGATCACCCAGCCGATCCCCGAGCCCGGCCCGTCGCTGGTGGGGCGGGTCGCCGACGACCTGGAGATCGGCGAGGGCCCGGGGCCGCTGCCGCACGACGCGCTGTGCGCCCGGGTCGCCGGCCGCGACGCGGTGCTCTGCCAGCTCACCGACCGGATCGACGAGGCGGTGCTCGAGGCGGCGCGGGGGTGCCGGGTCGTCGCCAACATGGCGGCCGGGTACGACAACGTCGACGTGCCGGCGGCGACCCGCCTGGGCGTCCTGGTGACCAACACGCCGGGCGCCGTGACCGAGGCCACCGCCGACCTGACCTGGGCGCTGATCCTGGCCGTGGCCCGCCGCGTCGTCGCGGGGGACCGCGAGATGCGCGCCGGCCGCTTCGCCGGCTGGGGGCCGATGTACCTGCTGGGGGGCGACGTCTCCGGCGGGACGCTCGGCCTGGTCGGGCCGGGGCGGATCGCCGCCGCCGTCGCCGGGCGCGCCCGGGGGTTCCGCATGACGCTGCTGTACCACGGCCGGAGGCCCAGCCCCGACCTGGAGGCGCTGGGGGCCCGTCGCGTGCCCCTGGACGAGCTGCTGGCCGAGAGCGATTTCGTCAGCCTGCACGTCCCGCTCTCGCCGGAGACCGAGCACCTGATCGACGCCGCGGCGCTGGCCCGGATGAAGCCGACGGCCTACCTGATCAACACGGCGCGCGGCCCGGTCGTCGACGAGCGTGCGCTGGTCGAGGCGCTGGAGGCGGGCCGGATCGCCGGCGCCGGGCTCGACGTCTACGAGGACGAGCCGAGGATGGCCGCGGGCCTGGCCGACCGCCCCGACGTGGTCCTCCTGCCGCACCTGGGCAGCGCCACCCGCGCCTCCCGGTCCGAGATGTCGCGGCGGGCGGCCGAGAACCTGATCGCGGCGCTGCGGGGCGAGAGGCCCCCCGACCTCGTCAACCCCGAGGCGTGGGCCGGGTCGGGATGAGGGGCGGGGGGGGCACGTCGCCCGGTTCGGCCTTGAGTCGGGCGGGGCCCTTCGCCGATCATGAAGGGGAGCCACATCTTCCGGGGTCGGGGGCGAGGTCGCATGGGAGTGCTCAAGTTTCGTCTGACGTCGCCCGAGCTGGCGAGCCGGTTCCCCGAGCTCCGCAAGGCGTACGTCACGGGCCTTGACCGGACCCCCAGCCGCCTGGGGGTCGAGCTCCGCAACGACCTGATGACCTGCCACCGCGACAGCAACGAGAGCGGGCGGCTGTTCGTCCCCTGGCCGGTCGAGGGCGCGGGCACGCCGATCGTCGGCACGGCGACCCTGGCCGAGCGGCCCGAGCCCTACAACCTCGCCGTCGAGCTGGCGCGGGGCAAGCTCAACGAGGTCCGCAACCAGCTCGCCGAGTGGCGGCAGATGGGGCTGCGGACCCCCGCCGATCTCGACCGGACGATCTCCGAGGCGCACCGCGCGTTCGTCCGCGCCGCGACCTCGGGCGACGACCCGGAGGGGTCGTTCGCCGCGGCGCAAGCGAGCCTGGCCGCCATCTGGGAGGCGGGCAACCTCCTGATGGACACCTACACCGGGCAGGTGCTCCAGACCCGCCTGAACACCGCGAAGCTGCCCACGGCGCTGGGCTGCGCCCTCGACGGCGACCCGAAGGCGGCCCCGTGGGCGGCGTCCTACAACGCCGCCTTCAACGCGGTGCGGGTCGGGTCGCCGTGGAAGGTGCTGGCGCCGGCCGAGGGCCAGTACCGCTGGGACGACTTCGACGCGCAGCTCGCCTGGGCCCGCCGGCACAAGCTCCAGGTCAAGGCCGGCCCCCTGCTGGAGTTCCGCCCGGCCGCCCTGCCCGACTGGATCTGGCTCTGGGAGGGGGACTTCGACTCGATCCTCGGGCTGGTCGTCGACCTCGTCCGGCAGGCCGTCCAGCGCTACCGCGGCAAGGTCCCGGTCTGGAACCTGGTCCACCGCCCGGCCAGCACCGACTTCCTCGGGCTGTCGGAGGAGGAGCAGATCCGGATCGCCGCGCCGCGCGGTGCAGGTCGCCCGCCAGGTCGACCCCGGCGCGCAGTACATCATCGGGTTCGAGCGCCCGTGGGCCGAATGGATGGGCTCCAGCCCGTTCCAGCTCGGCCCGCTCCACCTGGCCGACTACCTGGTCCGCGCCGACCTCGGCCTGGCCGGCATCGCGCTGGAGATCGCGCCGGGGTACTCGGCCCCCGGCAGCCACATCCGCGACCTGTTCGACTTCTCGAAGCTGCTCGACCTCTACTCGCTGCTGAACCTGCCTTTGCACGTCGGGCTGGTGCTCCCCTCGTCGTCGGAGCCCGACCCCGCGCCGACCCGTCGGTGCGGGTCGAGGCGTCGCAGTGGCCGGGCCCGGTCGGCGAGATGGCGCAGGCCAACTGGGGGGCGAAGTGGATCTCGCTGGCGGTGGCCAAGCCGTTCGTCCGCTCGGTCACCTGGCTCCAGGCGAGCGACGCCGCCCCCCACCTGTTCCCCCACGGCGGGCTGTTCCGGGCGAACCAGGCGCCCAAGCCGCTGGTCGGCTGGCTCAAGGCGTTCCGCCGCGAGATCCTGGCCTGACGGGGCCCGGCGGCCTCCCGGCGTTGCCATCGGCTTTGCGTCGCCGCGGGGGGATGCCGTAGACTACCGATACCGGCGTCGACCCTCGGTCTTCTTCAAGCGGTCATGCATGCGGGGACGGGGTGGGTCTCATGAGCGAACCGGAGAAGACGTCGTCCGCCTCACCGGCGGTCAGCGACACGCAATCCTGGGGCGACGCCGTCCCATTCCGCGACCTGACCGGGATGACGCTCGGCGACTTCGAGGTCGAGCGGCTCCTGGGCCGCGGCGGGATGGGCGAGGTCTACCTGGCCCGCCAGGTCAGCCTGAATCGCCCCGTGGCGCTGAAGGTGCTGCGGCCCGACATGATCGCCCGGCCCGGCTACCTCAAGCGGTTCGAGGCCGAGGCCGCCGCCGTCGCCAAGATCAACCACCCCAACATCGTCCACGTCTACATGCTGGGGATGGTCGACGACGTCCGCTTCATCGCGATGGAGTACGTCCAGGGGACGAACCTCCGCGACTACATCTCCAAGAAGGGGGCGCTCGACCTGCCGTTGGCGCTGTCGATCATGCGGCAGGCGGGCGTGGCCATCGGCGCCGCGGGCGAGAGGGGCCTGATCCACCGCGACATCAAGCCCGAGAACCTGCTGCTGACCAAGAAGGGGCAGGTCAAGGTCGCCGACTTCGGCCTCTGCCGCGACCAGGAGGCCGACGTCCACCACACGCAGCCCGGCGTGACGTTGGGCACCCCGCAGTACATGAGCCCCGAGCAGGTGCAGGGGCACGCGCTGGACCACCGCAGCGACCTGTACTCGCTGGGCGTGTCGTCCTACCACATGCTGGCCGGCGTCGTGCCGTTCCGCGGCGACACGCCGATCGCGGTGGCGCTGAAGCACCTCAAGGACGAGCCGGTCAGGCTGATCGTGCATCGGCCCGACATCCCGGCGGAGCTCGACCGGCTGGTCATGAAGCTGATGGCCAAGAAGCCCGCCGACCGCTACCAGTCGGCGGCCGAGATGCTCCGCGACCTGTCCAAGATCCGCGAGGCGCTGCACGCCCCCTCGGTGGCGGTCCCCGCGCCCGACGCGTCGCCCGCGGCGACCACCGTCGTCGGCCCGACGGCGCCGACGCTCTCCGACGCCTTCCCGTCGAGGGCCGAGGTGGTGCGGCGGCTGCGGGGGCTGCAGCTGGGCGGCCGCACGCTGGCGGCGATCGTCGGCTGCTGCCTGGTCGCCGGGCTGGCCTGGGGCTGGCTGAGGCGCCCGCCGGACCTGCTCTCCGAGGCGGCCGAGGCGCCCAAGGCCCCCCCCGGGCTCTGGATCGACCCGCGATGGCGGGAGGTCCCCCGCAAGAGGTCCGCCGAGCAGCAGTACCACGCCGCGCAGCTCGGCGCCACGGCGGGCGCCGACCCCGAGGCCGCCTGGCTCGCCGTCCCCGGCCACTTCCCCGCCTCGCGCGACTGGTCGTCGTGCGCCTACGTCCAGCTCGGCCGCCTGCTCCTGAGGCGCCACGACGGCGAACGCCTCCGCGTCCTGGCCGCCGAGATCGCCCGCTGGAACCCCGACGTGACCCACGAGCGCGAGCTCGCCGAGATCCTCCAGGCCGGCGTCAAGGCGCTCAACGGCGACGTGGCCGGCGTGATCGACGACTTCAACGGCAACGGCCGGCTCAACCACCGCTCGTTGATCGACCCGGCGCTGCTGGAGCTGTCGCTGGAGGTCGCCGCGACGGCCGCCCGCTCGGCGTCGCAGGACGGCGCGGCGTCCCCCCCGTCGGCGTTGCGCGAGATCCAGAGGCAACTGCTCGACCGCTTCTATTTCGACGGAACTCCGCATCCCCCTGGGCCGCAACCGGCCCGGCTGAGCCGCCGCCCGGGGTTAGTCCCCGACGACAACGGGGGCCTTGATGGTATGGACCGCCCGTCGGCGAGGGGCCGGGGTATCGACCATGACCACGCCCTCCCACGAGGGACGACTCGCCGAAGTGATCGGAATCTTATCAGAGATGCAGGATTGCGGCGCCGACCCGTTCGACCTCGTCGAGTTGGTCGACGAGCTTTGCGAGGAGTTCGGCGGCGGGATCGTCCACCGGGCGATCCGCCTCCTGGAGGCACGGCGCAAGGCCGGCGACTCCCGGGCGTCGTCCGCGGGCCCGGACCCGCTCCGGGACCGCGACCTGGACGGCTGATCGCCGCAAGGCCGGGTCCCCGCAGGGTACCCGAAACACGCCGATCCGGGCCGGGGTAAGAGGGCCGTCGTGCTCCCCACGCCTCACGGGGGTAAGCCCTTAGCGTCGCGAGGCGGCCACAGGCCCCGGCAGGCCCCGGATCGCGAGGGCCCCGCCCTCGGCGCCCCGGGGCGGGTCGGTGTCCTTGACGCTACGGAGAAGCGAGACTCTAATTTCTTGATCGGGAGGCGCACCGGACCTTGCCGCGGCTCGTATCATCATCGAGTCCATCGGCCCCCGACGCCGACCCGGAGGCGCCCGCGGCCGACGGGCCGGCATCCCACCGAACGACCGGGCGGACCGAAGGCGGTCGTCCTGCCCCGAGGGCCGTGGAGCGACGGAGTCCTCTCGCATGGCGTTCCTGAAACGGGTGACCGGCGACCCCGCCGGGCAGATCATCGAGCTGAAGGGCGAGCTGACCGTGATCGGCCGCTCCCCCGAGTGCCACATCGTGCTCGACCCCAACGGGGTGAGCCGTCGCCACGCCGAGATCCGCCAGGTCGGCGGCGCGCACTTCCTGGCCGACCTCAACTCGCGCAACTTGACCAAGGTGAACAACACCAAGGTCAACCCCGGCAAGGACCACCCGCTCCAGGCGGGCGACCGGATCAACATCTGCGACGTCGAGTTCATCTACTTCGCCGCGCACCCGAAGGACTCGCCGGCGCGGACCTCGGGCGACGAGATCGTCGTGACCGACGGCGGCGACGTGTCCGACGACCCGAACATGCACACGCTCGACGCCTCGCGCTCCACGCGCCATGGCCAGCGCCGTGCGGCCCGAGGTCAAGCTCCGCGCGATCCTGGAGATCGCGCGCAACCTGTCGCGCGAGCTGAAGATCGAGACGCTCGCCCCCAAGATCCTCGACTCGCTGATGGACCTGTTCCCGCAGGCCGAGCGGCTCTTCCTGATCCTCCAGGACCCGACGACCAAGCGCCTGGTGCGCAAGGCGTTCAAGTACCGCCTCAACCGCCGCGGCCCGTTCGGCGCGGCGTACCCCGAGGACGAGGTGCCCACCAGCATCAGCCGGTCGATCGTCGACTTCGTCCTCGGGCAGAAGAAGGCGGTCCTGAGCCAGGACGCCGGCAACGACAAGAACCTGCCGACCAGCGCCTCGATCGCCGACCTGAAGATCCGCTCGGTGATGTGCGTCCCGCTCCTGACCCCCGACGGCCAGGCGGCGGGCATCATCCAGCTCGACACGAGCGACCGCAAGCAGTTCCTCCAGGAGGACCTCGACGTCCTGGCGGCGGTCGCCGAGCCAGGCGGCGATCGCGATCCAGAACGCGGCGATGCACGAGACGCTCCTCGAGCGCGAGCGGCTGGAGCGCGACCTGAAGATCGCCGAGCAGGTGCAGAAGCGGTTCCTGCCGCAGGAGGTCCCGCAGGTCCAGGGCTACGAGTTCTTCTCGTACTACAACCCGACCTACGAGGTGGGGGGCGACTACTACGACTTCGTCCGCCTGCCGGGCGAGAAGCTGGCGATGGCCGTCGGCGACGTGTCGGGCAAGGGGGTCGCCGCGGCGCTGATGATGGCCAAGTTCTCGGGCGACACCCGCTTCTGCATCCTGACGCAGGACTCGCCCGCCGCCGCCGCCAACGAGCTGAACCACCTGCTCTACGCGGCGGGGATCGAGGAGAAGTTCATCACGCTGAGCCTCTGCGTGCTCGACCTGGCGACGCGCCGCGTGACGCTCACCTCGGCCGGCCACCCCCCCCTGCTGATCCGCCGCGCCGACGGGACGATCGAGGAGATCGGCGAGGAGATCGCCGGGTTCCCCCTGGGCATCCTCGACGGCTCGGACTACCGCGAGGCGCAGATCGCGCTCGAGCCGGGCGACGTGGCCGTGATCCACTCCGACGGCGTGACCGACTCGCGCAACACCGACGAGGAGCTGTACGACTCGCGCGAGAACCGCCGGCTGATCAAGCGCCTGGCCGAGTCCTCGGGCGGCCCCGCGGCCGTCGGCCGCGCCATCCTCCAGGACATCCGCGAATACTCCGCCGGCCACTCGCAGGCCGACGACATCACCCTGGTCTGCTTCGGCCCGACGGGGGGCTGAGGAGAGCGAACGGGCACCCTCCGCCGGTTTGATGTGCATTGACGAACGATCAAATTGGCCGACTTGCGGAACTGGTGGCGGCCAGAGACCTTTCGCGCCCGGTCATGGGCCGTTACAAGCGTCCCCTCTTCCGTGCGACGTCACTCGGAGAAAAATACCCCACCGTCGACTTCATCGTCGATGTGCTCGGGCGCGAGGACGTGTCATTGGGCTTCTTCTTCGCCCAGGTCAAGGGGACGGCCGCCGGGCTTGCGCCGCAGGCCCGACTTCCCGTGGAAATCTCGCCCGACCGATTCAACCGCCTCGTCCATCTACCCGCACCGACGTTCGTCATCGGGGTCGACGTGATCGCGGAGACCTCGTACCTCGTCGCCGCATACAAGACCAGGAGCGCCCGGGTTTCGAGCATCGCGAAGACCTATTGCTTGCAGGACGAAGGGGTTAAAATCAAGCTGTACCGCGAAGTCCTCGACTTCTGGAAATCCAACCGGCCTTCCTTCCGATGGACCAACTTCAAAGATGTCTAGCAAAAGAACGGGCATCGATGACAAGGAGCGCGCGCCGGGTTATGCCGGGTGGCGCGGCGAATTGCTGGCCGAGTTGGCATTGGCCAGGTTGCCGGGGCTCATCGTCAATAAACGACCCGACCGTCCGGACATCGACTTCGGATACGACTTCCTCGTCGCGACTGAGAAGGGAACTTGTTTTTTTGTGGATGTGGAAGCCTTTTCGTCGTCGAGGAATCGAATCGCGGACAACGGATCGGACCAGGAGTGGCGTTGGCACCTGGACACGGAATTGGTCCGTCGCGCCCACGAGAGCCGGAGTCCCTTCCTCCTCTTCCTCTTCGACGCGGACACGGATCAAGGGCGGTTCCTGCGGCTGGACACGCTCCCCATCCCGGACCGCGGGGATCGCACGATGACGGTCCGGATACCCGCGAAAAATATAATCAACAAAGAAAACCTTAACGAATTGATCGTGTCTCTTCAAAATGCGCAACGGTCTTGACCGCTGCTTTGCTTCGTCCGAGAGGTCGCGGGGTGGCCCGGACGGCTTGCCCGTCCGGGTCGCGAAGCGACGGGAGGCATGGGGATGGGGCCCGGACCTCGGGAGACGCCGCATCCCCCTGGGGCCTCGTGCGGCTTCGCCGCCCGGACAGACAAGCTGTCCGGGCCACCCGCGGTCGCTCCGCCGGGTGCCCGGAGCTGGGTGTCAAATTGACGGAGAAGGTGCCTGGCGATGAAAATCATGACCTATGAGGCCACCGTCGAGGACGGTCAGATCAAGCTTTCCGAGGCCGTGCGTCTTCCTGAGCATGCCAGGGTCTATGTCGTCGTTCCTGGCGTTGAAGAGGTGCCCGGATTTCACGTAGGGGGTCCGCGCCTGGCGCAGCCGGAGCGCGCGGCCGACTTCACGAAGGAGGTCGTCGAGGAGCCCCAGGATGCCGGCCTATGATGATCGCCACTTTGCTCCTCCGGCTCCGGTGGCACGGGTCAGCCTCTGCCACCCCGATCGCGACGGGGTGGCCGGGCCATCAAGGGAAGGCGGGAGGAGGGGCATGGCCGGCGGGGATGAGGATCACCTCCCGCGTCCGGCCCTGGAACAGGGCGGCGAAGTACTGGAGGAACCCGGCCTGCCCATAGACGGCGTTATGGCGGGCGTGGAGCCCGACCCGGGCGTTCCAGCGGTAGGTCCCGGAGGGGTCCGACAGCTCCAGGTCTACGGAGGCGTATTGGACGGAAAACGTCCCGCCCTCGATGCCCTCGATCACTCCCACATCGCTGGGATCGATGGCGATGCCGAGGGAGGCAATGAGGAAGTCGGGCAGGATGGTGTCGTCAGCCCCGGTATCGGCCAGACCGGGCACGTCGTCGGCACCGGACGGCCCGATCACCCGCACGGGGACCACGGGGCGGTTGACCACAGCGAGGTAATTCGGCCCGGTGCCCCGGACCGGATATCTCTGGTATCGGAACCTCATGCGCCGTCGCCGAGGTTCTTCGCCATGTCCTCCGATATCCACTCCAGGAGCGGCCGTTCGACCCCGGCCGCGATCGCCTCGGCCTTGACCCGCTCGCGATCGCTCCCGGCGCACACGAACCGGCCGAACCCGGGGGTCCATGCCACCCACTCGCCCGCGTGCTCGAAGCGCGCAACACCTTGGGGACCCAACTCGGCCCGCGTGGTTGCATCGAGTTTCCCGGTCTTCGACATGGGCTGTCCCTCCTCTCAAGATGATTGTACCTCAGGCAGGCGGAAGGACGGATATGGTTCCTTCTCCATCCCCAGGTATCTGTCCGATGTGCGGCGCGAGGGTGCCGGATGGCTTCGAACGCTGCGGCGCCGTCTTCAACGGAGTCTGCGCGCGGGAGTACTCGGACCCCGCATTCGGCGCGGTCCACCTGCTCACCGTGGATGCCTATGCCTTGCAGCACTCCGAGGAGCACGGCCCGAGGTCGAACGCCTTCCATCTGATGCGCCTCTGCCGGCTCCTGGAGCGGGGAGACAGTCCGGGTCTCGGCCAGCGACCGCCCCGGGAGGTCGGCAAAGCCTTCGAGGAGCGATATCGGCAGTTCCCGATGCTGGAGCCGCCGCCGCGCCGGGGCGACCTGACCATCGTCGACGTGCATGGCGCCCACGGTCCTGAAGACCACGCCAGGCGGGTCCGGGAGTGGGCGCGGTCCGTGTGGGAGGCGTACAGCCCCCATCACGAGTGGGCGCGGGCCGTCGCGACTTCGTCCGGACCTGCCTGACCCGACGCCGCACTGGCCCGACCCTCGGATCGTGTCATTCGAAATGTCACTTTTCGTTGAATATTCCGGCCGGGCCGCCCCCTCGGGTCGGGAACGGGCAGGCCCGGAATTTTGTCCATAAATTGTTAATTCGTAAGATGTTATGGCGGATAAACTCGGTGCGGTTCGGGCCCGCGGGCGCATTTCCCGAAACGAAGCGAAATTGACCTCATCCGATTGTCACCATCGGTTCCCAACGGCCGGGATGGCGCCGCTGCCGAACGAACCGAAATCGGCCCGCGGCCGGTGGCGACGACCGGATTGGCAGAACACGGCGGCGGGCGGCCACGATAATATGGGTAGGACATGCGCGCGGGACCGCGGGCCCGGCGCGATGCTCCGTCGACAACGCCGCATGAGTTGCCATGTCGCTGAAGGTCGCCAACGTCCGTCTCGAACTTGACGAGCCCGAGGTGGCCCTGCCCGAGAAGCTCTCCGAGAGGCTCGGCGTGGGGACCGAGGCGATCGCGCGGTGGCGCATCCTGCGCAAGAGCCTCGACGCGAGGAGGCATGACGACCTCCACTTCGTCTACGCGGCCGAGGTCGAGCTGCCCGGCGCCGAGGAGGACCTGGCCGCTCGCGGACTCGGGCCGGGGGTCGAGCGGTTCGAGGACGAGCGGTTCGAATGGCCCGAGCCGGGGCCGGATCGCCTGGAGCATCGGCCGGTCATCGTCGGGGCGGGGCCGGCGGGGCTGTTCGCCGGATACCTGCTCGCGCTCGACGGCTACCGGCCCTTGATCCTGGAGCGCGGGCGAGAGGTCAAGGACCGCGTCGCCGACGTCCGCCGGTTCGACGCCGGGGGGCCGCTCGACCCCGAGAGCAACTACCTGTTCGGCGAGGGGGCGCGGGCACCTTCAGCGACGGCAAGCTGACCAGCCGCGGCACCGGGCCCGACGTCCGCCGCGTCCTGGAGATCCTGGCCGACTGCCACGGCAAGCCGTCGATCCTCTACGAGCACCGGCCGCACCTCGGCTCGAACCGGCTGCCGCTGGTCGTCCGGACGCTGAGGCGCAAGTTCGAGCAGCTCGGCGGCGAGGTCCGGTTCTCGTGCCGGGTCGAGGATCTGGACGTCGCCGACGGCCGCTTGCGCGGCCTGATGACCAGCTCGGGCCACGTCGCGGCCGACGCCGCCGTGCTGGCCGTCGGCCACAGCGCCCGAGATACGTACTCGATGCTCCTGCGGCGGGGCGTCCCGCTGGAGGCCAAGCCGTTCCAGCTCGGCGTCCGGATTGAGCAGCCGCAGGGGCAGGTCGACGTCGCGAGGTACGGGGCGCACGCCGGACACCCCGCGCTGGGCGCCGCCGAGTACAACCTGGTGGCCCACGCCGGAGGGCGCGACCTGTTCACCTTCTGCATGTGCCCCGGAGGATTCATCATGCCGTCCGTGAGCGAGCCGGGGTATTTCGGCACGAATGGCATGAGCGAGAGCCGCCGGGATACCCAGTTCGCCAACAGCGGCCTGGTCGTCACGATCGGCGCGGACGACCTCGGGAGCCGGCATCCCCTGGCCGGCGTCCACTTCCAGCAGAGGGCCGAGCGGCTGGCGTACCTGGCCGGCGATCGGACCTATCGCGCCCCGATCCAGTGGGCCCGCGACTTCCTCCGGGGGCGTCCGAGCCGGGGCAAGATCCCGTGCAGCTACCAGAGGGGCACGGTCGCCGTGAACCTGGAATTGATCCTGCCGCCCCCGGTCATGGCGGCCCTCGATCGGGGGCTGCCGATCATGGACCGGCGGTTCCAGGGCCTGTTCCTCAGGGACGCCACGCTGACCGGCCCCGAGTCGCGGGGGAGCTCGCCGGTCCGCATCCCGCGCGACGACCGGACCCGCGAATGCCCCGCCGTGTCCGGCCTGTACCCCTGCGGCGAGGGGGCCGGCTATGCCGGCGGGATCGTCAGCGCGGCCGTCGACGGGCTCCGCACCGCCCGGGCCATCGTCGCCCGATACGCCGCGCCACCCCGATGACCTCGGCCCAAATTGATAATTAGATGATGTTATATTAATAATAACGGGATCTTCGACGGCGAGCGATCGCTCGCGATCGACGCCGAGATGACCCGAAACGAGGGCCGGGGGCCGAGGACGGCACCGAACGTGCCCGCATCAGGGTGGATCGGACGCGGGCCGTCCGCACGCCGCGGTTCCCCATCCCAGGCCCGACGAGGTGACCATGAACATCCCCAACTTCGCGGTCGAGGACCTGAAGAAGCTGCCGCTCCGGGCGATCGTCGCGGGCGCCGCCCGGTGCGCACGGAGGGTCGAGCCCCTCGCCCAGCTCCCCGAGGGCCACCCGGAGAGGGAGGGCCGTCGCGCGGCCGTCGACGCCGCCATCCGCATGGCGGAGGACTTCGCGAGGGGCGCCGAGGTCCACTCCGCGGAGGCCGTGGTCCAGGCCATCGACGCGAGTCGGGCCGTCGCGAGCGGGGACCCCCGTCGCGATCACGCCGTCGCCTCCGCGGCCGAGGCGGCGCATGCGACGGTCTCCGCGATGCATGCCCGAGACACCGGGAGGGATGACGCGGGCTGGGACCCCCTGCACATGAAGGGGTCCGCCGAGGATCGCAAGTACCTCGATCACCTGGGTCACGTCACGGATGACCTCGCCGCGCTGGCCGCCTTCACGGCTGCCGCGGAGGCCTTCGACGCCGTCGGCCTGCACAACGAGGACTTCGTCGCGGCGGCCCTCCGCGACTATGACAAACTCCTCGACCTCAAGCTCGGCCGATACCCCGAGCCGGGGCAGCCGATCGACCCGTCCCCAGACGGGCCGCTCGGCCCCCCGTAGCCGGACGCCGACGCCTCACGTATCCACCCACCCGGAATCGGGCAGGAGGCTCGATTCGAGGGGGATGTGCAGGCTGTCGTGGACCGTGTTGTAGAACTTCCAGAACCCCACCACGCACGCCAGCTCGACGACCTGCGGCGGCGAGAGGTGCCGCTTGAGACGCTCAAGGATCTCGTCGGGCACGTTCGACGGGTCCGACGAGGCCGCCACGACGAAGTCGACGCAGGCGCGCTCGGCCTCGTCCTCGGGCCGGTAGTCGTCCGAGAGGATCTCGTGCAGCTCGTCGTCGCTCGAGCCCCCAGCCCTCCGGGGCCGGGCCCCTCGGCGCCTTCAGCATGGCGCAGCTGTGCGCCGTGCAGTAGGTGCAGCCGTTCGCCTTGCTCGCGATCGCGGCGAGCTTGCGCTTGAGGAACTGGTCGAGCGTCGAGCTCGGGTCTCGCATGATGAGGCTGTTCAGCCGGAACAGCGCCTCGGCGATCTCGGGCCGGTGGGCGTACAGCTTCAGCGCGTTCGGGAGGAAGCCCATGCGCTTCATGTACGGCCCGACCACGGGGCCGAGCCTCCGGACGACCTCGTCCTCGGGCACGTAGGGGATGAACGGCTCGGCCTCGACGGTGAGCCTCGGCGTCGGCGTGCTCATCGGATCCTCCTTTCAGTTCCCCGCCCCATGACCCTTCCCGAGATACCAGGGGCTGGCCAGCGGGTTGCGGTGCACGAAGTCGAGCAGGAGGTTGGCGACCTTCTCGCGGCCGGAGTCGCTGGGGTGCGTGCCGTCCTTCGTGGTCAGGTCCTCGCGCGAGCCAGACCATCTGGTCGGTTCGTCGCGGCTTGACGCCGTCGGCCCACAGGTACGGCCCCCACACCACGGCCGGCGCCATGACGGGCCCCTTGTCGGGGTCGAAGTTCAGCAGGGGGTCGCCCTTGATCTGCCTCTGGATGACCCAGCGGTTGGCGAAGGCGCTCTCGTAGGCGTACGGCTCGGGGTTGAGCGGCGTGGTGGCGTACCCGGCGTAGATGCGGTTCGACAGGTAGGCGACCTTCAGGTTCGGGAACCGCAGGTGCAGCCGTTGCAGCGTGAAGATGATGTTCCCGGCCAGGGTCTGTGCGTGCATCATGGCGGCTCGGGGGGTCACCTCGTGGGGGGCGGCCTGCGCGTGCTTGATCCAGGCCACCTGCACCTGCTTGGGGCTGACGCCGGCCTCCTTCAGCCGCTGGTCGAGCACGGGCCACGGGTTCGGCCCGAGCTTGCCGTCGGCGTCGTTGGCCCAGACCGAGGCGACCCGCCCTCCTTGCGCAGTCGACGATGACCACGTTGGGCGACTTCCGCGGGTCGGCGTCGGCCTTCCTCTTGAAGGCCGAGAACTCCTGCGTGGTGTTCGACATGCCGATCGAGATGAACACGACCTTGCCGTCCGGGCTCGGCCTGCCGTCGGCGTCGAGCGGGCGGATCTGCTTCAACTGCCTTTCGACGGCGGCGCGGTGCTCGGAGGGGGCTCGTTGCTACCGCCGCCGTACAGGCCGCCGTCCTCGCCCTTGTACGTCTGCGTGCCGAGGTCGGTCAAAGGGACCAGCCCGGTCGAGTCGGTCGGCGGGGGGACCAGGACGGGGAGGCTGGGGCCCCCCTTCTTCGTCGGGTCGCCCTGGCCCTTCGCCTGCTGTCGGCGCTGGATCTCCTGGCGGGCCCGCTCGTAATAGGCTTGCTCCTCGGGCGACAGTTTCTCGCCCTTCTGCACGCGCCCGTGCAGGGCGCGGGCCTTCTGCATGTCGATCGGCTCGTCGGCCGCGCGGATCGCGACCAGGCCGCACACGGACAGGGCCGTCGTCAAGGCGACCCAGGGAGCCAGCCTCGGGAACGCTCGTCGCAACATGATGCTCACCCTCATCAAAGGAGGCCGTCCGTTCGGGGGATGTCCAGGACTTCGACGATCTGGTGCCGCACCGAGCCCTCGAACCGCGGGAAGTTGGCCCGGTCGGCGCGGCGCGGACCCTCTCGGGCGAATCGAGCGCGGTGCGGGCGTCCTCGGCGTCGTCGAACAGGAACCGCGCGATCATGAAGACGTCCCCCTCGACCGTGCGCTCGACCTGCACGGCGCGGATCTTGGGGAAGGTCCAGACGATCGGCACGTGGTGCTCGATGTAGTACCGGAGGAACCGCTCGGGATCCTCGGGCTTGCCGTCGTAGACGACCAGGACGGCGGCGCTCATGGCGTGTCCCCCCTCACCGTCCCATCAGTCGAGGTAATCCTCCAGCTTCACCCGGCCCCACGAGGCGGGCCAGGCGCGCTCGTAGGTCTTGCGCTCGGCGGCGCGGTAGGGGACCGGCTTGGTGGCGTCGATGCCCCACTTGCCGACGACCGACGGGAACCGCGTCTCCGCGGTGTGCGGGAAGGCCCCCAGCACCGGCTGGGCGCTCGGGTCGAAGATGAAGCCGCGCGCGTTGGGGATCGTGATCACATGCCGGCTCGGGTCGACCCGCGTGGCCATCGCGTAGAGGACGTCGCGCTCATCGTAAATGTCGATGTCGGGGTCCACCGCGACCGCCATCTTGGTGTTCGGCCACGGCGACCCGAGCACGGCCAAGAGCGCATCGGTCACCTGGCCGTCGACGTGCGGCTCGACCTGGATGATCACCGACAGCGAGCCCCCGGCCTGCGGGAAGTGGACGTCGCGGACCCTGATGCCCATCGCCCGCAGCCTCTCGTAGAGGATGGCCTCGTGGAACAGGCGGGGCATCTCCTGGTGGTCGGTGAACGGGGTCATCTGGTGGTTGCGATAGAGCGGGTCGTCCCGCATCGTGATGGCCGTCACCTCGAAGACCGGCTGCTGCGACGCATAGGGCGTGAACAGCATGGTCGGCCCGGGGCTGGGGCCGTCCTGCGCCGTCCTCGTCGTGCTGACGAGCCCCTCGATGACGATCGAGGCGTCGGCCGGCACGAGCAGGTCGACCGTGAGGCACCGGGTCACCTCGCCGGGCCGCCCGGCGATCGCCTCGAACAGCTCGAGCTCCCACCAGCCGTCGTGCGGGTGCGAGTAGCAGGCGGCCAGCTCCCAGGCCGGATGGACGCCGATGGCGACGGCCTGCGGCATCGGCGTGCCCTCCTCGCGATGCTTGCCGAGGATGCGGTTGGCCGTCGCCGTCACGAACGAGGTGACCATCTCGCGGCGGCCGAGCACCCCGCAGCGCGGGAACATGGCGTTGAACAGGCCCGTCTCGGGGTCGCGGTGGACGGCGAAGCTGGTGGTGTAAGGGTACGGGTCGAGGTCGGTGTGCCGCACGACCGGCAGCGCGGCCAGGTCGACGTCGTCGCCCGCGATCACCCGATCGTGGCAGGGGCCGCCGTCGACGACCCGCAGCGGCCTCGGCCCGTGCCGGAGCACCTCGGCCAGGCGGGGCACGACCCGCCCCGGCTCGCACCCGAGGACCCGCGCCTGGGCCCGGCGATGGAGGAACAGGTTGTCCACCAGCCGGAACCGGGGATGCCCGCGCAGGTCCTCGAAGACGATCGTGTCGGCCGCCTGCGCCGTCAGCGCCCCCACGTCGTCCAGCAGGACGGGCTTGCGGACGCGGACGTGCTCGCGCCGGTGCTCTTCCAGGAAGCCGTGGAGGTCGAGCATGCCCGGTGTCCCCCCCGCCCGCGAATCGACAGGGATGAGCCTCTTGACGCTACATGCAACATGTAATATGCTACACTCCGCCTTGTCAACCTCTCACTCTCCAGTTCCGGGGGATTGGTCGTCCCTCCGCCCGCGTTCCCCCGGCGGCTCGGTATCGGAGGGCCTTGCATCATGGCGGCCGGCAAGCAGCCGAACGATCGTCCGTCGCCGATCGAGCGTCCCGGCAGCCTGAAGGACGCGGCGTACCGCGAGATCAAGGAGCAGATCGTCTCGGGCAAGATGGAGCACGGCAAGATCTACTCGGCGCAGCACTTCGCGGCGCTCCTGGGCGTCTCGCGGACCCCGGTGCGCGAGGCGCTGCTCCAGCTCGCCGGCGAGGGCTTCCTGGCCTGCATCGAGGTCCGCGGGTTCAAGGTCCGGCAGTTCTCCGAGCAGGAGATCCGCGACGTCTTCGAGACGAGGCAGATCATCGAGTCGTTCGTCGTCAAGCACCTGATGGACAAGCTGGGCCCCGACGACTTCCGGAGGTTGAAGAAGAACCTGCGCGCGATGACCGCGCACGCCCAGGAGGGCAACGTGCACGGGTTCCTGGAGGCGGACAAGGAGTTTCACATGGCGCTGGTGCGGCGCACGGGCAACCAGATGCTCGTGTCGATCATGGAGACCATCCGCAACTACATCGCCATCTTCGGGGTGAAGGCGCTGTCGCACCAGGGCCGGTTCCAGGAGGTGATCCGGGAGCACCGCAGCATCCTCGGCGCTCTGTACCGCAAGGACCGCAAGAGGGCCCTTCAGGCCATGCACCACCACCTGTCGGCCACGGAGCTGCCTCTTGAAGAAGGACCGGCCGACTGCCGGCTGACCGGGCATGCGCGTCACCAGCGTCCAGCTCGAGATCAGGGACCGCCCCGGGGAGGAGACGGTCCGCCACGCGCTCGGACTGCTCGACGAGGCGAGGGGCAGCGACCTGATCCTGCTCCCCGAGCTGTGGCCGTGCGGCTACTTCGCGTTCGACCGCTACGCGGAGGGCGCCGAGACGCTCGACGGGCCGACGGTGCGGGCGATGGGCCGGAAGGCCCGCGAGCTCGACGCCTGGATCTTCGCGGGGAGCCTTGTCGAGCGGGACGGGGACCGCCTGTTCAACACGAGCCTCCTGCTCGACGCGGACGGCCGGCTCGTCGCGCGGTATCGCAAGATGCACCTGTTCGGCTACCGCTCGGAGGAGCGCCGGCTGCTCTGCGCGGGGGACGAGGTCGTCGTCGCCGAGACGCCCTGGGGCCGCGCCGGGCTGTCGACCTGCTACGACCTGCGGTTCCCCGAGCTGTATCGAAGGATGGTCGACCGGGGGGCCGAGGTCTTCCTGGTCTCGGCCGCGTGGCCCGCCGCGAGGGTCGAGACGTGGGGCCTGCTCGGCCGGGCCCGGGCGATCGAGGACCAGGCGTTCCTGTTCTCGTGCAACGGCGCCGGGACGAGCGGCGGGGTCCGCCTCGGGGGCCACAGCCTGCTCGTCGACCCGACCGGGAGGGTGCTCGCCGAGGGGGGCGAAGGAGAGGCGCTCGTGTCGTCCGAGGTGGCCCCGGGGGCGGTGCGGGCGGCCCGCGAGGAGTTCCCCGCGCTGCGGGACCGGGTCCTGTCGTGAGGCGGAGGGGGCGATGCTCAAGGAACACCTGGAGTTCTTCGCGGTCGACCTCGCGACCGGCTGGGAGGTCCCCCCGGGCTATCCGGCCGGGCTGAGGCAGAAGATCCTCGCCGGCCACCTCGACGAGAGGGCCCGGAGGGGGTCGCGGACCCGCCTGCTCCGGTTCGACCCCGGGGCGTTCACCACCGAGCCGTTCATCCACGAATACTGGGAGGAGGTCTTCCAGCTCTCGGGGACTTTGACGGTGGGCGGGAGGACGTTCGGGCCGATGACCTACGCCTGCCGCCCCCCCCGCGTCTGGCACGGCCCGTTCCGCAGCGACGAGGGGTGCCTGCTCTTGGAGGTCCACTACTATGACCCCGACCAACGTCCTGTCGCTGACGCTGGACGCTGAGGGCCGGTCGGTCCCGATCCGGTTCCCGGTCCGGCGAGTGGTCAACGCCGGCTACGTGGGGAGGGACCGCGAGGCCGTCCGGGCGCACATCGAGGAGCTGCGGCACGAGGGGATCCCCTCCCCCGCCACCGTGCCCGTGCTCTTCCCGCTGACGGCCGACAGCGTGACCACGGCCGAGGAGGTCGAGGTCCTGGGCGGGAACACCTCCGGCGAGGTCGAGTACGTGCTCCTGCTGGGCGAGGGCGAGGTCTTCGTCGGCGTCGGCAGCGACCACACCGACCGCGCCCTCGAGCGGCAGAGCATGGCCAAGGCCAAGCAGATCTGCAAGAACGTCGTGTCGCGGAGGGTCTGGCGCTACCCGAGAGCTGGAGGACCGCTGGGACGACCTCGTGCTGAGGAGCTGGGTCCGCTCGCCCGGGACGGGCGAGGAGGTCCTCTATCAGGAGGGGCGGCTCGGCACGATCTACTCCGCCGAGGACCTGATCGAGCTGGTCCGGTCGCGGATCGAGGACCGGCGGTGCGAGGGCCTGGTGATCTTCTCCGGCACGGTCCCCCTGCTCGACGGGAGGTTCATCGCGGGCGACGGCTTCCGGGGCGAGCTCCACGACCCGCGGTCGGGCCGGTCCCTGGTCTGTGCCTACCGGCCCGTGCCGTTGCGCTGACCTGCGCGGCGCGGCGGAGTGACGGGGCGGGGTCGTCCCCTCCCGTCGTGCGCCCTCTCGGCCCTCGCCGTCCGGGCGACGGCCCGCGAGCCCCTCTTCGCCGATCTCCGACGAGGGCCGCCATCGCAACGGCGCATTCATCGGCCTCTCACATCACGTTGACAACGCCAAGAAGAAGGATGTAGATATGTCAATTCGACCCCATCGGGCTTTCACGCTGATCGAGCTGTTGGTGGTGATCGCGATCATCGCCGTGCTGATCGCCCTGCTCCTGCCCGCGGTGCAGGCGGTGCGCGAGGCGGCGCGGCGGAGCCAGTGCGTCAACAACCTGAAGCAGATCGGCATCGCGCTGCACAACTACCACAACGCCAACGACTGCTTCCCCGGCGCCGCCCTCACCACGACGACGGGCGCCGGGGTGCAGACCGGCACCGGCTGCTTCAGCGCGCAGGCGCGGCTGCTCGGGTACCTGGAGCAGACGATGATCTACAACGCCGCGAACTTCAGCCTGGCCCTCTTCGCCGACGCCTACTCCGCCTGGGCCAACTCGACCGTCGCCACGGCGAGGCTCAACGTCTTCCTCTGCCCCTCGTGCCCCAACGCCAACTGGACGATGAGGGGCGTCCCGTACACGGCCACCGCCGCCGGGAACAACTACTTCTCCTCGGGCGGCTCGAGCCTCTGGCTCGGCGCGGCCGGCAGCACGGCCAACGGCGGCCCGCCCAACGGCGTGTTCGCCTACGCCGGCCCGCCGATCGGCGTCCGCGACATCCCCGACGGGACGAGCAACACGATCGCCTTCGGCGAGTGGAAGCTCGGCGACGGCGACCTGACCATGCTGACGATCCCCACCGACGCCGCCTTCACGTCGGGGTCGTGGCCCCCGGGCGCCCAGAGCTACCCGCCCACGATGACGACCCAGGGCTTCCTCCAGTGGATGTCCCAGTGCAACGCGCTGCTGGTCCCCAACACGGGGAACTTCAGCTTCCAGGGCGAGGACTGGGCCTTCGGAGTACCCGGCCTGTCGATGGGCAACGTCCTGATGCCGCCGAATCCGAAGTACACCAATTGCTCCACGAGCACGCCCGGCGCCAGTGCGCTGCCGAACCCCGGCGTGATCGGGCTGTCGAGCTACCACCCCGGCGGCGCCAACATCGTGATGTGCGACGGCTCGGTCCGATTCCTCAAGGACAGCGTCAACATCAGCACGCTCTGGGCGCTGGGGTCGCGCAACCAGGGCGAGGTCGTCTCGGCCGACTCCTTCTGAGCGGGTCGGCGGCGAGGCGCCCGGCCGAGGCGAACCCCGCCCCGACCTCCGGCATCGTGCGAAGGTCGGGGCGAGGGCCGATGATCCGACGGGCTTACGACTCGGCCTTGGCGGCGGCCTTCTTGTCGGCCTTGGCCCTCTTGGTGGCGACCTTGGTGGCGCGGCGCTCGGCCTTGGCGGCGGCCTTCGCCTCGGCGTCGGCCGGCTTGCCGGCGGGGAACCGCTCCTTGAGCCGGACCGCCTTGCCCGACCGCTCGCGCAGGTAGTACAGCTTCGCCCGGCGGACCTTGCCCGACCGCTTCACCACGATGTCGGCGATCCGCGGCGAGTGGAGCGGGAACTTCCGCTCCACCCCCTCGCCCTGGACGATCCGACGGACCACGAACATCTCGCGCGTCTTGGTCCCCGAGCGGGCGATCACCACGCCGTTGAAGATCTGGATGCGCTCCTTCTCGCCTTCCAGGATGCGGACGTGGACGTCGACCGTGTCGCCGATCTCGAACTTCGGCACCGTCTCCTTCATGCTCGACTGCTCGACCAGCTCCATCAACTGATTCTGCATGGCTCACCCTTTCCGCAGTGGCCGGTGGCCGGTGGCCACTGGCCGGTGAAGACAGATGTTTCGGATGGCTGCCGCGTTATGATTCTCTTCCCTGGCCACTGGCCACTGGCCACCGGCCACCGGCCACTATCGTCGATGCTCCCGCCGCCAGCGGGCGATCGCGGCGTGGTCGCCGCCCAGGAGGATTTCGGGGACCGCGCGCCCGCGGAACTCGCGGGGGCGGGTGTAGTGCGGATATTCCAGGCCGCCGTCGGGCCCGAACGACTCGTCGAGGGCGCTCTCGGCGTCGCCCAGGACGCCCGGGATCAGCCGCATGACGGCGTCGATGACGACCATCGCCGCGACCTCGCCGCCCGAGAGGACGTAGTCGCCGATCGAGAGCGGCTCGGGCTCGAGGATCGTCGAAGATCCGCTCGTCGAACCCCTCGTAACGGCCGCAGAGCAGGACCAGCCGCGGCTCTCGGGCCAGCTCGCGGACCCGCTCCTGGTCGAGCCTCGGCCCCTGGGGCGTCAGCGCGATCAGGCGGCCGGGGGGCTCGGCCTCGGCCCGGACCGCCTCGACGGCCGCGACGACCGGGGGGGCCATCAGGACCATGCCGGGGCCGCCGCCGAACGGGCGGTCGTCCACCTGCCTGTGCTTCCCCTCGGCCCAGTCGCGGATGTCCCAGCGGTGGACCTCGACCAGCCCCTGGTCGATCGCCCGGCCCGAGGATGCTCTCGCCCAGGAAGCCGTCGAAGAGCGCCGGGAACAGCGTCAGCAGGTCGAACCGGATCGCGGGCGCGGCTCGGCGCATCGGCGGGCCACGGTCACGAGGCCGGCGGCGGGCCGGCGCGGCCGGTGCCGGGGCTCGCCGCGGCGTGCGGCTCCGGGGCCTTCGGGGCCTCGGGCAGCTCCCAGGGCTCGCCCGGCGCGGGCTTCTTCACCCCGTGCCGGTTCAGCAGCGCCTGCACCTTCTCGCTCGGCTGGGCGCCGACCGAGAGCCAGTACCGGATGCGGTTGGCGTTCAGGACCGTGCGGGCCTCCGTGTTGCGGACCATCGGGTCGTAGTGCCCGAGCTCCTCGATCGCCCGGCCGTCCCGCGGCGACCGCGCGTCCATGGCGCAGATCCGGAAGAACGGGCGATGGCGACGGCCGAACGACTTCATGCGGATGCGGACCACTCGACACTCTCCTGGCAAGGACCAACGGCTCGGACGCATGGCGAGTCCAGCGGGTTGATTTCAGCCAACCCCCCTGCGGGGGACGGGGCCGGTCCCGAGCCTACGGCGGCCCCGCGCGACGGTCCCGGGCCGGGGGTCGCCCCCTGCCCTCCCGTCGCAAACCCTCTCGATCGGCAATCGCTTCTCCTCTCCCCGTGCGGCGTGCGAACCACGCCGATCTCCTCATTTATACCTCGGGCAGGGGATGCCTGGCGAGGTATTCTCTCAGGTGCCGCACGTCGTTCGCGTACCCGATGCCCGTGCTGATGAACGTATCCAAGGTCTTGATGAGGTCGCGGACCGACTGCCACGGGTCGACCTCCATCGGGGCGATGATCCCGAGCATGGCCATCTGCTCGACGCGGTTGCTCAGCTCGCCCAGGCCCCGGCCGATCCCCCAGTGGCGCAGGCTGATGATGCCGACGGCGGTGCCGTCCTCGGCCACCAGGGCGCCGCCGGAATGCCCCTTGTTCATCGCGGCCTGGACCGACATGACCTCCCTCGCCTGGTCCCAGCCCGAGATCGATCCCAGGTGCGTGGCCATGCCCGGCGAGGCGAACGGGTAGCCCGAGAACGTGACCCGGGCGCCGACCTTGGGCCGGAAATCCTCGGCTGCCAGCGGCAGCGAAGGGCGGGACCAGTTGGGGGCCTCGGCCAGCTCTAGGACGGCGAAGTCGTGGTCGAGCGGGGCCTTGTCCTCCCCCGTCGGCAGCGAGATGCAGGTCGCGGCCATCGCCTGGCCGTCGTCGAGCATCACCTCGATGTCCCCCGCGATCGTCCAGTGGCGGCGGCCCTCGACCATCGAGATCCGCCCCACGACGTGGAAGCACGTGATGGCATGCCTCGGCGAGATCAGGAAGCCGGAACCTCGGGATTTCAAAGAACGGCTCGCGACCCGCACGCAGGTCTCGCGAGAGAGCTGGATCTGTGCCACCGCGTCTCCTTCGGGGTCCCCGCTCGGATGGTCACCGCGATACGCCTGCCCGCGCTGCTCGCGGCGCTTCTTGCGCTCCTCCTTCTCGCGCTGCTTGCGGAGCTTCTCGCGCTCCTTGGGCGAGAGCCGCTTGCCGGTCCCCTGCTTGGGGGCGACCAGGCGGGCGCCGGGGTTGAAGGCGCCGGCGCGGCCCAGGCCGGTCATGGCGCGGATCTTGTCGAGCATGCTCATCTGCGACATCTGCTTGACCAGCGCGGCCATCGCGTCGAACTGCTTGACCAGGCTCGAGACGTCGGACGGGTCGACCCCGCTGCCGGCGGCGATCCGGCGGCGGCGCGAGATGTCGATCATGTGCGGGTTCGCGGCGCTCGTCCGGGGTCATGCTGTCGATGATCCCCTGGATGCGCTTGACCTCGCCGTCGGCGTCGATCGCGTCGAGGTCCACCGGCATCTGGTTCAGGCCGGGGATCTTGCCCATCAGCTCCTTGACCGAGCCCATCTTCTTCATCTGGACGATCTGCTGGCGGAAGTCGTTGAGGTCGAACTTCCCCTTGGCCAGCTTCTCCTGCTGGCGGCGGCGCCTCCTCCTCGTCGACGACCGACTGCGCCGCCTCGACCAGGCCGACGATGTCGCCCATGCCGAGCATCTGGCCGACGAGCCGCTCGGGGTCGAACGGCTGGAGCTTGTCGAGCTTCTCGCCCATGCCGACGAACTTGATCGGCACGCCGGTCACCTTGCGGACCGACAGCGCCGCGCCGCCGCGGGCGTCGCCGTCGAGCTTGGTCATGATCACGCCGTCGAGTTCCAGCGCCTTGTTGAAGGCGCCGGCCGAGGCGACGGCGTCCTGGCCGGTCAGGGCGTCGCAGACGAAGTAGACCTGGTGCGGCTTGACCTTCTTCTCGATCTGCTGGAGCTCGGCCATCAGCTCGTCGTCGACGTGGAGCCGGCCGGCGGTGTCGAGGATGATCGTGTCGCGCCCCTGGCGGTTGGCCTCGACCAGGGCGTCCTGGCAGACCTTGACCGGGTTCGGCGCCCGCCTCGCTGAAGACGGGCACCCCGAGCTGCTGGCCGATGACCTTGAGCTGCTCGACGGCCGCGGGCCGCTGGAGGTCGGCGGCGACGAGCAGCGGCTTGCGGCCCTGCGACGCCAGCAGCCGCGCGAGCTTGCCGCAGGTCGTCGTCTTGCCCGAGCCCTGGAGGCCGCAGAGCATCACGATCGTCGGCCCCGCCTTCTCGAACCGGATCGACGGGTCGACCGGCCCCATCAGCTCGACCAGCTCGTCGTGGACGATCTTGACGATCTGCTGCTCGGGCCGGACGCTCTTGATCAGCTGCTGGCCGACGGCCTTCTCGTTGACCCGGGCCATGAACTCCTGGACGACGTTGTAATTGACGTCGGCTTCCAGCAGCGCGGTGCGGACCTCGCGCAAGCCGTCCTTGATGTTGGCCTCGGTCAGCAGCCCCGCGCGCGGAACCGGCCGAAGGCGGAGGAGAGGCGTTTCTGCAGGTCGTCGAACATGGCCCGATGCGTTCCCGTGACCCCTTTCGTCTGGCGAACCAATGAGTGTAATGTCCCGCGCCGCAACTGGCAACGTCAATGGCGATCGTCGTGGACGCGGATCGTCCCCCTCCGGCGGAGGGCCCGGCGCGTTCACCTCGGGCCCTGGTCCCGGAGCGCGAGCCGGTAAGATCGTTCCGAGAGGGCCTCCACGTCCTCATCGCGGAACGGGAACGGCTTGAGCTCGCGCCGGGAGAACAGCGCGGTCTGGTCGGCGAAGTGCGGCGAGGAGGGGTCCTCGCTCGCGCCGAAGGGGGTCACGGTGAAGACCCGAGGCGGCGAGGTGAACTCCAGCACCATCACCCAGATCGCCCCCGCGGTCACGTACCACTTGCCGTCGCGGTAGCGCGTCGCGGAGCACAGGAACAGCGACGTGAACGGGTTGACGGGCGACGCCGGGCCCCCCGCGCCCGCGACCGGGTACTCGCCGCCCCTCTCCATGACCTGGACGTCGCGCATCGGCACCGAGACCTTGCCGTAGAGCCTCCGCATCTCGGCGGCCACGTCCTTCATCACGGCGAGCGCCTCGGCGCGGTCGGCCTTCTTCGGGTCGAGCTTCCTCTCCCGGGCGATCCGGAGCCAGTGGCAGAGGATCGGCACGGCGCGGTTGTCGAGGTCCGCCATGAAATCCCAGCCCTTCAGGGTGGCCCGGATCTCCGACAGGTCGGGATCAGCCTGATCCTCGAGCGCCGCCAGGAGCAGCCGGACGAGCGGGGCCGCCGACATCGCGCGGCACGTCGAGCGCGGCGCGGCGAAGGTTCTCCCACGAGGCCTTCGGCCCGGCGTCGAGCAGCTCGAAGGCCCTCGCGGCGCGCGTGTCGGGGGGAAATGACAGGGCCGAGCCCGCGACGTAGCGGGGGAACTTCGCCGGGTCGAGCGGCGGCGGGCGGGAGGAGGAGTAGACCGAGTTGTTGCACTGCACGATCACGCCCGACGCTGGGTTGGCGAATTGCGGCAGCTCGCCGAAGGGGATGATGCCCTTCCACTGCGCGTCCTCCTCCCAGCCGGGCACCGGATGCCGCCAGTCGTACTTCGGGTCGCGACGGGGGAAGACGCCGTTGCAGACGGTGAAGGTGTTGCCCCCCCGGTCGGCATAGACGATGTTCCACATCTCGGCCGGGTATTCGGCCAGGGCCGCGCGGAACCCGTCCAGGTCGCGCGCCGAGGCCCTGCGGATGAAGCCCGTGAGCGGGTCGGGGAGGTCCCGCCAGCGGGCGATCGCGACCGAGAACGACCGGCCGTCCGGGCCGGGCAGATAGGGCCCGCGGCGGCGTATCGCGCACCGTCTTCGAGACGCGTCGGGACCCGCCGTCGTCCTGCCGCACCTCGATGGAGAACGTCCGACGCTCCATCGCCTTCCACCGGCCGTCGCTGTCGAGATAGCGGTCCGGGTCGTGCGGGTCGACCTTCTCGGCGTAGACGTCGGCGATGTCGGCCCCGTTGTTCGTCGCGGTCCAGGCGATCTCGCCGTTGTGGCCGATCAGGGGGATCGGGGTGCCGATGTACGAGGCGCCGGCCATGTCGAACTGGGGGCATTTCAGGTGCGCCTCGTACCCGAACCGCGCCCCCCCTTCCACTCGAGCCAGGGCGGCGCGTCCTCCTCCCACGACAGGTGGGGGTCGGCGTGGAGCATCGCATGGCCGGACGCGCTGCGCAGTCCCCGAGACGGCCAAGGCGTTCGAGGCGTCCGCCTCCGTCCGGTTGGGATCGCCCGGCGCCCTCATCTCGCTGACGGCGACCCGCCAGCCAATGCGCACGCCCGTGGACCGGAGGTAGATGGCGATGTCGCGCGCCGACAACTCCCAGTACCAGGGCCGCTTCTTCTCGGGATGCATCGCGAGATAGCGGTTGATCCCGTCGGCGAAGGCCCGGTAGTAGTCCTTGCTGGGCTGGGGGACCTGGTCCCAGGTCCGGTCCACGGTCTCCGCGATCAGGAGCGCGCGCTGGCCGAAGTCCTGGGCCGCCGCCGATTCGCCCTCGACCCGGGCGAGCTCGCCGCGGGCCTGGAGGAACAGCCGGAGCATGGCGTCGAGGTGGTCTTCCGCCTGGGCGTAGCCGCACCCGAAGGCCGCCGCGGGCGGCGAGCCGGCGTAGATGTGAGGGACGCCCCATCGGTCGCGGTGGATCAGGACTTCCCCCTCCTTGACCGATTCGAGGAGCGTCCCGGCCGGCCATGCGGCCGGCGTCATGGCCAGCACGAGCGCCACGAACAGCGCGGTCGTCTTCAGGGTTCTCATGGGAGTGATTGGCCCGTTGCTGTGGTTTGTGGTTGACCGTCCCGACCCGGCCGCTTGATCAGTAGGAGTCGGCGGAGATGACCTCGCCCTGGCTGCGCGAGCCGAGCGCCCAGATCGTGTTCAGGTTGATGCTATCCTTGAGGAACCGGACCGAGCCGTCGCACATCACCACGTTGCCGCCGCCGGGGTGGTAGCTGCTCAGGGTAGCCATGGCGGGGACATTGACGCCGCCGGCGCCCGCCGTGTTCGTCGTACTGCAGTTGGGATACTTCGGGTTGGGCGCCAGCAGGACGTTGCCCATGCTGACGCCGAAGAGGCCGAAGGCCCAGCTCTCGCCGAGCCGCACGCTCGCGGCGGTCCGATCCTGGGCGTTCGACGCGTTGGCGGCGCACGTCGGGAGCCATTGCATGAAGGGCCCGGCGCCGGCGGCCATCGACATCTGCGGGGTGTTCCTCTGGGTCCCCGGGGGAAACGTCCCGAGGTAGATAGCGTCCTGCGGGATCGTGATGGCGTTGAGATTGCCGGTGCCGATCCGCCACTCGCCGAAGGCGACCGTGTTGCTCGTCCCGTCGGTGATGCCGGCGAGGTTGACCAGCCCCGGGACGCCGAGGTTGTAGAAGGCGAAGACGCCGTTGGGCGGGCCGCCGGTGTACGAGGCGTCGTATTCGAGCGACGACCCGAGCGAGGCGAAATAGCTGTTGCCGGGGCTGACGTAGTTGCCCAGCGGCGCGGTCCCGCTGATCGTCCACACGGGCACGGGGCTCGACGGGCAGAGGAACGCGCTGAGCCTCGTCGTGACGACGGTCGAATTGGCATAGGGCCCGTAGCCGCCGTCGCAGACTCAGGGCGAAGTTGACGGCGTTGTAGAGCGCCGACTGCTCCAGGTAGGCGAGCAGCCGGCCCTGGGCGCTGAGGCTCCCCTGGGTGTTGTACGCCGTGCCGCTCCAGGCGGCCAGCGCGGCCGGCGGGACGGTGTCGTTGGAGCTCGATGTAGTTGTGCAGCGCGAGGCCGATCTGCTTGAGGTTGTTGATGCACTGGGCCCGCCGCGCCGCCTCGCGCGCCGCCTGCACCGCGGGGAGCAAGAGCGCGATCAGCACGGCGATGATCGCGATGACCACCAGCAATTCGATCAGCGTGAAGCCGCGTGGCGTGCGGGCCGGATGCCCGGCCCTCGGCGATGGCGAATGGATTTTCATCGCTCGACTCCTGGACGGTTGAGGACGGGAGGACCCGAGAAGTTACATCACGACCATGGACGCCGATGGCACAAGGGGGCAGGCCCGGCTGCCTCGCCCCATTCTACCGTCCGCTCGGTAGAATACCAGCATCCGCAAGGCTCGGGCCGCGGTCGCCCCGGGCCTCGCCCGGACCGACTTCGGCGCAGGCCCCCGGGGCGACGAGGGCGCCTCGCCGACATGGTGGGGCGACGGGCGATCCCCCGCCCGGGCCGGCCCGACGAGGTCGGCTACCTGGCGCCGGACCTGGCCCCGGCCGAGGCATCGTTCATCACGGGGCAGGTCTTCGTCGCCGACGGGGGCGCGACGGCGTGACCGGCCCGGCCCGGTCCCCGCACCCCTCCGCGGCGGGGGGGCTTCGGCGCGAGCAGGCCGCCCAGCGCGACCTCGGTCAGCTCGTCGAGGACCTGATCGGGCGACAGGCGGCCCTTCTTCCGATACCAGCGGGGCAGCCACATGAGCATGCCGAACAGGTTGAACGTGGCGACCGTGGTGTCGACGTCGCGGAGCCGGCCGGCGGCCTTCATCTGGTCGAACGTGCCGCGCACCAGGTCGAAATAGGCGCGCATCCGCTTGAGGATGTGCCGCCGGTGCTTGGGCGTCAGGGCGGCGACCTCGTCGCAGAGGATCGAGATGTCGCGGGCGCCTCCCAGGAGCTCGCGGCCGTGTCGCCGGATGATCAGGCGGACGCGGCGCTCGGGGTCGGCCTCGGCGCGGGCGGGGGCGATGACCTCCTGATCGAGGCGGTCCATCGCCCAGTCCATGATGCCGAAGAGGAGGTCGTCCTTGCTCTCGATGTAGTAGTAGAGGCCCGCCTTGGTCGCCTCCAGGGCCCGCGCGAGGTCGTCCATCGAGGTCGCGTCGAACCCCTTCGCGTGGAAGATCTCGGCCGCCTTGCGGTAGATGTCCCGGGCGCTGAGGCGATCCCCATTCCCGGACGGTTGCCTGCGCGTCTTCATCTCCGCCCCCAACGGATGATCGGGCCTGGCGGTCGGAGCAGGACGGACCGCTCTCTCGACCGACCGTCCGGTCAATGATAATGACCGACCCGGTGCCCGGGCAAGCCACGCGGGACGGCGAGAGGCCCCGGGCGGGGGTGCCGGGGCCTGCGCCCGACCGGGGAGGATCATCGTCCCGATCGTCGGAGATGGGGGGCGGGGGCGCGCCGGGGGACGTGCGGGTCAGTACTGGTCGGCGCCGACGACCTCGCCGTTGGACTTGGTGGCGATTGCCCACCAGGTGATCTGGTTGACGCTGTCCTTGATGAACTTGACCGAGCCGTCGAGGAAGCACACGTTCACGCCGCCGGGGTGGTACGAGCTGGCGCCGATCATGGTGGCGGTCGGGTGCCCCTTGGTGTTGCTCCCGCCGAAGTAGCAGGCCTTCTTGTTCGGCGTCTGGATGTGGCTGTAGCAGCCGCCGGCGCCGCAGTGCTGGAAGAGCCAGTCGATCCCCTTGAGGCTGTCGCTCGCGGCCGTCAGCGCCTGCGTCGGCAGCGAGACCGTCGTCGACAACTGGCAGTCGGCGGCGAGCGTGGCGATCGCGGTGGTGGTTTTGGACGAATCGGTCATATCATTGTAGATCTGGTACGTCCCGTTCCCCGTCGCGGTGGCGCCGCGGCTCCGGACGTACTCGCTGAAGATGGCGGTGTTGGAGGTGCCGTCGGTGATCGTGGCGAGCGTGACGGTGGTGCTCTGCGGCGCGTTGGCCCCCGGGTAGTAGGCGGGGCCGTCGATGGTCCCGGGGGCGCTGCCGCTCTCCGAGGCGGTCGTCCCGATGTTGTTCGGGTAGCTGGTGTACCCCGGCATCCCCGTCATCGTGCCCATCGTGATCGACGAGGTGGGGTTGTTCCCGTCCGAGGGGCAGAGGAACGAGTTGATCAGCATGGTTCGGACGGTGAAATTCTGGGCGCTGTTATACCAGGCGGAGAAGTTGAGCGCGCTGTAGGTCGGCGCCCTGCTCCATGAAGGGGAGCAGGCGTGCCTTCATCGAGAAGTCGGGGGAGACCCCGGTGCTCGGCTTGGCATTGATGGCCGTCGGCGGCAGGGCGCCGTTGACGTTGGCATAGTTCTGGATGGCCAGGCCGATCTGCTTGAGATTGTTGACGCACTGGCTCCGCCTGGCCGCCTCGCGGGCGGCCTGGACGGCGGGCAACAGGAGCGCGATCAGCACGGCGATGATCGCGATGACGACGAGCAGTTCGATCAGCGTGAAGCCGCGGCGTCGCATGGGGACCCTCCTTCTCGACGTGAGGATGAAGACAATCCGTCTCGGCGGGGGAGATGCCCGGAGGATCGTGCCCCCGACCGGGGGTCCCGCCGCTGGGGTTGCCGGCCGCCGGTCGCCCTCATTCGCGGGGGCCCTCCGGGGTGGCCAGGCGGAAGTGGCTGCGGACCTCCTCGGCGGTGAGCGGGTGATCGTAGATGGCGAGCTCGTCCAGGCGGCCGACGAAGGTCCGACTGTCGTGCGCCTCGGACGGGTCGGGCGTCCGTCGCCCCACCACCAGGCGGCAGGACAGCGTCGGGTGGTCGGGCTCGAGCGGCATCGCGTGGTCCGGCTCGCCGTCGAGGAAGAGCTCCATCCGGCCGTCGTCCTTCTGCGCCACGAGGTGGTGCCAGCGGCGGGGGATGTAGATGTCCTCCGAGAAGATGTTGTTGCCCACGCGGGTGTCGAGCGGCCAGCGGTGGAGGAACCGGACCGAGGCCGGCTTGAACAGCGACCGCCGGTCGCGGGCCGTGAGCTCGACCAGGAACGTGTGGACGTGCCGGCCGTGCTTGCCGAGCGGGAGGTAGTCCTTGGGCGGGAACAGGCCGACGAGCGAGGCGTAGCGGATGCCCTCCGACTGGAACCACAGCTCGACCGCGTGGCCGGGGTCGCGGGCCAGCTCCCAGAGGCCATCGGTGGTCAGGAATTGCTCGGGGGCGCCGGCCTTGAACACGGCGCACCCGCCGCCGGGGGGGCCGGCGGCGATCTCGACCGGGCCGCTGATGCGGAGCGGAGGGCCGCCGGGGACCTCGTTCGGGACCGCGCCATCGGCCGCGGCCTCGAACCGCCAGTAGCCCCGCGGGCGCGATTGCATGACCGCGACGGCGTAGGACGGGTCGGGGACCAGCGACGGGGCGCCCAGGTCGGGCGCGGGGACGAACCCCTCGGGGCGCGCCACGGCCTCGGCGATCCGCCCGGCGCGGGGGTCGAGCTCGTAGGCCTCGCTCCGCACCACGAGCTGGGTCTGCTTCGGGGAGCCTTCCTCGTCGAGCAGCGCCGCCTCGGCCTCGCCCTCGAAGACCATGACCTGCGACCTGCCGTCGGCCTCGACGTTCAGCGCGAACTCGGTCCCCAGGTCGACCACGGCCGAGCTCGGCGAGGCGACGACGAACCCCTCGGCCCCCTCGGGCACGCGGGCCCGCAGCCGGCCCCGGCGGCAGAAGACGCGGTCGATCGTCACCAGGTCCAGGTCCGCCGGCCCCTCGAGCGTGAGCATCACCCCGCTGAGGAAGGCGAGCGTGGCACGGCCCGAGCGGAGGCGCAGGCGGCGCGCCGGCAAGATGCCCCCCTCCGGCGGGGGCGGGCCGTCCTCCGCCTCCCATCGGGCGCCGTCGAGCTTGATGATCAGGGCCAGGCCGGCCGCGGGCGCGATGTCGCGACGATCGCCCGCCGCGGGCCCGTCGCGGGGCGGCGCGGCCGCCGTCGCGGGCTGGGGGCGGGGCGGCCCGACGGCCGCCCGCCTCGTCGCGAAGCCGATGACCAGCAGCGAGGCGAAGCACGCCGCGGCCGCGACCGACCAGGGGAGCCAGGGACGTCGCGAGGAGGCGCCGGCGCCCGGACGAGGCCGCCGGACCGGGGGACGTCGCGGGGCCGGAGGGATCGGCCGGGGCCGCGAGCCCGGCCCCCCCGCGCCGAGGCCGGGCGACGCCCCGCCGAACTCGCGCAAGAAGCCGGCCTGCATGTGCATGAATTCGATGTAGAAGGCTTCGGCCGCCGGGTCGGCCAGGATCAGGGCCTCGAGCCTCGCCATCTGCTCGGGGGTGATCGTCTCCTCGCAGAGCGCATCGAGCAGGGTGCGCACCTCGTCGAGCCGATCGGGTCCGCGTTTCATGGCCGTCGCTCCGAATCGAGCGCCCGCGCGACGCAGTCGAACACGGCCTTCCTGATCCGCGCCATGGCCTTGTAGACGGTGTCGACCGACCGGCCGACGCTCTCGGCGGTCGACCGGGCCGTCGCCCCCTCCTTGAGCCGCTCGGCGAGCAGCTCCCGGTCGCGCCGCCCGAGCTTCCCGAAGCAGCGGGCCAGCGCCTCGAGCCGCTCGTCGAGCTGCAGGGCGGTCGCCTCCTCCGCCATGGTCTCCGCCACCCGCTCCAGCAGCGCCTCGCTGAACGTGACCCGCTGCCGGCGCCGCCCCCGGCGATGGAGGCGGACCCGGTAGTAGGCGATGCGGCATCCCCAGGCGACGAAGTCGTCGGGGGGCTCGCGTTCGTCGAACTTCGCCCACATCATCATGCTGACCTCCTGCAGCACGTCCTCGGCGTCGGCCCGATGGGGCAGCAGGGTGAGGATGTAGGCGAAGATCCGCCGCTCGGCCTTGAGGAACCGGCCGAGGAACGCCTCCCCCTTCGAGACCACGTCGTCCTCATCGGAGGAGAGGAGGCTGCCGAGGCGATTCGACACGCCGCTGCCGCCATGACCGTCCACGCCGCGCCCTCCCGATCTGCCGAGTCGTGCGCCATCGCCGGCCCGTCGAGGGCCGTCCGGGCGCCCCCCGATCCCGGTCAAGAGACTTCTGGCCCGAAGTGTCGCTATCCGAGGTGGCCGGCCCTGGATCGAATGTGATTGCTCCAGCAAGAAGTGACCGATGGGGCGGAGAATCGGAAAAATGCCCGAAAAAATTTCGGTCCGGCCCCCCGACGCCGAGGTGCTTCGACGGCCGCGCTCGCCCGATGGGCGTCCCGGATTTCGAACTGGCGAGTCCCACCGCGAGGGCGGGTCGGACGGTCCCCATGTCCTTGCGGGTTGCCGCGTTACGATCGGGTTCCCGTCACGGGTCGCACCCTTCGCGGCGATTCCGCCTCACGCCCGTCGGCGACGACGATCCCGGGAGTCTTCAGGGCGGGGGGTCGGCGAGGTCGGCGATCCGCTCCGCCAGGTCGACGAGGTGGGCGTCCTCCAGGTTGCACATCAGCGCCACGGCGACGCGGCGCTCGGGCAGCATGTAGAGGAGCGAGGAGACGCGCTGCTGGTGCCCGAGGTGCGCCACCGTGTCGCGGCCCTTGTGGCGGCCGAGGCTCCAGCCGAGGCCGTAATCGAACGGACGGCCGTCGCGCGTCCGCTGCCGGGTCCACATCAGGCGCGTCGTCTCCGGGTCCGACCAGGGCCCCCGTCCGGACGGCGATCGCGAACCGGGCGAGGTCCTCCGCGGTGGCGCAGAGGCCGGCGGCGGGGACCTTGTTGCTCAGGTCCACCGGCCGCGAGTTCCGCAGCGTGCCGTCGCGATAGACGTAGCCGCGGCACCGCCCGGGGATGATCGCATCGATGTCGGCGGCCCGCGCGCTCCGCATCCCGGCCGGCTTGAAGATGTGCTCGCGGACGTAGACCTCATACGGCCGCCCCGACGCCGCCTCGACCGCCGCGCCGAGCAGGTTGTAGCCGTAGGACGAATACAGGTGCTTCGTCCCGGGCTCGACCACCAGCGGGTCGTCCCGGAAGATCGCCAGCGCCTCGGTCAGGCTGTCGTAGTGCCGCGTGCTCAGCAGCTCGTCCCCCTGGTAGTGGCGGACGCCGCCGAGGTGCGCCAGCAGCAGGCGGGGCGTGACCGGCCACTCCTTCTCGGGATAGCTCGGGACGTAGCGCTGGATCGGCGCGTCGAGGTCGATCTTGCCCCGCTCGGCCAGTTGCAGGACCGCGACGGCGGTGATCGGCTTGGAGATCGAGGCGAGCCGGAAGACCGTCGCGGTCGTGACCGGGACCTCGTTCTCGACGTCGGCCAGGCCGAATCCCGCCGACCAGCGAATCCGGCCGTCGATCGCGACGGCGACCGCGAGCCCCGGGATGCCGCGACGGCCCATCTCCTCGCGCACGGCCCAGCGTCGCGGGCCAGGTCCACAGCGGGGGCAGGACCAGCAGGCCGAGCGCCGCGACGAGCAGCAACACCGACACGATCCAGGCCCGGCGCCGCCGGGTGGGCTGCCATCGAACCATGATCGGGCCTCGGGACGGGCCGGGCCTCTCCGAGGCCCGCCCGGGGGGGATCGGTGCTGCGGACGCAGATCCCACCAGCGTATGAGGGCCGCCGGCCCGGGGGAAGGGGCTCCGCCGGTCCACCCACCTTACTGGCCGCCGCATGGCGGATGGGACATGGCCGATGCCAGGAGTCCCCGATCGGCCATCGGCCATGTCCCATCCGCCATGCGGCGGCCAATAAGTCCCCCATGAGCCGATGAGGGTTTTGATCGCGGCTCCCGAGCTGATCTCGATTTCGCGGGCCATCTCCGACAGAATGGTCTTCGGGTCTCCCTCGATGGATGGTCGACTCACGCTCCGCCGGAGATCGGGCCCGTCCCGGGGCATCGCCCGGAGGTGCTCGCCCAACGACCCGGGCGCGTCGCGACCGTTTCGCTCCTCCCGGGGGGCACGAAAGCAGCCCTTGAACCTGACATCCGGAGCTTACACGATGCGCCCTTATCTGGAGACCGCCCTCAACGTCGCGCTGGATCGGTCGCCCCAGGAATGGATCGGGGGGATCATGGCCGCCCTGTGCCTGGCGCTGGTGCTGGCCGGGGCCCACATGGCATGTCGCCGGTGGCTGAAGCCCCAGGACGACGCGACGCCCCTGGTCGGCCTGGCGATGGTCGCCATCTTCGCCGGCATGGCCATCGCGGCCGTGGATGTCCAGATGAAGCTGAGGGGGACCGCCGGCCCGTCCCCGGACGCGAGGCCGCCGGATCGCCCGTCCTTCCGCGGGCCCTGGCAGGGCGGCTCCTCGACGAGGATGGCCAACCTCGTCTTCGAGGGCGCCGACGCCGACGGCGACGGCCTCCTCTCGGCCGAGGAGGCCGCCGTCGCCGCGGCCAAGTTCATCGAGGAGGCCGACGTGGACGGGGAGGGTGCGATCGATCGCGAGGCGCTGATCACCATCATCAGGGAGCGGATGAGACAGTCCTTCGGTCTCCCCGCCCCTTTCGTCGGCCCCCCCGCCCCTCTCGTCGGTCCCCCCGCCCCTCCCGTGGGGCCGGCCCACGCGACCCCACCCCCGACGTCCCGACCCCAGTCGTAGGCTCGCCGCCGGGGTGCGCGCCCTCGTCGCCCCGCGCGGGGCCTCACGGGCGTTTGGCGTCCTTGTCCGGAGGTCGGGCGGCCTTGCCGCGACGGGGCAAGGGTGCGCCGGTGGCGCCTTGTCGGCGGTATTCCTCGTCATAACGGGCCCAGAGGGCGGAGAGCCCGGCGACCCGGTCGGGATGGCGGGCGGCCAGGTCGTGCGATTCCGATCGGTCCGCGGCCAGGTCGTAGAGGCTCCACGGGGCGTCCGGGCCGGCGGCGACGACCTTCCAGTCGCCCACGCGGAGGGCCCGGTTCCCGATGTGCTTGAAGAACAGGGCGTCCCGCGCGACGGCGACGTCCCGGGCGAACGCGGGCCGGAGGCTGCGGCCGGGCAGATGGGGCCGCGCCTCGCCGCCCCACGTCGCGGGCGCATCGACGCCGGCCAGCTCCAGGAGCGTCGGCACGACGTCCACGAGGTGCCCCGGCGTCCGGCGCAGCCCTCCGCGCGCCGTGAGGCCGGCGGGCCAGTGGACGATCAAGGGCGTGGCGATGCCCCCCTCGTGGACCCACGACTTGTGCAGGCGGAACGGCGTGTTGGCCGCGGTCGACCAGCCCGGCCCGATGCTGAGGAAGGTCTTCGCCGACCCCGGCGGCGCGGCCGGGTCGTGGCCGTCGCCCCGGATGATCTGCTCGGCGCTGGCGCCGTTGTCCGACGCGAAGAGGATCAGCGTGTCGTCCAGGGCCTCGATCGCCTCAAGCATCCGCAGCACCCGGCCGATCTCGCGGTCCATCCGGTCGACCATCGCCGCGTGGACCGCCATCTTCGCGGCCTGGAGCGCCTTCTGTTCCGCCGACAGGTCATCCCACGCGACGGCATGGCCGACCTCGCCCGGGCCGATCCTCCGCCGCAGTTCGTCCTCCGGGAGGTTCCAGCCCGGGATCGTCACGGGGTCGCGGCGGGACAGGGTCGCAATCGACGATGCCCAGCTCGCCGCAGGCGCTCCCAGCGCGCTCTGGCGGAGCGCATCCCATCCCCCCGTATAGCGGTCGCGGTAGCGCGCGATGTCCTCCGGCGGCGCCTGGACCGGGAAGTGGGGGGACGTGAACGCCAGGTAGAGGAAGAACGGCTCGCCGGGGTGCATCGCGTCGTGCAGGGCGAGCCAGTCGACCGCGCGGCTCGCGATGGCCTGCGTGGCGTAGTAACCGTCCTCGGGCTTCGGCTGCGGCAAGGGCCGGTCGTTGAGCTGGTGGTTGGTGGGGGAGAAGAATCGGTCCTGGTCGACGACCAGGTAGGACCGCTTCGAAGCCCCCCTTGAGCACGGGCCCGTCGACGTGCCACTTGCCCGAGTGATACGAGCGGTAGCCCGCCCCCTTGAGCAGATCGGGCAGCAGCGGGGCCCACTTCGGGCGCTGGCCCGGCGGGTCGCGGTTGACCTGCTGCGCGTAGTAGCCGGTCAGCAGGGCGGCGCGCGACGGCCAGCACCGCGCGGTGTTGTAGAACTGCGTGAAGCGGAGCCCGTTCGCCGCCAGCCGGTCGAGGTTCGGCGTCGCGATCTCGCCGCCGTAGCACCCGAGGTCGGAGAAGCCGAGGTCGTCGGCGAGGATGATCACGACGTTCGGCCGGGCCGCCGCGAGGGCCTCCGCGGCGGCCATCGGCCCGAGCACGCAGGCCAGGAAGGCCACGGAGCGGATCGCCGCGCGTCGCATGGTCGGACGCCTCGGCGTCATCGGGGCCGATCTCCCCGCGACCCCGCCGGGTCCAGGAAGCCGCTCCGCGGCCCCGCGTCCCGCGCGAGCTCGTCGTTCGACGGGTCGTCCAGCGCCAGCAACGCCCGCAGCCCGGGCGCCATCCTCCCCTGCACGTCCGCCCGCAGCAGCGCCTTCTGATGTTGCTGCTGCGGCTTGTCCCACCGGCAGTAGAACGCATGCACCGCGGTCCGGGGCGCGCCGCGCGATTGGACAGGCCGCCGTGCCACAGGTGGGCGTTGATCACCGCGATCGACCCCGCCCGCCCCGTGACCAGCACCTCGTCGGGATGGGTCCCCCTCGGGTCGGCCGGCGCGTCCTGCGGCAGGCGCCCCCAGCGGTGCGACCCCGGCACGACGCGCAGGGCGCCGTTGTCCGTCGTGAAGTCGTCGAGCATCCAGACGGCGTTGCACACCCAGTAGCCCTTCTCATCCGGCAGGGCCGCCATGTCGACGTGCAAAGGCTGGCTGTCGCACCCGGGCAGCGCCGTCCTTGCGTTCAGGCTGCTGAGCTTGAACCGCGGGCCGAGGACGTGGCCCACGCAGGCCAGGACCCGGGGCTCGGCGATGACGCGCCCGAACACCTCCCCCTTGTCGACCAGGTTGGCCAGCCGCAGGCACCCCGGCTCCTGCTTGAACTCGGCGCCGGCGCGGTCGCCCTCGAGGTCGTAGAGCCCGCGACCTGGAGGCGGAGGGCCTCGAGCAGGTCCGCCGCCATCGCGCCCGGGAGGACGAGGAAGCCCTCCTCGTCGAGCCGGGCCCGCGCGCCTTCGTCGAGCCCGCCCGGGTCGATCGGGAGGCCGACGTCGTCGTCGCGGGGCCCCCCCTGAGGTTCGGGTCGAGCCATGGGAGCAACTCCTCGTGGGATAGCCGACGGGCCTGCGTTCAGTAGTCCCGCGCCTTCTCGCCCTGGCCCTCGGCCGTCGGGGTGATCTCCAGGACCGGGCCCCACGCCGGCGTACCCTCCTCGAACCCGTTGTGCGTCAGGCGCATCAGCCCCGTGCCGTCGATCCGCACGGCGAACAGGTCGCCGTAGGGCTGGGGCTGCGAGGGGAGGCTGATCTCTTCGGCCGAGTACCCGGCCCTCTGGCTGGTGAAGACGACCCACCGCCCGTCGGGGGAGAAGTGGGGATGGTTGTTCCGCCCCCCGCCGCCGACGAGCTTCCGCAGCCCGGTGCCGTCCGGCCGGATCAGCCAGACCTCGAAGTCGCCGTCGCGGTCGCTGGCGAACGCGATCATGTCGCCGGCCGGCGACCAGTCGCACATCGTGTCGGTCCAGCGCCCTTCGGTCAGGCGGCGGACGTCCGCCCCGTCGGCGTCCATGATGTACAGGTTCTTCGACCCCCCTCGGCCGGAGCGGAAGACGAGCCGGCGGCCGTCGGGCGCGAACGACGGGAAGCCGTCGTTGCCCGGCTCTCCGGTCAGCGTGCGGGCCTCGGAGCCGTCGGGGCGGACCGAGACGATATCGACCTTCCCCCCCGGGCCCTGGAAGACGGGCCCTCGCGAGAAGGCGATCCGGTCCCCCTCGTGGGCCCAGGAGACGCTGAACATCCCCCGCGACTCGCCGGGGTAGATCGTCCGACGGCCGGTGCCGTCGCTGGCCATCACGTCGAGGCTGCCGAAGCCGCCGCCGGTCAGGGCGATCCGGCGGCCGTCGGGCGAGAACGCCGGGAAGGCCCCGGCCATGCGGAGCATCCGCAGCCTCGTGCCGGGCGGCGTGCCCCAGGGCTCGACGTTGGGCGAGGCCGAGTCGGGCGCGGCCTGGTGGTAGAGGACCGAGCGGCCGTCGGGCGCGACCGCCGGGTTCCAGTGGTCGGTCGCCCCGTCGGTGATGGCCCTCATCGCGCGGGACGACAGGTCGATCAGCTCGATCTGCCGGTGCCCCCCGCGGCGGACGGCCGCGACCAGGTGCTCGCCGTCGGCGGAGGCGCAGGGCGTGAAGGCGTCGAGGTCCGTCGGGCGTGATCCGCTCGGGGGCCGAGCCGTCGAGCCCGGCCCGCCAGATGCCCCACTTGCCCCCCCTCTTGCTGTGGAAGAAGAGGGACCGGCCGTCGGCGGCGAAGCTCGGCCAGCCGCCGTCCTCGACGACCCGGCGGCGGCCGGTGCCGTCGGGGGCCATGACGAAGAGATCGGCCTGGCCCGCCCGGCCGCTCCCCGAGGCGAAGGCGATCAGGTCGCCCGAGGGGGACCAGCACGGCGAGTAGTCGGCCACCCCGGGCGGCGAGAGCCGACGGGCGCGCGAGCCGTCGGCGTCCATCACGTAGAGCGCGTTCCAGGCTTGGCCGGGCCGGTCGCCCGGCTCCCGGGTGCTGACGAAGGCGATGCGGCGGCCGTCGGGCGACCACGCCGGGCGGTCGTCCATCGCGAACTCGTCGGTCAGGCGGACCGGGTCGGAGCCGTCGGCGCCGGCGACGTAGACCTCGGCGTTGCCGTCGCGCCGCGAGACGAAGGCGATCCGCCGGCCGTCGGGGGCGAAGGCGGCGTTGAAGTCGAGCGCCGGGCCGTCGGTCAGGCGGCGGGCCCGGCCGGTCTCGACGTCGGCGGCGTAGAGGTCCCACCCCCGGGGGGCGAGCGACGCGAACGCGATCGTCCCCTCGGGGCGGTCTCCGGACGACCCGCCCGACGGCTCCCCCGCCGCGAGGGGCGAGGTCGCCAGGGCGGTCGCGGCGATCACGAGCAACCTGCGCATGTCATCCCCCTCCCGCGAAATGCGGCCGGATCAGCGCGGCTTCGCCAGCGCCTCGGCCACGGCTTCTTTGATCTTCTCGCCGCGCAGGTCCTTGGCGACGACCTTGCCGTCGGGGCCGATCAGCCAGATCGACGGGATGCCGCGCACCCCGTAGCGGTCGGGCACGTCGGCCTTCGACCACTCGCCGAGGAACCCCTGCGCCCAGCCCAGCCCGTTCTCGGCGGCGTATTTCTTCGGGGCCTCGGGGTCCGCGTCGAGGCTCAGGCCGACCATCGCGAGGCGGTCGTCCCGGCCGAACGCCTCGGACACGGCCTTCAGGTGCGGCGTCTCGGCCCGGCACGGGCCGCACCAGGTCGCCCAGAAGTCGAGCAGGACGTACTTGCCGCGGTAGTCCTCCAGCTTCAGGGGCTTATCATCGATCGTCTTCACCTCGAACGCCGGAGCGGCGGCGCCGACCTGGAGCCGGGTCGCCATCTTCAGCTCGATCGAGCCGATCTCCAAAGGTTCGTCGCTCCGCCCGCCGGGCATCTCGGGGACGGTGAACTCCTGGCTGGCCGTGCCGATCAGCTCGCCGAACCCGCACTGGTCGCCCGGGACCGGCGCGTGGACCTGGATCGAGAGCACGTACGCGCCGGCCGGCACGTCCTCGGCGCGGAATGAGCCGTCGGGGGCGATCCTGGCGAGGTAGCTGCGGCCCTGCTCGCGGCGGAAGGCCCGGCCCTCGTCGGACTCGGCCCACCGCTTGATCCACTCGACCTCCTGCTCCGGGCCCAGCCCCTCCGGCGGGGTGGGTTGCTTCAGCCTGGGCCGGACCTGCTGGAAGCCCAGGGTGAGGTTTATGTCGCCGGGCGCCCCTCGGGGACGACCACGCGGCCGACGACCGGCCGCCCAGTCCCGCCGACCTCGATGCGGGCGGTCTGGCCGGGCCCGACCTCGACGGCGGTCGCGTGGGTGCTGGTGGTCATGCGGTCGCTGAGCCTGACCGTGCGGGCGACGTGGACCTTGCCCGGAGGCACGCGGTCGAAGGCGAAGCGGCCGTCGGCGTCGGCCGTGGCGTTGGAGAGGAACGAGACGAGCCCCTCGCGGGCCTGCTCGTCCGACACGGCGCTCAACTGGATCTGCTCGCCCGCGCCCGGCTTGCCGCCGATGCGGAGCGTCCCCTCGACGCGGCCCCAGGGCCCGGCGATCACCGCCTCGTCGGCGGCGAGTCTGCTCGGAGGTGCGCCGGGCGTAGCCGCGGTCGTGCAGCGCGACCAGGAAGAACGGGCCGTCCTGCGGCGGGAGATGGAACCGGCCGTCGGCGTCGGCCTTCGCGACGGTGTGGTTGCGGCGGTCGGCGGCGCGGCCGTCCTGGAGGAAGAGGTTCTGCCTGGCCGGGATCAGGACGACGTCGGCGCCCCCGAGCGGAGAGCCGTCGGGCAGGCGGACGACCCCCGAGACGTCGCGGCCCGGCTCCAGCCGGGCGTCGAAGACCTGCTCCCCCTCGTCCGGCTTGAACGGCCGCGACACGGCCGGCTTGTAGCCCGGGGCCTCGATCCGGACCAGGTGGATCGGGTAGGGCTCGGAGAAGCTGATCTCGTAGCGCCCCCGGTCGTCGCCCGGGCCTGCTGGCGCTCCCAGGCGGGCGGTCGGTCGCCCGGCCAGTTGATGCCGGGCACGAGCGTGAACGCGTCGATGGGCTTGCCCGTCCGGGCGTCGACGACCGCCCCGCGGATGGTCAGGGGTCGGGGCATCGTGATCGTGGACTCGTCGTCGGACGGCGTCATCGACCGGCGGCGGACCGATAGGAAGCCCTGCTTGCCCATGTCGACGAGCACGGCGTCGGGCGGGGCCTCGTCCCAGCGGAACCGGCCCTCCTTGTCGGTGTCGACCCGCCACATCAGCGAGCGGAAGCCGCGCCAGGTGTCGGCGGCGACGAACGCGCCGGGGACGGGCCGGCCCTGCGGATCGACCAGGCGTCCCCGGATCGTCCGGCCGGGGCCGAGGCGGAACTCGACCGGCTCGGCATCGGCGGCGACCGTCACGACCTTCAGGTCGGGCGCGTGCCCCCCGGCCTTGACCGTCAGCACCAGCTCGCCCGGCTTGACGTTGCGGAACTCGAAGCGGCCGTCGGCGTCGGCCTTCGTCTCCGGGTAGTGCGAGCCGAATCGGTCTCGGCCCTGCGCCACCTCGGCCCCCTCGATCGGCGCGCCCGAGCCGGCGTCGACGACCCGGCCCCGCACCGTCAGGCCCTTCTTCAGGACCATCACGCCGCCGCGGTCGCGGAGCTGGGCGATCGTCGGCTTGGGGGTCATGCCGTACATGTCGTCGCTGATGAAGTCGGGGTGGGCCAGGCGAATCCAGACGTCGTCCATCTCGGCGGGCATGACGTCGCACCGCCAGCGGCCCTGCTCGTCGGTCCTGGCCGGATAGTCCCAGATGCTCGCGCGCGGCTCGCCGTCGCGGTTCGCGGAGGGGACGAGCAGGAAGACCGTCGCGCCGGAGACCGGCCGGCCCTGCTCGTCGCGGATCAGCCCGCCGATCGTGGTGCCGCGCTCCATCCGGAGCGTGTACTCGCCCGGGACCTGGCCGGTCGTCCCCTGCCCTCGCCAGGAGACCTGCATCGGCACGTAGCCGTCGGCCGTGGCCGTGATCATGACGGCGGCCCTCGCCGTCTCGGGCAGGGGGAACGCCGCGCGGCCCTCGGCGTCGGCCTTCGCGCTGGTCGCCTTCCCGTTGACCTGGAACTTGACGGCCGCGCCGGGGATCGGCCCCCCGGACTGCCGGTCGAGGACCGTCAGCGCGAGCGACCGCCCGGAGGGCCCGTCGGCCGACGCGGCGGGGCGGGTGCCGATCGCGACCGCGACGGCGGCCAGCGCGGCGAGTACGGCCGTCCCGCGAGGGGCACGGCGATCGGGCCATTGTCGAGACGTCGGAGTCCGCATGGGACGCTCCTCCCGATGAGCGGGGCCCTCGGCGTGACGGTCGTCGAGGCCGGGCCGCCCGTGCGCGCCGGGCCTGGCGAGGGGATCGGTCGTCCGCCAAGGTATTCGGACCCGCGGACCGCTGGCAAGCAAATAACGGCGGGATTCCCGCACCCCACCCCGGGCGCAGCCCGATCGGTGGCGGGCGGATCGCGGTCGATCCGCCGTCGGTTTCGACGGCCTTCGGGGCGGCTCCTCGCCCGGATCGGTCCTACGAATCGACCCGGAGGATGGCGATCGGCACGAAATCGCTCGCCGGATCGGCCCTCCGCTCGGCGCGGAACAGCGCCTCGACCCCCCGCGACCCGCCGCAACCCCCCCGGACCGCGCCCCGCGACTCGACCGAAGCCACTGCCTCACTCACGACTTGCGACGACTCGACGGCCGAGTTGGCTTCGTTCCGGGAAACCGCCTCCGACGCCGTCGGGACGCCCGACACCGGCTCCGCGACCGGATCGACCGAGAGGACCGGATCGGCGCCGACGGATTCGTCGGAAGTCCCTTCAACGATTGGGTTTAAACTCGACTCTGCGGCCGGACTGGCCCCGTCCGGGCAGCCTCCCTGGTCGGACCCGTCGTCCTCCTCCTGGCGGCGGTCGATCGCCTTGACCAGGGCCGCATACGCGCGGTGGAACGTCGACCGCGCCTCGGACTGATACCGCAGGAACAGCCGCGCGTCCTCGTCCTTCAGCACCCGCGCCCGCCTCGGGCCTCGGCCCGATCGGGCGCCTCGATGTGCTCCCGCAGGTACGCCTCGCGCTCCCGCAGCGGCGGCAACTGCTCGGCGACCATCGCCTGCAAGATCGGGCGCGCCTCCTCGGCCGTCGGCGGAAAGCGGTACTGCTCGTAGGCCAGCCGGTACCGCTCGGGCAGGTGCTCGACGTCGAACAGCAGGTTGAACGTCGTGACGTTGGGCATCGGGTTGCAGATCAGGTTGAGCATCCGCGGATACCAGGCGTCGGGGCGGAGCCGGATCATCTCCAGCTCGGGGCGGTGGCCGGTCAGGCGGATCGCCTCGTTGCGCTCGACCTCGCACCAGTTCCCCTTGACCTCCAGCGCCGCGCCGAGCGCCTCCCAGCGCCCGATCATCCAGCGGCATCCCGAGGCGCTTTGCGCATCTCGCGGAGGGCGGCGGCGGGGTCGTCCTCGAGCATCGTCCGCAGGTGCGCGACCTTCTCCTCATCGTGGCGGAGCCAGTCCTCGTCGGCCTCGCGGACCTGCCTGGTCAGGGCGGTCATGGAGGCGTCGTGGGCGCGGCCGGCCAGGAGCGAGGCGCGGATGCACTCGTCGGCGAGGTGCCGCTCGGCGGGTCCCCGGGGCCGGTAGTAGCTGTCCCAGTCGTCGACGAGCTGGCGGGCGACCTCGGGGTCCTCGCCGGGCAGGGTCAGCGATGCGGCGCAGAGGCCGTGGCGGACGGCGTTGTACTTGGTGCGCCCGGTGTCCGCGGGGCCGGTGGACTTGCGCGCGTTGGCCCGGTTGGCCTGGCGCTTCTGGTCGGAGACGGCCTTCTTCTGGCCGGCGGCGGCCTTCTTCTTGCGGGAGACGGTTGCCATGATGAGACCTCACAGGTGCCATGATCGAGGGATTTTCACGACGGGTCACACGCGACCCTTCATGGAAATCATCGTGATCGCCGCGGCCGGCGCTCTGCGGAACTTGCCGTTTTGTGCGTTTGTGGCGGATCGGCGGGTGTGCTAGAATCGACGACGGGTCCGGTCGGTGCGGAGGCCTCCGGGGAGGATCGGCCATGACGAGCGGTGGGCGGGTCGGGGCGCGGCTCGGGTGGGCATTCGTGGCGGTGGCGGTGGCCGTCGTCCCCGGGGTGTCGGCGCGGGCCCAGAACTGGCCCGGGCTGGAGACGAACCTGACGGCCGGCGGCACGCTCCCGCTCCCCCCCCGCCCCCGTCGGGCGCCTGGGGCGAGGTCATCTTCGCCAACACCGAATGGATGGTCATCCAGAACCACGGCGGCCAGCAGTTCCCGGTCAAGTTCGCCGACATCATCAACGGCAACTACCTGGTCCGCTGGCAGACGTCGCCGCAGGCGCTGTCGCCGTCGTCGTTGATCGAGGCGATCGGCCCCACCTTCAGCCTGAACACGCTGAACACCGGGCACATCGACGTCTACGAGGGGGCCGACCAGATGCTCGTGCGGCCCCAGCTCCAGGACACGCTGGCGTTCAACCGCGGCGTCACCGCGATCGACCCGACCTACCAGCGGATGATGAACGCCTTCGACATCTCCAGCCAGAACCGGCTCTACGCCTGGGTCTACCCGATGAACACCGCCTCCGGCGGCATCCCGGGTCAGATGTACGCGGTGGGGAGCTTCCTGGGGTTCAACGGCCAGGGGGGCCTCAACCTCGCCGTCCCGGGCAACCGGGTCGCGATCGTGCTGCCCAACGCCTCGAACACGATCACGATGACCCAGGTCACCAAGGGGCTGCCGGTCTTCGCGCAGAAGAGCGACATCGCCTTCCTGATCACCAACACCGTGGCCCCCCGGGGGCTGGTCCTGTCGCAGTTGGTGCTCTACAAGAAGGTCGCCCGCAAGGACTTCCGGCCGACCAACTGAGACCGGATCGCCTCGACGAGCGTCGACCCTGCTCGGCCCTCGGGGACGCAGAGCGTCCCGGGCGGAGTTCCCGCGCTCTGCGTGGGAATAAGGAGAAAGCTGGTAGCTTGGTAGCCGACACTCAGGAATTCCACTTCCCCACCATCGGCACCTTCGGCCCGAACTTCCCGGGCTTGTCGGCGATGATGGACCGACCAACCCGGTCGAGAATGACGAGGATGAGCGGGCCGCTGATCCCGCAAAGACCCAGCCAAAGCAGGAATGGGAGCATGGCGCGTCCGCGGACCGGACCCGGGACATTCGGGACCATCCAGATGGTCGACGGGATGAGCAGCAGCAAGGTGAACCCCACGATCAGCATCCCGAGCATGAGCATCCTCGCCTGGTTGACACCCTTGCCGATCCAGACGCGCATCCCGGAGCGGTATGCCTTCGCCAGCCCCGCTGCCGTGAAGATTGCCGACGCCGTGAACCCGGCGAGCAGGAGCAGCAGCGCCGCCATGAACGCCGGGGGCACATCCCTCGCCTCGTCCAGCATCACGTAGAGAGGCAGGGGAGCGAACATCATCACGAAGGCGGCCACTCCGAACTTCCACGCGCCCCAGGCGTACGCGAACAGCGCGCAGATCCCCCCGCCCGCCTTGTCGGGGATCGACCGTTTCAGCTGCCTGCCGGTCCGGAGGTCCTTGAACGCGGCCGCCAGGCAGGCCAAGCTGACGGACAGGGGCGGCCACAGCAGCCAGGACTCCACGATGAGGAGGGCAAGCGCCAGCCCGTTTCGGAGGCGCCGGGAGCGCGGGGCCTTTGGCGGCGCGGCGGGGAACAGCTCCCAGACGGGATCGCCCGCGAGCCGGTCGTCGGGTTCAAGCATCACGGAAGTTCCCGGATCGCCTTCTCTTCGATACCCAACAGGTGACAATCTCGCTTCACGGATGAGAATGGACGAATAATTGGTAGGGTGGGTCAGCGCAGCGCAACCCACCAATGGGCCGGTGGGTTGCCTGCGCTGACCCACCCTACCAACTGGTAGTCCTCTACCAGTGATCCGCTTCAACATCAGAGCACTCGTAGACGAATCACCAGTGCTACCCGCCGCGATCGGGCGGGTGGCTGGGGTCCGTCTTCGGACCGCGGTCCCCACGCGCCGGGGCCCGAAGACGGACCCCAGCCACTCCGTCGAACGGCCCCGGAACCCAGGGCGGCCGGTTATCCTTGCGGGCGTCGCTCGGGATCGAGGGCCTCGAACTGCGTGATCCGCACGGCCCGGTCCGGGAAGCGGGCGATGATCTCCAACTCGCCGCCCATCGCCTCGATGTAGCTCCGCAGGGTGCTGAGATACATGTCCGTGCGGCGTTCGAGCTTGGAGACGGCCGACTGGTTGATGTGGAGCATCCTGGCGACCGCCTCCTGCGAGCGTTCGCGGGCCTCCCGGACCTGGGCAACGTCGCCTCCTCGGCGATCAGTTCCGCCGTCCGCCTGGCGATGGCTTCCTGCCTCTCCTTGGGCAGCTTCGCAATGTAGTCGTCCAATCGAATTGCCATGTGTGCCTCACTGTTCCAGGCGCTCCAGATGCCGGCGAAAGCGCCGTCGGCGATCGGAAGGTGCTTCTTGTACCGGCGCCGATCGCCCCGCTTGTTGCCGCCGACGAGCAGGATGGCGGGCGGGTGGCCCTGGTGGCTTGCCTCCAGTGCTCTTATGTTGAAACGGAGCACTGGAGGCAAGCCACCAGGGCCACCCGCCGGTGCTACCCGCCGCGATCGGCGGGGGCCCTTTTCTTGGTCGAGGCCTGCCCGTGCGCCCGGGCCGCCTTGGCCTTCGTCCCCACCTTCTTCCTGACGACCGACCCCGCCTCGGGACGGGCGCGGCGAGGCGGCGTCCCCGTCAACTCGTGCAGCTTGCCGCCGGCCGCGAAGAAACCGCGGATCATCAGGTCGAGCGACACGTCGGGCGCGGCCGCCTCGATCTTGGCGACCCGCGATTGGGTCGACTGGAACCGCGCGGCGAGCTGCTGCTGCGTCAGGTTCTGGGCCTCGCGGAGCCGGCGGACGTTCCGGCCGAGCGCGACCCGGAGCTCGACGATCTGCATCTCGTCGTCGCTCAGCCCGAGGAAGTCCTGGACCTCCACGACGCGGAACCCGGCCGCCTCGATCCTCTTCCTCTTGCCCCGGTCCATCACCGTTTCCCCCTCGTCTTGGCCTTCGCGGCCGTCTTCTCCTCCGCCCTGGCCGCCTCGTCGTAGAGGCGGTAACGCCGTCGGCACGCCTCGATGACGTGATCGGGAGTCCGAGAGGTCGTCTTGGGGAACACCTCGGCGATCAGGATCGCGTCGGGATCGATGCGGTAGACGATCCTCCAGGTCCGGTCCCTGTCCCGCACGCGGATCTCGTGGCATCTCGGCCCGATGCTCGGCATGGGCCGCGAGTCGGGCATCGCCAGCGATTCCCCCTCCTGGACCCGACGAAGGAGCGTCCCGGCCTCGATCCTCGCCTCCCGGGAGAACGGGGGTGATCGGATCTCGCCGTGCAGCACGACCAGGTCCTTTCGGGCCTCTCCGGCCGTGCTCATGCATCGACTGTATGCCGGATAGGGCATAAAGTCAAGGCGGGTGGCCTGCCCACGTCCTCGTGAGCATGTGCGGGGTCCTATTCCATGCCCACGAGGACGTGAGCAGGCCGCTCATCTTATGGACGGGCGGTCACGATTTGGCGGGCGTGAGGGCGGCGTCGTCGGGCTTGGCCTCGGGCGTCGGGGCGGGGGCGGCCATGTCGGGCTTGGCCTCGGGGGCGTCGGCGTCGGGCTTGGCGGCGGCCTTGCGCTCGTCGTCGGCGGTGACGGCGGCGGGGGGGGCGGGGTCGGTGTCGGCGGGGCGGTACAGGGGCAGGAAGCGGTAGTAGACCTCCAGCGTCAGCAGAGACAGCGACGTCAGGAACAGCCGGCCCGCCTTCTGCGCCCAGAGGTCGGGCTGCGGCTGGAACGGGTCCCAGCTCCCCCGTCGCAGGACGGGCCGGTGACCTGCATGGCGATCAGCCCCTCGCGGACGTGCGCGTTCCAGCGCCGCCAGTCCTTGTTCTGCATGTTGTGCAAAAGCTGGGTGGCGTAGTACCAGTAGTAGATGTTGCGGACCCCCGACTCCTCGAGGTCGGCCGCGACGTGCGCGGCGCCCTTGACCAAAGGGGGGAAGTCGCGGGGCCAGCCGAGGTACTGGCGGCTCAGGAGCGCCTCGGCGGTCATCACCGGCGTGGCCGGGCGGCCCGGCTGGTAGGCGTAGGTGATCTTGCGGTCGACGGCCGCGGCGTCGAGGTACGCCTTGCAGCCGGCGATCACGTTCTTGGGCAGCTTCAGCCCGGCCAGACGCGCGCTGCGGAGCGCGAACATCTGCCAGCCGAAGACCGAGGTGTCGCCCGCCTGGCCGGGGAAATACCGCCAGCCGCCGTCGGCGGCGTTCTGCGCCTTGACGATGAAGTTGATCGCGCGCTGCGCCGGCTCGCGCAGGAGCGGGTCCTTCGACAGGCCGTACGACTCGCACAGCGCCATCGTGGCGATCGCGTGGCTGTAGAGCGGGCTGAGGTGGTCGCCGCCGACGAACAGGCCGCCGTCGGCGTCCTGGTGCGAGACGATCCAGTCGAGGCCGCGGCGGACGTGACCCTGGTAGCGGCTCTTGGCGGTGTGGATGTGGCCGGCGCCGAGCATCGGCAGCAGCGCCAGCCCGGTGGCGGCCGAGTCGGAGTCGATGCACGGGTGCGACGGGCACCCCTCGCCCCGGCACTGGCCCTGGAAGTTGAGGCTCCAGCCGCCGTCGTCGCGCTGGTGGCGGGCGAGCCAGTCGAGGCCGTCCTCGACCGCCTTCTCCGAGCGGACGGTCCCCCCCTCGCGGCGGACGAGCTGGGCGCGGGTCAGCCCCGACCGGCCCGAGAACGGCGCCGTGATGTCCTCGGCATGGACCCGGAACTTCGGCCCCTTCCCCTTGGCCGACGGCGGCCCCGCCCCCGCGCCCCGGCCCGCGGCGGCGTCGGTGGCGAGGCCCAGGTCGGGGCCCTCCAGCATCTCGGGGCCGGCCAGCTCGGGGCCGAACCGCGCCAGGGACGGGATCGCCGGCAGGTTGATCGCCACCGTCTCGGGCGACGGCTTCTCGATCGACAGCGACGGCGGCTCGTTCGTCTTGATCGCCGTGAACGGGTCGCCGGCATGGTCCGACGCGACCAGAGACGTGACGTCCTCGCCCAGCCTCGTGCCGATCTCGGCGCGGATCTCGTGCGGCTCGCGCGACCCGGCCCTCGCGTACAGGTACAGCGCCAGCATCAGGATCGCCAGCGCCGTGGAGCATCAGGCTGGTGCCCCACGACGGCACCCAGAACAGCAGGGCGGGGGCGGCGCGGTCGACCCGGCGGACGAGCCGGCGCGACCGGACCCGGACGATTCGCAGGAGGCGACGGCGGGGGCGAGGGCGCTGATGGGGCATCGGATGGGCCGTCCCGTGGCTCGTGGGCAAACCCGACGGGCTTCGCCCCATTCTAGCGCCCGGGACGCCCGCCCGCCAGGGGCCCGCCCCTCTTCGCGAGTGGAGAGTGGGGAGTGGGGAGACAAAGAATCTTTCACTCTCCACTCCCCACTCGCGGAGATCCGCGGCCCATTTCCTCACGATCAGAGCGTCGTGATCCGCACGTCCCGCCAGCGGCAGACCGCGCCGGGCCACCAGCGCTGCTTGCCGACGCGGGGGTCGTTGCTGTGGACCTCGAACGCGATGTGGCCGGCGCGGCCGAGCCGCGCGGCGACCTCCTTGGCGTCGTAGCCGGGCGCCTCGTAGCGGGCGGCGTCGAGCTCGGCGATCTTCACGCCGTTGATCCAGGTCGTCAGGACCGGCATCGCGCCGACGCAGCGGATGCGGAATCGGTTCCAGTCGCCCGGCCGCCACGCGCGGAGGAAGTCCTCGACCGGCGCGGCGTACTGCGGAGGCGTGACGGGCTGCTCGATGGGCACCCCGGCGCACATCCGGGAGGGGCGCCAGGGGCCGTCGGCCGGGCCGGTCGTGTCGGCGTCGATGACGAACGGGAACGCGCGGAACCCGCCGATCGCGTTGCCGTAGAACCCGCCGATGCAGCCGTTCGGGCGGTGGTCCAGGAGCACCTGGAACCCCACGCTGCCGATCTCCAGGCAGCGGACCATGATGCCGGTGTCGACCGGCCAGTCGGGGTTCGCCTCCAGCTCGACTCGAAGTCGGCGAACTTCTCGTCCGAGACGAGGTAGGAGCCGAGCCCGGAGCCCGGCGGGTCCTGCCCGCCGACGATGGCGCCGTCCTCGACGGTCCACTTCCCCTTCTGGGCCATGACCTTCTTCAGGTTTTCGTCCTCGGGCGACGGGCCGGCGTCGCCGCCCTTCTTCAGCGCCTCGTAGCGCTTCCACATGCCCGGCATCGCGCGCGGCACGGCGCGCCAGCCGGTCAAGGTCCGGCCGTCGAACAAAGGTCGCGCCTCCGCATCGCGACCTTCGGCCCGGGACGGGCGCGCAGCCCCGCGCCGCCGATCGCCGCCGCCGCGACGCCGCGCAGGAAATCGCGGCGCGCCGTCCTACCGAGGGAGCCAGGGGACGTCGTCATGGGTCGCTCCGTTCACGAGGGGCCGGCCTCCGCCGGCAGGCATCGGGCCATCGGGGCCCGATCGCGGGCCGGGGATCGGCATGATCGTCCATCGGGAGGATACGCGAGGGGGACCCCCGATTCCATGAGCGACCGGGGCCTCGGCGAAGTTGTCGCGATCGTGCTACTCCCTGGCCAAATAATGAAGGAACGGGGCCGCGGGCTCCCCTAAGATCGGTGTAACCAAGGCATCTCTCGTCGCGACCTGCGCGTCCGGGTTCCCGGACACGGTCGGGCGGGGACGCCGCACGTCGGTCCCGTACCATCCCACATCCCGTCTTCGGCGGAGGGCCTTCTCATGAGGGGGCGTCGCGGGTTCACTTTGATCGAGCTGTTGGTGGTGATCGCGATCATCGCCGTGCTGATCGCGCTGCTGCTGCCCGCCGTCCAGTCGGCGCGCGAGGCGGCCAGGCGCGCCCAGTGCGTCAACAACCTCAAGCAGCTCGGCCTGGCCATGCACAACTACCACGGCGCCATCGGCACGTTCCCGATCGGGCGGATGGGCCGGTACTTCCCCTACCCGAACACCCCCGGCAGCTACAACAACACCCGGCGCACCTGGGCGTTCAGCATCCTGCCGTACGTCGAGCAGGGGGCCATCGGCAACGCGATCAACTTCAGCGTGCTGTTCGCCGACCCGAGCCAGTTCACCGTGCTCATGACGACGGTCAACGTGTTCGACTGCCCCACCGACCCCGGCAAGGACACCCTCGAGGCGCCCGGCCAGACGGTCCAGCGGATCAAGGGCAACTACGTGGTCAACTGGGGCAATGCGCATTACGACCAGGACCAGTCCCCGCTGGCGACCAACGCCACCGTGTCGAGCACCCTCACGACCACCGCGTTCCCCGCCCCCCTGAACACGGTCATCTACCTGCCCGCCCCGTTCACGGCCAACAACGCCAACGGCATCCAGAGCTTCGCCGACGGCACGAGCACCACCCTGCTGATGAGCGAGGTGGTCAACCCCTTCAACAACGGGACCGCGGCCAGCCAGACCGACCACCGGGGCGACATCTACAACGACGACCGCAACTGCCTCATGTTCATGGCCTACACCCCGCCCAACACGACGATCCAGGACCAGGTGCCGATCTATTGCGCGTGGCCCTACCTGACCAACCCGCCGTGCAACACCAACTCGCCGGCGTTCAACGCGGCGCGGAGCTTCCACTCCGGCGGCGTCAACACGCTGCTGGCCGACGGCCACGTCCAGTTCGTGAAGAACTCGATCAACGTCATCACCTGGCGGTCGCTGAGCACCATGAGCGGCGGCGAGGTCGTCTCCGCCGACTCGTTCTGATCCATACCCGCGACGCCTGCACGCACGCCCCCCCCGACGCGCGCCGGCCTGCATGGGATCGCGTCGCCCCGCCGCCATTGTAGGAGGATGGGCGATGCCCGCGACCGGGCCGTCGCGACCACCAATTTTTGATTTCGGTCGGGAATCCCGCGCCGGAAGCGGCCGCGCCGGGAGCCGGTCCAGGTTGCCCATCCTGCCCGGTCGAGGGGCGACCTCGCGGGCTGGATAAGATAGAGCAGCACGCATGCAACGAAGATTTTGTGAATTGAAAGGTTCATGCATGAGAATTTTGATAAGATTGGGGTCTTCCCTTCCGGGGGGCATCCGGCTAGGATAAGCTGGCAGTCCAGCCAGATCCGTAGCGTCGCCCTCAATCGGGCATTCACCAAGACAACCCGGCGTCTTCTCGATGGGAACGAGGGTCGGCCTCTCCGGCGCCCCCCTCCGGCATCCGCCTCGTCCCCCGTCGCTCGGCCGATGCCGGGCCGTCCCTCGGGAGGCATCCCATGACGACGCGGCGAACGAGTTCGAGGGGTTTCACGCTGATCGAATTGCTGGTGGTGATCGCGATCATCGCGGTCCTGATCGCGCTGCTGCTGCCCGCGGTGCAGTCGGCGCGCGAGGCGGCCAGGCGGGCGCAATGCGTCAACAACCTCAAGCAGCTCGGCCTGGCCATGCAGAACTACCACGACGTGCAGGGCACGTTCCCGATCGGCCGCACGGGGACCGGGTTCAGCTACCCGCTCAGCGGCGGCGACCCGAACCGCCGGACCTGGTCGTTCGGCATCCTGCCGTACATCGAGCAGGGGCGCTCGCCAACGCGATCAACTACAGCCTGTCGTTCTACTACCCCCAGAACGTGACGGTGATCAAGACGGGGGTCTCGGCGTTCGACTGCCCGTCCGACCCGGGCAAGGACAACATCGAGGAGCCGACCTCGGCGTACCCGCGGGCCAAGGCCGACTACATGGTCAACTGGGGCAACTCGCATTACTACCAGGACACGAAGCTGGGGGGGATGCCGAACCCCTGGACCGGCGTCACGACCCTCGGCGCGATGGCGCCGGTCACCTACCTGCCCGCCCCGTTCACGGCCAACAGGGCGAACGGCATCCAGAACTTCACCGACGGCACGAGCAACACCCTGCTGTTGAGCGAGGTGATCATCGGCGAGAACCAGGGGACCAGCTCGGACCACCGGGGCGACATCTACAACGACGACTACAACTGCACCATGTTCATGACCTACACCCCGCCCAACTCGCAGATCAAGGACCAGCTGGGCTCGGGATGGTGCCTGTACCCGAACGCGCTGAACCCGCCGTGCAACACGAGCACCCCGGTGTTCAACGCGGCGCGGAGCTTCCACTCGGGCGGGGTCAACGCGGTGCTGGGCGACGGCCACGTCCAGTTCGTGAAGAACTCGATCAACGTCCTCACCTGGAGGTCCCTGGGCTCGATGGCCGGCGGCGAGGTCATCTCCGCCGACAGCTTCTGATCCGGGCCGCCGTGGATTGCGTCCCGACCTCGTCGCGATAGAGTGGGACCGGGCGCGGCGCGCGGTGTGCGGCGCCGCGCCGGCGGGCCGACGGCCCGTCCGCCCTCCCTCTCGACCGGGACGAGGGGCCACCCCATGCGACGGCCGGTCACGCCGCTCCTGATCGCGGCCTGCCTGGCGGCGACCGCCGCCTCGTGCTTCGGCGGCGCCCTGCTCCGGGGCCGGCAGTTCGGCTACCGCGACACGGTCCACTACTACTACCCGCTCCACCTCCTGATCCAGCGCGAGTGGTCCGCCGGCCGCGTGCCGCTGTGGGAGCCCGAGGAGAACGCCGGGATGCCCCTGGTGGGCAACCCCACGGCGGCCGTCCTCTACCCCGGCAAGGTCATCTATGCGGCTGCTGCCCTACCCCTGGGCGGCGCGGGCCTACGTCGTCGCTCCATACCCTGCTGGCCTTCGCCGCGATGCTGGCCTTGATGCGCTCGTGGGGGGCGACCGCGACGGCCTCGGCGCTGTCGGCCCTGGCCTACGCCTTCGGGGCGCCGGTGCTGTTCCAGTACTGCAACGTCATCTTCCTGGTCGGCGCCGCCTGGACGCCCCTGGGCTTCCGCGCCGCCGACCGCTGGCTGCGGCTGGGGAAACGATGGGGGCCGATCGAGCTGGCCGTCGTGCTGGCGATGCTCGTCCTGGGGGGCGACCCCGAGTCGGCGTATGTGCTCGGCGTCTGCGCCGGGGGATACGCACTGGCCCTGGCGTGGTCGCGGTCGGGTGGCATGCCCACGTCCTCGTGGGCATGGGGGAGGCGGGGGGTCGCGGTCGCGATCGTGCTGGCGATCGCGTGGGTGGCGGGCACGCTGGAGCTCGCCCATCGGCTCCCGGCGCTGCGGCCGTCGCGGGTCGTCGGGCTGCCGACGCCGGCCTTCCCGTGGATGCGATGGGTGCCGGCGGCGGTCGCGGCCGCGTGGGGGGCCGTCGTCCTGATCGTGCTGGCCCGATGGTGGCGACGGGGGCGTCGCCGCGGGGCCCTGGGCGCGATGCTGCTCGGCCTGGCCGGCGTCGGCGGCGCTGGCGGCGGCCCTGTCCGCGGCGCAGCTGCTGCCGGTCCTGGAGTTCATCGAGCAGACCTCGCGGGCGGCCGGCGAGGGGGCCCACGACATCTACCCGTTCAGCCTGGAACCGATCCGCGTCATCGAGCTCGCCTGGCCGAACGTCTTCGGGACGCGGTTCGCGGGCAATCGGTCGTGGCTGGAGGCGACCCGCCCCGCGTGGTCGAACGCCCGGGTCTGGCTGCCGTCGCTGTACCTCGGCGGGCTGTCCCTGGTCCTGGCGCTGGGGGCGATGGGGTCCCGGGGCCATCCCGCGAGGGGCTGGATGACGGCGGTCGCGGTCGTCTCATTGGCGGCGAGCCTGGGCGAGTACACCGGCCCGCTCTGGTGGGCGCGGTGGATACCCTCGGTCGCGGCGAGGGCCGGCCCGCACGACCCGATGGGCGTGGCCCCGATCCGGTTCGACGGCCACCTCCGCGACGGCGACGGCGGCCTCTACTGGACGATGGCGACGCTCCTGCCCGGCTTCGGGAGGTTCCGCTATCCGAGCAAGCTGCTGAGCTTCACGACGCTGGCGCTGGCGGGCCTGGCGGGGCTGGGCTGGGACCGCCTGACGGCCGGCGTCGGCCGCAAGAGGACCGCCGCGGCGTCGCTGGCGCTGCTGGCCGTCGGCCTCGTTGGCGCTGGCGGGGACGACGCTGCGACACGACCGGATCGTCGCCGCGTTCCGGTCGAACCCGGAGGCGACGACGGGCACCGAGGTCGGCCCGCTCGACGCCGAGGGGGCGTTCGCCGCGATGCAGCGCGGCCTGGCGCACGGCTCGATCGTCTCCGCGGCCGCCCTGGCGCTGGCCCTGCTGGCCGGGCGACGCCCCGAGACGGCCGGCGCCGTGGCTCTGGTCGTCATGACGGCCGACCTGATCGTCGCCAACGCGGGGCTCGTCCTGACGGTCCCGCAGGCCTTGCTCGACGCCGAGTCGAAGGTCGTCCGGATCATCCGGGACGCCGAGCGCGACGCCTCGGCGCGCGGGGAGGCCGGGCCGGACCCGTTCCGCGTCCACCGGATGCCGTACTGGCGCCCCTTGGCCTGGTCGCGGGAGTCCGGCCGCGACCGGGTCGGCGACTACGTCGCCTGGGAGCGCGACACGATCCAGCCGAAGTACGGCGTGATGCACGGCATCGCGTACACGACGACGCTCGGCGTGGCCGAGGTCTCCGACTACGCCGGGTTCTTCGTCGCGACCAGCCGCCGGGTCGAGGGCGAGGCGGCGCGGCAGCTCGGCGTGCCTCCGGGCCGGCCGGTGGTCGTCTTCACGAGGCGGTCGTTCGACCTGTGGGACTCGCGCTACTTCGTCGTCCCCGCGCACCCGAAGGGGTGGAACGACGCGAGCCGCGGCTACGCCGCGTTCCAGGCCGACTCCGAGCCGATCTACCCGCCCCCCGACGCCTTCCTCGGCCCCGACGGCGCCGACCGCCAGCGCCAATGGGTCGAGCGCGAGGACTTCCAGGTCTTCCGCAACCTGAAGGCGTATCCCCGCGCCTGGGTCGTCCACGAGGGGCGGTTCCTCCGGCCGGTCGAGGCGCGTGGGCCGCGCCGGGAGGGACGCGACGATGCGGGAGATCCTCTACGACGCCGGCCCGCTCTGGACCGAGCCCGGCCGCCCCGTCTTCGACCCCCGCCAGGTCGCCTGGCTCGACGACGAGGCCGAGCCCGCGCTATCGGGCTACCTGCCCGGCACCCCCCCCGCCCCTCCGAGGCGCCCCGGATCACCCGCTACGAGCCGCAACGGGTCGAGCTCGACGTGACCTGGAGCGGCCCGGGCTGGTCGTCCTGGCCGACATCGTCTATCCCGGCTGGACGCTGACGATCGACGGCCGTCCGGCGCCGATCTACCGCGCCAACCGCGCGATGCGCAGGCGCGGCGGTCCGCGAGGGCCGGCACCACCTGGTCTTCTCCTACCGCCCGCGCTCGTTCCGCGACGGCGTCGCCATCAGCCTGGCGGGCCTGGCCGCGCTGGCGCTCGCCGCGGCGGTCGCGGCCCGTCCGGGGTAGTCCTCACCCCGCAGGTCGACGGGCCGAGGTGAGACGCGAGCCGATCAGCCTCGAACTCGGCCCCCCGAACTGCGGAGATCCGGGTGCCCAGGGGCTGTCAGCCTCCCCTTGTCGCGACGGGATTGGATCCATGCTTGCGGCCGGAGGGCATCCCCGCGTGTCGGATTTGGCATAAAAATGGTCGCCCCGACCCAAGACCGAACTCCCCTCGGTGATCTATGATGAGGGGACCAGTCCCACGCCATCTGCCGCAACGCTCGCGGGCCGGGTCATACCGGATCGTCTGGATCTGCGCCCTTGGTAGGGCCGGGTCGCGCGGCGCGAACCACCATCGGCTCCGTGGCCCCGCCCCGCGAGCGGACCGCAGCCTACATCGGACGGGCATCCCGCGGTCCGTATCAGCCGTCATCGAGACGTCGCATGGGTTCAGGCGGCCCCAGATTTCTCCTTCTCTCTCCGGAGGATCGTCCGATGGACGCCGCGGTTTCACGCTGATCGAGCTGCTGGTGGTCATCGCGATCATCGCGGTGCTGATCGCCCTGCTACTGCCCGCGGTCCAGGCGGCGCGCGAGGCGGCCCGCCGGGTGCAGTGCGTCAACAACCTCAAGCAGATCGGCATCGCGCTGCACAACTACCACGACACCACGGCTCGTTCCCGATGGGCATGCTCTACGCGCTGGGCAGCGCTCGGCGCGATCGGGGGGAACGTCTGGAGCTGCCAGGCGCAGATGCTCCAGTTCATCGAGCAGGGGACCGTCTACAACTCGCTCAACTTCATCTGGGCCCCGAGCGACACCCCGATCCCCAACGCGGTCAACGCGACGGGGGGGCCGCCCGGATCGCCACGTTCCTCTGCCCCTCCGACTCCCTGGCGGGGAGCACCGGCGGCGACGGCGACATCAGCTATCACGGGAGCATCGGCACGACCACCAAGCCCCTCAGCCCGGACACCACCGGGATCTTCGGCAACGACGTGTCGCCGGCGAAGGGGGGCGGCGGGGTCGTCTACAGGCTGAGGGACGTCACCGACGGGACCTCCAACACGATCGCCTTCGGCGAGGGGCTGGTGGGCGAGAACTCCTGGAGCGGGGACATCCGCCGCGACACGATCGGCTATCTGCCCGCCAACACCACGCTGCCGGTGGTTGACGGCTGGACCAACGTCCCGACGATCAACTCGTCCTTGCAGAATGCGACGATCAGGCGAAGGTGATGATGGCGAGCAACGGGCCCGGCGGGTCGGAGCGGGGCAACAACTGGCACAAGGGCTACGTCGGCGTCACGCGGTTCAACACGATCGTGCCGCCGAACTCGAAGCTCCACCCCTGGAGCACCTGCATCTTCGGTACGGGGGGGGCCTCGTCGGGCAACTCGAACTTCGTCAACGCCAACAGCCAGCACCCCGGCGGCTGCAACTTCCTGTTCGCCGACGGGAGCGTCCACTTCCTCAAGGACTCGATCAACGTCAACACCTACTGGTCGATCGGCACCCGCGGCGACGGCGAAGTCGTCAGCGCCGACGCCTACTGAGCCTTCGCAGGGCGCGTGAGACGCACCGATCCTCGGGCGCCGACCTCGACCGGGCCCCCGATGTCCTCATCCCGGGCTCATGGTTCACGGCACCCGCGGATGATTGGAGTCGTACTTGTACAGAAGATAGCGCGCCGGCTCGTAGTGGTCCTCGGATGTATAGGGTGCGGCGAAGTGGTCGCCGAGGAGGTCGCTCCTGACGAAGAAGGCATTCACGCCGCTGAGCCCGCATCCCACGAGGCTGTAGCCCTTCCTGGCCCCCAGCTCCTCGAGGGCCTTCAGGCTGGCACCCGTGCGCGATGTACCATCCCACGTCGCCCCGGGATCGTAGGGGATGACCCAGGACATCGTGGGTGGGTAGAGCGGGTTGTATTCGATGACGACGACGCGGGGGCGATAGTGGGTGATCTTCTCCCACACGTAGTAATCATTCCGGTCGAGGTCGATGGACAGGAGGTCGAACTCCTCGGGCACCTTGCCCCGGCGGAAAAGGCCCTCGATGTTCTCGGCGGTGATGAACGCCTCCATCACGGTCAGCTTATGACCCTCGATCTCGGGGCGAAAGTGGGCCTTGGCCTTGTTGACCGCCGCGGGATCGCCGTCGATCCACAACCCGCCCCACCCCTGCCGGAGGAGGAGGACCGTGTTGTTCTCGTAGCCATCGCTGGCGCCGAACTCGACGAAATCGCGGTTCGTCGTCCCGATCCGCCGGAAGACCTCGGCGATCATGCCGTCCTCGCCGCCCTGCGAGAAGGCCTTGTATTCGTGCCGGCCGAGTCTCCTGGGGTCCTGATATTTCGGCTGGCCCAGGATGTCCCGGATCGCCCGCTCGGACTGCAATTGGTTGGTCGCGAGCAGGATGTAAGTGGCGTCGGTGAACCTCGCGCGCGGATCACGTCCACCGAGAGCTTGACGCCGACGACCAGCAGGGCCGACCCGGCGAGCACGAGGGAGGCCGATCCGAGGGCCAGCAGGGCACGCCGAATCCTCCCCCGCGCGGGGGCCGGTTGCCGGGCGAGCACCAGCATCGCGGCCAGGCCGACGAGCCCCATCAGGACGCAGAGGCCGCCGCCCACGAGGGCCAGGATCGTCCTCATCGTGATACTGGAGAGCATCGAGGGACACCTTCCGAGGAGCTGGAGGGGGAGTGACGTCGACCGCGACGGACGACCGGGCGGCGGGCGGCCGGGCTCACTCGGCCCCCCTCCGCCAGACCTCGATGTCGCCGAAGCGGGCCTCGGGCCGGTAATGGCGCCGGATCACGCCCGTCACGCGCCCCAGCGCGGACCCCGGGTCGAGCCCGATCCGGCCGGGGTCCCAGACCACGACCGAATCGCGGCAGCCTTCCAGGGCCCGCGCGAAGCCCTCCTCGTCGTCGGGGTTGACGACTCGCAGCCAGGCGACCCCCTCGGCGGGGAAGGCCGACGGCCGATCGATCACCGAAACGATGGCCGGGCACCCCATCAAGGCGTTGGCCACCTTCGTGTCCGCCCTGGTCCTGGCCTTCAGGTAGTCGAGCGCCGCGCGATAGTCGCGCCAGGGGTAGGCCGCCGAGGTCGGGACGGGACCGTGGCGGTAGCCCGGCGGCATGTCCTCGGTCGCCGGGCGCGGGGAGGAGCCCGAGCGCACGGGCGCTCGGCCCGATCGAGCAGAACGCGGGGTGCAGCGACGTCGGGCCCAGGCCCAGCGCCGCGAGCACGCAGGCCAGTTGCAGCGCCGGGGCGGGGCGCCTCGCCGCCAGGAGGAACTGGACCAGCACGGCCAGGTTGATCGACCAGACCAGCATCGGCGGGACGTCGAGGTACGGATGCCCCATCGGGCTGAGGGGCTTGTAGAGCGAGGCCCCCGCCAGCGCCACCAGCCAGGTCCGGGCCGTCCGCCTCGACCCCGGGTCGGCCCCTCGGCCGAGCAGGAGGATCGCCGCCGGCACGACCCACCACCGCGCCGGGCCGGCCTGGATCAACCACCCGCGGACGAACCAGGCCGGGGTGACCAGGTTGTACCGCCCCCCGTAGGCGACCAGGCGGAGCGCGGAGGAAGTCGCCCATCACGCCGGCCGCGATCAGGGGCGCGAACGCCAGCGCCAGGCACGCGGCGAAGGCCACCGCCCACTCGGCGACCGCGCGGGTCGTCCGGCCCCACGGCTCGCCCGGCCCCCGCGCCTCGTCCAGCGCCAGCAGCAGCGCGGGCATCAGGAGGACCACCTGCGGCCGGATCGCCGTCGCGACGGCCGCGGCGACGGCCGCGATCAGCCGGCCGGCCCGCCCCGGCGCCATCTGCGCCGCCAGGATGCCCGCGACCAGGAAACAGGGCCCGTGCCAGTCGCGCTCGGCGACGTCGCAGTAGTCCAGCCCCAGGTAATAGCTCTGGAAGGCGAGATACCCGGCGGCGCCCGGCAGGACCCGGCCGAACCTCCTCCGGCTCCAGGCCACCACGAGCCCCCCGAAGCCGACCAGCAGGGCGGCGTCGAGGGCGAACAGGGCCCAGGTCCGGCCCCGCCCGGCCAGCATGCCGAGGCCGTAGAACAGGTAGATCGCCCCCGGGAAGTTGTTGCACCGCGTGTCGCGGTAGGGCCGGAGGCCGTCGGCCCAGGCGCCGCCGCGTTGGCGAAGACGTCGTGATCGGTCCAGTACGGCCATCTCAGGTAATGCGGGACCCACGTCGCGAGCTGCGCCGCGGCGATGACGGCCAGGGCCACGGCCAGGGGCCGCGGCCCAGGCCGCGAAGACGTCGCCGGGGGCCTGGGGGATCGAACGATCAGGGTGGGAGGAGGTCCGCGCCATGTCGGGACCATCCACGGCGGTCGGTACGTCCTGGGGCATGGGATCACCGGGGCTCCATCCGTGGTGACGGCGTTCGGCGCGATTCTACCCACACGCACCCGCCCGGGACAACCCGGCCGCGCGGGAAGTCCCCAGGCCCTCGGGTGGCCCGGACCGCGCGCCTGTCCGGGTCGCGAAGCCATAAGAGGGAGGCCGCGAGGGGGTCGCGACGCCCCGCCGAGGGCCCGGGCCCCATCCTCATGCCTCCCGTCGTTCGCGACCCGGCACGCGCGTCCGGCCACCCCGCGTCGGCCTCGCCCCCGACGGGGCCGCTCAGAACTGGTCGGCGGAGACGACCTCGTCGTTGCCCCGGGTGGCGATGCGCACCCCAGGTGGCGAGGTTGACGCTGTCCTTGATGAACTTGACCGAGCCGTCGAGGAAGCCGACGTTGACCCCCCCGGCGTGATACGACTGGGCGCCGATCATCGTGATGTCGTCGTTGCCGGGGAACGGGCCGTACTTGGCGAAGTTGTATTCGCGAAGAAGCAGGCCGGCTTGTTGGGGGCCAGCAGGTGGCTGTAGCCGCCGCCGGCGCCGCAATAGTCGGGGCCCCAGGACGCCCCCTTCTGGTCCCAGGTCGCGGTGGAGGTCACGACCGGGTTGCACGCGACGGCGACCGCCTGGAGGGTCGCCTGGAGGCTCCCCTGTTCGACGGGAACGGGCTGAAGTTCTGCGTGCCCGTCCAGACGGCCTGCTTCCCGACGTTGGTGTTCTTCCCGCGGACCCACTCGCTCCACATCGCGGTGTTCGTCGTCCCGTCGGTGATCATCGACAGCTTCACGGGGGGCCCGTCCTTCAGGTCGGGGTCGCCGATCCGGTACGCCGGCCCGTCGAACTTGAGGTTCGCCAGCGTCAGGCAGAGGCCCAGGTTGTTGGCGTAGCTGCTCTGCCCGGCTCCATGATGTTGTTGGGCTGCCGTTCAGGAGGCCGGGGTCGTTGGGGTCGGACGGGCAGAGGAACGAGTTGATCGTCGCGGAGACGGCCGTCGACTGGATGGGGGTGGCGATCGGGGTGAAGCTGCCGATCGAGAAGAAGTCTCTGGTTCAGCGCGTTATAGACGGCCGACTGCTCCATGGAACGGCAGCAGCCTCGCCTTCATCGAGAAGTCGTTGAGCGCGCGGTGTCCTGGAAGCCGTCCCGGTCGGGGGGAGCACGCCGTTGGCGCTCTCGTAATTGGCGGTGGCCAGGCCGAGCTGCTTGAGGTTGTTGACGCACTGGCTCCGCCGGGCCGCCTCGCGGGCCGCCTGGACGGCGGGCAACAGGAGCGCGATCAGGACGGCGATGATGGCGATGACCACCAGCAGCTCGATCAGCGTGAAACCGCGCCGCTTCATCGGAGAATCCTCCTCAAGGGGGATCGGGAAGGGGATCGGACCGAAGGGAATCCGGCGCGTCGGGCGCGGGCCGACGAACGGGGGTCGATCGGGCGGTCGCGTCAGGAGGTCGGCTTGCCCACCTCGTAGATCGATCGGATCTCGTCGCCGTCGAGCGCCTGGTCGAAGATGATGAACTCGTCGATCCGCCCGTTCAGGTTGCGGACGAGCAGCTCGGCCGGGTCGGTCGGCGGGCGGGTCGGACCAGTTGCCGATGTTCGCCCAGCCGATGTTCGCCCGGCTGCCGCGGGCGATCGCCACCTTCTTGACCTCCCGGCCGTTGACGTACGTGGTGATCGTCTCGCTTCAGCGGGGCGTAGACCGTGGCCAGGTGCGTCCAGAGGCCGAGCTGGTCCGGCCCGAGGATGGCGGGGGAGTCGCACCGGGCCCCGTTCCTGAGGGCGAAGATCAGGCAGCCGTCGCCGTTGAGCTCCCAGTGGACCTCGCCCGGGACCCCCCAGCCGTCGGCCAGCAGGAGCGAGTTGAGGCGGTGGTCGAAGTCGTCGACGCGGGCCCAGGTCATCAGCGTCAGCGCCTGGAACTCGCCCGGGATGTGGACGCGGACGCGGTCGCTGGTCCTCTTGAAGTCGAGCACCCCTTGCCCGGCCATCGGCCGTCGACCCACTCGCAGCCGACGATGCCGCCGTCGAGGCCCGTCTCGCCGCCGCCGCCGGCCCAGTCGCGGAGCGACCGCTCCCAGGGCTGCTGCCCCTCGAACGAGTAATAGGCGACCACGCGCGGGTCGTCCTGGAGCTTGCGGCTGAGCTCGAGCCAGGCGCGGTAGCGGCGGCCGGCCTCGGTGGACGAGCGGCGCTGGAGCTCGCGCGTCCCGACGAACGCGCCGGGGTCGGCGCCGATCGCCCGCGAGGCGCCGGTCGTGTCGATCCGCACCCCCTGGCCCATCGCCACCTGCCGCCCGCCGGCCGCGGGCCCGCCGCGGAGCTCGACGCTCCCCTCGAAGACCTGGACCTCCGACCCGCCCGCCTCGTCGACGCGGACGCCGAACTCGGTCCCCAGGTCGACCACGTCGGCGTTCGGGGTGGCGACCGAGAACCGGCTCGCGTGGAGCGGGGCCCGGACCCTCAGCTTGCCCTGCCGGCAGAAGGCGCGGTCGATCGCCAGCAGTTCGAAGTCGGCCGGGCCCTCCAGGACGACGATCGCGCCGCCGTAGAATTCGAGCTGGATCAGCCCCGACTTCAGCCGCAGGCGGCCCTGCCGGCAGCGCCGAGCCGACCTCGGTCGGCAGCGCGGTCGGCCCCCATTGCGGGTCGACGGCGCGGGTCAGCACGGCGACGTACCGCGCGACGGCCGGCTTCGGCGCGGCCGCGACGGCCGGCGCCTCCGCCTTCGTCGCCGCGACGACCGGCGCCGGCGCCGGCGCGCCGTCGCGTCGCCCGAGGCGGGCCCCGAGGAGGATCGCGCCGAGCAGCGCGGCCGCCGCGGCCGAGGCCCCCAGCGCGCGGCCGATCGCGCGGCCCCAGCCCCGTCGCGACGGCCCGGGCGCGATCCGGGGCGGGGCGCCGTCCTCCCCCGCGTCGTCCCGGGCCGGGGTCGAGACGCCCTGGTAGTGCCGCAGCGTGGCGCACAGGTCGACGTATTCGAGGTAGTACCGCCGCGCCTCCGGGTCCGAGGCGAGCAGGTGATCGAGCCGGGCCATCTGGCCCTCGTCGATCCGGCCGTCGCGCAGGGCCCCCAGCAGCTCGCCGAGCTCGTCGCGTCCCTCGGGCGGGGTGCTCATGGCAGGCCCTCCACGGCCAGGCGCTTGCGGATACACATCAATAATTGCTCGTGAATTCGATTCAACGCCTTGTAGACGGCCTTGAGCGACCGCCCCGCGCGGTCGGCGACCTCCTGCGTGGTGGCGCCGGGCTGGTATCGCAGCCGGATCAGCTCGCGGTCGCGGTCGTTGAGCTCCGCCAGGCAGGCCTCGAGCGCGTCGCGGCGGGCGTCGGCGGCGCGGCCCGGCGCCGCGGCGAGGTCCGCCAGCAGCGCGTCGGTGCGGTCGCTGAACAGGCTCCGGTCGCGGCCCCGCCGCTTGCGGTAGCTGAGCACCTCGTAGCGGGCGATCCGCAGCGCCCAGGCGACGAAGTCGGTCCCGGGGGTGAACTCGTCCCACTTCCGCCACATCACGGCCGAGGTCTCCTGGAGCAGGTCGTCGGCGTCGGACCAGGCGGGCACCAGCGCCAGGATGAAGCCGTAGATCCGCCGCTCGTTGGCCAGGAAGAGCTGCAAGAAGCGCTCCCGCCGCTCGCCGTCGCGCCGGGGGACCTCGTCGCGCGCCTCGATCATGACCGAAGCCAGGCGTGGGGGATTCATCGCGGGTTCCGGTACGGTGGACGGCCCGAGGCCGGGGAGGGGCCCTTCGGCCCCCCGGCGCCCGCCACGTCGCGTCCTCGATCCTGGATCTTGCTGAGGAAACGTCCGACGGGCCCGATTTTTCTACCCCGCGCCGCGAAATTCCGCAGGGATGGGGAATGGGCGAGGGCCGGGGCATGCCCTCGTGGCGGATCCTCAGGGGACGGGGATCGGCTGCGGGTAGATGTACACCTCTTCGGCGGCGACCCCGCCGAACAACCGCTCGCGATATCGGGCCGGGATCGTCGCCTCATAGCGACGGTGGACATCCAGCGCGGCCTGAGCCAAGGGGTCGTCCGTGCCGATGAGCTTCACCTGGAACGGGTCGAGATTGGGATTGCGCATCAGGCCGACAATCCGGAGCGACGTCTCCGTAGGCCGGCCGGATGCTCGTGTCGTCGATCTGATCGGACGCGACGTACAGATACGGCTGGGAATCGTCGCTGTCCTTGAGCCAGAAGGCAGCCCGCACGGGATATCTCTTATCGAACTCCCCGAGGAACTGGGCCCCCGCCTCGATCTGCTCCGTTACCAGCGGACCCTGATCCATGGCAGCACCCCGTTGATAGGATCGGTGATGGCCCCGAAGAGCGTACGCGCCTGGGCCTCGGACTTCTGTTGATAGCGGGATTTCTCGTTCCAGCTCTTGATGACCTGCCACGAGATACCCCAGACCGGGTTGGCGGCGATGCCCGCATCGCGCCCGGCTTCGAGGCCGGCGACCTTGACCAGCCCTTCGATATCGTGCGAGAAACACTTATCCGACAATCTCCTGTCCTCAAGAACGATGCCCGGATGATTCTCGACAAAGGCAAGGACGCAGGCTTTCAGGCCGCATTCGATGGCATATCCGGCCAGGTAATACGCGGCGGACCATCGTCCTGCGTTCAACAGGGCTTCGGCATCGAGGACCCGGTCTTCGGCAAGCTGCCGCAATTCCGCCCTGTCCATCGCGATGGCCCTGAAATCTCAAAAATACCACCATTTTTCCCGATCCGATAGGGCGGTCACTCGGCGACCTCGACCTCGCCCCAGCCGAGGTCGCCCAGCGGGCCGAGCACGGTCGCGGCGTCGGCGACGACGACGGCCACCAGCGCCTCGGGGTGGACCTGCCGGGCGGCGGCGGCGGAGAGGGTCGCGACGCTCACGCCGTCGAGACGCTCGGCGAACTCGGCGTGGTGGTCGGGCGGGAGGCCGTGGACGAACAGGCTGGCATAGCGGGCCACCAGAGCCGAGGGGGTCTCGAAGTGCCGCGCCTGACCCTCGATCAGGGCGCGGCGGGCGTCGTCGAGCTCGGCGGCCGTCGGCGGGCGGTCGCCCAGGAGCGCCTCGACCTCGCGGCGGAGGTCGGCCAGGGCCTCGGCCAGGCGGTCGGTCTGGAGCGAGGCGCCGACGGTGAACGGGCCCGGGCCGCGGCGGCAGTCGAACTGGCTGCGGACGCCGTAGGTGAACCCCTTCTCCTCGCGGAGCTTCGAATTCGAGCCGCGAGGTGAACTGGCCGCCGAGGACCTGGTTGAACACGAGCATGTCGGTGTAGTCGGGGTCGAGCCGCGCCATGCCGACGTGCCCGACGCGCACCACCGCCTGCGGGGCGCCGGGGCGGTCGAGCAGCACGAGGCGGGGCCGCGACGACGCCGCGGGGGTCTCGGGCGCGTCGCGGTCGGCGGCGGGGCCGGACCAGCCGGCCAGGCGGTCGTCGAGCGCCGAGGCGACGCGGTCGGGGTCGACGTCGCCGGCCACCACGCACGCCGCGCCGCCGGGGCCGTGGAACCGGGCGTGGAACCGGATCAGGTCGTCGCGCGACAGCGCCGCGACGTCGGGCTCGTCGCCGTCGATCGGCAGGTGGTAGGGGTGGTCGGGCCCGTAGAGGGCGCGGAGCAGCCCGCGATGGGCGCGCGCCTCGGCCACGTCGCGCTCGGCCCGCAGGGCGGCCACCGCCTGGCCGTGGACGCGCTCCCACTCGGCCTCGGGGAACGTCGGGTCGCGCATCACGTCGACGGCCAGGTCGAGGCTCGCCGCGAAGTGCGGCGACAGGCACTGGAAGCCGACGTAGGAGCCGTCCCAGCCGCACGAGGACGACAGCGTGGTCCCCATCTGCTCGGCGGCCAGCGCCAGCTCGAACGAGGAGCGCGACGCGGTCCCCTCGTCGAGCATCGCGGCGGTCAGCTGCGCCAGCCCTCCCATCCCGGGCGCTTGCCGCCCGGCCCCCCCGCCCAGCGCGAAGGTCGCCGCGACGATCGGCAGGTCGCGCCTCGGGATCACCCACAGCGGCAGGCCGCACCGCAAGGCCCGGACCTCGGGCCGGGGCGCCCGGAACCGCGACGCCGGCGCGCTGGAGGGCTGGACCGCCCGGTCGAGCGGCACGGGCGGAGGCCCCGCCCGACGCCCCTGGACCGTCAACGCCACGCGGGGACGGCCCGCCACGTACCGCGCCGCCATGTCGCGGACCGCCTCGGGCGTGACCCCCTGATAGCGCTCGAAGTCGGAGGTGATCCGCCCCGGGTCGCCGAGGTAGGTGTTGTAGGCGTTCAGGCGGTCGGCCACCCCGCCGAACCCGCCGATGTTCTCCAGCGCGTAGAAGAACCCGGCGAGCCGGCCGTTCTGGACCCGCGACAGCTCGGCGGCGGTCACGCCATCGCTCGGCGATCGCCGCGATCTCGGCGTCGATCAGGTCGCGGGCCCGCGACGGCGAGCGGCCGGGGCGGAGCGTCGCGTACGCGCCGAAGCTGCCGGCCAGCTCGCGGCCCGACTGGTACGCCGTCACGTCCTGCGCCACCTCGTGCTCGACGACCAGCTTGCGGTACAGGCGGCTCGACCGGCCCCGCGCCAGGATGTCGGCCAGGAGCAACAGCGCCGCCTCGTCGTCGTGGAAGTGGGGGACGGTCGGCCAGGCCAGGTAGACGCGGTCGAGCTCGACGCGGTCGTGCATCGTGATCTCGACGTCGCGCCCCAGGGCGACCGCCGGCGCGTGCGGCCGCAGCGCCGCGGACCCCCCGGCGATCGGGCCGAAGTGGCGCTCGGCCATCGCCGAGCGCCCGGTCCTCGTCGAGGTCGCCGACCAGGCAGAGGCTCGCGTTGCTCGGGACGTAGTAGCGGCGGAAGAACGCCTCGACGTCGTCGCGGGTCGCCGCCTCGACGTCCTCCATCACGCCGATCGTCAGCCAGCTATACGGATGGTCGGGCGGGTACAGCGCCTCGGCCAGCAGCCGCCACGCCTGGCCGTAGGGGCGGTTGGCGTAGTTCTGGCGGTACTCGTTCTTGACCACGTCCTTCTGCACCCGGAGCTTGGCGTCGGTCAGGGCCGGCAGGAGGTGCCCCATCCGGTCCGACTCCATCGCCAGGGCCAGCTCGACGTGGGCGGCGGGGATGTCCTCGAAGTAGTTGGTCCGGTCGGAGGAGGTCGAGCCGTTGACGCTGGCGCCGAGCCTCTGGAGCGGCTTGAAGAAGTCGCCCGGGTAGTGCTCCGACCCCTCGAACATCAGGTGCTCGAACAGGTGCGCGAAGCCTCGCTGGCGCCTCTCCTCGTCCTTCGAGCCGACGTGGTACCAGAGGTTGACCGCCACCAGCGGCAGGTGCCCCTGGTGCCGGGCGATCACGTCGAGTCCGTTGGCGAGCGGGTCTTGGTGAACCGGAATTCCGGCAGGCGCAGGGGCGATGTCATGGATGGCGGGCGGTTCCCAAAGGGACGGTCGGGCGATTGGCGGTCACAATCCACCATACCGCAAGTAATGGTTAATGCCTATCCGGGCCCCGCCCCGGTTGGGGCCGTGTCGATTCGTTCCCCCCCGGCATCGTGATTGCAACCAAAGATCCGCGGAAGCAGGGAGTTCCCCCTTTCCGGGGCCCGCGAGGGCGGTACAATGCCGCTTTAGATCCATTGTTCTCGGGACATTCACGGCGGCCTGACCCGGGTCGCCTCTCAGGCCAGGGACAACCCATCGGTTCGACCCCGGGCGGCGCCGCGACGTGGCGGCGCCGCCGAGGTCGCCGGCGCCACGCATGCAAGGCCGGGTCGTGAACTGGGACGACATCATCACCGACGCCTCCGCGACCGACACCGGGATGCGGCGGTCGAACAACCAGGACAGCCATTCGATCGTCCGCGCCTCGGGCAAGGAGACCTGGCGGCAGCGCGGCCACCTGTTCATGGTCGCCGACGGGATGGGGGCGCACGCCGTCGGCGAGCTGGCCAGCAAGCTCGCCTGCGACAACATCCCGCACAACTACAACAAGACGAAGACCGGCACCGCCGCCGAGGCGATCACCAAGGCGTACAAGGAGGTCGGCGCGCTGATCCACAGCCGCGCCAGCGGCCAACCGCGACTTCCAGGGGATGGGGACGACCTGCTCGACCCTGCTGCTGCTGCCCGAGGGGGCCCTGATCGCGCACGTCGGCGACTCGCGGGTCTACCGCATCCGCGCCGGGCGGATCGACCAGCTCTCGTTCGACCACAGCCTGGTCTGGGAGCTGGTCCGCCGCAACCACCTCTCGGCCGAGCACGCCAGCACTGTCGGTCCCCAAGAACGTGATCACCCGCAGCCTGGGCCCCGACCCCAACGTCGAGGTCGACATCGAGGGCCCGCTGGCGGTCGAGCCGGGCGACGTCTACCTGCTCTGCTCCGACGGCCTGTCGGGGCCGGTCGCCGACCCCGAGCTCGGGGCCTTCGCGGCCAACTTCCACCCCAAGGACGCCTGCCGCTACCTGGTCAACCTGGCCAACCTGCGCGGCGGGCTCGACAACATCACGGTGGTCATCCTGCGGATCGGCCCCTGGGTCGAGCCCGACTCGGCGCCCGACCTGCCGACGGCCCCGGAGAAGGCCGATCGGTCCAACGGCGGCAAGGCGGGCAAGTGGAAGCTCGGCGCCCTGGCCGCCGGCCTGCTCCCCGGCCGCAACCGGACGCCGGCCGCGACGGTCGTCGAGGAGCACCCCTACCGCACCGCCGAGTGCCCGATCTCGGCCGAGCTGGTCGAGCGGCTCTCCGACCTGACCCGCCGCATCCAGGCGCACGCCATCGAGCAGGCCTGGTCGCTCGACTGGACCGAGTTCGCCCGCTTCCGCCGCGGCGAGTCCGAGGCCCGCGCCAAGGGCGACCTCCGCAAGGCGCTGAAGAACCTCGGCGAGATGATCGCCCTGCTCGGCGTCGCCGCCCGCTTCCACCGCAAGGCCAGCCACGTCGTCTGAAGGGGTTGGGAGGTGGGGGATGGGGGACGGGGGCGAGCGGCGTGAGCCTGACCCCCATCCCGACACGCTTTGCGCGCGGCCGGCGGACGAGCCGGCGTCGCGGACCGCGCCGCTGGCGCCGCCGCTCTACCTGAGCGCCGTCTACCGGGTCGCCGGGCTCGACCAGATCGACGCGCTCTACGAGGGGCGCGAGGCGGGGTTCATCTACGCGCGCGACGGCCATCCCAACGCCTCGGCGCTGGCGGCGAAGGTGGCGGCGCTGGAGGGGGCCGAGGCGGCCCTGGTGTGCGCCTCGGGGATGGCGGCCGAGGCGGCGGTCTTCCTGGCGACGCTCGGCCAGGGGGACCACGTCGCGCTGGCCGACGGGCTGTACGGGCGGTCGGTCGCGCTGGTCGCGTCGCGAGCTGGCCCGGTTCGGCGTCGAGCACACCCTGTTCGACGCCACCCGCCCCGAGACCCTCCGCGAGGCCCTGACCCCCGCGACCCGCCTGGTCTTCGCCGAGACGCTCTCGAACCCGCTCGTGCGTCTGGCCGACATCGCCGGGCTGGCCGAGGTCGCGCATACGGCCGGGGCGATGCTGGTGATCGACCACACGTTCGCCCCCCTGCTCTGCCGCCCGCTGGAACTGGGGGCCGACGCGGTCGTCCACTCGGCGACCAAGCTGATCGGCGGCCACAGCGACCTGACGCTCGGCCTGCTGGCGGGGTCGAAGGCGCTGATCGGCCGCGCCGCGGAGGTCGCCTCGACCTTCGGCCTGACGGGCAACCCGTTCGAGAGCTGGCTGGCGCTGCGGGGGATGGCGACGCTCGCCCTGCGGTCGTCGCGGGCCTGCGCGTCCGCCCTGGCGCTGGCCGAGCGGCTGTCGGGTCACGACGAGGTCGCGGCCGTCCACTACCCCGGCCTGCCGGGCCATCCCGACCACGCCCTCGCGGCGAGGGTCCTGCGGGGCGGGTTCGGGACGATCGTGACGATCGACCTGGCGACCCGGGAGCGGGCCGACGCCTTCATCCGGGCCCTGGAGCACATCCCGTTCGCCCCCAGCCTGGGCGACGTGGCGACCACCCTGAGCCACCCGGCCACGACCAGCCACCGCGGCCAGTCGCCCGAGCAGTGGGCCGCGCAGGGGATCACCCCCGGCCTGGTCCGGCTCTCGATCGGCCTGGAAGACCCCGACGACCTCTGGGGCGAGCTCGACCGGGCCCTGCGTCAGGGGGGATCGTTGTAGTCGCCCCGGATGCCAGGGGTGGCAGCGCAGCGATGCCGCCCGGTCCCCTTCCAGAGTCCCTTGATCAGCCCGTACTTGCGCAGGGCGCCGATCATGTAGCGGCTGCAACTGGGCTCGAACCGGCAGACCGGGCCGAAGGCCGACAGCAACGGGCCGAGCGTGACCTGGTAGACCCGGACGGCCGCGATCACCAGGGCGACCGCCGCGCGGGAGGGCCATCGCCAGGCCGCGGCGGCGGTCATGACGGCGCCTTCGCCTGAGGACGCGGTCCGAGCCGGCGCGCCAGGTCGCGTGCCAGAGCCGGCAGCGACCGCCTCGCCTCGGCGAAGGTCAGGCCCGGGCCCCGCGGCACCACCACCAGGTCGATCCCCGCGGGCAGTTCGTCCTTGCTCAGCCGGAACGCCTCGCGGAGCAGCCGCTTGACCCGGTTCCGCGCCGCCGCCGAGCGGATCTTCTTCCGGCCGACCGAGATCCCCAGCCGCGCGTGGTCGCGGCCGTTCTCGGCGCCGTAGACGACCATCGCCGCGTCGGACACCGACCGCCTCCTCTCGAACGCCCGCCGGAAGTCGGCCGGGTCGTTGATCCGCTCGTGGGGTCGGAAGGTGGCCCGCGGCATGGTCGCGCTCGAAGAGGAGAGGATCATCCGCAGATGACGCAGATGAACGCAGAGGAAAAAATAATAAGGTAAAAAATTGTCGATCAAGACCCGGCCTGTCCCGATCCCTATTCACCTATCTTATCAATCTGCGTCCATCTGCGTCATCTGCGGATCGTCATCTTTCCCTTCCTCCTCGGGCAGGCGGACGGCGCGGGGCGGGGCGAGGCCCTCGCGGATCAGCCGGCCGCGGCGGACGAGGTGCCAGATGAGCAGGGCGCCGACTGCGGCGATGGCGACGATCGCGGCGCCGAGCAGGCCGACGACGGCGCGGCTGATCCGGCGGTGGGCCTCGGGATTCTCCTTCGCGAGGCGGCGGAGGCGGCCGGCGGGTGGGGCGGCGCCGGGGGCTCAGGCATCGTCGTCGGGCCCGGCTCGAGCGCCTCGCGGAGCGCGGCGGCCAGCTCGTCGAGCCGGCGGTGGACCTCGGCCATGTGGTCGCGGAGCTTGAGGATCGCCTCGACGCCGGCCAGGTTGATCCCCAGGTCGCGGCTGGCAGCTCACGATCGTCCAGATCCGCCGGACCTCGGCCGGGCGGTACCCCTCGACGTCCCCCTCGCGGACCGCGCGGATCAGCCCGCGCGCCTCGTACCGGACCAGGACGCGCAGGGGGACGTCGAGGTGCTCGGCGACCTGGTCGCGGGGGATGATCGGTGTCGCCATCGTCGGTCAGGCCCCGAAACGTCGTGTCGGGTCGTGTCGGGTCGCGGCCCGGTCGGCCCGCCTACCAGAGCCCTGCGCGGGGGTCGGACGGGTTGCGCTCGGCGAACTCGGTGATGAGGCGTCGGCTCTCGTCGTCGACCGTCCTGGGCACGACGACCTTGACGACCACGAACAGGTCGCCCGCGGGCGTGTCGCCCGAGGCGGGGACGCCCTGCCCTCGCAGGCGGAGCTTCATCCCGCTGGAGCTGCCCGGCGGGATCGGTCAGCGACTTCAGCCCGGTCGGCGTGGGGACGTCGACGCGGGCGCCGAGGACCGCCTCGGCGACGGTGACGGGGACGTCGACGAGCAGGTCGCGGCCCTCGCGGCGGAAGTACGGGTGCGGCTCGACGGTGACGACGATCGTCAGGTCGCCGCGGGGCGCGTCGGCGTCGGCGCCGGGCTCGCCCTGGCCGCGGAGCCGGAGCTTGGCGCCCGACTCGATGCCGGGGGGGATCTTGACGACCAGCGACTCGCGGCGGCCCTCCTCGCGCTCGATGTCGATCTTGGTCTCGCCGCCGCGCGACGGCGGTCAGGAACGGGATCGTCAGGCGCGCCTCGACGTTGCGGCCCCGGCGCGGGCCGGCGCGGCGCCGGCCGCGGCCGCCGCGCATCCGGCCGAGCAGGTCCTCGAAGATCCCGCCCCCCTCGCCGGCGCCCGCCTCGGCCTCGGGCGGCGGCGGCGCCGTCGGGCCGAAGAACTCGCTGAAGTCGAACGACTCGAAGCCCTGCCCCGGCCCCGCCTGCCGCGCCGTCCACTCCGAGGCGGAGGCCCTCGGGCCGGCCGCCGCCATCCCCTCGAAGCCCGCCGTGCCGAACCGGTCGTAGAGCGACCGCTTCTCGGCGTCGGACAGGACGTCGTAGGCCTGCTGCGCCTCCTTGAACTGGGCCTCGGCCTTCTTGTCGCCCGGGTTGACGTCGGGGTGGTACTTCCGCGCCTGGTCGCGGTACGCCTTCTTGATCTCGTCGGGCGAGGCGTCGCGGGCCACGCCGAGCACCGCGTAGTAATCTCGTTCGGCCATGACCGTGCGGACCTCGCGGGCGGGCCGGCCCCCGCCGCGGCGCGACCGCGCCGGGCTGCGGGCCGGATCGATCCGATCGGCCCGGCGATCGACGATCCGCGACGTCGAGTCGCGGCCGGGCTCCCGATTCAAGCGGACCTCGCGGCGGCGCGTCGCGAGCCGGACAACTCCGGATGCCGCGGACGACTCCGCATCGCGATGGACATGGCAGATGCCAGAGCTTGAAGATCGCCATCGGGCATGTGCCATTGCGGCTGAATCCGGGATCTTCGTGCAAGCGGCCGGGCTGGCAGGGTTGCCGCAGGCAACCTCGGCCGCAGACCGGGTCCGCGGACCGGCACCGGACCGGCGATGCTTCGAACGATCCGGGACGGGGAGTGGGGCCGCCGTTGGCAAGCCTGGTGCTGGTGATCCACGAACGGCTGGGGCACTGGGCCCGGCAGTTGCGGCCGAGGCTCTCGGCGTGGCCGGTCCGCCTGGTCGAGACCCGGTCGGCGGCCGACCTGGAGGCGGCGGTGGCCGGCCGGGCGTGCCCGGTCGTGGTGATCGACCTGGCGCGCCGCGTCCGCGCCGGGCTGGAGGACCTGGACCGCGCGACCCGGGCGGCGCCCAACGCGCTGGTCCTGGTGCTCGACCCCGAGGCGCACGACGGGGTCGCGCTGCTGGCCCGCGAGCTCGGCGCGACCCACGTGATCGCGGGCGTGGCCACCCCCCCCGCCGTCGCCGGGCTGCTGGCCCGCTGGCTCCCCCTGGCGCAGCGGCGCGACGACCGCGACGGCTGGTCAGCGCGCCCCGAGCCCGAGCCGGAACCCTGGTGCTGGCCGTCCCCCGCCCTCCGGCCGCCACCGCCCCGGCCGAGGGCCCCGAGGCAGTGACGCCGCCGGCCGCCCCGGGCCGGCCGCGCGACGCGCGCCGGCCTTCGGCCTGATGATGACGTTGTCCTTGACCTTCAACCGCACGCGGACGCGAGCCGAGGAACCCTTCCGATGTTCGGCAAGAAGAGCCCCAGCCTCACCGAGCAGGACGTGCTCGACGCCCTGAAGGGGGTGAAGGACCCCGAGCTCCACCGCGACCTGGTCGACCTGGGCATGATCAAGGACATCCGGATCGGCGACGGGACCGTCGCCCTGACGGTCAACCTGACGACCCCGGCCTGCCCGCTCAAGGCCCAGATCGAGCGCGAGGTCCGCGAGGCGCTCGCGGGCCGCCTCGGCGACGCCTGGACGTTCACGATCACGATGGGGGCCGAGGTCCGCGGCAAGGGGATCGCCGAGAAGGGCGACATCCCAGGCGTCAAGAACGTGATCGCGGTCGGCTCGGGCAAGGGGGGCGTCGGCAAGTCGACGATGGCCGCGGCGATCGCCTACGGGCTGCAGTCCTACGGCGCGACGGTCGGCCTGATGGACGCCGACGTCTACGGGCCGTCGATCCCCCACCTGGTCGGCGCCTCGGGCCGGCCGATGGCCCGCGGCGAGCGCATCCAGCCGATCGAGGCCGGCGGCCTGAAGCTGATGTCGATGGGCTTCCTGCTCGAGCCCGACAAGCGCCGTGATCATGCGCGGGCCGATGCTCCACGGGATCATGCAGCAGTTCCTCCACCAGGTCGACTGGGGCGCAGCTCGACTACCTGGTCATCGACCTGCCGCCGGGGACCGGCGACGTGCCCCTGACCCTGGCGCAGAGCCTGCCCCTGACCGGCGCCGTGGTCGTCTGCACGCCGCAGGAGGTCGCGCTGCTGGACGCCACGCGGGCCGTCGCCATGTTCCGCCAATTGAAGGTCCCCCTGCTCGGGATGATCGAGAACATGAGCTTCTTCGACGTCCAGGCCTACCTCAAGGACCGCGGCGGCCCGAAGGCCCGGCGCCTGGTCGAGTCGGAGGGCCTCTTCGACGCGCCCGGCGACGAGCGCGCCTACCTGTTCGGCCGCGGCGGGGCCCGCCGCAAGGCCGAGCAGCTCGGCGTCCCCTTCCTCGGCGAGGTCCCGCTGAACATCCACGTCCGCGAGCGCGGCGACGAGGGCCGGCTCAAGGAGGCCCTCGACCCCGGCTCGCCCGCCCGCCCCTACCTGCTCGGCGTCGTCGAGCAGCTCGCCGCCCAGATCAGCATCCAGAACATCAAGACCCCCAAGATGCCGAAGCTGGAGATCCTGAATTGAAGAGGAAGAGAATCGATCCGCAGATGACGCAGATTAACGCAGATGAAAACGGAGAAATTTAAAAATTTGATTTATCTGCGTTAATCTGCGTCATCTGCGGATCGATTCTCTTCCTCCGCGAATTGCCCGCTCAGGCGTCCGCCTCGCCGTCGTCCTGCGCGACGGTGTAGGCCAGGCAGATGCGGATGTCGTCCTCGGTCAGCTCGGGGTGGGTGCGGAGGATGTCGCCCCAGGTCCAGCCGTCGACGATCAGGGAGACGACGTGGCCGACGGTGACCCACGTCCCCTTGACGACGGGCGAGGTCTCCGAGACGTTGAAGTCGAACACGAGGCGGTCCTGCCAGGGCTCGTGGGGCGCGTCGTCGTCGGGCTCGGGGGCGAAGTCGGGGTCGTCCGCGGGCAGGTCGCCGGGGATGACGGCCCACTCGTTCGACAGGATGGCGGGGTCGAAGTCGTCGAAGTCGTCGATCGCCGGGGCCGGCTCGGCGGCGGCGACGACGGGGGGGCGGGCCGGCGGTCGCGGAGCTTCTGGAGCAGGTCGAGGGCCTCCTCCAGCCGGAGCTGCTCGCGGTCGAGGTCGAGCGCGGCGACGGCGGCGGCGGCGGGACGCCGCGAGCGGCGGGGGGAGCGCGCGGCCTTCCGCGCCGCCTCGGCCTCGGCGCGGGAGGCGGTGCCGAGCCGCCAGGCGACGAGGGTCACGCGGTCGGCGACGATCGCCTCCATCAGGCCGGCCGGCGCCAGCTCGCGGCGGACCGCAGTCGGCGAAGGCGTCGAAGTCGTCGAGCACGGCGGCGAAGTTGTCGGCCGGGCCGACGCGCCGTAGGGTCTCGTGGGGGGGATCGAAGCGAAAGGTCGTCTTCGGCGAGGAGGACGGCGAGATCGCGGCGAGGTTGCCTGTCGTGCGGCCCATTTCCGGAACCCTCCCAGGATGCGGTCGGCGCGAAACCCCCGGGCTCGACGACGAGCCCGGGGGAGTCTCGTGCGTGTCACGATTCGGGGCGAGTCGCGGACTCCGCGTCGAGTCCGATTTCCGCGCCCGACAATGACATCATCGAGGCGGGAGGCCGGTCCGTTCTGAAATTCTCCGAAAAATCGAGAAATCGGGCCCCGGACGGGGTCGGGCGGGTGGGATCGTCGACGATCGGCCCCCCGACCGGGCCGGGTCGAGGGACCGTCCCGGCGAGGGCCCGCGATCGGGTCAGAGGCTGTCGGAGCTGATGACCTCGCCGCCGGCCTTGGTGGCGACGGCCCACCAGGTGTTCGGGCTGACGCTGTCCTTGACGTAGCGGACCGAGCCGTCGAGGAACCCGACGTTCACCCCGCCGGGGTGGTTCGAGCTGGCGCCGATCATCGTGTAGTACGAGTGGGGCGCGGTGTCCCCCGAGAACACGCAGGCCTTCTTGTTCGGCGTGTTGATGTGGCTGTAGCAGCCCCCCTCGCCGCAGTTGTGCTCGAGCCACTCCTGCCCCTTCTGGTCCCAGGCCGGGGTGATGCCGCTCTCGGGCCACATGGTCGTCGACGACTGGCACGAGGCCGCCAGGACGGTCGGGCTGATGTAGGTGTTCGAGGTAGGCAGCGCCTGGCTCGCCGTGTAGACCTGGTGCAGCCCGCCCGACCCGTTCCGATACATGCCCCGGACCCACTCGCTGAAGATCGCGGTGTTGGAGGTCCCGTCGAGGATCGAGGCGATCGTGACGGGCGGGCCGAAGCTGGTGTTGTTCACGTCGTAGGCGGGGCCGTCGTACATGCCGCCGTTGTTGCGGTAGATGGTCCCGATGTTGTTCGGGTAGCTGGTGTAGCCGATCTGCCCGTACCCGCTGATCGTCGAGCACGGGATGTTTCCGTCGGAGGGGCAGATCAGCGAGTTGACCCGCATGACGCGCACCGTCGAGTTCTGCGGGCAGTTGTAGCGGGCAGTTCAGGAAGTTGATCGCGTTGTAGACCGCCTGCTGCTCCAGGAAGGCCATCAGGCGCACCTTCATCGAGATGTCGTTCCCGAGCGAAGACCCGCAGGTGAACGGCGACGCGTAGGAAAAGGCCGTGGGGGGCAGGGAGCCGTTGGAGCTCTCGTAATTCATGACGGCCAGGCCGAGCTGCTTGATGTTGTTGGTACACTGCATCCGCCGCGCCGCCTCGCGCGCCGCCTGGACGGCGGGGAGCAACAGCGCGATCAGCACGGCGATGATCGCGATCACCACCAAGAGCTCGATCAAGCGTGAATCCGCGGCGTCTCATGGCTGTTGACCTCGGGATGAAGGATGGGGGTTACGGCCCTCGTTGCAAAGGCCGTGCCGGTCTCCCCGGCCCCTCGGGGGCGGGGATCGGCGCGATGGGGCACCAGGGGCGGGGCTCAGCCGCGCCGCAGGGCGCGGCCGGGGGTGGCGCCGGTCGGCTCGCCGTCCTCGAGCGCGAGGGTGCCGTTGACGAAGACGTGCTCGACCCCCTCGGCCGGGGTGCGGCCCGCGGCGTAGGTCGAGCGGTCGGCGACGGTGGCGGGGTCGAGGATGGCGATGTCGGCGGCGAACCCGGGCCGGATCAGGCCGCGGTCGGTCAGCCGGAACCGCCGCGCCGCGTGCGAGGCCAGGTGGGTGACGGCCTCGGCCCAGGTGTAGTCGCCGAGCTCGCGGGTGTGGCGGCCGAGGTAGCGCGCGAACGCCCCCCAGCCGCGAGGGTGCGGCGCGCCGCCGCAGAAGATCCCGTCCGAGCCGGCCATGTGCGCCGGGTGGCGGAGGATGGCGCGGACGTCCTGCTCGGTCCTCTCGCCGGCGCGGAAGCCGACGATCCCGACGGCCATCCCCGACGCCAGCAGCGCCTCGCAGACGAACGCCCCCGGCGCCATCCCGGCGCGGGCGGCGGCCTCGACGACCGTCAGCCCCTCGGCCCATCGCCAGTCGGGGTGCGCCGTCATCGCGATCGTCGTCGTGTCGAGCGGGTACGGCGTGGGGCGTGAGAACCACTCGCGGTCGAGCCGCGACCGGACGGCCGGGTCGGCCAGCCGGCCGAGGGTCGCCTCGATCCCCCCCTGCTGGACCCACGGCGGCAGCGCGACCATGCCCAGGATCGTGCTGCCGGCCAGGTACGGGTAGGTGTCGAAGGTCAGGTCGAGCCCCAGGGCGCGGCCCTCGTCGATCAGGGGCAGGAGCAGGTCGGCCGGGCCGTTGTAGTGCGACACGTGCGCCGCGGCGCCCGAGGTGCGGGCGATCTCGAAGACCTCGTGCATCCCCTCCGCCGCGTGGGGCCCGTAGCCCCTCATGTGGGTCACGTAGACGCCCCCGTCGGCGACGATCGCCCCGCACAGGGCGGCGATCTCGCGGGCGTCGGCGTACCGGCTGGGGATGTAGTCGAGCCCCGTCGACAGCCCGACGGCGCCGGCGTCCATCCCGCGGCGCACGAGGTCCTGCATCCGTCGGATCTCGTCGTCGGTGGCCGGGCGGGGGTCGAGCCCGATGACCTCCATCCGGACGTTGCCGTTGGGGACGAGGTAGGCGACGTTCAGCGCCGTGCGGCGGTCGAACCGCGCGAGGTACTCGTCGACGGTCGCCCAGTCGTAGTGCGACGGTCGCGGGGTTGCCGTTGAACCCGGCGGTGTAGCGCCGCATGTAGTCCATCGTCGCGGGCGAGGCGGGGGCGAACGAGCTGCCGTCCTGGCCGATGATGTAGGTCGTCACCCCCTGCTTCAGCGCGGGCGCGTGGACCGGGTCGGCCAGGAGCATGGCGTCGCCGTGGACGTGCGCGTCGACGAACCCGGGGACGACGTACCGCCCGGCCGCGTCGAGCACCCTGGCCGCCCCCGCCCCCGACTCGCCGAGCGGCCCCACCTCGGCGATCATCGCGTCGAGCAGCCCGACGTCGGCCCGGAACGGCGGCCCGCCCGAGCCGTCGACCACCCAGCCGCCCTTGATGATGACGTCGAAGTCCAAGGCCGGTCGCCTCGCGGGGCCTCGATGGATCATCCCGAATTGGGGCCTCGGATTCGGGATCGCGGCGATGATGGGACCGTCAACCTTTCGCCTTCTTCAGCCGAGCCTTTGTGCATCGCGATGTGGTCGGTCTTGTCGCTCTTGATTTCATACTGAGGCTCGTCCTCGCTCGCGTGGTGCGTATGCCCCTTGTAATCCACGTCTTTCGTGTGGACCTTGATGATCTTGCCGCTGACCTGTCCGGCCTCCGAATTCCAGGTCACGTGATCGCCGACCTTGAATCTCTTCGCCATGATGGTCCGCCTCCAGAGATACCAGCTGGCGACCGACCGATAGGGCCGCCAGGGCTCGGCCAGCTCGCGGCAGAGCCGGGGCCCGGGCAGCTCGGCCAGGCCGTGCCGGTCTCGGATCGCCATCCGCACCCCCAGGTCGCCGACCGGCAGGACGTCGGGCCGGTTCAAAGCGAAGATCAGGAACATCTCGGCCGTCCAGACGCCGATCCCCTTGACCGTCGTCAGCCGCGCGACGATCGCGTCGTCGTCCCAGCCGTCGATCGCGTCGAGCGGCACGTGCCCGCCGGCGACCGCCTCGGACAGGTTGAGGATGTAGCGCGCCTTCACGCCCGAGATCCCCGCGCCCCGCAGCCCCGCCTCGCCCAGCGCCAGCAGGGCGCCGGCGCGTGCGGCTCGCCCGCCAGGGCGCGGAGCTTCGCGTCGATCGACGCGGCGGCGCGCGACGAGATCTGCTGGCCGATGATCGCGCGCACCAGCGTGCCGAACCGGTCCGGCCTCGGCTCCAGCAGGCACGGCCCGACCCGGTCGATCAGCTCCGCCCAGCGCGGGTCGAGCCCCTCAGGTGCGCGATCGCCTCGGCCCAGGGGTCCTTCGTCCGTCGCGTCTTCCTGACCATCGTGTCGCGGGTCCTCGGGGCGGTTTGCGGGTGGACGGGGCGGTTGTATCACCCCGGCGGGCCGCGTCCAGATCGGCACCCCCCTCGGGTTAGGGCGCCCCGGCCGTGTCCCCGGGCCGGTGGTGGGGGATCTGCGCCTTGAAGTCGCCGAGGCTCTGCCAGTAGAAGCGATCGTTGAGGTCGACCTCGGCGACGGCCACGCTCCCCCACCGCTCGGCCTGCGCCAGGGGTTGGCCGTCGTGGCCGTAGACCGCCGAGATCATCCAGCGGTCCGCGGGCTCCATGTAGGTGCTGCTGACCACGAAGACGTGGTTCTCGCAGGCGCGGGCCGACGCCAGCAGAGGGTTGCAGCCCCAGACCGGCCACGCGATGACCTCGGCGCCTCGGTTGGTCAGGGCGCGGGCGACCTCGGGGAAGAAGCCGTCGTAGCAGACCATCATCCCGAGCTTGCCGAACCTCGTGTCGAAGACGGGGTACTCGTGGCCCGGCGTGACGCCCCCCTCGATCTCGCCGCGGGGCAGGCAGACCTTGCGGTACTTGCCCGCGACCTTGCCGTCGGGGCCGATCAGCACCGCGACGTTGTAGATCAGGTGACGGTCGCGCTCGATCAGGCCGGCGACGATGTACAGGTCGTGCTCGCGGGCCAGGCGGCCGAAATACTCGGTGGACGGCCCGGGGATCGCCTCGGCGCAGTCGGCGTAGGATCGGCCGCTCTGGAAATAGGTCAGCGTCTCCGGGAGCACGACGAGGTCCGCCCCCGACGCGCCGCCTCCTCGATCAGCGGGGCGAACTGGCGGCACTTCTCCTCCGACGTCTTCCCCTCTCGGGGACGCAGGTGGATGGTCGCCAGCCGCACCCGTCGCGGCGGCAGCGGCGACGTCTCCTCAAGCGAGACATCCGCCCACTCGACCCGCCCGCCCGGCTCCCACTGGTAGGACAGCTCGACGACCGCCTTCGTGGCGTCGGCCGGGGCGCGGTAGACGGCGGAGACCTCGGCCCATCCCTGCGCGTCCTCGCCCTTCTCCTCGGGGTATTCCGGCTCGGCGCGGGGCCTTTCGCCCGGGCGATAGGAGGCCCAGCTCGGCGCGTCGCGGAGCACGGGCCGCCCCCGGTCGTCGCGCCACAGGACCCGCGCCACCGTCGCCCGCCGCGGCTCCTCGACGTCGCTCACCTTGCGGCGCGCCGAGAACCTGTACGACTGCCCGCCCCGGGCGGGGAACGTCTTCTCCCACCAGCCGAACAGCCCCTCGCGCCCGTCCGCCTTGATGGCGAGGCTGCCCCGATGGCTCGGGCCGCCATCGGGCACGTAGGAGAACGCCGGCCGGATCTCGTCGCGAGGCGATCGCGCGACCCATCCCTCGGGCGCGGCCTGGTCGTCGGCCGTCGCGACCGCGGGCCAGGCCAGGCATCCTCCGAGGATCAGCCAGGAGAAACGTCTCATGAGCGCCGTCATTGCCATCCTCCGAACCTCATCCCGGGAATTCGGTACGTCGCGACCCTGTTATACCACGTCCGATGGATGCCGATCGATCGTCAACCGTCATAGCCTGGTAGGGTGGGTCAGCCGCCGCAGGCGGCGCAACCCACCATCGCCCCGGTGGGTTGCGCGACGCTCCGCGTCGCTGACCCACCCTACCTCTCGCCGTGTTCGAGCCGGTTGGCCGGGACGCGCAAGGCCAGCGCCTTGGCCCTGGCGATCGCCTCCTCGCACGTCGTCCCGTAGCTCAAGGCGCCGGGCAACTCGACCACCTCGGCGAGCCATCGCCCGTCATCTTCCCGCTCGACCTCGACGGTCAAGTGCATGGCCGATCCTCGATCAGAAGGGCTCGCGGAGCACGAACTGCGGGCGCTCGGCGAGGAAGCGGCGGACGCGGTCGGTGCGGTCGAACGCGTCGGGGAGGAAGGCGAGGGCCTGGTCGATCCGCTCGTCGGGCTCGGCGCAACTGAAGCGGAGGAAGCCGCGGCCGGCGTCGCCGAAGCGACTCGCCGCCGAGGCAGGCGACGCCGAAGGCGTCGTCGGCCCCTTCGAGCAGGTAGAGCGCCAGGCCGTGCGAGGTGATCCCCAGGCGGTTGCAGACCGCGCGGACGTCGGGGAAGACGTAGAACGTCCCGGCCGGCGGGACGACCTGGATGCCGTCGATCGCGCGCCAGGCCGGCGGCGAGCCGCTCGACCTTGCGGCGGAACCGGGCCATGTACTCGTCGCGGGTCGCCGCGTCGTGCTCCAGCGCGGCCTGCGCGGCGCACTGGACGAACGGCGGGCTGCACGAGGCCGTGGTGTTGATCAGCTTGCCGATCGCCTCGACGACCTCGGGATGCGCCACCGCGAAGCCGATCCGCCAGCCGCTCATGCTGTACGACTTGCTGAAGGTGTAGGCCGCGACCGCGTGGTCGAGCATCCCCGGCTGCGCCAGGATCGACTCGTGCCGGCCCTGCCAGACCATGTGGCAATACGGCTCGTCGGAGAAGACCATCAGGTCGGTCCCGCGCACCACGTCGGCGATCGCGGCCAGGTCGTCGCGCGGTGGCGACGCCGCCGGTCGGGTTGTGCGGCGAGTTGAGGAAGACGGCGCGCGGCTTCGGGTCGTGTCGCCAGGAAGTGCGCGACGTCGCCGGCGCGGGGCCGGAACTCGTTCTCGGCCGGCAGCGGCACGAGCACCGCGCGCGCCCCGCGGCGCTCGAGGTTGGGGACGTAGGTCGGGAAGTGCGGGCTGAAGATCAGGACGCCGTCGCCGGGGTCGAGCAGCGCCTCGGCGAAGTACTGCTCGAACGGCTTCGCCCCCGAGGCGACCACGACGTTCTCGGCCGCCGACGTCGAGGCCGAACTCGGCCGTCGACCGACCGCGCCGCGGCGGCGCGGAACTCGGGCAGGCCGAGGCTCGGGCCGTAGCCGGTCTGGTTCTCCTCGATCGCCCGGATGCCGGCCGCCTTGGCGTGCGGCGTGCTCGGGAACGGGCTGTCGCCGATCTCCAGCTCGACGACGTCCTTGCCCCGCGCCTTCAGCGCCCGCGCCAGCGCCAGCACGGTGAAGGCCGTCTCGGCCGTCAGGTTCCTGGCCAGCGTACTCAGTCGGAGCATCGCGGGGCCTCCGGGGTCGGAGAGGACGATCCGCAGATGAGCAGTTGACGAGATCGGAGATCAGATTGCCGATCGTGATTTGATCGGTCGATCTGCGTCATCTGCGGCTCGATCCGGACTCCGTCGCCTCACCGCGACGCGATCGCCTGCGCCAGCGGCCGGACGATCCGCGGGATGACGCAGCTGCTGGACGACCTCCTCGCCGATCTCGCGCTGGCGGCGGAACGAGTCGAGGAAGGTCCGCTCGGGGCCGGTCCCCCAGTACTGGCGGACGGTGAAGTAGACGCTGATCTGGTCCTCGGGGAACTCGCCGGTGCGGACCTGGTAGGCGTTGGTGCGGGTCTCGATCGAGAGCCGGCACTGGAGCCGGCACGACTCGTCGAGGGCCAGGGTGACCGACGGCTCGTAGTTGATCACCCGCGCGCCGGGCACCTCGAGCAGCCCCTCCAGGCCCGGGCCGAGCCCCAGCGCCTCGGCCACGACCTCGTCGTGGTTCCCCTCGTAGGTGAAGTCGAACCCGTACATCACGTCGAGCGCCTCGCAGTCGAGCAGGCTGATCGTCAGCAGGTGCGGGGCCAGCTCCAGGACCATCTCGTGCTGGCGGTAGGCGTCCTCGAGCGTCTCGGGGTTGACGTGCCCCGAGCAGAGCCGCCTCGGCTCGATCGCCAGCCAGCGGTACGGCTCCTGCTCCTTGTCCCCCTCCAGGACGAGGTCGCCGTTCTCGCGGGTGTAGAAGTTCCGCAGGTCGGGGAACGCCTTCCTCATCTGCTCGAAGTAGTGCAGGACCGTGTCGCGGCTGGTCGGCAGCTCCATCTCGGTGTTGAGGTTCACGTTGACATAGAAGTCGTCGGCGTCGGAGCTGTAGCGATTCATCCGTCGTGATCCTGGAGGGCCCGCCCGCCTCGACCCGTCCTGGGCATCGGGCCGGCACGGCGGGGGTGGCGAGGGTGCGGTGCGGCCTTCGGGAAAGGACCATCTTACCAGAATCGGCCGCGCGACGGAACGAATCGGGCCGGGGCGACGCCCCCCGGCGCGCCCGCAACTCGCTGGCTTATTTGGGCTTGCCGTCCGCGGCGGGGGCGAACGCCCGGACGTCGGGATGCATCGTGTAGAGCCGGTCGCCCTGCGCGGTCCGCACCAGGACGGCGCTGGAGCAGTTGTCGCCGACGATCGGGTTGCCCGGGTACTTTTCCCAGCGGACCAGGTCGCGCGACCGCGCGAGGTTGGTGGTCCAGTCCTTCCAGGGGCGGTGCGCGTTGGCGTGGTAGAAGGCGTAGTAGACGCCGTCGCGCTTGATGATCTGATTGACGGCGATCGCCTCGCGGTCATAGGGATCGGGGCCGCGGGCCAGGACGGGGTCATCCTGGACGTTGGTCCAGGTGCGGCGGTCGGTCGAGGTCGCCAGCCAGACGCCGCGGTCGCCCCTCTCGTAGAACAGGTACCACGTCCCGTCCTCGAACCAGGCGGCCGGCGTGCCGTAGGGGCCGGGCGACAGCGGGGAGCCATCGCGGTTGCGGATGTCGAGCCGGCCCAGGTCGTCCCAATGGAGGCCGTCGGCCGAGGTGAGCTGGTGCGCGATGTCGTCCCGGCCCTCGGCGAACATGACGTAGCGGCCGTCGCGGCGGACGACGCAGACGTCCTCGACCCACGACCCGTCGACGATCGGGTTGGCCGGGTCGCGCGCCCAGCGGAGGCCGTCGGCCGAGGTGGCGTGGCCGAGGAACCGGCTCGGCGAGCGGTCGTCGTTGTAGCCGGTGTACCAGAGGTGGAACGTCCCGTCCTCGACCAGGATGTAGCCCCTCTCGCGGATCTTGCGGTCCCAGGCGTCGCCCCCCGCCCCCCGGAAGACGGGGTTGCCCGCCATCGGCGCCCACGAGACCAGCCCCCTCGGGAAGTCGTCGGCGACCGCCGGTGCCGAGGCGACCAGCCCAAGGACGAAGATGAGGCGGATTCGCAGGCGACGATGCATGGCGACCCTCCCTGCGCGGTCCCTGACCCGCGACCCAATCTAGCGGCCCCCGCGGGCCGCGACAAGCCGCCCGAGGCCCCGCCCCCGGTCTTGCATCGCCCCGCGACGGACGTTAACCTGGGACCATCCCGTGACCGGGGCGGTAGCTCAATTGGGAGAGCGCAGCGTTCGCAATGCTGAGGTTGAGGGTTCGATCCCCTTCCGCTCCACTCGACACCACCTCTGCCGAATCCAGATCGCGGATGCCCGCCCGACCGCGGACGGAGCGACCCAAGGCTCCAGGAAAGCCGGGCGACGACCGGATCGGGAGATCGGTCCGCGTCCGTCCCCACCCTCCGAACCCCCCCTGATCGCGTGATCGTGCCGATGTCGAGCGGGGCGATCGAACCCTCAACCTCGACCTCAGCATGGCGAACGCTGCGCCCTTCCGATTGAGCGACCGCCCCGATTCGCTCCCGGATCATATCTCCCTTCCGGTCCGGAGGTGAACCTTTTATCATCGGCGGGCATCCTGGGTGGCGTCCGGGCCCGGTCCGGCCGGTCGGCCCGGGGCCGGACCCGTTCCCGCCCGCTCAAGACGGGAGGCACGCGATGGCCGGGCGAGCCGACGCGCCGCGCGACCTGCTCCTCGGCCTCTACGCCCTCGAAGGGGGGGCGATCGACCGGGAGCAGCTCGTCTCGGCCGTCCGGGACTGGGCGCGTTCCCCCGACCGGACGCTGTCCGAGATCCTCGCCGGCCGGGGCGCGGTCGCGTCGAGCGCGCTGGCCCTCCTGGAAGAGCGGGTCGCGAGGGACCTGGGGCCCCCCGGTGGCGTCCCCGAGCCGGCCGCGACCGTCGCCTACGACGGGCAGCCCCTCGGCGGGGATGCCGTCGCCGCCGGCCGCGCCTCGGGCGATGCCGTCGGCGACGGGGTCGAGGGGGGCGCTTCCGGGTCCTCCGACCTCATGCGCGAGGCGGCCTGGGCGAGGTCTTCCTCGCCTTCGACGGCGAGTTGAACCGCGCGGTCGCCCTGAAGGAGTTGCAGGCGCGCCTCGCCCACGACCCGGGCTCGCAGGCGCGCTTCCTCCTGGAGGCGGAGGTCACCGGGAGGCTGGAGCACCCCGGGATCGTGCCGGTCTACAGCCTCGGCCGGCATCCGGACGGCCGCCCTTACTACGCGATGCGACTGATCGAGGGGGAGACCCTCCGGGACGCGATCGAGCGGTTCCACCGCACAAAGGCGACGGCGCACCGGGGCGACGACCGCGAGCTGGCCTTCCGCCGGCTCCTCGGGAGCCTCATCGACACCTGCAACGCGGTCGCCTACGCGCACAGCCGGGGGGTCGTCCACCGCGACCTCAAGCCCGAGAACATCATGCTCGGCCGGTTCGGCGAGACCCTGGTCGTCGATTGGGGGGTCGCCAAGGCGACCCCCGGCCCTCGGGGCGAGGGGGACGGGCCGCACCCCCCGCGGCCGTCACCGGCGGACGCCTCGATGACCCTGCCCGGCTCGGTGATCGGGACGCCCCGGTACATGAGCCCGGAGCAGGCGGCGGGCGACCTGGAGCGGGTCGGCCCGGCGAGCGACATCTACAGCCTGGGGACGATCCTCTATTGCCTGCTCGTCGGGCACGCCCCCTTCCGCGACGGCGACGTGCCGAGCGTCCTGGACCGCGTGCGACGCGGGATCTTCCCCGCCCCGCGACGGCTACGGCGGTCCGTCGACCCGACGCTGGAGGCGATCTGCCTGAAGGCGATGGCGCTCGACCCGCGCGACCGTCACGCCTCGGCGCTCGACCTGGCCAACGACCTTGAGGCCTGGCAGGCGGACGTCCGCTACCGAGGCGAGCAGGAGCTCGCCCTGGGCGAGGCGAAGGGGGCGCTGACCCGGCTCTGCCTGGAGCGGGCCCGCGGCGGCTTCGGCCGCGACGCGCACGCCGAGGGGATGCTCTGGCTGGCCCGCGCGCTCCTGAATGCCCCCTCCGAGCCCCCGAATTGCAGCGCGTCATCCGGACGAGCCTGTGCGGCTGGCATGCGGGGGCGAAGCTGCTGGAGCGGTGCCTCCGCCACGTCGGCGAGGTCCTCGCCGTCGCGTTCTGCCCCGAGGGGCGGAGGCTCGCGACGGCGTGCGGGGACCGGACCGCACGGCTCTGGGACGTCGCCACCGGGACGCCCCTGTCGTCCCCCTTGAGGCACGACGGGCCCGTCCGCGACGTCGCGTTCAGCCCGGACGGGACGATGGTCGCGACGGCGGGCGACGACGGGATGATCCGCCTCTGGGATGCCCTGACCGGCGGGCCCGTCGGCGCGCCGATCAGCACCGGCGCCCCGGTCGCCGCGCTGGGCTTCAGCCCCGACGGGACGAGGATCGCGGCGGCGGGCGGGCCGGGTGGACGCGTCCTGTACGACGCCGCGACCGGCCTGCCGGTCCGCGAGCCGGGCGGGCCCGCGGCCCGGGCCCTGGCGGTCGCGTTCTCCCCCGACGGCGCGACGGTCGCGGTGGCGTGCGACGACGGCGTCCATCTCCTGGAGGCCGCGACCGGGGAAACGATCGGCGGGCCCTTCGCGCACGGGACGGCGGTCTCGGCCCTGGCGTTCGACCCGGGCGGGCGGCGGCTGCTGACCGGCTGCCGCGACGGCCTCGCGCGGCTCTGGGACGTCGCCGAGGGGTCCCCGGCCGTGACGTTGGGCCATCCGGGCGAGATCCTCTGCGTGGGGTTCCGGCCCGGGGGCGTCGCGTTCGCGACGGCGTGCGAGGACGGGACCGCCCGCCTCTGGGACTCGACCACGGGACGCCCGATCGGCGAGCCCCTGGTCCACCGGACGCGGGTCGATCGCCTGGCCTTCCGGCCCGACGGGACGATGGTCGCGACGGGGGGCCCCGACGGGGTGGTCCGGCTCTGGTGCGCGGCCACCGGCCTGCCGATCGGCCCTTCCCTGGCGCACGGGGGGGCGGTCCGGGCGCTGGCCTTCAGCCCCGACGGGCGGCGGCTCGCCACCGGCGGCTCCGACGCGACGGTCCGCTGCTGGACGGCCCCGGAACCCGTCGAGGGGGACCCGGAGCGGATCTCCTGCTGGGTGGGCGTCGCGACGGAGCTGGAGTTCGACGAGGGGGACGCGATCCGCCGCATGGACGGCCCGACGAGCTGGGACCTCCGCCGCCGCCTGGCCGACCTCGGCGGGCCCCCCTCCGGTAGGCCGCCCTGCCGAGGATGAGGGCCCGATCCCCTCCCGCCCCACGCGGGCCGCACCCTACGAGGAGCCGCGATTGAAAAGCTACCTCGCCGTCGTCCTCACGATCGGGTTCAGCCTCGTGGGGGTGCTCGGCGACTACCTGCTGAAGCTCGCCAGCGCCCGGAAGGAGCCGCTGCGGAGCGGGTGGTTCTACGTCGGATTCGCCGTCTACGCCTCGACGGCATTCGGCTGGGTGTTCGTGATGCGATACCTCAAGCTGGCGACGATCGGCGTCGTGTATTCGATCTCGATGATCGTGCTGCTCACGGGCGTCGGTGCGGTCGCATTCCGGGAGACGCTCAACGCCTACGAGGTCGCGGGGCTGATCCTGGCGGTGGCCTCGCTCATCCTGCTCGTCCGGTTCGCCTGACCACAGGCCCCGTCAGAACAGCCACAACTGGCCCATCTTCGGCCTCGGGCGGCGGAACTTGGTGCAGTCGTAGGGGGGCAGGCCGCCGTCGAGCCCATGCTTGGCGGCGAAGAGGCGGAAGAGGTTGCCGATCTGCTGCGCCATCGCGCCCGAGCCGACCATCCGGTCGCCGAACTCGGTGCTGTTGAGCTTCCCCCCCGCATCGCGCGGATGCGCCCCTCGATCTTCGCCGCCCGGCCCGGCTGCTCGCGCCCCAACCACTCCTGGAACACGGGGGCCACGGTCAGGGGGAGCCTCAGCATCGTGAAGGCCGCGTGCTGGGCCCCGGCCTCCCCGGCCGCGGCGAGGATGGCGGGGATCTCGGCGTCGTTCAGCCCCGGGATGATCGGCGCGACCAGCACCCGCACCGGGACGCCCACCTCCCGCAGCGCCCGGATCGCCCGGAGCTTCGCCGCCGGGGTGCTGGTCCGAGGCTCCATCGAGCGGGCCAGGTCGGCGTCGAGCGTGGTGACGCTGACGTTGACGTGGACGAGGTCGTCCCCGGCCATCTCGCCGAGGATGTCGAGGTCGCGGACGATCAGGGCGTTCTTCGTGATCAGGCCGACCGGCTGGCGGAACTCGGCGGCCACTTCCAGGCAGCGGCGGGTCAGGCGGAACTGCCTCTCGGCGGGCTGGTAGCAGTCGGTGTTCCCCGAGATCGCGATCGGCTCGGGCCGCCAGCTTTCTTTCGAGAGGAACTCGCGGAATAGCCCCGGCGCGTCCTCCTTGACGAAGATCTTCGTCTCGAAGTCGAGCCCCGCATTCAGGCCGAGGTACTCGTGCGTCTGGCGGGCGTAGCAGTAGCTGCACCCGTGAGAGCACCCGCGGTACGGGTTGATGCTGTAGCGGAAGCCCACGTCGGGGCTGTCGTTCTCCGTGACGATGCTCCGGCAGCGGTCGGGCAGGTACTGCGTCGGCCGGTTGCGGAGGCCCTCCAGGTACTCCGCATCGTCCTCGACCTCCTCCAGGTCGAGCACGTGCGTCGGCCCCCCGAACCGATTCGGCGGGTTCAACTGCGAGCCGCGGCCCTTGGCTTCGGGGACTTTGCTCTCCATCCCACCATTCTACACCATCCCGCCGTCAGGTGACAAACATACAGTAACGGCCACGACGAGAGTGAGGCCGGGTGGGTCAGCGTCGCGCACGCAACGCGCGACCCACCATCGCCCCGGTGGGTTGCGCCGCCTGCGGCGGCTGACCCACCCTACAAACTCAAGATCGTCTCGCTGACCCTTTTCCGCTCGCGGCGGACAGCCGGTCGGTGACCCCGGCCCCGAGTGTCATCCAAAAACCCCTTGTTTTCCAGGGTTTGCGACTTTCATGAGCGTGGGCGAATTGTCGGACAGCCTCAGCTTGCCTGTCCGGGCCACCCGCGGCCGATCACCGGGGCAGGAGGCATGCTCAGTAGGCCAGGATCATTGTCCCGTTCACGCCCTCGTAGAACAGGACGAACTGCGACAGAACGTCCATTCCGATCAGGACGTCGATCCCGGGGGTCGCAGGATCGGCCACCACGACGTCGTGGTCGAACCAAGGGTTTCTCGAGAGGTGGTCCTCGAAGTTGAGCCGGACGGCATACGTCGGCACGATCACCTGAGGCACGCCCGGGCGTTTGAATGGTGCCGAGCCGGAGACCGCCGGCTGCAACGCCTGGTCTACGGCGTCGCTGATCGCCGTCCGCGTCGCCCCGGTGTCGATCAGGCCATTTTTCGAGAGCGGCGATCCTCCAAAGCCCAACCCGGCCTGGGTCGCTCCGACATTGAGGCCCACCTGGATGATCGGGCCGAGTGGCCCGACGGTGATCCGGTGGCTCCGCGTCACAGGACTGCACCGCCGAGCGAGTTCAAAGGCTCCTTGCCGACGATCCTCTTGACCAAAACGGGCACGGGCCAGTATTGCTTCATCGCGTATTGGAGGGCGGCCTCGCGGTCGGGCAGGATCTCGTAAGTCTTGCCTTTGATGACGACGTAGGCCCCCTCGTGCTGGAGCAGCTCCGGCAGCCGGTCGCGGTAGGTCGTCAGCTCCTCGACGAGCGAGGGCCGACCGTCGCTGTCGACCATCGCCGGGTCGAACTTGCTCCAGTCGAAGAGGCGGACCCCCGGCCTCCGACTCCGCTGCCGCCGCCGCTGGTCCATGTCGCGTCCTCCGGGGCGTGCCGCCCATACCTTTCATCTTACGTGAATCGCGAGTGTCTTAACAGGAAGGCTGCCGCCATTAGCGGCTAGCGCAAAGCCCAAGCCTATGGCACCATCCACGGATGGACAAGCCGCCCTCAGGGCTGGGAAAGGTGCCTGGGACCGTTGTTTTGATCGAGAATCGGTTCCTGGCATGAATGGCATCTTTTCCGGCCTCTGGAGCGACGGGCGGAAAGATCGGGGCGTTCGGCGGGGGGGAAGCGGCCATCGATGCGATCTCCGGGAGGCGATTCCGATGCGGGAGTCGTCGGGCGAATCGGCGCGAATGCACCTGTGCGGGATTGGCGGCCATGTTGATCATGCGTATGAGGCAATTCAAGAAGTCACTCGAAAAAATTTCTCATCATCGTGAAACATCTCGATTCGGGCCCGGACGGCGTGCCGCACATGCCCCGCGAAATCGGCACCCGAATCGCCAAGTTTCCCCACACGCGGCCCGTCTTCGTCCCCGCGCTCCCTCGGGCGATCGGCGCCCCCTGTGGATATCATCCGGATTCCGGGGCGGTCCGATCAGGAATTCCGCGCGGGCGGTGCGATTTCCGGGCCTCGCCGCGCGGGCCGCCCCCCGGGGCGGGGAAGCCCCCGGCACCTTTCGACCGCGGCGGGCGACCAAGCGACGGACGGCCGCGGTTGCGGATCATTGCGGCCCCGCGCCGGGCGGGATACCTTGGAGGGAGCGGGGCCGTGCCCGGCCGAGGACGATGGCGGGCAGAGGCCCTCCCCCCGGCGAAGGGCCGCGTCGTGCGATCGGGGAGGCGGGTTGCGATGAGGGGCGAGGCCGAGGACGCCCGGCGGACGATCCATCCGGGGGCCGGGCGCCGTCGCGCGGTGCCGCACCCGAAGGGGAGGCAGGTCGACCCCGCCGCTTGGGCCGAGGTCCGCGCCCTGCTCGGCGACCGCCCGAGGCGCCGCGACCTCCTGATCGAGCACCTCCACCTGATCCAGGACCGCTACCGCGGCATCACCGCGGCCCGCCTCGCCGCGCTGGCCGAGGAGATGGGGCTGGCCCTGGCCGAGGTCTACGAGGTCGCCTCGTTCTACGCCCACTTCCTCATCGTCTTCGAGGACGACCCCCCGCCCCCGACGCTCCAGGTCCGCGTCTGCGACAGCATCGCCTGCATGCTGGCCGGCGGCGACCGCCTCCGCGAGGCGATCCGCGACCGGCTCGGCCCCGATGTGGCCGTCGTGCGGGCGCCCTGCGTCGGCCGCTGCGACCGCGCCCCGGTGGCGGTCGTCGGGCAGAGGCCCGTCGATCGCGCGACGGTCGAGTCCGTGGCCCGGGCGGTCGAATCGGGCGAGACCGCGCCCGAGAGGCCCGCGGCGAAGACGTTCGAGGATTACATCACCGAGGGGGGCTACCGGACCCTCGCCGACTGCCGCGACGGGCGGAGGGCCGCCGACGAGGTGGTCGCCGCGATCGAGTCCTCGGGCCTCCGAGGGCTGGGGGGCGCGGGGTTCCCCTCGTCGCAGAAGTGGACGATGGTCCGCCGCAGCCCGAAGCCCCGCCTGATGGCGATCAACGCCGACGAGGGGGAGCCCGGCACCTTCAAGGACCGCGTCCTCCTGGAGACCGACCCGCACCGCGTCCTCGAGGGGATGCTGATCGCCGCCTGGGCGGTCGAGGCCGAGGAGGTCACGATCTACCTCCGCGACGAGTACCCCCACATCCGCCTCCTGCTGGCCGAGGAGATCGCCAGGCTCGGTCACGAGGGGCTTGCCGATCCCCCCGCGATCCACCTGCGGCGGGGCGCCGGCGCGTACATCTGCGGCGAGGAGACGGCGATGCTGGAGAGCATCGAGGGCAAGAGGGGCTACCCCCGGCACAAGCCCCCCTACCCCACGCAGGTCGGGCTCTTCGGCCGCCCCACGTTGATCCACAACGTCGAGACGGTCTTCTGGGTGCGCGACATCCTGGAGCGCGGGCCCGGGTGGCTCTCCTCGCACGGCCGCAACGGACGCCGCGGGCTGCGGAGCTTCTCGGTCTCCGGGAGGGTGAAGAGGCCGGGGGTCGTGGTCGCGCCGGCCGGGACCACGGCGAGGCAGTTGATCGACGAGCACTGCGGAGGCATGGCGGAGGGGCACGCCTTCAAGGCGTACCTGCCCGGGGGCGCGTCGGGGGGCATCCTGCCGGCCCACCTGGGCGACGTCCCGCTCGACTTCGGCACGCTGGAGCCGCACGGCGGCTTCATCGGCTCGGCCGCGGTGGTCGTCTTCTCCGACCAGGACAACATGAAGGACGTCGCCCTGAACCTGATGCGGTTCTTCGAGGACGAGAGCTGCGGCCAGTGTACCCCCTGCCGCTGCGGCACCGAGAAGGCCGTCCGGCTGATGGAGGAAACCCGCTGGGACGAGCCGTTGCTGTCCGAGCTGGCCGGCGTCATGCGCGACGCCTCGATCTGCGGGCTCGGCCAGGCGGCGCCCAACCCTTTGCTCTGCGTGATGCGGTACTTCCCCGAGGACCTGCGATGATCGACCCCGCCCGCGAGCCGGTCGCGTTCACCCTCGACGGCCGCGAGGTCGTCGCCGAACCCGGCGAGACGATCTGGGAGGTCGCGCGGCGCGAGGGGGTCGCGATCCCGCACCTCTGCCACTCGGCCGAGCCGGGCTACCGCCCCGACGGCAACTGCCGCGCCTGCATGGTCGAGGTCCAGGGCGAGCGCGTCCTGGCCGCCTCGTGCATCCGCAGGCCGATGCCCGGCATGGTGGTCATCACCGACTCACCGCGCCCCCAGACGGCCGCGCGCCTGGTCATGGAATTGCTGGTCGCCGACCAGCCCCCGCGTGAGAGGGCCCACGACCCCGATTCGAAGTTCTGGCGCTGGGCCGACCGGCTGGGCGTGTCGGCGAGCCGCTTCCCCGCGCGGCATGCGCCGGCGCCCGACCGCAGCCACCCGGCGATGGCGGTCCAGCTCGACGCCTGCATCCAGTGCGGCCTGTGCGTCCGCGCCTGCCGCGAGGTCCAGGCCAACGACGTGATCGGCATGGCCCTCCGCGGCCACCGCGCCAAGGTCGTCTTCGACTTCGACGACCCGATGGGCCAAAGCACCTGCGTCGCCTGCGGCGAGTGCGTCCAGGCGTGCCCGACCGGCGCGCTCCTGCCGTCGTCGGTGCTCGACGAGTCGGGCCGCAAGGCGCGCGAGGCCGACCGCACGGTCGACAGCCTCTGCCCCTACTGCGGCGTCGGCTGCCAGCTCACCTACCACATCGCCGACGGCCGCATCCTCCAGGTCGAGGGGCGCGACGGCCCCGCCAACCACAAGAGGCTCTGCGTCAAGGGCCGATTCGGGTTCGACTACGTCCACCATCCCAACCGCCTGACGACCCCGCTAATCCGCAAGCCCGGCGTGCCCAAGCATGCCGACGACCAGGTCGACCCGGCCGACCCGTCGACCCACTTCCGCCCCGCGACGTGGGCCGAGGCGCTCGACCTGGCCGCCGCCGGCCTGCGACGCATCCGCGACCGCGACGGCGGCCGCGCCCTGGCCGGGTTCGGCTCGGCCAAGGGGTCGAACGAGGAGGCGTACCTGTTCCAGAAGCTCGTCCGCACCGGCTTCGGGAGCAACAACGTCGACCACTGCACCCGGCTCTGCCACGCCTCGTCGGTGGCCGCCTTGATGGAGACGATCGGCTCGGGCGCGGTGAGCGCCCCCTTCTCCGAGTGCGCCAACTCCGACGTGATCGTGGTCATCGGGTCGAACCCGACGGTCAACCACCCGGTCGCCGCGACGTTCATCAAGAACGCGGCGAGGAAGGGGGCCAAGCTCATCGTCGCCGACCCCCGCGGCCAGGCGCTGCGGCGGTACGCCTCGCACATGCTGGCCTTCCGCCCCGGGACCGACGTCGCCCTGCTCACCGCGATGCTCCACACGATCGTCGCGGAGGGGCTGTACGACCGCCGGTACGTCGAGCGGTACACCGAGGGCTTCGAGGCGCTGTGCGAGCAGGTCCGCCACTCCCCGCCCGAGGCGATGGCGCCGATCTGCGGGGTCGACGCCGCGACTCTGCGCGAGGTGGCGCGGCTGTACGCCAAGGCCGGGCGGCGATGATCTTCTGGGGGATGGGGATCTCGCAGCACGTCCACGGCACCGACAACGCCCGCTGCCTGATCGCGCTGGCCTTGCTGTGCGGGCACGTCGGCCGCCCGGGGACGGGCCTGCACCCGTTGCGGGGGCAGAACAACGTCCAGGGGGCGTCCGACGTCGGGCTGATCCCGATGGTCTATCCCGACTACAAGCCCGTCGACGACCCGTCGCAGAGGGCCCGGTTCGAGGGGTCTGGGGCGTCGCGCTCGACCCCGAGCCGGGGCTGACGGTCGTCGAGATCATGGGCGCGATCCACGCGGGGACGATCCGGGGGATGTACATCATGGGCGAGAACCCGGCGATGTCCGACCCCGACGTGCAGCACGCCCGCGAGGCCCTGGCGGCGCTGGAGCACCTGGTCGTGCAGGAGATCTTCCTGACCGAGACGGCGTACCACGCCGACGTGATCCTGCCGGCGACGGCGTTCCCGGAGAAGGACGGCACCTTCACCAACACCGACCGCCGCGTCCAGCTCGGCCGCCGGGCGCTGGAGCCTCCCGGAGACGCGAGGCCCGACTGGTGGGTCGTCCAGGAGATCGCCCTTCGGCTCGGCCTCGGCTGGGGCTATCAGCATCCCCGCGACGTGTTCGCCGAGCTGCGGTCGTGCATGCCGTCGATCCGCGGGATCAGCTGGGACCGCCTGGAGCGCGAGGGGGCGGTGACGTACCCGTGCGACGCCGAGGACGAGCCGGGCCGCGAGGTGATCTTCGGCGGCGGGTTCCCGACCCCCTCGGCGCGGCAAGCTCGTGCCGGTGTCGGTCCTTCCCCCCGACGAGATGCCCGACGACGCCTACCCCTTCGTCCTGACGACCGGTCGCCTCCTGGAGCACTGGCACACCGGGTCGATGACCCGCCGCTCGGCGGTGCTCGACGACCTCGAACCCGAGGCGGTGGCGCACCTCTCCCCGCGCGAGCCTCGACCGCCTGGGCGTGCGGCCCGGCGACCCGGTGCGGGTGGCGACGCGCCGCGGCGCCATCGCGCTGAAGGCCCGCGCCGACCGCGACGTCCCACCCGGGATGGTCTTCATCCCGTTCTGCTACGCCGAGGCGGCGGCCAACCTCCTGACCAACCCCGCTCGACCCGGTCGGCAAGATCCCCGAGTTCAAGTTCTGCGCCGCGAGGGTCGAGGCCATCCCCACCGAAATCGGGCATCATCGATGATCGGACTCTGCTCGAAGACGGCCCCCCGCGTCGTGGTCCTGCTGGGTGTCGTGCTCTCCTCCTCGATCGATGCGCCCGAGGCAGAGGCGCAGCAGGGGGCGGGGCGCCCCGTGCGGCTGGTCGAGGGGCGGTTCGGGCAGGCGCTCGACGCCGCGGCCGGGGGCTACCTCGCGACGGCCGACCCGCGGTTCTCGCGGATGCCGCTGACGGTCGAGCTCTGGGCGAAGCTCGCCGACGCCGGCCGCGAGGCGATCCTCCTGTCGAACGAGGGGCGCGACTCCGGCACCCACTGGGAGCTCGTCGCCGAGAAGGGGACCGGGGCGCTCCTCCTGCGCGTCCCCGGGTTCCGTCCTCCGCGGTTGGGCCTGAACGCCTCCCTGGCCGACGGCCGCTGGCACCACGTCGCGCTCGTCTTGCAGGAGGGCCGGGCCCGCGCCTACTTCGACGGGAGGGCGTGCCAAGACGCCCCCCTTGCCAGGACGGACCGGCCGTCGCTGCCGAGCGGGCTGGGCGTCGGGACCGCCGTCGAGGACCGCCGGCCCAACCCGGTCCTGATCGACGACGTGCGGATCTCGGACGTCGCGCGCGACGTCGTCGCCGCGCCCTCATCGGCGCTGGTCGCCGACGAGCACACGGTCGCGCTCTGGAGCTTCGACGAATCGGAGGACGCCTACCTGGCGCGGTGGACCCCCGGCGGCGAGACCAACCAGCGCGGGCTCCCCTACCCGCATCGGTTCGCCGAGTACGAGTTCGAGAAGGACGAGCACTGGGCGGACGGCCGCTGGCAGCAGACCGACAAGGGGCCGTTCGTCGCCCACTCGATCGTCATCCCCCGCCGCGCCGTCGGCCCGAAGGGGATCGCCGTCTTCCTCGACCGCACCCGGACGTCTGCCGTCCTGTTCGACCCCGAGCGGTGCGCCGCCGTCGCTGGCCTGGTCGGGGCGCGGCTGACGACCAGCGAGCTCCGGCACGGGCTGCTCCGCAAGCCGTCGCTCGACGGCGCCCTCCAGTTCTACGTCCCCCCGGAGAAGACCTGGCGTAAGACGGGCCCCGACGGCCTGGTGCCCCTGGGCCGCGACGAGGTCGACTACCGCGGCCTCCACCTGCACGGAGACCGCGTCCTGCTGTCGTACCGCGTCCTCGGCGGACAAGTCCTCGACTTGTCGAGCGAAGAGAGGCGCGGCGAGGTCGTCGCGATCGCGCGGCACCTGGAGGTCGACGGCCCGTCCCACAAGATCTGGCTGACCGCGGCCGAGATGCCCGCGCCCCCGGCCCTCCGCTACGAGGGGGGCGTGCCGATGGCGGTCGCCGTGGCCGGCGAGGCTGCGCACGCCGTCGCCCTGGTCGAGACGTCGCCAGGCGGGGAGGTCGAGGTCCGCGACCGCGACGTGATGGTCCGCGTCCCGGCCGGGGTGCGCTGGAAGGGCCAGCTCCTCTCATGGTCGGGCCCGAAGGACCGGCTCGGTGCGTTCGCCGAGCTCGCCCGATCCCGTCCGGCCTCTCCTGCCTCGCCCGCTTCCGCGAGCCCGGTCCCGGGCGGTGGGGCGAGCCCCTGGTCACGCGGGGGCAACTGGCCGAGGAGGGGGGCGACGCCCCCTACGTGATCGACACGATCGCCGTCCCCTACGAGAACCCGCACAAGGCCCTGTTCTTCATCTCGGCCCTCGACTTCTTCCCGAACGGGGACGCCGCGCTCGCCACGGCGCACGGCGACGTGTGGCTGGTCCGCGGGCTCGACCGGGGCCTCGGGCGCGTGACCTGGCAGAGGTTCGCGACCGGCCTCTATCAGCCGCTCGGGGTGAAGGTGGTCGACGGCCGGGTGCTCGTCCTGGGGCGGGACCAGGTCACCCGCCTGCACGACCGCAACGGCGACGGCGAGGCTGACGAGTACGAATCGTTCAACCACGACCTGATCATCACCGGCCGCGACCACGCCTTCGCTTTGCGGCTGGAGGCCGACTCGAAGGGGAACCTCTATTTCCTCCACTCGGGAGACCCCGGCACCCCGCACGGCGGGTGCCTGCTGCGGGTCTCGCCCGACGGCCGGAATCTATCGGTGGTCGCGCGCGGATTCCGCCACCCCAACGGGCTCGGCGTCGGGCCCGGCGACGAGGTGACGGTCGCCGACAACGAGGGGAACTGGGTCCCCTCGTCGAAGATCGACCTGGTCCGCGAGGGGGGCTTCTACGGCTTCCTCGGCAACGCGAAGGAGGCGCCCGCCGGCCTGGTGCCCGACCGCCCGCTCTGCTTCATCCCCAAGGTGGCGGACAACTCGTGCGGCGGGCAGACGTGGTACACCGGCGACCTCTGGGGCGACTACCACCGCGGCGGGATGCTCCATTTCTCCTGGGGCCGCTGCACGCTGCACGCGGTCCTGCGCGACCGGGTCGGCGACCTCTGGCAGGCGGCGACGGTCCGGTTCCCGGGGCTGACCTTCCTGGCCGGACCCGCCGAGGGGGCGTTCCACCCGGTCGACGGCCAGCTCTACGTCGTCGGCCTCGACGGCTGGCAGACCGCCGCGGCGGCCGACGGCTCCTTCCAGCGCGTCCGCTACACGGGCAAGCCAGTCGCCATGCCCGAATCCTTCCACGCCCACGAGGACGGGGTCGCCGTCAGCTTCACCCGCCCGCTCGACCCCGCGACCGCCGCCGACCCGCGGAGCTACCGGGTCGAGCGGTGGAATTACCGCTGGAGCAGCACCTACGGGTCGTTCCACCTTTCGCCCGACCAGCCCGACCGCATCGGGCACGACCCGGTCAAGGTCGAGACGGTGCAGCTCCTCCCCGGCGGCAAGGGCGTGTTCCTCCGGATGCCGGGCCTGCGGCCGGTGGACCAGCTCCACCTGCACACCGACCTCCAGGCCGCCGACGGCAAGCCGCTCCAGTTCGACCTCTACGCCACCCTCAACGCCCTCGGCCCGGCCTTCCAGGCAGCCCCCGGAGGGGGCGACCGTCCGTAGCCGGGGGCGCAAGCCCCCGGACGCGAGACCGGCGCCCGGCCCCGGCCACCCCGAGGTTGTCCGTCATCCGCGGATCGATCGATTTGCCGACCCCGGCCCTGTCACTCCAGCGTCATCAGGAACGCGAACAGGTCGTGCAGCTCCTTGACGGTCAGCACCTCGCCGAAGTTGGCGGGCATCAGCGAGGCCTTCTGGACCTTGACCTCCTCCAGGTCGCGCTTGAGGAACGAGTGGAAGCGGCCGGTCTCCTCGGTGAGCTGGATGCTGAAGTTGGTCTCGTTGACGCGGAGGCCGGTGATCACGCGGCCGGCCTTGGTGGCGACGGCGACCGCCTCGTACTCGGGGGCGATCTCCTTGGAGGGCTGGAGGATCGACTCCATCAGGAACTCGGGGGCGCGTCGGCTGGCGATGCGATCCAAAGAGGGGCCGATCCGCCCCCCCTCGCCGCCGACGCTGTGGCACTTCGCGCACGGGGCCTTGCCCTGGAGGTCGAAGAAGAGCGTGCGGCCCGCCTGCGGGTCTCCGGCGATGTAGGGCTTCCACGGGGTCTCGCCCGGCGAGCGCGCCAGGCTGCGGACGTAGGCGATCACCTTGCGGACCTGCTCGGGCTTGAGCGACTCGCCCAGCGCCTTCATGGTCGTCTTGGGGACGCCGCCCCGGATCACGCGGGCGATGTCGTCGTCGGTGGGGCCATGAATCCAGCGGTCGTCGGTCAGGTCGGGGCCCTTGCCGCCGCGGGCGGTCCCGCCGTGGCAGCCGCTGCACAGGCCGCGGAACAGCGCCTGGCCCTCGGCCAGCGCCTCGGGGTCCTTCGCGTCCGGGGCCGAGGGCGCCACGATCCCCCCTCCAGTGCCGGCTCGGCGGTCTGCGACCGGCCCCCTCCGGGCACGAGCGCGACGGCGGCCCAGCCCAGCAGGACCGCGGCGAGGGCGGCCCTCGGATTGGTATCGCGATGGGGTGGCTGGGGTCGCGGGACGCGACCCCGGTCCGCGGCGCTGGGGTTGCCTGCGGCAACCCCAGCCACCCCTGGAAACCCGCCAGCGCCGATCGTCTCGCGATCATGGCTTGACCCTCGTCTCGTCGGCCGCGACGCGATCGTACGGGATGTGCCAGCGGGCGAAGACCGGCGCGAGCCGGCCCGCCCGGTCGAGCTCGTCCCAGGCGCGGTCGATCGCCTCCTTCAGGTCGCGGTCCGCCTTGCGCACCGCCGCGACGACCGGGAAGCGGTCGCCCGTCCCGGGCGCGGGCAGGAACGCCAGCGCCCCGGGATGGAGCCCCTGAGCCAGCCAGGGCCCTCGCGTCGAGACGACGTAGCCCGCCCTCGCCCGGCCGGTCGCCACGGCCTCCAGGATCGCCTCGGTGCTGGGGTAGCGTCGCACCGCGCGCCCCTCCAGCCCTCGCACCGCGACCCCCTCCTCGACGGCCAATGGCTCGCCATCCGGCGGCGGGCCGTCGCCCTTCCGGACGACCACCTGGTATCTCGCCTCATAATAAGGGCGGGAGTAGAGGACCCTCTGGCCGAACCGATCGTCGGGCATGACCCCGAGGATCACGTCGCATTCCCGCTTGGCCGCCAGCTTCGAGGGATACGAGTCGTGCGCGGAGTACGCCCAGTAGACCCGCAGCGCCACGCCCAGACGCTCGGCGAGCAGGCCGGCGACCTCGTAGTCGAGCCCCGACGGCTCGGGATGGGCTGTCGAGAACGGCAGGTTGTTCTGGTCGAGCCCGACCACCAGCTCGCCGGCCGACCGGACCCTCGCCAGCCCGCCGTAGGGGGCCTTCGAGCCCCTGGACCTTCTGCATCTGCGGCTCGCGGCCCCGCGCGGCGACCCCGTGATGGATCGGGCCCTCGGCATGACCTCGGGCGTAGTCGGGCATGTGGTAGCGGGCCAGGGCGCGGGCGACGGTGCCGTCGCGGATCAGGGCGCCGAGCGCCTCGTCGACGTGCCTCTTGAGCTCGTCGTCCCCCCGGATCATGGCGACCGCGACGTCCCAGCGATCCTCGGGGACGTAGCCCGGGACGATCTCCAGAGCGAAGTCGGGCGAGGCGTGCAGGGTCCAGCCCACGTTGGCCCACAGGTAGGCGTGGTCGATGTCGCCGTCGCTCAGGGCCTTCAAAGCGGCCAGTTGGTTGCGGTAGAGGCGGCGCAGGAAGCCCTTCTGGCGGAGGCTGTAGTCGGCCAAAGAGCCGGCCTCGGCGCCCACGCGGTGCGACCTCTCCCCCTTCAGTTCGGCCAGCGACCGCACGACCGGGCCCCCCTTGCGGTGGACGAGCACGTAGCCCGTCGCGTAGTAGGGCGCGAGTAGAGGACCTTCCCGGCGAGTTCCTCCTCGTCGGCCACGGCGTTGGCGGCCACGGCCTCGCCCAGGACGATGTCGCAGCGGCGTTCGAGCAGCTCGCCGACCGCCGTCTCGCGCTGGATGTCGAGCCAGTCGATCCGGAGCCGGACGCCCAGCCGATCGGCCAGGGCGCGGGCGATCTCCAGGTCGAAGCCCGGCCGGTCGTCCCTGGCGCTCGAATAGGGGAGGTTGGCTGGGTCCATGCCGACGACCAGCTCGCCGCGGTCGCGGATGCGCCGCCAGGTGTTCGGCGATGCCGCCGGGCGGTCGTCGGCCGTGAACGGGGGGCGGAACGGCACGCCCGAGGCGTCGTAGGCCCGGCGGATCTCCCCCTCCTCGGCGAGATGCGCCAGGGCCCGGTTGATCTCGACCAGCAGCGCCGCGTCGCCGGGCCGGACCGCCACGGCCATGTTCCAGCGCTCGCGGGGGACGTAGTCGGCCACCAATCGCAGGCCGAGCCCCGGGCGGTCGTGCAGGTACCAGGCGGCGAAGTCGGCGTCGAGGAACGCGGCGTCGAGGCCCGCCGCGCGGAACCCGTCGAGGATCTCCTCGCGCGTCTTGAACCGGGCGACCGCGTGGTCCCCCTCGGCGACCGCGACCGTGCCGGCGACGACCCCCACCCTCTTGCCGTGGAGGTCGGCCAGCGAGCGCACCCCCTCGGCGTCGCGAGGGACCACCAGCCCGAACCGCGCCCGGCGTAGGGGACGCTCCAGGACACCTGCGCGCGCCGGGCCCGAGTCGAGCGGCTGGCCGATCACCACGTCGCAGCGCCCCTCGCGCAGGCAGTTCCACGAGCACTCGGCGCCGGCGCACCAGTGGAACGCGATCGGCCTGCCCAGGGCGCGGGCCATCCCCTGCGCCACGGCGACATCGAGGCCCTGCGGCGTGCCGTCGGGCGCCCGCCCGGTCCTCGGCATCGCCGACGGCGTGGCGCAGACGGTCAGCGCCTTCGGCTCCGGGTCCGCGGCCCCGCAGGCGATCAGCACCGCGGCCGGGATGCCGAGCATCAGGGCGGTCCGGACCGTCGACGTCATGGGATGTCCCTCGCGGATCGGGGATTCTCCAACCTCCATCCCCCATCGATGGGGGATGGGCGCGGGGGGATGGAGGCTGGGTCAAGGCGCCTTATTTGCCCTCCTCGGGCAGGGCGAAGACGAACAGGGTATTCCCGCGGCGCGCGTTGCGGAGCCAGGGGGCGCCGTCGCCCGCGAACCCGGCGGTCCAGCCGCCCCAGCCGGCGCACACGGCGATGTACTGCCGGCCGTCGAGCAGGTAGGTCATCGGGCCCGAGTGGTGCCCCGAGCCGCACTGGAAGGTCCAGAGGTCCTTGCCCGTGCGGGCGTCATAGGCGGTGAAGAACCCCTCGGCGTCGCCGCTGAAGACCAGCCCGCCGCCGGTCGCCAGCACGCCGGCCACCATCGGCGAGCGGGTCGCCACGTCCCACTTGACCTGGCCGGTCGCCGCCTCGATCGCCTTCAACGAGCCCGAGGCCTGGTTCTCGATCAGGGTCAAAGAGCTCCCCCAGTAGGGCTGCCCCTTGATGAAGAACGCCTTGCCCGAGGTGAACCGGGCGCAGTTGTTGATCACCGGCACGAAGGCGAGCCCCGACGTCGGGTCGAAGGCCATCGGGTTCCACTCCTTGCCCCCCGCGGCGCCGGGGCAGACGCGCACCCCCGCCTCGGTCGGCAAGGCGGCCGGGTTGACGAACGGCCGCCCCGTCTTCGGGTCGAGCCCATCCACCCCCTTGGTCCGGTCGGTCCAGGTGACCTCGCAGAACGGCTTGCCGTGGAGGAACTTCCCGGTCTCGCGATCGAGGCAATAGAAGTAGCCGTTGCGGTGCGCCTGGATCAACGCCTTGACCGTCTTGCCGTCGCGGGTGATATCCACGAGGACGGGCTCGTTGACGCCGTCGTAGTCCCAGACGTCGTGCGGGCTGTTCTGGAAGTGCCACCTGTACGAGCCGTCGTCGGGGTTGAGCGCCAGGATCGAGCACGTATACAGGTTGTCCCCCTTGCGGACCTCGCCGTTGAAGTCGGGCGAGGGGTTGCCGACGCCCCAATATAAGGTGTTGAGCGCGGGATCATACGTGCCGGTGACCCAGACCGAGCCGCCGCCGGTGAGCCACGAGTTCCCCTCCCAGGTGGCCAGGGCCTTGCGGGCGTGCTCGGCCTTGTCGTCGGCGCCGGGGACGGTGTAGAACCGCCAGAGGCGCCTGCCGTCCCTGGCGTCGTAGGCGTCGATGAACCCGCGGATGCCGTACTCGGCGCCGCTGATGCCGACGATGACCTTCCCCTTGATGATCAAGGGGGCGACGGTGGCGCTGTAGGCCATCTTGTAGATGTCGCGGACCTCGCCCCCCTTGTCGTCGGGGATGGTGATCGGGACGTCCCAGACCTCCTCGCCGGTGTTGCGGTCGAGGCAGACGAGGTGCGCGTCGAGGGTGGCCATGTAGAGGCGGTCGCCCCAGGCGCCGAAGCCGCGGTTGACGGCGTCGCAGCAGAGCGCCAGGTTCTCGGGCAGAGACTTCTGGTAGTGCCAGAGCTGCGACCCGGTCTTGCAGTCCACGGCGTAGGCGTGGTTCCACGGGGTCGTCAGGTACATGATCCCGTCGATGACCAGGGGCGTGCATTCGAACCCGTCGAGCACGCCGGTCTGGAAGGTCCAGGCGGGGATCAGCCTGGCGACGTTCTCGGTGTTGATCTGCTTCAGAGGGCTGAACCGCTGGGCGTCGTACGTGCGGCCGTACATCAGCCAGTTGGCGGTGTCGGAGGCCGCCTTCGTGAGGTCGCCGTCGTCGACCGCGCCGACCGTCGCGGCCTCCTGGCGCAGGCCCGCCCGCCCCCCAGCCAGGCGGCCAGACCGAGCATCGTGGCGAGGAGGACGCCGCGCGACCGCAGGGAGGCGCGGGCACGATCGGATGGGTGCGATGCGCTCATGGCGGCTGCCTCTCTTCTCCCCCGAGGGCGACGACGGGAGGCGATCGGACGCGGCGCCCGGGGCGTTGCGGGATCGGCGAATTGGCCGTCATTCCGGCACGGCCAGCGTCATCATACTGGGACCGCCGGGCCAGTCAAGGAACTCGGCCCCGGGCCTCTGGCCGCCCCCCGATGCCCGCCGCCGAGTTCGTTCGCGCCGGCCCGTCCTCGCCGTCGAGTTCGTTCGCGCCTTCGACCTCCCGGCCCCTCCCGGTGAAGAGCGCTACTAATATTATGTACACGAGTGCCCCGGGCCGCCGGAGGGCGCCGGTGGACAGTCCACCAGTACCGCCCGACGAGATGGCGAGTCCGGCGGCGCACCGGGGACGCCGAAGGATCGAGGGGGCGGCGTTGGGCTGGTCGGGAGGGCCCCTCGGGGCCGGGATGGCGCCTTCGCTCAGCGGGCGGCGCGGCGCTCGGCCTGGCGGTCGCGCTTCGCCTGGGCGCGGCGCTCGCGGCGGTTCAAAGGCGCCGCCGCGGGGACCGGCGCCGACCGCGACGGCGACGGGGCGGGCCGCTCGACGACCGGCGGCGGCGCCGCCTCCGCCGGCGCCGCCGTCCGGTCCTCCGCCTGCATCTCCATCGCCACCCGCGACCGCTTCACCAGGTTGTCGATCGCCGCATCCGACAAAGGTGCCCGGTGCGACGGCGGCGGCGACGCCTTGGCCGACTCGCCCGCCGGCGCCTTCGCCTCGCGCAATCGCAGCAGCTCGGCGCGGGCCGCGTTGAAGGCCCGGCGGCAGCTCGCCTCGTACTTCCGCAGCCGAGCCGACGGCGCGTCCTCCTCGGCCGGCATCCCCGCCAGCGCCATCGACCGATCCTTCGCGTCCAGCGCGTCGAGCACCCCCTCCTGGTCGTCTTGCAGCATCGCCACCTGCTCGGCGGCCAGTTCGGCCAAAGCCTCGATGTCGTCGGCAGGAGGGAGGATGTCGCCGCCGTCGCGCAGCTCGGCCGGGACGCCGAGCAGGTCCAACGCCAGCCGGCGCTGGTCGTCGGTCCAGGCGCCCGTGTTCCGGAGGATGGTGCCCAGCGCCTCCCAGCGCTCGATCAGCCAGTCGGCCCCCTGCTTGCGGCCCCGCAAGGCCGGCACGACCCGCGCCGGGTCCTTCGCCAGCCGGGCGCCGATCTCCTCGACGGCGACGCGGCGGTCGTGGTCCCAGATCATCGCGGCGCCTGGCGGACGCGGTCGATGCCGACGATCGACATCGCCGCACAGCGGTCCAGGCGGGCGGAGGCCAGCGCCATCTCGCGGACGAGGAACGCCTCATAGGGGGAGCGGGGCTGGAACTCGGCGATGAATTCCTCGGTGCGGCGGGCGACGATCGCGGCGAGGTCGTCGGGGAGCACCTCCTTGGAGCAGAGGCCATGCTTCAACGAGTTCTTTCGTGATCGCGCTTTTCCTGTGGGGGTGCGCGGGCCGCCGCCGCGCTTGGGGGCGATCGGGGCCTCGGAGGGGGCGGCGGGGGATTCGATGGGGTCGATCATGGGTGCGTCCTCGGGGGCGGGGGCCTTCGGTCCGGTCGCCGAGCGTCGGCGGTCGTAGAGCGGAGTGGCGGTGCGCCCTTCAGTTATTTACTATCGTGGTCGGGGGGGCCATCGTTCTCGATTTCTGGAAAATCCGCGTCCGTCCGGGCCCGCGGTGGCGCCAACTCTTCTATGGAAGGGGAGATGGGGGAGTTGCGCCGGCGCGGGGACCGTCGTTGGAAAAATGTGTCACCGGCGCCGCTCGGCCCGACACCAGGCCCTTGATCGCATTGCGCGAGGGAGATTGCCATGACGGGTGAACACGCCAGGCCGGCCGCCATCCCCGCGGTCCCGAGGGGCGGGGAGGGGGATCTCGGCCCCCCGATGGACGGGGACTTGCTGGGGCGGTTCCTCACGCCGGGGGACGAGGCGGCGGAGGCCGCCTTCCGGGCGCTGGTCGTCCGGCACGGGCCGATGGTGCTGGGGGTCTGCCGCCAGATCCTCCAGCAGCACCAGGACGCCGAGGATGCGTTCCAGGCGACGTTCCTGGTGCTCGCCCGCAGGGGGTCGACCGTCCGCGACCCGCGGGTGCTGGGCCGCTGGCTCTACGAGGTCGCCTATCGCATCGCCGTGCGGTCCAGGGCGGAGGCCGTCCGCCGTCGCGCGCACGAAAGGCAGGGCCCGGAGATGGCGGCACCACCCCCCGATCACGAGGTCGCCTGGAACGAGCTCAGGCCGGTGCTCCACGACGAGGTGAACCGGCTGCCGGAGAAGTATCGGACCCCGGTGGTGCTCTGCTACCTCGAGGGCAAGACCAACGAGGAGGTGGCGCAGCTGCTCCAGTGGCCGATCGGCACGGTCAAGGGGCGTCTGTCGCGGGCCCGCGACCTGCTCCGCGCGCGGCTGACCCGGCGCGGCCTGGCGCTGTCGGTGGCGCTGCTGCTGGTGCGGCTGTCGGAGGGGTCGGCCGTCGCCGAGGAGGTGCCCGGGCCCCTGGTCGAGCGGACGGTCCGCTCCGGGATGCTCGTCGCCTCGGGCCGCGCGATCGGCGCCGCGGCGATCTCGGGCCGGGTGGCCGCGCTGATGGGGCACGCCGGCCGCGCCGGGGCGAGCGGGCGGCTCGCCGCCGCCGTCGCGTTCCTGCTGCTGGCCACCGCCCTGCTCGGCTGGTCGAGCGCGCGGGCCGGGCTGGTCCCGAGCCTGGGGCTGGGCCCGGTCGCCCCCCCGCAGGCCGTCGCGGTCCCGACCCCCGACGGCCCCTGTCCCGCCCCGGCGGCCGGCTGCCACGCGACGCCCTGAGCGCCGGGCGCCGGGACACATTACTTTTAGTTATATTTATTATTAATCTTATCGGCTGGCCCTCCGCCGCCCTTCCGGCGGGAGGATGATCCCCCGGCCCGAGGGGCGGCGCGGGCGCGCGGGTCGCGTTGATCGTCTCTTGAGCGTCAGGAAAGCGATGTCCGCGATCTTCTCGCCCTCCGCAGCCCCGGAGGGGCGACCGTCCGTAGCCCAGGGCGCCAGCCCTGGGATGAGAGCTCGGGACATGACCCGGGGCTGGCGCCCTGGGCCAGGGACGGCCGCCCCTCCGGGGCTGCGGAGGGCGCGGGCATCTCTTTCCTGACCCTCAATCGTCGGGCCGGTCCCCTGCGATGATGTCCTCGGGGAAGGCCGGGGCGCCGTGGATGATCTCGCCCGGCGCGCGAGGGAATCTCAGACGCGCACGAACGTCTTCGTCCGGTACATCCAGTACAGCACCAGCCAGAGGACGCCCAGGCTTCCCGCCGCGACGACCGCCGGATACCACGGGCCGACGTACGGCTTCAGCCCGGCGACGAACACCTCGGCCGCCTTCCGCGCCGTCGGCTGGAAGAGGCTCTCGAGCATGTAGGCCGCGATCGAGTTCATGCCGATCACGACCAGGGGGAAGGCCCACCGCCGATAGCCCCAGACGTCGATGACCAGGTAGGACGCCGCCAAGAGCAGGTAGCTCAGGCCGCCGGTGAACAGCGCGTAGCTGCTGGTCCAGCGCTCCTTGATGATCGGGAACCACGGGGCCCAGAGCAGCCCCGCGGCCGTGCAGCCGACCCCCAGCGCCATCAGCGCCGCCCACTTGGCCCGCGGCGGCAGGGGGCCGCGGAGCACCTGGCCGGCGAACACGCCGAGCATCGCCGTGGAGGAGTGGGTCATGATCCCCAGGATCCACCCGAGCCGCCACCGCCCCTGGAGGTCGCCCAGGATGCGGTCGTTGAGCCAGTCGCCGAAGTTGGCCCCCGGCCGGTAGACCCCGACGACGTGCCCCGGCACCGGCACGAACGTCATCAGGGCCCAGTAGCCGACCAGCAGCGCCGCCGTGGCCGCGACCTGCCACCGGACCGTCAGGTTCAGGTAGAGCAGCGACGCCACCAGGTATCCCAGCGCCAGCATCTGGAGGACGCTGTAGGTGATCTGGAACCGGGAGGGGTCGTAGGACAGGAGGTTGCCGTTGACCATCATCCCGAGCACCACCAGGATCGCCACGCGCCTCATGATGTGCGCATATAACTCGACCTTGCGTCCGCCCCGCTCCAGCCGCCGGGCGAACGAGAACGGGATGGCCGCGCCGATCAGGAACAGGAACAGGGGGAAGATCAGGTCGAGGAAGTGGAACCCCTCCCACTTGACGTGCTTGAACTGGTCGCCGAGGGCGCGGACGCGGGGGTCGCCGGACCGCGCCAGGAGGGCCTGCGCGACGCCGGCCCCGCCGATGAGCCAGAACATGTCGAAGCCGCGGAGGGCGTCGAGCGACACGAGCCGGCCGCCGCCCGGGCCCGGCCGCCCGCCCGGGTCCGTCTCCGTCCCCGCGCGCACCGCCGGCGCCGGCCCGTCCGGCCGAGGGGGCCGATCCTCGACGGCCGCCTCCGCCCGCCGCGACCTCGAAGGCCATCGCCCCGGTGTGGTCTCTCGCATCGCAGGTCCCCCTCTCCGCCCCGGGGCGCAGGGCGCACCGGCTCGGAGCCGTTTCGAAGGCCGTTGCAGTAACCGGGCCTCAGGCGAGCAGCCCTGCGATCGGGCGGCCGACGACGAGCGGGTAGGGGCGGCCGAGCGGGTCGCGGACCTGCGTGTCGGCGGGGACGCCGAGCAGGTGGTAGATCGTGGCGACCAGGTCGGCCGGGTCGTGCGGGTGCGACGCGGGGTGCGCGGCCATCGCGTCGGAGGCGCCGTAGGCGGTCCCGCCGCGGGTCCCCGCGCCGGCCAAAGCGATCGAGTAGACCCAGGGCCAGTGGTCGCGGCCGGCGCTGCGGTTGACCTGCGGCGTGCGGCCGAACTCGGCGTTGGCCACCACGAGCGTCCGGTCGAGCCGGCCGCGCGCGTCGAGGTCGGCCACCAGCGCCGAGAAGGCGCGGTCGAACGTCGGGCAGAGGCTCTCCTTCATCGCGGAGAAATGCCGCGAGTGCGTGTCCCACCCCGGCGGGGTGCGGCAGTAGTGGACGTTGATCATCGGCACGCCCGCCTCGGCCAGGCGACGGGCCAGCAGGCAGCCCTGGCCGAACGAGTTGCGGCCGTAGCGGTCGCGCATCGCGTCGGGCTCGGCCGACAGGTCGAAGGCGCAGCGCCGTCCGCGACGAGCCGAGCAGGTTCAGCGCGCGCTGCTGGAAGGCGTCGTAGCTCCGCACCGCGGCCACGCGGTCGAGCGTGCGGCGGGCGGCGTCGACCTCGTCGAGCAGGGATCGCCGCGACGCGAGCCGCACATTGGGGACGTCGGCGTCGGCCGCCAGCGCGTCGAGGCGCGCGCGGGGGTCGTTCAGATCCTCGTCGATGACCAGAGGGGAATGCTTGCCGCCGAGGAACCCAGGAGACTGGCCGTGGAGCACCGTGCCGTTCATGCGTCGCATCGTGGGGCCGACCTGGACCCAGGTGGGCAGGTCGCGCGCCGGGCGGAGCAGGTCGAGCACGGCGCCGATGGCGGGGAAGTCGGTCGGCGAGGGGGGGAAGTCGCCCCGTGCCTCCTGGTCGGGCGGGTGCGCGTGGCCGGTCATCGCCGGCAAGGACGCCTGCACGTGGTTGGCGTTGGGATGGCTCAAGGAGCGGATCAACGCCACGCGGTCGAGCACCCGCGCCGACATCGGCAGGAGCTCGCCGATGCGGATGCCCTCGACCCTCGTGGCGATCGCGCCGAACTCGCCGCGGGCGGGCGAGGGGGCGTCGGGCTTGGGGTCCCAGGTCTCCTGCTGCGCGTGGCCGCCGTGCAGGTAGAGCATGATCACCGACCGGGCGCGACCGAACGTGCCCTTCTCAGCATCGGCCCCGGCACTCGCCGCGGCGCGGGCGCGGAGCAGGTCGGGCAGGAGCAGCGCCATCCCCCACAGCCCGCCGACGCGCAGCAAGGCCCGGCGGTGCAGCCGGGCCGTCGCCCGGAAGCCGTCGCAGCCCGCCGCGAGATGGTGCGGTGATCCGGGCAAGGTCGGGGCCCTCCCCAGCGATGGATGATCCAGCGACCAGCGTAGGGGACGCGAGCCGTCCGGTCAACCGGATTCGCCGGCCGTGCCGCGTCGGGTCGCGGTCACGGATCATGGCCTGGCCGCGGCCCTCGATGACGACGGGCCCTTGAGGTCGAAGTCGAAGGTCCCGCCACTTTCGCCGACCTCGGCGTCGAACTCGCCCCTGATCTCCTCCTCGCCGCCGGGCGCGGCGGCGCCGAGCGCGATCCGGGCCATGGAGGGGTCGTCCTTGAAGGCATCGGGGGCCTTGGCCCCGATCGGCGGGACGAAGGGGGGTGTGACCATGACCCGATACTTGCCGGGGGTCACGCCCCGGTGATCCTGCCACTTCAGCGCGTAATTCCCCCCCGGCCCGGTCGCGGCGACGCCGGGGGTGTTGTCCCGATTGCCCGGGTCGGGCAGGAACGTGACCGTGACGCCGGCCATCGGCTTGCCATCCTTGGTGATCGTCCCCGAGACGGGGACGAGCTTGACCCCCGGTCCGCAGCCGACCAGCATGACCAAGGCCAGCATCGCGACCGATCGAATCGATCTCATGGCGGGCACTCCCGCGGTTGGAAGGCGGGCGGTCATCGCGCGCGATGGCCGCGGCGGCGGGGTGCGGCTCAGTCAGAAGGAGTCGGCGCTGATGACCTCGCCCCCGTTGATGGTCGCCGAGGCCCACCACGGGTAGAGGCTGACCGAGTTCTTGACGAACTTGACGCTGCCGTCGCCCATCAGCATGTTGACCCCGCCGGGATGCCGGCTGCTGAAGACCCAGGGGTAGGGCAGTTTCTGTTGCGCCAGCGCCTCGGTCGGGTAGAGGTAGACGCTCCAGCCGTTGGGGGCGTAGGCCAGGGCGCCGGCCGTGGTCGGCGAATAGATCATGCCGTGCGTCGAGGTGTGCTCCCCGCGCCCCAGTACGGGCCGACATAGCCCTGACCGCCGTCGGCGGTGCCATCCCAGTGCCCCGGCCCCTGGAGCGACTCGCCGGCCAGGAACGTGTTGCTCAGGCCGTCGACGATGTTGGCCAAGCTCGTCGACATGTCGCAGACGAACGCCCCCTGCGACCCCGAGTTGAACGAGTACGTCCGCGCACCGCCCCCGGGACAATAGGTCTCCGAATACACGCCGCAGCTCACCAGGTAGTTGCTCCGCATCGCGTTGACCTTCCAGTACGCGGCGGTGCTCGTGTCGGTGACGGCCAGCGGCGGGATGTCGGACGGGCACGCATACGAGCCGACCAGCAGCCGACCACGGTCGTGTTGACGTACGCCGAGCCGACCACGATCGTGTTGGTCGTCCCGACCACCGAGTTGGTCGACGCCTGGCTGAAGTTGTAGGCATTGTACAGCGCGGCCTGCTCGATGTAGTTCAGGATCATGGTGAAGGCGGTCGTGTTCAGCACCAACCCCTTGCCGCCGTTTGGGTAGGCGCAAGTGCCCGAGTAGATCTTGGCCGGCGGCAGGACATTGTTGGCGCTCACGTAGTTGTGGAACGCCAGGCCGATCTGCTTGAGGTTGTTGACGCACTGGGCGCGCCTTGCCGCCTCGCGCGCCGCCTGCACCGCGGGCAGCAGCAGCGCGATCAGGACCGCGATGATCGCGATCACCACCAGCAGCTCGATCAAAGTGAAGCCGCGACGGGTCCGCATGGCATGCGATCCTTTCGAATGTTCCGAAGAAGGAGGACACATCGGGACGGGAGAGGGAGATGTCCATCAGGAGATTATCCCCTGTCGGCCGTCGTCGCCATGAGATTTTGGGGCAATTTTCTAAGGTTTCGGGTCACTCCATTCCGGCCGCTGGACCGCTCTCGGCGGCTCGTGTAGCATGATCGATCGCGACGGTCGTCGAGGCTGTCCGTCGCGGGATCAAGAATCCGGTCGCGCCGGGGCGGTCGCCCGCCCGTCCCGAGGTGCGGTGCCGTCAGGTCTCCATCGATGAAGCGACAACGAAGCCGGTCCGGGCCCCCGCACGTGGCGTTCATCGTCGAGACGTCGATGGCCTACGGCCGGGAGATCCTCCGCGGCGTCGCGCAGTACTTGCGCGAGAACGGCCCGTGGACGGTCTACCTCGAGCAGCGCTCGCTGGAGGACCCGCGCGCCCCCTGGCTCCGCGACTGGGACGGCGACGGCATCATCTCGCGGCTCTCGCCGCGGCTGGCGCGGCTGATCCTGGAGACCGGCATCCCCACGGTGGACCTCGACGACCAGACGCCGAGCTCGCGACTGCCGACCGTGCAGAGCGACCACCAGGCCATCGGCGCCCTGGCCGCCGAGCACCTGCTGGAGCGCGGCTTCGCGCAGTTCGCCTTCTTCGGCTACCCGCAGTTCGAATGGTCGCGGCTCAACCGCGACGGGTTCGCCGCGCGGGTCCGTGACGCCGGCTATCCCTGCCACGAGTACGGCCTGGGCCAGCGCGTCACCTGGGGCCACCAGCAGCCCTCGTGGGAGGCGGAGGTCGACGGCGCCTCGCGCTGGGTCGCGGCGCTGCCCAAGCCGCTCGGGCTGATGGCGTGCAACGACTTCCGGGGCGTCCAGGCGCTCGACGCCTGCCGCCGCGCCGGCGTGGCCGTGCCCGAGCAGGTCGCCGTCATCGGCGTGGACAACGAGACGGTCGCCTGCGAGCTGGCGTACCCGCCGCTGTCGAGCGTCATCCCCGACTGCCGCCGGATCGGCTACGAGGCGGCCGGCCTGCTCGACCTCCTCATGAGGGGCGAGGGCCCCGAGGGGCCGGCGCCGGCCGTCCCGCCGCTGGGGGTCGCCACCCGCCAGTCGACCGACGTGACCGCGATCGCCGACCCGAGCGTCGCCGCCGCGATGCGGTTCATCCGCGAGCGCGCCTGCGACGGGATCGGCGTCGACGAGGTCCTGGAGCACGTCCCGGTGTCGCGGAGCGTCCTCCAGCGCCGGTTCCGCGCCGTCAGCGGTCGGACGATCCACGACGCGATCGCCGGCGTGCGGCTCCAGAGGGTCAAGCAACTGCTCATCGAGACCGACCTGCCGCTGTCGGCGATCGCCGCGAGGGCCGGGTTCTCGCACGTCGAGTACATGAGCACCGCGTTCCGCCAGGCGACCGGCTCGGCGCCGGGCGCCTACCGCCGCGAGCACGGGGGCCATTGACGCCCCTCGGCCCGGAGGCCATCATGCGATCGGCCGCCTCTCCACCCCGCGATCCGCACGAGGACGATGGACCATGAACCTGCTGACGACCTTCGCCGGCTCGATGATGGAGGGCTTCCTCCCCCGCGGCTGGGACCTCGCCCGGATCGATGATTGCTGTTCGCAGCCCCCCGGGTCGATCGGCCAGCGCCAGCCGTGGTGGCACGCCGACTTCGAGCCGGTCGCCTGCGGGACGGTCGCCGACTTCGACGTGATGCTCGGCCACGAGATCGCGCAGGCCATCCGCCGCGCCCGGCAGCAGGGGCGCGACGCGGCCTTGATCCTGCCGGTCGGCCCGATGGGCATGTACCGCTGGGCGGTCTACTTCCTCGCGGAGTGGGGCGTCTCCTGCGACCACGTCCACGGCTTCAACATGGACGAGTGGAGCGACCGCGACGGCCGCACCCTCCCCGCCGAGCACCCCGGCGCCTTCCAGAACGCGATGGAGGCCGCCTTCTACGGCCCGCTCGGCCGCGGACCGTCCCCCCCGGGCGGCGCTGGTTCGCCACGCCCGACCGGCTGCCGCACTACGCCGAGAGGATCGCCGAGCTGAAGGGGGCGGGCGCCGAGCTCGTGGTCATCTTCGGCATCGGGCGGGTCTGCCACATCGCGTTCTGGGAGCCGCACTTCGCCGGGGAGTTCGCCTCGGCCGAGCAGTGGAAGGCGCAGACGCACCGCCTCGGGGCGCGGCTGCACCCGCTGACGATCGAGCAGAACGCGCTGACGAGCTTCAAGAGCCGCACGACGCTCGTGCCGGCGTTCGCCAACACGATCGGCCCGGGCCTGTTCCTCCAGGCCGACCGGATCATCGGCGGCGCCGACGGCGCCTTCGGCCGGGGGATGCAGTGGCAGGGGGCGAGCCTGTGGATGACGCTGCGGTACGGCCCCGACCCGTGGGTGCCCAGCTCGTTCATGCCCACCCTTCCGGGGCGGCTGTTCTACCTCCGCGACCTCGCCGGCCCGCTGGAGCCCGAGATGAATTGAACGGGCTCGGCTCAATCCTGGATCTTCAGCAAGAAGGCGATCAGGTCGGCCATCTCGGGCGGCGAAACCGTCTTCTCCAGGCCCTCGGGCATCAGCGACGCGCCGGTGCTGGCGACCTCGGCGACGTTGCGGCGGAGGATCGTCTGCTCGGCCCCCTCGCGGCCTCGGAGCGTGACCCCGGTGGGGGTCTCGGCGGCGACCAGGCCGGTGACGATGCGGCCGTCGTCGAGCGCGACGCGATATTCGAGGAACTCGGGGGAGACCTCGCGGTTGGGGTCGAGAATGCTCGCCAGGATCTCCTCGGCCGTCCGCCGCCGGACCCCGGCGAGGTTGGGCCCGACGGCGTGGCCGCGGTCGCCGAGCTTGTGGCAGGCGATGCACTCGCGGTCGAAGACCGCGCGGCCCCGGTCGGCGTCGCCGGGCGCCTCGACGGCCGCCTTGTAGCGCGCAATCGCCTCGGAGCGCGGGCCGATCGCCTCGCCGCGGAGCAGCGTCCGGGCGCGGGCCCGCAGCGCCGGGTCGCGGTCGTTCATCAGCAGCGCCCGGCGGGCCGGCGGGAGCTGTGACGCCGCGACCGTCCCGGCCTCCACCGCGTCGAGCAAAGGGCCGATCCAGATGCGACGGCCGAGCAGCAGCGCGACGACCTCGGCCCGCAGGCTCGGCGTGTATCCCTTCCAGGGCCCGAGCAGGGCCGCGGCGACCTCCGGCCTGGCGAACCCGCCGAGCGCGCGGACCGCCGCGGCCTGGACCTCGGGCGGCTGCCTCGGGTCGAGCAGGCCCGGGAGGATCGCGCCGGCCCGGTCGTAGTCGCCCTGGCCCAGGACCGCGACGGCCCGCGCGCGGAGGACGGCCGGGGCGGCCTCGTCGGGGGCGACCGTCGCCACCAGGTCGAACAGCCCGCCGAGCCACGCGGACGACGCCGGGGCCAGCCCCTTCAGCCCCGAGAGCCTCCGCCCTCCGCGCGCGAGGCCGTCCCCCAGCCCAAGCGCCACGGCGATCGTCGGGTCATCCGGCCGTCCGCTCGCGATCGACGCGAGGAGCCTGCTCACCTCGTCGGGCTTCCCGCGCACCCCGACGACCAGCGCCAGGGGGCGGAGGATCGCGACCCCGTCGTCGCTCGCTGCGAAGGAGCGGTCGCCCCGGAGCCGTTCGAAGAGCCCGGCGGGGTCGGCCGTCGCCGAGCTGAGCACGGCCGTCCGCACCCAGGGGTCGCGCGCGTCGCGCCGGGCGATCGTCGCGAGGCCCCGCGTGACCTCGTCGCCCGTGGTCTCGCCCAGCGTGAACGCGACCTGGAAGCGGACCCGCACGTCCGGGTCGTCGGCCAGGAGGACGACGGCGTCGCGGAGGGCCGCGACGCGCCCGAGGCGGGGCTCGGCCAGGAGGACCGCGTGCTCCCGGACGTGCGGCGACTCGTCGTCGAGGGCCGCTTGGAGGTCGTCGTCGCCGAGGGCCCCGAGGCCGTCGAGCGCGTACAGGGCCAGGAGACGGCCGCGGGCGTCCCCCGATCGGCGGAGCAGGCGAGACAGGTACGGGACGGCCGCCTGGTCCTGCCTCTCGTAGATCAGGCGGTGCGCGGTCTCGCGGTGCCAGCCGTTGGGGTGCTCCAGGAGGCGGACGAGCCCCGCGACGCCGGCCTCGCTCAATCGAGGCGACGGTCGCCGCGCGAAGCCGGGGGGCGTCAGGCGGTAGACGCGGCCCCGGTCCTCGCCGCTGCGGAGGTCGAGGCGGGCGCGGATGTCGTCGGGGATTGACCAGGGGTGCTCGATCGTCTCGCGGTACATGTCGAGCATGTGCAGCGTGCCGTCGGGGGCGTTGACGAAGTTGACGGGGCGGAACCAGGTGTCGGTCGAGGCGACGAACTCGGCCCCCTCGTCGGCCCTCCGGGCGCGGAACGTCACGCCGTCGGCCTCGACGCTCATGCGGAGGATCGCGTTGTTGGCGACCTCGCCGAGGAACAGGTTGCCGCGGTAGGGCTCGGGGTAGGCGTCGCCGCGGTAGGACGTCAGGCCGCTCGACGAGGTGAGGCTCCCCCCGGCGACGAGCTCGCTGCGGGGCATCGCCTTGCCGACGGCCGCCCACCGCCGGGCCCGCAATTCGCGCCAGGGCTCGGGGGGGCTGATGCGGAAGATCGGGATGGCGTCGCCCGCCTCGGCCGCGTCGTGGAGGGCGCGGGGCGTCGGCAGGGCGGGGTTGCGCGCCAGGTAGCGCGCGCGGCAGGACGACGTGCTCGGCCGGGTTGCGGATGTCGCAGAGGAAGCGGTTGCCCCACTCGTCGAACGTGTTGCCGAACCGGGCCCCGCCCGAGATCGCCTCGAAGGCCAGGCTGGACGGGTCGAAGCGGAAGTCGCGGCGGAGGACGTCGACCCCCGCGGCCCCCTCGGCGGAGGCCGGGCGCACCTTGCCGCCGTTGCTCGACCCGGCGCCGTAGATCCGGTGGTCGGGTCCCCACTGGAGGTTGTTCATCACGGCCTGGACGTTGTACTTGCGGAACCCGGTGAAGACCCGGGTGTGGACGTCGGCCTTGCGGTCGCCGTCGGTGTCCTTGAGGTACCAGATGTCGGGCGTGGCCGCGACGAAGACGCCCCCCTTCCAGGGGACGATGCCGGTCGGCCAGGAGAGCTTCTCGGCGAAGATCACCCCCTCGTCGAAGACGCCGTCGCCGTCGCGGTCGGTCAGGAGGCGGACGCGGCCCACGGGCGGATCGCCGAGGTTCTCGGCGAACGGCCTGTCGTTCTTCTCGTCGACGTGCGGGTAGTCGCTCATCTCGACGACGAAGAGCCGGCCGTCCTCGTCGTAGGACGCGGCCACCGGGTCCATGACCAGGGGTTCGGCGGCCAGCAGGTCGAGCCGGAACCCGTCCCGGACGCGGAACGTCGCGAGCGCCTCGGCCGGCTCCTTCGGCGCGAACCGCGGGAGCGGGTCATCGGCCCCGGCGGAGGCGAGCATGAGCACGAACATGAGCAGGGCGGGCGCCCGGGGAGTCGCCGTTTCACGTCCGGATCACCCTCGCGACGGGGGAAGGAGGCATTGGTGGTTGTTGCCGGGGTCGGCCCGGGTGTCGGCGCCGACCCGTGGGGACGGTCGCGGGATGACGATCGCGACCGAGGTCCGCGTGCGAGGCCCCGGTCCGAGCAGCTTACCGGATCGAGGGTCGGAAATGGAGACCCCTCGCCGATCCCGACATCCCGTCGGTCCCCACGCCCCCACGCCCCGCGTGGGCCCGGCCCTGCGACCACGACGGTCGCCGCGTCTCGGTTCGTTCCCTCGGGAACCTGGCGTTTCCACCCGGGAGGAGTTATCCTGCTCGGGTTCAAGAAGTGCAATCTCGGCCGAGCCCAACTCCGTCGCGAGATCGTCGGTCGGCGCGGGCCGTCCTCGACGCATGATGCCCGGCCCGCCCCCGCCCGGCGGGTTTCGGGGGGCGACGAAACCGCCTCCCCGTTTTCTCAATCTTGATGGACGCGCACATGATGAATAGCGGACCAACGACCTCCCCGAGGGAGATCGTCGTCATCAGCCACTCGCCGATCTTCTACTGGTGGCCGGTCTGGTTCGTCGGGTTCCTGATGGCGGCCTTGACCTACCTCGACGGCCATCGGATGGCCATCGTCCCGGCGGGGACCGCGGCCGAGAGGGCGAGGACGGTCGGCGGGCACGACGAACCCCGCGACGTCCTGGTCCTCCCGCCGGGCGGCGACTGCCGGCGGACCGGGCGACCGGGGCCGTGCCCCAGCCTCGCCTGCGGATGGCCGCCAGCAACAGCCTCGGGATGATCTTCGCCACGACCCTGTGCCTGGTGATCGTCGTCACCAACGTCCACATGCGGGGCCTGTGGTCGGTCCTCGTGATCCTGGCGATCGTCTCCGCCACGGTCCTGCTCGCCCTCCTGGGCTGGTGGGACCCGATCCTGAGGGCCATCGGGGTCGTCGACATCCACATCAACGCCCTCGGCTACCTCTCCCTCGCGCTGTTCCTGTTCGCCATCTGGTCGCTCACCATCCTGGTGTACGACCGCCAGCTGTACCTGATCTTCGGCCGGGGCCAGCTCCGCGTCCGCACGGCGATCGGGGCGGGGGAGATGACGTACGACACGTTCGGGATGATGGTCGAGAAGCACACGGACGACCTGTTCCGCCACTGGCTCCTCGGCTTCGGGTCGGGCGACCTGACCGTCCGGACGGCCGGCACGAACGCGCAGCAGTTCGAGGTCGCGAACGTCCTGCGGGTCGGCCGGAAGCTCGGGCTGATCCAGCAGATGCTCCAGGAGCGCGAGGTGGTCCGTGGCCAGTCTTGACATCGCCCTCCGACGTCCTCGCCCGGATCGGCCCGCGATCGTCCGGGACCGCCGACGGCCCTCCCGCGCCCTCGCCCGCATCGGCGAGGTCCCCACCCGTCCGGGAACAAGGTGACCCATGATCTGTCGCAGCGAGCTGAAGCGGCTCCAGGGCCGGCAGGATTACCCGTCGCTCTCCCTGCTCGCCCCCACCCACCGGACGGCCCCCGCGAACCGGAAGGACCGGATCGTCGTGAAGAACCTCGCGGCGGACGGGGTGAAGCGGCTCCAGGGCGAGTTCACGGGCGCGAGGTCTCGGCGCTGGTCCAGAACCTGAACCGGCTCGTCGATCGCGTGGACTGGGAGCATTCGCTCGAGGGGCTGGCCCTCTTCGCGAGCCGGGACGTCGCGACCGCGGTCCACCTCCCGTTCCGCCCGAGGGCGAGGGTCGTGATCGACGCGACGTTCGCGACGCGCGACCTCGTCTATTCGCTCAACAGGTCCCCGCGCTACCGCGTCCTCGTGCTGACGGAGAAGCCGACGCGGCTGTTCGACGCGAGGACCCACGTCCTGGCCGAATACACCGACAAGCCCTTCCCGATGGTCCACAGGGGGCCCGGCGGGGCGTCCCGACTGCCGGGGGGCCGGGGGATCAACCGATCCGCCGTGCGGGACGAGTCGCACCGGCAGTTCTTCCGCAAGGTGGACGACGCCCTCGCCGCGATCCAGGAGGAGGACCACCTCCCCGTGGTGGTCGTGGGCGTCGATCGCTACCTCGCGTTCTACCAGGAGGTGACCCGGGACCCGGACGCGATCGTCGGGGTCGTGGCCGGGAGCCATGACGACCCGAATCCCGCCGCCCTCGGCAAGCTCGTCTGGCCGGTCTTCAAGTCGGGCGCGACGCTGAGGCGGACCCGCGCGCTCGCCCGCCTCAACGAGGCGGTGGGCGCAACCGGCACGCGTCGGGGATCGATCAGGTGTGGCGGGCCGCCTTCGAGAAGCGCTGCCAGACCCTGCTGGTCGAGACCGGCTTCGAACATCCCGCGGACCTCGCCCCGCAGGGCGACCGCCTGCTCCCCTACGGCGGTCGCGGGGCGGCGGCCCTGGACGACGCCGTGGACGAGGTGATCGAGAGGGTCATCGCCGACGGCGGCGAGGTGTTCTTCTACGACCCCGGCGTCCTCGACCTCCACCAGCGGATCGCGGCCGTGCTCCGCTACCGAGCCGGCCGCGGGGGGGAGATCGGACGGCCGGATGCGATCGGACGGGCCGGGCCCGAGGCCCGCCACGGCGCCCGGCGGGCGATCACCCCATGACCTGGCTTGACGCGACGACCTGGGCCTGGGCCTTCTTCCTCGGCGAGTGGGCCATCCGGGCGGTCATGCTGGCCGCCGTCCCGTTCCGGAGGACCCCGGCGGCGGCCAAGGGCTGGCTGTTGCTGATCTTCTTCGAGCCCTGGATCGGCCTCGCGCTCTACCTCCTGATCGGCCGGGCGACCCTGCCGCGCCGGCGGAACGAGCAGATCTCCCGGCTACCCCAGGCCATGAGCCGGGTGCTCGACCGGCTCGCGAGCCACCCGAACATCTTCCACCCCCGGCTCGCCCCCGGGCTCTCGTAGGCGGTCCTGCTCGCCGAGAACCTGGGCCAGATGCCCGTGCTGGGCGGCAACGCGGCCGAGATCCTGGTCGATTACGACGCGGTGCTGGGCCGGCTGGTGGCGGACATCGACCGCGCCGAGCATCACGTCCATTTGCTATTCTACATCTTTGCAGACGATCATGCGACGGCCCCCGTGATCGCCGCCCTGGGCCGGGCCTCCCGGCGGGGCGTCCGCTGCCGCGTGCTGGTCGACTCGGTGGGCTCCCGCTCGGCCCTGTCCACCCTGATCCCGAAGCTGACGGCCGCGGGGGTCGCCGTCCGCGAGATGCTCCCGGTCGGCCTGTTCCGCTGGAGGTCGGCCCGCCTGGACCTGCGGAACCACCGGAAGATCGCCGTGATCGACGGCGGCGTCGCCTACACCGGCTCCCAGAACCTCGTGGCCGCCGAGTTCAAGGAGGGGATCACCTACGAGGAGCTGATGCTGCGCGTGACCGGCCCGGCCGTGTGGGACCTGCAGTACATCTTCGCCGCGGACTGGTTCCTTGAGGCCGACGAGGTGCTCGATTGCGACGAGGTCTTCCCCTACCTGGGGATCGCGGGGCCCGTCCCCATCCAGGCGCTGCCGAGCGGGCCGGACTTCCCCACCCAGAACAACCAGCGGCTCATCGTGGCCCTGATCCACGGCGCCTCCAGGCGGGTCGTGATCACGACCCCCTATTTCATCCCGGACGAGCCGCTCCTCCAGGCCCTCCAGACGGCCGTGCTCCGCGGCGTGGACGTCCACCTCGTGCTCTCCGCGACGGCGGACCAGGTGCTGGTGTCGCTGGCGCAGCAGTCGTACTACGAGGAGTTGCTCGAGGCCGGGGTCAAGGTCCACCTGTACCGGAAGAACTTCCTCCACGCCAAGCACCTCAGCGTCGACGACGACATCGCCCTGATCGGCACGAGCAACATGGACATCCGCTCGTTCGTCCTCAACGCCGAGCTCGTGCTGGTCATCTACGACCCCGGCGTGGCCGGCCGATTGCGCCGAACAGGAGCGCTACTTCTCGAATTGCTGCCCGTTGACGCTCGAGCGATGGAGGCGCAACTCCTTCGCGAGGAAGCTGGCCCAGCACCTGGCCCGGTTGTTCAGCCCGCTCTTGTGAAATGAGACACCCGGCCCGGTCTCGGGATCACCGAGACGGTGTGCCTTCCCATGCAGGAGGCGCACTCGCGAGGGGATGAGCCCGGGAGGTCGTCGGTCTTGACCCGGTCGCGATCGGCCGCCGTCCGGCGACGCAATCCGCCCCCTTCCCCTATGTCCGTCGCGCCCGGGCGATCAGGTCGGCGAGGGCGTCGAAGTCGATCGGCTTGACGAGGTGGTGGTCGAAGGCGGACTCTCGCGAGAGGCGGCGGGACTCCTCCAGTCCGTAGCCCGAGACGGCGATGATGACGAGCCCCGGGCCGGGGTCCTCGCGGCGGAGGCGGTCGGCGACCTGGTAGCCGTCCATCCCGGGCAGGCCGATGTCGAGCAGGACGACCTCGGGCCGCCACGCGCGGGCGGCCTCGATCGCCGACGGCCCGTCGTGGACGGTGCGGACCTCGTGGCCGAGCAGGCCGAGCAGCTCGGACAGGCCGCGCGCCGTGTCGGTGTTGTCGTCGACGACGAGGATGCGGGCCGCGCGGCCCTCGCCGTCGCCGGCCGCCGGGGCGGGCGACGGGCCGCGCTGCGCGCCGCCGGCGCCGCCGGCAGGCGGACGACGAACTCGCTCCCGGTGCCGGGCCCGTCGCTGGCGGCCGAGACGCTCCCGCCGTGCATCTCGGCCAGGGAGCGCACCAGCGTCAGGCCGATCCCCAGGCCCCCCTCCGAGCGGGCCAAGGAGCGGTCCCCCTGCACGAACAGGTCGAACATCCGCGGCAAAGCCTCGGGCGCGATGCCCGCGCCGTTGTCCTTGACGCGGACGACGACCTCGGCCCCCTCGATCGCCGCCGACAGCGCGATCCGGCCCCCCGCCTCGGTGTACTTGGCGGCGTTGGTCAGCAGGTTGACGAGGATCTGCTCCAGCCGGGTCGGGTCGGCCTCCAGAGGCATCGGGCCCGCCGCGACGGAGACCGTCAGCTCGTGCCGGCGCTGATCCAGCAGGGGGCGGGCCGCCTCGACGGCGGCGGCGACGACCGGCGCGGCGTCGATCCGCTCGGTGCGGAGCCGGACCTTGCCCCGCGTGATCCGCGACACGTCGAGCAGGTCGTCGACCAGCCGCGCCAGGTTCTTGCACTGGCGGGCGACGATCTCACGGCACCACGGCCAGTGCGCCTCGGCCCCCCCCCGGCGCGACAACTGCACGGCGTTGCTGATGGCGGCCAGGGGGTTGCGCAGCTCGTGCGCCAGCATGGCGAGGAACTCGTCCTTGCGGCGGTCGGCCTCGCGCAACGCCTGCTCGGCGCGGCGGCGGTCGGTGACGTCCTCGACGACGAACGAGAACTGCGGTCGCCCCGGCGGCGTCCGCCCGATGAAGCCGACGGTCGCCGCCAGCCAGCGCGGGCCGTCGGCCGCCTCGTGGGCGAACTCGAAGCGGACCGGGGCCCCGGTCCTCTCGGCCTCGCGGTAGCGGGCGAGCCACAGGTCGAGGGTCGCCCGCGGGATGCCGAGGCGGTCGGCGGGCTGACGGTCGATCTCGCCGGGAAGGAGGCCGAGGAACCGGGCGGTCGCCGCGTTCGACGAGACGTGGACGATCTCGTCGCCGGCGATCTCGACGACCCCCATCATCATCGGGGCGCCGTCGTAGAAGCTGCGGAGGGTCGCCAGGGCCTCGCGGGCGGCCTCCTCGGCGCGCCTCCTTTCGGTCACGTCGCGCAAGGTCGCCAGGTGGGCCGGCTCCCCCTGCCACGAGGTCGCCGCGGCGCGCATCTCGGCGACGCGGACCTCGCCGTCGTCGCGGAGGACGTCGACCTCGGTCGGCTCGCCGGGCACGACCGGGACGCCGAAGGGGCGCCCGACCAGCTCGTCGGCCCTCCGGCCGAGCAGGGCGCAGGCCGCGGGGTTGGCGAAGCCGATCGCGCCGTCGCCGCGGACGACGAGCACGCCGTCGCTGGCGGCCTCGATCAGCGTGCGGAACCGCGGCTCGTCGGACTGCCAGCCGGGCCGGAGGCGGCCGGCCGCCCGCCACGGCCGATCAGGAGAGCGGGACATCGCCACGTCCTGTTGAAGAGCTGTCCGGGGGTTCCATCCCCGGCTGGGAGTCGTCGCGGAGCTTCAGGCCCTCGGTCGGCACGTGCACGAACTGGCCGGCGAGGATGCCGGCGACCTCGCGGAACGGCTCGCCGACGTGCAGCCCGCGGCCGTCGATGGTGAACTCGCGGATCTCCTTGTCGTGCGGCGACCCGCGCATCTTCAGGACCGTCAGCCCGCGCCTCATCTCGCCGTGCATCTCGACGTACCGCAGCAGGATGATCGAGTCGGTCGTCGTCGAGATGTGCGTCTCGGTGATCGACGTGCCCCCCAGCAGCGACGACGTGGTCGCCGTGAACAGCCCCGGGACCTCCTGGTGCTTGACGAACGACCCCAGGCCGATGACGAACTCGCGGAAGCTCTTGACCGGCGCCACCCGCTCCAGCGCCGAGAGGCTGTCGACGGCCACGCGGTCGGGCCGGAAGTCCTCGATCGCCCGCTTCATGCCGATCAGGTGGTCCTCCAGCGCCGCGGCCTCGGGGTAGTTGCAGACGACCTTCAATTTCCCCTGGGCCTCCATCCGCGCGAAGTCGACCCCCCAGCCGATCGCGTTGCGGAAGAGCTGCTCGCGGCTCTCCTCGAAGGCGAACAGCAGGCAGCGCTCGCCGGCCGCGTCGCCCGCGGCGATGAACTCGGTGGTGATCAGCGTCTTGCCGGTCCCCGTCGGCCCCGACAGCAGGATGATCGAGTCGCGGAAGAAGCCGCCGCCGCACATCGCGTCGAGCTCGGCGCTGCCCGAGCTGATCCGGCGGTCCGACGACTTCTGCTTCAGCTCCAAGGCCGACAGCGGGATCACGACGATCCCCCGCCCCGGCACGATCGTGAACGGCCACTCCCCCTTCTGGTGGCCGGTGCCGCGGAACTTGAGGATCTCGACCGTGCGGCGGCGGACCTCGTCCTGGAGCGTGTTGCGGAGGATGACCACGTTGTCGGAGACGAACTCCTCGACGCCGTACCGCGAGACCGCCCCGTGCTCGTCGACGCGCTCGGCCGTGATGATCGCCGTGACGCCCATCCTCCGCAGGCCGCGGGCGATCCGGAACAGCTCGCGGCGGACGGTCGCGTCGTCCCCGAGCTGCGCGAAGACGCCGCCGAGCGAGTCGAGCACGACGCGCCGCGCCGAGACCTTGCGGACGGCGTGCTCGATGCGGGCCAGCAGGGCGCCGAGGTCGTAGCCGCCCGCCTCGACGTGCGGCTCGCCCGGCTCGGGCGAGGCGTCGACGAAGGCCCACCGGCCCTGCGCCTCCCACGCCGGGATGTCCCAGCCGAACCCGGCCATGTTGCGGCGGATGTCGTCGGGCGTCTCCTCGAAGGTGATGAAGACGCCCGGCTCGCCCGCCCGGGCGATGCCCGCGGCCAGGAACTGCGCGGCGAAGACCGTCTTGGCGCTGCCGGCGGTGCCCGACAGGAGCGTGGCGCGCCCCCTCGGCAGGCCGCCGTCGGCGATCAGGTCGAACCCCTCGATCTCGGTGCGGAGCTTGGCGATCCCCGCCTCGGGGCGGGCCGTCGTCGTCGCGGCCGTCGTCATCGCGCCCCTCCCCGCCCGTCGGCCTCCGGCGCGGGGCGGAGGTCGAGGCCGAGCAGCACCCGCTCGGAGTCCGACAGGTCGCCGATGATCCTCCGGATCGGGATCGGCAGCTCCTTGACCACCGTCGGCGTGGCCAGGATCTTCTCGTCCTCGGCCAGCTGGGGCCGCTGGAGGACGTCGATGACGGCCAGGTCGTAGCGCCCGCCGAGCTCCTGCTCGCAGATCCGGCGCAGGTTATCGATCGCCTGCTGCGCCCGGGGCGTCTGCCCCGTGACGTAGAGCTTGATGACGTACTTCTCCATGCGTGCGGACCTCGGGCTTCCTCCTGGTGTGGTCACTTCCCCCAGAGTTTGCCAACTCCGGGGGGACTTGCCAAGGATAAAAAGTCGCCCGGGCCGGCCGGGAGGATGGGGTTTGCAGATCACCGCGAATGCTCTACAATCCACGGGCCGGCGGTGTCGGGTTGACGGGCCGGTATAATGGAAAGAGCGCGACCCGCCGGCCGGCGGCTCGCGCGATGGGGGTCCGGACGGCCCGACCATGCCGAACGTCTCGCTCCTGATCCTCTGGCTGCTCCCCCTCCTCCCAACCGAGGGGCCGGGTCGATCCCTCGACCCCGTCGCGGCCCCTCACCCCGGGGGGCACGGCGCCCCGGCGGCGGTCCGGAGGACGACGGACCTCCCCTCGCCGGACGACCCGGGCCGCCCCGGCCTCGTCGCCTCGCTCGACGACGAGGAGGACTCGTCCGAGGACGGCTCGCTCGACGCCCCCCTGCCCCCCTGCTTCGGGTCGGTGCTCTTCGGGCGGGAGGTCCGCCCCCCGGTCGCCCCGTCGGATCACGCCCGGCCCCGATCGTCCTGCCGCGCCATCCCCCTCCGCTGTTGAGCGGGCCCCTCCCGCGCGGCGTGTCACCGTCGCGCCGTCCCCGCCCCGACTCGAAGGCCGATCCCTGATCGCCGCGCCCGGGTCGACGGGCCCTCGTGGCCCGGCGCCGGGAGGTCGCGGCGCGCGAGGCCCCGTCGGGGCGCCCCCGCCGAGACGGGCCGCCTCCGCCCGATCGCGGGACGGAGCCGTCCCCCTCCCCCCGAACGAGACGAGTCGATCCCCGCCACCTTCCTTCGTCCCGGAGGTCGAATCCCGTGTACATCACGCATCATTTCGCGCACGCCGAGACCCTGACCCGCGCCCTGGACCTGGCTCGCCCTGCTCGGCTTCAAGCCGCACCAGATCGAGACGCATGCCGACGGCGTCCCCCGGCTCGCGATGTCGATCGAGCCGCATGAATTGGCGACGGTCACGCTGCTGATCAACGTCGTGGAGCGGACCGACACCGACGGCTTCCCGAGCTTCTGGGACCTCGCCCATCGGCCCCACGACGACCACGGCGCCGGCCCCGAGGGCCCCTCGCCCGCCGAGATGCACCGGCCTCACGCGACGGCCATCGGCTGGCATCCCTGCGACTAGCGCGCTCAATCCCGGCATGGGCCGCGGAGGGGGGCGGATCGGATCGGGCGGATGGCCGCCGATCCGCCCCCTCATCGGCCTCCCAGCGCCTTGAGCCGCTCGGCCGCCGACCGCGCCGGGGGCGTGCCGGGGAAGTCCTTGACGACCTGGCGGTACATCGCGGAGGCGCCGGCGGCCTTGCCCGCTTTCTCGAGGTTCTGCGCCGAGCGGAGCAGCGTGGCGGCGCGCGTCGGCCGACGGCGACGGGGCGGGGATCAGGCGGGCGACGTGCGGCTCGGTGACGTAGAGGGCCTTGTCGCGGTGCGGGCCGTCGACCGGGCGGACCTCGAAGATCTTGAGCGTCCTGGGCGGCTTGTCGTTGACCGTCACGCTGGCCGCGGCCTCGGCGACGAGGACCTCGGTGCCGTAGCCGAGCTCGACGATCCGGCCGGCGTCCTTGAGCTTCTGGACCTCGCGCCTCTTGATCGCCTCGACCGCCTCGCGCTCGACGAACCAGGCGTACTTCAGGTACTCGCAGTAATCGACCGCCGACGCGCCGCAGACGGTTGGCGCCGGCTTGCTGCCCGGCCCCGGGACCGTCGAGACGAGCGCCGCCGTGTCGCCGACCTCGGGCTTGTACGACGGGTCGACGACCATCCTCGCCGCGATCGCCTTGACCCGCGCGGCCTCCTTGGCCTTCTCGTCCGGCTCGCCCACCGCGGCGGAGAGGGCCGCGACCAGCACCAGCCCGACCGGCATCAACATCACCCGGCGCATGGTCGTGACCTCGGATCGGTGTCGTCTGACGGGACGGTAAGAGAAAGGTGCTGGAAGCCGCCTAACACGAGCCGTGAGGGCAGCCATCTATCAACAGCCGTTCGTACTCGAAGTATTTCAGTTTGGATACACTCTCCGGTTTCAACTCAGCGTTGGATCCAACCCTTGGATCGGGCCTTCCGATATGCCGCAGCCCCGACTGCGGTCACTTCGGTTCCCTTGACGGTCAGGCCGTTGAGACCCTTCAACTCGGCCAGGGACTTCAGGCCGTCGTCCGTGACATGCGTATCGGATAGGTCCGAGATTTTCGAGTGCCGAGAGCCCGCTCAGGTGGACAAGGCCCGCGTCCGTGATCGCCGTCTTGCTCAGGTCCACTCGGGTCAGCCGCATCAGGTTTGCGACGTGAGACGCCCCGACGTCCGTGACGCGCGTCCCTCGCAGTTCGAGCCACCGTAAATCCCGAAATCCTGCGACCGAGGCGAGCCCGGCGTCGTCGATCCGGCTGGAATTCAGGAACAATTGGTAGATCCCGGTCAGACTCTCTAATGGCTTCAGGCTATCCACCCGAGTCCTATTGAGCTTCAGAATCCCGAGATGCCTCATGCCCCGGAGGTGGACGAGGCCCGCGGCGGTGATGGGACCGGAGTTGATCCACAAACTCCGGAGGCGTGTGAGGCCCCGGAGGTGGGCCATTCCGGCATCCGTGACCCGCCGGCCGTCGAATTTAAGATCTTCGAGCGCGGTCAAGCCCGCGAGATGGGAGAGGCTTTCGTCATCGACGGGGATCGACGCCAGGTCCAAGACTTTGAGCCGGCTCAATCCTTCGAGATGAGCCAGGCCGGGCCCCGGACCGACGAGTAGTAGATGCTCAGCATTTCGAGCCGCTTGAGGCCCTTCAGGTGGACCAGCCCGGTGTCGGTCAACGAGCGGCCCCCGAAGATTTGCAGCGTCCTGAGGCCATGGAGACGCCCGACATGGGCCATGAGCGCGTCGTCGAGCTGGTCCGAGGGCCGGACGTCGTCGACGCCAGCGAAGTAATCGGGGCCGAGCGTATTGACGAGGGGTCTCAGCCAGGGCGGGATGGCCCTCCCGCGGGCGGTGTTGGGGGCGTCCCAATTCCAGAAGTAAGAGACGGAGCCGCCCGCCCTTTCGATCGCCGCGACTGCGTCGCGCTGGACACGGGCGCGGTGGACGACCCACCCGAGCCCGCCGCCCAGGATGAGGACGAGCACCATCAGCGCCCGCACGCTCAGGTGAACCGGGATACGATAACACCGGCGTTGTGTCGGGGAGGGGCCCTGCATCGCGGTGTTCCGTAGGATTTGTTATCTACTCTACCCGCCACACATCCCGCTCGACGTAACTCCTTAATCATCGTATCAAAAACCGACAATCAAAACCGCATATCGCGCCGTTGCAATATTTATGGTTGTCAGAAAGCGCCGGGTTAGCCCGGCTCGTCGCGGCCGATTGAGCGTTTGGCAGGCCGAACGATCCCACATCAATCCGAGGTTACACCCCTGCTTGCGCCTTCCTGCGGCCCGAGGCGGTCAATGTCCCGGCGCCGGGCCTCTCGCCGTCGGAGCGCCCGGGGGGATGGGCTTCGACCGATCGCGGGCGGCTTGCGAGGGGCGCCTGGTGGTGCCCGCGAGGCGGTCGGCGATGCGGTGGTCGGCCTCGCCGCGATCGCCGCGGCCGAGGCGGGCGAAGGCGTCGCCGCGGTAGCGGTACGAGGCGGCGTGCTTGGGGTCGAGCCGGATCACCTCGGTGAAGTCGGCGACCGCGCCGGCGTAGTCGCCCGCGTGGTAGCGGACCAGCCCGCGGCGATGGAGGGCCGAGGCGTCGCCGGGTCGCAGGCGGATCGCCTCGGTGTAGTCGGCCAGCGCCTCCGCGTAGTTGCCCAGGTCGTGATGGGCGCGGGCGCGGGCCGCGAAGGCCAGGGCGTCGTCGGGTCGGAGGCGGATCGCCTCGGTGTAGTCGGCCAGGGCCTCGGCGAGGCGGCCATCGAGGGTCGCCGCCAGGGCCCGCCAGAGGTGGCCGCGGGGGTGCTTCGGGTCGAGCCGGATCACCTCGGAGAAGTCGGCGATCGCGCGGCGATACGCCTTCAGCGCCAGGTGGCGACGGCCGCTCTCGAAGGCGGCCTGACCCGGGTCGGGCCCGACCTTGAGCCGGAGGCCGGCCTCGGCGCGATCGGGCCCTCGCGTGGCGACCGCGCGGACGCGCGCCACCTCCGCGACGGCCCCGGGGGCGGCCGTCACGACCGCCTCGACGGCGGAGGTGTCGTCGGGGATCGTCGGGCACTCCAGCGCCACGTCGCGGGGCATCCCGGTGAACTGGACCGCCACCGGGCCCGGGGCGTCCCCGCGCCTCCGGACGAGGACCCGCAGCCGCGCCCGGCCCCCCGCGCGGACGTCCACCTCGTCGGGCAGGACGAGGTCGAGCCCCGTCCCGGCCTCGTCGGCGACCGCCGCTTCCGGCCCGACCAGGGGCGGGGCCGTCTCGTCCGCGACGGCCGCCGGCGCGGGGATCGCCGCGAACGCCTCCGGGCCGTCGGGCATGACGACGGCCGGCGGGGGCGCCTCGGCCGCGGGCCCGGGGACCGGCCGCGGGTCGGGGACGGGGTCGATCGCCGCGACAGTCTCGCGCGTGAGGGCCGGGATCGGCTCCCGATCGGGGGCGAGGTCGTCCGCCGCGACGGTCACGGTCGCGGGTGCGGGCCCGTCGATCATCGGGGGCCGCAGCGCGACGCGGCGAGGGGCGGGGGCCGGCGCGAGGGGGACGGGGAGCGGCAGGACGAGGAGGGCCGCCGTCAGCGCGGCGACCGCGATCACGACGAGACGCGCCCGACGCTCGGAGTGGACGGCAATACCGGCGTTGAAGGCCGCGGCCGTTCCCACCTCGGCCCCATCCCGGAAGCGGATTCCGAGTGGCTGGGGTCCGTTGGCGGACCCCGGTCCGGGGGCGGTCGCGCCGGGGCCCGAGGACGGGCCCCGGACACCCGGAGCGGATGAAGGGTGGATTACCCCTTCCCCCCTCGTCGCGGGGGGAGAGGCGGACGATCCCTCGTCCTGGGCCGACACGTCGACGAGGGTCGAGTCGGTCGCGGCGGCCGCCGACGGCGGCGAGGGGCCGGCGTCATCCTCATCCCCATCCTCGTCGTCCGGGCCGAGGGCGCGAGCGAGGCGAAGCCGGCCAGGCCGAACGCCGAGGTCGCCGAGACGTCGTCCGCGAGGATCTCCCACGACGACCCGGACGCGACCGCCTCGCACGACCAGGACGACGACGAGGCGACCGGGGGCGTCCGGTCGTCGGCGAGGCGGTTGGTCGGGAATTCGGACGAGGACGACGACCCCGCGAGGGGATGGCCGAAGTCGGCCAGGGCGAGGGCCTCGGGGGTGTCGGCGGCGATCGCGCGGAGGGCCTCGATGAACGCGCGGCAGTCGGGCCAGCGCCCCTCGGGCCTCTTCGACAGGGCGCGGGCGACGACCGGCCGCTCGGGGCCGGGCAAGGCGTCGAGGTCGGGGGTGCCGAACAGGTGCCCGGCCGTCACCGCCGCCGCGCAGCCGTCATACGGCAGGTGGCCGCCGCGGAGCTGGCAGTAGGAGACCGCCAGGCCGTACTGGTCGGAGTGCCGCGACGTGTGCCCGCCGAAGAACTCGGGGGCGGCATACGAGAAGGTCCAGGCGGCGGTGTGCGTCGCGACGCTCCGGTCCATGATCCGCGCCAGGCCGAAGTCGCCCACCTTGGCGCCGCCGCCGAACAGCAGGATGTTCTGCGGCTTCAGGTCGCGGTGCTGGATGCCGACCCCGTGCCTCCCGTCGACCTCGTGGCGATAACCGTTGAGGTGGTCGATCCCCGCCGCGGCGCCGGCCAGGTAGCCGAGCAGCTCGTCGCGGGGGATGCCGCGCAGCCCCTCGGCGTTGGCCTCCAGGAAGCGGTCCCAGAGCGAGCGGTCGGCCAGCTCCATGCCGACGATCAGCAGGTCATCGATCAGCCACGACCCGAACGAGGCGAGCAGGTTGGGATGGCGGATCTCGCGGACGACCTCCACCGCCCGCAGCTCGGCGGCGCGGAGCGGCGACGACAGCCGGACGAACTTCAAGGCGACGCGGAACCCGCCCGGCGCCTCGGCCTCCCAGACCTCGGCGAAGCCCCCCCGGCCCCGGCGCCGGACCAGGCGATGCCCCCGCACCGGCTGGTCGCCGACCCTCGGCGGCAGGCCGTTCGCCGTCTGGCCGGGCATCGACATGGTGTCTCTGGCGGTCATCGGGCACCTCGCGGGCCGGGGCCGAGGCGCCGATGCGGGCGGGGGCCGCACCGGGGGCGGTCGCATCGTCGGCCGGTCCGTCGGTCCGCAAGGGGCGTACCGCCCAACATCAACCATTCTTTGCGCAGGAAGATCGGTTTGACAACCCTCCGATGCCCGCCGGACCCGGCCCATCCGGTGTCATCGCGGCGGACTCGCCGCCAGGCCCCGACGCGCGCGACCGTCCGATCCTGGCCATCACCCCCCCCGGGCCGGTGCGCCCCGGGGCATCGCCGGTGACACTCGGACGCCGGCAAATTCGCTTTGTTTCGGGAAACGCGCACGTCGCGGACCCTCTCCACCCCGGGTTTGTATGCCCTAAGTGCGATCGTCACAATAATTTGAAGACGAACGGTCGGGTCGGCTGGCGCCGGGGTGCGGGGGCCGTTTCGTTCCGAGGATTCAACAAAAAGTGACAATGGAACGACGCGGCGCGAGGGCCCCGAAGCCCGTTGGGATCGGGATCGCGACCGACCGGGGACGGCCGGCCGCGCGTTGACGATGTCCGATGTCAGTACGCGGCCGGGCGGGGATCGGTTCGCAGGGTTGGGAGATGGGCCCTGGGTCGGGAGGCTCCGGCGAGGGCGGAGCCTCAGAAATCGGTGGGATCGATCACCTCGCCGCCCGCCTTGGTGAGCAGGGCCTTGAGGGTTTCCGGCTTGATCGAGTCCTTGAAGAACTTGACCGAGCCGTCCCCGAAGAGCGCGTTGAAGCCTCCGGCGAAGATCCCGCCGAACTTGGGGAGCGGCTCCTCGGGGAGTGGCCCATTGATTTCAATGGAGATGTCCTCGGGCTTGGTCCAGGGGATGTATCGGACCGCCTCGACGACCAGGATCGTGTTCATGGTCCCATCTAGGATGTCGAGGAGCCAGGCCCCGTCCTTGGTCCCGAGGATCGTGTCGGGGCCGGGCGGCGCGAAGTAGGTGGCGTGGGTCGGATCGCCCGGGGCGCCCGGGCGCGGTAGATCGAAGGGATCTTGTCGAGCAGCTTGTGGTTGTTGGGGCCGTCCCAGGGCTCGTTGAAGTTGTACTGGTTGAAAAGCTCTTGCCGGCCGATGTAGGGCAGCAGCGCGACCCGCCAGCTATGCGGCGTCTTGCCGTCGGACCCGTACAGGACGGCGGGGGGGAAGCGGTCCCCGTGGGCCCTCCTGTAATTGTGGAACGCCAGCCCGACCATCTTCATGTTGTCGACGCTCTGGGCGCGGCGGGCCGCCTCGCGGGACGCCTGGGCGGCCGGCAGGAAGGCCTTGATCACCTCGGCCGGCTTGACGTCGGTCGCCGAGGAGAACCGCACCGCGCTGCGGTCGCCGTCGTCGCGGACCTCGACCCGCGCCGCTTCTAGGAGCGGGTCGATCAGGTCGAGAACCATGACCCCCCGCACCGTGGGCTTGTGGCCGTTTGCGGCCTGCCGGCGCGTTGCCTTCGCCAGGTTCCGCGCGAGGGTCAACGCCGCCCGTGATGTCTCGCCGACCTGGCGGCGCGTCGTCCGCCGAGGCGCAGGTCGCCACCGCGTCCACCTTCAGGCCCCCGTCCAGGCCGACGCCGAGCGCGAACGATCGAGTCTTCTCCCAGATGGGCGAGACGATGTCGAACGGGCTCGGATCGGGGCCAATCGACTCGATCAGGCCGCGGAGCCAGGCCATGTCGCAGGCGACCGCGACCTGGCCCCGTCGCACCTCCTCCTTCCACGCCGGGTCCCAGGCGTGCTCGGGCTTCGGGTCCGGCCCGGCCTTGATCAGGGCCTTCAGCGCCTCCTCCTGCGCCACGACGATCGTCTGGGCGTCGGGATGGAAATACGAGCCTCCGTCGGGCCCGCTTTGGAGCGGACATACACCCGGCCTTCGAACGGCACCTCCACGGGGTCGTTGACGATCATCCCATCCACCAATTTCATGTCCTCGGGCTTCGTGACCCGCCAGACCATCCCCGAGGAATCCCCGACGGACGGCAGCCCCTTGGGCTGATGGCCCGGCACCGGCCGTGCCCCGTCCTTGATCCAGAAGAGGATGGCCTGCTCGATCCGATCGGGCGGGACACCCAACTCCGATAACTCCTCCTTGGCGAGCTCCTCGGCCAGCGGCCGGAAGCCGGGCAGGCCGAGGAGCTCGGCCGGCCGCACGGCAACCAGCAGGACCGCGTCGCGCGGCACGTAGGAGAGGTCATAATCGCCGCGGGCCGGCCTGGGGCTGCCCTGGGCCTTCTCCTGGGCCCGGGCCGGCGACGGGGCCTCGGGCCCCCGGAAGCCGGAGACGAGCAGGCCGACGATCGCCAGAGCGGCGATCGTCAGGGCCCGCGCCCGTCGCGACGGAGAGGCGTGGCGGATTCGATTCGAGTCGCGGAACATTTCGATCCTCCTGAGAAATGTCCCTCGGTTCGACAGGAAGGCCCGCGCGGGCCACGGGTCGGGGCGGTCGTCCTGGCGCAATGCCATCCGCGCCAGGGCCGTCAGATAGGGGCGATGGCCCCCCGACAGGACGGCCCCCCAGGCGTCGGCGGCGAGCTCCTGCTGGAGACGCAGCCGAGACGCCAGCCAGTGCGCCAGGGGGTGGTAGAAGTGCATCGCCAGGCTGAGCTGCGCCGCCAGCCCGATCGGGTAGTCGGCCCGGCAGACGTGCGCCATCTCGTGCGCCAGGACGGCCCGCCGCTCCCCATCGTCCCACGATTGCCATGAGGGCGGCAACAGCACCGCCGGCCGTCGCCAGCCGAGCGTCGCCGGGGTCGCGACCTCGTCCGATTCGAGCGCCGCGACCGGCCGCGGCGCACCCCATCGCGTCGCGGAGGCGGTCCAACTCATCGAGCAGCGCCGGGTCGGCGATCGGCCTCGCTCGACGACGCAGGGCGCGTACCGCCGCGAGCCCCAGGAGCAGGCGGGCCAGCCCGATTGCCATCCCCGCCAGCAGGGCCACCGCGGCCCGGTCGAGCCAGGACGGGCGGCGATCGTCGCCGACGTCCCCGACGGGCCTCCGCAACTCCCGGCCGAGCGCGGGCGAACTCGACCAGCCAGGGGTCCGCCCCGGCGATCGGGGCGGGCCTCGCGACGACGGGGCCGGGCGCCGCGGCGGGGCGGGGAGGCGCCTCGCCCGTCGGGTTCGATTCGGGGGTCATCGCGCCGGCCTCCGCCCAGATGGTCCCCACGGTCCACCACCGGGCCCCGGGGACCGGCGCCAGGCCCGAGACGACGACCAAGACCATCAGCGTCGTCGCCGCGACCAGGGAGCCGGCCGCGGGCCCTCGTCGCCTGACCGCCACGACCAAAGCCACCCCCAGCGCCGCGACCACCGTGCCGCGGGCGACCGCGCCGACCAGCACCGCGCCGAGCCCGTTCATCGGTCGTCCTCCCGCAAGATCGCCTCCAGCACGGCCCTCTCCTCGGGGGTCAGGCGTTGGCTCCCCATCAGGCGGACGAGCATTTGCTCGCGAGAGCCGCGGAAGACCCGGTCGAGCACCTCGCCGAGCAGGCGCCCCGAGACCTCCTCGTAAGACCGCGACGGTCGGTATCGGAACGGCCGGGCGTCGTTGGTCTGCTCCAGGAACCCCTTCTCCGTCAGGATGCGGACCAGGGTCGCGACGGTGGTGTACGCCCGGTCCAGCCCCGCGCCGGCCAGAGCGTCGCGGACCTCGGCGACCGTCGCCTCGCCCCGCGCCCAGAACTGGTGCATCACCTCGAGCTCGCGCCCCGTCAGCTCCCTGCGCCGGTGGTCGGGCCATCGCGATCGGCTCCCTTCTCCCGTGCCTCGCCGCGAGATTTGGTTTTTTAGATCTGGTTTTATCGTAGTGATCGATCCGGGGCGGTCAAGCGCCAATCCTGATTTTTTTCGGGGGCGGTGCCGGGGGTTGTCGGGGGGGTGGTGCGGATTTCGAGGTAGCGAATACGCGAGCTTGGGTTTGAGAACGACGAGGGGGTCCGGGGGGCCCGCGATGCCGACTCGGGAGGCCGGTCGCACGACGATCAGCCCGATGGCGCTCCTGAGCGTGGCCGGGAACGTCGCCGCGTGGGCGCTGACGCAGATCCCGATGGTGCGGGATGGGGTCTACCTCAACCTGATCGGGGCGGTGCTCTGCGGCCTGCTCGCGGTGACGGCGGGCGTGCTGGTCCTGGTGGGCAAGCGGAGCGACCGGAGGTCGGAGGTCCCTGGCGATCGTCAGCCTGCTGTTCAGCACGCCGATCTTCTGCGGCCTGCTCGGCTGGTGCGGCTTCGCGAGGCTCCTGATGGTCGGCCCGTAGGGTCTTCATTGGGGAGTGGGGAGCAAAGATTAACTCCCCACTCCCCACTCCGCACGGGCCCGGGACGGAGGGGACATCGTGGGCACCGACGAGCCGGCGGGGGCGCCGCTCGGGATCGACCCGGTCGCGTCGCGGCGGATCTTCCTCGGGATGCTGGCGCTTTTGGCGGGGGCGGCGGCGGCGATCGGCGTGTTCCGCCGGGGGGCGGGGCCGCCCCCCGCGGCGATCGCGGGCGACCCGCTGCTGGTCGAGGGGAGGGAGGTCTACCTGTCGCGGTGCGTGAGCTGCCACGGCGAGGCGGGCCGCGGCGACGGGCCGATCGCCAGGGGGCTGGCGGGGCCGCCGGTGGGCGACCTGTCCGATGCCGTCTGGAAGCACGGCGACCGCCCCGACCAGGTCGCGGCGGTCGTCGCGCGCGGGGTGCGCGACACGGCGATGCCGGGCTGGGAGGGGGTGCTCCGCCCCCGTCAGATCCGCGCCGTGACGGCCTACGTCTACCACCTGGCCGGGCGGCCGGCGCCCGAGGCGCTCCGCAAGCCGTGACGGCCCGCCCGGATCGCCTCACCTCGCCTCGCCTCGCCTCACATGAAATCGGTCTCGCCGCTGGTGAGGATGGCGTCGGCCTCGATCTCGACCCGCGCCTTGTCGTCGATCAGGCGGGCGACCTGGACGAGCGTGGTGGCCGGGCGGATCGGGCTGAACGCCTCGGCGTGCGCCTCGCCCACCTCGCGCCAGGTGGCGACGTCGGTCACGTAGATCCGCGTCCGGACGACGTCGGTCATCCGGCCGCCGAGCGCCTCGATCGCGGCGGCGATGATCGTCAGCGCGCGGCGCGCCTGCCCCCGGGCGTCGGGGGCGTAGGTGCCGTCGGGCTCGACGCCGACGGTCCCCGTGACGTAGATCCGCTCGCCGGCCCGCACGGCGCGGGAGTATCCGACGACCGGCTCCCAGGCCGATCCGGTCGAGGCGAAATAGCGGCCATCGCGCTCGGTCACCGTCACCTTCGTCTTCGCGGTCATGGGTCGCTCCTGGCTGTGGGGCCCGCGTCGGGGGGCCGTGCGACCGGGGCCCCGGTTGTCGGGGCGCGGCCGCGGGGTTAACATATCCGCTCCGGCACCTCCGGGACACCGGGGACAGCCCCGGCGGCCTCCCTACCCTATGACTGCCACGCGACCGGCGCGGAAAGGCACGCCGATGGCCGACTTCAAGACGCAGATCGAGGACCTGAAGGCCGGCACCGGGCCCGCGGCCAAGGCGGGCGACCGCGTGACGGTCCACTACACGGGCACGCTGACCAACGGCACCAAGTTCGACAGCTCGCGCGACCGCAACCAGCCCTTCGCCTTCCCGCTGGGCCAGGGCCGCGTCATCCGCGGCTGGGACGTCGGCCTGGAGGGGATGCAGGTCGGCGGCCGGAGGAAGCTGACGATCCCCCCCGAGGAGGCCTACGGCTCGCGGGGCGCGGGGGCGCCATCGGCCCCAACGCCACGCTCGTCTTCGACGTCGAGATGCTCAAGATCGAGCCGTGAGCGACCGCCCGACGACGGACGACCGGGTCGCCGCCGTGCTGCGCGACCTCGGCGCGCGGGCGGCCGGGGTGTGGCGGGTCGTCGGCGACCGCCTGGAACAACTCGCGTTCGTCGCGGGGCCGGGGCTTCCCGCCGAGGTCGCCCGCGCCTTCGCCGAGGCGACCCGCACGGTCCCGCTCGACCGGGAGGGCCTGGGGATCGTCCGCGCCGCGACCGCGGGCGTGCCCGCCGTCTCGCGCGCGGCCGACCTGCCCGACGACTCCGGCTCGGGCCTCTGGCTCCGCGCCTTCGGCGCGTCGCGGTCGGTGGCCGTCCCGGTGTGCGACGGCCGCGGCGTCGTCGTCGCCGTCCTCTCCGTCGCCCTGCCCGACGGGCCCCCCGACGACCAGGACGTCGCCGACCGCCTCCGCAACGCCGCCGCCTCGTGGGGACCGATCGTGTAGGCTTGTTGGATAGGCGGTGCCCACTCGACGAGGGCCCGAAGATGAGGGGGGTCTCCATGCGCACGGTCCTGACGATCGCGTGGGTGCTGGTGGTCGCCATCCCCTCTTCGCGGGGGCAGATGGCGATGCCTGGCGGCGGGCGGTCGCTCGGCGGGTACGGGGCGGCGGCCATCACCTCGTACTACAGCAGTGGCGGCGGGGGCTACATGCCCGCCAACGGGAGGGCCGGCGGATTCGTCCCCTATCGCGGGGGCGGGATCGGCGTCGAGGCGATCCCCAGGCGACTGCCGCAGACCCCGATCGGAGGGGTCATGATGGCCACGACGCCGATCGGGGGCGCCTCGCTCTCCGGCATGGGCGCGCCGTCGCGGGGCGGCATGGGCATGGGGTCGCGATCGGTCCCGCGCGGGCTCGTGCCCTTCGGCTACGAGGGGGGCCTGCTCGGCATGCCGATGTCGCGATCGGCCGCGATGCGCCCGAGGCCCTCGGGGCCGGGCTTCGGCTACCCGTTCCGCGTGCCGCCGGGCCTCGCCGGATCGTCGTCGATGTCGATGCCGTGAGCCTTCGCCCGGTCGGCCGGGCGGAACGGGCCGGGGCGCCCGGGGGCGGGGGGACGGCCGCGGGCGACGGGGCGGGCGGGTGCTCGTTGAGCTGGACCCCGACGGCCCGCTCCAGGGACGCCAGCGCCTTGCCGAGCTCGGCCTCGACCTGCGCCACCTGGAGCTCGATCTGGAGCACCTCGCGCCAGGCGGTGATCAAGGTCACGTAGTCGACGCCGCCGGTCTGGTAGTCGCTGGTCGAGGCCTCCAGCGCCTGGACGCTCTTGGGCAGGATGCTGGCGCGGAACAGCTCGATGATGTCGCGCTGGGCCTTGGCCTGGGTCATCAGGTCCTTGACCTCGCGGTAGGTGCCGTCGCGCTCGGCGTCGTAGAGCTTGGCGTCGGCCACGGCGCGGGACTCGGCCTCGCGGACCCCGGCGGCGAGCTTCTCGCGGTAGACCGGCAGGTTGAAGCCGACGAACAGCCCGACGTTGGGGAACCCGCCCGCCGTCCTGGGGGCCTGGGCGTTGGTCTTCTCCATGTCCATGTACGACAGGCCGAGCGTGACGTTGGGGTAGTAGCGCTTCCTCGCCAGCTCGACGGCCCTCTCGTCGCGGGCGATGGCGGCCAAGCGCCCGCGCAGCTCGGGCCGCGCGGCGACGGCGAGCCGGTAGAGCCGATCGACCTCCGCCGGCACGCCCGCGATCGGCACGGCGGGCACGGTCCGCAGGTCGGCCTCGGGGCTGACGTGGAGCTGCTGCGCCAGGTCGGCCCGCGCGGTGGCCAGCCCCTGCCGGACCCGCACCAGCTCGCGGTCGAGGTCGGCCACGGCCACCTCGGCGCGGAGCACGTCCTGCTGCACGGTGCTGCCCGTCGCGTACCGCCTCTTGGCGATCTCGACGAAGTCGGACGCCAGCCGCCGGTTCTCCCGCAGGATCGCCTCGGCCTGCTCGTTGAAGTAGAGGTCGTAATACGCCCTCTTGACGGCGGCCACGGCGTCGAGCTCGGCGGCGGCACAGCTCGGCCAGGGCGACCTTGACGTCCTGCGCGGCCGCCTCGCCCCGCAGGCGGAGCGTGCCGAACCAGGGGAACTGCTGCGCGAGCATCAGGTTGTACGGGTTGTAGCCCATCAAAGAGTACTGCGGCGCGACGCTCGGGATCGGGTAGATCGTGTTCGAGACGACCGGGTCCTCCAGCGCCGTGACCTGCGGGATGCGGGCCCTCATCGCCGCGACGTTGGCCCTCGCCGCCTGGACCATCCGGTTCTCGTCCAGGGCGCGGCGGATGTAGTCGTCGACCGGGTGCGGCCCGGTCATCTCGGGCGGGGTCGGGGCGGGGTCGAGCGCGACGGACTCGGGCCCGTCGGGGTGGATCGTCTCCGGGGGCCGGTGCATGGCGCGGTGGACATTTCGCGCGACCTCGGCGTACTCCGGCCCCGGCGGCGGCAGCGCGCACCCGCCCGCGGCGAGCAGGATCGCCGCCAGGGATCGAGAGGGCCACCGTCGCGACATCGCCGTCCTCCCCGGGAGGGTCGCCGCGCCGCGCACCGTCGGCGCGACGGGCCCGCAACGGCCCGGCGGGCCCCCCTGGTTGTATCGGCCGAGCAGGCTATCCGGGTTGAAACGATCGGGCAGGAACCTGCCGGCATCACCCCGCCCGCGGTGACGGCCCCGGCCGCGGGTGCTCTGCTCGGGCCCCGAGGGACACACCCCCGGCCGGGGCGGGGTGGGCCGGCCGAGGGTGCTCGCGAGGTCCGCCCGGCGCGGCCGGGCGACCGTCGCCGATCGTGACCTGCCGACCCCGCGATGAAGGAGGGCAGCATGGCCCACGAGAAGTTCAAGGGCTGCATCGAGGCGTGCGTGGCGTGTGCCCAGGAGTGCGAGCACTGCGGCGACGCCTGCATCGGCCACGCCGAGATGGCCCACTGCGTCCGCACCTGCCGCGACTGCGCCGAGGCGTGCCGCCGCTGTGCCCAGGAGTGTCGCAAGATGGCGGCCTGACGCCCCCCGAGGGGACCCCCCGGGCTCCCTCGGGAAGCTCCAGGGGACGATCGTCACTGAATGGGGCGACTTCCCGGATTGCCCCTCAATGAATGAGACACTCCGCATCGTACACGATGCAGGCCCCGCCGAAGCGCCGGATGATCGGTCGGAGGGCCTCGATGAGGGAGTCCACCCGATCCGGCGAGCACGTCGTCTGGATCATGAGGTTCTGGGTGTCGCCCGTCAGCGGATCGATCGACTCGACCCGCCGATCCCCCCTCCCCATGACGTCGTGGTGGACCACGTAACCCGTGACCCCGAACTCGCGCAAGACCTTTTCGACTTCCGCGAACTCCGACGCCGCTCCGGTGATGATCTCGACCCGTTTGACGGACTCCATCGCCCCCTCCCCCTTTCTCATGGATGATCAGGATCGCGCTTGCCGCCAGGGGGGAGATTGACGGTATCGGCTCGGGCGGCCGGGGGCCCGGCCCTGTCGGTTCACGGGTGCAAATCCGGGGCCAACCCCCGGGGTCGCACCGCCGGGCGACGCCCGCGCCCCGAGGCCCTCGACACGCCCGCCGTCCCACTCACGGGGCGCCGGTCGTCGCCGCGGGCGATTCGCTCTCGTAGCCCACGCCGTCGCCGTCGCCGTGCGCCAGGCCGTTGGCGTGGCCGTCGCCGACGGGCTTGTCGCCGTGGCCGTCGCCGCCGAATTCGACGGCGTCGCGATCGCGGGCGCCGCGGGTGCGGAGGTCGTTGAGCCACTGGATCACGTAGTAGAAGACCGGCGTCAGGAAGATGCCGAAGAGCGTCACGCCGAGCATCCCGCTGAAGACGGCCGTGCCCAGCGTCCGCCGCATCTCGGCGCCGGCGCCCACGGAGAGGACCAGCGGGACCACGCCGAGGATGAACGCGAACGACGTCATCATGATCGGCCGGAGCCGCAGCTGGCACGCCTCGAGCGTCGCCTGGCAGCGCGGGCACGCCCGGCCTCGCGGCGGGCCTTGGCGAACTCGACGATCAGGATCGCGTTCTTGCACGCCAGGCCGACCAGCACGACGAAGCCGACCTGCGTGAAGATGTTGATGTCCATCCGCGCCGACGAGCACGCCGGCGATCGAGCAGAGCAGGCACATCGGCACGACCAGGATCACCGCCAGCGGCAGCGACCAGCTCTCGTACTGCGCCGCCAGGACCAGGAAGACCAGCACCACCGCCAGGACGAAGACGAGCATGGCCGTGTTGCCGGTCTGCAGCTGCGAGCAGCGCCAGCTCGGTCCACTCGTACCGCATCGACTGGCGGCAGGTCGCTGGCGGACGACCTGCTCCATCCGGTCGATCGCCTGGCCCGAGCTGACGCCCGGCGCCGGGGTTGCCGTTGATCGCGGCGGAGGGGTACATGTTGTACCGCATGATCATCACCGGGCCGCTGACGTCGCGGATGTCGGCCAGCGCGCCGAGCGGGACCATGCCGCCGCTGCTCGTTGCGGATCTTGAGCTGCTTGAGGTCCTCGATCTGCTTGCGGAAGTTGGCGTCGCCCTGGACGTTGACCTGCCAGGTGCGGCCGAACCGGTTGAAGTCGTTGACGTAGAGCGAGCCGAGGTAGACCTGGAGCGTGTTGAAGACCTCGGCCATCGACACGCCCATCGTCTTGGCCTTGCTCGCGGTCGATGTCGAGGAAGAGCCAGGGGGTGTTGGCCCGGAAGCTGGTGAAGAGGCCCTTGCAGGCCGGGGTCGTCGTTGCCGTCGGCGACGACCTGCTCGGTGACCGTCTGGAGCGCGTCGAGGCCGAGGTCGCCGCGGTCCTCGACCATGATCTTGAAGCCGCCGGCGGTCCCCAGGCCCTCGACCGGCGGGGCGCCGAAGACGTTGATCAGGCCGTCCTTGATCTCGTCCTGGAAGCCGTCGCTGCAGCCGGGCGGCGATCGCGTCGCCGGACAGGCCGGGCCTGGTCGCGGTGGTGGAACTCGTCGAGCATCACGTACATCGACCCGAAGTTCGGGGCGTTGGCGTTGAGCAGGAGCGACTGGCCGGCGATCGCCACCGTGTGGCTGACGCCCGGGACCTTCGCGCGCGATCTCCTCGATCCGCCTCATCACCTGCTGGGTCTGCTCGACCGAGGTCGAGTCGGGCAGCTGGACGTTGACCAGCAGGTAGCCCTTGTCCTGCGTCGGGATGAACCCGGTCGGCGTGTGCGTGAAGCCGCAGTAGGTCAGGTAGAGCAGGCCGCCGTAGACCGAGCAGCACGAGCAGCGCTGACCCGCAGGAGCATCCGCCGACCAGCCGGGTGTAGACGCCCGGTCGCAGCAGTTGAAGCGCGGCGTTGAACAGCGCGGAAGAACCAGCCCAGGAGCACGGTTGAGCGGCAGCCCCAGCGACCCAGCCCGGCCGCCGCCCCGACGATCGCGCCGGCCAGCGGCAGCGCCCACGACGGCAGCGCCGCGGGCAGGTGCCAGCGCGGGCGGGCCGCCCAGGGGGCGAGGTACTGGTAGCCCAGCCAGCCGCCCGACCAGGGCGTACGCCGGCCGGGGCAGCGCCTCGGCGCGCCGCCTTGTCGCGCGGCCGCAGCAGCAGCGCGGCCAGGGCCGGGCTGAGCGTCAGCGAGTTGAACGCCGAGATCACCGTCGACGTCGGCGATCGTCAGCGCGAACTGGCGGAAGAACTGGCCGATGATCCCCGTGATGAACGCGCAGGGCACGAACACCGCCGTCAGCACCAGCCCGATCGCGATGACCGGCCCCGACACCTCCTCCATCGCCTGGACCGTCGCCTCGCGCGGCGCCAGGCCGTGCTCGATGTGGTGCTCGACCGCCTCGACGACGACGATCGCGTCGTCGACCACGATGCCGATGGCCAGCACCAGGCCGAACAGCGTCAGGTTGTTCAGGCTGAAGCCCAGCGCCGCCATGACGGCGAAGGTGCCGATGATCGCCACCGGCACGGCGACCAGCGGGATGACCGCCGACCGCCAGTTCTGGAGGAACAGCAGCACGACCACCGCGACCAGGATGACCGCGTCGCGCAGGGTCTTGAAGACCTCGTTGACCGACTCGGTGATGAACGGCGTGGTGTCGTAGACGATGGCGTAGTCGAGCCCCTGCGGGAAGCGCTCCTTGAGCTCGTCCATCTTCTCGCGGACGAGCCGGGCGGTCTCCAGGGCGTTCGAGCCGGGGCGCTGGTAGATCGAGAGGGCGACCGAGGGCTGGCCGTCGAGGGTGCAGGTCTGGTCGTAGCCCTGGGCGCCGAGCTCGATCCGGGCGACGTCGCGGAGGCGGACGATCCGGCCGTCGGCGTCGGTCTTGAGGATCATGTCGGCGAACTGCTCGGCGTCGGCCAGCCGGCCGAGCGTGCTCATGGTGTACTGGAAGACCTGGCCGGTGGGGACCGGCGGCTGGCCGATCTGGCCGGCGGCGACCTGGATGTTCTGCTGCTCGATCGCCGTCGACGACGTCGGTGGCCGTCAGGTTGCGGAACGACATCTTCTCGGGGTCGAGCCAGACCCGCATGCTGTAGTCGCGCTGGCCCAGGTAGGTGATGTCGCCGACGCCCGGCAGGCGGGCCAGCTCGTCGCGGAGCTGGATCGTCGCGTAGTTGCTCAGGTAGAGGTTGTCGCGCGCTGTCGTCGGGCGAGAACAGGTTGACGATCATCAGCGTGCTGGGCGACTTCTTCTTGACCGTCACCCCGCGGCGCTTGACCAGGTCGGGCAGGATCGGCTCGGCCAGCGACTCGCGGTTCTGCACGAGCACCTGGGCCATGTTCAGGTCGACGCCGACGCGGAAGGTGACCGTCAGCTTGTACATGCCGTCGTTGGTGCACTGCGACGACATGTAGAGCATGTTCTCGACGCCGTTGACCTGCTGCTCGATCGGCGCGGCGACGGTGTCGGCGACGACCTGGGCGTTGGCGCCGGGGTAGTAGGCCGAGACCTCGACCGTCGGCGGGGTGATGTCCGGGTACTGCGCGATCGGCAGGGTGAAGACGGCGATGCCGCCGGCCAGCGTGATGATGATCGACAGCACCGAGGCGAAGATCGGGCGGTCGATGAAGAAGCGAGAGAACATGCTGGGGTCTCACTTGTTCTCGACGAGCTTGCCGGGCTCCTCGACGGGCTCGCCGTTGCCGTTGCCGTTGACCGTCGACGTGCTTGCCGGTCGCCGTGGCCGTGGCCGTCGCCGATGACCTCGGCGGGCGAGCCGGCGCGGGCCGGCACCGGCCCGGTGACGGCTTCCGCCCGGGCCCGCAGGGGCTTCCGCAGGGCGCTCAGGCTGAGCAGCCCGAGGGCGACCGCGTTGAAGCGGCGCACCAGCGGCGAGCGGAACACCCGCGTCTCGCCCAGCCAGTCGATGACGAAGAAGAAGACGGGCGTCAGGAAGATGCCGAAGACGGTCACGCCGAGCATCCCGCTGAAGACGGTCGTCCCCAGCGTGCGCCGCATCTCGGCGCCGGCGCCCGTGGCGAGGATCAGCAGCGGGACCACGCCGAGGATGAACGCCAGCGACGTCATCATGATCGGCCGGAGCCGGAGCCGTGCACGCCGTCAGCGTCGCCTGGTCGGCGCGACTCGCCCTCGTCGCGCCGCTGCTTGGCGAACTCGACGATCAGGATCGCGTTCTTGCTCGCCAGGCCGACCAGCACGACGAAGCCGATCTGCGTGAAGATGTTGATGTCCTCGCCCGCGATCCGCACGCCCGACGATGCGCGCTCAGCAGGCACATCGGCACGACCAGGATGATCGCCAGCGGCAGCGACCAGCTCTCGTACTGCGCCGCCAGGACGAGGAAGACCATGACCACGGCGAAGCCGAAGACGATCATCGCGGTGTTGCCCGCCTGGAGCTCGAGGTAGGCCAGCTCGGTCCACTCGGTGGCCATCGACGGCAGCAGCTCGCCCTCGGCCAGCCGGTCCATGATGGCCGATCGCCGTCGCCCGAGCTGATGCCCGGGCGCCGCGTTGCCGTTGATCGGCGCGGCGGGGTACATGTTGTACCGCGTCAGGACCAGCGGGCCGTTGATCTCCTCGACGTCGGCCAGGCGCCCCCAGCGGGACCATCGCCCCCGCGGCGTTGCGGACCTTCAGCCGGCGGATGTCTGTCGACCTGGTTGCGGAACTGCGGCGTCGGCCTGGACGATCACCTGCCAGGTGCGGCCGAAGCGGTTGAAGTCGTTGACGTAGAGCGAGCCGAGGTAGATCCGCAGCGTGTCGAAGAGGTCCTGCAGCGCCACCTCCTTCGTCATGCACTCGGTCCGGTTCGACGTCGACGTAGAGCTGCGGCACGTTGGCGCGGAAGACCGAGATCAGGCCGAGTCAGGCCCGGCTGCTGCTTGGCCTTCGTCGGTGAGGTTCTCGGTCTGCCCCTGGAGGACGCGCGGGCCGTCGTCGCCGCGGTCCTCGACCATGAGCTTGAACCCGCCGGCGCGGCCCACGCCCCGCACCGGCGGCGGGCCGAGGACGATCACCTGCGCCTCGGGGATCTCCGTCGGCGAACTGCGTCTGGAGCGTCGCGGATGATCGTTCTCGCCGTAGCAGCTCCTGGACTGGCCGCCGTCGAGAAGTCGTCGAGGATGACGAACATCGAGCCGAAGTTCGACCCGTTGGCGCGACAGCAGCAGCGACTGGCCCGTCGATGGTCTGGGTGAACTTGACCCCCGGCGTCTTCGTGGCGATCTGCTCGATCCGGTCGCATCACCGCCTGCGTCCGCTCCAGCGACGCCGAGTCGGGCAGCTGGACGTTGACCAGCAGGTAGCCCATGTCCTGCGACGGGATGAACCCGGTCGGGCGTGTGGGTGAACCCCCAGTAGGTCAGGTAGAGCAGCCCGCCGTAGACCAGCGAGCACCAGGACGCTGACCCGCAGCATCATCCGCGACGACGCGGGTGTAGACGCCGGTCGAGACGTGGAAGGCGGCGTTGAACGCCCGGAAGAACCCGCCCAGGACCCGGTTGAGCGCCGGCCCCGCGACCCAGCCGACCGCCGCCCCCAGCGCCGCGGCCGCGACCTTCGACGGCGATCCGGCCGGCGAGGCGCCCGTCCCGGCCAGGAGCGGCCCCAGCGCGGGCCCCGACCGCAGCGCGAGCAGCTCGTACCCCGCCCAGGCGCCGATCAGCGCGCAGCCCCGCCCGCGGCAGCGGGTCGTGGCGGCTCCTGGTCCCTCGGCCGCAGCAGCAGCGCCGCCAGCGCCGGGCTCAGCGTCAGCGAGTTGAACGCCGAGATGATCGTCGACGACGGCGATCGTCAGCGCGAACTGGCGGAAGAACTGGCCGATGATCCCCGTGATGAACGCGCACGGGACGAACACCGCCGACAGCACCAGCCCGATCGCGATCACCGGCCCGGCCACCTCGTCCATCGCCTGGATCGTCGCCGTCGCGCGGCGCCAGCCCGTGCTCGATGTGGTGCTCGACCGCCTCGACGACGACGATCGCGTCGTCGACCACGATGCCGATGGCCAGCACCAGCCCGAACAGCGTCAGGTTGTTGAGGCTGAAGCCCATCGCCGCCATGACGGCGAACGTGCCGACGATCGCCACCGGCACGGCGATCAGCGGGATCACCGCCGACCGCCAGTTCTGGAGGAACAGCAGCACGACCACCGCCACCAGGATCACCGCCTCGCGCAGCGTCTTGAACACCTCGTTGATCGACTCGCGGATGAACGGCGTGGTGTCGTAGCGGATCTCGTAGTCGACGCCCTCGGGGAACTCGGCCTTGAGCTCCTCCATCTTCGCCTTGACGATGTCGGCGGTGTCCAGCGCGTTGGCGTCGGGGAGCTGGAAGACCGCCAGGCTCGCGCGACGGCTTGCCGTTGACCTTGCTCGATGATGTCCTGGTTCTTGGCCCCGAGCTCGACCCGGGCGACGTCCTTGAGGCGGGTGAGCCGGCCGTCGGGCGTCGCCTTGACGACGACGTTGCTCGAACTGCTCGACGTCGCTCGAGCCGGCCGAGGGTGCTCAGCGTGACCTGGATCGGCTGCCCGCGCGGCGACCGGCGGCTGGCCGATCTGCCCGGTGGCGACCTGCGCGTTCTGCTCGCGGAGCGCCGCGACCACGTCGCCGGCCGTCATGTTCCGCTCGGCGAGCTTGTCCGGGTCGACCCAGATCCGCATGCTGTAGTCGCGCTGGCCGAGCATGGTCACGTCGCTGACGCCCGGCAGGCGGGCGAGCTCGTCCTTGACCTGCATCAGGGCGTAGTTGCTCAGGTAGAGCTGGTCGTAGCGGCCGTCGGGCGAGTTGATGGCGATCACCAGCAGGATGTCGGGCGCCTTCTTGCGGACGGTCACGCCGGTCTGCTTGATGACGTCGGGCAGCAGCGGCATCGCCAGCGCCACGCGGTTCTGCACCAGCACCTGGGCCATGTTCAGGTCGACGCCGTGCTTGAACGTGACGGTCAGGTTGTACGTGCCGTCGTTGGTGCACTGCGACGACATGTAGAGCATGTTCTCGACGCCGTTGACCTGCTGCTCGATCGGCGTCGGCCACGGCCTCGGCGACGACCTGGGCGCTGGCGCCGGGGTAGGTGCAATCGACCTGCACCACCGGCGGCGAGATCGGCGGATACAGCGCGATCGGCAGCGCGAACAGCGCGATCCCGCCGGCCAGGGTGATGACGATCGACAGCACCGAGGCGAAGATCGGCCGGTCGATGAAGAAGCGCGAGATCAAGGCCGACCCTCCCTCACTTGGGAGTGATGAGTAATGAGTGTCAAGCAACGAGTTGATTGATCTGAATTAGCTCATTGCTCGACCGCTCATCACTTGCTGAATCATTCGCCCGCGGGGCTTCTTCGCGGCGGCCCCTCGGGCGTCGCCTCGGCCGCGACCGTCGCGGGGCCCATCGGGTTCATCGGGTCGTCCGCGGGCTTGGGGTCGACCTTCGCCCCGGGCTGGACGCGCTGCTGGCCGCTGACGATGAACCGCTCGCCCGGCTTGAGCCCCTCCTCGATCACGCGCATCCCCTGGTTCATCAGCCCGGTCGTCACGAGGCGGTAGGCCACCTCGTCCTTGTCGTTGACGACGTAGAGGTACTTCCGCCCCTGGTCGGTCCCCAGCGCCTGCTCGGGGACCAGGACCGCCTTGCGGGGGTCGCCGACCGGCAGGCGGACCCGCATGAACAGGCCGGGCGAGAGGACCCGGGTCTTGGACGCCGTCGGTCATCGGGGTTGGCGATCACGCCGCGGACCCGCAGCGTGCCGGTGGCTGGCGTCGACCTTGTTGTCGCTGAAGTTGATCGTCCCCTTGTGCGGGAACTCCGCCCCTCCTCGGTCGTACTCGTCCGACAGGCCGGCCAGCACGGGGATCTCGGCCTCGGCGCGCGACTTGATCTTGCCCTCCTTGACCAGCCGGCGGAGCCGCAGCATGGTCCGCTCGTCGATGTCGAAGTAGACGTACATCGGGTCGAGCGTGACGATCGTCGTCAGGGCCGTCGTGTCGGCCTGGACCAGGTTGCCCGGGTCGACCAGCCGGCGGCTGAGCCGCCCGCCGATCGGCGCCGTGACCTTGGTGAAGCTCAGGTTGAGCTTGGCCATGTCGCGGTTCGACGTGGCGATCCCGACGGCCGCCTCGGCCTCCGAGTAGTCGCCGACGATCCGGTCGACCTCCTCGCGGCTGATCGCCCCCTTCTGGTAGAGGTTCATGGCGCGGCGGTGGTCGGCCTCCAGCCGCCTCAGCCGCGCCGCGCCCTGCAGGAGGGTGGCCTCGGTCCGCGCCAGCTCGATCTCGTAGGGGCGGGGGTCGATCAGGAACAGCTCGGCCCCCTCGCTGACCTCGGTCCCGTCCTCGAAGAAGACCTTGTCGAGATAGCCGGTGACCCGCGCGCGGACCTCGACCGTCTTGACGGCGTCGGTGTGGCCGGAGAACTCCTCGTAGTCGCTGACGTAGTCGACGACCGGCGTGCTGACCAGGACCGCCGCCGGCTTCGCCTGCGCGGGCTTGGCCGGCTCGCCCTGGCAGCCCGACAGCGCGACGGCGCACGACAGCAGCGCGGCGGATGCGATCTTGCGATAACTCATCTTCGGCAACCCCTGGCGGGGATCGACCCCGCGATCGGAACTCGTCCGGCCCGCGGCTGCGGGGCGGGCCCCCTGTCTGACCGAGTGCTTCGGAGAGTGCTGAGTGCTTCGGAGAGTGCTGAGTGCTTCGCTGAGTGCTGAGTGCTGAGTCTTGTAGGCGTGTTGCACATGCCCATTCTGCTCCGTGCCGGAAGACCGGCGTGTTGTGCATACCCCACAAGATTGAGTGCCGAGTGCATGCTCGTCTCTCTCAGCACTCAGCACTCAGCACTCAGCACTCAGCACAGCACTCAGCACTCTCCGAAGCACTCAGCACTCTCCGAAGCACTCAGCACTCTCCGAAGCACACGAGAGATAGCGGCGGCGCTCGGGCTCGCTCAGGATGCCGAAGAGCACGACCTCCAGGATGTCCCGCGCCTGCTCCTCGGACGGCTTGTGCTGGCCGGTGAAGTAATTGGTACACATCGTCCCGTAGACCAGGTTGCCCACCACGGCGGTGATCCGCTCGACGGCGATCGGGCGCACCCGCCCCGCGGCGATCAGTGCGCGGTACACCTCGCGCCACCGCTCCGCGGTCCTCCGGCGATGCTGGAAGAAGGTCGGCTCGGTGCGGTCCTTGAACAGGGCCCGCTCCTGGATCAGGAGCTCGACGAACTCCGGGTGCTCGGCGGCGAAGCCCAGGTGGCGCGCGGATCGCCCGCTCGATCTGCGCGAGCGGGTCCTCGACCCCCGCGATGCTCGCGTCGACGCGCTCGCGGAGCCGCCACATGCCGCGATCGACGGCCGCCAGGAACAGCTCGCGCTTGCTGGGGAAGTAACGGTAGATCGTCCCCTTGCCGACCTGGAGCCGCTCGGCCAGCTCCTGCGTGACCGCGTCGGAGTAGCCGTGCTCGGCGAACAGCCCCGTCGCCGCGTCCAGGATCTCCTCCCGGCGCGCCGGCGGGACCTGGCCGTCGAGGCACCTCGCCTTCGGCTCGGTGGTCGGTTTCGCGGGCATGATGGGCTCCGTGCCAGGCCTCGTCATGCGAAGCCCGGGCCAACTGGCGGGCGATCGATCGGATGTCTGCGACGACCGCGCCTCGGGCCGCGGCGATCATTCGGGGGGTGGGCGGACTGACCAGTCAGTCTGCCTGGAATAATAGTCCCCTGTCCCTCCTGGTCAATGGGCCGAATTGCGCGATAATGCGGGTCGATCCCGAGGGCGGTCCTCCTCCCCGGGGCGGCCCCGCGCCGGGCACGGGTTCGTCGGGTGCGGGAAAGGCACCAAATCGTTGCGATATCAGAGAATCGGTACGTTCCATGCACCCCAGCGGGAGAGATCCGATGACCCCTCATTTCGCCCTCGTCGCCGTGGCGGCCCTGCTGGTCGCGGGCGCCCCGGCCGCCGATCCTACCTCCCTCGACGCGCGCCATCACGCACGCCTGGATGAATCGAAACTGGAGTCGGCCAGCGCGGCGGCCGGGCCGAGGGCCGGGGCGCTGGTCATCGTGGGGGGGGCGAGGTCAGCCCGGCGATCGTCGCGCGGTTTGTCGCGCTGGCGGGGGGTCGGGGGTCGGAGTTCGTCGTGATCCCGACGGCCGCCGAGGCCGAGCACGTCGACGTGGAGAAGGTCGGCGCGACGTTCAAGAAGGCGTTCGGGGTCGAGCGGGTGAGCGTCCTGCACACCCGCGACCGCGCCGAGGCCAACGCCGACGTGTTCGTCGCCCCGTTGCGGACGGCGCGGGGCGTCTGGTTCAACGGCGGGCGGCAGTGGCGATTGGTCGACTCGTACCTCGGCACGCGGACGCAGGGGGAGATCGAGGCGGTGCTGGAGCGGGGCGGGGTCGTCGGCGGGACCTCGGCCGGGGCGACGATCCAGGGCTCGTACCTGGTCCGCGGCGCCCGCGAGGGGAACCACATCATGATGGCGCCGGGGTACGAGAGGGGCCTCGGCCTGGTGAAGGGAGCGGCGATCGACCAGCACCTGATCGTCCGCCGCCGCGAGGGGGACATGGTCGCGGTGATCGACGCCCACCCCGACCTGCTCGGCCTGGGCATCGATGAGGCGACCGCGGTCGTCGTGCAGGGGAACCGCTTCGAGGTGATCGGCCGGAGCGTGGTCGCCATCTACGACGGCCAGGACCACGACGGCCGCCGCTACTACTACCTGGCCCCCGGCGAGCGGTTCGACCTCAAGCTCCGCCGCCGCGTCCCCGGCCCCCCCGGCGACGGCGGCCGTCCCGCCCCGCCCGCCCCCCGCTGAGGACATCGCTCAAGGGCGCGGGCGACACGCCATCCGGTGATCCGGAGATGGCGTGCCGCACACGCCCTATCCGGAGGCTCCCGAAGCGTCGCACGAGCGCGACGGCCGCCGCGCTCGACCAGCAGCGCCGCCGCGTGCAGGGAGGTGTCGGCGAAGAAGCGCGAGCGGGGCAGATCCAGGTAGATCATCGCGAGATAGCGGAATTCCGAGGCGAGCCACGACGCCGCGGCGAGCGCGAGACCGGCCCATTCGACCCACGTCCGGCCGGGTCGGAACGGGCGCCGGAAATCGAGGACCGCCGCGGCCATCGGCACGAGGTAGACGATGCCGAAGGGGAGCGTCAGGAGCGTGTCGAGGGCACGGGTCGCCGTCCACGGGAGCGGCATCGCCTCCAGGATCGCATTGCGCCCTTGCTGGTAGAAGAACTGCGACGGGACGCTCAGACCCCACCAGACGACCAGCACCGAAGCGCCGACGGTCGCGGCCGGCAGGCGACGGCGACGGGTCGCGACGACCCAGGCCGCCAGGGCGGCGATGGCCAGTTGGATCAGGTTCCAGGCCCGGTACGCCTCGATGTTGACCCGATAGTAGCCCGGCCGCCCCGGCGCCGGCACGACGAGGCCGAGGGCCGGCAGCCTCTCGAACGACAGGAGCAGCCGCGACGCGCCGACGCAGAGGGCCGCGAATTCGGCCGGCCGGATCGCGCCCCCGTAGCGGGCCCGGCGCGCCGCGACGACCGGCAGCAGCGTCAGGCAGCCCTTCCGGAGCCCTTCCCCGAGATAGGACGTCGCGACGTACCACCCCGGGGCCGGCCGCCGCGGCCCAGGGTCCGCACGGCCGCCCAGCCGCTGTACCATTCCAGCGTCACCGCCAGCGCGACCCCGGCGACCAGCGCCAGGAGGTCGGCGAGCGTGCTGCCGGCGGGCTCGGCGCGGTCGGGGGCGACGGTCACGGCCGGGGACCTCCCGGGGTCAGACGCCGATGTCCTCGTTCCAGAGATCGGGGCGGTCGCGGATGAACTCCTCCATGAGCCGGATGCACTCGGGGTCGTCGCGGATTTCGAGGACGACGCCTCGGGAGCGGACGTACTCCTCGGGCCCCTGGAAGGTGCGGTTCTCGCCGACGACGATCCGGGGGACCTTGTACAGCAGCGCCGTGCCGCTGCACATGTCGCAGGGGGAGAGGGTCGAGTAGAGGACGGCGCGGCGGTAGTCGGCGGCCTTGAGGCGGCCGGCGTTCTCGAGGGCGTCCATCTCGGCGTGGAGGATGGCGCTCCCCTTCTGGACCCTCCGGTTGTGGCCCCGGCCGACGATCCGGCCGTCGATGACCAGGACCGAGCCGATCGGGATGCCCCCCTCGGCGAGCCCCTTCTTCGCCTCGTCGATGGCCGCCCGCAGGAAGGGGTCGTCGTGCGACGGGTCTTGCATGGGCCTTGCACCTCGCGTCCGGGATCGAAGCCGCGTGCCCCCGAGGTTACCGGGCCGGTCGGGGCCCGGCCAGGAGTTATCGATGACCGCATGGCGGATGGGTCATGCCGGATGGCGGATCGCGGATCGCCTCGATCTTCCCCGATCCGCCATCCGGCATGATCCATCCGCCATGCCGGACCCGAGAGTGTCGCCCGGCGGCGGTCCCGAGTATCTTAAGAAAGACGCTGTGGTGACGATCGGTCCAGCGATCCCGCGATGAGGGCCCTCCGATGGCCAAGAAGAAGCGCCAGCCGCCCAAGAAGGCCGCGAGTCCGCCCAAGAAGAAGGCGCCGAAGCGGTCGGGCCGGCCGCGGACGAAGTCCGGCGGCCTCGGGCCGTTCGACCCCCGGGCGATGGAGGGCCTGATGCGGAGCTTCCTGGGCGAGCTGGCCGGCGGCCCCGCCGCGGAGACGCCACTCGACCGGGCCCGCGCCGTCGCGGATCGCGCCTTCGACGAGCCCGACCCGGAGAAGAGCGCCAAGCTCGCCGCGCAGGCGCTGGAGATCTCCCCCGACTGCGCCGACGCCTACGTCGTGCTCGCCGAGATGGCCCCGAACCGCAAGGAGGCGCTGGAGCTCTACCAGCAGGCGGTCGCCGCGGCCGAGAGGGCGCTCGGGCCCGAGGCGTTCCGCGACGACGTGGGCCACTTCTGGGGCCTGCTCGAGACCCGCCCCTACATGCGCGCCCGAGAGCGTCTGGCGCACACCCTCTGGACGCTCGGCCGCCGCGAGGAGGCGGCCGACCACCTCCGCGACATGCTCCGGCTCAACCCGAACGACAACCAGGGGCTGCGCTACACCCTGTCGGCCTGGCTGCTGAACCTCGACCGCGACGACGAGCTGGCCGCCCTGATCGAGCGGTACGACGAGGACGCGTCGGCGACCTGGGCCTACGCCCGCGTCCTGCTCGCCTTCCGCCGCGGCGACGAGGCCGGGGCCAGGAAGCTCCTCCAGCAGGCCCGCAAGGTCAACAAGCACGTCCCGGCCTACCTGACGGGCGAGCAGCACCTGCCGACGGTGCTGCCCGACTCGTACACCCTCGGCGGCAAGGACGAGGCGATCCTCTATGCCGCCGACCACCTCAGCGCCTGGAAGTCGACGCCGGGGGCGGTCACCTGGCTGCGGGGCGAGCGGACGGGCCGAGGAAGAAGGGAGCGGCGAAGAAGGCCGCGCCGCCGGCCGGGCCCTCGCCGCTGGCGCGGGAGCGGCTCCGACGGCTGCCGCAGCGGTTCGACGTCTGGCAGGCCGACTGCCGGCCCCTGGCCAGCCTCGTCGAGGTCGAAGGCGCGATGGTCCAGCCGTGGATGGCGCTGGCGACCAGCCGCACCAGCGGGCTGATCCTGGCGCAGGCCATGTCGGTCGAGCCCCCTCGGCGGCGATGCTCTGGGACCTGCTGGCCCAGGCGATGAGCAAGCCCTCGATGGAGAAGCCGCACCGGCCGACCCGGCTGGAGGTCCGACCCGACCCGTCCTGGGCCGAGATCCGGCCCGCGGTGGAGGAGATCGGCGTCGAGTGGGCCGAGGCCGACGAGCTCGAGCAGATCGACTTCCTCCTGGACGACCTGGCCAAGCACCTGACCCGCGACGAGCCGCCGGGGCTGCTCGACATGCCCGGCATGACCCCCGAGCGGGTCGGCGGCTTCTACCGCGCCGCGGCCGAGTTCTACCGCCGGGCGCCGTGGAAGACGCTCGGCTACGAGGAGGCGATCGAGGTCCGGTGCGACCGCTTCGAGAGCGGCCCGTGGTACGCGGTGATCATGGGCCAGTCGGGCCTGACCATCGGCGTGGCGCTGTACGAGGACCTGGACCTGCTGAGGAAGCTCTGGGCGGGCACCCTCTCCGACGAGCAGAACGCCCGCCAGACGGTGGCGCTGACCGTGACGTTCGACCCCGAGACGCAGGTCCCCACCGCCGACCTGCTGGCCACCCGCGAGCACGGCTGGGAGGTGGCGGGCCCGGAGGCGTACCCGACCCCCTTCCGCAAGGAGCGCGGCATGACCATGCGGGCCCCCCTGGCCTGGGAGCTCGAGCTGCTCGAAGGGTGCCTCCGCGCCCTGCCCGAGTTCGTCACCCAGCACCGGCCCGGCGACACGGCCGAACGAGCCGTCACCGTGCTGACGTCGACCGGGGCGCTCGACCTGGTCCTGTCGTGGGTCGAGGAGGGCTGACGCAAGGCTCTGATGGATCGGTGGGGTGCCCGCCCGCGACGGCCCGGGCTTCACTGCGGGGCCTTGCCGAAAAGCTGCTCCATCTTCCGCCCGTGTTCTTCGAGGATCTCCCGCAGGGCGGCGGGGTCCTCGGGGAATCGGCCCCGGTCATCGGTCTCGACGACCCACCGTTCGAGCACCGTCCGGAAGCGTTCCAGCGTCTTCTCGTATCCGGGCGAGGCGGCCAGGTTGTTCAACTGCCACGGGTCGACCCCCCGGTCGTAGAGCTCCTCCGCCGGCCGTCGCGGCGCCATGAACTTCGCCTGGGCCGCGTTCAGCTTCCCCTCGGCGAAGAGCCGTCGCATGAGGTTGACGTTCGGATTCGTGTGGTCCGCGTAGATCATGTGCGGCAAGTAGGGACGATCCGGCTCGAAGTTGCGCATGTAGATGTAACGGCCATCGCGCACCACGCGGACACGGTCGATGGCCTCGTCGCAGCGGTCGGCGGCAGAGAAGACATACTCGCGGCGTCGCGCACCATCGCCCAGGAACGGTTGACCCTGCATGTTCCCGGGCAGCGGGACGCCGCCCAATGCCAGCGAGGTTGCCGTCACGTCGATCAGGCTGATCAGGTCATCGCTGGACGAGCCGGCGGGCAGCACGCCGGGCCACCGCACCAGCAGCGGCACGCTGAAGCCCTGCTCGTAGGCGTAATACTTGCCGCGGAAGCACTCCCGCCCGTTATCGCCGAAGAAGAACACGATGGTGTTGCCCTCCAACCCCTCCTCCTTGAGGAGCCCCAGCACCTTCCCGACCTTCTCATCCAGCGTCGCGATCGCGTCGTGATACAGGGCCCAGTCCTCCCGCGCGACGGGATGGTCGGGCAGGTACGGGGGGAGCGTCACCTTCGCCGGGTCGGTCGGATTCCGCGCGTCTTTCTCGTAAAGGCGGTGCGTCTCGTGGAAATTCACCTGGGCATAGAACGGCTGGTGCGCCTTGAGGTCACTTCCACCGATCGGAATCGTACGGCTTGCCGTCGGGCTGGAAATTCCAGTCCGTCTTGCCCGTGCCGGAGAGGCCGACCTCGTCGGGGAACCGGCGGACGTTGGCCGTGAAGTATCCGGCCTCGCGGAGGCGGTCGCTGATCAGCCGCACGCCGGCCGGGAGCCGATGATGGTCGTGCCGGTGGCTGCGATGATGCTGGGCGTCGATCGCCGTCTGATACATCCCCGTGCAGAAGGCCGACCGCGACGGCGAGCAGACGCTCCCCGTGGCGTAGGCGCGGCGATACATCCGCCCTTCGGACGCGAGCTTGTCCAGGTGGGGCGTGCGGGCATCGGGGTCGCCGTAGCAGCCGAGGTCCGTGCCCAGGTCCTCGCCGATGAGCCAGAGGATGTTCGGCTTCTCGCGCGGTTTCTCCGCCGCGAACGCCGCCGCGGTGCCGAGGTGGAGGGCCAGCAGCGGGATCGCCGCGCACGTCCAGGACCGCGGCAATCGCCGTCCCCGAGGGTCATCCGCACGCATCATGGGTCTCCTTTGGGGGTCGAGGCGGGAGGTCGCAAGCGCACGGGCACCGGCGGAAAGCATCGGGCCGGTTAATAGGAGTCGGCGGAGACGACCTCGCCCTGGTTGATCGAGCCGAGCGCCAGATCGTGTTCAGGTTGGTGCTGTCCTTGAGGAACTTCACCGAGCCGTCGCACATCAGGACATTGGCACCGCCGGGGTGGTAGCTGCTCAGCGTGAACATGCCGTTGGTCTGGATCCCGTTGACCGCGACGGAGGTCACGCTGCAATTCGGATACCTCGGGTTCGGCGCCAGCAGGATATTCCCGATGCAAAAGCTCATCGTGCCGATGGACCAGCTCTCGCCCAGGTTCGACGTATGGGTCGTCGCCCGGTCCGTCTTCAGCCCCGCGGCGCACTGGTTCAGCCACTGCTGGAACGGATAATTCGGGGGTTGATTGCCGGCGGGCATCGACATCTGCGGCGTGTTCCGCATCACCCCGGGCGGCAAGCTCCCGAGCAGGACGATGTCGGCGGGGACGGAGATGATGGCGCTATTGCCGTCGCCGGTCCGCCACTCGCCGAAGGCGACCGTGTTGCTGGTGCCGTCGATGATGTCGCGGATGCCGAGCGCCCGGCCGTTGTACTGGAACGGGCCGTTCGGCGGCCCGATCATCTGATTGGCCGCGTATTCGAGGGTCGACCCCAGCGACGCGAAATAGTTGCAGCCGGGGGCGACGGTATTATTGAGGGGTGCGCTGGCGACCTGATTCCAGCCGGGCGGAGGGCTCGAGGGGCAGAGGAACACGCCGAGCCGGGTGGTGCAGACGGTCGCATTGGCGTACGACCCGTAGTTGCCGGGATCATTGAAGGGGACGAGCCAGAAATTCGCCGCATTATACAGCGCGGTCTGCTCAGGTCGGGCAGCAGCCGGACATGGGCGCTGAAGCCGTTGGCGATCAGCGTCAAGGTGCTCCCCATCGTCTGATAGAAGGCCGGCGGGAAGCAGTCGTAGGTCTGGTGGTAGTTGTGCAGCGCCAGGCCGATCTGCTTGAGGTTGTTGACGCACTGCGCCCGCCGCGCCGCCTCGCGCACCGCCTGCACCGCGGGCAGCAGCAGGGCGATCAGCACCGCGATGATGGAGATCACCACCAAAAGCTCGATCAGCGTGAAGCCGCGCCCCTGGTGGCGGCGGCCCGCCAACCCGTTCGAAGGAGAGGTCATCGGAACGGTCTCCATCGGATGCAGAGTTTAAGGATGAGGCTCTTGCGGGATTGCGGGGTGGTGGGTGTTCTGGTCCCGACGGGGGGCCGACCGGCGGTGCCACGGGTTGTCCTCAACCCGTGCCCGGGCCGGGCGTCGCGGCGAACGGGTTGAGGACAACCCGTGGCACCCGGCGATTGGCCATCGTCCGCCTCCTCCTCGCCGTCGCCGCTCAATAGCTATCGGCGCCGATCACCTCGCCCCCGCGGGACGAGCCCAGGTTGCGCCAGACGACGGGGTTGATCGAATCTTTCATGAACCTGACGCTGCCGTCGCCGAGCAGGGCGTTCACCCCGCCGGCATGGTAGCTCCGGGCGGCGCTGAAGGCGGGCGTGCCGGACTGGACCGAAGCCTGGGGGACGTTGAGCGTGCAGGGGGGGTTCGTCTGAAACGGGTAGACGCACCAGCCCGGGATCATATCGGGGATCTTCGAGTTCGGCGTGGTGTAGGTCAGGAACATCGAGCAGACGAAGTCGTCGTTGTAGATCATGCCCCGGAAGTCCTCGTCGGTCGAGGAGCCGCTCCGGGGGATGCACGCGATCACCTCGGACATCAGCAGGGTGCTGCTGGTGCCGTCGGTGATCGCCTCGATGCCGTATGACTTGTCGAGCGCGAACGGCGCACCGACGAACGCGGCCGGGAGCGAGGGGCCGGTCGTGTAGGGGTTGTTGTAGGCGTCCTGGCTGTAGGTGGCGCCGCCCCAGTTGACCACGTAATTGCCCTGGCGCATGTTGAGCGTGCTGTTGTCGATGTCGCTCTGCGCGTTGGGGTCGGCCGGGCAGGCATAGACGCTGATGAAGGTGCTGACGACCGTGCTGTTGGCGCGGTGGTTGTAGGAGAGGGAGAAGTTGATCGAGTTGGCCACCGCGCCCTGTTCGATCTGGGTCAGGAGCGACAGCGACCAGGAGCGGCGGTGCGAGCTCCCGGTGGGGTCGCCGGCATAGCCGGGGTCGTTCGGGGGCCGTCGGATGCCCTGCCGGCCGATCGGGAAGGTGCCGATCGAGCCGTGGTAGTTGTGCATGGCGATGCCGAGCTGCTTCAGGTTGTTGACGCACTGCGCCCGCCGCGCCGCGGCGCGGGCGGCCTGGACGGCCGGGAGCAGCAGCGCGATCAGGACGGCGATGATCGCGATCACCACCAAAAGCTCGATCAAAGTGAACCCGCGCCCGCGCGGGGGCGATCCGCCACGGTGTACCGATTCGATACCATCTCGAGGGCCCTCGACGAATCGTCATTTGAGGAGAGGACCGCCCGGGCACGCGCCCGGGCGGATTATCGTTGCGGTGCCCGGGGGAGCCACCGAGGCCGCCCCGCGAGCGCGATCGGCCCGGCGAGACCGTCAGCGTGGGGGGGTTCCCCTGGCCGCGGCGGCGCTGGGCTCGTGGGGCAGGGCCGGGAAGAGCGGGGGCACCAGGTGCCGGTTCCATTCGTCCTTGATCCGCGCGAGCTGCCGCACGGACTCGGCCCGCGCCGGCGCCAGGTCGTTCGACTCGCCGATGTCGCGCGACAGGTCGTAGAGTTCGAGCTCGCCCACCACGGGCTCGACCAGCTTCTGGGCCCCGAGCCGGACGGCGAAGCGATCCCCGCCCCCGGCGCGCCAGAAGAGCGCCTGGTGGGGCGGACCGGATTTCTCGCCTCGCAAGTAGGGGATCAGGTCCACGCCGTCCAGCGCATGGCCGGGCGGCGGCGAGGCGCCGGCGAGCGCCACGGCGGTCGCGAAGATGTCGAGCGAGCTGACGGGCTGCTCGTAGACGGTCCCCGACGGGAGCGTCCCCGACCACCGCACGGCGAACGGGACGCGGATGCCCCCCTCGTAGACGGAAAACTTGCCGGCGCGGAGGGGGCGGTTACTCGACCCGTTCGAGCGCGGGTCGAGCGACCCGCCGTTGTCGGAGAGGAAGACGACGAGCGTCTTCTCCTCGATTCGGTGCTCGCGCAGCTTCGACAGCACCCGGCCCACCCCGTCGTCGACGGCGGAGAGCATCGCGGCGTAGGTGCGCCTCTTCGGGTTCCCGATGTGGGCGAACCGATCGAGGTACTTCGGCGGGGCCTGGAGCGGCGCGTGCGGGGCGTTGAACGCCAGGTAGAGGAAGAACGGCCGGTCGCGGTGCCGCTCGACGAACGCCGCCGCCTCGCGCGAAGGCGTCGGTCAGGTACTCGGATTCCTTGACGGATTCCCGGCCGCGCACCAGGTCGGTCGTGTACTCGGCCGTCCCGCCCAGCTTGTCGGGGAAGTACTGGTGGCCGCCGCCGAGGAAGCCGAAGAACTCGTCGAAGCCGCGGTTGAGCGGGTGGAACCGCTCGGCGGCGCCGAGGTGCCACTTGCCGACGAGGCCCGAGACGTAGCCCGCCCCCTTCAGGACGGCCGGCAGGAGCGTCTCGGAGGTCGGCAGCCCGCTCCGCGTGTCCTCGGGGTTGTAGACCGGGTTGTTCTCGTGGCCGAACCGCTGCTGGTAGCGACCCGTCATCAGGCCGGCGCGGGTGGGGCTGCAGAACGGATGGGTGACGTAGCCGTCCGAGCACCGCACGCCGTCGCGGGCGATCGAGTCGATGTTCGGCGTGGGGATGTCCTTGCCACCGTTGAAGCCGACGTCGGCGTAGCCCAGGTCGTCGGCGAGGATCACGATCAGGTTGGGCTTCCCGGCCGGCGCGGCGGCGGTGGCCCCGGCGCACGCCGCCAGGGCCAGCGCCACGGCGGCCACTCGTCTCATTCGCAGCATGGTCGTATCCTGTACGTTACGTGGTGTGATCGGGCCGCGCGGCTCAGTACGAGTCGGCGGAGACGACCTCGCCCTGGTTGCGCGAGCCCAGCGCCCAGATCGTGTTCAGGTTGATGCTGTCCTTGAGGAACCTCACCGAGCCGTCGCACATCACGACGTCGGCCCCGCCGGGGTGATAGCTGCTCAGGCCGTCCATGCCGGGGGAGAAGAAGGACGACGCCGTGTTCCAGGTGCAATTGGGATACTTCGGGTTCGGGCCCAGCAGGATGTTGCCCAGCGTCACGCCGGGGAGGGTGAAGGTCCAGTTCACCCCGAGTTCGGGGGTCTTGCCGTTGCGGGCCGTCGCCGCCATCGAGACGCACGTCGGCAGCCACTGCTGGAAGGCCGCGTACCCGGCGGGCATCGACATCTGCACCGTACCCCGGTTGATCCCCGGGGTGGGCCCCGCGAAGATGACGTCCTGGGGGATCGTGACGATTTTCATGAGGCCCGTGCCGATCTTCCACTCGCCGAAGGCGATCGTGTTGCTCGACCCGTCGGTGATGTCGCGGAGGCCGATGGCCGCGCCCGCGCATTGGAACGCGCCGTTGGGCGGGCCGCCGGTCTGCGTGGCGTCGAACTCCAGGGTCGAGCCCAGCGAGGCGAAGTAGCTGTTGCCGGGGGCGACGATGTTCACCAGGGGGTTGCCCCAGCCCGTCATCACCCACGAGGGCAACGGGGTGGACGGGCAGAGGAACACGTTGACCCGCGCGATGCTGATGGTCGAGTTGGCGAATTCCCCATAGGTGTCGTTGATCACGCCGACCGAGAAGTTCGCCGCATTGTAGAGCGGCTGCCCCTCCAGGCCGCCCAGCAGCCGGACGTGCGCGGCGAAGTCCGCGTTCTCGGTGTTGTTGCCGGTCCGGGAGTTGAGGCCGCCCGGCGGGAAGCTGTCGTTGGAGCTGTGGTAGTTGTGCAGCGCCAGGCCGATCTGCTTGAGGTTGTTGACGCACTGCGCGCGCCTGGCCGCCTCGCGGGCCGCCTGCACCGCCGGCAGCAGCAATGCGATCAGCACGGCGATGATGGCGATGACCACCAGCAGCTCGATCAGCGTGAAACCGCGCACGGCGCGGCGGCGCCCTTCCACCTCGTTCGAGAGAGATGCCATCGAATTGGCTCCCAAATGGATGCGAAGTCAGGGATGATCCGACCGGCCACGTCACCGGGCTGCAACCGCGATCCGTCCCCGATCCCCGGGGCGATCCCCGACGGTCGCCCGTCCCCCCGTCGGGCGCGGCCCCCGAGTCGAGGAGTCCTCGCGACGCCGACGGCAGGGTGACTCACGGCGGGGCGTCCGGGGCCTCGGGTGCGGGCTTCGGGTCCTCCGCGACGACCCTCAAGAGGGCACGAGCCTCCGACGCCCCGAACACGACCTCCTCCAGCACCTCGGCGGCCGATCGGATGTGCCGGTCCATGGCCCGCGCCACCGCCTCCTCGTCGGATTCGAGCAAGGCACGGACGATCGCCAGGTGCTCCGGCACGTCGACCGTGTGCGAGTAATTGGTCCGCGCATTGCGCTGGTGCGACACGTCGCGGAGCGTCCGGAACAGAGTCAGATACCGGTCGATCTCGGCGGCCAGCCGGTTGCTGCCGCACGAGGTGGCGATCAGGCCGTGGAGCCGGGTGTCGACGGCCCGCCCGGCCTGGTCCCAGGCCGGGCTGGGGGCCATCGCCTCCAGTCGCGCCAGTTCCCGCTCGAGGGCCAACAGCTCATCAGCGGCGATCCGTCCGCAGGCACCGCGCGCGGCCTCGACCTCCAGCACCCGGCGGATCTGGCTGATCTCGCGCACCTCCTGCGGCCCGAACGCCCGCACCACCGCGCCCCGGTTGGGCAACAGGTCCACGATCCCCAGGCTCGCCAGCTCCACCAGCGACTCGCGCACCGGGGTCGGGCTCACCTGAAAGAGCTCGGCCAGGTGCTGCACGACGAGGCGCTGGCCGGATCGGAACTGACCCTGGAAGGCCGCCGTCAGGATCCGCGCCGAGACCTGTTCGCGCAGGCGCCCTCGCGAGACGGGCGGGCCGGGCGAGGCGGTCGTCGCTCGTTCGAGAACCATGAGAGACCTCAATCAGGACCGCCCACCCCCGAAAGCGGGACATCGAGCGTCCTCGATGACGGGACGACGCGGTCCCGCCCAATACTCTATTTAATATCAAATCCGGCGGCAACGAAATTCGATAAAAAGGAAGCGCGCATGTCGGTAGGCAGAGGCGGCTCGGGATCGGGTGCGATGGCTCGCGGTCGGGTGGCTGGGGTCGCGGCACGCGACCTCGGCAACTTGGGCCCGGGGTCGCGGCACGCGAGCCCAGCCACCCTGCCGCATTCGCGTGAGGGGCGGGCGTCAGCCGTCGAACTCGCCGAACGGGGCGAGCTTGCCGATCCCGCCGGTCTGCTTCATCCAGGCGCTGCGCTGCCAGTTGTCGACCGGCGGCTCGTCGGGCCAGACCGGGGGCAGGTCGAGCCGGAGGTAGCGGGCCATCGCGGCGACGAACGGCTCGTACATCGCGCGGAGCTCGGCCAGCTTCGGGCACGCGGCCGAGGGGCTCGCGGAGGGGGAGGCCCGCCGCGCGGAGGCTCGTCCCAGAGGCGGTGCATCCGATCGCCGGGCAGGCGATCCGGGACCGTCTCCGGCGGGGCCGTGCGGAGCGTCTGCGCCAGGTCCACCGCGGCGTGCCGCGCCATGGCGAAGGTCAGCCGCGACTGGTACGGCTCGAACCCCTCCAGGCCCGCGATCACCAACGAGGAGGTGTCGAGGATGAACGTCAGCGTCGCCAGCCACGACTGGTTGTCGTGCTGCGAGCGGTAGAAGGCCAGCATCGGGAACGACAGGTGGCTCTCCAGCAGCTCGGCGGACCAGCGCTCCCAATCGGCCAGGAAGCCCCGCAAGACCTCGATGTCCCTCGTCGGGGCGAGCCGCGCCAGGAACTGGCCCGCCGTCGGCGGCGAGCCGGCGCGGGCATCCAGCAGCGAGATCGTCGCCTCGCGGTTGGCGAACGCCTGGTAGAGCACCGGCAGGTAGCCGATGACCACCGCCAGGAAGACGTAGCCGGTGCCCACCTCGACCAGCGCCAGGAGGCGGCCCGGGGTGTCCACCGGCGTGATCTCGCCGTAGCCCAGCGTGAAGAAGGTGACGCCGCTGAAGTAGAGGAGCCCGGCAGCCCGAGCCGATAGCCGGCCACGCTCATCGGCGTGCCGAGGCCCCGATGCACCAGCGCGAAGCCGACGATCAGCACCGCCGCCCACCCCGCGAACAGCACGACCATCGAGAGCGGCCCGAACGCGCCCAGCAGCGCCAGCCTCCGGCCCGGCCCGAACCGCCCCGACATCGCCGACCACAGCGGCCAGGCGTTGCGGTAATAGATCCGGACGAACTGATACCGCCGCGCCACCCGCCTCGGCAGCAGGATCGTCTCGAACCCGTCCCGCAGCGTCAGCGCGATCAGCGCCAGCCCGACGAGGAAGCTCACGGCCGACATCGTCGTCGCGTACCCCCATCCCGGATCGCCCGCCGTCATCCGGCCCGAACAGGTGTCGGCCCGGGCCCGATAGTATAAAGTGAAAGGGGGAGGGGAACAGGCCGGTCGCGGCCTCGCCCCGGGGCCCGAGGCGCGGCGAGGGGGTGCGCGGCGGACGATGGTGGCCGATTACTACGCGATGCTGGGCGTCGAGCCGGGGGCCGACCGGGCCGCCGTCGAGGCCGCCCTGGCCAGGCAGCAGCCGATCTGGTCGTCGGGGACGCGGAACCCGAAGAACAAGCACACGTACCAGTCGTACCTCGACCAGATCCCGGCGATCCGCCAGGCGCTGCTGGGCGACCCGGCGGCGCGCGCCGCCTACGACGCCGAGCTGGCCGCCGCCGGCCGCGCCGAGCGCGACCGCAAGCTCGACGAGCTCCAGCGCCTGGTCCGCCTCCGCGCCGCCAAGGGGGGCCTGACGGTCGCCGACCGCGACCTGCTCCGCGAGCAGGCCGTCAGGCTCGGCCTGTCGGCGGCCGACCTCGACCGCCTCGCCGAGCCGATCCCGCCGAAGCCCGAGGCGCCGGCCGACGACGACGCGCCCGACCCGCCGGCCGACGTCCTCGACCCGACCACGCGGAGGCAGATCCGCGTGGCGCTGGAGCACCTCCGCCGCCGCGACCTGTACGACGCGCTCGGCCTGCCCCGCGACGCGCCGGCCGACGAGCTCGCCGCCCGCGCCGACGCCGAGCGACGCCGCTGGATGCAGAAGGCGCAGGTCACGGCCGAGAAGACCGCGTGGCTCGAGGTCGTCTCGCACGCGCAGTCGCACCTGGCCTCGCCCCCGGCCCGCGCCCGATACGACCGGACGCTCGTCCTGGAGGCGGAGGAGGCGCTGATCGTCTCGATCGAGTTCGCGCTGAAGGGGCTCTCCCGGCTCGACCCGGGCACGAGGGCGGCGCTGGTCGACGAGGCCGCCGCGAGGGGGATCGCGCCCGACCGCGCCGACCGCCTGATCGGCCGCGTCTGCCGTACACTGGGGGTCGCGCGCGACGGCGGCACGATCGCTTCGGCCTCGGGAGGTGCGCCGAGGCTGCTGCGGTGCCGCTCGTGCGCGGGGGTGACCGAGTACGCCGCCGCGGCGCGGTCGAAGGGGGCCGAGTGCCGCCACTGCGGCGCCCCCCTCCGATGGGCCTGCCCGCTCTGCAAGGCGACGCACTGGGTGGACGAGCCCCGCTGCGCCTGCGGGTTCCGCGTCGAGCTGCGCGAGCCGCTGATGATGCACTTCGAGGCGGCGCAGGTCGCCTTCCGGGCGCGCGACCTCCGGCCGGCCCTGGCGCACCTGGAGCGGGTCCGCGTCATCGCGCCGCAGCACGTCGGGCGCGCAAGGGGATCGAGAAGGTCCACGAGCGGCTGGTGGCACTCGAACGGGCGCGGGCCGACCTCGAATCGTCGCAGGCCGCCGGCAAGCTGGTCTCGGCGCAAGATGGCCGAGGCGTGGGGCCGCCTGGCGCCGCCGGGCGACCCCGCGTGGAAGGCCGCGTGGTCGGACGTGGTCGCCGCGCTGGGGAAAGCCCGCGCCCTGGCCGGCCGCGCGCGGTCGCTGGAGGCGACCGACCCGAAGGCCGCGCGCGACCTCTACCGCCGGGCGCTCGCCATCGCCGCCGACCTGCCCGAGGCGCTGGCCGGCGTCAAGCGATGCCCGCCCGACCCGCCGCCGAGCCTTTTCGGCGAATATGAGGGCGGCGCCGTCCGGCTCCGCTGGACCCCCCCTGCCCCGGACGGCCTCGGGCCGCTGTCGTTCGTGGTCGTCCGCAAGCTCGGCGGCGCGCTGGAGCATCCCGGCGACGGCACGAGGATCGCCGAGGTGTCGGCGGCCGAGTTCGAGGACCGTCCCGACGCGCCCGGGGGGTCGGTCGGCTACGCCGTGCTGAGCAAACGGGGCGAGGTCGAGTCGATCGCCGCGGCGGCCGTCGGGCCGATCTGGCTGCTGGCCGACGTGTCGGACGTCCGCGTCGCGCCGAAGCACCGTGCCGTCGACCTGTCGTGGACGCCCCCGCCCGGCGCGCACGAGGTCCGGGTCGTCCGCCGCCGGGGGGTCGCGCCGACCGGGCCGAAGGACGGCGACCGCGTCGAGGCGCTGCGCGACCGGGCGCACGACGACGGGCTGGAGGACGACCGGGTCTACCACTACGGGATCTTCGCGATCTACCGGCTGCCCGACGGGCGATTGGTCCCGTCGCGCGGGGTGTTCGTCCCGGCGCAGCCGCACGCGCCGGCGCCGGTGCCGGCGGCGCCGGCCGTGACGACGGAGCCCGACGGCCGGGTCCGGCTCACCTGGCCGGAGCCGTCGCGGGGGACGGTCCGGGTCCTCCGCACCGCCAAGGCTCTGCCGATGGCGCCGGGCGACCGCCTGACCGCTGCGGCGGCCGGGTCGATCGAGGGCCGCTGGCTGGAGGACGCCGGCCCCGGCACGGCGATCGACCCCGCGCCCCGCCGCTGGGGGCCTGCCACTACACGCCGATGCTCGACTGGGCGGGGACGCTGACGGTCGGCCACGGCGTCGGCTACTCGTGCGTCCCCGACCCGTCCGAGCTCCGCGCCACGAGGGTCGGCAGCGGCGGCCGGGTCCACCTGCGATGGCGCTGGAGCCCGCGGGGCGCAGTCTCTGATCGTCGCGAGGGCCGGCTCACCCCCGCGAGGGCCCGACGACCCCGAGACGGTGCGCGCCGTCGTCCACGAGGGGGAGTACAGCCGCCAGGGGTACACCACGCTCGCCCTGCCGACGAGAGGCGTGGGGCCCTGGCACATCCGGGTCTTCAGCGTGGCGACGGCCGACGGCGCCGAGGTCGTCTCGCCGGGCCTGGAGCCGTCGGCGGCGACGGTCGTGCCGGGTCCGAACCCCGAGGTCACCGTCTCGTATGCGTTCCGCCGCCCGGGCTTCGCGGGCCGGTCGTGGTCCCTGGTCTTCCGGACCGATCCGCCCGGCTCGGAGATCCCGCCGACGGCCCTGGTGGCGCACCCGCGCACGGTGCCCTTGTCGGCCGACGACGGCGAGATCGTCGGCCGCTTCCCGGCCGCGCTCGACGGCGCGACGTTCCCCGTCCCATCCGGCCTCGACCCGTCGCGCACCGCGCCCGCGTCTTCGCCGACCCGCACGCCGAGCCCGACTCGCTCCCCCCGATCCGCCTCCGCCACCCCGAGACCGACGCCGCGAGGGCCTGAGCCCGGCGCCCTCCGGTACGCCCTACGTGTAGAGGACGCCGACGCGGCGGCGGTAGTCGTCGTAGGTGGCCTCGAACAGGTCTCGGGCGGCGTCGACTCCGATGTGGCAGGAGGCGGTCAGCACCCTGGGCGGGGCGCCCGCCTCGGTGAGGCGGCGGGCGACGTCGGCCTTGATCAGGTTGACGATCGTGCAGCCCGTGACGCTCGACACCGGAGCCACCGGCGTCGGCAAACCCTCGACCCAGACCGCCGAATCGCCCGCCGGCGCCTGCTGGTCGAGGACGAGGTCGGCCACCTCGTACAGCTTCCGCCCCGATGCGTGCCTCGACTCGGAGGCCCTCGCGTGCGGCAGCGACACGAGCGCCGCGACGAACATCCCCAGCCGCTTCGCCTCCAGGGCCACGTCGATCGTCACGGCGTTGCAGCCGCTCGTGGAGATGGCCAGCAGCGCGTCGGCCGGGGTCGTGGCGAAGTTCCGCCACAGCACGGCGCCGAAGTCCTGGACGTTCTCCAGGAACATCGCCTGCCTCTGCCCGTTGGCCCCCACGACCGGGTTGTGGTAGGTCATCGACAGCTCGACGATCGGGTGGAACCCCGGGAACGACCCGTATCGCGGGAACATCTCCTCGACGGCCATCCGCGAGTGCCCCGTGCCGAAGACGTGGACCAGCCGCCCCGCGAGGATCGCCGCCGCGAACCGCTCCGCCGCCCGGCCGATCGCCCCGAGCTGCGTCGCCTCGATCGCGTCGAGCGCCGCGCGGACGGCCTTGAGGTACTGCGAGAACACGTCGTTCTTGGTCGGCTGCATGGGATCGTCCGCTCTCCTGAAGAGTAGGCAGTAGGCGGTAGGCAGTGAAGAATGGGGAAGCTTCCGGTGAGAGAGGCAGTCCTCTTCTGTCTGAAACTGCCTACCGCCTACTGCCTACTATCGGCGTGCTGCCCCTCGGAGACGCACCAGCCGCCGTCGACGGCCAGGACGGCGCCGGTGACGAACCGCGAGGCGGGCTCGCAGAGATAGAGGGCGCCCTCGGCCACGTCGGCGGGCGTCCCGGGGCCGGCGGCGATCGGCTGCTTGGTGGCCAGGTAGGCGCGGATCGCCGGGTCGGCGACGGCGCGGGCGGCCATCGGCGTGTCGATCAGCGCGGGGGCGATCAGGTTGAACCGGACCCGGTCGCGCGCGTACCGCGCGGCGGCGGCGAGCGTCATGGCGCGGATCGCCCCCTTGCTGGCCGCGTAGGCGTATGTGCCGAACAGGACGGGCGACGGCGACCAGCCGAGCACCGACCCCATGTTCAGCACCGTCCCGCGCAGGCCGTGCGCGTCGACGGGCTGCGCGAGCATCCGCCGCACGGCGGCGCGGTTGGTCAGGAACATCCCGCGGGCGTTGACGTCCATCACGACGTCCCAGCCCTCCTCGTCGCACTCGTGCAGGGGCCCGTCGCCGAGCCGCCTCCCGCTGATCCCGGCGACGTGGAAGAGCACGTCGAGCCGGCCACCCAGGTGCCCCGTTGCCGCTTCGAACAGCGCCTCGACCGAGTCGCCCCGGCGCACGTCGGCGGCGACCGCCCACGACGGCCCCGCCGCGGCCAGGTCCGCGCCCGCCCCGCGCGCCTCCTCGTCGGAGAGGCCGCTGACGACGACGCGCGCGCCCTCCTCCAGGAACCGCCGGGCCGTCGCCAGCCCGATCCCGCCGGTCCCGCCGACGATCACGCAGGCCCGACCCTCAAGCCTCCCGGTCGCCATGGATCGCATCCCCGATGCGACGAGGATCAGGCCGCATGGCCGATGGGAGATGCCGGATGGCCACGAATCCTCGATCCGTCATCCGGGATGGGCCATCGGCCATGCCGGGCTCAACAACCGGTATCCCCGTCAAGCTCGGGCCTACCCTACCAGATGGTCCGACCCTTGACGAGGGATTCTCCGATCCCGCGCGCCCGGGACCATCGGGGCCGGGGACGGGGAGCGAACCGGCGGTCCCGTCGCGTCGTAAGTGAGGTCGGATGGGCGATCGACGGGTCGCCCCTGACCTTGACGGGCTTCGCCGATTTCCGTAGGACCTGGGCCGGGGAACCGCCCCCGATCCCGCGGACGGTCGGGGGTTTCCGAAAACCGAGTGCGGGGAGGAACGGTCATGAAGACGTTCTGGCGGTCGATGGTGTGCGCGGGCGTCGTGGCGGTCGGGTCCCTCGGCCTGGGTGCGTCGCCCGCGCGGGCCCAGGCGTTCGGGTTCGGGTACGCGAGCCCGGGGCTCGCGTTCGGCGTCGGGTCGGGCTACCCCGGCCTTTACGGCGGCGGCCTTTACGGCGGCGGTCTCTATGGCGGCGGCCTCTACGGGGGCGGCCTGTACGGCGGCTATCCGATGGTGGCGCCGGTCCCGGTCGTCGTGCCCCGTCCCGTCTTCGTGCCCCGGCCGTATTACGGGGCGTATTATGGAGGATACCGCCCTTATCCTCGATATTATCATCGCCGCTAACCGGCGTACCGCCCCGGGCGACGTGGTACTCGGGACCGTGTCCGGCTAGAATCCGGGGACCAGCGGCCTCCGTCGCGGGAGGCCGCGCGACCCCCCGTCCCCGGTCCGACGAGTCGAGTCCCCGATGAAAGCCGTCGCCGTCCTGCCCGGTCAGCCGAACAGCGTCCACCTGCAAGAGATCCCCGTCCCGAGGCTGACCGACCAGCCGCAGCCGCACGTCTGCCTCGTCCCCGAAGGCCGCGCCGTGCTGGTGGAGGTGCTCCAGGTCGGCGTCGACGCCACCGACCGCGAGATCAACGAGGCGCTCTACGGCAACGCCCCGCCGGGCGGCGCAGCACCTGGTCATCGGCCACGAGAGCTTCGGGCGGGTCGTCGAGGTGGGCGACCAGGTGACCGAGGTCAGGCCCGGCGACTTCGTGACGTGCACGGTCCGCCGGCCGGGCGGCTCGCTGTTCGACCAGATCGGCCGCAACGACATCACCAGCGAGGAGGTCTACTACGAGCGCGGGATCAACCTCTGCCACGGCTTCCTGACCGAGTACTTCGTCGACGACGCCGAGTACATGGTCCGGGTGCCGCAGGACCTGAAGCACCTGGGCGTCCTGTCGGAGCCGGCCAGCGTCTGCGCCAAGGCGATCGAGCAGGCGTACCTGGCGCAGACGAGGCTCCAGGTCTGGCACCCGCGGCGGGCGTTCGTGCTCGGGGCCGGCCAGATCGGGCTGCTCGCCACGATGATGCTCCGCCTGCGAGGGCTGGAGGTCTTCACGCTGGCCACCCGGCCGGGCCCGCATCGCAAGTCGGAGATCGCCGAGGCGTACGGGGCGTCCTACGTGAGCACCCGCCGGACGTCGCTGACCGACCTGGCGAAGGAGGTGGGCCGCCCCGATCTCATCTTCGAGGCGACCGGCAACGCCGAGGTCTGCTTCCGCGCGATGGAGGTGCTCGCCAACAACGGGGCCCTGGTCTGGACGAGCATCACGGGCGGCTCGCACGAGGTGACGCTCGACGCCGCCCGGATCAACCTCGAATGGGTGCTCGGCAACAAGCTGCTGGTCTCCAGCGTCAACGGCAACCGCCGCCACTTCGAGCTGGGCATCCAGGCGCTCTCGCACGGCGAGCACACCTACCCCGGCGTCACCGAGCCGCATCCTGACGCACCCCGTCGCCGGGCTGGAGAACTACCGCGAGATGATGCGGCTGCTGGTCGAGGACAAGGACGCGCTGAAGGTCTTCGTCGACATCGCCTCCTGACGGCCGGCGGGGCGAGGCCCGAGGGCATTCCCATGCGGAGCGTGGGAACGAGGAAAATAGTTCTGACCCCTTTTCCTGTTTGACCCCTTTTCCTGTTCCTGTTTTTGTTCGAGGAAAATAGTTCTGACCCCTTTTCCTGTTTTGTTTCGACCCCTTTTCCTGTTGACCCCTTTTCCTGTTTTGACCCCTTTTCCTGTTTTGTTTCGACCCCTTTTCCTGTTTACAATCGGCAACTGGTGAAACACGAACAGTTTATGTCGCATTCAACGCCAGAACGTGAGGGAGACCCGGCGATCCCCCGGGCCGCCTCGTGGTATCAGGTGACGCTCGCCGCCATCGGCGACGCGGTCTTGACCACCGACCCCGACGGCCTCGTCACCTACATGAACCCGGTCGCCGAGTCGCTCACCGGATGGTCGGCGGCCGAGGCCCTCGGGAAACGCTTGGAAGACGTCTTCCGCATCGTCAACGAAGAGACCCGGCAACCCATCGAGCAGCCGGTGAGGAAGGTCATCGACACGGGCCTCGTCCGCGGCCTCGCCAACCACACGCTGCTCATCGCCAGGGACGGGAGCGAGCTCCCCATCGACGACAGTGCCGCCCCGGTCTGGGGCGAGGACGGGGAGCTCGTCGGCGTCGTCATGATCTTCCGGGACATCACGGAACGCAGGCGGAGCGAGCACCTCATCGCGGCGGCCAGGGAATACGCCGAGAGCATCGTCAACACGGTGCGAGAACCGCTGCTCATCCTGAACGCCGACCTCCACGTCAGGTCGGCGAACCGCTCCTTCTACGAGACGTTCCGGGTCGAGTCCGCCCGAGACCGAAGGCCGGTTCATCTACGACCTCGGCGACGGCCAGTGGGACATCCCGGCACTCAGGACCTTGCTGGAGGAAATCATCCCCGAGAACAGCACATTTCGATGACTTCGAGGTGGAGCACGATTTCGAGACCATCGGCCCGAAGACGATGCTGCTCAACGCCCGCCGCTTTCCCCCCGAAGGGAAGTGGGAGCTGATTCTCCTCGCCATCGCGGACATCACCGAACGCAAGCGGCTTGAGGTGGAACGCGAGGGGCTGCTCGGGCCGCCGAGGAGGCACGAGACAGGGCCGAGAACGGACGCGTGCCAAACTCGCCGACGCCGACCGCCACAAGAACCAGTTCCTCGCGATGCTCGCCCACGAGCTCAGGAACCCGCTCGCCGCCGTCCGGAACGCCGTCGAGGTCGCCTCTCGCTCGGGCTCGAAAGAAGACCTCGAATGGAGCCGGGACGTCACCGCCCGTCAGGTCGGCAACTTCGCCCACCTCATCAACGACCTGCTGGACGTCGCCCGCATCACCGAGGGCAAGATTCAGCTCCACAAGGAACTCATCGACGCCGCCCCGGTCATCCGCCACGCCCTCGAAGCCGTGAAGCCCATCGTCGAGGAGCGGAAGCACGAGCTGCTCCTCTCGTACACGTCGACCGACTTGAGGCTTGAGGCCGACTCGACCCGGCTTGAGCAGATTCTCGTGAACCTCCTCACGAACGCCGCCAAGTACACGCCGTCCGGGGGCCGCATCCAGCTCATCGCCGGAGTCGAAGGGAACGAGGTGGTCTTTCGCGTCCGGGACAACGGCCTCGGCATCCTGCCCGAGTTGCTCCCGAAGATGTTCGACCTCTTCACCCAGGGCGACCGCTCCCTCGACCGCTCGGAGGGAGGGCTCGGCATCGGGCTCACGCTCGTCCGGTCGCTGGCCGAGCTTCACGGCGGCACCGTCACCGCGACGAGCGACGGCCCCGGCAAGGGGAGCGAGTTCGTCGTCCGGCTCCCCGCCGCCGAAGCCCGGACCGGGACGGAATCCGATGGGAAGCGGGAAGCCGACCGCTCCAGCGGCCCGACGCTTCCGGGTCCTCGTCGTCGATGACAACGTGGACACGGCGAACGGGATGGCCAGGCTCCTCAGGCTCTCGGGCCATGAGGTCCGGGTAGCCCATAACGGCCAGGATGCCCTCATCGCAGCCCGCGAGCATCGGCCCGAGGTGATGCTCCTCGACATCGGCCTTCCCGGCATGGATGGGTACGAACTGGCGTCCTCGCTCCGGCGGGAGGAGTGGGGCAAAGACGCGGTCCTGATTGCCGTCTCCGGCTACGGAGAGGAGCAGGCACGCGACCGCTCGAAGGCGGTGGGGTTCAACCACCACCTGGTCAAGCCCGTCAACTTCGATACCGTCCTCGCCCTCATAGGCGGTTCTTAAGAACTTATATCGTTATTCTTGACGGGCGAGGCCGTGGGTAGGTCCCCGAGACCGGGCCCGACGGCCCGGTTCCGCTCGGCGGTTTTGCCGGAGATAATTCCCTGTGCCTCAGTCAAACGCCGCCCCGGCTCCGACTGCGCCTTCCGCCCGCAAATGCGCAACCGCACCCACGAATCCTCGTCCGACTCGTGGGACGGCTCGGCGGATTTCTCGGCAGACAAGGCCCCGCCTGGCATCTTTCGCCGGATAAGGGGTCATCGCCGGATAAGGGGTCATCGCCGGATAAGGGGTCAGAACTATTTTACAATTGTAACACGTGGGCCAGGACAGGACAAGCGCGGGTGGCCCAGGTTGCTCGCCAACCTGGGCGGCGCAGCCGCAAGAGGTCACGGGTCGGACATGCGAACCCTGACCTCCCATCGCTCCGCGCCCCGGGACCTGGGCGAACCCGCGAATGAGGCTCCAGGAGCCGCTCGGGAGCCGCTATGGTCAGAACGGTTTCCGGCCCGAGGGCTGAGAAAGTCAGTACGTCCGCCGGCTCCGGCCCGATGATGAGAGAGAGGCCCTCGGGCCTGCGCGGTCCTTGGCAAGTCGAGCCGGACGGAGATCGGGGCGACTCTCCTCGCGCAACCGAACCTAACACGCCCGAGGCGAAACGAACCCGATGGCAAGCTGCGCAAGATAGCCGCGCGGTCGTGCGGGATCCTCGCGTCGACGCGACGAAACGAACCCAATGGTAGTCTGGGCAAGATCCCGAGCGCAACGAGCGAGCGCCGGCGCCGGGCCCGACGGCCGTCGTCGCCGCTGCCGAACGAACCGAATGTTGAACAATTCGCCGTCGGGGCGGCGTTCCCGAACGAACTCGACGGCCGGCACGAACGAACTCGAGGGTCGGCCCGAACGAACTCGATCCCGGCGCCGACCGAACCCAACCGCCGGCACGAACGAACTCGATCTTCATGGCGCGGGCACCATCGATTATGCATAATTTCTTAATTGAGAAAGAGATAGAGAAACCCGCGGTCCCCATCTCGGGAGGCAAGGTGCGGCGCCGAACGAACCGAACGCCCGGCGCAACGAACTGGGCGCCGCGCCCGAACGAACTCGACGGCCGGCGCCCAAACGAACTCGGCGCCGCGCCGAACGAACTCGACCCCGGGCGCCGAACGAACCCAACCGCCAGGACGGACGAACGCGACACCCCGCACCGAACGAAGCCAATGGGGATCTGGGCAAGATCCCTCCCCTCGGGTCCACCGCCCTCAGGGCCCTCGGCGACGGCCGGGACGAAACGAAGCCAATGGGGGTCTGGGTAAGCTCCCTCCCGGCGATGTGATGAGCCGGCCGAGGGCTTTCCGGTTTTCTCTCAAGCGGGGCGCGGGTGCCCGCGGCCAGTCCGTCGCCCGGTGCGGTCGATTCGCCGGGCGGAAGCGCGTATCATATCCGCGGCCCGGCCGGGCTGCCGGCTGACGATCGCCCGGGCGCCGGGACGATCCGAGGGGGTGAGCGATGGGACGGCGTCTGATCGCGGTGGCGGCGGGGGCGTTGGCGTGCCTGGCGACGGGGGCGGTCGCCGTCGCGGACGGGGCGAAGCGGCCCAACATCGTCTTCGTGATCGCCGACGACCTCCGATACGACGGGCTCGGCTGCACGGGCAACCCGCGGATGCGGACTCCCCACATCGACCGGCTTGCCGCCGAGGGGCTGCTGCTGAGGAATTTCTTCGTCGTCACGCCGCTCTGCTCGCCGAGCCGGGCGAGCTTCCTCACGGGCCTCTACCCGCACGCGCACCGCGTCATCAACAACGACAAGGTCGGGCTCGACGTCATCAGCCACACGCTCTACACCTTCCCCCGCATGCTCCGCGAGGCCGGCTACGAGACCGCCTTCATCGGCAAGTGGCACATGGGGCTCGACGACTCGCGGCGCCCCGGCTTCGACCTCTGGATCAGCTTCAAGGGCCAGGGCCTCTACCTCGACCCGGTCGTCAACCTCGACGGCCGCCCGGTGCAGCTCGACGGCTACATGACCGACCACCTCAACCGCTGGGCCGTCGAGTTCGTGGAGAGGCCGCACGACAGGCCGTTCGTGCTCTACCTCGCGCACAAGGGGGTCCACGCCGCCGTTCATCCCCGCCGAGAGGCACGAGCACCTCTATGACGACGTCCGGCCCGCGCCTCCCGCCAGCGCCCGGGACGACCTGTCGGGCAAGCCGGCGATGACGCGAAAGGTCGAGCGCGTCGACCCGCTGGAGTTGGAAGGCGTCGCGCCCGAGCCGCGGAGCCGCGCGGGGTCGCGGCAAGGGGGGCCACGACGAGGTGGTGCGCAACCAGATGCGCTGCCTCGCCGCGGTCGACGAGGGCGTCGGCCAGTTGCTCGACGCGCTCGGGCGGCGCGGGCTGCTCGACGAGACCGTCGTCATCTTCACCGGCGACAACGGCTACCTCCACGGCGAGCACGGCCTGTACAACACCAAGTACTGGCCCTACGAGGAGTCGATCCGCGTCCCCTTCGTCATGCGCTACCCGCCCCTGATCCGCCCGGGCACCGTCCGCGATCAGATGGTGCTCAACGTCGACGTCGCCCCGACCCTGCTGGAGATCGCCAAGGTCGAGCCGCGCGTCCGGTTCCACGGCCGCTCGTTCCTGCCGATCCTGCGCGAGCCGGCGGAGGGCTGGCGCACGTCGATCCTCGCCGAGTTCTTCCCGGAGAAGGTCAACCCGCGCGTCCCGAAGTGGCAGGCGGTGCGCACCGACCGCTGGAAGTACATCCGCTACCCCGACCTTTCGGGCATGGACGAGCTCTACGACCTCCGGGCCGACCCGGGCGAGGTCGCCAACCGGATCTCCGACCCCGGCGCCCAGGCGACGCTCCGCGATCTCCGCGGCGAGCTCGACTCGCTGCTCAAGGCGTCGCGATGACCGCGGGTTCAGGACGGCCAGAGGTCGGTGCTCATGTACTTCAGGCCCGAGTCGCCGAGGACGACGACGGCCGTCGTGCCGCGGGGGCTCGCGGCGGAGCACCTGGACGGCCGCGGCGAGGTTCGCACCCGAGGAATAGCCGGCGAAGATCCCCTCCTCGGCGGCCAGGGCGCGGGCGCAGGCGATCGCCTCCTCGTCCGAGACCCGCAAGTAACCGTCGACGTGTTCCGGCCGGATCAGGTCCAGCGCGGCCCGGCCGTAGCCACCGCCCTGGATGCGGTGCCCCGGGTCCGCAACCGGCCCGCCCGAGAGGGCCGGGGCGCCCTCCGGCTCGACGACGTAGCAGCGCGTCGCCGGGTTCGCCTCCTTGAAGGCGGCGGCGCATCCGGCGAAGGTCCCCCCCGTCCCGACGAAGTCGCAGAACACGTCGATCGGATGGGGGCTCTGCGCCAGGATCTCGGGCCCGGTCCGCAGGTAATGGGCGCGGAAGTTCGACGCCGAGCGGAACTGGTCGGCCCGGAAGGCCCCCCTCTCCGCGACGATCCGCCGCGTCTCTTCCTCGACCCGCTCCAGGTCCTCGCCGGAGACCCGGCCGACGACCGACCCCGGCGCCTGCGGGACCAGGACCACCTCGGCGCCCAGGGCCCGCATCATCCGCGCCCTCTCCGGGGAGTTTCCCCTCGACATGACGGCGATGAACGGATATCCCTTCACCGCGCACACGATCGCCAGCCCTGTCCCGGTGTTGCCGCTCGTCAGCTCGACGACGGCCTGCCCCGGGCGCAGGGTGCCGTCCCTTTCCGCATCCTCGATCATCTGGAGCGCGATCCGGTCCTTCTTGGAGGCCCCGGGGTTCAGGTTTTCGAGCTTCGCCAGGATGCGGCCGCCCACCCGCCGCGAGAACCGGCCGAGCTCGACCAGGGGCGTGTCGCCGATGGCCCGGAGGATGGAGGAGTGCATCGATCTCGTCGCGCCGACCTCGGAACGGACGCCCGCGGCACGCGCCATCCTCAGACGGTGGGGGGCGAAGCGTCAACCCCCCACCTCCGAGGCCGCCACGTCGATACCGCCGATCCCGCCCCGGCTCCGGGGATGGCGCGGGAGGCGGACGGGGGGAAGCCGCGCTACCACGCCTTCGACGCCTTGCGCGGCCTGGCGATGTTCCTGGTCGTCGGCCTGCACGCCGCCCTGGGCTACATCGAGCGCGACATCCCCGGCGTGCTCTGGTGCATCCGCGATGCGCCCACCCTGCCCGCCTTCGACTGGTTCTGCTGGTGGTCGATGGGCATTTCGAACCCCCTCTACTTCACGATCGCCGGGTTCTTCGCCGTCGCCCTATATGACTCCCGGGGGCCCCGCGGGTTCCTGGTCAACCGGGCCCGGCGGGTCCTGGTCCCCTTCCTGGTCGGCGTGGTGACGGTCCTGCCGGCGTGCCTGGTCGCCTGGGTGTACGGCTGGCTGGTCTCGGGGCGATGCACCTTGAAGGAGGCCCTCCGGCTGAGGTTCCGCGACCCGGCGATCCAGGCCGATCGGCTCGGCTCGGGGCACCTGTGGTTCCTCGAATACCTGATCCTCATGCTGCTGTCCTACGCGGCGTGCCGGTGGCTGGTCGATCGGCGGGGGCCGGGCCGGCTCCCCTTCCGGGCGCTGGTGGATCGGGTGCTCGGGTCGCCCTGGACGCCCCTGCTCCTATCGGTGCCGACGACGGCCCTGCTCTGGATCAGCCATCGGCGGCTCGGGATCGACGCGGCCCTGGACCGGCACAACTCGTTCCTGATCAACCCGTTGAAGATGCTGCACAACGCCAGCTTCTTCGTCGCCGGGTTGGGGCTGTACCGCCTGCGGCACGACCTCGAACGGCTGGCCCGGCCCGCCCTGCTCTACCTGGCGGCCTCCGTGCCGGTCTTCGCGGGCCGCGCCTGGTTGCTGGGGCGGGACTGGACCTCGCCGCTGCGGGGCCCGTCGTCGCTGGCGATGGCGGCGCTGGGCGCGCTGTTCTCCTGGCTGGTCGTCTTCGGGGCCATCGGCGTCGCGGTGCGATGGGTCCGCCGGTCGCGCCCGGCCCTCCGCTACCTGGCCGACAGCTCGTTCTGGATCTACCTGGTCCACATGCCGATCCTCGGCCTGATCCAGGTCGACCTGTACCGCATCCCCGGCCACGCCCTCTGGAAGTTCCCGATCGTGCTGGCGGGCACGCTGGCGATCGGCTTCGCGTCCTACCAGACGCTCGTGCGGCACACGGCGATCGGGACCGCGCTCCACGGGCGCCGCGAGCGTCCGGCCCCTCGGGGAGATGGCTGAGCCGAGCCCCCCGAGCCGCTCCCCGAGCGGTCAACGGGCGACGGCCGCCTCGCGCGCGGCTCGGGCCATCCGGCCGCCGGGGTGGGCCAGGTCGTCCTCGCGGGCCCAGGTCTGGAGTCTCTGGGCGGTGTGCGGCCAGTGATGGGCGTCCAGCCAATCCTGATAATCCAGGAGGGCCAGCCCCAGGGGCGAGTGCTCGGGGCCGCCGAGCTGGCCATACTTCATGCCGAACTGCCGGAGCGCCACGCGGGGGAGAGCCGCCGAGCAGTTGCCCCACCGCCGCGGCGAACCCGACCTGATCGAGCCCCTCGATACCCCTGGACGAGGATCGGCCGCGGGCACCGCTCCAGGATGTCCATCAGCCGGATCAGGGTCTTCCGCGAGGGTGTCTCTTCGGCGGGGAAGTAGATCGCGCGGAGCTCGACGTGGTGCGACCGGCACACCCGGCCCTGGCCGGCGAACCAGGGGTGCTGGGCGCCCCCTCCGGTGATCGTGACGACCGACCGCAGCCCCTCGCGGCGGATCAGGCGGTCGAGGTCCGTCCGGTTCGAGGCGGGCGCTCCGATAGAGCTGGCCGGGGATGACCTCGTGGACGTTGTGGCCCCAGAGGAAGGCCCGGTAATGCCACGCCGCCCCGGCGAATATCAGCGCCAGGGCGCCGACCGTCGCCATCCAGCCGAACTCCGGGCCGAGCCGAGGGCGCCTCGGGGCCCTCTTCCGGGCGCCGTTGATGATCTCGCCGATCAGGCTGTGCCGGACGACCGGCCCGTAGCTCAGGAGGCTCAGGCCGAGCGCGACGGCGGAGACGACCAGGAACTTGACCAGGCCGGGCCATGCCAGAGGCAGCAGCAGGGCCTGCACCAGGGCGACGATCGGCACGTGGACGATGTAGACCCAGAACGACGCCTCGCTGAGGAACCGCATGGCACCCCCCCTGCCCCGGACCGTCCCCAGCAGGGCGCCGAGCCCTCCGAAGACGGTCAGCCAGGGGAACAGGGCGGCGAGCATGCAGAACCCGACCCGGCTCCATCCCTGGAGCGGCGCCGCCGCGTGCCGCAGCAGCAGGGGCCACATCAGGGCGTACACCACCACCGACAGCGCCAGGTAGAGCGGGCCGTACCGAGCGAACTGGCGCCGGGGCTCGCGGACCTTCGCGATCCACCCGCCCACCGTGAAGAACAGCAGGTAGTGGATCAGCCGTAAGGCGTTCGGGACGATCGCGTTGTCGACCCGCAGCATCGTGTCCGAATCGGCGCAGAAGATCGCGGCCGTCGGGATCGCGAGCAGGAGCGGCCTCCACGGCGAATCGAGCAGCCGCCGGGCCCGGCCGCCCTCGACCCCGGGCGCCTTCGTCCCGCCGGGGGGCCGGCTGCGAAGCCACCACCCGCCGCACCAGAGGACGCAGACCAGGAACAGGTATTCGAGGAACCACAGGTGTCCCAGCCCGTAGAGGTTCTCTCGGATCGGGGGGCCGAACCTCCAGGCCAGGATGCTGTTCATGTCGCACCGCCCGGTCGCCACCAGCCCGTAGCCCCAGACCAGATAGAAGGCCGGCAGGACCGTCAGGCAGCCGAACAGCAGGGGACGCAGCAGCCGCAGCGCCCGGTGGACGAGGAAGGTGCGGGGCCCTCGGGACTCGCAGGCCGCGGGCGCGGAGACCCCCGCGGCCAGGAAGAACACCGGCATCACGAACCCGTTGACCCAGTAGACGAAGGCGTCGAAGGCGACGTGACCGGGGCCGTCGTAGGCGACCCAGAGCGTCAGCCGCAGGGGCGTCGCCACGTAGGCCAGCGCGGCGTGATAGAGGACCACGAGGAGCGTGGATGCGACCCGCAGTGCCTCCAGGGCATGGCCCATCTGCGCGGCCCTCCGCCGCGCGAGGGCTGGGCATCCCGCGCGCCTCCTTCCTGGTGCGCCGGGCGTGCATCCCGAGGATTCGGCTCGTCCATCGTCCGTCATCCCTAACGAGGCCCGGGCCCGCCGCTCGCCCTCCGGAGCGGCGGGACGACCGAGCCGAGGGCGGGCCCCGGCGCCCGCCTAGCCGTCATCGTTAGGGATCGTCACGCAGGCCGCCGCCGCTTGACAGAAACCCGGACGATCGTCGGGCGGCTCCTGACATCGGCGGGAGGGATCTTGCCCAGACCCCCATTGGCTTCGTTTCGTCCCGGCCGCGGCCGGGGGTCCGAGGTCGGTGGGACCGAGGGGAGGGATCTTGCCCAGATCCCCACTGGCTTCGTTTGGGCGGGGCGCCGAGTTCGTTCGCGACGGCGGTTGGGTTCGCTCGGCGCCCGGGGTCGAGTTCGTTCGGGCGCGGCGCCCAGTTCGTTCGGGCGCGAGCCTTCGAGTTCGTTCGGGCGCGGGCCGAGTTCGTTCGGGCCGGCCGTTCGGTTCGTTCGGCATCCACGACTCTCTTCGCGGGGCGGGCACCGCCCACCTCCCTATCTCTTTCAGTCTCAGGAACATGAGGGATGGTGGGCGGTGTCCACCCGACGAAGATCGAGTTCGTTCGCGCCGGCGGTTGGGTTCGTTCGGCGCCCGGATCGAGTTCGTTCGTGACGGCCATCGGGTTCGTTCGGGCCAGCCGCGGAGTTCGTTCGGGAACGCAGCTTGACAGGAAATTGTTCAACATTCGGTTCGTTCGGCAGCGGCGAGGAAGACCTTCGGGCCTGGTGCCGGCGCTCGTTCGGTCCGTTCGGTATCTTGCCCAAACTGCCATCGGGTTCGTTTCGTCGCGTCGACGTGCGAGTCTCGCACGACCGCGCGGTCATCTTGCGCAGATTCCCATCGGGTTCGTTCCGCCTCGGGGCGTGTTGGGTCCGGTCGGCGCGAAGAGTGTCGCTCCGGTCTCCGTCCGACTCGTCTTGCCAAGGATCGCGCGGGCACGACGGCCTCTCTCTTATCATCGGGCCGGGGCCTGCGGGCGTCCTGTCGATCTCGGCCCTTGGGCCGGAATGGGCCCCGATTCCGATCCGTCACTCGCGGAGGATGGCATTGGAATTGCGGCATGTGTCCCTCCCGGAAGACCTACCCAAAGTATCCCGGTGAAATCCCCCCTCGACTGCGGCCTCGCGTGCGACCCATCGTCGCATGGAGCGCCGTTACCCCAGGCGTAGCGGGCAAATGTCTGCGCGGTGCCGGATCGTTCCTGCCCGGTCGCGGCGGCCGGGCATGTTCGGGTTTGACGAGTCGGCCCGCGTGCGAGCGTTTCCCGCCCCAATCAGGAGTCCGAGTGATGAGACGGCGCGGCTTCACGTTGATCGAGCTGTTGGTGGTGATTGCGATCATCGCGGTCCTGATCGCGCTCTTGTTGCCCGCGGTGCAGGCGGCGCGCGAGGCGGCGCGGCGGGCCCAGTGCGTCAACAACCTCAAGCAGTTGGGCCTGGCCATCCACAACTACGACGACATCAACGGCTCGCTGCCGCCGACGAGCAACGCGACCGCCGCCACCGCCACGCTCGGCCGGGGGCCGACCAACAACTTCTCGATGAAGGCCCGCATCCTGCCGTTCCTCGAGCAGCAGGCGGCGTTCAACGCGCTGAACATGAGCTTCCTGGAGCAGAACAAGCAGAACTGGACCGTCTTCACGATGACGATCAACTCGTTCCTCTGCCCGTCCGACGCGAACGTCCCGACGTCGACCAGCACGCTGAACGGTTTGAGCCGCCAGGTCGCCTACACGAGCTACCCGAACAACATCGGGACGCTCTACCGCAACCACGGCGGCATGCTCGACGGCCCCGCCTACAAGATGGGGGCGAACAACGGGCCGGTCGTCACGATGGCGTCGATCATCGACGGCACCTCGAACACGGCGATGTTCAGCGAGTGGGTCCGCGGCCGGTACATGACGATGACGATGGGGCCGCACCAGACCTACCAGGCGAGCATGGCGCTGCCGTCCAAGAACGGCATGTATAACCTGCTCCAGATCCAGCAGTCGTGCCAGTCGTCGACCACGATCTTCACGCAGAACGGCGCCGCCTGGGACCACAAGGGGCGGCAATGGCTCAACGACAACTGCGTCGAGGGGGGCGGCTACACGCACATCATGATGCCGAACCAGCGGGCCTGCTTCTTCCAGGGCGAGACGGGCGTCCACCAGATCTACACGCTCGTCGGCGCCAGCTCGTACCACCCCGGCGGGGTCAACGCGGTGTTCGTCGACGGGTCGGTCCACTTCATCAAGAGCAGCATCAGCCCGGTCACCTGGTGGGCCGTCGCCACCAAGGCCGGCGGCGAGGTCATCAGCGCCAGCAGCCTCTGAGCGCCCTCCGCCTTCGGGCCCCGGCCCTCCCGACGCGATCCGAGGCCGCGGGCCCATCACTGCTTCGAGGCCGCACCTTTCTGGAGCTTGAAGTCGTGCTGGTTCTTCGAAGCTTCCGGCGAGATGGTGACCTTCAAGGTCGATTGGGCGTTGTACTTGACGGGGATCGTCTCGACGAGCACATCCATGGTCGGGCCCCCGCCCGGCATGAGGTTGGGGACGGTCTTGCCCGTCTTGGCCAGGGCATGGATCTCGACCCGGTAGGTCTTCTCGGCCACCGGCCCCTCCTTGGCGGCGAGGTCGTAGCGGCCGGCCTCGATCGGGGCCTGCGCCGGGGGCGAGCCGTCGGTCGAGACGAAGTCGATCGTGCCGCGTTCGATCGGCTTGCCGTCGTACGACACGTCGCCCCAGACCCGCATCGTCTGCGGCCCTTCCGGCTTGGAACAGCCGATGACCGTGAGGACGGCCGCGATCAGGCACGGGCAGGCGCTCGCCTTCATCCGTTCAGCCTTTCATGCGGAGGGGGTCGATCGAGGGGCGGTCTCCCGCCGGCCTGCGTCGAGGCCGGCGGGATCGATCTTCCGGCCGGGCGGTCGCGGCCGTGCGGAGTCAGTAGGCGTCGGCGGAGACGACCTCTCCGGCGTTGATGCTGGCGATGGCCTGCCAGGTGATGAGGCTGATGGTCGTCTTGGCGAAGCGGACCGAGCCGTCGGCCATCAGCAAGTTGACCCCGCCGGGGTGGAGCTCCGCGCGGCGTAGTCCTGCTCGCCCCAGCCGGCGGCGGTCGCCGCGCAGGCGCCCCGAACTTGGTGTTGACGCAGTAGGACGCCGGGCTGACCGCATCGGGGATGGTGGTGTTGGGGGGGCGGTGGTGGGTATACTGCTCGCCCCAGTCGTAGGCCCAGACACCGCGACAGTCGTTCGTCTCGTCGGGCCCGGTGATCAATTCCGAGGCCGCGACGGTGTTCGAGGAGCCGTCGGTGATGTCGCGGAGGCCCCGTATGACGTTGAAGTTGAACAGGGCCTGCCGGGTCGCGGGGTTCATGGCCGGGTTGTTGTTCCTGTTGTTGTCGTACGAGAAGTTCACCCCCGGCTCGACCATCGTCCCGTCGGGGCTGTAGGTGGCCACGTAGTTCGACCGCGTCCAGGAGAAGGTGCCCCGGAAGGCGACCCCGGCGGAGGTGTCGGACGGGCAGAGATACGTCTTGATGACGGCCTGGGTCACGGTGGCGTTGGACGGCCCATAGGCCGCACCGCCGCTGACCGACGTGTTGATGCTGAGGGAATAGTTGTAGGCGTTGCCCAGCGGGCCGAGTTCCAGATGGGGGAGGATGAAACACGTCCAGAAGGCCCTCGCCCCGGAGAGGTTCGAGGCGCAGAGCTCGCCCGGCGGGAAGCAGTTGTCGATGGAGTGGTAGTTGTGGAAGGCCAGGCCGATCTGCTTGAGGTTGTTGATGCACTGGGAACGGCGCGCCGCCTCGCGTGCCGCCTGGACGGCCGGCAGCAGCAGGGCGACCAGGACGGCGATGATCGCGATGACCACCAAGAGCTCGATCAGCGTGAATCCGCGTCTCCGCACGGGACACCTCCTTTGAGGTTGAGGCAGATCTGCGCGAGCGGTCGCGCCGCGCGGTCGAGTCGAGATGGGGATGGCTCGCCCCGGGACCGCCGTCCCGCCCGCGGGTCATTCGGGGCGGGCCCGGGGTCGGCCATCCGGAAATGATGCCGGACTTCTTCGGCGGAGAGCGTGTGATCGTAGATCGCCAGTTCGTCCAGCCGGCCGACGAAGGAGCGGCTGTCTTTCGGGTCGAGCGTGTCCGGCGTCCGCCGCCCCACCACCAGGTTGCACGGCAGGGCCGGGCTGTCGGATTCGAGCGACAACGGGCGGCCCGGCATGCCGTCGAGGTAGACCTCCATCCGGTCGCCGCGCTTCTGCGCCACGACGTGATGCCAGAGCCGCGGGATGTAGACGCCCGAGGAGTAGGCGTTCTCCTGCACCCGGACGTCGAGCGGCCAGCGGTGCAGGAGCCGGAGCGAGGCCGGCCTGTGCAAGGACTGGCGGTCGTAGGCCGTCGTCTCCAGCAGGAGCGTGTGCAGGAATCGGGACCCCTGCTCGGGCGGGTTGAGCTCCCTCGGCGGGAACAGGCCGACGAGCGAGGCGTAGCCGTAGCCCTCCGAGCAGAACCAGAGCTCGACGGCATGCCCCGGCTCGCGGGCCAACTCCCAGGGGACGTCGGTGGACAGGAACTGCTCGGGCGCGCCGGCGCGGAACACGGCGCAGCCGTTCCCCGCGGCGTCGTCGATGGCGACGGGGCCGTTGACCCGCATCGGCGGGCCGCCGGGGACCTCGCTCGGGATCGCGCCGTCGGCCAGGGTCTCGAATCGCCAGTAGCCCCGCGGCCGCGACCGCAGGATCGCGCCGGCGTAGGACGGGTCGAGGATCAAGGCCGGGATGGGAAGGCTCGGGGCGGGGGCGAATCCCCCCGGCTCGGCGCCGGCCTCCGCGATCCGGCCGGAGCGGGGGTCGAGGTCGAAGGACTTGCTCCGGCCCACGAGCTGGGTCCGCCGCGAGGAACCCTCCTCGTCGAGCAGCGCCGCCTCGGCCATCCCCTCGAAGACCATCACCTGCGACTTCCCGCCGTCCTCGACGTTCAGCGCGAATTCGGTCCCCAGGTCGACCACCGCCGAGTTGGGCGAGGCGACGACGAACCCCTCGGCCCCCCTGGGCACGCGGGCCCGCAGCTTGCCGCGGCGGCAGAAGACGCGGTCCATCGAGACGAGGTCCACGTCCGCCGGCCCCTCCAGCGTCAGCGTCACGCCGCTGAGGAAGGCCAGCGTGGCGAAGCCCGAGCGCAATCGCAGGCGACGTGCCATCACGATCCCCCCTTCAACGGGCGGCGGGCCCTCCTCCAGCTCCCAGCGAGCGCCCTCCAGCTTGAGCACCACGGCCAGGACGGTCGCCGACGTGCCACCCGGGGGCGGCGGCGCGACCGCGACCGGGGCCGGCCGCCCATCCGTGTTGGGCACCTCCGGCCCGCCCCTCGGCCAGAGCGCCGCGGCGAGGCCGACGACGAAGACGGCCGCCGCGGCCAGGGGCCACCTCGGCCGCAGACCGAGCTTGCGGCGCGGGAGGACGCCGCGGATGCGGTCCATGAACTCGTCCTCGTGCCCCCCGTCGGCGCCGCGATGCCCCGATCCCCAGCCCAGCTCGTCGTGCAGGCGCAGCCAGCGCGGCTCGGTCGACTGCACGGCCTTGAGCATGCCGAGCATGCGGATCTCGTCGACGAACGCCTCCTGGAACGCCTCGTCGCGGCGGAGCCGGTCCAGGAGCGGCTCGCGGCGGGCCGGGTCGACCTCCCCGCCCTTCAGAGCCGCGATCAGGTCGATCAGGTCTTGATCGTCCGGCCGGTCCATCATCCGAGATCCTCCCGCATGCAGTCGCGGAGCCGTTGGTTGGCGCGGAAGTGGAGGCGGTAGATCGCGCCGACGGTCGTCGTCATCTCCGCGGCGAGGTCGGCGGGCTTGCCGCCGTCGAGGCCGGCGCGGACGACCTGCCGCATCCGCTCGGGGAGCTTGCCGATGCAGTTCAGCAGCACCTCGATGGCCGCCGAGTGGTCGCCCGCCGCGGCCCGTTCCAGGCGCGCCTCCACCGTGCGGGCGACCTCCTCGCGGAACCGCTCCAGCGCCTTGTTGTGCCGCGACGAGCCGCGGAAGTGGTGATAGACCTTGTTCCGCGCGATCCCCCGCAGCCACGCCCCGAAGTCGTCGCCCCGGCGGAAGTCGCGCAGGTTGCGGTAGGCGACGAAGAAGACCTCCTGCGCCAGGTCGTCGATGTCGTCGAGCGTGTGGACCTGGGTGGCGATGTAGCTCCGCAGCGACAGCCCGAACGCGTGCAGGATCTTCCGGAACGCATCCCGGTCGCCGCGGAGGACGTCGTCGATCGCAGCGTCGAGCTCGTGACGGATCATGACCGGGGACCCGGGCGGGGGGCCCGGGCGACTCTGTCCTGGGTGATGGGTCTCGGGTTATAGACAGATTCCCCGGGAGGTCTCCGGATTAGACAGCGCGGGCGCCATTTTTCCCCGGGAGGCGGGCGAGGTGAAAGAGGGCGTGGGCGCATGCTCGTGGTCGAGGGCAACGCCGACGCGGGCGGCGACCTCCGGCGGGACTTCCGGCGGCACGGGCGCGCCGTCGATCGGGCGGCCGGCGCGACCCGGGATCGCGCGCACCGGGCCCGGACGGGCGCGACCGGCCGGTCGCGAACGGGCCCGACCTCCGTTCAGCCGACGAGCCAGAGGGGGCAGTCGCGGCGGACGGCCTCGTTGGCCGCCAGCGCCAGCCGGGCGAAGGTGAGGATCTCGGGGGCGTCGGCGACCCAGCCGTCGTCGGGGTCGCGGTGGATGTCGAGCAGCTCGGTCAGGCCCTCGTCGTCGAGCGGCAGGTCCCAGCGCGCGGCCAGCTCGGCGAGCTCGCGGCGGAGGCCGGGCAGGCTGGCGCAGCAGAGCGCCGCGCCGGCCGAGAGCGGGAAGGAGACCTTCTGCACGTGCGCGGGGAGGTAGACCCCGCGCCCCTCCTCGCCGAGGGCGAGCAGGTTGCTCGCCCCGTCGTCGCCGAGCTCCTCCAGGGCGCGGCGCTGGAGGTCGGACCAGCCGGTCCCGGCCAGCTCGCCGAAGTGGCGGGGGGGCACTCCCTCCCAGTCCCCCTCGGCGCCGAAGGCGTGGTCGAGGACGCCGGCCACCTCGTTGGCGAACTGCTCCTCGAACGTCCCCCTCGCCCCGCCCACCGTGAACGACAGACCCATGATCAACCCCTTTCGGGACGATGGCCCCGGATCGCCTCCTCGTGGTGTCGTCACGAACCGAGCCGATGGAGAGGGGATGCCGGAGAGCTGGGGTCTGGATTCGCGGGCGGAGGCGTCGTATCCTCGCAGACCGGCGACGGCGTCCCTCGCCCCGAGTTTGGCCCTCGGCGACGCGCGTCTGTCAAGCATTGCCGTTTTCGGAAGGCTGATTTTCATGTTGCGACGTTTGTCCTTGCCGGCATTCGGGGCGATCCTCGTCGCGACGAGTCTAGCAACTGCGGGATCTGGGTCGGGACGGCGAGACGTCGGGCCCGCTCGGGTTCGCCCCCGGGTCTCGGGCCGCGCAGGAGGAGGCCGAGGCGCACGCGCTGGCCGTCCCGACGCCCGAGAACGCCCGGTCGTGGCTCCGCACGCTGACCGAGGAGCCGCACGTCGCCGGCACCCCCGCCGACCACAAGACCGCGCTGTTCGTCCGCGACAAGCTCCGCGAGTGGGGCTGGAAGGCCGACCTGGTCGAGTACGAGGTCCTGCTCAACTACCCCGCCCACGTCACCCGGTCCGACACGGGCGAGAACATCAGCGCACGCCTCCGCCTGGTCCGCCCGACCAGGCGCGACCTGCCGCTGTTCGAGGAGCCGGTCGCGGGCGACAAGGACTCGGCCAGCCGCGACGCCTTCATCGCGTTCCACGGCTACGGGACCTCGGGCGAGGCCCGGGGGCAGGTCGTCTATGCCAACTACGCCCGCCCCGAGGACTTCGCCGCGCTCGATAAGCTGGGGATCGACGTCAAGGGCAGGGTCGTCCTGGCGCGGTACGGCGAGCTGTTCCGCGGCCTGAAGGTCCGCAACGCCCAGAAGCGCGGGGCCGCCGGCATCCTGATCTACTCCGACCCGGCCGACGACGGCTACGACAAGGGGGACGTCTACCCCGCCGGCCCGTTCCGGCCCGGCTCGGCGATCCAGCGCGGCAGCGTCCAGTTCCTCTCGCTCGGCCCCGGCGACCCCTCGACGCCGCTCGGGCCGTCGGTCAAAGGGGCCAGGCGGCTCCCGTTCCACCCCTCCTATGGGTTCCCGCTCCAGGTCATCCCGCAGGACGAACCGAGCATCGACAAGGCGGCCTGGGAGAAGGCGACCGGCCTGAAGCGGGACGACTACTTCGCGAGCATCCCGGCGCTGCCGATCAGCTACGACGCGGCCCGCCCGATCCTCGAGGCGCTGGGCGGCCCGAACGTCCCGGGAGGCTGGCAGGGGGGCCTGCCGTTCGCCTACCACGCCGGGCCCGGCCCGGCCGAGGTCGAGCTCTCGACGCAGATGGATTACCGGCTGCGGACCATCTGGAACGTGATCGCCACGATCGAGGGCGACGCCGAGCCCGATCGCTGGGTCATGCTCGGCAACCACCGCGACGCCTGGGTCTACGGCGCCGTCGACCCGGGCAGCGGGACCGCGGCGACCCTGGAGACCTGCCGCGCCCTCGGCTCGGCCGTCAAGAAGGGCTGGAAGCCGAGGCGGACCCTCGTCTACGCCAGCTGGGACGCCGAGGAATACGGCCTGGTCGGCTCGACCGAGTGGGCCGAGGACCACGCCGCGATCCATCCAGGATAAGGCCGTGCTGATGATCAACGTCGACTCGGCCGTCGCCGGGGCCGACCCCCACGTCGGCGGCGTCCCCTCGATGCGCGACCTGATGCTCGACGCGCTCGGCGCCGTCAACGACGTCCGCACCGGCCGCCCGCTCCGCGACGTCTGGGTCGCCAAGAGGCGCGCGGCCTGGGCGAACGCGGCCCCCGTCGACCTGCCCGACCTGCCAACCGGGTCGGACGACGCGAAGGCCGATCGGCCCGAGATCCGGTTCTCGCCGCAGATGGACGCGCTGGGGTCGGGCTCCGACTACACGGCGTTCGTCGACCACCTGGGCGTGCCGGCCGTCGACGTCGGCTTCAGCGGCCGGTACGGCGTGTACCACTCGATCTACGACGACTTCCACTGGATGGAGCGGTTCGGCGACCCCGAGTTCGTCACGCACGCGACCGCCGCGCGGCTCTACACGGCCCTGGCGATGCGGGCGGCGGGGGCCGAGGTCGTCCCCCTGACGTTCACCCCCTACGCCGAGGCGATCCGCGACCACCTCGACGACCTCCGCCGGATGATCGCGCAAGGCCAGGGGCGCCGACCCCGACCGGGGCAAGCCCCCCCTGGCCTTCGAGGGGCTTAAGGGACTCGGCCGGTCCTTGCGGTCGTTCGAGCATGCCGCGGCGGCGCTCGACCGCGCGACCGCGGCCCTCGCGGCGAGCGACGGCGTGCCCGGCGACCGCCTGTCGCGGGCCAACGACGCGCTGATGAAGGTCGAGCGCGCCTTCCTGCTGCCCGACGGACTGCCCGGCCGCCCCTGGTTCAAGCACGCGGTCTACGCGCCCGGGCTGACGACCGGGTACGCCTCGTGGCCGCTGCCGGGGCTGCGGCAGGCGATCGTCGACGACGACCCCGCGATGCTCGCCGCGCAGCTCGCCGCGCTCGTCGCCCGCCTCGACGCGGCCACCCAGGCCATGAAGGATGCGGAGTCCTCGACTCAACAGCAGTAAGGATCTGTTCGGGAAGTTGTCGTAGCCCCCGAAGGGGGCGACCGTCCGTAGCCAGGGGCGCAAGCCCCTGGACCAAGCCAGGGCGCGAACCGCCCCACACCACGGGCTCGTCCGGGGCGGGCCGAGAGGATGCGGGAGTGGCGGGCTCTCGCCGATCGGCTCCTTTCCAGGGGGCTTGCGCCCCTGGCTAGGGACGGTCGCCCCTCCGGGGCTACCAGAAGGCCGGCAATCTCACGCGAAGGCACAAAGTCAGGGCGTTGAGGCCATTTTCCTCGATCTTATCTCTGTGTCTCCCTTGGTGTCCTTTGTGCCTTTGTGGTGAGTCTTCTCTTCGGACGGAAAAAGGTGGGAACGCGCATGAGCCTCGACGACCGGAAAACCGACACGCTGCCGCGGGTGCTCGGCCCGGTCGAGGCGTTCTGCGTGATCGTCGGGACGGTGATCGGCTCGGGGATCTTCATCGTCCCGGCGAAGGTGGCGCGCGAGGTCCCGTACCTCGGCCTGATCGTCGTGCTCTGGATCGTGGGGGGCCTGTTCTGCGGGGCGGGGGCGCTGACGCTGGCGGAGCTCGGGGCGATGCTGCCGAGGGCGGGGGGGCCCTACGTCTACCTGCGGGCCGCGTACGGGTCGTTGCCGGCGTTCCTGTTCGGCTGGGCCGAGTTCCTGGTCGTGCGGACCGGCTCGATGGCGACCCTGGCCGCGGCGTTCGCGCGCTACTTCGCCCAGGTCGTCCCGCCCCCGGCCGGGCTCCGCGGCGAGGTCTGGCAGGCGGGGGCCGCGAGCCTGGCGATCGCCGTGGTGGCGACGGTCAACGTCCTGGGGACCGCGCTCGGCGGCCGGCTCCAGGTCGCGGGGACGATCTTGAAGGTGGGGGGCATCTCCGCGCTGATCGCGCTGCCGTTCCTGATCGGCGGGGGCGACTGCGTCGCACCTGGCGCCGCTCTGGCCGGCGACGGTCTCGGCCTCGATGCTGGGGGGCATGATGGCGGCGATGGTCGGCGTGCTCTGGGCCTACGACGGCTGGATCAACCTGACGCCCCTGGCCGAGGAGGTGCGCGACCCGGGCCGGGACCTCCCCAGGGCGATGATCCTCGGCATGGGCGCGCTGATCGTGCTCTACCTGGCGATGACGCTGGTCTATCACTACGTCCTGCCGCTCCCGAGGTCGCCGCGGCGAGCGACAAGGGGGGCACGAAGGCGGTCGCCGCCGTCTACTGCAACCGCCTGCTGGGCTACAACGGGGTCGTGGCGATCTCCCTGCTGGTGATGTGCTCGACGTTCATCTCGCTCAACGGCAACGCGCTGACCGGCCCGCGGTCGTACTTCGCGATGGCCCGCGACGGCCTGTTCTTCGAGCGGCTGGCGCGGGTCCACCCGCGGTACCGGACGCCCGCCAACGCCGTGATCGCGCAGGCGGCGTGGGCGATCCTGCTGACGGTCGCCGGCACCGCGTTGATCCTCTCGCCCGCCCCGCCGGCCGACGGCGGCCCGCCGGGCCCGGTGCTCGCCGCCTGGGCCAAGCTGAACCGGACGCCGCTCTACGACGTGCTCTACACCTACGTGATCTTCGGCGCCAACCTGTTCTACCTGCTGGCGATCGTCAGCGTGTTCGTCCTCCGCGTGCGGCGGCCCGACCTGCCCCGCCCGTACCGCACCTGGGGCTATCCGGTCACGCCCGCGTTGTACGTCGTCGCCTCGCTCTACCTGCTGGGCAGCATGCTCGTGCGCACGCCCGCCGAGTCGCTGTCGGGCCTGGCGATCGTCGGCCTCGGCCTGCCCGCCTACTGGGCCTTCCGCCGCAAGTAGGCAGTAAAGGGGAAATCAAGAAGAGTTATCCGCAGATGTCGCAGATGGACGCAGATAGAAGAAAATTACATTAAATTCTGATTTATCTGCGTCATCTGCGGATCGATTCATCTTCGCTTCACTGCCCAATGCTCACCAGCGCCGCCCCTCGATCAGGCAGCGGGTCAACTCGGTGTCGCGCCAGTCCCAGAGCCGTTCGTGGTGGAGGTCGACGTTGGCGGGCTTCGTGTTCCAAGAGCTGGGATAGTAGAAGGCGCCGATCGCCTGCACGGCGATCGAGGCGACGATCGCCATCGCGAAGGCCATCGCGACCGGCCGGCACCGCTCGTAGGACCAGTCGAGGCCGCACGCCAGGATGACGGCGAACAGGGGGATGGCGTCGGTCCAGTACCGCGGCCCGAAGCAGTGGCCGCCCCACCAGACCGTGTACTTCGAGATCGAGGAAGCCGTAGGGCACGATCGCCCACAGCAGCCAGCGGACGAGCGGCCAGGGGGCCAGCCGGGCCGCGGAGAACGGCAGCGTCGCCAGCGCCAAAGGCACCCAGGGGCTGAAGACGAACAGGCCGCGGTTCGGGCTGAAGAGCGTCCCGGCCGCGCCGGCGAGCAGGTCGCCCGACCAGGGGCCGGCGGGCATCGCGTGGGTGCGCGGGTGGACCGTCTCCAGGTGCGCCAGCCCCCCCGTGATCGTCCCGAAGATCCACACGTTCGAGCCGATCAGGATCGCGGCCCCGAGCACCGGCCCCGGCAGGAACCAGGCCAGCCGTCGCGGCTGGCACCGAGCGACCCAGCCGAAGATCGCCAGCGCGAAGACGATGTCGATCAGGCGGCAAGCGACCAAGGCCGCCGCCGCCACGCCCCCCAGCATGAGCCTGGCCCGCGAAGGTTCACGGGGCAGGAGCAGCCAGGCGGCCGTGATCAGCGCCAGGGCCGCCGGCCCGTGCTGCCAGGGGGCCTGGCTGGCCACCACCCAGAGGTCCGACCCCAGCGCCGCGGCCAGGGTCGCGGGGGTCGCCACGCGGCGCAGCCCCATCCCCCTCAGCACGCGATGCAGCAGGACCGCCACCAGCGCGGCGATCATGGCCGCCGCCAGCTTGAACGTCCCGTAAGTGTATTCCTGGAACAGGGCCGGATGCCGATCCCAGCCGGGGGAGAACCGGTCGAGGTAGGCGATCTGGAGGGCCACCATCGGCAGGGCCAGCAGCGCCGGGGCGACCGGGTAGCGGGAGACGACGTGGCCGCGCCACCTCGCGAGGTACGGGGGCAGCTCGCGGTCGGGCCTGATCCGCCAGATGGGCAGGAAGCGCTCGATGGCCAGGCCGTCGCCCCGGTAGAGGCCGACGGCCAGGGCGCCGGTCGGGGCGGTGTCGTCCGTGCCGAGCTCGCGGTTGTTGACCAGGTAAATCACCAGGACGACGACGCCCAGGGCGACCGAGCCGGCCCAGCCCCCCGGGCCGAGGGCCCGGGGGGCTGGGGGGAAGGGCCGGGGGTCGGGGGGGTCTCGGGAGACATCGCGTGCCGTCGGCCTTCGTCCCGGCGGAGATCAAGGCATGAGCCGATCGCGCCAGGATACCGTCATTCCGCCTTCGGGACGAGGAGCCGGGTCGGGGGCTGGTTCCTCCGGTGCTCGTCGTCGAGGGTCAGTTGCAGGAAGCCGATGCACATCTCGTCGGTCGTCTGCTCGCCCCAGCGGACGTCCCGCGGGGGCGAGTTCGGGTTCGCGGGGTTCTCGGCCGAGTTGTCGAAGTGCGCCGTCATGTCGATCCGGGTCCCCTTGGGCAGCGCGACCGGCGTCTCGAACTCGTAGCCCCCCTGCCAGTTGAAGTCCCAGTCGTCGACCCGGATCAGGGTGAAGGGCTGGCCGCCGGGGGGCGTGGCCGTCAGGAGGAAGTCCTTGCCGAGCCAGTGCATGTGCGGGGTGACGGTGATCAGGTGCGAGTCCTCCGCGATGGTCTGCGTCCCGGTCACCTCGTAATGCGGGTCGCCCGCCGGGATCAGGAGCCTGGGGCGGCCGAAGAGCCCCTCGCGAGACGGCGTGACCATCGTGCCGCGGGCCATCTTGTCGATCGGGCCCTTGGCGAAGTAGATGCCGACGGCGGAGGCGTCGGTCTCGGGCTTGCCGCTCTTGTGGTAGTGGACCTGCATCAGGACGTCGGCGCCGGCGGGGAGGTAGCGGCCGACGCCCTCGGGGGTCGGCCTCGGCCTCTTGCCGGGCGCCCAGCCGCCCAGGTTCCCCGACGGGATGATCCCGTACCCGCCGAAGACCTTGTAGCCCGGCGCGGGGTCGGCCTCGTCGAGCTTCCGCGCGGCCTTCCGGATGTCGAAGGCGGTCAGGATGTGGTGGACCACCTTCGGGTTGCCCGGCTTGAGGTCGACCGCCGAGACCCACTTGCCCTCGGTCAGCCCCGACGGGATGACGAACACGCGATGCTCGTCGCGCCCCTCGGCGCCGAGCGTGTAGGGCTCGGGCAACTTGAGGACCAGGTCGGGCGTGCCGAGGGGCCAGTCGGAGTCCCAGCGGCGGGGCGGAGGGGCGTCCGCGGGGTCCCCCTCGGGACAGCCCGCCTCGGCCCAGGCGGCCAGGGTGGCGATCTCCGCCTCGCTCAGGACCCGCGCGTCGCGGAACGGGCCCCCCTCCTTGGTCGAGGCGTGCCAGGGCGGCATCTTGCGGCGCTCGGTCACGTCGGCCAGGTCGCCGGCCCTCTTGCGGGCCTGCTCGTAGGTCAACAGCGAGAACGGCGCGACCTCGCCGGGCCGGTGGCAGTCCTGGCAGTTCTCCTGGAGGATGCGGACGACCTCGCGATGGTACGACGGCGCCGCGCCCGCCGCGGTCCCCGCCCCCACGAGGCCCAGCCCCATCGCCAATCCCCACCAACCGATCCGGCTTCGCATCGGAGGAACTCCTCGGCCCGACCGCCCCGTACTGATCCCGCGTCGAGAGGACGCGGGGACGCGGTCCTGGAAAGGATACACCCGAGGGGCCGCCGAGGTTTCAATCGCCTGGTTTCCGCCCGCTCCTTTCCAAGGCACCCGGGGTCGAGTATGGTGGCGTCGGGTCGTGATCCCGGCTCGCGCGCCGGGCGGTGGACGAGCCAAGGCGAACCTCAGGTCCGGAGGGGGATGTTCCATGATCCGATCGCGAGCGGCGAAGTTCGGAACGATCGTCGTGACGACCCTGGCCCTGGCGTTCGTCGCGGTGGTCTCGTCCTCCTCGCACGAGACGGACGACGAGGAGGACGCCCCGTCCAAGCAGGGCCCCGGCCCGAAGGCGGGGCAGCCGGTGCCGATGCCGCCGGGCCTGATCGGCCTCCAGATCGCCGTGGGCCTGAAGGACGAGGCGCCGGCCGACTGGCAGGGGGAAGTCAAGGTCTCCGAGGGGACCGTCGCCGGGCTCGAGGTCGTGCGGTCGGGGGCCGGCGCGAGCGTCGAGGGCAGCCGCTTCCGCCTCGAATCGGCCAAGGGCAAGGGCGCGAACAAGAAGAAGCAGCAGGCCAAGAAGAAGCAGGGGGCGGCCGTCGGGGCCGTCGTGCTCGCCAACCTCGACGCCCCGGCCGACGCCACCGTCACGGTGGCCACCGGCAAGGGGCGAGTTCCGCTTCAAGCCCTCGGACCTGACCGCGGGCCGGCCGCAGACGTTCCTCGACGGCCAGGCCGCCGTCCGACGCCAGCCGGCGGCCGTCCGCCTGACCGGGACGCGGACCGAGGACGACTTCCCCGCCTCGGCCAAGGGCCGCCGACGGCACGGTCTGGCTGGTCAGCACCGAGTACCGCCCCGAGCAGCCCGACGCTCACCGAGGTCGACCCGAAGGACTTCGATCGGCTCCTGGTCCCCAGGAAGAACGGCGACCGCATCGTGCTGCGGCGGTTCGACGGCAAGGCATGGCAGCCCCCGATCGCCGTCACCGACGCGGGGCGCGACCTCTACCGGCCGACGGTCGCCGTCGACGGCCAGGGGGCCGTCCTGGTCGCCTGGGCCGAGAACGTCGACGGCGACTGGGAGATCTTCCGCCGCACCTACACCCCGCCGAAGGCGGGAGGCGAGGGGACCTGGTCCGATCCGGTCCGCGTGACCCGGCTGCCGGGCTCCGACTTCCACGTCGTCGCGGCGACCGACTCGCGCGGGGTCGTCTGGCTCGCGTGGCAGGGCTGGCGCGACGGCAACTACGAGATCATGGCCTCGGCGCAGAAGGAGGGCCACGCCTGGTCCGAGCCCCGGGCGGTCTCCGACAGCAAGGCCAACGACTGGAGCCCGGCCATCGCCGCCGACGGCGAGGGGAACGTCTACGTCGCCTGGGACACCTACGACAAGAGGAACTACGACGTCCGGCTCCGCAACCTGGCCAAGCCCGACGCGAAGCCGATCGTCGTGGCCGACTCGGCCCGGTTCGAGGGCCGCCCGCACCTGGCCTGCGACAAGGACGGCCGCCTCTGGATCGCCTACGAGGAGGGGGACGAGCAGTGGGGCAAGGACTACGCCCACGCCGGCAACGTCCACGAACGTCGGGCTCTCGCGGAACCCGGGCTTCGCGCTCTACGTCAACCGGACGGTGCGGGTGAAGTGCCTCGACGGCGGCAGGCTGATGCAGCCGTCCGGCTCGCTCGACGAGGCGTTCCGCGGGCGTCAACGAACGGAACAAGAGCGTGCCCCGGCTGGCCGTCGACGACGACGGGGGCGTCTGGCTGCTCTTCCGCCACCACCCCGAGGACGGCGGCGAGGTCTGGGTCGGCTCCTCCACCCGGTACGACGGCAAGGCGTGGTCGCCGCCCCGCGTCCTGCCGGTCTCGACCAACCTGATCGACAACCGCCCGGCGCTCGTCGCCGATCCGGGGGGGCATCCTGGCCGTCTACAGCACCGACCACCGCGCCAACACGCAGGGCCGCGGCCAGGACGACCTCTACGCGGCCCGGCTCGGCTCGGAAGGCTCCGCGGCGCGCGAGCCGTCGCTGAAGGCCGACGAGGCCGCGCCCCGGGCCGAGATGAAGGACGTCCACCCGACCGAGCCCGACGACATCGCGCGGGTGCGGGCCTACCGCGTCGAGGCCGGCGGCAAGACGCTCCGCCTCCTGCGGGGCGAGTTCCACCGGCACACCGAGTACACCTCGCACAACGACCAGGACGGCCTGTTCGAGGACGCCTGGCGGTACGCGCACGACGCCGCCGACCACGACTGGATGGGCGACGGCGACCACGACAACGGGTTCGGCCACGAGTACATGTGGTGGCTGATCCAGAAGGTGACCGACATCCACCACCACGCCCCCCGGTTCGTCTCGGCGATGACCTACGAGCGGAGCGTCGTGTATCCCAACGGCCACCGCAACGTGATGATGCCCAGGCGGGGCATCCGGCCCCTGCCCCGCGGCGGGCTGCCGGGCACGCCCGAGAAGGGCTCGCCCGACACCAAGCTGCTCTACGCCTACCTGAAGCACTTCGGCGGCATCTGCGCCTCGCACACCAGCGCCACCAACATGGGGACCGACTGGCGCGACAACGACCCCGAGGTCGAGCCGATCGTCGAGATCTTCCAGGGGCACCGCCACAACTACGAGCACCTCGGCGCCCCGAAGTCGGCGACCGAGGAGACGCAGATCGGCGGCTTCCAGCCGGCCGGGTTCATCTGGAACGCGCTGGAGAAGGGCTACCGGCTCGGCTTCCAGAGCTCCAGCGACCACGTCAGCACCCACATGAGCTACGCGATCGTGCTGACCGAGGACGTCTCGCGGCAGGGGATCATCGACGCCTTCAAGAAGCGGCACTGCTACGCCGCCAACGACAACATCATCCTGGTCGTCCGCTCGGGCGACCACCTGATGGGCGACACCTTCGAGACGAGGGAGCGGCCCTCGATCGACATCGTCGCGCACGGCACCGGCGCGATCGCCAAGGTGCACGTCGTCCGCGACAACAAGTACGTCTTCTCGACCGAGCCGAACCAGAAGAGCGTCAAGCTCCGCTACACCGACGACGACGCCCGGCCCGGCCAGTCGCACTACTACTACGTCCGCATCGAGCAGGCCGACGGCAACCTGGCCTGGGCCTCGCCGATGTGGATCACCTACAAGGAGTGACGCCCGCCCGAGCGGCGTGATCCCGAGGGAGGGCACCGGAGGCCCTCCCGGGACGGGGCCGAGATGAGGTGCTTCCCGTGCCCCTCGCTTCGATCGACATCTCGGACTATTTTCCGCTGGCGTGGGCCGTCCTGGCGATCGCCGGCCTCGTCGGGTGGGGCCTGGTGGGATGCGGCGGCCTCTGGGTCGCCCTCAAGGTCTTCCTCTGGGCGGGTGGGCCAAAGAAGGCGTGGGCCTACGCCTGGGCGGGGCTCTTGCTGGTCTCGCTCGCCCCCCTGATGATCCTGCTCCTTTATTGCTACTTCGTCGCGATCGGGTTCCTGAGCATCTTCCTGCACCCATCCTGAATCGATCAACCGAGCGGAGCGGGCAGGGTGGGCATTGCCTGCCGTAATGCCCAAGGTTAAGGTGGGCTTTGCCCACCAAGCGGGAGCCGAAGGACGCAACGCCCCGCCGCATTTTCATGGCGGCGGGACGCGGAGAGAACCACGCCCGTGCATCGCGAATACCAGCCCGCCCAGATGGCGTTCGGCCACGCCCAGCCGGCCGACCACCATCACCACGACCACGAGCACGACCATGCGGCCGAGCTCCGCGCGCTGGTGGCCACGACCGTCGTGGTCGGCCTCCTGCTCGGGGCCGACCTGGTCCTGGCCGCCTGGGGCGACGCCTACCGGCGGCCGTTCGGGGTCTCGCTGTCGCTGCTGGCGGCCGTGATCGGCGGCGGGCGGGTGGTCTACCTGGCCCTGGCGGCCTTGTTCGAGGGGAGGATCGGCGCCGACATCGCGCTGGCGATCGCCTGCGTGGCGGCGGCGATCGCGGGCGAGTACTTCGTCGCGGCCGAGGTCGTCTTCATCGCGCTGGTGGGCGAGTGCCTGGAGGCGTTCACCTTCGACCGGGCCCAACGGGCGATCCAGAAGCTCCTGGAATACCGGCCGAGGACGGCGCGGGTCCTCCGCGACGGCCGCGAGGTCGAGGTCGCGGCCGACGCCCTGGCCGTCGGCGACGTGCTGGTGGTCCGGCCCGGCGAGCGGATCGCGGCCGACGGCACGGTGCTCCGGGGCCGATCGGCGGTCGACCAGGCGGTGCTGACCGGCGAGGCGATGCCGGTCGACAAGGGCGAGGGAGATCCGGTCTACACCGGCACGGTCAACCAGTTCGGCCAGCTCGAAATCCGCGCGGAGAAGGTCGGCGCCGAGACGACGCTCGGCCAGGTGATCCGCCTGATGGCGCAGGCGCAGGCCCAGCGATCGCCGCTGGAGAGGACGGCCGATCGCTACGCCCGGCTGTTCCTGCCCGTCGTCCTGACCGCGGCGGCGGTCGTCTTCATCGGGACCAACGCGGGTCCCCTGTGGCGGTGGGGCCGGCTCGGCGAGAGGCCCCGGCTCGACGTGATGCCGGCTCTGGCCGTGCTCGTCGTGACCTGCCCGTGCGGCCTGATCCTGGCGACCCCGGCGGCCGTCCTGGCGGCGACGGCCCGGCTTGCCCGCCGCGGCGTGCTGGTCAAGGGGGGCGCGGCGCTGGAGAGGCTGGCGCGGGTCGATGCGATCGCCTTCGACAAGACCGGCACCCTGACCGAAGGCCGCCCCGAGCTCGGCGACCGCATCACGTTCGATTCCTGGGACGCCGACGACCTGCTCCGCCTGGCCGCCGCCGCCGAGCGCCCGAGCGAGCACCCTCTGGCCCGCCTGCTCGTGGCCGAGGCCGAGCGGCTGGGGCTCGACCTGCCCGCCGTCGACGACTTCCAGGCGCAGCCCGGCGCGGGGGTCTCGGGCCGGATCGCGGGCGAGGGGGGCGGCCGGCACGTCCTGGTCGGCAACCTCCGCCTGTTCCGCGAGCGCGGGGTCGAGGTCACCGGCCGAGGTCGAGGAGCAGCTCAAGACGCTCGACCAGGCGGGCCAGACCGCCCTGCTCGTGGCCGTCGACGGCCGGGTCGCCGGGGCGATCGGGGCGCGCGACCGGGTCCGCCGCGAGGCGCACGACGTCGTCCACGACCTGAAGCACCTGGGCCTGCGCGACCTGACCATCCTGACCGGCGACCGCCCCGCGCCGGCGCTGGCGGTGGCCAGGAAGGTCCACATCAAGCAGGTCGAGGCCGAGCTGACCCCGGCCGACAAGGCCGAGTGGGTCCACCGCCGCAAGCACGAAGGGCGCGTGGTGGCGATGGTCGGCGACGGGATCAACGACGCCCCCGCGCTGGCGATGGCCGACGTCGGGATCGCGCTGGGGGGCGTCGGCACCGACATCGCCGCCGAGGCCGGCTCGGTCATCCTGATGGGCGAGCCCCTCGAACCGCTGCCCGGCGCGATCCGCCTGTCCCGGCAGGCGGTGCGGATCATCCGGCAGAACATCCTGGTGTTCGCCTTCGGCCTGAACGGCGTGGCGATCGCGCTGGCCGGGCTGCGGCTGATGGGCCCGGTCGCCGCGGCGGTCTTCCACCAGGTCGGCTCGCTGCTGGTGCTCCTGAACGCGATGCGATTGCTCGGCTACGACCACCGGGGCGAGTCGGGCTTCGCCCGCGCGGCCGGACGGTTCGCGGCCTCGTGCCGCGCGTGCCGGCCGTCGGCGGTCACCGAATGGGCCTGGGTCCATCGCCGGGGGGTGGTCCGCGCGGTCGCGGCGGCGGCCGTGCTCGCCTACCTCGGCTCGGGGGTCGTGATGGTCGGCCCCGAGCAGGTCGGCGTGCTCCGGCGCTGGGGCCGGTATCGCCCGCCCCTGCTCGGCCCGGGGCTGCACGTCCGGCTGCCGGCGCCGTGGGAGACGGTCACGAAGGTCGAGCCCGACCTCATGCGGGTCGCCTACATCGGGCCGGCCGGGCGGTCCTCCGACGCGCGGGTGCCGGTCGCGTGGAACGCCGCGCACGGGACCCGTCGCGACGAGTCGGCGCTGTTCTTCACCGGCGACGAGAACCTCGTCGAGCTGGCCGGCGTGGTCGAGTACCGCTACACCCGCGAGGGGGTGCCGGCGCTTCTGTTCGGCGTCTCGGCGGTCGAGCCGGCCGTGTCCGCCGCCGCGGAGGGGGCCTTCCGCGAGGCCGTCGGCCGGGTGCCGCTGGAGGCGATCCTGGTCGGAGGCCGTCGCGAGTTCGAGGCCGACGTCGCCCGGGCGCTGCGGGACCGCCTGGCCGCGACCGGCCTGCCGGTGGCGATCGAGAGGGTCCGCGTGGTCGACGCGCACCCGCCCCGCGAGGTCGTCCCGGCGTACCGCGACGTATCGGCCGCCGTCTCCGACGCCGAGAGGTACGGCAACGAGGCCAGGGCGTATGCCTCCGAGCGGCACTGGTCGGCTCTGGCCGAGGCGCAGGCCCGCGTCGACGCCGCCGCGACGCTGGCCCGGCAGCTCCGCAGCCGCGCCGAAGGGAGCAAATTCGCCTTCCTCGCGCGCCAATCGGCCTACGCCGCGCGGCCCGACCTGACCGAGTTCCGGCTCCTCTGGGACGCGATCGCCGCCTCCTTCGCGGGCCGCCCCAAGCTGATCCTCGACGGCCGCGCCCACGGCCGCCGCCACGTCTGGCTCGCCGACCCCGACCGCCTCGGGTTCGGCCGCGCCGCCATGCCGAGCCCCGTAGACATGGTCGGCCCCGAGCCCGAGGATTGAGATAGGGAGACCCCGCCTCATGGCCACCATCACCAAGCCCCGCGCGACGGGCGATAGCGACTTCGGCCTGACCCGCTTCGTCTTCTCCGACGTGAGATGGGACGACTACGAGGCGATGCTCCGCATCGCGAGCGGCCGTCGCCTCTTCGTGACCTACGACCGGGGGGAGATGGAGATCATGTCGCCGATCTGGGCCCACGGGCATCGGGCCTGGCTCCTGTCCCGCTTCGTCGAGGTCATCGCCGAGGAGCTCGACATCCCGATGGGCTGGGTCGGCCGGATCACGTTCAAGCGTCGGGATCTGGCCCGGGGGATCGAGCCGAGTGGGTCCTATTACCTCCGCGACGGCGAGAAGTGGGTGCGGGGAAAGGGGGGCTCGAACTGGCCATCGACCCCCCGCCCAGCCTTGTCATCGAGATGGACGTCGTGAAAAGCGCGATTGACCGGATAGGGATCTTCGCCGCGCTGGGAATCCCCGAGGTCTGGCGCTACGACGGCTCGGATCTCCAGTTCCTCCACCTCCAGTCCGTCGGCACCTACCAGCCCGGCGAAGCAAGCCGGAACTTCCCGTTCTTCACGGTCGCCGAGGCGGCCCGGTCACTGAGAGAGGCCGAGTCGATGGACGGCACGGCCTGGGTCAAGTCGTTCCGACCCTACGTCCGCGACGTCCTGGTGCCCCGGGCGAGGGAGGGTCGATGATGGGCATGGATTCGGGAGGCGGCATCATGGACGTTCGCCCTGACGATTTGGTAGGGGGGGTTGGACTGGCCGAGTCCGAACCTGCGCCCGACTCGGTTCCGACGCCTCGGCGGCCGAGCGGGCTTCGGCTGCGGCTGACGACCATGCTGGCCCTGGTCGCGGCCCTCGCGCCGGCCATCGCCTTCTACGTCGCGATGATGGAATCCTCCCCGGACCCGGACCAGCCCATCGTGGCGCTGCTGGCCGTCGTGCTGTCCGGATTGTTGGTCGGGATGCTCAGGCGGGCCTCGCCGGTCCGGATCACGGTGCAGGTCGCCCTGGCCTGCGCCGCGCTGAGGCTGGCCATCGAGATTGATGGGACGAGGCTTGCCAAATACGAGCTTGTGAGCCTGCTCGCGGTGGTCGTCCTCGCGCTGCTCATCGGCCGGGCCCCCGGATCGTCCGGCCGGGAGGGTCGCCGGAGGGCGCGTGTCGGGGCCGGCGCCGCCGTCCTGCTCGACGTGGCCCTGAACGTCGCCGCATTCTGGACCTTCTTGCTCGCCGATGCCACGCTCGGCATCTATCTCCTGGTCCAGCCGCCGACGGTTCCGGTCCTGCCGTTCCCGGTCCCGGCGCCGCCGGTCGGGGTCCCGGTGCCGCCGGTCGGGTTCTCCTCGGACCCGTTCCCCGCGATGCCGTACATCGCGGACGACGTCCCGCACCTCCGGCCCGGTGGCGCAGGACCGGCCGGGACCGACCTCGACTCCAATAACCTGGACAAACTCCTCGCCCCCACGCCGCCGGTCCCCGCGCCCGAGGCGGCCCCGAAGGCACGGTGAACGAAAGGTCGTCCATGCATCAGCATCTCGAAGAACCGCCCCGAATGTCCGTGCCCTGGCGCAGGGTCGTCGTGGCCCTCTTCATCGTCGCGGTCGCGGTCGCGGCGGCGCGGGCGGTGGTGATCGTCGACCAGGCCGAGGCGGTCTACGTCACCGAGTTCGGCCGGCCGGTCCGGCTGATCGAGGAGCCGGGACTGCACTGGAAGTGGCCGTACCAGAGCCGCCGCGGGTTCGACCGGAGGCTCCAGCTCGATGCCCCTCCGCCTCGCGAGATGCTCACCCGCGACAAGAAGAACCTGGAGGTCGCCTGGTACGTGAGCTGGCGGATCGCCGACGTCGAGCGGTTCCTCCGGTCGGTCCGCACGGTGCCCGACGCCTCGGCCCGCCTGGAGGACATGGCGGCGTCGGTCCTCGCGGCCGAGCTCGGCGGGCACGACCTCGCCGGCCTGGTCCGGGTCGATCGCGCCTCGGCGCTCGACGCGATGCTCAAGGATGCGACCGCCCGGATCGCCGACCAGGCGGCCAGGGAATACGGCCTGAAGGTCGTCGACGTCCGCCTGCGGCGGCTGAACTACCCCGAGGAGGTCCGCTCGGCCGTCTTCGAGCAGATCCGCAGCGAGCGGAAGCGGGTCGCCGCGGCCACGAGGGCCGAGGGCGAGAGCCTGGCCCGCACGATCCGCAGCGCCGCCGACCGCGAGCGGGCCGCCGTCGTCGCCGAGGCCGAGGCCAAGGCCGCGCGGGTCATCGGCGACGGCGAGGCCGAGGCCACCCGGATCGCCAACGAGGCGCACGCCGCCGACCCCGACTTCTACCGCTTCCTGAAGACCCTGGAGACCTACCGCGGCGCCCTCGACTCCAAGACCACGCTCGTCCTGTCGGCCGACAGCGCCTTCCTCAAGCTCCTGACGCAGGGCGTCCCCGAGAAGGCGTCGCCGCCCCCGCCCTCGCCCGTCGCGAGGACCGCCCGGCAGGAGAAGGGGCAGGCGGACGAGGAGCCCCGGGCCGGGGGGATGCCATGAGGCGCGCGCTCGCCATCGTCGCCGTCGCGGGCCTGTTCGCCTACCTGGCCACCGGGCTGACGGTGGTCCAGCAGGACGAGGTCGGCGTCGTCCGCCGGCTCGGCGCCGTCCTGGGCGAGCCGTGGGGGCCGGGCCTGCACTGGGGACTGCCCTGGGGGCTCGACCGGCTCGACCGGGTCAAGCGCGACCAGACGCGCACCCTGACCGTCGGCGCGCGCGACCTCCAGGCGGCGCCCCTGGCCCGCACGCCCGACCCGTCCTCCGACGACTTCCTGACCGGCGACCTGAACCTCGTGACGGCGCAGGCGATCGTCCAGTACCGGGTGATCGACCCGGTCGCATACCTGTTCGCCGCCCGCTCGGTCGACGCGGCGCTGGCGGCGGCGGCCGAGTCGGCGCTGACGCGGGCCCTGTCCGAGAGGACGATCGACGACGTGCTGACGATCGGCCGCGCCGAGGTCGCCGACGCGATGCTCCGGGCCGTGCAGGGCCGGGCCGACGCGCAGGGGCTGGGGGTCTCGGTCCGCGCGATCCGCCTGGGGCGGGTCGCGCCCCCGGTGCCGGTCAAGCCGGCCTTCGCCGACGCGGACGCGGGCGCGGAGCGACCGCCGCCAGGCCGTCACCCGCGCCGAGGAGTACCGCGACCGCGCCGAGGCCGACGCCCGCGGCCAGGCCCGCGAGATCGCCGACCGCGCCGCCGCCCAGTTCGACCGCACCGTGCAGGTCGCCCGCGGCGAGGCCGACCGCTTCACCAAGGTCCTGGCCGAGACCCGCAAGGCCCCCGAGGCGACCCGCCGCCGCCTCTACCTGGAGGCGCTGGCCGAGCTGCTGCCCCGCTTCTCCCGCAAGCTGGTCGTCGCCCCCGGGCAGGACCTCGACGTCAGCCTGATCGCCGACGACCCGGCGAAGGGCCAGGCGCCGCAGGCCGCCGACGGCACCGAGATGAGCAAGCCCCGATGAAACGCATCCTGGCAGGCCTCCTGACCGCGGCCCTGATGGGCCTGCTCCTGTGGTCGGGCTCGCGGCGATCGGCCGCGCCGGCCGGGCCGGGTGCGGGCCAGGCCGAGGCCGCCCACCCGGCCGAGGCGCGGGTCGCCGCGCTGCTCGAGACCGCGGCGAAGGGGGACGTCCCGGCCTACCTCGACTCGTTCGGCGGCCCCCTCCGCGAGCGCCTCGCGCGCGAGGTCGAGGAGCGGGGCCGCGACGCCTTCGCGGCCGACCTCCGCCGCTCGGCGCAGGCGCGCAAGAGCCACGCCGTCTTCGCCGCCGAGCCCGACGGCGACGACGTCGCGCGGGTCGCCGTCGAGACGGTCTACCCCGACCGCAACGAGCGGCAGACCTACCGCGTCGATCGCGGGCCCGGCGGCTGGCTCGTCACCGAGGTCGAGACCGTCCGCAGCGTCCAGCCCAAGGCCAGGTTCGGCGCCACGGCCAGCTACCAGGAGCCCGAGGGCAACCCCCTCCAGGCGATGGGCGTGGTCGTCGAGACCGGCGACGACGTGCCGGGGGCCGCCGACCCCCAGATCGAGAACCCGAACCCCTAACCCGCCAAACCAGGGAGCAAGACCATGCGAATCCGGCGCTCGATCGCCGCCATCCTGACGCTGCTCGGTGTGCTCGGGGCCTCGGCCGTGTCGGCGCAGAGGGAGGAGGGGACCGGGTCGCGTCCGGAGCGGCTCGACCCCGACGCGTTCGCGCTGCGGGTGCTGCTGGGCGTCGGCGACCCGCAGGTCCAGCCCTGGAACGGGCGGGTCAAGCTCGACAAGGGGGAGGTCCTGGGCGTCGAGGGCTATCGCTTCCGCAAGGGGGACCGCGTCGCCGGGCGCGACTCGTGGGAGGCGAAGAGCCACACGATCCGCAAGACCGCCAAGAAGGGGGCCGTGCCGCCGAAGGTCGTCAAGGGCAAGACCACCGGCCCGAGCACCGTCGGGGCCGCCGTCACGCCCAACGGCGTGGTCGTCACGCTCAAGGCGCCGGCCGACGCGACGCTGACGGTCGAGACCCCGCGGGGGAACTTCGACGTCCGCCTGTCCGACCTGGCCGGCGGCGCGCCCCGCCGCTACCTCGACGGCAAGGCCGAGGCCCAGCGGATCGAGCCCGGCGTGCCCCTGCTCGACGGCGACGCGCAGGAGGACTTCCCCGCCGCGGCGGCCGACGCGCGGGGCAACGCCTGGGTCGCCTACGTCGTCCACACCCCGCGCGGCCCGAGGTGCTCGAATCGTTCTCCGAGCGGCCCAAGACCTTCTCGGGCTCGCGCCCGAAGGGGGCGGCGACCAGATCCGGCTGCTCCGGTTCGCCGACGGCAAGCCCGGCGAACCGATCGACGTGACCGGCGAAGGGCTCGACGTGTGGCGGCCCTCGGTCGCCGTGGCCGGCGATGGCTCGGTCGTCGTCGCCTGGGCCGAGTTCCGCGACGTCGACTTCGACCTCTACCTCCGCAAGTACGACCCCGAGAAGAAGAGGTGGTCCGACCCGAAGCGGCTGACGACGAACAAGGGGACCGACACCGACGTCGTCCTGGCGACCGCGCCCGACGGCACCGTCTGGATGGCCTGGCAGGCCTGGCGCGACGGCCAGGCCGACATCCTGGTGGCCCCCGCCGAGCACCCCGAGCAGGCGGTCCGCGTGAGCGAGACCCCGGCCAACGAATGGTCGCCGGCGCTGGCGATCGACCAGGGGCGGGCGCATCCACGTGGCCTACGACTCGTACCAGGCGGGCAACTACGACGTCGTGCTCCGCACCCGGGGGGCCGACGGCGCCTGGGGGGCACCGGTCCTCGTGGCCGGATCGACCCGGTTCGAGGCGCGGCCGACCGTGGCCGCCGACCCGCGCGGGCGGGTCTGGGTCGCCTACGAGGAGCGCGACGAGAACTGGGGCAAGGACGCCGAGAACCTCCTCGAGGGCAAGGGCTCGACCCTCTACCGCTCGGCCGCCGTGCGGGTCCGCTGCCTCGACGGCGGCCGCCTGCTCGACGCGCCCGACCCGCTGGCGAACGCCCCGGAGGACCTCCGGCCGAGGAACAGCTATCCCCGGGTGGCGGTCGACCGCTCGGGCCGGGTCTGGCTGGCGTTCCGGCATCGCCAGGAGGCGATCTGGGGCAACAACACCGTGATGGTCGTCGGCGGCGTCTGGGTCGAGCACGCCACCTCGCTCGCGGGCGAGGAGTGGGAGCCGCCGTTGGTGCTGCCCCGCAGCGACGGCCTGCTCGACAACCGCCCGGCCCTGGTCGTGCCCGATGACGGGCCGGTCCTGGCGTTCTACAGCACCGACGGCCGGCTCCGCCACGAGGTCGAGTTCACCCCCGAGCTGACCCGCCGCTACTGGGCCCACTCTGGGCACCCCGGGCGACCCCGACGGGTCCTTCAACGAGGACCTCCAGGTGGCGGCCCTGGTGACGACCGTCGAAGGCGGGGCCGGTCGAGCCCGTCCTCAAGCCGACGGTCATCGCCCGGGAGGCCGTGGCGCCGGTCCACCCCGACGAGGCGGGCGACGTCGCGCGGATGCGATCCTACCGCATCCAGGCCGGCGGCAAGACCTACCGCCTGCTCCGCGGCGACTTCCACCGCCACACCGAGATCTCGCATGGACGGCGGCTCCGACGGCTCGCTCGAGGACATGTGGCGCTACGTGATCGACTGCGCCCGGCATGGACTGGGGCGGCAACGACGACCACGACAACGGCGGCGGCAAGGAGTACACCTGGTGGCTCGTCCAGAAGACCGACCGACCTGTACAACAGCCCCGCGCTGACGACCATGTTCACCTACGAGCGGAGCGTCCCGTACCCACACGGCCACCGCAACGTGATGTTCGCCAAGCGGGGCATCCGGACCCTCCCCCGCCTGGTCGATGAGAAGGGCGTCGTCGACGACGACACGCTGATGCTCTACGACTACCTGAAGGAGCACGGCGGCATCTGCGCCTCGCACACCTCGGCCACGGGGATGGGGACCGACTGGCGCGACGTCAACACGACCTACGAGCCGATCGTCGAGATCTTCCAGGGCCACCGCAACTCGTACGAGGCCCTGGGCGCCCCCCGCGTGGCGCGGAGGCCGAACGAGGCCATCGGCGGCTGGAGGCCGCTGGGCATGGTCTGGAACGCTTTGGCGATGCAGTACAAGTTCGGCTTCCAGGCGTCGAGCGACCACATCAGCACGCACATCAGCTTCGCCGTCGCGGTCGCCGAGGACACGACCCGCGAGGCGATCCTCGACGCCTTCCGGCGGCGGCACTGCTACGGCGCGACCGACAACATCGTGCTCGACGTCCGCAGCGGCGACCACCTGATGGGCGACGAGTTCACCGCCGACGGCCCGGTCCGCCTCAAGATCCTGGTCCACGGCACCCGGCCGATCGCCCGGCTCGACATCATCAAGGACTTCGTCTACGCCTACTCGACCGAGCCGAACCGCCCGCGCGTCGAGCTCCAGTGGACCGACTCGGAGACGAACCGCGCCCCGCTGAGCTGGTACTACGTCCGCGCCATCCAGGACGACGGCGAGCTCGCCTGGGGGAGCCCGTTCTGGGTTCGCCGCGGCGCGACCGCCACGGGCAACTGAACCCCCCGAGGATGACGGCCCCAGACGGGGATGATCCGCAGGGGGGGCCGATTGGAGGCGACGTGTCCGGATGCACACGGACGCTTGATGCAAGCCGAGGAATTTCGTTGAGTCGTGACTTGTGAGGGGGTAGATTGGCCTCCGTCGTGCCCATCCCTTCGGAGGCCATTCCCGTGACCAGGATCACCCACTCGCTCGCCGCGCTCGTCCTGTCGATCCCCGCCGTCGCGACGTCTCAGGAGGCCAGGAGCGACGCCAAGAAGCCGACCAGGCCCTCGATCTACGACGTCAAGGCCGACGCCAGGGATCAGGCCAGGACGGCGACGGCCCTGGCACGTCGCGACGGACGGCGAGTGCTGGTCATGTTCGGCGGAGACTGGTGCGGATGGTGCCACAAGCTCCACGCCCTCTTCGCCTCCGACCCGGCCATCCGCGAGATCCTCGCCGACGAGTACGTCCTCGTGATGGTCGACACCCAGGCGCCTCATGCCGGGGAATTGCTGGCCGAATGCCGTGGCGACCTGACGGGGGTCGGCTACCCGTTCCTGGCCGTGCTCGACGGCGAGGGCAAGGTCGTCACCCGTCAGAAGACCGATCCGCTGGAGGAAGGCGACCACCACGACCCGGCCAAGGTCAAGGGGTTCCTCGAAAAGTGGGTCGCGCCGAGGCCCTCCGCGGCGAAAGTCTTCGAGGATGGCCTGGCGAAAGCTTCGGGCGAGGACAAGCTCGTCTTCCTCCATTTCGGCTCCCCGACCTGCGGGTGGTGCCACAAGCTCGACGCCTTCCTCGCCCGCGAGGACATGGCGGCGATCCTCGGCCGCGATTTCGTGGACGTCAAGCTCGACCTGTCGCGGATGACGGGCGCCGACGGGGTCCTCAAGAAGTACAAGGCCGAAAAGTCGGGCGGCATCCCCTGGTTCGCGTTCCTCGACGCCAAGGGGGATGCGATCGTCACCTCCGACGGTCCCAGGGGCAACATCGGCTACCCCGCCGCGCCCGAGGAGATCGACCACTTCATCGCCATGCTCAAGAAGGTGGCGCCGCCGGATCAATCCGGCACAGATTGAGGCGGTTGAAGAGGCCCTCAAGGCCGAGGGCAAGACGATCGAGGCCGCCCGCGCCGCCAGGTAAGCATCTCTGAATGATTACGTCCGCGGGTCGATCTCGCCACGTGTAGCCGTCATGGGCTCGGGGAGACCGCAGGCGCCATCGCGGCGGCGGCCGCCCGCATGCACCTGTTCGCCGAGCGGACGAGCACCGCCGCCAGAAGGCCGAGTACGATGCCGCGATGGAGGAGTACGAGAACGCCCCGAAGGGCGCCAAGCCCCCACTGCCCGTCGCGCCCGCCTTCCAGTCCGCCGTGGTCGAGGATACCACGGCGGAGGCGTTGATCCCCCATCTCGCGCTGCAACTCGCGCGGTCTCCTGCTCTCGCGGGACGAGGGGTCTGCGTGGGTCGCGCCCCTCGGCCAGTCCAAGAATGGGCGGGGGACCGATCGGCAATTCTTCCTCTCGGCCCTCTTCGGCAAGCCGATCCGGGCGGATCGCGAGGGCAACCTCAACCTGGAGCCGTCCCGGGTCCCCAACCCATTCCTGGCGGTCGTCGGCAACTTGCCCCCCGACATGATCGCCACGTTCCGCGAGGAACGCGGGCGTGCCGGCGGGTTCCTGGAGCGCATCCTGTTCGTGTCCCCCGATCCCCGCCGAGGAGGCGCTGGACCGAGGGGGGCATCTCCCAGTCGGTACTACGCCTTCATCGACGCCGATGGTCGGCGGGTGGAGCGGGAAGGTTGCCCCGACAGGGGGGCGACCGAGGAGTTGGCCCGAGCGGCAGGAACGGACGCTGCTCGGGCGCGGGCGGGGTTGATCGCCCCCAAGGCCGAGCGGATGGCCGATGCCGAACGTCGGCCGATCGGCGACCACCTGACCGACTTCATCGCGACCCTGACCGCCAAGGGGAACGACCCGAAGCACGTCGGGCAGACCCGGACCTCCATCGCCCGGCTCCTTATCCTCGGCAGCATCGGGCGCATCTCCGACTCGAAGCCCTCCGTGGTCATTCAGTCCCTGGCGACGCTCAGGACACGGGACGGGCTGTCGTCTCGGAGATCAACGCACACGCTACGACCATCAAGGCGTTCTCGCGCTGGCTCTGGCGGGACGGACGTAGCGCCGATCATCCCTTGGCGTGCGTCAGCAAAGGCTCATCCGGGATTCCGGGGTGGTGATACCCACGAGGTCGTTGTCGGGATAGACTCCACGCTCAGGAGGGATCGTGGCGGAGGATCGCTCAGGCCCCTCTTGACCCCGGCGATGGTCAGCGTCCAGCCCCTCATCGACGACGCCGAGGGCTCCGAGGCCATCCGGGCGATGCGCCGGCCCGATGGCGTGCGGTGCCCCGGGTGCGGCCGTGCCGAGGTCACCGGGGACCGCCGCGACGACACCTGGCCCGAGCGGCAGCGATCTCAGCTCGACTTGTGCAGTTTTTGGGTCCGCCTCGACGGTAGCATGAGACGTTGAACGCGCTTCTTAATATTACCGATCGAGGACGGGCCCATGCCCATCCTACCTGATGCTTCCCTGGATCTGCTCGGCCCCTTTGCACCCGCCTCTACGCAGCCCACCTATCACCGCTTCCTGGTGCCCCTCGGCGCCGCGATCCTCACCGCCGGCCGGCGCACCGTCGCGAACCTCCTCCGCACCGCAGGGGCGCTCGCCCCGGGCGATGCGCCGAGCTACCGCCGCGCCTTTCCCGGCGCCCCTTGGTCGATGATCCCATTGGCCTGCGCCCTGGCCCGGCCCCTCGTGGCGCTGCTGCCCGGAGAGGCCCCGATCGTCCTGGCGGGCGCCGATAGAAGCGGTTTCATAACCCGGTAGCCGTAAAGAACCACCCAGCGGGTCGTTGCGTAGAACACTTCGGAGACAGGAGGTGTGGAATGGCCCGCAAGCGCGTCATCGACATCCGCCACCCCGAGCTGACCGACGCGATGTGGGCGAAGCTCGCCCCCTACCTGCCCGAGCCCGTCGCCTCGCCTAACGGCGGACCCAAGCCCGTCCCCAACCGCCCGGTCGTCGAGGGCATCCTCTGGGTCCTCCGCGATGGTGGGCGCTGCAAGGCGCTGCCCCAGGGGTATCCCTCCCCCTCGACCTGCTGGCGGCGGCTCTCGGAGTGGGAGGACCAGGGCGTCTGGCTCGATGCCTGGCGGACCTTCCTCGACGCGATGCATGCCGGGGGCCGACTGGACTGGGACGAGTGCTTCGCCGATGGGTCGTTCGCCCCGGCGAAAAGAGGGGCGACGGAGTCGGCAAGACCAAGAAGGGAAAGGGCACGAAGTGGATGGTCGTCGTCGACGGCGAGGGCGTGCCGCTGGCCTGCCACCTCGACTCGGCCAGCCCGGCGGGGGTCAAGCTGCTGGAGCGGACCCTGGACACCATCGACGTGATCGAGGCCGAGGGCGAGGACGCCCGGCCGAAGCCCAGGCGACTGATCCTGGACCGGGGCTACGACAGCGACCCGCTGCGGCGTCGGCTGGCGGAGCGGGGGATCGAGATGATCTGCCCGCACCGCAAGAATCGGACGAAGCCCAGGACGCAGGACGGCCGGGAGCTGAGGCGGTACAGGAGGCGCTGGCAGGTGGAGCGGACCTTCGCCTGGCTGGGCAACTTCCGCCGGCTGGTGGTGCGGTACGAGAGGACGTTGAGGATGTACCGGGCGTTCTTCCACGTCGCCTGCCTCCTCGTCACACTCAGACAGTTATGAGACCACTTCTAAGAAACTCGAAAATGAGAGGCCGGGCTTCTTTGAATTTGGAATCACGCCTCATCTGGGCGTTGCGATCTGTCTTCTCCAGACGCCCTTCCGCCTCACGCCAATACTCCGCCTCGGCCTCGTTAGCCAGGGTCAGGGCGGCCGTCAGCGTGTTCGCCCATTCGTCGCGCAGCGGCTCGACGATCGTCGGCATCACCAGTCGCTCAACGTACGCGCGGGGCGTGTAGTGGGCGCCGAGCTTGTGCCGCTCGATCGGGTCGAGGGCGCGTTCCAACAGCGTCCCGAAGATAGCCGGCTCGACGTCGCGCCATTCCTTCTCGCCGGCCTCGATGAGCAGTTCCAGTTGCTCATCCGTGATCGGCAGCGCGTCGGAGTCCTCGAACAGGCCGCCGTTGAACCGGAGCAGGCGGGTGCGGAGGATCGGCGAGAAGCCGCCCGTCTTCATCGTCTCCCAGAGCGCCCGGACCATCTCGGGGAAGAGGGCCGTTTCCCGCCGCTCGCGGAGGCTCCGCAGCAGCGCGGTGAACCCTTCCTTGGGGAGCAAGCCGGCATCCTCCGCGAAGAAGGTGAACAGGCAGCGCATCAGGAAGTGGGCCACGGCCTCGGGCGTGTGTCCCGACCTTTCGAGCAACTGAGCGAGCTTAGCCAGGCGGGACGCCACGTCGCGCGTCACCTTGGCGGCGCGGCGGCTCGGGTCCAGGCCGAGGGGGTCGGTCCAGACCGTCCGCAGCCGCTCCCGGATCGCGTCGTCGGCCAGGTCGCGGAGCTTGATCCGATGGGTGCGGGCGTCGGGGAAGGGGATGAAGGTCCGGCCTTGCCGGGTGAAGTCGGCGAACAGCTCGATGGTGTGGCCGACGTCCACCACGATCAGGAACGGCGGGTTGGGCTCGGACGCGGGCAGGGCCTTGACGTACTGTTCGGCCTGCCCTCGGGCGGCCAGCATGGCGTCATCCCATCCCGCCGTGCCCCGGACGGCCGTCCCTTTCTTGCGGGGCCGCTTCGGGAGGGCCAGGGGCCCGACCGGCTCGGGCCGCTCGCTCCCCTGCTTGGCCTCCAGGACGAAGCACCCGCGCTTGTACAGGTCGATCCGCCCGACGCTGGTGGTCCCGTCGCCGTTGTGGAAGGTGACGGACCGCTCGAACACATAGGCGTTCTCGGCGTCATCGGGCCGGGTGGGCTCGGGCCGGGGCACGCCGATCAGTTCGCAGAGCTCGGCCAGGAACAGGGCATAGTTGGCGCGCTCCGCCGCGCCCGAGGCTTCCCAGCGCCGGATGAATTGGTCGGTCGTGGTCGGGGTCGCCGTTGGATCGGTCATCGGGCTTCGCCCCGTCGGACTCCAAGGTCGGTCGGGATGGAAGGTTTGCCCCCCCTGATGCGATGCGAGCAACCGTGGCGGCCCGTCCGCCTCGATGGCCGGTCGCCGAGATCCGGGCCCATCCCACCCGGATCTCGGACCCGAGGGTTGCGGTCATCGGCCCCCCCCGTTCCCGCTCGCCTTGACCATCGCCACGATGCCGGCGCGGACCGGCTCGGGCAGGTCGGGCCAGGCGGCCACGACGGCGGCCAAGTCGGGGTCATCGGGTAGCGCGCGGGGTAGCGCATTGGGTAGCGCGCGGGGGACGGATCGCGGCGGGCCGTGTCGGCGTCTGGCGGATCGCCGGTCCGACACTCTCGGAGCCATGTTGACCGAATTCCTTGCCAGGAGTGGGGTTTGGTGGCGTCTGGCGGGAACTGTCGGAAACTGGCGGGAGTGCCCCCCGAAGGACTCGAACCTTCAACCCGCTGATTAAGAGTCAGCTGCTCTGCCAATTGAGCTAGGGAGGCCGGGCGACGTTGGACGCATCGTCGTAAGCGTTCCGGACGAGGGAGGACAGTGCAACCCTGGGCGATTCCGGTTGGCCCGGATGCCGGGTGCGGGATGCGTCCACGAGATCCGATCATGACACAGCAGGGATCGGGTTTCAAGGCGAATATGGACTGCCGACTCGATAACTTCCCGAAGTCATGACCCGCTCGGCACCGCCCTGTAATTCCACCTCGGAAGGATCTCGTCGAACACGATCTTCATGTCTCCCTTGAATCCTTCCGCATACTTCCGCCCCGTCTGGTACACCTTGTCCAGGATGTCCACCGTCACCCGCAGTCCGGTGCTCGTCCTCGCCTTCTCCATCAACTCCTTCACCAATTCCACGCCCTCGAAGATCACGCCCTGGCAGGCTCGGGTCAGGTGCGGGGACAGTCGGTGCTCGATCGGGTTGTACTTCGAGCAATACGGCGGGTAGTGCGCCACACGGATCTCGATCCCCAGCCGATCGACCAACCCTTGGAGGTCCTCCTTGAACAGGTGCTGTCTGGCGCTGTTGCTCCCGCCGCCGTCGCACAGCAGCAGGATCGAGGTCGCTCGGGGATAGAGGGCCCGGCCCCGGCCCACCCACCACCGCTCGATGCTCTCGCAGGCGAACTCGCCGGTGTCGTGACTCGTCCCCAGGTTCACGTGGCCGTCGTTCCGCTTCAGGTCGTACAGCCCGTGCGGGATGACCGCCCCCGAAGCGAAGCCGGGGAAGTCGTGGTCGAAGGTCTCGATGACCCCCTGCGCCAGCAGGTGCCCCGCCCGGTAGAAGTCGCCGATCAACTCCTCCTTCTTGGTGTCGATGCTCACGATCGGGTCGTCCGACCCCAGGTACTCACGCTTGAGCCGGGCGATGTCCTCGAACTGCCGGTCGCGGTCGGGATGGCTGCCCATCGCCTTGGACTTCCGGGCCTTGCGGGTAACGTAGCCGTGCTTGCGGGGGAGTTGCTTGACCACGGGGACGCTGACCGGCGTGCCCGCCTCGGCCAGGTGCCCGGCGATCTGCTCGTAGGTCAGGTCGGTCCACCGGACCTCCTGCCGCATCGGGTCGCCCGCCGTGCGATCCCGGAGCACTCGCAGGGAGTCCTCCTCCAGCAGCGGGATGGTGCCTATGCACCGCTTGGGCCCGCCCCTTTTTTACGGACCCGCCCGCCGAGTCCATCGGGGAGGTGATCCAGGTCGTGCTGGCCTCGGCGGATGGTTTTGGGGTCGCAGCCCCGCAGGCTGGCGATATACGCAGTCCCCCCGTGGCCGGGCTTGGCGGCCTCGATGGCCGCATACCTCCTGCGGTCCTTCTCCGAGAGCGAGTCGTGGAACATCCGCATCGAGTGCTCGATCTCGGGGCTGTACGTCATGGGAGGCGTCCGTGGAGGGGTCTTGATCATCCCGGCCACGGTTATACGACCCGCACGGAGAATCGGGAAGTTATCGAGTCGACGGTCCTAAAGGATCGCACCGGTGTGTCAGGGAGGGTGGTCGTGACCAAGAAATACGTGCTGAAGTTAACTGCCGAAGAGCGGGAGGAGCTGCAACGAGTCGTTCGCAAGGGGAGGGTCGCCGGGTGGAAGGTGCAACGGGCGCAGGCCCTGTTCCAGTGCGACCAGGGCAGGGGCCGGACGGACCGGCCTGGACCGACGGGCACATCGCCGAGGCATACGGCGCCACCGCCCGCAGCCTGGAGTCGTGGCGCAAGCAGGCCGTCGAGTGCGGCCCGCTGTCCCTGCCGGGACGCCGACCCCGCGTCAGGCCCGCCGTCACGCCCAAGCTCGATGGCGAGAAGCAGGCCCGGCTGACGGCGCTGGCCTGCTCGAAGGCCCCCGACGGCCAGGCCCGCCGGTCGTTGCGGCTGCCGGCCGAGCGCCTGGTCGCGCTGGAGGTCGTCGCGTCGATCTCCCACGAGACCGTCCGCCGCGCGCTCAAAAAAATGTGCTGAAGCCGTGGCGCAAGGCCATGTGGTGCATCCCGCCGGGTCAGGAATGCGGCGTTCATCTGCCAGATGGAGCAGGTGCTGGAGGTCTACAAGCGACCGTATGACCCGAAGCGACCCGTCGTCGGCATGGACGAGCAGCCCAAGCAGCGGATCTCCGAGGTGCGGCGACCGCTCCCGGCGGCGTCCGGCCGCCCGGAGCGAGTCGATTACGAGTATGTCCGCGAGGGGGTGTGCGTGGCCTGGATGTTCGTCGAGCCGCTGGCCGGCTGGCGGGACGTGCGCGTGATGGGCACCAAGGCCGCCGCGGACTGGGCACACCAGGTGCGGGACCTGGTGGGCGACCCGCAATACGCCGAGGCCGAGCAGATCACGCTGGCCTGCGACAACCTCAACACTCTTACGCTGGCCTCGCTCTACCAGGCGTTCGAGCCGGCCGAGGCGTTGCGGACCGCCAACAAGTTGGAGTTGGTGTATACGCCGAAGCACGGCAGTTGGCTGAATATCGCGGAGCCTGAGCTCTCGGTGCTGACGCGTCAGCGCTTGGACCGGCGGATCTCCTGCCGCGATGAGGTGGCCCACGAAGCCGAGGCGTGGGACGAGCGTCGCAACGCGCGGCAGGTGGGCGTCGAAAGGCAGTTCACCACCGAGGACGCCCGGATCAAGCTGAGGCACCTCTACCCGAAAATTTTAAAGAGTGATCAACTACTAGCGCGTCGATCGTGGCGACCTACGTGCTGACCGTCGGGGCCGCCTGGGCCCTGAGGCGGCTGACCGTCGAGGCGGCATCCTTCGCGCTGGCGGCGAACTACCTGGTGGGCGACGTCCTGGTCGGCATCCTCCTGCGGTCGCACCGGCTTGAGCTCGACGACGAGGCCGCGGGCGTCGCGGCCGGACACTGGCGGTATGCCCGATGGACGCTGGCGAGCATCCCACTCTGCTACGTGAGCAACCAGGGCTATTTCCTCCTGGCCGGCGCGTTCCTGAGCGACGCCGCGCTCGGCGGGTTCCGCGGCGTCCACATCCTGCTCGGGGGCACGAGCGTCATCACGGCGGTGTTCGTCAACCACTCGCTGCCGAGGGCATCGGAGATCTTCCACCGCGGCGACCCGATGGCGCTCCGGAGGTTCGTCGACGCGATGTTCGCGAGGACGTGGCTCCCCTTCCTCGGCCTCCAGGCGATCGCGGCGGCGGCGACGTTCCTGATGTTCGCGCAACTCTACGGCGCGCGGTATACCACGGCGATCGGGCTGATCCCGATACTCGCCACCTACCAGTTCGTCGTCTCGCTCCGCCTGCCGTGCGAGGTGGCGTGGGCGGAACAGGAGAAGCTGTTCGTCCCGTTCGTCGGCCACCTCGTCTCGGCGGTGGTCGCGTGCATGATGGGCATCGCGCTGATGGTCCGGCGCAGGAGGTGGGGGCGGCGGCCGGCCTGCTCCTGACCGGGGCGACCAACGTGAGCATCGTCTACCTCGGCTTGAAGCACGATCTGCAGACGAAACCTCAGCCCGACGCCGAGTTGAGCGGCTCGCGGGCCGCCTAAGCGTCGGGGTCGCCCGCGGCGACGCCGGCCACCCCCACTTTCAGGAAGTGATCCGATCTCTGACCCTCAGGGCGCCGTGCCCTCGGCGGGTGGCGTCTCCGATTTTGGGGCGGGCGTGCCGTCCTTCTCGTCGTCGGGGGCGGGCTTGGCGCCCTTCTTGGTCTTCGCGGTCGCCTTGGCCGTGTCCGGGATGAGCTTCAACGACGCGGAGTTGATGCAGAAGCGCAGGCCGGTCGGGGGGGGCCCGTCCTCGAAGACGTGCCCGAGGTGGGCCCCGCAGTCGTTGCACATGACCTCGATGCGGGTCTCGGCCATGCTGTTGTCGACGGCGGTGTCGATGTTCTTGGGGTTCAGCGGCTGCCAGAAGCTCGGCCAGCCGGTCCCCGAGTTGAACTTGGCCCGCGAGCTGAACAGCCCCGCGCCGCAGCAGACGCAGGCGTAGACGCCCTTGCCGTGGCTGGTGGCGTACTTGCCCGAGAACGCCGGCTCGGTCGCCTTGCGGCGGGTGACGAGGTACTGCGTCTGCGACAGGAGTTTCCGCCACTCCGCGTCCGTCTTCACGACCTTCCGCGGCTTCTCGGCGGGTTGACCCGGGGCGCAGCTCGCCAGGGCCGGGATGAGGGCGAGGGGACCCAGCAAGATCGATAGCGCGGCTCGGCATTTCATCGGCGATGGTCCTCGATGCGAGGGTTCGGCCGCGAGGCGCGGGGAGCGGCGGGGGGACCCGGCCGGCGGCCATCGGAGGTTGGGCGAGTCGTCTCCTGCTATGGTATCATCCCGGGCAAGGAATGTGGATGGCCTCGATGCCGGCGCGCCGCGGCGGCCCGGGGCGGGGCCGCCGCGGGGGCGGACACCGTACGTCACGTCACTTCACCGTGACGAGCCGGTCCTCCTTCGGGAACGTTTCCAGGACGAGGTCCTTGAAGTGGACCTCCTGCGGGACCTTGTTCGAGTGGAGCTGCAGCCCGATCGGGCCCTCCTTGATCCGGTCGGGCTCCGGGTCGCGCCAGTCGACGACCGGCACGCCGTTGACGGCCACGCGGACGCGGTTGCCCTGCGCCAGGATCTCCAGGTCGTTCCAGTCGTGTTGCTTGCCGACCTTCTTGGCGGGCTTGCCGTCGACGGGCAGCCCGTTGCGCCCGTAGAGGTCATACATCCCCCAATTGGAGGGGAACATGACGAGGTGCCCGGCGTAGGTGTACTTGTCCCCCCGCTCGGGGGCGACGCGGCCCCAGAAGGCGATCCCCGAGTGCATCTCCGACTCGACCAGCTTGACCTTCGCGGTCAGGCGGAAGTCGGTGTAGGTCTTGCGGGTCAGCAGGTACGTGCTGACCTTCACCGGCTCGGTGTTCTTGCCGACGATCGCGCCGTCGCGCACCGACCAGTACGACTCGTGCCCCTCCCAGCCATCGAGGTCCTTGCCGTCGAAGAGGCGGACCGTCTCCGAGGCCCCCTGGCGCGGCGGGACGACCGGCGCCTTCGCCTCGTCGGCCCCCCGCGCCACCCCGAGGCCCGGGCCCAGCCGCGAGCGTCGCGGAGACTCCCAGGACGCGAACCCAACCGGCCGTCGCAATCGGTCTCATGGCGTGCTCCTCGACGAGGACACCCCCATCCCGACCCCCCGGGATTCGCGGGGGCGTGTCCGGCTCGCCATCTTACACGCGGGCCGTGCGCCGTACACTCCCCAGGATCGGATCGGGCCCGCCCCGCGGCCGGGTGGACGGGAGGAGCCGAGGAGGGGATGATGGGGGCCAAGGGCCGCCGCGGTCTCGCGGGGGGTGGCTTCGCGGGGGGCGAGGAGTCCGGTCATGGCGAGAGGGTCCCGGCGGCGCGGCATGACGGCGGTCGAGGTGCTCGTCGTCGTGGCGATCCTGGCGGCGATCGCCCTGATGCTGATGATGGCGATCCCCAGGGGACGCGAGCAGTCGCGGCTCGCGGCGTGCCAGGCCAACCTGATGCCGATCGGGATCGCGCTGGCGATCTACGACGAGTCGCAGGGGCACCTGCCCGTCGTCGCGGTGGCGGACGACGGCGCGGTGCGGGGCGACGGCCCGCTGAAGGCCCTGCTGGCGGTGCTCGACGTCCCCGACCTGCGCGAGGCGGCCGTCCTGAAGGATCGGCGGCCGGACCGGACAGGGTTCGTGCCGGGCGAGAGGGCGGTGCCGGGGTTCGTCTGCGCGAGCGACCCGGGCGCGACGGCGGGGCGGTTCGCCGCGCCGATCAGCTACCGCGCGGCCACCGGCGACGACCCCGACGGCCGCGACGGGGCGTTCGCGCCCGGCCGGCAGATCGGCCTGGCGGCGATCGAGGCGCTCGACGGCACGAGCTTCACGGCCGCGTTCTCCGAGCGCCTCGTCGGCGACGGCCGGCCGCTCCCCGCCCCGTCCAACTACGCGCGGGTGCCGGGCCCGCTCGCCGGGGCCGGCTGCCCGCCCGCCGACCCCTCGTCGTGGCGCGGCGACGCCGGGTCGTCGTGGGTCGCCGCCGACTGGCGATCGACCCTCTACAACCACGCGATGGCGCCCAACGCCACCCCCTCGTGCGTCGCCGACGACGGCCGCGCGGCCGTCATCGGCGCGTCGAGCGGCCACGTCGACGGGGTCAACCTCCTGGCCCTCGACGGCTCCGTCCGGACGATCACGCCGCACGTCGACGCCAAGGTCTGGCGCGAGTGGGGCTCACTCGGCAAGCCCCCCGAGCCGGCGCCGCGTCGCCGCTCTCGGGGGCCTCGGAGCCCGCGGGCACACTGCCGGCCCTCCCCTCGCGGTGAGTTTGGGGAGTGCTGAGTGCTTCGAAGAATGCTGAGTGCTGAGTACCGCTCACAGCAATTGGGGATCGGAAATCCTACGCGGCTCTGGCCCTTGGCTTGGGATCTTCGGTTTGACACTTGGCCATGACCTTCGCCACCGACTTCGAGGTCCAGTTGAACGGGTGCGCGTTCTCATTCCATTCGCCGATGAAGGCCATCAGTCGCTCGGCCAACTGGCCCTTGTCGGCGAAGTCGGCGATCCGCAGTCGCTTCCGCTTGAGGATGCCGAACCACTGCTCCACTTGGTTCATCCACGAACAATGGACGGGCGGGTGATGGAAGACGAATCGCGGATGCTTGGCCAACCACGCTTGGACCTGCTTGCCCTTGTGCATGCGCAGGTTGTCCAAGACGACGTGGACCGTCGTGACCGACGCCGGGATCTCCCGGTCCAACCGCTCCAGGAACGCGATGAACTCCACCTGACGCTTCCGGCCGGCCGTCTGCCCGTAGACCCGGCCCGTGCGGGTGTCGAAGGCCGCGAACAGGTTCAGCGCCCCACAGCGGCCGTATTCGTGCTCGACCCGCGTCGGCCGGCCCTCCCTCGTCGCCAACGTCGGTGCCTTGCGCGGCCGCGGCTGCAAGCTGGTCATCTCGTCGACGCACAGGACCACCTCGTCGGGCCGCAGCGACCGCGTGTACAACTCGCAGATCTCCTGGACCTGAGCGGCGAAGGCCGCGTCGCGCGGCACCTCGGCCGAGGGCCACATCTTCTGCCGCCACGGCTTCAGGCGATGGTCCCGCAGGATCTGTCGCACCGTCTCCGCCGAGATCGTCGCCACCACGCCGTCGCGCTCCAACTGGCGCGCGATCTCGGTGCAGTCCCACAGCGACAACGATCGCCCGAGGTCATCGGACCGTTCGCAGGCGATCTTCACCGTGTGCATCGCGACCTCGGAGGGAAAAGACCGGCTTGCGGCCGCGCCCGGGACGATCGTGCAACCCATCCAGCCGACTCGTCAGGAACCGCTGGACCCACTTGCGCACGTGCTTCTCGGTCAAGCCGACCAGCCGGCCGACCCCCACCAAGGGGAGCCCGTCGGCGACGCCGAGGATGGCGCGACACCGTCGTGCCAATCCCAAGGGGGTCGTCGTGCAGCGAAGGCGCAGGCTCGAGTTGCCCTCGTTCTTCCGCGGTCAAGGCCACGCGCAGCGACGTCTTGCGGCCTCTCATCGGTCCCTCCTCGCGGGGTGATCCTCGGGAGTACGACCGATATCATGGCCGAAAGGCACGCCTCAAGGAATTCCGGTCCCCAATTGCTGTGAGCGGTACTGAGTGCTGAGATGGGAAGCTCAATCCTTCTCGGGACGGCACCGCCCAGCTAGCAGATGAAAGACGGTGGGCGGTGCCCACCCGACGAAGACTCAGCACTCCGCACTTTCCACGAAGCACTCAGCACTCTTCGAAGCACTCATTACTTCGCCGCCGCGAGGCGGACGAGGTGGAGCGACGCGACCATCCGGACCCACCGGACGCGCTTCGGGTCGCCCGGGACGATCAGGCGGACCGGGCCCTGGCCGTCGCCCAGCGGCCGACCGTCGCGCGTCAGTGCCAGGAGGTATCGCTCGCCCTTGGGGTCCATCGCCGCCTCGGCCGCCGAGACGGCCGCCTGGTAGCCGTCCGACGCGCGGACCACGATCACGGCGTCCGACAGCGCCGCAGCGCGGCCATGTCATCCTCGTCCCGGAGGCGGTCGCCGAGTGCGCGGGCCAGGGGGACGCCCTCGTAGACCGTCGGCTTGCCCTCCTCGACGACGCGGACCGAGACCCGCTCGGACTGCTTCCAGGCGGCGGGATCGAAGGGGAGCGGTTCCACCGCGGCCGGCGCGGGCGCCACGACGATCCCGAGCGACACGACGAGGGTGCTCACCATGCGACGATCCCCCTGATCCAGAGGCGCCGGCGCGAGGATCGGGGACATCCCCCGATCCGATCCGATCCGATTCGCCGCCCCGGCGCCCGCCATCATACCGGACGCGGCGCCCGCGCGAGAGGGGCGGGCCGGCGCCCGTTCCTGGTAACATGGGCCGCGATCCCGAAGGGGGACCCCGGACGCCCCGCCGCGCGGCGGGGCGTCGCCCACCCCGACCCGGCAAGGTTCGAGGACGCATCGTGACGAGACGGACGCCCGCCCTGATCTTCGACTTCGGCAACGTCGTCGCCCACTTCGACTACCGCAGGGCCTGCGAGACCTACGCCCCCCGCCTGGGCCTCTCGGCCGGGGCGTTCCTCGATCGCGTGCGCGGCCTGGGGTTCACCCCCCTGCTCCAGCGCTACGAGCGCGGCGCGATCTCGACCGAGGAGTTCTCCAGGGCGTTCTGCGAGCTGGTCGGCCTGGAGATCGCGCCGAGGAGTTCGCCGCGGCCTGGGCCGACATCTTCTGGGCCAACGAGCCGCTGGCGCCCCTGGTCGAGCACCTCAAGGCGCGGGGCTACACGCTGGTGCTCGGCTCGAACACCAACGGCCTGCACGCCGCGCAGTTCCGCCGCCAGTTCGCCGAGACGCTGGGGCACTTCGACGCGCTCGTCCTGTCCTACGAGATCGGCCACATCAAGCCCTTGGCCGCCTTCTACCTGGCCTGCGCCGAGGCCGCCGGGGCGCCGCCCGCCGAGTGCGTCTTCATCGACGACCTGCCCGAGAACGTCGTCGGGGCGCGGGCCGCCGGGCTCGTCGGGCTGGTCTTCCGCGACGTCCCGACGCTCGTCGCCGACCTCGCCGCGATGGGCGTCGAAGTTCCCCCGGCGGGGTCTCCGTAGAGAAATGGGACGCGGAGGGACGCGGATCGAGGACGGATTGCCGCCGATCTGCTCCGTTCCCATCCGTCCTCGATCCGCGTCCCTCCGCGTCCCATTCCCCGATCGAAATCGTGGCCCGCTCCCCGCTCCCCGTTTGACTTCGCCCGGCCACGGGACACACTCCTAATGATCCGCTTCCCGCGCACGCCGCGGCACGGAATTCGACTGCCCGACCCCTCCGAATCATCTCACCTCCGCGAATTCCCAAGAATCGGACTTGACGAATCGATCCGAACCGGGAATGATTGACTGCGTGCATGTAACCAATCACCCATGATGCGAAGGGCGAGTTCCCCCCCGGGGGCATCCGCGCGTCTATGGCGGGTGAGGGTGATGGCGACGGGCATCGGGATGTGTTCGAGTGGGAGCATGACGCCCGTCGAGGGTCGTCGGGAGCGAGACGGGGTCAATCGAAGGACGCGGGTCTGTCGAGGGAAGGGCGGGCGGTCGCCGAGGAGGGTGGGCGGGCCGTCGGGGCGCCGGGCCGTCCCTGTCGCCGTAGTTCGCACGAGGCACAACATCGGATCACCTTCGATCCTCCGGGAGCATTCCCCCTGCCGTCGGGCGTCACATGATGGCCCGAGGGGGTCCCGGAGCTAAACGGGGAGTCTGTCGATGGGGAGCAACAAGGGCAACGGGCGAGGTCAAGGGCCCGACAGGCGGCGCGGGGGCGGGAGTCCGCGGCGGCGCGGCGCCGAGGGGCAGAAGCGGCGCGGCTTCCCCAGGATCGAGTCGCTGGAAGACCGGACACTGCTCGATTCGAGCACGTCGAGCATCGTCTGGCACCCGACCAGCACCGACACGTCGAACGTCAAGACCGGCCCGCTGGCCAACTCCGGGCAGCTCCTGGTCGACCTCTACCAGGCGTTCCAGCAGACGAGCGACAGCACCCAGCTCGCCAAGCAGTTCCCCGAGATGATGATCGGCAACGGCGAGGTCGGCGTCGACATCAAGGGGACCGGCGACTTCAACACGTTCGTCGCCTCGCTCCAGAACCTGGGCATGCAGGTGACGGCCACCGACTCGGCGCTGGGGATCGCCGAGGGCGCGATCCCGATCAACGACCTGGTGACCGTCGCGACGGCGGCGCAGACGGTCGACCTCGGCCCGATCCTGAAGCCGCAGACCTCCGCGACGACGAACACCTATCAGGGGATCGCGGACAACGAGGCCAACGAGAACATGCAGGCCCCGCAGGCCCGCGCGCAGTACGGCGTCGACGGCACCGGGGTGAAGGTCGGCGTCCTGTCGGACAGCGTCAACCAGGTCGGCAACGGGCTGGCCGACTCGGTCGCCACCGGCGACCTGCCCGCCAACGTGCAGGTGATCCAGGACGACCTGCCGCCGCCGATCGGCGACGCCCCGGGCTCCGACGAAGGCCGGGCGATGCTCGAGAACATCCACGACATCGCCCCCGGCGCCAGCCTCGCCTTCGCCTCCGGCGACAACGGCGAGGTGAGCTTCGCGCAGAACATCGGCAAGCTTGCGGCGGCCGGCTCCAAGGTCATCGTCGACGACCTGCTCTACCCCGACGAGCCGATGTTCCAGGACGGCATCGTCGCGCAGGCCGTCAACAACGTCGTCGAACAACGGGGTGACCTATCTCAGCTCGGCGCAGAACGACGCCAACGCGGGCTACGAGTCGCAGTTCCGCGGCGTCAACACGACGGTCGGGAACATCGACACGATCGACCCGGGCGGCCTGGATCGGTACATGAACTTCAACCCCAACGGCGGCACCACCACGGAGCTGCCGTTCACCACGGGGCCGGGCATCAACCCGAACGGGGGGATCTCCTTCGAGTGGGACCAGCCGTACTACACCACCAGCGGCGTGACCTCGGACCTCGACATCTTCATCCTCGACTCATCGGGCAACGTCGTCGCCTACGGCGCCACCAACAACATCGCCAGCCAGACCCCCTTCGAGTTCGTCGACGAAACGGGCCAGCTCCCCGGCGAGACGGCGCTGACGCCCAACACCCAGTACTTCATCGCCGTCAAGGTCTTCTCCGGGCCCGACCCCAGCCACATCGAGTTCGTCGACCTGAGCGACGGCGACTACTTCGACCAGGTCTCGCAGCAGTTCGGCACCGCGGGGGGGACGAGCTACCCGACGACGCTACGGCCACGCGGTGGCGGCCAACGCGATCGGCGTCGGCGCGGTCCCGTTCTGGGGCGACCATCCCGACCGACTCGCCGGCGCCGCCGCCGGTCTTCTCGGAGCCGTTCAGCTCGGACGGGCCGGCGTTCATCGACATCAGCCCCACCGGCACCCCGATCGCGCCGCAGGTCCGCCAGGAGCCGGTCATCTCGGCGTTCGACGGCGGCAACACGTCGTTCTTCCCGCAGCCGATCGCGCAGAACCTGCTCGACACCACGAACCCGCCCAACCCGACCTTCCCGGGCAGCGCGACCAACCCGGCGATCCCGGGCGAGCCGGCGACGCCGACGAACCTGTCGCAGCCGACCCTGCCGGCCTTCTTCGGCACCTCGTCGGCGGCGCCCAACGCCGCGGCGGTCGTGGCGCTGATGCTCCAGAGGGACCCGGCCGCGACGCCCGCCGAGATCAAGCAGGACCTGATCACCTCGGCGAAGTCGACCCCGCTCAACGGCTCGGCGGCGGGCGCGTGGGACCCGAAGGGGGGCTTCGGCCTGATCAACGCCCCGGCGGCGCTGGCGGCGCTGAAGGTCCTGAGCGTGACCTCGACGACCGTCTCGGTCAACGGCCAGTCGATCGCGGTCAACGGCGCCACGCTCACGCAGGCGCCGGGCGCCATCGTGGTGACGTTCAACCAGCCGGTCAACTTCGCCACGATCTCGTCCGCCGACCTGGTCTTCACCGGCACGCCGCCGGGCGTGGCGGCGGTCGTCTCCGGGCTCCCGATCCCGATCGACAACCCGCAGTTCCCCACCGAGGTCGCCTTCCCGATCGCGCTGTACCTGACGCAGGCCGGCGCCTCGACCAACGGCACCTACACGTTCCAGGTGCAGGGGCCGATCGTCTCGCAGATCGGGCCTGGCGCTGATCCCGTCGGCGCCGGTCTCGTTCAACCTGGACGTCACGACCGCGCCGGTGGTCACCAACACGACGATCAACGGGCGGGTCATCACGATCACGTTCAACGAGGGGCTGAACCCGGCGACGGTCAACGCGCAGACGATCCTGGTGCTCCGCGCCGGCGGGGTCAACCAGCCGTTCGGCAACCCCGCCACCAACGTCGACCTCGCGGCCGACCCGCGGGCCTCGATCAAGTACACCATCGCGTTCGACCCGACGACGCTCGCGGCGACCTACAGCGTGACGGTCGACCTGAGCGGCATCCCGCAGTCGGAGCTGCCGACGGACCACTACCTGGTCGCGGTCCTGGCGGGCAACAACGGCACTCCCGGCGTGATCGGGCCGGGGGTGACCGACCTGGCGGGCAACTTCCTCGACGGCCGGTTCGTCGTCCGGGCGTCTTCCCGACCGGCGAGCCGACGGTCCCCCGCGGCCCCGACGAGCGGTTCATCGACGACCTCGGCGTCCTGACGCTCGGGGCGCCGCAGGTCACGTCGCTGTCGCTGGCGCCGCAGTCCGACTCGGGCATCGCGGGCGACGGGAACACCAACGTCACCACGCCGATGCTGGTCGGCCAGGTGGCGACCAGCTTCCCCGGCACCGCCGGCCGGCCTGACCGTGCTCGCCGAGTTCGGCGGCCTGCACGGCGGCACCACCACGCTGGCGGCCGGCCCGGGCGGGCGGGGCTTCGTCGGCCCGTTCGACGTGACCACCACGACCGACGCCAACGGCACGTTCGTCATCCAGGCGCCGCCTCTGCCCGAGGGCTTCCAGACCGTCCGCGTCGTGGTGATCGGCCAGCCCGACATCCCGCCGCAGGCCGGGCTGTCGTCGTCGTTCGACCACGCCTTCCGGATCGACAACACGCCGCCGCAGATCCTCCAGGTGACGCAGACGCCGGCCGCGGGGGCGACCACCAACCCGGCGGCGATACCGTTGACCGGCACGAACCTGTCGAGCCTCTCGAGCCTGTCGCTCGACGTGCTCGACCCGAGCAACCCGACCACCGGCCCGCTGGCGACCCCGGCGCAGCTGCTCGTCCCGGCGCTCGACCCGGCCACGGCCGACAACGTCGGCAACTACACGCTGTTCAACCTCGACACCAACGCCGACGAGAGCCCGTTCATCGCCAGCGCCACGTTCGTCGCGACGGCGCCCGACTTCATCACCACGCCCGCGTCGCGCGCGAACGCCGCCGCGCCGAACGCGGGTCGCATCGACCTGACCTTCGCCCCCGGGCTGCCGGCGGGCCACTACATCCTGACGGCGCACACGGCGGAGACGGTGCCCGTCGTCTCCGGCGGCGCGGCGGTCGCGTTCCAGGGCCTGCGCGACGCCGCGGGCAACCCGCTGAACAACACCTCCGCCACCGGCGCGGCCGACTTCTCGCTGAACTTCACCCTCCAGCCGCAGCCGGTCTACATCACGTCGCTGAACCTCGAGAACAGCGCCGGGGCGGTCATCGGCGGGCCGCGGTCGTACTTCGAGCTGCCGCCCAGCACCGGGACCAACACCCGCGACAACGTCGCGGCGCCGCCGACGACGTTCGTGCTCGACTTCTCGAACCCGCTCACCCGCGACGGCCAACTACGCCAACGCGGTCCAGCTCATCCGCTCGGCCAACAGCGCCACCGGCGCGGCCGACGGCGACTTCGGCACGCTCGGCGAGGGGGGCCTCGGCAGCAGCGGGACCGGCTTCACGCGCGTCCCGGCGACGGTCACGCTGGTCGACGCGTCCGGCATCGCGGCCGGCGCGGCCAACTTCGACGCGGGCACGGCCAAGACCCTGGTCCTCCAGCTCGCGCCGGGGACCGTCCTGCCCGCCGACGACTACCGGATCTACATGCCCAACTCCGGCACGCACCGCGGTGACCGACATCTACGGCAACCAGCTCGACGGCGAGTTCCTCGGCGACCAGACCGCCTCCGGGCGACTACGAGGACCAGCTCCCCGACGGCACGTTCCGCTTCGGGCTGTCGGGCGACGGCGTGGCCGGCGGCGCGTTCATGACCGGCTTCACGGTCGTCCCCTACGGCAACGTCATCTACGCGCGGCCCGACTACGTCGAGAACCCGCTGATCGCCAGCACCGAGCCCGACGGCAGCCTGGCCAAGCCGTACGCGGCGCTCGCGCCCGAGGCGAACCCGGCCACCGCGCCGGCCAACCCGACCAACGACCCCAACGGCGGCCTGAACGCCACGTCGAACTTCTTCAACTTCAACTCGGCCTACGACTTCAACGGCGACGGCCACTTCGACCGCTCGGCGCTCTACGCCGCGCAGGAGCTGTCGGCCAAGGGCCCGGTGGTCGTCGTGGCGCTGCCGGGCATCCCGCACGCAACCCGGTCACCGGCGCCGTCACGCAGGCGACCTTCGTCGCCGAGTCGACCCACGGCACCGAGCGGGACGGTCAACGACGGCAGCATGTCGGTCCCGTTCGACACCATGCTGGTCTTCTCCGCGGGCTCGACGCTCAAGCTCCAGGACGCCTCGATCTACGTCCAGAACCAGGGCAGCGCCCTGCAGGCGCTGGGCGGCGCCGAGCCCGAGCCAGGCGGTCAACTTCACGTCGCTGAACAACAACGCGGTCGGCGGCGCCGCCACCGGGTCGTCGGGCACCGCGGCGGCCGGCGACTGGGGCGGCATCACGATGCGCAACTTCAACGACGCGGGCGACGCCACCCACGTCCGCGGCATCGCCTTCCCGGTCGACGGCGTCCTGAAGGGGCCGGGGACCACGGCCGCCATCTCGGGCGAGCAGGACGCGATGTCGATCCTGAACTACACCAACATCAGCTTCGCCGGCGGCGCACGCCCCGCGTGCCGCAGGGCGCCGACGCGATCACGCTGTACAACAGCCGGCCGGCGATCACCAACGCGAGCATCAGCAACACCGGCGGGGCGGCCACCGGCGGCACCTCGCTCCAGGCGGGCATCGCCGGCGACCTCGACTCGTTCCGCGAGGACGACACCGCCCGCGGCGTGCTCGTCCGCCGCGTCAACGTGTCGAACAACAGCCTCAACGGCATCCTGATCCGCTCCGACTCGCAGGGCGTGTCGCAGCAGACCGACGCGCTGCTCTACCCGAACAACCCGCTGTCGCTCGGCGGCGTGCAGAACTACACCCTGTCGGCCCCCCTGCCCTACATCCTGACCTCGCTGCTTGAGGTCGGCACCGAGCTGCTCGACGACACCAGCGGCCTGAACCCGAACACCGGCACCACCGGCCCGATCCCCCCCGGCACGACCACGTCGGTCATGAGCCGGCTCTACATCCAGCCCGGCACGATGGTCAAGTTCCAGCGCGGCGCGGGGATCGAGGTCGTCACGCCGGGCGCCAGCATGAACGTCGGCGACCGGACCTACATCAACGGGTTCGACTCGCTGGCGACCATGCAGGCGACCCTGCCGACTCCGGCTCGAGCTTCGGGTTCGGGGGGACCGGCACCTCGACCATCAACCTGCCGAGCTCGACCTACAGCCCGAACACCCCCGGCTTCAAGGCCGACTCGGCCAACGACCCGCAGGTCGTCTTCACGTCGCTGTACGACAACCTCGCCTCGACGCCGCTGGTGCCGGCGACCAACTCGGCCAACACGGTCACCACCAACAACAACGGCCTGCCGACGACCCCGGGTGTCGCCGTCCCGCCGCTGTTCCAGTGGGGCAGCATCTCGTACGACTCGGGCGCCTTCGGCGTGATCAACGACGCCAAGCTCACCTACGGCGGCGGCACGACCAACCTCCCCGGCGGCACGGTCAACCGCGACGTGCTCAGCTTCCTCGGCGCCTCCGGCGGTGTTCACCGGCAACTTCCCCAGCCCCATCGCCACCGGGACGACCGTCCCGACCACGGCCCCCAACGGGTTCGGCACGCGGGTGATGGTGACCAACAACGTCTTCCAGTTCGACGGGATCATCAACCCCACCAACCCGAACGACTACTCGATCAACCCGGCCAACGGGCCGCTGGCCACCGCGCCGATCCAGATCACGCCCGACGGCCTGCTCGCGGCCGACCCGCTGACGCCGCTCGCCTCGGGCAACCCGTTCTTCCGCGGCAACGTCCTGACCGACAACGGCCTCAACGGCATGGAGGTCCTGACGACGACCCCCGCCGACGCGGTCCACGGCATCCCCGACCTCGACGTCAACTCGGTCTGGGACTACACCGACATCACCTACCTGCTCCGCGGCACCGTCCGGCCGTCGAACGACCCGTTCCTGAGGGGGACCAACACCTCGACCTCGACGACGGCCCCGCCGGAGGGGCCCGAGATGCAGCCCTGGATCACGCTGACGCTCCAGAGCGCCACTGCCCGGCACGCTGCTGGCCAACGGCCAGACGATCGCCGCCCCCGGCGAGTCGCTCGTGGTCAAGGGCGCTGACCGGGAACAACGACCCCGTGGCCGACCAACAGCCCGTGGCGAGGAGGGGGCCGGGTTCGCCTTCGGCGTCGACGACGGGATCGACCCGCCCACCAACGCGGTCATCGACCAGGGCCTCGACAGCCAGCTCCGCATCCTCGGCATCGGCGCCGACCCGACGACCGGCCAGGCGCGGGTGCCGGTGATCATCACCTCGTTCCACGACAGCTCGATCCCGAGGACGATCAACGGCGTCGACCAGTCGAGCGTCATCGACTTCCCCGCCGGCACCACGGCGCCGACGCCCAAGGCGGGCGACGGCGGCGTGATCTTCTTCGGCGGCGTACACGCTGCCCACCTACAACGCCCTCGACATGCGCGAGGGGAGCCGGATCGACAACGCCGACATCAGCTACATCACGCGGATCGAGCTCGAGGGGGGCGGCAACGTCACCAGCGGCGGGCTCCTCGGCGCCGGCGGCAGCCTCGACGACCTGAAGAACGGCGTCCTGCCGCCGCAGGCCAACGGCCAGCCCAACCCCAACAACGGCGCGATCCAGTACAACGCCAACAAGGAGGTGACGATCTCCAACTCGAACCTGCTCGAACTTCAGCGACTCGGGCGTCCTCTCGGAGGTCGGCTTCAACCTGGTCGTCGACGGGGGCCGGTTGACCACCCCCACCACCGTCCAGGGCGAGCCCGTCCTGCTGTTCATGTACAACGACACCATCGCCAACATGGGCAACACCGGCGTGACGGTCCAGGGCCCCACCCAGGACGACTCGCACTTCCCCGACCCGATGGAGTTCCTGGCGCTCAACAACACGTTCTACAACGACCCGATCGCCGTCAACCTCCTCTCGGTGGCGTACAGCGCGGCCCGCCGCCGAACGACCGCTCGCACATCCAGTTCATCGGGATGGACAACATCTTCGACGGCTCGACGACGGCCGCCGTGATGAACACCGGGATCGTCCTGGGGAGCGAGCTCCAGTACAACCTGTTCTTCAACGACGCCGCCCAGACGGTCGGCAACGCGAACCTCGGCCCGCCCCTGCCGGCGGTCGAGAACGACCAGCCGATCAACGGCGACCCGAAGTTCGTCGACCCGACGGCGTCGTACCCCAACAGGCCGAACTTCCAGCTCCAGGCCGGCTCGGCGGCGATCGACGCGGGCCGCAGCGAGCTGAGCCTCGACCCGAACGCGCTGGGCTACTACATCACCACGCTGGTGCCGATCGCCACCCAGGTCCTCGACGACGACGGCACCGGCGGCATCCGCAACGCCAACAACCGCAACCCCGACATCGGCCTGACATTCGGCTTCGGCGGCGCCAGCATCCCGCCGCCGACCACGCTGGCCCTGCCGGGCTACCCGAGCCGCGGGTTCGTCGACCAGTGGGAGATGGTCGCCAACCCGGCGACCGCGACCGGCTCGGCGGCCACCGCCACCGTAGACAACGGCCCGTCGTCGGACGCGGCGACCAACGTCTTCATCCCCTACCCCGGCGGCGGCCAGCGCGACCAGAACGGCACGCTCCGCCAGGACGACCCGGGGGTGCCCAACGTCGGGTTCGGCGACAGCCCGTACTTCGACGTCGGCGCCTTCGAGTTCGTCCAGTACAACCCGCCCGAGGTCACGCCGTTCGCCAACGGCCAGAACGTCATCGCCACTCTGCCCAACGGCACCGGCCGCGACATCTACAGCGTCGGCGGCGATCGCCGGCACGAACGTGACGCCGACGACGATCCAGTTCCACTTCAACCACGCGCTCGACCCGACGACGATCACCAACCAGACGGTCATGCTCCAGGAGTCGGACGCCGCGGGCATCTTCGGCACCGCCGGCTCCAAGACGATCAACCTGTCGCCGGGCCAGCTCTCGTTCAACGCGACGACCGACGTCCTGACGATCAGCCTGGCCGGCCTGACCCTGCCCAGCGCCGAGTACCGGCTCACGCTCGTCGGGCAGCGGCTCGAACGTGATCCGCGACCCCCAGGGCAACGCGCTCGACGGCGAGAACACGACGCCGAAGTCGACCGACAGCCCGAACAACCCGCAGGCGCCGCTCCCCTCGGGCGACGGCACGCCGGGCGGCAACTTCTACCTGACCTTCTCGATCAACACGAACACGCCGTCGGTCACGCCGGGGACGCTCCGGCTCGCCCCGGCCAGCGACACGGGCATCGCCGGCGACAACATCACCGACATCAACACGCCGACCTTCATCGGGTCGGTCAGCTACGCCGTGCCGTCGCCGCTCAACCCGGTGGCGGGCAACACGGTCCTGCTCTACGTCGGCGGCGTGCTCGTCGGGACGGGCCTGACCGACGCGGCGGGCAACTTCACCGTGACCGTCGGCCAGGACGCCGCGGGCACCGGCGGCGACCATCCCCAGCCAGCCTGCCCGACGACCCGTACAACGTCGGCCCCGACGGCCTGCTCGGCACCGCCGACGACTTACAACTACTACACCGCCGTCGCGGTGGTGGTCGACGCCAACGGCAACGCCTCGAACCCGGCCGCGACCGGCACGACCGTCCAGTTCGTCGTCGACACCAAGGGGCCGCAGGTCACCGGCATCAGCCCGACGCCCGGCTCGCTGCTGACGCCCGACGCGGCGGGCAACGTCGACTTCTCGTTCACGACCGACAAGAACATCAACCCCAAGACGCTCAACGCCAGCTCGATCCTGGTCGTCCGCGCCGGCCCCGACGGCATCTTCGGCACCGCCGACGACGTGCTGGTGCCGGTCATCCGCCTCCAGCATCTCCGTCACCCCGATCGGCGGCCGGCCCGAAGGGCCCCGAGCGGGTCAGCTTCAGCCTGGCCGGCCCGCTGGTCAACGACCAGTACCTGGTCGTCCTCAAGGGGACCGGCGCCAGCCCGATCACCGACATCGCCGGCAACCCGCTGGGCGGCACCGCCGGCGCCGACGGCGCCGACCTGTCGTTCCTCTTCCTGTCGTTCAACTCGGCGGTCCGTGCACAACATCTTCGTCGGCCCGGCGGCGGACGTCACCAACGCCGGCGCCGACGCAGGGGGACGTCACCAACCCGTTCCCGACGATCGCGCAGGGGCTGGCCGCCGCCACCACCGGCGACGTCGTCGCGGTCCTGCCGGGCGTCTACAACGAGAACGTCACGCTCAAGCAGTACGTCCGGCTCGTGTCGGCCGACCCGACCAGCACCGACACGACCGTCGTCGCGGGCGACCCGCTCCAGACGATCATCCGGTCGCCGGGCAACACGGGCGTGCCGACGGTCACCGGCCGGCAACATCTCGAGCAACCCCGGCCTGCTCACCGAGATCGCCGGGTTCACGATCTCCAACCCGCTGCTGGGCGACCCGGCCTCCGGCTTCATCGACCCCGCCTCGATCGGCGTCGAGACGGTCAACGCCAACGTCCTGATCGACCGCGACTACTTCGTCGACTCGGGCTCGGGGATCGTCGTCCTGACCACCGGCGCCAACTCGCTGACGCCGCAGATCGTCAACGACGGCCTGGTGGGCAACGTCACCGGCATCACCATCAGCGACAACGGCAACACCGCGTCGCTGGCCTCCCCGACGTTCATCGCCAACGACGACGTCGCCTTCAACACCTACGGCATCAGCCTGGGCGCCTCCGCCTCGGCGCCGGTGATGGCCGAGATCGCCAACACGATCTTCTGGGAGAACACCGACGGGACGGCGGCCCGCAACGGCGCGGCGATCGTGGCGTCGGCGCCGAACAAGTTCGAGCTCAACAGCAACCTGTTCTCGGGCAACGGCCCGAGCGAGTCGAGCCCCGCCGACGACACGATCGGCGTCGGCGGCGGGTTCGACCCGTCGCTGCTCGGCCCCGACGCCCGACGCGCTGGGCAACTTCACCGGCGCCCCGGCGTTCGTCGCGCCTCGCGACCCGCGCCCCGGCGCCGACGGCCCGGCGGCGTTCTTCCTCGACACCAACTTCGACCTGACGAGCGCCTCGGCGGCGATCGACCGGGCCAACCCCGCCTTCGCGCCGGCGACCGACTTCCTCGGCCGCGGCCGGGTCGAACTTCAACCGCGGCTTCCCCGGCACCGCCGACGTCGGCCCGGCCGACATCGGCGCCTTCGAGTTCCAGGGCACCGGCGGCAACCCCGTCGGCGGCTCGTTCCGCGTCGTCACCACCTCGCTGGCCCCCGGCGGCGTGACCCAGGCCAACGGCGCGGCCATCACCGCCGCCCCCAGCCCGCTCGTCGTCGACTTCTCGGCCAACGTCAACCGTGCCACGCTCACCGCCAACGACCTGGTCGTCTCGGGCAGCGCCGTCAGCCCGGTCAGCCCGGTCAAGGCCACGAGCCTCCAGTGGCTCGACGGCCACACCGTCATGTTCCTGCTCTCGGGCCAGTTCAACAGCACCGGCACCATCAGCATCGCGATCCCCGACGCGAGCGCGACGATCAAGAGCAACAAGGGCGCCGCCCTGCCCTCCTACTCCGACAAGGCCAATCTGGTCAACGCCCCGACGCCGTCGCCGACCCCGACGCCATCGCCCACCCCGTCCCCGACGCCGACGCCCTCCCCGACGCCGTCGCCGCACCCCGTCCCCGACGCCGTATACACCTCCCGCGGCCACGCCGCCGGTCAGGGTCGTGGTGCCGAAGCACCCGGTCAAGGTCGTGGTGCCGAAGCACCCGGTCAAGGTCGTGGTGCCGAAGCACCCGGTCAAGGTCGTGGTCCCCAAGCCGACAAAGGCCGTCACGACCGTCCACAAGACGATCGTGACCCGGGCGAGCGTGCTGCCGAAGGGCCCGAAGAAGATCGCCTGAGGACGGCCCCGTCCGATCGACCCGACATCCCCGACGGGCGGCTCTGGCGAGCCGCCCGTTTTCCGTTCACGGCGGCAGGTCACGAGGGGGGGCGTTCCCGCGCGAGGCGTCGCAGGGTCTCCCAGGTGTAGAGGCCCGACGAGTGGCCGTCGTTCCACCCGAAGCGGACCGCGTAGCTTCCGATCGTCTCCATGCCTTCGAGCTTCAGGTCGTCGCGGATGGTGGCGGGGTCGAGCATCCTCTCGCCGGTCCACTCGTTGCGGCACGAGGCGCAGGGGCACTCGCCGCGGAGGTACTTGTAAGGTAGCCTGTCGGTCGGGCCGTTCTCCCAGGACAGCTCGAGGACCTGCTCGCCCTGGTGGGCGCGGATGTTGGTCGGCGGGTCGCTCATCGGTCGGGCTCGCGTCGAGGGTTCGATCGGGGTCCATGGCGCACCCGTCGAGCCTATCAAACGCGGCGAGGTCGAGGAACGGGGGCCGATTCATGGGACGGTTCTACGTCCGGGCCGCGAGCGTCAACGCCGTCCGCCGCGCCCTGGGCCGCGCACCGGGGGGCGTGTGGGTCGTCGGCCGATACGACCGCGACACGATCGAGTGCTCGCACACGATGGAGGCGCACAGCCTCTCCCGGCACTGGCCGATCATCCTCAGCCGGTTGGCCAAGGCGGGGCTGTCCGTCGTCGCGCGAGACTCCCCGGGGGCCGGGCCGTCCGATCGGGATGGGCAGGACCAGCAGGGCGATGGCGGCTCGTGAATTCGCGGGCGGGTGGAGCGGGCAGAGGGATAGGGTACAATTGTTATCTTGGCTTCGATTCTCAGTAGGGAGAGTTGGAGGATAGGAGATGCGCTGCCCGTGCTGCTCCAAAGAGATTCACTTTGATCACAACCGACCATCGAACGGTGTCCTAAAAATCAAGCGCGGCGAAAAAGAAATCCGGTTCATCCGGCGGAAGCGTACTTTGAGTTGAAAAGCGGTGGACATGCTGGCCTCTTCTGGAGTTGCGCAAAGGGCTCCAGGGGAGACGACCAGCATGTCCACCAGCCTCCTTGACCACGGGTTCGGCGTCCGCGGCTACGAGTACGTCCGCACCGAGTATGTCGAGGGGCAGATCCGCTTCAGCATCCGGCAGCCCCGCAAGGCGCTGCGTTGCTCCGCCCGCGGGTCGCGGGCCGTCCGGCCCCGCGGGACGGCCGAGCGCCCGTTCCGCACCCCGCCGATCGGCTCCAGGCTCGTGCTCGTCAGCTTCCCCATCCCCCGGGTCTGCTGCCAGCACTGCGGGGTAACCCGCCAGGTGGCCCTCGACTTCGCTGGCCCGCGGCGGACCTACACCAAGGCGTTCGAGCGGTACGCCCCGGAGCTGTCGCTGCGCATGACGACCCTCGACGTGGCCCGCCACCCGGGCGTCAGCTGGGACGTCATCGAGGGCATCCGGAAGCGGGACCTGTCGCGCCGCTACGCCAGGCCGAGGCTCAAGCACCTGCGGCACATCGCCATCGACGAGATCGCCGCCCGCGAGGGCCACCGCTACCTGACGGTGGTCCTGGACCTGGGCAGCGGGGCGGTGGCGCTCGTCGGCGACGGCAAGGGCGGCGCCGCCCTGAAGCCGTTCCGGAGGCGGCTACGGCGGTGCAAGGCGAAGGTCGAGGCGGTCGCCATGGACATGTCGGCGGCGTACCGCGAGGCGGTGGCGGCGCACCTGCCGAAGGCGGCGATCGTGTGCGATCACTCCCACGTCATCGAGCCCTTCAACGACAAGCTGTCCGACCTGCGCCGGTCGCTGTACCACGAGGCCAACGGCGATGGGAAGGGGGTCCTCAAGGGGGCGAGGTGGCTGCTGCTGAAGGCCCCCGAGGAACCTCGACCCGGAGCGCGACGAGGCGGAACGCCTGGAGGCGGCCTTGAGGTCGAACCGGCCGCTGGCCGTGGCCTACGACCTCAAGGAGGACCTGCGGCAGTTCTGGGAACAGCCGGGCAAGCGGTTCGCCACCGCCTTCCTCAACTCAACGGCTGGCTCCGGCGGGCGGAGGCCTCCGGCGTCCGGAGGCTCCAACAGATGGCCAAGACGTTGGAGGCCCACCGCGCCGGGCTGCTGGCGTACTACGCCTACCCGATCAGCACCGGCCCGCCGGAGGGGACCAACAACAAGATCAAGACGCTGAAGCGGCAGGCGTACGGGTTCCGAGACCAGGAGTTCTTCAAGCTGAAGATCCTGGCGATCCACGAGACCAAGTACGCTTTAGTCGGATGAACCAGAAATCCACGACTTCAGCGGCGGGGTCTGTCCGGCCTGCACAGGGGTTTTCGTGACGCACTATTTGACCTTGCCTGACCCAACAAGGATACTCCACCGCCTGAAGGCGGTGGCTTCGGTGTAACGGACTCAAGTCCTGTTCCGAGCCAAGCTCGGCCAAAGGGTTCCGGCCAAAGGCCGGCTCGAAGGATTCCGAGCCGAGCTCGGCTCAAAGCTCCCGGCCCGAGGCCGGCTGAAGTTACTCCGACCCACCCTCCACCCGGAAGTCGCCGCTATGACCGCGACCCTGGTTCTCGATATACGCCGCCACCACCTCGTCCGTCACGTTGCCGCTGCTGCAGCAGAAATACCCCCGCGCCCACACGTGACGGCCCCAGAACTCCTTGCGGATATGCGCGAACTCCCCGAGCAGCTTGTACGCCGTCTTGCCCTTCAGCCGCTGCACCAGCCGGCTGATCGTCACCTGCGGCGGGATCGACACCAGCAGATGCACGTGGTCCTTGCTCACGTGACCCTTGATGATCAGCACGTCGCAGGTGCCGCAGATCTCGCGGATCAGGTCCCGCGCGCGGGACCCCACCGCGCCCGACGAGCACCGGCTTGCGGTACTTCGTCACCCACACCAGGTGCAGGTGGATCTCGAAGACGCTATGGGGGCCATGCCGGTATTCCGCCATGCGGCCCATGATACCGCCGAGGGATGCTAAAGCCGTCGCCTAAAGGCGAGGGTTTTGACCCCCCCAGCAGATGACAATAATCCTCAACTTCTTGCCGCGTAGACTATAACATCGCCCCTCGACCGCTATCAGGCTCGAAAAACCGTGCCATCATCGTGAGGCACTACCATGTACTGCTCTGGCGTGAAAACAAAAGATCAGAAATTGGATTACATTTATGGCGTCCTCAGGGACGCCCTCGACAAGCGATGGGTAAACTACAGGGCGCGGTTTGCATCGCGGGGGATGCTCTAGGGGCTAGCGGCGGGTGGCCGGGGCAAAGCCCGCAGGGCGTGCCCCGGGATCATCCGCACCCGCACCGGGGCACGCCCTGCGGGCTTTGCCCCGGCCACCCGACCGCATTGGAGTTGAGGAGTTCTCTCATTCCTCTTCGCGGGCCTCGCGGATGAGCTGGACGGCCAGGTCCACTTCCCCGACCCACTGCCTCATCTCTTCTCTCATGCGGTCCATGCGCTCGGCCGCCCTCAACATCGCCTCGGGGTCGCGGACCCCTTTGAGGTAGTTATCGACGGCCGCTTGCAGCTCGGGGTCGACGACGATCGATGCGGGGTCGACGACCGATGGCTTCTCGGCGGATTCCATGACTTGGCCCTCCGGAGGCATTCTACCGGCCGGAGGGCCCGGAGGCGACGGCGCCCCTCAGATCTGGCCCAGCAGGACCAGCAGGATGATGACGACCAGCAGCAGCCCCAGGCCGCCGGTCGGGGCATAGCCCCAGCTGGCGCTGTGGGGCCATCGCGGCAGGGCGCCGAGCAGCGCCAGGACCAGGACGATGATCAGGATCAGCCCGAGCGTGGACATGGCGGCATCTCGGGGAGGGAAGGGTCTCCCCGATCGGAGATGCAAGCCGCGTGCCCGATCAGGGTAAGAGGTCGCGGGCGACGATCCGGCCGACCTCCCGGCCATCGACGACGACCGGCACGACCTCGTCCTCGGCGTAGATCGTCAGCCGGGCATAGCCGGCCTCGCCCGGCCCGTCGTAGACCTCGACCTGCCGGCCTTCATGTTGATCAGCCAGTAGACCGGGATGCCCTCGCGCGCGTAGGTCAGGGCCAGGGCGCGGTCCTTGGGGAGCGTGGTGTCGGCGACCTCGACGACCAGCGGCACGTCGGCCGTGGTCGGGAAGGCCTTCGGGATAGTCCTTCCTCTCGCCCCCGGACGAGCTTCACGTCCGGATAGCGGACCGTCGGCTCGGTCCGCAACGCCATCGCCTGCTCCGTGCTCGGGGAACATCCCCGGCGATCCGCAGATGGCAGCAGAGCAAGCATAGGTCGTCTGGACGTCGAGTTCGTGTGCGGGCGTCCGATCGTCATCCGGGGGGCGAGCCTCCCTTGATAGAGATAGACCCGGGCATCCTCGGGGATGATGCCCGGCATAGACCATCTCGGTGAACATGGCGACCGTGATCGGCCACAGGGGCTCATCCTGCCGGCGTGAGCGGCACCGGCGCGGGGGCGAGCGTCGCGGACATCGGGTCCCTCCTCACCTCACGAGAAGATCTGCGTGATCGGCTTGCCGGCGGCGATCGGCAGGGGGCGGTGCAGGGCGTCGTAGAACTCGGTCGCAGGGTCGATCCCGAGGGCCCAGTACATCGTCGCGGCGACGTCGTCGGGCGAGACCGGGTCGAGCGCCGGGTAGGCGCCGATCCGGTCGCTGGCGCCGTAGATCGGCGCCCGGCGTGATCCCGCCGCCGGCCATCAGCACCGTGTAGCACCGCGGCCAGTGGTCGCGGCCGTTGGCGCCGAACTTGGCGGTGTTGATGACCTTCGGCGACCGGCCGAACTCGCCCATCCAGACGATCAGCGTCTCGTCCAGAAGCCCGCGCGCTTCGAGGTCGCGGACCAGGGTCGGCACGGCCATGTCGGTCTTGGGCAGGAGGTATTTCTTGAGCTGGTTGAAGTTGTCGCCGTGCGTGTCCCAGCCGTCGCTCGCCGCGGCCCGCCGATCGAGTTGAGGTAGTAGACGGTGACGAACCGCACGCCCGCCTCCACCAGGCGCCTCGCCAGCAGGCAGCCCTGGCCGTAGGTCGTCCGGCCGTAGGCGTCGCGGAGCTTCGGAGACTCCTTCGACAGGTCGAACGCCTGCTTGACCTTCGGCGAGGCGAGCATCGTCAGGGCGCGGTCGTAGAACGAGTCGATCCCCCGCGCCGTATCCGACCAGCTGAGCAGGTCGCCCTGCGCGTCGATGGCCCGCAGCAGGCCGCGGCGGTCGTCGAGCCGTTCCAGGGGCAGGCTCGCCGGCAGGCGTCAGCTCGGGCAGGCGGAAGTCGGGGCTGTTGGGGTCCTGGCCGATGAAGAACGGGTCGAACGGCTTGCCCAGGAAGCTCGCCGTCTGGCCCGGCGTGACGCTCCCGTCGCGGAGGACGTGCGGGTACGCGACGAACGTCGGCACCGCCGGGTCGTCGACCGGCTTGAGCTTGGCGACCGTGCTCCCGTAGGCCGGGTAGAGCTCCTGCGTGTCGCGGAGGCGGATGTCGTCCAGCGGCGGCGCGTGGCCGGTCAGGCTGTAGTAGGTCGCCGAGTTGTGGTTCTTCATCCGGTGGTTGACCGACCGGACCTGCGCGAACTTGCCGATGACCTTGGAGAACTCGGGCAGGAGCTCGCAGACGGTCAGCCCCGGCTGGGTCGAGGCGATCGGCTTGAACTCGCCGCGGATGCCGTCGGGGGCGTCGGGCTTCATGTCGAAGGTGTCGATGTGCGACGGCCCGCCGAACTGGTGGAGGAAGATGACGTGCTTGGCCTTCGCCGCCGGCCCCGCCTTGGCCGCCTCGGACGCCCGCAGCAGGATCGGCAGGCTCAGCCCGGCGATGCCCGCCGAGCCGGCCTTCAGCAGGCTCCGCCGCGACAGGCGGAGGGTCGCGCGATAGTCGGGGCACGCGTGGGACATGGCCGTGATCTCTCCTGTGACCTCGATATAGGTATCATCCGACCGGCTGGCGTCGCCATCAACCTCCGCGCCCGAATGTCGCCAGGACATAGGCGCAGTAGGCGACGTAGACGACCCTCAATACCCCGATGACCTTCTTCGCGGCGGCCTTCACCGATTCGGACACGTCCGACCACACGAGCCAATATTCCGTGGGCCGCAGGCACATGCCGGCCCCGATCAACGCCAGCCGATAATCCCGCCAGATCGCCGAGTAGATCAACGCCGCGATCATCACCGCGAATCGCCAACTATAGATCCTCATGAGGACGAGAGGGGACCGGAATTCGGGCACGAGCGAGGCGCCAACGTCTTCCAGCGAGTCGCCCGCCAACTCGTATCACTCCGCCGGTTCCTCGGTCTTGTAGGTCCCCATGAGGTGATCCAGCCGCCTCCATCTCAATGCCGCAGCAGGAATTCCTTGCTGTTCAGGATCGCCCAGCACGCATCCTCCCACGCCTTGCGACGGTCCTTGGCCGCCGCGACGTGCGCCAGGACGGCGTCGCGCTCGGTCTCGGTCGGCTCGCGGCAGAGCGTGGCCAGGTAGACCTCGTCGAGGATCGTCGCGTCGGAGGCCCCGCCCTTGAGCAGGCGGCCGACGCGGTTGTCGCCGGCCTCGAGGGCCTGTCGGATCGCGTCGCCGTTGATGAGCTGGAACGCCTGCGACAGCGTGGTCGCCTCGGAGCGCTCGCACTCGCAGGTGAGCAATCGGTCGGGCTTGCCGAAGGTCTTGAGGAACTGGCCCCCCATCTTCACGCCGGCCAACTGCACGGCCCGCGCGGCGCGGGGGCCTTCGTCGAACTCGGGGCGATGGCCGAGCGCCTGGCCGATCGCGTCGAGCAGGACCTCGGCCGGCAGCAGCCGCACCGAGGCGCGGGAGAAGTTCGCCTCGTCGTCGGCGTTGGTCTCGTTGGGCCGAGAGCCGAGCTGGTACGTCCGCGACTTCATGATGAACGCGACCAGGGGCCGGAGCCGCATCCCGCCCCTGACGAGCTCGGCCGTCAGCGCGTCGAGCAGCGCGGGGTTGCGCGGGGGGTTCGAGTCGCGGAAGTCGTCGACGGGGTCGACGACGCCGCGGCCCGATCAGGTTGAACCAGACGCGGTTGGCCAGGTTGCGGGCGAACTGGGGGTTGTCGCGGGTCAGCCACGAGGCGAGGTCGTCGAGCGCGTCGGGGTCGTCGCCCAGCCGGGGCTTGGGGCCGCGGGGGGGCTTCGGCTCCATCATCTCGCCCGAGCGGGGCTGGACCAGCTCGGGGCGGCCCGAGAGGTAGACCATCTCGTCGCCGTTGATCTCGTGCGTGTCGAGGCCGTCGCGGCGGAAGTTGTTGATCTCCTTGCGCTGGACGTTGCCGAAGAAGGCGGCCAGGCCGTAGTAGTCGTCCTGCGTCCAGACGTCGAACGGGTGGTTGTGGCAGCGGGCGCACTGGAGCCGCACGCCGAGGAAGACCTGGCCGATCGCCTCGGCGGCGGTCATCGGGTCGCGGTTGGTGCGGTGGAAGCTGGACGGGGGGATTCGTCCAGGTCGAGCCCTGCGCCGTGACGAGCTGGCGGGCGAACTCGTCGAGCGGCACGTCGCGGCCGACCTGGTCGCGGAGCCAGCGCTGGAAGACCCAGACCCCCTTCGGGCCCATCGTCTTCTCCTCGTTGCGGAGGAGGTCGGCCCACTTCAGCGCCCAGAAGTCGGCGAACTCGGGCGCCGCCACCAGGCGATCGACGAGCCGGTCCCTCTTGTCGGGGTCGGGATCAGCGAGGAACGCGCGGGCCTCGCGCGGGTCGGGCAGGCGGCCGAGGGCGTCGAGGTAGGCGCGGCGCAGGAAGGCGGAGTCGCCCGACGGCTCGGAGGGGTTGATCTTCAGCGCCTTGAGCTTGGCGAAGACGTGCCGGTCGATCGCGTTCTTCGGCTCGGGGCCGCGCCAGGCGAAGTCGGGCCGATCGGCCAGGAACGCCAGGCGGCTGATCCCCCGCCCGCCGAGGTAGCGGACGGCGACCGTCGTCTCGCACGGCCCGCCGACCTCGACCCGGCCGTCCACCGTCACCGACGCGCGGGTCGGGTCGCTGACGTCGTAGGAGGCCTGCCGGGTCACGTCGCGGCGGGTGCCGTCGGAGAACTCGGCCGTGACGACCAGTTGCTGGGTGCAGCCCGGCGCCGCGACGATCCTCTCGGCGGGGGCGACCACCAGCCGCGACAGCCTCGGCGCGGTCGCCACGTCGTCGCCGGCGCCCGAGGCGATCCAGCCGAGCAGCGCGGCCTCCTCGGCCGACCCGGGCGGGAACCGCTGGCCCCCCTCGTGCGGCATCCGGCCGGTCGGCTTGAGGACGATCAGGCTCCGCGCGGGGTCGTTGCGGTCGGTCCGCCGGCCGAAGGTGTCGTGCGTCAGCGCCAGCAGGTCGAAGGCGGGGTCGTCGCCTCGGAGGCTGAGGCGGAACCCCCCCTTGCCGTTGAGGTTGCCGTGGCAGGCCCCCATGTTGCAGCCCGCCTTCGATAAGCAGCGCGACCACGTCGAGCCGGTAGCTGACCGGCCGCTCCCGGTCGGGACGCTCCACGGCGACCCGGACCTCGGCCGTCTTCCCCTCGGCCTCGACCCGCAGCCTGGCCTGGCCGGGGGCCTTCGGGCGTGACGACGCCCGAGGCCGAGACCTCGGCCACGCCCTCCGGCTCGACCGCGAAGCGCGCCTCGGCCGTCAGGTCGCGGGCCGAGCCGTCGGCGAAGACGCCCGTCACGGCGACCTGCTGCCGCGCCCCGGCGCCCTCCAGGACGACCATCGCCGGCTCGATCGCGATCCGGGACGGCGCCGCCCCCGCGATCGCGACCACCAGCGGGGTGATCGCGGCGAGCCACCGGGGAATCCGAGCGCGGGATCGGCACGGTCTATTCATCGGGGGGGCCCTTGCTGTCGTCTCATATCCGCAGGCGGGACCGCGCGGCCTCGCGAGCCAGCCGCCGGGCGGTGGTGGGCATGATGCACGTTCAACAATAATCGGACGGACCCCGGCCCGTCAAGCACGAGGACTCCTGAGTCATCCCCACCGGCCCGTCTGAAGGGAAAACACAGTGGCTCCCGACCTTGCGTGCGGGACAATCAGGATTGCTACACCAACCGCTGCTCGCACCGCGGAGGGAGCCACCGTGTCCACCCAGTCTATCCTGGCCGACCGCGGGTTCGGGCGGGCCGAGTGGGCCGCGATCTGGCAGGAACTGGGGTTCGGCTACCTGGTGCGGATCAAGCCCGCGGTGACCGTCGCCGGCGCGGTACCGCGGCGCTGCAGCCGGTACCCGGTCCGCAAGGGCATGGCGCACGGGCTCCGCGACGTCCAGTACCGCAGGGACGGCCGGGTCACGCACCACGTCGTGATCCGCTGGCGACCGGGCCTGCCCAAGGAGCGGGACGAGCCGTGGTACCTGATGACCGACCTGGACGGGCGGGCCGAGGCGCTGTGCCGGCTGGGCGCTCGCCGCATGAGCGTCGAGGAGCTATTCCGCGACCACAAGAGTCGGCGCGACGGCCTGGCGCCGCGGGACACCCGAATCCAGGAGGTGGAGCGATTCGACCGGCTCCTGCTGGTCCTAGCGAGCGTGCCCCGGGGCATGCCTTCGGCTTTGCCCCGGCCACTCGACCTCGGTCACTTGTACAACAGGTACTTCTCGCGGGTCGACCGGAACCCGGAAAGCTCGCCCTTCCAGAGGTCCGTGATCGAATCGACATCCCGCCCCTCAAGGATCGCCCCATAGGTGGGTTGGTCGCCGAGGAACTTCAGCATCCCGTCGGGCTTCCATTGGTCGCGATACGCGGCCCGGAGGGCGACGGCCATGTGAATCCCCAGGCCCAGCGGTTCGAAGCGGGCGCGGTCGGTGATCATGATGGAGACGCCGCCGCACTCCTGGCCGGCGTACTGCCGCTCCTTGGGGGTGAAGCGGATCGGGACGAAGCTGCGCCGGGCACGCGGCCGTTCAGGAGGGAGGCGAGCTGCCGCGGGTCGATCCACGGGGCCCGACGCGCTCGAAGGGGGTGTCGGTGCCGCGGCCGGTCGCCAGGTTGGTCGCCTCCAGCAGCCCGACGCCGGGGTACAGCAGCGCCTCGGTCAGGCTCCGCATGTTGGGCGACGGGTTGACCCAGAGCAGTCCCGTCGCGTCGTAGAGGTTGGCCCGGCGCCAGCCGAGGCAGGGGATGACGGTCAGGTCGACGCCGATCTTGCGCTCGGCGTTGAACAGGAGGGCCAGCTCGCCGACGGTCATCCCGTGCCGCACGGGCAGGGCGTGGTAGGCAATGAACGATTCGAACCCGTCCTTGCGCACCGGGCCCGAGACCTCGATGCCGCCGATCGGGTTGGGGCGGTCGAGGACCACGACCGGGATGCCCTTCTCCCGGGCCGACTCCAGCACCAGGCCGAGCGTGCTGATGTAGGTATAGAAGCGGGCCCCGATGTCCTGGATGTCGTAGACGAGCACGTCGACGCCGACGAGGCTCTCGGGGGTCGGCTTGCGGGTCTTGCCATAGAGGCTGAAGATCGGCAGGCCCGTCTTCTCATCGCGGGAGTCGGAGACCTCGGCGTCGACGACCCCGCGGATGCCGTGCTCGGGGCTGAACAGGGCGACGAGCTTGACGTCGGGCGCCTTGGACAGGACGTCGATCGTCGAGGCGCCGTCGCGGGCCCGGCCCGTGTGGTTGGTGACCAGGCCGACCCGCTTGCCCCGGAGCGGTTCGAACCGTCGCCCCATCAGGACGTCGATCCCGCAGGAGACCGGGTCGGCGATCGCCGCGGTGGCGAGCGAGGCGACCTCGGCGCGGAGGGCGGTCGGCGACGCGCCCTTGCCGTCGGGGTGGAGGCGGCTGGTCAGCAGGATCACGAACATGTCGGCGTCAGGATCGATCCAGATGCTCGTGCCGGTGAACCCCGTATGGCCGAAGCTCCTCGGGCCGAAGCCTTTGCCCCGTGGGGCGCTGAAGCCGGTCGCGACGTCCCACCCGAGCCCCCGGCGCTCGCGGGGCGGGGTGTCGCTGGGGTCGATCATCGCGCGGACCGTCCCCGGGGCGAGGACCCGCCCCCCGGGCGCCCGGCCCTCGTCGAGGACCATCTGCGCGAAGACCGCCAGGTCGTCGGCCGTGCCGAACAGGCCCGCGTGCCCGGCCACGCCCCCCAGCGCCGGGCCCTCGGGTCGTGGACGACCCCGCGGAGCATCGTGCCGTCCTCGTCACTCTCCGTCGGCGCGATCCGGGAGGCCGGCGGCAGCGCCTCGGGGGGCGTCGCGAGCGGGCGGTATCCGGTATCCGACACGCCTAGCGGCCTGATGACGTGCTCGGCCACGAAGGCGTCGAGCTTCTGGCCCGAGACGCGCTCGACGAGCTTGCCGAGGATCAGGAAGTTCACGTCGCTGTAGAGGAACCCCGCACCGGGCTTGCCCTTGAGGTCGAGGTTGGCCAGGCGCTCCCACGCCTTGGCCGGGCCGTCGGCGTAGTCGCCGATCGGGTTGTCGGCGATCAGGCCGGAGCGGTGGCGGAGCAGTTGCTCGACCGTAATTTGTCCCTTACCGTGGTTGTCGAGCTCGGGGAGGTGCCTGGCGATCGGGTCGGCCAGTCCGACCTTGCCGCGCTCCACCAGGATCATCACGGCGGTCGCGGTGGCGACCGGCTTGGTGAGCGAGGCGAGGTCGAAGATCGTGTCGCGGGTCATCGGCTCTGAGGATGGCTCGACGGCACGGCGGCCGAACGCCGCGTCGTAGGCGACCTTCCCCGCCCGGCCCACCAGCACGACGGCGCCCGGGACCTTCCCCTGCTCGACGGCGCGCCGCGCGGCGTCGCCGACCTCCGCCAGCCGGGCCGGATCGAGCTTCACCGCCGCCGGCTCGGCCCCGGGCAGCGCCGCGGAGGCCCGCCGCGCGGGGACCGCGCCCGATAGCAGCATCAGCGACACGGCGAATGCGAAGGCCGGCGCGATGGGGTGCCTCACGGTTTCCCTCGGCATGATCGTGATTCCAAAATATCAACGTTAAATTTTAAATTGAAATTTTCAATTTGAAATATTGGATTTCATCACGGACGGGGACGGGCCCCGGATGATTGCCGACGGGGGACGGCGCGGGGGCGCCGCCGCCGCGGCGCATCCACGATACGCGATCCGGGCCGGGGAATCACGGCCCGGCTCGATCTCACCGCGCGCGGCACGCCGATCGGTCCGCGATCAGGGCAGGAGCGTGCCCGCCAGCACGCGGGGGATGAACAGGGGGTGTACCGCGCGATGGCTGAAGCCCAGGTCGAGCGTCACCGACGCGTGTCCGCCGGGGCCGAGGCCGCCGAAGCTCACGACCACGAAGGGGCTGCCCGCGCGCGGTGCGGCGCGGGTGACGCCCGCCGCGTTCCGCAGCACGACGCCCTTGCTGAGCCCGTCCAGCGCCAGCAGGATCGGGCCCGCGACGGCGCCGCGCCCGTGGTTGCGCAACGTGACCGGCACGAAGACGTGACGGCCGATCCGCTCGATCGCGCCGAACCTGAGGACGAACGAGGATGTCACGTCGTGATCGGTCGCCGGCGCCACGGCGGGGATGGTCGGGGGCGCCACGACGGGGACGGTCGCGGGGGCCACGACCGGGCTGACCGATTCGGCCACCGGGCCCGAGGCGCTCGGGGCGAAGCGGGCGTCGCCGCTGTAGACGGCCGAGATGGCGTGATCGCCGACCGGCAGGGGCGTCGTCAGTGCGGCCCGCCCGGCGCCGTCGAGCGCGACGGCGGCCAGGGGCGCCGAGCCGTCGAGGAACGTCACCATGCCCGAGGGGATGCCCGATCCCTGCGCGGCGGCGACGGTCGCCGTCAGCGTCACCGACTGGCCCTCCTGCGCCGCCGACCCCGTCGTCGCCAGGGCCACCGTCGTGCCCATCGGGGCCGGTGCGGGGGGGCTGATCGCCTCCACCACCGTATCCGAGATATTGGCGGAGAAGTTGGCGTCGCCGCTGTAGACGGCCGAGATGGCGTGATCGCCGACCGGCAGGGGCGTCGTCAGTGCGGCCCGCCCGGCGCCGTCGAGCGCGACGGCGGCCAGGGGCGCCGAGCCGTCGAGGAACGTCACCGTGCCCGAGGGGATGCCCGATCCCTGCGCGGCGGCGACGGTCGCCGTCAGCGTCACCGACTGGCCCTCCTGCGCCGCCGACCCCGTCGTCGCCAGGGCCACCGTCGTGCCCGTCAGGCTGGCCATCGCGTCCAGGTCATTCACCGCGGCGACCTGGATCGGAGACCCGTCGGCGACGGACGAGGCGGCCGTCGTCGTCAGCAATTGCCGCGATTCCAGGACCTCCAGCCGACCCGGGAGCCCAACCCGATGGCCCCGCCGCGGAGGCCGCGCACGCCGTCTCGCCCGTCGCAATGCCGATTCCTGGGACATGAACCTGACTCCCCCTTGAGTGATGCGCCGACGAGGGCGCGAAGGCGCCTCGGGACCCGCGCCCCCGCCCTGAAGACAATCTCGAGGATGCCGCCCGAACCCCCGGCCCGGGGGTGTCCCATCACACACCCCGTCGTTCGCGGAAGCTGGGCCGAGACGGCCCGCCTCGTCGCGTCGGTGCAACCCGCGCAATCTCCCCACGCCTCGGTGTTTTACGGGATGACCATCAGCCTCTATCAATGCGGTAAGAGCAATCGATCCAATGAATCCTAGGACTCGAATTCCACCGCCGAGGCAGGATATTCGGCTTCATCGACGCGGCGCGGCTAACTAAAGTGAACGAATCACGCCATAAACGAATCTCCGGCCGTGGGGTGTCGCCCGGACGGCGAGGGTGCGGGATCGGGGCCCGGTCGTATCTTTGGGCCGCGGGTGGCGTTATCATGGCCGGACCGGCTCCGGGGCCCCGCCGCCTCGGCGGCGGTCACCCGGCCCCTCTCTTGAATAGGAGTCCGAGAAATGCACCGAGGGAATCTGTCGCGGCGCGGGTTCTTGGAGCGGTCGTTCGGGGCGCTGACCGTCGGCGCCGGGCTGCCGGCGTGGTATGCCCGCCGGGTGCTCGCCGACGACCAGGAGAAGCGAGGCCCGGTCGCCGCAGGCGGATCGGCCCCAACGACAAGATCACCATGGCCGCCATCGGCGTGCGGCGGGCAGGGCACCTACATCATGAAGGCCGCGATGGGCCAGAAGGGCGTCCGGTTCGTCGCCGTCTGCGACGTCGACGCCGGCGCGGCGCGAGAAGGCCGTCGAGGAGGTCAAGGACGAAGCAGGGGGACGGCGACGTCGACTCCTACGGCGACTTCCGCGAGCTGCTCGCGCCGCGGCGACCTCGACGCCGTGACCGTCGGCACGGTCGACCACTGGCACGCCCTGACCTCGATCGCCGCGATGAAGGCCGGCTGCGACGTCTACTGCGAGAAGCCGCTGTCGCTGACGATCGCCGAGGGCCAGGCGATGGTCAAGGCCGCCCGCAAGTACGACCGCATCTTCCAGACCGGCAGCCAGCAGCGCTCCGACGCCCGCTACCGCCTGGCCTGCGAGCTGGTCCGCAACGGCCGGTTCGGCAAGGTCCACACCGTCGAGGCCCGGATCGGCGACAACCCGATCGGCGGCCCGTTCGACGAGACCGACGTGCCCGAGGGGCTCGACTGGGACTTCTGGAAGGGCCCGACGCCCGACGTCGCCTACGTCAAGGAGAAGTGCCACTACGAGTTCCGCTGGTGGTACGAGTACTCCGGCGGCAAGATGACCGACTGGGGCGCGCACCACAACGACATCGCGCAGTGGGGCCTCGGCACGGACGACACCGGCCCGGTCGAGGTCACGGCCGTGGGCCAGGAGCCGTCGAAGAAGCCCAACAGCTACAACTGCCACCCCCACTTCGCCGTCACCTACAAGTACGCCGACGGCACCCGGCTGGTCACCACCAGCGACGGCGAGAACGGCAACCGGTTCATCGGCGACGACGGGCTGGATCTTCGTCAGCCGGGGCCGGATCGAGGCCAGCGACAAGAAGCTGATCGACGAGCCGCTGCCGCAGGACGCCGAGCGGCTCTACGTGTCGAACGAACCACATGGGCAACTTCCTCGACGGCGTGCGGACCCGCAAGCGGCCGATCTGCGACGTCGTCGGTCGGCCACCACTCGGCGGTCGTCTGCCACATCGGCGCGATCGCGCTGCGGATGGGCAAGCCGCTGCGCTGGGACCCCGACGCCGAGCGGTTCCACGGGCCCGACGCCGACGAGGCCAACGCGATGCTCTCCCGCGAGATGCGGTCGCCCTGGAAGCTGGAGGTCTGAGGCCGTCCCCGGCCGGGCGTGTGCCGCGCCACTCGGGCCCCGGCGTGCGGCACACGCCCTTCGTTCGAAGGGGGTCACGCGCCCGGCGCTGACGCCGAGAATTCACGCCCGGCGGGGGCTATCGCCGGCCGACGAGGGCGCGGAAGGCGGCAGCCGCGGCGAGGCCGCCAGCCAGGTACCATGTGAAGGTCATGGCCTTGGTGCGCGGCGTGAGGCCGCGGGGTCGACGACCAAGGCCCATCATCGGCGGGAGCACGATCGCCCCCAGGCCCGCCGCCGCGCCCAGGATCGCGCCCCGGAGCATCGCCCGCTCGGGCGGGCCCAGGCCGACCATCGCATAATAGAGCGAGTTGGCGACCAAGTCGCCGGCCAAGGCCATCCCTTGCATCGCGTCGTGGGGCGGCGGCTCGATGTCGGCCGCCTCCAAGCCCCGCGCAGGGCCCGGCGGCCGAGCGCGTCCATGCGGGGCGCGTCGGCCAGGGTGTGCCGCGCCGTCTCGTGGATCGCCGTCAGGGCCAGCGCCCCGGCCAGCCCGCTCGCCATCGCATCGACAACCGCTCGGTTTCGATTCGTCATCGGTGTCACCTCCCGGCCCGATCGGGACTGCAACAACCGCGCCGGAGGGTGGCCGGGGTACGTAGCGCCTTACCCGAGATCGAGGCTGGTCCCCCGGGGCGCGCCGCGCTTGGCCCCGGTACCCTCCGGGTTGGGTCGTGCCTCACGTTGATGGCACGGTTCTTCGAGCGTTACCGCGACACGCCCCGTCATGGGCCCAGCATCCGAGGTCCCGCACCCGGGTCGCGGAGGTTGAGATAGGTCACCCGCCCGATCCGCCGGGACTCGTCGGGGAAGGCGGGATCGACCAGGCCGAGCCGGGCGGCGTCGCGACGGTCGGACCCCGGCGGCAGGGGGCGCTCTTCAGCAGGGCGAGCTCGCCCGCGGCGAGGTGGACGGCGACCCTCGCGGCGATCGAGTCGGTCGTCACGTCCCACGAGGCGCGGAGCGGGCGGGGCGAGGGCGCGTCGATCTCGTCGAGGAACCGCCGCGGGGCGAGGACCGGGATTCGGCCCCGCCCCCAGGCTCCGGTCAGGGCATCGAGGCGGTCCACGACGTCGCACCCCGGCACCAGCGCGGCGAGGATGGACGCGGTCAGGTCGAGGGCGTGCAGCGCGAGGCGGTGCGCACGGTCGTCTCCCAGGCCGTGGAGCCGGTCGAGCCCGCGGACGACGTCCGCAACCCGGCCGCCGCCGACAATCACCAGGAGACGGTCGTCGACCCGGTCCCGGACGTAGGAAGCCAGGCGATCGGGCAAGGGCGGCCAGTCGAGCAGGCTGCCCCCGAGCTTGACGACCGCGAGGCCGGTCACGTCGCGACCGCCTCTCCGCCGCCGGTCGTCTCGAGCGCCAGCGCGAGCAGCGCGCGGGCGCAGCCGGCGGTCGAGGCGACGGGCCCCCACGACTCGGCCAGCCCGACGATCGTCCCTCCCCGCTCGACGACGCGACGCGCCAGCCTCCGCGCCAGGAACTCGCCCGTACCCGCGACCACCGCCGCGCCCGGCCGTCCGACGGTCGGGCGGCAGGCCCGCACGGCGGCCGCTTCGAGGCGGCGCAACAGGGCCTCGTCGGCCGCATCCGCCAGCGCCAGGGCATCCTCGTCGGAGAACGCGTCGCGGTCGGCACCGACCATCCGCGCCAGGCGATCGCGGGCCGCGACGACCGTGGCGGGGCGGCCGTCGGCGGTCGCGAGGTCGTCCGGGTCGGCCGCGATGTGGGCCAGGGTCAGGTAGACGTCGAGCGTCGTGGCGAACAGCTCGGCCGCCAGCCCGGTGGTGGCCCCTCGGAACGGCAGCTCGGCCGCCAGGGCACAGATCGGCGTGCGACGGACCCCGGCGTAGACCAGCTCGCCGGTTTGGAGCCGTTCGGTATCGGTCCGCCCCCGCGCCGCGGGACGGCCGTCGCGCAGGGGGATCAGGTCGGTGGTCGTCGTGCCGACGTCGATCAGCAGGCCGCTCCCGCTCGGCACGAGCCGCGCCGCCACCGAGGCCAGCGCCAGCCAGTTGGCCGCCGCCGCCAGGAGGGGCTGCTCGCGGACCTCGACGACCTCGTGGAAATGCCCATCGATCCCCCAGACGACGACCGGGCGGCCCGCGAAGGCGCCCCCGACCGCGTCGAGCACGGCGAGGACGCCGGCCTTCTTCGTCGGGTAGCAGTCGCAGAGCTCGGCCGTCATGGTCAGCGCGACCCGGTCGCTCGTGGGGAAGGTGGCCGCCAGGCTCGCGACCATCGTCGCCAGGTCGTCGGGCCGTTTCCAGAGCTCGAACGGCAGGGCCCGCGCCGTCCCCGACGAATGCGCGGCCTTGAGGTTCGCCCCGCCGACGTCGAGCGCCAGCCACGAGGGGGAAGGGATCGTCATGCGAGGATACCTCCTCCCTCGCGACGGATCGTCCCGTCGGCGTCGAAGGTCAACGGCGGCCGGGCATGGACGATCTCGGCCAGCTCGCCCGGTCCTCCGGGCTTCGACCGGAAGATGGCATCGATGATCCAGCCCTCGGCCAGCTTGCCCGGCGGGAGGAGCCTCGTCAAGGCGACGCACGACGTCGTGGGCCTGGGGTTGATCTCCAGCACGGTCGCGTGCCCCGTGGCCTCGTCCCGGACGAAATCGACCCCGACGAACCCGCGGAGCCCCTCGACCGACTCGACCGCGCGGCGCGGGTCGCCGTCGGCGAGCGAGCGGGCGACGGGGAGCGTCCCCCCCTGGTAGACGTAACGATCGCCCCGCACGGCGAACCGCTGTCGGCCCACCCCAACCAGTCGGGCGCAGCCCTGGCCATCGACCAGGAAGCTGGCGCTCATCGGCACCCCTGGCACCCAGGGCTGCAAGATCGCCTCGCGCAGGGTGCGGGCCCCGTCGGGGCAGCGGTCGGGACCCGGGACGTGGAAGGTATCCACCGAGCCGCACCCGTCGATTGGTTTGAGCACGGCGGGATAGGGGAAGTCGTCGGGCAGCCCGTCGGCCGGGACGACCCGAAGGCACGGGGGCGTGGCGATCCCGAGCGCGGCCAGGTGCGCCCCGAGTCGGAGCTTGTCGGCGGTCGCCTCGATCGCCTCGGGCGAAGAGCCGAGCGACTGGCCCCCCGGCCGCCCGACCAGGCGGGCGCGCGCGGCGAGGATGCCCCCCGACTCCGGGGCGATCAGCACGGTAAAATCGGCCTCGGCCGCGAGCCGGGCCAGCGTCTCCTCCTCCTCGCCGTCTCCGACGCGGACGACGGCCCAGGGGCCTCGTTCCTCGGGCAGGCGCCGATCGAGGGTGATGGTCACTCGCGTCTTTTCCAGCCGGTTCGCGGCGAAGTCGGCCGCCAGGGCCCGCCGCATCGCGCGGCCCTCGGCGGCCCACGAGGGCTCCAGGGGCGAGCCGGCCATGCCGCCGCCCGTCACCCACTCGTGGACCAGGACCCTCATCTCCCGATAAGCCATTGGAGCCGCCCCCGATCATGCCGAAGCCGCCTCGCCTGATCCCCGTCCTCGACATCATGGCCGGCCTCGCCGTCCACGCGATCGGCGGCGACCGCGGCCATTATCGGCCGCTCCGGAGCCTCTTGCACGAGGGTGCCGACCCGGTCGGGATGGCCCGCGCCTATCGCGACGCACTGGGGCTGCGCGACCTCTACCTCGCCGACCTCGACGCCATCGCCGGCGCGCCTCCGAGGGTCGCCCTGTATCGCGAGCTGCGTGGCCTGGGCCTCGGCCTCTGGGTCGACGCCGGGGTCCGCGATGCTTCGTCGCTGCCTCCTCTGCTCGACTCGGGCGCCGGGACGATCGTGGTCGGCCTGGAGACGGTCCGGGGCCCTCCGCGCTGGCCGAGGTGCTCGCCGCGATCGGCCCGGGACGGGTCGCCTTCAGCCTCGACCTCCGCGCGGGTCGCCCCGTGATCGCCGAGCGGCAAGACTGGCGGACCGAAGATCCCCGCGCCATCGCCGAGGCCGCGCTGGCCCTCGGCGTGCGACGCCTCGTGCTCCTGGACCTGTCCCGCGTCGGGACCGGCCGCGGGACGGGCACCCTCCCCCTGCTCTCGGCGCTAGCGGCGGACTATCCCGACATGGAGATCGCCGTCGGGGGCGGGGTCGCCGGTTGGGGCGACATCGCCGCGCTGGCCGCCGCCGGCGCGTCGTGCGTCCTGGTCGGCTCGGCCCTGCACGACGGCCGGATCGGCCGCGCGGGCACCGCCGATCAGCCGGTCCCCGTGCCCGACGGAGACGATCCGGTCAACGAGCCGGGCGACGTCGAGGTCGGCGACGTGTTGTAGTTCACCGGGGCGCCGTTCTTGAACAGGGCCTGCACGCCGTCGAGCGTCTGGAGCCGCGACGCCTCGATCACCTGGTCGGCCGACTCGATGTACAGGTCGGCCCCGCTCGGGTTGATGGCCGCCGGGAGCGGGACGTTGAGCAGGTTCGTCTGAAGGTTGTTGGGGGCCCCGGTGAACTGGTCCGGGTTGGTCGACGTCCCCGTGATCTGCTGCTGGACGAAGGTCTGGATCGCCGCCCTCGACCCGTAGATGCTCGTCGTGCCCGGGGTGTTCGCGGGGAGCTTGTAGGGGAGGCCGTTGAAGTAGCTCACCAGCTGCTGCGAGAGCAGGTCGGTGCTCGTGATGATGTAGCCGTCGAGCGTCCCCGACGAGGCGGCGGTGCCGGGCGGGATCGAGGCGAAGAACGTGCCCACGGCCTGCGTGAACGCCACCGAGAACGCGGCGTACTGCTCGTTGATCTCGACCTTCGGCGCCGCGGGGCCGGGCGCGACGGCGCGGGGGGCGCGGATGGGGTGGATCGCCGCCTTGTGGGGGGCCGCGCGATGGGAGACCGCCGCGGCGTGGGCGACGTGCGCCGCCAGGCCGTGCGCCGCCGCGACGCGGGCCTCCAGCGCGTCGCAGCCATCCGGGATGAACCTGCGGCCCTTGGGCATGGTCCCCGACCCCGCGATCGGCGTCCTGTCGGGTGCGTAGAACGCACCATTCTTTATATGAGCAGAGTCATGGTGCATTTCACACGCCCCACGTATGTATCGGCGCGAGGAGGCCGACGGGGCCACTCGGCGGCGGCGGCGAGGGACCCCGTCGGGGGGCCTGGGCCGATCCTGCCGGTCCGTCGGGTTCAGCCGGTCGGGTCGCGACGCCACTCGACCTCGGCCGACTGGCCGAAGCACTCCTCGACCTCCACCCGGATCACGCGAGGCGGCGCGAGGCCGCGGGCCGTCATCTCCTGGCGGAGGCGGCCGGCGATGTGGTCGGCCAGAAGCTCGGCGGTCGTGTTGGCGATCGGCACCAGGGCGCACTCGTCGCGGGGGAAGCTCCAGCGGCGGTCGCGATAGGAGACCCGCCAGTTCGGCCCGTCGTCCTCGATCCGGATCATTGCGCTGCGGGTCGGCAGGAGCATCCGGTGGTCGAGCTCGTCGGTGATCGCCCGCGTCAGGTCCTTCAGCGCGATGAAGTCGAAGACGTAGTGGTTCTCGTCGAGGTCGTCCTCCACCTCGACGGCCGTCCGGTAGTTGTGGCCGTGGAGCCGCTCGCACTGGTCGCCGGCGTAGGTGATGAAGTGCCCCGCGCAGAAGACCAGGTAATCCTTGCTGACCCGGACCTTGTACCGCGGGCCCGCCACGAGCACCCCCCCTCGCGTCCTCATCATGGCCCCGACCACCCGCGCGGGCCGTCGGGCCTGGGCATCTCGATTGTCCCATCCCGCAGCGCGGCGAACAAGGCGGCCGTGACGAGGTCGGCGGTCGCGCCGGGGTTGCGGGCATGTCCCTCGGAGCGGAGCCAGGCGTCGAGCTCGTCGAACCGCGCGATCCCCTCCGCACGATCCGGCCAGCCGGCGACCAGCACCGCGGCGGCGCGGCGCGACGCCTCGCGCGCCTCGGCCTCGCCCCGCTTGCGGGCGATCAGGGTGTCGGGATGGACCGCCAGCAGCGCCAGCGACGAGGCCACGATCGCCGTCTCCAGGGGACGGCCCGCCGCCAGCACGTCGCGGAGCGCCGGCAGCGCCGCATCGAACACCTCGGCGAAGCCGTCGGCGTACTGCCGCGCGATCAGGTCTCGCCCGGAGGCGAGCCGCATCGCCTCGCGGAGGGTCACGGTCGGCTCTTCGGCCACGTCCTGCTCGGCCGACGACCCCAATCCCCCGGGTCGCGCCAGGCGAATCGCCCGGTAGACGAGCCGGGCGTCGTCGATCGTCGTGGCCTCCAGCACCGCGCCGAGCCCTTCTCGCAGGGACACATCCTCCGCGACCGCGCACATCGGCGCCAGCAGCAGGACCATGCCGAGGTTGGTGTTCGAGGCCACCACGCGACGGGTCGCCTCGACCGCCGCGAGCACCGCCGCGCCCGCGCCGATCTCCCTCGCCCGGTCGAGAGGGCCGACGATCGCCCCGGCGCTCAGGAGGAAGTCGAGGTAATGCGAATCCTCGAAGTCGCGCCCCCGATGGACGTTGCCCGGCTTCCGCGCCGTCACCTCCATCACGCACGCGACCTGCGCGAGCCGGCCGGGCGAGAGGGGACACCGTTCAGGGAGACGCGCCGCGTGCTGATTCGACAAGGCCGCTTTCGTCCTCGGCTCTCGCGGGACTGCCGGCAAGATGCCTCGCGAGGGGCCGCGACCCCCTCGTCGTCCCCCTACAGGTATTATCGTTCCAGGCCCTCGCGGCGTCCCGAAATCTCGACCCTGATCCGGAAAATCGGGACGAGGGTCATGGCCCGAGACCCCGCGGCGCGAGACATCGGCCGTCGAGCGAATACGTCCCCTCGGTGAACCGAGATGAACGGTGGGTTCGCTCGGCGCTTCGCGCCCGGGCCGGCGATCCTCCCGCACCCGAACCGATCCGCGACACATCCGGATCACCTAATCCCAGGCGAGGCATGAAGCTTCGCCCCGCAATCGGCCCCGGCCTTTCCGCTCCACCGCGCCGTCGCGCCCGGCTCTCTCCCCGGCGCGGGGTCAGTTAACCAAAGTGAACGGTGGGTTCGGTCGGCGCCCGGCTCGTGGCCGGCGAACGGTTGTGAAACAATTGTTAATTTTTCTCGGGTGCGTTTCACGCACCGCCGAGAACTCCGAGGTGATCCGGGCAGCCCGGGGGCCTCTCAGCATTTCCCGCGCAGGCGCTGCGAGGATCTCGGCGGCGACGTCGATGCCGGTCGCCTCGCCGAGCGCCGCCAGCCGGGGACGGCGTTGACTTCGAGGACGACCAGGCCGCCGCGGTCGAGGTCGTGGAGGAGGTCGACCCCCGCCATCTCGGCGCCGACGGCGACGGCGGCGCGGAGGGCGAGGCGTTCGGCGACCGGGTCGAGGTGGACGGGCTCGGCGCGCCCGCCGACGGCGACGTTGGTGCGCCAGTCGCCCGGGGGGGCGTGGCGGCGGATCGCGCCGAGCACCCGGCCGCCGAGCACGAAGGCGCGGAGGTCGTGGCCGGGGTGGCGGATCGTGCGCTGGACGTAGAGGACGGCGCCCGAGCCGCTCCAGGGTCTGGAAGGCCCGGCGCGCCAGCTCGCGGTCCGAGGCGCGGACCAGCCCGCGTCCCTCCGAGCCGAACAGGGGCTTGACCACGACGTCGCCGCCGAGCGCCTCGAAGGCCGACATCGCCCCCGATGCCGACTCGCCCGCCCAGGTCGGCGGCACGGGGAGGCCGTCGGCGTCGAGGCGGGCCAGCGCCAGGTACTTGTCCACGGCCGCCTCGACCGCCCGCGGCGGGTTCAGGACGGGCACCCCCAGCGCCTCCAGGCGGTGCAGCGCGTCCATCCGGAAGACGACCTGCTCCAGGCTCCCCGGCGGCATCATCCGGACGAGCACCCCGTCGGCGCGATCCAGGACGACCCCTCCCGCCTCGACGCGAGACGGCCCATCGCCGACGCGGCCGACGATGCGCGGGAAGGAGATCGCCTCGAAGTCGATCGCCAGCCGCCCGGCGGTTCGCCGCAGGTCCTGGACGTGCCAGCCGAAGCCGGAAACCAGCGCCACCAGCTTCGGCATGGTTCGGTCGGCCGGTCAGGAGGAGAAGGAGCGGGCCAGCACGTCGGGCTCGACCCGGCCGAAGGCGAGGACGCGGCCGGTGTCGAGGTTCTGGAAGACGACCTCCGCCGGGCTGAACAGGTGCGGGTCGACGGCGTAGAAGTCGTTGTCGTACCGCGCGAAGATCGCGGCGAACGGCTCGCCGTGGTCGCGCGAGCTCGACGACGGCACCGCGGGGCCGATCGCCTCCAGGCTGGCGTCGTCGCCGGTGACGGAGAGGACCACGCGGGCGCCATAGAGGATCGCGTCGTTGGTCCTCCCGATCGCGGCCAGGTCGTCCCTGGCGACCGGCGGCAGGGGCGCCGTGCCGTGCGCCGACTCGACCCGGGCCAGGTCGAAGCCGACCTCCGAGAGCTTGTGCAGCGCCGTCTCGACCGAGCGCGCGACCACCTGGACGCACCCGGCCAGGCTCGCCGTCGGCGCCACCAGGAGCTTCACCGCCGCCCGGGGCACGCCGCAGGCCGAGGCGATCGTGTCGACCACGGCGGGGGTGGGCCTCTTCCTCGATTCGAGCACGCCGACGACCGTCGCGTACGACTCACGCGCCCCGATCTTGTCGAACAGCGCCTCCCGGCCCGCCGCGGCGCGCATCGGGCCGGAGCCCATCGCGAAGTACTTCCCCTCCTGGATTGCCCAGCCGGCATACTGGCTGGCCAGGCAGGCGCGGACGGGGTGGTCGGTGACGACCTGCACGACCGGGCACGCCCGCCCGGCGACCTCGCCGGGGACGATCGTGACCTCCGCTAGGTCGGCCAGGCAGACCCGCGCCAGGGCGAGGCCCGCTCGCAGGCCACCGCGGGCCTCGATCCCACAATCGATGAACCGGCCTCCCCCTTCGATCGGGTGCGAGGCTATCTTGAGCTCCTCGGCATGGGACAGGATCGATTCGACAACCGCAAGCGATCGCGCATTCAGGTTCATGGCGCCCCCTCGCACCACACCAGGGCCTCGCCCTGCCCGTGCACGGCGAGGTCCCCATTGTACCGCTCCGCCGGGCCGGAGAAAGCGGCGCCCGGGACCGGGAACCCCCACCGGACGAGCTTCCGCAGGTAGATCGTCAGGAACGGAGGCCGAACCCGACCGGAGGGCGCGAAGGTCGGCGGCAGGTAGGATGCGGAGGGATCGCCCGTCCCGAAAAGCGCGAGCGTCCCCCGCCTCATCCCCGCCCCGGCACGGGCCCCGACGGCCCCGAACGCGACGATCGACCCGGCGACCATCCCGTGCCCGAGGTCGTCGCCCGTCGGGCCCGAGACCGCGATCAACCCCCGTCGCATCGCCAGGCCGGCGTCGTGCCCGATGCTCCCATCAACCAGGATGACCCCCTCGCGCATCCCGAGGCGGCTCCCCGGCAGGGCCGACCCGAGGAATCGTCCCGCGGAACCTCGGACGTGCAGCCGTCCGCCGCGCATCTCGGCTCCGGCCCAGTCGCCGACGGACCCCTCGACCTCGATCAGGCCGCCCGACATCGCGGCCCCGAGCCCGCGCCGACGTCGCCGCGGATCGTGAGGCGTCCCGCCGCCATCGCCTCGCCGATCCGGCGGACGGGGCGGAGGTCGCCTTCGAGCGCGAGGTGCCCGTCGGCGCCGTCCCCCTCGACGCGGAACAGCTCGCCGAGCTCGGCCGAGCCGTTGCCCACCGCGACCGCCCGCCGCGCCGCCTCGGCCGCCGGCAGCGCGGCGAGCGCATCGGGGCGGAGGCCCTCGGCCTCGACCGGAAGGCGGGTCGCGTCGCGCCAGAGGAGCGTCAGCGGCATGCGGGGACCTCCGCGCCGAACCCCGGTCATCTCATGAGCAGGGCGGACATGAAGAGCAGCAGGAGAAACAGGGAGAAGCCGACGAGGATGGCGATGATGAACGCTGCGGAGGGGGTGCCGACGCTCGTCCGATAGGGATCATACCCGTCGGCGAAGTCGTCCTCGACGACCTTGGTGCCGGCGGGCCGCTTCAGGCGGATGCGGCTGTCGTCGAACTTCTCGACCAGGACCCATCCCCCGCGCTTCTCCTGCTCCAGGATCGGCGCAGACGCTCCGGCTTGCGGAACACGCCGAAGTTCGAGCGGAGGATCTTGAATTCCCAGCCGTCGGCCAGGTCCTTTCGGGCTGTAGCTCGTCATCTCCTCTTCCTCCTGCCGGACGCGCTCGGCCTCGGCGGCGATGGCGGCTGCCGCCGCGGCCCCTCCGACGTAGCTCATGACGCTCCTCCCCTCCGGCTCACTTCGCGGGCTTGGCGGCCGCGTGGTCGTCCGAGTTCGCATTCTGGTGATGGCCATCGTAGGCGGCCTCGGCGGTCATCATGGCGGTGCGCATCTGCGCGGTCAGGTCGCTCAGGGCGCCCGGCGAGTGCGGGATCAGGATGGTGTTGGTCCGCGACGCCGCGCCGACCTCCTTGAGGGTGTCGAAATACTGCGTCATCAGGACGAGGTTCATCACGTCCTGCGCCGAGGTGCCCGGGACGCTCCTCTGGAACTCGTCGACCGACTCGCGCAGACCGTCGACGATCGCCCGGCGCTGGTCGGCGATGCCCTTGCCTTGAAGAGCCTTGCTCTGCGCCTCGGCCTCGGCCGCCTTGACCTTGAGGATGCGGTCCGCCTCGCCCTTCTCGGTGGCGGCGATCCGCATCCGTTGCGCGGCGTTGATCGCGTTCATCGCCTCCTTGACCGTCTTGTCGGGGTCGATGTCGGTCACCAGCGCCTTGACGATCCCGTAGCCGAAGTCGTACATGACGTGCGACAGCTCGTTCTTGACGGCGTCGGCGATCTCGTCCTTCTTCTCGAACAGGTCGTCGAGCTTGATCCGAGGCACCCGCGCCCGCACGACGTCGAAGACGAACGCGGTGATCTGCATGTTGGCGTTGGCCAGCCGGTAGAAGGCGTCGTACACCTTGTCGGGCAGGACGTGGTACTGCACGGCGACGATCACGTGGACGAACACGTTGTCCTCGGTCTTCGTCTCCACCTTGACGTCGAGCTGCTGGACCCGCAGATTGATCCGCCCGGCCACCATCTCGACGAACGGCACCTTGAAGTTCAGCCCCGGCTGCCCCACCCTCGTGAACCGGCCGAACCGCTGGATGATCGCCGCCGTCTGCTGGTTCACCGTGAAGAACGGCCCGAACGCCAGGAACACGACACCCAGCGCCACCGCGATCAGCAGGAACACCGTCAATGTCTCGAACATGGCATCGTCCCTCTCGTGAGGAAGAGAATCGATCCGCAGATGACGCAGATGGACGCAGATCATGAAGAAAGATGGATCAGAAAATTTTTGAATTTTATTAATCTGCGTCCATCTGCGTCATCTGCGGATCGATTCTTCGTCAGCAATCTATTCGCCCCCATCCCAAGGATATTACACGGCGCGGTCGTCGGCATGGCGGGCCAGGACCTCGCGGAGGCGGATGTGGAACGGGCCGAGCTTTCCGCCGTAGTTGCCGGCGGTGATCGCGACGATGCCCGGCCCGCACCCGGCGCGGATGCCGGCGGCCGTGGCGCGCTCGACGGCCTCCAGGCCCAGGCCGTCGATGACGATCTCGTAGGCGCAGCCGACCTCCGCCGGCAGCGCCGATTCGACAAGCCCGCGCAACGAGGGCGCGAAGGCCGTGTTCGTGCTCGCCCGCAGCGCCTTGTACTTGCTGCCGACCTTCGACCCCGACCGCGCGATGCCGCCGGGGAACGGGAGGATGACGTCGGGGATGGCCCGCATGGCCCGGACGGCCGCCTCGGTGGCCGCCAGCGTCTCGGCCGGCTCGCGGCCCAGCAGGATGATGTTGCCCCCGGCGACCCCCTTGACCGTGCCGAACGTCTCCTCGCAGGTGAACTCGCCGTCCATCACCGGGATGCGCCAGTAGCGGCGGCCGTCGAGCCGCTTGGCGATCTGCCAGCCGTCGCCGAAGTAGCGGAGCCTCCCGCCGACGTTGATCGTCTTCTCGCCCGGAGGCAGCCCGTTGTAGCACGCCGACGTCGGGCAGGTCATCACGCACTGGCCGACCCGGTTGGCCAGCGCCTTCTCCAGCGCGTCGCGGCTGAACGCGAACGCCAGGACGCTCACGCCCGGCCGGCCGTCGGGCGTCTCCTCGGGCGACAGCGTGCGCTCGATCGCCGCCTCGGCGTCGCAGCCGATCACGCTCGTCGCGTATCCCGACATCGTCCGCCCCGCGACCTCCGCCCAGGCCGCCGTCCCGGCCGTGATGATCGCGCGCGCGGCGGCCATCGGAAAGGCCTCCGCGAAGGTGTCTTCGACCCGTTCGAAGTGCTGAGTGCTTCCTTGAAAGTGCTGAGTGCTGAGTGCTGAGTGCTGAGCATCCGAATTCATGGGGACAGCCTCTTTGAAGTTGACAGGCTCGGCAGCATTCTGATCATCTTACTCAGCACTCAGCACTCAGCACTCAGCACTCAGCAGTCAGCACTCAGCACCCAGCACTCAGCAGTCAGCAGTCAGCACTCAGCACTCAGCACTGAAGTTGGCGAACTGGATCGAATGGTCCCGCTCGAACCGCTCCGCGATCTCGGGCAATGCCTCGCGGTCGAACTCGGGCGACACGGAGAGGGCCTGGCCGGCGGGGGTGGCGCAGGGCACCGTCGTCGAGGACGACCTCGCCCGCCTTGATGACGTAACGGGGCAGGGCGAACATGCGGCGCCTGTCGTGGTCGGGGGCGTAGATCGCCACGTCGCCGTCGGCGCCCGGGCCGAGGTGCCCCTTGCGGTCCAGGCCGAGCATCCGCGCGGCGCCGCGCGGGTGATGGTGGCGATCTCCGAGAGGGTGTACTCGCGATCGAGCTCGGCCAGGCCCGACCGCGCGCGGGCCCGCTCCGGGAGCCGCTTCAGGACGTCACCGCGGTGCCCCCGGTCCATCAGCAGGGCGACGACCTCGGGGTACGCCAGGAACGAGCCGCCGTTGGGGTGGTCGGTGCTCATCGCGACCCGCCACGGGTCCTCGACGCGCAGGTACCACTCCAGGCCGATGGCCCATTGCAGGGCATGGACCAGGTTGGTGTCCTCGTAAGTGATGGGCACGACGCCGCAGCCGTCCTCGGCCTCGACGTCCACGCTCAGCCACTTCCGGCCGGTGACCGAGTGCAAGTACTGCCCGACCGGCCCGTCGGCCGTCATGCTCGTCGTCTCGCCGAAGATGACCTGGCCGACGTCCACCGACAGCCCCGGATGCGCGTTGACGTACTCGGCCAGCGCGGGGACTTCCGAAGCGATCGACCGGGTGTCGCCCGCCGTGCCGCCGTAGCTGTGGAACTGGATGTGCGCCAGGTGGGCCCGGTGGCCGTCGAGGGCGCGCAGGGCGTCGAGCGTCGTCGCCGCGTTGCCCGGCAGGCCGAGGTTCTGCGCGTGGAGGTGGATCGGGTGGGGCAAGTTCAGCTCGTCCGCGGCCCTCGCCAGCTCGATGAGGATCTGCCGGGGGGTCACGCCGAAGTGCGGGACCTCATCGTCCAGCGCCGAGAGGTTGCCCCGCCCCTGCTTCCACGACTCGACCCCGCCCGGGTTGACGACCTTGACGCCGTAGCCCCGCGTCGCCCCGAGGAGCCACGACACGTAATCGCGGACCCGTCCCCGATCGCCCGCGCGGATCAGGTCCATGATCGCGTGGTTGTTCCCCATCAGGATGAGGATGGCCTTGTCGACGACGGGCGTGTCGCGCAGCTCGTGGTGCGCGTGCCGGGCGCCGAGGGGCGGGATCGCCGCGTCGACGGCCGTCGTGTAGCCGAGCCCGGCGTACTGGTAGCCGGTCGCGAACGTGCTCGGGACGCTGCCGGTCGTCCCCGACCGCATCCCCGTCCGGCGAGGCCAACCGCCGGCCCGCGCCTCCTCGGGCCGGAGCATCCGCGCCGCGTTGACCTTCGACCCGGCGATGTGACAATGCACGTCCACCCCGCCCGCCATGATCACGAGGCCCCTCGCGTCGATCGTCCGGTCGGCCCGCGCGTCCGGGTCGCTCCGGCGCCTCGACCACCCGGCCGTCGGCGATCCAGACGTCACGCACCCCGTCCACATCATGGGCCGGGTCGACCACCCGGCCCCCCGCGATCCGGAGCGTCGTCATGGCCGGAACACCTCGGCCAGCGGGATCGCCAGGCCGGGCAGGAGCGGCGTCATATAAACGTCGGCCGCAGTCAACACCCGTTCTTGATACTCGTCCTCGGCGCGCGTCAGCACCGTCACCGTCTTCTGGAACCGATCGACGATGACATATTCGAGGACCTCCAGCTTGTGGTAGTCCGCCCGCTTCTTGACGTAGTCGCGCTCCCGCGACTCGCGGCCGGGGCTGACGACCTCGAACATCATCTCGGGCACCCGGTCGGGGATCTGGGGGCCCGTCCGCTCGCCCGCGAGGTAGACGCCGATGTCCCCGATCCGATCCGTGCCGTCGTCTACCCGGACCCAGGCATTCGGGACGACGCGATCGACGACCTCGGGATGGTCCGACCAGTAGACCACCAGTTGTTTAAGCCAGGGCGAGCTCGTCTCGACGTGATCTCCCCCATCGGGTGCCATGACCACCAGCCTCCCGTCCTCGCGCTCGTATTTCCAGGGTTCTTCATATTCGGCCTCGGCGAACTCCTCGGCCGAGACGAGCCGCCCGGCGTCGGCCGGACCGAGCGTCAGTCGAGCATGGGTTGACATCGTTCAGGCCCTCCCTTCCAGGTCCTTGAGCCGTTCTTCGATCGCCCGGAGCCAGTCGCGATCGGTCGGGACGCTCGCGGCCAAAGGAGGCCGGAGCGGCAGGGTCACGCCGTCGACGCGCATGACCGTGCCCGACGCATCGATGCCCGGCGTCGCGGAGGCGAGCGCGACGGTCGCCGGGCGGCCGGACCGCGGCGCCCCCGGCGCGATCACGACCGTCGGGATGGTCGCGAGGTGCCTCCGGGCCGCCTCCGACAACCCGGAGATCGCCTTCCCATCATCGGCGACGATCAAAACGGCGTCCACTTCGCCCCGGTCGAGCATTGCCGCGGCCGAGGTTATCCCCGGCAGCGCACGCGGGACACCCCGCGCCAGGCTCACGGCCGACGGGTGGCCCGTCTGCCAGGTCGCCACCGCCCTGGCCCCCGCTGCGTTGCCCGGCCCGCCCAGGCCGAGGAGCACGAACCGCGAGGTGGCGTTCAGGTCGCGCACCAGGGTCAGGGCCGCCTCGAACATCGCGGGCCGATCCGGCCCGTCGCCGAGGAACCAGGCCCCATAGCGGGCCGCCCGGAGCCGCGCCGCCAGGTCGCGGAGCACCGCCAGGTCAAGGCCCGTCGCTCGCGCGACGCGGCCGGGGTCGGGTGCGATCCCTCGCACCAGGGCCCGCAGGGTCCAGAGCGTCTCGAACCGGGCCCCCGGCGCGACGCGGACGAACAGGTCGGCGCCGTCGGCGGTGGCGGTCCGCTCGGCGTCGATCACGATCACGGTCCGATCGGCGCGGCCCGCCGGCACGAACCGGCCCCGGGGTTCGACCGAGTAGCGCTCCCAGTGCCGGGGGTGCGTGACGACCGGGTCGGCGCCCCAGAAGACGACCACGTCGGCCCGGTTCTTGACCTCGCCGAGCGTGGCCGAGACCATCCCGACCCTTTGCACCGCCAGGGCCCTCGCGTCCGAAGCCTCATCCGGACCGATGTCAACCACGGCGCCGATCCGGTCGGCGACGGCCAAAGCGGCGGCGACCGCCTCGTTCGTGGTCCGCGACAGCCCGAGGACGACCGGCGACCGCGCCCGGCCGAGAACCTCGGCCGCGCGGCCGATCGCCTCCTCGGCGCCCGCGGCCCTTCCCTCGATGGTCGCGACGGGAAACCCGGCCTGCGAATGGTCGGCCAGGAACCAGCGCCGGCCAATCTCGCAGGCGTTCCGGGCTTCGACGACCCGCCCCCCCTCGGCCGTCAGGACGATGTCATCGCAGAGGCAGCCGCAGGCGATGCAGGTCGCGTCGCGGACGACGAGCCGAGGCGTCGCATCCCCCGACCCGGTCGGCGTGGGTTCGCTCGGAGGAGACATCGCGCGCCTCATGATCCCGGGGGACCGGGCCGGGGCCCGGGCCGGGCCGATCCCCCGCGGGGATTCTCCCAGACCCCGACGGGGGTTGTCAAACCGCCTCGGTCCGCCCCGGCGGACGCCTTGTGACCCGTCGGGAAACCGGCTAGAACTGGAAGGGGCAAGGCCGCGCCCGACCGGAGGCGGCCGGACCCGGTGCGGACGTTCGGACCATGACGACTCCCGTCGGCACGCGCGAGCTGCAAGGACTCCGGGCCGCGGTGCTCGGCTCGACCTCGGGGATCGGCCGCGCGGTCGCCCTGGAGCTGGCCGACGCGGGCGCCGACGTGCTGATCCACGGCCGCCGGTCGCGCGACGCCGCCGAGCAGGTCGCCGACGAGGTCCGCGCCCGCGGCGGCCGGTCGCATGTCCTGATGGCCGACCTGGCCGACCGCGACGCCGGGGACCGGCTCGTCGCCGAGGCGTGGGACCTCTGGGGCGGGCTCGACGCCTGGCTCCAGATTGCCGGCGCCGACACGCTGACCGGGCCGGCGGCCCGGCTCGCGTTCGACGCCAAGCTCGACCGACTCTGGGCGGTCGACGTCGTGGCCACGATCCGGCTGGCCCGCGACATCGGCCGGCGGATGAAGGCCCACGGCGGCGGGACGATCGTGACGATGGGCTGGGACCAGACCGAGACCGGCATGGAGGGGGACTCGGGCGAGCTGTTCGCCGCGACTAAGGGGGCAGTCATGGCCTTCACCCGCAGCCTCGCCCTGAGCCTCGCCCCGACGGTCCGCGTCAACGCGCTGGCACCCGGCTGGATCAAGACCGCCTGGGGCGAGTCGGCCTCGTCCGCGTGGCAAGATCGCGCCCTCCGCGAGACCCCCCTGGCCCGCTGGGGCGCCCCCGAGGACGTCGCCAAGGTCGCCCGCTTCCTCGTCGGCCCGGGCTCGACCTTCCTCACCGGCCAGGTCGTCCGCGTTAACGGAGGGGCGGTGAGGGGATGAATCCGGAAACCATCCACAGATAATACAGATGAACACATATAAAATAAATTTATTTTTATTATTTACATATTATTATATTAATAATATGTGAATATTCACATTTATATTCTCTTATAGGAGAGAGGCGTGGGTCACGGTGGTCGGGATCGGCCCCGTCTCCTGTTCGTGACCGGCCGGCTGGCCGAGTTCGCGCTGCGGCAGGTGCTCGACGACCTGGCCCCGCGGGCGGGGTTCGAGGCCGAGGTGGCCGTGCTGCCGATCTCGGTGGCCGCGCTGATGACGCCGCGCTGGGTGGCGAGGCACCTGGAGGTGCCCGCGGAGGTCGACCGCGTGATCGTGCCCGGCCATTGCCGAGGCGACCTGGCGGCGGTCGCCGAGAAGGCGGGCACGGCGGTCGAGCTCGGCCCCGAGGACCTCCGCGACCTGCCGCGCCTCTTCGGCCAGCCCGACGCGCGGCTCGATGGCTATGGCGCGTTCGACATCGAGATCCTGGCCGAGATCAATCACGCCCCCCTCCTGGACCGCGCCGAGCTGCTCGTCGTGGCCGACCGATTCGCGGCCGAGGGGGCCGATCGCATCGACCTCGGCTGCGACCCGGGAGGGCCGTGGGGCGGGGTCGGCGAGGCGGTCGCGGCGCTGCGGGATCGGGGCCATCGCGTCTCGATCGACAGCTTCGACCCGGCCGAGGTCTCGGCCGCGGTCGCCGCGGGGGCGGACCTCGTCCTCAGCGTCAACGCGACCAACCGCGATCGCGCCACCCGACTGGGGCGTCGAGGTCGTCGCCATCCCCGACCGTCCTGGGACGCTCGACGGCCTGGACGAGACGGTCGAGGCCCTGTCGCGCCGCGGCGTCCCGTTCCGGATCGACCCGATCGTCGAGCCGATCGGCTTCGGCTTCGCGGCCTCGCTCGGCCGCTACCTGGAGGCCCGTCGGCGCTATCCCGAAGCCCCCCTGATGATGGGCGTCGGCAACCTGACCGAGCTGACCGACGGGGACTCGGCGGGCATCAACACCCTCCTGATCGGCTTCTGCCAGGAGGTCGGGGTCGGCTCGGTCCTGACGACCGCCGTGATCAACTGGGCCCGGTCGTCGGTCCGCGAGATCGACCTGGCGCGCCGGCTGTCCTACCATGCCGTGCATCGCCGGACGCTGCCCAAGCACGTCGAGCCCCTCCTGGTGATGCTCCGCGACCCGAAGGTGCCTCGCTTCGGCCCCGACAACCTGGCCGAGCTCGCCCGCCGGATCAAGGACCCGAACTGGCGGATCTTCGCCGAGGACGGCACCATCCACGCCATGAACAACGCGCACCACCTGACCGATCCGGACCCCTTCGTCCTGTTCGACCGGATGGGCGTCGCCGACCCGTCGCACGCGTTCTACCTCGGCTACGAGCTGATGAAGGCGAAGACGGCGCTGACGCTGAGCAAGGCGTACCGGCAGGACCAGGCGCTCGACTGGGGCTTCCTGACCGAGCCCGAGACGAGCCGCCGCGACCGCACGAAGGCCCAGGCGGGCGAGGCACCCTCGTGATCCTGGAAGGGATCGTCACGACCCTGAACCCCGACGGCACCCCGAACGTCGCCCCGATGGGCCCGAGGGTCGAGCCCGGGATGCAGCGGTTCGTCCTGCGGCCCTATCGCACCTCGACCACCTACCGCAACCTGAAGGCGACCGGCGAGGGGGTCCTCCACGTCACCGACGACGTCCTGCTCCTGGCGAAGGCGGCGATCGGCCTGCCGGCGGACGTCGCCACTCGCCCCGCCGATGTCGTCGCCGGCCGGATCATCGTCGACGCCTGCCGCTACTACGAGTTCCGCGTGACCGACCTCGACGACCGCGACGACCGGACGACGATCGCCGCCGAGACGGTCGCCGAGGGCCGGCTCCGCGACCTCTTCGGCCTGAACCGCGCCAAGCATGCGGTGGTCGAGGCGGCGATCCTCGCCACCCGGACCGACTTCCTCCCTCCTGCCGAGATCGAGGCCGAGTACCGCAAGCTGGCCGTCCTGGTCGAGAAGACCGGCGGCCCCGCGGAAAGCGCGGCCTTCGCGCTGCTGGCCGATCACGTCGGCGAGGTCGCCCGCCGCGGGCCCGCCCCAGGACCGTCCCACCCATGACGCGCCTCCGCATCCGGACCCCCAGCCGGCTCCACTTCGGCCTCCTCGGCTGGGGGCCGCACGCGACACGGCAGTTCGGCGGGGTCGGCCTGATGATCGACGCGCCCGGCATCGAGCTGGCCGCCGAGCCCGCCCCGCGCTGGACGGCCGAAGGCCCGCTCGCCGCGCGCGCCCTCCAGGTCGCCGAGCGGGTCGCGGGCCGCTTCATCGCGATGGGCGTCCCGATCCCGCCCGCCCGGATCACGATCCTCCGCGCGCCCGAGGAGCACGTCGGCCTCGGCGTCGGGACCCAGTTGAGCCTCGCCGTGGCACGCGCCGTGATCGGCGCTCGCCGGCCTCCCCGCCCCCTCGATCGAGGCGCTCGCCGAGCACTCCGGCCGCGGCCTCCGTTCGGGGATCGGCCTCCACGGCTACGCCCACGGCGGCCTGATCGTCGACGGCGGCCGACGTTCGGCCGAGAGCATCCCCCCCCTGCTCGCCCGCCTCGAATTCCCCGCCGAGTGGTCCGTCCTCGTCATCCTCCCCGCGCGGACCCCAAGCCTCCACGGGCCCGACGAAGCTCTCGCCTTCGCCCGCCTCCCGCCGATCCCCGACGCGGTCACCGACCGCCTCTGCCGCCTCGTCCTGCTCGGCCTGCTCCCCGCCGTCCTCGAACGCGACCTCGCCTCCTTCGGCGACGCCCTCGACGAGATCCAGCGCCACGTCGGACGCGGCTTCGCCCCCGCGCAGGGGGGGACCTTCGCCCACGCTCGGCTCGAATCCCTCGTCTCCCAGCTCAAGGCCGAGGGCCTCCACGGCGCAGGGCAGAGCTCCTGGGGGCCGACCCTCTATGCGTTCACCGACCACCCCCCGGACGACCGCGACGCCCTCCTCCATCACCTCCACGACCGCCTCGCCCTCGACCCCGCCTCCGCCTTCTGGACCGTGGCCAGTCGCCAAGGCGCCGACTGAGGAACCTTCCCCCTGAGCCGGGATCGGGGCGTCGTGCCGGGCGCAAAAGGACCGCCCGCGACCCGAATGGGGGTCGCGGGCGGTCGCGTGGTGGGATCCCGGCGATGACCGACTTTCGCGCCTTGGGCACTATCATGGGCCCGGCGGGCTTAACGGCCGTGTTCGGGATGGGAACGGGTGTGGCCCCGCCGGTATGGTCGCCGGGAAGGCGGCCGCGCGGCGGTCACGCCGCGCGGCCGCGTCGATCGGGCGGTGATCACGCGCGGGACGACCCTCGGCACGGGTCTTCGGATCGCGGCACCGGGGTCCGGCTCGCCGCGGCGCGGCCCCGTGCGGGGGGGTCGTGGCCGGCAGGCCCGTCCGGTGCGGTGTCGTGTCGTCCGCCCGGATCGCGGGCCGCCCCCCGGGCTGGGGGCGGCGTCGCGATCGGGGTGGTCAAGCCGTCGGCTGTTGGGACCGGTCCGCTGCGGCGGTCGCCCGCCGTGCACTCCCGGCCCATCGACCTGGTCGTCTTCCAGGAGCCTTCAGGGCTCGCGCCCTCGGAAACCTCGTCTTGGAGGGGGCTTCGCGCTTAGATGCCTTCAGCGCTTATCCGGTCCCGACCTGGCTACCCGGCGGTGCCCCGAGCGGGACAGCCGGCACACCAGAGGTCGGTCCTCCCCAATCCTCTCGTACTAGGGGAGACGCTCCGCAAGTTTCCTCCGCCCACGGCAGATAGGGACCGACCTGTCTCACGACGGTCTGAACCCAGCTCGCGTACCGCTTTCATTGGCGAACAGCCAAACCCTTGGGACCTTCTCCAGCCCCAGGATGCGATGAGCCGACATCGAGGTGCCAAACCTCCCCGCCGCTAGGGACGCTCGGGGGAGATCAGCCTGTTATCCCCGGAGTACCTTTTATCCGTTGAGCGACGGCCTTCCCATCCAGCACCGCCGGATCACTAACGCCGACTTTCGTCCCTGCTCGACCGGTGGGTCTCGCAGTCAGGCGCCCTTGTACGTTTGCGCTCGTGTTGCCCGATTGCCGACCGGGCCGAGGGCACCGTTGCACTCCTCCGTTACGCTTTGGGAGGAGACCGCCCCAGTCAAACTGCCCGATGAGCACGGTCCCGGCCCGGGCTACGGACCGGTGAGGACCAGCGCCAGTCCAGGGTGGTCTTTCACTTTGCGGCTCGCCGACGGCTGGCGCCGCCGGGTCGCTGCCTCCCACCTAGGCTACACAGGAATGCCGCTGGGCCAGTGCCAACCTGCAGTAAAGGTTCACGGGGTCTTTCCGTCTGACCGCGGGTACGTGGCATCTTCACCACGGCTACAGTTTCACCGGGTCCCTCGTGGAGACAGTGCTCCAGTCGTTACGCCATTCATGCAGGTCGGAACTTACCCGACAAGGAACTTCGCTACCTTAGGACCGTCATAGTTACGGCCGCCGTTTATCGGGGCTTCGGTCGCCAGCTGCCCTTGCGGTCACCGGCTCCCTTAACCTACCGACACCGAGCAGGCGTCAGACCCTATACGTCCTCTTGCGAGTTGGCAGAGTCCTGTGTTTTTGATAAACAGTCGCTAGAGCCGATTCACTGCGGCTCCCTCCCCTGGCGGGGGAGAGCACCCCTTGTACCGAGGGTACGGGGTCATTTTGCCGAGTTCCTTCACGAGGGTTCTCCCGAACGCCTTCGGATGCTCGCCTGGCACACCTGTGTCGGATTGCGGTACGGGCCGGCGTGTCGTCCGTGCGGGGCTTTTCGCGGCCGGGGTGTCGACGGACTTCCGGATCGGATGCCGTCGCCCTTGCGGGACGGGGGTGTCTAGCGCCCCGATCCGTCTCGCCTCGGCGTCCTCCGCACTTCACCCTTCACGCCGGGTCGCGGAATATTAACCGCGTGCCCATCGGCTACGCCCTTGGGCCTCGCCTTAGGTCCCGACTGACCCTGGGCGGATTGACCTTCCCCAGGAAACCTGGTGCTTTCGGCGGACGGGCTTCCCACCCGTCTTGTCGTTACTCGTTCCGGCATTCGCACTCGACGGCGCTCCACCGGTCCTCGCGGTCCGGCTTCGCGGCGGCCGTCGACGCTCTCCTACCATCGCGGTAGGCAGTAGGCGGTACGCAGGAGGCCGTGAAGAGGGATCGGATTCGGATCGAACCGGATTCGTCTTCAACTGCCCACTGCCTACCGCCTACCGCCTACCGAATCCGCGACTGCGGCGCGACGCTTGAGTCCCCGTCATTTTCGGCGCGGGATGGCTCGACCGGTAAGCTGTTACGCACTTTTGAAATGGTGGCTGCTTCTGAGCCAACATCCCGGCTGTCACGGCGATCCCACTTCCTTTGCCACTGAGCGTCGTCTTGGGGGCCTTGGTCGGCGGTCTGGGTTCTTTCCCTCTCGAGCGTGAAGCTTCTCCCCCACGCTCTGACTCCCGGGGTCCGCCGCGCGGTATTCGGAGTTGGGTTTCGGCGGGTAGCCGGGGAGGCCCCCGGCCGAATTCCGTCGCTCTACCCCCGCGCGGTAAAAATCCCGAGGCTGGCCCTAAAGCCATTTCGGAGAGAACGAGCTATCTCCGGGTTTGATAAGACTTTGACTCCTCCCCACGGGTCCTCCCCCAGTTTTTCAACACTGGTGGGTTCGGTCCTCCACGGCCGGTTAGGGCCGCTTCAACCTGCCCATGGGTAGTTCACCCGGTTTCGCGTCTACTGCGCCCGACTGCGGCGCCCACTTCGGACTCGCTTTCGCTGCGGCTCCGCCCCTGAGGGGCTTAACCTGGGGCCGGGCACGGTAACTCGCCGGATCATTATGCAAAAGGCACGCGGTCAGGCCGGCCCGAAGGCCAGTGCCCTCCCACCGCTCGTAGGCACGGGGTTTCAGGTTCAGTATCCTCCCCTGGTCGGGGTTCTTCCCACCGTTCGGTCGCCCTACTGGGTTCGCTATCGGTCGTCATCGCGTACTTAGCCTTGCGGGATGGTCCCCGCCGATTCAGGCCGGGTTTCACGTGCCCGACCCTACTCGGGTACCGGCTAGGGGCATCTCGGCTTGGCCTACGGGGCTCTCACCCGCTGTGGCGCCGTGTTCCAAACGGCTTCGGCTCGCCTCGACGCGCCCACGACGCCGGCCCCACGACCCCGGGGGGTGTCCCCCCCGGTTTGGGCTGGTCCCCGTTCGCTCGCCGCTACTGAGGGAGTCGCGGTTGCTTTCCTCTCCTCCGGGTACTGAGATGTTTCAGTTCCCCGGGTCTGCTCGGGCATCCCGGGATCGACGCTCGTCGGGCAGCTCCCCCGGGCTTATCGCAGCCTTCCACGCCCGAATTGCCGATGACGCCTAGGCATCCCCCCCGTGCCCTTGGGGGCTTGACCACGCCGATCGCGACGCCGCACGGCGGCGGACGCGACGATCGGGCGGCACGCCCCGAACAAGCCTGCCGCGGCCGGGGGGCGTCTCGCGACGCTCCCGGCCGCCGTGGGGTCACGATTGTCCCCACTCTCGGTGCGGGCGGGCCGGCGCCTCGCGGCGTGCGGCCCGCGCGTCTGGCTATCCGTAAGGGTCCACGTTCGTGGAGAGTCGGATCGTTGCCACGATCCACTACCTATGCTTCGGTTGTCTTGGTTGCGTGACCAACCGCCGGATTGTCAGAGAGCAACCGGGCGGGCGCGGCGAGGGCGCCGCGATGGTCCTGGGACCATCCCGGCCTCATCGCTCGATCCGCCCGCACTGGCCGCCGGCCAGGGGGCGAGGCCGCTCGAAGTCGGCCCCGCCCCGCGCCCGGCGGGTCGGTTCGGGTCGGGCGATCCGCACCGCGGCCCGCCGCGCGGGCGGCGGGCCGGGATGCCGGATCGTCGGTCGGTCGTGATCGGGCCGGGTGCGGGCCCTCGCGGGGGGGCGGCGTGCGGCGCGTCGGACAGGGGGTGCGGTGCCGATGCGGCCTCGGCGGGGACGGGGGTGGGTACCCCCGGGGACCCCCGGCGGGCCGATCCGATCATCCTTAGAAAGGAGGTGATCCAACCGCAGGTTCCCCTACGGTTACCTTGTTACGACTTAGTCCCCATCACGGGTCTCATCTTCGGCGCCTGCCGGTGAAGGCTCCGGCGACTTCGGATGCCCCCCGCTTTGGTGGCTTGACGGGCGGTGTGTACAAGGCTCAGGAACACATTCACCGCGGCGTGCTGATCCGCGATTACTAGCGATTCCGGCTTCACGCGGGCGGGTTGCAGCCCGCGATCCGAACTGGGGGGCGGTTTCGGCGATTGGCGCGGCCTCGCGGCCTGGCGTCGCTCTGTCCGCCCCATTGTAGCACGTGTGCAGCCCCGGGCATGAGGGCCATGAGGACTTGACGTCGTCCCCGCCTTCCTCCGGCTTGACGCCGGCGGTCTGGCCAGAGTCCCCGCCATGACGCGCTGGCAACTGGCCACAGGGGTTTCGCTCGTTACGGGACTTAACCCAACATCTCACGACACGAGCTGACGACAGCCATGCAGCACCTGTGCACGCTCCGTTTTGAGGGGTCGTCGGCGTTTCCGCCTCCTACCACGTGCATGTCAAGCCCGGGATAAGGTTCTGCGCGTAGCCTCGAATTAAGCCACATGCTCCACCGCTTGTGTGAGCCCCCGTCAATTCCTTTGAGTTTCAGCCTTGCGACCATACTCCCCAGGCGGGGCACTTCACGGTTTCCCTGCGGCAGGGAGCCCATCGGCGAGCCCCCTACCCAGTGCCCATCGTTTACGGCCAGGACTACCGGGGTATCTAATCCCGTTCGCTCCCCTGGCTTTCGCGCCTCAGCGTCAGGCGGCGTCCAGGACCTCGCTTTCGCCACGGGCGTTCCTCCCGATCTCAACGCATTTCACCGCTCCACCGGGAGTTCCAGGTCCCCCTACGCCCCTCCAGGCCGGTCGTCTCGGCGCCCCTTCCCCGGTTGAGCCGGGGGATTTCAGCGGCCGACGGGCCGGCCCGCCTGCGCGCGCTTTAAGCCCAGTGATTCCGAATAACGTTCGCACGGTTCGTCTTACCGCGGCTGCTGGCACGAACTTAGCCCGTGCTTCCTCCAGGGATCGGTCAAGGGCGCTAGTGCGCCCCTTCCTCCCCCTCGACAGGAGTTTACAACCCGAGGGCCTTCGTCCTCCACGCGGCGTCGCTCGGTCAGGCTTGCGCCCATTGCCGAAGATTCTCGACTGCAGCCTCCCGTAGGAGTCTGGGCAGTGTCTCAGTCCCAGTGTGCCGGGCCGCGCTCGCACGCCCGGTAGGCATCGCCGGCTTGGTGGGCCGTTACCCCGCCAACGACCTAATACCACGACGGCCCGTCCCACGGCGCCGGAGCTTTGGCGGCGCGCCGATGCCGGCGCGCCGCGTCGCCGGGGATTACCCGCGGTTTCCCGCGGCTATACCCGGCCGTGGGGTGGGTTGCCGTCGCCTTACTCACCCTTGCGCCACTGGCCCGACCCGGAGGCCGGGCCCGTGCGACTTGCATGCCTAATCCACGCCGCCAACGTTCATTCTGAGCCAGGATCAAACCCTTCGAAAATGGCCCGAGGGTTCCGGACCTCCCGGAGGAGGCCATCCCCATCGGTCCTCTTCCCTTGGGGTCGAGGAATACTGACTGGTCGCACCGGGGCCGAATCGGCTCGGCCCCGCTGCCGGTCGATGGGTTGCCGCCCCCGCCGCGCGAATGCCTCGACCGAGACATCCGGCGGCCCCGACGGCCCCACGCCGGCCCCCCGCGGGGGTCCACACCACGATCCACGATCACGATCGACCGGATTGTCAAAGAGAGAGCGCCCACCGACACCGCCGGCCGGGGCGACTCCACCCGTGGGGGTGAGGTCACGCCGGCCGATCGCACATCATAGGATACGCCGTCGGCCGCAGCCCGGTTCGGTCGTCCGGCACCGGGCCGGCCGCCCCGCATCGTTTCATGCGAGGCGAAAGCTATCATACCGACCAATGCCCCGAGGTCAACAATCCGCCGGGAAAATCTTCGGAAATTTGGGACAATTTCCATGAAGATGACGTGGCGAACGCGATGAGATCCGGCGCCTCAAGGTCGTGGGTGGCAACGGCTTGACGGTCGTCTTCCGGCCCTCATAGGATGGTCCCTCATCTCATCCCGTCACCATCGCCCTTGCTGTGGAGATCGTCCATGACGTCCCGGCTCACCGCGCACGGATTGCTGGCCTTGTGGCTGATGTCGCTGCTCGGAGGGTGTGGGGGATCGGGCGAGGGGGCCAGGCCGGGTGCGACAGCCGCGCCGGGGGCAAGGTCGGGGTCGGCGCGGCGGGTGCATTTCGTCGGCTTCGACGCGAACGAACCGCTGATCAACGCCCTGAGGCAGGGCAAGATCGAAGGGCTGGTGGTCCAGAACCCGTACAAGATGGGCGAGATGGCGGTGCGGACGCTCGTCGACCACCTGGAGAAGAAGCCCGTCGAGCGGGAGATCGCGACGGGGGAGACGCTCGTCACGCCCGAGAACCTGGACGATCCCGACGTCAAGATCCTGCTGAATCCTCCCCACGCGGAGAACCGGAGCGAAGGGAGCCTGTCGGGGTCGAAGACGAAGACGTGGCGGGTGATGGTCATCCCCAAGGGGACCACGCACCTCTTCTGGATGACGATCCACGCCGGGCGCTGAAGGCGGCCGAGGAGCTGGGCAACGTCGAGGTGATCTGGCAGGGGCCGCAGAAGGAGGACGAGCGCGCCCAGCAGATCCAACTCGTCCAGAGCGCGGTCGCCACCGGGGTCGACGGCATCGCGCTGGCCCCCCTGGACTCGAAGGCGCTGGTCAAGCCGGTCGAGGACGCGATCGCCAGGGGCATCCCGGTGGTGGTGCTCGACTCGGGCCTGGAGTCGAAGAAGGTCGTCAGCTACGTGGCGACCGACAACTACCACGGCGGGGTCCTGGCGGCGCGACGGCTGGGCGAGATCCTGAAGGGCGAGGGCAAGATCATCCTGCTGCGGTATGCCGTCGGCTCGGAGAGCACCGAGAAGAGGGAGAAGGGGTTCACCGACACGATCGCCAAGGAGTTCCCGAAGATCACCTACCTGTCGGACTCCGAGTACGCGGGCGCGACCTCGGACACGGCGCAGCAGAAGGCGCAGACGCTGGCGGTGCGCTTCAAGGGGCAGGTCGACGGGATCTTCTGCCCGAACGAGTCGAGCACCTACGGCATGCTCCGGGCGCTGGATGGGGCCGGCATGCTGGCGAACCGGCCGTGAGCGGCCCGTTGCTGGAGATGCGCGGGGTCACCAAGACGTTCGGCGCGAGCCGCGCGCTCGACGGCGTGGCGCTCGTCCTGGCCGGGGGCGAGATCCACGCCCTCGTGGGCGAGAACGGCGCGGGCAAGAGCACGCTGATGAAGATCCTCAGCGGCGCCTATCGGCCCGACGCCGGCACGATGACCCTGGCCGGCGTCCCCTATGCGCCTCGGGGGCCGAGGGACGCCCGGGCGCTGGGCGTGGCGATGATCTACCAGGAGCTGACGCTCGCGCCGCACCTGACGGTCGAGGCCAACGTCATGCTCGGCCAGGAACGGGTCGTCGCCGGCCTGGTCCGCCGCGGGGAGCATCGCCGTCTGACCTCGGAAGCCCTCAACCTGCTGGACCACCCCGACATCCGCCCCGATGCCATCGCCGGGACGTTGAGCGTCGGCGCGCAGCAGCTCGTCGAGGTCGCCCGCGCGCTGGTGTCGAATGCGAGGGTCATCGTCTTCGACGAGCCGACGAGCTCGCTGACCGAGCGCGACGCCGAGCGCCTCTTCGCGGTGATCGAGCGGCTGCGGTCGCGGGGGCTGGCGATCGTCTACATCAGCCACTTCCTGGAAGAGGTCGGCCGGATCGCGCAGCGCTATACCGTGCTCCGCGATGGCCGGACGGTCGCCAACGGGCCGATGGCGGGGACGCCGCTGTCGACGATCATCGCGCAGATGGTGGGCCGCGACCTGGACGAGCTGTTCCCGAAGGTGCCTCGGGAGCCGGGCGAGCCGGTGCTCGTGCTGGAGAGCCTGGTGGGGCGGTCGCTGCCGAGGAGGGCCGGGCTGGCGCTCCGTCGGGGCGAGGTCCTGGGGATCGCTGGCCTCGTCGGCGCGGGAAGGACGGAGCTGCTCCGGGCCGTCTTCGGGCTCGACGCGGTGCGGTCGGGCCGGGTGACGGTCAAGGGGATCGCCGCCACCCACGCCCGGCCCCGGCGGCGGATCGCCCAGGGGCTCGGATTCCTGAGCGAGGACCGCAAGGGGGAAGGGCTGGCGCTGATCCGCTCGATCGAGGACAACCTGACCTACTCGGCGCTGGCCGACCACGCCCGCTGGGGCTGGCTGAACCTGCGGAGGCGCCGCGCCGAGGCGTCGCGGTGGATGGAGCGGCTCCGCGTCAAGGCCGCCGGCCCGTCGCAGACGATCGGCAACCTCTCGGGCGGCAACCAGCAGAAGGTGGCCATCGCGCGGCTGCTCCACCAGAAGGCCGACGTCCTGCTCCTGGACGAGCCGACGCGCGGCATCGACGTCGGCTCGAAGGCCGAGATCTACCGCCTGATCGGCGAGCTCGCGGCGCAGGGCAAGGCGGTGGTGATGGTCAGCTCGTACCTGCCCGAGTTGTTCGGCATCTGCGACCGGATCGCCGTCATGACCCGCGGCGTCCTGAGCGACGCCCGGCCCGTCTCCGAGTGGACCGAGCATGCCGTGATGGAGGTCGCGACGGGCGGGTGACACCGGACCCCGACGGGCGATAGAATGGAGCGGACGCGAAGCTCACCGATCATTGAAAGGGAGGCGCAGGATGGCCACCGCCGGGACGAAGCGAGCTGCGCTCGATGACCTGGATCGCGAGGAAGGGAAGGCCGAGCTGATCGGCGGGAGGATCATTCGATACATGGCCTCGGGACACAAGCCCAGCCGCGTCGCCTTCCGGATCGCTCGGCACCTCGATGACCATGCCGAGGCGACGGGGGTGGGAGTCGCCTACACGGATGGCATCGGTTTCGCCGTGCCCGAGCTCCCCTCGGGCCGCGAGTCGTTCTCGCCGGATGCATCCTATTACACGGGCCCTCTGCCCGCCAACTTGATGCGGTTCATCGAGGGCGCACCGCGCTGGCCGTCGAAGTGCGGGACGAGAACGACTACGGCCCGGCCGCCGAGCGCGAGATCGCCGCGAAGCGGGCCGACTACTTCCAGGCGGGGACGTTGGTGGTCTGGGACGTGGACCCGATGGCCAAGTGCATCCACGTCTACCGGCGCGACGATCCGGACCGGGTGACGACCTACGGGCGCGGGCAGGTCGCCGAGGCGGAGCCGGCGGTGCCGGGCTGGCGACTCGCCGTGGACGCGGTGTTCGGGTGAGGCCGGGAGGGGCGGAGCCGTGGGCGTGGGAGTCGAGGAGGTCGGCGCGGCCAAGGGGCCGATGGCGCTGAGGGGGACGCTCGGGTGGGCGTGGACGGTCTTCGGGCCGTTCCTCGGCCTGCTGCTGATCACCGGGCTGTTCGCGTTCCTGACGCGCGACTCGGGCTCGTTCGTCTCCGCCTACAACTGGCGAACGATCGCCGTCCAGACGGTGATCGTCGGGACGGCCGCGCTCGGGATGACGTTGATCATGATCGCCGGGGGGATCGACCTGTCGGTCGGCTCGGCGGTGGCCCTGGTGACGGTGGCCGTGGCGCTGATGGTGCGCGACCTGCACTGGCCGCTGCCGCTGGCGATGGCCGGCGGGATTGTCCTGGGGGGGATCTGTGGGCTGTTCAACGGCGGGCTGATCACGGCACTGGGGGTCGTCCCGTTCATCATCACGCTGGGAAGCCTGAAGGTCTTCCGAGGGCTGGCCAAGTGGCTCGCGTCGAGCACGTCGGTGTACATCCCGGGCGAGTCGAAGGCGTGGTGGTTCGGGCGCATCCTGGCGACCGAGCCGGAGCCCCGCTGGCTGATGGTGGCGCCGGGGGTCTGGGCGCTGCTGGGGTTGAGCCTTTTTCTGGCGCTGATCCTGCGGTACAGCCTGCTCGGCCGTTATATCTATGCGATCGGCTCGAACGAGGCGACCGCGCGGCTGTGCGGGATCAACGTGCCGGCGATCAAGCTGGCCGTGTACGTGCTGTCGGGCCTGGCGACGGGCCTGGCCGGGGTGTTGCAGTTCGTCTACCTCGACGCGACCGGCGACCCGACGACGGCCGACGGCCTGGAGCTCCAGGTGATCGCGGCGGTCGTCATCGGCGGCGGCAGCCTCAACGGCGGCGAGGGGACGGTGCTCGGCACCCTGATCGGCTGCCTGATCATGTCGGTGCTGAACAACGGGTGTGTCCACGTCGGCATCCCCAACCCCCTCCAGGACATCATCATCGGCGCCATCATCGTGGCGGCGGTGACGGTCGATCGGTTCCGTCGCAAGCGGGAGCTGGCGTGATTCGCGGGGGCGTCCGCGCGGCGCCGGCCGCTCGATCTCCGAAGGGAGGAGGCTGATCATGTCGCGGATCGTGATGGCACTTCTGCTGTGCTCCGCAGTGCTCCTGCTGGGAGGGCTACCGGCGATGTCCGACGAAGACAAGGGCGAGCGCCCCACGATCTCGGTCGCGGGCACCGGCAAGGTCGCGGCGGCCCCCGACGTCGCGGAGATCCGGGTCGGCGTGGTGACGCAGGCCTCGACGGCGCAGGAGGCCCTGTCGTCGAACAACGAGGCGATGACCAGGCTGCACGCGATCCTCAAGGAGCGCGGCGTGGCCGCCAAGGATGTGCAGACGACGCAGATCCAGGTCTCCCCCGTCTACTCGCAGCCCGACCCACGCCGGCAGAACGGCCCGCAGGCCGAGTTCGTGCCGAAGATCTCGGGCTATCGCGTGGAGGACACGGTCGAGGTCACGTCGCGACGGATCGGCAAACTGGGCGAGCTGCTCGATGCGCTGGTGCAGGCCGGCGCCAACCAGGTCCACGGCATCTCGTTCCGGGTCAACGAGCCCGAGAAGTTGCTCGACGAGGCGCGCCGCCGCGCCGTGGCCGACGCCCGGCGCAAGGCGGAGATCCTCGCCGGTGAGGCGGGCGTGGTGCTCGGCGCCGCGGTGAAGATCCGCGACCAGGGGCACGAGCCCGGACCGCCCCGGCCGATGATGGGCCGCGCCATGATGGCCGCCGCGGCGATGCCCGTCGCCGCGGGCGAGCAGGAATTGGTCGTCTCGGTGGCCATCGATTACGAGCTGAAGCAGGCCCGCTGACGTCGCTTCGCGAGGCCCGGGCGGGATGATGTCAGCGACAGGCCCGGTCGCCCCCTCCGCGACGCCAGGAGCAGGGCCGCGGCCCAGGCGAGCGCCGAGGTCGAGGTGATGGCCAGACCGAGGCCCAGCCCCGGGGCCCGATAGCGCATGACGACTTCGTGGCGGCCCGGGGCGGCCAGGGGGATCACCCGCTGGGCATGGTTGCCCCGGAGGATGGGGGCAGGACGGCCGTCGACGGTCGCGGACCAGCCGGGCATCCAGGTGTCGGCGACCACGAGCAGGCCGGGGGCCTCGGTCGTGGCGCAGATCACGAGGCGGTCGGGATCGGTCGAGGCCCTTTCGGCCGCGACGAACGGCTGGCGACGGCCGACGGGCCCGAGGGGATCGGACCCCATCAGCACGGCCTCGCGCGGGTCGACGGTCCGGAACCGCGATCGCATCGTCGCGGCGTCGTCGGCCGCGGCAACCGCACGAGGGACCACGTAGGCGCGCGGCATCGCGGTCGGGTTGCGGTGGACGGCGAACGCGGAGCCGCCCCAACACCCCGAGGCCATCAGCGGCCATGCGGGGTCGGGCTCGACGTGGTCCGAGACCAGGAAGGCCACGCCCAGGCGGTCGAGGATGGCCTGACGGACCTCGCGGCGGAACTCGGCGACGGCCCCGGCCATCGGGTCGTCGGGGTCGGGGGGCGGGAAGACATAGAGAAGCCGATACAGCGGTTCGTACAGGTCGGCGGCGTGCTGGATCTGGAACGAATCGTTGATGTTCACCTTCTCGAACCCGTTCGCCTGGGCCCGCAAGTCGTCGTACAGGATGTCGTGCGCCCGGATGCGGGCTGGCGTCGGGCCCTCTCGGCCCAGCCTGGGCCAGCGCGGCGCTGATCGGGTCGGGGCCGAGGAACCGATCGGCGGGGGCGACCTCCAGGATCGCCTGGCCGTGCAGCCCGAGCTCGACCAGGCCGAGCACCCCGAGCGCGACCACCGCGGCGCGGCGGTTCGTGCCGGGTCGTCGGCCGAAGGCAAAGGCGACGCCCGTCCCCCCAGCGCGAGCCAGAACACCGCATCATGGAAGAGCCGAGACGCGGCGAGCGCCCCGCGGGATGCATTCCCCTCGGACCACCAGGCGAGGCCGCGGCCGACGAGCACTCCCGCCACCACGAGCATCGCCGCGCGCCGGACCACTCGCTCCAGACGCCGCCAGCCGTCGAGGCGGAGCGAACGATCGGCCAGCGCCTCGACCCCGAGGCCCGCGAGGACCGAGGCGCCCAAAGCCGCCAGGAAGAGCGATCGGCCCGGCACGCGGAACCGATTCATCCCCGGCACGACCTCGAAGAGCAGCGCGAAGAGCCCCAGCCTCCGGCCCGCCGCGAACACCACCGCCGCAGCCATCAGCGCCAACCACCCGCGGACCAGCGCCCGGTTGGGAGGCCGCGCCACGGCGACCGTCGCCAGGACCAGAGGGACCAGGCCGACCGAGAGGACCGTCTCCCAGTAGTTGTCATATCCGAAGTAGTCGGCCGGGCCCCCCAGGGCGGTCGGGCTGAGCAATTGCAGGACGTTGATCGGGCGGAGGTGATAGCGGGAGACCCGCCCCAGCGCCAGGCGACTGCCGCGCAGGGTCCAACCCTGCGCCGCCAGGTCGGGCACCAGCTCGACCGCCACCAGGCCGAGCGACAGGGTCACCAACCCCGCCCATCCCGCCAGGCGGATAAGGGCGTCCCGCCTCCGTCCGGCCCAACCGGCGCGGAGGGCGTCGGCCACCGTCCAGACGCCGAGCGTGAAGACCAGGTAATACCACTCCTGGGGATGTCCGGTCAGGAATGACAACGCCAGGATCGGCGGCAGCGCCAGGGCACCCCGCGATTGGCCCCTCCGGAGATCGATGAAGGCCCGGAACGCCCAGGGATACCAGCACGCGGCCCAGACGTGCGGATAATGCCCCTCGAACGTGTGCGCGAGGACGTAAGGTGATGCCTGGAAGCAGCCGGCCGACACGGTCGAGGCAAACCTACCCGCGTCGAGGCCGCGTAAGAGGACGTAAACCCCGATGCCCCCCCAGATCAGGTGCGCGACGGTGAGCCATCCCGGCGCGGCCGGCGACCGCGACCACCACGCCAGCCAGACCGGCGGATAGAACAGGCCTCCCTGGGGATTACCCACCATCGGCCGGCCGGCGAAACCCCGCGTGTCCCAGAGCGGCAGGTGCCCGTGCCGCGCGAACTCCGCGGCGACGTGCGCATGGTGGGGCAGGAACACGAAGGTCAGGTCGTTGCCGACGGGCCTCGGGTCGATCCTTTGGGCGTGGTCGATGCTCGGCCTCTCGCCGTCGACCAGCAGCGCCCCGGGGCTGGCGACCAGGCGCGCGAAGCAGAACAGCGCCATCGCGACCAGCGCCAGCACGGGGACGATCGGCATGAGACGACGGTGCAGGTGCAAGGCGTCCTCCGCCCTCAGCGGGTCGTCCGGGCCGTCGAGGCCGCCTCGGCGCGTCGGCCCGCGGCGAAGTGGGGGCCGTGCGCGACCCGGCCGGCGCGGATGTTCTGGATCAGGCCGAAGTAGCGGTCGAGGTGCGCCGTCTCGGACCATTCGCCGGTCCGCATCGCGTAGCCGCGGTCGGCCAGCTCGTCGCGGAGGGCGTCGTCGTGGACGACCCGCCGCAGCGCGACGAGCATTTCGGCGTCGGTCGTGTACCCGAGCCCGCCGCCGCTGAGGATGCCCGTCTCGTTCAGGGCGCCGCCGTCCGAATGCACCACCACGGGGGTCCGCACGGCGAAGGCTTCGAGCACGACGTAGCCGAACGTCTCCGGGAACAGCGACGGCACGACGACCGCGCGCGCCCCGTGGAACAGCCGCGCCAGGGCCGGGCCGCCGAGCAGGCCCTCGAACCGGACGTTGGGCAGGTCGTGCGCCAGCTCGCGGAGCCTGGCCTCATCGGGGCCGGTCCCGGCGATCCGCAGGTCGACCTCGGGCAGGAAGCGCATCAGGGGGATGAGGCGCTGGAACCCTTTCATCCGGACCAGGCGGCCCGCCGCGGCCAGGTAGGGGCGCCCTCCGGGCTCGATCCCCTCGTCCTCGATGCCGTCGGACCAGTCGTCGGGGAGGAAGTAGGGGAGGTGGACCAGCGGCGCGGCGATCCCCCGGCGACGGTGCTCCTCCAGGGCGTGCCGGCTGGGGAAGACCAGCGCGTCGAGCTCGTCGCAGGGCCCGGCCGATCGCGCCGGTGTAGCGCCACGCCTGCGGCGGGCGGCCGCCCGCCAGGCTGCACCGGATGCAGTCGGGGGCATCGCACGGCTTGCGGCCGTACTTCCAGAGCAGGTGCATCGGGCAGATCAGCCAGTGCTCGTGCGCGGTCATGATCCGGATGGCGCGGCGGCCCATCGCCAGGACGCCCGGCCCGCCGACGAGCGAGATGTTGTGGAAGTGGACGACGTCGGTGTCGACCGCGTCGAGCGCCTCGGCGAGCGCCTCGGCCTTGAACGCGGGGCGGCCCGGTCACCTGCGTCGCCAGCGGCGAGAGCATGCCGACGCCGCTCTCCAGGCGGTGGACGTGCAGGCCGGGGGGCGGGTCGTAGGGGCGGAGCGGGTGTCGCCCTCGCACCGCGTTGAAGGCGTCGACGCAGTGGAAGACGTGGACCTCGTGGCCGCGGCGGCACAGGGCCCTCGCCAGGCGGTCCACGTAGGCGGCGTCGCCCCCGAAGCTGTGGGCGCCGAAGAACGTCGTGACCATGCAGAACTTCAACGGCGACCTCCCTGTCGGCCGGGCCGTCGCGATCCCGACCCTTCCCTCCGCCTCACCCGCCTCGGCGATCCTGCCGGGGCCGGTCCGGTCGCGGCGTCGTGCCTCGGGGGGACTGTTTACCAATTTCGGCCTCGGCTGGCCAGTTCGGCTTGCCTTCTTCAGCCCGCGGCGTCGATTCGGCTCGACGCCCGAATCCCCGACGTCGCCGGGGCGCCCCGCCCTCGCGACAGGACGGCGCGGAGGTCGTCACGGCGCAGGCCGCCGAGGGCGATCAGGGCCAGCACGTAGGTCAGTGCCCCCCCCGCGACGGCGGCCAGGACGTGCCAGCGCACCAGGATCAGGCAAACCGCGACCATCGCCGCCGACGCCGTCAGGGGACGGCCCAGGTGGTGATGCCAGGCCGGCTGTCGCCCTTCGCGGGCCAGGCAGGCATAGCCGGCAAGCAGCAGCGACGACCCGATGACCAGCACGGCCACCGACGCACCCGGCAGCCCGAAGCCCCAGCACAGCGCGGCGATCAGAGGGCCCGACCCGGCCGCGCCGATCAAAAGCAGCCGCACCCCCAACGTCTCGCGATTGACCGCGATCAGGGTCGCCTGATAGAGATAGGCGACCGTCAGCAGGGGCGCCCGCCAGATGCCCAGCGCCAGCAGGACCCCGGCGCCGGCGTATTTGCCCGGCAGCAGGAATTCGATGAGGGGCCCCGACAGCACCGCCCCGCCGATGGCCAGAGGCACCAGGCCGATCGCCAGGACCTTGATCATCGCGTCGAGCGCCTCGCGGCCCGCCGCCGCGGTCTGCCGCCACGACCGCGCCAAAGTCGGGAAGGTCACCTGCTGGAAGATCAGCCCGAAGGTCAGCAGCGCCGTCACCATCCGGTGCGGCGCCGCGTACCGCCCGACGGCCGCCCACGGGCTCAGCAGGCCGACCACCATCAAGTCGGACGACCCGATGACCGTCTGCGCGATCTGGATCAGGCAGACCGAGCGCCCCCGCCTCAGGAAGACGCGCAGGAATCGCATCCCCAGCACGGGCCTCGGCAGCCCGTACTGCCGCGAGTAGCACGCCCAGACCAGCGCGATCCCGCTCGCCTCCCCCAGCGCCAGCCAGGCGGGCACCCAGACGATCCGCGAGAAATCGGAGACCCAGAACACCACCCCTCCGGCATAGACCGACGTCCGGATGCACAGCGACAGCGCCACCAGGCCCATGCGCTCGGTGCTCTTGTAGACGTAGTCCAGGCCCATCGCCGTCGTCAGCAGCAGCAGGCCGTAGAGCGTCAGGACCGCCCGGTCGGTCGCCGACGACAGCGACAGCCCCCCCACCGTCACCAATCCCGCGAACATCCCCAGCGCCAGCAGGCCGCGGAATGCCATGACGTGGTTGACCAGGGGGCGGACCAGCCGGGGGTGCCGCGCCAGCTCGCGAGAGATGATCACCTCGAAGGCGTCGCGGACGAGCAGGACGAGCCAGAAGACGACGTTGAAGGCGAACTCGACCCGGCCGTATCCCGCCTCGCCGAGCCTCTGCGCCAGCGCGAGCGTGACGGCCACCGAGGTCCCCCGGCAGACGACCTCGGCCAGGCTCATCGCGGCGAAGTTGGAGGCGATCCGGCGGGGGGCGGGCTCGGCCCGCAGGGGGGGGGCAATCCGGCAAGGCCGGTTCGCGGCGCGGCGCGGCAGATGTCTCGGCACGACTGGGGTGGTGGCCATGCGTGGTCGCACTTCCCTGTGAGACGGCCGGCGGTCTCCACCGCGACCCAATCGACCCGCGCGGGCTCAAACGGCCGCATCCGCGAGGGCGCTCCCGTCCCGTTCCCCGCGATGGGCTTCCCCGGGCGGGGACACTCCGGCGCGGCGGCATGCTAGGGGACCGGGCCGTTCCTGTCAATCCGAAGAACTATCGGCGCGGTCACGGCCGGGCCTTGAACTCGAGGGCCTGCCGTAGGGCGTGTGGAACACGCCATCTGCTGACCGGGTATGAAGATGGCGTGTTCCACACGCCCGACACGGCCGCTCACACCCACCCGTTCCGCTTGCGGAGCCACCATTCGAGCGTCAGCAGCGCGGTGAAGATCAGGAAGAAGGGCCAGTTGTCCCAGACGCGGTGCTCGGTCTGGCTGACGAACTCGGTGGAGATCTTGCCGTTGAGCGAGCGGAGGTAGGCGGGCAGCTTCTCGGGCGGGAGCGACTCGCCGCCGGTCGTCTCGGCGATCTGGCGCAGCAGAGAGCGGTCGGCGGCGGGGTTCTCCATCTCGCGGTCGTCCTGGTAGACCAGGAAGCGGGCCGAGTCGCGGCCCAGGACCTTGCCGTCGCGGGTCGCCTCGACGGCCACGCGGTATTCGCCCGGCTGGCCGACGGCGAAGTACGAGCCGCGGGCCGCATCCCCCTCGTTGAACAGGCTCGATCGACTCGGGGGGGGCCTTCGGCTCCTCGCGGGTGACGGTCGTCTGATATTTGACGCCGGGGATCGGCGCGTTCTTGGCGTCGCGGGTGGTGACGGTCATGTCGAGCTTCTGGCCCAGCGGGATGCGACGGGCGTCGAGCTTGAGCTTGACCTCGTTGTCGCCCTTGTCCTCCTTGTGCGAGAGCCAGAAGATGACCTGCCTCCAGAACTTGCGATGCGCCTGGCGGCCCTCGTCGGAGGCGCGGGCCCAGACCCACGTCTCGTCGCCGAAGGCGAGCGTCCGCCCCTGGCCGGTCTCCATGCCGACCATCAGGGCGACCTTGCGGGGCGGGGCGGCCTGCGCCAGGACGACCGCGTTCGGCTTGGGGGTGCCAAACTCATTGGTCCCCGAGATCGGCGGCAGCGCAGTTCCAGATCCGCGCGCTTTCGGCGCGGGTGGGGGCGATCTGGAAGATGTAATTCTCCAGGCCCTGCGCGTTGGGGACGAACCGCAGGCCCCCCTCGGGCTCGAACTGGCCGTCGCCGGGGAAGATGGTCACGGGCAGGATGCGGGCGATTTCGGTGCCGGCCCAACCCCCCGCGCCGAAGCTGGAGCGGCCCCCGAGCATGATCAGCCCCGCCCCCTTGTCGACGGCCGCCGCCAGCAGCCGCTGCTGGGTCCGCGTCAGATGGTCGGCGGGCAGGTCGCCGAGGATGTAGACGTCATACTTGCCCGGCGCGAACTCGGCGTTGTCGATCTCGGAGCGGTCCCCCTCCGCCGGCTTGCGGAGTACCTTCAGGTCGGCCTGGATGTCGGGCGACGAGGCGATCGCCCGCATCAGGTAGCGGTACTCCCAGGTGAAGTTCGGGCCCTGGAGGTAGAGGACGTTCAGGCCCCCCTGGAGGACCGTCACGAACGTGCTGTACACGTTGTTGGTGCGGACCAGCTCCCCTTCCTTCGGCTTCGCCTTGAGCGTGATCTTCTTCTCGCCCGCGGCCTGGGGGATGTACTTCAGGCCGGTGATGGGGACCTCCTCGACCCCGTCGCGGGCCTTGACCGTCTTGGTGGCGACCGGGTCGTCCTGCCCCTCGACGAACATCTGGACCTCGATCGGCTCGTTGGGGAACCCGCGGACGCCGAGCATCCCGCGCACCTGGAGCTGGTTCTTGACGAAGACGGTCGGCCCGGCGACGACGCTCCGGAAGGCGATGTCCTTCGAGGCGGGGCCGGCGTTCTCGGACCCGAAGCCGACGGTGACGACCGGCACCTGCTGGCTCCGCAGCCGGCGCGCCTCCTCCAGCGGGGCGCGGCCGGCGTTGTTGGCGCCGTCGGAGAGGACGACGAGGCTGGCCACCCGCATCCCCTGCTGGCGGCGCATCGCCTCCGTCATCCCCGTCCCCAGCGCGGTCTCGCGACCCGAGGGGTCGTAGGCGTCGTCGGGCTTCTGCTCGGCCAGCGCGGAGTCGAACCGATACGTCCTGACTTCGAGGTCGGGCCCGAGCGCCTGCGCCACGTCGCGCGACTCGTTGAGCGTCTTCAGCGCGACCGACCACCGCGTCTGGCCGTTGACCTCGTCGTTGAGCTGCATGCTCGACGAGCCGTCGATCAGGAAGACGATCGTGGCCGGCTGCTTCTTCTTCTCCTGGATGACCACCGACGGCCGCAGCGCCGCCAGGAGGCAGAGCAGGACCGCCGCCAGCCGCAGCCCCAGCGCGGCCCAGCGCCACCGGCCCGAGGTGCCGCGGAGCCGCTGCCGATACGCCCAGACGGTCAGGACCATCACCGCCAGCGCCGCCACCGCGACGACGGGCCACGGGCCGATCGGGCTGAAGCTCACGCTCATCGCGGCCACCTCCGGACCTCTCGCCGACGACCCGAGCGGGTCGGGGTTCGCTCCGCCTCGCCTCGCCTCACGTCACGACGGGATGCCGACCGCCGTCCGACCGGGGTTCTCGCGGTAGAAGCGGTTGGCCAGGAAATTCTCGGCCGTCACCAGCACGAGGATCAGCGCCATCAGCCAGGGGAACATCTCGTGCCCGAGCCGCGCGATCTTGGTGATGCGCTCCAGGCTCTGCGTGTCGTCGGCCAGGGCGAACTTGGCCGGGCCGAAGATCGCGGCCAGGTGCTCCTTGCCCATCGGCTTGAACTGCGTCTCCGACAGCGGCGGGTTGATGCTGAAGCCGAGCGTCTGCGCCTTGCCCGTCTCCTCCGAGGCCGTCACCGTCCACTGGCCCGAGGGCTGCGGCGAGACGATCACCAGCGAGTCGCTGGTGACCGGCGGGGTGAGCCGGTCGGTCGTCTTGCCGTCGGCGCTGTGGACGATGTAGTTCTTGAACCGGCGGGTCGGGTCGATCGGCAGGACGACGTCCTGGCCGGCTTCGTAGTTGAGCTGCTCGGCCGAGGTGCCGGCCATGTACGAGACGGTCTGGTTGACCAGGTAGAAGAACGACCAGTTGTTGCCGATCGTCAGCGGGAACTCGTTCCAGGCCCCCTCCTGCTCGCGCTCGGACCGCCGCGATAGGGGCGTGGTCCAGAGCAGGGCCCGCCCCGTCCGGAGCCCCTTGAACGAGCGCTCGATCAGCGCGGGGGCGCCGTCGGCGTACAACAGCAGGGTCCGCGCCCCTTCCGACGGCTTGACCGACCAGTAGTGATACACCGGCACCTGCGCGAGCAGGGCGTCGAGCTCCTTGCTGTAGCGGCCGAACAGCGGGTGGTTGAAGTCGGCCACCTTGCCGAAGGTCGTCTCGTCCTTCGGGTTCTTCTTCTCCGCGGGCGCGGCCGGGACGACCTGCGCGGCGGTCGGGCCGGAGTAGTTCTCGGGGCGGCAGAGGTAGCCCAGGCCGATCACGACGCCCCCCCCCTCGCGGAGGTAGGTGCCGAGGTGGCCCCAGTCGGCCTCGCCAAGCGCCTCGACGTTGTTCAGGAAGACGCAGGCGTAGTCCTTGAGCGTGTCGCGGGCCCGGTCGGCGAACTGGTTGGCCTTGATCCGATCGACCTCGAACGACCGGGGCGTGCCGGGGGGGAGCGTGGTCGGGTTGGGGTCGAGCGCGTCGGCGATGAACTCGGCGTCGAGGGGTAGGTCGGAGACGACCAGGACCTTGACCGCGGGCTGGACCTTGAAGGTGAAATACCGCCGGTCGTCGAACTCCAGGGGGTCGGGGGCGCCGGTGACCCGCACCTCGCCCTGGTGGAGCGAGACGGCGGGGTCGAGCTTGGGGGTGACGAACCGCACCTCGGCCTCGCCGTCGGCGGCGAACTCGACGCGCTTCTCCCCCTTCTTGACGCCGTCGAGGAGGAAATCGGCCGTCCTCGCCGTGGCCGGGCCCCGCGAGACGATCCGGGCGCGGATCTCGACGGTCTGGCCCTGCGTGGCCACGCTCGCCGACGGCGAGGCCTCGACCACCGACACGTTGCGGACCTCCTTGGGGGTCAGGCGGAGCACGTAGGTGGCCACGCCCGTCTTGACCTTCTTGAGCCGGTCGATCCCCTCGGCCGGGTGGTCGAGGTCCCACGCCGACTGCGCCAGGTCGGTCAGGACGTAGACCTCGTGACGGGGCCGGTCGCTGTCGGCGATCGCGGCGTAGGCCTGGCCCATCGCGGCGTTGAGCTTGCGGTTGGCCGGGCGGAGCACCAGGCCCTCGATCCGCTTGCGCGCCCCGGCGGGCGACAGCACGGGGGGGCGCCCGGCTCGGCCGAGTCGACGACGAAGACCTGGCTGGTGTCGGGCATCTTCTTGAGGATCTCGTAGGCCCGTTCCTTGGCCTCGTCGAGGCGGGTCTTGTCCTTCTCCTTGTAGCCCATCGACAGGCTGGTGTCGAAGACCAGCCCGAGCGCCGTGGGGACCTCGCGGTCGCCGAGCGACGTCTGCGAGAACAGGCTGGGCCGCGCCAGCGCCAGCGCCATCAGCGCGACCAGCGCCATCCGCGCCAGCAGGAGCAGCCAGTTCTTGACCCGCAGCTTCTTCCGCGACCGCTTCTGGCGCTCGCGGATCAGCCGCAGCGCCGGGAAGATGACGCGCCGGGGCGTCTGCTTCATGAACAGGTGCAGGATGACCGGCAGGGCCGCCAGCGCCGCCCCGGCCGCCAGTCCCGCGTGGAGCAGGGAGATGTCCATGGTCGATTCGCCCCGGAGGTGACCTGCCCCATTCTACGCCGGCCGATCGCCGATCGGGTGATGGAATCCCGGGTCGCTCGCCCGCGGCGCCCTCGGCCCGCCCAGGGCACCCGGTCAAGCATCGAATTTAGGATTGAAAATTTGAATTTCCAAATTTGAAATCCGGCATCTGGCATCGGCATCCCGGTCCGGCCCTCATCCCCGCGCCTGCCGGCTCAGCAGGTAGCTCATCAGCGCCTTGTCGAAGGGCATGCCGGTGTGCAGGGGGACGTAGTCGATCCGTGCGCCCAGGCATTCCTTGCGGTACGAGGCCTGGAAGGCCGCGACCTCCTCGAGGTAGTCGGCCTTGATCCCCTCGGCGTCGACCAGCAGGGTCTCGCGGGTCTCGTTGTCCTCGAGCTCGAGCATCCCCTCGAAGGGGAACAGCGCCTCGGCCTCGTCGAGGATGTGGAACAGGATCACGTCGTGGCCGGCGAACCGCAGGCGGTGCAGCGCGCGGAGGATCGGCTCGGCATCGCCCAGCAGGTCGCTGAACAGGATGATCAGGCTGCGGTGCCGGATCATGCCGGCGACCTGGTGCAGGCTCTTGCCGATCGCCGTCTCGCCCGACGGCTTCAGGCTGGCCAGCAGCGACAGGATGTTGCCGAGCTGCGTCCTCTTGCTCTTGGGCGGCAGGTTCTGGCGCACCTGCTGGTCGAAGGCAATCAGGCCGACCGGGTCCTGCTGGTGGATCATCAGGTAGCCCAGCGCCGCGGCCAGGCTGATCCCGTACTCGAACTTCGTGAGCTCCTGGCGGTAGGTGTAGCCCATCGACCCCGAGAGGTCCATGACGAGGTATCCCGTCAGGTTCGTCTCGGCCTGGAACTTCTTGATGTAGAAGCGGTCGGTCTTGGCGTAGACGTTCCAGTCGATGTCCGCGATGTTGTCGCCCGCGGTGTACTTGCGATGCTCGGAGAACTCGACCGAGAAGCCGTGGAACGGGCTGGCGTGCAGCCCGGCGAGGAACCCCTCGACGATGAACTTGGCGCGGAGGTCGAGCCGCGCCACCTGGCGGATCACCTCGGGCTTCAGGTATTTTTCGGCCGTGCTCGCCACGGGACAACCCCTCGATGGATGGGCCTCAAGCCCTCACTCGCCCAGGATCTCGGCCACGGGGATCGCCAGGCCCGGCAGCAGAGGACTGTCGTAGACGTCGCCCGCCGTCAGGACCCGCTCCCGGTAGCCATCGGGGGCCCGGGTGAAGACGGTCACCTTCCGGGGCCTGGCCGTCCGGTCGCTGACGACGTACTCGCGGACGCCGAGCCGATGGTATTCGTCGCGCTTCTTGACGTAGTCGCGCTCCCGCGACTTGCGGCCGGGGCTGACGACCTCGAACATGAGGTCGGGCACGCGGTCGGGGATCTCCGGCACGGGCCCGTCCGCAACCAGGAAGACGCCGATGTCGCCGATCCGGTCGGTGCCGTCGTCGACCCGGACCCAGGCATTCGGGATGACGGATTCGACGACCTCGGGATGGTCGAACATGTAGCGGAAGAGATTCCTCCACCAGGGATCGGAACCCTTGAAATGCTTCTGCCCATCGGGGGACATGACGACCAGCCTCCCGGCCTCGCGCTCGTATTTCCAGGGCTCGATGTAATCGGCCTTGGCGAACTCCTCGGCCGAGACGAGGCGCCCCGCGTCGCGCGGGCCGAGGGTCAGCGGGCGCTTCCTCGGGGGTTCGTGGGTCGCCATCGTGTCGCCTCGCGAATACGGGGATGGGGCGGCATCCAACTCAACTCGCCACGCCCCGGCGGTCGTACTTGGGCACCTCGGGCTCGCGGACCTCGGACAGGAGGCGGCGGATCAGGCTCTCGTTGCTCTGGCCCTCGGCCTGCGCCTGGAAGTTGGTGCTGATCCGGTGCCGCAGGACGGGGATCGCGACGCGGCGGATGTCGTCGAGCGAGACGCTGAACCGGCCGTCCATCGCGGCCATCGCCTTGCCCCCCATGATCAGGCTCTGGCCGGCGCGCGGCCCGGCGCCCCAGTCGATCAGGTCGCGGATGAACTGGGGCGACTTCTCGTCCGCCGGGCGGGTCGCGCGGACCAGCCGCGTCACGTAATCGACCGTGTATTCGGAGACCGGGATCGACGTGACCAGCTTCTGGAGGTTGACGATCGCCTTGCCCGAGAGCACCTTCTTCAGGTCGGGCTGGTCCCCCTTGGTCGTCGCCGACAGGATCTTCTTCTCTTCATCGAGGCTCGGGTAGCCGACCCGGATGTCGAACATGAAGCGGTCGAGCTGCGCCTCGGGCAGCGGGTACGTCCCCTCCTGCTCGATCGGGTTCTGGGTGGCGATCACGAAGAACGGGTCGGGCAGGTGGAGCGTCTCCTGGCCGACGCTGACCTCGCGCTCCTGCATCGCCTGCAACAGCGCCGCCTGCGTCTTGGGGGGGGTGCGGTTGATCTCGTCGGCGAGGACGATGTTCGAGAAGATCGGGCCGGGGACGAACCGGAACGACCGGCGGCCCGCCTCGGGCTCCTCCAGGACGTTGGTCCCGGTGATGTCCGAGGGCATCAGGTCGGGCGTGAACTGGATCCGCTTGAATCCGACGTCGAGGATCCGCGCGATCGAGCTGACCATCAGCGTCTTGGCCAGGCCGGGGACGCCGACCAGCAGGACGTGCCCGCGGGTGAAGATCGCCGCCAGGATCTGCTCGATCACCTCGCGCTGGCCGATGACGACCTTGCTCAGCTCGCCGACCATCACGTCGCGAGAGTGGCGGAACTCGTCGAGGAGCTGGGTGATCCGGTCGCCGGCGTTGGACATGCGTGTGTTCGACCCTGGAGGGAGGGCGACCGCCGACCCCGCGGGGAGACGGGCCGCCACGGGGCAGAGACGGGATCAGCGCCGAGCGGAGGCCGTCTCCACCCTCAGGGCCACCGACGGGACCATGACCCCTTCATTGTAGTGCCCCCGGAGCGTCCGATTCAAGCACGTGGATCGTTGCCCGCCCGGCCTCGGCCCCGGGCCCGCGCCCCTCCATCGCGGAACGGGGCATGCCTGCCCATTCGGACGGCTGCTCGCCCTGGGCCTCGTCTCCGGCGCCACCGCGATCACGGTCTCCCAGCTCGCGCCCCCGCCGAGCCGCTATCGGATCATGGCGGGCACGACCTGGGCCGGCCTGAACGGCCATTTCTTCCTCGACCACCACCCCGCGCCTCGGTTCCTCGACCCGGCGACCGGCGATTGCCGCAAGCTCGGGGCGCAGGCGGTGGGCCGCTGGCACAGCCGGGCATGGCGACCCCCCCCGACGGCGCACTCGTGCTGGCCTATCTGAGCCACCCGGAGGGCGGGCCTCACTGGGAGATGCGGATCGTCCCGATCGCCTTCGAGGGCCCGATGGGCGACCCGGTCGTCCGGGCGTCGGCGGCGGGGGGCCGGGCACCAGTCGCGGCGGTCCCCCTGGCGAGCGAGCCGGGCCCGCCGCCGAGGCGATGACCGACGGTCGCCGATCCCTCCCCGTCGACGCGCCCCCACTCCGAAAACCTTCGTCCCGGCCGGGTTGTCGCTTCGCGATGCGTCGCGTCATGATAGAATTGTCGTTGAGCACCTCGTGACGTCCCCCATCCAGGGAGGAAGAAGGCCATGACTCGCCCTCGGCGGCTCGTGATCGCGTGCCTGGGCCTCGCCGTCCTGTGCCTGACGACGGGGACGGTCCCGGCGAGGGCCGGCGTGACCCGCGAGGAGGTCGAGCGCGCCATCCGCGAGGGGGTGCGCTTCCTCAAGCTCCAGCAGAGGGCCGACGGCTCCTGGCCGGAGATCGACATCGAGGCCAACCGCGGCACCACCGCGCTGATCACCCTGGCCCTGATCACCGCCGGGGAGCCGGTCGGCTCGCCGACCATCGCCCGCGCCGTCGACTACCTGCGCAACTTCGGCCCCGAGGATCTCAAGAGCGTCTACTCCGTCTCGCTCCAGACGATGGTCTTCGCCGCCGCCCAGCCCGACCGCGACCAGTTGAAGATCGCCGCCAACGTCCGCTGGCTGGAGGACGCGCAGCTCAAGCCGAACGACCGCTTCCCCTGGCCCGGGTCGTGGACCTACTCGGCGTTCAAGAACCGCCAGGGGGACAACTCGAACACGCAATATGCCCTGCTCGGCCTGAACGCCGCCAGCGAGGCGAACATCCCGGTCAAGCCCGAGGTCTGGGCCCTGTCGCGGCGCTACTGGGAGATGTGCCAGCGCCCCGACGGCGGCTGGGGCTACCAGCCCGACGACCGCCAGCCGACCACCGGCAGCATGACGTGCGCGGGGGTCTCCAGCCTGATCATCACCGGGCTGAAGCGGTTCCAGGGGCAGGAGTCCCTGGCCGGCGAGGCGATCCAGAACTGCGGCAAGGGGGGCGTCAACCCCAGGCTCCAGGCGGGCATCGACTGGCTCTCGGCGCACTTCCGCGTCGGCGAGAACTTCGGCCGCGGCCAGCAGTGGCGCTACTACTACCTCTACGGATTGGAGCGCGCCGGCCGGCTCACCGGCCAGCGGTTCTTCGGCGACCACGACTGGTACCGCGAGGGGGCCGAGAAGCTCGTCCACGACCAGGACCCGCTCTCGGGATTCTGGAAGGGGGCCCTGTTCGAAAGCGAAGACCCGCCGGTGGTCGCCACCAGCTTCGCGCTGCTGTTCCTGTCCAAGGGGCGCACGCCGGTGCTGGTCAACAAGCTCCGCCACCTCCCCAAGGACGACTGGAACCACGACGCCGACGACGCCCGCAACCTCGTCGGCCTGGTCTCGCGCGACTGGAAGCACCTGCTCACCTGGCAGGTCGTCGACCCCGCGGTCGCGGGCGTCGAGGACTTGCTCCAGGCCCCCATCGTCTACTTCAACGGCCACGAGGCCCCCGAGTTCGACGAGGCAGGCAGGGGGCTGCTGCGCGACTATGTCGAGCAGGGCGGCTTCATCCTGGCCGACGCCTGCTGCGGGCGCGAGGCGTTCGACCGCGGCTTCCGCGCCCTGATGGAGAAGGTCTTCCCCGAGCCCGAGTACGCGCTCCACGCGCTGGGCCCGACCACGCCGTCTGGCGCGCCAAGTACCCGCTGAACCCCGACGCGCACCCGCTGTGGGGCATCGAGCACGGCTGCCGCACGGTGGTCATCTACTCGCCTCAGGACCTCTCCTGCTACTGGAACCAGATGGAGAACAGCCCCTCCAACGCCGCGGTGGTGCTGGCCAGCCGGATCGGCCAGAACATCGTCGACTACGCCACCGGCCGCGAGCTGCCGGCCGACAAGCTGACGGTGCGCGAGGTGAAGGACTTCAAGGCCGAGTCGCCCCGCCGCGGCGCGTTGCACATCGCCAAGCTCCAGCACGGCGGCGACTGGAACGTGGCGCCCCTGGCGATCCCCAACCTGACGACCACGCTGCGCGACGCGCTGAAGTACCACGTGGTGATCAACCACAAGTCGCTGGCGCCGCGCGACCCGAACCTGGTCAACTACCCGTTGATCTACGTCCACGGCCGCGCCGCGCTGAGCTTCGAGCGGAGGGACCTCGATGCGCTGCGGCGGCACATCGACCCGGGCGGCGGGACGATCTTCGCCGACGCGGCGTGCGGCAGCGCCGCGTTCGACGCGGCGTTCCGCAAGTTCGTGGCCGACCTCCTGCCGAGGCAGCGCCTGGAGCCGATCCCGCGCGACGACGAGCCTCTACTCCGACAAGGTCGGCTACAACCTGAAGGACGTGCAGTACAGCAAGGCGGCCGGGGGCGGCAGGGATTATCCGCAACTCGAAGGCGTGAAGGTCGACGGCCGCTGGGCGGTGATCTACTCGAAGTACGACATCGGCTGCGCCTGGAGCGGCACCAGGGGCTCGACTGCAAGGGCTACACGACCGACGGCGCCCTGAAGATCGCCGCCAACATCGTCATCTACTCGACCCTCCCCTGACGCGGCCGTTCATCCGATCTCGACCGGCAATTCACGCGACCTTCAGTCTTGGCAGATTCGGTCTTGTGTAGTATGATCTCGCCTTGACGGAATCCAGGACCATCTTCGCCGAGGGCGTTCGCGTCGGCCTCCCCGCCGACGCAGCCCTTGCAGCAACGTCCCTCTTCCTTGCCCCGTCCCATCAACCGAGGAGTCTGCCCATGCGCCCCGCTCGCAGGCCGCCCCGCCGAGGCTTCACGCTGATCGAACTGCTGGTCGTCATCGCGATCATCGCCGTCCTGATCGCGCTGCTGCTGCCGGCCGTCCAGATGGCGCGCGAGGCGGCGCGGCGGGCCCAGTGCGTCAACAACCTCAAGCAGCTCGGCCTGGCCGCCCAGAACTACGTCTCGAATCACGGCTGTCTCCCGGCCGCGTCGTACACGATGTACAACGGCGGCGCAAAGACTCCCGCATATGAGGAGAATTACAGCTGCTTCGTGCGGCTCCTCCCCTTCGTGGAGCAGTCGGCCGCGTCGAACGCATTCAACTTCTCGCTCTCCTACAAGTATCCCGCCAACGTCACCGCCGGCGCGATCGGCATCAGCACCCTGCTCTGCCCGAGCGACCCCTGGGCGCCGCAGCCGCTCACGACGGCCATGCACTACAATGCCGTCCCGCCCGGCTCCTGGTTCCAGCAGTATTCGAGCTACGCCGGGAGCGAGGGCTACTACGCCGGCCGCTACGCAGCCAACCTGGGCTTCGACACGCGCGAGTTCACCCAACTGAACGGCGCGATCATCCCCGAAGGGACCATCTCCCCGGCCGCGATCACCGACGGCACGAGCAACTCGTTCCTCTTCGGCGAGCATTCACACGCCCTCGTCAACAAGCTCGATGGGTCCTTCGCCAATAATGAGGAGATGTGGAACTCGGGCTACTATTCCGACACGCTGGTCTCGTCCTATTGCCCGCCGAACAACTTCAACTTCGCGAACCTGCCGGGGTTCTGGGACAATATCGCGTCGAGCCTGCACCCCGGGGGCGTCAACTTCTCCTTCTGCGACGGCTCGGTCCGGTTCATCAAGAACGCGATCAACTCCTGGCAGCTCCTCCCGGGCACGTCGAGCACCAACCCCCCGCATCCTCCCGGGGTCACTTACGCGAATTACGTCTATACGGTCGCGCCGGGGGCCTATGTCGGCGTCTACCAGGCGCTGGGGTCGATCAATGGGGGCGAGGTGATCAGCAGTGACAACTTCTGATGCGACCACGGACGGGTCGGCCGACGACACCTCGGGCGGTGGGACGATGTCGGGGCCTCGTCCCGCCCCCGCCGGCTCCCCTCGCGCGAGCCGGCCGAGGGCGTGCCGCGTGTTCCTCCCGAGTCTTCTCGCGATCGGGTCCGCCATCGCCGGGTGCGGCGAACAAGGGGCCTCGTCGCCCGTCGCACCCCAGATCTTCCCGGGACCGCACGACGGCCTGACGTTCACCTTCCCGCGGGAGAGTGCCTTCGTCGAGGTCGTCAACGAGGGGGGCCGCGGCCGGCGTGCGAACAACACGGCGGTCGTCGCCTATTTCTCCGGGCCCGACACGGACCTCGCCACTCTCCCCGCTCCCCTCCGACGTCAAGGTCGAGCTCAAGGATGGCGCCAACGTGCAGGCCGTCCCGCTCACCCCGACCCCCCGCAAGGGGGAGCCCCGAGCCCCTCCCGCCTCGCGACCCAGGTCGGCCCCTACGCGATGGATGGTCGCCAGTGCGTCCTGACCGGCACGCTGGACGGCCGCCCCTTTCGCTTCGAGTTCGACGGCAGCCGCCTGCGGTGACGTTCAGGACCGCTCCGGACGACCCACCGGCGACGACGGCGGATCATCACGCCCTCCGCGGTCGCCGTCGGCGCGCCTCCCAGGTCCGCACGGGGAGGGGCGCCCCGATTTTGGGAGGACGTCGGGGCGACGATCCACGATAATCCTTATGTCATGTCGTGCCTCGTGGGTCCGTGGCAAGTCGGGGCGGACGAACGAAACGGCGCCTCGTCCCGGCGTCTCGCGCGGCGAACGGCCTCGAAATGCGTCCGAGTGCGAAATGAACCCGATGGCAATCTGGGCAAGCCTTGGGCCTCCTCTCGGCACGGGTCGCTGTCGTCTCGGCACTCCGGAAACGAAACGAAGCCAATGGCAATCTGGGTCGTCTCCCGAGCGAGTCCGGAGCGGGCGCCGAACGAACCCAACGCGAGGATGCGAAACGAAGCCAATGGCAAGCTGGGATGTTACCTCGGGGGACCGTCCCGCTCGCGTGCATCCGGTCCGCAGGGACTCGCATGTCGTGCCTGGAGCGTCCCGAGTGGCGAGGGCGCGCATTTCCCGAAACGAAGCCAACGGGATGGTCATTCATCCCTAAATTCATATTATGCCAAGATTTTCGACGTGGAACCGTGCGAGGAACCATGCCCACGATGCGGCCGATCGAGGCGCGAATGGCGGTGACGAAACGAAGCCAATGGAACTCTGGGCAAATTGCCGAACGAACCGAAACCTCGCCACGAAACGAAGCCAACGGCACTCTGGGTAAGGTTGCCTTTTCATACTACCAGTCACGAGCCACCGACCACGGCCCGCGACGAAACGAAGCCAATGGTGATCTGGGTAAGATTCTCATTTCTCCTGATCACGGGCCACCGACCGCCGATCACGGTGCGAGCGAAACGAAGCCAATGGCATCCTGGGTAATCTCCCGCGCACACGAGGGTCGTCGCGCCGAACGAACCGAAACGCTCGGCGACGCCCGCGGTGGGGGTGGGCCGTGTTTACCGGGCGGGAGGGTCGCGGTAGAGTTCGGGCGCGCGGAGGGATGGCCCGAGGGGCACTCGGCAGGGAGGCGAGACGCATGGACTTCGCCCTGAGCGGGGAGCAGCAGACCTGGCACGACGCGGCCGTCCGGTTCGCCCGGGAGGAGCTGGTCGACGACCTGCTCGACCGCGACGAGAGGCGGGAGTTCTGGCGCGAGGGGTGGCGGCGGTGCGCCCGGTTCGGCATCCAGGGGCTGCCGGTGCCGGTCGAGTACGGGGGCAAGGGCCTGGGGCTGCCCGCCACGATCGCCGCGATGGAGGGGCTCGGCTACGGCTGCCCCGACAACGGCCTGATCTTCGCCATCAACGCCTCGATGTGGACCAACTCGATCCCGATCCTCCGCTACGGCAGCGAGGAGCAGAAGCGGCGGTTCCTGCCGGGGCTGTGCGACGGCAGCCTCGTCGGGGCCAACGGCGCCAGCGAGGTCGAGGCCGGCTCCGACATCTTCGCCATGCGGACCCTCGCCGAGCGTCGGGGAGACCGCTGGGTCCTCAACGGCCGCAAGACCTGGGTCACGAGCGGGCCGGTCGCCGACCTGTTCGTCTGCTACGCGACGACCGACCCGGCCAGGGGGGTCCTCGGGATCAGCGCCTTCCTCGTGCCGAAGGGCACGCCCGGCTTCCGGGTCGTCCGCGAGATCCGCAAGATGGGCGTCCGCACGGTGCCGATGGGCGAGCTGGCGCTGGAGGAGTGCGAGGTCCCGGCCGCGAGCCTGCTCGGCCGCGAGGGCCGCGGCGCCGAGGTCTTCAACTGCTCGATGGAGTGGGAGCGGGGCGCGATCCTCGCGGGCACCCTCGGTACCATGCGGAGGCAACTGGAGCGGTGCATCGAGCACGCCCGACGCCGCAAGCAGTTCGGCAAGCCGATCGGCAAGTTCCAGGCGGTCGCGCACAAGATCGTCGACATGAAGCTCCGCCTGGAGACGTGCCGCCCTCTGGTCTACAAGATCGGCTGGCTCAAGGAGCAGGGCCGGGACGCGACCCTCGAGGCGGCGATGGCCAAGCTGTACGTCTCGGAGTGCTTCGTGCAGAGCAGCCTCGACGCCGTGCAGCTCTTCGGCGCCTCCGGCTTCGTGGCCGAGACCGGCATCGAGCGCGACCTCCGCGACAGCATCGGCAGCACCATCTACTCGGGGACCAGCGAGATCCAGCGCAACATCATCGCGCAGCAGTTGCGGTTGTAGGGTGGTCTTCGCATGGCTGGATCATAAGGACAATGGGACGCGGATCGGGCGGATGAGCGCGGATGGGATCGGTGGCCAGCCGCGTCCCATTGGAAGGTGCGGCGCCCTGCCCCGCGCATCCTGCCCAGAACCCGGGTGCCCCATTGCGACGGCCCTGGCGGTCGGGTATGAAGAATCGTCCAGCCCTGGGCATCCCCCTCCCGGCGAACGAGGTCGTTCATGAAGTCCGATGACGTGGCCGCACCCAACGCCTACCGCCTGCTCTGGGCGGGATTCATGGCCATCATGGCCTCCGGGGTCGGGTTCTCGATCCGCGCGGGCATCCTCGGGCAATGGGCCGAGCAGTACGGCTTCACCCAGACCGAGCTCGGGGCGATCACCGGCGGCGGCCTGACCGGCTTCGGCATCATCATCCTGGCCAGCGCGCTGATCGCCGACAAGATCGGCTACGGCGTCCTGATGGTGACCGCGTTCGCCATGCACCTGGCGTCGGCCGCGCTGACGCTCGCCACGGGCGCGGCGTATGCCTCGGGGGGCAAGCCGGCGGCGTTCCAGTGCCTGTTCTGGGGGATGTTCCTCTTCGCCGTCGGCAACGGGATCGCCGAGGCGGTCGTCAACCCGCTGGTGGCCACGCTGTTCCCGAGCAAGAGGACGCACTACCTGAACATCCTCCACGCCGGCTGGCCGGGCGGCCTGATCGTGGGGGGCCTGCTCTCGATCGCCTTCACCGGCGAGAGCATCTTCGGCTGGAAGCCGCTGGCCAAGGCGCTCCCCTGGCAGTACCAGATCTCCTTCTTCCTCGTGCCGGTGGCCCTCTACGGCCTGATGATGCTCGGCCAGCGCTTCCCCAAGTCGGAGGCGAGCCAGCAGGGCGTCTCGTACCGGAACATGCTCCGCGAGCTCGGGATGCTCGGCGGGGCGATCATCTGCATCCTGCTGGGCCTGTTCTTCCACAGCGACCTGAAGCTGCCGACGGCCGCGTCGGTGGCGCTGGCCGCGGGGCTGTGGCTCGTCTTCTCGTATGCGACCGGCTTCCACCTCGGCCCGGTCCTGCTGGCGGTGCTGCTGCTGTGCCACGCGCTGGTCGGCTACGTCGAGCTCGGGACCGACTCCTGGATCGGCAAGATCACCGGCGCGATCATGGCCTCGAAGCAGAGGGGCCTGATGCTGTTCGTCTACACGTCGAGCCTGATGTTCGCGCTCCGCTTCTTCGCCGGGCCGATCGTCGAGCGGACGTCGCCTCTGGGCCTGCTGTTCGCCAGCGGCATCCTCGGCGCCACCGGGCTGACGCTGCTGGGCAACGCGACGACGGTCGCGTTCTGCGTCCTGGCCGCGACCATCTACGCCTGCGGCAAGACGTTCCTCTGGCCGACGATGCTCGCCGTCGCCTCGGAGCAGTTCCCCCGCGGCGGCGCCATCACCATCGGCGCCATCGGAGGCGTCGGGATGCTCTCGGCCGGCCTCCTCGGCGGGCCGGGGATCGGCTTCGAGCAGGACTACTACGCCTCGCACGCGCTGAAGAGGACCGACCCCGCCGTCTATGAGCGCTACAAGGCGCCGACCCCGAACGAGTTCCTGGTCTTCCAGACCTACGGCCTCGACGGCGCCAAGGTCGGGGTGCTCGAAGACAACGGCAAGGAGGCGATCCGATCGCTGGAGATCCTCAAGAAACCGGAGTCCCAGGCGACCCCCGAGGCGATCGCCAACCAGCAGAAGCTCGTCGACTGGTGGGAGGCCGCCAGGGCGACCGCCGCGGCCGACAAGAAGCTGGTGACGGACGCGAGCCTCTTCGGGGGCCGGATGGCCCTGAGGATCACGGCCGGCGTGCCGGCCGTCCTCGCCTTGCTCTACCTCGGCATGATCCTCTACTTCCGGACCCAGGGGGGCTATCGCCCGCAGGTGCTGATCAGCAAGCACGAGGAGGCGCTGCTGATGGCGGGCGGCACCGCCGGGCCGGCCGAATACTGAGCCGGGGCCGGCAAGGGCCGCAACGCCGGGAAAATCGCCATCCGGCGCGGAATGAGGGGACGAAGCCCCCCGAGTTCACGATAATGTACCTCGGGGGGCGCCGAATCGGCGGGCGCGGCCCCGGCCGACGGTCTGTCCCCGCCCGAGACTCGATCCGCTTCATGTCCGACCGCCCCGACCTCCCGCCGGCGCTCCGCGACGCCCTGCTCGGCCCGCCCCTCGAGCGCAAGGGGTGGCAGACGACCATCGCGCCCGGCTACATCGGGCTGTTCCTCTGGGTCGTCTACTTCGACCGGATCGCCGGGCGGGCCCTCGCGATCGGCGGCCTCGGCTGGTCGGTGGTCGGGGCGGCGGTGGCCGGGCTGCTCTGCTACCGGCTCCTGTACTACGCCCCGGCCATGTGGGGCTTCCGGACCGGCCGCCCGCTGGCGGTCCTGGCGTCGAGCACCTTCGGTGCGCGGGGATCGACCTGGATGACGGGCGTCGTGCTCGGCCTGGCGCACGTCGTCTGGTTCGCCGTGGCGGTCGATTACGCGGTGGACTGGACGTTCCAGGGGTTCGTCACCTGCCGCCTGCTCGACCCCCGGCATTTGCGGCCGATCGTCCTGGGCGGGCTCCGGCTGGAGTCCCCTCCGTTCCTGGTGACGGCGCTGGCCTGGAGCGTCGCCACGGCGCTGACGGGCCACTACCTGATGCGGATCATCGCGGCCTTGATGAACGTCGTCTCGGTGATCCCGGCGGCGCTGCTCGGCCTGGCGGTGGTGCTGACGCTCCAGGGTCTCCCCGACTTCCGCCCGACGGGGATCGACCCCTCCGCGGCGGAGCCGGGCGCAACGCCGGGCCGATGGCCGTGGCGCTGATGGTCCAGATGGTCTTCGGCTTCTTCGCGACCGCGGGCGTCCGCGCGGCCGACTGGGGGACGGTCGCGCGCGAGCCGCGCGACGTCAAGCTCGGCGGCTGGGTGGGCGTGGCGTTCGCGTCGTGGGTCGTGGCGACGCTGGCGCTGCTGGCCGTGGCCGGGTCCCTGGGACGGACCTCCCCCACGACGGTCGCGACGGGGCCGACGGGCGCGGGCCCGCCGTCGCGGGCCCGGCGCACCCGGCCGGCCCCGGGGGCCCGGCGACGTCGAGCCGGAGGGTCGTCGGCCGGCAGGCCGCGGGGCCGGCGACGTCGCCCGGCCCCGGCGATTTCCGCTTCCGGGGGGCCCTGCTGCGGGGCGTCGGCGGCAACCTGGCGGGCGCGATGTTCCTCGTCTTCGGCCTCGCGTCGCTCGCGCCGGCCTGCTTCGCGGCGCACGTCTACGGCCATCGCTTCGCGTCGGCCTGGTCCGGGCTGTCCCGGATTCGGTGGACCCTGCTGGGCACGGCGGCGGCCTACCCCCTGATCGCCACCGGGCTGGGCCTGCGCCTGGAGGCGATCTTCACCCTGATGGGCGCGACGATCGCCCCGATGGCCGGCGCGATCGCCGGGGACTACCTGGCGAACCGGGGCGACTGGCCCGGGCCGAGGCGGGGGGTCAACCCGTCGGGGTTGGTCGCGTGGGCCGCCGGGCTGGCCGTCGGCCTGGTCCCCCTGGTCGCCGGCGCCCGGGGCTGGTCCGCCCTGGAGCGGTTCCAGCCGGCGTCCGTCTTCGCCTTCCTGGCGGCGCTCGGGGTCTTCGCGGCCCTGGCGAGGGTCGGCGTCCAGCCGCCGACGGTCCCGATCCCGGAGCGGGCGGCCTCGTCATGACCGACACGCTCGCCTCTGACGATGCCCGCGTCCGAACGCGGACCTTCGCCGCGCTGGAGAACCCCGACTACCGCCGCTACTACATCGGCCAGGGGGTCAGCCTGATCGGCACCTGGCTCCAGACGGCGGCCGTCCGGTGGATCGTCTTCGACAAGACGGGATCGGTGTTCATGAACGGCGTCATCGAGGCGGCCGGGGTGATGCCCGGGATGCTCGTCGGCCTGGTGGCGGGGGCGCTGGCCGACCGGGTGGCGCCGCGGGGGATGATCCTGCTGATGCAGGTCGGCCAGATGCTCCTGGCCTTCGCCCTGGCGGCGCTGGTCGGGCTGGGGGTCGAGCAGATCTGGCAGATGGCGGCGATCCTGGCTTTGACGCGGGTCTGCGTGACGTTCGAGATGCCCAGCCGGCAGGTCTTCCTCTACGACGTGGTGGGGCGTCCCGCGCTGATGAACGCGATCGCGCTGAACACCGGGCTGTTCAACGCCTCGCGGGTGATCGGGCCGGCGCTGGCGGGGGCCTGCCTGTCGAAGTTCGGTGCAACGGCCTGCTTCGCGCTGAACGGGGTGAGCTACCTGGCGGCGATCGCGGCTTTGCTGACGATCCGCCTGCCGCACCGCCGCGGCCCGAAGGGGGCCGCGGGGTCGCGCGGGCTGCTCGGCGGGCTGGCCTACCTCCGACACGACCGTCGGGTCGCGGCCCTGTTCCTGCTCATGGGCTTCTTCGGCGTGGTCGGCATGGGCTACGACGCGATGATCCCGGCTTATGCGCGGCGGGTCGTCCTGACCGGCGTGCGGGGCTACAGCGTCCTGCTGTCGAGCAGCGGGATCGGGGCGACCTGCGGCGCCCTGGCCCTGGCGTCCTTGGGGGGCCTGAGGCGCAAGGAGTGGCTCGTCGTGGCCGGGATGGCCGTCTTCGCCGCCTCGCTCGGCGGCGCCGCCTGTCTGCCCGCGATGGTCGGACCTCCCGGGGCGCGCCTGGCGACGGCGGCGGCCTGCCTGTTCGGCGTCGGCGTCGGCGCGGTCATCTTCTATTCGGCGACCCAGACTTTGATCCAGACGGCCGTCCCCGACCACCTCCGCGGCCGGGTCATGGGGGTCTGGATGATCGTCTTCTCCGGGTCGGTCCCGCTCGGGTCGCTCTGGACCGGGCGGCTGGCGCTGGGCCGGGGCGTGCCGTTCGTCATGGGCCTCTCGGCGGGCCTGTGCGCCCTGGCGGTGGTGGTCGTCCTGGCCTCCGGGGCCCTGACGAGGCCGACGGCCGCCATCGGTCAGGCCGGGTAGGAGCCGGACGGTCGAGGCCCCGGCAGTTCGTCGATGCCGTCCCTAGGGGCGTGCTGCGCCGGCCACAGGCCACCTCGGCGGCCCGGCCCTCGGGATGTGATCCGCAAGGGGTCTATCCCGGCCGGTTGACGGGATGGCCGGGACGCCGCCGGATCAAAATACCTGAATTCGTGACGTTTTTCAGTGAAGGATATAGGTTAAAGAACGCGGGAGATGAGGCCCTCTCAGGGTGAGAGGACATCGTCCGCTCGGGCCGCCATGCTGGCGCCCGGGCCGACCTTGGTCGTCGCCGCAGATGGCGACGCACGATGGCCCATTCGCCAGGGCCGCTCGTGACCGATTCCCCTCCAAGTCGCCGGCCGGGCGTCGACCCGCTCCCGGCCGGCGCCGTCCCCCGTGCGGGTCCGAGGAATCGAAGCGCGATGAGCACCACGACGAAACGTCCCGTCCTGGATGAAGAAGCGTTCGTCAGGAAGGTCCCCTACCCGCTGATCCCGACGAACATCCCGGGCGCGTTCACCACGCCGGCCCCCCCCGATGACCTGGACCCCAACGCGGCCAGCCAGGAGGAACTGACCCGGCACGGATTGCTCTGGCGGAAGCCTCGGGCGGGCGACCCCCCGAGCATGGCGGCCGCCTGGGAGAAGGTGTTCGGGCGGCGCTGGGAGAGCAAGGATCGCATCACGCCGCACATCGAGCCCCAGCCCGGGAAGACCCACGTGCTGAAGAATCTGAAGAAGACCGACGCCAACTACACTTCGACCGCCTGGAGCGGATGCGCCCTCGAGGGGGGGCCCTGGACCACCGTGCTCGGCCAATGGGCCGTCCCGACGGTGAGCAAGCCGACCGAGCCGCAGGGCACGGAAGGGGGCTGGAATTCCTCCTCCTGGCTCGGCATCGACGGGTTCTTCATCTCCAACGACGTCCTGCAGGCCGGGGTCCAGCAGAAGGTGAACTCCGCCGGGCAGGCGTCCTACGTCGCCTGGTACGAGTGGTTCGTGCCGGGCCCGTACACGCAGCAAGAGCTGCAGGCCTACCCGTACATCTTCCAGGCGAACATCCCCAATTTCCCGGTCAGCCCGGGACAGACGGTCTACTGCTCGGTGCAGTACGTCAGCAAGACGGCCGGGGCGATCTACTTCGCCAACGACATCACGGGCCAGCACTTCTCGATCACGTTGATGCCCCCTACGGGGGCGAATTTCAACGGCAGCACGATGGAGTGGATCATGGAGGCGCCCGACGGCGGCGAGCCGACGTCGTCCATCCCCAAGTTCACCCCCGTCAACTTCACCTCGGCATTCGGGTGCAGCGGCTCGACCGTCGGGAACCCGCAGAATGGCAACATCGTCAACCTGGTCAATACGAGCGGGAAGCCCCTGACGTCGGTCTCGCTCGCCTCGGACGAGGTGACGATCGACTTCATCGGCTAGGTCGCCCGTGACGACTCGCCCGGCCGGCATCGCAGCGGCCGGGCCGTCGCCGGTTTCGAAGGGCTCGGCCTGCGTTATCTGTCCGGCCTCGATCCCGGTTGACGGGGGGTCAGACGCCGGACGGCCGCGATGATATCCTCCTCGATCTTCTCCCCCCAGATCGTCGGCTGGCCGTAGGCGATCATGGACGTGGCCCCTTCGTAACCCCCCTCCTTCAGGACTCGCAATGAGGGGATGTAGGCCAACCCGCACATATCCTGTTCAGACGATCGGGTGATATCGTAACTCGTTGAATGGAATATGGTTGCGGAATCACGCCCTTCTCCCGCCTGTTCCCGATTCGACCGTCAACCGCCCATTTCACGCGGTGTCCGGTTCCGAGTCCGGTTGTTCGATCGGCCGACTCTTATGCTTCGCATGGGACGATTGCGACGATTGATCGGCCCGGCCCGGGGCGGGGCGGGTCGAATCGCACGAGTTCGGACATGGGGGTGTCCAGGGGGGGACCGTAATCGGGGCCGGTCCGCGACACGCAAAATCGGGACGGTGTGTGTATGTCTGGCCGGCGACGTCGTCGGCCCTGAACAGGATCGGCTCAGCGTCGCGCCGACTGTTGTGCGGCGACGTGATCGAGCACGGTGGGGTCGGTTTGCTGTTGTCGGGCGGGCCGTGCCGGGCAGCCCGCGGCAATCCACCGACGGGCCTCCTCCTTCTCCTGGGGGGTGCCGGAGACGTCCAGGGCGCCCCGCTCGACGGAGCGGCGCAGCCCGTGCCTCTCGCGGTCCGTCAGCGCGGCCAGCGGCGGGATGGCCTCGGGGCCGGCGGCGCGGATGCGACGCACCTGCGCCGGGGACAGTTTGACCAGCTTGGCGATCCGGCGGTTCGGCGGCGCCGGCCGCGATCATCGCGTGGATCGTCCGGTCGCGCGCGGCCCTGGGGCTTCGTCGATCCCTCATCCCCATCCATCCTCCGCGGCGCGGATCGCCTCCCGGAGCCGCCGGGCGGCGGCGATCCCGTTGCGGACGGTGTTCGGGCACACCGCAAACAGCTCGGCGATCTCGGGGACGGTCCGGGGCCGCAGCCGCCGCGTCCTCGGGTCGGGCAGGCCCAGCTCGAACGCGTCGAGCCAGAGGATCTGGCGGGCGGCGCGGGCCTGAGTCCTGGTGAGGAGGCGGCGGCGCTCGGCGGGCTTGAAGGAGGCGGCCTCGCCCGCCCCGGTGGCGAATCGCATGATGGTCGCTCGACTCCGAGCCGATGCCTCGACGTCGGGGCATCATCGGGGTTCCAGTGTACCCCGGCCCTGGGGGTTGAGCGTCGAAAAAATTTTCAAAACCGTGTCGAAGAATGGATTTCCATCCGCCCCCCGCGGTCGGGATTGAGCGCCTCTGCACAATAGGGAGTGAGGGCGCCTTTTCGCGCCTTTCCTCCTTCCCGGTCGCCGGAGCCTCGAATCCATGTCCCTGGTCACGACCCTCGGGGAGTACGTCAACGGCACGACGGCCGCGCGGCTCCTCGGCGGTGTGCCGCCGAAGGCCGTCCGGAAGCTCGCCGATGCCGGCCTGATCCGCACCCGCACCATCCCCCACTGCCAGGCCCGCTACCTGGTCCGGGACATCCTCGAGCTGCGCAAGGGCGCCCGCCCCGCCGCCCCGAGCGGGGCAAGAGAGGATCTGTAGTACACGCCATGGCGCTCTCCTACCGCGGCCCGCGGCCCTACTACCGGCGGTCGGTCCGCCGCGGCGGGCGGGTCACCAGCGAGTACCTCGGCGCGGGCGAGGCCGCCGTCCTGATGGCCCAGCTCGACGCGGCCGAACGCGACCGCCGCGCGGCCGAGGCCGCCGACCGGCGGGCGGAGGCGCGACGCCTCGAGGAGGCAGAGCTGCCGCTCGCCGTGCTCTGCGAGTGGGCCGACCGGCTCGCCCGCGCCGCGCTGTACGCGGCCGGCTATCACCTGCACAAGCGCCAGTGGAGGAAGAGGCGACCTATGGCGAAGAAGGCCGGGGGCAAGGTCCCCGCGACGGCGGGGGAGATCACGGCGCTGCTGGCGCGGCGCAGGAGGGGGACGAGGCGACCTTGCCGCAGCTCAGGGCGCTGATCGTCGAGCGGCCCGAGGCCTTCGGCGACCAGGGAGACCCGGCGTACCACGCCGAGCAGTCGCTCCTGCGGTCCTTCTGCGGGAAGAACCTCCTGGCCCGCGAGCTGATGGCCCGCGAACTGGACCGGCTCGCCGCGGATCTGGCCGGGCCGGAGCCGACGGCGCTGGAGCGGCTCCTGGGGCGGCGGGCGGCGCTCTGCTGGCTGGCGGTCCACCAGTACGAGACGACCTATGCCCGGGACGCCCCCGACCTGACCCTGGGCCAGTCCGACTGCCAGCAGCGTCGGATCGACCGGGCGCATCGCCGGCTGCTGTCGGCGCTGCGGACGCTGGCGGCGGTGCGGCGCGTGCCGACGGCGGCGGTGCAGGTCAACGTGCAGACGGTCAACGTGGAGACGCCGCCCCCCGCCGCCGACGAGGCCCCCGCGCCCGGCCTGATGGACCTGCTCGGGTCCCGGGCCCCCGCGACGAACTGACCCGCCCGCCCTCACCCGAGGCCCCGCCCATGAACGAGTGGTTGACTTGCCGCGACGTCGCGCGGCTCCTGCTGGTCTGCGTCGGCACGGTCCGGAAGCTGGCCGATCGCGGGCTGATCGTCCGCCGGGACCTGCCGCACACCCAGTTCCGCTACCACCGCCCCTCCGTCGAGGCGCTGGCCCGCCGCTGGGGCCGCCTTTCCGTGGAACCGGAATAGAACCGGAAACGGCCCGCCCGCCCGGCCTGCCCATCCCGCCGCGCCGGGCGAAATGTCGCAAACGTGATCTTTTGAATAAACTGATTATTCAAGGCCTTTTTCAAACCACCCTCCCGGAGCCGGACCCCCATGTTCTTCGAACCCGACTCGGGACGCGTCGGCAAGACCTTCGCGACGCCGATCCTCCGCGGCCAGTACCTCGGCGGCCTCCTCGATTGGCGGGCCGATCGGCTGGCGGAGCTGGCGGCCGCGCGGCTGTTCGCGGGCGCCACGGCCGGGGCGTTCGTCGCCCGGCCCGCCGCCGACGTCGCGGCGGACCTGGACGCGGTCGAGGAGGAGCTGATCCGGGGCGGCGTCGGCCTCCGGATCAATCCGACCCCGGCCGGGCTGGGCGGCATGGACGTGGGCCAGCGCATCCAGGAGGACATCCTCAACAAAGCCAAGCAGGGTAAGCAGGACGCCGAGGCGACCGCCAAGAGCACGGGAGAGTTGGTGCATATCCTGGCCGGGGTGCCCGCGCTGCTCAAGCAGGGCCTGAACAACGCCCGCGCCGCGCTGCTCGGGCCGTGATCACTTCCTGCCCAGCGACTTGATCCGCTCCGTCGCGGACTTGGCCGCCTCCGTCCCGGCGTATTCCTCGACGATCTGCCGGTAGAGCGACAGGGCGCCCGACACCTTACCCGACCTTTCGAGGTTGCGGGCGGAGCGGAGGATCGTCCCGGCGCGAACGGCGGGGTCGATGGGCTTCGGTTTGGGCTTGGGCTTGGGGACGTAGACCGTCTCGGGCTTCAGCTTCGCGATCCCCTCCCTCACCACGAAGCGGAGCGAATCCTTGTACTGCCCGTCGAGTACCCGCACTTCGACCGGCCGCCCGGACGCCGGGGCGAGTATGTCCGCCTGGATGCTGCGGCCGACACCGGCCCCGCTCCACGGTGTCGATCCGCTGGCCCCCCTGAGCCGCCTGCTGCACGAACTCCCGCAGCGAGTCGAACTGCTCTTGGGCCTTGAATGCGGCCTTCTCGGGGGAGATGATCATGGCGAGGTCCCCTGGGTGCGGTCTCATCGGATGCGTCGAGACCGATGTTCTGCCCCAAGGGGGCCTCACGTTCCACTCCCTGCCGCCACAACTCCTCGCCAGGCAACAGAATCCAGGAGAGCGGACGGCGGGTTACGCCCTATTGGAACGGCCGGATGGAAGGTTCGTGATCGTCGGCGACGACGGGGCCGAACTTTACGAGTCAGCCACTCTCTACGAGAAATACTACGACGGAACTTGGCCGGAGTCTCGAGCACGTCTACTGGACCAACGAGGAACAGTGACACAGGAGACAGTTCAACAAACCATCAGTTCTCCCGATCCAACTGACTCTAACGAGTCCTCGTGGCTGAACCGGAACGCCCTGACGCCCATGATCTACCTCGAGTGGAACGACAGGCTGGCAAGCCATTTCTTTCGCCCGGAAATGGCGGGCCGATCGGTCTTCCTTTACGTCACCCAAGAACTCCTCGACGAACTCGGTGCTCCCACCGGGGACACTTGGCGCACCTTTCTAGCCGTTGCCAAAGCCGGCCACCCTTGGCGGCAAACGGGCCTTCACGGTATCTGCCAGAAAGCCCTTGACTGTTTGGAAGGCTGGCGCAGCCGCGGCCTTCGGTATCCTCCCTATCTGCCTTACCTCGGCCTCTTCGTGCTGGCCGCCGGGAAAGAGGGTGACTTCGCCACCCACGCCTACTATCCCCGACTCCGCCAGCTCTTGGGAGAAGCGGGGAGCAGCAGCATGTACCCGAGCTTCGACAAGATGTGGGAGCTCTGGATGGATTTGGAGCAATGGGCGAACGAGGACAACCAAGGTGAACTCGGCCTTTTCTCCGCGAGGGTTGCGGGCGGCTGGATTCATGTCGGCATGCCGATCGCCCAAACCCTGCTTACCAAACAAGAACGTGCCGCGCTTCCCGCAATCTTCGCCGCAGCGAATCTCGACCCGACCGCGTTGCCACCAGATGCCGAACTCGCACGCGCGCTTCATGCGTGCGGCAGTCACCATCTTCGCCGGAGAACTCTAAGCGTGTGGCCGAGGTTCCCCTACAATTCCGGTATGATCCGCATCCACCTCGATGACGCCACCCGCGATGAGCTGCAAACCCTTCGCCGGGCCGACCTACCGCCCCGGGCGCGGGACCGCCTGGAGATGGTCTGCCTCGCCGACGCCGGGTGGGCGGCGCCTCGGATCGCCGACCACCTCGGCTACTGCGGGCACACCGTCCGCGCCGTGCTCAAGGACTTCCTCGGCCGCGGCATCGCCGCGCTGTTCCCCCGCCGCACCGGGCCGCCACTCGACGACGCCCGACGCCGCGAGGTGACCGGGGCGCTGCGGGCCCTGCTCGGCGACGACCGCACCTGGACCAGCCGCCAGCTCAGCCAGGCGCTCGTCCCCCGCGGGATCGCGCTGAGCCCGCGCCAAATCCGCCGCTACCTCGGGCTGCTCCGGCGGCGCTGGGGCCGGACCGCCGGCTGGCTGCGGCACAAGCAGGACCCGGCCAGGGTCGCGCGGGCCAAGCGGGTGCTGCTCAACCTGAAGCACAAGGCCCGGGCCGGCCGGATCAAGCTCTACTACCTCGACCAGTGCGGGTTCGCGCCGACGCTCCCGACGGCCTACACCTGGGCGCTGCCTCGGCAGCGGAAGCGGGTCAAGTCCGAGGCCCCGCAGGGGCGGCGGGTCAACGCGATGGCCGCCTACCGCCCCTACGGCGGGCGGCCGCGGCTGGATGTCTTCACCGCGGAGCGGACGTGGGACTCGTACGATTTCCTGGCATTCGTGCGGTCGCTGCCATGGTCGAAGGTGCCGCGGGTGGTGGTCCTGGACAACGCCAGCCTGCACACCAGCGGGGTCGTGAGGCGGGCGCGGGCGGGTCTGGCGGCGGCGGGGATCTACCTGTACTTCCTGCCGCCGTACAGCCCGGAGCTGAACGAAGTCGAGCCGGTCTTCCGCCAGGTCAAGTACCAGGAGATCCCGGTGCGGAGTCATGCCACGCGGGCGGGGCTGCGCGAGGCCGTCGAAGGCGGGTTCGACTCCTACAGCCGAAGCTTGCGGGCGAAAAGTGAAAAGAAACCCCGGCGGGCAGCTTAGAGCCTGTGCCCTTTGTTCAGGACACGCCCCGCGTTATGCGAGGCAGTCGGCGGCGACAACAAAGTTTCCCGCCACGCGCGGGTATGACGTTTTTCGCGAAATCCCGCCCGAGATTGCCGCCAGCATTGCGGCGAAGCTAGGCCAGAAGCTGATCCCGCTCGCACTTGAGAGCTTCCAAGGGGATTGATCCATGAGAGACCCCGCTGGCGCCTTCGATGCCGTGCGCGAGAACTTGCTCCTCTATGTGAAAACGGCGTTCGCGACACGCTTCCCGGGGCTCGAGCGGGAGCGAGAAAGGCTCTTGCGTCAGAGTAATATTTTCTGCCGCGAACCGTGGATTGAGCCCCTCCCGCGCTACCAAAGCTCCGGAAAGATAGTCCACGAACTCGTCCCGCAGGATGTTCCCGGGCTCACTGGGTCTACGCTCCAACACTTCAAAGCACTCGCATCTCTTCGTCTCACTGGGAACTTCCAACTCCATCGCCACCAGGCTGAGATGCTGCGAAAGGCGCTATCCGGCCAGAACTGCGTCGTCACCGCCGGCACCGGTTCCGGAAAGACAGAAGCATTCCTCCTCCCCCTCTTCGCATACCTGATCAAAGAATCCGCAGACTGGGACCACCCCGGACCATCGCACCCCAACTCGGGAGACTGGTGGTCGAACGACTCTTGGCAGAGCCAGTGTTTCCGGGCGGCGCACAGAACCGGACAATGATTCGCTCCTACCGCGTCCCCCAGCGCGGCACACGAGACTCGCAAGGCGGCAGTGCGGGCGCTGATCCTCTACCCCATGAACTGCGCTCGTCGAAGATCAGCTCACCAGGCTCCGCAAAGCACTCGACGCTCCCGAGGTGCGGCAGTGGTTTCGGGACGAGCGGCAAGACAACCGTTTCTACTTCGGCCGCTACAACAGCGCCACGCCCATTCCCGGCCACGAGTTCAGGCGCCCAACGGCAAGCGGCGCACAAAGCCCCGATCGCGATCGCATCGAAAAACTCGCGGGCGACCTTCGCGCCATCGCGACATCTGCGCAGGCTGCCGCAGCACGAGCTATCGAGACGGGAGACCCCGATATCCCCTTCTTCTTCCCGCGGCTCGACGGCGCCGAGATGCGCTCCCGGTGGGACATGCAGGACAGCCCGCCTGACATCTTGATCACCAACTATAGCATGTTGAGCGTCATGCTGATGCGGGACGCCGACCACGGGATCTTTGCGAAGACCAAGGAATGGCTCCAGCAGGATGGTAGCGTCTTTCACCTCATCATCGACGAGCTTCACCTTTACCGGGGGACTTCTGGAACAGAGGTCGCCTACCTCATCCGCCTTCTTCTCTTACGGCTCGGGCTCACGCCGGGAGACCCGAAGCTGAGGATTCTCGCTTCCAGCGCCTCACTCGAACCCGAGGATGCAGGCAGCCTGGAGTTCCTCGGCCAGATCTTCGGGTGCCCCTGGAACGAAGACCAGATTATCCCCGGCTACTTGACACCGGTTCCGCCAGTAACAGGACCGCCTGTCGTTACCGACGCGCCATTTGTTGCCCTCGCGAACGCGGAACCCGAGAGCCCCGAGGCCGCGGCTGCCTGCGTTCAGATCGCGGCCGCGCTCGGCCAGCCCGTCGCGGGGGCGCCTCCCGAAGCTCAGCTCCGAGAGATGATGGAATCCCCAGACGCCGAAATGACGGCCCGCATGCTTACGGCCTGCACGTTCGAGGAGCGAGTACGAGCCGTTTCGCTCAGCGCGTTCGCCACAGGTCTTTTCGGCCCCGGCGTCGACCCGGCACAGCGCCGGCTTGCGGCGCGGGGTCTCCTCATCGCGCGAGGGCTTTGCGACTGGCCGGGAGCAACATCACATCTACCCTCTTTCAGGCTCCACTGGTTCTTTAGGAACCTGGAAGGACTCTGGGCCTGTACCGTCCCAGGATGCCAATGCCTGCCAGACGAGCAAGGCGAAGGGCGAACCGCAGGGAAGCTCTTCGGCATGGGCCGCATTCAATGCCGTGAGTTAGGAGATCCAGAACCGTTCCACCGAGTCCTCGAGCTGTTGTATTGCGAGCAATGCGGCACGACGTTCTTCGGAGGGAGTCGCTTCACGTTGCCCGATAATCAAGGTTGGGAGCTCTTGAACACGGATCCCGATATCGAGGGGATCCCGGACCGACAGGCCGCCCGGTTTGTCGAGCGCAGAGCCTACCGCGAGTTTGCCGTCTTCTGGCCTGCGGGGGAGAGCGACCGGCATCAAGATGCCGACCAATGGCAACAGCCACTGATCGCCGGCGCCGGCAACGGGTCCCGAGGGATCTGGAGTCCTGCTTCTCTCAACACGACGAGTGCACGCGTTGTCCTAAGCGTGTGGCCGAGGTTCCCCTACAATTCCGGTATGATCCGCATCCACCTCGATGACGCCACCCGCGATGAGCTGCAAACCCTTCGCCGGGCCGACCTACCGCCCCGGGCGCGGGACCGCCTGGAGATGGTCTGCCTCGCCGACGCCGGGTGGGCGGCGCCTCGGATCGCCGACCACCTCGGCTACTGCGGGCACACCGTCCGCGCCGTGCTCAAGGACTTCCTCGGCCGCGGCATCGCCGCGCTGTTCCCCCGCCGCACCGGGCCGCCACTCGACGACGCCCGACGCCGCGAGGTGACCGGGTGCTGCGGGCCCTGCTCGGCGACGACCGCACCTGGACCAGCCGCCAGCTCAGCCAGGCGCTCGTCCCCCGCGGGATCGCGCTGAGCCCGCGCCAAATCCGCCGCTACCTCGGGCTGCTCCGGGCGCGCTGGGGCCGGACCGCCGGCTGGCTGCGGCACAAGCAGGACCCGGCCAGGGTCGCGCGGGCCAAGCGGGTGCTGCTCAACCTGAAGCACAAGGCCCGGGCCGGCCGGATCAAGCTCTACTACCTCGACCAGTGCGGGTTCGCGCCGACGCTCCCGACGGCCTACACCTGGGCGCTGCCTCGGCAGCGGAAGCGGGTCAAGTCCGAGGCCCCGCAGGGGCGGCGGGTCAACGCGATGGCCGCCTACCGCCCCTACGGCGGGCGGCCGCGGCTGGATGTCTTCACCGCGGAGCGGACGTGGGACTCGTACGATTTCCTGGCATTCGTGCGGTCGCTGCCATGGTCGAAGGTGCCGCGGGTGGTGGTCCTGGACAACGCCAGCCTGCACACCAGCGGGGTCGTGAGGCGGGCGCGGGCGGGTCTGGCGGCGGCGGGGATCTACCTGTACTTCCTGCCGCCGTACAGCCCGGAGCTGAACGAAATCGAGCCGGTCTTCCGCCAGGTCAAGTACCAGGAGATCCCGGTGCGGAGTCATGCCACGCGGGCGGGGCTGCGCGAGGCCGTCGAAGGCGGGTTCGACTCCTACAGCCGAAGCTTGCGGGCGAAAAGTGAAAAGAAACCCCGGCGGGCAGCTTAGGGGCCGAGGGACCGGTGATTCCAAATGGTCCCTGGGTGCGCGGCTACGTCTTTCACTTGCCCCAGGTCGTGACTGACGCCGATCAAGAGACCTTCAGTGCCCTGCCTTCTGTGTGTGCGGCGTGCGCCACCGACTACAGCAATCGAATGTTCCGGAAGTCTCCCGTCCGAGGCTTCCGAACCGGTTTCTCCAAAATCACTCAGCTTCTCACCAAAGAACTTTTTTACCTTCTGCCACAAGGCGAGAACCGCAAGCTCGTCGTCTTCTCCGACAGCCGGGAGGATGCAGCGTCCATCGCGAACGGCATCGAGCGGTCGCACTATCTCGACCTCGTCCGGGAAGCGATGTACGACGAGCTTGCGAGCGCCGCTGTGGGCGAGGTGGCTCTACTTCACGATCTGCAGTCCAATGGAACGCCGTCCCAGCCTGCGGCCGCCCGCTATGCGGCTGCAAACCCCACTTCGGCTGCTGCCCTCCTCAACGACATTCAAATCGCGTCCACTCCGATTCCCCCGGGGCTCCCGCCCGTCCATCAGCAGCAATTGGATCAGGCCCGCGCTACAGCGCTCGCACACATCCAGGAAGTTTTACACCGCGGCACCAGCTGCACCATCCTCGCTCGCATCCTATTCGAGTCGCCCGACCCCCAAGCATCTCCGCACCATCCAGGGCTACTATCCCAGCGGCTGAAGCGGCTTGGGGTGAATCCGGCTGGGAACGATGTTCTCTACCAAGACTACGGCTACGACGATGCTCGACACCGGTGGGTCGAGCTCTTCGACTTTTCATCGCCTGATGCCGGCTGGATGCACGGCCTGTCTCCGGCGGCCTTGAACCGGATCGAGAATACGCTCAGGCCAAAGGTGAAGTCCGAAGTATGCAAGATTCTTTTCAGCCGCCTCTACTTCGGCTTCGAATCCGCTGGCCTCGGGTACGCCACTCTGAACCTTTCCGCCACCACGATTGCCAGCCTCGCGGCACAGTGCGGAGCAGCAGCAGACTTCTTCCAGACGATCTGCGATGGTTGTCTCCGCGTCATGGGCGACCTCTATCGCTATCCGCAGGAGCCCCAAGAGTTTCCCCTCTACGATTGGCCAGATTGGAATGCTGCTCGCGCCAAGCTCCGGAACTACGTCCGGCTCTGCGCGAGCCGGCACGGGTTGGGTGAAGGGGCACTTCTTAACGCCGTGTGGGAAGCAGTTTGTGTCCAGGGGAAACACCACCATCTCAAGCTTGACCCGCGCCACATTTGGGTGCGCGTTGCCCTCGCCGAAGATCCGGCGTGGATCTGCGATTCCTGCAAGCGTCCACACCTGCACCGCGCAGGCGGCACCTGCACCTTCTGCCTCACGCCACTTCCCGCGGCTCCGCAAGAAACGTGCGCGGACCTTCACAGCTCGAACTACTACGCACGCGAGACCGCCGAATTCCGCCAACCGCTCAGGCTCCACTGCGAGGAACTTACCGCTCAGACCGACGATCAGGCAGAGCGGCAGCGGCTTTTCCGAAACATCGTGGTGCCCGCGCGCGCCGGACAGGTGCTTATCGAATCGGTGGACACGATTGATGTCCTGAGCGTGACGACCACGATGGAGGTCGGGATCGACATCGGCAGCCTCCGGGCCGTCATGCTCGCCAACATGCCGCCGATGCGTTTCAACTACCAACAGCGAGCAGGCCGGGCCGGCCGCCGGGGACAGGCATTCGCCGCGGTCCTCACGCTGTGTCGCGGCCGGAGCCATGACGAGTTCTACTACAACTACCCCGAACGCATTACGGGCGATAGGCCGCCCGTACCGTTCCTCTCGATGTCCCGCCTGGAAATCGCCGAGCGGCTCATGGCGAAGGAGTGCCTCCGCCGGGCTTTTTTCGCGGCCGGAGCCAGGTGGTGGCACAGCCCTGTGCCTCCCGATAGTCATGGCGAATTCGGTCTCTGGACGGAATGGCAGACTCGCCGCCAAGCAGTGCAGCAGTGGCTCGAGCACTCCCCGGAAGTCAGCAGCGTGGCGTCGGGTCTCACTGCAGGCGGTAACGAGGGGATCACAGCGGGCGAACTCGTTCAATACGCTCGCGCAGCGCTTCTCGCCGACATCGACGACTGCACCACTAATCCTGAGCTTGCCGGCGACGGCCTCGCAGAGCGGCTCGCCGAGGGTGGCAGTGGTCAAGCAATCCGGGCCCACCTGAGGCCCGATGGTCAAGTAATTCGGGCCCACCGTAGCCCCCTCCTCCGTAGGGTGGATTCCTTCGGGATCTCCCACCCCCGCGGAGGCAAGGACATGCGTACGGTGGACGACTACGCCAAATATCGCACGGCGCACCGCGATGGCATGACCATCCGGCAGATCGCCCGCTCCTTTCACGTCTCGCGTCGCAAGGTCCGCGAGGCATTGACCCTCCCCGAGCCCAAGCCCTACACCCGCACCAAGCCGCCCCCGGCCCCGGTGCTCGGGCCTTTCCAGGCGGTCATCGATCAGGTCCTCCGCGACGACCGCGACGCACCGCCCAAGCAGCGGCACACCGCCGCCCAACTCTTCCGGCGGCTGCAGGACGAGCACGAGTATCCCGGCTCCTACCCCACGGTCCGGCGCTACGTCGCCGACCACCGCCGACGCTCGCGGGCCACGTTCATCCCGCTGGCCCACCCGCCGGGCAGCCGCCTTGAGGCCGACTTCGGGCACATCCACGTCGACTTCCCTGAAGGCAGGCGCCTGGTCCCCTTCCTGGTGACCGTCTGGGCCTGGCAGTGGTCAAGCAATCCGGGCCCACCTGGTCAAGCAATCCGGGCCCACCTGGGTCACTTCAACATAGCCGACAACTGACCGTGTGGACAGTCTCTCCTCATCGCGCCTCCTGAACTCGTGGCCAGGCCAAGCTCACCCCGTCTTCCGGCCTTTCTTGGCCTTCATCGACTCCCGGAATCGGTAGCTCTCCCCGTTCATCTCGAAGATGTGGCACCTGTGGGTGATCCTGTCGAGGAGTGCCGCGGTCATCCGCTCCCCCTGGAACACCTGCGCCCAGTCGGCGAACGCCAGGTTGCTCGTGATCAGCACGCTCGACCGCTCGTACCGGTCCGTCAGGAGTCGGAACAGCAGCTCCACCCCGTTGCGGCTGAACGACACGTACCCCAGCTCGTCGCAGATCAGCAGCTCCGCCCGGTCGAGCTGCCCCAGGAACTTGTCCAGGGTGTACTGCTTCTGCGCCTGCTCCAGCTTGCTGACCAGGGACGCCGCCGTGAAGAACCGCACCCGCAGTCCCCGGCGACAGGCGGCCAGCCCCAATCCGGTGGCGAGGTGCGTCTTCCCGGTCCCGGTGGTGCCGACGAAGCAGCAATTGAACTTCTGATCAATCCATTCGCAGAGCGCCAGCTCCAGGAGCTTCGGCTTGGACAGCGCGGGCATCACGCTGAAGGCGTAGGTGTCGAAGTCCTTGGCCACCGGGAACGCCGCGTTCTTGATCCGCCCCTCCAGCGCGTTGGCGGAGCGGGCGGCAAGCTCGGCCTCGGCCAGTCGGAGCAGGAACTGTTCATAATTCCGATCCGAGGCCGCCGCCTCGCGCGACAGCCGCTCCAGCTCGCGGGCCATCGCCGGCAGCCGGAGCTGCTTCAGGTGGGCCTTCACCAGTTCGGTCACCGGGTCACTCATGACGGTCGCTCCTTTCCAGGAGATCCGGGGTTGGGGCCGGGCCCGACGCGGCGCCCGGACATGAGCAGGCGACGCGCCCTCATGTTTCGATATTCGCGACGGCCGACGCCTCACCGCCGAGCAGGCGGTTGAACCGCGACAGGTCGGGAGGCGGTACCGAGACCTGAGGCAGGTTCGGAATTTCACATGAAAATTCGATGACATTTTGCCGCCCTGCCTCGGCCGCCGCCAGGGCCCGCGTCCGCTGGACGATCGCTTCCGCCGACACGGCGTGCCCCGCTCGGCACGCCTCGATCGCCCGCTCGATCCGCGACTGCGGGTGTTCGGCGAGTAGTTGCAGGACCCGGATGAACTGCCGCGCCCCGGCCTGCGCCCCGTGCCTGCCCTCCAACTCGCGGCGCAAGGCGGCCAGCGCCGCCGCCGGCCGCCAGTCGCGGTACACCGGCGCGTGATCCAGGGCCGCCGGGCGGCGCTCCAGCGTCGCCAGGAAGTGCAGCGGGTCGAGGATCTGCTGGGAGTGGTCGTAACACCGCGGGTGCTCGGCCACGACTTGGCCGCCGGCCACCACGGCGACCCGATCGACGTAGCCCTTGACCGTCACGGGCCGGAACGCCCAGGGCCGCGGCACGCTGTAGCGGTTGGCATCGAACGCCACCGTCTGGTACTTGTCGACGACGGCCGGGCGCTCGACGCAGGGGTCGAACGCCCGCTGCGGCAACCGCGCGGCGGCGGCGACCTCCTCGGCGAACCGGTCACCGATGACGAACGCCCCGGAGGCCGACCGGACGGTCCGCCTCAGCTCGTCGAGGCATCGGGCCCTCATGTGTTCGTTCAAATCGCCGATCCCGGCGACCCGGGGCACGGGGGTGGCGAACCGGCGCTGCACGGCGCGCACCCCGCTCTCGACGTCGGGCTTCTCGTGGGCCTGGGCGGGCATGCAGAACTTGGCCTCGAAGGTGTAGTGGCTGGCCAGCGCGGCGTAGCGGGGGTGAAGGAGGCGCTGCCGGCCGCGGAGGATCAGGGTGGCGACCGTCCTGGGGTTGTCCCACCAGACCTCGCGGGGCACGGCGGCGAAGAACTCCAGGGCGCGGACCATGCCGTCGAGGACGGCCTCGGTACGCTCAGTCGGCAGGGCGAGGACGAAGGGGGCGTTGGAGTAGGCCCAGACGGTCACCAGGAAGGGGACCAGGCGCCTGCCTTCAGGGAAGTCGACGTGGATGTGCCCGAAGTCGGCCTCAAGGCGGCTGCCCGGCGGGTGGGCCAGCGGGATGAACGTGGCCCGCGAGCGTCGGCGGTGGTCGGCGACGTCAGCGCCGGACCGTGGGGTAGGAGCCGGGATACTCGTGCTCGTCCTGCAGCCGCCGGAAGAGTTGGGCGGCGGTGTGCCGCTGCTTGGGCGGTGCGTCGCGGTCGTCGCGGAGGACCTGATCGATGACCGCCTGGAAAGGCCCGAGCACCGGGGCCGGGGGCGGCTTGGTGCGGGTGTAGGGCTTGGGCTCGGGGAGGGTCAATGCCTCGCGGACCTTGCGACGCGAGACGTGAAAGGAGCGGGCGATCTGCCGGATGGTCATGCCATCGCGGTGCGCCGTGCGATATTTGGCGTAGTCGTCCACCGTACGCATGTCCTTGCCTCCGCGGGGGTGGGAGATCCCGAAGGAATCCACCCTACGGAGGAGGGGGCTACGGTGGGCCCGAATTACTTGACCATCGGGCCTCAGGTGGGCCCGGATTGCTTGACCACTGCCACGAGTTGCCGGTAGCGGCAGCTGGAGTCGTTGGTTCGTCTCGTCGGGGGTTCTGGGGAACGCGCTGGCCCACGTCCACATCCTGCGCGTGACCGACGACGGCCGCGGGAACCGCCATTGCCCCCATGGGGGATCCGGTTAACATGGCATCGGATTGGAACGGCCGGCGGTATCGACCCGTCACCGAGGCGCGCATTCGGGAGGTCAAGGATGACGGCCTGACCCAGAGGTGATCCAGGGCGGGGGACATCGCGTTCGTCGCAATCCCGTGGCTGACCCGTGAGCGGAGCCGCGCGGCGTGGAAGGTCGCGGAAAGATGGAGCTATGATGAAAACCCCCAAGGATCTAGGAACGGTATTGCTGGCCGTCTGGCTGATCGCCTTCGGCCTCCTGACGGTCTCATTCCTCAAGATCAGTTTCGCCCACAGCGGCGATGTGCTGGCCGTACTGGCCATTGCCGCGGGTGTCTTGCTCTTGCTGAAACGATAGAACGGTACGAGCCGCGAGGCCGACGACAGGCAGGGGAGCATCTGCCCTCCGGGCGGTGCCCGCGGCACGGCGAGGTCGGCGTGCGAAGTGAGGTGCCGGCCTCTGGCTACGTCCTGACTTCCGGAGCCATCGCTGGGAGGTCGGGGGGGAGGCTCGAGTCATACCCCTGGCCGCGCGACTCGCCCGTCTCCGTCCCGGCCTCGATCGCCCGGTCCATCTCGGCGGCACCCAGTAGCACCATGCCCACGACCCAGTACCAGAACAGCAGTATCATGATCCCTCCGAGCGAGCCGTACGCCCGGTTGTAGCTGCCGGAATACTGGACGTAAACGCGGAACAGGTAGCTGAAGGCCAGGAACACGATGGACCCCACCAAGGTCCCCGGCGTGATCCAGACCCAGCGCTGCCGGGCGGCGGGGCCGACGTTGAAGGTCAGGGCGAGGCTCGGGAGAACCGTGAGGAAGACGGCACCCCACCGGACCACCGTCGCCAGCCAGGCCACGGACCCGTGCGGATCCAGGCCGAGCGCCCGCAGGATTTGCGGCCAGGCGACGATCGCTACGAGGGATCCGAGCAGGACGGCCGCCAGGAGCAGCGTCAGGGCCAGGGCCGTGAGGCGGAGCCTCACGAACGACCGGGTCTCCGCGACCCCGAAGGTCCGGTTCAGCGCGTCGATGACCGTCAGCGACAGGCTCGAGACCACCCAGAGCGCGACCGCCACGGCTACGGAGACCAGCCCCACCGGGGGCTCGGACTGGATCCGCGCGATCTGGTCCCTGACGAGCACATAGGCCTCGCGCGGGAAGAGCGACCTCAGCGTCGCGTCGAGCTGGTCGACCGTCAGGTCGCCCAGGCCGGGGGTCCGCCCGCCGGCCCCGGAGAGGTCGGGCAAATGCAGGACCGTCACGACCAGAAAGAGGGCCAGCAAGGGGACGGTGGCGAACAGCGCGTAGAAGGCGATGGCGGCCGCCCAGATCATGGCGTCGTGCCCCTCCATCCGCTTCCAGGTCTGGACGGCGAGCTGTCCCGCGGACAGGCCGTTGAGGCTCAACGACAATCGCGGGCGGGGGCGGTCGGTCATGCGAAGCTCCGTCGGGCCCGGTCACGGTTTCTGTTCCGACGATCGCGGGACCCCGATTTAAGTCCTATCGCCCCAGGCAGATGGGAGGCGGCGTCATGGAGGGCATCGACGACCCCCGAGACGCCCATCGGATGTCCGGGGGAGGTCAGGGGATTGGCCGCGACCTCCTACCGCGATCGCCCCCGACGGTCGGTCGCCCTCGGGCAACCCCCTCATCATGATCCGATCATCGGCCATCCTGGCCGTTTCTGCCACCCACCAGCGACGATGCGGTGCGAACCCGGGCGGGGGACCCTCCGTCCCGAGGTTTGAACGCCAGCGAAGGGAGGAACATTGTGAAATCATGTGAATATCTATTATATTAATGGCATCACCCAGACTGGAATGAACCTGTGTGGAGTCATCGGGACGGCTTCCAAGCGATGAAGGGATCAACCGGACAAGACGATCATGCGAGTTCGGCTCACTCGTGAAGAATCCAGGTTGATAACGTTCTAATTGATCGACCCGGGCGGCGCACCGTCTACCGAAGCGCTGTAGGATCGGGTAGGACTGAAAGGATCGCCAAGCCAGGGGACACCGTGAGCCGCCTCGAACGTCTGGGAAACCGGGACGGAGGCTTGGCCTGCGGCCGGTCGCCGCCCCCGAGGGACGTCGAAGCGCGAAGGTGGAGGTCTTCGGTGTCACGAGAACCACTGGTCGAGGACATCCAGAACTACGCCCAGAACATCGTCGACACGGTGCGCGAGCCCCTGCTGATCCTCGACGCCACGCTGCGCGTCCGATCCGCCAACCGCGCCTTCTACCAGACGTTCCACGTCACGCCCGAGGAGACCGAGGGCCGCCTCATCTACGAGCTGGGCAACGGCCAATGGGACATCCCCGACCTGCGGACCCTGCTCGAGGATATCGTCCCCAAGAGCTCGGTCTTCAATGACTTCGAGCTCGAGCACACCTTCCCGTCGATCGGCCGCAGGGTGATGCTGCTCAACGCCCGCAAGCTCCAGGCGGGCCACCACGGCGAGCTGCTGGTCCTGGCGATGGGGGACGTGACCGAGCGAAAGCGGGCGGAAGAAGCGCTGCTCAAAGCTGGGGCGTTGCAGAGCGCCATCTTCAACAGCGCCAACTTCTCGAGCATCGCCACGGATGAGAAGGGCGTCATCCAGATCTTCAACGTCGGCGCCGAGCGCATGCTGGGCTACGCGGCCGCCGAAGTGATGAACAAGATTACCCCGGCCGACATCTCCGATCCGCAGGAGGTGATCGCGCGTGCCGCTGCGTTGAGCCTGGAACTAGCCACCCCGATCACCCCGGGCTTCGAGGCGCTGGTCTTCAAGGCCGCGCGCGGGATCGAGGACATCTACGAGCTGACCTACATCCGCAAGGACGGCAGCCGTTTCCCGGCAGTCGTCTCGGTCACGGCGCTGCGCGACGATCAAAGCACGATCATCGGGTATCTGTTGATCGGCACCGATAATACGGCACGCAAGCAGGCAGAGGAGGCGTTGCTCAAGGCGGGCGCCCTGCAGAGCGCCATCTTCAACAGCGCCAACTTCTCGAGCATCGCCACCGACGAGAAGGGCGTCATCCAGATCTTCAACGTCGGCGCCGAGCGCATGCTGGGCTACGCGGCCATCGAGGTGGTGGACAGGATCACGCCGGCCGACATCTCCGATCCGCAGGAGGTGATCGCGCGCGCCAAAGCCTTGAGCGCCGAGCTCGGGACCACGATCACGCCGGGCTTCGAGGCATTGGTCTTCAAGGCTTCGCGCGGGATCGAGGACATCTACGAATTGACCTACATCCGCAAGGACGGCAGCCGCTTCCCCGCCATCGTGTCGGTCACGGCCCTGCGCGACGTACAAGGGGGGATCATCGGCTATCTGTTGATCGGCACCGATAATACCGCACGCAAGCAGGTGGAAGCCGAGCGCATGCTGCTCGATCAGCGAGTGCGCGACCAACAATTTTACACGCGTTCGCTTATTGAATCTAACATTGATGCGCTGATCGCCACCGACCCGCGCGGCATCATCACCGACGTGAACAAGCAGATGGAGGCGCTCACCGGATGCACGCGCGACGAGCTGATCGGCGCGCCGTTCAAGGGCTACTTCACCGACCCGGAGCGCGCCGAGGCCGGCATCAAGCTGGTGCTGGGAGAGAGCAAGGTCACCGACTACGAGCTCACCGCGCGCGCCAGGGACGGCAAGGAGACCGTGGTGTCCTACAACGCGACGACCTTCCACGACCGCGACCGGAAGCTGCAGGGGGTCTTCGCCGCCGCCCGCGACGTCACGGAACGCAAACGTTACGAGCAATCGTTGAAGCAGGCCAACCGCGCCAAGAGCGTCTTCCTGGCCAACATGTCGCACGAGATCCGCACCCCGATGAACGCCATCCTCGGGTTCTCCCAGCTGATGCTCCGCGACCAGGACCTCACCCCCCGACAATGCCAGTACCTGGGGACCATCAACCGGAGCGGCGAGCACCTCCTGGCCCTGATCAACGACATCCTGGAGATGTCCAAGATCGAGGCGGGACGCACGACCCTGAACCCCTCCACGTTCGACCTGCCCGTCCTGCTCAAGGACCTGGAGATGATGTTCCGCGTCCGCACGGATGAGAAGAGGTTGTCGTTCTCGGTGGAGACGATCGGCAATGTTCCCCGATTCATCGTGACAGATATCAACAAACTGCGTCAGGTCTTCATCAACGTGATCGGCAACGCCGTCAAGTTCACCGAGCAGGGCGGCATCGCCTTGCGCGTGCGCGCGGACCGCGATGGCGCGACGGGACCCTGCCTCCGGGTCGAAGTCGAGGACACCGGCCCGGGCATTTCGCCGGACGACCAGGACAAGTTGTTCCGGCATTTCGAGCAGACCAAGACCGGGCAACAGGCGGGGACCGGCACGGGGCTGGGCCTGGCCATCAGCCGGGAGTTCGTCCGCCTGATGGGAGGAGACATCACGCTGAGCAGCCAGGTCGGCAGGGGCAGCGTCTTCGTCGTCAACCTGCCTTTGAAGGAGGGGGAGGCCCGGGCGGTTCAAGAGAAAGACAAACCCCGGCATGTCCTGGGGCTCCAGCCCGGGCAGGCGACGTGCCGGGTGCTGATTGCCGACGACATCGAGGATAATCGCCAACTCCTGGCGCAACTTCTAGCCTCCGTCGGTTTCGAGATCCGGCTGGCGACCAACGGAGTGGAGGCCGTCCAGGAGTTTGAGCACTGGCGGCCCCACCTGATCCTGATGGATTTCCGCATGCCGGTGATGGACGGCCATGAGGCGATCCGCCGGATCCGGGCCATGGCCGGCGGCGCGGACCCCAAGATTATCGCCGTGACGGCCAGTGCGATGGACGACAACCGACAGGAGTTGATGGAGGTCGGCGCCGACGATTTTGTCGGCAAGCCGTTCAGGGAAGCCGAGCTGTTCCAGAAGATTCACGCCCTCGTGGGGGTGGAGTACGATTACGCCGATGATCCCACGGCCGCGGCCCGGGAGGACGCGGCCGAGCTCACACGCGAGTCCCTTGCGGGCTGGCCGCGAGACCTCATCGAACCGATGCGTGAGGCTGTCATCACAGCAGATCTGGACCAGTTGCTGGCAATTATTCAGGAGGTTGAAGCCCGCGATCCCCGCATTGCCCAGGGGCTGCGCCGCCTGGCCGAACAGTTTGAATACCAGAAGCTCCTGGATTTATTCGGCCCGGGAGTCGATTCGGCAAGTGCCGAAACCCTGGAGTTGGGAGTGACCGGCGTTTCCGACCAGCACCCGCCCAGATGAACGAGGCACCTCATGGGTGAAAGCCGAAACGACCCCCTTCGCTTCGATTTCGACCGCGAGGTCAAGTGGGAGTTCCACCGATCGACGATCCTCAGCGATGCCATCCCCGGAGTACTGCATGACACGCATCCTCATTGTCGATGACCACCGCTCGCAGGCGGAGGAGTTCGGGGTCCTGCTGGGGAACGCGGGCTGCGACGTGACGCTCGCGGGCAACGGCCGGGAGGCGATGGACCTCCTCCGTTGCGACCTCCCCGACATCGTCCTCACGGATCTGGACATGCCCGTGATGGACGGGCTGGAGCTCGTGCAGGCGATCCGTCGCGATTTCCCCGCCCTGCCCGTCATCCTCATGACCGCGATGGGCAGCGAGGACGTCGCCGCGCGGGCCCTGCACCAGGGGGCGGCCAGCTACATCCGCAAGCGCAGCCTGGCCCGGGAGGTCGTCCGGACCGTGGGGAGCGTCCTGGCCGTTGCCCGGGCCCTCCCCCAGCAGGAGCGGGTGCTCGACTGCCTGACCGATGGCCAGCTCGGCTTCGTCCTCGACAACGACCCCGCCCAGGTCCCGCCCCTCGTCGGCTACCTGGAGCAAGTCGCCTCGCTCCTGCACCCCCGCGATCGGACCGAACGGATCCGGGTCGGGATCGCCCTGAACGAGGCCCTGCTCAACGCCATCCAGCACGGCAACCTCGAGCTCGAGCTCCGACCTTCGCCAGGAGGACGAGGAGGTCTTTCGGGACCGCGGCGAGGAGCGGCGACGGCAGCCGCCCTACCGGGACCGGCGGGTCCACGTCCGGGCCACGCTGTCCCGCGCGGAGGCCGTCTACGTCGTGGAGGACGAGGGGCCTGGCTTCGACCCCGCCACGGTGCCCGACCCCTCGGACCCGGCCAACCTCGAGCGGATCGGTGGGCGGGGCCTGATGCTCATCCGCACCTTCATGGATGAGGTCGAACACAACGAGAACGGCAACCGAATCACCCTGCGGAAGAGGTATCCGACCCCCGAGTGCTCGGCTCCAGGAAAGGCCGGTTAAGTCGAGTCTTGCCGGCACAGGGGTCTTCCCTGTCCAGGATTGACAGGCGCGACCGGGCCTTGGATTGTTCGAGTCAATTCACGGGCTCTTGGTTCACCGGGAGCGCTTCGGGGAGTGGTTCGATCCTCCACCGTGCGAAAACAGGAGCCTGCATTGAATCCTGAGAAGCCCAAAAGTGATGCCGGGCAACCCGCCGGCATCTTGGTCGTGGACGACACCCCCGCCAATCTCCAGGTGCTGGCCGGCATGCTCAAGGACCGTGGCTATAAAGTCCGCCCGGTTCCCGGCGGCAAGCTGGCGCTGCTGGCGGCGCGGCGCGATCCCCCGGACCTGATCCTGCTGGACATCAATATGCCGGAGATGAACGGCTACGAGGTGTGCGAACACCTCAAGGCCGACGACAGGCTCAGGGGGATTCCCGTCATTTTCATCAGCGCCCTCACCGAGCAGCTGGACAAGGTGAAGGCGTTTGCCATCGGCGGCGTGGATTACATCACCAAGCCGTTCCAGATGGAAGAATTGCACGCGCGTGTCGAGACTCACCTGAAGCTCCGCCGCCTGCAAGTCGAGTTGGAGGAGACCAACGCGCGACTGGCGAAGGCCAACGGCCGGATGGCCCGCGACTTGAAGGCGGCGGCGAAGATCCAGGAGTCGTTCCTACCCCGCGAGGTGCCTCGCGTCCGGGGCACGGACTTCGCGTGGATCTACCGGCCCTGCGACGAACTGGCCGGCGATGGCCTGAACGTCATCCCACTCGGCGACGGCATGGTCGGGCTCTACATCCTGGACGTCAGCGGCCATGGCGTCGCGTCGGCCCTCCTTTCGGTGACGCTGAGCCGTCTCCTCTCGCCGCCGTCGGAGCCGGCCTCGATCCTGATCCGGGATGGAGATGTTCGGGATCGGTTCGACGTCACGCCGCCCGCCGAGGTCGCCGCCCGCCTGAACCGGCTCTTCCCCTTCGACTCGGCGACCGAGCAGTTCGCCACGCTGGTCTACGGGATCCTGGACGTCGCGACCGGGGAGTTCCGCTACGTCTCCGCCGGGCACCCCGGCCCGGTGCATCTGCCCTCCAACGCCGATCCGGTGATCTTGGACGGCCAGGGGTCCCCGATCGGCCTGGCCGACGACGCCTACGAGGAGCGGTCGGTCCGCCTGGGGGCGGGGGACCGCCTGTACCTCTACTCCGACGGCGTCCCCGAGGCGATGGACCCCGCCGGCAAGCAGTTTGGCAACGCCCGGCTCCTGGAGGCGATCGGACGAGGGCGGTCCGAACCGCTCCAGGAGGGTGTTGCTACCTTTCTGGGGGAGATCGCGCGGTGGCGTGGATCCGAGCGACCTCAAGACGATATCTCCATCCTGGCGGCTGAGGTTTTCCAGGGTTGAAGGTCCTGCGTCCTGGTCTGTTGCGATCAGTCTTGGGACGACCTGTAAGTGCATCTTCGGCCCCAAGGTACACAGATCAGGACCCGAGGGCGGGGGGTTTTCGGCCGATTACTCTCGATAGGCTGCCCTGGTGGCCGTACCATAACAACCGTCCTCTGGTGGTCCAATCCCAGGGGCGCACTTCAGTCTGCCCAATTTCTTCGCGAGCCGGCGGGCCATCAGATGGATCATCGCCAACTTGACGAACGCCTCGCTGCTGGACGTCGTCCCCTCGTAATCCTTCGAGTGCCGCCGCCACCGGCCCAGCCAGGCGAACGTCCGCTCCACCCGCCAGCGGAACGGGATCACCTCGAACGTCGTGGCGCCGGCCCGCTTCGACACGACCTCCAGCCGGAGCCGGTTGCGGGCGCGGAGCGAGCGGACCCACTCGGCGATCCCGCCGTTGTCGATCGAGTCGGCAACGACCACCCGCAGCCGGCTGAACCGGCGCCGCAGCGGCCCCAGCACCAGCTTGGCCCCGTCGCGGTCCTGGATATCGGCGGCGTGGTCGACGACCGACAGGATCAGGCCCAGCCCGTCCACGAGGATGTGCCGCTTGCGGCCGTTGATCCCCTTACCGGCGTCGTAGCCGCGGCCCCCTTTTTCGGTCGTCCGGACCGACTGGCTGTCGATGATGGCGGCCGACGGCGGCCGCTGGCGGCCGTGGGCCTGCCGCAGGTCGCCGCGGAGCAGGTCCATGAGGCGGTCGAAGGTGCCGTCCTTCTTCCAGATGCGGAAGTACCAGGACACGGTGGCCCAGGGGGGCAGGTCGTGCGGCAGGGCCCGCCACTGGCAGCCGGTGCGGGCGACGTAGAGCAGGGCGTTGACGATCTCGCGACGGGGGTGCTTGGCGGGGCGGCCGCCGGGCTTGGGGGCCGGGATGACGCGCTGGAGCTGGGCCCACTCGGCGTCGGTCAGGTCGCTGGGATAAGCGGTGCGGGTGTTCATACCGCAAGGCTAGGTCACCCTTTCCCCACATGCTGTCAGTCTGGGACGAGGGGATCACTTTTTACACGCCTGCCGGAAGGACACGCATCACGACGCGGAAGAGGATCTCATCCGGGCGATCCTCGGCGACCCGTGCGAGGACGCCGTGCGGCGGCACTGGCGGCCCCGCGCGGCGGCCGTCGACGGCCGGCTCTACGTGGTCACGCGCCGCGACCTGGACGACGACGATGACTCCTTCCGCGAGGGCCAGCCGGGGGACGGCTACTGGGAGATGGGCCTGGTCGTGGTCGAGATGGCCGACGTCCGGGGGCTCGGCTGAGGCCGCACGGGGGCGAAGGGACGCGCCCCCTTTCGCGATCCGACTTCGAGGAGTTGGCAAGATGGGTTGGTTGTCGCCCGTGAACCCCGGGATCGCCGGGCAAAAAAATGGGGAAAATCGGCACGATTGCGTCTGTCCGCAGGTTTTTCCTGTATGTTTGTCAGCATACTCGTCGATAAGAATCGGATATCCGCCCCCTCGCGGCGAGGTTTTGATGATCCAAAATCGTGTCACATTCACCGGACTTACGGAAATCCGGACGATCCGTAACGGCGGTCGCCCGTGGCACCGAAAGTCCGGATTTCTTGCTTCTGTCTCCGCTTTGCGGCATTTACCCCACCGGCAGTATTCTCGACGCAAGTCGAGATTTTCGGGGTTGTCTTGGACATCAGCGTTGGTATGATTCGTCGAAGCCGTACCTCCACGTTTGTCTCCTACCTGCCCGAAGGGAGTAGGGCGGGGGGCCTGCTAACCCGACCCGGCGCGGAGTGGACCACGACCTGGGCCCCCATGCGGCCCGGTGACTCTGCGGCGAGTCGCGATCGATCGATAGGTGTCTCTGGACGCGATCGGATAGCGTCGGGTCCCCGCATGGGGGGATGAGTACCCGACGCCCCCGCTCCGTCCTCGGGACCCAACGAACCTCGGAACCGACCATCCCGTTGCCCAATCCCAGGGTCGCGGGGCCGTTCCACATCCACCCTCGGGAGTGCCGCATGTCCACGAAGACCGCCGCCGCGAAGCGACAGTGGGTCAGCGCCTCGGAGGCGATGAGGCTCGCCGGCATCACGCGGGCCGAGCTGATGAAGCGCGCCACGCTGGGACAGGTCCGGACCCTGTCGGAGCCGGGCTTCTACATGAAATTCAGCGTCGAGGATCTGGCGAAGCTGGCCGGTTCGAAAATAACGACGGGGCGACCTCGGCCGCTTTCTCAGGGCAAGACCGAGGCCACCCCGCTAGCCCAGCATGGCCACCCGCGGAGATCGAGGACCCCCGCGAATGACCCGCTGAGGTCCCCTCAATGAACCAGAATCGCCCCCGGCCGTCGAGGCCCTTCCCGGGCCCATCGGTGACGGTCCGCCCGCGCCCGCCCCGCGCCCGTCGGGGCTGAAGCCGTCAACGAGGACGCCCCGGCGAGGCTCGACTCCGCCGGGGCGTCCTGGGACTTCCGTCCATTCCGGTTTGAGGCACCCATGAGTTTATCTCCTTTGCCTCCCCCTCGGCAAGCGTCCCGCCCCGCACCTGCATGGTCCGGGAGGGCGGCGCGATGAGGGTCGCCCGGGACATCGACGAAGCGGCGGGCGACGAGCTGATCCGTGCCGCCACAACCCTCCACGACCTGGGATACTGGGTCGTCGTCATCTACCCCCGCAGGTTCAAGGGGAAGGACGGGAAGCTCAAGGAGGGCAAGGAGCCGTTCGGCAAGGCCTGGGGCGCCGAGAGGCGTTCGCTATCTGAACTCCGTGAGCAGATCCGGTACTTCGTGCGCCAGGGCTACCTCCCCGGCATCGGGATCTGCCTGGGGCCGGGGCGGGGCCCCGGCGGCGGCTGGCTGGCCGACGTCGAGGGGGACGGCCCCGAGGCCGAGGCGTCCTGCGCCGTCCTGTTCGGCGGCGAGGTGGTCGAGACCCGCGGCTGGGGGAGTGCCAGGGGTGGACATCGGCTCCTGCTCGTCGACCCGGCCCGGCTGGCGGCGCTGATGCCGCTGCTGTCCGGGTGCGAGGGCAAGGGTACGCTCGGGGCCGGCGTCTACCACTTCGACGAGTTGCCGGGCCTGGAGCTGCGGGCCGGCGGCACGAAGGACGACGGCACGCCCAAGCAGATCCAATCCGTCTGCCCGCCGACGCCCGGGACCGACGGCAAGCCCCGCGAGTGGAACGGCGTGGGCGCGATCGCCGCGGCCCCCGAGGCGTTCTACGCCACGCTGGGGCAGATCGCGGAGGAGATGGACCGGGGGAAGCGTGTCAGTGCCGAACCGTCAAGCAATGGGTCCGTCAAGCTCAGGATCGAGGACGACGATCGCGCACACCAGTGGCTGGCCAAGGCCCTGGAGAACGCCTCCGGTCGGGTTGCGATGGCGCGGGTGGAGACCCGGCATGACACGCTCCTGCACGAGACCCGCGCCCTGGCGGGCTACCTCCATTACGGCAGGGGCTACACCGAGGACGACCTGATCCGCGTGATGACCGAGGCCGGCAACAGGGCCGACAGGGGCAACCCGTCGATCGCCGACACCGTCCTCGACGCGATCAGGAATGGCAAGGCCAACCCGCTCCGGCTCAAGGATGAGCTGCACGACCTCACGGTGGAGTCGGCGGGGCGGGTCGAATTATCGGACGATGAGGAGGAATGTCCCGTCGAGGTCCGACCGTGGCCCGAGCCTCCCGAAGAGGCCGCGTATCACGGCCTCGCGGGCGATTTCGTCCGGCTGATCGCCCCCCATTCCGAGGCCGATCCCGTCGCGATCCTCGCCCAATTCCTGGTCTGCTTCGGCAACGTGATCGGCCGGAAGGTCTACTTCCAGGTCGAGAGCACCCAGCACCACATGAACCTCTACGCCGCCCTGGTCGGGGCCACGAGCAAGGCCCGCAAGGGCACCTCCTGGGACCACGTCCGATCGATCATGTCGCGGGTCGATTCGGTCTGGGAGGAGGACCACATCCAGTTCGGCCTCTCCAGCGGGGAGGGGCTGATCTTCGCGGTCCGGGACAAGATCATCAAGAACGAGCCGGTCAAGAAGGACGGCAAGGTCATCGAGTACCAGGATGTGATCGTCGACCAGGGCGTCAAGGACAAGAGGCTCCAGATCAGCGAGACCGAGCTCGGATCGACGCTCAAGGTGCTCACCAGGGAGGGCAATACTCTATCCGGCCACCTGCGGAACGGCTGGGACCACGGCAACCTCAGGAACATGACCAAGAACTCGCCGCTCCGGGCGACCGGGGCCCACATCTCGATCGTCGGCCACGTCACCCGCGACGAGCTGACCCGGAACCTGACCGAGACCGAGGCCGCCAACGGGTTCGCCAACCGCTTCCTCTGGCTCTGCGTCCGCCGGTCCAGGCTCCTCCCCTTCGGCGGAAATCTCCGGGCCGATGACTTGAACAGGCTATACGATCGGCTCTCCGAAGCCATCGCGAAGGCGGGGGACGAATTCCAGCTCCAATTCTCGGACGACGCGAGGGATCTCTGGGCCGAGGTCTACGGGGACCTGTCCGAGGCGAGGCCCGGCCTGCTCGGCGCCATCCTCGGCCGGGCGGAGGCCCAGACCCGTCGGCTGGCAGGTGTCTACTCCCTCCTGGATTGCGAGCAGTTCATCTTCCCCGAGCACCTCCGGGCCGCCTTGGCCTTCTGGCGTTTCGCCGAGCGCAGCGCCCGCTTCATCTTCGGCGAGGCAATGGGGGACCCCGACGCCGACAGGCTCCTGGCGGCGCTGCGCTCGGCCCCCGGGGGTCTTTCCCGGACCCAGATCCGGGTGGATGTCTTCCAGAAGAACAAGTCCTCCGCCAGGATCGCCCAGATTCTCGGTCGGTTGCTGGAGCGGAACCTGGTCCGCACCGAGAAGATCGACACCGGGGGCCATCGCCCCACGGAGATGTGGTACGCCATTAACGCCATTAACGCCGTTCAACCCCGGGTCGGTCGGACGAACGGCGTTAATGGCGTTAATGGCGTACATGAGACTCTCCAAATCGACCCCGCCGCAGCGGCGGCCGAGGACGCGGCAGAGCGTGCCGCCATCCAGTCCGAATAAATGCCCGAGGGGGACGACCTGACCGTGCACATACGAGAGGAAGGCCCGATGAGCACACCTACGCTCGACGACCTCGACGCCGCGGACGGCCTGCGTGCCCTCGCCCGTGCCGTCGTCGACGGCGACCTGTGCAGCCTCCTGTTCGGCGTCTTCCTCCGCAGCTTCCAGGAGGACACCGGCCACGAGCCGGGCTACTGGCCGAGGAAGATCGCCGCGACGATCGAGGCGACGGGTCGCCATCACACCGCCCGGGAGATCGCCGCCATCCTGGAGGCCAGGGCGAAGGAGTTGGAGGCCGCCGCACCATGAGCACCCCGACGCGGCGCGGCCGCCCCGCCGACCCCCGGCTCCAGGCCCTGGACGATCGCCTCGTCGCCGTCGTCGAGCAGTTCGGGCGGATCACCTGCCGCGGCGTGTTCTACCAGGCGGTCAAGCACGGCCTGGTCGAGAAGACGGAGGCGGCCGGCAAGCTCGTCGAGCGCCGGCTCCTGAAGCTCCGGCGCGAGGGCCGGATCGCGTACCACCGGATCGTCGACGAGAGCCGGATCGTCTACGGCAACCAGCGCTATGCGGGGCTGGAGGGGTTGGCCGAGGAGGCCGCCCGGCTCTACCGGCGGGATTACTGGACGCACTCCGACGTCGCGGTCCAAGTCTGGGTCGAGAAGCGCGGGTTGACCGGCCTGCTCATCCCGACCGTGGTCCACCAATGGGGTCTCGACCTCTACTGCGCCGGCGGCCAGATGTCCGAGACGTACCTCTACGTCGCCGGGACCGAGATCGCCGAGCAGGGCAGGCCGACCCACGTCTACGCCCTGACGGATTTCGACCCGGGCGGGGCCACGATCCTCAGGACGCTGCGGGACGGCAGTAGGGCGGCCCCCGGCGGCCTGCGCCGCTTCTCCGAGGGCGTGCCGGTGAAGGTCACCCAGGTCGCCCTGACGGCGGCGCAGGTCCGGGCGTGGTAGCTCCCGACCCGGCCCGCCAAGAAGACCGACGGCCGGGCCAGGGCGTTCATGGAGGAGCACGGCGACGTCTCGGTGGAACTCGACGCCATCGAGCCCGACCGGCTCATCAACCTCGTCTCCAAGGCCATCGAGCGGCACATGCCGGCCGACGAGCTGGCCCGCCTGAAGGCGGTCGAGGAGGCGGAACGGGAGAGCGTCCGGTCGGTGCTCGCGGCGCTGGCGGGCGACGACTCGAATTAGTTGGGCGTGCACACGTAAGGGTCTGGAACGGAATAAGCATTACGACTTGCCGTGCGATCCGGACGACTCAGGCCTGATCGTGTAGTTCCACTCACCATGGAAGTCATGGGGATGCAGCCGGACCCGCTCCATCTGCTGCTTCGTCACCTTGACCTTGGTCGGGTAGCTCCCCGTATCCAGCCGGGCCTCCACCTCCAGGCCCGTCGCGGTCCGCGTCGCGGCGATCAACTCGACGACCACCTGATGGCTGACCAGTGGGCGGCCCCGCCAGTTCATCGTGATGTGCGAGAACAGCCGGTGCTCGATCTTGTTCCACTTGCTCGTGCCCGGCGGGAAGTGGCAGACCGTCACCTCCAGGCCCGTCTCGTCGGCGAACCGCTGGAGTTCGACCTTCCACAGCCGGACCCGATAGCCGTTGCTGCCCCCGCCGTCGGCACAGATCAGCAACCGCCCGGCGTCGGAGTACATCTCCGACCCCATGCCGGACCACCACCGCCGGATGCCCTCGACGGCGAAGCTGGCCGTGTCGTGATCGACGCCCACGTTGACCCACCCCAGGTCCCAGCCCATGTCGTAGATCCCGTAGGGGATCGCCTTGCCGACGCGGCGGTCGGGGAAGTCATGGACCAGGGCCTCCTCGGGCTCACCCGCCGGTTGCCACTCCCGGCCCCGGTTGGCGTACTGCCCGACCAGCTCCTTCTTCTTGGTGTCCACCGAGATGACCGGGGAGCCCGCGGCGATGTACCGCCCGCTGATCTCGCTGATGTAGCGGAACTGGGCGTCACGGTCGGGGTGCTGCCTGCCCTCCAGGGTCTTGGCCATCGCCTGGAGGCTGTAGCCGAGGTGGTGGAGCATCTCCCCGACGACCCGATGGCTGACGGCGAACCCCTGGCGGCCCAAGGCCTCGGCCAGTTGGCGGGTGCTCTTGCAGGTCCACCGCAGCGGGGACATCGGGTCGCCCCGCGTCTCGGGGGCGATCAGTCCCTCCAGGGCCACGAGGATCGCCGGCTCCTTGTCGCGGAGCTTCTTGCGACCTCCGCCGGGCCGTCGGACGCGACCGGGGGGAGGGGGTGGAGCGTCGAGTTCCTTCAACGCCCGCTGGATCGCGGCGTGAGAGATGCCCGAGGCCCGACTCACGCGGCGGATGCCGCCGTAGCCCAGGGAGCGGGCCTCGACGGCGGCGAGGAGCCGTCGCTGCCGCTCGTCGAGGTTCGGCAGGATCGCGGCGAACTTCCGTTGGAGTTCAGGATCGTCGGGCATCCGTCCATTATGAGCCGCAGCGACGAATTATAACAGTTGTTTCGTTCCAGGCCCTAATCCGGGCGAAGGCGACGATCGGCGGGTCAAAAGGGAGCCACGAGGAGCGATGGGCACCAAGGTCGAGGTCGAACGCCTGATGAAGCCGGCGGAGGCGGCCGAGCTGCTGGCCATCTCGCAGGCGACGCTGCGGCGGCTCGTCTGGGCCGGCCGGATCGAGGCCGAGCTGATCCCCGGGCGGGGGTCATCGAAGATCCTCCGGTTCCGCCCCGGGGCGCTGGCCGCGTTCCAGAGGGCCAACGCGCAGGTGGTCCGGCCGCACGAAGCGCCGAAGGCCCCGGCGTCGCCCCCGGGGCGGGCCCGCCTCGTCGACGCCGGCTGGGACGGCGACGAGCACGGGCGGAAGCGGCGCGGCCGGACCTGAGCCGCCGGCCTATTTCCGGCGCCGCGACCTCCCGACCCGCTCGGCCGCCTCGGCGAGGTGGTCCTGGAGCAGGTGGCCGTAGTGGCGATATACCATCGTCGGCGAGGTCCCCACCAGCTCGGCGATCGTCGCCGGGCTGACGTCGCCCATCAGGCCCGCCGAGACGAACGTGTGCCGGAGCACGTACGGGACGAGGCGGGACGGGCCGTCCAGGTCGATGGCGATCCCCCCGGCCTCCATCTGGTTGCGGACGATCCAGAACCGCTGGGTCAGCACCTTGGAGGTCCACGGCCCCTTGGCGTGGACGAAGGCCAGCTCGGGGTCGGCGTCCGGGTGCTCCATCGCCCGCCTCAAGGCCCGCGCCAGCCGGGGCGGCAGGAAGATCGTCCGCGGCTTGCCCGTCTTGCGGCCGTTCTTCCAGCGGTGGGGGGGAGGATCGCCTTGGCGTAGGGGTGGCCCGCCGCGGTCGTGCCCGCGTCCCAGGCGACCTCGTCCCACCGCAGGCCGCAGACCTCCTGCGGCCGGGCGCCCGTCCCGGCCAGGCAGCGCACCAGCAGCGCCAGGAGCCGCTCGTGCCGGCCCCGGACGCTCGCTCGGTCCCAGCGGCAGGCGCGGCGGTAGACGAACCGGAGGAAGGTGGCCACCTCGGAAGGCGCGGCGTAGCGGGCCGGGGCGTGCGGGATGCGGGTCGCGTCGGGGAACGCGTGGGGCTGGTAGCCCTTCAGGGGGTTGGCCGCGATCAGCCGCTCGGGGGTCCGGTTCGGCGCCGGCTTCGTGGCCCAGTTGAGCATCGCCTGGACCGCGGCGACCTGGCGGGCGAGGTACGCCGGCTTGCGCCCTGCGCCGCCTGGTGGGCCACCCACCCGTCGAAGTCCGAGGCGGTCAGCGTCGAGGCGAGCCGGGAGCCGAAGGGGCGGGCACGGGTGCATACTCGCAGAAGCGGACCAGGATCTTCCGGCTGGAGTCGTAGGTCGCCGCGGTCAGGTTCTTCTTGACCCACGACAGGTAGAGCTTGCGGAGGAGCTCCACCGTCGGGTCGGACAGGTCGGCGACGGCCCGCTCGCGATCGGCCAGGTGGGCGTCGAGGGCGCGCTGGGCCTGCGCCGGTGCTTCTCCTGGGGCGGGACCTCGGGGAAGTAGACCGTGCGGCGGCGGCCGCGGCCCGAGCGATCGACGACCCACTCGCCGACGTCGGCGCACCACTGGCCGTTCCCCTTGTGGATGCGGGGCCTGGGCTGTCTCGGCATGGCGGAACGAGGGTTTCGGGGCCGATCGCGGCGCGTGTCGGTTATTTGTCCGGTTTTGTGTCCGGTTTCGGCGGGATGAGGCGTCGGACGGCCGCGACGATATCCTCCTCGATGGCCTCACCCCAAACCGTTGGCTGGCCGTATGGTACCATCGAGGTGGCCCCCTCGTAACCCCCTTCCTTCAGGACTCGCGAGGACGGGATGTAGGCCATCACGTCGTTGCAGTAGGACGAGACCCAGGTGTGCGAGCCGCCCAGGTTCCTCTTGATCCGGAGCGCGTAGTCGACGACCACCTCGCCCCCCAGGAAGATCCAGGTCAGGTCGCCGAGCCGCCAGACCTCGATGGGATAAGGATGGGACGAGGGGAGCTTGCCCTCGTCATCGAGGGTCTTGAGCAGCTTGCGGGCGCGGCTCGCGATGGCGATGTCCTTGGAGCGGGCGTCGGCCTCGATCTTCTCCCGGGTCGGCAACGCGCCGAAGGCGAGATTGATCTCGTCGTAGGACGAGACGAGGGGGGCCGTGATCGACTCCAAGGGGCGCGCGGAGGACGCGCCCGACGGCCTCGGCGAGCTGATCGCCATACGCCTGGGCCAGCTCGACGGTCCGACGCGGAAGCGGGTTCTGGTCGGCGCCGCAGCCGGCGACGAACATGGCCTGGGCGCCGGGTAGCTCACTTCGAGGGCGAGCTGGCGAAGCCGGCGTAGTCGCCGCAGAACTTGTAGAAGCTCAGGACGGTGCAGTGGCAGGAGTAGCCGAAGACGATCGCCTTGGGCTTGCCGTCGGCCCCCTTGACCTGGAGCACGGGGACGTCGTGATCGACGGGCCCCTTCAGCGCCATCCGATCGCGGAGGGCCGGGACGTCGGCCTCGCGGTTCTCGCGGCGGTTGACCGCGAAGTCGGCACGGCCGGTGCCCCAGCCGAGCGCGGCCGGTTCGAGATGCTCGGCGGCCCGGCCCACGACGTCGATGATGGCCGCCGCGAGGGTCTCGGCGTACTCCACGACGCGACGGCGCTGCTCGTCGTCCTTCATGCGGTACATGGTGATCAGGTTCGAGCCGACCACCGGCCCGCAATGGGTGTGCGAGCACGACAGGACGACCCGGTCGCGCCCGAGGCCGTGGCGGTCCTGGATCGCGTCGCGGACCCTGGTCGAGAGCTCGCGGCCGATCCCGCAGATGTCCAAGGTCACCAGCGCGGCCTTGCGGCCGTCGGGGCCTTCGAGGACGAGCGCCTTGGCCCAGAGGTCATGCACCGCGCCCTCCGAGGGATGGTCGCGCGCGCCGTAGCCGGCCATCCAGAGCGACTGCTTGGGCGTGATCGCGACGCGGGCCGTCCCCGCCTTCCAGCCGTCCGCCCGTGCGGGAGGGACGGGGCCCGCCATCGCCCAGGCGATGGCCACGGTCGCGGCGAGGGCGGATCGGGCGGCATGTCGTCGCATCGGCATTTCCCCGGATGTTGCGGTTTCGAGGACGGCGGGCCCGGCTATCGCGACAGGCTCGTCAGGATCGACAAATACGGCAGGAACACGGCCAGGATGATGAACAGGACGACCAGCCCGAGCATGATCGTGATCAACGGCTGGACGAGCTGGCCCATGTTGCGGACCATGTAGGCAACCTGCTCCTCGTAATCATTGGCGAGGTGTTCAAGGCTCTCGGGGAGCTTGCCGGTCTCCTCGCCCGACTGGACGATGGCCACGACGTCGGGCCCGAACCGCCGCGAGGCGAGCAGGGCGTCGCTGATCTCGCCCCCATCGAGGACGCCCTGCCGCGCCCGGCGGACGGCGCGGCGGAACGGGTCGAGCTGCATCACGTCGGCCGTCAGGTCGAGCGACGAGCCGACGTCCACCCCCGCGTCGAGCAGCGCGGCCAGGGTCCTCGCGAACCGGGTCGTGTCGAGCTTCCGCAGGAGGAGCCCGATGCCCGGGACGAGCAGGGCCAGTTCGTCCATGACCTGCTTGCCGGGCCTCGTCTTGTAGATCCGGATCACCAGCAGCGGCAGAGCGACGACGACCAGGGGGATCAGCCACCATCCCATCCACTGCACGAAGGTGCTGAAGCTCATCAGGGCGCGGCTCGCCCAGGGGAGCGAGGCGTTCCTCCCGGCGATGTCGCGGAGCATGCTCGCGAACATCGGCAGGAGCCAGACCGTCAGCAGCGCCACCACGCCGGCCGCGACGAGCAGGACGATGGCCGGGTAGATCATGGCCGAGCGCGCCTGGCGGATCAGGCTCTGGCGGGCCTCGTAGTGCCGCGACAGCCGGCGCAGGGTCTCGGGCACGCCGCCGCGCGCCTCGGCGACCCGGATCATGCTCAGGAACAGACCGTCGAACGCCCGCGGCTCGCGCGCCACGGCCTCGCCCAGCGCCTCGCCCCGCCGCACGCCCGCCAGCAGACGTCCGACGACCGGCCCGAGCGCGGTCGCCGCGTACTGCGTCTCCAGGCTCGACAGCGCCTTGACGATGTCCACCCCCGCGTCGAGGTACGCCGCGAACTGGCGGCAGAAGACCGCCAACTGCCCCGATCCCACCCGGCCGAACAGGATGCGCTCCACCAGGAGGGCCCGCCCCCGATCCGTTCCACCGGGACGTCGTGCGTCGCGGCGGAGCTCGCCTTCGCCGACCGCTTCGGGTTCGGCTTCCAGGTGGTCGGCTCCTCGGCCCCGCCCGTCGGCGCGGCATCCCCCGGACGTCGGGGCTTCGGCCCGCGACGGCCGGGAGGCAATGCGTCCTCGGCATCTCGGCTCATCGCGATGGGCTCCCCGTCGGGGTCGTTTGACTCGGGCCTCCCATCCCCATTATCTTGAGCCCCGAAGTGCTTGGCAACGCGCCGAGCGTCATTTGCTCGACTCTTGTCCGAGACGGGACATTGGCCCCGCCGCTGATCACGATCATGGCGATGATGACGCTCGGATCGGCCCCGGAGGGGCGGCGACCCGTGGTCCTGACGACCGACTGCGGTGCCTCGGTGGACGACCAATGGGCGCTGGTCCACCTGGCACTCTCGCCCGAGGTCGAGCTCAAAGGGGTCGTCACCACCCACGCGACGAACCTGGGCGCCGACTCCGCCCAGGTCACGGCGAGGGCCGCACGCGAGTTGCTCGGTCGCGTCGCCGCGAAGGCCACGCCCCCGGTGCTGGCGGGTTCGAGCGTCCCCCTGGCCGACGCGGACCATCCCCGGCCCAATCCCGGCGTCTCGTTCCTGATCGAGCAGGCGCGCCAGCACGACTCGCAACATCGCCTGACCATCGTGGTCATCGGCGCGGCGACCGACGTCGCCTCGGCGCTCCGGACCGACCCGACGCTCGCCGACCGGGTCGCGATCGTGGCGATGGGGTTCGACTCGTGGCCCGAGGGCAAGGACGTGTGGAACGTCAAGAACGACGCGAGGGCCTGGCAGGTCCTGCTCGGGTCGCGCGCGCCGATCGTGGTGGGCGACTCCGCCGTGACCGGCCGGCACCTGCAAATGACCCCCGCCCGCGCCCATCGCCTGCTCGACGTCTGCAACGAGCCGGGCCCCGCGCTCGCCTCGGACCTGCAAGCCTGGCTCGGCCGCAACGCCAGGCTCGTCGAATCGGCGACCGGATCGGCCGAGGCGTGGCCGATCTGGGACGAGGTGACGGTCGCCCACCTGCTCGGCCTGACCCGGACGACGAGCCACCCCCGGCCCTCGCTCCGCGACGACCTCACCTTCGACCATGCCCGGCCGCGGGGCACGGTCGAGTGGATCACCGCGATCGACTCGGATCGCCTCTGGGCCGACCTCGCCGCGAAGCTGGGCCCCGGCGGGGCCCAGCCCGCGAGGCCGGATTATTGATGAGAAGCCGGGGCCGGTCCCGGGGCCGGGGCGGTCAGGTCGACCGGCGTGCCGACCGCGACCGGCTTGATGACCTGGTAGCCCGCGCCGCTCGGGTCGGGCAGATAGATTTCAATCGAGCCGTCGGCCTCGATGAAGGCCGGGCCCGTCCTGGCGAGGGCTGCCCTAAGCTGGCCCTCCGCGTTTTCCGCCGCGCTCTGCGCGGCCGAGAGGGCCTGATTGGCCGCCTCGAACGCCGCCTTCGCACCGGCCGAGTCCTTGTCGGCCTGCTTCTTCGCCTGGATCACATCGCCAATCGTCATCGACATCGCAACTCGTCTCCCCAATCGGGCGAACAAACCGGGCAACCCCACGGCTGCGTCCTTCTCGAAAGAGCGTCTCACACCGGGCCCAACGGGGCCGTCGTCGCTCTCCCCGGCACTGCCGCGGGGATCGCGGACGACGCCCCCTATGTAGATCATCGTGGGATGAGGGGCGATCGTTCTCCCAATCCGCCCGGTTTCGAGGCGCTTGCCACGCGGCACGCGATTTCGTATGAACGGTTCGGCCATCGGGGGAGCGCCGCGGGTCGTGCGGATGGGAGGCGTCGGATGTCGCAAGTCGAAGCGGGGCCCGGGCCCGGGGTGGCCGACGAGCCGGAGAGCCGGCCGGGCGGGGTGCCGCTCTACGTGTGGGTGATCGGCGCCGTCGTGCTGGCGATCCCCGCCGGGCTGGCCTGGGGCGAGGGGGCCGCGCGGCTCGACCTCCTGCCGAAGCTCATCATCCGGGCCCTGAGCGCCCTGGCGGCCCCGCTGGTCGTCCTGGCGATCCTCAGCGCGGTCGTCTCGAACGAGATCCGGGGGCGGCAGGGCGCCCGGATGATGGCCTACTACCTGGTCAACACCCTCGTCGCGATGGGCTTCGGGCTGCTCCTGACCAACCTGGTCCGCCCCGGCCTGGGGGCCGAGCTGATCGACCTGGCCAACCCGCCGGCCCCGCCGCCGAAGAAATCGGTCCTCGACCTGGTGATCGAGCTGATCCCGCGGAGCGTCGGCGAAGCCTTCGCGCAGAACAACCTGGCGCAACTGGTCCTGCTGACGCTGGCCCTGGCGATCGGGCTGGTCAAGATCCGCGACGAGCAGCGGGCGCGGGGCGAGGCCACCTACCGGGTGGCCGTCGACCTGCTGAACCTGGGCTTCGAGCTGCTGATGCGGGTCCTGCTCTGGGTGGTCGCGCTGGTGCCTTTGGCCGTCTTCGGCGTCGTGGCGTCGAGCGTCGGCCAGAAGGAGGGCGTCCACGTCTTCCGGTCGCTCATCTGGCTGATCGGGGTCGTGGTGGCGGGGCTGGGCTGCCAGGTCGTTTGGTACCTGGCCGTGATGGCGGTCGTCGCGCGGATGTCGCCGGTGCGGTTCCTGCGCGGGGCGTCGGACGTGATGGCGAGCACCTTCAGCACGGCGAGCACGGCGGCCACGATCCCGATCACCCTGGGGCGCTGGGGCGGCTGGGCGTCTCACGCGAGTCGAGCCAGCTTGCCGCCTGCGTCGGGACCAACTTCAACAACGACGGGACCGCCCTCTACCAGGCCACGGCCGTCCTGTTCATGGCCCAGGCGCTCGGCTATCGGCTCTCGCCGGCCAATCAGGTGATCGTCGTCGTGACGACCCTGGTCGCGAGCGTCGGGGCGGGGGGCATCCCCTCGGGGAGCTTCGTGACCCTCCCTTTGATCTTCGCCGCCGTGGGGCTCCCCCCCGACAAGATCCCCGTCCTGCTGACGGTCGACTGGTTCCTCGACCGCTGCCGGACGACCTCGAACGTCCTGGGCGACATGACCGTCGCCGTCCTGCTCGACCGGACCGCGCACCCGGCCGCGGAGGCCGTGGCCGTTGATCGCGAGGGTGCGGACGTACCGCCCCCGTGACCGGACCGTCCAGATCGGGACCGTCTCCCGGCCGTCGGCCCCGTCGGTCGCCTCGAAGCCATGCCGGGCGAGGTTGGCGATCGCCTCGCCATAGAGGTCGAACGCCGTGGCGGCCCGGGCCCGCCGGGCACGGGGGGGAGCCAGTTCATCTGGCGGAGGTGGTCCAGGGGCATCGACGTCAGGGGGGTGCCGAAGGCGAGGGCCGACGCGGCGGAGACCAGCCCGTCGTTCGGGCCCTCCAGCTCCGACAGCGCGGCGTGCAGCCGCCGCAGGGGCCAGCAGACCATCTCGGCCGGCGGGTCGCCCGCGACGCTGAAGCAGGGGAGCCCCCGGGGTGCGACCGCCTCGCGATGGAACGCCCCGGCCGCCTGGCGGGTCACGTCGAGGAACCCGCGATGGTCGATCCCGAGGCGCTCCAGGAGCCGGTAGATCCGCCCGACGCGGAGCTTGGCGAAGTCCGCCAGCGACGAGCCCAGGTGCGGCGTGCCGATCGTCGTCAGGCTCAGCACGCGGCCCGACCACGACGGGTCGCACAGCATCAGGCGGGCGTCGAGCCCCCCATGCTGTGCGCCGAGGATGTGGACCGGCTCGTCGGGGAAGGCCGCGGCGACCTGCTCGCCGAGCCTCCGCGCGCGGAAGTCGATCCCGGCGATCGGGTGGACCCGCGTCACCAGGACCCGGTTGCCCGAGGCGCAGAGCCACTCGGGGATCTCTCGGAAATACGTGGCGAGCGTCAGGCGGCCCAGGCCGATCCGGCGGAAGCCGAACAGGCCGTGCGCCAGCACGATCGGAGCTTGCAGCCGGGGACACATCGCGGGCGACGTTCTCGGGGGCCGCGACCAGTCCCATCGTGGCATCGCGAAACGCGACCCGACCCGGGCCTCGGACGATCCGGCGCGGCTCTGACTTTCTCCCCCATTATACCCCACGGCCCCCGTCCCCCCGGAGATCGGCGCACCGATGCCCCCGACGGGGCAAGCCCTTGCGGGGCCGTCGCATCCGGCCCAAGATGGGCGCTATCGCGCCGCGAGGGTTCGGCTTGCACGTGATGTGCCGGAAAGGGGGGTCGCCGATGCACCTGCGAGGAATCGTCCAGACCGCCGCCCTGGAGGAGAACCCCCCGGGGAGCGAGACGATCGAACTGGTCCTGCGGCTGCAAGGCGTCGGCCCCGGGCAGCCGCGCAAGGTCGTCGTCCCCTACGCGATGCTCCTCCAGGACGACTCGCTCGACCCCGACGAGATCGCGGGCCGCGCCTTCGACGCCGACGTGGAACAGGACGAGCCGGGGCGCTGGGTCGTCTCGCGGATCGCCTTCGCGTCGCGGCGTCCTGCGGGCGCCGGAATGACCTGGGACGCCCGCGGGAGCGGGGGGCGACGGCGTCTTACCGCGTGATGGTCAGGCTGGGCACGTTGCGCCCGAGGTCGTCGGTGATCTGGCCGCCGCTGACGGTGATCTGGCTGACCGAGTAGGTCCGGCCGCTGGGCATGGTCACCTTGACCGTCCAGTCGCCGTCGGGCAGGCGGATCGCGTACCGCCCGTAGGCGTCGGTGGTCTGGACCCGGTCGACGAACGCGCCGGCGCGGCTGGAAACGGTGAGGCGGACCCCCTCCTCGGGCTGCCCGGTCTCTCCGGAGACGACCTTGCCTTCGAGGACGTTGCGGGACACGCGGACGGCGGGGGTCGCCAGCACCGGCTTCTGCACCCGATGGCGCGTGATCCTCGGGAGGCAGGGGCGGCAGGCGGCATGTCGGTGGCGGCCGGGGCGGGCGGCGGGGGCGTCTCGGCCGGCGCCGCGTTGCCCGATCGGTTCTCCTCGGGGGCGGGGCTGGTGGGCGGGGGCATGCTCGAACCGGCCGGGGGCGGCTGGTCGGCGCCGGGGGTCGGCTGGACGTCGCTGCTCCGCGCGCCCTCGTTGGAGCGCAACGACGGCTCGGCGGCCGGGGTGCTCTCCACGACCGGCGCGGGCCGCTCCGGGCTCGGTGGCCCGCGCCGCGGGTGCCGCGACGGCCGGCGCCGCGGCCACGCCGCCGCAGCACGAGGTCGCCGAGGAGGCCACGATCGGATAGTCGTAGACCGTCGGGTAGTAGTAGGACGTCGGGTAATAGGCCGTCGGATAGTAGGACGTCGGGGCGTAGTAGGTCGTCGGCGAGTAATAGGTGGTCGTCTCGTAGATCGGCCGCCTCCGGAACCGCCGGGGCAGGAGGTAGCCGGTCGTCTGGTAATAGCTCGGCACGACGTAGGCCGTCGGCGAGAGCGTGTAGGTCGGGGCGACGTAGGCGGTCGAGTAGAGCGCCGGGACGACATACGATGTCGGGTAGATGTTCGCGTAGGTGGTCGGGACGACGTACGAGGTGGGGACCCCGAGCACGGTGGCGCTCGGCGCGACGTAGACCGTCTCCGTCCGCCAGAAGTTGCCGAAGGCCACGCCGCGAGAGTCGGAGAACGCCAGGAAGCAGGCCAGGGCCACGATGGGTCGAAGACGAGCGGAACGCATGGTCGTCGGCTCCTCGGTGAGTCCTCGCGAAAGCCCGGCATCCGTCGCCACCGGCGGATTTCGCAAGGCCATTTTAATCGTCACGATACCAGACCAGGACTCCGGAAACCAACAATTTGCGTGCCGGCGGGACTTGTGGGATGATCGGAGGGTGGGGTCGTAGGGGTTATTGTGGGGCGAGACCGCCATGATCCACGCGCGCGACGCGGCCGAGATACTCGATCGGGACTTCCTGGAGACGAGGAGCCGCATCCTGGAGATCGCCGCGGCGCTGGACCGCCTCGATCGGGCCGCCGGCCGGGCGGGCGAGCACCCCGACCGGCGCCTCTCGCAGGTGCGGCAGGCGATCGAGGCCCTGCTCGAGCCCGGGCCCGGCCGCGCCGAGACCGTCCAGAGGCTCTTCTCGCTCGACTACGACCCGGGCTGGCGGGAGGCCCACAAGATCCCGCCCGCGCACCGCTGAGCCGAAGGAAGCTCCACGCCCCCGCTGCCGGAGCTTTGATGCCCGGGTATGATGGACTCGCGGCGACCCTCGGGAGATCGCTCGTTGAGCAAGCTGATTGAGACTCGGGCCGAGTTCCCGCAATTGGCCGACGAGCGGCTGGACGAGGCGAAGGCACTGCTCGACCTCGGGAAGTGGAGCGGGGCGTATTACCTGGTCGGGTATGCCGTGGAGCTCGCCCTGAAGGCGTGCATCATCAAGCGACTGATGGCGACCGACGCCTTTCCGGCGAAAAACTTCTCCAGGGATTGCTACACGCACGACCTCGAGGATCTCCCGGAGTTGGCCGGGCTGGATGCTGCCCTCGCCGCCAGCAATGTGGACCTGAAGACGAACTGGGTGTTGACGAAGGACTGGTCCGAGCAGAGGCGGTATCATCGGATCACGGAGGTGGAGGCGAGGGCGCTGGTCGACGCCATCGAAGACGCCGCACACGGGGTCCTACCATGGATCAAGACTCAATGGTGACGGACGAGCTCACTAGCGGTCGCAAATTGATCGAGCGCCTCATCAGAGGCGGGTTCGACGTCTCCCTCGCATTTTGGGTGAAGGAGACCGACGCTAGGCGATGGTACCTCTACCTCGCGTCGACGGTGGTCGACAAAGAGGGGCCGGCCGCCGCCTACCGGGCCGTCCTGCCCGTTGTCGAGAGCATGCCCGAGCTGGGGATCGACCCCTTCGCGATCAAGGTCGTTGGCGTCGATGATTCCATGGCGGCGGCGGCCCGGGAGGTCATCCGACCGAAGATCCCGGACAGCCCGTTTGCGGTCCGGAACCCGAAGCCTTACCAGGGGATGACCCGGTTCGGCGGGTCCACACTCGCGGGGGTCAGCATCGACGGAGCCTACATCTACCCGCCGTCGCAGCCGGCCGCGCCCGGGGCCGTCACAAATCCGTGAGTTGACCCACATGAATACGTACATCGACCCGCACATCCACATGGTCTCGCGGACGACCGACGACTACAAGCGGATGGCCCTGGCCGGCTGCGTGATGATCAGCGAGCCCGCCTTCTGGGCCGGGTTCGACCGCTCCGGGCCCGAGGGCTTCCGCGACTACTTCCGCCAGCTCACCGAGTACGAGCGGAAGAGGGCCGCCGCCTACGGCATCGACCATCACTGCTGGCTCTGCATCAACGCCAAGGAGGCCGAGGACGTCGCGCTGGCGCGGCAGGTGATCGCGATGATCCCCGAGTTCCTCGACGCCCCCACCGTGCTCGGCATCGGCGAGATCGGCCTGAACAAGAACACCCGCAACGAGGCCACCGTCTTCCTCGAACACCTCGACCTGGCCGCCCGGACCCGCGAGCTGATCCTGGTCCACACCCCGCACCTGGCCGACAAGTACCAGGGCACGCGGATGATCCTCGACATGCTCCGTGACGACCCGAGGATTGCGCCGGAACGGGTCTGCATCGACCACGTCGAGGAGCACACCATCCGCCCCGCGCTCGACGCCGGGCACTGGGTCGGGATGACGCTCTACCCGATCACCAAATGCACCCCCGCGCGGGCCGCCGACATGATCGAGGCCCACGGCGCCGACCGCGTGATGGTCAACTCCGCGGGCGACTGGGGGCACAGCGACCCCCTGGCCGTCCCCGAGTTCATCTTCGAGATGCGCGCCCGGGGCCACGCCGAGTCCTTGATCCGCAAGGTCGTCTACGACAACCCCTTGGCGTTCTTCTCGCAATGCGCCCGGTTCTCCTACGCCCCGCGCGAGCACGCCGAGGAAACGGCCGTCGGCAGCCTCTGAACAGTCCCCGATCGCCGCTTCAGTCGCGATCGATCAGGCGGTTCTGCGCCTTGGCCTTGGGCGGCGCCCCTGCGCCGGACGGAGCGGGCGGTGGGGTCGCCGAGGGCCCGTTCGGGTTGGGATCACAGGCCGGCAGCAGGACGAGGGCCAGCAGGGACCAGCGGAGCCGCCTCGCCGCCATCGCCCGGTCGTGCGGGGCCATCAGTAGGCATCGCCGCTGACGACCTCGCCGCCGTTGCGGGTGCCGAGGGCCCGGTAGGTTGTCAGGTCGATCGATTCCTTGAGGAACTTCACCGAGCCGTCGCCGAACAGGAAGTTGGCCCCGCCGGGGTGCTGGCTGCGGAATCCCCACTGCCCGTACTCCTTGTAGCGGGGGATGTTGGTGAGCCAGGCCTTGTAGTCGGAGGTGTCGGGCCAGGCGGTGCCGGGGGGCAGCGGGTTGGGCCCGGGGGAGTCGGACGAGGTGCCGAGCCCGGCCCCGCCGGGGTAATCGCCCGCCATCATGTTGGCGTTGATCCGCGGCACCTCGAAGGCGAAGCCCTGCGGGCGGAACGTGTAGCCGGACGGGTCGAACGACGGCGAGACCGCGAAGTAGCCCGGCCGCGACCACTGGTTGAACTGCGGGTCGGGGTCGTTCTTGAAGCGGGCCGTCTCGCCGACCAGGATCGTCCCGCTCGTGCCGTCGGTCACGTCCGGGGCGCCGTAGGCCGAGTAGTCGTCGAACGCGCCGTTGCCGGCATCCTGCTGCCAGCAGTCGGGGCCCGACAGGTAGGCGACGATGTTCCAGGTCCCACCCGAGGGGGCATACGACGCCTGCGAATAGGGGTTTTCGGTGACGAAGTTCGGGTCCTGCGGCGAGTCGCTCGGGCAGATGTACGAATTGACCCGGGTGATCAGCCCCGTCGAGTTGATCGACCCGACGTTGATCCCGCCCCACAGGCCCCCCGTGCCCCCCGAGGCCAGGTTGAAGTTGATCGCGTTGAAGGCGTTGGCCTGCTCCATCTGCGGCAGCATCAGGGCGAAGATGCCGAACGAGCGCTTGTCGTGGATGCCCGAGCAGGCGTTGGCGCCGCCGTCGGTCGCGTTGTGATAGATCGCCCCCGGGGGATACACCCGGGCCGCGGACTCGTAGTTGAAGATGGCCAGCCCGATCTGTCGCAAGTTGTTGATGCACTGGGCCCTCCGCGCCGCCTCGCGCGCCGCCTGGACGGCGGGCAGCAGCAGCGCGATCAGCACCGCGATGATCGCGATCACCACCAGCAGCTCGATCAGCGTGAAACCGCGACGCCTGGGCATCGACCCGCCCTCACGGGGAGACCTGCAAACCGGGACTTCCGAGAAAACTTACCATAAGAACGCAAGACTCGACCTCGACGTGACCATCAGAAACCATGGCACTCCGAGTCCGAGGATGCAAGCATTTTATCCCGGGGCCTGGTCCAGGACCAGTCTCCGGCCGCAGTCGGACGCCCGGGCCCTGCTGTAGCCTACGTCACGGAGGGGCCGGGGGATCATCGGAGAAGCCGACGGTTGCCCGGGCACCGAGGGTCAGGTCGAGTAGAGCCATCGGCCCAGGACGAAGGCCGGCACCCAGAGCGCCGCGACGGCCAGCGCCGGCCCGGGCCCGCGGACCGACGCGACCAGGCCGACGTCGAGCCAGACGAGCGACAGGACCCCCGTCTTGACGGCCCCCTGGAGCGTGGCCGGGAGCGGCCGGCGGATCGCGCGGGCGGCGGCGAGGTCCACGACCCAGGCGACCAGCAGGATCACGAGCAGGCCCTCCAGGGGGATCAGCGGCGGAGGGCCCGATCCCGTCCTCGGGAACCCTCGCGGCTGCAAGGCGGCGGCCAGCAGGCCCACGACGGCGAGGTTCTGGAGCGAGACGCCGGCCAGCAGGCCCCGAGTCAGGCCCGTTTCGGTCTCCGACCGGCTGATCCAGGTCACCCCCGTCACGAAGAGGGCGAGCGACCCGGCCGCCAGCCAGCCGACGGGCCCACCGAGATCCACCGCAACGCTCATGCCGAGCAGGAGGTTCAGGCCGCGGCACGCCCCCATCACCTCGGGGCCGAGGGCCGTCCGCTTCAGGCCGCCGTCGTAGGCCAGCACGCAGAAGGCCAGCGCCAGCGCGACGCCCAGGCTGGCCATCGAGCCGCTCAGCGCCGCCAGGATCGGCCCGAGCGCCAGCAGGCCCCCGCCCAGCCCGGCCGCGAATCGCCGCGACACCCGCCCCGACGGCAACGGCCGACCCGGCCTCTCGCGGAGGTCGGTCTCGTAGTCGAACACGTCGTTCAGCGCGATCCCCCCGGCGTAGGTCGCCATCGACGCCGCCACCAAAGGCAGCCAGCGCCCGGGCTCGGCGAACGTCCCGCGCACCAGGAGCCACCCGGCCAGGCTGTCGGCCGCGGCGGTGAAGACGTTGGGCAGGCGGATCAGTTGCAGGTAGGGCTTGATCGCCATGAGGGAACGCCCGCTCACGACGCCCCGACCAGGGGCCCAGGACCTCCAGCGCCTCTCGGGCCGCGGCGTCCGGATCATCCTGGAACGGGTAGAGCTCGACCGTCAGCCAGCCGTCGTAGCCGGTCGCGCGGATCGCCTCGACGACCTCCTGGAAGTCGATCGCCCCCATGCCCGGGACCAGGTGATGATGGACCCTCGTGGCCGCGATGTCCTCGAAGTGGTAGTGCCGGATGTGGGGCGCGAGCTTGGCGATCGCCCGCGGGCAGGTCCTCGCCGACGCAGAAGGCGTGCCCCACGTCGAAGTTCAGGCCGATCGACGGCGCATCGACCCGTTCGGCGACTTCGAGGTACTGGTCGGTCGTCTCGACCAGCAGCCCCGGCTCGGGCTCGATCAGGAGGAGCACCCCTTCCTCGTGGGCGTGCTCGGCCAGAGGCTTGAGGGCCTCGACGAACAGGTCGACCGCCTCCTGCCGCGATTGCCCCGGCGCGATCGGTCCCCCCGGCTCGGTCGTGATGTGCGGCGCCCCGAGCTCGGCGCAGAGGCTCAGGGCGCGCCGGGTGTGGTCGATCCGGACCCGGCGGTAATGCGGGTCGGGCTCGATGAACGACGGATACCAGTAGGGCTGGCGGTAGTCGTTGATCGCGTTCATCATGAACGCATTAACATTAGAGAACGCCAGCCCGTTCCGCGCCATCGCGTCGCGGATGCCCCGCTTCGGCCCGTCGAGCAGCCCCGCGGGCCAGGCGTGCGGGACGTCGGCCAGCAGCTCGAGCCCCTGGTAGCCGATCGCCGCGATCCGGTCGGCGGCCTCGTCGAAGGGATACCGCAGGTAGGCGTTGGTGCTGAAGGCGAGCCGCATGGGTGCCCCATCTCGGTTCGAGCCGCAACAGGATGATCCGTCGGAGCGGGCAGGGACGGGCGGAGGAGCGTCCCCGCCTCATTATGCCCGGGCACCCAAGGAGGTTCAACCGGCCCGAATGGCTCGATGGTGATTTGTTAAACATTCGCTTCGTTTCGGGGAACGACCCCGATGGCTCAATGTTAAACATTCGCTTCGTTTCGGGAGTCGCCACCGACAGCCCATTGTTAAACATTCGCTTCGTTTCGGTAACGGCCCGGATCGTTGATTGTTAAACATTCGGTTCGTTCGGCAATCGGCACAGTTTGCCCCGTCTGTGGATTTGGCCGACTAATTCATCAAAAACGATCGAAAGTAGGAACCAGGTGAACGGTGGGTTCGCTCGGCGCTCGCCCACGAATGGGAGAGCGCCCTCGGAAACGCCGCCTGGCGTGCCGCAGGTCGTTGGCTCCATCAACGGTTTGTTGAATAATGGTTAAACATTCGGTTCGTTCGGCAATCGGCCCGGCCGGCATTGGTCCTTCCCTCGGGGCGCCGTCGTGTCGCGGGAATGGGCTGCATTCCCCTTCCGGGATCTCGCTTGGCGAGTTGTCAAGGGGCGAAGAATCGAAGCCTCCGATGGTCATTATCGGGTCCGGGCGGGGGCGCGTCCTGAAAATCGATCGCGGAGGGGCACACGATCGGCCCCGTCGCCGAGAGGCCGCGTCGAGGGCCATTGACTTGGGCGGGGCCCCTCCTCATGATGTGGAGGGCCTGGCCGGGGGGGAGCGAGTCCCCTTCCGGGTCAGGTCCGTTGAATGACGTCCCGGTCCAAGGGAAGCCGGTGCGATGCCGGCGCGGCCCCGCCGCTGTGAGTGGGAACGTCGCGTTCCAAGATCCGATGCCACTGCCCACGACGAGGCCCGTCCGGGTGGGAAGGCCGAGCGCGACGACGGCCCACGAGCCAGAAGACCTGGCCGGGACTCACCAGACCTCCGACGCCTTCGAGGGTGAGGCGGTCGAGGGATCTTGCGGACGCCTGCGGGCCCATCGCCGAGTGATCTTCACGCCGATGGCCCCGCGCCCGTCCGTCCCGTCCCTCCGGCCCCCCTCGAAATCCGCGATGCGATGAGACGAGGGTGGGGGGACCGCCATTGTTCGTGATCCTGACGACCGCCGACACCGAGATCCAGGCGCTGGCGACGGCCGTCCGCCGCCTGCCCGACGGCTTCGCGACGGTCCGCGCCCGCAACGCCAACGAGCTCCAATCGGCCGCGGCCCTGGATCAGTTCGTGGCCGTTGAGGTTGGGCAGGCCCGCGCGGTGATCGTCCGCGTGCTGGGGGGCCGGCCCTACTTTGCCGAGGGGTTCGAAAGGCTCTCGCGCGAGTGCCGGCGCGGGGGATCGCCTTCATCGCCCTCCCCGGCGAGCAGGGGCTCGACCCCGAGCTGACGGCGCTCTGCCACGCCCCCCTGCCCCTCGTGACGCAGGCGCTGGAGTACTTCACCCAGGGGGGCGTGCCGAACCTCGTCAACCTGCTCCTCTGCCTGAGCGACAACCTCCTCCTCACCGGCCACGGCTACGACCCGCCCACCCCCCTGCCCCGCGACGGCCTCTATCACCCCGACGCCCCCGACGGGTTGACGTGGGAGGATTGGCGGTCACGGTTCGCCCGCGACGGTCGGCCGACGATCGGCGTCCTGTTCTACCGCGCGCACTGGATGGCCCGGAACGTCGCGCCGATCGATGCTTTGATCCGGACGATCGAGGAACGGGGCGGCAACGCTTTGGCCATCTTCTGCTACAGCCTGAAGGACGACCCCGACCAGGAGGGGGGTGTCCCGGTCGTCTTCCGCGAGTTCCTGATCGACGGAGAGGGCCGATCGAGGGTCGACGTACTGATCAGCACGCTGAGCTTCACCGTCGCGAACCTGAGCGAGGGGACGCACGTCGAGGCATCCGGAGCCGTCGTGGACCTGCTCGAACGGCTCGACGTGCCGGTGCTCCAGGCGGTGCTCTGCACCACGAGCGCCGCCGATTGGGAGGCGAGCCCCGCCGGCCTCACGCCGCGAGACACGGCGATGAACGTGGTCCTCCCCGAGTTCGACGGCCGCATCAACACCGTCGCGATCAGCTTCAAGGAGGAGGGCCAGTTCGACGAACGGCTGGGCACGGCGATCAAGGCGTACGTGCCGAGGGCGGACCGCGTCGATTACGTCGCCCGCCTGGCGCTGAACTTCGCCCGCCTGCGGCGGACGCCGAACGCCGAGAAACGGGTCGCGATCCTGTTCGGCAACTACCCGACCAAAAATGCCCGGATCGGCAACGGTGTGGGCCTCGACACTCCGGCGTCGGTCATGAACCTGCTGCGGTCGTTAAAGGAGGCCGGCTACCTCGTCGAGGACATCCCCCCCGACGGCGACGCCCTGATGCACCGCCTGATCGACCGCTGCACCCACGACGAGGAGTTCCTCACCGACGAGCAGATGCGGAACGCCGTCGGCCACGTCAGCCTGGCGACCTACGACCTTTGGTTCAACGAACTGCCCGCGGCCGCGCGGCGGGCGATGGTCGAGCAGTGGGGCGTCCCTTTGGGGACGGTCGGCCGGATCGACGACGTGCTCGCGATCCCGGGCCTGGTGTTCGGGAACGTGTTCGTCGGCATCCAGCCCCCTCGCGGCTTCGGCGCCGACCCGATGGCGATCTACCACAGCCCCGACCTGCCGCCGACGCATCACTACCTGGCCTATTACCGCTGGCTCCGCGACGAGTTCGGCGCCCATGCCGTGATCCACATGGGCAAGCACGGCAACCTCGAATGGCTCCCCGGCAAGGCGACGGCGTTGTCGTCGGAGTGCTACCCCGAGGTCATGCTGAGCGATCTGCCCAACTTCTACCCCTACATCATCAACAACCCCGGCGAGGGGACGCAGGCGAAGCGGCGCGCGCACGCCGTCATCATCGACCACCTGATCCCCCCCATGACCCAGGCCGAAACGTACGACGACCTGGCCCGCCTGGAGCAGTTGCTCGACGAGTATTACCGCATGGCCTCGCTCGATCCGGCCAAGCTGCCGTACATCACGCAGCAGATCTGGTCGCTCGTCACGAAGAACAACCTCGACCGGGACCTGAAGGTCGATCGCTGTCCCGAGGCGGACGAGTTCGACGGCTTCCTCCAGGAGATCGACGGGTATCTCTGCGAACTGGGCGATGCGCAGATCCGGGATGGGCTTCATATTCTCGGCCAACCGCCGAGAGACGGGTCGCTCATCGGACTCATCCAAGCAATGATACGCCTCGAAAACGGCGAGATCCCCTCGCTCAGGAATGCGGTCGCGCGAGCCCATGGAATCGCCTCGGAGTGTCTCTCAACCGATCTCGGTGCGCTCATCGGCGACCAGTTCTCGAAGCATGCCCTCCGTCGTATCGCCTTCGAACTGGTCGCGCTTGCTGAGTGGGATGGGGAGGCGGTCTTTCCGGGCATGGAGGTTGATCTTGATGCGATCCTCGCCCGGCCCGAGGCGAAGACTTGGACGCGCGGCGACCTCGCGAAGGCGATCGACCAGTTAAGCCAACGTTTGGTTGAGGATGCCGTCGATTCCCCCTGGTTCAACCCCCGGCCCAACGTCGAGCAGCCAACCCCGGGAATCATCAAAAGACTCGGGCGGGTCATTGGAGGCGGCCGGCCACGCCCACGCTTCGAAGATTGGAGCGAGGAGGGGATTCCTGATCGTCTAAAAAAGGTATCCCAATCGGGATATGATTCGATACTTGACGAGGAATTTGGTGAGAAAAAACCCGAGGTCAGACGCTGTCTTGAGTTCATCCGGGAGGATTTGATCCCTCGCCTCGACCGCACCACCGACGAGCTCACCAACACCCTCCGCGGCCTCTCGGGCCGGTTCGTGCCGGCGGGGCCGAGCGGGGCGCCGACGCGGGGCATGGCGCGCATCCTGCCCACCGGGCGGAACTTCTACAGCATCGACATCCACACGATCCCGACCGAGATCGCCTGGAAGGTCGGCACGCAGGCCGCCGAGCGTTTGATCGAGAAGTACCGCGGCGAGCACGACGGCCAGTATCCCCGGAGCGTCGGCATCGTCGTCTGGGGCACGAGCACGATGCGGACGCACGGCGACGACATCGCCGAGATCCTCCACCTGATGGGCTGCCGCCCCGCCTGGGTGGCCGAGAGCCGCCGGCTCAAGGGGGTCGAGGTCGTCCCCCTGGAGGAGCTGGGACGGCCCCGCATCGACGTGACCGTGCGGATCTCCGGCTTCTTCCGCGACGCCTTCCCCAACGTCGTCGCCCTGATCGACCGCGCCGTGCAGCTCGTCGCCGAGGCCGACGAGCCCGAGGACGCGAACTTCCTCCGCCGCCACGTCCGCCGCGAGGAGAAGTCTCTTCTGTCATCCGGCATTTCCCCCCATCTGGCATCCCGCCAGGCCCGCTATCGCGTCTTCGGCTCGAAGCCGGGCTCTACGGCGCGGGCCTGCTCAACCTGATCGACGAACGGAACTGGAAGACCGACGCCGACCTCGCCGAGGTCTACATCAACTGGGGCTCTTACGCCTATACATCTCAAGAACACGGCGTCGCCGCGGCCGACCCGTTCAAGAGGCGTCTCAGTCAGGTCGCGGTCGCGGTGCAGAACCAGGACAACCGCGAGCACGACATCTTCGACTCGGACGACTACTTCCAGTTCCACGGCGGGATGATCGCCGCGATCCGGTCGCTGACGGGCGAGAACCCGGCGGCGTACTTCGGCGACACGGCCAACCCCGACAACGTCCGCGTCCGCGACCTGGCCGACGAGGCCCGCCGCGTCTTCCGCTCGCGGGTGGTGAACCCCAAGTGGATCGCCTCGGTCATGCGGCACGGGTACAAGGGCGCCTTCGAGATGGCCGCCACGGTCGATTACCTGTTCGGCTACGAGGCCACCGCGCAGGTCATCGACGACTGGATGTTCGAAGACGTGAGCCGCGCCTACCTGCTCGACCCCAGGGTCCAGGACTTCCTCCAGGAGAAGAACCCCTGGGCCCTGCGGTCGATGGCCGAGCGTCTGCTGGAGGCCGTCGACCGCGGCCTCTGGGAGCAGCCGGGCCCGGAGACCGTCGACGCTTTGAAGGAAATCTACCTCCGCAACGAGAGCGTGCTGGAGAGCCGCTGATCCGATCTTCCGTTCGATCCTCCCAAGGAGAGTCCCGCGATGTTCGTGTTCGCCCATCATATGGCCGTCGAGCTGTTCGGCCGCGAGTTCTCACCGCACACCGTCCTCGAGCACGTCTGCGCCTTCGGCGCGATCAGCCTGCTGCTGTCGACGTCGGCGGTCGGCACTTGGACGCTCGCCGCGAAGGTGCTGGAGCGGGTCCGGTCGCGGCCCCGGCCCTGAGCCTCGAAAGGATGTGGGATGGCGCGCGGCGGTCGGCGGCGCGTGGTCCGGCGCTGGCCTACACGTGGGCCGCGCCGACGACGCTCGTCGGGCTGACGGCGGGCGCCCTGACGCTCGCCACGGGCGGCCGGGTGCAGCGCCGTCGCGGGACCCTGGAGTTCCACGGAGGCTTCTCGCGCTGGTTCGGAGTCAAGTTCGGGTTCGCTGCCATGACCCTCGGCCACGTCATCATCGGTCGCGACGCGGATTGCCTCGACTGCTGCCGCGACCACGAGCAGGCGCACGTCCGGCAGGTCGAGCGCTGGGGGGCGCGTTCATCCCGGCGTACCTGCTGGCGAGCCTCTGGGCCTGGTCGCGAGGCCGACACTACTACCTGGACAACTGGTTCGAACGCGACGCCCGCCGCGCGTGCGGCGAGCGATGGTGAGAGAAAGACGATTTCACCACAGAGATCACAGAGAACACTGAGAAGGCACGGAGAAGATAGGAGAGAGGAGAGGAGAGAATAAGAATTCTTGTTTTTTAATGATTCCATTCAATTCCCGACTCTCTTCTCCGTGTTCTCTGTGGTCTCCGTGGTGAAAACTCCCCTCCGGAGCCCGTCGGACGATGCCGCAGACGCCGCACATCGAGCGCCACTTCACCGCCAGCGAGAGTGTCCGCGACGTCGTGATCGGGATGTCGGACGGGCTGACCGTCCCGTTCGCGCTGGCGGCGGGGCTGTCGGGCGCGGTGGCGGACCAGAACGCCTGGAGGATCATCGTCACCGCCGGGTTCGCCGAGATCGCCGCGGGGTCGATCGCGATGGGGCTGGGTGGCTACCTCGCCGCCCGCAGCGACGCCGAGCATTACGCCGCCGAGAAGAAGCGCGAGGAGGACGAGGTCGAGATGGTGCCCGAGCGCGAGAGGGACGAGGTGGCCGTCCTGTTCCGCGAGTACGGCCTCTCCGACGAGCAGATCACGCCGATCCTCGACGCCTTCGAGGCCAACCCGCCGGCCTGGGTCGATTTCATGATGCGGTATGAGCTGGGCCTGGAGCAGCCCAACCCCAAGCGCGCCCTGACCAGCGCCGCGACGATCGCCGGGTCGTACATCGCCGGGGGCTTGATCCCGCTCGCCCCCTACATGATCGCCCATCATACCAATCAGGCGCTGCTGGCCTCCGTCGTCGTCACCCTGTTCGCGCTGCTGATCTTCGGCTACATCAAGGGCCGCTTCACCGGGGCGAGGCCGGTGCGACGCGCCCTGCAAACGACCCTCATCGGCGGGATCGCCGCCGCGGCGGCGTTCCTGATCGCCCGCGCCTTCTCCCCGGGATGACGTTGCCCATGAACCCCGCACATCGCACCCAAGGCACGGCCGCTGAGGCCATTTACCCGTTCTCGGCGCTGGTCGGCCAGGAGGCCATGAAGCGGGCCCTGATCCTGGCGGCGATCCACCCCGGATTGGGCGGGGTCCTGGTCCGGGGCTCGAAGGGGACGGCCAAGAGCACGGCGGTCCGCGCCCTGGCGGCGCTCCTGCCCGAGATCGAGGTCGTCCCCGGCGACCCGTTCCGCCGCGCGCCGGGAGAGGAGATCGAAGGCTGGCCCCTGCCCGAGGGCACCCCCTTCGAGCGACGGCCCGTCGCGCTGGTGAACCTGCCCGTCGGCGCGACGGATGATCGCGTCGTCGGCAGCCTCGACCTCGAACGTGCCCTGAGCACCGGCCGTCGTGCGTTCGAGCCTGGCCTGCTCGCCTCGGCGCACCGCGGCATCCTCTACATCGACGAGGTCAACCTGCTGGGCGACCACCTCGTCGACCTGCTCCTCGACGCCGCCGCGATGGGCGTCAACCACGTCGAGCGCGAGGGGCTGGCGTTCCGCCACCCGTCGCGGTTCGTCCTGGTCGGCACGATGAACCCCGAGGAGGGCGACCTCCGGCCCCAGCTCCTCGACCGCTTCGGGCTGGCCGTCGAGGTCGAGCCGATGGCCGACCCGTCCGCCCGCGCCGAGGTCGTCCGCCGCCGCCTGACCTTCGAGGCCGACCCCTCCGGATTCCTCGCGCGCTGGGCCGACGCCGACCGCCGCGAAGGCCGCCGGATCGCCGAGGCGAGGCGGCTCCTCCCCTCGGTCGTCGTCCCCGAGGCCGTGCTCGATGCCCTCTGCGCCGATGCGCCCGCGAGGGGGCCGAAGGGCTCCGCGCCGACCTGACGATCTACAAGGCCGCCTCCGCGCTGGCCTCCTACGAGGGGCGGACCGCCGCGACCCTCGCCGATGTCGAGGCCGTCGCCGAGCTCGCGCTGGCGCATCGCCGCACCACCCGCGGGCCGTCGCCGAACCCTCCGCCCCCGCCCCCTTCGGGGGAGGACCGTCCCGACCCCGGCCGTCTCGATATCCCCCCTCGCAACGAGTCTTACGCCGGCCGCGACCGTCGCGACGATCCGGTCGCCTCGGACGCCCGGGCGCAGGACCAGCCATCCCCCGATGAAGACGGCGAACCGCAGGTCATCCCGGCCGCCGAGCCGAAGGCGGCGCCGTCCTGGTCACCCCGAGACTCGAAGGCCCGACGAAAGGTATCCTCGGGGCGTCGCGGCCGTCTCCAGGCGATCGATCGTCGCGGCGTCTTCGTGAGGGCGACGATCCCCCGCGGCCCGGCCCGCGACCCCGCGCTCGGCGCAACGCTTCGCGCCGCGGCGCCGTGGCAGGCCACGCGAGGACGGGTCGACGACGGTCCGATGATCCTCCGCGCGGCCGACCTCCGCGAGAAGGTCCGGGCCCGCCCGGCTCAGCATCTGGTCCTGTTCGTGGTCGATGCGAGCCGATCGATGGGGGCGCGGCGGCGGATGTCGCAGACGAAGGGGGCCGTGCTCTCCTTGCTGATCGACGCCTACCAGAAGCGCGACCGCGTCGGCCTGATCACGTTCGGGGGGACGACGGCCCGGCTCGCCCTGCCGCCGACGCGGAGCGTCCGCGTCGCCGCGAGGCACCTCGGCGAGCTTCCCGTCGGCGGCCTCACGCCGCTGGCGCACGGCCTGGAGATGGCCGCGAGGGTCGTCGCCTCGGCCCGTCGCCGCGAGCCGGGCGTCGCGCCTTTGGTCGTCCTGCTCACCGACGGCCGCGGCAACGTCGCGCTCCGGACGGGCGGCGACCCCGAGGCCGACGCGTGCGGGCTCGCCCGGCAGTTCGCCCGCGACGGCGTGGCCGGGCTCGTCATCGACACCGAGGCCGGCGCGGTCCGCCTGGGACGCGCCGGGAGGATCGCCCAGGAATGGGGCGCGGAGTTGAAGATGCTCGACGACCTGGACGGCCGCACGCTGCCCGACGCGGTGCGGCGGACGTTGCTGGCCGGGTAGCCGTCCCGGATGGTGTGTTGCACACGCTCGCCACGGAGAGAAAGCCCATGACCGACGAAACCCCCGACCCCCGCGGCCCGACCCGAAGCGGCGGCGCGGGCTGATCATCGTGAACACCGGCGACGGCAAGGGGAAGACGACCGCCGCGCTCGGGCTGGCGTTCCGGGCGCTGGGCAGCGGGCTCACGGTGTTCATGGTCCAGTACATCAAGGGGAAGTGGAAGACGGGCGAGAAGAAGATGGCCGACCGGCTCGCGCCCGAGATCCAGATCCTGCCGATGGGCGACGGCTTTACCTGGGACACGAAGAACCCCGAGCAGGACATCGCCACGACGCTCCGCATCTGGGAGGTGAGCAAGGAAGCCATCAGCTCGGGTAAATATGACGTCGTGATCCTGGACGAGATCAACGTGGTGATGAAGCTGGGTTATCTCGACCCGAAGGTGGTGGTCGAGTTCCTCGGCGCGCGACCCGAGGCAGCACGTCGTGCTGACCGGCCGGGGGCGCCGGCGGAGGTCGTCGAGGCGGCCGACCTCGTCTCCGAGGTCGTCGCGATCAAGCACCCGTACCGCTCGGGGATCAAGGCGCAGCAGGGGATCGAGTTTTGAACGACGACCACGACGCGCCATCCCCGCTGACGACGCGGGTCAAGTCGCCGGCGCAGGTGCTCCTGTGCAAGGGGTGCTGCTGCGGCCGGACCGACCGCGGCCTGCCCGCGGTGCCGGTCGAGCGGATCAAGGCGGCCTGGAAGGCCGAGAAGCTCAACCGGGGCGTCCAGTTGACGATCTCCGGCTGCCTGGGCCCCTGCGACCTGCCCAACGTGGCCGTGGTGGTCACCGCCGAGGGGGCGCGGTGGTACGGGCTGCTCGACGGCGACGCGCACTACGACGCCCTGATCGCCTGGGCGCGGGCGTGCGTCGCGGAGGGACGCCCGCTCCCCCCGCCCGAGGCGCTCGCCGCGCACCGCTTCGACCGCTTCTGATCGGAAAGGCCCGTGCCGCCCTCGTCTTGCGACGGCCGGCGCGAGGCGATAGTCTGGCCCTGGGCGGGCGCGGGCGCCTCCTCGAACCGGCGCGGTCCGTCTCGCCGGGTCGGCCCTCGGCGACGGGCCCGCTGCGCGGCCCGCGGGGGTCGCGGCCCGTGAGATGGTCGATCCAGGTTAAGATGGTCGTCGGGTTCGGCTCGGCGCTGGCCATCCTGGTGCTCATCGCCACCCTGTCGTACCACTCGACGCGACAGGCCATCGACGACAGCAACCGCGTCGCGCACACCTTCCGGGTGATGGCCGAGATCGAGACGATCCGCTCGCTGGTCGCCGACGCCGAGACCGGCCAGCGCGGCTACCTGATCACCGGCGACGAGACGTTCCTCGACCCCTACAAGGCCGCGCCCGACCGGCTCGCCGAGCACCTCCGCGCCCTCGGGGCCCTCACCGCCGACAGCCCGAACCAGCGCGATCGCGTCGCCCGGCTGCGGGATCTCATCACGGCGCGATTCGAGGGGCTGGGCCGGACGATCGAGCTGCTCCGGACCCAGGGCCCCGACGCGACCGCGGTCACCGTGGCGGGCCCGGCCAAGGCGCAGATGGGGCAGATCCGCGACATCCTCGAGCAGATGCGGGTCGAGGAGAGCTGGCGGCTCGACGCCCAGATCGACACGTCGGGCCGCAGCGTGCGCGACGCGGTGCGGATCTACGTCGTGCTGATCCTCCTCGACTTCGCCCTGCTCGGCTCGATCTTCCACCTCGTCCGCCACGACATCACCGAGAGGAGCCGGTCCGAGCAGATGCTCCGCCGCAGCCGCGAGCGCTTCGAGGTGGCGGTCCGGGGCTCGCGCGACGGCCTCTGGGACTGGGACCTCGCGACCAACGAGGTCTACTTCTCGCCCCGCTGGAAGGAGCAGCTCGGCTACCAGGACCACGAGGTCGGCAACCGCTACGAGGAGTGGGAAACGCGGCTCCATCCCGACGACCGCGAGGGTGCCCTGGCGACGGTCCGCGACTACCTGGCAGGGCGCTCCCCGCAGTACGAGCTGGAGCACCGTCTGCGGCACAAGGACGGGACCTACCGCTGGATCCTGCGCGCGGGGCGTGGCGCTGCGCGACGAGCACGGCGCGCCCTACCGGATGGCCGGCTCGCACACCGACATCACCGACCGGAAGCAGGCCGAACGGCTCCTCTTCGAGCAGAACCGGAGGCTGGAGGAGGCGGCCCGCTCCGAGCGCCAGGCGCACGAGGCGCTGAAGCTGGCGCAGAGCCGCATGGTCCAGTCGGAGAAGCTCGTCAGCCTCGGCCAGATGGTCGCCGGCGTGGCGCACGAGATCAACAACCCGCTGGGCTTCGTCCTCAACAACGTGGCCGTCCTGCGCCGCGACGTCGGCGAGATGCGCGACCTGCTGGCGCTCTACCACGAGGCCGACGACCTGCTCGCCCGCGAGAGGCCCGACCTGCACGCCCGCGCCAAGGACTTCGCCGACCGCGTCGACATGGCCTACACGCTCGCCAACATCCTCGGCCTGCTCGACCGCTCGCGCGACGGGCTGAGGCGCATCCTCCAGATCGTCCAGGACCTCCGCGCCTTCGCGCGGCTCGACGAGGGCGAGGTCAAGGAGGCCGACCTCAACCACGGCATCGCGTCGGCCGTGACGCTCATCCTCGGCAACGCCCGCAAGAAGCGGGTCGAGATCGGGCTCGACCTCGACGCGCTCCCCCCGTGACGTGCAACCCGGCCCAGGTCAACCAGGTGGTCATGAACCTGCTGTCGAACGCCGTCGACGCCTGCCCCGAGGGGGGCACGGTGACCGTCCGCAGCCGCGCCGAGGGGGACGGGGTCCGGATCGAGGTCTGCGACACCGGGCCCGGGATCGACCCGCTGATCCGCGACCGGATCTTCGACCCGTTCTTCACCACCAAGCCGGTCGGCGAGGGGACCGGCCTCGGCCTGTCGATCAGCTACGGGATCATCCAGGACCACGGCGGCTCGATCGAGGTCGACTCGCAGCCCGGACGCGGCACCCGCATGACGGTCCGCCTGCCCCTGGAATGCCCCAAGGCCATGCCGACCCGCGCCGGCTGAGTCGTCAACCGTGTCTTCCCCTCCGAACCCGAAGGACGGGCCCCATGCGGATCTTGGTCATCAGCGACCTGCACGGCGACCTCGACTCCGCCCGCGAGGCCGTCGAGCGCTTCGGGCCCGACCTCTTGCTGTCGTGCGGCGACTGGGGCGACCCGGACCAGGTGGGCAAGGCCGACCTGGCCTCGTTCGCCGACCGGGTGCCCGTCCTCTCGACGTTCGGCAACCACGACCCGCTCGACGCGCTGGCGCAAGTCTGCAACCGGGATGGCTCGCCTATCCTGCTGGCGCAGGGCGAGGTGCGCGAGGTCGCGGGGGTGCGGATCGCGGCGATCGGCGGCATCTGGGCCAAGACGAACCGGCTGCCGCACTACGTCACCGACGCGCAGGTGGCCGACGCGGCCGACCGGATCGCCCGCCAGGGCCCGACCGACATCCTCCTGACCCACGGCTGCCCGTCGGGCCACGCCGACCTGACGACCAAGGGCACCCACGGCGGCCAGCGCTGCTTCCTCGACGCCTTCCACAAGGTCGCGCCGCGGGTCCACCTCTGCGGCCACCTCCACGTGGCGCAGGAGCGTACCCTCAAGGACGGCCGCAAGGTCGTCAACGTGGGGGCGACCCCCGAGGGGTCGGTCGTCGTGATCGAAAGCGGCGCGGATGGGCTGGCGACCCGCCTCGAAGCGAGTGGGGAGTGGAGAGTGAGGAGTGGGGAGTGAATTGCTTTTGCTCTCTACTCTCCACTCCCCACTCCCACTCTACAGATAGCTGAGCCAAACCAGGTCGCGACGGCGCTTCTTCAGGTCGGCGAACCAGCGGCAGGCCGGGTAGAGGCCGATGACGACCACGGCCCACATCAGGTAGACCATCGGCAGGCCGTACCCGTAGCTGGGCGGCATGTCGAAGGGGGGACCTGGAACAGCCACGCCGACGGCTGGTGGTTGACCAGCGCGACGACCACGGCCAGGGCGTGCGCGGTCGCCCAGTGGACCAGGAAGAAGAAGAGCGGGACGCGGCCGAACGTCAGCAGGGCGTCGTCGAGCCCGCCCGGCCGCCAGTCGCGATCGAGCAGGGACAGGGCCACGAAGCACGGCCCCAGCGTCATCAGCAGGAACAGCAGCGACGGCGGGTACTTCGAGCAGTTCAGGAACGACAGGAGCGTGTACAGCGGGGTCGCCTGGACGCTCCAGGGATCGGGGTCGCCGTAGACGTTCAGCGCGCGGATGGCGACGAAGGCGGCGATCAGCGCCAGGCCCAGGACCATCAAGACCTTGCGCCGAAACGGCCTCTGGAATGAATAGAGCCGGCCGAAGACGTAGCCGGTCGCCATCACCCCGATCCAGGGGATCAGGGGATACAGGATATGGGTCTTGACGCCGACCTTCGTGTGGAACGACTGCGGCGGCCCGTGCAGCGTCGTCCAGAGCACGCGGACCCACGGCGGTGCGCCGACCTCGATGCCGTCGAGCAGGTTGTGGCCGGCGATCATCGCGATCCCGAACGCCGCGACGGCCCACGTCGGCAGGTAGATCAGCCCCGCCAGCGCGATCATCGACCAGCCGATCGCCCAGAGCACGGTGAAGTTGACGAAGGAGTAGTCGAAGCTGAAGACCATCGCGAACCGCAGGGCCGTGACCTCCAGGACGATCAGCCACAGCCCTCGGGAGAGCAGGAACCGCGCCAGCTCGGGCCGGCTCTTGCCCCGGCTCGACGAGAGATAGACGCTCGTGCCGGCCAGGAAGACGAACGCCGGGGCGCAGAAGTGCGTCACCCACCGCGTCAGGAACAGCGCCGGCGTGGTGTGCTCGATGTTGGTCGGGTCGAACGGGGCGCCGAGAAGAAGTCGCGGACGTGGTCCAGTGCCATGAAGACCATCGCCACGCCGCGGAGGATGTCGATCGATTCCAGTCGCGTCTTCGCCGCCTGCGCCGGGACGGTGGCCGCCCTCGGCGCGGGGCGACGGCGGGAACGGATGTCAGGACGTAGCTCATCCCCAACTCCAGACGGTACCCCGATCGTCGACCCGAAGACCGCTCCACCCTTCGGGTTGGAGAGCATAGGCCGCGTCGCCGAGCACCAACGATCGAGGCTCGGACCCTTCGTAATGACGCTCACGCACAAGGCGTGCCGACGCCTCCAAAACCTCATTCGAGCGGGCCCGACCAGCCTCGGAGATATGTCAAGAGTAGGCTACGGTCGAGCGCGTTGCGACGTCGCGCGGCAGGGATTTCCCCGATGTGCCCGCCGCGAGGATTGTAGTCATTCACTCGGCCGGAAGCAAGCCGACCACGGCGGAAGTCATGGCGCGGATGCCGGTGCGGAGCGCGGGGAGGGCGTCGGGGTAAAATGACGAGGAGTGGAGCGACGGCAGCGGCTCGCCCGAGGTCCGGGCCCGGGCCGCGCGATCGACCGGGACGGTGCCGAGCCGGAACATGAAGGTCGGGACCCCCTGCTCGCCGAAGATGCCGAAGTCCTCGGCGATCAGGCTGGGGTCGATCTCGACGACGTCCGGCTCGCCGAGCGCCTCCTCCAGGTCGGGGACGACGCGCTCGACCAGGCTGGGGGTGTTGACCAGGGGCGGGACGCCGCCGCCGACGTCGATCCGGGGCGGCGGGGCGCCGTGCGCCTGGGCCAGGGCCGGGGCGCGGCGGCGGATGCCGCCGACGAGCTGGTCGCGGACCTCGGGCCGGAACCAGCGGAGCGTCAGCTGGAGCCGGACGTCCTCGGGGATCACGTTCGACGACGTCCCGCCGTGGATCGAGCCGATCGTCAGCACGGCGGGCTCGATCGGGTTGATCTCGCGGCTGATGATCGTCTGGAGGTCGAGCACCAGGCGCCGAGGCGAGCACGATCGGGTCGACCGTCTTGTTGGGCATCGCCCCGTGTCCGCCGCGGCCCCGCACCGTGATGCCGACGGCCGTCGTGCCGGCCATCGACGGGCCCGACTGGTAGCCCACCTTGCCGACCTCCAGGTCGGCCGAGACGTGCAGCGCCAGCGCGTAGTCGGGCTTGGCGAAGCGCCGATACAGGCCGTCGGCGAGCATCCGCCGGGCGCCGCCGGCCTGCCTCCTCGGAGGGCTGCGAGACCAGCAGGACGGTCCCCTCCCACCGGTCCTTGTGCGCGGCCAGCCAGCCGGCGGTCCCGACGAGGTTGGCCATGTGCAGGTCGTGGCCGCAGGCGTGCATCACGCCGACCTTGGTCCCCTGGTCGTCGGTCGTCGTGACGCGGCTGGCGAAGGGGAGCCCGGTCGCCTCGGTGATCGGCAGGGCGTCCATCTCGGTCCGCACCAGGACGGTCGGCCCCTGCCCGCTGCGGAGCACGCCGACCACGCCGAGCGTCCCGACGCCGGTGGTGACCTCCGCCCCGGCCTCCTGAAGCGCCTTGGCCATCCGTTGCGAGGTCCGGAACTCGCGCATTCGACAGCTCGGGGTTCCGGTGCAGCTCGCGATACAGGTTGACGATCGCCGGCAGGTGCGACTCGATCCAGGGATCGGACTCGGTCGCCGGCACCTGGGCCCTCGCGGTCGTCGCGAGCACCAGGGCCGTCACGATCAGCCAGGAGCCGGTTCGGAGCATGCGGTCCCCCTCTTCCGGAACCGGGGCCGTCGCGGGTCGCGGCGCGCACCCGGGACGATCCCCGATCGGTCAATAGTAGTCGGTCCGGCGCAACGGGGGAAACATTTCCGGCCGGAATGCGCGATCGCGTGGCGATCGGGCCGCGATGCCCGGTTGATCGACCCCGTCCCGCGCGCGATAGTGAGGCCCGGCCCGTCGCCGAACCAGCCCGATCGACCCGCCGTCCCGAGAGACCGACGATGCGAACGACCCTGCTCGCGGCGACCCTCCTCGCCTCGACGGCGGCCTCGGCCGCCGGAGCCGAGACGAGGCCGAACTTCGTCCTGATCATCGCCGACGACATGGGCCGCGACGACTGCGGCGCCTACGGCCATCCGGCCATCCGCACGCCGAACCTCGACCGGCTCGCCAGGCAGGGGATGCGGTTCGACCGCGCCTTCCTGACGTGCAGCTCGTGCAGCCCGAGCCGCTCGAGCCTCATCACCGGGCGATACCCCCACAACACCGACGCCGAGGAGCTGCACTGGCCCCTGCCGGCCGCGCAGGTCACGTTCGTCGAGAAGCTCAAGGCGGCCGGCTACTGGACCGCCTCCGCCGGCAAGTGGCACCTGGGCAACGCCGTCAAGGATCGGTTCGACCGGGTGCGCGAGGCCAACCCGGCCGGCTTCATCCTCCCGGCCGGGGCCGACGCGGGCAAGGCGACGGGCGACGCCGCGAGCGGCTGCGACCAGTGGGTGCCCACGCTCCGCGACCGTCCTCGCGACCGCCCCTTCTTCCTCTGGCTCGCCTCGATCGACCCGCACCGCGACTACCAGCCCGGCGCGATCCCCGAGCCCACCGGCCCGGCGATGTCGCGGTCCCCCCCTACCTACCCGACACGCCCGAGGTCCGCCGCGACCTGGCGCTCTACTACGACGAGATCGGCCGCCTCGACCGCCACGTCGGCGAGGTGCTGGCCGAGCTCGACCGCCAGGGCGAGGCCGAGAACACCCTGGTGCTGTTCCTCAGCGACAACGGCCGGCCGTTCCCGCGCTGCAAGACGACCGTGTACGACAGCGGGATCGAGACGCCCTGGATCGTCCGCTGGCCGGCGCGGGTCGCGGCGGGGACCCGGTGCGAGGGCCTGGTCAGCTCGATCGACATCGCCCCGACGTTCCTGGCGCTGGCCGGCCTCACGCCGGGCCCGACCTTCCAGGGCAAGGACTTCTCCCCCCTGCTCCGCGACCCGAAGGCGACGATCCGCCGGTACGTCTTCGCCGAGCACAACTGGCACGACTACGCCGCCCGGGGCCGGGCCGTCCGCTCGGAGCGGTTCAAGTACATCCGCAACGACGACGCCGACCTGCCCAACACCCCCCCGGCCGACGCGGTCCGGAGCCCGACCTTCCAGGCCATGCGTCGCCTGCGAGATGCCGGCAAGCTCGCGACGGAGCAGATGTCCTGCTTCACCCGCCCCAGGCCCGCCGAGGAGCTCTACGACACCGAGGCCGACCCGCACGAGCTGCACAACCTGGCGGCCGATCCCCGCTTCGCCGAGACGCTGGCGACCCTGCGAAGCGAGCGCTGGCGACTGGCAGCAGGCCACCGACGACGCGACGCCCGCCGTCCGCAGCCCCGACGAGTTCGACCGCGAGACCGGCGACCCCCTCCCGAACCGGGCCGGCCCAGGCCGGCGAAGACGCGGGCCGCGGCCGATCCGGGGGCGTCGCCCCCGGCCGCCTCAGCCGCGACAGGTTATTGAGGGTCAGGAAAGCGATGTCCGCGATCGTCTCGTCCTCCGCAGCCCCGGAGGGGCGACCGTGCGTAGCCCAGGGCGACAGCCCTGGGCTGAGGGCCGCCATCGCGCCCCCTCTGGGGGGCCGCGGCCGTGCGGTCCGGGGCCCGGAGCGGGGGGCGTCGGCTCGGGACATGACCCAGGGCTGGCGCCCTGGGCTAGGGACGGTCGCCCCTCCGGGGCTGCAAAGGCGCGGACATCGCTTTCCTGACCCTCAATAGGAGGGGTCGACGTCGTCCCGCTCGCGGTTCATCCGGGCGCCGCATCCGATGTCGACAGGGATTGCATCTCGCGCCGCAGGGCGAAGTAGAGGATGCTCACGTTGGTGGCCCCGGTCAGCAGCAGCCCGATCGACGCCCCGGTCGCCCGGGCCCGGGTGATCAGGAAGATGCCGAGGGTACACGAGACCACGGCCGAGACGAAATGCCCCACGAAGGGGACGAACAACCTCTCCTGGGCCCCCCACGCCACCTCGGCGGGCAGGCGGAGCGAGACGACGTACTGGTAGGCGGCGAGGATCGGGATCAGGCCGATCGCCGACGCATGCGCCCGCCGTAGAGCAGCCCGAACAGCAGGAACGTCGCCGCCGCCGCGACCACCTGGAGGCCCAGGAACGGGAGCCACGTCCGGGAGAACATCGCGTCGACGAGCCTCTGGAAGGCGCCCGGCCCGTCCCGGTGCAGGATCTCCGAGGCCCTGGGGAGCGAGTGGTTGACGAAGACCGCCGTGATGACGCTCGTGCCGCTGAGCAGGACGTGGACGCTCCGGAACCCCCCCACTCGGCGTCGGTCAGGAAGGCACCCGCCAGGATGAAGTAGCCCTGGTTGCTCACGTAGCAGGGGGGGATGCTCGCCAGCGTCCAGCGGGCAAACCTCCAGTGGCTGCTCACGACGCCCAGGAGCGTCGGCGCACGGCCGTCTTCGAGCTCGATCTGGTGCCGTCGCAAGAGGATCGAGGCGAGGGCGTCGGCCAGGATATAGCTCGCCGCCATCGCGAAGAATGCCGCCGCGACCGTGAGCCGCCCCAGGCCCCAGGCGGAGAACATGATCAGCGCATAGGTCGCGACGATCGAGACGCCGGGCAGCAGCATGACCGCCCCCCGGTGCATCGCGTAGGCGATCCGTCGGCGACAGTCGTAATGACTCCAGGCGAGCGCCGCCAGCCACGCCGCGAGGCCGACGAGCGGGTCGATCCGGCGGTAGGCGGCGTGGAACAGGGCGAGGGTCGCCAGCGCGATCGTCGCCATCGTCAGCCCGTTGCCGACGTAGATCGCCCGGCCATAGGACCGCGCATGCGCCGCGAACCGCTTGGGGAGGAAGACCAACGTCGGGTTCGCCCACAGCGCGGTGCAGGTCAGGAACGGGAAATAGATCGCCGCGTGCATCTGCACGTAGAGCGCGAATCCCCGCTCATCCAGCATCCGCGCCGCGAGGACGACCGAGAGCAGGCCCATCGCCGCGACACATCCCTGCTCGACGACGGCACATCCGATCTTGGCATTGATCACGCGAGGATCTCGGAAGGGGCGGGGCGGGGCGGGGCCGATCAGGGCGCGTCGCCCTTGGTCGCCTCCACGAACAGCGAGCCGGGCTTGTAGACGGTGCCGTCGGGCTCGGTGTCGAGGTCGAACGCGGCCCAGCCCTCGACCAGGCTCGTGTGCGCCTCCTGCGCGACGGGGTCGCGGAAGCCGAACGCGCTCAGGAGGTCGGCCAGCGAGTAGCGGTCGTACATCCACCGGTGGGCCTCGCCGTCCCTGCGGGCGTCGCCCCGCAGCAGGCGCTCGACGACCCGGACCGGGGCGGGTTGCAGCTTCGTCGCCGAGTTGGCCCCGCGCACCATCTGCTCGAAGAGGGACTCCGTCGCGGCGATCAGCCGATCGAGCCCCTCCCGCCCCCCGGCGTCGAGCCCCGCGATCGCGCCGAGGTACTCCTCGGCCGCCCTCTCCAGGTCGGGGACGACGACCCGGATGATCCCCCCCGGCTTGAGCACCCGCAGGCACTCGCGCAGGAAGGCCGGCGCGACGTCGCGGTCGATGTGCTCCAGGACGTGCGAATGATAGACGACGTCCACCGAGTCGTCGGGGGCCGGGATCCCCTCCCGCAGGTCATGGACGATGACCTCGGGGTCGATCAACGGCAGCCGGTTCCAGCGGCTGCGGAGAGGGCCCCCGCCCGATGCAGAAGGCGGGCGACCCCCATGTGTCGCCTCAGCCGCGACAGGTAGGAGAAGTCGACGTTGTTCCACTCGCGGTTCATCCGGACGCCGCAGCCGATGTTGAACATCACCCGGCCGTCCCGCGTCGTCTTCAGGCCCCGGGGGGCGGCTTTCGTCTCGGCGACCGGCATGGTGGACTCCGAATTTGCCAAGGCGCTCGCCCCACCCCAAGGGGCGGGGTCGCGCACCATATTAAGCTAGGCAATTTGTAACATCGGGCCGAGGTTTGTCAAGGAACTCCGGATGAGGCGGAAATCGCGCTCGGGTGGCACGGGCGGCTTGCCCGCCCGTGCCACCGAGGTCCACGAATCGATCGACCCCGGGGCCCGGTCGAAGATCGGTGCGTGCGGGCGTCGGATCAGTCCATCGGATGAGGTCCCTCCCCACGGGCGGGTGGAACCGCCGAGGCGCCCTCACCCCGGCCCTCTCCGGGGGGAGAGGGTGGCCGAGGGCCGGGTGAGGGTCGACGATGCGGGCGCCGCGACGGCCGTTCCATCCGCCGGGGACACCACCGCCCGGCCGGACCGGCCCCGATTGCCATTGTTCGATTCGAGGACATCGATTAGGGTCCGGCGCGTCGTCCCGGATCGGCCCCGCCCCCGCCCCCGCCGCGCCGTTCCCCCGCGGGCGGGGAGATGCGGCCCCACGATGACCGGGCGGAGACGACGCCACGACTCCCCCGGCGCAATCCGAGGCCCGACCTTCCCGACGATGCCCTATGGTCCAGACCCCACTCCCGGACGAACCTGGTGGTCGAGAGCGCCCATGTTCCGGGTGGCGCATGCGCCGGAAGTGGGGCGCGGAGGGACGCCGAGGAGGCGGATCATCGCCGACCCGATCCGTCCTCATCCGCCTCGTCCGCATCCCTCCGCGCCCTCTTCTCTTGGGCCTGGCGCTGGTGGGGATGGGGTGCGGGATCGGGCCGAAGAACTTCCGGGGGATCAGCCACCCGGCGGCGGTCGTCCGGGCGCGGGCGGCGGGGATGGGGGAGGCCTGCCGGAGGAGCAGGTGGTGCCGGCCTTGATCGATCGGCTCGACGACGCCGACCCGGTCGTCCGGCTCTCGGCGTTCGAGGAGTTGCGGAAGCGGACGGGCCAGCACTTCGGCTACATCCCGTGGGGCGACCGCGACGAGAGGGGCCGCTCGGTCGCGGCGTGGCGGGCGTGGTGGAAGGGGCGGAAAGGCGACCTGGCCAAATCGCGGACGATCCCGTAGAGTGCCCCGCCGATCGCCTCGCGGCTCCTCGCCCCTCGCGGGAGCGGACGGTCACGGAGGGCCATCGCCATGACGACGAACCCCGTGCTCGACCTGGTCCTGCTCAACCCCTTGGCCCGGATCGGCCGGGCGGCGCTGGACGGGGTCGCCTACCTCGGCGGCCTGGCCTCGCTGGCCGCCGCGGCGGCGCGGTCGATCGTCGTGCCGGGCGAGCGGTCGCCCGCCTTCGGGCCCGCCGTGGCGCGGCAGCTGGCCTGGATGATCGGGATGGGGCTCCCTCTTGTCGGGCTGGTCCACGTGGGGCTGGGCTCGTTCCTGTCGATGCAGGCGTATTTCGGCGGGACGTTCGTCGACGGGACGGGGGCGGTCGTCGGCGTCGGGCTGATCCGCAACGTCGCCGCCGCTGATGACCGGGCTGGTCCTGGCCGGCCTGATCGCGGCGAGGACCACCGCCGGAGCTGCGAGGACGGTCGCGGGTCGGCCTCGACGCCGAGCCGGGCTGGGTCCCCGACCGCGCCGACGGCGACGCGACGGCGGCGACCGCGACCGGGCCCGACCCGGCCCGCCTGGCCGCCGTCCGGATCGTCGCGGCGATGGTCGCCGGGCCGGTGCTCTGCCTTGGGGGATCGCCGTCGGCACGGTCGTCGGCTGGCAGGTCGCGCAGAGCTGCTGGGGGTCTCGACGCACGCCTTCTTCCCGATGTTCAGCGACATGCTCTGGTTTCGCGACGTGGTCGGGGTGGTCGTCAAGGGGACGGCCTTCGCGCTGTTCGCGGCGCTGTTCGCCTGCCACGAGGGGCTGCGCGGCCCGGCCGGCCCCGACCCCGCCTCGGTGCCGGCGGCCGCCTGCCGCGCGGCGTGCCTGGCGGCCCTGGCGATCCTGGTGCTCAACAGCGGCTGGTTCCTGCTGGTCTACCACGCCGGGCCGGCGTTCGGCCCGACCCTGCTGGCCCCGCCCGGCCCTGACGCTGAGCCGGCACGGACGGTCCACGCATCGCTCCCCTGGGGAGGGAACCCCGATGCATGGTCGAGCCTCGTCGCGCGAGGTCCTGGTCGGAGTGGTGGTCGTCGTCGCCCTGGCGGGGCTGCTCGGGCTGCTCGGCCTGGCCGGGAGCGGGCCCGGCTTCCTGACCTCGCGGCGGCACGATCGACGTGATCTTCCGCGACGGCCAGGGCATCCGGGTCGGCAGCCCGGTGCGGATCGCCGGGATCGACGCCGGCCGCGTCATCGACATCGACCTGATCGAGGTCGAGGGCATGCTCCGCGCCCGGGTCCGGATCGCGCTGCCGACCGACCTGGCCAAGAAGCTCCGGCAGGACGTCAAGGTCACGATCCAGGCGACCCTGGCCGGCCAGAGCCGGGTCAACATCGTCTCGTCGGGCCGCTCGGCGGTGGCCCTGGTGCCCGGCCAGGTGGTCCAGGGGGTCGAGTCGACGTTCTTCGACCCGATCCTGGAGCAGGTCGGCCTCGGCCCGGTCGAGCGGAGCCACCTCAGCCACACGATCGCCGAGGTCCGCCAGACGGTCGACGCCGCCGGCCCGCGGCATCCGGCAGGTCGTCGGCACGCTCCAGGAGACGGCCGCCGGCCTCCGCGAGTCGGCCGACACGATCCGGCCGGCGGTCGAGGCGACCGCCGCGCACGTCCAGGACCTGGCCAAGCGGATCGGCGCCGCCGCGCCCAAGATCGAGGCCGCCTGACCCGGCTCGACGCGGTCACGCACCAGGCCGACACGCTGATGACCGAGAACCGCCCGACGTCCAGGCGACGTCGCCAGCGCTCCGCGACCTGTCGGCCACCTTCCAGGACATCGTCGCCAAGGACCGCGCCAAGGTCGAGCAGCTGCTCGACGGCCTCGACGGCACCCGGCCCGCGCCGACCGCGTGCTCTACCAGGCCGACCTGATCGCCGGCCAGGGGCTGTCAGATGCTCACCAGCAACCGCGCCGACATCGAGCGGACCGTCTCCAACGTCCGCGACGCGACCGACTGGGGCGACAAGCTCGTGCAGAAGATCTACGCCAACCCGTTCGTCCTCAGCCCGTTCTACAAGCCGACGCCCGAGGACGTGCGGGTCCAGACCGTCTACGACACGGCCCAGGTCTTCACCAAGGGGGCGCAGGAGCTGAACGACCTGGTCAAGACGCTCGACGCGATGCAGGCCCGGCCGCAGACGCCGCAGCAGCAGCAGGAGATCGCGCCAGCTCAAGCGGAACGATCCAGGCGGTCACCGACCGGCTCGGCCAGACCTCGCAACTGCTCGCCGAGGCGCTCGAAGCCGCCGGCCGCGGAACGTCGAGGTCGCAGCGCTGATGCGGCGTGCCGCCAGGCCGCGGGCCCCGATTTTCGGGCCTTTGGTTAAATCCGCCCCATCTTCCGGCCGATATTAGGGGTGTGGACGCCCGGGATCCGGTCATCCGGCGCCGCGGCGGAGACCGGAGGAAGGAGCCCCCGGCTGGCGTCAGCCGGCTCGTCCTCGACCGTGGCCTCCGTGGGTATCATGTTCTGCAACGCCCGGGCGGGCCGGCGGTGGAGCCGCCGGCCAGAGCACCAACAGGGGAGGCACACATGGAAGTCTACGGCGCTGGGGGAATGCAAGGCCCCCAACCCATCTACCCGCGGCTGGCCGCGTTCAGCGTCGATGCCGGCCAGACCGTGCAGGCGGGCACCCCCCGCGATCAGGTCGAGATCTCGCCCCTGGGCCAGATGCTCGACGGGATCAGCCGGCTGCCCGAGATCCGCCACGAGAAGGTCGAGGAGATCCGTCGGCAGATCGCCGCCGGCACCTACGAGACCCCGGCGAACTCGAGCTGGCCCTGGACCGTCTGATCGACGAGCTCTCGGGCTGGTGACGACCGCTCGCGATCGCGAGGGGACCGGCGACCGGCCGGCCCTCGGCCGAGGCCCTTCGGGGTCGCGGCCAGGGCCGGCCGGTCGTCGGTTATTTTCCGGCCCGGCACGGGATTTCCCTGGCTTCTCCCCGAGGGTCCGGGAACAATCACCAGCGAGGACCCCGGCCCTCCACCGCGTCGCCGCTCGGGACCGCCCGTTGAGGGCGCCGTGGTTCGGGCACGGGTCGTGCCGCCGCCCCCTCCTGGAGGCCCCCCATGATGGAATCCTCGGTTTCCCCCTCGCGGCCCGCGGGCGCCCCCGACGCGGCGGAATCGATCGCCGTCGCCAACGGCCCGGAGGCCGACCCACACCTCCCCATGAAGCCGGCGCCGACGTCGTTCGACGACGCGCTGGCGAAGATCCTCGTTCGGTTCGGGCTGGTCTCCGACGAGCAGGTCCGCGAGGCGATCCACTACAGCCAGGAGCACCGCCGCGACCTCAAGCAGGCGGTCATGGAGCTCAACCTGATCGCGCCGACCGCCTCAACGCCGTGGCGTTCGAGCACCTGACGACGGTCGCGCTGCAGGCCAACGGCTCGGCCGTGGTCCCCGAGGCGCTGCCGAGCCTCGCCCTCCGCCCCAGCTCCCCGACCGCGCCAAGCTCCAGCACGACCTGCACAACGAGCTGATGGAGATCGCGCGCACGACCTCGCTGCCCAACCTCGTCGCGCAGATCCTCGAGCGGGGGTGCGAGTCGCGCGCCACCGACATCCACTTCGACCCGCACGAGAAGGGCATCCGCGTCCGCTACCGGATCGACGGCCAGCTCCAGGAGGTCCTCAACCTCGACCCGGCGATCGCCGCGCCGGTCCTCAGCCGGCTGAAGGTCATGTCCGAGCCTGAACATCGTCGACCGCAAGCACTCGCAGGACGGCCGGATCACGATCCAGCACTCCAACCGCCCGCGCGACCTCCGCGTCGCCACCTTCCCGACGATCCTCGGCGAGAAGATCGTCGTCCGCATCCACGACGTCCTGATCGAGACGCACAGCTTCGAGCAGCTCGGCATGGCGCCGAAGCAGGTCGAGCAGCTCGACAAGCTGGTGGCCAAGCCCTACGGCGCCATCCTCGTGGCCGGGCCGGTCGGGTCGGGCAAGACGACCACGCTCTACAGCTGCCTGGCGAAGGTCAACGAGCCGACCCGCAACGTCATGGCGATCGAGGACCCGGTCGAGAACCGGATCGCCGGCGTCAACCAGACGCAGGTCAACGCCGACATGGGCTTCAACGAGAGCCTCCGCGCCATGCTCCGCCAGGACCCCGACGTGATCATGATCGGCGAGATCCGCGACGACGAGACGGCGCAGATCGGCATCCGCGCCGCGGCGACCGGCGTGCTCGTGTTCAGCTCGATCCACGGGTCGGACTCGCCGAGCACGATCGGCAACCTGTACAACTTCGGCATCCCCGGCTACCTCCTCTCGAACAGCCTGATCGCGATCGTCTCGCAGCGCCTGGTCCGCCGGATCTGCCCCTACTGCCGCGTCACCTACCAGGCCGACCCGAAGGTGCTCGAGGCGCTCGACCTGAAGACGCACGAGGAGCGCGACGTGGTCCTGCACCGCGGCGCTGGGTGCCCGGCCTGCTTCCAGACCGGCTACCTCGGCCGGACCGGGATCTTCGAGATCATGGAGATCAGCGACGAGCTCCGCGACCTGGTCTTCCAGCAGATCCCCAAGGACGTCCTGCATCGCGTGGCCGTCGACATGGGAATGCAAACGTTGAAGATGGGCGCGGTCGATAAGATCTTGGACGGCTCGACCACCGTGGAGGAGGCGTATCGCGTCGTCTCGATGTGAGCCGCCCTGTCCGGCCCGGAGGGGCCGAGAGCGAACCGGCAAGGAGGTCGGTATGCGTCGCGGATGGAAGACCCTGCTCGCGGCGGCCCTGGTGGCCCCCGCGCTCTGCCTGACGACCCTGGCCCCGCGGCCGAGCCGCGCCGACGAGCCCGGCGGCCTGCTCGGCCGGTTGTTCCGCCTCGGCGGCGGCGGCCCGGCGTCGTCCTCGTCCGGATCGTCGTCGGCCCCGTCGCCGTCGTCGTCGCCGTCGCGGCCGGGCCCGGAATACCCGGGCCTGTTGATGCCCTCGACCCCCGCCGCGACGGCCCCCTCGGCGGCGACGGGACCGTCGCCCCGGCTGGTCCCGCAGCCCCGCGTCAGCCGCGCCGTGACCGAGGCCGACCCGATCGTCACCCGGGTCGCCCTGGCGCGGTCGAACGACGGCAACTCGTTCGCGATGTTCCTCCAGGTCTTCGCCGACGGCACCGTCCTGGACAGCGAGGGGGTCCACCACGCCTCGCAGGCCGACCTGAAGCCGTTGATGGAGGCGCTCCAGTCGAGCGAGCTCTACCGCCTGAAGGGGCACTGCGGCGCCCCGCCGACCGACTTCATCGAGCAGGTCCACATGGTCGTCTACGAGCGGAGCTACGGCCGTCTGCGGGCCAACGCCTTCTCGTACTCGGGCAACCCGCAGGGGTGCGACCACGCGGTCCGCCATCTCCACCTGGCCTTGGAGGGCCTCCAGGCCAAGCTCAGCCGCCCGATGCCCGGCGCCTCGCCCGCGACCGCGCCGGCCTCCGCCCCCCCCGTGCCGGCCGCCGCGATCCCCCTGACGGCCCCCAATTGATCGAGGAGGTCCGGTCCTCACCCCGGCCCTCTCCCGGCGGGAGAGGGAGCCAAATCCCTCCCCCTCTCCCGCCGGGAGAGGGCCGGGGTGAGGACCTTGTCGGGAGGATGAAACGACCCTGCCCGCCACCCGGAGCCAAGTGGAAGTCCGGTACGAGGGCTGTTAGAATGGAGAATCATTCTTGATAGGTGACCCGACCGACGCCCGGAGTGGGGGCGGGTCGGGCCGTCGCGCAGGGACAACACTCGTGCCCGATTCCGCGCCGCTCGTCCCGATCCTGGTCTCCGAAAGTCCCGAGGACAAGTTCCGCGAGTTCCTCGAGATCCGGGGCGAGAAGCTGACCGCGCCGCGGCGCGTGCTGGTCCGGCACATCTTCGGCTCTCACAAGCACTTCGACGCCGACGAGCTGGTCCGCGACCTGCACGACGCCGGGCACAACGTCAGCCGCGCGACGGTCTACCGCACGCTGCGGTTGCTGGTCGAGGCGGGCCTGCTGCGCGAGCTCCGGCTGACCAACCGGACCGCCTACGAGCACGACTACGGCTACCCGTCGCACGACCACCTGCACTGCACCCAGTGCAACGCGATCGTCGAGTTCAACAACGACGAGATCCGCCGCCTCCGCGAGGCGGTGAGCCTGGAGCACGGCTTCCGCCCGGTCGGCCACCGCTTCGTGATCACCGGCATCTGCCCCGCGTGCAGCCGCGCCCGCAGCCAGCGCCGCCGGCTCGACCTGATCTGATCCCGGATCATCCCGGAAATGGGACGCGGAGGGGCGCGGATCGGGGCGGATGACCGCCGATCCGCGCCCCTCCGCGTCCCATCCTTCCGCGGCCCGACCCGCCAAAAATCGCCCATCGCGCAGAATTTGAGAGTGCCCCGGCCGATTTCCACGATGGTATCGGATAGATGCCGGCGCGATGTCGGCACGATCCCTCCACGCCACCACACCGGGGAACCGCACCGATGGCCTCCATGCGACAGATCAACGCGAACGCCCAGAACAGCCTCCTCAGCACGGGTCCAAAAACATATCTTGGTAAATACATATCATCGCGCAACGCCCTCAAGCACGGCCTCACCGGGCGCACCCTCATCATGCCCGACGAGGAGATGGACGCCGTCGCCGAGCGCGAGGCGCAGTGGCACGGCTCGTTCAAGCCGTTCGAGGCGTTCGACGTCTGGCTCGTCGGGACGGTCGCCGTCGAGTCGATCCGCGTCGAGCGCTGCCGCTGGCACGAGGCCGACGCCCGCGAGCGCACCGCCCGCTGCTCCGCCGACTTCTGGGACGAGGACCGCCGCCTCGCCGCCGCCGTGCTCGCCGACGGCCTGCGCCGCCGGCCCGAGGTCACCGTCCGCAAGCTGCGGCAGACGGCGCAGGGGCTCGACCTGCTGATCGCCCGCTGGCTGGAGCTCGCCGCGGCGCTGGAGCACTCCGGCGACTGGGACGCGCCGCACCGCGCGCTGGCCCTGGACCTGCTCGGCGTGGCGCCCGACCGCCGCCAGGGCCGCACGCCGCTGGACGCGCCGGAGGACGGCCTGACCGGGCCGCAGTGGCTCGCGCGGATCGTCGAGCGCCACCTCGGCGAGCTGCGCGGCCTGAAGCCGGACCTCGACGCCAAGGACGCGGCCGAGCAGCTCTCGGCGATGAAGGGGCTGCCGCCGTCGCTCGACGCCGAGGTGAAGCGGCTGCGGCGGTACGAGCGGGCGAGCATGCGGGAGCTCCAGTGGGCGGTGTCGTGCCTGAAGGCGCGGAAGCGGGGATTCCCCGCCGCGGGCGACCCGTCGGCGCCCCCGGTGCCTCCGGCGACGCTGGAGCGGCAGCGCGAGCAGCGCGAGCAGTCGCGGCACCATGCCGAGCAGTTCGGCGCGTGGGCGGCGCTGGCGTCGTCGGGGGCCGACCACGAGTTCGAGGACGCCGAGGTGCTGGTCGCCGACGCGCTGCACGAGGAGGAGCCGGACGACGGCTTCGAGGACGACCTTCGGGACGACGACGGCGCGGCGGACGAGCTGTCGGGGCTGCTGACGGAGGAGGTCGAGGGGGCGTCGCCGCTGTCGGGCGGGATCGGGGTGCCGGGGCTGCTGAAGCCGGTGTCGCTGTCCTCGGCTTTGCGTCCGAAGGCGAGCGGCCCGGGCAACCGCCGGGCGCGCTGCGCGGCCAGGAGCCGGGCCCGCAAGGGCTGATCGGCGGCCGGACCGATCCAGAGATCGGCATCCGACTCGACGTGGGCCGCACGTCGCCGCTCCGCCGCGCCGGCCTCGCGATTTGGTCGCGAGAACGACCGCACGACCCACTCGGGACGCCGTCCGGACCCGTTCGGAGGGCCGGATCGGGCCTCGGCGGCCCTCCCGGGTCGCCTTCGCGACGATCTCGGGGGTCGTGCCCTCGGGTCGGGAGGGCCGCAACGAAACAAAGCCAATGGGGGTCTGGGCGCGGTAGGGCGTGTGCAACACGCCTGGAGGGCCATGCCCTTGATCGCCCCATCCTTGGTAGGGTGGGTCAGCGTCGTGGAGCGACGCGCAACCCACCATCGCCCCGGTGGGTTGCGCGTCGCTCCGCGACGCTGACCCACCCTACCTCGCTACTCCAGGTATCCCAGGTCGGCGAGGCGCTGCTCGATGATGGCCTGCTCCTCGGGGGTGTACTCGAACTGCGGACGGTGGGGCCCGGCGAGCCCGGACGTGCCGGGGTCGTGGCGGGTGGTGGGCAGGTCCGCGAGGCAGGACAGGGGCCTCCCCTCGACGTGGGAGGGGATCGGGAGGCCCAGCAGCTTGAGGATCGTGGGGGCCACGTCGGGGAGGTCAGCACTCAAAGACCGGCCGGGGGCAAGGCCGGCGCCGGCCAGCGCGAGGATGCCGTCGGGGCGATGGGTGCCGGGGAGGTTGGGGTCGGGCTCGACCCACCCCTGTCCGGCGCGAGCTTGGTGCGGACCCAGTACATCGCGTCGGGCAGGGCGATCAGGTCGGGGTAGCCTTCGCGGGCGGGGTCGAGGTCGTAGGCCTGGGCGGTCGCGATCACCTGCGGAAACAGGGGGATGCCGGTCTCGGGGTGGCGCGCCTCGGCCAGGGCGGCGGACGCCGCGGCGCGGGCCTCGTCGACCTGGCGGGGGGTCGTCAACGGGGCCCCGGGGCGGCGGTCGGCCGAGTTGAGGTAGACCATCGCCGCCGTGTCCTGGTGCGGGGCGAAGGCCAGCGTCCTCCTCCAGTCGAAGGGGAACTGCGCCGCGACCGACAGGTCGAACGACGACGAGCGGGCCGCGGGGTCGTCGCGCTTCGCGCCCAGAGCCGGGCGTGGTCGAGCGCCTGCCGGGCCCTCCTCCGCAGGCGGCCCGAGGCGCCGGGCAATCGCGCGACCCCGGCCGCGATCAGGATGCGGTTGACGTGGACCCGCCCCAGGCACGGCCCGAACCCGTGGTCGCTGACGACCAGCACGCCCGCCCCGCGGCGGTCGGCCAGCTCGGCGAGCATCCCGACCGCGGCGTCGAGCCCGCGGAGGACATCGAAAGCGGCCTCGTTCCAGGGGGCATCGTCGATCCCGGTCTCATCCACGTTCAAGTATCGCCAGGCGCGGTGCTGGAACGGGTCGAGGTTCTGGAACTGGACCATCAGCGCCGACCAGTCGGGGACCATGCGGTCGGCGAGCAGGCCCCCCTCGGCGCGGCCTCGGAAGCTCTCGGCGGTCAGGCGGGCGTTCTCGGCCAGCTCGTCGAGCGCCTGCGGCGCCCTCTTCCAGAAGTAGCGGAGGCTGTACGCGGGCACCTCGTCGCGGAGCCTCGCGGCGAACGCGGGCGCGCCGACAGGGCCGCCTCCAGGTGGGGCGCGTCCATGCCCGAGACGACCACCCCCCTCACGGGCGGCGGCGGGTACATCCCCGGCAGGTTCAGGACGGCCACCGACCGGCCCTCCTGCGAGAGCAGGTGCCAGAGCGTCGGCACGCGGACCCGTCCCGAGTGGCTGACCTTCATCTGGCCGGCGGCCACGTCGTAGTAGCGGTGGTCGAAGACGCCGTGTCGCGACGGGTTGCAGCCGGTCATCATGCTCGTCCAGGCGGCCGTCGTCACCGGAGGGACGACCGACCGCAACGTCCCGGAGGCCGACCGGGCCAGCAGCGCGTCGAGGTTCGGCATCAGCCCGCGACGGATCATCGGGTCGAGCACGTCCCAGGTGGCGCCGTCGAGCCCCAGGATGACGAGACGATCGAGTGTCCTGGACATCGGCGCGTCCTCGGCTCGGGGATGGGGAGATGGGCGGCGGGCCGTCCCGATCAGCCGGCGACGGCCAGAGGAGACGGGGCGTCGAGGATGAACTCGGCCGAGTAGTAGTCCGACAGGTGCCGGCGCTCGCCCTTGGAGCGGTAAATCCGCGCCAGCCCGCGGCGGAGCTTCGTGCCGAGGGGCAGGCCGTCCTCCTCGCGGCGGAGCCCGACGCGGTAGGAGGCCACGAGGGCGTCGGCCCTGCGGGCGAAGTCGAGGGGCGCGGGGGCCTTGACGGCGATCGCCATGACCGAGTGCGGGAACCGGGCGTAGCCCTGCGAGCCGGACAGCCGCGCGGCGTAGGGGGAGAGCATCCGGCGGAGGCAGCTCGGGGTCATCCGCCAGTAGTCGTCGGGATAGCCGTGGATGCGGAAGTTCAAGGGCGAGGTGATGACGAACAGGCCCCCCGGCTTGAGGACGCGGAAGACCTCGTCGAAGGCGCGGCGGACCTCGAAGACGTGCTCGAAGGTCTCGATGCAGAGGACGGTCCCCGCCGCGCCGTCGGCCAGGGTCAGGGCGCTGACGTCCTCGACGCGGTCGACGCCGGGCCCGGGCCTCATGTCGCAGCCGACGTAGTCGCGGCCGGGGAACAGGCCGCGGAGGTCGGCGTAGTCGACCTGCCCCTCGACCTGGTACGACCCGAACTCGTAGACCGGCCCGGGACAGTCGAAGGTCTCGGCCACGAGGCGGCAGAACGCCTTGTTATGGTCGCGCATCGCCGGCGCCCCTCCCTGGGCACGGGCCACGGCCCGGCCGATCGTTTCCCGAACGCCATTGCGGGTCGCACGGATCTTAGGCCAAGCCGGGCGCGGAGTCAACCCAGACCGGGCCCGCGCACCCGGGCGAGGCTCAGAGGTCGTCTGGATTCACCCCCAGCTCCCGCAGCCGAGCCGCCAGGGCCTCGGCGCGGTGGCGCTCCTCGTCGGCGCGATGGCGCTCCTCGTCGGCGCGGTGGCGCTCCTCGTCGGCGCGGCGCCGTTCCACCGCTTCGCGCTCCTCGCTGACTAGGAGGAGGTTCCCCTGGTCATCCCACCAGCGGAGCCAGGGGAGGTCGTGCTGGAAGTAGGAGCCCTGCCAGATCCCGAGCTCGACGCCCAGCAGGGGGACGGGATGATGGCCGCGATCGTTCGCCGGGACCGGCTCGTATCGCCCTCCCGTCAGGCGGTACAGACTCGAACCGGCCGGGATCGCACTGGTAGATGCCGTAATAGGGGACGCGGATCATCTGCTCGTAGACCCAGAACTTCCCCTTCTCCGGGGTCGCGTCCCGCTCCTTCGACCCGTCGCCCGAGGCGAACTCCAGGACGATCGACGGGGCGACCTGCTCGATCCAGAGGGCGTAGGAGTGGCGGAATCGGCCGTCGGGGCGGGCGAAGGCGACTCCCGGGATATAGTACCAGTCGGGCGCGACGACGCCTCGCAACGGCGGGTCGGTATACCGCCAGTAGATCCCGCTGTCCGAGCCGACGAGGAACCGGCCGTCGGGGTGCCGCAACTGCAAGAGTGGCCGGATGCTCTCGGTCAGGAGGATGCTCTGCGGGAGTTGATGGTGGTTGTCCACGATCGCTCCATCCGAGTCGGGCAGGTCCCGGTCGTCGGGCATCCGGAAGGGGGGGGTCGCGGGCGCCACCTGCTCGTCATCCGACGCGGGGAGGTCCCGGTCGTCGGGCATCCGGACGATCGGCGTCTCGGGTGTTGTGGTTGCCATCGGCCTTCCTCCGGCCCTTGTGGGCGATTTCACTTCCCCGCGCCGGCCAAAGCGGCGGCGGGCACGTCGATGTGCGCGCCCGAGGTCCAGCGGGCGCCGTCGCGCTCGACGCGGTGGTAGAGGGTGTCGCGCTCGACCGGGACGCGGCCCGCCTCGGCGATCAGGCGGCGGATCTCGGCGACGGTCACTTCCTGCGGCGTCTCGGCGCCCGCCTCGTGGTAAATTTTCTCATGGACGACCGTGCCGTCGAGGTCGTCGGCGCCGAACGAGAGCGCGACCTGCGCCGTCTTGATGCCGAGCATGACCCAGTACGCCTTGATGTGCGGGAAGTTGTCGAGCATCAGCCGGCTGATGGCCATCGTCTTCAGGTCCATCACGCCGGAGGGCCTGGGGATCTCGTCCATCCGCGAGTTGTCGGGGTGGAACGCCAGGGGGATGAAGGTCTGGAACCCCCCGGTCTCGTCCTGGAGCGCGCGGAGCCGGATGAGGTGGTCGATCCGGTGCTTCGGCCTGTCGATGTGGCCGTAGAGCATGGTGGCGTTCGAGCGCAGCCCGAGCCGGTGCGCCGTGCGGTGGACGTCGAGCCACGTCTCGGTCGACGCCTTGGCGCCGCAGATCTGGTCGCGGACCTCGGGATGGAAGATCTCGGCCCCCCCGCCCGGCAGGCTGCCGAGCCCGGCTTCGACGAGGCGCTCGAGGATCTCGCGAATCGGCTTCCGCTCGATCTTGCAGAACCACTCGACCTCGACGGCGGTGTACGCCTTGACGTGGACCTCGGGCGCGGCCTGCTTCACCCAGCGGACCACGTCGACGTAGTACTGGAACGGCAGCTTGTGGTGCAGCCCGCCGACGATGTGCAGCTCGGTCGCGCCTCGGCCGTGCGCCTGGGCGGCCCTCTCCTTGATCTGGGCCTCGTCCATCACGTAGGCCCGCGCCTCGTCGAGGTCGGCGCGGAAGGCGCAGAAGTCGCACTTGTAGACGCAGACATTCGTCGGGTTGATGTGCGTGTTGACGTTGTAATAGCCGAAGTGGCCGTTGTACCGCTCGCGCACCAGGTTCGCCATCGATCCCAGCGCGAACAGGTCGTTCGACCCCTCCAGCGCAAGACCATCCTCGAAGCTCAGCCTCTGCCCGGCCTCGACCTTCTCGCGGATCGCCTCCAGGCGCGTCGCCTCGGTCGGCATGACGGTCCCATCCCTTCGATAAGGCCCCTCGCTCGGGACGGCGACTCCGGCCGAGCCTCCTTTCCCGTGATTTTAGTCGCGATTGAACGGATCGGCAACGGCGGGTCGGGGATGTCTCGCCGTCCGGATGGCTCATCCTTCATCGGGAGACGGGAGGGCTGAGGTGATGGGGAGATGGGGCGTCGGGTTCAGGGCCAATCTGACTCGCGGGGGTGTTCCGCGAATCCGATCGCGGAAAGCTGAACGACCTGGCCCTTTTCATCGATAGTATAGAAGATCGTGAAGGAAAAAGTGAAATCCTCGCTGGACGTCGTGTCCTCGAAGTTGATCATCAGCCCTCCGGGCGGGAACGGCGGGCTGACGACCTTCCTGCCGAGGCCGTGAGGATCGTTCATCAGGTCCAAGATCCAGTCGCCCACCAGCTGCTGATGTTCGGGCTTCAGCCGCTTGAAGGTGCCTTCGGCCCGCGTGGAGAGCTTGACCCGGTAGGCCATCCTGGGACCTCGGCGAGGACATCTTCGAAGAACCGCCCGCCACCGTCCCTCAACTCCTCGGCGGACTCGATGACGTATTCTAACTCCAGGCCGGGCTGACGCAATTCGTTATCAACCAGGTCCAAGTTCAGCCGCTCGCCCGCGCGAGCCTCCTTCATGGGGCGGGTTTCGGAGACCGCTCCCCGGAGGTGATCGTCGGACGCGGCGGCCCCGAAGTTCTCGATGACGTGGGCCAGGATGGCCTCTTCCTCGGGGCGCAGGTGGCAGGGGAGCGGCCCCCGCGTCGGGCGATAACGAGGGTTCGGAGAGCCATCGGAGAGTTGATGAACTTCCTCCTCGATGGAACTTTCCTCGACCATGCGCGTCAACTCCGAGGAGATCCGCTCATCGGACGGGCCGGCGTCGTCCTTGCGATAGGAGAGATCGGTCAGGGGATGGCCCAGATATCGCCGCGCCTCGTGGTCGCTCATGTAGAGGAAATTCATGACCCGTGCCTGATCGGCGCTCGGCGCGCGATCGACCAAGTACCTGATGAGTTGAGCAATGCAGAGGGCCATAGGGTGTACCGATACGTGTGGGCCGCTGGACAGGTGGGGCTATTGCCTTGCAGAGTGCCGTCAGTGGCGTCACTGCTAGCACTGATTGTAGTCTCGACACCGATCGGTAAACAGGCCAGAAGGGAGGCTGAACGATCAGATCATCAGGTCGGCCAGCCCGATCGCGAGCAGCCCAAGGCTGATGGCGATGTTGACCTGGAAGAAGGCGAGGTTGACGCGCGACAGGTCATCGGGGCGCACCAGGGCGTGCTCGTAGACCAGCAGGAGGGCGACGGCGGCCACGCCGAGGAAGTAGAGGGGGCCCATCGGGTAGGAGAGGCCCAGGCCGACGAGCGCCGCGACCATCGCGGCGTGGCAGAGGGCCGCCAGGCGCAGGGCGCCGCGGACCCCGAGACGGCCGGGGACGCTGTGCAGGCCGTGGGCGCGGTCGAAATCGGCGTCCTGGCAGGCGTAGATGATGTCGAAGCCGGAGACCCAGCCGAGCACGGCCAGCCCCAAAAGCACCGGCGGCCAGGCGAGGTCGCCCCGCAGCGCGATCCAGGCGGCGATCGGGGCGAGCATCAGGGCCGCGCCCAGCCAGAAGTGCGCCAAGCTCGTGAACCGCTTGGCGTAGGAGTAGCCCAGCAGCCAGAGCAGGACGGGCACCGCGAGGATCGCCGGCCATCGGTTCGGCAGGAACAGCAGGGTCGAGGCCACGAAGCCGACTGCGCTGAGGGCCGTGAACGCGGCGACGGTCGCCACCGAGAGCTGCCCCGCGGGGAGGTGTCGGGAGGCGGTCCGCGGATTGAGGGCGTCGAGCCGGCGGTCGGCCAGGCGGTTGAAGGCCATCGCGGCCGAGCGGGCGGTCGCCATGCCGAGCACGATGCCGAGCCAGTCGCGCCCGCGGCCGTGCCAGCCGTCCGGCGCGTGCGCCGCCAGCGCCGCGCCGAGCAGTGCGAACGGCAGCGCGAACAGGGTGTGGCTGAACTTGACCAGTCGCAGCAGTTCGACCACCGGGGCGCGACCCATAGCACCTCGCCATCGACCGGGAATGCGGGACGTCCCCCGCATTGTAGGCGATCGACCCGCTCGACGGCGAGGAGGGGGTCGGGCGATGGCCACCCGTCCCCCTTGCCGGCTCGTCCGTCGTCATGCTCAGGCCGAGGCCGTCATCACGATCGTCTCGCCGGGGTCCCAGGGCCTCCACGGGGTGGAGTAGCCGGGCCCGTTCGGGGTGGTGGCCTGGAACTCCAGGCCGCCGGTCGAGCCGGCGTTGGCCGGGAAGGGGAGCGACCCGGTCGCCGTGAAGGTGTAGACGGCGGTCCCGCCGTTGAGCGTCGCGGTGCCCGTGACGATGAAGTAGCCGTCGGTCGTGCTCGGGTTCGTGGTCGGCGTCGCCTCGATGATCTGGACCGAGGTGATCGAGGTGGCGGTGAAGGTGTCGCCCGCCTTCGAGTCGGAGAAGACGAGGGAGCCGGAGAAGCTGGGGACGCCCCCGGAGAGGGCGGACGCGACGTTGACGTCCAAGCTATCCTGCCCGCCCTGCGTGGTCCCCTGGCCGCTGACCGTGCCGAGGGGGGAGATGGTCTCGGTCAGCGCCGACGACGTGCCGGCTTCGAAGTTGGCGTCGCCGCTGTACGAGGCGGTCAGGGTGTGCTGGCCCACGCCCAGCGAGGAGAGCGTGAACGTGGCCGATCCGTCGGCGAGCGTGGCGGTGTCCACCGTCGCCTTGCCGTCGAGCAGGGCGACGGTGCCGGTCGCCCCGCTCACGGTCGCGCCCCCGATACTCCCATAGACGTAGACCGTGAACTTGACCGCCTGGCCGACCGCCGCCGGGTTGGCCGACGACGACAGGGCGACGTGCGGCGCCGTCGGCGCGCTCGCCACCGACTGGGTCAGCGCCCCGGTGCTCGTGCTGAACGTCGCGTCGCCGCCGTAGACCGCCGTCAGCGCGTGCGACCCCGCCGCCGCGAACGACGTCGGCAGCTGCGCCACGCCGCCGCTGCCGACCGGCTCCGTCCCCAGCAGCGCGCCGCCGTCGTAGAACGACACCGACCCGCTCGGCTTGGCGCCCCCCGCCAGGCTGAGGCTCGACCCCACGACGGTCGCCGTCAGCGTGACCGGCTGGCCGATGACCACCGGGTTGACCGTCGTCGCAAGCGCCGTCGTCGTCGAGAGCTGGGTGACGGTCTTGCTCAGGGCGGCCGACGTGCTCCCGACGGTGTTCGCGTCGCCGCCGTAGACGGCCGTGATCTGGTGCGACCCGGCGGGCAGGCCCGTCGGCAGCGACAGCGTGACGTACTCGGGGCTGGCGTTGCCCGGCAGGCTGACCGTCCCGAGGGAGTTGCCGTCGTCCATGAACGTGACGCTGCCGGTGGGACGGTCGTAGCTGGGCGACACCGCGGCGACGGTGGCCCGCAGGCTCAGCGGCTGGCCGACCACGAACGAGCCCGAGTACGAGAGCGTCGTCGTGCTGCCGGCCTGGTTGGTCACCTGCGAGGCGATCGTGTCGTTAGCTGGAGGCGAACAGGCTGGTCCCCAGGTAGGTCGCCACCACCTTGTGCGAACCCACCCCCAGGCTGGTCGTGGGGTAGGTCGCCTGGCCGTTGACCACCGGCTCGTTGACCGCGGCGCGGGAGTCGACCACGAACGACACGTAGCCGCTCAGGGGGCGCTGACCGTCGCGCCGGGCGTGACCGCGGCGGTGAAGTAGACCGGCTGCGCGTAGACCGACGGGTTGGCCGACGAGGTCAGGTGGGTGGTGGTCGGGACGAGCGTTGGTTGCGTGATCGCGATGGCGACCGTCTGGCCGGGGTCCCAGGGGTGCCACGGGGTGTTGTAGGAGAAGTCATTGGGCCCGGTGGCCTCGAATCCCACGCCGCCGGTCGAGCCGGCGTTGGCCGGGAAGGGGAGCGAGCCGCATGCCGTGAAGTTGTAGACGCCGGTGCTGCCCTTGAGCGTGGCGGTGCCGGTGATCGTGAAGCCGCCGTCGGTCGTGGTGGACCCCGAGACGACGGGCGACTCGCTGATCTGGACCGAGGTGATCGACGTGGCGGTGAAGGTGTCGCCCGCCTTCGAGTCGGAGAAACGTCAGCGAACCGGAGTCGCTCGCGACCCCGTAGACGACGCTGGCCACGACGTTGGCGTTGAACGAGTCCTGGTGGTTCAAAATCGTCCCCTGGCCGGTGATCGTGCCGGGGGTCGTCGACAGCAGGCATCGGTCTTCGAGCGGTTCCAGCCCGAACCGGACCGGTCCGCGTCGGGTCCGTCGGGAGGCTGCGAGACGGCGGTCGTCGCCGGGGCCCTGGAACTTCACCGGTCGTCGGGAAGACATCGGCACGTCTCCTGGTGCTGTGACCCGATCGGCCCCGGTCTCAGGGTGCGTGCAATGATAAGGGTCGCCCGGCCCCCCTGAGCCGCGACCCCCAGCGCGCGCCAACCCATCCGGGACGACCGGGCGCCCTTTTCGGTTCCTCGGAAGAACGATCAGGAAGAATGGGGGGGAAGCGAACCGGACCCGAACCTGCGGGGCAAGGCCGGATCTGGCCCCGCCTAATACGTTGACACTCCTATCGCGTGACAGGCCGTTTTCTGATTCGACATTTAATGGCGTCACGCATGGCCTGTCAATAAGCCGTCGGGCGGGATTCCTGGATGGCTGCCATCATGCGAGGCGCGGCGGTCCGCCCGAAGGCGGTCAGCGAGCCGTCCGGGCATCGTCCAGGCGCCGGGTCGATCGGGAGAGGTCCCCCTTGCGGTCGAAGTGCCGGGCGATCGACGACAGCGCCAGGTCGCCCAGCGCCGGCCAGACCTGGAACAGGCCGCCGACGATCCGGAACGGCCAGACGACCCGCCGCAGGACCGAGAGCCGCCGCCTCGGCCGCTCGATCAGGCGGACGACCCGCCGCGCCACGTCCTCGACCCGGGCCGACATCCACGGCCGGGGGGCGTCGAGCATGGGGTTATACTCGCCCCCCGATGGCGCCAGGGCCGAGAGGGCGTCGAAGAACTCGGTCTTGACCGGCCCCGGCTCGACGAGGCAGACCTTGACCCCCTTGTGCCTCAGCTCGCGGCGAAGGGCGTCGTTCCAGTAGGCCAGCCCCGCCTTGGTCGCGCCGTAGGCGCCGAGGCCCGAGTTGGCCACGCTCGTGATCGCCGAGCCGACGTTGATGATCGTCCCCCGCCGTTCGATCAGGTGCGGCAGGGCGCGGCGGGCCAGCATCAACGGGGCCACGAAGTTGACCTCGAGCTGGCGGCGGATGGCGTCCGGGTCGGCGTCGGCGAACAGCGTCGGCAGGCCGAACCCGGCGTTGTTGATCAGGACGTCGAGCCGGCCGAAATGGGCCACCGTCGCGTCGACCACCCTCCCGGGCGCGGCCGGGTCGTCGAGGTCGGCCGGGATGACGAGGGCGTCGACGCCGAGCGGCCGGAGCCCGGCGGCCAGGCTTTCCAGGCGATCGGCGCGGCGGGCGGTCAGCGATAGGTCATATCCCCGGCGGGCCAGCTCGCGCGCGACCGCGGCGCCGATGCCGGCCGAGGCGCCGGTGACGAGCACGACCTTCCGGACGTTCGATCGATCGTCGGCCATGAATCAGGTGGCTCCCGAAGGCGCGGAGGGGTCGTCGCCCCAGCGCGGGATGAGGGCGTTCTCGACGCCGAGCTGGTCGCAGACCCGCCCGACGACGAAGCCGACGAGGTCGTCGAGCGTCCGCGGCCGGTGATACCAGCCCGGCATCGCCGGCAGGACGACCGCCCCGGCGCGGGTCACGCCGAGCATGTTCTCCAGGTGGATCAGGCTCAGGGGCGTCTCGCGCGGGACGAGGATCAGCTTGCGCCGCTCCTTCAGGTGGACGTCGGCCGCGCGGGTGATCAGGTTCGTCGTGATCCCCCCGGCGATCGACGCCAGCGTGCTCATGCTGCACGGCGCCACGACCATCCCTCCGGTCAGGAACGACCCGCTGGCGATCCCGGCCGAGAAGTCCTGGTGGTGGTGGTAGACGACCCTCCCGCCGAGGTCGCCGAAGACCTGCGGGTCGAACCGCGACAGCGACACCTCGATGCCGAGCTCCTCGCGGAGCACCTGCGCGCCGCTGCCGCTGATGGTCAGGTGGACCGTCCTCCCCGATCGGCAGAGGGTGCGCAGCAGGGCCACGGCGTAGGGTGCGCCGCTCGCGCCGGTCATCGCCAGGACGATGTTGGGCACGGAAGGGCCGCTCATCTCACCCCCCGGCCCCCTTCGGCTTGGTCCCGACGTAGAGCGTGGCGATGCCGAACGTCAGCGGGTAGAGCCTCAGGTCGGTCAGGCCGCGCGCGGAGAGCAGGTCGAGCATGTCCTGGCCGTCGGGGAACTGGAGGACGCTGGTCGGCAGGTAGTGGTAGGCGTCCAGGTCGTTGGGGGCGAGCGCCTGGCCGACCCGGGGCAGGATGCGGCGGAAGAAGGCCAGGTAAAGCCGGCCGAGCAAAGGCCCCCGCGGCCGGGAGAATTCGAGGATCGCCACCTTCCCCCCGGGACGGGCGACCCGCACCATCTCGTCGATGCCGCGCGCCGTGTCGCTCACGTTGCGGAGGCCGAACGCGACGGTCACGACGCCGAACGTGTCGCCGGGCAGGGGGAGCCTCTGCGTGTCCCCCTCGACGAGCGCCACGTTCCCGTCGGCGCCCGCCTTGCGGACCTTGGCCAGCCCCAGCCGGAGCATCTCGCGGCAGAAGTCGGAGCCGACGACGGGCGACAAACCCCGCCCGGCGCGATGGTAGGCCATCGCCAGGTCGGCGGTACCGGTGCAGCAGTCGAGCACCGGCACGCCGGGCTCGGGGGGGACCGTCCTCGTCGTGAACCGCCGCCAGGAGCGGTCGACGTTCAGGCTCAGCAGGTGGTTCAGCAGGTCGTACCGGCCCGCGATCGAGGCGAACATCGACCGGACGCGCGCCGCCGTCTTGTCGACCGGGACGGCCGCCGCCCGCTCTGAAGGTTCCGTCTCCGTGGCCATTCGCGACCCCTCGGACCGTCGTGCTTTCCCCAGGGATTGTATCCGTCCGCCCACGTCTTGGCGAGGTTGGCCGGAATTCCTACCCTGGCATCATCCTTCCCGACGACCGGACGAGGAGCCTCAGCCCATCATGGGATATCGGACGCTGGCCGCGTGCGTCGCCGACCTGCGGGCGCACGGGCGGATGGTCGCGATCGAGGAGGAGATCGCCCCCCACCTGGAGGCCGCCGCCATCCAGCGCCGGGTGTACGAGGCCGGAGGGCCCGCGCTCCTGTTCCGGAGGGTCAAGGGGACCGCCTTCCCGATGGTCGGCAACCTGTTCGGGACGGTCGAACGGACCCGCTTCCTGTTCCGCGACACGCTCGACGCGGTCCGCCGCCTGGTCGAGCTGAAGGTCAGCCCTCCGGAATTGCTGAAGCATGCGTGGCGATACCGGGGCGTGCCGGCGACGGCCTGGCACATGCTCCCTCGCAAGGTGCGGAGTGGGCCGATCCTAAAGCACGCGACGACGATCGACCGCCTGCCGCAGCTCCAGTCGTGGCCGGGGGACGGCGGGGCGTTCGTCACCCTGCCCCTGGTCTACACCGAGGACCCCGACCGGCCGGGGCTGTCGCGGTCGAACCTGGGCATGTACCGGGTCCAGCTCTCAGGCAACCAGTACGAGACGAACCGCGAGGTCGGGCTGCACTACCAGATCCACCGGGGCATCGGCGTGCATCACGCGGCGGCGATCCGGAGGGGCGAGCCTTTGCGGGTGAACGTGTTCGTTGGCGGTCCCCCCGCTTTGACCGTGGCCGCCGTGATGCCTTTGCCCGAGGGCCTCTCGGAGCTCGGCTTCGCCGGGGCTTTGGGGGGCCATCGCCTGTCGATGGTCGCCCGCGACGGCCTCTTGCCCATGCCGGCCGAGGCCGACTTCGTGATCGCCGGGGCGGTCGATCCCTCCGCCCGCAAGCCCGAGGGGCCGTTCGGCGACCACCTCGGTTATTACAGCCTCCAGCACGACTTCCCCGTGCTCCGGGTCGATCGGGTCTACCACCGCCCCGGCGCGATCTGGCCGTTCACGTCGGTCGGCCGCCCTCCGCAGGAGGACACCTCGTTCGGTGCCCTGATCCACGAGCTGACCGGCCCCCTGATCCCCACGGTCGTCCCCGGCGTCCGCGCCGTGCACGCGGTCGACGCGGCCGGGGTCCATCCCCTGCTGCTGGCCATCGCCAGCGAACGGTACGTCCCGTATGCCGAGGAACGACGGCCGCAGGAGATCCTGACCAGCGCCAATGCGATCCTCGGCCAGGGGCAGATGTCTCTGGCCAAGTACCTCCTGATCGTCGCCGGGGAGGACGACCCGGGGCTCGTCGTCCATGACGTGCCGGCCTTCTTCCGCCACCTGCTCGAACGGGTCGACTGGACGTCCGACCTCCACTTCCAGACCCGGACGACGATCGACACGCTCGACTACTCCGGCCACGGCCTCAACCAGGGGCTCGAAGGTCGTGATCGCCGCCGCCGGCCCGCGGCGCCGCACCTTGCCGACGGAACTGCCCGCCGGCCTCCGGCTCCCCGAGGGGTTCGATGCGCCCCGCGTGGCGATGCCGGGCATCCTGACGGTGCGCGGCCCGTCGTATCGCGCGGGATCGGCCGACGTCGAGGCGTTCTGCCGCGCGATCGGCCCCGACGACCCGGTCCGGGCCTTCCCCCTGATCGTGGTCGTCGACGACAGCGAGTTCGCCGCCAGGACGGAGAGGAACTTCCTCTGGGTCACGTTCACCCGCTCGGACCCGGCGGCCGACGTCGAGGGGGTCGGCTCGTTCGTCGACCGGAAGCACTGGGGCTGCACCGGGCCCCTGGTGATCGACGCCCGCACCAAGCCGCACCACGCGCCCCCGTTGGTCGATGACCCCGAGGTCGAGCGCCGCGTGGACGCCCTCGGCGCCCCCGGCGGGTCTTTGCACGGGATCATCTGACGGAGCAAGGGCTACCGCTTCTTGTGCTTCTTCGAGCGGGCCCGCTGCTGCTTCCGGGCCTGCTTCTGGGTGTGTCGCCTCACGAGGCGCTTCGGGTCGGGCCGGGACTGTCGGGGCGCCGGATCGAAGAACGGGTTCAGGACCCCGGGGTATCGGTGTTCCTGGGGTTTGGGGCCGAGGCCCAGGTCGTAGCGGACGTAGTCCCAATCGCCCTGGACCGACTCGTCGACGCACTCCGCCGCGAAGGCCTCCTCGAGCACCGGGGCGGATTCCTCGGCGTCCAGGCTGACCAGGTCGGAGACGATGAACCCGTTGAGGGTCGCCACCCTCGGGTCCTTCAGCGCGAGCTGGTGGGTGAGGATCTCGACGCATTCGGCCCGGCTCTCGGGGTGGGCCTGGGCGATCTTCTCCAGGCTGTTCGTCGCGGCGACCCGCACGTACTCCGCCTTCGTCTCGTCGGCCAGGACGCGCTTCAGGGGGCCGATCGCCGCCGGGCCGATCATCCCCATGACCTCGGGCACCTCGCCGAGATAGTAGTCGTCGTCCCGCTCCTCCATGAAGTCCATCAGGTCGATCAGCGGCTCGATGGCGGACTCGCCGCCGATCTGCCCCAGGGCCCGCCATGCATGCAGCGGGGCCCAGACGCGGCTCGCATCCGTATCGGCCTCGTTCAGCTCGGGATCGCTCGCCATCCGGATCAGGTCGGGGACGTGCTCGGGCCCAAGACCCATCCCGAGGTAATCGCGCCAGACGTCTCGGAGATCCTTATCGCCCAGGGTGAGGAGAGCGTCGATCGGAGGAGGATAGTCGGCCATTGCCAATGGTCCTCGCCACCTTAGTTCTCGACACGGGCGGGAGCCAGCATTCGGGATGCCGCGTCGGAGAATCCGAGGAGGAAAACAGCCTGGCGTGACGGCTTCAGGGTCCAGCAGAACACGCGCCGGGAGCAGCCGAGCTGGGTAAATCGTAAGAGGAGGTCCATCGAGAAGCTACCTCAGCCGGCGTCGAAGCCGGGGCCCCGGAAGGCATTCACCCGGAAGGTCGACTATTAATCCCTCCCATGCAATTTGTTGTCCACCCGGGAACGGCTTGCAGAGGCTCGGCGTCCAAGATGGCGACGCGGAGCGTCGGGGGGACGGCGGCCCACGAGGTGAGGGGCCGAGGTTAAGCCCCAACCCGTTCAGGTCCTGGATGCAGAATCGTCCAGCTCGACGAGGCGTGCCTTCCGCAACGGCAAAGAGGGTACGTCGTCGCCCCGTTTGGTTCGCATCGCGGCCGACGGGCGATGGGGACGAAGGGCCGCGCCGCGATCCCCTTTTATCGGGGATTACTTGTCGGCGGCACGGCGGTTGTGGTAACGTCGATTCCACCGATTCCTGTCATTTCGATCATCCTCGGGTCGTGACGTTCGCTCGGTCCTGATCCTCACCCTTTTTGTTTGCGGATCTGACCCCTGATCCTTACCCTCACAAGAGTTCCGTCCGGGCTGCGGGCCGTTCCGCACCCGCGTCGCCCGACGGCGCACGTCGGGACTGCCCCCCGTCCCTCGTCGTTTGATCCTCCGGGAGTCGCACTGTCATGGCCAAGCAACCCCGAGACTGGACCGACATCCTGATCAAGCGCGGGGTGATCGGGCCCGACCAGGTCAAGGAAGCCCAGCGGATGAACAACCTCCCGCTCGAGGAGGCGATCGTCAAGCTCGGCTATGCCGACTCGGACGACATCATGAAGGCCAAGGCCGAGCAGCACGGCATGGCGTTCGTCGAGCTCCGCGAGATCGAGATCCCGCCGTCGGTCGTCGAGCTCGTCCCCGAGTCGTTCGCGCGCGAGAACATCGTGATGCCCCTGTCGCAGGAGAACGGGGCGATCAAGGTCATCCTCCACGACCCCAACGCCTTCGACGTCATCGACAAGCTCCGGTTCGTCCTGAACCGCGAGATCGAGGTCGCGCTCGCCCCCAAGGAGGCGATCGTCGAGGCGATCAACCGCTATTACGGCGGCTCCTCGACCGAAGGCGAGTCGGTCGACTCGATGCTCCAGGAGTTCACCGACACGGCGATCGACTTCTCCGAGGACGTCGGGTCCGGGCGAGCAGCTCGACGTCGAACACCCTGGAGGAGGGGGACGTGCCGGTCATCCGGCTGGTCCACCTGATCATCCAGGAAGCGGTCGCCATGCGCGCCTCCGACATCCACATCGAGCCGTTCGCCGACCGCATCCGCATCCGCTACCGGATCGACGGCGTCTGCATCGAGCGCGACTCGCCCCCCCGCCGCCTCCTGGGGTCGATCATCAGCCGCCTCAAGATCATGGGACAGATGGACATCGCCGAGAAGCGCCGCCCCCAGGACGGCCGGATCAAGATCTTCGCCGCCGGCAAGGACATCGACCTGCGTGTCAGCGTGCTCCCGACCAATCATGGACAGTCGGTCGTCATGCGGATCCTCGACCGCGACAACATCAAGGTCGGCCTCCGCGACCTCGGGTTCGCCGAGGAGGACTGGAAGCGGTTCTCCACGATGATCAAGCGCCCCAACGGCATCCTCCTGGTGACCGGGCCGACCGGCTCGGGCAAGACGACCACCCTGTACGCCGCCTTGAACGAGCTGAACCGGCCCGACGTCAAGATCATCACCGCCGAAGACCCGGTCGAATACTACCTGCCGGGCGTCAACCAGTGCGAGGTCCGGGCCAAGATCGGGATGACCTTCGCGCGGATCATCCGGGCCATGCTGCGGCAGAACCCGAACATCCTGCTGGTCGGCGAAATCCGCGACGAGGAGACGGCCAACACGGCGATCCAGGCCTCGCTGACCGGACACCTGGTTTTCAGTACGCTGCATACGAACGATGCCCCGAGCGCCGTAACGAGACTGGTCGATATCGGCGTCCAGCCGTTCCTCGTCGCCAGCTCGGTCATGGCGATCATGGCGCAGCGCCTGGTCCGCAAGGTTTGCCCCAAGTGCCGGGTGCGGGTCGAGCCGCCGGTGCATCTGCTCCAGGGCATCGGCCTCCGTCCGGAGATCGCCAAGAAGGCCAACTTCATGAAGGGCAAGGGGTGCGCCCAGTGCAACAAGACCGGCTACAAGGGGCGCATGGGCATCTACGAGCTGATGATCATGTCCAGCCAGATCCGCGAGATGACCTTCAAGGGCGAACCCACCCTCGCGCTCCGCAAAGTCGCCCGCAAACAGGGGATGCGCACCCTGTTCGAGGACGGCATGATCAAGGCCCTCAAGGGCCTGACCACCCTGGAGGAGGTGCTCCGGATTACCAAGCCCGACCAGGTGGTCGAGACGGCGGCCCGCTGATGAGGCCGGCCGACCCGACCCCGTCCGGGGGCGGTGTCCGATCCGCGGCGAGGCCCGCCGGGCACCCCCGGGACGACGCGAGCCGACGGCGGGATCCGCCCGGCCCGGCTTTGCGAAAAGCACCTAAAGTGTGCGCCTCCGGCTTGAACCGGCGCACCGGGGCCGAGATAATGGGGATGGCGGACGGGACGACCGCCTCGCCACAACTCCAAACGCTTGCGCCCGTCCTTTGGGACATCTGGTTCGCAGGACAATGTCAAGGGACCGGACCTTCGACCCCGGCATCCGCCGAGGTTCGTCCGGAGGCGCGGCGCGAGGAGTTTTAGGAGCGTCATGGGCACACTGCTGATCGACAAGCTGCTCCAGACGGTCTGCACGCAGAAGGCGAGCGACCTGCACCTGACGGTGGGCATCCAGCCGATGCTCCGCCTGCACGGCCACATGCGACCGCTCCAGACCAAGGTGCTGGAGTCATCCGACACGGTGGCGTTGATGAAGAGCATCACGCCGGAGCGGTGCCAGCAGGAGCTCCAGGAGGTCGGCGGGACCGACTTCGGGTTCGCCTTCGGCGAGATGGCGCGGTTCCGCGTCGCGGTCTTCAAGCAGCGCGGCAACGTCGGGATGGTGCTGCGGCGGATCCCCAGCGAGTTCCTCACGTTCCAGCAGATCGGCCTGCCGGCGGTCATGGAGCAGCTGATCCAGAGGCCGCGCGGGCTGATCCTGGTGACCGGGCCGACCGGGTCGGGCAAGACGACCACCCTGGCGAGCATGATCAACTGGATCAACGACAACCTCGACCGGCACATCATCACGATCGAGGACCCGATCGAGTATTTCCACAAGCACAAGAAGTCGCTGGTCAACCAGCGCGAGATCGGCATCGACGTGCCGAGCTTCCCCGAGGCGATCCGCCGCGCCCTGCGGATGGACCCGGACTGCATCCTGGTCGGCGAGATGCGCGACCTCGACACGATCCAGGCCGCCGTGACCGCCGCCGAGACCGGGCACATCGTCTTCGGCACCCTGCACACCAACTCGGCCGAGGGGACCGTCAACCGGATCATCGACGTGTTCCCCAAGGAGCAGCAGGACCAGATCCGCACCCAGCTGTCGGTGGCCATCATCGGCGTGCTGGCGCAGCGCTCCTGCCGCGCAAGCCCAAGGGGCTGGTCGCCGCCTACGAGATGCTGGTCGTCACGCCGGCCATCTCCAACCTGATCCGCGAGAACAAGACGTACCGGATCAACTCGTCGATCCAGACCGGGCGGAAGCACGGCATGATCCTGCTCGACGACAACCTCTTCAACCTCTGGCGCCAGGGGATCGTCGACGAGGAGGAGGTCCTCATCAAGTCGCACAAGCCCAAGGACCTGAGCGAACGGATCGAGCTGGCCAAGAAGGGGATCTTCGAGGACGAGGAGGCCGAGGAGGAGGAAGAGGAGGAAGTCCGGAAGAAGTGACGGAAAGTCGCCGGCGCGCGTCACGGGGCGCCGCCCGGCCCGTAGCAACCGGGGGCCGTCCCGGCCCCGTCCCGCGGCCCCCCGCGCCGCGACGCCGTTCTCCCGCAGTTTCCCCCGGCCGATTCGCCGCCGGGGGCGGATGGAACTCCAACCCGGTCCGACACCGCGAGGCCCGCGACGGGCCCCGGCCCCGACGACGATCAAGGGGTGTCTCACATGGCGCGCCGTCTCGGCACGATCCTGATCGACATGGGCTACCTCGACGAGGAGAAGCTCTGGAATGCGCTGGAGGAGCAGAAGCGGTCCGGCGGCGAGCTGCTCGGCAAGGTGACCGTCCGGCTCGGGCTGGTCAAGGAGGAGCAGGTGCCTCCGGCGCTGGGCGAGCAACTCGGCATGAAGGTGGTCAAGCTCTCCGAGACGACGATCCCCTCGGAGCTGACCGAGGTGGTCAACGAGACGATGGCCACGGCGTTCAAGGTCGTGCCGGTGTCGCAGAACAAGAAGGACAAGAGCCTGACGGTGGCGCTGGCCGAGCCGCAGAACCCGGCGACGCTCGACAGCCTGCGGTCGTTCCTGGGGGTCGACGTCAAGGGGATGATCGCCTCGGAGGCCGAGGTCACCGCGACGATCGAGCGGCTCTACGCCGGGCACCAGGAGTCGATCGAGGACGTCGTCAAGCAGATCGAGTCGGACAAGGGGCTCCAGCAGTTCTCGACCCGCAACGAGAACACGATCGACCTGGAGGCGATCGAGGAGATGGCCGAGGCGGCGCCCGTGCGCAAGCTCCTGAACATGGTGCTCCTGCTGTCGATCAAGGACAAGGCGTCCGACATCCACTTCGAGCCGTTCGAGGACGAGTACAAGATGCGGTACCGGGTCGACGGGGTGCTCTACGAGCTCGTCCCGCCGCCACGGCACCTGGTGCCGGCGATCGCCAGCCGGATCAAGGTGATGGCCAACCTCGACATCGCCGAGCGGCGGCTACCGCAGGACGGCCGGATCGAGCTGGCCATCGGCGGCAACCAGGTCGACATCCGCGTCTCGACCCTGCCGACCCTCTTCGGCGAGAGCGTGGTGCTGCGGATCCTCGACCGCACCGTGGTGCAGCTCGACCTGAACAAGATCGGCATGCCCGAGGACACGCTGAAGACCTGGCGCGAGGTGATCAAGAAGCCCAACGGGATCATCCTGGTGACCGGGCCGACCTCCTCCGGCAAGACGACGACCCTGTACGCCACGCTGAACGAGCTGAACGACGTCGCCGACAAGATCATCACGACCGAGGAGCCGGTCGAGTACGACATCGACGGGCTGATCCAGGTGCCGATCAACGCCGAGATCGGCGTGACGTTCGCCGCCTGCCTGCGGGCGATCCTGCGGCAGGACCCGGACAAGATCCTCGTGGGCGAGACCCGCGACCTGGAGACGGCCGAGATCGCGATCCAGGCGTCGTTGACCGGCCACATCGTCTTCACCACGCTGCACACCAACGACGCCCCCTCGGCGGTCACGCGGCTGCGGGACATGGGGCTGCCGACCTTCCTGATCACCGCGACGGTCGAGGCCGTGCTGGCGCAGCGGCTGGTGCGGAAGATCTGCACGAACTGCCGGACCGAGTTCACCCCGACGCAGGAAGTCGCCATGGAACTGGGGTTGACGCAGGCCGAGGCGTCGGCGCGGAAGTTCTTCTACGGCAAGGGGTGCGAGCGGTGCAACAACACCGGCTACAAGGGCCGCATGGGGGTCTACGAGCTGCTGGTGCTGTCCGACGACCTGCGCGAGCTGGTCGTCTCGGAGGTGTCGCTCGACGACTTCCGCAACGCCTGCCGCAAGGCGGGGATGCGGACGCTCCGCGAGGCGGGCCTCCAGGCGATCCACGCCGGGCTGACCTCCGTCGAGGAGATCATGCGCGAGACCATCATCGACGACTGAGGCCGGACGCCCCCAGGGGAGACCGACGATGCCGACGTATCAGTATGAGGCGATGGACCACACCGGGCGCGAGGTCAAGGACACCATCAACGCCTCCACGCAGGAGGAGGCGCAGCAGCTGATCCGCCAGAAGGGCTTCTTCGTCACCAAGATCTCCGAGCGCGCCGAGAAGAAGAAGGGGGCCAAGGCCGCGACCGCCAAGCGGGCGGGGGGGCGGAAGAAGAAGAAGTCGTTCACCATCGGCAAGATCTCGACCAAGCAGCTCTGCACCTTCACCCGCCAGCTCTCGACGCTCCAGGACGCCGGCCTGCCGATCCTGCGGAGCCTGAAGATCCTCGAGGGCCAGTGCAAGCCGGGCGTGCTCAAGAACGCGCTGGGCGAGGTGGTCGAGGACATCGAGAGCGGCTCGACGCTCTCCGAGGCGTTCGCCAAGCACCCCAAGGCGTTCGACCGGCTCTACTGCAACATGATCAAGGCGGGCGAGGCGGGCGGTGCGCTCGAGTCGATCCTCCAGCGGCTGGCCGACTTCAAGGAGAAGTCGCAGTCGCTGAAGCGGCGGATCAAGTCGGCGATGGTCTACCCGATCGTGGTGATCTTCGTCGCCTGCGTGATCGTCGGCTTCATCCTCTACTTCATCATCCCGAAGTTCGAGGCGATCTTCAAGGACTTCGGCGTCCCGCTGCCGCAGATGACGATCTTCCTGATCGCGGCGAGCCACTTCGTCATCAAGTATTTCTACCTCGTATTCATGTTCCCGCTGTTCGTGTGGATCATCATCAAGCTGCTCTACCGCAACCGGACGGGGGCGTACGTCTGCGACCGCATCCTGCTGATGATCCCGGTGATGGGGGCGATCGTCGAGAAGTCGACGGTGGCGCGGACGACGCGGACCTTGGGCACCCTGGTGCAGTCGGGCGTGCCGATCCTGGAGGCGCTTGAACATCGTCCGCGACACGGCGGGCAACGCCGTCTTCGAGCGCGCCTTCACGCGGATCTACGAGAGCATCCGCGAGGGGGAGACGATCGCGCAGCCGCTGCGCGAGGCGCGGATCGTCGACGACATCGTGGTCAACATGATCGACGTCGGCGAGGAGACGGGCGAGCTCGACACGATGCTCAACAAGATCGCCGACAACTACGATGAGGAGGTCGAGGCGCTGGTCGAGAGCCTGGTGAGCCTGCTCGAGCCGATCATGATCGTGACGCTCGGCGGGATCATCGGGTTCATCGTCATCGCGCTGTTCCTGCCCCTGATCACGCTGATCACCAAGCTGTCGGGCTGATCGCCCCGCCGCGGGCGGCCGGGGGGTACGGGCCGGGCCCCGAGACCGGGGCCCCCGCCCCCGGTGCGTGCCGGCCCGGGGATGTCGGATAGAGGCATCGAGAATTGTCAAATATTGAAAGTTTCGGCGGCCGAGACCCCAGGGAGAGTGGACCGATGAGACGCCCGCATGCCCCCCGACGCCGGACCGGCTTCACGCTGATCGAGCTGATGGTCGTCGTCGTGATCCTGGCGCTGTTGATCGCGCTGCTCCTGCCGGCGATCAACGCCGCCATCGGCCGGGCCCGCGACGCGACCGTCACCGCCGAGGTCAACGCGCTGGCGCAGGCGCTGGCCGACTTCAAGAACCAGTACGGCGAGTACCCGCCGAGCCGGATCATCCTCTGCGAGAACGGCAGCTACTCGCCCCCGACGGCGGCGATGGGGCCCCGTACGCGCGCTCGGCGGCGATCCTGCGGAAGTTCTGGCCGAAGATGAACATCAGCACGATCGGGCCGGTGGCCAACATCCCGCCCATCGTCGGCGGGAAGTCGTCCTGGTACGACTTCAACGGCAACGGCACGAACGACTACCAGACGCCCTACACCCTCTCGGGGCACCAGTGCCTGGTGTTCTTCCTCGGCGGCGTCCCCTACCTCGACCCCAATTCGAATCAATGGGGGATGACCGGGTTCTACCGCAACCCGTCGAACCCGTTCACCCCCTCCAGCTTCGCGAGCACGTCGACCAGCCGCACGACACCCCTGTTCGAGTTCCGAGCCCCAGGCTGCTGAGCGACTTCCCCCAGGGCATGACCGGGACGTTACCCTTCCCCGGCTACACCGACACCATCGGGGCGGGCAACCCCGACTCGATCCCGTCGAATGCGTTCTACGCCTACTTCTCCGCGTACGGGGGGGTGGGCTACGACCCCGACGACGTGAACTTCTCGGAGCCGGACGGCAATGACGTGTCGCCGATCCTGGGCGGCTTCATGACGTTCAACGCGGCCACCGGCACGGGCACCTACAGCGCCAACAACATCTACGCATCCCCCTCGCCCAACCCGTACACCACCAGCGAGCCGTTCCCGAGCAACAACGGCGCGGTCGACACGACCACGGCCAACGCCACGAAGCCGCGGATCTACGTCAACCCGCAGTCGTTCCAGATCATCTCGCCGGGCGCGACCGGCTCTACGGCATCGGCGGGCAATACCTCCAGGGCGGGACCCAGCCGTTGCCGTATAACTCGTCGCTCAACAATAGTGTGACCGGCAGCAGCTCGACGGACCTCGGCCTCCGCATCCGCGAGTCGGACAACCTGACCAACTTCTCGCCCGGCGGGCTCCAGTGACGCGGCCGGGGGCACGGGGCGAGGGGGTCGATGTCATGAGGGGGGCGGACACCATGCGACGCGACGGGCAGGGGCGGCCGGGCCGCGGCTTCACGCTGATCGAGCTGATGATCGTCGTGGTCGTCATCGGCATCCTGCTCGGGTTCATCCTGTCGGCCGCGACGGCGGGCATCCGCCGCGCCGAGCAGCGCGCCACCGAGTCGTTGATCGCCAAGCTCGACGCGGGCCTCTCCGACCGGCTCGAGGCGCTGCTGAACGTGCGGGCCAATCCGACCGGCATTCATCAGCAAATGGCCTACATCTACGACAGCTCGGGGAACATCCTCGGCCAGAAGGACCCGTTCGTCTCGGCCGCGAGGGCGCAGGTGCTCGCGCAGTACGACATGGTCCGCGCCGAGATGCCCGACGTGTTCTATATGCCCACGTCGTCCGATACGGATTACAACGCCTCCTACCCGATCAACTTCGCGTCGCATCAGTTCCCGCCCGGCGGCAGCTCGAGCCTGGGGGCCCTCGCCTTCGTGCTCCCGCTCGGCGCGCCGATGGACGCCAACGGCCAGGCGTCGATCCAGATCCTGGGCATGAACGGCGCGTCGTTCACCGCCGCGGCGGGCCTCTACAAGAACGCGGGCTACTTCCCCGCGGGGTTCGACGGGATCAACAACAACGGCGACAGCCTCGGCCTGATCGACGAGCTTGCCGAGGGGGGCGGCCTCAGCCCCAACCTCAATCCCACCAGTGCGCAATACAGCCACACGCACATCACCGCGCGGTCGGAGATGCTCTACGCCATGCTGGTCGAAGGGGCGGGCCCGCTGGGGAGCGTCTTCAACGCCGACGAGTTCACCACCAAGGAGGTCCAGGACACCGACAACGACGGCCTCCCCGAGTTCGTCGACGCCTGGGGCCAGCCGCTCCAGTTCTTCCGCTGGCCGATCGCCTACAACTCCGACGTCCAGAAGGGGTGCTACGTCCCGACCACGAACCCTCCCTCCTTCAATCCCCCTTACTACATCAACTATTACCCGCCCGGTTCCACCGGCCCCGGCCCGTACAACGGGATGACCGATCCTCGCGAGCAGGACCCGCTCGACCCGAACCAGCAGCTCGTCGCGCCGCGGTGGTGGTCGAGCAGCTTCAACCCGATCGGCTCCCTCTTCGGATTCTCCCCGAGTGGGCAGCTCAGCGCCGGCGCCATGGCATTCCAGAACTACTTCCACAAGCTGAGCGACCCGAACGCGACGGCGGCGGACACCAAGAACTTCACGCTCTGGGACCGGGGGGCGGTCTATTTCCAGAGGCGGGCCTACTACACGAAGTTCCTGATCATCTCGGGGGGCTCGACAAGGAGCCGGGGGTGTTCATCTACCCCGACGCGACGCTCAAGGCGAGCACCGCGGGGGTCGGCCTGCTGATGGACGAGGGCCAGGCGTTGCCGAACACCTTCTATCTCAACATCAACCCCGACGCCACCCCCGACGCGAACCTGGACGACATCACCAACCACAACCTCCAGGCCGCGGGAGGGTCGATCCAATGAGGCGCCCCGCCGATCGCGACGGCCGGGGGGCTTCACCCTGGTCGAGCTCATGGTGGTGATCACGATCATCCTGCTCGTCAGCGCGGCGACCATCCCCGCGGTGGTCAACTCGCTCGGCAACCGCAAGGTGATCGAGGCGGCGCCATCCTCCAGGCGGCGCTGGTCGGGGCGCGCGACCAGGCGATCCACCACAACGACCTTCGCGGCATCCGGTTCCTGCCCGACCCCACGCTGACCCTCCCCGCGCTGGGGACCGCCGGCGGCGCGGGCACCAACATGCTCGCCTACAACCGCTTCGTGCCGATCGAGCCGGCCCCCGACTACTCCGAGGGCCTGGTCAGCATGCACAACGACATCACGAACCCGCTCGTCGACAACTGGGTCGACCCGCTCTCGCGCCTCGCCCCTTCGGGCTACCTGGTCATCTACGAGGCGGTGTGGAGCGGCACCCCGGGCTTCCCCGGCGCCCCGAACAGCTACATCAACTCCCCCACCTCCTGGTACTGGAACATCCGGGTCGGCGACAAGTTCCAGTTCAAGAACTCGGGGCGGCTCTACACCATCATCGGCCCGATGGTCTGGGGGCCGGCGCAGGGCAATCCCGAGGGGTTCGTCAACATCGGCGCGCCGGGGACCCCCCCCCCTGCGGACCAGTTCGGCAGCCCCTTCGGCGCCACGTCCAACCCGGAGTTCCTCTACCTGGTCAACGGCGTGGACGACAACAACGACGGCTTCATCGACAACAGCTGGGACGGGGTCGACAACAACCTGAATGGCCTGGTCGACTACGTTCCCAACTCCACCCAGTACGTCGACGGTCCCCTGACCAACCCCACGAACCCCGAGACCGAGCCCGAGCAGTGGCTGGGGGACCAGAAGAACAACCCGGTCCACAACTCGATGTACGTCATCAACCGCCGCGCGACCGTCAGCCAGGGGACCCGCGAGATCTCGCTCCCCGGCGGGGTGGTGATCGACGCGACCGCGTGGAATACGACCGCCGAGCGGTCGCGGCTGCCGATCGACTCCAACACGCTCTACGTCGACGTGATGGTCCAGCCGAACGGGCAGGTGATCCCGAACTCGCTCTACTCCAACCCGGCCGCGTTCGGCCTGGCCGCGGCGTTCTACCACTTCTGGTTGACCGACCGCGAGGACGTCCACCAGCTTGTCGTTCAGAACAATGTCCCCTACCAGCTCCCGATGCCCGAGGGGACGATCGGCTACCCCAACACCAACGACACCTTCTGGAAGTCGACCTTCCTGACGGGGGAGAGGCGCCTGCTCACCCTCTATAACCGCACGGGGAACATCGTGACCAACGAGATCGAGCCGGCGTTCCCGAGCTCCAACCCGGTCTCGGGGGCCTCGATCTTCTCGTCGGGGTTCCTGGGGACGAACCCCAACGGGGGGAGCGTCGTCAACAATCCGTTCATCGACGCGCAGGTCGGCGTGCGGGAGGCGAAATAAATGCGAATCGTCGTGCCCCGCGCGGTCGGGCATCACCCTGACCGAGATCCTGATCTCGATCCTGATCATGGGGGTGGGCCTCGTCTCGCTGGCGACCCTGTTCCCGCTCGGCCTGCTGCGGCTCCGCGACGCCAATCGGTATTCGCGGTCGGCGTACCTGACCGAGTCGGCCGCCGCCGACCTGGAGGCGCGGAACCTGTTCAACCCGATGTCGTTCCTGAACTCGCAGGTCGCGCCGTGGTATCAGGATACGAATGGAAACAGATATGATCCCTGGCTCCAGGACACAATCCCCGGTCCCAGCCTCGCGGGGGCGACCTTCCGGGGCTACGGGCTGTTCGGGGCGTACAACGCGAACTGGCAGACGGCCGCCACGAATGCCGGCCTGTCGTATCCGATCTCCGGCCCGGGGCTGCCGGTGGCCTACGACCCGCTCTGGTGGACGATGTTCGGGACGACGACCGGGCTCAACCCGTTCTCCGCGGCGTCGTCGAATCCGCCGATCGAGGGGCGGTTCGGGTACATCCCCTGGCAGACGAGCCTCCGCCTCCCCCACCTCGACCTCCGGGCTCCCGCGGCTGACGAACTTCAACACGTTCGGGGTGGGCGGGCAGAGCGCCGCGGCCGCGCAGAGCCTCTTCGGCGTCGTCACGAGCACGTTCGTCTCGCCCGAGGACATCGTCTGGCAGGTCACGCCGGGCCAGGAGGGGGCCAAGGGGGCCAGCCCGCTCGTGCCCGACCTGAACCTGGGCCTCGTGCAGAACGGCACCCCCGGGGTGACCAACGACTACCGCTACAGCTGGATCTTCACCGGCCAGCAGTCCGACTCGCGCGACGCCACGATCTACGACGGCAGCGTCGTCATCTTCGAGAACCGGCCGTTCGCGTACGACCCGGTCTCGGGGACCGTCGCGGGCGAGCCGACGGTCGAGGCGGTCTTCGGCTACAGCGCAGGGTCCCGCCGGGCGCCTCGACCTACTACGGACCCCAGCCGAGCCGGACCGTGCTGCTCCGCTGGCCCAAGACGTACACCTCGCGGGGCCAGACGGTGATGATGACCGACCCCGACGTCCGGGTGGGGGGCTGGATCGCCGACGTCTCCTACGAGCGCGTCCTGACGCAGGACGGCGCCGAGGCGGCGAAGATGTACACCGCGACCCCGGGCGCCGGCGTGTTCCCGACCGTGGTCTTCCCCCGCCAGAGGTGCTACTGGTACCAGGTCGTCAAGAAGGGCCCGCCGGGTGCCGACGTGCTGAATCCCAAAAGCAATTACCGCTCGATGACCGTCTGGGTGAGCACGCCGCTGCGGGCCCTGACGCTCATGAGCGGGGGCCAGCCGCTGTACGCCAACGCGGCGATGGTCTCGCCGTACGTCGCCAACGTGTTCCAGAGGACGATCTACACGCGCTCCCCATCGCCCTCGGGGCAACGAGCCCCTGCGCGACGCGAGGAACCCCGCCATGCGATCCCGATTGCCGCGCCCTCGATCCCCGCGCCGCGGCGTGACGCTCGTCGAGATGCTCGTCACCGTGGCGCTGCTGCTCCTGATGATGACGGCGCTGGTGCAGATCTTCTCGGCGGCGACCGGCGCGGTCACCGCGGCGCGCACCTACCAGGAGCTCGACGGCAACCTCCGCCAGCTCGACGCGACGATCCGCACCGACCTCCAGGGGATCACGGCGAAGATGACCCCGCCGAACGACCCCGAGCAGAACCTCGGCTACTTCGAGTACGGCGAGAACCAGTTCGCCGACCTCCAGGGCGAGGACACCGACGACTACATGCGCTTCACCGCCAAGGCCCCCGAGGGGCAGGTCTTCACCGGCCGGCTCTACACCGGGCTGCCGCCGGGCGTCACCTGGAACAACCTCTCGAATCAGGCCAAGGCCGTCTACCTCAGCACCCAGCCGATCACGATCACCAGCCAGTACGCCGAGATCATCTACTTCCTCCGCAACGGCAACCTGTACCGCCGCGTCTTCCTGATCGTCCCCGAGCGGCAGAGTTCGATCATCTTCAACGGGCCGAACATCCTCAGCGGCTTCGTGACGCCCCAGTTCGACTTCGTCAGCTGGATCGGGATGAACGACGTCTCGGCCCGCCCCAACTCCCTCTCGGCCACCTCGGGGGGCGGACCCAAGCTCAACACGCTCGGCGACCTGACCAACCGCCACAACCGGGCGTTCTACCCGCGGTTCACCAACGACTATTGCTATTTCAACGCCCCCACCACGTACACCGCGGGTCAGCCCGACCAGCTCCCGGACATGCAGTTGGGGATCGGCATCCCCGACTGGGCCCCGACGTTCTACCCGCAACTCTTCTCCGGCAGCTCCCGCAGCTCCGCGGGCTTAACCCCGACATATCTGGTCAACCAGGGGCCGAGCTACGGCAATACTCCGACCCCCCCCCAGGCTTACATCTCCGCCAAGAATCCCGACCTCATGGCCTTCCCCTACGTCTACATGGGGGCCTACTCGAAGTTCGACACCTCGTCGAGCGCGTACGGCCAGCTCCACGGGATGCCCTACCTCCCGTTCCTCACCCAGACCGTCAACTTTCCGCTCTACCCCGTTCAACCGTATGGATATTATTATTTGAACGCCAGCGCGCCGGTGCTCAATCCCAACCTGTCGTCTTACGGGACGAACCTGAACCGGCCGAACCACGCGCCGCTGGAGTCGGGCGACAACCTCGCGACCCCGACCGGCAACTTCGAGACGTGGTGGGGGTTCCCGACCTGGCGGGAGACGATGCACCCGACATGGGACGACCCGGCGTCCGTTAGCATCTGGTCCACCCTGCTGCAGTCGCAGGCCCTTTCGTACACCCATCTCCGGAGCGGGAGCACCCTGCTCCCCCCCTGAATGGTTCGAGGGGCCCGCTGAGCTACCAGCCCTACAACGACAACGCCGGCACGATCGTCTACGACTGGTTCAACGTCTCCGCCAAGACGAACCCCCAGGCCGCGTCGAACCCGATGGTCGTCTTCGAGGACGACCTGCTGATGACGGGCGTCCGGAGCTTCGACGTGAAGGCCTACGACGACGTGGCGGGCCAGTACGTCGACCTGGGGTACTCGGGGTTCGTGACCGGGGTCGGGACCCCCGGCACCCTGTCGGCCAACAACCAGGCCATCGCCCAGCAGCTCCTGCTGACGTTCGGCCACGAGGGGCGAATCCCGCCGCTGACGAGCGACTACCGCGCCGACTCGCAGTATCCCGCCCTGAACCCGAACCTCGGCGACGACCAGTCGGGCGTGATCCGGCTCCGCCGGGTCTACGACACGTGGTCGACGGATTACTCGCAGGTGACCACCTCGGGCATCGACGTCAACGGCAACCTGATCGGCCCGCCGTTCGGCATCGCCAGCGGCTACCCGTACCCGATCTATCCGTCGTATCCGCCGCCGTATCCGATCCCGATGCGGGGCCTCCAGGTCCAGGTCCGGGTGATCGACCCCCGGAACGAATACATCAAGGTCCTGACCATCCGCCAGGACTTCACCGACAAGCTCTGATCGTCGCCCGGGCGGCGCGCCGCCGCCCCGGCCGATCCGAGTGCCGCAGAGAGGGAGTTCGTCCATGCTCGCCAGCCTCCGGAATCCTCGGGCCCGTCGTCGCGGCGTGGTGCTGATCATGGTGCTCGGCATGCTCGCGCTGCTGGCCCTGATCGGCGTGACGTTCGCGACCTTCAGCGGCCAGGCGCGGGTCAACGCGCGGAACTTCTCGCAGTCGCAGAACCTGCTCGACGTCTCGGAGGTGATGGACTACGCGCCTGACGCAGCTGATCGAGGACACGGCCGACCCGCAGTCGGCGATGCGGGGCCACAGCCTGAAGCGCGACATGTACGGCAACGACGCCGCGGGCAACGGCTACCTCGCCGCCGAGCTCGCCAGCGGCAACCCCCTGGTGCTGATCAACGTCAACGCGATGACGGGGGGCACGATCACCAAGACGATCGTCGACCCCACGACCGGGGTCTCGCGGATGGTGAACGTCACCGGCATGTACCAGTTCGTGACCAACATCCCGGCGGGCTCGCCGGCGTATTACGGCTACAACTTCACGCGCTGGATCTTGCGGTTCGGCGGCGTCGCCGCGAGCCCGAACTATTTCGTCGCGACGACCTATGAGGTGATGTTCGACGACAACACGGGCAGCGACCCGCAGAGCCAGGGCAACCGCGTCTTCTACGTGGCCTACCCCCCGACCCCGCTGGCGAACGGCAACGCGCCGACGATCTCGGGCTACGTCGAGCCCCGAACTCGCGACGACCTCCCTCAACGGGCTGACCAGCCAGTTGATCGACCCCGTGGCGCTGAAGGCGAACAACCTCCTGGGCTCCTTCAATTTCACGATCGACGGCCGCTTCCTGCACGCGTTCAACGGGACGGGGATGGGTCAGGCAGGCGCCTGGGGCAACTTCAAGATCAACGGCCTCCTGCTCTACGGCGGCCTGGCCAACGGCAACTACAACGTCCAGCAGCAGCAGGCCAATGGCGGCTGCCTGGGCAACCCCGACGCCGTCGGCATGGACGAGGACTACGACGCCTGCGACCTCGACAACTGGTTCCTCGCGATCCAGAGCGCCGACGGCCAGGTCATCGTGCCGTCGTTCCACCGGCCCGGCATCATCCGGGTCGATACGAGCCTCATGCCGCAGGTCGAGAACCAGACCAACCCGGCGTCCTACCAGACGCTCGCGGCGGGCAATCTGGTCAACGACTGGCAGAGCACCGCGGCCGACTCGGCGGCGCGGTTCCTCCGCCCCCGCAACATCGACGGGCACTCGAAGCTGTCGTTCCCCGACCTCTACCCCGACCCGACCAGCGGCAAGATCACCTACGACGTCGACAACGACGGCGACGGCGTGACCGACTCGGTCTGGCTCGACCTGGGCTATCCGGCGATCCGCGACTCGGAGGGGCAGCTCTACAAGCCGTTGTTCGCCTTCCTGGTCATCGGCCTCAACGGCCGGATGCCGCTCAACACGGCGGGCAACCTCCAGGCGCCGCGACACCAACGGCAACCCGCTCGGCCTGCCCGCCTCGCACCTGGGCGTCTCGCCCAGCGAGATCGACCCGATCTACGCGCTCCAGGCCCCGATGCAGGTCGCGCAGACCAACCCGACGGACTACACGACGCGGTACATCCCGACCAACTCCAGTACAGGCCTGCCCTACTACACGCAGACGGACTTCGGCTACAACGGCAGCACCACGGTCACGAGTGGCGTCCCGGTCAACGTCACGCAGGTCCGCAACCTGCTGGCGGGCACGGTCCTGCCGGACTACACCCTGACGAACAACCCCCAGTCGACGTTGGCCTACGCCAATTTCGATTCGAACTTCGTCCCGTTCGGAACCGACCAGTTCGGCAACCAGCAATACCGCTACCTGCCCAACAACATCGCGGACCCCGGCGACCCGAACTACACCCAGCCCAACTTCACGGCGTCCCCGATGACGCACGCGCAGGTCTTCCGGCTGGGCACCCCGGTCGCCGGGCGGTGGGGCGAGGTCCAGGCGATGCCGATGAACGCCTCCTCCCCCGTGGTCGAGTACTACAACAACCCGATCCGCGCGGGCCAGTCGGCCACGGCCTACACGCTCACGGCCCCGTCGGGCCCGCGCCGACGATCCCCTTCATCGGCGACGTCAGCAACAGCTTCGGCGGCAGCTACGGCCTGCCGTCCTACGCGAATATCGGCGGCAACCTCTACCAGTACTTCTACCGCGACGCCGACGACGACAACTTCAACACATTCGACTTCTACCTCGGCGAGGGCGGCGACTACCGCGACGCGGCCGGGGGGTGGTCGCTGCCGGTCGAGCGGTACCGGCGGTTCACGACGCCGTTCGACGCGGCGGGCGACGGCACGGTGATCAACTACGCCGACAATCCCTCGACGCAGAACACCATGCCGACCTCCGCCGACGCCTACGGCCGCGTCACCTACTTCAAGTACTTCCGCCCGCCGGGCCTGCCGTCCTACGCCCCGAACACGTCCTCGAACGGCTCGAAAGCGTGGCCGGGCGGCATCACCGGCAGCCCGACCGCGTGGACGACCCCGACGGGGACGACCGTCACGTCGGGGGGCCCCGCAGATCCCCGACGTGACGACCAACCCGCTGCACGGCTACGACGCGGCCCGCATGCCGGGCTACGGGCGCCGAGCTCGCCGAACTGGCTGCTCACGGGGGGGATGCCGTTCACGCTCAATACGACGGGCGGCACCTCCTGGACCTCGACGACGCCGCCGACCGCCCCGCCGACCTTCAACATCTTCGTCAACGGGGTGGCGCCGGTCGCCGCGCCGCGCTGAACGAGGCCGACGAGATGCAGCTCTACCAGACGACGTCGTTCGACGCCCCATTCGGGCCCAGCGACCTCGAGTGGCTCTATCGCTACCAGGACGTCGACGGCCTGTCGCTCCAGAGCCGCCTGGCCAGCCTGGCGCCGATCAGCTTCCTCAACCCGATCGACGGCCTCCGCCGCCGCCGCATGTTCTCGACCGACTCGTGGGAGACGACCAACTTCGTCTGGGCCAGCGACAGCCCCGCCAGCTGGTACAACGGGCCGAACCTGGCCACCACCAACGGCTCGTTCTTCCCGGCCAACTACAACTTCAACCTGAGCACCTTCTACAACCCGGACCAGCTCTACGACAACGCCAGCCTCCGGACCCGGTTCAACATCGCCTACTACAACGCGGCGGTCAACCCGTCCCAACCGAACACGACGACCATCCCCGCCGTCAACTACGCCACGCCCAGCCTGGCGCACCGCGACCGCAAGATCAACCTGAACTACCCGCTTCCGGTCTCGAACGACCCCAACGAGCCGGTCCGCCAGAAGTGGATCCTGGAGTCGTACCAGCTCATGAAGCTGGTCCTGCCCCCCAGCGCCACCGACTCGGCGCAGGAGCTGGCGCAGCTCAGCCAGTTCCTGACCAACGTCATCGACTTCCGCGACCCCGACGCCACGATGACCCGGTTCGTCAACCCCGACGTCAGGCTCAGCGCCAGCCCGCAGGCCAATGCCAATACGACCACGGGCTACAGCACCTGCACCGCGGCGATCCCCTATCGGGTGGGCATCGACACCCCCGCGTACACGGGCGCGGTCGACATCCCGCTGGAGCAGTTCGGCATGGAGTACAACCCGGTCTCGCTCAACGAGTGCCCTGGCCTACTCCTTCGCGAGCAAGGGGACGGGCAGCGTGTCGGGGCCGGTGTCCACCCCCCGCTTCTACGCCGAGCTGTGCAGCATGCTCGAGCGCGACCCCCAACGCCACCCAGGTCTTGCCGATGGTGTCGACGGGCGTCACGTTGAACGGCACCACGCTCGACCTCAGGGGGTGGGACCTGGTCATCACCGCCGACACCCCGCAGGACCGGCCCGACCCCACGACGGGGAACCTGCTGATCGACCCGAACCCCACCTCGCCGACCTACAACATGGTGATGAGCTCGAGCCTGAATTATTACGGCCCCATCCCCCTCGACGGGACGCAGGCCTTCAATCCCCCCCCGGGTCAGACCACGGGCATCGATGTGCAACTGCTCCCGTTGCTGAGCTCGCAACAGAACGCGGATGTGCAGCCCGGCAGCCTCCAGACGGGCGCGATGCCCCCGACCAACTACTACTACGTCATCGGGACCAACCCGGCCACGCCGGCCGGCGCCGAGCGCCCCGCCCGCGACGGGGATCGTGCAGACCCAGACCGGCACGAACGGCAAACCGATCTACTTCCCGCCCCAGGTGGTCCAGACGTTCAAGCCCCAGTTCGACCCCACCGACATGACGCCCTACCCTTCCACCGCCGGCGCGATCAACAACATCGCGACCAAGAAGCTTCCACAAATGGTGCATAATTCCGGCACGGCGAATTACTACTGGCTCTGCCTGCGCCGCCCGGCCAACCCATTCGACATCGACGCCAGCCTCACGAATACCTACACCGCGGCACCGGTTGCGGGCGGCGGTCGGAAGATGGTCGTGGTCGATTGCATCCGATTCCCCTACATCGAGGCGGGGGGCGCGATCAAGAATCAGGGGCAGCCCAATGAGGATGTCACCACGGGCCAGAATTTCCTCTACTCGGCGCAGCGGAGCCAGCCCTTCCGCGGCGGCCACGCCGTCCTGGTGCCGAATTCCACCCCGGCCCGGGTCGACACCGCCTACGGCTACTCCGAGCAGGGGCCGACGATCTTCACGCAGGCGAACGCCTACTACAACGTCAGCCCGAGCACGATGAAGACGAACACGACGGGCGTCAGCGCCAACCCCGACTACGGCAAGTACGGCGCCGCGCCGCATCACATGACCCAGAACATCTACCACACGCTCGGCCAGCCCAACGACCCCCCCAACACCAGCGGCAACATGGTCACCGGGAACGAGTACTGGGACCTCTTCCCGTTCCACGACCGCGACTTCACCAGCGTGGTCGAGGCTGACGTTGGTGCCGGGCTGCCCGCCGGGCCTGTTCACCAAGAAGTTCGTCGAGGTCGCCCCGGGCATGGGCTCGTTCCCGAACGCCGTCCCGACGGGCTGGACCGTGCCGAGCATGATCCCCAACAACATGCTGACCATGCTGCCCACCGCGGCGCCAAGCCCCGGCAGCAACCCCACCGCGGGCCCCTCGCTCCGGGGCAAGGCGGCCACCTACCCCTACCTGGTGGACAACTTCTTCTACTCGGCCCCCTCGGGTTCGAATACCAACCTGTTCACCCCGGGCTCCGGGACGCCGGTGGTCCCGTATGCCCCCACCAATACCGGCTACACCTACAACCCGGCGAACTCGTTCGACTCCGCCGGCTGGTACAAGATGTTCGAGTTCTTCGAGGTCCCCAGCACCGCCTTCGGCGCCATCGGCCCGGTGGCGCAGGGGAACAACTACGACTGGTATCGCCAGGACACCAAGCCCGGCCTGCTGAACATCAACCTGATCATCGACGAGGAGGTCTTCCTCGGCCTGATGGGCAACGCCGGGCTGGCCAACGACCTGGGCGACGCCAACGGCACGAACAATAACGGCACGTACACCGTCAACTTCACCTACCCGAGCCAGTTCGGGACCACGAACACGGGCCTGGTGGTGAACAACACGACCGTCAACACGGCCGGGCAGATCAGCCAGACCCAGACCCTCGGCTCGGGCTACTTCGCCCAGGCCGGCGCCACCCCCCCGGCGCTGAACGGCAACCAGATCCTCGGGAACCCGACGGTCCCGGGCGCCCTGCCGCAGGTCGTCACGCTGGTCAACCCCAACGTCAACGCCAACAACACGGTGCCCAACAACCTGGCGCCGGCGGCGTCGTACCCGATCAGCAACACCGGGTTCTTCGCCGCGGACCCGAACCTGACCAACGCGAGCGGCTCGATCATCATCGACTACCGGATCAAGGCCGCCTTCAGCGACTTCCTGAAGGTCCGCCACGGCGGGTCGGGCTTCCTGTTCGCCTGGGGCAACGGGTTGGTCGGCTCGCCGATCCTGAACAGCAACAACGCGCTCACCGGCTCGGTCGCCCCCGAGCGGCCGTTCCGGTCGCTGTCGTTCCCCGACATCAACTACACGGTGATGCGCCCGGCCTTCCTGCCGCCGTCGAAGAATACCGTGGCGCAGGACACGACCCAGACGGTCGTCTCGGCCCCGCTGACCTTCACCAGCCCGCAGCCGACGCCGTCGCAGTACGTCTGGCAGGCGTACCAGGTGCAGCCGGCGACGGGCACCCTCCCCAGCCCGGCGTACCTCATGTGGGACCCCGGGCTCAAGAACCCGTACCTGACCGATGCGTCGACCGCGACCTCCAACCCGCTGCCGCCGCCGATCCCGCTCCGCCGGCTCTTCCAGCGCCCCGATTCGACCAACCTCGGGACCAGGAACAGTTCGGGCAACCTCACCTCGTCGAAGGAGACGTACGACAGCAACGCCGACTTCAACGGCTCGCCGTTCATCAACGACGCGACCGTCGCGCCGGCGCTGGCCAATTTCTCGAAGACCTTCACCCCTCCGAGCGGAGCGAACTCGTTCGCCTACATCGATCTGACCTCCGGGAACCCGCTCAAGGACGACCCGAACAACACCAACGGGAGCCCGCCCGCCTTCGGCAACACGACCGGGGAGGACTACTACCTCAGGGATGACACCAAGGCCAGGAGCAATCAGGACCGGGACACGCGGCACCCCTATTTCCGGTCCGAGTGGCTCCAGAAGGTCACGAATTTGACGACGGTCCGTACCCACCAGTACGCCGTCTGGATCACGGTCGGCTTCTTCGAGGTGACCCAGCAGGGCGACCCGGTCGTGGCCGACATCAACCCGATGGCCTCGACCGACATCATCGGCGACGAGGTCGGCCTGCTCAGCGGCAAGAGCGTCCGCTACCGGGCGTTCTTCATCATCGACCGGACCAAGGCCGTCGGCTTCAACCCGCAGCAGTCGGGCAACTTCCGCGACTGCGTCGTGTACCGCCAGGTCATCGAATGATCGTCGCACGGGCCCGGGCCGCCCCGCTCGTCGCGGGCCGGGGCGGGCCGGGGGGCGATCGATCGGTAAGACTACGCAATTTCCCTTGTCGATCGCTGCCGGGACCGGCTAGGATGGAATGTCAAGCCCCCTCATCAACCAAGAAAGGCAACCTCCCATGAAGCGCCATCGTCGTCGCCGCCCGGGGTTCACGCTGATCGAACTCCTGGTGGTCATCAGCATTATCGGAGTCCTGGTCGGCCTGCTGTTGCCGGCCGTCAACTCCGCCCGCGAGGCGGGCCGCCGCGCCCAGTGCCAGAACAACATGCGCCAGCTCGGCCTGGCGATCCTCAACTTCTCGTCGTCGCGGAACAACTTCCCCAACTCGGGCACCTTCGGCGCGAGCCAGTTCGGGAAGACCACCGCGGGTCAGGTGGCGGCCGGCATCCCCACGTCGATCACGACACCGGGCTCGGCCGACAACGGCACATGGCTCTATAGCTGGGTGGTCGATATCCTCCCGTTCCTCGACCAGCCCGACCTGGCCAATGCCTGGGATCGGTCGACTCCTTATTGGTACACCCAGACTCAGACGATCACGGGCCAGGCGGCAAACGGCAACCTCTCGAGGACCGGCCTCGGCGTCCTGCGGTGCCCCGATGACACCACCTACCAGCAGGGCCAGGGGAACCTGAGCTATGCCGCCAACGGCGGGTTCGTCCTGTTCCCCGGCACCCCCGGCAACAATGGCCTCCCCAATATCACCTACACCGGCCCCTCGTCCACGTCGGGCGATGTCCTCGGCTCGTTCGGCACGCTGAACGGCACCGGCGGTCAGCTGTCCTCAGCGATCTGCCAGAAGATGGGCGTCATGTTCCCGGGGGTCAATGACCAGTCGATGCAGGACACCCGCACCTCGCTGAGCTCGATCACCGACGGCGCGAGCAATACGCTGCTGCTCAGCGAGAACACCCTGGCGGGCTACGACGCCGGCTCCTCCCTCTACTGGGGGGGCGGCACGGGCCTCAGCAACTGGGCCTGCCCGCTGCCCAACTTCTGCATGTTCATCGGCTCGCCGCACGTCTGCGACGGCGCGACGGCGAACACCTCCTTCCCCAAGAACTGTGGCTCGGCCAACCTGAACGAGATCAATATCCTGCAGGGCCTGTCGGGGGGCACGGACGGCTGGTATCAGGCCAACTACAACGGCCGGGGCAACAACGACTACATCAACTACGGCCAGACCCTGACCAACGAAGGGGCGTTCCCCTTCTCCAACAGCGGCCACCCCGGCGGGTGCAACATGGTCTTCTGCGACGGGGCGACCCGGTTCATCAGCTCGACCATCAGTGGCACCGTCTATGCCAAGATCCTCACCCCCGCCGGCAGCAAGCTGCCGAGCGCGAACCCGCCGATGCGGCAGACGCCGGTGAGCCAGGACGACTTCGCGCAGTAAGCTCGGCCCGCGCCCGGGTGGCGCTCCCGGGAGGCGTCCGATCGGACTGGATCGAGGGGACTGACTTCGCCCGTCGCGGGCGGCCGAGGATGCCGCCCGCGATGGGCCTTTTCGCGCCGATCGGCCCCTCATCGCCGCGCGGGATCATCGCGGGCCTGGCCGGCCTTGGCCTCCCACGCCGAGCGGTCCGCCGCCGTGGCGAAGACGAGGGGCTTCCCCGATCGGACGACCCTCGCGGTGGTCTCGGGGTCGAGGTATTCGATCATGCGATCGCCGATCAAGATCAAGTCCGATTGGGGTAAAGCCCGTTCCACATACGCGTTGAACCGGCCGGCCAGGTGCGCGGCGTAGGGGTCGCACGCGTCGTACTCGCGCGGCAGGCGCTTGTTGGCCACGATGGCGAAGCCCGGCTCGGCCGTCAGGAGGGTCCGGCCGGGGTGGCGGCGGATCTCCGCGACGAGGTCCGCCTCGCGGGCCGTCTCGTGGAGCCGGTGGACGACGACCTCCGCCAGGCGAGGGGCCTCGACGGCGGCCACCAGGACCGCCGCCGACACGGCCGCGATGCCCCGCCGCGAGATCCTCGCGGCGTCGCCGACCACGACGCCCGCGCACGACGCCAGGAACGGCAGGGCCATCAGGAAATACTGGTCGTACACCGAGTTGAAGGCCGTCGCGGTCAACAGGAACGCCGCCAGCGACAGGGCGCCGACCCCCGGCCCCGGGGGCAGGGACCGCCGAGCCGGAGCGCCGCGGAGACCAGCCCCAGCGCGAAGATCGGGTCCGAGACGACGCGGTCGACCGTGCGGTATCGATCCCAAAGCCCGACCCGGGGCCTCAGGCCCTGGAGGACGACCACGTCCTCGACGTATCGGGGCCACGCGAGCTGGATCGCCCCGTGGCACGCCGCCGCCATCACCACCGCATAAAGGATGAACTTGACCCCGGCGATCGCCCCGCCCCGGGCCCGCCCCGTCACCGCGATCAGCACCAGGATGCCCGGCGCGAAGACGAGGAGTCCCTGGAGCCGGAAGACCGAGCCCGCCACCACCAGCGCCGCGGAGAGGGCGAGGTGGCCCCGTCGCCCGAGCATCACGACGAGGACGGCCGCGGCCACCAGGATCGTCGCGGGTAGGTCCGTCATCACCGTCCGGGAATAGGTGAAGAAGAGCGGCGACCAGCCCAGGAACAGCACCGCCAGGGCCTGCGCGTGCGGCCCCCCGTCGCGGACCCGGCCGGCGATCCCGAACACGAGGCCCGCCAGGATCAGCCCCGACAGGGCATGCACGACCCGCTGGCCGGGCAGGAGCAGGCCCGCCCGGATGCCGAGCGCCGTCGTCATCACCAGCCCCGGAGGCTGCACGAGCCGGAAATCCTGGTACGGCCGCTCGCCCTCGGCCAGCCGCCCCGCGCTGCAGTAATAGGCGCTCTCATCATAATAATCAGCATGAGGCGCGCTGATTCCGACGAACCGACCGAGGAATGGCAGCAGCGAGAATGCCAGGATGACGGCCGACGTCCGATCGAAGGAGGGCATGGAGGCGGTCCGAGGTTTATTATGGCGAAGGCCGTCCATCCACCACGGCCCGGGTCGCAGCCTCCCCATCGTACACCCGGCGGGGCCGGCGACGCGACGGACGGGCCGGACGGCCGGGAGGAACGAGGGAGGGGCGGGGATGCCGGCCCTCCATCCTCGAACGCGCCGATCCCGATGATGCTCCTCTTCATTCCTCTCGCCTATAAATTCGCAATGCCAACTTGCGAGCCCCCGGAACGTGTGTTAACAATTTCTGTAACTCGGGCGCCGTCCTGACCCGAGCGGGCCCGGAGAGAAAGGCATCGGGGTGGGTCCATGAGCACGACGGAGACGCGGCGGATCGTCCTCGCATTCCTGTACGAGAAGGCGGGCGGGTTGGGTTGCTGGAGGCGGATCGCGGTCGGGCGCGACGACGCCGAGCCGTGGCGGAAGCCAGGCACCTGGCCGGGCGAGCGCGACGACCGAAGGGCCTTGATCTACGTCGGCGTCGAGCGCTTCAGCGACGAGAGCCTCGCCGAATTGTACGACGATGCGGTACCCCTGGCCGACGACAAGTTCTACCGCCTCTACCCCCGGGCCGTCCTCCTGCCCTAGCCGCGGCCCGCGACCACACGCACCCTCCCCCCGCGACATCCCCGCAGGCCCACCCGTCCCGCCTGCGACGCCGGGCCGGGCACCGTCCCCCGAGCGCCTTGACGACGGGACGGACGGACGGGAAAATCCGGTCTGTCCGGGTCGGCGAGAGCCGTCCTCCTCGATCCCCGGTGCCGAACGATGGTCCACCTCGCACTCGTGCCGCTCGACCGCCCCGAGGTCGCGCCCTGGCCGATCTCGCCGCGACTGCGGACCCAGCTCGTCTACTTCGCCGGCCCCACCGACGCGCCCGGGGCCCCGCCGCTCGGCGAGCATGAGTTCTGGTTCGACGAGGCCGACGTGGCGAAGTGGCTCGACGAGGGGGTCTTCCACCTCGTCTCCCCGCTCGACACGGCCAACATGACCGAGGTCGAGATCACCGAGGAGCAGGAGGCCTTCCTGGGCTGGCTCAAGGCACATCGCGTGCGGCACGTCCGCTTGAGTGAGTGAGGAGTGGAGAGTGGGGCGTGGAGAGCAAGAGGCCGGAAGCCCGGGACTCTTCGGCCTTTCGCTCCCCACTCCCCACTCACCACTCACCACTCAATAGAGGTTCGAGCCATGCCCGTCCCCGCGGCCCTCTGCCTCCTCTTCGGCTTGGTGGCTGCGGGACCCGCCGACCCGGCGCGACCGCTGCCGATCTCGGCGCACAACTGCTACCTCGAGGACAGCACCAGGGCCGACCGACTGGTCGAGGCGCTGGCGCTGGGCATCGACAACATCGAGATCGACGTGGGGTGGGACGAGGCGGGCCGTCGCCTGATCGTCGGCCACGACGAGAAGCCTCGGCCTGGGGTCGCCTACCCGGAGTTCGAAGCGTACCTCGTGCCGGCGCTGGAGGCCCACTGGCGGAAGCCCCGTCCCGACCGCGCGCCGACCGTCGTGACGATCGACTGGAAGACCAGCCACCCCGACGCCGTCCGACGGTTCCGCGCGGTCCTCGACGCACACCCCGACTGGTTCTCGACGGCCCCCAAGGCGGCCGTCGCCCCGCTGACCGGGCGCCGGGTGACGGTCTGCCTGACCGGCTCGGACGAGGCGAAGGACCTCTACGACGCGATGATCCCGCCGGGCGGCACCTATCGCGCCTTCCGCGACCGGGTCTTCGGGGGCGGCGACTACCGGGACGACGTCGCGGCGTATGTCCCGGCGGCGTCGACGGCCTATCACCGCTTCCTGACCTTCCACTGGGGCAACGTCGAGCGCGGCGGCCCGCCCTGCGCCGGCGACTGGACCGCCGCCGACGCCTCCCGCCTCGCCGCGCTGCTGGCGCAGGTCCACCGCCAGGGCTTCCGGGCCCGGTTCTACTGCCTCGACGGCCACACCGGCCCGCTCATCAGCCCGTACCGCTTCCGCGACGACGACGCCGCGCGCATCCGCTGGCGCGCCGCCGCCGAGGCCGGGCCGACTGGATCGCCACCGACGAATACGCCGAGATCGTCGCGGCCCTCTCGAACCGATGAAGACATTTTGCCACAGAGGACACAGAGAACACCGAGAAAAATAAAAAAGTAGATTCCCTTTTATTTTTTCTCGGTGTCCTCTGTGCCCTCTGTGGCTGATCCCCTTCATCCGATCAGGGCGTGTGCGACCTCGCCGTGGACGTCGGTCAGGCGCATGTCACGGCCTCCGAAGCGGTAGGTGAGCCGGGTGTGGTCGAGGCCGAGCAGGTGGAGCATCGTCGCGTGGAGGTCGTGGACCTCCATGCGGTCCTCGACGGCGTGGTATCCGTAGTCGTCGGTGGCGCCGTGGGTGATGCCCCCCTTGATGCCGCCGCCGGCCAGCCAGATCGAGAAGCCGTAGGGGTTGTGGTCGCGGCCGTCGGTCCCCTGCGCCATCGGGGTGCGGCCGAACTCGCCCCCCCAGACGACGAGCGTCTCGCCGAGCAGGCCGCGGGCCTTGAGGTCCGCGAGCAGCCCCGCGATCGGACGATCGACGGCGCGGGCGTTGTTCTCGTGGCCGGCCTTCAGGTTCGCGTGCTGGTCCCAGCGGTCGCCGGCCACCTTCGGGCAGAGCAGCTCGACGAACCGCACGCCCCGCTCGACCAGGCGCCTCGCCAGCAGGCACTGGCGCCCGTAGATCCGCGCGGGGGGGTACGGGTCGTCGAGCCCGTAGAGGGCCTTCGTCGCCGCCGTCTCGCCCGCCAGGTCCAGCAGATCGGGGACGGCCGTCTGCATGCGGAAGGCGAGCTCGTAGTTGGCGATGGCCGACTCCAGGCTGTCGTGACCCCCCATCCGGCCGAGCACGCCGCGGTCGAGCGATCGCATCAAAGCGAGCTTCCGGCGCTGCGATTCGGCCGATCCGTCGGCCGCATCGATGTTGGCGAGCGCCTTGTCGCCGGCCTTGAACACCGACCCCTGGTACGACGCCGGCAGGAAGCCGTTGCTGAAGCAGTCGAGCCCGCCCGGGGGGATCAGGCCGCCGTTGAGGACGACGAACCCGGGCAGTTCCTGGTTCTCGCTCCCCAGCCCGTACGTGACCCACGCCCCGTGGCTCGGCCGGCCTTGCAGCCCGCTGCCGGAGTGGAGGAAGTAATTGGCCGCGGTGTGCTCCGAGAAGTTCGAGACCATCGACCGGACGACCGCCAGGTCGTCGACGCGACGCGCGACGTGCGGGAACAGGTCGCTGACCGCGATGCTGCTCTGGCCGTATTGCTGGAACTTCCACGGCGAGGCGAGCACGTTGCCCACGTTGTTGAACTGGGTCGGATGCGTCTTCACCCCGATCGGCCTGCCGTGCTCGCGGTCGAGCAATGGCTTGGGATCGAAGGTGTCCATCTGCGACGGCCCGCCGTCCATGAACAGGAAGATCACGCTCCGCGCCTTCGCCTCGAAGTGGGGCGGCCTGCGGCGCGAGTGGATCGGCCGGGGCCGTTGCATTCACGACGACCTGCCCGAACGCCCGATCGCCCATCAGCGCCGTCAGCGCCAGGGCGCCGAACCCGTTGGCGCAGCGGGTCAGCATCTCGCGGCGGGTCGTCGGGGCGGCGTGGAAGTTCCGGCAGTGCATCGGGTCACCTCGTCCGATCAAACCGCACGCGGAGGAGACATCCCTCGTTCCCACGCTCCGCGTGGGAACGGCTCCGCGGACGCTCCGCGTCCGTCATGGCGACGCAGAGCGTCGAGGACGGCATTCCCACGCGGAGCGCTATGCATTACCCACAAGTTCGATCCATCCGGCCCGGATGTTCGTAAGAACACCATGTGGTCAGCACTCGAACTTCGCCACGTCGACCTCGGAGACCGACGCTTGAACCGACGCCTGGTCAAATTGGTCGACGATCTGCTCAGCGCGCCGGAGGCCAGCGTGCCTCAGGCCTCGGGCGATTGGGCCGCCACCAAGGCCGCCTATCGCTTCTGGGACAACCCGCGCATCGACCCGGACGACATCCGCGCCGCGCACCGCGACAGCACCCTGGAACGGCTCCCTGACCGCGAGGATGAGTGGCTCCTGACGATTCAGGACACCACCAGCCTCGACTTCACCGACCATCCGGACACCACCGGCCTGGGCTATCTCGCCCACAGCAAACGCTCGGGGCTGTGGCTCCACTCGGTCCTCGCCGTCACCGCCGCGGGCGTCCCCCTCGGCGTGATCGACCAGCGGACCTGGACCCGCGACCCCGCGACCTTGGGCAAGCGCGCCGGCCGCAACAAGAAGGAGACCGCCGACAAGGAATCTCAGCGCTGGCTCGATGCCTTGGCCGCCACCGAGGCCGCCATGCCCGCTGAGCAGATGGTCCTCACCGTGGCCGACCGCGAGGCCGACTTCTACGACCTCTTCGCCGCGCCGCGACGGCCCGGGTCGCACCTGCTGATCCGGGCCAAGCCCAGGCGGCGGGTCCGCCACGTCGAACGGCTCCTGGGGGCGGCCGTGCGCGCCAATGCGGCGGCCGGGACGATGACCGTGGACCTCAAACGGGGCGACGATCGGCCGGCGCGACGGGCGACCCTGACGATTCGGTTCGTGACCCTGGAGATCGCCCCCCCTTCGACCCATCCCCGCCGCAAGACGTTGCCCCACCTGAGGCTCACGGCGATCCTGGCCGAGGAGGAAAGCCCGCCGGAGGGGCAGGGGCCGGTGTGCTGGTGGCTGCTGACGACCGTGCCGATCGCGACCCTTGCCGATGCCGAGCGGGCGGTGCGTTGGTACGCGCTGCGGTGGCTGGTCGAGCGCTATCATTACGTGCTGAAGAGCGGCTGCCGGGTCGAACGGTTGCAGTTGGAGACGGCCGGGCGCTTGGAGCGGGCCTTGGCGACCTATGCGGTGGTGGCCTGGCGCCTGTTGTGGTTGACCTACGAGGCGCGGCGCCACCCCGAGGCGTCGTGCGAGGCGGTCTTGCCGCGCGAGCAGTGGCAGGTGTTGCATCGGGTGGTCCACAAGACAGACATGGTCCCGGCGTCTCCTCCCGGCTTACGGGAGGCGGTGCGGCAGATCGCCCGGCTCGGGGGTTTCCTCGCCCGCAAAGGCGACGGGGAGCCCGGGGTTAAGGCGATCTGGCGCGGCTTGCGACGGCTTGAGGACTTCGTTACAGGATGGAATTTATCACTTCATAACCCGGCCCCCGAAGTTATGGGTAATGCATAGCGCAGGAGCGTGGGAACGAGACCAAAGCCGGGGTCGAAGACGGTGGGCGGTGCCCACCCTACGAAGCCTCAACTCAATCGATGTAGATGAATTCCTTGACGTTGATCAGCACATGGCACAAGTCGGCCCAGGCCCGTGGGTCGTCGAGCCGGCGGTCGGCCTGTGCGGCGAGGAACGAGATCCCGGCGACGGCCTCGCGGCCGGTCGGGGGACGGCCGAACGCGGAGAGGTAGAGCCGGGCGATGCGATCGCGAGGCGACGCCGGCTCGGCCAGCGATCGCTCGGCCCAGAGGCGGGCCTGGCCGACGACGAACGGGTCGTTCAGGAGCGTCAGCGCCTGCGCGGGGACGTTCGACACGTTGCGGCGGCCCATCGTCGCGGACGGGGCCGGGTAGTCGAAGGCGAGGAGCATCGGGTTCAGGAAATTGCGCCGGACGTTCAAGTAGAGGCTGCGGCGGCCGTCGCCGTCGAGGGGGCCGGAGGTCTCGGGACGGCCGCGGCCGTCCATGAAAACGGTCAGGTGGACCGGGACGCCCGGCCCGTACATCGTCCGATCGAGGCGGCCCGAGACGGCGAGCAGCGCGTCGCGGATCGCCTCGGCTTCGAGGCGGCGGACGTTCATCCGGTGCAAGAGGCGGTTCGTCGGGTCGACCCGCTCGGCGCCGGCGACGGGAAGGCTCCGCATCCGGTAGGTACTCGACGTGACCATCAGCCGGTGCATCGCCTTGATCGACCACCCCTCCGCGATGAAGCGGGAGGCCAGCCAGTCGAGCAGATCGGGGTGGCTCGGCGGCTCGCCCATCGCGCCGAAGTCGTCGGTGGTGCGGACGATCCCCTCGCCGAAGTGGTGCTTCCAGATCCGGTTGACCATCACCCGGGCCGTGAGCGGGTTCGTCGGATCGACCATCCTCCGCGCCAGCTCCAGCCGCCCGCTCCCCCGCCCCGGCGCGGGCTGGTCGGGCCCGGCGACCGCCTCCAGGAAGCGGCGGGGGACGACCTCGCCGAGCGTCTTCGAGTTGCCCCGGACGTGGACCCTTTCATCCTCGCCCGTGCCGTCCGCCAGCGCCAGGGCGAGCGTCGGCGGCGGTATCCGCGACTCGACTTCGCGATAGCGCGCGAGCAGGTCTTCAAACGCTCCTCCCTCCGCGCGGCACGGGACGGCCGCGGGCACGGGGGGAGCCTCCGCAACGCGGGGATCGTCGGAGAACCGGATCTCATCGACGGCGATGAAGCCCGACCCGTCGGCGTAGCGGGTGCGGCCGGGGAGGGCCTGGTAATCGGCCGTCGCACCGTCAGCGATCTCGATGTAGGCGCGGTGGCCGACCCACCGGGCAACGTCCTGCGCGTGCCAGCGGGGGCGGTCGGCGTCGATGGCGAGCGACAGGCCGCCATAGATCGGGCTCCGGATCTTCTCGAAGCCGTCGATCACCAGGTTGATGCGCCCCTGCGGCCCGAGGCGAGGTAGTGGATGAACGGCTTCTCGATGGCGAACGTGCGCGAGCGGAGCACCCCCTGGAGTCGGTCGGAGATGAGGCCGCTGTCCGCCTGCCCCGCGGCGACCGGCACCAGGCCCCGAGCGCGCGACGACGAACTCGTCGGGCCCGCTCGGGCCGTCGCCGAAGGCGTCGCCGGTCGCGTCCCAGCCGTCGAAGGCCGGCCCGTCGAAGTCCTCGAAGACGACCGCGACGCCCGATGGGTCGTCGTCGCGCGCGGACGGGGGTGATCCATTACAACCGCCGACCGCGGCCCCCAGCGCGGCCTTGATCGCGCGGAGCTCGGCGACCTCGGCCCCGATCCGCTCGGGAGGGTCGATGAAGGCGTGCTGATGCCGCGAGCTGCTGGAGGTAGCCGTACAGCGCGTAGTAGTCCCGCGTCGAGATCGCGTCGAACTTGTGGTCGTGGCAGCGGGCGCAGGCGACGGTCAGGCCGAGGAAGGTCTTCGAGAGGACGTCGACCTGGTTGTCGATCCGCATCGCCTCGTCGTCGAGCAGGTCCACCGGCGAGTGGATGCCCTCGCCCAGCAGGAAGAACCCGGTGCCCAGGATCGACTCGTTGAATCCGTCGGTCGGGTGTCGTCGAGGTGGGGCGAGCAGGTCGCCCGCGACGTGCTCGACGACCAGGCGGTCATACGGCAGGTCGGCGTTCAGGGCGCGGACGACGTAGTCGCGGTAGCGGTGGGCGTCGAGCGACGTCGTAGTCGAACTCGTGGCCCGCGGTCTCGGCGAACCGGACCAGGTCGAGCCAGTGCCGGGCCCAGCGCTCGCCGTAATGGGGGGACGCGAGCAGGCGATCGACCAGCCTCTCGTAGGCATCGGGGGCCGGGTCGGCCACGAACGCCTCGACCTCCTCGGGCGACGGCGGCAGCCCGGTCAGGTCGAACGTCACGCGGCGGATCAAGCTCCGCCGGTCGGCCTCCGGCGACGCCGACAGCCCCTTCGCCTCCAGCGCGGCCAGGATGAATCGGTCGATCGGCGACCGCGGCCAATCTCCGCCCTTCACGGCGGGCGGCTCCGCGACGCGGAGCGGCCGGAAGCACCAGTGCTCGGCGCGTCGCTTGAGGTCGAAGGCCGGGCGCGCGCCGAGGAGGGCCGGGCGGCGTCGTGCGGCGACCACGGGGCGCCGATCGCGACCCATCGGGTCAGCGCGGCGATCTCGCGGTCGGGCAGCTTGGCCTTGGGGGGCATGCGGACGACGTCGCCGTGGTTGATCGCGTCGATCAACAGGCTCTCGTCGGGCTGGCCCGGCACGACGGCGGGCCCGCTCCGGCCGCCGGCCAGCACCGCGGCGCGGGAGTCGAGCCGCAGCCCCCCCTTGACCTTGGCCGGCCCGTGGCACTCCTGGCACCGCGACACGAGCAGGGGGCGGACCTCCCTCTCGAAGAACTCGACCCCCGCCGCCCCGTCGGCCCTCTCCGGTGCGCCCTCCGGGCCCGCGCGGGCCGCCGCGACGACGAGGCCGAGCAGGGCGATCGCAACGCCCGCGACCCGGCGCCTCGACACCCTCGCGCGCACCATCGGGGACCTCCGGGCGGACTCCGCGCGACCCCTCTCCTGCTAGCTTACTTCACGTCGAGCAGCTCGAGGTCGAAGATCAGCACGGCGTTCGGCCCGATCGGGCCGCCCGGGCGGGGGTTGGCGCCGTAGGCCAGCTCGGAGGGGATGAACAGCTTCCACTTCGAGCCGACCTTCATCGAGCTGGAGGGCCTCCGTCCACCCCTTGATGACGCCGTTGACCGGGATGCTCAACGGCTGCCCGCGCTTGTACGAGCTGTCGAAGACGGTGCCGTCGATCAGCGTCCCCTCGTAGTTGGCCGTCACGGTGTCGGTCACCTTGGGCGTCTTGCCGGTCCCCTCCTTGATCACCTGGTATTGCAGGCCGCTTTGGGTCGTGACGACGCCCGGCTTCTTCTTGTTGGCGGCGAGGAAATCCTCCCCCTCCTTCTTGTTCTTGTCGGTCTGCTTGGCGGCGAGCTCCTGCTGGAACGCCATCATGGCCGACCGCATGTCCGCGTCGGACAGCGCCGACTTGCCCGCCAGCGCGTCCTTGATGCCCCTGGACAGGAGGTCGCCGTCGAGGTCGATCGCCTGCGCCTTGAGCTTCCGGCCGATGTCGACCCCCACGCTGTAGCTGGCCTTCTGCTTGAGCGTCCTTCAGCTCGGCGTCTCCCTGCGCCGCGACCTTATCGCCGACGAGGGCCGAGGCGGCGACGAGCCCGAGGCCCACCGCCGCGATCATGCGATACTTCATCCGATGTCCCTTGTCCTCTGGGGAACGTCCATCCTCTCGATCGCAGGATACGGCCTGCGGAGAAACGTTCATTCTACAGGTCCGGCGCACCGGCGACCACCCCGCGGCCCGCCCCCGGGGCCGCCGCGATCAGATGCCGAGCACGCGGTCGCGGGCGGAGACCTCCCACTCGCCGACGACCGCGCCGCCCTCGATGACGTAGGCGCGGCGGTGCAGGGCGCAGGTGGGGCAAATGTGCGTGGGGATCGCCAGCGCGGGGGTGCCGGGGGGGAACCGCCCGGCGTGCGGCGTGTCGACGACCAGGTGCTCCTCGCTCTGGCCGCCGAGCGTGGCGTCGGGGATGTCGAGCAGAGCCAGGCGGTCCCCGGGCGGGTCGGCGGCGACCGCCTTGTGCCCCAGGTCGAGGCAGAGGCGGCCCGGTCGGGGATGGCTGACGACCCGCGTCAGCAGGACGGCGGCGGGCGTGAACGGTAAATCGGGGAACCGCGAGGCGTAGCCCGCGTCGTGGAGCACGCAGGTCCCCGGCGAGCACTCGACCCCCGGCGCCTCGATCGCCGCGTGGACCGGGAACGTGGGCGTCCCCCCGAGCACCACCCGGGGCACCGCCAGCCCGCGGCGCCTCGAGCCGATCGCGCAGCGACAGGACCGCCTCGATCCCCGGCGCGGCCGACCGCCGCCTCTCGGCCGGATCGACGTCGCGGATGTGGCCGTCGTAGGCGTGCAGGCCGTCGGCCGCGAGGTTCGGCAGGCGATCCACCAGCGCATACAGGTCGGCGGCGGCCTCGCCGGGCGCGATCCCGGTGCGGCCCATCCCGACCTCCAGGTCCACGAGCACCGGGACCGGCCGGCCGACCCCCTCCAGCCCGCTCGACAGGCCGCGGGCCGTCTCGGGATGGTCGACCAGCGTCCGGAAGGTCGTCACCGGATAGGCTTCGACGAGCCGCGCCAGCCGGGCGACGTTCGGCCCGACCATCGGGTACGCCACGAGCACGTCGGTCGCGCCGGCCGAGGCGGCCATCTCGGCCTCGGCGATCGTGGCACATTTATGCTTGCGAATGCCCAGCGTCTCGGCCAGCCGGACGATCTCGGCCATCTTGTGCGTCTTGACGTGCGGCCGGAGCCGGCCCGCCCCGCGCGCCATCGCGATCATCGCTTCCAGGTTGCGCCGCACCAGCGCGCGGAAGATCAGCAAGGACGGGCTCAGCAGCGCGGAGGGGTCGTTCAGCGGATAGCGAGGGTCCATGACGTCCGGCTGGGCCTCCTCGACGTCGAACGGCCGGCGCTCAGGGGAGCCGCTGCCGCCACTTCTCGGGATCGCGTGAGGCTGTGGAAGACGCAGTAGACCGTCACGGCGCCATTGGCGTACTCATAGAAGACAGCATAGGGGAAGCGGCGGACCAGGCCCCGCCTGTAGTCCTCGTGGACGGTCGCGTGGATCTCCGGATTGCGGAGGATCGCCCGGATGCAGGCATCGACCCGGCGCAGGAACTCTTCGCCCATGCCGGGTTGCCGGCCTTCGTACCAGGCGTAGGCTTCGGCGATGTCCTGCTCGGCCTCGGGCGCGACGATCAACTCAGCGGCCATAACGGCTGCGCACCCGGCGTTGGACCTCATCCCAGGACAGCCCCGATCCCGGGTCCCTCATCAGGTTCGCCTTCCTCCGGGCGAGCTCTTCCTTCTGCCAGTCGTGGACCGGGACCGCCTCGGGCGTGGCCGCGAGGTCGTCCCAGAGGTCTTCGACGAGCTGGAGCTTCTCCGATGGGCTCAGGTCGAAGATCGATGTCGATCCCGGGTTCATGGGGGCGGCTCCTCCATCACCATCCGCGGGCGGGCCGGCCGAGACCTAGTCTCGCATCCGCCCCGCCCCCCCGCAAGGGGCGAACGTCCGGCCGTGGGGACGATCAATACGAGTCGGCGGAGACGACCTCGCCGTAGTTGCGGGTGCCGATGTTCCAGAGGGTCTGCTGGTTGACGCTGTTCTTGAGGAACTTCACCGAGCCGTCGGCCATCAGCATGTTGGCGCCGCCGGGGTGGAAGCTGCTCATGTTGAACATGCCGGGGGCATCGATCGTGTTGGCCCCCCCCGCGCTGCAGTTGGTGAACTGCGGGTTCGGCGGCAGGAGGGTGGAGCCCATCGAGTAGGCGACGAGGCCATGCGCCCACGTCTCGCCCAGGGCCACCGCGTAGGTCGACGCATACGGGAGGCTCTTGGTGCCCTGGTTGCAACTGGTCAACCACTGCTGGAAGCCCGCCGTATTGAGCCCGGGCATCACCTCGGTCCCCGCCGTGGTCCGCACGGCCCCCGCGGGCGCGCTGCCCAGGAAGACGATGTCGATGGGGACCGTGGCGATCGTCTTCAGGCCGCTGCCGGTCCGCCACTCGCCGAAGGCGATCGTGTTGCTCGTGCCGTCGGTGACGTCGCGGATGCCGATGGTCGGCCCGGTGACCTGGAACATGCCGTTGGGCGGCCCGCCGGCCCGTTGCGGCTGGGCCACCCATTCGATCCCCGCGCCGTACGAGGCGAAGTAGTTGTTGCCGGGGGCGTAGAACGTGGCCGACTCGGTGTCCACCCAGTTGGGGGCGGGGCACGACGGGCAGAGGAACACGCTGAGCCTCGCCGCCATGGCCGTCGTGTTGGTCGAGAGCCCGTAGGCGTCCGACTTGATCGAGATCCAGAAATTGATGGCATTGAACAGCGCCTGCTGCTCCAGGTTGGCGAGCATCCGGGCGTGCGCGCTGAAGCTGCCGTTCTCCGGCCTCGGCGTGCCGACGCTGTTGGTCACGGGCAGGCCGCCGGGCGGGAAGCAGTCGTAGGAGCTGTGGTAGTTGTGCATGCCCAGGCCGATCTGCTTCATGTTGTTAACGCACTGGCTCCGCCGCGCCGCCTCGCGCGCCGCCTGGACCGCCGGCAGCAGCAGCGCGATCAGCACGGCGATGATCGCGATGACCACCAGCAGCTCGATCAGCGTGAAGCCGCGTCCGCGGCGCGCCGAGGCCGCGTGCTTGAAGGTCTGCCTCATCACAGCCGCCCTCCCGGGGATAACATCGTTAATATCGTGACAAGAGGCCCATCTTGATAAGTAGTGACGGTTGAACCGCGAATGTCCGGTCAAAATGCCGAGAAGCCGCGTATTTCTCCCGAGATCCCTTGTCACCGCGACCGGCCCCCGTCGCGGCTGCTCCGCAGCCCCGGTCACCCGGGCGCGCGGGCCTGTCGCGGCGATCAGAACGAGTCGGCGGAGACGACCTCGCCCTGGTTGCGCGAGCCCAGCGACCAGACCGTGTTCAGGTTGGTGCTGTCCTTCATGAAGCGGACCGAGCCGTCGCACAGCAGGATGTTGCCCCCGCCGGAGTGGTAGCTGCTCATGTTGAACATGCCGGCGGCGTCGAACGTGTTGGCCCCGCCCGCGCTGCAATTGGAGTACTTCGGGTTCGGCGCCAGGAGGGTGGTCCCCATCGAGTAGCCGACCAGGCCGTAGGCCCAGGATTCGCCGAGGATCACGGTGAAGCTCGACCGGGTCGTGGCGACCGCCTGGGTACACTTGGTCAACCACGCCTGGAAGCCCAGCGCGTTGAGCAGGGGCATGTTCTCCGTGCCCGTGTTGGTCCGCGAGGACCCCGAGGGGCGCTGCCCAGGAAGATGATGTCGGTGGGGATCGTGATCGCGGTCAGGTTGCCGCTGCCGACCTTCCACTCGCCGAAGGCGATCGTGTTGCTCGTGCCGTCGGTCACGTCGCGGATGCCGATCGGCGGGCCGTTGAGCTGGAACATGCCGTTGGGAGGCCCGCCGGCCTGGGTGGCCGACCATTCGATGGTCGACCCGCAGGACGCGAAGTAGCTGTTCCCCGCGGCGGTGAACTTGTTGATCGGCGCGCCCTGGGTGCTCGGCCAGCCGGGAGGGGGGGTGGACGGGCACAGGAACGTGTTGAGCCTGGTGACGGCGACGGTCGAGTTGATCAGTGACCCGACGGTGTCGGACTTGACGGAGATCGAGAAGTTCGCGGCGTTGTAGAGCGCCTGCTGCTCCATGCCGGGCAACAGGCGGGCGTGGGCGCTGAAGTCGCCGTTGATCCTGGTCGTCCCGGCGGCGTTCCTCGACGTGAGGCAGCCCGGCGGGAAACAGTCGTTGGTCTGGTGGTAGTTGGCCAGGGCCAGGCCGATCTGCTTGAGGTTGTTGACGCACTGCGCGCGCCTCGCCGCCTCGCGCGCCGCCTGGACCGCGGGCAGCAGCAGCGCGATCAGCACGGCGATGATCGCGATCACCACCAGCAGCTCGATCAACGTGAACCCGCGCCTGCGACGCGCCGAAGCTGCGGGGCCGAAAGTCTGCATCGTCACACCCGTCCTTCCAATGAATGAGATCGTTAATACCGTGCCGAAGGCCCTATCTTACCAGAATACGATAATTTTATAGCGAATCTCGGACCAAGAGAATGAGAAGCCGCGTATTTTTTTTGAGATCCTTTGCCACCCGGCGCTGACTCCGGCCTCGCCCACGGGACGGCGCGACTCGATATCCCGACGATCGCGGCGGCGGGCCGTGGCGGTTCGCTATCCCTCCGGTGGCGCTCGGATTGGGGACGGTCGGCCCGATCCTATCGCACCAGGGGGACCACGACCCGGACCAGCGCGACGACGACCGCGACGCCGACCACGTCGAGCATCAGGCCGTAGGAGGCCATCCGCCGCATCGGGACGAGGCCCGACCCGTAGACGATCGCGTTGGTGGGGGTCGAGACCGGCAGCATGAACCCGAGCCCCGAGCCGAGCGTGGCGCCCAGGGCCGGCTCCAACGGGTCGAGGCTGCGCCGCCTGCGCGATCGCGATCACGACCGGGACGACCATGTTGGCCGACGCGGTGTTCGAGGTCAGCTCGGAGACCAGCGCCGCGGCCAGGGTCGCGGCGCAGAGCAGCCCGAGGCCGTGGCCGACGGGGACGAGTCCGGTCACGCCGCGGCCGACCGACTCGGCCAGCCCAGTCCTGAACGACAGGACGCCCAGCGCGACGCCGCCGCCGAACAGCAGGATCACCCCCCAGTCGATCCGCGCCGCCTCGTCCCAGGTGATCGCGCGCGACCCGCCGTCGCCGGGCAGGAGGAACAGCAGGATCGCCCCGACCAGCGCCGCGACCGGCTCGGGGATCATCCGGTCGAGCGCCCGATTCAGGGCGCTCGCCTCGCCGAGGGCCATCGCGACGACGCCGGGCACGATCCACAATGCCAGCGTCACGCCGCAGGCGGCGAGCGTCGAGTCGCTGCGCGGTCGTCCAGGGGCCGAGGCGGTCCTTCTCGTCGCGGAGCATCGCCTCGCTGCCGGGGATCTCGCGGACCCCGGCGCGGCAGAGCACGCCGAGGTAGGCGGCGACGTAGAGGAACAGCAGCACGGCCGCCGGCACGCCGACGGCGCACCACTTCAGGAACGAGAACTCGACCCCCGCGACGTCGCGGATGAGCCCCAGCCCGATCAGGTTCGGCGCCGCGCCGATCGGGGTGGCCAGCCCCCCCACCGACGAGGCGAACGTGGCCATCAGCATCATGCCCGTGGCGTACCGCGCCCCGACCGAGGGGCCATCCTCGCGCGCTGGGTCGAGCAGGAAGCCGAGGATCGACATCGCGATCGGGTACATCATCGCGGTCGTGGCCGTGTTCGAGATCCACGCCGAGATGAACGCGGTGACGGCGCCGAAGGCGAGCATGATCCTTCCCGGCCGCGACCCGACCCACGGCGCCGACAGGATCGCGAACGCCAACCGGCGGTCGAGCCGGTGCAGGAACAGTGCGCGGGCGAGGATGAACGACCCGATGAACAGGAACATCAACGGGTCGGCGAACGGCTTGAAGACCTCGCGCGCCGAGTCGACCCCGAGCAGCACGCACGCCGACGCGCCGGCCAGCGCCGTGACGGGCATCGGCAGCGCCTCGGTGATCCAGAGGACGACGACCGCCGCGGTGATCGCGGCGAGCCGGTGCGCCTCGGGCCTCAGCGCCGGCAGGGGCCAGGCGAGCACCGCCGCGAACGCCGCCGCGGCACCGACCAGCCCCCCGACGCGGAGCGGCCCGGGCCGGTCGCCGCCCGGCGTCGCCGACGGTGGCGCCAGCACCCGCGCCACGATCGCCGCGCCCGGCCCCGAGGGGCTAGGCGGGCCGGGCATCGTCGGCCCTCGCCTTCAGCCAGAGACGCACGTAATGCCGCCTCCGATCGGGGTCGGCGTGGTCCTCGAAGGCGGTGCGATTGTGCAAGATCCAGCGGTTGTTGATGAAGTACATGGCGCCGGGGCCGAGCATGAACTCGGCCCGCAGCCCGGGACGGTTCAGCACCCGGTCGAGCGCATCGAGCGCGTGGCGTTGCGCGTCGGTCAAAGGCTCGCCCGCCTTCTGGTGGCCGGCCTCGATCCAGTAGCGGAGGTAGCGGAAGATCAGGTCGTCGCCGTCGCGCTCGATGACCGGCCGCAGGACGGTCGGCGATTCGCCGGGGCGCACGCCGCCGCGGCGGTCGACGTGGAACGGCCGGTACAGCGTCTCCAGCGCCTCGGGGTCGTCCGCCAGGAGATCGTTGTGCGCGGCGAAGCCGCTGACCTGCTGGCTCAGGCCGCCCGATTTGGCCGTCCGCAGGCAGAGCAGGCCGACGTAGTCGAGCACCTCGTCGCCGAACGAGTTGTCGGTGTGGAAGCTGCTCTCGGCGTTGGTGACCGAGAACCGGGCCCCCTGGCTGACGTCCCGGCCGTAGTCGCGGACGTCGTAGAGGAGCGTCCCCTCGACGTTCTGCGCGAACGGGGCGCCCAGGAGCTGGCCGACGACCCAGTACAGCGCCATCCTCTCGTCCGCGGAGAGGGCGTCGCCCGGCGGCCCCTCGACGATCGCGAACCCGCGGCCGTCTTCGAGCTCGTCGCGCACCGGCCGGAAGGCCCCGGCCCAGGCCGCGCGATCGGACTCGGGCAGGCGCGTCTCGACCAGGGGACGGCCGCCGGCCGCGAGCCCGCGCCAGGCGGCACAGGCCCTCCGCGGCGCCCTCGGGCAGAGGGTGCGACCACGGCCCCCCCGGCGGACGTCCTCCGCCCGCCACGCCCTCGGGCCCGCCACGGGCCGCGACAAGACCTGTCCCTCAATCACGGTGCTGGCCTCCCGATGATGGGCCGATGCAGGATGGTGGCCCCTCCGGAATCGTCCCGCATCGGCCCCCGGACTTCAAGTCCGAGACCGCCCCGCCGGCCGTTCCGGGCCCGAACCGGGTTTCTCGACGGACTCCCGTCCGATCCCCGGGTGGTCACGGCCAGGCGAGCCGGGCGAGGGTGCCCCGGGGCGCTCGACGACCTCCCCGGGGCACGCCCGCCCCGCGGGCCTGGCCCCGGCCACCCGGGTCCTCGGCCCGGTTCGACCGGAATCCGGGATCGCACGCCGAAAAATTCCCGGAATAACAGAGCGCCGGCCCTCCCCACCTCGATTGTATCCATAGCGGCCCGCATCTCACGACCCATCCACCGCCGAAGGACCCGACCGATGGCCACCCTGCGACAGATCGAAGCCAACCGAAGCAACGCGCTCCGCTCCACGGGACCCGCCCCCGAGGCCCGCGACCGAACCCGACGCAACGCCCTGAAGACCGGCCTGGCCGGCCGCGGCGTCGTCCTGCCCCACGACGTCGAGCACGCCGTCGCCGAGCGCACCGAGCAGTGGATCGAGGCGCTGCGGCCCGCCAACCCGTTCCAAATCTGGGCCGTCGCACGGGCGGCTTTGGAGTCGGTCCGCCTGGAGCACTGCCAGCAGCGGGAGATCGCCCTCCGCGGCCTGCTGGCGCTGGGCGCCGAGCACTCCTGGGACGAGGTCCGCGGCCTGGAGGCCGCCGAGCTCGCCGAGAAGCTGCCGCGCAAGCCCGCTCTGGTCAGCCGCCAGCTCCGCCAGACGGCGCAGGGGTGCGAGGTGCCTGCTGGAGCGGTGGGAGATGCTCAGGACCATCCTGCTCGCCTCCGGCGGCTGGGACGACGCGCAGTACGTCCTGGCGATGGACCTGATCGGCGTGCCGGTCGAGCTGCGGGCCGGCTCGATGCTGCTGGAGGCGCCGCGGGGGTCGCGCAGGCCGAGCACCTCATGGGGCTGGTCGACGACGCGATCGCGGGGCTGACGGAGCGGCAGTCGGGCGTGCTGGCGGAGGCCGACGCGGCGGAGCGCGAGGCGGCGCTGGCGGGCCGGTACGACGACGCCGAGCTGAAGCGTCTGCGGCGGTACGAGGCGACGTGCATGGGCCATCTGCGCTGGGCCGTGGCGCAGCTGTCGCCGGCGCCGGCGGCGGTCGAGGCGCCGGCGGAGGCGCCGGCGGTGGCGGTCGAGGTTGCGGTGGCGGTCGCCGACATCACGGCGGCGCCGCCGCCCGCTCCGAAGCCGGCGCCGGAGCCGACCGACGCGGAGTGCCTGCGCGGGCCAGCGCCGGAGGTGATGCCGGTCGTCGCGATCCCCGGCGATGCGGAGGCCCCGCGGCTGGAGCCGGGCAGCCGCCGGGCGCGGCGGGCCCGCTGACGCGCGGCGCGTCGGCGCTGATCGGGGCGACGGGATGGTCCCGGATCGGGCGTCGTCCGGCGCGCCCCGCGGCGATGGTGCGCGCCGGGGTCGCCGATCGGCCCGTTTCCCGCCTCCAAGCGCCCCCGCGCCCCGCTCAGGACGCCCCCGCGACCGCCCCCGCGGCCTCGCGACGACCGTGATGGCCCGCCGCATTGATCATTTGTACACACGAGCGGCGCTGAGGCGGTCCGGTCGCCGGGGGCGCGACGAAACGAAGCCAATGGGGGTCTGGGTAAGGAGGGGGCGCGGAGGGGCGCGGATCGAGGCCGATGGCCGCTGATCCGATCCGTCTTGATCCGCCTCGATCCCCGCCCCTCGGCGTCCCATTTCCGGGGCGTCCGGGTGGCCGGGGCCCGGATCGACCGGAATCCGGGATCGCACCCGCACACGTCCCACCAGGTCGAAGTGGCTTGCATTTCGCGCCCGGCCCGCCGGATACTCGATCGTGGCCCGCCAGCATGCATCCCACCGAGGTCGAGAGGGGAGACGTCGACGATGAGAGGGGAGGTCAGACGGCCGACGGCCGCGGCGATGGTCCTGCTCCTGATGGCCTGCGCCGGACCGGGCGCGACGGCCCGCGCCGACGCCCCCCTGCCCTACCACCAGGACCGGCCGCCCGGCGACCCGCTCTCGCCTGCCGAGGCGGCCCTCAAGATGACCGTCCCGCCGGGGTTCCGCGTCGAGGTCGTCGCCTCCGAGCCCGACATCGTCAACCCCGTCGCCATGACCTTCGACGAGCGCGGTCGGATCTGGGTCACCGAGAGCCTGGAGTATCCCCGCAAGCCCGCCGGGCCGGGGCGCGACCGCGTCAAGGTGATCGAGGACACCGACGGCGACGGCCGCGCCGACCGCTTCACCGTGTTCGCCGACGGGCTGAACATCCCCTCGGGGATCGCCGTCGGGCACGGCGGCGTGTGGGTCGCCAACGCGCCCGACATCCTCTTCTTGCAGGACACCGACGGCGACGGCAAGGCCGACCGCCGCGAGGTGGTCGTCACCGGCTTCGGCCGGTCCGACACGCACGAGCTGCCCAATTCGCTGACCTGGGGGCCCGACGGCTGGCTCTACGGCTGGAACGGCGTGTTCAACCCGAGCCATGTCGAGCATCGCGGCAGGCGGTTCGACTTCACCTGCGCCCTCTTCCGCATCCACCCGAGGACCCGCGCCTTCGAGCTGTTCTGCGAGGGGACGAGTAACCCGTGGGGCATCGCCTTCGACCCCGACGGGAGCACCTTCGCCAGCGCCTGCGTGATCGACCACCTCTGGCACCTCGTCGAGACCGGCTACTACCACCGCCAGGGGGGCCCGTACCCGCCGTTCACCTGGAAGATCGGCTCGATCGTCGACCACGCGCACCAGAAGGCGGCGTACTGCGGCCTCCTCTACTTCGACAGCCCCGCCTACCCGCCCGCGTATCGCGACCGCCTCTACATGGGCAACATCCACGGCAACGGCATCAACGCGGATACGCTCGAACGCCGCGGCTCGACCTACCGCGCCCACGCCGCGCCCGACTTCCTCACGGCCAACGACGCCTGGTTCATGCCCGTCGCGCAGAAGGTCGGGCCCGACGGCTGCCTCTACATCCTCGACTGGTACGACCAGTACCACTGCTACCAGGACGCCAACCGCGACCCCGCCGGCATCGACCGCCTCAAGGGCCGCCTCTACCGCGTGCGGTACCAGGACGCGCCCCGGCGCGCCGCCTTCGACCTGGCGAAGGAGACCGACGAGGCTTTGATCAAGCTCCTGGCCAGCCCGAACGTCTACGACCGCGATATCGCCCAGCGCCTTTTGACCGAGCGGCTCCTCGACCATCCCGTCAAGACGGCCGAGCCGGGCCTCTCCGGCCGGAGGATCGCGCTGGCGCCCGGCGGCAAGACCCGGATGGGGCTCCGCGAGCTCGTCCTCGACCCGGATCGGCCCCGCAAGGCGCGGATGCACGCCCTCTGGGCCCTGGTCGGCGGCGGGGCGGTCCGCGACGACTTCCTGCACGCCCTGATGGACGACCCCGACCCCGGCTTCCGCGCCTGGGGCGTCCGCGCCGCGGGGAACCTGCGACGGGGGCTCGACTCCGAGCGGCTCGCCCGGATGGCCCGCGACCCGTCGCCCGACGTCCGCCTGCAAACGGCGATCGCGGCGAGGAAGGTCGAGGGGATCGACCCGATGCCCGTCCTGCTCGCCGTGCTGGCCCGCAGCGGCGACGACCCGTTGATCCCGCACGTCGCCTGGCAGAACCTCCACCCCCTGCTCGAAGACCGCGCGGGCGCGTTCGCCGAGCTCGTCGCGAAGCTCGACCCGCGCGAGGCGCCGGGGGTGTCGGCGATCCTCCCGCGCGCGATCGAGCGCATCCTGTCGCGTCGCGACCCCGACCCGGCGCCGGCGGTCCGGCTCCTGTCGCGCCTGGCCGGCGGCCCTCCGGCCGACGTCGAGGCCGCGCGGAGGGCCCTGGAGGCGCTCGCCGCGAAGGTCCAGACCGGCGAGGTCGCCGGCCCCCACCTGGAGGCGCTGAAGGAGGGGCTGCGGCCCCTCGTCCGCTCGGCGCTCGACGACCCGGCCCGCAGCCCCCTCCGCTTCGAAGCGATCGTGCTCGCGACCTCGTGGAAGGACCCCGAGGGCACCCGCGCGCGCGCGAGGTCTTCCGGGCGTCCGCATCCGACCCGTCGCGACGGCTCCAGGCATTCCGCGCGCTGGCCGCCGCCGGGGACCGCGAGGCGCTCGATGCGGTCGCCGAGGCGCTCGTCGATCGCCGCGACGGCTCGGCCGGGTTCCGCGGCCAGCTCCTCGCGGCGCTCGGGAGGCTCGACGAGCCGAGGGTGGCCGAGGTCGTCCTGGCGTCCTATCCCGAACTGGAGCCCGAGCTCCGCCCCGCGCGATCGAGCTGCTGACCCAGAGGCCCGCGTGGGGCCTGGCCTTGATCGACGCGGTCGGCCGCGGCGCCGTGCCGGCCGACGCCTTGAACGTGAACCACGTCCGCAAGCTGCTCGGCAGCCGCGACGCCGAGCTCGTCCGCCGCGTCAAGGCGCGGTGGGGGGCCGTCCGCGAGGGCGCAGCCCCGAGCGCGAGCAGGTCATCGCCCGGATGCGCGCCTTCCTCCGCGCCAACCCGGGCGACCCGGCCGCCGGCCGCCTCATCTTCGCCAACCTCTGCGGGCAGTGCCACAAGATCTACGGACAGGGGCAGGACGTCGGCCCCGACCTCACCTCCAACGGCCGCGCCTCGTTCGACCAACTGCTGTCGAACGTCTTCGACCCGAGCCTGGTGATCGGCCCGTCGTATCAGGCGACGACGGTGGCCACCTCCGACGGCCGCGTCCTGACCGGCCTGCTGGCCGAGGACAACCCCCATCGCATCGTGCTCAAGACGCAGGGGGGCAAGCTCGAGACGATCCCTCGCGACGACGTCGAGGAGCTCGAAGGCGAGCCCCCTGTCGCTGATGCCCGAGGACGTGGAGAAGCAGCTCAGGCCGCGGGAGCTCGCCGACCTGTTCGCCTTCCTGCGCTCGACCGCCCCCCCGATGATCCGAAAGCGACCCCCCTGCCGGGCACCCCCCCGACCCCGGCCCAGGAGACGATGCTCGTCGTCCAGAAGGGGGACGATTCGGTCGGCCTCTACGACGCGGCCGGCGGCGAGTCGCTGGCGAGGATCGCCGTGGGGACGAAGCCGCACGAGGTCGCGCTGTCGGCCGACGGGAAGCTCGCCTACGTGACCAACTACGGCGTCGATCGCTGGACCGAGGAGATCGAAGGGGGCCGGTCGATCTCGATCGTCGACCTGGCCGCGCGCCGGCAGGTGGGCGAGATCGGCCTCGGCGTGTTCCACCGGCCGCACGGGATCGGCGCGGGCGGTCGGGCCGGCTCTACGTCACCTGCGACTTTCCCCCCTCTCTGCTGATCATCGACCCGAAGGCGAAGGCCGTCGTGGGCAACGTCGACGTCGGCCAGTCGCGGCCGCACATGGTCGCCCTCACCCCCGACGAGGCGAGGGCGTACGTCGCCAACTCGGCTCGGGCACGGTCAGCGCGGTGGCTTTGGGCGAGGGGAAGGTCGTCGCCCAGATCGACGTCGGCGGCGTGCCGATGGGCCTGGCGATGGCCGAGGACGGCCGCCTCGTGTACGCGGCCAACCGCACGGGCGACGCGATCGTCGCGATCGACACGGCCACCGACCGGGTCGCCGGCCGGCTCGCGATCGCGGGGAACCCGGCGCGCGTGCGGCTCCTGCCCGGGGGCAAGCGGATGCTGGTCTCCTTGATCGAGGCGGGCGCGGTGGCCGTGGTCGAGGTCGCCCCCCTGCGCGAGGTGCGCCGGTTCGCCGTCGGCCGCCACGCCGAGGGGCTCGGGTCTCGACCCCTCCGGCCGATTCGGCTACGTCTCGGCGCAGGATGACGGCAAGGTCGTCAAGTTCTCGACCCGCGACTGGTCGCCCGTCCTGGAGATCAAGACCGCCCGCCGCCCCGACCCGATCGTGATCCTCGGCCGCGATCGCACCCCGGCCCGCGCCAAGGCCCCGGCGCCGCGGTCGGACCCAGGACGGCGGAATTTTCCGCTAGTAATTCGGATTACTAGGCGGTAAGCTCACATCTCCTCTCTCCCGGCGTGCGGGGCCGACAGCCATCCTCCCAGGGGACCGAGCCATGTTCACCAAGACCCGGCGGGGTTTCACGCTGATCGAGCTGCTGGTGGTGATCTCGATCATCGCGGTGCTGATCGCGCTGCTGCTGCCCGCGGTGCAGGCGGCGCGCGAGGCCGCCCGCCGCTCGCAGTGCGTCAACAACCTCAAGCAGATCGGGCTCTCGGCGATGAACTTCGAGAGCACCGTGACGACCTTGCCGCCCGGGCATGGCCCACGGGGCTCGTACAATTGCACCGGGGCCAACGGGAATTGCTATTATGCCCCCACGGCGATGGTCCACGTCCTGAGGTTCCTGGAGAACACGAACATCTACAACCTGTTCAACTTCCAGCTCGACACCATCTCCGACCCGGGCAACTCGACGGGCCTGTCGGTCAACGTCCGCACCTACCTGTGCCCGTCCGACCCGCTGCCGATCGAGCCGGGGTGCGCCAGCTACTTCATCAGCATCGGGGCCAATGCGTACAGCCCGCACCTCGACGGCGGCACGGGGGGGCCTTCAACATGCCCAGCCTGCCGTACCTGGGGGCCTCCGTGCCGGGCATCACGCTGAAGGAGATCACCGACGGGACGAGCAACACGGCCATGTTCGGCGAGATCAAGCGGGGGGACGTCGCGGCCGACTCGTTCACCGGCGTCGGCCAGTCGTACCAGGGCCCGCCGAAGCTCCCCCAGCACGTCCGCATCGTCTCGGACTGGCCCACCGGGTCGGACACGACCGCGGCCAACCTCGTCCCCCCGGCCGACTGCAACAGCAACCTCACGTCCTCCTACTACGCCGGCACGCAGTGGTACCGAGACAAGCCCACCTTCACGTCGTGCTACGCGCACACGAAGGTGCCCAACACCACCTTCGGCGACTGTCGCCAGAGCGGCAGCAACGAGCGCACGTGGCGGCGCGGAGCTACCATCCCGGCGGGGTCAACATCTGCTTCGTCGACGGCAGCGTCCACTTCATCAAGGAGAGCATCAACCTCGTGACCTGGCGGGCGCTGGGCAGCCGGGGCGGCGGCGAGGTGGTCAGCGCGGACCAGTATTGACCCGGGGGCGATCGAGGCCATGAATCGACGATCGCGACCCCGGCCTGCGCGGGCCTGGTCGGCGCCGGCCCTGCTGATCGCCGCCGCGGCGGGCGGCTGCGCCAAGGCGACATCCTCCGGCTACTCCGCCTCCGGCGACGTTACCTGGAAGGGCAAGCCGCTGGGGTATGGCACGATCGCGTTCGTCCCGGAGGCGAGCGGCGCGCTGCCGGTCGGCTCGGAGGTCCGCGACGGGCACTATGCCCTGCCGAACCCTCCGGGGCTGGCGCCGGGCGCTACAAGGTCCGGATCAGCTCGATCCCAGGATCAGACCCCCGCCTCAACAAGATGCCCGATGCGTACCAGGCCAACCCGAGCGCAAAGGAGCAGATCGCGAAGAAGTACAACGAGGAGACCACCTTGCAGGCCGAGGTGACGCCGGGCGGATCGAAGGCCTTCAACTTCGCGCTCGACTGACCCCGTTCCGATCCCGGTCGGGGGGTCAGTGCAGCATGCCGGCGCCGCACGACCGGCGGACGACCAGCCGGGTGGGCACGACGATCGTCCCGGGCGCGAGCCCCGGCTCGGCGATCCGCAGCAGGAGGCGACGGACCGCGAGGCGCCCATCTGCAAGGTGTCCTGGTGGACGGTGGTCAGCTCCAGGTACTGCGACATCTCCATGTCGGAGTAGCCGACGATCGCGACGTCCTCGGGCACGCGCAGGCCGCGCCGCTCGATCGCCAGGATCGCCTCGGCCGCCATGCGGTCGTTGGCGGCGAAGACGGCCGTCGGGGGGCGCGGCAGGTCGAGCAGGGCCTTCATCGGCTCGGCGGCGCGGTGCATCGAGAAGGACTGGCCGGCGATCAGCGCCTCGTCGACCTCCAGGCCCGCCTCGTGCAGCGCGGCGCGATAGGCGGCATCGCGGTCGCGGGCCGGGCTGGTCCACGGGCCGGCGCCGAGGTGGGCGACCCGCCGGTGCCCCAGCGCCAGCAGGTGCCGCACGGCCAGGCGCGCGCCGCGGTCGTCGTCGCTGACGACGCAGTCCACCCGGTCGGCCAGCGATCGGTCGTCGACCACGACGCAGGGGACGTGCTCATCGAGCACCCCCTGCACCCGCCGCGGCAGGTCGCCGATCGTCCACTCGTCGGCGACGCAGATCAGGCCGTCGACGCGGTGTTCCAGCAGGAGGTCGACCTGGCGCGCCTCGACCTCCGACCGGTGCAGCGTGTGGGCGAGCAGGACGCGGTAGTCGCTCTCGATGCAGGCTTCCTGGATGCCCTGCGCGATCTGCCCGCAGAAGGTGCTGTCGACGCGCGGGACGATCACGCCGATGGTCTGCGTGCAGCCCCTCGCGAGGCTGCGCCACGCCGTTGGGGCGGTAGCCGAGCTCGCGGGCCACGCGGCGGACCCGCTCGCGGGTCGCCTCGGGGATCGTGATGTCGGTGCGGCCACTCAGGACGAACGAGACCGTCGTCTGCGAGACCCCCGCCGCCCGGGCGACGTCGTTGCCGCTCAACTTGCGCGCGAATTCGCGCCCGCTCCAAGACAGGGGGAGAAGCGTGATCGGGACTGCGCCCGATTATAGCCCATCGCCCCGGTCCCGGGGAGGGGATGCCGCCCGTCGCGTTGCACCGGCCGTCGGTTTGACGACCGGCGACGGGCCGTTTATAATGCGGCCATAGGGATCGGGGAGGACGGGCATGCGTCGCGACGTTCGAAGGTCGGCAATCGGGGCCCTGGCGCTGGTCGCGGGGCTGGCGATCGGGGGGGAGGCGACGGCCTGCCCCAACTGCAAGGAGGCGGTCGCCGCGCAGCCTTCCGAGCAGGCCGCGATGAAGGACGGCTACAATTACAGCGTCCTGTTCATGATGGCGATGCCGTTCACCCTGCTCGGCACCGGCGCCCTGATGGTGACCCGCGCCGTCAAGAGGGGCGCGTTGCCCGAGATGTGACATCGCGGTCGGGGCGATGCGCCTGCGCCCGGCCCGACGATCACCACCACGCCCGCGTCGTCCTCCCCTCGGCGGGACGGGCGGAATGCGCGCAGATGGCCTGCCAGAGCGGCAAGTCGGCGACCAGGATGAACTCGGGCTCGAACCGGCCGCCGTCCCTGGGGTGGGGGATCACCGCATAGCACTGCCCCGGGCCCGGGACCTTGTCCCGCCGATGGAGCTCGGCGATCAGGGCGGGCAGCAGGTGCTCGTCCCTCCATCCGGGGTCGTTGACCCGGTCCTCGAACTCCGCGGGCGAGCCGGCGACGGTGGCGAGCGTCCCTTCCAGGACGTCGAGCATCTGCGTGCGGCCGTCGGGCCTCCGCAGGAACCAGTCGCCGAATCTGGAGAAGAAGACCGGCTCGGCCTCGCCGCCGACCAGCCAGTCCCACAGGCCCCGCAGCGCCGTCGCCTCCTCGCGGTCGAAGTCCTCGATCAGCAGGTCGGCCCAGGTCAGGCGGGTCGGCACGACGATCGCTCCGCTGGTCCCGCGATGACGAGATCGGCCGCACGCCCGCGGGAGTGGTCCGTTGACACATGCGATCATCTTCGACGGATCAGGACGCCGAGCGGGGGCCGATCAGCGCCTTGACGAAGGCGAGGTCGGCGGCGGTCTGTTCGATCAGCTCGGGGGTCGTCAGGTCGCGCCAGCTGTGCGAGCCCTTGTACTCGCTGTGGAGCGACACGGGGCCCTCGAAGTTCATGCGGGCCAGGGCGTCGAAGACCTCGGGCCAGGCGACGAGCCCGTCCTTCAGCGGGACCTGCTGCTGGCTCCAGGAGACCTTGACCTTGCCGGGCGAGGCGTGCCAGGCGAAGTCCTTGACGGCGACGAGCCGGATGTGGGGCGCGAGCAGTTCGAGGTTCTGCCGCCAGCCCCCGTTGCCCCCCTCGACGGCCGCGTGGCCGGGGTCGAAGTAGGAGGCGACCCGCCTCGGGTCGCGGTCGCGGAGCAGGTGCCCGACGATCGCCGGCTGGCAGTTGACGTACCCCGGGCCGCTGTGGTTGTGGATGCCGAAGGTCACGTCGTGCGCGGCGGCCAGCCGCTCCAGGCCGTCGAGCTCGCGGCGGGCGCCGTCGATCGCCTCGCGGACCGCCCCCTTCTTGGCGGGCCAGTAGCCGAGCTTGAGCAGGCGGATGCCCTGGCGGGCGCACTCGGCGACGATCGTCTCGGCGTGCGGGTCGCCGGCGCGGGTGATCGCGGTGCTGGCCATCGGCACGGCCAGCCCCTGCGCGTGGATCGCGCCGACGGCCGCCGGCAAGTCCTTCGCGACCCGATCGGGCAGGACGTGCCCGCCGGGCCGGACCGTCAGGTCCACCCCGTCGAACCCCAGCTCCTTGATCCGCCCGGCGGCCTCGGCGACGGGGAACTCCTGCAACATCTTGGTGAACATCACGAGCTGCATGGCCCGACCCCTCCCAGGCTCTCGAAGATGGAGAATATGAGCCCCGACGCCGGTCACGCCGGCCGATCGGCCCGGAGTCGCCCGGCGGGTGTGTTCTCGGCCAGGTCGTCGATCATCGCGCGGACGGCCTCCTCGATGGCGGCGCGCCAGTCGTCGCCGTGGCGGGCGCGGGCGGCGGGGCGGCCGTAGGCGAAGGTGATCCCGCGCGAGTTGTTGACCAGCGCGCCGAGGCCGTCGGTGTCGAAGGCGGCGGCGACGTCGGCCGCGGAGCCCCCTGGGCCCCGTAGCCGGGGACGAGGAAGGGGACGCCGGGCAGGGCGGCGCGAAGCTCGGCGAGCTGCTCGGGGTAGGTCGCCCCGACCACGGCGCCGACGAGCCCGTAGCCCGATTGTCCCCGCTGCGACCCCGCCCACTGCATCAGGCGGTCGGCGACATGGCGGTAAACCGGCCGGCCGTCGGCCACGAGGTCCTGGATCTCCCCGGCGGAGGCGTTGCTCGTGCGGACCAGGACGTAGACGCCCTTGTTCTCGCGCGCCGCGATCCGCACGAATGGCGCAACGCCGTCGCTGCCGAAGTAGGGGTTGATCGTCAGCGCGTCGGCCTGCCAGGAGGGTTCGAAACGGTCGCCGACAGGGACCTTTCCCAGGTAGGCGCGGGCATACGCCTCGGCGGTCGACCCGATGTCGTTGCGCTTGCCGTCGAGCAGGACGATCAGCCCCTTCTCCTTGGCATGGCGGACCGTGGCATGGAGCGCGGCGAACCCCTCAGGGCCGTACGCCTCGTAGAACGCCGCCTGGAACTTGACCGCCGGCACGAGCGGCGCGACGACGTCGACGACCTCGGAGCCGAACGTGCGGAACGCCTCGGCCACCCCCGCGCGATCGCCCGGGAACCGATCGAGCCAGCCCGGCGGTAGATCCTCGGGTCGCGGATCGACCCCCACCAGCACCGGGTTGCCGACCCGTCGCACGGCCGTATTCAAGCGATCCGCGAAATACACCGGTCCGATCTCCGGGGCCTCCATTGACAGGGCGCCCGGGAATTCTACAATGACCCGATCACCAGAGATACCCTCTGGCACCGGGGCGTAGCGCAGTTTGGCTAGCGCGCTAGACTGGGGGTCTAGAGGTCGTGGGTTCAAATCCCGCCGCCCCGACTTTTAAGTGCAAGAAAGACAAAGACTTACGAAAAGGGCCGCCTGGTAGCAGGTGGCCCTCTTCTTGTTGGTAGCAGTTTTGGTAGCAGAATGGTAGGATGATCGGGACCTTCGGAAGGAGATTCCCGATGCCCGCCGCCTACCTGATGGCCTGGGAGCCGACCCGCCGGCGCTGGTGGAAGCAGTACCGGAACAAGCGGTACGTCGTCTCCTGCCGGCAACTGGACGCCCCCGAGACGAAGGAGGGTTCCTACCAGGCGGCGAACGCCTGGTGGCTGGCGAAGAAGGCCGAGGTCGACGGTAAACTCCCGCCTCACCCCCTTGCTCACCTCCTCGAAATGAGGGCCAGGCGTCTGGCCTGGGCTCGTTCCCTGGGTCGCGAGGATCTGGCCCGGGAGGTCGAGGAGGAGATGGCGAGGATCGAGGCGGACACCGCCGGGGAGGTCTACGGCCGTAAGAGGCCGCTGGACGTGCCTGCGATGGTTGTTGAAACCATGAACGACGCGATCTGGTCGGACCGGCTGTCACGGCACAAGGAGGTCCCCGTTGACCCCGACCGTACCGTGCGGCACCAGGTCACCCTCTGGCTCGGGGAACTGAAAGGGAGGGTGGACGCCGGACAGTTCGGGGCGGGCGAGTACCAGGGGCAGACCTACTATTCCCGACACTTCGTGGCCTACTTCGGCGGGGAGACCCTGATCGATGCCATCGACGAGGAACTCTGGGCGGGGTTCCACCGTTTCCTGATCGGGGAAATGAACCGGGGACGCTGGACCGCCGTCTATGCGAAGAAACTGCACCGCTCGGCCAGGGCTTTCATCGAGCACCTGGCCTCATTGAAAAGGATCACGGTCCCCGAGAACCTGCACGACAAGAGGATGCGGTTCACGATCCCGACCAGGGAGGTCGAGGTCTTCTCGCTGGGCGAGACGAAGGCCCTGATAGAGGGTGCCCGCGAACAGGTCAAAGTGCTGATCTTACTGGCCCTGAATTGCGGGATGACCCAGGTGGACATCTCGGACTTGCACCCCGACGAGGTGGACTGGGAAGGTGGTCGTCTCAGGAGGAAGCGGTCGAAGACCGCCCACCATAGGAATGCCCCCGAGGTCGAATACCAGCTCTGGCCCGAGACCTTCGGGTTGCTGAATCTTTTGAAGTCGTCCGATCCCGAGCACGTGCTGGTGACGAAGTCGGGGCGGCCCTGGGTGGACCGGAAGACGAGGAACACGGACTCCGTCCGTACGGAGTTCGACAAGCTGAAGGCCCGTCTCCCTTTCAAACATCTGAGGAAGACGTCGGCTACGGTGCTGGGGGGTCATGCCGAGTTCAGAGCTTATGCCCAGTATTTCCTCGGTCATGCCCCCGAGACGGTAGCGGACACTCATTACGTCCGGCCCAGCCAGGAGCAGTTCGACCTTGCCATGCTGTGGCTCCGCGAACAGTTTGCCCCCAAACGTGATGTCATGGTTTGAAAAAATGTTCTGTTAACAGCATTTTATTCTAAACTGGGTGACTAGCTCGTAAAAGTTTTGTCGAAGCCTGCTTTATACGCAGGTGGTCGGCGGTTCGATCCCGTCATCGCTCAGTTTTAAGTGATTGTCTTGTAAGGAATTAGGTTCGGTCCGATTCTGTGACGATTTCCTGTGACGATTGCTGTGACGATTCGGTCTTCCGATTGGTCTGCTCTGGACAGTCCTCCGGCTCGAAGGCGGTGGTCATGTGCATAGTTGATCATGTGTATCGGACTTGCTCATCGGCGATCCGTGAGCTCCACTTGTTCGCACCGACTAACAGCTTGGCGTTCTGCACCTCACCCCTCTCATTGGCCTGGAGCAAGTCCAGGGCTCTCAGCCAGGCTCCCCGTGAAGTGGTCGTGCCGCTTGTCTCCCCTGTCAATTAGCCACGTCTCTGGAGCCTTGTTTCTCGGCAAAACGAGCACAGCGTTGAACGATTATCATGGATCACACCTTCCCGCCGGCCGCACTCTTCACAGACCTCTGACGATGTGTCCTGCACCTCCTTGATGAGGGCCTTTGTCCGCTCGTCGCCCCCTTCGGAATAGATTCGGAGCAAGCCGAACTTTTCCTTGACCTGGGAGAATTTGAAGTCGAAATCCGGGCGTTCCTTGAGGTACGACTGTAGTCCGAGACAAAGATGGCGAACGAGGGAGAACCAGCCATCCCCGCACTCGCAGCCCCAATGCATGCATGTCTCCCAGACCGGGCCGTACATGTCCCGGAAGAACGTAGGGAACTCTTCCTTCAACTTCGCTTCGAGATCCCCTCTCATCAGAGGCTTTCCTTTCCCTGAAAGTGTCGCTCTCCGCCTCGTTGCATGTACCCTCTGCCCCTTCGCTTTGCTCCCGCTGTCCTGCGACCATCGACACCCCACTTTCCAGGAGGCCAGGCCCCTGGACGGCGTGATTTGGCCTGCTATCGAGGATTCAAGGCGTAGTCGGGGTAATCGAACTTCCAGCCCGAGAGTTCCTCATAGCGTGCCGGGAAGTCCTTCCAGGGGTAGACCACGGGAGGAGTGGGCGGGCGGTAGAGGTCGTCCAGCAGTATGAAAAACGGGATCAGGTGATGGCTCATCACCCCGTATTGCTGGGCCAGGTCGATGCACTGGCCAGAGCCGGACAGCACCATCTCTTGATTGTAGGCCCGCAGGTAATTCGATTCCTCCGGTGTCAAGGTGCCTTCGACTTGCCAGACGAAGGCGGACGGGGTGAATCTCGGATCACCCTGGAGGCGAGGGATCAGCGCCAATGCGGTGTTCACCCGATCCCAGAATTGGTCGACGTCCTGCCAGGGGACTTGGAACGGGACCGGCGGACGATTACCGGTCCAAAAGGTCCGACCAACTTCCGGTTCCTCGTCCCAGAACAACTCGGCCAGAGGGTAGGGGCCGTAGGCGAAATTGACGCAGTGGTTGAAGCACCAAATGGTGGCCGGACCCCAGAACGGTCCGGCGGCCTCGTAGTGCCAGTGGAGCAGGAAGTGGTGTTCTCGATCGGACAGCCGGAAATGGGTACTCATGACCAAATCTCCGCCTGTATAACACCAGGCCGAGCGATGCTTCGAGGGCTCAGGGATGACATGGAGGACCCCAACAGGCACCGACGGTTTCTTTGGCTGGTCGGTTGTCAGGGGAGCCCCCCAAGAACCTCGAGCTCCTTCATCCTCTGCGAGACCATCCAGTGCTTCCCGTCCAGAGTGATCACCGTGACCCAGGCGTTCCGCTCGTTGAGGACGCCCCCCTTGCTGACGTACTGGACGGTGTAATTGAGGTTGCTGAAATCCCGGATCGGGGAACCGTCCCTCGTTGTGTCCATGGACTGGGCGTGTTTGGTTGTGTCCGTGTACCTGGCGGACCGGATGATCCCGAGACGTAAAAGCTCTTGAATGTATGCCTCGGCCACACCCCGGGGAGACCTGGTTTTCTCCAGGTCCCATTCTTCCTGGGTGTAGAGCTTGCCCGCCACCTCCAAGTAGGCCTCGTCGCCGGGCTCGGGGAACTTCTTCATGACACGGCGACGCTCCTGCTCCAGTTCGTCCTGCCGTTGCAGGAAGGGCCGTTGCTCGCTTGTGATCCGGAATTCCATTTCTTGGAGCTCGGCCCCGAGTTCTCCGAGGGCCTTGGCGGTCGGAGCGGTAGCACTTCGCTTCATGGCGAATTGCCGGAGGAGCTTTTCCTTCCGCTTCACCTTGCTCTGCAAGTCTTTCAGTTGGGGAAGGAGGTCGGCTTCCTTGGCTTTCGCTTCTTGCTTCTGGGTCTGGGTCTCCTTCTCGATCCGGGCAAGTTCCGCCTTCCGGATGGGGTCTTCTGCCAGGACCAGCGTCATTGAAAATGACGACCAGATCAGGATACATGCCAGCGACTTTGATCTCATGATAGTCCTCCGCAACGAGGTTTGAGGGGATAAGCCTTCAATCGTCCTGGGTGAGTTCGGTGGCCCGTCTGAGGTGGCCGAGAACCATTGCTCGGAGTTCCGGGGGGTTGACGACGGTGACCCGGCCGGACCAGCCGAGGAGCCAATAGGCAACCTCATTCAGCCCATCGACGAGGAAGCTCAGGGTGACGCTGCCGTCCTTATGACGTTCGGCCTTCTGGGTGGGGTGCCAGGTTGTTTCGGTGACGATGGAGGCGGCTTCCCGAGAGAATCGGACCTCGACGTCATAGGAATGGTCCCCGCGGTAGACTCCCCAGGCGTTGCCGAAGTAGGTCTTGAGGTCGAAGTCCTCGGGGACCACTGAGAGGGCGTCGAGGGGTCGGAGGGTCTTGAACCGGGCGACCCGGTATGTCTGCGGCCGGTCGGAACCTTCGGGCCGGGCGATGAGATACCAGGCTTGTTTGACGAGGCAAAGTCGATGGGGGTGAAGGTCCAGTCGCTTCGGCTTGGGCTCGTAGGGGCTGGCGTAGGTGCCGGTCAAACGTCGGCCCTGGAGTAGGGCATACTGCACCGTCCGGATCGTCTCGTGGTGCCGGCTGTGGTCGGCCATCTTGAGGTCGAGGACGGACGTTACCCTCTCCACCTCGGCGAGCAGCCTGGCGGCTTTCTCTCGGGAGGTCGCTTGAAGTTTCCGGGTGGTTGGTTTGGCCCCCTCGGTCACGTCCAGGCCCGGGGCTGACGTGATCACGGAGGCGGAGGCCTGGCCGATCAACTCGTCGTCGTTGAGGTTGACGGCCGGGAAGTTGTAACCCGGTCGGACCCAATAGTGTTGATTTTCTTTGTTGTAAGACCAGGGGACGCCGGCCAATTCGAGGACGTTCAGGTCGCGGAAGATGGTCCGTTCGGAGACCTCCAACTCGGCCGCGATCTCCTTGGGACCGTAGCGTCCCCGTCCCTGGATGAGTTCCAGCACCCGAAGGACCCGGGCTAATTTCGTCACCTGCCGGAGTCGTCGTTCACGATCGGGTCTGTCGGGAGGGTCGTCTTTCGGCATCTCGGGGGTACTCGGGGTTGAGATTCAGGCGGTTGAGGTAGAGGGGGATACCAAGGGCCCTTTGCAAAGCTTCAGGATCGTCGCCGATCATCCGTTCGTGCTCGGTGAATTCAGGGGTGACCTCGAAGTTGATCAGCCCGAACCGGCCCTTCACCAAATTGAGCCAGTCGGGCACCGGGGCGTCGTCGCCGTGGATGACGATATAGCCCGATTTGGGGTGGACGATCCTGCCGCGAGGGAGGCCGGTGTGGTGGTCGCGTAAGCGCCGTTTGAGGGCCTTGGCGTCCTTACCCCAAGCGGCGGCCAGGTGCTCAAGGACGAAGGGCCAGAACTCCCTGTGAGACACGCCGTCCCAGACTTTATGGTTGTGACAGGTGACGAGGTCCCAGACGATCCCGTCAGGCTGCGGTCGGGGAACCCAGAAGTAGGCCCCCGTGAGCGGGCTTGTGTCGAGAAGTCTTGTCATAGCGTCGAACGAGGTCAAAGGTTGGCCAACTTTTCATCGGCCATGCGGCTTCGCCTGACATTTCTGGCCTGATCCACCAAGATCAGGACCCAGGCGGCAAGGGTCATAAGAGAGTACCATTCCAAGTAAGCCGCGATGAAGTAGGCAAGTGTGAATAAAACGCCCACTCCGATCCCGTAAGCCGCTGACGAGGGGGTGAGGTTCTCGAATACCTTTCGGCCCTGGATCACCAGAATTGCGATGACGACCAGGACGACGATCCCGTAGAGGATAACGTGCAGGTGCCAGACGACCTTCGCCAGAAACCTGATGTTCTGGCCTTCTTTCCAGAGAAAGGCGTAGAACCACGGTTCCTTTTCGGGTCGGGTCGGACTGGTGAACACCGGCTGTGAGGGAGGGGGATCGAGGACAGAGTATAGTGGCTCGCTGTCAGTCTCGGAATCGTCGGGGTCGGAGTCGAGGGATTCCTGGTCTGAGGGAACGAGGTCCCCGTCGGTGGGGGCCGACTGGGAACTACAATGGGGACGGAACTTCTGCTTGCAGGAGGGACACCGGACGAATTGGGGAACCGGCTTCAGGCTGTCACGAAGGCTGCCTTCTCGTCCACAGCTTGGACAAACAACTTTCATTCGAGGATTTCTCAATCGATCCTTTGGTGGGAGGCGGACAGGCCCGGGTCATCGATCCGGTCGGGTAGACAAACCAGCGTCAGTTATATGAATATGATTATTTATGATTTAAAAATAACGCTCGATCAGATAATCGACGTAGGCACCATGCGTCCCCCTGTGCATTAAAGCCAGTGAGTGGATGAGCTTATGGTACGTGACGGCTCGGAAGTTGAGCCGTGGACGGCAGTCCCTGGCTAGTAGTTCGAACCTCCGGATCTCCTGGGCGTGCTGGACGGCCGCCGGACCGGGGACAGCATACCACAGGTAGAGCAATTCGAAGTTGGGGACGCCGAACTGCGATTTGAGGCCGAGGACATGCTTGATCAGTTGGGCGACCTTCAACCGGTGGAACAGGACCTGCCCGTCGTGGATCTGCGTCGCTACTTCTTGGAGCGGTGCCAGTCCTTCCCAGAGCCCTGCGTTCCCGGGATCGAGGTAGATGTGCTGGAAGTTGCCCTGGTTCTGGCCGTAAGGCTCACGGAATTTGGATTCGAACGCGACCACCTTCTTCGAGTCCGGTGTCGTTCGATCCCGGAAAGTGATCAGCACATCGAGGTGCGGGGGTATGTGCCTGCCCTGAGGGGGTACAGGCCAGTTGATCGGCACCGGGGCCTCGAACCGGATGTCCTCGACCGCGTGCTGGGCGAGGTGGGGGCAGATCGTGGAGAAGATTGGCCCGGTGTGGTCGTAGAGCCGCCAATAATCGAAGACGTTCACGACGAGGGCCGAGCTCGAATGCAGGGCGTACATGTTGCCGTTCAATTCGCCCCCGGCACCGGCCTGGAAGTCCTGGATCGCACCGGGGCCGAGGGGCATGAACAGGTTGTCGTTTAACTGGACCACATAGCCTTGGTTGTCGAAAGGAATGCCGTGGCGGAGGGCCCAGAACCTCTGGCGTATGCTGATGAATAGGAGCGGGTTCATGGATCTCGCGTCCTCGTGGTTCGAGGTGTTCTGGCGAGATCGTAAAGGCGGCTGCTGACACCTGTGGGTCAGTCAGTAAGCTAAACCTTCGGATTTTCCCCGGATTGTTCTTCCTTCATTTGGGCCTCGGCCCTGCCATGTTCTCGATGGCCTCGGACAGTCGGTCCAGGGCTTTGATGACTCCCTCTGCCTCTGCGAGTAGCCGTTGGGCCGCTTCCCGGGCCAGCATGGCGATGGAACGTGGGTCGTCGGCGCCTTGGGCGGCCTGTGGGGCTGAGCTTGACGCAGACTCGTCGGTCGGCGTGATATTCAGGAGATGGCCGCGATAGCCTTCGCGGATGCGGTAGGACTGGCTGTACTCGTCAAAGAACCAGGGGACGCCCGCGGCCTTGAGGGTCTGGAGGTCTCGGAAGACGGTGCGTTCGGAGCAATCGAGTCTCTTGGCTATGGCCGGGGCGTTCCACTGGCCGGGGCCGTGGATCAGTTGCAAGAGGCGGAGGACGCGGGCCAGGCGGTCGCTCTGACGGGTCCTCCGCTCGGCATCTGTCCGCTTCTTGCTCATCCCCGGTAGCACCCCGCAGAGGCGGGGCTGATGTCCCACCCCGGTACGAGGGATGCTAGCGGACGGCTCTGCCAACCGCGGGTCAGTCGACTGACAGGATTCTGCGAGAATCGTGTGGGGCCGGTCCGGGGCTGAAGGCCGTTGAGGACGTCTCAAGTCAATGTGTCAGGCTACCGCCATGCAGACGTAAGGGCCGAGGTAGTCGCCGTCACTCGATCCGGTGTGGCGATGGTCCGGGCGGACAGCCTGACCGGACTGCTCGTGAGCTTGTGTTCGAGGTAGCCGGTTAGGTCTGAGGTGATCATCCGTTCCGGGCGGGTGAACCACCGGGATTGGCGTCGGAGCAGGTCGATGATGTCGGCGTAGCTGAGTTCCCCGACGAAGGGGCCACGGGGCAGGCCGATCAGTTGATCGGCATGGGGGATGGCTGCCCGGAGTCGTTCGTGATCCCGGTAGCGATCCACGAGGGGATGGCCCTTCGTGGGGGCGACGACGAGGACGATGAGGTCCCGGGGGGCTTGGTCGAAGAGTTGGCCGGCTTGCTGGAAGTAGCCGGCCCGGTGGAGGCCGACCCGGATGTTTCGGATCAGTTGGTCCGATGGGAACCCGGATTGCCCGTCGTCGCCGGAGACGCTGGCCGAGAGGCCCGACAGGTACTTCATCTCGATGAAGACGGTGGTCGGCGGGTTCTCCCAGGTGATCACGACATCCACCTGAGTCGATCCCTCTCGACCAGGGCAGAAGCTCGGGCGGGTAGCAGGGCTGGTTCTGCCAGAGGCTGATCTTGAGACCGCCGATAGAACTGCCGCCGGAACCGGTCGGTGCCGAGGGCCGCGTTGAGCAGGTCGGGGAGCCACCAGCGGGGGTTGAGGTAGCCGAGGGACTGGAACAGGTGGCCGGTGATGACGTCCTCGGAGGTCGGGCGGACGATCAGGGGGCAGCGGATCTCCCCGGACTCGGGCCTGCGAGCAGAGGTTGCCCCCCTTGCCGTTCATCTCCGTCGAGCACGGGGCGGCCTCCTCGGTGACGAAGACATCCTGGTCCCCGGACTTTGAACTCCCCGGCCCGGTCCACTCCCGGCACTCCCGGAAATACGCACATCCGGAACAGTTCAGGGGGGATTCCACCGGGTAGAAGACTCCCGGCCTCGACGGCCCTCTCCACGACCTCGATGATGTCCCCCAGCCTTCCGAAATCCGAGGTGGTCCGGACGGCCTCGATCTTCTGGACCTTCGGGACCTTGGTCTTGACCAGGACGGCGAATTCGACGACGGGTTCCTCGCCGGTCATCTCGTAGAGGGCGTGAGGCGTAGACAGGTCGGCTGGAGCGACGTCGCCACCTCGGATTCCGAGAAGGCCCGGCCCGAGGTCTTGATTTCGATGACCTTGAGCGTGCCGTCCTCCTGGCGGGTGATCAGGTCGGGGACGACCAGGAGCGGCTTCTCCAGTACTCCCCGCGGGAGTTGGTGATCGGGGCCAGCATCGGGCTCTCGACGGCCACGATGTTCGTCGGCGGGGGCTCCTTGAGGTAGATCTCGATCAGGGCGATCCCCAGGGCGAGGCTGTCGTCGGAGGGATTTGCTTGCTCAGTGGACGACCTCGAGCCGTCGTCGGCCTGGTCCTCCCAGGCGGCGAGGAAGGCTTCGCGGACTTGATGCGGCTGGGACGGGCTCGTCGGGCCTGGAGCTTGCGGTGGTAGTCGGCCAGGGCGGAGTGGACGGACGAGCCGAGCACCTGGGCGTCGGAGACGGTCCTTCCGGGGCAGCCGCAGGACCCGCTCGAAGTAGATACTGAAGGGGCACTTCAGGTACTGGCTGACCGACGAATACGACCAGTGCGGCCTCGTGACTGCGGCTCTCATGGGCCCTCCGGAAAGAAAACGGGGACGGGGTCGATCCCCCGTCCCCGGTGCCTCGAAGTCGATATCGTTCCGGGGTTTCAACGCCGGGACCGGTTGTCCTCGGCGTCTTCGGGGTTGAGGGCGTCGATGACGGCCCCGGCCTCCTTCTTGGTCAGGTCGTAGGGGGTGCAGCGTCGGCCGATGGCCTCCTCGATGAAGCCTTCCAGCTTGGGCCCGAACAGCTTCTGCCGCTTGGCCAGGGTCAGGAGGAACTGGCACCTGCTTGTTGGTGGCGGGCTCGCCGGTTCTGGGGCTTCTCGTCCCGATGGCCGTTGCGGGAGGGTGGCCGTTGGCCTCGGGGGCGGGACGGGCGTTGGAATGGCCGTTGTTGGCCGGGCTGGGGGTCGGCGTCCCGGGAGGCGATGGCCGAGTCGGACTGGTGGGCCTCGATCTGACCTCTGGTTCAGGGCCTCCTCGGCGAGGTCGTAGAGTTCCTTGATCCTCTCGATGACGGCCTCGGGATCGTCCAGGGTGGCGTTGATCTCGCCCTCCAGGTTCAGGCGAACCCGGTGGATTGTAGTTTTCGGAGAGCTTCCGGGAGAGCCCGACGTTGGCCTTCAGCATGAGTTGGTCCTTGTTGTGGGTGGTTGAAGTTGCGTCTCCTCGACGGACTGAGTACCCCGCTCGGCGCCGGCGGACTCTGGACCGCGAGGGGTGCGGCTGGGCCGAGCGGGGTGATGGACGTGGCTCAGTTGTTGGCGGCCATGTCGAGGGCCAGCCGGAAGGCGTGCTGCTTCAGCCGGTTGCCCGAGCCGAACCAGGCACTGTCCAGGCGGTTGCTGCCCCGCTCGTGGTCGGTGCGTCCCCGGGTGGATCGGTGATGATCCACGAACTCGGTGACCGCGTTGAAGGCGGCCCAGGTGGTGTGGCGGATGGCCGGGATCTCCTGGCCCTTGCCCCGCTCGAACAGGTTGTAGAGGGTGTCCCGGACGTTCCTGGCCCGGCTGTTGCTGCCGTCGGCGGGGTCGGGGTAGAGGGCCTCGAAGTAGCGGCCGAGTTGGGCGGCGGTGGGGTGGTGACCGGCCAGGAAGTCGAGCCGGATCTCCAGGTCGTCGTAGTAGCGGCGGGCCAGCCCGAGGACTTCCTGGGCCTCCCGGACCTTGGCGGGGAGGTTGCCCTGGTGGCGGATGGCGATCCCTTCGCCCTTGCCGCTCCTGTCGGCCATGGCCAACGTGTTGGCACAGACGACCCGGATGGGGGTGAAGAAGACCCGGAGGGCCGAGGAGCCGTCGTGCGAGTTGCGACAGCAGGAGGTACTTCTCGGTCAGGTCGTCCGAGCCCTTGACCCGGATCTGGCCGGGGAGCTTGCCGAGGAGCCAGATCCGCTCGCCCCTCCGGAGGGCACCGGCGGTGTGGTAGCGGATTCCGCCCTCGGCGGCGATGGCGTCCAGGAAGCCGAATGCCTGCCGGTTCTGGACGGGGACGTAGGAGTTGCCCACCACCCCCAGGACGTCGTTGGTGTCGGTCCGGACGACCGCCTTCCTGGAGGGACGGGGATGCCGTCGGTGGTGGTCAGGTCGGCCAGCGTGACGTCGTAGTCGAGCCCGGCGGCGGCGATGGTCTCCTGGGCCGTGGCGGGGGCGTCCAGCCTGGTGCCCAGGCCGTGCCAGGGCACCTCGCCGGCGTACATCATGCTCGTGCGGCCGTTGACGGTTGCGAGTTCGTGGGCCATTGTCGGATTCTCCTCGTGAGGGTTCGGGCCCCGAGGCAAGGGGCCGATCGTTCGGGCCTCACGAGGGCTACCCGGGCGAGGGCGGCGACGCGCTGACGGAAGGGAGGGGTGGGCCGAGGAGAGGGATGGCCGGAATGCTGGATTCGATGGTCGAACCCATTCCCCGGCCGGCCGGGAGAGAAATGCTTCGACGTTGATCTTTCACTTCGGGGTGAACTCCGACCATCCCGGCCCGGTCTGTTATCCGTAGAGGATGTCGGGCAGGTCGGACAGGCGGGTCGATGAGGCTCGGGAAGGCTGATGATCGCGGACAGTGACACCAACGTCGTCTTCGTCGCGGATACCCTGGAACGGAGATTCCCGGCCGTCTACCGGGGGTTGGCGTCGATCCTCCGGGAGCATGCCATCCCCTTGAGGACGATCCCGGGAACGCTCGACAGTCTGGTGCCGTGATTACATGCCGATCCAGGTGGCGGAGGATCGGTTCGTCCAGTTCCGCTACGCGCCGGATTACCTGACCGGCAAGTACCGGCACCTGAGGGCCGACGGGGAGATCGGGCCGAAGCTGCCCTGGCTGAAGGGGTGCCTGCGGTCGGAGATCGTGCTGGACGGCGGGAACGTCGTCGGCTGGGGGGACAGGGCGATCCTGACCGACAAGGTCTTCGCGGAGAACCCGGGGTGGGAGCGTCGCAAGCTCTTGGCCGCGCTTGAAAGGCTCCTCGAAGTCGAGCGGATCATTCTTATCCCGCAGGAGCCGGGAGATGTCACTGGGCATGCCGACGGCGTGGTCCGGTTCGTGGATGGCGGGACGGTCGTTGTCAACGATTACAGGCGGGTTGACGGGGACTATCGGCGGGCGGTGCTGCAGAGGCTGAAGGACGCGAGGTTGGGAGTCCGGGAGTTGCCGTATCGGCCCGTGTCGGAGTCGTCGGAGGGTATGCCCTCGGCGATCGGCAACTACGTCAACTTCCTGCAGGTGCGGGGGTTGATCGTCCTGCCGATCTACGGGTTCCCCGGAGATGACGACTCCCGGGGTGTTCTTGCTCGGACCTTCCCGGGCAGTTCGGTGGCGACTCTGGACTGCCCGCGCGCTCGCTTCGGATGGAGGTGTCTTGAATTGTGCGAATTGGTCGATCAAGACCATGTTCTTGAGTTTTTGAATTCTATGCCTCTTTCCTTGTGGTGGCGGTTCTCTCCGGGCGGCTTACTTCACCCCCGGCCATCCGCGGTTTGGGTCCCGACGCGGATTTCGTCCGTGGTAATTTGTCCAGAAGCCATTGACTGAACAAAGACACAGAGATTACCCTCACAGCACCAAATCAGAAGCCGATGCGACGAAGCTCTCGGCTTGGGCGTGAGAGGATGATTGCTGAGGACAGAGGGGGAACACGGCGCGGTCTCATCGACTTCGCGGAAACGGCGGAGCCCATGCAACTGGTGATCAACACCTTCGGCGCGAGCCTGCGGCGCAAGGGGGATCGGTTCGTGGTCCGGGCCGGATCGAACCAGATGGCCGTCTCGGCGCAGAAGGTTCGCAGCATCCTGGTGACCACGGCCGTCCATCTCTCCTCGGATGCGATCGTCCTGGCCGTCGCCCACAACATCGACATCGTCTTCCTGGAAAAAACCGGCGAGCCGGTCGCACGGATCTGGCCGCCGCGGATGGGTTCGACCGCCGCGATCCGGAGGCGGCAGCTTGAAGTTGCCGAGGGGCCGGAAGGGCTCGCCCTCGCCCGGGAGTGGGTCTTGACCAAGCTACGCAATCAGGCGGAGTTCCTCGAAGAGCTAGGCGAGCGGAGACCGAACCGGCGCGAACTCTTCGAGGGCCCCGTGGAGGCGGCCCGGGCGAGCCTGGCCCGATGACGCGGCAGATGAACCGGACGATCCCCCGACCACGCCGTTCGAGGAGCCAGGCCCATGCTGACATGGGTGGTGTACGACATCTCGAAGGACCGCACCCGGAGCAAGATCGCCGATCGTTGCCTCGACTTCGGCCTCCAGCGGGTGCAGAAGAGCGTCTTCCTGGGCGAGATCCCGCCCAACCGGGTCGAGGAGATCCTCCAGTTCAGCCGGGACCTGCTCAACCTCGAAACCGACGCCGTCTACGTCTTCCCCATGTGCCGCCCGGACTTCGAGAAGGTTCGCATCGTCGGGCAGGGGTTCGCCAAGGAATTGGTGGCGGATGAGGTGCTAACAAGGGTGATCTGATTTTTTTTCTGATGAGGCTTGCCCTTTTCTTGGAGGAAGTGCGGGTAGTATATGGCAGACGATTCTTACTGGTACTGTAGTGGGACAAAAACCATGCTGCCCTCAGGCTCCGCGAGCGCTGCGGTCGACGATGCGACTTGGGGCATCTTGATCGAGAGTCTCGTCCGAGAAGCAAGACGATTTGCGGACCAGTCTTACGGCACGGACCGCATTCTCCGCGAAGAAGAAGCCCCGGATTTGGCGCAAGCGTTCTTCACGGAGAAGTATCAACATCTTGCCTGGAGACGCTTTGTCCACCAATGCAGCCAAGCAATCGACGCGCGGGGTTTGCCATTCCAACTCCGGTCTGATTTTCGTTCCTTCACGGTTCGATATTTCAAGAAACTCCGAAGGTCCCGGCCACCCTCGACAGTCTCGATTGATTATGTTTCCCCCAGATTTACATCCGAGAGCTCAGGGGATGACCCGTTGGGGGAGCTCCCTCCCAAGCTTCAACAGGTATATGATCTGTATTGTCAAGGACTTAAACAAAAGGAAATCGCGCATCGGTTGGGAGTCTGCAAGCGGACCATTTACAACCGGGTGCGTGCAATTAAGACGGGTGCATGCAATTAAGAAAAATTAAAATTAATCATCACAACAGATCGCAACGAAACAAGCCCGTGGACAAGCCCCCAAGGTTATTCCACAAAAACAAGGATTGAAACCTGGTGACTGTTGTGGGTTGCAGTGTCCACGGGCTTTCAGATCACGGTTCCGTGAAGTGGTGTGCGGAGATCAAGCACCAATGGAACGAGACTCATTGATCGCCGAATGTACTCTTGTGGACTCAATCGAGCTGACTCTCAGATTTCCTCGGTTGCTCCACCCAGGTGAGGCCACTCATCTGCGCAGTTTCTTCGGACAGGCATTTGCCGACGAGATCATGCTTCACCATCACGAGCCGGACGGCCGCCTGCGTTATACGTATCCGAAAGTGCAGTTCAAGGTTCTCGACCGGACGGCCCATCTGATCGGTCTTGCCGAAGGGGCCGAGCTAGTCGCGCGGCTTTGGGCGGAGGTCGATCAGGCACGGATCGGCTCGGAAGTTTTGCCCGTGTTTGAAGCGACTCTGAGTCGTCGAAGCGAACGACTGGGCGAGTCCAAGACGCCCATCGTGTATCGGTTCCGCACCCCCTGGCTGGGATTGAATCAGGTGAACCACGCGCAGTATGAGGCCGAGGCCGAGGCCGAGTTCCGCCAGGCATTGCTCGAACGGGCGCTGGTCGGCAACTGCCTCTCGCTGGCCAAGGGGTTCGGGCACTGGGTCCGAGCCATAGTGATCGCTGATTGCCGGGGTCTGCGGCCTGTGCCAGCCGGGTTCAAGGGAGTCCCGATGCTCGGCTTCGTGGGCACCGTCCGCGTGAACTTCCTGATCCCCGACCACGCTGGCGTCGGCAAGTCGGTCTCGCGCGGGTTCGGCACGGTTGAGCGGATCATCGAACGTCCCTGACAAGAGGAGTGCGCCATGCTCATCGAGGACTTGATCCGGCTCGGACGGCCCTTGTTGGACTCCGTCGATTTCGATGCCGAGGATGTGCTCCGTTTGATCACCGGGGTCGAGGACGAGCGGGTGAAGAACTTCTACCGCCACGTCTTCGTCGTCGAAGTGCCGACCGACGATAACCAGGCGCCCCGCGTGCTCCCCATCCAGCAGTTCGGAGAGATCGTCCGCAAAGACGGCAAAGAGGATTTCGCGGTGTCAAAAGATCGAGCAGTCGCGGCCCCGTTCGTGCTGCCTTCCGGCGGCAACCCTCTCAATCCCCAGGGCCGTTATCTGCCCGTGTACCCTTGTTATGATCGTCACATCAAGGAGTTTCGGGACTCCGCCGAGGGCGTGAAGCAGTTCCTTGCCGGCCGGTTGGTGCGGACGATTGCGTTCTCCCTCTCGGACGGCATGGTGGACGCGGTCGCCTCGGTGTTGCACGAAGCCTTGATAGCGACCAACTTCGGCAACGAGAAGAAGGTGCTCGGCGTCCTGATCTTGGCCCGGTGCGAACCGAACGGCTACTACACGATCCAACCGAGCAAGACGCGGCAGTCGTTCATCGGAGAGACCGGCGACGGTTCGCGCATCGTCCCGAACTTCGCAAGGATTCTCGAAGGATTCTGGACATCGAAGCTGGAAGAAGGTAAGGAGGCCGGCTCGCGCATCGGCGCATGCAGCTTCTCGGGAACGGAAGGGGAAGTCGTCTCGGCTTATTGCAAGGCGTGGCCTTGGGCCTTTCCCACTTGGACCTGCCCCCTGCCGCTCGGCGGCGACGAGCGGATGCTGGTCGAGAGTGTGGCCTTGTCGCCAGAGACCTACCGTGCGCTCACTTTGGGGGCGTGCGTGTTTAACCGGCTCACTCGCCGCGTCGATCGGGTCGTCATCCCTAAGATCTTCTCTCCGGCCGACACGCGAGTCGGCAAGGAACAGGCCCAGCGGCGCAAATTGAGCGACCTGCCAGCAATCCACGGCTCGGGCTATTTACTGCCGGTTCAGGACCAATTCCTGACTACCCTGGATCAGAGAGAGGACTTCGTCCAGGGTGTGCGGGGCATGCTGGCAGCGAGCCCGAAAGATCCAACCCTGGCGGACCGGTACATGACGGCGGTCACAGGCTTCGACATCATGCTGCCTCCGGAAATGACCGACGACTACCGGCTCACGCTCCTTTACTTCTCGGGAGAAGTCAGCCGGGGCGATGTCCATCTTCGGGCATACATCCAGGACGTGATTCCGAGCACGATGGGCTCTCTTCGCGACCTGGCCCGTGCGGAAGCCAAGCAGGCCATGCAACTCCTTCGGACCCTGATGCCCAAGATGTCCGGTTACCTGGCCCGCTGCTACGGGTCGGTCCCTTACCTCCTCGCGCGGGCCTACGGTGGGGCCTATCTATGGCAGCAGTTGGAGACCGTTCTTCATCGTCGATGCCTGGATCACCATCGGGTGATCGCCAATGCCGCGCGCCGGATGAGCAGCCTCACGCCGCAGTGGCCCGACAGCCGGTTCGAGTTGTTCGAGGAGGTTGGGTTCTATCTTTCGTTCCTTCGCGTCCTGCACCGGGTCAACTGTGAGTTGGCCAGAATGCACGAGGACCCTCCCATGCGCCCCTGGAAAGACCTGCTCCAGACGATCGACCATTGTCCCGTATCCGAGTTGAAGCTGACCGACCCGGCCGAGATCGGGTTTGCCTGCGGCGCGCTCATCAAACGGTTCAGCCGCTCCTACTACAAGGCGATGAAGAGAACCAAGGCCAACCCCGACTTCCTTCGCGACCGGGTGTTGACCTTTGGCAGCGACTTGCGGCCCGCGGCCGTTCACGACAAGGGCCTCCGAATGATTCTCGAACTGCCTGACCGCCTGAATTCGCTCAAACTCAAGCGCAGTCGTGATCTTGAGGAGCGTACCGGTGCCGCGGTTGCCGCCTTCCAGCAGGCTCGCGACCAGATTGAGAGGAACAAGGATACGTTCATCACCGCATTCTGGTCCGGATACGCTCTCGAAGGTCACGATCGGCCGGTCAAGCCCAAGACGTGCCCTCACTGTGGCAAGCCGCTGATGGTCCAGGGCTCCGTCCGAACCTGACGACCCACGGCCGCTGAAACCCCATGACCTGTCCCCGTGTCGAGGAACCTTCCCCATGCCCGTGCGAACCGGCGAGATCCTTTTCGTCAAATGCGTCAAGAACGGCATCCCCAACCGCGACCCCTTGCGCGACAGCGACGCGCGACGCGTCTTCGGCGAGGACGACGGCCGCATCTCGCTCTCCGACGTCAGTATCAAGCGCGACGTGCGCGACTATGTGCTGGCGCGCTTTCCCGAGGACGGAGAGATGGAGGACCTGACGCGCCTCGTCTTCGTCCAGAAAAAGTTCGGCGAGGACGGCAAGACGTTGCTCGGCCGCGACGGCCTCGCCAACGTCATCCTGGAGAAGGTCCGTGCCGCCAAGGAAACGACCGCGACCGAGGTGGCGACCGCGACCAGGCCGAAGAAGAAAGGCAAGGCGGCCGACGCGGATGCGGACAGCGACCGTGATCTGCTCCTGGCCGCCGCATTCGATATGCGAGTCTTCGGCGCCGTCTTTAGCGTCACGGGCAAAAGCTTCAACCAGACTGGTCCGGTCCAGTTTGGCTGGGCGCACTCGCTCCACCCGGTCGAGACGCGCTACACCCAGGGAACCGTGGTGATGCCCTCGAAGGATGCCAAGGAGGGGGCGGCGGCCTCGGGCTCTGAGGACGACAAGGGGAAAACACAAGGCACGATCTGGACGCAGTACCAGCTTCCGTTCGCTGTGTTCGCCATGCCCGGTGTCGTCAACGCGACGATCGCCGGGCAGACCGGCATGAGCGATGCTGACGTCGATTTGCTGCTCGCTGGGCTCTGGAAGGGAACGCTCCATCGCCAGGCTCGTGGCAGGGGACTTCAGCAGCCGCTCTCGCTCATTCACGTGGAGTATGAGGACCCGTTCTTTCGCATCGGCTTCCTTGAAGAAGGGCTCAAGCTCGAACCTGGCCGCGATGAAGAGAGTCGCGCGCGTTGGCTGGGCGGTAGCCCGCCGACCGACCTCGCCGACGTGACCTTGAACGTGGAGGGCCTTGCCGAGCGATTGCTCCGACATCGTGACCAGATCGCCCGCGCCGGATCTGGATCGACCCCCAGCTCAAGCTGAAAGGCAAGCTCCCTGCCGAGACCGGCACTTGGCCGGAGGGGGTCTGAGTGGACCGTCTCGTCGTCTTCGAACTACGCGGGCCGCTGGCCCATTACCGGCGGCCAGACACCCTCGGCACCCACGCGAGCTACCCATTCATCCCCCGCACCACACTGCGCGGGCTGATCGCGGCGGTGCTGGGCCTGGAAGCCCTGCCCGACCAGGACCCGTTGCCAACCGAGGCGCGTTGCGGTCTTCGTCTGCTGCGATCAGTGCGCACCGTCACGCAGCAACTGAGCCTGCATGGCAAGAAGTGGATCGGCGCCGGGCCCAACGAGTCGTTCCATCGTCCCACGACCATCGAGCTGATCGTCGAGCCGCATTATCGCATCTATTACAAGGGCCCACGAGCCGACGACTTGGCGCTGCGGCTTCAGCGCAAGCAGAGTGGCTTCCATACCTATCTCGGCAGCGCATTCTGCTTGACGTTTCCCGAGGGGGGCGAGGTCAAGCCGACTGAGCCCCTCCCCGCCGGTGTGGAGCGGATCACCTGCGCGACCGTCGTCCCGTCTTTGGCGGTTGCCCGGCTCGAGCCCGAAACGAGCCGACAGTACGCCCGCGTCGGTGGCCTCCTTCGCGAGCACATCGGCGGCCGGCGCTTCCGCGGCACTCTGAGCGTCCTTTATGAAGTCTCGGGGCAACCGATCCAATTCGAGCCTGCAACCGCCGACGCGAGCGCTTTCTGGGAGTTCCTGCAAGTCGCAGGGGAGGGAGTGGTATGCCTGTGGTGAAGCCATTCCCGGAATGCATCGCACGGCCTTGTCAGCCCGGTCAGCCAGCACGGTTACTGATCGACCATCTCGAAGCCGTGGCCTTCGGCTGCGGCGATCCCAAAGGCCCCTACGAGGACCGCTTGGCCTTCCTTGCCGGCCTCGCACACGATGCCGTTAAGGCGACTGCCGGTTGGCAACATTATATTCAGGGCTGTTCGGCCAAGGGGCCGCCCCACGCCCCCGCCGGTGCGGCTCTCTTCGCTTTCTGGGCCGAGGGCCTCATCCCCAAATGGGTCGCCGGACGCCGCGAGCGCGAACAGCTATTTGACCTTGCTCTCGACTGGGTCCGTGTGATCTGCCACCATCATGGCGCGTTCGATGATCTCTCGGTTGATCCACCTTGGGAATCGGCGACAGCACACGAGCCCTCCGCGCTCCTGGCCGTCTGCGATCGAAACGGGCTGGATGCCCTGGTTCGTAAGCATTTCCCGGAAACACAGGCAGCACTCGACCGTTTCGACGTCTGGTCCGCGAGTTTCGATCAAACCTGGAGACGCCGTCAGGAAATCATTCGAAACTCCCTATATATCCAGAGCAAGCGCGAAGGCGGGATCGACCGCCTCGGGCTCCGTTTGGCCGGGTTTGGGGCACGCTTGATCTTTGCCGACCGCCGCCACGTCGCGGAGTGGAAACCCGTTTCCTGGGCCCCCTCGCAAGCCGAGGTCGCCCTCATTCACTTCGCGGAGCACTGTCGTCATCAAGCGGAATTCGCCCGACGCAAGGGCGTATCCGAAGCGCTCCTCGAAGCCCGCCGACAGAGGCAGTCAGAGGCCCTCGAAAGCTACCGGGATCACAAAGATTCGCACATATTCACTCTTCTTCTGCCGACTGGTTACGGAAAGACCCTGGCGGGACTTCGCGTCGCTCTCGAAGCGATCCGCTCTGGACGCTGCCGGCGCATTCTCTATGTCGCCCCTTACATCAGCATTCTCTCCCAATCCGCAGGCGTGCTGGAAAAGGCCACGGGCGTGGGAGTGGTCCTACACCATCAGATGTCGATCTTGAGTCTCGGAGACGTGAAGCCGAGGCAGGACGACTCCGAGGACGTCCAGCGCGAGGACCATCAGCCTTACGACCTCCTTGACACCTGGCAGGCCCCGATCGTCGCCACCACCTTCAACCAGCTCTTCCGCGCTCTCTTTCCTGCCCGAGCCCAGCAGTGCCTGCGCATCCCCGCTCTCGACGGCGCCTTCGTCTTCATCGACGAGCCCCAGATCGTCGACCCGGTTGTCTGGTCGGCCTTCCTGCGAGCCTTGGCCGTCGTGGCCCGTCAGCGCCGGGCGCAGGTCTTGTTCTGCACGGCAACGCTTCCTCCCCTCGACGTCGGCCTCGGCGACTACGGGCCCGCGCATCCGCTCGTTGGGACTGTATCACCCGCCGTCAACCGCTTCGTCATCCGATCGACTACGGAGTCGTGGGACGTCGATCGCGTGGCGCATGAGGCACAATCTCGTCTTCAAGCGCATGGCTCGGTCGCCGTCATCCTGAACACCGTTCGCGATGCCTTCCACGTCTTCCGTAAGCTCAAGAAATCGGGCGGATGCTGGTACTTCCTCGCCTCCCGAATGCTCCCCGGCCACAAAGAGCGCATCATCCGCCGAATTCGCAAGTGTCTTCGAAGAAAATCCGATCCGGTCGGCGTGGTTTGTACCCAGGTTCTTGAAGCCGGCGTTGATTTGAGCTTCCGGGCGATCCTCCGAGCCCGCTCGGTCTTCTCGTCGATCGTCCAGACAGCCGGTCGGGCCAACCGGCATGGCGAGGGGGCACACGCCGAGGTGATCGTCTTCCCGTTCGTTCGTGAGGACGGGAAGGATTCCCGCTGGTCGGTCTACAGGGACAGTGATGCAATTCGGGTCACCGACGACATCCTCAATAAAGCGCCCAAAATCGCCGAGACCGACGTCGCCCAATGGCTCGACTTCTATTATCGAGAATGCTGGAAGGCCAATCCACACACGACATCACTGCAATCCTTCGAGAAGGCCGCGATGGGCCAGTGGTCTGAACTTGCCAAGAAAGAGCCTTTCCAGGAAGACTTGCCCGGCCTCGATGTCTTCGTCCCCGGAGCCGAGCGATTCCTCCCGAAACGGTACCAGCCACGCCTTCGCGCTTTCGGGGTGGAAACGGCCGAACAGCTTCTTGAACGCTATCTCGACCGTGATGCCCGCCGCGGCCTGCGCTTCGAGGAACGCCGGCTCCAGTCCGCGCTATTGCGGCAGTTCCTGGTCGATGTTCCGAAAACCCGTGCCACTGAGATCGCTCATCCCCTCGATGATACCGAGTGGCCTCTGGTCCTCGACAACCCCAGAATTTACCGCAAATCGACAGGTCTGGCGCACTTACTCGCCGGGGACAACCACGACGAGGCAACTCATGTATTCTGACCCGCCCATGCCGCCGACATCTGAACCACTGCCCATTGCTGAGCCTCCTCTACCCCCGCTGACGGTCACGCACGTCCTGGAGCATCTGTTCTGCCCTCGCTTCACGTATTTCGAGTACGTGCTGGCGGTCCCGGAGCGGCAGGAGCGCCGACTGCTCGTTCAGAAGGGGCGGCAGACACACGAGGAGCGCCGGCGCATCAACCCCACTTACCTCCGCAAGAAGCTCGGCGTGGTGCAGCGCCAGTTCGATGTCCCCCTGGCCTCGACTCGCCTGGGCGTCCGCGGCTCGGTGGACGAAGTTCTCACGCTGACTGATGGCTCGATGGCCCCGTTCGACTACAAGTTCGCCGAGGACCGCGGCCATGTCTACCACAACCAGAAGGTGCAATCGGTACTCTACGGCCTCCTGATCCGCGAGATGTTCAAGCGCCCCGTTCACCGTGGTTTCCTCTGCTATCTTCGCTCCAAGTCCAAGGTGGTGCCGATTGAATTCCGCGACGCCGACTTCTCCGAGGCCGAAGTCATACTCCGCGAGATCCTGGAGGTGATCCAGACCGGCAGGTTCCCCCGAGCTACCGCCTGGAAAGCTCGCTGTCGCGACTGCTGCTACCGAAATATCTGCATCCAGTAGGTCCGCTCAACGCAACCAGCTTCTTGATCCGGCACTTACGGCCGAATAAACTTGCGAGGGACCGTCGAAATACGACCTGGTTCCGCCCCGGGAGGCGTTATTATGGTCCGCGAGAGCCTCCCAAGATCGTGCCGAAAGATCCGATGGGGCCTCAACTTGGCTCCATAGAGCGGTTGATGGGCTACTTCCACGAGAACAAGGATTGAAACCTCTGGGCGGTGGAGGCGCTGATCCCGCTCGACCCCGTTGATGGGCTACTTCCACGAGAACAAGGATTGAAACTGCTGCACCGGTACGCCGAGGCCGCACCGTGGGCGACGGTTGATGGGCTACTTCCACGAGAACAAGGATTGAAACGAGGCGCGACTGCACGAGGTCTACCCGAAGTTGCGGTTGATGGGCTACTTCCACGAGAACAAGGATTGAAACCGGAAGTAGGCCGCGGCGCGCGAGGTGCCGGGCCCGGGTTGATGGGCTACTTCCACGAGAACAAGGATTGAAACCCGGTAACGATCCGCCAGCACTGCTGCGGCTCCATCCGTTGATGGGCTACTTCCACGAGAACAAGGATTGAAACCCGGCATACTCGCCGATCACGCGCGAGCCGCCGGGGAGCGTTGATGGGCTACTTCCACGAGAACAAGGATTGAAACGCCAGCGCGACCGCCTCCTGGGGCGGCGCCGTACTGTTGATGGGCTACTTCCACGAGAACAAGGATTGAAACCCTCGGCGACGGCCGCCCTGAGCGCCACGACCAATTCGTTGATGGGCTACTTCCACGAGAACAAGGATTGAAACAGTCCCCCAATACTGCATCACTTCGCGTCCGGCCATTGGTTGATGGGCTACTTCCACGAGAACAAGGATTGAAACCCCGCCACTCCGCCCCGTACTTGATGTGGAAATAGATGGTTGATGGGCTACTTCCACGAGAACAAGGATTGAAACATCACCCGATGGGTGGGGGTGGGGCGCCGCCGCTCGCGGTTGATGGGCTACTTCCACGAGAACAAGGATTGAAACTTCGTCGGGAATGGGCGGAGATGCTGCTCCTTGTAGAGTTGATGGGCTACTTCCACGAGAACAAGGATTGAAACATCAGCCCGCGGTTCCCCTCGCCGATGCGGTCCTCCGTTGATGGGCTACTTCCACGAGAACAAGGATTGAAACAAACACATCGCATGCTCGACATCGGCCCGGAACCACTGGTTGATGGGCTACTTCCACGAGAACAAGGATTGAAACCCGGCGGTCGTCTTCTTCGGTGTCGCCATGTCCCCGGGTTGATGGGCTACTTCCACGAGAACAAGGATTGAAACCGCGCACGAGCGCGACGTACAGGAAGACGACCGCGCCGTTGATGGGCTACTTCCACGAGAACAAGGATTGAAACGTAGCTCATCTGGCTTAACCGCGCCCTTTTCGGCTTCGTTGATGGGCTACTTCCACGAGAACAAGGATTGAAACTGGGGCCCGGATTTGGGGAGATTGAGTGTACCCATGGTTGATGGGCTACTTCCACGAGAACAAGGATTGAAACACGGACGTCTCACTCGGCCTCATGCACGGGGCGGTCGTTGATGGGCTACTTCCACGAGAACAAGGATTGAAACTCCTCGGCGCGCCCTCCCACCAGCGCCACGCCCGGAGTTGATGGGCTACTTCCACGAGAACAAGGATTGAAACAGCTTGCCGAGCCGGTCGAGCGCGGCCTGCCGCTCCTTGTTGATGGGCTACTTCCACGAGAACAAGGATTGAAACACGACCTGCCGGCCCTCCCGCGGGCCGGGCTTCCTCGTTGATGGGCTACTTCCACGAGAACAAGGATTGAAACATCGCCGTGTTATTGGGCAGGCGCAGAGGAACGTCACGTTGATGGGCTACTTCCACGAGAACAAGGATTGAAACACCGGGGCCGGCACGGCTTGGGGCGAGCCTTGCGGACGTTGATGGGCTACTTCCACGAGAACAAGGATTGAAACAAAGTCAGTATGTATGCGTCGTCGGTTATATCAACAAAGGTTGATGGGTTACTTCCACGAGAACAAGGATTGAAACATCACCGCGGGGAGCGAGGCTTCCACGACCACGGCCGTTGATGGGCTACTTCCACGAGAACAAGGATTGAAACACCGTCTTGGCATCCGGGGAAAGGGGCGCGGCGGCGGGTTGATGGGCTACTTCCACGAGAACAAGGATTGAAACCGCTCCAGCTCGACCCGGTCCTTCCCGACGCAGTGGTGTTGATGGGCTACTTCCACGAGAACAAGGATTGAAACAGGTTGGGGTGGCCCCGCCGCGACCAGCGCGGCGATGTTGATGGGCTACTTCCACGAGAACAAGGATTGAAACATCTTCAGCGACCACTCGTACATCGCGTGCGATTCGGTGTTGATGGGCTACTTCCACGAGAACAAGGATTGAAACGTCCCCTCCGGCCAGTGGCCGGAGGCCGCATAGTGGTGTTGATGGGCTACTTCCACGAGAACAAGGATTGAAACAACATCGGCCACGGCGACTACAAGATCACCTTCGACCGTTGATGGGCTACTTCCACGAGAACAAGGATTGAAACGCATTCTCGGCGAGGGCGGCCTCGATCTCCCTGGCGAGGGTTGATGGGCTACTTCCACGAGAACAAGGATTGAAACATACTTGCGCTCGGCGCCCGGCTTGGAGAGCTTGGGCGTTGATGGGCTACTTCCACGAGAACAAGGATTGAAACCCGTCCTCGCCGAGCGAGATCACCTTGGGGCCCACGAGTTGATGGGCTACTTCCACGAGAACAAGGATTGAAACTTAGCATATCATGCCGTATCCGTGCCCGAGCAAGACGTTGATGGGCTACTTCCACGAGAACAAGGATTGAAACCGTGTCAGACAAGCCACCGAAGGAGGCGTGCGTGGCGGAGCCGGCCTGATTTGGCCGCCTCGTCCTGGCCGGTGATCAGGGCACGACGACCGAGGTAGGCTGGGTTCAACCGTGGGGAGTTGATCCGGTCGGGCTGGGTCATGGCCTGCCTCTCGGAATCGGTCCAGGTGGAAACCCAGGCGACGGGCCGGACGGAATCGTCGGCGTGTCGAATGCTGAATTCCAGGGCCCCGACCAGGTTCTCGTTCCCGCGACCGGGGGTCCCCGGCTTGGAGCCCGTGACGAAGGCCTCGATCGTGGTCTCCCGCTTCCGTTTGAGCCAGTGACCCACCCGACGACTCGGTTCGTAGGGTTGATCAGGTTTCTTCCAGACCGTGCCCTCCCCGCCGGCCTCGATGATGCGGCTGTGGATGCCGATCCGGCCGATGGAGAAGGTCGGGACGGGCTCCAGGTACGGGTTGTCTGCGGCGGCGATGGCCTGAACCAGGAAGTCGAGGCGATCCCGGAGGGGCTGTCGGGTCAGGTCGGAGTCCCGGAACTTGAGGATGTCGAAGACGTGGAACCGGAGGCGGTGCTCCGGCCGGGCCTGGAGGCGGCGGGCCTGGTCGGGGCTGGTGGACAGGATCGCCGTGGCGGCCTGGAGGGGGTGACGGGCGATCGTCCGGCCGGTGTCGAGTGAGGGGCCGGGGAAGACCAGTTCACCGTCCAGGATCGTGCCGACGAGGGCGGATAGGCCGGCCGTCAGGTGGGGGAGGTTGTCCTGGAACTCGCCCAGGCGGTAGGTGACCTCGCTGACGCAGCGGCTGGTGATGCGGACCCGGGTGCCCTCCACGTGCAGCAGGGCCCGGACCCCGTCGAGCTTGGGCTGGACGACCCAGCCGGGCCCGTGCTCGATCTGTCGGGCTGCTTCGGGGTCCAGGTCGGCCCAGTTGCCCAGGAGCATGGGCTGGATCTGGGGCGGGAGGGACTCGTCGGGGTTGGCAGTGGTCAAGCAATCCGGGCCCACCTGAGGCCCGATGGTCAAGTAATTCGGGCCCACCGTAGCCCCCTCCTCCGTAGGGTGGATTCCTTCGGGATCTCCCACCCCCGCGGAGGCAAGGACATGCGTACGGTGGACGACTACGCCAAATATCGCACGGCGCACCGCGATGGCATGACCATCCGGCAGATCGCCCGCTCCTTTCACGTCTCGCGTCGCAAGGTCCGCGAGGCATTGACCCTCCCCGAGCCCAAGCCCTACACCCGCACCAAGCCGCCCCCGGCCCCGGTGCTCGGGCCTTTCCAGGCGGTCATCGATCAGGTCCTCCGCGACGACCGCGACGCACCGCCCAAGCAGCGGCACACCGCCGCCCAACTCTTCCGGCGGCTGCAGGACGAGCACGAGTATCCCGGCTCCTACCCCACGGTCCGGCGCTACGTCGCCGACCACCGCCGACGCTCGCGGGCCACGTTCATCCCGCTGGCCCACCCGCCGGGCAGCCGCCTTGAGGCCGACTTCGGGCACATCCACGTCGACTTCCCTGAAGGCAGGCGCCTGGTCCCCTTCCTGGTGACCGTCTGGGCCTACTCCAACGCCCCCTTCGTCCTCGCCCTGCCGACTGAGCGTACCGAGGCCGTCCTCGACGGCATGGTCCGCGCCCTGGAGTTCTTCGCCGCCGTGCCCCGCGAGGTCTGGTGGGACAACCCCAGGACGGTCGCCACCCTGATCCTCCGCGGCCGGCAGCGCCTCCTTCACCCCCGCTACGCCGCGCTGGCCAGCCACTACACCTTCGAGGCCAAGTTCTGCATGCCCGCCCAGGCCCACGAGAAGCCCGACGTCGAGAGCGGGGTGCGCGCCGTGCAGCGCCGGTTCGCCACCCCCGTGCCCCGGGTCGCCGGGATCGGCGATTTGAACGAACACATGAGGGCCCGATGCCTCGACGAGCTGAGGCGGACCGTCCGGTCGGCCTCCGGGGCGTTCGTCATCGGTGACCGGTTCGCCGAGGAGGTCGCCGCCGCCGCGCGGTTGCCGCAGCGGGCGTTCGACCCCTGCGTCGAGCGCCCGGCCGTCGTCGACAAGTACCAGACGGTGGCGTTCGATGCCAACCGCTACAGCGTGCCGCGGCCCTGGGCGTTCCGGCCCGTGACGGTCAAGGGCTACGTCGATCGGGTCGCCGTGGTGGCCGGCGGCCAAGTCGTGGCCGAGCACCCGCGGTGTTACGACCACTCCCAGCAGATCCTCGACCCGCTGCACTTCCTGGCGACGCTGGAGCGCCGCCCGGCGGCCCTGGATCACGCGCCGGTGTACCGCGACTGGCGGCCGGCGGCGGCGCTGGCCGCCTTGCGCCGCGAGTTGGAGGGCAGGCACGGGGCGCAGGCCGGGGCGCGGCAGTTCATCCGGGTCCTGCAACTACTCGCCGAACACCCGCAGTCGCGGATCGAGCGGGCGATCGAGGCGTGCCGAGCGGGGCACGCCGTGTCGGCGGAAGCGATCGTCCAGCGGACGCGGGCCCTGGCGGCGGCCGAGGCAGGGCGGCAAAATGTCATCGAATTTTCATGTGAAATTCCGAACCTGCCTCAGGTCTCGGTACCGCCTCCCGACCTGTCGCGGTTCAACCGCCTGCTCGGCGGTGAGGCGTCGGCCGTCGCGAATATCGAAACATGAGGGCGCGTCGCCTGCTCATGTCCGGGCGCCGCGTCGGGCCCGGCCCCAACCCCGGATCTCCTGGAAAGGAGCGACCGTCATGAGTGACCCGGTGACCGAACTGGTGAAGGCCCACCTGAAGCAGCTCCGGCTGCCGGCGATGGCCCGCGAGCTGGAGCGGCTGTCGCGCGAGGCGGCGGCCTCGGATCGGAATTATGAACAGTTCCTGCTCCGACTGGCCGAGGCCGAGCTTGCCGCCCGCTCCGCCAACGCGCTGGAGGGGCGGATCAAGAACGCGGCGTTCCCGGTGGCCAAGGACTTCGACACCTACGCCTTCAGCGTGATGCCCGCGCTGTCCAAGCCGAAGCTCCTGGAGCTGGCGCTCTGCGAATGGATTGATCAGAAGTTCAATTGCTGCTTCGTCGGCACCACCGGGACCGGGAAGACGCACCTCGCCACCGGATTGGGGCTGGCCGCCTGTCGCCGGGGACTGCGGGTGCGGTTCTTCACGGCGGCGTCCCTGGTCAGCAAGCTGGAGCAGGCGCAGAAGCAGTACACCCTGGACAAGTTCCTGGGGCAGCTCGACCGGGCGGAGCTGCTGATCTGCGACGAGCTGGGGTACGTGTCGTTCAGCCGCAACGGGGTGGAGCTGCTGTTCCGACTCCTGACGGACCGGTACGAGCGGTCGAGCGTGCTGATCACGAGCAACCTGGCGTTCGCCGACTGGGCGCAGGTGTTCCAGGGGGAGCGGATGACCGCGGCACTCCTCGACAGGATCACCCACAGGTGCCACATCTTCGAGATGAACGGGGAGAGCTACCGATTCCGGGAGTCGATGAAGGCCAAGAAAGGCCGGAAGACGGGGTGAGCTTGGCCTGGCCACGAGTTCAGGAGGCGCGATGAGGAGAGACTGTCCACACGGTCAGTTGTCGGCTATGTTGAAGTGACCCAGGTGGGCCCGGATTGCTTGACCAGGTGGGCCCGGATTGCTTGACCACTGCCAGGGGTGGTGCATTCGCCAGTGATGGTCCCTCAGGGCGGCGAAATAGGGCTCCTTACTAGGTCGTCCCCGGTCGTAGTGAATGGTCAGCCCCAGGGCGGAGCATTCGGCTTTGAGCTGGGCGAGGGTCTTCATGGAGCCTCCGTTGGTGTCTCAGACACCAGGAGTACCCCCGCCGACCGCCGCGGGCGTTGCTGGGGATTATTGGCTGGCCGGTAGATTGTGCCAGGAATCATTTGAGATGGCCTCGATGGTAGCTCCTTCTCGGGCGATGAGCCTCAGGGGGCCTCCGGCATGGTGGAGCGAGCTGCTCCTCGTACCCGCGGCGACAGCCGGATGCACAGGCTGGCACAGGGTGAAATCCAGTCGGGGCGGCAGAGTTTGGACATCCCGGGGACCGGCGAGGTTAGCATGCATCACGCCAGATGATGGCGATGGATGACCCGGGATCGACCGGAGCATGGCTTTCGAATGGGGACCGTGACCGCCGTGACGGGGCAGTTCAGCGACCGATGTTGTAGGCCGGGCGAATCGTCGATCTCGAATGCACAGGGAACGGTCTCTATCCGGGGTACCCCTCCGACCTCACCCCGACATCTTCCGAATTCCCCACGGTTTCATGGTCGATGCTCCCGGAGGCTTGGGTTTGACGAGGGGTGGTCGTCGAGGACCGACATAATGGTTTCTGGGCCCCGTATTTGGCGGCCTGAACTTCGAAAGCTCTCGTCGGATAGCCCGTCCGGACCGTTTGAACTTTGGACGAGATGATCGGGATCGGCCCGTGCCGAACAATCCCTTCGGTGCTCTGCAGGCCGGTCCAAGGTCGCGGCCGGGGAAGCGATCCGCCAACCAGTGGTTCGGATGAGCACGAGTGGAGGCCCGGGAGGCCAAACCGGACTCCAGTGCCTCCATCGATTTCAATCATCCTTGCGGTCCGCGTCCATGTCGGCAAGGATCCGTTGGATTCAGCGGTCGATGACGATCTCCCAGTCATTCTCCGGACTCGGACGACGCTGAATGGTCCCAGGCGGATGTGTACCCGGACGCCGACCCGTGAGGGATTCATAGCGAGGCGATCTGGCAGGCGTCGAACCAGGCCTCCCAGAGCATCGTCGTCAGGAGGTCGGTGTATGTCTCGTCGGGGAGGTCGCCGTCCGGGCTGCGGACCAGCATGGCCCAGCTCTCACCGTCCTGGCTGACGGCGTAGCCGAGTTCCTCGGCCAGACGTGCCTCAGCCAACCGACGGCGGAACATGTCCACCTCGTGCTCGAACCGACGATCTTCGGGGGAGGCGTCGTTGCCGAAGACGACGAGGGTGCCGTCTTCCAGGTCCCAGACGCCCCGGTGGGCTTGGGACAGCTTTGCCAGGTGGCCGCGGACGACCTCGGCGTAGTGGGCCACCTTGACGTCGTCCGGTGCGAAGTCGTCGGGATACCTCGTGGGCTCTGGCCGCCCCAGCGACTCGCGGATCTTCTCTCTCAGCCACGAGGTGGCCGCACGCGTTGCTCTCCTGCTGCGGCAATAAATGTTCGACGTCTTGTTCCCATCGGCATCCGTCCCGGCCGTGAATCCACGAGCGTTGAGCTCGGTACGGTCCGCGTACTCCGGTGGGTAGAGGACGTCCCTCCCATCCACCTCCTGGGCATAGACCGGATCGACCAGATAGCGGGTCGGCTCCTCGCCGACGATAGGATGGCGACAAATGACCTGGCGGACGCTGCCTTGGACGATGCAAGGCCTGACCGTGTAGAGATAGCGAGGATCTGACTTCTTCCTGGCGTGGCTCATCTGGAACTCCTCAGGTGGAAGGCCCCGTGCGGTGATCGGCCCGTAGGAACCCGGCCATGGCAGGGGGACAGGACGCCCGTTCCCCCTGACCGGCCAGCGAGGGCAAGCCGTCACCGACCCCGGGGGTAAGTCGGGGTGGAATGGGGAGTCGGTCCAGCCCTCGCTGGACGACTTCTCGTCCAGAGTTCATAATTTCGCGTATTGGGCGAGCCGCGAGGAACAATACGCCGATCTAGTCCGCTCGTCAACCGAGATTTCGCCTATCAGCCTAAATTTCAGATGGCGAACATTCAGGAGTGCGGAATGATCAGGTACAGGATCGACGAGAGACTGGACGAGGTGCGGGACCGCACGGGGAGGCGGCCGTCGTTCACCGAGATCGAGGGTGCAACGGGGGTCAGCGTGTCGGTGCTGAGCAACATGCGAACCAAGGTGGGGTACGTGACGACGACGCGCACGATTGACGCCCTGTGCGGTTATTTCCAGTGCCAGCCAGGAGACCTGATGCAGTGGCGGCCGGACCCCGAGGATGTCCGTCAGACGGGCTCGTCTTGAATGGAGGTGAGGCGATTGGTCGGGCGAGAAGGACCGCAAGGGATGCTGGGGTCCGCTTCAGAACTACTTGCTTTGGAGCACCGGCCCAAGTCCCGATCCCCGAGCTTCGAGGCCGAGGGAGCCGCCCAAGACCACGGGAAGTCTGATGGGGGATGTCGGCCCAAGTTTTTCAAGGGATGATGATGCTAGCCCGATACGAAATTCGCTTTGACCTGCAGGAGAGCGAGCTTTGACGGGACTGAGTCTCTCCCCGAGTTGTTCCCGGTAGCATGGTAGACGCTTTCGGGGAACCATGAGGGACGAGGAGTGGCCTCGGCCACCCCGAATAACGGCATCGGCTCGATTTGATGGAACCAGAACTTCGCACACGATTTTCTAGAAAGTTGAAGATCATGATCAAAGGAGCAGAGAATCGGATTCCCCATGTCGAGCACTGGGGTTATTACCGAGACGTTGAGAGAAGAGTGCCGGGAATCCTGGCTTCGATGGTGGCCGCTACAAAGGAATATGTTGATTTGGTGTGTGATTTTCTCCCGCCCCACGAGGTCCGGATCAATAGCAGCAGGGCGTGCTCTGCCGTCCTTAGGCGCTCGAAGGGTGCGAAAAAGTGGAGGGCTGAGTTCGGTGAGCCGGTCAGGAGGATGTTCGGGATGGTCCTTTGGGTCGTGCTTTTGGACGACCCGGATCGTACTTGGGTGTCCGAGACGTTGGATCAGGGTGGTTGGACTGAACGAATATACGAAATCGCGGACGATGACCGAGCCGGGCATGCCAGGTAGGAGGGCGGGACCGTCGGGGTCCCGAAGGGAGACTGCGTTAGGCGGTGTCTCTTGAGGGGCTGGTTGGGCCAGAGGCCGGGCAGATAGCACTGATCGTCCGCGAGGAGAGTGCCGCTGAAGAGGGGGGTGGGGGGGGCCGGCGAGGAGAGATGAATATTCCGGCCCCATTCTCTGGCTGAAGCCGTGGACCCCTCCGGGGTTGTTAGCTCTCCGGCTGGGCCGTCTGCCCGATGGTGTCCCGACCCGGGGATGGGGGATCAACCCCTGACGCAAGGACGTCGGCGTCAGTAGTTGATTCGTTGGGCTCGGTCTGTCCGACCGAGAGCCGTTCGAGCTGCTCTTCTATCGACGCCAGTTCCTGACGGGCTCTGCCGATTACGGCATCCTGGAATCCCCGGAGTGTACGGCACATGGCCCTGATCTCTTCCCACTTTCCCGTGAGATAGGCATACTCGCGAAGGCTGCCCTCGGGAAGACCTCCGGCCTCGCTCAGGATGACCTGGGCTCTCGCCGCTACTCCATGTCTCTCCTGCCGTGAGGACGCGGTCTCCGGGGCATCGATCCCCATCATCGTATATAGATAATCGTCCTTGTACCCGGTCTCCGACTGCACCAATTCGTCTAGGAGCCAGCGCGTCGCCCTGAGCAGCTTCTCCGGGTCCTCGTTGGGGACGTGGTCTTGCTGTTCGGTTTCTATGTCACCAAGTAGTGCCCTAGGGAAGGTTCGTAGGGTTTGGTAATACCATCGGATGATAACGTCCGCAAACCGATCGGTATCTTCATCTTCGCACAATGGAACCTGCCAGGCCTCCTCCTGGTTGATCATGGATTGCAACCGTCGCCTGGCCTGGCGGAGGAGGAGCTTGCGGTAGGAGTCGATGGATCCGAGGATCGGGGGGAGCGGCCCGAGGGTCGACAGGTCATCGGGAGTCTCCTTGCGGATCATCCGATCCAGAACGTCGAGGAAGGGATCGAGGCTACGTTCGGCCTCGTCGAGGAAGACGTAGAGTCCGGGGATGTCCCCCGTATCGATCACATCTTTCCAACGGCAGGCCTGGCCCCTGAGGGACCTGACGGCCTTGAGAGCTTCCCAGTACTCCCCGAGGAGGGATGGATCAAGGCGGTTGTCATCGGCTTGAATCTGATTCATTGTTGGACTCCGAAATGTAGATGTAGTGTGCATGGGAATCTGGACGTCGGCCGCGAGAGCGGGGGTCATCGCGGGGGTGGCTCGTCGAAGCCGATGGACTTGGCGTAGGTCACCAAGGCGGCGTCCAGGAGGAGGGCGGCGGGGAGCCGGGTCTGGTCCTGGAGCCGTTTGAACCAGGCCACGTAATCGGAGCCGCCCTTCAGGACAGCTATTGTTGACTTGTTGGGGGGCTGGGGTCTGGGGACGTCGGGCATGGGACTTCTCCAGGAATCCGGGGATTGATCGGCTTCACCATCCAGATACCCCGAGCGAATGGGGATAACTGCCGGGGAAAATCAAGAATCCGGGGGCATCTTCGATGATCCCGGCATCACCCGATACCCAAATTGAATTCGGACTTCTGCCTGGTGCCAAGGTCACCTACGGGCTAGCCTGTTCGCTGAAGGAGGCGGCTTGGGCTGGGCGGATACAGGGCTTCGGATTCTGGGGAGGGAGGTTGAGGGGACAGTCAGGGACCGTCGGCAGCGAAGAATGTGTAGTGGAAAGCTCCAGGAGGAGTAGGCTATTGCGGTCAGGATGACCGGAAGAGGTCGAGGAGGGCCTGGGCGAGGAGCTTCTCGGCGGGGGACCAGGATCTGGGCGGGAAGGTGGGCTTGGCCCGGTCCTTGGGATAGGGGGCTTTCAGGTTCAGGCGGTGGGCCCGGTTGACGACGGAGCGGCAGGTGGTGCCCAGGAGGGAGGCGGTCGGGGTGGGACCCAGGACGGGGTAGTTGGTCCGGAGGAGTTCATCCCGGGCGGGGGTCCAGAAAGTTCGGGGCATCGGGGAATCCCGGGGTTGGTTGGGAATGGTCTCGGAAGCCGAGGCGGGGGGTGGGCATCGAAGCATCAACGAGGAGTGGACCATCCAGGGGGTTAAGCCGCCGTGCCTTTCGTTGACCCTCATGGCCGGGGAGGATGTATGTCGAGGACGATGCCGGAGGTTTGATGGGCCGGTCAGGCCTGCCGGCTCAGACAAGGGCCGCTTTGAGGAACAGACCGCCCAAAGCGACCACAGGATCGCTGGTATGTCGAGGGATCGGATAGAAGCTTCGCTCCGCCACCTTTTTACCCGCCGTCTACTTTGCCGGGCCTTTGAAAGGCCTCGAATGGGTCTGGGAAGAGAGAATTCTTGTGTCCTACGTCCACAAGAAAGTACAATACGTTTACGTTTCCCAGTTAATATAACGAACAGTGTGCCCCCTATTGGGCGGCAATCAGGGCGTAATCCGCAATCCAGAAGGCAACGGCTTCGGCCTTTATGGGGTCTAACCCGACGATCTCCCCTCCGCCGCGGCAGATGATCTGGCGGCTTTCTTGGCCCGGAGAGAGGCTGGACTGAATGCGTCGGCGGATCAGATCGACAGCCCAAGGCGTCAGGGCCTTCTGGGGTTCAGGGAGGCGGTAGATGATCGCTGCCGACATGCTTCGGTATGGGTAGAGCAGGATCATAGGCCTGCCGTGCCGGTGGCACCATGACTGGTAGGCCGTGACGATCGGTCCGGTGGGCTTCCGGACCTTGAGATATCCGAGGTGCTTGGCACGCCCGAGGATCGCTTGGATCGGTCTCGTCGGTGGTTTTTCAAGTCCGCGTTCGAGGGGACTTGCAGGGACGGATGGCGTCTTCGTATCTCGTGCACTTTGCTTCATGGGTTTCGACTTCTCGCTTGAGGCTGACAACGACCTCGTTCGGGATGTCTGACCCCCTGAGCCTGGACCGGGAAATGAAGTCCTGGAGGATCCGTCTCTGCTTGTGTGTCAGTTCTCCCGAGGGCTTCGACAGGAACACCTTTATCCGCGGGGGCAATTCGAGGAGGGACCGGTCTGTGATCCGCTCTGTGGAGTCGCCCTCAAGAGGGGAATGTTCCGGGGACATTACGACCCCGGTTCCTCTGGCGTCCTTTTTGTCGGGACCTGGGACGACGGCCGCGGGAATGGCTGGGACTGCCTCATCAGCTCGATGAGAAAATTCTTCAATCGGAGCCGGCTGCGGAGGGCGTTGTGGTGGACGTGATCCCACACATCCTCCGGTACCCCCCGGATGAACAGATCGCGGGTCGGGATCTTCGTGGGGGTGGGGGATCGGGGTTCCGATGGACTTGTGGGGCTGTTCATTAGCAGAACTCCGTGGCATGGCTTCGTCAGTGTCGGTAGGGTGGACGACGTCTTCGAGATGGCCTTTGGGATCGGCGAGTCGGGCCAGGGCATCACGGTAGCTGATTGTCCAATCGGACTGATCGACGCATGGGATCGACAGGAAGTAGGTGCGGGCACGGCCGTTGCCCCCAGGCCTCTGCCATTTCTCCTTGATCATGGTCAGCAGGCCGGAGTCCTTGGCCCTGTCCATCCGGATCTTGTACTTATCTTTGCCCCGGCAGCCCGGCCACTTGCGAACAACGGCGTTGATGGCGACGGCGACCTCCCACCCCGAACCGTGATCCTGGGCATGACCGTGCTGCTTGGCGAAGGCCAGGAGATTCAGGAAGAAATGGGCCTGGTCGGTACGTTCCGACATCGGCATGGACTGGATGACGGGCAGGAGGATGACCAACTCGGCAGGGGCGAAGCGTGCCCGAGGATCGACTTCCGGCCCGTCGGCTGGGGTGGCCGATTTCCTGTTACGAACGTACCAGCGGCACATGCAGACGATATGATCCTTCACCTTCTCGGTGCCGTCAGTCAGGTCGGCCTGGATGTCCTTGCTCTGGTGGCGGGGGTCCATGGCCCAAAGGATCAAGGTGTCCGCGGCCTCCTCGGCGGACTGGTGTTTGATCCAGATGAAGTGGGCGGCCAGATGCTTGAGGGCTGCGGTCCTTGTGCCGGGAACGTGGATGCCCAGGGCGAACAACTCTTCCGCCTCCTCGAAGGACGTGATGCCCTTGTTCACCAGGTGGAGGTAGCGGTCGATTTCGGATTGTCGAAGGGTAGCCGTCAGATTGGGCGTCGTTGGTTCATTGCGACGGCCCCTTGGGAGGCCCAGGTTAGCCCGACTGATGGGGGCAGGTTGTGCCTGCCGGGATCTCTCTGATGAGGCGAGAGGACCGCGAACTGTCACCGTGGTCGGTGTCGGTGGAAGGCATGTCATCAACCGGTTGTACATGGCATCCAGGGAGTGACGACGGATGCGACCTGCCAGGTAGTCTTCGGTGAACCTGATCCAGGCACGGGGATCGTGGGGCTGGCCGGGAACGTGACCGAAGGGGAGCCGGAGTGCCCTGTTCTGCGAGGGGAAGAACTCGATCTGACCGGGGACGTGATGGAGACCGGCTTGAATGAGGAGGTCGTGGATCTGATAGAAAAAACAGGGGCGATCGAGGCAGGCGATGTAATGGAGGCCGCCCGATGGGGTCGGCTGCTTCTGCACCTGGAGTGGATCGTCGGGGTCGGGGCCTAGCCGGCGGAAGGCGTCTTCGACAAAGCTGCAACGGTCGGGGAAAGGTCTCCTGTGCTGAGCACGCTCCTGGGCGGCCTGTCGGTCTTTGGTGAATGCATCAAAGTCGCTGTAGCCGAATGCCAGGATCTCCTTGAGGCCGTCTACCGAGAGGATCGGGTCGGGTGGGCGATCGGGATCGACGTCGATGATTATGAGCTTGCTCGTCGAGGGGCTGCGGGAGCCGACCCATTGGGGACGGAAGACGGGTAGGAGGCGATCGGCCAGAAGGTGACGAGCCACCTGTTCGGGAGAGATGGGAGCTTTGAGGGCGACCCAATCTCGGTGGCCACCACCAGCCCGGGTGATGATTCCCCCGGTGGTCCGAAAGGCGAAGAGATTCATGAACGCCATGAGGCGTTCCAGGGTGACATCCGCCGGGGATGTCGGGTCGAGGATGAAAAGCTTTTCCTCGAAGGCAAGGCGATGCTTTACCTTACCGCCGCGAGTCTTGGGCAGTTGGTTGGCCTCAGGGTGCCCTTCGAGTTGTCCGGGGTTGATGGCCTTGGCAATGCTGGCGACATCAGACATCGGTTAGCCTTGTCGAGGTGACTTGATTACCCCCTCTACTCCGGCCAACCGAAACCCGATATCTCGGTTATCTTGATAGATGTCGTTATCTGAGTTAGACCTCTGCTTTTGCCCTCGGAACCGATCCGACCCGTTTGAACACCCTCCCCTTGAAAAAGAAAAAGCGTCGGGGGAGGGCAGCCCCCCTCGACGCTTGGAGGTCATCTTCCAGGATGGACGTCGTTGCCGGGCCCGTAGTGACAGCGGGAGCCGTGTTGAGGGACCCTGTCACCCTGTCACCCTGTCACGCCACCAACTCCTCCTCAGGTCTCTGCTGTGTGAGCGATTCGGCTGTTGAAGGGTGTGAAGGCTCCGCCTCCGTGTCCTGTCGGGGGGCTGGACTCGGCGATCCGTTGGGCTTGGGAGTCTCCTGTTCGATAGCCTGCAGAGCGGACGGGTTCGGCGGCGTTCCTTTGGGCTGGGCACCTTGCTGGTTCGGCCGTGATCCGCCGGGTTTGTCGCCCTCCTTCTTCTTGAGGTTCTCGAATTCCACGTACCTGGAGGTATTGTCGCGGGTGAACTTAACCCCGATCCCCCGGATCTGAAGGGCCTCCATCCGGTCGCGGATCTGCTTGCTGAGTTCCGCCGTGCCCGAGGGCAGATCGGCAGGGTTATAACCGGCGTCCGCCGCATTGATGTTGAGCCGGTCGGCCAGGACGGGGAGTTTCAGCTTGAGACTGTCCTCTCGGAGGAACGCCGTCTCCAGCACGGCCAGGAGGACGTCGAGGAGGGGGTCGGTGCTGACACCTTCTTCCTTGTTGGAGCCCGACTTCAGGGCCTTGCCTGCGATGACCCTCTGCAGAGCCCGGAGGGCGGAGGCTGAGGGGATGTCATGGCGTCCGAGCTTGAACTCATACAAATAGTAGAGGTAGTCCATGAACCGCTCGGAGCGGACGAGGACGGGTTGCTTTAGATCGGCGTTGACGATCATCGGGCGACTGGCAGTGGTCAAGCAATCCGGGCCCACCTGGTCAAGCAATCCGGGCCCACCTGGGTCACTTCAACATAGCCGACAACTGACCGTGTGGACAGTCTCTCCTCATCGCGCCTCCTGAACTCGTGGCCAGGCCAAGCTCACCCCGTCTTCCGGCCTTTCTTGGCCTTCATCGACTCCCGGAATCGGTAGCTCTCCCCGTTCATCTCGAAGATGTGGCACCTGTGGGTGATCCTGTCGAGGAGTGCCGCGGTCATCCGCTCCCCCTGGAACACCTGCGCCAGTCGGCGAACGCCAGGTTGCTCGTGATCAGCACGCTCGACCGCTCGTACCGGTCCGTCAGGAGTCGGAACAGCAGCTCCACCCCGTTGCGGCTGAACGACACGTACCCCAGCTCGTCGCAGATCAGCAGCTCCGCCCGGTCGAGCTGCCCCAGGAACTTGTCCAGGGTGTACTGCTTCTGCGCCTGCTCCAGCTTGCTGACCAGGGACGCCGCCGTGAAGAACCGCACCCGCAGTCCCCGGCGACAGGCGGCCAGCCCCAATCCGGTGGCGAGGTGCGTCTTCCCGGTCCCGGTGGTGCCGACGAAGCAGCAATTGAACTTCTGATCAATCCATTCGCAGAGCGCCAGCTCCAGGAGCTTCGGCTTGGACAGCGCGGGCATCACGCTGAAGGCGTAGGTGTCGAAGTCCTTGGCCACCGGGAACGCCGCGTTCTTGATCCGCCCCTCCAGCGCGTTGGCGGAGCGGGCGGCAAGCTCGGCCTCGGCCAGTCGGAGCAGGAACTGTTCATAATTCCGATCCGAGGCCGCCGCCTCGCGCGACAGCCGCTCCAGCTCGCGGGCCATCGCCGGCAGCCGGAGCTGCTTCAGGTGGGCCTTCACCAGTTCGGTCACCGGGTCACTCATGACGGTCGCTCCTTTCCAGGAGATCCGGGGTTGGGGCCGGGCCCGACGCGGCGCCCGGACATGAGCAGGCGACGCGCCCTCATGTTTCGATATTCGCGACGGCCGACGCCTCACCGCCGAGCAGGCGGTTGAACCGCGACAGGTCGGGAGGCGGTACCGAGACCTGAGGCAGGTTCGGAATTTCACATGAAAATTCGATGACATTTTGCCGCCCTGCCTCGGCCGCCGCCAGGGCCCGCGTCCGCTGGACGATCGCTTCCGCCGACACGGCGTGCCCCGCTCGGCACGCCTCGATCGCCCGCTCGATCCGCGACTGCGGGTGTTCGGCGAGTAGTTGCAGGACCCGGATGAACTGCCGCGCCCCGGCCTGCGCCCCGTGCCTGCCCTCCAACTCGCGGCGCAAGGCGGCCAGCGCCGCCGCCGGCCGCCAGTCGCGGTACACCGGCGCGTGATCCAGGGCCGCCGGGCGGCGCTCCAGCGTCGCCAGGAAGTGCAGCGGGTCGAGGATCTGCTGGGAGTGGTCGTAACACCGCGGGTGCTCGGCCACGACTTGGCCGCCGGCCACCACGGCGACCCGATCGACGTAGCCCTTGACCGTCACGGGCCGGAACGCCCAGGGCCGCGGCACGCTGTAGCGGTTGGCATCGAACGCCACCGTCTGGTACTTGTCGACGACGGCCGGGCGCTCGACGCAGGGGTCGAACGCCCGCTGCGGCAACCGCGCGGCGGCGGCGACCTCCTCGGCGAACCGGTCACCGATGACGAACGCCCCGGAGGCCGACCGGACGGTCCGCCTCAGCTCGTCGAGGCATCGGGCCCTCATGTGTTCGTTCAAATCGCCGATCCCGGCGACCCGGGGCACGGGGGTGGCGAACCGGCGCTGCACGGCGCGCACCCCGCTCTCGACGTCGGGCTTCTCGTGGGCCTGGGCGGGCATGCAGAACTTGGCCTCGAAGGTGTAGTGGCTGGCCAGCGCGGCGTAGCGGGGGTGAAGGAGGCGCTGCCGGCCGCGGAGGATCAGGGTGGCGACCGTCCTGGGGTTGTCCCACCAGACCTCGCGGGGCACGGCGGCGAAGAACTCCAGGGCGCGGACCATGCCGTCGAGGACGGCCTCGGTACGCTCAGTCGGCAGGGCGAGGACGAAGGGGGCGTTGGAGTAGGCCCAGACGGTCACCAGGAAGGGGACCAGGCGCCTGCCTTCAGGGAAGTCGACGTGGATGTGCCCGAAGTCGGCCTCAAGGCGGCTGCCCGGCGGGTGGGCCAGCGGGATGAACGTGGCCCGCGAGCGTCGGCGGTGGTCGGCGACGTAGCGCCGGACCGTGGGGTAGGAGCCGGGATACTCGTGCTCGTCCTGCAGCCGCCGGAAGAGTTGGGCGGCGGTGTGCCGCTGCTTGGGCGGTGCGTCGCGGTCGTCGCGGAGGACCTGATCGATGACCGCCTGGAAAGGCCCGAGCACCGGGGCCGGGGGCGGCTTGGTGCGGGTGTAGGGCTTGGGCTCGGGGAGGGTCAATGCCTCGCGGACCTTGCGACGCGAGACGTGAAAGGAGCGGGCGATCTGCCGGATGGTCATGCCATCGCGGTGCGCCGTGCGATATTTGGCGTAGTCGTCCACCGTACGCATGTCCTTGCCTCCGCGGGGGTGGGAGATCCCGAAGGAATCCACCCTACGGAGGAGGGGGCTACGGTGGGCCCGAATTACTTGACCATCGGGCCTCAGGTGGGCCCGGATTGCTTGACCACTGCCAGGCGACCGTCGGGGCCGAGGAACACCTTGGCTTTGATCGGCGAGGTGTGATTGCTTGCTTGGATGGCCGACGGGTTCCCGATTGCAGTCTTGTCGTCGGGAGCCGCTGTGATCGGGATGTCCTCGCTGGAGGACGTGGCCTTGGAACGGCCGAGGCCCAGATAGTCGAGCAGCAACCAAACTCTCTCGGGCTTCGCGCGCTTCTCAGTCGATGTCTTGGCCATCGTCGTGCTCCTCTTTTTTGATGCTAGAGTCCTTGGCTTTCTTGGTCTTAGGCAATCCCCTGGTGCCGGGACAGCCGGCAGCGATCCACGCTCTGAGAGTCGGCTCATGGACACGTCGTGCCCACCTGAACTTCTTGGAACCGGGGATGCAGCCGGTGCCCAGCAGTCGTTCAACTTGACGTCGGCTGACTCCTAGGATCGCGGCGACTTGGTCAACGTTGAGCATCTCAGGACCGTTGGGATCCTCGCTCGCTTTTTTCTTGGGCCTAGGCATGTCTCCCCTTGCTAGGCGTTTGTCGAGGCGTCGGAGGATATCCCCGGCTGCCGATGAAGAAATATAGAATCCACCAAACAATATTTTTGGATTTGTTCCGTTGGACCGGGGCAGAATCTATGATCCCGGACGCCTAGCCATGACGTTGGCGGAAGTGGTGATTTATGAGTCCATGTTGGACACCTGGTTTTTGGGAAGATACGGTTTCGGGGCTGGCGTAGGAAAAGAAAAAAGGCACCTACCGGGGTGCCTTGGTCATAACACAAGAGACAAGAGGTGGTCAGAGGTTCCGCCCGCTTACGGAGGGGCCTTACTGGTCATCTGGCCAACCGATGATCGTGTCGAACAGTCTAAGCTGGGGGTGGCGTAGTGCCTGTCGGCCAGACTGCGGGGGGCGTGACCGAGGAAATGGCTGACGAAGCGTTCCTAAGCGTGTGGCCGAGGTTCCCCTACAATTCCGGTATGATCCGCATCCACCTCGATGACGCCACCCGCGATGAGCTGCAAACCCTTCGCCGGGCCGACCTACCGCCCCGGGCGCGGGACCGCCTGGAGATGGTCTGCCTCGCCGACGCCGGGTGGGCGGCGCCTCGGATCGTCGACCACCTCGGCTACTGCGGGCACACCGTCCGCGCCGTGCTCAAGGACTTCCTCGGCCGCGGCATCGCCGCGCTGTTCCCCCGCCGCACCGGGCCGCCACTCGACGACGCCCGACGCCGCGAGGTGACCGGGGCGCTGCGGGCCCTGCTCGGCGACGACCGCACCTGGACCAGCCGCCAGCTCAGCCAGGCGCTCGTCCCCCGCGGGATCGCGCTGAGCCCGCACAAATCCGCCGCTACCTCGGGCTGCTCCGGGCGCGCTGGGGCCGGACCGCCGGCTGGCTGCGGCACAAGCAGGACCCGGCCAGGGTCGCGCGGGCCAAGCGGGTGCTGCTCAACCTGAAGCACAAGGCCCGGGCCGGCCGGATCAAGCTCTACTACCTCGACCAGTGCGGGTTCGCGCCGACGCTCCCGACGGCCTACACCTGGGCGCTGCCTCGGCAGCGGAAGCGGGTCAAGTCCGAGGCCCCGCAGGGGCGGCGGGTCAACGCGATGGCCGCCTACCGCCCCTACGGCGGGCGGCCGCGGCTGGATGTCTTCACCGCGGAGCGGACGTGGGACTCGTACGATTTCCTGGCATTCGTGCGGTCGCTGCCATGGTCGAAGGTGCCGCGGGTGGTGGTCCTGGACAACGCCAGCCTGCACACCAGCGGGGTCGTGAGGCGGGCGCGGGCGGGTCTGGCGGCGGCGGGGATCTACCTGTACTTCCTGCCGCCGTACAGCCCGGAGCTGAACGAAATCGAGCCGGTCTTCCGCCAGGTCAAGTACCAGGAGATCCCGGTGCGGAGTCATGCCACGCGGGCGGGGCTGCGCGAGGCCGTCGAAGGCGGGTTCGACTCCTACAGCCGAAGCTTGCGGGCGAAAAGTGAAAAGAAACCCCGGCGGGCAGCTTATGCGAGCATCCGGTGCGGGGCCGATCGGAGGTCGGGTGAGAGGGGCCCCTGCCGGGCCGGACCGGACGCCCGGGTCTACAAGCATCGGGTCGAGTTCGGCGAGGAGCGGGAATTGATCCCATCTCATTTGTTCTACCTGTCGGGGTGCGACCTGCGGTGTGCCTTCTGCATCGCCGAGGTCAACGCGTTCGATCCGCGCCGCGGCCGGAGCCTGACGCCGGAGTTCTTCGACGAGGCCGTCGCGCGGGGCCGCGCCGAGGGTGCGCGTACGCTCCAGTGGGTCGGCGGCGAGCCGACCGTCCACATCCCGGCGATCCTCGAGGTGATGGCCGGCTGCGACGACCTGCCGCCGGTCGTCTGGAAGTCGGATTTCCACGGCACGCCGCGAGGCGTTCGCGCTGCTCGACGGCGTGGTGGACGTCTACCTCGCCGACTTCAAGTTCGGCGACGACGCATGCGCCCGGCGGATCGCGGGCGTCGGAGATTACCTGGCGCATCGTGACCCGCAACCTCGCCACGGCCGCGAGGCAGGGCGACCTGATCGTGCGACACCTGCTCCTGCCCGGCCATTTCGACTGCTGCTTCCGTCCGATCGTCGCCTGGCTGCCGGTCGAACATGCCGGGCGTCAAGTTCAGCGTCCGCGACGGGTACCTGCCGCGCTGGCAGGCGGACCGCCACGCCGAGCTGGCCCGGCCGCTCGACGCGGGCCACGGCGACCGGCGCGCGAACTGGCGACCGCGTCCGGTCTGAGGCTCGTCGAATGAAACCGACGCGCACCGACCCGAGACGATCGACGAGTCCGCCGAGAGCGAGATCACCATCCAGCCCGACGGGCGGGTCTTCGCCTTCGGGATCACGGGCCCGCTGGTCGAATTGCTCGCGACGATCCCGACGATCGGACGCAGCGGATCAACGCCGCTCGAGCGGATCGCGACGGCCCGGCCGGGCCCGAAGTCGGACATTCCCGGACGAGGAGCAGCGAATGATGACCGAACCTGGCGGGATCGAATGGACAGCAGTCCGCCGGACGACCCGGCGAGCCGCGCCGGGAGCCGCACGCCGACGGCGGCGCCGCCGCAGACGGCCGCCGAACGCCGAAGCGACCGCCCGACGAGCTGGAGGTGCTGATCCGCGCCCGCTACCCGATCATCTACGTGGTGAGCTGGGAGGAGGAGCGGCTCGAGCAGCGGCTCGCCGAGATCGCCAAGAAGCGGAACAAGAAGTTCCACGTCTGGACGTGCACCCAGGGGATGGTCCAGTTCGGCGCCGAGCCGCAGCGGGCCAAGACGGGCACGGGCAACACCTGCGACCCGGTCGCGGGCCTCGACGCCGTGCTCGAGCCACGTCGACCCGGCGATCTTCCTGTTCAAGGACCTGCACGACCACCTCGACATCCGCGTCTGCGCCGGCAACCTCCGCAACATCCGCCGGCTCCGCGACGTCGCCTACGCCCTGCGCGACACGTACAAGACGATCGTCATCGTCTCGCCGGTGATGAAGATCCCGGTGGAGCTGGCCAAGGACGTCGCGGTCATCGAGTTCGGCACGCCGTCGGTCGACGACTTCAACGGGCTGCTCGACCGGATCATCGACGACGTCAAGGACAAGCCGCAGGATCACGATCAACCTCGACGCCGAGGGCCGCGAGCGGCTGGTCCACGCGGCCCGCGGGCTGACGCTCAAGGAGGCGGAGAACGTCTTCGCCAAGACGCTGGTGCTCGACGGCAAGCTCGACGCCGACGACATCAGCGTCGTCTTCAGCGAGAAGCAGCAGATCATCCGCAAGAGCGGGCTGCTGGAATACTACGAGAGCCAGGAGCAGTTCGCGCACGTCGCGGGCCTGGAGAACCTCAAGGAGTGGCTGAGCGAAGCGGAGCGCCGGCGTTCAGCGAGCGGGCGGCGCAGTTCGGCCTGCCCGCGCCCAAGGGGGTGCTGCTGCTGGGCGTGCAGGGCTGCGGCAAGAGCCTCTGCGCCAAGGCGGCGTCGAGCCTCTGGAAGCTGCCGCTGCTGCGGTTCGACATCGGCCGGATGTTCGGCAGCCTGGTCGGCTCGAGCGAGGAGAACATGCGCCGCGCCATCCAGACGGCCGAGAGCGTCGCGCCGGCGATCCTCTGGATCGACGAGATCGACAAGGCGTTCGCCGGCACGCAGGGCTCCGCCGGCAGCGACGGCGGCACCGCCTCGCGCGTCTTCGGCACGTTCCTGACCTGGCTGTCGGAGAAGACGCGCCCCGGTGTTCGTCATCGCCACGGCCAACGACATCAGCCACCTGCCGCCCGAGCTGCTCCGCAAGGGCCGGCTCGACGAGATCTTCTTCGTCGACCTGCCCAACGAGGACGAGCGGCGCGAGATCTTCCGCATCCACCTGGCCAAGCGGCAGCCGCGACCCGGCGCGGTTCGACCTCGACGCTGCTGGCCCGCGCTGAGCGAGGGCTTCAGCGGGGCCGAGATCGAGGAGGCGATCATCTCCGGGCTGTTCGACGCCTTCAGCCAGGGGACCGACCTCGACACCGCGACCCTCCGCGCCGGCCTCGCCGAGACCGTGCCGCTGTCGAAGACGATGAGCGAGGAGCTGAACCGCCTGCGCACCTGGGCGCAGGGCCGCGCCCGGCCCGTCGTCGGGGCCGCGTCGAGCGCGGCCGAGCCCGAGACCACCGAAGCGTCGCCGCAAGCTCGAAATCTGACGGAGCCGACTCGGCGCATCCCGGAGGAGATCGCCCGATGAGTACCGTCCTGGTCGTCACCCCCCTCGTCGTCGCCGGCTGGCCGTTGTTGTCGGCGGCCATCACGGCGGCGATCGGCACCATGGGCTTCGCCGTCGGCACCATGGGCTCGACGCTCGGCCCGCGGCCGCCCGCGACGATCGCCGGCCGACGCCGCCGGCACCGGGCCGAGATCGAGGTCGAGGACAGCGAGATCCTCGCCGGGACCGGCCGGCACCGGCGAGGAGATGGTCGTCGAGCGCGACGGCATCCGCGCCGTCTTCAGCCGCGACGCCCGGGCGCCTCAAGCTCTGCGTCGAGGGCAACGGCCACTCCAAGGCCGAGCTGAAGCGGATCGGCGAGGCAGCTGGTCGGCCGGGTCACGCAGCAGTACGCCTACCATCGCGTCGTCAGCGAGCTGAAGGAGCGGCAGATGACGATCGTCGACGAGCGCGTCGGCGAGGACCAGGCGATCCACGATCCGCGTCCGCAACCGATGAGATCGAGGAGGCCCGCGATGGACCGACGAAGAGATCGAGATCGAGATCGGCGCCGACGGCAAGGTGACGGTCCGGACCATCGGGATCAAGGGGCCGCGGTGCCTGGACATCGCCGAGGCGATCGCGCAGATCATCGGCCGCGAGGAATCGCGCCAGCTGACCGACGAGTATTACGAGGCCGGAGTCCAGGCGCAATCGCACGTCGAGCAGCGATGCTGTTCGGCGATTGAGTCGCAGGGGCGGCCGAGCCATGCAATGCCCGAGCTGCCAATTCGAGAACATGCCCGGCCTGACGACCTGCGGCCGATGCGGGTCGTCGCTGGTCCTGGACACGGTCGCCATCGACGTCCACCCGCCCCGGGCGTCTCGCACCGCGAAGCGGCTCCGGCGCTGGCTGCCCAGGCGGCTGCATCTACCGGGCCCGGGACGCCGCATCGGGATCGTTCCGGGCCGTCACCGGCTCGATCGTCGAGGACCTCCGGGTGCCTCTGCCCGAGCCCGAGATCGCCAACCGGCTCATCGTGCCCGGCTGGGCCCACGTCCACACGGGCATGCCGATGCGCGGCCGGGCCTTCCTGTCGGCTATCTCGCTGCTGCTCGGCCTCGGCCTGATCAACTGGGGCACCGAATGGGGTGCGTTCTTCCTCGGCCTGGCCTTCAGCGTCCATGTCTCCTCGGTGCTGGACATCCTGGTCCGGCAGGGGACGGTCCGGTTCCCGACGATGTGGCCACGGCGGTCGCTGGTCTCGGCCGTGCTGGCCTTCGGCGTCTACATGCCCGCCGGGATGGGTGCTGTCGCACGTCGCGGCGACCCGGCAGTACGCCGCCGACGCTCCCCCGTTCGAGCGGTTCGACCTCGTGCTGTACAACGAGTGGGCCTACGCCTGGGGGCATCCCCGCCCGGGAGACGTCGTGCTCGCCCGCTTCCAGTTCGGGAGGAACTTCGGCGCGGGGCAGGCCGAGGACCACCGCCGGTACGCGGTCCGCGAGGATGAAGTCATCGACCGCATCGTCGGCGTCCCGGGCGACCGCGTCGTCTGGGACGGGACGGCACGTTGTCGGTCAACGGGACAGCGGTCCGCTGGAAGCCCCTGATCCCCTCGAAGCTGCCGCCCCATCTGGAGATCACCGTCCCGGAGGGCCCTACCTGATCCTGCCGACGACCTCGCTCGGGGTGAGCCCGGCGACGCCGGCCTCCGGAATGGGCGCGGCTCGGTAGCCTCCACCAAGAGGACATCCTGGGCGTGGTCTACCTGCGGCTGCACCCGATCTCTCGGCTCTGGTTCATCCGTTGAGGCGGGGACGACGACCGTGCCAAGGTTCGACCGCCTCGAATTCGACCCGCAGCCCGAGGAGGAGTCGCAGGCCCCCGAGACGGCCGCCCGAGGCGGAGCGCGACGGGGAGCCGTGGCTGCGACAAGGCCGACGACCACCGCCGCCGCGGGCTGTATGAGAACGCGCTGCGGTATTATTCGCGCGCCCTGGAGCTGGACAAGACGCTCGTCGCCGGCTGGCTCGGCCAGGTCCAGATGCTCATCCTGCTGGGCGAGTGCGACCGAGGCCGAGCTCTGGGCGAGGAAATCGCTGGAGCTGTTCAGGGACCAGGGCGACCTGATGGCCGGCCGCGCCCAGGCGCTGGCCCGGATCGGCGACCGCACGCAGGCCATGGAGATCTGCGACGCGGCGATGAAGCAGGAGGGGCAATCGGCCTACCGCTGGATGGTCCGCGGCGAGCTGATGGTCGCGGGCCGCGACGACGTCGACCGCCACTGCTTCGACAAGGCGGTGCAGGCCGATCCGCGACTGGCTCGTGCCGCTGGAGATCGCGCTGATCTACCTGGACTACGACCAGCCGAGCAAGGCGCTGCTCCGCGCCCGCCAGGCCGTCGAGAAGGCGCCGCAGGCGCTTCTACGCCTGGTACGTGCAGGGCCGGTGCGAGCAGGAGCTGGGCCTCGACCGGCAGGCGGAGCGAAGCTTCGGGCGCTGCCTGGAGCTCTCGCCGCGGCACGTCGAGGCGGGCCGGAAGCTCGCCGAGCTGGACAACCAGGCGCTGGTCGCTGAAGCGGAGCGCTCCGCCGCCTGCTCGGCCGACCGTGAGCCTTCAACCGGGGTGAGGCCCGCACCATGTCCTGGACGCTCGACAAGATCCTGAAGGGCGCGCGAAGTTCGGCGCCAGCGACGTGCACCTGATCCGCGGCATCTCGCCGGCCTTCCGCGTCAACGGCGAGATCCGCCTGATCGACGGCGACGCCCTCGACGAGGAGACGCTCCGCGCCATGCTCGACGGGCTGCTGAACGAGAAGCAGCGCGAGGTCTTCGCGCGCGACTGGCAGCTCTGCTTCTCGCGGCACTGGCAGGGCGTCGGGCGGTTCCGCGCCAGCGTCTACCTCCACGCCGGGATCCCCGAGATGGCCATCCGCCTCTGCGAGACTGGCGATCCGCCCGCGGGGCGAGCTCGGCCTGCCGCCGATCGTCGACGAGCTGGCGCGCCTGCCCAACGGCCTGATCCTCGTCACCGGCGCGACCGGCAACGGCAAGACGACCACGCTCAACTACATCGTCGACCTGATCAACCGCAAGCGCCGCGCCAAGATCGTGACGATCGAGGACCCCGTCGAGTTCGTCCACCAGAACCACAGCAGCATCGTCGTCCAGCAGGAGGTCTACACCGACACGCCGTCGTTCCGCCAGGCGCTGACGCACGTCCTCCGGCAGGACCCCGACGTCGTGGTCATCGGCGAGATGCGCGACCTGGAGACCGTCGCCACCGCCCTGACGGCCGCCGAGACCGGCCATCTCGTGCTCGCGACCCTGCACACGCCCGACGCCGTCCAGACCATCCAGCGCATCTTCAGCGTCTTCCCGCACGAGCAGCAGAACAACATCATGTATCAGCTCGCCAACACCCTCCAGGCCATCCTCGCGCAGCGCCTGCTCCCGCGGGCCGACGAGCAAGGGGCAGGTCCTCGCCTGCGAGGTCTGCATCGCCACGCCCGCCGTGCGGAAGCGCATCCGCGAGGGCGAGCCCCACCTCCTGTTCAGCGAGATGCAGATGGGCCGCAAGCACCAGATGCAGACCCTGGACAACGCGCTGCTCGACCTCTACCAGCGGGGCGAGATCACCTACGACGTCGCGCTGTCGAACGCCCGCGAGCCCGAAACGATCCGGAAGCGATCGGCCCCGGGCGCACGACCGGTCTCCTGAGCGACCCGGCGGCGGGTCCCCTCGACACATTGACTCGTCCCTCCTGCGCGTGCCGCCCTTGCCGAGAAAAATTTACATGCTTTCATCTATATGGTGATTGCCAGGCTGCTGGATCAAGGCGATGAAGCGGCAGGCCCATGGGTCCCGGGGCCAGGAGTTCTTCAGGCTCAAGGCCTGGCGGTCCGCGAGGACAGGTACGAGCTTGTTGGATAGGCGAATTTTCATGGATCGCTCGCTGGCGCGCCCCCGCCGGATGGACCGGTTTTCAGAGGGACCCGATGGTCGTTTGGGCAAGGTCCCTTTCCCCGGACCCTGGCCGGGCCCGCCCGATGCGGCGCTTCGGTTCTGGACTTTTCATCCGTTCGGATTTGTGCTATTTCTTCACCAAACTACCCAGGAGATCGAGCCCAGGATGAGGACCATGTCGCGTTCCGCCGAGCCCGCCCCGCACGACTCAACACCCGCCGCCGACCGTCCACTCCGCATCCTGTTCCTGGACGACGACCCGCTCCGGGCCGAGGTCTTCCTGGTCGAGAACCCCGACGCCGTCTGGGTGCAGACCGTCGAGGAGTGCAAGGCGCGCCTGGTGGAGGGCTGGGACGAGGTCCACCTGGACCACGACCTCGGCGGCGAGGTCTTCGTCGACTTCGAGCGCGACGACTGCGGCATGGAGATCGTCCGCTGGCTCTGCCTCGAGCCGCGGCCCCACCTGCTCGCCGCGAGGTTCTACATCCACAGCCACAACCCGAACGCCGCCAACATGATGGCGCTGCACCTGGAGGTCTCGGGCTTCCGGGTCGAGGCGCGTCCGTTCGGCACCCCGCCGCCCCCCCCGCCGCCGTCCGCCGGCCGATCGTCGCTCCAGGGACGGCTCGGCTCGTGGCTGCTCGGCCTGGCGCGTCGGCTCTCCGGCTGAGCGGGCCCGATGCCCCGGGCCACGCCCCGCGATGCTTCGAACGGGCCCGGAGGACCGCTCGGGTTGCCAAGCCGACGCGCCGGCCTGTATCGTTGAGGGCCAGGCGCCGGGCGGAGGTCCCCGGCCTTCGACGGTCGGATTGCCATCCCGGATGGGCCCAAGCGATGCGAACGGTGATCACCGGCGGTGCGGGTTTCGTGGGGTCGCACCTCTGCGAGCGGTTCCTGGCCGAGGGGGACGAGGTCGTCTGCGTCGACAACCTCCTGACGGGCCATCGCCGCAACGTCGCCCACCTGCTGGACGACCGGCGGTTCCGGTTCGTCGAGCACAACATCTCCGAGCCGGTCCAGGTCGACGGCGCGGTGGACAACGTGCTCCACTTCGCCAGCCCGGCCAGCCCGGCCGACTACCTGGCGCACCCGATCCCGACTTTGAAGGTCGGCTCGCTCGGGACGCACAACGCCCTGGGGCTGGCCAGGGCCAAGGACGCCCGGTTCCTGCTGGCCAGCACCTCCGAGGTCTACGGCGACCCCGAGGTCCACCCCCAGCGCGAGGACTACTGGGGCCACGTCAACCCGATCGGCCCCCGCGGCTGCTACGACGAGGCCAAGCGGTTCGCCGAGGCGATCACGATGGCCTACCTCCGCTACCACGGCGTCAAGACGCGGATCGTGCGGATCTTCAACACCTACGGCCCTCGGATGCGGCTCAACGACGGCCGCGTGCTCCCCGCCTTCATGGGCCAGGTGCTCCGCGGCGAGCCCCTGACCGTCTTCGGCCAGGGGGACCAGACCCGCAGCTTCTGCTACGTGACCGACCTGGTCGACGGGATCTATCGCCTGCTCCACGCCGACTTCTCCGAGCCGGTCAACATCGGCAACCCGTCGGAGATCACCGTGCTGGAGCTGGCCAAGGAGATCATCGCGATGGTCCCGGGGACCAGGAGCACGATCGTCTACAACCCCCTCCCCCAGGACGACCCCAAGCGCCGCCGCCCCGACATCACCCGCGCCCAGCAGTTGCTCGGCTGGAACCCAACCGTCGACCGCGCCGAGGGCCTGAGGCGGACCCTCGACTACTTCCGGTCCGTCGTCTGATCCCGTCCCGGATGCCGAGGCCCGTCCTCGCCGAATCTTGCCCAGACCCCCACTGGCTTCGTTTCGTCGCGGCCGATCGGGGATGACCTCGGCCTACGCGAGTCCTCGCCCATCTTGCCATTGGCTTCGTTTCGTCGCGGGGATTCGCTTCGTTTCGGGACTCCGCCGACCTCGTCTCGAAGGTCCCCATCTTGCCATTGGCTTCGTTTCGTACCATTGCGATGGCTTCGTCCGGAAGTCGGAGAAGTCCACGAGAGGGCCCACCTTGCCATTGGCTTCGTTTCGTCGCGACGGCCAGACGATCCAACCGCAACAAATTTCGACCCGAGTGAACGGTGGGTTCGTTCGGCGCCGGGGAAGTCCGACCCATCGGCGGCCCCGCACGCGGATTTGCCCAGACCCCCATTGGCTTCGTTTCGCGCCGCGATGCATCGGCCATTTCGACTCCCGCGAGGAGATTGCCCAGACCCCCACTGGCTTCGTTTGGCCGCGATGCCTCGACGGATACCGGATCGCGACGAGACCCCGATTCGGGAACTGCCCGGCGACCACATCCGTCCGCTTATCACCCGTGCTTCGTCATGTCAAAGAGCCTCGCGAGGGCGCAGGCCCTCGGATATATCATCGGGGCAATCCGGCCCACGGTCCTGAAATTCCGATCTCCACGGACAGGAGCGTAGGTGGCCCGGAGGGCTTGCCCGTCCGGGCAGCGAAGCCGCTCGAGGTGCGCGAGCGGGTGCGGCGTCTCGCGAGAGGTGGGCCCCACCGCTCACGCGACCGGAGAGAGGACCGGCGGAGCCGAAGGAGACGGCCAGCCGTCCCGAACCGCCTCGTGTCGCTTCGCGACCCGGACGCCGCCCGGCGTCCTGGCCACCCCGCGCGGGATCGAAATCCATTCGCATCAATTAGGATTAATTAAATAATAATACATATATAATGTGCATTAAACCTTCGTGACTATTGCCGCCCGGAACGATCCGAAGTTAACTTGCCATTTGTCCTTATTCCTCTCCAGCCCCCAGGCGACCGACTTCGTCCTCGCCCGGCAACCCGAAGGAGTGCAGGACGCCCGTGTATTTCTTCGGCAAGAAGGCCTCGTAGGCCGCCGGTGTGAACTGCGTGTTGCCCGTGCCGACGTAGACCCGGCCGCGGGAAACCGAAGGGCCCGACCACACCGGGCCGAGGCCGATCTCCTTGAGCACTTCGCCCGTGGCCGCATCCAGGGCGGTCAGCTTTCCACTGGCAACCGCCGTGAAGTAAACGACCCCATTGGCGACGGCGATCCCCGAGGCGACCGGGTCGCCGACGTCGGTGAAGACGCGCCTCGGCGGCGGGCCGCCGAGCGCGGCGACCTTGGGCCGCTCATGCCGCCACCGCTCCATGCGCGTATCGAGGCTCAGGGCCACGACACGACCGCCCGACACAAAACCGCCGCCGGGCAACGGAGGCGTCAGCGACCCGAGCCAGAGGGCGTCGATGCCATTGGTGAAGATCGTCTTTCCGTCGGTCGCGCAGCCGGTCTGCAAGCCCCCGATGGCGCTCGGCAAGGCGAGCATCCGCCGGTCCGGCGCCGGCGAGAGCGGGTACGTTGGCGGGCCCGTATAGATCGGGGTGTGGTCCAGGACGCGCCCGTCCCTGGCCCCCAGGACGTAGAAGCCCCCGTTCTTGCCGCCCACGCCGACCACCTTGGTGGCCTGACCTTCCACGGGGATCGTGTAGACCTTGGGCGTGTCGCCGATCGACTGGTCCTTGTACCGCCCCTCCTTCGGGTCGTAGGACCGCATGGCGTTGGTCCAGACGTCGCCGGGATTGATCTGAGTCACCCACTTCTCGGCGCCGTCGCGGACGTCGAGGGCGATGACCGCGCACGATTCGCGCGTGTACAGTCGGGGGTCGTCGGCGGTCGGCCGCCGCGGGGCGGTGTTGACGTCCGTGCCGAAAAAGAGCGTGCCGGACTCCGCGTCGAACGACGGGGTGCTCCAGACGCTGCTCGTGGCCGGGCCGTAATAAAAGGTGTGCTTGCCCGAGCGATCCTCGATCGTGATCGGCGGGTCGAGAGGCCGGGGCTCGGGGCCGACGTCATACTTCCACGTAACCCGCCCGGTCTTCGGCTCCAGGGCGGCGACGAATCCTCGGCCGGTACAGCCCTTATAGCCGGGCATGGCGGCCATGGCCTGCTCGGACGTGCCGCCGGCGACGATGAGTTTGCCTTGGGCCAGGATCGGCGAAGCGAAGGAGAGGGACATCGGATGGGCGCCGGGGAATCCTTCGCCCCGGGTGCTCAGCTTCCAGCGCTCCTTCCCGGTCGCCCGGTCAAGCGCATAGATCCAGCCCCCCAGATCGCTGAAGAAGACGGTGTCACCGGCGACGAGTGCCGATCCGAAGATGCCCCCCTCGTCGGACGGCTGGAGCCGCACGGTGCTGGGCTTCTCATCCTTCGGCCGCGCTTCAGGTTGAGGAGGCGCGCCCTGGTAAGCCGGGTTGCGGTAGGACCACCGGACCTTGCCGTCGGGCGTCAGCTTGTAGAACGTCGGGTGCTTGTTGACCGTACCGAAGTAGACGTAGCCGTCCACGACGATGGGCGTGGCATGGATGACCCCGATCTCTTGGCCTGAGTCCTTGGCGGGAAACCGCCATTTCTCTTCGAGCTGGCTGGCGTTGTGCCGGCCGACGGCTGTCTCGCCCGGGTTGTGGCGGCTGCCGAGGACGTCGTGGTTGTACGTCGGCCAATCCTTCGCGTCGGGCTGCGCGCGAACCGCGTCCGGAGGGAGGACGGCCCCGAGTACCAGGGCCAACATCGAACGGCGGAGGGGACCTGTCATGGTGGGCTCCATTCGCGACCCGTGAAGCATGACGGCGGGAGGGTGCGCCCGACTGCCGTGAAGGCAGCCGGATTGGTTGGGAAGAGTGTCTCAGCTCGACTGGTGCTCTTTTTCGGGACCGTCCCGGCGGTCGCATGAGGAGTTGAACCGACTTCTCAGGGCTGCCGACCGAGGACGGACCCATGGCCATCCTACCCGACGAATCCCTCGCGCTGTCAGATCGCTCCGCCCCCGCCTTCACCCGACCGACCTACCAGCGGCTCCCTGGTGCCCCTCGGGGCGGCGATCATCACCACCGGACGGCGGGCCATCGCCGACCTCCTCCGAACCGCCGGATCGCTCGCGCCTGGCCCAGCTATCGCCGCGCCTCCCCCGAGGCCCGCCGTCCGGTGATGTGGCCGGCGTGCGCCCTGACCCGACACGTCGTCTCGCTGCTCCCCCGGGGCGGCCCCGATCGTCCCGGCGGGCGACGACACGGTGGCCGGGCACCCCGGCCCCCACGTCCACGGCAAGGCGCGGCACCGCGACCCGGTTCGCCCCCGGCATGTGCTCACGGCCCGGCGGCACGGCCACGAATAGGTGGCGCTCGCCGTGCTCATCCGCTCCCCCTCCGCCAATCGCCCCCGGGCCCCGCCGGTCCGGGTCGCCCTTTACCACTCCGAGGGGGGCGATCACGGCGAACGGCACCGGCATCGCACCCCACTACCAGAGCCCGTACCGGCTCCGCGGCATCGAGCTGCTGCGATGCCGATTCGGCCGCGAGGTGTACGCGCTGCGGGGCCGGATCGAGCGGGCCTACGGGAACCCGACCACCTGCGGCGGCGTCCTATCGCCGCTGCCGGCGCGGGTCCGCGGGCCCGATCGGGTGAGGGCACTGGGTCTGGGCCAAGCTCCCGATTAACGGGGTGCGGATCATGGTAAGGCAACGACTTGCGGTGCAAATGCAATTTGTTCGACAGCCCTGGGCTACGGACGGTCGCCCCTCCGGGGCTACGAGACGCGAACATCTCTGTTCCGATCTTCGATTGGGGGTAGGAGCCGGCCCACGGCGAGGCCGACGAGGAAGACCGCCGACGAGCCGACGAGGGCGTACCACGGCCAGGCCAGGGGTGTCGCGAACTTGGCGGCCGAGACCGCCGCGACCCCCGCCAGCAGCCCGGTCAGCGCGGCGGGCTGCGCGACCTTCGTGAAGATCCCCAGCAGGAACAGGCCGAGCACGATCCCGGTGGTGAACGACGCGATCGCCAGCGCGTTGGTCACGACGTTCGACTCGAGCCGGGTGGCGGCGAACGCCATCGCCATCTGCGCCAGGCCCCAGACGGCCGTCATGACCTTCGAGACCCGCAGCAAGTGCCGCTCATCGGCCTTCGGGACCAGAGGCCGGTACAGGTCGTTGACCGTCGTCGCGGCCGAGGCGTTCAACGACCCCGAGAGCGTCCCCATCGCCGCCGAGAAGACCGCGGCGACCACCACGCCGAGCACCCCCGTCGGCAGGTAGTGGACGATGAAGTAGGCGAACTCGCGGTCGCGGCCGATCGCCGCCGGGGTCGGCGGCGGGAAGTCGCGGTAGAACACATACAGGGCGGCCCCGATGAACAGGAACAGCGCGAACTGCGCCAGCACGATGAAGCCGCTGGCGATCAGGGCCCCGGCCGCCTGCCTCTGCGAGCGGGCCGCCAGGTAGCGCTGGACCATCAACTGGTCGGCCCCGTGCGTCGCGGTGTTCAGCACCATCCCGCCGATCAGGCCCGCCCAGAGCGTGTACGGCTCCTTCAGGTTGAAGCTCAGGACGATCGTGCGGAACTTGCCCGCGGAGGCGGCCTGCTGCACCAGCTCGTCCCAGCCGCCGGGCAGCTTGCCGATGAGGATCGCCAGCGCCACGATCGCGCCGAGGATGTAGATGTGGAACTGGATGACGTCGATCCAGATGACGGCCTTCATCCCGCCGAGGTAGGTGTAGATGATCGTGGTGAGGCCGACGGCGAGGATCGCCGCCTCGATCGGCCAGCGGGTGATCACCTGGAGCACGGCGGCGGCCAGGAACAGGCGGAGGCCGTCGGCCAGGACGCGGGTCGTCAGGAACAGGACCGAGGCCGTCGTCCTCGTGGCGCCGCCGAATCGCCTCTGCAACACCTGGTAGGCGGTGAAGATCTCGCGGCGGAAGTACGACGGGAGCAGGACCGTCGCCACGATGACCCGGCCCAGGATGTACCCCATCGGGAGCTGGAGGAAGGTGAAGTCGCCGCGGTACGCCACGCCCGGGACGCTCAGGAACGTCGCCGTGCTGGTCTCGGTCGCGACGATCGAGATCATCACCGCCCAGGCGGGGATGTTGCTCTCGCCGAGGAAGTACCCCTTGAGCTCCTTCGACCGGCCGCCGAGCCACGCCCCCAGGGCCGTGCAGCCGACGACGTAGACGACGATCACACCGAGGTCGATGGGCTTCATGGCGGCTCCGGGGACGGACGATCGATCGAGGCTCGCATTTTTCGGAGGGGCGATGACGGATGACCGATGGCGTCGGGGCCTCGTCCACGAGGCGCCAGCCGCCCGACCGCCGCGCCCGACAATCCTACCATCGAGTCCCGGGGCGACCTTGTTCCCTGATTCCGATCGAATCACGAGGGATGGCCGGGTGGCCTGCCCACATCCTCGTGGGCAGGCCACCCGACATCCACATCTGCGATCAGAGAATGGGACGCGGATAGACACGGATGGGGCCGATTGCCGCGGATCAGATCCGCCTTGATCCGCCCCTTCCGCGTCCCTCCGCGTCCCGTTTCCGGGGCGTGCGCAACCCGCAGGATCGGCGCCCGAACCATCATGCGATCAGGCTTCGACCCGCGGGCCGGCGGCGCGGATCGCGGCGTCGGCGCGGGGGAAGCGGCGGAAGTTCTCGTGGAATCGCCGCGCCAGGCGACGGGCCTGGTCGTCGTAGGCGGCCGGGTCGGCCCAGGCGGTGCGAGGGTCGAGGATCGTCGACGGGCACGCCCGGGCAGGAGCGCGGGTGGGCGAGGCCGAAGATCGGGTCGACGGCGCAGGGGCGCGTCGTGCAGGCGTGCCGCCCATGATGGCGTCGATCAGGGCGCGGGTGTGCGGCAGGTCGATCCGGCGCCCTGACGCCGAAGCCGCCGCCGGTCCAGCCGGTGTTGAGCAGCCAGGCTTCGACCTGGTGCCGCCGCATCTTGACGCCGAGCAGGTCGGCGTAGCGCCGCGGCGGCAGCGTCATGAACGGGGCGCCGAAGCAGGTGCTGAAGACGGCCGTCGGCTCGTGGCCCAGCCCGCGCTCGGTCCCGGCGACCTTGGCGGTGTAGCCCGACAGGAAGTGGTACATCGCCTGCTCGGGCGAGAGCCTCGACAAGGGCGGCAGGACGCCGAAGGCGTCGCAGGTCAGGAAGATGATGTGCCGCGGATGGCCCGCCCCGGCCGCTCGGGACGTGGTTGGGGATGTACTCGATCGGGTAGGCCGCGCGGGTGTTCTCCGTCAGCGAGGCGTCGGCGAAGTCGGGCGCGCGGGTCTCGGGGTCGAGCACGACGTTCTCCAGCACGGTGCCGAACCGGATCGCCTCGTAGATCTCGGGCTCGTTGAGCCGGTCGAGGCGGATGCACTTGGCGTAGCAGCCCCCCTCGAAGTTGAAGACGCCGTCGTCGCCCCAGCCGTGCTCGTCGTCGCCGATCAGGCGGCGGATCGGGTCGGCCGAGAGGGTCGTCTTGCCCGTCCCCGACAGGCCGAAGAAGAGCGCGACGTCCCCCTCCTCGCCCACGTTGGCCGAGCAGTGCATCGGCAGCACGCCGCGGCAGCGGGAGCAGCGTGTTCAGGAGCGAGAAGACCGACTTCTTGATCTCGCCCGGCGTACTGCGTCCCGCCGATCAGGACGAGCCGGCGGGCGAAGTTCAGGAGGATGAAGACCTCGCTCCGGGTGCCGTCGCGCGCCGGGTCGGCGTGGAAGTCGGGCGCGGCGATGATGGTGAACTCGGGCCGGTGGCGCGGCCAGCTCCTCGGGCGTCGGCCGGACGAAGAGCTGCCGGGCGAACAGGGCGTGATACGCCCGCTCGCAGACGACCCGGATCGGCAGGCGGTGGGCCGGGTCGGTCCCGCCGAAGGCGTCCTGGACCCAGACCTCGCGGCCCCGGAGGTGCTCGACGACGCGATCGTAGAGGGCGTCGAACCGCTCGGGGTCGAACGGCTGGTTGACCTCGCCCCAGTCGACCTCCGCCTCGCACGACGGCTCGCGGACGATGAACTTGTCCCTCGGCGACCGGCCGGTGTACTTGCCCGTCTCGAAGACCAGGGCCCCCTGGTCGGAGAGCGTCCCCTCGCCCCGCGACAGCGCCTGCTCGGCCAGGACCGCCGTCGCGGCGTTCCAGTGCCGCGTCCCGAGGCCGGCCAGCCCCTGGTCCTCCAGCGACAGCCGTCCGGGGGCGGTCCCGCTCCCTCGCTCAAGAATGGCATCCATCGCGCCTGTCCCCTCGGGTCGGCATTGCGGATCGACGTGTGCCGGTCCGTGACCACTCCGCACCTTCCGTCGTATCACGGACCGTTTCATCTCGGCAAGAGAAGCCGAGCTCGTTTCGGGGGCCGTGTTGATCCCGCGCCTATCCCTGCCGCAGCCAGCGCGCCACGTCGGGGGCGTGGTAGGTGAGGATCATGTCGGCGCCGGCGCGCTTGAAGCCGGTGAGCGTCTCCAGGACGACCCGTCGCTCGTCGATCCAGCCCCTCGCGGCGGCGGCCTTGACCATCGCGTACTCGCCCGAGACGTTGTACGCCGCCACCGGCACGCCGAACCGCTCCTTGACGCGGCGGACGATGTCGAGATACGCCAGAGCCGGCTTGACCATCACGAGGTCGGCCCCCTCGGCCAGGTCGAGCGCGACCTCGCGGATCGCCTCGTCGCCGTTGGCCGGGTCCATCTGGTAGGTGCGGCGGTCGCCGAACGACGGGGTGCTCTCGGCGGCGTCGCGGAACGGGCCGTAATAGCCGCTGGCGAACTTGGCGGCGTAGGACAGGATCGGGACCCCTTCGAGAACCCGGCGCCGTCGAGGCCGCCTCGGATCGCGCCGACCATGCCGTCCATCATGCCCGAGGGGGCGATCACGTCGGCGCCGGCCCTCGCGTGGCTGACCGCCTGCTCGGCCAGCAGGGGCAGGGTCGCGTCGTTGTCCACGTCGAGCCGGCCCCCCGCGTCGCTCAGGGGGCCGCAATGGCCGTGGTCGGTGTACTCGCAGAAGCAGACGTCGGTGATGACCAGCAGATCGGGGGCCTGCCGCTTGACCAGGCGCACCGCCTCCTGGACGATCCCCGCCTCGTCCATCGCGCCCGAGCCGCGCGCGTCCTTGTGAGCGGGGATGCCGAACAGGATCACGGCCGGGATCTTCAGCTCGGCCACCTCGGCGACCGCCTCGCCCAGCCGGTCGAGCGAGAGCTGATACTGGCCCGGCATCGAGCCGATCTCCCGGCGCAGGTTCGTGCCGTGGTAGACGAACATCGGGTAGATCAGGCCATCCACCGTCAGCCTCTGCTCGCGGACGAGGTCGCGGAGCCGGGCGTGGCCGCGGAGGCGGCGAGGACGGTGGAGTGGATAGCCGGCGGCGGGTTGGAAGGACATCGCGGGCCTCATCCTGCGGTCGGAGAGCCGTCCCGTAGGGTGCGTGAAGCGCACCGATCCTCGGCTACCGACGAAGACTGGTGCGCTTCACGCACCCTACGGGGGCGGATGCGGTTCGAGGGGGAACGATCCCGTCAGCTTAACGGGCCCGGCGAGGCCGCGTCGAGACCGCCGGCTCGGCTTGACGGATCGGGCGATCTGGGCTATCACGCGGGACGCTCCCGGTCCGCCCTCGGCCCCCGTCCGGATTCGATTCGGGAGGTCCCGTCGTTGCCGCTCCTCGACTGGCGTCTGATCGCCCTGGCGCTCGTCCTGCTCGGGCCTCCCGGGCCCGGCCCCGGGTTGCCGGCGGTCGCCGAGGTCGCGGTCGACGGGCTCGACGTCTTCGACGAGGCGGACGATCGTTCGTTCGCGCCGCAGCGGCTCCGCCGGGGCGATCGGATCACCGTCGTCGAGGAGGGGCGCGACGGCTGGCTCGCGATCGAGCCGCCCCCGAGCTCTCTCGGGTGGATCGAGCAAGGGGCGATCCGGGAGGCGCCGGGAGGGACCGAGGCGAGGGTCATCGTCCCCCGCGCCGTGGTCCGGTCGGGGCATCCCGACGCGAGGATGCCGGGCCCTCCGCGGCTGTCGCTCGCCCGGGGGGCGGCGGTCCGCTTGCTCGACCGGCCCCCCCTGAAGCTCGGCCGCGGGGGCGCATTGCGGACGTGGCGGGCGATCGGCCCGACGTCGGGCGAGGTCCGGCACATCCGGGCCGAGGGGGTCGCCCGGGTCACCGGGCCCGTTGCGGAGCCGGCCCGCGAGATGAGGGCGGCCTACGCTCCGCCGCCGGTCCCGGCCGACGGGCTGCCCGCCGGGGTCGCCGAGGAGGTCACGCGGATCGAGGCGAGCCATCGCGCCCTGCTCCGCGCCCCGATCGAGCAGTGGCGGCTCGAACCGATCCGCCAGCGCTACCAATCTCTGCTCCGCCGTGTCTCCGACCCGGCCTCGGGCCACGCGATCCGGGCGCGGCTCGACCAGGTGGGGCGGCAGGAGGAGGCCGCCCGCGCCGCGCAGGCGTTCCAGGCCGCCCTCGACCAAAGCCGTCGCCGCGACCAGGAGGTCGCGCAGATCCTCCGCCGGGTCGCCCTGTCCGAGAGGGACTCGGAGCGGCCCTACGACGCCGAGGGGCTCGTGCAGCCGTCGTCGCGCACGATCGACGGCCAGAAGGTCTTCGCCCTGATCGGCCCCGAAGGGACGACGCTCGCCTTCCTCGACATCCCGCCCGGCCTCGACGCCCGGCCGCTGGTGGCGCGCCGCGTCGGGGTCCGCGGGGTCGTCCACTACGACGAACACCTCCGCGCCCGGCTGATCTCCGTCCGCGACCTGGAGCCGCTCGGCGCGAGGCGCTGAGCGGCCGGGCCAGGTCCCGTCCCGATCCCAAATTGGGGATCGTCGAGAGGATTCCGCCGGGCGCAGGGGCCCCACGCGACTACTTCTTCTCGTCGCCCTTGGCGGCGGCCTCCGCGGGCCTGGGCTTGGCGAGCGCCTTGCCCGCCAGGAGCGCGTCGATGTCCTTGGTGAGCGTGTCGCGGACCTCGGGGCTGTAGCCGACGTGCGCCGACTGGACGACCCCCTTGCCGTCGAGGATCACCACCGTCGGGATCGCCTCGACCTTGAAGGCGTCGCCCACCGAGCCGCTCGGGTCGAGGCCGACCTGCCCGACCGGGGTGCCGGTCAGGACGATCTTCTTCTCGTCCAGCGTCTTCTCGATCAGCTTGCGGACCTCGGCCGGCTCGGCGGGCTCCTTGTCCTGGCTCAGCGCGACGATCAGGACGTCCTTCTTGTCCTTGGCGTAGGACTCGATCATCTTCTGGACCTCGGGCAGCTCGGCCATGCAGGGCCCGCACCAGGTCGCCCAGAAGTCGATCATGACGACCTTGCCGGCGAGGTCGCCCTTGGAGACGGTGCGGGTCTTGCCCGGGCCGTCGAGCAGGGTGAGCGTGAAGTCGGGGGCGGGCAGGCCGACCAGACCCTCGACGGGGTTCTTCTCCTCGGCCCCCCCGGCGGCCCTGGCGAACGACTCGACCTTGGTGAACCCCTCGGGGGCCTTGTAGGCGAAGGCGGAACCCGGCGGCGCGGCCGTCGTGACCGTCCCCGAATCCCAGCCGAGCTTGTCGATCTTGACCGGCGCCCCGTCGGGGCCCTTCTGCAAATCCCTGGGGTCGATCACGAAGTCGATCGCCCTGAGGAGCTTGGTCTTGGGATCGACGAGCAGGCGGATGTCCGGCGACCCCGGCTCGCGGTCGATCAAGAGGGCCCGGCAGGGCACGCCGCCGGCCTCGCGGTCGTCCTCGGCCTTGAGCGACTCGCCCAGGCCCTCGATCACCTTGACCGGATCGTCGCCGACCAGCAGGTTGGCGAGCACGAGCATCGGCGCGCCGGTGGGTCCGCCGAACAGGGCCGAGCCGACCGGGCCCTCGCGGAACGTCTCGAAGGTGAACGCCTTGGGCGCGGGGGCCTCGGTGTACTTCTTGAACGGGGCGATCGCCGTGGTCAGCGTCTTGCCGTCGCTGACCAGGCGGACCTCGCCCGCGTTGAGGTCGACCTTGTTCGGCCGGGCGAAGCTCAGGCGGAGCGGGAACGTCTGCTTCTCCGCCTTGGCTCCGACGGTCGCGGCGATCGTGAACCCGCCCTGGTCGGAGTAGGAGGCGAGGTCCTTGTACGCCCTGGACACCTCGACCAGGAGTTGGTGGGCCTTGGGGTCGGTCGTCTTGGCCGGGGTGTCGGCCGCCCGCGCCGGGACGACGGCCAGCGCCGAGGCGCAGGCCAGCACTCCCAGCCGAAAACGGTGAGCGGTGGCAATCATGGGGGAATTTCCTTCACGTTGGAGGAGGCGGCCTGCGCCGCCGGGCCGAATCCCCCCGTTCTAACCGAAATCGGCCCCTCGCGGATAGTCGCAATCTCGCCCCGGCCAGGACGGTTGGCGAGCGGACGGGGCCGCTTGCGGAGGGCGAAGCTTCCGGACCGGAAGCTATCGGTGGAGCTCCGGTCAGGAGTCCACGATGACCTTGGTGACGAACCCCAGCTGCGCGAACGCGGGGTTATAGGCCAGGGGGACGAGCGCGTCGAGGGTCGGCTTCTGGGCGGTCTTGGAAGGCTGTTTCCCGTATTTGTCCTCTCCCGCCAATGCGGTGCGCCAGTCCTTGGGGGTCCTGCCCAGGTCCTTGCCGCTGGCGGCCTTGGCGACGTCGATGACGAGGTCGTTGAAGGGGATGCGGGCGGCGTTGATGGCCTCGATCTGCGCCACGTCGCCCTGGAGTTGGACCTGCGCGACCGCGGCCCCCCTCTGGGCCTCGATCATCTCCTGGGTCGCGGAGAACTGGACCGCGCGCTCCCTCTCGTACACGAAGACCTTCGACCCCGGGACCCCCTGCTTGCTGATCGGCCCGCCGAGGGGTCGGGTGATGACCGGCATGCCGAAGGCGTCGTAGGAGATGGTGTCGCCCGGTCGGGGCATGATCGTCGGAGGCGGCGGGGGGGCATAGAGTCGCCTCACGTTGAAGCGCTCCCCCTCGACGAGCAGCACGCCCGGCGACCCGGGACCCGCGACGGGCTTGACCTCGTACTTGATCGGGTCTTTCATCAGGCCGACCAGCAGGTCGAGATAGTCCTCCGACGGCCGCGCGCGGAGGGTCTCGGTGGCCCGGCGACGGACCTCCGACGTCTTGCCGTAGACGGCCAGCAGCGCGAGGACCTTCGACGCGACCGGAGACTCGATCCGGCCCAGGACCTGCACCGCGATCATCTGGTCGCGCTCGCCGCCCCCGGCGAACTCGCGATAGACCGACGGGATGGCCGCGGGGTCGGTGACCGCGTCGAGCGCGGCCTGGGCCTCGGCGCGTTTCTTGCCCCCGTGGATCTCGCGGTGCCACATCCTGAACCGGGGGCCCCAGACCTTCTCCGCCTTCTTCTGATCCGCCTCCGCGGCGACCTGCTCGTCGGACATCCAGCGGTTGCCATGCTTCTTGTAGCCGAGCTTCCGCCAGGCGGCGTCGCGCCTCGGGTCGAGCCGCACGACTTCGGCGAGGTGGACGGTCGCCTCGGCCGTCAGGCCGTTCTGCTCGCACCAGAGCGCAAGCTTCCACTGCGCGGCCGCCGTGTCCGGCGTCTTGTCGCGCATCGCATTGTACTTCGCCAGCGCCTCGCCGCGCGCGGCCTCGGCCTGCGCATCGCCCGCCTCGGGCGGCGAGTCGGCGGGCTGGACGGCCAGCAGCGCCAGGCAGGAGAGTACGACTCGGATCATCGGCGGCTCCTCACCTCACCAGCGGTCGGGACGGCGGACCCCTTCGCGTCGGGATCGATGCCCGATCATACGCCGAGCGTCCCGCCCGCGGCGTGAGCAGCACTCACGATCCCCGATGGGGGCCGATCCGATCAGGGCGGGCCGAGCGCGTCGCCGGCCGGCAGGAGGTGGCCCATCTTGTCGCGCTTGGCGGCGAGGTAGTCGCGGCGCTCGGACTGCTCGGGGGCGATGATCGGCACCTGGCCGACGACCTCCAGGCCGTGGCCGTGGATCACGAAGGCGTCGAGCTTCTTGGGGTTGTTGGTCATCAGCCGGACCTTGCGCAGGCCGAGATCCTGGAGGATCTGGAGGCCGAGGCCGTAGTCGCGCTGGTCGGCGCGGTAGCCCAGCGCCAGGTTGGCGTCGACCGTGTCGAGCCCCTTGTCCTGGAGCGCGTACGCCTTGAGCTTCTCGATCAGGCCGATGCCGCGCCCCTCCTGGGGCAGGTAGATCAGCGCCCCGACTCCCTCGCGGCCGATCATCTCCAAAGCCAGGTGGAGCTGGTCGCCGCAGTCGCACCGGAGCGAGTCGAGCAGGTCGCCGGTGAAGCACGACGAGTGCATCCGGACCAGGGGCGCCTCGACCGAGCCCAGGTCGCCCATGACGACGGCGATCGGCTCATTGCCCGGCTCGTGGTGGACGCCGTAGCCGATCACGCGGCCGTGCCCGTACCGGGTCGGCAGCTCGGCCTCGGCCTGGCGGTAGACCAGGTTCTCGCGGCGGCGGCGATAGCCGATCAGCATCTCGATCGACACGATCGGCAGGTCGAACTCGGCGGCGATCGCGTGGAGCCGCTCGCGGCTGGCGACGTCGACGCCGTCGAGGACCTCGCAGAGGACGCCGGCCGGCGGCAGGCCCGCCAGGCGGGCGAGGTCGACCGCCGCCTCGGTGTGCCCCGCGCGGCGGAGCACGCCCCCCTCGCGCGCCACCAAAGGGAACAGGTGGCCGGGCCGCGCCAGGTCCTCGGGCCTCGTCTGCGGGTCGAGGATCGCCCGCACCGTCCGCGACCGCTCGCGGGCGCTGATGCCCGTGCGGCACGACCGATGGTCGACCGAGATGGTGTACGGCGTCTGGTGCGGCCCGGTGTTCTCGCCGGTCATCGGGTGCAGCCTCAGCCGCTCGGCCAGCTCGGGCATGATCGGCATGCAGAGCAGCCCCCGGCCGTGCGTGATCATGAAGTCGATCGTCTCGGGCGTGATCCGGTCGGCCGCCGCGATGAAGTCCCCCTCGTTCTCGCGCTGCTCGTCGTCGACCACGATGACCACCCGGCCTTCGACCATCGCCTGCAGCGCGTCTTCGATCTTCGAGAACTGATAGGGCATCGCCAGGGCCTCGCGTCGTGTCGGATCGGGTTCGAGGGGTCCGTCCCTCCCTCATTATAAGCAGGACCGGCCCGACCGGGGCGGACTTTTCCCGGACCCGGGCCGGACTTGCGTCAGGCGGCCGGCTCAAGGTCGGCTCCCGAACCCTTCCCCGCCCGGTACGCCGAATCGCTCCCTCCCCATCGATCGAGCATCGCAGGGGGGCGGCCATGTGTCCAGCGGCACAGATCGGCCAAGCTTGGCAAGGCCAGGCAGGTGTGATAGGCTGAGTCGTGAAGGTAAATCTGAATGATGAACATAAAAATATCTGATAACCTGGAAGGCTCCATCCGCGAGGCGGTGCCCGTCGATGAGCTTCCGACCTCGCTCCGGGAGATCCTGTACTCAGCCCTTGCACCAGCCGCATAGGGACTGCGAAAGTGCACCAGTCGAGATAAGCCTTGACCCTCAATAAGCCCGAGGCCAGCCTCGACCCCGATTGGAGCCTACGCCATCAGCGCCACCTTCCGGAGGCTGATCGAGGTCGCCGCGAAGCCCGAGCGGGTCGTCGTCGGGCTCATCTCGGGCACGAGCGCCGACGCGATCTCGGCCGCGGTCTGCCGGATCGCGGGGGGCGGCGTGCCGTCGCCGGGCCATCCCGGCGCCGCGGTGGAGCTGGTCCATTATCACGAGCATCCCTACGACCCGTCGGTGAAGCGGCAGGTCCGCGGCGCGGCCGAGCTCCGGGCCCGCGACGTGGCCGAACTGGGCGTGCTCGTGGGCGAGCTCTTCGCCGAGGCGTGCCTGGCCGCGATCGGCGCCGCGGGGCTGCGCCCGGACGTCGTGGACCTCGTCGGCTCGCACGGACAGACGCTCTATCACCACAGCTCGATCCCGGGCGCGCGGAGGGCGACGTTGCAGGTCGGCGACGGCGACCAGATCGCCGAGCTCACCGGCCTGGCGGTCGTCTCCGACTTCCGCACGCGCGACATCGCCGCCGGGGGCGAGGGGGCGCCGCTGACGCCGTTCTCGGACCTGATCCTGTACGCCCCCCGCGACGGCGAGGCGCCCGGCGTCGGGTGATCCTGAACCTGGGCGGGATCGCCAACCTGACGATCCTCGACCCCGACCCGTCCCTCGTCTTCGGCTTCGACACCGGGCCCGCCAACGCCCTGCTCGACCGGCTCGCCTCGCGGATCTCCGGCGGGTCGCTGGCCTGCGATCAGGACGGCCGCCTGGCGCGGCGAGGGACGGTCAACGCGGCACTCCTTGACGATCTCTTGAACAACGACCCCTTCCTCGCGAGTCGTCCTCCGAAATCGACCGGGTTCGAGATGTACGGCGACGAGTTCCTCGCCCGTGCCGCCGGCGCCCACGGCGGCTGGGATGCCGACCTGATGGCCACGTTGACCGAGTTCACCGCCCGCTCCATCGCGATGGCCCTCGATCGGTTCGCGGCCGATCCCCCGGCCGACGCGATCATCGTGGCGGGGGGCGGGGCGCGGAACCCGGCCCTGCTGGGACGGATCGCGCGGGCGGTGGCGCCCGTGCCGGTCGTCCTCTCGGACGACGTGGGCGTCCCGACGATGGCCCGCGAGGCGATGGGCTTCGCCGTGCTCGCCAACGAGGCCATCCTGGGCCACCCCACCGCGCTGCCGGGCGTCACCGGGGCGCGTCGCCCGGTGATCCTGGGGAAGTGGTCGCTCCCCTCGCCGTGACCTCCTGGGCCGGAAGAGAATGGGCCGCGGAGGGACGCGGATGGGGCGGATCGATGCGGATCAGGTCGGCGGCAATCCGCCCGATCCGCGTCCCTCCGCGGCCCATTTCGGGTAGGTGCTGGCCCCGGGGCAGGAGGGCCGGTATGGTGGGGGCGTTCGAACTCCCCGCCGGAAACCTCGGGAGGGTGAACCATGGATCAGCGCCCGCCTGATGATGCCCCCGGACGATCGCCCGCGCCGACCAGTCGCCGCGACTTCTTGCACCAGGCCACCGGGGTCGCCGCCGGCCTCGCCGCCCTGTCCTCGACCGCATCGGCGGCCGACCCCCCCTCGGCGACGGCGCCGCCGCTGCCGACGATCGCGCTGGGGCCGCACCGAGTCTCTCGGCTGATCATCGGCGGCAACCCGATCTACGGCTACTCGCACTTCAACAAGCTCTTCAGCCAGCACCTCACCGCCTGGCACACCCCCGAGCGGGTCATGGAGTCTGGCGGCGCTGCGAGCAGTGCGGGATCACCGCCTTCCAGAACAGCTATGCCGAGAGGACCCTCTCCGACGTCGACCGCTACCGCGCCGAGGGGGGCACGATGCACTGGCTCTGCCTGGGCAAGCCCGACTGGGACCGCTTCCCCGAGCACATCGACGACGCCGTCCGCCACCGGCCGATCGGCATCTCGGCGCACGGGGCCCTGAACGAGAAGCTCCATCGCCAGAAGAAGTATGACGTGCTGACCGACCTCCTGAAGCGCATCCGCGACCGCGGGGTGCTGGTCGGCCTGTCGTCGCACGACCCGACGCTCGTCGAGGAGTCCGAGCATCGGGGCTGGGACGTCGACTACTACATGTGCAGCCTCTACTACCTGACCCGGCCCAAGGACGAGGCCCGCAAGATCCTGGGCGCGGACCTGCCGCTGGGCGAGATCTACCTCCCCACCGACCCGCCGAGGATGTTCCAGGCGATCCGCAGCACGACCAGGCCGTGCCTGGCGTACAAGGTGCTGGCGGCGGGCCGCCGGGTCGGCACCCCGGCCGAGGTGCGTCGGTGCTTCGACGAGGCGTTCGCCGCGATCAAGCCGACCGACGCGGTGATCGTCGGGATGTACCAGCAGTTCGGCGACCAGGTGGCCGCGGACGCCGCCATCGTCCGAGAGGTCGGGACCCGCACCTGAACGGAGCCGAGGGATGAATCGCCTGTTCGCCTCATTGGGCCTCGCCTCGCTGGCGCTCGCGCTCGCGGCCCCGGCGCCCGAAAGTCCCTCGTCGTCGCTGCCGGGACCCTGGATGCATGCCGACGTCGGCGAGGTCGCCGTCAAGGGGGGCGCCCGGCTCGCCGACGGCACCTTCACGATCACCGGCACGCTCGACATCTGGGCCAAGGCCGACGGCTTCCACTTCGTCTACCAGCCCCTCGACGGCGACGGGCAGGTCGTGGCCCGGGTGACGGCCGTCGAGAACACCAACAACCACGCCAAGGCGGGGGTCATGATCCGCGAGTCGCTCGACCCCTCCGCCCGGCACGCCGCGATGGTCGTGACGCCCGTCGACGGGACGCAGTTCCTCCGCCGCAAGGACCCCGGAGGGCTGACGACCAACACCAACCCGCACCTCGACCGGGGCAAGCTGCCCCGCTGGGTCAAGCTGGTCCGCAAGGGGGACGAGTTCAGCGCCTACGAGTCCGCCGACGGCCAGGACTGGACCCTGGCGGGCACCGACACCGTGCCGATGGGCCGGCAAGCCTACGTCGGGCTGGTCGCCTCGTCGCACCAGGCGAAGGTCACGAACACCTCGACGCTGGACCGCGTGGCGGTCGGGCCCTGAACCGCCGCGCCGCCGCCACGGGCCATTTTCCCCGCTCTAACAAAACCTCTAGAAAGGAGCCAGGGAGGACACGGAGGGCTACAAAGAGTTTAAGAGAGGGGGGGTTTTTAGTATCCTCCTTATCTCGGTGCTCTCTGTGTCCTCCGTGGCTCATCCTGACGACGACCGGGAAGGTCCGATGTCCGAGATACGCAAGCTGCTCGTCGCCAACCGGGGTGAGATCGCCATCCGGGTCTTCCGCTCGGCGCACGAGCTGGGCATCCGCACGGTGGCGATCTACTCGCACGAAGACCGCTTCGCGATGCACCGGCTCAAGGCCGACGAGGCGTACCAGGTCGGCAAGGCGGGCGAGCCGATCCGGAGCTACCTGAACATCGAGGCGATCATCGCGCTGGCCCGCGAGAAGGGGGTCGACGCGATCCACCCCGGCTACGGGTTCCTGTCGGAGAACGCCGAGTTCGCCCGCGCGTGCCAGGCGGCGGGGGTCGAGTGGGTCGGCCCGAGGCCCGAGCTGCTCGACCAGCTCGGCGACAAGGTGGCCGCCCGCGCCCTGGCCGTCGCGGCGGGCGTGCCGGTGCTGTCGGGCAGCCCCGAGCCGGTCCTGCCCGGGCCCGAGGCGCATGAGCTGGCCGAGACGCTCGGCTACCCGGTGATCGTCAAGGCGTCGATGGGCGGCGGAGGCCGGGGGATGCGGGTCGTCGAGTCGGCCGACGCGCTCGACGCGGCGATCGACCAGGCCCGGCGCGAGGCGGGCACGGCGTTCGGCATCCCCGACGTGTTCATCGAGAAGTTCATCCGCAAGGCCAAGCACATCGAGGTCCAGCTCCTGGGCGACCGGCACGGCCACCTCGTCCACCTCTACGAGCGCGACTGCTCGGTCCAGAGGAGGCACCAGAAGATCATCGAGATCGCCCCGGCCTACAACCTCGACCCGGCGATCCGCCAGGCGATCTGCGGCGCCGCGGTGAAGATCGGCCGGCACGTCCGCTACGACAACGCGGGCACGGTCGAGTTCCTGCTCGACGTCGAGGCCGGCCAGTTCTTCTTCATCGAGGTCAACCCGCGCATCCAGGTCGAGCACACCGTCACCGAGATCGTCACGGGCATCGACCTGATCAAGAGCCAGATCCTGATCGCGCAGGGGTCGGTCCTGTCCGACCCCGAGATCAACCTGCCCGACCAGTCGGCCGTGAAGACCCTGGGCTACGCCTTCCAGTGCCGGGTCACGACCGAGGACCCGGCCAACAAGTTCACGCCCGACTACGGCCGGATCACCCACTACCGCTCGCCCGGCGGGCTCGGCCTGCGCCTCGACGGCGGGCTGGCGATCACCGGCGCGGTCATCACGCCGTTCTACGACTCGTTGCTGGTGAAGATCTCGGCCAGCGGCACCCGCTTCATCGACGCCGCCCGCAGGATGGAGCGGGCGTTGCAGGAGTTCCGCGTCCGCGGCGTCAAGACGAACGTGCCGTTCCTGCTGAACGTCGTCACGCACCCGACCTTCCTCGAAGGGGGCTGCACGACCCGGTTCATCGACGAGACGCCCGAGCTGTTCCGCTTCCCGGTCCGGCAGGACCGGGCGACCAAGCTACTGACGTTCGCCGCCGAGGTCACGGTCAACGGCTTCCCGGGCGTCCCGGCGGGGTCGGGGCCCGCCACGCCGGCCGAGCCGGCGCCCCCGGCGCACGATACGTCATCGCCCCCGCCCGAAGGGTCGCGGCAGCTCTTCAAGGAGCTCGGCCCGGAGGCGTTCGCGCGGTGGGCCCGCGAACAGGCCCCGCTCTTGATGACCGACACAACCTTCCGCGACGCCCACCAGTCGCTGCTGGCCACGAGGGTCCGCACCCGCGACATGGTCCGCCTGGCCGACGCCTACGCGCGGACCTGCGCCGGGATGTTCTCGATCGAGATGTGGGGCGGCGCCACCTTCGACACCGCGATGAGGTTCCTCAAGGAGGACCCGTGGGACCGCCTGGCGCAGCTCCGCGAGAAGATCCCCAACATCCTGTTCCAGATGCTCCTCCGGGGATCGAACGCGGTCGGCTACACGAGCTACCCCGACAACGTGGTGCGGGGCTTCGTCAAGGAGGCGGCCGAGACCGGGATCGACCTGTTCCGCGTCTTCGACGCGCTGAACTGGGTGCCCAACATGGAGGTGGCGCTGGAGGCCGTGCGCGAGGCCGGGGCCCTGTGCGAGGCGGCCATCTGCTATACGGGCGACATCCTCGACGCGGGCCGCCCCAAGTACGACCTGGCCTACTACGTCCGCATGGCCAGGGAGCTGGAGCGTCGCGGCGCCAACCTGATCGCGATCAAGGATATGTCGGGGCTGTGCAAGCCATTCGCCGCCGAGAGGCTGGTCAAGGCTTTGCGCGAGGAGGTCGGCCTGCCGATCCACTTCCACACCCACGACATCGGCGGGGCGCAGGCGGCCAGCGTCCTGAAGGCCGCCGACGTCGGCCTCGACATCGCCGACGGCGCCGTGGCGTCGATGTCGTGCCTGACCTCTCAGCCCAGCCTCAACGCGATCGTCGAGTCGCTCCGGTTCACCCCCCGCGAGACCGGGCTCGACCCGCAGGCGCTGATCGAGGTGAGCCGCTACTGGGAGGAGGTCCGGGCGCTGTACGCCCCGTTCGAGATCGGGCTGAAGGCGCCGTCGGCGGAGGTCTACGCCTACGAGATGCCGGGGGGACAGTACACGAACCTGTTCCAGCAGGCCAAGGCGCTCGGGCTGGCGTCGCGATGGCCCGAGGTGTGCCGGGCGTATGCCGAGGTCAACGTCCTGTTCGGCGACATCGTCAAGGTCACCCCGACTTCGAAGGTCGTCGGCGACATGGCGCTGTTCATGGTCGCCAACAACCTGGCGCCCGCCGACGTGCTCGACCCGTCGCGCGAGCTGGCGTTCCCCGAGAGCGTGGTCGAGCTGTTCGAGGGCCGACTGGGCCAGCCCCCCGGCGGTTTCCCCCGGAGTTGCAGGAGAGGGTGCTCCGCGGCCGACCCGCGACCACCGAGAGGCCCGGCAGGAACCTGCCCCCGGCCGACGTCGCCGCCGCCCGCCAGAAGGCCGAGGCGCTGCTCGGGCGGCCGGCCACCGACCGCGACGCGCTGAGCCTGCTGATCTACCCGCGCGTCTTCCCCGACCTCGCGGCGCACGAGCGGTCGTACTCCGACACGTCGATCCTGCCGACCTCGATCTTCTTCCACGGCCCCGACCCGTCGGTCGAGAACCCGGTCGAGATCGAGCCGGGCAAGACGCTGATCGTCAAGCTCGTGGCGGTGGGCGAGCCGCACGCCGACGGCAAGCGCACCGTCTTCTTCGAGCTCAACGGCCAGCCGCGCGAGGTCGAGGTGGTCGATCGCTCGCTCGCCTCCGCCGTGCGCGAGACGCCCAAGGCCGACCCGAACGACCCGAACCAGGTCGCCGCCCCGCTGCCCGGGCTGGTCGTCGGCGTCGCCGTCAACGCGGGCGACTCGGTCCGCAAGGGGCAGAAGCTCCTCTCGATCGAGGCCATGAAGATGGAGACGACCCTCTACGCCGAGCGCCCGGGCGCATCGCCGAGGTCCTCACCCACGTCGGCCACCAGGTCAAGACGGGCGAGCTGCTGATCAAGCTGACGGGCCAGTAGCCGTGAGCATCCCATTCGTCCGCGCGACGATCCGCCGCGACGTGGTCGAGTCGACCAGCGACCTGGTCCGGCAACTGGCCCATGATGGTGTCGCCGACCTACCTCTCGTCGTGCGGGCCGACCGCCAGACGCGAGGGCGGGGCCGGCGCGACCACTCGTGGTGGTCCGACGCGGGGAGCCTGACCTTCACCCTCCTGGTCGACCCCGCCGCGCATGGCCTTCGGGCCGAGCACGAGCCGAGGCTCGCCCTCGCGACGGCCGTCGCGGTGATCGAGGCGATCTCCGAGATCGTCCCGATCGAGGGCCTGGGGGTTCGCTGGCCGAACGACGTCGAGGCGGGAGGCCGCAAGCTGGGAGGCATCCTCCCCGAGCGGTTCGAGACGGTGCACGGGGCCCGGCTGGCGATCGGGATCGGCCTGAACGTGCGGACTCGCTTCGACGACGCCCCGCCCGACGTCCGCCCCCTGGCCGCCTCGCTCGCCGACCGCGCCGCCGCGCCCCCCACAACCGAGGACATCGAACGACTCTTCCGGACGATCCTCGAACGGTTCGCCCGCGCCCTCGACCTGCTGGCCCGCGACGATCCCGGACTGGCGGCCCGATGGGCCCGGCTCGACGCCCTCCGAGACCGATGGGTCCGGGTGGACCTCGGCCCCCAGATCATCGAGGGCTGGGGACGGGGCATCGATCCCGAAGGTGCCCTGTTGCTGGCCGGCGAGGATGAAACCCACCGCCTCTTCGGAGGCCAGGTGCTGAGGGAATGCTGAAAGAGGAGTCCACCACAGAGCACGCGGGGTTCGCGGCGGCCGAGCCAGAATATCGGAGGGAGTGAAAGAGGGAGGATCGAGGCATCATCCTCGATCCTCCTCTTCGATCTGAATCCCTCGATCTCTCCTCCTCCCTCGGCGGTCTCTGTGGTGAAAATCCCCATTACCGCATCTCGGCGAATTGCTTGGTCGCCTTGGCGGGCGGGGTCTGCACTCCGATCCAGTCGACCAGGATCGGCGTGGCGATGTAGATCGTGCTGTAGGTGCCGCTCAGGAAGCCGACGACCAGGGCGAATGCGAACCCGTGCAGGCCCTCGCCGCCGAGGAAATAGAGGATGACCACCACGAGCCAGGCGGTCAGCGACGTGAGGATCGTCCGGCTCAGCGTCTGGTTGATCGCATCGTTGACCATCCCGACCGTCAGGTAGGGGGTCTTGCCCTTCATCTCGCGGATGCGGTCGAAGATGACGATCGTGTCGTTGACCGAGAACCCGATCAGGGTCAGGAACGCGGCGATCATCGGCAGGTCGATCTTGAACGGCTCGATCTGGAGGGTCTCGCGGACGCCCGGGATGTTCGACAGCCAGTAGCTCACGGCCACCGCGCCCAGGGTCACGAGCACGTCGTGGACGACCGCGATGACCGCGGCCAGGCCGTAGGTGAGCGAATGGAATCGGAACCACAGGTACGCGATGATGATGAGCCAGCTCGCCACCGTCGCGATCAGCGCGAGCGTGCGGGTCTCGGCCGCGACGGTCCCGCCGAAGTTCGTCAGGCGTTCGAAGAGGAGGTCGCGGTTGTTCTGCAGCGCCGTCGCCAGCTGCGCGAGCTCGGACTTGGTCACGTCGGGCTCGAGGTCGGTGCGCAGGATCAGCGTGTTCGGCGGCGAGCCGGGGGGCGGCTTGACGATCTCGAACCGCGACGACGGGTTGGTGATCTTCGCCCTGGCCAGCACGTCGTTGGCGAAGATCGCCGCGACGACCTGCTCGGGGTGCTGCGCATTGGCGCTGTTGAAGGCGAGCGTGTTGAACTTCAGCTCGTACTGCCGCCCGTCGGCGAAGCGGGCCGGCGCGGCGTCCTTCGCGCCCGGGGCGGCGGCGATCGGCCTGCCCTCGCCCGCGGTCATCACGACCCGCTCCAGGCTCGTCCCGAACGCGCCGAGGATGGTCTTCTTGACCTTCTCCGAGTTCTGCTCGGTCGTCCGGATGTTGAACCGATTGAGGGTCTGGTCCTGGCCGACCTTCAGGCTCTCGACGGTGACGTCGGGCAGGGCGCTCGCCTTCTGCCGCACGAAGCTGGCCCGGCGCGACTCGGAGAGCGTCTTGACGGCGGGGTCCTGCTCGTTCAGGCGGATCGTCACCAGCGTGCCGCCGGTGAAGTCGATGTTGTAGATCCCCCGGTGCCGCATGTAGGTGGCGACCAGGCCCAGGACGATCACCACCAGCGAGGCGGCCATGGCGTAATGCCGCGGGCCGACGAAGTCGAAGTCCGTCTTGCCCATCATCTTCAGCATGGTCAGCCGCTTGAGCCAGCCCTTCTGGTAGAAGAATTCGAAGATCACGCGCGACACGAAGACGGCCGTGAACAGGTTCCAGAGCATGCCGATGATCATCGTCAGGGCGAACCCCTTGACCTCCTCGGTGCCGACCCACCAGAGGACGATGCTCGACAGCAGCATGGTCACGTGCGAGTCGAAGATCGTCACCCAGGCGCGGTTGAACCCGTTGCGGATCTGCTGCGCCAGCCCGGCGCCGCGCTCCTTCTCCTCGCGCATCCGCTCGAAGACGAGCACGTTGGCGTCGACCGCCATGCCGATCGTCAGCGACAGCCCGGCCAGGCCCGGCAGCGAGAAGGTCGACTGCATGAACGCCATTGACCCGACGAGCAGGATCATGTTCAGCACCAGCGCCACCACCGCGACCACGCCGGCGAAGCGGTAGTAGACGATCATGAAGACGGGCACCACCAGCATCGAGACCCAGATGGCGCGCACGCCCTTGGCGATCGTGTCCTCGCCGAGGGTGGGCCCGACCTTCTCCTCCTGGAGCGGGTTTGGGTTGAGGCTCGCCGGCAGGCTCCCCTCCTGGAGGATCTTGATCAGGTAGTCGACCTCCTTGGCCTTGAAGCCCTGGCCGCCCCCCTCGATGATCCCCTGGTCGCGGATCTCCGAGTTGATCGACGGGGCCGACATCACCTGGTGGTCGAGCAGGATCGCCAGCTGATACTTGAAGGCGTCCCCCTCCTCGGGCAGGTGCTCGCGGGTCAGCTTGCCGAACTTGCGCGCCCCGGCGTGGTTGAAGACGAAGCCGACGGCCGGCTGGAGCCGCTCGTCCTGCGTGGCGTAGACCCGCGACAGGTACTTGCCGGTCACCTCCTCGCGGTCGAGGTTGCAGAGGATCGCCCGCTCGACCCGCCCGGGGGCGACCTTGTCCTCGCGGATGATCGGGTCGGACGGGCGCGGGTTGTTGGGATCGCCGCCGCGGATCTCGCTCGGGTTGTAGTCGACCCGGTACGACGCGATCGAGGCGAGCCCGTGCGGGCGGAGCAGGTAGAGCGTGTCCGCGGTGTTCCGCTCGATCGGCACCGCGACCGTCTGGTCGGTGCCCGCGGCATCCTTGCCCGTCAGCTCGACGGCGACGCCCGCGTAGCGGTTCTTCTTCCAGTCCTGCGCGGGGTCGGTGATCGAGCGGTCGTCGAACTTCGGGCTGGACCCGCTGGAGACCTCGCCGAGCCGGGCCCACATGTAGCGGGCCGGCGGCTTCGAGCGCCCGCTCGGGCCCAGCGCGCGGTCGATGGCCGCGGCGTCGTGCTTGCGGTTGGCCAGGATGCGGAACTCCAGCGCGCCGACGTCGGTCAGCATCCGCTTGACCTCGTCGACGTCCTCGTCGGCCGGCAGGATGATCTCCAGCCGGCTGCCGCCGATCTTGCGGATCGGGATCTCCTTGACCCCCTGCGGGTCGACGCGGTGCTTCAGCGCCGAGATCAGCTCGTCGAGGTTGAAGTTGGCCCGCAGGTTCTCCTGGACGACCTCGTAGACGAGGATCGTCCCGCCCGACAGGTCGATGCCCAGCTTCAGCTTCTCCCTCGGCGGCCACAGGGCCATCAGCCCCAGAAGGGTCGTGACCCCGATCAGCGCGAACTTCCCACCCAGGTTTTTCATGGTCGTTCTCTGCGGCCTCTCCGACGGCTCGCGGCCGTGAGATGGATCTTTCAGTAAACCTCGTCGTGAGTCCCCACAGACAGCAACAGGATGGCCTCAGAATCTTCGTGGGGCACGAGCGCGAAGACAATTCGCAGGTCGTACCTGGCGCTACAAGCCCACGAATCCTCCAGATCGCCCCTCAATTTGTGGGTCTTCAGGCTCGGATGAAACGCATCCTCCGCGAGGAGCTCCAAGGCTGAACGCAAACCGTCGACGGCGTGCGGAGGTTTTTTTACGAACCGTCTCGCGGCCCTCGTGAAGGCACTCGACCGGATGAGCCGTCGTCTCACGACACGATCTCGGCCATGATCTCGTCGGCAGTGGCCGGCCGACAGCGACCCTCCGCGAACTCCGTGCGCGCCTCCTGGATCTCGGCGATCAATCGCTTCCGGTTCTGTTCCGCCATACGTCGATGCACGATCTCCATCAGGGTCTCTTGTTCCTCCAGCGACAACTTTTCAACGGCCTCCAGGACTTCACCAAAAGGCAGTGGATGCTGCATCACATCCCCCTCGATATTAACCGGTCTTGATTCCATCAGATCGGAGATAGCCAGCGTGGGACGCCAGGCCGATGAACTCCTCGACGAATCGTGGTTCTTTGACCTCCAGAACTCCAAGGCTGAAATGAGCCATGGCCTTGGAAAAATCGGGGAACCACTCCATGTCATTGAGGGCGGGTGGCGGCTGGAACACATGGCCACTACCTTGAGCATGATGCTTGAAGCCGTCCCCTACCGTGTCACCGACCTCGGAGACTTTGAAGACGCTTCCCGAGGTAAATCGTTTGGGCGACTCGCCTTCACCGACGACGAACCAGACCACGTTATCGCGCAGATGATCCACGGGCTTGTTCGCCAGCAGGCGGAGCGGTTCGCCCTCGTGGAGCGGTCCGCGCATTCGCTCCGTGTTGTGGTAGGCGACGAAGTGCCGCATCGGCTCGCTCCCATGATGCCTAACCTCTTCAGGCGGACTCCGCCGCCTTCTCCTTCTCGGCGGCAGCCTCAAGCACCCGGGCGATCGCCGTCTTGCTGAACGCGAGCTTGACCCCCCGATCGTCGTCCACGCGGACCATCACGCGGTCCTGGTCGGTGTCGACCGAAACTACGGTGCCGTAGATCCCGGCCGAGGTCAGGATCTTGTCGTTCTTCTTCAGGGCCGCGATCATCTCCTTGCGCTTCCGCTCCTGCTGCTGCTGCGGGCGGAACAGGAGGAGGTAGCCCCACAGCCCGATGATCAGCAGGTAGGGCAGGAACGTCAGCGGGCTGGCGGCCCCGCCGCCGTCGGCGGCCGGCGCATTCTCGGCGAACAGCAGGGGGATGGCGGCGAACGATCCGGGCATGTCTCTGGGTCCGTGATAGGTCGGCGGGAAGCTGGCGGGCCAGGGGCCGGAGATGACGTCCGCTCCGCCGTCCGGGACCGCATCCCTCCCCGATGCACTCTAACCTTTATGGTCCGAGGGCTTCAAGCACTTCCGCCCGATACTGGACGAACCGACCCGCCTCGATCGCCTCGCGAATCCGGCCGGTCAGCCGGTGCAGGTACGCGACGTTGTGGATCGACGCCAGGATCGGGCCGAGCATCTCCCCGGCCAGGAACAGGTGGCGCAGGTAGGCGCGGCTGAAGCGACGGCAGGCCGGGCAGGGACAACCTTCCTCGATCGGCCTCGGGTCGGCCCGATGCGCGGCGTTGCGGAGCTTGACCGGCCCCACGCCGGTCAGGCAGGTGGCGTTGCGGCCGTTGCGGGTCGGCAGGACGCAGTCGAGCAGGTCGATGCCCGTCGCCACGGCGTCGAGGATGTCCTGCGGGCGGCCGACCCCCATCAGGTAGCGGGGCCGGTCCTCGGGCAGGCGGTGGGTGCTCACCGCCAGGGCGGCGCGGACCTGCTCGCGATCCTCGCCGACGCTCACCCCGCCCACGGCGTAGCCGTCGAAGTCGAGCGCCACCAGCGCCTCGGCGCATTCGGCGCGGAGGTCGGCGTGGCCCCCCCCCTGGATGATCCCGAACAGCGACTGGTCCGCCCGGCCGTGCGCCTCGCGGCATCGCCGGGCCCATCGGATCGTGCGGCCGACGGCGTCGGCGATCGCCTCCTTGGTGGCGGGCAGGGCCGGGCAGTGGTCGAGGCACATCGCCACGTCGGCGCCGAGCGCCTCCTGGATTGCTACGGCGCGCTCGGGCGACAGCTCCAGCAGGCGGCCGTCGATGTGCGAGCGGAACGTCACGCCCCTTTCGTCGATCCGCGACCGCGCGGCCAGGCTGAAGACCTGGAATCCTCCCGAGTCGGTCAGGATCGGCCCGTCCCAGCCCATGAACGGGTGCAGGCCGCCGAGCGCCGCCACCACCTCGTCGCCAGGCCGCAGGGCCAGGTGATATGTGTTAGCCAGCACCATCGCGGTCCCGGTCGCGACGAGCTGATCGGGCGTCAGGCCCTTGACGGTCGCCTGCGTGCCGACCGGCATGAAGGCCGGCGTCTCGACGACCCCGTGAGGCGTCGAGAGCCGGCCCCGCCTGGCGGCGCAGGCGGGGTCGCGGGCCAGCGTCTCGAATTGGACGGGACGTGCCAAGGGCCGGGACTACTCGTTCTTGAGCTTCAGGTCGAGCTCGGCGAGCTTCTCGCGGACCTCGTTGAGCGAGGTCACGCCGAAGTTCTTGCACTCCATCAGCTCGTCGCCGGTGTGGACGATCAGCTCGCCGACGGTCTGGATGCCGAGCTTGGTCATGCACTTCTTCGCGCGGACCGAGAGGTTCAGGTCGCTGATCGGCTTGGCCAGGAGCGCCTTCTCCTCCTGCGAGAGCTCCTCGATCGGGTCGGACCGCAGGTCGCCCCCGGCGCGCTCGCCCCCCTCCAGGGCCATGCCGAGTCGCAGCCCCTTGGAGGCCATCATCTCCTTGATCTCCGACAGCGACGTCTCGCCGAAGTTCTTGCTGGCCAGGAGCGCCGCCTCGGTCGTCCGCGTGAGGTCGCCGAGCGTCCGGATGTTCATCTTGCGCAGGCAATTACGGCTGCGGACCGAGAGCTCGAAGTCGGTGACGGGGATCTCCAGGAGCTGCCGCAGGACGGTGAAGCCGCGCTCGGCCTCCTCGTCGTAGTACATGTCCTTGCTGGCGCGGCAGTCCTTGAAGAAGAGGCGGGCGCGGGGGTGGTTCGGGTCGTGCTGGAGGACCTGGCGGTAGCACGTCTCGGCCTCTCGGAACCGCATCTCGTCCTCGTAGAGGACCCCCAGGTTGATCAGGGCGGCCAGGGGGACCGGCGGCCTCGTCGTGCACCGCTTGTAGTATTCGACGGCCGTCTCGTCGTTGCCGTAGAGGTCGTTGATGTAGGCCAGCTCGAACAGGGCCCCGGTGTGGTCGCGGTCGATGGCCAGCGACTTCTCGAGCTCGACGGCGGCCTCCGCGAGCTCGCCCCCGGCGGCCAGCAGGCTGCCGCGCTGGTAGTGGTACTCGGCGGAGCCGCCGGCCAGCTTCTCCAGGCCGGAGAGGATCTTCTGCGCCTGGTCGAAGTGGCCGGCGCGTCGCAGGGCGCCGGCGCGGTGGAGCTCGGCCTGCTTGGCGTCGTAGCCCGCCTTGGCGGACGCGGCGAACGCCTCGGCCGCCTCGGTCCAGCGCTGGAGGTTCTCCAGGGCGACCCCGCGGTGGAAGTGCGCCAGGCCCACGTCGCCGGCCTTGGCCAGGTGGTCGAGGCCCGATTGATAGTGCCCGAGCAGGGCCTCGCCCACCCCGAGCCGGAGGTGGGTATCGGCCTTCGGCGCCTTCTCGCGGTCGCGCATCGCCGCGACGGCGTCGCGCAGCGTCCGATATCGCGACGGGTCGCGGCCCAGGACCTCGCGCAGGTCGGCCACGGCCGAGTGGTCGAACGGGGTCCGGTCCAGGAGCGCGCGAACGTCGGTGGTCATCAACTCGGCCATCCGGATCTCTCTCCCTCAATCCCTGGACATGGCGGTTCGGTGAACCCTCCGCCCCGGGGCATCCCCGCCGGGCGAGTCGCCCGGCGCGGTCGTCGCGTCGGAGTGGGGGCAAACGTTCGATTTTATCAACCGGCGCGTCGTTTGCAAGCTCGGCGCGGCGCCGACGCGGGCCGGAAGGCGGGGCCGCACCTCCGACACCTCCCACTTCCCATCGTCCGGACATCCCTCCGCGGACCGATGAACGCATCGCCACCCGTCGCCGGCCCGGGACGTGCGGGGGGCCGGGCTCCTCGCCTTGACAACGGGCCGGATCGGCGTAGGCTACTTGGCTGTTGGGATCGTCCCCAATGCCGCGAGGGAGCGTCGGCCCAGGGCCCGGCGACCCCCTCCGGCGCAGGGCGGGCCTCCCAGCCTCCTCAACCTTGGATGAGGGCGCCATGGATCGACGCATCCTCGTGGTGGACGACAGCGAGCTGATCTGCCAGCAGCTCTCGCAGCTCCTGGCCGGCCCCGGGCGCCGGATCAAGGTGGCGCACGACGGGACCACCGCCCTGGAATGGCTGGTCGAGCGCGACTTCTCGCTCGTGCTGATCGACCTGGGGCTGCCCGGCATCAGCGGGCTCGACCTGATCCGCGAGATCCGCCTGCGCGACCTGCCCGTCACGGCGATCGTGATGACCGGCAACGGCACGGTCGTCTCGGCCGTCGAGGCCATGCAACTGGGCGCCTACGACTACCTGCTCAAGCCGATCGACTCGATCCAGCTCGGCATCCTGGCCGAGCAGGCGCTGGAGGACCGCAAGCTCCGCGACGAGGTCCGGATGCTGCGCCGAGGGCTCCAGCAGCGGTACGCCTACCACAACATGATCGGCAAGAGCCCCCGGATGCGCGAGGTCTTCGCACGGGTGGCGCGGGTGGCCTCGTCGTCGTGTACGGTCCTGATCACCGGAGAGACCGGCACGGGCAAGGAGCTCGTCGCGCAGGCGATCCACTACAGCGACGTGACGCGGGGCGGGCCTTTGGTAGCGGTCAACTGCGCGGCGCTTCCCGAGCCGCTGCTGGAGAGCGAGTTCTTCGGCCACGAGCGGGGCGCCTTCACCGGCGCCGACCGCCAGAAGAAGGGGCGGTTCGAGCAGGCGATGGGGGGCACGCTCCTGCTCGACGAGATCGGCGAGCTGCCGCTGGGGATGCAGGCCAAACTGCTCCGCGTGCTCCAGGACGGCACGTTCGAGCGGGTCGGCGGCTCGGGGGTGATCCAGGCCGACTGCCGCGTCCTGGCCGCGACCAACCTCGACCTGGCCGGGGCCGTCGCCGCCGGTAGGTTCCGCGAGGACCTGTACTATCGCCTCAACGTGGTCCCGATCGAGCTGCCCCCCTTGCGCGAGCGGCTCGACGACATCCCGCTCCTGGTCGAGCATGTCCTGAAGCGGCTCCAGGAGCGCAGGCTCCCGGCCAAGACCTTCTCGCGCGAGACCATGTCGCGGCTGGCGCGGTACGACTGGCCGGGCAACGTCCGCGAGCTGGAGCACGTCATCGAGCAGGTCGTGGTGACGACCCCAGGCCCGGTCATCGAGCCCGACAACCTGCCCCCGCAGATCGTCTCGACCCGCGAGGAGCCGTTCAGCCTCGACTTCGACCTGCACCGCCCGCTCCAGGCGATCACCGACGAGCTGACCGAGCGGATCGAGCGCGCCTACCTCCAGCGCGCCTGGAGCGCCATCGCGGGCGGATCGACCGCTGCGCGAAGCACTGCGGCCTGTCGCGGCGGAGCATCAGCGAGAAGCTCCGCCGCTACCAGATCGACAAGGCCGACTTCAAGGCCAAGCCCCCCCGCCGCTCGCAGGTCGCCCTGGGCGAGACGGCCTGAAAGCAGGGGCCGGAAGGCATCGTCATCATGGATGATAAGGGTTCGCGGCCCGTCGGGGTGTGCCTCGCCCCCCCGGCGGAGGAAGTCCTCGGGGCCGCCATAGAGAGGCACCGGGCGGGGCGTCTGGCCGAGGCCGCCGCGCTGTGTGAGGCGGTCCTTGCGGCCGACGGGACGAACGTGGACGCCCTGCACCTCCTCGGCTCGGTGCATCACCAGCGGGGGGATCACGCCCGGGCCGCGGAGCTATTCGGCCAGGCCGTCGGACTGCGGCCGGATTTCGCCGCGGCCCACAACGACCTCGGCATCGCCCTCCAGGAGCTGGGCCGGCTCGACGAGGCGGTGGGGCACTTCCGCCGGGCCGTCGAGCCGGGGCCGGACCGCGCCGCGTCGCGGACGGGCCCCGGCCAGGTGCCCCCGGTCGCCGGCCGGGCGGAGGGGTCGCCGCCGCATCGCGAGGAGGCCGGCCGCCTGCGGTCGGACCTGGCGGCGTATCACAACAACCTCGGCAACGCCTTGCAGACGCTCGGCCGGCTCGGCGAGGCGCGGGCCGCTTACCTCGACGCGATCCGGCTCGACCCCGGCCTCGCCGTGGCCTATGCCCACCTCGGGCTGGTCTCCCTCCAGGAGGACCGGATCGACGAGGCCGGGCGCCTGCTGGCGAGGGCCGCGGAGCTGGAGCCGGACCGCCCGATCTTCTGGGAATACCTGGCCGGACTGCACGAGCGGTTGGAGCAGTTCGACGCGGCGGTCGCCTGCTGGGAGCGCGTGCTGGCGCTGGTCCCGGACGACCGGGCGCACCCGCACCTCGCCCTCGGCTTGGCCCTGCATGAGGAGGGCCGGCTGGACGAAGCGGTGGCCCACTACCGGACCGCCGCCGCGATCGACCCCGGCTCGGTTGAGGCGCGGCTCTCCCTGGGCCTGTACCACGAGGCGCGGGGCGAGTTCGCCGAGGCCGAGGCCGACTTCCGGGCCGCGATCCGGCTCCAGCCGACTTCCGAGTCGGCCCTTGCCCTGCTGGCGACCCTCCTCCGCGACAAGCTGCCCGCCGCCGACCTCGACGCGCTGGTGGCGCGGCTCGACGACCCGGCGACGGCCGAGGGGCCTCGCATCCAGCTCCTGTTCGCCCTGGGACACGTCCTCGACGCTCGCGGCGATCACGCCCGGGCCGCCGGCAGTTTCCGCGAGGCCAACGCCCGGGCCCTGGCCCGCGCCCCTCGTCGGTCCCAGCCGGCCGAGTACGACCGATTCGTCGACGGCCTGATCGGCGCCTTCGGCCCGGGATTCTTCGCGAGGGCGGCCGGCGCGGGCCTCGACACCCGCCGGCCGATCTTCGTCGTCGGCCTGCCGCGCTCGGGCACGACGCTGGTTGAGCAGGTCCTGGCCAGCCACCCCCGCGTCCACGGCGCCGGCGAACTCCCGCTGGGCCGCCGGATGTTCGAACGCCTCCCCGCCGTCCTGGACCCGTCCGCGTCGCCGATGGATTGCGTACCCCGGCTCAACGCCGCGACGATCCGCGGCCTGGCCGAAGCCTACCTCGACCGGCTCCGGGCCCTGGCCGGCGACCGCGCCGAGCGGGTCATCGACAAGATGCCCGAGAACTACCTGTACCTCGGGTTACTCACCGCCCTGTTCCCGGGCGCCTCCGTCATCCACTGCCGCCGCGACCTCCGGGACGTGGCCCTCTCGTGCTGGATGACCGACTTCCGCAGCGTCACCTGGGCCCACGACCCCGGCCACATCGCCGTCGTCTTCCGCGCGTATCTCCGGCTCATGGACCACTGGCGGGCCGTCCTGCCGGCGACGATCCACGAGGTCGACTACGAGGAGACCGTCTCCGACCTCGAGGGCGTGGCCCGGCGCCTCCTGGCGGCCCTGGACCTCGGCTGGGACCCGGCCTGCCTGGAGTTCCACCGCACGAGCCGGCCGATCCTCACGGGGAGCGTCACCCAGGTCCGTCAGCCCCTCTACAAGCGATCGGTCGCCCGCTGGAAGCGCTACGAACACGAGCTGGCCGACCTGTTCGCGGCGCTGCCGCGAGGGCCAGGCCGAGCGTCGTGAGTCGACACCCGGCGCGGCCGTCTTGTTGAGTGATCTACATATTTAATTGTTTTAAATAAATAAATGATGTATATGTGGCAATGTCTCAGGCGACGGAGCGCCTCGCGGGCAGCGGGTTGGCTATAGGACCACTCACAGGGCGTCCACCGGCCGCCATCTCCCGGGCCACATCCCGGCCCTCGATGGGGTCCGCGGGCCGGCGATCCTCCTCGTCCTCGTCTATCACTTCACCCTGGGGATATCGGGGCGGAGCCTCCCCGCCAAGCTCCTCCTCCGGATGGTCTCCGCGGGCTGGTGCGGGGTCGATCTGTTCTTCGTGCTCTCCGGGTTCTTGATCACCGGAAACCTCTTCGATGCGAAGGAGTCTCCGCACCGCTTCCGGAACTTCTACGCGCGTTGGGCACTCCGGATCTTCCCCCTCTATTATGGCACCCTAGTCGCGGTCTTCGGGGGGTTATACGCATCCCGAAAAATTTATACCCGGTCTGTTGCGGGAACTGCCGATTAGGCAAGATGAGGCCGCCCGAATCACTGCACGGAGGTCTCATCAATGTTCGTCGCCGATCACCATACCACCGAAGAACTCCGGGAACTCGCCCAGGACTTCAACCAGAAGCGAATCTGGCGCCGCGCCCAGGCCGTCGTCCTCGCCAAGCAGGGGCGAACCGCCACCGACATCGCGGACGCCCTTGGGTGTTCCCTCAAGGCCGTCAAGAACTGGGTCGCTCAATACAACACCGGAGGGATCGAGGCCCTCTACGAGCGACCCCGGAGCGGGCGACCGCCGCTGTTGGACCCGGCGCAATACCCCCGGTTGAAGCAACGCCTGGGCGAACCGCCTCGTCCCGAGGACGGCGTCTGCACCCTCCGGGGCCTCGACGTCCGGCAGATCCTCGGCGCGAATTCGGTGTGTTGATGAGCCTCCAGGCCGTCTACGACCTGCTCCAGCGCCTGGGCTACAGCGGCCTGATGCCGCGACCGCAGCACGAGGACGCCAACCCCGAGGTGCAGGAGCTCTTCAAGGAGATCGTCGTCGATCAGATCGACGCCATCGCGCAGCAGCACCCGGGCCGGGAGTTGCGGATCTACTTCGAAGACGAGGCGCGGTTCGGCACGCAGGGGACGATCACGCGGGTCTGGGCCCCGAAGGGGTCGCGGCCGAGGGCCGTGCGGCAGAACGGGCGGGAGTGGCTGTACGTGTTGATGGCCGTCTGCGCCAGCACGGGGGCGGCCTCGGCGCTGATCATGCCGGGATTGAACACCGGCGTACTCAACCTGTTCCTGGAGCAGTTCTCCGGCGAGTTGCCGGCAGGGGTCCACGCGGTGTTGATCTGGGACGGGGCGGGCTATCACACGGGCAACGATCTGGTCGTCCCGAGCAACGTGAGCCTGATCCCACTGCCGCCGTACTCGCCCGAGTTGAACCCGGTGGAGGACCTGTGGCATTACCTGCGCGCGCATCACTGGTCCAATCGGGAGTACGAGGGCTACGAGGGCCTCAAGACGGAGGCCATCCGGAGCCTCCTTGCCGTCTCAGACGCGAAGACGCTCAAAAGCATCTGCAACACCGATTACGTGCAGCAAAGGGCATAAACTTTCCGGGTTCCGTATTACCCTGGATCGTGTCCCGGACGAGGGGGTTCGATGGCGTCGAGGACGCCGGGGCCTGGCCCTGGGCGTATGGCACGAACATCCTGGTCGCGCTGAGGGGGGGATGGTTCCCGCTCAGAGGCTATCCGGAAAGGCAGTTTACCCCTAGAATTCCCGTAGGAACAGGAGTCCACCCCTTCGCACACTTGCCTTGCCCACGATGCGTCAGCCCTACAAGACCGACCTGACCGACGACCAGGGGACGATCATCAGGCCCCTGATCCCGCCCGCCGGGCAGGGCGGGCGGCCCCGCGAGGTCGACATGCGCGAGGTGCTCAACACCCTGCTGTACCAGGCCCGCACCGGCTGCCAATGGGAGTTGCTTCCGCACGACCTGCTGCCCAAGAGCACCGTCTACGATTACTTCACCCAGTGGCGGGACGACGGCACCTGGCAGCGGATGGCCGACGCCCTGCGCCGCCAGGTGCGGGTCAAGGCGGGCAAGGACCCCACGCCGTCGGCTGCGGCGATCGACAGCCAGTCGGTCAAGACCACCGAGACCGGCGGCGAGCGGGGCCACGACGCCAACAAGCGGGTCAGCGGGCGGAAGCGGCATGTCGTCGTGGACGCCGTCGGCCTGCTGATGGCGGTGACGGTGACGGCGGCCTCGGCCGACGACGCGGCGGCGGCGCCGCGGGTGCTGGGGCCACTGGACCGGGCGCGGTTCCCGCGGCTGGAGGTGGTCCACGCCGACGGGAAGTATCACAACCGCGACCTCGACGCCTGGCTGGCACGGCACAAGGAGCCGTCCCGGGTCGCGGTGGTGAAGCGCCCCGAGGGGGCCAAGGGGTTCGTGCTCCTGCCCAAGCGGTGGGTGTCGGAGCGGAGCTTCGCGTGGGCGGGTCGTGATCGTCGTCATAGCAAGGATTACGAGTTCTACCCCGCGTCGAGCGAGGCGTGGGTCAAGATCAGCGCGATCGGCCAGATGTTGCGGAGGCTGGCCCCCGACGAGGGGCGGAGGTCAGCCCCATTCATGTACAAGAAGAAAGACGCTGCCTAGCTTTCCGGATAGTCTCTCAGTCACCTCTGGTCGTTGGCCGTCGAGGAGCATTTCTACCTGATCTGGCCCGCGCTGATCTTCGGCTCGGATCACAAGACGTCGATGCGAATGTCGGCATTTGTTTGAAAAGCATTTTTTAAAGGCTCATGATGGATTCCAGGGTGGTGCAAGCAGGAGGCCGATCAGCGACCCCAACAGCCTCTTGCCCCGAGCCCGGACGTTGTGCACGAACTCGAAGAATCCCAGGTACAGCGGCAGGCTCTCTTGCGGAATCCCCCGATGGGGACGGAGCCACGATCGGAGCAGCGACCAGAACCCTTCGAGCGTGTTGACATGCACCTCGCAGAACCCATCGCCGTCGTCGTCACGGGCGTACTCGCCCGCCGCATGGCAGACCGTCTCGTGACCATAGCCCCACTCGACCAGCCGACTATAGATGTCATATTCATCGGTGTAGACCAATGTCCCCTTGGCGATCGTCCTCTCGATCAGCGGCCCGATCGTCCTCTGCTTGACGTCCTCCGACATCCGGATCACGACCTCGCCACCACGCTGCAACATCCCGAAGATCGGCGGCTTCTCCTTGCCCAGCGTCCCTCGGCCGCGCTCCCCCTTCAGGCGTCTTCGGCGGGGGAGCCTCCCTTTTTTTTGACCGCCTCGGGATGGCCCTTATGTCCCGCCACCACATAGACTTCGTCGCACTCCACTTCGCCCTCCAGGACGACCGGAGGGCGACGCTCGACGATCCCCTGGCGAAGCCGTCCGATCATGGCCCGGGCGTCGTCCTTGTTGGTGTCAAGCTCCTGAGCGATCTGCAACCCGGATAGATTCAGGCCCATAAGGTATAAGCAGGCGATCCAGGTCCGCAGCGGCTGGTGATGGCCGGCGAAGATGGTGTCGGTCAGGTCGTCGAAGCGTTGGCGACAGCCCCGGCACTCGTAGCGTTGGCGATGGGGCTCGGTGTCATCCCGCCCGTTCTTGATGACCGAATCCGAGGAGCAATGAGGGCAGGTGACGCCGTCGGGCCAGCGCATCTCCCGGATCGTCTGGTAGCACTTGGCGTCGTCGAAGAGGTCCTGGATGTTCACCATCGGCCAACGCCTCGGATGCCGGATGCAGAGGGAGGTCGGGCCAATGAGAGGCCCGACGGGCCGGGGCGATTGTAACGATTCCGGGGCCCTTGTATGCCACCACCCCGGAATCCATCTTGAGCCTTTTTAAAATAGAAAATTTACTTTTTTAGGAGTTACGCAGTTGATTGTCATTTGTACAGATTGGCGAGGCGTTCACCGGCCCTACGATTCCGGTGTGAGCACCCCGCGCTGTACCCCCGATAACTACATCCAGTTCCTGATCGCTTCCCCGGGCCCGGTCAGTTGCACGGAGGCCGCGCGCGTGCAGCCCCACTCCCCGTCCGCACCCGCTCACGATGCCTTCACCCGGCTCTTGCAGCGGCTCGAACCCGACCCCGAGACTCCTCTGGGAGGAGGCCGAACCCCTGGTCCGGCGCAACCGCGGTGTGCTGATCTTCGACGACTCGACGCTCGACAAGCCCTATGCCCGCAAGATCGAGCCGGTCGCGCGCCACTGGTCGGGCAAGCACCACGACGTCGTCGACGGCATCAACCTGATCACGTTGCTGTGGACCGACGGCGACCGCAAGATCCCCTGCGATTACCGCCTCTTCGACAAGGCCAAGGACGGCCTGACCAAGGACGACCACTTCTGGGAGATGCTCCTGATGGCCAAGGCGCGGGGCTTCGCGCCCCGCTGTGTCCTGTTCGACGGCTGGTACGCCAGCCTGGGCAACCTCAAGCAGGTCCGCGACTTCGGCTGGATCCGGTTGACCCGACTGAAGGGCAACCGCCTGGTGACCCCGGACGACCGGCGCAAGCGGGCGCTGGACGAGGTGGCGATCTCCTCGTCTGGCACGATCGTCCATCTTCAGGGCTATGGTTTGATCCGTGTCTTCCGGATCGACGCCCCAGACGGCGTCAAGGCGGACTACTGGGCGACCAATGACCTGGGGATGGATGGGGGGCGCGGCAGCACTACGCCGAGGTGAGCTTCGCGATCGAGAACTACCATCGGGGATTGAAGCAGGACTGCGGAGTGGAACGATGCCAGGCCCGCTCGGGGGGGCGCGCAACGCAACCACATCGGGATGGCGTTGCGGGCGTTCTTGCGGCTGGAATGGCATCACTTCACCACCGGGGTGAGCGGCTTCGAGGCCAAGTTGCGGCTGGTGCGCGAGGCGGTCCGGAGCTATCTGGCTCGGCCCTTCATCATCCTGCCAGACTCGGCAACTGCGTAACTCCTATTTTTTATCTGATAGAAAATGGCTTGACGAAAGGATTCGGGACGACCGCCGGCCGCGCGGCGGCGTGTGAACCCGGTGGACGAGCCACGAGGGCCACCCGCCGCCCCGCGATCCCTCACCGGCCGCCCGCGGCCCGGCCCTCCAGCGCGGCAATCCGCCCGGCGGCCATCCGGCCCTCGGCCGAATCGGGCAGGTCGCGGACGATCTCGCGGTAGAAGTCGAGGGCACCCTTGGGCTTGCCCATCCGCTCCAGCGCCCTGCGCGGCCTGATACCGGGCCACGGTCCGTTGCATCCTGAATTCGGCGAGGCGCAGTGCTCGGCGCGGGCCACGTCCTCGCGCCGACGCCGCTCGGCGGATGCGGAGGCCGCGCTCAGTTGCCGCTCGGCGGCCTCGTCCTCGCCCCGCTGCCGTTCGACATCCCGGGCCGCCGCAGTCGAGCCCGGCGCGACCAAAGATTTCAGGAACGTCTCCACGTGGAACTGCTCCACTGCCGACAGCTTGAAGAACCGAGCCGCCGAGTCCGACGCCTGACCCTCGTGGAAGGCGACTGCCTCCTGGAGGGTCCGGGCCCGGCCGTCGTGCAGATAGGGGCCAGAGTCGCGGAACGCCCAGAGCGGAGGGGTCCGCCATTCCTGGCCCTTCGCCAGGCCCGGCGACGTGGGATCGTCCTCACCGTAATAGTTACCCGAGTCGCTCAGGCTCAGGCCCATGTCGTGCAGCAGCAGATCGCTATAGATCCCGTCGACATAGCTCCCCATGTCGTCGCCGAGCTTCGGCGTGTGGCAGTCCGCACACCCGATCGACGAGAAGACCTTTCGGCCTCGGGCGATCGGCGAGGCTCCCTCCGGGCCGGACGGTTTGAGGGCCGATGGAGAGGGCAGGAACCGGACGAAGGCGACCAGGGCATTGCACTCGTCCTGCGACAGGTCGAGCCCCTTCGCCCCCGCCTCGAAGGCCAAGGGGGAGGCTGCCTGGTGCTGATCGGGTATCTCCAGGCCGAGCTCGTTGGCACACGCCGCGAAGACGAACTCGCGCAACGAGGGCGTCTGCGCCTTCCATCCGAAGCGGCCGACCCGACCGTCCTTCAGGCGGCTGAGGCGCCCCCGGACCCGGCGGGGTTGGGCGTCGGCCGTGGCCTTGAGCACCCGCTCCGGGACCGCATCGATCAGGCCCGCGCCGAACAACGAGGGAGGATTGCGCTCCGAGAAAACCAGCCTCAGGTTTGGTCGGCCGGCGGCCACGGCCCCCCTATTTGACAGAAGCTCGTCCTGGGACGAGATCGCCCGTTCCCGGTGCTCCTGGATCTGATCCCACGCCTTCTTCAGACCGCTGGCCCCGGACGCGATTTCAAGCAGGCTGAGCGGGGGGCGTTGGCCCTTGTAGCCCCGCTTGGGAAGATTTTCGCGCCCTAACAGGTGGTCCTTCCACGATTCATAGGCCGGGTCGATCCCGTATCGGTGGAGGACGACACTCCGAGCGACGCGGAAGCCCGGGTGGACCGCCTCCAGGTCGTCGACCGTGGCCCCCGTCGCGGGCGCCGACAGGAGGGCGGCGTTCTTGCTCGCCGGTCCCGCGCCGCCGGGCCTTCCCTGGGCGTGGCAGGCCAGGCACGACGTCTCGTTGTAGACCGGTCCTAGGCCGTCGCCGCCGTGGCTCCTCGGGTCGTCGGGGACCCATTGCCGCGCGAAGATCTCGCCGCCTTCGGCGATCAAGTCACCCAGGGTCCGGTCCGGGCCCGTCCGCGGCGCGCCGGGATCGGCCCAGGCGGCCTGCCCGACGAGGACCCCGCACGCGACCAGGCCCCACAACCTCCGCGAGACCGGCCCCTTCCCCGGAAGCCTTGGCGTCGCCATCTCATCCTCCCCTCGAATGCGCGGAGCGATCCCCCGGGCCGCACGATGCGGTCCGACTCGACGGGTGTTCTCGATCGGGACCTCGGGTGAACCCCCGACGACCTGGCACACATGGGGTCCAGACGTCGGATCGACGATCCCTATTCGATCCGAGGCCGAGGGAATTCGGGAGCGAGGGTCGATCCGACCGCGAACGGGTCGCGACCGCGGGGGTGTGGCCCGCCCGGGGTCGGAGGGGCGACGAAGAAGTAGCCCCCGGCCGCGGCCCGCGGCCAACTGGCACGGTCCCGAAGGCGGACCCCGGTTCCCGCCGCTGAACTGAATTGAGGGGGCGCCGGGGATGCCTGCGCCAAATCTCACTCCTGCTCCCCACCCAGCTTCCCGAGCGCCTCTTCGATCCTCGCCAGCCGATCTGGAGGGGCGAACCCGATGAGCCTCGATGACGTCGGACGGATCGACCCGCGTCAGCCAATTGCACTTGGCCACGTTGGGCTTGTTCAGGCCGGTTCTCGGGTGGCGCGGGCGCTGCCAGGGTAAGGGGATGTGGTAGGTCGGGCCGGGATCTTCGACCTGGGATGAGACGCAGACCACCTGGATCGATTCCCCTGGCGTGATCTGGTCCGTTGGCGTCAGGATGATGGCCGGGTGGAGCTTGACGTTGCCTCGGCCGTCGGCCACCGGCGCGAGGATAATCTGGCCATACTCAAGGGCCATCCGTCCACCCCGGCTCTTCGCCCCAATCGGACGGGACCGGGTACGTCTCGATCAGCCGATCCAACTCCTCGCGGCGGAGGGCGGTCGATTCCACCGCGGCCCTGGCGACAACCTCGTCATCCTGCCGAAACCCTTTGACCTGGAAGGCCAGCAGGCCGTCAGGAGCGACGGCGATCAGGTCGATCTTCCGCTTGAGCTCCTCGGCCAGTTCGCGGAGGTCGGCGCGCTCGATGACGGTCCGCTCCCGGTCGGAGACCTCGGCCCGGAACAGCCCCTCGTCGGTCCGGTCGATGGTGATGGTCAACGACATGATCGCTCCCCGCGAGACCCGGTGTCGGCCCCCCTCCGGTGGCCATCGGCCGCTCCCTCCAGTGCATTGTAGACGAATCCTTCCGGCACGCACAGCGGACGGGCGCGGGGAGGCGTGCGTCCGTGCCGCCGCGCATCGCAACCGGAAGGTTCAGGGGCGATCCGCTTGTGACAGGCTCGCGACCGGGAGGCGTCCGTGGTCGGGGGCCTGCGACGGCTCGCGGCGGAACAGGACCGAGACGTCGTCGCGGTGGACGACCTGCCAGGAGGGGTCGTCGGCCAGTCGCCGGGCCAGGCCGCGGGCGGGGCGGACCCAGACCAGGTCGATCCGCTCGCGGTCGCGGAGGTCGTCCCACCCGGGCCCCCCTGGAGCGCGTCGACGTACTTCAGGATCGCGTCCTTGCCGAACAGCTCGAAGCGGTCGTCGAGGTAGGCCGGCCGCGGCGGACGGCACTCGGACTCGATCATCCCGCCCCAGTCCTGCTCGTGGAACAGCCGCGCGGCGACCGGCTGGCGATCGAGCGCGACGACGGCCGACAGCGGCCACGCCTTCGGGTCGAACCCCCCGAAGGGGACGCCCACGACGATCGCCGCGACGATCGCCAGCGACGCCACCGCCGGCCAGACCGACCAGCCGGTCCGCCCGCGCCCGACCTCGCGCGACGCCAGAGGCAGGCCGTCGATCAACTTCGCCAGCCCCGGCGCGACCGCCAGCGCGAACAACGGCGCGTGCCGCACTGACGCCAGCGCCAGGTGCAGCCAGACCAGGCCGTGCGCCAGGTCGTAGCGCCCGATTCGCGCCTTCGAGAAGCTCGGCAGCGCGATCAGGGCCAGCAAGACCCACTCGACCACCCTCGCGTCGCCCCTCCCGAACGGGATCGGCTGGTACTCCGAGATCAGCGGCGTCACCCCGCTCGTCACGAGCAGTTCGGCGACGTGCCGGTGCAGCCCGAACCCATAGGGGTTGATCAGGGGCGTCAGGACGCACAGCCCGAAGGCGCCGGCGAACTTCGCCAGGTTCGCCGCCCGCGCCCGGTCCCACCGGCCCGAGATCGCGTGCCCGAATGCGGCCGTCAGCACGATCAACGGGCCCGCCAGGAACCCGCCGTGGACGTTGGCCCAGGCCACCATCAGGATCGGCACCGCCGCGACCGTCCAGCCCCCCCTCTCATGCTGGGCGCGGCAGGCGCGGAAGGTCCACCAGACGAAGGCGATCGTCAGCAGGTGGGGCCGGACCAGGAAGTGGATCGCCCCGATCCCGGCCACCAGGACCGTCACGACGACCGCGACCAGGGGCGAGACCCCCTCGCGCACCAGCCCTCGCGCCACCGAGGCGTACAGCGCCGCGAGCCCCAGCGCCGTGATCGCGACCGCCGCCGACCATCCCCCGTGATCGACCACCCACGCCAAAGCCACGTCGAACGCCCACGACTGGTCCACCCACGGCACCCCGTCGCGGGTGAAGGTCAGCATGTCGTGGCGGGGTACGTCGCCCCTCTGCACGATCTCGCGGCCAAGGCGGGCGTGCCAGAACGTGCCCGGGTCGTTCAGGAACGCGGTGCGGCCCCCGACCAGCCCCGTCATCAGCACGATCCCGAACACCACGTCCGGAACCCCCGGCGCGAACCGTCGCGACCTCGACATCCCCGGCTCCTCCCCGACCGCCGTCCCCCGCCCTGCCCGCCCGTCCCCCCCGCCAACCCTAGGTCACGGCGGGCCCGTCGCGCCCGACGACGCCGCGAAGGCTACCCCCTTTCCGCCGGAACTCCGCCGGCTTATACTGAGATGCGTTCGCCCTCCGACGGCCTTCGGCCGTTTCCGCGCCCGGCCGAAGCCGGTCCGGGTGCGGCCTCCCTCATCCCCCGATCGCCGAGGCAGATCGTGAGACACCCGCGCCCCCGCGTCCCTCGCCGCGACCTCTTGCGCCTCCGCCGCGTCGGCGAGGCGCTGCGGTCGCCGACGGCCGCCGAGCCGTCGCGGGAGCGCCCGGCGCCTCCGACCTGCTCCGGGCGAGCCGGCCGGCGATGGGCTCGTACTTCGAGGTCCGCCTGGGCGCCCGCACCCCCGGCGCGGCCGACCTGGCGGGCCGGGCGCTCGACCTGATCGACGACCTGGAGCGGCAACTGACCGTCTACCGCGACGACTCGGAGGTCAGCCTCCTGAACGCCTCGGCGCACCTCGGCCCGGTCGAGGTCGAGCCCGGCCTGTTCGATCTGTTGTGCCGCGCCGTCGCCATCGGCGACGAGACCGGAGGGGCCTACGACGTGACGGCCGGGGCGCTGTCGGTAGCATGGGGTTTCTTCAAGGGTCCGAAGCGGGTCCCCTCACCCGAGGCGCTGGCCGATGCCCGCGCCCGGACCGGCCAGCACCACCTGCGGCTCGACCGCGCGGGGAGGACGGTCGCCTTCGACCGCCCCGGGGTGATCATCAACCTGGGGAGCATCGGCAAGGGCTACGCGATCGACCGGGCCATTGACCTGATCCGGGGCCACTGGTGGCCGACGGGCGCCCTCGTGCATGGCGGTCGGTCGAGCCTCTACGCGCTGGGGTCGCCGCCGGGGCGGTTCGCCGGCCGGTGGGAGGTCGCGGTCCGCAACCCGTTCGTCCCCGACGCGCCGCTGGGTGTTCTCCGGCTCCGCAACCGGGGGATGGGGACCTCGGGCGCGTCGTTCCAGCACTTCGAGGCGGACGGGCGCGTCTACGGCCACATCCTCGACCCGAGGACCGGCGAGCCGGCCTCGGGCCCGGCGAGCGTGACCGTGCTCGCGCCGACGGCCGCCGAGGCCGACGCGCTGTCGACCGCCTTCTACCTGATCGGTGCCGAGGCCGCCGCGTCCTACGTGGCCGCCCACCCCGGCGTGGCCGCAGTCTTCGTCGAGCCGGGCCCGGCCGACGGCTCGCCCAGGGTCACGACCCTGGGCCTCGACGACGACGACTTCTGGCGAGGATGGTGAAACCGAACGGCCCGGGATGTGCGGCATGATCGAGGCACATCTCCCGAGGCCCATGAGACACGAAGGAGGACTCCCCTGGCTGCCTCGCGACGCTACTATCCGGGATTCTTCGCGGCCCTGTTCCTCGTGCTCCTGCGGGTGGCGATCGGCTGGCATTTCCTCTACGAGGGGGCCGAGAAGCTCGAAACGATCCGCAAGGGGACCCGGCCGTTCACGGCCGAGCCTTACCTGAGGAACGCGACGGGCCCGCTGGCACCCTACTTCCGGGGCATGGTGCCCGACGTCAACGGCCTGGCCAAGCTCGACCCGGCGCGCCTCAAGGCGTCGTGGGCGGCCGAGGTCGATCGGCTCGCCGGCCATTACAGGTTCGACCAGGACCAGAGGAAGCTCGCCCAGGAGGAGCTGCAGGAGGCCGAGTCGAACGCCGAGGTCTGGTTCAACGACAAGGAGAACGTCGAGGATCGGAGCAAGTATCTCCACCAACTGGCCGAGGTCCAGGCCGTCGAGGGCAATCCGAAGGCACTGTCGTTCGAGCGCGAGAGGGCCGCCGAGCGCCGCAAGAACCTCGACTCCCGAGCGCAAGACGCTGGTCGGGGAGATCGACGCCATCGGCGATGCGCTGCGCGACGCGGTGATCCAGCTGGCGACCCCGCAGCAGCGCGAGGCGGCCGGGGCCTACCGGCGCCCCATGACGTCGCTCGACTGGGTGAACCTGTCGACGACCTTCGGCCTGATCGCGATGGGCATCGGCCTGATCCTCGGCCTGTTCACGCCGCTGGCGGCCCTGGCCGGCGCCGTGTTCCTCGGGCAGATCTACCTGAGCATGCCCCCCTGGCCGGGGCTGCCGGCCAGCCCGGTGGCCGAGGGTCATTACTGGATCGTCAACAAGAACCTGATCGAGATGCTCGCGTGCCTGGCGCTGGTGTTCATCCCGACCGGCCGCTGGGTCGGCCTCGACGCGGCGCTGTTCGGCTGGCTCGGCCGGAACCGCCGCGCCCGCCAGGCCGCGGCGGAGGACACCGGCCGCGATCCCGGCGCCGGCCGCTGGCGCCCGGCGCAGCCGGCGGACACCGGGCCCATCCCGCTCTGATCCGAACTCCACCCGAACCGAAACCATCCCCGGACCACCTCAGAGGGACCGAATCGATGACCAACCTGACCCCCGAGCAGCGCGGCCTGGGCCGCGACAACGCCAACCGGGCGATCGGCGAGTTCCGCCGCCGCGACCTGCTGAAGGCCGCCGCCGCCATGCCCGCGCTGGGCGCCTTCTACTTCGGCTACGAGAAATTGGACAAGCCCCCGGTCCGCGCCGCGATCATCGGCACGGGCAACGAGGGGTGCCAGGCGATGATCCGCGACCACAACCGCGAGTACCTCGAATTCATCGGCTTCTGCGACATCCGCCCGTCGCAGCAGGAGAGGGCCGTCAAGGAGTTCTCGGCGCACAAGCAGTACACGCCCGCCGAGGCCAAGAAGCTCAAGAGGTACGCCGACGTCAAGGAGATGCTCGCCGACGGCGACGTCGAGGTGGTCGTCATCGCCTTGCCGCTGTGGCTGCACGCGCCGATCGCCGTCGACGCGATGAAGGCGGGCAAGCACGTCTTCTGCGAGAAGCTGATGGCGCACTCGGTCCAGGAGTGCAAGGAGATGTGCCGCACCGCCCGCGAGCAGAACAAGCTCCTGGCGATCGGCCACCAGCGGCACTACTCGGTCCTGTACGACAACGCCAACTACCTGGTCCAGAACGACCATCTGGGCGACATCCGCCACATCCGCGCCCTGTGGCACCGCAACAACGCCCGGCCGCAGATCGCCAAGGACGAGCACGGCAAGCCGAAGTACGACCCCAAGACGGGCCAGCCCGAGTGGGTCCGCGACGAGAAGGGCAACGTCGTCTACATCGACGGCTGGAAGCCGCCGATCCCCGAGGCCGACCTGAAGGTCGACTTCGCCAAGTACGGCTACAAGAGCCTCGACGAGCTGGTCCGCTGGCGGCTCTACAACCGCACCGGCGCCGGGCTGATGGCCGAGCTCGGCAGCCACCAGCTCGACGCCTGCTCGATCTTCCTGGGCAAGAAGCACCCGCTGGCCGTCACCGGCATCGGCGGCACCTTCTTCTACACCGACGGCCGCGAGGTCGACGACCACGTCTTCGTCTCGTTCGAGTTCCCCGGCAAGGACCACGAGCCGGGCAAGCCCGACAGGGGGGACCACGTCGTCGTCACCTACTCGTCGATCAACACCAACTCGTTCGAGAATTACGGAGAGATGGTCTACGGGTCGCGCGGGACGATGATCGTCGAGGGGGAGAAGGAGATCCTCCTGTTCAAGGAGGCGGGCAACTCGTTCGCGTCGCGGTCGACGAGCATCACGGTCGAGAAGACGGCCGGCGGCAAGGCGGTGATCGAGGCCAGCCCGAGCACGGCCGGCCCGTCGGCGGCGACCTCGCTGGGGGGCCTGGCGGTCGCCGACCCGTCGCGCGGCTACCGCGAGGAGCTCGAGCACTTCGCCTTCTGCGTCCGCAACGGCGACCCCTCGAACTACCACAAGTATTCCGACCTGCCGCGCGAGGAGTTCGAGCGGGATGAGGAGGCCAAGCGGGTCACGCCCCGCTGCCGGGGCGAGGTCGCGCTGGCCGACGCCGTGATCGCCCTGACGAGCAACCTCGCCATGCAGCAGAAGCGCCGGATCGAGTTCCAGGAGAGCTGGTTCGACTACAAGTCGCCCGAGGTCCCCGAGGGCACCGACCGCACGATCGCCGGGCGGGGCTGACCACCCCGGACGACGCCCCGACCCACGCCCCGGGGTCAGGCCCCGGGGCGTGGTCGCGCGCCGCGCGTCGGATGCGCCCCGCGGCCCCGGCACGGGAGTTGCTCGGGTCCCATCCCGCCCGGTCGGCCTTGCCAAATCCCGGGCAAATGCCGAGAATGCCGAGACGCCCAGGGACGGGAGATCGCGACCTCTCTTGACGCTCCCCACCCCCGATCTCCCACGGCATGGTGGCCGTGGCCCCATTGAAGGAAGCGGAAGGAGCGTTCTCCGGATGGCCGTCGCGACCGCCCCGCCCTCGCCGACCCAGCAGGCGCCCGGAGAGACGCCCGTGCATCGGGTCGGCGAGAAGATCTTCGAGATCGTCGCCGACGTCGGCGACGTCGCGATCTTCTCGTTCCTGACCTTCTCGTGGATGTTCCGCCGCCGGACGCGGTGGTCGGTGCTGGTCCCCAACTTCTACGCCATCGGCGTCTCCAGCGTCCCGGTGGTGGCGATCACCGGCACGTTCATCGGCATGGTCCTGGCCGTGCAGGCGCACAGCCAGTTCGCGATGATGGGGCTGGCCACGAGGCTGGGGTCGGTCATCAACATCTCCCTGGTCAAGGAGCTCGGCCCGGTGCTGGCGGCCACGATGCTCGCCGGCCGGGTCGGCTCGTCGATGTCGGCCGAGCTGGGCACGATGCGCGTCACCGAGCAGATCGACGCCCTGACGGCGCTGGGGACCAACCCGATCCACTACCTGGTCGTCCCGCGGTTCCTCGCCTGCTTCCTGCTGATCCCCCTGCTGACGCTGATGGCCGACTTCATGGGCGTCATCGGTGGCGCCGTCGTGAGCACGCAGCTGCTGATGGTCGACTCGTTCGCCTACTGGCAGCACTCGCGCGAGTACGTCGGCGGCCTCGACCTGCTGGCGGGCGTCTTCAAGAGCTTCTTCTTCGGCGCGGCGATCGCTTTGATCAGTTGCCACCGCGGCTTCCACTCGCGCCGGGGCCGAGGGTGTGGGCCGCGCGGCGACCGAGGCGTTCGTCTACTCGTTCATCGCCATCCTGTTCCTCGACTTCACCATCGGGATCGCCTGGAACGGCGCCTACAAGGCCATCTGGCCCCAGTCGGCGAACCTGCTATGAGCACGAGCGTCGCCGCGAACGCGGCCTCGGCCCAGGCGAACCGGGCCCCGATCATCGAGCTGGCCGGGGTGACCATGCGGTTCCGCCAGCAGGCGGTCCTGCGCGACCTGTCGCTGCGGATCGAGCGGGGCCAGACGGCCTGCATCATCGGCGAGAGCGGCTGCGGCAAGACCGTGCTGCTGAAGCTGATGATCGCCCTGCTCCGCCCGAGCCGGGGCACGGTCAAGTTCGACGGCCGCGACCTGGCCACGCTCGACGAGCACGAGCTGACCCGGACGCGGCTCCGGTTCGGCTTCCTGTTCCAGATGGCCGCGCTGTTCGACAGCCTGACGATCTACGACAACGTCGCGTTCGGCCCTCGCGAGCACAACCTCTTCGACGAGGAGACGCTCCGCCGCGTCGTCGCCGAGCGGCTCCAGGAGGTCGGCCTGCCGCCGGGCCTGGAGCAGAAGAAGCCCGCCGAGCTCTCCGGCGGCCAGCGCAAGCGCGTCGGGCTGGCCCGGGCGCTGGCGCTGAACCCCGAGGTCATGCTCTACGACGAGCCGACGACCGGGCTCGACCCGATCATGAGCGACGTGATCAACGAGCTGATCCTCCAGACGCAGCACACCAAGAAGACGACCGGCGTCGTCGTCACGCACGACATGAAGACCGTCACCAAGGTCGCCGACCGCGTGGTCATGCTCTACCCGCTGGCGCGGCTGTCCGCCGACGAGTCGCAGGTCCTCTACGACGGCCCCCCCGACGGCCTCGAGGACGACCCCGACCCTCGCGTCCGCCAGTTCGTCCGCGGCGAGGCCGGCGAACGCCTCCGCGAGCTGGCGCAGGGGCGGGAGAAATAGCAGGCTCGAAAGAGGTCAGACATGAACGAACGGGTCATGCAGTTCCGGCTCGGCATGTTCGTCATCGTGGCGGGCCTCGTCCTGACCATGCTGATCGTCTGGTTCGGCGAGTCGCCGTCGCTGTTCCGCGACCACGTGTTCGTCACCGTCCACTACCTCGAGGCGCCGGGCGTGGCCGAGGGGACGCCGGTGCGCAAGAGCGGCATCCACGTGGGCGAGGTGACGGCGATCGCCTTCGACGACCGCCCCAACCAGCCCGACGGCGTGCTCGTGACCCTCTCCCTGGAGCGGAGGTTCCGGATCAAGGCGGGGTCGGTCCCGCAGATCTCGCGGTCTTTGATCGGCGACGTGGCGATCGACCTGCTGCCCGGGACCGGGCCGGGCCTGCTGGCGACCAGCGCGTCGCCCGAGAAGGCCCCGATCATCGAGGGGACCGTCGCGCCCGACCCCTCCAAGGCGCTGGCCGCCGCGACCAAGGCGTTCGAGAAGGCGGGCGACACCCTAGAGGCGATCAACCTGGCCGCCGGCGGCATCGCGAAGTTCACCAAGAACGTCGAGGACGTCGACGACCTGATGGCCACCTGGAACGCCACGGGCAAGAAGGTGTCGGCCGCGGCCGACGGGATCGACCGCTTCATCCGCGCCAACGAGGCCGACTTCCAGCCGGCGGTGACCAACCTCCGCCAGGTCACGCAGAAGCTCAACGAGACGCTCGACGGGCCGACCCAGGCTCGCGCTGAAGTCGGGCCTCGATCGGTTCTCGACCGCCGCGGCCCGGCTCGACTCCAGCCTGGCCAGCGCCGGGCCCCTGTTCGTGGACCTCGGCGCGTCGCCCCACGCGACCCCCAAGACCGACTTCGGCCAGACGGTCCGGCGCCTGAACCTGATCACCTCCGACGTCAACCTGCTGACCCGGACCCTCTCCGACGGCCGCGGCAACCTGAACGCCGAGGGGAGCCTCCAGAAGATGCTGCTCCGCGCCGAGCTGTACGACAACATGAACCGGATGGCGATCAACGCCAACGAGGCCCTGACCGGCTTCCGGCCGATCCTGGCCGCGCTCCGCGTCTTCGCCGAGAAGGTCGCGCGCGATCCGTCGTCGATCGCGCGGGGCGCTCGCAGCGCTAGTGGTGCGGGCGGCCCGGCCGGGCGAACAGCACGAGATGCGATCGAGGTGGGATTCCTGGGGCCGCGCGGTGATCGCGATCGGCCTGGCCGCGGGCGCGGTCTCGCTGGTCGGCTCCCCTCGGATCGCGCCGGCGGTGGTGGCCCTCGGCCTGGCGACGACGGCCCGGCCGCTGGCGCGGGCCTGGGGGGCCGCGAGGGGGACGGCGCTGACCTCGGCGGTCGCCTGGGCCGCCCTGGCGGTGGCGCTGGGGTTGGTCTCGCAGGCGACGGCCTGGCTTGAGCCGCTGGCGACGGGGCGCCCGATCGCCGGCCACGCGACCTACCTGGCGACCCTGGCGACCCTGGCCGCCCTGATCTCGGTCCTCAACGCCCGGACGCCCGGCGCCGGGGCGTGGGCGATCCTGATGGGCCTGCTCGTGCTGGTCTTCCTGATCCCCTGGCTGGAGGCCCCCGGGCTGGCGCAACCCTCAAGGATTGGGGCGGTTGCGGCTCGATGCCCCGTGGACGATCTTCTACGTGCTGGTGGTCGTGGCGGGGGTCACGAACTACCTGCCGACGCGGTACGGGCCGGCGGCGGCGTGGCTGGGGCTGGGGTTCGCGATCGAGTACGTTGGCCTGACGCGGCCCGAGATCGCAATCCGCTACGGTGCGACGCTCTGGTCGGTCCTCCCCTGGACGCTCGCCGCGGCGATCTGGACGGCCGACGGTCGGTCGCGGCGCGCCGGGCCGCGGCGCGCCGGGCTGGAGGCGGCCTGGTCCTGGTTCCGGGACCACTGGGGGGTGGTCTGGGCCCTGCGGGTCCAGGAGCGGTTCAACCGGATGGCCGAGGCGCAAAGGTGGCCGATCCGGCTCGGGTGGTACGGGATCGTGCCGGCCGAGGGGACGGCCGCCGGGGTGCCCGCCACACCCGAGGCGGCGGAGGCGACCTTCAAGGGCCTGTTGCGGCGATTCGCCAGCCGCGAGCGGCTTGAGGAGGCCACGTCCGGCCCGGGCGGTGCCCCTTGCCAACCTCCGGACGTCGGGTGATGATACATCGGGGCGCGACGCTAGGCCCGGCTGAGGAGGACGGCGTGGATCGAGGCCCGACGAAGCATGCCGGCACCGCCCAGGTCGTCCTCGCGGTGCTCGGGGTCATCGCCGCGCTCTACTTCCTCAAGGCGATCCTGGTCCCGATCGCGCTGGCGCTGCTGCTGGCGTGCATGCTCTCGCCGATCACGACCGCGATGCGGCGGCTGCTGCCGCTGGGGCCGACCGGCGCGGCGGTCGTCCTGTTCCTGCTGACGGTCCTGTGCGGGCTGTACGTCGCGAGCCTGACGGCCGAGAGCCTGGTGCAGGCGGCGCACAACCTGCCGGCCGACATCGAACGGCTCTCGGGGCGGGTCAGCGGCCGGATCGGCGACATGATCCGCGACCAGCCTTACCTGCGGTCGATCCTGCCCGAGCCGGTGACGATCGACCTGCTCGGCGACGCCAACCGCGCCCTGGTCATCGACACGCTGAGCTACGGCCTGGCCGACCTGACGATCCGGGTGGCGCAGGGGCTGATCATCCTGATCCTGGTGCTGTTCCTGCTGGCCGAGAGCGAGATGCTGACGCCGAAGGTGATCCGCTTCTTCGCCCCCACGCCGGGCGACGCGGAGGCGGCGGGGCGGACGCTGGCGCACCTGACGCGGCAGGTCCGCGCCTACCTGGTCGCGCGGACCTTGATCAACCTGGGCCTCGGCGTGGTCGTCGCGCTGGCCTTGTGGGGGCTGCGGGTCAAGTACCCCGTCGCGCTCGGGCTGTTCGCGGCGCTGACGAACTTCATCCCCTACGTCGGCCAGATCATCGGCGGGGCCCTGCCCACCCTGCTCGCGCTCGGTCAGACCGGCTCGATCGGCGATGCCCTGCTGGTGGCCGCGGTCTTCCTGGCGGTCGTCGGCTGCGAGGGCTACGTGGTCACGCCCTACATCATGGGGCGGTCGCTCGACCTCAACGGGACGACCGTGCTGATCGCCTGCCTGTTCTGGGGCTTCCTCTGGGGCCTGGTCGGGCTGATCCTGGCGATGCCGATCACCGTGACTCTGAAGCTGGTCTTCCAGACGGTCCCCGAGCTGAACCGCTGGGCCGAGCTGATGAGCCGCGACTGGCGCACTCCCTCGGCCCGAGGCGCGCCCGACCGAGCCCCCGCCCGTCGTGGAGGCGGGCCCCGAATCGTCCCATCCCGCCCCGGTCGCCGCCGGCCGGGGATGAGTGCCCCGCCGTCCTTGACCGCAGGGCTAGGATCATTGAGGATGGACCAGGATGATCGGTGTCATCACGGGGGACAGGCCATGGAAGTGACGCTACGCTACTGCGCGATGTGAAACTACGAGCCGCAGGCCGTCAGTCTGGCGGCGAAGATCCTGCCCCGCTTCAAGCGGGCGATCTCTCGGTTCGTGATGGTCCCCTCGACCGGCGGCTGCTTCGAGGTGACCGTCGGGGACAAGCTGCTCTACTCGAAGCTGGAGACGGGCCGGTTCCCCGACGAGGGGCAGGTGTTGGAGGCGATCGGCAAGGTGCTCGGCGCGTGATCGGGTCGGCCCGGCCGGTCGCCAGGACCCGGGACGGCTTTCTCCCGGACTAACCTCCGGGAGCGGATTGGAACGATTGAAACGGATGTCCGGACGGATGAAGCGCCTGACCGACTACGCCAACTGCGCCGGGTGAGCGGGCAAGCTCTCCCCGTCGGGGATCGCGCAGGTCCTGCGCGCCTTGCCTGGTCGTGACGACGACCCGAACTTCCTCGTCGGCACGGAGACCGCCGACGACGCCGGGGTCTACCGGGTCGCCGACGGCCTGGCGCTGGTCCAGACGCTCGACTTCTTCCCTCCTTTGGTCGATGACCCGTTCGCCTTCGGGCAGATCGCGGCGGCCAACGCGCTGTCGGATGTGTACGCGATGAACGGCCGCCCGCTGACGGCGCTGAACATCGCCGCCTTTCCCGACAACGAGCTGCCGCTGACGATCCTGGCCGAGATCATCCGGGGCGCGGTCGACCGCGTGGCGATGGCCGGCGCGGTGATCCTCGGCGGGCATACCGTGCGCGACGCGGAGATCAAGTTCGGCCTGAGCGTCACCGGGCTGGTCGACCCCGCCGAGGTGCTGACCAACGCCGGGGCCCGGCCCGACGACGTCCTTGTCCTGACCAAGCCTTTGGGCACCGGCTTCATCACGACGGCGAACAAGAAAGAGGAGTGCCCGCCCGACGTCCTGGCTAATGCCCTGGCGAGCATGGTCCAGCTCAACGCGGTCGGCCGCGACGCGCTGCGGGCCGCGGGGGGCGTCCACGCGCTGACCGATGTGACCGGCTACGGGCTGGCCGGCCACGCCTGCGAGATGGCCGAGGGGTCCATCGTGACGATCGAGATCGACATCGCCGCGCTGCCGGTGATCGCGGGGGCCGGGCCCCTCGCCGTGCCTCGCTATTACACCCGCGCCAGCAAGACGAACCGCGAGTTCCTCGACGGAAGGCTCCGGGTCGAGCCGACAGCCGACCCGCACCTCGTGGAGTTCGTATTCGACGCGCAGACCTCGGGCGGCCTCCTGATCGCGATCGACCCCGACCGCGCCGGCCTCCTGATCGAAGAGTTGAAGGGGCGAGGCGCGGCGGCCTGGGCGGTCGTCGGGCGCGTCACCGATCGGCAAGGTCCGATCGCGGTCGTCTTGCGATGAGGAGGGTTCCCGGATCGAGGAAATGCGACGTCGCATGCCCGTCCCCTGGAAATCAGCATCCGACCGGCGTATACCTCAAGGAGAGCCTGCCGAATCGCCGCACACCCGAACCCGGCGGGGCGAGGCCGACGGCCGGCCCTCGGCGTGCCGGGACATTCCCCAGGAGTCATCCCATGAAACGCTCCCTGGCGTCATTCTTCGCCATCGCGGCGATCCTCGGCATCGCGGGCGGCGCATGGGTCCAGGAGAAGACCGGGTCGGACAAGGATCAACCCGAAGCGAAGGCCGCCCCCGCCGAGAAGGACAAGGCCGCCCCCGCGGAGAAGGAGGAGGCCGATGCGGGGAAGTCCGACACCGCCAAGCCCAGGACCGAGAAGGCGACGTTCGGCGGCGGCTGCTTCTGGTGCATGGAGGCCGTCTTCGAGCGCGTCCCGGGCGTCAAGGCGGTCGTGTCGGGCTACGCCGGGGGCACCATTCCGAATCCGTCCTACGAGATGGTCTGCACCGGGTTGACCGGGCACGCCGAGGTCGTCCAGATCGAGTATGACCCCGAGAAGGCCCCCTACGAGAAGCTGCTCAAGGTCTTCTTCGCGACCCACGACCCGACGACGCTGAACGCCCAGGGGCCCGACTTCGGCACGCAGTACCGCTCGGTCATCTTCTATCACAACGACGCCCAGAAGGAGGCCGCCCTGAAATTATACAAGGCGATCACCGCCGCCCGGGTCTTCGACGACCCGATCGTGACCCAGCTCGTCCCGTTCTCGGCGTTCTACCCGGCCGATCGCCACCACCAGGACTACTACCGCCGCAACCGCGGCGCGGCCTACTGCCAGATGTACATCGTCCCGAAGCTCCACAAGCTGTCGAAGCTCAAGCTCAAATGAGCGGGCCCGATCCCGGGAGATCTCCCATTGGGTCCATCCACCTCGCGGCGTGAGTTCCTCGGCGCGGCCGGGATGACGGTCGGCCTGGCGAGCCTGTCGGCGGCCGACGACCGGCCGCCGTCGCAGCCCGGTGGGAGGCGGCCGAGGATCGCGGCGATCGCGACGACCTACTTCTACCTGTCGCACGCCTACCACATCGTCGGGCGGTTCCTCGACGGGTTCGTCCTCCACGACGGCCGCGGCCTGCACCGGCCCGACTTCGACGTCGCCAGCCTGTTCATCGAGCAGGTCGGCCCGGGCGACCTCGGCCGCGCCAAGGCGGCGAGGCACGGGGTCCGCCTCAGCCCGACGATCGCCGACGCGCTGACGCTGGGCACGGGCACGCTCGCCGTCGACGGCGTCCTCCTGATCGGCGAGCACGGCGACTACCCGTACAACGAGAAGCTCCAGAAGCTCTACCCGCGCGGGCGGTTCTTCCGCGAGATCCTCGACGTGTTCCGCGCCTCGGGCCGGTCCGTCCCGGTGTTCAACGACAAGCACCTGTCGTACAGCCGCGCCGAGGCCCGCCAGATGGTCGACCAGGCGAGGGCGATGGGCGTCCCCTTGATGGCCGGGTCGAGCCTGCCGGTCACCTGGCGGTTGCCGGCGCTGGAGGTCCCGCTCGGCCGGGCGTGGGCCGAGGCGCTGGTGGCGTCTCGGGGCGACATCGAGATCTTCGGGTTCCACGCCCTGGAGACGCTCCAGTGCATGGTCGAGCGCCGCGACCGCCGGGACAAGCCGCAGGGGGTCGTCGCCGTGACCTGCCTGGAGGGTGGACGAGGTGTGGAATGCCGCCGACCGCGGCGCCTGGTCGCGCGCCCTGCTCGACGCGGCCCTGGGCCGCAGCCACACCGTCAACCCCGGCGACATCCGCCAGAACACCCGCGACTACTCCGCGCCCGCCGGCCGCGACATGACGCAGCTCGTCCGCTCGCCGGTCGCGTTCCTCGTCGAGTACGCCGACGGCTTCCGCGCCACCGTGTTGATCCTCAACGGCCACGTCGACGACACGACCTTCGCCGGCCGCCTGGTGGGCCGGGGATCGGATACGATCGTCTCGACGCTGATGTACCTGCCCGCCCCCCCGGGGCGCAGGTTCTTCGACCCCCTGGTCCTGCGGATCGAGGACTTCTTCCGCACCGGCCGCCCCCCCTACCCCGTCGAGCGGACCCTGCTGACCGGCGGCATCCTCGACGCGGCGCTGGAGAGCCGCGTCCGGGGCCATCGCCGCCTCGACACCTCCGACCTGGCCGCGATCGACTACGACGCCCCGGCCGACTCCGGCTTCATCCGGGCCCCGGTCGCCAGCGAGGCGCCGAATCCGATTCCGGAGGGTCGATGAGGACGGCGGCCGCGGGGCCGTTGCCTCAATCTTCGAGCGTCACGTTCCAGTACGCCTCGCTGAGGAAGCGCGACCAGCTCGCGATGCGGACGGTGGAGGCGTCGTAGAGGGGCTTCCAGGAGGGGCGAGTCGGATGCTTGCGGAGCCGCATCCGGGCCTGCTCGGGGGTGCGGTTCGCCTTGCGGGCGTTGCACTCGACGCACGCCAAGACGCAGTTCTCCCAGTTGGTCAGGCCCCCCTGCGCGCGGGGGGTGACGTGGTCGATCGTCAGCTCCTCGCTGCCGGGGCGCTTGCCGCAATACTGGCAGGTGTTGTGGTCGCGCTTGAAGACGTTGCGGCGGCAGAAGGTCACGGCGGTCTGGCGCGGCTTGTCGTGGCGGGTCAGGGTCAGAACCTCGGGCACGCGGAGCCGGAACGTGACCGTCCGGATGAACGGCTCCCCCTCGCGGGGGGCCAGCCGCGACCAGTCGGCCCAGTTGTAGAGGCGGAAGTCGTCGGGATCGACCACGTGCGCCGACTCGTTCCAGAGCATCGTCAGCGACCGCGCCACCGTCGCGACGTGGACCGGCTGCCAGTTCCGATTCAACACCAGGGTCGGCCGTTCCAGGACGCTGCCAGCCATGCCGAATCGCCTCCCGACCGGACGGGGGTTGCCGCGAGGGCCCGGGAGGAAGGACCCCGGACCCGGCCCTTGTGGGTCGCATGACACGCTAGGGTATCATACCAGGCATTCACCGTTTGCGCCATGGTTCGTCCGCATCGGCGGGAGGTTTCTCCGGGGGTCTGTCTGATGAAGGCCGAGATCATCGCGGTGGGGAGCGAGCTGGTCAGCGGGCAGTCGCTCGACACGAACAGCCAGTGGCTGAGCCGGGGGCTGGCGGGCGTGGGCGTCCCGGTCCACTTCCACACGACGGTCGGCGACGACCTCGACGAGAACGTCGCCACGTTCCGGATCGCGACCGAGAGGGCCGACCTGGTGCTCGCCAGCGGGGGGCTCGGGCCGACGCAGGACGACCTGACCCGCGAGGCGCTGGCCCGCGTCGCGGGCGTGCCCCTGGTCGAGGACGCCGGGGCGCTCGAAGCGATCCGCGCGATGTTCGCCCGGCGCAACCGGCCGATGGCCGAACGGAACCGGGTCCAGGCGCTGCTGCCGCTGGGGGCCGAGATGCTCCCCAACCGCGTCGGCACCGCGCCCGGCGTCTGGATGCGCGTCGGGGGCGCCATCGTCGCCTGCCTGCCGGGCGTCCCGTCCGAGATGCGGATCATGTTCGACGAGCAGGTCGTCCCCCGCCTCCGCGCGCTCGGCGGCCTCGGCCGGGTGATCGTCCACCACAAGATCAACCTGTTCGGCAAGGGGGAGTCGGACATCGAGGCCGACGCGATGGACCTCACCGCCCGCGGCCGCAACCCCGAGGTCGGCATCACGGCGCACGAGGCCACGATCAGCTTCCGGATCGCCGCCGAGGGGGCCGACGAGGCCGAGGCCCGCCACAACCTGGAGCCGACGATCGCCCTGATCCGCCAGAGGTTCGGCGACCTGGTCGTCGGCGAGGGGACCGACGACGTCGCCGAGGCGCTCGTCGCGCACCTGGCCCGCACCCGGTCCACCCTGGCGACCGCCGAGTCGTGCACCGGCGGCCTGATCGCCCGGATGATCACGGCGCTGCCCGGCGTCAGCCCCTATTACCTGGGCGGCGCCGTCAGCTACGCCAACCACGCCAAGGTCGAGCTGCTAGGGGTCGCGCCCGATCTCATCGAGGTCCACGGCGCGGTCAGCCCCGAGGTGGCCGAGGCGATGGCCATCGGGGTCCGTCGCCGCCTCGGCGCCGACCTCGGGCTGAGCGTCACCGGGATCGCCGGGCCCACCGGGGGGACCCCCGACAAGCCCGTCGGTCTGGTCTACCTCGGCCTGGCGACCGCCGACGGCGTGCAGACCCGCCGCCTCGACATCGGCCCGGAACAGCCCCGCGACGTCATCCAGCGCCGCTCGGCCAAGCATGCCCTCAACTTCGCCCGCCTGGCCCTGCTGAAGAGATAAGAGATTCACCACAGAGGCCACAGAGATCACGGAGAGGAAGAAGAGAGGAAGAGATTGGGATGGAGCAAGAGGAAAATCGAAATTCTCGATTCTTTTGATCCTTTTCCTCTTCTCTTCTCCGTGGTCTCCGTGGTGAAATCCGCTTCTTATTTATCGGCGGGGGTGTCGGGTCCGCCGACGGGGCGGATGACGGCGACGGACGAGGCGACGTTCTGGGCCGTCGCGTGGCGGAAGTCGACCTCGACGAACAGGCCGGGCTTCAGGTCGTCGGCGGAGAGGCGCTGGGCCTTGCCGGAATCGGACCGGGACTTGCCCGCGTCGCGCGAGCGACCCTTCGCCCTCCCCTTCTCGGCCGGGTCGCGGGCGTCGTCGCGGGCCTCGGCGGGGGTGCGGGCGCCCTTGCTCGTCTCGTCGGTGGAGGCGCGGTAGCGGGTCTCGATCGTCGTGTCGGGCCCGATGTCGACCGTCACGACCGTGTCGGGCGTCTGCGGCTCGCCCTTGGTGGCGACCGAGTTGGCCCCCTTCTCCGCGGCCTTCTTGGTCGACCCGGACGGGTTATCGGTGGCCTGGTCGCGGACCCAGTCGCGCCAGACGGCCGCGGTGTTGATCGTCAGCCGTCGGGAGGCGTTCCGCCCGCGCCCTCGCTTCGCCTCGGTGTCGGCCGCCTTGCCGGAGGATTCCCCCCGCGCGACGGGCTCCACCTTCACGATGACGCCCGCGGCCCGTTCGGCGGCGCCGGCGCGCTTCGGTTCGTCGGACCCTTTGGACCGGCCCCGTTCCTGGGCCGGGGTCGGGGCGCTGGCGATCGCCGCGACGGCGATCGCGACCGCCAAGCCGACGATCGTCCTGCGGGGCAGTCGTGGACTCATCGGTGCCGCTCCTTCCAAGCATGTGGATGGATGGGGTGGGATCGGGACGGCGTCCCGGTCGGCTCCGCCGGGCCTCTAGTGCAATTCCGGGGCCGGTAGCGGCTGCGGCCGCGGCACGAGACGGCCTGCGCGACCTCCCAGCCGTCCCAGAGCGCGGCGGCCCCGGCGTGGTGCGCGCGGAGCCAGGCCGTGGCGCGGTCGAGCGACCGTTCCGCCGCCTCGGGCCCTCGCCCGGACCGGGCCGCATCCCGGAGCAAGCAGGCGAGCTCGCGATCGGGCCCCGCGCCGCCGCAGGCCCGCTCCAGGTCGCTCGTCGCGGGACCGGCCGGGTCCATCAGGGCGACCGCCGCGGTCGCCCACAGGACGACGGCCGGGTCGGGGCTGCGGCGCAGCTCGTCGAGCGGCTCGCGCGGGAAGGCGATCCCCCTTTCGGCGGCGTAGGCGATCGGGCGGACCAGGAGCAGGCGAAGCCAGGCGGGCCAGCCCTCGCTCCGTGCCACCGTCAGCGCATACCCGCGCGGGTCGGCCGACGCGGCCTCGGCCGTCAGCGCCCTCGACCAGGATGTACCGCGCCAGGGGCGGCAGCGACCTGCGGAGGCCCATGTCCCAGAGCTGTCTTTGGTTCACCCGCGGGTCGTGGGCCAGGGCGTAGGCCGCCCCGACCCGCTCGGCCTCGGACCGCGCCGGGTCGTGCAGCACGTAGACGTTGGACCAGACGTCGCGGAGCGACCAGGCGCCCAGGCGAACCAGCCGACCAGCGCCACGACCACCACCAGGCCGCCCAGCCCCAGGTAGAGCAGGCCGCCGTACTTCTGCCGCGCCGAGAGCCGGGGCGGGTCGGGCGTGACGATCGGCAGCGTCGGGAAGGCCGGCGGCGTCTCGTCGCCCGGCGGCGGTGGGAAGTGCGGTGGCATCGGTCCGGGTCCCCTGGTGATCGGGCCTGGGACCATTCTAACGCCCCGCACGGAATCGGGGCATGGCCTTTTGACGCACCCCCGACCGCAGCCTAAGCTTGCGCGGGTGGATCATCCCCGCCCAGGCCCTCGACCGCGGGCGTACCGGGGGCCGCCCGCAGTCCGCGCCCCGGGGCGATGCCCGACCACCTGGCGTTCGCCGTCCTGATCGCGACCAAGATGTGGCTTGAGGTCCTTACCCATGATGACCGTCACTCGCATCCGCCGCTTCCTCGAAGATGAACAAGGCCCGACGGCGGTGGAATACGCGGTCATGCTGGCCTTGGTGCTGGTGGCGGTCATCGGCGCGGTCAACGCGGTGGGTAACGCCACCTCGACGAAATGGCAGGACAACGCCACCCAGATCAGCAACGCGGTCAACGGCTCCTGAGCCGGGGGCGTCGCGACCCGAAGCCATGCGTCGAGGACCCCCGCGCCCTCGCCGGGCGGCCCGCGATGGTTTAGGATGAAGCCGTCGGGGCGCCGGCCGCAGGGCGAGGCCGGGGACGACGCCCGTCCCGTCCGCCGTCCGCCTCGCCGCCGCTCAGGGACGATGAAGCTCAAGCGACAGCCCGAGGACTTCCGGGTCGAGGAGCTGCCCCAGGTCGCCGGGGGCGAGCGGGGTCGCTTCGCCTTCTACCGCCTCACCAAGCGCGGGATCGGCACGCTCGAGGCGATCGAGGCGATCTGCCGGCGCTGGAACCTCGCCGGCCGCCGCGTCAGCTACGGCGGCCTGAAGGACCGGCACGCGGTCACGACCCAGTACCTGACGATCTTCGACGGGCCCGACCGGGCGCTCCGCGAGACGAGCTTCGACCTGGAGCCGCTCGGCCGCCTGGCGCACCCCTACGGGCCGGTCCATTTCGAGGGGAACCGGTTCGAGGTCGTCCTGCGCGACCTATCCGCCGAGCGCGCTGGCGAGGGCCGTCGCGTCGATCTCCGAGCTGCCCCGCGACGGCCTGCCCAACTACTTCGACGACCAACGGTTCGGCTCGGTCGGCTTCGGCGGCGACTTCATCGCGAGGGCGTGGCTGGCCGGCGACCCCGAGCGGGCGTTGTACCTGGCCCTGGCCGAGCCCAACCCGCACGACCGGCCCGGCACGAAGGCCGAGAAGGCGATCCTGCGCGACGCCTGGGGCCGCTGGCCCGAGGCCAAGGCGCGGCTCGATCGGTCGCACGCGAGGAGCCTGGTGACGTACCTGGCCGACCACCCGACCGACTTCCGGGGCGCCTTCGCCCGTATCCGCCGCGAGCTGCGGTCGCTCTACTTCTCGGCCTTCCAGAGCCACCTCTGGAACCTGATGCTGGCGCGGTGGATCGAGCGGGCGACCCGGCCCGACCAAAGGGTCGCGGTCGAGTTCCGGCTGGCCGCGCTGCCGATCCACCACGGCCTCGACCCCGACCAGGCCGCCGCGCTGGCCTCGTTGCGCATCCCGCTGCCCTCGGCGCGCAACCCGCACCCCGAGGGGCCGCTCGGCGAGGCCGCCCGCGAGGTGCTCGGCGGGTTCGGCCTGGCGTGGGAGGACCTCCGCGTGAGGCACCTCAAGGACGTCTTCTTCTCCAAGGGCGCCCGCCCCGCCGCTCTTCTTCGCCGCCGGCCTGCGCCACGACGCCGGGGACGACGACCTCCACCCCGGCCGCAAGGCCCTCCGACTGGCGTTCGAGCTGCCCAAGGGGGCCTACGCCACGCTGGTCGTCAAGCGGATCACCGACGCGGCGGGGTCGGGCATCGCGCAATGACAGGTCTTGAATTTGAGGTTTTCCCTTGTCATTGCCTCCTCGTGCCGTTCTAATATCACATGCTGTCCCGGAGACTATCTCCCTACGAGAACACATGCGAGGGACTCTCATCCATGAGCTTCTCAAGCAACCTTGCGAAGTCGCGCCGACTCGCGGCCGGCCGGGTCGGTCCGCTGGCCGCCCTAGCGGCCTCCGTGCTCTTGGTCGCCCCGGCGGTCAAGGCCGACATGATCGCCATGGAAAATCTGTCGAAGTTCGGCACCTTCAGCCAGCTCAACTCCGGGGTGACGGGCAGTGATGCCTTGCGCGGTCAATCCTGCGTCCCGACCTCGGTCGCCAACGGCCTCGCCTTCCTGAACAGCTCGTACAGCGTCCCTGGCCTCATGCAGGCCGGCTACGGCACCGTCAATGCGCTCTCCACAGACATGGGAACGACCACGGCTGGCACGTCTTATCCGGGCATGGTCGCCGGCACGGCGACCTACATCGGTCCGGCCGGCCAGAACGTGTCGCCGCCGGTGTACATCGCCGGCGGTCAGTACGCGACAGCTTATGGGCCGGTCAACGGTTACGCCAACGTCCAGAACACCAATCCGACCGCGACGCAGCTGCTCACAACTGGCTGAGCGCGGGCGTCGCGGTCGAGTTCTGGGTCAACTGGAGCGGCGGCGGCGCGCATTCCGTGACCCTGTACGGGATCGATTACAACCCGACGACCCAGGCCGGGACGCTGGGCTTCGTCGACCCGTATGGCGGGCCCGTGACGCCCGGCGGCAACACTAGCAATGCGGCGACCCTGATGAACGTCGGCTTCATCACGGACACCACGACGGCGGGCCATGTCGGTCAGTTATACATCAACAGCGGCTATACCAGCGGCGCAGGGGGCAACCCCTCCGACCCCGACAACCCCGGCGATTCCGCCACGGGCTGGATCGTCGTGGACCTGGGCGAGGCCGTCATCCCCGAGCCTTCCAGCCTGATCATGGGGGCGACGTCGCTGCTGGCGGTCGGGACCGTCGTGCTCCTGCGCAACCGCCGCGCGGCATGAACGCGGCTCGCGGGTGGCCCGGACGACCGAGCCGTCCGGGCCACCCGCGATGACCTCCACCCCGGCCGCAAGGCCCTCCGCTGGTCATTCGAGCCTGCCCGAGGGGGCCTACGCCACGCTGGTCGTCAAGCGGATTACCGACGCGGCGGGCCGAGGCACCCAGCAATAATAATTTTCAAATATCAAATTTGAAATCAATTTGAATAAATTAGAACATGGTCCCTGTCCTCTACGAAGACAACCACTGCCTCGCCCTCGACAAGCCCGCCGGCCTGCTGGCGCAGGGGGACGCGACCGGCGAGCCGACCCTCCTCGACGCCGTACGCGCCTACCTGAAGGACCGTTACCGCAAGCCGGGCAACGTCTTCGTCGGCCTGGTCCACCGGCTCGACCGGCCGACCTCGGGCGTGATGCTCCTGGCGAGGACCAGCAAGGCCGCCGGCCGTCTCGCGGCGCAGTTCCGCGAGGGGGCGGTCGAGAAGACCTACCGCGCCGTCGTCGAGGGGTCCGTCGCCGACGACGCGGGCGAGTGGTGCGACGTGCTCCTCAAGGACGAGCGGCGGCAACATCGTCGAGGTCGTCCCGGCCGGCATGCGCGGCGGGCGCGAGGCGCGGCTCGCCTTCCGCGTGCTCGGGAGGGGCCGGGGGGCGACCACTTTGGAGCTCCGCCCGACGACCGGAAGGGGCCATCAGCTCCGCGTCCAGCTCGCCTCGCGCGGCTTCCCGATCGTCGGCGACCGGAAATATGGGGCCACGACGACCCTCCGCGCCCTCGACGGCAAGCCCCGCGTCGCGCTGCACGCGGAGCGCCTGACGTTCAGGCATCCGACGCGGGGGGAAGCGATCTCGGTTGCCGCGCCCGTCCCGGCAGACTGGCCCTCCTCAGCGAGCGGAACGTCGGCAGCGCCGCGCGGCTCCAGTACGCCAGGGGGATCCCCAGGCCGGTGACCATCATCGCCGCGACCGGCCGCCAGGCGGTCGGGTCGGCCGGTGCCGGCGGCGGGACGGCCTGATTCGCCGCGGCGACCCGCTCCGGGGTCGGCGAGGCCGCCTGCGGCTTCGGCGCCGGCGCGCGAGGTCCTCGGGCTTCGGGGGCGGCGAGTCCGCGGGCCGGGGGGCCACCGGCGACGGCCGGGGGGCGGGCTTCTGGGTCTCCAGGTAGGTCGAGGCGGCGAGCCAGAACGCCTTGTCCGACAGGCCGAGCTCCTCGGCCTCGCGGTTGGCGACCTGCGGATCGACCTTGTCGACGGTCATCCGCCGGATGTACCAGATCATGCCGGCCCGGGTCCCGTCGGTATCGCAGAAGTAAAGCGGACGCGCGTTGGACAAGGAGAGTTCGAAGTTGAAGCGAGAGACCAGATCGTCATCCACGGTCTTGACGCCAATCGGCAAGGCCACGTACCGCATGCCCCTCTTGCCGACCTCGGCGATGAACTCGGGGCGGCCGTCGCCCGCCTCGCGGAGGTCGAGGATCGTCTTGTAGCCCTTCTCGGCGAGCCAGTCGAGGCCCGGTCGTCGAGGGGAGGCTGCCGCCGTCGAGCCGGGGCCCGAGCGACACGAACCGCCGGATGCCCGGCGCGACGCTGACCTCGGCCGTCCCCTCGGCGGCGGCCGTCGCGGGCGCGGTCCTGGCCTCGGGGGCCGCGGCCGGGGGCGCCTCGGGCGCGGGGCCGCCGCGGGCCAGGTCGTCGCGGGGCAGGTCGAGCGGCGGCAGGTTGTCGAGCGGGTTGAGCTCGCCGGCCGCCGCGGCGGGGGGCGCGGCGGACCCCCGCGCCGACCGGGAGGTCGACTCGGGGGTCGCGACGTTCGCCCGCGCGACCGACTCGTTGCGCGGCCTCGCCGAGCGATAGCGCGGCAGGCGGGTCTCGTAGTTGGCCTTGCCCGCCGCGCCCGCGCGGGTGGTGGCGCCCGCCCCCGTGCCCGACCCGGACCCGGAGGGCTGGTCGGGGTTGGCCCTCGGGATCGGCTCGAGCTGCTGCGGCAGCGTTTCGGCCGGCGCGGGGATCGCCGCGCCGGGGGTCACCACCGGCGCCGGGGTGATCACGCCGGGGGCCGGCGCGCCGTATTCCAGGGGGGGCGCCGTCTCGACCGGCACGGCGGGCCCGATGTAGGTGTTCCGCGGATGGAAGATCCGCTCGCGGAGGCTCTTCATGCTGTTGCACAGGCCGCCCCCGCCGCCGCAGCCGCCGCCCCCGCAGGGGTCGCCGCAGCCCGATCGGGAGGACCACGATTGGCAGCCGGCCTGCGACAGCACGGCCGCGGCCAGCATCAGAAGGGCCGACGCCCGTCGGCCCGGACGTCCTGGCGCCGGGGTCCCCCGCGGGGGTCCGCCGGTCCGAAACCATCGCATCGTCGTCATCGCTGGAACCTCCCGTCGCCCGACACCGCGACGCATCCCCCGGCCCCGTCCCGCCGCCGACCCTCCCCGCCGGACGGGGCCGATCTGCGCGAGACCGGGACCGGCCGGGCCGCGAGGGGGCCGACGGGCGAAGGGCCGGCGGTTCCGGGGGCGGTTCGCATCGGGACGCTCGCAGGTGTCATCTCAACACGTTGCCATCCGATCCCCGTCGCGACGAGACCCGGGGGGAGGGTCCTCCCGCCGTGCGTCCACGTCGTCCGGGCGGCACTCGGGCCGCGCCCTCGGCGCGACCGTTGCGGCCCGACCGGCGGGGCGCCGCGCGGGGCAAGGGCCGCGGGAGTGCGGGTCCGGGTGACGACCTCGGGATTGAGGATCGTCGATGAAACTTAGCCGACGATCGCGACGTTGCAAAAAATCGGGGCCGATTTCTACAATGATTTCCGTGCCCGAAGTCGTGAACTCGGCAAACTTTGCCCATCCCGAACCGGCGAGCCGGGCGGTCGCGAAGGCTCTCGCGACGGCGCCGGTTCTCGGGGGTCGGTGAAACGTCGCATCGGGCCCGGCCGACGGCCCCGGGGAGATCCCGCCTCATGCCCCATCGGCCCGAAACGACCGGGACGGCCCCGTCGCCGAGCCGACGGCGGGCGGGCCCTCGCCGGGCGGTCGCGGCGGTCGCCGTCGGGCTGGTCGCGCTGCTGGCCTTCGGGTTCGACCTGCGGGGCGAGCCGCATTTCGTCGACGAGTCGGCGATCGTCTCGAAGTCGTACTTCCTCGCGCTCGAACTGCGGGGCGCGCGGCACGACGCGGCGTGGCTCGAATACCCCGCGTTCGACCACCCCCCGCTGGGCCAGTACCTGACGGGCCTGGGGCTGATGGCCGGCGGGTCCCGGTTCCCGGGCCGAGACGTCATCTGGAAGTGGTACAACGACACCCGGGTGCGGGGCGAGACGGATGACGAGCTGATGGCCGCGCGGTGGCCCTCGGTCGTCCTGGGGGCGGTCGGCTGCGTCGCCATCTACGCGCTGGGGGTGCTCGCGCGCGACGGGAGGACCGGCGCGGTCGCGGCCCTCCTGCTGATGATCAACCCGCTCTACCGGCTGCACGCGCGGAGGGCGATCGCCGACGTGCCGTGCGAGTCGCTGGCGCTGGCGGCGCTGGCGGTCGGCCTGCTCGGCTGGCGCGAGGTGCTCGCGGGGCGGTGGGGGGTCGTCCGCGGCCCGTCGGCGCGGCCGCGACGGGGTGCCTCACCGGGCTGGCGGTGCTGGGCAAGCTCAACGGGGTGCTCGTCGTGATGACGCTGGCGGCGTGGGCCGCGCTGGCGATCGCGCTGCGCCGGTTCGGGATCGGGCGGAGGCTGGCGGTCGCGGCGGCGGCCGCGCTGGCGGCGATCGTGGCGTTCGGCGCCTTCGTGGCCCTGAACCCGGCCATGACGGCGCACCCGAAGGGGCCGCTCCCGCCGCACCTGGCGCCGATGCGAGACCAGGGCGTGTGGGAGCGGACCAAGACGTACTGGGGCCATCGCGTGAACGTGTCGAACCTGGCCCAGGACACCTTCCCGCGCGACGCGCTGCGCACGCCCCTGGAGAAGCTGGAGGAGGTGGCCGTGCAGGGCTTCGGCCGGTTCGGCCCGTTCGGCCCGCATGCCTCCGACTCGACGCGGCGGTTCGACTGGCGGCAGGACCGGGGGGCCTCGATCTGGGGCCCGTGGGTCGCTTTGGGGCTCGCCTGGGCGGCCGCGCGGGGGCGGGCGCAACTGCGGGACGGCCTGCCGCCGACCGCGTGGGCCGTGCTGATCCAGGCGCTGCTGGCGATGGCGACGGTGACCGCCTTCATCCCCCTGGCGTGGGACCGCTATCACCTGCCGATCGTGGCCGGCTCGGCGCTGGTCGCCTCGGGCGCGGCGGTGTCGGCGTTCGACCGCATCATGGGCCGCCGGGCCGGCCCCGGCGGGGCGGCTCCGACATGACCCCGACCTCGCCCCCCGACCGAGCGGCCCCTCCCCCGGCCTGGCGCCGCGAGCCGGCCCAGCTCGCGATGCTGATCGCGTTCGCCTTGGCGGTCGACCTGCACGGCATGGGGGAGGCCCGCACCGGCGACGAGCTGGGCCAGATCGTCGCCTGCCGCCAGGGGCCCTCGGCGATCATGACCGACTGGCGGGCCGCGCAGAATCATCCGTTCTACGGGCTGCTCGGCCACTACGCGATCCGATCCCTGCCGCTCGACGAGGCTCCGGGCGTTCCGGGTGCCCGCGCTGGCGGCCGGGTTGCTCGTGCCGATCGTCTTCTATCGCACCGTGCGCCGGTGGGTCGGCCACGAGGCCGCGATCCTGTCGGCGTTCGCCCTGGTCGTGGTCGACCCGATCCGCCACTACGCCGCGGAGGGGCGGGGATACTCGATCCTGGTCCTGGGCGCGCTGGTCACGGCCCGGTGGCTGCTGGTTTTCCTGGAATCGGGGCGGGTGCGGTCCCTGATCGGCTACGTCGCGGCGGCGGTCGCGACCGGCTACACGCACCTGTGGGCCTTCCCGGTCTTCGCCGCGCATGGGGCGTTCGTGGCCTCGGAGGCGCTCCGCCGCGACGGCCGCGAGGGCCCGAGGCGGGCCGCCGCGGCGCTGGGCGCGATCGCGGCCTCGGTCGCGCTGGGGGTCGCCCTGTACCGGCCGATGCTCCCGGAGATCCTCGGGGCGGGCCGGGCCCGGCCCCCGGGCCGATGGCCCGCGGGCTGGTCGTCGCCCTGGCCCAGCTCGTCCGGTTCGGGAGCTGGACCGTGGCCGCGCACCTCGTGCTGGTCCCGATCGTCCTCGACGGCTTCTTCCGGAGGGGGGAGAATCCGTGGCGGGAGCGGGCGTTCCGGCTCCACGCCCACGTCATCGCCTGGGTGCTGGCCGGGGCGATGGCCCTGCACCCGATCAACTTCGGCAGCCGCTTCCTGCTGGGGATCGAGCCGAGCCTCTGGGCGGTGGCGGCGTGGGGGCTGTCGGGCTACTGGAGGGGCGCGGGGCGGTCGCGCCTGGGAGGGCCCGGGATGTGGCTGGTCGGCTTCGCGCTGGGGGTCCTGGTCGCCGACGCCCCTCTTGCGCACGGCATCCCGCCCGGCTCGTTCGAAGGGGCCGCGCAGACCGAGCTCCGCCTGTTCCGCAAGCTCCCCCGGGCGATCGGCGTGCCGGCGGCCGTCGCGCTGGTGGTGGCGGGCCTCGCCGCGGCCGTCCTCCGCGCCGCGCGGCCCGCGCCCTCGGGTCGGATCGCCCGGCTCGCGAGCCGGGCCGCGATCGCGGGCTGGACGGCGGCGGCATTCGCCTCGATCGTCCCCCTGATCCTGGGCCCGTTCGCCCTGGGACCCCCCTGGGCCTTCGAGGTCCACATGGTGGCCGCGGGGGCGATCCTCCTGCTAGCCTGGGAGCACCGGCACGACGGCCCCGGCCTGGGCGCGCTGCGCTACGGGTTGCTGGCGACCGCCCTGATCGCGCTGTTCTGGCTGGCCGGGATCCCCGAGCCGGCGATCGACCCCGCCTTCGCCGCGAAGCTGGCGGTCGCATCGCTGCCGGTGCTGGTGGCCGTCCCCCTCGCGGGGACGACCCGGACGGACGGAGCGACCTCCGATGCGTGACGAGGGAGCGAGGCCCGTGCGAAGGCTCCGACGCCCCGGCCCCTGGGTCTTCGCCATCCTGCTGGGCAGCTATGCGTTCTTCTGGCACGCGCGCGACTGGAACACCGCGAGCCGTTTGATGCTGACCTACGCGCTCGTCGATCGCGGCACGATCCGCATCGACGGGCTCGAGCGCCAGACGGGGGACCTTGCGTATTTCCGCGGCCATTACTATTGCGACAAGCTGCCGGGCTATTCGCTCCTGGCGGCCGGTCCCTACGCGGCGGCGAAGGCCGTGCTGCGGCTCCCCGACCACCCCCTCGGCCTGCCCGGCTTCGCCTACTGGCCCGCCGACTACTGGGCGACGCTGGCGACCTCGGGCGTGCTGACGGCCTGCGCCGGGGTGGTCCTGATCGTCCTGGCGCGCGACCTCGGCTGCGGCCCGAGGCGCGCGGCTTTGGTCGGGCTGGCGTATGGCCTGGCGACGCCCGCCTACGTCTACGCGACCCTGGCCTACGGCCACCAGGCGTCGGCGTTCGCCCTGCTCGCCTCGTTCGCGCTGCTGTGGCGGACCTCGCCTCGCCGGGAGACGGCGCGGATGGTCGCGGCGGGCTTCCTGGCGGCCTATGCGGCGGTCATCGAGCTCCAGGTCGGGCCGGTCTCGGCGATCCTCGGCCTGTACCTGCTGGCGCAGGTCGTCGGCGGGCGACGGCGGCCGTCGGCGCTGGGGGAGTTCGCGGTGGGGGCGGTCGTGCCGTCCCTGGTGCTGCTGGGCTACAACCAGCTCGCCTTCGGGTCGCCCTGGGACATGGGCTACTTCCACCACGCGACGGCGATGTTCCGCGACGTCCACTCGGCGAAGAACCCGCTCGGCCTGCGGCACCCGGACTGGTCGCGGGCCCGGCGCTGCTCTGGGGGTGGCATCGCGGGCTGCTGTTCTACGCGCCGATCGTGGCGCTGGCGGTCCCGGGGTGGGCGGTGCTCGTCTCGCGACGATTGTGGGGCGTGGCGGCGGTCTCGGCCGCGACGGTCGCCGCGGTCTTCCTGGTCAACCTGAGCTATCCCGAGTGGACCGGAGGCTGGTCGACGGGCCCTCGCCTGCTCGTCCCGATGCTGCCGTTCGCGATGCTGCCGGTGGCCGCCTTGCTGGGGACCGGCCGCCGCGGGGTGGTCGTCGGAGCGGTCGTGCTGGCTTTGGCCGGCGGCGCGATCATGCTCCTCTTCCAGGGCGCCGGGCCCGGCGCGGGCCCGATCCGCGACCCGATCCGAGGGTTCGTCCTGCCCATCTGGCGAGGCGACCCGAACACCGACGCCCGGTTCGCCTCGAACCTCGTCTCCCTGCTCATCCCGGAGGCGCGCGAGCGCCTCCCCGCGAGCTGGAGGGGGGTGCAGTTCCTCCCCCTTGCGCTGGCCCAGGCGGTGGCGATCGCCCTGCTCTACCGATACCTCCGGCCTCCGAAAGCCGAGGGTTGACCGATCGCTAGCTCTTCCTGAAATGGGTCCATGCCTAAGCTGCCCGCCGGGGTTTCTTTTCACTTTTCGCCCGCAAGCTTCGGCTGTAGGAGTCGAACCCGCCTTCGACGGCCTCGCGAGCCCCGCCCGCGTGGCATGACTCCGCACCGGGATCTCCTGGTACTTGACCTGGCGGAAGACCGGCTCGATTTCGTTCAGCTCCGGGCTGTACGGCGGCAGGAAGTACAGGTAGATCCCCGCCGCCGCCAGACCCGCCCGCGCCCGCCTCACGACCCCGCTGGTGTGCAGGCTGGCGTTGTCCAGGACCACCACCCGCGGCACCTTCGACCATGGCAGCGACCGCACGAATGCCAGGAAATCGTACGAGTCCCACGTCCGCTCCGCGGTGAAGACATCCAGCCGCGGCCGCCCGCCGTAGGGGCGGTAGGCGGCCATCGCGTTGACCCGCCGCCCCTGCGGGGCCTCGGACTTGACCCGCTTCCGCTGCCGAGGCAGCGCCCAGGTGTAGGCCGTCGGGAGCGTCGGCGCGAACCCGCACTGGTCGAGGTAGTAGAGCTTGATCCGGCCGGCCCGGGCCTTGTGCTTCAGGTTGAGCAGCACCCGCTTGGCCCGCGCGACCCTGGCCGGGTCCTGCTTGTGCCGCAGCCAGCCGGCGGTCCGGCCCCAGCGCGGCCGGAGCAGCCCGAGGTAGCGGCGGATTTGGCGCGGGCTCAGCGCGATCCCGCGGGGGACGAGCGCCTGGCCGAGCTGGCGGCTGGTCCAGGTGCGGTCGTCGCCGAGCAGGGCCGCGCAGCGCCCGGTCACCTCGCGGCGTCGGGCGTCGTCGAGTGGCGGCCCGGTGCGGCGGGGGAACAGCGCGGCGATGCCGCGGCCGAGGAAGTCCTTGAGCACGGCGCGGGCGGTGTGCCCGCAGTAGCCGAGGTGGTCGGCGATCCGAGGCGCCGCCCACCCGGCGTCGGCGAGGCAGACCATCTCCAGGCGGTCCCGCGCCCGGGGCGGTAGGTCGGCCCGGCGAAGGGTTTGCAGCTCATCGCGGGTGGCGTCATCGAGGTGGATGCGGATCATACCGGAATTGTAGGGGAACCTCGGCCACACGCTTAGAAGGTTGGGGCGCGCCGCGAGCACCCGGAGCGGCTTCCGCCGTGTCGCGCGTGTCTCCCTGGGAGTATAATGGCCCGAGTATTCGGAGGAGGCACCATGACGACCAAGACTCCGACCCACTATCAGCATCTGGAACCGCGTCCCGGCTCGAATTACCGCCAGTTATTCCTCAAGGGGCGGCGGATCCGGGCGGCGGTGGTCGACGAGGCGATCCACGGGCCTGATCCCCGCACCCCCGAAGAATTCGCTCGGGACTATCAGGTCCCGCTGGAGGCGGTCCTGGAGGCGCTCGATTATGTGGCCCGGAATCGGCCTCTCATCGAGCAAGAGCGGGACCGCGAGGCGGCCAGGCTTCGCGCCGGGGCTTCGACGGGCCCGCGCAGGCATGAGGCTCCTGCTCGACGAGAACATGAGCGACCGACGCTTGGCCGCACGGCTCCGTGCCCAGGGGCACGATCCCGTCCTGGCCACCGACGTCGGGCTGATGTCTGCCACCGATTCGCGAGTATTGATCTGGGCGATCACCCAAACCCTCCCCGTGTTGACCCGGGATTCTGACGACTTCACCGACCTGCACGACCTGATCACGGCGGCCGATGGTCATCATCCGGGTGTGCTCGTCGTCCGCTTCGACAACGACCCACGTCACAACCTGACCGACCGGGGAATTGCCGGCGCGATCGGCAAGCTCGAATCCTCGGGCATTCTGATCACCGATCATATTCATGTGCTAAACCATTGGCGTTGAGCGCCCGCGCCTCAGGAGGCAACCGCTCGGTGCCGACCCCCACTCTCCGGGGCACGTTCCGCTCCGCTGCCCTTTGCCCCGGCCACCCGCCCGTATCCTGCGCCCCCCGAAGGCCGAGGGTTGACCGATCGTTGTCCGGGCCGCCCGAGGATGGGGTGCGACGGTTGCAGCTTCGATGGGCCGGGAGAAGGAATTTGTCGCATCGCCCCGCTCCTTTTCGATGATGATCTTACCGGGCTTCCGTTGAGGAGCCATCACCCCCCGTAGCATCCTCATCCAAGGAGAATGGCCCATGGCCGAGAAGAGTCTTCGAGCCGCCCTGTCGGATGACGCGCCGATTTCGGATGGCGGCCCAACCCTGGATATCGGGCCCTTGCTGGTGGTAGGCCCTCTCGACGAATACGTCGGGCCTCGGGAGGCCGTCGGGGGCGCCCGATCACCCGGCAAGGCCCTCGTCCGCCAATATTCCGCATACGCCGGCCCCAACACCTGGGGGTCTTGGGTGAACATCGGTTCATATGGTGGGAGAGTGACGTACTCGGTCACTTACCGGGGCGAGAGCGGTAACACGCGGGTCGACGGCTACATCGCCTATGTCACCGACAACAATCCCGACAAGAGGGAGCCGTTCACCGATTCGATCACGATCACGACGGGCAATGTCTGGGGGAACCTTTACGTCTGTTTCCGAGGGACACCATTCGGTACCGCGGTGACTGGCACGGTCCAGCCTTAAACGGGCGGCTCGACCCGCGGGCCCGGCCCCCGGGAGGGGCCGGGCCTGGCCGATGGCCGAATCCCGCGGCCTCCGTCTTCCGTCATGTCCCACCCGCCTCATGTGCCAACCCAGGTTTCTTTCACGCAAAGCCGACCTCTTGATACGGTTCCCCCGGCTTGTGCGGGCTGATGCGGATCGTCACCTTGCGATCCAGCCGCGGGTGGCTCAGCGTCGTTCCTTCCGCTTCTTTGTTCGCGCACCATTGGCATGAGCAACCAACCGGCGCACGCTCCCAGCGGTCAGCGAGGCAAGATACTCGGGGAGAATCCATACGACGTTCGAATGATACTGCCCCCACCGGTCTCGCAAGCGGAAGGAGATCGTGTGATCCCGCGGTGCCCTGTGCCCGCCGTAAGCACCATGCCCACCGAAGACCGGCTCGAAATCGGGAAACGCCTCACGGATGACTTGAAGGGCGTGCGCCATCTCATCGCCGGTCGCCTTGCGATTGACGTTCCCCATCCCCCGTCCTCCGTTGCGCTGCTCAGCCCCACGGAACACCAGCCTACCATCGCTGCAAGCACAATGGGGCGAGGGGTGACCCGGACCACGTGTTGGCCGGGCCATCCGCCACCCTCGCGATCCACACCGCGCTTGACAGGCCGGGCCGGTTGTGCTAAGCTGACGGGCGGGGGAAATATGTTATCATGAACGTGGATATATCAGAACATTGGGGGCCGTTCATCCGCTCCCAGGTGCGGAGCGGCCGGTATGCGTCGGAAGGCGAGGTGCTCGACGAAGCCCTCCGGCTGCTCAGCCGGCGCGATCGGGGGCAGGTGTCGGCAGACCAGCCCGCGACGACGGGCCCCGTACCGGCCTGGCAGCGTGTCCTGGACAACATGAGCGCCGTCCCGGATGAAGTCTTCGACCGTATCCCCGCCGATAGTTCCGAGCAGCTTGACCATTACGTCTACGGCACGCCGAAGCGCCCGGCGCCATGAGGCGGATCTTCGCCGACGCCCTCTATTGGGTGGCCCTGGCCCATCGCAAAGACCATTGGCACCGCCGGGCCGTGCAGGTCAGCCAGCAGCTCGGCAGCGTGACGCTGGTCACGACCGACGAGGTGTTCGACGAATTCCTCGCCCATTTCCGCTCCTACGGGAGCCCGATGAGGCCCAGGTCGCCCGGACCGTCCGCGACCTGATGAACGATCCGGCCACCGCAGTCATCCCGCAATCCCGGCAAACCTTCCTCGCCGGCCTCGCCCTCTACGAGGCCCGGCCGGACAAGGAATATAGCCTGACCGACTGCATCTCGATGGCGACGATGCGGCAGGAGGGTATCCCCGAAGTCCTGACGCACGACGGGCATTTCACTCAAGAGGGGTTCGTCATCCTGCTCTGATTCGGGATTGCCGACATCCGTCATGCCCCACCCGACAGGCGGGGACCAATCAAAATCCGGGGCGCCGGCCCATGCCAATCGCGATCGAACCGATGATACCCGCCGACTGGGAGGCCGTCCGCGCGATCTACCTGGAGGGGATCGCGACCGGCCATGCCACGTTCGAGACCGACTGTCCGGGCTGGGAGACCTGGGACGCCGCCCGCCTGCGGGCCGGTCGCCTGGTGGCCCGCGCGGGGGATCGCGTCGTCGGCTGGGCGGCGCTCAGCCCCGTGTCGGCCCGTCCGGCCTACGCCGGGGTCGCCGAGGTCAGCCTCTACGTCGCCGCCTCGGCCCGCGGCCGGGGGGTCGGCACCGCCCTGCTCCGCGCCCTGGTCGAGGCGTCGGAACGGGCGGGGATCTGGACCCTCCAGGGCTCGATCTTCCCCGAGAATGCCGCCAGCCTCGCGCTGGTCGCCGCGGCCGGGTTCCGCGTCGTCGGCCGCCGCGAGCGGATCGGCCGGAGGGACGGCGTCTGGCGCGACACCATCCTCGTCGAGCGGCGGAGCCGGGTCCTGTAGGGTGCGTGAAGCGCACCATCCCTTGTGGTCATAAGACGATGGTGCGCTTCACGCACCCGACAAGATCACCGGAACCTCGGCGATTTCTTGCGCCTCGCCCGACCCTCCGCGTTCTGGAGCCGCTTCAGCTCGCGGCGGCATGGAATGCGGTAGCAAACGACCCGATGGCCATGATCCGAGGCCAACCGGCTGTCTTGCGGTTGCTGCGGGAAGCCGCGTCCGCAGAGCTCGCACCGGGCCGCGATGATGACATCCCGCGCCGCCGTGGTACGCCCCTCATGGTCGTTGATCGCTTCGACGAGATCCTCCAGCGTCACCGCGCCGGACTCGATCATCGTCCTCAAGATGCCACTCATCGCGGGTCAGCCCTTGTGAGTATCCTCGACGATCGTCGAGGATCGTCGACAATACTCATCATGGCCGCGCCGGCGGAACGGATCAAGGAGGACGACTCGTTCCGTGTCTTGTGGTTGACACTTTTTGTGAAATCATGGGTCCGGCGAGGGACGCACGTCCGGGCGTAGGTCGACCCGACCCCGTGAACACAACTTACTGGTTTTAAAGGAGATATGCTGCATTCAATCCGACCACGCCGTGCCCCGGACGGGCGTTTCCCGAAACGAAGCGAAATTGCACCAGTCGAAATGTCATCGCCGGAATCGCGGAGCCGCGGCCCTGGTCGGCCTCGATGATCGGGGTGCGGCCTGCGCGTGGCACCGGGAGGCCCGCCGGGCCCGGGCGCTAGACCTGGCTGTTGATGGCCAGGAGGATGATGGTCGTGATGACCAGGATGCCCAAGATCCAGGTGCAGAGGCGGAAGGCGTGCGTCCAGATCCGGCGCCACGACTCGTGGCGGGAGGCGGCGTAGACGAGGCTGACGGCCACGACCAGGGGGACGACGAACCAGTAGCTGTGGAGCATGCCCACGATCACGCGACCTGTCCCTCCAGGTTGGTGAGGTTCGCCGGGGCCGCGGCCGCGGCCGGGGCGGGCGCGGCGGCCTCCTCCTTGTCGAGGTCGGCGTAGGCCGGGCCTTCGTAGGCGTCGTAGATCGCCAGGACGTTCAGCAGGCCGGCGACCGTCGTGTAGGTCGTGCCGATCTCGACCAGCTTGCCGAGCCGGGGCTGGAGGCCGTTGATGATGTTCTGCGGAGGCTCGGCCATGAACCCCCAGAGGATCGGCGACAGGTCGTAGTAGCGGAGCGTCCCCTGGATCAGGGCCGGCAGCGCGGGGAGGCCGACGAAGAACTGGCCGACGTAGTGGAGGCAGAACTTCTCGGGGTTGTTCAGCGGGCTGACCCATCGCCAGTAGACGATCTTCCCCTCGCCGAGCGCGAGCCCCACGAAATAGAGGCTGAGGATGCAGGTCGCGTACAGGATCGCCTTGCCGGTGCGCCCCTGGTACCAGTGCCCCAGGCCCGGGAACAGCCAGGCCAGGAATGCCGCCTTCAGCGGGCTTCGCAGCGGGACGGGGGATTGGGACATGGATCGATCGGGGATTGATTCGGGGGGGACGTTACGGGCCCGGGCCACGCCCCCGATGTTAGCACATCGGGCGGGCGTCCGACCACCCCGTCCGCGGCCGGGTCAGGCCGCGCCGGCCCGGGGCGCATTCGCGGGCGACCCCCTCGACGACCTCGGGGATGATCATCTCCAGGCCGCGGAGGGCGCCGGCCATCAGGGCCAAAGAGCCGAGACGGTCGAGGCCGCGCGGGACGCCGGCCGAGAGGGCGTGGAGCCGATGGAGGGCGCGGGGGGTGAAGGTCGGCTCGGAGCGGCCGGCGGCGGCCAGCTTGGCGGCCACGTAGCGCCCGGCCTCGGACCGCGTCAGGGGGTCGAGGCGGATCGCCAGCTCCCAGGCCGGGGCGTCGGCCTCGTCGTCGTCGGTCCGGTGGGCCCGGATGACGGTCAGGCGGGCGTCGGGGTGCGGGTCGAGGTGGGCCAGGCGGTCGAGGTCGAGCCGATCGACGGGCCCGACGAGATCCTGGCCGTCGTCGATCGCCAGGACGACGCCGAGCCGTTGCCAGCGGCAGAGCCGGACGGCGTCGGCCAGGATCTTCCAGGCCATCGCGCGGCCGGAGCCGGTCGGCACCCGCGCCCCCAGCCCCTCGGCCAGCCCGGCGAGGAGGCGTGCGCCGTCGGGGGGGCTGGAGACCCGCGCGACCCGTCGCGAGGGGTGTCGCGCCTCGGCCAGGGCGCGGGCCAGGACCGTCGTCTTGCCCTGCCCGGCCGCCGCGCGGAGGATCGCCAAACGCTGGCCCGTCTCGATCGTGTGCGACAGGCGGGCGACCGCCTCCTCGTGGGGGGCGGTCGGCACGTAGGGCGACCCGGCGTCGAGGAACGGGTCGCGCGACAGCCCCCAGTGTCGTGTCCACATGGTCGGCACGGCCCCCGGACCCCGATCGTCGTCACGTCGCATCCCTCCCCTACCATCGGTTACAATCGGCCCGGGGCTTTGGCCTTTGCCGCGAGGGGGACCCGGTGGCCGACCGCTTCTTCTGTCCCGATCCGCCCGTGGGGGACCGTCTTGCGCTCGGGGGCGACGAGGCCCATCACCTCGCCCGGGTGCGCCGGGTGGGCGTCGGCGAGGTGGTCGAGGTCTTCGACGGCCGGGGGTTCGCGACGCGGGCCGAGGTGGTCGCCCTGGGGCGCGACCGGGTCGAGCTGGTCGCGGTCGGCGACCCGCTCCCCGACCGGGCCGCGGCGATCCGGCTGACGCTGGCGACGGCGGTCCCCAAGGGGGAGCGGTTCGACTGGCTCGTGGAGAAGGCGACCGAGCTGGGCGTGTCGCGTTTGGTGCCGATCGTGACCGATCGCTCGGTGGTCGACCCCCGCGCGGCCAAGCTCGACCGGCTCCGCCGGGTGGTCGTCGAGGCGTCCAAGCAAAGCGGCCGGAACCGCCTGATGGAGCTCGCCCCGCCGTCGCCGTGGGCCGCGGTGGTGGCCGATCGGGGCGACCCGGTGCGGTTGCTGGCCCATCCGGTCGGCGTGCCGGCGAGGGACTGGCCGCTCGTGAGGCGAGGGGGCCCGGCGACGCTGGCGGTCGGGCCCGAGGGGGGATTCACGGGCGAGGAGGTCGAGGAGGCGCTGGCGGCCGGCTGGCTGGCGGTCAGCCTCGGTGAAACCTTGCTGCGGGTCGAGACGGCCGGGCTGGCCGGCTGCGCGACGCTGCTGGCCCTCGGCGGAGGAGGCGATTGATGACGACGGGCGGTGGGGTCGCGGGCGTGCTGGCGCTGGGGCTGGTCGCGGGGGTGCTCAGCGGGATGTTCGGCATCGGCGGCGGCCTGGTGATCGTCCCGGCGCTGATCATCCTATTCCAGGTGCCGATCAAGACGGCGACCGGGACCTCGCTGTTCGCGCTGATGTGGCCGGTCGGGTTGCTGGGGGTGCTCGAATACTGGAGGCGCGGCCAGATGCGGGTCGCCGAGGGGACCGTGATCGCGATCGGCCTGTTCTTCGGCGCCTACGTGGGTGCCAGGATCACGGGGGCGATCTCGCCCGCGACCATGAAGCGCGCCTACGGCATCTTCCTGCTGGTCGTCGGGATCTACTTCCTGGCGACCTCGTCCGCCCGTCCCCCGGAGCCATCCCCCGCGCCGGTGCAGCAGCACCCGCTGGCCGACGATCAGGTCCACTGACCGCCGCTCTTATCCTGGTAGATCGACCAGACGTAGCCGTCGGGGTCCTTCAGGGCGAACTCGCGCCATCCCCACGCCTGGTCGGTCGGCTCGCCCGAGACGCTGAGCATCGCCCCCTCGTCGAGGCAATGCTGGAAGAAGGCGTCGATGTCGTCGACCCGCAGTTGGAGGTGGATGCCGACCCCCGGCGCGCGAGTCGGCGAACTCGGCGGCGTGCTCGCCGCGGGGGTGGAGCATCAGGCTGAAGTCGCCGATCCGGAGGATCGCCAGGCTGATCGGCGCCCCCTCCTTCTCGGCGTGGACCTGCGCCACCTCGGCGCCGACGACTTCGTTGTAGAACTCGAGCGTCTTGAGCACGTCGTCGACGTACAGGAAGACGCTCGTGACCTTGGCCGCCATGCGGAACCCTCCTGGTCGGCATCCGATCGGGGAGACCGCCGGAAGATACACCGAAGCCGCGGTTCCCGCAACGGCATCGGCCGTCGCGGGCCGCTCGCGCGGGGGCGGGTCAGCGGTCGTCGGGGCGCCGCGAATCCTCGTTGTCGCGGACCATCTCGGCGCCGCAGCACCGGAAGACCTGGTTGGGGTGGTGGCTCGGGGTCGCGATGATGACCTGGATCTCCGACCCGCACGACGGGCAGAGGAACCTCTGCCCCGTCGGGAACGGGGTCGGGCGCTCGATCGCCTGTTCCGGAGACATGAGGGACGCTCCTCGCTCACTCGACGTTCAGGTTGACCTTGTTGCCGGTCGTCGGGGCCATGTCCTGCCCGCAGCAGCGGAGGACCTGGTCGGGAGGGTCGCACGTGCAGGGGCTGATGATCTCGACCTCCGAGCCGCAGTTGTGGCACATCAGCCGCTGCCCCGCCGGGTACTTGACCTTGTTGCTGGCGTTGGTGGATTCGACCTTGGCGGCCATGACGGCATCTCCTCCCTCCCAGGGATTCGGGTGACGCACTCCCGGAGGAGACCCGCAAATCGCGGGCCTGATCCCCGGGACCGGCGAAGGCCGTCCCGACGCCCGGACCAGGCAGGCCAGCAGCTCGCACCCGAGGAAGAACGTCGGCAGGCCGATCATGTCGTCCAGCAGGCCCCACGTCCCCAGAGAGATCGGGACCATCCCCCCCATGATGAGGTAGAAGACGTTGAACAGGGCGATCCATCCGATGTAGACCCCCAGCGCGACCCGGAGGGGGGGGTTGGCCTCCAGCATCTCCCGGTCCCGAGAGGCCCAGTACGAGGCGAGGGCGAAGAGCACCATCTGATACTGCGGGAACCCGACCTTGTAGAGCAGCAGCGTCGTCAGGACCGCCAGCACGGCCGACGACGCGACGTCGGGCCTCCGCTGCCGACACCAGGACCACGCCCCCAGGAGCGCCAGGCCCATGATCGGCGCCGACCATGCATCGAGATCGGGCCTGATCCCGAACCAGAGGAGCGGCGAATGCGCACCCCGGAGGAACCGGAAGATCGACAGCAGGCACGACTCGCGATTGGCCGCCAGGAACAGGGGGCGTAAGGTCGAGAAGCCCCAATAGTTGCAGCTCCAGGCCATCCCGAGGGCGATCGCGGCCACCGCGACCCAGAGCAGGCGACGGCGGACCCGTCCATCATCGAGCGCGAGGAACGGCAGGATCACGATCGGGATGTACTTCAACAGCACCCCGGCGGCCAGGCACGCCCCCGAGAGGGCGTCACGCCCCCGCTCCCTCGCATGGACCGCAGCCACGCCGGCCACCCCGACCAGGATGTCGAAATGGCCGAAGACGGCGATCTCGACCCACGGGAACGGGTTCCAGAGCCAGGCCAGCAGCCAGGGCCATGGGAGGTTCCCGTCTCGCCGACGTGCCCGGAAATCCCAAGCCAGCCAGGCCGCGAAGAGGATGTAGGTGTACGCGAACAGGAGCTTGGGCGCCAGCGGGTTGACCCACGCCGCGACCGCCAGCAGGTTGAACAGGGGTCCGTAAGCGTTGACCGGGTTGATCCCCCCCAGCGCGTAATACCACGGATCTCCGCCCCGGAGGATCGTATCCCAGATGTTGAGGAGGAACACGTAGTCGTGCCGCGGGCCGCTCAGGACGGTCAGGGCGAGGAAGGCGAGCGAGACGAGGATGATCCCGAGCCCGAGACGGCGATCCTGCCGTCGTTCCTCCGGAGGGTGCCCCTCGGAGAGCCGCCACACCCCGGCCGACACGATCAGGACGACGGTCAGGTGCAGCAACCCGGCGATGAGCACGGCCCCCGCGAACGCACGCCAGAGGTCGAAGTAATGCTCGACGGGATGCGGGGCGGCGCGGGTCCGGAAGAAGCGGTTCAGGACCGCGAGGCTCCTCCCCTCGTAGGCCGCCCGGATGATCGGCGGCACGACCCACCGCGCGAAGGCGGCCCAGGCCGTCCCGAGGGTGGTGTAGGACGCGACGAGGGCGAGGGTCCGGCGGCGGTCGGTCGAGGCCATGACGGCCATTGTCCGCGATTCGCGGGGCCGGGGGGAGCGGCACGATTCTCCGACCCGGGCGAGATCGGGGGCGAGGTCGGCGGCGAAGAACGCGACGGTCTCGCGGAAGGCGGGCAGGAGGAAGCCGGCGACCGAGTAGTGGCCGCAGTCGTACCAGCGCATCGGCGGCCGTCCCGCCGCCTCCCAGAGGGCACGCGCCGAGGCGGGGGGGATGACCTCGTCCACGGTCCCGGCGATCATCAGGAGGCGCTTGCCGGCCAGGCGGTGCGCGTAGGACAGGGGGTCGAACGGGACGGTCAGCGCCTTCAGGTCGGCCAGGGTCCGGCCCGATTCGACCCACAGGGCCCGATAGCGCTTCGCCTGGGGCTCGGGCATGTCCCAGAGGATCGTCGCCAGGTCGCCCCCGGCGAGCAGCAAGGCCGCGCGGTTGAGCGTCGGGTCGGCCTCCGCCGCCAGCGCCGCGACGATCCCCCCGAGGCTGATCCCGGCCACGCCGAGGCGGTCGGGATCGACCTCGGGCCGTCCCGACAGCCACGCCGCCGCGCGGCGGACATCGCAGACCGCCTGTCGCATCGAGCCGATCGACCGCTCGACGTCGGCCGACAGGAACCGCTTCGCGCCCCCCGCCGGCCGGCGCTCGCCGTAATACGGGAGCTTGACGAACATCGCGGCCACCCCCCGGTCGGCCAGGCGGGCCGCCAGGTAGCGCGACAGGGCGAAGTCGGCCCCGAGGATGTGGAGCACCACGACCGCCGGCCTCCTCCCCGCGCCGATCGGCCGGAAGTACTCGGCGTGGACGGTGTTGTTCTCGGGGTCCGGGGTCACGACCGGCGACGCGAACCGCACCGCCGACACGCGGTACGATCCGGCCTCGCGGAGCGGCTCGACCTCGTAGGAGAAGACGGCCGCCGGCAGGCGGAACCGCTCGGGGACCGACGTCTCGGCCGCCGTCGGGCGGAACGTCGCCTCGCCGCGCTCGGCCGCGACGACGGCCAGGACGGCCAGCAGGATCGGGCCGCTCATCGGGTCTCTCGGCGCTCCAGGACCAGCGGCTTCCGGGCCGCGCCTCCTGGCGTTGCCCCCGAGGTCGCCCTGGGGTAGAGTACCCCGCCCCGGTCGTCCGGGGGAAGGGGGCTCGACTCGCGGGGACGATCGATGAGGCTGCTGAAGAAGGTGCGGTTCTCGATGGCGACGGCGATGATGCTGGTGGCCACCTCGGCGGCCGCCTCGGCGCTCTTCGCCAAGGTCCGCGAGCACGCCCCGTCCGCCACCAAGCCCTACCTGAAGATCGACGCCCCGGTCCTGTTCGTCCTGTCGATCGGGCTGACCGCGATCGCCCTGGGCTCGCTGAAGGGCCACTCGGCGAATCAGACGATGCTCCAGGTGATGCTCGCCTGCCTGGGATTCCTGTCGCTGATCGGGCTGGCCGAAGCCGGCCTGGCGAGGCCGCTGCTCTACTGGTTCCAGGCGAGCTTCGGGGTCCTCGTCACCGTGCCCCTGCTGGCCAGGAGGATCGTCAAGACCGAGATGCCGCGCGGGCCGCGGCGGGATTGGTGGAAGAGGATGTGTGAGGCGGTGTTCTTCTCATTCCTGACCATGATGCTCGTCCTGCTCGGGATATTCGTCCAGTGGCTGGCAGTCGAGATCGGCTCGCAGGTGCTGAAATTCTAGCCTCCAGGATCGGGGATACCCGGCGGATCGACGGGCTGCGCGACCTCCGCCCGGGGCGCGTCTGCCTGATCAAGCCGAGCGCGCTGGGCGACGTGGTCAACGCGCTGCCGGTCCTGTCGGCTTTGCGCGGCCTCTGGCCCGACGCGAAGATCGCGTGGGTGGTCAACGGCTCTCTGCGCGGCCTGCTCGACGGCCACCCCGAGCTCGACGAGGTGATCCCCCTCGACCGCCAGGGCGTGCGCCCGGGCCTCCGCGGCGCGGCGGCGATCGTCCGGTTCCTGGCGGGCCTGCGGTCGCGGCGGTTCGACGTGGCGATCGACCTGCAAGGGCTGCTCCGCTCGGGGATCATGGCCGCCGCCTCGGGGGCGCCGGTCCGCGTCGGGCTGGCCGACGCCCGCGAGGGGGGCGCCCGGTTCTACACGCATCGCGTGACCCCTCCCGGGTCGATCGACGAGGCGCACGCGGTCGACCGGATGCTGAGCCTGGCCTCGGCATTCGGCGCCGACATCTCGGCCCCCCGATTCATCGTCGCCCGCGACGAGGCCGACCGGGCCTGGGCCCGCCGCGCCCTGGCCGACGTGGCGGCGCCCCGCCTGGTGCTGAACCTGGCGGCGCGGTGGCCGACGAAGCGATGGCCCCCCGAGCACTTCGCCGAGGTCGCGCGGCGGGCGATCGCGGCGCGAGGCGCCGGCTTGGTGGCGGTCGGCGCGGCGGAGGACCGCCCCCTGGTCGAGGCGCTCCGCGACCATCTGCCCGGCACTTCAATGCTCGACGTCTGCGGCCGGACCACCTTGCCGCAACTGGCGGCGCTGGCGGCCGAGGCGGACGTATTCCTGTCGAACGACACCGGCCCGCTCCACCTGGCGGCGGCGGTCGGGGCGCGGGTCGTCGGGGTCTACACCTGCACCAGCCCCCGGCTCAACGGCCCCTACGGCCCCCGCGCCGCCGCCGTCCAGACCGGCGTCTGGTGCGCGGCGAGCTACGTCAAGGCGTGCGGGCGGCTCGAATGCTTCGCCGAGCTGACCCCCGACCGCGTCTGGCCCGCCGTCCTGGCGCAGCTCGACGCCGGTCGCGACGCGGGCACGACCGCCGCCTGAATCGGCGATCGTCCCCGATCCCGTCAGCGCACGGAGCCCGACAGGCTCCGCGTCTCGGAGGGCTTCGCCCGCTCGGGCTCGGCGGGCGTCCTCAGCAGCGTCGCGTGGTCGAGGTAGGCGGCGAGGAACGACGGCAGCCAGTCGGTGAGGAAATGCGAGGCTGGCGAACATGCCCCCGGCCTGCGACGCGACGACGTAGGTCACGGCGATCAGCTCCATGCCCGCGACCTTCTCCCGGCGCGCCCGCCGGACGGCCCGGTAGAGCGCCACCAGGCTGACCACCCCGAGGTAGCCGTAGGCCGCCAGGCCGACGAGGCCGTGCCGGTAGAGGATCGCCGCGGGGAGGAAGTGGATGTTGTGGATGCGGTCGCCGCCGAGGTAGGCGTTCTCCAGGAGCGAGGTGTCGCGCGACTGGGTCATGTCGAGCGTCGCGCCCGCCCCGGCCCCCACCACCCAGAGGGCCGGCGACATCTTCCCGAGCTCGGTCAGGGCCAGCTCCGTCTCGTAGAGCCGATGGCTCAGCGGGACCTCGTCCGAGTTCCGGTAGTCGAACGAGAACGCGAAGATCTCCATGACCCGCCGGCCCAGCGGGGTCTCGATCAGGTTCATCTCGTCCATGACCGACTCGTGCGAGAATGCGAGGACGACGGCGAGCACCACCATCGCCAGCAGGGCCCGCGCCGCGACGCGGGCCGCACCCCCCGCGGCCATGACGATGAGGAAGGTCAGGCTGATGACCATGATCGTCGTCCGGTTCATCTGCGCCAGCGACATCACCAGCGGCGAGGCCAGGACGATCATCGTCCAGAATTCGTGCTTGAACGCCAGCAGGTAGACCAGCGACACGATGATCGTCAGGACGGCCGACGGGCCGACGGCGTAGATCGTCTCGCTCAGGGGGAAGGCCACCAGCGCCGCGACGGCGCAGAGCATCGAGCCGCGGGTCCAGGCCCGTGCCATCCGCCCGTCCTCATCAGGCCCGTCGAGCCGCGCCGATTGCAGGGCGAGCCGCCCGATGAAGTAGACCGAGACGCTCGCGAACATGTACGCGAAGTCGGCGATCGCGCCGACCATCGGCCAGTACTGGAGCAGCCCGATCGCCAGCGAGAGGGAGGCGACCGCCAGCTGCGCCAGGTAGAAGCGGCGGAACAGCCCGGCGGCCGGCGGGAGCCGCAAGCTCCGCCATCCCAGGAGGACGAACAGGAACAGCGCGACCGCCAGGACGCCGATCGCCCCGGCGTGCATGTAGGGCGCCGCGAAGAAGGTGTTGAAACTCTCCAGGAAGAGGCCGCAGTAGACCATGCCGGCGACCTGACCCAGCGCGGGGCCGAGGATCATCAGGATCAGCAGGGTGGGAGCGGCTCGCATGGGCCTCGATCCTCGCGCGGACGGCCTGCGCTCTCGGGGGACGCCTCAGCACGACGCCTTCCGGGCGATGACGGCGAACGTGTTCTTCACGCCCATCGCCGACCCGATGGGCTGGAAGAGGCGGCTGTGGGTGCTGAAGTAAGGGATGACCTCGCAATCGAACCCCTGCCCGTCGAAGAAGCCGCGGATGGCATCCTGGTCGACGCCGTTGCGGGTCACGTGGTACTCGGCGTTGTCGCTGGGCTCCTCGTCCAGGTAGATCCCCCGGCCTCGCCGGAAGCGCCTCCTCAGCCCTCCGACCACGTCCCCCTTGAAGATCCGCCACCACAGGTAGCCCAGGCTGCTGAACCAGTAGGTCGACTTCGAGATCGAGTCGTATCGCAGCGGGTCCTGGAAGGAGAAGAACTGGCCGTGCGGCGTCAGGAGCGCGACGGCCTGCCGGATCATGCCGACGTAGTCCGGGACGTGGTGCAGGAAGGAGTTCGTGATGATGATATCATACTGTTCGTGATGGTCGCGGAGCGTGTCGCCGATGTCCTCGCAGCGGACCTCCAGCCGGCCCCCGAACCGCTCGCATCGACCCCGGAGGGCGGCGAGCTGGCTGCTGGAGATGTCGACCGCCGTGACCCTCGCCCCGATGCTCCAGGAACGTCAAGGTCACGGTCCCTTCGCCCGCGCCCAGGTCCAGCACCCGTGGGGTCGCCTCATGCTCCTTGGCGTGGTCGTAGACGCGGATGGCCAGCGAGGCATAGAGTTCCCGCAACGACGTGTGCTTCAGGTGCGGCGCGCCGTCGACGTAACCCTTCGCGCCCTCCGGATCGTAGACGGCGATGTTGGCCGTGGAGGCGATCTGATTGACTCGTGCGTCCATCATGCAGGCCCCCCGTGAGGTCTCTTCGGGCAGGCGCCCCTCCGGAGATGCGGAAGGGGATCGCCCCGCCGGATTCATCCCTGCACTCCGTTGGCCCGCAGGGTGCCGACCAGGCTCTCCGTGGCCCGTTTAATCTCGAAGCGATCGGTGAAGCAGCGCCTCGCGTTCTCCCGCATGGCCTGCCTCTCGTGCTCGGGGGTCTCCAGCCAGGTCCGCAGCAATCGTCCCGCCCCCTCGACATCGTCGCTGGCGATGAAGCCCGCACGATCGGCCTCGATCTCGCGCCAGATCGGGACCTGGTCGGAGATCAGGACGGGCAGGCCGCAGGCCATCGCCTCGACGACGGCCACGCCGAAGCTTTCGAAGTGCGAGGGGAAGGCGAACGCCTCGGCGGCGTGGAGCGCGCCCCACTTCTCGTCGCCCACGAGCAACCCCGTCCAGGTGATCCTCGAACCGATGCCCAGCGCGTCGGCCCTCTGCTGCAACTCGGCCTTCCAGCCGGTTTCATCCGGCCCGACGATCACGAGGTGGAGCCTGGGGTCGTCCCGCGCGACGCTGGGGAAGGCCTCGATCACCAGGTCGCAAGCCTTCATCGGATGGATTCGGCCCAGGTGCACCAGGAGGCGCCTGTCCCCGAGCTCGGGGAACCGGGCGAGGAAGGCACGACGTTGCTCGGCCGGATCGCCGGCCGGCCTCGAGATCCCGAAGTTGATGATGACCTCGTTGCAGCGGTACGGGTGGAACAATTGGCCGGCCTGGAGCCGCTCCTCGTCGCAGGCGTAGAAGACGGCCCGGGCGTCGCGCATCACCCGATGCTCCACCAGGCGCCAGTAGAGGGCCTTCTTCACGTGCTTGAGCGGGTAGGCGCGGCGGAACCAGAGGCCGAGCCCGCCGTGCGGGTAGACGAAATAAGGCGTGCGCTGATGGCGCAGCACCCTCCAGGTGGCCTGGCTGATGTATTGCCACAGACCATGGACGATGACGCAATCGAATTTCCTCGCATTCGACGCGATCCACGGGATGAAATTCCTCGTGTAGCCGTATCTCCCCGCCTTGGGCCCCAGCATGTGGATCGCCAGGGAGGATGCGCGCCCCCACGTGGCGAACTCGCGCATCGCGGGGCAGTCCGGGGAGTCCATGCAGGCGATCTCCGTGACGTGCCCCTCGGCGGTCAGGTCCGGGCAGAGCTGTCGCACCACGGTGGGGGGACCGCCCGACGTCGGATTCATCGAGGAAATGACGTGGAGGATTCTCACGGCGGTGACCTCTCCTCGATCGGAGCGACGATGGCGACCAACGGGGTCGGCCCTCCTTCTCCGGGCCCGCCCCGCGTCAACAGTGATCTAACGCTTGACCAATCGATAAAGATCACGCTCAGTTGACGGGGGTGGCGGCGAGGGTGGCCCGGGTCCGCGAGAGGGTGCGGTCCTCGACCATCTCCTCCAGGACGCCCTGGATCATGTCGAGGCAGCGCTCGCGGTCGAAGTAGCCGGCGCGGCGGAGGGCCAATCCCTGCCACTCGAACAGCCGCGACGGCTCGGACCCCAGCGAGCCCAGCATCGGCGCGACCGCGCCGACGTCCTCCCAGCCGAACCACGGCCCCGGCTCCTCGCGGCGCATCTCCACCCCGAGCGGGCTGTCCGGGTCGGAGATCGCCAGGATCGGCGTCCCCACCGCCATCGTCGGGATCGCCTTGCCCGGGAAGAACGCGCCGCCGCAGCCCGCCTTCTCGGTGATCACGAACAGGTCGGCGTCGTGCAGGGCCCGCACGTAGTCGGCCTCGTCGAGCAGCGGGGCGAACGAGAACCGCGCGTCGCCGCAGCCGGCCAACCAGTCGCGCATCTGGGCCGCGGCGCCGCCGTCGCCGTGGATGCGGAACGCGAACGGGGCGTCGCCCCGGTGCAGCCCCTGGCAGAATTCCAGCAGCCCCTGCTTGGTGCCGATGTTGCCCGAGTAGAGCAGCCGCACCGGGTCCGACGGCGGCCGGCCGACCTTCGAGGGGAGCCGGCCGACCTCCTCGGCCAAGGTCGCGTGCAGCCAGTTCGGGATCGTCAGGATCGGCTGGTCGCGCCGTCGCAGCCCGTGCAGCCGCTCGGCCATCACCGGCGAGAGCGTCCGCCACACGTCGGCGCGGTTGAACAGCCCGCGCTGGACGGCCTGGAGGACCGCCCGCGCCGGGCCGCTCCGCGCGATCCCCCCGGCGGCGGCGGCGTCGGCCGGCAGGTCCTGGACGCTCATCAGGAACGGGCCGCCGTAGAACAGCTTGTGCAGCGCCGCGCACGCGACGCTGCCGGCCAGCGGGCAGTAGGCCATCACCGCGTCGTACCGGCCGCCCCGCCACAGCGACCGGCCGATCGACAGGAAATACGACCCCTCGTACACGAACCGCTGCCAGATCGAGCGCGGGTTGGTCGGGATGAACATCCCGTAGCGCTCGACGCGGATGCCGTCCTCGGTGGTCCGCTCGATGCGCACGCCGTTGCGGCCGCTCTTGTCCCGCCATTCGGGATAGTACGGGTAGGCGCACCGCACCGTCACCTCGACGCCGCGATCCGCCAGGCCGCGGCACATGTCGGCGAAGATCGCCGCCCCGCCGCACTCGTCGGGCAGGTACAGGTGGGTCAGGACCAGCAGCCTGCGGCAGCGCGGGTTCGTCGGGACGCTCATCGGGTTCGCTCCGGAATGCGGTCGTCGGGTCGATTCGGCCCGGGACGAGGTCGGGAATCGGCCGGCGTCGGGGCGGCCGCGCGGCCATCGGACCGGCGTCCCCTCGACGATCGAGGCCGTTCGCCGGTCGTCGCCTTCACTTCCTCGCCTCGATCAGCAAGAACAGCCCGTGATCCTTGAAGAGACGCCTCAGGATGAAGCGGGGCCAGATCGCCTTGGCCACGGTCAGCAACGGCCCGCGATGCCGCTGCCCGACCGAGCCCTGGAGCAGGTCCCCCCAGCACAGCCTGGACCCGCACATCAACGTCGGAGAAGTCGGAGAACATCGCCCGCGCCTCGCGGACGGAATAAGCCTTCGTCCCGGGGCTCTCGAGGTGGTGATGATAAACGTCCCGCAGGCTCGTCCGCGGCCTCCCCCGCAGCAGCCCGTACCGCGCCCAGAGCATGTAACCCGTCAAGGAATAAGTGTGATAGATCATGACCCTGGCGACGCCGCCCGGCCGGAGGACCCGGAAGACCTCCCGCACCGCCCTCGGCGTGTCGGGGGTGTGATGCAGCACGCCGAAGGAGTAGACGATGTCGAACGATCCGTCCGCGAACGGGAGGCGCTCGGCATTGCCCCGGAAGATGTTCGACCCCAGGCCGTGGGCCTCGAACCGCCTCCTCGTGTGCTCGATGGCCCTCTGGGTCAGGTCGATCCCGGTGAGCGACCGGGGGGCCGACCGCGCCCATTCGAGGTGATCCGCCCCCATCCCGACGCCGATTTCGAGCACGTCCTTGCCGGCCCCCTCGGGGAACCTCGCGAATCCCAGGATGTAGGCTCCATCTCGTAACGCGCCCGGCCCTGCGCCTTGTACTTCTCCCGCTCGGTCGGCCCCGTCGCCAGGCGCTCGCCGCAGGACGATCGGTCCCAGAAGTCTTCCACCTGCTTGATCAATTCCGCATTGCTCATGGATGACTCCCGGCGGAAAGCCCGAGGCCCGTTCGTCCGGCGACGCGCCCGTCGGGCGACCCTCGCCCCGCGATGGATTCCGAAATTTAATATGTGTTATTCATAATTTCAAATTTAACTTGGGCGCCCCGTCAGTAGGCGCCTCGCCCGCGGAGGACGACGGCGGCCGTCAGCGCCAGGAGCTTCAGGTCGAGCCGGAGCGAGCGGCGCTCGACGTACGCCATGTCCATCGCCACCCGCTGGGCGTAGGTGGTGTCGCTGCGGCCGTAGACCTGCCACAGCCCCCCCAGCCCCGGCTTGACCGACAGCAGCCGCCCGGCGTGCTCGCCGTACTTGGCCACCTCCGCCGCCACGATCGGCCGCGGCCCGATCAGGCTCAGCTCCCCGCGCACCACGTTCCACAGCTGCGGCAGCTCGTCGAGGCTGGTGCGCCGCAGCACCGCACCGACCGGCGTCAGCCGCGGGTCGTCCTTGATCTTGAAGTTCGCCTCGAACGCCCGCCGCAGCTCGGCGCTGGCCTGCAGGCGCGCCTCGGCGTCGGCGACCATCGTGCGGAATTTCAGGCAGGAGAACGGCCGGCCGTGCCGACCCAGCCGCGCGTGCCGGAACAGGACCGGGCCGGGGCTGGTCAGCTTCACCAGCGCCGCGATCGCCGCCATCAAAGGCGCCGCCGCCGCCAGCAGCGCCAGCGCGGCGACCAGGTCCAGCGCCCGCTTGGCCGCCTCGTACGCCGGCCCCGCCGCCGTCGCGGCCCGCGGCGCGGGGGGGCCGGCCAGCCGCAGCAAGGGCGCGGGGGCGGGCTCGGACGGCGAGAAGGTGCTCATCGGTGCGGTCCTCCGGGGGGTCGTCGCGTCGCGTGTCGTCGGGTGTCGTCTCGTGCCGTCTGGTCCGGCCTGGCCTGGCCTCGGGGGCGGCCGGCGGCGCCCGGCGCGGCCGCCGCGGCAACACCCTCCCTGGCGAGGCCCGGCGCCCCGGCCGGGGCCGGCGCCGCACCTCCCTGCTCCTCGCCCCCTGCCCCGCCGCGTCGCGCCGCGCCGCGGCGCCGCTCAGGGGTCGCGCCGCGGCCGGCGGGCCGCCGCCGCGGTCGCCGTCGCCGCCGCCGCGGGCGCCGGCGGCGGGCGCGGCTCGGCCCGCGCCGCCGGGCGCCCCTCGGGCTGGGGCGCCGCCGCCGGCGCCGCCGGCGCCGCCGCCGCCTCGGGGAAGATCTCCATCCGCGCCTCCAGCCCCGAGGCGAGCAGGCCGTCGCGGTTGGCCACCTCGGTCACCACCCGCGCGGTCCGCGTCTCCGGGTCGATCCGGCTGTCGAGGAACACCACCCGACCCTCGAACGCCTCGCGCTCCACCGCCAGCTCCTCGCCGTCGAGCTCGGGCCGCACCACCACCCGCTGCCCCACCTTCACCCGCCAGTAGTCGACCAGGTTGACCCGGCCGACGACCCGCAGCGTCCGGTCGTCGACGACGCGGAAGATCGGCTCGTTGGCGCCGACCATCTCGCCGCGGTTGCGGAGCACCTCGACGACCATCCCGGCGTGCGGCGCCGCGCACTCGCGCCCTTCGAGAGCGCCTCGACCCGGCGCCGCTCGATCGCGGCGACCTTGCGCCGCAGCTGCGCCTGCTCGACCTCCAGCCGCGCCGTGGTCGCCTCCAGCTCGTGCGCCCGCAGCTCCTCGACGCTGACGTAGACGCGGCGCTGCAGCGTCTCGGACCGCTTCAGCTTGTTCTGCGCCTGCGCCAGCCGGGCCTCGCAGACGCGGATGTCGATGTCGGCCTCGGCCTGCGCGGCGCGGAGCTCGAGCTCGCGCGGAGCTCGCCGTCGGCGACGCGGCCCAGGACCTGGCCGGGCTCGACGCGGTCGCCGCGGCGGACCAGGCAGTCCTGCAGCACGGTGGCGCCGCCCGCGGTCAGCGCCGGTCCGACCAGGCTGGAGCGCTCGTACTCGACCTCGCAGCGGCGGACGACGATCGCCTGCGCCGAGGCGGCCGGCGCGTCGTCGCCGCGCGCCGCCGGGGCGGTCGCCAGCAGCGGCAGCAGCAGCGGCAGCAGCGGCAGGCAGGTCGGGCATCGGCGGGTCATGGCGTCTCCTCCCGGGGTCGGTTCGGCTCGGGGCGATGGCTCGGCTCGGCTCGGCTCGGCTCGGCTCGGCTCAGGGGGCGTCGTCGTCGCGGGCGTGGCCGTTGGCCGAGGGGTCCGGCATCCCCGCGCCCCCCGCCGCGGCGCCGGCCGGCTCGACCGCGACCGCGGCGCCGGCCTCGGCCCCGCCCCGCGCCGCCGCCGCGCCGCCGTAGGTGCCGTAGGTGCCGTAGGTGCCGTAGCCGCCGCGCTCGCGACCCACGCCGTTGACGACCAGCCCCAGCACCGGCGTCCCCAGCGACCCCAGCTGCTCGGCGACCCGCTCGGCGTCGTGCACCTTCAGCCGCGACGGCCGCACCACCAGCACCACCCCGTCGGCCGCCGCACCCACGATCGCCGGGTCGGTCACCGCCAGCATCGGCGAGCTGTCGATGAGCACCGTGTCGTACACCGGCCGCGCCTCCGCCAGCAGCGCCGCCAGCCGCGGCGAGCCGAGCAGCTCCGCCGGGTTGGGCGGCTCGTGCCCGGTGGCCACCAGGTCGAGCCCCGGCACCGCCGTCCGCTGCACCACCCGCGACAGCCCCCACGCGCCCCCCAGGGCGCCCGACAGCCCGGGCTCCTGCGCCAGGCCGTGGATCCGCTGCTGCGACGGCTTGCGCAGGTCGGCGTCGATCAGCAGCACCCGCCGGCCCGCCTGCGCCAGGCTGATCGCCAGGTTGCTCGCCGTGCTGCTCTTGCCGTCGCCGGCGTACGGGCTGGTCACCACGACCACGCCGAACGCGCGGTCGCGGCGGAGGAACTCCAGGTTGGTCCGCACGGCGCGGTACGCCTCGGCCCACGGCGAGCGGCCCAGCGCGTGCGCCACCAGGCCGAACTCGCCGACGGCCGCCGCCTGGTCGGGGCGGACCTGCGGCACCTGCCCGAGCACGGCGTAGTCGAGCACCCGCCGCAGCTCGGCGAAGGAGCGGACCCGCTGGTCGAGCCGGTCGGCGGCGACCGCCGCGGCGGCCCCCGCCGCCGCGCCGGCCAGCAGCGCCACGGCGAGCACCAGCGCCACCTTCGGCGACACCGGCCGGCGCAGCGCGTGCACCGGCTCGATGACCTCGCTGTTGATGCCGGCGAAGTCGCCGGCGAACTGCGCCTGCTTGAGCTGGTCGACGACGGTGTTGAACAGGGCGCGCTGCCGCTCGACCTCGGCGCGGAGGTTCGACTCGGTGATCAGGCCGATCTCGACCCCCTTGGCCTGCTCCTGGTCGGACTGGTAGCGCCGCTCGAGCTCGGCCTCCATCGCCTGCACGGCCTGGTAGCTCCGCTCGATCGACACCAGCAGGTCGCGCAGCTCGCCCGACTCCAGCCCCAGCCGCGCGTCGCGCGCCCGCTCGCGGATCCGGCCGATCTGCGCGTCGAGCTCCTTGGCGCGGGCGTTCTCGGCGCCGTAGCGGTCGGCGATCTGGTGCTGCTCGGCGACGAGGTGGCGGAGGTAGTCGGTGGCGCCCGCGGTGGCCTGCGCGGCGTTGAGGTTGGCCAGCAGCCCGGCCGAGTCGCCGCCGAGCTGGCCGATGGCGTGCGCCACCGCCCACAGCGCCGCCCCCTCGGCGGCGAGCGTGCGGCCCAGGTCGAGCTGGAGCCGCAGCTGCAGCGCCTTGGAGCGGGCGTCGACGACGGCGCGGTCGGAGTGCTCCAGCCGCGAGGCCATGAACGAGCGGCCGGTCTCGTAGGCGGCGCGGACGTCGCTGTCGCGGCGGAAGGCCAGGTAGCGCGCCTCCAGGTCGCGGAGCTCGCGGCTGAGGTCGTCGCGGGCGCGGGTGATCAGGGCGACGACCTGGCCGCTGTTCTTGCGGAAGGTGGCGTCGAGGAAGGTGCGGTAGCTGGCGACGACCGCGGCGAGGGTGTGCGCCGCCTCGGTGCGCGACCCGGCCTCGTAGTCGACGCGGAGGACCTTGGCGATGCGGTCGGGTCGCGCGACGCGGAGCCGCTCGATGGCCAGCTCGGCGGGGGCCTTGTCGGCGCGGCGGGCGCGGTCGATCAGGGCGGGTGTGGCGGCGGGCCCCAGGTCGCGCAGCGCGGCGTCGACGACGGCGGGGCTGGCGATGATCAGCGCGTGGGTGGGGATGTAGTCGTCGCCGCCGTCGACGGTGCTGCGGGGCTCGTTGCCGGCGACGTTGAGCGGGCGTGCGCCCTGCTGGAGGACCAGCAGCCGCGCCGTGGCGCGGTACAGCGGGGGTGTCCGCGCCAGGTAGATGACGGCGACCGTCAGGGCGACCGCGACGGCGGCGGCGACGGTCCTCCAGGAGCGGCGGAGGACCTCGAGCTGGTCGCGGAGGTAGCCGATCAGCTCGTCGTCGGCGCCGCCGCCGGCGCCGCTCGCCGGCCATCGCGCCGCGGTGATGCGCTCGAGCATGCGACTGGTCCTATCCCCTCCCGTCGGACGAGCGGCGCTCGCTGTGGTCGAAGGCGAGTCGCTCGTGCCGATCGAGGTGTCGAAGCGATTGGGCCGCCGGGATCAATCTTGGGATCGATCCGCGACAGCCGTCCCGGGATCGGAGTGGCCCCGGCCGTCCGGCCCGGCCACGCACCGATCCAACAAACCCTCCCGGCGGTTCGTCGAATCTCGCCCGTCGAGACACGCCCACCTGCGAGGTGCGACCGCCAAAAGGACCCTTGCCGGAAAGTGACCACGATGCCGGTGCCAGAGATGTCTCATTCGTCTCCTCAATCCGGCGGGATTCCGGTCATCAGGCCGGTCGGCAAGGGCGCCCCAAGGTAGGCCACTCCACGCCACAGAGCCCTTCCCGAATCTCTTCACTAGACCTCAAACTTACCTTGAAGCTCAATGTCGAAGGCGGATTTTTGAGAGTTTAGGGGATATACGATATCAAGTCAAGTTTCGGCCCGCAAATCATCGTTTCCGGCCGTCATTGCTCGCACTATCGTTACAATCCGCACAGGTTATGTGGCTTATAAAATGAATCTTGATGTGATGGATCAGAATCGAAGCCTTTGAAGGCGATTCGGGCGGCTGGTGGAGCGGGAAGATTGGTGAGAATAGGGATTCGTGGCATGACGGGTGTGCGTCGCATTACGGCTGGGACGCAAGGCCTCAACGCGACCGGCCCGACATCGAGTCGCGGACATGGGACCGGGTGCGTCCTGGAGACGCGGGACGGCCACGCCACGCGCCGGATCGCCCACGTCATCACCGGCTGGCGCCGGGGCTGGGGCGCCGCCGTGGGTTCAATCGAAGTAGCCGCACTTGCGGAGGTGCTGGACGCTCCGCGCGACCCGCTCGTGGCGGCCTTCGAGGCCCGGCTCGGGCTCGCCGATGATCCCCTCGATCTCGATGGTATACGGGCCGGCGAAGCCGACGCCGTCGAGGATCTGGCGGACGCGGGCGAAGTCGACGAAGCCGCCGTCGCCGACGGCCGGGAAGTACCAGTCCTCGAACCCGCCCCGGCTGTCCTTGACGTGGACGTTGCGGACCAGGTGCTTGACCCGCTCGAGCTCGTCGCACGGGTCGGCGCCCCGGTTGTAGTAGGCGATGTTGCCGGTGTCGAAGTTGAGCCGGACGTGGGGATGGTCCAGCTCGCCCATCAGCGCGAGCATCGCGTCGGCGTTCTGGGTCGGCCCCTTGTGCGTCTCCAGCGCGACGGTCACGCCGAGCGAGCCCGCGGTGTCGCCGATCCGGCGGAGGTGGTCGAGCACGGTGCGGCGCTCGGCGGCGTCGGCCGGCTGCCCCGCGCCCGAGACGACGACCGCGACGCCGAACCAGCGCCGGGCGAACCGGATGCGGCGCTCGGTCAGCTCGACCCCCTCGCGGGTCCGGATGTCGGCCCCGCCGACGTTGCAGCCGCTGACCGCGACGCCGTGCCGCGCCAGGAGGTCGCAGAACGCGGCGGCGGTCGCGTCGTCGGCCTTCTCGGTGACCACCGCCGACTCGGGGATGACGAGGCCGCCGAGGTCGTGCCCCCGCAGCGCCAGCTCCAGGTGATCGATCCCCGCCGCGCGGACCCGCTCGACGGCCGCGCGGACGCCCGACGGGCCGTAGCAGTTGGTGAAGCAGCTCAGGATGCGTCTCATGATTTTTGAAACCCAAATTCATCAAAGAATTTCAAATTTGAAATTTCAAATTTGAGATTGGGCCGGTCATCGGGCGGGCACGTCGGCCGGCGGGTCGGCCGCGACCGGCTCCAGGGCGACGGGCACGTCGGCCTGCGGGTCGACGACGCGGAGGGCGCGGCGGCCGGAGAGGACGTCGAGCAGGGTCTCGCCGCAGACCTCGCGGCGCCAGCCGCGGGCCAGCGCGGGGCGGTCCGACTCCGGCCGCCCTCGGCCTGCCAGCGGATCAGGCCCTTCAGGTCGTACGACGACCCGACCAGCGTCGGCGCGACCCGGCCCTGCGAGCAGCAATGCGCCAGCGCGGCGGCCAGCAGGCTCACGACCATCGCCAGGCCCGGCCCCTCCTCGTGCCGCTCGGCGTGGTCGGGCAGTTCGTCGGCGGGGACCTCGCGCGACGCGGCGACCACGCCGAGGATCTCCGACGCCCGGCCCAGCAGGTGCGGCCGGTTGAAGTCGCGCAGCGCCTCCAGGTCGCGCCGCGAGGCCGGCTGGCGCTTGGCGATCGCCACGAGCAGGTCGTCGCGCATCACCTGGCGGAGCGGGCGGTTCGCTGCGCCGGGCCTCCTCGAACCGCCATTCGGCCAGCCGGCGCGCGACCTCCAGGCCGCGGCGGCTGAGGTGGTGCAGGCCCGGCAGGCGACGCCAGCGATCCTCCTCGGCGCGGTCGCGGATCGCCTCGACGAACTGCGAGAACTCCGCCTCGGCCCACGCCGGTCCGGCCCAGGCGCGCGAGCTCGCGCGGCGAGCCGGTCGGCCAGGTCGAGCAGGTATCGGACGTCGTCCAGCGCGTAGCGGAGCTGCGCCGGGCTGAGGGGTCGTCGCCGCCAGTCGGTGCGCGTCTCGCCCCCGGGCATCGCGACCCGCATCGCCTGCGCGACGAGGTTGCCGAGCGACAGCGGGTAGCCGTAGCCGACCAGGGCGGCGGCGATCTGCACGTCGAAGACGCGGCGCGGGACCGTGCCGGTCTGGAACCGGCAGATCCGCAGGTCCTCGCTGGCCGCGTGCATGACGACCTCGATGGCCGGGTCGGTGACCACGCCCCAGAACGGCGAGAGGTCGCCGACGGCCAGCGGGTCGACCACGGCCAGGCGGTCGCGGGTGGCGACCTGGATCAGGCCGAGGACCGGCTCGAAGGTCTCCTCGGAGACGAACTCGGTGTCGAAGGCGAACCGGCCGGCGTCGCGCAGGTGCGCGACCAGGTCCCGGAGCCCGGCGGGGGTCGCGATCAGGGGTTCGCCGGCCGCGTCCGCCATCGAGGTCGGTCCGCCTCGTCCGGGGCCTCGGGCCCGCCGCCGGGCGGCGGGGCCGGGACCCGGGGTTCTCCATGCACGATCGTCAACAATTTCAAACTTGCAATTTCAAATTCGAGATGGGGATCAGGATTCGGCCTCGCGGATCGACGCGCCGGGGAGCGGGTCGGGGAGCCCGGCGAGGAAGTCGAGGATGGCCCGGTCGGCGACCTCGGGGTTCTCCAGGGGCGCGAGGTGGCCGGCGCCGGGGACGACGACGAGCCGGGCGCCCGGGATCGTCTCGGCCATCGCGCGGACCTCGTCGGGCGGGGTGATCGCGTCGTCGGCGCCGACCAGGACGAGCGTCGGCACGCCGATCGTCGCCAGGTCGGCGGTGCGGTCGGGGCGGGCCGCCATCCCGCGCAGGGACCCGACGATCGTCCGCGCCGGGGTCTGCTCCATCGCCTCGCGGATCGGGCCGAGCAGCTCGGCGCGGCGCCTCCGGGTCGCGTCGGAGACCATCTTCGGCCACATCGCCTCGACGACGTGCCCGGCGTTGCCGGAGGACTCGACCTTGCGCGCAGGTCCTCGCGGTTCTTCGCCGCGTCGGGCGAGTCGGCGGTCGCGCGGGTGTCCATCAGCATCAGCGCGCGGAACCGCTCGGGGTAGCGGGCGATCAAGGACAGCGCCACGTACCCGCCCATCGACAGGCCCCCCAGGACGATCGGCTCGCGGATCTGGAGCGCGTCGAGCAGCTCGATCACGTCGTCGGCCATGCCGTCGATCGTGTAGATCCCCTCGGGCGCCGCCGATTCGCCGTGGCCGCGGAGGTCGGGCGCGATCACGCGGTAGATCGAGCCGACGCTCGTCTCCTGCGCCGACCACATCGAGCGGTTGAGGGGGAATCCGTGGAGCAGGACCACCACGGGACCGGGGCCGTCATCGTCGTAAGCCAGGAGCATCGGAGGAGGTCCCCGAACTGGGCCGGATTGGGTTCGTCCACGAGCCGGATTCTACGGGCTGCCGCCGGGGGGGTCAACGAGCCAGGGGGCGCGGCGGGCCGTGCGGCCGGGGCTTGAGGAGGGGGTGGCGGTGGCGCATAGTGGACCGATCGAGATCGCGGGGCGGGGGATCGGGACGGCACCGGACCGGGGGCTTCATGCGGAATACGATCGTGGGCCTCGCCGCGCTGGCGGCCTGGGCGGGGATGGCCGCGGGGCGGGTCGCGGCCGAGGACGCGGCGAACGAGGCCGCCCGGGCGATCACGGCCGACGGGCTGATCGGCCACATCCGGGTGCTCGCCTCCGACGAGTTCGAGGGCCGAGCGCCCGGATCGGTGGGCGAGGAAAGGACGGTCGGCTACCTGATCGACCAGTTCCGCACGATCGGCCTGAAGCCGGGCAACCCCGACGGGACCTTCGTCCAGGAGGTGCCCCTGGTCGGCTTCCGGGTCACGTCGGCGGACGGGTCGTTCCGCAGCGGCGGGCGGACGATCGGCCTGAAGTTCCGCGACGACTGGATCGCCGTCTCGCGGCGGGGGGCCGAGCAGGTCGAGGTCGAGGACTCCGACGTCGTCTTCGTCGGCTACGGCGTCGTCGCGCCGGAGTACGGCTGGGACGACTACAAGGGGCTCGACGTGCGGGGCAAGACGATCGTGATGCTCGTCAACGACCCGCCCGTGCCCGACCCCGAGGACCCTTCGCGGCTCGATCCCGAGGTGTTCCGGGGCCGGGCGATGACCTATTACGGGCGCTGGACGTACAAGTACGAGATCGCCTCGGAGAAGGGGGCCGCGGCGGCGGTGATCGTCCACGAGACCGGCCCGGCGGGCTACCCCTTCGAGGTCGTGACCGGGAGCTGGAGCCGCGAGAACTTCGACATCCGACGGCGGGGCCGGGAGACGGGCCGCGTCGCGGTCGAGTCGTGGATCTCGCTGGAGACGGCCCGGCGACCTGTTCGCGGCGGGCGGGCACGACTTCGACGCCCTCAAGGACTCGGCCCGTCGCCGCGGACTTCCGGCCGGTCCCGCTCGGCGCGACCGCGCGGTTCGAGCTCGAAGTGTGCCTTGCGGGACGTCCGCTCGCGCAACGTCCTGGCCCGCCTGGAGGGCTCCGACCCGGGTCGTAAGGACGAGCACGTCATCTACACCGCCCACTGGGACCACCTCGGCATGGACACCTCGTTGAAGGGCGACCAGACCTTCAACGGCGCCGCCGACAACGCCTCGGGGGTGGCCGCGCTGCTGGAGATCGCCCGCGCGTTCGGCCGGCTCCGGCCGCCGCCGCCGCGCTCGATCCTGTTCCTGGCCGTGACCGCCGAGGAGAAGGGGCTGCTCGGCGCCAAGTTCTACGCCGAGCACCCGCTCTACCCGCTCGACCGCACGCTGGCCGACATCAACATGGACGTGATCAACCTCTGGGGCCGCACCGAGGACATCGTCAGCGTCGGCCTGGGCAGCTCGACGCTCGACGACACCCTCGTCGAGGCTCGCCGAAGACGAAGGGCCGGTCGGTCGTGCCCGACGCCGAGCCCGAGAAGGGGATGTACTACCGCTCCGACCACTTCGAGTTCGCCAAGCAGGGCGTGCCGGCGCTCGACCCCAAGGCCGGGACGCGCTACCTCGGCAGGCCCGACGACTACGGCAAGCAGGAAGCGCGACGAGTACACCCGCAACGACTACCACAAGGTCAGCGACGAGGTGAAGCCCGACTGGGACCTCTCCGGCGCCGTCGAGGATGCGCGGCTCCTGTTCGAGCTCGGCGACCGCGTCGCCCGCGACGAACGTTATCCCGAGTGGAAGCCGGGCAACGAGTTCCGGGCCCGCCGCGAGGCGATGCTCAAGGCGACGCGCCCCTGACCACACGACCCGCCGGGGTGCCCCGATGAGCGAGACGCCCGTGCCCGACCCGATCGTCGCGGAGGAAAGGGCCGCACCGGGCGCGGCGACGCCCGACGACCCCGGCCCGCTCGCCGACTGGCGACGGGCGATCGTCCTGTTCGCGATCTGGCGCGGTCTGCTGTTCGCCTTCGTCGCGCTCGGGCTGACGATGACGCTCCCCAACAAGCCCCCCGCCGGCCTCGACTGGCAGGGCTTCCCCGGCTCGCCCTACTGGGACGCCTGGGTCCGGTGGGATGCCGGCTGGTACGCGAAGATCGTCGAGCACGGCTATTCGTTCCAAAGAGGCCGGTGGAGCGACGCGGCCTTCTTCCCGCTGTTCCCCTACGCGACGACCGCCGTGGCCCGGGTCGTCGGCAATCACTGGGTCGCCGGGCTGCTCGTCTCGAACCTCGCGACGCTGGGGGCGGTGTTCACCCTGCTGCGGATCGCGCGGCCGATCCTCGGGCCCGACGGGGCCGAGAGGGCCGCGGTCTACCTGCTCGCCTTCCCGGCCTCGTTCTTCCTGTCGGCCTACTACTCGGAGGGGCTCTTCCTGCTGACGACCGCCGCGGCGTTCCACGAGTATCTGAAGGGCCGGTACGTCCGGTGCGGCCTCTGGGGCCTGCTGGCGGCGATGACGCGGCCGACGGGCATCGCGCTGATGCCGGCGATGGCGGCCGGGGTGCTCTGGAATGCCTGGAAAGGACGCACGCGGCCCCGCCCCGCGATGCTCGGGCTGCTGCTGATCCCCTGCGGGCTGCTCCTGTTCATGCTGATCCTCTACGTCAAGGTCGGCGACCCGCTCGCGTTCGTCGCCGCGCACGGCGCATGGGGGCGGTCGTCGGCCCCCCCGCATCGTGCCGTCGTGGCGGCGCTGGCGGCGATGGACTGGAGCCTGCCCCGCGACCTCATCCGGACGATCACCTTCCTCGACGCCGCCACCGCGGTCCTGTTCCTGGCCTTGCCGCTGCTGCTGTTCGGCCGGTGCGACCCGGCCTTGCCGATCTACTCGCTGCTGCTGATCCTCGTGCCGCTGTCGACCGGCAGCGTCAAGTCGATGATGCGGCTCGAATCGGTCGCGTTCCCCGCCTTCTTCGCGCTGGCCCGCCTCGGCGCGAATCGCACCGCCGACCGCGCGATCGTCTTCGCCTCGGCGCTGTTCCTCGGCCTGTTCAACCTCCTGTTCGCCAACTGGTTCTGGGTCGGCTGATCGCCCCCCCGGATCATCCCGTAGCGCGTGTAGCTCGTCCGCGGATAGAGCAGGAAGCGCTGCAAGAATCGGAGCGTCGCGTCATCCTTGGCCAGCACCTCGATCCTCTGCCAGGGGTCCCGCACGCCCGCGGCGGCGTAGACGATCCCGACGACCATCGCCAGCGCGAACGCCGCATACACCACGCGGCTCCGCAGCCGGGCGACGGCGACGACCGCGAAGAAGAACAGCGGGGGCGACAGCGCCAGCATGTGTCGCGTCCCGAACGAGAGGCCCGCGAAGTCGGTCCGGCGGACCCCCCAGGCGTAGTAGGCCACCAGGACCGCGACCGTCCCGGCCACCAGGACCGCCGCCGGCCGGAGCGGGTCGCCCTTGCGGAGCAGCGACAGCGCCAGCCCGACGAGCCCGAACGCCAGCGACGGCGTGACCGTCAGCCATCCCTGCGGGCCGACGAGGAACTCCAGCGCGAACCGCCAGCGAGGGCCGACCTCCTTCCACTGCGCCTCGGGCTTCATCCAGTACGACCCCGGGTAGTGGAACGCCTCGGGATAGAACTCGACGGGCAGGGGCGAGCCGGTCACCCGCGCCTGGAGGAGGCAGTGCAGCACCAGGGGGGGGATCGCCCCGAGCACGAAGGCCCAGGGCACCCGGCGCGACCGCCAGGCCAGCCAGATCCCCAATCCCGCCAGCCAGAGACCTCCGGGCGGGATGTCGATCGTCGCGGCCAGCCCCGCCATCAGCCCGGCCGCGAACCGCCGCGGCGCCTTCCGGCCTCGGGTCGGGTCCTCCAGCAGCACCAGCGCCAGGCTCCCCGTCAGCAAGGCCGCCGCGACGCTGTGGTTGTTGAAGGTCACGCCGTAGACGAACACCAAAGAACCGAAGCCGAAGGCCAGCGACAGCACGTCGGCCACCCACCGCGGGATCGGCACGGCTTGCAGGAGCTGGCGGAGCCAGGCCAGCGTCAGCCCCGAGCAGGCCCCCACGACGCAAGTCACCAGCGCGAGGTTGCAGATCACGAAGTTCATCGCCGACCGGGTCATCGCCACGCCCGAGCGGTAGAGCGGGTCGTAGACCGCCGTCGCCAGCGCCGGCAGGACCGGCGGCTTGTCGGAGTAGAGGTGGGGGCCGAACTTGACGATGTCGGGCACCTTGCCGATGGCGCGGGCCTTCGCCTCGTCGAGCGCCAGGGTGCCCTGCTCGACGAGGCTCGCGACGGTCATGTACCGCGAGATGACGTTGCTGCACGTCCTCGGCGCAGTACGACAGCGGCAGCAGGACCGCCCAGAACAGCGCCCCGATCAGCCAGGGGCGGAGCCGCCCCGCGGGCCGCACGATCGGCGCGCCCCTCGCGGGGCCGGCCCGCTCGGTAGACTTGCTCATGGGGACGATCCCCCCGGCAACCGACGGACGTCCGAACCCCGATCTTACCATGACGACGACGTGGCCGTCATCGTGACCGACCCCACGACCGACCGACCGCCCGCGATGGGCCCGGCTCGCCCTGCTGGCGATCCTGGTATTCGACGTCTGGCTCCGGTGCCACACGATCGGGCCGACCGTCCGGGCCCGTCTCGGCGTGGACCTCTGGCCGGCGACCGTCGGCGAGGCCGAGCCGCTCGACTGCGACGAGGCGGTCTACGCCTACGCCGGCCGCCGCATCCTCCGCGGCGACGTCCTCTATCGCGACCTGACCGAGCCGAAGCCCCCCGGCGGCTACTGGCTCTACACGCTGGCCGATCGCGCTCGGAGGGCCGAACGAGCTGACCGTCCGCCTCACGCCGATCCCGATCGTCCTGGCCACGATCGCGCTGGTCTGGTGGATCGGGCTGCGGCTCCGAGGTCCGGGCGCGGCCTGCCTGGCGGCGGCGATCGTCGCGGTCGTGACCACCGACCCCTACCTGTACGGCAACGGCGCGAACCTGGAGCACCCGATCAACCTGTGCGCCGTGGCGTCGCTGGCCCTGATGATCGCGCGCCTGGGACCGCCCCGGCCGCGCCCGGATCGTCGCCGCCGGCGCCCTGCTCGGCGCCGCCTGCCTGTTCAAGCAGGTGGCGCTCGCGCACGGTCCGGTCTACGCGGTCGCCCTGCTCCTGCGCCGTCGCCCGGTCAAGGACCGACTCCTCGACGTCGCCGCGCTGGCCGTCGGGCTTCGCGCTGGTCGTCGGGGCGGCGGCCCTGGTCCTGATCGCCCGGGGCGCGGGCCGGGCGGCCTTCGAGGACGTGATCCTCTACGGCGCGGCGCTGGCGAGGGACACGCCGCCCGAGCCGAACGCCCCGCCGTTCTTCGTCCGCTGGGTCACCGGCAACGCCGACCCGCGCGGCAGGCTCCCCTGGCCGTTCGGCCGCGAGACCGATTACCTGGTCTGGTGGGGGACGGGCTCCTGGCCGCTCTGGCTGGTGGCGGTCCCGGCGGTCGCGTGGCTCGGCCTGGCGCGGTCCTCGTCGCCGTCGCGGAGGCTGGTGGCGTGCTGGACGGCCTCGGCGTGGGTCCAGGTGGCGATGCCCGGCCTGTTCTGGGCCCACTATTACCTGCTGCCCGTGCCGGGGCTGGCCCTCGGCGTCGCCGTGATGCTGGCCGACGGCCTGGCGCGGGCCCGGTCGGGGGGCCGGTCGGCCGTGGCCTGGGGGCGGCTGGTCCGCCGTCATGATGCTGGCGCTGGGGTGGACCGCTTACATCCAGGTCCGCGACTACCTGATGGTCCCTCCCGAACAGCTCACCGTCCGCTACAAGGGGGGGCAGCAGTGGGTGGCCCTCCGCGCGCTGGGCGCGACCTGGCGAGGCGATCGCGGGTCTGGCCCGACCCTCGCCTGTTCGTCTGGGGCTGGCAGAGCCCTCTGTTCATCTACTCGGGGCTGGACGGCGTCTCGCGGCACTTCTTCGCCGACCCGTTGATGAAGGCGTATGCGGACCGGGGCCACCCGCTGACCACACCCCGGACCGACCGGATCATGCGCGACCTCCGCGCCCGCCCCCCCGAGCTGATCTTCGCGGGCGACCCCCCCTTCCCCGCGCTGGCTCGCTTCCTCGACGAGCGCTATCTCCCGCACCAGGCCGTAGCCCCCGATGGTCGCGGCCTCTGGGTCGAGCGCGGCCGGTACGGGACGTTCGAGGCGGCCGGGGCGGGGCCGAAGCGAAGGATCGGCCCATGACAGGTCGTGACTGGTTGTCGCCAATCGTCCCAGCACCGGCCGGGCCTTCGCGGGACCCTCCCCCGCCCGAGGGCTGTCGGCTCGCCGTCTGGATCGACAGGACGCCGGGGCGTCCCGGCCCGATGATAAGGATAAGCGCCCCGAAGCGCCTGACGGCTCCTTGGCAACTCGATCCGACCCCGACCGCGCCGCGACGATCGCGGCCCCGCGCCGCGGCCGAACGAACCGAACTGAGGTTTCGATCACATTTGATCCGGAGGCCATTGGCCATCCGGATGCGGGCCCGAACGAACTCGACGGCCGGCGCCCAAACGAACTGGGCGCCGCGCCCGAACGAACTCGATCCGGGCGCCGAACGAACCGAACGGCTGTCGCGAACGAACTCGGCGCCGCGCCCGAACGAACTCGACAGCCGGCGCCCGAACGAACTCGACCCCGGCGCCGAACGAACCCAACGGACCCCGTCGTCTTCGTAGAGTGGGCACCGCCCACCTCCGGATATCCTTCATGGCCAAGACATTAGGGATGGTTAGCGGTGCCCATCCGACGAAGAGAATGGGGGGCGCCGAGCGAATCCGACGGTTCGCCCGAACGAACTGGACGCCCCGCCCGAACGAACTGGACGGCCGGCGCGAACGAACTCGACCCCGGGGGCGGACGAGCCGTCATGCCGCGGCGCAGCTCCCAGGGCCACGGAAAATCGGTCTCGCCATCCCCCCTTCGGAGACCGGACCCTCCTGGCGACCTTTCGAAGGATCGATCGAGAGTCCCCCTCCCCAACCCTCCGCAGGCCCCGCTGCCGAACGAACCGAATTGAGGTTTTGATCACAATATATCCTCTGTGATCAATTTGGTTCCCACGCGAGTCGCCGGGAACCTGGGCAATCCGGGAGTTCTGGTGGTTGCGCCTGCCGGTTACACGATCCCACGACCGCAACGCCGGGCGCCGGCTCGTCGGCGTGAAACCGTCGCCGTGATCGGGTCCCGTCAGGACACCAGCGCCGGCGAGGCCGCGTCGGGCGTCGCCTCGGCGACGACCCTCCGGTAGCGATCGCGGAGGGCGCCCATGATCGCGTCCCACGTCTGGCCCAGGGCGTAGGCGCGGGCCGACTCGGCGGTGCGGCGGCGGAGGCCGGGATCGTCCACCAGCGCGATCAGGGCCGCGGCGAGCCGCTCCGGGGGGGCATCCGGCTCGACCAGGATTCCCGTGACGCCGGGGCGGACCGTGTCGGCCACCCCCCCCGCGCGGAGCGCGACCACGGGGAGGCCCGCTCGCCATCGCCTCCAGGACCACGTTGCCGAACGTCTCGGTCGTGCTGGCGAACGCGAACAGGTCGCACGCCGCGTAGTGGTCGGCGAGGTCCTCGCCCCGTCGATAGCCGACGAACTGCGGCGTGCGGCCCCATCCGCCGGCCCATCTCGTCGCGGGCCGGCCCGTCGCCGACGAACACGAACCGGGACCGCCGGACGCTCCGCGCGACGTGCTCCAGCGCCTCGACCAGGTAGCCGATGTTCTTCTCGGCCGCGATCCGGCCGACGTGGCCGATCACGACGTCGTCGGGCCCGAACCCGAGCCCCCTGCGCACCGCGACGCGCCCGGGACGATCGGGCCGGAACAGGAGGCTATCGACCCCGCGGGGCCAGAGCGCCAGCCGCTCGAACCCGCGCGACTCCAGCTCGGCGATCGTCGTCCGCGACGGGACGTAGGTCTCGCGCGTCCGGTTGTGGAACCAGCGCAGGTATCTCCAGATCAGCGACCGCGCCCAGCCCACCCCGTAGTGGGCGCTGTACTGGTCGAAGTTGGTGTGGAAGCTGGAGACGACCGGGATGCCCCCGCGCAGCGCGAACCGCAGGGCGCTCAGGCCGAGCGTCGCCTCGGTGGCGATGTGGACCAGATCGGGCCGGAACGCCTCGATCGCGCGGTGGACCCCGCCGAACGGCGGCAGCGGCAGGCGGAGGTCCTTGTAGAACGGCAGGGCGATCGAGCGGACCAGGTGGACGCCCCCGGCCCCGGGCCCGTGGCCGTAGTCGGGATGGACCACCTGGACCTCATCCCCCGCCTCCTCGAGATGCCGCACCAGGTAGCCCAGCGTCCGCGAGACCCCGTTGACCTGCGGGGAAAACGTCTCGGTGACCAGAGTCACACGCATATCGCACCCCTCATGTGATTCCCCCAATTCTACGGGCGCGCGGGGCGGGGCGTGAGCCGAACCGGTGAATCTCCCATGAAGATCGCGAGAGGGAGCTAGGTCGCGGTGATCCCGAACGATTTTTCCGCCTTGTTCTCCCGCTTCGATGAGAGGTATGATGTGCTACCAAATTTCGCCCGATCGTCCGGGGACCGCCCGCTTCCTTTGGGGATTGGTGTAACGGTAGCACGCTTGACTCTGGATCAAGTAGTCTAGGTTCGAATCCTAGATCCCCAGCTCCTTGTGCAGCAAGACTTTACGACGACACGGCGGGGGCCACCGCGGCGTCTGGAAACGGCCGCGGTACCGAGGCATCCGGACGTCGCCGGAGCGGATGCGTCGGCTGATGCGGGGCATCAACTCCGAGACCCGGCGTGGGGGCCACCCCATCGCCGGTGGGCCGTCGATCCGCCACGACCTCCGGCGGGAGCCGGCCTTTCTGGGGATGGTCAGCTCGCCGAGCTTCGTCCGGGAGCCCGCGGGGGATGGCCGCGCCGGGCGATTCATCCGCACCCTCAAGGAGCCGCTGCTTCGAGTGCGGTCCTCCGCCACGGTGGCGGATCTGGCCGAGGCGTGGCGAGGGCTCGAGCGGACGTCCAACGAGCGGTGGGTGATCGTCAGGTCCGACGTGACCTCCGAGGTGGTGTCCAGGCGGCGGCGTGAGGACCATCAAGTCCCCATCCAGAGGACCGAGGGGCGATCCACTCCCGGGATCGGCTATTCTCATCGTCGAGCCGACGGTCCACGAGAGGGACCGGGATGCAGACGACGAGCGAGGTGGACGCCGAGTCGTGGGTCCTCACCACCGAGGAGGGCCGGAGCTTGCTGGCCGAGGTCGCGACGGTCGCCGTCCCGGGCCCATCCGACGTCTCGCGGTGGCGGCGGGCCGCGACGGCGGATCGGGTCGCGGCGGCTCTGCGGCTGGCGTCGGCACGCCGGAGGGGACGGGCCAAGTTCGCCCGCGCCGACCGGATGTGGCTCGACCCGACCGGGCTGGAGCAGGCGACCGCCGAGGACGTCGCCCGGCACAAGGCCCGACGGTTCTCGGGCGCGGTGGTCGTCGACCTCTGCGCGGGGATCGGCGGCGACGCGGTGGCGATGGCCGGAGGGGCGAGGGTGCTGGCCGTGGACGCCGACGCGGGGATGTGCCGCCGGCTCGCCTGGAATGCCGAGGTCTACGACGTGTCGCATCGGGTCGCGCCGGTCCGTGCCCGCGCCGAGGCGTTCGGCATCCCTCCCGGCGCCCTCGTCCACGTCGACCCCGACCGCCGGGCCGGTCCGGAGGCCCGGGCGCGTCGGCTGCTCGATTACGTGCCGGGCCTCGACTTCTTGAAGGCGCTCCCGGAGCGGGCGACGGCCGGGGCGATCAAGCTCGGGCCGGCCAGCGACTTCGAGGCGCACTTCGGCTCGCCGGCCTTCGAGGTCGAGCTGATCAGCCTGAGGGGCGAGTGCAAGGAGGCGACGGCCTGGTTCGGAGGGCTGGCGTCCTGCCGACGACGCGCCACGAGACTTCCCGAGGGCGAGACGTGGACCGACCGCGACGGCCCGCCGTCCGCCCGCTCTGGCGTGGCCCCGCCCTCGTCGTGGATCTACGACCCCGACCCCGCCCTGATCCGGTCGGGCCTGGTCTCGTCGTTCGCAGCGGCCCACGGGCTCGGTCGCTGCGCGGAGGGGGTCGATTTCCTGACGGGCCCCGATCGGGTGGTCTCTCCGTTCCTGGCCGCCTTCGAAGTCATGGAGGTCGTCCCCTTCGACCTCAAGACGCTCCGTCGCCTGGTGGCGCGCGGGGGTTCGGCCCTCTGGAGATCAAGGTCCGGGGGCTCGACGTGCGCCCGGAGGGGCTCCGGGATCGGCTCCGTCCTCGCGGGCCGGACCCGGCGACGATCCTGCTGATCGGGGGGCCGGGGCCGGCGCGGGCCGTCGTCGCACGCCGAGGCGGATGAAGGACGGATGGGTGCGGATCACGGCGACGGGGCCCGGACCTCGGGACTCGGCTGGGCGAGCCCGTTGCCGTCGTGCGGCACCTGGCCGACGGCCGCCTGTCGGCCGAGGAACTGCTGGCGCACCCAGTCGAGCCAGTCGTCGGACGGGAAGCCGTAGGCGCGGAACTTCTCCAGGCGGCCTTCCTCCTCGCTGAAGAAGAGCGACCGATTCGCCCCGAGCTTGCTCGCCGCGGGCGAGTCGATCAGCGTGCTCGAATCGTTGGCGCTCATCTGGAACAGGACGCGGATCTCGAACTCGCGGAGGGTCTGGCGGTCGAAGGTCCGGTTCAGGTTGTTCAGGCTGTCGCACCAGACGATCGTGTGGACGCCGACCGGCGGCCCGTCGCGGAGGATCGTGCCGAAGAGCTTCGACGGCGGCGTCGCCTTCTCCTCGCCGTAGCGCGAGAAGCCGAAGTCGTCGTCCTGCTTGCGGAGGTCGCGGAACCGCTGGAGGTCGAAGACGAACAGGTAGATGGCCGGCGCCTCGCCCGGCTCCTTCTGCCGCCGATCGACCTCGGCGGCCAGCTCGGCCATCGACGGCCCCGATCTCGCGCCAGGCGACCTCCTTGACCGGGTGCGGCAGGACGTCGGCGACCTTCGCGAGCTGCCCGGCGTTCAGCGAGTCGGCGGGGCTGCCGTCGAGGAGGATGAACCGGGCGCCCGAGGTCGGCGCGACGGGGTCGGGCGGGGCGTGCTGGGCGCCGAGGCCGATCATCGCCATCGCCATGATCCCCAGCGCCGCGTCGTCGTTCTGGCCGACGATCAGCAGGTTGCTGCCGCTCTGCGGGCGGAAGATCGCGGCGGTCGGGTCCTTGATGGCGATCGCGTCGCCGAGCCAGGCGTAGTCGGCCTTCGGCGGCTCGGGCCACGCGGGGTCCGACAGGAGCCGGTTGAGCAGGTAGTTCTTCGACGCGACCGCCGGCAGGTTCCCCTCGAAGACGATCTGCGACGGCGGCGGCCGATGCTGCGCCTCGGCCAGCTCGTGGATGCGCCTGCAGGTACTCCTCGCGGCGGTCGTCGTTGAGCCAGACGACCTGGAAGAAGTTGTTCCCCTCGACCAGGCCGTTGGCGTCGTTGTAGATCGCCTCGCCGGGGCGGGTCAGCAGCCTCGCGGCCGAGTTGTCCTCGCTCAGGATCAGGTGGGCGTCCGACTCGCTGCACTGCAAGGCGATCCGCACCGCCATCTGGCCGAGCGTGCTGCGGGCCAGCGAGTAGGCCCCGCTCAAGCGTCTGCGAGCCGAGGTGGACGTGGATGCCGAACGCGCGGCCCTGGCGGACCATCCGGTCGAGCAGCAGCGCCGTGTCCTGCGCGATCTTGTCGTCCTCGACGAAGAACTCCTGGAACTCGTCGACGATGAACAGGATGCGGGGCATCGGCGGCTGGCCTTCGAGCTGGCGGTAGCCGTTGAGGTCCTGCACGCCGAGGTCGCGGAACTTGTCGCCGCGGACCTTCAGCTCGACGTCGAGCCTCTGGAGGACGCTCAGGCCGAACTCGCGCTCGCTCTCGACGGCGATCACCCGCGCGTGGGGCAGCTCCAGCGCGGCGTAGACCTTGAACTCGACCCCCTTCTTGAAGTCGATCAGGTAGAGCTCGACCTCGTCCGGGCTGTAGCGCAGGGCCACGTTGGTGATCAGGGCGTGCAGCAGGGTCGACTTGCCCGACCCGGTCTTGCCGGCGATCAGGACGTGCTGCGACGTCCCCTTGCCGAGCCGCAGGTGCTGGAGCTTGGTCGCCCCGGCGCGGCCGAGGGGGACGTCGATGCCCGCCGCGCTGGTGTGCGTCCAGTAGTCCTCGGGCGGCGGCGCGATGAACTCGAACGGGACCTCGACCCGGTTGGCGTTCGCGGGCGCGCTCGCCGACGATGTGCATCAGCCGGGTGAACGTCTCCGGCGCGGGCGGGGCGTCGAGCTGCAGCGGGAACCGCGAGAAGTCGCGGTCCTTCCACTGGAACCGGCCCTCCTTGGGCACCCAGTTCAGGTTCAGGCAGTACGGCTCCAGGTCCTTGAGCTGGCAGCCCGAGGGGAGCTGCTGCTTCGTGTCGACGCGAGACCAGCGTGTAGACCCCGCACCGGGCCCCGCTGCTGGCGATGCTCACCAGCCGGCGGGCCGCCGCCTCGCTGAAGTTGGTCGGGAAGTTGGCCACCACGAGCACGCGGAACGGCTCGGCCACCTCGCCCGCGAAGGCGTTGTACTCCTCGATCGTCTGGAACTCGTTGCGCAGGTACTTCTGGATCACGTTCTCCATGTGCGCCGACAGGTCGGCCAGGCGCTGCTCGATGTGCGGCGTCTCGGTCCAGATCCGGCTGTTGACCAGCAGCTCGCTGTAGTCGGCCAGGTGCATGAACGCGGCGAAGTTCTCGCCCAGGCCGACCGGGTCGACGATCGTGAACCGGACCTTGCCCGGCGGGGATCGACGTCAGGTAGCGGAGCATCATCGCCTGGAGGATCGGCACCGCCTCGGCCTTGCCGGCGTCGGCCGCCTTGATCAGCATCGACCCCTGCATCGGGAACGGGACCAGGGCGGGGAGCGTGAAGCTCGTCGGCCCGGCGGTCTTGAGCCTCGCGTCGCGCGGGATGCCGTCGGGGACCTGGGCGAGGTCGACCTCGAACTCGCCGAACCGCAGCGCCGGGGGGACGGCGGCCGGGGGCTCCCAGGCGTCGAGGTCGGGCGGGTGGTCCCAGTCGAGGAACAGGCGGGCGCATTCCTGCCGGATCTCCTCGACCGTCTCCCGGAACTGGTCGAGGCCGCCCCGCCAGCGGTCGGCCAGCGCGTTCCAGGCCTCCTCGTGCTCGCGGGCGGCTGCCTCGCGCTGGTCGCGATGGGCGTCCTTGAGCTGCTGCGACTCGCGCTCGAACCGCTCCTTGAGCTCGGCCAGCTTCCGCGGGTAGCGCTCGTCGACCTCCTTCAGCGCCTCCTCGCGACGCCTCTCGATGTCCTTCAGGAGGGCCGGATACTTCTCGTCGGCCGCGCGGGCGTCGGCCTGGCGACGCTCCTCGGCCTCGGCCGAGACCCGTTCGAGCTTCTCGTCGGCGGCGCGGGAGTCGGCGTCGCGGCGCTCGGTGACCTCGACCTTCTGGCGCTCGAAGGTCGCCTTCGACCACTCCCGGCTCCTGCCGGTGGAGCGCGTCGGCCTGCGCGACGGCCTGCTGGTACGGCGGGAGGAGCCGCGACACCTGGCGGCGGGCGACGGAGACCAGCCAGATCCGCACGCCGACCGCCAGCGCCACGGCGATCGCCACGTCGGCCGCGAGGCCATACGTCCACCCCAGCGCCATGCCGAGCGGGTAGGCGCCCGCCATCGCGAGGATGAGGAAGGGCCAGACGAACTGCTGGTACGCCAGGAACCTCGGCAGCGCCAGCCTGGCCAGAGGGGCGAGCCGCTCGTCGGCGGCCTTGATGCTCTCGTGGAAGGCGGGGAGCGGGTCGTCGACCGGGGGGACTTCGGCCTCGGCCTCGGCGACGGTCCCGGCGTACTTGCGGCAGACCGCCAGCGGGACGGCCGCGCCCTGGCGGATCGCCTCCAGCAGCTCGGCCGCGGAGGCGATCTCCGCCTCGACCTGCTTGTGCTTCTTGAACGACGAGGCCTTGGCCGCCTCGAAGACCGCCTGCACCTGCCAGCGCGACTCCTCGTGCTCCCTCTTGGCGGCCTTCCGCACCGACTTCGCCCGCGCGGCGACCTTGTGGCGGACCTCCGCGTACTCCTTCTCGGCCGCCTCCTTCTCGGCGCGGAAGCGGGCGACGATCTCGTCGCGGACCCCCTTGTACCGCGCCTGGGTCGCCGCGGTCTCCGCCTGCCAGGCGGCCGTCACCTTCTGGACCGACGCTTCGAACCCCCTCTCGGCCGCCTCCTTGCGGGCGAGGTAGGCCTTCTCCGTCCCCGTCTCGGCGCGGGCCCGCTCGGCCGCCAGTTGCTCCAGGGCGGACACGGCGGTCGCTTCGCGATGGACCAGCGGCGATTCAGGCATGATGTCCAGACCCGTAAGGCGAGGGGGCCCGCCGCGCCCGTTCCGTCGGCGCGGGGGGCGTCAGGAACAGTCGTTGCGGATCTTGTGGAGCACCTCGGAGAGCTTGTCCATGCCGCGGATCGCGGTCCCGGCCTGCTGCTCCAGGGGGATCAGGTGGTTCTTCTCGAAGTCGCTGCGCCACCTGGTCGTCCCACTGCTCCCGGGCGAGCTCCCAGTGCTCGCGCAAGGTCTTCAGGCAGTGGCTCAGCCGGGCCGATCCTGCGCTCATGGCCGTCGCTCCTCGGGACGATCGGGGTCGTGGCCGGCGTCCGCGACGGCCTCGGGGGCCTCGGCCGCGGCCGGGTGCCGCGGGGGGCGGCGGCCGGCGCCGGCGGTGCCGGCCGTCATCGGGCCGGGCGACGAGCCGCCGGTCGAGGCCATCACCGGCGCCGTCGGGGGGGCGAGATCCACGTACGACTCCAGCGCGGCGATCATCCGGTCGAGCGTCGCCAGCGAGGCGACCAGGCTCCCCGACAGGCGGTCGCCCAGCGGCTGCGACTGGCTGTGATACTCCGAGATCGCGTGCTCCAGGACCGGGGTCCACTTCTTGATCCGCTCGACCTTGTCCTCGGCCTCCTCGAGCCGCCTCTTGGCCAGCCGGAGGGCCTCCTTCTGGTCGGTGTCGGAGACCGCCTCGCTCTGCGAGAGCTGGCGGCGGAACAGCTCGGACTTCGCCATCGCGACCAGCTCCTGGCCGCGCTTCACCTGCGACCTCCAGTAAGAGAGCTGGTCGCGCTCCAGCCAGTTGCGGAGTTGTCGGATTTCCATCTCGAACGAGTCGAGCGAGACCCGCGCCTCCTCGGCGAAGTTGATCAGGGCCGCTTTGGTGTCCCGCAGCGCATCGACGGAGCGGACGTTGGCGGAGCTCATGGGCGGATCCACCCCCCTCCCTCGCGGTGCGACCTCATCCGGGCTAACGCTGCTGCATGTACTCTTCGACGCGCTCGGCCTTGCGGAGCAGGAAGGGGACGTGCTGGTTGGTGGCGTCGACGAACCGGGCGACCACCTGCATCGTCTGCTCGAACTCCTCGACGAACTTGTCGTGCTCCCGGTCGCGCCACGACTGCCCCAGGCCGATCAACTGCCCGTGCAGCACGGTCATCTGGCTCATCAGCTCGTTGTTGAACTGGCGGAGCTGCGCGGCGAACCTCCGGAGTTCCTCCGGGTTGACGATGGCCTGTCCCCCATGAGATGGGCTCCTCCAAGGGATGGACCCTCACCGGAGGAGCGGACCCGCAGACGGCCCCTCGCGGCGACCGCGAAAGAATTGGGTTGCATCTCAATGGTAGCCTGTCTGATCGGGAGAGTAAACCACCCCAGCCGGGGGAACGCGGCCGTTTCATCCTCCCCAAGCTCGCATCGTTCGATTCGGGCAAAGGAAAGCGCCTTCGGGCAACACGATTCCAGCACCGGAAATCCCTCCCAAGTCGATGAAGAATTGTTAAACATTCGCTTCGTTTCGGGAATCGAGCCGATTGGCTCTCTCGCTCTTTCTCGAGATTTTCCGGCTGGCCGGTGTTAAACATTCGGTTCGTTCGGCAATCGTTCCATCTTGCCAGGATGATCTACCTTGATGACGACCGACCGAAATTTATTAAACATTCGGTTCGTTCGGCAATCGCTCCGTCCGTTCGGCGAGTCCTCGTGCGCAGAAAAGGAACAATCGCGTTCAAAAAGGATCTCAGGTGAACCGTGGATTTGGTCGGCGCTTCCCTTCGGCTGATGACGACCGCAATCCTCTGGAGGCGACTCCTGGGCACGGATGGAGTCCTCCATCCTTCCGGGCCTGTTCCTCGTGCCGATCCCTGGATATCAAAGAGCCGGCGGGCGCGAGGCCCTCATGCTCATCATCGAGGACAATCGACCTTCGGTTCTGCCTTTGTTTGAGGATCGAGGGAGACGATCGGGAGCGGCGATGCGCGGGGGCCTTGGCGCGGAGTTTGCCCTGGTGTGGGGATGGCGTCACCGCAACCTCGGCAACAGGCCATGCGACGAGGCGCCGAGCGGTCGGCGGGAGGGCCCGCCGCGTCCCTTGCTGCGAGACATAGCCATGCGACACGTCGTCGGGATGTTCGAGACGCGCACCGAGGCGGAGCGGGCCATCCAGAGGTTGAAGGCCGAGGGGGTCGGGACCGAGACGATCAGCATCGCCATGAAGGACACGCGCGAGGCCGGCGACGCTCGCCGAGACGACCGGCGTCGAGGACATGAGCGGCGAGGGGGCGGCGGCCGGCGCGGTCTCCGGCGCCGCGGTCGGGTTGCTGGTGGGGCTGGCGGTGGCCGGGAGCACCTTCGTCCTGCCCGGCGTGGGGGCCTTCCTCGTCGGCGGGCCGCTGGCCGCCGCGCTGACCGGCGCGGGCATCGGCGCGGCCTCCGGCGGCCTGCTCGGCGCCCTGATCGGCGCCGGAATCCCCGAGCACGAGGCCCACCACTACGCCTCCGGCGTCGAGCAGGGCCACATCCTCGTCTCCGCCGACGTCGACGACGCGGTCGCGCCGGTCGTCCGCCGGATCTTCGACGAGGAGGGCTCGCGGCGCACCCACGCGGGCTGACCGGATCGTCGGCGGACGGGTGGCCGGGGCAAGGCCACCCGTCGCCCAGGTTACGGATCGAGGCGGCCCGGGATCAGGCGGGCATCTCGGTCGAGAAGCCGTGCTGCTTGCGGTGGACGGGGCCGTCGAAGGCCTTCGACGTCTTGAACAGCTCGAACCGGCCGTCGCCGGCCAGCGTGAGCGTGCGTCGCTCGATGGCCGCGCCGCTCGTCGGCGGCCAGCGGCTTGAACTCGCGGACGATCTTGAGGTTCTGGTCGAGCACCTTCTCCGAGTCGATCCCCGAGACGAGCGTCGAGATCGGCAACGACAGGACGTACCGCAGCGCGTCCTCGACGGGCACGCCGGCCTCGCTGACGATCTGGCCGCGCCCGCCGAGGCTCTTCATGGCGAGCACGCCGATCTGGCGGCGGACCAGCTCGGGGAGCACCTGCTTCTGGAAGCTGCGGAAGTGCGCGTCCATGACGTTCAGGGGCATCTGGACGGCGGCCCAGTCGTAGGGCTTGCCGAGCATCTTGAGGTGGATCGAGGGGTCCTTGTGGCCGGTGAAGCCGAGGTAGCGGACCTTGCCCTCCTTCAGCGCCTTCAGGCCGGCGTGGATGGCGCCGTCCTCGTCGAAGACCCAGTCGGGGTCGTTGTCGTAGACCATCTCGTGGAACTGCCAGAGGTCGAGGCGGTCGGTCTTGAGGCGTCGGAGGCTGTCCTCCAGGTTCGACTGCGCCTCCTTGGCGGTCCGCCCGCAGACCTTGGTCATGAGGAAGACCTTGTCGCGACGGCCCCCCTCGGCGAGCGCCTTGCCCATCCGCTCCTCGGCCCCGCCGTCGTGGTAGTCCCAGCAGTTGTCCATGAAGGTGATCCCCTCATCGACGGCCCTGCGGATCAGGCGGAGGCTCTCCGCCTCGGAGAGCTTCTTGGGGTTGGTGCTGGAGTGCCCGCCGAGGCACAGGATGCTGACCATCTCGCCGGTCCGGCCGAGGGGCCGCACCGGGATGCCTCCGGCGTTGGTCCGCGACGGCTCCGCCGCGCCCGACAGCGCGACGGCCGCCGCCCCCGCCACGCCGGCCTGGAGGAACTCGCGACGACTGGAGTCCTGGGGCTTCATCGGGATCGTCCTCCTCGTTGCGTTGACTGGGCTTGCCGATCGGGACTCTCGGTGAGTCTATCGCCCAATCGGGAGCGGAGGAAGCGCCGCAACTGGCGCGCCGCGATGATGGGCACGGGATTCGCTCACGGTGGCGCACGTGAAGCCCGACGGATGGGTCCCCGCCCGGCCGCTCGGCGTGCTCCCCACACCCTACCGAGAGACCGATCCCCCCTGCCGGAGATGCGACGTGCCCGCCAAGCGACGCGACGTGATGAACCACCCGATCGTCATCACGTTCCTGATCTTCGCCGTGATCGGGTTCATGTGGTGGACGTCCGAGGTGCTCAAGCCCCTGGCGCTGGCGGTCCTGCTGAGCTTCGCGCTGGCGCCGATCGCCTCGTTCTTCGAGAGGAGGGGACTGCCCCGGCCCGCGGCGGTCGTCCTGACGGGCGTGCTGGCCCTCGGCGCCCTCGGTGCCGTCGGCTACGAGGTCTTCCGCGAATTCTCCCAGCTTTCGACGAAAATCGACATCTACGAGGGGCGGATCTTGGCGAAGCTCGAGCGGTTCAGGCCGACCGGGGAGTCGACGCTCGACAAGATCTCGAAGATGGGCGAGGACGTGTCGAAGGCGCTGGAGAAGCCGCCGACGGCCAAGGACCTGGTCAACGTCAACGTCGTCTCGCAGCCGAGCTTCACCCAGAGGCTTAAGAACGCTGTCGGGCCCTACCTCGAATACCTGGGCGTGGGGACGTTCGTCCTGATCCTGGTGCTGTTCATGCTCATGGGCCGCGAGGACCTGAGCGACCGGATCGTCCGCCTCTTCGGCAGCGGCCGGGTGAGCCTGACGACCAAGACGATGGAGGAGGTCGGCCGTCGGATCAGCCGCTACCTGGCCATGTTCGCGACGGTCAACGCGACGTTCGGGCTGGTCGTCGGCGTGGGGCTGTGGGCGATCGGGGTCCCGCTGTCGATCCTCTGGGGAGTGCTGGCGGCCCTGCTGCGGTTCATCCCCTACGTGGGGCCGGCCACGGCGTTCGTGCTGCCCTTGATCTTCTCGTTCGCCAGCTTCGCCGGCTGGCGCGAGCCGCTGATGGTCATCGCGCTGTTCGCGACGCTGGAGGTCGTGATGAACAGCTTCCTGGAGCCGGTCATCTACGGCAAGACGACCGGCGTCTCGGCGCTCGGGCTGCTGGTGGCGGCGATGTTCTGGACGTGGCTCTGGGGCCCGCTGGGGCTGCTCCTCTCGACGCCCCTGACCCTCTGCCTGGCCGTCCTGGGCAAATCGGTGCCCGGGCTCGGGGTGTTCGCGACCCTGCTGAGCGAGGAGGAGCCGCTCGATTCCGACGTCCGGCTCTACCAGAGGCTGCTGGCGGTCGACCAGGATGGTGCCGAGGCGGTCGTCGATGAGGTCCTGTCGAAGCGCCCCGCGCCGAGGTCTTCGAGGAGGTCCTGATCCCGGTCCTGTCGCGGTCCGAGCGCGACCACGCCCGCGACGACATCGACGACCGCGAGCGGGCCTTCATCTGGCGGTTCGTCGGCGACGTGCTCGACGACCTTGAGGAGACGCCCGAGATCACCCTCAAGACCCTCGCGGAGACGGCGACCGCCGCCGGCGCCCGGCGGCCGACACCCCCCCCCGACCGAGGCCGAAACCGAGCCGAAGCGGCCCCGCCCCGCATCCTGGGCGTCGCGGTCAACGACCACGCCGACGAGCTCGCCCTGCGGATGCTCGCGCTGCTGCTGGCCCCCTCGGGGATGGGCCTGGAGGTCGTCGGGCCCGCCGACTCGCCCATGAAGCTGGCCGAGCAACTGGCCGAGCGCGACCCCCAGCTCGTCGTCCTGTCGCACCTGCCCCCCTCGGGCCTCACCGCGGCGCGCTACATGGTCCGACGGCTCCGGGCCCGCTTCCCCGGGCTGCCGATCCTGGTCGGCCGCTGGGGCCAGGGGGGCGACACGTCGCAGACGGTCGAGGGCCTGAAGAAGCTCGGCGCCTCCGACGTCTGCTTCCGGCTCTCCGCCACCCGCGACGCGATCCTGGCGCGCCTCGCGCCCAAGCCCGAGCCCGAGCCGCTCGCCCCGGCCGCCCTCCCCGGTTGAACCGCCCCGCGCCTCGCGGCACTTCGCGCGTGCAATCGGCCGGCCGATCGGGTAGAGGGGATGGTCCCGACCCGACCTGAGAGAACCGCCCGGAGCCGCACCCATGCCCAGGATGACGCGCCGCCAGGCGCTCGCCGCCACGCTCGCCCTGCTCGGTGGCCGTCCCGCATCCCCCGGCCGCGACGCGGCCGGGGCCCTCGCCGACGACGGCTGGAAGCCCCTGTTCAACGGCAAGGACCTCTCGGGCTGGACCTTCCGCAACCCCTCCGCGAAGAAGGTCTGGGTCGCCTGCGACGACGTCCGGCTCGACCCCGACAACCCCGGCCGGCTCCTGCCCGTCGGCACGGGGGGCGCGCCCGACGCCGCCCTGCTCTGCGGCGACGACGGCCGGGGCTCCGACATCATGACCGTCGCGCACTTCGGCGACTTCGACCTCCACCTGGAGTTCGTCGTGCCCAGGGGGAGCAACTCGGGGGTGTACCTCCGCGGCCTCTACGAGATCCAGGTCTTCGACAGCTACGGCGCCCCCCGGCTCGGCTTCCACGACTGCGCCGCCCTGTACGAGAGGGCCATCCCCAGGGAGAACCTCGCGAAGCCCCCTGGCCGGTGGCAAACGTTCGACATCACCCTCCGCGGAAAGGCGCTGACGCTCTCCTGGAACGGGACCGCCGTCTACAAGGATATGGACATTCGCTACGGCGAGACCGACCGTGCCGCATTCGAGAGGCTCAACGCCGAGAACGCGGCGAAGCCGCCCGAGCTGCGGGTCAAGCTCCAGGAGAAGGACGGCCGCTACGTGGGCTACTTCGGCGAGGGGGGCACCCGCTCCAGCCTGCCCGGCCCCGACCGCCCCGGGCCCATCCTGATCCAGGGGAACCACGGGCCGGTCGCCTATCGCAACCTCCGCATCCGCCCACGGAAGGAATCGTGGTGAGTGGGGGTGGGGAGTGGGGAGGGAGAATCTTCCTTCGAGTCGATCTCCCCACCCTCCACTCCCCACCCTCCACTCACCAGGAGGTCCGCCAGAGGACCAGCCCGATCACGGCCAGCCCGCCCACGACCACCACCGCCCCCAGCGCCAGCACCGTCGCCCGGTCGGGCTCGAACCGGCCGGCGTCGATCGCCAGCCGCCTCCGGTGGCAGAGCCAGACCGACCACCCCCCGACCATCGTCCCCAGCACCAGGAAGACGATCCCCGTGCCGATGAACTCGTGACCGCCCCGGAAATGATGGCCCCCCGGCAGGCTCGTCAGCGCCAGTTGCTCCAGGAACAGCCCCATCCTCGCGAGCACGAACCCCAGCCCGATCAGCCCCAGCGCCGTCCGCACCCAGGCCAGGAACGTCCGTTCGTTGGCCAGATGGTCCCGCACCCGACTCGCCGAGCCCCCGTGATCGGACGTCCGCCCCTCCGGCTCCATCGGCACCCCCCCGAGCCATGCCCCGCAATCGGGCGCGAGACCCAAACGACAGCCTCAAAAGTATTATCCCCTTCGTCCGCCGATGCGCTCAGCAATTCCCGCAGTGACACTCGACGAGGGCCATTTCGCTTCGTTTCGGGAAATGAGCGCGCAAGGACCCTTCCCGGAAACGGGATATTGGCCGCAAATCAGTTGGTATTCAACCTGTTACATGCGAGATGCTGGACCTCCGAAGCGGGCGCCTCGAAGGACATTCGAGATGGAATGTTCAACAAAAAGTGACAATTCAACGTCACCTCCGGGAGGAGGGCCGATGTCCGCCCTTCCCCGAAAAGTCGGCGCGGGGCTTGACTCCCCGAATGTTTCCCGAATACTGTACTAGTCAGATAACACAGTAGGCGGGGGCCGCGATGCTGCTCCATCTCGACACGACCGACGACCGGCCGATTTACGCGCAGATCGTCGACCAGATCAAGTTCGCGGTGGCGGGAGGTTTACTCCGCCCGGGGGACCTGGTGCCGTCGGTCCGGGAGCTGTCGAAGGCTTTGGTGGTCAACCCGAACACGGTGGCGCGAGCGTACCGCGAGCTCCAGGGGCAGCGTCTGCTGGAGACGGTCCGGGGGACGGGTCTGGAGGTGACCGAGGGGGCGGCGGAGCGGTGCCGGGCGGACCGTCGCGAGATCGTCCGGCAACGGTTGCGGGGGGCGATCGCGGAGGCGAGGCGGAGCGACCTCGACCCGGGCGAGATCGAGGCGATCCTCCGCGAGGAGTGGGCGCGGGGCAACGGCCAGGCGGGAGGGGGGGAGTTGCAGCCATGAACGAGGCGTCGCCGGTCCGGATCGAGGGCTTGACCAAGAGGTACAAGGGGCACACGGCCGTCGATCGGCTCGGGCTGGAGGTGCCGGCCGGCTCGGTCTATGGCCTGCTCGGCGAGAACGGCGCCGGCAAGACGACGACGATCCGCGCCGTGCTGGGGCTGATCGCGGCCGACGAGGGGAGGGTCGAGACGCTCGGCCTCGACCCGGCGCGGCACGGCCTCGACGTCCGCCGCCTGGTGGGCTACGTCCCCGAGCAGCCGAGCCTCTACGACTGGATGACCGTCGCCGAGATCGGCTGGTTCGCCGCCGGCTTCCACGCGCGGCCCGAGGGGGGCACGGTCCCCTACCAGAACGAATACGCCCGTTTGATCAAGGGGTTCGAGCTACCGCCCGGCCGCAAGATCCGCCACCTGTCGAAGGGGATGCGGGCCAAGGTCTCGTTGGCGTTGGCGCTGGCCTCGGAGCCGGAGCTCCTGGTGCTCGACGAGCCGACCTCGGGGCTCGACGTGCTGGTCCGCCGCGAGTTCCTGGAGAGCATGGTCGACCTGGCCGGCGCGGGGAGGACGGTGCTCCTGTCGAGCCACCAGATCGGCGAGGTCGAGCGCGTGGCCAGCCACGTCGCGCTCGTGCATAAGGGCCGCCTGATCCTGGCCGAGCCGCTCGATGCGCTGAAGGCCCGCACATTCGCGGCGACGCTCACGTTCGCCGGCCGCGACCACCCCGAGGGGCCTCCGCCCGGGATGCCGATCGAGCTGATCGACCTGGACGACGCGCCCCGGCAGGCGCGGTGGATCGTCCACGCGGCGTCGGCATCGGCGCTGGAACCGCTCCGCGCCCTGCCCGGCGTGACGGGGCTGGAGGTCGAGGCGCCGAGCCTGGAGGAGATTTACATCGCCTACATGCGACGGCGGGGGCCCTCCAGCCCGTCGCCGACGGCGGCGATTCACGTGGCCTGAGTGGCCGTCGTGCTGACGGAAGACCTCCTTGAAGTCGGAGATTGAAGCGTTGATGCCGGACCATTCTTCAGCCCCGGAGGGGCGACCGTCAGTAGCCAGGGGCGATCGCCCCTGGACCGGGACCGAGCCGCGCGACCGCCTCGCGGATCGCGCCGGAGGGGCGTCACGGGAAATGCTCGGGGAGGCGGGATCGCCGATCCTCCCAGGGGCTATCGCCCCTGGCTACTGACGGTCGCCCCTCCGGGGCTACGAAACGAGGATACCTGGTCTCCAATCTCCGAAGTCGGGCCCGTCCGGGAGCCGTCGATGCTCGCACGATTGTGGTGGAAAGAGGCGCGGGTGTTCTGGCCCTACTGGGTGGCGCTCGGGCCTGGTGGCCGTGCTGGTGCAGTGGCTCGCGCTGCGGTACGGGGGGCACGACGCGAGGACCGGCGTGCTGACGCCCCTGGCGCTGTTCTGGGCGAGCCTGTACGCCTTCGCCGTCGGCGCGGCGGCGTTCGCGGGCGAGAGGGAGAATGGGACGCTCACGCTCCTCGACACCCTGCCCGTGGGACGCCCGACGCTCTGGGCGGGCAAGGCGTCGTTCGCGATCGTCACGACGCTCGCGCTGGCGGGCGCGCTGGTCGTCCTCTCGATGGTGGGGACGACGGCGCGCGACGCGGAGAGGTTCGGGATCGCGATGATCCTCGCCGGGGTGGGCACGCTCGTCGTCGAGGCGGCGGCGTGGGGCCTGTTCTGGTCGTCGTGGATGAGGCAACACGCTGGTGGCGGCGATCCTGGCGATTGGCAGCGTCGGCCTGAGCTCGGCGTTCCTGAGCGGCGCGGTCCTCGAACAGATGGCGTCCCCCGACGTGTGGCGGGGCGCGACGATGCGCGTCGCGACGATCCGCCTCATGCTGGCGATCGGCGGCGGCGGCCGCTGTCGTATCGCGCGATGGTGGCGCAGCCCCGGCCCTCGCACCGCAGTCGAGGCCGATCGACATCCGCGACGGCATCCGAGGCCCGCGCGGTCCATGCGTCGATCCTGGAATTCTCCGAATCGTCGCGGCGATCGGGCGTGGCCTCGGCCGCGGGGCGGCTGGCGTGGGAGACGGTCCGCGAGTCCGCCGCGATGTGGGGCATCCTGGCCGCGATCCTCCTCATCGCGCCGCGCGCTGTGGACGTGGCTCTACGCCACCAATCGGTACGCCATCGACTGGTCGCAGTGGTCCGGGGCGAGCGGGGCGGTCGCCCTGCTGACGACCCTGGCGGCGGGCGTGAGCGTCTTCGGCCCCGAGAACCGGATGCGGACCTTCCGGTTCTACGCCCACCACGGCGCCCGGCCGGGGATGGTCTGGCTCGTCAAGACCGCCGTCTGGGCCGCGGCGGTGCTGGTCTCCTGGATGGCCCTGGGCCTGGCGTGGTGGATGTCGTGGCGCAGGTGGTCCCGCGGCGGGAAAACGTGATGGTCATGCTCTCGGCCGCGCTCCACGCCTTCGCGCTCGGGCAGCTCTGCGGCCTGGTCATCCGTCGCGGGATCACGGCGGGGGTGGTCGCCTTGCTGCTGATGTTCCTCGTGTTCATGCCCCAGGCCGCCCTCGCCGAGGCCAAGATGGTCCCCTTCTGGAGCCTGGCGATCGTCCCGGCGATGCTGCTGGCGATCTCGTGGGGCTGGAGCGGCGACTGGATGCTCGACCGCGACGGGCCGCGGCGGTGGGTCCGACTGGCGTTGCTGGTGATCGTCCCGTTCGGGCTGCTCGGCACGGGCTATGTTGCCTATCGCGCCTGGGGCGTGCCCGACGTGCCCAGCCCCTACGCGGGGTCCGATGCCCTCCCCGAGCCGATCCCGCCCGACCAGGACGCCGCCGAGGGCTATCGGGCCGCGATCGCCAAGATCAAACGCCCGGGAGGGGTGGCCTGGCAAAGCCTCCAGCAGCGCATCGATACCGTGATCGCTTGGTGCTGGGAACCCAGCGACTGGCGCGTCATCGACTACTGGCGAAAGAACCGCGAGGCGATCGAGCTGACCCGGCAGGCGTCGGCGAGGCCGCGAGACCGGTTCCCGAATCCCCCGTCGCGGACCCTCTTCAGACGGATCGACCCGGCGGTTACCAGGACTCGCGAATTGATGGAGCTGCTGGCCCTCGACGCCCGCGAGCGGCAGTCGCGCGGCGACCTGGCGGGCGCGTGGGAGGACATCCGCGCCGGCTTCCGCATAGCCGAGGTCGTCGCCACGTCGGCCATGATCGGTCCCGATGATGAGGATCTACGCGATCGACCAGGGCGCTCCCGCCTCGCGATCTCGTGGGCGTGCGACCCGCAACAGACGGCCGACTCGCTCCGCCCAGCCCTCGACGACCTGCGACGGCTTCCCCCCCTGCCCTCGCTCGAAGATGCCCTGAAGCGTGAGGCGCTGGCGGAGGAGAGGGCCATCGACCTGCCTCTGGAGGAACTCCAGACGCGGTCCAACCTGTTCGGCCGGCCATCCTTCGCGACATCCCTCCTGACGATGGTGACCGTCAACCCCTGGGAACGGGAGCGGGCCCGCCGGGTGCTCCGGCTCCTGATGACCGACGAGCTGGAGCTGGCGCGGTCGGAGTCGTGGCAATACTGGCGGCGCGGTGACCGACCCGCGTTCGCTCGCGGCCTTGCGCGACCCGACGGGCCACGCGCCGGAGATGTTCCACAATCCAGCTCATGACCGATATCTGGAGAGCACTCCCCTGTTGAGGCTCCTCCACCCCGCGATCGGACCGTCGCGGCCGCGCGCGACCGCGCGCTCATGTTCCGCCGCGCCCTCGAACAGGTCCTCGCCCTGCGGCTCTGGCAGGCCGAGCACGGGACGTATCCCGACTCGCTCTCCAGGCTGGTCCCCTCCGTACTCCCCAGCCTGCCGCTCGACCCCTACTCGGGACGGCCGTTCGGCTACGTCGCCTCGACGGGGCAAGAACTCCTCCCCCTGGAAGAGGTCGGCAAGGGGGGGATGGGCGACGAGACCCAACTCTCCCACACCCGGCCGGGCCAGATGCTGCTCTACAGCGTCGGCCCCGACGGGAGCGACGACGGTGCGTCGAGGAACTTCGAATTGAGGCAGGAGTGGCCGGGCGACTACATCTTCCCCCTGCCCGACCGCGAGCCGGCCCCCCCCGAGCCATGATGTCCCCGTAGGGCGTGGCAACACGCCATCGTGGAGCCGGCTGTGAAGATGGCGTGTTGCCACGCCCTACGGGCCTGATTCGCTTCGGTCCTGCCGAGTGACATAACGATCCACCTCTGAGCCATGGGAACCCGTGGAGGTCGTCCGATGCGAAGCGTGATGATGGGGCTGCTCGCCTTCGTAACCACCACGCCGGGGTCAGCAGACGAGTTGGCGCGGAAGAAGTACGAGGCGCTGACCGAAGAATTTGAGGTCGCCTATAAGGTGGCCTATGAGGCATACACCAAGGCTGCGACCGATGAGGACCGCGAGAAGGCGGCGAGCAAGCGGCCCAAGCCGCAGGACTTCGCCCCGCGATTCTTTGCATTGGCCGAGGCGTACCGTGCGGACCCCGTCGCCGTCGATGCGCTCACCTGGGTCGCATCCCGATGCGTGTTCGGCCCCGAAGCCGAGCAGGCGTTGGGACTCTTGGCCCGAGATCACAGCCAGAGCGAGAGGCTCGTGGACTACTGTGGCAGGTTCGACCGATACGGCGAACCTTTCAAGCCATATGAGAAATTGCTCCGGTCGGTCCGGGCGAACAACCCTCACCGAGAGGTGCAGGCGCTGGTTTGCGTGGGCTTGGCAACGTATCTCAAGATGGTCAAGGAGAGGACGGAACGCGATCTGCTCCGCATCTCACTCCGAGGGAACGAGCCCGTTCCCAAGAACCTGCTATCGAAGGTGAAGGAGTTGAAGGAAAGAAACCTCGACAAGCTGGCCGAGGAGTCAGCAGGGCTCTTCGAGCGGGTGATCAAGGAATTCGCCGACATCGCGTTGGGCAACAGCATTTATCACACGACGGGCAAGCTTGCGGAGGCCGAACTGTTCGAACTCCGCAACCTCTCCGTGGGGGGACAATCGCCGGAGACCGAAGGGGAAGACATCTTCGGCAAGGCGATGAACCTGGACGATTATCGCGGGAAGGTGGTTGTCCTGGACTTCGGGAGTCATCGGCGTTGCGGCCCCTGCCGGGCGATGTACCCGTTCCTTCGGACGCTCGCGAAACGCTTGGAAGGCAAGCCTTTCGTCCTACTCGGCATCAACATTGACGATGATCGTGGTGAACTTAAGGAGCTGGTGCAGAAGGGGGAAATCACTTGGCGAGCGTGGTGGGATGGTGAAGGACTAGAAGGTCCGATTGCCGCTCGGTGGATCATTCGTAGCTGGCCGACGGTCTATGTCCTCGACCATAAGGGGGTGATCCGCAACAAAGGGTTCCTCCTCCCGGATGAAATCAACGGCACCGTGAACATGCTCTTGAAAGAGTTGGAGACAGCGAAACCGTAGCCAGCCGCCATGCCTCATTGTCCACAAGCAACAAATGGACAGGAAGGGCCAAACTTCGTGACGCAATTCGGCGGCACAACCTCATGTCGCATGACAGGGAATTCGGACAGGATCATCGGGCCTGAATATCAAGCTAGGATGTCCTTGATGACCTTGCCCCCGACGTCGGTCAGGCGGAAGCGGCGGCCGTTGTACTTGTAGGTCAGCCGCTCGTGGTCGATGCCCAGCAGGTGCAGGATCGTGGCGTGCAGGTCGTTGACGTGGACGCGATCGACGGCGGCGTGGTAGCCGACCTCGTCGGTCTCGCCGTGGCTGACGCCCCCCTTGACGCCGCCGCCGGCCATCCAGAGCGTGAAGCCGTGCGGGTTGTGGTCGCGGCCGGGCTTCTTGGCCGTCTGCGCGATCGGCAGGCGGCCGAACTCGCCGCCCCAGATCACCAGCGTCTCGTCGAGCAGGCCCGCGCTGGGCGAGGTCGGCCAGGAGGCCGGCGACCGGCTTGTCGGTCTCGCCGGCGAACTGCTCGTGGTTCCCCTTGATGTCGGTGTGGCCGTCCCAGGAGAGCTGGTTCTCCATGCCGCCGGAGTAGATCTGGACGAACCGCACGCCGCGCTCGACCAGCCGGCGGGCGGTCAGGCACTGCCGGGCGACGTGGTCGCAGCGGGGGTCGTCGATGCCGTAGAGGGCCTTGATGTGGTCGGGCTCGGAGTCGATGTCGATCGCCTCGGGGGCGGCGGTCTGCATCCGGTAGGCCAGCTCGAAGCTCTCGATCCGCGCGGCCAGCTCGGTCTCGGCGGCGAGGCGGTCGCGGTGGAGCTGGTTGAGGTGCTTCACGAGGTCGAGCTGCGGCGCGCTGCTCGGCGTCGGTCATGGCGGCGGGGCCGTTCGAGGTTGTCGATCGGCGTCCCCTTGGGGCGGAGGTGGGTCCCCTGGTAGACGCCCGGCAGGAAGGCCGCGCCCCAGTTGGCCGCGTGCCCCTTCGGCAGGCCGCGCCCGCGAGGGTCGCTCATCACGACGAAGCCGGGCAAGTCCTGGCTCTCGCTCCCCAGGCCGTACGTGACCCACGAGCCGACGCACGGGAAGCCCATCCGGGCCATGCCCGTGTTCATCATGAACAGGGCGGGCGAGTGGTTGTTCGACTCGGTGAAGGCCGAGTGGACGAACGCCATCTTGTCGACGTGCTCGCCGAGGTGCGGGAAGATCTCCGAGACCATCTTGCCGCACTCGCCGCGCGGGGTGAACTGGAACGGCGACTTCATCAGCCCGCCGACCTGCTTCTTGAAGAACCCGGTGGTGTCCTTGAACTCCGGGTCGAACTCGCGCATCGACTTGCCGTCCCACTTCGCCAGGGCCGGCTTGTAGTCCCAGGTGTCGACCTGGCTCGGGCCGCCGTTGATGAAGATCCAGATGACCCGCTTCGCCCTCGCGGGGAAGTGGGGCGGCCGGGGGGCCATCGGGCTCAGCTCCAGGGCCTTGGATGCGACGTCGCCGGCCCTCGCGGCGCCCTCCAGCATCCCCTCCGATTGGAGCAGTCCGGCCAGGCCGATCAGCCCGAAGCCGCCGCCGGCCCTCTGGAGGACCTGCCTCCGCGACAGCATCGGACCGGGATCGCGGGACGTCGAAGGATCGCTCATGGTCGCACCTCGATCTCGTAGGGCGTGCTGTAGCACGCTGGTCCTCGTACCCTGCGGCTTGGCGTCCTACAGCACGCCCTGCCGTGATCGGGCGAAAGCCGATGTCGGGGTAAAGGCGGAAGTCATCCGGTGACGGCAAAAAACCAAGGGCATGCTGCCCGGCCCGATGTACCGGGCCGTCGTCAACTTCCTCCGTCTCTTCCTGGCCGATGTTGAGCGGGATTCTCCATGCGCGACGGTCTGGGGAGGGCATGGTGGGGACCGTCCTTGGATCGCTTACTCCATCTCCTCGAGGAGCGTCCGCACCAGTTGGGCGGCCGGCATGGAGCGAATTCGTCCCACCCCCTGGCCTGCCCACAGGGAGAGATATCCGACATCACCCCTCCTTGCCGCCGCCGTCCGCATGGCCTTCGTCAGTTTGTTCTGCGTCGGGAACGGCAAGATAATCCGGTCCTTGCCTTCGAGTTCCCTGATGAAATGGTTGCTGAGGCCGCGGGCGGGCCGCCCGGAGAAGGCGCGGGTGATGACGGTCGTATCTTCGGCGGCCCCGAGCAGGGCCTTTTTGTAGGCTTCGGACGCCCCCGATTCCGGGCAGGCCAGGAAGGCCGTGCCGAGTTGAACGGCGGCGGCCCCACACCGCAGGGCTTCCGCGATGTCCCGGCCGTCCATCAGCCCGCCCGACGCGATGATCGGCACCGTCAGGGCGGCGGCGATCGCGCGCACCAATTCGAACGTGGGGACCATCGCCGCGTCGAAGGGCGTGGCGAAGCTGCCGCGATGGGCGCCGGCCTCCGCTCCCTGGGCCACGATGCCATCGACGCCGGCATCCGCGAGCAGATGGGCTTCGTGGAGGCTGGTCGCCGTGCCGAGGACGATGATGCCGGCCTGCCTCAACCGCCCGAGCGAATCGGCGTCGGGAATGCCGAAGGTGAAGCTGAATACCGCCGGTCGGGCATCAAGTACGGCCCCGAGCTGGCTGGGGAAGGGATCGGGCGTTGGCGGCGGCAAGGCGGGGGGCGGTAGCTGGAATTCCTCATGGATCCCCGCGAGCAGGGCCAGCATGGGCGCGGGATCGATGGCGTCGCCTGCTCCGTAGCCGCCCGCGAACAAATTGACGTTGAAGGGCTCGTCGGTGAGGAGCCGCACCCGCTCGACGTCGCGGGCGATCTGCTCGGGCGTGAGGTAAGCCGCCGCCAACGACCCGAGGCCGCCGGCGTTGGAGACGGCCGCGACCAGCTCGGGGGTGGATGGTCCGCCGCCCATCGGGGCCTGGATGATCGGGCAGCGGATGCCCAGTTTCCTCGGAAGATCATTCATGGCAGGGAGGGATTTCTAATTCACGTAGATGAATTCGCTCATGCTCATCAGCGCCTGGCAGAGGTCGACCAGCGCGAGCCGGGCGGGGTCGGACCGGCCGTCGTGCTCGTAGCCGTCGGCCTGGCGGGCGAGGAATTCGGACGAGAGCCGGGCCTCGGCGTCGGTCGGGTCGCGGCCGAAGGCGATCCGGTAGGCGCGGCGGACGGCCTCCGCGGGCGAGCCGGCGTCGAGCCGCCCCGCGAACCCCTCGGCGCAAGCGGCGGCCGAGCGGGCTGTTCATGAACATCAGCGCCTGCGGCGCCGTCGTCGTCGCGCTGCGGCGGCCGATGCTGACGAGGTGCTCGGGCCAGTCGAACAGCATCATCGCGGGGATGAGCTGGCTCCTCTTGATGAAGAAATAGACGCTCCTCCGCCGCATCTCGGGGTCGAGCGAGCCGGGGCCGAACATCGTCGCGTCGAGCAGGCCGGAGGCCGCGAGCATCGCGTCTCGGATCGGCTCGGCTTCGAGCCGTCGCGGCTCGCGGCGCCAGTAGCAGCGCGTTCTCGCGGTCGATCGCCATGCGGGCCTTGTCGATCCGCCCGTCCTGCACGTAGACGGCGCTGGTGACGATCATCTTGTGCAGCCGCTTGAGCGTGCCAGCCGTGGTGGATCAGGTCGACGGCCAGCCAGTCGAGGAGCTCGGGGTGGGTCGGCTCCTCGCCCTGCGAGCCGAAGTCGTTGGGCGTGGAGACGATCCCCTGCCCGAAATGGTGCTGCCAGAGGCGGTTGACGATCACCCGAGCCGCCAGGTGGCCGGCGCCGTGCTCGGCGTCGGTCAGCCACCGCGCCAGGGACGCGCGGCGGAAGCTGGAGCGGGTCCAGCCCGACGGGGGATTGACGTGCCAGTACGATTCGTCCTTGCCGTCCCGCATCAGCACGCGGAGGAAGCCGGGGACCGCCTCGCCCTTCTTCTGGTTGACGTCGCCGCGGTTGAGGACGTAGGTCACCGGGTAGAAGTGCGGATACCCGCGCTCGTCGGAGCGGTTCTTGACGTGCGGGAAACCCTCGGCGGTCACCAGCACCTTGGTCGGCCTGGCGCCCGGTTCCAAGGCCAGGTCGATCTCGCTGCGGATGGTCGTGGTGAACGTGGCCACCATGCGGTAGTAGTCGTCGGAGGGGATCGGGTCGAACTTGTGGTCGTGGCAGCGGGCGCAGCCGACCGTCAGGCCGAGGAAGGCCGAGCCGGCCGTCGCGGTCATGTCGTCGAGCTCGTTGTAGCGGGCCGACTCGAATTCGACCTCGGTGATCTGCGTCGGGAAGGCGCCGGCGCCGAGGAACCCGGTCGCGGCCATCGCCGTCGGTTCGTCGGGCGCAGCTCGTCGCCGGCCACCTGCCAGCGGACGAACTGGTCGTAGGGCATGTCGTCGTTGAACGCCTTGATGAGGAAGTCGCGATAGGGGTACGCCGCCTTGCGGTCATCGTCCTGCTCGTAGCCCTCCGACTCGGCGAACCGCGCCACGTCCATCCAGTGCCGGGCCCGGCGCTCGCCGAAGTGGGGCGAGTCGAGCAGGCGATCGACGAGCCTCTCGTAAGCGTCGGGGGCCGGGTCGGCGACGAACGCCTCGACCTCCTCGGGCGACGGCGGCAGGCCCGTCAGGTCGAACGAGGCGCGGCGGATCAACGTGCGGCGGTCGGCCGGAGGGTTGGGCGACAGCCCCTTCTCTTCCTGCCTGGCCAGGATGAAGCGGTCGATCGGCGTGCGGGCCCAGCCGCCGCGTTTCACCATCGGGGGCGCGGCGACCGTCAGGGGCCGGAACGACCAGAAGTTGCGGTCCTCGTCGCTGATCGCCGAGGTCCTTCGGCTTGGGGGCCGACCGATCGACCAGGGGCTTGTCGTAGGGCGCGCCGAGGTCGATCCAGCGGGCGATCCGCTCGATCGTCTCGTCGGGGAGCTTGGCGGCCTTGGAGGGCATGAACGGCTCCTCGGCGTGCGAGATCAGCGGCGTAGAGCGTCGTCTCCTTGGCGGGGCCGTCGATGGCGCCGCTCGCGACGAGCGCGGGGCGGTCGGAGAGGTCGAAGTCCCCCTTGGTCGCCTTGCCGCCGTGGCAGTCGAGGCAGTGCTTGATCAGCACCTCGCGGACGCCCTGCTTGAAGAGCGCAAGCCCTTGCTCCATCTTGCGGGCGTGGTCGGCGGGGACGGGGGCGGCATCCTCCGCGCCGGCCGTCGCCGGTCCGGCCGGCAAGATGAGGACGACGGCAACCGCGAGGGCGGGGCCAAGGTGTCGGCGATTGCAAAGGGTGATCATATAGACTCCGGGGGATCGTCACGCCGATTCCGAGGCCGGGAGCGGGTCGCCCGCCTCGCCGAGCGACTCGGCGGCCGCGCCGAGGCTCAATCCGGGGGTGGTCGCCATCGGGGGCCCGGCCGGGCGGAGGCGCCCGGCGAGCCAGAGGCTCAGGAGCGTCGAGGCGACGGCGATCAGCCCCACCCGGTCGAAGTGGCGGAGCGTGCCGTCGGTCGCCCTGACGATGATCAGCCCGCCGACGGCCGCCCCGAGGCCCGTCGCCAGGTGCTGCACCGAGGAGTTGGCGCTCATGAAGCCGCCGCGACGCCTCGGCTCGACGCTGCCGACGACCATCGCCATCGCGGCGACCATCCGGCCCGCGTTGCTGGTCATCAGCACAGCCACCGCCGCCACGGCCAGCACCAGCCCGACCCGCGGCAGGTTCGTCACCACGAGCATCAGGATTGCCGAGACCGGCGCCACGATGCGGTAGACCCGCAGCTTGCCGTAGCGATCGGCCAGCCGCCCGATCACCGGCGCCGCGACGAGCGTCAGGCCCCCCCCGGCGATGTAGACCCACGGCAGGCTCGCCTCGGCCACGCCCACGTTGGCGACCAGGTACGGGCTGAGGAACGGGATCACGGCGAAGCTGCCGAACATCAGCGTCACGATCAGCGCGAAGGCCCGCAGGTGGTTCGGGTGCGTGTAGGTCGCCCGCATCTCCGCCAGCGGGTGGGCGCCCGGCGCGTGCCCCAGGTGGCCCCGCAGCGGAGGGAACACGACCACCGCCGTCGCCAGCAGGGGGACGCCCAGGGCCGCCAGCAGCCAGGAACGGGGCGTGCCAGCCGTACTTCGTCCCCAGGTAGAGGCCGAACGGGACGCCGACGACCGAGGCCAGCGAGAAGGCCGACATCAGGGCCCCGGTCGCTCGGCCGCGGCGCTCCTCGGGGAAGACGTCGCCGATGATCGCCATCGCCATCCCCCCGAGGATGCCGCCGAACGCCCCCGTGATGACCCGCGCCGCCAGCAAAGACGGGTAGCCGGGGGCGAGCCCGCACAGCAGCGTGCCGACCAGGAAGCCCGAGAACAGGCCGAGGAACGCCGCCTTGCGGCCGAACCGATCGACGAGCGACGACACCAACAGCCCCGCCACCCCGGCGCTGAAGGTGTACGACGAGACGACCCAGCCGAATTGCTTCGGGTCGATCTGGAGGGTCCGCATCAGCTGCGGGCCCAGCGGCATGATGACCATGAAGTCGACGATGCTCGTGAACTGGACGGCGGCCAGGATCAACAGGACAATCCGCTCGTGGCCGCCGGCCTGCGCCCGGCCCGGCACGGGCGGCCCCGAGTCGGCGTCGATATCGGTCATCGCCCCACCCTCCCGGCGCGTTCCTTCGGCCGTCGAGGAGGCTCGCCGACGTCAGGGGAACATGGTTATCATCATTCAGGACGAGGGCCACTCCCGTCAAGACGACGGCGGCGCGACCGCCTCCCGGGGACGCACGATGACGAACCTGCTGGCCGCACGCCTCCAGATGGCGATCTCGCTCGGCTTCCACATCCTCTTCGCGATGGTCGGGATCGCCCTGCCGTTGATGATGGTGATCGCCGAGGCCCTCTGGCTCCGCACGAGGGAGCCGGTCTACCACGTCCTGGCGCGGCGATGGGCGCGCGGGGCGGCCATCCTGTTCGCCGTCGGCGCGGTGTCGGGGACCGTCCTGTCGTTCGAGCTCGGCCTGCTCTGGCCGGCGTTCATGCGGTTCGCCGGGCCGATCATCGGCCTCGGGTTCGGGCTGGAGGGGTTCGCGTTCTTCACCGAGGCGATCTTCCTCGGCATCTACATCTACGGCTGGGACCTCGTCCCGCCCCGGGCGCACTGGCTCGCCGGGGCGATCGTCGCGGCCAGCGGCGCCGCCTCGGGCATCCTGGTCATCTCGGTCAACGGCTGGATGAACGTCGCCGGCCGGCTTCGTGCTGGAGGGGTCGAAGGCGACGGCCATCGACCCGGTCGCCGCCCTGCTCAACGCCTCCGCCTGGCCCGAGGCGCTCCACATGCTGCTGGCCTCCTACGCGGCGACCGGGTTCGCCGTCGCGGGGGTCCATGCCTTCCTGTTGCGGCGAGACCGAGCGAACCCGTTCCACCGCCGGGCCCTGGCGATCGCCCTGGCCGTCGGGGGCGCGGCGGCGGTCTTGCAGCCGATCAGCGGCGACTGGATCGCCCGGGTCGTCGCGCGGAACCAGCCGGTGAAGCTCGCGGCGATGGAGGGCCAGTTCCGCACCCGTCGCGGCGCCCCCCTGCGGATCGGAGGGCTGCCCGACCCCGAGGCGAGGCGGACCCGCTACGCCCTGGAGATCCCCGCCGGGCTCAGCTTGCTGGCCTACCACGACCCGGACGCCGAGGTCCTGGGGCTGGACGACGTGCCCCGCGACGAGTGGCCGCCGGTCCCGGTCGTCCACCTCGCCTTCCAGGTCATGGTCGGCTGCGGGACGGCGATGATGGCCGTCGCGCTGTGGGCCGGATGGGCCGCCTGGCGATCGCGGCGGGTGCCCGACGGCCCCGCGTTCCTCGCCGCGGTCGTCCTGGCCAGCCCGCTGGGCGCGGTCGCGGTCGAGGCGGGCTGGACCGTCACCGAGGTCGGCCGCCAGCCCTGGATCATCCGGGGCGTCATGCGGACCGCCGACGCCGTGACGCCCGTGCCGGGCCTCTGGGTCTCGATGCTCGGCTATTCGGCCCTGTACCTGGTGCTGGGGATCGTCGTCGTGATGCTCCTGCTGCTCCAGTTCCGGTCGAGCCCCCGGGCCGACGAGCTCACCTCGATCGCGGGGGGGCGAACCGTGATCCGCGATCACCCCGGAGGCGGCCGTCGCCGCCGCCATGCTGGTCTCGCTGATCGCCTACGCCCTCTTCGGCGGGGCCGACTACGGCGCGGGCGTGTGGGACCTGCTGGCCCGAGGGCCCCGCGCCGACGCCCAGCGCGAGCTGATCGCGCACGCGATCGGGCCGGTCTGGGAGGCGAACCACGTCTGGCTGATCATCGTGGTCGTGCTGCTGTTCACCGGCTTCCCGTCGGCGTTCGCCGCGATCATGACCGCGCTGCACGTCCCGCTCTCGCTGATGCTGGTCGGCGTCGTGCTCCGCGGCTCCGCCTTCACGTTCCGCGCCTACGACAACACCGAGGTCGGCAAGACGGCGGTGGAACCGCGCCTTCGCGATCCCCAGCGTGGCGACGCCCGATCCTGCTCGGGACGATCATCGGCGCCGTCGCCTCGGGGCGGATCGCGAGCCATCCCGGCGGCGCGGTCCCCCTGTTCTCGTCGTGGCTCCGCCCGTTCCCCCTGACCGTCGGCCTGTTCGCGCTGGCGATCTTCGCCTACCTGGCCGCCGTCTACCTGACGCTCGAGACGGACGACCCCGACCTGCGCGACGACTTCCGCCTCCGCGCCCTGAACGCGGCGGTCGTCGTGGGCGTGCTGGCCTACGCCGTCTACCTGCTGGCGCGTCGCGACGCCCCGCTGGTCTTCCGGGGGCTCGACGGCCCCGCGATGGGGGTGGCCCGTCCGCCTGGCGACCGGCGCGTGCGCGGTCGCGGCCCTCGCGGCCCTCTGGCGACGATGGTTCCACCTGGCGAGGACCGCGGCGATGGCCCAGGTGGCCCTGATCCTCTGGGGATGCGCCTGGCGCAGTGGCCGTACCTCGTCCCCCCGGACCTGACGGCCTCCAACAGCGCCGCACCGCCGATCGTCCACAAGCTGTTGCTCGGGGCGCTGGTGGCCGGCTCGCTCGTGCTCCTGCCCTCGATCTATTACATGCTCCGCGTCTTCAAGGGCCACACGTTCGCCGCCAGGAGGGCCGGGCGCGGCCGGGGCAGACATGCCGGCCCTTGAGGGTCGGGATGCCGATGTAGGGTGGGTCAGCGTCGCGCAACGACGCGCAACCCACCATCGCCCCGGTGCGGTGGGTTGCGCCGCCTGCGGCGGCTGACCCACCCTACGGAGAGACGGGCCATCCCTTCAGGTGTTGACCAGCCGCGACTCGCCCCGGACCATCTGCCGCGTCATGGTGGCGAAGTGGGTGTGCATGATGCACTTCCAGGCGAACTGGAACAGGTAGCGGGGCGGCCGGCCGGCGGCGAGCAGCTTGCGGAGGTACTTGCGCGTAGACGCGGCGGTACGGGCCGGGTGCGGGGGTCGGTCCAGATCCGGGCGAGCATCCCCAGGCCGGCCAGGATCGTCAGCGCCTGGATCTTGAGGTAGGCCAGCGGGCGGTGCCGGCGGAGCCAGTTCATCTTGGCCGTGGCCAGGGGGAGCCGGCCCTCGATGAAGAGGGCGTCGAACCGCTCGAAGTAGTTCTCGGCGTCGTAGAGCCGGTCCATCAGGTCGAGCCAGCCGTCGCGCATCTCCTCGCGGGTCATCTGCAGCGGGATGACGTTGGTGGCGATGTTCGGGTCGTCGGCCGCGGCGTTGTCGAGCCGGCCCTCGGCCTCGAGGCGGTCGTAGAGCGGCGTCTTGGGGATCGCCGAGAGCATCCCGGCCATCGCGCCGACGATCCGCGCCTCGCTGGAGGAACTCGTACTGGCGGTCGAAGACGGTCGCGTCGTCGTGGTCGAAGCCGACGATCATCCCGGCGTAGACCTCCAGGCCCGCGTCCTGGACCTTGCTGGACCCGCTCGACGATGCTCGCCGCGCACGTTCTGGTACTTCTTCGTCTCGCGGAGCGCCTCCTCGTCGGGGCTCTCGATGCCGATGAAGACGGCGACCATGCCCGCCTCGGCCATCAGCCGCATCAGCTCGTCGTCCTCGGCCAGGTCGAGCGACGCCTCGGTGAAGAAGGCGAGCGGGTAGCCGTGCTCGTGCTGCCAGGCGATGATGGCGCGGAGGATCACCTTGGCGGCCTTCTTGTTGCCGATGAAGTTGTCGTCGACCAGGAAGATCACCCGGGCCCCGAGCCGGTGCTGGGCGTCGACCTCGGCGACGACCTGCTCGGGCGTCTTGATCCGGGGCTTGCGGCCGAAGATGACGATGATGTCGCAGAACTCGCACTGGAACGGGCAGCCGCGCGAGGTCTGGACGCACCCCATCGCGTACTCGCGGAACGGGACGAGGTCGTACCGCGGCAGCGGGACCTTGGTCATGTCGGTCTTCTCGGCCTGCTCGTAGCGGTACTGGTGCAGCCCCTGCTTCCACTCGTCGAGGAACCGGGGCCAGGTCTCCTCGGCCTCGCCGACGAAGATGACGTCGACCAGCCCGTCGAACCAGTCCTCGGCCACGGTGATCCAGGGGCCGCCGATCGACGGTGAAGATGCCGCGCGCGTGCAGCTCCACGCAGGATCTCGCGCATCCGGTCGCGCTGGACCGTCATCCCGGTCAGGCCGACGATGTCGAACGCCTCCAGCGCGTCGAAGTCGATCTCCTCGATGTTCTCGTCGATCAGGACGACCTCGTGCTCCGGCGGGCGTCAGGCCGGCCAGGACCGGCAGGGCCAGCACGGGCATGTTCGCCTTCTTGCCCAGCAGGGGCAGGCCGTGGTTCGAGCCCCAGAACGAGGTCGGGAAGCGGGGGTTGATCAGGCAGATCCGCGCCATGGGACGGTACTCGGGATCTCACGACCTCGCCCGGAAGGAGGCCGTCCCGGTCCTTTCCGGCGGCCGCGGCGATGTGTGGACTTCCTTCGTACCCGGAAAGTGCCCCGGGAAGAAGCCCTATCCGGCCGGAATTATGGGAATCCATGCACGAGAGACGGGGGGAACGGCCCCCCATCCCGGTCGGGACCGCAAGGTTTGCGCATCCTTGCGCGACGATCGGTCTATGCGACCGCGGCCGGGTCGGGGGAGCGGAGGGCCTCGATCTGCGCCGAGTAGGCCGAGACCAGCTCGCGGCGGCCGAGCAGGCCGAGCAGGTGCGACGGGTCGTCGGGGTCGACGACGGGGATCTCGTCGAGGTTCAGCTCGGTCAGCCGCCGGAGGGCGGTGTGCAGGTCGTCGCGGGGGGTGACGGTCACGACGGGGCGGGTCGCCAGGTCGGCGGCCAGGACGAGGCGGCCCAGCGACGAGCCCGCCAGGGCCAGCCGGACGTCGCGGAGGCGCGAAGATCCCGGTCAGCCGGCCCTCGCGCGTCGACGACCGGGAAGAGCGTCTCGGGCGAGTCGGCCACCAGGCGGAGGATCGCGTCGAACGGGGTCGCCTCGGCGACCCGCTCGATCCCCTCGGTCCGGACGTGGACCTGCCTCGACCCGGAGCCGCTCGAGCACGTCGACGACGAAGTCGCCCAGGTGCGCCGGGCTGTCGATCGGGCTGGCGACCTGCTCCTCGTAGAGCGTCCAGCGCCGCGACAGCGCCACGTGCAGCCCGCAGACGAGCATCAGGGGGACGAGCAGGCTGTACGACCCGGCCATCTCGCAGACCATGAGGATCGAGGCCAGCGGCGTCTTGGAGACCCCGGCGAAGAACCCGCCCATGCCCACCAGCGCGAACGCCGCCGGCTCGATCTGCCAGCCGCGGGAGCGATCGCCTTGAGCCACTGGCCGACCGCGCCGCCGAGCATCCCGCCGATGAAGACCGACGGGCCGAAGACGCCGCCGCTGCCCGCCCGAGCTGATCGTCAGGCCCGTCGACACGATCTTCAGCAGGGCCAGCAGGAACAGCATCCGCATGCCCATCTGCGGGACGAACGATCGGCTCGCCCGGCATCGCCAGGTCGGCCGGCATGCCGATCGCCCCCCACTGCACCCAGCCGTAGCCGCCGGTCATCAGCTCGGGCAGCGCCAGCGCCATCAGGCCGACCAGCAGGCCGCCGATCGCGGGCTTGACGTGCCGGGGGATCGGCAGGGGGTGGAACACGCGGTCGCGAATCCCGTAGAAGACCCGCACGTAGAGCCAGCCGACCCCCGCGCAGGCGACCGCCAGCGATGGCGAACAGCGGGAGCTCGCGCAGGCCGTGGAACCCCATCGGCGGGACGACGAAGATCGGCCGCGGGGTGATGAACAGGGCGAACGTCGAGTAGGCCACGATCGAGCTGGCCAGGCAGGGCAGCAGCGCGGCCGACTCGGTGGCCGTGCTCGAATAGAGCACCTCGCCCGGCGAACAGGGCCCCGCCCAGCGGCGCGCGGAAGATGGCGCCGATGCCCCCGGCCGCCCCCGAGAGCATCAGCAGCCGCCGCTCGCTCGGCGTCAGCCGCAGCAGCCGCGCCAGGCACGAGCCGAACCCGGCGCCGATCTGCGCGATCGGCCCCTCCTGCCCGGCCGAGCCGCCGGTGCCGATCGTGATCACCGAGGCGACCGCCTTGATCAGCGGGACCCGCGTCCGGATCTGCCCGGCGCCGCGGTGGAAGGCGCGGATCAGGGCGTCGGTGCCGTGCCCCTCCGCCTCGGGGGCCAGCGAGAAGACGAGCAGCCCCGAGACCAGGCCCGCCGACGCGCCGGGACGAGCGGGACCAGCCACCACGGCCACGGGTACGTGATCGGCCTGTGCCGTCCCCTCGCCCGTCGGCGGCAGCTGGAAGTGGAGCAGGCCGCCGAGGACGTGCCGGATCGTCCAGTCGAGCGACACGCAGGAACGCGACCGCCCCCAGCCCGGCGACGCACGCCGACCAGCGGGCTGCACACCGCGACCCGCCCCGACCCCGGCGTCGCCCAGCGCGTGGCCAGCCGGTTGAGCAGGCGGCCGAGCGCGGCGAGGGCCCGCCTCCGGGCATTCGTTCCGGCCATCACGGTCTCGATGTCGTGGTGGTGAACCTGCAATCGGGAGGGCCGCCGCTCGGCGCCCCCGACGACCCGACCCGCCCGCCGTCCGGATCGGCAGGACATCGGGGCGCCCAATCCCGATGATAAGGATGAGCGGCCCGTGCGCCCGACGGCTCCTTGGCAACTCGATCCGACCCCGACGGAGACGCGACGATCGAGGCCGCGCACCGCTGCCGAACGAACCGAATTGAGGTTTCGATCACAATTGTTCCGGATCGATCAATGATCCCTCCCCGCCAACATCCCCCGGCGCGCCGCTGCCGAACGAACCGAATTGTATTTATGAGCGGGTTTCATCCGGATCGTCCACTTGTCCTCCTCCCGAAGCCGGGTGGTCGGGACCCCTCCTCAGGGACCCGGGCCCGCACGCGACGGCGCCCGAAGTCGGACATTTATCCCCAGGGGGCGCCGCTGCCGAACGAACCGAATTGAGGTTAGGTTCACGATTCATTCCCATGGATCGGTTGGACTTTGCGGATTGTGAGGTCGTCGGGGTCCTGGGCGATATCGTCGGGTCAGCAACCCCAGGGCCCCTCGATCACCGCATGCTCGGCCGAGGAGCGGGTGGCCGCGTCGAGGACGCGGACGACCTCGCGCGCCTGCTCGGCGGTGACGGCCAGAGGGGCCCGCCCCTGGAGGTGCTCGGCGATGTTGGCGTAGTAGGCGTCCCAGTGCCCCCGGACCGTTTCCACGGTCGTGTCGACGACCTCGCCCGCCTCCGTCTCGCGGCGGAGCACGCCCCGATCGCCCGGCGGCTCGGCGGCGGCGTCGATGTCGCCGGCCCGGAGCGCATCCTCCTGGGGGTCGATGCCGTGCTTGACGAACCCCCCCGAGGTGCCGACGACCCACCACCGGGGCCGGTCGAGCCGGCACACGCGGCTCGTCTCGACCTGGAAGAGGGCGTCGTCGAACTCCAGGGTGATCCGGCCGTGGCCGCCGCTGTCGACGCCCGGCCAGGGGGCCGGCGTGACCCACGCCGACAGCCTCCGGCACGGCCCGAGCCCGAGCTGGAGGGCCTGGTCGACCAGGTGCGCCCCCCAGTCGTGGAGGATCGTCCCCGCCGCGGTCGCATGGCCCCGCCACGTCCGAGGCGCGGCGTACCGGCAGACCGCGCTGTCGAACAGGAGGGGGCGGCCGATCAGGCCCCCGGCCAGCACCGCCTTGACGGTCAGGAAGTCCCAATCCCAGCGCCGGTTGTGGAAGACCGAGAGCATCCGGCCCGAGGCGTCGCGCGCGGCGATCATCCGGTCGGCGGCCTCGGTCGAGAGCGCCATGACCTTGTCGACCACGCAGTCCTTGCCCGCCCCGAGGGCGCGGACCGCGAGGTCGGCGTGCGAAACGTGCGGCGTGGCGATCACCACGAGCCGCACGTCGGGGTCGGCCAGCGCCTCATCCACGCTGGCGTACCCGCGCACGCCCCACTCGGCGACCGCCCCGTCGCGGACCTTCGGGTCGCGGGCCACGACCCCTCGCAGGTGCAGCCCCGGCTGGCGGCGGACCAGGGGGCAATGGAACGACCGCCCGGCCAGCCCGTAGCCCACGACAACCGTCTCGATCATGGACCCCATTCCCCCGACGCGCCGATGGCCTTCACAGCCGTGCCTTCCGCGCCATCACGAGCCGGTGGACGGTGTGCCCGGAGACCCCCAGCCGACTGATGGCCGCATGCGATCGGCCGATCGGGGTCAGGGCCGTCTTGATCGGCGTCCCCGGCCCGAACCAGACGATCCTGGCCGTGTAATCGCTCCCGGGTTGGCCGGTCCCGGCCCCGTCGAGCAGGTCCCCGGCCGCGTCCGTCACCCCGTTCGGCCCCGTGCCGCGGACGGTCACGAAGAAGGCGTAGTGGATGTTGATCAACGTCTTCGGGTGGAGTGTAACGGAAAGGGTCGTCGGATCATAGACCGCCGACACCACCGGGATGATGCCCCTCCCCGGGACGTTGATCACGTAGCTGTTGACGTCCTGGGCGGAGGCGGGGTCGAGGGGGCGGTCGAAGGTCAGCACCAGCGTGGTCGGCAGGTTGTGGAAGCCGAACCGCTTCAGGAGGAGGACCCTCGGGCCGTCGACGACCGGCGGCGCCGTGACCGTCGGTGTCACCGTCGTGCTCGCGCCGTTGTTGGACGGATTGGGGTCGGTCGCCCCCCCCGAGACGGTGACCGTGTTCGTCAGGGCCGCGGTCGTCGTGGGGATGACGGTGATCGCGACCGAGGCCGATGCTCCCGCGATCAGCGTGCCCAGCGGGATGGTCAACGTACCGCCCTGTGATGTCCCCTGCGGGCTCGAGACTGACGAGCGTGAACCCCGCGGGGAGCGGGTCGCTGACCACGACGCTCGTGGCATCGCCGGGGCCATTGTTCGTGACCATGAAGGTATACGTCGTGCTGCTCCCGAGCGTTGCCGTCGTCGGGGCATTGATCGGGACGATCGCCAGGTCCGCCGGGGCCGAGGTCGCGTCGTTGATCGTCAAGGCGGCGGTACTCTGGGCCCCCAGGGAGGCCCCGAGGCTGGGATTGCTCAGGGTCAGGTTGAGGGTCTCGCTCCCGTCCGGGCGGGGGTCGCCCAGGATGGGGATGGTGAAGGTCTTGGTCGTCTCGCCGTCGGCGAAAGCGAGGGTCCCGTGCGTACTTGTGTAGTCGGTGCCGGCGGTGGCCGTGCCGTCGCTCGTGGCGTAATCGACCGAGACCGGGCCGATGCTGCCGGTCCGGGTGACGGTGATCGTGGCCGTCCCCCCGCCGTCGGAGGCGCTGTAGGTGGGCGCGCCGAACTGCAGGCTGATGCCCCCCGCCGGGCCGGCGAACGCCTGGAGCGACTGCGAGGTCGACGACAGGGCGCTGAGCAGGTTCGGGTCGGCCAATTCGGCGGGGAAGCTGCCCGCGACGGCGTTGGTGTCCTGGACGATGGCCAGCCCCTTGATGGTGTCGATCGTGGGGTTATCGGCGCCCAGCTGCTGGAGCGCCGTCACCACCGAGGCGGGCAGCCCATCGCTGGCGACCCCCTGCTCGAAGGTCAGGGCATCGCTCGAGGAGGCCGTGAACGTCGGGAACCCGGCGGCCTGCAGGACGCCCACCAGCTGGTTGCGCAGCGCCACCTGCTCGTTGAGGAGGTTCGCGATCTGCCCGGAGTATTGCCGGACCGCCTGGAGTTGCAGGGCCTCATGGGCGGAGTCGCCCGCGTCGAAGGCCCCGCTCTCGCGGTTGAGCGAGGTGAGCAGCGCCTGGCCGAGGCCGATGATCTGCTCCTGGTTGGTGTCGAGGGCGTTGAACGCGTCGGCCTCGGCCTGGGTCAGGCCGGAGCCGGCGGTCACGGGAGTCATCGAGGGGATCGAGGGCTGGGCGACGGCCGTGAAATTCGGGTCGTCGGGGTCGCTGGCGATGTACTCGATGATCAGGCCGCCCAGGAGCGTGACGCCTCCTCCCGCGGCGAGCGCCGCCTCGCACGGCGGGCAGAGCGCGGTGATCGCCGGGCCGAAATTCTCGGCGATCAGCTCGGCGGCGACACCGCCGATGACCAGCGCTTGGCCCAGCTTCGAGAGGAAGTCCCGGGTGCTCTGGCTCAGCGCCTTGTGCTGATTGACGTTCACCGTGACGGACCCCGTCTCGTCGCCGTCCGCCCCGGGTATGAATGCGCTCAGCGTCTCGCCATCCTGGCCGATCTTGAACGTCGCCGACTGGGGGGCGTTGTAATTGGGGACGGTGACCGATTCCCCCCCGGAGCCCTGCACGACGAGGGGTTCGCCCTCGCCGTTCTCATTGGCGTCGGTGGTCGTCAGGGTGGCCGTGACGGTGACCACGTCCCCCCCGTGGAGCCCGGTGATGGGGATGGTCACTGGCGACGAGTCGGTGACGGTGACGGTCGCCGAGGTCAGGCACACTCGCTCCTCCAGCCGCTCGATCGCCTCCAGCCTCGCGCGACGGCGGGCCGGCGGGGTGCGCAGCCGGCCCGAGGGCCCCGAGGCGCCTCGCGTGATGCCCGCGGATACGGACGAGATAGACAGCCGCATGATACCCGCCCTCGCTCATTCGGGGCGCCGACCCTCGGACGATGATCCATCGGCCGAATCCGACCGGGCGCCCGGTCGTCAGAGGGGGTTCGGCCGTGCGGGATCGGCGAGCCGGATTTTAGGCCCCGAAATATGGGACGTAATAACCTGTCTGAAAAAACGACCGATAATATCGACCCGAATTTTCCAGGATTGCTCATGGCTTAAATACCTCCCGAGGCCCGAGGCCGTCGCGGCGATGGCGGCCGGCGGGGACCGCCCGTCCGGATGGGCCTCGCGGTTTGACCCGCGCGCGCGCCCGGCGAATAATGGGTGCAGGCCCACTCGGCCCGCCGACGCGCCGCCGCCCCCGGCTCGACCCCGAGCGGATGGCCCGCGGGCCCGACCCCAGAACAGACGCGCGACCGCGATCCGGTCGCCACAACCCGAGGGAGGGATGATTGATGTCCGCCCTGCACCGCGACGAGCCCCGCATCCTCGGCCCCCTGCCCGGCCCCCGCGCGTCGGCGTGGCTGGAGCGCGACCGGCGCGTGATGTCGCCGTCGTACACCCGGACCTACCCGCTGGTGGTCCGCCGGGCCCGCGGGGCGATGATCGAGGACCTGGACGGCAACCGCTTCCTCGACTTCACCGCCGGCATCGCGGTGACGGCGGCCGGTCACTGCCACCCGAAGGTCACGGTGGCGATCCGCAAGCAGGCGGGGCGGCTCGTCCATATGTCGGGGACCGACTTCTACTACACGCCGCAGGTCCGTCCTGGCCGAGCGCCTGGCCGCGATCGCGCCCGGAGACTGGCCGAAGCGGGTCTTCTTCACCAACAGCGGGGCCGAGTCGATCGAGGCGGCGCTGAAGCTGTCGCGGCGGCACACCGGCCGGCACCGCGTCATGGCCTTCCTGGGCGCCTTCCACGGCCGGACCTACGGCGCGATGTCGCTGAGCGGCTCCAAGCCCATGCAACGGCGGGGTTTCGCGCCGCTCGTCCCGGAGATCCACCACGCCCGCTTCGGCGACCTCGACGGGGTCCACGCGCTGCTCCAGTCCGTCTGCCCGCCGGACGAGCTGGCGGCGATCTTCGTCGAGCCGATCCAGGGCGAGGGGGGCTACATCGTCCCGCCGGACGCCTTCCTGCCCGGCCTGCGCCGGCTCTGCGACGAGCACGGGATCTTGCTCGTGCTCGACGAGGTGCAGTCGGGGATCGGCCGGACCGGCCGGATGTTCGCCTCCGAGCACTGGGGCGTGGCCGGCGACATCGTCTGCCTGGCCAAGGGGATCGCCAACGGCCTGCCTTTGGGCGCGATCGTGGCGCGGGCCGACGTGATGGACTGGCCCAGCGGCAGCCACGCCTCGACCTTCGGCGGCAACCCCGTCGCCTGCGCCGCCTCTCTGGCCACGCTCGACCTGGTCCAGCGCCGCTACCGCGCCAACGCCGCGCGCCGCGGCCGGCAGCTCCGCGAGGGGCTGGAGGCGCTGGCCTCGCGCTATCCCCTCATCCGGGAGGTCCGCGGCCTCGGGCTGATGATCGGCGCCGAGGTCCAGTCCGAAGGGATGCCCGACCCCGCGCTGCGCGACCGGATCGTCGAGCTCGCCTTCCGCCGCGGCCTGCTGCTCCTGCCCTGCGGCCCGAGCACGGTCCGGTTCTCCCCCCCTTGTGCCTGACCGCCAGGCAGGTTGAAATCGGCCTGGGGCTGTTCGATGCCGCCCTGGCGGCGGCCGAGGCCAAGCCGTTGATCCCGATGAGCTGATCGCGCCCCGGCGCCGAGACGATCCCGAGATGAGGAGTGACGCAATGTCGCTCGCGACCGCCGAGGCCGCATCGCCGGCCTTCGACTGGAAGCGCTGGCCCGAGACCGAGGCCCTCGTCGACCATTGGGTCGACGAGGCGCTGGCCGGCAACGAGTTCGCCGCGGACCTGGCGGGGCGGATGCGGTCCGAGACGAGCACGCGGTTCAAGGATTGGGTCGATCACCTGGTCGTGGCCGACCGGCCGGGGCTGCGGCCGAAGCTCCAGGCGCTCGGCTACCGGCCGCAGGCCCGGTCCTACGCCGTCGGCGCCTCGGTCTTCGCCCACGACGGGGGCATCTTCCCCGCGATCGTCCTGGTGCCGGGGAGCGGGCCCGAGGTGCGCGAGGTCGCCATCAAGGTCGAGTCGGTCGCCGCGTTCTCGGGCGCCCACAATCTCGGCCTGGAGATCCTCGGATATCCCCTGGGACCGTACCGCGTGGGACGCGTGGAGGGGAGGGAAACCACCCTGGCCGCGGTCGAGCGGCGCGGGTACGTGGGGTTCGATCCATTCCCGGGGGACCTGGCGCGAGAGGGCCGGATGCGCCCGCACGCCGCGCGCGACGCGATGGCCGCGCGCGAGACCTGGCAGGCGCGGCGGCGACGGTTCGACGGCGACTCCGAGGGGTTCGACGCAACCGAGGCGACCCTGGCCCGCGTGATCGAGCTGGCCGGTTCGAGGGACCTGGCGTGCCACCTGGTCTTCGAGGTCGAGCGCGACTACTGGCAGTCGCGCAACCGCGCCGCGCGGGTCCAGAAGGCGCGGCAGGATCGCCTCGGGCTGGGCTGGGCGAACCACGACCACCACACGTTCCGCTGCTCGCGACGGTTCTTCCCGAGAGTCATCGCGATCTTCGAGGCGCTCGGCTTCGTCCTCCGCGAGCGGTTCCACGCCGGCGAGCACGCGGGCTGGGGCGCGCAGATCCTGGAGCATCCGACGACGGGGATCGTCATCTTCGCCGACCTCGACCTCGCCCCCGAGGAAGCTTCGCACGACTTCGCCCGCTCCCCCCTGCCCGACCTGCCCCGCCCGAACACGGTCGGCCTCTGGGTCGGCCTGCACGGCGAGTCGATCCTGGAGGCCGGGATGCACCACCTGGAGGCCCAGTTCGACTTCGACGCGCTCCGCGACGGCCTGAAGGCCGAGGCGGGGATCGAGGTCATGAAGCCGTTCTCCGACTTCCCGTTCCTCCGCCAGGCGTTCACCGCGGGCGAGCGCTGGCCGGTCTCGAAGCGGAGGGCGGACCGCTGCCTGGAGCTCGGCTGGATCGGCGCCGACCAGCACGCCAAGTTCCTCCGCGAGGGGGCGATCGGCAGCCACCTGGAAGACCTCCAGCGCCGCGAGGGCTACAAGGGCTTCAACCAGCAGGCCGTCAGCGCCATCATCGCGGCGACCGACCCCCGGCTGCACTGAGCCCTCGCGCGAGCGGACCGGGGGTTGACTCCCTGCGGCGGGCGCTGCACGATGCCCGTTGCCGAGGTCCACGAACCATCGAACTCCGAGGGGCCGCAATCATGGCACAGGCAGTCGCGAAGCGCCCGGCGCAGCCGAAGATCCGACAGACCAAGCTCCTGATCGACAACCAGTGGGTCGATCCGGTCGAGGGGGGCGAGTTCGAGACCTACAACCCGGCCACCGGCGAGGTCATCGCCCGCGTCGCCGCCGGGACGGCCGCCGACGTGGACCGCGCCGTCAAGGCCGCCCGGAAAGCCCTCGAATCGGGCCCCTGGAGCACGATGGACGCCGCCGACCGCGGCCGGCTCCTCTACGAGCTGGCCGACCTCGTCGAGAGCCATTCCGACGAGCTCGCCGCGCTCGAGTCGCTCAACAGCGGCAAGACGATCTCCGACTCGAAGGGGGACATGGAGGGCGTGTGCAACACGCTCCGCTACTACGCCGGCTGGGCCGACAAGGTCGAGGGCCGCACGATCCCGGTCCGGGGCAGCTTCCTGTCGTACACCCTGCGGCAGCCGGTCGGCGTGGTCGGCCAGATCATCCCCTGGAACTTCCCGTTGCTGATGCTCGCCTGGAAGTGGGGCCCGGCGCTGGCCTGCGGCAACGCGGTCGTCATGAAGCCCGCCGAGCAGACCCCCCTGACGGCGCTGCGGGTGGGCGAGCTGGCCATCGAGGCCGGCTTCCCCGCGGGCGTGATCAACCTGATCAACGGCTTCGGCGAGACCGCCGGCGCGGCGCTCGTGGCGCACCCCGACGTCGACAAGATCGCCTTCACCGGCCACGTCGACACGGCCAAGATCATCCAGCGCCAGGCGGCCGAGACCCTCAAGAGGACCACGTTCGAGCTCGGCGGCAAGAGCCCGAACGTCATCTTCGCCGACGCCGACCTCGACTCGGCCGTCGCCGGCGCCTTCCACGCCATCTACTTCCACGGCGGCCAGTGCTGCACCGCCGGCAGCCGGCTGTTCGTCGAGCAGAAGATCCACAAAGAATTCGTCAACCGCCTCGCCGAGAAGGCCAAGGCCCGCGCCGTCGGCGACCCGCTCGACCCCGCGACCGAGCAGGGCCCGCAGGTCTCGCAGGAGCAGATGGAGAAGATCCTCCACTACGTGGACCTGGGCAAGACGCAGGGCGCCAGGCTGCTGACCGGCGGCGACCGCGTCGGCGACCGCGGCTTCTTCGTCGAGCCGACCATCTTCGACGACGTCAAGGACGACATGGCGATCGCCCGCGACGAGATCTTCGGCCCGGTGGTGAGCGTCCTCCCGTTCAAGGGGGTGGATGAAGTCGTCGAGCGCGCCAACAAGACCAATTACGGCCTGGCCGCCGCGATCTGGACCAAGGACATCGACAAGGCCCACCTCTTCGCCAAGAAGGTCAAGGCGGGCACGGTCTGGGTCAACTGCTACCACGTCGTGGACACGAACACGCCGTTCGGCGGCTTCAAGATGTCGGGCCAGGGCCGCGAGAACGGCGAGGCGGCGCTGGAGCACTACACCGAGCTGAAGACCGTCACGGTCAAGCTCGGGTAAACTGGAAGTCGGATATGCCGGCCGACCTCCGCAGGCGGAGCGTCGGCCGGCGGGGCCATCTGGCGCGGGTTCGGGGGACTCAATCCATGGCGACTCTCGAGCTCAGGATCGAGTTGCCCGACGGCCTCGCCCGCGAGGCCGAGGCGAGGGGATTGCTGACGTCGCAGGCGATCGAGTCCTGGCTCCGGGAGGCGATCCGACGCCCCCAGGATGGTCCCCAGGGGGCGGGTGATCCTGCCGTCGAGTTCGAGATCCCTCCGCCGACGGAAGCCGAGTTGCGAGCGACGTTCGAGCACATCCGACGAAACCACCTCATACGGGGGACAGGGGGTGATCACCGGCCCGAGTTGGCCATCGAGGTGATCGACGACCCGGACGTGAGCGCTCGCAATCGAGACCGCCACGGGCGCACCGAGCGCAACGCCGACTGGTTGCAGTCGCACTGGGACGACCTGCGACCCGCCGCGCACGGCAAGTTCCTCGTCGTCGCGGGGCAGGAAGCGTTCATCGCCGAGACCTGGCAGGAGGCGTGGGAGCGGGCCAAGGCCGCTCATCCGGACGACGGCGGAGCCTTCGGTCAATTCGTACGTCCTCTGCCCCCTCCGGCGACGCCCCGATGATCTTCAAGGGCAAGTGGCTGAAGTGCGACGACGGCGCGACCCGGCCCGTCATCTTCGCCGGCGTGATCGGGGCCGATGGGATGGCCGAACGCGGGCCTTTCCTCATCGATACGGCGGCGGACCGGACGGCGATCTCCGCGGAGTTGCTGGGCCGCTCGAAGCTGATCGGGGTTGAACCTTCCCTGGGGGATCGCCTAGGGCCTGTCTGGTAGATCACAAACGTATACTATAGCAGGACCTTGAACGAAAGGACTGCTATGGTTCGCCGCTACGAGCTGACCGACGCCCAATTCGCCACGATCGAGGCCACTCCTGCCCAAGAACGGCAAGCGCAGGGCGCAGTGGAACGACCACCGCACCACCCTCGACGGCATCTTCTGGCTGCTCCACACCGGCGCCCAGCGGCGCGAGGTGCCGGAGCGCTACGGCAAGTGGAAGAGCGTCTACGACCGCTTCCGCCGCTGGCGCAAGGACCGGACCATCGACAGCATCCTCGAGCGGCTGCACCGGAAGCTCGACGAGGCGGGCCGCATCGACCACGAGCTCTGGTGCATCGACGCCACGAGCATCCGCGCCAGTCGCTCGGCGGCCGGGGCCCGCCGCGAGGGCCCGGCGGGCGAGCCATCGGACCACGCGCTGGGCCGGAGCCGGGGCGGGTTCGGGACGAAGCTGCACCTGATCGTCGACGGCCACGGCATCCCGCTGTCGGTGTCGGCGTCGCCGGGCCAGGCGCATGAGTCGAAGCACGTCGAGCCGGTCCTGGAGGCGGTGCGCCTGCCCCGGCCCGGGCGGGGCCGCCCGCGGCGGCGGCCGCGGCGGCTGGCCGGGGACAAGGGGTACAGCTACCCGCGGGTGCGGCGGTACCTGCGGCGCCGGGGCATCGTGGCGGTGATCCCGACGCGGAAGGACCAGCGGCGCAACCCCCGCTTTGACACGCAGGTGTACCGCCGCCGCAACGTGGTGGAGCGGTGCGTGAACTGGCTGAAGGAGAGCCGCCGGCTGGGGACGCGCCACGAGAAGCTGGCGGTCCACTTCGTGGCCATGGCCAAGTGGGCCATGATCCGGCGGTGCCTGCGGCTCTTGGATTCATCAGACAGGCCCTAGTCGGAATCGGAGGGGCCAGCCCGTCCGTCCTGGTGGAGACGGCCCTGGAACTGATCCGCAGCGATGGTGCAACTTCCTCGCTCTTCCGCGGCGAATTTGCGGCCTTCACCGACCCCCAGGCTACCGACTTCAGCATCCTCGGCCGCGACATGCTCAACCTCTTCGACCTGATCCTCAGCCGCCGGCGCGACGAGGCCCTGCTCCTGATCGCCGGACACAGCTACTCGGTCGCGGTCCGTCCTTGAGATCACGCTCCCGAGGAGATGGGATGGATCTTCGCCGCGCGATCGTTCCTTTCGCACTCTCGGGAGCGATCATGGTTGAGATGGTCAACGCCCGAGGGGCCGCTGCTGGAGCACGCAGGGCCGTCGATGCCGCCGACGTGGCCCGGCTCCCGGCGCCGGGGAGCGTGGTGCCGGGGGCGTTCGGGTTCACGCCCGACGGCAAGGCGCTGACGTATCTGAAATCCGAGACGGCCAGCCTGAGCCGGGTCCTCTGGAGGGTGGATATCGAAGGGGGCGAGCCGCGGGTCGTCGCACGACCTCCCGGGGGCGGCGACACCGAGGCGAACCTGTCGGAGGCCGAGAAGCTCCGCCGCGAGCGGCAGAGGCTCCGGGAGACCGGGATCACCCACGTCGTCCGCGCCGAGGAGGCCGACGTGTCGGTCATCCCCCTCCAGGGCGACCTCTACCTCCGTCGCGGAGACGGGCCCCTCGAACGGCTCACCGAGACCAGGTCGCCCGAGGTCGATCCCAAGCCCTCCCGAGACGGCACCAAGGTCGCGTTCGTCCGCGACGACGAGCTTTTCGTCATCGACCTCGCCACGCGCAAGGAGACGCGGCTCACCGAAGGCGCGACGGACGGCCTGACCCACGCGACTGGCCGAGTTCATCGCGCAGGAGGAGATGGACCGCCCGTCGGGCTACTGGTGGTCGCCCGACGGGTCGAAGATCGCCTACCAGGAGACCGACGAGAGGGCGATCCCCCTCTACTCGATCGTCCACCAGGGAGGCGAAGCCATCTCGGTCGAGACGCACCGCTATCCATTCGCTGGGGCCGCGAACGCGAAGGTCCGGCTCGGCGTCGTCGCGGCGGAAGGGGGCGAGACGCGCTGGCTGCCCCTGGCCGATCGCGACGAGGATTTCTACCTGGCCCGCGTGACCTGGGATTCGCCCCGCTCGATCCTCGTGCAGATCCTCGCGCGCGACCAGAAGGCGCTGCGGTTGTATCGCTTCGACGTCGATTCGGGGTCGAAGACGCTGCTGATCGAGGAAACCTCCGCGACCTGGGTCAACCTCCATAACGACCTGCGCGTCGTCGAGGAGACCGGCGAGTTCGTCTGGTCGTCGGAGCGATCGGGCTTCCGCCACCTCGAACTGCGGGCCCGCGACGGGTCGCTCGTCCGCGTGCTGACCTCGGGCGAATGGCCCGTCGATGGGGTGGTCGCGCTCGATGAGAAACGCCGCGAGGCCTGGTTCACCGCGGGGCGCGAGGGCCCTCTGGAGGCCCACCTGTATCGCGTCTCGATCGACGGCGGTGAGGTCGTGCGGGTCGCTCGCGAGCCGGGCACGCATCGCGCGGCCGTCGCGCGCGACGGCGAGCACTTCGTCGACATCGTATCGAGCCGCCACGCCCCGCCCGTCACCACGCTTCGCGATCGGTCGGGCGGCCTGGTCAAGAGGCTCGACGACGCCGGGACCGACCCGAGGATCGCCGAGCTCGACCTGGCACCGCCCGAGCTCGTCGAGTTCCAGAACCGAGACGGCGTGACGCTCCACGGGGCCTACTACGCGGCGAAATCGGCCCCGAAACCTGGGGCGAAGGCACCCCTGGTGGTGATCGTCTACGGTGGGCCGCACGTGCAGATGGTCACCGAGTCGTGGGGGATGACGGCCGACCTGACCGCGCAGTTCCTGTCGGCGCGCGGCTTCGCCGTCTGGAAGATGGACAACCGCGGATCGGCGCGCCGCGGCCATGCGTTCGAGGCCGCGCTGAACCGGCGCCTGGGGGGCGTCGAGGTCCGCGACCAGGCCGACGGCGTCGCCTTCGTGGCCCGCCGCTGGCCCGAGGTGGACGCGGCGCGCGTCGGCGTCACCGGGGGCAGTTACGGCGGCTACATGACCCTCCGCTGCCTGACCGAGGCGCCCGAGGTCTTCAAGGCGGGCGTCGCGGTGGCGCCCGTGACCGACTGGGACGGCTACGACACCTGCTACACCGAGCGCTACATGGGCACCCCGGCCGACAACCCCGAAGGGTATCGCGAATCGTCGGTCCTGTCGCACGCCGACAAGCTCCGGGGCGATCTGCTCGTGATCCACGGCATGCTCGACGAGAACGTCCACTTCCGCCACACCGCGAGGCTGGCGACGGCCCTGATCACGGCCTCCAGGCCGTTCGCGCTGCTGCCCCTGCCCGACGAGCGGCACTCCTCCCGCCGCGAGGCCGACCGCAAGTACGTCGCCGAGCGGATCGCCGCCTTCTTCGAGGGGGCGCTGATGCCGAGATAGGGGGTTGCCCTCGCGTCGCGGTCGTGCGAAAAGAGCGGGGACGCGCCCACTTCCTCTCCCTGGGCAGGGCCAACCCGACGCGCCGGCGCCCTCCGCCGGCCTTCCCGCCTCCCGGAGACCTGCCGCCGTGCCCCGCGACACCGACCCCGTCCTGAAGAACGCCCGCCGCGAGGCGATCATCATCGGCGTCGTCTGGTTCCTCGCCATGTCCTACTGCTGCGCCTATTGCTATCTCGTTCGGCTACATCCGCGAGGGGAGGCCGCTCGGCCCGCAGGACGTGCATCCGATCCTGGGCATGCCGTCGTGGGTGTTCTGGGGGATCATGGCCCCCTGGGCCGTGCTGCGCCGCGTTCACCGCCTGGTTCGCGGGGTTCTTCATGGCCGACGACGACCTCGGCAAGGACCACACGCCCGAGCTGGAGAGCGACATCCGCGAGGGGGGCGTCCGTGAATAACGCCGCCGCGATCCACGCCCAGCCGCCGACGCTGATCGCGCTGGTCCTGTTCACCCTGATCTCGCTCGGCCTCGGCGTGGTGGCCAACTTCGCCCAGCGCAAGGGGAGCTTCCTGGAGAAGTACTTCCTGGGCAACCGCTCGCTCGGGGCGTTCGCCGTGGCGCTGACGGCGGCCGTGATGAGCGGCGGGACGTTCGTCGGGTTCCCGTCGCTGGTCTACAAGTTCGGCTGGGTGGTCGGGCTCTGGATCGCCTCGTACATGGTCGCGCCCTTGACCGTGCTGGGCGTGCTCGGCAAGCGGGTCGGCCAGCTTTCGCGGAGGACCGGCGCGATCACGCTCCCCGACCTGTTCCGCGAGCGGTACGGCAGCCCCGCGCTGGGGGTCCTGACGAGCGTGCTGGTGATGTTCTTCCTGGTCTGCAACCTCGTCCCGCAGTTCAAGGCCGGCGCGATCATCCTGAAGATCGCGCTGCCGTCGGAGACGGCCACCTGGCTCGTGGGCGAGGAGACGGCGGTCGCGACGGACGCCGGCTACTACGTGGCGCTGGCGATCTTCACGGCGACGGTGGTGGCGTACACGGCCTACGGCGGGTTCCTGGCCGCGATCTGGACCGACGTGTTCCAGAGCCTGATCATGGCCGTCGGCGTGATCCTGATGTTCCCGCTGGCGATGCGGGCCTCGGGCGGGCTGGGGCAGGCCACGCTCGCGGGCATGGCGCAGGCGGGCCCCGGCTTCGCCTTCGGGCCGGGCGCGGGCCGCGACTTCCACCCGTGGACGCTCGCCGTCTCGTTCTTCTTCATGTGGGCGATCAGCGGCATGGGCCAGCCCTCGACGCTCGTGCGGCTGATGGCGTTCCGCGACTCGCGGACGCTCCGCTACTCGATCCTCTATCTCTGACCTCTACAACGCGATGATCTACATTCCCCTGGTCTTCATCTTCGTCGCCGCGCGGAGCATCCTGCCGGGCCTGGCGACGTCCGACGACGTGATGCCCAGCCTGGTCATCAAGCTGGCCAACCCGTACCTCGCGGGGCTGATCCTGGCGGCGCCCTACGGGGCGGTCCTGAGCACCGTGAGCGGCTGGCTGCTGATCGTCTCCTCGGGGCTGGTCCGCGACCTCTACCAGAGGTTCCTCCGCCCGTCGGCCTCCGAGCGCGAGATCGCCCGGGCCAGCTACTCGGCCACGGTCGCCGTCGGCCTCGTCGCGGCGATCCGTCGCGCTGCGGCCCCCGGAATACCTGCAACTGATCATCGTCTTCTCCGAGCTCCGGCATGGCCTCGGCCTTCCTGGTGCCGGCGCTCCTCGGCTGCTTCTGGAGGCGGACGACCGCCGCGGGTGCGATCGCCGCGATGGCCGCCGGGTCCGCGACGATCGCTCGGGCCTCTACCTGCTCGGCACGCTCGGCCCCGACCGCCTCGGCCTGGGCTGGCTCTTCGGCCCGAACCCCGAGATCGGCGCCTCGGGCTCGCTCCGGCCGTATTACCTGCTCGGGTTCGACCCCTGCGTCTGGGGCCTCTCGACGTCGCTGGCGGCGGGGCTGATCGGCAGCCTCGCGACGTCCCCGCCCGACCCCGCGCGGGTCGCGCTGCTGTTCGATGCCCAGCCCCCGGACGCGCCCGCCCCGGCCACCCTCGACCTGCATCCCGAGCTGCGCGCCGAAGGCTGAGAGTTGAATCCCGTCCCGTCCGTCGGGCCAAGCCCACCGGAGTCCGCGCCATGATCCGCATCGCCGTCGGCGGCCTGATGCACGAGTCGAACACCTTCGCCGCGTCGCGGACCGACCTCGCGGCGTTCGAGGCCGGGGGCCTGGAGACCGGCCCGGGGATCGCGGCGCGCTGGGGCGAGGCGCACCACGAGGTCGGGGGGTTCTTCGAGGCCGCCCGCGAGCTCGGGTTCGAGGCCGTGCCCGACGCTGATGGGCTGGGCGACCCCGGCCGGGCCGCTGACCGCCGAGGCGTTCGACGAGCTGGCCGACCGCCTGATCGGGTCGCTGAGGGACGCCGGCCCCGTCGACGCCGTCCTGCTCGCGCTGCACGGGGCGATGGTCGCCGAGGGCCAGGACGACGCCGACGGCGAGATCCTGTCGAGGGTCCGCGACCTGATCGGCCCGGACCGCCCGCTCGTCGCCTCGCTCGACTATCACGGCAACGTCTCGCCCCGGATGGTCGCCGCGTCCGACGCCCTGGTCGCCTACCGCACCTATCCGCACGTCGACCAGAGGGCCCGGGGGCGGAAGGCGGCCGAGATCGCCTGGAACGCGGCGGCGGGCCGGGTCCGCCCGACCCAGGCCTTGAGCAAGCCGCCGCTCCTGATCCACCTGCTGGCGCAGGAGACCGGGCGCGACCCGCTCCGCGCGCTGATGGCCGACCTCGACGGGCTCGACCAGGCGCGCGGGTTCCTCGACGCCAGCATCCTGGCGGGCTTCCCGTATGCCGACGTCGCCGGCGGCGGGCCCCTCGTGCGTGGTCGTGACCGACGACAGCCCGGCCCTGGCGTCGCAGACGGCCGAGCGGCTCTCGGCGCGGCTCTGGGAGCTCCGTCGCGAGCTCACCGCCTCGCCGCCCGGGCCCGAGGAGGCGGTCGGGCTGGCCCTGGCCGCGGCCGAGACGCCCGTCGTCCTCGTCGACCTGGGCGACAACGTCGGCGGCGGCTCGGCGGCCGACAGCACCGTCCTGATCCACGAGCTGATCCGGCAGGGGGCCACCGGCTCGATCGTGGTCCTGTACGACCCCGAGGCGGTCCGGGAGTGCGCCCGCGCGGGCGTCGGGCACGAAGTCGAGCTCGAGCGCCGGGGGCAAGGTCGATCGCCACGCGCCGCCGCTGCGCGCGACGGGGCGGGTCCGCGTCCTGCACGACGGCCGGTACGTCGAGGACCTGCCCCGGCACGGCGGGCAGCCGGTTCAACGACCAGGGCCTGACGGCCGTCGTCGAGCTGGCCGGCGGCAACACGGTCGTGCTCACGACGCGGCGGCACCCGCCGTTCAGCCTCGGCCAGTTGACGAGCCTGGGCCTGCACCCCGAGGCCGCCCGCGTGATCGTCGTCAAGGCGGCCGTGGCCTACAAGGCCGCGTATGGGCCGATCGCGGGCACGATCATCGAGGTCGACACGCCGGGCTTGACCGCCTCGAACCCCGCCCGGTACTCGTATCGCAAGATCCGCAGGCCGATCCTGCCGCTCGACCCCGAACCGCTGGTGGAGGCCACCCTGCCGTGAGCGCCCTGAAGCCCTATCGCGTGGCCGCCGTCCAGATGGACGTGGCGATCGGCCAGGTCGCCGACAACCTCGCGGCGATCCTCGGCCACCTCGACCGTGCCGCCCGCGAGGGGGCAAGCCTGGTCGTCTTCCCCGAGTGCGCGCTGACCGGCTACGGGTTCGACGACCGCGACGAGGCCCTCGCCTTCGCCGAGCCCCTGCCCGGCCCGAGCGTGCGCGCCGTCGAGGCGGCGTGCCGGGCCCGCGAGGTCCACGCCGTCTTCGGGCTCCTGGAGAGGGACGGCGACCGCCTCTTCAACGCCTGCGCCCTGGTCGGCCCGGGCGGGCTGGTCGGCTCGTATCGCAAGGTCCACCTGCCGTTCCTCGGCGTCGATCGCTTCGCCGATCCGGGCGACCGGCCCTTCGCCGTCCACGAGGCGGGCGGGGCGAGGGTCGGCATGCACATCTGCTACGACGGGTCGTTCCCCGAGACCGGACGGGTCCTGACCCTGCTGGGCGCCGACGTCCTGGTCCTGCCGACGAACTGGCCGACCCACTCGGAATGCGCCGCCGAGCACATGATCGCCTGCCGGGCGATGGAGAACGTCGTCTACGCGATGGCCGTCAACCGGGTGGGCGAGGAGCGCGGGTTCCGGTACATCGGCCGCAGCTCGATCGCGGACCCCTCCGGCGCGATCCTCGCCGCGGCCGGCCCGGACGCCGAGCAGGTCCTGTTCGCCGACGTCGACCCGGCACGCGCCCGGCGGAAGCGCCAGGTCCGCGTGCCGGGCAAGCACGAGATCGACCGCATCGCCGACCGCCGCCCCGGCTTCTACGCCAGGTTGGCCGAGCCGAACGGGAAGGGCTGATGCGGCCGGTCGCGCTCGAGTAGGACGAGGACGGGGGCGGTCGTTTCATCGTCCGAGGCCAGGGGATCGTCGTCGGGGCAGCCGTCCCGCTCGGGGGCGGCGAGGCCGGGATTGCAGGGCTTCCCATCTTCGCCGACATCGTGCTCGGGGGGATGGGGAGCGGGATGGTCGTGGGCGGCTCCATCGCGGCGCGGTTGACGCTCGCGTCGGGCCCGGCCACGACGGGCGGGGGCGGCGCGGGAGAGGCGTCGGCGCGGGTCGGCGCGACCACGGCCGGCGCGATCGGCGCGGCGATGCTCGGCGCGATCATCACGGGCGGCGCCGACGTCGCGGCGACCGGCTTCACCTCGTCGGCCGGGGGCGTCGGCGCCGCGGCGACGACCTCGGCGCGGGGCTTCCTGCCGTCGAGCGCCGCGAGGGCTTCGCGGGCCGGTGTGCAGGTCGGGCTTGCTCTCCAGCGCGGCCAGATAATGGGCCCGCGCCTCCGCGGTCCTGCCCAGCGCGGCCAGCAGGTAGGCGAGGTTGGCGTGCCCGATCGCGTTGCCGCCGGCCCTGGTCAGCGCCGCCAGCGCCTCGTCGGTCTTGCCGGCGGCGGCCAGCGTCAGGCCGAGGTTGGTCTGGATCTTCGGGTTCTCGGGGTCGATCCGCGCGGCGGTCTTGAGGCTCCGCTCGGCGTCGTCCCAGCGCCTCTGGAGGTAGTAGCTGTACCCGGCGTCGTTCCAGACCTTCGCGTCGTTGGGGCTGAGCTTCAGCGCCTGCGCGATAGTGGGTCTCGGCCTGCGCGAACCGGCCGAGGCGGTCGTATGCGCCGCCCATCCGGCGGTGCGCCAGGCCCGCCCGCGTCTCGCCCGTCTTCGCGCCCGACGGCGAGGGCGAGAGATGGCCGCTGGCGTCGAGCGCCTTCTGGTACTCGGTGATCGCGGCCTCGAAGTAGCCCTGCGTTTCGTACATCCGGCCGAGTTCGAGGTGGACGTTGAACTGCTGCTCGGGCCCCGGCTTGGCCTTGGGCTCGCCCTTGGCCGTCGGCGACCCGAGGCCCAGCATCGTCGGATCGGACGACACCGCCGCCGACTGGGCCGGCGGCTGCGGCGGCCGGGGCCGCTTGCCGCTGCGGCCGTCGAGCGAGTGGCAGCCCGCCGCCAGCGACATCAGGCAGGCCAGCCCGAATCCGAGCCTCCGGCGCGGGCCGGGGCGGGATCGGCGCGAGGCCGCCGTGTCTCGACCGTGATAGGCACGCATGTCAGGGGGTCCCTCCACCGCCGCCGACGCCGAACCCGGACGAGCTGACCGGGCTGGGCGGGAGCTGCGTCGGCGCTTGCTGGTCGCGGCTGAGCATGACGTTGTAGTAGGTGTTGGCGTCGGCGCCGAGCGTCCCCGGGAAGGGGGACGGGCCGATCAGCACCCGCTCCGGGATGACGGGCCGGCCCGTCTTCTGGAGCATCGCCACGACCGCCGCGCGCCGCGCCTCGGCCAGCCCCGGATTCTCGGGGACCCACTCGATGACCACGGGCCCGAGCCAGCCCGGCAGGCGCGACGCCATCAGGTTGAACCGCGAGGCGCCGGCGAGCGACAGTTGGTCGGTGCCGACGAGGAAGTCGGAGCGATAGAGCATGAACCGATGGTGGTCGGCCTTCATCCTCATCAGGCTGAACTGCTCGCGGATGTAGAACCCGACCGGGGGCTCGGCGAAGTCGTTGGGCCGGCCGATGAAGGTGTCGCGGAAGGTCTTGCCGGGGGTCCACACGCCGCTGGGCCCGCCCGCCCCGGCGGCCAGGAAGGCCGGGCCGCTGGGGGGGACCAGGGTCGGCGACTGGCCCCTCGCCGTCGCGCCCAGCAGGCCCATCGCCAGGGCGCCGGACCGCCAGTACCGATTCGCTCGTCCCCGCCTCATGTCTGCCTCCCCGCGAAGCGATGCGCCCGGCCGATCCCGGTCGCGGGCCCGTCGCCCGCGCCCGCCCGGCCCGTCCCCGCCGACCCCGACCGACTCTCGGACCTGAGATCGGCCTCGAATTCGGAATTTCAAATTTGAAATCTCGAACTTAAGATTCGAGATGGGTGATAACCCCGGGCCCCGCTCATTCGCAGTACCCGTGCGGCCCGATCACCCAGTGGCCCTCGGAGCGGAAGTGCTTCATCACGTCGAGCGGGTCGAGCTCGCGGACGGTCGCGCGGAAGTCGGTCCCCGACTTACCCTCGATCCGCCCCAGGAAGTAGAATTCCCAGTCGTTGGGCTGGATCACGCGATCGCCGGGCGACTCGGGTACCTCGCTCGACTCCATCGGCGCGACCAGCTCGGGCGTCACCAGGACGACCAGCTCGGTCTCGGTCTGGCTCGCCACGTTCTTGCTGAACAGCGGGCCGACGATCGGCAGGTCGCCGAGGCCCGGGATGCGCACGGTCGAGTTGTTCATCTGGACCTGGAGCAGCCCGGCGATCGCCAGCGTCTGCCCCTCGCGGAGCTCGACGACCGTGTGCGCGCTGCGCTGGCTGATCGAGGGGACGAAGCCGCCGTTGATGGTCGTCCCCTGGCCGAAGTTGAGCTGGCTGAAGATCGGCTCGACGTCGAGCCGGATCACGTCGTTGGCCAGGATCTGGGGCAGGAAGGTCAGGATGGCGCCGAACTTGGCGAACTGGACGGTGACGACCGCCGTCCCCCCCGGGATCGATGAGCTCCTGCGGGACCGGGTAGGGGAACAGGCCGCCGGCGATGAACTGCGCCGGCTGGCCGTCGAGCGCCATCAGGTTGGGCTCGGCCAGGACCTTGGCGATCGCGTTCGACCGGAGCACGTCGAGGAACAGCGAGAACTGCGCGGCGTTGAAGATGCCGAACAGCGTCGCGGTCGAGGTCGGCGTCGCCGACGCGGACGAGGCGAAGCTCGTGGCGACCGGCGTGACGAAGCCCTTCAGGCCGGATGAGCTCTGCGAGACCGGCCCGGCCACGCCCGCGACGTTGGCCGAGGCGCCGATCACCGAGGCGAGGATCGAGTTGGTCCGCGGGTCGAGCCAGCTCACGCCGAGCTCGCGGACGGCGGTGCGGTCGAGCTCGGCGACCTTGACCCGCAGCAGCACCTGGCGCGGCCCGGGGACGCGGACGCGGTTGATGATCGTCAAGCCGGGCTGGAAGTTGGATTGCGTGGCGAATCCCCCGAGGGCGGCTGCACCCCCCATGGACATCCCCATCCCCATCGACATCCCGCCCATCCCCGCGCCGCCCGCGCCGCCCGCCCCTCCGGATGCCCCCCCGCCCCCCATCATCGCATTCCCGAGGCTCCCCGTGTTGGCCTGACCGGACAATCGCAGCTCCCCCTGGACCAGTTGCAAGACCTCGGACATGGTCTTGTTATCGGGGACCTGGCCTTCCAGGATCAGCAATTGCCCCACCTGCTTCACGTGGACATCGGACCCGGGGCAGCTCTGCTTCAGGCGGGCTTCCAGGTCCTTGGTGTCGATCGTCACGCGGATCAGGATCGACGTCATTTCGTCGTTGGCATCCCAGAGGGTCAGGCTCGTGGTGCCGAACATCCTGCCGAGCAGGTTGAGGAGATGCGTGTTGGGCTCGTCCGTCAGCAATTCCACGTCGGCGATCCTCGGATTGGCGACGACGACCCGCTTCAGGAGCTGCCGCGTCCGGACCAACTTGCTCTGGCCGACGACCAGGGTGATCTCCGCCTCGGGGTCCCGGATGCTCTCGATCACGTCGTGGAAGTCCTTGGCGATCGCGTCCGCCGGGCGAGGGGGATTGGGGCCGGGGGGACGGGTGGGGAGCAGGCCGCTGTCGTTGCGCTCCAGGCTGATGACCCTCGGCGGGCCGGCGAACGGGCTGATCGGCCCGGCACCCTCGGCGCCGGGGACTCGGGCAGGATGACCCTCGGGGCCGGCGCGCGGGGACGGAGGGACCGCCGGGGACGGGAACGGGACCTCGATGATCCGAGGCTCCCCACTCGCAGTCGGATCGGCGGCCGGGGGCGTCCTCTGAATCACCCCCACCCCTTGCGCCGGCGCCGGCTGCATGGCTCCCGCCCCCTGGGGGAACGTCGGTGGCCCCACCCCCGCCCCCTGGGGGAACGTCGGTGGCCCCACCCCCGCCCCCTGGGGGAACGTCGGCTGCATCGCCCCCGCCCCTTGGGGGAGCGTCGGTTGCATCGCCCCCGTCCCCGGGGGTGGCGGCGCCGCCGTCCCCACCCCTTGGGCGGCGGCGATCGTTGGCCCGAACAGCATGGCCAGCACGAGCCCCGAGCCCCGCCGCGCCCGATTCGGGCGGTGGGACCGGGACCGGGATCGGGAGACCGTGAGTTGATCGGACACTTGGACGCTTCCTTAGCCTGGGCCGGAGAAAGATGTCCTGCGGCTCTGGCCGCCTTGGTCTCGACGACGAGCCGGACGAATCGATCGTGACGGTTCGCCCGATCGTACGGACCCTACTAGTTGGCTTATTTCGGCGTCCGACTCCCGCCGACTTGATCGGGACGCGACGAGGGAAGGGATTTTGACGCCACCTCCGCCTGAGGCCGAAACCCTGGCGAACCGCTCGGCCGCCTCCCCCGCCTCGAAACCAGGGATACCCTCCTCCGCGGCTCGGGAAACCTTCGAGTTCCTGCGGCTCCGGAGTCGACCGGCGCCTCGCGAAGGCGGTCCCGTGGGCCGGGCTGTTCCAGACGCCCGACCTGACACAGGCACCTCGTCCGGGGGTGGTTGGTCCCGTCGAGCGCCGCGTCCTCTCATCCCGAGAGTGTCATCCGGATCGGTGCCAATTGGCTTCGTTTCGGGAAACGCACGATCGCAACCCTTTTGGAGACGCGGAGATAATTCATAAGTACCAATTGCGGAACGATTTGAGATCAGGACCAAGGATCGGTTCGCGTCGGGGTGGGGGGGATGGCTTCGCCCGAATGTTTAACGAAATGTGACAATTCATCTCGAGGATGGCGTTCCCCGCGGGTCGTCCGGAGGGGGGCGACGGCCTGCGGGCGGGGTCGGTTGCGGGCAAAACGGACCTTCTCGCAACACCTCTCCTGGGGTAGGGTGTTTCACCAGGGGGAACGCCCTTCCGGGCGCGTCTCGACCGGCCCTCATGGCCCCCTCGCGGCCGTCGCCGGGGTGATCGAAGGGCCCCGCCCGATGGGGGTTGGGCCGACGGGGACGGAAAATCATCGGCCGGCAAATTTTTTCTGCACAATCGGAACATCCTCGCGTAGTATGAGTGCTTCGGCACCCTTTTCTCCTTCCGCGACCAGTTCGGGCGGCCCGATCGTGGGACTCCACCGGCGAACATCCCGCGCCCTGACGTTCACGCTGGCCCTGCTGGTGGCCTGGCCGTGGAACGTCGCGCCGACGGCGGACGAGTGGTCGCCGGAGGTCGCCCCCGCCGCCCGCAACGTGCTGCACCGCCCGGGGGAGCACCGGGTCCGTCGGGCCTGCCACTCCGGCACCTGGGAGCTGCCGAGCTTCTCGGCGATCTCCCAGACGAATGACGCGGAGGAAGGCGACGGGCCCGGGCCGACGAAGATCCTCGCGGGCTTCGGCCTCCACCCCGGGGCCCATGCCTCGATCGGGATCGACCTCCGCCCCGAGCCCCACCCGCCGACCGTCCTCCCGCCCCCGCTCGCGCGCCTCTGTCGCTTGCGCTGCTGATCGAGGCAACCGGACGCAACCCTTTCGGCGCGCCATTTCCAGAGAAAGCCATCGAACCCCGTTCAACCTCCGGGCCCGGCCATCCGGCACGTCCCCCGGGGTGCCCTCGCTAGCCAACGTCCGCCGGCCGGCCCGATCGCCCGTGGGATGCCAAGCTCATGGTCCATGCCATCATCTCGTGGAGCCTGCACAACCGCCTCATCGTGATCCTGGGGGTCCTGGCGCTGATCGGCGCCGGGATCCACTCGGCGATCAACCTGAACGTCGAGGCGTACCCCGACCCGACGCCGCCGCTGGTCGAGGTCATCACCCAGAACCCCGGCGCCAGCCCCGAGGAGATGGAGCGGCTGATCGGCATCCCGATCGAGACGGCGCTGAACGGCATGCCGGGCCTGGAGGACCTGCGGAGCACGTCGATCGCCGGCCTGAACGACATCAAGTGCCAGTTCGCCTACGGGACCGACTACTGGCCGGCCCGCCAGGAGGTCATCAACCGGATCGGCTTCGTCGACAACCTCCCGCAGGGGGTCACCCCGCGGCTCTCGCCCTGGAGCCCGACCGGCGAGATCGTCCGCTACGTCCTGGAGGGGCCCGGGCTACACGACCAACCAGCTCAAGGCGGTCCAGGACTGGGTGCTCAATCGGGCCCTGAAGACGGTCCCCGGCGTGATCGACGTGACCGGCTACGGCGGCACGGTCAAGCAATACCAGGTGCTGGTCGACACCCGGCTGCTGCGGCAATACAACGTGACGCTCCAGCAGGTCGAGGACGCGATCACGCGCTCGAACGCCAACGTCGGCGGCGACATCCTCACGCTGGGCAGCCAGGCGCACATCGTCCGCGGCCTCGGCCTGCTCGGCGGCGGCAAGGACCCGCTCGACCCGGCCAACGTCGACCGGGCCGACGCAGATCGAGGCCGAGAAGCTCGAGGACATCCAGGACGTCGTCGTCGCCTCGACCAGCGGCATCCCGATCTACGTCCGCCAGGTCGCCAAGGTCGAGATCAACCACCGCCCCCGGCTCGGGATCGTCGGCCGGTACCTCAAGGAGGACGACGGCAAGGCCGCACTCGCAGGGACGAGGACGACGTCGTCGAGGGCATCGTCCTGATGCGGAAGTACGAGAAGTCGCTCCCGGTCGCCGAGGCGGTCGCCGACGAAGATGGAGGAGATCCAGGACTCGGGCATCCTGCCCAAGGGGATGAGGCTCCGGGTCTTCAACCAGCGGACCGACCTGGTCCACGTCACGACGCACAACGTGCTGCACAACCTGGTCGTCGGCATGGTGCTGGTGGTCGCGGTCCTGTTCGTCTTCCTGGGCGACCTGGCCAGCGCCGGGATCGTGGCGATCATGATCCCGCTGGCGCTGCTGTTCTCGGTCACGGTCCTCTACGTCCAGGGCAAGTCGGCCAACCTGCTGTCGATCGGCGCGGTCGACTTCGGGATCATCGTCGACAGCTCGGTGATCATCGTCGAGAACATCTACCGGCACATCACGGCGCACGGCGCCGACCGGATCGCGGCCGCTGATCGACCGGATCGCCGACGCGTCGCACGAGATCGAGCGGGCGCTGTTCTTCTCGACGGCGATCATCGTCTGCGCCTTCATCCCGCTGTTCGCGATGACCGGGCCCGAGGGGGCGCTGTTCGGGCCGATGGCCAACACCTACGCCTTCGCGATCTTCGGCGCCCTGATCCTGGCCGCTGACGCTGGCGCCGGTGCTCTGCTCGTTCCTCTTCCACAACAAGAAGGAGGAGACGGACACGATCGTCGACCGGATGATGAAGCGGCGCTACCTGCGGGCGCTCAACCGGGTGCCTGAACCACCGCTGGCTGACGCTCGGCGTGATGGTCGGCCTGCTGGCGTTCACGGTCGACGCTGATCCCCGGCCTGGGCGGCGAGTTCATGCCGCAGCTGGAGGAGGGGAACCTCTGGATCCGGGCCCTGCTGCCGCGGACCGTCTCGCTCGAGGCGGCCGCGCGGATGGCGCCGCGGCTCCGCGAGGTGATCGCCTCGGTCCCCGAGATCCGGGGGGTGATGTCGCACGTCGGCCGCCCCGACGACGGCACCGACGTGACCAGCTTCTTCAACCTCGAGTTCAACGCCCCGCTGAAGCCGATGGAGGAGTGGCGCAAGGGGATGACCCGCGAGAAGATCGAGGACGAGCTGATGGAGAAGTTCAAGCGAGTTCCCGGGCGTCAACTTCAACTTCTCGCAGCTGATCCGCGACAACGTCGAGGAGGCGCTCTCGGGCGTCAAGGGGGCCAACTCGGTCAAGCTCTTCGGCACCGACCTGAAGATCGCTCGAGGAGGCCGGCCAGCGGGTCGTCAACGTCCTGCGGACGGTCCGGGGGATCGAGAACGTCGGGCTGTTCCACATCGTCGGCCAGCCCAACCTGGAGATCGTGATCGACCGCCGCGCGTGCGCCCGCTACGGCGTGAACGTGGCCGACGTCGAGGCGGCCGTCCAGGTGGCCATCGGCGGCAGGGCGTTCTCGCAGATGGTCGAGGGGGAGAAGCTCTACGACATCGTCCTGCGGCTGCCGCTCGACCTCCGCGACGACCCGAGCGTCATCAGCCGGATCCCGATCGACACCCCCGGCGCCGCCGACGGCCAGCCCGGCGTGCGGATCCCGCTCGGGCAGCTCGCCACGATCGACCCGCACAAGCCGGGCGCCTCGTACATCTACCGCGAGAACAACCGCCGGTTCATCCCGATCAAGTTCAGCGTCCGCGACCGCGACCTCGCCTCGGCCATCGCCGAGGCGCAGGGGAAGGTCGACGACCCCGAGCACGGGCGCGAAGCTGCCCGAGGGCTACGACATCGAGTGGTCGGGCGAGTTCGCCCAGATGCAGGAGGCCAACGCCCGGCTGATGTGGATCGTCCCGCTGTCGATCGGCCTGATCATGATCCTGCTCTACACGGCGTTCAACTCGATCAAGGACGCGCTGCTGGTCATGGCCAACGTGGTCGCGGCGACGATGGGGGGCGTCTGGGCCCTGCGGCTGACCGCGCACGCCGTTCAGCATCTCGGCGGCGGTCGGGTTCATCTCGATCTTCGGCGTGGCCGTCCAGGACGGCGTGCTCCTGATCTCGTACTTCAACCAGATGCGGGCCGAGGGCATCCCGGTCCGCGAGGCGGTGATGCGCGGGGCCGAGCTGCGGGTCCGGCCGGTGGTCATGACCTCGCTGACGGCCGCGCTCGGCCTGCTGCCGGCGGCGCTGGCCAACTCGATCGGCTCGCAGGCGCAGAAGCCGCTGGCGATCGTCGTCGTCGGCGGGATGCTCGTCACGCTGCTCCTGACCCGCTACCTGATGCCGGTCCTCTACACCTTCTTCCCGGCCCCGGCCGGCCACGGCGCAGCAGCACGAGGAGCTGATCGAGGGCTCGCACTACACCGACGAGTTCCTCCACGAGACCGACGCCGGCGACGAGCCGGGGCGGATCTGACGACCAATCGAACCGAGTCGCTCGACCCCGACCCGACCCGCGGCGAGAGCCGGGTCCTTCGTGAGGAGGCTTCCGATCCATGTTCTGGAAACTGACCCTCGCGGCCGTGGTGATCGCCGGGCGTGGGCGGGGCGGCCTACCTGAGCGGGGTCTCCGCGGCGCAGCTCAAGGACGACGCTCGGGCACCTCGAATCGGCCGCCACGTCGCCGCTGCCCGCCAAGCCGACCCCGACGCCGGTCCCGGTCCCGCTCAAGGACCAGACGGCCCCTGGGACGGCCTGGTGTCCCTCGACCGCCGACGAGGAGGAGGCGATCGGCCTCCGCACCGCCCGCGTCGAGGCCCAGGAGGAGCCGATCAAGCTCGAGCTGACCGGCCGGACCGCCTACGACCCCGACACCCTCATCAAGGTCCGCTCGCGGTTCGACGCCTCGCGTCGAGAGGGTCTACGCCGTCCTCGGCCAGAAGGTCAGCAAGGGGGACAAGCTCGTCGACCTCTACAGCAACGACCTGGCCGCCGCCAAGAGCGACTACCAGAGCAAGTACGTCCAGTGGAAGCACGACAACAACCTCCTGGACGTGCGCCGCGAGCTGGTCAAGACCGGCGCGATCTCGCAAGCAAGGAGTGGGTCGACACGCCAGAACGACGAGATGAAGAGCCAGCTCGACTACATCCTCGCCGAGGACAAGCTCCGGGTCTTCAAGGTGCCCGAGGAGGACATCAAGGCGCTGCTCCACGGGCTGGGCGACAAGCCGGTCGAGAACCAGCAGTTCGGCAACGTGCAGGACAAGGCCAAGATCACCCTCCTGTCGCCGGCCGACGGCCTCGTGATCGACCGCGACGTGGTCGTGGGCAACTTCTACGAGACGTCGAACGTCCTGATGACCATCGCCCCGCTCGACCACCTCTGGGTCTGGGTCAACGTCTACGAGCTCGACCAGGACAAGGTGAAGGTCGACCAGACGATGGAGATCCAGTTCCCGTTCCTGGCGGAGAGGGTCCAGGGCAAGGTGCAGTACGTCGCCAACGAGGTCTCCAAGGACACCCGCGCCGTCCGGGTCCGCGCCTCGATCCGCAACCCCGGCGCGCGGCTCAAGGCCGACATGCTCGTCAAGGCGCTGCTCGACGTCGAGCCGAAGAAGGGGCAGACCCACATCCCCCGCCTCTCGATGGTCACCTCCAACGGCGCCGACTACGCCTTCGTCCGCAAGGCCTCCTCGCCCGAGGAGGCCGCCGAAGGGCCGGCCGAAGAAGGAGACCGATCGGTTCGAGCGGAGGAAGATCCGGGTCGCCCAGGAGAACCACGACTTCGTCGTCGTCGACAGCGGCCTGGAGCCGGGCGAGGAGGTCGCGACCAACGGCAGCCTGATCCTGTCGCAGCTCTACGAGGACGCGATGACCGTCGACACCGGGCATGCCCGTGCAATGATCCGGGCGCCGCCGCGGGTGCGGCCGATGCCGATGGACGACGAATCGGCGGCCGTCCCCGCCCGGCATTTGACCCGGCCCCGGGCCGCGGGTACGATCGCCAGAGGGGCCGCCCCGGGCGACGGCTCGCCCACGGCCCCGGCTCACATCTCTTCCAGGAAAGGGGTACGGCCATGCCCTTGTTCGAGGTCGAAACCACGTCGCATATCATGATCGCGTGCGTCGACGACGAAGCGACGGCACGCGCGCTTCGCCCACACCAACTACCCGAGCGAGGAGGTCCTCCGGGTCAGCCACCGGCCGCGGGACGCCTGGGTGATCTCGAAGAACCTGCTCGGCCTGAAGGGGAGCGTCGACCCCTGCGCCACGGCGCGCGACTGCCTGGCCAAGGCCGCAGGGCGACAAGCTCCACGCCGTCCGGCTCTACATGCAGCAGACCGGCTGCGACCTCGACGGGGCCCGCAAGGCGATCGAGTCGAACATGGCGATGGGCTGGTGAGCCGCCCTCGCCCGGTGGGGCATCGCATCCCGATGATCGGGCCTCCGGCCGGGACCGGGGCCGCCCTCCCGAGTCCGCGCCACCGGCCTCGGTGCGCGGGCCCGGGGTCGACGATCCTCGATCCGCGCCGGCCGATCGGATTGCGTCTTTCCGGTACCGCAGTTGCTCGCTCGGAGCGCTGCGCGGCCGCGCGGGGCGAAGACCATTTCCCATCGGTCGGGGGAGTTCCATGGTCCAGGGTCATCTGCCTGATCCTGGGGGGCGGGCGGGGGACGCGCCTCTATCCCGCTGACCAAGTCGCGGAGCAAGCCCGCCGTCCCGATCGCCGGCAAGTATCGCCTGATCGACATCCCGATCTCCAACTGCATCTCACTCGGGCCTGAGCCAGATCTTCGTCCTGACCCAGTTCAACTCGGTCAGCCTGCACCGCCACATCGCCAACACCTACAAGTTCGACCCGTTCGGCGGCGGCTTCGTCGAGATCCTCGCCGCGCAGCAGACGATGCAGCACGAGACGTGGTATCAGGGGACCGCCGACGCCGTCCGGCGCAACATCCCGTACTTCACCGAGAAGCCGCTACGACCTCGTCCTGATCCTCTCCGGCGACCAGCTCTACCGGATGGACTTCCAGGACATGATCCGCACCCACCTGGAGAACAAGGCCGAGGCGACGATCGCCGCGCTGCCGGTGCGCCGAGGCCGAGGCCACGGTCGTGCGGGATCATGCGGATCGACACCGGCGGCCGGGTCATCGACTTCGAGGAGAAGCCCAAGACCCCCGAGAAGCTCGACCGCGTCCGGACCGACCCCGACTGGATGGCCCGCTTCGGCATCCAGCGCCGAGGGCCGCCCCTACCTGGCGAGCATGGGCATCTACCTGTTCAACCGCGCCGATGCTCGTCGCAGATGCTCGCCTCGGGCAGCGCCACCGACTTCGGCAAGGAGCTCTTCCCGCAGGCGATCGCCGACGCACCGCGTCCAGGCCCACCTGTTCGACGGCTACTGGGAGGACATCGGGACCGTCGGCGCCTTCCACAAGGCGAACATCGACCTGACGCGGGACAACCCGCCGTTCGACTTCACCTTCGGCGACCACCCGATCTTCACCCGCCCGCGCTACCTGCCCTGCTCGCGGATCGCCGGGGCGACGGTCACCAACAGCCTGATCTCCGACGGCTGCGTGATCGGCCGCGGGTCGGTCATCGAGAACTCGGTCATCGGCGTCCGGGCCCAGATCGCCGACGACGTGACGATCCGCAACTCGCTACATCATGGGGACCGACAGCTACGAGCAGGCGAAGCACCTCGACGACAACCGCCGCGCCCAGCCGCCCGAACATCGGCATCGGGGCCGGCTCGGTCGTCGAGAACGCGATCATCGACAAGAACGCCCGGATCGGCCGCGGCGTGCGGATCACCAACGAGGCGGGGGTCGTCGACTCGGAGGAGGCCGCCGCACTACGTCATCCGCGACAAGATCGTGGTGATCCCCAAGTACACGATCCTCCAGGACCGCACCGTGATCTGACGGCCGGGCCGTCGCCGCCTGGCCGTCGACGTCCCCGGGCCACATCCGATCGCCGAAGTTGCCCCAGGGCGGCGACTTCTGGTAAGATTGCACGATTGCGATCCCGTGTGCGGGCACGCGGCCGACGTCGGGGACGGGCGAGGACCCGGGCCCGCCCGCCCCGGGGACCCCGATCGGAAGGATGAACCGTGGCGGCGGATACCAACCTCGTCGGCGACGACCGGATCGGCGGATTCCGCTTCGTCCGGATGCTCCACCCCGGGGCGACCACGACCGTCCTGGAGGTCGTCCAGGAATCGACCGGCAAGCGGTTCGCGCTCAAGCAATTGCAGGATCGCGCAACCGTCGACAGGGTCCGAGCGGCGGGCGTTCGCCTTCGAGGCGAAGCTCGGGATGCAGCTGATCCACCCCAACCTGATCCGGGTCCACGAGTACTTCCGCGACCCGGTCCAGCCGTACTTCATCATGGACCTGTTCCCGTCGTACCACCTGAAGCTGCCGATCTCCCGCCCGTCGGTCTACCCGATGCCGTACCGGCAGCTGCACCGGATCATCACGCAGGCGGCCAGCGCGCTGATGTACATGCACGGCAAGGGGTGGGTCCATCGCGACATCAAGCCGGAGAACATCCTGGCGAACAAGACGGGCGAGGTCAAGGTCATCGACTACGCGCTGGCGATGCGGCCGTTCAACCCGTTCCGCAAGCTGCTCGGGGAGCAAGGCGCCGCGGCAGGGGACGGCCAGCTACATGTCGCCCGAGCAGATCCGGTGCGAGTCGCCGGCGCCGTCGGCCGATATTTACAGCTTCGGGATCACCTGCTATGAACTGATCTGCGGCCGGCCCCCGTTCCGCGGCAACTCGAAGCAGGAGCTGCTCCACAAGCAGCTCTCCGAGCGCCCGCGCCGCTGACGGCGCACAACAAGGAGGTCACCCCCGAGTTCAACGACCTGATCCTCAGCATGCTCCAGAAGCGCCCGGCCGACCGCCTGGCCGAGCTTCGAGGAATTCCTGACCCGGTTCGCGCGCATCCGCATCTTCAAGGACGACCCCGACCCGATGGCCCGGGACGGCCTCTCGTGAGCCGCCCCGCCCCGCCCATCCCCCGACCCCGACCCCTGCCGCCGCGGAAGGACGTCGCCGCCCATGGCCAGCCCGAGTGAGTATCGGCTCCCCTTCGAGGCGCCCATCTACGAGATGGAGGCGCGCCTGGCGGAGATGGAGGCGAGCTACGCCAGGAACCGGGCCGGCGGCGAGACCGTCGGGCATCGCCGAGCAGATCCGCCGCCTCCGCCGCGAGCTGGCCGGCCTGAAGCGGACGATCTACGCCAACCTCGACCCGTGGCAGACCGTCCAGGTCTCGCGGCACCCCCAGCGCCCCCAGACGCGCGACTACATCGACCTGGTCTTCGACCAGTTCGTCGAGCTCCACGGCGACCGCGCCATCGGCGACGACAAGGCCGTCGTCGCCGGCCTGGCCCACCTGGGCGACGACAAGGTCATGCTCATCGGCCACCAGAAGGGGAAGAACCTCGCCGAGCGGACCGCCTGCAACTTCGGCTGCGCCCACCCCGAGGGATACCGCAAGGCGCTCGGCAAGATGCGGATGGCCGCCAAGTTCGGCCTGCCGATCGTCACCTTCATCGACACCCCGGGCGCCTACCCGGGCATCGCCGCCGAGGAGCGCGGCCAGGCCACCCTCATCGCCGAGAACCTGCTGGCGATGAGCCAGATCGACACGCCGATCGTCTGCGTCGTCATCGGCGAGGGGGGCTCGGGCGGCGCCCTGGGGATCGGCGTGGGCGACAGGCTGGCGATGCTCGAGCACGCCTATTACTCGGTCATCAGCCCCGAGGGGTGCGCCACGATCCTCTGGAAGGCGAGCGAGCACGCGCCCAAGGCCGCCGCGGCGCTGAAGATGACCAGCCGCGACCTGCTCCGCTTCGGCGTCATCGACGAGGTCATCCCCGAGCCCCTGGGCGGCGCCCACCGCGACCACCGCGAGGCGGCCGCCACCCTCAAGTCGTTCCTGATCCGCTCGCTCCGCGAGGTCGCCGAACGGCCGCGCGCCGGGCTGCTCGACCGCCGCTACGAGAAGTTCCGCCGGATCGGCGTCTTCGTCGAGGGGGCCGGCCCCGTCAACGGGCAGCCGGGGCCCCCCAGCGGGATCGCCGATCCGATCTGACGGCCTGCCATCCCGCTCCGGAAATAGGACGCGGAGGGACGCGGACGGGGCGGATCAAGGCGGATCTGATCCGTGGCCATCCGCCCCCTCCGCGTCCCCCCGCGTCCCATCCTCTGGGGGCCCGGCCGTGCAAAGACCGCCCTAGACGCGGGCGACGACCGACGTGCCATAGATCGGGATGTCATACATGCTCGGCAACTTGAACGTACCTCGCGACTCGACCGTCTTGAAGCCGGCGTAGATCATGATGTCGCGGAGCGCCCGCGGCGTGAACTTCCAGAACGTGTGGCACGAGCCGACCTCGTCCTTCTCCAGGTCGAGCTCGCCGAACCGCATGTAGGGCTGGTCGCCGTACTGCTTCATGACCGGGTCGTCCGGGTGGAACGTGGACGACTCGACGATCGCCATCTCCCTGGTCACCGAGCGGATGTTGATCAGCGCCTGGAGCGGGTTGAACAGGTGCAGCAGGAGCGACCCGCAATAGACCACGTCGAAGGTCCCGACCGTCTTGGGGGACAGGTCGTAGACGCTGCACCGCCGCCACTCGACCCGGCTCTTGCGCATCGCCTGGGCCGTCGCGAAGGCGCCCATGTGGTGGTTGATATAATCCGCCCTGGCCTCGCTCCACCGCGTCGACTCGTTCTCGCGGAGGATGGGCAGGGTCTCGCAATCCTCCCCCTTGGCGACGTCGATCGCGACGACCCGATCGGCCCCGCGTCGCTCCATCTCGAAGGCCCAGAACCCGGTCGCGGTCCCGACGTCCAGCGCCGACTTGCCGACGAGCGACTCGGGCAGCCCGACGAGCTCGATGATCGCGCGGAGGTCGAAGGTGCAGTTGCGGGTCGTGACGCCCGGGGCGAGCTCGATGGTGTGATACCAATTCTCCAACCTCGGGTCATCCGGGTTGGTGGGGAGCGGCGACATCGGGGGAACCGGCGGCTTGCCGCGCCTCAGGACTGACAGCATGTTCCTGCCTCCCTCCTTGGGTCTCGTCCCCGCCACCCTCGGGTGCGCAGGGCTTCCATGTCGAGAGCTACTCATAGGAAAACGGCGGGAAGACCGCAAGGCGACTTTCCCTCCGCCCGCCCTCCGCGCCCCGAGCGGCCCGGATGATTCGTCGCTTGACGCCTCCGTCCCCCTCTGTTAGAACCCGCCCGCTCGCCCAGACCTCGCCGACATGACCCCCGCGACGCGCACGAGCGGGTCGAGTCAGATCAGCCCTTCCCCGCGCCATGGAAGGCGCCGAGGGCTGGATGACGGCTCACAGCGAGGTGGCTCATGGCACTCGGGAAGATTGCCTATCTCATCCCCCTCTATTTCGACAAGAAGGCATGCCTGGGCGGCGGCGAGCGGTTCCCGCTGAACCTGGCCAAGGGGGTGGTGCACGCCTCGGGCGGGGCCTGCGCCGTCGACCTCATCTCCTACGGCGATGCGCCCGAGGTCCGGGCCCTCGCCCCCGGCATCACGCTCCGCATCCTCCGCAACAGCAACGGCCACTCGCATCCGTTCTTCGTCGCCTCGTGGGACCTGATCGCGGAGATCGATGCCGCCGACCTCGTGCACGTCCACCAGGTGTACAGCCGGTCGGGCGAGATGGGCATCCTGGTCGCCAAGATGAGGCACAAGCCCTTGTGCCTGACCGACCACGGCGGGGTGTGGAGCAAGCTCGGGGCGGACCTCGGCAGCCTCGACCTGGCCGACCGCATCGTCGCCTACTCCGACTTCGGCGCGGCGCAGTACGACACCGCCACGCCGATCGTCACGATCAAGGGGGGCGTCGACGCCGACGCCTTCACCCCGCCCGCGCGCCTGCCCGAGCGCGACCGCGTGCTCTACGTCGGCCGCCTGCTCCCCCACAAGGGGGTCGACCGGCTGATCGAGGCGCTGCCGCCGCGAGCTGCCGCTGACCGTCTGCGGCCAGCCCTACCACCCCGACTACTTCCGCCTCCTGAAGGCCTCGCCGAGGGCAAGCGGGTCGAGTTCGTCACCGACGCCGACGACCGCGCCATCCTCGACCTCTACCGACGCGCCTGGGCCAACGTCCTCCCGTCCGTCTACCACGACTGCTACGGGGGCACTCACAGCGTGCCCGAGTTGATGGGCTTCACGCTCCTGGAGGCGATGGCGTGCGGGACCCCCGCGATCGCCTCCCGGGTCGGCGCCATGCCCGAGTTCGTCCGCGAGGGGGAGACCGGCTTCGTCTTCGACGGCGCCGACGACCTGGCGGCGCGGCTGCGGCTCCTGGCCGGCGACCCCGGGTTGGTCGAGCGGATGGGGCAGAGGGCGCGGCGGGTGGTCGAGCAGGAGTACGACCTGAAGGTCGCCGGGCGCAAGCTGTACGAGCTCTATCAGGGCCTGGCGAAGCGCTCGCAGGGGCGGGAGGCCGCCGCCTGAAAATCCCCGATCGTCCGCGGCGGGACCCGGGCCGGGTTGCGGTGATTGACATCGATGAGCCAGGCCCCCAAATCCGCCTCGTGCTCACGATCCGATCTCGTCGAAAAAACCTCAATCTCGCTACCGTCTGCATCCGATCACGGAAGTGTCTCGAACGATCGGGGGTGATCGGAAGGTGCAGCCGTCTTCGAGTCGAGGTGCCTCGGCGCCACGGATGGTGCGATGGACCGGAACGACCGCAATGCGAGGAGGATCATGGCACTCAGGAAGATCGCCTATCTGACTCCCTGTATTTCGACAAGGACGGGTGCCTGGGCGGGGGCGAGCGGTTCCCCCTGAACCTGGCCAAGGGGGTCGTCCACGCCTCGGGCGGGCCTGCACCGTCGAGCTGATCTCCTACGGGAAGCGCCCGAGGTCCGGCCCGCTCGCCCCCGGCGTCGACCTCCGCGTCCTCCGCGACGGCAACCGGCACGCGGAACCCGTACTACGTCGTCTCGTGGGACCTGCCCGCGGCGATCGCCGACGCCGACCTCGTCCACGTCCACGCCGTCTACAGCCGGCCGAGCGAGACGGGCATCCTCGCTCGCCAAGCAGCAGCACAAGCCGCTCTGCCTGACCGACCACGGCGGCCGATGGAGCCACCTCGGCGTCGACCTCGGCAGCCTGGACCTGGCCGACCGGATCGTCGCCTACTCCGACTTCGGCGCGGCGCAGTACGACACGACCGCCGCCGATCGAGGTGATCAAGGGGGGCGTCGACGCCGACGCTGTTCACCCCTCCCCGCGACGGTGGCCCGCGACCGCGTCCTCTACGTCGGCCGCCTGCTCCCGCACAAGGGGGTCGACCGCCTGATCGAGGCGCTGCCCCCCGAGCTCCCGCTGACCGTCTGCGGGCAGCCCTACCACCCCGACTACTTACCGGCACCTGCAAGGCCTCGCCGAGGGCAAGCGGGTCGAGTTCGTCACCGACGCCGACGACGCGACGATCCTCGACCTCTACCGCCGCGCCTGGGCCAACGTCCTCCCCTCGGTCTACACACGACTGCTACGGCAGCACGCACGACGTGCCCGAGCTGATGGGGTTCACGCTCCTGGAGGCGATGGCGTGCGGCACGCCCGCGATCGCCTCCCGGGTCGCCGCCATGCCCGAGTTCATCCGACGACGGCCGCACCGGCTTCGTCTTCGACGGCCCCGACGACCTCGCCGACGCGGCTCCGACTCCTGGCCGGCGACCCGGCGCTGGTCGAGCGGATGGGGCGGCGGGCGCGGCGGGTGGTCGAGCAGCGAGTACGACCTGAAGGTCGCCGGCCGGAAGCTGCTGCGAGGTCTATCAGGGCCTGGTCGAGCGCTCCCAGGACGGAGGCCGCGGCGTGACGATCCTGGTCCTGAGCAACCTGTACCCCCCCGACTTCGTCGGCGGCTACGAGGTGGCCTGCGCCACGTCGTCGACGGCCTGCGCGCCGCGGCCACGACGTCCACGTCCTGACCGCCGCGCCTCGGCACCCCGTCGCGGCGACGGCCGCACGTCCACCGGCGGCTCAAGCTCGTCGACGAGTGGAACGCCCACGGCGATGGGGAGCCAGCCCGGTGGCGCGTCGGCCTCGACGAGGTCGAGTCGCGCTACGTCAGCGCCTACAACGTCCACGCGCTGGCCGAGGCGCTGGAGCAGTTCGGCCCCGAGGTGGTCTACGTCTGCAACGCTGGTCGGCCTGGGCGGGCTGGGCCTGATGGCCTGCCTGCAGTACCTCGGCGTCCCCTGGGTCTGGCAGCTCGGCGACATGGTCCCGAACATCCTCTGCAGCTCGGGTGGGCCGGCTGGTGCCCGGACCTGGCTCGGGAGTTCGCGCCGGCATGTTCGAGGGCCACTACGTCGCCGTCAGCCAGCAGCTCCGCAACGAGATCGAGACGGCCGGCGTGGCGCTGCGGGGCCGCGTCGAGGTGATCCCCAACTGGATCACCGGCGCCCGGCCGCCGTCGCGCGCCGTCGTACTACCGGGGCGGACACCTCCGCATCATGTCGGCCGGCGACCGTCTCGCGCCACAAGGGCACCGACATCGTGATCGAGGCGGCGGGCCGGCTCCGCGAGGCGGGCCTCGACGACTTCTCGGTCGACATCTACGGCAAGGCCTCCGACCGCTACTTCGCCTACCTGATCCGCAAGCTCGGCCTGGAGCGGCACGTGACGCCTGAAGGGCGTCCGGCCGCACGACGAGCTGGTGGGCCTGTACGGCGAGTACGACGTGTTCGCGTTCCCGACGTGGTCGCGCGAGCCGTTCGGGATGGTCCCGCTGGAGGCGGCGGCGCGGGGATGCGTGCCGGTCATGTCGCCGACCTGCGGGATCGCCGAGTACCTGGTCCACGGCGTCCACTGCCTCAAGGCGGAGCGCCGCGCCGAGTCGTTCGCCGAGGGTGCTGGCCGGCGTGATGCGGGGCGAGATCGACCTGGAGCCGATCGGCCGCCGGGGCGAAGCGACGGCCTGGCGCGACTTCCACCTCGACGCCATCCTGCCGCGGATCGAGCGGATGCTCGTCGATGCGTCGCGGCGCCCCCGGCAGCGGGCCGGGACGGGGGCCGAGGCGTATCGGATGGCGCGGATGGCCGAGCAGTTGGCGCAGGCCCTCGTCCAGGAATCGCGCTGCGCCTGAGCGAGGCGACCGCGCCGGACCGGCCGTCCGATCGCGATCATTCATCCGGTTCCGTCGAGTTCGGGAAGATCACGGACGACCGACCGCCAGGCTGGGATTCCGGCGGCTGGCTTCAGGATAGGAAAGGAGAGGTATCTCGTGAGCGATCTCGCGTTCTACAACGTCGGCTGCGAGCGGGCCAGGGGAGTTCGGCTGCTCGTGGTCGTCCCCCGCCGCATCCTGCGCCGCATCCTCCGGCCGATCTTCCACCGCCAGGTCGAGCTGCTCCGCGAGCTCTTCCATCGCCTCTACGCGACCGAGCTCGCCGTCGAGAGGATCGAGCGCCGCCAGGACGAGCTGCGCGACGGGCTGGCCCGCGACCTCGGCCGCCGCCAGGACGAGCTCGACGAGAAGCTCCAGACCCTCGTGGCGATGGGCTGGGACCACGTCGCGATGGCCCGCCGCCTGGCCGCGCTCGAGGACCAGATCGCGACGCTGACCGGCACGGCCCCGGCGGCCCCCGACGAGGGCGACCCGCACCCCTCGATCCTCTTCCCGGGCCTGGCGAAGGCGAGCGTCGGCCTCGCCCGCCGCGACGACCCGTCGGCCGGGCCCGAGAGCTGCGCCAGGGTCGGCTGATCGCGGCGACGGGCTCGGAGCCCGAGGGCGATCAACGGCGAGGCCCCGTCCCTTCGCGGAGGGACGGGGCCTCGCCTGGTTTTCGCGGGTCGCGACGGCCGGGGCGTCAGACCTTGGTCGGCACGACGAACCCGGGGCGGTACTCGCGGGTGAGCATCGCGTCGGCCTCGGCGTCGTTGACGAACGTCTCCGACGACGGGTTGATGTGCAGCTTGCGGCCGAGCTTGTAGGCGATGTTGCCGAGGTGGCAGTAGGCGCTGGAGAGGTGGCCCTCCTCGATGTCGCCGTTCAGCGCCTTGACGTCGCGCGACTTGACGCGCCTGGATGAAGTTGGCGTAGTGGTCGCCGCCTGCCGGTGCCGCCGGGGCCCTTCTCCAGCTTGTCGCCCATGTACGTCTGCCAGTCGGTGTAGCTGGTGATCGCCAGGACGCCCTTGGTGCCGTAGAAGATGTCGCCGATCTTGACCTCGAGCTCGGCGTTGGTCGGCAGGCCGCGGACCTCGAACTGGAGCTCGCAGTCGTCGAACTCGAAGGCGACGAGCTCGGTGTTGGGCGTCTCGGCCTGGTCCTTGTAGCCGAACCGCCCGCCGGAGGCCATGCACGGTCTTGGGGAACTCGTTCTTGCCCAGGCCCCATCGCGCCAGGTCCATCTGGTGGATGCCCTGGTTGCCGAGGTCGCCGTTGCCGGTGTTCCAGAACCAGTGCCAGTTGTAGTGGAGCCGGTTCTCGTTGAACGGCTTCATCTCGGCCGGGCCGACCCACAGGTTGTAGTCGAGCCCGGCGGGGGGGTTGCTGTCGGGCTTGAACCCGATCGACCCGCGCGGCTTGTAGCAGAGCCCCTTGGCCATGTAGATCTGGCCGAGCTCGCCCGAGCGGAGGAACGCGACGGCGTCCTGGATGCCCTTGTGGCTGCGGCACTGCGTCCCCGCCTGGACGATCCGCCCGTACTTCCGCGCCGCCTCGACCGCCCGCCGCCCCTCCTGGACGTTGTGGCTGACCGGCTTCTCGACGTACACGTCCTTGCCCGCCTGGCACGCCCAGATCGTCGCCAGCGCGTGCCAGTGGTTCGGCGTGGCGATCGAGACCGCGTCGATGTCCTTGTCGTCGAAGACCCGGCGCAGGTCCTGCACGTACTTCGGCTCGGACCCGTACTTCGACGAGATCGCCTTGTTCGCCTTGCCGATGACGTTGCGGTCGACGTCGCAGATCGTCGTGATCCGCACGTCATCCAGGGCGAGTGAAGCCCTTGACGTGATCCATGCCCCGCCCCTTCACCCCGAGCACGGCCACCCGCACCGTGTCGTTCGGGCCCGCCTTCTTGCCCGCTCGTCTCGGACGGCTCGGCGGCCTCGGAGCGTGCCGAGCCCGAGCGCCGAGAGGCTCGCGGCCAGCGCGGCCGTGTCGTGGAGGAACTGGCGACGATCGATGCCACGCATGGAGGCAATCTCCCCTGGGGATGTCAATCGGTTGGCGGACGGTTGTTTACATCAGAACGACGCGGAGGCGCCGAGTCAAGCGGACGGCGGCCGGGGATCAGCGCGTGCCGGTCAGCTCCGCGACGAGCCCGTCGGCGCGGTAGATCGACCGCAGCGCCTCGACGATCGCGCGCGAGTCGACCGAGACGGCGCGGGCGACGCGGTCGTCGTAGGCGAAGTCGAGCACGAGCGACTGGATGTTGCCGTCGAAGATCAGGCCGACGACCTCGTTGTCGCGGTTGACCACCGGGCTCCCCGAGTTGCCGCCGATGATGTCGGCCGTCGAGACGAAGTTCAGCGGCGTGTCGAGCCGCAGCCGGCTCCGCGTCCCTGGCCTCGATCCAGCTCGTCGGCAGCTGGTAGGGCGGCGTGTTGCCGTGGGCGTCGGCGTGCCGGAAGGCGCCGCCGATCGTCGTGAAGGGGGCGACCGTCTTCCCGTCGACCTCGTAGCCCTTGACCGTCCCGAACGCCAGGCGGAGGGTGAAGGTCGCGTCGGGATAGACCGAGGCCCCCTGGTCCTCGAAGGTCGCCTTGGCGATCAGGGCATACTGCGCGGTCAGGACCCCCTCGACCTCGTCCTCGAACGTCTTGCGCAGGGCCCGGGCGTCGGCGTCGACGGCCAGGGCGAGCTTGATCATCGGGTCGTCGCGGCGGGCGATCGCCTCGGGGGACGCCTCGGCGAGCCCCTTGCGGACGGAGACGTCGGCGAGCTTGCTCCCCTCGACCAGATCCTTGGCCGCCTGCTCGGGCGACCGGCCGCGGAGGACCCGCTCGACCATCGGGTCGTCGCCCATCTTCTGCCTTCCAGAAGGCCAGCGAGTGCGCGAGCTTGGCCGTTCTCGTAGTCGGGATAGATGGGGGCGTCGGAGAAGAGCTGGAGCTTGAGCGAGTCGAGCGCCGAGTCGCGGTATTCGCTTGAGGCGGTCGGAGTTGGGCTTGCCCTTCTCCTCGGCCAGCCGGACGAGCGTCCGGGCGATCTGGAACAGGTGCGAGTCGAAGGCGAAGCCGCGCTCGAGGAAGTTGTACCGCCGGGCGATCCGGGCCGAGACCTTCTGCGCCTCGGCGATCTTGTCCCAGGCGGCGCCGTAGGCGGCCTGCTTCTTCGGGTCGGCCGCGATCCGGCGCGGAGGGCCTTCTCGGCCTCGCGCCTTGCGGGCCATCAGGGCCTCGTCCTTCAGGCCCTTCAGGCCCCCCTCGCGGGCCTTGCGGGAGTTCTGGTAGCCGAACAGGTCCTCCTTCGACTGCCGGGCCTGCTCGGGCCCCTTCTTGCCGTAATCGAGCAGGAACGCCTCGCGGTCGTGGAGCAGTTCGAGGGTCAGCGGGAACGAGACGTCGCGGAGGTATTCCAGGTGCGCCAGGGTGTTGAGGCGGCTGGTCCGGCCGGGGTGGCCGGCGACGAAGACGAGGTCGCCGTCCTTGCTGCCGTCCGGGCTCCACTTCAGGTAGTGCTTGGGGCGGGCGGGCTTGCCGTCCTCGTAGGCGCGGAAGAAGCAGACGTCGAGGTCGTAGCGGGGATACTCGAAGTTGTCGGGGTCGCCGCCGAAGAAGGCGATGTCGAACTCGGGGGCGAACACGAGGCGGACGTCGGTGTACTTCTTGGAGGTGTAGAGGTGCGTACTGGCCCCCCTGGTAGAGCGTGACGACGTCGCTCCGCAGGCCGGTCTTCTCGAACGACTCCTTCTCGATGGCCGCCATCGCCCCTCGCTTGGCGACGGCCGCCGCCGCGTCGTCCATGCCGGGCTTGACCGCCGCGACGACGCGGTCGGTCACGTCCTCGATCGCGACCAGGACGTTCAGCTCCAGGTCGGGGGCCTTGACCTCCTCGTCGTGGGTCCTGGCGAGGAAGCCGTCCTTGTAGTAGTCCTTCTGCGACGTGCTGATCTTCTGGAGCATGTCGGCGCCGACGTGGTGGTTGGTCATCACCAGTCCGTCGGCCGAGACGAACGAGCCCGACCCGCCGCTGTTGAACCGGACGGCCGACGTCCGCAGGTGCTCGACCCACCCGGCCGTCGGCTCGAAGTGGTATCGCTCCTTGAGGTGCCTCAGCGGCAGGTTGTTGAAGACCCACATCCCCTCGTCGGCGTGCACGATCCCTCCCCAGGCTCATGACGGCGATCACGGCGAAAACCCCGACCTTCCTGCGCGGACTCATGACGCGGCCTCCTCGATCAATAACGGCGTGCTTCCCACGCCCTACAGGTTCTCTTCCCGGCCCGTGACGCCCTCCTCGACCGCGGCCGGTTCGCCGCCCCGGAGCAGGTGGCCGGTCCCGACCAGCAGGAGCACGAGCGTCATCATGCCGAACGCGACCAGGGCCGGCCAGGGGCTGTCGTTCCACTCGTCGGACAGACTCCGGCCGAGGTCGAGCCGCCGCGATGCGCCCGGGACGATGGCCAGGATGGCGATCAGGATGCCGGCGATCGCCCCCCCGGCGATGTAGCCGCTGGAGAGCAGGACCGCCGGGCTCGAGTCCGACTCCTCGGGCGGCGTCCTCCTGATCCGGTCGACCGCCGCGCGGACCAGCCCGCCGACGAAGATCGGCATCGAGGTCGACAGCGGCAGGTACACCCCCACCGCGAACGCCAGCGCCGGCACCCCGGCCAGTTGCATCACGACCGCGATGAAGACGCCCGAGCAGCACCAGGCCCCAGGGCAGCTTCCGCGTCATGATGCCGTCGATGATGAAGGCCATCAGCGTGGCCTTCGGGGCGTTGTACTTGATGACCTTCGTGCCGTCGTCGCGGGTCTCGACGCAGCCGTTGATCGCCGGATCGACCAGGTAGCGGGCCTGGCCCGCGTCGTCGACCAGGTACTTGCCCGGCTGGACGCCCGGCTCGGGCTGACGACCCGCCAGACGTGGTAGGTCTGTGCCTTCCCGTCAACCTCCATCGTCTCCGTCAGCTTCGAGACGTCGGCCCGGACTTGGTCGGCAGATACTCGGCCTTCGACGTGACGACGGTGCCCGCCTCGTTGAGCACCAGCAGCGTGAACCCGATGACGATCGCCGAGGTCAGCGCCCCGACCAGGATCGCGACCTGCTGCGACCGGGGCGTCGCGCCGACGAGGAAGCCCGTCTTGAGGTCCTGCGAGGTCGTCCCGCCGTTCGAGGCGGCGATGCAGACGATCCCCGCGATCGACAGCGCCGCCAGGCGGTACTCGGGGCCGACCCAGCCCAGCAGGACGAAGATCAGGCAGGTCAGCAGGAGCGTCGCCACCGTCATCCCCGAGATCGGGTTCGACGACGAGCCGATCTCGCCCGTCAGCCGCGACGAGACGGTGACGAACAGGAACCCGAACAGGACGATCATCGCCGCGCCGACGACCCGGCCCGCCAGGTCGGTCGGGATCAGGTGCGTGGCGGCGATCGCGGCCACCAGCGCCGAGCGAGCCGAGGCCGACGACCCAGAGCGGCAGGTCGCGCTCGGTCCGCCCCGTCCCGGGCCCGTCGCGTCGTCGCCCGACGCGCGGAGGTCGCGGAGGCCCGACCGCGATCGAGCCGACGATCAGGGGCAGGGCCTGGAGCAGGCTGATGATCCCCCCCGTGGCGACCGCCCCCGCGCCGATGTAGAGGACGTAGGCTGTCGCGGATCTCCTTCGGGCGTCATCGCCGGCGATCGGCTTGGTCCCCGGGAAGATCGGCCCGGTCGCGTTCGCGCCGAAGAAGGCGATGGCGGGGACGAGCACCAGGGCCGCCAGGATGCCCCCGCCGACCATCACGCACGAGATCCGGAAGCCGATGATGTAGCCGACGCCCATCAGGATCGGGTTCGCCTCCAGCGAGACCACCGCCGCCTTGAACCCGGCGATGGCCTTCGAGCGGGTATTCCTGCCAGAGCTTCAGCCCCTGCATCGCGACCTGGTAGACGAACGCCAGGCCGAACCCGGCGAAGACCGTCTTGGCGCTCGACCCGCCCTGCTCGCCGACGATCAGGACCTTGGCGCAGGCGGTCCCCTCGGGGTAGGTCAGCGTCCCGTGCTGCTTGACGATGAAGGCGCGCCGCAGCGGGATCATCATCAGGATGCCGAGCAGGCCGCCGAGCGCGGCGACGAGCATCACCCGGGCGAGGTCCATGTCGTAGCCCAGGATCATCAGGGCGGGCATCGTCACGCCGACGCCGAAGGCGATCGACTCGCCCGCCGAGCCGGTCGTCTGGACGATGTTGTTCTCCAGGATCGTCGCGGGCCGCGTCCCGAAGGCGCTGCGACAGCGCCCGGAAGACCGTGATCGACAGCACCGCGACCGGGATCGACGCCGAGACCGTCATCCCGACCCGGAGCACCAGGTAGAGCGACGACGCGCCGAAGATGATCCCGAGCACCGCCCCGAGCAGGACCGCCGACCAGGTCAGCTCGGGCAGGATGGCCTCGTCGGGCACGTACGGCGCGGTGCGGCGTCGCGGCCCGATCGGGGCCACCGCTCGGGGTCTCGGCGAGGGGCGCTGCGGGGACCGTCATGGCCGTTCACTCCGGGGACCGGGCCGCCCCGAGCGTACTCCCCCGGCCCCCGCCGCCAAGCGAGCAGTGCCGGGCCGCCGTGCTGTCCCGAGGGCGATCGGATTCGAGGCCGGATACCCCCACCCATCCCTCGCCCTCGCGGGGGAGGGCCGGTTCAACCGACCGTCTCCGACATCGCCGACGGGCGGGGGGCGGTCCTCGTCTTCTGGAGCTCCGACATCCGATTGACGATGTCGCGGAGCACGTCGAGGGGCGACTGGCCGGCGTCGATGTCGTAGACCAGCCCGGGCGGGTAGAAGCTCAGGGTCTGGTACGTCTCCTCGTGGTAGGGCTGGAGCCGGCGGCGGATGACCTCCTCGTTCATGTCGTCGAGCCGGTTCTCGCGGAGGGCGCGGGTCTTGAGCCGTTCGATCGCCTTGGCGGTGTCGGTGATCTTCAGGTGGAAGATCTGGACGACGTTGAGGATGTGGTCGAGCCGCTCGGCCTGCGTGTAGTTGCGGGGCAGGCCGTCGAGGACCAGGGTGTGCTGGCTCGGGCAGCAGGAGCTCCTGCATCTCCAGGATCTGGATGTGCCGCTCCCAGATCCGCACGGTGAGGTCGTCGGGCACCAGGGCCCCTACCGAGGTGTATCGCGCGATCTCCTGGCCGAACTGGCCATACTTGGGGATCTTCCGGAAGACGTCGCCCATCGAGACGTGGACCAGGTCGGGCAACTGGCCGAGCACCGCCCCCTGCGTCCCCTTGCCGCTGCCGGGCATCCCGAACAGGAGGATCGTCCGATACTTCTGGAAGTCGGCCATCACAGGTCCTCGCCAGTGGGGGGTCGGGGGGTGACATCGCTCCTCGGCGTCTCCATCATGGGGTCCGGTGCATCGGATCGACAAGCCGAATCGGCGGACGTCGCGAAAAACGGCCCCGCCCGATGATCGGCCCCATCAACTCCGGGAGCAAGACGTTGCGAGAGACCCGCGTGCTCCTGCTCCGGCACGCCGAGACCGCAGCCCCCGAGCGGTTCCACGGCGCCGAGTCGGACGTCGGGCTCGGCGAGGATGGCCGCCGCCAGGCCGAGGCCGCAGCCCGGGTGCTCGCGGCGCGACGGCCCGATGCCCTCTATTGCTCGGGGATGCGCCGCGCCCGCGAGACCGCCGCGCCGATCGGACGGGCGTGCGGCTCGTCCCCGAGGCCGTCGCGCCGCTCCACGAACGGAAGGTCGGCGCGCTCAGCGGCCGAGCTCCGCGCGGAGGGCTGGGCCGACTACGCCGAGATTAAGGCCCGCTGGGCCAACGGCGAACTCGACTTCACCGGCGAAGGGGGCGAGTCCTACAACGACGTCCGCCGCCGCGTCGTCCCGGCCTTCCAGGCCCTCGCGGATCGGAACCCCGGCAGGACCCTCGTCGTCGTGACCCACGGATGGGTCATCCGCGTCCTGCTGACGAGCCTGGTCGAGGGCCTGGGGCCGTCCGTCTTCGACACCATCGCGATCAACCACGTGGCCATCAACGAACTCGCCTACGATGGCCACCACTGGCGCTGATCGCGCTCGACCAGATCCCCGAGGGAGCCGGCTAGCCATCTCGACCCTCGCCACCGGGGGCCGACGGCCCGACAGGTTCGACATTGACCGGATCGTCAGGACGCCGGTTCGCCCGGGCCCGATGATATGGATAAGCGGCCCGAGCGCCGACGGCTCCTTGGCAACTCGATCCGACCCCGACCGCGGCGCGACGATCGCCCCCGCGCCGCTGCCGAACGAACCGAATTGAAGTTTCGATCACATTGGATTCGGAGGCGATTGGTCGTCCGCATGCGGGCCCGAACGAACTCGATGGCCGGCGCCGAACGAACCCAACGGCCGGCGCGAACGAACTCGGTGCCGCGCGCGAACGAACTCGACAGCCGGCGCCCAAACGAACTCGGCGCCGCGCCAAACGAACTCGACCCCGGCGCCGAACGAACCCAACGGGCCCGTCGACTTCGCGGGGTGGGCACCGCCCACTTCCGTATCCTCTTCGCGATCAACAAATTAGGAATGGTGGGCGGTGCCCACCCTACAAAGACGAGGGTGGGTGCCGAACCAACTCAATGCCGCGCCCGAACGAACTCGACGGCCGGCACAAACAAACCGTCGTGCCGAGGCGCAGCACCCGAGGCCCTAAAAAATCGGTCGGGCAATCCATCCTCCAGAGATCGCATCCTTTAACGATTTTCCGAAGATCGACCCTGGCCTCGTTGCCCGACCACCCGCCGGCGCCGCTGCCGAACGAACCGAATTGAGGTTTCGATCACAATTCTTCGGGATTGATCGGTTTGACTTTGCATGAGCGGCACGCCTGGGGACTCGGCCAATCTGGTGCCTCCAATGACGACGCCGGCCAGGTTAGCGAGTCCCGGCGGTGCCAGAACGATTTGACCAAATCGTCCAGCGGTTAATGTAAAATAGACTTTACAAAATGTCTCCTCTGCGATACATTCCTTCGGCGGCTCGATGAGGGCCTTTCCCGATGGTTTTCGATAGGAGGGGGACGTGTCGGCATCCCAGAGGTTCGCGTGGTTCAACCTGGCTGTCGTTGTCGTCTGCATGATCACGGTCCTGGCGCTCATCCCGGGGCTGGGGCCGAAGCGGGCCACCGGCGGATTCGGCATCCTGGGGCTCATGGGGTTCAGCCCGCTCTTCTTCCGCAAGGGGCGCGGGGAGTGCATCGCGGATGAGCGTGACCAGATGATCTGGCATCGCTCCGTGAGGATCGCGTACGCCGTGTTCTGGCTGGCCTTCGTGGCCGCGTGCGTGGCCCCGCAGGTGTACTATGGGCCAGGTGGGGCCATCCCGGTCTTCGTGTTCCAGTGGGTACTCTGGTGCGGCTGGATGATCGTCTGGGGGATCATGTCGCTCGCCATCCTGTGCCAGTACGGTTTCGGAGGGGCGGATGGCGCCTAGCCCGCAGGGACGGCTGACGAACCAGATCCGCCGCCTCCGGTTCGATCACGGCGAGATGACGCAGCAGGACCTCGCGCAACGGGCCGGCGTGACCCGGCAGACGATCATCGCGCTGGAGGCCGGCAAGTACGCCCCCTCGCTGCTGCTGGCGTTCCGCCTGGCGCGGGCGTTCGGCGTCGGCGTGGAGGCCGTCTTCCAGTATGAGGACGGACCCGCGGGATGATCGGGGAGGATTAGCCACGGAGGACACGGAGGCCCACAGAGAAAGTGAAATCATAATAAAAAAATTAATATTTTTATTTTTTCATTCTCTGTGTCCTCTGTGGCTGATCCTCCCCCTAGGCGGCCGGCTCGGCCAGGTCGCCGCCGTTCTTGAGGGCCTCCCACTCGTCCCAGGAGTAGAGGACCTCGCGGGCGGAGCCGCTCTTGAACTCGCCGACGATGCCGTCCTCGGCCATGAAGTCGATCAGCCGTGCGGCGCGGCCGTAGCCGATGCCCAGGGCGCGCTGGAGGAGCGAGCACGAGCCGCGCCCCTCGCGGATGATGATCTCGATGGCCGGCTCGTACAGCTCGTCGCGCTCCTTCAGGGCCGCGCCGCGGTCCTTGCCCCCGCCGCCGACCTGGAGCTGGACGAGCTCGCGGCTGAACTCGACCGGGTATCGCTCGAGGTGGCGGCAGACGGCGTTGACCTCCTCGTCGGAGACATACGTCCCCTGCGCCGGACGATGTGCGACGTGCCGGGGAAGAGGAAGAGCATGTCGCCGTTGCCGAGCAGCTTGTCGGCCCCCATCACGTCGAGCACGACGCGGGAGTCGCCGCGGCTGGTCACCTGGAAGGCGATCCGCGCCGGCATGTTCCCCTTGATCAGCCCGGTGATCACGTCGACGGTCGGCTTCTGCGTGGCGACGATCAGGTGCATGCCGACCGCCCGGGCCTTCTGCGCCAGGCGGACGATGTGCGACTCGACCTCCTTGGCGGCCGTCATCATCAGGTCGGCCATCTCGTCGGCGATGATGACGATGTGCGGCATGTAGGTCGGGATGCGGGCCTGCTCCTGCTCGTCCTCGGGGCGGACCCGGGCGTAGATCTCCTCGGCGCCGAGCTGGTTGTAGGCCTGGATGTTGCGGACCCCCGCGCGGGCGAGGTAGCCGTAGCGCTCGTCCATCTTGTCGCAGGCCCAGGCCAGCAGCGTCTCGGCCTTCTTCATGTCGGTGACGACCGGGTGCATCAGGTGCGGGATGCGCTTGAACTGCGACAGCTCGACGAGCTTCGGGTCGATCAGGATCAGCTTGACCTCGTCCGGCGTCTTGGTCATCAGGATCGACAGGATCATCGCGTTGAGGCAGACCGACTTGCCCGTGCCGGTCCGGCCGGCGATCAAGAGGTGCGGCATCTCGGCCAGGTCGAAGGCGAGCGGCGACCCCCTTGACGTCCTTGCCGAGGAACAGGGGGATCTTCATCGTCTCGGAGCGGGCCCGGACCGCCGCGATGATCTCGCCGAGGCGGACCATCACGCGGCGGTCGTTGGGGACCTCGATGCCGACGGTCGTCTTGCCCGGGATCGGCGCCACGATCCGGACGCTCGGCACGGCCAGGGCGATCGCCAGGTCGTCGGCCAGGCTGATGATCTTCTTGACGCTCAGGCCCGCCTCGAGCTCGATCTCGAACTGGGTGATCACCGGCCCGGTGTCGATCTGCGACGACCCGCACCTGGTAGCCGAAGTCGAGCAGCGTGCGCTCCAGCAGCAGCGCCCGCGCGTGGATCTTGGCCTCGTGCTCCTGGACGGCGAACGGCGGAGGCGGCTGGAGCAGGTCGTGCGGCGGGAGCTGGAACCGCCCCTCGTGCGGAGGGACGACGGCCAGCCCCGGACCCGCCGCGGCGGCCGTCCTCGCGACGGGCCACGGGTCGGCCCCGGGCCTCCCATTGGGGGGCGGGCCTTCCGGGAGCGTGAGCCTGGCCAGGGGCGGGTGCGCGTGGATCGGGGCCAGCGGCTGGGGTGTCGTCTCGACGAGCTGGTATGTGCCGGCCCGCACCAGCGACGTCTCCGGGGATACGGCCGACGTCGCCTCATCCGCCGTCGCGACCCGGCCGCGGCGGAAGCCGCGCGCGATCTCCTGGAGGGGCCAGGCGACGAGCGCGTCGTGGCAGAGCGCCAGGCCGACCAGCCCCGTCGCCAGCAGGATCAGGAGCATGCCGGCCCGCCCGAACTGGCCCTCCAGGAACGCCACGCCCACCGCGCCGAGGTAGCCGCCCCCGCCGACGGGGGGGATCGGCCGCAGCCCCCCGCCGAACTTCTGCGCGCAGCGCCGCCGCCACGGCCAGCACCATCGCGAAGCCGAGCAGGCGCATCCCCCGATCGGGCACCGCGCGGCGGCGGAACCACAGCACGTCCACGGCGACCAGGCCGATCAGCACGAGCAGCGACGACCACCCCAGCGCCTGGAACAGGAGCGTGCGCCAGCGCCGCGCCGACGGGCCCGCATGGGTTGGACGGGGACGAGTGAGGTGGCTCGACCGACCGTCCCGGGGGGTCGGCCGGGTCGTAGCTCGCCAGGCTGAGGGCGAGGAAGGCCGTGGCGAGCAACAGCGCCGAGGCCGGGCCGTTCCTCGCCAGACGGTGACGGTCGAGCATGGAGATCCCTCGGCGCGCACCAGCGGTGGGGGGCCGCGCCCGGGCCGTCGCCCTCGGACGGGCGACCGCACCGGGCCCGTCCTCATGGGATCGGCCGGGCGGGCCGGCCGTCTTTCGCCGTCCCGGCGCCGATCGGAGGCCGCCGCGCGCGTCGAGGCTATTCTGAGGGCTGGGTAAGGTCGACCGTCCCCCCCTCCTCCTCCTCGGTCGGCTCGTTGGTCTGGAGGTTGCCCGAGAGGTCCAGGAAGATCTTGTCCTGCATGATCTCCTGGATCACGATCGTCATCTTGTCGACGCCCCGCAGGTCGACCAGGGGCCGGGCGCCCTGGTTCAGTGCGATCATCCGCTTCTGGATCAACGTCGACAGCTTGAACCGGCCGCCGACCTTGTTGACGATCTCTTCTTCCTTCAATTCTTCGAGCATCGAGCGATCAACCTCCACGGCCCTGGGTCTTCAGAACGGATACGAATTGCTCGACGCAACGGTCGAGGTCGTCGTTGATCAACTGGACATCATACCAGTGGGCCTCGGCCAACTCCTCGCGGGCATGCTTGAGGCGCCGGATGACGGAGGGGCCGGTTTCCGTCCCCCGCTCCCACAGCCGTCTTTCGAGCGTCCGGAAATCGGGCGTCCTGATGAACGCGAACAGGGCACTCGGGGCGTTGTTCGCGGATCTGCTTTGCGCCCTGCACCTCGATCTCCAGGAGGACCGACCGGCCCGATCGGAGAATCTCGTAGACCGGCTTCGCGGGCGTTCCGTAATAGTTGCCGTTATAGAGAGCCGATTCCAGGAACTCGCCGCGGTCGCGCTCCGCGTAAAAGTCGTCGAAGCTCTTGAAGTGATAATCGACCCCATCCTGCTCTCCCGGCCGTCGATCCCGCGTCGTGGCCGATACCGAGAGTTCGACGTCGACCTCGGGATCTCGCAGGGCACGGTGGATCGACCGTGCTCTTGCCCGAGCCCGAAGGACCCGAGACCACGATGAGCTGGCCCGGCAAGTGTCCCCAACCCTCGACCCACATCGAGCCGTTCGCCCTCTTCGTAGGGTGGGCACCGCCCACCATCTTCCGCCCGGGACGGCGGGCGGTGCCCACCCTACCAGAAACCCCTTCGTGTCTTCCTTCGTGTCCTGTGGGCCTTTGGTGGGCCCCTTCCTCCTATTCTACGTTCTGGATCAGCTCGCGAATCCGCTCCAGCAGCCCCTTGATCTCGACGACGCACCGGCTGATCTCGACGTCGTTGGCCTTCGAGCCGATCGTGTTGGTCTCGCGGCCCATCTCCTGGACGACGAATTCGAGCTTGCGGCCCGAGCTCTCGGGCTCGTGGATCGACCTCGTGGTACTGCGCCAGGTGGGCCCGGAGCCGGACGATCTCCTCGCCGATGTCGGCGCGCTCGGCGAAGATGGCGACCTCGCGGATCAGGTCCTTCGGCTCGACGCCGATCCCCTGGTTCTGGAGGAGCGCCTGGACCCGGTCGGTCAGCCGTTTCTGGTACGACGCGACGACCTGCGGGCCGCGGTCGGCCACCCGGCTCAACTGGTCGCCGACGGCCTTGGCCAGCGCCAGGAGCTCGGCGGCCATCGCCCGGCCCTCCTCGGCGCGGGCCGCCTGGAGCTTGCCCAGCGCCTCGGACACGACGGCCGACAGGGCGGGCCAGTCGTCGTGCGGGTCGGCGGTCGCGGGCCTCCGCTCCTCGACCACCCCCGGCAGCACCAGCAGCGCGGCCAGGTCGGCGCGCCCGGAGGGGTCGTCCTGCAGCGCGCGGAGCTGGTCGCGATAGCTGGCCAGGGCCACGGCGTTGAGCCGGTAGTCCTCGGCCCGTCGCGGGCGATCCACCCGCAGGACGAGCTGCACCGTCCCGCGGCGGACGGTCTCGCGGACCAGGCGCTCCAGGTCCGGCTCCAGCGCCCCGTACGGCTCGCTGATCCTGGCGCTCAGCTTGAGGTGCCGGTTGTTGACCGTCCGCACCTCGACGCCGACCGTCCAGCGGTCGTCCTGGAGGTGGGCCTCGCCAAACCCGGTCATGCTCAGCAGCACGGTCGGCCTCACCGTAGTGAGTCCTCAGTCATCAGTCGTCAGGAAAGCACCGAGGCCCGGGTTCCGGCGACTGATCACTGACGACTGATGACTGTCAACTGATAACTGACTACTTCTTCGACGACGCGGGAGGGGCCTCGGCCGGGATCGCCGGCGCGGAGACCGGGGACTCGGGGGATGGCCGCGAGAGCGGGGGGGCCGGGATCGCCGTCCCGCCCTTGACCGGGGTCGGGGTGGTCGCCTTGCCCTTGCCCCCGGCGGCGGTCGGCGGGACCTCGGTGCTGGTCCTCGCGGCGCGGGGCTCGTTGCCCCAGGCCGAGTCGACCCCCCGGTTCGAGAGGATGACCAGCAGCATGCTCAGGATGCCCCACACGGCGGCCACGACGATCGTGACCCGCGTGAAGACGTCGCCCGCCTTGGTGCCGAAGGCGCTGGAGCCCCCGACGCCGCCGAAAGCGCCCGCCAGGCCACCCCCCTTGCCGCGCTGGATCAGCACCAGGCAGATCAGGAACAGCGACGAGAGGACCAGCAACGCATTGAGCAGGGCGCGGACGATGCCGAGCGTGGACGCGGCGAACAGGATGGACACGGCCTGGGTCCTTGCGAGCGAGGGAAAGGTTCGTGGGAACAAACGGGCACGGGCCGCGGGGCGGGCATGCCGTCGCCCGATCCGTCAGGCCCGGTCGCGGGCGGTCACGTCCTGCGCCGCCCGGACGATGCCGAGGAAGTCGGCCGCCTTCAGGCTGGCGCCGCCGACGAGGGCGCCGTCGATGTCGGGGCAGCCGAGCAGCTCGCCCGCGTTGTCGGGCTTGACGCTCCCCCCATACTGGACGACGACCCGCGCGGCGGTCGCCTCGCCGAAGAGCTTCGTCAAGCCAGTCGCGGATGAACTCGTGGACCGCCTGCGCCTGCGGAGGGGTGGCCGTCAGCCCGGTGCCGATCGCCCAGACCGGCTCGTAGGCCAGGACCACGCCCGCCATCGGCTCGTCCGACAGCCCGGCCAGAGACCCGGTGAGCTGGCCGGCGACGACGTCCTCGGTCTGGCCCGCCTCGCGCTCCTGGAGGGTCTCGCCGATGCAGACGATCGGGATCAGGCCGACGCCGAGCGCGGCGTGGAGCTTGGCGTTGACCTGCGCGTCGGTCTCGCCCAGCCCGTGCCTCCTCTCGCTGTGGCCGAGGATCACGTGCGTGCAGCCGGCGTCCTGGAGCATCGCGCCCGAGACCTCGCCGGTGTACGCCCCGTCGGGCTGCCAGTGCATGTTCTGGGCGCCCAGGCCGATCGGCGAGTTGGCGAGCACGGCGTCGACCTGGTGCAGGAACACCGACGGGGGGCAGACGGCCACGCGGACGGCGGCCTCCTGGCCGACGCCCGCCTTGACCTCCTCGGCCAGCGCGACCGCCGCGGTCGGCGGTGGACGGGTTCATCTTCCAGTTGCCCGCGATGAACAGGGGGCGGATCGCCATCAGACGGTCACTCCCTCGGCGGCGTCGATCGTCCGGCCCAGGATCTCGGCGAGCTGCCGCGAGCTCCTCCATCAGGGCGGCGTACTGCTTCGGCAGGAGGGCCTGCGGGCCGTCGGAGAGGGCCTTCTCGGGGCACGAGTGGACCTCGATGTGGACCCCGTCGGCCCCGGCGGCGACCGCCGCGCGGGCCATCGCCGGGATCAGGTCGGGGCGGCCGGTCGCGTGGCTCGGGTCGACGATGATCGGCAGGTGGCTCAGCCCCTGGACGTTCGGCACGATCGACAGGTCGAGCGTGTTGCGGGTCGAGTCCTCGAACGTCCGCACCCCGCGCTCGCAGAGGACCACCCGGCGGTTGCCCTGCGCCAGGACGTACTCGGCCGACATCAGCAGGTCCTTGACCGTCGCGCTCATGCCCCTCTTCAGCAGGACGGGGGACCGCGTCCGGCCGACCTCCTTGAGCAGGTCGAAGTTCTGCATGTTCCGCGCGCCGACCTGGATCATGTCGGCGTACCGCTCGACGAGCTCGACCTGGCGGGGGTCCATCACCTCGGTCACGACCGGCATGCCGAACCGCTCGCCGGCCGCCTTGAGCATCTTCAGGCCGTCCTCGCCGAGCCCCTGGAAGCTGTAGGGCGAGGTCCGCGGCTTGAACGCCCCGCCCCGCAGGACGTTGGCGCCGGCGTCGCGGACCGTCTCGGCGATCTCCATCAGGACCGCCTCCCCCTCGATGGCGCAGGGGCCGGCGATCATCAGCAGGTGGCCGCCGCCGACGCGCACCCCCTTGACGTCGAAGACCGAGTCCTCGGCGTGGAACTCGCGGCTGGCGAGCTTGTACGGCTTCAGGATCGGCACGACCTGCTCGACCCCCTCGATCGCCTGGAGCGGCTCGACCTGGAGCTTGTCCTCGTCGCCGATCACGCCGACGATCGTCCGCGACACCCCCTGGCTCAGGTGGGGCGTGAAGCCCAGGGCTTCGATCCGCTCGATCACGTGTTGGATCACGTCGGGGGTGGGGTGCGGCTTCAGCACGATGATCATCGTCGTCCTCGGGCCTCGCGGCCGGGCCGGCCGGGGTCTTCCCGCCTCGGGGCCGACCGTCGTCAAGGGGGGTGAATCCGAGAGTGTACCGATTCGCCAGGCCGTTAGGAAGACGAACCTTGCGTCGCGGCGACTCGATCCCGGGGGAGACGAAGACGGCCGGCGCGACCTGGGGGGTCGCGCCGGCCGTCTCGGGCCCGATCGGACGTGCGGGCCTGGAGATCAGAGGCCGCTGAGCTCGACGCGCTCGACCTTGCCGCCGGACGCCTCGATCGGGACGAGGGCCGTCCGGGCGGGGCCGACGCCGAGCGCGCGGAAGGGGACCAGGGGGCTGCCCGATGAGCCTCCGGCCCGGACCACGACGGCCGACAGGGTGAACGGCAGGTGGTTCTCGACCTTCAGCGTCGTGCTGCCCGCCCCCTTCTTGACCGTCTTGACCGTGACGAACGCAGAGGCCAGGGCTCGATCCATCGCCCTGGCGAGTGCGGGGCCGTCGAGGACGGAGACCGTCGAGCTTTCGGCGAACGCCGCCTTGCCCAGCGGCATCCAGCCCTCGGACCTCGTGGCGCGGGCGACGACGAGCCGGCCGCGGGTCTCGCCCGCCTGGCTGCCGGTCAGGGTCAACCTGACGAGCAGCGCGGGGGCCGGGGTCTCGGGCGTCTCGTCAGGCGGCGACCACCCGCGCGGGCAGCCCCAGGACGTGCAGGCCGTCGATCGCGGTGCCGAGGCGGCGGGCCTCCGATGGCGAGCGGGCCCTCGCCCTCGACCTGGATGAAGACGCGGCCCTCGTTCAGGTAGGCACGGTCGACCAGGTCGGACGACCCCGAGGCGTCGAGCGCCTCGACGAACCGGGCCGCGAGCGAGGTCTCGTGCGGGTTGACGACCTTGCCGTGCTGCGCCGCCATCGCCTCGAAGGGGACGCCGTTGAAGACGTTCCAGGCGACGGCCTGCGCGACGCCGTGGCTGGTGCCCAGCGTCGCCAGGCTCCGCAGCGCCTTGCGGGCGCGCGGGTCGGGGGTGTAGTCGTCCACGTCCACCAGCTCGAACCGATCGCGGGGCGTCGGGGTCGCGATGCCGAAGTTCAGGCAGACGGCCGGGATCGACAGCTCGACCGTCCGGCCGGCGGGGACGGTGACGGCCCGATCCGGCGCCTCGTCGGAGACCGCTACCGACTGGAGGCCCGAGGCACTGGCCGACGCCGCGGCGCGGAACTCGCCGAAGGCCCCCGGCTGGTTGCCGACCGAGCCCAGGCCCATGCTCTGGAAGCCCCCGCCGCCGGCACGGCCCTGACCGGCGGCGCTGGCGGCCACCAGGCCGGGGGGCAGGATCACGTTGAGGCGCTTCGTCGAGGTGTTCCGGAGCGACGACCCGGACGCGGTCCTGGCCCTGCCCCCGAAGGTCGAGCGACAGGTCGCCCGCCCGCTTGGCGTCGAGGACGCGGACGGTCTCCGTGACGACTCCGGACGAGGGCCTCGGCTCCTCGGGCTCGGCCAGCGCCGGCGCCGCGAACATCGAGCAGGACAACAGGCCCGCGGCCGACCAGGCCCGGACCAGGCAAAGGTGTCGCCACAGCATCGCGTTGGACCTTTCTGGACGGGGCCGCAGCCGGAGGGCCTGCTCCAGCCCTCCCTCCCTGGCCCGGATCTCCACCCGAAGTCTACCCAGCGACCCGCCGCACCGGCGGCGCCCCTCGACGACAGACGCCGCGGGGCATCCCCTTATTCGGACGGGACTCCTCCTAATTATCGGTCGCCGGGTCCCGTCGCCATCGGTCGAATCGCCGAATCCGACCCGCCCCCGACCGCCCTCCCTCAACGAGCCGGAACGACCACGCGGACCGGGAGATCCGTCACGTTGCGGAGCACCGGCCGATCCGGCAGCGATACGGGCCCGGGCCCGATCGCCAGGGTGGTCGTGGCCGTCCTCTCCAGAGTCATCCCCTCACCCCGACGCACGGTCGCGACCACCCGGAGCGAGCCGGCCGCCGGGCCCGCGTCGGGGGCGACCCGGAGCATGAGCATCCCGTCCGGGGGGCCGGACGGGAGCACCGTCACGGGATCGGCCGTCACCCCGCGTGGCAACCCCAGGGCGCGGAGACGGATCGGGCCGGGCCGACCTTCCGTCTCCACCTGGAATCGGACCGGCACGATCGCGCCGGGACGGAGGTTCAATGCCCCCAAGGTCCGTGCCGGTCCTCCGAGACGGAGGGCCACCGCAACGTCGGGCTGGACCGGCCCGACCGAGAGCCGGTAGCCGTATTCGGGGCCCCCTTCGCCGAAGCGGTCGGCGACCTCGACGGACACGACGCCGTCGGACCGGGCCTCGTGGTCGAGCACGCTGTCGGGAGAGGTGCCGTGGTCGTCGTCCTCGCCGAGCACCTCACCGCGGGCGTCTCGGAGCGTCACGACCGGGTCGAGCCACGACCCGAGCGCGGCCGCGCGGACCCTGATCCGGAACGCCTCCCCCGCGCGGACCGGCACGCGGTAGCGATCGACCTCGCCGGGTCGTCCGATCCGGCCGTTGGCCGTGGTCCCCGGGGATAACAAGGGCATCGTCGCGCCTCGCTCCGCCTCGTCCACCTCGGGCCCGTCGCCGACGGCCAGCGCGCGGGGGCGAGCACCGGCCCTCCGGGGCCGTCGAACGGGCCGACCTCGACGACCTCGCCCAGATGGTCGGGCAACGTGACGGTCCGGCTCCGGGTGATATCTAGGGTCCCCCCGCTCGCGACGACGGTGATCGTCGCCCCCGCGGGGCCTCCCAGGGGATAGAGGCCGGTGGCGAAGGGGGCCTCGTCGACCCGGAGCCGGTAGGACGCCGTCTCGCCCCCGCCGTACAGGTTGTCGCGGACCTGGATGATGGTATCCCGATCGTCCGGAAAGACATACGACATCCGGCAGTCGTGCTCGACGCCCCGTGACGCCCTCCCCTGCGCCAGCGCCCGTCCCGAAGGCGTGAGGATCGTCACCACGGGGGAGATGGGCGTCCCGAGCCGACGCGCCTCGACCTCGACGGTGAACCGACGTCCGGCCCGGCCCCGGACCCGGAAATGGTCGAGGTCCCCCGGCCGGAGCACCCCCGCGACGGCCGCCGGGATGGCTACCCGATCAGCCTTCGCCAGGCTCGTCGTTCGGCTCCGCCTCCACTACTTGGGGCAGGTGATCGACCCGGACCAGGACGAGGTTGGAGACCCCGTGCGGGCCATCGGCGCGGACCTCGCGGAACCCCGGCTCGGCCCCGGCGTCCGCCCGGACCATCAGGGCGATCGAGCCATCGGCCCTCGTCGCCTTCTCGACGACCTCGATCCCCCCTCCCGTCACGAGGAACCGCTCGACCGGCCCCAGGTTGCGTCCCGTCACCACCCACCCGGTGGTGCGGCCCGCGGTCAGGCCGGGGGGGACGATGCCGGAGAGGACCGGGGCGTCGTCGAGGTCCGAGGGGGGAGGCTCGTCCATCTGCGCGCGGCAGGGGGCCACCAGGGCCAGCGTCCCGACCATCCCCAGCAGCCAGCGTCTCATCGCCGTCCCCGACGGTGCATTGACCGGAGTGGTTCCTGGCATTAAACTTCGGAGACGGCTTGGACCCGGACCCGACCCGCACCGCGGAACGAGCGAGGAGCGCCATGAGTTTCGGCGAGGCAGGTGGCAGCGAGGTCGATTTCGAGACGATTCACGGCCGCAACTGGCCGTCGATCACCCAGTTCTCGGTCTTCCTGGAGAACCGGGTCGGGCAGATGCACGAGGTCATCCGCGCCTTCCACGGCTCGAAGGTCAAGATCGTCGGGCTGACGATCTCCGACTCGGCCGACTGCTCGATCCTGCGGCTGGTCCTGAGCCATCCCGAGCAGGGCCGCGAGATCCTCGAGCTGCACAAGCTGGCGTTCGCGGAGAACGAGCTCCTGGCGGCCGAGCTCCCCGCCGGGCCGCAGTCGCTGGTGGACCTGTGCGCGTCGTTGTTGCAGGCCGAGGTCAACATCTACTACGCCTATCCCCTGATCGTCCACCCCCACGGCCGGTGCGCCGTGGCCATGCACATCGACAACATCGAGCAGGCCAGCGCGGCCCTGCACGCGATGGGCTTCGAGATCGTCTGCGAGGCCGACCTGTCGGCCTGAGCGGCGCCCCGACCGACATTGTGGACTCCCTCCATCGCGCCGACCCCTCGGGGTGCGCACGCCCCGAAATGGGACGCGGAAGGACGCGGAGGGGGCGGATGGGATCGGATCAGATCCGCGACGATCCGCCCCCTCCGCGTCCCATCCTCTTGGGGTCCAGCCATACGAATTGCACATCCGCTTGCCCGGGGCCGGCCTCATTCCCGCACCAGTGCGATGGCCTTGTCCTTGCGGTGATCGTGCTGGGAGTCCAACCACCCCTCGGCCGCCTCGACGATGTTGGCCTGCACCTCCTCGATGGTGTCCCCCATCGTGACGCACCCGGGCAACGCCGGGACGATCACCGAATAGTCGCCGCCGGGCTCCGGGACCGCCAGGGCCTGGAGCCCGGCGGCGGCTGATTCGGCGTGACGGCTGGGTCGCTCATGTCGATGCTCCTGTTACTCGTCTTGGCCTCGTTTCATCGGCTCTCCCACAGTCGCGGCCCTGAAGCGATCCGACATGCCTTCGACGTGCTCGATCCGACCCGTCAGGAAGAGATGCCTCTGGAGTGCCCGCACCCGGCCCAGGAACCGGGGTAGGTCGACGGCGCCGATCAAGACCTTGAGGTCAGACGTGCCGAACTCATCGGGCAAGAGCCTCAAGGCACGCCATCCCGAACCGCCCCGGAGCCATTCGAGGGCCCCGGCGAGGATCTGGCCGTGGTCGAAGGCCAACTCCAGGCTCGCGTGAGGGTCGAGCCACGCGGCCTCCGCGGCGTCGTCGGTCCCTGCGACCGGGCCGGGGTCGCAGACCACGGTCGCGTGGGCCAGGGTGATCGTCCGGCCCCGGGGATCGCGGCCGGGGTCGCCGAAGACGCCGATGAACTCGACCGGGCCGGGCACATCGAGGCCCGTCTCCTCGCGGAGCTCCCGGCGGGCCCCATCCTCGATCGGCTCATCGATGTCGAGGAACCCGCCGGGCAGGGCCCATCGCCCTTCGAAGGGAGGGGCCTTCCGCTTGACGAGCAGCACCCGGAGCCCGCCGTCGAGGAGCGTGAACGCCGTCACGTCGACCGTGACCGCCGGGCGGGGGTGGTCGTAGCAGTAGGGCGGGGGCATCGGTTCGGGACCTCGCGGGCCGATTCCGGGTTGGCGTGGCGGGGGATTTGCGGCAGACTCCTATTATGAGCACGGACTTCGCGATGCTTCCACCCTGGTCCGAACGCCCCGACGACCTCCGGATCGACGTCGCCGCCGCCCGCCTCGCCGAATCCGACGGCGCGGCCGACGAGGAGGGGATCTGGCCGGAAGGGCTCTGGTCGATCCTGACCGAGGCCGGGGCGACGCGGTGGGCCCTGCCCCGGGCGATCGGCGGCGAGGAGTGCGACCGGCCGTCGCTGGTCGAGCGGTACGCCAAGGTCGCCGCGGGGAGCCTGACGGCCGCCTTCATCCTGTCGCAGCACGACGCGGGCGCCCGTCGCCTGCTGGGCGCGTCCGACCGGCCGGCGGCCGTCCGCTGGGTCGAGGAGATCGCCGCGGGGCGGGCGTTCACGACGGTCGGGATCTCCCAACTGACGACCTCCCGCCGCCACGGCGCCCAGGCGCTGATGGCCCAGGAGGATGGCCGGGGCGGGTTCCGGCTCCGGGGGGCGATGCCGTGGGTCACGGCCGCGTCGCGGGCCGACGTGATCGTCACCGGCGCCGTCATGGAGGACGGCCGACAGCTCATGATCGCCCTGCCCTCCAATCGCCCCGGCGTGACGGTCCGCCCGCCGTTCGCGCTGGCCGCGCTGCAGGCGTCATGCACCTCGGAGGTGGCGTGCGACGACGTCCCGGTCGAGGAGGCCGACGTGCTGGCCGGGCCCGAGGCCGACGTGATGTCCAACCCCGCCGCGGCGGGGACCGGCGGCCTGGAGACCTCGGCCCTGGCGCTCGGCCAGGCGCGCGCGGCCCTGGCCGCGCTGATCGCCGAGGCCCCCAACCGCCAGGACCTCGCCGAGCCGGTCGAGGCGCTCTCAGACGCCTGGCGACAACTCTGGGCGGCGCTATCGGATACGGCGCGCGGGGCGGCCGACGCCCTGCCCCCCGCCGAGGTCCGGGCGCGGGCCAACGCGCTGGTCCTGCGGATCACCCAGGCGTACCTGACCGCCCGCAAGGGGACCGGCTTCCTCCGCTCCGATCCGGCGCAGCGGTGGGCCCGCCAGGCGCTGTTCTTCCTCGTCTGGTCGTGCCCCGGCCCCGTCGCCCAGGCGGCGATCCGCGACCTGGCCGGGCTCTGCTCCGCCTGACCTCACCTCACTCGGTCAGGCGGATGTGCAGCTCGCGGACCTGCCGGGCGTCGGCGGTGCCGGGGGCGCCGGTCATCAGGTCGGTGCCCCGCGCCGTCTTGGGGAAGGCGATGCAGTCGCGGATGTTGGTCAAGCCGGCGTAGAGCATCACCAGGCGGTCGAACCCCAGCGCGATCCCCCCGTGCGGCGGTGCGCCGTTGCGCAGGGCGCCCAGGAGGAAGCCGAACCGCTCCTCGGCCTGCTCGGGGGACAGGCCGAGCAGGCTGAATATCTTCGACTGGATGGCCGGGTCGTGGCACCGGATCGTGCCGCCGCCGGCCTCCTCGCCGTTGATCACCAGGTCGTAAGCCTGGGCGCGGACCCTGGCCGGGTCGGTGTCGAGCAGGGGCAAGTCCTCGGCCAAAGGCATCGTGAACGGGTGGTGCTCGGCGGCGTAGCGGCCCTCCTCGGCGTCCCAGGCGAGCAGGGGGAAGCGGACCACCCACGAATAATGGAACGCCTTCGGGTCGAACAGCTTCAACTCGGCCGCGAGCCGCGAGCGGAGGTTTGTCAGCGCCTGACTAGTCACCGCCTGGGTGTCGGCGACGATGAGGATCAAGTCGCCCGGCTTGGCGTCGAACCGCTCGCGGAGCTTCGCTTGCGCGTCGGGCCCGAAGAACTTGGCGGTCGGGCCGGTCAGGGCGTCGGCCTCGACCTTGAGCCAGACCAGGCCCTTGGTGCCGAACGACCCGGCGAACTCGGTCAGGCCGTCGATGTCCTTGCGGCTGTACCGCTGCCCTCCGCCCGGGGCGCAGAGGCCCCGGATGCGATGGCCCTGCTCGCGGGCCTGCTGGAAGACCTTGAACTCGGTCTCCGCCGCCAGGTCGGCCACGTCCTTGAGCTCCATCCCATAGCGGAGGTCGGGCCGGTCGTTGCCGAAGCGCTCCATCATGTCGTGGTAGTCGAGCCGAGGCAGAGGCAGGGCGATCTCCTCGCCCGATGAACTCCCGCGCCATCGCCGCGACCAGAGGCTCCATCGCGGTCATGACGTCCTGGTCCTCGACGAACGACATCTCGACGTCGAGCTGCGTGAACTCGGGCTGCCGGTTGGCGCGGAGGTCCTCGTCGCGGAAGCAGCGGGCGATCTGGAAGTAGCGGTCGAACCCGGCCACCATGAGCAACTGCTTGTAGAGCTGCGGCGACTGCGGCAAGGCGTAGAAGTGGCCCGCGTGGACCCGGCTGGGGACGAGGAAGTCGCGCGCGCCCTCGGGCGTGCTCCGGCCCAGGATCGGCGTCTCGACTTCCAGGAAACCCTGGTCCGACATCGCCTTGCGCATCAGCTGCGCGACGCGGTGGCGGAGGAGGAAGACCTCCTGCATCGCCGGGCGTCGGAGGTCGAGGTAGCGGTACTTGAGCCGCAGCTCCTCGTTGGCCTCGGCCCCCTGGATCTCGAACGGCGGGGTGGGGGTCGCGTTGAGGACCTCGAGCGCCCGGGCGCGGACCTCGACGGCGCCGGTCTTGAGCCTGGGGTTCTCCTTGCCCGGCAGGCGGCGGGCGACTACCCCCTGGATCGCGACGACGTACTCGTTGCGGAGCTCGCTGGCGGCCTTCTGGAGCGCGGCGCCGGCCTCCGGCTCGAAGACGCACTGCGTCACGCCGTAGCGGTCGCGGAGGTCGATGAAGATCAGCCCGCCGAAGTCGCGCCAGGCGTCTACCCAGCCGTTCAGGATGACCGCTTGTCCCTCATGATCGGGCGTCAGGTCGCCGCAGGTGTGTGTCCGTTTGAGCATGGTCGTGGCGTCGTCGGTCGTCGGGAAGGCGAGGGATCGTCGGGGGTGTGGGTTCGCCGGATCACCTTACCCCGTCCGCGCGGAAAGCGTCAAGCGTCCGGACATTCGGACGATGGGCCAGGTCGATCGGCCCCTCCAGAATCCTGAGCATCCGGGCCCTCCGGAGGTTCGGCCCGCGCATCGCTCGACGAGGCCCGGCCGGGGCCGGTACAATCCGGCAGGTCCCCTGCCCTCCGTGCTCGCGAGCCCAGACGCATGGCCCACACGACCCGGACGTTCGTCGCCGTGGCCATCCCGGGCAACCTCGGGGAGAAGCTCGCGCGGCTCCAAGGCCTGCTCGCCCCCGACGTGCCCGGCGTCCGGTGGGTCGACCGCGCCCACTTCCACGTCACGCTCGCCTTCCTCGGCGACGTGCCCGACGCCGACCTGAACGCGGTCTGCACCGCCGTCTCCGGGGCGGCCTCCGGTTTCGAGCCGCTGGAGCTCCGGCTGGAGGGCCTGGGGGTCTTCCCCGACCCGACGAGGCCCCGGACCCTCTGGGTCGGCCTGATCGGGCCCGGCGTGGAGCCCCTGGCCGCGCTCCAGAAGGAGGTGTCCAGGGCCGTCGCCCGCGCCGGCTACCCGCCCGACGACTCGCGGTTCCACCCGCATGCGACCCTCGGGCGCCTCGAAGTCGGGCCGCGGCCCGGCGCCCGACCTGACCCCGCTGCTGAACCACTACCGGACCTGGGCGGCCGGGTCGTTCACCGCCTCGGAGTGCGTCACGTTCGCCTCGACGCTCACCCCCGACGGGCCCGCCTACGCCCCCCTCGGCCGGGCGCCGCTGGGGGGGCGAAAAACCGGCCCGGACGGTTGACTTGCATCGCGAAAACATGGTACATTGGTGTCCTAACGTACAGTTCACCCGCGAGGTCCCTTGGGAGGGTTCGCCGTGGCGAAGCGACAGAGTGCGGCGGAGGCGAAGCCGGCGGCGGCATCGGCCGAGGAGAAGGCGCTGAACAACACGATCAGCCAGATCGAGAAGACGTTCGGCGCCGGCGCGATCATGAAGCTGGGCGAGGGGAGCCATTTGGAGGTCGAGGGGATCTCGACCGGGGCGCTCTCGCTCGACCTGGCGCTCGGGGGCAAGGGACTGCCCCGGGGCCGGATCATCGAGCTGTTCGGGCCCGAGTCGAGCGGCAAGACGACGATCGCGCTGCACGCCGTGGCCAACGCCCAGCGCATCGGCGGAGTCGCCGCGTTCATCGACGCCGAGCACGCGCTCGACCCATCGTGGTGCAAGCGGCTGGGCGTCAACATCGAGTCGCTGCTGGTCAGCCAGCCCGGCAGCGCCGAGGAGGCGCTGCAGATCGCCGAGATGCTGGTGATGTCCAACGCCGTGGACATCATCGTGATCGACTCGGTGGCCGCGCTGGTGCCCCGGGCGGAGATCGAGGGGGAGATCGGCGACACCTTCGTCGGCGTCCAGGCCCGTTTGATGAGCCAGGCGCTGCGCAAGCTGACCGGCGGCGTGTCGCGGTCGAAGTGCGTGCTGATCTTCATCAACCAGATCCGCGAGAAGATCGGCGTGATGTTCGGCAGCCCCGAGACGACGCCCGGCGGCCGGGCCCTGAAGTTCTACAGCTCGTGCCGGATCGACGTCCGCCGGATCGGGCCGGTCAAGGAGGGGGAGGAGGTCACCGGGTCTCGCATCAAGGTCAAGGTCGTCAAGAACAAGGTCGCGCCGCCGTTCCGCGTCTGCGAGTTCGACATGATGTACACCGGCGGCATCTCGCGCGAGGGGGACCTGATGGACCTGGCGATGGCCGACAAGATCATCGAGAAGTCGGGGTCGTGGTTCAACTACGGCGACCTCCGGCTCGGCCAGGGCGCGAGAACGCCAAGCAATACCTCCGCGACAACGCCAAGGTCGCCGACGAGATCACCGCGAAGGTCATGTCCACCCGCGGCGGCCACGCCGCGGCCTCGGTCAACGGCGACCTCGACCACGACACCGAGGAGGAATAGTCAGTTGCCCTCGATCTTCCCCGCGACGGCGTCGGGGGGGGCGGGGAGGCGGAGCAGGATGTGCGTCGTGGCGGTCAGGGGGACCATCGTGCCCGGGTCCGCGGCCGTGACGGGGAAGAGGGTCTTGATCAGGCCCCGCACGTTGGCCGCGCCGCGGGGGGCGTAGGCCAGCGGCGTGGTCTGGTCGGCCAGCACCACGTCGGGCGCGAACTCGGTGCCGAGGCCGCCGCCGAGGCGGATCTCGCCGTCGGCGGTCATCGTGAACGACAGGCCGAGGGCGCGGAAGTCGACCTCGGGCTTGTCCGGGTCGATCCGGCCGACCCGAGGGGAGAGGCGGAAGCTCATCTCCGAGACCAGGCTCCGCAGCAGGGCGCGGCCGATCGACCCCTGCCCGGCGCGGAGGTCGCCCCTCGCCTCGATCCATCCGGGCCCCTGCCCCGGGCGGTCGGCCCAGCGCGGCGGACCTGATCGCCACGCTGCGCCAGCCCGGACAGGCGCTGATTCGGGAACCGTCGGCCGACCAGCGCGGCGAGGTCGACGTCGTGCAGGTCGCCCTGGAAGTCGGCCTCCCAGTCCTTCGCCCCCCCTTGCCGGAGGGTCAAGGCCCCTTCGACCTTCGCGGCGGGCCCGAGCCAGTCGGACGAGTCGAAGAAGGTGTCGAGGACCCGGCCGGGGAGCGGCAGGCCCTCCATCGTCCGCATGACGATCGTCGTCCGCACCGGCTCGGTCTTGCGGTCGCGGGTGAGCGTCAGCTCGCAGCGCGTGCTCGACCCCCGGGCCGCGACCCGGTAGCTGACCCGCACCGTCGGCGCCGCGGGGTCGGCCTGGAACGTGCCGGCGACCTCGCGGAGGTCGAACCGGAGGCCCGGCGGGCCCAGCTCCAGCTCGCACGACGGGGCGGTCAGGCTGATCCGCTCGAAGGTCGCGCCCGACGGCGCTGGAGGAGCGAGCCGACCTGCGCCATGGCCAGCTTCGGGCTCTCGCCCCGGAGCCGGAGCCCGTCGGCCTCCAGCATCAGCTCGCGGTCTCCCCGACGGAGCCGGACCCGCCGGGCGCGCGCGAGCTCGGTCAGCCCCTTCCGCCTCGGCTCCTCCTGCCGCAGGACCAGCCCCAGGTAGACCACCTCGCCGGGCCTCGGATATCGCACGCCGTCGAGCATCGCGTGCAGGCCGAGGCGGCCGCCGATCTCCGCCTCGACCTCGCGGAGATGCCCCGGCCGGCCGATCCGCCAGGCGGTCAGGACCACATAGCCGGTCGGGAGGACCGTCGCGACGAACAGGGCCATCGTGGCCAGCGCCTGCCGGTGCGGGCGGATCATCATGGGAGATGGGAGTCGGGGGTTGGGGATTGGAGTCATTCCCGACGGAGCAGGGCGTTGCGCAGGGAGTAGAGCTGCTTAGCCAGGGACACGGTCTGGTCGAGGGTGAATCCAAGCTGGTCGGGCGAAAGATAGCCTAATCGCCCGGCGATCTCAAGTTGAGTTTGGAGCTCGGCCAGCGAGCCTTGCGCCACGGAGATGTGGTAGAGGTACTCCTTGGTGTTCTCCTTCGTATGGCCTTCGGCGATGTTCGAGGGGATCGAGATCGCCGCCCGCCGCATCTGGCTGGCCAAGGTACAAACCTCCCGCGCCGGGAAGTCGGCCGAGAGCCGATACACCCCCTCGACCAGGTCCATGCTCGCCTGCCAGACCCGGAGGTCGCGATAGCTCAGGATGGCCATCCTCTATCCCCTGTCCCCCATCCCCCATTCAAGGAGGTGTTTGCGAGCCAGCTCGTGCAAAGCGTCGTGCGCCGCCCGGATCGCGGCGAGGCTGGTGCCGACGTATTTCTCGACGACGGCGGCGGCGATCTCGAAGGCGACGACGTTCTCGACGATGACGCTGGCGGCGGGCACGGCGAGACGTCGGAGGCGCTCGTAGGAGGCGGGCTGGGGGGCCTTGGTGGCCATGTTGACCGACGGCCCCCGCGCGGCCAGCGTGCTGATCGGCTTCTTCGCGGCGCGGACGACGATCGGCTCGCCGTTGGAGGTGCCCCCCTCGATCCCCCCGGCGTTGTTGGTCGGGCGGCGGAACCCGAACCGGCGGTCGTCGGCGGCGTGGCCGTCGTCGTGCCGGATCGGGTCCATCACCCGCGACCCCGGCCTCCGCGCCGCCTCGACGCCCAGGCCGATCTCGACCGCCTTGATCGCCTGGATGCTCATGACCGCCAGCGCGAGCCTCGCGTCGAGCTTGCGGTCCCACTGCGCGTGGCTGCCCAGGCCGATCGGGCAGCCGGTCACGACCGCCTCGACGATCCCGCCGAGCGTGTCGCCGGCCTCCTTCGCGGCGTCGATCGCGGCGACGATCGCCGCGTCGGCCCCGGGGTTGAGCGTGTAGACGGGGCTGGCGTCGCGCACCCGAGGGTCGAGCGACAGCGGGGGCGCGTCGATCCCCCCCAGCTCTCGGACGTAGCCCAAGACGGTAATCCCCAACTCCCTGAGGAGCAACCGGGCCAGCGCCCCGACCGCGACCCGAAGCGCCGTCTCGCGGGCGCTGGCGCGTTCGAGGACCTGGCGGATACCCGTCTGATAGTTGATCGAGCCGGCCAGGTCGATGTGCCCCCCCCGGGGCGCGGCGGGCTCCTGGAGCCGTTCCAGCTTGGCGTCGTTGTTGATCAGGCGGAGCGTGATCGGCCCGCCCGTGGTGACGCCGTGGTACGTCCCCGAATCGACGATGATCCGGTCGGTCTCCAGGGCTTGCCGTTTGCCCCGGCCGTAGCCCCCCTGTCGCCTCTTCAATTCCTCGTCGATGAACTCGGCGTCGAGGGCCACGCCCGAGGGGAACCCCTCGACGATCGCGGTCAGGGCGGGCCCGTGCGACTCGCCCGCGGTCAGGTAGCGGAGCATGGGAGGGTCACTTCCACGGGAAGGGCTGGCCGGTCAAGATCCGGTACGCTTCGACGTACTTCTCGCGGGTCCTGGCGACGACCTCGTCCGGCAGTGATGGGGGCGGGCTGGCCTTGTCCCAGCCGGTCGCGTCGAGCCAGTCGCGCACGAACTGCTTGTCGAACGACGGCTGCGGCCCGCCCGGCCGGTATCCCGCCTGGGGCCAGTAGCGCGAGCTGTCGGGGGTGAGCACCTCATCGACGAACATGAGAGGCCCCCGCCCCGGGGGAACCCGAACTCGAACTTCGTATCGGCCAGGATCAGGCCGCGCGACTCGGCATAGGTCCGAGCCTTCTCATAAGCCTCAAGGCTCTGGGCCCGCAGCGCCTTGGCTAGACCTTGGGAGTCGAGCGCTTCGTCCATCCGGGCGAACGGGATGTTCTCGTCGTGGCCGGTCTCGGCCTTGGTGGCGGGCGTGAAGAGGGGATCGATCCGGGCGCTTTCGACCAGCCCCGCCGGGAGGCGCTCGCCGCAGATGGTGCCCTTGGCCTTGTATTCGCGCCAGCCGCTGCCCGAGAGGTATCCCCGGACGACGCATTCGAACGGGATGACATCGGCCTTGGCGACCACCATCGACCGGCCGGTCAACGCCTGGCGGGTGGCGTATGGCAGGTCGAGACCCGCGTCTCCGATGTCCGTGGAGATGAGGTGATGCGGGACGCCGAGCCGGCCGAACCAGAAGGCGCTGATCCCGGTCAGGATTCGCCCCTTGTCGGGGATGCCGTTGGGCAGGACCCAATCGAAGGCGCTGATCCGGTCGGTGGCCACGATCAGGAGGCGGTCGTCCCCCAGGTCGTAGACGTCGCGGACCTTCCCCCGACGCCTGGGCAAACCGCTCAGCGCCGTCTCCAGCAACGCCACGACGCTCGATCCTCCCATCGGGCCATCCGCCTCGCCGCCTCCTGGACTGTAAACCAAAGGGCCGGGACCAACAAGGCCGATGGCGCCTCGCCCGATCGCGAGGCCCGTCGCTCACCCGTCGTGGCCGCAGAGGCGGGCGACCCGGAGGGCCTCGTCGCGGGCGCGATCGCGCAGCTCCGGGGGCGAAACGACCTCGACCTCGGCCCCGAATCCCAGGACCCAGCCGAGGATCTCGTCGAGGCCGTCGACGACGAGGTGCAAGTCGAGCCGCCCGTCGTCGAGCGGCTCGAATCGCCGGCCGGGATGCCAGACCGTCTCGCGGACCTCGGGCGCAACCCGCGGGGAGAAGCGAAGATGGACCCGATGCCGGGCCGCCCCCCGCTCCGCGGCCCACGCCTGGCCCAGGAACCGCTCCAGGCTGAACCGCGGGGGGATGCTGGCGGTATCGTCGGTGATGACCACCCGCCGAATCCGAGGGACCCGGATCGCCCGCACCCCGCGATGGAGCGAGGAGCGGCCGATCAGGCACCAGATGCCCCGGAGCCGCGCCAGGCAATACGGGCTGAATTTCGTCGACTCGACGGTCCGCCCGTCCGCGTCGCGATACCAGATCCGGAGCTGGCGACGCCGGGCCAGGCCGTCGAGGATGGCGTCGTGGATGAGCTTGCGACCGGCGTCCTCGTCGTCCGCGCCCGGCTGGAACGGGATGGCCTCGGCGCGGTAGATTACGCGGTTTCGGGCCTCCGCCGGGAGGGCCTGGACGACCTTGGCCGCGGCCCCCCTCGCGTCGCGGAGCAACCCGAGGCCATCAACCCCGCTCCACTGCCGGGTGAGGAGCAGCAGCGCGGTGGCTTCCCTCTCATCGAGGCTCGGGGGTGGTACGGAGCAGCCCCTCGCCAGCTCGTAACCCTGGCGATCCGCCCGATAATTGACGAGGATCCCCGCCGAGGCGAGGATCTCGATGTCGCGGTAGATGGTCCGGCGGCTCACCTCGCAGAGCCTCGCCAACTCGCCCGCGTTGGGGAAGCGATCCGTCTGCAAGGCCATGACCAACTGGAGCAGCCGCGATAGCTGGCCATTGCCCGATGCCGAGTCCGTGGCGGGGCCTCTCCCACGCTCGTCGGGATGTCTTCGAGGTGCTGAAATGCTCATGCCATGACCTCGAATCCGATCCCCCAAGCATTGAGGTGCCCCCGCGATGAGCTTAAGACGTCTGGCGCCACGGGGCAACTTGCGGCGTTTTTGACGTCGAGTCCCTCATCTGGAAATGAATGCATGAACGGCCTGATGGCAGGACGAAATGACTCGCCGGCGTGGCGGAACGGCAGACGCAGAGGACTTAAAATCCTCCGGGGGAGAACCCCCGTCCGGGTTCGAATCCCGGCGCCGGCATTAGACTTGTGACGAATTGCAGCAATCGGTCAGGATGGATTTGCTGCGATTTTGCTGCACACCGGGCCCGCGGGCCGCAGGAGGGGCGATTTGCGGATCGACTCGGTTCAGCGGGCCATCCGAGACACGCGGAACTGGTGGGGCCCGGGCGCGGTGGTCCCCGGGAACTGGTAGTAGCGGGCCTCGCCGCCGCGGGAGTCGATCTCGAAGCCGGGCTCTTCGCGGACGTGGAGCCGCAGGCCGTCGGGGGCGTTCTCGACGCGGCGCAGGGTCCAGCGCGCGGGCGGTGCCATCGCCGTGGCGGATCAGGAGGGTGCGGCCGGCCAACGCGTCGGGGTCGGCGACCATCCCGTCGGCCAGGAAGAAGCCCCGGCTCCCCGCCGACGGGTGGCGGACGACCTGGCGGATCGTGCCGCCGACCCCCTGCTGGACGACGCGCTCGGCGCCGCCTCGGCGAACGTGCCGCCGGCCAGCACGAGCCGGTCGTCGGCCACGCGGACGGCCAGGCCGTCGGTCGTCAGCGCCTGGCCGCGCGCGAGCGACACCGCGCGGGCGGTCCCCGGCTCCAGGTTGATCAGGACGTGCTCGGGACCATCTTCGGTCTCCAGGTAGACGAGCACCGTCCCCTCGGGCGAGGCCACCCGCCCGACGCGGACCAGAGGCGCCGGGGTGCCGAGCGGCTCGAAGACGGTCACGAACGTGCTCTTGAGCGTCGAGCCGTCGTCCGACCGTCGGCGGACCATCAGCCCGGCGCGGCCCCATTCCTCCTTCGACCGCGACGGTGACGGCGCCATCGGGTCGGGGCTGACGGCGGTCACGAGCGTCGCCGGCATGTCGCCCAGCAAGTGCAGCCGCACGCCGATCCCGTCGGGCCGCGCCAGCCGGGCGGTCGCGGGGCGGGACAGCCGCGATTGCTCCAGGGGGGTCAGCTCGCCATACGCCTGGACGAACCAGCGGCCGTCCTCGGCGCGGGCCGTCGGGACGTACGCGATCGACGGCGGCAGCAGCGATGACGGCGCCGGCGACGACGGCCCGGGGATCTCCCACCGCGCCGGAGAACCGGCCGGCGCGTGGAAGAACTGGTCATGCTGGAGCCCGCCGTGGACCTCGAAGACGGCGATCGCGTAGCTGGTCCGCGCGCCGGAGGCCGCGACGACCGTCTGGCGATAGCGGGTCGTCGATCGCGGGTAGGCCCACGGGTCGTTGAGCATGGCGACCTGGAAGTCGGCATCGGCGGCGAAGAACAGGAAGTTGCCGCCGGGCACGACGTCGGCGGCGCGGGCGATCGCCTCGCGCTGGTTCAGGCCGTCGACGACCACGGTGTTGTGGCACGCGGTGGCGCGATCCCACCCGGTCGGCGAGGGGGGCAGCCCGTCGAGGTCGCCCAGGACCGTCCGGCCGCCGACGGCCAGGCGCACCGCCTGGCGCTGGTAGTGCGGGGCGCCGAAGCTGTCCTGCCCGCGGAGCTCCAGGTCGAGCGCCGTCTCGCCCTGCCCGACCGCCAGCCTCGCCAGCCCGGCGCCCCCGAGCAAGGCCGGATGCCTCGCGAACGACGTGGGCGTCACCGGCGGCCACGCCGCGCTGCTGGACCTCGGGCGACCGCGGATCGAGCAAGGGGGCCGAGGCCGCCTCGTGCGCCAGCGCCAGCATCGGGATGTCCGACACGCGGGACACCCGCTCGATCCGCCGCGAGCCGGGCGACAGGACGACATTCGGGGGGTCGGAGTAGCCGGCCAGGAGCCGGTCGATCCAGCCGTCGATCTGGGCCATGACCCGCCGGTGCGCGTCGGGGTCACCCTGCCGCCAGAAGCCGTCGTGGTAGAACCCTCGGCCGGCGAACCCCTCCAGGCGGCCGAGCGCCTCATGGACCAGCGCGGGGTCGTCGAGCAGCCGCCCGACGGCGAGCATGCCGCGGTAGGCGGCCAGAGACATCTCGCCGTACTCCTCGGGCTGGAGCCGGACGAACTCGGCCGAGGCGCGGAACAGGTCGCGCTCGATCGTCCGCGACGGCCGGTCGTCGCCCAGGAGGCGGCCGGCCTCGGCCAGGGCCGGCTCGTCGCGGACCAGCGCGTAGGCGATCGCCAGGTTCAGCGGGACGTCGACGCTGCCCGACCAGTCCCACTTGCCGGTGCGGTAGCCGCGGCGGTAGGGGGGCGGGAGGTCGGCCGGCTGGAGGAATTTGGGCTCGCCGGGCTGGTCGTAGTGCGTCGCGTAGGAGGGATAGACCTGGGCGAACCGGAGGATGAGCACGCTCGCCAGCCTCGCCAGCGCCGGGTCGCGCGCGCCGGAGGGCTGCTCGTGATGGCGGACGGCCGCGTACAGGGCGGCCTTGGCCAGGAACTCGCGCGCCTCGTAGTCGCGCTTCGCGGACAGGTAGAGGCGCTCCTCGGGGTAGAGCTGCTTCTCGTCGGCGACCGCGTGATAGGGGTATTTGTGGAGGACGCGCGGCCGGACCTCGACGACCTCCTCGGGGACCTTCTTGTCCTTGTCCTTGGCGGGGAACTCGTCGTTGGGGACGGTCGCGCCGCAGTGCCGGCAGGTGACGACGTCGGGCTTGCGGATCGACCAGGAGAGCGGGTCGTCGGCCTCGGTCGCGTCGCAGGACGGGCATCGGCAGGAGCGGAGCCCGGCCTGGACCGGGACGAGGTCGGCCACGGCCTTCGGGTCGAGCGCCAGCAGGGCCTTCGTGTCGGGGTCGGCCCAGAACCGCGCCTCCCAGTCGTCGGGCAGGCCGAACTGGGCGAACGGCCCCTCGCGGCCCGGCGACCCGGGACCGGCCGCGAAGCCCCCGACGGCGAGGGCGGACAGGCCGATCAGGACGGCCCCGACGCGGCGGGCGAGCGTCGCGGCGGGTCTCTGGCGCGGAGTATGCATGGCGTGGGGTCCATCCCCTCGATTTCGGGTCCCATCCCTGGCCGACCGCCCGACGATCGGGGCCCGGCGGCGCCCGGCCCAGTTCAGTGGTCCGGCAGCCGGGTCAGCTCGGCGTCGCGGCGGCCGGTCGCTAGTTGGTATAGCCCGACCTCGCCGACGGTCTCCCCCTCGGCGACCTTCAGCCCCTGGCGATGGAGCTTCGCCAGCGCCAGTCTGCGAGTCGCGATGCGCCTCGCAGGCGAGGCCGTAGTTCTTCAGCTCGCGGCTCGGGCCGTTGCTCCAGGGGGCGGCCACCTTGAAGACCGCCGGCTCGCGGCAGTTCGGCGCCGAGCAGGTGGGCTGGTAACGGAAGGGAGGCTTTTCCATGAGACGAGTCCGTTCCCTGGCCGACGATGCGGGATTGGCTTGACGAGGTGGCGACCTTCGCCTTAAGATCGTAGCGGCAAATGGCCGAAGGTGCAAGTGATGCATCGATCCCTGCCCCTCCTCTGCCTGTTCGCGGCGCTGGCCGCTCCCCTGCTCTGCCAGGCGGAGGCGGCCGACGACCTGGCGGCTCGCTGGCCGAGCTCGTCGCCCCCGGCGTCGTCGAGCCGGCCGCCCCCGACGGCTGCTCCGGCCTTTGCCAGGCGACAATCAAGGCCGAGGCCCATCCCGGCGTCGGCCTCGATGCGACCCCCGAGGCGCCCGCGGGCGTCGTCCTCGTCGCGATCCTGCGGCCGGCCCCGTCCTGCCGGGCGGACGGCCCGCGCGCGACGGGCCTCGCCGCCTGGCCATCCGACCAGGCCCCGCGGCGCCAGGCCCGTCTCCAGGTCTTCCGGTTCTGAACGGATTTTGAATTTCAAATTTGAAATTTCAAATTCCCCATTCAGGAACCAGGACCGGAGACCCTCTCATGAACCGCACTCCTCACGACGGCCCCGCGCGGGGCTTCACGCTGATCGAATTGCTGGTGGTGATCGCGATCATCGCCGTGTTGGTCGCCCTGCTCCTGCCCGCGGTCCAGATGGCCCGCGAGGCGGCGCGACGGGCCCAGTGCATGAACAACCTGAAGCAGATCGGCCTGGCGATGCACAACTACCACGGGTCGGTCAACGTCTTCCCGCCGGGCTACCTGAGCGTGGCCCCGACCATCACCTCCACCACCGAGGCGGGCAACGGCTGGGCCTGGGGCACGCTGGTCCTGGCCTACCTGGAGCAGCAGCCGCTGTATGCGTCGGTCAACTTCGGCCTCCAGATCCCCGCGCCGGGGTCGCAGACGGTCCGCACGGCCACCCTCTCGGCCTACCTCTGCCCGAGTCTCGACCGGCTCCGGGCCGGTGAACTTCAACGCGGGTGCGTCGGGCCTGCCCGCCGACATCTCGGCCGGTCAGTACGTCGCCTGCGCCGGCCAGCTGGAGCCGGACGACGTGCCGGGCAACAACAACGGCATGTTCTTCCGCAACAGCGCGATCGGCCTGAGAGACGTCCTCGACGGGTCGAGCATGACGCTCCTGGTCGGCGAGCGGTCGCGCAACCTCGCCGACGCCAGCTGGGTCGGCGTGATCCCCAACGCGGTGTACACCAACGTCAAGGTCTGCACGAGCACCACCTGGAGATACAAGGCCAACTGCGAGGACAACGCCAGCGTGCTGGTCCTGTCGCACACCGGCCCCGACCCCGTCAATCAACCGAACGTGGTCGACGTCCCCAACAACAAGGGGGCCCAGTCCGACGACTTCTGGAGCCTGCACCCGGGCGGCTGCAACTTCGCCTTCGGCGACGGCTCGGTCCGGTTCCTCAAGGAATCGGTCAACCCCATCGTCTTCAGCTCGCTGGCGACCCGCGCCGGCGGCGAGGTCGTCGGCTCCGACCAGTTCTGAGCGCGTGCCGCGTGCCGGTCCCGAGATGGGACCGGCGCGCGGCGCACCCGATGAGCCGCCGAGGACGCGGAGATCGCCCGGGATGCGAGGGGACCCTCACGACTCGCAACGCATCCCCAGGTTGGTTCCTCCGATCCCTCCGACCACCGAGAAACCCTCGGCACCCGGTTGATCTCCGCGTCCTCGGCGGCTCATCTCCGGACCGCTGACACTCCCGGTCCGCGCCCTCGGTCGGGCGTACTGCACACGCCCGGCCGAAAGCGAGTCATCCTTGGATCGTCGGCCCGCCCCCGTCTCGGGATGAGCCGCGGAGGACGTGGAGATCGCCCGGGTCGCGAAGCAACTTCACCGCATCACGACACACCCGAGGTGGATCCTCCGGACTCCGCACCACCGAGAGACCCTCCGCTCCCGGTGATCTCCACGTCCTCTACGGCTCATCAATCGTCACTCATCACTCCCGCCGCGGCATGAGCCGCGGAGGACACAGAGATCACCGAGGCGGCGAAGGGCGTTCACCGCTCCGCATCCGAGGTGGTTCCTCCGATCGCACCCATCGAGGCACCCTCCGCTCCTGGTGATCTCTGCGTCCTCTGCGGCTCATATCCGCGCGACGCTATAGGAACTATCGTGGCTCGGGGGCGATCCGTCCTCAAATTCCGGGAAAGGCCGCCGGATTCGGGGTCAGCCGGTCCTCTTGATGATGACGGCGGTGAGGTCGTCGGGCTGGGGCGTGCCGCCGGAGAAGGCGAGGACGGCCTGGTGCAGGTCGCGGATGATCGCGCCGGCGGGGCGGTCGCGGCTCCGCCAGATCCGGTCGCGGAGCCTCTCGACGCCGAAGCAGTGGCCCCGCGGGTCGGTCCACTCGAAGAAGCCGTCGGTGACGATCGCCAGGAAGTCGCCGGGCGCGAACGCGACGTCCCACGGCGGCGAGAAGGGGCGGGGCTGCGGCACGCCGAGCGGGCAGCCCTGCGCCTCGCAGCTCGCGGAGGGCGCCGCCGGCGCGAGTGGAACAGCAGCGGGCCGTGCCCGGCCGAGACGTAGGCGAGCCGGTGCGCGGCGGGGTCGAGCACGCCGAGGAACACGGTCACGAAGCGGTCCTGGAGCAGGCCCTCGCCGAGCAGGTCGTTGACCTGCGCGATGACGCGGTCGGGCTCCTCGGTCTGCGCCAGCGTGGCGCGGATCAGGGCGCGGCACTCGGCGACCACCAGCGCGGGGCCCAGCCCGTGCCCGCTGACGTCGGCGACCGCGACGGCCAGCTTGCCCCCCGGGCGCTGCTGGAAGTCGAAGAAGTCGCCCCCCGAGACGTCCGCCGGCTGGCTCCAGCCGGCGACGTCGTAGCCGGCGACCGCCGGGGCGCGGCGGGGCAGCAGCGCCTGCTGGATCTGCCGCGCGATGTCCAGGTCGGCCGGCGCGGGCCGGTGCGGCTCGCGGCGCGGCGCCAGCAGCCGCTGGATCGCCACGCCCGCCTGCGCCCTGATCGCCCGCGCCAGGACCTCGTCCCAGGCGTCGAACCGCCGGCCGCGCGGCCTGCGCCGCCAGCAGGACGCCGACGATCGCGTTGTCCCAGCCGATCAGGGGCCCGGCCAGCACCCCGCCCCCGGGCTGGCCGCCCGCGACGTCGCCCGGCGCCCCGGCGTCGGTGACGACCACCCCGCGGCGGAACGCCTCGCCGACGGCCCCACCGTCGGCGGTCCCCGCACCTCGCCCCGCCGGCCGCACAGCGCGTCGCCCCGCGCGTCGGGCAGGAAGACGTCGACGTGATCGCAGTCGAGCACCCGCGCGGCCGACTCCTCGACCACCTCCAGCAGGCCGGGCAGCTCGGAGACGACGGCGAGGCGGCGCGCGACTTCCAGGACGCGCAGCAGGTCCGCGACTCGTCCTTCCGGCTCGGCCCGGACGGCGTCGTCACCCGGATTCTCTAACACTGGTTCGATCTCGACGTGTTGCCGATCGGCCGGTCCAAGAGACGTCCAAGCTAATGGATTCGACGCCTCGGGTCAAAGGATTTCGATCGCTCGCGGCGCGATTCCGCGCCCGTCCTCGGCCCCCTCCGGCGGCGACGACGGCCGGCGATCACGAGCCGAGGCGCCGCCGGAACTCCTCCCGCCAGACGGCGGCCAGGCCCGGGACGCCGAGCGCGCGGCGCAGGGCGTCGGCGTCGGGCTGGTCGGCGACGATCAGGCCGAGCATCTCGGCGACGGCCACGCGGTCCTCGCCCTCGCGGAGCCTTTCGATCGGGTCGCCCGCGCCGATGGCGCCCTCCTCGACCACGCCCAGGTAGAAGCCCGGCCGCCGCGCGGCGAGGAATCGCTTGACCATCCCGGGATCGCCGAACCGCAGGCCGAGCTTGTAGCAGGGCATGCGCGGCTGGGTCACGACCAGCCGCGCGGTCCCGACGCGGAGCTCGTCGCCGATGTGGACCGCGTCCTCGGTCAGCCCCTCGACGGTGAGGTTCTCGCCGAAGATGCCGGGGGGCAGGTCGCGGCCCGGCAACTGGCCGCGCCAGTAGTCGTAGTTCTCGACCGGGTAGGCGTAGACCGCCTTGTCCGGCCCGCCGTGGACGCTCGGGTCGGCCTGCCTATCGCCTTCGAGGTTGTGCCGCCGCAGCGGGACGCGGCCCGGCACGGGTTCCTTGAAGATCCCCGTGGTCACGCTCCGCCCCCGCCAGTCGACCTCCCGAGGCTGGCCGACGTTCACCGAGACCACGCGCACAAGACGATCCTCCCATCGAGCTGGCCGACCATCCGACCGCTACGGCTCGGCGTCGGGCTCCACGCCCATCGCCCGCAGTTGCGCCGCAAGCCGTTCGGCCCGTCGCCGGGCCTGGTCGGCCTCGCGGCGGGCCCGGTCGGCCTCAAGTCTGGCCTCCGCGCGCTGTTCCTCGATCTCGAGGAAGCTGGCGAAGCGACGGCCGTCGGGGCGGACGAGCACGAGCTCGCCCCCTTCGAGGTCGAACCGCACGCCGAGTCTCGGGCTGATCCAGCCTCGCATGGAGGGGATCACCCGCCAGGCCCCGTCCGCGACATGCCAGCCGCTCAGGTCGCTATCCGCGGGGTCGGGGTCGTAGAGGTAGCACTCCTCGACCCCGTAGCGCTGGTAGAACCCGAGCTTCCGCGTGATCTCCATCGGCCGGTTGCCGGGCGAGACGAACCTCAAAGACGACCTGCGGGGCGATGCCGCCCTCGCGCCACTGCATGTACGAGCCGCGGTCCCCCTTGGGGCGGCCGAAGACGACCATCACGTCGGGGGCGGTGCGGATCGTGGCATCGCCCTCGACGGGATACCAGAGGAGGTCGCCCGCGACGAACACGTTCGGGTCGTCGGCGAAGAGCGCATCGAGCCCCCCTGGATGGTCACGATCCAGCGGAATTGCCGCGTGTTGTCGGACATCGGCTGGCCGTCGCTGTCGGGGTAGACGACCTCGGGGGTCGCGTCCGGCCGTGGTGATGAGATCGTGGCCATCATGCCGCTCCGGTCCCGTGCCGTGCATCGACGAACCTGGCCGACTGCCTCCCGCTCCGGGCATCCCCATCATACGCGAGGGGCAACGGGCGCTGAACCCGACCGGGCCGTCCTCCGCGGGAGTTGTGTTGCCGGCCGGGGGCCGCGACAATGGCGTGGCCTGGTCGGCCCGGCGCGTCGCCGGCCCGACCGCCGGGAGGGAGACGATGCCATGACGACGCGGTTGATGACCCTGGGATTCGCGGCCCTCCTCGCCGCCCCCCTCGCCCCGCTCCGGGCCGCCGACGCCCCCGATCTCAAGGCGGTGGGGCCCCGAGCCGACCTGCTCCCCCCCGACGCCACGACCACGGTCATCGCGCGGACGAGCTTCCTCGAAGGCCCGGCCGTCGACAGCGTCGGCAACCTCCTGTTCAGCGACCTGACCGGCAACCGCATCCTTCGCCTCTCGCCCGAGGGGCTGGTCTCGGTCTTCCGCGAGGACAGCGGCCGGACCAACGGCAACACCTTCGACGCCCTCGGCCGTCTGATCAGTTGCGAGGGGGGCGAGCAGGGCCCCGGCGGGCGCCGCAGGGTCGTCCGCACCGACCCGACGACGGGAGAGACCATCGTCCTGACCAACCGCTACGAGGGGAAGCGGTACAACGCCCCCAACGACGCCTGCGTCGACACCAGGGGCCGCGTCTGGTTCACCGACCCCTACTACGGCGAGGATCGCAGCCAGTTGGAGATGGGCGTCGAGGGGGTCTACCGGATCGACCCCGACGGCAACCGCGTCGCCCGCGTGCTGGGACAGCCCGAGGTCGACCGGCCCAACGGGATCGCGATCACCCCCGACGCCCGCACCCTCTACGTCGTCGACAGCAACTCGCGGCCCGGCGGCAACCGCAAGGTCTGGGCGTTCGACGTCACCGACGACGGCAGCCTGTCGGGCCGTCGCCTCGTCTTCGACTTCGGCAAGGGCCGCGGCGGCGACGGGATGCGGCTCGACACGAAGGGCAACCTCTGGGTCGCCGCCGGGATCGCGACCCCGCGCAACTCGGGCGAGACGGCCGACGTCCCCCCCGGCATCTACGTGATCGCGCCCGAGGGCAAGCTGCTCGGCCGCATCGCCATCCCCGAGGACGTCATCACCAACCTCGCCTTCGGCGGGCCCGACCGCAAGACGCTCTTCGTCACCGCGGGCAAGAGCATCTTCAAGGTCCCCGTCGCCGTGCCGGGCTATGTGCTCTATCCGCCGCTGAAGGAGTGACGGAATGTCCGCGTCTTTTGCAGCCCCGGAGGGGCGACCGTGCGTAGCCCAGGGCGACAGCCCTGGGTCGGGCCCCGAGCGGAGTGGCCGCGAAGATTGCCCCTGGTCCGACCGGGCCGCGACCCGGTCGGACCAGGGGCCCGAGACCGCAGGGGAGGGGTTTGCGGCGGCGGGCTTCCGTCCCAGGGCTGTCGCCCTGGGCTACGCACGGCCGCCCCTCCGGGGCTACTTGAACCGCCCCACTGTCATCCTCGCCCTGATGCTGCCGACGTTCGCCGGGGCCGCGCACGGATCGGAGGAGACGCCCGCCGCGCCGAAGGTCGTGTGCATCCGCGCGGGGCGGCTGTTCGACGGCACGGGGGACGAGTCGCGGGCCGACCGGGTGATCGTGACCGAGGGGGGCCGGATCAAGGCCGTCGGCGGGCCGTCGGAGGTGACGGTCCCGGAGCGGGCCGAGGTGATCGACCTGTCGGGCGCGACGGTCCTGCCCGGCCTGATCGACTGCCACACGCACCTCGGCTCGCGGGCCGACTCGTTCGGGGAGATCGACAAGTTCAAGAACACGCCGTTCAAGAGGGGCTTCGCGGCCGTCGTGAACGCGAGGACGACGCTCGAGGCCGGGTTCACCACGGTGCGCGACCTCGGCTCGCCGCCGTTCCTGGCGGTCGACCTGCGCGACGCGATCGCCGAGGGGTTCATCCCGGGCCCTCGCGTCGTGGCGAGCGGGCCGGGGATCTCGATCACCGGGGGGCACGGCGACCTGAACCGCTACGCGCCGCAGGTCCGGATGATGATGTTCCCCGAGGAGCGCGACTTCCGGATCGCCGACGGCGTGGACCAGGTCCGGCACGCCGTCCGCGCGCACCTGAAGTACGGCGCGGACGTGATCAAGGTGATGGCCTCCGGCGGCGTGATGTCGCGGGGCGACGAGCCCGGTGCGCCGCAGTATTCGGTCGAGGAGCTCCGCGCCCTGGTCGAGGAGGCGCACGCGGCCGGCCGCAAGGTCGCGGCCCACGCGCACGGGCGCGGGGATCAAGAACGCCGTGATCGCCGGGGTCGACTCGATCGAGCACGGCAGCCTGATCGACGACGAGGGCATCCGGCTGATGGTCGAGCGCGGCACCTGGCTCGTCTCCGACATCTACAACGACGACTTCCTCCTGAGCCAGGGCCGCGCGCTCGGCCTGCCCGAGGAGTTGCTGGAGAAGGAGCGAAAGATCGGCCAGGTCCAGCGCGACAACTTCGCCCGGTGCGTCGCGGCGGGCGTGCGGATCGCCTTCGGCACCGACGCCGGGGTGTACCCCCACGGCGACAACGCCCGGCAGTTCGCGCTGATGGTCCGGTACGGCCTGACCCCCGCGCGGGCCGTCCGCTCGGCCACCGCCGACGCCGCCGAGCTGCTCGGCCGCCCGGCCGACGTCGGCCGCATCGCCCCCGGCCGCTTCGCCGACCTGATCGCCGTCACCTCCGACCCGCTCCGCGACGTCCGCGCGCTGGAGAAGGTCGGTTTCGTGATGAAGGGGGGCGCGGTGGTCAAGGACGAGCTGTTGCGCCGCGGGCGGGACGCGCGGCCGGATCGGGCCCCGAGGCCCGGGACATCCGCGACGCAGCCATGAAACCAGGGAATCGCATCGATCCGATGGCCTGGTTCGCCCGACCGGCCTGGCGAGGTGTCGGCGTGGCGATCGGCGCGATGATCTGCGTCGCGCCGGCGTGGCTGATGAGCGATGCGCTCCGCAACTTCTGGCTGCGCGACGACGACATGGTCTACATCGCCCATTCGCGGACCTGGGCGCGGACGCTCGCGAGCCTGGCGGTCCCGCATTTCTCGCACGTGGTCCCGTGGTTCCGCGCCTGGACCTGCGTGCTGGCCCGGGCCTCGGGGGACCTGGCGCACCTGCCGGCGGTGATCGGCGCGGCGACGTATGCCGCGCTGGTGCCGGTGATGGTCGCGGGCGGCCGGCTCGTCGCGCGCGAGACGCACGACCGGGCCCTCGGCCTGGTCGCGATGGCGGCGCTGGGGGTCACGACGGTCGTCGAGCCGGCGGTGGTCTGGTACTCGGCGGGCCAGACCCTCTGGGCGGGGCTCGGCATCCTCGCCATGCTCCTGGCGCTCCAGGGCTGGCGGCGCGCGTCGGGCGCCTGGCGATTGGCCGTGGCGGCGATGGCGGCGATGGCGGCGCCGGGGTTCTGGACGGGAGGATACGCGGCCGGGCCGGTGGGCGCGGCCTATCTCTGGGCCGACGGCCGCCCGCGGTGCCGCAAGGCCGCGGCGCTGCCGCTGGCCGCGACCGTCCTGGTCGCCTCGGTCTTCCTCACGCTCGGCGCCCGTCAGATCTTCACGTCCGAGAACGTCCACGGCCGCCGGATCTCGGAGGCGATCCGCCCCGACCGGGCGCCGGGGTACACGGCGCAGGCGATCGTCGAGGTGCTGATCCTGGGGAACCTCGGCCTCGACGCCGAGACCGGCGCGGCCCAGGCGGTCGTCCTCTGCCTGGCGCTCGTCGGCCTCTGGGCCTGGTCCCGTCGGCGAGGGACGATCCGCCCCACCCCCCTCGAAGCCGCGGGAGCGGTGCTGGTCGCCTTCAGCTACGCGATGGCCTACACGTTCCGCGGCTACCTGACCTACGACAGCCTGCGATCGGTCGGCTGGTATCACGTGATCCCGCACGTCGGGGCCGTCCTGCTGGCGATCGGCTGGTGGGCCGGACCGTCCCCTCCCCTGTCGGGGCCCCGCGCCGCTGACCCGCGGCGGCGCCCTGGCGTGCCTCGGCCTCGTGGCGTTCCTGCTGCTGGTCCATCGGCCTGGGGCGCAGCGGTTCCTCGTCGGCCAGGTCTTCCCGATGACGGCCTCGGGGCGGAAGCAGACCCCGGCCCGGCCGCTGGATCGCCCGCTCGCGCTCTTCCTCGCCTCGGAGCGGGCCGACTACCAGCGGCAATGCCTGATCCGGCTCGACCGCGCCGAGCGGGTGGCCGCCCGCCTCGGCATCGGCCGCGAGGCGATCCGCCGCGCCTTCGGGCGGATCGCGGTGCCGGGCCTGTCCGAGGACTTCATGATCGGGTTCTATCCCACGGACCTCCTCGACCGGCCCGAACACGGGACGACGACCGACCCCGCCCAGGTCCGCGCCGCCCTGGGATACCTGCTGGGCCCGGTGCCGGAGCCTCCTCCGCCCCGGCTCCCGAGCGGCGAGCCCTGGCCCCCGCGATGATCGGCATCGCGGCCAGGTGGCTGGGGTCTCGTCTTCGAGACCCCGGCGCACCGGCCCACGACCGGGGTCTCGAAGACGAGACCCCAGCCACCCAGTGATGTGATCCGAAGTCCAATTGACCGGGTTATGTCGCCTCGCCGAGGCTCGGCCGACCGGACCTCGGGGGGACGGCCTCGGCCCGGCCCGCGTCGTGCAGCGAGCCGAGGCGGCGGACCTGCGGCCAGATCAGAGCCACGGCCGCGACGACCAGGATCGTGCCGATCCCCCCGCCGACGACCGACGCGACCGGCCCGAACAGCTGCGCCGTCACGCCCGACTCGAAGCCGCCGAGCTCGTTCGACGAGCCGATGAAGATGGCGTTGACCGCCGACACCCGGCCCCGCATCGCGTCGGGCGTGAGCACCTGCACGAGCGTCCCCCGCACCACGACGCTGATGTTGTCCAGCGCGCCGGTCAGCAGGAGCATCAGGAACGACAGCCGGGGGTCGGTCGAGAGGCCGAAGACGATCGTCGCGGCGCCGAACCCGAGGACCGCCCAGAGCAGCGCCCGGCCGGCATGCCGCATCGGGGGCCGATGCGCCAGCGCCAAAGCCATCAGGAACGCCCCGATCGACGGCGCCGCGCGGAGCCAGCCCAGGCCGGTCGGCCCGACGTGGAGGATGTCCTTGGCGAAGACCGGCAGGAGCATCGTCGCCCCGCCCAGCAGGACCGCGAACAGGTCGAGCGTGATCGTCGCCAGGATCAGCCCGGACCGCCTCACGAAGCCGATCCCCGCCAGCAGGGTGCGGAGCGACATCGGCTCGACCTCGCGCGGCTTCGACCGGGGCCGCAGCGGCAGGATCAGCACGACGACGAGGATCGAGAACAGCGCGTCGAGCACATAAGCGGCGGTGGCCCCGTGCGTGCGGGCGATCACCGCCCCGCCCAGCGCCGGGCCGGCCACCGAGGCGATCTGCCAGCCGCTGCTGTTCCAGGTGATGGCGGCGGTGACCTGCTCGGTCGGCACCAGCTCGGGCAGCAGGGCCCACCGCGCCGGCATGATCAGGGCGTGCGCCGTGCCGGCCATCAGCAGGCAGGCGTAGATCAGCCCGATCGGCCCCCGCGACCACGACAGCGCCGCCAGGCCGAGCGACGCCACGCCCATCAGCGCCTGGGCCCGAGCCACTGGTGCTTCCGGCTGAAGCGGTCGGCCGCGTGGCCGGCCGGCAGCGCCAGCAGCAGGACCGGCAGGAACTGGACCAGACCGACCAGCCCCAGCGCCATCTTCGACCCGGTGCGCTCGTAGCAGCTCCCAGCCGACGGCCACGCCCTGCATCTGGCCGCCGACCTCGGCCGCCATCGCCCCCAGCATGAACCGGCGGACGTCGGCCAGCCGCAGCACGGCATAGGGGTCGTGCCCCTTCGTCGCGGGGCCGAAGAGGTCGGGGTCGGAGAAGTCGCGGGAGGACGAAGGGTCGTGCGCTCGGCGTCGGGCTCGGACATCGGGGCAGGTTCCGGGTCGGGGGATGCCTCGCGGGCGGGATCGTGTTGCTATTGTACCCGGGATGACAATGCCCCGAGGCCGACCGATCCACCCGCCCCGATGGGACGACCGACCCCGCATCCCGGGCCGCGACGCTTGTTGGCACCTGTAACTTCTTTTAAAATCCCCTTCAGGCGAGTGCGACGCCAAGGTCGCGGCCGGCTCGCGATGCGACGGGGCGACCGACCTTCGCACGAGGATCGTCGCATGTCCTACGACCTGGTGATCGCCGGCGCGACGGTGCTCGGCGCGAGCGGGCGCGAGGTGGCCGACGTTGCCATCCGGGGCGAGACGATCGCCGCGGTCGGCCCGAAACTATCGCGCGACGGGGCGACGGTCCTCGACGCCTCGGGCAAGCTCCTGATCCCGGGGGGCGTCGACGTCCACGTCCATCTTGAGTTACCCTTCTGCGGCACCGTCTCCAGCGACGACTGGCGCACCGGCACCCGCGCCGCGGCCCGCGGAGGGGTGACGACCGTCATCGACTTCGCCATCCCCTACGGCCAGGAGACCCTGGAAGACGCCTTCCGCAACTGGATGGCCCGCGCCGCGCCGAAGGCGTGCGTCGACTACGCCTTCCACATGGCCATCACCAACTGGGACCGCCACGGCCCCGAGATGGAGGCGATGGTCAAGAAGGGCTGCCCGACCTTCAAGGAGTTCATGATCTACGCCTCGGAGGGCTGGCAGGCCGACGACCGCGCCATCTTCAACACCCTGGAGCGCTGCCGGTCGCTCGGCGCGATGCTGCTGGTCCACGCCGAGTCGCCCCGCGTGCTTGACGAGCTGATCGCCCGCCACCACACCCCCGAGCAGATGAGGCAATACGGCGCCCGCCTCCACCCGATGACCCGGCCCAACTTCATCGAGGCCGAGGCGATCCAGCGCGCGATCACCTGGGCCGAGGCGACCGGCGGCCGTCTCTACATCGTCCACATGTCGACCGCGCAGGGGACCGACATCGTCAAGGCCGCGCGGCGCGCGGCGTGGACGTCTACGCCGAGACCTGCGCCCAGTACCTCGTCCTGGACGACTCCGTCTTCCACGGCCCCGACGGCCACCTGTTCGCCTGCTGCCCGCAGGTCAAGACGAAGGCCGACCAGGAGCGCCTCTGGCGCGGCCTCCGCGACGGCGAGGTCTGCGTGATCTCGACCGACACCTGCACCTTCACCCGCGAGCAGAAGGCCCGCTGGGAGGGCGACTGGACCAAGATCCCGATGGGCCTACCCGGCCTGGAGACGCTCCTGCCGATCGTCTTCACCCACGGCGTCAAGGCCGGCCGGCTCACCCCCGAGCAGTTCGTGGCCAAGTGCTGCACCAACCCGGCGAAGGTGATGGGCCTCTACCCTCGCAAGGGGGTCATCGCCGAGGGGAGCGACGCCGACCTCGTCCTGATCGACCCCGAGCGCACCGTCGAGGTCGATCACGCCGCGATGGAGACCCACGCCGACTGGAGCCCCTACCAGGGCTGGCCCCTCTCCGGCTTCGCCCACACGACGTTCAGCCGCGGCCGGAAGATCGTCGAGGATTACCAGTTCATCGGCGAGTCGGGCTGGGGCCGCTGGCTCCCCCGGCGCGGGCGGGTTCGCTGGAAGCTTGAGCCGCGCTCTCACACACGAGGCACATCGATGATCCCTTCCTTTGTCGGAGATACCCTCGCCTCGTCGATCCTCGTTCCCACGCTCCGCGTGGGAATGCCGTCTTCGACGCTCCGCGTCGCGGAATCCCGAGCGTGGGGACGCAGAGCGTCCCGGCCGGCATCCCCACGCGGAGTGTGGGAACGAGGGGGCGCCCTCCTCGCGAGGATATGGGCCTTCGTCCCTTTCGCGACGCTGGCTTTAGGTGGATGGCTCGCGCTCGCGGCGATCCCGACCCTGGCGACCGCCCAGGAGGGCCGCGAACCGGGCCAGGCAGCACGTCCGAAGTTCCCGGGGCGGATCTTCATCGAGACCTATCCCCGGCTGACCCCGCAGCACGAGCGCGGGGTCATCGCCCTCGACCCCAATGATGGGAGCTGGCGGAAGGTCATCAACGGGAGTATGGAAAATCAGAGGGCGAGCGTCTCGCCCGACGGCACCCGCCTGGCCGTGGGCCGATACGCCGCCCAGGACGTGGACCCGGGCCTGTGGATCTATCCGACCTCGGGCGGGGAAGGGCCGGTCCGGATCTCCGAACGGCGGGGGTATCCCTGCTGGGCCCCGGACGGCAAGTCGATCCTCCTGACGGTCTTCATCACGCGGGAGGAGAAAGAGCACTGGCGCATCGAAGACGACGGCTCTCGCGAGGAGAGGCTGCCGATCCCGGCGACGGACCAGGCCCTCGACTGGTCGCCCGAAGGCCCCTGGCTGCTGACCGCGCGCGGAGACTATCGGGAGGTTCAACTCTCCCTGGTCCATCCCGACGGGACCGGCGAGCGCACGCTCCTGCCATCCTCCGTGGCCAAGTCCGAGAAGGTGAACGGGCTCCGTGCCCGGCTTTCTCCCGACGGACGCCATGCGATCCTGGACCGCGTTATCATCGAAAGGCCCGTCCCCGTCGAAGGCGCCCCGAAGCCCGCGGGGGGAATGGTGATGGGTTCCAGACTCCTCATGCTGGACGCCGGGGGCGGCCCTCCGCGACAATTCCTGGAACGCGATCGGGGCGAGATGACCCGCGGCGCTTGCTGGTCGCCCGACGGCCGGGCCGTCGCCGTGGTCCGCTCCGAGAGGAATGCGGGAATGCTGGCTGGTTATCGCGTCGAGCTGGTGGACCTGGACGGCCGCCTGCTCGGGACGGTCGCCGTGCCGGAGCCCGTGCGGTACTTCGGCGAGCTGATCGACTGGCGCTGACCGAATCCCGGGAATTCCAGGGGAATATGACCGGATAGCCCGTCTCACACGAGGCACGACGATGATCCCTCCCTTCGCCAGAGGTCCCCTCGCCTCATCGCGCCGACGGTTCGCCACGGTGTTGCTTGCGCTAGCGGCGATCCCGGCCGCGTCGACCGCCCAGGAGCGCCGCGAGCCGGCCGAGGGCCGCGCGAAGTTCTCGGGGCGAATCTATCTCCTGGGCTTTCACCGTGAGGCCTCGACCCGCGGGATCTTCGTCCTCGATCCCGACGAGGGGACGTGGCGGAAGGTCGCCGACGAGCCGACCAACTCCGCGAGGGTCTCGCCCGACGGCACCCGCCTGGCCGTATCCCGGAACACCAACGGGCGCCGGACCCGGGCCTGTGGATCTACCCAACTTCCGACGGGGAGGGCCAGGGGCCCTTCCGCGCCTCCGAGAAGGTGGGCCAACCCTGCTGGTCTCCGGATGGCAAGACGATCCTCGTGTCGAAGGTGTCCCCCGAGGGCAAATCCGAAACCTGGCGGGTGGCCGCCGACGGCTCTCGTGAGGAGCGGGTGCCGATCCCCTCGACGGAACGGCTCGTCGATTGGTCCCCCGATGGCCAGTGGGTCCTGAGCTTCACGTTCGGGCAAGGTCCCGAGCGGCCGTTCTTCCTGATGCACCCGGACGGGACCGGCAGGCGTCCGCTCGTCCCCGTCTCCAATCCCCTGCCCGAATTCGGGGGCCGGCTCTGGTGGTCCAGCCCACGATTCTCGCCCGACGGCCGGAAGGTCCTGTTCGACCACGAGGTCTATCTGGAAGGTGCCCGGCCGAGCGTGATCCTGAGCACGGCCCTCCTGTTGCTCGACCTCGACGGCCGTCCGATCCGCCGATTCTACGTGAAGGAGGGGGAGGACTTCTCCGACACCTTCGGCTGGTCGCCCGACGGCAAGGCGATCGCCGTCCTCGTCATGGAAGGGCCGGCCGAGAGGCGGATCGAGCGGATCAAGACCCACGTCGAATTGCTGGACACGGAGGGGAATGTGCTCAAGACGATCAACCTGCCATTGTCCCCCTACCGCGTGATCGACTGGCGCTGACCGAACCGCTGGAGGCCCACCGATGATCGCTAGTTCGATCCGACCCATCCCGACCGCGTCCCGACGCGGGTTTGCCGGGTTCGCGACCCTTGCTCTAACGGGATGGCTCGCGCTCGCCTCGTTGCCGATCGAGGCGCCCGCCCAGGAGCGGCCCGAGCCGGGCCAAGCGGCACCTGCCCAGTTCCCGGGACACATCTATCTGTCCAGCCGCGACCGCGACGACCCGCTGCGCGGGATCGTCGCCATCGACACCAACGATGGCACCTGGCGGAAGATCGCCCCAGAGACGGACGTGTCGGCGCGCGTCTCCCCCGAGGGGAGCCGCCTGGCCGTGAGCCGGGATGGTCGGGGGGTCGTCGACCCGGGCCTTTGGATCTATCCCACGTCCGGCGAAGAAGGGGCATTTCGCGTCTTCGAGAAGCCGGGAAGTCCCTGCTGGTCGCCCGATTCCAGGGAGATCTTCCTGACGGTGGTCCCGCGGGACGGGCCACACGAGCTCCGGCGCCTGGCCGCCGACGGCTCGCGCGAGGAGAAGGCGCGGGTCCCCTCGACCGAATTCATCCTCGACTGGTCCCCCGGCGGCCTCCTGCTGACCCACTCAGGACTCACGCGATACCGCACGAACACCCAGCAGCCGCTCCTCCTGATGGACCCCGACGGGACCGGCACGCGTACGCTCCTGGCTGCAACCCGTCCCGTGCCGGACCTTGGGGGAGAGATCATGCGCGGGCGGTTCTCGCCCGACGGGCGGAAGGTCCTCTGCGTCCACTTCCACCGGGTCGACCAGGCCCGCACCATCAAGGACACCGCCCTCCTGGCGCTGGACGTCGATGGCGGGGCACCGCGCCGGTTCTTCGAGCGGGAAGCGGATGGCCCGCAGGCGAGGAGCGCCTGCTGGTCGCCCGACGGCCGGGCGATCGCGGTGCACGTCATCGAGCGATTGCCCGACGATTCGGGCTACAATACCCGTATCGAGATCGTGGACCTGGACGGGAACGTCCTCAAGACGATCCGCCAGCCGGAGTCATCGATCAATCGAGTTGTGTTCGACTGGCGCTGAAGGATGCCTCGATCGCCGTCCCGGATTCGTGCTATGGTCTCATCGGGAGGTCCCTGATGCCGAAGGCCGGAGAGCGGCGGACGCGAGAGGAGTTGATCGAGCGGTTCGCCGACGTGCCGCCCCCTTTGGCGCGCGACGAGGCGCTGGTCGAGGCCGCGCGGTGCCTCTTCTGCTTCGACGCCCCCTGCACCCGGGCGTGCCCCACGCACATCGACGTGCCCAAATTCATCCGCCAGATCCTCCATCGCGACGACCTCGGAGCGGCGCGGACGATCCTCGGGGCGAACGTCTTCGGCGGGAGTTGCGCGGGCCTGCCCGACCGAGGTGCTCTGCGAGGGGGCGTGCGTCGATCACATGCTGATGAAGGCCCCGGTGCAGATCGGCCGCCTGCAACGGTACGCCACCGACGCCGCGGCCGAGCGGGGCGTCCGCTTCTTCGAGCCGGGGCCGCCGTCGGGGAAGAGGGTCGCGGTCGTCGGCTCGGGACCGGCCGGGCTGTCGTGCGCCCATGAACTGCGGAGGCTCGGGCATGACGTGGTCGTGTTCGAGGCCCGCGGCGTGCCCGGAGGGCTCGATACGCTCGGGATCGCCGCGTACAAGATCTCGACCGAGTTCGCCCTGGCCGAGATCGAGATGATCCGATCGATCGGCATCGACATCCGCCTGAACCATCGCGTCGCGGCCGACGAGGTCATCGCGATGCTCGATGAGTATGATGCCGTGTTCCTCGGCATCGGACTCGGACGGACGGCGCCCCTGGGCATCGAGGGCGAAGACCTGGCCGGGGTCTGGGAGTCTCTCGAATTCATCTTCCAGACGCACGAGATGCCCTTCGAGGCGTGCGAGGTCGGCCGCGACGTGCTGGTCCTCGGCGCGGGGAACACGGCGATCGACGTGGCGACGGCCGCCGTGCGGCTGGGGGCCGATCGGGTGACGATCGCCTACCGCCGAGGCGAGGCGGCGATGTCCGCGTTCTCCTACGAGTATGGATTGGCCAAGGCCGACGGCGTCCGGTTCGAGTGGTTCGCGCAGCCGGTGCGCGTCGTCGGCGAGGGGGGCATCGCGCGGGGCGTCGAGTTCGTCCGCACCGACCCGCTCGACCCGGGCCCTCGCCGCAGCGCGCCGAGGACGATCCCCGGCTCGAACTTCGTCCTGCCGGCCGACATGGTCGTCAAGGCGCTCGGCCAGGAGCCATTGCTTGACCTGATCGAGGCGCTGCCGGGGCTGGAGCACCGCGGCGGGCGGATCGCGGTCGATCCTCGCACCGGCGCGACCACGATCCCCCTCCTGTTCGCGGGCGGCGACTGCCTCCGCAACGGCGGAGAGGTCGTCGACGCCGTCCAGGACGGCAAGGTCGCGGCGCTCGGCATCGACCGGATGCTGCGACCGCAGGAGAATGGAACGCGGAGGGACGCGGATGGAGCGGACGGCCGCCGATCCGATCCGTCTTGATCCGCCCCCTCCGCGTCCCTCCGCGTCCCATCCCGAGGCCCTACCGTGCCCGACCTGAGCATCGAGTTCTGCGGCGTGAAGGCGATCAACCCGTTCTGGCTGGCCTCCGCCCCGCCCACCAATTCGGAGTACCAGGTGCGCCGCGCGTTCGACGCCGGCTGGGGCGGCGCCGTCTGGAAGACGCTCGCCGACGAGCCGATCGTCAACGTCTCGTCGCGCTACGGGGCCGTCGACTTCGAGACCAGGAAGGTCATGGGCCTGAACAACATCGAGCTGATCACCGACCGCCCGCTCGACGTCAACCTGAAGGAGATCGCGCGGGTCAAGAAGGCGCACCCGGGGCATGCTCTGTTCGTGTCGCTGATGGTCGAGTCGAAAAGGGAAGCCTGGCACGAGATCACCCGGAAGACGCAGGACGCCGGCGCCGACGGGATCGAGCTGAACTTCGGCTGCCCGCACGGCATGAGCGAGCGAGGGATGGGGTCGGCGGTCGGCCAGGTCCCCGACTATACTTGCATGATCACCGCATGGGTCAAGGAGGTCGCGACGGTCCCGGTGATGGTCAAGCTGACGCCGAACGTCACCGACATCGCGGCGATCGCCCGCGCGGCGGTCGAGGGCGGGGCCGACGCGGTGTCCCTGATCAACACGATCAACTCGATCATGGGCATCGACCTGGACACGCTGGCCCCCAGGCCGACGGTCGCCGGGCTGGGCAGCCACGGCGGCTACTGCGGGCCGGCGGTCAAGCCGATCGCGCTGAACATGGTGGCGGCGGTCGCCAACGACCCGCAAATCACGGTGCCTATCAGCGGCATCGGCGGCATCCAGGCGTGGCAGGACGCCGCCGAGTTCTTCCTGCTCGGCGCCAGCTCGGTGCAGGTCTGCACGGCGGTCATGCACTACGGGTTCCGGATCATCGACGGGCTGGTCAGCGGCCTGGAGGGGTGGATGCGCGACAAGGGGTTCGCGAGGGTCGGCGACCTCGTCGGCCTCTCGGCGCCCCGGATCAGGCCGTGGGGCGAGCTCGACCTGAACCACAAGGTCGTCGCCGAGATCGACCAGGACAAGTGCATCCACTGCGGCCTCTGCTACATCGCGTGCGAGGACGGCTGCCACCAGTCGATCCGCTGGGACAGGGTCGCCGCGGACGACTTCGCCCTCCGCAACGGACACCCGGCGCAGGTGGTCCGCTCGGGGGGCGTCGAGGTCATGCCGGGCGCGGGGGGGGCGTGGTCAACGTGTTCACGATCAAAGAGGACGCCTGCGTCGGCTGCAACATGTGCAGCCTGGTCTGCCCGGTCGAGGGGTGCATCGCGATGCGAGAGGTGGACACCGGCAGGCCGCCGATGTCGTGGGCCGAGTACCGGCGCCTGCTCGCCGCCGGCCGGGTCGCGAAGATCGGGCCGCCGGAGCACGCCTGATCCGCGGGTGTTCGGGAGCCTCATCGCATGACGATATACTGGATCTACGACTACCCGAACTGGCAGCTCGGGCCCTGATCGTCGTGGTGTTCGGGGCGGTCTCGCTGGCCGGGCTGTTCGCCAGCCGGCCCCTGGCGCGGCGGATGCTGAAGGCGTCCCCGGAGCACAACGACGTCGTCAGCTACATCTTCGCGGGGGTGGGGGTCTTCTACGGGCTGGCGCTCGGCCTGATCGCGGTGGCGACCTGGGAGAACTTCAACGCCGTCGACGGCCTCGTCGGCAAGGAGGCGGCGGGCCTCGCCGGGCTGTATCGCGACCTCGACAGCTATCCCCAACCGTTGCGAGGGCGCCTGGAGACGAGGCTCCGCGACTACACGCGCCACGTCATCGAGACGGAGTGGCCCGCGCACCGCGACGGCCGCGCCCCCGAGGACGGCACCCGGATGCTCGACGCCTTCGAGAATGAGATGATGGCCTTCGAGCCGGCCCGCGAGGCCGAGAAGATCGGCCACGCCGAGGCGATGCGCTCGCTCGACTCGGTCGTCGAGCAGAGGAGGCTCCGGCTCCAGGCGGTCGGCACCGGCCTGCCCGCGTCGCTCTGGACGGTGGTCCTGATCGGCGCGGCCCTGACCGTCGCGCTGACGTACCTGTTCTGGGTCGAGAACCTCACGCTCCACGCCATCCTCGTCGCCGCGCTGGCGACCTTCATCGCGCTGCTGGTCTTCCTCACCGCCGCCATGGACAACCCGTTCCGCGGCGAGTTCAGCGTCTCTGCCGACGCCTTCCGGGTGGTCCTCGCCGAGGTCATGACGCCCCGGAGCGGCGGCTGAACCGCCCTCGTCGGACGGCCCGGCCCGGTGGGGGCCTCCAGCCCGGGCGACCGGGTGGCCGGGGCCGCGCCCGCGCGACGGCCTTACCTGAATCATCGTTCGAACAGGGCGGCGCGCTCTGGAATTCCGCCGGATTCCGCTCAGGATCGGCCCTCGACCAGCGACAGGACCTCGTCCAGGCAATCGGCCAGGAAGTCGGCGTCGTCGGTCGTCAGGCACATGGGGGGCTTGATGCGGAGGGTGTTGCCGTACAGCCCCCCCTTGCCGATCAGCAGGCCGCGATCCTTGCAGAGTTCCAGCACGTCGGCCGTCTCGGCGGTGGCGGGCTGCTTGGTCTGGCGGTCGCGGACGAGCTCGACGCCGAGCATCAGGCCCATGCCGCGGACGTCGCCGATCAGGGGGTGGCGATCCTGGAGGGCCCTGAGGCGGTCCTTCAGGTGCGCGCCGACGCGGAGCGCGTTCTGCTGGATGCCCTCGGCGTCGATGACCTCCAGGGTGGCGAGGCCCTGGGTCATCGAGATGGGGTTGCCGCCGAAGGTGTTGAAGTGGACGCGGTTCTTCATCACGCGGGCGACCTCGGGCCTCGTGACGCAGGCCCCCAAAGGGGCGCCGTTGCCGATGCCCTTGGCCATCGTGACCAGGTCGGGGACGACGCCCCAGTTCTCGAAGCCCCAGAAGGCCGTGCCGGTCCGGCCGAAGCCGGTCTGCACCTCGTCGGCGATGCAGAGGCCGCCGTGCTTGCGGACGACATCATAGAGGATCGGGAAGTATTCGGGCGGGGGCGTGACGACGCCGCCCACGCCCTGGATCGGCTCGGCGATCACGCAGGCGACCTCGCCGGGGGTCTCGTACCGGATCAGGTCCTCGGCGTCCCGGGCGCACTTCACGTCGCAGCTCGGGTACTCCAGGCCGAAGGGGCAGCGGTAGCAGTAGCCGGGGGTCGCGTGCTTGACGTTGATGGTGGTGTTGCTCTTGAACTTCCAGGTGCCGTGCGCCGTCAGCCCCATCGCGGCCTGCGTGCCGCCGTGGTAGCCGTTCCGCAGGCTGATCACCTCGGCGTTGCCCGTGAACTCCCTCGCCGAGAGGATGGCGACCTCGTTGGCCTCGCTCCCCGAGTTGGTGAAGTAACTGACCGTCAGGCCGCTCCCCTCGGGCATGTGATCGGCGAGCTTCTTGCCCATCTCGGCGATCGTCGGGTGCAGGTAGATGGTCGTCGTGTGCTGGAGCCGGCCGACCTGCTCGCGCACCTTCTCGACGATCGCCGGGTGGCAGTGCCCCACCGAGACGGTCACGATGCCGGCGAAGCCGTCGAGGTACTGCTTGCCCGCCTCGTCCCAGAGGTACTGCATGTGCCCCTCGACGATCATCACCGGGTCGCGATAGTAGGTCATCAGCCCCGGCGAGAGGTACTCGCGTCGCATCGCGAGGACCTCGTCCTTCGACGGGCCATCATACGGGGCGGGGACGTGCGGGCTCGGCGGCGGGGCGATCGTCGGGGCGACGGATGCCGATCCGGGGCCGTTCGGTTCCATGAGAGCTCCCTGAGGTGTCACCTCGGATTGATGTTTCGCGAGCACATGGATCGAAGCACTGATTTGGGTTCGAGCAGGGAAGCGACCGTCAAAAGCCGTTCGCACGTCACTCGATGCGCTTTTGGGCACGGTCCCCGTGGAGTATCGCGAAGATCGCGACGAAGATGAAGACGGGGGGACCGAATAGCACGGCGAAGAGGATACCCGACAAGATAGCTTCGACGTAGTATCCGTTGATAGCTCTATCCAGGGCCAAGCCGAATCCGACGATCCCCACCACGATCATCAGTTGCCGGATCGTGAACTGCACTCGGGGGAACCTCATGGCCGGGGCCCTGGAAAGTGTCGTTCATGCTTCAAGAGTGACACCACAGGGCGGCGAGCGTGAAGAGGGTGGCCATGACGAACTCGATCATGGCGATCGCCCGCAACCCCTTCCCGAAATCGTCTCCTCGCGGGAGCGAACGAACGTGAGCACGAAGCTCCTCGCGAGGCACGAAGGTGCGGATAAAGAGGCGTCGGCGCGAGGAGAAGAACCATGTCAGTCCAGCAAAGGCGAAGGTGCCAACCGGGCCGACGATCAGGATGCCCGTCTTGTCCTCGATACAGGCCATCACCTTTCTCCGGGAACTGTGCCTGGGGTGTCACGCCTCGCTATAGGACCCGGGATGGTCCGCATAGCGGACCCTACTGGACTGCCAGTAGTCGTTCATAAATCCGCCGTTATGCTTTCCGGGGACTTCCAGCCCCTTCCTTCGGGTCGGTCCACTCGGCGAGGAAGAATTGCCCCTCGTGGTGGAAGATCATCGTCCAAGACAGGTCGGTCGGAGCGACGAAGGCTTCGAGTCCGGGGAAGGCGGCAATCCCCGGCAGTGGCTCGCCGTGGCAAGAGTAGGTTCGCCTTAAGCCGCCGCGCGAACCGGGAAGCGGGCCGACGTAGTAGTCGTGGCAGTCGCACCTCGCGTACTCCTGCTCGGCCTTGAAGTCCGTCTTGGCACGGGATGACCAGAACGAGCCGTAGATCTCACGCCACCGGCGATCGACCCTGCCTCGCTCGGCGCGGTTCAAGCCCGACCATACGATCCGGGCTCGCGTCAGATGGTTCTCAAAATCTGCGGGATCGAAGACCGGCCTCCCTTCGTGCAAGCTGTCCGGGCCACCCGAGAACATCTTCAGGCCCCGGGGTGATCCGCACGCCGGGCCCTACCTATATCATCGGACTTCCTGCCCTCGGTGTCCTCCGTGTCCTGATTGACCGATCGGAATGTCAGGGCTGGACGATCGACCCGTAGGTCTCGGGCCGGCGGTCGCGGAAGAATTGCCAGGTGTTGCGGACCTCGCGGATCAGGTCGAGGTCGAGGTCGGCGACCACGACGTCGTCGGCGTCGCGGTGGCCGACGGCGAGCATCCGGCCGCGGGGGTCGCAGAAGTAGCTCTGGCCGTAGAACTCGCCGATCCGCCAGGGCTCCTCGTAGCCGGGGCGGTTGATCGCGCCGACGAAGTAGCCGTTGGCCACCGCGTGCGCCGGCTGCTCCAGCTTCCAGAGGTACTCCGACAGCCCCGCCACCGTGGCCGACGGGTTGAAGACGATCTCGGCGCCGTTCAGCCCCAGGCAGCGGGCCCCCTCGGGGAAGTGGCGGTCGTAGCAGATGTAGACCCCGACCTTGCCCACCCTCGTGTCGAAGACCGGGTAGCCGAGGTTGCCGGGGCGGAAGTAGAACTTCTCCCAGAAGCCGGGGTCGCAGTGCGGGATGTGCATCTTGCGGAACTTGCCGAGGTAGCGCCCGTCCGCGTCGATGACCGCCGCCGTGTTGTAGTAGACGCCGGTCAGCTCCTCCTCGTAGATCGGCACGACGAGCACCAGGCCGTGCTTCCGGGCGACCTCGCACATCAGGCGGGTGGTGGGGCCGTCGGGGATCGTCTCGGTCATCTCGTACCACTTCGTCTTCTGCTCGGCGCAGAAGTAGGGCCCGTAGAACAGCTCCTGCAAGCAGACGACCTGCGCCCCCTGGTCGGCGGCCTCGGCGATCAGGGCGACGTGCTTGTCGACCATCGCCCTCTTGATCTGCGCGGCGGGCGACGTCGCCGGCTCGCAGAGCGTGGCCTGGATCAACCCTCCTCGGACGATGCGCGGCATGGGGGCCCTCGTGCGTCGGGGTGCGGGACTGGAGGTCCTGTCTTGCGACGGCCCCAACCCCCGTCCCCCCGACCCCAACCCCTATCCTTTTCGAACTCAGGTCCGAATAGGGGATGGACACCGGGGGATGGAGGATGGGGAAGCCCTTTGACCATCGGCCCGGCTCCATCATAAGGGGTTGTGGGCCTCGGGCAAGGCGACAGGTCTTGATCCCGGGGTCTATCTCGGCGGGGCGTCGCGTTGTAGGATGCGCGAAATCCCCATCCGGAAGGAGAGGCACCCATGACCAGGCTGCGATCGGGCCCGAGGCGCCCGAGACGGTGAAGATGCTGGTGGGGGCCGGTGGGAGGCGAGCCGATCGGGGCGCCTCGGCGACGTCTTCAACCCCTCGACCGGCCGGGTGATCGCGCGGGTGCCGCTCGGGACGGCCGAGGACGTCGACCGCGCCGTGCAGGCGGCGGCCGGGGCGCTGCCGTCGTGGGCCGAGACGCCCGTGGTCGAGCGCGCCCGGGTCATGTTCCGCTTCCGCGAGCTCCTGGTCGAGAAGGCCGAGGAGCTGGCGCGGACTGTCACGCGAGAGCACGGCAAGACGCTGGCCGAGGCGAGGGCGTCGGTCCACCGCGGCGTCGAGGTGGTCGAGTTCGCGTGCGGCGTCCCCAGCCTGATCATGGGGCAGTCGCTTGCCGAACATCGCCCGCGACGTCGACTGCGAGACGATCCGCCACCCGGTCGGCGTCTGCGCGGGGATCACCCCGTTCAACTTCCCGGCGATGGTGCCGCTCTGGATGTTCCCGGTGGCGATCGCCTGCGGCAACACGTTCGTCCTGAAGCCGTCGGAGAAGGTGCCGCTGTCGGCGGTGATGCTCGGCGACCTCCTGATGCGGGCCGGGCTGCCCGAGGGGGTCTTCAACATCGTCCACGGCGACGGCGAAAGCGTCGATGCCCTGCTGACGCACCCCCTGGTGCGGGCGATCTCGTTCGTCGGCTCGACGGCCGTGGCGAAGCACGTCTACGAGACGGGCACCCGCCACGGCAAGCGGGTGCAGGCGGCCGGCGGGGCGAAGAACCATCTGATCGTCATGCCCGACGCCGACCTGGAGCAGGCCGCCCGGGCGATCCAGGTCTCGGCCTTCGGCTGCGCCGGCGAACGGTGCATGGCCGGCAGCGTGGCGCTGCCGGTCGGCGGCGTCGGCGACGAGCTGGTCGAGCGGCTCTGCCGGATCGCGGCCGCGATGACGGTCGGGCCCGACCGACGAGCGGGGCCGAGGTGGACATGGGCCCGGTCATCACCCGCGACCACCGCGACCGCGTGGCCGGCTACCTGGAGATCGGCCGCCAGGAAGGGGCCGAGGTCGCGCTCGACGGGCGATCGCTCGCGCCGACGGGGGACGGGTTCCTGATCGGGCCGAGCGTGCTCGACCGGGTCGGCCCCGGGATGCGGGTCGCCCGCGAGGAGATCTTCGGGCCGGTCCTGTCGGTCGTCGCGCGTCGACGACCCTCGACGAGGCGCTCGCCATCGGCCGCGACTGCCCGTATGGCAACGGCGCCTCGATCTTCACCGGCAGCGGCTGGGCGGCCCGCCGGTTCAAGCAGCGCTTCAACGCCGGCATGATCGGGATCAACGTCGGCGTCCCCGCGCCGATGGCGTGGTTCCCGTTCACCGGCTGGAACCAGTCGTTCTTCGGCGACCTGCACATCCAGGGGACCGAGTCGGTCCAGTTCTACACCCAGCAGAAGATGACCATGACCCGCTGGTTCGAGACGGCCCGCGACCCGCACCACGACCCCGTCTGGAAGACGGGCCAGGGCCGGTCCTGAGCGGCGATCCGGGAAGCCGTTTTGTAGCCCCGGAGGGGCGACCGTGCATAGCCAGGGCGCAAGCCCCTGGACCCAGGGCAAGGCCCTTGGCGCGATCGACGCCCCACCCCCCGCCCGAACCCGCCGGGGACCAGCGGGTCCGGGCGGGGTGGCGATCGTGGGGAGGGACGTGGTCCGCATGACGCTTCGTTCCAGGGGCTTGCGCCCCTGGCTATGCACGGTCGCCCCTCCGGGGCTTCAGAGGGTTTCGACGGAGCATGAAATGCCCTGGGCGGGAGGGCCGGAGTTCGTTCGCGCCGCGCCGCCGAGTTCGTTCGCGCCCGCGATTCCGGCGGCTCGCCCGATCGGCCCCGGCGGGGTCCTCGGCCGTCGCGAACGGCCCTCGGGATGCCTCGTCCGGGCCGATCGGGGCCGCGACGGCGACCCGTGCCGCACACGGCGAACGCCGGGGGGGCGGTGGGACGGCGTTGGGCAGGACGGGAGGCCCGCGACGGGCCGGGCGGCGACCGCCCTCAGCGGTCGGCGCGGCGGGCGGCCTGACGGGCCCTTTTCTCGGCGGCGCGGCGCTCGCGACGGTTGCGGGGCGCCTCCGCCGGGACCATCGACGACCGGGCCGCCGTCGCCGTCGGCGAGGGGGCGGGAGCCATCGCCTCGACGGTGGCAGCCGGCGCGTCCGCCTCGGCGGCGGCCTCGCGAGGAGGCAGCGCCACCGACTGCGACCGCTTCGCCAGGTAGTCGGCCGCCGCCGCCGAGACCGGACGACGATGGCTCAACTCCGGCTCCGGGCGGTCCGGCGAGCCGGCCGGCGTGGCCTCCTCGCGCACCTTTCGCAGCTCGGCCAGGGCCCGGTTCAGGTCCCCTCGGCAGCCCCGCTCGTACTTCCGCAGCCGCGCCGTGATCGGGTCCTCCTCCATCGGCATCCCCCACGCCGCCATCCCCCGCTCCGCCTCGTCGGACTCGTCCAGGTAGTCCTCCTGGCGCACCCGCAGGTCGGCGACCTGCCGCGACACCAAAGCCGCCAGGCCCTCCGCGTCGTCGGCGGGCGGGACCTTGACGCTGCCGTCGCGCAGGTCGGCCGGGACCCCCAGCAGGTCGAACGCCAGCCGGCGCTGGTCGTCGCTCCAGCGGCCGTTGGTCCCGAGGATCTCGCCCAGCGCCTCCCACCGCTCGATCAGCCAGTCGGCCCCCTGGCGCACCCGCCGCAGGGCGCGCGACACCCGCGCCGGGTCCTTCGGGAGCCGGGCGCCGAGGTCCTCGACCGCGGCCCGGCGGTCGTCGTCCCAGCACGGGCCGGAGCGGTCGATGCCGCGCTGGAGGTCGACGATCGACATCTCGGCGCAGCGGTCGAGGCGGGCGGAGGCCAGCGCCATCTGGCAGATCAACCAGAACTCGTAGGGCGAGCGGGGCTCGAACTGCTCGACGAGCTCGGCGGTGCGCCGCTCGACGGCGGCGGCGAGGTCGTCGGGCAGGAGGGTCTTCGCCCGCAGGCCATGCTTGAGGCTATTGCGGGCACTGCGGGCACGGCCTTCGGGCGTCCGCGGCCCCCCGCCGCGGCGGCGGGGGGTCGGGGCCGGGTCGTCGGTCTCTCGTGCGTCGAGACGGTCGAGGGTGGCGATCATCGGTGCGGCCTCGGTGGGGAGGGGCGTGCGTCGCCTCGGCTGGCCGCCGTCGTCGGCGGGCCCTGAGCGGAGGGGCTTCGTCGCCCTTCAATAAGTTACTATCGTGGCCGGGCCGCCGACTGTCCTGGAATTCTTCCGAAATCGTCCCGATTCCCGAGGCATCCGACCGTCCCGACGGCGCGTCGACCCCCTCGTGACTCGCGAGACCGGGTGATACCGGATCGCCCTCCGGGCAGCCCCGGAGGGGCGACCGTGCGTAGCCAGGGCGCAAGCCCCTGGGATGTCTTCGGCGCTCGCCCTGGGACCAGGGGCTGTCGCCCCTGGCTACGCACGGTCGCCCCCTCCGGGGGCTGCCAATCGACTTCCCGGAGATCCTCGGGGTGCTCGCGCGGGGTGGCCCCGCGCGCGGCCGTTTCGCAATCCCGGTCGGGGATCGGACTCCCCGCGGTCAATCCTCGCCCTCGGGGAGCCATCGGCCACCGCGCCCGTGCAGGGTCTCGCAGTCCAGTCGGAATCGCGCCCCGCATCCCGGGCAGCGCATCACGCACTCGATGTGATCCGACCATTGCAGGTCCCCGCGCTCGACCTGCAGGGCGCCGTCGCTCACGGACCTGCTGAGGATCTCGTGGAACGTCTTGAACCGCTCCGCGTCGGAATAGTCGAAGGAAGCGCTCGTCCGGAGGTGATGGCACTGCGGGCACGGTCCCGGTGGCATGGCGAAGCGTCCTCCTCGGAGGGAAGGCGTCTCGGTCGGCCGGATCATCCTCGTCAAGGATATCATATTAAGAGGGCTGCCGCCCCACTCGGCCGCCCGCCGCCCGCGTCAGCGCGACGTAGCAGGCGGCGGAGATCGCGAAGCTGATGAACCAGGCATAATGATAGAGCGAGATCCAGACCCGGGAGACCTCGGCGATTTTCAGGATCGCCAGGAAGCCCGGTACGCAGGGCGCGATCCCGAGCGCCAGCGACACCAGGGCGATGGGGTTGACCCCGCGGGCGTACCAGTAGGGCCCATCCTTCTGATAGAGGCCCGCCAGGTCGAGCCGGGTCCTGCGGATCAGGAAATAATCCGCGATCAGGACGCCGCCGACGGCGCCGAGGAGCGAGGAATAGGCCACGAGCCACTCGAAGATGTAGCCCGAGGGGTCGGCGATCAGCTTCCAGGGCCGGATCAGGATGCCGACCACGCCGGTGATCAGCCCCCCGGTGCGGAACGAGATCCGCCGGGGCCAGAGGTGGGCGAAGTCGTTCGCCGGGCTGACGACGTTGGCCGCGATGTTGGTCGCCAGGGTCGCCAGGCAGAGCGAGACCATCGCCAGGCTCAGCACCAGGGGGTTGCGGAACCGCGACAGCACCTCGACCGGGTCCCAGATCGCCTCGCCGTAGATGACCACGGTGGCCGAGGTCACCGCCACCCCGATGAACGAGTACAGGCCCATCGTCGTCGGCAGGCCGAGCGCCTGGCCGACCACCTGGTCGCGCTGCGAGCGGGCGTAGCGGGTGAAGTCGGGGATGTTCAGCGAGAGGGTCGCCCAGAACCCGATCATGGCGGTCAGCGCCGGGAAGAAGAACTCCCCGAACTGCCCGGCCCTGGGCTGGCCCGGGTCGAACGCGGAGGGCTTCGCGAGCATCGGGCCGAACCCGTGCGCCTCGCGATAGGCCCACGCCAAAAGCGCCAGGCCCAGGACGATCAGCAGAGGGGCCTTGATGTTGAGCAGCACCCGGATCGAGTCGATCCCCAGGTAGATGACCACCATGTTCACGGCCCAGAAGGCCAGGAAGCACCCGAGCTGCGCCGCGTTGATGTCGAGCCCGGCGAGCTGCGGGAGCGATTCCCACGCGGGGAAGACGATCGCGAGGATCTTGTAGATCGCCCAGCCGCCGATCCAGCTCTGGATGCCGAACCAGCCGCACGCGACCAGGGCCCGCAGCATCGCCGGGACGTTCGCACCGCGGATGCCGAATGACGCCCGGCAGTAGACCGGGAACGGGATGCCGTACTTCGTCCCGGCGTGCGCGTTGAGGACCATCGGCACGAGCACGATCGCGTTGCCCAGGAAGATCGTGAGCACCGCCTGCCACCAGTTCATCCCCTCGGCGATCAAAGACGAGGCGAGCATATAGGTCGGGATGCACGCCGACATCGACACCCACAGCGCCGCGATGTCCCTGGTGCCCCACGTCCTCTCGTCGGGTCGGGTCGGGGCCATGTCGCGGTTGATGAACTCCGCCTTGTCGGGGCCCTCCGCGAGTCCGGCCGCCTCGTCGAAGGTCGCGGGGCCCGGCGCGTTCGGCATCGCCATGTCGTCGTCCTGATAAGGGGGTGGTGTCGAGCTCAGGGCGTGATGAACCTCGTCCCCAGGCGGGAGCGTGGGGACGAGGGGACGAATCCGTGTGATGCCGGCGAAGCCCTTGCAACAGGCACCGGAGATTGGGATAATTACTCGGACCTATGGGATTATACGGATAAGAGGGCGTATGACAATGCGCCCGTCCGGCGGCCGAGTACCCGTCAGGCGGCCCGGGGGACAAGGGCCATGTCGCAGTCGGTCCGATCCCGTCCCGGCTGCGATGTCTCGAAGGAGGGCCCGCCATGAATGTCATCGAAGAGACGATCGAGGCCACGCTGGACTCGAACGGTCAGCTCCGACTGACACACCGGCCGCGGCTGCCGCCCGGCCCCGTGCGAGTGACGATCCGTGTCGCCGCGGCCGTTCGATCACCGCGCGGCCTGGCCGACGTGATCCGGGAGATCGCAGCCGATCAGCGCTCCCGCAGTTTCCCCGGGCGATCGGCGGCAGACCTGCTCGCCGAAGACGACGCGCGCCTGGCTGAGGACGCCGAGCGAGACCGGGAGCTGGACGCCGGCGCCGCGGGGCCTCGCCGGGGGGGGCGTGAGTGCTGTGCTACCTCGACACCGTGATCGTCATCTACGCCGTCGAAGGCAATCCTGCCGACCAGCAACGGGCATTGAACCATCTTGCCGCGCTCGAACAGGCCGGCCATCGATTCGCGATCAGCGAACTGACCCGCGCGGAATGTTTGGTCCCGGTCTTTGGCCCGGGCGGCGGCCAGCGGCTGTCGGACTTCTTCCGATTCTTCCACGGACCGAACCTGCGGACGCTGGGCCTGACTGCCGCGGTGCACGACCGGGCCGCCGCGATCCGGGGCGGCTACACCTACTCGGTAATCCCGCCCGCTCCGCCGAGGCGGTACGGTCTGGCCGACGCCCTTCATCTCGCCGCCGCGATCGAGTCCGGCTGTGACGTCTTCCTGACCAACGACAACCAATTGTCCAACTTCCCGGATATCACGGTCGAGGAGCTGCCGTGATCGTGACCGGGGCCGCTTCGCCGAACCAGGCGCTGCACCCGATCGGCGGGTGGCTGGGTGGCATGCCACCCGCCCGCGGGTGGTTGTTGCTGGTGAATCGTAGGCTTTCTCTCGGCGGCCGGGTCCACTGAGCTTGGTTGTTAGGCGGTGGAATCGATGGGCGACTTCGACGAGAAGTCCTTGATCGGATCGGCTCGGTCGTACGAACGTTTGCGTCGTCGCTACTGGCGATTCACCCTCGGTTACGTCGGGCCCTTTTCTCATCTTCCTGATCCTGCTCGGCATCGTCAGTCGCTCCGGCGGTGAGGAGCTGTATCCCGTCCTCGTCTTCGTCTTCCTGTTGCTCATCCCCACGACCTGCGCTTGCGTACCCGGGATGTTGCTCACATTGTTCGACCTGCATAACTTCCTTTGTCCGCGGTGTGGGAGGCGGTTCACCACTGTCTGGTGGGGCGGCTGGCCAACCGATCGGTGCAAGCACTGCGGGCTCGACCTCGGCTCGGCAACGAAGGCGAAAGGGAAATCGCCCGCTGTTGTGGACCCGTTGGAATAGAACTTCGCGGGTGGCCCCGGTTGCTGTGCAACCGGGGTCGCGGAGCGACGCGAGGTCGGGCGAGACAGGACCGAGCGACCTCCTGCGGCTGCGCCGCGGGGTGGCCCGGACAACTTGTGGAGGCCGTCCGGCTATTCGCCGATGCTTATGAACGTCGCGGGCCCGGCCGGGTGGCAGGGGTCTCGTCTTCGAGACCCCGGTCTTCGATCCCCGATCCGCCGGGGTCTCGAAGACGAGACCCCTGCCACCCAAGACCACCCGGGCAAGGATCGCGACAGAGCGGGGTGGAACGCTCAGGGCGTGACGAACCTCTGGTTGCGGACATCGAACAGCCCCCTGGGCGTGATGCGGAGCTCGGGAATGACCGGCGGGTGGCCCGGGTAGTCCTCCACCAGTGCTCCGGGCCGATCGAAGGAGGACACGGGTGGAGGACCACCCGGGCCACCCGCCCGCCGATCGTCGCGAAGCCCGAGGCTAGTCTCGGCTGGGCTGGCCGGGTATGCTGACTGGATAGAGACGGGCGCGGGTCTGACGGCCGAGGAGAATCGAGGGCATGTCGCAACTCATGGAGCAAGCCTTCCAGAAGGCCAAGCAACTCCCCGAGTCCGATCAAGAGGCGATCGCTTCAATCATCCTCCAGGAGATCGAGGCCGAGCGGCGGTGGGAGGAACTGTTCTCCCGACCGGAGTCGGCCGATCTCCTGTCGAGGATGGCGGATGAGGCGCTGGCCGGGATTCAGGCGGGCCGGGCGAGGAGGCTCGACATCGACGAGCTATGAACTCGTCCTTGCTGCCCGAGTTCTTGGAACTGTACCGGGCCTTGCCCGAGTCGGTTCGCCAGCAGGCCCGGCAAGCCTACTCGCTGTTCCAGCAGGACCCTCATCACCCAAGCCTGCGATTTCGACAGGTTCACCCCACCCGCCCGATCTTCTCGGCTCGCGTCGGGCTGCACTATCGGGCGGTAGGAATCCGTCAGGGCGATGATATCTCGTGGTTCTGGATCGGCTCGCACGCGGAATACGATCGTCTGCTGAGCCAACTCTGATGGCCTGACCTTGCGCTGCAGCGGCGGGGTGGCCCGGACAACTGGTTGTCCGGGCGGCGGAGCCGCGAGAGGTCGTGGGGGGCGCTTCATCGATCCGGACTGGCCGATCTGATCCTGACACCTCCCGTCGCTTCGCGACCCGGACAACCAGTTGTCCGGGCCACCCGCCGCTTCGACATCGCCATGTCGTCGTCCTGAAAAGGGGTGAACGCTCAGGGCGTGACGAACCTCTGGTTGCGGACGTCGAACAGCCCCCGGGGCGTGATCCGGATCTCGGGGATGACCGGCAGCGCGAGGAAGGAGAGCGTGCCGAACGGCGACCCCAGCGGGCAGCCGAGCGCCGGGCGGCCTCGTTGACGTCGCGCAGGCCGTCGCAGACGGCGTCGGCGGGCTCGACCGAGAGCAGGCCGGCGACCGGCAGCGGCAGGATCGCCCGCACCTCGCCGCCGATAGCGACGACGAACCCCCCGCCGCTCTCCTCCAGGGCGCGGACGCAGGCCAGCATGTCGCGCGGGTTGGTCCCGGCGACGATCAGGTTGTGCGAGTCGTGCGCCACCGACGAGCCCAGGGCCCCGTGCCTCGCCAGCCCGAGCCCGCCGACCAGCCCCACGCCGATCCGCCCGGTCGCGCGGTGCCGCTCGATGCTCGCGATCAGGGCGACGTCGCGGGCCGCATCGTAAGCCCAGCAGCCATCGACCACGCGGACCGGGCGGGTCTCGAACCGCGTGAGGATCTGGTCCGGCACGACCCCGATGACGGGGCACGTCTCGCCCGACGGGGCGAGGCGGAAGGCCGTCTCGTCGATCGGCGCGGCGTGGATCGTGTTATCGATGGCCAGGCGCGGCTCGGGGTGGTCGGCCAGGTAGTGCCCGTCTCGGGCCGCGACCCGGCCGTCTTTGAGGACCAGGTGGGGGCGGAACTCACGCAGGTCGTCCACCACGACCAGGTCGGCCCGATAGCCGGGCACCACCGCGCCGCGGTCGTCGAGCCCGTAGTGGCGGGCCGGGACGAGCGTGGCATGGCGGACGGCCGAGGGCGCGGCGACGCCGCCGGCCACCAGCCTCCGCAGGAGCCCATCAAGGTGGCCGAGCCGGCGCAGGTCGTCGGGGAAGATGTCGTCGGTGACCAGGCACCACGAGTCGCCGAGCGCGCCGACGGCCAGCAGGGGTAAAATCGCGTCGAGGTTCTGGGCGCTGGAGCCCTCGCGGACCTGGACGAGCATGCCGAGCGCGGCCCTGGCGCGGGCCTCGGCGGCGGTCGTCGATTCGTGGTCGGAGCGGATGCCGGCCGCCGCGTAGGCGACCAGTTCGCGCCCCGACATCGCCGGCGCGTGGCCGTCGACCACGCCCCGCGCCCGGCTCGCCGCCAGGATCTTGGCGAGGACGCTCGGCCTCGGCCCTGAGGACCGCCGGGACGTCCATCACCTCGGCCAGACCCAGGACATGCGGCCGGGTCAGCAGCTCGCCCACTTCGGCCGGGCCGAGCGAGGCGCCGGCGTCCTCCCACCGCGTCGCGGGGACGCACGACGAGGCCATGAAGAACAGGTCGAGCGGCAGCCCCGCGCCGGCCTCGGCCAGCATGTCGATGCCGGGGATGCCCAGCACGTTGCCGATCTCGTGCGAGTCGGAGATCACGGCCGTCGTCCCGTGCGGCACGATCAATCGCGACAGCTCGGGAGGGATCAGCAGCGTGCTCTCCAGGTGCATGTGGGCGTCGATCAGGCCGGGGATGACCGTCCGTCCCTCCAGCGCGATCGTCCTCTCGGCCGTCCAGCGGTACGGGCCGACGCCCGCGACCCGGCCGTCGGCGATGACAACCTCGGCCGGGCCCTCGCGCCCGGTGAACACGTCGACGACCCTTCCCCCGGTCAGGAGCAGGTCGCCCGGCTCGTGGCCCAGCGCCACCCGGATGCGACGGCCGAGGACGCGCAGGCCCTCCTCCTCCGTGGGCAGCGACCCGGCCCCTCGGTCGTCGTCCATGTCTGCCTCCCCGGGGCGCGTCTCGGCCCCGCCCGGCGTTCAGTACGTCCGCGAGAGGCCCGCCTTGCTCCACTCGGGGAACAGCGCGGCGCACTCCTCGCGGAGCAATCCGCCCTCGACCCTGAGCGGGCTGTGGCCCATCGCGGCCATGCGCCCGGCGGGGATGTCGAGCTCGCTGAAGCCCGCCGCGGCGGCGTCGGCGATGGTGGCACCATACACCACGCGGTCGATCTTCGACCAGTGGATCGCCGCCAGGCACATCGGGCAGGGCTCGCACGACGAGTACATCGTGCAGCCGCGGAGGTCGATCGTCTTGAGGGCCCGCGCGGCCTGGCGGATGCAGTTGACCTCGGCATGGGCCGTCGGGTCGCCGTCGCGCCAGACCGTGTTGTGGGTCGCCGCGACCACCGCGCCGTCGCGGACGATGACCGCCCCGAACGGCGACTGCCCGGCCGCGATCCCCTCCCTCGCGGTCTCGACGGCCAGCTTCATCAGGTCGTCTTCCGTCATCGAATCACCTCGAATTTGAGCCACGGAGGACACAGAGGGCCACAGAGAGAAAATCAAAATATCCAATATTATATTTATGTTATGATTTCATCATGGATCTCTGCGGCCCTCGTGGCCCTCGTCCCCACGCTCCGCGTGGGGACGCCATCCCCGACGCTCTGCGTCGCCCATCCGGACGCAGAGCGTCCGCAGAGACGTTCCCACGCGGAGCGTGGGAACGAGGTTAAAATATTTTTATTGACCCCTCTTCCTGACTCTCGGTGTCCTCTGTGATCTCTGTGGCCAATCTTGTCTTCTCTCCCGACAGGTGCCGGAGGATCTCCTCGGCGGTCGCCGGGATCTTCAGCCCGGAACCCCGCCCCGGCGCGGAGGCGCGGAGCGCGTCCTTGACGGCGGCCCAGACGCTCAGGCCGAGCACGAACGGCGGCTCGCCCACCGCCTTGCTCCCGGACAGGTTCAAAGGGCCGCCCGGGTCGTCGTGGAAAACGACCCGGATCTCGCCGGGCAGGTCGTTGACGCTCGGGATCTTGTAGGTCGAGGGCGAGCACGTCAGCAGCTCGCCCCGTTCGTCGTGGCGCAGCTCCTCGGTGGTGACCCACCCCAGCCCCTGCACGAACCCGCCGACCACCTGCCCGCGGTCGATGGCCGGGTTGATCGGGCGGCCGATGTCGATGAGGATGTGGGCCGCGGCGACCTTCATCTCGCCGGTGAGCCGGTCGATGACGACATCGGCCATCGCGCAGCCGTTGGTGTAGTAGAGGAACGGGTTCCCGCGGCCCGTCTCGCGGTTGAAGTCGACGCCGGGCGTGGCGTAGAACCCGCGCGCGCCGAGGTCGACGCGCCTCTCGTAGGCGATGCGGACGAGCTCCGGGAAGCCGAGCCGCGCCGTCGGCGTCCGCGCGTCGAGCACGTCGCCCGCCTCGAAGCGGACGTGCGCAGGAGACTCCTCGATCCCGCCCGCCGGGTCGGCGAAGTGGCGGGCCGCCACAGAGGCGAGCCTCTCCTTGATCTGCTCGCAGGCCGCGTACGGCGGCCCAGCCGTTCAGGTCGGTGCTCGCCGAGGCCGCGGTGGGCGACGTGTTGTTGTTCTTCTCGGTCGAGGTCGGCATCACCCGCACCGCATCCAGAGGGATCGCGAACTGGTCGGCGACGATCTGGGCGACCTTGGTGTTGAGCCCCTGGCCCATCTCGGTGCCGCCGGTCGAGACCTGGACCGTGCCATCGAGGTAGATGTTGACCAGCGCGTTGGCCTGGTTGAGCGTCCTCCTCGTGAACGAGATGCCGAACTTCACCGGGGTCAAGGCGAGGCCCCTGGCGTGGGTCCGCGACGTGGCGTTGAACCGCTCTACCTCCTCGCGGCGAGAGCGATATCCGGACGTCTCCGCCAGGCGGTCCAGGAGTGTGGGCAGGGTGTTGTTGGGCAGCACCTGGCCGTAGGGGGTCACGTCGCGGCCGGGTCCGTAGGCGTTGATCCGGCGGACGTCGAATGCGTCGATCCCGAGCCGCGCGGCGACCTCCTCGATGACGTTCTCCATCGCGGCGATCCCCTGCGGCCCGCCGAACCCGCGCATCGCGGTGTTCGAGGGGAGGTTCGTGCGGCAGACGGTCCCCGCGATCGCGACATGGGGAATGTAGTACGCGTTCTCGGCGTGGAGCATCGAGCGCTCCATGACCGCGATCGAGAGGTCGGCCGAGGCGCCGCCGTCGGAAAAGAAGTCGGACGCGAGCGCGGTGATCCGGCCGTCGTCCGCGAAGCCGACCTTGAATCGGACGAGGTACGGGTGCCTCTTGCCGGTGACGCGCATGTCGAGATGCCGGGGGTAGACGACCCGCGCCGGGCGTCCCGTCTTCGAGCGCGACCAGGGCCGCGAGGATGGCCGGGTGGGCGGCCTGCGTCTCCTTGCCGCCGAACCCGCCCCCCATCCGGGGGCAGATGCACACGACCTGATTCTGCCGCAGCCCGAGGCAGTGCGCGACGAGCCCCTGGACCTCGCTGGGGTTCTGCGTCGAGGAATGGACGGCGATCAGCCCCCCGCCCCCCGGGACCGCGAGCGCCGCCTGGGTTTCGAGGTAGAAGTGGTCCTGACCCCCGGTGCGGAACGTCCCCTCGACGACGTGGTCGGCCCCGGCGAAGCCGGCCTCGACGTCCCCCCTCGCGATCCTCCGCGACGGCCCGATGAACTGCCCGCGGGCGATCGCCTCGTCGATGGTCAGGACGGGCGGCAGTTCCTCGACGACGAGCCGCACGGCCCCCCTCGCCTCGCGGAGCGCCGCGCGACTTTCCCCGGCGAGCACCACGACGGGCTGGCCGATGTAGGAGCACACCGATACGGCCAGCAATTCCTCGTCGTGGAGAACCGGCCCGAAGGCGTTGTCGCCGGGCACGTCGGCGTGGGTGAGCACGGCCGCGATCCCCTCGACCCGGGCCGCGGCGGACGCGTCGATCTCGCGGATCTGACCGTGCGCGACGGGGCTGCCGACGAACTCGACGAGCAGCTCGTTCCGCGACGGCGGGATGTCGTCGATGAACGGCGCGGTGCCCGCGACGTGCTCGCGGGCCGCGTCGATCGGGACCGACGCCCCGAGCACGCGGCGCGGTCCCACGTCGATCGCATCGGCGCCGAACTCCGACGGCACCGGCCCGACGCGGCCGTCGTCCCCGTCACGCATGGGCCACCTCGCGCGACCGTCCCTCGACGCGGTCGAAGAAGAACTTCAGCAGGATGTTCTCGGCCAGTTGCAAGCGGTGGTCGCGCGACCCGCGGACGTCGGAGATCGGCTCGACCTCCGCCCGTGCCCGGCGGCCGGCCTCGCGGAAGGTCGCCTCGGTGAGCGGACGGCCGCGGAGGAACGCCTCGGTGTCCCGGAGCCGGCGGACGGTCGTCGCCACGCCCGAGCAGGCGATCGCGGCCCTCGCGATCGTATTGCCCTCGGTCGCGATCCGGATGCCCGCGCGGAACGTCGAGATGTCCATCTCCTTCCGCCGCGAGATCTTGTAGAGCTTCACCAATTCGCCCGCGGCCGGCCGCGGGATGACGACGCGGGTGATGATCTCGTCCGGGGCGATGTCGGTGAGTTTGTAACCCCGGTGGAACGCCTCGATCCCCACCCGTCGCTTACCCCTTTCCGAGGCCAGCTCGACCTCGGCGCCGGTGATGACCAGATAGGTCGTCGAGTCGGCGATCGGCGAGGCGTGCGCGACGTTGCCCACCAGCGTCGCGACGTTGCGGATCTGCGGCGAGGCGAACAGCCGCGTGACCTCGTGGAACTCGGGCATGGCCTCGCGCGAATACGCTTCGAGCCGGGCCCAGGTCACGTTCGCGCCGATCGAGACGACATCGCCCTCATGCTCGATCCGAGACAGCTCGGGGATGCCGGCCAGGCTCATCAGGACCCTCGGCTCGGACCCGCTCCGATTGCGGACGACGCCGAGCTCCGTGCCCCCCGAGACGATGGCGGCCGTCGGCTCGCGCGCCTTGAACGCGATCGCCTCATCGAGGCGTGCCGGGCGGAAGAAGGTCCGACCCTCCGGGGCCCGGCCTCGATCAGGATGGATTCCCCGCCGAGGGCCGCGAAGTCCTCGACGATCGGCCCCGGCGGGTAGAGATCCGAGAGCGGTCGCACGCGCGCCCGGTCCACCGACCGGCCGGCGGCGAGGATCGGCAGGTATCCCGTGCAGCGGCAGAGGTTGCCGGTCAGGGCCCGCTTCAGGGCTTCGTCGTCGGGGGAAAGGCCCTCCTCGAAGATGGCGGACAGGGCGACGACGAACCCCGGCGTGCAGAAGCCGCATTGCGAGGCGTGGTGGCCGACCATCGCCTCCTGGACCGGCGTCGGCCCCCGCGAACCGAGGCCCTCGACCGTCACGACGTGCGAGCCGTCGAGCTGGTGGAGCGCGAGCAGGCAGGACGTGACCGGGCGATAGGAGAGGCCGTCGCCGTCGGGCCGTCCCACCAGCACGGAGCACGCGCCGCAATCCCCCTCGGCGCAGCCGATCTTGGTGCCGACGAGATGCAGGTCGTGGCGGAGGAAGTCGGCCAAGGACGAGAACACGGACCGGCCGGTCACCTGGACCCGGCGGCCGTTGATGGAGAGCAGCACATGATCCCGCATCCGAGGCCCACCGTGAAGCTCGGGGTGGCGAAAACCCGGCCGGACGACTTGCAAAGAGCGAGGGGCCGTGGGAGAGTGAGAGGCCGTCGGGAGAGAGTTCCCCAATCTTCTCCTGGTTGCGGAGGCACGTCAAGAATCGCTTCCCGAGAGACCCAATCCGGCCCCCGAATCGCCCACCTCTCCGGGGATGCCGACGCTTTACTGCCCTCCTTGGCCGAGGCGGTGCTCTCCCGCTGCGAGGTCGTCGCAGGCTACAGCGAGGAGCCGGGCAAGGTCACGCGCACCTTCCTGTGCGAGCCGATGCGACGGCTCCACGACCGCCTGGCCGGCTGGATGCGCGACGCCGGGATGGACGTCCATCTCGACGCGGCGGCGAACCTGATCGGTCATTATCCGGCCGCCGTCGCCGATGCGCCGACGCTCCTGATCGGCTCGCACCTCGACTCGGTCCCCGACGCCGGCAAGTATGACGGGGTGCTCGGCGTCCTTTTGGGCGTGGCGGCGGTGCAGGCGTTGGGGGGCCGGAGGCTGCCGTTCGGCGTCGGGGTGATCGGCTTCTCCGAGGAGGAAGGGGTCCGCTACGGGGTGCCGTACCTGGGGAGCCTGGCGATCGCCGGCCGGTTCGACCCGTCCCTGCTGAGCCGCACCGATGCACACGGGACGACGATGGAGGCCGCGTTCCGCGACTTCGGGCTCGACCCGTCGCGGATCGCGGAGGCCGCCGTGCCGTCCGGCCGCATCCTGGGCTACCTGGAGCCGCACATCGAGCAGGGCCCGGTCCTGGAGGCGGTGGGATCTCCGGTCGGCTTCGTCGAGGCGATCGCGGGCCAGAGCCGGCTCTGGGTCGCGTTCGAAGGCCGGGCGGGGCATGCCGGGACGCTCCCGATGGAGCATCGCCGCGACGCTTTGACGGCCGCCGCCGAGTTCGCGCCTGGAGGTTGAACGGCTGGCGCGCTCCCATGACGGCCTGCGAGGGACGGTCGGCACGATCGCCGTCGCGCCGGGCGCCGTCAACGTGGTGCCGGGGACGGCCCGGCTGAGCGTCGATCTCCGCCACGCTCGCGACGAGGTGCGCGAGGCCGGCGCTGGCCGAGCTCGGCGCACGGGCTGGGGCGATCGCTGAACGTCGGGGCGTGTCATTCCGCGTCGATCGGGCGGAGCACCATGCCGCCGTCGCGGCCGACCCCGGGTTGACCGACCGGCTGGCCGAGGCCGTCCGCGACGCGGGACATCCGCCCCATCGCCTCGTCAGCGGCGCGGGGCACGACGCCGCCGTGATGGCCGGCGTGACGAGGATGGCCATGCTGTTCATCCGCAGTCCCGGGGGCGTCAGCCACCACCCCGACGAGCGCGTCCTGCCGGGGGACGTCCTGGTCGCGCTCGGGGTGATCGTCCGATTCCTGGAGGGTTTGTCCGAAGAGGTGAGCGAAGGTCGTTGAGGAACGGGAATGGAACACCCAACCTGCATCAGGTCCGTCGGAGGTTCCGCCATGCTGATCCTTTATTTGTGGATTTGGATTCTGCACGCAGGGATCGCAGCGATCTCAACTGCTCCCATCGTCTTCCTGGGACGAAAGCGAGTCCATTGGAGCCCGTATGATCTGCTGGCCTTCGTCCTCCCGTTCAGCGTTTGGCTCGTCCTGATGGAATCATCCGGTGTGGAGGGGAAGAGCTTGGCGAACTTGGGAGAACCCCTCTATTTCAGCTTGTCAGTTCCAGCGGCGGCGTTGATGCGCGTTATCGTGGGCAATCGAGTCCGGGTGGGCATTTGCTCGATTAGCCTGGTCATGCTGCTGTGCCTCGTAGCGACCTGCGTGTATTGGTGGACACCGGCCCTGCCCGAATGATGCTCCGGCGGGGTGGCAGGGGTTGCGGAGCAACCCCGGCGGATCGGGACCGGGGTTGCTCCGCAACCCCTGCCACCCGACGCATTGGGGTGGCTATGCGAAGATCGCTCCAACACAATCCACGGCCACACTCAGGTGAGTGCTATGGACCCATTCGGGACGACCCGCAGCCGCGTTTGCCGCGAGCACGCGCTGATCTCGCCCGAGAGCTTCGTGCGGGCCGAGTTGCCGGGCTGGCGCGGGACGCAGGGCATCATCCTCATTGCGCCGGGGATGGGGGCGAACTTCGTGCAGTACCTCGCGCTGATGGACGCAGGCGGATCGGGCCCGCCGGCTCCGGCGGGGGTCGAGCGGGTGGTCTACGTCCTGGAGGGTGAGGTCACGCTCCGGGGCGGCGGGACGGTCGAGACGACGCTCGGACCCGGAGGGTTCGCCTTCGGACCGCCTGATTCCGGCGTCGGGCTGTCGGCGACGAGGGCGAGCCGGATCAACGTGTTCGAGAAACGGTATGTCCCGATCCCCGGCGCCGGGGCTCCCCGCTCCGGTCTTCGGCCATGAGCAGGACGTGGCCGGGCAGCCGTTCCTGGGCGACCCGGACGCGATCCTGAGGACCCTCCTGCCGACCGGCCCGGCGTTCGACCTGGCCGTCAACGTCTTCACCTTCCGGCCCGGAGCGACGCTGCCGATGGTCGAGGTGCACGTCATGGAGCACGGCCTGTTGATGCTGGAGGGCCAGGGGGTTTATCGACTCGGCGTTTCGTGGTATCCCGTCCGCGAGGGGGACGCGATCTGGATGGCCCCCTACTGCCCCCAGTGGTTCGTCGCGATGGGAAAACAGCCGGCGCGCTACCTCTACTACAAGGACGTCAACCGCGACCCGATGGCGGGGCCCGAGCGATGAGCATGCCGACGATCGCGGTCGACATCGACCGCCTCATCTTCGAACTCGAATCGCTCGCCATCGCGAGCTCCGCCGAGCCTCCCGAGGTGACGCGGGTCGTCTACTCCGAGGCCGACCGCGCCGCGAGGACGCTCGTCAAGGAGCTGCTGCGCGAGGGCCGGCCTGGAGGTCCGCGAGGACCCGATCGGCAACCTGTTCGCCCGCTGGGAGGGGAACCGCCCCGACCTGCCGGCGGTCGCGACCGGGTCGCACATCGACGCGATCCCGCACTCGGGCCAGTTCGACGGCACCGTCGGCGTGCTCGGCGCGATCGAGGCGATCCGCGCCCTGAAGAGGGCCGGCCATCGGCCCGACCGCCCGGTCGAGCTGCTGATGTTCACCAGCGAGGAGCCGACGCGGTTCGGCGTCGGCTGCCTCGGGAGTCGGGCCCTGGCCGGGACGTTGGCCGCGGGCCTCCTGGCCAGCTTGCGAGATGGCGACGGCCGGGGCCTCGACGAGGTCCGTCGCGGGGCGGGGTTCTCCGGCCCTCTCGGTGCGGTCGCGCTGCCGGCCGGGAGGTACGCGGCGTTCGTCGAGCTGCACATCGAGCAGGGGCCGATCCTCGAGCGCGAGCAGGTCCCCATCGGCGTCGTCACGGCGATCGCGGCCCCCGCGTCGCTGCGGGTCGAGCTGGAGGGGGACGGCGGCCACGCGGGGACGGTCCTCATGCCCGACCGGAAGGACGCCCTCTGCGGCGCCGCCGAGGTGGTGCTGGCCGTCGAGGAGGCCGCCCGGTCGGGCCGCAGCCCCGACTCGGTCGCCACGACCGGCGTCTGCCGCGTCCACCCCGGGGCGATCAACGGCATCCCGTCCCGCGTCACGCTGGAGGTCGACGTCCGCGACATCGACGCCGCCCCTCGCGACGAGGCGCTGGCCCGGATCGAGGAGGCGGTCGCGAAGGTTGCCGCACGTCGCGGCCTGCGGCACCGGGTCGAAAGGATTACCCAGGACCCCCCCGCGAGGGCGGGCGACGGCGTGATCGCCGCGATCGAGGCCGCCTGCGAGCATCTGAGTCTGGCCCGGCGACGGATCGTCAGCCGCGCCTATCACGACGCGCTCTTCATGGCGCGGGTCGCCCCGACCGGCATGATCTTCATCCCGTGCCGCGACGGCGTCAGCCACCGGCCCGAGGAGTACGCCTCTCCTGAGCAGATCCGATGCGGCGTCGAGGTGCCTGGCGCTCTCCCTGGCGCACCTCGCCGCAGACCTCACGCCCGGCGGAGGGTCCCCGTGATCAGCCCATAGGGCTCGTCGGTCGCGACGAAGACCTCGTTGTTGTTCTCCAGCCCGAACGGCTTCATGTCGACGAGGAGCCGATGCTTGTTGGGCATCGTGAGCGTGATCTGGCGGACCTCGGGGCAGGCGTCGAGCGCCGCCTCTCCCATCGCGTGCAAGGTCTGCTGGACGCCCAGGCTGTCGTGGCGGGCGAACGTCTCCAGCATCGCCCGGCGGACGTCGCGGTGGCAGCGGTCCCAGTCGGCCTCCGTCGCGTCGTAGGCCCACGACGCCGTCAGGCTCGTGCCGAGCAGGCGGTCGGCGGTCTCCGCGAGCGTCGTCCACCTGTCGCGGAGGAAGCCCGAGAACGCCGACCCCATCGTCTTGAGGATCAAAAGGTCGTCGATCCCCGACTCGACCGCCAGCGCGTGCCGGTCGCCCGTGACCGTGCACGTCCTCCGCTCGGGGCCGTTGCCGACGAAGGCGTGCGGATGGCCCTGCCCGTCCACCGAGATCCGTTCCCACGGCTGCTCGACCAGACGGACGGCGGCCGACCGGACGTGCGCGAAGCCGTCGAGGAAGTGCCGCACCAGCGCCATCCCGAACCCCTCGGGCGGCGCGACCGGCCGGTCGACCGCCAGCGCGTAGACGGTATTCTTCATCGTGTCGGTCGCGATGATCCCGCGGTTGTCGCCGAGCGTGTACGAGGCTTCGAAGTCGCCCTCGAGCTGGATGTCGACGGTCAGCTCGCGGACCTCGTGGCGATCGGCGAGCCGGGTCACGCGGGTCAGGCGGATGCGGGACTTGCCGTAGGCGTGCTGGGCGAGGATGGCGGGCATGAGACAGACCTCGGCGGTTTCGATGCCTCGATGATCGGGCCAGCATACCAGGGCCATCCGGCCGGGGGGGAGTGATGATGGACGTTGATTGGTCCGTCCTCGACCGGGGGGGGCCGTGGGCCCTGCGGAGCCGCCGCGTGGTCACGCCCGATGGGGTGCGCGACGCGGCCGTCCTCATCCGGGGAGACTTTATCGTCGGGGTGTCCGCCCCCGAGGAGATCCCGCCCACCGCGCGGGTCATCGATGTCGGCGACCTCGCGGTCTTGCCGGGGCTGATCGACGCCCACGTCCACATCAACGACCCGGGCCGCGCCGACTGGGAGGGCTTCGAGACGGCCACCCGCGCCGCCGCGGCCGGGGGCATCACCACCCTGGCCGACATGCCGCTGAATAGCTCGCCCGTCACGACGACGCCCAGGGCCCTCGCGGCCAAGCGCGCCGCCGCCGAGGGCAAGCTCCGGGTCCATTGCGGGTTCTACGGCGGGATCATCCCGGGCAACGCCGACCAGATCGGGCCACTTGCCGACGCGGGCGTCCTCGGCTTCAAGGCGTTCCTCTGCCACTCGGGGATCGACGAGTTCCCGAACGTCGCCGAGGCGGACCTCCGCGCCGCGATGCCCGAGGTCGCCCGGACGCGGGCTCCCCTTGCTCGTCCACGCGGAGTTGCCCGGCCCGACCCCCTCGAACGATCCGGCCGGCGATCCGAGGAGCTATGCCGCCTATCTCGCCTCGCGGCCGAGGGCCTGGGAGCACGCCGCGATCCGTCTCCTGATCGACCTGGGCCGCGAGTCCGGTTGCCGCGTCCACATCGTCCACCTGTCCTCGGCCGACGCCCTGCCGATGATCGCGAGGGCCCGCGACGAGGGGCTGCCCCTGACGGTGGAGACCTGCCCGCACTACCTGACGTTCGCCGCCGAGGAGATCCCCGACGGCGACACCCGCTTCAAGTGCGCCCCTCCGATCCGGGAGCGGGAGAACCGCGAGCGGCTGTGGGAGGGCCTCAGGGCGGGCCTGATCGACACCATCGGCTCGGACCACTCGCCCGCGCCGCCCTCCCTGAAGCACTTCGAGACCGGCGACCTCCGCCGCGCCTGGGGCGGGATCGCGTCGCTCCAGCTCGCGCTGCCGGCCGTCTGGACCGAGGCGTCGCGGCGCGGGTCCTCGCTCGCCGACGTGGCCCGCTGGATGGGGCGGGCGCCCGGTGCGCTGATCGGGCGGGCGGGGACGCTGGGGGAGATCGCCCCGGGTCGCGCCGCCGACCTCGTCGTCTTCGACCCCGAGGCGACGTTCACGGTCGCGCCGGGGATGCTCCATCACCGCCACCGCGCGACCCCCTACGAGGGCCGTTCGCTCCGCGGGCGGGTCGAGGCGACGATCCTGGGAGGGGGCCTCGTCTACGAGTCCGGCCGATTCGTCGGGGAGCCATCCGGCACCGTGATCGCCCCGGCCCGGGAGGAGGGTTGACGTGGACCTGGACCGCATCAACTCATGGGGTCGCGACGAGGCCCGCCGGGCGTTCCTGACGTGCTGCGGGTCGCGTCGCTGGGCCGAAACGATGGTCGCGCGGCGGCCCTTCGCCGACGAGGCCCAATTGTTCGACGCCGCCGAACGGGCCTGGTGGGGGCTCGATCGCCCCGACTGGCTCGAGGCGTTCGCCGCGCACCCGGAGATCGGCGACCTGGATGCGCTCCGCGCGAAGTTCGCCGCGACCGCCGATTGGTCGGCCGGCGAGCAGGCGGGGGTCGCGGGGGCGTCGGACGAGGTCCTCGCCGACCTGGTCCGCGGGAACCTCGCGTACCGGGAGAAGTTCGGCTATATCTTCATCGTGTGCGCGACCGGCAAGACCGCCGCCGAGATGCTCGGCCTGCTCCGGGGACGGCTCGACAACAGCCCGGAGGAGGAGATCGCGATCGCCGCGGCCGAGCAGGCGAAGATCACGCGAATCCGGCTGGGGAAGCTGGGATCATGAGCCCGATCACCACGCACGTCCTCGACGTCTCGCTCGGTCAGCCGGGGCGCGGGATCTCCGTCGTCATCGAGCGCCCGGACGGCCGGGGGGGCTGGTCCCGATGGGCCGTCGGCGAGACCGACGCCGATGGCCGGATCGCCGACTTCACCACGAACGACCCCGCCTTCGCGGCCGGGACCTACCGGCTCCGCTTCGAGACGGCCGCCTACTTCCGCGCGCAGGGCCGGCGCGGGATCTATCCCGAAATCCTCGTGGTCGTTCACATCGACGACCCGGCGCGGCATTATCATCTGCCGGTGCTCCTCAGCCCGTTCGGATATTCGACCTACCTCGGGACGTGATCGGGCGGCGGAGCGTCCCCGACCGTCCGAAGATCGGAGGGATCATGCGTCCGAGCCTCCTGGTACTCGCCCGATCTGTCCTGGCACTCGCCGCGCTCATGCTCGTCGGCGCGGCCGACGAGGCCCGCGCCGCGGAGAGGCCGAACATCGTCCTGATCCTCGCCGACGACCAGCGCCTGGGACACGATCGCCGCGCTGGGGAACCCGGAGGTCCGGACGCCGCACCTCGACCGGCTCGTCGCGCGGGGCTTCCACTTCGACAACGCCTATTGCATGGGCTCGATGATCGGCGCCGTCTGCCTGCCCAGCCGCACGATGCTGATCACGGGCCGATCGCTCTGGCGCATCCCGAAGAACCCCCGGGCGAAGGTCGTCCCCGAGGGCGTCCACGTGCTCCCCGCGCTGCTCGATGACGCCGGCTATGCGACCTTCCACAGCGGCAAGGCGGGCAACGCCTGCACGTTCGGCAACGCGGCGTTCGGCACCAACATCGAGACCACGGGGCGCACGGCGACCTCCGCGACCGAGCACGCGGACAACGCCATCGCGTTCCTGGACGCGCCACGACGGCAAGTCTCCGTTCTTCCTCTACCTCGCGCCGCAGGTGCCGCACGACCCTCGGCTTGCACCCGACGAGTTCCTGAAACTCTACGACCCCGAGGCGGTCTCGCTGTCGAAGAACTTCATGCCGCGGCACCCGTTCGACAACGGCGAGCTGAGGGTCCGCGACGAGATGCTGGCGCCTTTCCCGCGCACGCCCGGGGAGATGCGGCGGCACCTCGCCGACTACTACGCCACCGTCTCGCACCTGGACTACGAGGTCGGGCGCGTCCTCAAGGCGCTCGACGACCGCGGCTTCTCCGACAACACCGTGATCATCTACTCCAGCGACCAGGGCCTCGCGGTCGGCGGGCGGCACGGGCTGATGGGCAAGCAGAACCTCTACGAGCACGTCAAGCCGCCGTTGATCTTCGCCGGCCCGGGCATCCCGCACGGCCAGACGGAGGCGCTGGTCTACCTCTTCGACCTCTTCCCCACCATCTGCGACCTCGCCGGCGTGAAGGTGCCCGAGGAGTGCGAGGGCCGGAGCCTCCTGCCGGTCATCCGGGGCGAGAAAGACAAGGTGCGCGACATGCTCTTCGGCGCCTACAAGGACTGCCAGCGCATGGTGCGCGACGGGCGCTGGAAGCTCATCAAGTACAATGCCGGCGGCGTGAAGAACGTCCAGCTCTTCGACCTCCGCGACGACCCCGACGAGCTGGACAACCTCGCCGACGTCCCCCGCTTCGCCCCCCAGCGCGCGCGTCTGGAGCGCCTGCTGGCCGAGGCCCGCAAGCAGTTCGACGACCCGGTGGACTTCGACGCCGCACGGCCCGCGCCGGCGGCGAAGAAGGCGCAGCGCGATGAGATTCGCCGTCCTGCTGCTCTTTTTGGCTGCGCCTTGCGGCATATCGAGGCTGGAGGGGGCCGAGGCGCCGCGGCCCAACGTCATCCTCTGCATGGCCGATGATATGGGCTGGGGCGACGTGGCCTACAACGGCCATCCGGCGATCAGGACGCCCAACCTCGACGCGATGGCGCGGTCCTGCCTCCGGTTCGACCGCTTCTACGCGCCGACGGTCTGCTCGCCCACGAGGGGGAGTTGCCTGACGGGCCGGCATCCGTACCGCTATGGGATCTTCAGCGCCAACGTCGGCGCCTGCCGACCGAGGAACGGACGGCCGCGGAGGCCCTCAAGGGGCTTGGATACGCCACCGCGCACTTCGGCAAGTGGCATCTCGGCACGCTCACCAACGACGTCAAGGACGGCCGTCGCGGCGGTCGCGACCCCTCGGTGTTCTCGCCCCCCTGGCTGCACGGGTTCGACGCCTCCTTCTCCACCGAGCAGGCCGTGCCGACCTGGGACCCGATGAAGGACCAGCCGTTCCTGACCAAATACTGGACCGGCCCCGGCCGGTTCGCGGCCGACAACCTCGACGGCGACGACTCGCGCGTCATCATGGACCGGGCGATCCCATTCATCCGGGAGGCGGCGGGGGTGCGCGGCCGTTCTTCGCGGCCATCTGGTTCCACGCGCCCGACGAGCCCGTCCGCGCCGGGGATGTCTATCGACGGATGTATGCCGATCGGACCCCGAAGGAGCAGCATTATTACGGCTGCATCACCGCGCTCGACGAGCAGGTGGGCCGGCTCCGCCGCGAGCTGCGCGACCTCGGGATCGCCGACGACACGATGCTCTGGTTCTGCTCCGACAACGGTCCCGAGGGCCAGGCCAGGCAGGCGCCGGGGTCCGCCGGGCCGTTCCGGGGGCGGAAGCGCGACCTGTGGGAAGGGGGCATCCGCGTCCCCGGCATGCTCGAATGGCCCGCCGCCGTCAAGGGACCGCGCGCGGTGAGCATGCCGTGCGTCACGACGGACTATCTCCCCACGGTCCTCGATTACCTCGGCCTCGCGCCCGACGCATCGCGGCCGATCGACGGCATCAGCCTGCGCCCTTTGATCGAGGGGACGATGGCCGAGCGTCCCGCGCCGATCGGCTTCGAGTTCGGCAACATGGCGGCCTGGATCGACAACCGCTACAAGCTCGTCGCCCTGCTCCGGGGGGGCGGCGCGGATGCGGACGTGGACGAGGACGGTCGGCCCGCCGATCCCTCGGGAAACGCGGCCCGGGAGGGCGACCGGGCTTCGCAAGACGGCGGCAAGGCCGTGGTCAAGTCGTTGCTCTTCGACATCGTCGCCGATCCGAAGGAGGAAACGGACCTGTCGGCCGACCAGCCCGCGGCGCGGAATCGATGCGCGCCCGGCTCCGGGCCTGGCGACAATCGTGCCGACGGAGCCTCGCGGGGGGGGATTATTGAGGCGAGGGCCTGCGGGCCCGCGAGAGGAGTCGGAGGTCAGAAGAAGCCCAGGCTGGCCAGCGGGGCGAGCATCCGGCGCAAGCCTCGCGGGCGCGACGACTCCTCCGGCGTGCAGAGCCGGAAGAGCTCCTCCAGTTGCCGGCGATAGCCCCAGTGGTCGCTCAGCCCGCAGAGGCGGTCGAATTCGTCCTTGCTCATGAACCCCCGATGCACCAGCCGGTGCGCGTCGGGGTCGAAGTGGATGCGATCGGCGAACTCGGGGGGGAAGTGAAGGCCGTCGGGCAGCCTGTCCAGCGTGACGAAGTGATCCACGCGATCCTCCATCCGATCGTCTGATCGAGATGCCGGGACATCGTCTCCCAAATCAAATTCCTACCACCCCCGAAGCCGGGTTGCAAGCGCCGAGCGGCGTGAGCACGCCCGATGGTCCGGTTTGTCGCGGACGGCCGGCATCCGCGGGCGCGGTCGCACGATCCCTGGCGCCTTTCCGGCCGGCGCGGATTTGATTAGGCTGGGGCCCTCTTGGATCGATTCCGGTGACATTGCGGTGTCCTCGTCCTCGAGGGACGGAGCGGAGCCCCATGCCCATCATGATTCGCAGCAGCCTCCGGGTGTTCGTCGTCCTCGCGCTGGGGTGGGTCCCCGCCTCCGGCGACGACACCATCCCGCGCCCGAGCACCCCCGGCCCGACGCCGTCCGGCGCCCACTGGGCCAACCTCAACGGCCCCTGGCAGTTCCGGTTCGACCCCAAGGACGAGGGCGCTCAGGCGCCGGCTGGTCCGAGCCCGACGCCGCCGGGTTCGACCGGACGATCACCGTCCCGTTCCCCTGGGAGAGCGAGCTGTCGGGCATCCACAAGACCGAAGGACCGCGAGCGTCGCCTGGTATCGCCGGACGTTCGCGCGTCCCCGCCGACTTCCCCAAGGACGGCCGCGTCTGGCTCCGCTTCGAGGCCGTCGACTGGCGGGCCGACGTCTGGGTCAACGGCAAGCAGGTCGCCGAGCACGAGGGGGGCTACTCGCCGTTCGAGGCCGACGTCACCGACGCCGATCAAGCCGCGGCAAGCCCGCCGTCGTCGTCGTCCGCGCGTTCGACCCGACCGACCCGAGCCTGCCGACCGGCAAGCAGGTCGGCTGGTACACGCCGACCTCGGGCATCTGGCAGACGGTCTGGCTGGAGTCGCGGCCGAAGGCGTACATCGCGCGATTCGCGGTCAAGACCGACGCATCGACCCCGCCTCGGCCACCGTCGAGGTCGACGCCTGCGGGTGCCCCGGCGGCGGTCGGTACACCCTCTCGGTCCGGTCCGACGACCCGACCGTCATGCGCCGGACGGCCGACGGTCGATCGCTCCACGACCGCGGCGAGATCGCGCTCGGCGGCCGCGCAAGCTCGCTCGACGCTCGACCGGTCCGCGACCCGAAGCTCTGGACCCCCGAGACGCCCCACCTCTACGACGTGACCCTCGAACTGAAGGGGCCCGACGGCAAGGTCGACTCGGTCAAGACCTACTTCGGCCTCCGCACGATCGCCCGCGGCAAGTACGGCGACGCGCCCTTACGAGCGCATCCTCCTCAACGGCAAGCCGATCTACCTCCGCGACGGCGCTCGACCAGTCGTTCAACCCGAAGGGGATCTACACGGCCCCCGACGACGACTTCCTCACGCCGCGACCTGAGATCGCCAAGTACGCTCGGCCTGAACGGCCTCCGCATCCACATCAAGCCCGACGAGCCCCGCCGGCTCTACTGGGCCGACAAGCTCGGCCTGCTGATCCTCGAAGACATGCCCAACACCTGGCGAGCAGAACGCCCAGGGCCCGCGACGGCGTGGGAGGCGACGATGCGCGAGGTCGTCGCCCGCGACCGGAACCACCCGCGCATCGTCGCCTGGGTCGCCTTCAACGAGACCTGGGGCCTCGGCACGCCCGCCGCAATACAAGGCCGACAAGGACACGCAGGCGCTGGGTCAAGCGGATGGTCGGCGAGATCCGCAAGCTCGACCCGACCCGGCTCGTCGAGGACAACTCGCCGTGCAACTACGACCACGTCGAGAACACCGACCTCAATAGCTGGCACTTCTACATCGACGACCACGACGGGGCGAAGCGGCACGTCGCCGAGGTCGTCGCGCAGACCGAGCCCGGCAGCGGCGTTCAACTACTGCCCCGGGCAGAAGCAGGGGACGGCCCCGCTGATCAACTCGGAGTACGGCGGCGTCTCGGCCGGCGGCGGCGACCGCGACGTCTCCTGGGGCTTCCGCGACCTGACCACGCTCCTCCGCCGCCAGCCCAAGATCCAGGGTTACGTCTACACCGAGCTGACGGACATCGAGTGGGAGCACAACGGGTTCGTCAACTACGACCGCACGCCCAAGCACGTTCGGCTACGACGCGTTCGTGCCCGGACATGACCGTCGACCGACCTCCAGGGGGCCGACTTCGTCGGCTACGACGGCCCCCCGGCGATCGTCGCCAGGCCGGGCGAGACGATCACCGTCCCGGTCTTCGTCAGCCACTTCTCGGACCGCGACGGGCCAGCCCGAGCTGCGCTGGTGGCTCGACGGGCTTCGACGACCGGGGCGACCTCAGGTCATGGCCTCGTGCCGCAGGAGCGTCGCCGGCGACCTGGAAGCCGTACGGCGTGACCGACGCACGGCGCCGATCGCGGTCAAGGCGCCCGACCGGCCCGTTCGTCGGCGCGCTCGACCTGACGCTCCGCGACGCCGGAGAACCGCCGGATCGCGGCCAACTACGTCAACGTGGTCGTCAAGCCCGACAAGCCCGGCGCCCCGGGTCGAGCGACCCGGGCACGACGGGCACGACGCGGTCCTCCGGTTCGCCCCGGGCGACTTCGCGCGCCAGTCGTGGTCGGGGCCGGTCGCCGACCGCCCGGCAAGGTCTACGGCCAGGGCAAGGGCTTCTTCGAGTACCGCATCAAGGTGCCCGAGGCGGTCGTCGAAGGCCGAGGCCGAGTCGCTCTCGCTCCGGTTCGAGCTCGCCTCGAAGGCCGGGCGGCGAGAAGGTCGACTGGCCCGAGCGGAAGAACCGGCAGGACTACCCGCAGACCGACGCCCGCAAGTGGCCGACGACGCTCGCAGATCGACGATCAACGGCCACGAGGTCGCACCGCGAGGACCTGCGCCGACGACCCGGCCGACGCCCGCGGCGTGCTCTCGCACCTGGCGCGGGTCGACCACGGCAGCTACGGCGAGCTGGTCGAGGCTCGGCGGCACGCTCCCCGACGGCCGTCCGGGCCGACCTCGCCGCCGGCAAGCCGCTGGTGATCCGCCTGGCCGTGCCCGACGACGCCGAGCATCGCCGGCGGCCTCTGCTCTTTCGGCGCCGAGACGGGGCGTACTCCGTTCGACCCGACGATCGTGCTCTCGCACCCGAGGACCCGCTCCCGGCCGACCTCGGCGTCGCGCCCGACGCGCCGGTGGCGATCGACGTCGCCGCGGCGGGGCGCGTCGCCCTGATCACGCCGGGCGACTCGCTCGGGCCAGCCCGACCCGTGGGCCTACACGACGACCGACCCCGGCCCCGGCTGGGCCGATCCCGGGTTCGACGACTCCGCATGGAAGCGCGGCGCCGCCGGGCTTCGGCACCGGCGGACACGCCGGCCCTCCGGGCCAACACCCGCTGGGATTCCGGCGCGATCTGGCTCCGGACGACCGTCGACTGCCCCGCCTCGCTCGGACGACGCCTCGCTGACGCTCCACCTCTTCCACGACGAGGACGTCGAGGTCCTCGTCAACGGCAAGCCCCTCCTCCGGGCCCGGGGCTTCCTCACCTCCTACCGCGACGTCGCCCTGGACGACGTCCCAGAAGGCGCTCTTCCGCCCCGGGGCGAACACCGTGGCCGTCTCCTGCCGCCAGACCGGCGGCGGGCAGGGGGTCGACGTCGGCCTGACCCTCCTTCGCGGCGACGGGGGAGAGTGACGGCGGGAGTCCATAGGACCACCAGGGATGGTCGCGGAGGGCGAAAACCCTGCCATCACCCCCTGGGACGACGCCTGATCCCGATGAGTGCCCCCGTCCCGAGGATCGGCATCGGCCGCCCGGGAAGGATGGGGGAGATGCCCGGCATCCCGACGGGCCATCGCGCGCGCCATCAGCGGCGGCCGAGGGGACGGGCGAGGTATTTCTCCCCCTCGCCCGTGAGCAGCCAATGCGGGTTGGCCTCGGTCACTTCGATGAAGCGGAGGATGGACTGCGCGGGGATGGTGCAACCCCCCTCGTAGTTGCTCCAGGTCCGATACGGCAGTTGCAGCGCATCGGCGAGCATCGGCCCGCCGTGCTCGCCATACAACTCTTCTCGGATCTCCCGGACGCGACGGGCCAGGTCGGACTTGATCGTCGGCCAGTCGGAATGGGGGAAGGATTTGTCCATGGACGGCCTACCCGGTTAATGCACCTTCGCTCTTCACCGTCCCGTTCGGGGGCCGAAGGGAGGAGTCCGCGACTCGCCCGGCCCCCGCCCCCCTACCAACTTCGACGCCCCGCTCGCGATGCGGGCGGTCGGCGGCAGGGAGATGTGGGGCATCATAGCTCGGTTTTTCTATGGCGTCTAGGGTGTCTAGGTCTGTGTTTCTTTCTTACATCCGTGAATGAATTGATTGAGGGATTCAGGGATGGCACATCGAGGGCGGCCCGCCCGGAAGGGATGGTCGGCCCTCGATTGTGCCCCCTGGGGGAGCCACCCCGCCTCGGACGTTCGTCGGGCCAGGTGTCCGTGCGTCGTCCCGGGGCGGTCGGGGGCGGGGCCCGCGGGCCGAGGCGCCTCGCGGCGCCGGCCGGCTCGGGCCCGACGCGGGGGCCCGGCCCGAGGAAAACTCGAAATCTTGCGTTTCGAGTGAGGAAAACTCGAAATCTTGCGTTTCGAGTGTCGCGGCCGGTCCTGAATTTCGGTCCCGTTATTGTTGAGACGAGGGTTCGACCGATGAGATGACTACTCCGAACGGTCCGCACGGCCGAGGTGAACGTGTTCGCGACCCAGGCAGAGCTCGAAAGTCTTGCGTTGCGGATCGAGAGGGCGTACGCCCTTCGACGTCCCCAGTGGCATCACGGATGCTCGGCGTCGAGGGTCTGGGGGACCGCCGCGGCGATCCTCTACCAGGTCCACCTCGATGACGCGATGGTCCCGCTCGACCCGGAGCTCTTCGTGGCGTCGCAGCCCGGCCATCCGTCCTTCGCCGACCCCTGGAGCGAGCTGACGCAGGCGGCGTCGGCGGATCGCTATCGCGACAGCGTCCGGCTGATCATCCGCAGCCTCCGCCACGAGCTGCGCTGCGAGGTGCGGCTGGCCGAGCGGCGGGTCCGCCGCGGGCGGCCCGATCGAGGCGGTGTTGCTCTCGAAGGATCGGTCGCTCTCGCCCCTGGGCCGCTTCATCGTGGCGCAACGCGCCGGGCGCGACGACATCGCGGAGCAACTCCGCCCCCTCGCAATCGACCAGCACAGGTCTTGCCCCCTCTACCGGCAGGCGAGCCTCGCGCTGCTCCCCCCCGGAGCCTATCCGGTCCAAGGTACGGCGGCCTGCCACGACCTCGACGCCCCGTCGCGTCTCGTGCGACCCTTGCCCCACCTCAACTGAAGTCCGCCCGGACCGCCGGGTTGAAGCGAAGGGTCGGTCCGCGGGACAGCCGGGGCGAGGCGCGGGGACGGGGCCGGCCGACCGGCCCGCCGGGCCCCGCCCGTCCGCCGTGCGTCCGGGCCCGGATCGGATCGGCTCTGCCGACAGTCTCTCATATCAATTAATGTGCGTTTTTCCCGGAGGTCGGCCCCCCCGATCGGGGCCGATCCGGCCCCGGACCGAAGACACCTTCTTGCCGTGAGGAGCCCGCTGATGCGTACCCGCCGCTTCGCCTTCGCCCCGTGCCTGGAGATCCTGTCGTCCCGGATCGCCCCCTCGACGGTCGCCCCGACCGACCCCGATTCGGCCCCGGCGCCCGCCGACTACTCGGCCCCGGACCCCAGCGATCCCTCGCAGGCCGACGGCAGCGACCCCTCGCAGGCCGACAGCAGCGATGCCTCCTCCGACGGTGGCCCGACGCCCGACGACTTCGACTACGACCCGTACTGCGCCGTCACGTACAACACGGCTTACAACTACTACGGCTCGGATTGCGGCTCCGGTGGCTACTAATTGATCGGGTCGGGGCCCGGCCGAGGCCCCGAGCGGGTCCGGAGGCCGCGGCCGATCCGGCCGCGTCGGGTGTCGTCACCGAACGGCGGGCGGCCTCGTGCGACGGGGCGCCGGTCGCCGGCGCGGTGCGTCGTTGATCGCGACAAAATTAACGTTAAAAAGTTCGCTCGATCCGAGCAATCTCCCTAAATTATCCCGCCCCAACCCGTTCCCGCCCCCTCCTCCGGCCTTTTTCGTGCCCGGAGATGAGACTCCACGCTTTCTCCCACGCTCACTCCCGATTACAATGGGGGGTGCGGCGGGAGATTCCGGCGAGGGCGCCTCGGTCCCTGCTTCGCCCGAGATGGGTGCCGAACCGGTCCTCCTCCCGTCGCCACTAGGGAGGATCGCCGCCGATGATGCCGATGCCGGACCTGTCGGACCAAGACTCCACCGGCCTCTTTGCCCGTGCCCGCGCCGGCGATCAGGCCGCCTGGGAAGAGCTCTTCCACGCGTGCTACCCCAAGGTCATCCGGGTCGTGCGGCGCAAGCTCGACCGGCCGCTGCGCAACCTCTACGACTCGACCGACTTCGCCAGCGACGTGATGAAGAGCCTGGCGGCCAACCTCGACCGGCTCGACTTCCCGTCGATGGGCTCGCTGATGGTCTTCCTGGCGCAGGCGGCCGAGCAGAAGGTGATCGACGAATATCGCCGCCGCCGCACGCTGAAGCGGGACATGACGCGCGAGCGCCCGATCGCCGGTGACGATCACGCCCAGGCCGGCCCGCCCCCCCTCGCCTCCCCCGACCCCACCGCCAGCCAGCTCGCGCAGGAGAGCGAGCTCCGCGATCGGTTCATGGCCGGGCAGAGCGAGTCGGAGCGCGCCGTCATCGAGCTGAAGCTCCAGGGATATTCCACCGCCGAGATCGCCGAGAAGACGGGGTGGAACATCCGGAAAGTCCAGCGGTTCCTGAAGGACCTCCAAGACTCACTGCCTGACCAGGGGGACGAGCCATGAGAGCCGGGGTCGCCTCGATCCGCTCCGCCAGCCTCGACGGTCCGGATCGCGCCGTGCGGGACTTCGAGGAGGAGTGGCGGCTCGGCGAGCCCGCGCTGGAGCGCCACTGGGGCCGGTCGCGCGGCGGCGATTCGGTCACGACCCTGGCGGCGCTGGTCAAGTCCGACCTCCGCTGCCGGTTCGCCCGCGGCCAGCGCCCCACGGCCGCCGACTACCTGGAGCGGTTCCCCGCGCTCCGCGGCAGGGGGACCGGGCCCTCAGCCTGATCTACGAGGAGTTCTGCCTCCTGGAGGAGCAGGGCGAGCGGCCCGACGTGGCGCGGTTCTGCGACCGCTACCCGTCGTGGCGCGACTCGCTCGCCTCGCAGCTCCAGTACCACGCGCTGCTCAGCCGGGTGGTCGCGCCGCAGCCGGCGCCGCCCCGGTTCCCCGAGCCGGGGGAGTATTTCCAGGAGTTCCAGATCCTCCAGGAGCTCGGCCGCGGCGGCGCGGGGCGGGTCTACCGGGCGCGCGACGAGTCGCTGGGGGGCCGCGAGGTCGCGCTGAAGGTCTCGCCCGACCGCGGCCACGAGGCGTCGATCATCGGCCGGCTCGACCACGCGCACATCGTCAAGGTGCATTCGGTCGTCTTCCAGTCGGAGACGCGGCTCCGGGGCATCTGCATGCCCTACCGGCCGGGGCTGCCGCTCGACGAGGTCATCCGCCGCATCGACCGCGCGCCGGGGCACCTGCGGGCGCAGGCGATCCGGGACGTGCTGGCGAAGGCGGACGCGCAGGACGACGCCGTCGGCGACCCGTTCGGGGACCACGCCGGCTGGGACGGCTTCCCGTCGCGGGGGTCGTTCGCCGAGGGGGTCGCCTGGATCGTCGCCGTGCTGGCCCGCGCCCTGGGCTACGCCCACTCGCAGAGGATCTGGCACCGCGACGTCAAGCCCGCCAACGTGCTGCTGGCCTCCCGCGACGGGCCGCAGCTGCTCGACTTCAACCTGGCGCACGACCCGCACTCAATCGACCAGGCCGAGGCGGCGCTGCGGGGCGGCACGCTGCCGTACATGGCCCCCGAGCAGCTCGAGGCCTTCCGCGACCCCGCGTGCTGGGACCGCGTCGGGGGCCCGGCCGACCTCTACTCGCTGGGGCTGGTCCTGCGCGAGCTGCTGACGGGCGAGCCCCCCGCCACGCCCGACCCCTCGCTGCCGCTGCACCGGGCGATCGCCTCGCTGCTCGACGACCGCGCCGCGCTGCGCGACGCCTCCTCGCCGTTCCCCCCGGGCGTGCCCCGCGCTGGAGGCGATCACCGCGCGCTGCCTGGCCTTCTCGCCCGCCGGCCGATATCCCGACGCCCTGGCTTTGGCCGACGACCTCCAGCGGTTCATCGACCGCCAACCGTTGCGGGTCGCCGCCAACCCGTCGCGCCGCGAGCGCCTGGCCAACTGGGGCCGTCGCCACCGCGCCTGGGTCGGCGCGGGGGCCGTCCTGGTCGGCCTCACGACGGCGGTCGCCTACAGGATGGCGCTCCCCTGGAGCGGGATCGGGCGTTCCTGGCCGCGGTCGACGACATCAACCAGAATCGTCATCCCGAGGGGCTCCGCCCGCTCGTCGAGCGATACTCGGACAGGCCCCTGGCGTGGCTCTACCTGGCGATCGAGTACGACCAGAGGGACCTCGTGAAGGACGCGGTCCATGCGTTCTCCAGGGCGATGACGCATCCCAACGCCACGCGCGACATCCTGGCCTGGGGGCGGCGCACCCGCAAATCGCCGCCCAGCTTGAGCACCTGGGCGAAGACCTGATGAAAGACCTTGGCGAGGCGTCCGCCAGCATGGCGAGGACCGCCTTCTCCACCGTCCTCCAGCTCGAACCGGGCCGGACGGAGTCCAAGCTCGGCCTCGCCGAGGCCGAAGAGAAGCTCACCAAGGACTTCGCGAAGTCTCGCCAACGCTACACGACCCTGATCGAGGAGTTCGAGGCGCGGCGAAGGCCGGACGATGTCAATCGGCTCGCCATCTGCTACAAGTCGCGCGCGCGGGCCTCCACCAGGCTCGGGGACCAGTCCCGGCCCGGGTCCGCCCTCGGCCTCTACCGGGATGCGCTGAGCGACATCGGGCACGTCCGGGGCCTCCTCCGGGCGATGAAGCCCGACTTCCTCTTCCGGGTCGACTTCATCGAGGCCGAAGCCCTGGCCGGTATGTGGACAGCCCATCAGGCCCTGGGGCACGTCGCGGACGCGAAGACCTGCCTCCAGGAGGCCCTGAAGACGATCGAGAAGTCGCTTCCCGTGACCGGCGAGGACGCGAAGGACAAGGATACGCTGAAGACGAAATTGCTCGCGAGCGGAATGCCCGAAGGCCGCCCCCGGGACCGCGTGGCCGAGGCCCCCGCGGGGAGGAGGGCGCGGGCTGAACGCCCTCGACTCGTCAGGCCGGCGGCTCCGGCGTGCCGGTCGTCATCGCACCCCCTCCCGGATCGGCTCGGGACGCCCTCCCGCGGCCGAATCCGGGGGGCCGATCGCCGCACGCGGGCCGGTCGTCACCTAGACTCTCCTCGGAGGGCCCGGCCCGCGAAGGGACGGGCCGCGGGCCACCGTGCCGACGCCCGGTCGGGCGGCCGGGGCTCGATCAACCCAGGGGGGACGGACCACGCATCATGGCAGTACTCATCTCGGAAATCTGGACGGGGCTCCGCGATGCGGGGATGGCCGAGGTCATGCTCTTCCTGCCCGACGGGACGGCCAGCCGCTGCCACTGGAACGACACCGCGATGGTCGGCGAGACCCGCGTCGCTTTGCTGGGCGACCAGGAACGGAAGATCGTCCGCATCATCCCGATCGATCAGTGCGTCGGGATCGGCATCGCCAGCCCGAAGGGGACCGACCCGATGAGCTACCGCGGCTTCATCCAGGGCAAGCTCAAGCAGCGCTTCGCCCAGACGGAGCCCCCGCCCCGGCCCCCGCGTCCGCCGTCCCCTCCGCGGCCCAGAGGCCGCACTTCGGCCACGCCCTGACGCGGACCGAGGGGGGAGGATGCGCGATCAGGACCGGGGATGGCACCGCGCATGGACCTCGCGGAGGCGACTGAGCTCGACGCGGGTGTAGATCTGGGTCGTGGCGATCGACGCATGCCCCAGCATCTCCTGGACGACGCGGAGGTCGGCGCCCCCGGCCAGCAGGTGCGTGGCGAAGCTGTGCCGGAGCGTGTGCGGGCTGACGCTCGCGCGGAGGCCGGCGGACGCGGCGTGCGCCTTGACGATCCGCCAGAGCGCGACCCGCGAGAGCGGCCGTCCGCTCCGCGAGACGAAGACGACCGCCGTCTCGGGGTGCCGCGCGACCAAAGCGGGGCGGTCGTCGGACAGGTACGCCGCCAGCGCCCGGCACGCGCCCGCCCCGAGCGGGACGATCCGCTCCTTGTCCCCCTTGCCCACGCACCGCGCCAGCCCCGCCGACAGGTCGAGGTCCGAGGGCCGCAGCCCGACGACCTCCGAGGCGCGACAGCCGGTCGCGTACAACGTCTCCAGCGCCGCGCGGTCGCGACGGCCCAGGCGGGTCGCGGCGCTCGGGGCGGTGAGCAGTCGCTCGACGGCCGCCGGGCCGAGGACCGTCGGCAGGCGATCCCAGACCGCCGGCGCCACCAGTAATTTCGCCACGTTCTCCGACAGCCGCCCCTCGAAGACCAGGAACCGGAAGAACGTGGACAGGCTGGCCAGGTGTCGCCCCACGCTGCGCGGCGCCAGCCCCGAGCCGGACAGGTGATCGACGTATCGGGCCAGGGAGGACACGTCGAGCGCCTTCAAGGGCCCGGGGGCGTGCGCCTTGCGCCAGCGGACGAACCGCGCGAGGTCCGATCGGTAGGCCGCCAGCGTGTTCGGCGAGACGCCGCACTCCGCCATCAGGTAGTGGAGGAACGGCCCGAGCGGGTCGCGGTTCGCATCGGGCCGGACGGCGGTCGCGGGCATCGGTCGGGCCTCGTCGGGATCATGATGGCCACCGCTTCTCAGATCGGCCGCCCCCGGCCCCGTCTTGATGCGGGCCGGGGGATCGCCGCGACGGGTGCTGCCATCGTCAATCCTCCGATCCCCACTCCCCATCCCCCATCGAGGCGGCGCGGAGCTTCTCCAGGGCCCGGTCCTGGATCTGGCGGACCCTCTCCTTGGAGACCTCCAGGACCTTCCCCACCTGGCTGAGCGACATCCGGGGCTCGCCGCCGAGGCCGTAGCGGAGCGACAGCACCTCCTGCTCGCGGGGCCGCAGCCCCTGCATCAGCTTGCCGATCGCCTCGTCGCGATCGACCTCGTCGGTCCGGTCCCCCTCCGGGTCGCTCATCGCCTGGATCAGGCTGAAGCTCGCCTCGGATCTCACCTTCGCGTCGAGCGAGACGGTCGGCCGGGTGGCCGCGTGGATGCGATGGATCATCTCGGCCGATCCGAGGCCGTCGCCGGCGCGGGCCGGCTCGTCCCGGCCCGTCGCGGGGCGATGGCCCCGCTCGATCTCGTCCTGATTCCGGGCGAGCTGCCGGAGGTGTCTCGGGCTGAGCCGGACCGGATAGGCACCGGCCGCCACCGCCTTCTGCATCGACTGGCGAATCCACCACGTGGCATAGGTGGCCAGCTTCGTCCCGTGCGACAGGTCGAATCGATCGATCGCCTCCAGCAGCCCGCAGAAGCCTTCCTGGAGCAGGTCGGGGTGGGAGACGCCGCGGTCGCGGAACCGCTTGGCGACGTGCGCCACCAGGCGCATGTTGGCCATCGCGAGCTTGCTGCGCAGATCGGAATAGCGGCGGAAGATGGCGCCGAGCCGCGCCTCGGCCGGGCCGTCGCCCGCGTAGAACGTCGCGATGAAGGCGGCCATCGCCTGCGGGTCGTCGGCGTCGGGGACATCCTCGGCCCCCTCGACCCTCGCCAGCGCCTCGGCGAGCTTCCGCTTGCAGTCGGCCAGCCCCCGCATCAGTCGGCGTTCCTCCCGGACGTCCAGGACTTGCGTCTCGGGATTGTCCAGGCTCGTCAATCCGTCCGGATCGCCCATCGGTCGCGAGGTGCGCATCGAGGTGCCTTCCCTTGGTCCGGCGTTCGAAGAGGGGAGCCGCGAGCGCCGGCCAGCGGGCGGGGTCGCCCGCGGCGTTCCCGAGTCCACCCGGCGCCCGATCTCCTCACGCCCACGCCGAGTACCCGTGCTCCGTCCCGCGTCTTTAACAGCCTGTCCGTCACCATGCCCGATTTCCCGGGCGGATGAACGTCTTTGACGTTTTATCTTACGGGATCTCCTGACGGTGCAAAGGTTGTGTCCAAAGTTTTTGAAAAATATTTTCTCCAGTCATGACTCTGCGGGTCCATCTGAAGAGGGTTTCATCCGACCCTCCTCGAGCGTCATTCCACTGTCATTTTCTGTCCAATGATCCGCTCCGAGGCGGGCCCATTTCACTTCGGGCGGTCAGGTCCGATTTTCGACTGACAGTCTGTTTGGTAGTAAGGAGTTGTGTCATTAGAGACGGGTGCGATCAGGGCCGCGTCGAGGGGATTTCCCGGAACGAAGCCAACGGGCGCGTCCGGATGTCACCGTCGGGGCCGCGGGGATGAGGCGATCATCCCAGTCGAACGGCCTGGGGTTTCAGGCCCTGGAGTCGGCGAGGTCGGGATGGTAGGGTTTGTGGGCGTGGCCCCGAGGACGTTGGCCCGAAGGGAGGATGGGCGTGTGATGGCGATGGAGTTCGATCGGGGGGCGCTGATCGCCCTGCTGCGGCGGGATGCCTTGAGGACGGGGACCTTCACGCTGGCGAGTGGCCGGACCTCGCACTACTACGTGGACGGCCGCAAGGTGACCCTGTCGGCGGAGGGGGCGGGCCTGATCGGGGCGGGGGTGCTCGGCCTCCTGGCGGACCTGCCCGACGTGGCGGCCGTCGGGGGGATGACGATCGGGGCCGACCCGATCGTGGGGGCGACGCTCGCGGTGGCCGGGGCGCGGGGGACGGCGCGGCTCCGCGGCTTCCTGGTCCGCAAGGAGGCCAAGGGGCACGGGACCGGCCAGATGGTCGAGGGGCCGGTCGAGCCCGGGTCGACGGTGGCGATCGTCGACGACGTGGCGACCACCGGAGGCTCGGCGATGCAGGCGATCGCCGCCGTCGAGGCGATCGGGTGCCGCGTCGCCCGCGTCATCGCCGTGCTCGACCGCCTCGAAGGCGCCGGCGGCGCCTTCGCCGCCCGCGGGATCGACTTCCGGGCGCTCGTCACGATCCGAGACCTGGGGGTGGAGCCCCTGCAAGGCTAGGGCCTGTCTGATGAATCCAAGAGCCGCAGGCACCGCCGGATCATGGCCCACTTGGCCATGGCCACGAAGTGGACCGCCAGCTTCTCGTGGCGCGTCCCCAGCCGGCGGCTCTCCTTCAGCCAGTTCACGCACCGCTCCACCACGTTGCGGCGGCGGTACACCTGCGTGTCAAAGCGGGGGTTGCGCCGCTGGTCCTTCCGCGTCGGGATCACCGCCACGATGCCCCGGCGCCGCAGGTACCGCCGCACCCGCGGGTAGCTGTACCCCTTGTCCCCGGCCAGCCGCCGCGGCCGCCGCCGCGGGCGGCCCCGCCCGGGCCGGGGCAGGCGCACCGCCTCCAGGACCGGCTCGACGTGCTTCGACTCATGCGCCTGGCCCGGCGACGCCGACACCGACAGCGGGATGCCGTGGCCGTCGACGATCAGGTGCAGCTTCGTCCCGAACCCGCCCCGGCTCCGGCCCAGCGCGTGGTCCGATGGCTCGCCCGCCGGGCCCTCGCGGCGGGCCCCGGCCGCCGAGCGACTGGCGCGGATGCTCGTGGCGTCGATGCACCAGAGCTCGTGGTCGATGCGGCCCGCCTCGTCGAGCTTCCGGTGCAGCCGCTCGAGGATGCTGTCGATGGTCCGGTCCTTGCGCCAGCGGCGGAAGCGGTCGTAGACGCTCTTCCACTTGCCGTAGCGCTCCGGCACCTCGCGCCGACTGGGCGCCGGTGTGGAGCAGCCAGAAGATGCCGTCGAGGGTGGTGCGGTGGTCGTTCCACTGCGCCCGCGCTTGCCGTTCTTGGGCAGGAGGTCCTCGATCGTGGCGAATTGGGCGTCGGTCAGCTCGTAGCGGCGAACCATAGCAGTCCTTTCGTTCAAGGTCCTGCTATAGTATACGTTTGTGATCTACCAGACAGGCCCTAGCCGGAGGCGGCCGTGGAGACGAGCCTGCACCGGCAGCTCAAGGAGCGGTATCGGGCCCGAGGACGGGGGCCGCGCGGAGGTCGCCCTGCGGGGATATCGGATCGACGCGGTCGCACCCGACGGCGCCCTGGTCGAGGTGCAGTCGGGCCCCTCGGGCCCTTGCGGCCGAAGCTCATCCGCCTGCTGCCCGAGCATCGCGTGCGCGTGGTCAAGCCGGTCGTCCTGGCGCGGCGGGTGGTCCGTCGCGACCGCCCCGACGGGGCCGACCTCTCGGCGAGGCGCAGCCCGAAGCGAGGGGCCCTGGTCGACGTGTTCGACGACCTGATCGGCCTGGTGCGCGTCTTCCCGCACCCGAACCTGACGGTCGAGGCCCTGGCCGTCGAGATCGACGAGGTCCGCATCCCCCGCCGCCGCCGGCCGGGCTTCGCCGTGGCCGACCGCCGCCTCCGCGCGGTCGTGGCCACGGTCTCGCTCCGGGGGCCGGAGACCTCTGGTCCCTCCTGCCGGCCGACGTCCCGAGCCCTTTCACCACGCGCGTCCTGGCGGAGCGGATCGGGCGGCCCGTCGCCCTGGCGCAGCGCGTCGCCTATTGCCTCCGCCACGCGGGGGCGGTCGCCACGATCGGGAAGCGACGGTACCACCCGCTCTACGAGGTGAGGGATGGCAACGGGCCTCTCGAGGGTCCGATCGGGCCGCAACCCGTCTCATCCGGCGGGGCCTCTCACCGCACCGGCGGGTAGTAATAGCGGGCGAGGAGCGCGTTGGGGTAGCTGCTCATCGCCGTCCAGGACCAGGGGTCGTTCGGGCTCCCATAAGGGCGGCCGTAAAAGGGGAAGATGTCATTCCCATAGCCCACGTAGCTTCGCGCGGGCTGCGAAGGATATCGATAGTAGGCGAGAGAGTAGCTGTAGGGTGGGATGTAAGTCGTGGCTCCGGAGGACCCGCCCGCCGCGGGCATCCCCACCGGCGGCCCGCTCGGGAAAATCACCTGGGCGTCGGCATCCGAGGCGAAGGTCGAGATGAGGGCGACGGCGAGCGCGGCAATCGTGGTCTTCATCCAATCCCCCTTTCGCGGATCATTTCCCATGGTCCGAGATCGGACCTCACCACGGGATAATCTTACCATCTCCCGGATGCAACTCCGGTTCCAAGGAGGGTAACTTTACCGATTGCGGCGAAATGGGAGAGACGGGCGGGATCGAGCGAGGTCGTTCTCGCTCCGAGGGGCCGGGCGCGGAAGGGACCCGGGCGGGCGCCGTTTCTCGGCGCCGCCGCGTGGTGAGCCGGGGATGTGTGCCTCCCTTGATCCTGGATGGGCGGTGGGAGGGACGCGGGGAGGCGGGAGGGGATCAGACCCGGGCGGCCTGGCGAGCCTTGCGGAGTCGCTTCAGTTCCTCGCGGCGCCGGCGCTCGCTGGGCTTCTCATAATAGGCCTTGCGCCGCATCTCCTTGCGAAGCCCGCTGCGCTCACAGAGCTTGCGGAAGCGTCGGACCGCTTCCTGGATCGACTCGCCGGATCGGACCCGTAACTTCACCACAGATCGAACCTCCCATCTCCATCGGAAAGCAACCCGCTCGCGCACGCGAGCGATGGACGCGCCCCCGAGCGAAGGGCCGCCGATCGGCGGCTCCCCGTCGTGGGACGCAATCAACCAGTATAGACGAAATCGCGATCCGGGCAAGGGACGGGTCGGAGGGCCCGCTCGCGCGAGGGATCGGCCGCTAGTAGCCCCCCCCGCCCTCGTAGCCGCCGCCATAGCCGCCACCGCCGCCGCCATAGCCGCCGCGGCCTCCGCCACCGCCGCCATAGCCGCCGCGGCCTCCGCCGCCACCGCCGTAACTCCCGCCCCCGCCGCCGTAACCGCCGCGACCCCCGCCTCCGCCACCGCCGCGCTCCTCGCGGGGCCGGGCCTCGTTGACGGTCAGGGGACGGCCGCCGTAGGGGGTGCCGTTCAGGGCGTCGATGGCGGCCTGCGCCTCGTCGTCGTTGGCCATCTCCACGAACCCGAAGCCACGGCTGCGGCCACTGAACTTGTCGATGATGACCTGACCGCTCGTGACCGCCCCGTAGGACTGGAACAGTTGCACGAGGTCATCGCCGGTGGTGTCGTACGGCAGGTTGCCCACGTAGATGTTCTTGCCCATGATCGCTGGCCTTGTTCAGAACCCGTCCGCGTCCGCATCGCAACGGAACATCGGTGCGTCATCGCCCCTTCCTCGGCGGGAGCATGCCGGCGGCCGACCATCGCGAGGGGGCGTTCCCGGCACGCTTCGCGCCATCGGGTACTATGGCACTCGCCGTCGGTAAACACAAGTGAATTCCCTTGGCGATCCGCCGGTTTCGCGACGGGGCCGTCCCGGCCGCCTCGCGGCTCAGGCCAGGTGGCGGGCGGCCCGCGGCAGGAGGGTCGCGAAGTCGAGGTGATTGGGGCAGGCGTCGCGCGCGGCGGCGAGGTCGGCGCCCTCCCAGGCGCGATCCGCCTCGGCCATCTCGGCGTAGAGCCGGCGCGCCTCGCCGCGGTAGCCGTGGTGGTCGTGGTAGGTCAGCAGGCGGGCCAGGTCGCCCAAAGCGGCGGACGTCCCGGCGGCGCGGGCGCAGCGGCCGTCGCAGTCGGCGCAGAGGGTCGGGCGCGCGGCGAGGCAGGCGTCGCGCAGCGCTCGACCTCGGCCCGGTTCATCGGCTTGAAGGTCGCCGCCGCCAGGCTGTCCTCGCGGATCTGGTCGGTGTTCCGCATCGACACGCAGCACGAGCTGATCCTCTCGTCGGACCAGATCGCCTGGAGCAGCCCCTGGTAGGGGGTCAGCTTCCTCTCCTTGAGGGTCGGGATGCGCTTGGCGACCTCGGCGAGCTCGCCGTGGCCGGCGACCTGCTTCATCGAGATCAGGCCGATGCCGCGCTTGTGGCAGGCGTCGAGCGCCCGGTTCAGCGGGGCGTCCCTGTCGAGCCAGGGGGTGTACTGGAGCATGATCGCGTCGACGAATCCCCCCTCGGCCGCCGCCTGGAGGTACTCGGCGCGGCGGGCGTCGTGGCACGAGAAGCCGACGAACCGGGCCTTGCCCGACTTCTTGATCGCCTCGATCGTCTCCTTCAGCTCGCGGCCCCTGGGCCATTCGAGCGAGTCGTAACCGTAATCCCGGCCGATCCCGTGGATGAAGAACAGGTCCACCGAGTCGACCCGCAGCGCCGCGAGCCTCGCGTCGAGCTGGGCGATCAACTGGCGGGGCGTGTTCGGGTGGTCCTTGGTGACGAGGAAGATCTCCTTGCGGACCTCGGGCATCGCCTGGAGCCAGCGGCCGATGGCGGGCTCCGACCCGTAGCAGTCGGCCGTGTCGTAGTAGCGGATGCCGTGGGCGTAGGCGAAGCGGAGCAGGCGATCGAGCCCGGGCTGCGCCAGGTGCCGAGGTTCAGGATCGTCACGTCCGCGCCGGTCTTGCCCAGCGGTCGGCGGGGGATCGTCGGCTTCGTCGCCGGCTCAGGAGCGGCTTGGCTCCCCGAGGCCATCGTCAAGGCCGTGGCGGTTGTCGCGGCGCCGGCCTGCATGAAGCCGCGCCGATGGACCTGCGAAGCGTCCGGAATGTGCTCGCTCATCGACGTTTCTCCGCGACGAGGGACCCGACCGGCGGAAGGTGTCCGGGCCGTTCGACCCTTGTGAAGCTAATCCACCACCGGGGGAAAGTCGAGGAGGAAGTCGGCGGGGCGAGCCGGTCAGGAGCAGACGGCGAGCGCCTCGGCGTCGCGGGCCTGCCGGGCGACCGGGAGGATCTCCTCGCGGTAGACGGGCACGTGCCCCGGCGCCTCGATGCCGATGCGGACCTGGTTGCGGTCGATCTTGACGACCGTCACCACGATCCCGCCGTCGATCACGATCTTCTCGTTCAGCTTGCGGCTCAGGACCAGCATGGGACCTCCTTGATGAATCTGAGAGTCGTCTTGGCGAATCCATCGCAACCCGAGATGCCGGTACTGTGTGGTCCGGAATCCGTCGTGCCGCGAACGAGGTTGAAGTTAAGCAGCCGTTGTGCCGACGACAACCACCGCCCACCCCCCATTTGTCGCAAAACACGGCCTTCCCACGACAAAAAATTTCTCAAGGCGCGAGGCCCCCCGCCCGATACCCCGGGAAACCAGGGTCATTTTGTCCATAGGTGGTGCCCACCTTCCCAAAAATACACGGGTCCTCGTGAAAAATGGGAACGAGGCTCCAGCCGGCGCGGGTCTGGCCAAGGTGCTGCCGAGAGGATAGGATTCTTCGCACGAGCCGGGCGGCCGGGTCTCTGTGACGGAGTGAGAGGGGGTCCGGGGTTGCGGGTGGGGATCGGGCACGACACGCATCGGTTGGCCGCGGGGCGTCCCCTGATCCTGGGCGGGGTCGCGATCGACCACCCGCGCGGGCTGGAGGGGCATTCCGACGCCGACGTCGTGCTCCACGCCGTCGCCGACGCCCTGCTCGGCGCCGCCGCGATGGGCGACATCGGCGAGCACTACCCCGACACCGACCCGCGATGGCGCGGCCTCGACGGCGGGCGCCTCCTCTCCGAGGTCGTCGACCGCCTCGCCCTGGCCGGCTGGCGCCGGTCAACTGCGACCTGATCGTCCACGCCCAGGAGCCCAGGCTCGGCCCGCACAAGCCCCGGCTCCGCGACAACATCGCCCGGCTCCTGCGGATCGACGAGGCGGACGTCAACGTCAAGGCCAAGACCGGCGAGCACGTCGGCCCGATCGGGCGGGCCGAGGCGATCGCGTGCGAGGCGGTCGTCTTAATCACCAGAAGTAGTGCTTCGAAGAGTGAAGAGTGCTGAGTGCTGAGAAGATTCACGACGACACCGGGGCGGTGATCATCTCGCTCTCCCTGAAGTATTATCGAGGACTTGAGGCAATCTGGTCTGTCTTTCTTGAGAATTCGTCCTTCGTAGGGTGGGCACCGCCCACCATCCGAATCCGGATCGAAGACGGTGGGCGGTGCCCACCCTACAAGACTCAGCACTCAGCACTCAGCACTCCGATACCATGGCACTCCGAGTCTATAACACGCTGACGCAGACGAAGGAGCCGTTCCAGACGGTCGCCCCCGGCAAGGTGGGGATGTACGTCTGCGGGCCGACCGTCTATTCGCCGAGCCACATCGGGCACATGGTCGGGCCGGTGATCTTCGACACGATCAAGCGATACCTCGCCTACCTGGGCTACGAGGTGACCTGGGTCGTCAACATCACCGACGTGGACGACAAGCTGATCGTCCAGGCGGAGAAGGAGGGGACGACCGTCAAGGAGCTGGCCGAGCGGGTGACGGCGGACTACCTCGCCTGCCTGCGCGCCCTGGGGGTGGACGGGATCGACCACCTGCCCCGCGCCACCGAGCACATCGGCGACATCCTGGCGATCACCGAGGGATTGATCGCGAAGGGGTTCGCCTACCCGTCCGGGGGCGACGTCTACTTCGACGTGTCCCGGCGCCCGCCTACGGCAAGCTCAGCCACCGCGACCCCGAGGAGCTCCAGGCGGGGCGCGGATCGAGCCGACCTCTTTGAAGCGGCACCCCGGCGACTTCGCCCTCTGGAAGTCGTCGAAGCCGGGCGAGCCGTCGTGGCCGAGCCCGTGGGGCCCGGGTCGTCCCGGCTGGCACATCGAGTGCTCCGCCATGAGCATGAAGCTCCTCGGCGAGCACTTCGACATCCACGGCGGCGGCCTCGACCTGGTCTTCCCCCACCACGAGAACGAGGTCGTGCAGTCGGAGTCGTACACCGGCAAGCCGTTCGCGACCTTCTGGCTGCACAACGGCCTGCTGACGAAGGGGGGCCGCAAGATCTCCAAGTCGGACCCCGACACGATCGTGCTGATGAGCGACCTGCTCGGCCGGCACGACCCCGACACCCTGCGGGCCCTGCTCCTGACCAGCCACTACCGCCGGCCGATCGACTACGGCCCGTCACGCCTCGACGAGCTGTCGCGCGGCCTCCAGGCGTTCCACAAGGGATTCGATCGCTTCGAGAGGCTGACCGGCTCGAGCTTCTACCAACTCGCCGCGCCGACGCGCCGCGCCGAGTTCGACCCCGGCGCGTCGCCCCTGCTGGAGGAGGTCGCCGAGCACCGTCGCCGCTTCCTCGACGCGATGGACGACGACTTCAACACCGGCGGCGCGATCGGCGAGCTGTTCGAGACGGTCCACGCGCTGAACCGCTTCGCCAACGCCCTCAACGCCGACGCCCCGGCGACCGCCCTCGACGAGTACCGCGCCGGCATGGTCATGTTGAAGGAGCTCACCCAGGTCCTTGGCCTCTTCCGGTACCCCGTCGCGAAGCCGACCACGGGTCAGGACCGGCTGACCGCCCCCCTGCTCGACCTCCTGGTGCAACTCCGTACACAACTCAGGCAGGAGAAAAGCTTCAAGCTGTCCGATGAGATTCGAAGCAAGCTGGCCGCGCTGGGGGTCGTCCTGGAAGACCGGCCCGACGGCACGGCCTGGAGGGTTGAAGAATAAGGGGATCGATCCGCCGATGACGCCGATGGACGCAGATCGGATGCAGTAGGCGGTAGGCAGGAGGCAGAGGGCAGTTGAAGACCGCAATGGGATGGATTCCAACTGCCTACCGCCTCCTGCCCTCTGCCTACCCTCTGCCATCGGCGTCATCGGCGGATCGATCCTCTTCGTCCGCCGCGTTTCCCGCCCACGGAGGGCCTGACAGAGATGGCGACGACCGCGCGAGGGCCCGCGCCGGGGGTGAGGATCGATCGGCGGCGGGGCGGGTGGTGGGGATCGACCCCGGGCTGGGCGTGACCGGGTACGCGGTCGTCGAGCCGTCCCGCGCGGGCCGTTCGTGGTCGAGGCGGGGGTGATCCGGCCCCGCGGCGAGCGGTCGATGGGCAAGCGGCTCGACGTGATCCATCAGGGGGTGGTCGAGATCCTCGACGCCTTCGCGCCGGTCGCCCTGGCGCTGGAGCAGGTCCACAGCCACGTCAAGCACCCCCGGACGGCGATCCTGATGGCGCACGCCCGCGGGGTGATCGTCCTGGCGGCGTCGCAGCGCGGGCTGCCGGTCTTCGGCTACGCGGCCGCGCGATCAAGAAGACGCTCACCGGCAGCGGCAAGGCCCCCAAGGAGCAGATGCAGCACGCGATCCGCACCGAGCTGGGCCTCGACCGGCTCCCCGAGCCGCACGACGTCGCCGACGCCTGCGCCGTCGCGCTCTGCCACTACCAGATCGCCCGGAACCGCCGGGCGCTGGAAGGGCTTTGACCACCCGGTCTCTGTGGCAGATCCGGTTTCGTTCAGGCCGACGGCCGGGCGATCCGTTGCGGTCGAAAGCACCATGCAAGTGAACGGTGGGTTCGCTCGGCGCCCCGGCCCGGGTTCGCCCGGCGTGCGAGCTTGGGTTCGTTCGGCGCCGGGTGTCGAGTTCGTTCGGGCCGGCCTCCGAGTTCGTTCGCGCCAATCGCCGAGTTCGTTCGCGCCGGCCTCCCGACTCATCCGGTGCCCCGATTTCGGTTCCTCTGAAAATCCTCTGCGTGGCTGGTGTCGCCATCATCCTGGCTCCGGGGCCACCCATCGCTCACGGTATTCGGTCCGATCCTTGAGCAGCTTGTAGATCACCACCAGGATCTTGTGCCCCAGCGCCACCAACGCCTTCTTCTTGCCCAGCCGCTTCGCCCACCGGCGGTACGTCGCGCTGAAGATCGTCCCCTTGGTGTGGCTGGCCGACCAGGCGACCTGCACCAGCACCGTCCGCAGCCACTGGCTCCCCTTGGTCGTCTTGCCGGTGCGACGCTTCCCGGCGCTCTGGTCGTTGCCCGGGCACAACCCCGCCCAACTCGCCAGGTGGCCGGCGGTGGGGAACACCGCCATGTCGACGCCGATCTCCGCTACGATCACCTCCGCGGCGCGGCCGCCCAGGCCGGGGATCGTCTCCAGCCGCCCCGCCGCCTCGGCGAAAGGGAGGCGCCACCGCCTCGATCCGCGCGGTGTACTCGGCGATCAGGCCCTCCAGGTGCTCGATCTGCCGCACCAGCGTCCGCAGGAGGAAGCGGTGGTGGTCCGTGACCAGGCCCCGCAACGCCTGCGTCAGCTCGGGGACCTTGCCGCGCAGGCTCGCCCGCGCCAGCCCCGCCAGCGCGGCCGGGTCGTCGCGGCCGTCGATGATCGCCGCGAGCATCGCCCGGCCCGAGACCCCCAGCACGTCGGTCGCCACGCTCGCCAGCTTGATGTTGGCGTCCTCCAGCACCTTGTGGATGCGGTTGGCCACCGCGGCCCGCTCGCGCGACCAGCTGGGTCCGCTGGCGGGTCAGGTCGCGCAGCTCGCGGATCGGCGGCGGCGGGAGGAAGCTGGCCCGCAGCAGGCCGTACTGGAGTCAATTGGGCGATCCACTCGGCGTCCTTGACGTCGGTCTTGCGGCCCGGGACCTGCTTGATGTGGTGGGCGTTGACCAGGAGGACCTCGAACCGGCCCTCCAGCAGGTGGAAGACCGGCTTCCAGTAGACCCCGGTCGACTCCATGGCGACGTGGCGTGACCCCCTCGGCGTCGAGCCAGTCGGCCAGGGCGATCAGGTCGGCGGTCATGGTGCGGTAGGTGCGGCACCTCGCGGCCGACCGGCCCGTCGGGTCCGGCGCGGCGGACGCAGGCGACGACGGTCTTCTTGTGGACGTCCAGCCCGGCGCAGCACGGCGCGAATCAGGTCCATGGCGGGTCTCCCGTGTCGGTTCGCGTCCGGGCCGGCGGGATGACCTCGTGGGTTGGAGCAGTTTCCTCTTCGTGCTCCCCCGGGGTCGGGGGGCGACAGGGTCGGGTTCGACGTGAGTCGAGCCGAGGTCGGGCCACGTTCGTTTCGGGCTGGGAGCACCAAACCAAAATCGGCCTCACACCCTGGACCGGACCCCGGCGAGTCGAACGCAGCGCCGCCCCATTTTCATGGGGTCGGGCGAGCCTTCCGAGGATCATGACCGTTCGTTCGGCGCTCCGGGTCCGGATGGTTTTCGCCAGGCAGGACCGGGAAGCCACGGGCCGCCGAGGGATGGGATTTGTACGGGAGGGCCCGTACCGGGCCGGCTCCCATCCGCTGAATCCGCGCCCCTCCGGTCCCGATTTCGAATGACAAGCCTGTCCCAAACCGGGGACAACCAATTTTGTTCAAAACACTTATTGTCATCTGCTGGGAGGGTCAAAACCCTCGCCTTTAGGCGACGGCTTTAGCATCCCTCGGCGGTATCATGGGCCGCATGGCGGAATACCGGCATGGCCCCCATAGCGTCTTCGAGATCCACCTGCACCTGGTGTGGGTGACGAAGTACCGCAAGCCGGTGCTCGTGGGCGCGGTGGGGTCCCGCGTGCGGGACCTGATCCGCGAGATCTGCGGCACCTGCGACGTGCTGATCATCAAGGGTCACGTGAGCAAGGACCACGTGCATCTGCTGGTGTCGATCCCGCCGCAGGTGACGATCAGCCGGCTGGTACAGCGGCTGAAGGGCAAGACGGCGTACAAGCTGCTCGGGGAGTTCGCGCATATCCGCAAGGAGTTCTGGGGCCGTCACGTGTGGGCGCGGGGTATTTCTGCTGCAGCAGCGGCAACGTGACGGACGAGGTGGTGGCGGCGTATATCGAGAACCAGGGTCGCGGTCATAGCGGCGACTTCCGGGTGGAGGGTGGGTCGGAGTAACTTCAGCCGGCCTCGGGCCGGGAGCTTTGAGCCGAGCTCGGCTCGGAATCCTTCGAGCCGGCCTTTGGCCGGAACCCTTTGGCCGAGCTTGGCTCGGAACAGGACTTGAGTCCGTTACACCGAAGCCACCGCCGCAGCGGTTCACAGGGTGGGATAGGCGGGATTACGCGGCTTCGATTTCGGCCGTGGTGACCGGCAGAAGCGAGGGGAGAGCTTGGCCCTGACAGTCTGCTTCAAAGCACGTGGTCAGGAAGTCCAGGACATTGCGACCTCGCTGCCGGCAGGTCGCGACGACGGTCAGCATGCGCTCCACGAACCGGCTCCCGTCCACACTGTCGGTCCCCCCGCTGATCCGACGCCCGATCACCGCGTGGCGCGGGCCCGTTCCGCCGCGTTGTTCGTCGGCTCGACACCCTTGACCCGGGCGAACGTCCGCAACCCCTCCTCCACCTTGAGGACCTCGAAGCACGTCGCCGCCGTCGTCGCGCACGGGCACCGCGACCCGTCCGACAGGGCGCGCTTGGCCTCCCGCCGCAACCGGCTCATCCGCTCCTGGAACGGGCCCCACTCCAGGGCCCCATCGCGCACCCGGTGCCAGTGGCGGAACAACCGGTCCGACAACGCGAGCAACCGCCGGCCGACCCCTTCGCCGGCGCCGCCCCGGTCGATCATCGCCTGAAAGTCGCGGCGCAGGTGCGCCCAGCAGACCTGCCGCCACCGCGCCATGATCCAGTCATACGCGCCGAACCGGTCGCTGCCGACGACCTGACCGTCTCCACCCCCCAGCGGGGCCCTGGCGACGTCGCCGCTGCGGTCCCTGGCGACGGTGAAGACCGTGAACAGCGGGGTCACCGTCGCCCACAGCCAGGCCCTGCGGGGCCGCTCGCGCCACGACGTCTCGTCGATGTTCGCCACCTTGGCGCGATGGACCGCGACCGCGAGTTCGTTGCAGGGGGCCTCCGGTGCGGCGGCCGACCGCCGTCCCAGCTTGGAGATCATCCCGGTGGAGATCGGGAGCGTAAAGACGTCGGCGGCCACCTGCCGGATCTGCCGCTTGCTGAGGCGATAGGCCCCCGCGAACATCGCCAGCACGGCCTGGAGGTAAGGGCCGAAGCACCCGGCGGGGACGCCCGCGGGCAACGCGCCGCAGGTCGTCGCGCGACAGGCGGGGCAGGTCAGGCGATGGAGCCGATACTCGTCGACGACCGGCTCGATCCTGGGCGGTTCGGCGACTTGATGGATCACGGGCGCGGGGTCGTCGCCGGCGAGTCCCTGGCCGCAACGGCGACAGGCGGTCGGCTTGCAGTCGAACGCCTCGCGGACCTTCTCGGGTGGTACCAAGATGCGCCGGGACTTGCGATGCCCGGGCTGGCCGCCGCGCTTCTCCCCGCTGGGAGGGGACGGGGGTCTCCGCTTCATCCCGATCGGATCGGACGAGGGCGGCTTGGACGAGTTCGTGGAGTTGAGCTTGAGCCGCGCTTCGAGGTCACGGACCCGTGTTTCCAGCTCGTCGACCCGCTGCCGCATCGCCAGGAAGACGGCGGCGATGGCCGCCTGTGCGCCCGGCGGCACCTTGGCCCAGAGTTCATCGGATATGGGCAGCGGGGCGGTCATGATGACGGTATAGGGTCATCAGCGGCAACTTTCAATCCCGGACTGTGAACAGCTACGCCACCGCCTTCAGGCGGTGGAGTATTCACTTTCAACTCTTCTACCATTTTTCGCATATCCACTATCTTATACGGAACCCGGAAAGTTTATGCCCTTTGCTGCACGTAATCGGTGTTGCAGATGCTTTTGAGCGTCTTCGCGTCTGAGACGGCAAGGAGGCTCCGGATGGCCTCCGTCTTGAGGCCCTCGTAGCCCTCGTACTCCCGATTGGACCAGTGATGCGCCGCAGGTAATGCCACAGGTCTCCACCGGGTTCAACTCGGGCGAGTACGGCGGCAGTGGGATCAGGCTCACGTTGCTCGGGACGACCAGATCGTTGCCCGTGTGATAGCCCGCCCCGTCCCAGATCAACACCGCGTGGACCCCTGCCGGCAACTCGCCGGAGAACTGCTCCAGGAACAGGTTGAGTACGCCGGTGTTCAATCCCGGCATGATCAGCGCCGAGGCCGCCCCCGTGCTGACGCAGACGGCCATCAACACGTACAGCCACTCCCGCCCGTTCTGCCGCACGGCCCTCGGCCGCGACCCCTTCGGGCCCAGACCCGCGTGATCGTCCCCTGCGTGCCGAACCGCGCCTCGTCTTCGAAGTAGATCCGCAACTCCCGGCCCGGGTGCTGCTGCGCGATGGCGTCGATCTGATCGACGACGATCTCCTTGAAGAACTCCTGCACCTCGGGGTTGGCGTCCTCGTGCTGCGGTCGCGGCATCAGGCCGCTGTAGCCCAGGCGCTGGAGCAGGTCGTAGACGGCCTGGAGGCTCATCAACACACCGAATTCGCCGCCGAGGATCTGCCGGACGTCGAGGCCCCGGAGGGTGCAGACGCCGTCCTCGGGACGAGGCGGTTCGCCCAGGCGTTGCTTCAACCGGGGGTATTGCGCCGGGTCCAACAGCGGCGGTCGCCCGCTCCGGGGTCGCTCGTAGAGGGCCTCGATCCCTCCGGTGTTGTATTGAGCGACCCAGTTCTTGACGGCCTTGAGGGAACACCCAAGGGCGTCCGCGATGTCGGTGGCGGTTCGCCCCTGCTTGGCGAGGACGACGGCCTGGGCGCGGCGCCAGATTCGCTTCTGGTTGAAGTCCTGGGCGAGTTCCCGGAGTTCTTCGGTGGTATGGTGATCGGCGACGAACATTGATGAGACCTCCGTGCAGTGATTCGGGCGGCCTCATCTTGCCTAATCGGCAGTTCCCGCAACAGACCGGGTATAAATTTTTCGGGATGCGTATTAACCCATGCACTACGATGCAGATTCCTCTCTTGAATCATCCGGTGACGAGGGGCAGATGTTCTGGGAAAGTTCCGAGAACGATCCAGGCGGGGCCGTGGCATCGAACACGGCGCCTCTTTGACGTAGACTGTCCCGTCGATTTCTGCCCGATAGAGGAATACTGTTGGCGAATCGAGGCGTTGAATCGTCGGGAGGAGGGCGTTGGGGCGAGGCCGCGGGCTCACCTGACATCTGGGGTATACCAATTCTGGCAGAATGGTTCACCACGAGGCAGTCTTGATATCATCGAGTCTCGTAGAGACAAGCCACCGGACCTGGGCATTTAGCGGTGGAGGCCGCACATGGAGCGGCGACGACTAAATAGCTCCCCGCAAACCGGAAAGTGCTTGGGATCGTAGAACGGGTGGATCAACCCGTCCGACGACACCCGACACACCCATGAAACGCAGCATCGACCTCAACCCCGAGCAACGGGCCGCCCTCCTCGATCGCTATCGCAAGGACCACGACCCCGAGGTCCGCTTCCGATCCCATATCCTCCTGCTCCTGGACGACGGCCACTCCTGGGCCACCGTCGCCACGCTCCTGTTCTGCAGCAGCCGCACCATCGACCGATGGGTCAAGCGGTTCCACGCCGAGGGCGTCGAGGGGGTCGCCGGGCACAAGCCCGGCCGCCCCTTTCGCTTCGACGCCTCCTGGGTCGCCGTCGCCGTCGAGCTGGGTCACCCAGCACACGCCCCGGGACTTCGGCTTCCTCCGCAGCCGCTGGTGCTGCGAGGCCGTCGTCCTCCTGATGCTCCGGGTCCACCACGTCGAGGTCAGCCGGGAGACCGTCCGCCGCTGGCTGCACCGGGGCGGCCTGGTCTACCGCCGGCCACGCCCGACCCTCGGGCCGAAGGACCCCGAGCGCCAGGCCCGGCTCGACGCCCTCCGCACGCTCCTGGCCGGCCTGCCCGCCGACGAGACGGCGGTCTTCCAGGACGAGGTGGACATCAACACCAACCCCAAGATCGGCTCGATGTGGATGGTGAGGGGCGAGCAGGCCGAGGTCGAGACGCCGGGCAACAACGAGAAGCGGTACATCTCCGGCTCGATCCACTGGCGGACCGGCCAGGTCTTCCTCACCGAGGGCAAGCCGAGGCAGGGGCGGGACACGGCGTTGTTCCTGGCCCACCTGGACGACCTGCGGCGTCGGCTGCGGTGCTACCGGAAGATCCACGTGATCTGCGACCGGGCGAAGTGCCACACCAGCGACGAGGTGGCGGTGTACCTGCACGACCATCGGGACCGGATCGACCTGCACCTGCTGCCGGCGTACAGCCCGGACTGCAACCCGATCGAGCGGGTCTGGTGGCACCTGCACGAGGCGGTCACCCGGAACCACCAGTGCAAGTCGATGCAGGAGCTTGCTCGACCTGACCTTCGCCTGGCTGGCCGGCAGGAACCCGTTCCAGGTCGAGGGGTCGGTCTACCCGAAGGCGAGGGCCGCCTGATCCACTTTCCCTGTTACGTGCGGCTATTTACTGAGAGTCAGGAAAGTAATGTCCGCGGAAGAGGAAGTTCCGAGGCATGGAACAAGTTCTTCAGGAATCCCTGATCACTTCGTTTCGCGGCCAACTCAGCGGCTACGCGATCGTCGAGTTCGCGCACGTCGTGCGCGGCGAAGTTGCTCAAGCCGCACCCATTTCAGCCAACTCCACAGCGATTCCACCGGATTGAGCATCGGGGCCCACGGCGGCAACCGCTCCAAGCTCAGCCGATCGGCGAACTGATCCTCCAGCGCGCGGATCGGCTCCCCCTTGTGCATCGGGCCGCCGTCCCACACGACCACGAAGCGGCCGGCCAGGTCGCGCAGCATCGCCTCGATGAACGCGGTCACATACCAGTTGTTGAAGTGGCCGTCGGCCAGCGTGTGGAAATAGAGCCCCGAGCGATCCCGGCGGGGCGACAGCCACACCGCCGCCGCGACCGAGACCTTCTGACGGTGGGCGCCGCCCTGGGGGATCGCCGGGGTCCGGCCCTTCGGCGACCAGGTGCGGCGCAACAGCGGCCCCATCAGCAGGCCGCTCTCGTCGATCAGGGCGGTGTGCGCCCCTCGTCGCCGCGCTTTCTTTTGATGCGCGGCCAGTCGGATTCCAGCCATGCGGCGATCGCCTTCGGGTCGCGCTCGCGGGGGACGCGCTGCGGCCTCTGCGGGGTGAACCCCCGATCCCGCAGCCAGGTGCTGATACGCATCCCGAAAAATTTATACCCGGTCTGTTGCGGGAACTGCCGATTAGGCAAGATGAGGCCGCCCGAATCACTGCACGGAGGTCTCATCAATGTTCGTCGCCGATCACCATACCACCGAAGAACTCCGGGAACTCGCCCAGGACTTCAACCAGAAGCGAATCTGGCGCCGCGCCCAGGCCGTCGTCCTCGCCAAGCAGAGGCGAACCGCCACCGACATCGCGGACGCCCTTGGGTGTTCCCTCAAGGCCGTCAAGAACTGGGTCGCTCAATACAACACCGGAGGGATCGAGGCCCTCTACGAGCGACCCCGGAGCGGGCGACCGCCGCTGTTGGACCCGGCGCAATACCCCCGGTTGAAGCAACGCCTGGGCGAACCGCCTCGTCCCGAGGACGGCGTCTGCACCCTCCGGGGCCTCGACGTCCGGCAGATCCTCGGGCGCGAATTCGGTGTGTTGATGAGCCTCCAGGCCGTCTACGACCTGCTCCAGCGCCTGGGCTACAGCGGCCTGATGCCGCGACCGCAGCACGAGGACGCCAACCCCGAGGTGCAGGGGCTCTTCAAGGAGATCGTCGTCGATCAGATCGACGCCATCGCGCAGCAGCACCCGGGCCGGGAGTTGCGGATCTACTTCGAAGACGAGGCGCGGTTCGGCACGCAGGGGACGATCACGCGGGTCTGGGCCCCGAAGGGGTCGCGGCCGAGGGCCGTGCGGCAGAACGGGCGGGAGTGGCTGTACGTGTTGATGGCCGTCTGCGTCAGCACGGGGGCGGCCTCGGCGCTGATCATGCCGGGATTGAACACCGGCGTACTCAACCTGTTCCTGGAGCAGTTCTCCGGCGAGTTGCCGGCAGGGGTCCACGCGGTGTTGATCTGGGACGGGGCGGGCTATCACACGGGCAACGATCTGGGGCCTGTCTGGTAGATCACAAACGTATACTATAGCAGGACCTTGAACGAAAGGACTGCTATGGTTCGCCGCTACGAGCTGACCGACGCCCAATTCGCCACGATCGAGGACCATCCTGCCCAAGAACGGCAAGCGCGGGGCGCAGTGGAACGACCACCGCACCACCCTCGACGGCATCTTCTGGCTGCTCCACACCGGCGCCCAGTGGCGCGAGGTGCCGGAGCGCTACGGCAAGTGGAAGAGCGTCTACGACCGCTTCCGCCGCTGGCGCAAGGACCGGACCATCGACAGCATCCTCGAGCGGCTGCACCGGAAGCTCGACGAGGCGGGCCGCATCGACCACGAGCTCTGGTGCATCGACGCCACGAGCATCCGCGCCAGTCGCTCGGCGGCCGGGGCCCGCCGCGAGGGCCCGGCGGGCGAGCCATCGGACCACGCGCTGGGCCGGAGCCGGGGCGGGTTCGGGACGAAGCTGCACCTGATCGTCGACGGCCACGGCATCCCGCTGTCGGTGTCGGCGTCGCCGGGCCAGGCGCATGAGTCGAAGCACGTCGAGCCGGTCCTGGAGGCGGTGCGCCTGCCCCGGCCCGGGCGGGGCCGCCCGCGGCGGCGGCCGCGGCGGCTGGCCGGGGACAAGGGGTACAGCTACCCGCGGGTGCGGCGGTACCTGCGGCGCCGGGGCATCGTGGCGGTGATCCCGACGCGGAAGGACCAGCGGCGCAACCCCCGCTTTGACACGCAGGTGTACCGCCGCCGCAACGTGGTGGAGCGGTGCGTGAACTGGCTGAAGGAGAGCCGCCGGCTGGGGACGCGCCACGAGAAGCTGGCGGTCCACTTCGTGGCCATGGCCAAGTGGGCCATGATCCGGCGGTGCCTGCGGCTCTTGGATTCATCAGACAGGCCCTGGTCGTCCCGAGCAACGTGAGCCTGATCCCACTGCCGCCGTACTCGCCCGAGTTGAACCCGGTGGAGGGCTGTGGCATTACCTGCGCGCATCACTGGTCCAATCGGGAGTACGAGGGCTACGAGGGCCTCAAGACGGAGGCCATCCGGAGCCTCCTTGCCGTCTCAGACGCGAAGACGCTCAAAAGCATCTGCAACACCGATTACGTGCAGCAAAGGGCATAAACTTTCCGGGTTCCGTATGAGATACCTCGGATGGAGCCGGATGCCGAATTCCTCCTCGATCAGTTGCCCGAGTCGGGCCGCCGTCCAGAGCTCTGTGTCGAAGCCATGGTGGGTCGGCGGCTCGGTCAGCCAGCGGAGGGCGATCCTCTCCTGGAGGTGGGTCAACTTGGGGGGACGGCCCGAGACGGGACGGGGGAGGAGGGCTTGTCCTCCACCTTCGCGATACGCGGCGACCCAACGACGGACCGACCGCGGATCGACCCAGAGGAACTCAGCCACCTCCTCGGTGCTGTATCCCTCCAGGACGCGCTGGACGGCCAATGAGCGACGGCGTTCCAGTTCCTCGGGCGACCCTTTGTCTCTCATGCCCGAGAGTATACGGGACGCCGATCCGGGCGGACATTACTTTCCTGACTCTCAATAGGAGTTACGCAGTTGGCTGTCGACAGGCGGTCTTTTGTAGGGTGGGTCAGCCGAGTCTTCGAGGCGCAACCCACCGATCCGATGGTGGGTTGCGCCTCGAAGACTCGGCTGACCCACCCTACCAACACCCCAACTGCGTAACTCCTACCATCATGCCGGATTCGATCAGACCGAGTCGAAGACCTCAAGCTGGCTGGAGGTCTCGTGCAGCCGCGCCGTCAGGTAGGCCCGGATCTCCTCGCTCGTCTTGAGCTGGAGGACCTGGTGGGCGAACCGCTCGGCCTGCGCCGTGGTGACGGAGGCCAGCAGCGCCTTGATCGTCGGCACGAAGGCCGGGCTCATGCTGAAGCGGCGCAGGCCCATGCCGAACAGCGCCAGCACCGAGCGGGGCTGGCCGGCCATCTCGCCGCAGAGCGTCACCGGCGTGCCGGTGCGCTGGCAGGCGTCGAGGACCATCTGGAGCACCTTGAAGATCGCCGGGCTGAGCGGCTCGCAGAGGTGCGCCACCTTCGGGTTGTCGCGGTCGGCGGCGACGAGGTACTGGATCAGGTCGTTCGAGCCGATCGAGATGAAGTCGGTCTCGCGGAGGATCGCGTCGATGCAGACGGCCGCCGCGGGCACCTCGACCATCACGCCCGTCTTGACGTCCTCGCCGAACGGCACGCCCTCGCGGCGGAGGTTCCGCCTCGCCTCCTCGACCAGGCGGTTGACGTACCGCAGCTCCTCCAGCGTGGTGACCATCGGGAAGAGCATCGAGACCTTGCCGTGCCTCCCGGCGCGGAGGATGGCGCGGATCTGCCTCTCGAACAGCCGGGGGTGCTCGAACGACAGCCGGATCGACCGCCAGCCCATGAACGGGTTCGCCTCGCTGCGGCGGCCGAGGTAGGGGACGGTCTTGTCGCCGCCGAGGTCGAGCGTGCGGATGGTGACCGGGCCGGGGGCAGTCCTCGATGATCTGGCGGTAGTGCTGGTACTGCTCCTCCTCGTCGGGCACGTCGGGGTGCGTCAGGAACAGGTACTCGGTGCGGAACAGCCCGACGCCAGCGGCGCCGACCTTCCGCGCGGCCTGCGCGTCGGCCAGGTTGTTGATGTTGGCCAGGAGCTCGATCTGCGACCCGTCGGCACTCTTGGCGGGCTGGTCGCGGTTCAGGACGAGGCGGTCCTTCAGGTCGAAGAACTCGCGCTGCATCTTGCGATAGGCGGAGGTCGCCTCGCGGTCGGGCCGGACCAGGACGACGCCGTCGCGGCCGTCGACGACCATCAGGTCGCCGGAGCGGACGTCGTTCGATGATGCCGACGACGCCCGAGACGGCGGGGATGCCGCGGCTGCGCGAGAGGATGGCGGCGTGGCTGGTGCCGCCGCCGGTCTCGGTGACGATCCCGGCGATCGGCAGGTTGCCCAGGCTCATCGCCTGGCTGGGGAGGATCTCGTGCGCCACCAGGATGATCGGCTCGTCGCCGTCGGACTGGCCCGGCGGCGGCAACGGCGGGCTGAGCGTCAGGTGCGAGCCGATCCGCGAGATCACGTCGCGGATGTCGGCCATCCGCTCGCGGAAGTAGTCGTGCTCGATCCTCGCGAAGGTGGCCGCGTAGCCCTGCAAGACGATCTGCAAGGACGACAGCGCCGTCAGGTACTGCGACTCGATCAGGGAGCGGACCTTGGCCAGCAGCGTCTGGTCGTTGAGGATCTGGAGGTGGCTCTTGAAGATGTCGGCCTCGGCGCCGCCGAGCTGCTGCGCCACCTTGGTGACGATCGCCTCGAGCTCGGACGCCGACGACGCCACGGCGCGGTCGAACCGCTCGACCTCGGCTTCGACCAGCGCGGGGTCGGCCAGCGCCTGCGGCTCGCTCGACCCGAAGACCGAGTCGACGCAGTACGCGACCCCCACGACCACCCCAGGACTGACCGCGATCCCCTTATGCATAGGACGCCCAGTTTAGCAGAACGGCGACGCAAATGCCAAACGCGCCACGCCCCGCGGGATATCCCGTTCAGGAAGGGCCCGGTCCCTTCCCCTTCCTCGGCGATCGGAGGGCGGCCCCGGCGGGCCAGCAGGAGCAGCGCGACGGCCATGCCGCCGTAGGCCGCGGCCCAGTGGTACGGCGTCTGGTGCGCCGCGGCCTCGAAGCGGCCCTCGGCCTTGAGGCGGGCGATCGCCGCCGACGGGGCGACGATCGGCCCCTCCGGCAACGGCGAGTGGATGACCCCGAACCAGGCGAACGCGCCGGCCAGCGCGAGCGTCGCCGACGCCTCGCGGACCCGGCCGTCGATCAGGTGCGCCAGCGTCGTGCCCCAGAGCAGGCTCGTCACGATGAAGCCGCCCGAGAGCACCGTGATCGTCTCGACCCAGTGCTGCGCCTGCGGCCGCAGCGCGGCGAACGGCTTGCCGAGCTCGGGCAGGAGCTGGTTCAGCGTCAAGAGCGCCAGGTACGCCAGCGCCGGCACGCACGCCAGCACCACGGCCGGGTAGTGCCGCCTCGCCGTGGCGTGGAACGACTGCGAGGTGATCTCCAGCCCGACGAAGATCAGGATCGGGAAGACGACCGCCTTGGGGATCAGGTAGAAGATCCAGTCGAAGTAGCCGACGACCCCCGCCCCGCCGACGAACAGGGCCGTGGCCAGCGTGTAGGCGGCCCGCGCGCCCATCGCCTTGTAGGCGGGGTGGCCGATGTAGGGGGTCGACTGGATGACCCCGCCGAACAGCCCGCCGACGACCGTGGCGACCCCCTCCGCGGCGATGATCTGGCCGGTCGGGTAGTCGTCGCCGGCCGCCGCGGCGCTCTCGGTGCAGTCGATCCCGCCGACGACCGTGGCCAGCGCCAGGGGGATCGCCACGGGCAGGTAGCCGAGCGCCTCGCGCCAGTTCGCCGCGAACCAGGCCGCCCACTCGGCCACCGGCATCGGCAAGGCCGCGCGGAAGGCCGACGACGGCCGACCCCCCTCCGCCCCCAGCCCCGGCCCCAGGCCGAGCGCGTGCATCGCGTAATAGACCAGGCATCCGGCGAGCACCCCCGCCAGCGCCGGGGAAGTGCCGCGGCAGCTCCCAGCGGGCCGTCAGCGTCGCCAGGATGACCGCCAGCGCCACGAACCCCGCGACCGGGTACGCCGCGATGTCCATCAGCGGCAGGAAGCTGATCAGCACCAGCGCGATCGCCGTCAAGGAGCCGAGCAGGCCCGCCCTCGGGACGACCCGCCGCACCAGCCCGCTCAGCGGCGCAGCAGGCGAGCTTGAAGACCCCCGAGGCCAGGAGCATCGCGATCCCCAGGAACCAGGCGTGCCGCGCCGCCTCGGGCGACGGCAGTCCCCGCGCGATCGCCGTTTGGTACGACGGGCCGATGTACAGGAAGACCGACCCGAACGTGCTCGGCGTGTCGAGCCCCAGGGGCATCGCGGTCACGTCCCGGCGCCCTTGCGCCTGGCCAGCCGGAACGCCATGACCGTGAAGATCAGGTCGCCGACCATCACCCCGACGGCCGTCCCCGGGATCATCCGCGACAGGACGAACTCGGCCGGCATCCCGAACCCGCCGACCAGCAGGCCGGCCATCAGGATCATCACGCCGATGTTGTCGAGCATCAGGCCGAAGAAGCCGTTGACGTCGCCGAACGAGGCCCACGACTCGGCGGTCCGGGCCCGGGGATCGAGGGTTGGGCTCGCCACCGCGGGCCGTCTCCTTGCTGAAGTAGGACGTGTCCAGCACGCCGGGGAGGGCCTGCGGGTCAATCGCTCTAGAGGATAGCCTTCCTTCTCGTCAACCGCCAACGTCGATCCGCGCCACGGCGAACCCGGCCCGTTCGACGTCCTTGACGGCCGACCCGATCGCGTCGCCCAGCGTCTCCGCCTCGCGATCGAAGTCGAGATAAATCACGGGCCCGTCGCTGTGGAGGAAACCATCATCGATCACGGCATAGATCGCGTCCCCGACCTCGATGGTCAGTTCGTCGATCTCCGCGAGGGTGAAGGTGAACGAGTAGGACCGCTGCGTCGTCGTCGCCATCACGTCGCCCCCCGGTGCGTGCATCGGTCGACCGCCCGGCGGATCTTCTCGGCGTGGCCGTAGGGATTCCGGGGTGTCGAGTGGTCGTTAAACCGGTGCCCCTCGCGGCTCCGCTCCGGACAGTGAAGGATTCCCCAGGCGTGGCTCCCCTGCCGCACGAACTCCCATCCGTGCGCCTCGGCATACGCCACGGCTTCCTCGATCTCCTTGTTCGGATGCCGCGGGCGGGCCATCAGGGATCCATCCTCCGACATCACCGGGCCTTCGACAAGGTCGAGGAGGCGGGTCGGGCCCGCCGTCAGTCGCCCACGTCCACCCGCGCCACAGTCAACCCGGCTTGCTCGATGCCCTTAACGGCCGAGCCGATCGCGTCGCCCAGGGACTCCGCCTCGCGGTCGAAGCCGAGGGAGAACACCTCGCCACAGCTCCCGACGCCGGTCAGGCCGGCATCTTCGAGCCCGGCGGCCAGCACCCGGCCGGTCAGGTCGTCGAGCAGCCGCGCCATGCGGTCGTCCCACGCCGCGTCGTCGAGCCCCGGGTCCGGCGTGGGCACGCCGGCCAGCGTGACCGTGAAGCGGTAAGTCTTAACCGTCGCTGGCGCCGGCATCATCCCCTCCCCTGTGGTGGCCGCAGGCATCGACCGCCCTGCGGATGTCCTTGGCGTGTGCGAACGGGTTGCGGGGCGTCGACCACACGGACTTCCTGTGCCCGTCCCGGCCGCGCCGTGGGCAGCGGAGGACGCCCCAGGCGTGGCCCCCGGTGCGCACGAACTCCCATCCGTGTGCCTCGGCGTACAGTACCGCCGCCTCGATCTCCTTGTTCGGGTGCCGCGGGCGGGCCATCGGGAATCCTTCCTCCGGGCAGCTAACGGTGCGCCTCCCAGCCCGCTCATTCCTTCATCTTGGCACGCGAGGCGGCCGAAGTCGAGGGGGCCGCGGGCAGGGCGTACCCGCGGCCGACCGTCGCGCGGCCGTTGAACACGGCCGAGACGACCTTCAGCGACACCCCCGGCGCGTCCCGCGGGGGGCCTGGAGGCGGTCCCCCTCCTCGTCCACGACGAGCTCGGCCGGGTCGACCGACCCCTCGTAGCCGACGACCAGCCCCGGGGGCCTCGCCGCCTGGCCGTCGCGGGCGAGGCGGGCCAGGAACTCGTCGCCCCAGCGGACCGTGTTGTCGCGGAGGGCGACCGTCATGTAGGTCCGGCCCCTCCCGGCGCGGGCCGCCGGGCCGTGGTCGACGCCGAGGATGCCCCCCTGCTCCGCGTCCTCGATCGTGTTCCCCGCGACCGTCCCCGCCAGGAACGGCGCGTGCGACCATCCCCACGGGCCCGGCTTCTCCGAGGCGCACGCCATGATCCGCAGCGCCTCGCCGCCGAGCAGGCGGTTGTCGAGCACCCGCGCGCCGAAGTGGTTGCCGGCCAGGACCAGGCCCGAGGCCCTCCGCCCGCCCCTCGCGTCGATCGTGTTGCCCCGGAAGGTCTCGCGGACGAAGCCCCCGTCGGCCACCGAGACCCACTCCGCCCCCATCGGCAGGGGCGCGTCGAGGACGTAGGTCGTCGGGTCGATCACCTGCGCGACCCGCCGCCACTGCCCGGCGTGCTTCCCGGCGAGGACCGCGACCGCGTAGCCGACCCGCGGCGTCTCGCCTTGCAGGCCGTGGACCTTCACCACCCTCCCGTCGGGCGAGGCCGCCGCCAGCCTCCCCTCGTAGCAGAGGCGGTACGACTCGGTCAGGATGATCTCGGGGGCGTTCGCCCAGGGGATCGTGTCGTCGTCGCGGGGCCCGATCCCCTCGATGACGTTGTCCTCGACCCGGTCCTCCGCGCCCCGGTCGGTCAGGACCAGGAACCGCCACGTCTTGCCCGACGGCCCCTCCGCCCGGGTCCGGTTGCCCTTGACCAGCAGGTCGTGCGGGCCGTGGGCCCCGATCACGCACGGGGAGAACGTCCCGGGGGTCGTGCCCCGGTAGTCGTTGTCGACGACCTGCCAGGGCCCGCCGAAGAACTCGACCAGCCCGCCGCGGAGCCGGTTGCCCGCGATCCGGCCGCTCCGGGCCGAGACCAGGCGGAGCAGGCGGGTCGCCTCGGCCCATCCCGACGGGTCGGCCGCGGGGGGGCCTTCCAGGTCGAGCCCGGCGATCGTCAGGCCCCGCTTCGGGTCGTCCGGGCGCCGGCGTCGAGGTTGTCGGTCGTGCCGATGACCGCCGGGCCGAAGGAAACATCGGACCGCCATCGGATCGGCCCGGAGAAGCGGACGGCGAACCCCCGGAGCGTCGTCGAGCTGCGGTGGACCTTGATCGCCGCCGCCCACTCGGGGTCGGTCGGGGATTGCGAGAACAGCAAGGTCGCCCCCGGCTCGCCCGCCAGCGTGACCGGCTTGCCGAGCACCAGCGGCCTCGACAGCCGGTACGTCCCCGCCGACAGACGGACGGTGCCGAAGCGGCTGGCCAGGTCGTTGAGGTCGTCGCCGGGCTTCGCGACGGCCGAGGTCGCCGCCACGGCGGGCGCCCGCGGGACGGGTCGCACGCGCCCCCCGGGAAGGCGACGATGGCCGTCGCGCCGTCGCGGAAGACCAGGCGGAGGGTCATCGTCGCGCCGCTTTCGTCGCGATCGGGGGGGAAGTGCAGGTCGGCGCGGAACGGGTCGGCGGCCCTCTTGAAGGTCAGGGGCATCGCGCCGGGGTCGGCGTGGACCTCGGCCTTGCCGTCGCCGCGATCGATCCAGAGGCCCTGGATCGAGTCGGACAGGACGGCGGCGGCGACCTCGCGGTCGCCGGGCAGGTTGTCGAGCGCCACGTGGACGTCGCCCCCGGCCCCGTCCTGGCCGACCCAGCGCGCCGTGACCGCGGTGGCGACGAGGTCCGGCAGCGATGCCGGCGGCATCGGCCGCCTCGGGGCGGTGGCCCCGGCGACGACGGTGGCCGTGTCGGTCTTCCCGTCGGGATAGCTCAGGGTCAGCGCGAGCGTCTGGCCGGCCAGGTCGGCGGCGGGCTGGAAAAGGACGACGGCCCGCGAGCGGTCCGCGGCGTCGCGGACGAACTCGGCGACGGGATATCCCTGCTGGTCCGGCCCCGACCGCCAGCGGAGGCCGCCGGGGCCGCGGACCTCGGCCGACGTCACCTCCGCCCCGGTCGAGAGCCGCGACAGGGCGAGCCGGACATCCTGCACCCCGTCGGGCCCGACCCCGGGGCCGGCGCCGACGCGGTCGTGCCCGTCCTGCCCGAGCCACGCGACCGCCAGCGCGGCCCGCGGCATCCGCAGGTTCGGGTTGGCCCGCCCGCCCCGGAAATTGAGGTCGGCGCGGGTGCCGTCGTCGTAGCCGACCTCGAGGTGGAACTCGCGGCCGGTCTCGACCATCAACGGCTCGATGAACAGGTCGGCCGTCCTCGCCCCCGCCTCGCGGACCAGCGCCAGGCCCCACGAGCCTCGGGGCGAGTTGAGCAGCCACTGGTGCTGGCCGTGCCCGGTGAGGCTGATCGTCGCGACCTCGCGACGAGGCGGCAGCCCCCCCAGCAGGATGTGGACGTCCTGCACGTCGTTCGGCTTCGCGTCGGCCGAGGGCCCGACGAGGTCGCGCCCGTCCTGCCCGAGCCACCGCGCCGAGAGCCGCCCGGCCGGCACCCCCCCGCGCGTCGCCCGCGTCCCGGCCGCGGGCCGGAGCACCTTGGGCCGGCTCGCGTCGGCCTCCCCCGATCGACCGTCCCACCCCGCCCCGTCCGCGAGCACGAGGCACGCGGCCATCATCCCTGATGCGATCACGGTCCGACCCTCCTATTGCCCGACGGGCCCATCCTTGCCGCCTCACTATAAAGACGGACCCGGCCGCCGGGCAATCCCCCGATATCGTCCAACGGACCGCACCAGGTTATTGGAACTGCGCGACGCGGCCGAGTAGGCTATCTTAGACTCGTTTTGGCATGACTGGACCCAAATGGGAATAGGACGCGGGCGGACGCGGAGAAGGTGGATGGCCGCGGATCAGATCCGCATTGATCCGCCTCCTCCGCGTCCCTCCGCGTCCCATTCCCGGGATGGGCGCGATGGCAGAGACGGCGCGTCGGCTGTGGGTCGTGGGGTTCGGGGCGGTGCTCCTCTCGGCGGGCCCGGCGCCCCCGCGTCCCCGCGCCGAGATGTTCCCGCTCCCCGAGACGGTGGCCGAGGGGGCGGGGCTCGTCGAGGTCTACCGCAGCGCCCACGTCCACGGGGGGCCGTCGTGGGACCCTCGGACCGGGAAGCTGTACTTCACCGCGACGGGCCGGGGCGGGCAGATCCTCCGCCTCGACGCGGCGGGCAAGGCGGCCATCTGGCTCGACAAGGCCGGCGGGGTCAGCGGCACCTGCCTCTCCCGCGACGGCCGCCTGCTGGGCGCCGAGGCGGCCCGGCGGCGGATCGTCGCCTACAGCATCGGGCCCGACGGGCCAATCGACGCCGAGACGCTCGTCCACGACCCGACGCTGTTCGAGCCCGGCGACCTCTGCCAGTCCCCCAACGGCGACGTCTACTTCACCTACCCCGACTTCAAGGCCGGCAAGGCCGGCGTCGTCTTCCGCCTGGTGCCCGACGGCCGCGCAGTCCCGATGATCCGCGACATGCGGTCCCCCTCGGGCGTCGAGGTCGCGCCCGACGGCCGGACGATCTACGTCGCCGACGCCGCGATGAAGCTCTGGCGGTCGTACCCGCTCGCCCCGAATGGCGACCCGGGGATCGGCAAGTTCTGGTTCAACCCCGCCACCCGCAACCACGACGACCCCGCCGGGATGGCCGTCGACGACCGCGGGAACGTCTACATGACCGGCCGGGGGGGGGTCTGGGTCGCCTCGCCCCGAGGGCAAGGCGCTCGGCCTGATCCCGGTCAAGGAGCCGTGCACGAACGTCGCCTTCGGCGGGGACGACGGCTCGACCCTGTACATCACCTGCCAGCGGAAGGTCTACAGCCTGGCCATGACGGTCCGCGGCCCGGGCCTGGGCAAGACGCCGTGACGCGATTCGTGCCCGTCGGGTACGATGCCGGGGACGGGCGCCACGCGAGGCGAGGGGGCCTGCCCATCGCGGCGCCTCCGCGACCGGACCTCGGCCCGGGGGGGCGGGACATTGGCTCGCGAGACGACGGGGCACCTCTTCGACGAGCCGGGCGATGCGACGGCCCCGGACCCGGGCTCGCCGCTGGCCGAGCGGATGCGGCCCCGAGGGCTCGACGAGTTCGCCGGCCAGGCGCACCTGCTCGGCGAGGGGACGCTGCTGCGCCGGCTGATCGACCGCGGCGGCGCCCTGCCGTCCTTGATCCTGTGGGGCCCGCCCGGCACGGGCAAGACGACGCTGGCGCGGCTGCTCGCGGCGCGGGGCGACGCGGCGTTCGTCCCGCTCTCGGCCGTGCTGTCGGGCGTCCGCGAGGTGCGCGAGGCCATCGAGCACGCCCGCCGCGACCGCCGCCGAGGACGCCGCACGGTCCTGTTCATCGACGAGATCCACCGCTTCAACAAGGCGCAGCAGGACGCGCTGCTGCCGGCGGTCGAGACGGGGGACGTGACCCTGATCGGCGCGACCACCGAGAACCCCTCGTTCGAGGTCATCGCCGCGCTGCTGTCGCGCTGCCGGGTCGTGGCGCTGAACCCCCTGGGCGCGGCCGATGTCGAGGCGATCGTCCGCCGCGCCCTGGCCGATCGCGAGCGGGGATTGGCCGAGTTGAAGCCCGTTCTGGCCGACGCCTCGATCGCGCGCCTGGCGCAGTCCTCGGGTGGCGATGCCCGCGTCGCGCTGACCGCGCTGGAGGCGGCCGTCGAATCGACCGTGCCCGGGCCCGAGGGCGTCCGCCGCGTCGGCGAGGAGGCCCTGGTCGAGGCGCTGGGCCGGGCGCCGGTTCGCCTACGACAAGGGGGGCGAGGACCACTACAACCTCGCCTCGGCCCTGATCAAGTCGGTGCGCAACTCCGACGCGGACGCCGCGCTCTACTGGCTGGCCCGGCTGATCGAGGGGGGTGCCGACCCGGTCTTCATCGCGCGACGGCTCTGCATCCTCGCCTCCGAGGACGTCGGGCTGGCCGACCCGCAGGCGATCGTCCAGGCGTCGGCCGCCGCCGAGATCACCCGGCTGATCGGCCTGCCCGAGGCGCTCTACCCGCTCTCGCAGGCGACGATCTACCTGGCCCGCGCACCCAAGTCGAACGCCGTGAAGCGTGCCTACCACGCCGCCGCCGAGGACGCCGCCGCGACCGCCCGCGAGCCCGTCCCGCTGCACCTGCGCAACGCCGTCACCCCGCTGATGGAGCGGGCCGGCTACGGCCAGGGCTACCGCTACGCCCACGACGACCCCGACGCCGCGGCCAAGATGCCCTGCCTGCCCGAGGGCCTCCGAGGCCGCAAGTACGTCGAGGCCGGGCCGGCCGACATCACCCCTCCGGAACGCGCGCGTGACGGAGCGGGCCGGCTCAGGGGAGGATCGTCAGCGGGACGGCCGCGAACGACAGCCCGCCCCAGGTGGCCTCGGGGCGCCACTCCTCGTTCGCGCGGGCCAGCGCCTCGGACGACTCGGCGGGGGTGGCGGTCACGCGGTTGAAGACCAGCGCCGGCAGGGCGCCGCGGGCCAGCGTCAGGTCGGTGTCGGAGATCGCGCGGTCGTCGGAGAGCCGGCCGAGCACGGCGCGGAGCCGCAGGATGGCCGGCGGCGCGGCCGGCGGCACCTGGAGGGCGCGGCGGAGCAGCGCCAGCAGCTCCTCGCGGTCGAGCCACACCCCCCACCGCGCCGGCCGCACCGCGTCGAGGCCGACCCAGCCGGTCCGCGACACCCGCTCCCACGGGCGGCCCGGCTCCCAGACGGCGACCTGCACCGCGTCGGCGGTCCAGGCCAGGACGGGGAGCGACCCCGTGCCGACCTCCTGCGATGAGCGCGGCCCTTGCGGCGACTCGGACATCGGCAGGCTCCCCTCGGCGGCGCGGACCACCAGCCGGGTGTCCCAGGCGATCAGGTCGGCCGCGGGCACCCAGCCGATCGGCCGCCGGTTGCCCACGCGGTAGTGCGTCGGCGACCCGGTCAGGGGCCAGACGTCGAAGACCTCGACGAACATCCGGTGCCGGATCGTCTCCGACGCCGCCCCGCCCGGCCGATCGGAGGCCGCGACGTCGTCGCGCAGCAGCAGCGCCTTGCGGACGATCGGGCCGGCGACGACCTGCGGGCGGTCCGAGCTCGGCACCGGGGGCCCTTCCAGCGCGCGGCTCCATCGCGCCGAGATCGCCGAGCGGAGCGGGCGCGTCAGCGCCTCGCCTCGCCAGGCCAGCAAGGCGGCCACGATCAGCACGACCAGCGTGGGCAAGGGATATCGGATCGGCGGGGGCATGGGTCATCCATCCGTCTCTCGCGGTGCCCCGCGCCGCGCCAGGCCGTTCGGGAGCCACGCCAGCACCGCGAGCGCCACCACCAGGGCCACGAACAAAGGCGACCAGTTCGGCGCGGGGACGACCATGCCGGGGATGAAGACGGCCGTCTCGCCCGCCTGGCGGCCCTGCCGGTACGAGACCCGGACCGGGCGCAGGGTACCGTCGGGGAGCTTGCGATCGGTCCTGTACGACAGGCTGTAGGTGGATTTCAGGCGCTCGGCGAGCTGCTCGTAGATCGTCCGCAACTGGTCGGCCTGCCGCGCGGGGTAATACTGGCCGCGGGTCCCGGCGGCCAGCCGCTTCAGGGCGTCGCTCTCGATCTCGTCCTCCGACCCGAGCCCGAGCGTGTGGACCGGCAGGCCGAGCCGGCGGGCGGCGACGACCACCGTGTCGAGCGTCGCCGCCTGGCTGAACGTATCCTCGCCGTCGGTCAGCGCGAGCACGGCGCGGCGGCCGGTCTCGCGGCCGATCAATTCGAGCGCCTCGGCGACCGCGTCGTAATACCGAGTGGCCCCGGCGGGGACGAGCCGATCGACGGCCTCGCGCACCCGGCGGGGGTCGCTGGTGAACGGGCAGACCTGCTCGACCTCCGACCCGAACGCCACGACGGCCACGCGCGAGCCCTGGGGCAGGCCCTGCACGAACGATGCGACCGCCCGCTTCAGGGCGCCGATCCGGTCCTCCTCCTCCATGCTCAGGCTCCGGTCGACGACCAGGACGACGGTGATCGGCCGCGCCTCGGTCGCCGACGGGGCCTGGAAGCTCGCGATCGGCATCTCGCGGCCGTGCTCGAAGACGTGGATGTCGTCGCGCCTGGCGTCGAGCAGGAAGGAGCCGTCGGGCCGCTTGACCTCGAACTCGACGCCGATCTCGGGGAAGTGCGCGTCGCTGGCGCCGGTGACGATGACGCGGGCCTCGTCGTCGCGATTTCGGCCGGTCCTTCGCGGCCTCGGGGGCCGCGTCGGCCACGGCGACCGCCTGGGCCGCGGGCCTGGGGGCGCCGGGGAGCTTCAGGACGCGGTCGAGCTCGAACGCGAGGTTCGCCTTGCGGAGGAACAGCAGCGCGAGGCAGGTGTTGGGCAGGCTCCCCCAGCGCTGGTCGGGCCAGCCCCCGTCGTCGCGCTGGAGCTCCAGCAGGTCGCGGGCGCCGGCGGCGTACCAGTCGAGGCCGTCGAGGTCGCGCAGGCCGAGCGCCACGCAGACCCGTTCGAGCGACCAGAGGTAATAGATGTCCGAGTGCGGGCTGATCTGCCGGGCGTCGTCGCGCGACCGCCTCCAGGGCCCGCGCGAAGGCCGGGTCGGCGGCCAGGGCGGCGCCCCGGGCGCGGGCCGTCTGGCGCTCGGCCGCCTTCGGCCTGCGCGGCGCTGATGGCCAGGCCCATCAGCCCGGCGCAGGTCATCGCGTCGGTCCCCCCCTGGCCGATCCGATAGCCCCAGCGGCCGTCGCGGTCCTGCGACTCGCGGAAGTGCTCGTCGATCGCCTCGAGGGCGTCGTTGGCGTCGAACCCGTGCCGGCCCGCGGCCCAGATCCCGAGCAGGGCGAACTGCGTGTTCGAGTTGTCGCACACGATCGAGCGGCGCGGCCTTGGACCTGGACGACGTCCGCCCCTTGCGGGCCGACCCGGTGCGTGACCTCGTCGCGGTCGAGGGGGACGGTGTAGGTCCACATCCCCCCCTGCTCTCCCCCGGCGAGCCGGGCCGCGAGCCGCCGGATCAGGTCGTCGTTCGGGCCCCGGGTCTCGCCTGCACCCGCGCGAGGAAGAGGATCGCCAGGGCGAGGTCATACGTCTGGTCCGACCGCGGCGCCAGCGAGCGGACCGCCTCGGCCGCGGCGGCGATCGCCGGGTCGGCGCGGTCCACGCCGTTCTCCAGCAGCGCCAGGCCGGCCAGCGCGGTGATCCCGAGGGCGTGGTCGTGGTTGAACGAGTACGACCACGCCCCCTTCGGCTCCTGCTGCGCCTTGACGAACGCGACCCCCCGGGCGATGGCGCGGGCGACCTCGGCATCCGACGGCCCCCCCTCGGCGCGGGCCTCTCCCATGAGAGCCAGAAGGATGAGCCACAGAGGACACAGAGAGCACAGAGGAGAAAGGGCGAGGAGGTCGGCTTTCGTGGGGTGGGTATCGCCCACCGTCCGGGCGCGAAGATGGTGGGCGGTGCCCACCCTACGAAGACGACCAGAGGCTCTGTGCTCTCTGTGTCCTCTGTGGCTCATCTTCCGGGCGATCATGTCGTGCCCTCCGTCCGGGGCCGGTAGGGGACCAGTGGAGAAGACGCGACGGCCAGGCCCGCGCCGATCGCGGCCCACAGCAGGGCGGAGACGAACAGCGGGGGGGCCGGTCCGAGGATCGGCTCGATCGTCCGGCAGGCCGCGACCATCAGCGCGGCGGCGAGCACGCCCGCGACGGCGCCGGCGAACCCGGCCGCCGGCACGTCGCGCGGCTCCCCGCGCCTCGCCGCGAGCGCGGCGGCGAGCATGCCTCCCGTTACCGCGAAGATGATCGCCGCGCCCCGCAGCCGAGGAGACGGCTCCCCCCGGCCCCCGCGATCAGCATCCCGCCGATCGCGACCATCAGCCGGAGCGCCAGCGCCGCCGCGCCCAGAGCGCGATCCGCGCCCCGACCGGCTGTCGCGCGATCAGGTCGGCGAGGCCCTCGCCGCCGAGCGACGCCGGGACCCCCTCGGGGATCGCCCCCGATGCCGTCGCCCGCTCGACCCGGACCTCGACCCGCTTCGTGCCGCCGTTCCCCTCGATGACGATCCCCCCGACCTGCGGCGCGTCGAGAAGGACCTCGGGGATTGCACTTCGACGGGGACCTCGGTCCGATCGACCGTGACGAACGGCCCGCGCGCGAACTCGGCGGGCACGCGCAGCCAGGACGCCGCCGACGGCTCGACGCGGACGGTCGAGCGGAGCAGGCGATAGCCGACGTTGGTGATCTGGACCGCCTGCCGGATGGTCCCACCTCCCGTCGCCGCGCGGACGGCCAGCGTCTCGGGGTGGACCTCCAGCTCGGGACGACCCGGGCGGGTGGTCGGCAGCGAGCCGAGCCAGGCGTCGAGCCTCTCGTCGGGCGTGCCCGGCGCGTCGGCCGAGGGGGCCATCGCGCCGGCGCCGACCCTCGCGAGGAATGCCGCGAGCCGGCCCGAGGTCAGCTCGTCGCGCAGCGCCGCCCAGCGCTGCGCCGAGACGGTCAGGAAGTCGTCCCAAGTCCGGCACGTCGCCCCCGAGGCCATCGCGAACGGAGCCGGCAAGGGGCCGGGCTTCGGAGCGGGCGAGGGGCGCGGGCCGGCGCGGCGGGGGCCTTCTCCTTCGGCTTCGAAGCTGGTGGTGGGGTCGCCGCCGGCTTCGGAGCGGGCGAGGCCGGCCGGGGCGGGCCTCCCGCGACGACCTTCAACTGGACGCCGCCGAGCTGGATCAAGTCGCCCGGCCGGAGCGTCCTCGACTGGCCGGGCAGGACGCGCTGGCGGTTGACGAACGTGCCGCCGGGGCTGTCGAGGTCGCGGAGCGTCAGTCCCTTCGACGAGCACTCGAGCTGCGCCTGCCGCGCGGCCATCCGGCGAGGCGACGCCCCCTCCTGGTCCGACAGGTCGAGCGCCGAGCCGTCAGGCGCGTTGCCAAGCACGACCTCGCCCTTGGTCAGCGCGTAGAGCTTCCCCACGTCGCGCCCGCGGACCACTTCGAGGGACCAGCCGTTATTGCCCGGGTCGGGTGTCATGGATCGGATTGCCGCACGTGCCTCATCTCTGCCGGAACACGAGGAGCGTCTGGCCCAGCTCGATCCGGTCGCCGTCATGGAGGGCGGCCGTGTCGCCGACGACCTGGCCGTTGACGCGCGTGCGGCCGGTCGGCGGCGTGGTTGCGGAGGAGGTAGCCCTGCGGGGTCGCCTCGATCTCGGCGTGGCGGCGGGCGACCTGCGGATCGCCGAAGATGCCGACCTCGGCGCGCTCGTCGAGCCCCAAGGCCGACGACTTCCGCGCCAGGAGGTAGGCGCGCCCCTCCTGCCGTCCGCTCATCACCTGGACCCAGGCCCTCCGCAAGACCTGCTCGACCAGGGCCAGGAACGTCCCCAGGCCCGCGCCGAGGATGACGATCCCGAGGCCCTGGCTCAGGTCGTAGCGGTTCCCCAGCCCCTGCCGCAGGGCTTCGAAGAGGTAGCCGCCGACGAACCCGCCGAGCGTCCCGCCGATCACGCCGTAGGTGAGCCGTTGCCGCGATCGGTCGGCGAGCCCCTGGCTGACGCCGATCCCCAGCCCGAGCACGGCCCACGAGGCGGCGCGGCCGATCAGGCCCCCCTGGAACAGGCCGATGACGAACTCGCCGAGGACCAGCCCGGCCGCCCCCCCGCCGCGCCGGCCAGGGCGCCCCAGGTCGCCACGCGGCCGAGCTTCAGCCAGGCGCCGTCGCGGAACGGCCCGGCCGCGTTCAGGAAGAAGCCGATCGCCCCGCCGATCATCACCCCGGCCAATGCGTCGCGGACCAGGACCGCGCGGACCTCGTCCACCCGCACCAGTTCCACGTAGAGATAGAGCCCGAACAAGGCCCCCAGCGCCCCGAACAGGGCGAGGTCGTAGACCTGCCGGACGCCCGCACCTCGCCCGGTCCGGATGTCGGGTGCCGGATGTCGGGTGCCGGATGATGCGGTCACGACAGCTTCCGCAGGCTGCGGCCCCCCTCGGCGATCATGCGGGCGATGTGGCCGAACGCCTGGACCAGCTCGCCGGCGTGCGCGAAGATCGAGCCCTGCTCGGTGCTCGCCAGGCGGCGGAGGTAGTCGCGGTCGGCGTCGCCCATGCCGATCGCGACGATCTCGATGCCCTGCGCGCGGCGGCCTGGGCCTGCTCGACGGCGCTCTCGGGGGCGTCGGGGTAGCCGTCGGTCAGGATCACGACGTAGCGGATGCGGTCGTCGGCCGCCAGGTGCGAGCGGGCCAGCTCCAGCGCGTCGGTCAGGTTCGTGCTCCCCTCGGGTTCGAGCCGCGCGATCGCCGCCTGGACCTTGCGGACGTTGTCGGTCGCCTCGGCCTGGAGGACGACGTGGGTCGAGAACGAGATCGAGGCCGACCTCCATCGTCGTGAAGTCGCAGCGGTCGAGGAACTCGCGCGCGGCGGTCTGCGCCTCGACCAGGGGGAAGCCGGTCATGCTCGCCGACACGTCGATCAGGAGGTAGACGCGGACCAGCTCGGGGGCGCCGCGGGCCGAGGTCGATTCGGGGGGCCGGCCGAGCCACGAGAGGTCGTCGGGCACCGGCTCGACGGCCATCGTCAGCGTGTGGCCGGTGTCGCGCTGGGTGGCGTGGACCTGGACGACGCCGTTGGCGTCGTACGACATGCCGAGGTCGATCGTCACCTCGGCGTCGGTGGCCTGGATGCCCGAGAAGGCGTACTTGCCGAGGATCGAGCAGTCGAGCGGCCGGTCGCTCTCGCCCTGCGTCAGGTAGACTTCGAGGCGGTCGTTGGCCCCGCCGTGGGTGGCGTGGAGGTACGACTTGGTGTTCTCGGCGGGGATCGGCAGGTTGCGGCGGATCACGACGTCGTTGACGAAGGCCGACCCGTCGGGGCTGACCGCGACGACGCCGAGGCTGTGCGACATCACGTCGACGACGCGGCGGGCGCCGGCGAGGCTGAACCGCGGGGTGGCGTCGGAGGCATCCTGGCCCTCCTCCAGCGCCGCCTGGATCGCGGCGCCGAGCGCGACGACCTCGTCGACGTTCACGCCCGACCGCGGCGGCGCCGGCCATCTGCGACACGTAGGAGCGGACCATCGGCATCCGCGTCGAGCCGCCGACCAGGAGCACGCCGCCGAGGCCCGTCCACGACAGCCTGGCCTCTTCGAGCGCCTCCTCGGTGAGTCGCCGGGTGCGGTCCATCAGAGGGAAGGTCATCGCCTCGAACTCGGCGCCGAGACAGGTCGTAGCTCCTCCTCTCGGTGCCGAGCTGGAGGGTGATCCGTGCCGAGGAGCGCTCGGAGAGGGCCCACTTGGCCTGCTCGCTGCGGACGAGCACCTCGTTCAGCGCGACCGGGTCGTCGAGCGGGTCGATGCCCGTGTCGGCGGCGAACTTCTCCGAGAGGAAGGTGGCGATCCGGTCGTCCCAGTTCTTGCCGCCGAGGTCGTGGTCGCCCGCGGTCGAGAGGACGGCGACCTCCTCGGGGGTGATCCGCGCCACGGTCACGTCGAAGGTGCCGCCGCCGAGGTCGTAGATCAGGACGGTCTCGTCGGCGCCGGCCTTCTGCAACCCGTAGGCGAGCGCCGCGGCGGTCGGCTCGTTGATGATCCGCAGGACGCGCAGCCCGGCCGCCTCGCCGGCCTCGATCGTGGCCTTGCGCTGCGGGTCGGCGAAGTAGGCGGGCACGGTGATCACGGCGCGGTCGACGGGCTCGCCGAGCTTGGCCTCGGCGTCGTCCTTCAACCTCTTGAGCACCAGCGCCGACAGGCCGGCGGCGTCGTAGTCGCGGCCGTGGAACCGGAGCCGGTAGAGCGGGTTGCCCATGTGGGGCTTGAAGAAGCTGGCGATCTCCTCGTTGCCCAGCCGGGCCCACTCCTTGGCCTCCTGGCCGACTGCGGGCGGGTCGGTGCCGAAGTAGACGACCGACGGCGTGACGTTCTGCCCCTCGCGGTTGGCGATCACCTCGGGCCGGCCGTACGCGTTGCGGTGCGCGACCACCGAGTTGGTCGTCCCCAGGTCGATGCCGACGAAGGTGGCCATAGGATCATTCTCACACGCCCGGGCGGACACCATTCCCTTGCGAATCAAGGTCCAGGATGGACCTCCGGGGGCAGGAACGAGAGAGCCTGTCGGTAGATGGTCTCGGCGTCATCCAGTGCCTCCTCGAACTCTTCCAGGCTGGGCTGATCGTCGAGGCCGGGATAGCGATAGGCCGTCGCGAACGGCGTCAGGCGGTCTGCCGCGTCGGACCACGTGCCGAAGGTGGGCTCGATCTGCATGGCCCTCTCGACCAATAGACCGACGTCGTGGGTCTTCTCGACTCGTTGATCCCAGTTCACGAGGAATCCTTTGAGGGCCTTCTCGGCCGCCTGCTGGCAGTGGTAGATCGCGACGTCCAGGATCGCGGGGCTGTCCCGCCGCCAGCAACCGGGCGGCGGCGAGGTCATGCAGCGCCTTGAGGAACCATCCCCGGACCAGATCCCGCTTCGCCTCGTCCATAGATCACCTTCCCACGCTCCAGGATCTCCGCTTCCAGGGAGGCGGGGACATGGCGATAACGGTCCACCTCCTCGCGCGTCTTCACGATGATGTCCATGGGGGGCGGGAGGCCCCGCAGGCACCGATGGGCCCGCGCCGCCCTCTGGGTCGGTCTCAGGTCGCTCCGGGGGACGATCACGAGCAGGTCGATGTCGCTGTCCTCGGTCGGCGTCCCCCAGGCGTGCGAGCCGAACAGGACGATCTGCTCCGGGTCGAACTCGGCCACGAGCCGATGGACAACCTCGTCGAGCATCGTTTCCGGGAGCGTTTTCATGATCGGCCTCACCCCGAATCCGGGTCCCCAGTTCGATGCCGAAAGGCGACCATGCAACTGCGCCTGTTCCAGCAGGAGAGCGCGAAAGCCGGCCTGGATAAAGTGCTTATCGGCCGTCAGCGCAGTCCATCAGGCCGTTTTCACGCATCACCACGTACGAGATGCAGTCGGTGAGGCTCCAGGTCTTGTCGGAGCGCGCCGCATAAAGTTGGCAAGCACGCCTGAGCAAGGGCGTCTCCATTGTCACGACGCGGATCTCCGGTTGGCCATAGCAGCGCTCGATGAACCCGATGGCCGAGGCCCGATCCGCACGGCTCAGGGCGTTGGCCACCTCGATCAGAATCGCCTCGGTAATCCAGAGCTCGTCCGCCTCATCGACTCGCGAGACGAGGGTCAAGGCACTCCGGTGATACAGATCGCGACGGTCGAGCGGCGCGAGTATGAAACTGGTGTCGAAGAACAGTCGGTCGCCGTTCATTCTTGGTCCTGAGTGCTTCGTTTCGGCGTCCCATACAGATAATGATCGTGCTCGACGGACCAGTCGCCCGGTCCGTCGAGCGTGCCGGCGATGCTGCGGAGGAACTCGCCGAACGTCCCTCGCCTCGCGGAGGGTGCCTCGACTTGGATCGCGATCTCACAGCGCACGTCCGGCTCCAGGCACACAGGTTCGTCGGGCCGTAGCACCCTGCCATCATAGATGAGGCGGAAGGTCTCGTTCGCGTTCATCACCCATTCGACTCTCGCCGTGTGTGGTCATCACGAGGACGTGGTCCTGGCCCCGGAGATTCCCCTTGTGAACGACGTGGGTTCTGGTATTGCCGCGACTCTTCCGGGGAGAGCTGGCGGACGATCGTGATGGTATATTGCTTGCCGGGAACGAGGTCGTGCGGCGTTTCGATGTGAAACACTTCGCCATCCCAGCGGACGATGAGGGTTTTCTCCACGGGGTTAACTCCGGATCAGGACGTGGACGATCATCGCTCTCATCAGGAGACATTGAGGAGCCGCAGGGCCGACGACCGCTCGGCGACCTCCTCGGCGTTCATGACGGCCTCGGTCTCGAACTCGACGTCGATCGAGCCGCCGCCGGTCAGGTCGGTGGCGGTGACGTTCAGGCGGCCGTCGCGGCTGATGGCGAACTTGACGCGGATCGGGCTGCGCGCGGGCAGGGCCGGCGGCAGGTTCAGCGTCGCGGTGCCGACGTCGGTGCAGTCGCCCGGGTCGGGGCTGTCGCGCTCGCCGGCCATCACGCGGATGTCCACGCCCGCCTGGTTCGCCGTGTCGGTGCCGAAGTCGCTCGACTGCTCCATCGGGACCTCGCCGTTGCGCGGCAGGAGGTAGACGACCACCTCCTTGTTGGTCTCGTCGCGGGCGACCACGCCCAGGCTCTTGCTCAGGACGTTGACGATCCGCGTGTTGACCAGCTCGCGGACCGGGCCGGTCAGGGTGAAGCCGAGCTGCTGCTCCAGGCGGTCGAGCGCCTCGGCGACCTCGGCCTCGGGGACGTCCTCCAGCTTGATCGGGGCCCCCTCGGCGTCCTCGCCGGACGAGGCGGGGGCGAGGATCTCCCTGACCTCGTCCTCCAGCGACTCCTTCAGGCCGAACAGCGCGGCCCCCTTGGCGACCGCCTCGTCGGGGTCGAACGACTCGGGCTCCTGGCCGAACTCGGCGACGACCCGGTCGCGCACCTGCGGCATGCGGGTGGCGCCGCCGACGAGGATGATCTTGTCGAACCGCTCGTATCCCTTGGCGCGAGGCGTCGGCGAGCATCTCGCGGGTCAGCTCGATCGTGCGGTCGAGCAGGTGGCGGGTGATCTCCTCGAACGTGGCGCGGTTCGAGCTCGACGCGCGCCTGCTGGCCGGCGTGCGTGACGCGGAAGGGGGCCTTGTCGCGCTGGGTGAGCGTCTTCTTGCCGCGCTCGGCCTGGAGGAACAGGTCGTTGAGCACCTCGGGGTCGTCCATCGGGTCGGACTCCGAGCCGGTCTGCGCGCGGAACTGCTCGGCCAGGTGCATCACGATCGCCTCGTCCCACAGGGCGCCGCCGAGGCGGTGGTCGCCGCCGGTGCAGATGACGCGGATCAGGCGGTCCTTGATCTCGATCATCGTGATGTCGAAGGTGCCGCCGCCGAGGTCGTAGACCAGCACGACCTGGTCCTCCCCCTGCTCCAGCCCGTAGGCGATCGCCGCGGCGGTCGGCTCGTTGAGGATGGCGCGGACGTTCAGCCCGGCGAGCCGCCCGGCGTTGGCCGTCGCCTCGCGCTCGGCGGTGCCGAAGTAGGCCGGGCAGGTGATCACGACGTCGGTGATCGTCTCGTCGCCGAGCGCGACCTCGGCGTCGCCGACGACCTTGCGGAGGACGAACGAGCTGATGTCCTCGGGGCCGTAGACCTGCCCCTCGTACTCGAAGACGAAGTTGGGGTCGCCCATGTGCTGCTTGACCCGCGAGACGACCCGGTGCGGCTCGACCTTCGCCGACTCCTTGGCGGTGTTGCCGACGATGATGTTGTCGCCGTCGAACAGGACGACCGACGGGGTGATCCGCTCGCTCTCCTGGTTGGGGACGATCACCGGCTTGCCGTGCTCGTCGACGTAGGCGATCGCCGAGTAGGTCGTCCCCAGGTCGATCCCGTAGACGCGCTTCAGGCCTTCGCTCACGACAGGGGCTCCCGGGTCTGGGTGTCTCGCGGGTCGGGCCCCGCGGCCGGGCCGGGGGTCGCCCCGCGAGGGTCTTCGTCGCCGCCGCCATCTCCTTCCAGTGTAATCGCTGCCGCCGCCCTCCGGAACGTGGACGCGGCCCCGGTCGCGAGTAGAATGAAGAATGCGAGGCCACCCCCGGCCACACCGCCGTCCCCTCGCGACGCGCCCGGGCCCCTCCCGTTCGATGAGGTCGACGGGAGGCCACGCCGGAACCCCGGGGCGCGCCGCGACCATCCCTCGAATGGAGGCACCCATGAAGCCGATCCTCCGCAAACTCGCGCCGACGTCCGCCCTGGTGGTCGCCGCCCTGGGGCTCGCGGCCCCGCCCGCGCAGGCCCAGCCGAACACCTACGCCGACATCCCCTTCCAGCAGGGGAGCCTCTTCTACCAGTACAACCCGCCGAACCGACCCCGGCGCACCGTGGCCCGGCCCCGCGACACCGTCCCGGCCCAGCCGGGGAGTTACACCGTCCAGCCGCAGGCGGGCCGGGTCGCCGCGCCGCGGCCGGGCCTCACGCCCAGTCCCAGCCGGGCTATTTCCGCGATGTCCCGGAGCCGCAACGGCGCCGCCGCACGCTACTGCAACATCCCGCCTCAGCCGGGCTATTACTACACCCCGACCCGACGCGGCCTGTTCGGGCGCTTGCTCGGCCGATGACCGCCAAGCTTCCCCGCCTCATACGGGATCGCGTCGTGGTGCGCACGGAATGCACCAAGTCCTTGACGTTGCGGAAGATGGTGCGTTTCACACATCGACGAAAGATCCTGATGGCGGTCTCGGATCATCCCGGGCCCGCGACCTCCGTCGCCCCCGGAGCCGGGAACCCTCCGCCGGGAGGCGTGGTCTAAGGATCGTCCCCCTCGCACGTTGATATGGAGAGGTGCGAGTCCCCACGTCCCGTCGTCTTTTCCGCAGGAGGGGTCTGCCATGAGGTCGCACGGCGGTCGGTGCATGGCCCTGGGCGCGGTCGTCGCGCTCGGGATGGTGGCGGAGGAGGCCCGGGCGCAGGGGATCATCATCGACGTCCGCCGGCCGGGCCCGGTCGCCGGGTCGTTCGAGATCCGCGAGGTGCGGATCGACGCCCGGGTCCGCGACCAGGTCGCCGAGGTCCAGGTCTCGCAGACCTTCCACAACCCGGGGTCGTTCCCGATCGAGTCGGAGTACCTCTTCCCGCTGCCCGACGAGGGGGCGATCCAGAACTTCGTCCTGATGGTCGACGGCCAGGAGATGCCCGGCCAGCTGATGCCCAAGGACGAGGCGCGGCGGATCTACGAGGAGATCGTCCGCACCAAGCGCGACCCCGCCTTGCTCGAATACATGGGCCGCGGGCTGTTCAAGACGAGCGTCTTCCCGATCCCGCCGCACGCCGACCGCAAGGTCACGATGCGGTACACCCAGATCTGCAAGCCGCGACCGCGACGTCGTCGAGTTCGCCTACCCGCTCGGCACCCAGAAGTTCACCTCCAAGCCGATCCAGAGGCTCGATCTCGACGCTCCGGATCGAGAGCCGCGACGCGATCAAGTCGGTCTACAGCCCGACCTACGACGCCCGGGTCGAGCGCCGCGACGACCACGAGGCCCGGGTCCGCGTCGAGCGCCGCGACGTGGTCCCGACGGCCGACTTCCGCCTGGTCTACACCCTCGCCGAGGGCCCGTTCGGCGCGACCGTCCTGAGCTACCGGCCGACCGAGTCCGACGACGGCTACTTCCTGCTCCTGGCCAGCCCGGAGGTCAAGCCGGCCGGACGCGAGGCCGCGGCCCAAGACGGTCGTCTTCGTCCTCGACCGCTCCGGGTCGATGGCGGGCAAGAAGATCGAGCAGGCGCGCAACGCGCTGCGGTTCGTCCTGGACAACCTCCGCGACGACGACCTGTTCAACATCGTCGCCTACGACGACCGCGTCGAGACCGTTCAAGCCCGAGCTCCAGCGCTACTCGTCCGACGTCCGCCGCGAGGCCGAGCGGTTCGTCGAGAACATCCGCGAGGGGGGCTCGACCAACATCGACGACGGCGCTGAAGACCGCCCTGGGGATGATCCGCGACGACTCCCGGCCCAGCTACGTCCTGTTCCTGACCGACGGCCTGCCCACGGCCGGCGAGACGGGCGAGATGGCGATCGCCGACCACGCCCGCAGCGACGAACCGGCACCGCGCCCGGCTGTTCGCCTTCGGCGTCGGGTTCGACGTCAACGCCCGGCTGCTCGACCGCCTCAGCGGCGGCAACAGCGGGCACCAGCGAGTACGTCAAGCCCGACGAGGACATCGAGGCGCACGTCGCGCGGTTCTACGCCAAGATGACCAGCCCCGTCCTGACCGACATCCGGATCGAGCTGTCGGGCACCGACGTCAACCGGACCTACCCGCGCGACATCCCCGACCTGTTCGAAGGCGGCCAGCTCGTCTGGGCCGGCCGCTACCGCCAGTCGGGCCGGACGACGGTCGCGGTCAGCGGCAAGGTCGGCGACGAGCGCCGCCGGTTCGAGTTCCCCGCCGACCTCGCCCGGCCGGCCGCGGCGAGGGCGCACGACTTCGTCGAGAGGATCTGGGCCATCCGCCGGGTCGGCGACATCATCGACCAGATCGACCTCCACGGCCGAACAAGGAGCTGATCGACGAGCTGGTCGCCCTGAGCACCAAGTACGGCATCCTCACGCCGTACACCTCGTTCCTGGCCGACGACCGCGTCATCCTCCACGCCCGCGCCGCGAACGCCGGACGCGCCGAGCGATCCCTCCAGGAGCTCGGGAAGGTCACCGGCCGGGACGGCATCCTCCAGAGGGACATGAAGCGGAATTACCAGAACGCCGCGCAGGCCCCGGCACCGTCCCCGAACCAGGGTCTCTATGATCAGAACGCAGTACCACCGATGGCCGGCGCCCAGAGACATGGGTCCGTGAACGCCTTCAGCCGGGATATCGGCGGGTTCGGTAGCACCGGAGGCAGCCCCGGAAGTCCGGGCCAGACAGCCAATACCCCGTCCTCCATCACCAACCCGTCCCGCGATTACGCGCGGGGCGGCAACAAGCCGATCACCGTCGGCACCAACGGCCCGGGCATCAACAACTTCACCCCCAACCTCCAGCCCGTGGCGCCCGGCCAGGGCCAGGGTCAATCGCCCGGCCTCGCCGCGATGGTCCGCCAGATCGGCTCGAAGACCTTCTACTACAAGAACAACCGCTGGATCGACTCGACCGTCAAGCCCGAGGACGACGCCAAGGCGGTCGTCATCGCCCAGTTCAGCGACCAGTTCTTCGATCTCGCCCGGTCGCAGACGCCCGAGATGAACCAGTACCTGACCTTCACCGAGCCGGTCACGGTCAACCTCGACGGCCGCGTGTACCGCTTCGATCCCTCCTCGCCGTGACCCGCCACGAGGATCGTCCTCCCGCCCGACGGCGGCCCGACCCCGGGCCGCCATTTTCGCCTTGATCGATCGGGATGCTTGGGAAAAGGAAACCCTTTTCTCGCCGCGATTCGACGCGAAACGTCCGCGAATGGCCCCGGATTCGCGAGGCCGGCAAAGTCGCTGTATTTGGAGTTCTTCGCGGAAGAACCTCCATCTTCTCCACACAACGGAGGTGACACATGCGACGACGGACGATGGCCGTGATCCTGGCGGGGGTGTTCGTGGGCCTGAGCGTCGGCAACGTGGCCGATGCATGCGGCGGACGTCGGAGGCGGGGCTGCGGCGGGGCCGCTCACGGCGGCGGCTACAGCCACGGCGGATACGCCCACACTGGGTATGCCGCCGGTGGCTGCAACACCTGCGGCGGGGGTGGCGGCTATGCCCACGGCGGCGGCATGATGGGCGGCGGCATGATGGGCCGCGGCATGATGGGCGGCGGCATGATGGGCCGCGGGACGATGGGTCACGGGATGATGGGCCAGGGGATGATGGGTCAGGGGATGATGGGGGGCATGGGGATGCCCAACTACGGCGGCTACGGCGGTTATGCCGCGCCGATGCCCCCGCCCATGTATTGAGCGGACGATCGCCCATCGAGACGACGGCGCCCCTCCCGGCTCGCCGGGCCGGAAGGGGCGCCGGGACCTTCCGCCCGCGCACGATCGCCGGCCATAATGCATGGCATGGAACCGGCACCGGCCGCGAAGCCCCGGCGACGATGGCGGACGATCAGCCTGCGGACCTTCCTGCTGCTGATCGCGCTGGTGGCCGTGCTACTGGGCCGCGAGGTGAATCGGGTGCGGGCCCAGCGGCATGCCGTCGCGATGATGAAGGATGCGGGCGGAGTCCTATTCTTCGATGACGAGATCGACGACGAAGGGGAATTCCGGCCGGCGTCGGGGCGGGCGCGGCCGGTCTGGCAGCAGTGGTTGATGCGGACCCTCGGCGACGATTACGTCCGCAAGGCGCGTACGCTCGGGTTCTTGGCGACCCGGAACTCGAAGCTCGCCTGGCGGGCCATGAGGGACCTGCCCGACCTCGTGTCCATCGACCTCGACAGCATGGACGTGGACGATTCGCGACTGGCGCTGCTCGGGCGATACTCCGGGCTCCGGTATCTCGTCCTCAGGGACAACCCCCGCATCACCGACGCCGGGCTGGTCCATCTCGCGGGGCTGCGCCGGCTCCGGGGCCTCTTCCTGGAAGACACCCGGATCGGCGACGCCGGGCTGGCCCACGTGACGGGGCTCTCCCATCTGGAGTTCCTGGATCTCGACGGCACCCGCGTCACCGACGCCGGGCTGGCCCACCTGGGCGGCCTGCACGGGCTCGACACGCTCTCCCTCAACGGGACACGCGTCACCGACGCCGGGCTGGCCTACCTGCGCGACTTGCCTCATCTTGAGACGTTGCTTCTCAACGAGACCCGCGTCACCGACGCCGGCCTTGAACACCTGGCCGGCTCGCTCTCGCTGACGATGCTGTCTCTCGACAAGACTCAAGTCGGCGACGCCGGCTTGTCCCACCTGTCGAAGCTGAATCGGCTCTGGGGCCTGAACCTGCGACGAGACCCAAGTCAGCGACGCCAGCCTTCCCCTCCTGATGCGCCTCCCCGCGCTCACGCTCCTCAACCTCATCGGCACGCGCGTGAGCGACGAGGGGATCGGACGCCTCAAGGCCGAGAGGCCCAACATCTGGAACCCCAAGCTTGTAGGTCGCAGCCAGCAGGCGCCTCAAGACCGTGAGGCCCAACACCCGGATTGAGGGCGAGCCGGTTTTCATCGGCCCATCACCCTCGCTTCAAGGCGTACACCGAGACGATCTCGGGCCGGATCACCTTCTGGCCGTCGGTCGCGAGGAAGCCCTTGCGGTGCCTCGCCGCGATCGTCTTGTTGAGCGCGGGGTCGTCGGTCGGCACCGTCCCCACGGCGCTGGCGGCGGGGGTCGAAGGCGTCGCCGTCGAGGGCGAACGGCTCGACCCCCTGGCGATACAGGATGTCCTCGATCCCCTGCTGGAACCCTCGCATGACGTCGATCAGCCGACGGACCTCGCCGTCGGCCGCGGCGGCCTCCGAGGCGTCGGCCATCTTGCCGATGTCGTCGTGGAGCTGGATCAGGTCGACGAACACGGGCCGCAAGATGTTCAGCAGCAGGTCCTGCTTGTACTCCTGGAGCTCGGCGTGGAGCCGGTCGACCACCTTCTCGCGCGTCGCCTCGGCGCGGATCTCGCGCTCGAACAGCGTGCGGAGGTCGTCGAGCTTGCGGTTGAGCAGGTCGCCGAGCGTGGCGATCGCCTCCGCGGTCCTTCCCGGCGCCTCGTCGAGCCACCCCGGCCTCGTCTCGACCGGAGGCGCCGGGATCTGGTCGGGCTCGTCCTCGGTGCCGATCGACCCGTAGGCCGGCGCCGGGACGACCAGCTCGACCTCCGGCGCGATCGCCTCGGACGGCTCGGGCGCGGCCCGGACGACCAGATCCTGGTCGGGCTGCAAGTCGTCGCTCAGGGATACCTCGTCCGGCATGCGCCGTCCCCCCTGGGAATCATCGGTACATCAAGCTCCCGACCGCCACCACGGCCGCGACCGCGAGGAAGGCCACCAGGCAGCCGATCGAGAACGCCCGGCCCTGCTTGTGGTTCTCGCCCCAGACGTCGACCTCGCAGCCCACCGAGCCGAAGGCATCAACGATCCCTCCGAGCAGTTGGGCGAGCAGGTCCGGCGGGTCGCACACGGTCGCCTCTCTGCGGCTATCATCGGAGGTTATCGGAGGAATTGTCCCCCGAATCCGTCCTGTCGTCTTCGTAGGGTGGGCACCGCCCACCTCTTCGATCCCATCAAAGATCTGGCGGGCGGTGCCCACCCTACAAGACCCCCTGCCGCTCCAGGAGCCAGAGGACGGGCCGCTCGACCAGCAAGGGCGTGGGCAGGGGCTGGGGCTGGTCCTCGCGCTCCTGGGCGGCGTCGCCGAGGGCCGAGCAGGCGAAGAAGCGGTGGTCGGGGAAGGTCAGCGCGACGTGTTCGAGGAACCCGGCCGCCCCCCACCGCCGCAGGGCCGACTGGACCTCGTCGTGGATCGCCTGGTCGAGCGCCGCGTCGGCCGGGCCGGGGACGCCGCAGGCCCACTCGCGGAGCCGCGTCCCCTCGGGGAGCAGGCGGCCCCAGCGGTCGAGCTTGTTCAGGCAGATGGCCAGCGGCGCCTTCACCGGGGAGCGGCGGAAGAAGGTCGCCAGCTTGCGGACGTCGGTCAGGTAGTCGGCCGGGGGGACGCGGCTCTCCTTCTCGGTCAGGTGCAGCCGTCGGGTCGTGCGCCACCTCGCGGATGCGGAGCGGGTCGATCAGGAACAGGAGTCCCTTCGCCTCGCCCAGGTAGCGGGCCTCGCCGCGGAGCAGGTCGATGTTCATCTCCCAGTCCTCGCCCGCCGTGTCGAAGAACGACAGCAGCGCGCCGGCGCGCCGGCCCGAGTCGGTGCGGCGGGTCAGCCGGTAGACCAACGGCTGCAAGACCCCGCGGTTGGTCTCCAGGCTCGGCGTGGCCGAGTGGCTGCGGCGGTAGGCGTCGCCGTCGAGGTCCTCGCCGATGCCGAACTGGCTGCCGCCGTAGGTCAGGTCGTGGTACTCGCGCTCGTACCGCTCGCGGATCTCGTCGGTCAGCGGGTCGAGCACGAACCCCCGCTCGGGGCCGACGCGGTGGTCGAGCTCGTGGAGCAGGACCGTCACGTACGTCGTCTTGCCGACCGACTGCGGCCCGAAGATGGCGATGTGGCCGGCGTCGAGCGTGATGACCGAGTCGGGCAGGTGGCTGTGGCACCGGGGGCAGAGCCGCAGGTCGGTCGGCCGGCCGCAGTTGGGGCAGTCGAGCGACCCGGGCAGGACCATCCAGTCGAGGTGCCGGCGGACGCCCCGCCGCTCGTCGGCCCGCGGGTCGACCCACCACGGGCTGCGCAGCGCCGACGCGCCCGGCCATCCCGCGACGGCGGCCGTTGAGCGCCTCGGACAGGATCGGGTCGTCGATCATCCGGCGCGAAGTCGGTCTTGCAGTAGTGGTCGTTGCACCGCAGGTGCATCTCGAACGCGGCGAACCGCTCGAAGCAGAACGGGCAGCGGACCCGCCGCAGCGGGTCGAGCCGGGTCAACCAGTCCAGGGGCATCGCGCACCACTCGCGGGGCCGCGCCGGGGCGCGGCGCGCGGAGGGAACGGACGTCGCGGGGCCCCGCGCCCCGAGATCCCCACCGCCGCGCCCCTCGGCCTCATCACCATCGTCCCCCAAGGCCGTCCCGGATTCAACTCGATTCGACCCGGGCGGGCGTGAAGCTGGGGGGTCTGAACGGGTCGAGACGAGCAACCTGGGTTGCAGGGCGGGCGGACGATTGCTAGGATTCAGCCCTCACGACCGGGGATGCGGCCCCGCCCGACCGGATCTCTCCCCTCCGCCCTCCCCAGGAGGTCCGTCCGCGATGACGAGGCGCCGGACGCTCGGCGACCGGCCGGGGACGGGCGGCCCGCGACGGGCCGCCGCGACGACGCGACGCACTTTCATGGAAGGGTTTCCATGCTGAACTTCAACATCAACCTGACCAGCCTCGCCGTGATCCTCTGGTCGGGGATGCTGATCATCGCCGGGTCGATCTGGGTCCTCTCGTCGCAGGTCCGCAAGCTGGCCGACATCCTCGAAGACCAGGCGCGGCGCGTCAATGCGGCCGACGCCCTCGCCCAGGCCCCCTCCCGGGCGGCCGTCTCCTATCCGACGGCCGGGCGCCGCGCCGTCGCGTCGTCGCGCGTCGCCCGGGGCCGCGCCGCCCGCGCCCGGGTCGCCTACGCCGCGCTGGCGGCGCCCTCGTCGAACCCCGACGAGCCGGGGCGCCTGGCCTCGCGATCCCGGGTCGAGGGGATCGGATCGGCTTGACCCCGCCGGCCGATCGGTGCTACGTTGGCCCGTGCAGACCACACCCGGCGCGCCAGGGCCGAGGCAGATCGCCCGACGGCCCGGCGGCCGTGCCCGGCGCCGCATCGATGGGCCAATCGGCGCACCTCCCTCCATGGCCGACGAGCGAATCCGGCGGCAGATCGCCTTCCTGGCCGCCCAGATGATGTATCAACGGCTCGAGACCGAGTATTTCACCGCCAAGCGCAAGGCCGCGCAACAGCTCGGGGTCGAATATCGGTTCCGCCCCGGCGACCTGCCGTCGAACCGCGAGATCCGCGACCAGATCCAGGCGATGGCGCGGATGCACGAGGGGGACAAGCGGCTCGACCGCCTCCGCGACATGCGGGTCGAGGCGCTCCGCCTGATGCGGCGTCTGGCGCGGTTCCGCCCCCGCCTCATCGGCAGCGTCTGGACCGGGCACGTCCGCCACGGCTCCGACATCGACATCCACATCTTCTCCGACAGCCTGGCGATCATCACCGACGCGCTCGCCGGGATCGGCGTGCCGTTCGACGTCGAGCGCAAGAGGGTCGTCAAGCACGGCGAGGAACGGGTCTTCACCCACATCCACGTCGAGGACCGCTACCGCTACGAGCTGACGCTCTACCCCGAGGACAAGGCGCACTACGCCTTCAAGAGCTCGATCACCGGCCGGGCGATCGAGCGCGCCTCGATCGCCGAGCTCGAGGCCTTCCTCCGCGACGAGGACCCCGACATCGACCTCGACGCGGAGGTCGTGCGGGTCGAGGACCAGATCGACCGCTTCGAGGTCTACCGGCTGCTGCTCCTGCCGCTGGAGGGTGTCAAGCAGAGCCCTCGCCATCATCCCGAGGGGGACGCCCTCTACCACAGCCTCCAGGTCTTCGAGCTGGCCCGCGCCGAGAGGGGCTACGACGAGGAATTCCTGCTGGCGGCGCTGCTGCACGACGTCGGCAAGGCGATCGACCCGGCCGACCACGTGGCCGCCGGCCTCCTGGCGCTGGAGGGGACGATCACCGAGCGGACCGAGGCCCTGATCGCCGGCCACATGGACGCGCTGGCCTACCGCGCCGGCACCCTCGGCGCCCGCAAGAAGGCCCGCCTGCGGCAGTCCGAGGAGTTCGACGACCTGATGCTCCTGCGCGAGCTCGACCGCCGGGGCCGCCAGCCCGGCGCGGTCGTCTGCGAGCTGTCCGAGGCGCTCGACTACATCCGGACCCTTGAGGCCGAGCTCGACCCGGACGGCCCCTGAAAAGGAAGGCGATCCGGTCGACCCTCCGGGGCTCCCAGGACCGCCTTTGAAAGTGTCGGCGGGTGGTCGTTCCTCATCGGGGATTCGAGGATGAGGCCTCAGCCACCCGTCTTTCGTCTTCCCGATAGGGGCACCGTTGCTTGTAGAGCTTGAGCCGGGAGCGGCCCTCCTCTCGATCCTTCTCGTCAGCGAAGAGGCCGTTTGCCTTCTCCTGCCACTCGATCGCCTTCGCGAAGTCGCCGACCTCGGCGCAGGCCGCGGCAAGCGTGTCGAGGAACGAGGCCTTTTTCCAGCCCGACAATTCGCACGCGCGGGTTGCCGACTCGACGGCCTCCTTGCCGTCGCGATGCATCTCGTCGGGGCAGGTCGCCCGGAGCCAGGCGAGTCCGTCGTATGACCAGGTGTCTGCGGGATCGAGCCGGATCGCCTCGGTCCAGTCGGCGATCGCCTTGTCGTAATCCTTCCTTTCATACCAGGCATCGCCGCGGGAACGGCGGGCCCAAGCATCGCCGGGGTCGAGTCGGATCGCCTCGGTCCAGTCGGCGATCGCCCGGTCGTATTCCCCCTTGCAGTACCAAGCATCGCCCCGCCAATGGTGGGCGGAAACGCTTCGAGGATTGATCCGGATCGCCTCGGTGAAGTCGGCGATCGCCTTGTCGTACTCCTTTTTTTCATACCAGGCACCGCCCCGGTCGCGGTAGGCCGAGGCATACCCGGGATCGAGCCGGACCGCCTGGGTGCAATCGGCGATCACCTTGTCATACTCCATCTTTCCATACCAGGCACAGCTGCGGCCGTAGTGGGTCTTGGCATCGCCGGGGTCGAGTCGGATCGCCTCGGTGAAGTCGGCGAGGGCGGCGTCGATCTTCCCCCTGTCGTACTGGATCGCGCCCGCACGAGGTAAGGGCCTGGAACGAAACAACTGTTATAATTCGTCGCTGCGGCTCATAATGGACGGATGCCCGACGATCCTGAACTCCAACGGAAGTTCGCCGCGATCCTGCCGAACCTCGACGAGCGGCAGCGACGGCTCCTCGCCGCCGTCGAGGCCCGCTCCCTGGGCTACGGCGGCATCCGCCGCGTGAGTCGGGCCTCGGGCATCTCTCACGCCGCGATCCAGCGGGCGTTGAAGGAACTCGACGCTCCACCCCCTCCCCCCGGTCGCGTCCGACGGCCCGGCGGAGGTCGCAAGAAGCTCCGCGACAAGGAGCCGGCGATCCTCGTGGCCCTGGAGGGACTGATCGCCCCCGAGACGCGGGGCGACCCGATGTCCCCGCTGCGGTGGACCTGCAAGAGCACCCGCCAACTGGCCGAGGCCTTGGGCCGCCAGGGGTTCGCCGTCAGCCATCGGGTCGTCGGGGAGATGCTCCACCACCTCGGCTACAGCCTCCAGGCGATGGCCAAGACCCTGGAGGGCAGGCAGCACCCCGACCGTGACGCCCAGTTCCGCTACATCAGCGAGATCAGCGGGCGGTACATCGCCGCGGGCTCCCCGGTCATCTCGGTGGACACCAAGAAGAAGGAGCTGGTCGGGCAGTACGCCAACCGGGGCCGGGAGTGGCAACCGGCGGGTGAGCCCGAGGAGGCCCTGATCCATGACTTCCCCGACCGCCGCGTCGGCAAGGCGATCCCCTACGGGATCTACAACATGGGCTGGGACCTGGGGTGGGTCAACGTGGGCGTCGATCACGACACGGCCAGCTTCGCCGTCGAGGGCATCCGGCGGTGGTGGTCCGGCATGGGGTCGGAGATGTACTCCGACGCCGGGCGGTTGCTGATCTGTGCCGACGGCGGGGGCAGCAACGGCTATCGGGTCCGGCTGTGGAAGGTCGAACTCCAGCGGTTCGCCGACGAGACGGGCCTGGAGGTGACGGTCTGCCACTTCCCGCCGGGCACGAGCAAGTGGAACAAGATCGAGCACCGGCTGTTCTCGCACATCACGATGAACTGGCGGGGCCGCCCACTGGTCAGCCATCAGGTGGTCGTCGAGTTGATCGCCGCGACGCGGACCGCGACGGGCCTGGAGGTGGAGGCCCGGCTGGATACGGGGAGCTACCCGACCAAGGTCAAGGTGACGAAGCAGCAGATGGAGCGGGTCCGGCTGCATCCCCATGACTTCCATGGTGAGTGGAACTACACGATCAGGCCTGAGTCGTCCGGATCGCACGGCAAGTCGTAATGCTTATTCCGTTCCAGACCCTAAGCCCAGGACGTCGCGGGATTGGATTGAAGGGTCCGGCCGCAATAGTCGAGGGCCTGGTCCAGCGTGAAGACGTCGTGGGCCTTGACCCACCCTTTCCTCTCGCCCGCGACGACCCAGAGCCAGGGGCCGTCGGCCCGTTCCACCGTGTAGACGTGGTGACGTCCCCCCGTATCCACGACCTGGCGGCCAATCTTTAGGACGACCTTGTGTTTCGGGATGACCTTCACGCCGATCCATGACGAGGCGGACTGGGCGCGGGCCGGCGTCGCGGACAGGAGCGTCGCGACGAGGGCCGGCGCCAGGAGGGGCAAACCGATGCACCGCGTCACGATCGCCATGCCATCATTTCCTTTGCTTCAGTTGTGGGGCGTGACCTTGGTCCAGGCGACGTCGTCGAGGCGGGCGTCGCCGAGGTCGTCGTGGGCGAGGAAGACGCGGCAGGTGGCCAGGCCGAGCGGCTCGCGGGCCCGGACCTTGATGCCGAGCACCAGCTCCTTGCCGGGCCCGAGGCGGGGGATGGGCGGGAAGACCAGCTCGCCGGTCTCGGGGTTGAAGCGGGCCTCCTTGAGGTCCTGCGAGCCGGGGTCGGTCGCCGTCGCCTCGAGGTTCTTCGAGAGCTTGGCGTTGAGCAGCAACTGGGTGGCGTCCTTCGAGCCGAAGTTCTTGATCCGGATCTGGAAGGTGGTCTCCTGGCCGACGTCGACCGAGCGACGGCGCTCGGTGACGTCGACCTCGACGTCGGCCAGGCCCTCGACGTTGGTGTGCGCGATCCCCTTGTCGAGCAGGCCGCCGTCGGCCCGCGCCTCGGCGGAGACCTGGTAGAGCCCGGGCCCCCCATCTTGACCTGGAACGGCAGCGTGACCTTCTCCTTGTCGCCGGGCTCGACCTGCGCGATGCTCCAGACGAGCTGGCGCCTGGCGGCGTCGTAGCGGGCGCCCTGGGGCACGGCGACCGGGCGGCCGTTGGGCAGGGTCGCCAGCACCTTGAGGTTGCGGGCCGTCGCGGTGCCGGGGTTCTCCAGCGTGATCGTGTACGAGGCGATCGTGTCGGTGTAGCGCTTCTCGGGGCCGGCGACGGTCAGCTTCAGCTTGGGCTCGACGACGGTGATCTCCTTGACGCTCTCGGCCTCGGGCGAGCCGGGCTCGACGTCGCCGCTCGTGGCGACGACGCGGCACGACTGGAGGTCGCCGAGGATCGTGTCGGCGACCAGCGGCTCGAGCTCGACGCGCTGCGCCGGGGTTGAGCACGGCGATCGTCTGGTCGAACAGGTTCTCGGGGTTCGGCTCGCCCGACCCCTCGCGCAGGCCCGGGCTGAGCTTGGCCAGGACCTTGACGTTGCGGGCCGGGCCGTCGCCGGGGTTGGAGACGGTGATCTTGAACTCGACCGGCTGCCCCTTGAGCACCTTGCCCGAGGTGGCGACCTGCTCGACCTTGAGCTTCGGCTCGCGGACGATCGTCCGCGCCTTGCTGCCGGCGCGCATCGTGACGGTCGCCGCGTGGTCGAAGGCGCCGATCTTCCTCGGCTTGACCGCGCAGCGCGATGACCTGCTCGGAGCCGGCCGCCACGACGTTCAGGTTCCAGAACAGGAGCGCCTCGGAGCGCTGCTCGATCGGCTGGCTCGACAGGAACTCCAGCCCCTCGGGCAGCTCGTCGCGGACGACGACGCCGCGGGCGTCGGCCGTGCCGGTGTTCTTGACGACGATCTGGAGCGTGGTCGGCTGGTTGATGTTGAGCGTCGCCGGCCCGACGACCTCGACGCTCAGCGCGACGGTCTGCCGCCCCGGCGGGAGCTGGTCGGCGGGCAGGACGAACGGGTCGGCCTCGCGGGGTGCCCCGGCGGGCGGCGCCGGGCGGCCCGGCATCTCGGCCGCCGCCGGCAGCGGGCCGCGATCCGGGGAAGGGGACGGCGCGTCCCCTTCGCCGACGCGCCGGCCGCCGAGCGGTAAGGGGCCTGCGCGGCTCCACCTGCGCGTCGACGGGCGGCGGGGGGGCGCCCGCGGGCTCGACCGGCGGCGGCACCTCCGCGGCGGCCGTCGCGGGCGGAGGAGGCGGCTCCTTGAGCGGGGGAAAATCGGCCGGCGCCTGGACTTCGCCCGCGGGCGCCCGGCCCGTCGCCGGGGATGGCGGCGCGTCCTGCGCCCGCACCAGACGGGCGCCGGAGACGACCGCCAGCGCCATTCCGATCGTGTAGATGAGTCGCCGGCCCATGGCTTCGGTCCCCTCCCTGGGAACCGCCCCGATCGTCGCCGCGCGGGCCGCTTCGGGGCGGATGGGCTCACGTCCTCCCCGCCGCGCCTCCCGCGCAGGGCGGGCCGACGGACCGGGGAGGTGGCGTTTGATACCAGATGGCCCGCGATCGAGGAAGGTCAATCCGCCGCGACGATCCGCGCCGCCAGGCGGTCGGCGGTGACCTCGGCGGGCTCGTCGGGGCCGACCGGCCAGGGGCGGACCTCCTCCAGGCCGCGGAACCAGGTCGCCTGCCTCTTGGCGAACTGCCGCGTCCGCGCCTGGACGCGCGCGACCGTCTCGTCGAGCGTCCCGCCCCGGCCGGCGAGCCAGTCGAGCACCTCGCGATAGCCGACCCCCTGCGCGGCCACGGGGCCGATCGGCCTCGGGCCGGCTTGCAGGGCGCGGACCTCGTCGACCAGGCCGGCGGCGAACATCGCGACGACGCGGCGGTCGATCCGGTCGCGCACCTCGGCGCGGGGCCTCTCCAGCGCGAAGACCGGCACCCCGGCCGGCGCGGGGCGGTCGTGCTCGGCCTGGAGCCGGCTCAATGGCCGCCCGGTCGCCGCGACGACCTCCAGCGCGCGGACCACGCGGCGGCGGTCGTGCGGGTGCAGCCGCCTCGCCGTCGCCGGGTCGAGCGCGGCCAGCCGGGCGTGCAGCGCCTCGTCGCCGAGCCGGTCGGCCTCCCGCTCCAGCTCGTCCCGCAGCGCCGGGACGGCCCCCGGGCCCTCGAACAGCCCCCGGAGCAGCGCCTTGAGGTAGAGCGCCGTCCCGCCGACGAACAGCGCCCGACGCCCCCTCGCCTCGACCTGCGCGATCACCTGGCGGGCCCGGCGCGATAGTCGGCGACGCTGGCCGATTCCCACGGGTCGAGCACGTCGATCAGGTGGTGCGGCACGCCGCCCCGTCTCGGCCTCGGTCGGCTTGGCCGTGCCGATGTCCATCCCCCGGTAGAGGGTCATCGAGTCGAGCGCGACGACCTCGGCCCCCAGCCGACGCGCCAGCGCCACCCCGACGGCCGTCTTGCCCGAGGCGGTCGGGCCGGTCAGGTAGATCGCGCGATGGAACGGGGAATCGGACACGTCCGCGGACCCGGGTCGGTAAGGTGGGTTAATGCCCGCCGCGGGCACGGGCCTCCGTCTGATGATGCTCGTGGGGAACATGTCCTAGGGTTGTGTGCGGTGGCCGTCCGGGGGAATTGTTCCCCCTCCGGGGTCGGGAGGCAAGGATGGGGTCCTGCCGGGAAAATTGGCACGACGGCCGGATTCTCACGACCCGGGAGGCCGGACGGCCGATATTCCTCGTGGCCCGCTCTGGATTGACGACCCTTTCCCCGTTTGGTAGGAACGCTCCCCACGCGGCCCCCGAAACCCGGGACGAGCGGCCCCGCGCGGCGATCCGCCGCACGGACCGGGCCCGCCTCCCCGGTGGATCTGGCGAGATCGACCCCGTCTGGTCCGACACTTGCTGTCCTCCCCCGATCGTCCCTCGTCGAACCCCGGAAGTTCGACTCGCCTTCCTGGCCCCGGGACATGGTGTCCCCGGGCGTCTTCACTCCCCGTCCGTTGCGGATTGATCCGACCTTTCCATGCAAACCACGCCCCTTCCCGAGATCGAAGAAACCGACCTGAAGGCCGTCCGCGAGTTCCTCACCTCGTTCCGCGACGAGGAGCGGAGGGCGCGGGCGGCGCACGCCTCGCGCGACGGCCACGGGCCGGTCGCGCTGCGCAACGGGATCGCCCGCGCGCGGATGCGGTCCGCCGCCAAGCCGCAGGGCTGATCGGCGGCCCTCGGTCGCGCGCCCTGGCCGCGCCCGACCGCCCCGAGTGGATTGTCACCCCGCCCGGCGGGGACGATCGCCGTCCGGCGCCCGTCCCCGCCGCGTCGCGCTGGGATCGGCGGGCGGAGGGCCAATCGCATGGCTGGACCCCAAGGGATATGGGCCGCGGAGGGACGCGGATCGGGCGGATTGCCGCCGATCTGATCCGCTCCCCATCCGCCCGATCCGCGTCCCTCCGCGGCCCATTTGCAGGGGCGTGCATGACCCCCTTCGCCCGGGGGCCGGAGTTCGCTATGATGAGGATCGGGGATCGACCTCGCCGCGGGAGCCTGCACCGATGCCTCCGATCGCGCTGAACCGTCGTCGCTTCCTCGGCTGCTCGGCCGCCGCGGGGCTGGCGTTGTCGCAGGGGCGCGTCGGCGAGGCGTCGGCCGAGGCCGCGACGGTCCGCCTCGGCGTCATCGGGCTCGGGACGCGGGGCACGAGCCTGCTCCGCAGCCTGCTCGAATTGCCGGGCACGCAGGTCGTCGCGCTGGCCGACGCCGAGCCCCGGCATCGGGCCCGCGGCCAGGGGATCGTCGAGAAGGCCCGCGGCGCGCGCCCCGACGCCTACGAATCGGCGGCGCGGGTGCTCGAACGGGCCGATGTCGACGCGGTCGCCGTCGCTTTGCCGTGCGACCTGCACGCCGCGGCCTACCGCGACGCGATCCGCGCCGGCAAGCACCTCTACGCCGAGAAGCCGCTGGCGCTGACGGTCGCCGCCTGCGACATGCTGATCGCCGAGACGACCCGTGCCCCCGGCGTGGTCGTCCACGTCGGGTTCCAGAGGCGGTCGCACCCGCGCTATCGCGACGGGGTGGCGCTGGTCGCCCGCGGCGAGCTCGGGGCGCCGATCGCCGGCCACGCCTCCTGGATCAGCAGCAACGGCCCGATGAACGGCCACGACGACTGGCTCGCCCGCCGCGCCCGCTCCGGCGACTGGATGGTCGAGCAGGCGGCGCACGTCTGGGACGTCTACCACTGGCTCAAGGGAGGGCCGCCGTCGCGGGCCTTCGGCCAGGGGAGCCGCGACCTCTTCGACTCGCCCCCGGGGCGCGACGTGACCGACCATTACTCGGTCCAACTGTGGTGGCCCGACGGGTTTTACGTCACGTTCGTGCAGAGCTGGATCGCGCCGGCCGACGACCGCTTCACCGGGATCACGCTCCAGGTGCTGGGGACCGAGGGGGGCTCGACTTCGGCTCGGGCGCGGTCACGTTCCGCGACAAGGCGAGGCCGCGGCAGGTGCTCCACCCCGGCAACCAGGCCGACACGCGGCTCGCGCTGGCGGCGTTCCTCGGCGCGGTCCGCGACGGCGGCGACGCGCCCCCCCGCTGTCCCTGGCCGAGGCCCGCGACGCCACCCTGACCGGCCTGCTCGTGCGACGCGCCGTCGACGGCCGCCGGGTCGTCTCGATCGACGAGGTCGGCGCGACGGCCGAGGACGAGGCGGATGCCGATCGGTCGATCGATCCGGCTTGACCCGGCGTCGGCGAATCGCGATCATCCCCGATGCATCCTTCGGGCCCGCCGGGGCCGATCGGCGGGCCCAGGTCGATTTTCGTCCGGGTGTTCACGGAGGAACCCAATGACTTTCGAACAGTGCCACGCGACGCTGACGACGATCCGACGCCAGCAAGGGACCCGCTGCCCGCAGGTCCGCGTCGACTACGGCGGGACGGTCTTCCGCGGCCGGGTGGCCCGCGCCGACAGCGACCCCGAGTATCGCAAGGACCCGAGGACCCCCTACGGCGTCCTGGTCCTCGAACAGCTCGGGCTGGGCCGGGGCCCGGAGACGATCCTGCAAATCGCCGACATCCCGCCCGACGGCCTCCGGCCGATCGACGCGACCTGACCCGCCCGGCGGCGATGCCGCGCCGCGTGGGATCGGGGTTCTGGGTTTGAGATTTCCGATCTCGGATCTCGGGTTGCGGATTCCAGGCCCGAGGCGGCGGATCGGGAATTCGAAGCCCCGGGCGCTCGCATCGGGTCGCCGGACGACGTATGATACCCCCGGGCCCGGGAATCCGACTCGCCCTCGGACTCTCCGGGCCCGTTCCGCGCCGCCCGGCGCGGGCGGGGTGCCGCGCCGTTGGATCGGCGGGCCGGCGCCGATCCGGAGACCTGAGGAAGGCTCGATGAACGAGACGGTGAAGAACCTGATCCGCCCGCTCCGCCTGATGCTCGGCCGGGCGGCCCTCACCCCCGACCGGCTGGGCGCGATCAGCCCGATCAACACGATGACCCTGATGGAGAAGGTCGCCTGGTTCGTGGCCGCCGAGAAGGTCGAGGGGGACTACCTCGAATTCGGCGTGTTCCGCGGCGACGGCTTCGCCCGCTCGTACCACGCGCTGAGGGCGGTCTACGAGGACCGCATCCGGTCGGGCCGCGCGTCGTCCGCGACCCGCGAGGCCGACGAACGGCAGGCGATCTGGGACCGCATGCGGTTCTTCGCCTTCGACTCGTTCCAGGGGCTGCCCGAGCTCGAGGGGATCGACCAGGCCAGCCGCGACTTCCGCAAGGGGCAGTATGCCGCCGGGGTCGAGACGTTCCGCGCCAACGTCGCCGCGCAGGGCGTGCCGCTCGACCGCGTCACCTGCGTGCCCGGCTGGTACGAGGAGACCTGCAACGCCAAGACCCTGGCCGACCACCGGATCGAGAAGGCGGCGATCGTCTACGTCGATTGCGACCTCTACCACTCGACGGTGAGCGTCCTGTCCTGCCTCGCCCCGCTCCTCCAGGACGGCACGGTGATCGTCTTCGACGACTGGTTCTGCTACCGCGGCAGCCCCGACCTCGGCGAGCAGCGCCTTCCACGAGTGGTGCGCGACGCTGCCCGACTTCCGGATGGTCGAGTACCACCGCGAGGGCTACGCGCGGAACAGCTTCATCGCCTCTCGGATCGCGCGGGCCTAGCGGCCCGCCTCTCGTGGTAGGGTGGGTCAGCGCGGCGCAACCCACCAAGAAGACCCGGTGGGTTGCGCCGCGCTGACCTACCCTACGGGACGAGCCATCCCGGCGATTCGGCATCAGTGGAGGCGGGCCGCGCGGCGGGTCTGCTCGCGATAGGCCCCGGGCGTCACGCCGACCTTCTTGGCGAAGACGTCGCACAGGTAGCGCGCGTCGCGGAAGCCCGACCGCGCGGCCACCACGTCGATCGCCAGGTGGCTCTCGGAGAGGAGCTGCTTGGCCCGCTCGAGCTGGACGCGGGCGATCTCGGCCTTGGGCGTCCGCCCGACGATCGCGCGGAACCGGCGTTCGAGCACGCTCCGCGACAGCGGGACCTGGTCGAGCACGTCGCCGACCCGCAGCCCCTGGCAGGCGTGGTCGCGGATGTGCCGCAGCGCCGAGGCGATCTCGGGGTCGTCGACGGCGAGGGTGTCGGTCGACTGCCGGAGGGCGACCGCCCGCGGCGCCACGAAGACGGGGTCGCGCCGCGGCGGCTCGCCGGCCATCATCCGGTCGAGCAGCTCGGCGGCCTGGTAGCCGATCCGCTCGGGGTTGACGTCGATGCTCGACGAGCTGCGGCGTGAACATGCCGCAGAGCAGCTCGTCGTCGTCGACGCTGATGATGGCCACCTCGTCGGGCACGTCGACCCCGGCGGCCTGGCAGGCGTCGAGCGACCTGCAACCCGCGGTCGTCGTGGCACGCCATGATCCCGACCGGCTTGGGGAGCCGGGCGATCCAGGCGACCAGCCGCCTCTGCTCGCGGTCCCACGACGTCGCCCGGCCGGTGCCGGCCCCGTAGAGGTGGACCTTGTGCCCCGTCCCCCTGATCCGCGCCGACGAAGTAGTTGCGCCGCTCGTCCATGTGCGGGTGGGCCCCGGCGGGCAGGCCGCAGAAGCCGAAGTGGCGCAGGCCCCTCTCGATCAGGTGGTCGGCGGCCATGTCGGCGACGGCGCGGTTGTCGACGCCGATGAACGGCACGCCGAGGTCGGGGACCACCCCGCGGAGGTCGACCGTCGGCAGCCCCGGGCCGAGCACCGCGCGGAGCATCCGCCGGTCGCCGATCCGCACCAGGATGCCGTCGCCCCGCCACCGCTTCAGCCACGGCGGCGGCGGGTCGTCCAGCCCGTGCGGCTGGATGTAGACCGACCAGTGCCCATGCTCGCGGTTGTACCGCGCCACGCCCCGCAGCAGGCCGCGGCCGTACGCCCGCGACGTCTCGATCAGCACCGCGACCCGGCGCATCGGCCCCCCCTTCCCCTCTCCCGCGGCCCCCGACGGAGAATCGGAATGATTTTCCGCAATTCCGGAATGGAATCAAGGGCGGGCCCGACCTAAGATAACAAGGCCAGGGACGACCGATCGATTGGGGTCGCTCCCGTCGCAGGCGCCCGGGGTCGTCGCCGCGACGGCCCGAGGGCCCCGGCCGTCGGGGCCTTCCCGGACGGATTTCGAAGCGCCGATCCCGGCCGGGTGCGCCGCGCCGCGCCGACGTTCCTGCGCGACGGACCGCCGCGCGGCAGCGCGCCCGCTCGGGCTCGCCGCATCATCAGCATCGTTCGTCCCCCCGCCGTCCCGTCCCACCGGAGGTTGCACCATGACGATTCGCAAGCGCCGCGGATTCACTCTGATCGAGCTGCTGGTGGTGATCGCGATCATCGCGGTCCTGATCGCACTCTTACTGCCGGCGGTGCAGGCGGCGCGCGAGGCGGCGCGGCGGAGCCAGTGCGTCAACAACCTCAAGCAGCTCAGCCTGGCCGTCATGAACTACGAGAGCTCCAACGGGACCCTGCCCCCGACGGGCACGGCCCAGACGCCGACGCTCAACGGCTTCGCCCTGAAGCCGCGCATCCTCCCCTACTTCGAGCAGCAGGCGCTCTACAACACGATCAACTGGTCGTTCGCCTACAACGATCCCTCCGCCGTCAATTCGACGAGCTACGTCGCGAAGCTCAACACGATCCTCTGCCCGTCCGACACCAACGTGCCGGCGGGCACGGTCAACCTCAATGGGGTCACGTACCAGGTCGGGTACACCAGCTATCCGAACAGCATCGGCACCCTCTACGCGAACTACGCCGGCACCGGCAGCACGCCCGACGGCCCCGCCTGGCGCCTGGCCGGCGATCCGCCCGTCCGGCTGGCGATGGTCGCCGACGGGACCAGCAACACCGCGATCTTCAGCGAGTGGGTCCGCGGCATGAACAAGTCGCCCAGCGACGGCCTGCATCAGAACTACGTGCTCGGGTTCGCGCACGGCAAGAACCCCCTGCCGACCCTGTCCGCCGCCTGCCAGGCGACGCCGAACGGGCCGAGCGGCTGGTACACCGCGGGCGGCGGCACCCTCCCCGCCTGGGACCAGCGAGGGACCGCCTGGACGTTCCAGAACTGCGCCGAGGGGGGCTGCTACAGCCACATCACCCTGCCGAACCAGAAGAGCCTGCTTCTGGAGCGACGAGACGAGCAGCCACACCTTCTACACGATGGTCGGCGCCAGCTCGAACCACTCCGGCGGCGTCAACGTCGGCTTCCTCGACGGCTCGGTCCGGTTCGTCAAGGACTCCGTTAACCCGAATACCTGGTGGGCGATCGCGACGATCAACCAGGGCGAGGTCATCAGCGCCGACAGCCTCTGAGCGCGATGCGACGCCGCCACCGACGCAGGAGGGATCGGGGCGCGGAGGTACGCGGATCGGGCCGATGTTCGCCGATCCGATCCGCATCGATCCGCGTCCCTTTTCCGGATCGTGCTCACCGCGACGGCAGCGGCAGGAAGTCCCAGTCGAGGATCATCTTCTCCGAGAGGGCTTCCTTCAGCTCGCGCTCGACCTGCGCCAGGTCGCTGCGGCCGATCAGGTTGTTCAGCTCGCCGGGGTCGTCGTCGAGGTCGTAGAGCTCGAAGGTGGGGCGGGGGGTGGTGAAGTAGGTGCGGACGAGCTCCGGGGCGAGCTTCCCGGCGCGGTTGGCCGCGACCATCTCCCGCCAGCCGGGGTCTCTCGCGCTGTCGACCGGGCCGACGGGCTGGTGCGGCGTGCAGTTGTAGATCAGCTTGTACCGGGCCGAGCGGGCGCACCGCGACAGGTCGAACGTCGCGGCCGAGATGTCGGGCTTCATCGTGCCGTCGCCGCCGTGCGGCCCGCGCTCGGCGAAGATGTATTTGCGGCCCTCGAACGGCTCGCCGCGGAGGAGCTTCAGGTAGCTCCGCCCGCTCATCGTCTTGGGGGGCTCGGCCCCGGCCGCTTCGAGCATTGTCGGGGCGAAGTCCTCGCCCGAGATCAGCTCGCGGGTGGTCGTCCCCGGCTTGACCACGCCCGGCCAGCGCACGAACAGGGGGACGTGGATGCCCGGGTCGTACAGCGACCCCTTGCCGTGCGGCAAGGCCATGCCGTTGTCGCCCATGAACACGACGAGCGTGTTATTGGAGAGCCCCCGCTTCTCCAGTTCGTCGAGGACGCTCTGCACGTCGCCGTCGAGGTGCTCGACCTCGGCCAGGTAGCGGGCCAGGTCGCCGCGGACGCCCGGCAGGTCGGGCAGGTGCGGCGGCAGCGCGATCTTCGAAGGGTCGGGCGCGCCGTGCGCCGCGCGGGTGTTCCAGGGGTGATGCGGGTCGCTGTAGCCGAGCCAGAAGAACCACGGCTTGTCGCGGGGCGCCGCGTCGAGGAACGCCGACAGGTGGTCGCCGTACTCCTTCCAGCCGCCGGGCGGGGCCTTCTCCATGTAATCGACGCGGTCCTTGAACGTCCGCAGCTTGTACCGACCGAGCACCGCGGTGCTCACCGGCGCGGCGTTCGGGCCCTGTCCCGGAGGGCCGTCGAGGTGGTACGTCCGGCCGCCGACGCCGGTGAAGTAGCCCGCCTTGTCGCGGAGCAGGTCGGGCAGCGCGACGACGTCGGGGGGCAACGGCGAGGTGAACCGCACCATCCGCACCGACACCGGCGACCGGCCCGTCATCAGAGACGCCCGCGACGGCACGCACTGCGGGCAGGTGACGAACATCCGGTCGAGTCGCATCCCCTGCGACGCGAGGCGGTCGAGGTTCGGCGTCCGGACATCGGGATATCCGTAGCACCCCACATACGGCGCGCTGTGGTCGTCGGACAGGAGGAACAGGATGTTCGGCCTCTCAGCCGCCGCCGCGGCGCCGCCGATCAGCAGCCATGCGACGGCCAGCAGCGGAAGGAGGGACGGCCCCCGGCCCGTCCGGTCGGGGGAGGCGGTCCAGAGTCGGATTCGGACGCGATGTCGCAGCAGCATCGGATGGCCTCGCTCGAATCGGCGGCGGATGGGGATCGCGCGGGCGACGCTCGTCCACGCCCCGACCCGACGGCCAGAGTAATGGGCGATCCGGGCCGATTCAACGGCCCGACGAAATCGAGATCCTGTCCGACGGGCCGGTTCCTGGTACCATGCGAGGATCTCGGACGACAAACCCCCGGAGCATGCCGATGAACGGGAAGACGATGGCCGTGGTCGTGCTACTCTCCTCCGGCGCCGGCCTCCTCGCCGCAGGGCCGGAGGTCACTGTCACCAAGGCCGGCAAGGTGGGGAAGCTTGATCGATCCAAGTTCGTCAACGAACCCGGCTGGGCGTGGCTGATGTGGCCCCAGGAACTCCGCCTCGGGGAGAAGTTCGGCCTGGCCAGCGACGCCGGGATCGTGAGCGGCTACTCGCACGTCGATGCCGGGAGCGGGGCGCTGCGGGTATTCTTCGTCCATGCCGGACGGGACGCCCTGGATATCCCGCCCATTCGCCTCGTCGTCTTCGACGCCGAGGGGAAGCGCTACCTGCCCGAGCGCGGCCAGTCCGGCGGGTTGGGGTCCCACGGGACTCAGCTCAGCGACGCGATCTACACCCTTTCCCCCAAGACGCTCCCCCCGGGCAAGGTCACCCGGATCGGGATCGAGCGGATGGCCCGCTGATCGCGCCGATCGTCTCGCGACCTTCACCGCGTCGGGGTGCGTCGCCCGCGCCCCGTCCGCGAGGCGATGGCGATCCGGGGCGCCCCCGCGGCGGCCCGGATCGCTTATTTTTGGAAAATGCGCGGAAAAACAGAACGGGCCGCCCGGGCGCCACGATAGTGATTTATTGAAGGGCGCGCCGCCGCTCCGCTCCACGAATGCCGACGCTCGGCGACCGGACCGGCGGCGCCCCGACCCACCGGGACGCACCCATGACCGACACCCTCGAATCTCCCGCCATCCCCGCAGAGGCCCCCGCCCCCGCCGCCCCGAAGCGCGGCGGCGGCCCGCGCACCCTCACCGGGAAAGCGCAATCACGAAAGAACTCATTGAAGCATGGCCTCTGCTCCCGCGTCGTGCTGCCCGACGACCTGGCCGAGGCGGTCGCCCGCCGCACCGCCGAGTTCATCGCCGAGTTCCAGCCCCGCTCGCCGTATGAGGCATTCCTGGTCCGCGAGATGGCCCTGGCCTCGGCCCGCCTGGACCGCTGCGCCTCGATGTCGATCGTGGGTCGGGACCGCGGCATCGAGCGCGCCCGCCTGATCTGGGACCACGACCGCCGCATCGCCGTCGAGGAGATCGGGGCGAAGCTGGCCAGAGACCCGGCGCGGGTGGCGCCGGCCTTGCGGGGCCGCAAGCAGGGGGCCGACTGGCTCATCGAGCGCTGGGAGCTGCTCGGGGAGATCCTCCGGAACACGGGCGCCTGGACCGACGACCAGCGCCGGCTGGCGCTCGACCTGCTGGGCGTCCCCGTCGCGCTGCGGGACGGCGGCGACATCCTCCCGCCCGCCGCCGACGCCGAGGCCCTGGCCGCGCTGGTCGCCGACCAGGTGGCGATGCTGCACGAGGACCAGGAGGCGGTGCTCGACGCGCTGGACCGGACGGAGCGGTCGATGGCGCTGGCGGGGATGCCGGCGGAGGAGGACGCGGCGTCGGCCCGGCTGCGGAAGTACGAGGCGAGCTGCCGCCGGGCCCTGAACGCGGCCCGCGCCGAGCTGCTCCGGCTGCGGGAGGCGACGGCGACGGCGGCCGGGCCAGCCCCGGCGGGCCCGCCGCCGTCGCACCGGGCGCCGCTGTCGGGTGCGGCGATCGACAACCTGGCGAAGCGGTCGCGGGTCGCGATGGCGATGGGGGCGGAGGCGCCGTCGGAGCCGGCCCCGGCCCCGGTCGTCGAGCGGCCCGCCGCGGCCCCGGCGCCGGCGCCGGCCCGTTCGGCGCCGGTCCCCGCGGCGTCGTCGATGAATCGCCGCGAGCGCCGCGCCCAGGCGAAGCGCGACCGGCAGGCCGCCCGCAGCGCCGGCTCGGCCCGATGAGCGCGGACGCCTGATCGTCCCCGTCGTGCCCCCTCGAAGTCGCCAACGCCGTCCCTCCCGACCCCCTCGGCGCCCCCCGTGCGCGCGGGGGCGGCCCTCCTGACCCTGCCGAGGGCCGGGAAGGGGTCGATCGGCCCCCGCCGCCCGCCTTTGACCCCCTCTCCGGGCCGGTCGGGCGAGCCGCCGAGGTCGCCGGCGCGAACGAACTCGACGGACCGGGGGCCCGGGGAGTCGCGGGCCCGAACGAACTCCCGATCCCGGATCTCGGATCGATCGGCCGAAGACGGTGGGCGGTCCCCACCCGACGAAGAGGGATCGGACGACGATGGGGACCGGAGCCCCGTCCTGGTAGAATGGCGGCCGGGTGCTCAACCGCGATCGCCCGCGACCGCCGGAGGAGGGGGTCGGCGGGCGGAGGGAGGTATCCGCCATGCTCTACCTGTCCCAGGGCTCCCCGGACGCCGAGATCGGCGACGACCGCGGCCGGGAGTGGGCCGACGACCTGCTCGACCAGCTCCGCCGGCGCCGCCCCCTGCGCCGCGTCCTGCTGATCCCCCCGGACTACACCCGGGCCCACTCCGGCGCCGGGCCCCTGACGTGCCGGCTCTACGAGCGCCTCCGCGACGAGGCCGAGGTCGCCATCCTACCCGCGACCGGGACGCACTTCCCCCTCTCCGACGAGGAGCGCGCGGCGATGTTCCCCGGCATCCCCGCCGACCGCTTCCGGGCCCACGACTGGCGCAACGGCGTCGTCACGCTCGGCGAGGTGCCGGCCGAGGTCGTCGGCGAACTTTCCGAGGGGAAGGTCCGCCTGCCCGCCTCGGTCCAGGTCGACCGCCTGCTCGTCGACGCCGACTGGGACGCGATCATCTCGGTCGGCCAGCTCGTGCCGCACGAGGTCATCGGCATCGCCAACCACGTCAAGAACGTGCTGATCGGCGCCGGCGGGTCGGACATGATCCACAAGTCGCACTGGCTGGGGGCCGTCTACGGGATGGAACGGATCATGGGCCGCGTCCGCACCCCGGTGCGCGACCTGCTGACCTGGGCGTCGGACCGCTTCCTCCGCCTCCTGCCGATCACCTACCTCTTGACCGTCCGCGGCACGACGGCCGACGGCCTCCTGGTGACGCGCGGGCTGTTCGCGGGCGACGACGACGAGTGCTACGCGCGCGGGGCCGCGCTCTGCCGCGCCGTCAACCTCGACGTGCTCGACCGCGCCCTCGAAGGTGGTCGTGTCGCTCGACCCGCACGAGTACAAGTCGACCTGGCTGGGCAACAAGGCGGTCTACCGCACGAGGATGGCGATCGCCGACGGCGGCGAGCTCGTCGTGCTGGCGCCCGGCGTCCGCCAGTTCGGCGAGGACGAGGCGATCGACCGCCTGATCCGCCGGTTCGGCTATCGCGGGACGCCCGAGACCGTCGCGGCGGTGCGCGACCATCCCGACCTGGCCGCGAACCTCTCCGCCGCCGCGCACCTGATCCACGGCTCGTCGGAGGGGCGGTTCCGCATCACCTACTGCCCGGGCCCGCACATGACGCGGGCCGAGATCGAGGCCGCCGGGTATGGACACGGCCACCTCGGCGAGATGCTCGATCGCTACCCGCCCGACCGGCTCCGGACGGGCTGGAACCGGGTCGACGGCGAGGAGGTCTTCTTCGTCGCCAATCCCGCCCTCGGGCTGTGGGGGACGGCCGATCGGTTCGCGCAGTAGTGTCGGGAATGGGCCGCGGAGGGACGCGGATTCGGGCGGATCAAGAGGGATCAGATCGGCGGCCATCCGCCCGAATCCGCGTCCCTCCGCGGCCCATTTCTTCGGGGAAGGTCAACGATGGGGGATCGCCATGAGAATCATCGCCATGTCCTGCTCCATGATCGCGGTCGTCGGGTCGCTGGCGGTCGGCGTGGCCGACGAGCCCGCCGGTCTGCCGAGGGCCTTCCTCGACGGCTCGGGGCCGGGCTGGAGGATGCTGGGGGAGGCGGACTTCGTCAACGTCAACTGCGACCCCGAGACCTGGTCCTGGAAGGGCGGCGAGGTCCACGGCACCGGGCAGCCGATCGGCGTGATCCGCACCCGCAAGCCTTTGGTCAACTTCGAGGTCGTGGCGCAGTGGCGCCATCTGCGCCCGGGGGGCAACTCGGGCCTGTTCGTGTGGGCGACCGACGAGGCGATCGAGGGGATCAAGCCGGGCGCGCTCCCCCGCGGCGGGATCGAGGTGCAGGTGCTCGACAACGCCCGCGTCGAGCAGTACGAGAAGCGCACCGGCAAGAAGGCCGACTACTTCACGACCCACGGCGACGTCTTCCCCGTGGGCACGTCGAAGATGACCCCGTTCCCGCCCACCTCGCCCAACGGCACGCGCAGCTTCCCCTCGAAGCACCTGAGCAAGGGGGTGGGCGAGTGGAACCACTACTACGTCCGGTGCATCAACGGCGAGGTCCGCCTCTGGGTCAACGGCGAGGAGGTCTCCGGAGGGTCCGGCTGCGAACCCCGGCGGGGCTACCTCTGCCTGGAGTCGGAGGGGTCTCCGGTCGAGTTCCGGCAGATCCGGCTCAGGGAGCTCCCCTGAGCGCGGCGGCCTTCGCCTCGCGGCGGCGGGCGGTCAGGATGCGCTCGGTGTAGCCGTTCGGCTCGTCGCGGCCGAGGAACACCAGGTCGAGCGCCGCGAGGAATCCGAAGCTCGCGTCGAAGTCCGGAGCCATCGCGCGATACGACGGGTCGGCGGCGTTCTGGCGGTCGACGACGGCCGCCATCCTCTCGAAGACCGCGCGCACCTGGTCGCGGCCCACGATCCCGTGATGGAGCCAGTTGGCGATGTGCTGGCTGGAGATCCGCAGCGTCGCGCGGTCCTCCATCAGGCCGACGTCGTGGATGTCGGGGATCTTCGAGCAGCCGACGCCCCCCTCGACCCAGCGCACCACGTAGCCGAGGATGCTCTGCGCGTTGTTCTCCAGTTCGCGGCGGATCTCCTCTTCGGACAGGGCCCGGTCGCCGAGCAAGGGGGGGGTCAGGATGTCGTCGAGGGGGGCCCGGGGCGGCGGGCGAGCTCGGCCTGGCGGGCGGCGACGTCGACCTCGTGGTAGTGCATCGCGTGGAGCGTGGCGGCCGTCGGCGAGGGGACCCACGCCGTGTTGGCGCCGGCGCGGGGGTGCGCGGCCTTCGTCGCGACCATGTCGCGCATCCGGTCGGGCGCCGTCCACATCCCCTTGCCGACCTGCGCCCGGCCCGGCAGGCCGGCGGCGATCCCGACGTCGACGTTGTGGTCCTCGTAGGAGAGCATCCAGCGCGCGTCCTTGATCTCCATCTTGGGGATCATCGGCCCGGCCTCCATGCTCGTGTGGATCTCGTCGCCGGTGCGGTCGAGGAAGCCGGTGTTGATGAACACGACGCGGTCGCCCGTGCGCCGGATGCACTCGGCGAGGTTGACGGTCGTCCTCCTCTCCTCGTCCATGATCCCGACCTTGAGCGTGTTGCGCGGCAGCCCGAGCGCGTCCTCGACGCGGCCGAAGAGCTCGACCGTGAAGGCGACCTCGTCGGGCCCGTGGAGCTTCGGCTTGACGACGTAGACGCTGCCGGCCCGGCTGTTGCGGAGGCGGCCCAGCCCCCTGAGGTCATGCACGGCCGCCAGCGCCGTGACCATCGCGTCGAGGAAGCCCTCGGGGATCGGCCGGCCGTCGGGCGTCGTGACCGCGTCGGTCTCCATGTGGATGCCGACGTTGCGGACCAGCAGCAGGCTGCGCCCGGGCAGCGACAGCGATGACCCGTCCGGGGCGGTGAAGGTCCGGTCGGGGTTGAGCCGGCGCCGGATGGTGCGCCCGCCCTTGTCGACGTCGGCCTCCAGCGTGCCCGTCATGATGCCTGACCAGTTGCCGTAGACGCGCGCCTTGTCGTCGGCGTCGACGGCGGTGACCGAGTCCTCGCAGTCCATGATGGTCGTGACGGCGGCCTCGAGGACGACGTCCTTGATGCCGGCCGGGTGGGTCTTCCCGATCGGGTGGTCGCGGTCGACCTGGATCTCGATGTGGAGGCCGTGGTGCCGCAGGAGGATGGAGGTGAGCCGGCCGTTCGCCTCGGAGTAGCCGACGAACGCCTCGGGTTGGATGAGCGCGACCCCCAGGCCGGTCTCGAGCTTCGCAATCGAGCTCCTTGCGACCCCGGCGGTCCACGAGGACGAACTCCGCGACGTTGGAGTACTTACCGAACATGATCCCGACGTGCTCGTCGAGGAAGGCGTCGGCATACGCCATGACGCGGGCGCCCCGGACCGGGTTGTACGGGCCCCCTTCTCGGCCCCCCCCTCCTCGGGGATGACGTCGGAGCCGTAGAGGGCGTCGTAGAGGCTCCCCCAGCGGGCGTTGGCGGCGTTCAGGGCGTAGCGGGCGTTGTCGACCGGCACGACGAGCTGCGGCCCGGCGACCGCGGCGATCTCGGGGTCGACGCCGGCCGTCCCGATCCGGAAGTCCTCGGGACCGGGCACGAGGTAGCCGATCTCCGCGAGGAACGCCCGGGACTCCCTCGGATCGACGGGCCGCCCCCGCCGCTGCCGGTGCCAGTCGTCGACCCGGGATTGCAGGGCGTCGCGCCGATCGAGCAGTTGGCGGTTCCTCGGGCCGAGGTCGCGGACGATCGCGGCGAGCGCGGTCCAGAACGCCTCCGGGTCGATGCCGGTCCCCGGGGCGACCTGGTCGCGGACGAGGTCGTGCAGGCTCCGGTGGACCTGCAGCCCGCCGGCTTGGACGTATTGCGACATGCTGGTCCCTCCCCCTGTGTCCGGTCGCGGACGACGCCCCATGATAGGCGAAACGGGGGATGGAAAGAACGGGGGCGCCCGAGAGGCGCCCCCGTCCGATCGGCGATGATCCGAGGCCGCTCGCGGCGGCCGTCATCGGCGGCGTCAGGCCGGCTTCCCGAAGAAGAGGCCGCTGACGGCCGCGTTGCTGTTGGCGTTCAGGTTCGTCACGCGGATGATCACGTTCCCGGTCAGGTCCCACGACAGGTACTCGCCCTGGCCGAACGAGCTGATCGTCCGGCTGTCGAGCACGCTGCCGGTGGCGGCGTCGAGGATGTCGACCCGCTCGGACCGGCCGCCGCCGTAGCCGTCGTAGTCCAGCGCGTAGAGCGCGACCTGGTGCTCCTGCCCGTCGGTGATGTCGAGGTTGAAGCTGATCGTGGAGCCGAACCACGCCGAGGCGATCCGGCCGTTGTTGGCGGCGTTCTGCAAGGCGCGGGGGTCGGTGGTGCTGGTCGTCCAGGCCGCCGCGGCGGCGCCGGTGACGCTCAGCGTGGCGTAGGGCGGGATGACCGGGTCGGTGCCGCTGGTGTCGGCGGGGATGTCGTAGCCATCGCCGCCGTAAGGGGTGCGCCAGTTGCCCTGCGTCGTCGTGTCGGTGCCCAGGAAGGTGGCGCCGGACGTGGCGGCGGCGTTGCCGAAGAACAGGCCGTTGACCACCGCGTTGCTGTTGGCGTTGAGGTTGGTGACGCGGATCGTCACGTTCCCCTTGAGCGTCCAGGACAGGTACTCGCCCTGGCCGAACGAGCTGAGCGTCCGGCTGTCGAGCACGGCGCCGGTGGCCGCGTTCAGGACGTCGATCCGCTCGCTCCGCCCGCCGCCGTAGCCGTCGTAGTCCAGCGCGTAGAGCGCGACCCTGTGGGCCTGGCCGTCGGTGAGGTTGAGGTTGAGGCTGATCGTCGAGCCGAAGAACGCCGAGGCGATCCGGCCGGTGTTGGCGGCGTTCTGCAGGGCGCGGGGGTCGGTGGTGTTGGTCGTCCACGCCGCGGCCGTGCCGCCGGTGACGCTCAGCGTGGCGTAGGGCGGGATGACGGGGTCGGTGCCGCTATTGTCCGCCGGGATGTCGTAGCCGTCGCCGCCGTAGGCGTTGCGCCAGCGCCCTGAGTCGCCGTGTCGGTGGCGAGGAAGGTGGCGCTGGTCGTCGAGGTCGAGGCGGCGCCGCCGAAGAACAGGCCGTTGACCACCGCGTTGCTGTTGGCGTTGAGGTTGGTGACGCGGATCGTCACGTTCCCCTTGAGCGTCCAGGACAGGTACTCGCCCTGGCCGAACGAGCTGATCGTCCGGCTGTCGAGCACGGCGCCGGTGGCCGCGTTCAGGACGTCGATCCGCTCGGACCGCCCGCCGCCGTAGCCGTCCCAGTCCAAAGCGTAAAGGGCGACCTCGTGGGCCTGGCCGTCGGTGAGGTTGAGGTTGAGGCTGATCGTCGAGCCGAAGAACGCCGAGGCGATCCGGCCGTTGTTGGCGGCGTTCTGCAAGGCGCGGGGGTCGGTGGTGCTGGTGGTCCAGGCTGCCGCGGCGGCGCCGGTGACACTCAGGGTGGCGTAGGGCGGGATGACCGGGTCGGTGCCGCTCTGGTCGGCCGGGATGTCGAAGCCGTCGTGCCCGTAGGCGTTGCGCCAGTCGCCCTGGGTCGCCGTGTCGGTGGCCAGGAAGGTGGCGCTGGTCGTCGAGGCGGCGTTGCCGAAGAACAGGCCGTTGACCACCGCGTTGCTGTTGGGGTTGAGGTTCGTCACGCGGATGATCACGTTCCCCGACAGGTCCCACGACAGGTACTCGCCCTGCCCGAACCCGGAGATCGTCTGGCTGTTCAGCACGCTGCCCGAGGCGGCGTCGAGGACGTCGACCCGCTCGGATCGGCCGCCGCCGAAGCCGTCCCAGTCGAGCGCGTAGAGGGCGACCTTGTGGGTTTGCCCGTCGGTGAGGTTGAGGTTGAGGCTGATCGTCGAGCCGAAGAACGCCGAGGCGATCCGGCCGGTGTTGGCGGCGTTCTGGAGGGCGCGGGGGTCGGTCGTGCTGGTCGTCCAGGCGGCGGCGACGCCGCCGGTGACGCTCAGCGTGGCGTAGGGGGGGATGACGGGGTCGGTGCCGCTGTTGTCGGCGGGGATGTCGTAGCCGTCGCCGCCGTAGGCGTTGCGCCAGTCGCCCTGCGTCGTCGTGTCGGCGGCCAGGAAGGTGGCGGTGGCGCCCCCCGGGACGGTCACCGCGTTGCTGAAGACCGAGGTGGCGCCGGCCGTCGCGGTGATGACCTGGCCGGCGGGGACCGCCGTGGGCAGGGTGGCGGTGAAGCTGACGTTGCCGTTGGCGTCGGTCGTCGGCGTCGCCCGCCCGAGGAACGTCAGGCCCTGGTTGCCCGAGGGGCTGGAGAAGAACTCGATGTCCAGCGCCGTGTTCTTGGACGGCGAGCCGGCGACCGTCCCGGTGATCGTGGTCTGGCCGTTGGCGACGGTGACCTTGGTCAAGACCGGCGCCGGCTCGAGGGAGGGGTTGGTCTGCTCGGCGATGCCGCCCAGGGCGTTGCCGGCGATGGAGTCGGCGAGCCAGGAATTATTGGTCGACCCGGTGTCGGTCAGGATGCCGTACCCGGCGTTGTCCCGGACCACGGCCAGTTGCACGGTGTTGCCGGACGCCGCGTGGATGGACACGCCGTTGCCGCGGTTGGGCACCGCGTTCTGGTCGTTGACGTCGACGCCGATGTAGCTGAAGTCGATGACGTTGCCCGACGAGGACGTGATCGAGACGCCGTCGCCCAGGTTGCCCGAGATGATGTTGAGGTTCGCGATCGCGGTCGACACCGCGCCGATGAAGGTGCCGGAGGTCCCGGTGGCGATGTGCACGCCGTCGCCGCCGTTGGGGAGGGCGGTCGTGCCGGTGAGGTCGGTCCCGATGAAGTTGCCCGAGATCACCGGGCCGGTCGTGCCGCTGTCGGTGACCAGGATGCCGTCGGCGCTGTTGCCCGAGATGACGTTCCAGGCGGCGGTGTTGAAGGCGCCGAAGGGGTTCTGCCCGCCGATGGTGTTGCTGCCCGCCCCCAGGCCGACGTAGACGCCGTCGATCTGCTGCGTGTTGAACAGGAAGTTCTTGCCGGTGACGTCGGTGCCGATGAAGTTGCCCTCGACGACGTTGCCCGACGTGCCGGCGAAGCCGATCAGGACGCCCTCGTGGAGGTTGCCCGAGATGAGGTTGCGGGCCGCGGCCGTCGTCCCGCCGATGGTGTTGTTCTGCGCCCCGTACACGATGTCCACGCCGTTGTTGGCGTTGGGCACGGGGGACTTGCCGGTGACGTCGGTGCCGATGAAGTCGTCCTGGACCACGTTGGCGGTCGTGCCGGCGTCGCTGATGTAGACGCCCCACTGGCTGTTGCCCGAGATCACGTTGCCGCCGCCCGCGTCGGTCGTGCCGATCGTGTTGCCGGACGCCGTGTTGTTGATGAGCACGCCGTCGAGGGCGTTGGGGATGGCGGCCGAGCCGGCGGCGTTCGTCCCGATGAAGTTGCCGGCGACGGTGTTCACGCTCGTCCGGCCGGCGTTGTCGAAGCCGCTGATCCAGACACCGTCGTGCCCGTTGCCCGAGATCACGTTGCCCTGGCCGGGCTCGCCGATGAAGTTGCCGCTGGCCCCGCTGATGACCGCCACGCCGTCCAGGACGTTGCCGAGCGCCGTCGTGCCGGTCTTGTCGACGCCGACCTTGTCGCCGACGAGGGTGTTCTTCGACGTGCCGCTGTCGGTGATCAGGACGCCGTAGGACTCGTTGTTGACGATCACGTCGTTGGAGAGCGTGGTGCTGGTCGCGGAGCCGTTGATGACCACGCCGCTGCCGCCGCCCCCGACGACGCCGTTGCCCAGCGCCGCGCCGTTGCGGTCGAGCGAGTCGACGCCGGTCGAGTCGGTGCCGATGAAGCTGCCGGTGATCGTGGTGCCGGTCGAGTTGTTGACGACGATGCCGTTGTACTGGTTGCCGGCGACGACGAGGTTGGACAGGGTGTTGTCGTTGGCCTGGTCCCGGATCTCGACGCCGAAGGTGCCGTTGCCGGCGTCGCGGGACAGGTTCGTGACGACGTGGAGGCCGATCACGTCGTTGGTGAAGGTGTTGCCGTTGCCGTTGTCGTCGAGGATGCCGCCGCCGTTGAAGTCGGTGACCTCCAGGCCCTCGATCGTGCTGTTGTGCGAGTCGTCGTCGAGCGAGAAGCCGATCGCGCCGGCGCCGGCCTGGGCGCCGTCGACCTGGATGATGGGCCTGCCGGCGTAGCCCGGCTGGGTGGTCCCGTCGATGATCGTCGGGTTGGCCAGCGTCGGCAGGGGCGCCACCAGGGAGATCGTCTGGGGGCCGGTGCCGATGCTGAAGTCGATCGTCGTGACGGTCCCGACGGGGGCGTTGTTCGACGCGACGATCGCCGCGCGGAGCGAGCCGGCCGTGGGGTTGTTGTTGTCGCCGCTGTCGTCGTCGGTGGTGACGTAGAGGGTCGACAGGAGCTGGCGGCCCTCCAGGCCCTCGACCCGCGGGAGGCTGCGGCGGGACCGGGCGCGGAGGCGGAACGTCGAGGCCGGGCGGGGGGCGCGGGCGGAGTGGGGGCGGGAGATCCAGGGCATCGGCACGGTGGGAGTCCTCGGTCTGCGCGGACCGCGATCGGGGGGCCCTCGGGCGCACGCCGCCCGGGGCCCGCGCCTCGCTCGCGGGCCGTCGTCGGTCTCTCCGAGATCCTGTCGTCGGGGCGCGGGCCGGGGTGGGGTGGGTGGGCCTCGCGCCGATCTCGGTACGACCACCATTGCCATCCGGGGCGGGGGCTCGACACGCGTCCCGAGAATTCTTCGCGCCCTGGTCACCACCGGGCGCCCCCTCGTCGGGACGGCCCCGGGCGGGTCCCCCGTGGCACGGCCTGGACGGGCCGGGTAGAATGTCGCAAGGATCGGGCGATTGACAACGTACGATATGAGGTTCCTCAGTCCGCCGACACCCCCGCCCGACCCGGCCAGCCCCGCGGCATCCCGGGGATCGCCCCGATCCCGACCCTCGCCGGCCCCGGCCCGACCCCACCGATCGGAGTCCCTCCCGTGTCGAACGACGGCTCGGTGACACGCTGGCTCGACGGCCTCAAGGCGGGCGACGACGCCGACATCCGCCGCCTCTGGGACCGCTACTTCCGGCAGTTGGTCGCGGTGGCCGGCAAGAGGCTCCCCGGCCACGCCCGCCGCGAGTACGACGAGGAGGACGTGGCGCTGAGCGCCTTCCACAGCTTCTGCGACCGCGCCGGCCGCGGCCAGTTCCCCGACCTCTCCGACCGCGACGACCTGTGGCGGCTGCTGGTCGTCATCACGGCCCGCAAGGCGATCATGACGGTGCGGCACCAGACCCGGCAGAAGAGGGGCGGCGGCCGGGTCCTCGGCGAGTCGGTCTTCCTCGACGGGCCCGACGCCGACAGCCCGGGGCTGGCGCAGTTCCTCGGCCGCGAGCCGACGCCCGAGTTCGCCGCGCAGGTCGCCGAGGGGGTCGACCGCCTGCTCGCCGCGCTGGGCGACGAGGCCCTGCGGACGATCGCGCTGATGAAGCTCGAGGGGTACTCCAGCGAGGAGATCGCCGCGCGGCTGGGGACCTCCAAGAGGACCATTGACCGCAAGGTCCAGCTGATCCGCATGACCTGGCAGGAGGAAGGCCCCGGATGAGGTCGCCCGCGACGGGCCAGCCCGAGGAGCTGTCGCTGTCCGACATGAGGCGGATCGACGCGGCGTGCGACCGCTTCGAGGCCGCCTGCCGCGGCGGCGAGCCGCCCGACCCGGCCGACTATCTGGCCGGCTTCTCGGGCCCGTCGCGGGCGCGCCTGCTCCGCGAGCTGCTCGCCCTCGACCTGGAGGCGCGGATCGCCCGGGGCGACCGTCCCGACGTCGCCCGCTACGAGGCCGCGTTCCCCGACGACGTCGAGGCCGTCGAATCGGCCTTCGCGTCGCTCGCGCCCGACGGCTCGACGATCCGCCCGGGGACGCCGCCGCGACGCGCCGGGGGGGCGGAGTCGATGGCCACGCTGGGCGGGTCGCCTTTGCCCCGCGCCGAGCTCGACCCCGCCACGCGGAAGGCCCTGGAGGAGGACGGCTACGAGGTCCTCGGCGAGCTCGGCCGCGGCGGGATGGGGGTCGTCTTCCTCGCCCGCAAGGTGGCCTTGAACCGGCTCTGCGCCCTGAAGATGATCCTGGCCGGCCCGCACGCCGGGTCGCGCGCCTCGGCAAGGTTCCGCGCCGAGGCCGAGGCGGTGGCGCGGCTGCGGCACCCGAACATCGTCCAGATCTACCACGTCGGCGAGGCGGGCGACCTCCCCTACCTCGAATTGGAGTACCTGGCCGAGGGGAGCCTCGACGCGACGCTCGACGGGACGCCGAGGCGCCCCGCCGAGGCGGCGCGGCTGGTCGAGGTCCTGGCCGGCGCCATCGCCGAGGCGCACCGCCAGGGCATCCTCCACCGCGACCTGAAGCCGGCCAACATCCTGATCGACCGCGGCCAGCCCAAGGTGGCCGACTTCGGCCTGGCCAAGATCCTCGACAGCGACTCCGACCTGACGCCGACCCGCGTCGTCCTCGGCTCGCCCAGCTACATGGCCCCCGAGCAGGCCGCGGGCGACATCCACGACGTCGGGACGGAGGCCGACGTCTACGCGCTGGGGGCGATCCTCTACGCGCTGCTGACCGGCCGCCCGCCGTTCCTGGGGGCGTCGGCGGTGCGGACGCTGGCGCTGGTCAAGACGGCCGACCCGGTCCCGCCGTCGCAGCTCCAGCCGGGGCTGCCGCGCGACGTCGAGACGATCTGCCTGAAGTGCCTGAACAAGGCCCCCGCGCGGCGGTACGCCTCGGCCGAGGCGCTGGGGGAGGACCTCCGCCGGTTCCTGGCCGGCGAGCCGATCGCCGGCCATCCCACGCCGGCCTGGGAGCGCGCCTGGAAGTGGGCCCGCCGCCGCCCCGGCACCGCGACGGGCCTCGCCTCGATCGCCGCGGCCATCGTGTTCATGCTCGGCGCCGTCCTGTTCTACAACGCCCGCCTGCGAGACGCGGTGCGGACGGCCCGCGCCGCCGGGCGGGCCGAGGCGCTCGCGCCCGCGACGCGATCGAGCAGAGGAACCTGGCGATCAACGCGCTGAACGACCTGGTCTACGACGTCCAGGAGACCCTGGGCGACGCGCCCGCGACGCGGTCGGCGCAGCGGGCCCTGCTCGACAAGGCGATCGCGGGCCTCGACCGCCTGGCGCGCAGCGCCGAGGCGAGTGCCCCCGACCTGAGCCGCGCCGTGGCGCACCAGAAGCTCGGCGAGATCTTCCGGCAGGTCGGCCGGTCGGCCGACGCCCGAAGGCAGCTCGACCAGTCGCGGCGGCTGGCCGGGGAGCTCGCCGCCGCCTCTCCGCGCGACGTCGCGATCGCCGAGTGCCTGGGCCGCGCCTGCTTCGGGCTCGGCGAGCTGAGCCTGTCGGCCGGCCGCAACGACGAGGCCAAGGCGTACCTCCGCCGCGTGGTTGACCTGTCCGGGTCGATCGTCGCGGCCGACCCGGGCCGCCCCGGGCGCGCGCAGGGCCTGCTCGAGGCCTACCTCCAGCTCGGGCGCGCCCACTCGTTCTCCGGCGAGTTGGCCGAGGCCGAGGGCTGGTTCCGCAAGATGAAGGGCCTGGCTGAGCGGTGGATCGCCGACGAGCCGGGCAACACGCAGGCCCGCGACCTGCTGGCGACGAGCTACCGCAAGATCGCCGACGTGCGGAAGATCGCCGGCGACCCCGAGGCCGCGCGGAGGGATTACCTCAAGGCGGTCGCCATCGGCCGCGACCTGCTGGCGGCCGAGCCCGACAACCTCGCGGTCAAGGAGAGCCTCTCCGTCGCGCTCGACGACCTGGCGGGGATCGCGTTCGACCGCCGCGAGTACGCGGTCGCCAGGCCGCTCTTCTCGGAGGCCGAGCGGCTCTTCTCGGAGGTGGTGTCGGCCGACCCCGAGAACCTCGACGTCCAGCTCCGGCTCACCCGCTGCCAGGCCGACCTGGCGCGGCTGGAGCGGGGCGAGTCGCACTTCGCGGCCGCCGTGGACCTCTTCGGCCGGGCCCTCGGGCGCCTGCTCCGCCTGGAGCGCGAGGGGAGGCTCGAAGGCCGGCCGTCGGTCAAGGCGCGCGAGATCCCGCCCCTGAAGCGGGAGATGGCCGACTGCGAGGCCGCCCCCGTCGCGCTCGAGGGGCTCGACGCCGTCCGGTCGCGGCCGGCGCGGGTGGCGTGCCAGTTGCTCCTGATCCGCGCCCGGGTGCTGCTGGCGCAGGGGAGGCAGGCCGAGGCGCTCGCGACGATCGAGGCGCTCGGCTCGATCGAGGCGGACGACCCCGAGGATTCGCTGGTGCTCGCCCGCGCCCTGGCCGCCTGCCTCCCCCTGATCCCGACGGGCCCGGCGGCCCCGGATCGGTCGGCGCTCCGCGAGCGCTCCGCGGGCCGCGCCGTCGCCGCCCTGGCCCGCGCCGCCGACCTCGGCTTCCGCGACGCCGGGCGCCTGGAGCGCGACGACGACCTCGCCCCGGTGCGCCAGCACCCGGGCTTTCGCGCGGCGGTCGACCGGATGAAGGGCGCCGCCCCCCGAGTGACCATCAGGGCCAGGGGGCGGGCGCGGTCTTCCAAGGGGGGGTGGGCGCTTGGCCCGGGAGATGCTCTTCCTGTACAGTCGAGTTGGTCGCCGGGGCCCGGGCGCGGCCTCCGTCACGGGCCGGGCCGTCGGGACGGCGGGTATCGCGACGATGGGGAGGGCGATCCGATGGGGTTCTTCGACGCTCTGCGACGGGTCCTTGCCGGCGGCCAGGTCGGCGCGGACGAGATGCCGATCGACCGTCGCCTCGGCGACGCCCTGGGCCTCGACGAGGTCGGCAGCGGCGCGGACGACGACACCGACCGGCCGGTCGAGGCGACCGGCGCGTTCGACCGTCGCCAATGGGAGCGGAAGCTGAAGCGCATCCTCGACGAGCTGCCCGGGTCCCGCGGCGAGTGGGACGACCTGATGGTCGAGGCCGGCGCGCTGGGGCTCGACCCGGCGTGGGTCGCCGAGCGGCAGCGCGCCGAGTTCGCCCTGCTGGTCCGCCGCGCGGTCGCCGACCGCTCCGTGACCGAGGCGGAGCACCGCAAGCTCGACCTCGCCCGCGAGCTGGTCGGCCTCTCCGAGCCCGAGGCGGAGGCGGTCCTGACCGCGATCGTGGCCGAGGCCGAATCGTTCTTCGGCAAGCCGGTCGAGGGCTGACCCCTGCCCGATCGGGATTCGGGGTATAGAATAGAGGTAGGATGGGATGAGAAGGTGACGGGTCTCGGGTCCGAGCCGATTCACGGGAGGCCACCATGATTCGCAGCATCCGGTGCCTGGCGGCGTTGCTCCTCCTGGGGTCGCCCGCCTGGGCGGGCGAGCTGGACGAGGAGTTCGGGACGGGCCCGTCCTCGGGGCCGAAGGCCATCAGCCCGGCGGGCGCCGCGATGGCGACGGTCCCAGCCATCGCCCCGGATCAGCCCGATGCCGGCAAGGCGACCGAAATGGATGCCGAGGTGCCGGCCCAGTCGTGGGGCCACTGGGGCTGGCGGCACGGCTGGGGCGGCTGGGGCGGCTGGGGCCGGGGCCTCGGCTGGGGCGGCTGGGGCTGGGGTCGTGGGCTGGGCTGGGGCGGGCTGGGCTGGGGCGGCATGGGCTATGGACTCGGCATGGGCTATGGACTCGGCATGGGCTACGGACTCGGCATGGGTTATGGGCTCGGCATGGGCTGGGGTGGCGGCTGGGGCGGCTATGGCATGGGCCTGGGCGGCTGGGGCGGCGGCTTCGGAGGCTGCTCGCCGTTCGGCGGCTACGGCTTCGGTGGCATGGGGGGCTTCTGGTAAGCCGTGCCGGAGGGCCTCATGCGAGGGCCATCGATCGCTTGCCTGCTCGCCCTCCTGGCATTCGACCGGGCCGGGCCGGCACAGACCGGCCGGCCCTCCGCGGCGCACCTGGCCAACGCCCAGGAGGTGCGCAAGAGGCTCGGGCTGGTGCCGGGATACGAGGACGTCCCCGGCCTCGCGGCGGTGAAGGTCGCCGTGCTCGACTACGGCTTCGACGGCATCGGCGACGGCCATCCCTACCTGCCCGCCGACGCGGTGGTCGTCGAGCACTACGACCCGGACTTCGTCCGCCGCCACGGCCTGGGCGACCCCGCGTACCGCAAGGCGTTCGAGCCGCTCAACCGCCACGGCCGGATCATGGCGCAGGTCGTCTGGGCGGTCACCGGCTCTCGGCCGTCGGGGCCCAAGTTCTACCTGCTCAACGCCAGCGGCCCGACCATGCTGCGGAGGGCGGTCCGCTACGCGATCGAGCAGGGGGTGGACGTGATCCTGTTCAGCGGCTCGTTCGAGGGGGGGGGCAACGGCGACGGCCGCGGGCCGATCAACGCCATCGTCGCCGACGCCCTGGCCGCGGGCATCCTCTGGGTCAACGCCGCGGGCAACTACGGGGGGCGCGTCTACAACGGGCCGGTGCGCGTCTTCCCCGACGGCTTCCTCCGCCTGCGAGACGGGTCCGACGTCGCCGCGCTGCGGTTCCGCAACCGGCTCGACGAGAACACCGTCACCGTCACGCTCACCTGGAACGACTACCGCGAGGAGGAGGACGCCGGCACCGCCAAGGACCTCGACCTCTACGTCGAGGACTGGGCCGGGCGCCGGGTCGGGGCGGGGGCGAAGGTCCAGGTCCCGGGCGACCGTACCCCGGGCCCGGACGAGAGCCGCAACCCCCGCGAACGGGTCGTCCTGGCCGACCTCGCCGCCGGCCCCGACGTGCCCGCCGACCCCAACTACACCTACCGCATCCGCGTCCGGGCGAAGACGGGCCGCTTCACGGCGCGCGACCGCATCCGCATCCTGCTGACCGCCAGCCGGGACGTCTACGTGGCGCCCGGGGCCGAGGCCCCTCGCGACGCGGTCGAGTTCCTCGACGCGACCGGCGAGGGGGAGCTCTATCCCCCCGCCGACAACCCCCTGGTGCTGACCGTGGGCGATTCCAGCCCGGACTCGTCGTCCGGCCCGACGGCCGACGGCCGCCTCAAGCCCGATGTCATCCTGGAGGACTCGAGGGCGTTCTTCAGCGACGGCCAGGTGACGTCCGGCTCGTCGAACGCGGCGGCCTACATTGCCGGCATTGTCGCCGTCCTGAAGGCCGCCGAGCCGGGCCTGCGCCCGCGACACCTGCTCCGGATCGCCCAGCAGGGCACGCCCCTCCCCCAGGCTCCCCCGCGCGGGCGGCCCGCGCCGGGGGACCCTCCCGGGCCTCATCGGTCGCGCCCCCGCCCCCCTCGCCCGCGGGGCCCCGCGCCTGGCGGACGCCGAGCCGGGCCCGTCTCGCCGAGCTACTCCGAGACGGCCGGTAGGCCGGGCCGCATCACCTGGCCCGCATCATCGCCAGCACGCCCCGGATGTAGCCGATGCTCTCGGCCGCCCCGATGACCGGGTCCTCGGTCTTCAGGTTCTTCTCGTATTCGAGGCCGACGAGGTGGGCATACCGGATGTCCAGCAGCGCCCGCAGGATGCCGGGGATGTCGAGCACGCCCCGCCCGACCTCGCACGGCCGCGACTTCTCCTCGACGGCCGACAGGTCCTTGATGTGCAGGTCGTAGAGCCTCGCGGAGCACTTGCGGATCGCCGCGACGGGGTCCACCCCGCACCTCGCCGTGTGGCCGACGTCGATGCACAGGCCGATCCTCTCGTCGAACGACTGGACCGCCTCCCACGGGTCATAAGGGGACGGCCAGGTCTTGTCCTCGGGCCCGTGGTTGTGGATGGCGATCCGGATGTCGAACTCCTTGACCATCCGGTCGAGCACCGGCAACGACTTGCGCGTCGGCTTGCAGACGATGATCGGGATGCCGGCGTCGCGGGCGTACTCGAAGGTGTTGCGGATGTCGGACTCGTCGTCGGTCATGGTGATGTTGCCGCAGCTCAGGGGCGTGATGCCGGCGTCGCGGAACTGCTTGGCCGCCGCCTTGCGCTCCGCGGCGGAGCTCTTCAACGGCAGGTGGTTGGACTTGATCGAGGCGTAGTGGACGCCGACGCGGCGGATGGCCTCGATGGCCGCCTCGCGCGGCAGCCTGTTGAAGCTGTAGGAGGCGATCCCCAACTTCAGCCCCATCGAGCGATCGTCGCCGCGACCGCCGTGTCCGGGCGCCTGGGCGACGGCCCGCCCCGCGGGCCCGACGAGCGGCGACAGCGCCGCGGCGGCGGCCCCGAGACGGACGAACCCCCTTCGGGATAGTGCGGGCGATCGGCCCATGACAGGCTCCCTTCGTCGATGGAATCCCGGATGACGCGGTCCTCTCCACACGCCTCGCTATCGTACCCGCTCGCGGTGAAAATACCACCCGGGCACGGATCGCGGCCAGGCCGTCGCCGATCGGGCGCTCAGGGCACCCAGAGCAGGGCGACCGCCACGACGACGGCCGTGCCGACCAGGACCACCGCCAGGCCGGGGACGCGCCGGAGCTTCAGGTAGAAGAGCAGGACCAGGCCCGTCAGCGAGATGACCGTCATCAGCGACGGCCGAGACGTCGATGACCACCGACCAGGCCGGCCCGGTGTCGCGGCCCTTGTGCAGGTCGTTGACGACGGCGATGAAGCCGTGGTACGTCTGGGTCAGGTTGTATCGGCCCGTGTCGCGGTCGATGAAGGCGTCGGCGGCGTAGCCCGGCCCCTTGAAGGTCACCAGGCACTCGCGGTCGTCGACCCGGAACTCGGCCAGCGCCCCGCGGACGGCGTGGGCCTTCCGCAGGTGCTCGACGACCTCCAGCTTGGCGACCTGTCGCGACGGGTCGGGGTCGTCGTCGGCCGGGTGGCGTCGAGGTGCAGCCATTTGGCGTCCACCCGGCCCTCGGCCTGGGCGCTGCGCTCGGCCCCGGCGAAGAACCAGTCGGGGTGGTTCAGCGTGAGGCCGGTGACGCTGAAGAACAGGACGGCCGCCAGGCCGAACATCGACAGGTAGATGTGCAGCCAGAGCATCAGCGCGGCGAGCCGGATGCTCAGCCTGCGACGGAACGAGCGACGGTGCGCCGAGGATGGCCCCGCCGGGGTGCTACTTTCCCGCACCCTTGCGACGATACTCGATCGAGGCGGATTTGATCTCGACATTGCCCTTGAGTTCCTCGGCGAACGGCTCGCTGGCGAGCGTCACCGGCTTGCGGATGTTCTGATACGTCCCGTGCTCCCGCGCGGCGTCGATGAAGAGGGTGTACTCGCCGCGATCGACCGGCTTGCCGTGGTCGTCCTTGCCGTCCCAGACGACGGAGTACTTGCCGGGCGGGCGGGTCGGCCGCGAGATCGTGAGGACCATGTCGGTCTTGTCGACGAGCTTGCGGGCCTGGTCGCCGCGATACCAGCGCTTCAGGTCGGGGAGCCACTGGAACGGCCCGGAGCCCCCCTGCGAGACCCAGAGCAGCAGGTTGCGGACCGGGAACCCGTCCTTGTCCTCGACCCAGATGGCCACGTACGGCCGGCGGTAGCGCCCCCCTGCGGCGTCGGGGCGGTTGATCTCGAAGTTGACGACCAGCTCGAAGTCGTCGCCCCACGGGTCGCGGGGCGGGGCCTTCGGCTCGGCCTTCGCCCCGGGGGTCGTCGGCGAGGGCCAGGGGCGACGGCCGCGCCCGCTCGTAGCGGTGCCAGCCGTCGCTCCGCGCAGACGCGGCCGTCGGCCGCGACGATCAGGCATTCGACGCCGGGGAGCGAGCCCGCCAGGCGCAGGCCCTCCTCGGGCGCGAGCACGTTGAGGATCGTCGCGAGGGCGTCGGCGTCGGCGGACCGCTCGGCGATGACCGTCGCGCCGGCGATCCCGTCGGCGGGGAGGCCCGATCGCGGGTCGAAGATGTGCGAGTACCACCGGCCCCCGATCCGGAACCCGCGCTGCGAGGCCCCGCTCGTGGCGACCGCCCGGTCCCGGACCTCGATGGACGCGAGCGGCTCGGCCGCCTCCGAGTCGCCCCTCGGCGGCGCGATCCCGATCGTCCGGGCGACGTCGCCGCAGACGCGCAGGTCGCCGCCGACGTTCAGCACGAGGCCGAGGACCCCGCGGCCTCCCGCCATCGCGGCGTCGCAGGCCCGCTCGACGATGAAGCCCTTGGCGATCGCGTTGAGGCTCAGCGGGCAATCCGACAGGCGCTCGGCGGTCCGGGATTCGGGGTCGAGCCGCCAGGCGGGCCGTCGCATCAGGGCCTTCGCCGCGGCCAGCTCCTCGGGGGACGGCGTCCGGCCCTCCCCGGCGCATCGCGACCAGAGCCGCGACAGGGCCTCGCACCCGCGGATCGAAGGCCCCGCCGCTCGCGGACCGCCAGTCGTCGCTCGCCTGGAGGACCTCGAAGAGCTCCGGGGAGACCGTCGACCGGGCCCCCCGGGGCGGATTGCCATCGGCTGAACTCGCTCGCCGGGTCGTAGCCGCTGAAGATCGCGGCGAGGCGGTCGATCTCGCGGAGCACGCGGTCCTCGGCCCGCCGCGCGGCCTCCGGGCCGTCGGCCCGGACCCGGAGCTCCAGCGACGTCCCCATCACGTTCTCGTGGTAGAACGCGAAGTCGTCCGCGGCGACGGCCGATCGATAGACCACGCCGCCGAGCCACGCGCCCAGGACGCAAACGGTGATCCGCAAAGGGCGAGGCATGATGGGCTCCGTACCTCCTCGGGGTCGGCCGGATGACGTCCCGGTGCTCGACGACCTTGCCGCGGTCGGGGTCGATCGGTTGGATTATACGCGGGCCGAGAAGATGGCGCCTCGGGCCGGCCTCCGATGGCGAAGGAGGCCGGCCCGCCGCGCTCGCCACGCCGGAGCCGGTCAGGGCGCGGGCGTCATCGAGGCTTGTCGGCCAGGGGGCGGACGCGGACGTTCCGGAAGGCGACGGGGCCGTGGTCAGCCTGGAGCAGGAACGGGCCGGTCGGCGCCTCCGCCTTGACCCACGCGCTGCCGGTCGGGGTGGCGGCCTCGACGTCGTCGTGGATCACCTGGCCGTTGAGGACCACCCGGACGAACCGGGCGTTGGCCACCTTCTTCCCCGAAACGTCGAACCGGGGCGCCGGAAGGTCACGTCGAGGGTCTGCCATCGCCCGGCGGGGAGGGCCGCGTTGGTCCGAGGGGGGTGGCCGTCGTCGATGTAGTGGTACTTGGGCTTCGCCTCGGCGCGGGGGTAGATGCCGCCGCAATCGCTCCCCTTGACCGCCGCCTTGCCCGCGGTGTCGAGGATCTGGACCTCGTAGAGCCCCGCGAGCTTGACGCCGGAGTTGGAGCCCTTGGGGATCAGGAACTCGACGTGGGCCTCCAGGTCGCCGAACGCCTCCCTGGTGACCAGGTTGCTGGTCTTGCCGGTCGGCCCGTTGTACAGGACGCCGGAGCCGGGCTCGGGGGCCAGCCGCTTCGGGTTGTCGGGGTCGAGGTGGACGCCGCCGACGAAGGCCCAGGCCCCCGTCGGCGGCCTCCAGGCGTCGAGCGATGGCGGCACCGTCAGGTCGATCCACCCCGGCTCGTCGGCCCGGACGGCGGCGGGCAGGGCCCAGCACACGGAGAGGATCAGAGGGGCGAGCTGGGGGCGGGACGGCATCGGGCGCATGGGGCAGCCTCTCGATTCAAGTCAATTGACGCTCGGGTCGGGCGGCACCTCGCGGATGCCGAAGAATTCGGACAGCTTGCGGGCATTGACCTCGCCGACCACCGCATCCCAGATGTCCCTGTCGCCGGCCCAGAAGATGTGCTCGGCCGTGGCGGGCAGGGTGAGCCAGGAGTCCCAGCCGAATTCGCCCTCGAGCTGGCCCGGGCCCCAGCCGGAGCAGTTGGCGACGACCAGGGACGGCTCGGCCTTCTGCCGGACGATCTCGCGGATCAGGGCGGCGTCGAAGGTCCGGTAGACGCCCGGGATGATCTCCTGGTCGGCCAGGTCCTCGTCGGCGTGGAGCACCAGCATCGGGCCCGGCACCGGCCCGCCGAGCAGGAGCGGCTTGTCCCACTCGAACCGCTCGCCGAAGACCTTCTCGGAGATCTCGGCGATCGAGGCGTCGGTCGGGCGGTTCAGGATGACGCCCATCGCCCCGTCCTCGTCGTGGTGGAGCATCAGGATCACGCTCCCCGCGAACAGGGGCGCGTTTCAGCTGGGGCGTCGCGATCAGGAGGTGGCCTTTGAGCGAGTTCATCGGGGCGCCGCCTCACCTGATCGAGGGAGGGATTGAGGTGCCGACCATCGAGAGTATAGCCGGGGCGCTCCCCGTCTCGCCACGGCCGACGCTCGCGGTCCCTCACGGCATGACCGGCATCGTCAGGCGCGACGGCCGTCCCGACGAGCGGTACACCCGATGGGTCGCCTTGACGAAGTCTGACGGGCTGGCGTTGTAGATGTCCACGAACCGTCTGCGGGTTCCGGTCGACCAGCGGGAACCAACTGCTCTGCACCTGGACCATGATCCGGTGGCCCGCCCGGAACGTGTGGTAGACGTCCTGGAGCGAGAACGCCACCGCGGTCGGCTCGCCGGGCGAGAACGGCTCCGGGCCGTTCGAAGCTGTTGCGGAACTTGCCCCGCATCACGTCGCCCCGGACGAGCTGCTGGTAGCCCCCCATGCGGACGCCCGAGGGGTTCGGCTCGGGGTCGGGGTGGTCGTCGGGGTAGACGTCGATCAGCTTGACGACCCAGTCGGCGTCGGTCCCGGTCGTCGAGACGTGCGAGCTCGGCACGGATCGGGCCGGCGACCGTCACGTCCTCCGCGAGGGGCCCGGTCCGGTAGGCCAGCACGTCGGGCCTCCGGGCGGCGAACCGCTGGTCCTCGACCATGTAGGAGGGCGGGCAGCCGATCGAGATCGCGGCCGGTGTACGGGACGGGCTGGTCCGGGTCGCTGACGAACTCGTCGAACGCCTCGCCCGACGACCCGGCCGGGGCCTCGAAGGCCGAGCCCGCCGTCGGCGAGGAGGTAGAGCGCCTTGGCTTCGCCTCCCGGGGCGGCCAGCGGTCGTGCCGGTGCCACTCGTTCCGCCCGGTCTCGAAGGCCCACGCCTCGGGCGGGTCCCACTCGCCCCGGCCCTTCAGGTGGTGCTCGAAGAACGGGAACTCGATCTTCTCGCGGTAGAACTCGGCCGTCTTGGCCGAGAACTTCACCGGCCCGAGCGGCGTCGCCGTCGCCGCCGCTCCAGCCGCCGTGCGACCCACGGGCCCATGACCAGCGTGTTCTGTCGCCCCGGGGCTCGTCTCCTCGATCGTCCGGTAGGTGTTCAGGGGGCCGAACAGGTCCTCGGCGTCGAACCAGCCGCCGACGGTCATCACCGCCGGCTTGATCCGCCTTGAGGTGCGGCAGCAGCGCCCGGGCCTTCCAGAAGTCGTCGTAGTTGCCGTGCTTCATCAGCGTCGTTCCAGAACGCCCGGCGGCCCTTGAAGTGCAGCTCGTTGGCGTTGGGCAGGGGGCCCATCCGGAGGAAGAAGTCGTAGGCGTCGGGCGTGCCGTGGTCGAACCGGGGGTTCGGCTTGGTGGTCGGCTCGGGGCGGGGCAGGCCGAACGACGGCGTCGAAGTTGAACTCCTGGAGGAGGAAGAAGGCGCCGTTGTGGTGGGTGTCGTCGCCGAGGAAGCAGTCCACCAGCGGCGCCTGCGGCGAGGCGGCCTTGAGCGCGGGGTGGGCGTCGATCAGGCCGGCCGCGGCGTAGAAGCCCGGGTAGGAGATGCCCCAGAGGCCGACCTTGCCGTTGTTGCCCGGGACGTGCTTGACCAGCCAGTCGATCGTGTCGTAGGCGTCGCTGCTCTCGTCGATGTCGGCCGGCCCGGACTTGTCCGGCTTCTGGGGCCGGACGTCCTCGAAGTGGCCCTCGGAGAGGTAGCAGCCCCGCACGTCCTGATAGGCGACGATGTAGCCCGACTTGCCGAACAGGGGCGAGGGGCCGAGGTCGGCCTCGTAGCGGTCGACGCCGTAGGGGCCGACGCCGTAGGGGGTCCGCTGCAGGAGGATCGGGTAGCGTGTGCGAGGTCCCGCGTCCTTGGGGACGTAGACCGAGGTGAACAGCCGCACGCCGTCCCGCATGGGGATGCGGTAGTCGTACTTGGTGTAATGGGCCTTGACGTAATCGACGCCCTGGGCCGGGGCGCCGCGGGGGACCGCGGCGAGCAACGCGACGGCGGAGACGACGCTTCGGGACGCGATGACGCCGGGTCGGAGCATGACGGAGGGTCCCCGAGGGCGGTCGGCGACGGGGGCGCACCGGGCGCCCGCACCAGAGTCTATCCAGGAAGCGCCGGGGGGCGACCCTCCGGGGACAACGGGAGGCGCGACGATGGACCCGGAGCCGTTCCAATCGATGTACCAGGGACAGGCCCCGTGGGACATCCCGGGCCCGCAGCCGGAGATCGTCCGGCTGGAGGAGTCCGGGGCGATCGCGGGGTCGGTCCTCGACGCCGGGTGCGGCACCGGCGAGAACGCCCTCTACCTCGCCTCGCGGGGCCACGAGGTCTGGGGCGTCGACTTCGTGCCCGTCGCCATCGAGCGCGCCATGCACAAGGCCGAGCAACGCGGCCTCGGCGTGCGCTTCCAGGTGGCCGACGCCCTGGAGCTCGACAAGCTCGCCAGGACGTTCGACACGGTGATCGACTGCGGCCTGTTCCACACCTTCGGCGACGAGGAGCGGCCCGCCTACGTCGCCGGCCTGGCGAGGGTGGTGCGGCCCGGCGGCCGGTTCCACATGCTCTGCTTCAGCGACCGCGAGCCGCCGGGCGAGGGGCCGAGGCGGGTCACCCAGCGGGAGATCCGCGACACCTTCCGCGACGGCTGGGAGGTGCGCGAGATCCGCGAGGCGAGGTTCGCGATCGTGGACCAGCCGGACGGCCCGCGGTTCAGCCCCGGCGGCCCCAAGGGGTGGGTGGCGACGATCGTCCGCACCTCCGGAGGGCAGCCCTCCTGACGGGCCCGTTGAGCTTCAGGTCCGCCAATAGTCCAATGCGCCCCCGTCCGGCGGCGGGCCGGGGCCGGTAGTAGCGGCCTGTCTGGTAGATCACGACCGTATCCTATAGCAAGGCCTCCCAGGAGACACCCCGCCAGGGTCCGCCGCTACCAGTCGACCGGAGCCCCGCTCGCCGTGATCGCGGACCTCCGGCCCAGCAACGGCCGCCGCGGGGCGCCGTGGGATGACCACCGCACCGCGCCCGACGGCATCTCCTGGCCCCTGCATACCGGCGCCCGGTGGCGCGAGGTCCCCGGGCGTTACGGCGGGTGGGAGACCGCCTACGACCGCCCCCGCCGCCGGGGAGAGGACGGCATGATCGACCGCATCCCGGAGCGACTGCACCGGGAGCTCGGCGGGCGCGGTCGCCTCGACCACGACCCATGCAAGTATCCATCGGACTGGCCCGTTGGACCCGCTGGGCCGGGCATGCCCGACGAAAACGTTGGCCCAGGAATCACTTGCGCCGGCGCCGATCCCGGGAGGCGCATCAGGCGATGAGGCGGGACGGGCCCCTGGGCAGGTCGAAGCAGGCGATCACGTCGCGGCCCTGGCGGACCCAGGTCCCGCCCTCCAGCTGGAGGGTTCGGGCGACCTGCCTCAGGGGGACGGCCTGGCCGCCGGCCTGGAGACGCGGCCCGGCCTCGCGGTGTGACGCCACGCGGACGGTGAACGACGGGCAGGCGAACGGGGCCTGGATGTCCCAGCCCTCCGCGGTGCGCGCGATCCGCGTCAGCTCGCGCGCGGCCCAGTAGCGGGCGATCTCGCTCGAGCTTCATCCAGATGAGGTTGTCGAACGCCGCGCGTGCAGGCGGGCCGACCACCTCGCTGGAAGATCGGAAGCCGACCTCCTGGCCGTTGAAGTAGAACCCCGGCCAGTGGCCGACCAGGATCGCCGGCTCGCCGCGCGCGATGACCTCGGGCAGGCGACCGCCGCGGAAGTCCTCGGTGATGAACTGGTCGACCCGGCCGGGGGTCAGGCCGTCCCAGCCGCCGAACCAGTCGCCGGTGCAGCCGATGATCGAGACGACGCACTGCGGGTCGGGGCCGTCGAGGCCCGAGGCGTACTCGACCCGCGGGGCGACGCTCCGCGTCGTCGGTGAAGAGGTGCGCGGAAGTAGTGCGGGACCTCGGCCCCGAAGACGTCGCGGCAGGCCTCCAGCGTCGCCCTGCGCCAGCGCGGGCAGGGCGCGGTTGCCGAACCCGCCGGGCGTGGTGACCCCCTCGCAGGCGAGCCCGGCCGTTCTTGAGGATCCGCAGGGCATACGCCATGTAGTCGGCGAGCTCGTCGGCCGACTTGCCGTCGGTCCAGCCCCAGTTCTCCATGAACCGCTCGGACCGCTCGGGGAAGGGCCGGCCGGTCTTCGTGTCGATGACCCAGGTGTGGCTGACCATCTCGGGGTGGATGTCCCAGTCGGGCACCATCAGCGTGCGGACCAGATCGAGGCTCTCGTCCAGCTCGCGGCGCGACCAGCCGGGCAGGTCGCGGTCGAGCCAGCCGACGCAGGCGGGGTAGGGGACGACGCTGTACTTGCCCTTGACCCCCTGCTCGTGGCACCACTCGCCGAACTTGCGGACGAAGGCGTCGGGGATCTCGCGCGGGAGCGTCTTCCAGGGCTGTCTGTAGCGGTCGGGGAAGACCTCTGGAACTGCGGGATGGCGAAGTGGGCGAGGTTCACCAGGCAGGTCGAGTCGTCGATGATCAGGCTGACCGGCACGCGCCCGCGGGGGTTGAGCACCTCGACCCCGTCGGGCCTCTCGGGCCGCGCGCCGGCCTCCTGCGCCGGAGGGCGGGCCCGCGGTCGTCGAGCCCGGCCGCGGCGACCCCCAGCGCGGTGGCGCGGAGGAACTGGCGGCGTGATGCGGTCGTCATGCGATGTCCCTCCCGGCCACTCGGTTGGAAGACGGATGGAGTCTATACATGCCAGATGCCAGATGCCAGATGCCAGATGGTGAGTGGTGGGAAGGCGATGAAGGCTCGTGGGAGACGGATGGCGGGTGTCGGGTGAGACGATCCGCCATCCGGCAAGTCGCATCCGCCATGACCTCATCGGATGGTCGCCACCGTCCAACTCCCCTCCGGAACTGGGCTTGCCCGAAATCGTCCCCGACGGCATCCTTCTGCCGCCGAGGGGGATGGCCCGGGGCGATCGGAGGGGGGGGTGGGGCATGCACAGGGTCCTGTTCGTCGTCCCGGGGACGGGCTTCGCGCTGCACAGCTTCAGCGTGATGCTCCTGCTGGCCACCTTCGGCGCGCTGGCCCTGACCGCCTGGCGGGCGCGCCGCGAGGGGCTCGACGTGGAGGACGTCTACGACCTGTCGGTCTGGCTGCTCACCGGCGGCCTGATCGGCGCCCGCGCCTTCTTCCTGGTGGAGTACCGCGAGGCGGTGCATCAGGTCTGGGACGTCTTCAAGGTCTGGCAGGGGGGCATCGTCTTCTACGGATGCATCCTCGGCGGGCTGGCCGGCTCGCTGATCTTCTGGGCCCGCCGCCGCTTCCCCTTCTGGCCGATGGCCGACGCGGTCGCGCCGGCGCTGGCGATCGGGATCGCGCTGGGGCGCCTGGGGTGCTGGCTCAACGGCTGCTGCTACGGCGCCGTCAGCGAGGCGCCCTGGGCGGTGACCTTCCCCGCGGGGGCGCCGGCCTGGTCGCACCACGTCCGCGACGGGCTGATCGCGCCGACCGCCCTGCGGTCGCTGCCGGTCCACCCGACGCAGCTCCTGGCGGCCCTCGACGGCCTGGTCCTGCTCGTGCTCCTGTCGGCCTACTACCCGCGGCGCCGCCGGGATGGCGAGGTGATGGCGCTGCTGATGGTCGCCTACCCGATCCTGCGGTTCCTCAACGAGGGCCTGCGCGACGACGAGGGGCCGGTCCTCGCCGGCCTGACGATCGCGCAGGTCATCAGCGCGGTGCTCCTGCCGTGCGGCCTGATCACCTGGCTTTATCTGTCGCGGCAGCCCCTCGGTCGCCTCGCCGACGCCCCCCGCGGCGCCGCCCCGCGCGGGGACGCCTCCATTCCCCTGAAACCGCCCGGCCCGTCCGCGGGTAGTAGATCCGGTCGGTGCGCCCGCCGTCCGGATCATATTGATGCGGGCGCGGCCAGTGCCTATGCTCGATGATGCGGAGGATGGCCTCCGTCGGGTGGGTCTCCGGGTGAATCAGGGGGGAGTCATGGCGACCATGCAACGGTGGGTCGGGTGCGCGGCGGCGTTCGCCTGGGTCGTCGGCCATCTCGGCGGGGCCGCGGCCGTCGCCGAGGCGCCGCGCTATCACAAGGACATCGCGCCGATCCTCCAGGAGCACTGCCAGGACTGCCACCGGCCAGGCCAGGTCGCGCCGTTCGCCCTGCTGTCGTACGAGCAGGCGAGGAAGAGGGCCGGCGACCTCGTCGAGGTGACCGCGGCGCACACCATGCCGCCGTGGCCCGCGTCGACGACCGTCGGCGGGCCGTTCCGCGACCAAAGGGTGCTGTCCGCGGCGGAGATCGAGGCCCTGCGGGCGTGGGCCGAGGCCGGCGCCCCCGAGGGGGACCCGAACGACGCGCCTCCGCCCCGCCAGTTCGCGTCCGACTGGCCGCTCGGCGAGCCCGACCTGGTCGTGACGCTGGCCGAGCCGTACCGGCTCGAAGGCTCGGGGGCCGACGAGTTCCGCGTCTTCGTCCTGCCGACCGACCTGCCCGAGGACAAGTGGGTCCGCGCCGTCGACTTCCGGCCGGGCAACCGCCGGGTGGTCCATCACATCATCGCCACGTTCGACACCTCGGGGCAGGCCCGCCGCAAGGACTCCGAGGACCCGGGGCCCGGCTACACGTCGGTCGGCGGCTTCGGCGAGGGGGTGCCGACCCGCGGCCTCCTGCCGATCTGGACGCCCGGCAGCCGCCCCCGACCCACCCCGGCCGACTCCGGCTACCTCCTGCCGCGGGGGGCCGACGTCCTCATCCAGGTCCACTACCACAAGAGCGGCAAGACCGAGGAGGACGCCTCCTCGGTCGGCCTCTACTTCGCGGACCGGCCCCTGGCGAAGCGGGTCCAGACGGGGTTCGTCTTCCCGAACCTCTCGATGGCGCAGGCCTCGCAGGCGATGCAGAGGGCCGAGGCCGCCCGCGGGCCGGGGGTCCGGCCGCACCTCGACGAGCTGATGCGCGACGTCCTGGTCATCCCGGCCGGCGAGGCGCGCTACGAGATCAAGGCGAACACCAGGAACGGCGGGGTGATGAACCGGCCGTTCCCGCGCGACGTCCTGGTGACGGCGGTCATGCCGCACATGCACTGGCTCGGCACGGACTTCACCCTCTGGGCGGTCCTGCCCAACGAGGTGCAGGCGCGCATCCCCCTGATCCGGATCGACCGCTGGAACTTCAACTGGCAGGGGACCTACGCCTTCGCCGAGCCGGTCCGGCTGCCCAAGGGGTCGTGGTTCGAGATGGAGGCCCACTTCGACAACTCGGCCGCCAACCCCGCCAACCCGAGCAAGCCGCCCAAGGTCGTCCACTGGGGCAACCAGACCGACGACGAGATGTGCATCGGGATCTTCGAGTTCGTCAACGCCGACGCGGACGCCTCGAAGCCCAGGGCCGACTGAGCGGGCCGCGCCCCAATCCCTTGACCCCAATCCCTGAGCCCGGGGCGGCTGGGGTCCCGTCGGCGCGACCTCGGTGTCTCGGCCTCGGACCGGGCCTCGCCGACGAGGCCCCAGCCGCCCGACGCCCCTCCCGGATGCGGACCCCCTTGCATCCCGCCGCGATTCTGACTATTGTCGTAGGTAGCACATCTTCGCTCCGGGCCGGTCGGCCAGTCATGTCACGACGGCGGGCCCGGTGACATCGCGGTCGAATCTGCGAGGGGGGGCCATGCGCCCCGGGGGGTCATCATGTCCAGAGCGTTCGCGGTCCGGTGCGGCCTGGCGGCGGTCGGGGGCGCCGTGGTGCTCGTGGTGGCCGGGACGATGGTCCGGCATCGGGTGGACGAGGCGCGGAAGGCCCGGTGTGGCGACAATCTCAAGCGGATGGGCCTGGCCTTCCAGGCGTACCACGAGGCGCATGGGCACTTCCCTCCGGCCGCGATCGTGGGCCGGGATGTGAGGCCGCTGTTGAGCTGGCGGGTCGCGCTGCTGCCCCATCTCGGGTATCGCGGGCTCTACGAGCGGTTCCGCCTCGATGAGCCGTGGGACGGCCCGCACAACCGGGCCCTGCTGAGGGAGATGCCCCCCGTCTTCGCCTGCCCCGGCTGGGCCCGTCGCGGGGGGACGACCGTCTATCGCGCGGTGGTCGGCCCGGAGGCGTCGCTCAACGGCGTCGGCACGATGTTCGAAGAGGCGCGGGGGATCGAGGTCCGCGAGGTCCTCGACGGGGCGTCGAACACCCTGATGGTCGCCGAGGCCGGACCGCCGGTCCCCTGGATCAAGCCCGATGACCTCCGGTTCGACCCCGACCGACCGCTCCCGAAGTTCGGCAGCCGCCACCCCGGCGGGTTCCACGTCCTGTTGGCCGACGGGATGGTCCGGTTCATCAGGCACATCATCGACACCCGGGCCCTCCGGGCCCTGCTCACGCGAGACGGCGGCGAGGTGATCAACGCCTGATGAGGGTCGCCCGCCGGGCGTGTCCCGGCTCCGTCGGATGGTACGCCGTTTGAGGGTACGGCCGGGGGAGGGATCACGGGGATCGGGGGGTGTGGCCGTGCCGGACAATCACGAGATCCGCGTGGGGGAGCGGCCGGACCGCCCTTTGCTGGTCTTCGACGGCGATTGCGGGTTCTGCCGGCAGTGGGTCGAGCGGTGGCGGGGGATCACCGGGGAAAGGGTCGCGTATCGGCCCTCGCAGGAGGTGGCGGATCAGTATCCGGAGATCGGCCCCGAGCGGTTCCGGGCCAAGGTCTGGCTGGTCGAGCCCGACGGGAGGGCCACCGGCGGGGCGCGGGCGGTGTTCCGGCTCTATGCCCTGGCGGGCGAGAAGCGATGGCTCGGGTGGCTATACGACCGGCTGCCGGCGTTCGCCGAGGCGGCGGAGGGGGCTTATGCGATCGTGGCGCGGCACCGGGACGAGGCGGCGGTCGCGACCCGGTGGCTCTGCGGGACGGTGGACCAGAGGCCGCGGTATCGCCGCATGAGGGCGATCCTCCTGCGGGGAATGGGGGTGGTCTACCTGTCCGCGTTCGCGTCGCTGGCCGTCCAGGTGGACGGCCTGATCGGCAGCCGCGGCATCCTCCCGGCGGGCGATCTCCTCGGCGAGATCGGGCCGATCCTGGGCCGAGGGCGATACTGGCGGGTCCCGACCCTGCTCTGGCTCGACCCCTCGGACCGGGCCCTGCACCTCCTGTGCTGGGGCGGGGTCGTCGCGAGCCTCCTGCTCGTCGCGGGCGTGATGCCCGCGGCCTGCCTGGTGGTGCTCTGGCTGTCCTACCTGTCCCTGGTGGTGGTGGGGCAGCCGTTCCTGGGCTACCAGTGGGACGTCCTGCTGCTGGAGGCCGGGTTGCTCGGGGTGCTGTTCGCGCCCCGGGGTTTCTGGCTGGGGCGGGCCCGGGGTGAGCCGTCGCATGCGGTGGTCTGGCTGATCCGCTGGCTGGTCTTCCGGCTGATGTTCCTGTCGGGGTTGGTCAAGCTGACCAGCGGAGACCCGTCGTGGTGGGCCTGGGAGGCGATGAAGTACCACTACGAGACGCAGCCCCTGCCGACCTGGACGAGTTGGTACATGCACCAGATGCCGCCGTGGTTCCACGAGGCGTCGGTCGGGTACGTGTTCTGGGCGGAGCTGATCGCCCCGATCCTCGTGTTCGGCCCGCGACGGCCGCGGATGGTCGCGTTCGGGAGCATCATGCTGCTGCAAGCGTTGATCGCGGCGACGGGCAACTACGGGTTCTTCAACCTGCTGGCGGCCGTGCTCTGCCTGTCCCTGGTGGAGGACCGCGACTGGGGCCGCCGGGCCTCCGATCGCGACGACCCGTCGCCCCCCTCCTGGTGGCGACGGGTGCCGCTCGGGGTGGCGGGCGCGGTCATCGTGCTGGTGACGACGATGGAGGGCGTGGATCGGTCGGGGTGGACGGTGATCTTCCCCGAGCCGATGGAGGCGGTGCGGCGGTGGGTCGCCCCCCTGCACAGCATGAACGCCTACGGCCTGTTCGCCGTGATGACGACGGAGAGGCCGGAGATCGTCGTGGAGGGGAGCGAGGACGGGGAATCGTGGGCGCCGTACGAGTTCCTCTGGAAGCCGGGCGAGGTGGGCCGTCGGCCGCGGTTCACCACGCCGCACATGCCGCGGCTGGACTGGCAGATGTGGTTCGCGGCGCTGGCGCCCGACTGCCGATCGCAGGGCTGGTTCCTCGCGTTCGAGCGCCGCCTCCTCGAAGGGTCGCCCGACGTGCTGCGGCTGCTGCGGGCCAGCCCGTTCCCCGCCCGCCCCCCGCGATACCTGCGGGCGCGGTCGTACCTGTACCGATTCACAGGCCGAGGCGCGAACGACTGGTGGCAGGGGGACGAGAGGGGGTTGTACTGCCCTCCGGTGGGGTTGTGAATCGCACCCGGCCCCGTCGCGGTGCGCGACCGTTGATCCCGGGCAACCCAAAGTCATGGGCACCCGCCCGAGAGCTATCCTTCTCTCGACGACCGCCCCCGATCGCCCGGGCGCCGAGAGAGCCACAGCATGAATCCGCGACGCCTCCGATCGTTCGCCCTTGCCGTTGCCTTCCTGATGCTGGTCGTGGCCTGGGCGTCTCCCGCGGCCTCGGCGGCCTGACGGACTCGCCGATGCACCCCCCGGTCGGGGGGTCACGAGTTCTCGTGGGAGCGGTGCCGGAAGTTCCTTGACGATTATCCCGAGATCGTCGGAGGCTTCAGCGTCGCCATGCTCGGCACGGTCGGGTTCCTGGCCGTGCTGATCGTCAAGAGCCGGAGCGCGCCGGACCCGGCCTAGGGCCTGTCCGGCCCGGATCGGGGTGGCATCGATGCACCACGGGTCGTGGTCGAGGCGGCCGCGCCCGCCGAGCTCCCGGTGCAGTCGCTCCGGGATGCGGTCGATCATGCCGTCCTCTCCCCGGCGGCGGGGGCGGTCGTAGGCGCACTCCCACTCGCCGTAACGCCCGGGGACCTCGCGCCACCGGGCGCCGGTATGCAGGGGCCAGGAGATGCCGTCGGGCGCGGTGCGGTGGTCATCCCACGGCGCCCCGCGGCGGCCGTTGCTGGGCCGGAGGTCCGCGATCACGGCGAGCGGGGCTCCGGTCGACTGGTAGCGGCGGACCCTGGCGGGGTGTCTCCTCGGAGGCCCTGCTATAGGATACGGTCGTGATCTACCAGACAGGCCCTACTACCGGCCCCGGGGCCCCGCCGAGCGGCACCTCGCCGACGAGTGCATCCGCGCCTCGCTCCTGGCCGGACGCGCCCACGACGCCTCCATGACCGCCCTGACCAAGCAGGTCCGCGAGGCCGACGAGGACTGGCTCCGCCACGATGAGGAGACGGTCGCCCACCTCCGCACGATGCTCGAGGACGACCCCGCCGCCGCCCTCCGCGAGCTCCGCCGCAGCGCCAGCGGCATCCGCTGGATGATCGGGCGCTGGGAGGCGCTCGGCGCGGCGCTGGAGGTCAAGGGGAACTGGTGCGAGGTCGAGCGCAACGAGGCGATCCGCCTGACCGGCCACCGCCCCGAGCTGGAGATGATCCGGCTCCGCCCCGACGCCTGGTATCCGCGGATGCTCAACCTGATCTGCAACCCGATGCCCAACGTCACGACGTTCAACCTGCTGTTCGACGTCGAGCACCTGCCCGAGCGCTACCGGCTGGCCTACGAGCAGTACCGCCTGCCGCCGACGGCCGAGGAGGCCCGCCCGATCTTGCAGGCGATGGTCGCCGATCAGCTGCCGCCGCTGCGCGAGCGGGAGGCGTACCTGCGCATCCACATCGAGGCGCCCGATCGGGCCGAGGCCCCCCGGCGGGCGCGGGTGCTGAAGGACGAGACGGACGCGCGGCTGTTCCTGCGGTATCAGTCCGAGGCGCGGTCGACGTTCCACCGCGCGTATGCGGCTTTGGTCAAGGCGATCGACCGCCGCCAGGAGGAGGACGACGGGTCCGTCGAGGACGATCCCCGGAACGAAGCCAACCCGGCCCAGGGACCGACCTCAACTCCAATCCACGAATTGATTTCCGGCGAAACCGCCGGTGCGGTTTCGGCCCCGGCGGCCGATCCGGTCGCGGAGGCGGTCGCGCCCGCCCCGGGGGCGTCCGAGGCGGTTTCCCGGAACGAAGCCAACTCGGCCGTCGAGTCGTCCCGAACTTCTGACGAAATCCCGACTTCGGTCGAGCCTCAGGGCGCCGTCCGGGGGTCCGCGACGGCCCCGAAGAGGGGTCGCGAGCGGCCCTCCGGGGGGGCGGAGGCGATGATCCGGCTCGAAGGGCTGTTCCCGCCGGGAAGGAGGGCCGATGAGGGGAGCGATTTCGTGCCGATCGCGATCCTCGGCATCGACTCGTAGGGTCGAAAACCGCGAGGAGCCGCGGCCGACAGCGAGGTCATCGGGCCATCCGGCGGCGGATCGATTGGAAGATCCGTCGGTCGCCGTCCAGGCTCTACCCTGGAAGATCGGCGTCCGCGGCGGCCGTCCCGACGGCCCCGGGAACGGGGATTGCACCGACAGGGGGAGGCGATCGTGGCCCGGGCCGCCCGTCGCCGGTATGCTCGACCGTGATCGGCCCGGGGGCCAATGACAGGGGGGCATCGGCTTGGACTGGCACGCCACCACCATCCTTTCGGTCCGCCGCGGCGACCGCGTGGCGCTGGGCGGCGACGGCCAGGTGACGCTCGGCACGACGGTCATGAAGGCCGACGCGGTCAAGATCCGCAAGCTGCTCGACGGCGCGGTGCTGGTCGGATTCGCCGGCAGCGCCGCCGACGGGTTCGCGCTTTTGGAGCGGTTCGACGCCAAGCTCCGCGACTACCCGAACAACGTCCCCCGCGCCGCGACCGAGCTGGCCAAGCTCTGGCGCACCGACCGGATGCTCCGTCGCCTGGAGGCGGTCCTCGTGGTGGTCGACGCGCGGCACAGCCTGCTGGTGAGCGGCTCGGGCGACGTGATCCAGCCGAGCGACGGCATCCTGGCGACCGGCTCCGGCGGCGGCTACGCGCTGGCCGCGGCGAGGGCCCTGGTGGCGCACACCGAGATGCCGGCGGCCGAGGTCGTGCGGCAGTCCTTGACGATCGCCGCCGGCATCGACATCTACACCAACGGCAACCTCATGGTGGAGGAGATCCCCTCCTCGTAGGGCTATGCATTACCCACAAGTTCGATCCATCCGGCCCGGATGTTCGTAAGAACACCATGTGGTCAGCACTCGAACTTCGCCACGTCGACCTCGGAGACCGACGCTTGAACCGACGCCTGGTCAAATTGGTCGACGATCTGCTCAGCGCGCCGGAGGCCAGCGTGCCTCAGGCCTCGGGCGATTGGGCCGCCACCAAGGCCGCCTATCGCTTCTGGGACAACCCGCGCATCGACCCGGACGACATCCGCGCCGCGCACCGCGACAGCACCCTGGGACGGCTCCCTGACCGCGAGGATGAGTGGCTCCTGACGATTCAGGACACCACCAGCCTCGACTTCACCGACCATCCGGACACCACCGGCCTGGGCTATCTCGCCCACAGCAAACGCTCGGGGCTGTGGCTCCACTCGGTCCTCGCCGTCACCGCCGCGGGCGTCCCCCTCGGCGTGATCGACCAGCGGACCTGGACCCGCGACCCCGCGACCTTGGGCAAGCGCGCCGGCCGCAACAAGAAGGAGACCGCCGACAAGGAATCTCAGCGCTGGCTCGATGCCTTGGCCGCCACCGAGGCCGCCATGCCCGCTGAGCAGATGGTCCTCACCGTGGCCGACCGCGAGGCCGACTTCTACAACCTCTTCGCCGCGCCGCGACGGCCCGGGTCGCACCTGCTGATCCGGGCCAAGCCCAGGCGGCGGGTCCGCCACGTCGAACGGCTCCTGGGGGCGGCCGTGCGCGAATGCGGCGGCCGGGACGATGACCGTGGACCTCAAACGGGGCGACGATCGGCCGGCGCGACGGGCGACCCTGACGATTCGGTTCGTGACCCTGGAGATCGCCCCCCCTTCGACCCATCCCCGCCGCAAGACGTTGCCCCACCTGAGGCTCACGGCGATCCTGGCCGAGGAGGAAAGCCCGCCGGAGGGGCAGGGGCCGGTGTGCTGGTGGCTGCTGACGACCGTGCCGATCGCGACCCTTGCCGATGCCGAGCGGGCGGTGCGTTGGTACGCGCTGCGGTGGCTGGTCGAGCGCTATCATTACGTGCTGAAGAGCGGCTGCCGGGTCGAACGGTTGCAGTTGGAGACGGCCGGGCGCTTGGAGCGGGCCTTGGCGACCTATGCGGTGGTGGCCTGGCGCCTGTTGTGGTTGACCTACGAGGCGCGGCGCCACCCCGAGGCGTCGTGCGAGGCGGTCTTGCCGCGCGAGCAGTGGCAGGTGTTGCATCGGGTGGTCCACAAGACAGACATGGTCCCGGCGTCTCCTCCCGGCTTACGGGAGGCGGTGCGCCAGATCGCCCGGCTCGGGGGTTTCCTCGCCCGCAAAGGCGACGGGGAGCCCGGGGTTAAGGCGATCTGGCGCGGCTTGCGACGGCTTGAGGACTTCGTTACAGGATGGAATTTATCACTTCATAACCCGGCCCCCGAAGTTATGGGTAATGCATAGCCTCGTAGGGTGGGCACCGCCCACCACCCGAATTCGCAGACGGTGGGCGGTGCCCACCCTACGAAAACCGGGACCAACGAAAGGCTCGTGATGGCGAGAAACGAAATCGAAGCCACCTTGGCCAATTGGATCGGGCAAGCACTCTCCCCGCCTGGGCAACTCCCGAAGGGCACTGACCCAGCGGCATGGATAGCCGCTCGCTTTGCTGAATGGTGGAAGCAACGTGCCGAGGAGGCTTTGAATGATGCCGAAAACGCAGCATCAGCAATTCGAGCTCGAGCTGTCCCGGCTTGGCGGCTGGGAATCCTTCGGTGAGACCCTTCACGAGCATTGTCATTTGCGGGATGCCTTAGCCGAACTGCGAACCATTCTGGGGCTAACTGTGGAGTGATGGAAAATATATCGACCAGCGTTCACACCCGATGGAAGATATCCTGAGGCGATTCTAAACGAATGGGAATGGAATTGATGCCGATGATTATCGAGCAACATGAACCTGGAGGGCTGCCGTGCGCGACCTGACCCCGCGGCAGATCGTGGCCGAGCTGGACAAGGACATCGTCGGCCAGGACGACGCCAAGCGCGCCGTGGCGATCGCTTTGCGCAACCGCTGGAGGCGGCGGCAACTGCCCGACGACCTGCGGGCGCAGGTCACGCCGAAGAACATCCTGCTGATCGGCCCGACGGGGGTGGGCAAGACCGAGATCGCGCGGCGGCTGGCGATCCTGGTCGGGGCGCCGTTCGTGAAGGTCGAGGCGACCAAGTACACCGAGGTCGGCTACTACGGCCGCGACGTCGAGAGCCTGGTGCGCGACCTGGTCGAGGCGGCCGTGGCGCTGGTGCGGGCCCGCGAGCGCGAGCGGGTGGCCGAGGCGGCCCGCGACCGCGCCGAGCAGAGGCTGCTCGACCTGCTCCTGCCCGGCCCCGGCCCGCCGTCGGGCGGGTGGACCGACCCCGACTCGTCCTCGCCCGCGGACGCCGAGGCGTCCGAGCGCCGGCAGCGGTCGCGCGACAAGATGAAGGCGCGGCTCGATGCCGGCGAGCTCGAGGGCCGCGAGGTCGAGGTCACCGTGCCCGGCCGCTCGGGGGCGCCGGTCTCGATCTTCGGCGCCGGCAACCTCGAGCAGATGGAGATGGATCTTCAAGGGATGTTCGAGAAGATCGCCCCCAAGCCGCCGCAGGCCCGCCGCGTGACGGTGGCCGAGGCCCGCACGCTGCTGGTCGCGCAGGAGACCGACGCCCTGATCGACCCCGAGAAGGTCCACCAGGAGGCGATCGCGCTGGCCGAGGAGTCGGGGATCGTCTTCCTCGACGAGCTCGACAAGGTCGCCGGCGACGACGGGCCCGGAGGCGGCCGGGGCCCGACGTGTCGCGGCAGGGCGTGCAGCGCGACCTCCTGCCGATCGTCGAGGGGACGACGGTGACGACCAAGTACGGCCCGGTCCGGACCGACCACGTCCTGTTCATCGCCGCCGGCGCCTTCCACCGCGCCAAGCCCTCCGACCTGATGCCCGAGCTCCAGGGCCGGTTCCCGATCCGCGTCGAGCTGAACGACCTGACCCGCGACGACTTCGCGCGGATCTTGCGCGAGCCGCGGGCCTCGCTGATCCGCCAGTACCAGGCCTTGATCGGCGTCGAGGGGGTCGCGCTGGAGTTCACGCCCGAGGCGATCGACGCGATGGCCGACCTGGCCTACCAGGTCAACCGCTCGACGCAGAACATCGGGGCGAGGCGGCTGCACACGATCCTGGAGCGGGTCGTCGAGGACCTCAGCTTCGACGCCCCCGAGCGCGAGGACAGGCGGGTCGTCGTCGACGCGGCGATGGTCCGCGAGCGGCTCGAATCGCTGGCCAATGATGAGGATCTGAGCCGATTTATCCTTTGATATCAATATTGTCGGATGGGAGATGCCGGATGGCGGATCGGGACATCCAGAGGCCCCTCGCTCTGCCGGGCCCGCCGCCCTCATGGGCGAAGGCGGATAGCCGGACGGCGAAGCCGTCCGTCGGCGACGGTGCCGATATCCGGTAGGCTATCCGGGCGCCCTCGGATGGCGGGAAGGCAGCATGGCCTAGTTATCCAGGTTTGGTTACATCACCTCGTACGAGCATCCTATGGGAGGATGACGCATGTGCCGTTTCCGGATCCCGAAAACTGCCGGCCGGGCCGCCCTGTCGTCCCTCGCCGCGGGCCTCGGCTCGCTGCTGCTGGCCATCCCCGCCCAGGCGGTGACACCCGCGGAGGCGGACACCGCCTTCAGTTCCTTGAACGAGGTCTACTGGGACCCCGCCGCCGGATCCTTCCGCAAGGGAGAGCAGGGGTCGAAGAAGGCCGATTTCTGGTTCTCGGCGCAGCTTTGGGACACCGTGATGGACCAGTACGACCGCACGGGCGGCGCGGACGTCAAGCGCCAGGTCGACGAGCTCTACGATGGTTTTATCGAGCGATATCCGGACTGGACCACCAATAAATACAATGACGACATCATGTGGTGGGCCGTCGCCTGCGCGCGGGCTTACAAGATCACCAACGACGAACGCTACCTGAAAAAAGCGAAGGCCAGCTTTGATTATGTCTATGATAATTTCCTGGACGCGAAGCTGGGCGGCGGCCTCTATTGGACCAGCGAGCGGACTTCCAAGAATAGTTGCGTCAACGGCCCCGCGGCCATCGCCGCCGTCCGGCTTTCCGTGCTCCTCGACGATGCCTCCTACCTGGAGAAGGCCAAGGGCCTCTACGCGTGGCAGAAAGGAACGCTGACCGACGGGACCGGCAAGGTCTTCGACAATATCCGCCATGATGGGGCCCGGCAAACCACGCGGGTCGGCAGATTCTCGCTGACTTACAACCAGGGGACATACATCGGGGCCGCCGTCCTCCTCCGTCGGCAGACCGGGGACGAGACGTACCTCGACGATGCGATCAAGGCGGCGGAATGGACCAAGGCCAACCTCTGCGTCACCGATCAGCATATTCTGAAAAACGAAGGACAGGGCGACGGCGGCGCATTCAAGGGGATCTTCGTCCGTTACATGAAACTGCTCATCAATGAATGCGGCCGCGCCGAGTTCCTGCCCTGGATGAGGGCCAATGCCGACGCCGCGTGGCGCAATCGCCGGCCGGCCGACAACATCATGGGCAATGACTGGACCGTCCCCGCGGGGACCGAGATTCAAAGCCAGACGGCCGCCAGTGCCGTGGCGGTCGTCCTCTGCTTCGCGGACGAAGGGCCCGGACGTTAGGCCAGGTTCGGTTGGCGGCCGGTGCGCGGGGCGGCCCGGACAACGGAGTTGAGGCCGTCCGACTATTCAAGATGGTCCAGGCGACGCGGGGCCTAGAGGGCTAAGCGTGTGGCCGAGGTTCCCCTACAATTCCGGTATGATCCGCATCCACCTCGATGACGCCACCCGCGATGAGCTGCAAACCCTTCGCCGGGCCGACCTACCGCCCCGGGCGCGGGACCGCCTGGAGATGGTCTGCCTCGCCGACGCCGGGTGGGCGGCGCCTCGGATCGCCGACCACCTCGGCTACTGCGGGCACACCGTCCGCGCCGTGCTCAAGGACTTCCTCGGCCGCGGCATCGCCGCGCTGTTCCCCCGCCGCACCGGGCCGCCACTCGACGACGCCCGACGCCGCGAGGTGACCGGGCGCTGCGGGCCCTGCTCGGCGACGACCGCACCTGGACCAGCCGCCAGCTCAGCCAGGCGCTCGTCCCCCGCGGGATCGCGCTGGGCCCGCGCCAAATCCGCCGCTACCTCGGGCTGCTCCGGCGCTGGGGCCGGACCGCCGGCTGGCTGCGGCACAAGCAGGACCCGGCCAGGGTCGCGCGGGCCAAGCGGGTGCTGCTCAACCTGAAGCACAAGGCCCGGGCCGGCCGGATCAAGCTCTACTACCTCGACCAGTGCGGGTTCGCGCCGACGCTCCCGACGGCCTACACCTGGGCGCTGCCTCGGCAGCGGAAGCGGGTCAAGTCCGAGGCCCCGCAGGGGCGGCGGGTCAACGCGATGGCCGCCTACCGCCCCTACGGCGGGCGGCCGCGGCTGGATGTCTTCACCGCGGAGCGGACGTGGGACTCGTACGATTTCCTGGCATTCGTGCGGTCGCTGCCATGGTCGAAGGTGCCGCGGGTGGTGGTCCTGGACAACGCCAGCCTGCACACCAGCGGGGTCGTGAGGCGGGCGCGGGCGGGTCTGGCGGCGGCGGGGATCTACCTGTACTTCCTGCCGCCGTACAGCCCGGAGCTGAACGAAATCGAGCCGGTCTTCCGCCAGGTCAAGTACCAGGAGATCCCGGTGCGGAGTCATGCCACGCGGGCGGGGCTCGCGAGGCCGTCGAAGGCGGGTTCGACTCCTACAGCCGAAGCTTGCGGGCGAAAAGTGAAAAGAAACCCCGGCGGGCAGCTTAGGCGACCGCGCGGGCCTTCCCGCCCTCCGGTCCGGTTGCTTCCGCGCGGCGGACACCCGGTTGGCGACGCCGGCCCCGAGGGACATCCGGGGGCCCCTCGTTTTAGCGGGCTTGCCGCCCTCCTAAGAAGGCGAATAGTCGGACGGCCCCGATACGTTGTCCGGGCCACCCGAGAAAGCTGACCCAGGATACCAACCGCGCAACTCCTACTCCCATCCGACATCCCGGGATCGTCAGACGGACTCGCCCGCGAGCCAGCCGGTGCTCCAGGCGGCCTGGAAGTTGTAGCCGCCGATGAGGCCGTCGAGGTCGAGGACCTCGCCGCAGAAGTGGAGGCCGGGCCGGCGGAGGCTTTCGAGCGTGCGGGGGTCCACCTCGTCGAGCGACGACGCCGCCGCTGGTGACCTCGGCCTTGGCGAAGCCGAGCGTGCCGGCGACCGCCAGCCGCAGCCCCTTCGTCGCGGCGACCAGCCGCCTCCGCTCGTCGCGCGACAGGTCGGGGCCCATCCGGTCGGCCGGCGACCCCCGACGGCGGTCAGCAGCGCCTCGGCCAGCCGCCGCGGGATGCGCCTCGGGCAGCAGCCCGGCCACCGGGCGGCGGCCCAGCGCGGCTGGCGGCCTGGAGATGCTGGTCGAGCGCCTCGGCGCGGAGGTCGGGGGCGAAGTCGAGGGCCAGCGTCAGCGGGCCGGGGCCGTCGTGCCGCGCCACGGCCCGGCTGACGTCGAGGATCGCCGGCCCGGTCAGGCCGAAGTGGGCGAACAGCAGCGCCTCGCGGCGCTCGATCAGAGCCGGGCCGGACCCGTCGTGGACGGCCGCGACCACGTCGGGGACGGTCAGCCCCCGCAGCCCGGCGACCCAGTCGGCGGCCACCCGCAGCGGCACCAGCGCGGGCCGGGGCTCGACGATCGTGTGCCCGATATCGGAGGGCGATCGCGTAGCCGTCGCCGGTCGTCCCGCACCCCGGGTACGACTGGCCGCCGACCGCCACGACCACCCGCCGGGCCGAGACGGTCGCCGTCGGGCAGCCGGACGTCGAACCCCTCGCCCTCGTCGCGCGGCTCGACCCCCGAGCGCGGGGCAGCTCGGTGCGGAGGGTCGCCCCCGAGCGGTCGAGCCGCCGCAGCAGGGCGGCCAGCACGTCGGTCGCCCGGTCCGAGACGGGGAAGACCTTGCCGTTGCCCTCGACCTTGGTGGCGACCCCCTCGCCCTCGAACAGAGCGACGGTCCGCTCGACGCCCAGGGCCCGCAGCGACGGGCCGAGGAACTTGCCCCCGGGGCCGAACGCCTGCTGGATGCTCCGCGCCCCTGCGCCTGGCGGGGGTCGTAGGCCGGGTCGATCGGCCCGGAGACGACCCGCAGGTCGCGCAGGCCCCGCGCGTTGGTCAGGTTGCACCGGGTCCCGCCCGACATCAGGATCTTGACGCCGGGCCGTGCGGTTCTTCTCGACCAGCAGGACGCGACGGCCCCGCTCCGCCGCGCGGATCGCCGCGACCAGGCCGGCCGCCCCCGCGCCCAGGATCGCCACCTCGTAGTCGAACGGCTCGCCCGCCACCCCATCCCCTACATCCGTTGCCGGCGAGCATCTTCAAGCGCTCGCGATCGAACACTTGGTACTGCGTTTGCGTAATCGATCCGGTGGGCCTCCTCCCCTTGGTCCCGTCGAGGTTATCACAAAGGTGCCGTCCATGACGACAGCCAGAGCCCGCGAGGACCGGCTGAAGCCGCGAGCTGCCGCAGCCGAAGCACGACCTGTTCACGAGGGCGGCGGGCTGGACGATCCGGGCCACGGGAGGGCGATGGGGGTTCCTCACGGCGCTCGGGGCCGTCCTGGTCTGGGCGGCGCTCGGGCCGTTCTGCCACTACTCGGAGAACTGGCAGCTCGTCATCAACACCGGCACGACGATCGTCACCTTCCTGATGGTCTTCCTGATCCAGAACGCGCAGAACCGCGAGTCGAAGGCGATCCACCTGAAGCTCGACGAGCTGATCCTGTCGGTCAACCGGGCCCGCAACGAGCTGATCGACATCGAGGACCTGACCGAGGAGCAGCTCGACCTGCTGGCCGAGCGGTACCACAAGGTCGCCGAGCGGCACCGGCACAAGCTCACGGAGTGCTTCCCCGGCGACGCCCCGCGCCGCGACCAACGGCGAGGCTCACATGACGGTGAAGTAGTTGCCGCGCGGCGAAGTCGAAGTACTCGGGCCTCATCTCCAGCGGCAGGCCGTTGTAGATGCAGTAGTTGCGGACCTGGAGGAGCAGGTCGCGCGGCTGGCAGCAGCGGAACGGGCGGTCGACCTGGTGGTAGTGGCGGTCGATCAGGTAGTCGAGCGCGTCCTGGTCGACGTCCGGGAACCCGAGCTTGGGCGCGAACATCTCGAACATCTCGCGGAACATCGCCTCGGTCGGGTCGGCCGCGTGGATCTTGTAGGGGATGCGGCGGAGGAACGCCTCGTCGACGAGCTGCTTCGGCTCGAGGTTGGTCGAGAAGAGGATGAGCTGGTCGAACGGGACGCGGATCTGCTTGCCGTTGTGCAGGCAGAGGAAGTCGTACCGCTTCTCCAGCGGGACGGTCCAGCGGTTCAGCAGCTCGATCGGGGCCATCCGCTGGCGGCCGAAGTCGTCGATCAGGAAGGTGCCGTTGTTGCTCTTGAGCTGGAGCGGGGCCTCGCTGAGCTTGGTGATCGGGTCGTAGTGGATCTCCAGGTCCTCCATCCGGAGCTCGCCGCCGGCGATCAGCGTCGGGCGGCGGATCTCGATCCAGCGGTGGTCGTAGTCGTCGTCGCGCAGGAGGCCGCTGCGGTGCGAGCGCGATCGGCTCGTGGTGCGCCAGGTCGAAGAGCTTGATGAGCTGGCCGTGGACGTCGAGGATCCTGGGGATCCAGATCGTCGAGCCGAAGCAGCGGGTGATCCGCTCGGCGATGCTCGTCTTGCCGTTGCCCGGGTAGCCGTAGAGGAACAGCCCGCGGCCCGAGTTGATCGCCGGCCCGAGGACCTCGAACATCTCCTCGGAGAGGAGCAGGTCGGCGAAGGCGCGGCGGAGGTCCTCCTCGCTTGGGGTGCTCGGCGGCGATCGTCTGCGCGGCGACGGCCTGCGACGTAGTCGTCGAACGGCACCGGGCGCCGTGCCGACGTAGGAGCACTCGTCGATGTACGCCTTGGCCCGGGCCCGGCCGGCGTCGGTCAGCGAGTAGAGGTAGTCGTTGGCGGTCGCCGAGTCGGTGTAGGCGACGATCTGCTGGTTCTTGAGCTGGCGGAGGAACTCGGGGAAGGGCCCGAACGGCAGGCCCAGCTCGCTCGGCGATCCGCCGGCCCGGTGGCGATGCCGGCGCTGAGCAGGAACTTCAGGACGAGGCTCTCGATCTGCGTGTGGGTCAGCCCCGTCTCGTCGAAGTCCGCGACCGCCCTCGGCCGGAACGGCGACCCGGGGGGCTTCGAGCGTCGGCGGCAGGGCGGACAGGAGGAGGTCGCTCACGGTCGCGTGACTCCGGGTGGGATCGCCTGGCAGGGCCTCGCGCAACTCTAGGCCCCCCCCCCGGCGCGTGTCAAACCGCGGTGAGGAGCCGCATCACCCCCTCGGCGGCCGATGTCTCCCCGGCGAAACGGAGGTCGAACCGCCGCGACGCCGGCCCGGTCGGCTCGATCCGCACGGCCAGGCGTCCGCCGGGAGCTGGTCGGCGACCCGGTCGGCCCACTCGACCAGGCAGACCCCGCCCGCGCCCAGTAGTCGGAGGCGCCCAGCGCCTCGAACTCGTCGGGGCCGGCGAGGCGGTAGGCGTCGAAGTGGTAGACCGGCACCGCCCCTCGTACTCGTGGATCAGGACGAACGTCGGGCTGGCGATCGCCCCGGCTCGACCCCCAGCGCCTCGGCCAGGGCCCGGACAGCCGCGTCTTGCCCGCGCCGAGCGGGCCGACCAGGCCGATGACCACCCCCGGCCCGACCACCCCGGCCAGGGCCCGGCCGAGCGCGGTCGGTCTCCGCCTCCGAGTCGACCTCGATCGTCAGGCCGTCGTCGGTCCGCTCGCACCGCATGGGACACCGGGTCGAGCCTCGCGCGCCCGCTCGTCTCATCGCAGGTGGTCGAACCCGCCGGGCCGCACCGGGACCAACCCGCCGTCGGCCCCGCGGAGCCACAGGCCCGGCTCCTCGCCGGACCTCGCCCACGCGATACACGACCGCCGGCGCCGGCGGGGCCTGCACCAGGCGGTCGGCGACCTCGGCCGGGACGACCACGCAGAGCTCGAAGTCCTCGCCGTCGTTCAGGGCGTGGTCGAGCGGCGACCGGCCGTCGCGGCGGGCGGCCTCCTCGGCGTCGGGGTGGATCGGGATCGCCCCGGCGTCGAGGACCGCCCCGAGGCCGCCGCTCTCGTCGAGGATGTGGCGGCAGGTCGGAGGCGAGGCCGTCGGAGAGGTCGATCATGGCGTGCAGGGCGGCGGCCGCGTGCAGGGCCAGGGCCTCGGCGACCCTCGGCTCGGGCCGCAGGTGCCGGCCGAGCAGGCTGCCGCCGAGCGGGCCGGTCACGAGGATCGCGTCGCCCGGCCGTGCGCCCGACCGGCGGCACCGGCCCTCGCGCCGGTCGCCTCGCCCAGCAGCGTCGACGCTGACGACCAGCGGGCCGTCCCAGGCGTTCGTGTCGCCCCCGACCAGCTCGACGCCGAACCGCTCGGCCAGCGCGCAGCATCCCGCGGTGGAGGCCGTGGGCGACCTCCTCGGCTCGGCCCCTCGGCAGGGCGACCGCACCACCGCGGCGACCGGCATGCCCGCCATCGCGGCGATGTCCGACAGGTTCACCGCCCAGCGCCTTGTACCCGACCGCCTCGGGGCCGTCGCGATCGAGGACGGAAGTGGCGGCCGTCCATCAGCATGTCGGTCGTGACCAGCCAGTCGGCCCCCGCCGCGGGCCGGAGCACCGCGCAGTCGTCGCCGATCCCGACGACGGCCCGGCCGCGCGCCGGCGTGTGCTCGCGGACCCAGTCGATCAGGCCGAACTCGCCGGCCCTTCTCGCTCGCTCATTCATGATCGGGATTTCAAATTTGAAATTTCAGATTTCGGATTTCAGACGGCCCATCGCCCCGCCAGGAAGGCGCGCACCGCCTGCGAGGCGGCGCGCTCCAGGAGCGGGCCGGCGCGCGCGATGGCCTCGTCGAGCGCCATCGGGCCGGGGCAGAGGCTGAAGTAGGCGTCGATCCCCTGCCCCAGCACGGCCTCGGCCCCCGCGCCGATCGTGCCGGCCAGCGCGATCGTCGGGCAGCCGAGCGAGCGGGCGAGCCGGGCGACCCCGACGGCCGTCTTGCCGAAGGCGCTGGAGCGCGTCGAGCGCCCCCTCGCCGGTCAGGCAGAGGTCGGCGCCCGCGGAGCCGGCCCTCCAGGCCGACGGCGCCGGATGACCAGCGACGACGCCCGGCTCCAGCCGCCCCGAGGCGAACGCCACCAGCCCGCCGCCGAGCCCGCCGGCCGCGCCGGCGCCGGGCAGGTCGCGGATCGCGACGCCCAGGTCGCGCTCGACGACGCGGGCGAAGTCGGTCGAGGTTGCGGTCGAGCGCCGCGACCATCGCCGGGTCCGCCCCCTTCTGCGGGCCGTAGACGGCCGAGGCGCCGCGACGGGCCGCAGAGCGGGTTGTCGACGTCGCAGGCGACGGCCACCTCGACGCCGTCGAGGCGGCGGTCGCGGCCGGCGGGGTCGATCCGGTCGAGCCGTTCCAGGGCCGCCGCCGCCGGGGCCGAGCTCGCGGCCGTCGGCGTCGAGCAGGCGGAAGCCGAGCGCCTGGGCGAGCCCGGCGCCGCCGTCGTTGGTGGCGCTGCCGCCGATGCCGACGATCACCCGCCGCGCCCCCGCCGCGACGGCCGCCAGGAGCAGCTCGCCGGTGCCGCGGGTCGAGGTCCGGATCGGGTCGCGGCGGTCGCGGGGCACGAGCACCAGGCCCGAGGCGGCGGCCATCGCCATGACGGCGGTCCGGCCGTCGCCGAGCAGGCCGAACCGCGCGCGGACCGGCTCGCCGAGCGGGCCCGCGACGACCGCCTCGCGGAACGAGCCGCCGGTGGCGGCCACCAGGGCCTCGACGGTCCCCTCGCCGCCGTCGGCCATCGGCACCTCGTCGACCGTCGCCGACGGGCGACGCGGCCCGGACCCCGCGCGCCATCGCGCGGGCCGCCTCGGGGGCCGACAGGCTCCCCTTGAACTTGTCGGGGGCAACCACCACCTTCATCGCCACTGGCCCGCTCCGGCCGAACCGCGACCCGGCCCCGATGACGCCGCGGCCAGGATACCGCATCGGCGCGGTCTCCAACCGGCCGCGCGAGGCGTCGAGGGGGACGGACGGGATCGGGGGATCTCGGCGACGCGCGGACGACCCGTCAGGGGATCGGCCGGCGGGCGAGGTCGATGGCGCGATCGGAGGGGGACGGGGCGGGACGGTCGCGCGATCGGCCCGGCCCTCAGGCGGCCCCGGCCTTCGATCGGCCGCTCTTCGTCCTGGGGGGCGATCTCCTCGCGGTAGACCGTCACGTCGTCGGGGGCCTCGATCCCGATCCGGACCGAGTTGCGGTCGATCTTGACGATCGTCACCCGGACGTCGGGCCCGACCTGGAACCGTTGACCGAGCTTCCTGCTCAGGACCAACATGGCTCGCTCCTCCTTGAGAGCATTCAGGGTGATCGAGTGGACGGCGTCGTCCCGTTCCACGATGATACTTCCAGGGAGAGCACCTCGCATGCCAAGGGCGGGGCCGGTCGGGCGTCGGGCTCGGTCGGGCGTCGATCCAAGTCGTGACTCTCCCGACGCTTTCGCGGACCGACGGCCGCCGGGTGTTTTTCTCCGCCGAGGCCGGCCGTGTAAATTCTGCCGGCGGATTGTAAATTTTTCCTCCAGTGCGATGCCAGAATGAACAATCCGGAGGCAGGCCGCTCGCCGGGAGGCGCGGACCGGGAGGACCGATCGCGAGCGACGGACCGGGCGGCGTGGCTGGCCCCGGCGGCGGTGGTCGCGGGGCTGCTCGCCTGGCTCTGGCCGATCGGCCTCGGCGGCCGGATGCCGGTCGGCGGCGACGTGACGCAGTTCTTCCTCGGCCTGATGGCCGTCCTGTCGCGGGCGATCCGCGACGGGTCGCCTGCCGCTCTGGAACGACCTCTGGGGGTACGGCTTCCCCGGCCTGGCCGAGAGCCAGATGGGGGTCTTCTATCCCCCCCACTGGCTCCTCTACGGGCTGCTGCCGCTCGAGGCCGCCTACACGGCGAGCCTGGTCGGGCACACGATCTGGGGCGGGCTGGGGGCGTACTGGGCGTCGCGACGGTTCGGCGCCTCGCCCGTCGGGTCGGCGCTGGGGGCCTTCGCCTGGGCGGCGAGCGGCTTCTTCGTGATCCACCTGCCGCACCAGTGGGGCTACACCTGCGGGAGCTGGATGCCCTGGGCCTGGGGCCTGGCCTGGATCGTCGCGCGGGGCGAGGGATCGCGCCGCGCCCCGTTCCTGCTGGCCCTGGTGCTGACCCTCCAGCTCCTGCCCGGCCACTTCCAGCTGGCGTTCACGACCCAGGTGGGCGTGGCGATCCTGGGGCTGGGCGTTGATCGAGCGGTCCCTCGGGATCGGGGCCTGGTCGGTGGGCACCGCCCACCATCCGATGCGACGTGCCCCCCTCGAAGGACGCGCGTCGAGGGCGAGCGGGCGGTCGAGCGAGGACGATCCGGGGCGTCGCCGCGGTGGCGATCGCGACGGCATCGTCGTTCGCCCTGGCCGCCGCGCAGGTCTGGCCGACGTGGCGGCTGGCGCGGATGGCCGAGGCGGGCCGCGACTTCGAATACCTCTCGGGCTTCGCCGCGACGCCCCTGCACCTGATCAGCTACGTGGCCCCCGGGCTGTTCCACCGCTCCCCGCTCTGGCGGCCCCTGGCGTGGGACCCGTTCCACACCTCGCCCGAGGAGCACCTGGCCTACGTCGGCCTCGTGCCCCTGTTCCTGGCGCTCGGGGCGGTCGCACGCGGCTGGCGGCGCGACCCGGCGACGCGGGCCCTGGCGGTCGTCGCGCTGGCCACGCTGGTCCTGAGCCTGGGCCCTACGTCCCCGGGTTCGCGGCCTTGATCCGTTTGCCCGGCTTCTCGTTCTTCCGGTCCCCGGCGCGGTGGTCCCTGGCGACGGGGCTGGCGCTCGGCCTGCTCGCGGCGAAGGGGTTCGACGCCCTGCGCGACTGGCCCCGGCCGGGCCGGTGGCTGGCGGCCTTCGCGGTGACGTCGGCCCTGGCGACGGGGCTGGTGGTGCTCGTCGTCGAGCTGGCCGTCGCGAGCACCGACCGCCCCGGCTGGCCCGCGGTGGCGCAGCGGGTTCGACCGGGCGATGCGGCTGCTCCCCTGGTCGGGCGACCCTCCGTTCCGCGACCTGATGGCGACCGCCCGCAAGCCGCAGGACGATGACCTCCGCGTGCGGACGTCCCTGGCGAGGCAGGGATTGCCCTGGTCGCCGGCCTCGGAGACGGTCTTCGTCCGGAAGCGGCGGTCGATCTACGCGAGCGAGCTCGGCGAGACGGGGGCGATCCTCCTGGCCCTCCTGATCCTGTCCCCCTTCGCGGGCCGCCGCAGGGCGTTCGCGGCGGCACTCGTCGCATTGTCGGCGATCGACCTGGGGATCGTCGGCCGCCACCGCGCGACCGACCTGGGGCCGATCCGCCCGCTGTCGGTCGCAGAGCCCGGTGCTCGCCCGGCTGGCGAGCGGCCCGCGCGGGCAGCGCACGGCGGACCCGCTCCGCAACATGCCGATGGTCGTCGGCGCGGCGCCGATCGCGGCGTACCGGACCCTCGACATCCCGTCCGTGTCCTCGCTCACGAACCTGGCGATGGCGCCGCCTCGGCCAGGGCGCGACCGACCCGATGGTCCTCGGGGCCCTGCGGGCGACCGGGTCGGGGTCCGCGTGCTTCGACCCGTTCGAGGCAGGCCGCCTGGCCCGGCGGGCGCCGGACCTGCCCGGCTGGGAGGCGCGAGAGACGATCCGCGACCCCGCCCTGGCCGGCTGGCTCTACGGGGCCGACCTGGTGGCCGCGCCGGGCGTGAAGGCGACGACGTTCACCCTCTGGCGGCCCCCGGGCCCGGCGGCGAGGGCGTGGCTCGTCCCCTTGACCGCGGGCGCGCGGCCGAGATCCTGGAGTCGTGGTCGGGCGACCCGGCCGAGGTCATCGACCTGGTCGAGCGCTCGGCAGCCGCTGACGATCCGAGCCGATCGCCCGGAGCGGCTGGAGATCGCGGTCCAGGCCGATGGGCCGGCCCGGGTGCTCGTCTCGCAACTGGCCGACCCGCTCTGGGAGGCCCGCTGGCTCGGCCCGGCGGGCGATCGCCCGGCGACGATCGACCCGGTGCTCCGGCTCCCGAACCAGGGGGGCTGGCAGGCGGTGACGGTCCCGGGGCCGGGGCGTGGACCCTCCGTCTAGAATACTCGGGGCGCGACGTCCGGCGAGGGGCTGATCGTTTCGGCCGTGGCGTGGGCGCTGGGGATCGCATCCTACTTCGGGCTGGGGCGGGGCGAACGATCATGACGGGCGTGGCGATCGTCGGGGCGTCGGGCTACGCGGCCCGCGAGCTGATCCGGATCCTGCTGAACCACCCGGGCGCGCGGATCACCGCGGCGACCTCGCGGCAGGACGAGTCCCCCGCGCTGGCGGCGCTCCACCCGAGCCTGAGGGGCCGGATCGACCTGGCGTGCGAGCCGTTCGACGCCGACCGCGTCGCCGAGAAGGCCCGAGTACGCCTTCCTCGGCCTGCCGCACACGGCGAGCATGGCGATCGTCCCCGACCTGCTCGAACGCGGCGTCAAGGTCATCGACCTGAGCGCCGACTACCGCCTGACCGACGCGCAGGTCTACGCCGACTGGTACGGCCACGCGCACACCGACCCCGACGGCCTCCGCGAGGCGGTCTACGGCCTGCCCGAGCTGTACCGCGCGGCCATCCCGCCCGCCCGCCTGATCGCCAACCCGGGCTGCTACACCTCGACGAGCATCCTGGCGCTGGCCCCGCTGATCGCCGAGGACCGGATCGAGCGGACCGGGATCATCATCGACGCCAAGAGCGGCGTCTCGGGCGCGGGGCGGTCGCCGAAGCTGACGACGCACTTCCCCGAGTGCAACGAGAGCTTCTCGGCCTACAGCGTCGGCAAGCACCGCCACACGCCCGAGATCGACCAGGTGCTCACCGACGTCGGCAAGGCGGGCGGCGGGCCGGTCGAGGTGATCTTCACGCCGCACCTCGTCCCGATGGACCGCGGGATCTTCGCGACGATCTACGCCACGCCCAGGGGGCCGGTCGCCGAGCACGACCTGATCGAGCTGTACCGCTCGTTCTACGCCGACAGCCCGTTCGTCCGGGTCGTCGGCGCGTTGCCGAGCGACCAAGGACTCGGCGTTCACCAACTTCTGCGACATCACCGTGCGGGTGGTCCGCGGGCAGGATCTTGATCCTGGCGTGCCTCGACAACCTGATCAAGGGGGCGGCCGGGGTGGCCGTGCAGAACTTCAACCTGATGGCCGGGCACCCCGAGACGACCGCCCTGTTCTGATCTGAGGGCGCTCACGCGCCTACGAGGGGCTTGAACGGGTTCGGGTCGCGGTCGCCGAGGCCCCCCTTGAGCGGGACCTTCCGCTCGGGCTTGGGCGGGGCGGGCGTGTCGTCGTCCTCCTCCTCGGCCTCGGCCGGGGCGGCGGTCGGCAGGGGGCGGAGCGACAGCGACGATCTTCTTGGCCTCGGGCTCGATCTTGAGGATGCGGACCTCGACCTCCTGGCTCGGGCTTGACGATGTCGGCCACGCGGCGGACGCGGTTCGGCGACAGCTCGGAGATGTGGATCAGCCCCTCGATGCCCGGCTCCAGCTCGACGAACGCGCCGAAGTCCATCAGGCGGGTGACCTTGCCCTTGACCGTCATGCCGCGGGCGTACTTCTCCTCGACGCGGTCCCAGGGGCTCGGGGTGAGCTGCTTGAGGCCGAGGCTCACCTTGCTCGTCTGCGCGGTCGATCTTGAGGACCTTGACCTCGACCTCCTGGCCGACCTTGACCACCTCCGACGGGTCGGCGACGCGCGATCCAGCTCATCTCGGCGACGTGGAGCAGGCCGTCGACGCCGCCGATGTCGACGAAGGCCCCGTAGGCCTTGACCGAGCGGATCGACGCCGTGGCGGACCTGGCCCTCTTCGAGCGCGGCCCAGGTCTTCTCGCGCTGCTCGGCGCGCTCGCGTTCGAGCAGCTCGCGGCGCGAGACGACGAGGTTCTTCTCGCGCTGGTTGGCCTCGGTGACGACCACGCGGAGCTTCTGGTTGACGTAGATCGCGGCGTCCTCGACGCGGTTGATGTCGATCTGGCCGATCGGCAGGAAGCCGCGGATGCCGTCGACCTCGACGTCGAGGCCCCCCTTGTTCGTCTTGGTGACGCGGGCCTCGACGATCAGCCCCTTGCGGAGGTTCTCCCAGCTCGCCTCGACGGCCGCCCCCTTGAGCGAGAGGATCAGCAGGCCCTCGTCGGTGTCGAAGCGGTCGACGTTGACCTCGATCATGTCGCCGGGCTTGGGGAGCTCGCCCTCGAACTGCTCGACCGGGACGACCCCCTCGCTCTTGGCGCCGAGGTCGACGAAGACGCTCTTGCCCCGGACGCCGATGACCTTGCCCTGGCGCGGGCCGGGGCGCGCCCTCCTGGCCGACCGCCCCCTTGGGGACGTGCTTGCGGTCCTCGGCGCGGGTCGCGCGGGCGGGCGACGTCGAACTGCGAGGCGTCGAAGCCCTGCCAGCGCGGCCTCCAGCTCGGCCTCCAGCTCGTCGTCCCACTGCCGCTTCAGCGGGAGCTTCGCGGGCCGGCTTGCGGCCCGGGCTTGCGCGAGCGCCGCGTCGAGGGCGGCGTCGATCGGGTTCGTCGGCGTTCGGTCGCTGTCGGATTCGGGTCGGACATGGGATCGGGTCTCCGTCGTTCGTCTTCGGATCGTGCCGCTCAGGTCAGTCGCGGAGTTCCAGGGTGGACCACAGGCTCGGGTTCTCGCCGATCGGGAACTCGCGGCCGACGCCGAGGAACTGGTCCTCGCGGTCGGGGTCGGTCACCTGGTAGGCGAAGCCGAGCCGGCGGTTGGTCTCGGGGTCGAAGCCGTGGAGCGCCTCGGCGGGGAGGAACAGCTCGAGCCGCCAGCCGCCTCGGAGCCGCTCGGCGCGGGCCGCGAGGGCGTCGGGGCGGCAGAGCGGGGCGTCGGCGATCGCCCGGGCGATCGGCCGCTGCGCGACCTCGACGCCGAGCGTCCCCCGCGCCCCCAGCCCGGTCAGCCGCGCCTGGAACCGGTGGCAGAACCGCGTGGCCCGGCTCACGTCCGCGTGTCGCGGGTGTCGACCCAGACCTGCACGCCGTCGAGCCCCTCGGGCCGCTCGGTCGTCGGCCTTCGCGCCCGGCGCGCCCGGCGCCTCGACCGCGACGGCCAGCCCCGCCGGGTTCCAGGCGACGCGGACCTCGGCCCACGACGCCTTGCCCTCCAGCGGCGGCCAGGTCGGGCAGGCGGCACGACTCGGGCAGGTCGAGCAGCCGCCCCTTCGAGCCGGGGCGCGGGAGGCCGTCGATCCGGGCACAGGGCACCGCCAGGCGGAACCAGAACGCCTGGGGCAAGAGCGGGGTCGTCATCTCAGGATCGCTCCCTCGATCGGGAATCCGGGATCATTCCAGCGAGGTGTCCACGTACGGCTTGGCGGCCAGCAAGGGCGGCCGGACGAACGCGCCGAGCAGGACGCTGACGCCGAGGAACACGAACAGCACGGCGATGCTGTAATGCAGGGCGGCCCAGAGGCCGATCCCGAACGCCCAGAGGCTCCCCTGGAAGGCGTACCAGCCCCGACCCTCGACGAAGCCCTGCACGATCGACGCGATCCCGAGCAGGAACATGATCCCCGGCCACCAGTAGCCGGTGGCGAACAGGACCCCGATCCCGATCAGCCAGACCGCCGAGTCGACCGCGTCGGCACGTTCTTGATCGAGATGCATGGCGAGCGAGCCTCCGCGACACGAGCCCACGAGCGACGGACCATCGACGGCGATGATCCTCATAGCGTCTTCTTCGTCACGCAGTTCCGCCATTATTCGCGGGCCCGGGCCCGTCGATCCTGGCGAACAGGTTGACCATCTCGATGGCCGCCATCGCGGCGTCGGCCCCCTTGTTCCCCCCCTTCAGGCCGGCGCGGTTGAGCGCCTGCTCGACCGTCTCGGTCGTCAGGATGCCGAAGATCACCGGGACGCCGGTGGCCAGCCCCGCCTGGAGCACGCCGGCCGCGGCCTGGCCGGCGACGTGGTCGTAGTGGCCCGTCTCGCCCCGGATCACGCAGCCCAGGCAGACCACCGCCGCGTACCGCCCGGTCTCGGCCATCTTGCGGGCCACCAGGGGGATCTCGAACGACCCCGGGACCCAGGCCACGTCGAGCCGGTCGCCCGGCACGCCGTGCCGCGCGAAGGCGTCGCGGCAGCCGGCCAGCAGCGCTCGGTCACCATCGCGTTGAACCGCGCGGCCACGATCGCGAACCGGCCGGCGGGCGGGGAGTAGTCGCCTTCGAAGTGGGGCATGGGATTCGGGGCTGGGGACATGGAGATCAGAGGTCGGGGGACGGGGACCGGCGCACCGATCCCCATCCCCCATCTCCCATCCCCATCAGGACAGGTTCATGCTCATCAGGAACTCGGCGTTCGACTTCGACTTCCGCATCCGGCCGGTGAGCAGCTCCATCGCCTCGACCGGGTTCATGTCGTTGAGCACCCGGCGCAGGATCCAGACGCGGCGGAGCTCCTCGGGGTCCATCAGCAGCTCCTCGCGGCGGGTGCCCGAGCGGTTGACGTCGATCGCCGGCCAGACGCGCTTGTCGACCAGCCGGCGGTCGAGGTGCAGCTCCATGTTGCCGGTGCCCTTGAACTCCTCGAAGATCACGTCGTCCATCCGGCTGCCGGTGTCGATCAGGGCGGTGGCCAGGATGGTCAGGCTGCCGGCCTCCTCGATCTTCCGGGCGGCGCCGAAGAACCGCTTCGGCTTCTGGAGGGCCGAGGCGTCGATGCCGCCGGTGAGGATCTTGCCCGAGTGCGGCGCCTCGGTGTTGTAGGCGCGGGCCAGCCGGGTGATCGAGTCGAGCAGGATCACCACGTCGCGGCCGTACTCGACCATCCGCTTGGCCTTCTCGATGACCATCTCGGCCACCTGGATGTGCCGCGAGGCGGGCTCGTCGAAGGTCGAGCTGATGACCTCGGCGGTCGGCCCCTTGACCGACCGCTCCATGTCGGTCACTTCCTCGGGCCGCTCGTCGATCAGGAGGACCATGACGTAGGCGTCGGGGTGGTTGGCCAGGATGCTGTTGGCGATCTTCTGGAGCAGGATCGTCTTGCCGGTCCGCGGCGGGGCGACGATCAGGCCGCGCTGGCCCTTGCCGATCGGCGTGACGATGTCGACGACCCGCATGTTGATCTCGTCGCTGGCCGGTCTCCAGCTGGATCCGGCCGAGCGGGTGGAGCGGCGTGAGGTCGTCGAAGCCGACCTTCTCGCTGAGCTTGTCGGGGTCCTCGTAGTTGATCGCCTCGACCCGCAGCAGGGCGAAGTACCGCTCGTTCTCCTTGGGCGGGCCGGATCTGCCCGGCGACGATCGCGCCGGTCTTGAGGCCGAAGCGGCGGATCTGGCTGGGCGAGACGTAGATGTCGTCGGGGCAGGGCAGGTAGTTGTAGTCGGGGCTGCGGAGGAAGCCGAAGCCGTCGGGCAGGACCTCGAGCGTCCCCTCGCCGAACATCAGGCCGTTCTGCTTGACCCGCTCCTTGAGGATCTTGAAGATCAGGTCCTGCTTCTTCAGGCCGGTGTACTCGACGACGCCCTCGGTCTTGGCGGTGCGGATGAGCTGGGGCATCGTCATCTTCTGCAGCTCGGTGAGGTGGATCTCGCCGCGCTTGATGTCCTCGTAGCGGTCGTGGATCGCGTCGTCGCCGAAGATGTCGTCGTCGTCGGGGTAGCCCGCGCCGTCGGGCTCGGCGGCGGCGGGGCCTCGGCGGCTCGGGGTCGGGCGCGGGGCGCCGTAGTCGCGGTCGCGGTCGCGGTCGCGGGCGGGGGACGCGTCGTGCTCGCCGCGGTCGCGGTCGCGGTCGCGGTCGGGCCGACGGCGCCGTCGCGGAGCCGCTCGCGGACCGGCAGGCCCGTCGCGCTCGCGGTCGGCGCGGTCGCGGACCGGCTCGCGGTCGCGGATGATGCGGATCGGCTCGCGGTCGGCCGGCCGCTCCTGCGGGTAGGGCTCGCGCTCGGGGCGGTCGCGGTAGTCGTTGCCGACCGGGGGCGCCTCCGACGGGTCCTGCCCGGAGGCGCCGGCGGGGGGGTTCAGGCTGTCGTCGTCGGCGGAGTTGGGGGCAACGCCGCCCGACGACAGCGGGGCGGCCTTGCGGATGCGGGACGTGCTGGAGGACTCCCGGCGGGGGCGAGTCTCGTTGGCCATGGCGGTCGATTCTCCTCGTTCGAACGGACGGTCGGCGAAGTCGCGGCGGGCCGTCGAGCCGCGGACGGGCTCTCGGGGGGGCCGACCGCGCGGGGACTCGCGGGAGTCCGGCGCGCGGATGGGGGATTAGCGATCGATCAGGGTCTCGGTTGCCGGTCGCATCAGGTCAGGACGGTCGGATCACCACACGACACTGCTAAGGGACACCAGGATCTCGGGCCGGGGTCGCGGCGCCCGGCGGGCCTCACGGCCTCCTCGAGGCGCGGGCGCGGGGGGCTGGTCGCGCGGGGCGTCGCGCCCGGCGCGGGAGGGCTTGAGGACCGCCCCCGCGAGGCGGTCCACCTCGGCCGCGAGCGCGTCGAGGCCGTCGGCGTTGACCACCACCGCGTCGGCCCGGCCGCGCTTCCGGTCGGGCGGCCACTGCGCCCGCTCGCGGGCCGCGAGCACCTCGTCGGTCCAGCCCCGCTGCGACGCCAGGCGGGCGAGCCGCACGTCGCGGGGCGCCTCGACGAAGACGACGCGGTCGCAGAGGTCGTCCCAGCCCGTCTCGAGCAGGATGGCCGCGTCGAGCACGACGGCGCCGGCCCGCCCGCGGCGGACCTCCCGCGCGATCGCGCGTCTCGAAGGTCCGCCGCATCCGGGGGTGGAGGATCGCCTCCAGGTCGCGCAGCGCCGCCGGGTCGGCGAAGACGATCGCCCCGAGGACCCTGCGGTCGATCGGCGGGGGACCGTCCCGCTCGGCGACCGGGCGGTCGAGGATGCCCTCGCCGAACCGGGCGACGACCCGGTCGCGGACCGGCCCCTGGTCGAGCAGGGCGTGGCCGACGGCGTCGGCGTCGAGCACGAAGGCCCCGCGCGCGGCGAGCCGCGCGGCCACCCGGCTCTTGCCGGCGCCGATCCCGCCGACCAGGCCGATCACCGGGATCGGCCCGTGCTTCCAGGGGCCGCGCGGCGGACGGCGACCGGGCGGGCCCGTCGGGCTGCTCGGCCGGCCCTCGGCGCGGCGGTCTCGGGCGTGGGCAGGACGTCGTCTCAAGAGCATGTCCCGTGGCCGGATCGTGGCGACGGCCCGCGCGATGGGCCGGCGGCCCGGACGCATCGGTGCCGGGCAGGGGCGATCCCGTGTTGTCCTGGGGAGACGAATGGATATCCCAAAGGGGGTGTCGCTTCGCGTCAGGTCCGATCCAGGTCGGTGGGCCCCGGGGATCTTACGCCGTCGATCCTTCCCGCCCGGGGCGTCCCTCGACTCGCACGGGCCGTCGGATGGAGGAGCCGGAACATGGGAAGGGGGCGTTGGTGATGCGAGAGCGGATCGCGGACGATCGAACGACTCAATTTATACGCCATCTCGCCCGATTTCGCAATGGGTGGCGCCCGGGTCCCCGTGATTTTTCAAGGCCCCTGATGCCGACGGGTCAGGGCGTCTCCCCGCCGAGGGGCCGCGTGTCGAGCCAGTTCGGGCCCGGCGGCGAGGTCGACCTTCGAGCGGGACGTCGAGGTCCAGCGCCGTGGTCATCGCCTCGCGGACCAGGCCGGCGAGTCGTGCGACCTCGGCGTCCGGCGCCTCGAAGACCAGCTCGTCGTGGATCTGGAGGAGCATCCGGGCCTGCAGCCCCTCGCGCGCGGATCCGGCGGTCGACGGCGAGCATCGCGCGCTTGATCAGGTCGGCGGCCGAGCCCTGGATGACCGTGTTGACCGCCGTCCGCTCGGCGAGGTTGCGGACGTGCCCGGTCGTGTTCTTGATCCCGCTGATCGGCCGGCGGCGGCCGAGGATCGTCTCGACCCGTCCCGTGGCGAGCGCCGATTCGAGCGTCCGCGTGATGAACGCATCGACCCCGGCGTATTCGTTGAAATAGGCCTCGATGAACGCCGCGGCCTCGGCCTGCGAGATCCCCAGCCGCGCGGCCAGGCCGAACGGGCTGAGGCCGTAGATCACGCCGAAGTTGACCGTCTTGGCCACCCGCCGCTTGGACGAGTCCACCTCCGCCTCGGGGACGTTGAAGATCCGCGCGGCGACGGCCGTGTGGATGTCGTGGTCCTCGCGCGAAGGCGCGGACCAGCGCCGGGTCCTTCGAGTAGTGGGCCAGGATGCGCAGCTCGATCTGCGAGTAGTCGGCCGTCAGCGAGCGACCAGCCGGGGAATCCCGGCCACGAACGCCTGGCGGATCTGGCCGCCGTCCTCGGTCCGGATCGGGATGTTCTGGAGGTTCGGGTCGCTGGAGCTGAGCCGGCCCGTGGCGGCGACGACCTGGTTGAACGAGGCGTGGACCCGGCCGTCCTGGTCGGCCAGCGACGGCCAGGGCGTCGAGATACGTGCTCTTGAGCTTGGCGAAGCTGGCGATGCTCGATGAGCAGGCGCGGCAGCGGGTGCTTGCCGGCCAGCTCCTCCAGGACCTCGATGTCGGTGCTCGGCTCGCCCTCGGGCGTCTTCTTCGAGCGACGGGAGCTTCAGCTCGTCGAAGAGGACCTGCCGGAGCTGCGGGAGCGAGCCGATGTTGAACTCGTGGCCCGGCCTCCTCGTAGATCTCGGCCTCGATCGCGGCGAGCTTCTCGGCGAACTCCTGCGAGAGCCGGTCCGAGCGCGGTCGACGTCCACCTTGATCCCGGCCGCCTCCATCCCGGCGAGCACGGCGATCAGGGGGCGTTCGAGGTCGGCGTAGAGGTCCCAGAGGCCCTCCTCGCGGACCTTGGGGGCGAGGATCGCCTCGATCCGCCAGGTGGCGTCGGCGTCCTCGCCGGCGTAGTACGGCGACCTTGGCGACCTCGACCTGGTCCATCGTCATCTGCGGTCTTCCCCTTGCCGATCAGGTCGGAGATCGGGATCATCGCGTGGTCGAGCAGGCGCTGCGAGAGCTGGTCGAGGTTGTGGTTCCGCTCGCCGCTTTCGAGCAGGTAGCTCAGGACCATCGTGTCGGTGACCGGCCCGGCGATCTCGATCCCCGCGCGGCGGAGCACGAGCATGTCGTACTTGAGGTTCTGGCCGACCTTCTCGCGGTCTCGGGTCGGTCAGGATCGGGCCGGAGCGCGTCGAGCGTCGCCTTCTCGTCGAGCAGGAGGCTCCCCGCCGGGCCGCGGACGGGCAGGTAGTACGCCTTCCCCTCCTCCCAGCAGAAGGAGAGCCCGACGAGGTCGGCGCGGAGGGGGTCGAGCGCGGTCGTCTCGGTGTCGAGGCAGAACCTGGGCTGGCGGCGGCAGCTCGTCCAGGAACGCGCGGAACGCCTCGGGGGTGTCGACGGTCCGGTAGTCGGCCTCCCACGCGGCCTCCGCCTTCGGCGGCTCCTGCGCCGAGAGCTCGTCGAGGAAGCGGTGGAAGCCGCACTCGATGCAGAGGGCCTTGAGCGCCTTGACGTCGGGCCCGGATGTCTTGTAGCGCCTCCCAGTCGAGCTGGAGGTCGAGGTCGTCGCGGAGGATGATCAGGCGGCGGGCGAGCCTGGCGGTGTCGGCGAACTGCGTGAGGTTCTCCTTGCGCTTGGCGCCCGAGACCTTGGCGACGTTGGCCAGCAGCGTTCTCCAGGTCGCCGAACTCTTCGAGCAGCTTGGCGCCGGTCTTCAGGCCGATGCCGGGGACGCCCGGGCACGTTGTCGGAGGTGTCGCCGGTCAGCGCGAGCAGGTCGACGACCTGCCCGGGCGCGACGCCCCAGTCGGCCTTCAGCGCGGCCACGTCGAGGACCTGCTGGCGGCGGAGGTTGACGATCCGGATGTGGTCGTCGAGCAGTTGCCGCGCGTCCTTGTCGGCGGTGCAGATGAAGACGTCGAGCCCGCGCTCCTCGCCGCGACGGGCGAGGGTGGCGATCACGTCGTCGGCCTCCATACCCCGGGTACATGACGATCGGCACGCCGAACCCGTCGAAGACGCGGCGGATCACGGGGATCTGCGGCGACAGGTCGTCGGGCATCGCCGACCGCTGCGCCTTGTAGTCGGCGTACATCTCCGAGCGGAAGACCGGGCCTCCGCCGTCGAAGGCCGCCACCAGGTAGTCGGGCTTGTGGTCGCGGAGCAGGTTGAGGAGGTCGCGGAAGATCCCGAAGACGGCGTTCGTCGGCTGCCCCGCCGGCCCGGCCATCAGGTCGATCGCGTGGAAGACCTGGAAGATCAGCGAGTAGGCGTCGAGGATGTAGAAGGTCGGTCTGGATTTCATCGATCGAGGGGATGCCGGGGAGCGGTGGCGGACGGGCCGTCGCAGGGCGTGAGGGTCGGCCGCCAGGCTAACGGGCCGGCCGGAACCCTGTCAAGGGAACGGTCGTCGGGCCCGGGAGGATTGCCAAGCCCCGCAGGGTCGGGGGCGGGATCATGACCCGATCGGGTGGGGGTGGCGCCGGATCGGCCCCGGGATGGCCTAGCGCGGGCCCGCCGTCGGCATCGTCGCGATCAGGGCGCGGAGTACCGAGTTGACCGCCTCCGCGGTCGTAAACACGTGGGCGATATCCGGGTCGAGCACGACGAGTCGCCCCCCCGGCGGGCAGGGCGCCGCGAAGCGATTCGGCCGGGCCTGGCTGTAATCGAGATGGTATTCGGGGAGCAACTCGTCCGGCACCTCGACGGGCTGCTCACCGGATGGGACGTCGTTCATAATCCCCCCGCTCGCGCTTGGTCGCTTGCCGCGCACTGATGATGCGGATCGCTTCACCCCGTTCCGCGAAGGAGATCACGAGGAGCCGGCCGTCCGCCGAGTGCCCGACGATGATCTCCCGCCGTTCCTCGTCCGAGTGCGACTCGTCGGTGAAGATGGCAGCGAGCGGGTCGGCAAATACCGAGGCCGCTCCCTCGAAGGTGACGCCGTGCTTGTCGACGTTCGCCTTCGCCTTGACCTCATCCCACTCGAACCGAGGGCCCATCGCCGCATTTTACACCCGACACCGGGCCCAGGAGAATGAGCGAATCCGCGAGGTGGCCCGGACGGCTGCCTGAGGCCGCGCGGGCCACCCGCAGTCCGCCGGCCCGCAGGAGCCTGCATCATCGAAATAATGTGGGTAAAGATGGAGGTCTGGCCGAGCCGCGTCGCGCCGGAAAACTGAGCGCCGGGGGCGATCCTGACGATAGGAAGACAGGATGCGGCCGGGGCACAGGACGGGCCTCGATCGATCCCGAATGGGCATGGAACCAGGCAGGAGGCCACGATGCACCGGGCGTGGATGAGGTCGGCGGTCTGGGGGGTGGTGTTGATCGGCGTCGCGACGGGCCTGGCGCGGGGGAGGCGTGGTCGGATGCGCTGTTCGCGGAGAAGGGGCACGACTTCGGCCCGGTGCCGCGGGGGGCGACGGTCCGGCACGACTTCGTCCTGACCAACCGCCTCCAGGAGCCGATCACGATCCTCGACATCCGCGCCTCGTGCGGCTGCACCACCGGCAAGGCGAGCACCTCGACGGTCGCGCCGGGGCAGGCGGCGGTCGTCGAGGCCGTGATGGATACGAAGAACTTCGTCGGCCCCAAGGCCACGACGCTGTTCGTCAACGTCGCGACGGCCGGCGGCCGGCAGGCCGAGGCGCGCCTGAACGTCTCGGCGACCATCCTCAGCGACGTCGTGCTCAACCCCGGCACGATCGACTTCGGCGCCGTGGCGAAGGGGCAGACGCCGACGAAAGTCCTGACGGTCGACCGCGTTGGCCTCCCCTCCTGGAGGGCCGAGCGGATGGTCTCGGCCTGCCGCGCGATCAACGCCTCGCTCGTCGAGACGACCCGCAACGCCACCACCGTCGGCTACACGCTGACCGTCTCGCTCAAGCCCGACGCCCCCTCGGGGACGATCCGCGACGAGATCCGCATCCTGACCAACGACCGCGAGACGGCGAGCATCCCGATCCTGGTCACGGCGCAGGTCCGGGGCGACCTGTCGGTCAAGCCGAGCCTGCTGCCTTTGGGCAACGCGACCTCGGCCGGGGGCGTCCAGGGCCGGTTCCTCGTGACCAGCTCGAAGCCGTTCGCCATCCAGGCCGTCGAGGGCTCCGGCGACGGCTTCCGCGTTGGCCTGACCGACAACGCCCGCAAGACCTTGCACGTCGTCACGGTCAGCTACCGCCCCGAGGAGGGGACGACCCGCGGCGACCTCCGCCACGTCTTCCGGATCGTGACCGACCTGCCCGGCGAGCCCCCCGTCGAGGTCGCCGCCACCCTCCACGTCGACCCCTGAGCGATCCTTCGCGACGAGCGATCCTGCCGGGGCGTCGGGCGCGTTCCTGCACCCGACGCCCCGTTCCTTTCCCGCCTCGACCGACCATCGCGGGTTGGTCGTTCCCGATCCGTCCAGTACAATTCCGATGACGCCACGCCCCGGGCCCCGGTCCATCGGACCCCTCGCGTCGCGTCGTCCGATTGACACTTTTGTCGAATATGCGGGCCCGGACGGCCCCTCGTCATGTCGCGGGCCACCCCGGATCTTTTTCCATAATTTTTTATCTTCAAAAGGATTAAGCCACGCGATTCCGGCGGAAAGGCCCGCGTCAGGGCGTTTCCCGAAACGAAGCCAAAAACGCGCGAGGCCATTGTCACCGCGGCGACCACGCCCGGGGGATGAGTGCGTTTCCCGAAACGAAGCGAATGTTGAACAATGGCCAGTCGGCAACCCCCGACCCGGGAGGGCCCGGATGCCGGCTGACGCGTTCCCGAAACGAAGCGAATGTTAAACAAGGTGCGATCGGATGGTGTTCGGGAGGTCATCCGGATGAGCATCATCTTCCTCTCGCTGTCGTTATCGCAGAACGGGACGGCCCCGAGCCACGATAATAATTAAGGATGTCGTCGTTGTGTGAGACGCGGTCGCGAGGCTCTCCCCTCCGCGACCGCCTGGGCCAATCGGGTGAGGACGGATCGCCATGACACCGGACGAGCGTCGGACCGCGGCGGGAGGGCAGGCGGGCCCGGGGGCGACCGAGGAGGTCGAGGTCCGGGGGCACATCGTCGATTCGCTCCTGCTGCCCAAGATCCTCGACCGCATCCTCCAGATGGGCGGGACCTTCGAGATCCGCGAGTGCCGGATCGGCGCCCGCCGGGTCGACCCGAGCTATGCGCGGATCGCGATCCGCGCCGAGACGGCGGCCGCGCTCGACGAGATCCTCGGCGACCTGGTCGAGCACGGCGCCTCGCCGGTCCACCCCGAGGACGCGCGGGTCGTCCCGGCCGACGTCGCCGGCGCGTTCCCCGAGGACTTCTACAGCACGACCAACCAGAGGACCCAGGTCCGCCTCGGCGGGCGCTGGATCGACGTCGAGGACCAGGAGATGGACTGCGGCATCGCCGTCGACGCCTCCGCCGGCCGGCGCGGTGCGTGGCGATGACCGACGTCGCGGTCGGGCTACCGATCGTCGTCGGCCACGACGGGGTGCGGGTGGTCCCGGTCGAGAGGCCCCGCGACGTGAACCTGTTCGGCTTCATGGGGTCGAACGTCTCCAGCGAGAAGCCCAAGGCGGTGAGCCTCCAGGCGGTCGCCGACGCGATCCGCGCGACCCGGGCCGAGGGGAAGAAGGTGATCCTCGTCGGCGGCCCGGCGATCGTCCACACCGGCTCGGCCGCGCACGTCGCGCAGCTGATCCGCGAGGGGTGGGTCCAGACCCTCTTCGCCGGCAACGCCCTGGCCACCCACGACATCGAGCAGGCCCTGTTCGGCACGAGCCTCGGCGTCTCGATCACCCGCGGCGAGGCGCTGGAGCACGGCCACGAGCACCACCTCCGCGCCATCAACACGATCCGGAGGCTCGGCGGGATCGAACCGGCGGTCCGGGCGGGCGTATTAACCTCGGGGATCATGTACGAATGCGTCCGGGCGGGCGTCGAGGTGGTGCTGGCCGGTTCGATCCGCGACGACGGCCCCCTGCCCGAGGTCATCACCGACACCCTGGCCGCGCAGGGACGGATGCGGCGGGCGATCCGCGGGGCCGGGTTCGCGCTGATGATCGCCACGGCCTTGCACTCGATCGCCACCGGCAACCTCCTGCCGGCCTGGGTCAAGGTCGTCTGCGTCGACATCAACCCGGCCACCGTGACCAAGCTGAGCGACCGGGGCACGTTCCAGACGATCGGCATGGTCACCGACGTCGAGCCCTTCCTCCGCAGCCTGGCCGCCGCCCTGACCACGGGCGACGACCCGGGGATGATCCGGCTCGCGATGACCGATCCCCTCAACTGAAGTCCCATTCGCAGGGCGTGAGTGGCACGCCGTCTCTGTCAGGAGAGCCTCGTCATGGATCACGCGACGCCGCGAATCCTCATGTGCCCTCCCGAGCATTACGGGATCGAGTACGAGATCAACCCCTGGATGAACCGGCAGGTCGCCAGCGACCCGGCCGAGTCGCGCCGGCAGTGGAAGGCGCTGTACGACCTCCTGCGCGATCTGGGTGCGACGGTCGATCGGCTCGACCCGGTGCCGGGCCTGCCCGACCTGGTCTTCACGGCCAACGCGGGGCTGGTCTTCCACGACAAGTTCGTCAGCTCTCGGTTCCGCTACGGGGTCCGCCAGGGGGAGACGCCCCTGTTCGACCGCTGGGCGCGCGAGCACGGGTTCCGGGTCGTCACGCTGCCGCCGGGCCTCCACTTCGAGGGGGCGGGCGACGCCCTGTTCTGCGACGACGTCCTGTTCGCCGGTTACCGCTTCCGCAGCGACGCGAGGAGCCACACCTGGATCGGCGAGCACCTGGGCGTCGAGGCGCTGCCTTTGGAGCTGGTCGATCCCCGGTTCTACCACCTCGACACCTGCTTCTGCCCTTTGGCCGAGGACGAGGCGATCTACTACCCCGGCGCCTTCGACGACTACGGCCGCTCGGTCCTCCGCGACCGCATCGGGCACCTGATCGAGGTCTCGGCCGAGGAGGCGGCCTCGTTCAGTTGCAACGCGGTGGTGGTCGGCCGTCATGTGATCCTCAACGAAGGGGCGCCGAAGCTGGCGCGGGCCTTGCAGGATTCGGGCTACACGGCGCATCCTCTCCTGCTGACCGAGTTCATCAAGGCCGGCGGCAGCGCCAAGTGCCTCACCCTGCGCCTCGACGGCGAGGAGGCCGCCTCGTGGAAGTACGCCCCGGCCGCCGTCGGCTCGCACCTTTGAGGAGGGTCCACCGATGCCCGAGATCTACTTGCTGCGACACGGGATCGCCGTCTCGCACGGCACGCCCGACATCCCCGACGACGAGCGCCCGCTGACGCCCGAGGGGGAGAAGCGGATGCGACAGGTCGGCCGCGGCCTGAAACGGCTCGGCCTGAAGCTCGACCGGATCGTCACCAGCCCCCTGCCCCGCGCCCTGAAGACGGCGGAGATCGTCGCCGGTGAGCTCGGCATGGAGGACCTGCTGGAGACCAACGACGCGCTCCGCGCCGGCCGCGACGCCTCGTCGATCCGCGACTGGGTCCACACCCGTCCCGAGCAATGCCTGATGCTGGTCGGCCACAACCCCGCCTTCAATGAGCCTGGTCGGCCTGCTGATCACGGGCGAGCCGGGCGTCCCGATCTGCGAGCTGCACAAGGGGGGCATCGCCGCGCTCAGCACGGGCCCCGACGGCGGCCTGAAGCTCGACTGGCTGGCCCGACCCCGGCTGTTCCGGCAACTGGCTGACGATTGAAGTTAGACCGGTCCGCAGAGCGGACTCAACGATCTGAGACGACACAATGGGCGAGTTCGATGAATGGGGTGCCCTGTACGCTGAATACGCGGTCGCGAGCTGGCCTACGTTCGTTCCGGGAATAAAGGTAGCAAACCTTTCGTGTTTCCGAATTCCGCCTTCCAGAGGATCTTTGCTCCAGGGAGCCAGGACATCCGCTGGCTAATTGAAGCTCTCGGGCATGCCGAGCGAAAGTGGTTCGTGGCCCATCTGGCCCGTTGTTCGAGATCGCTGGCTGAAGTCTTTTTCACCCCCATGCTTGACGCGGCGATCGACGAGGTTAATCCAAGCCTCAATCGCGAGTTCGTCGAACCATGCAGGTCCGCCTTCGGCCTTCGGAGGGTCAATGAGTATCTGCTGGATGTCGTCGAGTCGGGAACGGACTTCAGCAGGGCGGGGGCGGTGAACGCGTTGTACTGGCGCAGGTGCGGCTCTCGTTCCCTGGCAATGCCCCATCATTCAGCGTCGAGCACGCTACCCCTGACAGCGTGTGGGGAAAGCTATCGTCTGCCCAATTTCTTCGCGAGCCGGCGGGCCATCAGATGGATCATCGCCAACTTGACGAACGCCTCGCTGCTGGACGTCGTCCCCTCGTAATCCTTCGAGTGCCGCCGCCACCGGCCCAGCCAGGCGAACGTCCGCTCCACCCGCCAGCGGAACGGGATCACCTCGAACGTCGTGGCGCCGGCCCGCTTCGACACGACCTCCAGCCGGAGCCGGTTGCGGGCGCGGAGCGAGCGGACCCACTCGGCGATCCCGCCGTTGTCGATCGAGTCGGCAACGACCACCCGCAGCCGGCTGAACCGGCGCCGCAGCGGCCCCAGCACCAGCTTGGCCCCGTCGCGGTCCTGGATATCGGCGGCGTGGACGACCACCGCGAGGATCAGGCCCAGCCCGTCCACGAGGATGTGCCGCTTGCGGCCGTTGATCCCCTTACCGGCGTTGTAGCCGCGCGGCCCCCTTTTTCGGTCGTCCGGACCGACTGGCTGTCGATGATGGCGGCCGACGGCGGCCGCTGGCGGCCGTGGGCCTGCCGCAGGTCGCCGCGGAGCAGGTCCATGAGGCGGTCGAAGGTGCCGTCCTTCTTCCAGATGCGGAAGTACCAGGACACGGTGGCCCAAGGGGGCAGGTCGTGCGGCAGGGCCCGCCACTGGCAGCCGGTGCGGGCGACGTAGAGCAGGGCGTTGACGATCTCGCGACGGGGGTGCTTGGCGGGGCGGCCGCCGGGCTTGGGGGCCGGGATGACGCGCTGGAGCTGGGCCCACTCGGCGTCGGTCAGGTCGCTGGGGTAAGCGGTGCGGGTGTTCATACCGCAAGGCTAGGTCACCCTTTCCCCACATGCTGTGAGTCGCGGGCCGCATACGAGGCAATGACCGACCTGTGGGAGCGCAAGAGGAGATTACTACTCGAAACATTTGTGAATAACTCAAGCGTGGATGTTCGGCGTAGTATCATCCCGAGCCTGAATCTGGACCCGAGAAACTACCCCGAGACGCACCGGCCGTTGGTGGCGAGGGCCATCGAGATCGCCCGAGGTTCCGACGACGAGTACATCCGCCATCGGGTGGAAGTCCAGCTCGGGCATGAGAAGCTATTTGCCCCACTCCCGCACCGCGAGCGTGGAGCGGGGTCCACCTGACCGAGCTTCACACACCCGACCACGGCGAGATCACTTTGTTCCAATGGTGGGAGTCTGAGGTGGCCCATCCCAACCGGAGGTTGACCATGTCGTCGGGAGTCCAAACCGCCGCCACGTTGGACGACCTCTACCGGGTGAAAGGCAAGGCGGAGCTCATCGCCGGGAGGATCGTCCATTTCATGCCCACGGGGTTCCGCCCAGGTCAGATCGGCCTCAGGATCTGCCGCAGCCTGGATGATTACGCCCAAGCGACCGGCCGGGGCGTCGCCCTCCCCGACAACGTCGGGTTCGCCGTGCCGAAGCTCGCCTCGGGAAGAGAGTCGTTCTCACCAGATGCCGCCTTCTTCATCGGCACGCTCCCCGCAAACGAGATGGACTTCATCGCGGGGCCGCCGACGCTGGCCGTCGAGGTCCGCAGCAAGGGGGACTACGGCGACGCAGCCGAGGAAGAGATGGCCGCCAAGCGCGCCGACTACTTCGAGGCGGGGACCGAGGTCGCGTGGGACGTGGACCCGAAGGCCAAGGTCGTGCGGGCCTATCGAGCCGACGCGCAGGATCAGCCGGTGATCTTCGGGGCGGGCCAGATGGCCGATGCCGAACCCACGCTCCCGGGTTGGCGCCTCGCCGTCGATGACATCTTCGCCTGAACCCGCGTCGCGGCGAGGCTCGGACCTCCAATCACAAAGGGGTAAGGACGATGAGTCGAGCGGTTGATCAGATCCTGCAAGCGGCCCTCGCACTGCCCGACGAGGAGCAGTTGCAACTTGTCGCCGCCTTGGCCGCGGCGGTGGATGAGCGCGGCCTGCGGCCCTTCGACGACTCCTGGCTGGAGGAGATCCGGCGCCGCTCGGCCGAATACGATGCCGGGTCGGTCCAGGCGATCCCCTGGACCGAGGTGAAAGAGCGGGCCCGAGAGAGGGTGTCCCCGCGTGGCTGAGATCGCACTCCTACCGGCGGCCGAGGCCGACTACCACGAGGCATTGGCGTGGTATCAAGCCCGCAGCCCCCAGGCCGCGGCGGGCTTCGAGGCCGCGGTCGAGGTCGCATTGCGGGCCATCAGCAACGCACCCGGACGGTGGCCCATGTGCGACGACCGGCATCGGTTCTACGTCCTGCGGCGGTATCCGTACAGCATCATCTACCGCGACGAGGCTGGGGATGTCCTCGTCGTGGCCGTCGCCCACTCAAGCCGGTCCGCTTCCTACCGGCGGGATCGGGGCTGAATCGAGGGCCGAACGAAGCTCAGACCTCCGGCGAGCGGAGCACCGGCGCGGTGCTGGAGGCGAGGTTGGTCGTGCGGATCGGGTCGGCGCTGGAGAGCTCGCGGGCCATGTTCTGGAACTCGACCTGCGAGCGGATCACCGGCTCGCCCGGGCGGGGGCCGGGGATGCGGGCGGTAGGTGCCGTCGGGCTGGAGGACGCGGGCCTTGACGTTGTCCGACAGCACCACGCCGAGGATGCCGTCGACGATCCGGTTCTGGAGCCGCGGGTCCTCGATCGGGAACATGATCTCGACCCGCCGGCGGAAGTTGCGCGGCATCCAGTCGGCCGACGAGAGGAAGACCTCGGGCGCGTCGCCGTTCTGGAAGTAGGCGATCCGCGAGTGCTCCAGGAACTTGTCGACGATGCTGATGACGCGGATGTTCTCCGAGACGTCGGGCAGCCCCGGCCGCAGGCAGCAGATCCCGCGGACGACCAGGTCGATGCGGACCCCCGCCTGCGAGGCGGCGTAGAGCGCCTCGATGGCGCCGGGGTCGACCAGCGAGTTCATCTTGGCGATGATCCGCGCCGGCAGGCCCGCCTCGGCGTGACGACGCTCGCGGTCGATCAGCTCGATGATCCGGTCGGCCAGGTGCATCGGCGCGACGATCAGCTTGCTGCCAGCCGTGGCCCTGCGAGTAGCCGGTCAGGAGGTTGAACAGGGCGCTGGCGTCCTCGCCGAAGTCGGGGCGGCAGGTGAACAGGCTCAGGTCGGTGTAGAACCTTGCCGTGGTCGGGTTGTAGTTGCCGGTGGCCAGGTGGACGTAGCGGCGGATGCCGTCGTGGTCGCGGCGGACGACCAGCGCCGCCTTGCAGTGCGTCTTCAGGCCGACCATGCCGTAGACGACGTGGACGCCCGCCTTCTGGAGCGCGCGGGCCTTGTCGATGTTGTTCTCCTCGTCGAGCCGCGCCTGGAGCTCGACCAGCGCGGTGACCTGCTTGCCGTTCTCGGCGGCGCGGGCCAGCGCGCTGAGGATCGGGTTGTCGTCGGCGGTCCGGTAGAGCGTCTGCTTGATCGCCAGGACCTGCGGGTCCTCCGACGCCTGCTCGATGAACTGGACGACGGCGCCGAACGACTCGTAGGGGTGGTGGACCAGGATGTCCTGGTCGCGGATCGCGGTGAAGACGTTCGAGCGGCTGGCCAGCGTCGCGGGCATCTGCGGCTCGTAGGGGGGCTCCTTCAGCTCGCGGAACCCTTCGAGCTTGTACAGCGCCGCCAGCGCCGTCAGGTCGACCGGGCCGGGGACCTTGTAGACGTCGCGGTCGTCGAGGTCGAGCGCCGGGGCGGTCTGGAGCTGCGCCAGGAAGCCGTCGTCGGCGCGGTCGGAGATCTCCAGGCGGACCGCGGCGCCCCACTTGCGGAGCCGCAGCGTCTCCTGGATCGTCGACAGGAGGCTGGAGCGGACCTCGGTCTCCTGGATCGTCAGGTCGCTGTTGCGGGTGACGCGGAAGGCGGCCCGCGCGGCGACCTTGAAGCCGCCGAACAGCGCGTCGAGCCGCGGGCCGATCACGTCCTCCAGGAGGACGAAGCGGTGCTGGCCGTCCCCCTCGTCGGGCAGCTGCACCAGGCGGTTCAGGACCGAGGGGACCTGGAGCACCGCGTAGAGCTGCCGGGGCGGGTCCTGGCCGATCGTCTCGATCCGCAGGATCAGGTTCAGGCTCTTGTTGTGCAGGTGCGGGAACGGGTGCGCCGGGTCGATGGCCAGGGGCGTCAGGACCGGGTAGACCTGGGTGTCGAAATACTTGTCGAGGAAGGCGTCCTGCGCGTCGGTCAGGTCGTCGGGGCCGCAGACGCGGATGCCGTGCGCGGCCAGTTCGGGGCGGACCTCCGACCGCCAGGCGTCGTAGTGCCGCGCGACGAAGTCGTGGGCGCGGCGGGCGATCTCGGTCAGCTGCGCGAGCGGGCCCATGCCGTCGGGGGGGGTGTCCTGAGGCTCCAGGTTGTCGTAGAGCTGCGCCTGGAGGCCGGCGACGCGGACCTCGAAGAACTCGTCGAGGTTCGAGGCGCAGATGGCCAGGAACTTCAGGCGGTCCAGGAGCGGGTTCGAGGGGTCGCGCGCCTCCTCGAGCACCCGCTCGTTGAAGTCGAGCCAGCTCAGCTCGCGGTTGATGAACAGGCCCGGGTCGGGGACGGTGGCCGTCGCGGGGGCCGAGGCGGCCGCCGCGGCGACGCCGTTCAGTTGGTAGTTTGCCATGGCGGTCCGCGCCTCCTCGGGACCCGCACCGCCGGGGTCGCTCAGCCCGTCGCGGCGGGGCCCAGTTCCAGTTGCCGGAGCACGCGCAGGTTCCGGGCGTCGAGATCCTCGCCGCCCTCCTCATCGGTCCCCTTGGGCGTCTCCAGGATCAGCGGGAGCGCCCGGAACCGCGGGTCGTTGACGACATGCCGGAACGGCTCGAGGCCCAGGTGGCCCCGGCCGATCCCCGCGTGGCGATCGACGCGGCTCCCGCGCTCGCGGCGGCTGTCGTTGAGATGCCAGACGCGGACCCGTTCGAGCCCGACGGCCCGGTCCAGCTCCTCCATGGTCCCATCGTACTCTCCGGCCGTCGCGAGGGAATACCCCGCCGCGAAAATGTGGCAGGTGTCGACGCAGACCCCCAGCCGCTCCGGCTCGGCGACCCGGCCGATGATCCGCCCGAGGTGCTCGAAGCGGTGCCCGAGGCAGGTCCCCTGCCCCGCGGTCGTCTCCAGGTCGATCCGCGCCGCGACGCCCCGGGTCCGGCGGTGCACCTCGTCGAGCCCGGCCGCGACCCGCGCCAGCCCCGCCTCCTCGCCCGAGCCGGTGTGCGCGCCGGGGTGCGCGACCAGGTCGCCGATGCCCAGCGCCTCGCACCGCTCGACCTCGACGGTCATCGCGTCGATCGACTTGTTCCAGAGCGCGTCGTCCGGGCTGCCCAGGTTGATCAGGTACGAGTTGTGCGCCACCGGCCCGACGATCCCGCTCTCGTCCAGCGCCCCGCGGAACGCCGCGACGTGGGCGTCGGTCAGCGGCGGGGCCTTCCACTGGTTGTTGTTCTTGGTGAAGAGCTGCACCGCGACGAAGCCGACCGCCCTCGCGGCCCGGACCGCCCGGTCGCAGCCCCCGGCGATCGACATGTGCGCCCCGATCCGGACCGGCATCCTCGGGCCCTCGTCTCGACCGCGACCGCGCCGGGCGGGCGCATCCGCTGCGCCCGCCCGGCCGGTCGATCGAGCTTAGGCCGGGCCCCCTCGCACTTCAAGGCCGAACGGTCCCGCGGGGCGATCCCTCCTCGGTTCTTTCATCGATGGCATGCGGAATCTTGCGAAGCCAGGGGGCCGCTCCATAGAATGAGAGGCCCGGCTCACATCCATGGACAGGGTCATGGCGGGGTACCTACGATGGAACTGATCATCTGGGGTGGGGTTCTGCCGGCTTGCCTGGTGGCCGCCTGGCTGCTCGTCAGGCGCCCCGTCCGCCAGTTCCTCGAGGAGATGCACGTCGACCACGCCCGCGAGCTGTTCCGCCAGCAGCGCGAGTGGCTCGAGGCGCGGTTCCTCGGGCGCCCTGGCCAAGGTCGATCCCCCCGAGCGGCTCCGCTGGGAGGACGCACACTGGCACGACGAGATCCTCTGGGCGCGCGACCGGCACACGCGCCGTCTGCTCGCCCTGATCGGCGTCCACTTCGACTCCGACCCGTTCGACGACCCGGCCGACTCGTGCCCGCGACACGCCACCGCGCTGTTCGAGTTCCGCAAGGGCCGGTGGGCCGCCGAGGGCAAGCGCCTCGACGAGATCCGCCCCGACGAGGCGGTCCGCCGCAACCAGCGGTTCGAGCCGGTCGTCACGCACCCGCGCCGCGGATACTGAAGCCGAATATGAAAAGGGGAGGTGGCGGGCCGGGCGCGCCGGCCGTCTCCCCGCTTTCTCCCCTCCCCTTTCCTCTTATTCGTTGATCCTGGACTTCATCACCGCGCGGGCGGCCAGGTACTGCTCCAGGTCGAAGTCGTCGGAGCGGCACATCTCCAGCAGCGGCCGTTCCAGCTCCTCGACCTTGCGGCATGCCTCGGCCAGCTTCGGGGCGACCTCGACCGGGATGATGCAGACGCCGTGCCTGTCGGCGTGGATCAGCTCGCCGGGGAGGACCTCGACGCCCATCAGCGTGACCGGCTTGCCGAAGTCGGCCAGCCGCACGTAGGCGTGGCTCACGCAGGGGTTGAGCCCGAAGAGCTGGAAGCCCAGCGCGTGGACCTCGTCCAGGTCGCGCGGGCAGCCGTTGGTGACGTGGCCGACGCACCCGAGCTTCTTGTGGATCGCGGCGGTGACCTCGCCGAACTGCGCCCCCAGCCCCGGCGGGTCGTCGAGGTCCTGGCCCACCGCGACCTTCGGGCCGGGCTGCGCCGCGACGTAGCGGAAATAGTCGGCCACCACGTCGGGCTCCGGCTCCGTGAAGTGGCTGGCGCGGGTCTGCGACGTCACCGCGTAGCCGACGATCGGCCCCAGGTCGGGCAGCAGGCACCGGATCTGGTGCGGCAGGAAGCCGAGGTGCCGCTTGCGGATGTTGAAGGTCTCGATCGCGTTGGAGATCGTGGGCGTGTTGAACCGCCGCAGCTCCTCGAGCTGCTCGGCGGACAGCAGTTTCGACGACATGGCCGGCCCCTCGGGCGTGGTGAAGGTCGCTCTCAGCCCCAGGCCCCGCAGCCTACACCATCTCGCACCTCGGGGCCAGACCCCGGCTCAGGCGGGCCCGACACTTCCCCGACCGATGCCAGCATAGGCGCGACATCCCCGCGCACCCGGTCCGTCCGGGGGTGCGAGGGATGCTGACTTGCGACCGTCGTGCGGGCGCGATCCGGCACGCCCGATCCAGCCTTGGGCCATATTAAGATGATTAACAAAACTCGTTCAAAATACACAACTTGCGTCGAGTCTAACGACGGATGAAGAAATGAGACAAAAGGGTGACACGGCAGGCGAAAAGGTGTTTAATCGTGTCGCGACGGCTCTCGTGTTCAAACTTGCGGGGCGATGAAGGCGGAGGTCCCGTGGCCCGTCCGACCAACGACACCCTGACCGAGCGGGAGGCGCACATCATGGGCGTCCTCTGGGACCTCGGGTCGGCGACCGCCGACCAGGTGCGCGAGGCGCTGCCGGGCCGGCCGCACGATTCGAGCGTGCGGACGCTCCTGAGGGTGCTGGAGTCCAAGAGCTACGTCCGGCACGACCTCCAGGGCCGCAAGTACGTCTACCGCGCCGCCGTGCCCCGCGACGAGGCGCAGAGGGCCGCCGTCCGGAGCCTGCTGACCCGCCTGTTCGACGGCTCGGCCGAGGAGCTGGTCATCCGCCTGATCGAGGACGACCAGATCGGCCTCGGCCCGTGGGAGAGCATCAAGCGGGCGCACCGCGACTTCCGCATCCGGTCGCGACGGTCGCCCCGGGCGCTAGCGGCCCGCGGGCGGTCAGCGATCCGGGCGAGGCGCCCGCACCTCCCAGCCTTCGCCGAAGAAGTCGGCCGCGACGACCGCGCCCGGGCGCTGCGAGTCGGGCGGGGTGCGCAGGTCGATGACGGCCCAGTCGGGCAGCTTCGGCACCTGGCGGGCGTTGTTCAGGTAGTCGTAGTCGCGGTAGGTGAAGCCGCTGTTGAGCACGACGTACCGCGAGGGGTTCAGCGGGTTCGGGTAGATCATCACCAGCGCGTGATGGTCGGCGGGGAACTCGCGGTCGCCGACCTTGATCCGATCCCTGGTCCACGAGACGGGCAGACGGCCGGCGATCCGCCGCAGGACCGCGTTGCTCTCGGGGTCGCCCCAGAGGACGAGGTTGGCCGAGGCGATGTCGGCGTCGGTGATCGCCGTGTCGTCCTTGACCCGCGCCTCGCCGCGGAACTGCCGCCGCCAGTGCTCGACGGCGCGCTCGCGCTCCTGCGCGGCCCACGCCTCGAATGCCGCGTTCGGGCTCCGGCCGGTCGGGCGGACGATGACGAAGGAGTCCATGAAGGCGTCGTCGATCGGGCCCTGGAGGTCGTGCCGCTTGCGGAGCTTGTCCCCCTCCGGAGGGCCGAGCTTCCACCTGCCCTCCGAGCGATGGAACGAGCAGGAGAAGGACCGGTCCGAGAGCGGGCGGGTCGCTTCGATCTTCTCGTCGTCGATCCCCACCAGGATCGGGACAGCGGGGTTGATGGCGGAGGGATAGTGCCCGGCGGGGAAATCGAGCGTGAACGCCTCGATGTTCTCGGTCATCACGGTGAACGTGCCCAGGCCGTTCACCGCCTGGACCTGGGCCCTCTCCCAGTGCTCGCCGAGGGAGTCGATGGTCACCCAGTTCATCCGGTTGTACTTGAGCGTGTAGGTGACGAAGTTGACCTCGTCGGGGGTCTCCACCCGCCCCCGCCGGGCGAGGCTGTCCATCCGCCGCTCGACCTCGCGCCTGGCGTCGGGGTGGTAGGCGTGCTTCGTCTTCGGCCCGATGATGTGGGCCAGCTCGATCCCCTCCTCGCGGAGCGCCTCGGCCATCACGTCGGCGGCCTGCTTCTGGGCGTCGAGCTCGCCGCTGTAGGCGACGGTCGGGCACTGGAGCAGGTTCGCGGCGACGTCGGTGCAGTCGTAGAGGTGCCACAGCGCCTTCTCGTACCAGGTGGGCTTGAGGCGTCTCGTCCTGGAAGACCTTGAGGAACCGCGGCGTCTCGGCGAACCCGGCGCCGGGGTTGGCGGCGAACCAGCGGTCGGCGTAGTGGACGGCGAACTGCCAGCACGCCGCGCCTCCCATCGAGAAGCCGCGGACGGAGACCCGGTCGTCGTCGATCGGGTACTGGCGACGGACCGCCTCGATCGCCTCCAGCACGTCGACCTCGCCGGCGAACTTGAAGGCGTTGCAATACCGGCCGTAGGGGTGCAGGACGATCGTGCCCGGCGGGCGTGAACTGGCCGGGCTGGTGGAGCCTTTCGGCGAGGAAGTTGACCTCGCTCAGCTTCTCCCCCCGGCCGTGGAACCAGACGTCCAGGCGGTATCGCCCCGGCGCCGGCCCCTCGGGGATGACCAGGCCGTAGGGCTGCACCGAGCCGTCGATCCGCGAGACGTACCCCCGCACGACCAGGCCCGTCTCGGTGGTCCAGGGCGCCTTGCCGTCGAGCAATTGCTCGGCGCGGCGACGCCCGATCTTGAGCAGGTCCCTGGCCCGGGCGATGTCCGGGAGGTCGAAGAACTCGCGGTATTCCAGGGCGTCGTGGACCGCCTTGAAGAAGACCCGGACGTCGGGGATCAGCTCGCGCGTCCGGGCGTCGCGGCGCCCCTCCAGCGCGTCGAGCGCGGCCTTGAGGGCGTCGAGGCCGCCGGCCAGTTCCCGGCGGGCCTCGGCCGGGACCTCGATGCCGGGCGGCGGGATGGGGCGGACCGCGCCGGGGATGTTGTCCTTCGGCCCGTCGGCCCGCGCGGCGATCGCCGCGACGAGGGGGAGCAGGATGGCCATCGTCGTCTGTCGAAGCGTCATCGCAACTCCTCCCGGTCTCGCATGATGCTGCGCAGCATCTTCGGGGATTGACTCGGGCGTGCCCCATCCGAAGCCCACCGGCGGGGACGACCCCCCCCGAAGGTATCGCACCGAGCCGGCCCCCTCAAGCCGGCAGACTGAAGGTCGCCCCTGCGACGACGCCGGGGCTGCGCCTCGCGTCGAAGGTTTTTGAGGAGGCCGGCCGGGATGACGGCTTGGACCGATCCGGCCGGTTCAAGCGGAGGGACCGGCGGTGACGATAACACCCAGCAAGCGCCGGCCCCCTCGGCTATTCCCTCCCGTACGGAGAAGAGGGTGACATGATGATGGAGCGGATCACGGGCCGATTTCGACCCTCCTGGCTGGTCGCGGGCCTGGCGCTCTCGGCCTCGACGATGGCGGGGGCGGCGCCCCCGGTCGGGGGCGCGCCGCCCCCGCGTCTCGCCCAGCTCCCCGAGCCGATGCCGCCGCCGCCGGCGCGCCCCGAGCCGCCGAGGCCGCTGCCACCATCGCCCCCCTCGATCCTCGACCCCAACGTGCGGGACATCGACCTGAACACCGCGCTGCGGCTGGCGGGGGTGCAGAACCCCCAGCTGATGATCGCCCGCCAGCGGGTGGTCGAGGCGGCGGCGCTGCGGCAACTGGCGGCCGCCTTCATCCTGCCCAGCCTCAACCTCGGCGGCGAACTACGACACGCACACCGGCGTCCTCCAGCAGTCCAGCGGCAACATCCTCTCGGTCAACCGCAGCTCGGTCTACGTCGGGGCGGGTGCGAACGCGGTCGCGGCCGGCACGGTGAGCATCCCCGGCGTGGTGCTGACCGGCAACATCGCCGTGGGGGTCTTCGGCTACCTGACGTCGCGGCAGGTGGTGGCGCAGCGCGAGTTCGCGACCGTGGCGATCCGCAACCAGGCGTTCCTGGCGACGACGCTGGCCTATTGCGAGCTGCTCCGCGCCGAGGGGAGGCGGGCCGTCGCGATGCAGGTCCGCGACGACGCGCGTGAGCGTGGCCCGGCTGACCGCCGCCTACGCCGCCGCCGGCCAGGGGCGCAAGTCCGACGCCGACCGCGCGGCCACCGAGCTGGCGCAGCGCGAGGCCGACGTCCAGGCGGCCGAGGGGGAGATCCTGGTCGCCTCGGCCCGGCTCTGCGAGGTCCTGTTCCTCGACCCCTCGATCCGGCTCCACCCGACCGACGCCTGGGTCGTGCCCCACCCGATCGTCCCCGACCCGATCCCGGTCTGCGCAGCTGATCGCGCTGGGCCTGCTCGAACCGCCCCGAGCTGGGCGAGCGGCGGGCCGCGATCCGCGAGGCGCTGCTCGTCCTGGAAGGGGCGAAGGTCCTGCCGTTCTCGCCGACGATCCTGGCTCGGCTTCAGCGCCGGCGGGTTCGGCGGCGGCAGCAACCTGGTCCGGCCCATCTTCGGCGAGTTCGGCGGCCGGTCCGACTTCGACGCGGTCGCGTACTGGACGATCCAGAACATGGGGGTCGGCAACCTCGCGCTGATCAACGTGGCCAGGGCCCGGCTGGGGGTGACGCGATACCAGGAGATCGCGGTCCTCGACCGGGTCCGCGCCGAGGTGGCCGAGGCGTACGCCAGGACGCACGCCCGGTACGCGCAGATCGGCACGACCGAGCACGCCGTCATCACCGCCACCGACGGGTTCAACGAGGACGTGATCCGGCTCGAGAACACGGTCGGCCTGCCGGTCGAGCTGCTCGACAGCCTGCGGCTGCTGGCCCGCGCCCGGCTGACGTACCTCGACTCGATCGTCGACTACAACGAGGCGCAGTTCGAGCTCTTCGTGGCCCTGGGGCAGCCGCCGGCCGACATGCTGGCGCGCCCGGTCCCGACGGCCGGGGTCGTCCCGCCGGGCCAGCCGATCCCGGTCCCTCCGGGGACGACGGCCCGCGCCGCCGGCCCCCGCGCCGGCCCCCGGGAACATCCGGGCCTCGTCCACCCCCCCGGTCCCCGCCGTCGCGATCCCGGCACCGGCTCGCGTCGGGCGTTGAGGCTGTCATCCCATGCTCGCGGAGGGACGATGACGATGGGACCGAGGCGCAGGAATGCCGATCGACGCGGGGCCGCCGCAGCGGCCCGACGCTGGCGACCGGGCCTGGCCCGTGGCGATGCTGTCGGGCGCCCTGACGGGGTGCCTCAACGAGCGGGCGCTGGTCTGGCCCGAGACGACGACGGCCGCGCGGCCCGCAGGGCCCGCACCCGGCCCGCGCCGGGCCGGCCGGAGTCCCGGGCGTCGGCGCCGATGCCGGGCCCGGGCCGGTGGCGCACGACCGGCTCCGGCCGCGGCGGGGGCGGCGGACCCGAAGGTGGACACCGGCGTCAAGGCCGTCGCGACCTCGGCCGATCCGAGCATCCCGCTGATCGTGACGCCCCCCGTCGTGCCCCCGGCGCCGCAGGAGTACCCGATCGACCTGACGACCGCGCTGCGGCTGGCCGAGGTCGAGAACCCCGAGATCGCCGATCGCCCGGCAGCAGATCGGCGAGGCCCTGGCGCAGCAGCAGCAGGCCTATGCGCTGCTGCTGCCGATCCTGAACGCCGGCGTCACCTACCACGGGCACACCGGCATCCTGCAGCGGTCCTCGGGCCGGATCTTGAGCGCTGTCCGAGCAGTCGCTCTACGTCGGCGGCGGTGCCCGGACCGCTGGCCGCGGAGTCGGTCAACGTCCCCGCCGTGAACATCGCCAGCCCGCTGACCGACGCCCTGTTCGAGCCCCTGGCGGCGCGCCAGCGGCGTCGTCGCCGTCCGGGCCGACGCCTCGGCCACCGCCAACGAGGTCCTGCTCGAGGTGGCGCTGCTGCACTTCGACCTGCTCCAGGCCGAGGCCAGCCTCGAGCTCCGCCGCGAGTCGGAGTCCGAGTCGGCCGAGATCGCCCGGCTCACCGCGGCCTACGCCAGGGCGGGCCAGGGATTCAAGGCCGACGCCGACCGCGGCGCCTCCGAGACGCTGCTGATCCACCGCGAGGTGCAGCGCGGCGAGGAGGAGGTCGCGGTCGCCTCGGCGCGGCTGGCACACCGCCTCCACCTCGACCCCGTCGTCCGGATGAGGCCCGTGACGGCCGCGATCGCGCCGATCGCGCTGATCGACCTGAGCACCCCCACCGAGGAGCTGGTCCGCGTCGCGCTGCAGCGCCGGCCCGAGATGACGGCGCGGGCCGCGCGGATCGCCGAGTCGCAGACCCACTACCGCCAGGAGCTGGCCCGCCCGCTGCTGCCGACCGTCTGGCTCGGCTTCAGCGGCGGCATGTTCGGCGGCGGGAGCAACCTGGTCCCCCCGCTGCTCGGCAACTTCGCCGGCCGGACCGACTTCGACGTCCGCGTCTTCTGGACGCTCCAGGGACTGGGCGTCGGCAACCTCGCGCTCCAGAAGCAGCAGCTCGCCCGGGTCGGCCAGCGGGTCGGCGAGCAGTCGCAGATGATCGCCCAGGTCCGCCGCGAGCTGGCCGCGGCCCGCGCCGAGGCGCTCGCCGCCCGGCAGCAGGTCGAGATCACCCGCGTCCAGCTCGCCACCGCGATCGACGGATACCGCGAGGAGCTGGCGCGGATCCGGGGGACGGTCGGGCGGCCCTACGAGGCGAAGGTCAGCGTCGACTTCGTGAACATGGCCCGGCAGGCCCACCTGGCCGCGATCATCCGGTACAACAAGGCCCAGTTCCGCCTCTTCGTGGCGCTCGGCTCGCCGCCCCCGCTCGACCGCCCGGCGGACGAACCGCTGCCCCCGGCCCCGGTCGCCTACCCGCCGCTGCCCCCGCTGGCCCCGACCCCGACCTTGTTCGGGGGAATTCCCTGAGGTCCGTCCGGCCCCCTTCGATTGAGCTGGGCGGGCGTGGCGCGAGGCCGTCACGCCCGCCCTCCTCGTTGTCCGACTTCGACCCGGCCCCGGCAGCGACCGCCCCGCGACGTCGCGCCCCCCAGGAACGCTGCCTCGCCCCGATGACCCGTCGCGGCATCATCCCATCGAGAAGGGCGGGCGTGATGGCCTCGCGGCATCACGCCCGCCCTTCCTGTCGCCCCGCGCCGCTCTCGACCGGGTCTGGCGTAGCGACCCCGCGGCGTCACACCAACGTCGAGCCGCGCCGGGCATACGACTCCCAGAGGACCGGGTAGGAGAACCTCGTCTGCTGGCCGTAGGGGTCGACGGCCAGGAGGGTGAGCGTGTTGACGCCCGAGGTCAGCGTGTAAGGGACCGAGAAGTTGCCCTGGGCGTCGGTGGCGACCGGCGGGTCGTTGAAGAAGAAGTAGCCCCGCTTGAAGTCGGTGAAGACGATCGACCCCGGGGTCGTCTGCCCCAGGACGTGCACCTCCTGCAGGTAGGTGTCGCCCCCCTCGTTCGGGGACTTCGGCCCGCGGACCTCCTCCCCCGGCGCCAGCCGCACGTTGAAGATCTGCAGCGGGTGCTTGGGCATCAGGAGGACCTCGTTGCGGAGCAGGTAGCGCCCGTCCCCCATGGCGACCAGCCCGTTCCGGTTGGCGTCGGCGGACAGGACGTACTTCGGGTTGACCGAGGGTGCCTTGGGTTGGGAGACCTTGACCCCCTTCATCGAGGTGCGCGACCCCGCCGAAATCCTTGACGAACGCCTGCACGTCGGCGAGCGTGACCTGGCCGTCGCCGTTGACGTCGCCCGGCAGGTACGCCGTGACCTGGAACGGGCCCGTCGTCCCCCTGTGGCCGGTGATGCCCAGCGTCAGCGTGCCGGGGTGGTCGTCCACGACGAACGAGATCGCGAAGTTTCGCCCCGGGACGGCCACTTGACCCGGGTGGATCGGGAGGTTCTCCCCGTCGGGGCCGACCGCCGATTTCACGATCGGACTGATCGCGCCGCCGGCGCCCGGCTGGCCCTCGACCCCGATGACGATCGTCTGGCGATTCCCGAACGCCGAGGCCGGGATCGTCACCGACACGTCGGTGACCTGCCCCGAAGCTCCGACCGCCCCCGTCGCGACCGCCAGGTCGTTGCCCGGCAGGCCATTGCTCATGGCGAGCCGGTCCTCCAGCGCTTCCAGCGTCGGCCGTATCCTCGTCCGGTTCGACGGCATGGACCATCCCTCCATGAATGTCCGCCTCCGTCGGGCTCCGTCGTCCCGAGGGGCCAGGGTGTACCGCCCGCCTCGGCGATGGCGGTCCTCAATAGACATGCATCGACGCGGCGGCCACGTCGGCTTGACATTCGCGCGATGCCATCCTTAGCATCGCCCGCAGCCGCCCCCTCGTCGCGGCGACGGAGGCCATCCACCGATGCAGTTGACCGAACGCTTCACCGGGAAGTCCGGGGCCCTGCTGGTCGTCGACGTCCAGGAGAAGCTCGTGCCCCGGATCGTCGACCGCGACCTGATGCTGGCCAACGCGGTCCGCCTGGTCCGAGCCGCCAAGCACCTGGGGCTGCCGGTCTGGGCGACCGAGCAGTATCCCGAGGGGCTGGGCCCGACCGTCCCCGCGCTGGCCGAGCTGATCCCGCACCGCCCGTCGAAGACGGTGTTCCACTGCTGCGCGGTGCCGCAACTGCTCGAACAGCTCTACGGCCGGCAGATCCGCCACCTCACGCTGGCGGGGATCGAGGCGCACGTCTGCGTGTCGCAGACGGCTTTGGAGCTGCTCCGGCTGGGCTTCGGCGTCCAGGTCCCCGCCGACGCCGTCGGCTCGCGGTCGAGGATGGACTGGGAATTCGCCCTGCGACGGATGGAGCGCGCCGGCGCCGTGATCTCGACGACCGAGGCCGTCCTGTTCGAGTGGACCGAGCGCCTCCGACCGCCCCGAGTTCAAGGCGATCAGCGACTTGGTCAAGACGTTCAAGCCCCCCGTCCCGAAGGACGCCTGAGCCGACCCGCCCCGGATCGCACGCCGATCGCTCGACCGCCTGTAATTATTATCGGGGAGCGGGCGGGGGCGGTTCTGTCGAAATGGGAGGAGCGGCGTCGGGTTCCATCGACTTCTCTCTCACCGCCTGGATCAGAAGCCCTCGGCGCACCACCTGCTTCAGCCGGATCTCGACCTCCTTGAGCTCGGCCCGCTTGGTATCGCGCTCGGCCTTCGTCGTTTCCGCCTTGGCCTCGAATTCGTTGACAATCTGCTGGGGAACCACGTTCCTGGATGCGAGGCCCTTGTACCGTTCCAGTTCCTTCTCAGCGAACGCTTGCTGGCCCTCCGCCCGTCGCAACTCGGCCCGTTTGGCTTCGAGCTGCGCCCCAGCAATTCCTTCTCATCCTGGAGGGCGTCCTGCTGCGAATCGAGTTGGGCCTTCAGGAACTCCACATCGCCCTGGGCCTGCTGCCAGTCCTCGCGGGAGAGTTCTCCCGTCTTATAGAGCCGCGTGCGTGTGTCGAGTACGGCCTGAGCGCTCCGGAGGCGGGCGCCGACCCGCGGATCGAGGCCGATTCCCCGTCCGGTCGCCTCGGCTCCTCGGGTCTGGGCTGGTTTTGCGGGGGAGCCGGGGCCGCGGCCGGGTTCGCCGGCCTGGCGGGGGGCGGTGGCGGGGCGGGAAGGTTGGGGGCGCGTTCCTTGGCCTGATCCTTCGCCCGGTCGATCCGGGCCAGGCGACGCGCCACCTGGTCCAGGCGGATCTCGACCTCCTTCAATTCGGCTTGCTTCACATCGCGCTGGGCCGCTTTGACCTTGGCTTCGGCCTCGGCCCGGTTCATCTCCTCCTTGGAAACCATGCCGGGTCGGCGCTGGTTGAGCCGATCGTGGGTTGCCACGATGGTTAATGCGACCTGAACTTCGGCCTCCGAACGTTGGATCTCCTTCCTCATCGTTTCGATCCGCCCCCTGAGCCGCTCCTGCTCCTCCTGGAGGTCATCCCGGAGCGAATCCAGTCCCCGGGCCCAGTCGGCGATCCGGGCTTTAAGGACTACGACTTCGTCGCGGGCCTCGTTCAGTTGCGCCTGCGACACGTAGCCCTTCTGGAACATCCGCTCGGCCCATGCGACCCTGTCCTGGGCCCTGCGGAGGCGGCTCTCCAGGTCGACGATCGGGGCCGAGGCCGTCGCCGCCGATATCGGATCGCCCGTGGTGGGCGTCGCAGGTTCCGGGGGCGGGACGGCCTCGGCCGGCGGGGCCTTTTCTGAGGCGGGAGGTGTCGCCTTCCGCTCATCGGAGGAGCCGGACGTGTCCTGCCCACGCTCCGGGGCACGCGCACTCGGGGCGTCATCCCCGGATTGTCCCCCGGTTGGCCCGCGTCCCTGACGCCGGAGGACCATGAGGATGGGGGCTTGGTGATTCTCGTCGGCCTTGAAATCGCGCGGCGGTGTGGTCGTCCCGTGTTCTGCCAGGCAGACCGTGAGTCTGATCCCCCTCAAGCTTGTAGATCCCGGCCGTGATGACCTGGGAGCCGTCCGTGTTGACGAAGTCGATCACCTTCGGGGTCCTGGCCTCATCGAGCCTCAACCGGCCCCGGTCGATGCTTTCGGCCTCGGACCCGTCATCGCGCCGCTCGAAGTCCATCCGAATGATGCTCGACCCTTCGACCTCCCAGGTGTACTTGCCGCTCCCCGGTTTCCGGAATTGCCACTGGATAGGGGGCGGGATCACCTTGATGGCTTCCCATTTCCCCTGGAGCTTGGCCAGGTCGCCCGCGAGCGGTGCCGGGGCACCGTCCGGCCCATCGGAGGCTTTCAATCCCCGGCCGGCCCACACGCCCGCGCCGGTCGCGGCGATCCCCGCGGCCACCAGGCCGACGGCGGCGACTTTCAGCTTGCCCAGGAACATGGTCGTCACCACCCCTTTCGTCAATGCGGCAACCGATGCCGAGACTGCCCCGGCCGTCATCGCCCGGCCCGCCGCGAGCCGGGTCGCGGCGCGGACCGTGGCCTCGATCAAGGCCGGAGGCACCGCCGCCGAGGTCGCCCGGGGGGTCAGGCCCGAGGCGATCAGGCCGGCGACGGGGGCCAGGCCGCGGCGGGTCAGGCGGCCCCGCAGCAGGTCGCGGCCCCGCGCCAGGCGGCTCCGCACCGTGCCGACGGGCCATCGCAGGTTCGTCGCGGCCTCGTCGTGCGAAAGGCCCTCGAAGTAGCAGAGCAGGATCGGGACGCGATACTTCTCCGGCAGCCGGCCGATCTCCTCGTCGAGCACCGGGCGGAGCTCGCCCGATCCCGGCTCGGTCGGCGCCTCGACCGGCTCGGGGGATAGTCCCGTCGCCTCGCGCGAGCGCCGCTGGGCCGCTCGACCCCTCGACCTCACGGCGACCCGATGCGCGACCCCGTACAGCCACGGGCCCAGCAGGTCACGGTCGCGGATCGCCCCGGCCTTCTTGACCAGGACGAGGAACGTGGCCTGGAAGGCGTCCTCGACGTCGTGCGGGTCGCCGAGCAGGCGACGGCAGACGCCCAGGACCATCGGCCCGTGCCGCGCCACCAGCGCCTCGAAGGCGACCTCGTCGCGCCCGGCCAAATACCGATCCAGGAGCTGCCCTTCGCCCAGCCCCGCGACCGTCCCCCGGCCGAAGAGCCGGTCGACCTGCCGCAGCACGGCCCCCGATCCTGCGCCCCCCATGATCGCGACTCCTCCCCCGCCGATCCTCGCCCCATTCCATTACTGCACCGGAGGCCCCGCCCAATCCATCCTTTTCCGGGAATCGTCCCTGTCCCGCGCCGAGGCCCTCCGTGACAACCGGATGGGACAAGTTCGCTTTGTTTCGGGAAACGGCGCCTTCGCGACCCGAATCCCGCCCGAATTCGTAACGTAATTCCTTATTTACAAGGAATTTCTGATGAAATATCGGACCGAGTCTCGCCGCATCGGCGAAGCGTTCTCGGACGAAACGTTTAACAAAAAGTGTCAATCCTGAGACGCCCTGAAGACCGCCTTCGGATCGCGGAGTATCGTCGACGATCCTCGACAATCGTCGACGATACTCACGTCGAGAGACGGGTAGTGGGGCTTCCGGGCCGCCCACGACCGATCACGCCGGGGGCGCGGGCCTCCCTCGGAGGGGTTCGAGGGAACGGGGCTGGGAAGTCGCGAATGATCCCTTGACAGGTGAAAACGGCGGGAGTAATGGTTAGGGTTGCCTCGCGACGAACGAGGGCCCGCCGCAGGGGCGGGCCTCGTGGCCGTCCGGGGAGGGCCGCCTCCCGATGCTCGGAGGGTGCGCCGGCCCCGTCCGCGAGCGCCGTCCCTACGTCCTGAGGAGGACGCTATCGACCGGACTCTGAGGGTCAACGAGCAGATCCGCATCTCGCCGGTGCGGGTCATCACCGCCGATGGGACCATGCTCGGCGTCATGCCGACGGGCAAGGCGATGGAGGCCGCCCGCGAGGCGGGACTGGACCTGGTGGAGGTCGCCCCCAACGAGCGCCCGCCCGTCTGCAAGATCATGGACTTCGGCAAGTTCAAGTATTCGCAGAAGAAGCGGGCCTCGAAGCAGAAGCAGCACCAGGTCCAGGTCAAGGAGATCCGCGTCCGGCCCAAGACCGGCGACCACGACATCGAGGTCAAGGTCAAGCGGGCCCGCGAGTTCCTCGAGCACAAGGACAAGGTGCTGGTCAACGTCCTGTTCCGCGGCCGCGAGCTGGCGCACATCGACGAGGGCCGCAGGGTCATGGACGAGGTGCTCCAGGCGCTCGACGACGTGGCCAAGGTCGAGAAGAACCCGTCGATGGAAGGCAAGCGGATGACGGCGATCGTCGCCCCACGCGCCTGATCCGCCGGCCCCGCGACCCCCGACGTCGCCGCCCGTCCGCCGGGTCGATCGACCCTCGACCCTCCCCGTCGCCGGACGGGGAGGGTTTTTTCGTGGTGGGGTCGCGATTCGCGGATTTTTGGAGTTGGCCGCGGCGCGGCCGATTTGCTACACTCGGCGACTCGGCCGATTTTGCCGGCCCCTCGACGCTTCCGCCGGCCTCGACGCCGGGGGCGGTCTGAAACGATCGAAACGATTGAAACATCATGCCGAAACTCAAGACGCACAAGGGCATCAAGAAGCGGTTCAAGGTCTCGGCCACCGGCAAGGTCAGCCACAAGCGGTGCGGGTCGTCGCACCTGATGAGCCACAAGAACGGCAAGAAGGTCCGCCGTCTCCGCAAGCAGACGACCTTGAAGGTGTCGGCCGAGGCGCATCGCCTCCGCCGCGCCGTCCAGAAGCGCGAGGGGTCGCAGCCCGAGGCGATCGAGGCCGCCAAGCTGGTCCGCCCTGGCCGCCGAGGAGAAAGGCGAGCCGGGCCCCGAGGCGCCGTCGGCCTGAGCCCTTGTCGGGTGCGTGAAACGCACCGACCTCCTTTGCCGATCAAGACATGGTGCGTTTCGCGCACCCCATAGGTTCCCGAGCATCCCCGCCGGTGCGCCCGTCGCACCCGTCCGTGAGACGAGACCCCAACGATGCGTGCAAGAAAAGGCGCGGCCCGCAACAAGGCGAAGAAGCGGCTGTTCCAGAAGGTGGAGGGGTTCGTCGGGGGGCGCCGTCGGCTGCTCCGCTCGGCCAAGGAGACGCTGCTCCGCGCCGGCATGTTCGCCTTCCGCGACCGCAGGGCCAAGAAGCGCGACTTCCGCCGCCTTTGGTCACCCGCCTCAGCGCCGCGGCCGAGATGCGCGGCCTGCGCTACAGCCGCCTGATCCACGGCCTGAAGCTGGCCAAGGTCGGCCTCGACCGCAAGAGCCTCTCCGAGCTGGCGATCCACGACCCCGAGACCTTCGACGCGATCATCGCGAAGGCCCGCGGCGAGCTCGACCGCCACGACGCCGAGGTCCGCGACCGCCAGAAGGCGCGGACCGCCTGAGCCGTCGCCGCGCGAGGACGTGGCATCGTCCTACCTGATCGGTTCACTCTCGCTTCAAGGAGGAAGGCCATGAGAGTCCCCCGCGTCACGATCGCCGGGATGATGGCCGCGGTTGCCGTCGTCGCGTTCGACTGCTTCGCGGTGATGATGACGGACCTCCTGGGCGTCGTCCTGATCGTGATCGCCCTGGACGTCGGGTTCATCCGCTGGTGGCGGGTCCGCGGCCCGAGGCGCCGGTTCTGGGCCGGGTTCGAGGCGGCCGGCCTGGCGGCCTTGCTCGCCTACATCGCCTGCGTCCGGGCGACCGGAGCGGCGATCCTCGGGTTGCCGATCCTCGTCCTCGGCCTCCTGGAGAGCGTACCGATCGGGGCCGTGCGATCGGCCGTCTACCACCTCGAAACGTCGAACCGAGCTGGTTTTCATGCTCGCGCTGCACGAGATGGTCCTGGGCCTGCCGATGCTGCTCGTCGCCTGGGCGGGTGGTTGGCTCGCGGCGAGGGCCGGGCGTGAGCCGATCGAGGTCCCCATCACGGAGGAAGCCGCCCTGCCGCGCCGCCGATTCACGATCGCCCGGCTGATGGCCGTGGTGGCGATCGTCGCCCTGGATTGCGGGTTGGTCCGCCTCTTCCTGTGGACGGGCGAGGGTCTGATGGGGCTGGCTGGCGATCGGGCTCGGGATGTCGCTGGGGCTGATCGGCGTGCTCGTGGCCCGGGGCCGTCTGCGGCGGTTCTCGGCCGGGTTCGTGGTGGCCGGTCTGGCGGTGGCCGTCGCGTTCGTCGCCTCGGTCTTCCTGCATCCCCGGCGGCGAGACCGCTCTTCATCGCGTATCTCAACGGCGTCTCGCGGCGGATGCCCCGCGCCGTCACGGCCCCGATCCTGGCCGCCCAGGACGCGGCCGAGAGGGCCCCGGCGGGATGCAGCCTCCTGGCGCTGCTGTTCATCGAGGCTCGCCTTGGGGCTGCCGCTGCTGGCCGTCGCCCTGCTCGGGGGCTCGCTGGCGCTGGCGATCCGTCGCCGGACGCGGGGCGACCGGGCCGCGGTGGTGGAGGGCGCGGTGGAAACGTCTTCCCTCCCGACATGACCCGCATGCTCCCCGAGGATCGCGATCGCCAGGCCCCCCATGAGCACCCCCGACCCGCTCGCCGCCGCCTTGGCCGACCTCGATGTGCTGGAAGCCGAGGGCCAGGCGGCGTTCCGCAGCGCCGGGACGGCCGAGGCCGTCGAGGCGGCGCGGATCGAGTTCCTCGGGCAGAAGCAGGGGCGCGTCAAGGCCGCGCAGGAGCGGCTCAAGGCGCTCGAGCCGGCCGCGAAGAAGGCGTACGGCCAGCGGTTCAACGCGGTCAAGCAGTCGCTCGAAGTCTACTGGGACGAGGCCAAGGCGCGCGTCGAGCGACCGGCCGAGGACCGCGCCGGCGGGCTCGACGTGACGCTGCCGGGTCGGCCGCGGCCGAGGCTCGGCCACAAGCACCCGCTCACGCAGACGGCCGACGAGCTGATCGACCTGTTCGGCCGGTTCGGGTTCGCCGTGGCGCGGGGGCCGGAGGTCGAGGACGTCCGGCACAACTTCGAGGCGCTGAACATCCCGCCGTCGCACCCGGCGCGCGACCCGCTGGACAACTTCTACCTGCCCGGCGGGACGATGCTCCGCAGCCAGACGAGCACGGTGCAGATCCGCGTCATGGAGAACCAGCCGCCGCCGGTGCGGGTCATCGCGATCGGCCGGGTCTACCGGCCCGACACGGTCGACGCGACCCACTCGTTCATGTTCCACCAGATCGAGGGCCTGATGGTCGACCGCGGCGTGACGATGGCCGACCTCAAGACGGTGCTCCGCCTGTTCGCCCGGAGCTACCTGGGCGAGGACGTCCAGATCCGGTTCCGCCCGTCCTTCTTCCCGTTCACCGAGCCGAGCGTCGAGGTCGATATGCTCTGGCACGGCGGCGACCGCTGGGTTGAAATGGGGGGCGCGGGCATGGTCGACCCCAACGTCTTCCGCGCCGTCGGCTACGACCCCGAGGAGGTCACCGGCTTCGCCTTCGGCCTGGGGATCGAGCGGCTCTGCATGCGGCGGCACGCGATCGACGACATCCGGCTGCTCTACCAGAACGACACCCGGTTCCTCGCGCAGTTCTGAAAGTGCTGAGTGCTGAGTGCTGAGTGATGATACGGGTTCCGAGAGGAGCGAACCGAGGGAAGCAAACCAGGCCCGATCTGGGGTATAATCGACATTCGACGCGATACTCAGCACTCAGCACTCCCCGATGCACTCAGCACTTCCTATATAGTGGAGCCCCTGCGATGACGACCGACCTGAGCCGCGTGATCGTGACGACCGGCGCGACGGCGCACGCGACGAGCGTCCATCACCGCGACTTCCCCGAGATCCGGGCCGAGGGCGAGGACCCGAAGACCGCCGCCCAGCACCTGGTCAACCACCTGACCCGCACCCTCGACAGCGCCCTGACCGACTGGCGTCGCGAGACGATCAACCAGGCGATCGCCGACGTCCAGGCGTTCCTCGCCCAGGGCTCGTGAGCGGCAAGGCGCGCGATGCCCACCACCACGACCCCTGACGAGGCCGCCCCGTCGCCGCCCCTGGTCCGCGAGCTCGGGCGGCTCGACGCCACGATGATCGTCATGGGGTCGATGATCGGCTCGGGCATCTTCATCACGTCGGCCGAGTCGGCCCGGCTGGTCGGCTCGCCCGGCTGGCTCCTGGCGGCCTGGGCCCTGGCCGGCGCTGATGACGATCACCGGCGCCCTGTGCTGCGCCGAGCTGGCGGCGATGATGCCGAGGGCCGGCGGCCAGTACGTCTTCCTCCGCGAGGCGTACGGCCCGGCGATCGGCTTCCTGTTCGGCTGGTCGACCTTCCTCGTCGTCCAGACCGGGACGATCGCGGCGGTCGCCGTCGCGTTCGCCAAGTTCCTCGGCGTCCTCGCCCCGGCGGTCTCGGCCGACCGATACCTCGTCCGGCCGATCCCGATCGCCTTCGGCCGGTACGCCGTGAGCCTCTCGACGCAGCAGCTCGTCGCCGTCGCCCTGATCGTGGCGCTGACGGTCACGAACACGCGCGGGCTGAGGACCGGCAAGCTGATCCAGAACACGTTCACGTTCACCAAGACCGCCGCGCTGCTCGGCCTGATCGTCGTCGGCCTGACGCTCGGCCGGAACCACGAGGCCGCGGCGTGGACGTCGTCGTGGTGGGACCCGGCGGCCAACGGCTGGGACCCGGCGAAGGCCCAGCCCGGCCTGACGCCTGACGGGCGCGGCGGCGCTGGCCGTGCTGCTCGGCCAGGCGATGATCGGGCCCGCTGTTCTCGCAGTCGGCCTGGAACAACGTGACGTTCACCGGCGGCGAGGTCCGCGACCCCGGCCGGACCCTGCCGCTGGCGCTGGTGGTCGGCTGCGGCAGCGTGGTCGGGCTCTACCTGCTGGCCAACGTCGCCTACGTGGTCACGCTCTCGCTCCGCGAGATCCAGGGCGCGCCCAACGACCGGGTCGGCACCGAGGTCATGCGGCACGTCCTGGGCGATCGCGGCGCGGTCGTCATGGCGGCGGCGATCCTGATCTCGACGTTCGGCTGCGTCAACGGGCTGGTCCTGGCCGGGGCGCGGGTCTACTACGCGATGGCCCGCGACGGCCTGTTCTTCGCGGCGGCGGGGACGACCAACCGCCGCCACGTCCCGGCGGTCGCCCTGGCGGCGCAGTGCGTCTGGGCCTCGCTCCTGACCCTGCCGGTGACGGTCGAGACCGTCCCCGCCAAGGGCGGCGTCGAAGTACGGCAACCTCTACAACCAGCTCCTCGAATACATCATCCCGGCCGACGTCACCTTCTACACGCTGATGGTCGTCGCCGTGATCGTCCTGCGGCGCAAGGCGCCGGGCCTGGAGCGGCCCTACCGGACGTTCGGCTATCCCCTGCCCGCCGCTGATCTACATCGTCCTGGCGGCGCTGCTGGTCCTCGACTTCGTCTGCCTGGCCCCGGCGACCTCGGGCATCGGCTACCTGATCGTCCTGGCGGGCTTCCCGGTCTATTTCGTCTGGTCGCGGCTCTCGGGGACGGGCCGCGGACCGGATTGAGGAGGTGATCATGGCGACCCTGACCGCGTCGGTCGAGCGCAGGCGGTTCACCGTGGACGAATACTACCGGATGGCCGAGGCCGGCATCCTCGGGGAGGACGAGCGCGTCGAGCTCATCGCAGGGGAGGTGATCACCATGAGCCCGATCGGGAGCCGACACGCGGGATGTGTGGATCGGCTGAATTCCCGGCTGACCGCCGGGCTCGGCGCCGGGCCCTGATCCGGGTCCAGGGGCCGATCCGCCTCGACGACCGCTCGGAGCCGGAGCCCGACCTGGCGATCCTGCGGCCCCGGCCCGACTTCTACTCGTCGGGCCATCCGACCCCCGCCGACGTATTCTTCATCGTCGAGGTCATGGACACGACGGCCGACTACGACCGGGGCGTGAAGCTGGCCATCTACGCCCGCGCCAACATCGCCGAGGTCTGGCTCATCGACCTGAACCGCGAACTCGTCGAGGTCTACCGCCGTCCGATCGGGGAGATCTACACCGAGAACCGCATCCTGCCGCGCGGCCAGGTCGTCGCCCCCGGGGCGTTCCCGGACGTCGAGCTCGCGGTCGACGCCATCCTGGGTTAAGGAATCCGATGATCGTCAGTTGGAACTGGCTCACGCAGTACGTCCGGCTCGACATGCCGGTGGAGGTCCTGACCGAACGGCTGGCGCTGGCGGGGCTGAACCACGAATCGACGGCCGAGGTCGGCGGCGACCTCGCGATCGACCTGGAGGTGACCAGCAACCGGCCCGACTGCCTGGGCCACCTGGGCGTCGCGCGCGAGATCGCCGTCCTGTTCGACAAGGCCGCTGCGCGTCCCCGACCCGCGGCCCGGCCGACGTCGGGCCGAGCCGGTCGAGACGCTCACCTGCGGTCGCGGTCGAGGACGCCCGACCTCTGCCCCCGGTTCACGGCGCGGGTCGTCTCGGGCGTCAGGGTCGGCGAGAGCCCCTGGTGGCTCCGCAAGCGGCTGGAGACGCTCGGCGTCCGGCCGATCAGCAACGTCGTCGACGTGACCAATTACGTCATGTTCGAGTGCGGCCAGCCGCTCCACGCCTACGACCTCGACCGCCTCGCCGGCCGCCGCCTCGTCGTCCGCCGGGCCCGCCCGGGCGAGACGCTCACGGCGATCAACGGCAAGACCTACGAGCTGTCGCCCGAGATGCTCGCCATCGCCGACGCCGAGCGGCCGGTCGGCCTGGCGCGGCGTGATGGGGGGCTCGACACCGAGATCGGCCCCGGCTCGACCAACGTCCTGATCGAGGCCGCGCAGTTCGACCCGATCTCGATCCGCAAGACCGCCCGCGCCCTGGGCCTGCACAGCCCGTCGAGCTACCGGTTCGAACGCCCGATCGACCCCGAGGGGACCGAGTGGGCCAGCCGCCGCTGCGCCGAGCTGATCCTGGAGACGGCCGGCGGGACGCTCCACCCCGGCGTCATCGACGTCGGCGCGCCCCGGCCCGAGCGGCCGGCGATCACGCTCCGGCTCGACCAGATCCCGCGCGTCCTGGGGATCGCGATCGACCGCGCGACCGTCGCCCGGATCCTGCGGGCGCTCGGCCTGGAGCCGCTCGGCGACGGCGCGCCCGAGGCGCTCGACGTTCCGCCCGCCGAGCTGGCGGAGCGACCTGGAGCGCGAGATCGACCTGATCGAGGAGGTCGCGCGGGTCCACGGCTACGAGCACATCCCCGAGGACCGCGCCGTCCCCCTGGCCAGCGCCCCGCGGCGCCGCGCGAGCGGGTCGAGGCCGCGGTCCGCGACGCCCTGACCGGCTGCGGGTTCGACGAGGCGGTCACCTTCAGCCTCGTCGCCGACGAGCTGCGCCGCGCCGATCGGGCCCGGGCCGGCCGCCGCCGCCGATCCGCGTCGAGCATTCGAGCCGGAGGCGCGAGAACGCGCTGCGGCAGAGCCTGGTGCCGAGCCTGCTGGCCGCCCGCCGCCACAACGAGGCGCACGGCAACGCCGACGCCGACCTGTTCGAGATCGCCAACGTCTACCTGCCCCGCCCCGACCGCCCCCTGCCCGACGAGCCGACCCGGCTGGGCCTGGTCGCCGGGCGCGACTTCCTCGGCCTCAAGGGGGTCGTCGAGGCCCTGCTCGGCCGGCTCCACGTGCGAGGCCGACCTGGAGGTCGAGGCCGGCGACGCGTCCCGCCGTTCGCCCCCGGCCGCTGCGGCCGAGCTGCTCCTGGGCGGGACGCACCTGGGCTACCTCGGCGAGGTCGATCGCGCGCCGGCTCGATGCGCTCGACCTGCGCGGGGCGTGCTCGGCGGCCGAGCTGGACGTTCGACGTCCTCCAGGCGCGCGCCGACCTCGTCCCCCAGTACCGCGCCCTGCCGCCGTTCCCGGCCGTGGCGCGCGACCTGTCGCTGGTCGTCGCCGAGCACGCTCCCCTGGGCCGACCTGGCCGCCGCCGTCGCCGAGGCCGCCGGGCCCGACGCTGGAGGCGGTCGTCTACCTCGACACCTTCCGGGGCGGGAACGTCCCCGAGGGCCGGCAGAGCCTCCACTTCGGCCTCCGGTTCCGCCACCCCGAGCGGACCCTGACCGGCGACGAGGTCGAGCGCGCCGTCCGCGCGATCGTCGACGCCTGCGCCGCCCGGTTCGACGCCACGCTGCGGGGCTGAGCGGAGGACTTGATGATAGGTGAATGGCAGATAACGGATGCCGGACGACGGAGGTCGGATATCCGAGGTGAATTTCGCATTCCATGATCTGGCATATGGCATCTCGCATCCGGAATCGGGGCGCCCATGTTCGACAACCGCTGGGACAACTGGTCGGGCGACTTCGCCGAGTCGTTCGCGGCGGGGCTGCTCGACCCGTCGGTGCGCGAGGCGGTGCCGGAGATCCTCGCACACTTCGGCGCGGAGGTGCGCAAGCTCGATCCCGGCTTCCCCGACGAGGTCTCGCCGGGGACGTTCGCGACGGTCTGACCGGTCGATGCCCCGCCTGGCGCTGCCCGACGACGCGCGGCCGCACGTGCCCGAGGTGGTCGCCCGGTTCCTCGAATACCTCCGCGAGACCGGCCGCGTCGGCGAGGGGGACGACTGGGCCGCGCAGGTCCGGGTGATCGCCCGGTCCTACCGCGAGCGGCTCAAGCCGGGGGGCGGGGTCAAGGGGGTGACGATCCAGAGGGCCCCGGGGGTGTCGCCGATCGGGCGGAACGACCCCTGCCCGTGCGGGTCGGGCAAGAAGTACAAGAAGTGCTGCATGGGCCGGGGCTGATCGGGATCGGTCCGCGACGCGCCGGGCGCGACGAAACGGACGCGGGACGGGCGCCCCCGCGAAGGGAGATGCCCGTCCCGCGTCGGCCCGGCGCCGGTCGTCGCTCGGCTCGACGACCGGCCGGGTCGCTAGACCGTGGGCCCTTCGACGACCCGTCGCCCGACGACCAGGGCGACCACGAAGAGGACCAGGAAGACGAAGAAGCAGATCTTGGCGATGGTCGCCGCCATGCCTTCGATCCCGTAGAAGCCGAAGAAGCCGGCGATCAGCGCGATGATCGCGAACAGGATTGCCCAGCGAAGCATGAGATTTTCTCCTTCTCGTTGATGTCGAGGGTGGACACGAAACCGGAAGATGCATCGCGGTCGAGCCCGGCGGGCTCAGCGCGACCGCAGCGCCAGGCCGACGATCAGCCCGGCCACCAATCCGACACCGAAGGCCGCGGCCACCGACTGGGTCGGGTTGTGCCGGACCATGTCCTGCGCCATGTCGTAGCCGCTCGTCGCGCCTGGTCGGCGACGTCGCCGTAGTGGTCGCGGAGCCGGTCGCCGGCCTGCTGGGCGTATTGCCAGACGGCCTCGGCCGCCGTGCGAGATCGCGGACGCGCCCCGCGAGGTCAGCTCGTTGAGGAACTTCTCGATCGCCTCGCGCCCCTCGCCGGTCTTCTGCTGGATCCGGCCGACGAGCTGGTCGACGTTGCCGCCCTGGATCTGGAGGTCGTCGTCGGTGAGCTGGCCCCACTTCTCCTTGACCTGGCCGCGCAGCTTGTTCCACTGGCCCTGCAGCTCTTGTGCGTTGATCGCCATGGTTGAATAGCTCCCTGGTCCCACAACTCACCGGCCACCGAGCCGGCATCCTTGGGAGGTCCATGATGCAACCGCAATGCCAACTCATTCGATGAACCAGATTTTGAAATTACGCCTGCTTCGAAAACGAAAACGCCCCCCGGATGGCCCGGGGGGCGTCGTGTCGGTGATGCCGATTTTCAGGGGGCCTTGGGGGTGTCGGAAGGGGCCGGGGCGCCGCTGGCGGCCGCCGGCGGGTTCGAGCCGCTCGACTCGACCTTGTCGGTCTTGGTCTCGGTGGTCGTGCCGGTGGGGGTGGCGACCGTCTCCTTGGTCTCCACCTTGTTCTCCTCGCCGCAGCCCGACAGGCCGAACAGCGAGGCGACGCCGAGGATCAGGGCGGATGCCAGGACGCGCTTCATGAGAAGGTTTCCTCAAGAGTTAAGGAGGGTCCGAAGGGATCGTCGGCCGATCGGCCCCACGCCGGGGCCGTCGCGCGCCGCGAAGTCTCCTGAAAACCCGGCAACCCTCGTGCCAGGGTTATTCGTCCCATCCCGGGAGGGATTTCGGAATTCTCCGCCGCGTAAGGTACCACCTCACCGTGGGCAGTCAAGTTCCCGCCGCCCGGCAGGCGGCGGCGGCATGACGGTTGCTCATCGTTCTCCTCGTGTCGGGCGCCGAGCGATCGGCGGCCCGTTTGCCCCATCGTCTCACCTCAAGGGAGATCCCGCAATGGCTTCCGGCAACCCGAATCGTCCGCAGGGACAGGGACAGGGACAGGGCCAGCACAACGGGGGGACGTTCCAGAACGTCCGCGACCAGGCCCAGCAGGTCGGCCAGCGGCTCCAGGAGAGGGCCGGCGAGGTGGGCGACCGGCTCCAGGAGAACGCCTCGTGGGCGCGCGACGAGATGGCCCACCGCTACCGCCGCGCCGAGGGGATGATGGCGCGGAACCCGATGCCGTCGGTCCTGATCGGCTTCGGGATCGGCTTCGGCCTCGGCCTGGCGCTGACGGCGATGCTCGCCGCCCCCGAGGAGACGTGGGCCGAGCGGCACCTGCCCGACTCGTGGCACGAGCTGCCCAAGAGGCTCCGCCACCTGGCCGAATCGGGCCGCGACATGGCCGAGGACCTGGCCGAGTCGGTCCGCGGCGTGCCCGACGCCGTCTCCAGCCGCATCCCGCGCCGCTTCCGCGGCTGAGCAGGCCCGGCCCGCCCCTCACCATGATTCCGGACGGACCGCCCCGACCCGCTTCGGGGCGGTTCGCCGCCCGCACCCCGGGCGAGCCGGACGACCCCGGCCGTCCGGTCCACGGGAGGAATTGGGCCCCGAGGACACGTCGTGGGGGATGGGGGTTCGAATTCCCCCATCTCCCATGACGTGATCTCTGTGGCTGATCTCGACCGCGTCCCTTATCATCGGGGATATGCGTCGAGGAAGCGTCTTCGGATCGAGGGCAGGCGCCGTGCTCGTGCTCAGGAACTGGCGTTCGTGGGTGCTCGTGGTGCTGCTGGTCGGGCCGATCGCTGGCCTACGTCGGCTTCGGGGCCCTCTGGCTGATGGAGCGGGGCTGGCTCCTGATCGCCGGCGCGCTCTGGATCGCGTCGGGGATCGTCTTCGCCATCCTCGCCTCGCGCTGGACGAAGTCGACCCGCGAGCTCCTGCCGCCGATCGACTGGGACGCCCCCAGACCTTCGCCCCGGCCGACCGCCAGGCCTGGGACCTGGTCGAGGCGCGAGGCCGAGCAGGGCGACGCGATCGCGCTGGAGGCGCTCTCCGGGGCCGACATCTACATCGAGACCGGCCGCCGCCTGACGCGACGGCTGGCCGAGCACTACCACCCGCTCTCGAAGGACCCGATCGAGCACGTCCCGATCGTCGAGCTGCTGACGGCGCTGGAGCTGGCGGCCGAGGACCTGACGGGCCTCTGCCGGCAGGTCCCCGGCGGCGACATGGTGACCGCGTCGCACTGGAAGCAGGCGGTCCAGGTGGCCGGCTACATCCAGAAGGCCAACGACATCTATTCGTACCTGCTGCCGATCTTCAGCCCGATGACCGGGCTGGTCCGGCTCGGGACGCAGCAGTGGATGGTCAAGCCGGCGTGGCAGGACATGCAGCAGAACCTGCTCCGCTGGTTCTACCGCGCCTACGTCAACCGGCTCGGGATGCACCTGATCGAGCTCTACAGCGGCCGCCTGGCGATCGGCGCCGACCAGTACCGCCGGCTGACCCGCAAGACGGCGCGGGCGGCGCACGCGATCGACGACGAGATGGCGGCGCTGGTCGTCGCCGTCGCCGGGGCGCGCGACGCGGGCAAGACGCGGCTGATCGAGGCTCTGGAGCAGGCGCGGACGGGCGACCTGACGCTGGTCAAGGCCCGCCTCGGGTCGGCCGGCCTCGACGACGCTTTGCTCGGCCGCCTGGCGACGGCGAAGCTGGTCGAGGTCCCCGGCTACACGGCGGGGGCCTCGGGCGAGACGGCGCGCGACCGCGCGACCCGCCGCGAGGCGGTCGAGGCGGCCGTCGAGGCCGACCTGCTGCTCCTGGTCATCGACGGCCGCCGCCGCGACCTCGACCGCGGCCGACGCGGCGTTCGCCCGCGACTGGGACCGCTGGTACCTGGAGCACCCCCGGCTGGAGGTCCCCCCGGCGATGGCCGTGGTCACCTTCGCCGACGCCCCCGAGTTCGGCGGCGACTGGAAGCCGCCGTACAACTGGTCGAAGGGCCAGGGACCTCGCGAGGCGGCCGTCCGCACCCGCCTGGAGGCGCTGCAGGCCGCCCTGCCGCCGACCTTCGCCGAGGTCGTCGCCGTCGGCCTGTCCGGCGGGTCGTCGTTCGGCATCGTCGAGCAGGTCCTGCCGGCGCTGGCCTCGCTCCTGCACCGCGCCGAGCGCACCGCGATGATCCGCCACCTCCACCGGCTCTCGACCCGCTCCAAGGCCCGCCGCCTGGTCAGCCAGGTTGGCGAGCACGGCCGCTCGCTCTGGCAGAGCCTGCGCCGGCGCAATGGCCGATCGACCGTGGCCAAGTAGGGTGCGTGAGAGGGCCCTCAGTGCTCGATGCCGATGGCCAGTTCGAGGTCTTCGGCGTCGGGCACCTTGCACTCCTCGCGACCGTGCTCATCGGCCCGGCCGCCGCGGAGGCCGACCGAGCAGACGATCACCAGCAGGGCCAGGGCGAACATCTCGAAGAAGACGTCGCGCAGCGAGCGGCCGAGGGCGTCCTGGACGAGCCGGAGGTGGTCGGGCGCGAGGAGCCGGTGCGTCTCGGGCCGCAGCGCCGCGGCGACGTCGAGCCCGTCGACCCCGGTCGCGATGAGGCGGTGGCCCAGCTCGAGGCCGAGCGACGCGCCGAGAAGGCCGACGCCGAGCACCCCGCCCATCGTCCGGAAGAAGGTGACGGCGCCGGTGGCCACGCCGCGACGGCCCCACTCGACCGCGTGCTGCACCGCGAGGATGCAGCACAGAGACGTCGGGCCGAACCCCAGGCCGATCACGAGCATCCCTCCGAAGAAGAGCGGGCCCGAGTGCGATGGCCGGTCGGCCCCCAGGGCCAGCGCGAGCACCCCCGAGGCGATCAGGATCGAGCCGACGACCGCCGTCCGGCGGAACCCGAGCCGGACGACCACCTTGGCGGCGATCGCCACGCTGATCGGCCCACGACAGGAACAGAGGCGTCACCGTCCGCCCGGCCTGGGTCGCCGTCCCGCCCCGGACCCCCTGGACGAACAGGGGCACGTAGGTGTCGATGGCGAACAGCAGGACGCCGATCAGGAAGCTCCCGGCGATCGCCGCCCCGAGGTGCGCCGAGAAGATCAGGTCGAGCGGCAGGATCGGGTCGGCCGCCCGCGTCTCCTGCCAGGCGAAGCTCGCCAGCAGGGCGACCCCCGCCGCCAGCATCGCGACCGTCCCGGCCGACGAGTGCCCGCCCCCGCGCAGGACCGCCATCAGCAGGAGGGTCGAACCGGCCGTCAGCAGGGCCGCGCCCCACCAGTCGATCGGGCGGGCCGCCTTCCGCTCGACGTGCTCGTGGACGTGCCGCGCCAGGATCCACATGGCGACCAGCCCGAACGGCACCGTCACGAAGAACACCCAGCGCCACGAGAGGCGGTCGGTCAGCACGCCCCCGAGCGCCGGGCCGATCAGGCTCGACCCGCCCCACACGGCGCTGAAGAGGCCCTGGACCTTGGCGCGCTCCTGGAGCGTGAACAGGTCGCCGAGCAGCGTCAGGACGATCGGCCCGACCGCCCCTCCGCCCAGCCCCTGCACGACGCGCATCGCGATCAGCTCGGGCATGCTCCGCGCCAGGCCCGAGAGCATCGACCCCAGCGCGAACAGCCCCAGGCCGAACAGGAGCACGCGCTTGCGGCCCGAGCACGTCGGCCAGCTTGCCGTAGATCGGCGTCGTGACGGTCGTGGCGAGCAGGTAGGCCGAGAAGACCCAGGGGTAGATGTCGAGCCCCTTCAACTGCGAGATGATGCTCGGCATCGCGGTCGAGACGACCGTCTGCTCCAGGGCCGCGACCGCCATCGCCAGCAGGAGGGCCGTCGTGACCATCGCCCGCCCGGGACGAGTCCCTTCGCCCTCACCCCCCGAATCCTCCACCGCCATGACACCTCCCCGTCCCGTATCGCCTCGCCCGACCGTGGCCTCGCGGCCGACAACGGTCATTCTACGCGGCCCGCCAAGGGGCCGCGCGACCTCGGGGTAGACACGCGAGGCGGCTCAAAGTTCGTAGGGATAGGCGTCGAGCGGGGATTTCGTCGCCTTGTCGCGAACGAATTCGGGGAGGGGGACGATCGCGTCTCCTTCGAGGGTGAAGTACTGCCGCCCCTCGGGCATCCGGCCCAGCTCCGTCATCAGGCCGCGGACCAGGCGCGCGGCGTGGTCCTCCGTGACGTCGAGCCGCCGGACGACCTGCGGGACGACCTCGGAGACCTCGAACGGCTCGCGGGGGTCGCGGCCCTTCGAGGCGTGGTCCCAGAGGATCGTCCAGACGGTCTGCGAGTCGGACATCGACCTGGCTCCTCGTTCTCGGGCGCCCTCGTCAGCGGCGGTCGGCCGCCGGTCCGGGCAGGTCGCGGCGGATCGCGTCGACGCGGTAGCCGAACCCGGGCCCGGCGATCGTCGACAGGTCGAGACTCCCGTCGCGGCGGCGGTAGAGGCCGGGGTGGACCGCCGCCTCGGGGCGCGACGCCTCGGGGTAATACTGCATGCCGTTCGTCTCCACCCCCATGATCGTCCCGGCGTGGGCCGCCAGGAGGGCGTGCGGCACCTGCGCGAGCATCGGGTTGGACAGGTCCTGGACCATCAGCGTCATCCCGTGCGCCTGGGCCCAGCAGAGGCTCAGCAGGGCCCCGGTCTGCGTCTTGCAGGTCTTCAGCGCCACCCCCGTCCAGCCGAGCGACCGGCCGAGCTTGACGAGGTGCCAGTCGTGCGCGCTCTCGTCCATGAACAGCGGCTTGCGCGCCGAGACGCTCCGCACGTCGATCCGGTGCGCCTCCAGGTCGTACGGGAACGGCTGCTCGACGTAGAGGATCATTCCATAAAGGCGCGGGTGTTCCCAGATCAATCGGTCGAGGATGTCGACGACGTACGCCGGGTCCTGGACCGTGCAGTTGAAGTCGGTGGTGAGCCAGTCGACCCCGTCCGAGACGGCGATCGTGCCGACCTTGACGAGGCGGTCGTAATCCCAGGCCGGGTCGTCGCCGCGGAGCTTGACCTTGAGGCAGGTCAGGCCGTCGCGCCTGATCCAGTCGCGGAGCAGGACGGGGTAGCCGTCGTCGGGCTCGGAGCCGGTCAATTCCGCCTCGTCGAGCGGGTCCTTGCCGCCGACCAGGTGCCACGCGGGGAGCGATTCGGGCCGCGGGAAGACGAGGAAGTCCTCGGGATACTTGCCGGCGAAGCTCACGCCGGAGTCCTCGGCCGGCGTGAGGTAGTGCGCAAGGTCGTTGTTCATGAACTTCGCGTTATAGGTGTGGTACGTCGGCACGCCGAGGAGGATTGCCGAAGGCGTCGTGCAGGGCCAGGTCGAACGCCGACCCGCAGACCAGGGCCGCCAGCCAGGGCATCGGCTCGGCGTCGGGCCCGCGGCGGCGGTTCGTCCCGGCGAGGAGCCTCGGCAGCTCGCGCTCGATGAAGGCGTGGCCGACCTCCATCGGGTGCCCCGCGGCATCGAACCTGGCCCAGGCGTCGGCCAGGTCGAGGCAGAACCGCTTCAGGGCCTCGTGCCTCGCCTCGTAGGAGAGCGCGCCCGGCCAGACCCACTGGACGCTCAGGGGCGTCTCGCCCCACCCCTCGGCCCGCTTGCCGTCCCGACTCTCGACCGTCAGGCGGACCCGCGCAGGTCACCTGCGTCGTGACCTCGGGCCCGAACTTCAGGGGCATCCGGGTCTGGATCGGGAGGAAATAGAGCGTCGCGGCGACGGGGCGGATGTCGGTCGATTTCGCATGCATGGAATCTAATCCATGAGTGAGTCCGATCGTCAGGAGAGGATCGAATCTCGGTAGAGCTTGATCAGCGAATAAAGCCCGGCACAAGCCCACAGGATGCCCAGGATCACCGCGCACCATTCCCTCCATGTTGTCGGGGGCGAAGGCGCTTCGCTAGCATGGCCTCGACCAGGGATGCCATCGCGGCGGCCAGCCCCGTCATCGAAAGCCCGTGGAGGTGGAGGAAGAAGAAGAATGGGAACGGCAACAATGGGATGCTTCCGGACATCGCGCTAATATCGTCAATTTGTATAAGCATACCTACAGATGTAACCAACTGGCTCGATCGGTCGCGCGCGATCTCGATCGGGGGCCAGAGGAGCCACCCGGCGATCCCTTGGATGATCCAGAGCCTCTCGGCCGCGTGCCAGGGTGTGTGACGACGCCATCGTCCTCGCACGATCAGGAACGGCCCGACGAGCGAAATCCCCCACAGGATCGAGACGACCGCCGCGAACCAATCATCCCCGTTGTAGGTGCGGAAAAAGTCGAGATTGGCCCTGATCATCCGAAGGCCAGCCGCCGCCCCCGCGATCAGGATCATCGCTTCCCCGATCGTCGGCGCCCGCCTCGGCTCGGTTGGGTCCTGAACCGGCTTTGACATCATTTTCTTGTTCCCGTGTCGAGTGGCCGCAATTCGACCGAGCGGAGGTCGAGCAGGGCGCCGCGGACGCGGGCGGCCGACCGCGCGTCGAGCCGGTGAGGGCCGGCCGTCAGCGTGACCTCGCCGACCTTCGCCGCGCGGTACGTGCTCCAGTGGCCGGTCCCGGTCACCTTGAACTCGGCCTTCCCGGAGCCGAAGTCGAGCACCAGGGTGTTGCCGGCCGAGGCGTCGTCGCACGACCATTCGAGCCACACGGCATAGCGGCCCGGCCTGGCGATGTCGAAGGTCCAGGCGGCGCGGTCGGCGAGGCGGCCCCACGAGCCGAGGTTGCGGTGCTCGGGTTCGAAGGTGAGGGTCTCGCCGAAGATCTGCGCCGTCTCGGCCCGCAGGGCGATCGTACCGTCGTCTCCCGGCGCGACCCGCTCGGGGTGGTTGCCGGCGACCTGCCTCGGGGGCGGGCCGGTGGTCCCGAGGTACGCGATCAGGTCGGCGAGGTCCTGCGGCTTGAGGTCGTTCTCCAGCCCCTCGGGCATCAGCGAGCGGCTCGACGCGGCCATCGCCTCGATCTCGGAGCGGAGCAGCGTGTCCTCCTTCCCCTCCTGGCGGCGGAGCGTCACCGCGGAGGCGCTCTCGGAGGCGACCAGCCCGTTCAGGACGCGGCCGTCGACGGTGTGGACCGTGAAGTCGGCGTACTTCGACTCGACCGCGCGGTTCGGGTCGAGGATCGCCACCAGCAGCGCCTCGGGCGATCGGTCGGTCAGCGTCGCCAGGTCGGGGCCGACCTCGATCCCCTCGCCGCCGAGCCGGTGGCACGTCGCGCACGCCCTCTTGAAGGCCGCCGCGCCGGCCGCCGGGTCGCCGCGGAGTGCGAGCGCCGGTCGGTACTTGTCGATGACCGCCTGACGGGTGCCCGTCTCCTGCTCGAAGACGGCCGCGGCCCGCGCCTTGAGGTCGGGGTTGCGATGGTCGAGGAGCCGGCGGCGGTGCGTCGGGTCGATCTCGGCGGGGGGCGTGCAGGTGTCCTCCAGCGACGAGAGCAGACCCGCGGTCCAGGCTTCGCGGCTCAGGAGCACGTCGAGCACCGCCCCGCGGACCTGCGGCGAATAGCCCTTCCAGCCGGCCAGCAGCGCGTCGGGGACTTTCCCATCGCGGGTCAGGCCCAGCGCCTTGACGGCGGCCTGCTGCAACCGGCTAGAGTTCTGGGGCCGCAGCAAACCGGCCAGCAGTTCGCGGTCCTCGTCGCGTCGCGCTTCGTCGCGGCCCAGCAGGCGGATCGCCGCGACCCGGACATCGTCGCCGGCCCCGGCGTCGCGGGCGATCGCGCGGGCGGCCGCGCGGAGCCCGACGAGTTGCCGCTCGTCCTCCGGCGCGAGCGGGCGTCGCGCCCTCTCGGAGGCGTCGAGCAGCCCCGCCAGGGCCGAGAACTGCCAGGCCGCGTACCGCCCTCCCGGCAAAGACGGCGTGCCGAGGGCCCGCGACAGGTCCATCCGGCCTCGACGGTCCTGGACCGTCCCGGCCAGCGCGAACAGGGGCTCGATGATCGCCGCCGGGGGAGGCCCGTCGGCCGCCTCGGTGAAGAGGGTCGTCAGGATCGTCTCGACGTGGGGCGTGGCCGAGCTCAGCACCGCCGCGCGGAGCCAGGGGTCATCCTGCGCCGCCGCGCCAGACGGGCCAGCGCACGGCCGGCGCGAGGGTCCTTCCACTGGCCAAGGCTCAGCGGCGAGCTGCAACCGGACCTCCGCGTCGGGGTCGTCGGCGAGCTTCAGGTAGGCTTCGGCCAGGACGGGATGCCCCGTCGCGAGCAGCCCCTCGCCCGCCTTCGCCGCGTTGCGGCGGACCTGCGGGTGCGGGTCGCCCAGCGCGGCCGCGACGGCCTCGGGCGTCAGGGCGTCGAGGCATTGCAGGGTCCAGAGGGCCTGGACCCTCGTCTTGGCCCGCGGGCTTTTGCCGGCCAGCGTGCGGAGTGGGGTGATCGCCGAGGGGTCGCGGCGATGGAGCAGCAGGCGCTGGGCGGTGTCGCGCTGCCAGCCGTTCGGGCTGTCGAGCGCGGCGACGAGGCCGGCGGTGTCGAGGCGGTCGAGCCGGGGGATCGGCCGCGGTTTCTTGTCCACGGGATAGACGCGGTAGATCCGCCCTTCCTGGCTGCCGGCGCGGAGGTCGAGGCGGGCCTCCCAGTCGTCGGGAATCCACTCGGGGTGCTCGATGACGGCGCGGTACATGTCGGCGACCCACAGGGCGCCGTCGGGGCCGGTCTTGAGCATCGCCGGGCGGGTCCAGTTGTCGGTGGAGGCGAAGAACTCGCGGTCAGCCTCGCCGGGTGCGCGAAGGCCCCGGAAGGTGGCGCCGTCGGGTTCGAGCACCATCCGATGCACGAGGTTATGAACCGGCTCGCTGACGAACAGGCTCGTCGCGAAGTGCGGGCCGAAGAGGTCGTCGCGATAGGGGGTCGGGCTGTTGGCCGAGGTGGCGCGGTTGGCCGCGTGCGGGTCGTTGAAGCGGGCCACGGTCCGGCTGATCGGGAAGAGCTTCGTGTCGGGTTCGAGCTTGTGACGCGGGTCGGGGGGGGCGAAGCTGCGCGTTGCGGCGGAGGTCGGAGTCGGACAGGACGAAGTGCCAGGCCCAGTTCGAGTTGTCGTTGCCGAACCAGTGGCCCCAGTCGTCGCGGTGCCGGCCGAACTGCGACGGGCCGCTCTCGGGCTCGAACCGGCCGTCGTCGGGACGGAGCCGGAAGTCGCGGCGGCCGAGCGCGACCGTCGCGCCCGTCTTGATCGACTTGACCACGGCGTTGCCGCCGTCGGCCGCGTAGAGCCAGCCGTCGAGGCCCATCTCGAACCCGTTGGCCCGGTGCTGCGGGTTCGCCTCGGGGAAGCCGGTGAACAGCACCTCGCGACGGTCGGCGCGGCCGTCGCCGTCGGTGTCCTCGGCATAGAGGATGTCCGGCGCACACGAGACGATCACGCCGTTGCGCCAGGGGATGATCCCGTTGGGGAACCCGAGGCCGTCGAGGAAGACGGTCGACTTGTCGTATCGGCCGTCGCCGTCGGTGTCCTCCAGATGCCGGACCACCCCGCCCGGCTTCCCCTTGCCGTCGTCGCCGAGAGGATAATCGCCCATCTCGACGACCCAGAGCGTGCCGTCGGCGCCCCAGTCGAAGGCGATCGGGTCCGTGACCAGCGGCTCGGCCGCCGCGATCTCGACCGTGAACCCCGACGGGACGCGGATCGATCGTCGCGACGCCTCGGCGTCCTTCCTCCTCGGCTCGACGTCCTTGAGCAGGTCGTTGAACGATCGGCGATCGACGTGATCGGGGAGCTTGTCCGTGTCCTCGTTCTGCCACCAGAGTGGAGGGAGTGGACCCAGAAGCCGTTGTTGTCCCCGTCGCGGACTATCATCGGGAGGGCGTTCGCGTCGCCGGCTCTGCCCCCGATCACCGGCCGCGACCAGCCTTTCTCTATCGATTCGAAGAGGTAGATTCCGAAGCCCCGATCGTTCGAGAAGACGACGTCATCACGGCCATCTTCATCCAGGTCGAAGAACCGGAGGCCGGCGTCTCGGCCCCACTCGTCCACCACCCTTCCCTCTCCGGGTAAGCCAAAGGGGAGCTTCGCCCATCGGCTCTCGCCGGCTTTCCAGGCAAAGATCCCGTTTTGGAACTTGTTGGCGACGATGAGCTCGCACGTCCCGTCGCGGTCGAGGTCGCGGAACCTGACTCCTCGGTCGCGGTGTCCGCTCCGCGTCAGAGTCAAAACCGGATGATTGTCGGATTCAACCTCTTCTAAATGATTGGGAATGAATCCGCCCTGCCCAGGTTCGATCCAACGCCCTTCATGGAAGCCCCAGGCTTTGGACTGCGATTCATCGCGAAGCATCATCGATGTTTCGGCACCTAGGAAGATGCCGAACCTCACCCCGCTGTCGCTTCGATCGGGTCTGATATAGAGCGAATTTAGCCGTGAGACCCCGATCTCATGAAAAAGCCACGGTCGGACCCAACCAGAACAGTTTCCCAGATCAACCTCGCTGGGAGTTCGCCGACTTGCCATCGGCGGTCGGACGGGGACCAAACGCGGGCCTCCTCCTTCCGGGAATTGCCGATCACCACATCCATAAACCCGTCATTGTTAAGATCGAGCAGACGGACGCCGTTGTCCCGCCCATCCTTCGCCCTCAGCGGTTGGCCGCCAAGCAGGTTCTTGTCGAGCCGTTCCTGCGCCTCGCGGAAGTTGAGGAACTTGACCTTCTTCCCGTGTGTCTTGACCGCGTGGTCGATCAGTTCGACGACCTGCTCGGGCTTGATCCAGCCGTGAGGATGGAAGACGAGGTTGAACACCCCCTGCTTCAGGACCACCGCGTCGAGCGCGGCCTTCATGTCCTCGACGGTCCGCGGGTTGTTCGGCTTCTGGATGTTCTGGGCCTCCCAGTCGCTCGGCACCATGCACGGGAACTCCCAGCAGAGGCGGCCGATCACGTAGGGATAGGGATAATTCTCGATCGTGTTGACGAAGGAGGGGAACGGCAGATATTTGCGGAACCGCTCGCGGCCGTCGGGGTCCTCCACCAGCCGGCGAGGCAGCGACGGGTCGGCGGGGGTGAACAGGTGGAAGACCGAGGAGTCGATCGTCAGGAAGCGCCCCTCGGGGCTCGTCCGGTTGAAGATTTCGGCGAAGAAGCGGGGGCTGACCGTGTCGCGCGAGTCGCAGTACGGCATCCGGAACGCGACCGGGCGGTTGTTGGGGATCTGGTTGAGCAGGTCGACGCAGCCGTGGACCGTCTGCTGGGCCCCGGCGAAGTCGCCGTTCTGGAGGAGGGGATGGCGGTGGTCGAGCGTGTGGACCTCGATCGTGACCCCCTCCTTGAGCCACGCCTGGAGCTGCGGGTCCTGGGGCTTCGCCCGGCACGTCATGATGCTCAGAGGGGCGCGGCCGTCGATCGCCTTGAGGCGGTCGAGGATGGGGCGGAGGTAGGTCTCGTACTTGCCCGAATTGTCCCGCATGTCGTCGATCGCCAGGACCACGACCGCCTCGACCCCCTCCTCGCCGACCCACTGCGGCGTGGTCAGCTTCGGGAAGCCGACGCCGACGTAATAGGGATCGCTCCCGTCGAGATAGGTCAGCCGGTTGCCGTCGGCCTTCGGGGCCGCCGCGAAGGTTGCGGAGGCAATCAGGACGACCGAGACGGCCAGGAGGGAGGCACGGGGGCGCATGGGCGAGGGCTCCTCGGCGGGGGTAATCGACCGAGCCTTCAAGGTCGCCTCTTTCCGGCTTGTTGGCAAGGGGCCAGCGACGCTACCATCGGCCGCCGAGAGGCCCACGACCATGAACACCCGCCTGATCCTGGCCAGCGCATCGCCCCGGCGCCGGCTCCTGCTCGCGGAGGCCGGCTACGCCTTCGAGGTCGATCCGTCGGACGTCGAGGAGCCCGAGCCGGGTCCGGACGCCGACCCGGCCGACTACGTCGCGAGGCTCGCCTGGGCGAAGGCGGCGGCCGTCGCGCGCCGTCGCCGCGACGGCCTGATCCTGGCGGCCGACACCGCCTGCGCCGTCGGGGGGCACATCCTCAACAAGCCGATCGACCGCGACGACGCCGAAAGGATGATCCGGCTCCAGGAGGGGCGCGACACCGAGGTCCTGACCGGCCTCTGCCTGTACCGCGCCGGACGCGACGAGTGGGTTGGCGCCGTCGAGGTGAGCGTCGTCCGATTCCGGGTCCTCGACGACGCCGAGCGCGTCGCCTTCCTCGACTCGGGCCGCTGGCGGGGCAAGGCGGGCGCCTACGGCGTGCAGGACCGCGACCCGTTCGTCTCGGTCGCACGGGGGAGCTTCTCGAACGTCGTCGGCCTGCCGATGGAACGGCTCGCCGCCCTGCTCCGCGACCATCCGAGCCTGACACGCTGAGGCCGAGGGTGTATCATGGGCCTGGACACGTCCCTCCAGGAGCCGATCCGATGGGAACCGAATGGCCCCGCCGCGTCACGTCCGCTTCAAGCTCAAGCGTGGGCTCTGGATCGCGATCGCGATCCTGTCCGGATTGGCCCTGGTGGCGTTCGTGCTGGCGACATGGGAGCTCGACCGCGCGATGGCCTATTACTTCCCCGATCGCGCAACCCCCACTCCCGCCCCGATCGACGGCAAGAGGGCGTATGGCTACCTCCAGCAGATCTGCAAGATCGGCCCGCGCCCGGCCGGCTCGGCCGCCAACGCTCGCCAGCGGGAGATGGTCGCCAAGCACTTCAAGGCGACCGGGGGGACCGTCCGCGAGCAGCCCTTCTCGGGCACCGACCCGCGCTCGGGGGCCAAGGTCGCGATGGCCAACCTGATCGGCTCGTGGCACCCCGAGCGGGCCCGCCGCGTCCTGCTCGGGGCCCACTACGACACCCGCCCCTTCCCCGACGAGGAGCGCGACCCGGAGAAGCGCACCACCCCGTTCATCGGGGCCAACGACGGCGCCTCGGGCGTGGCCCTCCTGATGGAGATCGCCCACCACCTGAGCGATTTGAATACCCCCTGGGGAGTCGACCTCGCCCTGTTCGACGGCGAGGAGCTCGGTCTACGGCCAGGACGGCGAATACTTCCTCGGCTCGAAGGAGTTCGCCCGCCTGTATGCCCAGGAGGTCGACTCGGGCCGGTCGAAGGCGCGGTACGACGCCGCGATGGTGCTCGACATGGTCGGCGGGCGCAACCTGAAGATCAACCAGGAGCCGTACAGCCTGAACTTCGCCCCGCAGCTCGTCCGGGACGTCTGGTCGGTCGCCCGCCGCCTGAAGGCCCCCGCCTTCCGCGGCCAGGTCGGCCGCGCGGTCCTGGATGACCACCTGCCGCTTGAACAACGGCGGCATCCCAGCCATCGACATCATCGACTTCGAATATCCCTACTGGCACACCGCCCGCGACCTGCCCGAGAACTGCTCCGGCGAGAGCCTCGCACAGGTCGGCCGTGTCGTCACGGCCTGGCTCGCCCAGCCCCGGGCGAAGAAGTGATGACGCGCCCTACGGCGAGAGATCCGAATCTCCCTCCTCCGGGATCTGGGATTCGAGCAGGCGCCGCAGGTCTTCGCGCTCGCGGCGGGTGGCGTCGAGGTCGAACCGGGCCAGCTCCAGGTCGAGCTTGAGGCGTTCCAGCGCATCCCTCGCGACCGTCATGACCCGCCCCCGGAACCGCGCCTGCTCCACGGCGTCGACCACGAGCGGTTCCAGTTCCGCCCGGACCTCGGCCGGCTGCGACTGGACCCGCTCCCACAACTCGACCAGCTCGGCCGGCAGGTTGTCCCCCACCGGCGCCGACGGGCTCAGTGCGTTGCTCATCGGAGTGCCTCATCTAAAGGTGCCGCGCAACTCTATCATGAAAACTGGCGAAGCTCTCCCGATCGTCAGAATTTCGATCTCTGGGGAACTTTTAACCTTTGCGAAAGGCGGGAGGGTCGCAATCGGATTCGGTGCCAACCGGCCGGTCTCATCCTTGTCAAGGGCTGATCCGTTCGCTAGATTCAGGGGGCTGCCGCGGGCCCTGTCCTGAGGTTTGATCTGGGAAATCCCGGATGGCCGTCCCTCGACGGATGGGTGAATGAGGTGGGGGGGAGCCTGGCGCATGCGACCGCCTCTTGCATGGCACGTCGGGCCCTGGTGGATCGTCTCGTGCGTCGCGCTCGGGGGCTGCGGGGGCGCGGCCGACTCCCTGCCTCGCCAGGCGGTCTCGGGGGCCGTGACGCTCGACGGCCGGCCGCTCGCCCGGGGATCGATCCAGTTCCAGCCCGCCTCACAGAACGGGGTCGCCGCCGGGGCGGAGATCAAGGACGGCAAGTACGCGATCCCCCGCGACCAGGGCCCGATCCCCGGCGAGTACAAGGTGATCATCTCCAGCGCCTCGGCGACGGCCCCGACACCGACCGGGCCGCCCGGCCAGTCGCCGCCCCCCCCGCCCGACCTGATCCCCGCCCGCTACAACGCCGAGAGCACCCTGACCGCCACGGTCGAGGCGGACAAGCCCAACACGTTCGATTTCCCCCTGACGAAATGAGCCGATCCCCCATCCGGATGCCCGACGCTCTCACCACCTCTCGTCGACTCCGTGATCCCTTCCCCGTGAGGAGTCATCGCCATGAAGTCTCCCCGACGCCGCGGCTTCACCCTGATCGAGCTGCTGGTCGTGATCTCGATCATCGCGGTGCTGATCGCGCTCTTGTTGCCCGCCGTGCAGGCGGCCCGCGAGGCGGCGCGGCGCTCGCAATGCGTCAACAACATGAAGCAGATCGGCCTGGCCATGCACAACTACGAGAGCGTCAACGGCACGTTCCCCCCCGGCAAGAAGGCCTGCTGCTACGGGACCTGGACGGTGTTCATCCTCCCATTCATCGAGCAGACCGGCATGTACAACGCCTGGAACTTCGTCGACGGGCCCGATGTTGACAGCCTGATCGGTACCGCATTCCGCTACAGCGGCGCGGGCAACACCACCGTGACCCAGCGCCGGATCGGCGCGTATACCTGCCCCAGCGACCAGCCGAACTCCCCATTCGGCAACATCCAGTCGCACAACTACGCGGTCAACTTCGGCAACACGGGCCAGGACCAGCAGAAGACCCTCAACGGCGTGGCCTTCGGCGGCGCCCCCTTCGCCGATATCTATCCCTATAGCACCTATGGCACCACCCAGTCGTCCTGGGGGACCTTCGGGTTCCGCAACCTGACCGACGGGTCGAGCAACACGATGCTGGCCGCCGAGGTGATCCAGGCGCAGGGCGACGACCTGCGCGGGTTCACGCACTGGGGCGATGCCTCCAGCTTCGAGGCCTACCTGGGGCCGAATTCCACGCTGACCGACGTCATCTACAGCACGGGCTATTGCAAGTATCCCTACATGCAGAATCCCCCCTGCACCGGCACGCCGACCTCGACGATGCCGCAGATGTTCGCGGCGCGGGGCCGACACCCCGGTGGAGTGAACGTCGTGACGGGCGACGGCTCCGTGAAGTTCATCAAGAATACGATCAACCTCTTCACCTGGCGGGCGCTGAGCACCAGCCAGGGGGGCGAGGTCTTCAGCGCCGACCAATACTGATCGGCCCCTCCGGCCTCCGATCCGAGGGCCGGTCGATCTCGGGCTACGACCTCGGCGCCCGTCCTTGTCAGCGGGCGGGGCGTTCGGATAGACTGGCCCCTCTTCGCGGGGTGCGTGGGACGTCCCGTGCGGACCCCGCGAGAAGAATCGCGACGTGTGAGGAAGGTCAGGTCAATCCGATGGCGAAGAAGGCGGACAAGGCACCGGCCGGAGGCGCCGGCCGAACCACCCCGGCCCGCGGCCGACCCCCGGCTCAAGCTGCTCAAGAAGTTCCACGGCAAGTTCCTGCCCAAGGGGGTCCTCCGCGACCGCCACAAGGCGATCATGGCGCGGTGGAACTCGGGCGAGGACCACGGCGGCGTGACCGCCGAGGAGCTCCGCAAGCTGCTCGACGACTGGCGGGGCACCCGCGAGAAGCCGCCCCGGGTCCCGCAGGCGTGATCTGATGTTCGTAATTTCAAATTGGAGATCTCCAATTTGAGATCGCGGAGGGCCCCGACGACCCCGGCCCGGAGCGAGGCCGGGGTCGGCTCGTCTCATCGCCGCGGGCGTCCTCCGCGTGGCCCGATCGCGTGATGTCGGCCGGGCCGCATGGGCGGGCGCGACGGGGAGCGGACTCGATGATCGTCGGGGTGCCCAGCGAGATCAAGGCGGACGAGTACCGGGTGGCGATGCTGCCGGTCGGCGTCGAGGAGCTGACGAACGCCGGCCATGCGGTCCTGATCGAGACGGGCGCGGGGCTCGGCAGCGGGATCGCCGACGCGCAGTACGAGGCGGCCGGGGCGACGATCGTCGGCCGGGCGGCCGAGGTCTGGGCGCCGCGCCGAGCTCGTGGTCAAGGTCAAGGAGCCGCAGCCGGCGGAGTGGCCCCTGCTGCGACGCGGACAGGTGGTGTTCACCTACTTCCACTTCGCCGCCGAGGAGGCGCTGACCCGCGCGATGCTCGACGCCGGGATCACCGCGATCGCCTACGAGACCCTGCGCGACCCGCGCGGCAACCTGCCGCTGCTGACCCCGATGAGCGAGGTCGCCGGCCGGATGAGCATCCAGGAGGGGGCGAAGTACCTGGAGACGGCCGCAGGAAGGCCGAGGGATCTTGCTGGCGGGCGTGCCCGGGGTCGCCCCGGCCGAGGTCGCGATCCTCGGCGGCGGGATCGTCGGCTCGAACGCCGCCAAGGTGGCCGCCGGGCTCGGCGCCAACGTCCGCATCCTCGACGTCAACCTCGACCGTCTCCGCTACCTCGACGACATCATGCCGCCGAACGTCACCACGCTCTACTCCGACCGGCACACGATCCTCGAGACGATCGAGAGGGCCGACCTGGTCGTCGGCGCCGTCCTGCTCGCCGGGGCCCGCGCCCTCGCCTGGTGCGCCGCGACGACCTCGGCCGGATGAAGCCCGGCGCCGTGATCGTCGACGTCGCCATCGACCAGGGCGGGTGCGTCGAGACCAGCCGGCCCACGACGCATCGCCAGCCGACCTACCTCGTCGACGGGATCGTCCACTACTGCGTCACCAACATGCCCGGCGCCGTCGGGCGGACCAGCACGTACGCGCTGTGCAACGTGACCCTCCCTTACGTCCTCCAACTGGCCAACCGGGGCTGGCGCGCCGTCGCCGCCGCGCAGCCGGGCGTCGCCGAGGGGATCAACATCGACCGCGGGCGCGTGACCAACCGCGCCGTCGCCGACACCTTCGGCCTGCCCCATTCCCCCTGGAATGCCCTGGTCGATTCGCCCGGCAAGCCTTAGAGTGGGGCGAACTCCGCACGGAACGGACGGGCGAGCCGATCGATAACATGCGACACGATAAGGACCCACGGCGATGAGCGAGAACGAATTCGAGCCCGACAACGGCCACGGCCACGAGCATGACGACGAAGTCGAGGAGGCGCTGGAGGAGGCGCTGGAGCTCGACACCCAGAGCCAGATCTTCCTGGAGATGAGGCGGCAGAACATCGACCTGCTGAAGACTGGCCGCCGAGGTCGCCGGCTTCGCCGGGCACCCGCACCCGCCGCTCAAGTCGGGCGACCTGAAGAACGCGATGAAGGGGATCTGGGAGATCTACTCGGAGTTCTACGCCTGGATCGACCCCGAGGAGACGGACGACGACGACGAGGACGAGGACGACCTGTGAGCCCGCCGAGGGTCATGACTTCGACACGGTCGGCTGGGTCGGCGATGCGAGGACGGGGTTCCTCGACCTGATCGACCAGACGCGGCTGCCGACCGAGTACGTCCGGATCGCCTGCCGCGACGTGGCGACGGCCTGGGAGGCGATCAAGGCGCTCCGGGTGCGCGGGGCGCCGGCCATCGGGATCGCCGCGGCGTATGGCGCCGTCCTCGGCGGCCAGGAGGCCCTGGCGCGCGGCGGGGGCGCCGGGGCGGTCCGCCGCGCGATCCGCGAGGCCTCGGCCTACCTCCGGACCAGCCGCCCGACGGCCGTCAACCTGTTCTGGGCCCTCGATCGGGTCGACCGGGCCATCGACTCGGATGACGACGACCCGGCCGCGCCCTGGAGCGCGCCCTGGCCGAGGCGCACGCGATCGCGGCCGAGGACCGCGCCATGTGCCGCGAGATCGGCCGCCTCGGCGCCGAGCTCGTGGCGCCGGGCCAGGGCGTCCTGACGCACTGCAACGCGGGGGGGCTGGCCACGGCCGACTACGGCACGGCGCTGGCCGTGATCTTCGCCGCGCACGAGGCGGGCAAGCCGCTCCACGTCTTCGCCGACGAGACCCGCCCGCTGCTCCAGGGGTCGCGCCTCACCGCCTGGGAGCTCCAGCGCCGCGGCGTGCCCGTGACCCTGATCTGCGACAACATGGCGGCGCAGGTCATGAAGGAGGGCAAGGTGCAGATGGTCGTCGTCGGCGCCGACCGGATCGCCGCCAACGGCGACACGGCCAACAAGATCGGCACCTACGGCGTCGCCCTGCTGGCCCGGGCGCACGGCATCCCGTTCTACGTCGCGGCGCCGTCGAGCACCTTCGACCTGTCTCTGCCCGACGGCTCGGCGATCCCGATCGAGCAGCGCGACCCGGGCGAGGTCACGCACGGCCTCGGCCGGCAGACCGCCCCCGACGGGGTCGCGGTCTACAACCCCGCCTTCGACGTGACCCCCGCCCACCTGATCGCCGGCATCATCACCGAGCGCGGCGTGATCCGTCCCGTCGACGCCGCGACGATCCGCGCGACCCTCGGTGCGCCGAAGTCCTGACCCCGGCTCGTCCTCCGGCCCGGCGCGTGCTGGGGTTGGCAAGCATCCGGGGATCGGGGACAATCGGCCCGGGATGGACCCCGATCGCCGGGCCCGCAACAACGGTGTCCGGCCCGGCGGGGGTGCGCCGCGCCATCCCGCCCGTCCCGCGGGCCGCGTGCGGGGAGTGCGAGGCGAATCATGGCGATCGGGTCCATGGAGCCGGGGCATCTCGAAGAATTGATCGCGGTCGAGCGCCGCTACTGGTGGCACGTCGCCAAGCGCGAGCTCGTGACCTGGCTGGTCCGCCGCCACTTCCCGCCCCCGGCGCGCCTGGTCGAGGGGGGCGTCGGCGGCGGGGCGAACCTGCTGGCGTTCCGCGCGATGGGCTACCGCGTCTCGGGCCTCGACCTGATGCCCGAGTCGGTCGAGCACTGCCGGTCGCTGGGGATCGACGACGTCCGGACGCACGACCTCCAGGAGCCCTGGCCGGTCGACGACGGGCCCGCGCGGGTGGTCGTGATGCTCGACGTGATCGAACACATCCCCGACCCGGTCGCGGCGCTGCGGAACGCCGCGGCGACGCTCGACGACCGAGGCGGGATCGTGCTGACGGTCCCCGCGATCCCGGCGCTGATGGGCCCGTGGGACCGGATGCTCGGCCACCACCGGCGGTACTCGCCCGGGCTGCTCCGCGACCACGCCCGCGAGGCGGGCCTGCGGGTGGCCTGGCTGTCGCACTGGAACGCCTTCGCGCTGCCCGCCGCGGCGGCGGTGCGGACCCTCGAGAAGCTCGGCCGTGGGGGGCGGTCGGCGGAGTTCCCGCCCGTCTCGCCGGCGGTCAACGCGATGCTGATCGCGATGGCCCGCGCCGAGCGCCGCGTGGTCGCGACGACGCGGTTGGCGGCGGGCCTGTCGCTGGTCGGAGTCCTCAAGCGATGAACGGGACCCATCATCCCCTGCGCACGCCGACGGCGACCGGCTCGTCTCGGTCGTCCTGCCGGTCTACAACGAGGCGGAGGTCCTGGAGTCGCTCACGCGCAGCGTCGCCGAGGCGCTGGCGACGACCGGCTATCGCTGGGAGATCATCTACGTCGACGACGGGTCGCGCGACGGCAGCGCCGCGGTCGCTCGACCGGCTGGCGGCGGCCGACGCGAACGTGCGGGTGCTCCACCTGTCGCGCAACTTCGGCCACCAGGCCGCCGTGCAGGCGGGCCTGGCACACGCCGAGGGGGACGCGGTCGTCGTGATGGACGCCGACATGCAGGACGACCCGGCCAGCATCGGCCGGTTCCTCCAGAAGTGGCGCGAGGGGTACGACGTCGTCTACGCGGTCCGGGTCGGCCGGAAGGAGTCCGCGGCGAAGCGGTTCCTCTTCTTCGCGTTCTACCGGCTGCTGAACCTGATCGTCCGCGTCCCGATGCCCGCCGACGCCGGCAACTTCGGCCTGATCGACCGCCGCGTCGCCGACGAGATCGTCCGCCTGCTCGACCGCGACCGCTACTACGCCGGCCTGCGGAGCTGGGTCGGGTTCCGGCAGGTCGGCATCGAGGTCGAGCGCGGGCCGCGGTACGACGGCCGCCCTCGCGTGTCGATGCTCGGGCTGTGGCGGCTGGCCAAGAGCGCCATCTTCTCGTTCTCGTCGTTCCCGCTGACCTTCTTCTACCTGGTCGGCTCGCTCTCGATGCTCGTGTTCCTCGGCCTGGCGGGCTTCACGCTCTATCCACAAGCTGTTCACCGGGCTGGCGATCCCCGGCTGGACGTCGATCACGATGTCGACCAGCTTCTTCGGCGCCATGAACGCGATGGGCATCGCCGTGCTCGGCGAGTACGTCACGAGGATCTACGAGCAGGTCCGCGCCCGGCCGATGTACCTCGTCGAGCGCCGGGTCAATTTCCACGACGACGGCCACGCCGCCGACGCGACCGAGGCCCGCTCGCCGGCCCGGGCGCACTGACGCGACGCGGCGCGCCCGTCTGGCGGCCGGTCGTCGGGATCTGTTAGCATCCCGGCTCGCAACCGGCCCAAAACCGCCCCACCCGAGACGAGACCATGCTCGCGCACAACGTCTTCTTCGCGCTGCAGGACAACTCCGAGCCGGCCATCCGGAAGATGGTCGAGGCCTGCCGGGTCCACCTGACGGGCCATCCCGGGATCGTCTCGTTCGCGTGCGGGACCCGCGAGAAAGGGCTGAGCCGGCCGGTCAACGACGCCGAGTTCGACGTGTCGCTGCATATCGTCTTCAACGACAAGGCGTCGCACGACGCCTACCAGGACGCGCCTCGACATCACACGTTCGTCGAGGAGAACCGCGACAACTGGGCGAAGGTGCGGGTGTTCGACTCGCAGGTGTGAATCGATCGAGTTGATGGAAGCCCCCTCCGGCCCGATGACTGACCTGATGGATTCCGGGGCGAGGGAGGCCCGTCGCTCGACGAGATGTGCAATCGGCCGATCCAACGCCCCGAAGACGACCAGGTTCATATGACCGAGAGGGAGCAGGTGCTCGGCCGTCGCGCGATGGGCCGGTCCGTGGAGTATCCGAGCAATCGGCCCGATCGGGGGGGCATTCACGGCAGAGGATGGTTCGATCATGAATAAGAGGACATTCTTCAAGCTATCCGCCGCGATCCTGGGCGGATCTCCCGGGGCGCGACTCTTCGGCAGGGCGCCCGACGGACCCGCACCGGGCGGCCGGCTCACCAACTGGGCCGGCAACTACCGCTACGGTACGGACAACCTGAATCGCCTCACGTCGATCGAACAGGTCCGGAAGTTCGTCAAGGAGCACGATTCGCTGAAGGTGCTCGGCACGCGCCATTGCTTCAACGGGATCGCCGACAGTACCCATGCCCTCATCTCCCTCGAGCCGACGGATCAGTCGATCGCGCTGGACCCGAAGGTGCGCACGGTGACCGTCGAGGCCGGCATGAGGTATGGCCAGTTGTGCCCCTATCTCCACGATCGGGGCTTCGCACTGCACAACCTCGCCTCCCTGCCTCACATCTCCATCGCCGGCGCCTGCGCCACCGCGACCCATGGATCGGGCATCGGGAACGGGAACCTGGCGACGGCGGTCTCGGGCCTGGAGCTCGTCACGGCCGATGGGGGCATCCTGACGCTCTCCCGCGACAGGGACGGCGACACGTTCCTCGGGGCCGTCGTCAACCTGGGCGCGCTCGGGGTCGTGACCAGGGTCACGCTGGACATCCGGCCGACCTTCATGATGCGGCAGGACGTCTACGAGGACCTGCCGCTGGCGCAGCTGACGGACCACTTCGAGCGCATCATGTCGAGCGGCTACAGCGTGAGCCTGTTCACCGACTGGCAGAAGAAACGCATCAACGAGGTGTGGGTCAAGCGCCGCGTCGAGCAAGGGGACGCGCCGGGCGCCGGGCCGAGTTCTTCGGGGCGAGGCCCGCGACCAGGAACCTCCACCCGATCATCGAACTCTCGGCGGAGAACTGCACGGAGCAGATGGGAGTGCCCGGCCCCTGGTTCGACCGGCTGCCTCATTTCCGCATGGGGTTCACCCCGAGCAGCGGCCAGGAGTTGCAGGCCGAGTACTTCGTCCCCCGCCGGGACGCGGTCGAGGCCATCCTCGCGATCGAGCGGTTGCGCGACCGGGTAGGCCCCCACCTGCTGATCTCCGAACTGCGCACGATCGATGCGGACCAGCTGTGGATGAGCCCATGCTACAGGAGGCCCAGCGTGGCCATCCACTTCACCTGGAAACCGGACTGGGATTCCGTCCGCAAGCTGCTGCCGATGATCGAGAAGGAGCTGTCCCCTTACAAGGTCCGTCCCCACTGGGGGAAGTTGTTCACCGTGGACCCCGCAGCTGCAATCGCGCTACGAGAAGTTGACCGAGTTCAAGGACCTGCTCAAGGAGCACGACCCACGCGGGAAGTTCCGGAATGAGTTCCTGGCCAGGGCCCTCTACGGCTGAGTTCCGGCCCCGGCATTCGCCCGATCCTCGAACGTCAGGCCACCTCCGGGTGAGACACCACGCTCGATCCAGGGGGACCGGACCCCTCGGACGAGTGATCCGGTCCCATCCGGGCGTCGGTCCCCGTCACTCGGCGATGTGGCCGTGCGGGAGGATGTAGCCCAGCTCGATGCAGCCGGTCGATGATCGCGTCCACGCACTCCTGGACCGAGAGCTTGCTGGTGTCGAGCGTGACCTCGGGGTTCAACGGGGGCTCGTAGGGGTCGTCGACGCCGGTGAAGCCCATCGGCTTGCCCTCGGCGACGGCGGTCCGGGCCTTGGCGTAGAGGCCCTTGACGTCGCGCTGCTCGCAGACCTCGATCGGGGTGTCGCAGAAGACCTCGACGAAGTTCCCCTTCGACATCTTGCGCGCCTCGTCGCGGACGGCGCGGTAGGGGCTGATGACCGAGCAGAGCGTGGTCCCGCCGTGCTGGTTGACCAGGCCGGCGACGTAGCCGACGCGGCGGATGTTCGTGTCGCGGTCCTCCTTGCTGAAGCCGAGCCCCTTCGACAGGTGGGTGCGGATCTCGTCGCCGTCGAGCGTCGAGACGTTGCGGCCGAACTCGGCCAGGCGCTCGACCAGGGCGTGCGCCACGGTGCTCTTGCCCGAGCCCGACAGGCCGGTGAACCAGATCGTCAGGCCCTGGCGGAACCTGGGCGGGTTGGTCTCGTTGAGGATCTCGGCCACGGCGGGGCGGCTGAACCACTCGGGCAGTTGCAGCCCCTTGGCCAGGTAGTTGTCGCGGACCTGCGTGCCCGAGATGTCGGCCGTCCTGACGCCCGCGGGGACCTCGTCGACCGGGCTGTAGCGGTCCTCGTCGGGCAGGTAGACCATCTGCTTGAAGTCGACCATCTGCATGCCGATCTCGTCCTGATGCTTCGCCATGCTCTCCTGCGCGGCGTAGGGCGGGTAGAACGGCTTGCCCGTGCTGTCGCTTGCCGGGCCCGGCGTGGTCGCGGCCGACGATGAAGTGGGTGCAGCCGTGGTTGCGGCGGATGATCGCGTGCAGGAGCACCTCGCGAGGGCCGGCCATCCGCATCGCCAGGGGCAGGAGGCTCAGGACGACCGAGCCGGGCTCGTAGTAGTTGTCCACCAGGGCCCGGTAGCAGCGGACGCGGGTGAAGTGGTCGACGTCGCCGGGCTTGGTCACGCCGACGACCGGGTGGATCAGCAGCCCGCCGCCGATCTGCTCGGCCGCGCGCTTGGTCAGTTCCTCGTGGGCGCGGTGCAGCGGGTTCCGCGTCTGGAAGGCGACGACCCGGTTCCAGCCGAGCGACGGCGAAGTGCTCGCGGAGCTGCGCGGGGGTGCGGCGGAGCTCGACGAAGTCGTAGTGCGGGGGGGTGCGGAGCACCTCCAGGCGGCCCGAGGCGTAGTGGCCGGGCTGGCGGTTCAGGTAGGCGACCGACGGGTGCTTGGCGTCGGTCGAGCCGTAGGCGCCCGCCGCCTCGGCCTCCTTGTCGTAGGGGAAGATCTCCTCGACGTGCAGGAAAGCGAGCAGGTTGCCGTACACGTCGCGCAGGGCCAGCGGCTGCCCTCGGCGACGCCGTCGCCGGGCGTCACGGGCAGGGTCACGGGCAGGGGCCAGAGCGTGCCGTCGGCCAGCCGCATCTCGCCGACGACCCGCTCGTAGTCGGCCCGGTTGAGGAAGCCCCGCAGCGGCGAGAACCCGCCGACGGCCAGCAGTTCGAGGTCGCAGAGCCCGCGCTCGTCGAGCGTCAGGCTCGCGTAGTCCTTGGCGGTCGCCTTCATCTCGGCGGCGCGGGCGTCGTCCACGAGCAGGTCGACGAGCGACCCGCCGTACGGCGTGTTCAGGCCCTCCCGGGCCGGTGCGGATGCAGCGGAAATCGTCGGACTCCTTTCGGATCATCGGGCCACGATGGCGAGGGAGGGCGCGTGAAGCACGCCGTCCCCTCCGTGTCGGATGGCGTGCTTCACACGCCCTTCGCATGGGCCGGGGCCGCTCGGCCCCGTTCAGATCATCCACTCGCGGGGCGCGGTCCGGTCGGCGAGCTCGGCGATCGAGGTCCGGTCGAGCACCGCGCGCTCGGCCGCCCGCGACGTCTCCCAGACCGTGGCCAGGGCCCGCGCCGCCGGCCGGAGCGACTCGCGGGGGGGCGACTCGGGGCCGTCGATCGCCGTCAGGATCTCGCCGACCGAGATCGTCGCCGCCGGCCGCGCCAGCCGATATCCCCCCGACGCCCCCCTCGTGCTCGCGACCAGCCCCGCCCCCTTCAGCTGGAGCAGGATCTGCACGAGGTACCGCTCGGGGATGCCGTGCGCCTCGGAGATCTCGCGGATGCGCACCGGAGGGTCGTCCGGGCCCCGACGGGCCAGGGCGAGCACCGCCAGGCAGGCATACTCGGCCTTCGCGGATATTTTCATGGTCAGCGGCAGAGGCGGTAGGCAGTCAGGCAGTGAAGAACGAGCGGCGAATACAGATGCCTCAAAGATTACCGTGCCTGCATTCCGGCTTCCGCAAGGGTCTTCTTCAGCTGCCTACGTGCCTACCGCCTACGGCCTCTCCTTAAAGCTGACTGCTGTCGAGCGAGTGCAGCCCGCACTCGGTCTTGGCCTGGCCCGCCCAGCGGCCGGCGCGCTCGTCGGCCTCGCCGGAGGAGACGGGGCGGGTGCAGGGCCAGCACCCGATCGAGGGGTAGCCGCGGTCGTGCAGCGGGTTGTAGGGCACGCCGTTGGCGACCACGAACGCCCAGACGTCGCGGTGGGTCCAGCCCAGCAGCGGGTTGATTTTAACCAGATCGAACTTGGCGTCCCACCCCACCACGCTCGCCCGGGCCCGGTGCGCCGACTGGTCGGCGCGGATCGAGGAGATCCAGGCGTCGTAGCCGGCCACCGCGCGGCGGAGCGGGACGATCTTGCGGTCGTGGCAGCACCGATCGGGGTTGCGGACGTAGAGCGGGCCGCCGTGCTCGGCCTCGTACTCGGCGACCGTCGCATCGGGGCGGACCAGCTCGACCTCGATCCCGTACCGCGCGGCGATCCGGTCGCGCAGCTCCAGCGTCTCGGCGAACTGGTAGCCCGTCTCCAGGTTGAAGACCCGCACCCGGGGCTCGACCTCGGACAGCAGGTGCAGGATGACGCACCCCTCCGGGCCGAACGCGGTGGCCATCGTCAGCTTCGGATAGAACGTCTCGACCGCCCAGCGGAGGATCTCTCGGGGATGGGCACCCGCGAGCCGGCGGCCCGCCTCCTCCAGGTCCATTCGGGTCATCGTTTCGGCGACCATGGCGCGGTGGAACTCCCTCGCAAGCCCTCTCTCCGGAATCTTACCTATATTACAGATCATGGTCAACATTAACCCCGAAGGGCGCCCGTCCGGAGGTCGTCGTGAGGCGAGGCGAATGACCTCTTTATCGGCCCGGGGCCCTGGGCCGGTCTTGCGGATTTTTCGGGACTTCCTCGCGCCCGACCGGGGGTGGGGTCCTCGGGCGGAGGAACAGGGTGACCTCGGTGCCGCGGGGAGGGATGCGGTCGGTGCGGGCGACGTACATCCGATCGGCGTCGTTGGCCGTGCTGGCGAAGGGGAGGTCGAGGATCGCGTTGGCGAAGTTGGCGACGGTGAACAGGTCGCCGTCGTCGGCGGTGTAGTAGGGCTTCTTGGTCCGCGGGTCCTCGACCAGCTCGCTGCCGGCGAAGACCCAGTCGCGGGTCAGGGCCGCCTTGTCGCGCCCCTCGCAGACCCACTCGCGGGCGTCGGCGCGATGCGCCGTGCCTTCCGCCTGCCATTGCAGGTCGATGGCGATCGGCGTGCCGCTGGGGGCTCGAACTTGGGGAGGAAGCGGACGGGATGCCCCGGCTCGGCGCCGGTCAGGAGCAGCCCGGCGTGGATCTGGCGGGGGACGGCGTCGGTCGCGAGGATCGCCTCGTGCTCCTTGGTCCCCTTCAGGCAGAGCAGGTGTTCGAGGGGCCCCTCGCGGAGCACGACCCGGGCGCGGAGGACCAGCCGCCTCCCCTTGGGGTCGAACCAGAGGCTCGGCCCGAGCGCCTTCCAGGACGGGTCGGGACGGAACGCCTCGGCCGTCGGCCTTCGGCGCCTCGGGGGGGGCGTCGGCCGAGGCCAGGGCCGTCAGCATCACCAGCGAGACCAGCGACACGGGCATCCTCCTCCGGGGACGGCGAGGCCGGATGTCGGGCACGCCCCTCCGGCAAGGATCGCCCAACCCACGACGAGACGCAAGGGAGTAGGCAGGTCGGGAGCAGGCGGTGAAGAGAAGACGAATCGATCCGCAGATGACGCCGATGAACGCAGATTCATGAAAATTTTTGCTCTTTTCTTATCTGCGTTCATCGGCGTCATCTGCGGATGAATCTCATTGATTTCCACTCACTATCTGCCGCCCACTAACCAAAAGACCGCCGGGGGACTCGCGTCCCCCGGCGGCCGGTCGCGTGGGCGATGGTAGGGAAGTGGTTGGCGAGGGTTACTGGGCGACGGTCGGGATGCCGAGCCGCTCCTCCTCCTCTTCGAGGATGATGATCCGCGGGGTGACCATCAGCATCAGGCTGGAGGTCTGGCGGCCGATGCCGATGTTGCGGAACAGGCGGTTGAGCATCGGGATCTTGGACAGGACGGGCACGCCGAACTCCTTCCGCTCCTCGCTGAGCCGCTTGACGCCGCCGAGCAGGACGGTGCCGCCGTCGGGGACGGTGACGGTCGTCGAGACGGTCGTCAGGCTGAAGTTGGGCAGCTGGATCGAGCCGGAGATCGGCGCACCCGTGCCGCCGAGGCCGCTGCCGCCGACCGCCGCGGGGACCGAGATCGTGAAGAAGTTGTTCAGCACCGTGAAGGTCGGGCTGAGCGTCATCCGGACGTAGCGGCGGTCGGCCGAGACGACCGGCGTCACCTGAGAGCTGGACGCCGTTGGGGAACGACCCGACCTGCGGGAAGAAGGCCACCGAGCCGGGGCCGACGATCGGCAGCAGCGACTGCGACGTAGTTGATCACCTGGAGATTGGTGATGGAACGCCGGGGCACCGTTGAAGGTGGTGACCTTCGGGGCCTGCAGGACGTTGGTCCGGGTGTCGCCCTGCGCGGCCGTCAGGAACAGGTAGACCTCCAGGTCGCTGAGGAACGAGATCCCGAAGGTCGCCCCCGCGTTGGAGGTGGAGGCGTTGCTCGGCTGGATCAGCGACTGGTAGGGACCCTGCTGGAACGGGATCGACCAGGTCGGGGGTGAAGTTGCCGATGCCCGGCGCCGTTGGTGCCGACGGTGACCGGCAGCCGGTTGCCCAGCGTGTAGTCGCGGAACGGGTTGACGATGTAGACCGGGCTTTGGCCGCCGCCGGCCGTGCTGCCGCCGCCGCCGGTGGTGCCGCCGGCGATACCGCCGATGCCGCCGGACGAGCCGCCCAGGCTCCCCGTGCTGCCGCCCAGGCCGCCGCTGGTCGTGCTGCCGCCCGTGCCGCCGGCGGTCGTGGCGCCGATGCCGCTGGCCGCCGGCCGTGGAGGTGCCGGTGGTGGTGGTCTGAGCGAGCCGGGGGTGCCCGGCGATCGGGACGACCTGCTGCGCCGGGTTGGGGAAGGCGAAGGTGCTCTTCTTGCCGACCGACTTCGAGCGGATGTCGAAGTCGAAGTCGACCGAGATCGACTCGAAGAAGCTGTCGTTGAGGGTGATGAACCGGACCTCGATCGAGACCTGGAGGTCCTGGAGCCTGCGGAGCTGGCGGAGCAGGTCGGCGACCTGGTCGTGGATCTCGGCCGTGTGGCGGATGATCAGGCTGATGCTCAGGAAGAACGGCGTGATCGAGCCGATCGGGTTGGCCGTGTCGAGGCCGCCCGCGTCGCCGCCGCCGAAGCCGCCGCCCATGCCGTAGGCCGCCGACACGTCGGAGTTGGTCTTCGGGTCGTAGACCCGCCAGGTGCCGGGGGCGATCGACGCGGTGATGAGCTGGATCAGCGGGGTCATGTCGTGGTCGGGGCGCTCGCCCCTCGAGGCCGACGGCCCGTTGCCGACGACCGAGGTCGCCCCGTTGGAGATCGACATCGTCTGCATCGCCTGCATCGGGTTGTTCGTCGACGACGACGCGGTCGGGTTGACCGTCTCCAGCGGGTTGTGCGGGTTGGCCGGCGTCCTGTGCGGCGGCGTGATCAGGTCGCCGACGTAGTAGGTCTGCCGGGTACACGTCGGCCTGCGACGACTGCGGGCTGGTGATCAGCAGCACCTCGTCGTCGATCCGGTAGTTCAGCCCGAGCGGCTTGCAGGATCAGCTTCAGCGCCGACTTGAGCGAGATCGGCGTGGTGGTCACCAGGTTCACCGGGGTCGAGGTGGTGATGTCGGCCTCGGCCAGCGCCTTCGGGTCGAGGATGATGTTGATCCCGGTGTAGTTGGACAGGAAGCCGACCGCCTCGGCCAGCGGCTGGCCGCTCATGTTCAGCGAGACGGGGTCCTTCAGCTTGGCCTCGATGGCGAGCGTCTTGGGGTCGCGCTTCGGCTCGAGCATCGCGTTCATCCGCCGCCGGTCGCGGGTCAGGTCCTTGAAGTTCTTCGGGTACGCGATGCCGTGGAGCTGGACCTCGGGGTCGGCGACCGCGGCGCGATCGACCTCCGCGAAGGCGGTCCACGGCCCCCTCGTCCTTCAGCGTCCTTGCTCTCCAGGTCGCGCTTGTAGCGCCGTTCCATCTTGGCCTTGTAGGCGAGGATGGTGGCGGTGATGTCGTTGGGGTCGATCTCCTCGGCGCGCTTGGCGAACGCCTCGGCCTCGGCGAGCTTGCCCTCGGCGTAGGCGGTGGTCGCCTTGTCCATCATCTCCTTCATGCGGTCCTTCTTGGCCTTGTCGGCCTCGAGGATGCGGAGCCTCTTGGTCTCGATCTCGGCGCGGAGGGCCTTGTCCTTCATCTTGGCCTCGAAGGCGACCTTGTCCTTCCTGGCCAGCTCGATGGCGACCTCCAGCCGCCGCGACATGGTGCGGCGGGCCGACTCGGGGATGTCGGCGGCCTGGACCGCCTTGAGCGTCTGCTCGTAGATGCCGATCGCCTTGTCGGGGTCGATCTCCTGGAACCGGCGGGCCTCGGCGATCTTGGTGCCGACCTCGGCGTTGAGCTTCTGCGCGGCCAGGGCGTCGGCGTCCATCGCCTGCGGCAGGTCGGTGGCGGTGGCCTTGCCGGCCCCCTCCTGCGGCAGCTTCGCGAGCAGGTCCTGCGCCTTCTGCTGGAGGCCCTCGTCGAGGCCGCCGGAGGCGGTGATCTCCGTCAGCAGCCCGCGGGCGCGGGCGTGGTCGCCCTTGCGGACGGCGTCGAGCGCCGCCTCGTAGAGGCCCAGGGCCCCGCCCTGCTCGGCCAGCGCGATCTGCGCGATCAGGTCGTCGGCCTGCGCGTCGACGCCGCCGGCCGCCTTGGCCTCCTGCGGCCGCCTGGCGGGCGGCCGGGTAGTTGCCGCCGGTGTAGAGGCTGCGGGCGTCGGAGAGCAGTTGCTCGCCGCGGCTGGCCGGGGCCGCCGGCTGGGCCGGGGCCGCCGGCTCGGCCGGGGCGGGGGCCGGGGCCGGGTCGCCGGGCGCCGTCAGGCCGATGGCCGCACCCTCGCCCTCGACGCGTTGGACGGCCGGGTCGCTCGGCGACGCGGCGGCCGGCACGCCCGCCTCCTGGGCCCGGAGCCGCTCCGACCTCGGCGAACTTGGCGCGCGGCGCCCTCGGTGTCGCCCCTGGCGACCAGGTCGTTGGCCTCGCGCTCGGCGACGGCGCTGGCCGGCTCGGCGGGCTCGGCGGCCGCCGGCGGCGGCGACGGCCGTCGCGGCGACGGCGGTCGGCCGGCTGCTGCGACGCGCGGGCCATCGCCAGGTCGTGCAGGACGGTCTCGGCCCGGTCGGCCGTCAGCGCCGGGACGACGTTCATCCGCTGCGCCTCGCGCGCCTTCTGCCTCGGCCTGGTCGAACTGGCCCTTGGCCATCAACTGCCGCGACTCCTGGACCAGGATCTCGTAGATGCCCTGGCTCGGCTGGTCCTTGGCCTTCTCCTTGCGCAGCGCGTCGCGGCGTCGCAGGGCGCGGCGGCGGCGGCGACCTTCTCCGGGTTCTCCTCGAACATGCCGTAGCTCAGGCCCCACGACTTGACGTCGAGGGCGACCGCCTCGGCCTGCTCGTACTGGTTGCTGGCCAGCAGCGTGCGGGCCTCCTTCAGCCGGGCCTTGGCCGTGGCGCGGTTGTGCGGCAGCGAGCCGTCCTTGGCCGTCGCCGCGATCGCCTTGGGCCGCGCCTTCTCGAGCGCCTCGGCCACCTTGTCGGGCGTGTCGTCGAACAGGCCCCACTTGATGTTCATGCCGCGGGCCTGCGCCGAGGAGCTTCGCCGCCTCGTCGTAGTTGCCCCGGGCGATCTGCTCGCGGGCCGACTGGAGGAGCCACCGCGCCGTCTGCTTGCTGTCGGCGTTCTTGCCCCTCGGGTCGTTGACCGGCGCGCGGCGGGCACCGGGGCGGCCTGCGGCGGCGCCGGGCGGCCGGGGCCGGGGCCGGCGGCCGGGGCGGCCTGCGACGGCGTCGCGACCGGCGCGGCGGCCGGTGGCGACGGCGACGCCGCCGGCGGCCTCGGCCGGGGCCGCGATGCCGGGGCGGTGCGGCGCCGGCCGGCGCGACGGCGCCGTCGGCGGGCACCCGGGTCATCTCCTTCAGGTAGGCGTCGAGGACCGTCTGCTCGCTGACCGTGAGCTGGTCGCGATACATCTGCGCGGCCGAGAGGTACTTGCCGGCCAGGGCGTATTGCCCGTTGTTGAACAGCCGGGCCCCGGCCTCGAGGTACTTGACCGGGGGGACCGGGGCGGGCGGTCGGCGCCGCCGTCGCCGGGCGGGGCTTCGCGATCCGGGGGTGCGCCGTCCGTGGCCGCCCCCCCAGCGCCGAGGATCAAGAGGGTCGTAAGCGTTCTGAGCCTTCCCAACGCGACCTCCTTTCGCCGACCGCGGGGACCACCGCCGACTTCCCTGGCGACGGTTCACTGCCCTATCCCCGGGGCGGGGGGACCGAATTCCGGTGCTTCGCACGAGCCACGGCCACGGAGGGCGGCGGCTGCTTCACCCGCTCGTCTCGGGGCTTCGACGACTCCGCGATGTGGATTCGAGCTGGCGCGACCGAGAACGGGGAGAAGACGAGGCGGTGTCATACCCCGATCCGCAAGGGAGGTCAAGTCGATATCGCGGAATTTTTTCCGTCGAATCCGGGCGGCGGCGCCCGCGTCGCAACCGGCGTCGGGACTTTAGGAAAATTTACGGGGAATCGCCCCGATTCGGGCCGAAAAATGGCCACACGGGCCCTCCGGCCCCGTCGCCGATCACCGCAGCGCGGACGAGATCCCGCGGGCGATCAGGAGCGATCCCCACACGACGAGCCGGGGCCCGGACCGGGGCCGATGCGGGGGGCGGCCGGTCCCGAGCGACCGGATCAGCAGCGCGGTCGCCGCCGTGGCCACGCCGCCGCCGATCAGCAATGCCGGGGTGCCGTTGCCGAACGGGCTCGCGTCGCGAGGGGCGCGGGCCCAGAGCAGCCCCGCGCCGGCCGCGATCAGCAGGCCCGCCCAGCCGGCCAGCAGGCGGGCGACGATCGCGACGGACCGCCGTCCGCCCCCGCCGTCCCGCGACGGGGGCACCTCGGCCGTCGCGGGGTCGGGGAGCCGGAGCGTCGCGTCGCCCCGGGCCGTGCGGGCGACCTCGACCTGGGTGCAGCCGCCGTCCCGCAGGCAGTCGAGGCACCACCCGAAGACCACGAGTCCGTCGCGAGACAGGCCGACGGCCTGAGGGACCGCCGGGCGGTCGCAGCGAGTGCAGCGCATGGGCCTGGTCCTCCCGACCATCCCCCGGCCCTACGACGGGCGGAGGCCGAGTTCTTCGAGCTTGCGATAGAGCGACGAGAGGCCCAGCCCGAGCCGGCGCGCGGCCTCCCTCTTGTCGTCGGCCGACTGCTCCAGGACGCGACGGATGTGCTGCCGCTCGTAGTCGCGCACGGCCGCGCGGAGGTCGTCGGGCGAGGCGGCGGCCGGGTCGGCGTCGGCGATCAGCCCGGGGGGGAAGTCGTGGGGGGTCAGGATCGGCCCCTCGCCCAGGATCACGGCCCGTTCCAGCGCGTTGTCCAGCTCGCGGACGTTCCCCTTCCACGGGGCGGCCATCAGCCCCCGCATCGTGGCGTTGTCGACGCCGTCGACCCTCTTGCCGAGCTGTCGCGAATGCCTCGCCAGCAGCGCCGAGACCAGCGCGGGGATGTCGTCGCGGCGGTCGCGGAGCGGGGGCATCGCGATCGTGACGACGTTGAGCCGGTAGTACAGGTCGGCGCGGAAGCGGTGGGCGGCGACCTCGGCGGGGAGGTCCTTGTTGGTGGCCGCGACCACCCTCGCCTCGACGGCCAGCGGGCGGGTCGCGCCGATCGGCAGCACCTCCTTGTTCTCGATGGCGCGGAGCAGCTTCGCCTGCGTGGCCGGCGGCAGCTCGCCGATCTCGTCGAGGAAGACGGTCCCGCGCCCCGCCGCGACGAACAGCCCGGCGTGGTCGCGGTCGGCGCCGGTGAACGCGCCGCGGACGTGGCCGAAGAGCTGGTTCTCCAGCAGGTCGTGCGGGATCGCCGCGCAGTTGATCGCCAGGAAGGCCGCGTCGGGCCCCGCGCCGACGGCGTGCAGGGCGCGGGCCACGAGCTCCTTGCCGGTGCCCGACTCGCCGACGATCAGCACGTTGCTCCGCGTCGGCCCCACCTTGGCGATCAGCGTCTTGACCGCCCGCATCGCCGGCGCCTGGCCGACGAGGCTGTCGGGGTCGTCCCCCGCGTGCAGTTGCCGCCGCAGCGCCTGGTTCTCCAGGCGGAGGCGGCGATAGGCCATCAGGCGGTCGAGCTTGGCCAGCAGCTCCTCGAAGTTCACCGGCTTCATCAGGTAGTCGTGCGCCCCGCGGTGGAAGGCCGCGATGGCGTTCTCGACGGTGGCGAACGCGGTGATCATCACGACCATCGTCTCGGGGCGGACCTGGAGCAGGCGGTCGAGCAGCTCCAGCCCGTCGGGGCCGGGCAACTGGACGTCGCACAGCGCCACGTCGGGCTCGAGCCGCCCGGCCAGGGCCAGCGCCGAGGGGAGCGTCGCCGGCCGTGCCGACCTCGTACCCCTCGCCCTGGAGGAACTCCTGGAGCGTCGAGGCGATCACCTCCTCGTCGTCGACGACCAGGATGCGGCCCTTCTCGGCGGTCGCGGCGGGCTTCGGGGGATGAGGACGCGCGGCGGCCCGGCTCATGATGCGGCCCCCTGCCCCGCGCCGACCGGCGCCGCCGCCGCGACGGGGCCGGGGCGCCCGGCGGGCAGGCGGACGGTGAACGTCGAGCCGCGGCCCGGACCCGGCTGATAACCCAGGCTCCCCCCCATCTCCTCGATCATCTGGCGGCTGACGAACAGGCCCAGCCCGGTGCCGTGCGGCTTGGTCGTGAAGAACGGCCGGAACAGGCGAGGCGCGGTCGGGCTCGGCGATCCCCCGGCCGTCGTCCTCGATCGCCAGCTCGACCCAGCCCCCCTCGGCGCGGGCCGACAGGACGAATCCGGCCGTCGGTCTCGGTCGCGTCGATCGCGTTGAGGACCAGGTTGAGCACGACCTGCGTCAGGTGGTCGCGCACGGCCCGCAAGGGAGGGAGATCGGCCGGGACGGCGGTCGTGATCGCCCTCTGCTTGGTGCGCTGATAGTACTTGGCGATCCCGACCGCCTCCTCGACCACCTCGGCCACGCGGACCCGGACGACCGCCGTCGAGGCGGGCCGCGAGAAGTCGACCAGCTCGCGGATCGTCCTCTGGATGCGGACGAGCTGGCCGGAGGCCAGCTCCAGCTTCTCGGCGGTGTAGGCGTCGGCGCCGCGGCGGCGGAGCATCTGGATCAGCGAGCTGAGCGCGGCCAGAGGGTTGCCGACCTCGTGCGCGATGCCCGCCGCCAGCAGGCCGAAGGCGGCCATCTTCTCCTGCTGGATGCCGCGGGCCTGCGACGCCCGCAGCGCGGCCGTCCGCTCGGCGACGCGGCGCTCCAGGTCGTCGCGGTGCGCCTCGAGCTCGGCGTTCAACTGCTCCAGGCGCGCGCCGGTGCTCTTGAGCAGCGTCGCCAGCGCCGAGCTCGCCCAGGTGACCCAGGCCATGATCGCCAGCGTCCAGGGCCAGCCCGAGATCCCGTCGCGGCCCGCCCCCACCGCGGCGCCCAGCGACAGGTAGCTCAGGCCGTGCAGTCCGAGCGTGATCCACGCCACCGCCGGCCGGTATCGGATCGCGCAGCAGATCAACGAGAGCAGGTAGTACCACCGGAACGGGCTGGCCATCCCCGTGTCGTGGTAGCAGAGCAGGGCGATGAAGACCGTCTCCATCAAGGAGACGAACAGGGGCCACCGCTTCAGGACGACCTCGCCCATCCGGTAGAACGCCAGGTCGAGCGCGGCGTACCCCGCGCCCAGCGCGAGGAAGGCCCGGACCGCCGACGGGTTGTGGAGCCCCGTCCGGGTCTGGACCAGGACGTACCCCATGACGACCCCGAACCAGCGGATCTTGACCACGATCGACTCGGCGGCCAGGTCCCACCGCATCGCTTCCTTCGACACCGCGCGCATCGCCATGCTTCCGCCGTCCTGCCTGCCGGCCGACCCCCAACCGCGAGCATTCCCCCGCCCGAGGGCCTTCCGCGGCCCTCGCCCGCGCCCGCGGCGAACCAGGCTATTATATGCGTCGCCGGGACGGAGCACATGGTCACGGGCCGCCGTCCGGGCGCCGGGCCCAACGTCTATCGGGGATCGGGTTTCCTTTTTATCCTATCGTTCGGGGGGAGGATCGACCCGTCGAGGCCGAGCGAGAGGGTGGGCTTATCGGGGCCCCCGGCTCGGGCCGGAGGGCTCCCGGATGTCCGCGCTGGCCGGACCCAGAAAGGATCGACCGATGAAACGAGGCACCAATCCGAGACGCGGGACCCTCAGGCGACTGGCCCTGGCGCTGGCCGGGCTGGCGGTGATCGTCGCCTCGTCGCGGCCCGCCGAGGCGGCGCGATGGCGACGGGGGGGCGGCGTCCGCCGATACGGCTTCGGCCGCGCCGTCGTGCGCCCGCGATACCGGGCAGGCTCCGGCGGCTACCGGGTCTACCGACCCGCGTTCTCCAACCGCGGCATCTACGGCGTGGGCACCTACGGCGCCCCGGTGGCCCCCCTGCTCCCGTACTCTTACGGCGTCTATCCGCCCGTCATGTGACGCGGGCCGGCCGACGACCGCCGTCGAAGAAAGGGCGGCGCGGGCCCCGGAAAGGAGGCCCGCGCCGCCCGTCTCGCTGCATCGCCGACCGATGCCGGGCCTCGATCGTTCAGGGCCCGTCGGCGCGAGTCGGCCCCACCTCGCGGGCGGACCTCCAGGCGAGCCGCACGCTCTCCGTGATGGAGGGCATCCGGCGCTCGAACCGGGCGACGACCTGCTTCCTCTCGATCAGGATCGACCGCGAGACGCTCTCGGGCGACAGCTCCGCGGCGACGATCGTCGCCAGCGCCGCGGCCATCAGGCCGATCATGAGGAAGGTGACGTACTCGGCCCGGAAGGTGAAGCCGAGCGCGAGGATCGGCGCATAGAGCGACGGCCCGCATGATCCCGCCCAGCGTGGGGGGCATCCCCACGCGCGCCATCACCGCCAGCGCGGGCACCAGCAGCAGCGTGGCGCCGTGGATGTGGTTGTGGAAGTTGGCGAGCATCGTCACCAGCATCGTGCCCAGCATCTGCGAGGCGAACCGCGGCCCGGTCGGGTTCCACGGCCCTCGCCAGATGACCACCAGCGTGCTCGCCGTCAGCAGCGACAGGACGATCGTCAGGATCATGCCCTGCGCCTCGGTCGTCCACGACGGCAGGACGTTCACCAGCAGGCCGCGCCAGTTGATCATCTGCTGGGGGCAGGTGAACGGGTGGACGGTGCGGAAGCCCGACAGCTCCCTCATGGTCCGCAGGAAGGCGAGCATCCCCCTGGTGCCGTAGACGGCCCACGAGCTGAGGAAGATGGCCGCCGTCGTGGTCGCCACCCCCGCCACCGCCCGCCACCGGCCCTTGGCCATCAGGACGAGCGTCACGAAGACCGGGTACTGGATCTTCAGCGAGAGCACGCCGCACCACAGCCCCGCCTCGAAGTCGCGGCCGCGCTCCCACGCGAGGTACGCCTGCGTGAAGGCGAACAGCATGATGATGATCGGCTGGCCCACGAACACGGTGTAGGCCAGCGGGAAGAACGTCAGGATCAGCGCCGTCATCGCCCAGGAGGGCTCGGGCAGTCGCGCGACCAGCCGGTGGACGACGTGGGCGGCGACCGCCAGGTTCATCGCGGCCCACGACAGGTAGCCCAGCGGCGGCGAGCCGAACGCGAACGGCGACGTACCACGCGAACGTCACCGCCTGGTGCGGGATCGGCCCGCACGCGATCTGCTCGGGCACGACGTAGATGTAGTCCAGGAACGGCTTCACCTCGGCGCGGAGCACCGGCAGGTCGAAGATCGCCGCCGGCCGGCCCTCCGCGAAGAGCTTCACGCCGGTCGAGAACAGGGCGAAGTCGACGCCCAGCCAGTCGAACAGCCCGAGGTCCAGCCAGACGATGGTCGCGATCCAGGCCCAGACCATCGTCAGGCCGACGGCCGACCAGGCGACGATGCGGCGCCGGTCCTTCGCGGTCCTCTCGATCATGCAGCCTCCTCCGGACGGGCGATAGACGGAACTCGTGACGACCTCGAACGATCGAACCCGACGCGCGGGGCGCACCGCCGGCCCCCTTCCTCTCTACTCTAGGGCGCGATTGCCCCGATCCGGCGGGCGCCGGAGCCTCCCGGCGCCGTCGGGCCGGGCGGATCCTGCCGGCGGCATCATCCCGGACCGCCCCGTCCCCGGGGCGCCGAACTGGTGGGACCGCCGCGCCGTGTCCTATAATGGGGGCCCGCGTGACCGTCCCCTGCGACACCCGACCGGGACCGACTCCCATGCCGACCGCGAACGAACTGTACGACCAGGCCGTCGACCTGCGCGACCGGGGCGACAAGCCGGCGGCCATCGCCAAGCTGGAGGAGGCCGTGGCGGTCGACCCGGCCTTCGCCATCGGCCACGGCATGCTCGCCAAGCTCTACGCCGACATCGCCGAGGCCGACCGGGCCATCGCCCACGCCAAGAAGGTCGTCGAGCTCGAGCCCGACGACACCTTCAGCTACACCGCGCTGTCGGTCATCTACCAGCGCTGCGGCCGGATCGCCGAGGCCGAGCACGCCAAGGCCATCGCCTTCAACAAGCAGATGGGCCTCGACTGACCCCGCCCCCGATCGTCCCGTGCACGGTCATCGAGTCCGGTTTTTTATATTGAAAATTTCAAATTTGAATTTCAAATTTGAAATCCAGCATCCTGCCATCTGCCATCGCAGAGGAGCCCGCCATGCCCCGCCTCCGCCCCTGGCTCGCCCTGGCCGTCCTGATGGTCCCCGGCCTCGCCGTCGCGGCCGAGACGGCCGCGGACGACGGCTGGCTCCGCGGGCAGCTTGACGACCTCGTCGGCCTGTATCGCCACCTCCACACCCACCCCGAGCTCTCGAACCAGGAGGTCGAGACCGGCCGCCGGATCGCCGAGGAGCTGCGACGGGCGGGGGCCGAGGTCACGACGGGCGTCGGCAAGCTCGGGGTCGTCGGCGTGATCAAGAACGGCCCGGGCCCGACCGTCCTGGTCCGCGCCGACCTCGACGCGCTGCCCGTCGCCGAGCAGACCGGGCTGCCCTACGCGAGCACGGCGACCGCGACCGACCCGAACGGCAAGACGGTCCGCGTGATGCACGCCTGCGGCCACGACGTCCACATGACCTGCCTGGTCGGCACGGCGCGGTGGCTGTCGTCGCACAGGGACCGCTGGTCGGGCACGGCGGTCCTGATCGGCCAGCCCGCCGAGGAGGCGATCGGCGGCGCCTCGGAGATGCTCAAGGACGGCCTCTACACCCGCTTCCCCAAGCCCGACTTCGCGCTGGCCTTGCACGTCAGCAACGACCTGCCGGCCGGCGTGGTCGGCTACACCTCGGGCCCGACGCTGGCCGGCTCGGCCTCGGTGGACGTGACCATCCGCGGCCGAGGCGGCCACGGCGCCGCGCCGCACACGACGGCCGACCCGATCGTCCTGGCCGCCCTGGCGATCCTCGACTTCCAGACGATCGTCAGCCGCGAGGTCGACCCGGTCCACCCGGCCGTGGTGACGGTCGGCTCGATCCAGGGGGGGACCAAGCACAACATCATCCCCAACGAAGTGAAGATGCAGATGACGATCCGCTACTACCGCGACGACGTCCGCGACCTGATCATCGACGGCATCAAGCGCCGCGCCTCGGGCCTGGCCCAGATCCACCGGGCCCCCGAGCCGACCGTCACCCTGGTCGAGGGGACGCCGCCGACGATCAACACGCCGGCCCTCGTCTCGCGGGTCGTCCCGGCGCTGTCCGCGCCCTGGGCGAGGCGAACCTCAAGGAGATCGAGCCCGTCATGGGCGCCGAGGACTTCGGCCTCTACAGCCAGGGGGGCGTCCCGATCTTCATGTTCCGCCTGGGCTCCGTCCCCGCCGAGCGCATGGCCCGCGCCAAGACGGAGCCGCTCCCCTCGCTCCACTCGGCCCTGTACTACCCCGACCCCGAGCCGACCATCCGCACCGGCGTCCGCGCCATGACCGCCGCCGTGTCCGAGCTCCTGCCATCCCGATCACAGCCCCGGCCGTGAGAAGGCCTCGCGGATGGAACAACGGCTCCTGACCCCTTCCGCCTTCTGACCGAGTTGCAGCAGCACGCCGAGGTGCTGGCCGCGTGCCCTGAGCGTTGGATGCCGTGGAACTACCGGGATGCGCTGAACTGAGCGTTGCGTGTGTATCCGGCAAACCACGCTCCTCCGAAACCCACGATGTCGGCGGCCCGCGGCATTTGTCAGATAGGGTAGAGTCTAACTAGCTGGGTAGTCGAGGTCAGGCCCTACTCAGGCTCGGCGAGCCGGACTGGAACGTGATCTTCCACCGCCCACCAGACATCCTGCGGGTCCCGGACCAGCCCGCCGCCAACGATGGCCAGGTACTCCGACATCATCGCGGCGAAGACGACCCCCATTTCCTCCATTTGACTCCACCCGAGTTCGACCGCCACCACCTCGACCATCGAACCCAGGTGCGTCCGAATCCGCTCGACTCCCTGCCCGCGAGCCTCGTCAAGCAGTTCCTCCGCCTCGTCCCTCACCTCCGCGATGACTTCGGGGTCCGAATGAACTTGGATCAGGATCGGCCGACGTCCCGGAGGATCATAAGTGAGACGGAACCGCACGCCGCCCCCGGCGTCCGGTTCAAGCTTCAAGGATGTGAGTGCCCGATCCACTGCCTCACCATCGTCGATCCCGTACCCCTCGGCTGAAGTATGAAAATCCCAGCTCTCGATTGCGGCCAAGATATCCGCGGTGGTCACACGGTCCACCGAGCGGGAACAGTAGACGGTGAACCACGCAGCCATCCGTCACGTCTCCGGGAGCGGGAAAGGGTTCAGGAGCCGATCCCGGGTTGCCTCAGCCTATCGATGAGACGGCCGGGGTCCTGGCGTTCGACTTCGGCCCAATGCTCGTCGTCGGCCCGGATGTCCGCATCGATCTCGGCCCGGTGGTCGTGGTAGTAGGCGAGGGCCGCGTACACGTCGGAAAGGGTGAGACTCGGACAAGCGGAAACGATCTCGTCCGGGCTCATCTCCCCACGCTGGTGGTCGATGACCACGTGCTTGACCGTGATGCGATGTCCGGCAATGCGGGGCTTGCCGCCGTACGTGCCGGGCGTCCGGACGATGCGAGGCTCCCTTTCAGCACTCGCCTCGGGGCTCATGTTCTGAGTCGGGATTGCCGTCGGTTCCATGATCGCCATCTTAACGCGAACGGCCCCCGGAGGCCATCGGCGGCCGCGCCGGGATCGGCTGTCCCTCGCGGCCCCGATCGAATCCGCAGAATCGCTCAAGTCCGCGTCGGCGGTCATCCGATGAAGACGGTGGGCTTGCGCCCGTCCTACAGTGGAGAGAGCCGAGTCGGCCGACCTCAGGAGGAGGTGCAGGGATGAGGAACGTCCATTCCCTCCAGTTCGATGCCCTCGAGCCCAGGAAACTCCTGACGAAGGCCCACGTCGTCGCGGCTCATGCGGTGCCCGCGGCGGTCGCGGCCCCGCTGGTGCTCGACGGCACGCTCACCGTCAACAATCACGCGGCGACCACGAATATGAACGACGACGGCTCCTCGACCACATCGACGCCGGTCTCCGGTCAACTCGGCGCACTCGGCGAGGTCCGGGGCACCTGGGACGAGAGCGTCGACGAATTCGGGGATTACATGGGCCCCGACACGTTGCGGCTCCGGGGCCCGAAGGGGACCATCTTCATCGCATTCAGCAACCAGGACCCCGGAAAACCCCACCCGTCCGCGCACGGCGCCGTCTATCACGAGGAGACCCAGCGGCTTTACGAGGGCACGGGCGCCTACGCCAGGCCCTCGGAGAGCGGGACGATCGACCTGACCTCCAACGCCGCGCGGACGGCCATCGCGAGCCTGACGTTGCAGACATGGAATCCATGAGTCGATCGGCGGTCGTATCAAGTTCAGATGGGCCGGTCCGCGGAGCGGACCCTACCAGCACGGCTACTTCACGGCCAGGACGGCCAGAACCTCGGTCTGTAACCCCCCCGTCACATGGATTTGCCCGGCGGCGTCGACGAACACGTTGACCTCGCTGCGGATTCCGAACTCGGGCAGGTAGATGCCGGGCTCGACCGAGAAGCACGCCCTCCTGAGGACGAGCCGCTCGTCGTGCGTCTCGAGGTTGTCCATGTTGGCGCCGTTGCCGTGGTCCTCCTGGCCGATGCTGTGCCCGGTGCGGTGGACGAACGCGGGGCCGTAGCCGGCCTCGTCGATCACGCGGCGGGCGGCGTCATCCACCTCCCAGCCGCGCACGGGGCGGCCGGCGGCGAAGGCGTCGCGCACCCGCGCGATCGCCGCGTCGCGCGCCCCGGCGACGATCCGGAAGACCTCCTCGTAGCGGGCGGGGACCGTCTCGCCGACGAATCCGACGCGGGTCAGGTCGCTGTAGACGGCGCGAGGGCGGTCGAGCTTGGCCCACAGGTCGATCAGGACGAAGTCGCCCGCGCGGATCGGGGTGTCGGCCTCGGGGTCGGGCTCGTAGTGCGGGTCGCCGCTGTGCGGGCCGGCGGCGACGATCGGCGGGGTGTCGGTCGTCAGGCCGTGGCGGCGGAAGTGGGCGAGGATCGCGGCCTGCACCTCGGCCTCGCCGACCGTGCCGCCCCCCCGCGTCCGCTCGGCGATCAACGACCACGCGACGTCGTAGGCCGAGGTGGTGATCGCCTCGGCCTGCCGATGCATGAGCCACTGGTCGTCGTCCCAGGTGGCCTCGAAGGTCTGGATCAGGTCGCCGGAGGGGACGACCTCCACACCGCACCCCCGGACCAGCTCGACCGTCCCCGCGTCGACCTTGGCGATGTAGGGGTTCGCGTTGCGGGGCGAGTATTCCATCGCCACCCGCCCGAGGCCCGACACGAGCGACGCCACGCCCGCCTCGAGCTCCTGCCAGCGGAGGTAGACGGTGGCCTCGCCGGGCAGGTGGTCGAGCGCGCCGGCCTCGATCCGGTGGACGAGCTTCCTCGGCGCGCCCCGCGCCGGGATCAGGTAGAAGAACCGCCGCGTGCCGGTCGGATGGCCTTCCAGGTCGAGCACGCGGCGGGCGAGGACGTTGCTCCCGCGGAAGTCGCAGAGCAGCCAGCCGTCGAGGCCGAACTCGGCCAAAGCGGCCTGGATCGCGGTGAGGTCGAACATGGATGGATCGTGGATCTCGGGGGAATCGGGCCCGTCGGCCGATCGTCGGGGCGCCGCAGGACGCCCGCCCATCAGATCGGATCATCCCCCCGGCCGCAAGGCCCGTCGCCCCCGGGCCCGCCTCACCCTGAAGAAACCGGTTTTCCCGCCGTAAGCGCTCGGCCGAACCATCCCCTCGTGCCCCGTGGCCGCTGCGTGGCCGGACCGTGCCTACCGTCGAAGAGACTGGGTCTGACCCTTGGAGGCTTGGTGCCGGGATGCGCCGCTTTCGAAGCTCGGGCCAGGGACTGGGGCGCCTTCACCTCGATCGTGTGGTGCCAAGAAGCCTCCCACGATCGAGGTCCGCGTCCGCGGTCCGCCGCAGTGCCCTGGCCGAGGCTCGCCAGACGCGTGCCTCGGGGGCAAGACCGTGGGCGTCGGCGAAGGCGATGAGCTGCTCATAGCGCCGCGCGGGATCGGCCCCAAACGCCCACCAGACTTTCATCTCGTCGTCGGCACAGAACCACATCGGTCGGACATCCCCCTCCTCCTTGTGGTTCGAGCCATTCATACCGCATTCGTAGGCGATGCAGTGCCGGATGCCGAACATATGTCCCGACTCATGGACGGCGGTCTTCAATGTCCGGCGCAGGCAGGTCTCGTACTCGGTCTCGGGGTCGCCCATGCGAAAAAGCGACCAGACGCCGACGCGGTCATGGAGCGACGCCTGGCCGATCACATGGTCAAAGCCCGGTTTGTCCGGCCAGAGGTCCAGGGGCGTCAGCGCCAGCACCGCTACGGCGTCGTCGGGGCGCAGTCCTCTGAGCCGGTCCAGTAGATACCCCGTCAAAAGCTGCACTCCACCGTGCCTCGGACTGACGTGCCGCGCCTGATCGGGAATTGGGTCGAGCCGGATCGGGTCGAGTATCTTCACCGGCACGCTGTACCAGCGCCCGAGCAGCTCGGCCGTCGCCTGCACGAGCCTCATCTGTGTCGGGCTGAAGTCCGCGAGCGGCTGGATGTAGAACGTCGTGAGCCGGTCGGTCGGCCGGTTCGGGTCCTCGCCGTGATAGGAATGGAACGACTGCCCCGGCTCGAAATGCTCGTCGAGCCAGTCTCCCGGCTGCGCCGGCCTCTTCCTGGGATGAAGCGGCCGGATCAAGTCGCCGTCGGCACGGATTGCACGCAGCTCCGGTTCGTTGCTACAGTCAGGCCCCTCGGACTCGAAACGCGCCGCGTCGCGCTCGGCCGTCTCCAGGATCGCCAGCCGGCCGAGGCCCGCGCCCCCCACGGCCAGGCACCAGATCCCCAGCAGACCCCATCGGCGGGCACTCATTGCGCTCCTCGTTGATCGGGCACCAGTCGCATCGAGAGAGGGGCGATGAAGCCTGGCCATCGGTCATGGTCCTCAATAAGAGGGGTCGGCCCGCGAAGCCGAACGACAATTGTCAGGGCCACTCGCCCGATGCTACCCCGGTCGCGTCTTGCTTGCAATCCCCGCGACGGCCATCCGTCAATTCGAACCGCCACCGCTTCTGCCCCGCCAGCTCGGGCAGATCCCTGGGCCTCTGGACGCTCGACTCCGAGGGCAAGGGGGAGGAGCGCCGGATCGCCGACTTCGGCGGGGTCGCGTCCTGGTCGCCCGACGGCAAGCAGATCATCGTGACGAAGGGGCTGTCGAAACCGAACGACGACAACAGGCGGGACGAGACCTGGCGGCTCAACGCCGACGGCTCGGGCGCCACCAGGTTGCCGATCCCCGAGACCGACGAGGTCGACGACTGGTCGCCCGACGGCCGGTGGCTCGTGACGGTCTCCGACCGCCACTCGCCGCACGGCAGCGGCTACCATCTCTACCTCGATGCGCCCCGACGGCACCGATCAGCGCCGGCTGACGGAGGACGAGGGCCTGAACGTCTATCCTCGCTCCTCGCCCGACAGCCGGCGGGTCGCCTACCTGCACCAGGAGCGCGGCGAGGATAGCCTGTGGGTCATCAACATCGACGGCAGCGGCCGTCGCCGGCTGCTCCAGGAGGAGAACGACACGGCACCCGACTGCTTCTGCTGGTCGCCAGGCGGCAAGTCACTGGCATACAAGATGGAGGACTGGCAACGGGACGAGAAGGGCGAGAAGTTCCTCGATTCCAGGAAGTCCAACCCACGGATCGCATTCATGGACGACGATGGGAAGAACAGCCGCCCGCTCAATCTGCCCCGCGCCAACTGGATCGGCACCCCCGACTGGCGCTGAGCCCGTTGAACCGGGTGCGGTCTTTCTTTCTGGTCGCTCGGTGCGTTCGGTGTGGCCGGGGCCCAGCCCGCGGAGCGGGCGTGCCCCGGTTCGCGGACGATGGCCCCGGGGCACGCCCGCTCCGCGGGCTGGGCCCCGGCCACACCGGACCTTGGCCCAGATCGACCAGATCCCGTGACCGCACCCGGTGAACCCTCGTTCCCACGCAGAGGGAGCGTGGGGACGAGGTGAAGCTGCACACGATCTCGGCCCCGGGTGGCTGGCGGCCGAGTGGCCGGGGCGCCTCGCCGATCCGGCCATCATCCGGATCGGCAGGACGCCGCGGCGTCCGGGCCCGATGATAAGGATATGCGGTCCGAACGGCCGACGGCTCCTTGGTAATTCGAATCGACCCCGGTCCGACCGCGACGATCGCGGCCATGCGCCCCTGCCGAACGAACGGTCATGACCCTCGGAAGGCTCGCCCGACCCCATGAAAGTGCGTGCAAGCACGCGACCCCGGAACTGGGGACTTTCAGAGGAACCGAATTGAGGTTTCGATCACGTTTGATCCGGAAGCCGTCGGCCGTCCGGATGCGTGCCCGAACCAACTCGACGGCCGGCGCGAACGAACTCGACCGCCGCGCCAAAACGAACTCGACCCGGGCGCCGAACGAACCGAACGGCCGGCGCGAACGAACTCGACGCCGCGCCCGAACGAACTCGTCAGCCGGCGCCCGAACGAACTCGTCAGCCGGCGCCGAACGAATCCGCCATGCCGCTTCGCGGCACCCCGACCCATGAAAAATGGGGCCGAGTGGCGTATGCTGGGCCCGTCCCCGCGGCGAACTGAGGCCGTTTTCGGTTTGGTGCTTCGAGCCCGTGAACGAATCTGGCCCCGGGCGACGCGCACCCCGACCTGGAGCCCCCGGTGACGGGGAGCCCGCATACCAACTTGCTGCTCGACAGCGATGTCGGGACACGTCCATCGTCGCGGGGACTTCTCTTTTTCATACCAACCGAACGGATCTCGTCCTCTTCGCAGGATGGGCACCGCCAGCCATCCCTAATATCCTGAATCTGAACGGGATGCGGAGGTGGGCAGTGCTCACCCTGCGAAGAGGAGGAGGGCGCCGAACGAACCCAAGGCCGGGCCCGAACGAACTCGACGGCCGTGCCCGAACGAACTCGACGGCCGCGCCAAAACGACCTCGACGCCCCGCACGAACGAACTCAACCCGGAGGCCGAACGGACGATCATGCCGCGTCGGGGCGCCTGGCGCCGTGCAAATCGGCCTCGTCGTCATCCCTTCGGAAGCCGAATCACCCGGCGACCTCGTTCCCCGGCCGTCCCCCGTCGCCGCTGCCGAACGAACCGAATTGATGTTTTGAACACAAATCATCCGAATGGATGAGTTTGGTTCCATGCTTCGTGTCGCCGGGGGCTAGGCAATCCGGGGTGCTTCGGCGGTCGGTATCAGGGTCGGACCGGGCCGGGGCGATTGGCCTTGGCCTCGCGGGAGAGGCGCTTGAGCAGGTCGACCGCCTTGTCGGCGGCCCCGTTCTTGAGGAGGGTCTCGCCCGCCTTGCCGAGCGCGACCTTCAGGGCGCGCTGGTCGATGGTCGGGCGCGACAGCGTGCCGCCGATGGGGATGGCGACGGTGGTGCCGTCGCCGAAGGCATCGCCGGGGGCGGCCTTCATGCCGAGCATCGCGGGGGTGACCGGCACGTCGGCGCGGAGGGCGAGGGTCTGGTCGAAGCCGACCGAGCCCCGGACCACGATCGGCGCGGCGCGGCCGACGGGGATCACCAGGCCGCTCTGGTTGATCCGGCCGGCGGCGATGGCGAGCTGGACCGGCTGCTGGAGCCGCACGGTCGTCGCGCGGCGATGGCCGACCATCCCGAGCAGGTCGGCCGCCATCGGCCCGGCGCCGAACTCGACGCCGTCGAAGGCGACCTGGCCGATGACCGTCGCGGTGCGGCCCGCGTCGCCCCCGATCGGGAACTCGGCCTGCCGGAAGTCGGCCGAGACCTTGCCGTGGGCCGCGGTGGCGTCCTGGAGCACCGGGGCGACGAAGGCGAGCACCCGCCGCGTGACCTCGTCGTTGATCTCGGCCCCCGCGATCGCCGACCCCGGCGCCAGCGCCAGCCACGGCCCCTTCGGGTCGTCGAGCCGGACCTCGGGCCGGAGGTCGACGCGGCCGTTGTTGAGCGTGGTCTGGATGGGTTCGATGACCAGACGGCCCCCGCCGCACCGCGCGACCAGGGGGGTCGCGCCGAGCGTCATGCCGAACGCCTTGAACTCGACCAGGTCGACCCCGACCTCGGCGTCGAGGCCGCGGAGGATCGCGGCCGTCCCCCCGCCCGAGAGCGGCCCGCGGACGCGGAAGGCGCGGGCCGGGCTCCCCTGCACGGTCGCCCCCGGCTCGACCGCCGAGGCGACCAGCGCCTTGAGCGTGGTCCAGTTCGGCGCCAGGCTCCCCTTCAGGTCGGCCACGCGACGGCCCCCCGGCTCGTCGAGCCGCCCGGAGGCGAAGACCACGGCGTAGCGCGTCCCCACGGTCAGGTTCTCGACGTCGAGCCGGTCGGCGTCGGACCGATACCAGCCCGAGAACGCCGCCCCGAACGGGCCTTCGGGCCGACGTCCCCGGCCGGTGGAGTCGGCGAGCGACAGGTCGGGAGAGCCGAGGTTGATCTCGAACCGGAGCCGGCCGTCGGGGTCCGGGCGGGTCGCGAGGTTGCCGTTCCAGGTGCCCGCCAGCCCGATCGGGGCCCCTCCCGTCGCCAGGACGAGCAGGCGGTCGAGCGCGGCGAGGTCGCCGACCACCGACCCCTCGACCTTCGGGCCCGCCCCGGGCTTGCCCAGCCCGGAGACCTTCAGGCCCAGCGGGGCCAGGACGACCGGCGGGGACCCGGTCCACGGCAGGGGCACGAGCGTCAGCACGCCCATCGCGCGGTCGTACCGGCCCTTCATCGCCAGGTCGAGCGAGCCGGCGGTCGGATTCGGCGCCGAGGGCCGCAGGGCGAGGCGGAGGTCGTCGAGGTCGAGGGCGCCGTCGGCCCATCGGCCCGCGACCTTCGCCGAGGCGAGGGCGTCGGACCCGCCCAGCGAGAGCGCCGTCGAGGCGGTCGCCGCGAGGATCAGGGCCCCGTCGCGCGCGGTGGCCGACAGGCTCGCGGCGGTCGGGTCGGACTTCAGGTGGAGCGTGGCCTCGGTCCAGCCGCACGGCAGGCCGGGGGCGACGGCGGGCCCGTGGAGGACCGCGTCGGCCCGCGCGAGGTCGCGGAGGATCGGGCCGGCGGTCAGCCCTCGGAGGTCGAGCTTGCGGAACTCGATGGCCATCCGGGCGGCGTAGCGCGCGTCGACCCGGCGGTAATCGGCCGCGAAGCGACCCCGGCCCGACATGACGAGGCCGCCGAATTTGACCAGGTCGCGGAGCTGCGCCTGGAGGGCGGCCAGGTCGAGGGTGCCCCGGACCGCGACCCCGCGGTCGAAGTCGCCCGCCCCGGTGAGGTCGAGGAAGTCGGCCTTCGCCGCGAGCCGATCGACGCGGAGGACCTCGGACCTCCGCGACAGGAGGGCCGACAGGGCGGCCGGGCTGCGGAGGGTGATCGTCCGGCCCTGCTCGCGGGCGACGAGGTCGGAGAGCGCGGCCTCGACCTCGTACCTCTGGCCGTCGGCCTCGGTCTTCAGGACGGCGCGGGCGCGGGCCTCGCCCCGTTCCAGAGACAGGCCGTCGCGGAGCCGCAGGGCGTGCGGGAGCTGCTGGGCCAGCGCGGCGAGGTCGACCCTTCCCTCGATCCGGGCCGATGCCCCGGGCTGCTCCGTCAGCGCCCCTCGGCGCCGATCGTGGCGACCGGGCTGGTCATTTCCAGGCGACGGACCGTCCACGCCCGCGAGCGCCTGGCCGACCTCCCAGGCCGCGGCGACGCGGTCGAGCCGCAGGCGGTCGCCCGCCAGCGCCGGCCCCCCGCGACGAGGTCGAGCAGCCTCGCGTCGCCCGACAGGCCCCACCGGCCCGCGCCCCTCGTCGCGACGAGGCGGCCGTCGAGCCTTCCCCGCGCCACCACCCCCGAGGCGTCCACCGACCACGGCCAGCGGCGCCCCGTCACCGTCAGGCTCAGGTCGCCCGTCGCGCCGTGCAGGTCGTACCGGCCGTCGATCGCCAGGCCCGCCGTCTCGGCCCCGGTCCCTTGCTCCAGCGTGAGGATCAGGGTCGCGGCCCCGGGCGAGGCCGGGACCTGCACGGCCAGGTCGAGGCGGTCGGCGGCGATGGGGTCGGGCAGCTCGGGGCTGCGGAGCGTGAGCGAGCCCCGGACGACCCTCACGGTGATCGCGGGCACCTCGGGGCTTCGGCCCGACGGGGCCTCCGGCGCGGGCTTCGGTTGAGCGTGCCCGGCGAAGGCGTCGAGCAGGTCGATCGAGCCGTCGGCCCTCCTTTCGACGTCGAACGCGGCGCCGTCCAGGGTCAGCGTCCCGAGGTGCCGGCGGTCGAGCAGGAGCGCGAGCAGGCCGCGGTCGAGGGTCGCCTCCGAGACGGCGACGACCCGCTTGCCGGTCGGGTCGTGCAGCGCCAGGCCCGACAGCCGGGTCGGGCCCGTCCACGACAGGGCGATCGATCCGACCTCGACCCGAGACGGCGACAGCGCCCGATTGGCGATCGCCACGAGGGGCCCCGCGCGGGGGCGGTGCTCAGCAGCCGGGGGAGCGCGGCGACGACGGCGGCGGGCACGAGGGGCGCGAGGGCCAGGGCCTTCCAGATCCGGCGTCGCTTGCGGGGGGGGGCGGCTCCGGCCATGCGTCTCGGCCTCCCGAGCGGGGATGGGGCGGGGTGGGTCGTCGTCGCGACGGCACCACGTCGGGCCGCGCGGCGGCCGAGTGTGCCAGAAACGCCGCGGAGGGCAAGGCCAAGTTCGAGGAGCGATGGTCCCGCGGCCCGAGAATTCTGCCGTTGCCCGCGTCGGGATCTCGGATATGATGCCCGCCGCATCGCGACGAGCCACCCGGAGCGGGACAATCCCCGAGTCCCCGGACGGAGCCGATCGCCGACCATGCGAACGCCCATCGCCCGCCTGTCGTCCGTGCCGCTGCTGGCGGCCGTGGCCTGGTCCGCAGGCTGCCAGCCCGCCGCGGGCCCTCCTGCCGCGCCGGCCGCCGCCGCGCCGGCCCCGGTCGCCCCGCCCCCGCTGGTCGAGGTCGAGCCGCCCCCCGCGCCCGTGCCGGTCGAGGGCAGGACGATCTCCTCCTCCTCGGACGCCAGGCCGGACTCCAACCACCCCCTCGGCCTGATCGACGAGCATATCCACCGCACCACCGCCTCGATGGTGCGGGACGTCGAGGGGCGCCGCCCGGACGTATCCTCCTCGGCGAGCCCCGGCCGACCTCCCCCCTCCACCCGCCGCGCCGGCGGAGGTCGAGTCGTTGCCTCCCGGGTTCCCGCCGCCGTGACGTGACGTGGATCAGGCGGACGCGCGGTTCCGGCCGGAGGCCTTGGCGCGATAGAGGGCCTGGTCGCTCGCCCGCAGCAGCTCGTCGGGCGTGTGCGCCTCGGCCTCGGGCCAGCTCGCCACGCCGAGGCTGAGCGTCAGGGCGATCGGGGGGCCGGAGCCGAGGCTGTCGATCGCGAGGCCCTCGGCCGCGGCGCGGATGCGTTCGGCGAGCTCGAGGGCGCCGGCGCGGTCGGTGTCGGGCAGGACGACGAGGAACTCGTCGCCGCCGAGCCGCCCGGCGAAGTCCTCGCGGCGGACCTCGCGGCGGAGCACGTCGCCGACCGCCTTGATCGCCCCGTCGCCCGCGGCGTGGCCGTGGCCGTCGTTGATCGCCTTGAAGAAGTCGATGTCCATGCTGATCACCGCCAGGGGGCGCCCGTGACGCCGGACCCGCGACCACTCCCCGTCGAGGTTGGCGAGGATCGCGCGGCGGTTCCTCAGGCCGGTCAGGCCGTCCGACATCGCGAGGTCCTCCATCCTCCGGAAGAGGCGGAGGTTGTGGACGCCGACGCCGAGCATGTCGGCGACCGTGCCCACGACCAGCCTGTCGGTCTCGTCGAGCGCCAGCGGCGAGGCGCCGGCGATCTCCAGGGCCCCGGCCGCCTCGCCCGCCGCCGACAGCGGCAGCGCGACGATCGAGCGGACCCACGCCTCGCGGAGGTGCGAGCGCGGGTCGTCGGCCGGCAGGGACGCCTGGAGCATCCGCCCCTCGCGGGCGCAGGCCGCGACGAGGCTGTCGCCGTCGCGGGGGAGCCGGGGCGGGTCGGCCAGCAGGGCCCCGGCGAACGGCCCGGCGGCCGACGACAGGACGAGCTCGCCGCCGATCGCCAGGTAGACGTTGACCGAGGCGCCGTCGATCTCCTCGTGCAGCAGCCGGCAGGCGGAGTCGAGCAGCGCGGGCAGGTCGAGGATGCCGGCGAGCTGGCTGCCGATCCGGTTGACCGACAGCAGCAGCCGCGCGAGCCGGGCGAGCTCGCGCTGGGTGCGCTTGGCCCGCAGGTTGGCGCGAACCCGCGCGATGAGCATCTCGTCGCGGACCGCCTTGAGGATGTAGTCGTCGGCCCCCTGGTCGAGGCCGCGGACGACGTCCTCGAATTCCTCGTAGACGCTGGTCAGGAAGATGATCGGGATGCCGCCCAGGACGGGGTCGGCCTTGAGCCGGTCGGCGACCTCCAGCCCGCTCAGGCCCGGCAGGTGGATGTCGAGCAGGATCAGGTCGGGCGTCGTGGCCGCGGCGACGGCCGGCGCCGAGGCCCCGTCGGGGCAGACCACGACCCGCCAACCCGCCTCCTCGAGCACGACCTGGGTGCGGAGGGCCTGGGTCGGGCTGTCCTCGACCAGCAGGATCAGCTCGGGCTCGCCGCCGCCGCGGCACCCGGCGTGGTCCGGTCTCCGGCCTTCGTCGGGTCGGGTCGTGGGGTCCGGCGTCATGGACGTGCAAGCTCGCATACCCGCCTCCGGGCCCGCGGCGACGGGCCAGGGCCCTCCTCCGTCCGGAGTGTCCCCCGTCGGTCAAGATTAGGACAGGATCGGGGGATCAGCAACGATTTCGGCCGCCCGGCGGTAGAATGGGCCGGGCTGGATGTGACCGGATTGTGGGCCGAGGGGGAGGTGAGCGAGTCGCCATGAGACCGGACGAAGCCTACGGCGAGCTGATCCGTCGCACCCGCGAGCGGGCGCTGCTGGCCTCGTGCTCGGCGCTGCTGGGCTGGGACGAGCAGACGTACATGCCCCGCGGCGGGGCGGAGCACCGGGGCAACCAGATGGCCCTCCTGGCCGGGCTGCATCACGAGAGGGCGACCGACCCGAGGGTCGGCGAGCTGCTCGCCGCGGTGGAGGGGACCGGCCTGGTCGCCGACGCCGACGTCGCCGGCCGCCGTCAACGTCCGCGAGATCCGACGCTCCTACGACCGCCACACCCGCCTGCCCCGGTCTCTGGTCGAGGAGCTGGCCCGCACCACGTCGGTCGCGCAGCAGGAGTGGGTCGACGCCCGCAAGGCCAAGGATTTCGCCCGATTCCGGCCCTGGCTCGAAACGATCTTCGGCCCTCAAGCGGCGCGAGGCCGAGTGCCTCGGCGGCGGGCCCGCCGACTATGACACGCTGCTCGACGAGTACGAGCCCGGTGCCCGATCCGCCGACCTGGCGGCCCTGTTCGAGGCCCTCCGCGGCGAGCTGGTGCCGCTGGTCTCGGCGATCCTGGGGAGCCGCCTCCGGCCCGATCTGTCGGTCCTGCGGCGGGGGTATCCGGTCGACCGGCAGCGGATCTTCGGCGAGATGGTCGCCGGCGCCATCGGGTTCGACTTCGAGGGGGGCCGGCTCGACACCACCGCGCACCCGTTCTGCACCGGGATCGGGCCGGGCGACTGCCGGATCACCACCCGGTACGACCCGGCCGACTTCTCGGGCGCCCTGTTCGGCATCCTGCACGAGGCCGGCCACGGCCTCTACGACCAGGGCCTCGACCCCGAGCACCACGGCACGCCGATGGGCGAGGCGGTCTCGCTCGGGGTCCACGAGTCGCAGTCGCGCCTGTGGGAGAACGCCGTCGGCCGGGGCCGGCCGTTCTGGGCCCACTTCTACCCGCTGGCGCGGCGGCTCTTCCACGACGCCTTGCACGACGTCGACGTGGAGGCGCTCCACTTCGCGATCAACCACGTCGCCCCCTCGACGATCCGCGTCGAGGCGGACGAGGTCACGTACAACCTGCACATCCTGGTGCGGTTCGAGCTGGAACGGGCCCTGCTGGCCGGCGACCTGGCGGTCGGCGACCTGCCCGGCGCCTGGAACGATGCCTATGAGCGGTATCTCGGCGTGGCGCCCCGGGACGACGGCGAGGGCTGCCTCCAGGACATCCACTGGGCCGCCGGCCTGGTCGGCTACTTCCCGACCTACACGCTCGGCAACCTGTTCGCCGCGCAGCTCTTCGCCACGGCCCGCGACGACCTCGGCGACCTGGACGGCGCCTTCGCGCGCGGGCGGTTCGGCGGCCTGCTCGACTGGCTCCGCGAGAAGGTCCACCGCCAGGGCCACCGCTACCACTCGGCCCTCCTGATCGAGCACGCGACCGGCTCGCCCCCCGACCACCGCCCGCTCGTCGAGTCGCTGCGGCGGAAGTATGGCGAGCTGTACTGTAGTAACTCTCTGAATCCTCCAGGAATTCCGGACATCGGACGGGGGCGGCGATGAGCGACCAGCAGATCACGCTCGGCGAGCTGAAGGAGTGGGTCCGCGCGTTCTCAAGGGAGAGGGACTGGGAGCAGTTCCACCACCCCAAGGACCTGGGCGTCGCGCTGGCCTGCGAGGTGGGCGAGGTGCTGGAGCACTTCCGCTACCGGACGAACGAGGAGATCCGCTCACGGATGGAGGACGCCGAGCACCGCCGCGCGCTGCGCACGAGCTGGCCGACTGCCTCTGGCTCCTGCTCCGCCTGGCCGACGTCTGCCAGGTCGACCTGTCCGGCTCGCTGCGCGAGAAGCTCGCGCTGGCCGGGATCAAGTACCCCGTCGAGCGGTCGTTCGGCCGCCCCGACAAGTACACGGCCTATCTCGACCCCGAGGAGGGGAGGACGAGCGGGTGAGGGCACGCCCGACGACCGGGATTGATCCCCGGTCGCCGGGCGCGAAGGTTCGCGGGGGACCGGCTCAGATCGTCCAGGGCGAGCGGTAGGGGCGCGAGAGCATCGCGGCGGCCTGGTCGTCGCCGACGACCTGCTCGGCCGACGGGTCCCAGCGGACCTTGCGGCCGAGGCGGGCCGAGATGTTGCCCAGGTGGCAGGCCGTCGCGGAGCGGTGGCCGATCTCGACGTCGGCGACCGGGCGCTTGCGGCTCTTGACGCAGTCCAGGAAGTTCTTGTGGTGGTTCGCGGGGACGTGCATCTCCTTCGGGGGGATCGAGACGTTCCTTGGTGATGTCCTCGGGCGTGCTGGCCAGCTTCTTGCGGTCGACGTGGAGCGTCCCCTCCGAGCCGATGAAGGTGCAGCCGCCGATGATGTCCTTCTGGGCCTGGCCGATGACCATCGTCACGCCGTTGTCGTACCGGTAGGTGATCCGGCCGCTGGCCGGCACCTCGAATCGCTTCTGCGGGTCGAAGGTGACGACCGCCTCGACGGCCACCGGGCCGGAGTCGTCCATGCCGAGGGCCCACTGCGCGATGTCGACGTCGTGGGCCCCGAAGTTGGTCATCTGGCCGCCGGAGTAGTCCCAGAAGAAGCGGAAGTTGTAATGGACGTGCTGCGCGTTGTACGGCCGCTTCGGCGCCGGGCCGAGCCAGAAGTCATAGTCGAGCTCGGGGGGCGGGGCCGAGTCGGGGACGACCTCGCCCTTGAGGTTGACCGAGCGGGATGCCGATCCGGATCGTCCTGGACCTTGCCGATCTTCCCCGAGCGGACGAGCGCGACGGCCTCCTGGAAGTTCCGCGACGACCTCTGCTGCGACCCGGTCTGGACGATCCGGTCGTTCTTCCGCGCCGCCTCGACCATCTTGCGGCCCTCGACGACCGTCAGCGACAGCGGCTTCTCGCAGTAGACGTCCTTGCCCGCCTCGCAGGCGTGGATCGTCGGCAGGGCGTGCCAGTGGTCGGGGGTGGTGACGACCACGACGTCGATATCCTTGCGATCGAGCAGCTTGCGATAGTCGCCGAAGGCCTCGGCCCTGCTCCCCTGGTCCTCGGCGAGCTTCACGGCCGCGGCCAGGTGCTTCCGATCGACGTCGCAGACCGCGCCGACCTTCGCGCCCTTGGCGACGAAGTTCTTGAGGTTGGGCGTCCCCTGGTTGGCGACGCCGATGAAGCCGGCGACGATCGCCTCGTTGGCCCCGAACACCGAGCGGGGGAGGATCGTGGGCACGGCCAGCGTCGCGGCGCCGGTCGCGAGGAAGTGACGACGGGTGAGGTTGCGTGACGATGCCATGAGTGACCTTTCTCGATGGAGGATGGGGGTCGTCGATGAGGGTAATCGCCGGCGTCACTCGCCGCGACGCCCGCCGTCGAGCGCCACGACTTCGATGTCCTTGAACCGGACGTCCATGTCCTTCCCGCCGTGCAGTTGGAGGGCGAAGTGCCCCCGGCCGCGTGCCCTCTCGTCGCGGACCTCGGCGGTCTTGATCCCGTTGACGCGGACGACGATCCGGTCGCCCAGCGCGATCACCGCCAGCTCGTTCCAGTCGCCCGGCTTGACGGGCTTGACGACCTTCGAGGCGGGGGCCTTCGGGTCCTTCTGCGGCTCGGCTCCGGGCGAGCCAGCCGCGGCCGCCGGCCTCGTACAGGCCGCCGGTCTCGTCGCCGGGGCCGATGTCGGCCTGGATGCCCTTCACGCCGCCGTCGGACCCCTCTTCCTCGGCGCGGAAGTAGAGCCCGCTGTTGCCCTTCTCGTCCTTGTACTTGAGCCGCACGGCGAAGTCGCCGTAGGAGTCCCGCGTGATCAGGTGGCCGCTCCGCTTCTCGCCCGCCGACTTGGTCCCGTGGATGGCGCCGTCCTCGATCGCCCAGTGGCCTTCGCCGATCGTCTTCCAGCCCTCCAGGGTCTTGCCGTCCCAGAGCGGCTTCCACTCGCTCCGGCCGAGGTCCTTCAGGAGGATGTTCCTCCACCGGATGCGGCCCTTGGTGGGAGGCTTGACGGCGTGGACCTGGAGCGCGAGGAAGCCTTCCAGGTCCATCGTGTCGAGGATGTCGCCGCACGGGACGCCGTTGAGCGTGACCTTCAGGTGCGGGCCGCGGGCCTCGATGACGTAGGCGTTCCAGCCGTCGAGCTTGAACGCCTTCTGCATCTCGGGATGGCCGTCGAGGTCGAACAGCCAGCCGCGGCGGGCCTCGTCGTAGATGCCGCCCGACCAGGAGCGGTCCGACGGGTCGACCTCGGCCTGGTAGCCGAAGACGCGGACGTTGCCGTTCTTCTCGACCCGTTCGTGGCTGCGGAACTGGAGGCCCGAGTTGCTCGGGTCGTCGAGCTTGACCTCGACCTTGAAGATGAAGTCGCCGTAGGTCGTCTCGGTCCGCAGGAACGTGTTGGGCCCGGGCCCGGACTCGCCGACGATCGTGTCCCCCTCGATGCGGTAGGTCGCCCCGCCGCCGACCTTCTTCCAGCCGTCGAGCGTCTTGCCGTCGAACAGGGGCACGAAGCCGGTCTCGTCGCCCCCGGCCGCGGTCGCGACCGCGAGCGGGAAGGCCCCGGCCGCCAGGCCGAGGACGAGGGCGCGAAGCGGGGCGCAGGTCATGGAGCGGGACTCCTCGGTGACGATGCTGGGGCGGCCCGGGGACGACTCCCACCAGGATACCCCGCGCCGGCGGGCCTTGCACGCCGTCGGTGGGACAAAACTCAATCCAGGCCGGGCGGGCCGTCAGTCGGCGGGCCCGGATTCGCGCGCAGGGCGGACCAGGAGAGGCCGGTGATCCGCTCGACGACCCGGATGGCCGACAGTACGGTGGCCATCGTCCCCTGGCCGGGGAAGACGGAATCGCCGACGACCCAGAGGCCGGGGCCGAGGACGTCGGCGTCGACGGCCAGCAAGTTGCTGTTGAGCCGCGAGACCGGAGGGCCGCCGACCGCGCCCCGGGCGCGTCGGGTGTAGCGCTCGAAGCTGCGCGGCGAGGCGAACTCCTCATGGACCAAGTGGCCCGTCGCGTCGGGCAGGGCGCGGCCCAGGGCCGCGAGCAACCGATCGCGATACTCGGCCTTCTTCGCGTCGTAGGAGGCGCGGTCGAGCCCGGCCCAGTCGCCGGGCGCGGTGTGCGTCGACAGCGTCGCGACGCGGACCCCGGCGGGCCGTAGCCGTCGTCGCCCGCGGGCGAGAGCGAGACGAGCACGTTGTTGCCGTCGTGGATCGGCCGGTCGTAATCCTGGAGGACATGGTGGAACAGCGGGGCGTCGTCGGGGACCGCCGAGCGGTCGATCGCGACGTAGCCGGTGAAGGCACTCCAGGCGGCCCGCGAGCGCCGCTCCGACGTCCGAGGCGGCCTTCGAGCGTGCGCCCGAGCAGCGCGGCGGCCAGGTCGAGCGGGAGGTTCAAGGCCACCTGCCGGGCGGCCAATCGATCGCGACGCCGGGTGACGACCTCGAACCCCCCGCCGCCGATCGGCACGACCCGATCGACCTTGGTGGCCATCCGGAGGTCGCCGCCGAGCGCGGCGAACCGTCCGCCGAGCCCCTCGACCAGGGCCCGCATCCCGCCCCGGGGCCGGCTCATCCCGAGCCGATACGCCTGGAGGCACGCGGCGGCGTTGGCGAACGGGACCGTCTCCGGGCCCGCCTGCGCGGTGTCCTGCAACAGCATCGCGACCAGCGATCGGAACGGGATATCGCCGTCGAGCCCCAGCAGGCGGAGCACGTCGCGGACGGTCACCGCCCAGGACGAGGCGGCCAGGACGCCCGCCGGGCCCAGGATGCGGAGGTCGTACACCAGGTCGCCCGCCGTCCGCACCGGCAGGCGGGGCACCCGCCCCGCCGACCGCAGCAGGGACGAGCCGACCGCCGCCTGGAGCCTCCAGAAGTCCCGTTGGGCCCGGACGTTCCGCGGGAACGCGGCGGCCGAGGCCCGCTCGAAGACAGCCGCGTCGGGGACGATGTCGAGGGTGCGGTCGGGCAGGAGGACGCGGTAGCTCCGCGCCGTCTCGGCGAGGAACGCGACGCCCACGACGCGGAGCAGGTCGCCGACCGGCTCGCCCGCCCCCAGGCCCATCAGGGCCGTCGCGCCGGCGTCGAAGGTGTACGACCCGCGGCCGAAATAGCCCGCGCAGCCGCCGAGCGTGGTGTGCGCCTCCAGCAGCGCCACGCGCAGCCCGGCCCGGCGCGCGAGGGCGGCGGTCGCCAGCCCCCCCATGCCCCCGCCGACCACGATCAGGTCATACGCCCCCACGCCCGTCCCCATCCTGCCCCGCCCCGAGCCGCCGGGCGGCCGACCGTCTCGAATCCGACCCGTAGTGTAGGCGGGCGGTCGCCCTTCGTCCCGGCCCAGTACGCGCGAGTTGACGCTTCTGTTAGACTGAAAAATAGCAAGTCGTCCCGGCACCCGCGCCGGGGCCCGATGCCATCGCACGGTCGGAGGACGCTTTCGAATGCCGGGTTTCGTGAAGATGGCGACGTTGGACGAGCTCCCGCCGGGGGCCTCCAAGGAGGTCGAGCACGAGGGGCGGATCTACGCCCTGTTCAACGTCGACGGGGAGATCTCGGCGATCGACGGGATCTGCCCGCATCAGGGGGGGCCGCTGGCCGAAGGGTGCCTCGAAGGGGCGCTCGTGACCTGCCCCTGGCACGGCTGGCAGTTCGACGTCAAGACGGGCAAGACGCCGCTCGGCTCGAAGCTGACGCAGGCGGTCTACCAGGTGAAGGTCGAGGGCCGAGACGTGCTGGTGGACGTCGTCTGAGCCCGATCGTCTCCCGATGCCGAGGGGCGACTCTCCCGGTCCTCGCGGCTCGGATCATCGCATTGGCTTCCCGCGAAGATGGACCGGTGACGCACTTTCGCTCCTTCCGCAACGGCGACCCGCCCGCGCTGGCCGACCTCTGGAATCGGGGCGTCCCCGAGGTGGGGACGGTCCGCCCCCTGAGCGGCCCGGAGTTCGACGCGCACGTCATCTCGAGGCCGCACTTCGAGTCGGACGGCCTGATCGTCGCCGAGCGCGACGGCCGGGTCGTCGCCTTCGCGCACGCGGGCTTCGGGCCCGACGACCCCGCCGGCACCCCCCTGCGGCTGAACGCGGCGCTCGGGACGGTCGCCATGCTCGTGATCGACCCGGACGAGGCCGAGGACGGCGAGGTCGGGCGCGGCCTGGTCGTCGAGGCCGAGCGCTACCTCCGCCGCCGAGGCGCCTCGGTCCTCTACGCCGGGGGCCAGGCGCCGCTCAACCCGTTCTACTGGGGCCTCTACGGCGGCAGCGAATGGGCGGGCATCCTCTCGGCGCACGCCGCCTTCCACCGCGCCGTGGCCTCCTGCGGCTACGAGCCGGTCAGCACGACCGTCCTGCTCGAGGCCGACCTGTCGGGCCCCGAGGTCCGCGACCCCAAGGCCCCCCTGCTCCGCCGCCAGGCGCGCCTGGAGGTCGACGAGGACGCGATGCCGGCCGACTGGTGGGAGGCGCTGGCCATCGGCGGTCACCACCCGACGCGATACCAGCTCGTGGGCAAGGCCGACGGCGTGCCCCTGGCGCGGGCGACGACCTGGGACATGGACGACTTCGGCCGCGGCGACGGCCGCTCGCGGATCGGCCTGATCGCCATGGAGGTCGATCCCGACCATCGCCGCCGCGGCTACGGCCGGCACCTCGTCGCCGAGATCCTCCGCAAGGCCCGCTCCGAGATGGTCGCCGCCGCCGCCGTCCAGACCCGAGAGGCCAACGCCCCCGCCCTGGCGCTCTACCAGTCGCTCGGCTTCGAGCCGGTCGAGACCGCCATCCTCTACCGCCTCCCCGCCGAGCTCACCTCGCGGTCGCTCTGAATCGAATCCCTCGTCAAGGAGACCCGACGCATGGCCATCGCCCCCTCACCCCCGGCCCGGACGCTGGAAGGCGAGACGCGCCTCCTCCTGAGGAACATCCGGTGGGAGACGTATGAAGCGCTCGTCGAGAACCTCGGCGATCAGCACATCCACCTCACCTACGATCGGGGGAGCCTCGAACTGATGTCGCCATCTCAGCCTCACGAACGTTTCAAGAAGCGGATCGGGCGCTGATCGAGACTGCCACCGAAGAGCTCGACATCCCGATCGAGAGTGCAGGCTCGACGACGTTCCGAAAACAGATCGAACAGAAGGGCTTGGAGCCCGACGAATGCTACTGGATTCGGAACGAGACCCTGGTCCGCGGCAAGAGGGAAGTCGACCTGATGATCGATCCGCCCCCCGACCTGGCGGTCGAGATCGAGATCACGCACGGCCTGCTGGATCGCCTGAAGATCTACGCCGCGCTCGGGGTGCCCGAGATCTGGCATCACGACGGAGAAGTGCTCAGCATCCTCCTGCTCCACGAGGATGGTACTTACGCGAGCAGCGACCGGAGCCTCAACCTCCCCTTCCTGCTCCCCGGGGAGGTGGATCGATTCCTGCAACAGATTGGCACGACCGACGAGACGAACTGGATTCGCTCGTTCCGCGCCTGGGTCCGGGACGAGGTCGCCCCCCGGCATCGCGGTCCGGATGGTCCTCACTGAGATGATCTCTGGGCCCGCCGGGCATCCGTGTACGATAATTCCGAGAGGCGATCATCTCCATCCTGTCCCGAGATCCCGAACCATCATGGCACGCCGGACCCTGAACCGACACGAGCTTCGCGCCGCCGCCGAGGCCGCCGAGGCGCTGGGCCTGAACACCCCCCCGGAACGGAAGCCGCGGTCGGAGCCGACCGAGCGCCGGCCCAAGCCCGCCCCCGCCGCGCGGATGCGGGTCGTCTGGGCCGTCTGCGACCTCGGCGGCCGGACCGTCGCGACCTTCGACTACCCCCGCAAGGCCGACGCCGAGGCGTTCGCCGCCGAGCTCAAGGCCAAGGGCAAGGGGAACCACTTCGTCCGCTCGGTCAAGGAGCCGATGGGCTAGACGACGCGCCGGCCTTCGCCCGCGCGATCTCGGCGCCGAAGGCCCGCGCCGACCATCGCCGCATCGCCCAGTCGAACGGGCCGGGGAGCCAGTGCGCCAGCGCCACGACCGCCCGGGCCGTCGGGCTGGGCATCAGGAAGGCGGCCCGGCGGTCGAGCCCGCGGACGATCCGCCGGACGACCCTCTCGGTCGGCTCCCCCTTCGGGACGGCGTGCACGCCGGCCCCGGCATCCCCCAGCGCCACCTGCGCGAACTCGCTCTCGGTCCGCGCCGGGCAGGCCGCCCAGACCCGCACGCCGGTCCCGCGCAGCTCGTACCGCAGGCTCTTGACCAGCCCGTTGACCGCGTGCTTGCTCGCCACGTACACCGCCGAGTACGGCAGGCCGACGAACCCCAGCACCGACGAGACCTGGAAGATCTGCCCCGCCCCCGGGCCCGCATGTGGCGGATCGCCTTCTGGGTCAAGTCGAACAGGGCCATCACGTTGACCTCGATGATCCGGCGGATCGCCTCGGGCGACTGGTCGGCGAACTCGGCGTAGTCGCCGAGCCCGGCGTTGTTGACCAGCAGGTCGAGGCCGCCGGGGAAGGTCTCCTCGGCGCGTTCCCAGAGCCGGTCGCGGAAGGTCGGGATCGGCCAGGTCGCCGGCCATCACGACGACGCGGCCGGCGGGGAGCTCGGCGGCCAGCGATTCGAGGCGGTCGAGCCGCCGCGCGGTGGCCAGGACGGTCATCCCGCGGTCGCGGACGAGCTGGCGGACCAGCTCGCGTCCCAGGCCCGCCGAGGCGCCGGTGACCAGGGCAGTTTGCGATCATCGAGGGGCGAACTCCTCGGGCACGGGCCGTGTCGATCGTCTCCGGGGACGGGCCGCGGGTTGTCCGAGGGCGGGGCGATCCCTTAGAATCATTGGACTTGTGGCTCCGCCGGGATTTGGGACCGATATCGGGTCCGGAAAGAGGATTGACGTGGCCACCATCGACGACCGCTCGACCGCGACGCAACGCAGACCGTACACCGGAGCCGACGTGCTGGTCGAGTCCCTGGTCCGGCACGGCGTCGAGGTCCTCTTCGCCTACCCGGGCGGGGCGAGCATGCCGATGCACCAGGCGCTGACCCGCTACCGCGACCGGATCCGCACGATCCTGCCCCGCCACGAGCAGGGGGGGATCTTCGCGGCCGAGGGCTACGCCCGCGCCAGCGGCAAGCCGGGCGTCGTCATGGCCACCTCCGGGCCCGGGGCGCTGAACCTCGTGACCGGCCTGGCCGACGCCAAGATGGACTCGCTGCCGATCGTCGCGATCACCGGCCAGGTCCCCACCGACGTCATCGGCACCGACGCCTTCCAGGAGACGCCGATGGTCGAGGTCTGCCGGGCGATCACCAAGCACCACTACCTCGTGCAGAACGCCCGCGACGTCGCCCGGGTCGTCAAGGAGGCGTTCCACATCGCCACCACCGGCCGGCCCGGCCCGGTCCTGATCGACGTGCCCAAGGACATCCAGAACACGGTCGTCGCCGACCCCGACTACGACGTGCCGATGGACCTGCCCGGCTACCGCCTGCCGCCGCCGCCGTCGGCCGAGAAGGTCCGCGAGGCGGTCGCCGCGATCAAGGCGAGCCGCAAGCCGATCATCTACTGCGGCGGCGGCGTGATCGCCTCCGACGCCGCCGAGGAGCTCCGCGAGTTCGTCACCAAGACGGGCATCCCCGTCGCCATGACCCTGCAGGGCCTCGGCGCGATCCCCAACGAGCATTACCTGTCGCTCAACATGCTCGGGATGCACGGCACGGTCTACGCCAACTACGCGATCAACGACGCCGACCTGCTGCTGGCCTTCGGCGTCCGGTTCGACGACCGCGTCACCGGCAAGCTCAGCGAGTTCGCCAAGCACGGCCGGATCGTCCACGTCGACATCGACGCCTCGGAGATCAACAAGAACAAGGCGGCGCACGTCGCGATCAACACCGACGTCAAGTCGTTCCTGCCGGCGCTCAACCCGCTGGTCGAGCCGGGCGACTGGCGCGACTGGCACAAGCAGATCGACGCGTGGCGCGCCCGCGACCCGATGACCTACGACCAGCGCGACGACGCGATCATGCCGCAGTACGTCATCGACCAGTTCTCGAACCTCACCGAGGGCGAGTTCGTGATGACGACCGGCGTCGGCCAGCACCAGATGTGGGCCGCGCAGTGGACCCGGTTCACCCGGCCGCGGACCTGGATCACCTCGGGCGGGCTCGGCTCGATGGGCTTCGGCCTGCCCGCCGCGATGGGCGCCCAGGCCGCCCGGCCCGACGCCCTGGTCGTCGACGTCGACGGCGACGGCAGCTTCCTGATGAACATCCAGGAGCTGGCGCACCGTCTACTGCGAGAACCTGCCGGTCAAGGTGATCCTGCTCAACAACCAGCACCTCGGCATGGTCGTGCAGTGGGAGGACCGCTTCCACGCGGGCAACCGCGCGCACACCTACCTCGGCCCGGTCGACCACCCCGAGGCGATCGGCCAGGGCGAGGGGGACCTGCCCGAGGTCACCTACCCCGACTTCGTGGCGATCGCCCGCGGCTTCGGCGTCGCGGCCCGGCAGGTCCGCAAGAAGGCCGAGGTGGTCGACGCCCTCAAGGAGATGATCGCCCACCCCGGCCCCTACGTGCTCGACGTCCTGGTCCCCTACCAGGAGCACGTCCTGCCGATGATCCCGTCGGGGGCGACGGTCCGCGACATCATCAAGAGCTAGGCGGCGTGAGCGATGGCCGAATCCCCCGCATCATCGGAAACATCACCGCGCGAGCCATCGCGACGCCCTGTTCGACTGCTCGATCTGATCGCTCTGGTGGCGGCCATCGCCTTATCCCTGGGCACGCCGGCGGTCATCAAGGCTGCCGTCCCCATTGAGTCGCGCCGCACCTTGGTCCATCACGCGTATGCCGAGTACATCGCTGCGCTGGTGCTCTACTGCTGGACGGCCGTCTTTATCTCCCTCTGGCTCGCTGACCGGCGAGCGAACCTCCGGCAAGGCTGCCGCGAGGCAGGTCCCGCAGCGCTCGTCGCGATCGCGGTATTCTTCCTCCTCCTCCTCGTGCAGCAGGCCGCCCTGACGCTCGTCGACATCGGCATCGGCCGTGGATGGCCGCAGGTCTTGAGGGAGTATCATGGGGCCATCATACTCCTTAGTCGCAGTTCCGAGGGATGTGGGGCGGCCGTCGTCGGGGCTTGGTCGATCCTCGTCGTGAGTGGCTCGGGGCAACGCCCATCGGACTGGTTCTCGTGGTCGGCGAGCGTGCTCGGCGGGCTCTGGGTCCTCTTGGCGGTGGTCCAACCGATGATTTACTACCTCCCAATCCCCTGGATCAAGCAGATTGGCATTGGTTAAGCCCTCGTAGGGTGGGACCGCCCGCAATCCGAGGCATTCTGGTCCCCTACCAGGAGCACGTCCTGCCGATGATCCCGTCGGGGGCCACCGTCCGCGACATCATCAAGAGCTGATCGCGCGCGGAGACGCGGCGGGCGCCGGCCCCGCCGCGTCCCGACGAGTTGCGGTGCCGCTTCGATCAGGGGCGGCCTTCCGCCTTGCGGCGACGACGGCGACGCCACGCGCAGGCGGCCGTCCCGCCGAGCAGGGCGAGCGCGGCCTGGACGACCGAGGCGGGCTCGGGCACCGCCGTGATCGCGCCGAAGAGGCCGTCGGCCTGGTTGTTGATCCCGGCGTTGAAGTAGAGGGTGTTGGGGTCGCCGTTATTGGGGCCCCCGGTGCCGAAGTTCAGGGCCCAGAGGCCGACCGGCGACGCGAACCCCGTGTTGACCGTGATCTGACCGTCGAAGATGGGGGTCGCGCCCGAGATGTTGTAGGCGTTGATCTTGCTGTCGAAGAGATTGCCGACGAGCAGGTCGCCGCCGAACTTGCCGAACGACGCGGGGGCCAACGCCAGCCCCCAGGGGTCGTTGATGGGGCCGTTGGTGGCGATCCGCTGGATGAAGTTCCCGTTCTGGTCGAACTCGTCGACGTAGCCTCCGGGCAGGGCCGTGGCGCACGTTGTTGGCCGCGTAAGTCACGAACAGGTTGGTGCCGATGGCCTGGACGTTGTAGGCGGAGAAGCCGGCGACGGGGTTGGGGTCGGTGAAGTTGCCGGGCGGGGTGATCTTCGCGAAGCTGGCGTTGTAGACCTCGATGGCGTTGACCGCCGTGTTGGCGGCGTAGAGGACCGGGCTCCCGCCGATCGTCCCCAGGGCCAGGCCCGTGTAGATCGCATGAGTGGCACTGTTGTTGACGATCGTGATGGCGTTGTTCGTCCCGCCGACCGAGCCGGGTTCCACGCGGCGATGGTGCCGTTCAGGGTGTCGAAGATGAACGACGACTTGACGGTGGTGCTGTTCGGCGCCGGGATCTGGAAGCTGCTCGCCGTGCTGTTGAAGATGACGCCGGTCGGGCCGCTCGGCGGGCCGCCCGCCGTCGGCATCGCGACGGTGAGGGCGTTCTTGGTGACCCCAACGCTCCCGGAGACGCCGTAGAGGGTGGAGTTGTTCGAGACCTGGTTGGCGTTCCAGAAGGGCCCGCCCGGGGGGGACGCGATCCCCCAGGGATTCTTCAGGCTGGGGTCGACGACCGGGGCGCCCTCCGTGGTGAGGTCCGAGACGAGGTTGGTCTGGTTGTAGAAAGGGTCCGCCTTGACCCCCGTCGGGGCCAGGAGCATCAGTGCGGCCAGCGCGGAAAGGCGGGGCAGGTGTCGCATGGTGCGAGGCTCCTTTCGGGTCTGAACCGAGTCCCATCTTCCTCGGGAAAGGTCCGCGAGAGAAGCCGAGGGAGAATGCGGATCACCGTCGTCCCTGATCCTCCGTCGGGTGTCAAGCCGGTGTCGGGCCGAAGCCCCTCGTCGTCGCGATCTGAACCTCGTTGAGATCGGGTTGAGCGATGAAGCCCCGTGATGAACGAAAACGTACGTCGTCCGATTCCGATATGGAGCGGGACGTGGCGCTTTCGGCACCAATCTATGCTCGGGTTTCGGGCGCTGTCAAGCCTCAAGGGAGTCCGGGGCGGCGAGGTTCCCCGAATGGTCGGGCCCGCCGAGGCGGTCCCCGGCGGGCCCTGGAGGTCGTCGGATTCGCGGCCGATGACGGGCCGCCGCGCCTTGATTCATGGGTCAGCACGCGAACCAACGATCCATCACGGCGCGATCCGGGTGGGGCCCCCCGCCTTGCGGAGCCGCCGTCGCCGCCACGCGCAGGCGACGAGCCCGCCGATCAGGGCGAGCGCGGCTTGCACGGCCGAGGCGGGCTCGGGCACCGCCGTGATGGCGCCGAAGAGGCCGTCGGCATAGCCGTTGATCCCGGCGGTGAAGAAGAGGGTGTTGGAGGGGCCCGTCACGCCGTTGCCGAACGCGATGCCCCACAGGCCGAACGGCGTCGAGGTCCCCGTATTGACCTGGATCTGCCCGTCGAAGACGGGCGTGGCCGCCCGAGATGTTGTAGGCGTTGATCTTGCTGTCGAGCAGGTCGCCGATCAGCAGGTCGCCGCCGAACTTGCCGAAGTTCGCCGGCGCCAGCGCCACGCCCCAGGGGTCGTTGATCGTGCCGTTGCTGGGGCCGTGGAGGGTGTCGTTGGTGGCGATCCGCCGGATGAAGTTCCCGTTCAGGGCGAACTCGTCGACGTAGCCGCCGGTCCCATGCCCGGCCGCGTTGTCCCCGTAGGTGACGAACAGGTTGGTGCCGACCGCCTGGACGTTGTAGGCCGAGTATCCGGCGATGGCGTTGGGGTCGGTGAACGTGCCGGCCAGGCTCGTCTTCGCGAAGCTTGAGTTATACACCTCGACGGCGTTGGCGGCGGTGTTGGCGGCATACAGGAGCGTGTTCCCGCCGTTGTTCGCGATGGCCAGCCCCGTGTAGCTCGCGTGATTGGCGCCGGCGCCGTTGTCGATCACCGTCTCGGAGGTGCCCGTGCCGGGGACGCCGGGGTTCATCCCGCCGACGGAGCCCGGGTTCCACGCGGAGATGGTGCCGTTCTGGTTGGCGAAGATGAAGGCCGCCGGGACGGTGCCGCCGGCCTGCGCCGGGATGTTGAAGCCGGAGCCGGCCGGGACGTTCACCTGGCCCGACGGGCCGCCCCGAGGGGACCCCGCCGCAGGCGTCGTGATCACGAGGTTGACCTTCGTCGGCGTGCCATTGGGGTCCGTGAAGAGCTCGGCCGTGTTCGTCCCGGAATTGGAGACCCAGATGGGGCTGTTGCCGCTGAGCGACATGCCCCAGGCGTTGTGCAGGTTGGGGTCGACGATCGGGGCGCCCTCGGTGCTGAGGTCCGAGGCGAGGTTGGCCTGATTGTAAAGGGGGTCCGCCTGGACCCCTTCGGAGGCCAGCAACATCAGCGCGGCCATCACGGCGAGGCGGGGCGAGAGACACATGGTGCGGGGTTCCCTTCGGGACGTACACCGAACCGCCCTCCCGGGCGGGAGAGGTCCGGCAGGAAAGACGGAGGCGGACGCAGATCACGGTCGCCCCATGATCCACCGCCACGATCGGGGGGAGGCCCCGGGTCGATCGACCATGGACCGTCGGGCCACTCCGGTCCCGGTCGGGATCGCGCGATCCGATCGAGTCCCGGATGAAGAGACGGCCGGCCGCATCTCGGTTTTGACTAATTCGGGGCGAGATGAGTGCTCTTCGACGGGATCGGCAACGATCGCTGTCAAGGCCGAGGCCCGCCGCGGTGGTCCCCGGCGGGCCTTTCATCGTCGATTCGGGCCCGGGTCGATCAGTTGACCCAGATCGGCCCGTCGACGAGCAGGCCGTACTTCTTCATCTTCTTGTAGAGGGTCGTGCGGTTGATGTCGAGCACCCGCGCGGTCTCCTGGCGGTTCCAGTTGAGGGCCTGGAGCGCCTGGATGATGATCCTCTTCTCGGGCTCCTCGAGCGCCTCCTTCAGCGGCCGGATGCTCATCGGCACGAGATGGCGGGACATCATCGCCTGGGCGCGGGCCGAGCGGCCGTGGCCCAGGCTCGGCGACAGGTGGCCCGAGGTGATCCGCGTCCCCTGGCAGAGGACCACGCCGCGCTGGATGACCCCCTCGAGCTCGCGGACGTTGCCCGGCCAGTCGTGCTTGTTCAGCACGTCGAGCGCGTCGCGGGTGAAGCCGACGACGTTCTTGCCGAACTCGACCGCGTACCGCGCCCGGAAGTACTCGGCGAGCTCCTCGATGTCGGTGCCGCGGTGGCGCAGCGGGGGCAGCTTCAGGCAGACGACGCTGATGCGGTGGTAGAGGTCCTGGCGGAACTTGCCCTGCTCGACCAGCGACAGGAGGTTCTCGCCGGTGGACATCAGGAAGCGGACGTCGAGCGTGGACCGCCGGGTGGTCGAGCTCGCGCTCCTGCACGGCGCGGAGCAGTTGCAGCTTGTAGTCGTCGGGCAGGACGGCCACCTCGTCGAGGAACAGCGTCCCCCCCTGCGCCTGCGCCAGCTTGCTCGACCAGTCGAGGCCGTAGTCGGCGCGGCCGTTGGTGCCGACCGGGTGCGGGCCGTGCGCCGCCGCGACCTCGGAGCCGGCGGCGCAGTCGAGGGTGACGAACGGCTGGTCGCCCCGCGAGCCGAGGGCGTGGACCGAGCGGGCCAGGAGCGTCTTGCCGGTCCCCGGCTCGCCGACGATCAGGACCGGGGCGCGGCTCACGGCGATCGTCGCCGCCAGCTCGATCGCCTGCCGCAGCGACGGGTCGCTGCCGATGATGCCCAGCTCGCGGGCCAGTTGCTCCGGCCGGGGCGCCGCGCCGGGGGCGGGTGCGAGGGCGGGGGCGGGTTGATGATGAAGGTAATGGTGATGGTGGCCGCCGACCCGGCCGTCGCAGGAGGGCGAGGCGGGGGGCATCGCCAGCGGCCCCAACGCCTGCGTCACCGCGGCCCGCAGCTCGGTCGCCGGGACCGGATACCTCAGCACGGCCAGGGCGCCCAGCCGCAGCGCCTCCTTGGTCCGCTCGGGGTTGGGGGCCGGGAAGAGCAGGATCACCGGCACCTGGCGGTGCTTGCGGCGCATGTAGGCGAGCAGCTCCAGGGCGTCGGCATCCGACGGGTCGACGCCGGCCACCATCAGGTCAACCCCGCCCCGCTCCATCAGGCGGACCGCCATCCGGTCGTTGGCCGCCTCGTCGATCTCGTGCCCCAGCGACATCAGCATCGACGTCAGCAGCGCCAGGGAGGACGGCTCGGGATGCACGATCAAGAGTCGAGCTTTGCTCATGAGGTCATTCTCTCGTCAAATGCGCCCGCGTGGGGACACGACTCCGGTGCGTCCTCCCTGAGGAAATGGAGGGTACTCAACATCTTCGGGCCCGAGCCGTGGCCCCCGGGGGCGGCCGCTCGCGATCGCCGGGGCTCCCTCTCATCCCCCGGAGTCGGCACCGCCACGGCCGATCGGCCGCTCGGCTCGTCGTTCTGAGTAAACGTCTATGTCATGGACACCATGTCGTCAAAAAAAGCCATCCTCCCCGCGCCGCGGGCCCCCCGCCGCGCCGCCCGAGATGGCCCGGGCCGGCGACCCGCGAAATCTCCCGAATCGTCACCGATTGATCGACCCGGCGACACCGCCGTCGCCTTTCGAATGATCACTTTAATGCGCATTTGGTCCATCATGCAATCCAGTCACGTTCATGGCAGGGCCGATGAGATCCCGACGCACGGCGATCATCCCCCCTCCCCGGCCCCCCCGGCGGGGAGGGGCGGGTTGGGGGCCGACGATCGGGGGACGACCCCGGTCATGCCCGGCAGTCCCGGTCGAACCCCCGCCTCAGCGGGCACGGGGATGCGCCTCTTGATATACGCCGAGGAGCCGCTCTTGTGTCACATGCGTGTAAACTTGGGTGGATGTAAGGCTCCGATGCCCGAGCAATTCCTGGACACTGCGGAGGTCGGCCCCCCGATCGAGCAGGTGAGTCGCGAAGCTGTGGCGGAGCGTGTGGGGGCTGGCGTCGTGGACCAGACCCAGGCGTTGCAGGTGCTCATCGAGGAGACGGCCGACGCTGCGGGTCGTCAGGCGGGTGCCGAAGCGGTTGAGGAAGACGGCCGGGTCGTCGGGTCGTTTCGGGCGCCGCAGGGCGACCCAGCGGGAGAGCCACGAGGCGGCCATCCGGCCGACCGGGCAGAGCCGCTCGCGGCGCCCCTTGCCCCGGACGCGGACCATCTCCTGGTCGAAGTCGATGTCGTCGACATCGAGCCCGACGAGTTCGCCGACGCGCAGGCCGCCGCCGTAGAGGGTCTCGAACATCGCCCGGTCTCGCACCCCGGGGGGCTCGGACGTGGCGATCGCGTCGAGCAGGCGGATCACCTCGTCGACGCGGAGCAGGCTGGGGAGCCGGCTCGGCTGCCGCGGGTTGCGCAGGCCCCCCGCCGGGTCGGAGGCGACGACCCCCTGCCTCCTCTGGTAGCGGAAGAACGAACGCAGGCTGGCCAGGCGTCGGGCGATCGTGCTCGCCGCGTACCCTTTCCCGTTGAGCCACGCCGAGTAACGGCGGAGCCGCCGGGCGTCGGCCGCCGTCGGGTCGGCCCCCTCGCCCTGGGTCTCCTCCAGGAACCGGACGAACAGCGCCAGGTCCTCGGCATAGGACCGGATCGTATGCGCCGAGGCGTTCCGCTCGACCTTCAGGTGGTCGAGGAACGCGGTGACGGACGGGTGCATGACCTGCCTCCTTGCGACGCCCACGACGGGATATCGAGCCCCACGGGGACCAATTTCGGCTCGCCGCGACCGCGCCGCCCATCGCATCTGGCGAGGGCGTCCCGAATCGGCCGTCCCGGGCCCGGACCATTGCGGACCCTTCGCATTTTTCGAGGAGGGGTTTCCTTTCGATCCTCCAGGTGCTATGATTCTCTTGCGCCGTGGAGCAGCGGTTAGCTCGCCAGGCTCATAACCTGGAGGTCGTAGGTTCGATTCCTGCCGGCGCAACTCACCACACCCCGTCCCCGGGGTGTTTTTTTTCGCCCTTCGCGCTCGCATCGCCTTCCAGCTCCCTGGAACACCTCACGCCCGTCCTCGCACTCCCTCCCCGGAGGCCGCACGACCCCTCTGGTTTCGAATATAGGATGCCAGGTCCCGAGGTGTGCAACGGCCGCGAAAATTCCGGATTCGGATCCCTCTCGGACAATCCGGGGCGATTTGCGGGACACGCCCCCGCCCTCTCTCGATGATGATGTTGAGGGTCCGCCCTCGTCGGTCCTTGGCAACCCGAAAAGGTCTCGTCCTCAGGGATAAGTGCCGACGGTACTGCGCAATGCAGCCGCGTCCCGATTGCGCCGACCGAACCCAAGATCCTCGCGCCCAAACGAACTCGCTGTTCCTTTGGACGATCTCGTGATCGCAAAATCCGGTTCCCGAAACGAACCGAATGTTTAACAATTTCCAGCCGGGACATGGGTCGGAAGGGACTGGCAAACCGAGTTCGACCCTCACGAGGTCCGAGTCGACGGGCGCCGACCGAACCCACCGTTCGTTTGGATTCAAGGAAGGATCGTTTTTGATCGGTTCTCCGGCGAGCGGGAGGAGTTCGTGGCACCTCCGGGGGACGATTCCCGAAACGAAGCGAATGTTTAACAATCGTGTAGATGCGTGAAACGCACCCAGAAAAGGGTCGGCAACGACGCGGTTGCGGGCCGGGGGGCGGCGTGATAGGGTTCAGCGCACGGGACTTAACTCATGATTGTGTCAGCCGTTCGAAGGGGCGGGGCCGACGCGCATGGCGGATCTGCACGACCATGAAACCTTGACCCATCGGCTGATCTTGCCGCGCGACGCGAACCATCACGGCAAGCTCTACGCGGGGGTCCTGCTGTCGCTATCGCTGGAGGCCGCGTATGCCACCGCGTACCGCGCGGCCGGCCCGAGGGCCAACCTGGTCTTGAAGCGGGTGCTCGACCTGCGGTGCTACGAGCCGGTGCCGATCGGCAGGGTGGTCGAGATCCGGGGCCGGGAGGTCCACCGGGCGCGCGCCCAGGTGGTGGTCGGCCTGTACGGGTCGCCGCTGTCCGGTCGCCCTTCCCCCTGGATGGACGGCCTGATGCAATTCGTGCAGGTGAACGACTCGGGCCGCCCCGAGCCCCTCGTCGACGAGCCGGGCGGGGCGAACAATGCGCTGCCGACCCCCTGGGCAACGGTCCGCGACCGCGCGATCCGCCTCCTGGCCATCCGAGCTTGAATGGAAAATCGGATCGAGCCACGAAGGGTCCTCCGTGGCCGACCTTCCCCTTAAAGTTGTATCCGAATCCCTTCAGGGCGCAGTACCAGGATGACCGGGCAACGAAGGGGGGCCGATCGATGGAGGGCGGACAGGTCGGCGCGGTGCTGCGGCAGATCGAGCGGCTGTTCACGGCGGGCAGCGTCTCGGGGATGAGCGAGGGGCAGTTGCTGGAGCGGTTCGTGTCGCGTCGCGACCAGGCGGCCTTCGAGGCGCTGGTGGCGCGGCACGGGCCGATGGTGCTGGGGGTCTGCCGCCGGGTGCTCCGCGACCCGGAGGAGGCCGACGACGCCTTCCAGGCCACGTTCCTCGTCCTGGTGCGCAAGGCCGGCTCGCTCCGCGACCGCGACCTGCTGGCGAACTGGCTCTACGGCGTCGCCTATCGCGTGTCGCTGCGGGCGCGGGCCGTCGCGTCGCGGCGCCGGGCGACCGAGACGACGGGCGTCGAGGATCTGGCCGACGGCCGCGCGGGGTCGGATCGGGAACGCTGGACCTGGCTCCACGAGGAGGTCCACAAACTCCCCGAGAAGTACCGCGCCCCGATCGTGCTCTGCTACCTGGAAGGGCTCACCCATGAGGAGGCCGCCGACCGCCTCCGGTGGCCGGTGGGCACCGTCAAGGGGCGGCTCTCCCGGGCCCGCGAGCTCCTGCGATCGCGCCTGACCCGCCGCGGCCTGACCCTCGAAGCTGGGGCGCTCACCGCGTTCTTCATCGGGGACGCCTCGGCGGCGGTCCCCCCCGCCCTGGTCGATTCCACGGTCAAGGCCGCGGCCCTGGTCGCGGCGGGCAAGGCGGCTGCCGCCGGGACCATCTCGGCCGGCGCCGCCGCTCTGATGCAGGGGACACTCCACACCATGTACCTGACCAAGCTGAAGACGATCGCCGCCTCATTCGCGCTCGCCGGCCTGCTGACGACCGGCGCGGGCGTCCTGGCCTACCAGTCGCAGGGCACCGCCGGCAAACCCGACCAGCCCCGCTCCGGACCGGCCGCCGAGCGGGTCGAACGCAAGGCCGAGATGCCGACGGTGTCCGACGTCACCCCGGCGGTCACGACCCAATCGATCGCCGAGAAGCAGATTTGGGACAGGCTCCTGAAGGATCATCCCGATCCCACGCCCGCCCAGATCGACCGACTCTTCCACTGGTCGTGCGCGGCGATGGAGGCCCAGCAATACCTCGGCCAATTGAATGCTCGCGACGATCAGCGCCGCACCGCCCTGGAGGCACACGCCGCGCGGATGCTCCAGCTCTACCGGCTCACGCAGTCGCTGACCGGCCCGAATCAACCCGACCAGGCCAACGCCGCACGCGGGATCGTCCAGCAGATCGAGCGCGAGCTTGCCGGGACCAAGTCCGGCGAGGCCGAGATTTATCCCAACCCGCCGCAACCGCAGGTGAGAAGGGAGGGTGCGACGCCCTCAGCTCCCAGGAGCGTCTCCGGCCCGGCGATGACGGCGATGAACATGAGAACGAGCGGCAATCCGCTCATTGATGAACGTCGCAGGCAGGAGATGCAGACCAAGTACATCGCCGGCGCACGCCGGGACGTCGAGGCCGATGACAAGACCCCCAGGGCCCAGGCCGCCCTCAAGAAGCTCCAAGAGCCGATCGCGATGTCGTTCGCCAACCCGACGCCGCTGGAGGACATCCTGAAGTACATCAAGTCGGCGACCACCGACCCCAACACCATGGATATCCCTATTTATGTTGATCCAAATGGGCTGAAGGATAGCGGGAAGACGATGACCTCCCCGGTCACGATGGACCTGGAGGGCGTCCCACTCAAGATGTCTCTGCGGCTCATGCTCAGGCAGCTCGGGCTGAGCTACTGCGTCATCGACGGGGTGCTCATCATCAGCTCGGACGAAGGCATCGCCCGGGAGCTGATGGAGTTCGAAGCATCCCAGCCGGAGAAGCCAAAAGGGTTTCAATAAAGGGGGCGAGGAGCCGGATCGGGAGACACGACAAGCCTCCGCCCCATGATCCCGGCCGCCCGAGGCCGGATCAGCCCGGGATTACCGGCTCCTCGCCGGGCCCGTCCCCTCGGCTTGAAGATCGGGCCCGGATTCGCGGATAATCGATGGAGCAGACGGAACATCCGAGGGCCGGGCTTCGATGATATCTCCAGGGGGAACGTGATGTCTCAAGTCATTGTCGAACTGGATGCGGAGCTGGAGCGGCTCTTGCAGCATCTCGCGGGGGCGTCGGGGCGCTCGACCGAGGATCTCTGCCGGGAGGCGGTGCAGGAATTCCTGCAAGGGCGTCTGCGGCCGAGACGTGAGCCGGAACCGGACCGCTATGCACCACTCCGGGCCATGATCGGGCTGTCCAAGGAAGGCCCGACCGACAGCTCCATCTATCACGACTACAGGCCGGGCGACCCGACATGAAGGTCTTCATCGACACGGGTGGCTGGATCTCCGTCCTGACCGAGACGGATCAATGGCTCCCTTGGGGATCGCGCCCAAATATGCAGATTATTCGCATATTGACTTGAACGCCCCAAGGCCCGATCTTCGATAAGAAACTTGTTGAGGAGATCCGTGATGTCTCAGGTCGTTTTTGAACTGGACACCGAGCAGGAGCGGCTCTTACAGGAGATCGCGGCGGCCGAGCGGCGCTCGACCGGGGATCTCTGCCGGGAGCTCGTGCAACAATTCCTGCAACGGCGCGAGCGATCGAGGCGGGGGCAAACCCCGGATCGCGATCGGGAGCCGAATCCGGATCGCTACGAGGCATTCCGAAAGATGATCGGAGCTGCCAAGGAGGGGCCAACCGACATGTCGATCAACCATGACTACCGGCCGGGAGACCCGATGTGACCGTGTTCATCGACACGGGAGGTTGGATCTCCACCTTCGTGGCAGGGGACCAGTATCACGCCATCGGGGTCCGCTATTTCCAAGCCTTGATCGACTTGGGCGTATCGACCATCACGACGGATTTCGTGCTCGATGAAGTCCTCACCCGCCTGCGCTACGACGTGGGCCACCCGAAGGCGGTGGAGTTCCTCGACCGGATTCACGAGGCCGACGACGCGGGAATCTTGACGATCTGCCCGATCACGGACGACCTCTGGGTGAAGGCCGAGGCCATCTTCCTTCGCTATGCGGATGCCCGGCTCTCCTTCACCGATTGCACGTCGTTCGCCCTGCTGCGAGAGCAACCCGTCGATGAGGTCTTCGGCTACGATGCCCACTTCGAGATGATGGGCCACGTCCTCCAGCCGAAAGCCTGAATGGCCGGGGATCAGTCCGGGATCGCCGGCTCCTCGCCGGTCCCCGGCTTCACCTCGTTCCGCTTCATCGGCAGGTGGACGACGAACCGCGAGCCCTGGCCGACGTGCGAGGTGACGACGATCCGGCCGCCGTGCTCGCGGACGATCTTCTGCGAGACGGGCAGCCCCAGGCCGGTGCCTCGGGAGCCCTTGGTCGAGGCGAAGACCTGGAAGATCGAGTCGAGGTCGGCGGGGGCGATCCCGACGCCGTTGTCGGCCACCGTGACTAGGGCGGCCGGCTCGTCGTCGTCGCGCGCGGTCGAGACGGTCACGCGGGCGCCCTCGACCCCCTCGGCGGCGTCGATGGCGTTGGTCACGATGTTGAGCACGGCGCGGTGGATGCCGTCGGCGTCGATCAGGATCTCGTGCAGGTCGGCCGCCGGGGTCCACTCCAGCGCCACGCCGAGCTCCTCGGCGCGCGACTGCATCAGCTCGACGACGTCGGCGACCGTCTCGTTCAGGTCGGCCGGCTCCAGGGCGGGCTCGCGGTCCTTGGAGAACGAGAGCATGTCCATGACCAGGTTGTAGATCTTGGCCTGGTTCTTCTCGACGATCGTCCAGCCGCGGCGGACGATCGCCTCGTCGGTCTCCTTCAGCCCCATGTCGATCAGGTAGCTGCCGCCGCGGATGCCCTGGAGGATGTTCTTGATGTGGTGCGACAGCGTGGCGATCGTCTGGCCCACCGCGGCGAGCCGCTCGGCCTCGATCTTGTCGTTGTAGAAGACGGTGTTCTCGATCGCCAGGCCCGCCTGGTGGCCGATGGCGATCATCAGCATCAGGTGGTCCTGCGAGAACCGGCTCCGCGAGGCGTCCTTGGCGAGCGGGCTGACCATCAGCCCGCTGCCGGCGCGGACGTCGGCATACAGGACCCCGAGCGTGACGTGCCGCCCCTGCACCGGGACGCAGATCGCCTCGCGGATGCCGTAGTCGACGATCGACTGCGCCGGGCCGAACCGCTTGTCGCCGGGGGCGTCGGAGGTGATCACCCCCTGGCCCTGCTCCAGGACGTGATCGACGATCGTCCTCGAGATCGTCATCCTTTCGTCGGGCTCGACGGCGCCCCGCCAGCGGACGGCCTTGGGGACCAGCGCCCCGGCGTCGTCCTTGAGGAGGATCGCGCCGCGGTCGGCGTTGATCGACTCGAAGACCAGCTCCAGGATCTGCGGCAGCAGCGCGTCGATCTCCAGGACGTGGCTGATGGCCTGGGTGGCGCGGTACATGACCGACAGGTTGAGCAGGCGGTCCTTGAGCCAGCCCCCCGCGGCGTCGGGGGCCTGGAGGACGCGCGAGCCCCTCGTCGGCGGAGATGCTCCGGAGGATCGCCGAGCGGTCGTCGACCCCGGCGCCGCCGAGCACGTCGACCCGCGCCGTCAGGTCGCGCTCGCCGCCGCCGGCCCCCTCGTTGAAGAGCATCACCGTCTGGCCGAGCTGGAGCCGGTCGCCGGTGCGGAGCGGGGCTTGGTCGACGGGCTTGCCGTTGACGAACGTCCCGTTGGCCGAGCCGAGGTCGACGATCCGGTACGAGTCGTCGACCGGCCGGACCTCGGCATGCCGTCGGGAAACCTCGGTGTCGTGGAGCCGGATCGGGTTCGTCTGGTCGCGGCCCAGGGCCATGGGCTTCGACCTCAGCTCGAACCGCTTCCCCTGGTCGGCCCCTTGGATGACGAACAAGGAGGCCACGGAGCTCTCTTCTCCTGGGCTCGGGCGCGTCGTCGCAACGGTCAGTCCGACTCTCCAGGCTAATCGACCCCCCCGCCGACCGTCAACCCGATCGCCCGGCCGTGTCCGGCCGTTCACACCCGGATCGCGGGCGCGGGCACGGCGCGGCGACGGAGCTTGCCCTTGGGCCCGTCCAGGCCGAGGACGTCGGCCGCGGCCGTCTGCCACGCGGCCATGCCGAGCGTCACCTGGCGGAGGTACTCGCGCTCGGGGGCCTCCAGGTTCCGGTCCGCCTCGGCACGATCCCTGAGGTGGTAGATCAGGTCGAGGTAGGCGGCGTTGTAGTCGCGCGCCCCGGTGCGGAAGTCGCGGAGGTACTCGACCAAAGTCTCGGTCAGGATGTAGCCGCCCAGCTCCTGCGCCAGGTCGTGCAGGAAGTCGTGCGGGTTGCGGTCCTGGACCACCAGGGGTGGGCCGTACAGGACCGAGTCGCCGAGCTGGTCGGCGATCGCCCGCACGAAGTAGCTCATCCAGATGTCGTCGAGCCGACCGACCCGGTAGCCCCGCAGGGCGTCGAGCATCACGACCAGGTACATCGCCGGCAGCGTCGCGACGTCGAACGCCGTGTTCTGGCTGTTGAACGGGCACCACGTCCCCGGCGCCAGGCGCAGGTGCGGCTGCCCGCGACCGGCTCCATCGCGACGACGTTGACCGGCTCCTCGATGTTGGTGGTGGCGTCGACGTCGGGGTTCTTCAGCCACAGCCCCGCGTTGACGACCGCCCGCACGGGCCTGGTCTCGACCGCGGGGACGTTCGACGACCAGTCCTGCCGCGACTTGGGATAGCCGCGGTGATAGAACCGCCGCGGGGGGTCGCTGACCAGCCTCTGGCAGACGTTCCACCACCCCGAGGCGTGGCCCACCACCGGCGCCGAGACCTCGCGGCCGACGGCCAGGTGGGGGCCGATATAGTCCTCGTCGGTGACGAAGTTGTCGTCGTCGATGGCGATGATGACCTCGGCCCCCTCCATCGCCGCGCGGAGGTAGCCGACGTTGCGCCTCTGGATGCAGTTGTAGCGGATCGTCAGGTCGAGCGCCGGCCAGCGTCGCAGCATCGCGCGCTGGGCCTCGACGTCGAGGTAGACCACCGGCGCCGGGGACCGCCGGCCCAGCTCGCGGAGGTATTCGGCCGCCTCGCGGGGCGTCTTGCGGTCGCCGACGACGATCAGGGTGACGTCGTCGATGTGGCCGTGGCGCTCGGCGTTGGCCAGGTAGTGTTCGAGGCAGCGGGGGACGTAGATCGTCGTGTTGACCAGGGCGACCTTGCGCCGGGGGACGGGCATCGGCGGAATCCTCGATCGAGACCGGATTCGCCCTCACCCCGGCCCTCTCCCTCGGGGAGAGGGCCGGGGTGAGGGGCTTTATGTGAGCGACTCGTTCTGGGGGATGCGATCGGCGGGCTTCCTCCGGGTGGCCCCTCGCAGATGGGGGCGAGGCTGGGCCTTGAGGGGGACGCCGTGCGCCAGGACCGAACAGGCCATCGCGACGTAGCGGAAGTTGCGCAGGAACGTGTTCTTGCTGACCCCCTGGGTCCGCGCCGTCCACGTGCTGGGCACCTCGGCGACGCCGACGCCGAGGCGGAGCGGCTTGAGCGTCGTCTCGCAGGCGATCTCGTGCAGGGTGCCGGCCCAGGCGATCCCGCGGGCCAGATCGCCCCGCATCAGCTTGAAGCCGTAGGTCAGGTCGTGGATGCGGGTCCGGTAGAGGGCGCGGACGAGCTGCTGGAACCCCCAGTTGAGGACATACTTCAGCGGGTAGTAGCCCGAGAACCCGCCGCCGCGGAGCCATCGCGAGGCGACGACGAGGCCGCAGTCGCCCCGTTCCATCGCCGCGAGCATGCGGGGGACCGTCTCGATCTCCATCTCGCCGTCGGAGTCCATCAGCAGCACCAGGTTGCCCCGGGTCCGCTCCAGGCCCTCGCGCACTGCGCGGCCGAGGCCGGGGTTCTGCTGCTGGATATGCACGCGGACCCGCGGGTCCTCATCGGCCAGCGCGCGGCAGACCGCCCGCGACGCCTCGCCCGAGCGGGGCGACAGGACGATGACGATCTCTTCCAGGCGCGCGCCGAGGTGCTCGCGATGCCAAAGGACCACGTCGCGGACCGTCTCCGTCTCCGAGAAGACGGGCAGGACCACGCTGACCCGGTACGACTCCGGCGCGAGCGGCTCCAGGGTGTTTCGCGGGCGCATGGGGGCCTCGGTCGCGTGGGAGGGATCGACCCCGGACGGCCGGCACGAGTGGCCTTCCCGGCGCGATCGATCGGGATCGCCGCTCTCAAACGAACCGTAGTTGCGCAGCCCGCGTTGTCAAATTCACTTCGACGGGGCCTCCTGGACGGTGGCTGAGTCGATCGTCAGGTCGAGCTGCGACGGCAGCTCCTGGCCGTTCGCGGTGAAGGTGATGTCGCCCGTGATCCGCGTCTTCCCCTTCCGCTCGACCACCGAGCCCGCCTCGCGGTCGAACAGGAGCGTCCCGTCGGACGAGTCGACCTTCAGGTCGCTCTTCAGTGGCTTGAGCGGCGAATCGGCGTCGGGGTCCATCGCGTAGGAGACCTCCAGTTCCTTGACGCCGATCTTGTCGAGGGTGCGACCCCCCTGCTCGACCGTCCCCAGATATTCGTACCTCTTCTTGAAGGTCAGCGACTGCCCACCCTCGATATCCATGACCTCGGTCCGCTCCCACGGCTCGCCCCGGCGCACCAGGATGTCGGGCAAGTTGGCGTGGTCCATCTCGAACGACCGCTTGATCGAGTCCGCCTTCAGTCGTCCCTTGATGAAGTTCGCCGCCTGCGGGTCGAACCCATCCAGCTTGGACATCACCTTCTCGGTCCCCTCGACGAACTTCACGCGGTTGTGCTCGTCGAGGACGACCGTATAGCTCAGGCCGACCAGCGCCTTGAGCGCCTCGCCGAGGAAGGCCAGTTGCGGGACCTCGATCTTCGCGTCGGGGTTGGCCGAGTCGAAGTTGATGCTGATCCCGCCCGGCAGGTCCATCTGGATTTTGAGGGACTCGATCTTCTCGCCGACCGGCAGCGTGCCGTCGGCGTTCCGCTTGCCGACCGTGTGCGACGTGACGGCCGACGACTCGGACTCGGTCTCGATGTTCATGCCGGCGATCGTCAAGACCTGGTGCGTCTTGGACGTCGTCCGGTACGAGGCCCTCGTCCCCTCGGGGAACTTGTACTCGAGCTTCACCTGGGCCGAGGCCGGCGAGGCCAGGCCCGCGACCATCCCGAACCCCATCAACATCATCATCGCGGTGCGGCGCATCATGGAAAGACCTCCGGCGTCAAGGTCGCGCGATGCCCGCACTCGCGGCCATCCCGCGCGACCCGTTGTGAACGTCTTCGTCGAATCCCAGGCTTTCTTCCGGGGAAGCTGTCCGATTATGACAAATGTCGGAGCGAGTCGCAAGGGCCTCCGCGGAGTCCGGGCGGGACGACCCGGGCTCAGGACTGGGGCGTGAACAGGATGATCTCGACCCGTCGCGGGGGCAGGTCGCGGGCGGCGTCGAGCTGGGTCGGGGGCACGCGGTTGCCGAAGCCGACGGCGGCGACCTTGCGGCTGCCGAACCAGCCGACCGAGGTGATCGCGTGCTGCCCGACGAGGTATTTGCGGACGGCGTCGGCCTGCTCCTGGGTGAGGACCTCGGCCAGGTCGGGGTTGCGGGCGTCGTCGGTGAACGCGGCGATGACGACCTCGGACGACGGGCGGCGGACGGTTTGGAACCAGGCGGCGACCTCGTCGAGCCGGCCGCGGCCGGCCGCGGTCAGGACCGACCGGCCGGGCTCGAACAGGTCCGCCTCGCGGAGCGTCCGGCTGTCGCGCTCGGCGCCCGGGTGGAACAGGACGCGGTCGCGGTCGAAGAACGCGCGGTCGTTGAAGTAGCGCGACAGGGGCCACGTCCGCTTCAGGGCGGCGAGGTTCTCCTCCAGGTCGTCGAGCGTGCGCCCGCCCCGGTCCGAAAGCGCCACGAGCTTGCGATACGCCTCGTCGTCCTGCACCAGGCGGCCGAGGCTCCCCCTCCCCTCGCGGATCGCGGAGGCGACGGCGTTGATCTCGACCAGGCCCGTCTCGGCCGCCCGGGCGACCGCGTCGATCCTCTTGAGCGAGCCGGCCGCCTGCCGGAGCAGCTCGGCCACCTCGACCGGCCGCTCGGAGGCGATGGTGCCCGAGTCGGCCAGCGGCTGCGCGTCGGGACGGCCCGGCACGATCTCGACGACGCTGCGCCCCGACCACCCCCTCGGTCACGATCCGCGCCAGGGCATCGGAGCGGACCAGAGGCCGGAGCCGCGCATCGACCCGGAAGACCAGCCCCACCGGACGTCCCGGCTCGCGCGGGGGCACGATCGCCTCGACCACCCCCGCGTCGATCCCCTGCACCCGGACCCTCTGGCCGACCTCCAGCCCTCCGATCGTGGCGAACTCGGCGCGGACGCGGAACGTCTCCTGCACCCGCCACTGACGGCTCGCCACCTGCCCGATCCCGAACCCCGCCAGCGCCAGCACCGCCAGCACGAAGGCGGCATTGGCCAGCGCCCTCCACTTACTGATCGTATGACTCATGGATGAATCACCGGAGAAATTGAGCCACAGAGGACACAGAGGGCCACAGAGAGGTCATGAGGAGACAAGTCAGAGAGATACCCGCTTGATCCCGTCGACCAGTCGTTTTGCGCCGAAATTGATCAGCAGGGAACGCTTCAAGCCGGTGGCTTTCAGGTAAGAGAGGACTTGCGCCATCGCCATCTCGGGCAGGTCGGAGACGGACTTCAATTCGACGATGACCGCGCCCGCGATCAGGAGATCGAGTCGCTGACCCCGTATCCGATGGCCTTTATAGATGACATCCCTCTCGACCTGCCTTTCGAACGGGACGCCCCGAAGGGCCAGCTCGACGCACAGCGCCTCCTCATAAATCGATTCTAGCAGCCCCGGCCGGAGGATTCGATGGACCTCGATGGCCGCCCCGATGACCTTCTCCGTCAACTCATCTCCCACGATCTGATCTCTCCTCTTCTTCCTCTCTGTGGCCCTCTGTGTCCTCTGTGGCTAATCCTAAGCTGCCCGCCGGGGTTTCTTTTCACTTTTCGCCCGCAAGCTTCGGCTGTAGGAGTCGAACCCGCCTTCGACGGCCTCGCGCAGCCCCGCCCGCGTGGCATGACTCCGCACCGGGATCTCCTGGTACTTGACCTGGCGGAAGACCGGCTCGATTTCGTTCAGCTCCGGGCTGTACGGCGGCAGGAAGTACAGGTAGATCCCCGCCGCCGCCAGACCCGCCCGCGCCCGCCTCACGACCCCGCTGGTGTGCAGGCTGGCGTTGTCCAGGACCACCACCCGCGGCACCTTCGACCATGGCAGCGACCGCACGAATGCCAGGAAATCGTACGAGTCCCACGTCCGCTCCGCGGTGAAGACATCCAGCCGCGGCCGCCCGCCGTAGGGGCGGTAGGCGGCCATCGCGTTGACCCGCCGCCCCTGCGGGGCCTCGGACTTGACCCGCTTCCGCTGCCGAGGCAGCGCCCAGGTGTAGGCCGTCGGGAGCGTCGGCGCGAACCCGCACTGGTCGAGGTAGTAGAGCTTGATCCGGCCGGCCCGGGCCTTGTGCTTCAGGTTGAGCAGCACCCGCTTGGCCCGCGCGACCCTGGCCGGGTCCTGCTTGTGCCGCAGCCAGCCGGCGGTCCGGCCCCAGCGCGGCCGGAGCAGCCCGAGGTAGCGGCGGATTTGGCGCGGGCTCAGCGCGATCCCGCGGGGGACGAGCGCCTGGCTGAGCTGGCGGCTGGTCCAGGTGCGGTCGTCGCCGAGCAGGGCCGCAGCGCCCCGGTCACCTCGCGGCGTCGGGCGTCGTCGAGTGGCGGCCCGGTGCGGCGGGGGAACAGCGCGGCGATGCCGCGGCCGAGGAAGTCCTTGAGCACGGCGCGGACGGTGTGCCCGCAGTAGCCGAGGTGGTCGGCGATCCGAGGCGCCGCCCACCCGGCGTCGGCGAGGCAGACCATCTCCAGGCGGTCCCGCGCCCGGGGCGGTAGGTCGGCCCGGCGAAGGGTTTGCAGCTCATCGCGGGTGGCGTCATCGAGGTGGATGCGGATCATACCGGAATTGTAGGGGAACCTCGGCCACACGCTTAGTTCATCCATCCCATCGCCGCGACGAGGGCCTGAATCCAGGGGACCATCACCACGTTGGCGGCGAAGATGGCGATCATGGATCGGACGACGCCCCGCGTGGCGGCGCGGCCGACGGCCTCGGTCGAGCGGTCGGCGTGCAGGCCGGTCCAGCAGCCGACCAGGCCGACCAGGAGGCCGAAGACGGCGGTCTTCAGGGTCGCGGGGACGACGTCGGAGAGCCGCAGGAAGGTCAGCGACTTGCTCCAGAAGACCCGCGCCGAGAGGGTGCCCGCGACCTGCTCGGCCGCCAGGCCGCCGAGGATCGCCGAGGCGTCGAGGACCACCGTCAGCAAGGGGACGGCCACCGCGCAGGCGATCGCCCGCGGCGCCACCAGCGACGGCACCGGCCGGGCCCCGAGGATCGTGCGGGCGTCGAGCTCCTCGGTCAGCGTCATCGACCCGAGCTCGGCGGCCAGCCCGGCCCCCATCCGCCCGGCCACCATCAGCCCGGCGAGCATCGGCCCCGTCTCGACCTGCACCGCCGCCGACAGGATGCTCGGCAGCGTCGACTCGACGCCGTAGGACACCAGCAGCCGGTGCGTCTGGAGCCAAGTGACCAGCCCCACGCTGACCCCCGCGACGGCGACGATGGGCAGGCTCCCCCAGGCCACGCGCTCGAATTGCCGGACCACCTCGCCCGCGCGCCGGATCGCCGCCGCCGGCATCGCCGCGACCACCCGGCCCGAGAAGTCGACGAACCGGCCCAGCCGCTCCAGACGCTCGACGACCGCTCCGATCATCCCCCTCCCCCGCTCGCGCCGACCGTGCGCCGCAAGTCTGTTCGCCCCGCGGGCGCGAATCTTGTCGCCCGGGCCGAAAGAAAGTCGCCGGCCGCCCGACGCGAGCGAACCGAGGTCCGTCCCGGGGCGCGTCGCGTCGCCTACCGGGCGAGTTCATACGCCCGGGGCGGAAGCGATATGACCTCCTCCCAGAGGCCCGGCAGGACGTCGGCGGGGTGGTGGCGGGCGACGTGCGCCAGGCAGTCCTCGGCCGTCTTCCGCGCGACCAGCGCCAGGGCCGCCGCGACGACGGCCGGCGAGCGGCTCACGCCCCCTCCGCAGCAGACCAGCGTGGGCACGCCCGATGCGATCAGGCTGGCGACGGTCCGGATCGCCAGCGCGAGCAGGTCCGGCCGGTTGCCGACGCCGTCGATCAGCGGGAAACGGCACGAGATCATGTCGCGACGCGACGGGAACGAGGGCTCCTCCTCCGCCAGCTCGACGATCGCCTCGATCCCGGCGTCGAGGATGCGCGCGAAGTCGTGCCCCTCGGCGCCGTGGCCGATCCAGACCGGGTAAGGCGCAATCTGATTCATCGCCCCCTCCTCGCGATCGGTCCGGGAAACGATCCGGCGCGGGCGCTCGGCGACTGCCGCCCCCGCACCGGAGGGACCGGCTCCATGCTACCGCGCCCGGAGGGCGGACGACGACGGGGAAGTCCGACTCAGGCGGCGACCGTCTCGGGATCGAGCGGGGCGCGACGGACGTCGGCCCGCGGCGCGCGCGCACCGGCGCCGCTCCAGCGCCAGGCCGATCCCCTGGAGGGCCGCGCACCACGACAGGCCGTAGATCAGGTAGTTCAGGTGCGGGTACTTCACCATCAGCAGGCCGGTGAAGTACATCTGGAAGGCCGGGATCAGGAACCGCAGGCCGAACAGCCAGGCCATCGTCGCGAAGCCGAACGAGCTGAGGGTCGTCCACGACGGCTTGAACCAGTCGGCCCCCGGGCCCATCAGCTTGTTCATCGAGGCGGCGTTGAACGACAGGATCAGGAAGGTCACCCAGACCCGCACGACGATCCCGGCCATCGGCGACGACCGATACCACCCCGGCCCGATCAGCCGCCGGAGCGTCGCCACCACGGCCGCGAGCTCCGCGAACCAGAGCGCCACGATCGGGCCGGCGGCGCGGTCGCCGCTGGTGTAGACCGCCTGGCAGGCCAGGAAGAACGCCAGGTGGACCCAGCCGATCGCCATCAAGGCCCGGCCCCAGCGGTCGCGATGGACCACCCGTTCGAAGTCGCGGACGAGCGCGACCTTGCAGAGCTTCAGGTCGGGGAGGTTGTCGGGGCCGTCTTCCATAAGGATACCACCGGGGTCCCGAGGGCGGCCCGGGCGCAGGCCACGCCCGGAGCGATCCGCATCACCGCCAAAGTCTATCATAGAATCAATCGGCGTGCGGGGCGGGACGGCTCAGCCCTTGCGCAACTGGTCGGCGCGGGCGGCGAGCTTGATGACGGCCGACTGGAACAGGCCGCGGCGAGTTGCCGCTGGCGGTGCGGTAGGCTTCGGGGAAGCCCTCGGCCTGGGTCCAGGCGGCGACCTCCATCACCTGCTTGGCCATCAGGGCCAGCATCTCCTCGATCGTCGGCGCGGACGGCGACGACCGGGTCGGTCAGCGCGACCGCCTTGGGGTCGTCCGCCTGCCAGGGGGGCGTCGGCGTGTCCTCGGGGGCGGGCCCGCGGGCGACCCGAGGCAGGGGGTCGGTCGCGTCGTCCCACGGGGCGGGGTCGGCCTCGCGCCCGCCGCGGTCGCGCGGGTCGTCCTGCTGCGGCGATCGGCTTGCCCCGCGGCAGGCGCTCGTTCGGGTCCTTGGGCAGCCCGGCCGACGCATAGGTCTTGCCGTCGGCCCCGATCCGGCCCGGGTTGTTCGGGATCTGGCCCGCCTCGACCAGCTGCCGGCGGGTCTTGGCCACCAGCTCGCGGCTGACGGCCAGCTCCTCGGCCATCCGGCGGTCCGACCAGTCGTGATGGAGCCGCATCTTGATCTCGACCGCCCTCCGCCGCTCGGCGCGGGTCAGCGGCAGGCCGTGGAACAGGTTGACGCTGGAGACGAAGTCGAGCGCGTCGGCGAACGTCCCCGCGCGGACCTCGGCCGGGATCTTCGCCTTGCCGATCATCACGGCGGCGGCGTGGCGGTGGAAGCCGTCGGCCAGCAGCCAGCGCCCCTCGACCTCGAAGACCGTGATCGGCGGCAGCCGGTCCCACGCCTCGGCGTAGCGCTCGACCGTGAAGTCGTCGAGCCGGTCGCGCAGGTTCAGGTTCGGGTCGAGGACCAGGTCGTCCATCGGCAGATCGCGAATGTCCATCCCGACCGCTCCCTTCGCCGGAGACGTCCCGGCTCCGCCCCGTTCCCACCATCGCCCCGTCGGCCTATGATCGGCATCGGGGGCGGTCGGGCTCGCGTCGAATGGGACGGCGCGTCGGGATCGCATCGGGGAGGCGACGGACATGCGGGTTGTGCTGACGGGCGCCAGCGGCCAACTGGGGGCCTACCTGCTCGACCGTCTCGCGGAGGACGGCCACGCCGTCGCGGCCTGGAGCGGGACCGACCCCGGGCATCGCCGAGGCATCGCCCTCCGCCCGGTCGACCTGACCGACCCCGCGGCGACCGATCGGGCGCTGGCGGAGGCCGACCCCGACGTCATCATCCACGCGGCGGCCCTGAGCCACTACGAAGGGGTCCGCCGCGACCCGGAGCGGGCCCGCGCCGTGAACGTCGAGGCGACCGCCCGCCTGGCCTCCTGGTGCGCCCGGCGCGGGCGGCGGCTGGTCTTCACCTCGACCGACTCGGTCTTCGACGGGACGCGGTCGTGGTATCGCGAGGACGACCCCGCCGAGCCGATCGTCGCCTACGGCCGGACCAAGCGCGAGGCCGAGCGCGCCGTCCTGGCGACGCCGGGCGTCCTCGTGGCGCGGCTCCCCCTGCTGTTCGGGCCGTCGCGGTCGGGCCGCGTCGTCTTCTTCGACCGGGCGCTCGCCCGGCTCCGCGAAGGCGAGCCGCAGACCTTCTTCGAGGACGAGTTCCGCACGCCGCTCGACTACGCGACCGCCGCGGCGATCCTCGTCCGCCTGGCCGAGGCGGGCACGACCGGCCTGCTCCACGTCGCCGGCCGCGAGCGCGTCAGCCGCTTCGAGCTGATGCGCCGCGTCGCGACGGCTCTCGGGGATCGACCCCGCCCTCGTCCTCGCCAACCGCCAGGCCGACGACCCCTCGCCCGAGCCCCGGCCCGCCGACGTCTCGCTCGACACGTCGCGACTGGCGGCGACGCTGCCCGGCCTGCACCGGCCCACGATCGAGGAGGTCGCCTCCTTGTGGCAGTAGGCAGTAGGCAGTAGGCGGTAGGCAGCGAAGATGAAGAATCCGATGAGCCACAGAGATCACAGAGGGTCACAGAGAGGAAGAATCGAAATGGATGATTTCTGATTTCTCTCCTCTGCTCTGTGGCCCTCTGTGTCCTCTGTGGCTCATCCGTTTTCACTGCCTACTGCCTACTGCCTACTACCACAAGGAGCCGCGACATGAAGGTCCGCCTGACGATCGACCGATTCGAGGGGGACGACAAGACGATCGCCGTGCTGGTGGCCGACGACGGCGGGCAGACCAGCATCCCGAGGGGGTGGTTGCCCAAGGGGGCGGAGGCGGGCGACGTCGTGTCGCTCTCGATCGTCCGCGACGCCCGCGCGACCCGCGCCGTGGCCGACAGGACGAAGAAGGTCCAGGACGAGCTCCGGAAGTCCGACCCCGGGGGAGACATCAAGCTATGAGGCACATCGGCTGGTCGCTCGCGATGCTCGTCCTGGGGACGGCGGCCGTCCCCACGACCGCCGGGGCACAAGGGACCCCGGCGCATCCGTCGGGGGTGGTCCGGGTCGAGTTCCTCGACGTGGGCCAGGGGGATGCGATCCTGATCCGGACGCCGGAGGGGAAGACGGCGCTGATCGACGCGGGGCCGTCGCATGACGTCGTCGGGCTACTTCGAAGCCGAGGAGTCACGGCGATCGACCTGGCGGTCGTCAGCCATCACCACGCCGACCACTACGGCGGGATGGTCGCCGTGTTCGAGCAGTTCCGGCCGCGGGCGTTCCTGGCCTCCACCTCGTCGCACACCAGCGAGCATTACCTCCGCCTGCTCCGCCTGGTCCGCGACCAGGGCGCGCGGGCGATCTTCCCGGACGCGGAGACCGCCCGGAGGATCGAGCTGGGGTCGGCCTTGCTGACGGTCTTCCCCCAGGCGCCCGAGGACCGGACCGAGGAGAACAACAACAGCGTCGGCCTGCGGCTCCAGTTCGGCGGCTTCTCGGTGCTCCTGCCGGGCGACGCCGAGGTCCACGAGCGGCAGTACTGGGAGCGGAGGGACACCGACCTCTGCGCCGACGCCACCGTGCTGAAGCTGGCGCACCACGGCAGCCGCAACGGCACCGACGCCCGCTGGCTGGGGCTGATCCGGCCCCGGCTCGCGGTCGCCAGCATGGGCAGGGACAACGAGTTCCACCACCCGCACCCCGAGACGCTCGCGCTGCTGGCGAGGATGAAGGTCCCCCTGCTCCGCACCGACCGCGACGGGACGGTCGTCGTCGAGAGCGACGGCCGTCGCTGGCGGGTCGCGTCGCACCGCCACGAGCCGGGCGACCCCCTGATCGACGAGTCCGACTCCGAGGGTCAGCACCCGGGGGCGACCGCCGGCCCTCGGCCGCTCCCGAGGCCGAAGTCGATCGACCTCAACGCCGCGACCGAGGACGAGCTGCGGACGGTCCCCGGCATCGGCCCGGTGCTCGCCCGCCGGATCATCGCCGGTCGCCCCTATTACCGCGTCGATGGCCTCGGGAAAGTCACGGGCATCGGCGCCAAACGACTCTCGCAGATCCGCCCATTCGTCCGCGTCGATCGAGGAGATTATTGAGGGTCGGGAAAGCGATGTCCGCGCCTTTGCAGCCCCGGAGGGGCGACCGTCCGTAGCCCAGGGCGACAGAATTTTTTGCATCTATGCCGCAAGTCGTTGATTCGCCAAGATCCGCACGCCGTTGATCAGGAGCTTGGCCCAGACCCACGGGAGCACCCGGTGGGACCTCCGGGCCCACGAGGGCAGCGCGGTGGTCAGGCCCCCGCCGAAGGCGCTGAGGTCGCCGAAGGACCGCTCGATCCGGCCCCGCAGCGCGGACACCGCGCGGCCGAACTCGGTCCGCAGCAGCGCCATCGACCGCAGCCGGTACGGGCTCCGGTAGTGGTGGCCCAGCCCGGCGCCGGGATCCTCCCGCGGCGCGATCAGCTGGAACCCGGCGGCGCCGGCCGCGTCGAAGACCCCGTTGGCGTCGTACTCGCCGTCGCCCGGGATGTCACCGCCGCCCCCGGCGAGGTCGGAGATCATCTGCTCGGCGACCTTGCACTCATCGATGTTCAAGGGTTCGACGCGATACGCCTCCGGGGACGGGCGCCCGGCCCAGACGGCGTGCCGCTTGTACCCCGTGGCCCGCACCCCGGCGCCGCGGCCGCACCGGGCCTCGGGGTCGGTGCTGGCGCCGCCGACGGGCAGCGGCTTGCCGTCGAGGACGTGGATCGGCGACGGGTCGCCCACGTCCCGGGCGCGCTCGGCCAGCATCCGCATCAGGACGTGCTCGGGCAGGCGCCGGAGCCGGCGGCTGAGGGTCGAGTCGGAGGGGATGCGGGCCGGTCGCGAGGCGGTGGTGCTCCAGTTGGCCGGGTCGCAGGCCCGGCATCGCGGGCGGTCGTGCAGGGTCGCCCGGAGCAGGACCGGCAGGACGATGTGCGGCTGGGAGCTGACGCCCTTGGCGCGGAGGTCGTTGCCGGCCTCCATCACGAGGCGATAGGGTCGGGGCCAGAGTTCGCGTTCCATGGGAGCCTCCCGAGGTGATTGATAACCCCCTCGTTGGCTTCTACGGGCGCGAACTCCTTTTGTTCCAATGGCTTGCTCCCGATCTGCAAAAGGTTCTGTCGCCCTGGGCTACGCACGGTCGCCCCCTCCGGGGGCTGAATGCGAAGCTCCAGAAATCCCTGGGCAAATGGTCGATCCGATCGAAGAGCACCCTCGATGGCCGGCGAACCCGATCCTCCTCCCGGCACGGCGACGGCCGACCTGTCGCTGAAGGTCATGGGCGTCCCCATCCAACTGGAGGTCACGATCCCGACGGCGACGGTGCGGCTGGTCGACATGGTGCCGGTCTTCCAGGCGCTGGCCGACGTGGTGGCGGAGACCGCGACGGAGGCCAACGGGCTGCCGGTCTCGTGCAAGGCGGGGTGCGGCGCCTGCTGCCGGCAGCTCGTGCCGATCGCCGAGGTCGAGGCGAGGCGCATCCGCGGCCTCGTCGACGCGATGCCCGAGCCGCGACGGTCGGAGGTCCGGGCGCGGTTCGCCGGGGCACGTCGCCGGCTCGAAGAGGCGCGCCTGCTGCCCCTCCTGCTCGACCGCGTGCACTGGGACTGGGAGGATCGCCGCTCGATCGGCCTCGACTACTTCGCCGCGGGGATCGCCTGCCCGTTCCTGGTCGACGAGTCGTGCTCGATCCACCCCGACCGGCCGATCTCGTGCCGCGAGTACCTCGTGACCTCGCCGGCCGAGCACTGCGCCCACCCGACCGCCGACACGGTCCGCCGCGTGCCGGTCCCTCCGCCGTTGTGGAAGTCGCTGGCGCGGTTCGACGCGGTGCCCCCCGGCGCGACGTGGGTGCGCTGGGTGCCCCTGGTCCTGGCCCTCGACTGGGCCGACGCCCACCCCGACGAGACGCCCACCCGTCCCGGCACCGTCATGCTCGGCGAGATGATCGCCCGCCTCAAGGACGCTCCCCCGCGCCCGCTGCCGGCCGAGTCCGAAGGGGACTGACGGGTGTGACCTCGGATTGATGTACGCCCGGTCGGGCGAGGCATCCGTCCCAGGAACAGAAGAGAATCGTCGAAAGGGGGCACATCCGACAAGTGTCGAATTTGTAACGCCTGAACCCGGCGCCGCAATCGGAGGTTTCTGATACCATTGATGAGGGCTTACGGCGACGGCAAATTGGGACGGGTGGTGTAGAGACGAAACCTTTCAGGTTCGAGGTAGATCATGGCAACGCGGATCATCTCGGCAGCAGTCGTCTTGGGACTGGTCATCGTGGGGATCACGTTGGCGCAGCAGGGCGGCGAGCCAATGAAGCAGGATGATCCTGTCGCTCCTGCCGATTCAGGAAAGGCGAGGCGACCAACAGCCGAAGAAGTCGCGAAGCAGTGGACCTATCCCAAGAGCAAGTTCACGTTTACGCATAAGGATGGAGGCCCGCTAAGGCTGAGCTCGATGCGAGTCACTGTGATCGAGTCGTATGACGTGACGATTAGGGAGATTGATAAGTTCTACAGTGAGAAATGCGGTTCGACCACGAATCACGCCGAACCTGGGGAGGCCATGCTCTTCGACAAGGCCGAGAGCAAAGAGGGGGGCACGTCGCTGATTAGCACCCTGCATTTGTATCAGAAGGATATCATTTACCTTTACGCCGACCAAGAATACGCGGTCACTGTGCTTGTTCGTCCGGACAGGGGCGACGACATTGAGATCCTTTTGAGTGTTGCGGTCCGGTGAGAAGCCATCATTCCTGCTTGAGCGGCGGGCGGGCGGGTGGCACTCTACGCCGTTAACCTTGGACGGGAGGGATGCGATAAGGTCTTGATGCGGCACAGGCTTGCGGCCATCGTTTCTGTTGCGACGCAGAAACAGGGAGCCACTTGCCCCGACGGAGTCGGTCATGCCGCACCAAGACCAGACCATTCCTACCGAGCCGACCGCCCACCATCAAGACCTCAAGGCCGTCCTCGACTGGCTCACGGCCGACGCCGACTTCGCCGCCGTCCGGTTCCGCGATACCTGCACCTGGGCTCCGCGGAGCTTGACCTGCACGGCGTTGCTCTGGGCCTGGTCGGCGGAGACGACGTTGATCGAGCGGTTCACGGCCGCTCGCGAGATCGCCCTCGTGACGCTGGGCCTCGATGCCCCGACCGCGGCGACCTACCAGGCCTTCCTCAAGCTGCTGCGGGCCTGGACCGCGGCGTTGGTCACGGCCTTGGTCGTCGTCCTGCGCCGGCGCATGCAGCAGGATCTCGGCGACCGGTTCACGACCGCCGGCTTCGCGGCCTTCGGCGTCGACGGCAGTCGGCTGCAACTGCCGCGGACGGCCTCCAACGAGGGCCGCTCCTCGGCCCCGAAGGTTCGGCGGTCGAAGTCGAAGTCGAAGTCGAAGAAGGATCATGCCGCCGAGGCCGCGCGCCGCAAGAAGGCCGAGTGCCCACAACTGTGGCTGACGACGGCGCTCCACCTCGGCACCGGACTGCCCTGGGATTGGCGGACCGGGCCGACCGACAGCAGCGAGCGGGAGCACCTCCGGCAGATGCGCGACGGCCTGCCGGCCGGCGCGTTGGTGGTCGCCGACGCCGGGTTCGTCGGCTACGAGACCTGGGAGGCGATCCGCTCCGGCGGCCGGCACCTGCTGGTGCGGGTCGGGGCCGATGTGCGACTGCTGCGGGGCCTGGGCTACGCCCGCCGGCGCGACGGCCTGGTCTACCTCTGGCCGGACGAGCAGGCGGCGCGGGGCCGCCCGCCGCTGGTGCTGCGCCTGGTGGTGGCCCGCGGCCCCCGCCACCCGGTGTATCTGGTCACCTCGGTGCTCGATGAGCGAACGCTGCCGGACCGGCGCGTCATCGACCTGTACCGGCTCCGCTGGGGGGTGGAGCTGTTCTACCGCCACTTCAAGCAGACCTTCGGCCGGCGCAAGCTGCGCAGCCATCGCGGGGACAACGCCGAGGTGGAAGCGACGTGGTCGTTCCTGGGGCTGTGGGCGCTGGGGTTACACGGCCAGGTGGAGCTGGCGGCCGATGCGATCCCGGCCTCGGCGATCGGTGTGGCCGGGCTGCTGCGGGCCTATCGGGGTTCGATGAAGGCGTACCGCAGTCGCCCCGAGCCGGGCGAGTCGCTGTGGGAGCGGCCCGGCGCGGCGGTGATCGACGGGTACAGGCGGTCGAGCAAGGCGAGCCGGGACTACCCGCGGAAGAAACGCGAGCCGGCGATCGGCGCCCCGGAAATCCATGCCGCGACGGCCCTTGAGATCGAACGGGCCAAGGAAATCAAACATGATGCTCAAAAAAGGTTAACGGCGTAGCGCGGCACTGGTGGCTTGTCCACAAGTGATCTAATGTTGAAACAGATCACTGATAGATGGCTACCAGTGGCACCCAGATAAGCCACCAGTGCCGCGCGCCGTTCTACATATTTGCGATAGTTTATACGATCCCTGCGGTGTTGGTCGCAATTCAGCCCGACTTCAAGAATTACTGCCTCGGTAAGCAAGGTTAGCTACTTAAATCAGCGGCAGACTTGACCGACGGCGTGTAACGAATGGTTTATGAACGACTGCTTCCCGAGGTCCCGGCCATGAGACCGACCCGCGTCCGGTTCGCTATGGCCGCGGTATTGCTCCTGTTGGGTTGCTCGAACGGTCACGATCGCCCTGGAGGACACGCGGACATTACTTTCGCCGTCTCCCCCGGTGGTGACGCTCTCGTGTTCAATGCAGGCGGCGAAGGAGGGCGTGACCTGTACCGACTCGACCTCTCGTCCCTCAAGGTGACGCGGGTCGCTGCGACCCCCGATTATGAGGTCGATCCCGATTACTCCCCCGACGGGGCGTGGATCGTCTACGCCGCGGGGAAGCCCGGCGAACGGGCGGATCACATCTTCCTGCGGTCGCTCGACGACAAGGCGGTGAAACAGCTCACGACGGGGGACGCGAACGATGCGTCGCCGTCATTCTCGCCGGACGGGTCGCTCGTCGTCTTCACTCGCGATAAGACTTACAACTCGGGCGGGCTCGCATCCAACTGGGATGCGGGGGGGTACTCTGCGTGATGAAGGCCGATGGGACGGGGATGCGGGAGATCACGAAGGATGGGTCGATGGCGATCGACCCCCATTTCGGGTGGTGTCTTAGGGTTGCTGAACGGGATAAGTCCTTGGTATGGATAACGTCCTGACTTGAGCTGGCCCCATCCGACGCGGGGATCAGGGAGGCTTCGCCATGCTGGAGGATCTGTCCCGTTTCTGCTGCCAGAACGAGCATTGCCCCGACTTCGGCAAGCGGGGGATCGACAACCTGTCGGTCTGCGCCCGCTACGGCAAGGACAAGCGGCGCCGCATGCTCTACTGCCGCACCTGCAAGGCGCGGTCCTCCGAGCGCAAGGGCACGCCCCTGTTCGGCCCCCGACTGACCGAGCAACAAGCGGTGTCGATCTTCGAGCACCTGGCCGAGCGGAACGGCGTCCGGGCCACCGCCCGGCTGGTGAAGGTGAACCGCAACACCGTGGCCCGCTACGCCCGATTGGCCGGCGGGCACGCCCGGCAGCTCCACGACGAGCGCGTGGCTTCTTCCCCCGAACACCCGTGAGGTCCAGTTCGACGAGGAGTGGTCGTTCGTGTTCAAGGAGCAGGAGCACTGCGACCCCGACGACCCGGCCGACGACCACCACGGGGGCTGGTGGGACCATGTGGCGCTCGACCCCGAGGGCCGGCTGGTGCTGGCCGTCGTCCCCGGGGCGCGGGACGCCGAGAGCGTCGAGGAGGTGGTCGGCGAGGTGAAGGACCGGACCGGGGGTCGGGTGCTCGATCTGGTCACCGGCGACGACGACCCGGCGTACGAGACGGCGTTGCGCGGGGCCTACGGGCAGGAGGTCGCGACCACGGCCGCGGGCCGGCCGAGTCGCACGATGGTCCCCGAGGAGGTGCCGCCCCCGGGGAGGAACGACGCCGCGGTGGAGAAGCGGCGGGAGAGGGGCCGGGTGGTTGCGATCGTGACCCGGGTGGCCTTCGGCACGATGGCGGCGGTGCAGGCGGCGTTGGCGAAGTCGAGGGTGAGTCGGAGGATTAACCCCTCGTCCCTGGAGCGGCAGGACGCGACCGACCGGCACCACAACGCCCGGAAGGTGCGGAAGACCTACACGTTCAGTAAGGACTGGCGGGTTCACGAGGCGATGACCCACTTCACGATGGACAGTGATAAGGGTCTGGAACGGAATAAGCATTACGACTTGCCGTGCGATCCGGACGACTCAGGCCTGATCGTGTAGTTCCACTCACCATGGAAGTCATGGGGATGCAGCCGGACCCGCTCCATCTGCTGCTTCGTCACCTTGACCTTGGTCGGGTAGCTCCCCGTATCCAGCCGGGCCTCCACCTCCAGGCCCGTCGCGGTCCGCGTCGCGGCGATCAACTCGACGACCACCTGATGGCTGACCAGTGGGCGGCCCCGCCAGTTCATCGTGATGTGCGAGAACAGCCGGTGCTCGATCTTGTTCCACTTGCTCGTGCCCGGCGGGAAGTGGCAGACCGTCACCTCCAGGCCCGTCTCGTCGGCGAACCGCTGGAGTTCGACCTTCCACAGCCGGACCCGATAGCCGTTGCTGCCCCCGCCGTCGGCACAGATCAGCAACCGCCCGGCGTCGGAGTACATCTCCGACCCCATGCCGGACCACCACCGCCGGATGCCCTCGACGGCGAAGCTGGCCGTGTCGTGATCGACGCCCACGTTGACCCACCCCAGGTCCCAGCCCATGTCGTAGATCCCGTAGGGGATCGCCTTGCCGACGCGGCGGTCGGGGAAGTCATGGACCAGGGCCTCCTCGGGCTCACCCGCCGGTTGCCACTCCCGGCCCCGGTTGGCGTACTGCCCGACCAGCTCCTTCTTCTTGGTGTCCACCGAGATGACCGGGGAGCCCGCGGCGATGTACCGCCCGCTGATCTCGCTGATGTAGCGGAACTGGGCGTCACGGTCGGGGTGCTGCCTGCCCTCCAGGGTCTTGGCCATCGCCTGGAGGCTGTAGCCGAGGTGGTGGAGCATCTCCCCGACGACCCGATGGCTGACGGCGAACCCCTGGCGGCCCAAGGCCTCGGCCAGTTGGCGGGTGCTCTTGCAGGTCCACCGCAGCGGGGACATCGGGTCGCCCCGCGTCTCGGGGGCGATCAGTCCCTCCAGGGCCACGAGGATCGCCGGCTCCTTGTCGCGGAGCTTCTTGCGACCTCCGCCGGGCCGTCGGACGCGACCGGGGGGAGGGGGTGGAGCGTCGAGTTCCTTCAACGCCCGCTGGATCGCGGCGTGAGAGATGCCCGAGGCCCGACTCACGCGGCGGATGCCGCCGTAGCCCAGGGAGCGGGCCTCGACGGCGGCGAGGAGCCGTCGCTGCCGCTCGTCGAGGTTCGGCAGGATCGCGGCGAACTTCCGTTGGAGTTCAGGATCGTCGGGCATCCGTCCATTATGAGCCGCAGCGACGAATTATAACAGTTGTTTCGTTCCAGGACCTAACTCCTGCTGGCCTGTGCGAACGCTCAACAGACGGGACGACCGAGGGCACTGGCGGCGGAGGACACCGGCGATGGCGGCGGGTCTGGCCGACCATGTCTGGACGATGAGCGAATGGATCACGATACCAGGCGTTCAACGACGTTAAGACACCACCCATTTCTCGCCCGATGGGAAGACCATCCTTTTCTGGGGCGACGGCGGGCTATTCACAGTAGCCGCCGACGGCTCCGAGGCCCCGAGTCCGCTCGGAGGTCTAGCCGGCAGGGAAGCGGTGTACTCGCCCGACGGCCGGACCGTCGCGCTCGTTCGGGGCCGCTACTCCCCGGATCAGCGGATCTTCACAGCCCGGACGGATGGCTCCGGCTTGAAGAGGCTCGACCCTCCCGTCGAGCGGCGCCCCGGGCCCCCAGGGGGAGGCTGCTCTCGTCCCGCCTTTACTCCCGACGGGAAGCGGATCGTCTTCTTGCTCGAATCCTGGCCCGACAGCCCGACCGGTTTCGCGAAGGAAAGCCTCTGGGTCATGGATTCGGACGGGGAGCACGCCACGGAGATTGCCGACTATGGCCTTTTCGACGACCCACTCCGTTGGAAGCCTTGATGGCCCGCACCGGCACGAGAGCTATGAACCCGACCGTATTGAATGGCGCATCGCCTGGAGCATAATCGGCGGTTGGCAGTCAAAGCCCCGCCCAAACTCAGATCCGTGTCTCAATCCAAGAGGCTCGTGTCACATCATTCCGAGGTCACACCCGGACTGACCCGATCCGCTCCGCCCGAATTCGAAAGAAAAGGCCCCTTGTCGCTGCGGCCACAAGTTTTAGTATTGAATCATTGGCGTGGCGTCGATCGGCCGCGGGGTGCGTGAAACGCACCGGCACGTCGGCGCGGTCCAGGACGGTGCGTTTCACGCACCCTACGAAGAAAGGCCGCTTGATGGAAAGAACGTCCGAATCGGACGAGACCGGCCCGAGTGCCGGCCCCACCGCGATCGCATCCACTTCACCTCGCCGACCCTCGTTGGCGCCGGCGCGCACTTCTGGCCGCGCCGCCACGCTCATCCTGGCCTCGATCCTCCTCGCCGTCGCCCCGCTGCGGGCCGACACGCTGGCGAAGGTCCGCGCCTCGGGCGTGCTGTCGTACGGCAGCGACAAGGAGGGGGGCGGGCCGTATGCCTTCCCCGACCCCGACTCCCCGCGCGACGTGACCGGCTTCGAGGTCGAGATCATGGGCGAGCTCGCCCGCGGCCTCGGGGCCCGCGCCGTCTTCAAGCAGGGGCCGTGGGACCGATTGCTCCAGGGCCTCTCGGCCGGCCGGGTCGATGTCGTTACCAACGGCTACGAGTGGACCGAGGCCCACGCCCGCGACTACCTGGCGACCCGCCCCTACTACGTCTACCGGCTCCAGCTCATGGCGCGTCGCGACGGGCCGATCGGCTCGTGGGACGACCTGAAGCGCCCCAACCCGAGGGGGAAGCCGTGGACGGTCGGCGTGCTCGTCAGCTCGGCGTCCGACACCTTCGCGGTCGAGGAAGGAGGGCCGCACGTCAAGGTCGTCCGGTTCGACGGCGCCACCGACGCGATGACCGCCGTCGCCAACGGCCAGTGCGACGCAACCTTGCAGGACCTCCCCGCCGCGCTCTTCTACCGCGACCGCTTCCCCGCGCTGGCGATGGCCGGGCCCCCCGTCGGCCGCGGCTATTATGTGATGTATCTCCGCAAGGGGGACGAGACACTCCGCGATGCGCTCGACCGCGGCATCGGCCGCCTGATCGAGTCCGGCGACCTGCGGCGGATCGACGGAAAGTACGGCCTCTGGGACGACGCGCAGGAGGAGCTCGCCGCGTGGGACGCCCGCAAGCTCCAGCCCGGCACCGCCCCCGCGTCGCGGGGATGGCGGCTCCTCTGGCGATATCGGACCTCTTTGCTCGACGCGGCGACGGTGACGATCGTCCTGTCGCTCGCGTCGATGCCTTTGGCGATGATCCTCGGCCTGTTCGTGGCGCTGGGGCGGATGTACGGGCCGGGGCCGGTGCGGGCGGTGCTGTCGGGCTACGTCGAGCTGCTCCGCGGGACGCCGTTGATGCTCCAGCTTTATGTCCTGTTCTACCTCCTGCGGTTGCCGCCGTGGGTGGCGGGGATCGCCGGGCTGGCGATCAACTACTCGGCCTACGAGGCCGAGATCTACCGCGCGGGCCTCCAGGCGATCCCCGCCGGCCAGATGGAGGCGGCGCTGGCGCTGGGCATGTCGCGGGCGATGGCGCTGCGGAGGGTGATCGTGCCGCAGGCGGTGCGGATCGTCATCCCGCCGGTCACGAACGACTTCATCGCGCTGTTCAAGGACACGTCGGTCTGCTCGGTGATCACGCTGGTCGAGCTGACCAAGCAATACTCGATCCTGGCCAACAGCACCGGCGGCGTCTTCGAGTTCGCGATGGCCGCGGCGGTGCTCTACATGGCCATGAGCGTGCCGTTGTCGTGGTTCTCGCGGTGGTCCGAGAGGCGCCTGGAGGCGGTCGGCGCGAAGGGGGGTGCACTGGCATGATCGACGTCTGCGACCTGATGAAGCGGTTCGGCGACCGGGAGATCCTCCGCGGCGTCTCGCTCTCGGTGGCGAGGGGCGAGGTGGCGGCGATCATCGGGCCCTCCGGGGGCGGCAAGAGCACGTTCCTCCGCTGCCTGAACGGGCTGGAGACGTTCCAGGGGGGGCGGATCGCGATCGACGGCCAGCACCTCGACGCCGCGATGACGGCCACGACCCGTGCCCGGGCGCTGCGGGAGGTCCGCCGCGAGGTCGGCATGGTCTTCCAGGGGTTCAACCTGTTCCCGCACCGGACCGTGCTGGAGAACGTGACCGAGGGGCCGATCCACGTCCAGGGCGTCGGCCGCGACGAGGCCGAGGCAAGGGCCCGGGCTGCTCTGGCGCGGGTCGGGCTGTGCGACCGGCTCGACGCGAGGCCGTGCCACCTCTCGGGGGGCCAGCAGCAACGCGTCGCGATCGCGCGCGCCCTGGCGATGGGGCCGCGCGCGATCCTGTTCGACGAGCCGACCAGCGCGCTCGACCCGCGCTCGACCGCCGAGGTCCTCGCCGTGATGGCCGACCTCGCGCGCGACGGCCTGACGATGGTCGTCGTCACGCACGCGATGCGGTTCGCCCGCCAGGTGGCGCACACCGTCCACGTCTTCGGCGACGGCCGCGTGATCGAGTCGGGCCCGCCGTCGCAGGTCTTCGACGACCCGCACCAGGAGGCCACCCGGCTGCTCCTCTCCGACGTCCAGGCGGCGTGAACCGGGGGCCTTGACGGACGCTATCGGCCCCCCTCGGCCGCGTCGGGCGACCCGAGCAGCCCCTTCAACGCGAAGGGGAAGACGCCCCAGGTCGTCCGGTAGGTGGCCTCCAGGGGCGCCGGCACGTAGAGCTCGGGATCGAGGAACAAGGGCATGTCGGGCAGCTCGTCGCCCACGGCGACTGGCTCGACGTAGGCCGTCTTGACCGGGCCTGCGGAATAGGAGGCGATCGTCAAGGGCTTGTCGGCCGGGAGCGTGAAGTCCTCGTCCTCGAACTCGTCCCAGATCGCCTTGTGAAGACCCTGCGGGTCGCGACGGGTGGGGGGGAACAGGTCGATCACCAGCGCGTGGACGCCCTGCTGGATCAGGTCCGCGGTCTTCTCGACGAAGGCGCGGAGCTCACTATTGCTCGCCTTGTTGCCGGGGGAGACGATCTCGACCACGGCCACGATCTGACCGTGCCGATGTCGGACCGTGACCCGGTCGGCCTTGCGCGCGTAGACGCCGGCCTCGATGCTCCGGATCACCCGGGCGCGGGGCGGCGCGGCGGCGACCGCCACGGCCGGGGCGGTCCCTCGCGCCGGGCCCTCCCCGGGAGACAGCCGCAAAGTCAGCACGTCGGGGATCGGCCCCCGGATCGACTGCTCGGCGAGGGCGAAATAATCCGGCGGCAGCCCGCCCGCGTTCAGGGCGTCGCAGAGGGCGCCGATCCAGCGCTGGTGGAACGCATGGAACAAGCCCGCATCGACCCGGGTCCAGTCATGCACCGGCATCGCGTTTCCTCCACACCGAACGGGGAATCCTCCTCCGTCGTATTGTACCGCCGGTCAGGGGATGACCGTCAGCGAGACCTTCTGGAACGGGAGCTGGGTCGCGGTCTGGCGCCCCTCGGCGATCGGGACGGCGAGCAAGGTCACCTTGAGCGGGTCGGTGGGCTTGTACTCGCCAGTCGCCTGGAGGCGGTGGAGCGCCCGGGTTACGTCGAGGAGCTGGGTCGTCGGGCCGTGCTGGGCGTGCGGCTGGGCCTGGTCGGGGCCGTCGTGGGTGAAGAAGGAGAAGTTGCCGGCGTAGTGCGGGTCCTTGAACGACGTCGAGGCGTCGGCGTCGGGCTTGTTGAGGAAGACTCGCACCAGGACCTGCGGCCGGCTCGGGACCTGGATGCCCTCGATGGCCATCTGGATCGTCCCCGGCCGCGGCGCCTTGGCCCGCGCCGCGTCGAGGATCCGCGAGACGTGCGGGTGGAACGCCTGCGACGGCGCCACGGTCACGGTCACGGGCGCCGCGCCGATGGCCGCGCGGGGCGGGGTCGACTCGACGCGGACCCGGACGCCCCGCGCCCTCGGCGCGGCCCTCTCCGACGCGGCGACCGGCGCCGGCGCGGCGGCGGCCTGGGTGTCGTAGCGGTAGTTCAAGGCCGTCGTCGTCAGCACCTGAGAGGGCGTGATCGTCACCGCCTGGCCGTCGACGGCGAAGAACGGGAAGGGCTGATCCAGCCAGGTCGAATCGGTCGGGTAAGCGTTCGGGTGCTGCGCGTCCCAGGCGGTCCAGAGGCGGTCGACGTTGGCGTGATGGAGCCAGAAGAGCGGGTCCTGCGCGGACCAGGCGACGATCCCCATCGCGCCGCCGACCCACGAGTGGACGTTGTTGTGCGGGCTCCCCTCCAGCCAGCCGGCGCCGGCCTGCTGCAAGGGGGCCGTCGCCGCGGCGCCGCCGAAGGTGGCGAAGTCGCCGACGTCCAGGATCGGCGCGATGACGGAGACGGGGTCGACGTACTCGTCGGGCACCGGGCTCGTCGGCCCGATCCCCGGGCCGCGGGCGACGCGGTAGAGGTATTGCGTCCAGAACGGCCCGGGGATCGCGCGGGTGTCGGGGTCGCTCCAGTCCCAGTAGGGGATCGTCAGGGTCGGGTCGCCCGCGGCGGCGCGGAGGATCTGCTCGAAGCAGTACAGGTAGGCGCGGTGCCAGGGGAAGAACCACCAGTTCGCGTGGGTGCAACCGTTGCGGTGGATGTTCGCCTGCGCGAGCCACCCGGTCGGGTCCTGCGGGTTCGTCTGGGTGCGGGCCTCCAGGACGCGGAAGGCGTTGCGGAGGTTGGTGATCTCGGGCCCGTTGGGGTCGAGCGCCTTGATGTCCTGGCGGACCAGGGGCCCGGCCGGCTGCGCGCGCACATCGGAAGGCCGGGCGGCCAGGCAGGCGCCCCCCGCGGCCAGGGCCGATCGCGCCAGGAACTCGCGCCGCGACGGGTGGGATGATCGCATCGGAAGGCTCCCCTCGGTGGGCCCATTGTAGGGTGGGTCAGCGCAGCGCAACCCACCGAATCGAGGCCAGGTCCGGTGGGTTGCGCTGCGCTGACCCACCCGACCCTACGGGGATCGGCTTTAGTTCCGGAGGCTGGACAGCGGCGCCGGGATTCGGCCGCCGTGGCGGACGAAGGCCGACGAGCCGCCCGCGGCGTGGATCGGCACGATCGCCGTCTCGCCGAACAGGCCGCCGAAGACGGCGCGGTCGCCCGCGGCCTTGCCCGGCACGGGGATCACGCGGACGGCCGTCGTCTTGTGGTTGATCACGCCGATGGCGACCTCGTCGGCGATCAACGCGGCGAGGGTCTCGGCGTCGGTGTCGCCGGGCACGGCGATCATGTCGAGCCCGACCGAGCAGACGGCGGTCATCGCCTCGAGCTTGGCGAGCGTCAGGTCGCCGCGGCCGACCGCCTCGGCCAGCGCGGCGTCCTCGCTGACGGCCACGAACGCGCCCGACAGGCCGCCGACCGACGACGACGCGAAGCTCCCCCCTTCTTCACGGCGTCGTTCAGGAGCGCCAGCGCCGCCGTCGAGCCGGGCGCGCCGATCCGCGACACGCCCATCGCCTGGAGGATCTCGCCGACGCTGTCGCCGACCTGCGGCGTCGGCGCCAGCGACAGGTCGACGATCCCGAACGGCACGCCGAGCCGCGCGGCCACCTCGCGGCCGATCAGCTCGCCGACCCTCGTCACGCGGAACGCCGTGCTCTTGATCTCCTCGGCGATCTCGCCCAGCGTGCGGCCGCCCGGGGCGTGCGCCAGCAGGTCTTCGAGCGCCGCCTTGACCACGCCGGGGCCGCTCACGCCGATGTTGATCACGCAGTCGGGCTCGCCGGCGCCGTGGAAGGCGCCGGCCATGAACGGGTTGTCGGCCGGCGCGTTCGCGAAGATCACGAGCTTGGCGCAGCCGAAGCCGTCGTGGTCGCGGGTCCTCTCGGCGGTCTCCTTCAGGACGTGCCCCAGGGCGAGGATCGCGTCCATGTTGATCCCGGCGGCGGTCGTGCCGACGTTGACCGAGGCGCACACCCTCCTCGTGGTCGAGAGCACCTCGGGCAGCGCCGCGATCAGCCGGCGGTCCCCCTCGGTCCAGCCCTTCTGCACCAGCGCCGAGAAGCCGCCGACGAGGTCCACCTCGACCTCCGCCGCGGCCTCGTCGAGGGCCCGGGCGACGGCCAGGTAGCCCTCGGCCGGCTGCGCGGCGGCGAGCGTCGCGACCGGGCTGACGGCGATCCGGCGGTTGACGATCGGGATGCCGTACCTCTGCTCGACCTCGCGGCAGACGGCGCGGAGGCGGCCGGCGAACCGCAGCAGGCGGTCGCGGACCCGGCCGCAGAGCGTCGCCAGGTCGGGCGACGCGCAGGGCGACAGGTCGATGCCCATCGTGACCGTGCGGACGTCGAGCTTGTGCTGGCGGATCATGCCGAGCGTGGCCAGGACGTCCTCAGTGCGGTACAACGGCGTCTCCTTCGATCTTCGGGTGGCCCGGCCCCACGCGGACGGGGCTCGGCTCGCTGGTGGCCAGGAAGATGTTCTCGTGCTGGACGTACGCCTCCAGCCCGTGGTCGCGGCCGAACCGCTCGAGCTCGGCGCGGATGATGCCGGGCGCCAGGTCGGGGGGGAGGAACGCCTCCATGATCAGAGAGAACCGCGGCCCGTCGACCCGCGCGTGCAGGTCGACGATGTTGACCCCGTGCGCCGCCAGGCAGCCGGCGATCCCGTGGATGTTGCCCGGCGAGTCGTCGCCGAGCACCGTCAGGATGAACCGCTCGCCGTCGGCCACCGCCGGCTCGGCCGACCCCTCCTTCGCCTCGATGACCGCGACGGTCAGCTCGAACCGCCGGCCGCGGTCGGCGATCGCGGCGGCGAGCTGGTCCGGGTCGCGGGCGTCGGCGAACTCGACCATCAGGATGATCGTGAAATACCCGCGCATCACCGTCTGGCTCAGCTCCAGGATGTTCCCCCCCTGGTCGCGGACCGTCCCCGCCACCGAGAAGACGATCCCCACCCGGTCCGCCGCCGTCACGGTCACGATGTACGTGTGCATTTTGTCGGTCGTCAGTTACCAGTCGTCAGTTGTCAGTCGTCAGTTGTCAGCCATCAGCCCGAAGAGTTTATCTCACCCCGGCCCGGCTGATAACTGACGACTGACGACGGATAACTGATAACTGACGACTCTCGTCATGGCCTCGCCATCCCCCCCGCCGCGACTGCTAGCGCCGCCCAGCCGACGAGGAAGGCGAGGCCGCCGAAGGGCGTGATCATCCCGAGCGCCTTGACGCCCGACAGCGCCAGGGCGTACAGGCTCCCCGAGAACAGGAGCACGCCGGCCAGGAACGACCAGCCCGCGACCGTCGTCGCCCTTCCCGCGGGCAGCAGGCCGAGCGCCAGCAGGGCCAGCGCGTGGTACATATGATACTGGACGGCGGTCTGATAGGTCGCCGACGTGCCCAGCGCCGTCAGCTTCTCCCGCAGCCTGTGCGCCCCGAACGCCCCCAGCGCCACGCCCAGGAAGCCGAGGACCGAACCCGCACGCAGCCAGAAGACGCCCGACATCGCGACATCTCCCGCGTCAGGAACCCAGGTCGAGGACGATCAGCCGGTACGTCGCGAACAGGGCGACGACCCAGGCCAGGGCGCCGAGGATCAGCACCGCCGCGATCCGCTTCGGATTGGCGCCCGTGACCGCCTCGCGGCGGGTCAGCAGGGCCACGGCGGCCGGGATCAGGAAGCCGGCGCAGAGGGCGCCGAGGTTGACCCCGGCCCTGATCCACACCTGCCTCGTCCTCGGCTCGAGCAGCTCGCGGATCACCAGCGTCGCCATCGCCGCGGCGACGACCAGGAGCATGATGCCGCCGATCGTGAAGCGACGGCCCGTCCCGTCGGCGTCGGCCGTCCCCGTCATGGCTTCCTCCCTCCGGTTCAGGTCAGGACGCGCCCGGTCGCCGGCACCGTCTCCGTCCCGAGGACCAGGGCCCTCGCCTCGGCGGCCAGGAAGAGCGAGCCGGTCACGCAGATCAGGCCGTCGCGTGGCGTCGCCCGCCGCGCCTCGGCCAGCGCCTCGGCGGGGTCGGCGGCGACCCGGGCGGGTCGCCCCGAGAGGTCGAGCACCTCGGCGGCGATCGCCCCGGGAGGGACCGCGCGGGGGTTCTCGACGTAGCGGGTCACCACCAGCTCGTCGAAGCACGGCAAGAGGGCCCGCAACTGGCCGCGGAGATCCTTGTCGCGGGTCGTGCCGAAGACCAAAGTGCGGCGGCCCGGCGGGAAGCAGGTCCGCACCGCCTCGGCCAGCGCCTCGGCCGAGGCGACGTTGTGGGCGCCGTCGATCACCAGCCAGGGCGCCTCGCCCGCCACCTCCACCCGCGCCGGCCACCGCAGCGCGGCGAAGCCGCGGACGACCGCGTCGCGATCGACGACCAGGCCGCGCTCGGCCACCGCGTCGAGGCACGCCAGCGCCACCGCCGCGTTGAGCGCCTGGTGCGCCCCGAGCAGGGGCAATTCCAGGGTCCCCCAGTCGGTCCGCCAGGTCCGCACCGCGACCCGCCCGGCGGAGGGGCGCATCAGGGGGCGCGGGGGCTCGTAGCGGTAGGAGAAGTCCGCGCCGACCTCGCGGATCGGGCAGCCCCGCAGCCTCGCCTGGCGGTGGATCGCGGCGCGGGCCTCGGCGTCGCGCACGCCGCTGACGACCGGGCGGCCCCTCTTGAGGATGCCCGCCTTCTCGGCGGCGATCGCGCCGAGCGTCGGCGCCGAGCTGGCGGACGTGGTCGAACGAGATCGTCGTCACGACCGACAGCATCGGCCGCACGGCGTTGGTCGAGTCGAGCCGCCCGCCCATGCCCACCTCCAGGGCCACCGCGCCGACCTCGCGGCGGGCGAAGTGGAGCAGCCCCATCGCCGTGGTGATCTCGAAGAACGTCGGCCCGCGATACCCCCGCCCCTCGCAGGCCGCGTCGAGCGCGACGACCGCCGGCCGGACCGCCTCGGTCAGCGCGACGAGCTCCTCGGGCGTCGCGTCGCGGCCGTCGACGGCGAACCGCTCCTCCAGCCGGTGCAGGTGCGGCGAGCTGAACAGCCCGGTGCGCACCCCCGAGGCCGACAGCGCCGCCGCCACCATCGCCGAGGTCGATCCCTTCCCCTTGGTCCCCGCCACGTGGACGATCCGCAGCGCCTCGTGCGGGTCGTGGAGCCACCGCAGCAGCCGCCGCATCCGCCCCAGCCGCAGCTCGGCCGGCGTGCGGGGCATGCCGAGCCTCTCGTAGTTGAGGCGGCCGTACAGGAAGTCGAGGCTCTCTCGGTAGGCGTCGAGCATGGGACGTCGTCATCCGGGCCCGTCGGCGGCAGATCCCCGCGGGATGGTCCGGCGGGGGGTAAACGCGACCGCCTGGTGCCCCGATGATAAACCAGCGCGGAGGTGCCCGACTACCGGGTCGGTCGCGGATCGGCCCGATCGCCGGCCCGTCGCCATCCGGCGAGGCGCCCGCCTCACACCTCGGCCAGGAGCCGATCGATGCGGCGGACGAATTCGGCCAGCGACAGGCCCTTGACCCAGTAGTCGGCCACGCCCTCCGAGAAGCCCTCGAAGCGGGTGTCGGAGTCGCCCAGGTTGGAGAGCATGACCACCTTCAGGTTGGCCGTGAGCGGGTCGCGGTGGAGGCGATCGAGAACCTCGAACCCGTTCAGGCCCGGCATCCAGACGTCGAGGATCAGCAGCCCCGGCCGCGCCCGCGCGATCAGCGCGACCGCCTCGTCGCCGTCGGACGCCTCCCAGACCTCGTGCCCGGCGTCGCGGAGGCAGGTGGCGTAGATCGTGCGGAGGTCGGGCTCGTCGTCGGCGAGGACGATGACGGCACCCATCGGACCGCCCCCCTTGGCCCCGGTCCCCGCCCGACCGGGGCGTCCTTCGCCCGTCGCGACCGGGGCTCTAGCATACTCCGAACGGGCCATGAGTGGGGAGTGGAGAGTGGGGGGTGGAGGGCAAAATTGATGAGGGCGCCTTCCCCTGGGGTTGCGCACGCCCCGGCAATGGCCCGCGGAGGGACGCCGATGGGGTGGATGGAAGCGGATCGGATCAGCGGCCATCCGCCCCATCGGCGTCCCTCCGCGGGCCATTCTCTTGGGGTCCAGCCATGCGAAAATCGCCCTCACTCCCCGCTCCCCACTCCTGGAGGACCGAACTCGCCTTGACGCCGTCCGCGAGGCGGGTAGGCTCTCCGCGGGCCACCCCCTGCGAGGCGGGTCCGGTGCGGGCCGGGGCCGCGCCGGGGGCGGCCGTCGTCCGGGGCCAGGGAGGGCCGAGGCATGTCGTTCGACCTGATCCGTCGCGTCGAGGCGCTCGGACATCCGCGCATCCTCGTCGTCGGCGACCTGATCCTCGACCGCTACGTCTGGGGCTACGCCGAGAGGATCAGCCAGGAGGCGCCGGTCCCTCTGCTCCGCGCCGACCACCGCGAGCACCGCCTCGGCGGCGCCGCCAGCGTGGCCACGATGCTCGCCGCGCTGGGGGCCGAGGTCCACCTGGTCGGCGCCGTCGGGTGCGACCTCGAAGCGGACCTCATGCGCCGCCTGCTGGCCGACCTGGCGATCGACGACCGGCTCGTCGTCGCGCTGGGGGACCGGCCGACGACGCTCAAGGAGAGGTACATCGGCCGCGCCCAGGACCGCCACCCGCAGCAGATGATCCGCGTCGATTACGAGGCGCGCGAGCCGATCCCCGACGCCGTCGAGGCCGCTTTGATCGACCGGCTGCCCGACGCGATCGCGGCGGCCGACGTCGTGCTGATCTCCGACTACGACAAGGGGGCCTGCACGCCCCGGCTGCTCCGCACCCTGATCGCCGCCTGCCGGAGCCTGGGCGTCCGCGCGGTCGCCGACCCGATCCGGTCGTCGGATTATTCGAAATACCGCCGGGTCCACTGCATGACCCCGAACCGCCTCGAGGCGCAGCTCGCCACCGGGCTGACGATCGCGACGCCCGAGGATGCGCTGGCGGTCGGCCGCCGTTTGGTCGAGCAGCTCGACATGGAGACGGTTCTCGTGACGCTCGACCGCGACGGCATGGCCCTGGTGCGCGCCGACGGCCGCGCCGAGCTGGTGCCGACCCGCCCGCGGCAGGTCTACGACATCACCGGCGCCGGCGACATGGTCCTGTCGGTGGTCGGCCTCTGCCTGGCCGACGGCGCCGACTACGACGAGGCCGCCGCTCTGGGCAACGTGGCCGGCGGGCTGGAGGTCGAGAAGATCGGCGTGGCGCCGCTGTCGCGGCAGGAGATCCTCCGCGACCTGATCGACCACCACCGCCCCGGCGCCGGCAAGAGGCTGGGCCGCGAGGCGCTGGCGGCCGAGGTGCGCGGCCAGCGCGAGGCGGGGCGCACGGTCATCTTCACCAACGGCTGCTTCGACCTGCTCCACGTCGGCCACGTCCGGCTGCTCCGCGAGGCGGCCGCGCTCGGCGATTACCTGGTCGTCGGCCTGAACTCCGACGCGAGCGTCCGGCTCCTCAAGGGCCCGACGCGGCCGATCAACCCCGAGGACGCCCGCGCCGAGGTCCTGGCGGCGCTGGAATGCGTCGATGCCGTGACCGTCTTCGACGAAGAGACGCCGCGCGACCTGATCGCGACGATCGTGCCCGACGTCCTGGTCAAGGGGGGCGACTACCGCCCCGAGGCAGTCGTCGGCCGCGAGGAGGTCGAGGCGGCCGGCGGCCGTCTCGTGCTGGTCCCTCTCGTCGAGGGGCACTCGACTTCGAACCTGGTGTATCGCGCCGTCGAGAGGACCGTTCTGGCCCACCCCGCCGAATCGACCCCCCCCGCCCCGACCCGTCCGGCGGGGACTCCGCGACGGGCGCCGTCGTGAGGCCGGGCGAGGTCCCCGAGGCGCCCTTCAAGCCGATCGGCCCGGGGAGCCGATCTTACGGATAGCGCGGGACGCGCCCCCGGCCCGGGGTTCGGATCGGGCCGGGAGGTCGAGGGGCACGGGAGGCCGGATTCCATGACTCGCCCTGGCCCGAGGATCGGGTCCGAGCTCATCCCGGTCGTCCTGATCCTGGCGTGCCTGGCGGGGACGTGGGCCCTGGTCGTCTCGATGTACCGCCGCGCCGCGGCCGATCGCCGGGCGGCGCGGGTCGTCGTCCAGGCCCCGCCGATCGCGGCGCGCGTCGAGCCGCCCCCGCCTCCTCCCCCGCCGGTTCCCGAGCCGAAGCCCGAGCCCGCGCCCCCACCGCCCGAAGACCCGACGCGCAAGGAGCTGGCGCGGATCGGCTCCGAGGAGGCCGAGCAGATCCTCGCCGCACGCGAGGCCGACCGCAAGGCCGCGGCCCTGGAGCAGGCCCGACAGGCGGCCGTGGCCGAGTCGGAGCGGTGGCGGAGGCGCGAGATGATGGCCCGCGCCCAGCTCGACGACCTCGACGCCCGCGCCCGCAGCCTCGAGGAGGAGGCCGACGCGCTGGCCCTGGAGCGCGACGTCCTGGCCCGCGAGCGCGACGCCGCCAAGGCGGCGCTGGCCAAGGCGCAGAACCGCTCGGGCAGCTACGCCGTCCTGCCGCACAAGGGTCCCAACGGCACCTGGCAGCGGCCGATCATCCTCGAATGCCGCAACGGCGCGGCCACCCTCCAGCCGGGGGGGCCGACCTTCTCGCTGCTCGACATGTCGCCCTTGCTCAGCCCGCGATCGAGCCCCCTGATCGTCGGCGTCCTCCGCGAGATGATCCGCACGCGGGGGATGGCCACGCCCGACGGCGCCCCCTCGGTCCCGTACATCTTCTTCCTCGTCCGCCCCGACGGCATCCGCCCCTACTACGAGGCCCGCGCCCGCCTCGAACCGCTCGGCATCGCCTTCGGGTATGAGCTCGTCGACCAGGAGATGGAGGTCGAGTACCCCGACCTGGAGAACCTCGCCGAGTGGGACGGCACGCCGCCGCCCCTGTCGTCGTCGCCCGCCCTGGCCGACGCGACGGGCCCGACGCGGGGCCCGACGCCCTCGCGCCCGACCGCGGCGCCGGGGGCCGGGGCGATACGGCCGACTCGTTCGTCTGGCCGACGAGGCCCACGGGCCCCCTCGGCGGCCCCGACGTCTCGGCCGCCGACCGACCCCCCTCCTTCGTGGGGAACGGGCGGGGCGGCCCCGGGTTCGGCGAGGGCGCGGGAGGGTCCGGCCCGGGGCTCGAGCGAGGGCGCGGGAGGGTCCGGTTCAGGGGCGGCCGGAGGCACGGGCCGCGGAGGGGTCGGGGCGGGTCGCGGCATGGGACGCGGCGGGACGGGCCTGGGGGCCGATCCGGGCCTCGCGGGCGGCGGCGGGTCAGGTCCCTACTCAGGCCGTCCCGGCGGCCCGGCGGCGCGCCCCGGGATGGACCCCGCGGGGGGGCTGGCCGAGAACGCGGGCGGCGGGGGCGGTCGCGAGGGCCTGGTCCCGCTGAGCCCGGACCGCCTCCCGGGTCTGGAAGAGGCGGAGGGATCGTCGCGGCCCGGCGGCAATGGGACGCCCCCCCGGCCGAGGTCCGGCGGCGCGTGGTCCGCCAGCGGCACGGGCGCGAAGCACGGCGAACCCGGGACGGTCGGACCCAACCAGGCCGATGGCCCTCCGGACGGGTCGGGCCCCGGCTCCGGGTCGCGAGGGACGGGGCCGCGCCGGGTCGTGGCCGGGACGCAGGGGGGCGGGCCGCCGATGCCCGACCTGGAGGGGCCCGCCGGGCTCGGGCAGTTCGCGCAGGGGCAGGGGAACGGCTCGCCGGGGGACGGTTCGCCCGGGGGCGGCTCGCAGGGGCCGACGTCGGGCGTGCCCGTCGGGCTCGGGTCGCTGTCGCCGGGGGGCGGGTCGCCAGGCTCGGGCCAGCCGCCGATGGGGGTCGTGAGCGGGCTGACCTCGTCCGGATCGGGAGAGCGGCGCGTGCCGACGGGTGAGCCCCCGATCGACGAGACGCGGCCCCCGGGCAAGCCTTTGAAGATCGACGCCCCGCTGGAGATCGTCGTGGCGTGCGGCCCGACCGGCGTGGTGCTCCACCCGGGGGGCTACCGGATCTCGAAGGAGGTCCTCACGACCGGCAAGGAGCCGCTGCTCGCCCGGCAGCTCGCGACGATCCTCCGGCTCCGGCAGCAGGTCGACCCGATGATCCGGCCGGTGCCGAGCCTCCGGTTCCTGGTCGAGCCCGAGGGCTACAGCACCTACCGCGAGGCCCGCCGGCAGACCGTGCTGTCGGGCCTCAACTGGCCGGTCGCGCTCCAGGTGGGCGACGCGAAGATCCTCGACTTCTCGCGGGGGGAGCCGTTCTGATGGCTGGCCGTCCGCCGGACCCGGGGGCCACCGGCCCCGATCGTGAGACCTACCTGCGGCCCGTCGCCGAACTGGTCGCCGTGCTCGTCGCGGTCGCGGCGCTGCTGGTCGTGATGCACACCGGCGCGACCCGGCCCCGGCCGTCGCCGCCGGCTGCGGCGGTCGAGCCTCCCGGGCGCCCGCCCCCCCGCCGACGGCCGAGGGGCCGAAGAAGCCCCCGAAGGCCGCGCCATCCCCCGCTCCGATCCCGAAGCTGGACCAGGCCGCGATCGCGAGGGCGACGGCGGCGCTCGACGCGGCCAGCCGCGACCGGGCCCGCGCCGAGGCCCGCGCCGCGGAGGCCGCCCGCGCGCTGGTCGACGCGACGGCCCGCGCCGCCGCCGACGCCTCGTCCAGCCGCAAGCTCGCCTTCCACGTCCGCGACCCGACCTCGCGGCTCGCCCGCGCCTCGGCCCGCGGCGGCTTCCTCCGCGCCGATCGCGATCGGCTCAAGGCCGAGGTCGCCGCGATCGCCCGCGTGCCCCGGCCCAAGGCCAAGTCGCTGGTCGACCGCAGCCCCGTGGCCAAGCCCTCCGACGGCACCGAGTTCCACTTCGAGGTGCGCCGCAACCGCGTGACGTTCATCGACCTGGAGCGGCTCATCAACCTGGTCAAGGCCGACGCGCAGCTCCGGATCAGGCTCTCCGACAACAGCCGCCTGGTCGATTCGAAGGTCGGGCCGGTGGGGGCCTTCTCGCTCGAATATGTCCTCGGCCGGGCGGTCCCCAACGGGATCGAGGACCTGATGGAGCGGCACGGCCTGTCGTACGACTTCCGGAGCTGGGAGATCGTGCCCGAGTTCGCCGGCCGCGGCGAGACCTACGAGACGGCGCGGCAGCCGTTCTCGGCGTACAACCAGGCCGTCAACCGGCTCCGCCCCGAGCGGTCGACGATCACGATGTGGGTCTACCCCGACGGCTTCGCCCTGTTCCGCAAGCTCCGCGACGACCTGCACGCGCGTGGGTTCATGGTCGCCGCCCGGCCATTGCCCGAGGGGATGCCGATCCGCGGCAGCCCGGCCGGCTCGCTCTCGGCGGGGCAGTGAGCCGGCCGTCCTCAGTGCGAGGCGTCGCCGAGCGGCGGGCGCCAGCGATACTGGCCGCCGCTGTCGGCGGCGATCCGGCGGAGGTGGTCGCCGCCGCCGTCGGCGCCGCTGAGGTCGACGCAGTGGATCGGCACCTTGCGGGCGTTGCGGCGGGCGATCGCCTCGACGGTCCCGTCGGGGAACTCGCCGTCGGAGAGCAGGAACACGGCGTCGGGCTGGAGCGCCAGCGCCAGAGACATCGCGGCGCGGGGGTCGGTCCCGCCGTCGGGCTCGATCAGGCGGAGCCACTCGATCATCTGGAGCTTCGGGCCGACGTCGGCGGGTCGGGGCAGGTCGCCGGGCATCGGCCAGACGCGGTCGCTGTAGAAGATGACCTTGAACCGCTGCGGAGGCTGGAGCGCCATCACGCTCCGGCGCAGCTCGACCTTGGCGCGGGCGAGGCGGTCCTCGTCGATCATGCTCCCCGAGCAGTCGACGACGTAGACGAAGAACTGCCCCTTGGCGCGGATGCCGAAGAAGCTCGCCTGCCGCCAGGCGGGGACGTCGCGCCAGTCGGTCCCGTCGGGGTCGTAGCGGTCGGCGCCGGGGGGCCGGAGGAACTGCGAGGCGGTCTTCGACGCGGCGGCGGCGGCCGCGGCCCTCGACATGACCTTGGGCGCCTCGTCGGCCCCCTTCCGCGGCGGCGCCGCGAGCGTTGGGGCCCACGTCCCGGCCGCGAGGACCAGGGCCGCCGCCCACCACACCCGCGGCCCGACTTGCCGACGATTCATGCGTCGCGCCCTCCGCGCCGGATACGCCCCGCCCCACCGATCCCAGCATACCCCACGCGGGGACCTCCCGCCAGCGACGCGCGAGGCTGGGAGAGGGTCGCCCGGTCGCGTAGGATTGTGGTAGGTTGGGGCTTTCGGCGGCCTCGCGGCCTCGCGGCGTCGGGCGTGCGGCCGGTCGGGCGCGACCGGGCGGTCCCCCTGCCCTCCCTCGAAAGGAGTCCCGCGGCATGTGGGGCGATCTGGTCCAGGTCTGGAACGTCTTCGCCGAGCACTCCACGCTGATCGTCGGCACGGTGGCCACGCTGGTCTTCCTCGAGGGGCTGCTCAGCGCCGACAACGCCCTGGTGCTCGCGGTGATGGTCCGGCACCTGCCCAAGCCGCAGCAGAAGAGGGCCCTGCGGTACGGGATCTGGGGGGCCATCGGGTTCCGCTTCGTCGCGGTCCTGCTCTCGTCGGTGCTGCTGAAGTTCTGGATCTTCAAGGTCGTCGGGGGGGTATACCTGCTCTACCTGGCGATCGCGCACTTCGCTGGTGCGCGGCGAAGGGGACGAGACCGGGGGCTCGTCGCGTGCCGGGAGCGGGTTCTGGAGGACCGTGATCTCGGTCGAACTGGCCGACATCGCCTTCTCGATCGACTCGATCCTCGCGGCCGTGGCGCTGGCCGACGACCTGCCGCCGAGCCTCGGCTACAACTGGAAGGTCGGGATCGTCGTGGTCGGCGGCATCCTCGGCATCATCACGATGCGGTTCGTCGCCGGCTGGTTCATCCTCCTGCTCGAACGGTTCCAGGGGCTGGAGACCGGCGCCTACGCCCTGGTGGCCTGGATCGGCCTGAAGCTGGTCGGCAACGGCCTCCACGCCGCACTATCCCGGACTGCCCGTCCACATGCCCGAATGGCTCTTCTGGGCGGGCATGGGCGCGATCGTCGTCGTCAGCCTCCTCATCCGAGGCCCGGGCGGGAAAAAACCGGACGGCGAGGTTGAGGGCCTCGTCGAGGCGCTCCAGGGCGAGCAGGGTCCTACCTCGCCGGCCGCGTGACGGCGGGGGCCGCGCTCAGCGGAAGGTCGCGTTGAGCAGCGCCGCGACCCGGACGCCCGACTGCGCGACCCGCTTCCGCGCGATCGGGATGTTGGCCAGCAGGTACAGCCGCCCGAGCCTCTCCCCGGTCCGGAGCGGCCCGCCGCCATTGGGCACGAGGTAGGCGACCTTCGCGGCCGACAGGCTCTCGGTGGCCCAGTCCTCGACCGTCCCCCGGTCCCAGTCGGCCGCGTGCCGGGTCGCCAGCGCCGACAGAGAGCGGACCAGCCCCGGCTCGTCCTCGCCGTCGCGCTCCAGGAGGCCCGAGTCCCAGACCCGGTGCAGGTTCGAACCCTCGCCGAAGAACCGGAGCTGGAGGTCGTTGCCGCCGCGGTCGCCGCGGTCGCCGACGTGGAGCGGCTGGTGGAGTGTCCTGCACGAGGTGGACCACCAGCCGCAAAGCGAGCCGGCGGTCCTCCTTCGAGGCGGAGGGGTCGGCCAGGACGCGGCGGTGCTCGGCGATCTTCGAGACGACGCACCCCCGCCGGTCGCAGAACCTCGCGTCGTAGCGCGACTCGGTGATCGGCACGTTGACGTAGTGCCAGGGCCCGCTGTCGGGGACGTCGCGGCGGTGCTCGTCGGCCCAGTTCGAGGCGTCGGCCAGCGTCTCGCCCGGCTCGAGCAGGTCGCGCACCGCCGCCCTCGCGGCCGGCGACAGCCGCGCCTCGGCCACCGCGCCCGCGACCCGATGCCCCAGCCGGCCCCAGCCCAGGGCCGGACGGCCCGGCACCGATGCGAGGATGATCCCGGTCAGGACCATCGCGAGCCGCGCAACCCGAGGCGTCGTGCAATCGAGTCTGTTCTCACCGATAGGCTCCGGAGGGGAGGGACCGGCTCACGGCTTCGCGGGATCGGCCGCGGCCTTCTTCGCCGGGAGGCGCTCCTTGGGGATGCGCAGGGCCATCGACCCGGCGACGGTGACCACGTCGTACTTGCCCTGGTAGCCGATCAAAAGGTGCGCCGCCCAGGGCTCCAGGCCGTAGTCCTTCGCGAGCCAGTCGGCCATGTCGCTGGTGGCCATCTTGAGGCCGTTGTCCAGGGCGCTGGCGAACTCGGGCTGCGAGCCGATGCTGATGATCTCGCGGGCGGTCTCGACGCGGGGGCCGGAGAGCTTGGCCCCCTTGCGGAGCTCGACGACGAACTCCACGTCCATCGACGTCTCGACGCCCGTGCCGGTCGGCTCGCCGTCGGCCTGGAGCGCGTGGCCGTCGCCGATGAACAGGAGCCCGCCGGGATGGTAGACCGGCAGGTAGACGGTGGCCCCTTCGCCGATCTTGTTGTAGTCGAGGTTGCCCCCATACGACCCCGACGGCCCCGACGTGGGGGCGAAGTCGCCGGCCGGCGCCACGCCGATGCAGCCGAGCATCGGCCGGGCGGGGAACTCCATCGGCATGACCTTGCTGACCGGCTCGCGGAGGCGGACCGTCTTCCGCTCCAGGTCGATGTCCCAGGGCACGAGGTTCGACCGCCCCCTGCGGACGAGGTCGGGCTTGTACGACGACGGGTAGACGTGCTCGACGTGCTCGGGCATCAGCGCGAACAGGCCGAGCCGGAAGGCGGTCCAGCCCCAGTTGCGGTTCATCGACAACTTGGCGATCCGGACCGCCAGCGCGTCGCCGGGCTCGGCCCCCTCGACGTGGAACGGCCCGGTGAGCGGGTTGAACGGGTCGCTCCGCGTCTCGCCCTTCTCGTCCTGCCCGCCCGAGTCGAGCGTCCGCGTCGCGACCGCCTCGCCGGGCCTGATGCGACGGAACACGGGGTGCGCGTGCGAGAAGGTCCGGTAGTACGTCGTCGGGACGACCGGGGCCTCCTGGGCCTTCGTCGCCGGCGCCAGGACGGCTGCGAGGGCCAGGGCGCCGATCCCTCGGATTGCGCACGCCCCTCTCAATGGGCCGCGGAGCGACGCGGATCGGGCGGATGGGCGCGGATCAGGTCGGCGGCCATCCGCCCGATCCGCGTCGCTCCGCGGCCCATTCACTCTTCCGGTCCCGCCATGCGATAACCGCTCCAGGCTTGTCATCTCACGCCTCCTTTGATGAGGCATGGTAACGAAGAGGCGGCCGGGCATCCACGAAAACTCGGGGTCGGGGCGGTTCAGGGGATCGCGGGCGGGAGCGAATCACCGCCCTCGATGCGCCGCAGCGCCTCGCGGGCGAGGTCGGGCGCCACGATCCGGTCGACCCCATGCTCGCAGACCCAGCGGAGGTGCTCGACGGCGGCCGTCCTGTGGCCGGCGTCGAGCAGGTCGAGGCCGAGGAAGGCGCGGGCCTCGGTCATCTGGCGGTCGTCGGCGGCCGAGTCGAGGAGGGCCTCGGCCGTGATCAGGTGCTTGAGGTAGCGCAGCACGGGCGCCGGCCACGACCGGGGCGAGATGTTGACGATCGCCTCGTCGAGGAACGCCTCCGCCTCGGGGCCGCGGCCGGCCCGTCGCGACGCGAGCGCGCCCAGGATGGCCATGTACGCGGCGTTCGAATCGTCGCGCCTCCGCAGTTGGAGGTAGGAGCGCGCGTCGTCGTCGGCGCCGTCGACGGCCGCGACCAGCCGCGACCAGCCGCGCCAGGCGTAGGCGTCGGCTCGTCTCGGGTCGAGCTCGATGATGCGGGAGAAGTCGGCGATCGCGCCGGGCCAGTCGCCGCGGGCGCGGCGGGCGATGCCCCGGTCGCCGTAGACGCCCACGACGGAGGGGGACAGCCGGATCGCCATGTCGTACTCGGCGATCGCCTGGTCGCGACGGCCGAGCGCGTCGAGCGCGTGGCCCCGGCCGGCGAAGGCGGGGGCGAACTGCGGGGCCAGGCGGATCGTCGCGTCGTAGTCGGCGATCGCCTCGGAGGGCAGCCCGAGCCGCGAATAGACCTCCGCGCGCTGGTAGTGGGCGGTCGCGTCCTTCGGGTCGATCCGGATGGCCTCGCTCAGGTCGGCGATCGCCGCCTCGGCCTGGCCGATCGCGAGCCGGGCGAGGCCGCGGTTGGTGTAGGACTTCGCATTGGCGGGGTCGCGCCTGATGGCTTCGTCGAGGTCGGTGATGGCGCGCTCGTGCTGGCCGAGCGCATTGTACGCGGCGCCCCGGTTGAGGTACGCCGACGCCCGGCCCGGGTCGAGCACGATCGATCGGTCGAGGTCGGCGATGGCCCTCTCGTGACGCCCCATGCGGACGAGCACGCCGCCGCGGTCCTTCAGCGCCCCCGCGTCCTTCGGGTCGGCCTGGAGGACCGCGTCGAGGTCGGCCAGCGCCTCCTCGTTGCGCCCAGGCGCGAGAGCAGGGCGCCGCGGAGGCGTCGGGCGCGGGCGGAGCCGGGGTCGATCCGGATGGCGCGGTCGAAGTCGGCGAGGGCCCTGGCCGTCTCTCCCAGGCGGGCCAGGGCCTCGCCCCGGGAGGCGATCGCGTGCGCGTGGTTCGGGGCGAGGCGGATCGCCTCGTCGTAGTCGGCGAGCGCGGGGCCGACCTGGTCGAGGGCGGCGTAGGCGTCGCCCCGGCCGGCGTGGCTGTTCGGGTCGAGCGGGTTGATCCGGATCGCCAGGTTGTACTCGACGATCGCCCGCTCGTCCTGCCCCATCCGGTGATACACCTGCCCCAGCCCGCAATGCGCGATGGCCTGACCGCGACCCTTGAAGTCGTGGTAGTCCGGCGGCGGGTTGCTCACGTTCCACGAGCTGTTGATGTCGCTCCCCCCGACGAGGATGCCCGGGAAGGTCGGCCGCTGGTAGAGGACGATGGCCCGGGTGAAGTCGTCCCGCGCCGCGTCGAGCTGGCCGAGCATCGTGTGGGCGATGCCCCGGCCGGCGAAGACGCCCGGGTAGGAGGGGGCGAACGGGACCATGCTGTCGAAGTCGGCGAGCGCCTGCTCGGGCTGGTCGAGGCGGAGGTGGGCGTTGCCCCTCTTGATGTGCGCCTCGATGTCGCGGTGGCGGCGGCCGACGACGGCGTCGAGGTAGGGGAGCGCCTCGCGATATTGCCCGGCGTCGTAGAGCCGGAACGCCTCGGCGCGGAGGTCGCTCGTCCTCTGGGCGAGGGCCGGGCCCCCCGTCAGGGCGAGCACGAGCCCGAGCCACCATCCCCGAGCATCCCGCGGAATCGTCATGGCTCGACCCCGTCGCGCAGCCCTCGGTTGAGACGCCCCTCCCTGAGAGTCGTCGAACGTTCGGCCGCGGGTCGAGCGATTGCGCGCCCATCGTGGGGCGGGCGTGCGCGATTTGGGGGCGCGATCGGATCGGCCGCTCGCAGGGGCCTTCGGGCATCGGGGGGTCGGGATCGAGGCGACGATTCGGCCGGGCGAATCCAGCGCGAATGGGAACGATGGGCGCGGCATCATCCCGTCGATCGCCATGGTCGTCCGCGCCGGCCGAGTCGGGTTCAGGGCAGGACCCGGTTCAGGAGGCGCTGGACGAACGGCGGCGTGATGGCGGGGACGACGACCCCTCCCGGACCGTAGGGGTAGGAGCCGGGCGGGCGGATGACGCGGACCGGCACCCCGTTGACATACCCGAGCGGCGGTACTCCCATCGGATAGGGGGCCGGGTACGGGCCGACCCGGGGCACGACCACGACCGGGGGGGTGACGACGGTCGGGGCGCGGGCGGCGTCCTCCGCCTCGGCGATGGGATCGCGGGGGGCCTCGGCGGGCGGCGGCGGGAGGCGGTCCGCCCCGGCGGTCGGGCCGGCCGGCTCCGATTCGACGATCGCCGGGGGCAGGTCCGCGGCGTCGGGGGATGCGGGACGGGCGACGGTGTGCCTCGGGGCGTCGGCCGGGGCCGGTTCGCGGGACCAGTAGCCCTCGCGGAAGTCCCAGCCGTCGCCGCGGCGGACCCACCGCGCGGGGACCCAGTCCCAGCCGGGCCGCACGCGGGCCCAGTAGCTGGGCGTCCAGGACAGGCGGTCGCCCGCGGGGCGGTAGTGGCCGGGGACGAGGAAGGCGTCGGGCCCGGGGGCCGGGCCGGGCGCGTCGTCGGGGCGATCGGGAGGGGGCCCGGTCACCCGCCAGTCGGGCCGTCCTGCGGGCGCGGCCGTCGCCGCGCGGCCTCGCGAGCGGGCTCCAGAAGCCGGGGGTGCGCGACCAGCCGTCGGCGTCCCGCGTCCACCGGCCGCCGACCCAGGTCGTCCCCCGAGGCGGGACGACCCAGGCGCCGGGGACCCAGGCGAAGTCGTTCCGCGAGGGGTCCCACCCCCAGTACCCGGCGACCCACTGCGCCTCCGGGGCGGGCCGGTCGTCGGCCGCCCGCTCGGCGACCGGCGGCGGCGGCGGCTTCGGGGCCCGCACCCGGGCGGCGGGGGTGCCGGGGGCCTGGAACGCTTCATGGATCGGCCCGGCCCCCTCGGCCGGCCTCTCGTTCCCCGCGACCGGCCCCTCCAGCGCGGGGGGGCCGACCGTCGCCGATCTGCGCCCCGGCCCACGATCCCGCATGCACCCCGAGCAGCAGGACGCCCGGTGTGACCCATCGCCAGCGCGAGACGATCATGGCCGCGACTCCCCTGGTGTCATGAGCCGGGATGCCCACCGGCCCGGTCCTTCCGACCGACTCTTATGCACATCCGAGGCCGCGCCGCGGCCCGATCGGCGCTCCGGCCATCTCAGGTGCTTGTGGAGGAACGCGAACGTCCCGACGCCGTGGATGGTGTGGGGCCCGGTGAACCACTCGATCGCGCAGCGGTCGCCGAGGCCGAGCTTGGCCTCGTAGAGGAAGCGGACCTTGGCGAACTCGTAGCCCACCGTCTCGTCGGGCGCCACGCCGTCGAAGTGGCCCCGCTCGACCATGAACGGCCGCGGCGCGATCAGGGCGGCCATCTCGGCGTAGTTGAAGGTGCTCCCGAGGTCGAACTCGAAGATCTCGTATTCGCCCTTCGTGGCGTAGCTGTAGGGGCTGCGGGTCGAGGCGTTCTTCCAGACCCACTCGTTGAAGTCGGCCGAGCAGATCGACAGGCAATAGTCCTCCACCAGCGGCGGGATGCGCATCGCCGACTTCCCGCCGTAGCTCAGGCCATAGAAGGCGATCCGCTCGGGGTCGACCGACGGGAGCGTCTTGAGCCAGTCGACGATCTGCTGGTGCTGCGGCACGATGATCGAGAAGAGCGTCTTCTTGAGCGGGTTGGCCTTGCGCTGGAGGGTCCGGAAGCGGTCGCCGAAGATGTAGAGGTTCTGGGGCGCGAAGGTGATGAAGCCCCGCTCGGCCAGGCGGTTGGCGAACTGGTTGTACGACTTGTTGTTGACCTTCGGGTCGGCCACGTCCTGCGGGCGCCCCTCCAGCCCGTGCTGGCAGACGACCACCGGCCGCCGTTCCCCCTCCTTCAGGTCCTTCGGCAGCAGCAGGATGCCGTAGGCGATCACGTCGGGGAAGACGTCCATGACGACCTCGTAGCCGCGGTACTTCGGCTCGTCGTAGACCCGCCGCGAGCGGACGTCGGGCGGCAGCATCGGCTCGTCGAACCGGCCGATCACCTCGTCGCGGAAGTAGTCGCGATACCAGCCGGCGCTCTCCCGGAACTTCTCCGGCGAGCTGGTGTCGAGCTTCGCCATGAACGCCTGGCGGACGTAGGGGCTCTCGGTCAGGAGCCACTGGCTGTGGCGGTCGATCTCGTGCATCTGCCGTCGCAGGCGGTCTTGCGGGTCGTCCACCGCCCGCCGGACCTTCGGCGCCTGCCCCGTCGGGACCAGCTCGCCCCGGGCGACAGCGCCGCGAGGAACGCCCGCAGCGCCTCCGGCCGAGCCGAACGGCCCGGTGCCGTCGCCGCTGACGACCAGCTCGATCTTCGGCGCGGGCCGGAGGCCCTCCGACGAGCGCGCGGGCGCGATCGACCTCCTTGCGGACGTCCTCGAGCTTCGGCGTGACCAGACGGCCCGGGGCCGCCGCCGGTGCCGGGCGGCACGACGACCTCCGGGCCCCTCGCCGCCTCGACGATCAGGGGACGCGGGGCGACCATCGCCGCCAGCTCCGCGTCGCCGAACTGCTCCAGGAGGCCGAAGACGTTGCGATCGATCGGCTCCCGCCAGACGTTGCGGCGGTCGTCGACGTAGCCGCTGACGCACGCCGCGTCGATCCTCGGGTCGAGCGCGGCGGCGTCGAGCGCCAGCAGCCCGCCCTCGCCCCAGCCGATCACGCCGACCGTCGCGTCGCCCCCGGCGTCCTTGGTGAACCAATCGACGGCCGCCAGCACCTTCTGCACCTCGTAGCCGATCAGGTGCCGGCCGAGCTCGAACGCGGGCCGGTAGAGGAACTCGCGATGGGTGAGCTTCGTCTTGGTCCCATCGTTCGGGGACGCGCCGCGGTCGATCAGCGCCGGCACGAGCACGCGGCACCCGCTCTCGGCCAATCGGCGGGCGAACTGCGAGTCGGGCGGCACCCCCTCGGCCAGCCCCGCGACCTGCTCGGGCGTCTGGTCGGCGTCGGGGATCGCGACGACGTCGGCCACCTTCTCCCGCCCGGTCGGGACCAGCAGCAGGCCCTCGCCGTGGACGTCGCCGAACGCCGGCCAGCGGACCGCGAACGCCTCGAACCCCTCGCCGCGGCCGACCAGCGCCGGCCGGGCCGTCGTGTCGACGAGCTCCGGCGCGTCGAACGCGACCCTCGCGTCGCGCACGCCGAGGATGTGGGCCAGCCGCTTGCGGTTGGGCTCGATCGAGGCGTTGTAGCGCTCCGCCGACGAGGTGTCCCGCTTCCAGAACTTCGCCCGGCGCTCGGCCGAACGGTCGATCTCGCGGAGCAGGAACCGATCGACGCCCGCCACCAGGCGCGACGCGATGTCGTCGGTCCAGGTCAGCGGCCTCGTGCCCGGCAGCGTCTCGACGCCGCCCGGCTCCGGCTGCCCCGAGGCTTGGTAGTGCTCCAGGACTTCGGCCCTCGTCAGGGCGAAATCGTAGATGGCCACCTCGTCGATCTTCCCCTCGAAGGTCGCCGGATCGTCACCTCGCCCCCCGACCGTGAGCGTCCCGGTCCGGGACGATCTGCCGACGGCGGCCTCACCACCGAGGTCGGGCTCGGGGTTGCCGTTGAGATAGACGGTGACCTTCGACCCGTCGCGAACCAGCACCGCATGGTTCCACGTCTTCGGGGCGATGACGGCCTTGCCGACCAGCGCCGAAGCCGAGGACTCGCCGCCCGAGAAGATCAACCGCCCCTGCGCCGATCGGGTCCCGCCGATCGCCAGGCAGTCGTCGGGGCCGAGTCCGACCAGATATCCGGTGATAGGACGGGCGTCGGCGGGCAGGCCGTTCCAGAACCAGAGCTCGACCGAATAGGGCTTGCCGAGGCGCTCGCCCGAAGACCTGCCGAGACTTTCCAGGCGGGCTTCCAGCCGCCCTCCGGCGAGATGCACGGCGCGGTTGATCGTCCGCCCTCCGGTGAAGCCGGGCGACTGCGGGCCTTCGAGATGGAGAGCGACGCCATCGCCGAAGGTGGCGACATGGCCGTGGCGCGTCTCGTCGACCGACGACGGCCCGTCCATATCGCCGAGCCGCCAGTAGGCCATCGGGTCCAATCCCAGCACCGCCCGGGCGTAGGGGCCGGACGGCTCGCTTGCGTCGGGAGATCGGGGCCGGCCCGCGAGCTTCTCCAGCAGGTTGAGCACGGTATCGACAATCTTCGGCTCCGCCCGGACCTCCAGCCCGGCCGTCCGCGCCGGCCAGGTGGTGTAGCCGCCGAGCTTATGCTGCTCGGGGGGCGGGATGTAGCCCTCCGAGCCGTTGGCCAGCCCGATGGTGAACGTGGTCGCCAGAGGGCTCCGCGCCTTGATCTTCAGCCCGGACAGCGCGTAGACCTCGTCGGGGATGGCCGCGATGCCGAGGTCGCCGATGCGGACCGCCTGAAGCTTCAACTCGCGCTCGGGGTGCTCGTGCAGCTCGATCGCCTCGCGGGCGTAGACCTCGGCCTTGTCGCGCGGGGGACGGTCGCCCATCGCCTCGACGATGGGCCGGGCCCAGGCCAGCCGCGCCTCGTCGGGGACGCGACGGCGCAGGGTCAGCGTCGTCTCGACCGCCCCCACGGGGACCCAGTCGCGGAACTCGACCTTGCGATACGCCTCGTGGGCCACCCGCGCGACCGCGTCGGCGTAGGCGACGAGGCCCGGGTTGTCCGCCGGGCGGGCGTAGTCCATCCACTGCTGGTCGCCGCTGGTCCCCTGCGACATCATCGCGACGAACGGCGGGCCGTCCCCCCCGGCCCCGATGAGCTGGCCGACCGTCTCCGCGAATCGGCCGTAGTAATCGGCCGAGACCGCCTGCGCGCCGAAGTAGTGCATCGAGTAGTTGGCCAGCAGAGCGATCGGCCTCCCGTCGGGCGACCGGACCGCCAGGACCGACAGACCCGGATCGACCGGCCCCGCCGGCCCGATGACGTCCGGGTTCTCGTAACCCGGATGCATGTTGGCCCGCGCCGTGATGCCGCCGAACGGGTCGGCGATCATCCGATCGGGGCGCCTGATCCACCGTCGGCAGTGGGTGTGCTCGAGGTCGTCGACGACCGCCCAGCCGACTTGCGCCGGCGCGAGGTTGGCCGCGGCCCTCGCGATCCCCTCGGCGATCCGGCCGGGCAGGAACTCCACGTAGGACGGGTCGGGCGCGGTCCCCAGGGCCCCCATCGCCGACGGCGCCGAGTGCGTGTGGGTCGCCGCGATCAGCATCTGATCGGCCGGGATGCCCGTCTTCTCGCTGGCCAGCCCCTTCGCGCGGTCCAGCAGGTCGCGGGGCATCATGCAGCTATCGACGACCACGATCGCCAGCCGGGTCCCGCCGTCGTCGAGCACGAGGCACCGGGCGTGAAGCGGGTCGCGGACCTGGTCCGCTTTGCCCTGGAGGAAGCCGCCGTTGATCAGGACCGGGAGCCTCGGCGGCGAGACGTCGATGGCGTGTGCCCCGGCGCGGAAGACGTCCCTTGCGGGTGCCCCGGGCCGGTCCGCCCCGAGGGAGGCCGCGGCCAGGACGAACGGGACGAAGCAGGCCAGTCCGGCCCCGACGCAGAACCTCTTCATGATGCCCCTCCCCGGCAGCGGTCGATGACGCGGAGCATGGCCTCGCACATCGCCGGGCCCGAGTCCGGTGTGAACGGGAACTGGTTGCAGTACTTCGGCGACTGATACCCGGCGTAGCTCCTCGCGTCGATGTCGTGCTCGTCGGGCAGGTAGCCGATCCGGCCGTTGGCGTAGCAGGCCAGCATCAGCTCGGGGACGCTCGGCCCGGTCGGCGCACGTCGAGCGCGAACGGCGTGAAGAACTCCGACGCGTTGGCGACGCAGTACACGTCGCCGACGCGGACCGCCTGCACCTCGGTCTCCAGCGTCTCGGGGCGCGTCTCGAAGTCGCGCAGCATCCGGCTCGGTCCATTCGAGGTGGAAGCGGCACATCGCCCGCACCGCCTTGAGCACGTCGCCCCCGTGCCGCCGGACCATGTCCTCGGGGCGGTTGGTCATCGAGCGGCCGATCGTGTCGAGCCACCCCGACACGTCGTCGGTGGCCAGCCGACGCTCGGCCTCGCCCCGGTCGTGCTCGAGCTCCTCGCGCGTCCAGCGCCGGGTCGGCAGGATGGCCGTGTCGCTCGCGGCCGCGACGACGGGGTCGGCCATCGGGGCGGCCCCCTCCAGCGCCCGACGGGCGACCTCCACCAGGCGCGCGCCGGCTCGTGGCAGCGGTCGGGCGAGGAGAACTCGCGGCGGAAGATCACGTCGCCGCAGGCCCCCTGGATGTACAGCGCCGTGGCGCCGGGGTAGGCCGCCTCCAGGCCGTCGCAGACCTCGCCGGGGATGTCGCGGCTCACGTCCCACGGCCGCAGCTTCGTGATCACGGTCGGATGGGCGCCGAAGTTGACCGCGACGGCCAGCGGCGACCCGTCGCGACGATCGACGCGGAGCGCGGTCACGCGCGGGTCGACCAGCGCCGTCGCGGCCGGGTCCGGTTCTCGGTGAAGTCCGACAGCTCGGCGTGCCCGCTGCGCACCGTCGCCGGCTCCCGCTGCCGCCACGCCAGGATCGCGGCGGTCGCGGCCTGCCGGCTCGCCCAGTCCTCGTAGAACGGGTCGCACTCGCCCACGCCGAGCAGGCCCCCCGCGGCCGGGGCGTTGTGGCTGTGCGAGCAGGTCAGCAGGATCGCCCCGGGCGGCAGGCCGGTCTCCTCGTGGATGCCGCTGCGCGGGTCCGCCTCGTGAACGGCTCGTCGATCACCATCAGGTCGAGCGCGACGAGGATCGCCCGCCTCGGCCCGTCGTCGAAGGCCAGGGCCGTGGCGTTGAGGTGGTCGTGGACCCTCTGCCAGCGGCGCTCGATGTAGTAGCCCCAGCCCGTCAGCTCGACCCCCCAGAAGGGGGTCAGCGAGGTCCGCGCGACGCCGGCCTGGAACATGATCGTCCTCCTCGTGCGATCGCAGGACGGATCATATACCCTCGGCGATCTCCGCCTGAAGATCGACGGCCCGCCGATGCGCTTCACCAGCGGATCTGCGACTGCACGGGCCCGGCGTGCATGTCGGCGCGCGCGCTCGATCGGCCAGGCGCGGAGCTCGTCGACCAGCTCGACGAGCCCGCTGACCGCCGCCTCGAAGATGACGCGGCCCTTCTCGGCCGTGGCCTTGGTCGGGTCGCCGTGGACGCCGGTCCGGGTCCAGCGGCCCCAGTAGTCGTTGAACCGGACGAAGTAGTTGGCCGTGCTGTCGCTGCTGACGAACTTGCCCATCCGGTCGTTGTCCTCGACGGCCTTGTCCATCTGCACGCGGTCGCCGGCCAGGTGGAGGTAGAGCGACGTCTCGAACTCGTCGGCGTGCGCCACGACCTTCGACTCGCGGACCTTCTCGAACGCCTCCATCAGGAACCAGAAATACGTGGTCGCGAAGCAGAGCGACTGCGTCTCCAGCACGGTCTTGCGGGCGACCAGGTCGATCAACGGGGCGTTCGAGCCGTGGCCGTTGACGATCAGGATCTTCTCGAACCCGTGGTAGGCGACGCTCTTGGTGATGTTCAGGCAGAACGCGATGAACACGTCGGGCTCGATGTGGATCGTGCCCGGGAAGTCGATGTGGTGCAGGTTCAGGCCGTAGGAGATCGGCGGGAGCACGAGCACCTTGTCGGGGACCCGCCGGCCGACCTCCAGGCAGACCGATTCGCAGAGGAACACGTCGACGTCGAGCGGCAGGTGGTGGCCGTGCTGCTCGGTCGAGCCGGTCGGCAGGATGACCAGCTTCTGCGCGGCGATCGGCGTCGTTCATCTCGGGCCAGGTCAGGCGGTTGTAGCGGTACTCGGCGGCCGCCTTGGACATGAGAGGCTCCCCTGGGTCATTCGAGGATCACGGAGCGTCCGGATCGTGCCTCGACGTCGAGCGAGCGGGTGCAGTCGATCAGCAGCCAGCAGACGCCGCTCGCCAGGTACATGGCCGCCAGCAGGGAGAACAGCGGGCCCCAGTCGGTCGTGGCGACGAAGCTGGCCGGCGACCTCGGCAGTGGGTCGTGAAGCGGTCGAGCACCTCGCCGAAGACGATCGGCATGACGATGCCGCCGAGCGTGCCGGCGGTGTTGATGATGGCGAAGACCGTGGCGCTGAACCGGCCGCCGAGGTCGGTGCAGGTGCCCCAGGCGGTCGGCTGGCTCCAGTCGCTGAAGAACTTGGCCGCCATCAGGACCAGGCGCCGCGGCCACGCCGTCGGCCTGCCGCACCACCAGCACCAGCAGCACGCAGCCGACCACCTTGCCGACGCACCCGACCCCGCTCCGCGACCACCGCCGGCTGCCGGTCCGGGCGATCAGGCGGTCGTTGAGCCAGCCCGCCCGCGATCCCCCCGAGCGCGCCGCCCCAGAGCGGGAGGCTCGCCAGCCAGCCCGGTCTTCGCCACGTCGAACCCGCGGGCCCGCAGGAAGTAGGTGCCGATCAGCGACACGAACGCCACGTCGGAGCCGGCGTCCAGGAACTGCTGGAGCACGAAGAACCGGAGGCTCCGGCTCCGCCAGGCGCGGCCGGGCCGGCAGGACGGCGCCGGGCGACGCCGGAGGCCGGGCCGTCGCCGATCGAGCTTCCGCTCCGCCTGCGTTGACGCCCGGGTGCTCGGCCGGCGTGTCGCGGAACGGCCGCCAGAAGACCAGCGCCGTAGGCGACCCCGACGAGCCCGAGGACGCCCAGCGCCGTCCGCCACGACAGCCCGCACCACCCCATCAGGACCGTGCCGAGGACGATCGGCGCCAGCGCCCCGCCCGCGCGGCCGGCCGTCGTGGCGATCCAGCCCTGGAGCACCGTGCGGCGGGCCTCGGGGAACCAGCTCCGCGTGACCTTCGTCAGCGCCGGATAGCAGCCGGCCTGCGCCGCCCCGAACAGCAGGCGCCAGGCGCCGAGCGCCGACAGGCGAGGCCGTCTGCCCGATCGCCGCGATCGCCACCGACCAGGCCACGATCATCAGGCTCGAGGAACCGGTGCGGGCCCGAACCGGTCGACGACGACCCCGCTGGGGATCTGGCCCGCCGGCGTAGGTGTAGTAGAACAGCGAGAAGAGGAAGCCGGCCTGCGTGTTGCTGAGGCCGAAGTCCTCCTGGAGCTCCGGCCCGACGATGTTCCAGGTGTAGCGGTGCAGGTAGAGCAGGAACGACGTGCCGCAGGCGAGCGCGAACACCCGCCAGCGGATGCGCGTCGGGCGCGGTCCGCTCGTCGTCGTGCATGGCCCCGCCGCCTCCCCCGGGGTCACCGGAACTCGACCCGCTGCGGGCAGAACCGCTTGAGCTTGTCCGGGTCGATCTCGACGCCCAGCCCGGGCCCGGTCGGGATCGTCCAGCAGCCCCTCGGCGTCGAGGCGGAACGGCTCGGTCGTCGAGCTCGTCGATGTAGGCGGCAGGGGGTGAGGTACTCGACGTAGCGGGCGACGGGGATCGGCCGCGGAGAACTGCAGGTCGGCGGCGAGCCCGACCGCCGTGTTCCAGCCGTGCGGGACGACCTGGACGTTGTGGTCGGACGCCAGCCAGGCGATCCGCCGCGACTCGCTCAGGCCGCCGTTCTTGGTGCAGTCGGGCTGGAGGATGTCCACGGCCCGCCGCTCGATCCAGGGCCGGAACGACTGCCGGCGGGTCAGGACCTCGCCCCCGGCGATCGGCACGGGCGAGACCCGCGTCAGCGCGACGTAGCCGTCGAGGTCGTCCGGGCGGCAGCGGCTCCTCGAACCAGACGACGCCGTAGTCGGCGAGCATCGCCGCGGTGTTCCGCGCCCAGTTCGTCCCGTGCGGCCAGAACTGCTCGCTGCCGCCGGCGTCGACCATCAGCTCGACGTCGTCGCCGACCGCCTCGCGGGCGGTCCGGACCAGCAGCTCGTCGAACCTCCGGTCGCGGCGGCCGAACGGCCGCCAGCCCAGCTTGATCGCCCGGAACCCCCGCGCGACGACGCCCTCGAGCGTCCTTGCGGAGCGGCTCCGGCTCGTCGAAGAGGATCGACCCGTAGGGCTTGATCGTGCGCCGGTAGTCGCCCCCGAGCAGCCGCGAGACCGGCTGGCCGCAGGCCTTGCCCATCAGGTCCCAGAGCGCGATGTCGATGCCGCTGATCGCGTGCTCGACCGCGCCGCCGCGCCCCTGCCAGAAGCTCGACTGGCGGAGCGTCTCGGAGACCCGCTCCGGCTCGACCGCCGACTCGCCGCGGAGCAGCGGCCAGAGCAGCTCGACCGCCCCGGCCACGAGCCTCCCCGACGTGTAGCAGCTCCCGTAGCCCACGAGCCCCGCGTCGGTCCGGACGACGAGCAGCGTGTGCAGGTTCTCCTGCGGCTCGTGCCCCTGCGGCCAGCCGCCGTCGACGGTCGCGCCGGTCAGGGGGCAGACGTCGATCGCCACGATCTTCATGGCCATCCTCCCGCTCGGGCCGGTCCCGGTCGCCGCCCCCGTAGGATACCAGGGCGGTGATCCCGGGCGAATGGCCTGGAGGTCCGGCACGTCCGATCGGCGGGCGGCGCGAGTCGGGACCCGAGGAAAGGCGGGTCCGGGACTTCAAACTTGAAATCTCAGATTTGAAATTCCAAATTCTTGATTCCTCCGTACCATCTGCGTCGTCTCAGGATCGTCCCCCTTCGAAGCAAGACCTGCACGGCCTCGTCGATCGCGATCGCGTCGAAGAGCTCCTCGCCGTGGAGGCCGCCGCCGTGGCCGAGTCGGATGCGGCAGGCCGTGCGCACCGGGCCGAGGCCGAGCGCGTCCGCCGCGCGGGCCGAGAGGAGGAGGCGGAGCCGCTCGCGGGGCCCGGGCGCCGCGGGCGGGCCGACGACGACGACCCGCGCGACACCCTCCCGATCGCGGCAGGCCAGGTCGATCGCCCCGCGGAAGACCGTGGCGTCGGGCCCCTCGGGCGGCCAGGCGAGGGTCCAGGAGACCGACCGCTCGACCGAGGCCGCGCCGGCCAGCTCGCGGCCGACCGGGCCGTCGAGCCAGGGGACGAGGCGGTCGATGGCCTCGTCGATCAGCCTCCGGGGCGCCAGCGGGTCGTGCCGGCGGGCGACCCGCGCGGCGACCTTCCGCCAGCCCTTCGGGTCGAAGGCGCGGGGGTGGGCGAGGATGGCGCGGATGAGACGATCGAGGCGGGCCTCCGTCGGCGCGAGCCTTCGCGACGGGTCGAGGTCGACGAACCGAGGCCGTCGCGGGCTGAGCGCCCGGACATCGTCTCCCTTCGCGTCCGACCACCCCCCACCCCGGCCCTCCCCCGCACGGGGGGAGGGGGTGATTGTCTCCCTCCCCCCGTGCGGGGGAGGGCCGGGGTGGGGGGTGCGATCGCCGGAGGGGACCCCGTCCGGGTGCTCGGCCGTCGGCGAGACGTCGTCCCGGAGGGTCACGCGCTCGATCGCCTCGGCGACCTCGATGAGGGGGGGTCGCCGGCCCGCGCGATGCGCCGGGCGCGGCGACGGCGCCGGGCATTCGGACGTGACGAGTATCGCCGGCGCGGGGCGGCCGTCAGGGGAAGGGACGCGGACGAGGCCGGTGGCGCGGTCGAACCGTTCGTCGAGCAGCCTCAGCGCGGGCGACGACCGCCTTCTCCGCGGGCGAGACGCCCGCCGAGAGGATCAAGCGCGTCGCGGGCCCGGGTGGCCGCGACGTAGAACAGCCGCAGCGCCTCGGCCTCCTCCTCCTGCTGCTCGATCGCCCGGTAGGTCAGCCATCCCAGGCTGGTGCGCGTGCCGTCGGCGTCCGCGGTGTCGCCCGGGGGGTCGAGGTCGGCGCCACCGTCCGAGGAGGGGCGCACCAGGGGGCCGAGGTCGGGGTGGAACGCGACGAAGCCCCCGAGGCCCGGCGGCTTGCGGTTGAGGTCGGGCACGACCACGATCGGGAACTCCAGCCCCTTGGCCTGGTGGATCGACATCAGGCGGACGCTCGTCCCCTCCTCGTCGGTCGTGGCGGCCTGCGCCTCGCGGGGGGGCCGGCGCAGGTCGGCGCGGAGCCTCGCGACGAACGCGGCGAGCGTGAAGTCCCCCTGCTGGTCGAACCGACGCGCCAGCCGGACGAGCTTCCGCGCGTTGGCCCGCTTCCGCGCCCCGAGGAACTCGCCGAGCAGAGCGGCCTCGTACCCCGATTCGTCGAGGATGCGATCGACCAGCGCGGCGATCGGCAGACGGTCCTTCAGGCCCCGCCACCGCCGCAGCAGATCGCGGGCCCGGCAGGCGTGGCGGCGGTCGGTCGCCGAGAGCTCGGCGATCTCGTCGGCCTGGCCGAGCCGCGTCGATCAGGTCGCCGCGCCGTCGCGACAGCCAGAACAGCCCCTCGTCGCTCAGGCAGAAGAACGGGCTGCGCAGGGCCCCGGCGAGCGAGACGGCGTCCAGCGGGTCCTCGACGGCCGAGAGCACGTTGACCAGGTCCTGCACCTCCTGCTGGAGGTAGAAGCCCGACCCGCCGACGACGTGGTAGTCGAACCCCTCGGCCACCAGCGCCGCCTCGTAGGGGCCGACGTCGGTCATCGCGCGGAACAGGAAGGCGATGTCTCGCGGCTCGGCCTGGCGAGGCTCGCCCGAGTGCCGGTCGCGGACGGTCCAGCCTTCGTCGATCCTCTGCCGCAGCCGCCGGGCGAGCCAGCGGGCCTCGACCATCCGGCGGTCGTGGGCGACGCTCCGCGCCTTCGCGCCGTCGGGCTCGGGGCTCCGACGCCCAGAGGAACTCGACGGCGGGATGCTCGTCGCGAGGAGGGGTCTTCGGGCCGGGGTCGAGCGCGGTTCTCGGGCCCGGGGAAGGTGCCGGCGAACAGGGCGTTGACGAAGTCGAGCAGGCCCGCGACGCTCCGGAAGTTCTCGGTCAGCGCGTGCCGGCCCTCGGCGGGGAACCGCTCGCGGAAGTCCTCGAAGATCCGCGGCCGGGCGCCCCGGAAGCGGTAGATCGACTGCTTGAAGTCGCCGACCAGGAACAGCCGCCCGTCGCCCGGGGCGTCGCCCGCGAGCCTCTGGAGGATCTCGCCCTGGAACGGGTCGGTGTCCTGGAACTCGTCGACGAGCACCCGGCCGATCGCGCCGCCCGCGCAGGTCGGCGGCGGCCTCGGGGTGGTCGCGGAGCAGGTCGCGGACCTTGATCAGGAGGTCGTCGAAGTCGAGCGCCGCCGCGGGCGCGCTTGGCCTCCTCGTAGGCCTCCGGCGCCGCACGGCCAGGCGGGCGAGCCGCAGGCCGTGCTCGGCGGCCTCGCGGGTGGCGTCCTCGTCCCATCGCGTCTTCTTCGCGGAAGTCGTCGATGGCGTCGCGGAGCGATCTCGAAGGCCTCCTTGACCGCCTTGTAGACCTCGGGCGACGGCCAGTGCGTCTGCGCGGCCCGCCCCCTGGACCTTCGCCGTGCTCGCGGACCTCGGCCAGCCAGTCGTCGCGGTCGCACCGATCGCGCCAGGTCGGGCAGGCTGGCGAGCAGGAAGGCGCGCCGCTCGATCATCTTGGGATGGGTGCAGTCGTGCGCCGAGAGGAGTTCGAGGCAGCCCCTCGCGGCGTCGGACGAGCGTGCGGATCAGGCCGGCCCGACCGTGCTCCTCCCAGGCGAGGCGCCAGCAGCCGCACGACCTCGTCGGGCGTGCGGTCGGTCCAGTCGTCGAGGACGGCCGGCGGTGCGCCCGTCGATCAGCTCGGCCAGCGCGTCGCGGACGCGGCCCAGGCCGAACTCGACGGCCAGGTCGATCAGGTCGAGGTCGAGGCTCGCCAGGCCCTGCGCGGACGCTCTGGCCAGCGCCTCGTCGCGGACGGTGCCGGCGATCGAGGCGTCGAGGATCGCGAAGTCGGGGTCGATCCCCGCCTTGTCGGCGTGGCGGCGGAGCCACTGGCCGCAGAACTCGTGGAAGGTGCCGATCGGCGCCGCCTCCAGGCCGCGGAGGACCGCGCGCCAGCGGCCGGACGTCGTCGCCCTCGGCGAGCCGGTCGCGGCACTCCCGCCGGATGCGCTGGCGGAGCTCGCGGGCCGCCTTGTCGGTGAACGTCATCGCCACCAGCGCGCCGATCGGCCGCGCGTCGGGCCCCTCCAGGTCGCCGAGGAACCGCGCCGTCAGGACGGTCGTCTTGCCGCACCCGGCGCCGGCGCTCAGGGCGACGCTCGCGCCCCGGACCGCCGAGCGGCTTCGATCTGCTGTTCGGTGAGGCCGGTCATGCCTTGATCTCCAGGCTCGGCGCGTCGTCGCGGGCCTTGCCGACGGCGCGGACCTCGGCGACGCGGCAGGCGCAGCCGTACTCGCACCGCTTGGTGCAGTCGGCCTTCCGCGAATCGACCGGGAAGACGCCGCCGCGGAGCTGGCCGACGACCCGGACCACGAACGCCTCGATCTCGTCGCGGGCCTGCTCCCACCCCTTCAGCGCGATCGGCGCGAACCCCTTGCCGGCCAGGGCCCAGTAGCCGACGTCGTGCAGCGCGGCGTCCTCGCGCGGCAGCACGAGCCGCTCGACGGCCAGCGCGTAGAGCGGGAGCTGGAGGTAGAGCGCCTCCTTGACGTCCTTCTTCGACGGGCACGAGCCGGTCTTGTAGTCGATCACGCGGAAGGCCCGGCCGCCGGGCCGGAGAGCAGGTCGATGCGGTCGATCTTCCCCTGGAGCCGCACCGCGTCGGGGCCGTCGCCCAGCACGAGGCTCGGGGTAAGACTGCGGGGTCTTCTCCGCCTCGCCGAAGACGACCTCGAACAGGTGCGGCGTCGGCTCCAGGCCGGCGGCCGTCGCCTCGTAAGACTGGTGCTGCCGCGCATAGCGGCGGACCGCGCGGCCGAGCCGCCCCTGGTCGATCCGGTGCAGCCCGTCCTCGACGCCCGGGCCGCCGCCCGCCTCCTCGTCCATCACCCGGCGGACGGTCTGCTCGGCCAGGTCGGCCCGGCTGGCGGCTCCTGGGCGCGGAGCCTGCTCCATCTCCTCCAGGATGCGGTGGATGCGGATGCCCCGGCCGGTGTAGTCCTCCTCGATCTCGTCGCGCTCGTTGACCGGCTCCAGCCTCAGCACGTAGCGGAGGAAGAACTGGAACGGGCAGAACAGGAACGTCTCGAGCTGGCTCGGGCTGAGCGTGTGTTCGGGGCCGAAGTCCTCGGCGACCCTCCGGATCGCCTCCGGGTCGCCGAGCAGGCCGTCGTACGGGCCGAACGCCCCGGACCGCGTCCTCGCGTGCAGGACCCGCAGCGCCGCCGCCACCCCGTCGAGGGCCGCGCGGTGGGACGGCCGGCCCGCCAGGACGACGAGGTCCGTCGGGTCGCGGAGGACGCAGGCCCGCGCCACCGCGCGGACGCGGCCGTCGGCCGCCGCGCCGGCCAGGTCGGGCCGGTCGATCAGGGCGGGGTCGAGCCGGCGGTGGGACGAGTGGCACGCGCGCTCCGCCTCGGGGGAAAGCCGGCCGAGCAGGTCATCGAGGAACCCCGCGCGGAGCACCTCCTGGCCATGCTCATCGCCGGTCGGGTAGGCGAGCACGAGGCCCCTCCCGGCCGCGCCGACCGCGCGGAGGAACCGGCCCATCTCGCGGCCGAACGCGGCGTCCGGCCGGGCGTCGTCCGTCGTGAGGCCGAGCCGCGGGTCGATCGCGTCGCGGGTCGGGAAGGCCCCCTCGCCCAGGTTGGCCAGCACGACATGAGAAGCCCTCGCCCCGACCACCTCCTCGACCGCCGCCATCCGGACCGCACCTTCCGGCTCGATCTCGATGGGAGGCGCGACCTCGCCGGCCATCGCCACGACCTCGCGGACGAAGGCGGCCCACGACCGAGGCCGGTCGCCCCGCCCGAGGCGGTCGAGGACGGCCCCGTGATCGTCGAGGGCGTTGGACAGGTGGTCGAGATCCCGGTCGTCGGACGTCTCCAGCAGGACGGAGGCCAGCGCCCGGAGCGCGTCGGCCTGCTCGCGCCAGGGGCGGGGACGGTCGAGCGATGCGAGGTGGCCGAGCAGCGGATCGACCACGTCGAAGACCATCCGGGCCCGGTCGCGACCGCGAGGCTCGTCCTTCGCGTCGCGCCGGTCGAGATCGAGCACCCGCCGGATCGCCTCCAGGCCGCGGAAGGCGCGCGACGCCTGGAGGGCCGACGCGGCGACCGCCGTGGCGTCGGCCGAGGGGCACCACGACGGGCGGACCTGGCCGTTGCGGAGGAGCCGGATCAGGTGCTCGGTCTCCCACCCCTCGACGGGCAGCCTCGCGGCCAGCAGCAGCGCCGCGACGGCGGGGGCCGAGGCCAGCCGTCGCGGGGGCGCGGCGGAGACCGGCAGCCCCCAGGCGCGGAGCGCGTCGAGGACGACCTCCGCGTCCTCGTCCCAGCGACGGACGAGGAGCATGATTTCCTCGGGATCGGCTCCCTCGGCCAGCAGGCGCTTGACCTCGCGCGCCACGACCAGGCCGACCCCCTCCCCCTGCGGTGCGCCCACGATCGTCAGCCCGTCGGCCCGATCGAGGGGCGGGCGCTCGATGGGCGTCGGCGCGGAACAGCTCCCGCTCGACGCCGCGCAGGCCCTCGGGCCGTCCTCCTGAAGGGGGGACGACGGTCTCGGCGAACCCCCACTCGTCGACGAGGCGGCGGCGGATCGCCGCGGCGTCGGCGAAGACCTCGCCCAGCGCCGGCTCGGGGTCGTAGGCGAGCGTCACGCCGACCATCTCGGCCATCGCGTGGGCGTGCTCCAGGACGCGCCACGCCGCGCGGCAATCGGGCCCGGGATCGAGGAACGTGACCGCCCCGGCCAGCCCGAGCGCCGTGGGCGTCTTGGCGACCAAACGTCGTGAGGCCCACGCGGCGAACCCCTCGGCGTCCTCGGCGTCAAGCCTCTTGAGGACGGCGCGATAGCGGGCGAAGATCGCCCACGGGGCGGCCTGGGTCGGGTCGTCGGGCGGGGCCGACCCGGGATGGCGCCCGGCGCGGGTCCAGGCGGCGATGCGGCCCCGGAGCCGGCGGCGGAAGCCGGGCCAGCCGACGACCTCGGCCACGTCGCCGAGCACGCCGTCGGCCCTCGCCCGCGCGATCGCCGCGCCGAGCGCGGCGCGGGCGGCGGCCTCGGAGAGGAGCGCCGGGCCGGTCGGGGACGCTTTGCGGACCTCGCGCCACAGGTCGTCCCAGGTCCAGACGCGCAGGTCGCGGCCGAGCCTGATGCGCAGCCCCAGGGCCCGGATCACCTGGTCGCGCGCCGTCGACGAGGGGACGATCCACACCCCCGACGGGCCCCCCGGCGCCTCCTCCAGCGCCCGATCCCGCAGCGCCGACCCGTGCGGGCCGGTCCAGAGCCTCCGGTCCCGTTCCATGAGGCGGCCTTCCCCCGAGCGCGGTCGCCGCCAGGACGGCGATCGCCAGTGCGACTAAGTATACAGAAAAATACCACAGGCGGCCCGATCGCACAATCTTGACCAGCCAGATGATCGCCCCGTAGCCGACCACCCCCGCGACGACCGTCGCCGCCACGGTCTGCGCCACGCGATCCGGACGTCAGGGTGGCCGGGTCGAGATCCTTGACCTCCATGACGGTCGCCCCCAGGATCGCCGGGAACGGCGATCAGGAGGCTGAACCCGACCGCCCACGACCGCGACAACCCCAGCGCCAGCGCCGAGGCGACCGTCAGCCCGCTGCGACTCACCCCCGGCAGCGGGGCGAACATCTGCGCCACGCCGACCCCCAGCGCATCGACCCAGGTCATCTCCGACGGTCCCTTGTGGCCGCCGCGGAGCCAATGCGTCACCAGCAGGACTGCGGCCGTGATCAGGAAGCCGTACCCCGCCGCCGCGGTGCTCTGGAAAGTGGCTCTCGATGTAATCCATGAAGAACAACTTATCCGGGATCAGCGGCAGCGTGGCCACGACCACGAGCACGCCCAGCCGGATGACGCGCCTTGCGGCGGTACTCGGGCGGGACGCCCTCGTCGCCGAGCAGCCCGCGGGCCCCGGTCCGGACGACGGCCCGGAAATAGACCGCGATCGCCGTCAGGGTGCCCAGGTGGAGCATCACGTCGAAGAATAGATCTTCCTTCCCCGACCGCGACCGCCCGGAGAGCCAGCCGAACAGGTGCTGGACGATCGTCAGGTGCCCGTCGCTGGAGACCGGCAGGAACTCGGTCAGCCCCTGCACGACGCCCAGGACCAGCGCTTCGAGCCATGCCATCGGATGCCCCCGCGGTGGTGGAGTCCCCGTCGAGACGATCGATCGTTAGTTCACGATCACAGATTGAAGATTTCAAATTTCAAATTTGAGGATCTGCCTAGGAGTTACGCAGTTGGCTGTCGACAGGCGGTCTTTTGTAGGGTGGGTCAGCCGAGTCTTCGAGGCGCAACCCACCGATCCGATGGTGGGTTGCGCCTCGAAGACTCGGCTGACCCACCCTACCAACACCCCAACTGCGTAACTCCTACTGCCATCCGGAATCCGGCCTCATCCTCCGCCATCCGCGGCCCTCTCCCGCGCTACGCCCCGCCGGCCGGCGCGTGGAGCTTGGGCATCGCCAGGCCGACGTAGGCCAGGCCGCTGTAGATCGTCAGGATGACGGCCGACCAGGTCAGCACGTCGCGGCCGACGGACCAGGCCGACGGCGAGGGCATGGCCAGGCAGAGCAGGATGGCGGCGATCGACAGGCATTGCAGGAGCGTCTTGAGCTTGCCGGCCGCCCTGGCGCCGAACGCCTGGCCCTGCCCCTCCAGGTGGCTCCGCAGGCCCTGGATCAAGAGCTCGCGGACGACGATCGTCGTGACCATCCACGGCCTCAGCCCCGTGCCGGGGATCGTCAGCAGGTAGATGTACATGCCCGCGACGATCACCTTGTCGATCAACGGGTCGAGCTGCCGGCCGAGCGCCGTGGCCTGGTCGAGCAGGCGGGCGAAGTAGCCGTCCAGCGCGTCGGTCAGCGCGGCCAGGCCGAAGACGGCCAGCGCCGGCAGGTATTGCCCGAAGGCGATCAGGGCGAAGGCCACGACGCCGAGCACCAGCCGGCCCATCGTCAGCGAGTTGGGGACGTTCCAGAACCTCGTCGGCGAGGGCACGGGATCGGCCATGACGGCGGTCGCCCCCTCGGTTCAGTTCAGGATGTTCAGCGGGGACGCGGGCCTCTTCCTCGGCTTCGGCCGGGCCCTCCGCTTCCGGGGAGGGGCCGTCCCGACGCGGGCGATCAGGTCGTAGCCCTCGGATGCGACGACCTCGGCCGCGACCAGGTCGCCCGGCTCGAGGTGCGACCCCTGCACGTAGGCGACGCCGTCCACGTCGGGCGCGTCGGCGTAGGTGCGGCCGACCCAGAGGTCCCTCCCCTCGGGGGCGGGACCGTCGATCAGGACGTCGAGCGTCCGCCCGACGAGGCCCGCGTTGAACGCGAAGGCGATCGGCTGCTGGACGGCCATGATCCGGTCGCGCCTCTCGGCCTTGACCTCATCCGGCAGGTGCCCCGGCAGGCGCGCGGCCGGCGTGTCGGGCTCGAACGAGTAGGGGAACACGCCGAGCCTCTCGAACCGGGCCGCCTCGACGTAGGCCAGCAACTCCTCGAACTCGGCCTCCGTCTCGCCCGGGAAGCCGACGATGAAGGTCGTCCGCAGGACCAGGCCCGGGATCGTCTCACGGAGGCGCCCGACGATCGCCTCAGTCTCCGCGCGGGTGTGCCGCCGGTTCATCGCCCGGAGCATCCGGTCATTGATGTGCTGGAGCGGCATGTCGAGATAAGGGATCACCTTCGGCGACGAGGCCAAAGCCTCGTAAAGCTCGTCCGTGAAGTATTGGGGATAGTTGTAGAGGACGCGGACCCAGTCGATCCCCTCGACCCGGTCGAGCTCGCGGAGCAAATCGGCGAGGCGGGGGCGGCCGTAGAGATCCACTCCATAATAGGTCATGTCCTGCGCGACGAGGTTGAGCTCGCGGACGCCGTCGGCGGCGAGCTCGCGCGCCTCCTCGACCACCTTCTCGATGGGCTTGGTGACGTGCTTGCCGCGCATGTAGGGGATGGCGCAGAAGGTGCAGAGGCGGTCGCACCCCTCGGAGACCTTCAGGTAGGCCAGGTGCCTGGGGGTGATGCGGAGCCGAGCGCGGTCGTCCTGCGCCTGGACGGGGGCGGGGCGGAAGACGGTGCGCTGCTCGTGCAGGCCGCCCATGATCCGGTCGGCGACCCGCGCGATCTCCTCGCGGCCGAAGACGCCGACGACCTGGTCGACCTCGGGCACCTCCTCCAGGAGCATCTCGCGCTGCCGCTCGGCGAGGCAGCCGGCGACGACCACCCCCTTGACCTGCCCGGCCCTCTTGCGGTCGAGCAGTCTCGCGGATCACCCCCAGCGACTCCTGCCGCGCCGCGTCGATGAACCCGCAGGTGTTGACGATCACCAGGTCGGCCCGCTCGGCCTCGGGCACCAGCACGTAGCCGTCCTGCGCCAAGAGGCCGAGCATCCGCTCGGAGTCGACCAGGTTCTTGGGGCAGCCGAGGCTGACGAACGAGAAGGTGGCTCTCGGCTCCGGATTCTCTTTCATGGGACGGACTGGGATTCCAGATGGGAGATGGATTCCGTGAGCATCAGCGACACGCTCTCCCACTCATCGGGGATTTCTGGAGTGTCGCCGGTGGCCTTGAAGACCAGGACGTTGCTCCTCAGAACCTTGATCATTTCGGGGTGTCGGATGTCGAATGTTCGGCCACTCGCCAGGTGGATACGGAAGGGCCGGAACGGCTCCGCCTTGACGTAGCCGAGGACGGTCTGGGGCGTCATCATGACTGCTGCTCCGATCGATTCAAGGCTACAATCACCTCCATCAGCACGAGGCTGAAGGCCTTTGCAGGCTGGTTCTCAGGCTCACCCATCCGGGTTTGGTCCCCTCGCGGTCGCGGCGTGTTTCCGACGTAAGTGTACCGCGGGAGGCAAGATGGCGAAAGCCTTCTTGGAGCGGGCCGTGCGACCCGGACCCATCCCCACTTGATTCACCGCGCCCTCTCGGGAGGAACGGGAACAGCCGGGCGCGGGCCCGGTCATCGAGAGGGGCGCCGTACTCGCTCGCCTCGAACGCCTCGACGAGCCGGGCCGCCCCGCCCTGCTCCGGCCCGTAGGTCGCGACCAGGCGGTCGCGGAACCGATCGGCGAGGCGTCGTGACAAGGTCTCGACCCAGTCCGAGAGCCACGCCCGCCGGGCCTCGTCGCCCTCGGGCACGGCCCCGGGGAGCAACCCGTTGTACGGGAGCCACTCGTAGAATTGAGACTGGTGCGCGTGCAGCATCGCGACCTTCGACCCCCACACCGGCGCGACGTCGACGACGACCGTCGGGTCGAACGGGTACGGCCTCGTGAAGTCGTCGGAGAGGTAGGCGATCACCGGGGGGCGGGCGAGGTGGGGGACGTCGGGGCAGATCGCCGGGAGGGTCAGCAGGTACGCGGCGTCCTGGACGAGGACGCTCGTCGCGCGGTGGTCGGGGTGGTAATCGTTGGGGCGGTGCGTGAGGACGAGGTCGGGCCGGTACGACCGGATCAGGCGGATGACCTGCTCGCGTCGTCCCAGGCTCACCTCCAGGCGGCCGTCGGGGTTGTCCCACACGTCGTACCGCAGGCCGAGCACGGCGGCCGAGGCGTCGGCTTCCGCCCGACGGCGGGCGACCAGGGGCGGGCCCGAGACCTCATGATGGCCGGTCTCGCCGTTGGTGACCGAGACGAAGCAGACCTCATGCCCGAGCCCCTTGTAGAGGGCGGCCAGCCCACCCGCCTTGAACTCGGCGTCGTCGGGGTGGGCACCGATGACCAGTAACCGCAGCGGATCAGTCATGAGGCTCGATCATCTCCTCGGCGATCGCCCGGACCTCTCGGGAATCCAACGCCGGTCGCGGCGCACGCCCCTGCCGGCTGTCGGGTCGCGCTCGCACGGGGCGTAGGGATCGTGGGTCGCAGAGGATGAGGATATCAGACTCGATGACCCGGGGGCCACGTCGCGAGGCCGTCGGCGAGAGGCGGGCGCGTCAGCCCGGCCTTCCCGAGGAGGGATCGACGCCGTCGACCCAGTCGCCTTCGAGCTTCTGGTAGTCGAACGGGTGCAGCGTCGAGCCCGAGTCGCCGGCGCGCCAGCCGATCACCTGGCGAGGCTTGTCGCGCCGGCGGCTCCGCTCCTCCCAGCCCGACACCCACGAGGGATCGGACTCGACCACCCGGCCCGTTTCCTTGTCGTAGAACAGGGCCTTCCCCTCGCGGTATGACTGCACGCCCATGTTGACCGTGATCGACGGCGGCCCGCCCCAGCTCGGGCGTGCAGTACGTCTCGGGGTTGCGCGAGCGGACGCAGTCGAGGAAGTTCTCCCAGAGGGCCCGGGTGTCGGCGTCGTTGCCCTTGGGCGGGTCGGTGGCGACGTGCCGGGTGCCCTCCGGCCTCGGCTCGTCGCGGATCGGCGGGCCCGGGCGGCCGGTGAGCTTCTGGGGGATCAGGTCGAAGCCGTCGGCGGTGAACTTGATCGTGCCGGCGTGGCCGCGGATCACCTCGTCGAGCGTCGTCGTGTTGCCCATCGTGCCCGTGACGAAGACCTGGCACCCCTCGTCGTAGTCGGCCACGAGCAGGCCCGTGTCGGGGATGGCGCGGCCGTCGTATTCCAGGTACAGGCCGCCCCCCGCCACGACGCGCCTCGGGGTCCGCACCCCCACGGCGAGGATCAGGTGGGTGAGCTGGTGCGTGAACAGGTCGGTGAAGATGCCGCCGCCGAACTCCCAGTAGCACCGCCACTGGCCGTACTTGGCGCGGTTGAACGGCATGTCGGGGGCCAGCCCGAACTCGGTCCCCAGGAACATCTTCCAGTCGACGGTCTTGGGCGTCATGTCCTCCGAGATCGGGTAGCGCCACTGGCCCGTGTCGCTGTTGCGGTAGTAGCCGGTCTGCGCCTGCATGACGTGGCCGATCTTGCCGGCCGTGACGAGCTTGTTGGCCTCGCGCCACTGGGGATGGGCCGTCGACTGCACGGCCACGGTCATCACGCGGTCGTGCCGCTTCACCGCCTCCACGACCCTCGCGGCCTCGTCGATCGTGTGGGTCATCGGCTTCTCGCAGAACACGTCCTTACCCGCCTCCATCGCGTCGATCGGCCATCTTGGCGTGCCAGTGGTCGGGGGTCGTGATGACGACCGCGTCGACCTCCTTGCTGTCGAGCAGGCGGCGGTAGTCCTTGGTGATGTGCTCCCTGTCGTCGGGCTTCAGCCCGCACCGCTCGGCGGCGGGGTAGAGCCCTCGGCCCAGCGATCTTGTTGCCGTCCCAGACGTCGCACACGCCGACGACGTCGACGAGCTTCCCCTGCTCCTTCATGGCCAGGAGGTGCCGGACGTGGAGCATGCCCCGGCCCCCCGGCCCGAGCACGGCGAACCGGATCGTCTCGTTGGCCCCCTTGACGTTCCCGATCGCCGGGTGGGCGACGATCCCGGAGGCCGCGACGGCACCCGTGGCGATCCCGGCGGTTTCGAGGAACGAGCGGCGCGTGACGGGAGATTTCGGGGTCATCGGCGGCTTCTCCAGAAGGGGACCGCTCCCAATGTCGGGAGCCAGGGATCTTCGTTCGGGGCGGGTCTTCCGGGCCAGGCCCGAGGGGCCATCCACCAGCCGGTGGCCATTGGTCTGGGAATCGGGTGCCTTGCCCAGATTACCCTCGGGTTCGTTTCGCCTCGGCCAAGGACGGCGGTCCGCGGTCCGTTGTCGGAAAAGTTCGAAAATTGCCCAGCCGGCCACTGGGTTCGTTTCGGGATGGCCAGGGGCTGGTGGCTGAGGGATCGGGGTTGGTGAAGAGGAAACCTTATCTAACTTGCCATTGGCTTCGTTTCGGGAACGCGATTCGGTTCGTTCGGCAATCTGCCCAGATTACCATTGGCTTCGTTTCGTCACCGTCGATCGTGATGCCAGGGGCCGGCCGGCCGACTTGATTTGAGCCCGTAAAATTGGGATGTAATCCATCTACCAGCATCATTTTGCGATGAACAAACGGCCAAATTGGCTTCGTTCGGGGAAACGCTCGCCCGGCGAGTCCGGAGCCGATTCGGCCGCCGCGAGACCATCCCAGTGAGCGGACGATCGCGGGTCGGACGGCTCCGGGATGATCCTACCCAGATTACCGTTGGCTTCGTTTCGGCGATCGCGATTTCGGTTCGTTCGGCGCGGGCCATCCCGCCATCGCTGAGGCAGCCCAGCTTGCCATTGGGTTCGTTTCGCCTCGAACAGTGTCCGGCGGTCAGCGGCCGGATGGCGAGGCGAGAGGCATCTTGCCCAGAATACCATTGGGTTCGTTTCGAGCACGGGGCCTGGGTTCATTCGGCGCACGATTTCGGTTCGTTCGGGGGGATACACGGGGCGTCATCGAGTTCGTTCGGCGCGAGGGCTTGGGTTCGCTCGGCGCTCGGGTTCGCTCGCGCATGAGCCGGGGGGTACGTCTTGTCAAGGAGCCTGAGCGGGGATAGCCCGTTGATGTTCATTATCGTGCCGGGGCCGTCGCTCGTCCTCGAATTCCGCGGCGATCCACCTCCGCGAGGGGGCCCGGTGCATCGGCGGGCGCACGGGCCGCGGCTCACTCCTTCTTCTCGCCCGCGTTCGCGTCGCTTCCGGCGGGCTTGGTCGGGATCTCCGTGGCCTTCTCCGCATCCTTCCCCTCCCTCGCCTTCGCGACGTCCCTCGCGTCCTCGGCCGGGGCCTTCTCCGCGACCTCGACCGGGGCCTGGACGTCGAAGTTGAACGTGCCCCCCCTGGGGCCGACGTTCGCCCGGAGCTTGGTGCGGCTCAGGTCGGAGTACTCGCGCGGCAATCTCTCGCTGGCCGACTGCATGGCGGGCGACATGGAATGGGCGTGGCGTTCGCCCATGTCCATCGCCTCGCCGTCGGCGGAGACGACATAGCTGATCGCCACCCTGTGCTCGCCCCGGATCGCCCCCCGATTCCGGATGCTCTTCAGCGCGTAGCGACCCTCCCGATCGGTCTCCCCGACGGCCGGGACCCCCTCCTTGGGCAGGAACGTGACCATGGCCGTGGCCAGCGGCTTGCCGTTGAGGGTGACGACCCCGCTGACCGGGACCAGGTCCGCGGCGTTGAAGCCCTTCGGGGGCTCGTACGCGGGCCGCCCCGATCCCGAGCAGCCCAGCGCGACGGCCAGGAGGGGCGCCCAGAAGGGCCCGCGACGTGAGGCGTTCAGGATGGAAGCATTCATGGTGGGGATGCGGCTCAGAGTCCGGTGAGAGGCCGGCCCGGGTCGCCGCGCCCCGCCTGCCAGGCGGGTCAGCGCGCCGCGGCCTTGGAAGGGGCCTCGCCCTTGATGTCGTAATCGAAGACCCTCTTCTCGCGGCTGACCTCAACCTCGAACTCGCTCTCATCCGGGGCGATCTTGGCGCCCCCCGGCTTCGACGTCCTGCGGTACTGGATGGGCAGCAGGGGATCGTCCTTGATGTGGTCGGGCAGCTTGTCGTAATCCGGGACCAGGAGCGAGCGGGGGAGCGTGACGATGACGTGGTACTTGCCGGGGGCGATCCCGGGGTGGTCCTTCGTGATCAGACGGTAGGTCCCGTCCGGCCCGGACTGGCCGGCGCCGTGTGTCGGGTGCGTGTTGCCCGGGTCGGCGGCGAAGGTCACCCGCGCGTCGGCCAGCGGCTTGCCGTTCCAGGTGATCGTCCCCGAGACGGGGATGACCTCGTACCCCGGGCCGCAGCCGATCAGGCCGGCCAGGGCCAGCGACGGGATCAGACGAATCCGGCTCATGTCGCGACTCGCTCCCCGGTGTGCCCGCGGGTCGATCCGCCCGCGGCTCGAACGTGGCCCCCGCGCCGGGGGGCCGCGGGTCGCCCCGCCGTCCGCCCGGCGCGATCGGATCAGGCCCTCGGGCCGGCGACCCGGCTCGGCTCAGAAGGCGTCGGCGCTGATGACCTCGCCCCCCTGGATGGTCGCCAGGGACCACCAGGTGTACGGGTTGATCGAGTTCTTGATGAAGCGGACGCTGCCGTCGCCCATCAGCATGTTGACCCCGCCGGGGTGGAAGCTGCAGGCGTCCCCGTTGGCCGCCAGGTTGGCCTTGGGCAGGCCGACGGCGGTCGGATATTGGGTGCTGTACGGGACGTTGGGGAGGTACGCGTAGAAATTGGCAGCGGACGGCGGCTGGACCACAAAATACGCGGCGCTGTGCGGGCCGGCACTCCAGTAGGGGCCGTAAAAGGGCTCATATTTCCCGTTGGGCGCCTGGAGCGACTCGCCGGCCAGGAACGAGTTGGACAGGCCGTCGGTGACGTCCCTCAGCGTCGTCGAGATGTCGTTGAAGAACATCCCGCGGTACGCCCCGAAGGTTGTAATGGTATTCATCGTGGCGGCGCAGGCATAGCCGTCGGTGGCGACGGAGCCGCAGCTCATGGCATAGTCGCTCGGCATCGCGTTGACCACGTTATAGGACGAGCTCGTCCCCGAGCCGAAATTCACGTTCTGGGGGACGGGTGGCCCGTCGGATGGGCACCAGAACGTCTTGACCATCGAGCCGAGCACGGTGGTGTTGGAGTACACGCTCCCCACCAGGTTGGAGTTCGGCGACCCCGCCCCCCCGCCGTGAGGGCCGAGCACTGGCTGAAGTTGTAGGCGTTGTACAGCGCCGTCTGCTCCATGTAGCCCAGCGTCATCGTCCACCCGAGCGTGTTGATCGCCAGCCCCTGGCCGCCGTTGGAGCCCTTGCACATGCCGCCGTAGATCTGCCCCGGCGGGAAGGCATCGCTATTGGCGCTGGCGTAGTTGTGCATCGCCAGGCCCATCTGCTTCATGTTGTTGATGCACTGCGACCGCCTGGCCGCCTCGCGCACCGCCTGGACCGCCGGCAGCAGCAAGGCGATCAGGACCGCGATGATCGAGATGACCACCAGCAGCTCGATCAGCGTGAAACCGTGTCGTCGGGATGTCCGCGCCATGATGAGGGACTCCGAGAAAGGAGGGACGGTGCGTACACAGACGGCGATGTCCGGGAGAGTCGGTCTCAGCGGGAGGTCGAGGCGACGAAGCCCGACCCATCGGTACGCCCCCAGGGAAGTGGGGGATAGAATTGGGGCCCCGATGCCCATCCGTCGGCGAAGGGCCGCGGGCGCGTCGGGGCACGTCGCGATCGGCTACCGCCTGGTCAGATCGAGGACGGACGTCCGCGGGCCGTCGGCCGTGATCCCGGCCGTCGGCGTCGATGGGGCGGTGGATTTCACCGCCGTCGGCCCGTACGCCCGGCTCAGGTGCCTCTCATCCCGGGCTAAACGTGGAATCTACCAATCCGTATTCTGGAACGCAACCTCAATTCCCGGATTCTTTCTTGTCGACCTCATGGTGCATGGATGCGGCCAATCCGGATCGGAACTGGGGGGCCGCAGGCGGGCGACGGCCCATCTCGTCGGCGACGGCCGGGAAGATATGCGCCAGGGCCCAGGCGCCGGGGCCGTATCGAGCGTCCTCACGGTCCTCCGTTCCGGGCGTCGATGCCTACGGGAGTTGGAATGGCTGTTCCGCCCGGGTCCCGCCGAGCAGATCCGTCACCCGGACCGTCCACGTCCCGGGCGGGTCGTTCAGCGCGGGCCGGAAGTCCAACGTCCACGAGGCGCCGACGGGTGCGGCGTAGCGGCTGAGCCCGTCCTGCCGGCCCAGCGGGTCGATGATCTCGATCCGCACCGGCAGGGCCCCGGTGTAGGCCTTGCCCGAGGCGCCCAGGACCCGCACCCCGATCGGGAAGACCTTGCCGCGCTCGCACCGCGGCGGCGTCGCGATCTCCACCCGCCCGATCTCCTCCGGCAGGATGGCGATGAGCTTGCCGCGGGACGGGGGGAGCGTCACCTCGAACTCGGCCTCCCCCCCTCCGGCTGCACGTCGATCGCCTTCCTGGCGATGGCGTCGTAGAGGGTCGGCCGGCCCGCGGTCGCCAGGAGGACGGTCGCCGTCTGGCGGACCCCCGCCTCGAAGGACAGCTTCCACTGCGCGAACCGGGGGTCGTAGGTCCGGTCGTCGTTGATCAGGAAGACGTAGCGCAGGTCGCCCGTTTCGAGCACGTTCGTCAGCACGCGCTTGCTGTCGCTGACGGCGGGCCCGCGGTGGTCGGCCAGGAGCGGCCGCAGCTGCTCGGCGTAGGCTTCCATGCGCGACCGATGCTCTTCCCCGGTGATCGCCCGGCCCTGCGTCAGGGCGTTGCCGTCCACCGCGCGTTCGAAGGAGAAGTCGAAGTCGGTGATCGCGGCGCCGGGCACCTCGGCCCGCATCGTCTTGTTGGCGATCACCTTCTTGGTGCGGGCGAACGCGCAGATCCTCCGATGGACCCCCTCCGTCAGCGTGTCGCCGCGGGGGATGACCAGCACGTCGTAGCCGTCCAGGAGGCCGGCTGCGACGTCGTCGTCGAGCAGGACGTCGAAGGGGACCTGATTCATCATCATCAGCGAGCAGTACGGCAGGATCTGCTCGGCCGGGTAGGCGTACCAGAGCGGCGCGGCGTGGAACCAGACCGACGTCGCGCTGTTCAGGACGGCCACCCGGGGGCGGAACCGCCGGCATTGCAGGATCGCGGGCCCGTAGGGCTCGATCAAAGTGCGGCAGACCTCGCCGATGGCGTCGAAGGTCTCCGGCGATGATACGAAGGGATCGACGTTCGGGCTGGCGACCCGCGCGAGCCGGCGGCGTAATAGCAGAGCACGTCGGGGCGCTGCGACATCACCAGCCAGGTCGCCTCGCGGGCGTAGTCGGGGCCGGCGGTGAAGAACGGGTCCCGCCCGGCCCGGTCCGCGAGCGGCTGCGACGAGGCCCGGCCCAGCGGGATCACGTACCGCCCGTACAGGAAGAGCGTGATGTTCTGCATGACCTTCTGCCCCGACGGCTTCGCCGCGGCCTGGAGGACGGTCGTGTAGGCGAGGCGGCGGATGTCGGGATGGCCGTAGGTCCAGGTCGAGATGGCATCCAGCCCCTCGTGCGAGTGGTGGACCGGGGCCAGGCGGTAAGGGTCGTGCCAGACCATGACGTCGGGCTTGCCGGCCTTGATCACTCGCGCCATCTCGGCGTTGAGCACGCTGGTGCCGTGCCCCCGCTCCCACCACCACTTGAGGAAGCGATAGACCGGGTGGTCGTCCGCGATGAGGCCGTCCTTGGGTTGGAGGTCGGGCGGGAGCTTGTCGGGGATGAGCATGGCACGGCCGTTCCGCACCCATTCCGGGCTGAGGACCCGGTCCAGGTCCACGCCCGCCTCCCGCCTGGCCAGCTCCCGGACGACCTCGTTCTTGCAGAAGGGCACCTCGTATTCGGTGTTGAGCAGGGCGAAGCGGAGCGACGGATACTCGGCGAAGCGCTCGACCCCCTCCCGGGCGACGCGCCGCGCGAGGTCGAGGATGGAGGGGTCGCGGGGATAAGCGGCCTTCGCGTCGCGGGTGCCGTCGGGCAGGAGGCAGAGGGCCGAATCCTCCCACCGCCGCGCATACTGCGGCGCATATAGGGGGTAGAGCGCCGTGCCGAGGTCGAGGCCGAGCCGAGTCCCCTGGTCGAGGAGCTGCGGGTCGTCGCGAGGCCGGCATCACCCCGGCCCGGCTGGCCCGCGGAGACGGCCTTCAGGCCGTTGAAGCCGCGCCGCGCCCACCAGGTGAGGTCCGACAGGTCGGCGCCACCCCAGCTCCAGACGGGGAATCGCTGCGGGTTCCTCTCGGGCGCGATCGTGATCGGGAAGATGACCGCCTCGCCGGCCGGCCGGCCGCCGCCGAGCGGGCGGGCCTGCACGTCGTAATCGCCGGCATGGAGCAGCGCCGTGTCGATCTCGTACCGCGCCTCGCCGTCGCGGACCGCGGCCCGCCGCTCCAGCCAGCCGCCCACGGCGAACGCGACCTCCTCCCCCACGTCGGTCCGCAGCCGCAAGGTCACCGCCTCGCCGCGCTCGTAGGCGTGCCTCTGGTCCAGGAAGCGCACGTCCGCCGCGTCCGCCGCCGCGATCGGCAGGAGGCCGAGGAGGCAGGCCGGGAGGGTCCGCATCGTGGGTGCTCCTTCGGGTTGGCCTCGGGCCGCGCGATCAGCCGCGGCCTATCGGGCCTTGTCCTTGGTCTTGCTCTTGATGACGAAGTCGAACGTCCCCCCCCCTTCCGGCACCTCGCGGGCGAACTCGGCCTCGATCTTCGCCGGGGTGATACCTTTTGGGGCGCGGGGGTCATCCATGAGGAACCGGGCCATGGCCGGGTCGTCTTCGAAGCCCTTCACCTTCGAGGGGTCGGCCAGCGCCTTGGAGATCAGGACCCGGTACTTGCCGGGGACCAGACCCGATCCCCTCTGCGTCCGCACCCGATAGGTGCCGTCGGGGGCCGTAGTGTCGAAGCCGGGCCCCACGCCCCCGGTCGGGGGGTCGGGGATGAAGGAGATCGTGGCCCCTGCGAGCGGCTTGCCGCCGTGCGTGACCGCCCCCCGGACGGTGACGGGCCTCGGGCCCGACCCGCTGCAGCCGGTCATCACCGCTGCCATCGCGCCCAGGGCCAAGAGGCGTTTCATGGTCATTGGGCCGATCGACTTCATACGTGGGGCCGGGCGATCAGAAGCTGTCGGCGCTGACGATATCGCCGGCGCCCATCGTGTGGATCGAGTACCACGTCGTCGGGTTGATCGAGTTCTTGATGAACTTGACGCTGCCGTCGGCGAAGAGCATGTTCAGCCCGCCCGGGTGCTTGCTCCCCCATCCCCAGGCATAGACGAGGTTTGAGGGGTTGCTGGTCAGGCCCCCACACCCGAGCGCCGAGGCGTTGGGCAGGTAGCAGTAGTACGAGCCGTTGGAGACGGTGATGGCGAACGCCAGGCCGTGGGTCGAGGTCCAGGCCCCCGCACCCCAATAGCCGCCGAGGTTGGAGTTATACTTGACCATCGGCGACTCCCCCCCGAAGAGCGTATTGCTCGTGCCGTCCGTGACCTGGTTGAGGCTGACCGACCAATCGGCCCCCGAGAAGATGGCGAGGCCGATCGCCCCGAGATCCCCCCTCAGATAGGGCCCGTTGTAGTTCTCGTAATACCCGGCGCCGGTGAGGAGGTAACTGGAACGCTGGCCGTTCAGCATGGCATAGGGGGATGGGGCGGCGAGCGTGTGCGGGAGCTGCTGGGGATCGGACGGGCAGACGTAGGTGCTGACGAGGGTGCCGACGACCGTGGTGTTGGCCAGGAAGGACGTGGACCCGCCGACGAGGGTCGCGTTGATGGCCCCGTTGATCGCATTGCAGGACGGGAGGCTGAAGTTGTAGGCGTTCAGCAGCGGCGTCTGCTCCAGGAACCCCAGGATCATCGTGAGCGCCGTCGTGTTGAGCACCAGCCCGACCTTGGCGGGGTCGTTCTGGGTATAGGTGCCGGTGGAGTAGATCTTCGCCGGCGGGAAGACGCTGTTGGCGTTGTGGTAGTTGTGCAGGGCGATGCCGATCTGCTTCTGGTTGTTGACGCACTGCGCCGCCTGGCCGCCTCGCGCGCCATCTGCACGGCGGGCAGCAAGAGCGCGATCAGCACCGCGATGATCGAGATCACCACCAAAAGCTCGATCAAAGTGAATCCGTGCCGTCGGGACGTCCGCGCCATGATGAACGACTCCGATAAGCGAGGGGATGTGCAGATCGAGACGACGATGAGTGGGAGAGTTGTCCACATCACGGGAGGTCAAGGCCTCGAAGCCCGACCCGTCGCTACGCCCCTCCCGAGGAGGGATCAGGTCAAACGCCCGGATGGCCGACCATCGCCGAAGGGCCGCGGGCGCGTCGGAGTACGTCGCGATCGGCTACCGACTGGTCAGCTCAAAGTCGAATCTCCGCGGCCCGTCGGCCGTCAGTGGGGGGACTTGGTACTGGACTTCAGCGGGGCCGCGGCTTCGATGAGATCTGGGTCGGCCCCCGGGCGTCAGCCCTCGCACCCGGCGGAGAGGGCCGTCCTCCGCCGATCGACATGGAATCTACCAGTCCGTATTTTGGAATTCAAGCTCCAACCCAGAATTTCCTGATGATTTTCATGGCGTGTGCATGCCACCAATCCGACCGGCATGCACCATGCCCTCGCGGGTCTAACCCTCCGCGAGCGGCTTCGCATGGCCGGGCCCACCAGGGATGGGACGCGGAAGGGCGCCGACGGGCGGATCAAGGCGGACCGGATCGGTAGGACGGCGGGGCGCCGGGCCCGATGATAAGGATAAGCGGCCCGAGCGCCCGACGGCTCCCTGGCAACTCGATCCGAACCCGATCCGAAGAGCGCTTCGGGCGCCGCGCGCCGCTGCCGAACGAACCGAATTGAGGTTTTGATCGCAATTCATCCGGATGGTTCAATAGGCCCTCATCGCCTGCCCTACCGTCCCCCGCTGCCGAACGAACCGAATTGCCTTTTCGACCGTGATTCATCCGAATAGATCAGGTTAACCTCCGCGCAACTGGGTCGCTAAGGTCCCGGGCAAGGTCGGGGCATCCGGCGGTTGCTCCGGTCGGGGTCGGTCAGCCTTGGAGGATCTCGGTGACGACGCGGCAGGGCTGGTTGTCGGCTGAGCGTCTGCTTGCGGCCGTTCTGGATGTAGACGAGCTTCTCGGGGTCGAGGCCGAACAGGTGGAGGAGCGTCGCGTGGTAGTCGGTGTGGTGGACCACGTCGGCGACCGCCTTGAGGCCGAACTCGTCGGTCGGCGCCGTGGACGTATCCGCCCTTGACGCCGCCGCCGGCCAGCCACATGCTGAAGCCGTCGGTGTTGTGGTCGCGGCCCGGCTTCCTGTCGGGGCCGCGGTACTGGATCACCGGCAGGCGGCCCATCTCGCCCCCCCAGTGGACCAGGGTCGTGTCGAGCAGGCCGCGCCGCTTCAGGTCCTTGACCAGGGCCGCGGCGGGCTGGTCGGCGGCCTTGATGCTCCGGGGCAGGTATCGTGGTGATGTCCTCGTGGTGGTCCCAGCCGTTGACGAAGATCTGCACGAAGCGGACGCCGCGCTCGACCAGGCGGCGGGCGATCAGGCAGGCCTCGCCGAGCTTCTGCGTCTCGCGTCTGGTCGATGCCGTAGAGCGCGCGGGTCTCCGCGCTCTCGCGGCCGACGTCGAACGCCTCCTTGGCGGCCGTCTGCATCCGCGCGGCCAGCTCGTAGCTGGCGATCCGCGCCTCCAGGTCGGTCTCGCCCGGGTGGCGGTCCAGGTGGAGGCGGTTGAGGCGGTCCAGCAGCGCCAGGTTGCGCCCTGCGGCGCCCCCTTCAGGTCCTCGGGGGGGTCGAGGTTGAGGATGCGCGGCTCCTGGTTGCGGACGACGGTCCCCTGGTAGATCGACGGCAGGAAGCTGCTCGACCAGTAGGGCGAGCCGGGGGGCGGGTTGTCGGCCAGCAGGGCGACGAACGCGGGCAGCTCGCGGCTCTCCGAGCCCAGGCCGTAGGTCAGCCAGCTCCCCAGCGCCGGCCGGCCCCCCTGGCCCCGCCCGCTGTTCAGGGCGCGCAGGCCGCCGACGTGGTTCTTGATCCCCAGCAGGTTCATCGAGCGGATCAGCGTGATGTCGTCGGCGACCTCGGCCAGGTGCGGCACGAGCTCCGAGAGCTCGATCCCCGACTCGCCGCACTTCCGGAACTTGAAGGGGCTGGCCATCACCGTCGAGGTGGCGCCCCCGGCGTTGTCGTGCTGGATGCCCGAGCCGGGGAACCTCGCGCCGTCGTACTTCGCCAGCGTCGGGCTTGGGGTCGAACAGGTCGATGTGGCTGGGGCCGCCCGACATGAACATCGAGATCATCGCCCGGGCCCGCGGCTCGAAGTGCGGGCGGCTTGGGCGTCAGGTCGTAGGTGCGGCCGCGACAGGTCGGGCATGACCGCCCCGCCGCCGGCCAGGAGCTTCTCCTCGTTGAGGAGCCAGGCCAGCGCCAGGCCGCCGAGGCCCATGGCGTTCGAGGCGAGGAAGTGCCGGCGGGTCGAGTGGGCGGAGGACTCCGTCTGCATGGGATCACCTCGCGGGCGTTGGGCGTCGTCACGTCAATCGACGTAGAGGAAGGCGTTGGACCCGAGGAGCGTCTGGCAGAGGGCCGCCAGGGCCCGCAGCGCCGGATCGGCCGGCGGCTTGTCCTTGGCTTTGTCCTTGGCGCGCCCTTGGCGTCGGCGGGCGGGGCGGGCGCCGGGGCCTCGTGCGGAAGGCCTCGGCCTGCTCGGCCAGGAAGGCGACCGCCGCCGCGGCCTCCGGCCCGGTCGGCTCGGCGGCCGAGCGCCAGCAGCCAGGCGCGGGCGACCTGCGCCGCGCGGGTCGTCGCCGGCCTCGCGGCGGACCCGCTCGGCGAACCGCCGCGCCTGGTCGAGCACGAACCGGCTGTTCATCAGCAGCAGCGCCTGCGGCGTGACGGTGGAGCTGGTGCGGAGCTCGCAGTTGGGCTCCATCGAGGGGGCGTCGAAGGTCTCCAGCAAGGCCGGCGGCTGGCTGCGGCGCACCTGCACGTAGAGGCTGCGGCGCGACTCGCCGCCGGCCGTCTCGGTCGGGCCGAATTCCCTCTTCCGCTCCACGCCGACGACGACCTCGCCGACCTCGTTCTTGCTGACGGGCACCGGCGCGCCGAACATCGCCGGGCTCGAGCCGGCCGCCGACGGCCAGGATCGCGTCGCGGACCGCCTCGGCCTCGAGGCGGCGGACGGGCATCCGGCCAGTAGAGCCGGTCGTCGGCGTCGATCGCCTCCTTGGCGCGGGTCGCGGCGCGACGACTGCCGGTAGGCGGTCGAGGTCATGATCAGCTTGTGGAGCCGCTTCAGCCGCCAGCCGCCGGCCATGAACTCGTCGGCCAGCCAGTCGAGCAGCTCGGGGTGCGTCGGCCGCTCGCCCTGCGTGCCGAAGTCGCCCGGCGTGCCGACGATCCCGCGGCCGAAGTGGTGCATCCAGACGCGGTTGACCAGCACCCGCGCCACCAGCGGGTGCGTGCCGTCGGTCAGCCGCTTCGCGTAGGCGAGCCGGCGGCCGGTCGTCGGCAGGTCGGGGTCGTCCGGCGGCAGGTCGCCGCCGCCGCCGAGTCGGCCAGGACCGTCAGCTCGCCGGGCGGGACGGCCTCCTTCGGCTGGGTGTGGTCGCCGCGATGGAACAGGTGCGTCGTGGGCACCTTGCCGGGGACCTCGGTCAGCGCCCGGATCGAGTCGCCCTGCCGGCTTCCGGGCCCGGACCTTGGCCACCTCGGCGGCCATCGCCTCGATCTCGGCCCTCGCCTTCGTGCCCTCCGCCCCCAGCGCGTATCCGAGATACAGCGGGAGGGTGCCGGCGTTCAGGTCCTTCACGTTGGGGTAGTCCTCCAGCAGCTTCTTCTGCTCGGGGGTCCGCTTCGAGGAGGGCGTGGCGCGGGCCTCGCGGAGCGGCTCGCGGACCTCCTCGGGGAGCCTCTCGAGCTCGCTTCTCCAGGACCTTCTCGATGAGACTCCTTCTCCTGCGCCCGGAGCTTGCCCTGGAGCTCGCCGGCCTCGCGGTCGACCTCCTCGGCCTTGCGGCGCTCCTCCTCGTTGTAGAGCACGATCTCGCGCTTCTGCGGGGTGCGCCAGTCGTTCGGGTCGAGCGCCGGCTCGAAGATCGCCCGCAGGCGGTAGTAGTCGACGTGCGAGATCGGGTCGTAGCGGTGGTCGTGGCACTGGGCGCAGCCGACGGTCAGCCCCAGCAGCGCGGTCGAGACGACCTTGAGCGTCTCGGCGACCACCTGGTTGCGCGCCAGCGCCGCGTCGTCGACCGTCCCGCCGGTGCCGTCGGGCGCCGTGCGGAGGAAGCCGGTCGCCACCAGCTTCTCGATCGCCTCGGGGCCGAGGTCCTCGTACGGCGGCCGGACCATCTCGTCGCCGGCCATCTGCTCGCGGATGAACTGGTCGAACGGCTTGTCGGCGTTGAACGACCGGATGACGTAGTCGCGATACCGGAACATCGACCGGCGGACCGGGTCGTCGACCGTGTAGCCCTCGCTGTCGGCGTAGCCGGCGACGTCGAGCCAGTGCCTCCCCCAGCGCTCGCCGTAGCGGGGCGAGGCCATCAGGCGGTCGAGCAGGCGGTCGTAGGCGTCGGGCGCGTCGTCGGCCAGGAACAGCTCGACCTCCTCGGGGGTCGGCGGCAGGCCGGTCAGGTCGAACGACGCGCGGCGGATCAGCGTCCTCTTGTCGGCCTCCGGCGAGAACGACAGCCCGTCGCGCTCGAGGCGGGCCAGCAGGAAGGCGTCGATCGGGGTGCGGACGCGGCCCGTCCTGCGCGACGGCGGGCTCCTCGGGGCGTCGGATCGGCCGGAAGGCCCAGTGATGGCGCTCCTCCTCGGTGATCAGGAAGCCGGGGCCGACCGTCTCCGGCTCGGGCCGGGCGGTCCGGGCGCCGGCCTCGATCCAGCGGGCGATCCGGTCGACCTCGGCCGGCGACAGCTTCTTCCGGTCGCCCGGCGGCATCTCCTCGTCGACGACCCTCTGGTAGAGCAGGCTCGCGTCGAGGTCGCCGGGCACGACCGCCGGCCCCGACTTGCCCCCCTTGACGATCAGGCGGCGGAGCCGCAGGTCGAGGCCACCCTTGGGCTTCTCCCCCTCGCCGTGGCAGTGGAAGCAGTTGGCCTTGAGGATCGGCCGCACGTCGGCCTCGTAGGACAACGCGGGGGCGGGGGGGACGGTCGAGGTCGGATCGGCCTCCTCGGCCCGCAGCGGCCCGGCGGCGAGGGCGATCGGCGCGATCAGCAGGAGGAGGGATCGAGTCATGGCCGGATTCCGATGGTGGGGTGCGGGGCGGGCATTCATCGACATTGGCATGGATTCTTATTGCCACTCGGGTCCGGGAGGTCATCGCCTCCCCGGTGAGCATCTCCATTAGAGTTGGTGCGTAATAACGGCGATTTTCGCCGTAAGTCCAAAGGGCACAAGGACAAAGGCCAATCTAGGTCGTTTTCCGTAAATCCTTGCGACTCTTGTACTTAGGCTTATTGCGCACCAACTCTATTGTCAGACGGGGTCGGGCCGGTCGCCGTCCCGGGTCGAATTCCGATGATCCGCAGGGAGGGATCGAACCTCAATCGTCATCGGCCGCCTCTTCCCGCTTGACATGGAATATAGCGATCCGTATTTTGGAATGCAATCTTCGGGTGCGAAAATTTTCCGGCCCGGTTCCGTGGCGTCGGCATGCCGCCGATCCGATGGATCGGTCTCGTGACGAGTCCCCTTCCTCCGCCGGCCGCTCGGCGTCAGGGGACGAGATTCGCCTCCCCGCGCCCGAGACTTATCCGAGATGAGGCGGCGAGCCTCATGACCTGAGTGGCAATGCCGCCGTCGCTGTCGCGACGGGGCCCGATCCGGACGGATCGGCGCTTGCGTTCCAAATTGCGGACTGATATATTCCAGATTCATCATGGAATCCACCCTGATCGTCAAGTTGTTCGGGCTGCTCGAGGCGACCGCCGGCCAGGACGGCGGCCGGTCGCTCGCCGAGCTGGCGGCGGAGGTCGGCCTGACGAAACCGACGGCCCACCGCATCCTCAAGACGCTGACGGCGCTGGGCTACATGGAGCGGCCCCGGCCGGGGATCTATCGCCAGTCGCCCCGGCTCCGCCGGCTGGTGGTGGGGGCGGACCACCAGGAGCTGGTCCGGCGGGCCGAGCCGGTCCTGCGCGAGCTCCACCGCATGACGGAGGAGACGGTCAACCTGGGGGTGCTCCGGCACGGCCACGTCGTCTACCTGACGGTGCTGGAGAGCCCCCAGCCGCTGCGGCGGATCGTCAACCCGACGATGACCGACCCGTTCGCCTGCACGGCCTTGGGCCGGGCGATCGTGGCGCACCTGCCGGCGGAGCGGCGGGCATTCCTGCTGCGGAACTCCGTCCTGGAGCGGCGGACGACCCACACGGTCGTCGACCCGGACGAGCTGGCCAGGATCCTCGACGACGTGCACCGCGACGGGGTGGCGATCGAGGAGAACGAGACCGACCTGGGCGTCATGTGCATCGGCGCCCCGGTGTTCGACCGCGACGGCGTCGCCGGCGCGATCAGTTTGTCGCTGCCGACGGTGCGCTCGGGCCGAGCAGCGGGCCCGCCTGGTCGAGGCCGTCCGCCGGGCGGCCGAGCAGGTCTCGCAATCCCTGCACGACGCCCCCCGGGGGATCTAATCCGCCATGCTCAAGATCAACGGCTACGGCGTCCGCGACGGCGCCGAGATCACCCTGGCGATGATGCGCCGCGACCTGACGGTCGCGGCCGTCTGCGACGCGCTCGACGCCGAGGGGCTGCCGAACCAGTCGCCGCGGGCCCCGCTCCGCCCCTTGACGACGGCGCGGGTGCTCGTCGGCCGCTGCCGGACGACGCTCTGGGCCGACATGTTCCACGCCGACCCGCAGCCCTACGACCTGGAGCTGCCGCCGTCGACGCCTGCCGGCCCGACGACGTGATGGTCGCCGCCGCGGGGGGCTCGACGCGGTCGGGCATCTGGGGCGAGCTGCTCTCCACCGCGGCGAGGAACGCCGGCTGCGTCGGCGTGATCGTCGACGGCGCCGTCCGCGACGTCCGCCAGATGGCCGCGATGGACTTCCCCGCCTTCGCCCGCGGCGCCTGCCCTTTCGACAGCAAGGACCGCCAGCGCGTCATCGACGTCGACGTGCCGGTGGAGGTCGGCGGCGTCCGGTTCGCGCCCGGCGACCTCGTCCTCGCCGACGCCGACGGCGTCGTCGTCGTCCCGGCGGAGGTCGAGCACGAGGTCGTCCGCCGCGCCTGGGAGAAGGTCCACGCCGAGAACTGCGTCCGCGACGCGATCCGGGGGGGGATGAAGGCCGTCGTCGCCTACGAGACCTTCGGCATCCTTTGAACCAGGTCCCGGCCCCACCCGATCGGGACGCCGCCCGCGACCCACCCGCGGATCCCACACGACCCTCCGGGCATCCCCGTCCCCGGCGCGGGCGATCATCGGGCTTCCCGCCGACGAGGCCACCATGCTGATCTTCGACGCCCACCTCGACCTGGCGATGAACGCCATCGACTGGAACCGCGACCTGCGGGCCGACGTCGCCGACATCCGGGCCCAGGAGCAGGCCCTCGGCATGGGCGAACTCGGCCGGGGGACGAACACGGTGTCATTCCCGGAGCTCCGCAAGGCCGGCATCGGCCTCGGCGTGGCGACCGTCATCGCCCGGCTGGAGAAGGAGATCAACCACCCGTTCGGGATGGACGACCCCGGAGGCGTGCTACGCGGTCGCGCACGCCCACCTCGCCTACTACCGGGCGATGGAGCGGTCCGGGTGGATGCGGATGCTCCGCACCGGCCGCGACCTCCGCCAGCACCTCGCCGCCTACCAGGCCGATCCCGATCGACACCCCCTTCGGGTTCATCCTCAGCATGGAGTGCGCCGACCCGGTGCTCGACCCCGACAACATCCGCGAGTGGCACGGGCACGGCCTGCGGGCGATCGGCCTGACCCACTACGGCGCCAACCGCTACGGCGGCGGCACCCGCAGCGAGGTCGGCCTGGCCGTCGACGCGCTCCCCCTGCTGGAGCACATCGAGGAACTCGGCATCGCCCTCGACCTGACCCACCTGTCGGACAAGGCGTTCTGGCAGGTGGCCGACCGCTTCGGCGGGCGGGTGCTCGCCAGCCACCAGAACGCCCGCCGGTTCTGCGACTGGCAGCGGCAGTTCTCCGACGACGCAGTTGCGGCTGGTCGTCCGGAGGGGAGGGGTCGTCGGCGTGGCGCTCGACGCCATCATGCTCCAGCCGGGGTGGGTCCGCGGCACGACCCGGCCGGATGTCACCCTCGACCGGGTCGTCGACAACATCGACCACATCTGCCAGCTCGCCGGCGACGCGCACCACGTCGGCATCGGCAGCGACCTCGACGGCGGCTACGGCCGCGAGCAGACCCCGGCCGACCTCGACACCATCGCCGACCTCCGCGAGCTCCCCGCGCTGCTGGAGGATCGCGGGTTCTCCGGCGACCGACGTGGAGGCGGTGATGCACGGCAACTGGGTCCGCTTCTTCGGCGAGGCCCTCCCCGCCGGGGAGTAGAGTAGCCCCGCCCGGCCGCGATCGCGGGAGGGACGCTCATGGACAGCCCCGCCTCCCCCGCCCCGGCGCACCGGCCGGTACGCCGTCGTCCTGGTGGTGGCCGCGGCCGCGCTGTGGATGTACATCGACCGGGTCTGCTTCTCGACGCTCGCCGGGCCGATCCGGGCCGACCTGGGGGTCGACCCGCGCGCGATGTCGTTCGCCCTGGGCGCCTTCTTCCTGTCCTATGCGCTGTTCCAGGTCCCGGCCGGGGCGCTGGCCGACCGGTACGGGCCGCGGACGGGTCCTGACCGGGTGCGTCGTCGGCTGGTCGGCGGCCACGGCGGCGACCGCGGGCGTCGGCGGGGCGGCCGGGCTGCTCTCGGCCCGGCTGCTGCTCGGTGCCGCCGAGGCCGGCGCCTACCCGGCCGCCACCGGGCTGGTCCGGAGCTGGGCGGCGCCGGGCGAACGGGGCCGGTTCAGCAGCATCGTGACCCTGGGCGGCCGGATCGGAGGCGCCGTCGCCCCGTACCTGACCGGGGCGCTGGCCGTCGGCCTCGCCGGCTGGGGCCCGAGTGCGACGGCCCGGGCCGGCCCGGAGGGGAACTGGCGGGCCGTGCTCGTCGTCTACGGCGGGTGCGGCTTCGTGGTCGCCGGGCTGCTCTGGGCCGTGGTCCGCGACCGCCCGGCCGCCGCCGGCCGACCGCCCGCCGTCGCCTCCGCGCACCGCCGGGATCGCCTGGGGGGAGCAGCTCGCGACCCTGGCGATCCAGCCGGAACATGTGGCTGTCGGGGGCGACCCAGTTCGGCGTGAACGTCGGCTGGGCGTTCCTGGTCACGCTCCTGCCGACCTACCTGGCCGAGGCGTATCAGGTGCCCCTGAAGGAGAGGGGCCGGATGCAGTCGGCGGCGCTGGCCACCGGGTGCGCGGGGATGCTGCTCGGGGGGCTGCTGACCGACCGCCTGGCGGCGCGGCTCGGGCCGCGGTGGGGGCGGTCGCTGCCCCTTGGGGGTGGCGCTGCTCGGCTGCGGGGCGGCCTGCTCCGTCGTCCCGTGGCTGTCGGGGCCGTGGGCGGTGATCGCCCTTCTGGCGGTCGTGGCCTTCCTGGTCGACCTGGCCAACCCGTCGATCTGGGCCTTCAACCAGGACGTCGGCGGGTCCCGCGCGGGGATCGCGGCCGGGTGGGGGAACATGTGGGGCAACTTCGGCGCGGCCCTCTCGCCGGTCCTGCTCGGCGCCGTCGCCGCCCGATACGGCTGGCCGGCGGCGTTCGCCACCTCGGCCGGATTCTTCGCCGCCGCCTCGGCATGCGGCCTGATGCTCGACGCCAGCCGGCCGCTCCCCGACGGCCCCGGAGGCCCGGCGTGAGGGGAGATCCCCCCCTCGGCGCGTGGACCGGTCGTCGCCGCACGTCCGGCGGTCCCACATGGTCAAAGACCGATGGATGCGACCTCTACGAGAGGGGTCCGACGATCGGGATCGGCACGAAATCGCACCCCCGATCGGGCGTTTCCTCGGTCGCGAACAGATCCTCGACCCCCCGCGACCCGTCGCCACCCACCTCGGGCCGCCCGCGACGCGCCCGGAATGTGCCGCCCGTCGCATCCGAAGTACCAGACGCACCAGCCACTTGGGACGACTCCCCGGCCGGGTTGGCTTCGTTCCGGGAAACCGCCTCCGACGCCTCCGAGGCGTGCGCAACCGGCCCCGCGACCGGATTAGACGGCGAGGCCGAAGCGGCATCGGGAGATTCGCCGCAAATCATTGCATCGATAGGACTTGAGGGTGATTCCTGGGGCCGATCCGCCTCGTTCCGGGGATCGTCCTCGACGGACCCGTCGTCCTCCTCCTGGCGGCGGTCGATCGCCTTGACCAAAGCCGCATACGCGCGGTGGAACGTCGACCGCGCCTCGGACTGATACCGCAGGAACAGCCGCGCCTCCGTCTCGTCCTTCAGCACCCGCGCCCGCCGGGGGGCCTCGGCCCGATCGGGCGCCTCGATGTGCTCCCGCAGGTACGCCTCGCGCTCGCGCAGCGGCGGCCAGCTGTTCGGCGACCATCGCCTGCAAGATCGGGCGGGCCTCCTCGGCCGTCGGCGGAAAGCGGTACTGCTCGTAGGCCAGCCGGTACCGCTCGGGCAGGTGCTCGACGTCGAACAGCAGGTTGAACGTCGTGACGTTGGGCATCGGGTTGCAGATCAGGTTGAGCATCCGCGGGTACCAGGCGTCGGGGCGGAGGCGGATCATCTCCAGCTCGGGGCGGTGGCCGGTCAGGCGGATCGCCTCGTTGCGCTCGACCTCGCACCAGTTCCCCTTGACCTCCAGCGCCGCGCCGAGCGCCTCCCAGCGCCGGATCATCCAGCGGCATCCCGAGGCGCTTCTGCGCATTCGCGCGGAGGGCGGCGGCGGGGTCGTCCTCGAGCATCGTCCGCAGGTGGGCGACCTTCTCTTCATCGTGGCGGAGCCAGTCCTCGTCGGCCTCGCGGACCTGCCTGGTCAGGGCGGTCATGGAGGCGTCGTGGGCGCGTCCGGCCAGGAGCGAGGCGCGGATGCACTCGTCGGCGAGGTGCCGCTCGGCGGGGCCCTGGGGCCGGTAGTAGTCGTCCCAGTCGTCGACGAGCTGGCGGGCGACCGCGGGGTCCTCGCCGGGCAGGGTCAGCGATTCGGCGCAGAGGCCGTGCTTCAGCGCGTTGAATTTCGACTGGCTGGTGTCGCGGGCGCAGCCCTTGGCGCGGCGGCCGTTCTTGGAGCTGGCCCGACTGCGACGGGATCTCGGCATCGGTGCAACCTCGATGATGATCAATCGTGCGGGGTCACGCGACCCTACGCAGATATCATCGAGGGATCCGGGCGGGCGGTTCTCCCGGAGTGGGGAAAATGCGGAAGAATTGGGGAGGAAGAGATTTCGCCACGGAGACCACGCCGGGTGCGGTCGGTATTCCCGGGGCCGGTGGATTTCCGGGAGTTGGACCGGTTGGCCTCGACCTTGGCCTTGCTGATCTTCGGTCGTCCGCGTGCCATCGTTGTGATCTCGAAGGAGCCGAGGAGAATTCGCGGGGTTCCACAACCCCCGCCACTAGATATCATCGAGATTCGGGGGCGTTTCGTCCTCTCGGAGTTCGGGGATCGGCCGGAGGCGGGCATGATCGTGGTGCTGATGGGGGTGTCGGGCTCGGGCAAGACGACGGTGGGCCGGGTCCTGGCGAGGGGGCTCGGGTGGACGTTCCACGACGCCGACGACTACCACCCGGCCGCCAACATCGCGAAGATGCGGCGCGGCATCCCGCTGAATGACGAGGACCGCAAGCCCTGGCTCCGGACGCTCGCCCTCCTGATCGACGAGGCCCGCGCGGGGCGAGGACGTGGTCCTGGCGTGCTCGGCGCTGAAGCACGCCTACCAGGAGTACCTCCGGCACGACCGCGACGACGTCAAGTACGTGGGCCTGGAGGGGTCGCCCGAGCTGATCCGCCGGCGCCTGGAGGCGCGGCGGGGGCACTTCTTCGACCCGCACCTGCTGACCAGCCAGTTCGAGGCGCTGGAGCCTCCCGAGCACGCCGTCCGGGTGGACGTCTCGGGCACCCCGGAGGAGATCGCCGCCGAGATCCGGCGCCGGCTGGGCATTTGAGGGGCCGTCATCCTGGAGTGGTGCCCGGGCCGCGAAGCGACCGGGGGCGTCAGGATCAGGTCGGCCAGTCCGGATCGGCGGAGCGTCCCCAACAGCCTCTCGCGGCTGCACCGCCCGGACAACCAGTTTCCGGGCCACCCCGCGAAGTTGTCGGGTCCGGTCGGGGTGGCTCTTGTCGCGTGACATCTTCGAGACCCCAGCCACCCGGCGAGCCTTTCGGGATGAGGAAGACGGTGCGTCTCACGCACCCGACGAAGACGGCCTCCGGCCCGGGCGCGTTGCCGCGGGACCCCGGACGGGATAGCCTGGTGCGGTTCGCGGGGGATCGGCGAGACGCCTGGGAGGAGGGGCGATGCGAATCAAACACGGTCGTGCATCCGCGGCGCTGCTGGCCGTCGCGCTGGGCGTGAGGGGGGAGGCCGCCGAGGAGGTCGCCGTCCCCGGCCCGATCACGGTCCAGGGTGTGCCCGCGGTGCCCCGCGCGCTCGGGCGGGCGCTGGGGCCTATCAGAACGCGCGGGCGGCGTCGTTCCAGGGGTGGGTCGCCGGCTGTCGCGAGGTCCTGATCACGACGCGGTTCGCCGAGACCAGCCAGGTCCACCGGGTCGCCTCCCCCGGCGGGGCGCGGATGCAGCTCACCTTCCTCGACGACCGCGTGACCGGCGCCCGGCCCCGCCCCGACCGCGGCGAGTTCCTCTACGAGGCCGACGAGGGGGTGCCGAGGACTATCAACTCTTCCTCCAGGACATCCAGACCGGGGCCGTGATGCGGGTCAGCGACGGCCACTCGCGGAACCTCGCGCCAAGGTGGTCGAACGCGGGCGACCTGCTCGCCTGGAGCAGCAACGCCCGCAACGGCAAGGATATGGATATCTACTATCGCCGTCCCCGCCGTGCCCAAGACGGCGCACCGGCTCAAGGAGGTCTCGGGGTCCTGGACGGTCGCCGACTGGTCGCCCGACGACCGCCGCGTCGCGGCCGTCGAGTACGTCTCGATCAACGAGTCCTACGTCCACCTGATCGACGTGGCGACCGGCGAGGTCGAGACGGTCACCCCGCGGCGGTCGGCCGGCGAGCCGACCGTCTCGTATGCCGACGTCCTTTGGTCGAAGGACGGCAAGTCGCTCTACTGGACGACCGACCGCGACTCCGACTTCCGCCGGCTGGCCCGCTTCGACCTGGATACGCGCAAGACGACCGTGCTCACCGCGATGATCCCCTGGGACATCGAGGCGTTCGACCTCGCGGACAACGGAAGGACGATCGTCGTCGTCGCGAACGAGGACGGGTTCAGCAAAGTCTACATCCTCGACGCCCAAGGGGGCGGGCCGGTCACCCTGGCCATGCCGGCCGGGGTGATCGGCGGCCTGGAGTTCCGCAAGGGGTCGACCGAGTTCGCCTTCACGCTGAGCTCGGCGCATTCGCCCGCCGACGTGTACTCCTACGGCATCGAGTTCGGGCGACCTCGACGCGCTGGACGTTCAGCGAGGCGGGCGGCCTCGACCCCGCGCAGTTCGCCGAGCCCGAGCTGGTCCGCTTCCCGAGCTTCGACGGCCGATCGATCCCGGCGTTCGTCTTCCGGCCGGGGGCGAAGTTCGCCGGGCCGAGGCCGGTGCTGATCGACATCCACGGCGGGCCCGAGAGCCAGGCGCGCCCCGGCTTCCTCGGGTGGGCCAACTTCCTGATCGACGAGCTCGGCATCGCCATCATCCGGCCCAACGTGCGGGGGTCGGCCGGCTACGGCAAGGCGTACCTGGAGCTCGACAACGGCAAGCGCCGCGAGGACGCCGTCAAGGACATCGGCGCCCTGCTCGACTGGATCGCCAGGCAGCCGGGACTGGACGCCGCGCGCGTGGGGGTGGCCGGCGGCTCGTACGGCGGCTTCATGTCGCTGTCGTCCTTGACGCACTACGGCGACCGCCTCAGGGCGGGCATCGACGTGGTGGGGATCTCCAACTTCGTCTCGTTCCTCCAGAACACGCAGGGCTACCGCCGCGACCTCCGCCGCGCCGAGTACGGCGACGAGCGCGACCCCGACATGAAGACGATCCTGGAGGCGGTCTCGCCGCTGTCGTCCGCGGACAAGATCCGCACGCCTTTGCTGGTGGCGCAGGGCAAGAACGACCCGCGCGTGCCGGCGAGCGAGTCGGCGCGGATCGTCGCCGCGGTCCTCCGGAACGGCCAGCCCGTCTGGTCGATCCTCGCCGCCGACGAGGGGCACGGCTTCGCCAAGAAGGCGAACCAGAACTATTTGCAGGCCGTCGAGGTCCTGTTCCTCCGCCGATACCTCCTGGGCGAGGGGCCGTGAGGTCCCGAACATGGGGACGTTCGCGGGTTCACTCGCCCTCGACCCTCATGATAGGATGGGGTGATCCCCGGGAGGTCCCTCATGAAGATTGATCAGCTCGCCGCCGAAGGGCCCGCCGTCGCGGCGGCCGATGACGACCGCGGTATCGAAGTGTCCATGACCATCTCCCCCGAGATGTTCAGGACGATGGAATGGCTCTCGGATCAAGCCAGGAGTGGGCTTGCGGACGTGCTCACGAGGGCCGTCGTCTTGCTCGAGGTGGCCGCGAAGGCCAACGCCGAGGGCAAGCAGATCGGGATCGCCCGGGAGGGTCAGCCCCTGGAAACGGTGATCGACATCTTCTGAGCCGGGGAGATCGATGGGTCCTACGCCGCAAGGCTTCGATCACCTGAAGCTCGATGACCTCTTCGGCTCCAAGACCGTCGCGATCAGCATCACATCGAGGGACTCGCCCCAGGAGATCCGGGCCCGGCTCCGCGCGAGGAGGCGGACGCGGCGCACCAGAGGGCGAAGGACCTCTTCCTCTACCGGGCCGTCACGATCGTGGTCAGCGTCGTGAGCGGGACCTGCCTCGTCGTCGCGGTGATCCCGGCGGTGCCCGACGACACCCGCAAGTGGGCCACGACGCTCCTGACCTCGATCGTCTCCGCCGGGCTCGGCGACATGACCGGCAAGGCGAGCCGATAGCCCGCCCGTCCCACGCCTTTTCCCCATCCCGATCGGGATGGACCCCCAAGCCGTCCGCGAGCGCGGTCCGTGGCACGGGGAATGCTGCTGGCGTGATCCGAGGCAACCGCCGCGACGGTCGAGGGCCGTCGCGGCGGGAGTTCGCGGTCCGGACAGAGCCCGCGATTTCGCATCCACGTCGGCCACGCGGGACCCTGGATCAGGGTGCGACCATCGTACGCGCCCCGGGTGAAGTTCATGACGGACGAACGCGGAGATCGGGCGATCGCGCACCCCGGCGATGATCTGTTCGGCGCCCTGGTCGGGCGGGTCCGCGACCAGGCGATCTGCCTGCTCGACCGGCGGGGGGACGTCCTGTCGTGGAACGAGGGGGCCGAGCGGCTCTTCGGCTGGCGCGCCGACGAGGTCGTCGGCCGCCCGTTCGCGACCCTCCTGCCCGAGCCCGACGTCTTCGACGGCGGCGCCGGCCGCGAGCTGGAGGTCGCCGGGCGGCGGGGGCGGTTCGAGGGGGAGACGACCGCCCGCCGCCGCGACGGCTCGACCTTCCCCGCCGCCACCGTGCTCGTGGCGATCGCCGACGAGGGGGGGGCCGCGCGCGGCTTCGGCCTGGTGATGCGCGACGTCTCGGCCGGCGGCGCCGAGGCCGAGGCGAGCGAGCGGCACTACCGCACGCTGGCCGAGGCGATCCCGCAGGTCGTCTGGACGGCCCGCCCCGACGGCTGGATCGACTACTACAACCGGCGATGGTCCGAGCTGACCGGCCTCGACGCCGGGCAGTCGCTCGGCTGGGGCTGGCAGGTGGCGCTGCACCCCGACGACCGCGCGCGGTGCGTGTCGCGGTGGGAGGAGGCCGTCCGCACCGGCCAGCCGTGCGAGATCGAGTACCGCATCCGCCGCGGCTTCGACGGCGCCTACCGCTGGTACCTCGGCCGCGGCCTGCGGCTCTGCGACGACGGCGGGGCGGTCGTCAAGTGGTTCGGCACCTGCACCGACATCCACGACCAGAAGGAGGCCGGCGAGCTGATGGCCCGCCAGGCGCGCCACGCCGCGCTGCGGGCCGACGTCAACGCGGCGTTCAACCAGGCCGACGTGTCGCTCGACCAGGTCCTGTCGCGGTGCGTCGCGGTGCTGGTGCGCCACCTCGACGTCGCCGCGGCGCGGATCTGGCGGATCGACACCGACGCGACGTGCCCTCCTGCATGGCCTCCGCCGGGCTGCCGATCCCCGACGATGGCCCGAGCCGCGCACACGCCGCAGTTCAAGCTGATCGTCGCCGACCGCCGGCCCCTGCTGACCAACGACCTGCCCAACGACCCCCGCGTCGGCCACCTCGCCTGGGCCCGCCGCGAGGGGATCGTCGCGTTCGCGGGCTATCCGCTTGCTGGTCGAGGGGAGCCCGGTCGGCGTCCTGACGGCCTACGCGCGGCGGCCCCTGGGGCTCGACGAGTACGACACCCTGGCGAGCGTCGCCGACGCGATGGCGCAGGGCATCCGCCGCAAGCGCCTGGAGGAGGAGCGCGCCGACCTCCTGGCCCGCGAGCGGGCGGCCCGCGCCGAGGCCGAGGCCGCCAACCGCGCCAAGGACCGCCTGCTCGCCCTGCTCGGCCACGAGCTGCGCACGCCCTTGAACCCGGTCCTGCTGGCGGTGTCGGCGACCCTGGACGACCCCGCCACCCCGCCCGAGATCCGCGACACGCTGGAGATGGCCCGCCGCAACCTGGAGCTCGAGGCCCGCCTGATCGACGACCTCCTCGACGCGACCTCGGCGCAGCGGCGCCCCCTCCAGCTGAACCGCGAGGTCGTCGACCTGCACGACCTGATCCACCGCACCCTCGCCTTCTGCCGCGCCGAGCTGAACGCCGCGGGCCTCCACCTGACGCTCGACCTGGCGGCCGAGTGCCCGCACGTCAGCGCCGACGTGGCGCGGATGCAGCAGGTCGTCTGGAGCCTGATCCGCAACGCCGCAGGAATCGACCCCCTCGGGCGGCGACCTGGCGATCCGCACCCGCAACGCGGCGGCAACGGCGGGCGATCCCGGCGGCCCCGCGCTGATCGTCGAGGTCCGCGACAGCGGCGCCGGCCTCGGGCCCGAGGCCCTCGGCCGGATCTTCGAGGCGTTCGAGAGGGGCGACCCCGGGCCCTCGCCGCGCGCCGCGGGCCTGGGCCTGGGCCTGACGATCGGCCGCAGCATCGTCGAGGCGCACGGCGGCCGGCTGACCGCCGCCAGCGCCGGCCTCGGCCTCGGCTCGACGTTCACGATCGTCCTGCCGACCGTCGAGGTGCCCGCCCCGCCCTCATCCCCCCCGGACGACCCGCCCGGGGCCGGCCGCCCCCTGAAGATCCTGCTGGTCGAGGACGATTCGAGCACGCTGCACGTCATGACCCGCCTGCTCGCCCGCCGCCCCTACGACGTCGCGACGGCCAACAGCGTGGCGACCGCGCTGGGGCTGGCCGCCGCGCAGGACTTCGACCTGATCATCAGCGACATCGGCCTGCCCGACGGCACCGGCATCGAGCCTGATGGGCCGCCTCCGCGACCGTTACGACGGCCGCGGCATCGCCCTCTCCGGCTTCGGCCAGGAGGACGACCTCCAGAGGTGCCGCGCCGCCGGGTTCGCGGCGCACCTGACCAAGCCGGTCAATTTCCACCGCCTCGAGGCGGCCATCCGCGACGTCGCCTCGTCGATCCGGTAGATGGTGGGACGCGATCTTTCCTTCGCAGGGTGGGCACCGCCCACCATCCGGAACCCGTTCACGCCGTATGGGTTCCGGACGGTGGGCGGTGCCCACCCTACGGCCGGGTGGCTGGGGTTGCGGTCCGCCGCAACCCCGGTCCCCGTGCCGGAGCATCAGCGGGATGACGACCTGGGGCGTTTATAGAATTTGACGAACTGCCCGGACATGGCCTCGGCGGAGAACTGGGCTGGCCTGGGCTGGCCGAACTTGGGGTAGGCGATGATCAGTCCATTCCCCTCGATGTGGTAGATCGCCTTCAGCGCCTTGCCCTTGAGCGGCCCGTCGCCAAGGATGAAGTCGATCTGCCTGGGGAGTTTCGTCGGGTCGAGTGTATAGCCCCCGACCAACGAGGGCTTCCCGGAGGGATCGCGCCATTCGTATTTGCCCCCCTCCAGGATCAGGGGCGATGCCCCGATGGGGATCAAATACTCGGGAGGGTCGGGGTCCCCCCCGAAGACGGCGCCGCTCGATTCCCATGCCCCCCGGATCGCGCCATCATCGGCGTGTCGGTCCGCCGCGGGCTTCATCCGCCTGTAGATCCTGAGCTTCTGGCCGGAGCCGGGCTTCGAGTCGAACGCCTCCGGGGTGAACGGGCCGAGCCCGGTGAAGCCCGAGCAGATCGTCAGCGTGTCCCCCTCCAGGCGATAGAGCATCGTCTGCCCAAACCCGCCGATCAGCCCGCCACCCCGGCGCAGGTGCAACCGCCCGGGGTCGCTGGACGAGTCGAGGCGGAAGACCACCATCTCGTCCGCACTCCGGCAAGTGGTCCGGTCGCCGACGAAGCAGATCGGCCTGCCGCCCAGCGGCCATGTCGAGGACGGCGAGACCTCGTTGCCGTCCTCGACCCAACGGACCGAAGACCAAAAGCCCTGGACCTTGGCGGCATCTCCGGCCACGTCGTTTGCCGGGGGTGGGGCCAAGCGTAGGATCAGGAACGCCACCAAGCCGGCGGCCATTGCCGCGCGAGGCACGAAGCGAGCTCTCATGGTCAATTCCCGTCGGGGTGGCTAGGATCTCGTCCGCGAGACCCCGGCGCGATGGCCCGAAGACCGGGGTCTCGAAGACGAGACCCCTGCCACCCGGCCGGATCACCGCGGGGCGGCCCGGCAGCCCGGCCGGTTCAGAAGGAGTCGGCGCTGATGACCTCGCCGTTGCTGCGGGTGCCCAGCGACCACCAGGTGTACTGGTTGATCGAGCTCTTGATGAACCGGACGCTGCCGTCGGCCAGCAGGGTGTTGCAGCCGCCGGTGTGGAGGCTCGTGGCGTTGGCGAACGTGGCGTCGTTGGCGTAGCCGCCCCCGGGGTTACCCCGGCAGGTCCCCCACTTGTACGTCGTCGAGCTCGGCGGCACGATGGTGTTGAACAGCGTCATCCCGAGCGAGCCGATCTCCCAGAAGATGCCGCGGTGGTGATCGAGGCCCGTGCCCGACTGCCAGGACTGGTTGCAGGCATTCAGGCCGGAGAGGATGTTGGCCGGGCTCTGGTTGGCGTCGTACATCTGGCCCACGTTCGCGCCGCCGATCCCCTGCAGGCAGATCCCCGGATAGGTGGGGGCCAGGCCGTTGTTCGTCGGGGTGTTGCTCACCAGCGCCTCGGAGAAGGCGATCGTGTTGCTCGTGCCGTCGGTGACGTCGCGGATCTTGTAGCACAAGTACCACCAGAACAGCCCGGTACTGCCCTGGGTCGCCCAGCCGGACGCGTCGTTGGGGGCCCTGTTGTTCGCGCTGACAGTCGTCGTCCCGGTCGAGCCGACATAGCTGACGTCGAGGGTGTCCAAGCTGCCGTCCGCCTCGCGGAGGCACTTCAGGGTCCCGGCATTCGGGTCGGACGGGCACAGGAAAGCCGACACCGTGGAGTTGTTGACCGTCCGATTCGCGAACAATCCGTAGCTACCATTCCCATTATTGCCGAGCGAGAAGTTGATCGCGTTGTAAATCGCCACCTGCTCCAGGTTGGCCAGGAGCAGGGAGTGGACGCTCCAGCAGTCCCACTCGTAGGTGGTGAGCGGGCCGCAGCGCGAGACCCCCATCGGGAAGCTGTCGTGGGTCGAGTGGTAGTTGTGGAGCGCCAGGCCGATCTGCTTGAGGTTGTTGACGCACTGCGCGCGCCTGGCCGCCTCGCGCGCCGCCTGGACGGCGGGCAGCAGGAGCGCGATCAGCACGGCGATGATCGCGATCACCACCAGCAACTCGATCAGCGTGAATCCGCGACGATGGTTCCTCATGGCATGCGTACCTCCGAAAGATGAGGGCGAACGGACGGTGACGAGCGAGCGGGCCGGTCGGATTGGATGCCGAGGGGGAGGCCCGGGAAGTCCGGCGGTTCCCCGGCGATGCCCCGCGCGGCCGGGTTCGACGATGGCGCGTCGGACGCGCCTCACGCGGATATCAATAGCTATCGGCGCTGATGACCTCGCCATCGCCCCGCGTGCCCAGCGACCAGTAGGTATTCATGCTAATCGAACTCTTGAGGTAATGCACGCTCCCATCGGCGAAAAGGAAGTTGGCCCCCCCGGGGTGGTTGCTGCTGGCGTTGGTGATGTTCTGATCAAACCCCTGGTTTTGCGACGTGGAGCTGCCGCAGGTCCCCCACATATATTGCGCCGAGTTGGGGGGCACGATCGTGTTGAACATCGTGTCGCCCATGTAGCCCCAGCACCAGGCGTAGCCGCGGGAATTGTTGGTCGGCGGGGTGCCCAGCTTCGCCTGCGCCTGGGCCAGGGTGGTGCAGGTCTGGAGATACCCGAGCACGATCGCCTGCGAGCCCCAGGCGTCGAGCTGGTAGGAGAAGCTGGGCCCCGACCCGCCCCCGCCCCCCGCATTGATCGAGTGCCGCCAGACCGGCGTGCCCCAGGTGTCGCCGCCGAGCAGCGCCTCGCCGAAGGCGATCGTGTTCGACGACCCGTCGGTGACGTCCCTCAGGCCGTAGACCTGGATGTTATGCGTCCCGCAGTTGTCGGCGGAGGCGAACAGGCCGGTCGACGCCGGCTGGGCGTACGCGACGGTGTTCCCGTTGCTGCCGACGTAGTTGTTGAGGTACCAACCTTCGACCCGGCTCATGCCGTCCGAGGGGCAGATGAACGCGCCGATATAGCTGGTCATGGCCGTCGCGTTGATGGCATAGCCCTGCGTGTTCGTCCCCCAGTCCGGGGCCGAGCTGTAGTTGCAGGCGTTGGCCATCGCCCCCTGCTCCAGGTAGGGCAGGAGCATGGCGTGGATGCTCCAGGGCGCCCCCGTAGGCCGTGGCGGAGCTGTGCGCAGACGGCGCCCGGGGGGAAACGATCGATGCTCTGGTGGTAGTTGTGCATCGCCAGGCCGATCTGCTTCAGATTGTTGGTGCATTGCGCCCGCCGCGCCGCCTCGCGCGCCGCCTGCACGGCGGGCAACAGCAGCGCGATCAGCACGGCGATGATCGCGATCACCACCAGGAGCTCGATCAGCGTGAAGCCGCGACGGCGACGCCTCGGGCCCGGACCATCGGAATCGAGTGAGAGCATCGTCATGGGGGCCTCCAGCTCGTGGGAGAGATGATCGGCCCGGGGCCGGGCCGCGATGATGAGGATGACCGCGCCGGGACCGTCGCCTTCACGATCGCGCCTCCGGTCCGCCGGCCCGGCGACCCCTCGCGGCCGCCGGGCCCCGCGATTCAGTCGTTGTCGTGTGGGTCGGCGCGGCCTCAGAACTGGTCGGCGCCGACGACCTCGCCCATCGCCTTGGTCCCGATCGCCCACCAGACGGTCGTGCTGACGCTACTCTTGACGCCCCGCGTCGAGCCGTCCATCATCAGCACGTTGACCGAGCCGGGATGCCGGCTCGCGGCCGTCCCGATCACCCCGTACCTGTTGTTGTAATTCGTCTTCACGTCGCAGCCCCAGGTGTTGGGCGGCATGATGTGATTATAGAGCTCCTCGGCCGGGTTCCCATCGGTCCAGTATCCCCCGGCCGCATCGCCGTTATTGACGGTGGCGGCCGCCTTCTGGACTTGCGAGCAGATGGTGTATTGGTTCAGGGGCGTGTTGGGGGTGGCGTAGATCGTGGCGCCCACCGCGAACGACGTGGCCGTCGGATTCAGGGAGTCGATCGTGCCATTATTGGTCGCCCCGATCCCCTTGACCCGCTCGCTCGCGCCGGCCGTGTTGCTCAGGCCATCGGCGATGGACGCCGCCGTGACGGGCGCCTGGCCCCCCTTGTTGCCATTATAGGCGGTGATGAACGGCCCGCTCCACATCGACGGATTCCAGTTGCCATACGAGTCCGCCCCGGCGTTGAAGCAGTAGTTGACGTGGGCGAAGGCGGCCCCGGCGGCCCCATTATTGACGGTCGTGCTCAGCCGATCGAGGTCGGAGGGGCACAGGATGGCTTTGATCTGGGTGGTGTGGACCGTCGTGTTCCCGCAAGGGTCCGTCCGGGTCGTGAAATTGCATCCCGTGCCGTTGTTGAAATTGCACGAATTGAACAAGGCCTGCTGCTCCAGGAAGGGGAGCATCGCCACGATGGGCCCGAAGTCGGGGTAGGAGGGGCCCGTCGAGGGCATCTCGGTCTCGGCGCCGTACGGGAAGCACCCATTGGACGATTCGTAGTTGTGGATGGCCAGGCCGATCTGCTTGAGGTTGTTGACGCACTGGGCGCGCCGCGCCGCCTCGCGCGCCGCCTGGACCGCCGGCAGCAGCAGCGCGATCAGCACGGCGATGATCGCGATCACCACCAAAAGCTCGATCAGCGTGAAGCCGCGGCGCATCCGAATCATGCCGTATCTCCGATCAGGAGAGGGGACCGCTCAGTACGAGTCGGCGGAGACGACCTCGCCCTGGTTGCGCGACCCGATCGCCCAGACCGTGGCCCAGTTGGTGCTGTCCTTGAGGAAGCGGACCGAGCCGTCGCACATCAGGACGTTGGCGCCGCCGGGGTGGAAGCTCGACAGGCCGTACATGCCGGGGAACTGGACGCCGTTGTTCGACGTGGTATCCGAGCTGCAGTTGGGATACTTCGGGTTCGGCGGCAGGAGGACGTTGCCCATCGTGAAGACATTCTCGCCGAAGGCCCACGCCTTGCCGAGGTCGCTGGTCTGGTTCGTGCGGCCCCCGCCGCCGATCTGCACGGCGGCTTGGCACGAGTTCAGCCACGCCTGGAAGTTCTGCGTCCAGGTCGGGTTGTTGGCCGCGGCCATCGCCGGGCTGTTCCGCGACACGCCGGCGGGAAGGTTCCCGACGAAGACGAGGTCCGTGGGGATCGACACGATGCTCGAGAGGCCGTCGCCGGTCTTCCACTCGCCGAAGGCGATCGTGTTGCTGGTGCCGTCGGTCACGTCGGCGATGCCGATGGCCCGGCCCCCGATGCCGTCGTACTCGAAGACGCCGTTGGGAGGGCCGAGGTTATCCGGTGGCCCGACCCCGAGCCCGAGAACGAGAAGGTCGACCCGAACGAGGCGAAGTAGTTGTTGCCCGGCGCGACGTAGTTCTGGAGCGGCACGCCCGTGCCCTGCATCAGCCAGCCGGGCACGGGGTTCGACGGGCAGAGGAACACGCCGAGCCGCGTCAAGGAGACGGTCAGGTTGGCATAGGTCCCGATGGGGTCGTTGATGGGGCCGACCCAGAAGTTCACGGCGTTGTAGAGCGCCTGCTGCTCCAGGTTGGCCAGCAGCCGGGTGTGCGCGCTGTGGCTCCAGTTGTTGTTGGTGCTCGTGCCCTGGCGGCCGAGGAGGGCGCCCGACGGGAAGCTGTTGTAGGTCTGGTGGTAGTTGTGCATCCCCAGGCCGATCTGCTTGAGGTTGTTGACGCACTGCGACCGCCGCGCCGCCTCGCGCGCCGCCTGCACCGCGGGCAAGAGCAGCGCGATCAGGACGGCGATGATCGCGATCACCACCAAGAGCTCGATCAGCGTGAAGCCGCGACGATGGGTCCTCATGGCGTGTGTACCTTCGGAAGATAAGGGCGACCAAGACGGGGAGGGGACGGCATGCGAGTGGGCCGGTCGGATGATGTCGGACGGAGCCCGGGAAGTCGGGGCTCTCCTGGCGGCCCGGCGCGACGTCGGTGTCGGGGGTCGAGGGCGGGGCGGGGATTGGTCGGGGACGTCCTCGGGGGCATCTTCCGGGCGAAGACGGACGGCCTGGCCACGCCCGCCTCGACTCCGGCCTTCCATCCGCGTGGTCTCCTCCGCCACATCCTCATCCCCGGGGGATCTCCTCCTTCGACGGAGGGGGCGTCTCACCGGGCAAGGGGCCTGCTTTCCTCCGCGGTGCGGCGGGTTGCGAGGGATGCAGGGCCCCCGCGGAGGCCCCCGAAGATGGACCGGAGGGGCCATCGACGCCCCGCATCCGATCCATCCGACGGCCCCCGGCCCTTCAATCGAGGATACAGTATCCTCACCTTACGCCCGACAAGCCCCCGAGGACAAGGAGATCCGAAGGATTCCACGCGGAGATCCTTTGTCAGGCGGATGGTGGCCGGTGTCCGGCGCCTCCCGCATTTCGCGATCCCTGCGCCCTTGCCAGGCGGACGCCTGCGATGAGATCCTTGATCGGGGGTGGTAGATCATCGATGCCAATATGGGTGGGATGGCCGACGGCAGAATGGATGGGACCTCAAGGCTTTCTGTCATCGGCCATCCCACCCATTTGGCATCGATCATCCCGTAGTGCCCGCGGCGGCGGCTCCGAGCCGGGCACCGCGAGGGGGATGGCGATGGCTCGACGACCGCACGTGGCGCTGATGATCGAGACGTCGAGCTTCTACGGGAGGCGGCTGCTCCAGGGCATCACCCGCTACCTGCGGTCGCACCGGCCCTGGTCGATCTTCGTCGAGGATCGGCGGGAATTCGATCACGCGCCCCCGTTCTGGTTCGAGACCTGGCGGGGCGACGGGGTCATCTCGCGCTGGGGCGACCCGCACGTCGCCGAGGTGCTCCGCGGGGCCGGCGTGGCGGTGGTCGACCTCTCCGATCGCCACGGCCTGTTCGGCCTGCCGCGGATCAACTCCGACGACCGCGCCATCGGATGGCTGGGGGCCGAGCACCTGCGGGAGCGGCGGTTCCGCTCGTTCGCGTTCTGCGGGTTCGAGGGGGAGCTCTGGTCGTCGCGGCGGCGCGACGCCTTCTTCGAGGCGCTGTCCCGCGCCGGCTACTCGGGCCGGGCCTTCGAGACCCCCTGGGCCCGGCACCAGGGGCTCGACCCGCGAGGAGGAGCAGGAGAGGATCGGGCGCTGGCTGGAGGCGCTGCCCCGGCCCGTCGGCGTGATGACCTGCAACGACCTGCGCGGCTTCCACGTCCTGGGCGCCTGCCACCGCTGCGGCCTGCGGGTGCCCGACGAGGTGGCCGTCGTCGGCGTCGACGACGACGCGCTGCTCTGCGAGCTGTGCGACCCGCCGCTGTCGAGCATCATCCCCAACGCGGAGCAGATCGGCTACGAGGCCGCGGCGCTGCTCGACCGCCTGATGGCCGGCGGCGAGGCCGACGTCGCGGTGCGGCTGGTCCCCCCGCTCGGCGTGACCACCCGGCTGTCGACCGACGTGCTGGCGATCGACGACGAGCACTTCGCCGCCGCCGTGCGGTACATCCGCGCGCACGCCTGCCACGGGATCACCGTCGACGACGTGCTCGGCCGCCTCCCGCTGTCGCGATCGACGCTGGAGCGGCGGTTCCGGAAGTACCTGGGCCGCTCGCCGCAGGCCGAGATCCGCGCCGTCCAGCTCGGCCGCGCCAAGCAGCTGCTCGTCGAGACCGACCACCCGATGCATCGCATCGCCGAGCTGGTCGGCTTCGAGCACGCCGAGTACTTCATCTTCGCCTTCCGTCGCGCGTTCGGCCGCACCCCCGGCGCCTATCGCGAGGAGGCCCGCTCGGCCGCGTCGCGGCCGTAGTAGGCCATCCACTCGCCCTGTCGAGACCCTGGTCGATCGGGATTGGGGTGGCTGGGGTCTCGTCTTCGAGACCCCGGTGCATCGGCTGACGACCGGGGTCTCGAAGACGAGACCCCAGCCACCCGACGGGGTGCCCCGACCCGGGCTCCAAGAATCCGGAGAATAATCGCCTCGGGTGGCGCATCGGATAGGGCAGGAGCTGGGAGGGTCGTCGATGGCGGACGCGAGCGACCGCTCGGGGGGTCGGCGACGCGCCGAGGCCCTGGTGGTCGACGCGGCGGCGGTGGCGGCGCTGTATCAGGAGCATGCCGCCGAGCTGCGGCGGTTCGTCCTGGGCGTGACCCGCGACCCCGAACTGGCCGGCGACGTCCTGCAGGCCGCGTTCGCCAAGGCGGTCGAGCTCGGCCACACGGCCCGCGCCGAGACGTTCAAGGGGTGGCTGTTCAAGGTCGCCTTCCACGAGGCGCTGACCGCCCGCAGGCGCCGCGAGGTGCGCGACCGGGGCCATCGCCGGCTCGCCGCGCTCGGGCTCGCCGCGGCCGAAGGGCCCGACGAGCGGCTGATCCGCGGCGAGACGGTCGAGAAGGTCCGCCGGGCGCTCGACCGGCTCCCCCCCGACCAGCGCCGCGTCGTCCGGGCGCGGATCTACGAGGACAAGACGTTCGCCGAGATCGCCGAGGAGGACGGACTGCCGCTGGGGACGGTGCTCACCCGGATGCGGCTGGCCCTGGAGAAGTTGAGGCGCACCCTGCGATCGGGAGACTGAACGATGCGACCCGGCCCGCGACCCGACCTGCACTGGCTCGCCTTCGCCTACACCTGCGGCGAGCTGACCGGCGACGAGGCGGTCGCGTTCGAGTCCCTCCTGGCGCACGACCAGGGGCGCGCGAGGCGGTGGCCGCCGCCGTCGAGCTGGCCGCCGCCGTCGAGCGGCGCGGCGCCGTCGGCGCTGCCGGCTATCCTCGCGACGCGACGCGAGCGGGTCGCGCGGGCCCTGTCGTGGTGGGTCCCGGCCGCCGCGGCCTGCCTGGCGATCGGCGTCGGGCTGAATGCGATCGGGCTTCGCCGCCACGGGAAGCCGGCCGGCCCGCCCAACCCGGTGGCGGCCGTGGCCGCGCCATCTCGGGACGTCGCGCTGGCCTGGTCGGGCCTGCGCCGCGAGGACGGCGGCACGCCGACGGGCCTCCCCTCCTGGCTCGACGAGGCGGCGACGATCCCCGACGCGGACCTGCCCCCCGCGGCCGAGGACGCCGTGTCGGGCCCGCCCCCCTGGCTGCTGGTGGCGGCCTCGCTGCCGCCGCCCGGCGGCCCCGATCAGGCGGTCACCAAGGAGGACTGAGCCGTGCGCCTCGCCTCCTCAACCCTCGGCTCGCTCATGCCTCGGAAATGGGCCGCGGAGGGACGCGGATCGGGCGGATCAACGCGGATCGGATCGGCGAAAATCCGCCCCATCGGCGTCCCTCCGCGGCCCATTTCCGGGACGTTCCCGAGGGGCCTGGCCGCAGCCCTGGCCGCGCTGGCGGTCGTCGGGGGCCTGACGGTCCTGGCCGACGACCGCGCGACGACGCCCACGGACGCGGCCGGCAAGAGGCCGTCCGACGCCTGGGACGCCGCCCCCCTGCCCGTCCGCGAGGAGGAGGCGCTGGCGTTCGTCCGCCGGCATTACCCGCAGCTCGCCTCCCTGGTCGAGCAGCTCAAGCCGATGCGGCCCGATGAGTACGAGAAGGCGATCAACGATCTCTACCAGGTCAGCCGCTCGCTGGCCGGCATGAAGGCCCGCGACCCGAGGCGCTACGAGGTGGCGCTGGAGACGTGGAAGGCCAAGTCGAAGGTCCAGGTGCTCGCGGCGCGGCTGGCCAGCGCCCGAGCGCCGAGCTCGAGGCGCAGCTCCGCGCCGCCTTGGGGCGGCAGATCGACGCGCAGGTCCGCGGCCAGAAGCTGGAGCGGGAGGTCGCTCCAGGCCCGCCTCCGGAAGCTCGACGAGCAGATCGACCGCCAGGAGACGAACCGCGACCAGGTCATCGAGTCGCGGTTCCAGGGACTCGTCAAGAAAGGTCAACGCGTGCGCCGTCGCGACGGGGGCAACGCCGCCCCCGCCGAGACGGCCGGTGCCCCGAGGAAAACCGAACCATGAACCCACGCATCGCCACGCTCGGCGTCGCCCTGGCCGCGGCGGTCGCCGCGACGCCCGGCCTCGCCTCGGACCTGCTCGACCCGGTCAGCCGGCGATATGCCGCGGACGAGGTCCGGGAAGTCCCCGACTTCCAGCGCCACGTCCTGCCCTTGATGGGGCGGCTCGGGTGCAACGGCCGCGCCTGCCACGGCTCGTTCCAGGGCCAGGGGGGGTTCCGCCTCTCCCTGTTCGGCTACGACTTCAAGATGGACCACGAGGCCCTCATGAAGTCGGGCTCGAACCGCGTCGACACCGAGCTCCCCGAGGGGAGCAAGATCATCCAGAAGCCGACGCTGGCCATCCCCCACAAGGGGGGCAAGCGGCTCGACGAGGAGACCTGGCAATACCGCGTGCTGGTGCGCTGGATCGAGGAGGGGGCCCAGGGGGTGACCGATCCCCTCGCAGTTCCGAGAAGCTCGAAGTGACCCCGTCCGAGATCGTCTTCGAGCAGGCCGGGCAGAAGGTCCCGCTCAAGGTCGTCGCGCAATGGGCCGACGGCACGAGCGAGGACGTCACCTGCATCTCGCGGTTCCGGACCAACGACGAGGCGGTCGCCGAGATCGACGAGGACGGCGTGGTCACGAGCAAGGGCAAGGGGGACACCAACGTCGTCGCCTTCTACGACAACGGCGTCGGCGTCACGCAGGTCATCCTGCCCGTCTCCGACCAGGTCGGCCCGAACTACCCCGACGTCCCGACCCCGACGAAGATCGACGAGCTCGTGGTGGCCAAGCTCCGCAAGCTCGGGGTCGTGCCATCGGAGGTCTGCTACCGACGGCGAGTTCCTCCGCCGCGTGAGCCTCGACATGACCGGCACGCTGCCGACGCCCGAGGAAATCGAGGCGTTCCTGGCCGACCCGTCGCCGAGCAAGCGCGAGCGGAAGATCGACGAGCTGCTCGCGCGCCCGTCCTACGCCGCGTGGTGGACGACCAAGCTGTGCGACCTGACCGGCGCCTCGCGGCGGAGCATCCAGAACACCGCCGCGCCCGACCAGATGGCGCGGCACTGGTATGAGTGGATCTACCGCCGCGTCGAGCAGAACATGCCCTACGACAAGCTCGTCGCGGGGATCGTCCTGGCGACCAGCCGCCGCCCCGGCCAGAGCTACGACGACTACGTCAAGGAGCAGAGCAGCTACTACCGCGCGAAGGACCCGGCCGACTTCGCCGCGCGCGACACGATGCCCTACTACTGGGCCAAGCGGATCATCCAGAAGCCCGAGGAGAAGGCGCTGAACTTCAGCTACACCTTCCTCGGCGTCCGCCTCGAATGCGCCCAGTGCCACAAGCACCCGTTCGACCAGTGGACGCAGGACGACTTCAACCAGTTCACCGCCTTCTTCACCAACGTCCGCTACGGCCCCGCGCCCGACGCCCGCGGCCGGTTCCAGGAGATGACCAAGGAGCTCGGCGTCACCAACAAGAACGGCAACATCCAGAGGCAGTTCGGCAACCTCGTCCGCGAGGGGAAGGTCATCCCCTGGCCCGAGACCTACGTCATCCCGGCGGGCCAGCAGGGCGGCGGTCGCCGCTTCGGCGGCGGCTCGTCCGCGGCGCGGGTCGCCACGCCCAAGATCCTCGGCGGCGAGACCGTGGCGCTCGACAAGGGGGCCGACCCCCGCCAGCCTTTGATGGACTGGATGCGGAGCACGGACAACCCGTACTTCGCCCGCGCGTTCGTCAACCGCGTCTGGGCCGCCTACTTCGACGCGGGCATCATCAACCCGCCCGACGACATGAACCTGGCCAACCCGCCGAGCAACCCCGCGCTGCTCGACTACCTGGCCGCCGAGTTCGTCGCGCACGACTTCGACATGAAGTGGCTGCACCGCGAGATCGCGATGAGCCAGGCCTACCAGCGGTCGTGGCAGTCGAACGAGACGAACCGCCTCGACGAGAGGAACTACAGCCGCGCCGTCGTCCGCCGCCTGCCCGCCGAGGTGCTGATCGACGCCGTGGCGCAGGCCACCGGCAACGCGTCGGCGATGGCCAAGGTGACGACCGAGATGGCCGACCGCGCCATCGGGCCGAAGTCGGCCGGCGCCGTCGATAACCGGGGCGGCAACGGCGGCTACGCCAACAAGGTCTTCGGCGCCTCGGCCCGCGACACCAACTGCGACTGCAACCGCTCGAACGAGCCGAACCTGCTCCAGTCGATCTTCATGCAGAACGACCAGGACCTCCTGACCGCGCTGGAGCGCAACGCCGGCTGGGTGGCCGAGGCCGCCCAGGCCGGGAAGGACGGCGGCGCGCCCGACGCCGAGCAGGTCGTCCGCCAGGCGTACCTGCGGACCGTCAGCCGCCCGCCGACCGACCGCGAGGCCGAGGTCGCCCTCGGCTACCTCCGCGAGGCCGGCGACGACCGCCAGGGCGCTGCGCGACCTGCTCTGGGCCCTGCTCAACACCAAGGAATTCATCACCAACCACTGATCCATGACGGACGGCGAATGCCGGATGACGGACGGGACAGATCCCGGGCATCCGCCATCCGGCATGGACCATCCGGCATTTCGGCCCGAAAACCCGACGGAACCCCCATCCTCGCGAGGAGACGATCCAGAGATGGCGACCAACTCATACTGCGACGGCGTCCGGCGGCGTGACTTCCTCAGGGTGGGGGTGCTCGGGACGGCCGGCCTGGGCCTCTCGGGATACCTCCGGATGGCCTCGGCGGGCGAGGTCGCCGGGGGGACGGCCAACGCGGCCATCTTCATCAACCTGGGCGGCGGCCCGTCGCACATGGACACGTTCGACCTGAAGCCCGACGCGCCCAAGGAGGTCCGCGGCGAGTTCAACCCGATCGACACGAACGTGCCCGGCGTCGCGATCTGCGAGCACCTGCCCAAGCTGGCCAGGTGCGCCGACAAGTACACGATCCTGCGGGGCGTGAGCCACTCGCTGGCGGCGCACGAGTTCGGCAGCAAGTACATGAACACGGGCAACCGGCCGATCCCGTCGCTGGAGTTCCCCGGCTACGGCGCCGTGGTGAGCAAGGAGAGGCCCGGCCCGGCCGACATCCCGCCGTTCGTGGCGATCCCGAACACGCCGCAGGTGGCCGGCTACCTGGGCGTGCAGTACGCCGCCGTTCAGCACCACGAGCACCCCCCGCGCCGGCCAGCCGTTCTCGGTCCGCGGGATCACGCTGGGCCGCGGGCTGACGGTCGAGGAGGTCGAGAAGAGGCACCGCCTGCTCGCCGACCTCGACGGCGCCTTCCGCGGCTTCGAGAAGGACAGCGACCTCGTCGGCGGCCTCGACCGCTTCTCGCAGCAGGCCTACGCGATCATCAGCTCGCCGCGGTCGCGCAAGGCGTTCGACATCAGCCAGGAATCGAAGGAGGTCGCCGGGCTGTTCAACGCCAGCGCCTTCTCGCAAAGCTGCCTGCTGGCGAGCCGCCTGGTCGAGTCGGGGGTGCGGTTCGTCACGATCTCCAACGGCGGCTGGGACACGCACGCAGAACAACTTCACGGCGCTCAAGACGCGGCTCCTGCCCGACCTCGACGACGCCGTGGCCGGCCTGTTCGCGGCTTTGGAGCACAAGGGGCTGCTGGAGACGACCACGGTGTTCGTCACCGGCGAGTTCGGCCGCACGCCCAAGATCAACGACCGCGGCGGTCGCGACCACCACCCCCGCGCCATGTGCGTCCTGATGGGGGGCGGCGGCATCCGCGGCGGCCAGGTCGTCGGCGCCAGCGACGACAAGGGGATGGGCCCCGCCTCGGGCGACGGCATCACCCCCGACGACATCGCCGCCACGTTCTACCACACCCTGGGCATCGACCCCCAGAAGGAATACCGCACCACCACCGGCCGGCCGATCGCCATCGTCCGCTACGGCACCCCGATCAAGGATCTGCTCGCCTGACGGGCGACGGCCCCGCGACATCCCCCGGAACGACGCGACGCCGGCCTCGCGAGGGGCCGGCGTCGCATCATTTCGGGGCCGGCGACGAATCCGGCTCCGAAGGACAAAGGAGATCATTGGCTAACGTTGAAATCCGGAAACACCACTCTTGTAACCGCAAGACCGCTCGGCGATACTCTCGGGTCGCAGCGGGATACCCGTTGCCTCATGTTGACGCAACCCGCATTTCAACGAAAGAGAGACGATCGCATGATCACTCTTCTCCGGGTCCATCGCGCCGGCGCGACCGCCCTGCTCGCCATCGGCCTCCCCCTCTTGGTCCCGGGTGCGCTCCATGCCGCCACGATCACGATCAACGCGAGCTCCGACGCCGACCTCAGCGACACGACCGGCAACGGCACCTTCACCACGATCAATCGCCAGAGCCCGGCGACGTTCGGCCTCTACGTGACGCAGTTCATCGGCGCCGCGCCCAACTTCGAGGACCGGGCGGCCATCCTCTTCAACCTCTCGGCGTTGCCGACGAACGCGACCATCCAGGGCCTCTCGTTCAACTTCCAGGAGACGGCGTACGCGAATGCCGTGGGGACTGTTGCCGTGAACGGTTACGCCAGCAACGGCACGATCACCCTGGCGGACGCGAAGGCGACGGGCGGCGCAGCTCGGCTCCTATGACGCCCTCGCCCTCGGCCTGGGGACGCACTCGATCACCTTGAGCACGGCGTATCTCCAGTCGATCCTGGGGACGACCCCCGACCTGGGGCTTCGGCTGCAAGGGACGCAATACAGCGTCAATACCTCGCTCGGCAGCATCGAGCTGGCGCCGGGGACCAGCCCGCCCACGCTGACCGTCACCTACACCGCCGCGAGCGTCCCGGTCCCTCCCAGTCTCCTCCTCTTCGCCTCGGGGCTGTCCGCCGTCGTGTACGGCAGCCGGCGACGAGCGGCCCGGCCCGAGTCCTCGTGACCCGTCGCCGAAGGATGAAGGAAATCGTTGGACGGGGCATCCCGCTCATTGACATGCCCCGATCTGCATGGTAGGTTCATCGGACAATCGTCAAAAGTCGAGGGGCGACGCGCCCGGCCGATGCGGGCCGGGGGGTGGCGGCGCCCAAGGGTGCGAGGGGAGGGGCGGCGGGACGATCACTTCGCAGGAGAACTCCGGGGAGCACGCCGCGATGCGATGCCGACGATGCGTGGTGTGGGCGGTGGGCGCGTCCTGCCTGGTGATGGCCGCCTCGGCGGCGAGGGCCGACGGGCCCGCCCCGTCGGCGAAGGAGGCGCAGCAGATCGCGGCGCTGGTCGAGACGATCGACCGGCTGGTCGCCGAGAAATGGGCCGAGGCGGACATCACCCCGGCCGCCCCGGCCGACGACGCCGAGTTCCTCCGCCGCGTCAGCCTCGACATCGCCGGCAAGATCCCGACCGTCGCCGAGGCCCGCGCGTTCCTCGACGACCCCGCCCCCGACAAGAGGCCGAAGGCCGTCGAGCGGCTGCTCGCCGGCCCGGCCTACGTCGACGCACTTCACCCGGTTCTGGCGGTCGCTGCTGCTGCCCGAGGGCGACGGCGACTTCAAGATCCAGGTTCCTCGCGCCCGACTTCGAGGCCTGGCTCCGGCAGCAGGTCGCCGAGAACGCCGGCTACGACAAGATCGCCCGCGAGCTGATCTCGCTGCCGATGGAGGGGGAGAACGGCCGCCGCGGGATCAACCCGTTCGAGAGGCGAGGCTCCCCCACGCCGCTGGCCTACTACTTCGCCAAGGAGGGCAAGCCCGAGAACCTCGCCGCGAGCACGGCGCGGACCTTCCTGGGCATCCGGATCGAGTGCGCCCAGTGCCACGACCACCCGTTCGCCCGCTGGAAGCGCGAGCAGTTCTGGGGCTACGCCGCGTTCTTCGGCGGCGTCCAGAAGCAGGGCGACGGCGACAACCAGTTCGGGCCGATCCGCGAGATCCCCGACCGCCGCGAGCTGGCGATCCCCGGCACCGAGCGGGTCGTCCAGGCCGCGTTCCTCGACGGCGGCGAGCCGCAGTGGCGGTTCAAGGTCGGCTCGCGGGTCACGCTGGCCGACTGGATGACCTCGGCCGAGAACCCCTACTTCGCCCGCGCCGCGGCCAACCGCCTCTGGGCCCACCTCTTCGGCACCGGGCTGGTCGACCCGGTCGACGACCTCAGCGACGCGAACCCGCCCAGCCACCCCGAGCTGCTCGACGAGCTGGCCCGCCAGTTCGCCGCGCACGGCTACGACCTGAAGTTCCTGCTCCGCGCCCTGACGGCGACCCGCGCCTACCAGCTTTCGAGCGACGCCACAAGCACCACCAGCCAGGACGACCCGCGGCTCTTCGCGCGGATGGCCGTCAAGGGGATGACCGCCGACCAGCTCTTCGACAGCCTGGCGCAGGCGACCGGGCTCGACGCCGACCCGAACGACGCCAACCCGTTCGGTTCTTCAACCCGAACTCGCCGCGGCCGAGATCCGCCAGAAGTTCGCCCGCCGCGACGAGAAGCCGACCGAGACGCAGACCTCGATCCTCCAGGCGCTGGCGATGATGAACGGCCGCACGATCGCCACCGCGACCAGCCTGGAGCAGGGCGCCGCGCTCGGCGCCGTGGCCGACGCGCCGTTCCTCGACGCGGCCGGCAAGGTCGAGACGCTCTACCTCGCCGCCCTCGGCCGCAAGCCCCGCCCCGACGAGCTGTCGCGGATGGTCGCGTACCTCGGCGAGCACGGGACGGAGCCGATGGCGCGTTCGTCCAGCTCGCCAGCCGCGTCGTCGCGGCCGTCAACCGCACCAGCGCCGCGCCGACCAGCGGCCTGGCCGACGTCTTCTGGGCGCTGCTGAACAGCACCGAGTTCATGGTCAACCACTGATGCCGGATCACGGCCTCACGGTAGGGTGGGTCAGCGGAGCGCAACCCACCAATTCCATAATCCAAGCCGGACGGTGGGTTGCGCTCGCTGACCCACCCTACGAGGATCGGATCGGTCCCTCCCCGCCCCGGAGCCGCCCCATGGATCGCCCCATGCTCTCGCGTCGCCAGTGGCTGAAGCTCTCCGCGGCCGGCGTGGTCGCGCATTCGCTGTCGGGCTGGATCGAGACGCTCGCCGCCGACGCGGCGGCCGATCCCGGCCCGCAAGCGCGGTCGTGCATCCTGCTCTGGATGACCGGCGGCCCGAGCCAGATCGACACCTTCGACCTCAAGCCGGGCCACGCCAACGGCGGCCCGTACAAGCCGATCGAGACGGCGGTGCCCGGGCATCAAGATCAGCGAGCACCTGCCCAAGATCGCCCGCGAGATGGACGACCTGGCGATCGTCCGCTCGATGAGCACGAAGGAAGGGGACCACGGCCGCGCCACGTATCCACCTCCGCACCGGCTACATGCCGCACCGGGCCGATCCAGTACCCGGCGCTCGGCTCGCTGGTGGCCAAGGAGTTCGAGCGCGACGACGCCGAGCTGCCCAACTTCGTCAGCGTCGCGCCGTTCCGGTTCTTCAACCCGGCCGCCTACGGCCCCGGGTTCCTCGGCCCGCAGTACGCCCCGCTGGTCGTCGGCGAGCAGAACTTCGGCCAGGTGCAGGGCCAGGCAGGTCCGTCGCTGAAGGTCGAGGACCTGGATAGCCCCGCCGGGCGTCTCCCGCACGCAGGAGGACGCCCGGCTCGGCCTGCTCGAGGGCCTGGAGGGCGACTTCCTCGTCGCGGCACCCCGGCCTGACGCCCGGTCAGCCACCGGATGGCCTACCAGCGGGCGGTCCGGATGATGCGGTCGGCGGCCGTCAAGGCGTTCGACCTCGACGGCGAGGACCCGAAGCTCCGCGACGCCTACGGCCGCAACGCCGTTCGGCCAGGGCTGCCTGCTGGCGCGGCGGCTGGTCGAGCGCGGGGTGCCGTTCGTCGAGGTGACGCTGGCGGGCGTCCCCGGCCAGGCGATGTCGTTCGCCTGGGACACGCACTTCCAGAACTTCGACGCGGTCAAGAAGCTCTGCGAGGTGCTCGACTCGGGCTGGTCGACCCTGATGCGACGACCTCCGGCCGCGCGGCCTGCTCGACTCGACCCTGATCGTCTGGATGGGCGAGTTCGGCCGCACGCCGAAGATCAACCAGCAGCAGGGCCGCGACCACTTCCCCAACGCCTGGACGACCGTCCTGGCCGGCGGCGGGATCAAGGGGGGCCAGGTCATCGGCAAGACCAGCCCCGACGGCACGACGGTCGTCGAGCGACCCCGTCTCCGTCCCCGACTTCCTGGCCACCACCTGCCTGGCGCTGGGGATCGACCCGCTCAAGCAGAACATGTCCGACGTCGGCCGCCCGATCCGGATCGTCGACCTGAAGGCCCAGCCGATCCAGGAGGTGCTCGCATGACGACCCGCCCCCTGCCCCTCGTCCTGGCGCTGGCCCTGGGCGTCTCCTCCGCGAGTGCGGACGAGCTCGCCGCGCCGCCATCCACGACGACCACCACCACGACCGCCAGGGTCGTCGCCCCCGCGCCGACCCGTCCCCGGCGAAGCCCGGCGCGGCGGTCGGCGACGCGCAGGACGTCGTCTTCTTCGCCGACCCGCACCCGGTCTTCCTCCGCCTGCACGTCGAGGTGGACGGCAAGGGGTTCGAGGCCGTCTGGGTGGACTCGATGCGACGGCTACACAATTACCTCGACACCGACGGCGACGGCAAGCTCACCAAAGAGGAGCGCGACAAGGGAGGATGGCTCCAGCGCCTCCGCAACCCGAGGATGGTGCGGGGCGTGCCAGCGAAGGCGGCGGCGAAGAAGGCGGCCCCGGCCGACGACAAGACGGCCGACGCCGTCGAGACGGCCGACGACCTGGTCGCGTACCTCCGCCCGACCTTCGGCCCGTTCCAGGTCCAGGCCGGCGGCCAGCCCGACGCCGGGACCGCGGCCCTGTTCGACCACCTCGACCTCGACCACGACAAGAAGCTCTCGAAGGCGGAGCTCGAGGCGGCCGAATCGTCGCTCCGCGCAGCTCGACCGCGACGACGACGAGATGATCGCGGCGCAGGAGCTGATGCCCTACCAGAACCCCTACTTCGGCCAGGTGGCGAACCCCGCCACCCGCGCCAACGCCGCCGACGGCGCCGCGTTCGTCGCGCTCGGGCCCGGCGAATCGCGGACCGCCCTGGTCCGCCGCCTCCTGTCCCGTTACGACGCCGGCCCGAACAAGGATAACAAGCTGAGCCGGTCCGAGATCGGCCTCGATCAGGCGACCTTCGGCGCGCCGACGGCGACGAGGACGGCGGCCTCGACGCCGACGAGCTGGCCCACTTCCTCGCCCAGCCCGCGCCGGGCCTGGAGCTGAACGTCACGGCGGCCAAGAACTTCGCCAAGGCGAAGCTCGCGCTCGTCGAGGCGGGCGGCGCGCCGACGATGCTCGCGCCGTTCGTCCAGAAGAAGGACGGCGGGGCCCTCGACCTCGTCCTCGATACGGTCCGCGTCGAATTCAACCCCGACGCGGCGCGGTCCGGGCGGCCCGATCCCAAGCAGTTCTACGGCAACCAGTTCCGCCGCGCCGACGGCGACAACAACAAGTACCTCGACCGCAACGAGGCCCGCCGCTTCGGCGTCTTCGACGACCAGACGTTCAAGCTGATGGACCGCGACGGCGACGGCAAGCTGTTCCTGGAGGAGATGAACGACTTCATCGACCAGGACACGAGCATCGCGCGGAGCCGGACCGTGCTGGTGGTCGTCGACCAGGGCCGGTCGATCTTCGACGTCCTCGACGCCAACCGCGACCGCCGCCTCGGCGTCCGCGAGCTGCCGCGCGGCCTTGAAGAAGGTCGAGGGGTGGGACCGCAACGCCGACGGCCTGCTCGCCACCGAGGAGATCCCGGCCCGCTACCAGGCGGCGCTCGGCGCCGCGCAATCGACCCTGCTCGATCGGTTCGGCTTCGCCAACGCCGCGTTCAACGTGAACATGCAAGGTGCCCCCGGATCGGCCACGATGGCCTCCGCCCCGAAGTGGTTCCTCAAGATGGACCACAACAAGGACGGCGACCTCTCGCCGCGTGAGTTCCTCGGCCCCCGCGCCGACTTCGACCGGATCGACGCCGACCACGACGGCCTGATCGACCCGCAAGAAGCGGCCAAGGCGGGGCGATAGGGCTTCGAGAGAATGGGCCGCGGAGGGACGCGGATCGGGCGGATGGGAGCGGATCTGATCCGCCTTGATCCGCCCGATCCGCGTCCCTCCGCGGCCCATTCCGGGAGCATTTGCGCCGATCGTCTCGATTGTGCCGGAAGGGGTCGGGACGGGGCGCTTCGCGAGGCTTGCACTGGCCGATTTCCATCCGCTAGAATAGGATCGGTCACGATGGCCGTCCGCGGGCGCGGGCCTCCCGGACGACGGGCACGCCCCGAGCCGAGCCCATGTCGCAGGAACGCCGCCGGGTCTACTACTCGGGACGGGTGCAGGGTGTCGGGTTCCGATACACCGCGCACCGCCTGGCGCAGGGGTTCGCCGTCTCGGGCTTCGTCCGGAACCTCGACGACGGTCGGGTGGAGCTGCTCGCCGAGGGCGATCCGGCCGAGCTCGATCGATTCCTCGGTGCGATCCAGGGCCGGTTCGGCGGCTCCATCGACGACATCCAGGTGGAGCGCCTCCCCGGCGAGCCGTCGTGTCGGGGCTTCACGATCCGCCTGGATTGAGCCGAACGGCGGCCGAGGCCGACATCCGCCATCTGTCCTCCGTCATCCGACATCCTCCATCCCCGAGCCGAGAACCCCGGACCATGAAATCCCTGACCATCGCGCTGGCGACCGCGAAAGAGGCGATCCGGCAGCCGGCCTTCTTCGTCCTGGCCTTCCTGGCCGGCGTCGTCGCTGGTCTGCTCGGTCTTCGTGTCGTACTTCACGTTCGGCGAAGACATCAAGATGTACAAGGACACGGGCCTGACGACGATCTCGTTCGCCGGCCTGCTGCTGGCTCTGCTGACGGCCAGCTCGACGGTCGCCGAGGAGATCGAGGGCAAGACGGCGATCACGCTGCTCTCCAAGCCGATCAACCGCCGCCAGTTCATCGTGGGCAAGTTCCTCGGGATCGAGCTCGGGGTGCTGGTGCTGTTCCTGATCCTCGGGACCCTGTTCGAGATGGGGGTCTGGTACAAGTACGGCTACGACCTCCGCGAGGCGGCCGGCAGCGTCGCCGAGACGGCGAAGCGGTGGGAGCAGGTCGAGCAGGTCCTGCCGGGCCTGGCGCTGGGGTTCTTCGAGGTGACGGTGCTGGCCAGCATCAGCGTGGCGATCTCGACCCGGCTGCCGATGCTCGTCAACCTGGTCGTCTGCATCGCGCTGTTCTTCCTCGGCCACCTCAGCCCGGTGCTGGTCGAGGCGACCAGCCAGGGCAACGCCAACGAGCTGGTCAGCTTCATGGCGCGGCTGTTCGCCTGGGCCTTGCCGTCGCTGGAGTTCTTCAACGCCGGCCCGGCGATCTCCACCGGGGCGGTGATCCCCTGGATTGGCTACGTCCTTCCGGCACTCGGCTATTGCGTGTTGTACAGTGGAGCAGCGCTGTTGTTCGCCTTCCTCCTGTTCGAGGATCGCGACCTGGCCTGAGCCGGCGCCGATCGCGGCGCGTCCGTGGCCGTCGACCCGCTCCTCGACCGCCCCACGCCCATGGGATTCCAAGTATGCATGCGGACGCGTATCGTCGCGCTCGTAGGCTCCTGAGCGCCCGGCCGATGGCCGGGGCGATGGCCGCGGTGCTGGGGGTGCTCGCATTCGCTCCTGGTCCTGGCGCTGCTGGCGACCGCCGGGCTGCTGGCGGCGCTGCTCGCCACGCAGGGCGAGGGCCGGATGCCGACGGCGAAGGTCGAGGGCCTGCCCCCCTGGGTGGCGCCGCGCGTCACGGGGACCGACCAGGACGACGCGATCTTCTCCGACTCGGGGCTGTTCCCGCTCGTGGCGGGGAACCTCTACAGCACCAACCCGCTCCACCGGGCCGGGGCGCGGGTGCTGCTGCGGGCCCTGGGGCTGGTCCCGACGCTGATGAACAACGTCGGCGCGCTGACCAGCCTGCTGGCGCTGGGCGCGGGGCTCCTGCTGGCGCTCTGCCTGGTCGCGCAGTATCGCCGGTCGGTACCTGGCCGAGGCGGCCTGCGACGCGGCCACGTCGCTCCGGCGGCAGATCCACCGCCAGATGTACCGGCTCGGCCAGTCGTCGCTGCCGACCGAGGGGACCGGCCCGGTCGTCAACCTGCTGACCCGCGAGGTCAACGACGTCCGCGACGGCCTCTTCGCCGAGCTCGACCACTCGTGGCGGATGCCGGTCCTGGCGCTGGGCCTGGTGGCGATCGTCCTGTTCCTGTCGCCGACCCTGACGCTCTTCCTGGCGTCGCTGGGGGGCCTGATCTGGTTCACGTCGCGGTACATGACCCGCGACTCGCGGCTCGTCTCCGACGCCGCGATGCGCGACGCCTCGGTCCAGCTCTGCCTGCTGCACGAGGACCTCGGCCTGCTCCGGACGGTGCGCGTCTACGGCATGGAGAACGTCGACAAGCAGCGGTTCGACGAGCACCTGGAGCGGTTCCGCGAGGCCGACGCCCGCCGGATCAAGACCGAGGGGCGGCTGAACCCGACCACCGGGCTGCTCTACGGCTTCGCGACGATCGTGGCGATCGGCCTGCTGGGCTACAGCGTCGTCGTGACCCACCGGATCTCGCCGGCCTCGGCGCTGGTGCTGGTCGTCTCGCTGGCCGGGCTGATCCACCCGTGGCTGGAGTGGCTCGCGATGCGGCGGTCGATCCGCCAGGCGAACCGCTCGGCGGCGGGGCTCGCCGAGTTCCTCGAGCGCAAGCCCGAGCTCCACCAGCAGGGCGGGGCCCAGTTCCTCCAGCCGATCAAGGACCGGATCACGCTTCGAGAACGTCACGCTCGAGAGCCGCTCGGGCCGCGTCCTGCTCGACGGCGTCTCGGCCGAGTTCCCCGCCGGCACGCGGACCGCGATCATGGGCCTCGACGAGGACGCCAAGCACGCGATGGTCTGCCTGATCCCCCGCCTGATCGACCCCAAGGTCGGCCGCGTCCGGATCGACGGCCACGACCTCCGCGAGGTGACGCTCGAATCGATCCGGGCCCAGGTCGCGCACCGTGCTCCAGGCCGACCTCGTCTTCACCGACTCGGTCGCGATGAACATCGGCCTCGGCGACCCGAGCTACCCCCTGCCCCGGATCATCGAGGCGGCCAAGGTGGCGCACTGCCACAACTTCATCCAGGACCTGCCGCACGGCTACGACACGATCATCGGCCCGCTCGGCCACTACCTCGAGCCCGACGAGCAGTACCGGATCGCCCTGGCCCGCGCCTACCTGCACGACCCCTCGATCGTGATCATCGAGGAGCCCAGCGTGCCGCTCGACGACGCGACCAAGTCGCTGATCGACGACACGCTCGCCCGCCTGTCGCAGGACCGGACCCTGATCATCCTGCCGCACCGGCTCTCGACGATCCGCTCGTGCCAGCAGATCATCGTCCTCCAGAACGGCCGCATCGAGTCGGTCGGCCAGCCCCGCCAGCTCCAGAACGAGAGCAAGCTCTACCGCCACCTCCAGTACGTCGAGTTCAACCAGTTCGCCACCGGCGACATCGAGGCGGGCCAGATGAACGCCTGAGCTGCGGCAGCCGACGCCGTCCCGTCGCATCGCGGCGACCGAGGTTGTCCATCCGGCACCCCCGGGCCGGCATTCAACGTTTGTCAAGGCCACCATTTCGATCGACATTCCTCCATTCTCATCCCTCCCCTCCGACTCTAATTTTCTGCTATTTCGGCAGTTGTGTTCGACCGATCGGTGGGATAGGATGACCCGAGACCGTCCCCGGTCGTGCGAACCGGGCGACGGGACGGTGGCCACCAGGATGTCGCGACTCCGCACGTCCTCGGCTGCTCATTCTTCCCTTCATGCCGCATCGGAGACCGACCATGACCCGATCGACGCGCACCGTCGGTGGACACGGACTCTCATCACGCGGATTCACTTTGATCGAGCTGTTGGTGGTGATCGCGATCATCGCCGTGCTGATCGCGCTGTTATTGCCCGCGGTGCAGGCGGCGCGCGAGGCGGCCAGGCGGGTCCAATGCACCAACAACCTGAAGCAGATCGGCCTGGCGATCCACAACTACCACGCGACGCACGACACGTTCCCGGTGTTCTCGGTCCCCGTGCTCGACACCGCGAACAATGCCTACGCCCATGTCTGGGGCCCGAGCGCCCTGCTGCTGGCGCTGGGGAACATCGAGGGCCAGGCGCTCTACAACAACTTCAACTTCATGGTCGGATGTACGGGAGGCTGTCCCGCCGCGGTCCTGGCCCCCAACAACACGGTCGTCAATGCGTCGATCCGGACCTTCCTGTGCCCCTCGGACCCGAATACCACGACCTGGCCGAGCGGGACGAACTATGGGGCGAGCGTCGGCCCGCAGTTCCGCTCCGACTCGGGCACGGACGGGATCGGCGTCGGGATGTTCTCCTCGGAGCAGGCCTACGGCGTCCGCGACTGCCTCGATGGCACGAGCGGCACGGTTGCCTTCGGCGAGGTGATGATCGGCACCAAGGTCACCCAGCTGCAATACCCCGCCACCATGTTCATCAAGATCCCCTGGCCGGGCGCCGGCAACGGCTTCGGGCAGGGGATGAACCAGGTCATGCCGGCGGCCCAGGCGAGCCTGATCGCGTACGTCCAGGCGTGCAACGCCGACCGCGCCAAGGGGGGCACGCAGCCGGAATACACGGCGCACCACGCTCTGGTCGAATGGCCGGGTCTACATCGGGCCGGGGTTCACGATGCTGCTGACGCCCAACTCGCCCAACCCCAACTGCGCCATGGACCCCGGCGCCCGGCCCTCGGAGGGCTACCCGGCCGGCTCGTTCTCGGGGGCGGTGGACGTCGCGCGGAGCAAGCACCCCGGCGGCGTCAACGCGATGATGGCCGACGGCTCGGTCCGCTTCGTCAAGGACTCGATCAACCAGTATACCTGGTGGTCGATCGGCACCAGGGCCGGCGGCGAGGTCGTCTCCGCCGACAGCTACTGAGAAACCGCTTCGGAAGGGACGTCGAACGGACGAAAACCGGGCGCCCGTCGGCGGATTTCGGGATGCCTCGATCCTGACCATCCTTGGCGGCTCATCCTCTCCCCCATCGTGCAGCATCGGAGGTCTCTCATGGCGAGATCGATCTCGGTCGCCTCTCGACATCGCGCCGCGTCGCGCGGATTCACCCTGATCGAGCTGCTGGTGGTGATCGCGATCATCGCGGTCCTGATCGCCCTGCTCTTGCCGGCGGTCCAGGCGGCCCGCGAGGCGGCCCGGCGGGCGCAATGCGTCAACAACCTCAAGCAGATCGGCCTGGCGATCCACAACTACCACGCGACGCACAATACCTTCCCGCCGTTCTCGGTGCCCGCGGCCGATCCCGTCAACAAGATCTGGGCCGACGTCTTCGGGCCCAGCGCCCTGATGATGGCGATGGGGAGCATGGAGGGCGGGGTGCTCTACAACAGCTTCAACTTCACGATGGGCTGCGTCCTCGACTGCGGCAACCAGAACGCGGCCGGCAACACGACGGTCTCGTTCTCGACGGTCCGGACCTTCGTCTGCCCGTCGGACCCGAACGTCGTGCTCTGGACGTACGGGACGAACTACGGCGCCAGCCTCGGGCCGCAGTTCCGCGCCGACGCGGGGACCAACGGGATCGGCGTGGGGCTGTTCGCCGCGTCGCAGGCGTGGGGCATCCGCGACTGCATCGACGGCACGAGCGGCACGGTCGCCTTCGCCGAGGTGCTGCTGGGCTACAAGACCGCCAATCCGCAGTATCCCGCCACCATGTTCATCAAGAATCCCTTCCCGGGCGCCGGCGGCGGTTTCGGCCAGGGGATGGGCCAGGTCATGCCCGCGGGCCTCGCGAACCTGACCCCCTACATCCAGACGTGCAACGCCGACCGCGCCAAGGGGGGCGCGAACCCGGAGTACACGGCGCACGACTACTGGGCGCTGGGCCGGCTCTACCGCGGGGCCGGGCTGACGATGATGCTGACGCCCAACTCGCCCAACGCCGACTGCGCCATGGACCCCGGCGCCCGGCCCCAGGAGAACTACGCCGCCGGCTCGTTCTCGGGGGCGATGACCGCCGCGCGGAGCAAGCACGCGGGCGGCGTCAACGTCCTGATGGCCGACGGCTCGGTCCGCTTCATGAAGGACTCGATCAACCAGATCACCTGGTGGTCCCTGGGCACCAAGGCCGGCGGCGAGGTCGTCAGCGCCGACAGCTACTGAAGGGAGAGCGACCCGGCCGGGGCCCCGATCCCTCGCGTCAGCACCAGGCGTCGGCGAGCAGGGCTTGGGCCTCGGGGTGGTCGAGCAGCGACATGCGCCGCCTCCGTACCGGGGTAATCCACGAGGCCCATCATCACCCCGGTGAACGGCAAGGCCTTACAGGATCGGTGACAGTACCGTCGGCGTGTTTCACGCGCCCGACTTGGGGGCCTTGAGGCTGCACAGGTAGCTGATCAGGTCGGTGAACTCCAGAGGGGTGAGCGTGTCCACCAGGCCGGTCGGCATGATCGAAACGTCGCCCACGCGGCGCTCGTCGATGGCGGACTTGGGGACGCGCGAGACCTTGGCGTCGGCGTCCACGAGCTCGACCTCCGCGTCGGTCTCGGAGCGGACCAGGCCGGTGAGCACGCGGCCGTCGGTCAGGGACAGCAGGGTGGGCTGGTAGCCGGTGGCGAGGCGGTCGGAAGGTTCGAGGACCGAGCGGATGATCTCGGCCTTGTCGTACTTCGGGAACAGCCCCGACAGGTCGGGCCCGACGCTGGCGGTCCCCCGGCCTCCCGCGGAGTGGCACTTCGCGCAGCCGATCCCCTTCGGGTCGAAGAAGAGCCGTTCCCCCGCCTTCGCGTCCCCCTCGTGCGACAGGGCGAACGCGCAGCGCGTCGATCGGGGCCGACGCGGGCCGGGCCGCGAGCAGGCCCGCCGAGGGCCCCGACACCTGCACGCTGAACGACCAGGTGCCGATCCCCTGCCGCGAGGCGACCAGGATGCGGTTGGTCCCCTTCTTGAGTTCGACCCGCACCACGTCGGAGTCGGGGGCGTAGGCGCGGCCGGCGTAGTTGTTGTAATGAAAGACCACCGTCTCGTTGACGGTGACGATCACCGTCCCGCTCGACCCGACGAGCAGCAAGGCGGGGCGGTCGGCGTCGGAGGCGACCTCGGCGTAGCCGAAAGCGTTGAGGTTGGGCGTGCCGTTGGTGTCGTAGCCGAACCCGCCCCGGTCGCCCGCCCCCCCCTTGAAGTCGTCGAGCACGACGCGGCCGGTCGCGGGGTCGGCGCGACGGTCGGACCAGGCGATCGTCCTCCCCTCGGCGCCGGTGTACGTGCGCGCGAAGTCGATCGACGTCTCGCCGAGGATCACCTTGGCGGTCGTCCTCGGGAACGGGCCGATCACCTTCCAGGCGACGATCGGACGGAATCGCGCGAGCACGCGCTCCAGGGCCGCCGCCGCGGGGCCGCCGAGCCTCCCCGACCGCGCGGCCTTCTCCAGGTCGCCCGCCACGCGGTCGCGGATCGCCACCAGCGCCCCTGCGCCGCGAGGCGGACCTGCGGGCTGCGGTCCTGGAGCGCGGACAGGTAGACCGGCAGCGCCTGCGGGTCGGGCATCGCGGCCAGCGCGAGCGCGGCCTCGGCGTGGTACGCCTCCTCGTTGGCGACCGCCAGCAGCCTGGGGATCGCCTCGCGCACGCCGAGCCGCGCGATCGCCTCGATCGCCGCCCGGCGGACCTCGGGCGATGCGTCATCGAGGCGGGCGATGACGGCCCGCCGGACCTCCTCGGGGACCGCCTTCTTCGGGACCAGGGCCGTCAGGGCGGCGGCGCGGACCGAGGGCGAGGCGTGGTCGAGGAACCCCGCCAGGTCGTTGGGCGGCAGCACGCCCTCGCGGCCGAGCGCCGCCAGGCCGCGCGCCACCAGCGCCGCGGGGGCGTTCGGGTCGTAGACGATCGCGAACCGGGCCGCGCAGCGCGATCGGCCCGGCGAACGCCGCCAGCGCGTCGAGCGCGGCGGCGCGGACCTCCTCGGGACGGCCCGCGTCCTGCGCCAGAGCGGCCAGCGCCGGCGCCGAGGAGGCGTCGCCGATCTCGCCCAGGGCCCTCGCCTCGGCGGCCAGGACGCGCGGGTCGGCCTCCCGCGCCAGCCGTTCGCGGATCGGCGATGCGCCCGCTCTTGCCCACGAGGCGCAGGCCCTCGACGGCCTGGAGGCGGACCCCCGCGTCGCGGTCGGAGACCAGGGCCAGTTCCAGCCCGTGCCGCACCGCGGCCATCGCCTCGGGCTGCCAGTCCCTCGTCTTGCGCGGCATCTGCCCGGCGAGCGGGTTGGTCCCGAACCAGTGGCCCGACCACTCGGGATACATCCGGTAGAGGCCCGCCAGGTTCGCCACGACCCGCGCGGACGTCGGCCGAGTCGATCGCGACCAAAGACCGCACCAGCGCGTTGACCACCGGCAGGGCCCACGCCTCGTCGGTCAGCTTGAGGGCATCCTCGCGCCGCTTCGGGTCGGTCAAGGCGACGACCAGCGCAGTCCTCGTCCCACGCGCCCAGGGTCCGGATGGCGTGGCGGATCGACCACGCGGCGAACGTGTCCGGGTCGCCGAGCGCGGCCATCAGCGACGGGGCGGCGGCGGGGTCGCCCAGCCGTCCCAGCGCGATCGCGGCCTCGCGGCGGACCGCGGCTTCGGGGTCGCGCAGCAGGGCCGACAGCGGGGCGAGCGCCGGCCGGTCGCGGCGAATCCCCTCGCTCCGCGCGGCCTGGAGCCTGACCCCCTCGTCGCGATCGATCAGCGCCTGCCGGATCGCGCCGCGGGCCTCGGCCGTCTTGATGGTGTCGAGCGCCAGAGCGCGTGCAGGCGCCCGGCCTCGGGTTTCTCCGCCTTGAGCCGCGCGACGAGCGTCGGGACGGCCGAGGCGCCCCGACGGGCCAGGAGGCGCTGCGATTCGAGGCGGACGGAGAGCGCCGGGTGGTCGAGCGCCGCGAGGCGGACGGCGGGGTCGTCGCCCGAGGGGCGGGGGGCGGGGGTCACGCGATCGGGCCCCTCATACGACAGGCGATAGAGCCGCCCGGTCTTCGCCCCGTCCTCCAGCCAGCTATTGAAGGCCCAGTCGACGAGCCAGAAGCTCGCGCCGTCGGGCGCCACGGCCAGCGAGAACGGCCGGAAATCGTCGAGGTCGCCCCGCGAGACGAACGGCGTCCTCGCCTTCAGCGCGAACGTGCCGCCCGCCGCCTCGACCTCGAACCGGAAGACGGTGGACAGGCCCCAGTCGCAGAAGAACAGGTTGCCCCGGTACGACGCGGGCAGCCCGTCCTCGTTGTAGCAAATCCCCTGCGCCCGAGCCGCCCACCTGTCCGGCCACCACCGGCAGGGCGCGCCAGCGCGAGGTCAGGAACTGGTACGGATAGCCGTAGTGCCCGCCGACGATCTGGTGGGTCAAGCTGTTGGGCCACTTCTTGCTGTCGTCGTCGTTGCCGTAGGTGAACACGTCGTCGGCCGTCGTCAAGGCGACCGACAGCGGGTTGCGCTCGCCGGACGAGACGACCTCCAGGCCGGTCCCGTCGGGCCTGATCCGGATCACGCCCCCGCCGAAGAGCTGGATCGTCGTGCCGTCCTTGCCGACCCCCCTGGGGATGCCCTTGTCGCCGACCGCGATGTAGAGGAACCCGTCCATCCCGAGCCGGATGCCCGAGGCGACGTGGTCGTTGATGCCGTTGAACCCGGGGAGCTTCGGCCCGAGGCCCGTCATCAGGTCGTCGCGGGAGTCGGCCTTGCCGTCGCCGTCGGTGTCGCGGAGCGCCGACAGGTACGGGGCGTGGACGACGTAGAGGGTGCCGTCGACCCACTCCAGGCCCATGACGCTCCAGAGCTTGTCGGCGAAGACCGCGACCTTGCCGTCCTTGAGCGCCAGGACCGAGTCGATCGGCTCGGTCGGCGGGCCCGGCATGTCCATCGGGTCGCTGCCGAGGTAGACGGTGCCGTCGGGCGCGGCCACGATCGCCGTCGGGTAGAGGATCTCGGGCGCCTGCGCGATCCAGCTCGATCTTCCACCCGTCGGCCGCCACCGGCAGGGTTTGCCGGGCCTTCTCCGCGCCGGAGGCCGGCGCGAGGACGATCGGCACGACGAGCCCGAGGGCCAGCAGGGATCGCATGGGGACGTTCCTCGTCGGGGGGCGGGGCGCGGCATTCGACCGGATGGTCTGGAGCTTGGCGGGCGATTCGGGCAGAATTGTACCGAAATCAGCAGGCGGTAGGCAGTAGGCAGTCGGCAGTGAAGACGAACGAAGTCGATCATCGTTCTTCAACCGCCTACCGCCTACTGCCTTCTGCCTACTCCCGACCCGCCTACTGCACGAGGGAGCCGCGCCGTGTCTTCGAAGTCGCAGCCCGTGTCCGAGGGCGAATCGACGGTCCCCGTCCGGACGCAGCCGGTCGACCCGCTCAGGAACCCGTCGTATCCCCAGCGCATCCACCTGCATGAGAAGCCGCACTGGCAGGGCGTGCTCCGCGACTGCGAGGAGAGGCTCGCCCGGGCCCGCCAGGGGCTCGACGCGCTCGGGCCGGGCCCCCGCCGCGGGGCGTTCGAGCGGCTCTACATCCAGATGACGGGCGCGCACGACCAGGTCGCCGACGCCGTCCGACGCCTCCCGCTGGAGACGGGCGACCTCTACGAGGAAGACCGCCACCGCGTCGAGGAGGCCGTCGCGGCGCTCGACCGCGTGTCGCGGCGGTGGGATGACCAACCCACCGCCTGAGCCCGCCCGGCGACCATTGGACGACCGGCTCGGGTTGCGCACGCCCCGGAAATGGGACGCGGATCGGGGCGGATCATCCCGGATCAGATCCGCATCGATCCGCGTCCCTCGGCGGCCCATCCTCTCGGGCTCCGGCCAAGAGAAGACCGCCCCAAGTCCTGATCCCGGATGGAAAAACATCCGAGATCCCGGCTCATCTCGGGCGGCTCGATCGGACATTCGGGTTTCTTGACGCCCCCCCGGGGGTGCGGCTACGATGGCGGCGTCATGCGGGCGGACGCCGTCGGCCGGAAAGATTGTGAGTATTCTCCCTGCTGTTCCGATACTAAGCCGTGGAGGGGAGGCGGGGTCGTGCCGACCCGAGGCCGGTCGGCGCCGGGCCCCGCCCCGGGACGGTCGAGGGACGCTCGCCGATGGATCGATTGCGACGGGGAGGCGCCGCGCGGATCGCGGGCCGCGCATGCGCGACCTGGTGGGCATCGCGGGCCGCGGCCTGTCCGGACTGGCGCAGGTGCTCGTGCAGCGCGGCGTGACGGTCAGCGGGACGGCGAGCGACGACGGCCCCGTCCTCCGCCGGCTCCGCCTCCTCGGGGCGCGGGTCCACGCCGGCCATGCCCCGAGGCGCTGCCCTCGCGGCGCGCACGTCCTGATCTACGGGCCCGGGGTCGGCCGCGACCATCCCGAGCGGCTCGCGGCGTCGCGGCTCGGGATCGCGCAGGAGGCGGCGGTGCGCCGGCTGGGGCGCCTGATGCGGCGCGGAGACGGCCTGGTCGTCGCCGGCCGCCGAGGCGCCGCGGTCGCCTCGGCGATGATCGGCTGGACGCTGACCCGCGCCGGGCTCGACCCGACGGTCGTCCTCGGGTCGACGGCTCCGCAGCTCGGCGGCTGGGCGCGGTTCGGGTCGGGGCCTCACGTCGTGGTCGAGGCGGTCGAGGGGCCCGAGGGGATCGGGCCGACCGCCCCCCGGTTGGCGGTCGTGCTCGACGCCGGGCCCGACCCGTGCGAGGACGTGGTCGCGCGCGTGGCGGCCCTGCGCCGATTCGCCGGCTCGATCCCGCCCGACGGCGCGGTGCTGGCCGAGCGATCCGAGACGGTCGCGGCGGCGATGCGGGGGGTCGGCGCCGGCGTGGAGTGGCTCTCCCTGGAGCGGGGCGGGGGCTGGTGGGGGGCCGACCTCCGCCATGAGGGGGGCCGGTATCGGTTCCGCGCCTTCAACCGGGGCCGGTTCGCCGTCGAGCTGCGGCTGCAAGTGCCGGGCCGCCGCAACGTGCTGTGCGCCCTGGCGGCGGTGGCGGCGTGCCGCCGCCTCGACGTGCCGACGCCCGAGATCAAGCAGGGGCTGGAGGAGTTCGCCGGGGTGGCGCACGATTTCGAGTCCCGCGGGAGCTACCGAGGTGTTACCCTGGTGGATGACCAGGGCCGGGGCGCCTCGGCGGTGGCCGAGGCGCTGGCGATCGGCCGCGAGGTGTTCGGGGCCCGCCGCCTCTGGGCGGCCCTGCTCGCCCCGGCCGGGACGGCCGCGGACGACGACGGCCGGCTCTCCTCCGCGCTGGCCGCCGCCGACCGCGTCCTGATCGCCGAGGCGGGCCCGCCGGGCGGCGACGGCGACGGCGCCCGGGCCCTGGCGGAGTCGCTGGCGTCGCGCGGGCTCCGGGCGCGGTGGGCGGCCCGCCTCGACGACGCGATCGCGGAACTGGACCGCCAGCTCGAGCCCGGCGACGTGCTGGTGACGCTCGGGGCCGGCGACGTGGGGACGATCTCCGATGCATTCATTCGACGACTTTCGCGCGATCGTCAAGGCCGATGAGCCGCTGGCCCCCCACATCTGGTTCCGCCTCGGCGGCCCGGCGCGGTTCCTGGCGCGGCCGCGGACGCTCGATGAGCTGCTCGGCCTGCTCCGCCGCTGCCGCGCCGAGGGGCTCCCGTTCAAGGTCCTCAGCGGCGGGTCGAACGTCCTGGTCCGCGACGAGGGGGTCGAGGCGCTGGTCATTCACCTGGAGAGCCCGGCGTTCTCCGACGTCGCGGTCCGCGACAGCGTCGTCGAGGCCGGCGCCGCGGTCCCCCTGACGGCGTTGATCTCGCAGACCGCCCGCGCCGGGCTGGCGGGGCTGGAGTTCCTGACCGGAATCCCGGGCACCGTCGGCGGGGCCCTGCGGGGCAACGCGGGCGACCGCCAGGTCGCCATCGGCCAGTTCGTCCGCCGCGCCACCGTCGTCGACGCCGCCGACGAGGTCCAGGTCCGCGAGCGCGACGACCTCCGCTTCGACGACCGCGGCTCGAACCTCGACGAGCCGGTGATCCTCTCGGCCGAGTTCGAGCTCGAGGCCGCCGACCCCGAGGCGGTCGTCCGCCGGATGCGACGCCTCTGGATCATCAAGAAGGAGAACCAGCCCTACGGCCACCAGTCGTCGGGGTGCATCTTCAAGGACCCGACCCCCGACCTGCCCGCCGGCGCCCTGATCGACCAGGCCGGCCTGAAGGGGACCCGCGTCGGCGGCGCCGAGGTCTCCGACCGGCACGCCAACTTCATCGTCGCGCAGCCCGGCGCCTCGGCCTCCGACGTGCTCCGCCTGATCGACCAGATCCGCCAGCGCGTCTGGCAGCAGTTCGGCTACGAGCTGGAGCTGCAGATCCAGGTTTGGTGAAGGGAGATGATCGCATGCCGACGACGACCCGGACGACGACACCCGTGCCGGCCGGCCCCGCCGAGGCCCCGGCGGGGTGCCCGGACGTGGGCGCGGACCAGGTGGTGACGATCCGATGCGACGCGCCGGACGCGCTGGACCGTTACCTGGCGATGGTGGGGGACCATGCCGGCCCCCGGATCAAGTTCCTCGACGGGAGCCTGACTCTGGTGTCCCCAGCCCGCAAGCACGAACGCTCCAACGACCGGATCGACGCCGTGATCAAGGCGATCGGCGCCGTTTTCGAGGTCGCCTACTACGCGACCGCCTCGACACTCTACCGCCGCGGCAACCGGGCCGGGATCGAGCCCGACCGCTCCTACTACATCGCGCACTGCGAGGCGGTCGAGGCCCTCGACGAGGACGAGCCGATCAACCTCGACACCTACCCGCCGCCCGACCTGGTCGTCGAGGTCGTCCACACGCACGGGGCGTCTCAGGCGCTGGCGGTCTGCGCCCTGCTGGGGGTCCCCGAGGTCTGGGTCTACCACACGAGGCGGCCCGCGCTGGAGGTCCGTCGTGCTCGGCGCGGACGGCCGGTATGCCCCGTCGGCGACGAGCCGATCGTTCCCCTTCCTGACGCCGGCCGACGTCCTCCCCTGGGCCGCCCCGCACCCGGGCGAGCCGGACTCCCTCTGGGAGCGCCGGCTGCGGGCCTGGGTGCCGCGATGTGCTCGGGCCCCGCCGGGCCGGCGGCTGACGGCCGACCGACCCGCGATTGGCGCGGTGGGCTGCGCGGCGCCGGCCCACCGCCCTTGGATCGGCTCTAAGTCTCGGCCGGCGCAGGAGTCCTGGTGATGGAGCACCGCGAACCCCCTCGGATGGCCGACGCCGAGGGGCCCCGCGCCGACGGTTCGCGAGGTTCGTCCCGCCCCCGGCCGCCCGACGGCCGGCGCTGGCCCGGCTGGGGGTCGCCGCGCTGGGCGGGGCGGTCGCGCTGGCGCTGGTCGTCTCGGTCGGCGCGCACGCCCTCCGGACGGTGGTCGCCTGGCTGCACCGGCAGCCGTCGTACCAGCTCGATTTCCGCGACATCGCGCTCGATCCGCCCCCCCCCTCGTCTTATCGGTGGGGCCCGCGGGGGTTCCTCGACCGGGTGCGGGCCGCCGCGCCGATGCCCGAGACGCTGCCGGTGCTCGACCTGGACCTCGGCCATCTGGCGCGGCAATTCACGCACTACGGGTGGGTGAGGAAGGTCGAGGGGGTGTCGCTGGAGCACCCGAACCGGGTCACGGTCCGCCTGGTCTACCGCGAGCCCGTGGCCGTGTTCGAGAGATGCTGGGACTTCGCGCTCGACCGGGACGGCGTGGTCCTGCCGGCGTCCGACATCGACTGGGAGGCCGCCGGCCCCCTGGTCCAGATCTCCCGGCTGATCCCCCCCGTCGACCCCAAGCCCGGCCTGGTCTGCCGCCCCGGCCCGGCGGCCGACGGCGAGGCGACGGCCGACGCGCGGGTGCTGGCCGCGTCGCGGATGGCCGCCTTCCTGAAGCCGGCCCTGGCCCGCGACCTCCGCGAGGTCTCGGCGCCGGAGTTCGTCGCCATCCTCCCGTCGGCGCGGGCCAGCCTGTACCTGCAATTCTCCGAAGCCCTGATCTTCCACTGGGGCAAGCCCCCCGGCGAGGAGCCCCCGGGCGAGCCCTCGGCCGAGGCCAAGTGGGCGATCCTGCGCGACTGGCTCCGGCTCCATGGGTCGACGGCGGGGCTCCTCGACTGGCTCAGCGCGCCACGGGGCCTCGGCGAGGCAACTCCGGTGGGTCGAAGGCCATGTGCCGCCCCCCGAGAACCGGGGGATCTACCTGGAGTTCACCAGGGGCGCGATCGCGCTGGCCCCCAACCAGCCCCCGGACTGAGACTTTCGGGGTCGCGTCGGGAGGATCGGGCGTCGGGCTGTCCCGTTAGAGGGCAGGGCCCGCGCGCGGAGGGGGCGGGGTCGGTCGGAGGGGGTCCGGGACGCATCGCGACGGTCATCGCAGGGGGACACGCGGTCATGGCAAGCCGACTCGGCCCGAAGTGGTTGAACCAGGTTCAGCGGCTGGCCGGGCCCGACCCACACGGCGCGCCTCAGCCGATTCGCCGTCCTGGCCGATCAGGTCAACGCGCTGGAGCCGGTCCTGGAGGCCGAGACCGACGCGCAGCTCGCCGCCCGGAGCCACCTGCTGCGGCTCAAGGCGAGGCAGGGCGACTCGCTCAACGGGATGATCGCCGAGGCGTTCGCGCTGGTGCGCGAGGCCGCCAAGAGGACGATCAAGCAGCGCCATTACGACGTCCAGCTCGTCGGCGGGGCGGCCATCCACTACCGCTCGATCGCCGAGATGGAGACCGGCGAGGGCAAGACGCTGGTCGCCACCCTGCCCGCCTTCCTCAACGCGCTTCAGGGCAAGGGGGTCTACGTCGTCACGGTCAACGACTACCTGGCGCACCGCGACGCCGACTGGATGAGGCCGATCTACGAGATGCTCGGCCTGACGGTCGGCTGCATCCAGACCGGCCAGCCCGACCCCGTCCGCCGCGCCGCGTACGCCTGCGACATCACCTACGGCACCAGCAAGGAGTTCGGCTTCGACTTCCTCCGCGACGAGCTGAAGCGGCTCCAGCTCGGCGACACGCACCGCAAGATCGTTCGAGCAGGCGTTCCTCGGCCGCGACAGCAACGCCGAGCGCCGAGATGCCCGTGCAGAGGACGCACCACTACGCGATCGTCGACGAGGCCGACAGCATCCTGATCGACGAGGCGCGGACCCCCCTGATCATCGGCGCCAACAACCAGCCGACGCAGGAGGAGGCCGCCGCCTACTACGGCGCCGACCAGCTCGCCGCGACCCTGGTGCGGACCAAGGACTTCAAGTACGACCCGGCCGAGCGCAAGGCCGAGCTCAACGCCGCCGGCCGCCGCAAGGTGCAGGCGGTCGCCGGCCACTCGTCGTTCGTCACGCTGACCGTCGACGGGCTGTACGAGTACGTCGAGCGCGCCTGCGGGCCCAGATCGCCTACCTCCGCGACCGCGATTACGTGGTCGTCAACGGCGAGATCGTGATCGTCGACGAGTTCACCGGCCGGATGATGCCCGGCCGCCAGTGGCAGGACGGCCTCCACCAGGCGATCCAGGCCAAGGAGCGCCTCGAAGTCACGCTGGAGACGATCACCGCCGCGCGAGTGACGGTGCAGGACTTCTTCCTCCGGTTCAAGAAGCTCGCCGGCATGACCGGCACGGCGTCCTCCGACGCCCGCGAGCTCCGGAGGATCTACAAGGTCCACGTCTTCAAGGTCCCGACCAACCGCCGGGGGCGGCGGATCTGGGTGTCCGACCGCGTCTTCTCGACCGAGACCGAGAAGTTCCGCGCGGTCGCCGACCAGATCGTCGAGTGGCACAAGACGCAGGTGCCCGTGCTGATCGGCACGCGGTCGATCGAGAAGTCGGAGAAGCTCGGCGCCCTGCTGACGGCGGCGGGGATCGAGCACCAGGTGCTCAACGCCAAGAACCACGAGATCGAGGCGCAGATCGTGGCGCAGGCGGGCCAGCCGGGCCGCGTGACGGTGGCGACCAACATGGCCGGCCGCGGCACCGACATCAAGCTCGGCGAGGGGGTCGCCGAGCTCGGCGGCCTGCACGTCATCGGCACCGAGCGGCACGAGGCGCGGCGGATCGACCGCCAGCTCGCCGGCCGCTGCGCCCGCCAGGGCGACCCCGGCTTCTGCCGGTTCTTCGTCTCGCTGGAGGACGAGATCATCGAGGCCTTCGGCGAGAAGCCCGCCGCGCGCCTCCGCAAGCGCTACCGCGACCGCGGCGAGCTGACCAGCACCGCCATGCGACGCCTGGTCTTCGCCGCGCAGGCCAAGAAGGAGCGGCAGCACTTCCGCGACCGCAAGCTCCTGATGAACTACGAGAAGCAGCGCGCCGAGATGCGCAAGAACATGGGGCTGAACCCCGTCCTCGGCTGACGCCGCGGCCCGGTTAGGGTCTGGAACGGAATAAGCATTACGACTTGCCGTGCGATCCGGACGACTCAGGCCTGATCGTGTAGTTCCACTCACCATGGAAGTCATGGGGATGCAGCCGGACCCGCTCCATCTGCTGCTTCGTCACCTTGACCTTGGTCGGGTAGCTCCCCGTATCCAGCCGGGCCTCCACCTCCAGGCCCGTCGCGGTCCGCGTCGCGGCGATCAACTCGACGACCACCTGATGGCTGACCAGTGGGCGGCCCCGCCAGTTCATCGTGATGTGCGAGAACAGCCGGTGCTCGATCTTGTTCCACTTGCTCGTGCCCGGCGGGAAGTGGCAGACCGTCACCTCCAGGCCCGTCTCGTCGGCGAACCGCTGGAGTTCGACCTTCCACAGCCGGACCCGATAGCCGTTGCTGCCCCCGCCGTCGGCACAGATCAGCAACCGCCCGGCGTCGGAGTACATCTCCGACCCCATGCCGGACCACCACCGCCGGATGCCCTCGACGGCGAAGCTGGCCGTGTCGTGATCGACGCCCACGTTGACCCACCCCAGGTCCCAGCCCATGTCGTAGATCCCGTAGGGGATCGCCTTGCCGACGCGGCGGTCGGGGAAGTCATGGATCAGGGCCTCCTCGGGCTCACCCGCCGGTTGCCACTCCCGGCCCCGGTTGGCGTACTGCCCGACCAGCTCCTTCTTCTTGGTGTCCACCGAGATGACCGGGGAGCCCGCGGCGATGTACCGCCCGCTGATCTCGCTGATGTAGCGGAACTGGGCGTCACGGTCGGGGTGCTGCCTGCCCTCCAGGGTCTTGGCCATCGCCTGGAGGCTGTAGCCGAGGTGGTGGAGCATCTCCCCGACGACCCGATGGCTGACGGCGAACCCCTGGCGGCCCAAGGCCTCGGCCAGTTGGCGGGTGCTCTTGCAGGTCCACCGCAGCGGGGACATCGGGTCGCCCCGCGTCTCGGGGGCGATCAGTCCCTCCAGGGCCACGAGGATCGCCGGCTCCTTGTCGCGGAGCTTCTTGCGACCTCCGCCGGGCCGTCGGACGCGACCGGGGGGAGGGGGTGGAGCGTCGAGTTCCTTCAACGCCCGCTGGATCGCGGCGTGAGAGATGCCCGAGGCCCGACTCACGCGGCGGATGCCGCCGTAGCCCAGGGAGCGGGCCTCGACGGCGGCGAGGAGCCGTCGCTGCCGCTCGTCGAGGTTCGGCAGGATCGCGGCGAACTTCCGTTGGAGTTCAGGATCGTCGGGCATCCGTCCATTATGAGCCGCAGCGACGAATTATAACAGTTGTTTCGTTCCAGGCCCTTAGTAGGAGTCGGCGGAGACGACCTCGCCCTGGTTGATCGAGCCGATCGCCCAGACCGTATTGATGTTGGTGCTGTCCTTGAGGAAGCGGACCGACCCGTCGCACATCAGCACGTTGGCGCCGCCCGAGTGGTAGCTGCTGAGCGTGATCGCCCCGGGGTTCTGGAGGCCGCCGCCGACATTGCTGACGATGCAGTTGGAGTACTTCGGGTTGGGGGCCAGGATCACGTTGCCCAGGGTGTAGGAGTTCAGGGCCGCGGCCCAGAGGTCGCCCAGGTAGAAGCTGTGGTTGGTGCTGCCGGTCTTCAGGGCGGCCACGCACGTGGTCTGGATCCATTGCAGGAAGGGCTGGCCGCCCGCCGGCATCTCCATCTGCGGGGTGTTCCGCTTGACCCCGCTCGGGTACACCATCCCCGTGAAGACGATGTCGGTGGGGATCGTGATCTGCTGGAGGCTGCCGTCGCCGAGCTTCCACTCGCCGAACGCGATCGAGTTGCTCGTGCCGTCCTGGACGTCGCGGATGCCGACCGGCGGCCCGGCATACCCGAACGGGCCGTTGGGCGGACCTCCGGTCTGGGTCCGGTCGAACTCGAGGCTCGACCCCCACGAGGCGAAGTAATTATTGCCGGTCGTCACCGGACCCTGGTAGCTCGTCCAGCTCGGTGGGGGGCATGACGGGCAGAGGAATACGTTCAGGCGGGCCGACGCCACGGTCGTGTTCGCCCTGTAGCTGGCGTCGTTGTTCAACGCCGAGATGGACCAGTTGATGGCATTGTACAGCGCCGTCTGCTCCAGCGATTGCAAGAGACGGGCGTGGGCGCTCCAGGCGCAGTTGTTCACGATGGCCTGCGTCCTCGAGTTGTAGAACGGCAGGTTGCCCGGCGGGAAGCAGTCGTTGGAGGTGTGGTAGTTGTGCAAGGCCAGGCCGATCTGCTTGAGGTTGTTAACGCATTGCGCCCGCCTGGCCGCCTCGCGCGCCGCCTGGACCGCCGGCAGCAGCAGCGCGATTAAAACCGCGATGATCGCGATCACCACCAGCAGCTCGATCAAAGTGAACCCGGAGGGGCGCCGCGCGCCCGGCCGCCGCCCGACTGCCTGGACCGTCGCATGGCAACCTCGCTTTCAGGTGGGGAAGTCCGGACCGTTCCGATGACCCTGCCGGGGTATCGGCCCTCCGTGGCCATCGGCCGGCGCCGGCGTGCCGGGCCGGTCAGTAGGAGTCGGCGGAGACGACCTCGCCCTGGGCGCGCGAGCCCAGCGACCAGACGGTGGCCAGGTTGGTGCTGTCCTTGAGGAACTTCACCGAGCCGTCACAGAGGAGGACGTTGCCCCCGCCGGGGTGGAAGCTGCTCAGCGTGTACATGCCGGGCGCGTCGAGCGAGGCGGCCCCGTTCGACGAGCAGTTCGGGTACTTCGGGTTCGGCGCCAGCAGGACGTTGCCCAGCGTATAGCCCGGCAGGGTGAAGGCCCAGTTCTCGCCCAATGCTGGGGTCTTGTTGCTCCGCTTCGTGGGCAGCGCCGCGACGCACTGGCCCAGCCACGTCTGGAAGTTCTGGGTCCAGGTGATGTTGTTGGCCGCCATCATCGTCGTCTGGTTCCGCGCCACCCCGGCGGGCAGGCTGCCGAGCTCGACGACATCCGAGGGGATCGTGAGGATCGCCTGGAGGCCGGAGCCGATCCGCCACTCGCCGAAGGCGATGGTGTTGCTCGTGCCGTCGCTGACGTCGCGGATGCCGATGGCCGGGCCGCCGACCTGGAACACCCCATTGGGGGGGGCGGCGGACGTGATCGCAATCCCCGCGAACCCGGCATTGTTCACGTATTCGAACGACGATCCGAGCGAGGCGAAATAGCTGTTGCCGGGCGCGGTGGGCTTGATGTTCCCGTTGACGTTCATCGGCCAGCCGGGGGCGACGCTGGATGGGCAGAGGAGCACGCCGAGCCTCGTCCCGCTGACGGTCAGGTTGACCGAGGCCGCGTAGACGTCATTGTTGGCGCCGAGCGACCAGTTCACGGCGTTGTACAGCGCCTGCTGCTCCAGCCCAGCCAGCAGACGGGCATGGGGCCCGAAGCTGATGTTGGTCATGTACGTCGTGCCGCCCGAGCCCGTCGCGGTCATGATCAGGCCGCCCGGCGGGAAGCTGTCGTTGGTCTGGTGATAGTTGTGCAGCGCCAGGCCGATCTGCTTCAGGTTGTTGACGCACTGGGCCCGCCGGGCCGCCTCGCGCCCGCCTGCACCGCGGGCAGCAACAGCGCGATCAGCACCGCGATGATGGCGATCACCACCAATAATTCGATCAGCGTGAAGCCGCGGCGCCTCATGGTCGATCCTCCTGGAGGGAAAGGGCCTCGGATGACTCGTATCCGCATTCAGGATAACATATCCGTACCCGGATCGGGACCCTTCGAGGATGCATCGACCCTGTGCGATGACGGACCTCGACCCGACTCACCGGGAAGCGAAGCTCGGCCTTGGGGGGGATGGATACGAGAAGCAGCGCGCGAGATGCGCAAGAACATGGGGCTGAACCCGTCCTCGGCTGATGCCGCGGGGTGGTCAGTACGAGTCGGCCGAGACGATCTCGCCCTGGTTCTTCGAGCCGATCGCCCAGACCGTCACCTGGTTGGTGCTGTCCTTGAGGAACTTCACCGAGCCGTCGCACATCAGGATGTTGGCGCCGCCGGGGTGATAGCTGCTCAGGCCGAACATGCCGGGGTTGTCGATGGAGTTGGCCCCGTTCGTGCTGCAGTTGGGATACTTCGCGTTGGGCGGCAGCAGCTCGTTGCCCAGCGTGAAGCCGGGCAGGAAGAAGCACCAGCCCAGGCCGAGCAGGCCGACGTGGATCGGCCGGTTCGCGCCTTGTTCAACCCCCCGAGGCAGCTTTGCAGCCAGGCCGGGAAATTCGCGACGAGGGTGGGGTTGGGCATGGTCAACGTCCCGTTGTTCCGCGCCGTCCCGTTGGGAAAACTCCCGATGAAGATGATGTCGGTGGGGATCGTCACGACGTTCTGGTTGCCGCTGCCGATCCGCCACTCGCCGAAGGCGATCGTGTTGCTCGTGCCGTCGGTGACGTCGCGGATGGCGGTGGGACGGCCCTTCACCCCGAGATAGGAGAACACCCCGTTGGGCGGGCCCGCGTCCTGCTGGGACGCGAATTCCAGGCTCGACCCCAGCGAGGCGAAATAGCTGTTGCCGGGGGCGGGGGTCATCTGGGGGAAGGCCGTCATCGTCGCGGGCGAAGGCCAGCCGATCGCCGGATTCGACGGGCAGACGAACGTACTGAGCCGCGCCGAGTAGACCGTGAAATTGGCGTACTTCCCGTACCCGTCGTTGAGCGTGCCGACCATCCAGTTCATGGCGTTGAAGAGCCCCTGCTGCTCCAGGTTGCCCAGCATCCGGGCATGCGCACTGGCACTCCAGTTGGTGTTCGTGTTCATGCCCGGCAGGCCGAACGGGAGGCCGCCCGGCGGGAAGCAGTCGTTGCTCTGGTTGTAGTTGTGCATCCCCAGGCCGATCTGCTTCAGGTTGTTGATGCACTGGGCCCGCCGCGCCGCCTCCCGCGCCGCCTGGACCGCGGGCAAGAGCAGGGCGATCAGCACCGCGATGATGGCGATGACGACCAGCAACTCGATCAGCGTGAAGCCACGTCGCCTCATGGTCAACCCCCCCGGAGAGAAAGGATTCCGACGGTCCGATAATTGTATTCAGGATCACATGTTCTCATTCCGGCCTGGACCCTTCGAGGACGTACCAATCCCGCGCGTTCCCACCTCGGCCCGATGCACCCAAGGCGAGATTCAACCTTGGGAGGATGGAATGTTGTATGCGTGCATCCCAGAAACTAGGCAAGATCCAATGATCTTCGGTCTATAATATAGCCCCGAGGTGTCGGGATCTTGGTGCCTCACGACACTTTTTGTATGGAATACGACATCCCCGGGGCCCTTGAGGCGCTCCTCGCTGCCGAGATCGAGGGCACCCCGGCCGTGCGACGGGCATGGCCGCGCGGTCGCGGGCCGGTCAGTAGGAGTCGGCGGAGACGACCTCGCCCTGGTTCCGCGAGCCCAGTGACCAGATCGTCTGCTGGTTGATGCTGTCCTTGAGGAACTTCACCGAGCCGTCGCACATCAGGATGTTGGCCCCGCCGGGGTGGAAGCTCCGCGGGCCGAACTGCCCGGGGGCCTCGATCGTGTCGGCGCCGTTGGTGCTGCAATTCGGCCACTTCGAGTTCGGCGGCACCAGCAAGTTGCCCATGCTCCAGCCGAAGTGGCCGAACGCCCAGCTCTGGCCGAGCGACGGCGTCTTGACCGCTCTCGGCCGGTTCGTCAGCCCGGCCGTGCAGAGGTTCAGCCACGCCGGCAGCCCTGCGACGAGGACGGGGTTGGCCGGGAGCTCGGTGCCGGTGCTGGTCCGCGAGACGTTCGCGGGGAATTGCCCGAGGAAGACGATGTCGCGGTCGGGGGTCACGATGGTCGCCAGCCCGGTCCCCGTCTTCCACTCGCCGAAGGCCACGGTGTTGCTCGTCCCGTCGGTGATGTCGCGGATGCTGACGACCTGGCCGCTCGTCGAGAGGTGCTGGAAGATGCCGTTGGGGGGGTTGGCGGTCTCCTGGCCGTAGTACTCCATGCCCGACCCGACCGAGGCGAAGTAGTTGTTGCCCGGGGCGACGACCACGAGCGAGGTGTCGAGCAGGTTCCAGCCCGGCGCCGGGCACGACGGGCAGAGGAAGACGCCCAGCCGCGTCCCGGTGACCGTCCCGTTGATGTGGACGCTGGTCGCGTCGTTGATTACGGACAGGCCCCAGTTCGCGGCGTTGTACAACGCCTGCTGCTCCATGCCCGCCAGCAGCCGGACGTGCGCGCTCATGTCCTCGTCGGCCACCAGGGCCCGGCTGACGGCGTTGGTCACGAGCAGCGCGCCCGGCGGGAACGAGTCGTTGGCCTGGTGATAGTTGTGCATCCCCAGGCCGATCTGCTTGAGATTGTTGACGCATTGGGCCCGCCTGGCCGCCTCGCGCGCCGCCTGCACCGCGGGCAAGAGCAGCGCGATCAGCACCGCGATGATCGCGATCACCACCAACAACTCGATCAGCGTGAACCCGAGGGGCGCCGCACACCCCGGCCAGGGCCCGATCGCATAGGCTGTCTCATGGGGACCTCACGAAAGGATGGGATGAAACCGTCCGCCCCGCGACGACGAACGCGGGACGATCGCCTTTGCATCCGCGGAGGGGCCGGCTCGACATCGAGCCGGCAGCCAGGAGGCTTGCAGGAACGGGGCCTCGCAAGACCTATCATAGCGACGATCGGCCGCGCGAAGCGAGGGGGATGTCGGGGCCATCCGCGGGCGATGGTCGCGCGGAGGACGATCGGGGCGGGGTGCTCAGAGGTTCGGCGCCGCCTTCCTGAGCTTCGTTTCGAGCTTGGAGAGCGTCCCGAAGTGCGCCTCGGCGTCCGCGAGGCGATTCGCCGGGTCGCGTCGCGGGCGGATGGCGACGAGGTAGTCGCGGAGCTTGAGGGCCCAGTCGCGGTTCTTGAGCAGGTAGTAGACCAGGACCCAGCTCTCGGCGTAGGCGACGTGCTGCGTGGCGGGGTCGTCGAACAGGCCGTCCCGGGTCAGCAGCTCGGCCAGGGGGATCGGGAACCAATCGCGTCCCTCGCGCAGCTCGTTGAGCCGGCGACGGTTGACCTGGCCCAGCTTCGGACTGGCCTTCAGCCACGTCTCGGCGTACATCGCCAGGCCCTCGCTGATGCAGACGGGCACGTCGCCTTCGCGATCGAGCAGGCCGGTGTTGAAGGTGAGCTGATGGGTCGCTTCGTGGACCAGCGTGAACGTGTTGGCCCGCGCGGAGGTCTGGAAGTCGAACGTGACGAGCCGGTTCGCGTCGAGGTCGTAGTGCCCGCCGACCTCTTGGCCGGGGTCTTCGCCCAGGAAGGCGGCATACGACTTCGGCCCCGCCAGCACGACGACCGTTATCTTCCGCCGCGGGAGCGCGACGGCGAACCCTCGGTCGTGGAAGTGCTTCTGGTAGGATTTCGCCAGCGCCTCGCAGACATCCAGCGCCGCGAGGATTTGCCGGTCGGGGGCGTCGCCGATGCCCAGGTAGTGCTCGGTCTCGATCGTGCGGAACGGGGGCAGCTTGGCCTTGCGCGCCAGGTCCTGGAGGCGGGCGACCTCGTCGCCCGCGACGGGCTTCGGTTCCTCGGCACGCGCCGCAAGCCCGAGGGCGCCGGCGATCGAGCCGAACAGCCAGCTTCGCCGAGACAGCCTCGGGATTCGTTCGAGGGATCGTCGGGATCGGTCGGCCATCGGAGGCACCTCGCGCCGGGGGTTCGGCCCCGATCCATTATGGGGGCCGGGAAGCCCGTTTGTCCAATCCCTCGCGTCGGCCGAGACGTCTTGCAGAGGCCGGGGCGTCCGACTATCGTGGGGCGCGCGTTCGGAGATCGCACCCGGCCGCGGGCCCGACCGGCCCCGGGGCCCGAGAGTCACGGAGGATCGCCTTGCTCCGCCCCTACACCGCGAATGCGCCGTCGCGTGCCCGCCTGCTCCTGAAAAGGCTGATGTTCCCGGGCACCAACTGGGTCAGCCGCGACAAGTCCCGCCTGGTCAAGATGCTCCTGACGGGGACGCCCGACCGTCCCGTCCGCACGCTCGACTGCGGCTGCGGCAACGCCTACTTCTCCCTCCAGGCCGTCCGCCGAGGCGGCCGGTGCCTGGGGATCACCATCCACGAGTGGGAGAAGGACAACTGCGACGAGATGCGCGACCACCTCGGCATCCCCGAGGAGCGCGTCGAGTTCCGCGTCTCCAGCCTCGACCAGCTCGCCGCCGACCCCGGGCTCCGGGGCCGCTTCGACCAGGTCCTGCTGCTCGACGTCATCGAGCACATCATGGACGCCCGCAAGACGTTCCGGCAGCTCCACGGCCTGCTCGACGAGGACGGGTTCGTCTACATCACGACCCCCGACCGCGACTGGACGGCCAACGCCTCGGCGATCCGGGTGACGCGCGTCGAGGACGGCTGGCACGTCCGCAACGGCTACACCTTCGCGCAGCTCGAAGCGATCCTGGACGAATGCGGCTTCGAGCCGATCGACCGACTCCGCTACGGCACGCTCGGGTCGCGTGCGGTGCTCTGGGTCCAGCACCGTCTGTTCCGGTCGTGGATCGACCCGCTGACGGTCCTCGCCTTCCCCCTGCTGAAGCTGCTGGCCCTGGCGCTGTCGCCCTGGCGCGACTCGCACACGATCTTCGTCCTGGCCCGGAAGAGGCGGGCGGGGATCTCGTAGGTGCGCGAAACGCGCCGGCCTCCCGTGCGGATCGTGGGTCCCCGGCAGGGCGGGTCGCGCCGCGCCGACCCCATCCGGCCCTTATCTCAGCGGCCACCCCGGGTGCGTCGGAGGGCCAGAGGCGGCTGGAGCAGCTCGTTCAGGATGATCGTCTCGCGGAGCTTCGACGGCGAGGCGATCAGGAGCCGGAGCGAGTCCGCCGACGAGGAGGGGGCGGAGGCGACCGACGGGTTGGCCCGCGCAGTCTCCTGCGCGGACAGCGGCGACTGCGGAGGCGCCAGCGGGTTGAGCGTCAGGGGGTGGTGGCCTACCGTGGCCATGCCCTGGCCGACCGATGCGCTGAGGGCCCGCGTCGTCGGCGGATCGGGGCGCCTGGGCGGCGGGGTCGGGGCGCTCCGGCGCGCGCGTCGCCCTCCGCGGCGAGGCCCCGCCCCCCGCGCGGGACGCTGGCGCGGGGGACGTTCGGCGCGGCTCGGGCTCGATGATCAGGATCTCGTCGTCCAGCGCTGGCGCGCGGCGGGCGACCGGCCGCTCGGGGGGCCTGGCGGGGGGGGACGTCGGGGCGGACCATCGCATCGACGGGTCGCGCACCGTCGCGACCTCGGCGCGGCGCTCGGGGGGCCGGGGGGCGGGCGGCCCCGGCGGACGCGGCCCGGGAGGGCGCGACGGGCGCGGCGGCAGCGGCTGCGCCTCGCGGTTGAACAGCGAGGTCAGCGCCCAGATCGCCAGGAACGTCAACGGGACGATGAACTGGAACAGGTTGTCGATCCGCATGCCGCCCTCCGCCCCCGATCAGCCGGTGTTGACCTCGCGGCGCGAGTTGCCCGTGCCGGCGATCGAGGCCCTCATCTCGGTGTCGGCCTGGATGTTCCGCAGGTGGTAGTAGTCGTTGATGCCGAGGTGGCCGCTGCGGAACGCCTCGGCGATCGCCAGGGGCACCTCGGCCTCGGCGGCGACGACCTTGGCGCGGTTGGCCTGGACCCCGGCGATCATCTCCTGCTCGTTCGCGACGGCGAACGCCCGCCTCTCCTCGGCCTTGGCCCGCGCCACGCGGGTGTCGGCCTCGGCCTGCAACGCCTGGAGGTTGGCGCCGATGTTGTCGCCCACGTCGATGTCGGCGATGTCGATCGACAGGATCTCGTAGGCCGTGCCGGCGTCGAGCCCCTTCTCCAGCACGCGCTTGGAGATCGAGTCGGGCTTCTCCAGGACCTGGTTGTGCGTGTCGGCCGAGCCGATCGCGTTGACGATCCCCTCGCCGACCCGCGCGATGATCGTCTCGTCGGTGGCGCCGCCGACCAGGCGGTCGATGTTGGTCCGCACGGTCACCTTGGCCTTGACCTTCGAGCTGGATGCCGTTCTTGGCCACGCCGTCGATCGTGTTCCGCCCCTGCGACGGGTCGGGGCAGGGGATGACCTTGGGGTTGACCGAGGTCTGGACCGCCTCCAGGACGTTGCGGCCGGCCAGGTCGATCGCGGCGGCGCGCTTGTACGACAGCGGGATGTCGGCGCGGTTGGCGGCGATCAACGCGCGGACCACGTTGGGCACGTTGCCGCCGGCCAGGTAGTGCGCCTCCAGGCTCTTGGTCGTGATCCCGTCCTTCTCCGACAGGCCCGCCTGGAAGGCCATGATCTTCGAGCGGACGATGATGTTCGGGTTGACCTTGCGGAACGACATGCCGACCAGGTCGAGGATGCCGACGTTGGCCTCGGTCATCTTCGCCTGAATCCAGAGGTTGAAGTATTTCGCGAAGAAGATGCACGCGACCAGCGCGAACATCGCGATCGCGATGAACCCGAGCACGACGTAGGTGTGATACGACGTCGCGGCGGGGGGGACTTGCGCGAAGGGTGGCGGCGTGGGGAACATGCAAGGTCCGTCTCGGGTGGACGGCCGCTCGGGCCGTCGGCGGGGCGTCGGCGTCGCGGTCGGGGCGACCGCCGCGCCCGGTTCGGGTCAGGTCAGGCCCGGCATCGTCGGGGCCAGGTCGGGGTTGATCTCGTCGAGGTCCGCCTCGGGCGCCGTCCGCACGACGAGCTGGCCGCCCCGGACGCGGACGGCCCGGACCAGGGCACCCGAGGGGATCAGCCCCTCCTCGGACAGGCCGTCGAGCCGCCGGCCGTCGAAGTCGACCAGGCCCGAGGGCCGCATCGGCGTCAGCGCCCGGCCGAGCTGGCCGACCAGGTGGTCGAGCCGCTGGCCCGCGTGCGAGCCCTCGATCTCCTCGGGGGCCGGCGGCCGCAAGAAGACCCGCTTCGCCAGCGGGGTCCTGGGCCAGAGATAGACCCCCGTCGCGAACGCCAGGGGCAGCAGGAGACAATCGGCCACGAGGAACTTCACGCCCAGGTCGAATGACTGCTCGAAGGCCCGCCACAGGCTCAGGACCAGGCAGCCGACGGCCAGCAGCCCGATCAGGCCCCCCGAGGGGATGAACACCTCGGCGATCAGCAGGATCAGGCCGCAGGCGAGCAGCAATAGCGGCCAGGCCAGCGCGCTCATGGCTCCCTTTCCTGCGCCGGCGCGGGTGGGACGCCCCTCCTGCGCCCGGTCGGGCCGCCGCTCGCCGCCGGCCACCATCCCCCGTAGTTTACGACATCCCGGTCGCCCCAAGTCAATCGTCTTCCCGGCCGATCGCGGTTTTCTCCGCCGCCCGATGGGCCGGGCATCACGCCCCCATCCGCTTGACGATCACCCGCGGCCCCTGCACGTCGATGACCTCGACCAGGCTGTCGGGCTCGATGAAGAAGCCGTCGGCGGTCACGTCGATCAGGAGTTCGCCGAAGCGGGCCTTGCCCGAGGGCGCAGGACGGTCGTCGTCCGCCCGGTCTCGCCGATCAGGAAGGCGAGCGACTCGTACCCCTCCAGGGGCGGCTTGGCCGTCGGGTCCTCGTCGGCGACCCCGGTCCACGGCTCGGGCTTCAGCACGAGGCGGTTGAACAACGGCAGGGACGGGAAGTACCGCGCCAGCACCACCGCCCCCCCCGCGACCGCGACCATCGCCACGACCACCTGGAGCAGCGTGTAGCCCATCTCGCGGTACTCGTACTCCTGCGTCGGCCAGACGAACGTGTGGCTGGCCATCACGATGCTCGTCAGGATCAGCAAGATGCCGCTCATCCCGAAGACGCCGAACCCGGGGAAGACGAACAGCTCCAGCGCCATGCAGACCATCCCGACCAGGAACAGGATGATCTCGAGCTGGTCGGCCGTGCCGCTGAGGTAATGGCTCCAGAAGAACAGCAGGAACGCCAGCGCCGAGGTGATCGCCGGCAGGCCGATGCCCGGCAGCTTCAGCTCCAGGACGAGCATGAACAGCCCGACGAACAGGAGCAGCCACGAGACGAACGGGTCGGTCAGGATCGTCACCAGGGAGTCGACCCAGGTCGGGCCGTCGATGCGGATCGGCTTGCCGCGGAGGCCATAGCGGGCCTTGAGTTCCTCGACGTCGGAGACGACCTGGCCGATCCCGTAGTCGGCGGCGTCGTCGGAGGTGACGGTGAGCACCTCGCCGGCGCTCTTGCGGACCTGCGGGTCGACGAACCGCCCGGGCTCGGCGTCGACCTGCGCCTGGAGGAAGAAGCCGCCGGCGCCGGTCTTGGAGTCGACGGCCGCGACGACCACGGCGTCGGGGTCGACCATGGCGCGCGCCACGGCGACCGGGTGCCCCTTCTGCTCGGCCAGGCCGGCGGCGCGCCTCGTCAGGGCGCGGACCTGCGCCTCGGTCAGCTCCTCGAACCGGCCGTTGCGGCCGGTCACGAGCTGGCGGACGTCGCCCATGCGGGCGCCCTTGCGGAAGACGATGTCATTGCACGCCAGCGCCACCAGACTGGCCACCCCCATGGCGCGGTCGTCGATGTAGGCGACCGTCTTCATCTCCTTGATCCCGGCGATCGTGTCGGCGATCGCGTCGGCGGCCGAGTCGAGGCCCCCCTCGCTGTCGACCTGGAACAGCACGAGGTTGACCCTCTCCTGGCGCGCCTGCTCGATCCGGCGGATCAGGTACGACTTCTTGACCGTGTCGAGCGGCCCCCGGATCTGGATCCAGACCGGGCGGATGACCTGGCCGAGCGTCGGGTCGTTGGCTGCCGCCTGGCCGGCCAGGCGGTAGGCGCGGGCCACCTCGGCCGGGTTGTCGGCGGTGAGCTTCGAGAACCCCTCCTGCCGCGCCCTCCGCGACGTCAGGATGCCGCGCTGGCCCCCTTCCCAGGCCGGCTCGTCGGCGATGACCTGGTGCGTCTTCCGGAACGCCGGCAGCTCGTCGGCCAGGATGTAGTGGACCTGCTTGTCGGCGGTCCGCACGGCGCGGAGGTCGGCGTTGCGGTCGAGCATCCCGATCAGGAGCCCGGGGTCGCGGCCGCGCTGCTTGGCCAGGTCGCGGACCGGCCCGCGGAGCGACGCCTTGGGGTCCTGACCCTCGGGGGTAATCGGCCCGAGCGAGGCGTCGCTGCCCATGATCACCTCATCGCAGGCCAAAGCCGGCAGGACCGCGTAGCCCTTCAGCGGCTCGGGGACGTAGGCGACCGTCATCTTGGCGCCGCCGAGCTCGTCGACGATCAGGTTGGCCAGCTCCAAAGCCGCGCCGAACCCGGTGCCGCCGGGCGCGGCCTCGCCGGGGTGGAACTCGAAGATCAGGATCGGGTCGTTCGCCTTGCCGCCGCGCGCCCCGGACGTGGAGCGGCCGATCAGCTCCTTGGCCGCGGCGCGGACCTGGGTGATCGTCTCGGTGGTGATCGGCTCGGTGATCGGGAAGAACTGGCCGGGATTGGTCTCGTGCGGGGCGGGGGTGGCGGGCTTCGGGTCGGCCGCGGCGACGCTCGATCCCGACCCGCCGGCCAGGATGCCCCCGAGGATCACGACCAGGGGTGCCAGACGCGGGCGGCTCATGGGTGGCGGACTCCCTCCGATGACTCGGCCCAGGCGTCATCCTCATCGCGGCCGGGCTTGCGCCGGGCCGCCGGGCCACGGCGGGGCGATCGGTCGCGGCCCTTCCCGGCGCCGCGGCGCGGAGGGCGGGCGGGGATGCCCAGGGGCCTCCCCGCCTGCATCGATTATAAGCCGGGGGAAAATGCCCGTCAAACACCGGAGGGCCGTCGCCGCGCGGTCAGTCCGACCGCCGGGACGGCCCGGTGAGAGGGGGGGCGGGAGGCCCGTCGCCCGGCGGCAACCCGACGGGGCGAAGGGGGGTCTCAGCCGGGGATGTGCGCGATCATCGCCCGCTGAGGCCGGGCCGGGACGTCGCCTGGCGGGGCTGGGCACCCGCGCGGGCGCGGCCGCCGGAGCGGGGCGGGCGGCCGGGGCGGGGCCGGGGCCGGGGCCGTCGGGGTCGTTGCGCACCACCTTCCACGGCGGCGGCAGCACCTGGCCCTTGAAGTTCGCCTCGTTCACCGCCTTGTTCGGCTCGATGCCCGACAGGATGAAGTCCTTGGTGTCCTTGCCGTTGGGGGCGATCAAAGTGACCCGGATCGGCAGCAGGAACCGGCTGTCGAGCTGGACCATCGCCGTGCTGAAGCCGTCCTTGTCGATCTCCAGCTTCGGCCGGATGGCGATCGTGTACGAGTCCTTGGCTTGCTTGAGCAGCGTCATGTCGTAGCGCCTTTGGCGTCGTCGGCGCGGAAGTTGAACAAAAACGGCAAAGGGCCCTGCGCCAGGGCGCGCTTCTGCGCGTCGTGCTCCAGGGGGAAGATGAAGATCTGCTGCGTGTCGCTGCGATATTGCCAGACCTCCTGGCCCGTGCAGACGATCCTCTCGTGCGCGACCGTCTTCGGGTTGGGCTGCTTGGGGTCGACGACCTTGCGGAAGTCGATCCAGGCGAGCCCGGGGGCCTTGAACAGGGCCCGTCCCTGGTAATGCTCCTCGCCGCCCCAGGGGGCGGGCAGGGATCGCGGTCGATCCGCCGGATCGTCACGTCGAGGCTCTTGAGCTTGGTGCTCTGCTCGGCCCACTTCTCGAGCAGCCACTGCATCTTCTGCGGGTCGGGGGGCGGCGCGGGGGCGGCCTTGGGCGCCTCCGCGGCAGAGGCGGGGGCCGGGCCGGCCGGCGCTGGGCCCGGGCCATCGGCGACGAGGCCGCGCAGGACGCGACGACCCCCCACAGGACCGACCGGACGTTCCCTCGCATCGACAAGCCTCCTGCGTGGCCCCGGGATCGGTCGGGCCCGTCGCGATCGGGACGGGCCTCGGACCGGCGCGGCGAACCCTAGCAAAGATCGCCGGGGCCCGCCAGACCAGCCGCCCGCGAATCGACGGGCCGCCGGCCCGATCATGAGGCGTCGGCCGCCCTCAAATCAAGCACCCGGCATGGCCTCGTTCCGTCCCCGGCCCCCGGCCGCTCCCGACGCGGCCCAAGAGCTATATCGGGTGCGCGAAACGTACCAAATCCCTTGCGATCCCAGGAGAACGGTGCGTTTCAAGCATCCGGCGGTTCGTGAAAAACCGTCCGTTCCGAGTCCCATCTCGGCCCGGTTGCGGCACCCGTCCGCCGTCCAAAGCTCGTCCCCGGGACCACGTGGCATGCTTTTTGCGAATATTGTTTTTTGTCCCGGATGGCCATCAATCGTCAATTTAAGGACGTCACGACGTCCTTGGAGAGCCTATCATGCGACCGAAGCCGATTCGGGAGATCGCACCATCCGCCTGGCCGCTCCCTTTGATCGCCCTGCCCCCGCGCAGCGCCGCTGATCCCGCCCGGCTTGACGCTCCGCAGCTTCCTCCGGACAATGATGGTGCCCGCGTCCCTCCGCGCGACGTCGCCGGGGTCCGTCGGGGCTGCGCCTTCGCCCGAGAGCCGAGGAACGCTGGCATGGGGTCCCTCGACCGGCCCAAGCTGCGACCGCTCCCGCCCGGCCGGCGCCTCGAACACCAGGGGCGGGCCTACGTGGCGCTGTTCGACCCGCTGGGGGCCTTCCGCGACGCGGTCCTGATCCCGATCGAGGGCTACCTCGGCGTGGTCCGCCACTTCGACGGTGAGACCCCGCTGGCCGAGATCCAGGCGCGGGTGCTCCGCGAGACGGGGCGGGCGATCTCCGCGGCGGAGCTCCGCAACCTGGTCGAGCAGCTCGACCGCGCCATGGTGCTCGACGGCCCGACGTTCGCGGCGTTCCACGACGACTACCGCCGCCAGTCGGTGCGGCCGGCCGCCTTCGCCGGGCGGTCGTACGCCGGGACCGAGCGGGCCCTGCGGGACCAGCTGGCGCAGTTCTTCTCGCACCACAAGGGCTCCGGGATGCCCGCGACCGTCGGCAACGGCCGGTCGCCGGCCGCGAGGCTGCGGGGCGTCCTCAGCCCCCACATCGACTTCCACCGCGGGGGGCCGGTCTACACCTGGTCATACCGCGAGCTGATCGAGCAGTCCGACGCCGACACGTTCGTCATCCTGGGCGTGGCGCACCAGAGGTGCCGGCACCGCTTCGCGCTGACGCGCAAGGACTTCGAGACGCCGCTCGGGCTGGCCCCGACCGACCGCGCCTATGTCGACCGGATCGCCGAGGCGGCCGGCCACAACCTCTTCGACGACGAGCTGGTCCACCGCACCGAGCACTCGATCGAGTTCCAGGTCGTGTTCCTCCAGTACCTGCTGGGGGGGCGACGGCCGTTCACGATCGTGCCGATCCTGGTCGGGTCGTTCCACGACCTGATGGAGGCGGGGACCGACCCGATCGAGGCGGCCGAAGTCCGCCGGTTCGTCGAGGCGCTCCGGGCCGCCGAGGCGGCCGGCGGCAAGCGGGTGGCCTACATCGGCGGGATCGACCTGAGCCACGTCGGGCCCGAGTTCGGCGACCCCGTCCCGGTCGATCCGGCGACGCTGGCGACGGTCCGCTCGTTCGACGCCGTCATGATCGAGCGCGCCGCCTCGGGCGACGCGAAGGGGTGGTTCGGCACCGCGGCCGTCGTGGGCAACCGCTGGCGGGTCTGCGGCCTGGCGGCCACCTACACGATGCTCCACGCGATGGGCCCGGCGCGCGGCCGGCTCCTGCAATACGACCAGGCGGTGGACGACCGGCGGACCTGCTGCGTGAGTTTCGCCAGCGTCGCCTTCGACGACCCCGCCGCCGAAGCCGACGAGGTCCGCGAAAGTGCCTGACCCGACCGTCACCGACCCCTCCCCCGCATCGGCCGACGCCCCGCCGTTCCCGCGATGCCCCGCCCCTGCCGACTTCCGCGCCGAGGCGGCCTCCTACGACCGCTGCGCCGAGGTCGGCACCTGGCCGGGCCCTCGCTACCGGATGACCTACCGCGTGCTCGGCCAGGGCCCCCCGTTGATCCTGATCCCGGGCATCGCCTCGACCTACCGGGGCTATGCGCTGACCCTCAGCAAGCTCGCCGAACGGTTCCGGACGGTCATCTACGACTACCCCGGCGAGCACCGCGACGACGGGGCCCGCCTGCGACGGGTCTCGCACGACGACCTGGTGGACGACGTCTTCGGCCTGATCGACCACCTGAACATCGGCCGGGCGTTCCTGGTCGGGCTGTCGTTCGGCACGACGATCGCGCTGAAGGCGATGCACCGCGAGCCGAGGCGGTTCCCCAAGGGGGTTGTGCAGGGGGCGTTCGCGCGCCGGGGCTTCACGACGGTCGAGCGCCTGGCGCTGCGATTGGGCCGCCTCCTGCCGGGGACGACAGCGCGCCTGCCGTTGCGGCGGGCGATCCTGTCGTACAACAGCAAGAACCACTTCCCGGCGATCCTGGAGGGCCGCTGGGACTATTACCTGGAGCAGAACGGCCTGACGCCGATCGCCCCCCTGGCGCACCGCCTCGACCTGGTCGCCCGGCTCGACCTGCGTCCGATCCTGCCCGCGATTCCCGTCGAGGTGCCCTGCTCCTGCAGGGGAACGAGGACCGGATCATCGCGCGCCGGCACCACGACGAGTTGCTCGCGGCCCTGCCGAACGCGCAGGGCGTGATCATGCCGCTGGTCGGCCACCAGCCGCACTTCACCCACGCCGGGGCCCTGGCGCAGGTCATCGGCGACTGGCTCCTGCCCTGCGCCCCCGGCGGCTGCCCGAACGAGGGAAACAAGAGTCCGTAGCGCTTTTTGATTTTTGAGAGGCAGGACAATGGACCTCGAAGTCAGAATCTACTTTTTCAATATGCTAAGGATCGCGGTGGTGTCCTATGCCACTTGAACAGCCGGGAAGCTGACCCATTCGCGGGTAGTCCAGACGTGATCCGTTAGCCCGGCGGCCAGAGCGGGCGTCCGTCGCTGCCAACGCCCCTTGTCGTCCCGCTGCCGTAAGGTGCGGACCACCCAGCAGAAGTTGTAGCGATACAGCGTGTAATAGCTCATCGCCTCATGTACACGCCAATCTTTACTGAACCGGTACGTCTTCCGCGCCTTCCGCGCGTTCTGGCCGCGGTCGGTGCCGTGCTGGCGCTCGATGAACGACGTGTTGACCGCCCGGCTCACCGACGACGCGCCCAGGGCGGCCTTCAGACCGCCTTCGGTGCCGAAGATCAGCCGACGTTCGACCGCGACCACCCGGTCGTTTTCCCGTGCCTTGTGGACCGTGGCGTAGGTCAAGTCCTGGGGCAACCGCCGCTCGGGCAGGATCGGCCGCCGGCCCGGCCCGGTCGTGGGCCCCGAGACCGGCACGCCGAACGCCCTCTCGATCGCCGAGGCATAGGCGGGGTATTCGTCGCTGGTCATCAACCGAGGCGTAGCGCCGTCGGTGCGGTCCTTGACCGTGGCGACGATCTCCTCGGCGTTCTCGATCGAGCGCGCCCCCGGGACCACGGCCAAGACCAGCCGATGTTCGGGGTCGATCGCGACGTGATCCCACCAGTCCCCCTTGTGATCGTCGGCGGGATCGGCGGGGTCGCAGTTCTTCTGCTTCTTATTGACGAACGACCACTTCTCGTCGAACTGGACCTCAGTGGTCCGAGGGGGAAAAAGCCACAAGCTCGTCATGAGCGTCGTGGGCATGCTCCCCGGCGGCTCTGGCCAGTCGGACGACGGTGTCGCGATGGACGCCGACGAGGCGGCCGGTCTGGCGGATGCCGTCGCCCTCGGCCAGGTGCTCCAGGACCGAGACGGCGGTCGGTTCGGGGAGGTGACAGCGGTAGAGCGGCGTGCCCTTGCGCTCCGAGAAGCGGGCGCGACAGGCGTTGCAGTAGAGTTGGCGGAACTGCTTGTCCTTGCCGTAGCGGCCGCAGACCGAGAGATTTCCGACGTCCCGTTGGCCGTAGAGGGAGCAGTCGGGGTTCTGGCAGCAGAAGCGAGCGAGATCGTGCATGAGGCGAATGGGCCCCGTGGAAGGGGACGTGTTGTGACCAGGGCATAGGTACCGGGATCGTCACTCATCCTACGTCCAGTCCCTCGCAAAGGTTCAAATTGCCTAGGACACCACCAGGATCGCCCGGTCCCAGGTACTGAAAGATTCTGAAGGATTCCAAGAAATTTTGTTTTCCATCGAGCGATTTGGCTCATTCAGGAGGAGACAAATCGCTACGCTAGGCGATTATCAAGGAGATATTGTAAGATTTGCCAAGACATCGCCATTGGCCGAGACTATCCCGAAAAAACACAGAGATTTTCATGTCCCGTTTTATAAATTATATGAACTTATCATGTGGGCTCGCAATGATGCTCTGCACCTCGGCGCGTACGCCCGCCATCTTTCGTCGAATGCAATTCGCCTGTCTTTGGTGCTAGAGGATGCACTCATGGCAAGTTCTAGTCAGATAGGAGATTTCATGGTGCGAAACGCGGTGTGCGCCTTTCCTTGGCAACCGATTAGCCTGGCCAGACAAACGATGCTAGAAAATTCTTTCTCTTACCTGCCCATAATGGTTAAAGAGAAGGGATGTGATGTTTGGAAGTTAATTTCTGATCATTCGATAGCGGTATTTCTCAGGTCTGCCAATGCGGGCAAAAAGAGAGCCGAACGCCTCGCTATGACTCTCGAGGCCGCGATTAATTCGAAGGATATAACCTTAGACGAACCCGAGCGACGCGACTCAACGTTCTCCGTCGAGGACGCGCTAAAATCTTCGAGCAAGCTTCCTATCCTCGTGGTAAGGGTCTGGAACGGAATAAGCATTACGACTTGCCGTGCGATCCGGACGACTCAGGCCTGATCGTGTAGTTCCACTCACCATGGAAGTCATGGGGATGCAGCCGGACCCGCTCCATCTGCTGCTTCGTCACCTTGACCTTGGTCGGGTAGCTCCCCGTATCCAGCCGGGCCTCCACCTCCAGGCCCGTCGCGGTCCGCGTCGCGGCGATCAACTCGACGACCACCTGATGGCTGACCAGTGGGCGGCCCCGCCAGTTCATCGTGATGTGCGAGAACAGCCGGTGCTCGATCTTGTTCCACTTGCTCGTGCCCGGCGGGAAGTGGCAGACCGTCACCTCCAGGCCCGTCTCGTCGGCGAACCGCTGGAGTTCGACCTTCCACAGCCGGACCCGATAGCCGTTGCTGCCCCCGCCGTCGGCACAGATCAGCAACCGCCCGGCGTCGGAGTACATCTCCGACCCCATGCCGGACCACCACCGCCGGATGCCCTCGACGGCGAAGCTGGCCGTGTCGTGATCGACGCCCACGTTGACCCACCCCAGGTCCCAGCCCATGTTGTAGATCCCGTAGGGGATCGCCTTGCCGACGCGGCGGTCGGGGAAGTCATGGATCAGGGCCTCCTCGGGCTCACCCGCCGGTTGCCACTCCCGGCCCCGGTTGGCGTACTGCCCGACCAGCTCCTTCTTCTTGGTGTCCACCGAGATGACCGGGGAGCCCGCGGCGATGTACCGCCCGCTGATCTCGCTGATGTAGCGGAACTGGGCGTCACGGTCGGGGTGCTGCCTGCCCTCCAGGGTCTTGGCCATCGCCTGGAGGCTGTAGCCGAGGTGGTGGAGCATCTCCCCGACGACCCGATGGCTGACGGCGAACCCCTGGCGGCCCAAGGCCTCGGCCAGTTGGCGGGTGCTCTTGCAGGTCCACCGCAGCGGGGACATCGGGTCGCCCCGCGTCTCGGGGGCGATCAGTCCCTCCAGGGCCACGAGGATCGCCGGCTCCTTGTCGCGGAGCTTCTTGCGACCTCCGCCGGGCCGTCGGACGCGACCGGGGGGAGGGGGTGGAGCGTCGAGTTCCTTCAACGCCCGCTGGATCGCGGCGTGAGAGATGCCCGAGGCCCGACTCACGCGGCGGATGCCGCCGTAGCCCAGGGAGCGGGCCTCGACGGCGGCGAGGAGCCGTCGCTGCCGCTCGTCGAGGTTCGGCAGGATCGCGGCGAACTTCCGTTGGAGTTCAGGATCGTCGGGCATCCGTCCATTATGAGCCGCAGCGACGAATTATAACAGTTGTTTCGTTCCAGGCCCTAACTCAGGGTAGTCCCCAACAACTAGTGGGTATAGTGACCCCATTCGACTTGATGTAGAAAACAATTCCGGGTGGAAGTCGGGATCAATTGGAAGATCGGCCTGGGGATGGCACATTCACGGGAGCTTCCCTGATGGCGACCCGGACGCGAATGACCAGCTCGGGATTAGCCCTCTACCGCCTGACCGTCCGACAGTTCGAGGCGATGATCGACGCGGGCGTCTTCCTCTATGATGCCCGTGATCCTCTTCGCGTGGAACTGCTCGGGGGGACGCTGGTCGACAAGTTGACGAGGGATAATCCGCACGCCTACGCCGTGGGCTGCCTCGGGGACCATCTTCGCGGCAGCCTGCCGACCGGCTGGCGGGTCCGCGAGGAGAAGTCCATAACGCTTGGCCGTTTCTCACGTCCGGAACCCGATGTGGTTGCGGTGCGAGGGCGGCATGAGGACTATCGCACCCAAGCTCCACGGGCCCAGGATGTCGCCTTGCTGATCGAGGTGGCCGACATTTCTTACGCGAAGGACCGCGGGGCGAAGTGGCGGCTCTATGCCGCATGGGGCATCCCGATCTACTGGATCATCAACCTCCCAGCCCGTCAGGTCGAGGTCTACGGCAACCCGGCAGGGCGCGGCCGGGCGGCGGTCTATCGCGACGTCCAGACTTTCGGCGCCGACGCCGACGTGCCGGTGGTGATCGGCGGCCAGGAGGTAGGCCGGGTCGCGGTGCGGGACCTATTGCCTTAAACGGAGGCGTCCACGGTGGCCGAATCGCGCGCGAAGCTGGTGATCGTGGGGATCGGCGACGACGGGCTCGCCGGGTTGACCGAGGCGGCGCGGCGGACCGTCGCCGAGGCCGACGTGGTCCTCGGCGTGCCGGCGACGCTGCGCCTTCTCGACGGCCTGGGCGGGGCGAAGGTGCCACTGGAGGCCGACATGGCCGCGGCGCTGCGGCAGGTGCGCGAGGCGCTCTCGGCGCGGAGGCCGGCGCTGATCAGCGGCGGCGACCCGCTCTTCTACGGCGTGGCGCGCTACCTCTGCGACCGGCTCGGCAAGGACCAGTTCGAGGTCGTCCCGCACGTCAGCAGCATGCAGCTGGCGTTCGCCCGCGTCAAGGAGAGCTGGGAGGACGCCTACCTGACCAGCCTCGCCGGGAGGCCGCTGGAGGCCGTCGTCGACCGCATCCGGACGGCCGAGAAGGTCGGGCTGTTCTCCAGCGACGAGCACCCCCCCGCGCGGCTGGCCCGCGAGCTCCTGGACCGCGGCATCGACTACTTCCGCGCCTACGTGTGCGAGAACCTCGGCTCGCCCGACGAGAGGGTCACGCAGGCCGAGCTCGCCGACCTGGCCGCGATGGAGTTCGACCCGCTCCACGTCCTGATCCTGGTCCGCAAGCCCGGCCGGCCCGACCGCGCCCGCCGGGGGGGGCGCTATCGGCTGTTCGGCAACGCCGATGACGCCTTCGCGCAGACCCTGCCCAAGCGCGGGCTGATCACGCAGTCGGAGGTGCGGGCCATCGCCCTGGCGCAGCTCGACATCCGCCCCACGAGCGTCGTCTGGGACATCGGTGCGGGGTCGGGCTCGGTCGCCATCGAGGCGGCGCAGCTGGCGCACCAGGGGATGGTCTTCGCGGTCGAGCCCGAGCCGGCCGACGTCGCCCTGATCCAGGCCAACGCTGAGGCGTTCGGCGTGCCCAACGTCCGCCCCGTCGGGGGCCGGCGCCGGACGTCCTCGCCCCCCTGCCCGAGCCCGACGCGATCTTCGTCGGCGGGACCGGCCGCCAGGTCGGCGCGGTCCTCAGCGCCGCCTACGCGAGGCTCGGCCCCGGGGGTCGGATGGCCGTCAACGTCGCCGCCGTCGACAGCCTGGCCGAGGCGCACGCGACCCTCAAGCGGCTGGCCGGCGAGGTCCGCGTCTGGAACGTCACGATCGCCCGCGGGATCGAGCAGATGGACCGCGTCCGGTTCGAGGCGATCAACCCCACCTTCCTGCTCGCCGTGACCAAGGCCCCCGAGCCCGGCGACTGACGACGGCCGGCGCCGGGGCGCGTCCGCGGGGCCGTCGTCGGCCTCTCTTCCAGGGGGCCGTCACGAGGACGGGGGGATGCCGTCGAGACCGATTGAGAATCGACGGGGGTCGAGTATACTAAGCAGGGTGAAGTTTCCGCCCCGATGGGGGTTGCGAGGGAAAGGTCAGCATGGCCGAGGCCGGCGACGACGAGTTGGACCTGATCGCCGTCGGCGCCCATCCCGACGATGTCGAGATCGCTTGCGGAGGGACCCTGGCGCGGCTGGCCCGCAAGGGGTACCGGGTGGGGATCGTCGACCTGACCGACGGCGAGCCGACCCCGCTGTCGCCGGGCCCCGACGTCCGCCTGGCCGAGGCGCGACGGGCGGCCGAGATCCTGGCGCCGCCGTCCGGATCAACCTGAATCTGCCCAACCGCCGGCTCTTCGACGGCTTCGAGGCGAGGCTGGCGCTGGCCAAGGTGTTCCGCCGCCATCGGCCCAAGGTCGTGCTCGGCTTCGGCGGCAAGACGGTGCTCGCCTCGCCCGACCACTACCAGGCGATGCTGATCACCGACGCCGCGGTCTTCTACAGCCGCCTGACCAAGTGGGACGAGCACTTCGACGGCCTGGCGGTGCACACGGTCCAGAACCAGCTGAGCTTCCCGATCGCGTTGCACGGCCTGGACCTGCCCGAGGCGTCGGGCTACATCGTCGCCGACATCGGGAGCACGCTCGCCGTGAAGCTCGACGCGGTCCGGTCGTATGCCACGCAGTTCCCCGCGGCCAAGGCGGGGATCTTCGGCGCCATCGAGACGATGAACCGCTACCACGGCCTGACGGCGGGCTTCGAGGCGGGGGAACTGTTCATGACGTACCGCTCGGTGGGGGTCGACGACCTGATGCGGTGGGCCAGCCCCGCGCACGCGCGGACATGACGGGGTGGAGCGAGGCGAGGCGTGACGCGGACGGGGCGGCCGATCCGAAAGAAGGCGGGCGAGGTGAGCTGGTACTCGTGGCTCCTTAAGATGTTCCAGAATCTCTTCGGGAAGAACTCCCGGCCGGAGCGGCGGGCCGACCCCGACGCGACGGACGACTTCCCGACGGCGACGGTCCCTCTGACGCTCGCGCAGGGGGTCGTCCGGCTCCTCGTCGGCGTCGTCTCGACGGTCGGCAACTACCGCGAGCACAACGAGGACAACTTCTACGTCCCGGGCCGCAAGCCGGTCCGGCCCGACCGCCACTCGTCCGACTCCAGCGGCGAGGTCGAGGCGGCGTCGTTCGACCCCAGCGTCGTGTTCCTCGTCGCCGACGGCATGGGGGGCCAGCAGGCCGGCGAGCACGCCAGCCGGATGGCCATCGAGATCATCCCCCGTGCCATCGCCAAGAGGCTCGGCCCCGGCCCGGCCGACCCCAAGGCGGTCCAGGCGGCCATCCGCGACGCGATCGCCGAGGCCAACCAGGAGATCCTCGGCTCCTCGGGCGCGATCCCCGAGTATTCCAACATGGGCACGACGGTGGTGCTCACGATGTTCCGCGACGACCGGGTCTACGTCGCCGGCATCGGCGACTCGCGCGCCTACCGGCTCCGCGACGGCCAGATCGAGCAACTGACCGAGGACCACTCGCTGGCCGACGCGCTGGGCAAGGCCGGGACGATCACCAAGGACGAGGTCCCCAACCACAAGTTCAAGAACATCCTCTACTTGTATCTCGGCTGCAAGGACGCGCGGGGGGCCCCGAGGACGTCCGGGTGCTCGACCTGAAGCCGGGCGACCGGTTCCTGCTGGCGAGCGACGGTCTGACGGGGGTCGTCGGCGACGACGAGCTGGCCCGCGTCCTCCAGACGTGCGACGACCCCCAGCGCGCCGCGCGGGTCCTGGTCGACCAGGCGCTGGCCAACGATTCGAAGGACAACGTCACCAGCATGGTCATCCACGTGGTCGGCGGGCCCGGCCCGTCGGGTGGGTGACCGCTCGGAGGTCGGACACACCCTCACCCCGGCCCTCTCCCAGCGGGAGAGGGAGTCTTGATCTCCCCCTCTCCCGCTGGGAGAGGGCCGGGGTGAGGGTCCTTGTTACGAGCAGCTTGAATCCCTCGCCGCCCGGTCCGTCGCGGCGACCGATCCGAGGGGACCCCGCATGCCGCCGCTCGACGACTTCGCGGAGGACGTCGCCCGGAGCGGCCTGGTCCCACCGGACGCCCTGGCGCGCGCCTGCGCCGCGATCGCCCCCGGGGGCCCCTCCGACGCGGCGGTCCGCCTGGCGAGGGCCCTGATCCAGCAGGGCGCGCTGACGTCGTACCAGGCCCGCAAGCTGCTCGCCGGCGCAACCAAGGGGTTCTTCCTGGGGGGATACCGCATCCTCCGCCCTCTCGGTGAAGGGGGGATGGGCAAGGTCTTCCTCGCCCAGCACGAGGGCAACGGCCGCCAGGTCGCCGTCAAGGTGCTCCCGCCGAAGAAAGCCGCCGAGGAGAGGCAGGCGCTCTTGCGGTTCCGCCGCGAGATGGAGCTGTCGCAGAGGGTCCGGCATCCCAACCTGGCGCGGACGCTCGACGTCGGCCAGGAGGGGGACGTCTACTTCATGGTCATGGAGTACATCCCCGGCGAGAGCCTCTACCAGCTCGTCCGCGGCCCCAAGGGGGGCCCGCTCCGCGTCCCCGACACGGCGCGGGTCTTCCTCAAGGTGCTCGACGGCCTCGACGCGGCGCATCGCGGCGGTCTGATCCACCGCGACATCAAGCCGTCGAACATCATGATCACCCCCGACGGCGACGTCCGCATCCTCGACCTCGGCCTGGCCCGGCTGGCGGGCGAGGAGGGGGTGCTGACCCGCCCCAACGTCGTCATCGGCACGCTCGACTACGCCAGCCCCGAGCAGCTCGGCGACGCCGCGAGGGCCGACCGCCGCAGCGACCTGTACAGCATCGGCTGCACGCTCTACTTCACCCTCTCGGGCCGCGCCCCGTTCGAGGGGGGCGACGTGGTCAACAAGATCTTCAAGCAGCGGATGGAGGACCCCGAGCCTCTGGAGCGCGTCGCGAGGGGCGTGCCGGCGGCGTTCGCGGCGATCGTCCGCAAGCTGATGGCCAAGGCGCCCACCGACCGCTACCAGACCTGCGCCGAGCTGCGGACCGACGTGGCCCGCTGGACCGACCCGGAGAAGGTCCGTGCCATCCTCGGCGCCGAGGCCGAGGCGGCCCGCGCCTTCCGCCCGCCGCCGACGGAGATCGAGGACGAGGACCTCCGCCTGCTCGGCGACGTGTCGACCAGCGCCGACGTCCTGTCGTTGCGCGACCTGGGGGCCGCCGAGCCGGCCGTGGCGCCGATGCACCGCCCCCCTCCCCCCCGGTCCGCGCCCTGGTGCTCAACCCGGGCGACCGCCGCCCCACGCTCCGCGCCCCGATCCCCGCCGCGACCCGCCGCGCCGGCGCCTCCGACGAGACCGCCTGGCTCATCCACTTCATCGCCGTGGCCGTCGTCGTCGGCCTCCTGGCCATCGTTGCGATTACTCTGTGGCGGTGACCCGTTGCGTCCTGGCGCGGCGTTTGCGTCGGATCTCGGGCCGCACGCCACGGGACCTCATTTCCCTCGGCTTTTTGGCAAGGACTCCCTTCCCATGGCCCCAATTCAAGGCTCCGTTGCCCCGAAAACCGGCATGGCCGCCCACGGCGACGTGGTCGAGATCGGCCTGCTCCTGCCGGCGAGCCGGGCCGATGCCCTGGTCGAGCTCTCGCGACGCCGCCGGGAGAGCGTCGGCCAGATCCTCCGCGGCCTGATCGACCGCGCGCTGACCGACGACGAGGCGTCCGCGCGCTGGTCATGAACGGAAGTTTCTACAATTTGCGGCCCACTCATCTCGACCGACCTTGTCAAAAGTACATCACGTGGGCGACAATCGAGGGGCCGCGCCGCCAGTCCGGCGGCGCAGGACACCCGGCGACCCCGAGCGATGTCACGCGACGGCCCTGGCGGCGGTCTTGACCTGTTCCTGCCGGCGGTCGCCTCGTGGTTCCGCGCCACGTTCGGGGCGGCGACGCCCCCCCAGCGGCTCGGCTGGCCGGCGATCGCGGCGGGCCGGAACACGCTGATCTTCGCCCCGACCGGCTCGGGCAAGACGCTCGCGGCGTTCCTGGCCGGGCTCGACCTCCTCTGGCGCACCCCGAGGCGGGCCGGCGGCGTGCGCATCCTGTACGTGTCGCCCCTGAAGGCGCTCAACCAGGATATCTCGCGCAACCTCCGGGCCCCCCTGGAGGGGATCCTGGAGACGGCCGAGGCCATGGGGTCGTCCCTGCCGCCGCTGTCGGTGGCGGTCCGTAGCGGGGATACGCCGGCCTCCGAGCGGCAGAGGATGGTCCGTCGGCCCCCCGACATCCTGATCACGACCCCCGAGTCGCTCCACCTGATGCTGACCAGCCGGGCCCGCGAGACGCTCCGGTCGCTGTCGCACGTCATCGTCGACGAGATCCACGCCCTCTGCCCCAACAAGCGCGGCGTGTTCCTCGCGCTTTTGCTGGAGAGGCTGGAGGCGATCAATCCCGGAGGGTTCGTCCGGATCGGGCTGTCGGCCACGCAGCGCCCTCTGGAGGAGGTGGCGCGCTACCTGGGCGGGCTCCGCAAGGTCGCGGGGCCTCGCGGCAAGGCCCGGTTCGAGCCGCGCCCGGTCACGATCGTCGACGCCGGGCGCCGCAAGGAGCTCGACCTCGCCGTAATTACCCCGACCGGGCGGGCCGGCCCCGTGGCGGCCGGCTCGGTCTGGCCGGCGATCGAGCGGCGGCTGCTCGACCTGATCCGCGCGCACCGCTCGACGATCGTCTTCGCCAACAACCGCCGCGTCGTCGAGCGCCTCACCGCGCACCTCAATGAGATGGCCGAGGACGAGGGGCTCAACTCCATTCAAGATCCCGACCTTCGAGGAGGGTGGCCGGGGCAAAGCGCAGCGTGCCCCGGGGGTGTCGGCCGCGACCCCGGGGCACGCTGCGCTTTGCCCCGGCCACCCTTTGATCCATCCGAGGCGACGAATCGAGCGTCGAATGACCATGCCGAGGCGCTGGCCCGCTCGCATCACGGCAGCCTGAGCCTGGAGGAACGGCGCGGGACCGAGGACGCCTTGAAGCGGGGCGAACTGGCCGCCGTCGTGGCGACCGCCTCGCTGGAACTGGGCATCGACATGGGCGCGGTCGACCTGGTCTGCCAGGTCGAGTCGCCCGGCAGCGTGTCGCGGGGGCTCCAGAGGGTCGGCCGCGCGGGGCACGTCGTCGGGCGGGTCAGCAAGGGGCGTTTGATCGCCAAGACGGCCGGCGACCTGCTCGAATCGGCGGCGCTGTGCCGGCTGATGGTCAAGGGCGAGGTGGAATCGCTCCGGGTCCCGACCGGCTGCCTCGACGTCCTGGCGCAGCAGGTCGTCGCGTGCGTGGCGACGGACCGCTGGGACGTGCCCGCGCTGTTCGACCTGGTCCGCGCCGCCTACCCGTACCGCGACCTGACCGCGACGGCGTTCGAGGCCGTCCTGCGAATGGTCTCGGGCCGGTTCCCGACCGAGACGTTCCGCGACCTCCGGGCCCGCGTGAGCTGGGACCGGGTCCACAACCGCCTGCACCCTTTGCCGGGGACGGCCCGCCTGGCGCTGACCGGAGGGGGCACGATCCCCGACACGGGCCATTACCCGGTCTACCTCGGCGACGAGGGGCCCCGCCTGGGCGAGCTCGACGAGGAATTCGTGCTCGAGCGCCGCGTCGGCGAGACGTTCGTGCTCGGCACCGCGACCTGGCGGATCGACGCGATCGAGCCGCACCGCGTCGTCGTCTCCCGCGCCGAGGGGCAGGCCGCCGTCATGCCCTTCTGGCGCGGCGAGGACGCGCCCCGCACCGCCGAGCTCGGCGAGGCCGTCGGCGCGCTCTGCCGCGAGATCGGCCGCGATCTCGGAGACGAGGGCCTCATCGATCGGCTCCAGTCCGAATGCCGCCTCGACGCGGACGCCGCGCGGGCCCTGCGCGATTACGTGGCGCGGCAGGTTCGGATCGCGGGCGTGGCGCCCGACGACCGCACGGTGCTTATCGAGACGTTCCGCGACCCGGCCGGCGAGGTCGGCCTGGCGGTGCTCACGCCGTTCGGCGGCAAGCTGCACCAGGCTTTGAAGCTCGCGCTCGCAGGCGCGGTTGAGGCAGAGGCTGGGGATCACCGTGTCGTGCCTCCACGGCGACGACGGCATCCTGGTCCGCCTGCCGGGGATCGACGAGCCGCCGCTCGACCTGTTCGAGGGGCTGACCGCCGACCGGGCCGAGGAGCTGGTGCGCGACGAGCTCGGGGACAGCGCCCTGTTCGGCCTGCGGTTCCGGCAGAACGCGGGCCGCGCGTTGCTGATGCCCCGGCCCGACCCGGCCAAGAGGACCCCGCTCTGGCTGCAACGGCTCCGCGCCAAGGACCTGCTCCAGGTCGTGCGCCGATTCCCCGACTTCCCGATCGTCGTCGAGACGTACCGCGAATGCCTCAACGACGACCTCGACCTGCCCCGGATGCGGGCGTTCCTCGACGCGGTCACGGCGGGGACGATCCGCGTGGTCGGCCGCCGCGGCGAGTTCGCCTCTCCGTTCGCATCGGACCTGGTCTTCCGATTCACCTCGCAGTTCCTCTACCAGTGGGACGAGCCGCGCCGGAACGATCGGCCCCCGGGCCGTCAGGCGGTCGATGACGACCTGCTCGACCCCCTGCTCGACCCGGCCTCGCACGCGCACTGGCTCGTTCCGGACGCGATCGGGCGGGTCGAGGGTCGCCTGCGAGGCGTCGGCCGCCCTCCGCGGTCGGCCGACGAGATGGCCGAGATGCTCCGCCGGCTCGGCGACCTCGCCCCGAGCGAGCTGTCGGGGCCGATGCTCGGCTTCCTCGTCGAGTTGCAGGATCAGGGGAGGGCCGTCGCGATCGAGCTGCACGGGACCGTCGAACCGCCGCGGTGGATCGGGGCCGAGGAGGCGGCGCTCTATCAAGCGGCGGTCGATGACTCGGGCTCTCGTAGGGTGGGCACCGCCCACCATCCGGGGTCGGGAGGTGGGCAGTGCCCACCCTATGAAGACCCGGCCGCCGAGGAGGAGACAGGCTCGTCGGCCCTGGAGACGATCGTGCGGCGGTTCCTGGAGGGGCACGCCCTGGTCGGGCTCGACGATCTGCTGTCGCGCTACCCGATCGACCCGGCGACGGCGACCGACCTGCTGGAGCGGTGGGCCGAGGCCGGACGCCTGGTCCGCCTGGAGGCCGTAGACGACTCCGACGGGCCGCGGTGGGCCGAGCGGGGGAACCTCGACGAGGTCCGCCGGCTGTCGATCGCGCTGCGGCGCCGCGAGAGCGTGGCCGTCCTGCCCGAGGTGTTCGCCGACTTCGTGGCGCGACGGCAGCACGTCCATCCGGACTCTCGCCTGGAGGGCACGGCGGCGGTCGGGGTGGTCCTGGAGCAACTGCACGCCTTCGCCGCGCCGGCCGACCTCTGGGAGGCGGAGATCCTGCCGCGGCGGGTGCGCGACTACCGCCCGGCGTGGCTCGACGAGATCCTCTCGGCGGGAGGCTGGCTCTGGCGGGCCGAGGCCGATGGCGCGGGGCGAGCCCCGGGTCGCCTTCGCCCCACGCGAATTCCTTGGCGCGTGGCCGTCGCCCGACGAGCCTCCCGCCCTGTCGGCGGCCGAAACCCAGATCCTCGACCATCTGACGAGCCGGGGCGCGGCCTTCGCGACCGACCTGGCGCGGCAGACGGGCCTGGAGCCCTCGCGGGTGCGCGACGCCCTGGAGGGCCTGCTCCGCCGCGGCCTGGCCACCAACGACCGCTTCGACCCGCTCCGCCCTGGCGCCCAGGCGGTGGCCGAGGCGCTGGCGCGGGCCTCGTCGGCGCCTCCGGCCCGGCGCCCGGGCCTGGGCCGCATCCGGCCCTCGCCCCGACGGCCCGATGCGAACCGTCCCGAAGGGCGCTGGTCGCGCCTGGTCCCCTCCGAGATCACGGACGCCGAATCCGCCCACCTGGCCTGGGCGGCGGCGCTGCTGGAGCGGTACGGCGTCCTGACCCGCGAGACGGCCGCGCTCGACCCGTGGGCGCCCCCCTGGCGCGACCTGGCCCCCTGGCTCGCCCGCGCCGAGCTGCGCGGCGACCTGCGACGCGGCTTCTTCGTCGAGGGGCTCTCCGGCGTCCAGTACGCCACGGCCGAGGCCGCCGAGGGGCTCGCCCGCCTGGCCGCCGGCCACGGACCCGGCGGCGAGCCGGTCCTGATCTCGACCCTCGACCCCGCCAACCTCTACGGCGCCGGCGCCCCGCTCGACGTCGACCTGCTCGAAGGGGGCACGGCGCGATTGCCCCGCTCGGTCTCGAATTACCTGGTCCTGATCGGAGGGCGGCCGGTCCTGATCGTCGAGGCGCACGGCCGACGCCTGACGGGCCTCGCGTCGGCCTCCGAAGACGAGCTCCGCGCCGCGACGGCCCTCCTGCCGACGCTGGCCGGGCCGGCGCGCCGCGCCCTGAAGGTCGAGACCTACAACACCGCCGCCGCGCTGGCCAGCCCCGCCGCCGCCTGGCTCGCCGAGGTCGGGTTCGTCCGCGACTACCCGGGCATGGCGTTCTATGCGGGATGGTAATCGAGACGTCGCGTGGTATCTTTCGGTAGCGGATCGCCGACCGGTCTCCGGAGATCACCGCCATGGCGGCCGACACGCCGATCGCCCGGCCGGGGGCGGGGGAACCCGCCTACGACTGCCTGGTCATCAGTGACCTGCACCTCGGCAGCGACGTCTGCCAGGCGAAACTCCTTGAAGAATTCCTGGAGTGGGCCGCCGGCAACACGCGCGAGCTGGTCATCAACGGCGACATCTTCGACGACCTGAACTTCAAGAGGCTCACCAAGAGGCACTTCGCCTGCCTGAAGGTCATCCGGCGCAACTCCGACCGCGACGACTTCCGGGTCGTCTGGGTCCGCGGCAACCACGACGGGCCCGCCGACATCGTCAGCCACATCGTCGGCGTCGAGATCCTCGACGAGTACGCCTACCGCAACGGGCGGGTCGAGATCCTGATCCTCCACGGCGACCAGTTCGACACCTTCATCACGCACTATCGCTGGCTGACGGCGATCGGCTGCGGCCTGTTCTACTACATCCAGAAGTGGACGCCGCACCGCGCCTTGCGCTGGGTGCGGCGGATCTCGAAGCGGTGGCAGCGCAACAGCCAGTTGATCGAAAGGAGGGCGACCGACTACGCGCGCAGCCGCGGCTATCGGGCCGTGACCTGCGGCCACACCCACCTGCCGATGTCCGCCGTCGTCGACGGCGTCCTCTACATCAACAGCGGCACCTGGACTGAACACCCCCCCTGCCCCTTCGTCGCCGTGACGGGGGCCGAGATCCGCCTCGAATGGTGGCCCCGGACCGACGCCGAGGCGACCCCGCCCGGCGCCAGGCCCTCTCCACGGCCGACGTCGCCCCGCCCCAGACTGCGTCGTTCGATTGACATTTTTTGTTAAACACCGCGGCCGAAACGTCACCTTACCCCGGCGCGGGATGATCGGGATTTCTGTTCGCAAATGTCAAACACTAAACCATTTAAGATAAAACATCCTGACCCGACGCCGTCGCTGCGCGGCCGTTTCCCGAAACAAAGCGAATCGGCCCCGTCCGATTGTCACCGCCGGAATCACGGGACAAGGCGGCTTGCGGCCACGATGATATAGTTCAGGGGCCGTCGGGGTGGTTTCGTCCGGTTCGGCTCCGATTCGGCTGGACATGCGAGGGCGGGCCGGATCTGCTATGATGGGTGCCTCGTGGCGCGACCGCGCGCCGGGCCCTGAGCTTTTGTTCGTGCCCGCGATCGGGGAGACCTGCCTTGGCCAAGACTGCGCGTGGAACGAGACTCGATGGGCGAGATGGACGTGCCGGTCGAGGCCTACTACGGGGCCCAGACGGCGCGGGCCCGTCGCAACTTCCAGATCAGCCCGCTCCGCTTCCCCCGCCCGTTCATCCGCGCCTGGGCCTGATCAAGAAGGCGGCGGCGCAGGTCAACATGGACCTGAAGCTCCTGCCGGCCGAGCTCGGCGAGCGGATCGTCCAGGCCGCGCAGGCGGTCGCCGACGGCCAGCACGACGACCAGTTCGTCGTCGACATCTTCCAGACCGGCAGCGGCACCTCGACCAACATGAACACCAACGAGGTGATCGCCGGGGTCGCCAACGAGCAGCTCAACGACGGCGTGCGGGGGGGCAAGTCGCCGGTCCACCCCAACGACGCGGTCAACATGGGGCAGTCGTCCAACGACGTCATCCCGACGGCCATCCACATCGCCGCGCTGGAGGGGATCGAGAAGCGCCTGGTGCCGGCGCTGCGGCACCTGCACGAGGCGCTCGTCGCCAAGGCGAGGGCGTTCGACGCGATCGTCAAGATCGGCCGGACCCACCTCCAGGACGCCGTCCCCGTGCGCCTGGGGCAGGAGTTCTCCGGCTTCGCGGCGCAGGTCGAGCGCGGCTCGAGCGGCTGGAGCGGTGCGGCCAGACGCTGGCCGAGCTCGCCATCGGCGGCACGGCGCTGGGCACCGGCATCAACACGCACGCCGAGTTCCCGCAGCGGATGGCCGCGGCCCTGGGCAAGGACACCGGGCTGCCCTTCCGGCCGGCGGCCAACCCGTTCGAGGCGATGGCCAACCGCGACGCCGCCGTCGAGGCGTCGGGGCGCTGAAGACGGTCGCCGTCAGCCTGTCGAACGTCGCCAACAACATCCGCTGGCTCGCCTCGGGCCCGCGGTGCGGCATCGGCGAGATCAAGATCCCCGAGCTCCAGCCGGGCAGCTCGATCATGCCCGGCAAGGTCAACCCGGTGATCCCCGAGGCGGTGATGATGGTCGCCGCGCAGGTCGTCGGCAACGACGCGACGATCGCCTGGGCCAACGCGCTGGGGTCGAACTTCGACCTCAACGTGATGATGCCCGTGATCGCCTACAACCTGCTCCAGTCGATCGAGCTCCTGACCAACGCCGCCGAGCACCTGGCCGACAAGTGCGTCGACGCCGCCAAGTTCCTGGCCGGCACGAAGCTCGACGACGAGGCGGTGCTCGGCATCGAGGCCGACGAGGAGCGGTGCCGACTGCTCATCGAGAGGAGCCTGGCCATGTGCACGGCGCTGGCGCCTCGGATCGGCTACGACAACGCGGCGGCGATCGCCAAGCGCGCCTACAAGGAGGGCACCACCGTCCGCGAGGTCGCGCTGGGGCTGGTCGGCCAGACCCCCGAGCAGGCCGCCGAGCGGCTCGGCGCGCCGGCGACGGCCGCCTCGCTGAAGGCCAAGGGGGGCATCCCCTCCCCCGATGAGATCGAGCGCCTGCTGGAGCCGCACGGCCAGACGGTCCGGGGGACCGGCGTCGGCGGCCCGGCCGGCGGTTGAGCCGGGCCCCGGCCCGACTTGGCCCGCCGTTTGCCACGACGGGACCGACGGCGAGGAGACCCGATGATCGACGACCAGGACTTCACGCTCGACGCCGTCCCCGACGCCGGACCGGGCCCGGGCCCGCGGTGCCCGAGGCCGGGCCCTCCGCGCCCCGGGTGGTGATCGAGTATCGCAGCCGGGGCCCGTCGTCGCGGCTCTGGCCGCCCCTGCTGATCCTGGTCGCGGCCCTGATCATCGTCACGCACCAGAGACAGCGGCCGATCCGCCCGATCCCCACGCCGCCCGAGCCCGCGGCGCCGAAGCCGCCCCCCGAGCCCTTGGTGGTGAAGGTGATCACCGAGCGGGCCGGGCCCGGGGGCGTCGAGGGGCCGCCAGCCCCGGAGGCCCGAGGACTCCCGGATTCCCCCACGTCCGAGCCTTCCGGAGTGGCTGGGATTGCCGCAGGCGCCCCGGCGCCCGGGGACCGGGGTTGCCGCAGGCAACCCCGGCCACCCCGCCGGCACGGCCCGAGGAGGCCCCGGACCCGGACCCGGGGCCGGTCCAGATCGCCGCGGTCGCCAAGCCGGCCATCGGCTTCGTCCCCCCCGAGGAACGCGGCTCAGAGGTGGCGGCCGAGCCCGCCGAGCCGTCCGAGGCGACCGGGCCCCCGCCCGTGCCGAGCCGCGAGGAGGTCATGGAGGACGCGCGCCGCGAGGCCGACCGCATCGAGGCCGAGCGGCAGAGGCTGGAGTGAACCTCAAGCCGCAACTCCAGGCGTGGGGCCTGGTCGAGGCGATCCGCAAGGCGCAGCGGCAGCGGGCCGAGTTCCACGAGGATCTCCGCCAGATCCTCATGGTCCGCGGCGAGGAGGCGGGCAAGGACATCCTCAGCCTCTGCGAGAGCTACGGCCGGACCACCCGCCCGGAGATCGAGCGCGCGGTGAACCGGGCCCTGGACGACCTCGCACGCGCGGCTCGGCGCCGGTCGAAGGTCGAGATGATGCGGTTCTTCGGCTGGCCCGAGCCGAGGATCCTCGACTACCTGGTCGGCGAGCTCGACTGGACGGTCAACAGCCGGGGCGGCCCGCGCGACTCCAACGCCGCCCGCGTCCGCGCCGCGCGACTCTTGCTGACGATGCCGATCAAGCCCCCGTCGCGCGGCTCGTCCGCGACCGCGACGCCGTCCCGCCCGGCCGGTCGCGCCGCCTCGCGGCCGGTCGCCGGGGTCGCGCCGGCCCCGGTGCGCGGCGGGGACCGATTGCCACAATAGTACTTGGAAAGTGCTGAGTCCTGGGTGCTGAGTGCTGAGAGTGAAAGAGAAGAGGTCGGCACCCAGCACCCAGCACCCAGCACTCTCGATTTTACGAGGCCATCCGATGCGCCCACGGGTTTCGCCGCGGTCGACCGCCCCGGGATTCGCCCTGCTGATGTTGATGCTGACGGTGATGGCGCCCGCGGCGGCCCGGGCCGACCTCAAGCCCGACGTCGCGGCCGGCAAGGGGCTGCTGGCCGAGGGGGACGCGCTGGCCGACAAGGGGGAGACGACCGAGGCGGTCGTCCGCTACACGAGGGCCTTCGAGGCGTTGCTGCCCGGGATGCGGCAGATCCCGTTCAAGCACGAGGTGAAGAACGACGTCACGGTGCGCGAGGACCTCCGGGCCCTCCTGGTCAAGGAAATCGACGAGGAGATGACCCCCGCCGAGTTCCGCGCCGACGAGCTCGGCATGAAGGCGCTGGGCCTTTTGCCCCGCGACTTCGACCTGAAGGAGGCGATGGTCAAGGTCTACTCCGAGGAGATCGCCGCCTTCTACGACACCAAGACCCGGACGATGCACCTGATCCGCGAGCCCGAGGCGAAGGCGAAGAAGCCGCCGACGTTCCTGGAGCGCCTGATGGGCAAGACGGGCGGGTTCGACAAGGACGAGAACAAGACCGTCATCGCGCACGAGCTGACGCACGCGCTGGCCGACCAGAACTTCGACCTCGACGCGATGCAGAAGGCCGTCAAGCGCGACGACGACCGCAGCCTGGCGCTGTCGGCGCTGATCGAGGGGGAGGCGACGCTGACGATGATGGCCGCGCAGGTCGACGACTGGGACGGCTCGAAGACCCGCCAGGTCCCCGCGGCGCAGCTCGACCGGCTCTTCAGCCTGCTCATCCCGCTCATGCCGATGTTCGGCGGCGCGGCGCTGCGCGAGGCGCCGGTGATCCTGTCGGAGACGATGGTCTTCCCCTACCTCCGCGGCATGGTCTTCTGCGCCCGCCTGGCCAACGACGGCGGCTGGAAGGCGCTCGACGAGGCGTATCGCCGCCCCCCGCAGTCGACCGAGCAGATCATCCACCCGGAGAAGTACAAGGCGGAGCCCGACCCGCCCATGACGATCGACCTCGGCGCGCTCGACCCCGGCGCCGGCTGGACGGAGGCTGGGGCGGAACGTCGTCGGCGAGATGCAGCTGGGCGTCCTGCTCCGCTACCACGGCGGCAAGGCCGCCGCCGCCGGCTGGGACGGCGACCGCTACGCCGTCTTCGAGGGGCCCGGCGGCCGGCTCGGCCTGGTCTGGGCCTCGACCTGGGACACCGAGGGCGACGCCGAGGAGTTCGCGCGCGGCTACGGCCGCCTCCAGGCGAGCAAGGCCGCCGCGCTGCTGCCCCGCGGCGATGAACCCAATCGCCGGCCCGTCGCGGTGCCCCTCCTCGCGGTCGATCGCCGCGGCGCCGACGTGGCGGTCGTCGAGGGATTCTCGCCGGAGGCGACCGCCTCCTTGCTCGCCGCCGCCTTCCGCGCCCGCAAGGTCGAGATGACCGGCGACCCATCGCCCCGGCCCGCCGAGGTCCGGGAGAAGGCGGACGGCGATTCGCGCTGAATCAATCGGGATGGGTCAGGATTGCCGGGGCGACCGGACGACCTTCCTCGGGTCGTCCCGCTTGCCCTCGGCGACCGGGTCCGCGGGGATCGGGCCCGGTTCCTGGCCCCGCGCCAGGCGTGCCGGCCCGGTCGCTTGCAGGGCCTCGACGACCGAGAACCGCTCGGCCTCGGCCCGCGACCGCTCGGGCAGGATGACGCCGTTGAGCCAGAGGCCGTCGGACGAGAAGGTGGGCGCGACGGCCGCGCTGCTCTCGGCGATCAGGAGGCTGTCCGCCGCCGCGGCCCGCGGCGACCGGGTCTCGGGGTCGGTCGTCACGGGGGCGAGGCGGATCTGCCAGTCGTGACGGCCCTTCGGGCGGCTCAGGTAGGCGAGCACCGGCGTGCCGTCCGGGGTGGCGGCGATGCTGGGCATGCGCTCCTCGACGCCGCCCAAGGGGTCCGTCTCGCCGGCCGGGACCGTGAGCCGACCGGCCGCCACGATCGCCGTGGCCCGCGGGTTGAGCTCGAGCCACCAGATCTCCGAGGGGAAGAAGACGCGCCCGTCGGGCAGGTCGGCCTGGCGGCGGAGCGCGACGACGAGCCGGCCCCGCAGGCCCGGGACGGTCATGAACGAGGGGTCCTCGAGGTGGACGCGGTCCACTCCCGGCGGGGTGCATTGCCACGACAGCGGCACGGGCCGCATCACCTCGTCCCGCCCCGCCGGCCGGCCGGCCTCGTCCTCGAAGGCGATCCGGTAGAGCTGGCCGTCGGTCCCCGCGTAGATCAGCCGCGCCGACAGGTCCGGGAACCAGGTCGGCGCCGCCGCCGGGGCGACCTCGACCGGGATGCGGTCGAGCACCGCGCCGGAAGGATAGCTGTATCGCGCCAGCCCGAAGCCCCGCGCGTCGCCGTGGCGGCCGTCGCGGCCCATCCAGCGGCCGACCACCTGCGAACGCCCCCGGTCGTCGCGCCACGGCGTCGCCTGCGCGAACAGGAGCGAATCGCCGTCGGGGAGCGTCATCCGCGAGTATCGCCCGGTCTCGGGGTCGAGGAAGCGGCACCCGGGCGCCGCGTCGCCGACGAGATACCCATTGACCTCCCGTGCCGCCACCGCCGCGCGGCGGAACTGGCGCTCCTCGGGCACGTAATAGCGGCCGACCGCGACCGCGGCCGCCACGCTCCCCAGCACCACGAACCACGACAGGCGGACCAGCGTGAGCATGACCAAACGCACCCGATCCCCTCGACGATTGTTCTTCTGGCAGCAAGCATTCATGAGGGATTGAACCCCGGGCCGCGGCGATCGGATCGGTTCGAGGGCCGGGTGGGACGTCGATTCGCCCCGCGACGGGGCAGGTCGGCGACGGTCCGCGTCGGCGGCGGGGGGGGCCTCGTGCGGGGTGCAGGACGTGCGGCGTCGAGAACCCATCGTCGGATCTCCTGGATCGGGCGGAGGGGGCCCGAGACGACCACCGTGGTCGTACCCTTGCGGCAGAAGTCCGGCTCTCTTCGGGGAGCCGACAAGGAAATCAGCGACAGTTCGCGCGGGGATGGCTCCCGCAACCCGGAAAGAAATCCATGAACCGACGGATTGGCATCCGTGATTCGGTCGATGGCGGGGACGGGGGGTGGTGCGCCCGGGCCCGGGCGGTTGTAATCCCGGGCCCGGGCGGTTGTAATGCTCGGGACGTCGACGACGGGTCCCGACCCAGGGGACGCCCATGCTCAAGGGCATCCCGCCGATCCTCCCCCCGCGCTGCTGAGCCTGGTCGCCGAGATGGGGCACGGTGGCGTGCTCGTGCTGGCCGACGCCAACTTCCCGGCCGTCGCGATCGTCCGGCGGCTGGCCCGCGCCGACGGCCACGGCGTGCCGGCGATCCTCGAGGCGATCTTGCAGCTCGTCCCGCTCGACGGCTTCGTCGAGCAGCCCGCGGCGGTCATGCAGCAGGTCGACCGGCCCGACCAACCCGCGCCGATCTGGGCCGAGTTCCAGAGGCTCCTCGACGGCGCCGAGGGGCGGCACGTCGGCGTCGAGCGGGTCGAGCGGGTCGCCTTCGACGAGCGCGCCGCAGGGCGTTCGGCGTCGTCGCCACCGGCGAGACGGCACTCTACGGCAACCTGATCATCAAGAAGGGCGTGATCCCCCGAGGTGACGCGGACGGACGCCGGCCCTCCCCCGAGGCCCATCGCCCCGAATGCCAGATGTTAGATGTCAAAATTTAAATGCGAGATCCGGCATTTGAAATTTGATACCTGAAATTCACTATCTGGCATCTGAATCTGGCATCCCGGATTCACGATCGTCCCGCCCGCGGCCTCTTGAACAGCGCGGGGGAGGCGTGGATGGAGAGCTCCTGGAGCGGGACGATCTCCTCGGTCGCGGCGGGGCCGGTCGCGGCCGGCTGCCGCATGGCGTCGAGCAGGTCGCGGACCCGCTCGACGGTGCGCGTGGTCTGGGTGGCGACCTCCTCGACCCGCGCCGCCAGGCTGCCGAGCAGCTCCGGCAGCATGGCGAACGACTGGAGCTTCACCTCGCGCGCAGGAGGCCCAGGGGGTCCGCTCCTCGGCGACGACCTTGGTGACCTGCTCCTTCCACTCGTTCGTCTCGAGCGTCGCCTTCAGGACGTAGAGCCGATTCTTCCCCGCCACCCGGCCGTACGCCAGGTGCGACGTGACGAGCAGGTCGCGGCCGTCGTCGCCCATCGCCGGCTGCGAGTCGAACGCCCGGCTCGCCGCCGACACGCCGATGGCCAGCTCCTCGCCGAGGAGCTGGTCGACCGCCTGCACCACGGCGCCGGCCTCCGCCGTCGCGGCGTTGAGCTGCGGCGCCATGACGCGGAGCAGGTCCATGTCCTCGTTCAGTTCGTGGGCCATGCGGGATCCATTCCGGGCCGTCTGCGGGCCCCGTGAGCGTCCCGGCCCCCGATCCGAATCCGGTGGGATCGGGGCGGGTTTCGAATCCATTCGAACGACTCAACCGCCAGGCGGCGATCATGGTAATGGCCGATCCCGGCAGGTCAAGGCCATCTCCCGCCGGCCGGCCGCCGTCATCGTCCCCCGCCCGTCGTCGTGAATAGGACGCGGAGGGACGCGGGCCGGGCGGATCGGCGCGGATCAGATCGGCGGAAATCCGCCCTCTCCGCGTCCCTCCGCGTCCTATTTACGACGACGGGCGGGGGACGAGCCGGGGGGCGAGCCAGGCGGCGAGGTCGGCGAGGACCTGGTCGCGACCGATCTCGTTCAGAGGCTCGTGGAGCATGTCGGGGTAGGTCATCAGGACCTTGTCGGGGGAGCCGGCGCGCTCGAAAAGCTTGAGCGTCTCGCGGGCGTCGACGACGGGGTCGGAGGCGCCGATCAGGAGCAGCAAGGGCACCCGGATCTCGGCGGCGCGGGCCGCGACGAGGGGCCCTCCTTCGACCATGCCGAAGAACAACGGGGCGCTGATCCGGTCCATCCGGAGCGGGTCGGTCCGGTGGGCATGCCGCATCTCGGGGTCGCGCGTCATCCGCTCGGCGGTGATCGCTGCGCGGAGCGTCACGCGCGGGGCGAATCGGCGCAGGAGATGGCCCACCATGAGCTTGTGCCGCGGGATGCGCATCGCCAGGCGGAGCGTCGGGTTGGACAGGATCAGGCCCGACAGCCCGGCCCCGTCCTCCAGCGCGACCCGCAGCGCGACCTGGCCGCCGTTGGAGTGGCCGAGCACGAACCGAGGCAGGCCCGGCCGGACGGTCGCGACCCAGGAGAGCGCGGCGCGGAGGTCGGTCGTCAGCTCGTCGTAGCGGCCGACCACGCCCCGGCGGCCGGGGCTGCGGCCGTGGCCCCGCAGGTCGGGCGCGACGATCTCCGCCTCGACGGCCGGGCCCAGGAACTCGGCGACGTGCCGGTAGCAGCCGCCGTGCTCGCCGAACCCGTGCGACACGACCACCACCCCCCTCGGGTCGGGCCGGGTCCAGTGCCAGCCGCGGAGCGTTTGTCCGTCGGCGGCGGGGATCGCGACGTCTCGGGGCGCGGCGGGGGTCGTCAGCATGGAAGTGCCCTCAACCCGTCCTGCGCCAGACCCAGGTCCAGTGGCGGTCCGACGTCATGGCCACACCCTCGTCGGGCAGGCCGAGGGCCCGGACGAGGTCGCGCATCTCCGGCAAGGTCAGCGCCGCGTGCAACGACGCCTCGAACAGGGCGCGTGCCCGAGGCGGCTCGCCGCCGGCATGGGTGGCGACGAGGCGGGTGATCTCGGCGTCCGTCTCCGGGCGGCTCAGGTCGCGGACGAAGAGCGTCCCGCCGGGCGCGACGAGGTTGGCCATCCCGGACAGCACGGCGAGGGGGTCGGCAATATGGTGGACGATCGAGTTGCTGATGACCGCCTCGAACGACCCCGCACCGAGCCCCAGCGCCTTGGCGTCGCCGAGGGCGAGGCGGACCCGGTCGGCCAGGCCCGCCGCCGCGACATTCGCCCGGCCGAGGTCGAGCATCGCCGCGGCCAGGTCGATCCCGAGCACCCGCGCCGACGGGTCGGCGCGGCCCAGCGCGATCGGGATCTGGGCCGTGCCGGTGCCGACGTCGAGGACCTCGCCGCCGCGGCACGGCCCGTGCGCCTCGAGGAAGTCGGCGACGAACCGCGCGTTGACGGCGCGGTGGTCCATCGCGTCGTAGTCGCGCGCCTCCTCGGGCGTGTCCATCGCCTCGGTTTCGAGCACTCGGGGGAGCATGGGACGTCACGCCTTGCCGAGCGAGGCCGCCGCCTCGCGGACGGCGGACAGGCAGTCGCGGATCTCCTGGATCGGGTCGTTGGGGTGCTCCTCGTACTCCAGGGCGAGGTTCGAGTCGTAGCCCTGCGCGGCCAGCGCCTTGAGCAAAGCGGCGGTGCGGAGGTCCCCCTTGCCCAGGACCGTGAACTTCACGCCGTCCTTGACGTCCTTCAGATGGACGCCGTAGACCCTCTTGCCGAAGACCTCGACGGCCCGGACGGGGTCCTCGCGGGCGCGGAGGAAGTGGCCCGTGTCGATGCAGCAGCCGATCTTAGGGTGGTGGTCCTTGATCGCGGCGGCGATGTCGTCGATCTTGCCCCAGCGGTGCCCGGGCCCGTGGTTGTGGATGCCGATGGCCACCCCATATTCCTCGACCAGCTTATCCAGGCCGTCGAAGCTGTCGGGGGCGGGGTCGGCCGACAAGTAGTCCAGGCCCATCAGCCTGGCGTACTCGAAGAGCTTGCGGGCGGCGGCCACGTCCTTGGTAAATCGGTTGACGCCGTGGCCGAGGACTGTCACGCCGGCGTCCGCGGCCCGTTTCTTGTACTGGGCGACCTCCGTCGGGTCGGAGGTGGCCGGCAGGTGCATCGGGTAGGCCTCCCAGTAATGCAGGCCAAGATCCTTGGTGGCCGCCAGCGCCCTGTCGACGTCGGGCTTGCCGAAGGTCATCAGGCCGCGGAGCGAGTAGCTCTGCAGCGCCATCTTAAATGGGCCATAGGGTTGCGCCGAGCCGGCCGGCTCGGCCCGGAGCCGGCCTCCGAGCGCCAGGGCCCCGGCCGCCGCCAGGCCCGAAGTCAGCACCGCTCGCCGCGACAGGTCGCCCGCGCCGTCGGATCGCATGGTCGTCGCCTCCATCACCGGGGAACGCTCGAAGCGGAAGGCCCGAGGCTATCCGAACCCGCCCGAGGGTGCCAGGTCTTCCCGGTTTTTGCCGTGCGGGGGCACCCGGCATCGTGGTATCATTATGCCTCTTGAGGGATCGCGACCGTGGTCGGTATCATGATGCCATACATCCCCGTGGACCATCCCCTATCCTGAACGACATGAGGGCCTTTCCATGCCGTCGCAACCGAAGGTCCTGGGCATCCTGACGCCGGTCGGCGGCGGCGACCCGATCCCGCTCCGCAAGGCCGAGATCGTGGTGGGCCGCCGCGGCTCGTGCGACGTCTGCCTCGACTTCTCCAACGTCTCGGGCAAGCACTGCAAGCTCCAGTTCCAGAACAGTGCCTGGCACATCCGCGACCTCGGCAGCACCAACGGGACGACGATCAACGGCGCGCCGATCTCCACCGTGCATACCGTGATGCCCGACGATGAGGTCGGGATCGCCAGCCACCTGTTCACGATCGACTACGAGCCGGGCGGGCCCGGCGCCATCGTGGGCCACCAGAACATCCTCGACGAGGACATCGTCGAGGTGAAGAAGCGGCACTCGCTCCTGGAACTGGCCGGCATCGACACCGATGAGGACCGGGCCCGGCCCCCCCGCCGCCACGGGCCCAAGAGCGTCGGGCCCGGCGAGGGCGAGGGCGAGGAGGCCGAGGAGGAGACGGCCCCCGAGGACGAGGGGGACTTCGGCGACAGCCTCCCCGAGGAGGTTCGCAAGTCGAGCAAGCCCGCCGTCCAGATCAGCGACGATGACTTCTTCAAGATCATCGAGGAGAACCTCCAGAAGCCCGAACCCTGAGCGGCCCCGCCCCTTGGACCTTTTCATAGGGTGCGTGAAACTACCCGCCTCTTGACTGGACTTCCCCACGAATGGTGAGCGCGGGGTTAAAGGCTACGCGGCTCGCTCGTACTCATCCGGGGACAGGTAGCCCAACGCCGAATGACGCCGGACCCGGTTGTGGAACACCTCGATGTACTCGAAGATCTCGGCCCGTGCCTGCTCCCTCGTGGCGAATTCCGCGCCGTGGACCAGCTCCTTCTTGAGGCTCGCGAAGGACGACTCCATCGGCGCGTTGTCCCAGCAGTTACCGCGACGGCTCATGCTGCAGGTGATCCCATGGGCCGCCAGCAGCCGCTGGTAGTGCTCGCTGGCGTACTGGCTACCCCGGTCCGAGTGGGCGACCAGGCCCGCGACCGGCAGCCGCCGCGCCACGGCCATCTCCAGGGCGCCGACGACCAGCCGGCTGTCGATCCGCTCGCCCATCGCCCAGCCGACGATCTTGCGCGAGTGCAGCTCCTCCACCGCCGCCAGGTACAGCCAACCCTCGCGCGCCGGGATATAGGTGATATCGGCCGTCCGGGTGCGGTTCGCCGCCGCAGGCTCGAACTGACGGCCCACGAGGTCCTCGGCCGCGGGGCGGCCGTGGTCCGAGTCGGTGGTGCAGCGGAACTTCCGCCTGGTCTTGGCCGCCACCCCGTGCCGGCGCATCAGCCGGGCCACCGTGTTGACGCTGCAGGGCCGGCCCCGCGCCACCAGCTCGGCGCGGGTCCGCGGGCTGCCGTAGCGGGCCTTGGACTCGGCGTGGACCGCCCTGATGGCGGCGACCAGGGCGTCGCGCCGCCCCTGTCGCGGGCTCGGAGGCCGCCGCCAGCCGTAATAGCCGCCGGGCGAGGCGCCGAGCACCGCGCGCATCAGCCGGACCGGCCTGCGGTCACGGTGGCCTTCCACGAATTGATACCTCACGACGACTCCTTGGCGAAGAAGGCCGTCGCTTCTTTTAAGATCTCGCGCCCGATGCGGAGCCGCTGGTTCTCGGCGCGGAGCCGGCGCAGCTCCTCGTCGACGGCCGGGAGGTGACCCTTGCCGGGGAATGCCTGCGCGCCGTCGGCGGCCAGGGCCTGCTCCCAACTCCGGAGCATGCTCTCGCTGAGGTCGAGGTCGCGGGCGACCTCGGCCAGGCTTCTGCCCTGCTCGGTGACGCGCTTGACGGCCTCGACCTTGAACTCGCGGGTGAACGTTCGCCTCTGCCTCGCCATCGGTGACCTCTTCACGTTGAGCTTACGCTCTTTTCAGGGCGCTCGCCATTCATGGGGAAGTCCACTTGTCAGGGGGTGATCTTACCCGGAAGTCAGAGAGTGACGCACCACTAGCGCCGGCCGCATAGAACTCAGAATATGCACAAGTCGAGCTCAGCCTCCGGAATGAGACGGGGTTCCGAGCGAATGTATCCGTTCCGCGACCGGGATGTTCTGGCACAACTCTGACCGGGATGTATTGGCACTTGGCCACTCAGCACTCAGCGGACGAGTCCCAGGATCACCCGGTCAGTCGTGTCCCAGTGACTCCCGATCAGTCAAAACAGGTGATATTTTCATACGAACCGAGAGATCGGAGGTTCCCGCGGCTCAAAAACCGTATCCAGGAACGTCGCCGTGAGATGGTCGCCGCCGTCCGCCGAGGGGACCCGTTGCGCGAGGTCGCCCGCCGCTTCGGGGTCGCCCTGTCCACCGTCCAGCTCTGGATGGCGCGGGCCGGCTCGCAGCGGCTCGACCGCGTCGACTGGGCGGACCGCCCCGACGGGCCGGCCCGGCCGGTCAACCGCTCCGCGCAGGAGCTGGAAGACCTCGTGCTGGGCCTCCGCCGCGAATTGAAGGGGCCAGCGACCTGGGCGAGTTCGGCGCACGTGCGATCCGCGATGCCCTGCTGGCCGGGGGCGAGCGAGCCGCCCCGGCGGTCAGCACGATCGACCGCATCCTCGACCGCCGCGGGGCCCTGGATGGCCATCGCAGGGTCCGCCGCCCCGCGCCCCCTCCGGGGTGGTATATCTCCTCCGACGTCGCCGACCGGCGCGCGGAACTGGGTAGCTTCGACATCGTCGAGGGGCTGGTCATCAAGGGAGGGCCGCAGGTCGAGTTCCTCGACGCCACCTCGCTGCACGGCGGTCTGGTCAGCTCGTGGCCGATGGCCGCGGTGACCGCCAAGGCGGCCGCCGAGGCCATCGTCCAGCGCTGGCGGGCCGACGGGCTGCCGGGGTAGCGCAGTTCGGCAACGACACGATCTTCCCGGGGGCGCATCAGCACAAGGACGTCGTCGGCCGGGTCATGCGGGTGTGCCTGGGGCTGGGGGTCGTGCCGGTGTTCGCCCCGCGAGACCGGGTCCCAGGCGGCGATCGAGAGCCTCAACGGCCGCTGGCAAGCCAAGGTCTGGGCACGGCTCACGCACGAGTCGCTGGAGGGGCTTGCGGCCTGCTCGAGTCGCTACGTGGCCGCATGCCGGGTGCGTGCCGCGGCGCGGATCGAGGCGACCCCGCCTCGCCGACCGTTGCCCGAAGGCTGGCAGCCGGACCTGCAGGCGCAGCCCCGCGGGCGGATCGTCTACCTGAGGCGAACTGGCGAGCGGGGGGCCGTCGAGTTGCTGGGGCGGCGGTTTGAGGTGGACGCCTCGTGGCCCCATCGGTTGGTCCGAGCTGCGGTCGATCTCGACGCCGGCCAGGTCCGGTTCCACGCCCTGCGGAGGCGCGAACCGGATCGGCAACCATTGCCCCGTGAGGTGGCCTACCGGCTGCCTCGCAGGCGGCTCAATGATCCTGGGACTTGCCCACTCAGCACTACGTGGCGGCCTCACCAGTGTGATTTCGGCATGAGCCGCGTTAGGAGCTCGCAGCTGGCGCGGAGGTGATCGACCATGGCGCGGCGGCTGCCGGCCGCGTCGCCCGCACGCAGGGCCTCGACGATCGTCGCGTGCTGGCCGAAGGCGACCTGCTTCATGTGCCTCCGGTCCGCGTCCTCGATGCGATGCTCGCCGATCAGGACCAGCTCGAGCTGGTGCTCGATCAGCAGGGTGAGATCCTGGAGCCGGCGGATCTCGCGCTCCATGAGCGGGTTGCCGGCGCGCTTCGCGATCAGGCGGTGCAGCGCCAGGTCGTGGGCGTCGAAGGCGGCGAAGAAGTGGGGCCCCTGCGGGTCGCGCGCCGCCTCGGCCAGCGCGTCGAGCCGGCCGAAGTCGGCGGGCGTGAGCCGGCCGCAGGCGCGCTCGGCGGCCCGGCCCTCCAGCGCCTCGCGCATCTCGTGGATGTAACCCGGGTCGGCCCAGGTCAGCCGGCGCACCACCGCCGAGCGGTTGGGCCGCGTCTCGACCACCCCGTACTCGGTCAGCCGGCCGATCGCCTCGCGGATTGGGGTCCGGCTGACGCCCATCTGCCGCGCCAGCACGACCTCGCGCAACGGGGTCCCGGGCGGGAGCTGGCCGGTCAGGATCTTGCGGAGCAGGTCCTCGTAGACCCGCTCCACCAGCGGCGGGGCCAACGAGATCGCCGGCGGCTCCGGGGGAAATCTCCGAAGCGATCCGTTCCCCGAGTCATCGGGATTCATCAAGATCGACCTCGCTACGATTTGACCGCCCGGCCGCCCGAGGGGGCGTCGCCCGGGAAAAAACCTGAAGACCGGGACGAGGGGACACGTCGTTGCGATGGGCTCGCGCCGCTCAAGGCCCCGAAGCGGCCCGGGCCCGGGATCGGGGCCGATTCGAACGATCACAATCCAGGCCGCAACGCGCTTCCTCTTCACGACATCGGTGGATCAGACCGGCCGCTGAACCTTCGTTTCCACGATCTCGACTTTTTGGTTGACTGGACTGTCGGCACTCCTTAGGCTCTTGTATACACAATGGGCCGGACTTATTCCAGAGGTCCCGGGGCGGTTATCTCGGAGGGGCCCAGGAGCTGAACCCCGCCCGGCACGACGTCCGGAGCACGCTCACCGGGGGAGACCAAGGAGGGTGCCCGCGACACATTCGACTGTCCGCTCGAGATGAAATGAGCGCGAGGCTCAGGGCTTACTCTCGCCCTCTCTCGTCACACGTCCACCTCACGCGAACCGCGATAACCCACGTCGGACCGGTGTCCATCGTCGGATTACTCATCTCGGAGATCGACCCATGGATTCTCACGGACGTCGCGGCTTCACTTTGATCGAGCTGCTGGTGGTGATCGCGATCATCGCCGTGCTGATCGCCCTGCTCCTGCCGGCGGTCCAGGCGGCGCGCGAGGCGGCCCGGCGGTCTCAGTGCATCAACAACCTGAAGCAGATCGGCCTGGCGCTGCACAACTACCACCAGGCCAACGACTGCTTCCCGCCGGGCGGCCTGCCCACCTTCTCGGCCACGACCAAGCAGATGGTGCAGAATGCGGGCTGCAGACCCCAGGCGTTCATGCTCCAGTTCCTGGAGCAGCAGGCGCTGTACAACGCCGCGAACTTCTCCTACGCCAGCTTCAACTCGGTCGACTCCTACGGCTACGCCGCCAACTCCACGGTGTGCGACACGCGGGTGAGCGTGTTCCTCTGCCCGTCGCAGCCCCCGCCGAGCTGGAACGTCAACCGGATCGTCGGTCAGGCCTTCCCCGCGCCGGGCGACAGCTATTTCGCCTCGTACGGGTCGACTCTGGAGATCGACTACGTCCAGGGCGGCGCCGCGCCCCCCAACGGCCCGTTCATGCAGCGCGGCCCGGCCATCGGCATCCGCAACGTCATCGACGGGACGAGCAACACGGTCGCCTTCGGCGAGTGGCTGATCGGCAGCGGCATCAACAAGGTCAAGACGATCCGCTCGGACATCTACTGGACCGCCGACATGGCGACCTCGGTCGGCGCCCGGGGGACGGCCGCGTTCAACCTGCCCGCGGGGAACGCCAACAACGCCTTCCTCAACTGGCTCCAGCAATGCTACTCGGCCTACCAGGCGGCGGCGGCCGGCAGCGGGAGCATCTACGAGGAGCAGGGGGAAGACTGGGCGTTCGCGCTCTCGGGGTTCTCGCGGGGCACGATCAACCTGGCGCCCAACCCGAAGGGCCCCGGCTGCATGTGGGAGACCGCGGGCGCGCAGAACTCGGGCGGCGCCTTCGGCCTGTCGAGCTACCACCCCGGCGGGGCCAGCGTGCTGATGTGCGACGGGTCGGTCCGCTTCCTCAAGGACAGCACCAACGTCAACACGATCTGGGCGATCGGCTCGATCAACCAGGGCGAGGTCGTCTCCGCCGACTCGTACTGATCGGTCCCACTCCCCCGATAGGAGGCACGCCATGCTTCGGAACCGTCGCGGCTTCACTTTGATCGAGCTATTGGTGGTGATCGCGATCATCGCGGTCCTGATCGCGCTCTTGCTGCCGGCGGTGCAGGCGGCCCGCGAGGCGGCGCGGCGGTCGCAGTGCGTCAACAACCTGAAGCAGCTCGGCCTCAGCATGCAGAACTATCACGACCAACTCGGCTCGTTCCCGATCGGCCGCCAGGGGATCAATCGTCCCACGGGAGATCCCGGGTATCTGGGTGACTCGGGCGGGGGCAACCATCGTCGGACCTGGGCCTTCTCGATCCTCCCCTACATCGAGCAGACCAGCATCGCGAACGCGGTCAACTTCAGCCTGGCGTACTCGGACGGCAGCAACGGCAACGCGACCGCGCTGACCATCGAGGTCTCGGTGTACCTCTGCCCCACCGACCCGAATGCCGGGGTCGTCAACGCCGCGGGGTTCAAGTTCCACCTGGGCAACTACATGGCGAACTGGGGCAACATGCATTACTTCCAGGCCGGCAGGCCCGCCCAGAACCCCTACGCGAATGGCCCCGTACCCGGCCCCGCGGTCCCCTTCCTCGGCGCCCCGTTCGCGCTCGATCGCTCCTTCGCCAACCGGGATATCACCGACGGCACGAGCAACACGCTGCTGATGAGCGAGGTGATCGTCGGCGCGCCCAATGGCGTGACGACCTCGACGAACATGTTCGGCATCGATCACCGGGGCTCGCTGTACAACGACGACCAGAACGGCTGCATGTTCATGGCCTATACGCCGCCCAACTCCCCGATCCCGGACCAGGTCCCGGGCGCCTGCGTGTATCCCTACCTGACCAACCCGCCGTGCAACGTCAACAACCCGTCGTTCAACGCGGCGCGGAGCTTCCACCCGGGCGGGGCCAACGCGCTGATGTGCGACGGGAGCGTCCATTTCACCAAGAGCTCGATCAACGTCCTCACCTGGCGGGCCCTGAGCACGACGCAGGGGGGCGAGGTCATCTCGGCCGACTCCTATTGAACCCATTGGGCCCACCGGGGCACGACGATGGATCGCCCGCCGCCGGCCCCGCGCGACCCCACGCCTGGAGTAACCAGCGATGCTGACCCGAAGGCGACTCGTCCTCGCGACGGCGGCGGCGCTGCTGTGCATGGCCCATACCGCCCCGGCGGCCGATCGGGGGCCGAACGTCGTGCTGATCATCGGCGACGACATGGCCTGGACCGACTACTCGTTCATGGGCCACCCGCACATCCGCACCCCGAACCTCGACCGGCTCGCCGCGGGCGGCCTCACGTTCCGCCGCGGCTACGTGCCGTCGAGCCTCTGCTCGCCGAGCCTGGCGTCGATCCTCACCGGGCTGTACGCCCACCAGCACAAGTTCACCAGCAACGAGCCGCCCCTGCCGACCGGCGAGGCGGCGCGGGCCGCCGGCCGGGACCCGACCTTCCTGCGCAGACGCGGGAGATGATCGGCTTCTTCGACGCGGTCCCCACGCTCCCGAGGCTGCTGGCCGGGAAGGGTTACGTCAGCTTCCAGTCGGGCAAGTGGTGGGGCGGGAACTACCGCCACGGCGGGTTCACCGAGGGCATGACCCACGGCGACCCCGACCGGGGCGGCCGGCACGGCGACGAGGGGCTGAAGATCGGCCGCCAGACGATGCAGCCGGTCCTCGACTTCATCGACGCGGCGGCCCGCGACGGCAAGCCCTTCTTCCTCTGGTACGCGCCGATGATGCCCCACTCGCCGCACAACCCGCCCGCCCGGCTCCTGGACAAGTACCGCGACAAGGCCCCCGCGCTGGAGGTCGCCAAGTACTGGGCGATGTGCGAGTGGTTCGACGAGACCTGCGGCGCCTGCTCGACCACCTCGACGCCGCGGGGCTCGCCGACGACACGATGGTCGTCTACCTCGCCGACAACGGCTGGATTCAGGACCCGGCCGCCGACCGCTACGCGCCGAAGTCGAAGCAGTCGCCCTACGACGGCGGCCTGCGGACGCCGATCCTCGTGCGCTGGCCGGGCAAGGTCCGGCCCGGGTCGTCGGACCGGCCGGTCGTCTCGATCGACCTGGCGCCGACGATCCTCGCCGCCGCCGGGCTGAAGCCGACGCCGGAGATGCAGGGCGTCGACCTCAACGACGCGGCCGCCGTCGCACGCCGCGGGGCGATCTTCGGCGAGATCTTCACTCACAACGCCGTCGACATCCACCGCCCGGCCTCCAGCCTCCGCTACCGCTGGGCCGTCGCCGGGGACGACAAGCTGATCCTCCCCGCGCCCCGCAACACGCCCGGCGCCTCCGCCGAGCTCTACGACCTCGCCTCCGACCCGTTCGAGACCCGCGACCTCGCCGCCCGCGACCCCCAGAAGGTCGCGCACCTGACCCGCCTCATCAACGCCTGGTGGCCCGCCGAGGACTGACCCGCCGTCTCCGTCGGGCGGGCGCCGCCCGTCGAAGACTCATGGAGACGCGACGGTCCATGAGCCGCCGACGCACGTCCGCCGCAACTCGAAGCCGGCGCAGCCGCGGAGGCGGAAGGCGACGAGGTCGGCAGGGCGGCCGAGTCCGAGCGACGGCTCGGGATGGCCGAGGAGGCGGGCGGGGTTGGTCGTGACGGTGGCGATCGCCTCGGGCAGGGCGAGGTCGGTCGCGGCCAGGAGGGCGCTCAGGCCGACGTCGAGCGCCTGGTTCGAGCCGGCCAGGTAGGGTGTGCCCGCCACGACGACCTTGCCCGACGGGTCGACGGCCCAGTCGCCGTAACGGCCCGGCGGGAGGCCGGCCAGCGGGCTGGCGTCGCTGACCAGGATCGTGCGGCCGGGCCCCTTGGCGCGGACCAGCACGCGGAGCGTGCTCGCGTCGAGGTGGTGGCCGTCGGCGATGAACGACGCCGATAAGGCGTCGAGCGCCGCCTGCTCCCAGATCGGGTTCGGATGCCGGGGCAGGGGGGAGGCGATCCCGTTGCCCAGGTGCGTGCTCAGCCGCGCCCCGCGCGGCGGCGGCGCGCAAGGTGGCGCCGTCGGCGGCGGTGTGCCCCAGCGCGATCGCCACGCCCATTGCCGTCGCCTCGCGGATGAATTCGATCGCCCCCGGCCGCTCGGGCGCCAGCGTCATCAGGACGACCCGCCCCCCCGAGGCGTCCTGCAGCGCGCGGAGAGCGTCCGGGACGGGGTCGCGGACCGCCCCGCGCGGGTGCGCGCCGCGGTAGCCGTCCACCTCCGAGATGTACGGCCCCTCCAGGTGGATGCCGGCGACCCGCGCCGCGACGTCGGGGGACGCCTCGCACGCCGCGGCGATCGTCCGGACGCCGTGCCTCATGTCGTCGAGGGGCGCCGTGATCAACGTCGGGCAGAGACGCGCGGTCCCCATCGCGTCGTGCGCCCGCACGATCCGCGCGACCTGGTCGACGGTCAGGCCCGGGTCCGAGAACGAGATCCCCCAGCGGCCGTTGGTCTGGATGTCCCAGAAGGCCGGCGCGACCCACTCGTCCTCGTCCGAAGGCTCCTCGGCCCTCCGGCCGGCGCGAGGTCGGCGATCATCCCGCCTTCGATCGTCAGGCGGACCCAGTCCGTCGTCTCGTAGTGCCGCGCGATCAGGTCCATCGGCTGTCGTCCTTCACGGCCCCCCCGCCTGCCCCCGGGCGCGGGGGACGACGTGCTCCCGCACCCAGGCGCGGACCGACCTGAGCCAGCTCAACTTGTCCATCGTCGGGCCGAGCTCGATGAATCGGGCGACCTCGGCCAGGGGTAGCCAGGGGAAACTCAGGCTCGTCTCGGCGAGGGCATACGTCCCGTCGGGCTGGAGGTGATAAGCCTGGAGCGCCTCGGCGTCGTACCGCCAGACCTCGGGCACGCCCAGCGCGGCATAGATCGCCATGCGATCGATCGAGCTGCTAGTGATGTCGATCTCGATCGCCAGGTCGGGGGGCGGATCTCGGGTCAGGTCGAGCTCCATCCGGCCACGCATCCGCGCCTCGTTGCGGACGTAGAAGCACCGATCCGGCTCCAACCCCTTCTCCAGGTCGTCTCGCCGGTGCGTGGTCGAGCCCCCGGCACCGATCGGGATCTCCAGCTCCTCGCAGAGGATATCGAACAGGGAGCTGAAGTAATCGGAATACACTTCGTGCTCGCGGCCGGGCGACATGAGTTCGAGCCTCCCGCGGTCGTAGGTGAGACGGAGACGGCTGTCGCCGATGTCGTCGAGGATCGCCCGGTACGTGCTCCATCGGATCCCGCGCAAGAGCAGTCTGGTGTCCGCGGGGGCCTGTCGGCCGGTCTTCTCCTTCTCCTGGACGGCGGTCGCCATCGGTCCATCTCCTCTCAGCGGACTTCGAACTCGGCGGTGCGGCTCCCCTCGCGGCGGTCGAGCGCGGCGGCGACGAAGTCGCGGAACAGCGGGTGCGCCTGCGTCGGCTTCGACTTGAACTCGGGGTGGAACTGCACGGCCAGGAACCACGGGTGGTCGGGCCACTCGATGATCTCGACCAGGGCGCCGTCGGGGCTCAGGCCGGTCAGGAGGAAGCCGTTGTCCTCGAACGGCTTGCGGTACGTGTTGTTGAACTCGTAGCGGTGCCGGTGCCGCTCGTGGATCGTGTCGACGCCGTAGGCGCGCTGCGCCAGGCTGTCGGCCGACAGGGCGCAGGGCCACGACCCCAGCCGCATCGTCCCGCCGCGCTGGCGGACGTACGACTGGTCCTCCATCAGCGCGATGACCGGGTGCTGCGTCGATTTGTCGAACTCGGTGCTGTTGGCGTCGTCGAGGCCGAGCACGCTGCGGGCGAACTCGACGGTGGCGCACTGCATGCCCAGGCAGATGCCGAAGAACGGGATGCAGCGGGTGCGGGCGTAGCGGATCGCCTCGATCTTCCCCTCGACGCCCCGCATGCCGAACCCGCCGGGGACGAGGATGCCGTCGACCCCGGCCAGGATCGCCTCGGCGCCCCCGCCGGTGACCTCCTCCGCCTCGACCCTCTGGACCATCACCCGCGCCCGGTTGGCGATCCCGGCGTGGTCGAGCGCCTCGTAGACCGACTTGTACGCGTCGCGGTGCTTCATGTACTTGCCGACGACCGCGATCCGGACCTCGGCGTCGGGGTGCCGGATGCGGTCGACCAGCTCGCGCCAGTCGCCGATGTCGAGCGGGCCCGCCTTCAGGCCGAGCCGCTTGACGATGAGGTCGTCGAGGCCGTTCTGCACGAGGCTCAGCGGCACCTCGTAGATGCTGTACTCCTTGTCGCGCTCCTCGATGACGGCGCGCCTCTCGACATTGCAGAACAGCGCGATCTTGTCCTTGTCGTCGCCGCTGATCGGGTGCTCGGTGCGGCAGATCAGGATGTCGGGCTGGATGCCGATCTGCCGCAGGGCGCCGACGGAGTGCTGCGTCGGCTTGGTCTTCAGCTCGCCGGCCGCCTTGAGGTGGACGATCCAGGTCAGGTGGATGTACAGGCAGTTCTCGCGGCCGACGTCCAGGGCAAACTGGCGGATCGCCTCCAGGAACGGCTGCCCCTCGATGTCGCCGACGGTGCCGCCGATCTCGGTGATCACGACGTCGACATCGTCGCCGGCCAGGCGGCTCACGGCCGCCTTGATCTCGTCGGTGATGTGCGGGATCACCTGGACGGTCCGCCCCTCGTAGTGCGTCCCCTCGCGCTCCTTCTGGATGACCGACAGGTAGATCTTGCCGGTCGTATAGTTGCAGTCGCGGGTCAGCGGGGCCTCGGTGAACCTTTCGTAGTGGCCGAGGTCGAGGTCGGTCTCGGCGCCGTCGTCGAGGACGTACACCTCGCCGTGCTGGTAGGGGCTCATCGTCCCCGGGTCGACGTTGATGTACGGGTCGAACTTCTGGAGCCGGACCCGCAGCCCGCGATGCTCCAGCAGCATGCCGATCGACGCCGAGGTGAGCCCCTTGCCCAAAGAGCTAACCACGCCGCCGGTCACGAAGATGTGTTTGGCCATCGCGCCCCCCGCCCCTCCCAACCCTTGATCCGTCCCCGGGCCATTCCGATCGTCCCAGTATATCACGCCCGGCGGCGGTGATCACTTGTCAGTCATCGGCCTCCGGCCGCCACGGTGAGCCTGAGCTCGACTTGTGCAGTTTTTGGGTCCGCCTCGACGGTAGCATGAGACGTTGAACGCGCTTCTTAATATTACCGATCGAGGACGGACCCATGCCCATCCTGCCTGATGCTTCCCTGGATTTGCTCGGCCCCTTTGCACCCGCCTCTACGCAGCCCACCTATCACCGCTTCCTGGTGCCCCTCGGCGCCGCGATCCTCACCGCCGGCCGGCGCACCGTCGCGAACCTCCTCCGCACCGCAGGGGCGCTCGCCCCGGGCGATGCGCCGAGCTACCGCCGCGCCTTTCCCGCGCCCCTTGGTCGATGAGCCCGTTGGCCTGCCCCCTGGCCCGGCCCCTCGTGGCGCTGCTGCCCGGAGAGGCCCCGATCGTCCTGGCGGGCGATGATACGGTCGTCGCTCATCCCGGACCCACGTCTACGGCAAGGCGAGGCATCGTGATCCCGTGCGCGTCTCGCGCCTACACCGCATGGCGGTACGGCCACAAGTGGGTGGTGCTCGCCGTGCTCGTCCGCCTCCCCTTCGCCAATCGCCCGTGGGCGTTGCCCGTCCTGGTCGCCCTCTACCAGTCCGAAGAAGCCGACCGCGACCAGCGGCGCCGGCACCGCACCCCGGCCCAGCACATGATCCGGCTCCTGGCGGTCATGCTTCGGTGGTTCCCCGGCCGTCGTTTCGTCTTCGTGGGCGATTGGGCCTATGAGCGCCTCACTTTACCCCTACTTGAAGCCCTGAAGCATCGATTGCTCTGTCGAAGACCTCGTGGGTTTCGACCGTCGGACCTGGAAGACAAGGCGATCGAGACCGTCCCACGCTTCGCTCTCGTTCAGGACTACTGAGTCGAACCCCGGGAATCGGGGTAGTGTTAGACGCTCTTAGGCGGGCTTTTCGATGGGACGTCACGGGCCGGGCGGGAGGATACTTTCGGGGGTGTCGGGAAGGCCGATCGTCCTGAGGCTCTGGAGCGAGGCCCGGACCATCGACTCGTCCTCCCGCGGGACGGCCCGCGTGCCAACCAATCGATAGCGATGGCATTCGAGGCCCCCGGGGCGCAGCATGCCGAATTCGCAATACCCGGGGTCGAGAGCATCGCAAACGCATCGATACGAGCCGGGCCAGGGCAGGCCCAGCAGCCTCCTCCCATACTGCGGCCAGAACGGGGCGCCGCAGACCGACCGCGTCACCGTCGGGACATCGTCCGGGCCGTCCACGAGCTCCCAGAAATGGACGATGTATCGGCATCCGGGATCGGATCGGACCCTCCAGGCCGCGACCGCCATCCACGCCAGGACGGCCGTCGCCGGCGACCAGGGCCATCATCGTGCGCGTCGTGGATCGGAATCTCATGATCCGAGCCTCAGTCCCCGTCGGCGATCCGGGCGCCGAGGGTGGCGAGATGGCGGAAGCGACCGGCCGGCGAGCCGGCCGTCCAGGCGATCGAGCGGAGCAGCAGGGCCCGGAACAATGGGTCGTCGAACGTCCAGGAGTAGTGCCCCGGGATCGACACGACGACGCGCCCCCGGCCCTCTTGGCGGGCCCAGATCAGGGGCCGAGGCTCGCCGTCCTCGACGGCGGTGGCCAGCACCGCGAGGCCCGACGGGTCGCCGGCCAGGTCCCAGTAGCTCTCGTCGACCAGGTGGAGGCCGCGGAAGCCGGCGGTAATCGGATGGTCGGCCGCGGGGAAGGCCAGGTCGAGCGCGCCGTGGCGGAACTTCGATTGCCGGTCGCGCCACGCCAGCCCGATCCGACGCGCCAGCGCCTCGGGGGCCGGTCGGCCGATGATCGCGGCATGGATGTAGACCATCCCCCCTCCCCTCGCGAGGAAGGCGTCGAGCTGCGGGCCCTTGTCGGCCGTCCAGGACGGGTTGGCCGAGTACCAGACGAGCACGTCGGCCCTCGCCAGGTCGTCGGGCGACGGCCATCCGCTCGCCGTGCCGACCGTGACCCCCTCGGCGCGCCCCAGGAGGGTCGCCCATCGGCCCCGCCAGGCGGGATAATCATGCTCGTCGACGCCGTGGTCCTTCGGCCCGTCGATCAGCACGATCCGGAGCGGCCGGGGCGGGCGACCGGACGAGGGCGGCGACGGGCCGAGCACCGCCTCGACCTCGGCGCGGGACCGGGGCGGAGGCGCCCCCTCGCGATCGGATCGGCGCCGGCTCGAAGCCGGCCGCCAGCAGGAACGTCGCCAACCCGGCCAGCCCGACCCCGGATGCCCTCATCATCGCTCGCCCCCCAAACCGGCCCGATGGACCCGCCGGCCGATCATAGCGCGCCCGGATGGCCGGGGGAATGATCCGGTTTGCAGTTCGCGGACGGACGTGACAAGATAGGCGAATTGCTATAAACGAGGGAAGGGGGTGTCATGGTGGTCGAGACTGGCCCATCCGGCTCCGGCCCGGGGGCAAGCGGGGAGGCGACTCAGGAACCGATCTGGGATCGCCCGCATCGTCCGCCCTGGATGCGGGTGCTCAACGGGGTCGGCGGGGCTCTGGGACGGGTCGGGGTGCGCCGGCCCGGGCTGGAGGTCGGGTCGATCGTGGCTGCCGCCGAGCGCCGGGCGGGGCTCTCGGACTGGGGCGAAGGGACCGTCCGCGAGGGCCTGCGGGCGCTGGTCGCGGCGTTCGAGGCGCAGGGGCAGACGCACACGTTCGGCCGGATCTTCTTCCGCGAGAACTGCATCCGATTGCTGGTCAATCACCTGCGCTACTCGGGACGACCTGAAGCGGCACCCGGAGATCGAGGATGTGCCGGTCCGTCGGCCACTTATCATCACCGGGCTGCCCCGGAGCGGGACGACGTTCCTGCACCGGCTGATGTCGCAGGACCCCGCCGGCCGGACGCTCCTGTTCTGGGAGGCGTTTGAGCCGTCGCCCCCGCCCCGTCCCGAGACCCGCTACACCGACCCGAGGATCGCGCGGGTCCGCAAGGGGATCGCGGCCTTCAACGCCGTCGCCCCCCGGATCGCCGCCGCGCACGCCTTCGACGCCGAGGACCCCGAGGAGTGCAACGACCTGTTCGCGCAGCGGTTCGTCGCCGCGTACCTCGCGTTCCTGTTCGACGTGCCGGGCTACTTCGACTGGCTGGCGGAGCAGGACCTCGTCGCGTCGTACCGCGAGTTCCGCCGCCAGCTCCAGCACCTGTCGCTCTACGTGCGGGCCGACCACTGGGTGCTCAAGGCCCCCGCGCACCTGTTCGCCCTCGACGCCATCCTGACGGTCTTCCCCGACGCCTGCATCGTCCAGACCCACCGCGACCCACTCCAGGCGGTCCCCTCGGTGTGCAGCCTGCTGGCCGCCCTGCGGGGGATCAGCTCCGACCGGGTCGACCTCCGTCGCCTCGGCGCGGAGATGACCGAGGCGCTGGCCGCGGGGACCGACCGCGCCCTCGACGCCCGCGCCGCGGCCGACCCGGCCCGCTTCTTCGACGTGCCCTACCCGACCCTGCTGGCCGACCCGGTCGGCACGGTCCGCGACGCCTGCCGCCACTTCGGCTACGCCTTCGACGCCGAATTACGAGACGCGCCTCCGCGCCTGGATCGCCGCCAACCCGCAGCACAAGCACGGCGTCCACCGCTACAGCCTGGAGCAATTCGGGCTCGATCCGGACACCGTCAACGTCGCGTTCGCCAATTACCGGCGATGGCTGGACGAGCGCCTGGGGATGAGATGAGCCGGGCGAGGCGGGCGCCCCGGGTCGTCCGCAACGCTCATGCGGATCAAAAGTTCGGGGTGCCGGCGAGGTTCACGCCCCGGCACCACGAACCCGATCGAATGGCGTCGATCGTGCCGCGGGGCGAGCGGCTTCGACCGCCCCGCGGCCCGGAAAGAAGCGACCCGATCCAGGCTTCCCGATCCCACCCGCCTCGATCGAGATCCTGGAGGGGGTCGCACGGCCATCGAGCGACCTCACCCTGGCTCCTCGATCGAATGGGGGAGCGAGATGGGATGGGAAACCTGAATGGAGAAAGAACAGAACAGGACAGCGTTGTCCGCATCGGATAACCCAGGACTCCGGGACGAGGTTTCAGAAATCCGAGAAGGTCGTCGAAAAATCCGATCCGCGCCCCCCGGAGCGGTTGGCTCCCACGCGGCCGGTGCGGTCGTCCGGCGCGGCGGAATTCCCCGGGCCCGTCGCGATTTCTCGGGCCCCGGCCGGGCCGGGGTCGGCCGGATGTCGATTTGGTGAGCGGGGGCGACAATCGCTCTGGCCAAGCGACGGCGGGGGGGATAAGCTGGGCTCATGAGCGATCGGCGGTCGCGACGCGCGGCCCGCCGCATCGAGACAGGCCGACGGGCTGTCAGAAACACGGGGTTCGCCATGCGTTTGGAGGCAGTGATCCTGCCCGACCTGGGGACCGGTCCGGACGTACCGATCGTCGTGAGCCACTGGTTCGCCGCGCGGGGCGACGAGGTCTGGGAGGGGGACCGCCTGGTCGAGGTGCTGGTCGGCCCGGCGACCTTCGACGTGCCCGCCCCCACGTCCGGGCGATTGGCCGAGATCCGGGGCCGGGAAGACGATCGGGTCGCGCCGGGGGCCGTGCTCGGCCTGGTGGCGGCGTCCCAAGACGACGGGGACGGCGACGGCGACGGCGAGGATCACCATCAGCACCCGCCGCCAGGTCGCCCCCCGACATGACCACGATCCACGAGCGCTCCGCAGGCGTCATCCCCTTCAGGGTGGACGGGGACAACGGCCCCCAGTTCCTCGTCCTCCACTCGGCGACCGGTGCGCAACCCCCGCGCCAAGTGGGAGTTCCCCAAGGGGGGCATCGAGGCCGGCGAGACCACCCGCCAGACCGCCGCGCGCGAGTTCCGCGAGGAGACCAGCCTGTCCGACTGGTCGTTCCGCGAGGGGTTCGAGAAGAGCCTGTCGTACACCTACATCCGCCGCGGCCGCAAGGTCATCAAGACCGTCACCTACTACCTCGTCGAGGTCCGCGACGCCTCCACCCTGGCCCGTTCCGATGAGCACGTCGAGGACCCCTCCGGCCACTGGTTCCACTGGGGCTCGTTCGACCAGATCACTCGCCTGCTCTACCACGCCAAGATCCGCCAGGTCTTCGCCGAGGCCCACGACTGGCTCCGCAACGTCTCGGTCTAGGCATGGCGATCGCCCGCGATCTGCCATCTCCCATCCCGCATCTCCTATCCCTGGAATGGCTTTTGCATCATCGAGATCGGGTAGGCGGCGGGATCGGCCCGCCGGAGACGAGTCCCCGTCGATTCCCTTCCCTTCGGTCAGGAGACAGACGATGCGCAACCCGATCCGCACCGCATGGGCCCTGGCGCTGGCCGTCGCCCCCCTGGCGACGACGGCGATGGCGGCCGACCCGCCGGCCCCGAGGCGGGGCGCCAATGCCGCCCCACCGCCGGTGATCGGCACCCACCAGATCGACCGTTATGATGCGATCAACCAGCTCCAGGAGAAGGTCAAGACCAACCCGAAGTCGCTGGCCGACTGGGTGATCCTGGGCGAGCTGACGCACGAGGTCGCGATGGACGCGCCGGCCGACCAGGCCGCGCGGTATGCGCGGATGTCGCGCCAGGCTTATGAGCAGGCGCTGAAGCTGTCGCCGGACAACAAGGGCCTCCAGGCGGCCGTCCAGTTCGCCCGCGACCAGGAGGCGGGCGTCAATGGCTTCGAGCAGGCGCGCGACCGGGCGACGCAGTCGTACCTCGATGCGCGTCGCCGCGAGCTCGCGACGGGCGGCTACATCCCGACGGTCCGCGCCTACGCGCCGCCGTTGCCGAGCCGCGAGCTGCCCGGCCCGGCGCCCGGCGCGGCGGTCGTCCCGTCGGCGACCCCGGCCTCGGGGGTCGTCGAGACGCCCGGCAACCCCAGCGCCAGCCAGGTCGCCGCGGCCGACGGCGTGGCCAACACCGCCACCACCTCGACGCTCCGGCCCGCGCCGGGGACGGCCCCGGCGACGGCTCCGGCTCCGGCCGGCGCCGTGGTCGATCCCAACGCCGTGGAACGGGGTGCGCTGAATAACACCGCCGGCACCGACACGGCCAACTACGGCACGCGGCAGCTCTACTCGGCGGCCGTCCCGATGTACCCGATGTATCAGCCCTACTACATGCCGCAGGGGCAGCCCCTGACCTATCAGCAGTACACCAACGGCTACTATTCCCCGAACGCCTACGCCCCCGGGGTCCAGCCGATGACCGCGCAGGGCTTCCTCCAGCAGTCGCTCGGCAACGCCGCGGCCCGGATCAACCGCGCCACCGGCGGCCCAGCGCTGGCCCCGGGCGTCCCCGCCCCGGGCGCGACCGTCCCGGCCGTCCCCCGTCCCTGAGCCGGTCCCCGATCATCCCCGGCTAGCTCCGTGTCCCGGGTTGGCCCTCCTCCCTCGCCCTCGAGAGAGGGGCCCCAGACCCCGAGCCCTCGTCCCGCGACCCGCGCCAGCTTCAACCGATCATCGAATCCTCCCGCCTTCGGATACCCTGATCCCTTCAGTGACACTCGGGCGAGGGCCAGTTGGCTTCGTTTCGGGAAATGCACCCGCACGCCCCTTTCTTCACCCCGGATTTCCATCGTAAGTTTTTCACGCGGAACAAGTTATTAACAAGATCGCTGGCCCTCTGTCGTCGAGCCAGAGAGGAGTCTGGGGTCGCACGAATCCAACAAAAAGTGACAATCTCCCGACATTAGAAGGCAGGGATCTCCCTCCCTCATTTCCATGTTGTGATGGATGTGTTAAACTCAGCCTGATTCACACAACCGATCTCGGGCCGGTCCTCGTGACGGCGATGAGCCGAGGGGCCCCTCTCATGATCGACCTCTCCGCCCGCCAGGTCCGGACCTGCCTCCTGGCGACCCTCTATGTCCTCGCCTTCCTCGGAGGCGTGCATGCCGCGTTGACCTCGCAGTCGGGTGGGGTCCAGCTCGGGCTGTCGGCCCTCTTCGCGAGCACGGTCGCCATGTGGTGCATCGCCGACTCGAAAGTCGTCGGCAAGCCGATGCTCATCTCCTTCCAGTGGCTGATGTTCTTCACCTGGCCGGTCTCGGTCCCCGCGTATCTGATGTGGACCAGGCGGCTCCGGGGGCTCGCCCTGGCGGTGCTCCGATGCGCTGTTGCTCCTGATCCTCTGCAATGCGACCTACTTCGTGATCCGCTATCTGGCCTACGGGCCCGCGTTCTTCCGGGCGGGCGGCTGATGATCCCCGGGCGGGCGGGCTTCCGCCGTCGTCGGGGCCGGGCTAAGATGGGACCATGACGGCCCCCGACACGAGCCCGACCGCCCCCGCGCGGGGCCTGTTCCTGACGCTGGACGGGCCCGACGGCGGGGGCAAGACGACGCAGGCGGCCGGGCTGGCCGCATGGCTCCGCGCGCGGGGCGTCGCGGTCGTTTCCTGTCGCGACCCCGGCGGCACGGCGCTCGGCGACCGACTCCGGGCCATCCTCCTCGATCGCGACACGGTGGACCTGGCGCTGCGGGCCGAGATGCTCCTGTACATGGCCAGCCGGGCGCAGCTGGTCGAGGAGGTGATCCGCCCGGCGCTGGCCGCCGGCCGCACGGTCGTCTCCGACCGCTACCTGCTGGCCAATCTCGTCTATCAGGGCTATGCCGGCGGCCTGCCGGCCGACGAGGTGGCGCAGGTCGGCCGGGCGGCGACGGGGGGCCTGCTGCCCGACCTGACGCTGGTGCTCGACCTGCCCCCCGAGGCCGCCCGCGCCCGCGTCGGCGCGGCGCGCGACCGGATCGAGGACCGGCCCGAGAGCTACCACATGCGCGTCCGCGACGGGTTCCTCCAGGCCGCGAGGCGGGCCCGCGACGGCGCCTGCCCCGAGTATCCCGCGCCGATCGTCGTGATCGACGCCTCGGCCGACCCCGAGACGGTCGCCGCCCGCATCCGGAGCGAGGTGGAGCGTGCCCTGGCACTCGGTCCGAGGACATGACCGCGTCGTCGCGACGCTGCGGCAGACGATGGCGCAGGGCGAGGTTCCCGCACGCCCTGCTGTTCATCGGCCCCGAGGGGGTCGGCAAGCGCACCTTCGCGATTGCGATGGCGCAGGCGCTGCTCTGCGAACGACGCCCCGAGGCCGACCTCGACCCGTGCGGCGACTGCCCGGGCTGCCTCCAGGTGGCGGCCGGCACCCACCCCGACCTCGCGCAGGTCGCTCGCCCCGAGGACAAGCACGACCTGCCGATCCGCGTGATCCGCGACCTCTGCCTGGAGCTCGGCCTGAAGCCGGCCCGCGGCGCGCGCAAGGTCGCGATCGTCGACGACGCCGACGACCTGAACGACGAGGCGGCCAACGCCTTCCTCAAGACGCTGGAGGAGCCCCCGGCCGGCTCGGTCCTGATCCTGATCGGCACCTCGGCCGAGCTCCAGCTCGACACGGTCGTGTCGCGCTGCCGCGTCGTCCGCTTCGACCCGTTGCCCGAGCCGGAGCTCGCGGCGCTCCTGCTGGAGCAGGGCGTCACGCACGACCCGTCCGAGGCCGAGCGGCTGGCCCGGCTCGGCGAGGGGAGCGTCAGCCGGTCGCGCGGCCTGGCCGACCCCGACCTCGGCCACGCCCGCCGCGCACTGCTCGACGACCTGTCCGGCCCTCGCGGGTTCGACCCCTCGGCGCTGGCTTTGCGACTGGGGGCCTTCATCAAGGAGGCGGGCAAGGAATCGGTCGACCAGCGCGGCCGCGCCAGCCTCCTGCTGGGCGAGCTCGCCCGCTTCTTCCGCGCGATCCTCTGGCAGACCGCCGGCCTCGCCCCCCCTGCCCCGACCCCGACGACCGCAAGGCCGTCGAGGCGCTGGCCGCGCGGCTTGACCCCGAGTCGATCCTCGTCCTGGCCGACCGCTGCCTCGAGGCCGACTACCAGGTCGGCCGCAAGGCGTACATGCCGCTGATCCTCGACGCGCTGATGCACGACCTCGCCGCGCTGATCAACCCCCGCGCCTGACCCCATATTACCATTTAATTGGGACGGTTTTGAAAACCGTAGATGGGGCGTGGGTTCGAATCCCACCCCCTCCGCTCGTCAGGACCCGCCCGGGGCCGCCTCTCCCCGTCGCCTCCAACGGGTTGCCTCCCGTCGCCGTGAAGGGCCCCGGGTCCTCTTCCGGCGACCCATCCCCGCTAGCATCCAACCCGGATCGACCCGTCCCATCCCCTGCGTATCGTCCCTGCGGTGCCGGCGCCCCGTCGCGGCCAGGGCCGTGGCCTCGGGTCCAGGCCGGGGGGGCCTCCAGGGCGCCCGCCCGGTCGAACAGCCCCGGGCGCGACCCAACGTCCCGAGGCGTCGTCCCATCCCTCATCGGCCAGGGCGTCCGCCGCGAAGACCTCCAGGTCGGGCCCGGCTAGGGCGCACCTCGGCGCCCGGACGCGGCCGATCCGCATCCGCGCCGAATTGCTGGATCGCCGCGTCCAGGCGGGCGATGTCGATCGGCTTGGTCAGGTGGGTGGCGAATCCGGCCTCGCGGCTCAGCCGGACGTCTTCCTCCGAGCCGAAGCCGCTCATGGCGATCCCCGGCACGCCACCGCCGCCCATCTCGCGCATCAGGTCGAGGCCCGAGCCGTCGGGCAGCTCGATGTCGCTGATCACGAGGTCGAGGTCCGCCGCCAGCTCCTCCCACGCCTGGGCCATGCTCGCCGCCTTGCGGACCACGTGCCCCCGCTGGCCCAGGATCAGGGCGAGGAAATGGAGCGTGTCCCGGTTGTCCTCCACCAGCAGGATCTTCAAGGACCGTCGCGGCCTCGGGGCGGGCGGGGGCGGCGCCCCCGCCCCCGAGCGCCGGCGCGGGGACCGTCGCCAGCTCGAGGCGGAAGGTCGACCCGAAGCCCTCGCCGGGGCTGAACGCCTCCAGGCTCCCGCGGTGCGCCTCGGCCAGCAGGCGGCAGATGGCCAGCCCCAGGCCGAGCCCGGACGAGTGGCCATGAAGGCCCGCGCGGCCCCTCTCGAACGGGTCGAAGATCCGGGGCAGGATCTCCGGCTCGATCCCTAGCCCGGTGTCCTCGAATTCGACGACCAGCAGGTCGTCGCGGGCCCGGGAGGGGCCGCGGCGAGGGTTGTCCGTGCGGATCGTCAGGCCCCGACCCTCGGGGGTGAACTTCACCGCGTTCTGGACCAGGTTCCAGACGATCTGCATCAGGCGGGCGGGGTCGCCCGTGACGTGATGGCGGGTCGCGGCGAGGTCGAGGACGACCCTCAGGCCGACCCCGACGACCTCGTCGCGGCAGATCTCGACCGCCTTGCGGATCGCCTCGTGGACGTCGACGACCTCCAGGTTGAGTTGCAGCTTCCCGTGCTCGATCCGCGAGATGTCGAGCAGGTCGTCGATCAGCCGCGCCTCCAGCGCGACGTTGCGCCGGATCATCTCCATCTCGGCGGAGATCGCCGGGTCGCCCTCGTGCTCCAGCCGCGCCGAGACCGCCGCCAGGATCGGCGTCAGGGGCGTGCGCAGCTCGTGGCTGAGCAGGGCCAGGAAGCGGTCCTTCGCCCGGCTTGCGGCCTGCGCCTCGCGGTAGAGCCGGGCGTTGTCGACGGCCATCGCGGCGCGACGGGCCAGCTCCTCGGCGAGCGTCAGGTCGGCCGGCGTATGCCGGCGATCGGCCCGGGTGCCGATCAAAGAGAGGACGCCGAGGGTCCGCCCCCGCGCGATCAAAGGCACGACCATGTACGACCGGAAGCCCAGGCGGCGGACGATCGCCTGATGCTCCGGGTCGCGGAAGGAGGCCGCATACGCCCCGTCGGCGACCTCGTTGTTGACCTCCGGCATCCCGGTGCGGAGCACCCGCATGGCCGGTTGCAGGCCCTCGGGCTCCGGCGGGAAGCGGCGGCGGAGCTCGTCGACCAGAGGCTGCTCGGCCGGGTCGGCATGCAGGGCGGCGACGCGCTTGACCGACCCGTCCTCCGCCCGCAGGTCGACCAGGCACAGGTCGGCGAGCTGGGGCACGGCCAGGCGGGCCAGGCAGGCCAGCGCCTCCTCGTGGTCGAACAGGGCGGCGAGCAGGGCGCCGGCCTCGGCCAGGAGCCCGAGCCGTCGCTTCTCGCGGCGGGCCTCGTCCAGGAGCCGGGCGTTGTCCACGGCCACGCTGACCGGGCCGGCGACGGCGGCCAGCAGGTCGAGGTCCTCCGGGCCGAATCGCGCCTGGACGTCCTGGGTGTCGACCTGGAGGATGCCCACCGGCCGCCTTTCGTGGTCCCAGAGCGGGACGCACATCAGCGTGCGGATGCGGGCCGCCTGGGCGCTCCGGCTGGCGCGGAACCGGCGGTCGGAGAGGACGTCGAGGCTGAGGACCGCCTTCCCCTCGCCCAGGACGTGGTCGAAGATCGTCCGGCTGATGATCAGGTCGCCGGGGTCGTCGTCGCGGGTCTTGAGCGCCCTGGGGGCGAGGTCGACGGCCCCCCCGTCCTTCAGGAGGACGAACCCGCGCCCGGCCTGGGGGAAGATCCGGAACAGCGCGTCCAGGATCGTCCCCAGGACCCCCTCCAGGTCGTTGGCCCTCGCGAGCCCCTGGCCGATCTCCAGGAGGGCGCGGAGCTTCGTCTCGGGCCGGCTGCACGCGAGATGCAGGCCCGTCGCCGAGGCGATGTCGAGGACGCCCAGGATCGCCGACCGGCTCTCGTCCTCGTCGCGGACCTCGACGAGCGAGCCCGAGAAGCGGAAGAGGCAGTCGCCGAGCTGGATGAGGTCGCCGTCGTTGAGCCGGACGGGGCTGCCCGAGGTCTGGCCGTTGACCTGCGTCCCGCCGTCGCGGCCGATGTCCTCGAGGAAGAAGCCGTCGCGGCGGCGGTAGATCCGCGCGTGCTTCCGCGACACGCGATGGCTGCCCAGGACGATGTTGCAGTCGGGGTCCCGGCCCAGGATCGTGGAGCTCGCATCGAGATCGAACAATCGGCAGACGACCTCGCCCCTGAGCATCTGCAACCGGGGCGGGGTGGCATCCTTCGTGGTCATAAGGCACTCCAGATCAATGAGACCAGCCAGGCCGCGATCGTCAACGCGAGGAACAGAGCGGCGGCCCAGACCAGGGTGATCGAGGCCGAGGATCGCTCGCCGGGCGGCTGCGGCCCCGACGGCCCTCTCCCGAGCTCCTGCTCGGCGCGTCGGCAGCAGAGCAGCAGGCTGAAGAGGATCTCCCGATCCACCTGCGCCAGCGCCTTGGGCGTCAGCCAGGGGAGTGCCAGGTCCTCCAGGTGCCGATAGAAGGTCCGCTCCCCCTCGTCGGCCGCCGCGGCGCTCGCCCGACACGCCTCGATCAGCGCCCGGTGCAGGTTGTGGTAGGCCTGCCAATCGACGTGGCGGCGCGACCGGCGGAGCGCGAAGAGCTCGACGACCGCCGTCCACTGGCGCCAGGCCCTCTGCAAGGTGGCAGGTCCCTCCGCCGAGGCGGGCACCTCGATTGCCAGGACCGGCTCGGCACCGCACCCGGGGGCGAACTCGGGCCCGGGAGATCGGACGGCCTGGGTTGGCTCGCCGCCCTCCGGCTCGCCCGCGTCATCCGCGCGGAGGACATCGGGCAGCCCGGCGGGCGAGGCCGGCCGCGACGGGAGGTTCCGGCCGCGCAGGTAGTCGCCCAGGGCCGCGGCGAGCTCGCCCATCGTGGCGTAGCGGTCCTCGGGCCTCTTGGCCATCGCCTTCAGGCAGATGGCCTCGATCTGCGGATCGAGGTCGGGCCGATGCCCCGACGGCGGCGCCGGCTCGATGAAGAGGATCTGGCCGAGGATGACCGCCTCCGGGCCCACGAACGGGCGGCAGGCGGTCAGCAGCTCGTACATGATCACGCCCAGGCCGTAGATGTCGCACCGGGGGCCCAGCGCCTCGGCGTTGCCGGAGAACTGCTCCGGCGACATGTAAGCCGGCGTCCCCAGGACGATCCCGTTCTTCGTCAGCCGCTCGTCGCTGCTGCCGACGCGCCAGGCCACGCCGAAGTCCATGATGACCAGCTCTCGCCGAGAGTTGACCATGATGTTCGACGGCTTCAGGTCGCGATGGACGACCCCCCGGTCGTGCGCCACCTCCAGCGCCAGGGCCAGCTTGCGCACCGCCGCCGCCACGCGATGGAGCGGCATCGGCTTGCGGGGATCGATGTAATCCGACAGCGACCGGCCCCGGATGTACGCCATCGAGAGGTAATGGACCCCGTCGATCTGGCCCACGTCGTACACGGGGCAGAGGTTCGGGTGGTCGAAGGTCGCCGCGGCGCGGGCCTCGCGATAGAAGCGGTCGAGGTCGAGGTGGTTCGGCTCGGCCTCATCTCCCTCGGGCCAGAAGTGCGGGATCTTCAGCGCCACCCGGCGATCGAGCTGGGTGTCGTGGGCGAGGTAGACCGACCCCATCGATCCCCGTCCCAGCCGCCTGACGATCCGGTATCGGCCGAATCGCCTGGCGAGCCTGACGGGGACCTTCGGGGCCCCCGGGGGCGGGGAGGACCACTGGCGAGGCCCGTCGCCGTCCGCGCCGGGCGCCCCCGACGATCGACCTCGGAGGCCGACCCCGGGACCTGGTGGGACGCCATGCTAGGCCCTCCGGATATCCATTATCATTTGTTGTATTGCGACCATTATTCTGTCAGGAAAACCCTGTCGGCCCTGCCGGACGAGCTTCCGGGGGCGAGGGTGAGGGTGGCCGGGCCGGACGTCCGCACGCTGCCGGCGATGAGCTGGACCTGATAGTCCCCCCCACCCGAGAGGTTGAGCGGGGCCCACTTGGCGTAGAGCGTCCCGGCGAGCGAGAGGTTGCCGCCCGTGATGGTGATGGGCTGCGTGTTCGCCCGCCTCTGGTAGATCAGCATCCCGGCGAACGGGTCGCCGTTCACGGACGACGCGGATAGCGAGATCGCGCCCGCGTTGGACGAACCGATGGTGATCCCGGCGAAATTGCCCTGGAAGCCTTGACCGGATGGCGGGGCGTTCATGCCGGAGGGGCCGGGGTCGTAGAGGCGTGCGTCGCCGTAATCGGGAGAGCCGGTGCCCGGGACGAAGTCCCCCCCGGTGTTGTAGAACATCACGCCGGCGCCGGTGATGGTCCCGCCGGTCAGGTCGACGGCATAGGCCGCACCGTTCGACGGGCTCAGGACGTAGACGCCGGGGTTGAAGTTGACCGTGCCCCCCGCGACCTTCACCGATTGATACACGCCGGGATAGAGCTGCACCGTCCCGTTGTCATCGACGTGGTTGGGGGATTGGAGCCCGCTCGCGCCCCGGCCTGCACCGACGGGCTCCCCAACGTCAGGGTGCTCCACGACGGGCCCGGCGGGGTGGCCGTGTTGTTCGCCGTGCTCGCCGTCGTCGCGGGCGTCGGCAGGTTGATCAGGGGGTCGGGCCCGGGCGGCTGGTTGAGCGCGAGCGGTCCGCGGGTGCCCGGGTAGGGGCCGAAGGTCCCCGAGACCGTGCCGCCGGCGATGCGATAGGCCGCGGCCTCGACCCGGCCGCCGCCGGCCGAGGCGGCGGGGCTGGCCATCGAGTTGACGGCGATGCGGCCGTCGACGACCAGGTTGGCGCCCCACGTGACGGCGAGCCCGGGCGCGGCCGTCGGGTCGAGCGCGGCGATCGCCTCGCCGGCCGGGACGGCCTCGCGGCCGGCCACCGCACGGGCCCGGACGAACTGGTCCTGCGCGACGCTCAGGACCGGCATGAACAGCGCGGTGACGGGGCAGGTGACGATGACCTCGTAATATCGGCCGTCCCCCGCGTGCGGGCCCGCGGCGGGAGGGCTGTTGAAGGTCGTGAGGGTCGCGGCGGAGGGCGCGTTGGACTGCATGAAGGTCGTGGCGACGGACTGCGGATCGCCCTGGCCGGAGAGCTTGGCCATCGCCGCCGCCATCGCGGCGGCGTCCGCGGCGTTCTGCGCCGTGCGCTGGGCGGCGATCAGGAGGCCGCAATCGATGACCAGGCCGACCATCCCGAGCAGCACCGGCAGGAGGAGGGCGAACATCACCAGGGTCTTGCCCGGCCGACCGCGGCCGGGCGACGGGTACGGGACGCGACGTCGCATGGCATGCTCCCCAGAGCGATTTCCCCTCGGGCTGTACACGCCCCGGCAATGGGACGCGGAGGGACGCGGGGGGGGCGGATCGGCGCGGATCAAATCGGATCGGCGGCCATCCGCCCCCTCCGTGTTTCTTCGCATCCCATCCTCTTGTGGTCCAGCCATGCGAAAGTCGCTCTAATGCGCGATGGTCATCGTGGATGACCCGACGAGGGTGATCGTCTGGTCGCCGGAGAGGAAGGGCATGACCGTCTGATAGGGGGCGGTCACGATCACCGTCACGCGATGGCCCGGGGTGTTGTCGCCGTCCGGCCACTGGATCTGGATAGTCACCGTGCTCGGGTCGAGGCCGGCCAGGTAGGGCCTGATCGTGCCGGCGAGCTCGTCCGACGGGTCGTCCGCCTGCACCGAGTAGGAGGTCGAGCCCGAGTACAAAGACCCCGACGTCGGCGGCGGATCATAAGGCGGGGGGGGGCCCCAGGCATTCATCGTGGAATTGAGCCGGGAGAGAGAGCCGTGGACGATCGCATTCCGGGCCCCCTGCCGAGCGGCCTCGGAGGCGACGTGATTGCGGAACAGGGCGCCCCCCAGGCTGAGCATGCCGAAGACCAGCGTCAGGAACAATGGGCCCATGACCGCCTCCTCGACCAGGGCCGCGCCTCGGCGACCTCTCCTCGGATGTCCGGCCCGCATGCGCCGCTCCTTTTCGATTCACCCCGCGGCCCTCCCGCCGGCACCCTCCGCTATCGGATCGCGCGGAGGACGGCCGTCTGCTGCGGCTGGACCTCGCTGGGGACGCTCCACCAGTGGAACGGGTATCGCGCCGTGACCTGGGCCCGCCACAGGCCGCCCCCCTCGCCAATGCGAACGGCCTGGACATAGAGCCCTTGAGAATTCGTATATCCGTTCGGGTCGCCGGAGCCGGCCGGGGTGAAATCATCGCTCATCCCCAGCTCGTTCGCCACGGCCGTACAGATGCTCATCTGCCAGTTGATCAGGCCGGCGCTTTTCGTGGGATCGGGGTCGGGATAATGGCCCATGATCCCGGCCCCCGCCCCGGCCCGGGCCGCGTTCGTGACGGCGATCAAGGCGTCGGCGAACCGCCCGAAATCGAGGCATCCCAGGATGAGGAGCAGCAGCACGGGCATGACGATGGCCATCTCGATCGCCGTCGCCGCCCGGCGGGGGCGGCCTCCTCGCGAGTTCGACCCCCTCGCGGCTCGCATGGGGACGTGATCCTTATTAATATATATATTATAAATTTAATTATTTTAACATTTTAAACGTCGAGGTTAGCTGGATCAATCCCGGCGCGAGGACGACGACGAACAGGGAGGGGAAGATGAAGATGATGGTGGGGAAGAGGAGCTTGGTGCCCGCCTTCTGGGCCATCTCCTCGGCGCGTTGTCGTCGCTTGAGGCGGAGGGTATCCGCGTGGACGCGCAGCGACTTGACCAGGCTGGCCCCGAGGCGGTCGGCCTGGATGATGACCGAGGCCAGGCTGCGGATCTCCTCCATGTCGGTGCGATCGGCCAGCTTCCGGAGCGACTCGCCGGCGGTGAGGCCGAGCTGGACCTCGCGCTGGACGATGTTCAGCTCGGCCGCGAGCAGGGGGTGGGCCGTCCGCAGGTCCTCGGCCACGTATCGCAGCGTCCCCGGCAGGCTCAATCCCCCTTCCAGGCAGATCACCACCACGTCGAGCGCGTCGGGCAAGGCGCGCCGGATCGCGACCTGTCGGGCGGCCTTCTTCTTGTCGAGCCAGAAGCTCGGGCCGATCATCCCGACCGCGCCCGAGATCGAGCCGACGAGCACGCCGTGGGCGACCGGCACGAGGCCCGCGAGGCCCGCCGCCAGCCCGACGAGGGCGGGGGCGGTCATCAGGAGGATCTTCACGCCCAGGTAGAGGACCATGGCCTGTCGGCCGTAGAGCCCGGCGTGGACGAGACGCGCCTGGAGGAGCTTCCGCTCCTCCTCGTCGTCCGGGACGATCTGCGCGCCGATCTTCGGCAGCGCCGAGCGGGCCAGTTGCTCCATCGCATCACGGTCGGGGCCGGGGCCGCCCGCGCCCGGGAGATCCTGGAGCCGGGCGTCGAGCCGCGTCCTGCGCCCGCCCACCAGGGTGGCGACGAGGAGCGTCATGCTGCTGACCATCAGGAACGCCACCAGCGAGGCCGAATCGCCCGAGTGCATGGCCGTCTCTCCTCGATCGCCTGGAGCAGTTTTCGCGTGACTGGACCGCATGAGAATGGGACGCGGAGGACGCGGATCGGGCGGATGGCCGCCGATCTGATCCGCATCGATCCGCCCGATCCGCGTCACTCCGCGGCCCATCTCCGGGGCGGGCCCATCCCGAGAGGTCATCGGTCTAGAAGTCGAAGTTGGTGATCCGCCTGATCCAGAGCGCGCCGATCCCTTCGCTCACGAGGCACCCGACGACGAGCCGGGGGCGGGCGAGCAGCACGTCGGCGTAGTCGCGGTTGAAGAAGAGGATGAAGCCGAACATCACCAGGGGGAGGACCACGAGCACGGTCGCCTGGATGCGGCCCTCGGCCGTCAGGGTCCGGATCTGCCCCCGGATCTGGAACCGCTCGCGGATGACTGTGGAGAGCTTGTCGAGCAGCTCGGCGAGGTTGCCGCCGGTCTGCTGCTGGACCAGCAGCGCGAGGACGAAGATCTTGATCTCCAGCAGCCCGGTGCGCCTCGCCAGGTCGCGGAGGGCCGCCTCGGTGGTGAGGCCCAGGTTCTGCTGCTCGTAGCAGAAGGCGAACTCGGACGCCAGAGGCGGCTGGAACTCGTCGGAGACCGCCTGGAGGGCCTGCGGGATGGTCTGGCCCGCGCGGACGACCCGGGACATCAGCTCGAAGGCTTCCGGGAGCTGCCCGAGGAGCTTCTCCAGGCGGGCGTCCCGGACCCTCCGGACGTAGAGCAGCGGCGCGGCGGCCCCGGCGATCGTCGCGGCGAGCGCCGCCAGCGGGTTCCGGCCGAGCAGGCCCACGAGGGCCCCCAGGGCCAGCCCCACGGCCGCGGCCCTCGCCAGCAGCCGGCCGGGGGTGAGGCCCAGGCCCGACTGCTCGATCATCGCCTCGAATCGGAGGCGGAAGCCGGGGTTGAGGCCGTCCAGCGCCGACACCTCGGCCGCGAACTGGCCGGGGTCCTTGAACAGCGATGACTTCCGCGCCCGGTCGCGCTGCCGCTTGAGGAACTCGACGTCGACGCGACGGCCGACCCGCGACCGATCGTGCAGGAACAGGTCGGACAGGGTCGAATAGACGCCCGCGACCGCCGTGACCACGGCCAGGAACGTCAGCACGGGAAGGAAGGTCGTGGCCACCGTCGTCTCCTCCGGGGGGGTCATGGGGTCACGATGCGGCGCTCGAACATCGAGCCGGGCAGGTGATTCCCCGAGCTCTCCAGCCGCTCCAGGCAGCGGGGGTGGATCCCGTTGGCGTAGAAGTAGCCCTGGGCGACCCGGTTGTCGTCGACCCCCGTCTGCTTGAAGGCGAAGATGTCGTGCATGCTGATGACGTCCCCCTCCATGCCGGTGATCTCCGAGATCTTGACGATCTTCCGCGCGCCCCCCGAGAGGCGGGCCGCCTGCACGACGATCTGGATGGCCGAGGCGATCTGGCGCCGGATGATCCAGATCGGCAGGTCGAACCCCGCCATGCCCACCATCATCTCCAGGCGGCTGATCGCGTCGCGGGTGTCGTTGGCGTGGATCGTCGTGAGGCTGCCGTCGTGGCCGGTGTTCATCGCCTGGAGCATGTCGAGCGCCTCGGCGCCGCGGCACTCGCCGATGATGACCCGGTCGGGCCGCATCCGCAGCGCGTTCTTGACCAGGTCGCGGGTGGTGACCTCGCCCGTCCCCTCGATGTTGGGCGGCCGGGTCTCCATCCGGACGACGTGGGGCTGCTGGAGCCGGAGCTCGGCGGCGTCCTCGATCGTCGCCACCCGCTCATCCTCGGGGATGAAGCCCGACAGGGCGTTCAGGAGGGTCGTCTTGCCGCTGCCGGTCCCGCCCGAGATCAGGGTGTTGACCCGGGCCTTGATGCACGCCGAGAGGAAGTCGACCATCTCCTGCGTGATCGACCGATTGGCGATGAGGTCCTGGGAGAGCAGGGGCCGCGCCCCGAACCGCCGGATCGAGACCAGCGTGCCGTCGAGCGCCAGCGGGGGGATGATCGCGTTGACGCGGCTCCCATCCGCCAGCCGGGCGTCGACCATCGGCATCGTCTCGTCCACCCGGCGGCCGACCCGGCTCACGATCCTCTGCACGATCTGGTGCAGGTGCCTCTCGTCGTTGAAGACGACCTCGGACCGCATCAGCCGGCCGTGGCGCTCGACGTAGATCGTCTTGGGGCCGTTGATCAGGATGTCGGTGACCGACGGGTCACGGATCAGGGGCTCGAGGGGGCCGAGGCCGAACGTCTCGTCGAGCACCTCGCTGACCAGCCGCTCGCGCTCGCTCAGGTTGAGCAGGTCGGAGCTGTTCCGGCACAGCTCCTCGGCCGCGCGGCGGACCTCCAGGCGGAGCTCGCCCTCCTCCATCGCGCCGATCGCCGACAGGTCCATCCCCGCGATGAGCTGCTGGTGCAGCTCCCTCTTGTAGCGGAGGAACCGCTCCTCGGCCGTCGCCGCGATGCCGTTCGGGATCGGGCGGCCCATGGTCTGCATCCGGCTCATCGGTCGTGTCGCCTTTCCTCGGGGGCGGATGGGGGCCCGGCGGGGCGGGGGCCGTCCGGGGTCGGCCGCCCGTCGCGGAGCCCGGCGAGGCTGGGGTGGTCGAGCAACTCGAACCGCTGCGACAGGGCGCAATCGCCTCGCCTCGCTGGCGGATGTGCCGCTCGGCGATCGGCCCGAGCCGGCCGGACGCCGCGGCGAGGTAGGCGATCCGCCCGGGGTCGATCTGCATGAGACGCGCCGACGTGGCGTCGACGGCCGGCAGGTTCGTGCCCATGACCAGGACGCCCGAGGCCCGCGGGGTGCCCATGATCGGGCCGTCCCCCTCCATGCCGGCGATCCCGTCGACGATCGCCAGGTGCGGGGCCACGGCCGCGTTGATGTCGAGGATCGACTGCGCGATCCCCTCGCGATGGAGGACGTTCTTCGGCCAGCCGTAGCAGATGCCGGGCATCACGCCGAAGAGGTTCTTCATCGAGCACGTGATCCCGGCCCAGTGGTGCGTCTTGAGCTTCGGCAGCGAGACGATCAGGTCGGCGCGCCGGAGGGTGGCGGGCAGGCCGAGCCGGGCCAGCTTCGTGAACCGCAGCCGGTTGGGGACGAAATACACGTCGTCGTGGTTCAGGTCGACGAACGCGATCCGGTCCTCGGCGAGCACCGGCCCCAGGCCCGACTGCTCGAGCACCAGGTCGGAGTCTCGGCAGTGCCCCTGGCCCTCCGCGACGAGCACCTCGCCCGCCCCCCAGCCGCGGAAGACCTCGGCGACCGCCCGGACCACGGCGGGGTGCGTGTTGATGTGCGGGGCGTCGCGGAGCGGCTCGACCAGGTTCGGCTTGAGCAGCACCGTCTTGCCCCGCGCCCAGGCCCGCCCCAGGCCCAGCTCGGCGAGCCCCCGGCGGATGATCCGGGGCAGGTCGTCGCCATACGACGCCGCCCTGGCGATGAAGACATCGGCGCGGCAGAATGCCTCGTTGTGGTCCAGCAGGAGGCCGAGGCCCGACCCGCCCGCGACGAGGGCGCCCGTCGTGGCCAGGAACTCCCGGCGTCCGAGACCAGGGACCGGGGTCGGCGTGGCTTCATCCCTCATGACGATGCCCCCCGATCGGGAGGCAGGCCGAGGAGCCCCAGCGAACGGCCTCCCGCGGCGAGCAGGAGGTGGGCCGACCGCGGGGCCAGGTCATCGCGGCGGAGGGCCCGCGAGCAGGCTTCTTCCAACCAGCCGTCGGCGGCTTCGGGGCAGCACCCCCAGGCCCGAAGTCCCAGCACGCCCCAGCAGAGGGACTGGCTCGCGGGTCCCCGGCAGGGCCCCGAGGAGGTACCGGATCGCCCTCTCGACGAGCTCCGTCCGGCCATCCACCCCGGCCAGGGCGAGCAGCGCAAGCCCGGTCGGCGCCGGCTGCGGCCGGAGGTCGCGTTCGAAGAGGCGACTATTCCCGTAATTCCAGCCCCCGGGCGCGATCGCGCGGTCGCGGATCAATCGCAGGCCCGCGCGGACCCTCGGGTGATCGGCCTTCCCGTCGCGTCGCAGGGCCAGGACGGTCACGGCCGTCGGCTCCAGCCAGGAATGGGTGTCGGCGATCCAGGGCCAGCCGACGAGGGACGTGTCGTGGCCGACGACGCGCCCGGGGGGCGCGAGGTTGGCGACCGGAATCCCCCCCTGGCCGAGCAGCCACCGGGCCGCTCGCGCCCGAGAGGCCGCGTAGCCGCCGAGGGCCCCCCAGAGCAGGACGCCGTAAGACGTCGACCAGCCCGGGGTGGGCAGGGCCGCCGAGACGCCGAGCGAGCCATCCTGGCGCTGCGAGGCCGCGAGCCAGGCGGCCGCGCGGCCGACTTCCTCCCCGGCGCGCCCGGCCCTCCCATCACGGCCGGAGGCCAGGAGCCCCCAGGCACGCCAGGACGGTCGGCTCGACGCAAGGCGCGGTCCCCGGCCGATAGCCCCAGCCCGCCGCATAACCGCGGCGGTGGAGCAAGGTCTCTCGCGCCGTCTCGATCCAGGTGCCCGACATCGCGCCTCTCAGTGGCCCTTGTGGGCCCCGTTGATGCTGATGGCCAGGCGGGTGACGTTCCTGGAGACCCTGGCCGAGGGGGCCCCAGCACGAACGGTACGCCGTTGTTGTTGGCGCGGATGACGGCCCGAGGGTCGTCGGGGACGAGGTGGAAGACCTTCACGCCCAGGGCCTCCTCCGCCTTGGCGACGGGCACCTCCTTCGGCTGCCCATGGCGATTGACGACCAGGCGCACCCGATTCTTGTCGATGCCCAGCTGCTCCATATGATCGAGGGCCCTGCGGGTGTTCCTCAGCGCGGCGAACTCGAGCCGGAACACGAGCAGGATCACGTCGGCCTGCCGGAGCGCCGCGCCTGGACGTCGCGGTAGCCGTGGTCGATGTCGGCCACCACGTAGGGGAACACGGCCCGCGCCAGGTTCAGGGCCTGATCGACGCCCTCGGGCGTGACGAACGCGACGTCGGCGAGCGTCCGCGGCGGGGCCAGGAGATGCACCCCGCTCTCGTGCCGGACGAGCGAGCGCTCGAGCAGGACCCGGTCCATCCGCGCGACGTTCTGGGTGAGGTCGGCCAGGGTATAGACCGGCTTCAGGTCGAGCAGGGCGGCCAGGTCGCCCGCCTCCAGCTTCAGGTCGACCAGGGCGACTTCCTTGTGTTCCTTGGCCAGCGCCGCGGCCACGTTGGTCGCCAGCGTGCTCGACCCGCTGCCGCCGCTGGGGGCCAGCACGGCGATCAGCCGGCCCGCCCCGGCCCGCCCCGATTTCTTGTCCTTGGCGTGCCTCAGGGCCACCCGGAGCTCGGCCTCGAGGTCGCCCTCATCCACGTAGTCGGCGGCCCCTCCGCGAAGGGCGCGGAGGACCAGCTTCGCCGACGCCGGCCCCACGGCCAGCACGCGCGTCGGCACCTTGCGCAGCACCTCGCCCATCACGGCCAGGGCGCGATCCGGATCGTGGCCCAGGACCATCACGAGCAGGTCGGGCTGCCCCTTCGCCAGGCGGTCCGCCGCGAGGTCGAGGGGGACGACGTGCGCGGCCTGGCAGTCCAGCCCCTCGAAGAGCAGGGCCTGCCGGACCCGGCCGCCGATCGATTCGTGATCGCTCACAATGAAGGCCTGCATCGTGTCGCCTGGGTGCCCACCGCGCGTGGAGGATGTTCGTAAGCCCCGGTCCGGGCGGTGATCAACGGGACTCGCCCACTGCGGAGTTGTCCACCTTCGTCTCCAACTCGACCGGCCGGGCCGCGATGTCGCCGACCGGGCACCGCTCCACCGCCCGGACCCCGCGGTAGATCGTCACGAACCTCTGGGGGGGCGAGGGCTTGAGGGCCTCCGCGTCCCGGGGAGGCGGGGGCTCCGCGACGGCCTTCATCGGGGCCTCCTCCCGGAACCCCTCGAATTCGGACAGGCGCGCCGGCGAGGTGTCCGCCAGCCGGTCGTCCCGGGGATTGCGAAGCGAGAGCTCGAAGCGCCCCCTTGTTCTGGGCCAGGCCGAGCCTGGCCGCTTGGTCGGGCGTGACCAGCAGGGTGACCGACCGCAGCTGGCTGGGATCGACCCGGTTGTCGGCCGGGGCGTCGATCCTCTGATCGACGGCGAGGATCTCCAGGTTCTGCACCAGAGTGGTGGTGACGCTGCCGCCCCTCGCCTCCACCGTCAGGAGCACGTCGACCTTGTTGCCCGGCAGGACGAAGCCCGCCACGCCGGAGGCCACGCTGGGCGTGTGGATGGTGAAGGCCCGCAGCCCGTCGGGCACCAGCGCGGCCATGCCGCGCTTCGCGCCCTTCGGCGCCAGCTTGGCGTCCAGCACCGGCTCGTCCTTCACCAGGGGGATGAAGACGGCCCTGTCGAGCGCGTCTTCAACCTTGGAGAGCGTGCCGGGGGGCCGCATCCCCTTGGGGTAATCGCGGGTCTTGACCAGGTCGGCCGTGAGCAACGCGCCTCGCGGGATGTCCGCGAGGGCCACCACGACCGGGACCGTGTCCACGGGCCGGGCCGCCGCCCCCGGCCTGTCCGTCACGAACCTGCTGACGCCCACGGCGGCCGACCCGCCGAACAGCAGGGCCAGCATCACGATCAGGCCGGAACGAAGGCTCACGAGGCACCTCCGCGCGAGAGGAGACGGGCCGGGACGACGGGCGCAGATCGCCCCTCCGCCGGCCGGCCCGGGGGGCACGGGACGAAGGGGCCGATGCCGCGCCTAATGCATAACTTCATGGAGGGTTTCGGTGATGCACCAGGCGAGGATCGCGGCGAAGCCGACGGCCACCATCGCGCCGAACGGGACGAGGCGGCGACGACGGTCGGCGCGCCTCATCTCGTCCTCGAGGCGGCCGTCGGCCCCGAGGTGGTGGCCGAGGGCCATGATGCGGAAGAGGACGACCTGCAAATTGATCCAGGTCTCGCGCACGCTCCCCGAGAGGAGGACGAGCGCCGCCGCGTAGACCCCCGAGGCCAGGGCGCTGGCGGCGAAGACGTAGAGGGTCAGCGGCATGCCGAGCCAGGCGCCGACGGCGGCCATGAGCTTGACGTCGCCGGCCCCCACCCCCCCCATCGTGTAGACGACGAACAGGACGGCGAACCCGGACAGGAGGCCGATCAGGCTCCCCAGGAGCCCCGGCATCCCGCCCGCGATCACGTGGTAGGCGAGGCCGGTCAGCAGCAAGGGGACCGTGAGGGCGTTGTAGACCTTGAACTTCCAGACGTCCATCACGGCGGCGATCATGGCGGCGGCCAGCACGATGGAAGCGGGGATCAGGTGGACTTGGAGCATGGCATGGTCTCCCGATAGGCATCCCGGGTCCGGGGCGAATCCGAACACTCCCGAAGGATGGGCCCCGAGATGACGTTCGAGATCCGGCACCCCACCTATCGAGCCGCCTGGCGCGCCCGATAGAACGGCAACAACATCGAGGCGGCGCAGAGCGACGGGAGCACCAGCATGCTCAGGCCGGAGGCGCCGAACAACCCGGCCGACGCGGCGCCGGACGGCGAGTTGACGAACAGCAAGGCGGCGGCGAGGGCGACGAGTATGGGGCCCATGAGAGCATCCCCCCTTATCGTCACGACGCGGTCGTGATCGCGCTATTCGTGGAACCGAGCGCGGTGTTGGACGCCGTGAAGATGTACTGGATCTCGTTGCCGAAGTTGTAGAGGACGGCGATGCTCGCGGCGGCGAGCAGGGCGACCAGGAGCGAGTACTCGACGAGCGTGGCGCCCTCCTCCTCGGCGGCGAACTTCCTGGAGGCGGCGACGAGCTTGGCCATGGCGGTTTCTCCGGTGGGTGGACGGCGAGGAGCCCCGGACTCCTCGAATGTGGATTGGAATCGTTTGATGTTCATCGGTCCGCGATTCGATCCGTTCGCCCGGTAGGCCTCGCGTGACGGCCATCGCCGTGCCCCGAGGCCGATGGGCGCCGTGCTCGGCCGGTCGACACGGGACCCATCCCCGCGACGAGGAGGGCCCGGCGCCGGGCCCGTCACTGCGCATTCGTGATCCCGACGTTCGCGGTGCCGACCGCGTTGTTGACCTGGGTGTAGAGGCCCTTGATGTTCTGGCCGAAGCCGTAGAGGACGGCGATGCTCGCGGCGGCGAGCAGGGCGACCAGGAGCGAGTACTCGACGAGCGTGGCGCCCTCCTCCTCGGCGGCGAACTTCCTGACGGCGGCGATGAGCTTGATCATGGCGGATTCTCCGGTGGATGAACGGCGAGGGACCCTTGTGCCTCGAAAGTGGACGGGGCGGCGGATACTCATCAGGACATCTCCCGATCCAAGCGGCCGTCAACGTCGGCCCCGCGACGCGGGACCCATCCCGGCGACGAGGGGCGCCCGGGCGCCGGCCTCGCCGCGACAACGAGGGCGCCCGGGCGCCGGTCCCGTCACGACGCCGTCGTGATCCCGACGTTCGCGGTGCCGACCGCGTTGTTGGCCTGGGTGTAGAGGCCCTTGACGTTCTGGCCGAAGCCGTAGAGGACGGCGATGCTCGCGGCGGCGAGCAGGGCGACCAGGAGCGAGTACTCGACGAGCGTGGCGCCCTCCTCCCCGGCGGCGAACTTCCTGACGGCGGCGGCGAACTTGACCATGACGGATTCTCCTCTCGTTGGGTGGTAAGGAACGTCGAGACCCGAAAGTGGACAGGATTCGTCAGATCGTGATGAGATCACTGCCCGATCCTGTCGACCATCGTTCACCTTGGATGCGGCGAGGACAATGCAGGCTTCGTACCGCCGGCCGGCCGACGGGGTGAAAATCTCGCCGGGAAACGAAGGACGGGCCGCACACATGCCCCAACTTTCGGCCATCCAATGCATTAAGGATTCACACCGCATGAATTCATTCCATATTGAAAATATTCGGCGTCCTGGGCGGAGGACGCTCGGCGCCGCCCGGGTTGTCAACCCTCGTTGACAGTCGGGTGTAACCCCCTCAGGGAGCGCCACTCGTCGTTGACACCCGCCCGCCCGCGACACGTCCGACCGTACCTCCAGGAGATCGCGGCGAGTTCGAAGAAGGCCCTGGCGAAATCGCGGGGCTTGACCTTGGAGCCGGCGACGTCTCGCCATTCGTGCAGGGGGAACTCGTAGACGACCTCGCCCACGCGCGGCCGGTCCGTCGCCCGGCGTGTCGCGACCAGGCGGGCGACGATCTCGACGTCGAAGATCCAGCGCGTGGAGAACGGGCCCTGGAACAGCGACATGATCTCGTGCGTCGCCCGGAACACCTTCGCGCCGCATTGCGTGTCGTAGAAGCCGATCCCCAGCGCCAGCGAGGCCGCCGTCGCGAAGACCCTCCCGAGGTAGTGCCGCAGGAGGTCGCGCTTCACCGACCGGCCGAGCAGGCTGACCCGGGCGCCGAACACCATGTCGATGTCGCGCCGGGAGTCCAGGACTGAGCAGAGGGCGAGGATGGCATCGAGGGGGGTCGAGAGGTCGGCATCCCAGTAGCCCACGTAGTCGGGATCGTCCTCGAAGGCCCGCAGCAAGCCCTGGCGGACGGCCTCGGCCTTGCCGACGTTCTCGGGAAGGCCGCAGGTCGCGAAGCGCCCGGGGTCGGAGCGGCAGAGGTCGTCGAGCACCCCCGAGGTCCCGTCCGTGCTGCCGTCGTCGACGAACAGGAACCGATGATGGGGGTGCTCCCGGGAGAATGCCTTGAATTTGACGACGTCGAGCCTCAGGGCCTCGTTATAGCACGGGACGACGATGATGGCCTGCGACATCGCGAGCGCCTCCCCGGGTGTCGTGCCTCGGATGGTGCCGTCCCTCGACGCGGCCCCGGCCCGTGGCCGGGTCGTAGCGGTCGGGGGCGACGTCGTCGGGCCTTCCCCTCACGACGATCTCCCCGGCGCCTCGCCTGAGCAGAGCGACCAGGCTCAAGCCGGCCTCGTATCCTCGGCGTCGCCTCCCCCGGAGGAAATCGATCAGGACCCGAGATTCCCCCGCGAAGACCGCCCGCAACCCCCCGTTGACCGGCCGGATCGGCAGGCTCACGTCGGTCCCCGCCCGGCCGGTGGCGTGGCCGCGCCACCGGCTCCAGGACCGGACCGCCTGCGCGATGGGACATAGCCGCGCGTTGTAATGCGACAGCAGCAAAGTCGCGACCGGCAGCCCCGCCCAGGTCCGCCGGAGCCGGTCCTCGTGGTAGCGGCGGTAGTGCCCGTTGCTCTCGTCGTGCGCCGACCAGAACGACGGATTCGCCGGCACCGTCACCAGGAAGACGGCCCCCGGCGCGGATGCGGCCAGGAGCGCGGAGAGGAACGCGAAGTCGTCGGGGACGTGTTCGAGGACGTCCATGAGCACGATCAGGCGGGCCTGCCCCATGACCTCGCCGAGGTCGTCCGGCGCGTGCCCGCAGAGGAAGCGGCGCCCCGGGAAGCGGCGGCGGGCCAGCTCGATCGCCTCTCGCGACGGATCGATGCCGACGCAATCGTAATCCTCGGCTAGCGCCGCGAGGTTCGCCCCCGTGCCGCAGCCCACGTCGACGACCGTCGGGGCGCCCGACACGGGGAGGACCTCGCGGACGAGGTCCCGCATGATTTGCCGACGCCCGGCGAACCACCAGTGCGAATCCTCGACGCCGGCATGGAGCTGAAATTGGGCCGATTGCATCAGCGATGCCCCCCGTCCTGCCCTGCATCGGCGCGACGGGCGACGAAGACCACGGCGACGGGGTCCTCGTGGACGAGTTCGAACCGCGAGTCGAGGCGGAGGAGCGACGCCAGCGCGGTCCTGGCCTGGATGATGACCGTGTTCGCCGCCTTGAGGTCGGGGTCGCGGTCCCAGCCCGGGAGGCCCGAGAGCGTCTCCACGTTGCGCCTGATCCGCCTCGGCCCGTGCAGGTCCGCCCGGCCGTCGATGCTGACGGGGAGCCCGTGCAGGCGCCAGATCAGGTAGCTCCCCCAGCCATACTCGTTGAAGAGCGGCCCGCGATAGCCGCGCCGCTCGACGACGTCGGCCGCCCTCGCGGGGTAGTTGGCCGCGACCTCCTCCTCAAGATGTCCCTGCGAGAGGTCGCGACACCAGGCGACGGCCGCGAGCATGACGACCACGGCCCCCGCGACGAGGGACGCCCGCGACCGGGTCATTGGGCAGACATCCGCCGGCGCCCCGGCCGGTCGGCGAGCGTTCGCGAGGACGGCGAGCGCCGCGAGCACCGCGAACCAGACGTCGCGCCGCGCGCGGAGGGCGAGGAACGAGGCCACCGCCAGCAGGATCAGGTCGAAGGCGGACCGCTCGCGGCGCCTCCCGAGCGCGAAGGCCGCGGCGCCGACCAGCACGGGCATCGCCCACTCCCACGGCATGCGGAATCCCGACGCCAGGAGTTCGAGGACCAGGTTGTACGTGTCCGTCTTCGTCGCGTACTCGGCCACGACGGCGTAGAGCCGCACGTGATATGGATTCAGCAGCGTCGCCGCCAGGCACGCCCCGGCGAGCGCCACGAGCCGCCACCAATCGCGGGTCCCCGCCACTCTTGCGTGGCCCGCTGACCGGGCGCGGCCGAGGGACCCGTCGATCCAAGGGGCCGCGCACCCCACCGCGAGGAGGAAGAGCCCGTAGATGAACTGGATATGCACGTTCGCCCACAGCGCGTACAACGGGGGCAGGAGCCAGATCGCCCCGGTCCCTTGGCCCTCGCGCAGGACGAGGATGGCATCGAGCGTGAGCGTGCTGAACAGGATCGTGAAGAGCCAGGTGCGCTCGTTCAGGAGAGGGATCAGCGCGAAGAACGCGAGGCCGACGAGCCCGGAGGCGACGACGAATCGCGGCTCGCGCCTGGCGACGAGGCAGTGGAGCGCCATCAGGACGGCGAACGACAGGACGACGCGATAGAGCACGATCCCGGCGAGGCCGAGCCGCTCGTCAAGGCCGTAGACGAGGACCTGGAAGAGCCAGCTATAGGACACCCACGGCCTCCCCCGGCCGTAGATCGAGAATGGGTCCGTCGCCGGCACCGCACCATGATCCACGATCCATCGCCCCGCCCTGAGGTTCATCCAGAGGTCATTGTCGCCGACGGGCCGCGTGACCACGACCACCGGGATCGCGTACAGGGCGATCAGGATCAACATCCGGAGGACGGCCCCCTCTCGGCCCGTCGGCATCGCCGCCGGCACCGCCCCGCGACCGAGGGCACCACCGACCGGGGACCGTCCTCGGCCTTCCGGGATCGCCGCGAGGCTGCGAGTCACTTCCCTCTCTCCCCCGGATCACCCGGTACGCCAAAGGCGCAGAATCATCATAGGTGGCATCGATCGCGGCCCGATCGAGGAGGCATCGGAGCCGGGAATTCTCCCGGCTCGCAAGGTGCCATTGCATGCCCCGTGCCCGGGCGCCGACCCGGCCCGGCCGATCGCCCGCCGCGGGGGGGGGCGGGGAAATCCTCCGATTTGAGGGCGTGATCCCCGAATGACTTGCGGAGATCCGGCGTGCCCCTCGGCCGACTCCCCTCCCGATCAGGATTCACCTCGGCCCCGCCCCTCAACTGTCAAGGATCATTGACAGCCCGTGTCACCCCTCCGGAGTGCGCCAACCTCCGTTGACACCCGGCATCCGGCCACCCCGGGCTACGAGAGGCTTCCCATCAGGCCATGCTTGTGCAACTTCTTGTAGAGCGTCATGCGGCTGATGCCGAGCTCCGCGGCGGCGCGGAGGCGGTTGTTCCGGTGCCTCTGCAAGGCGTCGGTGATGCAGACCAGCTCGGCATCGTCCTTGGTGCGGGCGAGGGTGGGCGCGGGCACGGGGGCCGGGGCGTGGAAGGCCATCGGGCGGGAGAACACGGAGGAGGCGGGCGCGGTCACGGATTGGGAGAACTGCTCGGGGAGGTCGTCGAGCTGGATCTCCCGGCCGACGCTGAGCACGACGGCCCGCTCGATGACGTTGCGGAGCTCGCGGATATTGCCGGGCCAGTCGTGGGCCTGGACGGCCCGCAGCGCCTCGGTCGAGATCCCGTCGACCTCCCGGCCGCTCCGGGCGGCGAACTCGGCGACGAAGCTGGCGGCCAGGTGGGGGATCATGTCGCGCCGCTCGCGGAGGGGGGGCAGGGTGAAGGAGACGACGTTGAGGCGGTAATACAGGTCCGCGCGGAATCGGTTGGCGGCCGATTCCTGGGCGAGCGGGCGGTTGCTGGCGGCGATGATCCGGCCCTGCACCGGCAGCGACTTGTTGGAACCGACCGGCTCGAAGATCCGCTCCTCGACGGCCCTCAGCAGCTTGGCCTGGAGCGCCGGCGACAGCGCATCGATCTCGTCCAGGAGCAGGGTGCCGCGGCCGACCTCGGCGAACTTCCCGGCGTGGTCGCGGTCGGCGCCGGTGAAGGCCCCCCGGACGTGGCCGAACATCTCGCTCTCGATCAGGGCCCCCGACAGCGCCCCGCAGTTGACCACCAGGAACGGCAGGTCGCGGCGCGGGGAGACCTCGTGGATCAGGCGGGCGAGGCGCGTCTTGCCCGTGCCGGTCTCGCCGCCGAGCAGGATGGTCGTATCCTGCGAGGCGACCCTCCGGACCTGCTCCATCATCCGTTCCATCGCCGAGGCCGTCCGGAAGAAGAACGGGACGCTCCCCCCCAGGCAATGGACCGGGTCGGGTTGCCTCGGCGCCTCCGGCACGGGGGCGGGCCGGACCAGGCGGGCCCGCACGGTCAGCGCGTCGATCAGGTAGGTCAGCCGGCCCAGGTCGAGCGGCCGGCCCACGTAGTCGGCCACCCCGGCGCGAAAAGCGCCAGGGCCTGCTCGGCCCGATACTGGTCGCTGAGCACGATCATGGGCAACGACCGCCTCGCCTCCGCGATCGCCCGGAGCAGGCGGATGACCTCGTCGACGTCTCCCGCACACTCCAGGTGGACCAGCACCAGCGCCACATCATCGCGGGCCATGCCGGGGCGGGCCTCGTCGACCCCCCGGAGGTCCACCAGGTCGAGGTTGCCGATCGAGCCGATCACCCCCCGCATCGCCTCGATCAGGGGGACGTCGGCACTCACCAACAGCACCGTTGGGTTTCGCCTCATCGTAAGTATCCACCTTGATGTCTGATAATGTTCATCGCGGCCCGACAATGATCAACAGCGTTCGGCTAATCCCGCTTTCGTCATCCCCGAGGACCCGACGTGCGTCGGCGTCGCGCCGCGCGCGAGCGTCTCCGACGCCAGTCTCTCCCGGGCACAATCGCAAATTTCCTCCTTCCGAGACCCACACCGCCCCGCGCTCCCGACCCGGCGCCGGCCTCTCGGCCAGCAACACCCGTCCTGCTTAGATAAGCATAACGAGGCCACGACGAAACGCAAAGGATTTTTTGCTTATTAGGGATATTTTTGCCGATTAGGGATTCGGTTGGTTTGCCGATCGGGGATTTACCGTGAGGAGAATCGCAATTCGCCCGATGACCGGGAGTTGTGAACAATCGCTTCGCCGAACCGGCGCCCGGAGCGACGGGCGGGGGTCTTCGCCGACCCTCAGCGGGTGCCCTTGCACGACGCTGGCGGTTGTGCAAAGGTCGGCCTTGCAGTCCTCGGGCCGGCGGGGGTCAGGAGCTGCGCGGGAGGCGATCGGCCAGGCGCGGGCGGTCGGGACGCTCGGGAGAGGGGGCGCCGGGCCTGACGGGGAGGCGGGAGGGGCCGGAATCTCCAGGACGGTCGAGTTGCCCTGCCGCCGTCCGGTCGCGATAATGAGATTTTCCGCTTACCCCTCAGGAGTCTCCAGCCATCTCGAAACGCAAACCGCCGAGCCAACGCCCTGAGCGCAGGCTGGATACCACGGCCAAGGCGATCGCCCGCGATCGGGAGGCCCCCGGGGCCGACAAGCCCGTCGGCCCGCGACGGTCCCCCTCCGTCGGTCCGGCGCCACCGACGGGCCGTGGCGGAGGGAGGGGAGGTCGCCGGGCGGCCGGAGGCCCGGTCCCTTCGGCTTCCACGAAACGACCGAAGCAGCCCGGGAGCTGACCGCCCGCCTCCCGCCGATTCCGCCGGCCCCGGGGATGCCCGACTGATGAGCATCCCCGGGGCCGCTTCGTTGGTGGCGCCGGCCTGTCCCGGGAGCAACCCCCGACGTGGCTCGACGGGGTTGGTCCTCGGCGTCGCCTCGCGTGCCCCTTGCGTCGGTCCCCCGTGTCGGATAGCTTCATGCTCATCCGCGTGCCATTACCACGCACCCGATCGAGCCGGGGCGCGAGCACCATGCCCCGGCCATTCGCCTCCGAACCGGAAGTAATGGCCCGGCGGGGGCGCCATCCTGCGCGGGGGCTGATCCGATGATGGACCCGAAGCGCCACGAACCCGAGCCGGAGGCGGACGCTTCCCGCCTCTCCGACATGGCATCCTCCCACGACCACGTCGAGGACGCGACTCCCGCCCAGATGAGGGAGAGTGCCTACCGCAGGGGATTCCACCAGGGCCTGTACCGGGCCATCGAGATCATGGGAGGGGGCGGCGACCTCAAGGCGCTCGACGCCTACGGGGCCAAGGTCGCCGAATGGCGATTCCGCCGCATCGCGGACGGCTCGATGGACGACGAGGGTCCGCCGCCGTACCGGGCCTGATCGACGCGGAGCCGGGTCGGACGCGGCCGCACCGGCCCGCTTCGCGCCGATCCCGGGTCGGGCAGCCTCCGCACGGCCGAAGTTGGGTCGTGACGCGAGGATCGAGCCCGCGGGCCTCTCAACCCCTCCAGAGTGCCCAGGCCATCCAGCAGCCGAGCGCGAGGGCGAGGGCGGGCAAGGCCCACTTGCTGTCGATGATCTTTTGCACGGCAGAGACCCGCCTTTCGAGGGTCGCCAGCGGCGACGCCGCGTGTCCGAGGGAAGTGTCACCGGATAGAATACATGGCGGCGAAGCAAAAAGATATTAAATAATTTAAAATTTTGAAATCCATCTCCTCCAGGACGGGGCGCGGCAGCGGGTCGGGATCTCCGCGAATGGCCGTGCTCGGGGGGTTATTGAGGGTCAGGAGAGACATATCTCGCCTTTGCAGCCCCGGAGGGGCGACCGTCGGTAGCCCAGGGCGACAGCCCTGGGTCACGTCCCGAGCGGACGACTCCCTCCCCGGGCCCCGGCCGTGCGGGCCGCGGCCCCGAGATGGGGGCTCGATGGCGGCCCTCATCCGAGGGCTGTCCCCGGTCGCCCCTCCGGGGCTACAGAGGACGAGAGGATCGCGGGCATGACTTTCCTGACCTTCAATAGAATCCCGGCATGCGCCTGATCGTGACCGGCGACCCGAACCCCGCCGACCGCAACGCAACGGCGCCGCGCGGCGGCACCGAGACCGATGGGCCGACCGCCCGTCCTCGCACGGGTCTACGCCCGGTCCACGAAGGCGCAGCCTCGGTGAGCGGTGCCCGCCATCATCATATCCTATCTTGATAGGCGATGCGCCGCCCCTGAAAACCGGGGACGGCGGCGGAATTACGGAACGAAACCGGCGTTTCCCTCGATGGTGTAGACAACGGGCCCGCACGGCGAGACGGCCCCGAATCTCAAGACCGGCAACCATCGAGGGAGATCATCCCATGTCCACGTCCACCGTCTCCGAGGCGAAGCGCGCGGCGAATGCCCGCAACGGCAAGCGCGGCGGCCCCAGGACCGCCGAGGGCAAGGCCCGCTCGCGCATGAACGGGCTACAGCACGGCCTGAGGGCCGAGGTCATCGTCCTGCCAGGTGAATCTGAGGAGGCGTTCCGGCACCGCCTCGACGCCTGGGCCGGCGACCTCCAGCCGCACGGCGCGGTCGAGCGCTACCAGGTCGAGACGGCCGTCGCCGCCTCGTGGCGCCGCGACCGCTGCCTCCGCGCCGAGACCGCCGTCCTGACCGACCGCGTCCGCGACGCCGCCGAACCCGACCCCGAGCGCGCCTCGGCCCGCGCCGAGAGGCTCGACGCCCGCCTGGCCGACGACCCGGTCGCCGTGGCGCCCAGGCTCCGCGCCACCTCCGCCGGCTGCCTCTGGATGCTGGCGGAGTGGGACGACCTCGACGCGACGCTCGACTCGCTCGGCTCCTGGGAGCACAGCCGGCTGCACCGGGCCTTGCGGTCGGCCCTGCGCGACCTGCGGGCCGAGCAGAAGCGACGGCTGGACATGGGCCGCGCCGCGGGCACGATCGCGACGCCGGCCGAACCCACCGGCGACGCGCCGAGCGAACCCACCGAGGCGGCCGATCCGTTCGGCTCGCCTCCCGAGACGATCGCGCCGAGCGAACCCACCGCAGTCGCGGATCGCATCGCGCCGAGCGAACCCACCGAGGTGGACCCGAGCGACGAAACTCCTCGATCCGAAAGTCCTTCAGGCGACCGCAAGGGGTCGGCGGGAGGTCCGATCGCGGGATGGTCGATCGCCGACGACACGGACGAGGCGGGGGTGATCGACCCCGAGAGCACCGCCCCGGTCTGGATCGGGACTGATCCCACGGCCGGGGAAGGCGCACCGGGCGGGCCCTTGTCCTCGTAACCTCGTCGCGGACGGGTCCGGAGGAGATCGCCGGCGCGCGTCGAGCGGGCCGGGGCGCTCAGGGTGCGGGGTCGTCGGCGAAGTCTTCGAGCCGGGGTAAGGGCTTCGCCGGGCCCGCCTTGGCCCGGGTCTTCTCCGGGGCGGAGGGAGCCTCGGGGGCGCGGACCACCTGCGGGATCAGCTCGTCGATGGCGACGTCCCACTGCATCTGGCCGATCGCGACGACGGCCGTCTTCTTGCGGGGGTCGAGCTTGACGACCCGGCCGGGACGGTCGTAGCCGAAGCGGGGGACCACGACGCGGTCGCCGGGTTGGAGGCGGGCGCGGGCCTCGGCCAATCGGGCGTCGTTCTCGGCCTGGCGCTGGAGGTCGGTGAGGCGCTGGTTGAGCGCCTCGCGGCTCCGCTCCGCCTCGGCCTGCGCCTGCAAGGCGGACTGGCGGGCGTCCTCGGCGTCCTTGCGGAGCTTCTGGAGGATCTCCAGCTCGGGCAGGTGCTGGCCTCGGGACTGCGACAGGTAGTCGGCGGCCCTCGCGACGAGGTGCTCGGCCAGGTTCAGCCGGCGCGCGATCTGGAGCGCGTTCGACTGGCCGATGTCGCCGATGTGCAGCCGGTAGCGCGGCTGCAAGGTCTCCAGGTCGAACTCGACGGCCGCGTTCTCGGCGCGGGGGTTCGAGAAGGCGTAGGTCTTCAGGTCGCCGATGTGCGTCGTGACGATCGCGCGGCAGCCGATCGAGTCGATCTCGTCGAGGATCGCGCGGCCGAGCGCGGCCCCCTCGGCCGGGTCGGTCCCGGCGCCCAGCTCGTCGAGCAGGACGAGCGACCGTTCGGTCGCCTTGCCGAGGATCTCCGAGACGCGGCGGACGTGCGACGAGAAGGTCGAGAGCGACTGCTCCAGGCTCTGCTCGTCGCCGATGTCGGCGAGCACCTCGTCGCAGACGGGCAGTTGCGACCCCTGGTGCGCCGGGACGTGCAGCCCCGCCTGCGCCATGACCGCCAGCAGGCCCACCGTCTTCAGCGCCACCGTCTTGCCGCCGGTGTTCGGGCCCGTCACGACCAGGATATGGAACCGGAGCCCGAGGTGGACGTCGATCGGGGTGACCGTCCTCGGGATGGGCGGCGGGGGTGGAGGAGGCGCGTCGCCGTCGTCCGGGGGTGGGGCCTCCTCTTCGATCGGGGGGGCGAGCTCGCCGCGGAAGAGGGCTTCGAGCAGGGGGTGCCGCGCCCCCCGGAGCACCAGGCGGCCTTCCTGGTTGAAGTCGGGGGGCGACATCCGGTAGTCGAGGCTGTACCGTCCGCGTGCGAAGATCAGGTCGAGCTCGGCCAGCGTCTCCAGGCTCCCGAGCAAAGACTCGGCCACCTGGCCGACCTGCGCGCTGAGCCACCGCAGGATGCGGCGGATCTCCTTGGCCTCCTTGGCGCGGAGGTAGGAGAGTTGCGCCGAGTGCTCGGCGATCGCCTGCGGCTCGATGAAGACCGTCTCGTTGCTGGCGCTGGTGCGATGGACCGAGCCCTGGACCTCGCCGCGGTGATCCTTGGCGATCGGCAGGACGTAGTGGTGCCCGACCATCGTGAAGTTGGGGTAGCGGAGGATGCGGCGGATCTCGTTGGAGCGGAGCATCCGGCGGAGCGTCTCCTGGATGCGCTCCTCGACCTGGCCGACCTCGCGCCGGAGCGACGAGAGCTTGCGGCTGGCGGTGTCGAGGACCTTGCCGCGGCTGTCGAGGCACGACTCGATCGCGTTGACCACGCCCGAGAATTCGCCGACGCCCGGCCGCAGGCCGCCGAGCCGGGGGAACTCGTCGCCGACGCGGCCGAGCCACTGATCGAGGTTGCCGACGGCGCGGAGCGTCTCGACCGCCTCGGCCAGCTCCTCGGGATCGAGCGCGGCGCCGACCTGGGCGCGGCGCACCTGCGGGCGGATGTCGTGCAGGCCGCCGAACGGAGGCGACAGGCCCGCCGACAGCGCATCGGCCATCTCGGTCGTCAGCGCCTGCCGCTCGCGGACCTCGCCCACGTCGCGGGACGGCTCCATCCGACGCGCCTTCTCCTTGCCGAGCGAGCACGCCGCCCGCGACGCGACCAGGGCGCGGACCTTGTCGAATTCGAGCAGCCCCAGCGTATGCGTGTCCATGACCCCTCACGCCGTCCGGCGCGATCCCGACGCCGCGCATGCCTCCCCCCATCCCATCGCGACACAACCCGGGCGATCGGGGTTCGCCCCATCGTATTATGGCGGTCGGGGGACGATCCGGCCAAGGCGAGTCGGGGACAGGGCTGCTCCAAGTTCACTCGGGCCCGCGGTTTCTCGGGACAAAGGACCCCCGGCGCCCGATAGTATCCTCAAGGGGGGCGCGCCCCGCGCTCGTTGACAAGACGGACCCGTCGTCCCCCCTCGGGTGGCATGCCCCTCGGGATGGGACGCCTGACAACCCGACACGGAGAGGTCGTTCGAGACGCGGCCCAACGTGTCGAGCCGTTATCGAGGATCAGAAAAGCGATGTCCGCGATCGTCTCGATGATCGCGTCCTGCGTAGCCCCGGAGGGGCGACCGTCCGTAGCCCAGGGCGACAGCCCTGGGCCCTGGCCCGAGCGGACGGCCCCACGACGATCGGCCCGCACGCGGGGCCCCGGAGGCGGGTCGCGACGGCGGCCTCTCATCCCAGGGCTTGCGCCCCGGGCTAGGGACGGTCGCCCCTCCGGGGCTGCAAAGGCGCGGACATGACGTTTCCGACTCTCAATTGCCCCGTGCGGGGGAAGGTCGAGGTGGGGGGACGCCCGATCGGAAACCGACCGAGCTTCGAACATCCCTGGGGATGGGCGAGAGGGGCCCGGCGATCAGCGGCGGGTCGGCGGCTCGGGTGCCGACGTGGCGGTCTGGGTCGGCGCCGCGGCCTTGGCGATCTCGGGCTGGAGGGCGTCGCGCCAGGGCTTCACCTCGACGCCCAGATCCTTGCCGGTGACCAGCCGCAACGACTTGAGCGAGGCGAGGCGGATGGCCGGGTCGTCGTTCTCCATGCCGCCGAGCAGGACTTCGACGATGCGCGGGTCGCGCGACTTCAGCTCGCCGATCCCCTCGATCGCGGCGATCCGGCAGTCCTCGACCGTGTCGACCGTCATGACGTGCGCCAGCATCGTCGCGTCCTCGGCGCGGCCGACCTTGCCCAGGGCGCGGCAGGCGTGGACGCGCACCACGGGCTCGGCGTCGCTGACCGCCTTGATCAGCGCCTCGCGCGCGGCCGGGTCGTGCAGCTCGCCGAGCGTCCGGCAGATGACGGCGCGGCTGGCGATCGGCTCGCGGGCCGCGTCCAGCTTGGCGACGAGGGCGCGGGCCGCTTCGGCCTTCTGCGACTCGTCTTCGTAGCACTGCGGCGAGGCGAGGTGGTTGTAGGCGATGTAGCGGACGTTCGGGTCGGGGTCCTCCGTCTTGCGGAGGAACGACCGGGCCGTCGTCCCCTGGAAGTCGAAGTTGGAGCACCCCGCGAGCCCGGCGGCCACGAGCGTCGACGCGGCCAGGGCCGCGACGCGGGCGAGGCCCCTCCGGGTCGGTAACGTGTCATCCATGACCGTCCCGCCTCCTCCATGTTCCCAACCGGGCGCGGAGAGTCCGCGCGGCGTCGCCTTGGTGACATGGGCGACGACGAGGCATCTTAGTCGGACGGCCCCGAACGGCCAAGGCCAACCCGCGTCGATGGCGGGGGGCGCGGTGCCCCAGTATCATGTGGGGTCGTCCGCCGTCGCGAACCCGACCCGACGAGGGAGCCATCCATGCCGCAGAACGTCAACCGCCGCGAGTTCCTCTCCGCCGCCGGCGCCGCGGGCCTGGCCGCGACCGCTTTGGGGGCCTCGCCCCCGAAGCCGGTGGGCGCGCGACGGCCCGTGGTCGTCGCCAGCGGCAACGGCCTCCGGGCGGTCGAGAAGGCGATGGAGCTGATCCAGGCCGGCGCCGACCCGCTCGACGCCGCGATCGAGGGGGTCGCGATCGTCGAGGCCGACCCGACCGACCATTCCGTCGGCTTCGGCGGCATCCCCAACGAGGAGGGGGTCGTCGAGCTCGACGCGGCGGTCATGCACGGCCCCTCTCACGGCGGGGGCGCCGTCGCGGCGCTGCGCAACATCATGCACCCGGCCGCCGTCGCCCGCGCGGTCATGAAGCGGACCGACCACTGCCTGCTCGTCGGCGAGGGGGCGCTGAAGTTCGCCCACGCCCACGGCTTCCCCGAGGTCAACCTGCTGACCGACGAGGCGCGCGCGATCTGGCTCCACTGGAAGGAGACCAACGGCAAGGAGAGTGACTGGATCGCGCCGCCGGACTCCGAGCTCGACCCGGCCGTGCGCAGGTTCTTCGGCATCCGCGAGCCCGGCACGATCCACTGCTCGGCGCTCGACACGCACGGCGACCTCGGCTGCGTGACGACCACCTCGGGCCTGTATTACAAGATCCCGGGGCGCGTCGGCGACTCGCCGATCCTGGGCGCGGGCCTGTTCCTCGACAACGAGGTCGGCTCGGCAGGCTCGACGGGCCGAGGCGAGGCCAACCTGCTGAACCTGTCCAGCCACGCGATCGTCGAGGGCCTGCGCCGGGGCTCGCACCAAGGACGCTTTGATCGAGGCGTGCCGCCGGATCGCGGCGACCAACCGCAACCCCAGGCTCCGCGACGGCCAGGGCCGGCCGAACTTCCAGGTCAAGTTCTACTGCGTGACGAAGGACGGGCGATACGCCGGCGCCAGCCTCTACGGCGATTCGAAGATGGCCGTCCACGACGGCGACTCCGCCCGCCTCGTCGCGTGCGACCCGCTCTACGACGCCCCGCCGCCCCCCTGACCTCGCGCCCCTCGCGCGGGGGATGCCGATGGCGCCCGGGTCGGCTCCGCCCCTCCCGTCGCGGGAGGGGCGGACGTGCCCGCCGATCGGTCAGGCGGTCGGGTTCGAGGAGCCCACGTGCTTCTCGCCCGCCTTCGAGACGTGGTAGCGGACGTGCCCGCTCGTCTTGTCCTTGGCGCCCCTCCTGATCAGCTTCCGGGTGGCCAGCGCCTCGAGGGTCTTCGCCTCGCCCTTCTTCTGGGCCAGGTAGCCGGCCTCGCGGGTCCCGTGGATCGCGCGGAGCAGGTCGTGCTGACGGTCGGTCAGCTTGACCGCCGCCGCGGATGCCTTCTTCGCCGCCTTCGCCTTCGACGCCCCGGCCTTCGACCCCCCCGCCTTGACCGAGGTCGCACGGGTGGCCCTCTTCTTCGCCGCCTTCTTCGGCGCGGCCTTGCGCGAGGCCGACGCGCCGCCCGACTTGCTCGCCGCTTTCTTCTTCACCGCCATCGCTTCGGGCCCTCTCTCAAAGGATGTCACCGTCGCGGGCCGGGCGCCGAACGTCCAGCCCTCCCGTGACTTCATAACGAAATATATCACCATCGGGAAGACCGGCGCGGGACGCTACGGCGCATTTTCGGCCGTTTTCCCCGGGAATCGGCCCCGACATCATTGTGAAATCATGGTTATTAAATAAAATTTTATTATCAAATTGAAATTATATATTATTTATCAAGTTCGATTCGGAAGGCGGATTACGCGGTTTTCTCCGGGGAATATCGCACATCCTCCCCGCACGGCCCCGTCGGCGCAGGCGCGCAGGCGCGCGATCGGGACGGATGTTGCGCCCGATCCGGAGATCACGATCGCTTCGAAAAAATTTTTCGCGCGACGCGAGATTTTTTCGCGAGGCGCGACCCCGGGACGGCCCCCGACCGCCTCCGATCGGGGCGGCGATGGGCCGATCCGCCACGGCTCGCTCGCCCGGGATCGTTCGCGCACGAGTCGTCGCGACGACTCCTCATCGGCCGACCGGCGATCGGCGGGCGGCGTGGCCCGTTTTATTTAATATTCTCATGTTAAATTTAAATTTATACGATAGGTTTGGTGGTAATTGCGCGGGATCGGGGCGTCCCCGCGCGGCGCCCGGCGGGGGGCCGACGGCCGCGGTCGAGCCGGGCGGAGGCCGCGGTGCCGGTCCCGGGGCACGCGCGTCCCCCGGACATCAGGGCGACCGGGGCCGATCGCGAAGGCGGGCGATCTCGGCCAGCGCGCCCGGGCCGTGGCGTCATCGGGCCTCGAGCGGAGTGCGGCGGCGAACTGGGACTCGGCCTCGGCCAGCCGGCCTCGCCTATAGAGGAGGCCACCCAGGAGCAGGCGGGCCTCGACGTGGTCGGGCTTCAGTCGCAGCGTTTCGGCGAATTGCGCCTCGGCCTCGTCCAGCTTGCCCCGCCCGGAGAGGACCACCCCCAGGCCCCTGTGCGCCTCGACGTGGTCGGGCCGGAGCCGCACCGCCTCGGCGAATTGCGCTCGGCCTCCTCGGGCCTGCCCCGCACGGCGAGGGCCATCCCCAGGAGCCTCCGGGCCTCGGCGTCGTCGGGTTGCAGCCGCACCGCCTCGGCGAGGTGCGGCTCGGCCTCGCCCGGCTTGCGCCGCGCCATGAGGACCGCTCCCAGGGCCCGGCGGGCCTCGACATCCCCGGGCTGGAGCCGCACCGCCTCGGTGAGCTGCGCCTCGGCCTCTTCGAACCGGCCGAGTCGATTCAGGGCGTCGCCCAGGTAGAGGTGCGCCTTGAAGAGATCGGGGGCGAGGCGCACCGCCCGCTCGAACGGCGCGAGGCTGGCCCCGGGATCTCCCGCCGCGCACAGGGCCACGCCGAGGTTCATGTCGATCAACGGGTCGGGCGCCGAGGGGTGGTCCGCGGCGTGGCGGAACAGCGCGAGCGAGTCGTGCCAGGTCGCGCACTGTCGCCAGCTCAGGGCCGTCAGGCCCGCCAGCACCGCGAGCCCGGCCGCGACCGCGCCGATCGCACGCCTCCGCGTCGCGACGAGCTGCGCGAGCCCCCCGGCGGCGAGCACCACCAGGGCCATCATCGCCATGTAGCTGTAGCGGTCCGCCGCGATCTGCCGGCTGCCGCGGGTCAGACCCGAGTTGGGCGCCAGCAGCGCCAGATAGGCGGCCCAGGCCGCCAGCCATCCCGGGCGTCGTCGCCGCACCAGGACCAGCGCCACGGTGAGGCCCGCCACCACCAGCCCGCCGAGCAGGAACGGCGGGTCGGACCAGCTGATCCGGGGCGGCAGCGGGTAGGAGCAGGTGAGCCCGAACGGCCAGGCCGTCCTGGCCGGGTAGAAGCAGACTGCGTAACACGCCTGCGCCACGCGCTCGGCCGCCGTGCCTTGCGGGATGGACCGGCCCACCGCCGTGACCTGGGCCGAATCCCTGGCCAGGACGGCCAGCGCGATGAAGACCCCGCCGAGCGCGAAGTACGGCAACTTCTCGGCCCACACGCGCCGCGCCGACGGACCCGAGACCAGCCCGTCGCGGCCCGGGTCGAGCCGTCGCAGGGGGTAGACGTCCAGGATCAGCAGCACCACCGGCACGCCCACCGCCACCGCCTTCGACAGCAGGGACGCGGCGAACAGCAGGAACGCAGCGACCCCCCAGCCGCCCCCCCCACCCCTTCGGGGGCCCGGCCCCCTCGGCGAGTGTGCGTGCAGGTAGGCCAGGACGGCCAACGTGGCGAACAGCGCAGGGCAAGTACGGCTGACACGAGGCCCAGGCCACGACCTCGGTCCGGAGCGGGTGGGCGTCGTACAGGGCCACGGCGAGCGCGGCGCCGACGCGGATCGCCCAGGGGTCGGTCCCGTCGAGGCAGAGGGTCAGGAGCCGCACCACCAGCCAGTACAGGGCCACGGCCTCGGCGACGAACAGCACCAGGCTGGTCAGGTGATACCCCCTCGGGACGAGGCCCCAGGCCGCGTACTCCGCCTCCAGGAGCATCCAGGACAGCGGCTGGTAGACGCCCAGATGGAAGGTGGTCCAGGCCCAGCGGAGGTTCGCCCCGCCCAGGCCCCGATAGTCGAGGTTGTCGAGGAAATTGACGTCGTCGTCCCAGCCGACGAAGCCGTTCCGCAGGGCGGGCGCGGACGCGACCAGTGCGGCCAGCGCGGGCAGCAACGCGACCGCCCACGCGCGGCGACCCGCGGCGGGCCCGGGGGCCGCAGACCGCGCGATCGGCCTCGGGGCCGGGGCCCGTCCGGTGGCGCGCGGCCTCCTCGTTTTCGGGTCATTTCTCATGATGATGGATCACACCACGGTCCTGGATCATGGCCCGGCACGCTCGCCCGACCTGGGTCGCCGGGACGCGCGTGCGGATCGCCCATTGTAATGGGTCACCCGGGAATTCCCAGGCCGCGAGGCACCGTCTCAACGCCGCCCGATCGATCCGGGCTGGTGCCGGTCGGCCGGGGCTGGGATGATCCGGGCGGGACCGTCGCGGGCGATTTGCTCCCGTCGGCGGTCTTCACGGCGCTTGCATTCCTTCAGGGGAGGGGGCATAATAGGTGAACAAAATGACAGAATCGGTCTGCTCGGGGAAAGGAGGGTCCTGGCGGTGATCACGCAGATTCGGGGCATCCTCCGCGCGGTGGCCGAGGAGGAGCTGACGCTGGCGATCGAGCCGGCGGAGATCGAGGTGCTGATCCCGGAGCACACCCGCCGCCAGCTCCAGGGGCGGGTGGGCGAGCCGGTGGCGCTGCACACGATCTTCTACATCGAGGGGAACGCGATGGGGGGGCGGATGATCCCCCGCCTCGTCGGCTTCCTGTCGCCGATCGACCGCGAGTTCTTCGAGGTCTTCTGCTCGGTCGACGGCGTCGGGGTCCGCAAGGCCCTGCGCACGATGGTCCGCCCGGTGCGCGAGCTGGCCAGGACGATCCAGGACCAGGACGTGAAGATGCTGGCGACCTACCCGGGCATCGGCGAGGCGACCGCCGAGCGGGTCGTGGCGAAGCTGCGGCGCAAGGTGGGCAAGTTCACCCTGATCGTCGGGCCGGCCGCGACGGCAGGCGCCGACGCGGCCGGGACCAACGGTGCGCCCGAGAACGCCGAGCCCGACGTGATCCGCGACACGTATGCCGCGCTGCTGTCGGTCGGCCACACCGACAGCCAGGCGCGGCAGGCGATCGATCGCGTGCTCGCCGGCAAGAAGAAGTACAGGAGCGTGGCCGACATGATCGATGCCATCTACCAGCAGCGCCGCGACGACGGCTGACCGATCGGAGTGAACGGGGGACTTTTGAGGGCTGGGGGACATGAGAGAGCCGATCATCACCGGCGGCCAGGGCCCGGGCGGGGACGACCGCGAGCCGCGCCGGCATCACGAGGAAGGGCGGCCGATCGACCCGATGGACGAGAAGCTCCGGCCGCAACGGCTGGCCGAGGTGATCGGCCAGAGGAGCGTCGCCGAGCGGCTGGCGATCGCGCTGGAGGCGTCCCGGAGGCGCGGCGAGCCCTTGCCGCACATCCTCTTCGACGGACCCCCGGGGCTGGGCAAGACGACGTTCGCCACCGTGCTGCACAACGAGCTCGGCGTCGAGCTGAACATGACCAGCGGCCCGGCGCTCGACAAGAAGATGGACGTGATGCCCTACCTGACCAACGCGGCGGAGGGGTCGATCCTGTTCATCGACGAGATCCACCGCCTGCCCAAGACGGTCGAGGAGTTCATCTACCCGGTCATGGAGGACTTCCGAGTCGACGTGGTGCTCGGAGAGGGGATGTCGGCGCGGACGATCAACCTGCCCCTGAAGAAGTTCACGATCATCGGCGCCACGACCCGCAGCGGCATGCTCTCGGGCCCGCTGCGCGACCGCTTCCACATGCACGAGCACCTGGAGTTCTACGACGTCGACGACCTGGCGAAGATCGTCGCGGTGAACGCGGCGAAGCTGCGGACGACGATCACCCCCGACGCCGCCTGGGAGCTGGCGCAGAGGAGCCGAGGCACCCCCCGCCTGGCCAACGCCCGCCTCCGCTGGGTGCGCGACTACGCGACCGCCCGGTTCGATGGCCAGATCACCCTGCCGATCGCCCACGACGCGCTCGACATGCAGGAGGTCGACTCGGAGGGGATGGACAAGCAGGACCGCCGCTACCTGGAGACGTTGATCAACGTCTTCCGCGGCGGCCCGACCGGCGCCGAGGCGCTGGCGGCGACGATGAGCCTGGCCCTCGACACGCTGACCGACGAGGTCGAGCCCTACCTGCTCCGCCGCCACTACATCGTCCGCACGCCGCGGGGCCGTCGCGCCACGCCCTTGGCCTATCGCCACCTCGGGATGCCCGAGCCGCCGCCCGAGCCCGACGTGAGCCTCTTCGACCAGCGCCGCCTGTTCGAATGAATCGGCGCCCTGTAGGGCGCGTGAAGCACGCCACCCCCGAACCCGCTCCGAAGATGGCGTGCTTCACACGCCCTACAGGACCCGGCGGCCGGGTCACTTCTGCTTCTTCAACTCGAACACGAACGACTTGCCCGGCTCGGTCTCGAACGCCTCGGGCCGGTAGTTCTCCCGGCCGCCGATGCAGATGGTCAGCGTCTCGTAGTCCTCGTCGAACTTGTAGATCCCGAGTCCCGTCAGCCCCTTGGCGTCGGGGTTGGCGTCGTTGATCTTGAAGTCGATCTGCTTGGGCTTGTCCTTGGTGTCGAGCGAGACCTTGGTGTCGTAGTTCCGCAGGGGCGACGTGACCTTGAGCGAGTCGCCGTCGAAGACCCACTTGCTCGTGTCGTTGTGGATCGGGTCCTGGCAGGTCCAGGTCCCCTGCATCTTCTTGAGGTCGCCCTTCTCGTCGTCGGCCCGCAGTCCGGTGCCCGTGGCCAGCAGGGCCGCCGACAGGGCCAGGCCGACCCATCGCGCTCTCGGCAACATCGCGGCTCTCCTTGATATCTGGTGTCGATCCGGACGGACGAGGAGAGACTGATCTGCAAACGCCGGGCCACCGGCCGGCCCCGATCACCCGCCCGGCCAGGGCCGCGAGGCGCGCCAGATCCGATCGCGGACGGCGAGCCATTGGGGCCCGTCCGGGGGCGGGACGATGATGATGAAATCCAGGCCCGACTCGTCCATGGAGTGGAGGAGCCGGTAGAGCCAGGCTTCAGCCTGGGTCGGAGTGCGGAGCCGGAAGTGCCAGGAGGGCCCTCGGCCACGAGGCCAGGCCGAAGGGGGGCCGATCGAGATCATATTCCATCGGCCGGGGCGCGGGAGCGTCGTGAAGTCCCCGCGATCGACCCGATAGGTCGGCGTCGTCGGCGCGTAGTGGACGGACATCTGGCCCGGGCTCGAAGGGGCGTGCGATTGAGCACCAACCGGCGCCGGCCCGACGACCTCGACCCCGAGCGCCTCGCTCAATTGCCCGATGGTGATCGTGCCGGGGCGGAGGACGCGCGGGGTGCGACCCGTGAGGTCGAGGACGGTCGATTCGATCCCGACGCTCGTCGCCCCGCTGTCGAGGACGAGGTCGATCTTGCCGGCGAGGTCGCTTGAGGACGTGTCTCGCCTCGGTGGGCGAGATCCCGGTCGATCGGTTGGCGCTGGGGGCGGCGATCGGCCGGCCGGCTCGCTCGATCAGGCCGCGGGCGACGCAGGGTTTGGGGATGCGGACGCCGACCGTGCCGAGGCCGGCGGTCACGATGTCGGGGATGATCGCCGCGCGGGGCAGCACGAGCGTCAAGGGGCCCGGCCAGAACCGGCGCTTGAGGACGTCGGCCCGGTCGGGCCAGCCCGAGACGCACGTGCGCGCCATCTCGGCGCGGTCGGCGTGGACGATCAGGGGATTGAAGGAGGGCCGGCCCTTGGCCTCGAAGATCCGCGCGACGGCCTCGGGGTTGGTCGCGTCGGCCCCCAGGCCGTAGACGGTCTCGGTCGCGAAGGCGACCAGCCCGCCCCGGCGCAGGACGTCGGCGGCCTCGGCCAGCGCCGAGGGGTCCGGCTCGTCAGGGCTGACCGTGATGACGCGCGTGCGGGGCGACACGAGGGGACGGCCGCGGTGCGAGCCGCCTCAGGGCCTGTTTCGGATGATGACCCGGGATGGGCCGCGGAGGGACGCGGATCGGGCGGATCATCGCAGATCCGATCCGTCTTGATCCGCCCGATCCGCGTCCCTCCGCGGCCATCCCGAGTTCGGAGATCGGTCTCATGCTCCGGAGGGCCAGAGGCCCTCAGCCCATCTTCTTCCGCCGGGGGGTCGGGCGTCTCCCCCTCGGCGAGGCGATTGAGGTATTCCGATCGCATCGCCTCGTAGCACTCGGCGCGGCGGTCGTAGAGCCGTCGGAGCGGCCGAGGGGCGTGGCGCGCCAGGGCGTAGGCGGTCAGGAGCGGCAGCGCGATCGTGGTGTCGGTGTAGCAGGTGACCGAGTCGGGCAGGCGGTCGGGATCGACCTTGCCCCAGGTCATCGCCTCGCTGGCCGTGGCCCCCGAGAGGCCGCCGGTGTCGGGTCGGGCGTCGGTGACCTGGAGGAAGTAATCGTGGCCGCTCTCTTCCAGGCCGAGCACCTCCTGGATCTGCGGCTCGGTCTGGAGCACGAAGTTCTTCGGGCTGCCGCCGCCGAGGATCAGCACGCCCGACGTGCCCCCGTCGCGCTTGGCCTGGTAGACGATCGCCGCCGTCTCGTTGACGTCGCGCAAAGGGTCGATCTGGAGCGCACCCCCCTCCAGGCTGAGCGCGGCCAGGTTCATGCCGATCGAGCTGTCGCCGGGGCTGGAGGTGTAGATCGGCACGCCGGCCTCGTGGGCGGCGGCCAGCAGGCTGTTCGCCGGTCGCCCCAGGTGCTCGGCCCTCTGCCGGAGGTAGGCCCCCACCAGGTCGTGGAACTCGGCCGTGCCCATCGATCGCGCGAACGGCTCGCTGCGGACCAGCTTGCGATAGAAGGCGTCGGTGTCGAGCAGCGTCGTGTAGTCGAAGACGATGTCGTAGATCCGGATGATGTCGTGCTGCCGCAGCGCGAAGTCGTCGAGGTTCGGCCGGCTCTGGTGCAGCGGCAGGTCGAGCGCGTGGTGGGTGTCGTGGTACAGGTTGGCGCCGGTCGAGACGATCCAGTCGATAAACCCGGCGCGGACCAAAGGGATCAGGCAGCTCATCCCCAGCCCGGCGGGTGTCAGGGCGCCCGAGAGCGACAGCCCGACCGTGCAATCGGGTTCGAGCATCCTGCGGACGAAGACCTGGCAGAGCTCGCGGAGCCTCCCGGCGTTGTAGCTCAGGAAGGCGGCGTCGACCAGGTCGGCGGCCGAAACGTCACCCGAGACCGGCGGCGGGGCGATCCGGTGCCGGCTGATGCGGTGCAGGGGGTCAGGGTCGTTGGGCATGGCGCCGGCCCCGGTCACGGCAGGAGGATCGCCGCGGCGACGACGGTGGTCCAGTGCCCCCCCTTATGGCCGACGGCGGACATGGTGACCTCGCGGGTGTCGGCGATCACGTCGGCGATCTTCCAGATCTCGCGCTTCTCGTCCCACGAGCTGTCGGGGTTGAACTCGACGCCGAGGACGGTGGCGAGCATCTCGGCGGCGAGGTGCCCTCGGCGTAGTCGGCGGCGACCTTGGCGGTCTGGCCGTAGGAGTGGTGCTCGGAGAGGTAGCCGAACGTGGTCCGGTCGCGCGGGATCGCCACGCCGACGCTGGCGGCGATCAATCGGTTGGGCTCGGCCGTGGCGCTCTCGCTCATCACGACGTGGACGATCTGGCCGGGCTCGAGCTGCTTCAGGCCGTCGTCGATCGAGACGATGTCGCAATGGGGGGGGAAGATGCTGGAGACGCGGACCAGATTGTAGCGGGCGATCTGGGCGTCGCGGAGGGCCAGTTCGAAGCTGGTGAGCTTCTCGCGGTGGGTGCCGACCCCCTTGGTGAAGAAGAGCTGCTTGGGTACATACATCGTGTTCCCTGGCACCTCCCGGGCCGGCCTCCCTCGGTGGAGGGCCGGCGGTCAGAGACTCGGATCGACGACCTCGCGGTCCCAACACCCTCGGCGCGACGGCGCCTCGCACAAAAAAACCCCCGGGTTGCCAGGGGTTGCAGATCAGCGAGGATGACGGGGCTCGAACCCGCAACCTCCGGCGTGACAGGCCGGCGTGAGAAGGTTGTCGAGTCGCATCCTAACCGTTGCCATCAAAGAACTTGCGATTGGTCGGGCGGTCATGTCAACTTCCAGATTCTACCCGGATTTCGCAGGGTTTTCCAGCAATTCTCTGAAAGAAGTCTGAATCCAGATATGAACCTCAAGTGCTGGTGGGGGAAGCAGCCCATCCCGACTCACGCACTTATTGGACGCAGTCAATCCGGGATGCATGGATACAAAGAAGAGCTAATAATCCTTCCAAACCATTGTGCCAGGGCCAGCAGCTTGATACGATGCAAGGACTTGGCTAAAGGCGGGGAGGCTCAGGTGTAACGAGGACTTTTTTATGCTCATGCATCAAACGGGCGGATCGTTTGGCTGGACCCAGCACGTGAGTATGGCCTTGATGGCCTTTCTTCTCTTCGCGGCGGGGATGGCTACAGCACGAGCGCAAGAACCGCGAGCCATCTTGCATGGCACAGGGGATGATGTCAACGCCGTGGCTTTTTCCCCGGATGGAAGATCACTGGCGGCAGCAGGATCTGATAAGAATATTATCATTTTTGAGGCAAATCATGGGAACATTTTAGTGGTACTACGTGGACATTCGAAGCCGATCAGATCACTCGCTTTTTGCACAGATGGCAAAACGTTAGCTTCAGGGTCAGATGAAGGTGATATCAAAATATGGGATCTTAAGAATGGAGTCGAGCTTGCAACGCTCCATGCACAGCATGAGTCGCAGAAGCACGTTTTTCCGGTATTCTGTCTGGCATTTCAACCGGACGGCAAGACGCTGACTTCTTTAAGTCAAGATCTACAGCTGTGGAAAGACTTCAAGCTTGTCTCAGTGCGGAGCCGTTTCGATGGTCGGGAATTGTCTCTCGATGGTTCGGAGAAGCCCGTAAAGCGCATGCCTCAGCCAAGGAATCCCAGAGGATCCTCTCCGTCAGACAGGCGTGGTTCAACGGGCCAAGGGGATAGAGATAAGCCAAATTTTAGAATTAACAATAGTAATGCATCTTCACTATTGAGCCGATGGCCTTCTGCATCTATCCTATCTTCCGACGGTCAAATGTTGGTTACTGGTGAATGGATCGAGTCGGCCACAGTCCCAAACGAAGCCAAGGAGGTTGATGGATTCTTTGTATGGACGATTAAGTTCAGAAGTGTCAATACGGGCCAACTGATACGAATCTGTGAGGGCCATCGCCTTCGCTTCAAAGCGAAAGTCTCTTGGTCCGGTAAATCAATCCTCGACGAGGCAAAAAGGCTCCAAGATAGAAAAATGGCAACGACCCCAGCACTCAAGTACGAACACCAATTCGATCTGGTGCCAAAGTACGAAATCGATCCAACTCCAGTACTGACAATCCTTACCGGCCAAGGCATACATGATATCGAAGGCTCGATTGCGCTGGCCCCTGGAGGCAGGACTTTGGCCACGAGCTTCACCTCCAAATCTGCAAGGTTGGGTGGTGGCTTCGCCCCCAGGACCGGAAGGTTGGGGGATGCATTTCTCCCGAAATCCGACGTAACTTCGCCCCCGAAATTCGACGTAACGGCGCACGATGCTGACAGAGAGGCAGGTCGGGTCTTGATACTCGATATACCTACTATTGGAACCGGTCCCATGAAAATCTCTCTAGTGCGAACATCTTTTGGGATTGGGGCATTGAACACAGGGCTACAGGCGCTGTCCCCTGATGGAAAGATTGTAGGTATGAAATATGGTGTTTTTTATGATCTGGAGGCAAGACGCACCAAAATGCTTAGTGGGCAAAAGTGCGTTGCATTCTCTCCTGATGGAATAACTGTTGCGACAGGTGGGTCCGACGGAAACGTCAGCCTGTGGGATGCCAAGGCGATGTTTGTCCCGAATGACCCCAAGAATTAATCGTTTCTTGATTCTTGGGTGGTGTCCTATGCCACTTGAACAGCCGGGAAGCTGACCCATTCGCGGGTAGTCCAGACGTGATCCGTTAGCCCGGCGGCCAGAGCGGGCGTCCGTCGCTGCCAACGCCCCTTGTCGTCCCGCTGCCGTAAGGTGCGGACCACCCAGCAGAAGTTGTAGCGATACAGCGTGTAATAGCTCATCGCCTCATGTACACGCCAATCTTTACTGAACCGGTACGTCTTCCGCGCCTTCCGCGCGTTCTGGCCGCGGTCGGTGCCGTGCTGGCGCTCGATGAACGACGTGTTGACCGCCCGGCTCACCGACGACGCGCCCAGGGCGGCCTTCAGACCGCCTTCGGTGCCGAAGATCAGCCGACGTTCGACCGCGACCACCCGGTCGTTTTCCCGTGCCTTGTGGACCGTGGCGTAGGTCAAGTCCTGGGGCAACCGCCGCTCGGGCAGGATCGGCCGCCGGCCCGGCCCGGTCGTGGGCCCCGAGACCGGCACGCCGAACGCCCTCTCGATCGCCGAGGCATAGGCGGGGTATTCGTCGCTGGTCATCAACCGAGGCGTAGCGCCGTCGGTGCGGTCCTTGACCGTGGCGACGATCTCCTCGGCGTTCTCGATCGAGCGCGCCCCCGGGACCACGGCCAAGACCAGCCGATGTTCGGGGTCGATCGCGACGTGATCCCACCAGTCCCCCTTGTGATCGTCGGCGGGATCGGCGGGGTCGCAGTTCTTCTGCTTCTTATTGACGAACGACCACTTCTCGTCGAACTGGACCTCAGTGGTCCGAGGGGGAAAAAGCCACAAGCTCGTCATGAGCGTCGTGGGCATGCTCCCCGGCGGCTCTGGCCAGTCGGACGACGGTGTCGCGATGGACGCCGACGAGGCGGCCGGTCTGGCGGATGCCGTCGCCCTCGGCCAGGTGCTCCAGGACCGAGACGGCGGTCGGTTCGGGGAGGTGACAGCGGTAGAGCGGCGTGCCCTTGCGCTCCGAGAAGCGGGCGCGACAGGCGTTGCAGTAGAGTTGGCGGAACTGCTTGTCCTTGCCGTAGCGGCCGCAGACCGAGAGATTTCCGACGTCCCGTTGGCCGTAGAGGGAGCAGTCGGGGTTCTGGCAGCAGAAGCGAGCGAGATCGTGCATGAGGCGAATGGGCCCCGTGGAAGGGGACGTGTTGTGACCAGGGCATAGGTACCGGGATCGTCACTCATCCTACGTCCAGTCCCTCGCAAAGGTTCAAATTGCCTAGGACACCACCGATTCTTGTTGCACCTTGCAATAGCCTCCATCCGCGCGGCCGATGATGCTCGGCGAGATGATGTCTCTTGCCGCGCTTTTTGAATGTCAGCCAATCGCCTTCCGTGCCTTGGCCTCATCAGCAAACGCCCCTTCCTCATACCACTGGTAGGTCACCTGCCTGACGTACTCGCTGTCGGCTAGGCGGCCCTCGCACGCGGCTAAGGGTCTGGAACGGAATAAGCATTACGACTTGCCGTGCGATCCGGACGACTCAGGCCTGATCGTGTAGTTCCACTCACCATGGAAGTCATGGGGATGCAGCCGGACCCGCTCCATCTGCTGCTTCGTCACCTTGACCTTGGTCGGGTAGCTCCCCGTATCCAGCCGGGCCTCCACCTCCAGGCCCGTCGCGGTCCGCGTCGCGGCGATCAACTCGACGACCACCTGATGGCTGACCAGTGGGCGGCCCCGCCAGTTCATCGTGATGTGCGAGAACAGCCGGTGCTCGATCTTGTTCCACTTGCTCGTGCCCGGCGGGAAGTGGCAGACCGTCACCTCCAGGCCCGTCTCGTCGGCGAACCGCTGGAGTTCGACCTTCCACAGCCGGACCCGATAGCCGTTGCTGCCCCCGCCGTCGGCACAGATCAGCAACCGCCCGGCGTCGGAGTACATCTCCGACCCCATGCCGGACCACCACCGCCGGATGCCCTCGACGGCGAAGCTGGCCGTGTCGTGATCGACGCCCACGTTGACCCACCCCAGGTCCCAGCCCATGTCGTAGATCCCGTAGGGGATCGCCTTGCCGACGCGGCGGTCGGGGAAGTCATGGATCAGGGCCTCCTCGGGCTCACCCGCCGGTTGCCACTCCCGGCCCCGGTTGGCGTACTGCCCGACCAGCTCCTTCTTCTTGGTGTCCACCGAGATGACCGGGGAGCCCGCGGCGATGTACCGCCCGCTGATCTCGCTGATGTAGCGGAACTGGGCGTCACGGTCGGGGTGCTGCCTGCCCTCCAGGGTCTTGGCCATCGCCTGGAGGCTGTAGCCGAGGTGGTGGAGCATCTCCCCGACGACCCGATGGCTGACGGCGAACCCCTGGCGGCCCAAGGCCTCGGCCAGTTGGCGGGTGCTCTTGCAGGTCCACCGCAGCGGGGACATCGGGTCGCCCCGCGTCTCGGGGGCGATCAGTCCCTCCAGGGCCACGAGGATCGCCGGCTCCTTGTCGCGGAGCTTCTTGCGACCTCCGCCGGGCCGTCGGACGCGACCGGGGGGAGGGGGTGGAGCGTCGAGTTCCTTCAACGCCCGCTGGATCGCGGCGTGAGAGATGCCCGAGGCCCGACTCACGCGGCGGATGCCGCCGTAGCCCAGGGAGCGGGCCTCGACGGCGGCGAGGAGCCGTCGCTGCCGCTCGTCGAGGTTCGGCAGGATCGCGGCGAACTTCCGTTGGAGTTCAGGATCGTCGGGCATCCGTCCATTATGAGCCGCAGCGACGAATTATAACAGTTGTTTCGTTCCAGGCCCTAAGAATCCAGCGGCGAGGGCGCACCAATGGAAACGGTCAGACCAGAAGTCGTCCGTCATGCGGCGCTGTAGCTGAACAGGTCAGCGGGCTTCTCTGGTTCTGGCAGAGCGGGCATCACGAACATATCCGGCTGGTCGTAAGCGGCGGCGATCCGCTTGCAGGCAATCTCAAAGTATTTGGGCTCACGTTCGACGCCGATGAAACGCTTGCCCATCTGGACGGCTGCTACGCCCGTCGTGCCGCTGCCCATAAATGGGTCAAGGATGGTGCGGCAGCCCTCTGGTAGTAACTGTAGGCACCATTTCATCAATGCCAACGGCTTCTGGGTCGGATGATCTTTGCCCTTATAATCACCAGCGGCTAGTGGGTCTCGGGTGAAGACCTTGGCGTTACGATCTAGCGATGACCAAGCTAGTTCGGCCTCGGCAAAGGTTCTGTTCCTGAACCCCGGCCCTTATCCCAGACAAGGAAGCAACGGGATGGAGGTAAGGCGAAATAGTTCCCGCCCCAGATTATGTGATGCTTGGCCGCGATAAGCAGAGCGTTGAGCACGTTGAGGTCAGGGGCCGTCTCATCCCACTTCAGATCATCTTTGCCGCCCCATTTCTGGATGCCGTATTTACCTACCCCGGAAGATGCACCTATGCCATAAGGAGGGTCAGTAACCAATGCGTCAACCGGATCAAGCTGGCCTAGCACCTCCGCGCAATCCCCGCAATACAGTGTAGTATCTTTAATTTTAATTTTTTCTATCATAAGTACTATCCTACTCATTATTGGTGGTTAGACAAGGATTGGATGCGCAGCATTCAACCTTGACTAGCCCAGCGGCAATAAGCGGGGGGAGTCGTCAAGGTCGGAGCGGCGGGAGGGGGATCACCTAGCCTGCACGGAGCGAAGCGGAGGAAGGCTGGGGATACCAGCCGCGGAGCCAGAAGGGTTGCCTTGACGGCGATGGGGCCGCAGGCCCCTCCTTGGCGCAACAAGAAACCCCAGCCGGAGAGGGCTGGGGCCGTCACTCCTCGGAAAACCGCCTGAGGGTAGCTTCCTTGCCTGGCGGAGGCCTGATAGTGTCATACCACTGACAACTCTGAAAAACGGCAACCTCCGGCGTTCTTTATCGAGGTTGTAAGAATTACAACTCTATGGCGCGAAGCCACTTACGACATGCAATAATTGTAATATAACACGCCGGGCTTACGATTCTCTGAAAGGATTCTGCTGCGGAAGTGCTTAAGGAGGAAGGACTTACGGATTTCGAGGGGAGCACTTCTCTGAAAGGAATAGCCGACTTCTTAATTCTTTCGGCCTCTCGCCTTATCCTAAAGCCCTGCAGGATAAGGAGTTATAAGCGAGGATGACGGGGCTCGAACCCGCAACCTCCGGCGTGACAGGCCGGTGCTCTAACCAATTGAGCTACATCCCCAGGGTCGGGGCTCGGACCCCCTCCGGCTCGCGATGACCGTGAGTCGAGTTTTGATTTTAAAACGCGCCCGGGGCGGAGTCAAGGGCCGGGGTTGCCCGGCGCGATCGTGGCATTGTACGCTATCCGGACCTCGCGGCGCGTCGTGCGGCGTTGCCCATTTCCGAACGATCATCGCAGCAAGGGCCTCCGGCGTGCAGATCACCAAGGCGGTCATCACGGCGGCGGGCCGGGGGGCCCGGCAGTACCCGGCCGTCGGACACCGTGCAGAAGGCGATGCTGCCGCTGGTCGACCGCGACGGCCTGACCAAGCCGGTCCTCCAGATCATCGCCGAGGAGGCGATCGAGAGCGGGATCGAGGAGATCTGCGTCGTCAGCGCCCCGGGCGACGAGGCGGTCTACCGCCGCCACTTCCGGCAGCTACGCCGCGAACCTCCGCTCGGCCTTCAAGGGGGTCGACTGGGCCGAGGAGCAGGCGCGGCGGCTGGTCGAGCTGGAGCAGCGGCTCCGGTTCGCCGTCCAGCCCGAGCCCGACGGCTACGGCCACGCCGTCTGGTGCGCCCGCGAGTTCGTCGGCGGGCGAGCCCGTTCCTGCTGCTGCTGGGCGACCACCTCTACATCTCGAGCGAGCCGAGGCGGTGCGCCCGGCAGTTGCTCGACCTGGCCGCCGCCGAGGGGTGCGCCGTCTCGGCCGTGCAGGCGACCCGCGAGCACCTGATCCACCAGTACGGCACCCTGACCGGCAAGCGGCTGCCGCGACCGGCCCGACGTCTACGCGATCGACGAGATCATCGAGAAGCCGAACCCGACCCTGGCCGAGCTGCGGCTCCAGGTCCCCGGCCTCCGCGCGGGGCATTACCTCTGCTTCTTCGGGATGCACGTGCTGACGCCCGCCGTCTTCGACCTGCTCGACGACCTGGTCGCGCCGCGACGTCCGCGAGGCCGGCCAGATCCAGCTCACGACCGCGCTGAACGCCCTGGCCCGCCGCGAGACGTACCTGGCCCTGGAGACCCGCGGCGACCCGGCACAACCTGGGCGTCAAGTTCGGCGTCGTCGAGGCCCAGATCGCCCTGGCCCTGGCCGGCGTCGACCGCGAGCGGATGCTCGCCGGGCTGCTCGAGTCGATCGTCCGGATCGAGCAGAACGGCGGCGACGTGAGGCGCGGATCGCCCGGCAGATCGCGGACCGATCGCCCGACGGACGCGGCGACGATCCGAGTCAGCCGAGATCGTCCCGACCGGGACCGCCATGACGCCCGCGCGGAACCGCTCCTGATCGAGACCATCACCAGCCCCGACCCGGCGGTCCGCGACCGCTCGGTCCGGCGAGCTGATCGCGGGGGCGTCGACCGACGAGGTCCTCCGGGCGTGCGACGACCTGGAGGCGTTCCGCCAGGGGCCGAGAACCTCTACGAGCGGGTCCGCGCCTCGATGTTCCTGCACGCGATCTACCGCTACGCCTCCAGGACGCCGCCCGACCTGCCCGCCGACCGGGCTGATCCCGTTCGACGGGTTCATGGACCTGATGGAGCGGCGGTTCGAGCAGGCGATCGCCTCGTTCCGCGCCGCGATCCGCCGCGACGGGCCCGAACGGCGCGATCGCCAGCGCCCTGGCGCAGGCCTACGAGCAGGTCGACCTACCAGACGCTCGCCGACCAGGTCCGCCGGTCGGTCCGGAGCTGCCGGGGGAACCGCTGGATGTTCCGCGTCGGCCAGGCCGACGAGCACCCGATCCGGATCCACCCCCGGCTCCTCGAGCGCGACGTCGGACGACGGCGCTCTTCCCGATCCTGGTCGAGCGGACGCCGGTCCGGCTCGACCTCTCGCACAGCGCCTGGTCCGACATCTTCTTCCTCGGGATGGACTACCCCGAGGGGGCCCGGGTCCTGAACATCTCGGTCGACCTCGGCGTCCACGGCCGCGACGACCGGCCCCGGCCGCCGATCGAGACCCGCGTCCGGGTGATCCCCGAGCCGATCCTCCGGCTGACGAGCATCGACCTGAACGCCTGCAAGGACGTCGACGACGCTCGAAGAGCTGTTCAACTTCGGCAACGACTACCTCGGGCTGGTCAAGGCCGGGGTGATCGCCTCGGGCCTGATCCCGCCGTCGCTCGAGGGGACCGCGGCGCGGCTCGACGAGCTGCTCGGCGCAGGTCGTCCGGCCCGGGCTACGGGCTGGAGGTCGTCAGCAAGGTCAACGACATCCCCAAGGGGTCGCGGCTGGCGGTCTCGACGAACCTGCTCGCCTCGCTGATCAGCCTCCTGATGCGGGCGACCGGCCAGGCGCGGAACCTGACCGGCCCGCTCGACCCGGAGGAGGCGCCGGTGGTCGTGGCGCGGGCGATCCTGGGCGAGTGGCTCGGCGGCTCGGGCGGCGGCTGGCAGGACTCGGGCGGGGTCTTCCCCGGCGTCAAGGTCATCCAGGGCGTCGCCGGCCGGCGAGGCCGACCCCGAGTGCGGGCGTCAGCCGCGGCCGGCTCCTGCCCGCGCCACGAGCTGCTCGACGGCGGCCGCGGCCGCGGACGACCGCGCCCGACTTCCACGAGGCCCTGGCCGAGAGCCTGGTCCTCGTCCACGGCGGGATGGCCCAGAACGTCGGGCCGATCCTGAACATGGTCACGGAGAAGTACCTGCTCCGGAGCCGCGCCGAGTGGCAGGCCCGGCAGCGAGGCGCTGCGAGATCTTCGAGCGAGATCGTCGCGGCCGTCCGAGGCGGCCGACGTCCGCGCGCTCGGCGGCCTGACGACCGCGGAACTGGGAGGGGCCGCTCAAGGGGATCATCCCCTGGGTCAGCAACCATTCACCGAGTCGATCATCCGCGAGGCGAAGGCGGCGCTCGGCGACGACTTCTGGGGCTTCCTGATGCTCGGCGGGATGTCGGGCGGCGGGATGGCCTTCTTCGTCGCCCCGCACCGCCAGCGACGCGTTCCGCGACGAGATCGCCGCGATCATGAGGCGGGTCAAGGCCGACGCTCGACGACGCCCTGCCGTTCGCGATGGAGCCGGTCGTCTACGACTTCCGGATCAACCCCCACGGCACCGTTCGCCGAGCTGCCGACCGGCGCCGACGGCGATGATGCCGCCGCGGTACTACACGCTCCAGGTCCCCCGGATGATCGCCGAGGGGACCGGCGGCGCTCGACCCGCTGCGGAAGTCGGACGTCGACCACTTCGCCAACCACTGCCGCGACACCGGCGAGCTGCTCCGCGTCTTCCGGACGATGATCAACAACCTCTTCCCCGTCACCCGCGTCGGCCGCCGACTCGGCCGCGGCCGCCTGGGACGAGGCCGCCGAGCAGATCCGCCGCGAGAACGGCTTCGACCCGGTCCAGCACGAGCAGCTCCGCGAGGACCTCCAGCGCGGCCGGATCGGCCTGGCCCGCAACCGCCTGCCCGTCGACACCGACATCCGCGACGTCGACGACGCCGACCTGATCCCCGCCGACGGCCCGCTGCCCCGCCGCGGCCGTCGCGCCGGGGCGAGGCGGCGATCCGCCGCGGCGAGGTCGCCGTCGTCTCGCTCGCCGCCGGGGTCGGCAGCCGCTGGACGACCGGCGCCGGGGTGGTCAAGGCGGTCAACCCGTTCGTCATGCTCGACGGCCGGCACCGCAGCTTCCTCGAGATCCACCTGGCCAAGACCCGCAAGGCCCAGCGACGCGCTCGGCGTCGACGATCCCGCACGTCGTCACGACGAGCTACCTGACCCACTCGGCCATCGAGCGCCACCTGGCGCGCGACCGGGCAACTACGGCCACGACGGGCCGGTCTACCTCTCGCGCGGGCAGTCGATCGGCCAGCGGCTGATCCCGATGGCCCGCGACCTGACGTTCCTCTGGGAGGAGGGCGCGCACGAGACGCTCGACGAGAACAAGCAGAAGGTCCGCGACGCCGGCCGCCGCGCGATCCTCGACTGGGCCGCGGTCGCAGGGCGAGGGGACCGACTACACCGACAACGTCCCGATCCAGCGGTTCAACCCGCCGGGCCACTTCTACGAGGTGCCCAACCTGCTCCGCAACGGCGTCCTCGCCCGGCTGCTCGACGAGCATCCCGAACCTCCGCTGGCTGCTGGTCCACAACATCGACACCCTCGGCGCCGAACCTCGACCCGGGCGTGCTCGGCCTGGCGATCGAGGCCGGGCGCGACGCTCGAGCTTCGAGGTCATCCCCCGGCGGATCGACGACCGGGGCGGCGGCCTGGCCCGCGTCGGCGGCCGGCTCCGGCTCCTCGAAGGGCTGGCCCAGCCGCGCGAGGACACCGAGTTCCGCGCTCCGCTACTACAACACGCTGACCACCTGGGTCGACGTCGACGGCCTGCTCGCGGCCTTCCAGCTCACCCGCGACGACCTCGACGGCGACCCCGCCAAGGTCGCCGCCGCCGTCCGCGCGATGGCCGCCCGGGTGCCGACCTACGTCACGATCAAGGACGTCAAGCGGCGCTGGGGCCACGGCCAGGAGGACGTCTTCCCCGTCGCCCAGTTCGAGAAGCTCTGGGGCGACCTGACCTCGCTGCCCGACCTCCCCTGCGCCTTCCTGGCCGTCGACCGCCGCCGCGGCCAGCAGCTCAAGGACGCCGCCCAGCTCGACGGCTGGGCCAACGACGGCAGCCGCGATTACGTCCGGTCGCTTTGCGATTTCCCGTCCATCGACGATCGCGAGGACCTGACGACGACTCATGAGCGATCGCGGGCTGGTCGTCGTCACGGGCGGGGCCGGGTTCATCGGCTCGCACCTGGTCGAGGCGCTGCTGGGCGAGGGCTACCGGGTCCGGGTGGTCGACAACCTGTCCACCGGGCCACCGCGCGAACCTCGCGCACCTCGAGGGCCGGTACGAGTGGCTCGAGGGGGACCTCGCCGACTTCGAGGTCTGCCGCCGCGCGGCCGAGGGGGCCGAGTACGTCTTCCACGAGGCGGCGATCCCGAGCGTCCCCCGGTCGGTCCGCGAGCCGCTCCCGTCGCACGCGAGCGGGCCGACGGCCACGCTCAACATGCTCGAAGCCGCGCGGCAGGCGGGCGCCCGCCGGTTCATGTTCGCCGCGTCGAGCAGCGCCTACGGCGACACCGAGGAGCTGCCCAAGCACGAGGCGATGCTCCCCCAGCCCGCTCAGCCCCTACGCCGCGGGCAAGCTCGCGGGCGAGCACTACGTCGCGGTCTACGCCCAGACGATGGGCCTCGACGGCGTCAGCCTCCGCTACTTCAACGTCTTCGGCCCGCGGCAGGACCCGTCGAGCCCGTACAGCGGCGTGATCTCGCTGTTCGCCCAGGTCGATGGCGCGAGGGCGAGGCGGCCGGTCATCTTCGGCGACGGCCGGCAGACCCGCGACTTCACCTACGTCGAGCAACGTCGTCGCCGCCAACCTCGCCGCGATCCGGGCCGAGGGGCCGCTGCGGGGCGAGCGTGCTGAACGTCGGGACCGGCCGCCGGATCAGCCTGCTCGACCTGGTCGCCGCGATCAACGACGTCGCTCGGCACCGGCCTCGAGCCCGAGTTCCAGCCCCCGCGCGCGGGCGACGTCCGCGACTCGCAGGCCAGCCTCGACCGCATCCGCGCGGCGCTCGGCTACGAGCCGGTCGTCGACTTCGAGGAGGGCCTCCGCCGGACCTTGCGGGCCGGCGAGGGCCGGTGAATCGCCGTCGCGGCCCTATCGCGTCCTGTCGCGACGTCCCGGACCCTCACGGACCCGTGCGGGCACCTCCCAGAGCCGCAGAGTCCCGTCGCGGCTGGTCGAGGCCAGGGTGCGGCCGTCGGGCGAGAAGGCGACGCCGAACGCCTCCTTCGTGTGCCCCCGGAACGACGTTCGCTCGGCGACCGCGGCGACGTCCCAGAGCCGGACGGTCGCGTCGGCGCCTCCCGTCGCCAGCATCGTCCCGTCGGGAGAGAACACGGCGCTTTCGACGGGCTGCGTGATCCCGTCGAGCGCGGCCTTCTCGGACAGGGGCGACACGTCCCAGAGCTTGACCGTCGCGTCCCGGCTCGTCGAGACCAGCGTCTTGCCGTCGGGCGAGTACGCGACCGTGCGGATCTCCTTCCCGTGGCCATGGGCCGAGGCCACGACCTTGCGGGCGGCGACGTCGATCAACTTGATGTCGCCCTGGCCGGCCGTGGCGAGGGTCTTGCCGTCGGGCGAGTACGCCATCGCCAGGAAGCCCGATTTCGAGCCGGTCCAGATGGACGCGATCTGGGAGGCCGTCGCCGGGTCCCAGAGGCGGACGACGCCAACGCTATAAGAGGCGGCCAGGGTCTTGCCGTCGGGAGAGAACGCGACCCGGAAGATGAACTGGTCGTCCGCCCGGAGGACGGCCTTCTCGCGGCCGGTGGCGACGTCCCAGAGCCGGACGGCCGGGTCGTCGTGGAAGCCGCCGGTGGCCAGGGTCTTGCCATCGGGAGACCAGGCGCCGCAGTTGATCCGCTCGGTCTCGACGTGGAGGGTGGCGAGCTCGCGCCGGGTGTCGGCGGTGAGGAGCTTGACGGTGTCGCCTCCGGCGACGGCGAGCGTCTTGCCGTCGGGCGAGAAGCCGACGAACCGCGATTCCTGGCCCTCCTCCTGCACCTGGATCACGGCCCTCGCCGGGCCCGCGGCGACGTCCCAGAGCCGGACGGTCCCGTCGGCGGAGGCGGAGGCGAAGGTGCGGCCGTCGGGCGCGAAGCTCACGTCGTTGACCTGGGCGGAGTGCCCCGGCAGGATGGCCCTCTGCTGCATCGTGGCGGCGTCCAGCAGGACGATATCGCCCCCCTTCAGGCCCACGGCCAGCGTGCGGCCGTCGGGCGAGAAGGCCAGGCCCCTCGTCGACTCGCCGCAGGCCGCCTCATCAACTCGCGTCCCGAGGCGACGTCCCAGAGCTTGACGGTGGTGGCGTTGCAGCACGAGGCCAGCGTCCGGCCGTCGGGCGCGAAGGCGAGCCGGAAGACCGCGGTGGGGAGGCCCCCCAAGGTGGCGCGGACTTTGGTCGTGCCCGCCTCCCAGAGCGTGACCGCGCCATCCTCGGGGCCCGCATTGATCAGCGCGGCGAAGACCTTGCCGTTGGGCGAGAACGCCACGCTCCGGGCCGGGTTCGGCTGGTCGGGCAGCGCGAAGGTCTCCGCCCATTTCGCCGTGTCCCAGAACTTGACTTCACCCCCCTGATTCGCGGTGGCCAACGTCTTGCCGCCGGGCGCGAACGCGACGGATTGGGTGACCTGGCTTCCGGTGTCCAGGACGGCCACCGAGGCGCCGGTGGCGAGGTCCCAGACCTTCGCCCACCGGCCGCCGCCGGTGACGAGTTGCTTACCATCCGGGCGGAACGTGCCGCAGTGGATCGGTCCCGGGGAGCCTTCCAGAGTGGCCTTGATCTTCCCGGTGGCCGCGTCCCAGAGCCGGACGACCTTCTCCACGCCCCCGGTGGCGAGCGTCCGGCCGTCGGGCGAGTAGGCCGCGAACCAGGCGTTCTGCTCGTCGGCCGTGAGCACGGCCCGCGCCGTGACGGCCCGCGCCGAGGTCGGCGCGACGTCCCACAGCCGGACGGTCCCGTCGGCGGAGGCCGAGGCGAGCGTCTTGCCGTCGGGTGAGAAGTTCAGGTCGGTGACCTGGGCGGAGTGTCCCTCCACGGTGGTCTTCTGCTGCCTTGTGGCGGCGTCACACAGGCTGATGTTGCCCCCCATCCCGCCCACGGCCAAAGTGCGGCCGTCGGGCGCGAAGGCCAGCCCCCTCGTCGTGCCGCCGATGGTCAGAGTCGCCGTCTCGCGGCCCGAGGCGACGTCCCAGAACTTCACCGTGCCGTCGTTGCAGCACGAGGCCAGCGCCTGGCCGTCGGGCGCGAAGGCGAGCCGCCAGAACGCGGAGGGGGTGCCCTTCAAGGTGGTGCGGACGTTGGTCGTGCCCGCCTCCCAGAGCGTGATCACGCCCTCCTGGGGGGCCGGGATGCAGAGCGAGGCGAAGACCTTGCCGTCGGGCGAGTACGCCACGCTCCGGACCGGCCCCGGCTGCTCGGGCAGCGCGAAGGTCTCCGTCCATTTCGTCGTGTCCCAGAACCGGACCTCTCTCTGCTGGGTCGCGGTGGCCAGGGTCTTGCCGTCGGGAGAGAACGCGACGGAGAGCGTGCTCCCGAGGCCCGTGTCGAGGTCGGCCACCGAGGCGGCGGTCGCGAGGTCCCAGACCTTCGCCACCCCGCCGTTGGCGCCGGTCACGAGCCACTTCCCGTCCGGGCTGAACGCACCGCTGAGGATGTTGGTCCCGTGGCCGGTCAGCGTGGCCTTCGCCTTGCCGGTGGCGACGTCCCAGAGCCGGACGATCCTGTCGCGGCCCCCGGTGGCCAGCGTCCGGCCGTCGGGCGAGTAGATCGCGAACCAGACGACCCCCTCGTCGGCCTTGAGCACGGCGCGAGACCGCATCGCCGGGCTGGAGGCGGCCGACCAGAGCTTGACCTGCTTGTCGTACCCGGCCGTGGCGATCTGCCGCCCTCCCGGGGCGAAGGCCAGCGCGGCGACCGCGTCGGAGTGGCCGCGGAGCGTCGACCGCGCCTTGCCGGTGGCGACGTCCCAGAGCTTGACCGTCATGTCCCAGCCCCCCGAGGCGAGCGTCTTGCCCCCCGGCGAGAACGCCAGGCAGCCGACCATGTCGGTGTGCCCCGACAGCGTCGCCTTCTCCTTGCCCGTGGCGACGTCCCAGAGCTTCACCGCGTTGTCCTCGGCCCCGGCGGCCAGCGTCGCCCCGTCGGGCGAGAACGCCACGGCGCGGATCGCCCCCTTCGGGCCCTTGAGGGTCGATCGCTCCTTGCGGTCGGCGACGTCCCAGAGCTTCACCGTCCGGTCGCCGCCTGCCGCTGGCCAGGGTCTCGCCGTCGGGCGAGAACGCGACCGAGCGCACCGCCGCCTTGTGGCCTTCGAGGGTGGCGATCTCCCTCGGCTCCGGCGACGTCCCAGAGCTTGATGAGCTTGTCGTAGCCGCCCGAGGCGAGGGTCTTGCCGTCGGGCGAGAAGGCGACGGAGAAGACCCAGTTCCTGTGCCCCTTCAGCGCGGCGACCTCCTTGCCCGCAGCCACGTCCCAGAGCTTGACGAGCTTGTCGTAGCCGCCCGAGGCCAGCGTCTTGCCGTCGGGCGAGAAGGCCAGGCGAGCCGACGACGTCGTCGTGGCCCGGCAGGGCCAGGATCAGCGCCTTCGAGGCGACGTCGCGGAGCCGGATGATCCGGTCCTCGCCGGCCGAGGCGAGCGTCTTGCCGTCGGGCGAGTACGCCACGCGCCAGGACCACCTGGGGCGTGTCGGGGGAGGCCGGGCCGCGGGGCAGCGTCGCCTTCTCCTTGCGAGAGGCCACGTCCCAGAGCTTGATCGTCCTGTCGGTGCTCCCCGAGGCGAGCGTCTTGCCGTCGGGCGCGAAGGCGACCGTGAAGATGCGGTCGGTGTGCCCCTTCAGGGTGGCCAGCTCCTTGGCGCGGCCACATCCCACAGCTTCACGACGCCGGGCGACGGGTCGAAGTTGCCGTCGCCCCATCGCGCCCGACGAGGCGAGCGTCTTGCCGTCGGGCGCGAAGGCGACGCAGAGGACCGGCTCGGTGTGCCCTTCGAGCACGGCCAGCTCGCGGCCGGTCGCCGCGTCCCAGAGCCGGACGGTCTTGTCCCAGCCGGCGGTCGCGACGGTCCCGCCGTCGGGCGCGAAGGCGACCGACTCGACGACCCCCTCATGGCCCCGGAGGGTCGCCTTCTCCCGGCCCGATTCGGCGTCCCAGAGCCGGGCGGTCCCGTCCCGGCCGCAGGAGGCGACCGTCTTGCCGTCGGGGCTGAACGCCACGCCGAAGACCCGGTCGGTGTGCCCTCCGAGCGTCGTCCGCTCGCGCGCCGGTGGCGACGTCCCAGAGCCTGACCGTGTTGTCGCCAACTGGCGGTCGCCAGCGTCTTGCCGTCGGGCGCGAAGGCGACGGCGTTGATCCTCATGGAATGCCCGCGCATCGTCGCGCCGGACCTTGCCGTCGGCGGCGTCGCGAAGCCGGGCGACCGGCTCGATACCGGCGGTGGCGATCAGTGCCCCGTCGGGCGAGTAGGCGACGGTGCGGAAGGCCTGCGGCTCGACGATGCGATAGACCTCCCGGCCGGTGGCGACGTCCCAGACGCGGAGCTCGCCCGGGGTTTGTCGTCGCCGTGGGCCGCGGTGGCGATCCGCGTGCCGTCGGGCGAGTAGGACAGCCGCACCAGACCTCGCCGACGACTCGGCCGTCGCGAACCCCGGCTCGGCCGACGAACGCGGTCGGCTCATCGTCGGAGGCGTCCGGGGCGATCGGCCGAGGAGAGGCCGCCTCCGCCTTGACTTCCTCCTTCCCCTTCTCGTCGGCGATGGCCCGCCGACGGGGATCGTCGCGGACGAGCATCGGGCCGAGGGCCACCAGCAGGGCCGACAGGGCCACGAAGGGCCATCGAGGCCGGACGCGAGAGGGTCTGATCGCCTTGCCATGCGCGCTCATGGTCGGCCTCGCCTCGATGGGGTGATCGTGCCGCAGAGGGGTCCCAGGCCCACGATAACCGAGAGAATTCGGATCTTCCATCCGGTCGCGCGCGATTTTCGGCGGATCGCCTCGCCCGAGGGGCCGCCGCGGGCCGATCCAGCGAGAATGGGTCTCTCGACGTCTGGCGGGCCGAGGGGGGTGGTTCTCATGCGACCGAGCCGTCTGGCCGGGCCGGGGGCGATGGCGTGGGGCCTGCTGGCGGCCGTCGCCGCGATGGGGCAGGCCGCGCCGGGGGGGGCGACCATGCCGGCGATCACGATCGACGGGCTCGTCCGGATGGGCCCGGCCGGGCTCGACCAGCTCTATCGCCAGTCGCCGGCCGGGGGCGGTCCCTCGGGGCCGCGTGCGAGGCCGGGCCCTGCCCTATCCCGGCACGAGGCTCGCGCCGTCGGCGTCGCGGGCGGCGCGGCTCGTCTGGCAGGGCAAGGTCTTCGACCCCGACGCCGCGACGGCCGTCAACCGCTTCTTCGGCGTCCGGATGATCCGCGGCAACGTCTACCAGGGCCCGAGCTGGCTCGACGGCCGGCCGAGCCTGATCCTCGACTACCAGGGCACCTCGCTCGTCTACGGCCGCTACCGCGACGAGATCCGCGAGGTCGCCCCCGGCCTCTACCTCGGCCTGATGTACGACCGCGGCGGCCCCTCGCCGACCCTCAAGCGCGTACTTCGCCTTCGAAGCCCTGCCGTGATGAGCAACGAGTGATGAGTGACGAGTGGATGATTTAAAATATTTCACTGATCACTCGTGACTCGACGGGGCTATCGCCCGGCCGGCGCATGCCGCGGACGGTCCTCGACGAGTCCGCCGATCCGCCGCGACGGGGCGCCGGGCGCCTCATTCCGGGGGCGTGTCATCCGAGGGGAGGACGACGGGTCCGGCTTGTCAACGAGCGCGGGGCGCGCCCCTGAAGGTACTATCGGGCGCCGGGGGTCCTCCGTCCTGGGAAAGCGCGCGGGCCTCGGCGATCCGGACCATTGGGGCTCCCTGACCAGAGGGGCCCCGGAAGCCGGCGCGCTGCCCGCTTGGCAACGCGGCCGGGCGCGTGGCAGAATGGCCGTCCGCGAGCCTCGACACCCGACGCCCGAGGGACCGGCCGACATGACGCGACGACCCGCACCCTGGCTTGGCCTGCTGCTGATCATGGGGACCACGACCACCCGGCGATCGCCGACGACCCCGACCCCCTGTCGAGGGCCCGCTATATCGTGGCGGCCCACGAGGCGAGGGTCCGCCCCCTGGAGAAGGCGGCCGCGCTGGCGTGGTGGAACGCCAACGTCACCGGCAAGGACGAGGACTTCGCGCGCCAAGGAGGAGGCGCAGAACCGGCTCGACGCCGCCCTCGCCGACCGCCGCCGCGTTCGCCGAGCTCAAGGCGCTCAAGGACGGCACGCATCGACGACCCGATCCTCGCCCGCCAGGTCGAGGTGCTCTACCTGATGTACCTGGAGAAGCAGGTCGACCCGGCCCTGCTGCGGCAAGATCACCGCCAAGGCGAACGCCGTCGAGAAGGCGTTCAACGCCTACCGCGCCAAGGTCGACGGCCGGGAGATGACCGACAGCGAGGTCCGCAAGGTCCTCAAGGAGTCCGAAGGACCCGGCGCGGCGCAAGGCCGTCTGGGAGGCGAGCAAGGCGGTCGGGCCGGTCGTCGAGGCCGACCTCAAGGAGCTGGTCAGGCTCCGCAACGAGGCGGCGCACGCGCTCGGGTTCACGCGACTTCCACGCCATGCAGCTCTCCCTCAACGAGCAGTCGCAGGAGCAGGTCCTCGAAGCTCTTCGACGAGCTCGACGCGCTGACCCGCGAGCCGTTCCGCGCCGCCAAGGCGGACATCGACGCCCGGCTCGCCGAGCGGCTACGGCATCCGGCGTCGACGACCTGCGCCCCTGGCACTACCACGACCCGTTCTTCCAGGAGACGCCCGCCGTCTTCGACGCCGACCTCGACGCCCCCTACGCCAAGGCTCGACATCCTCAAGCTCTGCCGCGACTTCTACGCCGGGATCGGCCTGCCGATCGACGACGTGATCGCCCGCAGCGACCTCTACGAGAAGCCGGGCAAGAGCCCGCACGCCTTCTGCACCGACATCGACCGCGAGGGCGACGTCCGCGTGCTGGCCAACATCGTGCCCAACGAATACTGGATGGGCACGATGCTCCACGAGCTCGGGCACTCGGTCTATTCAGCAGCAAGAACATCCCCGCGAGCGTCCCCTACGTCCTGCGGACCGAGGCGCACATCCTGACCACCGAGGGGGTGGCGATGATGTTCGAGAGGTTCTCGAAGGACGCCGACTGGCTCGCCGCGATGGGCGTCTCGCTCGCCGACCCGAAGGCGTTCGACGAGGCCGGGGCCCGGATGCGGCGCAACAAGCTGCTGATCTTCTCGCGCTGGTGCCAGGTCATGCTCCGGTTCGAGAAGGCCCTCTACGACGACCCCGACCAGGACCTGAACGCGCTCTGGTGGGACCTCGTCGAGAAGTACCAGCAGGTCCAGCCGCCCCGAGGGCCGCAACGCGCCCGACTACGCCAGCAAGATCCACATCGTCAGCGCCCCGGCCTACTACCACAACTACATGATGGGCGAGCTCTTCGCCTCGCAGGTCCACCACGCGATCGCCCGCGAGGTGCTGGGCGGGGTCGGACCCGGCGAGGGCGAGCTACGTCGGCAAGCCGGCCGTCGGCCACTTCATGGGCGACCGCGTCTTCGCCCCCGGCCGGACCCTCCGCTGGGACGCCCTGACCCGCCACGCCACCGGCGCCGACCTCAACCCCAAGGCGTTCGCGGCCGACTTCCGCGAATGAGCGCCCGGCGCCGTCCCCCGGCGCCGATCGCTCGGGTTGCGCGCACCCCGGCCGGGACGTCTCGCACCATTGGCATCTACAAATGCGCCCGGCCGTCGTTTTTTGACTTGACATGGCCGATGGGCCCGGGTCCAATTCGGGCGCGCAGGCCGTCCCGGTGGGGGACCCGATGCAAGGGAGACGGGCCCACCCGGTCCTCCCGAGTCGTGCGACGAGGGGGGCGCGGCGCCGGGCCTCCCCGGCCGGTGGCATGGCCGGGGGCCGCGGGCCTGCGGTCGTCGAGGAACCTCGGGGCGGGCGCGGGGCCCCGGGCCGCCGCGCCCATCGATCGGGAGATCGCAGCATGTCCACGGCACGTGTCCGCGGGGTTGCCGCACGGATGATCCCCGCCGTCCTGGCCCTCCTCGCCCCCATCGCGGCCTCGCCCCCCGGCGTCGCAAGGGCCGACATGATCGTCCTGCCCGACCAGGGCGTCTCCTTCTCGCAGGTCAACTACTCCTTCCCCGGCGCCACCGGCAACGGCCCCTCCGGCACGGGCGAGGTCGACGTGAACGTCCCCCAGCTGATCACGTCCACCGGCATGAGCGCGGGCTATTTGAACGTCGTCACCGGCGCCGGGTGGGTCGTCCAGAACCTCCCCGTCCTGCCGGGCTATTCGTATGGCGACATCACGACGACCTTCAACCTGGGCGCCTCGTCGGGGGTCGTGACCAGCACGAACGCCTCCGTCGACTACACGGCGGCGCCGCTGGTCACCGCCCCGTCGGGGTCGATGTCGAGCTTCGGCGTCGGGTCGCAGGGCTACAACGCGGAGGGCCAGGGCCCCAACCTCGCCGCGGCGCCGCCGCCGCCCCCGGTGCAGGGGGTGGGGTTCCAGGTCGGCGGGCTCCTGCAAGCCTTCGTGCAGCCCAATCACCCGAACGTCCAGGCCGCGAACAACCAGTGCGGCCCGGCCGCCGCGGCCAACAGCCTCGCCTGGCTGAAGACCACCTACGGCGTCCCGATCCCCGACGACAACATCCCGGGGTTGCGGGGGGTGCCCGCGAACTCGCTGGTCGGGCGGCTCGACCTGGCGATGGGCCGCGCCGTGACCGATCAGGATCGCGCCTCCGGCAGCAGCCTGCTCGTCCAGCCGCAGTTGACGGGGCTGATGACCTACCTGTCGAGCGTCGGCGTGACCGGCCTGAGCATCAAGCATCAGGGCCTGTCCCCCTTCGCCGGCGACACCTTCACCGGCGCCTCGAACGTCAACTCCGCCGGCCTGACCTCCGTCGGGCAGGGGACGATCGTCCAGCCGAGCTTCATCTTCAACGAGCTCAAGGCGGGCGAGGACGTCCTGTTCGGGACCACGAGCCACGTCCAGGACATCGTCGGCGCCGGCTCCATCCTCGGGGTCCCGTTCATCATGTACGTGTCCGACCACCTCCAGACGGCGCGGGGGGCCAACAACCAGCTCATCAACGACGACACGGGGACCCAGTTCGTCGATTTCAGCTTCCTGGTCCCGCAGGCCAACGCCCAGCCCAAGGTCGTCTACGGGTTCCAGGATGGGACGACGGCGGTGGACGTCATCTCGCTGTCGGTCCCCGAGCCGGCGAGCGCGACGCTGCTGGGCGTGGGCCTGGCCGGCCTGTTCGCCCTCGGCGCGTCCCGCCGCCGGGCCCCCGCCGCCTGAGACGCCCGGGCCACCCGACCGCCGGGCCGATGAGGGCCGATCCGGGGGGCCCCGTGGATCGCGCCTGCCGCGCGCCGTCGAGTTCGTTCGCGCCGAGGTCGCGCCGGCCCCCCTCGCCGCCGAGTTCGTTCGCGCCCTTCGAGCGCGACGACGCGCCCGACCGGCCTCGGGAGGGATCGGCAGCCGGTCCGAGGGGCCGTCGGGGACCGTCCCCGGGCCGCGCGGCGGCCGGGACGGCCGCTCGGCGCGCACGGGGGGCGCCGGGGGGCATCGGGGCCGGCGTTGGGCAGGACGGGAGGGCCCGGCGGGGCCGGGCCGATCGCGGGCCGCGCTCAGCGGGCCGGGGCGCCCGGTCGGGCGGCCTGCCGGTCGCGCTTCGCCTGGGCGCGGCGCTCGCGGCGGTTCCGAGGCGCCGCCGAGGGGGCCGTCGCCGCGCGGGCCGGAGGCGGCGGGACGGCGGGCGACGCGGCGGCCTCGCCGCGCACCCGGGCCAGGTCGGCCTCGGCGCGGCGGGCCATCGCCTCGGCCTCCGCCAGCCGGGCGGCGGACCGGCGGGTCGGCTCCGGTTCGGCCGGCGCGACCTTCGGCGCCTTCGCCTCGCGGAGCCGGAGCAACTCGGCCCGCGCCGCGTTGAAGGCCCGTCGGCAGCTCCCCTCGTACTTGCGCAGCCGGGCGGTCGCCGCGTCCTCCTCCAGCGGCATCCCCCCCATCGCCATCGCCCGCTCCTCGGCGTCCAGCTTGTTGAGCACCGCCTCCTGGTCCTCGCCCAGGATCGTCAACTGCTGGTCGACCAGCGCGGCCAGCGCCTCGACGTCCTCCGGGGGCGGCAGCAGGTCGCCGCCGTCGCGCAGCGCGACCGGCACGCCGAGCAGGTCCCAGGCCAGCCGGCGCTGCTCGTCGGTCCAGGCCCCCTTGTTGCGGAGGATCTCGCCGAGCGACTCCCAGCGATCCATCAGCCAGTCGGCCCCCTGCTTGCAATTGCGCAGGGCGGGCGCCACCCGCGCCGGGTCCTTGGCGAGCCTGGCGCCGAGGTCCTCGACGGCGACGCGGCGGTCGTGGTCCCAGATGAGGCTGGCGCGCCGCATGACGCGGCGGACGTCGAGGATCGTCATCGCGGCGCAGCGGTCGAGCCGTGCCGAGGCCAGGGCCATCTCGCGGACCAGGAACTCTTCATAGGGGGAGCGGGGCTGGAACTCGGAGATGAACTCGGCGGTGCGGCGGGCGACGATCGCGGCGAGGTCGTCGGGGAGCACCTCCTTGGAGCAGAGGCCATGCTTCAACGAATTCTTTCGTGATCGCGCTTTCCCTGCGGGCGTGCGCGGGCCGCCTCCGCGCTTCGGGGCGGCGGGGGAGTCCGCGGCGGGGGCGTCAGAGGAGGCGAGTTGGCCGGTCATGGGTGCGTCCTGACGGGGCGGGGTCGCCGGTCCGGTCGCCGTGCGTCGGCGATCGTGGAGCGGAGGGGCGGCGTCGCCCATCAAAATGTACTATCGTGGCCGGCGGGCGCATCGTCCTGTCTTTCTTCCAAAGCCGCCCCGATTTTCCGTCCGACGGCAAAAGGCCCGACGGGACGGGCCGCGGGGGCATCCTGGAGGGGATGGCGAACGCTGGCGGTCCGGTCAGGAGGCGGCCTTGACGGGGTTCGTGAGGGTGCCGACGCCCTCGATCTCGACCTCGACGACGTCGCCCGGCTTCAAGGCCGAGGTGGCGCCGGGGGTGCCGGTGTCGATCAGGTCGCCGGGCTGGAGGGTCTCGTACCGGCTGCACCAGCTCACGGCGTCGGCGACGCGAAAGATCGGGTCGCTGGTGCTCTGGCGCTGCTTGACCTCGCCGTTGACGCGGGTCTGGCGCCGGGCGTCGAGGCGAACCCCGATCGCCGGTACAATGGGCGGATCGCCCGCGACATCCCCCCGCGGTGAGGACTGTGCCGACGAGGTGCTGACCCGATGACCGGACTCCCGATGGGCCGATCCCGACGCGGCGGCGGCCTCGCGACCCTGGCGCTGGCCGCGTGGCTGGCGGCGTCCGCGACCCCCGGCCGGGGCGACCCGCCCGAGACGGCCGAGGGGCGCGCGGTGGGCTTCCTGGCGCGCGAGGTGCCGCGGTGGTCGCGGGAGAACCATTGCTACTCGTGCCACAACAACGGCGACGCGGCGAGGGCCCTGATCGCCGCCGAGAGGGGCGGGTTGGCGGTGCCGCCCGGGGCGCTCGACGAGACGGTCGCGTGGCTGTCGCGGCCCGAGCGGTGGGACGACAACGGCGGCGACGCCGCCTTCAGCGACAAGAGGCTCGCGCGGCTCCAGTTCGCCGCGGCTCTGGCCGCGGCCGTCGAGGCGGGGCGGGTCGCCGACCGCGCGGCGCTGGCCCGCGCGGCCGATCGGGTCGCGGACGACCAGGCGGCGGACGGCTCGTGGCCGATCGACGACGCGGGCCTCGTCGGCACGCCGGCCACCTACGGCCCTCCTTTGGCGACGGCGATCGCCCGCCGCACCCTGCGCGCCGCCGACCCCGCGCGGTTCGCCGCGCCGATCGCCCGCGCCGACCGCTGGCTGCGCGGCCGCCCGATCCGCAACGTGCTCGACGCCTCGGCCGCCCTGCTGGCGCTCGACCCCGCCGACCCGGCCGGCGACGAGGCCGTCCGGCGCGGCCTCGTCCGGCTCGCCGAGGCGCAGGGCCGCGACGGCGGCTGGGGCCCCTACGCCAGCGCCGCGGCCGAGCCGTTCGACACGGCGCTCGCCCTGCTCGCGCCTGCGCCGATGGCCCGACCGGCCCGGCGTCGCCGCGATGATCCGCCGCGGCCGCGCCTGGCTGATCGCCGCGCAGCAGGACGACGGGAGCTGGACCGAGACCACCCGCCCCCCCGGCGGCGACAGCTACGCCCAGCGCCTCTCCACGACCGGATGGGCCGCGCTGGCCCTCCTGCAAACCCGGTGAGACATGGGAGGCGGGATCAATCCTCGGCCCAGCCCTCCTCGCCGATCAGCTTGACGAATCGGCAAGGCAGGAGCTTGCTGAGGGCGGGCCGGCCGTCGCGCTTGAGGATGAGCGTCAGGTCCTGCTCGGCCTCGTCGCCGAGGGGGGCGACGAGGCGCCCGCCCTCGGCGAGCTGATCGAAGAGGGCCGAGGGGAAGCCGGGCATGCCGGCGGTCACGAGGATGCGGTCGAAGGGGGCTTCCTCGGGCCAGCCGAGCGAGCCGTCGCCGATCCGGAATCGGATGTTCGTCAGGCCCAGGCCGTCGAGGATCGAGCGGGCCCGGAGCGAGAGCGTGGCGAGCCGCTCGACGGTGAAGACCTCGGCCGCCAGCGGGCTCAACACGGCCGTCTGGTAGCCGCTGCCGGTGCCGATCTCCAGGACGCGCTCGGCGCCCGACAGGGCCAGCTCGCGCGATCATCACGGCGACCATGTACGGCTGGCTGATGGTCTGGTCCAGGCCGATCGGCACGGCGCGGTCGTCGTGGGCGCCGACGCGCTCCTCGGGGGGCATGAACCGGGCCCGCGACAGCCGCGACAGCGCCGCGAGCACGCGCGGGTCGTCGAACCCGTGCGCGCGGACCTGCCGGGCGATCGCGTCGCCCGGCCCGGGGTCAGGCGGGTTGGACCGGGGCCCGGGCATGGTCGCCGACCTCGTCGAGACGGAAGTCGCGGACTTCGAGCTGCACCTCGCGACGGCCGTTCCATTCGTTGATCGCCGGGTGGAACGCCAAGCGAGCAGACGGCGTTCGCCGCCAGCGCCTTGCCCCGCTCGGCCATGTTCCAGCCGATCGCCTTGACCACCGCCCCGGCCTGCGAGAACTTCATCTGGAGGTGGTTCTTCCGCTCGCCGACCGGCCTCGGGTCGCCCAGGACGCGCACCCCGTTGGCCACCAGGATCGGCCTCGGGTTGCCGATCCCGTAGGGCTCGAGCGACTCGATCTCCTCGACGACCCGGGGCGAGAGCATCCCGAGCTGGACCTCGGCGTCGATGGTGAGCGTCTTCTGCAACTGCTCGGGCGTCAGCACGCCGCGGCAGTGGCCGTCGAACCGCTCGGCGAACGCCGGCAACAGCGCGGCGGGGAGCTTCAGCCCGGCGGCGGCGGAGTGGCCGCCGAACCCGAGCAGGCCGTCGCCGCACCGCTTGATCGCCTCGTACAGGTCGAGGCCCGGGATCGACCGGCCCGACCCCTGGCCGACCTCCTCGCCCAGCGCCACGACGATCGCCGGGCGGTGGTACGACTCGACCAGGCGGCTGGCGACGATGCCGATGACCCCCGGGTGCCAGCCCGGCGCGGCCCAGGACGATCGCGCCGCGGCCGTCGGCCCCCCCTGGTCGGCGATCATCCGGTGCGCCTCGGCGACGATCGCCTGCTCGACCTCCTGCCGGCGGGTGTTGCAGCGGTCGAGCTCCTCGGCGATCTCGCGCGCCAGGACCGTGTCGTCGGTCGTCAGCATCTCGACGGCGCGTCGGCGCGCTCGAGCCGCCCGGCGGCGTTGATCCGCGGCGCCATGTTGAACCCGATCATGCCGGTCGAGAGCCTCTTCTTGCCGAGGCAGCCGGAGACCTCCATCAAAGCCCGCAGGCCGACCGTCGGCTCGGCGAACATGCCCGCCAGGCCGTGCCGGACCAGGACGCGGTTCTCGCCCCCGAGCGGGACGACGTCGGCGATCGTGGCCATCGCCACCAGGCCGATCGAGCGGACCAGGAAGTCGCGCAGGTGCGGCGACGCCTTCTTGCCGTCGCCGAAGCTCTTGCACACCTGCCAGGCCACCTTGAACGCCACCGCCGCCCCGCACAGGTCGCCGCACGGGTAGCGGCTCCCCGCCAGGCGAGGGTGGACCACCACGTCGGCCTCGGGCAGCTCGTCGCCGATCGTGTGGTGGTCGGTCACGATCAGCTCGACGCCCAGCTCGCGCGCCAGCCGGGCCTCGCGCACCGCCGAGATCCCGCAATCGACCGTCACGATCAGCTCGGCCCTCTCGTCGGTCGCGAGCCGTCGCAGCGCCTCGGCGTTGACGCCGTAGCCCTCGTCGACCCGGTGCGGGATGTAGTAGCCGACGTCGGCCGCGCCGGCCAGGCGGAGGCAGGCCCAGAGGATGCTCGTGCCGCAGACGCCGTCGACGTCGTAGTCGCCGTAGATGACGACCTTCCGCCGCGCGCGGACGGCCCGCACGATCCGGTCGGCCGCCTCGGCGGCGCCGGGCAGGCACTCCGGGTCGTGCAGGCCGGCCAGCCTCGCCTGGAGGAACGACGACGCCGAGGCCGCGTCGGCGACACCCCGGTTCAGCAGCAGGCTGCGCCACCAGCGGCGACAGGTTCGCGCCCGGCTCAGCGCCGCAATCCCCGCCGCGTCGTGGGGCCGCAACCGCCAGCGTGAGGCCATCGTGCCCTCCCCGAAGAGGATGAGCCACAGAGGACACAGAGAACACCGAGAATCGCAATATATTAAATAATCCAAAATTTCAAATTTGAAATTTCAAAATATCAATACCGGCCTCACTCCTCTTCCCCTCTCCGTGACCTCTGTGTCCTCTGTGGCTCATCCTCTTAAAACCAGCGCTTCCGCCTGGCCCAAAGATACATCATCACCGGCGTGACGAACATGACCAGACAGGTCAGGGTAAACAGCGGCGCCTTCGGCAGGGGGGTCTTGAACGACAGCGACTCGCCGAAGAAGTTCATGCCGAAGAAGCCCGCCAGGAAGGACATCGGCAGGAACATGACCGTCACGAGAGTCAGCGCCTTCATGATCTCGTTGGTGCGGTTGGAGATCGCCGACAAATAGGTATCCAGCGCGCCCGAGATGAGGTCGCGCAGGCCCTCCATGATGTCGTGGATGCGGACGACGTGGTCGTAGATGTCGCGGAAGTAGACGCGGAGGTCGGGGGCGATCGGGTCGTAGTCGTCGCGCGCCAGGCGGTTGAGGACCTCGCGCTGGGGGCCGAGGATGCGGTGCAGCTTCAGCGCCGAGCGCTTGATGCGGAAGATCGCCTGGAGGGTGCGCGGGGTCGGCCGGCGGAAGACCTCCTCCTGCGCGTCGTCGATCGCGTCGTCGAGGTGTTCGATGGCGGGCATGTACTCGCACACGAGCATGTCGAGCACGTGGTACAGCCCGTCCGCCGCGCCGTGGCGGAGGCGGTTGGCCGGGTCGCGCTCGATGTTGCGGCGCAGCTGCTCCAGGGCCGTCATCGGCTCGTTGTGGTACGTCACCAGGTAGTTGGGGCCGAGGAAGATGTCGAGCTCGTGGAGCCGGACGTGGTCGGTCTCGGGTTCGAAGTCGATCGTGTGGAAGACGATGTAGAGGTAGCTGCCCCAGTCGTCCACCCTGGGGACGTGCGTGTCCTTCAGCGCGTCCTCGATGGCCAGCGGGTGGAAGCGGAAGACGTCGCGCAGGAGCGCCTCGACGCCCCCATTGCTGCCCTGCCCGACGTCCTCGATGTCGACCCAGAGGGTCCCCTGCCGGTCCTCGACCGCCTCGGCGATCCGGTCGGGGGACCAGTCCAGGTGGATCGTCCCGCCGCCGTCGCGGTAGATGACCCGGATGCGGGTCTCCGGCCGGCCCTGGGCCTGCGGCGGGGCGTCGGTGGTCAGCGAGGTCATCGGGCACGTTCTCCGGGCGGGGCGCCGATCGATCGCATCCCGATCAATGACCCGCCTGCTTGGCCTTGCGGTAGCGGATCGCCTCTTCGAGAAGGTCGATCTCCAGGGGCGCCGAGGGCCCGGCGGGGATCTTGCGGCGGATCGGATGCGCCAGCTCGCGGAAGACCTCGGCGGGTAATCCCCCGAGCGGGGCGCCGACCACGCCGATCGCGACGGTCCCGACGGCGACCCGGTCGGCGACGAACGAGCCGTCCGGTCCGATCGGGGCCGACCGGAGGTTGCCGACCGTCCCCTCGACCGGCTGGAACTCGATCCAGCCCCCGGTGACCGGCCGCCCCCCGTCGCGGACGACCCCCGAGACGCTCGTCGTCCGGAATTGTTCGGGACCGAGCTCCTCGCGGCAGCCCGCGACCGGCGCCGCGCACGACGCGATCATGATCCCCATGCTCAAGTATGGCCCAAGACGTCGCATTCCGCCACCTCGGGGTGAGCGAGACGGGGCCGCGGCGGCAATCGTCCTCAGCGCGAGGCCGGGGCACCGTCGCCGGGACGGTCCAGCCAGGGGGCGAGGTCGCCGAGCAAGGCCCGGAACACCGAGGCGTCGTCGGGATCGACGCCCGCCAGGGGGTCGTCGCCGGGGGCCAGGAGGACGAGACGGCCGCCCCGCGCACCCCGTCCGGCGTGGGGACCGAGCCGGCCGGCATGGGCGAACAATCGGCCCCCGGACTGGCGATCACCCGCCAGCCGTCCCACGTCGCCGAGCACCGCGAGCACGCCGCCGCGCTGGTCGAGCCCGGTGCGGGCACCGGCCGATCCGGCGCACGAGCACCAGCCCGCCTTCCTGGGCATATCCGACGGCGTCGCCCGCATCGCCGAGGATGACCACCCGCCCCGCGCGGAAGCCGCGCGCGGCGCCGTCGGCGGCCGGGCCGCGGCAGACGACCGTCAGCCCCTCCGCATCGAGGCCGGCGGCGAGCTCGGGCCCGCCCGGCCCTCGACCTCGACCGTCGCGGACCACGCCCCGGCCAGCCCGGCGACCAGGAGCCTCTGCCCCTCGGCCCCCGCCAGGAGGACGCGCGGGTGCCCCGCGTCGAGGAGCTGGGCCAGCTCCGCGTTGATCCTCTGATAATCACGGATGTCGGGGATCGACACGACCGGGGTCGTCCGATCGTCGTCGGCGTCGGGGCGCGTCATGCCTCGCTCACGGCGGCGGCTGCCGGGCGACGGCCGCCGCCTGGTTCTGGACCGGGAAGGGCGGGCCGCCGGGGACGAGCCGCCGCTCGGAGGGGGGGGTCTTCTGGAGGACCGCCCGCAGCGCGGCCACCCGATCGCCCAGCTCCTTCTGGTTCTTCTCGGCCTGGTTCTTCGTCCCGTTCAGGAGGTCGGCGGACGCCTTGGAGACCGCCCGGACGGCGTCGGCCACCTGCTTGAGGTAGTCGCGGCTCGGGGCGATGTTGGGGTGGCTGGCCGGGACGTTGAGCAGGCCCGACTCGCGGGCCCCGTCTGGCCCGGGCCCGGCTGCCACCCGAACAAAGCGGGGTAGACCTGGTAGAGCAGCAGCCCGGCCAGGTGCGAGGCCCGCACCGGATTGTTGGCGTAGCTCGCATGGACCTTCTCGCCGAGGTCGGCGGCGACCTCGCCGATGTGGTAGGCGATCAGGGGGAAATTGTACTTGGTGATCGCCGGGTTGACCCGCATCATCCCCAGGGCCCAGGCCGCCTCGGCGCGGACGTCGGGGCGGGCGTCGGGGTCGGTCAGGTAGCGCGCGGCGGCCGAGGCCATCTCGGCCTTGGCCGGGGTGACGGGGTCGGCCGCCAGCCGCATCGCCCCCAGCGCCTCCAGGGCCCGGAATTGCACCGGCCAGGGGAGGTCGCGGCCGTTCTCCAGCAGGGCCGCCAGCACCTTGCCGGCCTGGTTCGCCTTGGCCGTGCCCAGCGCCGTGTCCACGGCGTTGCCGGCCGGCGTCTGCACGATGTTCGTCAGGCCCCGCGCCGCCCAGAGCTTGACCCAGGCCGTCTGCTTCGGGTCGGCCAGCTGGTCGAGGAAGACGCTCAGCGCGTCGGGGCTGCCCGTCTGCGCCAGGACGATCATCGCCTCGATCCGGCTCATCAGGTGCCCGCCCAGCAGCGGGGCGAGCTTGGCCACCAGCGCCTTGTTGTAGATATTCTGGAAGCTCTGGTTGTTCGTCGCCCGGGCCCTGTGCAGCGCGTCGATCAGGTCGTCGGTCGCCTCCTGGAGGGCGTGGGCCCTCGGGTCGGGCTTGGGGGAGGGATTCAGCAGCGCGTTGATGTTGCCCTTGTTGGTCAGGACGTTGACCATCCCGTCGACGAACCGGTTGATCGTCTCGCGGTCGGGATTGGCCCCGCCCGCGGCCATCTCCTTGGCCTCCCTGATGACGCTCCTGGGGCAGGGGCGGCCGAGCTCCTTGATCTTCTCGGGGTCGTTCGCCTCCTCGGCGTTGGGGTCCTTGAAGACCTCCAGCGAGGGGGCGGCCTTCTTCGGCGCCTCTTCGGGGACGACCTCCGCCTCGGCCGCGGCCGGGGCGTCGGCCTTGGCCGGCTCGGACGCCTTGCCGGTCGCCTGCGCCGAGACCGCCAGGGGGAACCCGCCGACCATCACGATCGAAAGCCACACCCACGAGCACCCCCGTGATATCCTCGGGGCGAGTGCTTTGATCATGGCCGCCAACCTTTGGTTAAGACCCCGAACCGCGCCCCCTGTCGGATCATTCGATCGGGAGACTCGCGCGACGGGCCCGCTCTGTAATCCATGGATGCTTGTCGTCACGCGACCGACCGTCCTGGACGTCGGGGCGATCGCGTGGCGGAGGACGGGCGACACGACGGCCACGGATCGGCCGGGGTGATGTCCCTCCCGGGCGCGTCCGGGACGAGGCGCGGGACGGCGGGGCGAAACCCCATCACGCTTCGGGTCCGCAATTTCCATCGAGGAAACCTGATCCAAATTAACCTGCCGATCAGGCCCTGTCAAGTCGCCCAACGTGAGCACGCTTGCACCGCGGGGCTGATGGCCGGGGGGATTTGTCAACAAATGCTGGAGGAAGATTGGAGGACGGAGTCCCGAATCCGGCGCACGCCGCCCTGGTTTGGACGCTTCGGGGCGGGGTTTCGTTCCCGCCCGGGCGGCCCGTCGCGAGGGCGGAGTTGTCCCGCGCCGGCCGGGCCCGTAGAATCGGGGTCGAATCGGATGCGAGGCGAGGCCGGCCGGGCGGCGCGGAGGGGATGGTCCGGGATGCTCGAACGTCATTACATCTTCCCCGGCGTCATCGAGCTGAACGTCCAGGCGAGGCGGCGGCTGGGAGTCAACGTCTACCTGATCGACGGCGGCTCGGAGTACGCTTTGATCGACGTCGGCTTCCTCGACGAGTTGCCCGAGGTGCTCGAGCTGATCCGGCAGATGGACTTCAGCCTCTCGTCCTGCAAGACGATCCTGGCGACGCACGCCGACGTCGACCACTCGCAGGGGCTGTCGAGGGCGCGCGAGGTGCTCAAGTGCCAGGTGGCGGCGCACCCCCGGAGCGTGGCGCCGCTGCAGGAGGGGGACGAGCTGCTGACCTTCGCCCGGATCGACGCGCAGAACATCCACATCCCGATGCCGCGGTGCAAGGTCGACCGGACGATCGACGAGGGGGACGTGGTGACGGTCGGCGACAAGGCGCTGGAGGTCTGGAGCACGCCGGGGCACGCGGTCGGCCAGCTCTCGTTCCGGATGGGCCCCCTGCTCTTCTCGGGCGATAACATCTTCCGCGACGGCAGCGTCGGCGCGATCGACGCGCACCACGGCTCGAACCTGGTCGACTTCATCGCCAGCCTGCGCCGCATCCGAGGCTGCGACGCCGAGTACCTGCTCCCGTCGCACGGCCCGATCTTCCGCAAGGACGAGGCGCTGCTGGACGCCACGATCGCGCGGCTCGAGTCGTACACCCACATGGCCGACTTCGGCACCTGCGCCGTCGACTGGCCGCTGCTGGACCAGTGGGAGGAGGAGCTGGTCCGGGGCAAGGTGGTCCTCTGATCCGGGCCCCCGTCGCCCATCGACCCGTCTGCCGGATCGGCATCGGATCGGGGCCCATGTGGTCCCGGCCGACATGAGCCGCTTCAGTAGCTGTCGGACGAGATGACTTCGCCTTCCGCCCTGGTCCCCAGCGACCACCAGATGGCCGGGTTGATCGAGCCCTTGATGAAGTGGACGCTGCCGCCGGAGAACGCCGCGTTCACGCCGCCGGGATGTTGCCCAGCAACGCCTCGGAGAACATGAGCGTGCTCGAACAGGAACGTCTCGACCTCCGTGCCGAAGGCCGTGGCGTTCATCGCGCCGCCCGCGACGAAGCTCGAATAAGGATTGATCATAAAATTACATCGATTGTAGGCCGTCGTCTGTTCCGTGTAGGGGAGCATCATGGCGTGCCCGCTGAAGTTGCCCCAGATGCCGGGGACGGCGGCGCCCGAGGTGTACCCGAGGGCGTTCGTCGAGTTGGCGAGCGGCCAGGTCACGTAGGTAGATTGGTCGAAATTCGGAAGGGCCCGCGGGCTCAGAACTCGGCGTTGCCCGGCGTGCGGGGGAAGGGGATCACGTCGCGGATGTTGGCCATCCCCGTGGCGTAGACGATCGTCCGCTCGAACCCCAGGCCGAACCCGGCGTGGGGCACCGTCCCGTAGCGGCGCAGGTCGCGATACCAGCCGTACTGCCCCTTGGAGAGGCCGAGCTCGTCGAGGCGGGCGTCGAGCACGTCGAGGCGCTCCTCGCGCTGCGAGCCGCCGATGATCTCGCCGATGCCGGGGGCCAGGACGTCCATCGCCGCGACCGTCCGGCCGTCGTCGTTGAGGCGCATGTAGAACGCCTTGATCTGCTTCGGGTAGTTCATCACCACGACCGGGCGGCCGACCAGGATCTCGGTCAGGTAGCGCTCGTGCTCCGATTGCAGGTCGGAGCCCCACGCCACGGGGAACTCGAACCGCTCCCCCTTCGCCTGCGCGGCCTCCAGGGCCTGGATCGCGTCGCCGTAGTCCATCCTTTCGAAGCTGGCGGCGACGAAGGCTTCGAGGCGGCGGATGCAGTCCTTGTCGATGTGCTGGGCGAAGAAGGCCATGTCGTCGCCCCTCTCCTCCAGCACCGAGCGGAAGAGGGACTTGAGGAAGTCCTCGGCGAGGTCGGCGTCGTCGGACAGGTCGGCGAAGGCGATCTCGGGCTCGATCATCCAGAACTCGGCGAGGTGCCGCGTGGTGTTCGAGTCCTCGGCGCGGAACGTGGGGCCGAAGGTGTAGACGCGGCTCAGCGCCAGGCAGTAGGCCTCGATGTTGAGCTGGCCCGAGACGGTCAGGCTGGCCGGCTTGCCGAAGAAGTCGGCCGAGAAGTCGACCCTCCCGTGCTCGTCGCGAGGCGGGTTGGCCAGGTCGAGCGTCGACACGCGGAACATCGCCCCGGCGCCCTCGGCGTCGTTGGTGGTGATGATCGGCGTGTGGACCCAGAGGAACCCGTGCTCGTGGAAGTAGCGATGCACGGCCATCGACAGGCAGTCGCGGACCCTCGCCACGGCGCCGAAGGTGTTCGTCCTCGGCCGCAGGTGCGCCACCGTGCGCAGGTGCTCGAACGAGTGCCTCTTGGCCGAGACCGGGTAGCTGTCCGGGTTCTCGACCCATCCGACCACCTCGACCCTCTCGGCCTTGATCTCGAACCGCTGACCCTTGCCCTGCGACTCGACCAGCGTGCCCGCGACGCGGAGGGCGCAATGCGTCGTGAGGTGGAGTATCTCGCCCTCGTAGTTCGGCAACGAGGCTTCGGCGACGACCTGGATCGGGTCGAAGCACGAGCCGTCGTGGATCTGGAGGAACGAGAGCCCGGCCTTCGAGTCGCGACGGGTGCGGAGCCACCCCTCGACGGTCACCTCCGCCCCCACGCCCACCCGGCCGGCGAGTAGATCCCCGATCGTCAGGCTGACCATGGCACCCCCGACGCCGTCCCGGCCCTCCGGCCGAGTTTTACCGGAGAGGATTATTGTGTCGAAGCCCCCCACGCACTACAAGAGGTGAACCGTGTCCGACGTGTCCCGACGCAGCACTCCCGCCGCGGCCGCACCACCGGGCGACCGCTCCGTCACCGCTTCCCCGGAGAGCACCATGAGCGAGAACCGAGGGGCCGCCATCCCGGCCAGGTCGAGAGCAACCGTCGCCTCCTCGATCGTGGGGGTCGTGCTGGCATGCGGGCTCGGGCTGCTGTTCCCGGCCCCTCGGGCAGCCGCCGCGGATGCCAGGAGGCCGAACATCCTCTTCGTCTTCTCCGACGACCATGCCTATCAGGCCATCGGCGCCTACAACGACCCCCGGAAGCTGATCGACACGCCGAGCCTCGACCGGATCGCCAAGGAAGGCATGCGGTTCGACCGCTGCGTCGTGCCCAACTCGATCTGCGGCCCGAGCCGCGCCACGGTGCTCACCGGCAAGTACAGCCACGCCAACGGCTTCTACAACAACACCAACAGCCGGTTCGACGGCTCGCAGGTCACGATGCCCAAGCTCCTGAAGGCCGCGGGATACCAGACCGCCGTCGTCGGCAAGTGGCACCTGGTGACCGACCCGACCGGCTTCGACTACTGGCACATCCTGCCGGGCCAGGGCGCCTACTACAACCCGGCCATGATCGATAACGGCAAGCAGGTCAAGCACGAGGGGTACACCACCGACATCATCACCGACCTGTCGCTCGACTGGCTCAAGAAGAGGGACAAGTCGAAGCCGTTCCTCCTGATGTGTCAGCACAAGGCCCCGCACCGCGGGTGGGAGCCGGCGCTCCGCCACCTGGGGCACGATCACGACCGCAAGTACCCCGAGCCGCCGACCCTCTTCGACGACTACTCCGGGCGCGGCAAGGCCGAGCACGACCAGGACATGACGATCGCCCGGACGATGAACGACCTCGATAACAAGCTGACCACGCCGAAGGACCTGACCCCCAAGCAGCGCAAGGCGTGGGATGCCTACTTCACGCCCGAGCAGCGCAAGGCGTGGGATGCCTACTACGGGCCCCGCAACGAGGCGTTCCGCAAGGCGGGGCTCAAGGGCGATGACCTCGTCCGGTGGAAGTACAACCGCTATATGCACGACTACCTCGGGTGCGTCAAGGCGGTCGACGAGGGCGTCGGGCGTCTGCTGAAGTACCTCGACGACGAGGGGCTGGCCGACAATACCATCGTCGTCTACACGGCCGACCAGGGCTTCTACCTCGGCGAGCACGGCTGGTTCGACAAGAGGTGGATCTTCGAGGAGTCGCTCCGCTCGCCGCTGATGGTGCGCTGGCCCGGCGTGGTCAAGCCCGGGAGCGTCCGCCACGAGCTCGTCTCCAACCTCGACTTCGCCGAGACCTTCCTCGACGCGGCGGGGCTGCCGATCCCCCCGGAGATGCAGGGCCGCAGCCTGATGCCCCTGCTCAAGGGCCAGACGCCCTCCGACTGGCGGACGAGCTTCTACTACCAGTACTTCGAGTATCCGACGCCACACCACGTCCACCCGCATTACGGCGTCGTGACCGACCGCTACAAGCTCGTCCACTTCGACGGATTCGAGCTCGATTACTGGGAGCTCTTCGACCGCGAGAAGGACCCGAACGAGCTCCGCAGCGTGTACGACGACCCGTCCTACGCGCAGGTCGTGAAGGGCACCTGAAGCGGGACCTCGAACGCCTCCGCGCGGAGCTGAACGTCCCGGCCAAACCGCCCCGCGAGGCGTATGGCCGGCCGCCGGGAGAGCAGCCGGCCGCCAAGAAGGGGGCGCGACAGAAGGCCCCGTGATCCGATCGCATTGACCTCCCCGCGAACGACCCCTGTCACAGACGGGCAGACCATGGCCGAGCGCATCACCCGCCGGGACTTCGTCCGCGACACCGGCACCGTCACCGTCGGCCTCGCGGTGGCTGCCCGAGAGGCCTCCTCTGAGGCCGCGACGCCCTCGGGCCCGGATTTCGAGAGCCGATGGGCCAGCACGCCCGACCGCGTCTGGCTCGGGCCGGAATACTGGGCCAACCCGTTGCAGGATTGGCGCGTGGCGGGCGGGCGGATCGAGTGCATCAACGCCGCGCCCGACCGCAACGTCCACCTCCTCACCCGGCGATTGGGCGAACAGCCCGGCGACCTCGACATGTCCGTGAGGGTGGGGCGCCGGGGAGGCGGCGCGCTCTCGGAGGGCCGAGGCTCCTTCGGCTTCCGCATCGGCATCATGGGACCTCTCCGCGATTATCGCAACAGCCTCCTGTCCGGCGCGGGGCTCGACGCGGGCGTCGCCTCCGACGGCGGCCTGTTCATCGGCGATCCCGGTTCGGCCAGGCCCGGGACCGTCGACCTGGGCGGCGAGGCGGTCGAGCTTCGACTGACGATCAAGCCCGACGGCGACCACGCCCGGGTGACGCTCACCGCCGTCGATCCGAGGTCGGGGCGATCGCTCGCGCAGGCCACCCGGGGCGACATCGCGGCCGATCGTCTGGTCGGCAGCCTCGCGCTGGTCGCCAACTTCGGCGGCCCGCAGGCCGGGCCCGGGCAGGCGAAGGCGAAGGCCCAGGCCAAGGGCAAAGCGGCTGCCGGACGCTTCGGAGTCGGCACGTTCTGGTTCGCCGACTGGCGGGTCTCCGGCAGCAAGGTCGAGTCGCACGACGATCGCGCCTTCGGCCCGATCCTCTTCTCGCACTACACGCTGAGCGGCGGCGTGCTGAAGCTCTCGGCGCAGATGCCCCCGCTGGGCGAGGCCGACTCCCGGACGGTCCGACTCCAGATCAGGAAGGATGGGGCCGACTGGTCCACCATCGCCGAGCAGGCGATCGACCCCCAGTCGCGCACGGCCGTCTTTCGCGTTGAATCGTGGGATGCTTCGAAGGATGTGCCCTACCGCCTCTCCTACACGCTGAAGGTCGCCGACGGCAAGGCGGAGGACCATCACTGGGCCGGCACCGTGCGACGCGACCCGGTCGATCGGCCGGTCGTCACCGTCGGCGACGTCTCGTGCAACACCCACGCCGCGTTCCCCAACGCGGACTTCGTGGCCAGCATGGCGAAGCTCGACCCCGACCTGCTGGCATTCGTGGGCGACCAGTTCTACGAGAGCTCCGGCGGCTACGGCGTGGTCCGCCAGCCGCTCGACACGGCCATCCTCGACTACCTGCGCAAGTGGTTCCTGCACGGCTGGACCTGGCGCGAGCTGACCCGAGACCGGCCGAGCCTCGCGCTGCCCGACGACCACGACGTCTACCAGGGCAACATCTGGGGCGAGTCGGGCGCCGCCGAGCACGGCACGCAGGAGATGGGCGGCTACAACATGCACCCCGCCTGGGTCAACGTCGTCAATCGGACCCAGACGGCGCACCACCCCGACCCCCACGACCCCACGCCCATCCGCCAGGGGATCAGCGTCTTCTACGGCCCGATGACCTACGGCCGGATCAGCTTCGCGATCATCGCCGACCGCCAGTTCAAGACGGGCCCCGAGGGGAGGGTTCCGCCCACCGGCACCCGCGGCGATCACGTGGTCGACCCGAAATTCGACCCGAAGACGGCCGACGTGCCGGGCCTCGAACTCCTGGGCCCGCGCCAGATGGCGTTCCTCCGCGAGTGGGCCTCCGACTGGCGAGGCGCGGAGATGAAGGCGGTGATCTCGCAGACCGTCTTCACCGCGATGGCGACGACGCACGGGGCGAACCGCGAGCGCCTCCGCGCCGACTACGACGCCAACGGCTGGCCGCAGACGCCGCGCAACGCGGCCCTGCGCGAGATCCGCAAGGCGTTCGCCGTCCACATCGCCGGCGACCAGCACCTCCCGGCCGTGGTGCATTACGGCGTCGAGGGGCACCGCGACTCGGCCGTCGCCTTCGCCGGCCCGGCGGTCAACGTGGGCTATCCCCGCTGGTTCGAGCCGGGCGAGCCGGGCCGGAACCGCGCCCCGGCGCCCCGGAGAACACCGGCGACTTCCTCGACCACTTCGGCAACCCGATGACCGTCCTCGCCGTGGCCGACGGCGCCATCAAGCCGCGCCAGGGCGTGATGAAGATGCTGCACGACCGGGCGTCCGGCCTCGGGCTCGTCCGCTTCGACAAAAGGAAGAGGACGATCACCTTCGAATGCTGGCCGTTGCTGGCCGACGTGGCGCAGCCCGGGACGCAGTTCCCCGGCTGGCCGGTGACCGTCGGCCAGCTCGACAACGACGGGCGCAAGGCGGCCGCGCACCTGCCCCGGCTCGACGTGATCGGCGTGGATGACCCGGTCGTCCAGGTGATCGAGGAGCCTTCCGGGGAGATCCTCTACACCCTCCGCATCGCCGGGCGAGGTTTCCGGCCCCACGTCTTCGCGCCGGGCAAGTACACCGTGAAGGTCGGCGAGCCGGAGACCGGACGGGTCAAGGAGCTCCGTGGCCTCGTCGCCCGCGAGGGCCACGACGGCACGCTGCGGGTCGAAATCTGATCGAGGTCGCCGCGAAGCGGAGATGACTCGGGGATGGGTCGTCTCGCGCCCCTTCAGGGCCGAGGCGGCAAGAATCCCCGCCGGAGGGGTGTCGGCGTCCGGGCATCTCGCGACGGCGCCCCGACTGGGAAGACGGCGCCCGGTCTCGTAAGATGGGCGTTCGTGCTCCGAGCATCCCCCCGGTCGGCCGGCGGCCTCGCGGCCGGAGCCGGGATCGGAGGGATGCGGACCCGCGGGCCTGTCGAGGCGGGCGGGCTGCGCCGCAGGCCGGCTCGTGACGACCATCGGCGGGGGGGAGCAACGTGCCCGATGAGATGCGTGGCGCGACGCGACAGGCGGCGGCCGGACCCCCGCGGCGGCCGACCGGGGTCCCGGTGCCCTCGCTCGCCTCCCGGCTGGCGACGGCGATGCGACGCCCCTGGCCCGATCGGCCCGTCCCCGTGGCGCTGGTCATCACCGAGCTCGACGTCGGCGGCGCCGAGCGCGCCCTGGTCGCCCTGGCCACCGGGCTGGACCGCCGTCGCTGGGCGCCGGCGGTCGTCGTGCTCGGCGCCGAGGGGCCGCTCGCCGCGCCGATCCGGGCGGCGGGCGTGCCGCTGTCCTGCCTGGCGGTCGGCCGCCGCAATCCGGCCCGCGGGGTGACGCGCCTGGCCTCGGCCCTGAGGGCCCACCGCCCCTGGCTGGTGCAGAGCTTCCTCTTCCACGCCAACCTCGCGACCCGCCTGGCGGCGCCGCTGGCCGGCGTCCCCTGCGTCGTCGGCGGCCTGCGGGTCGCCGAGCGACGGCCCTCGAAGTGGTGGCACCTGACGCTCGACCGGCTCACCGCCGGGCTCGCGTCGGGCTCGGTTTGCGTCTCCGACGGCGTGCTCCGGTTCAGCCGCGACGTCGCCCGGATCGACCCCGCGCGGCTGACGGTCATCCCCAACGGCATCGACCCCGCGCCGTTCGACCGCGCCGTGCCCGCGCCCCGCGCGGCGATCGGCGTGCCCGGAGGGGCGCACCTGGCGCTGTTCGTCGGCCGGGTCTCCGAGCAGAAGGGCCTCACCTCTCTGCTCGACGCCGCCGCCCGGGTCGCCCCGGAGCGGCCCGACTGGCACCTCGCGCTGGCCGGCGACGGCCCCGACCGCGACCGCCTCCGCGCCCTGGCGGCGGGCGACCCCGCGACGGCGGGCCGGGTCCACTGGCTGGGGCGGCGCGACGACGTGCCGGCCTTGCTCGCCGCGGCCGATCTACTGGTCCTGCCGTCGCTGTGGGAGGGCATGCCCAACGTGATCCTCGAGGCGATGGCCGCCCGTCGCGCCGTGGTCGCCACGGCCGTCGAGGGGTCCGAGGAGATGGTCGAGCCCGGGAGGACCGGCTGGCTCGTCCCCCCCGGCGACTCCGCGGCGCTGGCCGCCGCGATGCTCGACGCCGCGTCCGACCCCGACCGGCTGCGCCGCTACGGCGAGGCGGGCCGCGCCCGCGTCGAGTCGCGATTCGGCCTGGGCCGCGCCATCGCGATGTACGAGGCGCTCTGGGCCGGCCTGCTCGGCTTGGAGTGGCCCGCGGGCGCCCTCGCGGCCGGGCCTGCCCCCGACGGCGCCCCCCGCGGTGATGACGCGGTGGGTTGCCGCGGCCCCGGGGGCCCCTCGTAGAGCGGCCGGAGACGATCGGTCATCGATGACAGCCTTTTCGGTCAAGGACGTAACCAATCCAGGATGATCCCGATGATGATGCGTGTCGCGGACCCGACGCGAGGGGAGCACCCGATTGGGACCTCTCGTGGGCGTCCGGGAGCGGACCCGACGCGTGGCGGGCCGGGGGCAGGGCCGGCACGCTCGTCCCCCCTGATTTAGGATCGGGGACCTGGCCCGTCGGGTTCTCAAATTCCGGAGGGGGACGTTCGGAGGGGCGGCCGGGAGGCGCGTCGCGGGGCGGGGCGGGTCCTGCGTCGTCTCTCGGGGATCGTGCGCCTCGGGACGGGGGGGCGGCGTGCGGGTCAGGTCTCGTTGCGGTCGCTCCGCTTCTTCGGACCGGGCGTCGGAGGCCTTGCGGGCGCGCCTCCGCGGTGCTTTCGGGGCCGGGGCGGGCTGGTTCACGACGCTGGCCAGCATCTCGGCGAGGCGGCGGCCGGCGTCGCCCGGGCAGCGCGACAGCTCGGCCATCTCGGCGAAGCTGAGCTGGGGGTCGGGGAAGGGGAGCCGACCCTCGGCCTGCTCGGCGGTCGCCTGGAGGGTGTACGCCTTGTTCCTCTGCTGGACGCGGACGCCGCACCGCTTCAGCAGCTCGAGCTCGCGGTAGAAGGTGCGGAGGCCGACCTGGAGCCGGGCGAGGATCTCGTCGCGGGACCGGGGCGACTCGGCCAGGAGCCGGACGAGGCGATGGAGGCGCGCGGCACGCCCCAGGGTGATGTGGACGGCGGGCCGTGCGGCGATGGGTGGCGGGGCGTTTACTCATGGGGATCTCCTCGGCGGGACCGCGGCGGCCGGCCGGCCGCGGGCCCCCTGCCTCGTTGGTGGTCGTCGGGGCGTGGCGCGGCGGGGCGATGGCGATGCCGACCGGGGGCGGTCGGCGATCCTTCCCTAACTTCTGTACGAGAAAGGAGGCTGATGCGGGTTATCGGGATTGGACCGATTTTTCGGATTCTCTCAAGGATGCGGCCCCGGGGGCCGATTATCGGGAAAGGCCCCGCGAATTGCCAGGGCACGGGCGGATGCGCACGCGGGAGCCGCGCCGCCCGACCCCGGCCGCCGGGGCGCGCCGCCGGTCGGGCGGGCCCGACCCGACGGCCCGCCATCCTGGGCATTGGGAGTCTGGTCCATGACGACGCGGAAGCCCTCCACTCGGAACCGCTCGCTTCGGCCCCGGGCCGAAGACCTGGAAGCCCGCCAGCTCCTCTCGGGCACGGTCTCCGGGACCGACGTCGACGGCGACACCTGGACGCTCCACCTGATCGGGCCGGGCGCCCTGGTCGTCACCAAGCAGCCCGCCGCCGGCAGCACGACCCCGCAGCCGCTCGACCTCGGCGTCGGAGATCGACACGATCACCATCGCCGGCACCGACCCGACCAAGAGCCGCCTGGTCGGCACCGTCCACAAGGGGGCCAACGGCGACGGCAAGGTCTTCTTCCAGGACGCTCAACCAGCTCGGCAGCACGACCGAGCAGTTCAGCGGCACCGAGGGCAACGGCCTGGTGGCGATCAACATGCCCAACTTCTGGCTCGGCAACACGACCGCCGCCAGCTCGTCGACCACGACCGTGACGCCCCCCTCGATCAACATCCCCGACGGGGTCAACACGCTGCGGTTCGGCGGCGTCGACACCACGCACGACCAGATCGCCGGCCACCAGCAGCTCGACCAGCGACAACACCGCGGTCACGCTCGGCCTGCCGCTGTACGGCGGGACGCGGATCATCATCGACCGGTCGATCAGCAGCACCCAGACGGCGCCGGCGTCGTCGGGGGGGACGGCGACGACGGTCCAGCACGCCGTGTCGTTCGACGTCTCGGGCCGCCTCGAGCCTGTTCCAGGCCAACTCGATCGACGGCGACGCCACCACGCCCCCCGGCCAGTTCGCCCGACAACAACTCGAACGCGACCGGCTTCGGCGGGACCTGGGTCGTCTCGGGCACCAGCGGCACGCCCCCCTTCTTCCCCACCGTCTCCCAGTTCGGCGTGGTCCTGGGGGGCGTCCCCGGCCAGATCGGCGACCTCCGCGTCGGCGGCGACGCCACCAACCTGACGGCGCTTGGCCTTCGACGCCACCGGCAGCGGCAACGGCAAGATCTCCAACTTCTCGGTCGGCGGCGAGACCAACAACGTCATGGTCGTCGCCCCCAACGGCGTCCGCAACCTCGCCTTCGGCACGGGCATGGACACGGTCGACGTCCTGACGCATGTCATCAACACCATCAAGGCCAACCGCGGCGCCGTCAACTCGTCGGTGTTCTCCGACCGCACGATCAGCAACATCAGCCTCGGCGGCGACGCCGTCAACTCGCAGTTCCTGTCGGGCTACCAGCAGAACTACCCCGACATCATCAGCACCATCGACGGCCAGGCCACCGTCAGCACGTTCCAGCCCACGCCGCAGCCCGCCGCGCCGCCGACGCCGACGAACGCGCAGATCGGCGGCGGCATGATCGCCAATATCGCCGGCAACGTCACCGACTCGGTCTTCGCCGCGTCGGTCCAGCCCAGCGCCGGCCTCCCCGCACCGACGGCGCCCGACACCGGCTTCGGCTCGCCGTACGACGCCAAGCTGCCGACCGGCCACATCAAGGCCAAGATCGAGGGCAAGATCAACAACGCCAACGCCACCCCCGACTCCCCCAACAAGGCCTTCTATGCCAGCTCCGTTAACCTCGTGACCGGGCCCGTCATCCCGCCCAACGTCCCGATGCCCCCCTACTCCGGGCCGCTCCAGCCCCGTCGTGAGCCGGGCATCCCCAACCTCAACGCCGATCAATTGACCCTCAACCCCGGCTCCGTCGCCACCCTCCACGGCCGCTCCACCCCCGCCGGTCCCCGCGCCAGGGCGGCGAAGGCCAAGTAGTCAGGATCGCACAATCCATGCAAGCAAGCAAGAGGGCAGTCAAGCACGGAGCGGATTCGGGACGATGAAGGGGAAGGGCGGGGCGATCAATGGCGGGGGGGACGGAGGGCGCGGCCGGCGATGTCGCGGCGATACCAGGCGCCGGCGAAGCGGATCGAGCGGACCGCCTCGTAGGCGCGGGCCTGCGCCTCGGCGAGCGTCGATCCCAGCGCGGTGACGTCGAGGACGCGGCCGCCGTCGGTGACGATCCGGCCGTCGCGGTTGAGGCTGGGGTCGATCCTCTGCGCGGTGCCGGCGTGGAAGACCTTGACGTCGGCCATCTGCTCGGCGTATTCGAGGTTGTTGATGATCCGGTCGCGCTCGTAGTGGCCCGGGTAGCCCTCCGACGCCATGACCACCGTCACCGCCGGCCGCGGGTCCCAGCGGAGCGAGACCGAGTCGAGCCTCTCGTCGACGACCGCCTCCAGCGCGTCGAGCAGGTCGGACTCCAGGCGGATCAGCACGGCCTGGCACTCGGGGTCGCCGAACCGGACGTTGAACTCCAGCACCTTGGGGCCCTGGTTGGTGAGCATCAGCCCGGCGTAGAGGACGCCGCGGAACGGCCTCCGGGCGCGCTTCAAAGCGTGGACGACCGGCACGAGGATCTCGCGCTCGATCTGGTCCATCAGCTCGGGCGTGACGACCGGCGCGGGGCTGTAGGCGCCCATGCCGCCGGTGTTGGGGCCCTCGTCGTGGTCGAAGGCGCGCTTGTGGTCCTGGCTCGATTCGAGCGGGACGATCGTGCGGCCGTCGGTCAAGGCCAGGACGCTCGCCTCCTGGCCGTCGAGGCGTTCCTCCAGGATCATGCGGTCGCCCGCCTTGCCGAAGGCGCGGCGGACCATGATCTGGTCGATCGCGTCGAGCGCCTGGCGGAGGTTGTCGCAGACGAACACGCCCTTGCCGCCGGCCAGGCCGTCGGCCTTCAGGACCATGCCCAGCGGGCGGCCCAGGACGTGGTCGCGCGCCTCGGCGGCGGTGCTGAAGGCGCGCCTCTGGCCGCGCTCCTCGATCTCGACCTGCACGCCGGGCCCGAGCATCTCGCGCGGGTCCATGATCCGGTCGATCGCCTCGAGGGTCTCGGCGGCGGTGCGGCACATCAGCGTGTGCCGCAGCGTCGAGCGCCCCTTGGAGCGGACCACCAGCGACACCTCGCGCGACAGGACGTAGTGCTCGGCGTCGGGCCCCGAGCGGAAGATCCGGTAGTCGGCCGTCGGGATGCCCGCCTGCCGCATCAGCTCCTTGGCGAAGACCTTCGATCCCTCGAGCTCGGCGGCGTCCTTGCGCGGGCCGAAGATGCGCAGCCCCTCGCGCTGGAAGGCGTCGACGATGCCGTGCGTCAGGGGCTCCTCGGGGCCGACGACCGTCAGGCCGACCCCCTCGCGCTTGGCGAACTGGACCAGGCGCGGAAGTCGTTCGGGTCGATCGGCACGTTCTGCGCGTCGAGCGCCGTGCCCGCGTTGCCCGGCGCAGAAGACGGCGCGGACGCGCGGCGACTGCTTCAATTTCCAGCAGAGGGCGTGCTCGCGCCCCCCCTTGCCGATGACGAGGACTTTCAACGCCCACCCCCCAGCACGACCACGATCCGCCAGCCCCATCCTATCTTAGAGACCCCACGTCCCGCCGCACAGGGCAAACCGCCGGACGGGGGCGCTCACCAGGCCCCGACGTGCGGCGATCGGCCCCCCGCCCCGGCTCCCTCGTTCTCATCTTCCCCCGCTTGAATTGTCCATCTTTTCCAGTGCCCCACTGGCTTCGTTTGGTCGCGACCCCTCCCGCCTCCCAACGCTGGGCGGGCGGGCCCGCGCCGCGGGGCCGTTCCGGGCATGTATCATCGGCGAAATCGGCATTTTTCGATTCATCTGGCCTGCCCCGAGGGGCCGCGACGAGTTCCACTCGGCGAGGCGGCGGAGGGCAGCTCGTCCTGCTCCTCGTCGGGCAGGACGAGGCCGCGGCTGGCCAGCCCGTGCTTCAGGGAATTGCGCTCGACCGCTCCTTGCCCCTCTCGGTGCGCGGGCCGGTCGACTTCAGGGCGTTCTTCTGGTTGGCCGCGATGCGGCGTAGCGAGGTCATCGGACAACTCCGGGGGTCAGGCCGTGGCGGTCTCTCGCGGGCGCCGGGGCGTCGGGGCGTCGGGCGGCGATCGAGCGGAGGCCGGTCATGGGATTGCTCCACGGCGATTCGAAAGAGAACACAACACAAGACGCTCAAGTACGTCATCCGGAGATCGCGGCGTTGCGCTCTTCAAAATCCCTCGATAATGTCGGCGGCCTCGGGCATGATCGTGGGAGGAGGGACGTCCCGGTTCGCCCCGCGACCCGTCCGATCGCCCGTCGGCGTCCCCATTTTCGGAGGGAGGGACCTTGAAGACCTCGATGCTCCTGCTCGCGATGAGTGCCACGCTGCTGGCCGGGACCGAACGGATCTTCGTCGACAACAGCGGCGGCGACGACGTCAGCGTGATCGACCCGGCCACGAACGCGGTGACGGGCACGATCAAGGTGTCGCCGCACCCGCACGGCATCGGGGTCTCGCCCGACCGGCGCCGGCTCTACGCATCGAGCGAGGAGGAGGATGTCCTGGACGTGGTGGATCTCGCCACCTCGAAGGTCATTCGCCGCGTGCCCCTCGGCCGGCGGCCGAACAACCTGGCGATCACGCCGGATGGCCGGCGGGTCTACGTCTGCATCCGGGGTGAGTCGTGGGTCGAGATCGTCGACACCGCCTCGCTGGAGAAGGTCAAGAGCGTGCCGGTGGGCCGGGCCCCGCATAACGTGTATTGCTCGCCGGACGGCAAGTGGATGGTCGCGACGTCGATGGGCGAGGACAAGCTCACCGTCATCGACATCAAGACCGAGGAGCCCGCGTTCGAGATCCCCCTGCCCGGCCAGCCACGCCCCCTGGTGATCGATCCCGACACGCGCCGGCTCTACGTGCAGTTGTCCGACCTGCATGGGTTCGTCGTGGTGGACTTCGCCTCTCGCAAGGTGGTGGACAAGGTCTTGCTGCCCGACGCCCCTCCGGACGCCAAGCCGCTCATCCCGAGGACGTTCTCGCACGGCATCGGGATCGCGCCGGGGGGGAAGACGCTGTGGGTCACCAGCCTGCTCGACAATTCGGTCTCCGTCTTCTCTTTGCCCGACCTGAAGCGGCTCGGCACCACCCCCGTGGGCAAGGCGCCGACTGGCTGACCTTCACGGGCGACGGCGCGCGGTGCTACGTCTCCAACGCCGGCTCCGACGAGGTCTCGGTGGTCGAGGTCGCGTCCCGGAAGGAGGCTGACGCGCATCCCGGTGGGTGCGATGCCGAAGCGGATCATCGCGGTCGATCGGCCGTGAGTCCTCGGACGGGCACCGCCCTCCGCGTCGAGTCCGCTCGCCTTGCTCCAAGGCGCGATCCGGGAAGTTGGTGTGTCAGCCCCCGAAGGGGGCGACCCTCAGTAGCCAGGGCGCAAGCCCCTGGGGCTCTCAAGCGACGCAAGACGTTCGTACCGGGCCAGGGGCTTGCGCCCCTGGCTACTGAGGGTCGCCCCTCCGGGGCTTACCGGCTAGCCATTAACAACAAAGAGGAAGCCGATGAAAAAATTCCACATCGCCTGTGCATTGCTCCTGGTCGCGATCTCGTCCTCGTCATCCGGGCAGGACAGGGCCAAATCGGACGCGGACCAGGCGAAGAAGGCCGCCGAGTGGGTCGCATCGCTCAACCTCAACGACCCCGACAAGGAGGCGCGGCTGAGGGGAGTGATCGTCGCCCACCTGAAGGCCGTCCGCGACTGGCACAACGAACACCCCCCGACCACCGTGCCCGCGGGCATCAACCCCGTCACCGGCAAGCCCCTCAGCGACCTCGACCGGCAGGTGATCGCCGACTCGGCGATCCCCAAGACTGTCCACGAGGGCCTGATGGCCGGCCTCCGCAAGGACCTGGGCCCGGAGCAGGTCGACGCGATCCTGGACAGATACACCGTCGGCAAGGTCGCCTTCACGATGAACGGCTATCGGGCCATCGTGCCGAACCTGACCCAGCAGGAGGAGGCCACGATCCTCGGATTCCTCAAGCAGGCCCGCGAGGAGGCCGTCGACTACAAGAACATGAAGGAGATTTCGGCGATTTTCGAGATCTACAAGACCAAGTCCGAGCAGTACCTCAACGGGAACGGACGGAACTGGAAGGAGATGTACAAGGCCTACACCGACGCCGCCCGCGCCCGGAAGGCCGCCGCCACCAAGTCGACGGCCAAGCCGGCTCCATGACTTGGGTCGAGGTCAAACCCCACGGGACCCTCCCATGCCCAGGCTCCTCCCCTCCGGGTTCGCCCTCGTCCTGGCTCTTGCCGTCGTCGTGCCTGCCCGGGCACGGGATGAGGATATGGCCCGGGACCCCGCCGCCGTGCTGGCCGGCAAGGATTTGGTCCGGGAGGGGGTGAGCTACGTCCTCGCCGACGACGAGGGGCGGGGTCGCCGCCTCCATGCGACTCGACGTGGAGAGGAAGGCATTCACCGACCAGATCGAACCGCTCGACGCCCAGAGGTCCCGCATGGCGATCGAGGTGAGGGATGCCAGGAGGGGCGCGGAGCGGGCGAGCCGGACGGAGGCGGACGTCGCGCGATATGAACGCGCCCAGATGGCCCTGGCGGCCTTCGATCGCGACGTCGGCCCGGGGTTGCTGGACCTCAAGAAGAAGCGGATGGGGCTCGACCGCGAGCGGTTCGTGCTCGCCAGGGAGATCCGGGGCGCGCTACCAGGCCCTCTGGGACGACCACGCGATCCGCGAGGCGCTGCGGGAGATGAACCGGACGGCGCGGCCCCGGGTGGTGCTCGGGCCGGTCGCCGACCAGGACGAGTACCTATCCAAGCTCCGGTTCGCCGCCGCGACGTACCTGACGGAGAGGGGGCTGATCGTCCAGGAGAGGCCGCCGTGCCTGCTCGTGCCCGCCGAGGTCGAGGCCGCGCGGGCGTACCGCGAGGCGCAGAGGCTGCGCGGGCGCGGTCGCTGCGCTGGAGGCGAAGGGGCCGGCCGCCGCGTCGAAGGCCGCCGACCTGGCAAGGCGCCGGAAGGCGCTGGCCGACCAGCTCGCCGCCGCATCGCCCGAGCGGAGGAGGCGGTTGTCGTTGCAGATCGGCGTACTCGACGACCAGGCCCGCCGGCTCTCGCCAGGGGACGGCGACGACGCGACGTCCGCCAGGGAGGGCGCCGCCCGGCTCTCGGCGGCGCGCGACGAGTACGTCGCCGCGGTCGAGGCGCTCCGCGCGGCCGCCGACGCCGCCCCCGGCCAGCGACGCGCCATCGAGGCCGACCCCGAGGTGGTCGCCACCCTGGCGGAGCTCAAGGCGGAGTTGAAGGGAACGCTCCGGATCGTCCCCCACCCGCACTGGCGGGAGGCCCTCGCCTTCCTGGCCGAGGCCGAGGCGGGCATCCACGCCGAGCGCGTCCCCCTGGTCGCGGGGGCGGGCCGAGGGGGCGAGCCGACGGTGCTGGCGACGCTCGACGGGACGCTCGCCGTGGCGATGGCGATCGACCCCCGCGCCGCCCTGACCCGCATCCCGGCTGAGGCCGCCGCCCGCCTCGGCCTGGCGACGAGCGAGGAGGGGGCCGAATCGCTCGGGACGCTCGCCAACGGCCGGGCCCTGACGGCCCGCCGCGCGACCCTCCGCTCGGTGCGGGTCGGGTCGTTCACGGTCGAGGGCGTCGCCTGCCTGGTCCTCCCCGCCGACGCCGCCGGGGTCCCCGCCGCGCTCGGCGCCGACGTCCTGGACCGCTTCGCCTGCCGCGCCCTCCCCGACCAGGGCATCTTCCGCATCGCCCGGGTCGACCCCGTCGCCGTCAGGCCCGAGGACGGCCCGTCCCCGGCCCGCCCGCAGGGACGGTGACGACGCGGTGAGATCGGCTGTCGGGCGGGACGGGCGGTTTACGAAACCTAAGGTGCGGGATGAGACGGATCTCCCCGAGGACGGATCGGAACCGCCCCGATCGTCGTTCGCGTGAACGGCCCATCGGCCCGCGACGAGACCCGGAACCCGGATCGCCGAGAGGATTCCCCCCCATGTCTCCTCTGCGTCACACCCCCGTCGCCCCCCTCCGAATCGCGCCCGGCGAAGCCACTCCCATCATCCGAGGCGCACCGTAGCCGCGGCCGAGGCGATCCTCGCCCTGCGCAGGGCCGCTCGTCCGGGCCTCCGCCTCTCGACGAGCTCGGACATCCAACCCGGGTCGTCGCGGCGAGGTCCGCGGCCCGGCGGTGGCGTCCCCGTGCGCGACCCGGCGATCGTCCGGTCGTCTTGAGGCCCGTGGCCCCACCCCCCGGCCACGAGGCGCCTCGCACCTGCGCCATGCGCGCCCGACGGGCGAGGCCGTATCGGGGGCGTTCTCCGTGGGATTGATTTCACCTGTCCAGAGGAGCATCCCCATGAGGAAGCATGCGTTCGTACCCGACCCGTTGTGTCCGCTGGAAGGCCGCATCGCCCTCTCCGGCGGCCCGAGGTTCACGCCCTTCGGCGCGGCCATCCTGACGGGCCGCGCGCTCGGGAAGGCGGCCGGCCAGATCAACGGCGCGTTCGTGAGGTTCGCCACCAGGGGCATGGACTACGGCCGCCTGAACGCCGACCTGCTCAGGGCGGCGAGCCTGGTCCCCTATAACCGGAGGGATGGCCTCGCCTCGGCGCTGCTGAGCGAGGTCGCGACGATGCAGACGAACCTGGCCGTCGGGGCGCCCCGGCCGGTCATCGCCGCGATGCAGTTCGCCCAGTCGGACCTCCAGGACTTCGTCTCGCAGGAGGTCGCCGCCGGCAACGTCGTGATCCGGTGAGGCCCGCCCGATCCCCCCCGGCGGGGATCGGCAGCCCGCCGTCTGGCCCGAGGCGACCGTCGTCAGGATGAGGACGGCCGTCCCGGATCGGCGAGGAACTTCCGCCGCGTGGCGGGGTTGAATCCCGAGGGGGCATCCCTTCCGGCGTGGTTGCCGAGGACGGATCGCGAGGGGCCCCGCACCATCCGATCGAGCCAACCAGGACACTCCGATGAACGTCGCACCGAGCTGGATTCGCACCTCGTCCCTGGCGGCGGCCCTGGTCATCTTGGCACCCGCGACGGGCACGCTCGCCAAAGCGAAGGCCGCCAAGCCGCACGCCAGCGCCCCGCACGTCAGCGCCCCGCACGCCTCCGCCCCCCGGGCCGCGATGTCGCGCCAGATCGTCGGCACTCCGCGTCGCGGCTACGCCCGCGGCTACAACAATTACAACCGGGGCTACAACCGCAACGCGATGGCCAATCAGAACAACGGGCAGGTCATCTCGAACCTGAACTCGGCGATGGCGACGCTGGCCAAGGCCGACCACGACTATCAAGGGCATCGCGTCCGCGCGATGAACCACATCGGCACCGCGATCCGCCACCTCGAACCCGCGGCGGTCCGTCGCAACACGCCGAACCCCGCCTCGACCTACAAGGCCGCCTCCAACGGCAACGGCGCCGGCAAGAATGCCAAGCCCCAGGCGGTCTCCGACCAACACCTGCACACCGCCTTGCAGTCGCTCAATGGGATCGGGACGCACCTCACCACCTACGGCACCACCCAGAACCACGCCCGGGCCCTGGGCTCGGTCCGCAATGCGATCCAGGAGCTCAACACGGCGCTGAACATCCGCTGACGTCGGGCCGATCGGCGGACCCGTGGAACGCACCGATCTCCTCGTCCAGAAAGACGTTGGTGCGTTCCGCCGCCCGACGAAGCCCGGCGACGACCGCGCCCCGCCCCGCCTCGACCCACCCCTCGCCGATTGGCAACTCCTCGCCCCCAGCCGTATGATGAAGCCTGCGGATCGTCGGCGATCATCGCCGCCGGGATCGAACCGGGTCCCGGGCCGGGGTGTCTTCGCGATCGGTCGTGCGTCGGAGGTCGAAACGGGTCGAAGCCCGGCGGGGGCGCGGCGCGTCCCGGCCGGGACGGGCGCTTATCCGGGAAGCTTGGAAAGGGACCTTGCCGTGAAGAGCGTCGCCGTGGTCGGGGCCAGTGGTGCCGTGGGAGACGTGATGATCCGCCTGCTCCAGGAGCGCCGGTTCCCGGTCGGGTCGATCAGGTTCCTGGCCTCCGAGCGGAGCGCGGGCAAATCGGTCACGTTCGCCGGGCGCGACTACCCGATCGAGCCGCTCCGCCCCGAGGCGTTCCGAGGCGTCGAGATCGTCCTGTCGAGCACCCCCGCGTCGATCTCCCGGCAGTTCAGCCCGATCGCCGCCGAGGCCGGCGCGGTGGTCGTCGATAATTCGAGCGCCTTCCGGATGGACCCCGAAGTCCCCCTGGTCGTCCCCGAGGTCAACCCGCACGACGTCGCGAGGCACCGCGGGATCATCGCCAACCCGAACTGCTCGACGATCCAGATGGTCGTGGCGCTGAAGCCCCTGCACGACGCCTTCCGCGTCCGCCGGGTGGTGGTGAGCACGTATCAATCGGTCTCGGGCGCCGGCCAGAAGGGGATGCACGAGCTCCGGGAGCAGACCGAGGCGCACGTCGCCGGCCGCGTTTACCCGGCGCCGAGCAAGTTCGCGCACCCGATCGCGTTCAACTGCATCCCGCACATCGACGAGTTCCTGCCCAACGGCTACACCAAGGAAGAGATGAAGATGGTCAACGAGACCCGCAAGATCATGGGCGACGACTCGATCGACGTCTGCCCGACGTGCGTGCGGGTCCCGGTGCTGTACAGCCACAGCGAGTCGATACTGGTCGAGTGCGAGCGCCGATCACCCCCGAGGCGGCCCGCGAGGTGTGGTCCAATGCCCCCGGCCTCGTCGTCGTCGATGACCCCGCCGAGAAGCAATATCCCCTGCCCGCCGCCGCGGCGCATCGCGACGAGGTCTTCGTCGGCCGCATCCGGCAGGACCTGAAGGACCCCCGCGCTCTGTTGTTCTGGTGCGTCAGCGACAACCTCCGCAAGGGCGCCGCCACCAATGCGGTGCAGATCGCCGAGGAGCTGTTGAAGCTCGATCCCGTAGTGGCAAGGTGATGACGACCGAGTCTTGATCGGATGGGCACCGACCTACATTCGAACCGACTGGGACAGTGGGCGGTGCCCACCTTACGAAGACGCGGCCCGGTTGGGCCCTGACGTGGCTGAATGAGTCATACGATAATCGGCCACCGGGAGAGGGCAGCGGTTCACAGGGTGGGATAGGCGGGATTACGCGGCTTCGATTTCGGCCGTGGTGACCGGCAGAAGCGAGGGGAGAGCTTGGCCCTGACAGTCTGCTTCAAAGCACGTGGTCAGGAAGTCCAGGACATTGCGACCTCGCTGCCGGCAGGTCGCGACGACGGTCAGCATCCGCTCCACGAACCGGCTCCCGTCCACACTGTCGGTCCCCCCGCTGATCCGACGCCCGATCACCGCGTGGCGCAGCGCCCGTTCCGCCGCGTTGTTCGTCGGCTCGACACCCTTGACCCGGGCGAACGTCCACAACCCCTCCTCCACCTTGAGGATCTCGAAGCACGTCGCCGCCGTCGTCGCGCACGGGCACCGCGACCCGTCCGACAGGGCGCGCTTGGCCTCCCGCCGCAACCGGCTCATCCGCTCCTGGAACGGGCCCCACTCCAGGGTCCCGTCGCGCACCCGGTGCCAGTGGCGGAACAACCGGTTCGACAACGCGAGCAACCGCCGGCCGACCCCTTCGCCGGCGCCGCCCCGGTCGATCATCGCCTGAAAGTCGCGGCGCAGGTGCGCCCAGCAGACCTGCCGCCACCGCGCCATGATCCAGTCATACGCGCCGAACCGGTCGCTGCCGACGACCTGACCGTCTCCACCCCCCAGCGGGGCCCTGGCGACGTCGCCGCTGCGGTCCCTGGCGACGGTGAAGACCGTGAACAGCGGGGTCACCGTCGCCCACAGCCAGGCCCTGCGGGGCCGCTCGCGCCACGACGTCTCGTCGATGTTCGCCACCTTGGCGCGATGGACCGCGACCGCGAGTTCGTTGCAGGGGGCCTCCGGTGCGGCGGCCGACCGCCGTCCCAGCTTGGAGATCATCCCGGTGGAGATCGGGAGCGTAAAGACGTCGGCGGCCACCTGCCGGATCTGCCGCTTGCTGAGGCGATAGGCCCCCGCGAACATCGCCAGCACGGCCTGGAGGTAAGGGCCGAAGCACCCGGCGGGGACGCCCGCGGGCAACGCGCCGCAGGTCGTCGCGCGACAGGCGGGGCAGGTCAGGCGATGGAGCCGATACTCGTCGACGACCGGCTCGATCCTGGGCGGTTCGGCGACTTGATGGATCACGGGCGCGGGGTCGTCGCCGGCGAGTCCCTGGCCGCAACGGCGACAGGCGGTCGGCTTGCAGTCGAACGCCTCGCGGACCTTCTCGGGTGGTACCAAGATGCGCCGGGACTTGCGATGCCCGGGCTGGCCGCCGCGCTTCTCCCCGCTGGGAGGGGACGGGGGTCTCCGCTTCATCCCGATCGGATCGGACGAGGGCGGCTTGGACGAGTTCGTGGAGTTGAGCTTGAGCCGCGCTTCGAGGTCACGGACCCGTGTTTCCAGCTCGTCGACCCGCTGCCGCATCGCCAGGAAGACGGCGGCGATGGCCGCCTGTGCGCCCGGCGGCACCTTGGCCCAGAGTTCATCGGATATGGGCAGCGGGGCGGTCATGATGACGGTATAGGGTCATCAGCGGCAACTTTCAATCCCGGACTGTGAACAGCTACCAATGGAAATTTTTTAATGAAAATTCTTTTCTCCTTTCCTCGGCCTTCCTCTCCGTGTGCTCCGTGGTCTCTGTGGTGAAATCTCTCCCCCTCCCGATCGGACGACCCGGGCCCGAAGCGTGGCGAAGCGGTCGTCCCAGGTGTAGCCGCGCGCGACGAGGCCGCGGCCCGCCTCGCCGAGGCGGCGGGCCAGCGCGGGGTCGTCGAGCAGAGCGGCCGATCGCCCCGGCCAGGCGGTCGAGGTCGCCGAACGGGACGAGCAGGCCGGTCTCGCCGTGGCGGACGACCTCGGGCACCCCCCCCGCGGCGGCGGCGACCACCGGCAGGCCGTTGGCCCAGGCTTCGAGGAAGACGATCCCGAACGAGTCGGTCCGCGACGGCATCGCGAACACGTCGAGCGCCGCGTAGAAGTCGGCGCCGGTCGTCGTCGGGATCGGGCCGAGGACCGATGCAGCCAGCGCCGGCGTCTCGGGCCGGCTGCTCGGCCAGGAACCGCTCGAAGTCGGGCGAGGCGGTGCCGGCGAGGACCAGGTGGATCGGGTCGTCGGCCGGCCGGCTGGCGTTCAGCCGGGCGACGGCCCGGACCAGGTCGGTGGTCCCCTTGTTCGGGTCGAGCGCGCCGAGCTGGCCGACGACCGGCCGGCCGTCGGGGATCGCCGAGCCGGTCGCGGAGCCGGTCGCGATCGCCGCCGGTGACCGCCTCGTGCTCGACGGCCATCGCCAGCGCAGGAGCCGGTCGCGCGGGATGCCCCAGCCGTCGACGGCCTCGGCCTCCAGCCCGGTCTGCGACGACGACCGTGTCGGCCTCGGCCAGCAGGCGGACCTGGTGCGGGCGGGTGTAGTGCTTGCGGTTACCGGGTCGCCGGGCGTGGCCAGGTGGAGGAACGGCGTCAGGATCAGCGGCGCGCCGGCCGCGCGGGCGGTCCGGCAGGGCGGCGTAGGAGAAGACCGTGTACGGGAAGCCGACCGCGAAGACGGCGTCGTAGTCGCCCCGGACCCGCTCGATCCCCGGGCAGGATCGGCATGTACGACGCGGACGCGGCACCGGGTCGGCCAGTGCGGGGCGTAGCTCAGGAGCCGGCCGACGTAGCGCTGCAACGGGAGGTGCCGGACCGCGAACCGACGGACCCGGGCCCCGTCGACGACCGACTCGGCCGGCGCGTCGACCCGGCGACGGCCCCGGTCGGTGAAGTACCAGAGGTCGTGCGCGTCGCTGGTGAAGACGTCGACCGCGTGCCCCGCCGCGACGAACCGCCGGACCATCGCCCGGCCGTAAGTTCTCGGCCCCGCCGACGCACGGGTGATAGCGGTGGGTGAACCAGGCGATCCGCATCGGTCGCTCCTCCTCGCGTGGTGAGTGGTCGGCGATCCGGGCCTACTTGACGGCTGCGTCGCCGGCCGTCGCGGCCGCGGCTCGCGACGGTCCGGACGGCGCGACGCGGCGATCGAAGATGAGGACCTGGACCTGGCTCGCGGCGGGGATGGGCGGGGAAGGCGGCGACCGGCTTGAGGTCGCCGACCAGGCTGCGGACGTACTGGCTGTAAGGCCAGCGCCCGCGGATGTGGGCGTCGCGGACGACGACCCAGCGGGTCTTCGGGTCGACCGCCGCCCAGTGGACCTCGTCGAAGCGGAAGCCGGGCTGTCCGCTGAAGTAGAGCGACCAGTCGGTCATGTCGAGCACCTTGCCGTGCGTCGTGTCGCCTTGGTCTCGGGCGATCCAGGCGCCGGCGTCGCGGTAGGCGGCGAAGCTGCTCGCGGGCCGGCGCCGATCGCCCTGGCAGTGGGGCGGACGACCAGCAGCGCGACCAGCACCAGCGGCCCAGACGGCCGGGCCGGGCCGGAACCGCTCCTCGGGCCGGCCGAGCCAGCGGCCGTCGATGACGACCGTCCGCATCAGCCAGGCGAGGCCGTTGGCGGCGGCCAGCAGCAGGAGCATCGCCGGGACCAGCGCGTGCCGGACCGTGCAATAGCCCCCCGTGGCGTGCAGCCGGATCAGGCCCGAGCACGAGGCGACCAGGATGATCCCCGTGAACAGCCAGATCCGCGCCCGCGCCGCCACGGCCGGGCCACCGACCAGGCCGAGCACGCCAGCGGCAGGAGCGGCGATCGTCACCGCGCCCCGGATCGCCTTGAGCATCCGCGGGTGGCGATGCCGGTAGGTCTCGAAGCGTCGTCTGGTCCGGGCGGCAAGGGCCGCTCGCGCTCCAGCGCCGTCGGCGCCGACGGCGGCGCGGTGCCGATCAGCCGGGCGATCGCCGGCTTGGTCCCGATCCCCCCCTTGATCGCCACGTACGGGCCCGACCAGCAGGCCGGGCCGAGCACCAGGAACGCCGACCGCCGCCCACCACCGCGGCCAGTAGATCCGCGTCGCCCGGTGCAGCGGCAGGAGCGACCAGCGTGGCCACCAGCGCCAGCGGCAGGAGCAGCCCCTCGGGCCGGGCCAGGTAGGCCAGCGCGCGCGAAGCCGATCGTCAGCGGGAGCCAGACGAACCGGCCCTCGCGGAGGAACCGGACGGCCGCCCAGAGGCCCCAGGTCCAGAACAGCAGGAACGTGCTCTCGCTCAGGACGTTGACGACGACGTAGCCCGTCATCGGGACTGGCGACCACCAGCAGGCGCGCCGAGCCAGGCGCGTCGGCGCGCCGTAGATCTCCAGGGCGACCAGGTAGAGCGGGATGACCAGCAGGACGCCGGCCGCGATCGACGCGCCTGCGCGGCGCGCTGCCAGGCGATCGGGCCCCTCGCCGCCGAGGAGCCGGTGCGCCGCGGCGATCGCCAGCGGGTGGACCGGGTGGTCGACCGCCCGGAGCAGGCCGTCCGGCCAGGTCGCCGCGGTCGATCCGCTCGGCCTGGCGGATGTAGCGCAGGCCGTCGGCGAAGGTGACCTCGGAGTGGTGGCTCAGCCAGCCGAACAGGCCCGCGGCGCCGGCCATCAGGAGGCCGATGCGGGCTCCATGCTGAATCAGCGACACGCGGGTCCGTCCTTTCGCGGTAGGAGGAGCGGCCCGCCGGCCGCCCCCCGTCGCTTCCCTGCCGAGCCGATCCCCGATCGATCGGGCCGCCCCCCGCGGTCTCCGGCCGCCGTCGCGGGGCGCGGGTGCCGTGGCCGCCTCGGCCAGCGTCGAGCACGTCGCGGCCCACGCGGCTCGGTCCCCGCGCGGAAGGCCCGCGCCACCTCGCCGATCGCCCGCCACGCCCGACCGTTCCTCGGCCCGTCCCTGGACCATCGCACCACGCCCCCGCACCGTCGCCTCGGCCGCGACGATCCGGCAGAGGCCCAGCGAACTGCCAGCGGGGCAAGTGCTTGCGGAAATAGAGCAGCTTGCTGTGCCGGGTGATGACCCGCATCTTGGGCGAAATCGGCCGATTTTGCAAGGGATGTAGGTGGACGACCTCCACCGCCGGGTCGTACTCGACCCGCCAGCCCCGGTCCGCGGGCCGACCGGCAGAGGGCGACCTCCTCGTAATAGAGGAAGAACTCCTCGTCCATCCCGCCCAGCGTCGTCGAGCAGCCGGGCGTTGACCAGCATGCAGGCCCCCGTGACCCAGTCGACCGGGCCCGGGCCGGATCCGCCAACCGGCCTGGTATTTCCGCCGCGACCGCGGTATCAACTGCTCCCAGACGGTCCGGGCCAGGTTGGGGAAGGCCCCGACGGAGGGCTGCCGCGACCCGTCGGGGTTGCGCAGGCCGAAGCCGACGACCCCCGGCGCGGCCGGCCCGGCTCGGCCTCGAACCGCGCGACCCGGGCGACGACCCGGCCGAGCAGCCCGGCCGGGACCACGACGTCCGGGTTGAGCACCAGGAGCCAGCGACCCCGCGCGGCCCGCCAGCCGGCGTTGACGCCGACGGCGAAGCCGCCGTTCTCGGGCCGGGCGACCAGCCGGACGCCCCGGCCGGGGCCGCGCAAGCTCGGTCGGCACCGGGCCGTCCGACGCGTTGTCGACGACCACGACCTCGCAGTCGCCCGCGGCGACCTCGGGCGTCGCCGGCCAGCGACGCCGACCAGCCGGAGCGACGTCGGGCCAGCTGTTGTAGTTGACGATCACGACCGTCAACAGCGGCTCCCGACTCGGCCGGGGGTCCAGGCTGGGCTGGTGCGACGGGTTCACGCGGGCGACCTTCCACCGGGATGAGCGGGCACGCCGATCGGCCAAGTTTACCGGAATAACTGGAATAAAGCGTCGGTCCGGCCGATGGAAGAGCTTGAGGGAAATCCGAGAGGGCGGCCCCAGGATGGCCCGGCCGCCCGCTGAGACCGTCGGGGGCGAGCCGGGCGCGGGCCCGGGTGCGACCGCCCCCGAGGCCCGACACCGATGGATCGGTGGAACCCATGAACAATCCCCTCGAACTGGCCGGCGAGGTGCGGCGGCTGGGCCGCCCGGCCGCGGGCCGCGTCCTGATCGTCGGCGGCCGCCGCGACAGCCGGCGGCTCGCCCGGTGCCTCGGCCAGGGGCCCTGGGCGGGCCTGCCGGTCGTCGGGTTCGTCGACGCCGGCCACCCCCGGCTACTCGGGCCGCCTCGGCCGCGGCCGACAGCTCGCCGTCCACCCCCAGGACCGACCCGGTCCCGGTCCTCGGCGGGATCGACCGGCTCGACGAGCTGGTCGACCGCGTCCGGGCCACCCACCTCGTCGTCGCCGTCTCGGGCCGGCCCGGCGCAGCGGCTCCGGCCGCGGATCGACCGCCTCGAACCAGCCGGACGTCGCGCGTCCACTGGATCACCGACGACGCCCGCCGCGATCCGGCCGTCGCCGCCCGCCGACGTCGCCCGACGACCGGCACCGCCCGGCCTGGCCCCTGGCGATGGGACCGCGCTCGCCAAGCGCGCTGGTCGACGTCGTCGGCGCGGCGGTCGGCCTGGTCGTCCTGTCGCCGCTGTTCGCCGTCGTCGTCGCTGCTGATCCTGGTCACCTCGGGCCGGCCGATCTTCTACCGCCAGGAGCGGGTCGGGCAGGGGGGGCGGCTCTTCCGGATCATCAAGTTCCGGAGCATGCGGCGCGACGCCGAGGGGGAGACCGGCCCGATCTGGGCCTCGGACCACGACGCCCGCTGCACCCGGATCGGCGACTGGCTCCGGCACACCAACATCGACGAGCTGCCCCAGCTCTTCAACGTCCTCCGGGGCGAGATGAGCCTGGTCGGCCCCCGCCCCGAGCGCCCGGTCTTCGTCGAGCAGTTCCGCGAGACGATCCCCGACTACGACCTCCGCCACGCCGTCCCCGGCGGGCATGACCGGCTGGGCCCAGGTCCACGGCTGGCGCGGGCCGGACCTCGCTCCGCAAGCGGATCCAGTACGACCTCGACTACATCCAGCGCTGGTCGTTCTGGCTCGACTTCCGCGTCCTGTTCATGACCGTCCAGCACGTCGTCTGGGGCAAGACCTCCTGGAGCCGCGCCGACGGAAGCCCGGAGGCCCGACCGGTGAGCCGGCCCGGCCTGCTCGGTCGTCATCCCCTCCTACAACGGCCGGCGCCTGCTGGAGACCTGCCTGGCCAGCGTCGCCCGCCACCGGCCCGCCGGCGATCGCCGATCGAGGTGATCGTCGCCGACGACGCCTCGACCGACGGCACCGCCGACTGGCTCGCCGGACGCCCATCCCGACGTCCGCCTCGTCCGCCTGGAGCGGAACGTCGGCTTCTGCGCGGCGGCCAACGCGGGGATCGCCGCCGCGCGGGGCGAGTTCGTCCAGCTCCTGAACAACGACACCGAGGTCGACGCCCGGCTGGATCGAGGCCGGGCCTGGCCCCGTTCGCCGACCCGACGGTCGGCTCGGTCGCCCCGCTGGTCCTGGTCCGCTCCGACCCGTCCCGGGTCGACTCGGCCGGCGACTCCTACGCCCTGGTCGGCTGGCCGAGCAAGCGGGGCCACGGCCAGCCCGCCTCGCGACTGGGTCGACCGCCCCGCCGACCGCGTCTTCGGCGCCAGCGGGTCGAGCGCCTTCTACCGGGCCGAGGCGCTGCGGCGGGTCGGCGGCTTCGACCCCTCCTTCGGCTCGTACTACGAGGACGTCGACCTCGCCTTCCGGCTCCGCTGGGCCGGCTATCGCTGCGTCTTCGCGCCCGGCGTGCCGGATCCTGCACGAGGTCTCGGCCAGCTACGACCACGCCCGCCCGGCCCTCCAGCGCCGGATGGCCCGGAACGCCGAGATCCTCTTCTGGACCGACCTGCCGGCCCCCTGGCTCGCTGGCCGCGATCGTGCCGCACCTGGCGTTCACGCTCGCCCAGGGCCTCTGGCGGCTCGCCCGGGGCCGGGCCCGGCCGTTCGTCCTGGGCAAGCTCGACGCCCTGCGCGAGCTGCCCACCCTGAGGGCCCGCCGCAGGAGGCGCCTCGACCTGGCCCGCTCCGCGATCGCCCCGCCGCACTTCCCCCTCAAGCTCGCCTCGCTCGAGGACGTCCGCAACCACCTCCGGCGCCCGCGCAGCCTCTTCCCTCTGATAGGGCGTGTTGCACGCGCCCTACGACTCGGACCACCCCGAATGTCCGCCCCAACATGAATATCATCGTCTCCTTCGGCCAACCTGGCCCGTAATTCCAGCAGTGACAATGGGATGGCGGTCAATTCGCTTCGTTTCGGGGAACGCGGTTTCGCGGCCCGATTCGCGCCCGTGATTTCCGACACAACCCCCTGATTCAACTGGTTTTGACGAGTCGAAGCGGGGCCACACCACGCCGAGCGAAGGCCGCGCATCGATCCCGGGTATTTCACAGAAAGTGACACTCGAAAGACGTCGCCATCGGGCGGCCATCTTCCCACGAATCCGTGGGGTCGCTCTTCTCAAAAAATGCATCCCCGCGAGCATCAATCCATCACGCCATCCATCAAAAATTCCCCGCTCGCGTCTTGATTTTCACCCGGTTGCCAAGCAATGTTAAACGATGGGTCGGACCCGGAAGCGAGTTCGGCCCCCTGCCGGATGACCCTCGCCAGCCAGGAATTGCCCCCGCCGGTACGAGACGTGCCACGGTCCCCGACGCCGAGATCCCTCCCATGAGCGTTCGATCCCCCCTTGGTCTGGCCATCGTCTTCGGGGTGCTGATCCCTCCCGCCGAGGCGTCCGACGCGCCGACGGCTTTGGAGGTGCTGCCGGCGAGGGCCCGGCTCTCGGGCCCGGAGGCGGTCCAGAGGCTCGTGGTCCTCGGCGTCCTGGCCGACGGCTCGCGGATCGACGTGACGGCCCGGGCGCGGTTCGAGGTGGAGCAGCCGGGCGTCGCGACGGTCGACCAGGAGGGGACGATCCGCCCCGTCGCCGACGGGGGCACCGGGGTGGTCGTTCGCCTGGGCGAGGCCGAGGCGCGCGTGCCGGTCGAGGTGACGAGGGCGACGGCCCCGCGGGCGGTCAGCTTCCGGCACGAGGTCGAGCCGATCCTCACGAAGCTCGGGTGCAACCAGGGGGCGTGCCACGGGTCGCAGCACGGCAAGGGGGGGTTCCGGCTCTCCCTGCTGGGGTTCGAGGCCGAGCCCGACCACACGGCGATCGTCAAGAGCGCCGAGGGACGGCGGGTCACGCCGTTCGCGCCCGAGGAGAGCCTCTTGCTGCTCAAGCCGACGCTCGCCGTCGCGCATGGCGGGGGCAGGCGGATGGAGGATGGGTCGGACGAGTATGCGCTGATCCGCCTCTGGCTGGAGCAGGGGGCGCCGGCGCCCGGCAAGGACGATCCGGCAGTGTCGCGGATCGAGGTGTTGCCCAACCGCCGCCTGATGGAACCCGGCCAGGATCAGAGGCTCGTGGTCCTGGCGACTTTGAGCGACGGCACCGTGCGCGACGTGTCGGCGCAGGCCCGGTTCGACAGCCTGAATGACGCCGTGGCCAGGGTCGATCGCGACGGCCTGGCCCGCACCGTCGGCCAGGGCGAGACCAACGTGATGGTCCGCTACCAGGGGCACGCCGCGATGGCCCGGCTGACCGTCCCGTTCGCGAGGGACAAGACGTTCGCGTTCGCCGCCAACAACGTCCTCGACGAGAAGGCCGCCGCCAAGTGGCGCGAGCTGGGGCTGGTCCCGTCGGGACCTCTGCACCGACGCCGAGTTCCTCCGCCGCGCGATGCTCGACGCGATCGGCACGACCCCGACCCCCGACGAGATCGAGGCGTTCCTGGCCGACTCGTCGCCCGACAAGCGCGCCCGATTGGTCGATCGCCTGCTCGACCGGCCCGAGTACGTCGACTTCTGGGCCCTGAAGTGGGGCGACATCCTCCGCGTCAACAGCGCGAAGCTCGGGCGCAGGGGATGCTCGCGTTCAACCTCTGGCTCCGCGACTCGTTCCGCGCCAACAAGCCGGTCGGCGCGATGGTCGAGGAGTTGGTCACGGCGCAGGGGTCGATCTACACCAACGGCCCGGCCAACTACTTCCGCGTGGCCAGCACGCCCGACGACCTGGCCGAGACGACGGCGCAGGTCTTCATGGGCGTCCGCCTCCAGTGCGCCAAGTGCCACCACCACCCGTTCGAGTCCTACGGCCAGGACGACTACTACGGCCTGGCCGCCTACTTCGCCCGCATCCGGACCAAGGCGAGCCAGGAGTTCGGCACCTTCGGCCGCGAGCTCGTCGTCTTCGTGACCAAGACCGGCGACGTGCGCCAGCCCCGCAGCGGCCAGATTGATGAAGCCTCGTCCCCTGAACGACGCCCCCGCCGACGACCCGATCGACCGCCGCCGCGCCCTGGCGCGATGGCTCTCGGGCCCGCGGAATCCGTGGCTGTCGCGGAACGTGGTCAACCGCTACTGGGGCTACCTGATGGGCAAGGGGCTGGTCAACCCGATCGACGACCTCCGCGAGACCAATCCCCCCTCGAACCCCGACCTGCTCGACGCCCTGGCCTCGGAGTTCGTCGCGAGCGGGTTCGACCTGAAGGCGCTTCTCCGCTTGATCATGACCAGCCGGGTCTACCAGCTCAGCGCGATGCCGAACCCCGACAACCGGCTCGACGACACCTTCTTCACCCACTACCGGATCAAGCGCCTGACGGCCGAGCAACTGCTCGACGCGATCAACGCCGCGACCGGCACCGCCGAGAAGTTCAAGGGCCAGCCGCTCGGCGTGCGGGCCATCTCCTTGCCCGACCCGAGCTACCAATCTTACTTCCTCGACACCTTCGGCCGCCCCTTGCGGGTCCAGGCGTGCGAGTGCGAGCGCTCGGCCGACCCGAACCTCGGCCAGGCGCTCCACCTGATGAACGGCGACCTGGTCAACCGCAAGCTCGCCGACCCCAAGGGCCGGCTCTCCCGGCTGCTCAAGGACCCGAAGCTGACCGACGAGACCCTGGTGAGGACCCTCTACCTGCTCACTTTCAACCGCCCGCCCACCGAGGCCGAGGTCGAGGCCGCCAGGCCCCTGATCGCCGATGCCCCCAGCCGCACGCTCGGGGCCAGGACCTGTTCTGGGGCCTGCTGAACTCCAAGGAATTTCTGTTCAACCACTGATTGGATTTTCGCGGGATGGGCGCCTCCCACCCTCTTCGATCCCGGATGGTGGGCGGTGCCCGAGCTGCGAAGACTTGGGCAGCAGAGGCCATGCCTCCGACACCGATCGTCGTCCTTGAAATCGACGACAACACACCGACGGAACTCGCCCCATTCTCGTACGACGTGTCGGTCTGGAGCTTTCAACACGACTTCAATTTGGGCACACGCACGGCCGCGGAGACTTTCCGGACGATCCACGAAACCCTGGGGGTATCGAAGTTCCGCGGCTACCCCGACAAGGTCGCCTGTGCCACATGGGAGCTACTCGATCGCTTCGTGGACGCGGACGAAGTCACTTGGCTAACCGGCTCGGAGTTGGCCGCCGTCCACTCCTGTCTCCCGACTGGAGACACTGCGGTCGAGAGGAGCCTGAGGATGCTATTCGATACCGTCGAAGTGGCCGGTCGTCACTTCGGACCCGATCGCGTTCGACTCGTGTTCGCATTTTCCTGATTGGCTGTCGTAGTCGTAGGGTGGGTCAGCGTCGCGGAGCGACGCGCAACCCACCATCGCCCCGATGGGTTGCGCGTTGCTCCGCGACGCTGACCCACCCTACCTTCTGAAGGGCACGGCGTCATGGGAGGTTCGATCGGACGGTTCCGAGGAATGGGACTCTCGGCCTGGCTGGCCCTGGCCACCGGGATGGCCGCTCCCGTGCGTGCCGATGAATCGCCGACCTTCGAGCGCGACATCAAGCCTCTCTTCGCCAAACGATGCACGGTCTGCCACGACCCGAAGAAGCTCGACGACCCCGACGTCTCGGGCGGGCTGGCGCTCGACACCTACGAGGCGGCCCTGAAGGGCACGAAAGACCGCAAGGTGATCGTGCCGGGCAAGGCGGCCGGGAGCGAGCTGATCCGACGGCTCTCCGCGACGGACGAAGACGAGCGGATGCCGCTCTACGAGAAGCCGTTGCCGGAGCCGCAACGCGAGCTGATCCGGCGCTGGATCGATGCGGGGGTGCCGCGAGGGGTCGCGACGGCGTCGCCGAGCCTCGCCGGACCGGCCGAAGGACGACCCAAGAGGCGGATCGTCCGGTCGCTCGACGTGGTCCTGCCGACCCAGGCGACCATCCCCGCGGGGACCGAGGGGATGGGCCCGGGAGGGGCGGTCCAGGTCGTGCTCAAGATCGGGCCGCTGCCGGCGGTCTCGGCGCTGGCGTTCCGGGGCGACGGGCGGCAACTGGCCGTCGGCACGCACGGCGAGGTCATCGTCTGGGACCTGCCCGACGCCCGTCCTGCGGTCATCCTGCACGACATCCCGGGGCCGGTCCACGCCCTGCTCATTCAGCCGGGACGGCAAGCGGCTCGCGGTCGGCGCGGGGCTGCCGGCGCGGTCGGGAACGGTCCGGGTCTACGCGGTCCCCGACGGGACGCTCCTCCACGATTTCGAGGGGCACGGCGACGCCGTCGTCGGCGTCGCCTTCCGGCCCGACGGCGGCCAGCTCGCCTCGGCCTCGTTCGACCAGACGGTCCGGCTCTGGGACCTCGCCGAGCGGCCGCCCCGCGGGCGTCTTCCAGGGGCACTCCGACTTCGTCTACGACGTCGCCTACACGCCCGACGGCCGGTCTTTGCTGAGCGTCAGCAAGGACCGCTCGATCAAGAGGATCGACCTGGCGACGCTCAAGGAGCAGCGGACCTACAGCGACCACAATGAGGACGTCCTCGCGCTGGCGGTCCAGCCGGGAGGGTCGCGGTTCGTGACGGCGGGCAACGAGCCGCAACTGCGGTGGTGGCCTCTCGACGCCGAGAAGCCCGCGATGCGCAACGGGGGACACGGCGGGCCCGTCCACCAACTGGCCTTCAGCGGCGACGGCAAGCGGCTGATCTCGGCCGGCGGCGACGCCAGCGTCCGGCTCTGGGACGGCACCAGCGGGATCTTCCTCCGCACCCTGCCGGGCCCCTCCGAATGGCAGTACGCCGCGGCCCTCTCCGCCGACGGCCGCCTCGCCGCCGCCGGGGGCTGGGACGGGCTGGTCCGCGTCTGGGACGCCGACAAGGGCCGGCTCCTGGCGACGCTCCTCCAGCCCCCCGGCCCCGACCCGTCGAGGCCCGAATGGCTCGCGATGGCCCCGGGCGGCCACCTGGCCGCCTCTCCTGAACTGCTCTCACTGGTGCGCTGGCGCGTCGGAGGGACCGAAGTCGCACCCGATCGCGCAAGGACCCTCTTCGACAAGCCCGAGGAAGTCGCCCGCTCGCTTTCGTTTGAGAAGAATTGAAGAGAATTTGCCACAGAGGACACAGAGAGCACAGAGAAGAAAAGGAATAATAATAAAATAAGATTAAATTTTTGATTTTTTCTCTGTGCTCTCTGTGTCCTCTGTGGCAAGATCTCTCCCCGGAGCCATCCCATGAGCCGCACAGCCCTTGCCGTGATGTTGGCCGTGCTCGTCCCCCCGGCGCGGGGGCAGACGTCGTATCCGATGCTGGGCCGCGTCGAGCCGACCGCCGTGCGGAGGGGGACGACGGCGGAGGTCGCGATCTCGGGCACGTTCGGCATCGGGGCGTCACGGCAGGTGCTCTGCGAGGGGCCGGGGCTGTCGGGCGAGGTGCTCGGCGCGGAGAAAACGGCCGCGGGGGGCCGGGGCGGGAGGCGAGGCACGGAGACGGCCAAGGTGCGGCTGACCGTCGCGCCCGATGCGCCGCTCGGGCCGCGAGAGATCCGGGTCGCGTCGCCGAAGGGGGTCTCGTCGGTCGGGCTGGTCGTCGTCGTCGCCGACCCCGTCGTCGCCGAGGCCGACGACAAGGCGAACGACGCGGCCGACCGCGCCCAGGAGATCGCGCTGCCGGGCGTCGTCGCGGGGACGATCGGCAAGGCCGAGGACGTGGACTGGTACGCGGTGCGCGCGACGGCCGGCCGGCGGCTGACGTTCCTCGTCTGGGCCAACCGCCTGGAGAACAAGATCCACGACCTCCAGGTCCACTTCGACCCGATCGTCTCGCTCTACGACGAGAAGGGCGCGAGCTGGCGGTCGACGACAACGGCGAGTTCGCCGACCCCCGGCTCTCCTTCGAGGTCAAGGAGACCGGCACGTATCGCCTCCAGGTCCGCGACACGACCTACGCGGGCAACGCGAACTGGACCTACGTGCTCCAGGCGACCGACGGTCCGGTCGCGACCTCGGTGTCGCCGATGGCCGTCAACCCCGGCGCGAGGGCCGCCCTCCACGCGAAGGGCCACAACTTCGACACCGGACAAACGATCGCGCTCGACGTGCCCGCCGACGCGCCGATCGGCCCGTGGCTGGCCTCGCTCCCCACGGCGCAGGGTCCGACGCTGCCCGTCCCGCTGGTCGTGACGACCCTGCCGGTGGCCGTCGAGGCGGGCGATACTCGCGATGGTCCCGAGGGTGCCCAGGCCCTGGCGCCGCCGGTCGCGATGAGCGGCGTGCTGGGCGAGCCGAACGACACCGACGGCTACCGTTTCGTCGCGAAGAAGGGGCAGGTCTATGCCTTCGAGGTCGTCGCCCGCCGCGCGGGCTCGACGGCCGACCCGGTCCTCCGCATCATCAATGATAAGGGGATGGTCCTGGTCGAGGCCGACGACGCGCCGGGCACCAAGGACCCGAGGCTGGAGTGGACCGCCCCCGCCGACGGGTCCTATGCCGTGCAGGTCGGCCGACCTGCACAGCCGGGGCGGGCCCGGGTTCGGCTACGTGCTCCAGGCCGAGCCGGCGCGGCCCGACTTCGTGCTGACGTGCGACCCCGACAAGCTGAACGTCGGCCCCGGGGCGCGGGTGCCCGTGTTCGTCCAGGTCGCCCGCCGCGGCGGGTTCGCCGGGCCGGTGGCGATCGAGCTCGACGGATTGCCGCCGGGCCTCGCGGCCAGCCCGTTGACGATCCCGCCCCGGATGACCCAGGGGGTGGTCGTCGTGAGCGCCGCGACAGACGCCAAGCCCTCTGCGTCCCTCATGGCGATCCGCGGCAAGGCGCAGACCCCCGACGGCGAGATCGTCCGTCGGGCCGAGCCGAAGCAGGAGATCTACCTGCCCGGCGGTGGTCGCGGCATGTACTTCGTGAATACGCTCGGGGTGGCCGTGACCGACCCGTCCGACGTGACCGTCGAGGCGAGGCCGGCGGAGGTCGTCCTCGAACCGGGCAAGACGGCGACCATCGACGTGACCGTCACCCGCCACAACGGCTACGACAAGGGGGTCAACCTGGCGATCCCCCTGCGACACCTCGGCGGGACCTTCGCCGACCCGCTCCCGCCGGGCGTCGTCGTGCGCGAGGCGGGCAGCAAGACGCTCCTGGGCCCGAAGGAGACCGTCGGCAAGATCGTCCTCGAAGCGAAGCCCGACGCGGCGCCGATCGAGAAGGTCCCGATCGCCGTCATGGGCCACGTCTCGATCAACTTCGTCGTGAAGACCGCCTACGCCAGCGCCCCGATCCTGGTGACCGTCAAGCCGAAGGCTGGCAAGTGAGCGGCCGTCAGCCCCGGTCGGCGATCAGGACGAGGCGGCCCGTCGCCCGCCCGGCCACCGGCAGGCCGGGGGCCGTCAGGGGCGCGGTGACTGCGACGACCTTCAAGGTTGCGCGGCGTGGCAGGACGCCGCCGGGCCCGCGGGGGGCGACGGCGAGTTGGAGGACGGCCCGTCGCCGCCGGAGACCTTGCCGACGCCGAGCGCCACGAGGGCCAGCGTGGCGGCGACCAACAGCACCCTCGCCGTGACGGACAGGAGCGCGACGGTCGTCGAGGCGGCCATGTGCTCTTCCATCAGCCGCAAGGCCCCGGGGCTGACGGCGCCGGGGGCGGCCGGGCGGCCCCGGGCGAGCCGCATCCCCGACTCGACCGTCCGGTCAATCAGGAGGGCGGGCGCCTCGTCGGCGGTCGCCGTGTCGTGCCCGAGGGACAGCAGCAGCAAGGCCGCGGAGAGGGCCACGCCGCGGCGCGACAGCCTCGACCGGAGGATCTCGCGGGCCCGCGACAGCCGCCCCTTGACGGTGCCGACCGGCCAGCCCAGCAGGCGGGCGACCTCCTCGTTGGTCTTGCCCTCCAGGTAGCAGAGCACGACCGGGGTCCGGTATTTCTCCGGCAGCCGATTGACTTCCTCGTGGAGGATCGGCCGGACATCCCGCGAATGGGCCTCGTTATCCGTCGGGGGGGACGACATCTCGGCGCCCTGCCTTTCGTGCGTACGCCTCCGCTTCTCGTTGGCGCGGGCCCGGACCGCGATCCGGAATCCGACCTCGTAGAGCCAGCGCCCCAGCACGCGGCCGTCGCGGATCGAGCCGGCCTTGCGCGCCAGGACCAGGAACGTGGCCTGGAACGCATCCTCGGCGTCGTGCGGCCTGCCGAGGACGTGGCGGCAGACCCCCAGCACCATCGGCCCGTGGCGGACCACGATGGCGCGGAAGGCGGCCTCCCCGGTCTCCGCGTCGCCGCCCAGGAACCGGGCGAGCAGCTGCTCGTCGGACATCGCCTCGTCCCCCTCGGCCCCGAACGGCCGGGGGTGGGGGACACCGCTGGCAAGATTGGCCCCGATCATGTCCTTCTCCCTGCGTGCCTCGAATTACGTTCCTAGAGGCGGTTCGAGGACGGCCGGTTACAGTTTCCTCGCGTCGGGGACGGCCCGCCCGGTGGCCTTCTCGACGCGGCGGACGAACACCTTGGCCTCGTCCAGGAGATGTACCCCTTCGCGGCTCGGCCGGGCCGTCGCGCCAGGCGGGCCCCTGGGCCCGGGGTTGCCGGCCGGGTCGGCCGGGCGCGGATGGACATGATCCGACGGTTGGCGGGCCGGGCGAAGCCCCACCCCGGCGCGACCCGGTCGTCGCCGTTGCGGTTGGCCGCGCGGTCGTGGCCGTCGGGCTCCTGCGGCGTCGGCGCGTGGACGCCGCTGTAGATCCAGGTGAGGGCCCGGATCGGGCGGTCGCGGTCGAGCGTGCTCGTCTCGTAGAGCGCCTCGGGCCGCAGGCCAGGGGGACGGTGGACCGGAGGTCGGAGCGGGCGTCGCCCGGCGGGCCGCCGGCCTGGCGAGACATCGATCGTATTCGCTACTGCGAATTCATGAAATGGGCAAATTTATCCCAATCGATGACCGTGAACGAGTGCTTGTTCGCCGGCCTCCAGTGGAGCGAGCCGTGGCCGATCTTCATCGTCCCCATCTTCTCGCGGTCGCGATAGATATCGAGTCTGGACACCGCTCCCGACCCTGGCCAGGTCGAGGACCTTGAGGGTCGCTCTGACCGAGTGTTTCTTCTCCTGGGACATGGCGGCGCCTCCCCTTTCAGTCGCCACACCGGCGATCACGAGCTTCCCGGATTATGCGGCATGGGGAATGCGATTGCCAGCGACAAGGTGGTAGTCTAGGCAAGAATCGGCCTCCACAGGGGATGCCCATGCCGGAGGATCTCGGCCGGCCCAGCGAGCCGTTGTACGACCCCCGCATGCGCGGGTTCCGGTCACGGACCGCCGTGGACGCGGTGTCCGCGCTGATCGACGGCCGGGTCGGGCGGCTGGGGGCCGAGCCGATCGCCTTCGCGGAGGGGGCGGGCCGCGTGCTGGCCGCGGAGGTCGTCGCGGGCGAGCCGGTCCCGGCCTTCGACCGCGCGGCGATGGACGGCTACGCGGTCCGCGGCGAGGAGACGTTCGGCGCCTCCCCGTATCAGCCGGCCGCATTCCGCCTCGCGGGCGAGGCGCGCCCCGGACGCCGGTGCGAGGCCGCGGTCGGGCCCGGCGACGCGGTCCAGATCACGACCGGCTCGGCCCTGCCCGAGGGGGCCGACGCCGTCGTGAAGGTCGAATCGACGCGGGCGGAGGGCCCGACCGTCTGGGTCGTCGAGCCGACGCCGCCGGGCCGGCACGTCGGCCGTCGCGGCGAGGACGTCGCCGCCGGGACGGTCGTGCTCGCGGCCGGGCGGGTGCTCCGGCCGCAGGACCTGGGCGTCCTGAGCGCCGTCGGGCGCGGACGATCGCCGTGATCCGCAGGCCCGAGGTCGCGGTGATCGTGACCGGCGATGAGCTGCTCGCCCCCGGTACGCCCGCGCGGGACGACCTGATCCCCGACGTGAACTCGGTGATGCTCGCGGCCCTGATCGCCCGCGACGGCGGCCGGGCCCGCGTCGTCGGCCCCCTGCGCGACGACCGCGAGGTGATCCGCGCGGCGATCGCCCGCGAGGCGGCGACGGCCGACGCCCTCCTGATCTCGGGCGGCAGCTCGACGGGGCCGGAGGACCACGCGCCGGGGCTGGTCGCCGAGCTGGGGGAACTGGCCGTGCATGGCGTGGCGATGCGACCCGCCGGCCCCGCGGGGCTCGGCTTCGTCGCCGGGGTCCCCGTCGTCCTCCTGCCGGGAAACCCCGTGAGCTGCCTCTGCGCCTACGACTTCTTCGCCGGGCCGATCGTCCGTCTCCTGGGCGGCCGGCCGCGCGACTGGCCCTATCGCGCCGCGACCCTCCCGCTCGCGAGGAAGCTCACCTCGGTCGTCGGCCGCGTCGATTACGCGAGGGTCCGCGTCGAGCACGGCCGGGTCGAGCCGCTGGCGATCGGCGGCGCGTCGATCCTCTCCAGCACGACCCGCGCCGACGGGTTCGTCGTCATCCCGGCCGACCTGGAGGGATACCCAACGGATGCCCAGGTCACGGTCTGGCTCTATGATGAGTAGGCGGTGGGCGGTAGGCAGTGAAGACGGATCAGCCACAGAGGGCCACGGAGGAGAAAATTCAGGAATCAATCAATTTCAATTCTTCCTCGTCTTCCTCTCTGTGGCTCTCTGTGTCCTCTGTGGCCCATCGAATCCTTCGTGTTCACCGCCTACCGCCCACTGCCTACTTTCAAGAGAAGGTGAATCGTGGCTCGCGAGCAGGAGCAGTTCCTCGACGTGGTGGACCGCGACACGGCCGAGCGCCGCTGGTGGGGCCTGCTGCGCCCGGCGGTGCTGGCGGCCGAGCGGGTGCCGCTTGCCGAGGCGCTGGGGCGGGTGCTGGCGGCCGACGTGCGGGCCGGGATCGACGTGCCGGCGTTCGACCGCTCGAACGTGGACGGGTTCGCGGTGCGGGCCGAGGAGACGTTCGGGGCGGCCGAGGAGTCGCCGGTGCGATTGCGACTCAACGACGAGGAGCTGGCGACCGGCGTCGTGCCGCGGCAGGGCGGTCGGGCCGGGCACGGCGACGGCGATCGCGACCGGAGGGATGGTCCCGCGCGGGGCCGACGCGGTGGTGATGGTCGAGCACGCGACCATCGATCGCGACGCGCTGGTCGTCTACCGCCCCGTTGCGCCGGGGTCCGGGATCAGCTTCGCGGGGACCGACATGGCCCGCGGCGAGCTGGTCCTGAGACGCGGGGCGCGGCTGTCGTCGCGCGAGACGGGGGTCCTGGCCGCGATCGGACGGGGCGAGGTCGGGGTCGTCCGCCGGCCGCGCGTGGCGATCCTCTCGACCGGCGACGAGATCATCGCGCCCGGCGTCCCGCACCGGGCCGGCGGCGGTCTACGACTCGAACGCGACCATGCTCGCCGACGCCGTCCGCGAGCTCGGGGGCGAGCCGGTGCGCGCTCGGCATCGTCGGCGACGACGAACGGGCGATCGAGGCGGCGCTCGACCGCGGCGCTCGGCTGCGACCTCGTCCTGCTCAGCGGGGGGACGAGCAAGGGGGCCGGCGACCTCTCGTACCGCACGCTCGCCCGCCGCGAGCCGGGGATCGTCGTCCACGGCGTCGCGCTGAAGCCGGGCAAGCCGATCTGCCTCGGCGCCGTCGGCGCGACCCCGGTGGCGATCCTGCCCGGGTTCCCGACCTCGGCCATCTTCACCTTCCACGAGTTCATCGCCCCCTTGATCCGCCGCCTCGCCGGGCTTCGGGCCGAGGCCCGCGAGGCGATCGCCGCGCGCATGCCCGCGCGGTTCAACAGCGAGGTCGGCCGGACGGAGTACCTCCTGGTCAACCTCGTGGACGGCCCTCGCGGGCTGTCGGCCTACCCGATGGGCAAGGGGTCGGGGTCGGTGACGACCTTCAGCCGGGCCGACGGGTTCGTGGTGATCCCGCGATCGCAGGAGTACGTCGAGGCGGGCGAGGCCGTCTCGGTCGTCCCGCTCGGCCGGGGGACCGCGCCGGCCGACCTGGTGAGCATCGGGTCGCACTGCGTCGGGGCTCGACCTCCTGCTCGGCCTGCTCGGCGAGGAGGGGTTCACGAGCAAGACGCTCTGGGTCGGCTCGCAGGGCGGCCTGGCCGCCGCGGCGCGGGGCGAGTGCGACGTCGCGGGCGTCCACCTGCTCGACCCGCTCACCGACACGTATAACCGGCCGTTCCTGCCCGAAGGGGTCCGCCTCCTGCCGGGCTACGGCCGGATGCAGGGGATCGTCTTCCGGCCGGGCGACCCGCGGTTCGAGGGGCGCACGGCCGCCGAGGCGGTCGCCGTCGCGGTGCGCGACCCGGTCGTGCGACATGGTCAACCGGAACCGGGGGAGCGGGACCCGCGTGCTGATCGACGGCCTGCTCGCGGGCCGGAGGCCGCCCGGCCACGCGGTCGAGGCCCGCTCGCACAACGCCGTGGCCGCGGCGGTCGCGCAGGGCCGGGCCGACTGGGGCGTGGCGATCGCCCCGGTCGCCTCGTCCTACGGCCTGGCCTTCCTGCCCCTCCGCGCCGAGAGGTACGACTTCGCCATCCCCGCCGACCGCTGGGACCGCCCGGCCGTCGCCGCCTTCCGCGCCCTGCTCGACCGGCCCGAGGTGCGCCGGTCGCTGGCCGACCTCGGATTCCAGGCTGGAGGAGGACTTGCGATGACGCTCGGCGGCGTGGTGCTCTGCGGCGGCCAGAGCCGGAGGATGGGCGAGCCCAAGGCGTGGCTGACGTTCGGCCCCGAGCGGATGCTCCAGCGGGTCGTCCGGCTGGTCGGGTCGGCGGTCGGGCCCGTGGTGGTCGTCGCGGCGCCGGGGCAGGAGATCCCCCCCCTGCCCGACTCGGTCGCGATCGTCCGCGACCCGGTCTCGGACCGGGGGCCGCTCCAGGGGCTGGCCGCCGGCCTGGCCGCGCTGCCCGCTTCGGTCGAGCTGGCCTACGCCACGGCGCACCGACGTCCCGTTCCTCCAGCCCGCCTGGATCGCGAGGCTCGTCGGCCTGATCGGCGACCACGACCTGGCGATCCCGTTCGTCGAGGGCTACCACCACCCGCTCGCCGCGCTCTACCGCCGCGCGGCCGTCCTGCCCGCGATCGAGGCGCTCCTGCGCGAGGACCGCCTGCGGCCCGTCTTCCTCATGGAGACGGTGCGGACCCGGGTCGTCGCGGCCGAGGAGCTCCGCGCGGCCGACCCCGAGCTGCGGACCCTCCGGAACCTGAACTCGCCCGAGGATTACCGCAAGGCCCTCGACGACTTCGGGGACATCGGCGAGTCCGGGACCTGAGCCGGGCCCGGCTCGCGGGGCGGGGGCGTCCTCTGGATCTGGGTCGCGGCCCCCTTCCTGGAGAGGCGATCCGACCTCGGCGTGGGCCTGGCGGCGGGCCTTGCGCCTGGCCTTCCGGCGCGCCCGATCGCGCTCGGCCTGGAGCCGGTCCCTCCGCGCCTGCTCCTCGGGGGAGACGGGCGCCGACCTCGGCCGCGGGGCGCCGAGGAGGCCGGGTCGAGCCGGAGCTTCCAGTCCATCCCCCAGCGGTCGCAGCAGAGGCAATACTCGTGCGGTTCGAGCCGACGGCTCCCGCAGGCTGGACACGAGGCGCACGGGTCACGGTCGGGGCCCGGCCAGGGGGTGAGGCCCAGGCCGACCAGGAGCGTCGGCCAGGGGAGGTCGTCGACCTTGACGGCCCGGGCGCACCCGTCGGGCAGGGTCGAGGCGAGGGCGTCCGCCTCCTCGGCCTGCTCGGCGGCGACGTCGGGGGTCGCGAGCCGGTCGGGGACGAAGTCGAGCGCGGCGGCGCCCTCGGCGGCGCAGACGTGCTTGGCCCTCGGGCGCGGGGGCGGCGGGTCGCCGGCCCGCGCCCAGCGCGGGACCTCGTCGCCGCCCTCCTCGACCAGGTGGACGTGCAGCCGCTCGGCCGCCAGGGCGAGCAGGGTCACGAGCGGGACCGGGTCGCGGTCCCAGACGTCGACCCAGCCGGCCACGTCCAGGTCGACGAGCAGGTCGGTGACCTCCTCGACGTCCCGGCCCAACGCGACGGCCACCTCGGCCGGCGTCCTGCCAGGCGACCGGCGCCTCGATCAGGGCGTTCACGATGGGCAACCAGGCTTCCGGCATCTCGAACATGACAGGCCTCGGGGTCTATCCCGCCATGCCACACGGCGGGCGGGCGCAGGAGAGGTGGAATATCGGAGCGGGCCCGGCCTCACCATCGAGGCCGGGCCCGGCCTCCGGTCCAGCGATCCGATCGGGATCAGTCGGCCTCGGGCCCGGCCTCCTCCAAGGCCGCGAACTCGTCGGGCGAGAAGCCGCGGCGGTCGAGCGCCAGGCCGATCGTCTCGCCGGGCCGGGCGACCGGCTTCGACTGGACGCGCGCCTGTTGCGCGAGCTCGGCCTCGGTCGGCGGCTCGACGCCGGCGAGCTGCGCCTGCGACTCGGCCAGCGCGATCGCGTAATCGGCCTGCGCCGGGCCGCCTCGGCGTCCGCGGCCCGCGCCTCGGCCTCGACCGACCGCAGCGTGCTCAGCGCCGCGTCGGGGAAGCTGCCCAGCCCGTTCAGGACCATCCGGACCCAGCGGGGCTGGTCCCCCTCGGGGGCCTGCCGGGCGAGCAGGAAGGCGGCCATGCAGGCGTTGGCGTCGCGATCCTCCAGGGCGTGCGTCACGAAGGTCTCCAGGCCTTCCGGGTCGCTCCCCTCCAGCGCCTCGACGTAAGTGTCGACCAGGCGCGGGTTGACCCGCTCGGGGCGGTCGCAGGCCAGGTCGATCCTCCTCTGGTCCTCGGCGTCGACGGTGCGGCTGCGGAACCCTTCGAGCTGGCGGCGGGCCCACTCCACGGCGGCCTCGTCGCCCGCGTGGCTGGCCTCCTCGTGGAACGCCAGCAGGATTCGAGCGTCGGCGCGGGCGCCCCGCCGGTCATCGACCGGACGAAGGTCCGGCCCTCGAACTCGTCGGCGCGGTTCTGGAGCTGCTGCTCGATCAGGCTCTGCCGCAGGAGCCGGTTGGTCTCGCGCTGGAGGCCCTCGAGCGACAGGTGCTCGCGCGCCTTCTTGCGGGCGTTGCTCGCCTCGACCAGGCGGTCGAGGAAGACGCGGGGGACCGGGCTGAAGTCCTCGGCGCGCTTCTGGAGCGTGACGCGGAGCTGCGCCGGCGGCGGCCTCGGCCTTCTCGCGGGCGACCTTCAGGGTCAGGTCGCCCCGGCGGACCTGCCGCTCCAGGTCGTCGCGGTAGCGCCTGGAAGTCGGCCAGCGCCGGCGTCGGCCTCGGCCTTGAACGTCGATTCGTGGTGGTAGGCGCGGAGGCCGGCCTGGCCGAGCGCCTCGCGGGTGGGATTCAGTGGCATCGCAGTCTCGTGGTTGGGTTCTTACAATGGAGGTCCATGAGGCACGTTATTGGTCGTCGGCGGGCCGGGCGATCCGGCCGGTGGACGCCCTCGGGTCGGCCCGGAGGGCGAGGGTTCGGGCCCGGACGCGGTCGGCCCGGTCGATCGCCTCGGACCGGCTCCGGCCCGCCCGCTCGATGGTGCGGGGGAGTTCGGGGCACGGACAGCCGGGCCCGCCAGGAGCCGTCGGGCTCGCGTCGCCAGCTCAGCGAGCCGGCCCCGACGGCCGAAGTCCCGCCTCGAGCCGCCGGGCCCGCTCCTCGTCGAGCCGTTCGAAGGCCGTCGGGAAGCCGGCCCGGAGCAGCCGTCGCAGCGCGGGGGAGACGCACCCTCCCGGGGCCGACGCCCGGCAACGCCCCCCGAGCCGGCGGATTGGAGCGGTCAAGAAGGTCAACACCGGGCCTGCCCTCGAAAAGATCCCCCCGGCCGCGGCCCCCGGCCGTCGGCTTTCACCGCCTCCTAAAGGTCACTATCGTGGAAGAAGGCCGAGCGCTCACTCAATCCTGGACGGACCGGCTGAATCCGGTCCGGGGGCAGTCCCGCATGATCACGATCGAGCTCTTCGGCGTCCCCAGGCTCCGCGCCGGGACGGGGCCGGCTGGACCTCGACGCCGGCACGCTGGCGGCGGCCCTCGCCGGGCTGGCCCGCGCCTGCCCGGCGCTCGACGGGCCGGTCATCGAGCGGCGCGGGCGGGTCCACCCGGCGTACCGCCTCTGCCTCAACGGCGACCGGTTCGTGACCGACCCCGCGACGCCCCTGGCCGACGGCGACGTGCTCCTGCTCCTGGCCGCCGACGTGGGGGGCTGACGCCATGCCGTCCGGATCGCACGGCCGCTACCTCCGGGTCGATCCCCGGCCGGGCCGGACCGCCTGCGTCGCGCTCGACGACGCGGTCGCTCCGCGCCTTCCTCGGCGGGGTCGGCCTGGGGACCTGGATCGTCGCGCACGAGACCCCGGCCGGCACCGACCCGCTCGGCGCCCGACGCGGCCCTGGTCTTCGCGCTCAGCCCGCTGGTCGGCAGCCCGCTGACGACCTCGGCCAAGTTCGCGGTGGTCGCGCTCAGCCCGCTGACCGGCCGGCTCTGCGACGCGCTCGCCTCGTCGCACTTCGCGATCGCGGCGAAGCGCGCCGGGGTCGACGCCCTGGCGATCACCGGCGCCTGCGACGAGCCGACCGTCGTCTTCATCGACGGCACGGGCGACGGCCGAGCCCCGGGTCGCGTGGCGGCCGGCGGGCGCCCTCTGGGGCCTGTCCGCGCGCGAGGCCGAGGACCGCATCCGCGCCGAGCACGGCCCGGACTGGCAGGTCGCCTCGATCGGCCCGGCGGGCGAGCGGCTGATCCCGTTCGCGACGCTCAGCCACGACGGCCGGCACGCCGGCCGCGGCGGCCTGGGGGCCGTCCTCGGCTCGAAGCGGATCAAGGCCGTCGCCGTCCGCGGCGATCGCCGCACCCCTCTGGCCGACCCGGCGGCGGACCGTCGCGCTCGCCCGCGACCTCTCGGCCCTCTCGTTCGGCCCGGCGACCGAGAAGTACCGCGAGCTCGGGACCGTCGCCAACCTGCTCGCCTTCAACCGGTTCGACGCCCTGCCGACCCGCAACTTCCAGTCCGGGCACTTCGAGGGGGCCGAGCGGCTCGCCGCCGAGGACCTCGCGCCGGCGCGTCGGATCGCCCGGACACTCGTGCGCGTCGTGCACGATCGGCTGCGAGCACATCTACGCGGTGGGCGGTGGGGGCGGCGTCCGGCTCGAATACGAGTCGCTCTTCGCCCTCGGCCCGCTCTGCGGGGTCGACGACCCGGCGATGGTCCTCCGGGCCGCGCCGGCCTGCGACGAGGCGGGGCTCGACACGATCTCGACCGGCGGGACGATCGCCTTCCTGATGGACTGCGCCGAGCGGGGCTGGATCGACGGCCGGCTCGGGCCGTCGGGCCGCCGGCTCCGGTTCGGCGACGGCGAGGCGGTCCTCGAGGCGATCGCGGCCCTGCTCGATCGCGACGGGCTGGGCGAGCTGCTGGCGCTGGGGAGCCGCCGCGGCGGCCGAGCGGATCGGCGGCGAGGCGCCGGACCTGGCGCCGCACGTCAAGGGGCTGGAGCTGCCGGGCTACGACCCCCGGGCCCTGCACACGATGGCCCTCGGGCTGGCCGTCGGCACCCGCGGGGCCGACCACAACCGCTCGGGCGCCTACGAGGCCGACTTCTCCGACCGCGTCGACCGCCGCCGACGGCGGCCCCGCCTCGGCCCTCGCCGCCGATCGAGACCGAGGACCGCGCCGCGGTCATCGACTCGCTGATCCTCTGCAAGTTCCTCCGCGGCGTCTTCACCGACTTCTACGCCGAGTCGGCCGAGATGCTCGCCGCCGTCACCGGCTGGGACTTCACCGCCGACGAGCTCCGGACCGTCGCCCGCCGGGTGGTCAACGCCCGCAAGTGCCTCAACCAGCGCGAGGGCTGGACGGCCGCTCGAGGACACGCTCCCCGCCCGGTTCCTCTCCGACGCCCCCGAGGCCCCGGATCGGCCCTCGCTCTCGCGGGCCCGGCTCGACGCCATGATCGCCGCCTACTACCAGGCGCGGGGCTGGGCCGAGGACGGCCGGGTGCCCGCTGCGCTCCGCCGCGAGCTGGGCCTCGACGGCGAGGCGTTCGGGCCGCCCTGACCGCCGCGTCGGCATCCGGGCCGTCGGGACGGTTCTGCGATAGGAATCCCGAGGGCGTCCGTGTACACTATCAACGGAACAGTTGAACCCGGTGACCCGCGGGCGTGTCCTCCCCTTGCTTGCAGGGCGGCGACCCGTCGCACGGGCCTTCACCCCTGACGACCCCGGCGCCAGGCGACGGGACGGGGACCGTCGCCCTCGCCGGACCTCCCCGGACGAACACCTGATGACCGAAACCGAGAACAACCCGACCACACCCGCCCTGCCGACCGAACCCCAGGCCACGTCGAACGCCCGACGTCGCCGCTCCCTCCGCGAACTCCAGGACGACGTCCCCTCCAACGCCGCGGCCCGGACCCAGCCCGAGCGGCTGGCCCGGGCCCTGGAGCACGCCCGGATCTGCGCCGGATCGCCGACGACAACCGGGCCAAGGACATCCTCCTGCTCGACCTCCGCCAGGCGACCCCGCTGGTCGACTACTTCGTCATCGCCACGGCGACTCGCCGGCGGCAGGGCCACGCGATCGCCAGCGAGATCGACCAGGAGATGAAGCGGCTCGGCGAGCACAAGCTCGGCATGGAGGGCTCGGAGGAAGGGCGCTGGATCCTGATCGACTACGGCGACTTCGTCGTCCACGTCTTCTCGGCCGAGGCGCGCGACCTACTACGCCCTCGAAGAGATCTGGGGCGACGCGCCCCGCCTCGACTGGCGGGACCCGGGCCGGCCCGCCCCCGCCCCCGCCGCGGCCCCCGAGGGCGCCGACGTCGCCGGCGAATCGAAGTCGGATTCTCCTATTTGAAATTTCAAATTTGAAATTCGAGATCTATGAACGTCCTCGAACGCCTGCGCCGGGCCTTCGCCGCGGCCACGCCCGAGGGGGGCGACGCCGGCGGCCTTCGCCGCGGCCGTCCGCCCGAGCAGCGACCCCAAGTTCGGCGACTACCAGGCCAACGGCTGCATGGCGCTGGCCAAGGCGCTGCAGGAAGAACCCGCGCGAGCTGGCCCAGGCGCGTGGCCGAGGCGGTCGACCTGGAACCGCTGGCCGACCGGCCCGAGGTCGCCGGGCCCGGGTTCCTCAACGTCCGCCTCCGCGACGACTGGATCGCACGCGACCCTCGGCGATCTCCTGGCCGACGAGACGCTGGGCATCCCCGCCCCGGAGCGGCCGAAGACGGTCGTCGTCGATTACTCGTCGCCGAACGTCGCCAAGCCGATGCACGTCGGGCACATCCGCTCGACGGTCATCGGCGAGAGCCTGGCGCGGATCTTCGCCGCGCTCGGGCACAAGGTCATCCGCGACAACCACCTGGGCGACTGGGGCTCGCAGTTCGGCATGATCCTCTGGGGCTGGAAGAACCACCGCGACGAGGCGGCCTACGCAGGCCGACCCGGTCGCCGAGCTCGCCCGGCTCTACCGGCTGGCCCAGTCGAAGATCAAGGCGGGCGACAAGGCGGTCGAGGAGGCCGCCCGCGCCGAGACCGCCAAGCTCCACGCGGGCGACCCCGAGAACCGCGCCCTCTGGGAGCAGTTCATGCCCCACTGCCTGCGGGCCCTCCAGGTCGTCTACGACCGCCTCGGCGTCACGTTCGACGTCCAGCTCGGCGAGAGCTTCTACGACCCGATGCTCGCCGACGTGGTCAAGGACCTGGAGGCCAAGGGGCTCGCCGAGCCGAGCGAGGGGGCGACCGTCGTCTTCGTCGAGGGGACGAAGGCCCCGTTCATCGTCCGCAAGAGCGACGGCGCCTTCAACTACGCCACGACCGACCTGGCCACGATCCAGTACCGCGAGGAGACCTGGCACCCCGACGAGGTCCTCTACGTCGTCGACCACCGCCAGGGGGACCACTTCAAGCAGCTCTTCGCCGTCGCCCGGCGCTGGGGTTACGACCAGGTCGGACCTGGAGCACGTCGCGTTCGGGACGATCCTCGGCCAGGACCGCAGGCCGTTCAAGACCCGCGAGGGCGACGTGGTCGGCCTGGAGTCGCTGCTCGACGAGGGCGTCGCCGAGGCCCGCAAGGTCGTCGACGAGAACAGCCCCGACCTCGACCCCGAGGAGCGTCGCAAGATCGCCGAGGTCGTCGGCCTCGGCGCGATCAAGTACGCCGACCTGTCGCAGAACCGGCTGAGCGACTACGTCTTCGACTGGGACAAGATGCTGGCCATGAACGGCAACACCGGCGCCTATCTCCAGTATGCCTACGCGCGCATCCAGAGCATCTTCCGCAAGGGAGGCCTCACGCCCGAGGCGATCCGGGACCGGCGACCCGCGATCGCCCTGAGCCACCCCGCCGAACGGGCGCTGGGCGTCCGGCTTGCTCCGGCTGCCCGAGACGCTCGAGCTGGCCGCGGCCGAGCTCAAGCCGAACATCCTGACCGATTACCTGTTCGACCTGGCCAACACGTTCAGCACGTTCTTCGAGGAATGCCCGGTCCTGAAGGCCGAGTCGCCCGAGCGCCGCGACAGCCGCCTGGCCCTCTGCGACCTGACGGCGTCGGACCTTGAAATTCGGGCTGAATTTGCTTGGAATCGACGTGGTCGACCGGATGTGAGCCCGCCCGGGATCGCCCGCCCCGTATCCCCGCCCCGTGAGGGAGATCCTCTCATGACGAGCCGCCTTCGCAATCTCCCGGCGCTCGGCCTCCTGGTGGCCGCGATCGCCGCCTCCTGGGCCGTCGCCGACGATGAGGCCCCGCGATCCGACCCGGGCCCCCACCGCTCGCCGATCGCGCTGGCGCTCTCGGCCGACGGCAGTCGGCTCCTGACCGCCAACCAGACCGCGGGGACGGTCTCGCTGGTGGACACGCAGGCGGGCCGGGTGCTCGACGAGGTCGCCACCGGCGACAAGCCGGCGGGCGTCGCGCTGTCGCGGGACGGCACGCGCGGCGCGGTGGCGCACTGGTACGGATACGACCTGGCGGTGCTCGACGTCGGGCCCGACCGGCTCAAGGTCGTCGGCCGGGTCGAGGTCGGTCCCGAGCCGCGGGGGGTCGCGATCGCAGGCGACGGGAAGACGGCCTATCGTGGCCGTCGGGGCGAGCAACGAGGTCGTCCGCGTCGACCTGGACAAGCGGGAAGTCACCGGCCGCCTCGCCGTCGGCCGCGAGCCGCGGGGGCTGGCGCTCTCGCCCGACGGCTCGCGCCTGCTGGTCGGCAACGCCGCGGTCGCAAGGACCTCTCGGTGATCGCGACCGGCCCCTGGCGCGGTCGAGCGGACGCTGCCGATCGAGGGGGACAACCTCCGCCAGGTCGCCGTCGCCGCCGACGGCCGGACCGGCTACGTCGCGAACATGACGAACAAGGGGTTCGCCACCACGCGCGAACAACATCGACCTCGGCTGGGTGCTCGGCCAGCGCGCTGACGCGGGTCGCGCTCGACGGCTCGGAGCCGTTCGCGACCCTCTCGCTCGACCCCCAGGGCGCGGCGCGCCGGCCGACGCGCACGGCGTGGCCGTCGGCCGCGACGGCCGGTTCCTGGCCGTCGGCTGCGGCGGGACGCACGAGGTGATCATCCTCCGCGACCGACGCGCAGCCGCTCCCCTGGCGCTCGGACGGCTCGCGCGACCTGATCGCCCCCGAGCTGCTCAAGGGCGACGGCCGGTTCCGCCGCGTCGCCCTCGGGGGCCGGCCGACCGAGCTCGCCTTCGCGGCCGACGGCAGGACGCTCTACGTCGCCAACTACCTCGAAGACGCCGTGCAGGTCGTCGACGCCGAGTCGGCCGTCCTCGCCCGGACGATCCCGCTCGGCGGCCCGAAGGAGCTCTCGCTCGTCCGCCGCGGGGAGATCCTCTTCCACGACGCCACGCGGTCGTTCAACCAGTGGTACAGCTGCAACACCTGCCACAGCGACGGCCACACCAACGGCCTCGACTTCGACACGCTCAACGACGGCCGCCAGGACCTGAGCACCGCGCACCTGCGGAGCCGCAAGAAGGTGCCGACGCTCCGCCGGCGTCGCCCGGACCGGCCCCTGGACCTGGCACGGCTGGCAGACGAGCCTCGACGACGCCATGGTCGAGTCGTTCACCAAGAGCATGCAGGGCCGCCGCCCGTCGCGCGAGGACGTCGAGGCGCTCGTCGCCTTCCTGGGCACGCTCGACTTCCCCCGCAACCCCCACCGCGACCCCGACGGCGCGCTCTCGCCCGCCGCGAAGCGCGGCGAGGCCGTCTTCCGCTCGGCCAAGGCGGCGTGCAACACCTGCCACGGCGGCCCCGAGCTCACCGACGGCAAGATCCACGTCGTCGGCCTCGAAGAGCCCGACGACGCCTACCGGGGCTACAACCCCCCCTCGCTCCGGGGCGTCTACGACAAGGACCCCTACCTCCACGACGGCCGCTCGAAGACCCTCCGCGACGCCCTCGCCGGCCCCCACAACCCGGACGACGTGACCGGCCTCGGCGACCCTGAGCGACGCCGAGCTCGACGACCTGATCGAGTACGTCAAGAGCCTCTGACGCGTTCGCCATCGGCCGACGCCCGCCGCAGGATGCGATCCCACGCCGCCCGCCTCCGCTCCAGGCCGAGGCGGCACGTTCCGGGTCGGGGCCCGTCGGCGAACAGGGTCATGACCGGCCATCCCGCCTCGAGGATCGTCCCCGGCCGGGGGATGTCGCCGAACCGCGGGACCGCGAAGGGATCGTCGTCGCCAGACCGGCCCGAGGTCGAAGACGGGGAAGCGAAGCCGCGCGCGTCGCGAACAGGATCACCTTGCCGACCACGCGGCGACGGCCCGGGGAGCGGGTCGAGGTCGCTCGGCGCGGACGGCTCGCCGACCTCGCACGCGCCGACGGTGCTCGGCCAGGAGCGGCGCGGCCGAGGGCCAGCTCGAGCACCTCGACCGAGGCCGTGTACCGCGGGTTGACCTCGACCGGCCAGGGCATCCCGTCGCGGAGGACGAAATCGACGCCGAAGAGGCCGACCAGGCCGAACGCGCGCGCCAGGGTGTCGCCGAGGGCCTGGATGCGCCGCGACTCGCTCCCGGAGACCGGCCAGGGGCCGACGCTCCCGACGTAGGCGAACTCGGAGCCCGGGCGCCCGACCCATTGCCGGGTGATGCCCGCGAGGGTCGCCCCCGAGCGGACGGCCGACGAAGACCGCCGACAGGCTCGGCCCGGCGATCCGCTCCTGGTAATACGACGGCCGCCGCGGCGTCGCGTCGCCCGGACCGAGCGGGCGGATCCCCTGGCCCCCGGCCGAGGCGAGCGGCTTGACCAGCCAGCTCCCGTCGCGCGGGAGGCCCTCCGGGCCGAGCCGGACCGCGGGGCAAGGCAGGTCCGGCGCGTCGCAGGCGCTCGGCCACGGCGATCGGGTCGCGGACGGCGCGCAGGGCCGCGCCGGGGTTGCCCCAGAGGGGCCGTCGCCGGGCGATCCGGTCGACCAGCTCGGGGTGGTTCTCCAGGGCCCCGGTGTAGAGCCAGGGGCCGGGCGGGGCCGCGTCGGCCAGCGCGGGGAGGCCGTGCGGGATAATCGCCGGGGGGGATCGGGTCGCGCGGGCGATCGCGGCGAGGTCGCGGTCGGCGAACAGGTCGATGCCGGCCGGGGCGAGGCCCGCGCGCAGGGCGGAGAACGCGGCCGCGCGGGCGCTGGCGCCGAGGATCAGGACGTCCAGGCGCCGCCCCCGGCATCGGGCACCGCGAGGGGTGGAAACCGCCCGGCGGGCGAGGGCCGCACGCCGGACGGAGGGACGGGAAAGGCGGGAGGCCCCGCCTTATTCGACCACCTCGATCTTGGTGGGGGTCAGGACCATCTTGCCGTCCTCTCCTTGACCTCGCCGGTCGCCTTGATCTTCTTGGTCGTCCTGTGCAGATGTTCTTGTGGAACTTCTTGCTGACCGCGTTGTGGATCAGGTAGTAGGTGACCTTCTTGCCGCCCTCGTCGGTCACGATCGCGTTCTGGCACGTCTTGGTCTCCTTGAGGGAGCACTTGGCGCACTGGCCCTCGCCGGTGATCGTCTTCTCCTCGGCGGCCAGGACCAGCGTCAGGCCCGAGAACAGGACGGACACGGCCAGCAGCGGGAACACCTTGCGCATCGCCGATCTCCGTGGAAAAAGGAAGGGTACGGACGACCACGGCGGCCGTCGAGACAGGCACGGCTCCCGTGCCATTCGGGGTCATTGAAGCAGTAAAGCGGTGGCGCGACAACCTTTTTTTCTCCAATTGCTTAACAAGCCGGCGGGGGGTTGCGACCGCCGCCGGGGCTGTTATGATTCGGGGCCGAGCCTCGGGTCGGCCGGCGCGAGCCCGGCCGGCGACCCACGGACCACCCACGGGAGAACACCCAATGGCCGGCGACCTGACCCTGAACATCGGAGAGGCCCTGGTCGGCGAAGGCAACGAGATCGCCCACATCGACCTGATGATCGGCACCAAGACCGGCCCGGTCGGCCTGGCCTTCGCCAGCGCGCTGGCCACCCAGTCGGCAGGGCCACACCAACCTGCTCGCCGTGCTGACACCCAACCTGATCGCCAAGCCGGCCACCGTCCTGATCACCAAGGTCACGATCAAGGGGATGAAGCAGGCCGTCCAGATGTTCGGCCCGGCGCAGTACGCCGTGGCCAAGGCGGTCGCCGACTGCGTCGCCGACGGCACCATCCCCGCCGCCGAGGCCGAGGACCTCGTCATCGTCTGCGGCGTCTTCATCCACCCCGAGGCCGAGGACAACGCCAAGATCCTCAAGTTCAACTACGAGGCCACCAAGCTCTCGATCCAGCGCGCCATGAAGAACCAGCCGACCGTCGCCGAGATCACCGCGCAGAAGGACACCGTCAAGCACCCATTCGCATGACGGGAAAGTAATGAGTGATGAGTCATGAGTAAATAGAAAAAATTTTATTCTACTCATAGCTCATCACTCATTACTTATCAGCATGTCCGACAAGCCGACCATCCTGGTCCAGCTCGACACCGACCCCCAGCCGAGCGTCTTCGACGCCGTCGTGGCCGTCGACGCGGGGGTGGATCACCTGTTCCGCCACGGCGGCGTCCGCCCCGAAGGGGTGCGCGACCTGGTCCACGGGGCCCTGTTCACCCGCGGGCCCGCCGACCTGCACCGCACGGCGCTGTTCGTCGGCGGCTCGGACGTCGCGGCGGGCGAGGCGGTCCTGGAGGCGATCAAGGCGACCTTCTTCGCGGGCTTCCGCGTCTCGGTCCTGCTCGACGCCAACGGCTGCAACACGACCGCCGCGGCGGCGGCGCTGGAGGTCGAGGCGCTGGATCGCGTCCCAGGGCGGCACCCTCGACGGGTCCGTCGTCGCCGTCCTCGGGGCGACCGGCCCCGTCGGCCAGCGGGTCGCGCGGCTCCTCGCGAGGGCGCGGCGCGGAGGTCGCGGTCGGGTTCGCGCCGGCTCGACCGCGCCGGGACGACCGCCGACCGCCTCCGAGCCGCGACAGGCCGCGAGTTCCGTCCGTTCGCGACCGACGACCCGGAGGCGACGTCCCGTGGCCTTGAGGAGGCCGCGGTCGTCGTCTCGGCCGGGGCCGCGGGCGCGACGCTGCTGCCCGAGGCCGTGCGTCGTCGCCTGACGAAGCTGAAGGTCATGGTCGACCTGAACGCCGTGTCCCCGGCCGGCATCGAGGGGGTCAAGCCGACCGACAAGGGCGCCGAGCGCGACGGCGTCCGCGCGTGGGGGGCGCTGGGGGTCGGCGGCACCAAGATGAAGATCCACAAGAAGGCGATCCGCGAACTCTTCGCGGCCAACGACAAGGTCCTCGACGCCGAGGAGGTCCTGGCGATCGGCCGATCCTTGGAGTGACCCGACCGTGGCCCGCGTCGTCGGCACCGACCCGGGGACGAGCAGCCTCGACCTGCTCCTGCTGGCCGACGGCGAGGTGACGGACCAGGCCCGCCTGTCCCCCGAGGCGCTCCGCGACGACCCGTCGGCATTGGTCTCGGCGCTGCGCCGCTGGGGGCCGATCGACCTGATCGCCGGGCCGTCGGGGTACGGCCTGCCCCTGGTCCGGGGCGGCGAGCTGACCGAGGCGCACGTCGAGCAGATGTCGCTGGTCCGCCCCGACCAGCGCGGGGCGGACGTCGGCGTCATCGGCTTCCGGTCGTGGGTCCGCGCCCTGGTCGCGTCCGGCCTTCCCGTCGTGTTCCTGCCGGGCGGCGTCCACCTGCCGACGATCCCGCCGCACCGCAAGCTCAACACGATCGACCTGGGGACGGCCGACAAGGTGGCCGTCGCCGCCCTGGCGGCGCGGTTCGACGCCGAAGGGCGCGGCGGGTGGGCTGGCCGAGGCGTCGTTCGCGGTCGTCGAGCTCGGCTCGGTCTTCGCGGCGGTGCTGGTCGTCGCGGGGGGCCGCTTGGTCGACGCCTCGGCCGGCACGCGAGGGCCGATCGGGGTCCGCTCGGGGGGATGCTGGGACGGCGAGGTCGCCTACTGGCGGTCGCCTTTGTCGAAGGCCGACCTGTTCCGCGGCGGCCTGCTCGACCTCGGCCCCGAGGGCCCGGCCGCCTTCCGCGAATCGCTGATCAAGCACGTCGCGGGCCTCCGGGCGGTCACCCCCTTCGAGCGGATCTACCTCTCGGGTGCCTCGGCGGCCCTCCCCGAAATCGCCGCGATGGCGACGGAAGCCCTGTCCCCGATCGGCACGGTCGCCCCCCTGCCCTCGCTGCCCGGCGCCTGGGTCAAGCACGCCGCGCAAGGCGCGGCGCTCCTGGCCGACGGCCTGGTCGGGGGGCACCACGCCGACCTCGTCGAGTCGTTCGCCCTGCGGGGGGCGTCGGGGACCGTCTGGGACGGATTGCGTCCCCCTTGAACCATCCGGCCGCGCTCACGCCTTGACGAACTTGTTGGGCGTCCCCTCCAGGGGCCCTCCGGGGTCGGGGCGCCAGAGGACGGTGTCCTCGATCTTGCGGGCGAGCGCGAAGTCCTTGTCGGTGATCCCGCCCGCCGAGTGCGTCTTGAGCTTGACCCAGACCTTGCCCCAGGTGACGGCAAGGTCGGCGTGGTGCCAGGCCGCCTCGCAGAGAAAGCCGACCGCGTTGACCAGCATGAGCGTCGTCGGCCAGCCGTCGGTGTTGTACTTGCGCCTCAGCCAGCCATCCTCCAGCTTCCACTCGGCCAGGCCGTGCTCCGTGAGCCTCGCGGCGACCTCGTCATCGGCGTAGACCTTGAGCTCTTGCCTCGCCATCGGTCTCGTCCTTTCACGCGCTGGGTTGATCGGGCTCGAACAGGGGTTCGGCAGGATACGACAGCCGGCCGTCGCGGACGCGGGCGAAAACGGTCAGGGCGTGCGGCTCGACCTTGCCCGGCCCGATGATGTCGAGCACGGTCCAGCCGCGGACGACCATCGCGTCGGCGATCAGGCGGCGGTGGCACCGCCAGGGGAGCGCCTCGGAGCACATGATCGCCGTCCGCGACCGCCCGGCGCAGGCGATCAAATCGTCCAGGGCGGCCTCGAACTCGGCCGAGTCCATGTAGTCGGCGAAGGCGTTGAACGCCTCGACCCGCCAGCCCGTGTTGGGCGAGTCGGGCCGCCGCTTGCTCCGACGGCCGCCCAGGTCGCCGAAGTGCCGGTAGGCGATCCCGAACCGGCCGAGCTCGGCCTCCATCGCCTCGCGGTTGAAGTGGGGATGGCGGCGCGAGCCGGGGAATCGGCGCACGTCGGCCACCAGCCCGATCGCCGGGCCCGCCAGCAAGCCCGCGAATGTCTCCAGGTCGCGCGTCGAGTGTCCGATCGTCCAGATTTCGCCGGCCACGGCTCCCCTCCAGCTTCCCGCCTATCCCGCCGGCGCTCCATCCTCCTCGAACGGGGCCGACCCCCGCAAGAGGGCCGCAATCCCACCCCGCCGATGTGTGACTTTCGACTGTCACTTTTTGTTGAATATTTCGACCGAAGCGCCCTCCAAATTCCCGACCGGATCGATCCCGCAGGTCATCCCCAAATGATTCGATAAAAACGAGTTGTATCGGTTCGATGGGGTCGCCGGGAGGCGCTCACGAGTGGGTTTCCCGGAACGAAGCCAACCGGCCCGTGTCGATTGTCACCGTCGGAATTGCGGAGCGCGACGGCTCAGGGCCATCGATCATATTGGTATCGCCGTCGCGCGGATTCCCACTCGCGGGCGCGACCCCCGACCGCCGGCAGTGGATAAGCCGGCGGCCTATTCGCCTGCCGTGGCGGTGCCGACGGGGGCGGCGTCGGGGGTCGCCTCGATCGGGCCGACGACCCCGGGGAGCTTCCGCCCCGCGACGACGGCCAGCCAGGCGGTCGGTGCCAGGACCAGCGCGGTCCCCGCCAGCGCGATGGGGGTCATCGTCCGGCCCCAGAAGGCCACGTCGAACCCCATGCCGAAGACGACCTGGGTCAGGCCGACCATCGACACCTCGGCCGGATGGCCGGTGACGTAGGCCTTGGTCAGGAAGAACTGGCCGATCGTGCCCGAGACCCCGACCGCCAGGAGCATCAGCAGCGTCCGAGGGGCGAGCACCTCGGGCGTGACGACGTCGTGCCGGAGCGCCAGCCAGGCCGCGACGATCAGGCTCGCCACGCCGGAGAAGTGCGCGATGATCGCGCAGGTGTCGATCCCGCGGAGCCGGTGCAGCCCGAGCATCGCGACGGCCGTCGCGAACGAGCCGACCACGGCGACCGCGACGGCGAGCCGATCGCCCGCCAGCAGCGGCTGCTGGATCAGGACGACGCCGATCAGCCCGCAGGCGACGCCGACGACCACCGCCGCCGCGGGGCGACGCCGCAGCAGGAGCGCCGAGAGGATGACGATCCAGAGCGGATAGGAGTTGGACACCGTCAGGATGTCGGCCACCGGCAGGCGGGTCATCGCGTAGAAGTTGCACACCAGGCTGACGCTGCCGGCGATGCTGCGGACCCAGAGCGTCGGCGGGTCCCAGACGACCAGGCGGGCGCCGCACCGTCCGGGCCAGCAGCAGGGCCGTGCCGAACATGAACACGGCGCGGACCAGCGCGGTCACGAGCCAGTCGCACCGATCCTTCAGCGCGTGCGTCAGGGCGGCCATCAGGGCGAAGGCGAACGAGCCGCAGATCATCCAGAGGGCGGGGCGGGCGTCGGGCTGGGTCATGAAGTCCTGTCGATCTCGGCCGGGGGAGCTCGCGGGGGGCCGGGCCGCGCGTGGCCATCCATTGTGCGCGCAGGGGCGCCGAAAAGGGAATCGACGACGCCCGCCTGACGCGCCCCCCGGGGCGGTGGTATCCTCGGACACTCCCAGGCGGGTCCGGGGGCCTCCCCGGCGCCCGTCGCATGGTCCCTTCCGGAGTCATCCGATGTCGCGTTACGACGAGATCACCCGCCGCGGGGCCTTGCGAGCGGGGCTGGCCGCGCTGGCGCTGCCGGCCGCGACGGGTGCCGCGCCCGAGGAGGTCGAGATCCCCTTCGGCCTGGTCGAGACGGCGGGCCTGCGACGGTTCTCGTTCCCGGTCCACGCCGTCCTGCCGCGGCCGTCGGCGATGTCGGGGGCGCGCTTCCGCCTCTTGCGAGACGGCCGCCCCGTCCCGGCGCAGTTCCGCGAGGTCGTGCGGCCCGACGGCGGGCCCGCGATCGCGCTCGACTTCAACGCCAGCCCCGGCCCTCGGGAGACCGAGCGCTACGTCGTCCTCATCGGCAAGGGGGCCGAGCCGGGCCCCGAGCCGAAGGGGGGCATGAGGGTCGAACGGGTCGGCGACGTCTTCCGCGTCTCGCACGGCTCGACCCTGGCCTTCACCGTCCCCGTCGATCTGCTCGGCCTCCTCAAGGGGGTCAGCAACGCGAAGAACGAGTTCGTCGCGGAGGGGTCGGAGGGCCTGGTCCTCCGCCTCAAGGACGGCACCCTCCACCGGACGGGCGGGTCGTCGGTGCGGGGGACCGTCGCCCGCGAGGGGCCGGTCGCCGTCGCGCTTCGGTTCGAGGGTGCCCAGCGGCTCGGAGGGGAACGCGCCGTCCGATCGGCCGTGGAGATGACCTTCCCGAACTCCAAGAGCTGGGTCGAGACGACCTGGACAGTCGAGGACCCCGAGGGGATCGTCGCCGCGCTGGGCGTCGACGTGCGGCTCAAGGTCGATGGCGCCCCGACCCTGGTGGACCTCGGCGCCAGCTCGACCGTCTACGGGCAGATCCGGGGCGACGACGCGATGGAGCTCGCCGCGGGCTCGGCCCCCGACGTCGGCCGCACCTGGGTCGTCCGCAAGGGACCGCCCGGCAAGATGACCTCGTTCGCCGAGGCCCCGACGCCCGACTCGCCCCCGGCCGAGGGCTGGGCGCACGTCATGGACAGGACCCGCTGCACGGCCCTGGCCGTCGCCGACTTCGGCCGGCAGGCCCGCGACCGGATCGAGGTCCTCGCCGACGGCCGTGTGCGAATTTGGAGAGAATTTGCCGCGGGCGGCGAAGTCCCTTCGGGGAGGGCCAAGGCCCTCACCTTCTGGTTCCACTTCGTCGGCATGCCCGTCCAGGTCGGCGCCGCCACCAGCCCCCAGGCCATGCTCGCCCCGCTGAAGGTGGCGTGGGAGTAGCCAAGCGCCAGGGTCACGGTGTCCCCCGACGCCGCGGAAAAGGCCATCCCCTTGGCCCGACCAGGCCCGGGGAGCGCGGCGAGGTTCTGGCCCGTCCGAGTGGACGCCGAGGGCCGGGATCACGATAGTATCTTGTAGAGGCCGGTGGTCCGGTGGGGCGTGGGTCCGTCCTTTCGCGGTCCGCCAGCATGGCGAGGGTGAACTTTTACCGTCGCGGGGCGTAGAATCTCTCAGAGACTCCCCTCCGGGATGGCAGATCGCGCCGGGCCATCCCGCTGTCTGTCAAATAGGGTCGGACTTGCCGCCTATTCCGACCGCGGCTATGATGGCCGAGTGTGGTCGGGCCGATCCCACACGACGATCCTTTCCCGAAGCACGGAACCCAATCTTATGCGCCGATTCGCATTACGTCCGCTGACGCTGATCGCGATCATGGCCTTCATCGCGGCCGTCGTCGGGCGCAGGCCCCGCGCCGACGCCCGTCGATCAGGCCACGGCGCGGGTCGTCGTGCAACTGCTCGAGCAGAACCACATGGCCAAGCCGAAGATCGACGATGCGACGGCCCGCCAGTGGTGCAAGAACTTCCTCAAGGACCTCGACCCCCAGAAATACTACTTCGAGAAGCCCGACGTCGACGAGTTCACCGCGCAGGCCACCACGCTCGACGACAAGATCAAGGAGGGCAACCTCGACTTCGCCAAGCAGGTCTTCGACCGCCTCCTGAAGCGGAGCGACGAGCGGCTGGCGACCGTCAACGAGCTGCTCAGGCCCGAGAACAAGCCCGACTTCGCGGTCGAGGAGACCGTCGGCGACGACCCCGACCTGATCGACTACCCGGCCAACGCCGCCGAGGCCAAGGAACGGTGGCGGAAGCGGATCAAGCTCGACCTGCTCCAGCTCAAGGTGGTCGAGAAGGTCGACGACGCCGAGGCGGTCAAGCGGCTGGCGATCCGCTACAAGGACCGCAACCGGATGTTCCACCAGTTCAGCTCGGCCGAGATGCTGGAGGTCTACCTCACCAGCCTGACGCGGACGTTCGACCCGCATTCGAGCTACCTCAGCGCCAACAACCTGGAGGACATGCTCCAGCAGAGCCTGCACCTGTCGCTGGAGGGGATCGGCGCCTCGCTCTCGACCGAGGACGGCTACGCGGTCGTCAAGGAGATCGTCCCCGGCGCCGCGGCCGACAAGGACGGCCGGCTCGAGCCCGAGGACAAGATCGTCGGCATCCAGAAGGACGACGGCTCGGAGATCGACCTGGTCGAGAAGAAGCTCTCCGACGTCGTCCGCTACATCCGCGGGCCGCGCGGCACCAAGGTCCGCCTGATCGTCCAGCCGGCCGGCACCAAGGACCGCAAGGTCTACGAGCTGACCCGCGAGAAGATCGAGCTGACCGAGCAGCACGCCAAGGGCCAGGTCATCGACGCCAAGGGCGTGGACGGCAAGTCGCTGAAGATCGGCGTGATCAGCCTGCCGGCCTTCTACGGCGACACCCAGGCGGTGCTCAAGGGGGACCCCGACGCCGTCAGCGCCACCGAGGACTGCCGCAGGCTGATCAAGCAGTTCAGGGAGAAGAAGGCCGACTGCCTGATGATCGACCTCCGCTCCAACGGCGGCGGCCTGCTCCAGGAGGCGATCACGCTGTCGGGCCTGTTCATCGACCACGGCCCGGTCGTCCAGGTCAAGGACGCCTCGGGCACCCGCGCCCTGGACGACGAGGAGAGGGGGACCGCCTGGGACGGACCTTTGGTCGTCCTGATCGACCACGGCAGCGCCAGCGCCAGCGAGATCTTCGCCGGCGTGATCAAGGACTACGGCCGCGGCCTGATCATCGGCGACAGCAGCACCTTCGGCAAGGGGACCGTCCAGCAGATCGTCCCGATCAACGAGCAGCTCCGCCGCCGCGACCTCCCGCCGCTGGGCGCGCTGAAGCTGACCATCCAGCAGTTCTTCCGCGCCAACGGCGAGAGCACGCAGGTCAAGGGCGTCACCCCGCACATCCACATCCCCTCGGTGCGCGACCAGCTCGACTTCGGCGAGGGGAAGATGGACAACGCCATGAAGTTCGAGAAGGTCGAGCCGCTGCGTCATCAGATGTACAACCGCACGCCCGACGACCTCGTCTCGCAGTCGAGACCCGCTCGTGGGACCGCCGTAAGGCCGACCCCAAGTTCCAGAAGCAGGCCGAGCGGATCAAGAAGATCGCCGACCGCAAGGCGAGGCACACGATCTCGCTCAACGAGGAGAAGTTCCGCGACGAGGTCTCGCTCGAGGACGACAAGGACAAGGACGCCAAGGACGGCGACGAGAAGGCCGCCAAGAAGGACAAGTCGCGGAAGAAGTTCGCCGAGCACCCCGCCTGGGAGCCCGACTTCTACAACGACGAGGTCGTCCGGATCGTGGCCGATTACCTGAGCCTCGGCTCGAAGGTCCTCGCGACCGCCCCCCCGCAGGCGGTCGACCGCTGAGCGGCGGCCCGGCCGTCGCGACGATTTCCCCGACGGGCGAGGCCGGTTGGCCTCGCCCGTTGCATTGTCGGGTGCCGGGGGCCGAGGCACACGGCATGAGGATTGCTTGTTGCAAGGTGGCCGCGCCTCGACGCGCACAATCGGTTCGACGTCCGCGCCGGACGTCGGGGGCAGTTCACGGACAGGAGACCGTCATGGCCAAGCAGACCGCCCGCCAGGAGAACCCGTTCCAGGCCCCCCCGAAGGGGGCGTCGAGCAAGGTGATCCCGCCGAAGCCGACGGGCCCCGCGGCGGCCGTCCCGGCATGGGCCGAGCCGACGGGTTCGGCGCCCAGGTCCGCCCCGCGCCGACTCACGAGGAGATCGAGGCCCGCGCCTACGCGATCTGGCTCTCGGAGGGCTCGCCCGACGGCCGTGACCGGGACCACTGGTTCGAGGCCGAGCGCCAGCTCCGCGAGGGCTCGGCCGCGCGATAGGGCCGTCTTCGCCCGGCCATCGCGAGAGGATGGGCCGCGGAGGGCCGCGGATCGGGCGGATGGCCGCCGATCTGATCCGCCTTGATCCGCCCGATCCGCGCCCCTCCGCGGCCCATTTCGGAGGATCTTCCCGGCCGGCTCGCTACCGAGGCGAGGGAGCTCCGACGGCGGCCTGGATGCTCCGGAGGTAGGCGATCAGGTCGGCCAGGTCCTGCGGCCCGAGGCCCTTCTCCAGCCCCTCGGGCATCAGCGACAGGCCGGTCGAGGCGATCGACTCGATGCGGCGCGCGGGATGACGTCGGTGGCCCCTTCGGCCCTCCTCAGGGTCACGGCGTTGGCCGACTCCTCGGCGATCAGCCCCGAGACGACGCGGCCGTCGGTGGTCGCCACGTTGTAGTTGATGTAGGCCGCCGGGACCTCGCGGTTCGGGTCGAGGATGTGGATCAGGAGGTCCTCGGGGGTCCGGCCGGTGACGGTCGCCAGGTTGGGCCCGACGTCGGTCCCTTGCCCCTCGGCGCGGTGGCAGGTCGCGCACGCCTTGCGGAACACCTCGCGCCCCTTCTCGCGGTCGCCGTCGAGCCCCAGCGCCTTGCGATAGGACGCGACCGCCTGGCCGCGGTCGGACCGCGCCTCGTCGCCGAACAGGGCGGCGGCGCGGCGGCGGACCGCGGGGTCGCGGTGCGCCAGGAGTTGCTTGCGGCGGCCGGGGTCGAGGTCGGAGGCCGCGATCGCCTTCGCCTCGATCGCGCTGAGCATCGCGGCGAGCCTCTCGGGGCGGGCGAAGAGCGCCTCGACCGCCTCGCCCCGGACCGCCGGGCTGAGCGCCTTCCAGTGGTCGGTGAGCGTCGGCCCGACGCGGCGGTCGGGCAGGTCGGCCAGCGTGTGCAGCGCCGCGAGCTGGACCGCGCCCGGCTGCCTCGCGTCGAGCAACCCGGGCAGGACCGCGATCGCCCGGTCGACCGGGCCCAGGCCGAGCAAGCGGATCGCCTCCGCCCGCGTCGCGGCGGGGCCTTCGGAGGCCGCGACGTGCGCCGCGTCCTCGAAGCGGCGCGCCAGCGCGCCCCGACCCCTCATCCTTCAAGGCCTCGCGGAGCGATCCCCCCGGCGCAGGAGGCCGCGGCCGAGTCCCAGGAGCACGGGGTTCAGCAGGCGGTCCGGGACATCGGGCCCGCGCGAACCGCGCGAGCACCCCCTCGACATCGGCCGCGCGATTCTCCGCCCCGACCAGTTGGGCCAGCTCGCCCAGGAGGGTCAGGCCCCCCGGCTTCTCGAAGAAGCCCTGGACGGAGGCCAGGGCGTCGATCAGGGCCGCGGACCGTCCGGGGCAGGCCGTCAGGATCGCCAGGCGGACCCAGCGGTCCCCCGCGTCTCGGGAGGCGATCGCGGCCAGGGCGGCGACCGCCCTCGGGTCCTCCACGTCGCCGAGCGATAGCGACGCCTGGAACCGGACCATCGGGTCGTCGTCGCGGGCCAGCGCGAGCAGGGGCGCGAGCAGTTCGGGATGTGCGGAGACCCTCCCCTCGGTCAGCTTCGCGGCCTGCTCACGGACGCCGGGATCGGGGTCGTCCAGGGCCGCCAGCACGGGCCCGGGGTCGAGATCGTCCAGGGCGTCGAGGGTCCAGAGGGCGTGCGCGCGGGCCAGTGCGGTCGGCCGGCGCGGGCCAGATCCTCCAGGAGCGGGATCGCCGCCTCGTCGTCGCGCTCGATCAGGAGGCGCTGCGCCGTCTCGCGCCACCAGGCGTCGGGGTCGGCCAGCAGCGCGACGAGATCGGCCGTCGTGGCCCGGCTCAGCGCGGGCTTGCGGACCTTGACGCCCGCGTCGGGGACGACCTCGTAGAGACGGCCGCGGTCCTTGCCGCTGGTCAGGTCGAGGTGCTTCTTGATCGGCTCGGGGATCGAGGACGGGTGCTCGATCGTCTCGCGGTACATGTCGAGCACCAGCAGGGTGCCGTTGGGCGTGTTGGCGAAGTTGACCGGGCGGAACCAGTTGTCGGTCGAGGCGAGGAACTCGACGTTCGGGTCGGCCCGGGTCGCCAGGTAGGTGGCGCCGTTCTTGGTCAGCACCTTGCGGTGGACGAGGTTGCCGCCGACGTCGCCGACGAAGGCGTTGCCGCGGTATCCGGCCGGGTACGCGGTGCCCCGGTAGATCGTCACGCCGCTGGCCGAGGTGAAGAAGCCGGTGGCGACGAGCTCGGTCTTCGGCAGACGGCCGGCGATCTTGGGATCGGCGGCGCGCTGGCGGGTGCGGACGACGCGCCAGGGCTCGGGCGGGCTGATCCGGTAGACCGGACCCGCGGGGCCTTCGGCCGGGATCTCGGCGATGACCGACGACGCCAGCAGCGCCGGGTTGCGGTCGAGGTAGCGCGCGGGGACGACGACCTGGCGGATGTGGTTGCTGTTGTTGCAGACGAACCGATGCCCCCAGTCGTCGAGCGAGTGGCCGAACTGGCCGCCGCCCGAGATGGCCTCGAAGGCCGAGCCGTCGGGCTGGAACCGGAAGTCTCGGCCGCGGACCGAGACGGGCTTGTCGTCGGGCTGCGACAGATTGCGGATCTCGCCGCCGTTGCCCCCCGAGGCGCCGTAGATCCAGCCGTCGGTGCCCCAGAGCAGCCCGTTGAGCAGCCCCTGGACGTTCTGCGTGCCGAAGCCGGTGAACATCACCTTCCGGACGTCGGCCTTGCCGTCGCCGTCGGTGTCCTTGGCGTAGAGGATGTCGGGCGCCACGGCGATGAACACGCCGCCGTCGTAGGGCACGACGCCCGTCGGCCACGACAGGCCCTCGACGAAGATCGTCGACCTGTCGAACCGGCCGTCGCCGTCGGCGTCCTCCAGGAGGGTGACGTTCCCCGACGGGGTGTTCTCCGGATAGGGATAGCCGCGCATCTCGACGACGTAGGCCCGGCCGTCGGCGTCGTAGGCGAGGGCCACCGGGTCGGTCACCAGCGGCTCGACGGCCACGGGGACGACCCGGAACCCCTCGTGGATCTGGATCGACCTGAGCGCGGCGTCGGGTTCGAGCGGCTTGATCCGGGGGAGTTCGCGGGCGAGGTCATCATCCCCGGCGGAGGCCGGCGGGCAGCCCAGGGCCATCGCCAGGGCGGCCCCGATCCAGGCGGGTGCGAGGGACATCGAGCGGCGTGTCATGGCAGGAGGCTTCCGTATGCGAAGGCTGGGGCGCGGTCCGGCCGGGACGGTCCGATCCGGCGGGCGGGAGACCCGTCGGCTCCCCGGAATCTACCACCCGCGCCGGCCCGCGGCCAGATCCGGCCGGATCGGCAGGACGCCGAGGTGACCGGACCCGATGATAGAAATTAGCAGCCCGATCGGCTGACGATTCCTTGGCAAGCCGGATCGACTCAGGTTCCCCCCGACCGCGACGCGAGGATCGCGCCCTGCGCGGCGTCCGTCGTGCGCCGCTGCCGAACGAACCGAATCCTCAACAATGCGAAGATCGATGGTAGCGCGCCGCTGGCCTCTCTCCTGGACGCCGCTACCGAACGAACCGAATTGAGGTTTTGTCCGCAAATCATTCCATTGGTACGCTCGGTCCCCGCGACGTCCCGTCGCAATGACCGCTGCCGAACGAACCGAATTGAGGTTTTGGTCGTCATTCATACGAAAGGATCGCTTCAACCTCCGCGCGATCGCGATGCAGGTAACATGGAAAATTCAGGGGTATCAGGTAAGATGCTACGGTCAGGTTGGCGTGTTGGCCGCTGTTCCGCGAGGGTGATGGACCAGGCCCTTGGCTATCCCTGGATCGCATTGGTGCGGCCCAGGGCGATGTCGAAGTCGCTGACGGCGGGCACGAGCATGGCCAGCAGCGCGAACCCGTAGACGCCGACGCTGACCAGGAAAGCGGCGACGACGTCGCCGTGCAGCAGGCTGATGACGCAGTAGAAGGTCCAGAACGGCGTCAGAAGCGCCACCAGCGCGATCGCGCGCGACGGGTTCTTGGCCCCGAGCGAGCCGAACAGGGCGACGCTGCCGGCCCCGATGAAGATCAGGAAGCTGAGCAACTGCCGGCCGAACTCGCGGTCGCTCAGGATGATCAGGAACGCGCAGACGAGGATGCCGACCATCAGGAAGAAGATCGTGCCGAGGCTGTTGGCGACCGCCGTCCGGCTGTTGGTGTAGGTGATCGCCGAGTGCAGGCCGAGCATCGCCGAGAAGTGGCAGAGCAGCAGGAAGTCGACGATCGCGAAGAACGCCGACTCGGCCGACAGGACGCCGCTGGCGGCGAACCAGATCACCAGGCCGACCGGCAGCACGATCATCTCCTTGGCGTTGTAGAGCACGCCGTAGAGCTTGCCGTAGATGAACTCCTTGGGCGACAGCTCGGTGACCAGCAGCAGGTCGAGGGCCCCGGTGTCGCGCTCGCTGGTCAGCGCCGTGACCCCCTGGGCGTTGACCAGGACCAGGCTGAGGATCGCCAGCGCCACGGGGATCATCGCCAGGCCCGTCGCCAGGGGATACTCCACCCCGACGGCCAGGGCGCGGAAGATGGCCACGCCGAGGGCGAAGGCCAGCACGTAGGCCCCCTTGATGATCAGGGGCTTGGTGCCGTAGGCGCGGGTCCTCAGCTCCCGCCAGAGGATCGGGTTGCTCCAGGGCCGGCGATACGACCGGGCGGCGCGGACGACCCGGCGGTGCGTCCGCCTCGGGACGTGCAGGCCGGTCGCCTCGGCCAGGCGCCCGGGCAGCCCGACGCGGCGCTGGAGCGGGTCGGGCCGCGCCGTCGCCGTGCCCGCGCCGTCGGTCGCGACCGCCATCAGGGCCGGCTCGGGGACCTCGGCGACCTCGACCAACGTCTCGACGACCTCGACGTCCTGCTCCGCCTCGCGCTGCTCGCGGGGCTCGTTCCGCCCGGGGTTCCAGGCCCGGAGCCGGACCACGCCCAGCGCGATCAGCGCCACGGCGACGGCCAGCGAGACGAGCATGAAGACCAGGCCCGGCCGCAGCGCCGCGCGCCCGGCCCTGGTAGATCACCGCCAGGACCGCCCGGTACGGGTCGAGGGCGTCGGCCAGCGGGCACGCCCAGCAGCCGCAGGCCGGGGAAGGCATACGCGACCGCCTCGACACCGACCAGGGTCAGCACCACCAGCAGGACGGTCAGCGCCAGCGACTGGAACGTCCGGTCGCGCCACAGGGCCACGACCAGCCCGAGCGCCCCGCCCGCCAGCCCGGCCGCGGCGGTCACGCCGAGGACGTCGAGGATCTGGTCGGCGCCGACCCCCCCCAGCAGCATGCACAGGAAGAACACCGGCGCCGCCGCCGCCAGCAGCGTGCCGATCTGGAGCAGGCTGGCCGTCAGCTTGCCGAGCACGATCTCCAGGTCGCTCAGGTCGGTCATCAGCAGCAGGACGAACGTCCGGCGGTCCTTCTCGTGCGCCACGGCGGTCGCCGCCGCCAGCGGGGCGAAGAAGAGGATCAGCGTGAGCTGGATCAGGACGAACCCGTAGAACAGCACCCCCCCGAACCGCGCGAGCACGCCGAACTCGCGCACGATCCGCCAGCCGATCAGCGACTGCCAGGCCGTCCACATCAGGATGAACAGCAGCCCGACGTACGACGCCCGCGCCACGTAGAACCGGAGCGGCCGCGGGGCGGTCAGCACCTCCCGGGCGATGATGGGTCCAGCGAACAAGAGCGATCCTCCCCCGAGCGTCGCCGCGGCCGGCAACGTCCTGCGCGAGGACGACCGGGCGACGATCCCCGCGCCCCGGCCCCCGACGAGGTCCGCCGCGATGCCCGCACGTCCGAGTTTACCAAACCGGCGGAGCGGTGCCCAAGGGCGCCGCGAGGCGGTTCGGCATCGTCCGGGGATAGCGGATGTCACGGATCACATCGATCGGGAGTAGAGATCTTGGAGGCGATTGGTATCCCCTTTGCTGTCCTCGGTAGGTCGGTGATGACCCGAACCCGGCAACGGTCCAGGACGTAATACATTCGAGGTCGGAGCGCACGAGGCGACCAGTCATCACGATGCCGAAAGTCTCAACCCCCGGACCGACCATGACGAGCTTCCAACCGGAATTCGAACGTCTCGAACAGACGATCGACATGATCAAGCGGCACCCTTATTACCCCGGTAAGGAGATGCTGCTCGACGAATGCCTCGAAGACATCGACGACCGATACCGACGCGGCCGGCTGACGGCCGAGCAGCGCGGGAAGCTGAGGGAGTGCATCCTCCGACCGTCGTCGAATTGACCCGGGCCGCTGCCGCGACCCCTCCGCTTCGAGGCCCCGCCGAAACGCGACCGAGGCCACCCGTCCCGGGGTGGCCTTTCTCATGCGCGGGCCGATCTGCCGGGAATCCCTCAAGCCGCACCGCCGCCGGGCCGATAACCCGGATACGGCACCCTGATTCGCAACGTCCGGCATCGCCCTGGGGATCGCATCCCATGAATCGGCACGTCGGGGCCAGCTTCACCCTGAGCTTCTCGGTGGTCGGGTTCTTCGCGATCGCCTTGTATCAGCCCGAAGGAACGCCCACCCCGCCATCCCGGCCTCCCTCCGCGTCCCGCCCCTCTCCGGACGGGTCGCTCGCGGCAGCCCCCGAGCGACCGCCGACCCCCGTCCAGGACCCGTCCGTCCGGCCGACATCCGCCCGGGGGACGACGGACCAGGCCGCGGCGCGGCCCGTCTTCGCGGCATCGGCGAAGGCCCAGCCCGCGACCCGACGGCGGGCCTCCCTGCCCCCTCGCTCGGCATTCACCCAGGTCGGCGAGGGCGAGACGCTGGCCGACGTCGCGAGCCGGATCTATGGCTCCCCGGAGGCGTCCCGGGCCCTCTGGCGGGCCAATCGGGACATGATCGGGAGCCCCGATGCGACCCTCCAGGTCGGTATGCTCCTGCGCACGCCCTGATGGATGTCGTCGGGACGGCGCCGCGACGGCTCACAGGCCGCTGCGGAAGTAGACGACGTCGCCGTCCTTGACGACGTAGTCCTTGCCCTCGAGGCGCTGGAAGTTCCTGGCCTTGGCCTCCTTCACGCCGCCGGCGCGGGCCAGGTCGTCGAAGGCGGTGACCTCGGCGCGGATGAAGCCCTTGGCGAGGTCGGTGTGGATCTTGCCGGCGGCCTCGACGGCGGTGCCGCCGCGTTCGAGGTTCCAGCCGCGGACCTCCGGCTCCCCGGCGGTGAAGAAGGTGATGATGCCGACCGCGTCGTAGGCCCTGCGGATGATCCGGTCGCGGCCGAGCTCGGCGATCCCCATGTCGGCCATGAACGCCCCCCTCTCGTCGGGGTCGAGCTGCGGAGAGCTCCAGCTCGAGCTTGGCGTCGATGGCCATCGCGTCGGGCGCAGGCGCGAGGAGAGAGGCCGGCACCTCGTCCCCCTGGGGGCCGTTGACCAGGACGACCTGCGGCTTGTCGGTCAGCAGGCCGAAGGAGCGCATCGGCTTCTTCTCCTCGTCGGTGAGCCCGAGGGTCGCGATCGGGCGGCCGGCGTCGAGGACGTCGTGGACCCGCTTGACGAGCTCCAGCTCCTTGAGCTGCGCATCGCGGTCGGGGCGGGGCTTCTTGACGCTCGCCTCCAGCCGCTCGATCCGGTTGGTGACGACGCCCAGGTCGGCGAAGAGCAGCTCGTCGCGGAAGGCGGCCAGGTCGGCGGCGGGGTCGCCCCCGGCGAAGGCGCCGAGCACGACCAGCAGCGCGTCGCCCTCGCGGATCAGGGCGAGCCGCTGGGGGTTGTCGCCGTGCGTGCCGGGGATCAGGCCGGGGGTGTCGAGCATCTCGACGGTCGCCGGGGTCACCTTCTTGGGGCGGTGCAGCGCGGCCAGGAAGTCGAGCCGGGTGTCGGACAGCGTGGCGACCCCCACCTGCCCGGCGTGGACCTTGCCGGGGTCGGGCGTGGCCCCCGTCAGGAGCTGGAACAGCGTGCTCTTGCCCCCCCCGGCGAACCCGACCAGGCCGACTCTCATGGCGGACCTTCCCTTCGCTGGCGACCGGGTCAGCCCCGGGTCGCGCGGAGGCAGGCCTCGAGCGCGTCGAGCTGGACCTCCAGGTGCTTGAGCGTGCCCGGCGGCAGCTCCGAATGGCCGAACCGGACGCGGTAGAAGGAGGCGACGACCTGGCCGGGCACGTCGGCGACCGTCTCGGTGCTCGAGCCGCGACCCGTCAGGAAGACGGCCGCCCGACGCGCGAACTCGTGCTGGGTCTCGGCGGGGGGGCGGTCGAGGCCGAATTCGGCCAGGAGCTGCGCCAGGCGGCGATAGAACGCCACGCCCGGCGAGCGCGCCGCGTCGCGGCGGTCGGCCCCCCCGAGCCAGCGGAAGCAGCGCCGGACCAGCCAGGCGCCGGCCCGGCACAGGCCGGCCAGCAGCAGCAGGCCCACGAACGAGACGAAGAACCCGCGGATGCTGACGAACGACTCGATGTCGCGGAAATGGAGCAGCCGGCCCAGCGCCGCGTGGGCCCATTCGGCCATCGTCGCGAACCCGTTGCGGGCCTCGCCGGCCAGCTCCTTGATCGGCCCGTAGATCAGCCGCCTCTGGCGCTCCTCGTTGAAGCCGACGATGTAGAAGACCCAGACGTAGCGGATCAGGTCGGTCAGCTGGCGGAAGTTCGCGGAGAACCCGCCCACCCGCGCGATCGAGTCCCTCCGCGCCGTCGCCGGGGTCGGGTCGAGGGTCAGCCAGGTCGGGACGCGACTGTCGCCCAGGTAGATCTCGACCCAGCTATGCGCGTGCTTCTGGCGGACGCTCAGCACCTGGGCCAGCGCGTTCCAGTCGCCCCCCTTGAAGCCGTTGACCATCCGCGAGGGGATCTTGATCGACCGCAGCAGCAGCGCCAGGGCGCTGGCGAAATACTCGCAATGCCCCTCCTTGCGGTTGACGAGGAAGTCCTCGACGGGGTCGAGGTTGGGGTCCTTGACGTCCATCCGGAGGGTGTAGCTGAACTCGCCCGAATCGCGGAGGTACGATTCCAGGGCCCGGGCCCTCGTCTCCGTCTCCTCGGGCGGGATCCCCTTGACGACCCGCTCGGCGATCGACCGAAGCCGCGCCCGCAGGGGGTCCGGGAGTCTCCAGGAAAGGCTGCGCGGTCCTCGCTCTTCAACGGCATCTCGCCCGGCTGGGGCCGATTCGGATCGGCCTCGGAGATCACCCGATAATCGTAGGCCCCGGGGCGGACGCTGGGGCGGGCGATCGTCCCGTCGGAGAACGGCTCGGGCTCGGACCGCGGGGAGGCCGCCTCGACGGCGCGCATCGGGCGGAGGCCGAACAGCACGTAGGAGTCGTTCGCCTCGAGCTTGATGTTCTGCCGGATCGTACCCCGCGAGTCGTCGGGGATCGGGAGGCTCGCCCTCCTCCGCTCGACCCGATGCCAGCGCCCGCGGTCGTATTTGGCCATGGTCACGCCCCGCCAGAGGGGCTCGCCCACGGGCGCGGCCCGGCGGTCGTTCCCATCATACATCTCGACGCTCATCACCACGGTGTCGTTCTCGAGGATCTCGCCGAGCTGGCCGAGCTGGACCTCGTCGTCGAAGCCGGTCATGTGCGCGGGGAGCGGGTCGAGGCCCTGGATCCGCGCCACGCTGCTCCGCCGGGGCATCGCCAGGAAGATCACGCCCCCCAGCGCCATCGTCAGCGCGGTGACGCGGGTCGCCGAGAGGAGGAAGGGCCAGTCGAGCAGGCCCGGGTAGGGCTCCTCCGTCGCCGATTCGGGCGCCGATCGCGCGGCCCGGTCGCGCGCCGCGTCGCGGTGGAGCGAGAACAGCGCCAGCACCCAGAGCGCCAGGACCGCCCAGGCGAACAGCATGATCCCGACGCGGTCGCTCTGGCTGATGACCGCGCCGACGAGCACCTGCATCAGCCCGAGCAGGAACAAGAACCAGTCGTCCTCCGCGGTCTTGGGCAGGAACATCTTGACCACCTGGAGGTAGGTCAGCCAGTGCGCCAGGGCGTCGAGCAGCTTGTCGTCGACGGCATACTCCAGGAAGACGAGGCCGACCGAGGCGGCCGCCAGGAGGTTGGCCGCGCCGCGGGAGAGCCCCAGGCGGGGGTGGCGATCGACGGTCAGGTAGGCCGCGACCCCGGCGACCGCCACGGCCGGCGGCAGGAGGACCGGGACGTAGCCCTCGGTCGAATCGACGCAGAGGGCGGCCGTGGCGAAGAACAGCATGACGTAGAAGCTGAGGCGGTAGAGGCTCAGGAACTTCATGGTCGCACCTCCGCCGCGGCGCCGCGGCCGTCCCCCGCCGCGGCGCCGGCGAACTGGACCAGGTCGGCGAGGTCGCCGCGCGAGACGTCGATCATGACGACGCGCCCCAGCAGGCCGCGCGCCGAGGCGCCCGACAGCCGGGCCGACCGCTCGGCCTCCTCGATCAGGTTGATCGGGCGGGTCGACACCAGGATCAGCGCCGAGTCCCTCAGCGTGGCCGGCGGCAGCGCGTCGAGCAGCGCGGCGGTGGTCCCCTCCGGCGACGGCCTCATCACGGCGAGCTGCTCGAGCATCTCGTGGAGCAGCTTCACCGACGCCGGCCCCTGGCAGACCCCCGGCGTCGGCCCGGTCCAGCCCAGGAGCAGGCGGCGGCCCTGGTGGCGGCACGTCTCCAGGCAGACGGTCGCGGCGAACCGGATCGCCTGCTCCAGCGCCTCGCGCTGCTCGGCGGTGACCTTGGTCCGCGGCAGCCAGGGGTCGAGCAGGATCGCCAGGTCCTGCTCGTTCTGCTGCTCGAATTCCTTGACCATCGGCTTGCCGATCCGCGCCGTGGTCCGCCAGTGGATCCAGCGCGGGCTGTCGCCGGCGCGGTACTCGCGCAGGCCGTGGTATTCCTGCTGCTGCGCCGAGCGGTCGTGCCGCTGGCCGCGACGGGTCTCGACCGCCTGCCGCTGCACGATCTGCCAGCGCCGCGAGAGCTGGCCGGTCGCCGGGTAGACGATCAATTGCGCGGGCTCGGCCGTCGTGACCCGCCTCTCGAACAGGCCGAAGGGGGAGCGGGTGACCAGGTCCATCGTCCGAAGCCGGTACTTGCCCCGCTCGGGGGCGATCCCCTCCCAGCGGACCCGCGCCCGCGACCCGGCCGGCACGCGCGCGAAGAAGACGACCGGCGACAGGCTGCCCGACCCCGAGACGCCCCGGTCGGTCGGCGCCACCGCGTCCTCGATCCAAAGCGCCAGCGCCGCCATCCACCGCCGCGCGTTCTCCAGCGTGTAGTCGAGCACGAGCGGGTCGCCCGAGAAGACGTAGGGGGCGCGCGGCGCGCGATCGCCAGCTTCCGCAGCATCGCCGCGCTGGCGAACACCGACGCGACCAAAGGGCCGGCCGCCAGCCCGGCCACCAGCAGGATCAGGTTGATCTGCTGATACAGCCCGGTCGCGATCAGGCCGAGCCAGAAGAGGCCGTAGATCACCCCCTCGCGGGTCCATCGGAGCCGCTGCGTGACCCAGAAGCTGAGCATCACCCGGCGGGCCAGGCTGCCGAACACGCCACGCGCCTCCCTCACGACGGCACGCGGAGGCGGTCGACGAGGTCGCGGACGATCGCCTCCGCCGCGCCGAACTCGCCGGCCTGGAGGAACGACTTGCCCACCACGCGGTGCGCCAGCACGGGGACGGCCAGCGCCTTGACGTCGTCGGGGACCACGTACTCGCGCCCCGAGACCAGCGCCAGGCTCTGCGCCGCCCGGTACAGCGTCAGCGCCCCCGCGTGCTCACCCCGACGTGGAGGTCCTCCCCCTTGCGGGTCGCGTGGACGATGTCGAGCAGGTAGTCGGTGATCGCGTCGTCGACCCGGATGTTCCGCACCGCCTGCTGGAGCACCAGGACGTCGTCCGCCGAGAGGACCGGCCGCAGCGTATCGACCGGCTCGCCGGCGCGGTGGCTCGACAGCACCCGGCGCTCCTCCGAGCGGAGCGGGTAGCCCATCCGGAGCCGGATCATGAACCGATCGAGCTGGCTCTCGGGCAGGACGTACGTCCCCTCGAACTCGTAGGGGTTCTGCGTCGCCAGCACGATGAACGGCGGGTCGAGCGCGTAGGTCTTCCCCTCGACCGAGACCTGGCGGTCGCTCATCGCCTCCAGCAGGGCGCTCTGGGTGCGGGGCGTGGTCCGGTTGATCTCGTCGGCGAGGATCACGTTGGCGAACAGCGGGCCCTCCTTGAAGACGAATTCGCCGGTGGCCGCGTTGTAGACGCTCGACCCCAGGATGTCGGAGGGGAGCAGGTCGGGCGTGAACTGGACCCGCCGGAACGAGCAATCGATGCTCGCGGCCAGCGCCCTCGCCAGCAAGGTCTTGCCCACGCCGGGCACGTCCTCGATCAGGACGTGGCCCTCGGCCAGCAGCGCAACGACGGCCAGCTTAATGACTTCGGGCTTGCCCAGGACCACCGAGCCGACGTTGTCGATCAGCCGGTTCAGGAGCGACATCAACTCGTCCAGGTCGGCCGAGGCGAGTTCGGAGGTCGGAGGCGAGTTCATGCGAAGCCCTTCGAGATTACGGATCGTGACCCGGATGCCCGTCCCGCGGGCACCATGTAGTATAGAGGAGGGTCGCACCGATTCCAACGCGCTTCGCGGCCGGCGACGGCCTCGCGACCGCGAGGGGACCGGCCGGCCCGGGCGGGGTGCCGAGCAATTCGCCTGCCAAGGATTCGGGCGTTGTGCTAAGGTGCGCCGGGCGAAGCCGAGGGGGCTCGCGAGGCCGCGAGGGCCGAGGAGGCAGGCGATGGCCGACCCCGCGCGAACGGTCCTGCTCCTGGCGGGTCGCCTGCCGGCCCTCTCCGACGGCTGCCCGGTCCGCGCCCTGGCCGATCGCCTGGAGCGGCGCGGCATCCCGGCGCAGGTCCTCTGCGCCTCGGGCGGGGAAGGGGCGGGCCGCGATCCGCGGGTCGTCGAGTGCCCGGGGCTGGGGCACCGCTGGGGGCGCCGCCTGGCCGTGCGCAGGCTCCCCTTCGACGAGGGGCTGAGGCGCCCGACCTGCTCCACGTCCTCGGCGCGGCGATGGCGCCGGTCGGCCTGGCGATCGCCGAGCACTGGCGGCTCCCCTACGCCCAGACGATCGACGAGTTCCTCGCGCCGCACGCGCGGCTCCGCCTGAGCCGGCGATGGTCGCGCGGGCTGATCGCCGTCAGCCGGGAGCTGGCCGACGACCTGGTGCGCGACCTCGACGTCCCCGCCAGGGCGCTCTGCGTGGTCGCGCCCGGGATCGCGGTCCCGCCGCCGTCCCCGGCGCCGATCGCGACGGGCGCGCGTGCCGGTGATCGGGGCGGCCGGGCCGCTGGTGCCGGCCTCGGGCTTCGCGACCTTCCTGGCCGCCGCCCGCCGCGTCGTCGATGCGGGGGTCGACGCCGAGTTCGTCGTCGCCGGCCAGGGGGCAGACGAGGTGGACCTCCGCCGCCGCGCCGATCGCCTGGGGATCGCCGACCGCGTGACCTTCGCCGAGATGCCGCCGGCCGGCCTGCGGTTCTGGAACGTGCTCGACGTCTTCTGCCAGACGTCGATCGCGCCCACCGTCGGCCCCGGCCTGCGGCTGGCGATGGCCTCGGGCGTCCCGTCGATCGCCTCCGACATCGAGGGCCTTCGCACGCTCGTCGCCGACGGCGAGACGGGCCTGCGCGTCCCGCCCGGCGACCCGGCCGCCCTGTCGGCGACGATCCTCGACCTGCTGGCCGACACCGCCCGCGCCCGGGCCCTCGGCGACCGCGGCCGCGCGCTGATCCGTCGCGAGTTCGACCCCGACGACGAGGCGAGGTCCCTCGTCGCGGTCTACCGCGCGGCCCTCGCCGCCGACGAGGCGCGGACGGCCCGGGCCGCGGTGGCCCTGCCCTGATCGGCTTCAGGTCGGCCGCCCCGCCGCCTCGGCGACCCGGCGCTCGTAGACGTTCGCCCACGCCAGGAAGTCGTAGAACGACAGCAGGGTGCAGAAGACCAGCCCCGGCATGCCGTCGAGGAACCCCAGCCGGATGACGTAGGCATACGCGAACCGCACCAGGGGCCGCATCGGCAGCCGGAGATAGACCTTCTTCAGCCGCCTCTTGAGCCGCTTCCCCGGCCCGATCGAGGCGGGGACCGGCTCGACGAGGAACCGCTCGTACATCTCGGCCTCCCAGCGGCGTAGCGGTTGTGCTTCTCGACCCAGACGGCGACGCTCGGGTAGGCGTGGTGGTCGAGCTCGTGCACGAGGCGCAGGGCCCGGCCGCGGAGCTCGACGTGCTCGTGCGCCTCGTTGTCGCCGGTCCCCGCGCCGGGGCGGACGGGCATCTTCTCGTAGCGGCCCAGCCGGTGCTTGAACAGCCGCAGGTTCCACGCCTCGGCGTAGCCGCAGTGGCGGATGCGGCGGCCGAGGAAATAGTACTTCATGTTCAGGTAGAACCCGTCCGCCTCGCCCGAGGCGGTCCGCCGGGCGATCTCCTCGGCCAGCTCGGGGACGACGACCTCATCGGCGTCGACGATCAGGACCCACTCGTTGCGCGAAGGCAGGTTCTCCAGCGCCCAGTTCTTCTTCTTGGGGTAGCTGCCGCTGAAGTGGAACTGGACGACCCGTCGCGCCGTGCTCGGCCGCGACCCGCGCCGTCTCGTCGGTGCTCTGGCTGTCAACGACGAAGACCTCGTCGGCCCACGCCAGCGCCGGCAGGCATCGCCGGAGGTTCTCGGCCTCATTCTTCACCGGAACGATCACGCTGACCTTAGAGAGTGCTGGGTGCTGAGAAGAGAGTGCTGAGTGCTGAGTGCTGAGTGCTGAGTGGCGGTCGCGGTCAATCGCGGATCGCTTCTCCAACGTCGGCATGGTGGATCTCCCGTCCCTATCTCGATCGAGGCCCTCTTTCTCAGCACTCAGCACTCAGCACTTCGTCCGGCCGGGGACCTCCGCCGGCCACCCAGCGATAGGCGGCCGCGAGGCGACGGGCCTGCTGGTCCCAGGTGTACCGGCGCTCGACGAGGGCGCGGCCGCGATGGCCGAGCGCGGCGCGCTCGGCGGGCGAGCGATCCATGAGGAGCGCGCAGCCCTTCGGTCACGCCGTCGGGTGTGGGGCGGACGACGATCCCGCCGTCGGACGCGGCCAGCTCGGGGAAGTGGCAGGCGGTGGTGATGAGCGTCGGCAGGCGGCAGGCCAGCGCCTCCAGAATCGCCATGCTGAAGCCCTCGCTGTAGCTGGGCAGGATGAAGGCGTCGGCCGCGCCCCAGACCTGGCGGGCGCGCTCGCCCGAGACGTGGCCGACCCACGTCACCCGCGACGACAGGCCCTCGGCCGCGACGCGGTCGAGGAACGGGCCGAGCGCCCCGTCGTCGTTGCCGGCCAGGAGCAGGTGCAGGTCGGGGTGGTCGTCGCTCAGCCGGGCGAACGCCTCGGCGAGCAGGTCGAGGCCCTTCTTCCGATGGAGGCGGCCGTAGAACAGCAGCAGGAACTTGCCGGCCAGCTCGGGGAATTCGGCCTCGAAGGACGTGCGCGGGGGCAGGTCGTCGAACGGGGCGAGGTGGACGCCGTTGGGGACGAAGCAGATCGGCGTCTCCGGCGCGATCGCGCGGAGGTGTCCGACCTCGGGTCGTGACAGGCGCGTGCAGGCAGGAGGCGCGGCGGAGGTTCTTCCCCTCGACCAGCGCCGTGTACACCTTCTTCTTCCACGCCTTATGCCGCATCGCCCAGGGCTCGGCGTGACCGTGCGCCGTGATCAGGTAGGGGACGCCCGCCCTCCTCGCGGCCCGCGCCCCGCGACGGGTGTGCCCCTGCCAGAGGCCGTGCATGTGGACGACCTCGGCGCCGCGGACCACGTCCTCCAGGTCGGCCTCGGGCCCGCGGAGCGTCAGGCGGGGCGGGATCGCCGTGTCGCCGAGCCGCGACGGCGTCGGCGTGACGATCGTGACGTCCCCCCCCTGCTCCGCCAGCGTCCCGGCCATCCCGAGGATGCTCGGCACCATGCCGCCGTCGCGGACCGGGTCGAGGCCGTTGCACAGGTGCAGCCACCCTTCGCGGAACCTCCGCCCCGCGCCGGCCCGGCCCGTCCTCGCCGCCGCGGTCGCCTGCGTCGCAGCCATGCTCGACCTCCGTGTTCCCAATCCCAATGTCAGATCTCAAATTTGAGATCGCAAATATGAGATCTCAAACTTGAGATTGCGATCCGGATTCCTGGACCGTGCGTCAAGCGACCACGGCCCTCGCGACGTGCCCCGCGGCGACCGCGATCTGGAGCGCCTCGATCGTCGCGATCGCGAACCGCCCGGGGCCCCAGCGCGCGACGACCTCCGCGGCGCGGCGGCCGAGCGCCCGGCGCTCCGACTCGGGCAGGCCGGACATCCAGGCGAGGTCGGCGGCCAGGCCCTCGACGTCGCGCGGGTCGAACCGCCGGCCGGTCGATCGGGGACCGTCGGGGACGAGGGTCTCGGCACAGCCGGCGCGGTCGGAGACCAGCAGCGGCAGGCCGCACGCGGCCGCCTCGTTGACCACCAGCCCCCACGGCTCCATCAGGCTGGGGTGGACGAACGCCCCCGCGAACGCACACCACCGCGGTAGCTCGTCGGCCTGGAGGAACCCGGGGCGATGGATCGCCCCCGCGCAGCCGCTCGCCGCCACGGCCGCATCGACCGCCGCCGCGCCGGGGCCGTCGCCGCAGAGGGCCAGGTCCCAGGCCGTGCCCCGGGGCGCGGCCTCGCGATACGTCGCGAACGCGCGGACCAGGCGGGCGAGGTTCTTCTCCGGGACGAACCGATTGACCGCCAGGAAGTAAGGGGCCTCGGGCAGGCCGCGGCGGCCGTCGGGGTCGCGCCGGGCGGCCTCGGCGCGGGCGGCGTAGTGGGCGTTGTCGACCGCGTTGTAGCCCAGCGTGATCCGGTCGCGCGGCATCCCCAATTCGGCCAGGTACTCGCGATGCCCCGGCCCGCCGACCACCGCCGCCGCGAACCGCCGGACCCTCCGCCGCTTGATCGCCTCCTTCCACCAGGTGCGGGGATGGTCGATCGACTGGCTCTCCGACATCAGGATCGTCGGCCTCCCCGACCGCTCCGCCCAGCCGAGCGCGGCCATCGACTCGGGCCTCGCGTAGCCGACGATCGCCACGGCGTCGGGCCGGTCGCGGTCGAGGGCATCCCGGATCGCCCGCGCAGGCAGGCGCGGGGGATCGTCTCCACCGCGCGGTCGGGGAAGAAGGTGACCCACTCGAACGGCTCGACCGCCCGCGCGGCCCGCCAGGGATAGCGCCGCTCGACCGCGGCGACCTCGTAGGCGATCAGTCGGCCTCCCGACCGGCCGAGCGCCGCGGCCAGGGCCCGCAGCCTCGCCAGGTGGTACGGCCCGAAGTTGGTGAAGCAGATGGCCAGGTCCATGGGGGATCTCCTTTGGCTCACATTCATGCGCCGGCGACCCGGTAATGCTCTCCGCCGTGCGCGACACCTCCCGCGACCGCCGATGTCGCGACGGCGGGGGCGCGAGCCTGTGGTAGACGAAGAGCAGCACCAGCGCCGGGAGCGACGAGTGGCCGTACATGTAGTAGAACCAGACGAACGGGTCGTCGTTGACCGTCATCAGCCAGGAGTTGTAGAACGTCAGGGCCCACCAGACCTGGGCCCAGGGCGCCGGGCGTGGAGCCGGTAATAGTCGTAGGCCGATCGGAGGAGCAGCGCCAGGGCCGCCAGCACGATCACCGTCGCCGCGGCCCCTCCATTCAACTGGGTCGCCCCGAGGATGCCGATCGACGGGCCCGTGAAGCCGCGCTTCCGCTTGAACTCCGAGCCCGCGATCCAGGCGTCCTCCCACTGTTCGCGGCCGAAGATGGGCTTGTCGTGCCAGACGACGCGGGGGATGTAGGTGGAGAAGAGCCGCAGGTACGAGGCGCCGTAGTTGTAGTCCGACCTCGTCCCCACCGTGTCCATCATCAGCAGGAAGCCGCCGTATTCCTCGGTCTCCTTGCTCGTCAATTCGGCCGGCTGATATCCCTCCTCGTGGGCGTCCTTCAGGTTCATGTCGACGAGCATCGACGAGGGGTCGAAATTCGCCAGGTATTCCAGGAAGCCCGACGACCGAGCGGTCATACTGCCGGTTGTTCCGCCAGTTGATCGCGACCGTCACGCACAGGCGCCAGGCGAAGGCGGTCGCGACCAGCATGGCCTTCGACGGCCGCCGGCCCTTGGAGATGTAGAACGCGCAGGTCGCCGACAGGACGCCGAACAACGGGTGCGACCGCTTGCCCTGGAACATCCAGATCGCCGCGTAGAGCGCGGCGATCCCCACGCCGGCCCAGGTCACGGCCGGCCGGGGTGGCGCGGTGTGGCGGCCCATCACGATCAGCAGGTTGGCCGCCACCAGCATGAGGGTCGGGAACGCGAAGAGCAGCGACCCCTCGGCCGAGCCGTTCTCCTGACCACGGCCCATGAACGCCAGCGCCGAGCAGGCCAGTCCCCAGGCGAAGAACATCGGCGACGCGACCGCGACCACGGGGACCGACAGGTGGGCCGGCGGCGCGCGGCAGCCTCGCGGCGATGGCCTTGCCGATCCCGCTGTGATAGACGAGCAGGAACCACGCCAGGGCCCACAGGGCGCGGAGGTTGGCCCGGGAGACCAGGTCGACATCGCGGGCGCGGATCGCCCACTCGTGGTTCGAGATCGCCTGCACCACGTAGACCTGGAAGTACCCGGCCAGGAAGAGCCAGAGCGGTGCGAACGGGTCGAACGACTTGCGGAAGGCCCCGACCGCGACCCAGGCGACGATCAGGGCCCCGGTGCCGTAGGCGTACGAGAGTTCGTCCATCGCGCCTCCTCCATGATGCGGGGCCCGGCTCATCGGGCGATCACCTCGCGGACCTCCTCGACCAGGGCCGCATGATAGCGCGGCCAGTCGAACTCCAGGCCCGGGCCCGGGCCGCGGCCGAGAGCGCTGCGCGGAGCGCCGGGTCGACCCCGAGCCGCTCCATCCGATCGGCGAGCGCCGCGACGTCGCGAGGGGGGATGACGAAGCCCTCGTCGCCGTCGCGCACGACCGAGCCGGCGTCGGGCGTCACGACGCTCGGCAGCCCGCATGCCAGCGCCTCGTAGGTGACGACGGCCGAGCCCTCGAACAGCGACGGGAAGACGAACACGTCGGCCGCGGCCATCCGCGCGGGCACCTCGGCGTGGGGGACCCGCCCCAGCGGCTCGACCTCGTCGAGATAGGCGCCGAGCGGCCCGGGGTCGCTCGGCAACGCCCCGAGGAGCTGGAGACGCCAGCCCGGCCGTCGGATGCGCCGCCAGGCCTCGAGGAGGTACTTGATCCCCTTGCGCTGGGTGATCCCGCCCGCGAACAGGAAGATGCACGAGGGGCCGTGCCGCTTCCCGGGGTCGGGCCGGAACCGTCGCGTGTCGGCCGCGTAGGGCACGACGCCGATCCGATCGCGGGGGTCCCGTGGCGGGCGATCGTCTCGGCGATGTGGACGGAGGGGACCAGGACGCGGTCGGCCAGCTCCAGGTCGCGGAGCCGGCGCTCGTGGAGCCAGGCGAGCTCGTCGCGGTCGAGCGCGCCGTCGCCAAGGTAGAGCGGGAAGAAGTCGGGAGCGGCCTCCTCTTCCCGCTCCAGGACGGCCCGCTCCTCGCGGACGTCGCCGTGGACCATGCTCAGGATCGCGGGGATGCCCAGCTCCCGGCAGAGCGGCAGAGTATGCCCCGATCCCACGTCGCTGAAGACGAGCGCCGCGCCCGGGCGGGCCCGGTCCAGGGCCCGTGCCAGGCTCCGATCGAACCGCCGGGTCCGCCACCGCGCGATCCGCCGACGGGCGTCATGCCGGCCCGCCCCGAGCCGGTTCTCGACCTGCAAGGCGACGTCGTAACTCCAGGCCGAGCGGACCCGCGCGCGGGGATCTCGGGGTCGTGCCGCCGCCCCAGCGCCCGCCGCCATCGGGCGAACGGCGCGGGGGCGAGTCGGCGCCCGAGGGCCGAGATCGGCCCGTCGCCGCCGTAATAGAACGCGGTGAGGAAGCTGTGCAGTAGCCCGGCCCGCAACAGGCCGACCACCGCCTGGTAGGCGGGGGGCCGCGCATCGGGGCAGGCGACCATCACTCGCTCGCTGCTTTGCGGATTCATGCCTGGTGCTCGATCATCCTGCGGGCCGTATCATGGGGGCGGGTCCGTTCGCGTTCAGCCCGGCACGGCGAGCGGGGACTCGCGCGCGACCCGGCGGCCGGTCAGCACGTCCTTGATCTCGACGAAGGGCCTCTCGTACAGGTGCCAGCTCACCATCGCCAGCCCGAGCGTCGCCGCCGTCGCCAGGGCGATGAAGAGCAGCTTTCCCGCCAGGTTCGACCCCGCCCAGAGGACCAACTCGTCCACTGGGAAGAGCCTCTGGAGCAGGGGGATCAATGGATAATGGAAGACATAGAGGCCGTAGCTGTACCTGCCGAAGACGCGCAGGAGCCGGCCGTTCCAGAACCGCGCCGACGATCCGCCTGGTGTGGCCGACAACGCCAGGAGCAGCAGCGCCCCGGACAGTCCGGCGGCGAGGCTAAAACGGAGCACCAGCACTGTCCCATCCATCCTCGACAGGTTCCCCTTCCACCAGAGCAGCGCGATCGTCGCGACCCCGAACGCCACGAAGCCCGGCGCGGCCCACGCCTTCAACCGAGCCGCCCCGCCCGGCCCCCGGACCGCCAGCGCGAGCAAGGCCCCAACCGCCAGGGCGTCCATCCGGCACGGCGTGAGCACGTAGGCCGCGACGTCGTGGCCGCCGTCCAGAACCAGCCAGACCCGGCACGCCAGCGCCAGCACGATGCACGCAAGGCACGCCTGCATCCCTCGCCTGCGGTCGCATACGTAGATGACCAGCGGCCAGGCCAGATAGAAATGCTCCTCGACTGAAAGCGACCAGAAATGGCTGAACCCGCCCAGCAAGTAAGCCTCCTTCCGGGCGAGCAGGATGTTGGTCGCATAGAGCCAGAGCCACGCCTGATGGGGCGCGGCCTCGCTCACCCCCGCGGCCCCCGACGAGGGGGACACCAGGGGCATCAGCACGAACGCCAGGACGAGCACGCCGTAATACAGCGGGAAGACCCGCAAGGTCCGTCCGGATGTAGAAGTCGCGGAAGTAATGCGCGGCCTGCTTCGAGTCGAAGAGGATTCCCGTGATCAGGAACCCGGAGAGCACGAAGAACAGGTCCACGCCGCTCCCGCCCAGGCGGCAGAGCGCGGAGAGGAATTGGCCGGCTCGCGACGGGTCGTCGGGACCGAGATTGAAGTGGTACGCCAGCACGAGGATGATGGCCAGCCCGCGCACGGCGTCGAGCGCGGGGATATGGGCACCGGGCCTCACGACCGATGGGGACGGGGCCGTCGCCCGGCGACCCTCCCGGGCCGCCTGTCGAGAGTCGGGGTGGGTGGCCAGCAGGAGGTCTGCGCCGAGGGGGAGCATGACGATGGCTCGGTCATCCGTGGGAGCCGGTCGGCGGATCGAATCCTTCGGGCCGTATCGTAGTCTCGGAGCCGGGACTCGTCAAGCGACGATCGTGCCGGCATGGTGCGGGGGGGGTCGCGGGGCTATGATGGAGGCCGAATCGACTCGGCCTCGGAGACGGCGAGGGACCTGGGGGCCCGATGAGTACCTGGCGCGATGCCCTCGACCGCGAGATCGACGCGATCGCCGCCGAGCTGCGCGCGACCCGGCGCCACCTGCACGCCCACCCCGAGCCGAGCCGCGAGGAGTTCCAGACGACGCGGTACGTGGCCGACCGGCTCGGCCGGGCGGGGATCGCGCATCGCATCGTCGCCTCGGGGCGCGGCATCGTCGCCGGGCCGGAGGGGTGCCCGGCCGAGGGCCCTCGCGTCGCGCTGAGGGCCGACATGGACGCCCTCCGCCTGCACGACGCCAAGGCGGTCGAGTACCGCTCGACCCGCGACGGCGTGATGCACGCCTGCGGCCACGACGCCCACACGGCGATGGCGCTGGGCGCCGCGCTGGCGCTGCACCGCTGCGGCGATGCGCTCCCGACCCCGATTGCCTGGCGCGCGATCTTCCAGCCGGCCGAGGAGGTCGGCGAGGGGGCCGCGGAGATGGTCGCGGCCGGCGCCGTCGAGGGGGTCGACTCGATCGTCGCGCTACACGTCGCCCCCGAGTTGGTCGTCGGCCGCGTGGCACTGCGGCGCGGGTTCGCGACCGCGTACTGCCAGGAGATCGACGTCACCATCCGCGGCGAAGCAGGGCATGCGGCCCGGCCGCACCTGACGGTCGACCCGATCGCCGCCGCGGCGCAGTTCATCGGGGCCGTCTACCAGGCGATGCCGAGGGCGTTCGACTCGCGAGAGCCGACGGTCGTCTCGTTCGGGTCGATCGCGGGGGGGAGCAATGCGAACGTGATCCCCGACCGGGTGGCGCTGCGGGGCACCCTCCGCACGATGGGGAGGGCGACGGCGCAGAAGGTCCGCGAGCGCCTGGCTCAGATCGCGCACGGGGTCGCCGAGGCGAGCCGCGCCGAGGTCGTCCTCGCCTTCGGCTCGGGGACCGACTCGGTCATCAACGACCTGCGCGTCAGCGACATCTGCGCCCAGGCGGCCGGCGAGGTCGTCGGCGACGACCAGGTCGAGTTCCTCGCGCTGCCGAGCATGGGGGGCGAGGACTTCTCGGGCTACCTCGACCACGCCCGCGGCTGCATGCTCCGCCTGGGCGTCGCCCCCCCGACGGGCCTCGCTGCGCGCTGCACTCATCCCACTTCGACATCGACGAGCGCGCCCTGGCGATCGGCGCCAAGATCCTGGCCCGCGGCGCGGTGCTGCTCGCGATCTCGTGAGGCGACGGCCCCCGGCCAACACGCGAACAAGATTTCAAATTTGATATTTCAGATTGGAGATCCCGAGCCGAGGGTCGTCGCGGTCGCCCGACCATCGCGATGCCGACACGCCCCCGGCCACGGCCCCGATGACGCGGCCCTGGAGGTCGGCGGGGACGTCCAGGCCGAACAGGCGGAGGACCGTCGGCGTCACGTCCATCGAGCTGCATGCCGGCGACCGGGCCTTGCGGGTCGATGCCCGGGCCCGGCGGCGATCAGCAGGCCGTCGGGCGCGTGGTTCGCGTCGTCGGGGCCGGTGTCGTTCTCGAAGGTGTGGATCGCGCCGGTGCCGACGGTCCCGACCGACCGCCAGCGGAGGTCGCCGAAGTAGACGAACAGGTCGGGCGGCGCCGCGCCCCGGACCGTCCGGTACAGGCCCTCGGGCTTGAGCACCCGGGTCCCGATCGGCCGGCCCTGCGGGTCGCCCAGCGCCTCCAGCTCGGCGATCAGGCGGTCGCGGGTCGCCTCGTAGTCCTCGGGGTCGATCAGCCCCTGCGGCTCGCGCCCCTTCACGTTGAGGAAGAGGCGGCCGTAGTAGCCGCCCGAGCCCCAGGCGGTCGTCCGCGCCCAGTCGATCTTCAGTCCCTCCAGCCGCGAGGGGGCCGTCGGCGGCTCGTGGAGGACGAGGTAACCCTTGCCGGACCAGCCACTCGTTGAGCGCGATCCCCCCTTCCATGCACTGCGCCCCGTGGTCGGAGACGACGAGGACGTGCGCGTCGTCGGGGACGACCTCGAGCAGCTCGCCGATCTTGCGGTCGACGTGCTCGTAGTAGTCGGCGATGACCGTCTCGAACGGGTTGCCCGGCTCGTAGCGGTGGTGCGACGGGTCCATGTACTGCCAGAAGGCGTGATGGACGCGGTCGGTGCCCATCTCGACCATCATGAAGAAGTCCCAGGGCTTCGACCGTCAGCAGGCGGCGCGCCAGGGCGAACCGCTTGTCGGTCATCCGCACCAGGGCGTCGCGGATCTTCCCCTTGTCGGGGGTGCGGAAGTCGCTGACGTCGAACTCGTAGGGGTGGACGTCGGGCCAGCCGGCGATCTCGTCCTTCAGGCCGGGCGGGTAGGTGTAGTTCGACTCGATCGACGGCGTGAGGAAGTCGGTCACCATCAGGCCGTTGACCGGCCGCGGCGGGTACGTCTGCGGGACGCCGATCAGGATCACCCGCTTGCCGGCCGCGCCCAGGTAGTCCCAGAGCAGCGGCTCCCTGACGGCCAGCGAGGTGGCCGTGGTCATCTTCTCGTACGACCGATCGGCGCGGTTGCGGAAGCCGTAGTAGCCGAGCGTGCCGGGGTCCTTGCTCGACATCATCGACATCCACGCCGGCACGGTGATCGGCGGGTCGCAGCTCCGGAGCTTGCCCCAGACCCCGCGGTCGCGGAGCCGCGTCAGGTTCGGCAGGCGGTCGGCGAACCGGTCGAAGACCAGGCTCGGCTCGGCGCAGTCGAGGCCGATCACCACGACCTTCGTCGCCCGATCGTGGGACATGCGTCCGCCCCTCCTTGAATCCGCAGCGTGCCGCCAGGATCGAGCATCATAATCTCGAATTGAAATTTCAGATTTGAGTTACGGATGGCCTCACCGACCGGCTGGCCCGGGGCCGCTCATCAGGCCGTCTGGTAGCCCAGCGCGAACTTCTCGCGGCGGGCGAGCTCCAGGTCGTGCTCGACCATCATCTTGACGAGGCCGGGGAAGTCGACCTCGGGCTTCCAGCCGAGGACCTCGCGGGCCTTGGTCGGGTCGCCGAGCAGGACGTCGACCTCGGAGGGGCGGGTGTACCTCGGGTCGAACTCGACGAAGTCGCGGTAGTCGAGGCCGAGCATCGAGAAGGCCAGCTCGAGGAACTCGCGGACCGAGTGGGTCTCGCCGGTGGCGACGACGTAGTCGTCGGGCTGGTCCTGCTGGAGCATCAGCCACATGGCCCGGACGTAGTCGCCGGCGAAGCCCCAGTCGCGCTTGGCGTCGAGGTTGCCCATGACGAGCTTCTTCTGGAGCCCCTCCTTGATCCGGGTGGCGCCGAGGGTGATCTTGCGGGTGACGAACGACTCGCCGCGGCGGGGGCTCTCGTGGTTGAACAGGATGCCCGAGCAGGCGAACAGGCCGTACGCCTCGCGGTAGTTGACCGTCTGCCAGTGGCGCGTAGAGCTTGGCGCAGGCGTACGGGCTGCGGGGGTGGAACGGCGTGTCGAGCCCCTGCGGCGGCGGCGCCGAGCCGTACATCTCGGAGCTGGACGCCTGGTAGAACCTCACCGGCTGGCTCCGGTTGAGCTGGCGGACCGCCTCCAGGAGCCGGAGCGTCCCCAGGCCGACGACGTCGGCCGTGTAGAGCGGCTGGTCGAACGAGACGCGGACGTGGCTCTGCGCCCCGAGGTTGTAGACCTCGTCGGGCCGGACCTGCTCCATCAGCATCGACAGGCTCGAGGCGTCGGCCAGGTCGGCGTAGTGGAGGTGGAACCGGTCGCGGACGGTCGGGGTCGCGGGCGAAGAGGTGGTCGATCCGCTGGCGGTTCAGGCTGCTCGAGCGGCGGACCAGGCCGTGGACCTCGTAGTCGGGCTTGCCCAGCAGGAACTCGGCGAGGTACGACCCGTCCTGGCCGGTGATCCCCGTGATCAAGCGCACGTTTCATGCGATGGTCCCCTTCAACGAGACGCCCGGACGCGGCACCCGGCCGGCGACGGCTCACGGGATGTAATATTCGGCCCGGTCCTCGGGCAGGATCGGCTCCAGCGCCGCCGAGCAGCGCCGCGGCGAAGTCGCGGAGCGCCTCGCCGTCGGGGTCGACCTCGCCCGGGCAGAAGACCTCGACGGTCATCCCCGACCCCCGGGTCGTCCGCCCGTGGCTGCTCCGGCTGGTGATCGGCAGGCCGCGGACGTAGCGCTCCAGCCGCCCTTCGCCGAAGATGTAGTACCAAAACCCGACCCCCTGGACCAGTTCACCTTGCGAGTAGGCCAGCCGCGTGACCGGGATCGCGCCCGCCGCCGTGGCGGATCGGCAGCACCCGGCAGTGCGACTCGACCTTCGTCCAGCCCCCCGACGGCAGGCAGATCTCGGGCGAGTGCCGCAGGTTCAGCCCCGTCGCGCGAGTAGTTGATCCAGAGCCGGAGCCGGCGCCCGGGACGGCCGCGGCACTCGTAGTCGCGGTTGAGGTACTCGGTCGCCTGCGACTCGCTCGACGATCTCGGGGGTCGACCGCCACGTCCTGCCCGACCCAGTCGCCCAGCTCCAGCGGGAGCGACGACAACGGGGCGCGGAGCGGCGGCCGCTCGATCCGGCTCCAGTGCTCCAGCGCGGCCTGCGCGGCGAGCCGGACGCCAGGATGATGCCGCAGAGGGCCATGCGACGGAATGGGGGCATCTTCGTTCCGTTCCTTGGTAGGGCGGGCGCGACGCGCCGATCAGCGGTCGGGGGCGGCCTCGGCGCGGCGGGCCGCGACCGCGCGGGCCTGGTCGAGCACCCAGCACTCGGCCCGCAGCAAGGACAGCCCGAAGCCCATCATCAGCAGCCCCTCGACCGTGTGGAACGCCCCCGAGGCGTACTGCGGGTTGACGAAGTACATGATGTAGCCGGTCAGGATCACCCGCGCGACGTTGGCCGTCAGCGCGATCGGGATCGGCCGAGGCGACCACCGCCGCGCGATACCACGCCGGCCGCCTCGACAGGTAGGCCACGGCCGCCGTCAGCGCGAGGAAGCCGGTCAGTTGCCGCATCCCGCTGCACGCCTCGGCGACGAACATCTGCACGTCGCCGGGCAGGGTCATCATGTTCCCCTCGCAGAGCACGGGCACGCCGGTCGCGTTCATCGACGTCGGAGGCGACCCGGCTGACCAGCAGCTGGAGCGGCGAGGCGATCTTGGCATAAAGCGCGACCGGCAGCGGGACCATGAAGACCAGGAAGGCGATCGCGAACCAGAACCGCCGCAGCGCCTCGACCCCGCCAGCAGCAGCGAGCAGACCCCCGCCAGGCCGACCAGGAAGGCCAGGTCGCCCAGGAACGGCGACCGGCAGCGGGACCGTCACCAGCCGGACCGCCAGCGCGAGCGACCAGCAGCGCGACGCCCGAGCGCCGTCCCCGACCGCACCGCCACCGGCCCTCGCCGGCGGCCTGGTTGGCGAAGTAGAGGCTGATCAGGGGCACGAGGAACCCGTGGCTGTAGTTCTCGTCGGTCGTCCAGGCGTAGACGAAATGCCGCAGGCTCGCCCAGAACGTCAGGCCGAGCAGCCCGAGGCAGCCCGCCGCGCCCGCGATCAGGGCCCGCCCCTCGCGCCCGCCCACGGCCCGCGCAGGCAGGCGAGCAGGCCGGACGGGGGGGTCTCGGCCGTCGCGGGCGATCGGGTCGGGGCCAGGGGTGACGTCGCCATCATGACCTTCCTTGCCAGGTTGTCGGGCGGGAGGGCGCGGCATCCTCCGGCCGCCCCGCCCCGCCATGCCTCCCGGTCCGGACCGCCGGGACTTCGCGCCCGATCATGACGAATCCCCGATTTCATATCTGATATTTTGATATTTGAGATTTCAAATTTGAAATTTCGAATATCCGATCTTGGTTTCAAGTTTTGAAATTTCAAATCCCGAATGGTGCCCGACGTCCCGACCAGTCGATGGCCCCGGGAGGTCGAGGCCCTCAGGGCCTCCCCTTCGGCTCGCGGGCCCCGGCATACTTCAGCATCTCGACCGCGCGGCGGGCGACCTCGTCGCGCGCGTCCGGCCCTCGCGCCGTCTCGAGCGCCCGCTGCCTCTTCGCCTCGTCGTCGAGCCGCTGCGCGATCTCGGCCAGGTTGATCCACCAGGCGCGTCGGGTCGCGTCGTCGGGCATCATCCCGATGGCCCTGCGGTAGCGCCCTCGGCCTCGTCCCAGCGCGACCTCAGGGCGAGCGCCTCGGCCTGAGCCGCCAGGTGGATGGCGGCCGACGTGCCGGCGGGCGGGGGCGATTCGGCCTGCGCCAAGGCGGCGTCGAGCGCCCGGTCGGCGTCGTCGGCCCGGCCCCGCTCGCGGAGCAGCCGGGCCGCGACCAGGGGCGCGACCGCGAAGGATGGCAGCGCCCGCGACCATTCCGCGAAGGTCCACCGATCCGACTCGGCCATGTCGCGCACGACCGCGCCGATCAAAGCCTCGTGCGGCAGCGCGTAGCGGCGGACCTGCGGGTCGTCGTCGAAGGCCGGCGGGCCGAGCCGCGACAGCTCGGCGCGGCCGGCCATCTCCAGCGCCTCGCGATAGATCCGCAGCGCCGGCTCATCCTTGCCGGCCGCGAGGAGCCGGTGCCCCGCCCAGGCCAGCGCCACCACGTCGCGGCTCGAGCCCCAGCCCCCGGAACAGAGGGACCTCGCGGCCGGTGCCGCCGACCGGGCGGGCCCGGGCGAAGAGGGCCTGCGGCTCGACGGGCGATGCCCGCGAGGCCGTCTCCAGCAGCGCCTCGACCTCCTCGGCCGCGCCGGGCTTGCCGGCGTCGGCGCGGTCGAGGTAGAAGGCCCAGTGGACGAGCCCCTTCGCCGTGGTCTTCCACCACGCGCCGTCGGGCCGGGCGATCGTCTCGGGGAGCGGGTCCAGGGTCGCCCCGCCCGCCGCCAGGCGGTTGGCGACCTGCCCCGCGGCGAAGGCGTCGCGCGCCCACGTCCAGGACATCGCGACGCCGACGGCGCCGACGACCACCGCCGCGGCCATCGCGACGGGCCAGCCCAGCCATAAGGGTACGGACCAGTGCTCGGGCTCGCGGGCCACGGTCAGGACCGGCTCCGCGTCGCGACGGCCGACGACGGAGGGCGCCGCCTCCCGATCGGGGCGGGCCCGGTTCGCGGCGAAGATGTCCCGCGCCGAGGGCCACGCGCGCCCCGCCTCGGGGATCGGCCCGGCCGCGGCGACCGCCGGCCCGGACCCCACGGGCACCGGCGCCCTTCGGGCCCCGGCTCGGGCCTCGCGGGTCGCGGCGTGGCCCCCCTCCGGGCACGGCCCGATGGCCGTCGCGGGCGGCGTGGCGCCTCGACGGCGGCGCGGACCGTCGGGACGGACCCGGGCCCGAGGGACGGGGCAAGCGGCTCCATCGTGCTCGCCTCCGGGGCGAAGAGGGCCCGATAGGCCCAGCCCCCGAGGTCGTCGGCATCCTCGCGCCGATCCCCTCCCGATGCGAGCGGGAGACCCTGATCCGGCCTCTTCCCCTTCGGGGAGAAGGTCAGGGTGAAGGCGGGGTCGGGCACCGCCGGGAGGACATCCTCCGAGGGTGGAGGTCCCTCCCGCTCCCCGTCCACAGCCCGATCGGGGGACGGCGAAGCCTCGTCCGCTTCGGTCTTCGTAGGTTGGGCATCGCCCACCGGGATCGGCGACTCGAACGGGATGGTGGGCGGTGCCCACCCTACGAAGACCTCCGCTCCCGCGGACATGTTCTTCCTGACTCCCGCTCGTCGCCCGGTCCGCCTCGATCACCCCTCGATCGAGTTTCGCGCCCGCCGCGACGGCGACGCCGACCGGGTGCGTCTCCCCGGCCGACGGGTCGACCGGAGACAGGATGGGCATCGTCGGGACGGCCCGCGCCGAGGCGGCTGCGGCCGCATGGGGGGCGTCGCGGGAGGGTGGGGCCACGCCTCGGGCTGCGGGCGAGGCGGGAGCGGGGCCGCCTGCCAGGAGGCGCCCGGGCGCTCCCGCTTCGGACGGGGCGGCTCGTAGGGGACAGGCCCCGGCGCGTCGGTCGGGCTGATCCGAGGCGACGGGGCAAGCGGCGCCGACGGAGGTGGAACGACCGGCGGGACGATCGGCGGCGGGGGCGCCTCGAACGCGGGCGACGACCGCTCCCGCAGGCCCGATCTCGGGATCGGAGCCTCCGGCAATCGCGCGGTCGCCGTCTCGTAAGCCGGGGGCGGGGTGGCGGCGGACCGATACGCGGCATCGCCCCCCGCCGCGGCGCGGAGCCGTTCGCCGGCCGTCTTCCAGCGCTCCTCCCAGAGCTTCTGCTCGCGGCCCGCCCCGGGCCCGCCATCGCGGCGCGGTCGGCGCGACTGCCAGCGCGTCAGGTGGTCCGGCTCGGCCTCGGGGGAGGAGGGTCCGGCAGGGTCCGATCCGGGCGCGTCGTCCGCGGGAGACTCGACCCGGAGGTCTTCGAGCGCGACGAAGGAGGCCGTGGGTTGCTCCAGGGGGGGCGACGAGCGGTAGGAGGAGGCCCAGTCGGGCGCCGCGGTGTTCGTTGGGCGGAGGGTCAGCCAGTGGTCGCCGACCCGGAACGGCACGTCGAACGGGATCGGGCAGGGCTGCGTCGACCGCCTGGCCGTCGACCCGGACCGAGCCGCCGCCGCGACGCGCCGGGACCAGTTGCCACGCCCCTCCCCGGCGGCGGAGCCGGCACTCCTCCTCGGCCAGCTCGGGCTCGGACAGGCGGACCTCGCAGTACGAGGCGCGGCCGATCCGGACCGAGGTGCCCGGCAGCTCGACGACGCGGATCGGGTCCGTGTCGCGGGCCTGGATGTGGAGACAGGCGGTCTCCGGCATCGTGGGATCACTCCTCCTTGAAGCGCGTCGATCCGGCGGGGACGACGGCTTACCCACGCTCCACGAACAGGTCGGTCCCGCCGGCCAGCCATCGGTCGCACGCCCCCCCCAGGGCGCTGGCGGCGACGGCGACGGCGGCGAGCTCGACCGTCCAGTGCACGGCCGAGAACAGACTAAACCCCGCCGCCGCGCCGATCAAGCCGAAGGCGAGCGCCCGGTCGGCGGTCCCCACCCGCCGCACCGCACCCGGGAGCCGCACCAGGCACCACGCCGCCGCGACCAGCAGCAGCGCCAGGCCCGACCGCGCCCGCCTCGACCGACCACTGGACCAGGCTGCTCATCGCCGTCGTCGTCGCCGCGTCGGTCGCCTTGTACGAGGGGTAGATCGCGGCGAAGCTGCCCAGGCCGGTGCCGAGCGACGGGGAAGTCGCGCGATGATCGCGCGGGCGTCGGCCCAGACCCGCGCCGCCGCATCCAGCCCCCCGGCGGCGACCGGCAGGCCCGAGGCGCCGGGCATCCGCGCCAGCAGTCCCCCAGCGCCACCCCCGCGGCCAGCCCGACCAGCGCCAGGGCGGTCAGCGCCAGGCCCGACCAGCGCAGGCCCGACGGCCAGGACGCGGGCAGCCCCACCACCATCAAGGCGATCGCGAACGGCACGGCCAGGACCGGCCCGGCCAGAAGTCCGACCACCCCCGCCCCGATCGCGACCATCCCCGCCAGCAGGACGACCAGCCCCCCCTGTCCCGAGTCTCCCAGGCGGGCCCAGGACCCCTCGCGGCTCCCCCGGGGCGCCATCAGTTGCAGGAGCAGCGCCAGCGACAGCGGCAGCCCGATCGAGCCGAGCGCCAGGTACGCGCCCGGGCCCCCCATCAGGGTACCGATCAGGAACGGGCGGTCGGGCCGCAGCGACGCCCACGCCGGGTGCTCGCCGCCCTCCTCGGCGATCGTCCGCAAGGCCGTCGCGTTCGGGGTCGTCAGCAGGTCGTGCGCCGATCGGCGCCCACGACGGGCCCTTCCCCGGCTCGATGAAGCCGTAGAGGCCGCCCGACCCGCCGACCAGTTGCACCACGGCGATCGCCGTGTTGAGGACGAACGCCGCGACGATGCTCCCCCAGACCACGTAGAGCCGCCCGAGGCGGTCGGCGAACTGCGAGACCCCCCAGAACAGCGCCAGGCACGCCGCCGCGCCGGCCAGCCAGCGCAGCGTCGCCGAGCGGTCCACCGTCACGGGCGAGCGGATGCCCGCCGGCTCGGGCAGGGCGATCGTCGGGTCGGCGGCCAGGGCCGGGCGCGCCAGCGCCCCCAGCGCGTAGACCTCTCGCGACCGCGGCGAGATCCGCCCCGCCACCGGGCCCGGCAGCGGCGCGAGCTGCACGGCCGCCAGCCCCAGCGCCAGCAGGCCCAGGACCATCAGCGGGCTCTTCAGGACCGGCATCCTCCCCGTCAGCACGACCCGCACCAGGCTCGCCAGGACGATCGCCGCCGTCAGCACCGCGATCGCCGGCGCGGCCCACCACGTCTCGCCGCCGAACGCCAGCGTCGTGCCGGCCAGCACGACGGCCAGGAGGACCGCCAGGGTGCGGTCGGCGAGGTTCAGGAGTCGCGGTCGCAGGTCCAAGGGGGGAGCCTCCGGCTTGACGATCCGGACGGTGGGCGGTGCCCACCCTACGAAGAGGAAAGTTCACGAACGAGGAGCCCGCCAGGCGGGGCGCGGCGAGGGCGGTCCCGCCGTAGCCCTGCGGCGAGAGCGGGCCGTAGCTCGACCAGTTCTTGAGGTCCTCGTAGAGGCCGTTGAAGACGACGCCCGCGATGTGGACGTGCGACTGCTCGAGCATCGCCTTGGCGTGCCGCAGCGGCCTCAGCTCCTGCGACCCCGAGCGCACGACCAGCAGCGCCGCGTCGACCACGCGGCCGAGCATCCGGCAGTCGGCCAGGCCGAGGATCGCCGGTCCGTCGAGGATCACGCGGTCGTAGTGGCTCGATAGCGCGATCAGCAGTTGCCGCAGCTTCGAGCGTGCCGAGCACCTCGATCGGCACGTCGCGGGTGTCGCCGGTCGGCAGGAAGTCGAGCCCGGGGATGTCGGTCCGCGCGACGGTGCGCTGCCAGGGGAGCTCGCCGCGGAGGACGTCGACCAAGCCGAGCTTGGGCCTCTCGTCGTCGTCGGCCTCGTGGAAGACGTCGGCCAGGCTGGGGCGGCGGAGGTCGACGTCCATCAGCAGCGTGCGCTCGCCGGCGCGGGCGCAGGTGGCGGCCAGGTTCAGCGCCGTGGTGCTCTTGCCCTCGCCCGCCTTGGCGCTGGTGACCAGCAGGGTCACGATCGGCCCGCGACGGTCGGCGACCCCCAGCAGGCTGGCGCGGAGGTTGCGGTAGGCGTCGGCCTCGATCGACCCGGGCGCGCCCGGCGTCCAGAGGTGCCCGCCGCGGTGCAAGGCCGCGGTGCCGCCGCATCCGAGGGACCACGCCGAACAGCGGCAGCGCCAGGCCCGCCGTCAGTTGCTCGGGCATCTTCACCGAGTGGTCGACGTGCTCCAGCAGGCAGACCAGGCCGATCCCCAGGCCGAAGCTCAGCACGAGCACGGCCGCCAGGTACAGCGCCCGCTTCGGACGGACCGGGGCCGACGGCTCGGCGACGGTCGGCGGGATCGTGACCGGGTTCTTCATCGACCGCGACACGAACTCGAAGTCCGACAGCTTCGTCTGCATCGTCGCGATCCGCCCGACCATCTGCTTCTGCTGGTCGAGCATGTCGAGGAACTTCTGGTGCTCGGGCATCGACGCCTGGAGCTCGGCCAGCAGCGCCCTGGCGGCGCGCTCGTCGGCGAGGATCTCGGCGCGGGTCGCCTCCATCATCACCTCATACGGGTCGGCCGCCGGGGCCCTCTCGGGGATCGACCGCAGCCGCGTGAGCTTGTCCATGACCGGGCGCAGCCTCGCGGCCAGGGCGCGGGCCGAGGGGTCGGTGTCGAAGTAGCGGGCCGTCCTCTTCAGGTGCTGCATCTTGTCCGTGAGCGTCGCGCGGGCCTCCTCCAGCTTCTCGATCTGGACCTCGCGGGCCGACACGTCGCCGATCCCCATCCGGCCCGCCGCGGCCTGCGACAGGATCGACTGCTGCTGGAGCTCGCCGACCCGCTCGCGCTTCCGCGCGAGCATGGCGGTGTACATCTCGTACTGCCCCTGCTTGATGTTCTTGCCCCCCGGGCCGACCGTCTCCGAGGTCCGGAGCACGTCGAGGATCTTCTCGTTGAGCTTCTGGTGGTCGGCATTGAGCTTGTTGAAGCTCTCCTGGGCGTAGACCTTGGAGGCGTCGACCCGGCTGAGGTTCTCGTCCCTGGCCCTCCTCTGGAACGCCTCCAGCAGGAGCGTGAGCTGCTTGGCGGCGCGGGCGGGGTCGGGCCCTTCGAGCGTGACGGTGACGTAGCCGCTGGTGCCGGCGACGGGGCGCGCCTGGAGGCTCGCGACGAGCGCGTCGGCCGCGTCGGGGGCCGCGCCGCCGGGGGGCGCCACGGCGGGGTCGTTGACGACCTCCTCGGCCAGGGGCTTGCTCCGCAGCATCGCCAGGCGGTTCGGGACGTACCGCTCCGCCGCCTCGGCGTCGTGGTGCCCGACGCTGGTCGACAGGAGCGTCGACAGGACCGGGTCGAACTGCGGAGGCTCGATCAGGATCTGCGCCGAGGCGCGGTAGATGTTCGGCATCCGCACGACCCACGCCGCCCCGGCCACGGCGAGGGGCACGCCGACGGCCAGCACCAGCCAGGCCCTCCGCCTCAGGGCGCGGATGTAGTCGGAGGGGGACTTGGCCGGCGCGCCCCCGGGATGGGGGTGGGCGGGCGGCTGGACGTGCGCCGTCAGGCCGTGCGCGGGGGCCGGGGCGGGCCGGGGGGCGCCGCGGCGACATAGGGCTGGATTCCGTCCATGAGTCGTTCCGCTCCGGGTCCGGTCACTCGTCACCGAACGGGGTGTGATGCGCCACCGGCCTCGCGCCCCATCCCAGGGCGACCCGGAGCCAGCTCGTCGAGGTGCGCGACAGGGATGGCGACGAGGTGAAGGCCAGCACCGGCGTCGTCTCCGCCTCCGGCCGCCCCGACCCGCGCCTCGGGCCGGGCGCGGGGGGCGTGCCCGCCGCGTCGTCGCCGTCGCCCGCGTCGTCCGCCAGCAGCCGTTCGATCCGCTCGGCGGTGGCCAGCGCGAGGCGCTGGAGGAACCGGAACGCGATGTCGGCCGCCAGGGTCGAGTCGGGCGCCGGGTGCAGCGCGACGGTGAGGTGCAGGTCCTGGCCACTGGTGATTCGGAAAACGGCCGAGGGGGCCGACACCGCCGCGACGTCGCCCCGAGGGCGGATTTCGCCCGGGTGGGCCACCGGGTCGGGTGCCATGCCCACGTCCGCGTGGGCATGTCCGGGCCCGCGAGGCATGCTCACGCGGACGTGGGCATGGCACCCGAGCCTCGAAGGGCCGGCCATGGGGACATCGAGACCGGACCGCGTGCAGTGGAGGCCGACCGCGTCGCAGCCGAGCTTGTGCGCCGTCTGCTCCAGGATGGCGCGGATCGCGGCCAGGCCGTTGCACAGCTCGATCCGCTGGATCGCCTCCCACGTCAGCTTGGCCGCGAACCGCTCCTGGCGGCCCCTCGCCAGGCGCTCGTGGAGGTCGCCCCGCAGGTTGGCCAGCTCGTCGAGCCGGCTGGTCAGGATCAGCAGGAACGCCAGGCAGCCGGCGATCCCCAGCACCAGCGCCAGCGCCTCGTTGCGCAGCGCCACGCCCAGCAGCACCGCGCCGCAGAGGAACCCCGAGAAGCAGTAGAGCAAGAGCGCCGCCTGCCTCGGGTTCGAGCCCCAGCCCGATCAGGAGGTGGTGGACGTGCCGGCGGTCGGCGGCGCTCAGCGGCAGGTTCCGCACCCAGCGGCGGAAGATCGCCATCGCCGTGTCGGTGATCGGCAGGCCCATCGCCAGGATCGGGAAGAGGATCGAGATCGTCGAGGGCCCCTTGCTCATCCCCTGCACGCCGATGATCCCGATCAAGAGGCCGATCAGAAGGCTGCCGCTGTCGCCCAGGAAGATGCAGGCGGGGTGCCAGTTGTAGAGCAGGAAGCCCGCGAGGCTCCCGGCCAAAGCCGCCGCCATGATCGCCACGCCGACGTTGTTGTGCGCGATCGCCACCAGCGTGAGCGTGCCGCTGACCAGCAGGCCGACGCCGGAGGCCAGGCCGTCCATCCCGTCGATCAGGTTCCAGACGTTCATGCACCCCAGGAACCAGAACAGCGTGACGGCCAGGGACGGCAGCCCGACGGCGACCGTCCGCCCCGCGACGGCGAGCTCCAGCCCCGGCCGGTTCAGGTCGGCGGCCAGCCCGAACAGCTCGAACCCGGTGATCCGCACGCCCCCGGCGAACAGGACCAGGACGGCGAGCGTCTGGCCGGCGAGCTTCATCCGCGGGCCCATGGCGCGGGTGTCGTCGACGAACCCGACCATCAGGACGATCGCGGCGGCGACGAGCACCGCGGCCTGGTGCGACCACCACTCGGCGAACCCGGGCCAGCCGGTCAGGTAGCCGCCGAACCCGACCACGGCGATCCCCGCCGCCACGCCGAAGGCGAGCCCGAGGCCGCCGAGCCGCGGCGTGGCCCCCTTGTGGATGCGGCGGAACTGGTCGGGCCGGTCGATCGCGCCGGCCCAGACGGCGATCCGCGTCACCACCGGGGTCGCCAGCACGCACCCCATGAAGGCGACGGAGAAGATCAGCAGGAACGAGTTCGAGACCATCATGGTAGCGACCGCCCTCAACGCCCCGGAGGAGTGTCCGCCGACGATCCTGCGCCCGCCCCGGCCGGTCAGGCGCCCGCTGCGACGAGGTGAGGCGCGGGGGATCGCTGCCGCGCAGGGACCGGAGACTCCGGCCCCCGGGGCCCTCGGCCCGCCCGGGGAAGCGGCGCCCGGTCCGGGCGCGGGAGGCCGAGTGGCGCGGCGTTCGGATGCGACCTCGTCGCGATGGCCCGGAGCGGCCCGCGGCCTGGAGGTGCGAGAGGATGGGTCGAGCGGGACCGTCTCGCGGGGGGCGTGGCGGGTTTCACGATGGTGTCTCGTCTTCCGTGACCGATCGGGCTGTCGTCCGCACCGGCCGTCCATCCCGGGCGGAGCTCGCTTGGTGGCCCGAGTATCGGCCTTCCGCCGATCCGGGTCAAGCCGGATTCGCGCGCCGACCGCTGCCAATCGACGTATCCCCGCGAGAGGGCGGGCCCTTGATCCGCGCGCGTCGCCTCGGATGCGATGGCGACCCTCCCCAGCCTCAGGAATTCCGCGGCCGTGCCGGGATTTCAGGACGCCCCGCCCGCCGATCTCGATGATGATAGGGGCGGCCTGCGCGTGACGGCTCTTTGAGAACTCGTAGGTCGTGTGGAACACGTCATCTTCGGACGCCCGGACGGCGTGTTCCACACGCCCTACGGATCGGCGTCCGATCGCGCCGAGCGAACCCAACTCCGGTTTGCGTCGATCGCGACGAAACGAAGCCAATGGGACTCTGGGCAAGTTATCGAACGAACCGAATCGACCCGACGAATCGGCCCGATGCCTCGCGTGCGAAACGAAGCCAATGGGACTCTGGGCGATTTCACTCTCGCCCGATCGACGGCGACGGATCGCGGACCACGAGGAATCCGAAACGAAGCCAACGGTATCCTGGGTAAGATGACGGGGGACGACCTCAGATTTCCCGTAGCGAAGGCAACGACTCGTTAGAGAAGCACAAATTATTGAAATACATCAGATTGGGCGAATCATGCGAGGACGACCACCCGATTTCCCGAAACGAAGCCAACGGCATCATGGGTAAAATGACGTCTCCTCGCGTTCTGGCCGCCCGCCCGGCTCACGGCCTCTGCCGAACGAACCGAAACGGAAGCTGGGCAAGATGCCTTCCTCCTCTCCCGATGGTGCGTATCCCCGATTCCGGCTCGGCGCCGAACGAACCGAAACGGAAGATAGGTAAGATGCCTGACGCCCCTTCGGGACGCCGCAGATCACTGCCCCCTGGCCGCTCCGGTCGCGATGACCCATGATGGACGCATGGCCGGACACCGCGACCTGGTCCTCGGCACGGCGGGGCACATCGACCACGGCAAGACGGCGCTGGTCAAGGCGCTGACGGGGGTGGACACCGACCGCCTGCCGGCCGAGAAGCAGAGGGGCATCACGATCGACCTGGGGTTCGCCGCGCTCGACCTGGGCGAGTGCCACCTGGCCCTGATCGACGTGCCGGGTCACGAGCGGTTCATCCGCAACATGCTGGCCGGCGCATCGGGGCTCGACCTGGCGATGCTGGTCGTCGCGGCCGACGACTCGGTGATGCCCCAGACGCGTGAGCACCTGGAGATCCTCCGCCTGCTCGGGCTGTCGGGGGGCGTGGTCGCGCTGACCAAGTGCGACCTGGCCGAGCCCGACTGGGTCGCGATGGTCGAGGACGACGTGCGAGGTCTGGTCGCCGGCACGTTCCTGGAGGGGGCGGAGGTCGTCCGGACGTCGGCGGCGACCGGCCTGGGGATCGACGCGCTCCGCGAGGCGCTCGGCCGCCTCGCCCGGGCGCGACGGCCCGCGACGACCCCGGCCTGTTCCGGATGGCGATCGATCGCGCTTCACGATCGCCGGGCACGGGACGGTCGTGACCGGGACGGTCGCCTCGGGGTCGGTCGCCGTCGGCGCCGAGCTGCAGTGGCTCCCCGACGGCCGATCGGTGCGGGTCCGCGGCCTCCAGAGGCACGACCGGCCGGTCGAGCGGGTCGGCCGCGGGGCGAGGGCGGCGATCAACGTGGTCGGCGTCCACCACGCCGAGGTCCGCCGCGGCCAGGAGCTGGCGCGCGCCCGGCTACCTGGAGGCGACGCGAGTCCTGTCGGCCGAGGTCCGCGCCTCGGACGACGCCCCGCGACCGCTCCGGCACCGCGGCCGGTATCGCCTGCACCTCGGGACGGCCGAGGTCACGGCCTCCCTGGCGCTGCTGGAGGCGAACGGGCTCGGGCCGGGCGAATCGGGGCTCGCGCAGCTCTTCCTGGCCGAGCCGATCGTCGCGGTCTACGGGCAACCCTTCGTGGTCCGCGAGGAGAGCCCGCCGGCCACGCTCGGGGGCGGCCGGGTGCTCCAGCCGTCGGCCCGCCGCATCAGGCGCCGCGACCCGGCGGCGATCGCGCGGCTCGGGCGGCTCCGCTCATCCGACCCGTCCGAGCGTCTGGCCGCGGCGCTCGCCTTCCAGAGGCTCCGGCCGTGGTCCGAGCGCGGGCTTTGCCGGATGACCGGCATCGCCGTGGAGGGGGTCCCCGAGGCGCTGGGACGCCTCTCGGGATCGGGGGACCTCGTCGAGCTGCCCCTGGGCCCGAGGCGGACGGTGCGGGTGCTCGCCGAGTTCGCGGCCGACCTGGAGGACCGCGTCCTCCGCGCCCTGGGCCGATTGCACGCGGCGCGCCCGAGGCAGACGGCGATCCCCGGGCCCACCTGGTCGCGGCCTTGCCCGACGTCGAGGGGGACGCGCTGATCGCCGCGATCGTCGAACGGCTCCGGGAGCAAGGGCGGGTGGTCTGCGACGCGCGGACGGTCGCGCTGAAGGGGCACGAGCCGAAGCTGAGCCAGGGCGAGCGCCGTCTCAAGGGCGAGCTGGCCGCGGCCATCCGCGCCGGCGGCCTGTCGCCCCCGGTCGCCGACGAGCTGGCGGCCTCGGCCGGGGCCCGCGCGACGGTCGTCCCCGACCTGCTCGCCCTTTTGTGCGACGAGGAGCGGATTATGGAGATCGGACCGGGCCTTTTCCTCGATTATGATATTGAGGCCGCGATGCGGCGTCGCGTCGCCGACCGCCTGGCCGACGGCTCGACGGTCACGATGGCCGAGATCCGCGACCTGCTGGGCACCTCTCGCAAGTTCGCCGTGCCGATCGGCGAGTACCTCGACCGGATCGGGCTGACGGTCCGCGAGGGGGACGCGCGGCGGCTGGGCGATCGCCGCGCGGCGACCCCCATCGAACATGATTAGTGTGATCGGCTCGACATGGTGATGATTCGCGAAGTCGGAGAGGCGAGACGGTTCGGTCGCGGCCACTCCATCCCGGGCGGCGGGTCAGAGGGCGTCGGCGCCGATGATTTCGCCGCCGGCCGCGGTGCCGAGGGCGTTCCAGACGTTCAGGGCGATGCCATCCTTGATGAACTTGACCGAGCCGTCCAGGAACAGCACGCCCACGCCGCCCGGGTGGAACGAGCTCGGGCCGATGAAGGAGTCGATCGAGCCGGTGCCCGAATCGCTCATCGTCCCCGAGCCGCCATCGTCGCAGGCCGGCTTGTTGGGGGGCATGATGTGATAGTAAGGCCCGCCTCGGCCGGTGTCCTGGATGCTCCAGTATTCCCCCTTGTAGTCCCACTTCTCGGCCGAGACGGCGGTGCACGCGCTGTAATCGCCCAGGGGGCCCAGATTGTTGAGCGACGGGACGAGGTAGGTCGAGTTCCTGCCGGGGGGGATGTTGGGCGGGTCGTTGGCCTTCCCCTTGACCCACTCGCTGAAGGCGGCCGTGTTGCTCGTCCCGTCGGTGACGCCGGCCAGCGTGACGCGGTTGCCGAAGTCGGGGTTGCCGCCGAGATACCAGGCCGCGCCGTTGACGTGGTTGCCGGAATAGATCCGGTTCGTCCCGCCGTTGATCGGGTAGTTGGTGGTCGCGACCCGGGTGCCGGTGGTCCCCCAGATGGGGCCCGTGTTGCCCGGGTTGGGGTCCGAGGGGCAGAGGTAGACGTAGATCACCGTGCCGATGACCGTCGCGTTCTGCATCGTGCCCGCGCCCGCCGAGCCCGCGGCGAAGACGTCGCCCAGCATGAAGTTGTAGGCATTGTACAACGCCTGCTGCTCCATGAAGGCGAGCAGGCGGACCTTGGCCGATGCGGTCTGCGGCACCAGGGCGCCGGCCGCGCTGCCCGTCTTGTCGTTCGCATCGACCCCGCCGGTCGGCGGGAGGGTGAAGTTGCTGGAGATATAGTTGTGCATGGCCAGCCCGATCTGCTTCAAGTGGCTGGTGCACTGGACGCGCCTGGCCGCCTCGCGCGCCGCCTGCACCGCGGGCAGCAGCAGCGCGATCAGGACCGCGATGATCGCGATCACCACCAGCAGCTCGATCAGCGTGAAACCGCGACGCCTGGGCGCCATCAGAGGGCCTCTCGGGATCGGGAGACGGGGATGAGGAGGCGGCGTCGACCCGAGGGGGGGTGGGGGGCGGGACGGACTTCCCTTCGCGTCATCGAGGGGGCCATCAACCCATGATGACAGATCCAGACGCCATGTCCAGGGGGACCCGGTGAGCGACCATCCCCTGCGCGGCCTGCCTCCGGTCAACGCGGTCCTCGATGACCCCGCCCTCGCCGAAGGGGTGGAATCGCGAGGCCGCGAGGCCACCCTATCCGCGGTCCGCAGGGCGCTGGACGAGGCGAGGGGCCTGCTGACGAGCGGGCGCGAGGCGGACGTCGATCCGACGAGCCTGGCGCGAAGGGCGCGGGCGATCCTCACCGACGAGAGGCCGGCGCTGCGGAGGGTCATCAACGCCTCGGGCATCCTGCTCCACACCGGGCTGGGCCGGGCCCCTTTGGCGGCCGAGGCCGTCGAGGCGGTCGCCGAGGTGGCGAGGGGCTATTGCAACCTGGAGATCGACCTGGAGACGGGCGAACGGGGCCGGCGCACCTCGGGCGTGGCCGATCTGCTGCGCCGATTGACCGGCGCCGAGGCGGCGGCCGTGGTCAACAACAACGCCGCCGCCACGGTCCTGGCGCTGCGGCGCTGGCCTCCGGGCGCGAGGTGGTCGTCTCGCGCGGGCAGCTCGTCGAGATCGGCGGCAGCTTCCGGCTCCCCGAGGTGTTCGCGACCTCGGGGGCGCGTCTGCGCGAGGTCGGGACGACCAACCGGACCCGCCTGGCCGACTACGAGGCGGCGATCGGGCCCGACACGGCCGCCTTGATCCGCGTCCACGCGAGCAACTACCGGATCGTCGGCTTCACCGAATCGGTCGCGATCGCCGCGCTGGCCGCGCTGGCGCATGCGAAGGGGATCTGGGCGATCGACGACATCGGCTCCGGGGCGCTCGGGCCCGGCCGGCCTCCGGGCCCGGCGGGCGAGCCGACGGTCGCCGGGTCGCTCGCGGCGGGGGCCGACCTCGTGCTGTTCTCGGGCGACAAGCTCCTGGGCGGCCCGCAGTGCGGGCTGCTGGTGGGGAAGCGGGAGGCGGTCGAGCGGGTCGAGGCCGATCCTTTGATGCGGGCGCTTCGCGTCGACAAGATGACGCTGGCCGCGCTCGAAGCGACCCTGCGATTGATGCTCGACCCCGACCGCGCCGCCCGCCGAGTGCCGCTCTGGTCGCTGCTGGGCGCCCCGGTCGGGTCGCTGGCCGGGCGCGCGGGGCGGCTGGCCGTGGCGCTGCGCGACGACCCGGGATTGGATGTCACGGCCGTGGAGGAGACGGCGTATCTCGGTGGCGGCAGCGCCCCGGTCGAGCCGATCGCGACGGCGGCCGTCCGGATCGCCCCCCCCTATCCGGGGCCCTGCGGCTCGGAAGGGGCCCTGGCGCGGGCCCTGCGGCTGGGCGACCCGCCGGTCGTCGCGCGGGTGCAGGGGGGTGCGGTCCTGCTCGACCTCCGCGCCGTGGACGAGTCGGACGACGCGACCCTGCTCGCCGCCGTCCGCCGCGCGATGGCCGGGCCCCCGCACGGGCACGCGTGACGGGGGCAATTCGCGGCGGCCCGTTGTGGCGGGGCCGCGGGCGGGATATCTTACGCTCGCCTCCGGGCGACCGGGAGTCATGTCCCGCGATCGCGAGTGTCGTATTCATATCTGATTTCACACCAATCTCGGCGGGCCGAGGAGGCTCGACCATGCGACTCTGCCGGTTCCGTCTCGATGACGTGGTCCTGTCGGGCTTCTACGACGACGACCGGGTCATCCCCATCGACCAGGCGGCCGAGTACTACGGCGAGGCGGAGGGCGTCGACCTGATCCTCCCCGCGACGACCGACCTGCTCAACCTGCTCCCTCCCGACGGCGCGACGCGCCGCGCCGTGCTCGACCTGTCGGAGTGGGTCGACGGGCTCGACGTGGTCAACCGGGGCGAGCTGGCGATCCCCGTCGAGGAGGTCCAGCTCCTCGTGCCGATCGCCGCCCCCCGCAAGCTCCTCCTGCTGGCGGGCAACTACGCCGAGCACGTCATCGAGCGGGGCGGGGTCGCCGCCGAGCGGGGCGAGACCTTCCCCTATGTCTTCATGAAGCCGCCGACGACCACGCTGACCCACCCCGGCGACCCGGTCGTCCTGCCGCGGGCCTCGCCCGACCACGTCGACTGGGAATGCGAGCCTCGGCGTGGTGATCGGCCGCCGCTGCCGCGACGTCGAGGAGTCGGAGGCGCTGGGGTACGTCGCCGGGTACACCGTGATCAACGACATCAGCGACCGCCGGTTCCGGCCCAACCCGGGCCGCAAGGCCCGCGAACGGGACCGCTTCTTCGACTGGCAGCACGGCAAGTGGCACGACACCTTCTGCCCGGTCGGCCCGTGCATCGCGTCGGCCGACACGGTCGCCGACCCGCAGGACCTGGCCGTCTCGCTGACGGTCAACGGCGACCCGAAGCAGGAGGGGCTCGACCTCGCAGATGATCTTCCCGGTCGCCGCGATCATCGCCTTCATCTCGGCGTTCGTGACGCTCGAAGCCGGCGACATCATCTCGACGGGGACGCCGTCGGGGGTGGGGTCGGCCTCCGAGACCTACCTGAGGCCCGGCGACATCCTCCGCGCGACCATCGAGGGGATCGGCACGCTCGAGAACCCGGTCGAGGCGGAAGCCTAGCATTTTTCCCCCTCATCCGGGCCCGTCTCGTGTATGATAGGGGCAGGTCGCGACGATCGCGCGTCGCGTCCCCTTCCCCCCGAAATCCGGCCGTCGTCATAACCCGGAGGCACGGCCCTCCGGGCGACCTCCGCGACGACGGCGGCGAGCGGTCCCCCCGATCCCGACTCCTCCCGCGGCCGACGCCGGGCATGGCCCGGAGACGATCCATCCGCGATGATCGCATCCGACAGGGGGCGGCCCGATGTGGCGAGGCAGGATCTGGCTTCCGGCGTGGCTGGTCCTCGTCTCGGGGATGGCCCTCGTGCCCCGATCGGCGAGGGCCCAGGACCAGGAGGCGCGGTGGCGGGACCTCCACGACGCCGGCTCCAAGGCCCTGGAGCGGGGGAACTTCGCGGAGGCCGAGCGGCTCTTCAAGGACGAGCTCGCCGTGAGCCGGTCCCTGCCCGGCCGCGCGGTCGTGATGGCGGCGAGCTACGACGACCTGGCGTCGCTCTATTTCTCGACCGGGCGCTATGCCCAGGCCGAGCCCTTGATCCGCAGGGCCCTGGCCATCCGCGAGGAGGCGCAGGGGAAGGAGCACCCGAACGTCGTCTCCGACCTGAACAGCCTGGCCGTCCTGGCGTGCGCGGGGGGGCGACTGGCCGAGGCCGAATCGCTCCACCGCAGGGCGCTGGCGCTCCGCGAGAAGGCGCTCGGCCCGACCACCCGGACGTCGCGCAGTCGCTCAATAACCTGGCCGATGTCCTCTGTGTCCAGGGGCGGTACGCCGACGCGGAACGCCTCCTGCGCCGCTCGCTGGAGATCAAGGAGAAGGTGCTGGGGGCCGACCACGTCGACGTGGCCCGCGGCCTGAACAACCTGGCGATCGTCTCCCGAGAGCAGGGCCGCTATCGCGACGCCGAGGCGCTCCACGAGCGGGCCCTGGCGATCTGGAAGAAGGTGCGCGGGCCCGACCATCCGGCCGTCGCCAGGACGCTCTACAGCCTGGCGATCATCGCGGCTTCGCTCGGCGAGGCGGAGAAGGCCGAGCCCCTGTACCGTCGGGCGCTCGACATCGACAAGGCGGCGCTGGGGCCGTCGCACCCCGACGTGGCCGAGGCGATGAACGGCCTGGCGCTGCTCTACGGCGAGACCGGCCGCCTGGCCGAGGCCGAGGCGCTGGGCGCCGGGCGCTGGCGATCCGCGAGAAGGCATTCGGGCCGTCGCACCCCGAGGTGGCCACCAGCCTGAACAACCTGGCCGCGATCGCCTGCAAGCGCGGCCACTACGCGACCGCCGAGCCGATCGCGCGGCGATCGCTGGCGATCCGCGAGAAGGTGCTGCGGCCGGGGCACCCGCACCTGGCGTACAGCCTCGACACGCTCGCGGAGGTCGAGCGCGGCCGGGACCACCCCAAGGCGGCCGAGGCGCTCGCGGCGCGCGCGCTGGCGATCCGAGAGGCCGCCTACGGGCCGTCGCACGCCGAGGTCGCCGAGAGCCTGGCCCACCTCGCCGCCATCGACGCCGCCGACGGCCGCGCCGACGAGGCCGAGCACCTCCTCCGCCGCGCCGTGGAGATTCGCGGGCGCGTCCTCCCCCCGGACCATCCCAAGCGGGCCGAGGCGGTCGCGCAGCTCGCCGCGCTGCTCCGCTCGACGGGCCGCGGCGACGAGGCCGATCGGCTGGAGGCCCGGCCCGGGACGAATCCCGATCGGGCCCGCGATGGCGACAAGCCGATGCCCGATGGCCGATGACCCCGGGCCCTCCGTCCGGCCCTCCGTCGACGGCCTGCCGCCATGCCGAGGAGCGGAGTCATCCGCGCACGAACCAGACGAAGCCCGCGATGAGGGCCGCGACCAGCACCCATCCCGCCGCGAAGCCGACCAGCGAGGTCCGCGAGGGCATCGGCACCTCCAGGCCGAAGGCGGTCAGGAGCATCGGCCGGTCCGGCACCGCCGTCCCGGGCGGGAGCGTGCACGGCCGCTCGACCTGCTCGCCGGGCCTCGTGGGCGTCTTGACCAGCGCGTAGAAGCGGTCGAGCTGCTCGGCGTCGGCCCTCTTCGTGAGCAGGCTGACGACGATCCCGGCGATGACCGCGGCGGACGTGTAGAAGACGATCAGCCAGGGCTCGTAGAGCTCGGCCACCTGGCCCGGCGCGTCCTCCCAGGTCAACCGCAGGGCGCCGGCGTAGGGTAACTTCTCGAGCCAGGCGACGACAGGGGCCCTGGTGGTGAGGAACCAGGTGCCGAAGCCGGCCAGGGCGCAGGCCCAGGCGCCGGCGGCCGTCATCCGCCGCCAGAACAGCCCCATCCAGAAGGCGATGCCCAGCATCGGCGCGATCTTCAGCCAGATCTCCAGCCCCGCGACCAGGCTCGTCAGCCGGAAGGCGAACGCCAGCCCGCCGACGACCACCAGGACCGACACCACCCGCGACGCCGCGATGTAATGCGCGGGGAGCGGCCCCGCACGTAGGGGCGATACAGGTTCTCGGTGAACAGCGCCGACGAGGTGATCATGTAGGCCGAGCACGAGCTCATCACCGAGGCGAGCATCGACGCGACGAACAGGCCCAGCAGCCCCGGCGCGACCGGCGGGAGCAGGCCCCGCGCCAGGTCGCCGTAGATGCGGTCCGGGTTCCGGCCCGAGGGGCTGACCCCTCGGCCCAGGTACCACGCCACCGCCGCCAGCGCCGTCAGGCACCAGCCGATCGTGCAGAGCCGCTTGACGAAGTTGCCCCCCATGAAGCCGACCCGGCCGTCCATCTCCGACTTGCCCGCCGAGCAGGTCCCCATCACGAACGGCTGGGCCACGATCCCCACCAGCGCCTGCACCCCGTACATCACGATGAAGAACGCCCCGATCTTCCCCGGCGCCACCAGCGAGAACATGGACGGGTCGCGGATCGTCTGCCTGATCCCCGCCATCCCGCCGACGGCGTGCATCACCAAAGGCAGGAGCATGAACGAGAAGAGGATCGTCAGCAGGCCCTGGACGAAGTCGGTCAGGATCACCGAGGTCAGCCCGCCGATCGTCCCGTAGAGGACGAACAGCACGCACATCGCCAGCATCGCCGCGCCGGCGTCCATCCGGCCGTCGGTGCATCCCTGGAGCAGCGACGACGACCCCTTGAGCAGGACCCCCATCTTGACCGTCATGCTGACGATCCCCAGCACGGCGAACAGCCGCGCCACGCCGCGGTCGAACCGCAGCTCGTAGACGTCGGCCGTGGTGATGGCGCGGAACCGCCGCATGATCGGCGCGATCATCCAGTAGAACGGCGTGGCGAACAGCCAGAGCCACTGGTACCAGATGCCCGACAGGCCGTAGCGGAACGTCGCCGCGGCCACCGTCACCGCCTGGTCCGAGGCGGTCCCCGTCCCGAAGGCGTACATGATCATGACCGGCTTGCTGAACTTGCGCGGCATGAAGTATTCGGCGACGGTGCGCGACCGCCGCCCGACCCAGATCCCCAGCGCGGTCGTACCGAGCAGGTAGACGACCAGGACCGCGACGTCGGCCAGGGGGAGTCCGTACATGATCGAGGGGCTCGCGGTCGGGGCCAGGGTTGGGGAGTGTCTCGTCGACGACCGATCGATCACGGTGCGGGCGGGTCGCCCGGTTCGAAGGCGCGGATGATTGCGCTGTTGTCGGCGCCGCCGAAGCCGGCGGCCTCCGCCGCCTCGAGCAGCCCGCGATGGACCTCCGACAAAGGCGTCGCGGCCCCCGCGCGCCTCGCCTCGGCGAGGATCAGCCGGACATCCTTCAGGTGCTGCGAGAGCCGCGCCTGGGGGGTGAAGTCGCCCACGATCATCTTCGGGCCCTTGGCGTCCATGATCCGGGAATAGGCCGCCCCCGCGCGGAGGAGCCTCAAGCGTCAGCGACGGATCGAGCCCCATCCTGCGGGCGAACGCCAGCCCCTCGGCCAGGGCCGCGCGGTTCAGGCCCAGCACGAGGTTGGTCGCCAGCTTCATCCGCGCCCCGGCCCCGACCGGCCCGACGTGGAACGCGGCGCGGGCGATCGCGTCGAAGACGTCGCGGCAGTCGGCGAACGACCGCGGGTCGCCGCCGACCATGACGACCACCTCGCCGCGGCGGGCCTGCTCGCTGGAGCCGGAGACCGTCGCGTCGAGGTAGGCGACCCCCCTCGCCGCCAGCCTCGCGCCCATCGCGACAGCATCGGCCGGCTCTCCCGTCGTGGTGTCGATGATCGTCGCCCCCGGCCGGAGCGACGCCTCGACCTGGGCGACCACCTCGGCGGCCACGTCGCTGGTCGGCAGGCTGAGGATGACGCGATCGCACGACCGGGCGACCTCGCAGGCCGATGGCGCGACCTCGCCGCCCATCCCTCGCAGCGCCTCGCGCCGCGACGGGTCGAGGTCCGAGCCGAGCACGCCGACGCCGCGGCCCACGAGCCGCTCCGCCATCGCCCCCCCCAGCAGGCCGACGCCGATCAATCCGAGGCGCGTCTTGTCCATGATCCGATCCGCCCGCACGGGCCCGAGGAACCGACGGCCCATCATAACGCATGCCGGTCGAGATGGCCGCAAACTTTGGGGCGGTCCTCGCTCGGGCGTCGAGGTCCGGGCTGGCCGGGATTGCGTGGATGAACGCCTTGATTGCGCCGTTGTCCTCGTGTAATAGATAAGGATGATAGGCCACCTTCACATTCCCGACGTCGAGAATGGATCGCCCTCCGCCCCTCTCTCTCCCCCGAGCCGGAGCCTTGCGCCATGGTCCACCAATCCCGTCGCCGCGGCTTCACGCTGATCGAATTGCTGGTCGTCATCGCGATCATCGCCGTGCTGATCGGCCTGCTCTTGCCCGCGGTGCAGGCGGCGCGCGAGGCGGCAAGGCGGAGCCAGTGCGTCAACAACCTCAAGCAGATCGGCCTCGCCATCCACAACTACGCCCAGGTCAATACCTCATTCCCCTTCGGGTATGATTTCAAGGGGACCTGGAACCAGTGGTCGACCAACTCGATGCTCCTGCAATACATCGAGCAGGGCGCCATGTACAATGCGCTCAACTTCGCCAACACCGTCATCAACGGCGCCGGCCCGTCCAGCCCCGTCAATCCCTTGAATTCGACGGTCTTCCGGAACACTCTCAGCATCTTCCTCTGCCCCTCCGACGTGGACCGGCTGAGCAACCAGAACGGGCACAACAACTACTGCGGCAACTGGGGATCGATCCCGGTGCGCTACTCGTGCTACCCGAGCGGCCCGTTCGGGGGCGGCCCCGAGCAGCCCCTCCCCGGCGGCCTCGGGTTCAGGGACGTCACCGACGGCACGAGCAATACGGCCGCCTACAGCGAGCGGGTCAAGGGGATCGGCGACGGCAGCGTCCTGGCCCTGACCACGCAGCGCGACAACCTGTCCCCGTCGTCCTCGTGGTTCAACGTCGCGCAGCCCGCCGACGCGAACACGAGCCCCGCCACGTACTACAGCCAGTGCAACGCGACTAACGCACAGACGGCGGGCATCGCCCCCCTCGGCGCCACCGGCGGCTTCTGGTTCTCGATGCTCAACGCCAACACGTGCTACAGCCACGTCATGCCGCCCAACGGGCTGAGCTGCGCCTTCGGGTACATCCACCTCACGACCAACTGTGGCAGCCCCTCCGGCGCCGCCGACAACAACCACGCGCAAGGTGCCCTGACGGCCTCCAGCCGCCACCCGGGGATCGTCAACGTCCTCTTCCTCGACGGCTCGACGCGCGCCATCAAGGGTACGGTCAACATCAACGCCTGGTGGGCCGTCGGGACGAGGAACGGCGGCGAGGTGGTCTCGGCCGACTCGTACTGAAGCCCGGCGGCCGACCGCGCGGCCGGCCGTGAAGGGTGGCGCTCAGGTCTGGAGGGGCGGCCGGGCGGGGGATCGTTCGGTGAGGCCGTCGAGCGGGCGGCACTCCGGTTCGTCTTCCAGGCGGAAGCGGAGGTGGGCGATCGACAGCTCGTCGCCCGGCCGGAGCTGCCCGCGTTCGACCGGCTGGCCGTTGATCCGGGTCCCGTTGGTGCTCAGGAGGTCGCGGACCAGGACCCCGCCATCCCCCGCGGCCAGGCAGCAATGGAGCCGGGAGACGCGGATCGATTCGAGCCGGGCGTCGCACCGGGGATTGCGGCCGATGAGCACCGGGCCCCCGCCGACCGGGATGTCCGTCCCCTCATCCAGCGAGATCAATCGAGCGCGCATCCGCCCCCTCCCGGCCCGGGTCGGCCCCTCGTATCGCGTTTCATCAGGCGGTCGTGACGGGCGCCTCTCCCGTTTCGCGTCGGTCGCTGCTCCCTGAATCGCCAACCGCGACCGCGACTCGACACCCTCCCCGGAAGAACGATGGGCCGGTCGTCGAGGACCCTCCTCGCCCGAGGCGCCCCCCGGGGTCTCATCCCGATTTCGCCCCGGCATCCGCCTCCCGGTCGTCGCCCGCCCCGGTTCTTGCTAAACTCGGGGCCCCCTGGGGAGGGCGTCCGGATCGGATTCGGCGCGGTCGCGACGGGGTCCGATCCCCGACCGAGGCCGGCACGCCCGGGAGACTCTTCATGCCCTCAGCGCGACGATCGGGGACGGTGGCTAGCCGATGGGCTGGGCTGTGTCTCCTCGCCTCCCTTGGGATCTCCGCGATGGCCTCGGGGCGGGAGCCCCGGCGGGTCGCGCGGCGGATCGCCTGCCGACGCCGGCCGAGGTGGTCGAGTCGCGGACGGATGCCTGGGGTGAAGCCGCGCTGAAGCATCCGGACGGGCCGAGCTACGAGTTCTTCAAGGACCTCCTGCCACCTTTGCGCTACGTCAACGCCGACTTCGGCGTGTATCCCGTCACCCTGGGCGCCCCGGCCGGTCCGGTCAAGGCGCGGTGGGTCGCCGACGGCTCCGCCGTCAACGCCCGGGCCCACCAGAGGCCCATGTCGGCGCGAGGTCGGCACGCCCGTCCACTTCCTGGTCGGCGAGCCGGGCGCGAACTTCGGCGACGACCCGGCCCTGCTCGACGGGCCGCGCTTCGCCGAGGGTTTCCTGCCCATCGTGTGCGTCGCTTACACGCGGGGGGCGGTCTCCTACGAACAGGAGGCCTTCGTGCCCGCCGCCGGGGACCTGGCCGATCACGGGGCGGTCTTCGTCCGGTTCTCCGTCCGCGGCGGCCCGGGCACCGTCCGGGCCCAGCTCGACCCGGACCTGGTCATCCGCCCCGGCGAGGGGACGCTCGCCGACGTCAGGGATCGTCCCCTGGTCCTCCACGACGGCCGCTGGGCCTGGGACGAGGCGGAGCACGCGCTGAGGGCGAAGCTGGACCCCGGCGGGAGTGCCGTCCTGGTCGTCCCGACGCGGCCTCCGACCCGGACCGTCCCCCCGCCGACCGCCTCCTCCTTCGACGAACAGAGGCGGGCCTGCGCCGACGCCTGGAAGGCGCTCCTGGGGCGGGGGATGAGGCTCTCGATCCCCGAGCCGATCGTCCAGGACGCCTGGCGGTCGCTCGTCGTCGGCAACGTCCTGATCGCCGACGGCGACCGCATGAACTACAGCGTCGGCAACGTCTACGACCACCTCTACGAGGCCGAGTGCGGCGACGCCACGCGCAGCCTGCTGCTGTTCGGCTTCGCCGACGAGGCCCGCGGGATGGTCGGGCCCCTCCTCGACTTCAACCGGCAGGCGACCCGCTTCCACGTCGCCGGCCACAAGCTGCAACTCCTGTCGCATGACTACTGGGTGATGCGCGATGCCGAGTACCTGCGGGCGAAGGAGCCAACCTGGGCGCCGGTCGTCGACCTCATCCTCCGCAGCCGGCAGGCGGAGAACGGCCTGCTCCCCCCCGACCGCTACGCGGGCGACATCGACCAGAACGTCTACGCGCTGAACTCCAACGCCAACTGCTGGCGCGGCCTCCGCGACATGGCGGCGGTCCTCGCCGACATGGGGCAGCACGGGCGCTCCGAGGCGCTCGCGCGCGAGGCCCGGTCGTTCCGCGAGGCGATCCTCAAGGCGGTCGCGCAGAGCGAGCGGCGCGACGTCGAGCCGCCGTTCATCCCCAACGCGCTGTTCGGCGCCGAGAAGGCTTACCCGACGCTCACGACGACCCGCCTGGGGAGCTACTACGACCTGATGGCCCCCTACATCATCGGCTCGGGCGTCTTCGGGCCCGGGTCCGAGCGCGAGACGTGGATGATCCGCTACCTCCAGGAGCACGGCGCGATCGCGATGGGGATGATCCGGAGCATGCCCCACCAGGGCCCGTTCGCCGAGATGCCGGGGGTCAACGTCCTCTACGGCCTGCGCTACATGCTCGCCCTGCTGCGGCGCGACGACCGCGGCCGCGCGCTGGTGGGCTTCTACGGCCATCTGGCGCAGGCGATGACCCGGGGGACCTTCATCGGCGGCGAGGGGTCGCAGCTCCTGCACGGCGATCGGTGGGGGCGATCGTTCTACCTGCCGCCCAACAGCGCCAGCAACGCGATGTTCCTGACGACGCTGAGATACCTCCTCGTGCAGGACTGGGACCTCGACGACGACGGCCGCCCGGAGACGCTGCGCCTGCTCTACGGGGCGCCGGGGCGATGGCTCCGCGACGGGGCCGTGCTCGAGGTGGGGCGCGCGCCGTCGGCATTCGGCCCCGTCTCGTTCCGGGCCGAGTCGCGCCTCGGCGAGGGCGAGGTGCGTCTCGACGTCGAAGCGCCCTCGCGCCGGCCGTCGCGATGGCTCGTCCGGCCTCCGCTGCCGGAGGGCTGGAAGGCGACCTCGGCGCGGGTCGCCGGCACCGAGCTCCCGCCGGGACCGGACGGCGCGATCGACCTGTCGGCGATCGTCGGCCGGGCCCGCATCCTCGTCCGGGTCGAGGACGAGGCCCGGTGATCGGGGGACATCCCGGGCCCGAGGGCCGCCCGGTGCGCCGCGAGGATTTGACGCGAACGTGGTGGAGATCGGCGGACTGCTCGGGTAGATTTCATGCATCCCCGGACCATCTCCGAGAGCCTATCATGACGAGGAAACGACCCTCCGGGCCCACGCTGGGCGTCCTCTACGGCAACCGCGACTTCTTCCCCGATCACCTGGTCACCGAGGCGCGGGCCGACATCGAGGCGCGATTCCAGGGGCTCGGCATCCGCGCCGTCCAGCTCGGCGAGCACGATTCCAAGCTCGGCGGCCTCCAGACCCACGCCGACGCCCGCAAGTGCGCCGACCTGTTCCGGCGGCATCGCGACGAGATCGACGGCGTGCTCGTCGTCCTGCCAAATTTCGGCGACGAGAAGGCGGTGGCGGACACGCTGAAGCTCGCCGGCCTGGGCGTGCCGGTGCTCATCCAGGCCTATCCGGACGACCTCGGCGGGCTCACCCCTCGCGGCGCCGGGACGCATTCTGCGGCAAGATTTCCGCCTGCAACAACCTCGTCCAGGCCGGCATCCCCTTCTCGCTGACCCGCCGGCACGTGGAGCATCCCTCGTCGGAGACCTTCCGCGATGACCTTCGCGAATTCCTCGGCGTCTGCCGGGTCGTGAATGGCCTGCGCGGCGTCCGCCTGGGCGCCGTCGGGCCCGTCCCGGCGCGTTCAACACCGTCCGCTACAGCGAGAAGATCCTCGAACGCCACGGCGTGAGCGTCACGACGGTGGACCTCTCCGAATTCCTCGGCAAGGCCGAGCGCCTCGACGCCGAGGCCGCGGCCGTGAGGCGGAAGCTCGACGAGATCACCGGCTACGCCCCGGCGCCGGGGGTCCCGCGGGAGAAACTCGTGCTCATGGCGAAGCTGGGCGTCATCCTGGGCGAATGGATGGAGGAGAACGCCCTCGACGCCACGGCCATCCAGTGCTGGACCTCGATCCAGGAGAACTACGGCTGCAACGCCTGCACGCTGATGAGCATGATGAGCGAGAAGTTCATGCCCAGCGCCTGCGAGGTCGACGTGACGGGCGTGCTGACGATGTACGCCATGCAGCTTGCCTCGAACTCCCCCTCCGCCCTGGTCGACTGGAACAACAACTACGCCGACGACGAGGACAAGTGCGTCCTGTTCCATTGCGGCAACTGGGCCAAGAGCTTCCTGCCCGACATCAAGATCTCCCAGGCGCCCATCCTGGGGAGCGTCGTGGGGGTGGAGAACACCTACGGGGCGCTGGAGGGCCGCACCCCGGCCGGCCCTCTGACCTACGGACGCCTGACCACGGCCGACGCCGAGGGGCGCATCCGCGCCTACGTGGGCGAGGGCGAATTGACCGACGACGAGCTGCGGACGTTCGGCAACCGCGCCGTGGCGCACGTGCCTCGCCTCCAGGAGCTCATGCGATACATCTGCAAGAACGGCTTTGAACATCACGTGGTCATGAATCAATCGCGGAGCGCCGGCGTCCTCCAGGAGGCGTTCGGCAACTACCTCGGCTGGGACGTCCATCGCCACGGCGAGGTGGCCCCATGACCGACCACGAGCTCCGGCTGAAGTCGATCCGGTATCGGCGGAAGACCCTCGAGTCCATCTTCCATGCGGGCGCGGGCCACACCGGCGGCAGCCTCTCCTGCACCGACATCCTGAACGTGCTCTACAACCGCATCCTGAACGTCTCGCCGGAGACCTTCGGCGACCGAGGCCGCGACCGCTACGTCCAGAGCAAGGGCCACTCGGTCGAGGCGCTCTTCGTCGTCCTGGCGGACCGGGGCTTCTTCCCCGAATCGGAGCTCGCGACGCTCTGCCGGTACCGGTCGCACTTCGTGGGTCATCCCACCCGCAAGGTCCCCGGGATCGAGCAGAACACCGGCGCGCTCGGGCACGGGCTGCCGCTCTGCGCCGGGATGGCGATCGGGGGCAAGCTGGAGGGGGCGTCCTACCGCGTGTTCACGCTGCTCGGCGACGGCGAGATGGCCGAGGGCTCGAACTGGGAGGCCGCTATGACCGCGGCCCATTATCAGCTCGACAACCTCACGGCCATCGTCGACCACAACACGCTCCAGATCACGGGACGGACCCGCGAGGTGTGCAGCAACGAGCCGCTCGACGAGAAGTTCCGGGCGTTCGGTTGGGCCGTCCGCACCGTCGACGGCCACGACGTCGCCGCCCTGACCGCGGCGCTCCGCGCGCCCCTCGAACCCGGCAGGCCCGGCTGCATCATCGCCGACACGATCAAGGGCCGGGGCGTCAGCTTCATGGAAGACGTGGGCAAGTGGCATCACGGCGTCCCCGGCGAGGAGGAGTTCGCCCGCGCGATGGCGGAGCTCGACGCGGCCGAGGCGCGGCTGCGGGAGGAGGCCTCATGAGCGCCCCGGCCCCCTCGATGTTCTCGCCCGAGGCCCGCGAGGTGGCCGCGCGGATCGGCCTCACGATGGGTCGCGCGAACCTCGACGAGTTCGCCGACACGCTGCTGGCCCTGGCCCGCGACGATCGCGACGTGCTGGCGGTCACGAGCGACTCCCGAGGTTCCGGCAAGCTGAAGCCGTTCGGCGACGCCCTGCCCCGGCAGATCGTCGACGTGGGCATCGCCGAGCAGAACCTGGTCGGGGTGGCCGCCGGGCTCGCGTCGACGGGCCGGACAGTGTTCGCCGTGTCGCCCGCCTGCTTCCTGTCGGCCCGGTCGCTGGAGCAGATCAAGAACGACGTCTGCTATTCCGACAACCCGGTGAAGCTGGTCGGCATCAGCGCGGGCGTCAGCTACGGCGCGCTCGGCACCACGCACCACTCGCTCCACGACCTGGCGGCTTTGCGGGCCATCAACAACATCGACGTCGTGGCGCCGGCCGACAACGTCGAGACGCGCGAGGCGGTCCTCGCCGCCGCGCGGAGCCGCCGTCCGACGTATCTCCGGTTCGGCAAGGCCCCCATGTATCGCCTGCACGACCCGGGCACGCGGTTCGAGATCGGACGCGCGATCACCCTGCGCGACGGCGACGATGCGGCGCTCATCGGCACGGGCGAGACGGTGGTCCACTGCCTGCTCGCGGCGGCATTCCTGGAGGAGCGGCACGGCCTGCGATGCCGCGTGATCAGCATGCACACCATCAAGCCGCTCGATGCGGGATGCGCCCTCGCCGCCGGGCGCGCCTGCCGCGCGGTCGTCACCGCCGAGGAGCACATGGTCCACGGCGGTCTGGGCGAGGCGTGCGCGGCGACCCTGATGCAAGCGGGCGTGGCCGTGCCGTTCCGCATCGTCGGCATCCCCGACGAGTACACCGTGACGGGGGCGCAGGCCGATATCTTCCGGCATTACGGGATCACGATGGAGGGGCTCGCCGACGCGGCGCTGTCGCTTCTCCAGACATCCGCGAGGCGGGCATGAGCTTCGTCCTGGCCATCGACCAGAGTACCTCCGGGACGAAGGCGGTGCTGTTCGACCGCGAGGGCCGGGTCCTCGACCTGGAATCGCGCGGGCACGAACAGATCTACCCGAGGCCGGGCTGGGTCGAGCATGATGCCGAAGAGATCTGGCGGAACGTGGTCGCGGTGGTGCGCGAGGTGGTCCGGCGCTCGGGCAGGTCGGCGAATCCCGTCGCTTGTCTCAGCATCACCAACCAACGCGAGACGATCGTGGTGTTCGACCGCGCGACCGGGCGTCCTCTGCATAACGCGATCGTCTGGCAGTGCCGTCGCGGAGACCCCATCTGCCGAAGCCTCGCCGACGACGGGCACGGTCCCCTGGTCCGGAGCAAGACCGGGCTCAAGATCGATACCTATTTCTCGGCGTCGAAGCTCCGATGGCTGATCCGCGAACGGCCTGACCTGGCCGCCCGCCTGGCCGGCGGGGATGCTTTGATCGGCACCATCGACGCGTACCTGATTTATCGCCTCACCGGCGGGGCGGTGTTCGCGACTGATCACACCAACGCCAGCCGCACGCTGCTGTTCGACATCCGCCGCCTGCGCTGGGACGAGGGGCTGTGCGGCCTGTTCGACGTGCCGATGCGGGCGCTGCCCGAGGTTCGGGAGAGCGCGGCCGAGTTCGGCGCGACCGACGTCGAGGGCGCCCTCCCCGCGCCGGTCCCGATCCGGGGGGTCATGGGCGATTCGCAGGCGTCTTTGTTCGCCCAGCGCTGCTTCCGGACCGGCATGGCCAAGGCCACGTTCGGCTCGGGAACCTCGGTGTTGCTGAACGTCGGCGATTCCTTCCGGCTCGCCGAAGGGGGCGCGGTGACGGCGGTCGCCTGGGTGATCGACGGTCGGGCTACCTACGCGATCGAGGGCCTCATCAATTATTCCGCCGCGACGGTCGAATGGCTCAAGGACCGGCTCGGCCTGATCCGCGACGTCTCCGAATCGGAGGGTCTCGCGCGGTCGGTGGAGGACAATGGCGGGGTCTATCTGGTACCGGCGTTCGCCGGGCTCGGGGCGCCTTACCTGGAGCTCGGACGCGCGTGCGGCCATCCTGGGGATGTCCGCCCACACGACGAAGGCCCACGTCGTCCGCGCGGCGCTGGAGTCGGTGGCCTATCAGGTCCGCGACGTGCTGGAGATGATGAAGACCGGCGCCGGGGTGGCGCCGCGGAGCATCCTCGCCGACGGCGGCGCCACGGCCAACGCATTCCTCATGCAGTCCGTCGCGGACATCTGCGGCCTAGACGTGGAGGTGTCAGACGTGGCCGAATTGTCGGCTCTCGGCGCGGCGTGGTCGGGCATGCTGGGGGCGGGTTTGCTCCCCTCGTTGGGCGCGATCGCTGCCCTGCCCCGCGAGACGAGGCTCTACCGGCCGAAGATGGACGCCTCCCAGGCGGACCGCCTCCACGCCGGCTGGAAGGATGCGGTGAAACGGGTACTGTAGTCCGATGAATGCAAGAATGGCCCTCCCTCTGCTCATGCTCGCCGCCGCGGCGGGTTGTCGCCCGAACCCCGGCGGCCCGGGGGCACCTTCCGGCACCCCTCCCCGGAAGGCGAGGATCGCCGTCGTCATCTCCACGCTGAACAACCCGTGGTTCGTCGTCCTCGGCGAGACCGCCAAGTCGCGGGCGCAGGAACTGGGCTACGAGGCGACGGTGTTCGACTCCCAGAACGACACCGCCACGGAGGCGGCCCATTTCGAGAACATCATCACCGGCGGTTACGGCGCCATCCTGCTCAACCCCACCGACTCGGACGGTTCGATCGCCAACGTCCGCAAGGCCAGGGCGAGCCAGATCCCCGTGTTCTGCATCGACCGCGAGATCAACGCGACCGACGCCGCCACGTCGCAGATCCTGTCGGACAGCTACTCGGGGTGCATCGCTTTGGGTGAGTACTTCGCCGAGCAACTCGACGAGGAAGGTTCCTACGTCGAGATCCTCGGCCTGGTCGGCGACAACAATACGTGGAATCGGTCGAAGGGCTTCCACAGCGTGGTGGACCGCTTCCCGAAGTTGAGGATGGTCGCCCAGCAGGGCGCCGACTTCGACCGCGGCAAGGCGCACGACGTCATGGAGTCGGTGTTGCAGGGCCATCCCGATATTGATGCCGTGTTCTGCGGCAACGACGCCATGGCGATGGGCGCCTACCAGGCGCTGGTCTCGGCCGGCAAGGGCGAGAGGGTGAAGGTCTTCGGCTTCGACGGCGCCGACGACGTCGTCCGCCTGATCGCCGAGGGGAAGATCCAGGCCACCGGCATGCAGTTCCCGAAGACGATGGCCCGCGCCGCCGCCGAGTATGCCGACCGGTGGATCAAGGGGAAGCGCGACTTCCCGCGCAAGGTCCCGGTCGCCGTGGAGCTGGTCACCGCGGAGAACGTCGGCCGGTACGGCGACTACGGGAAGAAGCCGTGATCGCACGGCCGACCACGGGAGCCCGCCGATGATGCGCCGCCTCACCCTCTGGATCGCCGCCGTGGCCGGCGTCGCGCTGGTGGCCTGGGCGTTCCCGCTGTTCCACGTCGTCCCCCTCGACCGGGCGCGGGAGGTGAAGGAGCGGGCGAAGTTCGACGCGGCCGAGTTCGCGGCGAGGTTCTGGGACGAGCGGCTGATGCCCTTCCGGCCGCGGGCCCTCGACGCGAAGGACGTCCTCGACGGGATCGACTACGGGACCGCCCGCGAGCGATACGGGCGGACCGTGGGCATCAGCAACTCGTACTATGTCTTCATCCAGGGGAGCGGGACGGTCGTGGACGTGGGCCGCAAGGGCCTGGGGCTGGCGATCCGGGACGGATCGACCGCCGACGTCGTGCTCCCCGTCGGGAAGGTCTTCGGCAACACGGTGCGGGACGCGACCGGCCTGCTCGACATGGACGAGTTCCCCAACTCGCAGCACTTCAACGACATCGCGACCGAGCTGAATCGGATCGTGGAGACGCGGGTCCTGCCGCGCCTCCGGGACGCGGCCGAGGTCGGGAGGGGGGTGCGGTTCTTCGGCTGCGCCGAGGTCCCCGGCGACGCGACGCGGCGAGGGCCTCTGAAGGTGGTCCCGGTGTATGTGGAAATCTGGAAATAAGCGATCCCGGCCAACCCGAGTCAGCCCCCCAATGACCGAACCGTCGAACGAAGCGAGCGACCGCCCCGCGGTGAACCTGTCTCGGTTCCAGTCTTTGATCGCGCTGGCCGTGATGGTCGTCGCGCTCGGCCTGTCCACGGAACGGTTCCGGACCGTGGACAACGGCCTCAACGTGCTGCGGCAGATCTCGATCAACCTCTGCCTCTCGCTGGGGATGACGCTGGTCATCCTGTCGGGCGGCATCGACCTGTCCGTCGGCTCGGTGCTCGCGCTGTCCGGGGCCGTCGCCGCCGGGCTGTTGAAGGGGGGCCTCGCGATCCCGACGTTCAACGTGCTGCTCCAGTTCACCGCCTTCGGCGCGATCGTGGCGGGCCTGCTCGTCGGGGTGACGCTGGGCGCGTTCAATGGGTTGATGATCACGCGATTCAGGCTGCCGCCGTTCGTGGCCACGCTCGGCATGCTCAGCATCGCGCGCGGCCTGACCATGCTCTGGACGGGCGGGTTCCCCATCACGGGGCTGGGGCCGTCGTTCGGGGTCATGGGGACCGGGCAGTGGCTCGGCGTGCCGATGCCGGTCTGGATCGGCGCCGCGCTGGTGGTGTTGTTCGCCGTCGTGGCCCGGCGGACGCGCTTCGGGCGCTACATCTACGCGGTCGGCGGCAACGAGCGGGCGGCGCTCCTCAGCGGCCTGGATGTCGGCCGCGTCAAGATGCGAGTCTACACGATCGGGGGCGCGCTGGCCGGCGTGGCCGGGCTGCTTGTCACGTCAAGGCTCGACTCCGCCACGCCCAATGCGGGCTTCAGCTACGAGCTCGACTCGATCGCCGCCGTGGTCATCGGCGGCACGTCCCTCAACGGCGGGCGCGGTTCGGTCTGGGGCACGGTGCTCGGCTGCCTGATCATCGGCGTGCTCAACAACGGCTTGGTGCTGCTGGAGGTGTCCCCGTTCTGGCAGCAGGTCATCAAGGGGGGCGTCATCCTGGCCGCCGTGGCGGTCGAGAAGGCGAACTCCCGCGACTCGTGAACTGCGACTTGGCCCCGACGCCGCAGGGTCCCGCGGGGCGTCGGGCGGCCTCAGCGGCGGCCCTCGGGCACCTCGAACGTATAGGTCTCTCCTCGATGCAGGGCCTGCACCCGGGTGTTCGGGGCGGCCCCTTCCACCATCTTCACGAACTCGTCGAACGTCGTGACCTCGGCCCCTCGGCGCCGGGCCTCCTCGGCGGTTGCTCCCTCGCGAGAGTCGACGAGGTTCGACTTGAAGACGGCGTAGTCGTCGTTGTGGATCGGGATCGCCGTCCTGGGGCCGATGATCCGGATCGCCTCGACCCCCTGCCGGACGTCCATCGTCACGAGGATGCCCAGGACGCGCGTGCCGCCGAGGTGGAACAGGCCGAGGTCGATGTCGGGATGGCGGCGGGGGATCTCCTTCAACTGGTCGATGACCAGAGTGTCGCCGCTGATGTAGAGGCGCACGGCGACCGGCCGCCCCGGCGCCTGGAATTCGAGCAGGCTGCCCATCGTCTGCGGCATCAAGGCGGCGACGATCGGCGGGCCGTGGCGGGCGGGCATCGCGGTGATCCGCAGGCGCGCGTCGCCCTTGGACACGGTCAGCGTCTCCCAGGTCGGCACGCCGTGCGTCGCTCGGAAGCCCTTGGCCGCGAGCCGCGAGGCCGCGTTCGGGGTCGTGACGATCGGCAGGCCCTTGTCCAGGCGCCGCTCGACGACGCGGTCGAAGTGGTCCTCGTGCAGGTGCGACAGCACGACCAGGTCGATCGGCGGCAGCGCATCGAGCTCGATCGCCGGGTCGGTCAGCCGCTTCGAGGTCAGCCCGTAGCCGAGGTGGACGTGGTCCCCCTTGTGGAGGAAGTTCGGGTCGGTCAGGATCGTGAACCCCGCGTAGCGGAGAATGACGGTCGCCGTGCCGACGAAGAAGATCGAGCCGGCGGCGAAGTCGCCCGGCGCAACGGCGCCCCCCAGGACGAGCTCGCGAAGTTTCGCCGCGTCCATCGTCCCGCCTCCCCCTGCCCTGCACCATCGGGAACGACCGTCGCGAGGGCCGTCCTGGAGGCCCGCGCCGTCGGCGATCGCCTTGCAATCGCGGTGCCGTCGTCGCGGGGGTGGTCATTGAGCAAGGAGCGCGGCGCCGCAGGCGCATCACGACGAGACGCCCGCCTGTCGAGAGGCATGCCTCGCCTCTCTCTCCGGTCTCTGATCAGGTCATGGCCCCGGACCGATCCCGTGGGCTATAAACATCATCGGACGGATCGCGCGGGGATATCGTGGCCGCGGGGGTCGCGAGAATCCGTCTAATGGATGTGGGGCCGGCGCGGCGACGGGCGTGCCGGCCGGGTCTCGGCCCCGCCCCCGGGGCAGTCCGCAGATGGGGCCCCCTATGACCACCGACGAACAGCTCCCCTCCGGGGGCGGCGACCTGCGGCAGCTCCTCGCCCGCATCCGCGCCGGCGACGAGGAGGCCGCGCGCGAGCTGCTCCGACGCTACGAGGCGCAGGTGCGCCTGGTGGTGCGGCGGCAGTTGCCTCGGCTGTTGCGGTCGCGGTTCGACTCGCTCGACTTCCTCCAGAGCGTCTGGGGGAGCTTCTTCCGGAGGATGCAGGCGGGCCCGTCGGAGTTCGAGGACCCGAGGAACCTCGTCGCCTTCCTGGCCCGCGCCGCGAAGAATAAGGTGATCGACGAGTACCGCCGCGCCTCCAGCCGCAAGCAGGACGTCCGGCTCGAGGAGGCGCTCTGGGAGGGGGACCGACCCCGCGAGCTGGTCGCCGGCACCGACACGCCGAGCCAGATCGCGCAGGCCGACGAGGCGTTCGGACGGCTCCGCGACCTGCTCCCCGAGGACCGCCGCACCATCCTGGGGCTGAAGGCGGAGGGGCTGACCAACCGCGAGATCGGCGCCCGCCTCAAGATCAGCGAGCGGACCGTCCGGAGGGCGATCGAGGAGTGCGCCGCCGCGCCGGGCTCGACGGCGGCGGGGAGGGTTGAGGGATGGCGCTGGCGGATCAAGGCCGGGCGTGGGAGGAGGCGTCGTCGCCCGACGCCGCCCGGCTCGCGCGCGAGTTCGAGGCCGCGTGGCGGTCCGACCCCTCGTCCCCGCCCGACCCGGCCGGCTTCCTCCCCGACGAGCCGGGTCGCCGTCCCGGCGCCCTGCTGGCGCTGCTGCGGGCCGACCTGGCGCTGAGGCGCGAGGCGGGCGAGCCGGCGCGGGTCGAGCGCTACTGCCGGCGCTTCGCCGACCTGGCCGACGAGGTGCTCGTGGGGCTGCTGTACGAGGAGTTCTGCCTCCGCGAGGAGGCCGGTGAGGCGCCCGACCCGTCGGAATACGAGGCGAGGTTCCCCGCGGTGGCCGACCAGCTCCGCGAGGTGCTCGACATCCACGATCTCGTGGGATCGTCGGGCAGCCTGTCGCTGTCGACGGCCGCGACGGGGGCCGATTCGCGGCCGGCGCGGCTCCCCGAGGCGGGCGAGACGATCGGCGGCTTCCGTCTGGTCGAGGAACTCGGCCGCGGCGCGTTCGCCCGCGTGTTCCTGGCCCGCGAGCGACGGCTCGGCAACCGCCCCGTGGCGCTGAAGATCAGCCGCGCCGGCACCCGCGAGCCGCAGACGCTGGCGCGCCTCCAGCACACGCACATCGTCCCGGTCTACTCGTATCGCGCCGACCCGGCGACCGGGCTGCACCTCCTGTGCATGCCCTACTTCGGCCGGGTGACGCTGGCCTCGATGCTGGCCGCCCCCTCCTGCCGCGAGGCGCGCACGGGGGCCGACCTGCTGGCGGTGCTCGACGGCCTGCTGCCCCCCGGCGAGGTGCCCTCGCCCCGCGCCGAAGGGCGCGCGGCGCTGTCGGGGCGGTCGTCCGTCCGGGCCGTGGCGTGGTGGGGCGCGCGGCTGGCCGAGGCGCTCGACCACGCGCACGGCCGCGGCGTGCTCCACCACGACATCAAGCCGTCGAACGTCCTGCTGACGGCCGACGCGACCCCGATGCTCCTCGACTTCAACCTCGCGCGGCCCGGCCCGGCCGTCGGGGACGACGCCCGCCCCGCCGCGCCGGGGGGGACGCTGGCCTACATGGCCCCCGAGCACCTCGCGGCCGTCGCCTCCGGCTCGTGCGAGGGGGTGGACGGCCGCGCCGACGTCTTCGCCCTGGGCGTCGTGCTCTACGAAGCGCTGGCCTCGCGGCCATTCTCGGCGATGATCGAGGGCCGGTCGGGGCCCGCGGCGCTCCGCGCGATGATCGCGGAGCGCCGCGACGGGCCGCCGCGGCTCGGCGACGCGGGCCGTCCGGTCCCCGCGGCAATGGAGGCGGTGGTCCGCCGCTGCCTGGCCCCCGACCCGGACGATCGCTACGCCGGCGCGGCCGAGCTGGCCGCCGACCTCCGGGCGGTGGCCGACGACGGGCCTTTGCTGCACGCCCGCGAGCCCCAGCCCGCCCGGGCGATCCGGTGGGCGTCGCGGCACCGGCGGCCGATCGCGCTGGCGCTGCCCCTGGCGCTGGGGCTTTTCGCCGGCACGGCGGCGGTGTTCCGCGCCAGGAGGGGCGGCTCCGGGTCGAGGAGAAGGTCCGCGCGGCGCTGGGCGACGCCCGGCACCAGGCCGGCGAGGGGGCGACCGGCGCGGCCGAGGCCCACTTCGCGCAGGCCGAGGCACTGGCCGCGGGATACCCCTCGCTCCGCGCCCTGGCCGAGGAGGCGCGGCGGGGAAGGGCAACGGCCCGCGCCGCCAGGCTCGCCCGCGCCACGGCCGACGAGTTCTTCGCGCCGCCGAGCCGCTCCGGTCGCGCTTGATCGAGGGACGGGGCCTGAAGGCGGCCTCGCGCGCCCTGGCCGAGGCGTTCGGCCCGCTCCACGTCTTCGACGCCTCCCCGTGGACGCGGAGGCCCGAGGTGCAGGCCCTCGACGCGACGCGGAGGGGGCAGTTGATCGAGGAGGTCGACGAGCTGCTGTTCCTCTGGGTCGTGGCATCGGACCGCCCCGGCGACCCGGAGCAGGCGCGTCGGGCGCGGGCATTCTGCGACCTGGCCCTCTCGTTCGCCGAGCCGTCGGGGCCCTGGCTGGCGCTGCGGTCGCGGTACGAGCCGGGCCCGCCGTCGCCGGGGATGGCTCCCGTCCCGGGGCGCGAGCCTCGGCGCGCGCCTGCTTCCAGAGGGCCGCGCTGGCCGCCGGGCCCGACCAGGATCACGCCCGCGCGCTCGACTGGCTGGAGCGAGCGGTGTGCCTCCGCCCCGATCGGTTCTGGTATCAGTTCGCGCTGGCCTACCATTACGGCCTGTTCGACGACGTCGACCGCGCCCTGACGCACTACGATGCGGCGCTGGCGCTGCGGCCCGATGCGCCCTGGGCCCTGTTCAATCGGGCCAGCTCTACTGGTCGCGCAGGGGGGCCTGGGACCGGGCGCGGGCCGACCTGGAGCGGGTCCGCGGCGCCCCCGGAGGGCCCGACCCATCGGCGCTGCGACTGGAGCTCGGCCAGGTCGCGCAGCGGCTGGGCGACTTCCCCCGCGCGCTGGCCGAATACGAGGGCGCCCTGGCGATCGACCCCGGAGGCGTCCCGGCCCGCAAGGCCCTCCTGAACCGGGCCCGGATCGTCGCGGATCTCGGCGGCTTCGATCGGGCGAGGGCCGACTACGAGGGGCTCCTGGCCGGCGACCCGGAGGATGGCGACGCGAGGACCGGCCGCGCCCTGCTGGCGCTGCGGCTGGGCGACGCCGAGGGCGCCGAGGCCGACCTGTCGCTCCTGCTCGACGGGCCCGGTTCGGCCGGGCGTCGTGCCGACTGGCGCGCGTCGCGGGCGCTGGCGCGCCTGGTCCGGGGGCGGCCCTCCGACGCCCTGCGCGACGCCGAGGAGGCGTGGCAACTCCGTCCCGACCCTCGCCGGGCGCGGCTCCGGGCCGGATTGCGCTGGCCGCGGGGATCGACCTCGCGCCGGGGCCTCTGGAACCCGACATGGTGGACCGGCTCCCCGCGCGAGGGCCGGCGCTGGCGGCCGACCTCCGCGCCGCGGCCGATCGCCTGCGCGGGCCCGCGAGCCGTCCCGAGGCATCGATCGCCCTGCCTGCGCTCCTGTCCCGCGCCCTCCTGCTCGGCGCCCTGGGCCGGCACGACGAGGCGCGCGCCGCGGCCGACCGGGCGGTCGCGATCGGCCCGGCGTCGTCGCGGGCGCGTGTCGGCGCGCCCTGGTCCGCCGCCGCGAGGGGGACCGCGCCGGCGCCCTGGCCGACGTCGAGGCGGGGCTCGCCCTCGACGACGACCCTCGCCTGCGGGAGCTGCGCGCCCGCCTCCTGATCGAAGACGCTCGGCCTCGCGAGGCGCTGGCCGAGGCGGCCCGGGCGCTGCCGGGCGGGGGAGGCCCGGCGCACGCCACGAAGGCCCGGGCCCTGGGCCTCCTGGGGCGCCCCGGCGAGGCGGTCGCCGAGTGGACGCTGGCCCTCCGCGACGACCCCGAGGATGGCGACGCCTTCCTCGGCCGCGCCGGGTGCTTCCTCCGGCTGGGCGCCTGGGACAATGCGCTGGCGGACCTGGAGAACGCCGCCGACCGCGCGGGCGACGAGGCCCGCCTCCTGTCGCGGATCGCGGCCTCCTATACCGCCTGCCTGCCCGCCCGGCCGAACCGCATCCCCCGCGTCCGCCGGCTCGCCCGCCGTGCGACGGTCGCCTGGCTGCGGGAGATCAGCACCGCCGGGCCCTGAGCGGGGCGCCGATCCGTCGCCGGAGGGCCGAGGAGAGGTCGGGGGCCGACAGCCCCAGGATCATCGCGGCCGAGCCGTACAGCCCGCACAGGAACCGGACCCGCGCCGGCCGTCGCGACCCGGCCGCCGGCTCTTCCTCGACGATCGCGGCCAGCATCGCCAGCGCGTCCGACCCCGCCGCGACGGGCCCGGACGCCGCAGCCGACGGGCCCCCCGGCGCGCCCGGGCCTGGGGCCGGCACGCCATCCTCGGGGCCCCGAACGTCGACCCTTCGGGCGACGGCCGGCGCCGAGGACGACCACGCCACCCCGAGATCGGGGAGCTCGGCCCGGTCCTCGTCGGTAAGGCGTCGCGAGGCGTGAGGGGCGGCGGCCAACGCCGCCTGGCCGAGGGCCGACGAGGCGGGCGGTCCCGCCGGCCCCGCGGCCGGTCCGGGGCCGTTGGCGACGGGAGGCGGGCCCGGCATCCACGCGGGCGCGACCGCGACGACGACGGGTGCCGAAGACGGGACCAGCGAAGGGCGGGCCAGCCCGACGGGCCCGCCGTCCGTCGGCGCGGGCGACCCCGCGGCCCTCGCCGCGAGTTGGGGCCCGTCGGCGTCCGCGAGGTCCAGGTTGGCCAGGACCAGGTCGACCCCCACCCCGTCGTCGTTCGAGTCGAGCGGGGTCGGGTCGTGGGGCGCGAAGATCCCTCCCAGGGGTGCTGACAGGGCGTACGGGAGGCGGACCGTTAGCCCGGTGAACGGGGGACGTCCCTGGTCCGCCGCCGTCGATCCGCTGAGGCCCATCCCAGCAAAGACCGTAACGGGCAGGCCGGCGACCACGTTGGTTGCCCAGGACACCCCGCCCACGAAGAGGTAATAGGTGGTGACGGACGACGTCCCGAAGCCGGGCGGCGTCTCGGCGGAGGGCGAGTTCGAGGGCACGGTCCCGCTGGCCAGGACGACGGGAGACATCCCCGCGGGCATGGGGAGCGCGGCCCCGAAACCCTTCGTGACCCTCAGGACGTAACCCGACGCCGCCGGGGCCGCCCCGTCGGGCGCGTCGCCCGCGCCGGGGGGGGGCACGAGCTTCACGTAGAACGACCCGCCCGGGCCCGTGACGAGGCCCTGGAACATCACGGTCAGCGCCACCGGCTGTCCCGAGAGCGCCTGGTCGAACACGGTCCGGCCCGCGGCGTCGAGGATCACCAGATGGCCGTCGTCGGTCCCGGCCGGCGGCGGGCCGGACCACGAGAAGGTGATCTGGAGGCTGAGCCGGCTCGGGTCGAGCGGCACCCCGAAGATGGCGGGGCCTGCGCCCGGGGTCAGGGCCCCGAGCAGGGCCGAATCGGGCGTTGCCGGCAGGGCCTGCGCGGTCGCCAGGGTCGCATGGGGGGCATCGGCCTCGGCCACGACCGCACCCGGCGGCGAGGTCGATGGGCCGGTCGTGGCCCCGGTCGTCACGCTGATCCACCCGATGGTGGCCGACCCGGAGGACGAGTCGCCCGGGGCGACCAGGGCGGGCGTCGGGCTGGGCTGGAAGAGGACCCACGGGCCCGGGCCCTGGGTGCCGTCGAGGAGGAGACGCTCTTCGAGGATCTCGACGCGGACCGTCCCCGGGCCCCCCGACGGCCGGTGCCGGTGCCGGGGCGGGTCTCCGCGACGGGCGCCGCTGCGATTGATCCACATCCTCAAGACGGCCTCCGCCCGCCCCACCTGGGGCGACCGTAACCGCGCCCTCGCCCCGGCGACCGCCGCGCCGGAGGCCCGCGATCACCCTGTCAGTCGGAAACCGTCGCGCCACGCGGCCACGGATTCCGGCGGCCACGGCCGGGTGCCTCCCCGCCCGGGGGTCCGGCGGAGGAAACTCGATGACGATATCCATTCAACCCGGTCGGATCGATCAGAATCCGGCGACGATCGCCCGCCGCGGGCCTCATGCCTCACGGACCTTACGACGAGGGTCTCCCGTCGTGTCGCGTCGGGTGGTGGGGGCCTCGCCTTCGAAACCCCTGCCGCCCACCGCGGGTGATCGCTCATCCTCCGACCCCAAGGCCCCTCGAGGCTTCCGGCGACACCCTCACGGCCGATCGGCCGGCGCGGACGTGAACAGGGCGCGGTGGATCGGCGTCGGATAGGGGACGTCGGGGCCCTTGGCCATCCCCCAGAGGATGCGGTTCAGCTCGTCCTCGGGCGCCCGGTCGTAGTCCCTCCAATCCATCCGCGACGATTCCTCGGAGAACGCCCCGCGCTCCGGGTTCCTGGCGTTGACATCCACCCGCGGCATCGCGACGTCGTACGGCGAGAGGTCGGGCGCCTCCCGGAAGCAGCCGAACATCGGCGTCGCGCCCGCATCGTATTGCGTCAGGGGCGGCAGGCCCAGGATCAGCTCCATCGTGCGGATCATGCTCGCCGTCGTGTAGAGCGTGCTGTCCACCGCGCCGCGCTTGCAGTAGGGGCTGATCACGAACCCGGTCGTGCGGTGGGCGTCGACGTGGTCGGGGCCGTTCTGTGCGTCGTCCTCGATGACGAAGATCGCCATCTCGGGCCAGAACTTGCTGCGGCTGGCCGCGGCGACGATCTTGCCCAGGCCGACGTCGTTGCTCGCCACGCACGCCGCGGGCGTGTTCCAGCCCGGCGTCGCCCCCTTCGTGTGGTCCTCGCCCAGCTCCATGATCGTGAACCGCGGCAGGTCGCGGCCGGTGCGCTCGGCCTCGTGCAGGTCGTCGATCCAGAACCGGACCTTGTCCATGTCGCGCTCGGCCCAGGAGCCGGGCCATCGGCCGCGGTTTTCGGACGGCACGCGCTGGGCCCCCTCGCCGTAGTTGCGGTAGGGCAGCCCGTGCCGGCGGCACAGGTCCCAGAGGTATCCCGCCGCCGGGTTCTCCATCTCCTCGTTGCCCGGCAGGCGGCCGTGGCTGGGAGTAGGACAAGATCCACGACCTCGTGTTGAAGTCGGTGGCGATGGCGGCGTCGCACCAGCTATGCCCGTCGACGCTCACCTCGCCGTTGCAGTACAGGTTGTCGAGCAGGACGTAGTCGCGCGCGAGCCGGTGCTGGTTCGGCGTCACGTCCTCGCCGTAGAGCGTCAGGCTCGGGTCGCCGTTGCCGATTGGCTTGCCGTCGGCGTCCTTCATGTCGCCGAGCACCTGGTCGTAGGTGCGGTTCTCCTTGATGATGTACAGGACGTACTTGATCGGGCAGGGCTGGCCCACCGCGGCCGGGATCACGCCGTCGCCCTCGATCGGCGCGCGGCGGAGCGACTCGGGCGTGAACGGCGAGTTCCGCCGCACCTGCTGCGTGTACGATGCCAGCCGCGCGGCGTCGGGCCGCGCGATGAACGAGACCGAGCCTTCGAGCGTCCTGCCGACGTGGACGAACGGGGCTTGCTTCCCCCGATCGCGGCCCGTCGGCGCCCCGGGGCGGCACGTTCGGATGCGACCGCAGGCCCTTGCCGTTGGCGACGAACAGCGTGCCGCCGTCGGGGCTGACGGCCAGGGCCGTCGGGTACCAGCCGACGGGGATGAACCCGTTGACGACGGAGATGCTCTCGGCGTATCGCCTCGCCTCGTCGTCGAGGGTGGCGCCGGAGATGTCCACGACCATCACGTCGTTGTTGTCGGCGTTGGCCACGAACAGCGTCTTGCCGTCGGGCGAGACCGCCACGGCATCGGGCGTGCTCCCCTCGGGCGACTGCGGGTAGAGCGACGTCGAGATCACCTCCCGCGTCGCCTCCCAGAGCCGGCGCGCCGGGCTCGCCGGGTCGGCCGGCTTCTCCAGCCCTCGGGTCTGGAGGACGTGGACGGTGTTGTCCCCCGCGCAGGCCACGAACAGCCGCCCGTCGGGCGCCAGCGCCATGTCGTTGGGCCTCAGCCCCACCGTGACGTCGCGCACGCGGCGATCGGCGGCTGTGTCGACGATGCTCACGCTCCGGCCGCCCCAGTTGCTGACGTAGAGGTGCCTGCGATCGGCGCCCATGGCGCAGGAGTGCGGGTGCGGCCCGACGGCGACCCGGGCCCGCAGCGCCAGCGTCTGGCCATCGAGCGCCCAGACCTCGTGGTGGGCCTCGTCGCACACGTAGACCACCCCCGTCGTCGGGTGGACGGCGATCCCGGCCAGGAACGCGCCCCTCGCCTGCGGGTCGGGCCTCACCGCGCGATCGGGCGCCGCGGTGCCGTCGGCATAGGTGAAGACGTGGACCTCCGCCCGGTCGCCGGCCGAGACGAAGATCCGCCGGCCGTCGCCGCTGAACGCCAGCCCGTTCCACGCCTCGGCCATCGGCAGGAACTGCGACACGCGCCGTCCCGCCATGTCGATCAGAGTCAACCCGTGGTCGCCGAACCCGCCGCCCACGGCCACCAGGCGCTTCCGGTCCGGGGCGACGACCATCTTCAGCGGCATGTCGCCCGTGCGGACCTGCTCCCCGGCCGGCGTGACGCCCCAGCCGTTGAACAGCAGGTTCTCGCCCGGCAGCAACCCCTGCCTGCGGCGCACGTCCTGGCCGCCGACGTCCTCGGCGGGCCTCCGCGCCGAGATGTCCTGGCCGCGGGCCGCCGGCGCGGCCAGCGCCATCCCGATGGCGACGAGATGGACGATCGATCGATGATGGAGCATGGCGACAGGGCCCTCCCGGGGCGGGGTGCGAGGTCGTCGAGCGTCGAGAGCGGTCGGATCTGCATGAACGATGGAAGACGCCAGATGCCGGACCTGGAGGGGCCCGGCGATCCGGCATTCGTCATCCGGCATCCCCCATCACCCATGAGGTCCATGTTGGCCCGCGTCCGATCAGTCGGACCGGGGGCGGAACGTATGGCGGTGGAGCGGCTTGCCGTCGACGGAGAAGAACGCGAACGACAGCGACCGATCCGGCCGGTAGTCGACCGCCAGGAAGCCCCCCCGGCTCGCCGCGTAGGGCCGTTCGACGCCCTCATACGGCGGGGGCACGTCCTGGACGTGCTCGTCGCAGGTCGGCCCGCAGCTGAACTCGTGGACCTCGCGCCCGTCGCGGCGGTCGATCGAATGATACTGCCAGTGCCGGTCGCCGCACATCAGGATGAGGTTGGACAGCCGGTTGTCCTTGACCCAGTCGAGGAACTCCTGCCCCTCGTGCCAGAAGCCGTTGAGGTTCGCCTGGTTGTCCCCCTTCATGATCCGGTCCGGGCCGATGATCGGGTTGGGCGAGATCACGACCCGGTAGTCGGCGTCGCTGGCGAGCAGGGTCCGCCTGAGCCACGCCTTCTGCCTGCGCGCCCCAGATCGATTTCTCCGGCCCGTCGGGCATGGCGTTGGGCGAGCGGTAGTCGCGGTTCTCCAGCATCCAGATTTGCAGGCCCTTGCCCCACCGGACGGTGCGGTCGGTCCTCCCTCCCATCGGGAAGACCGTCTTGAAGACCCGGATGCCCTCCTCGTGCGACAGCCAGGCCACGTCGAGCACCCGGTTGCCCTCCTGCTCCGCGACCTTGGCGCCCGGCCGGACCTGCGCCTTGCCGACCCACAGGCCCTTCATGTAAGGGTCGCAGTCGTTGAAGCGGTAATCGTGGTCGTCCTTCATGAAGTAGCCGCCCACGTCGCGGTAATACGCCTTCATCGAGGGCAGGCCGAACATCTTCTGGTAGGCCTGGTACGCCTCCGGGACGGTCCTCGCCAGGCCCTGCCCGTTGTAGTAGACTGTGTCGCCGTCCGAGACGCAGAAGTCGGGGCGCTGCGCGGCCATGTGGACGTAGACCCCGGCGCCTCGGTAATCCTGGCAGGTGGTCAGGTGGAACTTGACCGGCGCCGATCGTCCGGGGCGGGCGCGGTCACGAACGAGAACATCTCGGAGAGCTTCGGCTCACCGTCCGCGTCCGCCTTGGATTCGACCCTGTAGTGATAGCGGCTGGCCGGCCGGAGGTCTCGCAGCGCGAACTGGATCGAATAATCGTCGTCGCTCTTCGCCGCCTCCCAGGGCGTGATTGAGGCATCCTCCAACCCCTCATCCAGCCCGAAGCGGAGGCGGGCCAGGCCCTCTCGGCCGGGGATCAGGCCCCGGTCGTCCTGCCCGGTCGTCGCCGTCAGCCGCACGAGGACGATCGCCGAACGGTCGGTCATCTCGCCGGCCTTGGCCCCGCTCCCGAGGTGGATCGCCGCCCCGCCTCGCTCCTCGGCCCGGAGGGGGTGGGAAGCCAGCAGGAGCGATATCAACAGGAGGGCTGCACGATGGATCATGGGCCGTCTCGAGGGATGCCGTCGTTCATGACCGTCCCGGACCGTCCGGGCGATCCAATCAGGGTAAATCACCGATCCGGGGCATTCCAGGCCCGGCTGCGTCCCGGAGCCGGCGTGGTGCCCATCGCGTCGGGTTATTGTATGATCGGGAGGAGATCGGGGCGTCGGGGTGACGGCCCCCTCCGGGCGATCGAGGTCGATCCCAATGGGACTCCTCCCCCGCCGGTCGCGGCCCGCGCGGGCCGTCTCCGGGCTGATGGCGACGATCCTGGCCGTCGCGACGTCCGCGGCGAGGGCCGACGCGCCCGCGACGCCGTCCGGGGGCGGGCGCGTCCCCTGGACTTCGTCCCGCCTCCGCGGCACCCCCGATCCCCCCCTGCCCTACGCCGCCGAGCCGGCCTTCCCGCGGCTCGCGTTCGATCGGCCCGTCCTGCTCGACCAGGCCCCCGGCTCGCGTCGCCTCGTCGTCGGCGAGGTCGGCGGCAAGGTCCTCACGTTCGCCGACGATCCCGCCGCCGACCGCGCCGACGTCGCGCTCGACCTGGCCGTCGGCCGTCCCCGCGATCGCGGGCCTCTACGGGCTGGCGTTCCATCCCCGGTTCGCGGACAACCGCCAGGTCTTCCTCTGCTACGTCGCTGCAGGACGACCGCCCCGACGGCACGCGCGTCTCCCGGTTCGCGGTCGGACGGGACCGACCCGCCGCGGATCGATCCGGAGAGCGAGGAGGTCCTCCTCACCTGGCCCTCCGGCGGCCACAACGGCGGCTGCCTCGCGTTCGGCCCCGACGGCTACCTCTACATCTCCACCGGCGACGCCGCCGGCCCGACGCCCCCCGACCCGCTCGACACGGGGCAGGACGTCGGCGACCTGCTCTCCTCGATCCTGCGGATCGACGTCGATCGCCGCGACCCGGGCCGGGCCTATCGCGTCCCGCCCGACAACCCGTTCGTCCATCAGCCCGGGCGCCCGGCCGGAGGTCTGGGCCTACGGGCTCCGCAACCCCTGGCGGATGAGCTTCGACCGCGCGACCGGCGACCTGTGGGTCGGCGACGTCGGCTGGGAGCTGTGGGAGCTGATCTATCCGCGTCGAGCGCGGCGGCAACTACGGCTGGAGCGTCATGGAGGGCCGGCAGCCGGTCCGACCCGGAGGCGCGGCGCGGGCCGACGCCGATCCTGCCGCCGATCGTCGACCATCCCCACTCCGAGGCCGCCTCGATCACCGGCGGCTACGTCTACCGCGGCGACCGCCTGCCCGACCTGGTCGGCGCCTACGTCTACGGCGATTACCAGTCGGGCAAGGTCTGGGGCCTGCGACACGACGGCCGGGTGTGTCACCTGGCGCGGCGAGCTGGCCGACACGGGCCTCCGCCTGGTCTCCTTCGGCGAGGACGGCGCGGGGGAGCTCTACCTGGTCGAGCACGAGCGGCACGAACCAGGTCTATCGCCTCGTCCCCGAACCGCGCCGCGCGGGACCACCGCGACTTCCCCCGGACGCTGAGCCGGACCGGCCTGTTCGCCTCGACGAGGGACCACGCGCCCGCGCCCGGGGTCGTCCCCTACGCGATCAACGCCGAGGCCTGGGCCGACGGCGCGCGGGCCGAGCGGCTCCTGGCGATCCCCGGCGACGGGCCGGATCGAGGTCGACCCGAAGGGGCGCTGGAGGCTCCCCGACGGCTCGGTGCTGGCCCGGACCGTCTCGCTCGATCGTGAAGCGACGGCGAGGCGTCGGCGCCGGCGACGGCTGGAGACGCAGGTCCTCCACCGCGAGGGGGGAGCTGGCGGCCGTACACCTACATCTGGGACGACGACCAGGCCGACGCGACCCTGGCCGACGCGGAAGGGTCGAGCCGGACGCTGGCGGTGCGCGACGACGCGGCGCCCGGGGGCCGTCGCGAGCAGGTCTATCGGTTCGCCGCGCGGTCCGAGTGCCTGCTCTGCCACAACCCGTGGGTCGAGGCCCGCACGACCGTCTTCGGCCCCCAGTCGGCCTCCCCCCTGGCATTCGACGCCTCGCAGCTCAACCGAGACCACCCGGGAGGCCGGGGCGACGAGGGCCAGCTCCGCCTCCTCGAGCGGCTCGGCTACTTCACCGGGCCCGTGGCCGTCGAGGGCCTGCCCCGCCTGGCCGACCCCTACGACGAGGCGGCCGACCTCGACGCGAGGGCGCGGGCCTACCTCCAGGTCAACTGCGCCCACTGCCACCAATTCAACGCGGGGGGGTCGGCCACGATCGCGCTGGCGTCCTCGCTGCCGCTGGAGCAGACGCAGACGGTCGGCGCCCGGCCGACCCAGGGGACGTTCGGGATCGACGACGCGCGGATCATCGCCCCCGGCGAGCCGGAGCGGTCGGTCCTCTACTACCGGATCGCCAAGACGGGCGCCGGCCGGATGCCCCGGCTCGGCTCGCGACGGGTCGACGAGCGGGCCTCGCGCCTGATCGCCGACTGGATCGCGCGCCTGCCCCGGCCCCCGGCCGAAGCGGACGCCGGCCATGCCGCCGGCCCCGTCCCCGACGCGCTCGCGGCGCTGGCCGCGTCGCCCGCGCCGTCTTCGGCCGCGAAGGCCGAGGCGATCCGCCTCCTGTCCGGCTCGACGCGAGGGGCGCTGGCCCTCGTGCGTCTGATCGACCGCGGGAAGGTCGACCCGCCGACGCTCCGCCGGGTCGTCGGCCCGGACCAGGGACCATCCGCGGGCCGAGGTCCGCGACCTGTTCGAGCGCTTCGTCCCCGACGCCGACCGGGTCGAGCGGCTCGGCGACGCGATCGACCCCGAGGCGATCCTCGAGCTGTCCGGCGACGCCGGGCGCGGGCGGCGTTGGTTCGTCGCCGACTCGGCCGCACGGTGCCAGTCGTGCCACCGCGTCGGCGGGGACGGGTCGGACGTCGGCCCCGCCCTCGACGCCATCGGCTCGAAGTATCCCCGCCGCGACCTGCTCCGCCACATCCTCGAACCCTCGCGCGAGGTCGATCCCAGGTACGCGACCCACGCGGTCGCGACGACCGACGGCCGGGTCCTCCAGGGGCTGCTCGTCGAGAGGACCGACCGCGAGCTGGTCCTGCGCGACGCGCAGGGCCGGACGATCCGGATCGCCGCGGCCGACGTCGCGCAGGAGGCGACGCAGCCGGCGTCGCTGATGCCGGAGGGGCTGTTGCGCGACCTGACGGCGCAGCAGGCCGCCGACCTGCTGGAATACCTCGCCTCGCTGAAGGGGCGCTGACCGGACGGCCTTTGGACCGGGTTGAACGGTCATTTTCACGGATTCAAAATCTGGTCGCGCCGGCAACCCCCTAGAATCGGGGGGTCGCCGATGTCGGCGGGTCGCCCGCGCGGACGGTCCGGGGATCGATCTCGCGCATCGGGGCGATCATGGAAACGCGACGCGCCCGCAGGTCGTCACCATGCTGGTCTCGTTCCCCATCCTTTCCCGGAGTCATCCGATGAGGCATCGTCGCGGCTTCACGCTGATCGAGCTGTTGGTTGTGATCGCGATCATCGCCGTCCTGATCGCGCTCTTGCTGCCGGCGGTGCAGGCGGCGCGAGGCGGCGCGGCGCATCGCAGTGCGTCAACAACCTCAAGCAGATCGGCATCGCGCTGCACAACTACGAGAACGCCAACTCGGTGCTCCCGCCGACCGCGATCTACCAGGCCACCTACATGATCGGCAACGACTTCTCGATGAAGGCGCGCATCCTCCAGTTCATGGAGCAGACCTCGCTGTACAACTGCATCAACTTCAGCCTGGGCTTCCGCGATTTCACGAACTCGACCGTGGCGAACGCGGTCATGTCGTTCTGGCTCTGCCCGTCCGACGTCGACGTGCCCCGCATCGACAAGGGGAACACGAACTATCCGAACAGCGTCGGCATCATGCGGATTGGCGGCACGATGACCGACGGGCCGGCCTACAAGATGGGCCTGCCCACGCCCGACAGCCCCCCCGTCTCGTTCGCCCTGATCACCGACGGCCTCTCCAACACGGTCATCTTCAGCGAGTGGATCAAGGGGACGGCGCTGGCCAACAACGCCGCCCCGAAGGGGAAGAACCTGTGCTGGACCGCACCCGGCTCCGAGCCGACGGTGAACAACGCGCAGCCCTACTCCACGGCCACGTTCGCGCAGGCCGCCCTGAACTGCCAGAACACCAACACGATCCAGGATGACATGAAGGGCCAGCAGTGGATGAACCAGCAGACCGGCCGCGGCGGGGCCTACTCGCACACCAACACGCCGAACAAGAAGGGGTGCGTCTACGCGGGCGACGGCGGCATCGTGACCAACGACGACCATACGGCCATCAGCGCCAGCTCGAACCACCCCGGCGGGGTGAACGTCCTGTTCCTCGACGGCTCGGTCAAGTTCGTCAAGGACAGCGTCAACCAGATGACCTGGTGGGCCATCGCCACCCGGGCCGGCGGCGAGGTCGTCAGCGCTGACGCCTTCTGAGCCGACGGTGCCCTGTCGAAGACCTCACCACAAAGGCACAAAGGGCACGAAGTCTTGTAGGGTGGGCACCGCCCACCGTCCTCGATCCCGGACGGTGGGCGGTGCCCACCCTACGAAGAAGCCCCCCGCCTGCGATGGTCCCTCAGCCCGTCAGGCGGTCGGCGAACTCGTGGTCGCCGCCCACGTCGGTCAGCCGTCTGGTCGCGGCCCTGGAACAGGTACGTCAGCTCGCGGTGGTCCAGGCCGAGCAGCTTGAGGATCGTGGCGTGCAGGTCGTTGACGTGGACGCGGTCCTCGACGGCGCGGAAGCCGAACTCGTCGGTGGCGCCGATGACCCGGCCCCCCTTGACGCCGCCGCCGGCCAGCCAGGTGGTGAAGCCGTAGGGGTTGTGGTCGCGGCCGGCCGGCTTGTCCGGGTAGCGGCCGTCGGCCACCGGCGTCCGGCCGAACTCGCCGCCCCAGATCACCAGCGTCTCGTCGAGCAGGCCGCGGGCCTTCAGGTCCGTCAGCAGGCCGGCGATCGGCCGGTCGATCCGGCGGGCCATCTCGCGGTGCGTCTTGTCGTTCTCGGCGTGGGCGGCGTCCCAGTCGTCGGCCCCGCCGCTGCCGGTGAAGATCTGCACGAAGCGGACGCCCCGCTCGACCAGCCGGCGGGCGATCAGGCAGTCGGCGCCGAACTTCGCCGAGATCGGGTCGTCCAGGCCGTACAGCGCCTTGGTCGCCTCGCGTCTCCCGGCCGAGGTCCACCGCCTCGGGCACGGCGGCCTGCATGCGGAAGGCCAGCTCGTAGGAGGCGATGCGGGAGGACAGGTCGTCCACCCCCTCGCCCCTGCGCCGCCGGCGTGCTCGCGGTTGAGCCACTGCACCATGTCGAGCACCCCGCGCCGGGTCGTCGGCCCCCTTCGCCTCGGGCGGGTCGAGGTAGAGCACCGGCGAGCCGGCGTTGCGCAGCACCGTGGGCTGGTAGGTGCCCGGCAGGAAGCCGTGGTCGTAGACCGGCGGCCCGCCCTTGACGTCGCCGGTCGTGGCCATCACGACGAAGGCCGGCAGGTTCTCCGACTCGCTCCCCAGGCCGTAGGTCACCCACGAGCCCAGGCACGGGCCGGCCCATCCGCGAGTGGCCGGTGTTGAGCATGTACTGGGCCGGGGCGTGGTTGAACGAGTCGTGGTAGCACGAGCGGACGACCGCCAGGTCGTCGGCGCAGGTCTGGAGGTGCGGGTAGGTGTCGGCGATCTCGATGCCCGACTCGCCGCACTTGCGGAAGGTCTGCGGCGAGCCGAGGATGGCGGCGTCCGTCTTGGTGAACTGCAGCTGCAAGCCCCTGGGTGACGCTCGGCGGCAGCGGCTGGCCGTGGCGCTCTGGCCAGCAGCGGCTTGGGGTCGAAGGTGTCGATGTGGCTGGGCCCGCCCTGCATGAACAGGAAGATGACGTGCTTGGCCCGCGCCGGGAAGTGCGGCGGCTTCGGGGCGAGCGGGTTCTCCGGGGCCTGCGACGGCGCGGCGAGCAGGCCGTCGCGCCCCAGCAGGTCGAGCAGGGCCCAGGCCCCGAAGCCGAGGCCGGCCTGCGCGAGCATCTCGCGGCGGGAGAGCGGCGGGGCACCGGCCGGGCGGGGATGACGGCGGTGGTGCCACGGCGTCTCCCCTCAATCCACGTGACGAACTCGTTGGCGTTGAACAGGGCCAGGCACAGCTCCGCCAGGGCGGCTCCTCGGGCGAGACGGGCGGCGACGTCTCCGCCGCCGTGCCCGCGCGGGCAGCCGTCCGCGACCGCCAGGAAAGCCGAGGCGTGCTCGGCCTCCTGTCGGCGGATCGGGCGGCCGAAGGCCAGCAGCCAGGCGAGGGCGACGGCCTCCTCCGGGTCGTCGCCGCACTCCCGGACCGCAGCCGGCGGGCGAAGGCGGTCGGCCTGCTCGCGGGCCAGCGGGCTGTTCAGCAGGGTCAAGCGCCTGCGTCGGCACGACGGTCTGCAGCCGCCGGGGGCAACTGGTCATCACCTCGGGCGGGTCGAAGGCCGCGAACATCGGGTAGCACGAAGGTCCGCCGCACCAGCAGGTAGACGCTCCGCCGGTCGTGCTCGGCCGGGTCCTTCGTCACCGGCCACTTCGTCCTTGGCGTCGAACAGGCCGGTCAGCTCGTCCCTGCCCAGCGGCGGCACGACCGGCGGGCCGAACGGCCTGGGGTTGAGCCGCCCGGAGCAGGCGAGCATGGCGTCGCGGATCGCCTCCCCCTCCAGGCGGCGGCGGGGGAAGTGCCAGAGCAGCCGGTCCTCCGGGTCGGCCTCGCAGGCCCGGCCCCGACGGCCACGCTCGCCATCCGGTAGGTGCTGGAGAGCATGATCAGCCGGTGCAGGCGCTTGAGGCTCCAGCCGTGGTCGATCAGGTCGCGCGGCCAGCCAGTCGAGCAGCTCGGGATGCGTCGGCGGCTCGCCCTGGGCGCCGAAGTCGTTGGGCGTGCGCGACGATCCCCCGGCCGAAGTGCCAGCCCCAGACGCGGTTGACCAGCACCCGCGCCACCAGCGGGTTGTCCGGCGAGGTGAGCCAGCGCGCCAGCGCCGCCCGCCGCTCCGTCGCGGGCAGCGCCGGCGAGGTCGGCCCGGTCGCCGCTCGGCGAGCAGCGCCGCGGGCAGGGCCGGGCCGACCTCCTCGCGGGGCTTGCCCAGCTCGCCCCGGTGCAGCCGGTGGACGACCACCGGCTCGCGCGCGGTGGAACAGCCGGAAGCCCGACCCGTCCTCGGTCTGGACGGTGCAGCGGGGGTCGTCCAGGAACTCCTTCGGCACCGGGGCGTCGGAGAGCAGGCCGTTGAGCGCCTTGATCCGGTTCAGGCGGATCTTGTCCGGGTAGGGCCGGTCGCTGGCGGCGAAGACCGCCTGCATCGCGAAGTAGTCCTGCTGCGTGATCGGGTCGTACTTGTGGTCGTGGCAGCGGGCGCAGCCGAGCGTCAGGCCGAGGAAGGCCGCGCCGGTGGTGTCGGCGGCGTCGGTCAGCCACTCGTATTCGAGCTGGTCCGTCGACCATCGCCGACTCGGCCAGCGCCGGGCCGACGCAGTAGAGCGCGCTGCCGAGCGACCGCCTCGGGGTCGTCGGGCCAGAGCTCGTCGCCGGCGACCTGCTCCTGGATGAAGCGGTCGAACGGCTTGTCGGCGTTGAGGGAGCGGATCACGTAGTCGCGGTACCGCCAGGCGTTGGGGTAGAGGTGGTCGGCCTCGAAGCCGCCGGTGTCGGCGTAGCGGACGACGTCGAGCCAGTGCCGGCCCCAGCGCTCGCCGTACTGGGGCGAGGCGAGCAGGCGGTCGACCAGCCGCTCGTAGGCGTCGGGCCCGTCGTCGCGGCCGAATGGCTCGACCTCCTCGGGCGTCGGCGGCAGGCCGATCAGGTCGAAGCAGGCCCGCCGCAGCAGCGCCAGGCGATCGGCCGGCGGGGCGGGTGCGAGGCCCTCCGCCTCCAAGCGGGCGAGGACGAAGGCGTCGATCGGGTTGGCGACCCGGGAGGCGTCCCTGGGGGAAGGCGGGGCGGAGGCGCGCGGGGGGCGGAACGCCCAGGGCGCTGCGCCTCGCGATCGGCGGGCGCCTCGGCCCACGCGGGGCGGGCGGTCGCCGCGAGCAGCAGCAGCCAGGACGGCGCCGGAGCGCGGCGGCGCGATGTCGATTCGGGGGGCGGGGCGGGTCAAGCCGCATGGACGACCTCGGGAGACGGGGGTCGGCGCCGCATCGCGCGGCGCCCCGGGGGAGCCGCCGCGGCGCGCCGCGATCGGCGTTTCGACCGATTCTAAGGGCCGGCCGCCGCGCCGGGATTTCGAATCCGTGAAAAAGACGGTTCAACCGGGTCCAAAGGCCGTCCGATCGGCCGCTCAGCGGCCGGAGGCGTCATGCCCGCACGACCGTCGCACCGTGCGGCGGAACTCCTGCACGTAGTCGGGCAGGTAGGCCCCCTTCCGGACGGCGACCATGATCGCCAGGTGTTCCAGAGACGGGTCGAAGGGCGCACGTGCAGCCCGGGCATGTGGGGGTCGGTCGCCGTGGGCAGGTACATCAAGGCGACGCCGATGCCCTCCGCCACGAACCGCTTGGTGACGTCGACCAGGCCGCTGACCACCGCCGTCTGCAACTTGTCGGCCAGGTCGTGCTTCTGGAGCAGGCGGTCGATCGTCCGGCGGTCGACGCCCCCGACGGGGGGCATGATCAGGGGGTACGCCACCAGGTCGTGCAGGGTGACCCGCCGCCGACGCGCCAGGGGATGGCGGGCGGGGGCGATCAGGCAGAACTGCTCGTCGAAGAGGTGCTCGTACTCCAGGTGAGGGCTGGGCTGCCCCTCGGGGTCGCTGGCCAGGACCGCGATGTCCGCCTCCCTCCTCTCGATCAAACGCCGCAGCGCCGTCCAGGCGGCGACCCGCAGCGTCACCCGGACGTCGGGCCGCGCGGCGCGGAATTCGCGGATCGGGCCGGGCAGGTGGTTGGCCAGCAGGTAGGCCCCGGAGGCCAGGATGATCTCATGCGGGAGGTCCTTGCGGCGGGCCTCGAAGAAGTGCCGGAGCGAGTCGAGGCCGCTGACGTGCGGCTGGATCATCTCCAGGAGCAGCCTCCCCTCGGAGGTCAGCTCGATCAGGCGGCCCCGCCGCCTCAGCAGCGTCGTGCCGAGCTCGCGCTCCAGGGCCCGGATCTGCTGCCAGACGGTCGACGTCGACAGGCCCTGCGCCCCGGCCGCCGAGGTGAAGTTGCCTTCGATCGCCATCAGGCAGAAGCTGCGGAGCTGCGGCAGCTGGATGTCTTTGTAGCGGTGATCCCGGGCCAATTTCCGTGACACCTCGATGGAAGCATGGTCGATGGCCGATGGCGGATGACACGTGGGCCCGACTCCTCCGATCCGTCATCCGTCATCGTCATCCGGCTTCCGTCATCCGTCATCCATCATCCGCCATCGGCCATCCATCGTCCGCCATCGGCCATGCCGGATCGTCAGTCGGCCGCCTTGCCGGCGCCCGCCTTGCCGCCCCCCCAGAGGGGTTTGGCGAGCTGGGCATCCCACTCGCGCCAGATCGCTTCGAGCTCGCGGAGCTTCTCCGGCTGCTTGGCGGCCAGGTCGTCCGCCTCGCCGATGTCGCGGGCGAGGTTGTAGAGCTTCCGGGGCGTGGCGCCCGAGGCGCCCTTGCGAGGCGCCCCGGCCCCGCCGTCGGCGACGGGGTCGTAGCTGACCAGCTTCCACTCGCCGCGGCGGATCGCCATCTGGGCCCCCATCCGCCAGTAGAGCGTCTCGTGCGGAGCGCCGCGCCTCGCGGCCGGAGAGGTACGGCAGCAGGTTCACGCCGTCGAGGCGCCAGCCCGGCTCCGCCTCGACGCCGGCCGCGGCCAGGGCCGTCGGCAGGACGTCGAGCTGGATGATCGGCCGCTCGTAGACCGTCCCCGCCGGCAGCGTGCCCGTCCATCGCCACGCGAACGGCACCCGGATGCCCCCTTCGAGCGTCGTCCTCTTCGAGCCCCGCAGCGGGTCGTTGCGCGAGGCGTTGATCGTCGTGCCCGGCATCGTCGGCCCGCCGTTGTCGCTGAAGAAGACGACCAGGGTGTCCTCGTCGAGGCCCTCGGCGCGGAGCTTGTCGAGGACCTGGCCGACCGCCTCGTCCATCGCCGTCAGCATCGCGGCGTAGGTGCGCCGCCTGGTGTCGGCGATCGCTTCGAAGCGCTTGAGGCGGGCGTCGGTCGCGTCCATCGGGGTGTGGACGGCGTTGAACGCCAGGTAGAGGAAGAACGGGCCCGCCTTGTGGCGGTCGATGAAGGCGACGGCCTCGCGGCCGAACGCGTCGGTCAGGTATCCCGGCTCCTTCACCTCGGACGTGCCGCGGTAGATCGGGGCGCCCTGGCCGGGGAAGTATGAGTGCGCGCCGCCGAGGAAGCCGAAGAACTCGTCGAACCCGCGCCTCTGCGGGTGGAACTCGGGGGCGGCGCCGAGGTGCCACTTGCCGACCAGCCCGGTGGCGTAGCCGGCCGACCGGAGCCGGTCGGCGATCGTCGTCTCCGACAGCGGCAGGCCCAGCTCGGGCCCGTTGCCGGGGTTGAACTCGTGGCCGAACCGCTGCTGGTATCGCCCCGTGAGCAGCCCGGCGCGGGTCGGCGAGCAGTACGGCCCCGACACGTGGCCGTTCGTGCAGCGGACCCCGATCGCGGGCGATCGAGTCGATCCGGGGCGTCGGGATGTCCTTGCAGCCGTGGAAGCCGACGTCGGCATAGCCCAGGTCGTCGGCCAGGATGACGACGACGTTGGGCCGCCTCGCCGCGGGCGCCCCGTCGGCGGGCGCCGCGAGGGCCAGCACGGCGGATGCGGCGAGGAGGGACAGGGCTCGGTGCATCGTGATCTCCGCAGGTTAGCGGCATCCGCCCGCGGGAGGGGTTTTCGGTGGAGAGGCGCCCGACGCGGCGGGACCGGCGACCCGACCAGGATAGCGTGACCCATGCGGGCGGGGAAGCGGCTTGAACCGGCCCGCGCGATCGGCTCGAATACTCGGGCGGGCCGGTCCCATCGATCGAGCGGATCGGCCGGTGCCCGCCCGGTCGGCCGCGTCGGAGGCCACCTGACATGCTCATCGCGACGACCTCGGCATTGGCCCTGGCCTGGGCCCTCGTCGGCCAGGGGCCGGCCGCGAGCCCTTCCCCGGGCACCGCGTCATCGCCAACGTCTACTACGTCGGCTCGAAGGACCTGGCCAGCTACCTGATCGTCACGCCCGAGGGCCACATCCTCATCAACAGCGGCTTCGAGGAGACCGTCCCTTTGATCCGCCGGTCCGTCGAAACGCTCGGCTTCCAGATGGGCGACATCAAGATCCTCCTCGCCAGCCACGCCCACTCCGACCACGTCGCCGGCCACGCCTCGGCCCGCGAGCTGACCGGCGCCAAGGTCTACGTCATGCGCGGCGACGACGCGGTCATCGCCTCGGGGGGAGGGGCAATACCTCTACACCCGGAGCCGCTGGAAGCCCTGCCCCGTCGACCGCGTCCTGGACGACGGCGACGAGGTCAAGCTCGGCGGCGTGACCCTGGTCGCCCGCCGCACGCCCGGCCATACCCGCGGCTGCACCACCTGGACCTGGCGCGTCGCCGACGCGGGCAAGACCTACGACGTCGTCGTCATCGGCAGCCCCAACGTCAACGCCGGCTACCGCCTCGTCGACAACGCCGACTACCCCGAGATCGCCGCCGACTTCGCCCGGACGTTCCAGGTCCTGAAGGCGTTGCCGTGCGACGTCTTCCTCGGCGCGCACGGCGCCTACTACGGCATGATCGAGAAGCACGAGCGGGCCCGTCGCGACGCCTCGCGGAACCCATTCCTCGACCCGGAGGGCTACCGCGCCTACGTCTCGCAGAAGGAGGACGCCTTCCGCACCACCCTGGCCGGGCAGCGCGGCGAAGCCCCTAGCCACCCGTGGCGAATAGTCGGACGGCCTCGACTTGTTGTCCGGGCCACCCCGCCATGCGCCGACGGAACCGCCAGAGGCCCGGAGGGAATCGCGGCGACTCCCGAATGTGGGTGCCTATCCTAACGCCTCCCGTCGCTTCGCAACCTGGACGGGCGAGCCGTCCGGGCCACTCCGTCGCACTCAGACCTGGGTGGCATTGATATCATGGAAATCCACCAAGAATTTGGGTTTTTTACTTGCGTTTGCTGACGGGCGGAGCTAAATATCAGCGAAACTCCCAATGGTCTATCAGACTACTGCTTAGCAAGCAGCCCCATGATTGATTTGTTCAGCTTCTTTCAGCCATGTTGCCGTGGCTGAACAACCACTAGGAGATGAACCATGAAGCCTACTACCGTCGCTCGGACTCGCCACCTTGAGGCGCGGCGTGCTCAGGTTGTCGCCGCTGGCCTGACCTCACTGATGGTGGGGGTCTTCCTCACTGCTTTCACCCTTGAATCGCTCGCGGCTGATGACCCGGTCCTCGTCAAAGCCGTGCTTTCCACCCACACGAATGATGAGGACAAGGATCATGACACGGGGATCTACGTTGATGTAAAAACATCAGATGGTTCTGGCAAGATCGCTCAATGCAAGAACGCGGACAATTCAGGGGATGATGGGACGCAGTACAAGAACAATTCCGACCACGACGTTTCTCTTGAGATCGTGTCGATTGGCATCAAGAAAAGTGCATGCAAAGGATTCAAAGTTCACATGTGGCAGCACACCAAAGGAAATGACACATGGAGGTTTAAGCCGTCCGTTATCTTGAGCTTCTCGGATGGGACGACCTTGCTTGCGGAGGGCGGTAACACAGAACTCAAGAACGATGGTGCCAGCACCGACTTTTCTGCCCCTCAGTAAGTCTCGGCGGGTGGCCGGGGCAAAGCCGAAGGCGTGCCCCGGGGCCAGCCGCGTCCCATTCTGCGGGGTCCGCCCCGGAATTCCAGGACAGATCTCCCGATCTCCTCGATGGTGTAGATAACGGGCTCGCGCGGCGCGATGGCCCCGAATCTCAAGACCGGCAGCCATTGAGGGAGATCACCCATGTCCCAGTCCACCGTCTCCGAGGCGAAGCGCGCGGCCAATGCCCGCAACGGGAAGCTTGGCGGGCCGAAGACCCCGCTTGGGAAATCGAAATCCCGCCTGAACGGACTCCGCCACGGGATGAGGGCCGAGGTCGTCGTCCTCCTGCCCGGCGAGGATGCGGAAAAGTTCCAGGACCGCCTCGACGCCTGGGCCGGCGACCTCCAGCCGCACGGCGCGGTCGAGCGCTACCACGTCGAGACGGCCGTCGCCGCCTCGTGGCGCCGCGACCGCTGCCTCCGCGCCGAGACCGCCGTCCTGACCGACCGCATCCTCGACGCCGCCGATCCCGACCCCGAGGTCGAAGACGCCAGGCGCGCCGGCTCGGCGCCCGCCTGGCCAAGGACCCCGCCGTCGTGGCGCACAAGCTCCGCCAGACCGCCGCCGGCTGCCTCTGGATGCTGGCGGAGTGGGACGACCTCGACGCGACGATCGACAGCCTCGGCTTCTGGGAGCACAGCCGGCTGCACCGGGCGCTGGCCCTGCTCGGCTACACGGCGCCGCAGTGGCGCCGACGCCAATCCGATCGTCGACGTCGTCGTGGCCGCGCTGTCGGCGCAGCAACGGCAAGCGGACGACCGCGGCGCACGTCCGCTTCGCGCTGGGTGGCAAGCCGGAGGGGATCGGCAAGTTCGAGTTCGAGAGCGAGGTCGAGGCGCTGGCGACGATCTGCGACGACCAGGAGACGGGCCGCGCCGAGCTGAAGCAGATGGTCGCCGCGGCGCGGGCCGAGCTGCGGGAGCGTCTGGAGTGGGTCGAGGCGGCCGAGGCGCGTCGTCAGGCGACGGCGGCGGACCGGGCGGCGTTCGACGACAGCGCCTCGGGTCAGAGGCGGCAGCGGTACGAGGCGATGCACGCGCGCGACCTGCGGTCGGCGTTGCGCGACCTGCGGGCCGAGCAGAAGCGGCGGCTAGCCGGCGGCGACGTCGGGGTCACGGCCGACGCGGCGGGCGGACCCGGGCACGGGATTTCCCCGCCGGGTGCCACGGGTTCGCCCGCGGACCCGTGCGCAGGGGGATTCGGCCGAGGCGCACGGGTCCGGGGACGGACCCGTGGCCCCCACGAGCCTCGCGATCGAGGCGTGCCCCGAGGCCGCGCCGAGCGCGCCGAGCGAACCCACCGCGGGGGCGGGGTGCCTCGCGCCGAGCGAACCCACCGCGGCGGGCGAGTTCGACGGAAAGGACGGAGGGGGACAGGATTCGGTCGAGGTCGAGGCGCCGGCGCCGGCCGTCGATGGGGCCGGCGGAGCCGCGCGGAGTGGGGCGGTCGAGGGCGAGGGGTGTCGTCCCCCGACGCCGCTGGCCGGGGGCGAGGCGGTCCGGCTCCCCTCCCCGTTCCGGAGCGGCGGGAACGGGCCGACGTCGGTCGGCCTGGCGCGGGTCCACGAGCGGCCCTGGTGAGGTCGGAAGGGGGTGCCGGCCGCCGTCATCGCGATCACGATGGGGATGGTGCGCGCCGCTCCGGGGCGGGCGGGCAGGCCACCCGGAACTCCTTCAGAGCCAGGGTTTCGACGGGGCATCCGTGGATACGAGAGTGCTGGCCATTGGCTGATTTTATGAGGTGGTTTTTCCTGGATGAACGGTGTATCTTGTTTTGTCGTCCCGCGAAGGGAGGTGGTGTCCTAGGCAATTTGAACCTTTGCGAGGGACTGGACGTAGGATGAGTGACGATCCCGGTACCTATGCCCTGGTCACAACACGTCCCCTTCCACGGGGCCCATTCGCCTCATGCACGATCTCGCTCGCTTCTGCTGCCAGAACCCCGACTGCTCCCTCTACGGCCAACGGGACGTCGGAAATCTCTCGGTCTGCGGCCGCTACGGCAAGGACAAGCAGTTCCGCCAACTCTACTGCAACGCCTGTCGCGCCCGCTTCTCGGAGCGCAAGGGCACGCCGCTCTACCGCTGTCACCTCCCCGAACCGACCGCCGTCTCGGTCCTGGAGCACCTGGCCGAGGGCGACGGCATCCGCCAGACCGGCCGCCTCGTCGGCGTCCATCGCGACACCGTCGTCCGACTGGCCAGAGCCGCCGGGGAGCATGCCCACGACGCTCATGACGAGCTTGTGGCTTTTTCCCCTCGGACCACTGAGGTCCAGTTCGACGAGAAGTGGTCGTTCGTCAATAAGAAGCAGAAGAACTGCGACCCCGCCGATCCCGCCGACGATCACAAGGGGGACTGGTGGGATCACGTCGCGATCGACCCCGAACATCGGCTGGTCTTGGCCGTGGTCCCGGGGGCGCGCTCGATCGAGAACGCCGAGGAGATCGTCGCCACGGTCAAGGACCGCACCGACGGCGCTACGCCTCGGTTGATGACCAGCGACGAATACCCCGCCTATGCCTCGGCGATCGAGAGGGCGTTCGGCGTGCCGGTCTCGGGCCCGACGACCGGGCCGGGCCGGCGGCCGATCCTGCCCGAGCGGCGGTTGCCCCAGGACTTGACCTACGCCACGGTCCACAAGGCACGGGAAAACGACCGGGTGGTCGCGGTCGAACGTCGGCTGATCTTCGGCACCGAAGGCGGTCTGAAGGCCGCCCTGGGCGCGTCGTCGGTGAGCCGGGCGGTCAACACGTCGTTCATCGAGCGCCAGCACGGCACCGACCGCGGCCAGAACGCGCGGAAGGCGCGGAAGACGTACCGGTTCAGTAAAGATTGGCGTGTACATGAGGCGATGAGCTATTACACGCTGTATCGCTACAACTTCTGCTGGGTGGTCCGCACCTTACGGCAGCGGGACGACAAGGGGCGTTGGCAGCGACGGACGCCCGCTCTGGCCGCCGGGCTAACGGATCACGTCTGGACTACCCGCGAATGGGTCAGCTTCCCGGCTGTTCAAGTGGCATAGGACACCACCCGAAGGGACGCGGGCCGTCTCCCGTCGCGCAGCCAGTACGAGGACATCATGACCCCCTCTCCGATGATGCGTCGTGCGGCCTCCGCCCTCATCCTGTCCTGGTTCGCGCTCGGCGGCGGGCCGCGCCCGGCCCCCGGCCGGGAGGCCGACGGGCCCGGGGGTGGTCCGGCCCGGCCATCCCTCGCCGGCAAGGGGACGAGGGTCGTGCTCAGGGAGGGGGCCGGGCTCTGGCTCGCGGGTTCGGCGGGCGACCGGCACGAAGCCTACCGCTCCTATGGGGTCGGCCTCGCGATCGGCGGCTGGCTCCTGATCGCCTCCGGCCCCGGGGCGACCGGCTGGGTCGAGGTCGGTGACGTCATCGCGCTCGACCGGGCCGAGGATCACTTCACCCAAGCGATCCGCGACGCCCCCGGCTCCTCGCGAGCATACTCGCGGAGGGGTGTCATCCGGTTCGACGAGGGTCGATTCGAGGACGCCCGCGCCGACCTCGACGAGGCGATCCGGCTCGACCCGGGCAACCTCGAGGCCTTGATCTGGCGCGGGGCGATCCGGCTCGACCACGACAAGGACCCCGACAAGGCCATCGCCGACTTCGGCGAGGCCCTCCGGGTCGACCCGTTCGACACCTGCGCCTACATGCATCGGGCCCGCGCCTGGTCGGCGGAGGAAGACCGCGACATGGCCATCGCCGACTACAACCGGGTCATCCGCATGCACCCCGGCCACGCGGAGGCTTACCGCGGCCGGGGCCACGAATGGGAAGAGAAGGGGGACCACGACAGGGCCATCGCCGACCTCGATGCGGCGATCCGGCTCAACCCCGACGATGCGGTCGCCCACCGATTCCGCGGCTATGCCTGGTCCGAGAAGGGGGAGCACGACAAGGCCATCGCCGACTACGATCGCTCGCTCCGGCTCGACCCCAAGGACAAGGATGCATTCCGCCTCCGCGGCTACGCGTGGTCCGTGAAGGGCGACTACGATAAGGCGATCGCCGACTACGACGAGGCGCTCCGGATCGATCCCAAGACCGCGATCGTCTACCGCCTCCGCGGCTATGCCTGGTCCGAGAAGGGGGAGCACGACAAGGCCATCGCCGACTACGATCGGTCCATCCGGCTCGACCCCAACGACAAGGAAGCCTATCGGGGCCGGGGCTACGTCCGGGTGAAGAAAGGCGAGTTCGAAGGGGCCTTCGCCGACTTCGAAGAGGCGATCCGGCTCGACCCCGGGGACGCGGCCTCCTACCGCCACCGCGGCTATGCATGGTCCGAGAAGGGGGATCACGACAAGGCGATCGCCGACTATGGACGGGCCATCGAGCTCGACCCCGGGGATGCGGATACGTATCGAGGCCGGGGCTACGAATGGTCCGAGAAGGGGGACCATGACAAGGCGATCGCCGACTACACCGAGGCCATCCGGCTCGACAGCAAACTCAGGGACGCGTACCTGAACCGGGCGTCCTCCTGGATCGAGAAGAAGGACTACGAGAAGTCCATCGCCGACTATGACCGGGCCATCGAGCTCGACCCCACGGACGGGGGGGCATTCCGGGACCGGGGCTACGCCCGGAGAGAGAAGGGGGACTCCGACGGGGCAATCGCCGACTATACCGAGGCCATCCGTCTCAACCCCAAAGACAAGCACGCTTACCTAAACCGGGCGTACCTATGGGGCGAGAAACGGGAGCACGACAAGGCGATCGCCGACTACACCGAGGCGATCCGGCTCGACCCGAGCTTCGTCGCGGCGTACAAGAACCGGGGCGCGGTCTGGGCCCGCAAGGAGGAGCACGACAAGGCGATCGCCGACTACACCGAGGCCATCCGCCTCGACCCGGCCAACTCCCGGGCCTACAACGAGCGGGGCGCGCCTGGCACGCGAGCCGGGATGGGATCGACAAGGCGATCGCCGACTACACTGAGGCCATCCGGCTCGACCCGGGCTTCACCGAGGCGTACCACAACCGGGGCCTCGCCCGCGGCTTGAAGGGGGACCACGACAAGGCGATCGCCGACTACGACGAGGCCATCGAGCTCGACCCCGACTTCAAGGAACCGTACATGAACCGGGGCCTTTCCCGGATCAAGAAGGGTCAGTACGACAAGGCGATCGCCGACTACGACGAGGCCATCCGCATCGACCCGAACTCGCGGCGGGCGTTCCACGAGCGGGCGTCTGCCCGGTTCATGAAGGAGGAGTACGACAAGGCGATCGCCGACTACACCGAGGCCATCCGCCTCGACCCGAGCCGCGCCGAGGCGTACTCCTACCGGGGCACGACCTGGGCCCGTAAGCAGGAGCCCGACAAGGCGATCGCCGACTACGACGAGGCGATCCGGCTCGCTCCCGGGTCCGGGTACGCTTACGCGGCCCGGGGCTACAGTTGGATCATGAAGGGCCGCTACGACAAGGCCGTCGCCGACCTCGACGAGGCCATCGGACTCGACGCCGGGGATGCCTCGTCCTTCGCGTTCCGGGCCTCTGCACGGGCCAAGAAGAAGGAGTACGACAAGGCCGTCGCCGACTACGAGCGTGCCCTGGCGATCGGCCCGAATGACGCCAACGCCCTCGGCGCCCGGGCCTGGTTCCTCGCGACCTGCCCGGACGCCGCATACCGCGATGGCAAGAAGGCCGTCGATCTCGCCACGCGGGCGTGCGAATCGACCGACTGGAACGACGCGGCCTATCTCGAATCGCTCGCCGCGGCCCACGCGGAAGCGGGGGATTACGAGGAGGCGGCCCGGTGGCAGGAGAAGGCGAACGGCCTCTATACGGCCGCGAAGGACCGCGAGAAGGGCCGGTCCCGCCTGGCACTCTACCGCGAGAAGAAGCCCTATCGGGACGAGGACTGAGCCTCGACCGAGGGGCGCCCCAGGGGGATCAAACGCACCGGCCCCAGCAGCCCCGAGTCGCGGGGGGGCCACGCCGAGGCGTCGAACGGCTTGTAATTGATGTTCACGAAATTGATCTCGTGGAAGCTCTTCCAGTTGACCCCGCGGCGGTCGAGGTCGGCGATGCGGTTGGCGGCCAGGTTGGTGACCTCCACCTCCAGGAGGTTCCGACCGGGGCGGAGGAACTCCCCGACTCGGGCCCGGAACGGCTCGCACCAGAGCGTCGCGACGTCGCGACCGTTCAGGCGGACGCGGGCGGTCTCGCGGACCCGGCCGAGGTCGAGTAACCAATCGTCGGCGGCGCCCGCGGGCCGGTCGAATTCGATCGCGTAGCGGGCCGTGCCGGCGAAGCGCCTCGCCTCGGCGTCGCCCAGCACGGTCCACGACGCCAGGTCCTTCGCCTCGAACCCCGATGGCAGGGCCGGCCCCCCCTCGACGAACGACACCGTCCACGTCCCCGACACGGGGCGCGGCTCGCCCGCCTCCCGCTCATAGCGCCAGGGTCGCGCGTCCGGGACGCCCTGGGTGAACGTCCGCAGGACGAGCGACTCCCCCGGTTGCAGTTGCAGGTCCACCTGCGACGGGCCGCCCGCGACGCGCCTCAGCGCGGCCATCCCGGCGCGATCTCCGGACCTCGGGTCGAGGATCGCGGCGGCCGTCGCGGGCGTCGCCAGCGTGACCCAGCCGTCCAGGGGACGTTCGCCGCGATTGACCAGGAAATAGTGATATCCGCGCCCGTGGGTGCGGCGGACGAACCGGAGGCCCGCATCCGCCATCGTCTCCCGTGGGACGCCGGCCCGGCGGAGCATCTCGTCGAGGTCGTCGCCCACCAGGACCGCGCCGCGGCCCACTTCGGCCCGGCGGACCTTCGAGCCGGGCTCGTCCCGCAAAACGAGCTCGCCGAGCATCCCCCGCAGCGAGCCCCGACGCCCCTCGAAATCGTGGAAGCCCGGCACGTCGTCGGGGAGGGGCGATTGCACGAGGATGGTCGCCCCGTCGCGGGCCAGCCCGAGGAGCGAGCGCAGCGTCGTGGGCGGCAGGACGCGTGTCCGGGGCAGGACGACGACGCGGTAGGAATTGCCCCCGAGCCGCACCGCCCCCTCCTCGAAGCGGGCATCGGCCAGCATCCGGTCCGAGACCTCGTCGTAGCCATAACCGCGGTCCCAGAGCGTCATGGCCGCGTCGTAGAACGGATGGCCCCGCATCCAGTCCCCCGGCGCCTTGAACGGGATCAGCAGGCCCTCCGGCTTCTGCCACAGGTCGTAGACGGGGAAGTAGAGCAGGACGTCGTTCGCCGGCCGTCCCTCCTGGAGGATCGCCTGGCAGCGGGTCGCGTAGGCGTTGAAGGCGGGCAGGTCGCGCCAGAGGCCCCCGTCGGGGCCGAAGTGGACCGAGGCGTAGAACAGCCAGCCGGGCCAGGGGACGTCCTCGGGCGAGTAGGGGATGCCGTGGAACAGGATGTGGTTGATCCCGGAGAGGAACAGGAGGTCCGCCGCCGCCTTGACCTCGCCCAGGGGGACCTGGAAGTGCTCGCCGAGCCAGGTGAACGACTCCGACGAGGCCAGCGCCCGCCCCCTCGCGTGCGACGCGGAGGAGGCGAGCTTCAGGAAGGGGACCTGCCCCTCGTCGGGGCGGCGGAAGATCTCGGTCTCGGGGATGTCCGCCTCGGCGTAGAGGTCGAGCAGGTTGGCCGGCGCGCCGTGCGCCTGGTCTCGCGAGACCCCCTCGTGGGCGTGGGCCCAGGCCGACCAGCGCGATGTAGGCCATGTGCAGGTCCGCGATCGTCTCGCGGTAGTCGCACTTGACCCGCGCCACCGCCTCCGACGGCCCCTCGCCGAACAGGGCCGGCAGGTGATCCCGCAGGTCGTATCCGCGACGCTTGCGGAACGCCTCGAAGAGGTCATCGGTCCAGGACGCGCCGTAATACTCGAACGAGTCGTGGAAGTGCGCGCGGGGAGGCTCGCCGCGATAGCCGGCGAAGGCGCGGTCGAATCCGGCCAGGTAGGTGTCCAGGGCAACGACCGAGTACGGGTCGAGCACGTTTCCTTCGCCCCCCGGCGCGGCCCGCTTCACCTTCTGCACCGGGCCGGCCTGCACGACCGCGTAGAGCCGCCACGCCCCCGGCGGCGCGACCCAGTCGAGGCGCCCGTCGCGGACCCGCGCCGTGAGGTCAACCTGTTGCCCCTCGCGGGAGATCGCCCTGAGGCATTGCAGCCGACCCAGCGGCAGCTTGTCTTCCAGGCGGGCACCACCCGCGACGTCATAGCCTTTCAGGACGACCCTGGACGAGGCCGCCTCCGCCGTCACGCCGGGACCGCCGAACGGCCAGCCGGTGCCGGTGGTCAGGTCAACGCCCAGGCCCAGGCGCTTCGCCTCGGCGGTCGTGTGGGCGAGCATCTCCATCCATCGGGGCGAGAGGAAGTCGATGAAGCGATCCTCGGCCCCCTTGGCGCCATAGATCGGGCAAATCTCGACGCCCCCCAGCCCGGCCGCCCGATAGCGCTCCAGGAGCCGCGACAGGTTCGGCCGGTCCACCGCGCTGCCGAGCCACCACCAGCGCGTCCAGGGGCGGCTCTCGCGGGTGGCCTCGGGCCAGGCCAGCGGGTCGGCGACGCCCCCCGGTTCGGCCCCCCCGGCCGGGGCGAAGGAGGCCAGCGCCATCGCGAGGCAACACCAGGCCGATCGGGCAGGACTCACCATGAGGCACCCCCTCCCCCGGGCTCAGCGACCCGGATTCACTTCGCGTCCGGGGCGTCCGTCCGGAACGGCCGGGCGGGCAGGCCGGCGCCGTTGACGAGGGTCGCCGGTGGGTTGTCGGCCCAGGCGTAGCGGACGATCGCGGGCCCGTCGACCTGGGGGCTGGAGACCACGACCGAATCGCCCTCGATCCTCGCGTCGGCCCACACGAACCGCCGATCCTTGCCGGCGACGGCGAACCCGGAGAGCGTGCCGCCCTTCGCCGACAGGCCCCCCTCGGCGTGGCGGAAGCGGATGCGGGCGGAATGGCCCTCGACGCTCATCGTATCGAAGACCGGGCCGCTGGCAACGACGTCGCGGTGGTAGACGTCCGCCTCGGCGATCAAAGCCAGGCGGCGGCCGACGTCCTGCTTGTTCCGGGGATGGACATCCGCGGCCTCGCCGATGTCGATCGTCACGGCCATCCCGGTGTTGGGCAGCGCCAGCGATGCGGCCTGCGCCTTGCGCATCGCGGCCAGGCGGCTGGCGGCGGGGGGGTCGGTCGCGGGGGCCCGGTGGTTGGGGAGCTGGACGAAGAGGAAGGGGAAGTCCCCCTCGCCCCAGAGCTTCCGCCAGTCGCGGATGAGGGTCGTCTGGAGCCGCACGTAGCGCTCGGGGACGTTGAGGTTCGACTCGCCCTGATACCAGATCGCGCCTCGGATGGCGTAGGGGACCACCGGCGCGACCATGCCGTTGAACAGGACGCAGGGGTTGTGCTGGTCCTGGTGCGGGTCCTTCAGGCGGGGCGCCCTCGGGGCGGCCTTCCCCTCGGCCCTGGCCTTCTCGGCGGCCTGCCTCCACCTCGCCCGCGCCTCCTCGTCCTTCCGCGCCAGGTCCGGGGTGTACGCCTTGCAGGCGGCCTCGTAGGCGACGAGCAGCGCGTCGAGCTCCGGGTCGGCCTCCAGCGACTGACGGCTCGTCCACGCCTGCGCCGTGCTGGCGCCGTAGGAGCCGTTGATCAGCCCGACGGGGACGTCGAGCGTCGTGTGCAACTGGCGGCCGAAGAAGTAGGCCACCGCGGAGAAGTCGCCGACCGTCGCGGGAGAGCAGACGGACCAGCGCCCCTCGACGTCCTCCTGCGGCTCGTCGCGCAGGGTCCACTCGGCGGTGAACATGCAGATCTGCGGATAGTCGGCCGCGGCGATCTCCCGCTCGGCGTCGGCGACCCCGGCGAAGTAGCGCTTCTCCGTCTTCGCGACGGTGAAGTCCATGTTCGACTGCCCGGAGCAGAACCAGACCTCGCCGACGAGCACATCCCGGATCGTGACGGCGTTCTTCCCGGCGCCCTTCAGATCGGAGGGCCCGCCCGCGGGCAGTCCCTCCAGGACGACCTTCCACCGGCCGTCCGCCCCGGCGACGGCGGACACCTCCTGTCGCCCGAAGGTGACGGTGACTCGCTCGCCGGGGTCGGCCGTGCCCCAGATGGGGACCTTCATCCCCCGCTGCAAGACCATGTGGTCGCCGAACAGGTGGTTCAGCGCGACGTCGGCCGACGACGGATGGGCGACGGCCCCGAGGGCCAGCCCGCAGAGTAAGATGGTCGCGAACGGCTTCCTCATGGGATGACCTCGCTGGATGGGCCACGTCCCGCCGGGTCGTGGCGAGAGGGGCCCGGCCCTCGCCCCTGCCCCGGCGACGTCTCAGGGCCGGATTGCCGTCAGTAGCTGTCCCCCGAGATGACCTCGCCGCCCGCCTTGGTGGCCAGGGCCCCCCAGGTGGCGAGGCTGATGCTGTCCTTGACGAACTTGACCGAGCCGTCGAGGAACCCGACGTTCACCCCGCCCGAGTGGTTCGAGCCGACGGCGAGCATCGTCCGGTCCTGGAACGGAGGACCCCCGTCGTTCGAGAAGGTGCAGCCCGTATGATTCGGCGCCATGATGTGGCTATACCCGCCGCCGTTGCCACACCAGCCGTCCATCCAGTTGTACCCCTTGAGGTCGTAGATGGGCGTCGAGCTGGCTCGTGCATTGCGCATTGAGCCCTTGCAGGGTCTGCTGCATGGTGCCGGCCAGCGCCGGGGATGTGGTGCTGAACGCGACCTGGGATTGATAGAGGATGCCCTTGTTGATCACCCAGTTGGGGCTGGCGGAGCCCGAGCCCTTGATCCACTCGCTGAAGATCGCCGTGTTCGAGGTCCCGTCCAGGATGGACGCCAGGGTCACGACGGGCCCGTAGCTGAGGCTGTCCACCATGTAGGCCGGGCCGTCGAACTGCCCGTTGTTGAACGAGCGACTGGTGCCGATGTTATTGCCGTAGTTGCACCGCCCCGTCTGGACGCCGTTGCGGGTGTAGGGCGGCATGTTGGCGTCGGAGGGGCAGAGCAGCGAGTTGATGGTGGTCTTGAAGGCCGTCGAGTTCTGGCCGGCGCTATTGTTCCAGGAGAAGCCGAAGTTGATCGCGTTGAAGACGCCCTGCTGCTCCAGATAGTTGATCATGCGCGCCTTCATGCCGAAGTCGGGGACGCTGCCGGAGGCCTGGGCGGTCGGCGGCAGCGCCCCGTTGGCGCCCTCGTAATTCATGATGGCCAGGCCGAGCTGCTTGATGTTGTTGGTGCATTGCATCCGCCGCGCCGCCTCGCGCGCCGCCTGGACGGCGGGCAGCAGCAGCGCGATCAGCACGGCGATGATCGCAATGACGACCAGCAGCTCGATCAGCGTGAAGGCGCGACGACTTCTCATGGACCTGCTCCTTGAGGCGAAGTGAGGCGTGGTGAAAAGATCTCGGGGAGCGAACCAATCATGAGTCACGACTGCGGCGGGATGCGCGGCCGGGGGGCCGCGAACCGGAGGCGACGGGGCGACGTCAGCGATCCTCGTTCCTCTTGCGCTTCATCCCGCCTCGGGATCGGACCCGATGCGGAGGGCACGATGGGAGGGGAGAGACGCCGCAGGATGCGACCGGCCCCCGGCCGGTCGGTTTGGGCCCGAGTGGTTCGATGATCAATGACGTAGGGACAGGACCCCCTCCTCGTAACGCCTCACCTCATCGAGCCAGGTGGGGCCGACGGGGACGCCCCCTGCGTAACAGTAGTAGTCCCACACGGCGCCGAACGGCAGGGTCTTCTGCTCCTCCAGGAGCGTCAGCCGCGCCGTCAGGTCGCCCGCGGCCTCGCGCGCCTGCAAGGTGATGGTCGGCTCCAGCAGCGCGATCAAAAGCGCCCGCAGCATGTTCCGCGTGCCGATGACCCAGGCCGCCACGCGGTTGATGCTGGCGTCGAAGAAGTCGAGGCCGAGGTGGACGCGGTCGAGGTAGTCGCCCCGGACCACCTCCTGCGCGATCGCCAGCGAGCTCGTCGCCGAGCGTCACCACGTGGTCGCTGTCCCAGCGCACCCCTCGGCTGACGTGGAGCAGGATCTCGTCGAGCCAGGCGAGGACCGCCGAGACCTTGTCGGAGACGACCTCGGTGGGGTGGTAGTGGCCGGCGTCGAGGCAGAGCAGCTTGTCGCGGCTGACGGCGTAGCCCAGGTAGAACTCGTGCGAGCCGACGACGTACGACTCGGACCCCAGGCCGAACAGCTTGCCCTCGACCGCGTCGCGGTTGGAGGCCGGGTCGAGCGGCTCGGCGAACATGGCATCGAGCGACTCGGCCAGCCGGAGGCGAGGCCCCTTGCGGTCGACGGGCGTGTCCTTCGAGCCGTCGGGGACCCACACGTTGGTCACGCACGGCGTGCCCAGGGCCCGGCCGATCGCGGCGCCGATCCGGCGGCAGGCGATGCCGTGCCCGACCCAGAAGCGGCGGACGCCCGCGTCGCGGTGCGAGAGCGTGAACCCGTCGGCGGCCAGCGGGTGCGCGAAGAAGGTCGGGTTGAAGTCCAGGCCCATCCGCCGCTCCCGGGCCCAGTCGATCCAGCCCCGGAAGTGCGCCGGCTCCAGCGCGTCGCGGCCGACGGCCCGGCCGCCGGTCTCGGCGTAGCTGGCGTGCAGGTTGAGCCGGTGCTTGCCCGGGATCAGCGATAGCGCCAGGTCGAGGTCGGCGCGGAGCTCGTCCGGGGTCCGTGCCTTGCCCGGGTATCTCCCGGTGACGGCCATCCCGCCGCCCAGCTCCTCGCCGTTCCCCTCGAAGCCGCCCACGTCGTCGCCCTGCCAGCAGTGCAGCGACACCGCGACGCCGGAGAGCCGCTCCAGCGCCCGGTGGACGTCGACGCCCAGCTCGGCGTAACGCTCCTTCGCCAGCGCGAACGACCGTTCCATCCGCCCGATTTGGCCGCCCATCTGACTCGCCCCCGCACCGGATCTGAAGTGGGATTGATGATCGTCAAGATATGAAAGGAAGGGGCGGCAGATCCTTGATTTTTTTGCCAGGAACTAGCACAATAGCGACAACTTTCCCGCGAGGGTGATCCCCATGATCCGCACGCTCCGCAAGGAGGATTGGTTCCACACTGACGGCTTCCCCCTCGTCGTGGCGCGGCGCGACCCGCAGGAGCCGTTCGGCCTGCACTCGCACGAGTTCTCCGAGATCGTCATCATCACCGGCGGCACCGGGCTGCACGTCACCGGGAGGGAGTCGTGGCCGCTGGTGGCGGGCGACGTGTTCGTCATCGGCGGCTCGCGGCCGCACGACTATCGCGACATGGACGGCCTGAAGCTGATCAACGTCCTATTCGACCCGGCCGTCCTGCGCATGGACCTGCTCGACCTCCCCTCGCTGCCCGGCTACCACGCGCTGTTCACGCTCGAGCCGGTGTGGCGGCAGCGTCACAAGTTCAAGAGCCGCCTGCACCTGGCACCCAAGGACCTGGGCACCGTCGTCGGCATCGTCGACCAGATCGAGGCGGAGCTCCAGGCGCGCGCCCCCGGCTTCGCCTTCCTCGCCACCGCGACGTACATGCAGCTGATCGGCTTCCTCGCGCGCTGCTACAGCCGCTCGAAGAACCCCGACTCGCGCGCCCTGCTGCGGCTGGCCGAGGCCATCTCCTACCTGGAGACCAACTTCGCCGAGCCGGTCGATCTGGACGAACTCGCCAGCACGGCGCACATGTCGAAGCGCGGCTTCATCCGCGCCTTCCGCGCCGCGATGGGCACCTCGCCGATCGCCTACCTGATCCAGCTCCGCATCAACCGCGCCGCCGACATGCTCCGCCACGGCGACCAGAGCATCACCGACATCGCCTTCCACGTCGGCTTCTGCGACAGCAACTACTTCACCCGCCAGTTCCACAAGATCACCGGCATCTCGCCCCGGAACTACCGCCGGCAGCAGGCCCCTCCTCGCGTGCATTCCCGCTGAGGGCGCGCCCTGAGGGTGGGTGTTTCATCGGGCCCGGCATGGCGGACGGCGCAGCGCCGGACGACGGGCCGAAGGGGCCCGGGCCATCGGCCCGCCTCCCCTTCGACCGGCCCGCTCTTCCCCCCGCCGGGCGATCGGCGTGGTCTCAATCCCCTCGGCTCGGGGGTGCGTTCGATTCCGTGGCCGGCTTGGGGACGTCGCCCTTCTTCGCCGCGCTCCCGGCGGCGCGTCGGCGGTTCTCGAGCAATTGCTTCTGGGTCTCGGTCAGGACCGATTCGCACTCGGCGAGCGTCTGGGAGTGGATCAGGGCGATCTGTCGCTCGAGGGCCGCGACCTGCTGCTGATGCTTCGCCCGGATCTTGTAGATGGATTCCTTCTGCTCGGGGGTCAGCCCGATCTGGCCGAAGTAGGCGGGCACACGCCGGGCCGGATCATAGGCCCGCTTGGCGGCGGGCGCCCCGGCCTTGCCGGCCTCCTTCGACGGGGGTGACTCCTGGCCCCCGGAGGGCCGAACCCCCAGCGTGATCAGGATTGCGAGGAACGTACCCGCCATGCCAGCGCGTCCGGCGATCGACATCGATCCGCACCTTTCTTCGAAGCGTCCTTGGAGTGTCACCTGCCGACGCCTTAAATTTAAGACACGAATACCCGCATGACTAGGCGGTTCCCGATCGGGGCCGCGAAATTTGGCGAAGTCGGGCGATCGCGACAATCCTCGATCGCCCGCGACGAAGCACTCTGGAAGTGATGCTACGATTGCGGGAGGGCGGTGGTATCGGCCCGGCCGGGCCTGGACCCTGTACCGAGGGGTCGCCGGGCGGTACGATTCCCCTGCCGGCAGGGCCTTGCCCGTCGGATCGTGCGACGACCGGCCTGGGATCTCATCGCGCGACGCCGAGATCCGACCCTGGAGAGCTCTCGTCATGGCCTCGGACCCGAAGCAGTCCCCGTCGTCCTCCGCCTCGGCCCCGCAGCGCGGCCAGGGGATCCGGATCTTCACCTACCCCAAGGTCATCTTCATCTTCCCGACGCTGATCGCGGCGCTGATCTGCGGGACGGGGATGATGCTGATCCAGGACCGGACGAACGACCCGGCCAGGAGGGCGCCGGCGGCGGTCGCGGCCGATCATGCCGCCGAGGCCGGCGCCCGGCGAGGCCGCCCCGGTCGAGGTCGCCAAGCACAAGCGGTTCACGACCCCGGAGAACCTGCTCGGCGTGCTGTTCCTGGGGGTCTTCGCCTTCAACCTGCTGATCATGGCGATCGACTTCCCCCGGTTCACGATCGTCGGGATGGTCCTGCTGGCGCTGTTCGCGCTGTTCTTCATCCTCTGGATCGGCGCCTACTTCGAATTCGACCTGATGATCTCGGTCCGCAAGGTCATGGCCTCGATCTACGTGTTCGCGAACTCCGAGTTCTACTTCATGATCGCGGGGATCATGGCGGTGATCTTCGCGATCATCTACGTGACGCGCTACCTCGACTTCTGGGAGATCATGCCCAACGAGATCCTCCACCACCACGGCCCGCTCAGCGACCTGGAGCGGTTCCCCACGATGAACCTGAAGTTCGACAAGGAGATCCCCGACGTCCTGGAGTTCCTCTTCCTGGGCGCGGGGCGGCTCGTGCTGCACGTCACCGAGGAGCGCAAGGCGATCGTGCTCGACAACGTCCTGTTCATCAACTCCAAGGAGGCCGCGCTGAAGAAGCTGATGAGCCGGATGGAGGTGCGGGTCACGACCGACCAGGAGGTCGCCGAGCCCTGATCCGGCCCGGCGACCCGCGGATCAGACCGCGTGCCCCGGCGCCTTCGGCCCGGCGGAGGGGAAGGGGATGACCTGCTCGTCGTCGCCGGCCGCGCCCGCGCCGAGCGAGTTCAGCGCGACGAGCTTGGGGGTCGGCAGGGGCGACGCCGGCGCGAGGCCCGACGGCGCGATCGCGCCCAGCCGGAGCTCGTCGAGGATCGCGCCGTTGAGGTTCGCCTCGATGTCGCGGAGCCGCCGAGCGATGTAGGCGCCGTCGAGGACGCGGTGGTCGTAGATCAGCTTGACGACGACCTCGCCGTCGGGCGCGATCGGCCCGAACGTCAGCGTGGTCGTCAGCGGCGAGATCGGGTGGAGCGACTCGGCCCCGAGCGCCCCGTAGCTGGTCAGGCCGAAGGTGCCGAACCGCTTCGCGCCGCTTGTACCCCGACACGTTCAGCGTGCTCCACCAGAACGCCCGCCGGATCGGCCGCGGCACCCGGCTGAACTTCAAGGCGCGGCGGTACACCCCCACGTTCTCCAGCGGCTGATTCTTGTAATACGTCAGCGCCTCCTGGAGCTGGCCGATCGGTCTGCTGCTCGGGCGCGCGGAACAGCCCGACGAAGACCCCGTGATCCCCCTGGAACTGCCTCTCGATCGCCAGGGCGCAGTTCATCCACGGGTGCTCGTAGAGCCGCGGCCAGGGGAATTCGAGCAGGGCCCGGCGGAGCGGAGGGTTCTGCGCCCCGACCAGCGCGTAGGCCTTCATGAAGAGCAAGGCCCACGACGGCTGCGCCGGATGCTGCGCCCGCGGCTCGAAGAGCGCCGACACGTTGACCTGCCGGCTCACGGGGGTCGAGGGGACCTGGCGGGCGAAATGCACCAGGTCGATGATGAACCGTCGCGGCCCCGAGATCGGCAAAATGCTACCCTTCGGCTCGTGCATCCATGCACCTCGCCCGGCCTGGACATCCTGTCCCGTGTCCTCGCGGGTGGCCCGGATGGGTCGCGGGGACGGGTTGAGGGGGGCACCCTACCGGAAATCGCCCCCCCTGGGAAGCCGAACGCGCGGGGAATGTGGGCCCGGGGGAGTCGGGCGCGGCGATCGCGCGGAGAGGTCTCCCCAAGGGGCGGGGCGCCATGCCATAATCGTCAGCGGCCGACGGACCGGCCGGGGCGGACGACGGGTCCACGGTGGGAGGGAGGGGGCGGCTGATGCCCGAGTCGGAGCGTCCTGAAGTCTTCGTGCACCTGCTGCCGGCCCTGATCCCTGCCGGCGCCCTGAGGGGGGCGTCGCGGTCGTGGTCGACGTGCTCCGCGCGACGACGGTGATGGTCCACGCGCTGGCGGCCGGCTGCGAGGCGGTGATCCCCTGCGGGGAGGTCGACGAGGCCCTCCGCGTCGCCGGGCGGCTGCCCCCCGGCACGGCGATCCTGGCCGGCGAGAGGCAGGGGCTGCCGATCGAGGGGTTCGACCGGGGCAACTCGCCCGGCGAGTTCACCCCGGAGGTCTGCCGGGGCAAGACGCTCGTGATGACGACGACCAACGGCACCCGCGCCATCCTGGCCAGCCTAGAGGCCGACGAGGTGGTGGTCGCCGCCTTCCCCAACTTCGGGGCCACGGTCCAGAGGCTCCACGCCGACGAGAGGCCGGTCCATGTCGTCTGCGCGGGGACGGAAGGGCTGATCAGCTACGAGGACGCCCTGCTCGCCGGGGCCCTGGCCCGACACCTCCGCGACCTAGGCGGCGTCCTGAGCAACGACTCGGCGGAGATCGTCGCGGCGCTGTGGTCGCGGGTCGAGGACGTCATCTGGGTCAAGACCGGAGATCGGAACCTGGAGAAGACCCCGCTTGGTACGCTACCTGGTCCGCGGCCGGGGGGGCCGTCGGGTGACGGAGCTCGGCCTGTCGGCCGACATCGAGGCCGCGGCGCAGTTCAACAGCCCCGGCCATCACCTGACCGCCGAGCTCCGCCGCGACCCGCTACGGATCGTGGCCGCGCGGTAAGATCGTCGAGCACGGCCCCGGGCGCGTGCCCCGGCCGTCGAGCATGTGCGAGGCGAGGTCGGCCCTGCCAAGGCCGGGCTCCCAACCGAGAGGACGACGTTTCGATGGACATGGACAAGCTGGTCTCGCTCTGCAAGCGACGCGGGTTCATCTTCCCCTCCAGCGAGATCTACGGCGGCATCAACGGCTTCTGGGACTACGGCCCGCTCGGCGTCGAGCTGAAGCGGAACATCAAGGACGCCTGGTGGCGCGACAACGTCCAGCTTCGCGACGACATGGTCGGCCTCGACTGCGCAATCATCATGAACCCGAAGGTGTGGGAGGCGTCGGGACACGTCGGCGGGTTCAGCGACCCGATGGTCGATTGCCGGGAATGCAAGAGCCGGTTTCGCGCCGATCAAATTGCGGTGATCTGTATCTACGCGGATGCGGAAAACACAGGCGACACCTCAAATGGATTTTGGTTCAGTGCTTTGGGTGAGGAAGAAGAGATTCACGAAGAAAACGCCAAGGAAATTAGAAAGGCGATCAACAAGACCGAAGCTTCTGGAACTCGGCATACTGAAAATTCATATAGAATCAACGATTTGCTGGACCTTGGAGAATACGGAAAAACTCCGTGCCCCTCCTGTAAAAAACAGGGCACATTGACGGAACCGCGCCAATTCAACCTGATGTTCGAGACCCACTACGGAGCCGTCGCCGACGAGTCGAACAAGGCGTATCTCCGCCCCGAGACGGCCCAGGGGATCTTCGTCAACTTCAAGAACGTGATTGACACCGGACGTGTGAAGATCCCCTTCGGCATCGCACAGATCGGCAAGAGCTTCCGCAACGAGATCACGCCGCGCAACTTCATCTTCCGCTCGCGCGAGTTCGAGCAGATGGAGATCGAGTTCTTCTGCCACCCGAGCGAGGCCGCCAGGTGGTATCAATACTGGCGTGACACGCGATTCCAGTGGTACGTCGATCTCGGCCTCAAGAGCGACAAGCTCCGCCTCCGCGACCACGACAAGGACGAGCTCGCCTTCTACTCGACCGCGACGGCCGACATCGAATACAGCTTCCCGTTCGGCGTGAGCGAGCTGGAGGGGATCGCGCACCGGGGCGACTATGACCTGTCGCAGCACCAGAAGTTCAGCGGCAAGGACCTGAGCTACTTCGACGAGGAGAAGAAGGAACGATACGTGCCGCACGTCATCGAGCCGTCGGCCGGGGCCGACCGGGCGACTCTGGCGTTCCTGTGCGAGGCGTACACCGAGGACGAGGTCGGCGGCGAGGCGCGTACGGTCCTGAAGTTCCACCCGCGGCTGGCGCCGATCAAGGCGGCCGTCTTCCCCCTCGTCAAGAAGGACGGCATGCCCGAGCGGGCCGGGGCGATCTACCGCGAGTTGAAGCGGCACTTCAACGCCTTCTACGACGAGAAGGGGGCGATCGGCCGCCGCTACCGCCGCCAGGACGAGGCCGGCACCCCCTTCTGCATCACCGTCGACGGCCAGACGCTCTCGGATGACACCGTCACCTTCCGCGACCGCGACAGTTGCCGCCAGTGGCGCGTCCCGGTGGCCGGCGCGGTCGAGTCGCTGCGCGACCTGCTCGAAGGCAAGCCGATCCCGGCGCAGTCCTGAGCGATCGTCCAGGATGGAGGACTGGCGATGACGACGCGGCGGTGGATGCTCGTGGTGCTCGCGATGGCGGTCGCCCTCGGGATGGGCGCCGCGGCGGTGCGGACGGACCGGGAGGGTGCGGACGCCTACCATCGTCACGCCCTGAGCGATGGCATCGGGGGCACCTCCGGCACCTTTGACCTGATGGGAAGCGTCCAGATCACTTCGGCCGGGTCGATCAAGACGACCGGCAGGCTCAGGCCGGGACCTGGCGTCGTCGAGAGGGGCACGATCTATCACCGCACGCCCTGGCTTTCCCGCTACTGGCGGCACGTCCTCGGTCGCCGCGGGTCCGACGGCTATGCGTGTCGCGGGCGAGGACATGATCCATCGCGGCCGGGACCGGGAGACCGACCGCTCACGGCCGATCTCGCCAGGTACCGCCGAGAGTACATCATCTTGCATGGGACTCTCGTCGGCGGCGATGGGATGGAGATAACGTCCGAATCCATGATGTCCCGATGATGGACCACAACGACCCCGTCGTTCGCGTCGCGGGAGGCACGCCGATGAAACCATGCATCTCCCAGGCGACGACCCTGAGCACACCGTTCAAGGACGACCTGACGGCCTACGCGCGGGCCGGCTGGACGGCGGTCGAGCCTCTGGCTGACGAAGCTGGAGACGTTCCTCCAGTCGCATTCGCTCACCGAGGCGAAGGCGCTCCTCCAAGAGCACGGGCTGGAGCCGGCCGGGGCGGCGTCGCAGGGGGGACTGTTGCTGTCGCGGGGCGCGGAGCGCGAGGCGCATTGGGACCACTTCCGCCGCCGCCTGGAGATCCTCCGAGAATTGCAAGTCCCGATCCTGGTCGTGGCGGCCGACTTCGTCCGCCAGCTCGCCCCCGAGGACTTCGGCCGCGCCGCGCAGGCGCTGGCCGAATCGGCCGCGCTGGCGCAGCAGTTCGGCGTGCGGCTGGCGCTGGAGTTCCAGAAGGCGAATACCTTCTGCGCCAGCCTCGACACCACGCTCGCGCTGATCGCGCAGAGCGGGGCCCAGGGCCCGGGCCTGGGGGTCTGCCTCGACCTGTTCCATTACTACACCGGGCCGAGCAAGTTCGAGGACTTGGCCTACCTTTCGCTGGACAACCTGGCGTGGGTGCAGGTCTGCGACCTGAGCGGCACCCCGCGCGAGCTGGCCGGCGACGCCGACCGGATCTTGCCCGGCGAGGGGGACTTCCAGATCGGCCCGATCCTTGATCACCTGGGCCGGATCGGCTACGAGGGGTACGTCTCGCTGGAAGTCCTCAACCCGCAGCTCTGGCAAGTCGCGGCCGACCGGGTCGCCGACGCCGCCTTCCAGGCGACCGGCCGCGTCCTGGGGCGCGGCGACCGCACCGAAGGGTAATGGGTGATAAGTCATGAGTAACGAGTGTAAATAGGTGTCACAAATTTAGATCTTCTATTCATTAATCATTGCTCACTACTGGAGAGGAATGGGGAGGGTCCTGAGCGTGGCGGTCGTGTCATTCCAACCCTCGGCCGTCGTCTACCGCGAGGAGCAGAACTTCGACTGGCGGGTCTACGCGCTGCTCGCGCTGGTCGAGGCGCTGGTCTGGGCCGGGCTGCTCTGGGCCCACCGCGACTGGCCTGCGGGCGTGGCGATCGACCACCTGGGGGCCTACGAGCTCGCCATCGGCGCCGGCGTCGGGCTGGTCCTGCCGGCGCTTTTGGTCGTCGGCGTGCTCCGGATGACCACCGAGGTGACCCCGACCGACCTCCGCGTCTGGTTCGGCTGGGTCCCCACCTATCGCCGGTTCGTCCCGCTGGGGGGCATCCAGAGGATCGAGGTCGTCAGCTATCGCCCCCTGGCCGACTACGGCGGCTGGGGGGTCCGCGTCGGCCGCGACGGCGTCCGCGTCCTCAACGCCCGCGGCGACCGCGGTGTCCGCCTCGACCTGGCCGACGGCACCAAGCTCCTGATCGGCAGCCAGCGCCCCGAGGCGCTCGCCATCGCCATCGAGCTGGCCATCCGGCCCGTCTCTTGAAGCCTCCCGGCCCCGGGCCCCGATCCTCCGTCCCCCACGACGGCGTCGGTCAGGATGAGCAGGGCGCCGCGGCGGGCGAAATCGGTCAGCAATTCGGCCTCGGCCGCGGGGTCGATGGCGCGGATCGCGTCGACCACGACGGCGACCCGGCAACCCCGGTCGAGCAGCCCCGAGACGGCGGCCCGGACGCAGTAGTCGGTCGCGACTCCGTAGACGACGAATCGGGGTCGGTCGCGGTCGTAGAGCGCCACCAGTCGATCGGCGTCGGGGTGGCTGAACAGGTCGTACTCGCGCTTCTCGACGGTCAGGTGGGGGGCAGTTCCCCCTCGTGGCGGCCGTCGCGAGGGAGCACCCGGCCGTCGGGCCGCGCCGTCGCGGCGATGCGACCCTGCCCGGGGGTGCCGATCAGGCAATGGGGCGGGAACACCCGGAGTTCAGGATCGTCGGGAGTATGGGCACACGCCGTCGCCAGGACGGGGATGCCATGCTCCCTCGCGAACTCGCTCAAGCGGCGAAGGTTGGCCACGATCGCCTCCGAGCCGGCGACGTACAACGCCCCCGACGGTTCCAGGAAGTCGCGTTGGGTATCGATGTCCACGAAGATCAGGGGACCGTCCAGCATCGTCGTCGCTCATGCAGGCTATCGGAGGGGACCGTGCGACCGCGGGCCGGGCCGCAACCCCGCCTTTTATAATTTACTATCGTCGACAGGAGGCCCGGCGTCTCCAGATTCCGGCAGTGACAATCGGACGTCGCCAAATTCGCTTCGTTTCGGGAAAATCCGCTTCGCGCCGATGCCTGGCACCGGATGTTTAAGCGTAAATCGTTAAATAAATTGTACTTGCGCATGATCGCGAGGAATCCCCCGCCCCATGACCGGGGGCGAGCCGGACGAAATATTCAACGAAAAGTGTCAATCGGAGATCGAACGAAAGGAGGCTGGGCGAAGGGCACGCCCTGGGGACGGTGGCCGCACCGCGACGAGGCGTGGACGTGTCGGCCGAGCTTGACCCTTCCGGGGCGTTCGACTACGATGAATTCAGGCCGGGCCGTCGCGTGAAAAGTGCGCAAAGGCCGATTCTCCAACAACCTAGGACGTTGTCGATGGCATACAGCACGGTGGTGTCGCGGCACAGGACGCGGGAGGTCGGCCTCGGCGACAAGGTGGTCGGCGGCGACAACCCGATCTGGGTCCAGTCGATGACGACGACCAACACCTTCGACGTCGAGGAGACGGTTGCGCAGATCCGCCGACTGGAGGAGGCCGGGTGCGAGGTCGTGCGGGTGACGGTCCCCAAGAAGGAGGACGTCGAGGCCTGCCGCGCGATCCGGTCGCGGATTGCGATCCCGTTGATCGCCGACATCCACTACGACTATCGCATGGCGCTGGCCTGCCTCGACGCGACGACCGACGACGGCCGGCCGGCGGTGGACAAGATCCGGATCAACCCGGGCAACATCGGCGGCGAGGCCCGCTTCAAGGAGGTCGTCCGCAAGGCGCGCGACAAGGGCATCCCGATGCGGATCGGCGTCAACTCGGGGAGCCTGGAGAAGGACCTGGTCGAGAAGTACGGCTTCCCCTGCCCCGAGGCGATGGTCGAGAGCGCCCTGCGGCACATCGAGACGGCCGAGGGCCTGAGCTACCGCGACATCATCGTCTCGCTCAAGGCGAGCCACGTCCCGACGGCCGTCGAGTGCTACAGCCTGTTCGCCTCCCGGAGCGACTATCCGACGCACGTCGGGATCACCGAGGCGGGGTCGAAGGAGTACGGCACCCTGAAGAGCGCCGCGGGCATCGGCGCGATCCTGCTGCGGGGCATCGGCGACACGATCCGGGTCTCCCTCCTGGGCGACCCGGTCCCCGAGATCGCCGCCGGGTTCGACATCCTCCGCGCCTGCGACCGGCGGGTCAACAAGCCCGAGGTGGTCGCCTGCCCGACCTGCGGCCGGCTGGACATCGACCTGGAAAGGATCGTCGCCGAGGTCGAGGCGAAGATGGCGCACCTCAAGAATCCGCTGCGGATCAGCATCCTCGGCTGCCTGGTCAACGGCTTCGGCGAGGCCAAGGAGGCCGACCTCGGCATCGCCGCCGGGTCGGGCAAGGGGGTCATCTTCAAGCGAGGCGTGCCGATCCGCCACGTCAAGGAGGCCGAGATGGTCCAGGCGCTGCTCGAAGAGGTCGAGCGGTTCGACGAGGACACCCCGGCGCTCAAGTCGCACCAGGAGAAGAAGGCGACGGCGCTGCCGGTCCTCAATTGAACGGAGCGAGCCCGATGACACGGACCTACCCGGCGATCCTCCGGGGCGACCGGCTCGAATGGACCGGCGAGTCCCCGGCGCACGCCGCCGAAGAGCGGGGGGTCAAGGTCCAGGTCACGATCCTGGACGAAGTCCCTCCCGCCGACGATCGCGAACGAGGCCGTCGCCTCGCCGATCTCCTCAGGGCCATCGCCGAGACGGACCCGTTCGCCGAGATTGCCGACCCGGTCGCATGGCAACGTGAGATCCGCGAAGATCGACCTCTGCCGGGCCGGGAATGATGGTCCTCGTCGACAGCAACATCCTGATCTATGCCTCCAAGCCCGAGTATCCGGGTCTCGTCGGGTTCATCGAATCGCACGCCCCGGCGGTCTCGGCCGTGAGTTACGTTGAAGTGCTCGGCTACCCCAACCTGCCCGACCGCGAACGGCAATTCTTCGAGGCATTCTTCGCGACCGCCACGATGCTCCCGATCTCCGATGCCGTGCTCGATCGGGCGGTCGGACTCCGAAGGCTCAAGAAGATGAAGCTGGGCGATGCCCTCATCGCCGGCACGGCGGTGGCGCATGGTCATGCCTTGGCCACGCGCAACACCAAGGACTTCGACCGGATCGATGGCTTGACGCTCATCGATCCGTTCGCGGGCTCGTGACTCGTGGAGTGGATAGATCAGGAGGGTCCGCCTTGCGGGCCGTCCGAGGTCCGGCCGGGGAGAGATGCCGTGATCCCCTCGCTCCTGCTTCTGTCCCTCCTGGCTGCCGGCCCTCCGCCCGAGGCCACACCCGAGCTGCCCGCCGACCCGTTCGCCGCACCCAGGGCCGGGGAGGACAAGGCGCTCGACGAGGCCTTCGCGCGGTTCCTCACGATCGTGAGGCGGAAGGAGCACACCTCGAGTGCCTGGGCCGAGCAGAGCGAGGCCGCCGAGGCGCTGATGGCGTTCGGAGAGCCCGCTGCGCTCGCCCTCAGCCAGTCTGCCGAGGACGACGAGGAGATCCAGGTCCGAAAGGCGTGCTTCTACTGGCTGAACCACCGCTTCCTGACGAACCCGTGGGTTCAGGCGACCGTCATCCGTAGCGGTCTCAGCGACCCCGACCCGGGCATCCGCCAAGAGTGTGCCTTTTATCTCGGCGAGCACCGGGTCTACGCCGCGTACCGCCAGCTCCGAGGGGCGATGAAGGCCGCCAAACCGGATGAAGAGTATGTCCGGCTCGCCGCCGCCAAGTCGCTGGCCGAGCTCGGCGAGGCCGACGTCCTGCCGATCCTCTACGAGGCCCTCGGGAGCGACCGATATATGCATCGCCACATGGCCAACCTCGGGATCAAGGGGCTGACCGGCAAGGACCTCAACGACTTCGACTACAACTACGGCGAAGGGGCGTTCGTCAGCGGCGGTGTGGAGTCCACGTACCTCGATATCCACGGGATCGAGTACGCCGAGAAGAAGGCCCGGCGCTTCCGGGCGCTCGCCTCCTATTGCCGGTGGCTCAAGGCGACGCACCCGCGGTATTACAAGTACCTCGACGCGGCCTACTCAGCGCCCGCCTCACGGCGCGAAGATCGCGGCCACCGGCACCCGGAAGCCGGGCAGGTACGGCTCTCCGGAAGGCTCCTGCGTCACGTTGAACGACTCGGGGGGTCGCCCGGCGCGGTGGACGCCGATCATTTCCAGGTCGGGGTCGGCCATCCAGACCACAATCCCCGCTGCAAGGTATGCTTCGATCTTCTCGATGATCTCCTCGTGCTTGTCCGAGGGGGAAATGACCTCGACGGCCAGCACCGGGGGACCGTCGAGATAACCCCCGTGCTTCGCGGCCCGGCGATGAGCCCGGCCGGGGCATAAGCCACATCGATGCCGACGAGCGAGTCGGGGGTGCGGAGGATTCGGAATCCCGTGTCGCCGGTGACGATCGCACCGCGGGCTCCGGCTGGGCGTCGAGCCAGTTGTCCAGCAACTTGGCGACCTTCGTCACGGTCCGCCCATGCTTACGGTTGCGGACGCTCATGCCCGGTTCCCTCGGCCGGAGTTCTCCGCGAATCAGCCATCTCTCCTTGCCGTCGCCGGGCAAGGCGAGGAACTCCTCGGCGGTCATCGTCGTCTTCTCAGGCGGTGAAACGGCGGCGCCCATCGCGATCCCTCCTCGACGTCCCGGGTCAGGCCCGCAGGCCGATCGAGACGTACTTGGTCTCCAGGTAGGCGTCCAGGCCCTCGATGCCGAGCTCGCGGCCCAGGCCCGATTCCTTCATCCCGCCGAAGGGGCATTGCGGCGTGGCGGGGACGGGGTCGTTGATGCCGATGATCCCCGCCTCAAGGCCCTCGGCCATCCGTGTTGCAACGGTCAGGTCGTTCGTGAAGACGTAGGCCGCCAGGCCGTATGGGGTGTTGTTCGCCGCGGCGATCACGTCGTCGAGCTTGGAGAAGTCGAGCAGGGGCATGACCGGCGCGAACGGCTCCTCGGTCATGATCCTCATGGCGCCGTCGACCTCGCGGATCACCGTCGGCTCGAAGAAGTAGCCCTTGTCGAACCGCGACGACCGGCCGCCCCCGGTCAGGATCTTGGCCCCCTTGCCGCGGGCGTCCTCGATCAAAGCGGTCGTCTTGTCGAGCGCCTTGGGCTCGAACATCGGGCCGACCTGCACCCCCTCCTCCAGGCCGTTGCCGAGCTTCAGCTTCTTGGTCAGTTCCACGGCGGCCTCGGTGAAGTCCTTCGAGACCTTCTCATGCACGTAGAACCGCGACGGGGCGATGCAGACCTGGCCGTTGTTGCGGAACTTGCCGATGACGGCGGCCTGCGCCACCTGCGCCACGTCGGCGTCGGGGAAGACGATCAACGGGGCGTGGCCGCCGAGCTCCAGGCTGAGCCTCTTGACGCCGTCGGCCGAGCGGCGGATCAGCTCCTTGCCGACCTCGGTCGAGCCGGTGAAGCTGACCTTGCGGACCTCGGTGCTGGCGAAGAAGGCGTCGGCGATCGGCCGGGCCGGGCCCATCACGAGGTTGGCCACGCCGGGGGGCAGGCCCGCGTCGGCCAGGCACTCGAACATCTGGATGAGCGTCAGGGGGGTCTGGTCGGCCGGGCGGCTGACGACCGTGCAGCCGACGGCCAGCGCCGGCGCGATCTTGCGGCTCGGCAGCGCCGCCGGGAAGTTCCACGGGGTGATCGTGGCCACCACGCCGACCGGGTGCTTGATCGCGTAGTGCCGCTTGGCGGCGTTCGACGGCGGGATGATCCGGCCGTAGGCGCGCTTCCCCTCCTCGGCGAACCACTCGAAGGTGTCGGCGGCGTGCAGGACCTCGGCCTTGGCCTCGGGCAGGGGCTTGCCCTGCTCCTGGGTGAGCGTGCGGGCGATCGTCTCGGCCCTCTCGCGCATCAGCTCGGCGGTCTTCTTGAGCACCTTGGCGCGGTCGTAGGCGGTCGCCGCCCGCCACGCCGGGAAGGCCCGCGCCGCCGCCTCGATGGCGCGGCGGGCCTCGCCACCGCCGCCGTAGGCGACCTCGGCCAGGGTCGTCTCGACGGCCGGGTTCACCACGGCGAGCGTCTTGCCCCCCTCGGCGTCGCACCACCGGCCATCGATGTACATCTGCGTCGGGAACTCCGTGGTGGTGGCCATCGCGCTCGGTCCTCCCTCTCGATGAAGACGATCCAAACCCCGTCGCTCAACGATACCGGCCCCCGCTCCGGCGTGCAATCGACCCCGACGGCCCGGCGTCCTCGGGCCGCAAGCCGGGCGAGACATCCAACTTGGATGTCCTTGGGCCGGGTCGGGGTGCTTCCGGTAGACGCGAATCGCGATCTGGCGCATAATCCGCTCCAGTCGTGAAAGGACGCGTTCCGATAATCCCGATTGGTCTGACGGCACGGAATCTAGCGGCCCGAAGGATCGGGCCGCGTGTTGCCCATAAGGCTGCTGGTGAGCCATGAATGGATTGCTCCCTCGGGAGAGGGGCTCGGGGCGCCTCGCCTGGCCGATGGTGCTCCTGGTCGCCTCGTCCTCCGGGATGGTGTGGGGCAGGACGTCCCAGGCCAGCCCGCTGCGGCATCCCCACCTCAACGCCCTGCAACTCGAAGCCGAGGAGATCCGCGCGCGACAGGTCCAGGCGCAGCACCTCCGCGCGCAGCACGTCCTCGCCCCGCACGTCGCGGCCGAGCAACTGCTCTCCGCGAGGCAGACCACCGCGGCGGACCCCCCCGTGAACGGTCCCGGCGTGTTCGCGTGGGAAAACTACATCTCCCACGGGCCCGCCTACTGGCTGGGCGTCCACGCGCCTACGATCACGCGCGCGGTCGCCGCGTGGATGTATTCGACGGTCCGGGAAGCCGACCCGTTCTCCGACCCGATGACCGATTACCTCTACTGGCGATGGAGCCTGGACCCGGCCCGGTTCGACCACTACCACCCCTGGCTCGGCCCGGCGCTGGGGGGCCTGACGCCCCCTTCATCCTCGCCGAGCCCGAGCACGGGCCCGGCGGCCCAGACCATCCAGCCCGAGAACACGATCCCGCCCCCCTCGTCCACATCGGGCTCGGGATCGCCGACGGCGAACCCCCCGAGCGACGTCCCGCCGGCCATCCCCGAGCCCGGGATGTTCTGGATCGCCCTGTCGATGCTCGCGACCGCCGCGTGGGGCCGTCGGCAGCGGAGGGCGGCCTGACCGTCGTCGGTGGCCCGCACCCCGGTTTCTGGTAGACTGGGCCGGGGGCGAACACGCCCCCGTCGCCCCGTGTCGATCTCGATGCGGGGCGGTCCGCCGATCCCCGCCCGGCGGGGGTGGCGACGGTCCCGGACCAGGCGGGCAAGGGCCTCGACGATGCGCGACGCGAAGCCGTTCTACCTGACCACGGCGATCGACTATCCCAACAGCCGCCCGCACATCGGCACCGCCTTCGAGAAGATCGGCGCCGACGTCCAGGCGCGGTTCCGCCGCATGGAAGGGGGGCCCGTCCACTTCCTGATGGGCAACGACGAGAACACCATCAAGGTCTCGCAGCGCGCCGAGGAGCTGGGGGTCGATCCCGGGACGTACGTCGACGACATGGCCCGACAGTTCCGCGAGGTCTGGTCGGCGCTGGAGATCTCGTTCGACGACTTCATCCAGACCAGCGAAGGGCGCCACCACGTCGGCTGCCAGGCGTTCATCCAGGCGGTCCACGACGCGGGGGACCTCTACAAGAAGGCGTACACCGGCCTGTACTGCACCGGCTGCGAGGCGTTCAAGACCGAGAAGGAGCTGGTCGACGGCCGGTGCCCGAACCACCCCGGCACGCCCCTCCGCCAGATCGAGGAGGAGAACTACTTCTTCCGCCTCTCGGCCTTCGGCGACCGGCTGCTGGCCCATTACCGCGAGCACCCCGAGTTCATCCAGCCCGAGAGCCGTCGCAACGAGATCGTGAACCTCGTCGAGGCGGGCTTGCAGGACGTGTCGATCTCTCGCAAGGGGTTCACCTGGGGCATCCCGGTGCCGTTCGACCGCGAGCAGACGATCTACGTCTGGTTCGATGCGCTGCTGAACTACATCACGGCGATCGGCTACGGCACCGACGACGAGCGGTTCCGCGCGACCTGGCCGGCGGACGTCCACGTGATCGGCAAGGATATCACCCGGTTCCACTGCGCCCTGTGGCCGGCGATGCTGATGTCGGCCGGGTTGCCGTTGCCGAAGAGGGTCTTCGGGCACGGGTTCGTGTACAACAAGGGGGCGAAGGTCAGCAAGTCGGCGGGCACGGCGGTCGACCCGATGGACGTCTTCCGCGTCCACGGCGCCGACGCCTTCCGCTACTACTTCATGAGGGAATGCCCCTTCGGCGGCGACGGCAACTTCAGCGACGAACGGTTCGCCGAGGTCTACAACGCCGACCTCGCCGACAACCTCGGCAACCTCTACAGCCGCACCCTCTCGATGTGCGTCAAGTATTTCGACGGCCGCCTCGAAGGCGCCGCGGAGGTCGTCCCGACCGCCTGGCTCGCCGGGCTGGAACCGGACGCGCTCGTGGCCGACCTGCGCGAGCGGATCGGCGCGTTCGAGTACAACGTCGCCTTGCAGAGGATCTGGCTCGACGTTCTCGGCGCCGCCAATCGCTACATCGAGGAGACCAAGCCGTTCAAGCTCGCGAAGACCGACCGCGACGCGTGCAAGGCCGTGCTGGTCAACCTGGCCGAGGCGCTGCGGGTCGTGGCGATCCTGATCAAGCCGTTCCTGCCCCGGACGGCCGAGACGTTCTACCGCGCCTTCAACTTCGAGTCGGGGAAGCCGTGGGCTCGGGTCGGCTACTCGGACGCCGCCCCCCGCACCGCCGCGGGCGACCTGTACGTGACCGCCGAACTCGTCGGCGGCAAGCCATCGCCCCTGTTCCCGAGGATCGACACCAAAGACGCGGGATGAGGACCGACCCCATGCATCCCATCGCCCGAAGGTTCGAGTTCGTCGACCACGACGGCCGCTATGAAGGAGAGCCCCCGGCCATCGGCTGCGACGGCCTGGTCCCGGGCGCGGCGCTCGACCTGACCCACTGGCGGGGCAACCGGACGCCCCGGGAGTTCAAGGCCGACACGTCCACCGAGATCGCTTTGAAGTTCGTCGCCTCGGCCGAGACGGCCAGGTGGGCCGGCGCGGTCGTCGTCAACAACCACTTCGACACCGACGGCATCCTGTCGGCCTGGACGCTCCTGGAGCCCGACCTGGCGCTGGCGAATCGCGACCTGCTCATCGCCGCGGCCGAGGCGGGCGACTTCGACGAGTGGCCGGGCCTCGACGACGGGCTCCGGCTCGACGCCGCCATCCGCGCCCTGTCGGCATCGAGCCGCGACGACGCGGCGGCCTATGAGGAGATCCTGCCCCGCCTCAACGACCTGATCCACCACCTCGACGACCGCCGCGACCTCTGGGGCCGGAGTGGGACCAGCTCCAGGAGGCGTCGCGGGCGCTCGACGAGGGCCGGCTCCGCGCCGAGAGGGCGGGCGCGATCGGGGTGATGCGACACGTGCCGGGACAGCCCGAGGCCCCGGGGCCGCTCCTGGCCCGATGGCTCCTGCCCGGGTCGATGCGCTACCTGCTGGCGTTCGAGCAGGGCGACGGCACCGTCTCCTATCGCTACGAGCGCCCGCGCTACGCCTGGGCCGACACCGTGGTGCGCCCCCCCTGCCCCGCCCCCGACGGCCGAGCGATCGCCGACGCCCTCGGGCCCGCCTGGACCAACGACGACCTGCCCGGCATGACCGGCATCGTCCGGACCCGCCGCCCCGTTGCCGAACGCCCCGAGGAGCTGATCGTTCGGCTCGGGCCCGTGGACCCGATCCGCACCCCCTCCGCGACGGTCGGCCCGCGTTGATTGCGGGCCACACCGCGGCGCAGGGGATACGCCGGGCGGCCTAGAGTTCTGCTAGGAAGGCCGGCGGAGAGGCCGCGGCCATCGTCTCCGTTCGCCCCCCTCCGCGAGCTGGCGAAGGCGACCCGACCCGAGGCGACCATGATCAAGCGACACTCGCCGCAGAAGAAGATCCTGATCGGCTTCCTGGGGGCCGTCCCGAAGGCCGCGGGCGACGCGTTCCGGACCAATCCGCGGCACGCCTCCCGGGCCCGCGCGCGGCTGTCCTGGTCCGAGGAGAAGAGGAGTCGGGAGGTGCCGGCCCGCCTCGCCAACATCTGCCGCGCCGGGGCCGCGCTGCTGACCCGCGTGCCCCCCCCCATGCCCGGCACCGTGATGGTCCGGATCGTCGGCGACGACCCGACCCCCTGGGTCGAGGGGACCGTGCTCGGCGTCGACCGGACCGACAAGGGGCTGTATCGCGTCCGGATGAAGTTCCGCGACCTCTGCCCCAACCTGTTCCTGAAGGCCGCGGTCCTGGACCCGACCGCCCCGAACGACCCGCCCTCGACGGACGAGGATGGCCCCTCCATTGCCTAGGGAGGGCGGGGGCCGAGCCGAGGACCCATCGGCGGTCTGCCTTCCATCCCGACTCGGGGATCGCGCGCCGAGACGCAAAAAGAAAGCCGAGACAGGCGCCAAGGAGGGGTCGATCCTCCTCGGCGCCTGTCGGGCAAGACTCGGCGGCTTCGCGCGAAACGGGCCTTACTCCGCGCCGCAGGGTGCCCCGCCGAAGGCGGCGGCCTTCCGCTCCTGCATCTGCTCGGGGGTGAGGTCTTCCAGGTGCTCGGCGATCGACCAATGGTGCCCGAACGGGTCCACCAGCTTGCCGTAGCGATCGCCCCAGAACATGTCGGCCAGCGGCATGGCCACGGTCGCGCCCGCCTCGACGGCGCGGGCAAACACGGCATCGGCGTCGGTCACGAACAGGTGGATCGTCACGGGCGAATGACCGTTCGGCCCCGTCGAGCCGTACTCGGGGAAATCATCCGCCAGGAACAGCCGCGAGTCGCCGATCTGCAACCCGGCGTGTCCGAGCTTCACCCGGCCGTCCGGCCCGGGGAAGGTCATCCGGCAGAGTTCCTCCGCACCGAAAGCCCTCTTGTAGAACTCGATCGCCTCGGATGCCCCCTTGACCACCAGGTGCGGGGTGATCGTGTGATGCCCGTCCGGAATCGGATGCGCCATGGCTCCCTCCCCATTAACGGTGATTCCGGCTCGCTCTGTCCACATGAACAGGAAACGCGCCGGATTCGTGGTACAAACCAGGGATCGGCTTTTCGTCAACGCTTGTACAGTTATTCTGAAAAAGGACGGACGGTCGCATCGGGGCTGTTGATCCCCGAGCCGATGGGGGAGCTCGTCGCCATCCTCACGGGCCGGCAGCCAGCCCAGGAGGTGTCGCGGAGGGGTGCCCGAGCCGAGCCGGGAGGCTCAGTGCGCGTGGCCGTGGCCGTCGTCGACGGGCTTCTGCGGGGCGACGTAGGTGTCGGGCTTGTAGGGATAGATGAGCGACTCGACGACCCAGCGGAACCGGCCGTTCATGCTCCGGCCCCGCATCACCATCAGCGCGAATTCTTCCTTGTCGGGGAAGTCCGGCGTGGGAGGGCCGTCGACCTCCAGGAGGGCCGTGGCGACGGTGTCGAGGTCCATCGGCGGCGGTCGCCTCGATCTTGATGAAGTGGAGATCCTGGCCGGGCCCGCTGGAGAGCCTCTTCTTGAGGTTCTCGATGGGCGCCATCTTGTTGTCCAGGCCGGGCCCGCGGGAGTGCTCCTTGGCCTCCTTGTAGACCTCGGAGGCCGTCTTCCCCTCGCGATAGACGAGCGGGGTGGTGTACCAGACGGCGTCGGCGATCGACCCGGTCTTGAGGGCACTCGTCGACCATCTGCCGGGCGAACCGGGTGGCGTTGACCCTCCGGATGACCGACTGGACCGCGGCGGTCGTGATCGAGGACAGGCCGAAGATCAGGCCCAGCGCGATCGCGGCGTGGGCCAGGTTGAGCCCGGTCAGGACGTCGGGATAGCGGCGGATGCTGCGGACGGCGTAGCCGCCCAGCAGGACGGCGGCGACCGCGAAGGCCAGGAAATACCAGCTCGCGAAGCTGATGACCGCCAGGACGCCGCAGACCAGCCCGACCACGGCGTGCGGGCTGATCGCCCGATAGGCGGGGATCTCGTTCTCGATCGCCGAGGTCGGCTGCGCCCGGCGGCGGATGGGGTCACGTTCTGGTCGAGGGCCACGTCGGAAATCCTCTCGGCGGGGAGGCGGCCCGTCGCGGACCGGCCGGTCGCGGGGGATGTAGGTCGGATGATGAGGCCGGGCCGAGGGTCGCGATGCCTTGAGGCTAATCGGAGGCGCGCGGGCCGTCAAGCGATCAGCGCGGGACGGCGCCGGGCACCAGGGCCAGCACGGCCATCCCCACCCAGTACAGGCCGAGGGCCCAGCCGGTGACGTTCGTCCACGACCAGGCGCGGCCGGCGACGCGGCACCGCCAGCCGGCCAGGAGCACGGCGAGCATGATCAGGCCCATCGTCTCGGCGCCCAGGGGCGTCGCCCACGACGCCGCCCGCCACTGGCCCCGGACCGCGGCGACCGCGTCGAAGACCCAGACGAGCAGGCCGCCGGTCATCCAGAGCAGCTCGCCCAGGCCCCCCTCCCCCGCGTCGCCCCGGGCCAGCACGAACGGGCCCACCAGCGCCAGGCAGCCGGCGACGGTGTAGATGCTCGCCAGCAGCTCGTGCGGCGGCCAGGTCACCCGGCCCCTCATCACGAGCAGCCCCAGCGCGTAGCTGACGGCCGCCCCCAGCAGCAGCGCGGTGCCCATCGGCTGCGACGAGCCGGACGGGTGTGGGGACGATGTCCTGGTCGCGGCGCGTTTCGGCGGCATCGACGATCGGCTTCCTCGGCGGCGAGGGATCGAACCGGGCCCATGGCGACGGGTCGGTTCTATCCTTCGGCCGACGGCCGACGCCGGGCCCAGGCCGAATCGGTCATCCGCGGGCCGCGAGCGGTTACGACCGCTTCAATGCGACACGACGGGCTCGGGCCCCTCCCCGGCGGGCGTGCCCTCACCGGAGGCCGGCCCCGCGGCGACGTCGGCCGGGTCGTCCTGGGCGAGCGCCTCGTCGGCCGCCACCGGCTCGCCTTCGACGCGGGACGGGTCGAGGACGACCTCCTCCCCCTCGTCGAGCCCCGCGGTGACCTCCAGGTACTCGGGGGTCGATCGGCCGATCTTCACCTCGCGGCGGTGCAGGCCGTCGGCCTCGACGACGTAGCAGACGTCGCGCCCGCCCTCGACGGCCAAAGATCCCGGGGGGATGGCCAGGACGTCGTCCCCCCTCTGCGCGGAGATCTCGACCTCGGCCGACATCCCCGGCCGCAGCCCGTGGGGGACCGTGTCGAGCTTGACCACGCCGGTGTAGTAGGGGACGTTGCTGAACCAGTCGATCGACGGCAGGCGGGCGACCGAGGTGACCCGCCCCTCCAGGACGCGGTCGGACAGCGCCTCGACATGGACGCGGGCCCGCATCCCGGCGGCGACGTGGTCGATGACCGACTCGTGGAGCAGCGCCGAGACCTCCATCTGGCTCAGGTCGGGCAGGTAGAACAGGTGCTGCCTCTGGCGGACCGCGTTGCCGGCCTCGATCAGCACCTCGCGACGGTCATTGGTCGCGTAGATGACGAACCCGTCGTGCGGCGCGCGGATCGTGCAGCGCCCGACCTGGAGCTCGAGGGTCTTCGAGCTGGCCCTCGTTGCGCGACAGCCGGGCGTCCTGATACTTCTTCATGTTCCTGGCCGTCGTCACCTGGTTCTCCAGCTCGCGCTCGGTGCGGGGGGTGTTGTACTTCCGGAAGATCTCCAGCTGGGTCAGGCCCTGGCCGAGGTTGAAGGCGATGCGATCGCGCGCGACCTGCTCGGACAGCACCTGGCCGCGCGAGGAATAGCCCTTCTCCAGCATCCGCTTCGACCAGGCGAGATGATCGTCGGCGCGGGCGAGGGTCGACTGGCCCAGCGCGATCGTCCCTTCGAGCTCCTGGAGCGTCTGGAGTCGGAACCCGTCGCGGAACTCGCGCAGCGCCATCTCGGCGACCTCCAGGTCGAGCTCCGCCTGGCGGTGGTCGGCGCAGGCGCGCTCGAGGATGATCCGCTGCTGACGCACCATCTCCTCGTAATCCGAGGCGTCGAGCCGGCAGAGGATGTCCCCCTCGTGGACCGACGACCCCTCGGGGACCACCTCCAGGATCGTCGAGGCGCCGCCGCCGGTCAGCCCGTTGCCCCTGACGCGGACCTCCAGCGCCTCCAGCTCGCAGTCGATCGTCGTCTGGTTCGCGCTCTGGATGCGCCCCGCCGCCGACACCGTCACCGGCAGGTCGGCCCGTCGCACCGTCACCGTCGCGATCTGGTCGAGCCGATGCCGTCGCGGGCGACGCGCCCCGACCAGCACGGGGACCGTCGCGGCCCCCGCCACCGCGAAGACCAGCGCCACCGCGGCGAACCCGATCCGCCACCGCTTCCGACCCGATCGCAACATCGGCACAGAACTCCCGAGCATGAGACGAGGCCCCCACGCCGGACCGAGCAATCCCCGAAGCTGACCCCGCGCACCTCGCCCTCGCCAGAGGAGATCGGCCCGGCTGCGAGCGATCAAAGTTCGGCCACGAGGCGGCGCATGAAGGAAGGAACGTACCCGGCAGGAACCCGCAAGCAGTTGGGATCATTGTAAAACAACGGTCCCACAAAGGCAACGAGGAAAGTCGGCGAGACGGAGGGCGGGGTCGGTGGGTCACCTTGTCGCGGGTCGTGGGAGGCTCGATAATAGATCCTCGAACATCACCATCATGAAGGATCGGGACGGCCGGGGGAAGGTGGTCGCGTGGCTATCGCGGGAAATCGGGCGGCGCGAGGCGAGTCGCTCCGGGCGGCGGACAGGCCGGAACTCCTGGCGCCGGCGGGCGATCGGACCTGCCTGATCGCGGCCGTCGAGAACGGCGCCGACGCCGTCTACTTCGGCCTCCAGAGGCACAACGCCCGCGCCTGCGCCGCCAACTTCGACGGCGCCGAGCTGCCCGAGGTCATGGCCCTGCTCCACCGCCGAGGCGTCCGGGGCTACGTCACCCTCAATACCCTGGTCTTCCCCCGCGAGCTGCCCGACCTCGAAGCGACCCTCCGCCACGTCATCGTATCGGGCGTCGACGCCGTCATCGTCCAGGATCTCGGCCTGGCGAGGCTGATCCGGGCCCTGTCGCCCGCCCTGGAGATCCACGCCTCGACCCAGATGTCGGTCACCTCGGCGGAGGGGGTCCGCCTGGCCCGCGAGCTCGGCTGCTCGCGGGTGATCCTCGCCCGCGAGCTGTCTTTAGCCGAGATCGCCCGGGTCCGCCGCGAGTCCGACCTGCCGGTCGAGGTCTTCGTCCACGGGGCGCTCTGCGTGGCCTACTCGGGCCAGTGCCTGACCAGCGAGGCCCTCGGCGGCCGGTCGGCCAACCGCGGCGAGTGCGCCCAGGCGTGCCGGATGCCCTACCAGATCGTCTGCGACGGCGCGCCGGTGGAGCTCGACAACATCCAGTATCTCCTCAGCCCGCAGGATCTTGCGGCTTACGACCTGGTCCCCAGCCTCGTTGAGCTCGGCGTCGCCAGCCTGAAGATCGAGGGCCGCCTGAAGGCCCCCGAGTACGTGGCCAACATCACCCGCCACTATCGCCGGGCGATCGACGCCGCGTGGGCCGGGGAGCCCTGCGCCTTCGAGCCCCGCGACGTCCGCGAGATGGAGCTGTCGTTCTCGCGAGGGTTCAGCCACGGCTTCCTCGACGGCACCGACCACAAGGTCCTCGTCCGGGGCGACCACGCCAAGAAGAGGGGGATCTTCCTCGGCCGGGTGTCGGAGGTGGTCGGCCCTCGGGTCCGCCTCGTCCTGGCCGCCCCGGTCAAGGCGGGCGACGGCCTGGTCTTCGACGGCGACGACGCAACCGGCCTTCCCGAGCAGGGGGGCCGGGTCCACGAAGTCATCCGGCCGGGCCGGGGCCGCCGGCCGGGCGAATCCCGTCCCGAGGGGATCTCGTCGGGACCGGCCGAGCTCCGCTTCGGCCGCGACGACATCGACCTCGGCAAGCTCCGCCCCGGCCAGAAGGTCTGGAAGACCGACGACCCCGAGCTCACTCGTCGTCTCCGCAAGACCTTCGAGGGCCCGTCGCATCGCCGGGTGGACCTCGACTTCCACGTGTTGGCGGTCGCGGGTCAGAGGCTCCGGGTCGAGGGCCGCACCGCGACCGGATACCTCGCGAGCGTCGAGTCCGAATCCCCCCTGGCCGCCGCCGACCACCTGGAGGCGACCGCCGACCTCCTCCGCGACCAGCTCGGACGTCTCGGCGGCTCGGTCTACCGGATGAGGGAGCTATCCGCGACCGTCGCGGGGGGCCCGATGGTCCCCAGGAGCCTGCTCAACGCCCTGCGGCGCGACCTGGTGGGCCTCCTCGACGAGCGCGCCGCGACGGTCCCGCCCCGGCCCCTGGCCGACGGCCCGGTCCTCCCGGCCCTGCTCGCCTCGCTGATACCCGAGAAGGCGAGTCCCGAAGCTCCGCCGGACCTGTCCGCCCTCTGCCGGAACACCGGGCAGGTCGAGGCGGCCGTCGCGTCGGGAATCGGTACGGTCTACCTCGACTTCCAGGACATCCGACTCTACGGGGATGCCGTCGCCGTCGCCCATCGCGGCGGCGCCGCGGCCTTCATCGCCACGCCCCGCATCCAGAAGCCCTCCGAGGCCAACATCGTCCGCTACCTCGTCCGGCGGGGGGCGGATGGCCTGCTGGTCCGCAACGCGGGGGGGCTGTACTCCTGCGCCGAGCGGGGCGTGCCGTTCGTGGCCGATTTCTCGCTCAACGCCGCCAACGAGTTGACGGTCGAGCTCTTCAAGGGAAGGGGGGCGCTCCGGGTCACGGCCTCGTACGACCTGAGCGTCGAGCAGCTCGACGACCTGCTCGCGGCGGTCCCCCCGTCGTGGCTGGAGGTCGTGATCCATCAGCAGATTCCCATGTTCCATATGGAGCACTGCGTCTTCTGCGCCTTCCTGTCGCCGGGGACCGACAGGACCAACTGCGGACACCCCTGCGACCGCCACGACGTGAAGCTCCGCGACCGCGTCGGCAAGGAACACCCGCTCAAGGCCGACGTCGGCTGCCGCAACACCCTCTTCAACGCCGTACCCCAGTCCGCCGCCGAATTCATCCCGAGGCTGATCTCCCGAGGTGCCAGGCACTTGCGGATCGAATTCCTCGACGACGACCCGGCCTCCGTCCAACGCATCGTCCGACTCTACCAGGACGCGATGGCAGGCCGTCGCGCCACCAAGGAGCCTCTGGCGGGAACTCAAGGCGAGCTCTCAGTATGGGGTCACGAGGGGTTCGCTGACGGTCTTGTGACGGCGCCGTCGGGCGCCCCTCCGATCTTCCCGAACCCCGTCATCCCGTCCCATTTCCGGACGGGTGGCCGCGGCATCGTCGGCAAGGATCGAAGATGGAACAGTTCACGCTGTCGGAGACGCAGGAGCGGGTCCTCCACGACCAGGACGACGCCACCCACCCGGGCTGGTTGTTGCATGACTTCCAGGCCGTGCTCGTTTTCGTGGGGACCGAGGGCGTCAAGTCGGCCGGCAAGTATAACCTGCTCCCGCTGGAGGCGTTCGGCGAGTTGAACCAGCGTCTGGGACGGCCGTGGCCGCGATGCGGGCGCAAGTGAACGGTGGGTTCGCTCGGCGCCCCTCGTCCGGGCTGAAGTGGCCTGGACGACCCGGGATGGGCGATACGAATCATATAATCTCATAACAACTTACGCGATCCCGACCTCGGCGTGGGGTTCGCCTCCGCCACGTCGGAGGACCCTGCGACCGGCCACGATCGCGATGTGAGCGCAAGTGAACGGTGGGTTCGCTCGGCGCCCTGCGCCGGAGCCTCTCATCCCTCCGAATCCGATGAAGACTTATGATCGAAGGGCGGCGTGATGGACTTTCGGGACACGGCGCTCCTATCTTCACCGTCGTCGTCTCCCGCCGATGTCCCGCCTTGTCAAAGGACGAGACCCAATGACACGTTGTCTTCATCATCGTGATTCTGTGACGGGGTGTTCTCCCAATCCGGCTCGATCTCTTGCGAAGAGGGAGATCCTACGATGGCCCGGGATGCTCTCCAGGTCACGACGCTGGTCCAGGTCGGCGATCGCCTGGCGCGGGTGATCGGTCAAGAGTGGCTCGACCGGCTCGGGATTGGGAAGGACACCCCCCTGGAGGTCACGACCGATGGCGTCGGTTTCGTCATCAGGCCGGTGGGGGACGATCGCCAGGCCCGTGTGTTCGAGGCCGCCGAGCGCGTGATGGGCATCCACGAGGAGACATCGCGGAAGCTGGCCCAGTGATCCCGGAATTGCTTGACATCGACGACTTCAGGCCAACGATGATCAGGAGCTCGGGCGGCCCGGGCGCTTCGTCGGATCACGGCAACCTCCGAAGGAGATCCCGATGGAATCACTGTTTGAGATCATTCGGAGGTTGGTCTCAAGCGAGATGTACATCATCGGTCAGCATGCAGCCGGGCGGATGGAGCAGCGCGGAATCCTCGAATGGCAGGCGGTGGCCGGGCTGGAGGACGGGGATCTGATCACGGAACGACCTGACGCCGATCCCAATCCTGCCGTCGAGGTACGGGAATCACTCCCGGATGGGACGGAGTTCAAGGCGGTCTGGTCCCATCTCCGAGGCAGCGGGGTGGCAAAGCTGGTCACAGTCCACTTCTTCGACGAGGAATAGAGATGCGAATCCCCGGGAAGCGGATCAAAAGAGTTCGTCTGGTCCAAACCGAGCGCTACGTGGTGGCCGTCGAGGTCGAGATGGTCATCCCCGTCGACGACCCGAGCGAACCCTGCTACGAGGCCGAGACGGTCCAACTCTTGCGCGAGGTGGAGGAGCACGCTCGGCGAGGGGATCTGGACTGGCTCAAGCAGCATGGGAAAGTCTACCAAGCCGTTGGCGCGGCTTGAGACTGCCTATCGGGCCCGATCTCCCCAACCGATGACCCGATCGATCGTCCCTGCTCGGTCGCGTCACTTGCCGAGCGGGTCCGGGGTCGTTAAGGTAATGTCTTCCCCGGCAGGATCTTCGGTTTCCGAGGGTGCGGGATGGGTCGAGTCACGGTCGGGTTGCTCGGGCTGGGCACGGTGGGGTCGGGGGTTGCGCGTCTGCTGGGCGAGCATGGCGAGCGGGTCGCGCGGCGGGCGGGGCGGCCGATCGACCTGAAGTGGGCCGTGGTCCGCGACGCCGACCGGCCCCGGCCGTTCGCGCCCGAGGGGCGCGGGTCGTGACCGACCCGAGGCGGGTGATCGACGACCCGGAGGTCGACGTCGTCGTCGAGACGATGGGGGGGATCGAGCCGACCCTCGGCCTGGTGCTCGACGCGCTGGCGGCCGGCAAGGACGTGGTGACGGCCAACAAGGCGCTCCTGGCCGAGCACGGGCCCGAGGTCTTCGCCCAGGCGCGGCGGGCGGGCCGCGCCGTCGCCTTCGAGGCGAGCGTCGGCGGCGGCATCCCGATCGTGCAGGCGCTGGGGGTGTCGCTGGCGGCCAACCAGGTCCAGGCCCTCGCGGCGATCGTCAACGGCACCTGCAACTTCATCCTCAGCTCGATGTCCCGCGAGGGGCTGTCCTACGACACCGCCCTGAAACAGGCGCAGGGGCTCGGCTACGCCGAGGCCGACCCGACGCTCGACGTCGACGGGACCGACACCGCGCACAAGCTGGCGATCCTGCGCAGCTGGCCTTCGGCGCGACCGTCCGCACGGCGCAGATCCCTCGCGAGGGGATCGATCGGCTCCAACTGGCCGACATCAAGTACGCCGCCGAGCTCGGCTACACGGTCAAGCTGCTGGCGCTGGCCAAGCTGTCGGAGGCGGGGCTGGAGCTGCGGGTCTCGCCGACCCTGGTCAAGCAGGGCACGCCTTTGGCGGAGGTGCGGGGCCCTTACAACGCGATCCGCGTGGTGGGCGACGCCGTCGGCGACACGCTCTTCTACGGCCGGGGCGCGGGGATGCTGCCGACGGCCTCGGCCGTCGTCGGCGACCTGATCGACGTGGTCGTCGGCCGCGCCGCTCTGACGGCGAGGGCCCTGGACCTCTGGCCCGAGTCGGCCCCCCCTCCGCGACTGACCCCGGCGCGGCAGGTCCGCAGCCGGTATTACCTGCGGTTCACGATCGCCGACCGCCCCGGCGTGCTCGCCGCGCTGGCGCACACGCTCGGCGAGCACGGCATCAGCATCGCCAGCGTCATCCAGCACGACCCCGGCGACGACGCCCCCGAGGACAGCCCCGTCCCTCTCGTCATCATGACCCACCTGGCCGTCGAGGCCAGCCTCCGCGCCGCCCTGGCCGAGATCGACCCGCTCGACGCGGTCAAGGCGCCGAGCGTCTGCCTGGGTGTGGAAGAATAGAAGAGAATCGATCCGCAGATGGACGCAGATAAAAAAGAAAAATGAAATTTTTTAATTTTTATTTTATTTTTTGTTCTTCTTAATCTGCGTCCATCTGCGTCATCTGCGGATCAAATTCCGGATTCAAACATCATGTCCATGAAATACGCGATCGTGATCCCCGACGGGGCGGCCGACGAGCCGCAGGAGGCGCTGGGGGGAAGACGCCGCTCCAGGCGGCGCGGACGCCCGAGATGGACCGGGTTGCGCGCGAGGGTGTGCTGGGGCGGTCGCGGAACGTCCCGGACAGGTTCGTGCCGGCCAGCGACGTCGCGACGCTGAGCCTGTTCGGATACGACCCCCTGCTCTACTACACAGGCCGGGCGCCCTGGAGGCGGCCGCGATGGGGCACCGGCTCGGGCCTGACGACTGGGCGGTGCGCTGCAACCTGATGACGATCCAGGACGGCAAGCTCACCGACTTCACCGCCGGGCACATCGGCAGCGAGGAGGGCAAGGCGCTGATGGAGGCGGTGCAGGAGCGCGTCGGCCGACCAGGCGTCGAGTTCTACCCCGGCGTCAGTTACCGAAACTTAATGATCTACCGCGGCAAGCCGGGCGAGGTCCCGTTCGACGACACCACGCTGACCACCCCGCCGCACGACCAGCCCGACCAGCCGGCGCTCGACTTCGTGCCCAGGGGGAGGGGTGCCCAACTGCTCCAGGACCTGATGCGCGACGGGTGCGCCGTCGTGCAGGCGCACCCGCTCACCCGGTCGCGGGTGGCGCAGGGCAAGAGGCCGGCCAACGCGATCTGGCTCTGGGGCCAGGGCAAGGCGCCGGCCCTGCCGAAGTTCGCCGCGATGCACGGGCTGAAGGGGGCGATCATCTCGGCGGTGGACCTAGTGCGCGGCGTCGGCGTGCTCGCCGGCTGGGACCGGATCGACGTGCCGGGCGCGACCGGCTACCTCGACACCGACTACGCCGCCAAGGGCCGCGCCGGGGTCGAGGCGCTGAAGGACCACGACCTCGTCTGCGTCCACGTCGAGGCCCCCGACGAGGCCAGCCACGAGGGCCGCGCCGACGCCAAGGTCGAGGCCCTGGAGCGGATCGACCGCGACATCGTCGGCCCGTTGCGGCAAGCTTTGGAAGGTTACGGCTCGTGGCGCATCCTGATCTCCCCCGACCACGCGACCCTCCTGCGCACCCGCGCCCACGACCGCGGCTGGGTCTCCTGGGCGATGGCCGGCGCCGGCCTGGCCGGCTCGGGCCGGCCCTACGATGAAATCTCGGCCGCGGAGGCCGGGGGGCCGACGCTGGAGCGAGGCTTCGAATTGATGAAGATATTCCTGAAGTTGTAGGGCGTGTGTAACACGCCGATCGATGGCCATCCGGCCCCGATACGCCGCCGCAAGGCGGCGAGGAACATGATGGAGATCACCCGCGAGCTGTTCGATGAGCAACGACATCGGCGTTATGGCACGGCGAATCCGGAACGGATGCGGCTAGCATACTGGGAGTGGATGGTGCGGGAGGGCTGCGGGCCGTATCAGGTCCGAAAGATGCTCGGAGTCGAGGAGCCGAAGCGGGGCGATGGGCCGGACTGGTGCTTTCAGCGAATGGGCGCGACCAGCACGGAACTGCCCGACGGGACGGTTATCCGGGTCGGCGGCGAGCATGAGGATTGGTATGATCCCGATTTCTGCATCTACAACGACGTGGTTATCCTCGGGCCGACCGAAACTATCGAGATCTACGGATACCCGAATGATGTCTTCCCGCCGACGGACTTCCACACGGCGACCTTGATCGGAGACCGCATCCTCCTCATCGGAAATCTCGGCTACCCGACGGACCGCGTCCCCGGTTTCACCCCGGTCTATAGCCTCGACCTGGCGACCTACCAGATCGAGAGGTTCGAGACGTGGGGCGAGCCGCCAGGCTGGATTCATAAGCACGAAGCGGGCTTCGATCCCGATCGTGCCACGATCACCGTCCGGGGCGGGGAGACCACCGTGGTCCGGGAGGAGAAGCAGCACTTCCGAGAGAATGTGGAGGAGTACCGCCTCCACTTGGACGAGGGGCGGTGGGAACGAATCACCCATCGGGGGTGGCGGCAGTTCGCCATCGCCCGCGAGGACGGGAGGATGTGGCTCAAGCAGCCGGGTGGCCAGTTCGAGGCCGATGACCTCCGACCTCGGAGGGTGCCTCACGAAGTCCTCCCGAAACTGGATCGGCGCACCTCCCGGTTCGCAATCGGCGACACCCAGGTCCGCGTCTCGGAGGATTACTGGACGGTGCGGATTCTCGTCGAGGGTGTGTTGCCGGAGCACATCATGCAGCAAATTGTTGGAGATGTCGTCGCAAATTTGAGTGATGCGACGGTCCATCCGTGCCGCGTCCTGGAATTGTGAGTCACATCCCTACTGCGGAGCCTTGATCGTGCCTCTCCTGGTCCAGAAGTTCGGCGGCACCAGCGTCGCCGATTCCGACAAGATCCTCGCCGCGGCGCGCGCGCCATCCGGGCACATCAGCTCGGGTTCCGGGTGCTCGTGGTCGTCTCGGCGCGGGGCATACGACCGACGAGCTGATCGAGCTGGCCAAGGAGATCACCGAACGGCCCCCGGCGCGAGATGGACATGCTCCTCTCGACCGGCGAGCAGGTCAGCGTGGCGCTCCTGGCGATGGCGATCCAGGCGCTCGGCGTGCCGGCGATCAGCTTCACGGGAGCGCAGATCGGCATCGTCACCGACAGCTTCCACACCAAGGCCCGCATCCGCAACATCTCGACCGAGCGCATGGTCCAGGCGCTCGACGGCGGCAAGATCGTCATCGTCGCCGGGTTCCAGGGGATCGACGAGAACTACAACATCACCACCCTCGGCCGAGGCGGCTCCGACACGACCGCCGTGGCCCTGGCGGCGGTCCTCGGCGCCGACGCCTGCGAGATCTACACCGACGTCGACGGGGTGTACACCACCGACCCGCGCGTCGTCCCCGAGGCGCGCAAGATCGACCGGATCAGCTACGACGAGATGCTCGAACTGGCGAGCCTCGGCGCCGGCGTGATGCACTCGCGCTCGATCGAGTTCGCCAAGAAGTACGGCGTGCCGATCCACGTGCGGAGGCTCGTTCTCCGACGCGGAGGGGACGTGGATCGTCGCCGAGTCCGACGCCCGACGCCTCGGTGCGCCCGTCACCGGCGCGGCTTTGGCCAAGGACGAGGCGCGGCTCACGATCACCGGTGTCCCCGACCGCCCCGGCGTGGTCCACTCGTTGTTCCACACGATCGCCGGGGCGAACATCGTCGTCGACATGATCGTCCAGAACGTCGCGACCGACGGCGCGACCGAGGTGAGTTTCACGGTCGACTCCGGCGACCTGGCCGAGACGCTCGTCGCCGCCGAGGCCGCCGCGAAGGCGATCGGCGCCTCGGGCGTTACGCACGACGCCGAGGTCGCCAAGGTGTCGGCCGTCGGCCTCGGCATGCGCACGCACACCGGCGTCGCCACCACCATGTTCGGGGCGCTGGCCGAGGCGGGCATCAACATCCAGATGATCACGACCAGCGAGATCAAGATCAGCGTGCTCGTCGTCCGGACGGCCGCCGCGCAGGCGCTGCGGGCGGTGCACAAGGCGTTCGCGCTCGACGAGTGGGACGACTCGGCGTCTCCCTCGTTCTCGATCGAGCGCGCCTCGGGCCGGGCCCCTCGCCAGAAGCCCGAGGCCGTGAACGGCGGCGCGGCGCCGCCGAGCACCTCGGGCATGGACGGACCTCGTCATCTCGGGCGTCGAGCTCGACGAATCGCAGGCGCGCGTGACGCTGTTCGACGTGCCCGACCGGCCCGGCTACGCGGCGCGCGTCTTCCGGAGGATCGCCGACGCCGGGGTTTTCGTCGACATGATCGTGCAGAACGTCAGCACGGCGGGCAACACCCACCTGTCGTTCACCGTCCCCCGCGATGCCGCCGAGTCGGCCGCGAGGACCGCCCGCGAGGGGGGCCCGGGCGAGGTGTCGGTCGAGCCGAGCATCGCCAAGCTGTCGGTGCTCGGCGTCGGCATGCGGACGCACACCGGCGTCGCCACGAAGATGTTCGGGGCCCTGGCCGAGAGGGGCATCAACATCGCCCTGATCAACACCAGCGAGGTCCGGATCAACGTCGCCACCGACCCCGCCCGCGGACGCGAGGGCCTCTCCTACCTGCGGGAGACCTTCGCCCTGCCCGGCGAGGGTTGAGCCGATCCGCGCCGGGCCTCGCCCGGTGGCACGCGCTTTGTTCGTCCGGGACCGCTGGGAAGGCCGTCGCATCGAGCGATGCCGATCCCCTCGGCCCCGAGACGAGACGGACCGCCATGCCCGAGAGCCCCCTCCAACCCTCGCCGCCGACGACCTCTCGCGGAGGTGGACCCATGCCGCGGCGCCGCTCGGGCTCGTGCTGATCGCCCTGGCCTTCATCGGGCTCGGCCGATCTCGGTGGGTTGAAGCGGCGGGCCTGGACGTCGTCATCCATGCCTGGGTCGTCCGCCATCGTCCCGAGCTGCCCGGGCTGACGGCGCTGTTCCGGGTCGCGACCCGGTTCGGCAACCCCGACATCGCCACCCTGGCGACTGCCCTCATCACGTTCGCCCTGTACGCGATGCACCGGAGGGGGCTGGGCGGGATCGGCCAGTCGGAGGCGTTCTTCTGGCTGGTCGTGATCGTGGGGGGGCGCTTCCTGAGCAGCGGCCTGAAGCTGCTCTATCGCCGCGAGCGGCCCCCGCTGGCCGATCGTCTGGTGACCGAGACCGCCTACAGCTTCCCGAGCACCCACAGCGTCTTCGCCGCCGTCTTCTTCACGATGCTCGCGGTCCTGCTGAGGCGGGTGATCCCGCCGCGGAGGCGCTGGCTGCGGCTGCTTGTGGCCCTGGCCTGCCTGGTGCTGGCCGTCGTCGTCGCCGCGAGCCGCGTCTGGCTGGGGGTCCACTACCCGACCGACGTGGCGGGTGGGCTGCTGCTCGGCGTCGGGTGGGTCTTCACCGCCTCGCTCGCCCGCAACGCCTGGGCCCGACGGCGCGGGGCCGCGCCCGGCGCTGGGAATCCGGGCGCCCGACGGGTATGATACGGCGACGATGCAGCACCCCGCGACGGACGCCAGCCCGTCCGGACCAACCCTCCCGGAGACGAGACGAAACCCGTGGCACGCGACAAGGTGGTCCTGGCCTACAGCGGCGGGCTCGACACGTCGGTCGCCGTCCAGTGGATCAACGAGACGTACGGCCTCGACGTGATCGCATACACCTGCGACCTCGGCCAGGGCCAGGACATCGAGGCGATCCGCCAGAAGGCGCTGCGCACCGGGGCGGTCGAGGCGATCGCCGAGGACGTGCGCAACCTGTTCGTCGACTACTTCGCCTTCCCCTCTTTGATGGCCGGCGCGCTCTACGAGGGGAAGTATCCGCTGGCCACGGCGCTGGGCCGCCCTTTGATCGCGCAGCTGATGGTCCGCGTGGCGCGCGACCACGGCGCGGTCGCCGTGGCGCACGGCTGCACCGGCAAGGGGAACGACCAGGTCCGGTTCGACGTCACCTTCCAGACGCTCGCCCCCGACCTGAAGATCATCGCGCCGGTGCGCGAGTGGAAGTGGACGCGGACGCAGGAGCTGGAGTTCGCCGCCAAGCACAAGATCGAGGTCGAGGCGACCAAGAAGTCGATCTTCAGCACCGACCAGAACCTCTGGGGCCGGTCGATCGAGGCGGGCATCCTCGAGGACCCGTGGATCGAGCCCCCGCCCGAGACCTTCCAGTGGACCCACGACCCCCGCAGCGCCCCCGACGAGGCCGAGGAGGTCGAGATCGCCTTCGAGAAGGGCCGCCCGGTCGCGCTCAACGGCCAGCCTCGCGACGGCACCGCGCTGATCGAGGAGCTCAACAAGGTCGCCGGACGGCACGGCGTCGGCCGGATCGACCACATCGAGAACCGCCTCGTCGGCATCAAGTCGCGCGAGATCTACGAGGCCCCCGCCGCCGTCGTGCTCCACGAGGCGCACCGCGAGGTCGAGTTCCTGACGCTCTCCAAGGAGTCGCTCCGGTTCAAGACGCTCGTCAGCCAGGCCTACGCCGACCTGATCTACAACGGCCTGTGGTTCAGCGCGTTGCACCAGGACCTGATGGCGTTCGTCGTCTCGAACCAGCAGTTCGTCTCGGGCACGGCGCGCGTGAAGCTGTACAAGGGGCACGCGATGATCGTCGGCCGCAAGAGCGAGCACAGCCTCTACCGCCACGAGCTGGCCACCTACGAAGAAGGCGACCAGTACGACGCCTCGGCCGCGGCGGGTTTCATCAAGATCCACGGCCTGTCGCAGACGACCCAGGCCAAGCACCAGATGCTCAAGGGGGGCGGCGCCGGCCGACTCGAACTGCCCAGCATCATCCCCCCGCCGCCCTCGGCGAAGTGACCGATCGGCGGAGGACGAGGGCGCGCGCACAGACGCCCCATCTCCGGCGCGTCCCGCGCGGGATGGGGCGTCGCACCGCGACGGCATCCGGCCCCACGACATCGAGCATGGGACCGGACGGCCCGGACCGCTCAGAACTGGTCCTGGCCGACGGCCTCCTTGTTGGCGATCGTCTGGATGGAGTACCAGATGTTCGGGTTGATGCTGTTCTTGATGAAGTGGACGCTGCCGTCGCCGAAGAGCATGTTAAGCCCGCCGGGGTGCTTGCTCCCCATCGCCCAGGATTGCGGCAGGTTCACCGTGCTACCCCCCCCGGCCGAGACATATGCGTTGGGGAGATATTCCAGATACTGCGAGCCCGCCGAGCTCGGCATGACGCGGCCGTGGGTCGAGGTGTAGGTGCCGCAGCCCCAGTAGGGGCCGTGGTCCGTGTTCGCCTTGATCTGGAGCGACTCGCCGACCATGCAGGTGGTCGAGGTCCCGTCGCGGATCTCCTCGACATGGTTCGAGTATTCGCTCATGAAGTAGCCGCGGTCCTTCGGAAGCTTCTTGAAGATCGCCGGGTTGTCCCCATCGACGTACTGGGCCGAGCAGAGCAGGTAATTGCTCCGCCGGGCGTTGGTCCGTGAGTAGGACCCGTGGCTGTGATTGGTGATGGGGTCGGACGGGTTGTTGGGGTCGGAGGGGCAGACGAAGCTCGAGATCATCAGGCCGACGACCGTGCTGTTGGTCTGCTCGCCGCCGAGTCCGCCGTAGACGGACGTGTTCTGCCCCCCGCTGACCGAGTTGCTCGACGCCACGGTGAAGTTATAGAGGTTGTACGCGACGGTCTGTTCCATCTGGCCCAGGATCAGCGTGAAGCCGGTCGTGTTCAGGACGCCGCCCCCGCAGGTGTTGGGCACCGTACCCTTCAGGTTCGCGCCCTTGTACACGGGGTCGCCCGTCCCGCAGATCTTCGCTGGGGGGAAGGCGTGGACCTGGGTCTCGTAGTTGAACAGGGCCACGCCCATCTGCTTCATGTTGTTGACGCACTGGCCGCGGCGGGCGGCCTCCCGGGCCCCCTGGACGGCCGGCAGCAGCAGGGCGATCAGCACGCCGATGATCGAGATCACGACCAGCAGCTCGATCAGCGTGAACCCGCGGCGTGAACGACTCCGGAATGATGCTCCCATCGCAATGCCCACCTTTCCGAGCTGAGGGTCGATCGAAACCCGGACATCGGCGACGAGGTCGATGCCGGGGCGTGGCCGGACCGAATGACGGGGGATCAAGGCGGCCCGCCCGCACGGCGTGCCTCAACGCAGGGGGGCCCGGAGGCGGCCGATGCTCGGGGACGCGCCGCGGACCGACCCTCATCCTACGCCCGAGGTGTACCCTTGACTGTAATCGCGATCGCGCCTCTTGGCGAGTACCAATCCCCCTTTTTCCCGAACAGGCCCGATCCCTGACGAGCCCGGCCGTTGGCCCGGGCGCACGATACCGTTATCCTTACGGCGCCCGATCCGATCCGTGACTCGGATCGACCCGAGGCGCCGCCAGCCGGCGGTCGAGCCATTCCAGCGCCTCGCGCTTGCTGTTGACGACCCGGTCGAGCTGCGCCTCGCGGATCTGGTCGAGGATCGCCTTGAAGTCGGGCCCGGGGTTCAGCCCGTGGCGGAACAGGTCGTGGCCCGTGACCAAAGGGGGGGGGTTGATCGGCCCGGCCGGCAGCTCGCGGAGGTAATACTCGCAGTAGTCGACGTGCGGCGCCTCGCCGAAGGAGGCCAGCGCGTCGGCTTGGTGCAGGGCCAGAAGCTCCTCGATCCCCGGCGTCGCCAGGATGCGCTTGAGCTTCGCCTCGCGGAGCCGCTTGGCCTCGCCGAGGTACTGGTGGTACTCGACGAGCCAGCCGACCCGCTCGCGCTCGGCGTTCGACAACCTCAGCTCGCGGCCCATCGCGTCGGCGATCCGGCGGCCGACCTGCTCGTGGTTGTGGAAGGTGAACCGGCCGTGGTGCGTCGTGGCCTGGGTCGCCGGCTTGCCGACATCGTGCAGCAACGCAGCGAAGGCCAGCGGGAAGCTCGGATCGGGCGGCAGGAGCCGCAGGACCAGCAGGACGTGGTCCCACAGGTCCCCCTCCGGCTGCATCGGCTTGCCCTGGAACACCCCCCTCATCGCCACCACCGGCGGCAGGACGGCCGCCATCAGGCCGGTCGCCATCATCAGGTCCATCGCCTCGGCCCGCGATTCGTGGACCAGCATCCGGCGCATCTCCTGCGCGATCCGTTCGGCGGCGACCGCGACTACCTGGCCGGCCATCGCCTCCAGCGCGGCGCGGGTCGCCGGCTCGATCGTCAGGCGGAACCGCGCCGCGAACCGGGCGGCGCGGAGCAACCGGAGCTTGTCCTCGCCGAACCGCGCCGACGGGCCGCCGATGGCGCGGAGCACCCCCGCGCGGAGGTCGGCCAGGCCGCCCACGAGGTCGATCAGCTCGCCCGACAGCGGGTCGAGGAACATGCCGTTGATCGTGAAGTCGCGGCGGGCGGCGTCCTGCTCCGGCGAGCTGAAGACGACCGCCTCGGGCCGTCTCCCATCGATGTAGGCGCCGTCGCTGCGGAAGGTGGCGACCTCGACCTCGCCCCCCCGCGCGTCCCGCACCCGGACCACGCCGAACGACACCCCCACCGGGACCGTCCGCCTCGGGAACAGGCCCATGACCCGCTCGGGGGTCGCGTCGGTGGCGACGTCGTAGTCGCTCGGCGACAGCCCGAGGCTCAGGTCGCGGACGCACCCCCCAGCCCAGAGGGCGCGGTAGCCCGCCCGTCGCAGGCGGCGGACGACCTCGGTCGCGAATTCGCGGCGCTCTTCCGGGGTAGTCATTAGAGTGGTGAGTGTCTAGGAGAGTGCTGAGTGCTGAGTGCTGAGTATAGAAACCTGATTCTCTTACTCAGGACTCAGCACTTAGCACTCAGCACTCAAGACTTTTAAAGCGATCTGGGTGCCGCCGTAGCGGCGGACGTCCCACTCGTCGAGGTCGGGCAGCACCCTCGCGTCGAGCGCCCGGCTCGACTCGACGGCGACGGCCGAGTCGGGGGGCAATTTCCGGACCAGTTCCTGGAGCAGTTGGTTCACCTTCTTCGCGCGGATCTCGTACTCGCGATAAGGCGGGTCGAGGAAGACGACGAGCGGCTGGTCGTCGATCGGTTCGAACGACCGGGTCCAGCGGTAGGCGTCGGTCGCGTGGACCCGTGCGCGGTCCTCGAAGCGGAGGGTGGCCAGGTTGCGATGGATCAAAGCGACGTTCTCGCGGTTCTGCTCGACGAAGACCGCGCCGAGGCGCCCCGGCTGAGCGCCTCCAGGCCCAGGGCCCCGGTGCCGGCGAACAGGTCGACGACCACGCGGTCGACCACCTGCTCGCCGAGGATGTTGAACAACGACTCGCGCACCAAGTCGCTGGTGGGACGGGTCGTATTCCCCTTGGGGCCGTCGAACTTGTGCCCGCGCCTCTGTCCGGCGATGATCCGCATGCGAGGGCCGCTCCACCCGGGACGGGGGCCGTGCCCGGGGCCAGCCGCCCGGGCCCGCCCCGGCCCGCCGTCCATGATAACCCGATCCCGCCCGCGATCGAGAGGCGGGAGGGTCGGTCTTGCAGAAGAAATCAAAGCGGATCGGATCAGATCGGCGGGAATCCGCCTCGATCCGCGTCCCTCCGCGTCCCATTCCCGCGGGAGCCGATTCGCCCAATCGCACGGGGCGGGGGATTTCGGGGGGACGGCGGGCCTCGAAGCGCCGATAATAGGGGTGGGTCGGGTGTGTGGCCCCGACCCGGATCGATGGATGGCCCGCCGACGCGACGGGCCGAGCAGGGAGGGAAGGTCATGGCGCGCCTCGGACGACCCCCCCGGACGTCATGGTTGCCGTGCGTCCTCTGCGGCGACCCCGACGGCTACTGCGACGTCCGCCGGAATCGCTCCCCGCACCGCGTCTCCCTGGCGCGGTTCGGGATCGAGGGGGAGGGGTGCTACCACTGCTACCAGAAGCTCAAGGGTCGCGAGCGCCGCGGCACCCCGATCGCGCCCGACGTCCCGCGGCTGCCGGTGAACGTCCCCCGCAAGACGAGCTGGCCCCCCTGCGCCATCTGCGGCGCCCCCGGCGGTCGCCGCGAGGACGGGGGGGCCGTCCCGCGGCGGGTCAACCTCGAGCGGCTCGGGATCGCGGGGGCCGGCTGCAACTCCTGCTACACCCGCCTACGGAAGCGCCTGGAGAACGGCCTGCCGCTGGCCCCGGAGGTCCGGTCGCTGATCCCGAAGGCGTCGTGGTCGCCGTGTGTCCTCTGCGGCGACCCCGACGGCCCGATCGGCAAGGGGTATGCGACCCCCCGCCGCGTCTCGCTGCGGCGGTTCGGCGCCGAGGGCCTCGCGTGCATCCGCTGCTACATCCGCCTGAAGGGCCGCGTCGAGAGCGGACTGCCCCCCTCCCCGGAGATCCGCAACCTCTCCGCCCACCGCAGGGCGAAGCGGGCCCGGGGTCGAGGCGCGGTGGCTCCGTAGTCGCCCATCGGTGCCAGGGGGGTGGGATGGCCGATGGCGGAATTGATCGGGTCTCAGGGCCTTCCGCCATCTTCCATCCCGCCAATTTGACATCGATGGGTTACCATGGATAATCCTATATCAAATCATCTCGGTCCGCTAATGGCGCGGCGGAGCAGGTTGTGGGTGATCCGCTGGACGCGCTCGTCGGGGCCGTGGGGGCGGGTCCAGTGGGTCCAGGGGAGGGTGTGGCCCGGCGGCGAGCGACAGGCCCTGGGCCCAGAAGATCGTCGAGGCGTTGAAGACGAAGTTCCCCTTCGGGCCGGGGTAGATCGTCGCGGCCCACTGCTGCGGGCCGGACGCCGCCGACCCAGGCCGTCCCCTCGCCGACGACCTCCAGGCCGGGGATGTCGGCGGCGGGTCGCCGTGGTACTCCCAGCCGATCAGGCCGGGGATGCGGTCGCCCGCCTTCATGCCGGTCCCCTCGAAGATCCAGTGGTCGGGCTTCGTGCACGACCCAGTCGCCGCCGCCGTTGACCGGCTCGACGTTGCGGGCGCCCATGAGGTAGCCCTCGTCGGGGCCGCGCTCGGGGAAGGGGCCGTGCTCCTTCTCGCGGCGCTCGGCGTACTCGTTGTCGCCGCCGTACGGGCCGCCGCGGAACATGATCCGGTCGGGGCGGCCGTCGGCCGACGGCCGGTAGCGGCGTGACCCAGCAGACCGCGTTGCCCGAGAGGAACAGCAGGCTCACGCCCGCGTCGCGCATTTGACCGACGCTCTCGTACTGGCGGATGTCCCAGTATTCGTCGTGGCCGACGCTGATGAACGCCTTGCACTTCAGGCCGTGGTCGGGCGTGAGCATGTCGCTGTTCGAGCAGTAGGTCACGTCGTAGCCGTGCTGCTCGAGCCAGTAGGCGAGCGGGAACTCGAAGCGGCAGGAACTCGCCCGAGCCGACCGTGAGCGGGTCGTTGACGACGGCCGTGGAACTGGGCCTCGCGGCCGTAGGGGCGGTCGAAGCTGACGTCGGCCCAGGGCCCCTGGCCCCCCTTCGGGTGGGTGTAGACCGAGTAGTGGTTGGGCCAGCGGTTGTACGCCTGCCAGGTGTTGTCGGAGCACTGGAACAGGATGTCGGCGGGCCGGTCGTCGCGGACGATGAAGACGACGTAGCTCTGCCAGTAGGGCTCGATTCGTCGTCGGGCGGCACGATCGTCAGCCGGCCGAGGTAGACGCCGCTCGGCCAGTCGTCGGGGATCGTCAGGGTCGCGGCCGGCTCCCAGCGGCACTCGTGCAGGTTCTTCGGGCCCGGGCTTCGGGGACGGGCTGGGCCTTGCCCTCGAACGGGCCGAGCGTCGTCATCAGGCGGGCACCCCGGCCGCCGTAGTAGCCCATCCGGAAGACCTCGACGCGGAACGGCCGCGGCGGGTCGGTCGAGACCATGAGGTCGATCGACTCGCCCGCCTTGACGCTCTGCCGCGAGCAATAGCCCTCGATCCAGGGGGAGCGGAACCCGCCGAGCCGTCGAGCCGGACGCGGGTCAGTTGCCAGTCGGTCGGCGCCCTCGCGGGCGTTCTCGCGGCGGATCAGCGTCGCGTCCCTCTCGGCCTCGCCGGCCGCCTCGCGGGCGGGGCCGATCGCGGCCAGGAGGAAGATCAGGACGGCCCGTTGGGCCGTTCGCGAGGCGTTCATGGCACCCTCCTTATCGAGCGGTTTTCGCATGGCTGGGCCGGAAGGCAATGGGCCGCGGAGGGACGCGGATCGGGCGGATTGACGCCGATCTGGTCTGCGCTGATCCGCCCGATCCGCGTCCCTCCGCGGCCCATTCCCGGGGCCTCACTTGAGGACGCCGGAGATCGGTGCGAGCCACTGGTTGAGCATATCCGAGACGTAGGGGAACTGCGCCAGGGCGATGCCGACCAGGGGGATGATGAAGGCCAGGATGTGGGTGAGGAAGGTCCGGTCGAACTGGACCTTGTTGGGGTTCGTCTTGGAGACGCGGCTGAGCAGCTCGTCGCGCTCCATCCGGACGTAGACCCAGACCACGCCCGCGACGACGGCCAGCAGGATCGCCCAGAGGCAGACCTGGAGGAAGCGCTGCGGCTGGAACGGGTAGGAGCCCACCGACATCAGCAGCAGGATCGGCGCGACGGCCAGGTAGTAGGTGATGTTCTTGAGGTGGACCGAGCACTGGCCGGCGAGCATGACCACCTCCAGGGCGATCAGGCCCTCCGCCTCGCGCACCCAGCGCCGCAGCGCCTCGTCGCGGTCCGGGCCGCCGGTCTTCGAGTCGCCCGACTTCGCCTCGGCCTCCTCGCCGAACCCGTCGGCCGCAGTCCGCGCCGTCCAGAACGGCTCGAGCGCGGCGATGCAGGCCCGCGTGGCGTTCCGCAGGCCGAGCCACGTCGGGCTCCGGCCGACCTCGTCCCGGCGGGCGCCCCCCTCGCCGCGGAAGTCCTTCTCGTATTGTTCGGCGATCGCCCGGGCCGCCTGCATCCCCCCGCCCAGGAGGGCGGGGCCGTCGGGCTTGCCCGTGGTGATGGCCCTCTCCATCTTGGTCCAGTTAACCTTGTCCGTGACGCCGCGCCTCGACCAGGTCGGCGACCCTGTAGAAGCCCTCGGCCACGACCTCCCATTGCTTCACCAGGACGTTCAGGCTCGCGAGCGACGGCCGGGCCCGGTCGAGGTAGCGGCCGAGCGACTCGGCATACGGCGCCGGGACCCGGCCGTAGGCCGGGGCCATCGGCGGGCGCACCAGCTCGCGGAGCAGCGCGCCGATGGCCTGCCACAGGCAGACCAGCCGGCCCAGCGTCAGGACGATCGTCAGCGCCAGGAACATGATCACCAACATAACGACCGTGATCCACGGGCTCGGGAAGTCGACGCCGGGCAGCGACCGCTGGCAGAGCCGGATCGAGGCGATCACCACCAGCCCCACCCCGGCCAGCACCGAGGGGCGGAGCAGCACCCGGAGCGGGACCCAGGCCTCGATCAGGTGCTGGACGTCCGAGCGCAGCTTGAGCACGCGCACAATGTGTTCCCTCGCCGGCCCCACCTCGGGCAGGTAGAGGTTCGTCGCCGGGGCCGGTCGGACCGCGGCTGCCGGCTCGTCAGCCCGAGGGACCGGGGCGGGGACGGCCGTCGCCACCGGCTCGTCGGCGCGAGGGGCCGGGGCGGGGACGGCCACGAACCCCCCCTCATCGTTGAGGAACTGAACACCGAGCTTGCGGCATCGATCGCCGAAGCCCTCGGTCCAACCGCAGAGCTTCTCGGCCCACCCGAGGAAGGAGCCGGCCCCGATCTGCAACGGCGACACGATCACCAGCATCGCGAACCAGCCGGCACCCCACGCGAGCTGACCGGCACCCCGCAGAAGCCGGCCGGAGATCGCGACGAGCCGGCGATGGCCGCGCCCGACCGCGCGCGAGCGCGGCGCGGAGCCGGGCGAGCTCCTCGCGGCGGGGCCGGGGCGGCGGCGCCCGACGAGGCCCCAGAACCGTCCGGCCAGGTAGAGGCGGCGCATCTGGCACCAGATCCAGAGGCCGACGACCAGCATGAACATCAGGACGGGCATCGTGGGCGAGACGCCGCTCCCGAAGTTGACCGCCCTCTCGAAGTACAGCAGAGGGGCGTACTGCTCCGGCAGGTACACCCATAGCGCCCTCGAACAGCTGCGTCGCGCGGAGGGCCGGGGGGAGGCAGATCGCCGTCAGGAGCACCATGTCGGAGAGGCAGCTCACCGCCAGGCACGTCGCGCCGGAGGCGAGCCGTCGGCCCTCGTCGGAGGCGAGCCATCGCCGCCAGGACCAGAGGCCGACGAGCAGCGCCAGGGTCGAGAGCCACCAGGCCCACGCCGCGTTCCGGATCAGCCACCGGCCGGGACCGCCGACGGGGGGCGGGGGCCCCTCGGGCGAGCGGCCAGACCGCCTCCCGGAGGTGGGCGAAGGCGTGCGCGGGGGCCTCGCGGGCGAGGTCCCAATAGGCCCCCAGGATCTCCCCGGGGGTCAGGGGCGAGCGGGCGGCCTGCACCGCCAGGACCGCGACGACCAGCGCGAACCAGAGGGCGAGCCACCACCGCGCGCGGGGCCGGTCCGCCCCCCCGCCCAGAGCCCGATCCGACGCGCGATCGTCCAGACCAGGGCCAGGGCCGTGACGTGCCCGGAGGAGAAGGCGAGCCACGCGAAGCGGATGTTCCAGTGATCGCCCCGGCCGGCGACGTCCCAGAGCTCGCGACCGAGGAAGAGCGGCCACGGCGAGTCCAGGAACGCGATCCAGCACGGGTACAGGGCGCAGTAGGCGTAGACGGCCAGGAAGGCGAACAGCCCGATCAGCGCGTAGAACTCGCGCTGGGCGCGGTCGCCGATCCGCCAGCGTCGGCCGCCCGGCCAGGCCGGCGCGTCGGGACTGTCGTCGGCCCCTCCCACCGGCCGGAACGCCTCCGACCAGGAGAGGGCGGGGACGAACTCGGCCCGCCGGTCGAGCGCGAACCGGGCGTGGACCACGAACAGCAGCCAGGCGACGCCGCTCAGCGCCAGGAAGAGCGTCCCCCACTGCCAGGTGAACTGGGGCACCAGCGCGGGGTACTGGCCGGCGAACTGGTCGGCGTCGATCGTCTTGGTGTAGGAGGCGTTGAAGGTGTAACCCCGGTTCAGTGGCCGGCCCGCGGCGTCCTCGTACTGCACGGGCCACAGGCCCCTCTGGCCGATCACGCTGAACCAGACGGCGGGCCGCATCGAGGGGCGGTCCAAGGTCAGCGCCCACTCCCCCCGATCCGGTCGCGAGAGCCAGGACGGCCGGCCGCCGGGCCCCGGCTTCCAGAAGGCCGCGAGGTCCTCCAGCTCGTCGAACGGCAGCCCGTAGTCGTACAGCGCCTCGAAGAACGGGCTGCTGGGGTTCGGCGGCGGCCGGCTGGTCCGATCCAGCAGCGACACCGTGGCGTTGAAGGTCCCCTGGTCCCCCTGGTGCGAGAACAGGTGCCGGCGGTGGTCCCCCTCGTGGGGCGGGTCCCACCGCTGCGCCAGCGAGAAGAGCGGGTACGGCGTGGCGACGATCATCCCGCGGAGCTCGTCGGCGTACTGCGGGTGGCCGAGCATCAGGTCGCCCTGCGGGGCGAAGAGCTGGACGTCGGGGCAGAACTGCCGGATCAGCCCCGCCAGGAAGATCGTGTCGCGGGTGTCGGTCGCGATGATCCCGATGTAGCGGAAGTCCTCCATCGCGATCGTCTCGAGGATCTTCGACAGGACGAACGAGCTGGTCGCCGTCGTCATCGCCGGCGACAGCGCGGGGACGACGTCGCGGGGCCGGCCGACCTCGTCGAACGGGATCGCCAGCCGGCTGCTCGGCCGGACCAGCGTCGGCGTGCCCCGGTCGTCCTTCGGGTCGCCCTGCTTGTAGGCGACCGCGACCTGCGAGATGTGGAACGGGAACGTCATCCGGGTCACGTTCGTCCCCGGCCCGGCCCACCGCTCGACGTCCTCGAATCGCTGGCCGAACGCCGTGTCCGACTCGGTCAGCAGCGCGACCTTGCCCAGAGGCGTCCCCCCGTTGAGCTGCTTGAGGAAGTCGAACAGGGCCCGGACCACCGCGTCGATGTGGACCAGCGTCGAGTCGAACCGGACCGTGACGTTGGGGAGCCGGCCGTCCCCCGCGTCGCGCTCGAACTTCGCCTTGTCGATCCGGTCGGAGTCGCCGGTGCGGACGAAGACGTGCCACGACCGGCGCCCGTCGCCCCGGTTCTCCTCCAGCCAGCGCGCGATGGTCAGGGCCAGCGACTGCTCCGAGCCGCTGAACATCGGGCCGACGATCCGCACGTCGATGCGCCCGACGGCCCCGGAGACGGCCCCGGCGAGGCGCCGCACCCCGTCGAGCAGGAGGGCCGCGCCGGGCCCGGGGAGCGCATCGAGCCACGCGGGCGGCGGGAGATACGCCAGCCGGTCGAGCCCCTCGCGGACCCCCACGTGATACGACTTGATGATCGCCAGGCACTTCGCCAGCGCCCCCTTGGCGACTCCCGACGTCGGCGTCTCGCCGACGAGCAGGACGACCAGCACCCTCTGCCTCGGGTCGTGGTCCCCCGCGGCCCGGGGCTGCCGGAACAGCAGGACGCCCGGCTTGCGCTCGTAGAGCATCGCCCCGCCGCGCGGGTCGGGGACGTCCTTCAGGTCGTTGCGGTCCTTGATCTGCCGGCCCGAGGGGAGCCAGGGGAGCCAGAACCGATCGAGGTTCCAACCCTGCGACTCGATGGCCATCTGCACGGCGTCGAGGATCGCGTCGAAGCGGTAGCCGAACCGGGAATCGACCGGCTCGGGGACGGTGACGATGAGGAACTCCGGCGCCATCCGCGCCAGGTCGATCGCAAGCAGGCGGCCGAGGTCGAGGCCCTGCTGCGTCGCGGGGACCTCGGAGGCGCCGTGGAAGTCTCGGAATTCGAGATAGGGCGCGAGGTCGTCGTCATCCGCCTCGTCCCCCGTCTCCTCCCCCCCGTCCTTGGCGTCGGCCCCCGCCGCCGCCGACGACTTCCGGTCCCCTCCCCCCCCGCCGTCCCCGGAGGGCCCCGACTTCCTCCCCGTCCCGATCACGACGCCCAGGATAATCAGGATGCTCAGCAGCCAACTGGGGCTGGATCGGCGCTCCCCCGGCTCGGCCATGACGGTTCGGACCGCCGGTCCGCCTCGGAATCGGCCCAGTCATATGTGCTCTCGTGTCTCCCAGGCCAAGTTAACCTGTGTGGAATAAGAATGCAAAACAAACCGCTTAACTTGTTCCGCCCGGGGGTCCCCACCTTCGGGTGTCCGCCCCGCGAGGGGCCGGGACCCGCTCAACTCCCGAAGTCCCGCGACGTCCCGACGAGGGCCAGCAGCGCGGCCAGGCCCGCGACCGAGACGACGGCGCCGACCCGGAACGACCGCGGCCGGTAGGTGTAGACGAGCACGTGCTCGCCCGCCGGCACCGCCGCGCCCCGCATCAGGCGGTTGGCCCGGTAGATCGGCGCCGGCTTGCCGTCGATCGTCAGCCGCCAGCCGGGATAGTAGGTGTCGGCCAGGATGACCAGGCCGGGGCGTTCGAGCACGGCCTTGAGCTCGACCCGCTGCGGCCCGTGCCCGAGGACCGTCACCGATTCGGAGGGCCCGACCGGCGCGCGCACGGTGGCCCCCTTGAGGCTCGCCGGGTCGTCGGTCTCGATCCAGGCCACCGCGCGGAGGTTGTACATCGTGTGCAGCGACTGCATCAGCTCGTCGCGGTCGTCGCGGACGGAGACGGGGGGCAGGACGCGGGCGTAGTGGACGAGCCAGGCCCGCGGGAAGGCGGACCGATTGCGGCGGAGCTGCCAGTCGGGGCCCGGGTCCCCCGGGTCGCTCCCCTCGCGGTCGCGGGCCCCGCGATCGGCCGCGACGGGGTCGGTCCCCGCCAGGTAGGGGTCGGAGTCCGGGTCTACGCTCCCCCACGCCTCGGGCCGGGCGGGCAGGAGGAAGTAGCGCGCCCCCCAGAGGTTGAAGCTGTGCCTCGGGACATAGACGATCGGCGCGCCGGCCGCGATCCCCGAGGCGCGCGCCTCCTCGGCGGTGGCGGGCCTCGTCCCGCTGCGGAAGAACGCCACGGCGTCGTCGAGCTCCAGGTAGCCCAGGGTCTCGCAGTACTCGAGCCCCAGCGGCAGGGCGTGCAGGGGCCGCAGCGTCGCGCGATCCCACGCCGCCACCTCGCGGAGGCGACCGGCCGAGCGGCGCTCGCGGAAGGCGTCCGGATGCCAGTCGGGCATCCTCTGGATGCGGAACGGGCCCGGCGACGGGTCGGCGCTCGGCGGCCTCGATCCGCCGCACGACCTCGGGCGTCGCGTCGAAGACGGCCTGGGGGACGGCCCGGACCAGCCCGGCGTTGGCCGCGGCCAGGTCCCCCGCCATCAGGAGCAGGGCCGCCGCGCCCGCGAGCCGGGGCCGCCGCGGGGCCCGATGCACCAGCGCCAGGACGGCCGCGAAGACGATCGCGCCATGCGCCAGGGCGCGCCGCGTCTCGGCCCACGCGCCGGCGATGTCGGCGGGGCCGAACGTCAGGTCGGGCGGGGCGCGGCCGTCCAGGAGGGCGACGATCCGGGCGCGTCCCGCAACGGCGAGCGCCAGCCCCAACAGGCTCGCGCCCAGCGCGATCCGGCCGAGGCGTCGCGGCCGGGCCGACTCGCCGGCCGCCGCGAGGTCCCAGCCGGCGCCGGCCAGGATCGCCAGGCCGATCGCGGCGAAGGTCAGCAGCTTGCCCGGGAAGCGGAACACGTCGAAGCCGGGCAGCAGCGCCGCGAGCAGCCCGTAGGGGCTGCCCGTCCCGTCGTAAGGGAGCCCGTCGAAACGAGGCATCCGGTCGCCGGGGTCGTGCGGCCCGATCGCGGCGGCCAGCGGCCCCCAGCGCGCCCCCCAGAGGGGGCCGGCGAACCTGCCGAAGCTCGCCACCAGCGCCACCGCCGCGACGGCCGTCATCCAGGCGCGCCAGGCCGGCGCGCCCCGCCACCCGACGGCGCCCAGCGCCAGCACCAGCGCCAACCCCCCCATGTAGAGCGAGTCGACCCAGCGCTCGCGGCGCCCGCCGGCGGGATCGCCTGGAGCCACGAGCGGTTCCCGGGGCCGATCGTCCCGAACGGGCCCGGCCAGGCCAGCTCGACCAGGCGGTACGGCTCCAGGCTGAACGGGTAGATGTTGATCGTGCTGTCCTGCCCCACCCGCGCGCTGCCGGCGGCGAACTCCAGGACCGGCAGGAGCTGCGCCGCCGCCAGCGCCGCCGCCAACGCGCAGGCGCCCGCCAGGCTCGCCAGCATCGGCCCGAGCCGCGCCTCGCCCGGGCACCGCCGCCATCGCCGGGCCACCGCGACGCCGATGCCCGCCCAGGCCATCAGCGCGAGCACCCGGGCCGCCGCGGACCACCCCGCCGCGGGGCGCACCGTCGCCAGGGCCAGCGTCGCCGCCGCCCACGCGGCCACCGCCCCGAGCGCCTGCGGCCAGGAGGGGAGCCACCTGGGACGGCCCCTGGCGTCCAGGGACAGCAGGACGGCATAGCCCGCGCCGCAGGCGGCCGTGAGGTAGGCCGCCTCGGGGTCGCCCCCGAGCACCTGAAGCGCCAGCACCGCCGCCAGCTCGGCACCGCCGAGCCGCCGCCCCTGCCGCAGCAGGCGGTCGATGGCGCGCAGGCCCCAGGGGACCCACGCGGCGCCGACCAGGAAGATCACGTTGCAGTACTGGGAAAGGACCGACCCCCCGAACGCATAGCTCAGGCCGCCCAGGAGCGTCCCCGTCCCGCTGATGCCGAACGAGCGCCCCAGCGCCACCGCGCCGAGCAGGGCGATGACCGTATGCACGACGACGTACAGCCTGGCGCCCCAGGCATAGGGGAGCAGGGCATACAGGCCTTGCCCGGATAGAGCACGGCGGCCATCGGGTTGCCCAGCAGGGGCATCCCGCCGTTCTGGCCGGTGTCCCACAGCGGCCAGCGGCCGGCGGACCACTCCTGCTGGACGCGGAGGTAGAGCGGGTAGTAGAAGTGCGCCGCGTCTCGGTAGGCGAACTGGCCCCCCTCGAACAGGACCGCCCGGTAGCAGGCGCCCAGGAGGGCCAGCGAGCAGACCAGGCCGATCAGGGGCAAGGCGGCGCGCCGCATCGGATGAACCTCGGGCCGCAGGGGCCCGCCCATTGGATCGGCGGGGCCCGTCCGGATCAAGGGTCCGGCGCGGCCCGATCACCCTTCAGCGGCCGAGCAGGGCCCGGAGCGTCTCGGCGTTGCGGACCGCGTGGCCATGCCCGTCGTTGTTGAAGTAGGCGAACACGACGCGCCCTGCGCCTCCCACTCGCGGATGCGGTCGGCCCACCAGCGCAGGTCGTCGTCGGAGTACGACCCGGCGTAGAGGCGATGGGGGTCCGGCCCGTGCAGCCGCACGTAGACGAACGGCGCGGTGGCCCGCAGCACGCAGGGGAGGCCCGCGCCGCTCATCACGGCGTAGGAGGTGCCGTGGCGCTCCAGCAGGGCGAAGACCTCCTCGACGTGCCAGCTCGGGTGCCGGAACTCGACGGCGACCCTCTGCCCCGAGGGGACCAGGTCGAGGAACCCGGACAGCCGGCCGAGGTCGAGGGCAAACTGCGGGGAAAGCTGGGCCAGCAGCACGCCCCTCTTCTCGCCGAGGAGGCGCAGGCCCCCCTCCATCCGTTCGAGCCACGGGCGCGGGTCGTTCAGGCGGCGGAACTGCGTCAGGCCGCGCGACGCCTTCGCCGAGACGACGAATCCGGCGGGCAGGCGGTCGCGCCAGGTGGCGAAGACCTCGTCGCGGGGCCAGCGGTAGAAGGTGTTGTTGACCTCGACCGTGCCGAACCGCCGCGCGTAGGCGTCGAGGCGCCCCAGGCTCGACGCCCCCCGCGGGTAGAGGATGCCCTGCCAGTGGTCGTAGCTCCAGCCCGAGGTGCCGACGAGGGTCGCCATCGCGTCACGGCCCCCCTCGGCGCACCTTGACGGCATCGGCGGGGCCCGCGGCCCTCGGGCCGGGCGAGCCGCGATAGTCGGGGTAGGCCCCGACGATGTCGTCGAGGTTGTTGGCGAAGACCAGGTGGTTGTGCTTCGCGACCGCCGAGAGCGGCAGCGCGACCGGACCGCTCGTCGCGCCGTCGGCAACCGGGGCGCCCGCCAGGTCGCCGACCATCGCCCGCGAGCCCGACGGCGACGGCCTCGTGAGCCTCAGCGTGGCGGCGCCGAACGCGATCGCGGTGCCGGCCGGCATGTGCGGCAGCGCGGAGGCTGCCTTGACCGTCACCCCGGCGCCGGGCGCCACGGGGGCGCCGTTGCCGCCGGCCGTGACCACCACGGCGTTCGCCGCGACGAAGCCGTGCCCGCAGCCGCCGGCCAGGTTGCCCGTGCACGAGATCGGGCCGCTCTCGGCCTCGCCCGGCTGGACGACCAAAGGCCACACGCACCGGGAGAACTGGTTGTTGCCGACGACCACGTCCCGCATGTTCGCCGTGACCAGGCCGTAATGGCAGCCCTCGACGACGTTGCCGCCGATCAGGCCGTTGCGCAGGTAGGCGTAGGGCGAGCCCGGCTCGGGGACCTTGAACATCGCGTACACGCCCCGGAACAGGTTCCCCGTGACCTGGACGTTGTACGACGAGTAGGCGTTGATCCCGTGCCCCAGCGACCCGCCGTAGGACAGGCCCGGCTCCGCCCCCGAGACCGACCCGTCGCCGAAGAACTGGTTGCCCGCAACCGTGACGCTGCCGCAGTTCAGGGTCGCGACCCCGGAGCACCAGCCGAGGTTGAACTGGTTGCCCGCGATCAGGATTCGCTCCGGCTCGGGGTTCGGGAGCTGGTGGAACTTACCGGCCGCCTGACCGGCGAGCACGTAGACGCCATAGGTGGCCGTGTCCGACCCGTCCGCGTCGGCCATCGCCGTCTGGTCGAACTGGTTGTTCGCGACCAGGACGTGCGACGACGCGGTGATGATCGTGACCACCCCGATATTCTTGTTCCGGGCACAGTGCTCGAAGTGGTTGCCGACGACCTTGACGTCGTGCGAGTAGTCCTCGACGTGGATGGCCTCGGTCTTCGCCCCCCGGAACGTGTTGCCCGAGATCGCGATGCGGGCCATGTGGGCCAGGCCGACGCCCCAGCCGGCCGGGCCCGGCGAGCGGCTGGACTCGAACACGCAGCCGGTGACGGAGAAGTCCGTCTGGAGGAACTCCCGACGCGCGGGGACGGTGTTCGTCTTCTCCTGCCGGACCGTCTGGTTCGGGGCGTTGAGCTCCAGGTCGCTGGCGTAGTTGTCGTGGAACTTGCAGCGGTCGAAGGAGAGCCGCAGGCAGCGGGCGAACGCCTGGTTGGGCGACCCGACGGCCGGGGCGCAGCCGACGAACTCGCACCGCTCCCACGACACGTCGCGGAGCGTGTGGGTGCCGTCGGTGGCGCCGTAGTAGACGCCGAAGACGTAGCCGCGCGACGTCTTGATCGCGACGTCCGTCATGCCGCCGTCGAACACGCAGTCGCGGAAGGCGAAGTCGCTCCCGCAGTCGAGCGCCACGAGGCAGCCGAACCAGGCCGACGACCGCCGGATGGTCAGCCCCTCGAACCGGACGCCGGTCGTCGCGTTGAGGGAGGTCCGGAACGGCATCTTGAACTCGTCGGTCGGCGAGGCGATCGCGATGACCGTCTGGCCGGGCACCCCTCGGAAGGTATTGTGGCTGTAGGGCTCGCACAGCTCGGCCGTCCCGGCGGGGAGGACGACCTTGTACTCTCCCGGAGGGAAGAACAGCACGCCCCCCCGCGCAGCCTCGCGTCGGTGCAGGCGGTGCGGAACCTCGCGTAGTTGTCCGCCTTGCCGTCGCCGACGAGGCCGAAGTCGCGGACCGCGTCGAGCCCGGTCGCCTCCGCCCCCGCGGCGGCCGTCGGCGCCGCCAGCAGCGACGCCGAGACGAGCCCGAGCGCCGCGAGACATCCCCTCATCCTGGCCGCCTTGACGCTCACCGCGTTCGCTCCGATCGGGACGAGACGGGCCCTCGCGCACGGCCCGGCCTCGCCGGGCGTGCCGTCGTCGCCGAGGGACCGCGCGGGCCATTCTACCGGGTCGGGCATGGCGGATGGGACATGGCGGATGGCGGATGAGGAGACTTCCGACCCTCCGGCATTCGCCATCTCCCATCCGCCATGCCCGACCCGCTCTCGGGCCGGCCCGGTCAATCCTGGGGCGGCAGGACGTCGGGCTCGACCTGGTAGCCGTCGGCCAGCGCGTTGGTGGTGTTGAACAGGCCGACGATCGCCAGCACCTCGCCCAGCGCCTCGACGTCCAGCCCCAGCTTGCGCACCGCCGCCGTGTGCGAGTTGACGCAGTAGGCGCAGCCGTTGGTCGCCGAGACCGCCAGCGCGATGATCTCGCGGGTCAGCGGGTCGAGCCTCCCGGCGCGGCCGAGGGCCTCCGGATGCATGATCGCCTTGAGGCGGCCCCACACCAGATCCAGGTGGTCGGCGTTGGTGGCCAGCACCGCCAGAAGGCGGGGACGAAGTCGATCCGCTTGGTGGCGCGGATGTCGGCGAAGATCGCGGCGACGCGGCCGGTGGCCTCGCCCTCCTCGACGAGGCGCACGGTCGCCCTGGGTCGTTCCGCCATGATGGCCTCCTTCGTGCGACGGGCCGCCCGCCCCGATCGGCGCCCGATCCGCCGGGCGGGCCTCGCCCGATTCTCCCCGGGCCTGCCGGGCGAATGCCAGCGGGCGCGCGACCGCGCACTCGTCGAGGCGCACCGACCGGCCTCCTCCCGCCCCCGCGCATCGTCGCGATCGCCCCGACCCGCGAATGCGACACGATCCGGCCCGCGATGGCGACCCTTGCCCTTGATCGCGACCGGACCAGGCGCCAAGATTGAACTCGGCGGCGAAGTCACATCGCGACGTGTAACTATGCGTGGCTGCGGCACAGAAACTGCGGGATGACGCGATGATGATTCGACGCCCCCGGCCCAGGGCAGCTCGCGACGATGGGCGCGGCGCCGGACTCGGATCGGGACGGCTCGAGAGCGGGGCGGCGGACGTGCGGCCCCGAGAAAGGTCCCCATGAGCGTCAAGAAGAGCACGAAGGGCGCGACCGGCGCCGTGAAGTCGACCACGAAGAAGGTGATCCGCGGGGCGAAGAAGGTCCTCGAGCCCGTCGGCGACGCCATCGCCTCCGAGGCGAAGGTGGTGCGGAAGGCCGCCAAGAGGGCCGTCAAGGAGGCGGGCGAGGCCCTCGGGTCGGTGACCGGCGCCCGCAAGGCGTCGGCGCGGAAGAAGGGGGCGTCCGCCAAGAAGACGACCGCCAAGAAGACGGCCGCGAAGAAGGCGGCCCGCAAGAAGGCAGCACGTTGAGGGGGGGCCGGCCGTCCGATCCCCTCCCCACCCGTCGATCGCGAGCCCCGACGTGACGAACCCGACCCGACCCGACGCCGAGCCCGACACGGCCACCCTGGTCAAGGAGATCGTCCACGACTCCGGGACCCTGGTCGGCCAGCAGCTCCTCCTGCTCCGCCGCGAGGTGCAGGACGAGCTGGCCCTCGCCCTGCGGGCGGGGGTGCTGCTCGGCGCCGGCGCGGGGCTGGTCGCCACCGGCGGGGCCTTCTCGGCGGTGGCGCTGGTCCACGCCCTGCATCGGTCCACGCGGCTGCCGCTGTGGGGCTGCTACGGCCTGATGGGCGCGCTGCTGGGGGCCGCGGGCGCCGGCTTCCTGGCCGACGGCCGCGCCCGGGCGTCGGGCGTCCGCCTGCCGCCCCCCGAGACCACGGCGGCGCTCCGGGAGAACCTCGCATGGCTCAAGGAGCAGGTAAGTTAGACGGCGACGGAGCGGCCTCACCCGCAGCGATCCGGGCCGAGATGCGGCGCACCCGCGCCGGCCTGTCCCGCAAGCTCGACCTGTTGAAGGGCCGTTTGCTGCACCCCCTGGGAACCGGAGCGAGCCAGACCATGCCAGCGAAGAAGTCCACCAAGTCCTCGGCGCCGAAGCGCGCCGGCCGTGCATCCGCGAGCAAGGCGACCCCCGCCAAGAAGGCCGCGGCGAAGCGGACGACATCCCACGCCAAGGCCAAGGGCTCGACCGCCAAGGCCAAGAAGAAGACGACGGCGAAGCGAGCCGCCGCCGCGGTCGCCTCCAAGGCGACCGAGGTGCTCGGCGAGGCGCTGACCGGCGCCGCCGTCGGCGCCGTGACCGGCGCCGCCGCCCGCGTCGGCGACCAGCCGACCGCCGTCCCGGCCGAGGGGGCCGCGGATCGCGCGGTCGCGGCCTCCCCCAACGCGACGGGCGCGGGCGAGGCCGCCTCGCGGAAGAAGGGCGCGAGCAAGGCCAAGGGCAAGGGCAAGAAATCGGGCGAGGTGCTCGGCGAGATGCTCTCCGGCGCCGCCGTCGGCGCCGTGACCGGCGCCGCCAAGGCCGTCGTCCCGACGAAGCCGCAGAAGGGCAAGGGCCGGACCGAGAGCAAGTGAGACGGGTCGTCCCCGCCTCCCCCTCCATCGAAGGCCCGCGCCGTCCGACCCGCCCGGCCGTCCCCGGATCGTCCCCGCCCTCCGGGACCCCGCGGGCGCCGGGCCATTTCGCTTGATGGCCCCGCACGTCGCCACCCACCTCCGAGGACCGGCGCCGGCGGCCTCGCGCCGGTCGCCCGGATTTTCCTTGACGCCGCCGTCTATTCTGATAGTTTTACTCCGATAGACGACATCGGGGTGCCGAGGCGACGGCGATGGACGAGACGCAGCTCGGGCGGATGCAGCTCCGGATCATGCAGGTGCTCTGGGACCGCGGTCGGGCCCACGCCCGCGAGATCACCGACGCGCTGAACGAGGCCGAGCCGGTCGCGCACAGCACGGTGCAGACCCTGCTGCGCCAGCTCGAGGCGAAGGGGGCGGTGGGGCACGACGTCGACGAGCGCACGTTCGTCTTCTATCCGCGGCTGAACGAGGAGCGGGTCAAGCGGACCGCCGCGCGCGACCTGCTGGAGCGGGTCTTCGGCGGCAGCGCGGGGAACCTGGTCGCGTACCTGCTCAAGGACGAGGCGCTGTCGCGGGCCGATCTCGAGGAGATCCGCCGGCTGATCGACCACAGGCGCAAGGGCTGAGGGGGCATGACGATCTTGCGGATTCTCCTCGCGGCCGGGCCGATGGCCCCGGCGGGATGGGCCCTGAGCTGGCTGGTCCAGTCGTCGGCGCTGCTGGCGCTGGGCCTGGTCGCCGGCCGCGTGGTGCGGCGGTCCGGGCCGGCGGTGCAGTCGGCCGTATTCCGGACGGCGCTGGCGGCCGTCCTGGCCTGCCCGATCGCGGCGGCGCTGCTGGTCGCGGCGGGCTCCGAGGGCCTGGCGATCCGGCTGCCGGACCTGACCGCGCCGCCCCCGGCCGGCCTCACGGCGAGCCTCGCGGCCATCGCGGTCGGGGCGGACGCCGGGTCTCGTCGCGAGCCCCTACACGAGAGGTCCGAGCCGCCCGGGCCCACCGTGGACTCGCCAGGCCAGGTGCCGTACCCGCTCGGTCGGCAGGAGGGCTTGGCCGGTCCTTCGCCGAGGCCCGTGCCGGAGCGACCACGATTCGATGTCCTCGGCGTCGTCGCGGCCTCGGTCCTGGTCGTGTGGGCGCTCGGCTCGGCCGTGCTGGCGGTGCGTCTGGTGGTCGGGCTTCGGCGGATGGCCCATCTGCGATCGTCCTCGACGCGGGCCGAGCCGGAGGCGGGCCTCTGCGGCGACCTCGCGCGGAGGATGGGGCTGGCCCCTCCCGCGGTCCTGCGGACCCCGTTCCTGTCGAGCCCGTGCCTGTGCGGCCTGCGGCGCCCGGCCATCCTGCTGCCCGACGATGCGCGGGAGGACCTGCGCGAGACGCTCGTCCACGAGCTGGCGCACCTGGCGCGGCGCGACGTGCTGTGGAACCTGCTGCGGCAGTCGGCCACGGCGGCGCTGTGGGTCCAGCCGCTGCTCTGGGTGGTGTCGCGGCGGATGGAGGCGGCGGCCGAGCATACCTAAGCGAACATGGGCAAGGCTCCCGGCATCGCGCCCGGGAATGAAATTGTGGAGAATATTATCCGGAGCGGGATATTGACATAAAAAATGACTGACTCTATCGGATTGCAGGTACGTGGTTTCTGAAGCCCATCGGTGAGGTGGACGCCATGAGGTTGAGGAGCCGGTGCTCAGGGTGGCGCCTGCCCTTGAGCCGATCCGCGGGGCTGTCGTAGGTCCGGTGGGGGTCGCTCCGCGGGGCAGAGGGGCGGAAGTCCTGCAGCGGCGCCCGGCCCCTCGGCCGCAACGCGGAGGGGCCCTGATGGCCGTGCGGACCCCGGCCCGCAGCCATCAGCCGGCACGGCCGGTTCATCGGGCGGTCCACCGCGCTGCTCGTGCGATGGCATCCCGGAGGGGCGCAGGCCGCTGCGGAGGGCGCCGTCTCGGCCCACAGCTTCGTCAGCATCGCGCGCACCGGGGCGGGCCGGTCCCGCGGGGCACACCACCGTCGAGGCTCGCCCATCAGCCGTCGGGACTCCTCCGCGGAGGCGGCACGGTAGGCGTCCCACACCCGACGGTGCAGGTCGCGGGCCTTGCGGCCGCGGTCGCGGACCTTCAGGGACCCGTGCAGGGAGCGGAGCACCACCGCGATGGTGGGCAACGGCCAGGCTGCTTCGCCCCAGCCGCTCGACAAGGCGATGCCGGGACATCGCGCTACGGCCGAAGCCGATCCTCAAGAGCCAGGCGGGCACGCCGTGCGCCGCCAGGAGCATCGGGTAAGCCAATTCGGCGACGGTCCCGGCCCTATGGCCCGCGATGAAGCCGGGGCGGAGCCCGAGGCGGAGCCATCGGCGGTGACGATCTCCCGGGGCCTCAGCCCCGGCAGGTTGCGGGGCCGGCGGCCGAATCGGTGGAGGCGATAGCCGCGGTCGAAGCCGGCCGGGGCGGGTCCCGGAGCCGACCGGGCCCATCCCGCGACCGACGCCCGGATGCGCCGGGGTTCATGCCAGATCTCGCCGTCTTGCTGGCGTGTCCTGGGGATGACGATCGGCTTGGCTCCGCGCGGCGGTTGCGGAGGGGGCGGGCCTCGTTGACGCTGCACCCGCCGGGTGCTCGGTCGCGCGCCCATTTTCGCATCCTCTTCTGTGGTAAGAGAAAGGATGACGGGGATGGCGCCGGCCGGATACCCGGCACCTCAATACCTGCAATCCGTTAGAGTCAGCCGATTTTGAAGGGGGTCCGCCTCGTCGGTAGCATGGGGAGTTGCCCATGCTTCCCGTGGCACCGACCGAGGACGGCACCCCGACGATCCTACCACCCGAGGCGACCCCGCCGCTGGCGGCGCCGGCGCCCGCCTTCGACGAGCCGACCGACCGTCGGTTCGTCACCCCCCCGCGCGCCGCCGTCCTGACCACCGGCCGGCGCACCGTCGCCAACCTGCTGCGGACCCCCGGCGGGCTCGCGGCCGGCCACCGCACCGACTACCAGCGGGTCCGCTCCCGCGCCCCCTGGTCGGCCCCCGAGCTGGGCTGCGCCCTCACCGGGTCCCTCCTGCTCCACCTGCTCCCCGGCGGCACCGTCGCCCTGGTCGGCGACGACACCGTCGATGGACACCCCGGCGAGAGGGCCCACGGCAAGGCGCGGCACCGCGACCCGGTCCGCTCGACCCGCAGCCACACCGCGCGCCGCCCTGACCGGCATCCTCTTCGTCCTCGAGACCGGCCTCCCCTGGGAGGATCTCCCCTGCGAGAGGGACTGCGGGTGCGGGATGACCTGCTGGCGACGGTTGCGGGACTGGCAGGCCGACGGCACCTGGGACGAGGTCCACAAGGTCTTGCTCGCCGAGCTCCGCGGCGCCGACGTGATCGACCGGTCGCGGGCGCTGATCGACAGCAGCCCCGTGCGGGCGGCCTACGGGGGCGGCGCCACGGGCCCCAGCCCGGTGGACCGGGGCAAGCCCGGGAGCAAGCCCCACCCGATCACCGACGCCAACGGCATCCCGCTGGCCTCCTCGGTCACGGCGGCCAACGTCAACGACATCACCGAGTCGGCCCACCCCTACAACAAGATCCCGCCGGTGGCCGGCGAGGTGGGCCACCCGAGGAAGGAGCCCGAGGCCTTGCAGGGGGACCTGGCGTCCGATCCCGAGCCGCACCGCCAGGGGTTGCGGGAGCTGGGGGTCGAGCCGGTCCTGCCCGAGAAGGGGATCGACGATCAGAGTGGGCTGGGGGAGACGCGCTGGCCGATCGAGCGCACGCCGTCCCGGGTCCACCGGAGCCGGCGACTGCGAATCCGCTACGAGCGCCGGCCGGGCATCCATCAAGCGTCCCTCACCCTGGCATGCATTAAGATCTGTTCGTGTGCATTGTATGGAGGGTTCTGTTGGGCGGTCTTAGTCGCGCCCCATCGACATCGAGGCAATTCGGTGAGCTTGATGTCGAGCGCATGTAACCTCCGCCGTGTCCGCTTGGTGGGGCACCGTCGCGCCAGGGCGTTCCGCCGCTGCGCCCGACCGATCTCCTCGGCCGTCCGCTCCAGCAACCTCCTCGGCGGCCTCAGGCCCAGCCACCAGAACGGGATCAGCGCCGCCACCGCCGTATGCACCTGGCACTCCGTCAGGTCCGGGTTTTTCCCCCGAACTCCTGCCTCACCCGCGACAGGAACAGGTAGCTGACCATGCTCAACACCAGGTGGCGCTTCAACCCCCGGTAGCGCCGGCCCTCGTACTGGTCCAGTCCGATCTCGCCCTTCTGGTCCTCGAAGCAGCGCTCCACGCGCCACCGCGAGAACGCGACGACCAGCAGCACGCCGACCGGCGCCTCCGCGGGCGCATTACTGACGAAGAACTTGATCTCGTCGGGGTCGAGCACGTCGCGGGCGACGAGCAGGTGCGGCGGCTCCCCCGGCAGGCCGTCCTCGCCCACGGGGGTGAACCGCAGGTGCTTGACCTCCCAGATCCTCGGCCCCTTCTGCCCGTCCTTGACCCGCCACCGCACCCACGGCTGGTCCCGCAACCCGTCCCGGACGAGCCTCGCGTCGACCCGCCGCGCCGGGGTGCTGCCGGCGGCCCGCCGCGGCGCCTTGCGGGCACGGCGGCCCTTCCTGCGAAACGGCCGGGTGATGACCCGCGGCGGGTTGACCCAGCCCGTGAAGTTGCGCGGCACCTCCGCCACGAACCGCTGGCCGCGGCCCGAGAGCGCCCGGATCAACCCGGGCTTGCCGCCGTACCCCTCGTCGAAGGTGAGCCAGTCGAAGTGCAGGCCGTGGGCGACGGCCCGGTCGTACAGCTCCAGGGCGATCCCCCACTTGGGCCGGTACACCATGTCCTCGGGGATGCCGGCCTCGCGGCAGCGGTCGCGGTCCTCCGACCAGCTCTTGGGCCGGTACAACTCGCCGTCGAGCAGGCAGTGGAAGCCGTCGCGGGCGTAGCCCAGGTGGACGGTGACGACGCAGTTCTCCCGCTTGCCCACGGCGCCGCAGTGCTGCCGCTGCACGCCTGGGGTCTTGACCCCCTTCTTGACGTCGCTGGTCTCGTCGAAGATCCCGACCGAGTTGGGGCCGGCGTGCTCGTCGCGGACGATGTGCTGGATCCGGTCGCGCGCCTGGTCGTGGTCCCAGCGGTGCTGGCTGAGGAACTCCTGCAAGGTGCGGGGCGGGACGCCGGCGTTGATCGCGATCGGCTCGACGCTCTTCTCGGGGATCTCCGAGAGCTGGCCGGAGACGTGGACCGGCAGGTGGGCGCGGGTGTCCTTCCTCGGGAATCTGAACTTCCGTTCACACACCAGGCACTCCCGGTTCATCTTGCCACCAGATGAGAGCGCAGCCACCCAGCTAACGCGATGTGCAACTTCTTCCGGAGGCCTTGTTTTCCAGGGCCTGCGACTGGCCTTGCCCCAAGATCAGGCCGGCCCGCGGGTTGGAAATCACGGACTTACGTCGAAAAGTTGCACATCGCGTCAGCTAGGCAGAGTCGCCCAACCGGGCCGACGAATCCAGCGTCCGGTTCAGAAAACACCGCGCATGAAAAATGGTTCATCCGGGTCTTGCGTAGTTGGCCGGGACGTTCCCTCACGGGGGCGGGGGCAACTGCTCCCAGCGCTCGACGACGAGCGCCAGGCCGTCGGGTATCGGACGAGTGCCGGTGGGCAGTTAGGGCCTGGAACGAAACAACTGTTATAATTCGTCGCTGCGGCTCATAATGGACGGATGCCCGACGATCCTGAACTCCAACGGAAGTTCGCCGCGATCCTGCCGAACCTCGACGAGCGGCAGCGACGGCTCCTCGCCGCCGTCGAGGCCCGCTCCCTGGGCTACGGCGGCATCCGCCGCGTGAGTCGGGCCTCGGGCATCTCTCACGCCGCGATCCAGCGGGCGTTGAAGGAACTCGACGCTCCACCCCCTCCCCCCGGTCGCGTCCGACGGCCCGGCGGAGGTCGCAAGAAGCTCCGCGACAAGGAGCCGGCGATCCTCGTGGCCCTGGAGGGACTGATCGCCCCCGAGACGCGGGGCGACCCGATGTCCCCGCTGCGGTGGACCTGCAAGAGCACCCGCCAACTGGCCGAGGCCTTGGGCCGCCAGGGGTTCGCCGTCAGCCATCGGGTCGTCGGGGAGATGCTCCACCACCTCGGCTACAGCCTCCAGGCGATGGCCAAGACCCTGGAGGGCAGGCAGCACCCCGACCGTGACGCCCAGTTCCGCTACATCAGCGAGATCAGCGGGCGGTACATCGCCGCGGGCTCCCCGGTCATCTCGGTGGACACCAAGAAGAAGGAGCTGGTCGGGCAGTACGCCAACCGGGGCCGGGAGTGGCAACCGGCGGGTGAGCCCGAGGAGGCCCTGATCCATGACTTCCCCGACCGCCGCGTCGGCAAGGCGATCCCCTACGGGATCTACGACATGGGCTGGGACCTGGGGTGGGTCAACGTGGGCGTCGATCACGACACGGCCAGCTTCGCCGTCGAGGGCATCCGGCGGTGGTGGTCCGGCATGGGGTCGGAGATGTACTCCGACGCCGGGCGGTTGCTGATCTGTGCCGACGGCGGGGGCAGCAACGGCTATCGGGTCCGGCTGTGGAAGGTCGAACTCCAGCGGTTCGCCGACGAGACGGGCCTGGAGGTGACGGTCTGCCACTTCCCGCCGGGCACGAGCAAGTGGAACAAGATCGAGCACCGGCTGTTCTCGCACATCACGATGAACTGGCGGGGCCGCCCACTGGTCAGCCATCAGGTGGTCGTCGAGTTGATCGCCGCGACGCGGACCGCGACGGGCCTGGAGGTGGAGGCCCGGCTGGATACGGGGAGCTACCCGACCAAGGTCAAGGTGACGAAGCAGCAGATGGAGCGGGTCCGGCTGCATCCCCATGACTTCCATGGTGAGTGGAACTACACGATCAGGCCTGAGTCGTCCGGATCGCACGGCAAGTCGTAATGCTTATTCCGTTCCAGACCCTTAGTGGGCAACGGCGGCCGGATGATCTTGTAACTTGACAGTATTTCTTGGCTTGCGAGAATTGGGCATGGGATTGCTGATCCTCGGCCTGACGATCCTGGGCCTCTACCTGGCGATCCGCCTGGCGGCAACGGCCGGGTCGTGGCTGTCGGGGAGCCGGTACCGGGCGTATCGGCACCTGGCCGCGCGCTACCAGGGGCGGTACGAGAGCCGGGGGCTGTCCGACCCGCCGACGGTCAGCTTCGCGCATCGAGGTTCGAACGTGCGGGTCGGCCTGGCGCCGCAGGTGGTCGGGCAGCCGGCGAACCCGCGGACCCGCGTCGTGGTGCGGTTCCGCCGCGGGCTGCCGTTCCGCCTGGAGTTGGCCCCGATCGCGCGGCCCGCGCCGCCGCAGCCCCCCAAGGGGACGCGCCTGGTCCGCGTCGGCGACCAGGAGTTCGACCGCGGCTACGTGGTCCAGGCCAACGACGCCGACATGGCCCGCGAGTTCCTCTCGTCCGCCGTGCGCTGGTCGATCGACAACCTGCACCGGCTCGCCCCGCCGAGCGGGATGCTCGTCTCGATCAACCCCGAAAGGCTGCTGGTCCAGGTCGACCGCAACCTCGGGCTCGACGCCGAGGCGCTGGAGTTCGCCGTCCGCGAGGCGCTCTTGATCCACGACGGCCTCCAGGAGGGGGTGGCCGCGCGGATGTCGCAGGGGGTGGAGATCGTCGCCGTCGGCCCCGCCGACGAGGAGGACGCCGGCCCCCCCATCTGCAAGGTCTGCGGCGAGCCGATCACCAGCCCCGGCGTCGTCTGCGCCTCGTGCCGGACCCCGCACCACCTCGACTGCTGGGAGTTCGTCGGCACCTGCTCGATCTACGGCTGCAACAGCAAGAAGAGCGTCCCGGGCTGAGGCCCCGTCACCCGATCGATGCCCGCTCCAGTTCGAGCAGGGCCCGCTTGCGGTCGAGGCCCGCGGCGAAGCCGCCGAGCGACCCTCCGGCGCCGACGACGCGGTGGCAGGGGATCAGGAGCATCACGGCGTTGGCCCCGCACGCCGCCCCGACCGCCCTCGCGGCCCCCGGCGCGCCGACCTCGGCCGCGACCTGGCCGTAGGTGCGGGTCTGGCCCCTCGGGATCGCCCGCAAGGCCGCCCAGACCCTCTGCCGGAAGACGGTCCCGCGGCACGTCGAGGGGCAGGTCATCGCACGGGTCGCCGTCGCCGAGGAAGGCCGAGACCCGGGCCACGATCGGCCCGACCGCCCCGGGGTCGGCGACCGTCTCGGCCCCCGCGATCGCCGCGCGGAGGCGCCCGAGCGCCGGGGCGGGGTCGGCGCCGTCGAGCAGTTCGAGGCGGCAGATCCCCCGCGCGGTCGTCGCCACGAAGGCCGTCCCGAGCGGCGTCGGCCCGACCCCGAAGCGGATCATCTCCGACGGCCCCCGGCCGCCGTCCTCGTCGGGCCGGCACTGCTTGCAGGGCCGATAGCCCGCCTCGCGGGCGGCCGCGAGGCTCGGGAACGGGACGCAGTTCTCCGGCCTCGGCGCACGCCCCGGCCGGCAGAGGGGACGGCAATAGATCCGGGTCGTCCGGCAGCCGACCACCGGCCCCGTCGCGGCCGGGTGGGGGACTGCCCTCGCGGGGCTGAGGGATGGGACGTGAGTGTTCATGGGGACACTCTACACCCGATCATGTCCCGGTCAAGCGATTTCTCCCCTCAGTCCGCCACGGCCGCCAGCCGCCTCGGGGCCGGGGCGCCGGCCTCCGGGGTGCGGCGCGTCTCGCGGCGGCGGTTCAGCAGCCAGTGGCCGCAGGGGACCAGCAACGGCCGCACCAGCAGCGCATCGACCGAGATGCCGACCACCAGCGCGAAGCCGAGCTGCCGCAACGACCCCAGGGGGCTGGTCAGGAACGAGGCGAAGCTGCACGCGGTGATCGCCGCGGCCGACGAGATCAGGCCGCCGGTGCGCGCGATCGCGCGGGCGATCCCCGGCCGGAGGCCGAGGCGGTCCGACTCCTGCCGCACTCGGTCCATCAGGAAGACGTTGTAGTCGACCCCCACGGCCACCAGCAGCACGAACAGGAAGTAGGGCACCTTCCAGTCGAGCCCCTCGTCGCCCAGGATCGTGATGAAGACCAGGTGCGTCGCCCCCAGCGCGAACATGTAGGTCAGGATCATCGTCCCGACCAGGTTGACCCCCGCCAGGGGGTCGCGGAGGATGAACATCAGGACGAGGAAGACGCCGACCGGCACGACGAACCAGGTCTGGACCTGGTCGTCGTGCGTCAGCTTGCGGATGTCGGCCGACTCGGCGTTCGACCCGGCGACCGCCGGGCGGACGCGCATCGGCTGCTCGGGCTCGCCGAGGTAGTCGCGGAGCTTCCGCCGCAGCGCCAGCACCCCGTCCATCGCGGCGCCCGAGAAGACGCGGTCGGCCTGCGAGACGTCGACCCGCGCGAGGTGGCCGTCGCGGGTGATGTAGGCGTCGAAGCCCCGGTTGAGCTCGGGGTTCTCGCGGATCGTCTCGGGGGTGATCAGGAGGCGGTCGAGCGCCCGCCGTCCGGCCGGGTCGGCGAGGATCGCGGCGACCTCGCGGTGCGCCGCGCGGCCCCCTGCGCGATCTGGCCGGCCCCCTCGGCGGCGCGGGACAGGTCGCGGAGCATCGCTTCCTGCGCCTCGTCGGCCTTGGCCCTGGCCGGGTCGGGCGCGGGCGCCGGGGCGGCGGGCTTCGGCGCGGCGGCCATCGCGCCGAGGCCGCCGCCGAACAGCGCGGACGAGGCCCTCTTGAAGCCATTGGCCAGCGCGGCGCGGGCCTCGGCCTTCGCCTCGGCGGAGGCGGCCTCGTCAGGCGCCTCGCCGGGCTGGCCGACCAGTGGCAGCCCGGTCCTCCGCTCCAGCCAGAGCGCCGTGCGGAGCTTGGCCGCCCCCTCGGTCAGCCCCTTCTCGAGCTCGGCGGCCCCGTCGCGCATCCTGGCGATCCCGGAGTCGACCTCGCGCATCCGCGAGGCGATCCGCGCCGGCTCCAGCGGCTTGGGGCTGCCCAGAGGCTGCGTCGCCGAGCGGACCTCGTCGATCCCCTCCTGCCGCGACAGCAGGCGGCTCACGTCGTCCAGCATCGCCAGCCCCTCCGAGGTGCGGAAGCTGGCCTCGGTCTCCAGCACGACGGTCAAAGGCGCGAACATCCCGGCGTCGAACTTGCTCGCGATCAGGCGGAGGTTCCGCGCCGAGGGGGTCGTCTCGGGCAGCTCGGTGATCATGTCCTGGACGAACTCGGTGCGCAGGCTCAGCAGCGCCAGGGGGGCCATCGCCGCCATCGCGACGGCCCAGCTCACCAGCGGCCGGGCCATCGCGCGGCGGGCCAGCGCGTCCCAGTAGCCCGACGACGCGCCGGTCAGCCCCGCGAACGAGCGGGGGCGGTGCTTCGCCAGCAGGACCAGGAGCGACGGGGTCAGCGTCAGCGTCGCGGCCAGCGTGATCACCAGCCCGATCGCCACGCTCGGCCCGGTCGACGAGAACAGTTGGAACCGGGTCGTGCCCATCAACGACAGCCCGACGATCACCGTCCCGGCGCTGGTCATCAGCGCCACGATGGCGCGGCGGAGCGTCACCCGCATGGCGCCTCCGGGGTTGTGCGGGTTGAAGTGCTCGGCGAACCGCCACGACAGGAACAGGCAGAAGTCGGTCCCGGTCCCGAACAGCAAGGCGACCAGGAACAGCTCGACCAGGGACGAGATCTGCCAGCCCGCCAGGTACATCCAGGCGAGCACCCCGCGCGAGATGACCAGGCTGATGCCGATCGTCGCCAGAGGGATCAGCGCCAGCAGGGACGAGCGGTAGACCGCCAGCAGGACGAGCAGCAGCAGGACGACCGTGACGGCCGCGACGCGGTCGAGCGAGGTCTGGACGTCGCGCCATGTAGTCGCGGCCGACGACCGCGTCGCCGGTCCAGAGCAGTTGCAGGCCCGGCGGCGCGGCCAGGTGCGCGGCCTCGCCGCGGCCCTGGAGCCAGGCGACCGCCTCGTGCGTCGCCGGCGCCACGAACGACGACGACAGCGGGATCGCCAGCAGTTGCACCGTGCCGTCGCGGCTGACCAGGCGCGCCGCGACCTCGGGCCCGGAGTCGGGGCCGAGCACCCGCAGGACCACCGGCGGCCGGATCGTGCCCCGCATCTGCTCGGCCAGGCGCCGGGCGAAGGCGCGGTCGGCCGGGGTCAGGCCCTCGGGCCGGTACAGCGCGAGCACCGCCAGGCAGTCGTACGCCTCGTCGGGCCACGCCCTGGCCAGCGCCTCGACGGCGCGGATGCTCTCCGACTTGCGGTCGAGCAGCTTCTCCTCCCCCTCGGCCGCCAGGCGGGTCAGGTCGGGCGCCAGGACCCCGACCGCCGCCGCCAGGACGAGCCACGCCGCCACGACCCAGCCGGGCCTCCGGCTCACCACCGAGCGCAGGACATCCAGGACCATCGACATCGGCGAGCACTCCTCAAGGCATCACGGTCCGGCCGGGGCGGGGGCGATGACCCCGGGGGGTCGAAGCGGCCCAGCATGCTACGCGAGGGAGGGACGTCCCGGACGCCTGCGGTCCGAATCCCTCCCGATCGGGGGGCAGGATGAGCATGGCATCCGCCCCTCATTTTGGCAACCACTCGGCCGAAGCTCCCCGCAAATCATCCCCAAATTCACTGATGCCCCGCCAGACAACAATCGCAATCCTTGCGCCATCCTTCGGAGGGCGTGTGCAGCACGCCATCTTCGAACCTGTTACGAGGATGGCGTGCTGCACACGCCCTACGGGCCTGATCGGAACCGATCGCCGTAGCGGAGCGGCTTGCCCTCGGCCCACGGGCGGTAGCGGTTGCAGAAGTCGATCCGCTCGCCGATGCTCGGGTGCGAGGCCCTCCAGATGGTGTAGAAGGCCCCCGGGCGGGGGTTGCCCAGGTTGGTGCGCTGGAGCGTGGCGAAGGCCGTCGCGGCGGAGCGGTAGGTGCGGGTGATCTCCAGGGCGAAGCGGTCGGCCTCGTGCTCCTGCGCCCGGCTGTAGGCGTTGGCCACCGGCGCGAGCACCAGCGACGACGCCTGCACCAGCATCATCAGCAACGGGACCGAGGCGACGTCGGAGAGCCGGTCGAAGCCGAAGCGGTCGCCGAACCGGCCGATCAGCCACCTCCCGGCGCGGTCGGCCCAGAACAGCCCGGCCAGGACGATCACGGCCGACAGGAGGATCGTCCTCGGGACGTGCCCGAGGACATAATGTCCCATCTCGTGCCCCATCACCGCGAGCACCTCGGCGTCGTCCATCGCGGCGATCAAAGTGTCGTACAGGACGATCCGCTTCGTCCCCAGCACCCCCACGACGTAGCGCGTTCAGCGCCTTCGTGTCGACGCTCTTGTCGACCTGGAAGATCCGCCCCCCGCTGATCCCGGCCCGATGGGCCAGGGCCTCGATCTTCCTTTCCAGGTCGCCGACCTCGCGGACCCTCCCCTCGTGCGCGACGTCCTTGAGCGGGCCGAAGTCGTTGAACAGGGGCTCGATCCAGATCGGCGTGACGAGCATCGTCAGGAACAGGAAGGGGACCTCCAGCAGCCCCAGGTAGAGCCACCATCGCCTCGGGCTGCGGGCCAGCAGGAGGTACGGCACCCAGGCGAACAGGAACGAGGCGACCGCCATGACCCCGAGCATCTTCAGCGAGTTGCCGAACCAGCGGCCGAGGCCCTGCTCCGACAGCCCGTAGGCGTGCTGGCGGACGAACCCCTGGTAGTAGAGCAGGGGGAGGCTCGCCAGGTAGAGCAGCACCGTGTACAGGACGACGTAGACCCCGACCGTGAAGAACCACGACCGCCCGACCCGTCGCGACAGGTCGCGGAGCCTCGCCGACGCGCCCGAGAACAGGACGACGGCCGGGAAGGCCAGGCCCCACAGCTCGTCGATCGCCCAGAGCCAGTTGCCGCTCCGATAATACTGCAAGGCCAGCGGGCTCGGCTCGGGCACGGCCACCGGGGTCCGCTCGTCGGCCGTCGCGGGCGCCGGACGAACTCCCTGGGGCGCCGGGGTGGCTGGGGTTGCCGCAGGCAACCCCGGCGCCCCAAGACCGGGGTTGCCTGCGGCAACCCCAGCCACCCCGTTCGCGAGCGACGCGGAGACGAGCGTCAGGATCAGGACGGATGCGAGCAGCAGGCGAGTCATGAGCGATACCGTCGGGATAAGGGCCGGAGGCCGTGACCGGCTCACGTCCGCCCTATGATATCATCGGGCCCCGGGGCAACCCTGTCCTGTTGTTCCGCGCGGGACGATCGGATATCCTGGAATGACCTGCCGACCGATCCCGCCCGGAGACGACCGCCGATGTCCCACCAGCCTCGCCCCGAGGATGCGTTCCTGACCCGCCGCGAGGCGCTGTGCCGCGCCGGGATGGGCTTCGGCGCGCTGGCCCTCGGGAGCCTGCTGTCGGAGGCGGGAGGGGCCGAGGCGCTGTCGCCCCTGTCGCCGAAGAGGCCGCAGTTCGCCCCGAAGGCCAGGAGGGTCATCCACCTGTTCATGAACGGCGGGCCGTCGCACGTCGACACGTTCGACCCCAAGCCCGAGCTGTCCCGGCTGTCGGGCAAGGCGGTGGGGTCGAACCTGCCGACCGAGCGCAAGACGGGCGCGGCGCTCGGCTCGCCGTTCAAGTTCCGGAAGTACGGGCAGAGCGGCATCGAGGTCAGCGAGCTGTTCGCCAGGACGGCCGAGTGCATCGACGACATCTGCGTGATCCGCTCGATGCAGGCCGACGTGCCCAACCACGAGCCCTCGTTGATGCTGATGAACTGCGGCGACGCGCGGCAGGCGCGGCCGAGCGTCGGGTCGTGGGTGCTCTACGGGCTCGGGACCGAGAACCAGAACCTGCCCGGTTTCCTCGTCATGTGCCCCGGCGGCTACCCGATCGCCGAGTCGCAGAACTGGCAGGCGGGCTTCCTGCCCGGCGTCTTCCAGGGGACCTACATCGACAGCCAGCACACCGACATCGAGAAGCTGATCCGGCACATCCGCAACCGCCGCGTCGGCCGCGACGCGCAGCGGGCCCAGCTCGACCTCCTGGCCGAGCTGAACCGCGAACATCTGGAACGTCGCCGCCGCGAATCGCAGCTGGAGGCCCGCATCGAGTCGTTCGAGCTGGCCTTCCGGATGCAGTCCGAGGCGGGCGACGCCTTCGACGTCGCTCGCGAGCCGGAGCACGTCCGCGCCATGTACGGGCCGGGCGTCCAGGCCCGCCAGTGCCTGATCGCGCGGCGTCTGCTGGAGCGCGGGGTGCGCTACGTCCAGCTCTGGCACGGCCAGGGCCAGCCGTGGGACTGCGCACGACGACCTGGAGGCCAACCACCGCCGCCTCGCCGGCCAGTGCGACCAGGCGATCGCGGCCCTGCTGAAGCGACCTCAAGCGGCGCGGGATGCTCGACGACACGCTTGGTGATCTGGGGGGGCGAGTTCGGCCGCACGCCGACCGTCGAGCTCCCCACGCCGGGCGCCAACCAGGGCAAGGTCAACGGCCGCGACCACAACCACTACGGCTTCACGATGTGGCTGGCCGGCGGCGGCGTCAAGGGGGGCCACGTCCACGGCGCCACCGACGAGTTCGGCTTCCGCGCCGTCGAGGACAAGGTCCACGTCCACGACCTGCACGCCACGGTCCTCCGCCTGCTCGGCTTCGACCACGAGACCTTCACCTACCGCCACGCCGGCCGCGACTTCCGCCTGACCGACGTCCACGGCAAGGTGATCGAGGACATCCTCGCCTGACCGGCCGGGGCGCAAGAAAAAGGCCCGGGCGGCTCCCGCCCCCGGGCCTCCGTGCGTCCCTGCACACCATGAGTATTCCAATCCTAGGACGGGATCGTCCCGGCGTCGCCCCGCAGGGCGAAAAAGGGACGGCCCGCCGAGGCCCGGGCGGCGATCCCGAGCCGATTCGGGGCCAATCGGCGGCAGGATGTTGGCGCCGGGGTGTTCCGGTCTTACCATGCGTGTTAGATGGGAAGACGGGTCCGAAGCCCGCTGGCGATGCCGGGCGGCACGACGCCACTCGGCCCGGCTCGCCGTCCCCGACCCGCCGCGGTGGTTCCTCTCTGGTCCTCGGGACCCTGGCGAAAGGACCGCTCCGTGCGACGAACCTCGACCGTCCTGCGCCTCGCCCCGCCGTCATCTCCTCTCCTGACGATGATCCTCGGCCTGGCCCTCGCCGCGACGGCCCGCGCAGGCCCCGGCGGCCAAGAAGGCGGCGCCGGCCCCGCCTCCGGTCGACACCCGGCCCCTGGCGCGGTACGCCCCGCGCGACAAGCTGATCACCTACGTCGAGTTCGCCGGGGTCGACGCCCACCGCGGCGCCTGGGAGAAGACGGCCGCCTCGAAGATGCTCGGCACCACCCCGCTGGGGGCGATGCTCGAGGACCTCGGCGCCCAGGTCTTCGACAAGGTGATCAACCGCGCCGGCACCTCCAAGACGACGGGCGCCCAGGTCGTCACGGTGGCCCGGCACGTGCTCCACTCGGGGTTCCTGTTCGCCGCGACGGGAGGGGCCGACCCCAAGGACGCATCCGCCCTGCTGGTCATCCGCAGCGCCGCCCGCCGCGACGTGGGGGGGACCTTCGCCCGCCTCCTGCTGTCGCTGGGGGGCAAGTACCAGGCGGTCCCCAGGGGGGGCGGGCGGCAGGTCGTCGTCATGTCCGGCGCATCGCCCGGGAGCAAGGGGTGGGCCTGGTTCGCCGAGAAGGAGGACCTGTTCATCGCCCTCGACCGGCCCGAGACCGCCGACCTGGCCATCGCGGTCCTCGACGGCAAGAGGCCCAACGCCGTCGACCACCCGACCCGCGCCGAGCTGGTCAAGCCCGAGGATGGCCTCGTCCCCGCCCTGGTCGCCTTCGTCGACCTCGCCGCGCCCGGCCCGACCCGAGCGCCCGGGGCCGCCGCGAGGCGCAGGCCGCGGGGATCAAGCGGATCGACTACCGCTGGGGGTTCCAGGACACCGCCCTGGTGAGCGTCCTGCGGGTCGCCGCCCCCAAGCCGCGCCAGGGATTGCTGGCGGTCCTCGATCAGCCGACCTTCGACAAGTCCTCGCTGCCGGCGATGCCCGCGGGGGTCGAGGACTTCATCGTGACCTCGGCGCAGCCGGCGAAGGTCTTCGACGCGGTCGCCGCGGCGGCCAAGGCGATCGGCCCGGACGCCGAGGCGAGGCTCAACGCGGCCGTCGAGGCGTTCCGCGCCGGGTCGCGGCTCCAGCTCCGCCGGGACGTCCTGGCGCACCTCGGGCCGAAGGTCGCCTTCTACGTCCCGCCCGAGACCGGCAAGCCCCCCGCGTCCGTCGCGGGGGCGGCGGTCGTCGCCCTGCCCGGCCTGATCGCGGCGATCGAGGCCCTCCAGCAGCAGCTACCCCGGTTCGTCGTCGTGGCCGAGATCGACGACTCCCGGACGTTCACCCGCTCGCTCGACGACGTGATCCTCTGGGCCAACAAGCAGCTCAAGGCGCAGGCCGCGGCCGCGCCGAAGCCCCCCCGGCGCCCGGCACGCCGGCGCCGGCGGCCGACGACGAGGACGAGGGGCCGCCGCCGGTGCCCGAGTTCAAGAGGATGCCGGGGACCGCCGCGGTGTACTCGCTGGTCGTGCCGAGCGACCTGGGCAAGCTCCCCGGCAACCTCCGGCCGACGATCCGCGTCGGGCCGAAGCAGGTGGCGATCGCCACCTCGCCCGAGCTGGCGCGGCAGGCGCTGGAGGTCCGGCCGGCCGACGCCTGGGCCCCGCCGGCCGAGCTCGTCGCGTCGTTCGCGAAGCTCCCGTCGGGCCTGGTCGCGCTGAGCGTCTCCGACCCCCGCGACACCCTGCCCAAGGCCCTCGCCGGCCTGCCCGGCCAGCTCCAGGCGAGCATCAACACCGCGATCCTCCGCGCCGCGACGCCCCCCGCCGGGCCGACGCCCCCGGGTGGGACGACGCCGCCCGCGGGGCCCGACCGGCACGCCCGCGGGGCCCGGCGGCCCCGCCCCCGGGTGCCCCGCCCGGCGCCCGGCGCGCCGGCGCGGCGCCCGGGGGCGAGGCGACCCCCGCCGCGGCGCCGACGACGATCGTGCTCCAGGTCGACCCGGCCAAGCTCCCCTCGGCCGACGCGCTGAAGGCGCTGATGTTCCCCACGACGGTCGCCGTGTCCGTCGACGACCAGGGGCTGCGGGTCGTCCACCGAGGCGCGTTCCCGGACGTCTCGGAGGGGCGGTCGAAGGCCCTGTCCGCGATCGTGATGCCGGCGATCCAGCAGGCGATGAAGGCCGCCGCGGCCCGCCCCCCGGCGCGGGCCCCCCGGGCGCGACGACGCCCGCGACGGCCCCGACCCCGACCCCGGCCCCGGCCCCCGGCCGCCCCGCGACGCCGGGGGCGAGGCCGGGCTGAGCGGGCCCGAGGCCGGGGCCGACCGGGCCGATCGCGGGCCCCGCGGCCCGGCCCGCACCGTACTATCGAGGTGTGATGATGTGAACCCAAGCCCCACAGGACCGGAGCCGGCCCGGCGCGCCGGGAGTCCTCAGGACGAGGGGTCCGCTGACGGAAGTCCCCGAGAAACGGAGGCGTTTCGATGGAGTTCGTCCACGAGGTGACCGCCCACCTGGAGAACAAGCCCGGCCGCCTGGCCAAGATCTGCTCGGCCCTGGCGCACGAGAAGATCGACATCCGGGCGCTGTCGGTGATGGACACCGCCGACCGGAGCGTCCTGCGGTTCGTGACCGACAACCTCGACCCGACCAAGAAGGTCCTCAACTCGCTGGGGACCGAGTTCGAGTGCCGCGACGTGCTGGCCGTCGAGATGGACAACCGCCCCGGGGCCCTGTCGCGGCTCCTGGAGCGGCTGGCCGAGGAGCACATCAACATCGAGTACGCCTACGCCTCGAGCGCGTCGTCGCCGGGTCGGTCGCTGGGCATCTTCCACACGTCGAACCCGAAGCGCGCCGAGCAGGTCCTGACCGAGACGACGTCCAACGGCGTCGACCGCCCCGCCGGCCGCCGGCCGCTCCACTCGCGCTGAGCCGCGACGGCCGATCGAGGGCCGCATGGCGGACGGGACATGCCGGATGGCGGATCGGGGCGATTCCCGCCCTCGGCCATCCGGCATGGGCCATCCGCCATGCCGGCCTCAATAGGCGTCGCCGCTGACGACCTCGCCGCTGGAGATGGTGGCGATGCCGTAGTACGCCTGCGGCGAGACGCTGTCCTTGACGAACTTGACCGAGCCGTCGAGGAACAGCATGTTCACGCCGCCGGAGTGGTACGAGCTCGGGCCGATCAGGCTCCCCATGTCGTTGTAGCTGACGTTGCCGCTGGGCTGCGCGTTGCACGCCTTCCTGTTCGGGGGCATGATGTGCCAGTACCCGCCGCCCCGCGCCGTGTCCTGGCAGCTCCAGAACTGGCCCTTGTCGTCCCAGGTGATCGTGGTGGCCTTCGTCAGGCAGTTCTGGACGTCGGTCTGGTTCATGGCGTTGGCCCCCATGGCCATCGGGGAGCTATCCCAGACCGCCCCCAGGCCCTGCTGCTTGGCCCCCGAGGTCCCCTTGACCCACTCGGAGAAGGCGACCGTGTTGCTCGTCCCGTCGAGGACCGACGCCAGGCTCAGCCGGGTGCCGACGAAGGGGTCGGCGCCCAGGTACCACGAGGGGCCGTTGAGGCTGCCCCCGGAGTAATTCGGCTCCATGCCCATGTTGTTCGGGTAGTTCGAGCAGCCCGCCGTCAGCCCTTTCCAGTTGGTGCCGACGTCCCCCGGGTTCGGGTCGGAGGGGCAGAGGAAGGCGTTCATCTTGGTGAACAGGATGGTGTTGTTCGCCTGGGTCGTCTTGCCGGAGTTGGTGTTGAAGTCGGGCCCGGAGAAGTTGTAGGCGTTGGACATCGCTTGCTGCTCCATGAAGGCGAGCAGGCGGACCTTCATCGACGCGTTCAGCGTCCCCCCCGCGTTGGCCAGCGGGCCGCCGCCGGGCGTCGGGTTGTAGCCGGTCGTGGCCTTGGAGCTCGACGAGCCGGACCAGCTCCCGGCCGGCGGGATCGTGTCGTTGGACGAGATGTAGTTGTGGATCGCCAGGCCGATCTGCTTGAGGTTGTTGGTGCACTGCATGCGGCGGGCCGCCTCGCGCGCCGCCTGGACGGCGGGCAGGAGCAGCGCGATCAGCACCGCGATGATCGCGATCACCACCAACAGCTCGATCAGCGTGAACCCCCGGACGTTCTTCGACCGACTCATCGATGATGTCTCCCGGTGAAGTGGAAACCGACCCCCGTCCCGGGCCCGAGCGAATCCGGCGCCCTCCGTGGCCCTCCATCCCGATCGTCAACGATTGATGACACGCGCGCCGGCGGCGGGGCCTTCCCCGCCCATCGTCGCGGCCGGGGTCGCCCCCCTTCGACGTGCAACTTGCACGCCCGAGGCCGACGGCGCGGCTCACCGCATTGGCGGACCGGGTGCAATCGAGGAGATCGGGCGGGGGTCACCGGCACGCCCCGCGTCCCTCCCCCGGGGGGGCACCGGGCGACGGACCGCAAGGGCTGGAATGGTGGAATTATAACGAGACGATCGGCCTTGTCATTGAAGGATTGCGTCAATTCGTTGAGGTTTTCGCGCGTCGGTCGTCGTCAACGTCGCGGGGCGGTCGCCGCCGATCGGATGGCCGATCGCGACGACCGCCCCTGGGATATCATCGGGACTTCGGGCCGCCCTGTCCTGCGAATCTCGCGGCCGGCCCGGATTCAATACGAGTCGGCGCTGACGACCTCGCCGCCGGCCACGGTGGCGATGCCGTAGTACGGCTGCGGGCCGATGCTGTCCTTGATGAACTTGACTGACCCGTCGAGGAACGCCATGTTGACGCCGCCCGAATGCCGCGAGCCCGGGCCGATCAGGCTCCCCATGTCGCCGTAGCTGACGTTGGTGCCGGCCGTGTTGCAGGCGATCTTGTTCGGCGGCAGGATGTGCCAGTAGCCGCCCCCCCGCGCCGTGTCCTGGTTGGTCCAGTACTGCCCCTTGTAGTCCCACTGGAAGGTCTTGGTGGCGAGGTTCAGGCAGTTCTGGACGTCCGCCGTGACGTTGCCGGTCATCGGCTGGGTGTCGGCGACCGCGCCGGGGTGCGCATACTTCATCCCCGTGAGTCCCTTGATCCATTCGGAGAAGATCACCGTGTTGCTCGTCCCGTCGGTGACGGCCGCCAGGGTCAGGCGCTTGCCGACGTTGGGGTCGCTGCCCAGGTACCACGAGGGGCCGTTGAGCTGCTGCCCGGTGAGATACGGCTCGATACCCATGTTGTTCGGGTAGTTCGTGTTGCCCACCGGCTGGTTCCCCCCCGTCACGTTGCGGGAGTCGCCCGGGTTCGTGTCCGAGGGGCAGAGGAGGACCCGCAGCTGGGTCTGCATGACGGTGAGGTTCGAGAAGTACACGATGTCGGACCCGCTGGTGACGTAGTCCGAGGTCGAGAAGTTGTACGAGTTGTACAGCGCATTCTGCTCCATGTAGCCCAGGATGCGGACCTTCATCGCCCAGTTCACGACCGAGGCGCCCCCGGCCTGGCTCGGGAGCAGCTTGCCGGATGGGGTCGCGTTGTAGGAGGCGGAGCCGGAGGTGCCGCCGGTCCAGCCGCCGGCCGGCGGGATCGTGTCGTAGGACGAGATGTAGTTGTGCACCGCCAGGCCGAGCTGCTTCAGGTTGTTGACGCACTGGCTCCGCCGCGCCGCCTCGCGCGCCGCCTGCACCGCCGGCAGCAAGAGCGCGATCAAAACGGCGATGATCGCGATCACAACCAGGAGCTCGATCAAAGTGAATCCGCGACGTGGGGTCGTCGTACGCATGGGAGTCGAAACCCTCCGGTGAGTAATGGATGATGAGTCCTGGGATCGGGCCGCGCCGGACGAGACCGGGCAGGCGCCGCACGTCTCCATCCCGATCGGCTCGTTCGTGGATGACGGAGGGGGCGTGAGCCGGCCGCGTACCGCCCATGCCCGGGATCGACCGGCGTGACGACTCGTGCCCACGGCGCCGGCGTTCGCGATCTCGATGTTTTTGACCGGCCGGCGCCAGGATCCTCCTCGGGAGGCGACGGCCCGCGACTCGCAAGAGCTTGCGTCTGATCCAGGATTGTAGCGTCGTCGGCACCGTCGGCGGAAGCTTCCGTCATTGAAGGTTTGCGTCAACTTCTTGAGGTTTTTCGCGCCGCCGCGCGCTCGTCGCGCCCCCGCGATGGGACGCGGGGGGCGCCGATGGGGCGGATGGCCGCCGATCCGATCCGCCTCGATCCGTCCCCTCCGCGTCCCATCCTCTCGGGCCCGGCCGCGCGAACCCCCCGGGATATCATCGGGACTTCGGGCCGCGCCGTCCCGCGAATCCGCGCCCGATCGGCGGCGCGTTGACAGCCCGTGCGGTCGGGCCGTAGCCTGGGTCTGGGGAGCGGAGCGGGTCGGACCGGCGAGGCGGGCGGCGACGAGGGGCGCGGCCGTGTCGAAGAAGAAGAAGGTGCGGGTCGCGTTCCGCAAGAACCGCCAGAAGCGGACGAGGGCCAACGACCTGACCCGCAGCTACCGCCAGGACGACCCGGCGCCGGCCGAGCCGGCGTCCGCCGAGCGGGTCCGCGCAAGGGGGACCTGTCGCGGCACCGCACGATCGTCACCGAGCAGGGCGACGGCACCTCGGGCCCCGAGGCGGCCTCCCCGGACGCCGACGCCGTCGCGCACCGCGCCGTCGACCTGGCGGCGTGCGTGCCGGGCCGCGTCGTGCGGGTCCACGGCCTGCTGTCGATCGTCGAGGCCGACGACGGCCGCACCATCGCCTGCCACGTCCGACGGCTCCTGAAGACGCTGGCCATCGACGCCCGCAACGTCGTCGCGACCGGGGATCGCGTCTGGGTCCGCCCCGGCGGCGCGGCCGGCGCCGAGGGGCTGATCGAGAAGGTCGAGGCCCGCCGCGGCACGATCACCCGCGGCTACCGCCGCCGCGAGCACGTGATCGCCGCCAACGTCGACCGCCTCCTGATCGTCTCCTCGTTCGAGGAGCCGGGCCTGAAGCTCCCGTTGATCGACCGCTACCTGATCTCCGCCGAGGTCGGCGGCGTCCGCCCGGTGATCGTCCTGAACAAGGCCGACCTGGTCGACCTGTCGCTCTATCAGTGGGTCGTCGGCCTGTACGCCCAGCTCGGCTACGAGACGCTCGTCACCTCGGCGGCGACCGGGCGGGGGATCGACCGGCTGCGGGCCCTGCTGTCCGAGGGGACGACCGCCTTCTCGGGCCAGAGCGGCGTCGGCAAGAGCTCGCTGCTGAACGCGATCCAGCCGGGCCTGAACCTCCGCGTCCGCGAGGTCTCCGGCTGGACGGCCAAGGGCAAGCATACCACCACCACCGCCGAGCTGATCGCGCTGGAGGCCGGCGGCCACGTCGTCGACACCCCCGGCCTCCGCCAGTTCGAGCTCTGGGGCGTCGACCCGGGCGAGGTCGAGGGGCACTTCGTCGAGTTCCGCCCGTACATCCCGCTCTGCAAGTTCCCCGACTGCTCGCACACCCACGAGGCCGACTGCGCCGTCAAGGACGCCGTCCACTGGGGCCGGGTCCACTTCGGCCGCTACGAGAGCTACCTGAAGCTCTACTATCAGCAGCCGATCGAGGGGGAATGAGAGTGGGGGGTGGGGAGTGGAGAGTGGAGAGCGAGGAGAAGAACAGGCCTCGTCTTTTCTCCCCACTCCCCACTGTCCACTCCCCACTCGCACGCGCGCACCCTCCCCGACGGCGGGCCTCGCCCACCCCTTTCGACGGCCTCCGACCGCCCCGACCTCACCCGGTCGGGGTACTCGCCGGCAGCGTCCCCGGCTCGATCCCGACCGCAAACGGCGAGATGGGCAAGCTAGAGGATTCCGAAGCCCTCACCTCCTCCGGCTCGTGGAGGGCCGATTTCGGTTCGTTCGGCAGCGGCTCGCCCGGACCGGCCGGAGGGGGGCCTTCGACCTCGGGATACGAATCCTGGATATCGACGGAAGTCTTTGAATCCGAATTGCTTGCGTCGGTCGTCTCCGCCGATTTCGGTTCGTTCGGCAGCGGCGCCGGCGGGGCCATCTCGACCAGCGCCTCTTCCTGGGCGCGGGCCTTGAGGAAGCCGTTGTAGGCGCGGTGGAAGTCGTTCTCCGCCGTCACCTGGTAGCGATGCAGCCGCTGACCCTCCGGCCCTTCCAGCACCAGCGCCCGGTCGGCGGCGCCGGCGCGGCCGGCTCCTCGATCTCGGTCCGCAGGTATTCCTCGAGCTCGGTCAGCTCGGCGACCTCCCCGGCCACCATGTCGGCCAGCCACTGGCGGCTCAGCTCGGCGTCGGGGAAGTTCTCCGCCAGGTACGCCCGCTGCGAGTCGGGCACCTGCTTGGGCTCCATCAGCCAGGCGATCGGCTTGGCGTTGCGCCCTCGTGCACGGCCAGGTTGCTGAGCCGGAACCAGTAGACGTCGCCGTCCTCGCGGAACGCCTCGGGCCGCATCCCCCGCAGGCGGATCGCCAGGTCCCGGCGCGACGGCGCGATCCAGGCGCCGTGCTTGTCGAGGTCGTCCTTCAGGTCGTCCCACTGCTCCAGGAGCCAGCGGCAGCCGGCGGCGGAGCGCCTCAGGCCGCGGACGGCGGCGGCGGGGTCCTCCTTGAGGGTGGCGGCGAGGCGCTCGACCTCATCCTCGCGCTCCTCGTCGAAGTGGTCCTCGGCCGTGCGGACCTGGTCGGCCAGCGCCTGGTGCTCGGCGCGGCGGAGGCGCTCGGCCTTCTGCAAGGCGAGCACGGCCTTGTCGATGTAGGCGGCCTCGGCGGGCGAGCGGGGCTGATAGAAGTCGTCCCACTGGTGGTGCAGCGCCTGGACGGCGGCGCCGTCCTCGTTGGGCAGGACGAGCGTCCGGCGCGTCCGCCGTGCTTCAATGCATTATATTTGGATTTATTGCGGCCCGCCTCGGAGGTCGGGCCGCGCGCGTGGCTGGCGTTGTCCTTGTTGATCCGGCTGCGCTCGTCGAAGGAGAGGGTCATGACAGGTCCCCGAGATAGTCACTCAAGTCGTCGGCCCACATGGGCCCGTCATGAGGTACTATCGTGGCCCGCGGCCGGATCGTCCTGATTTTCTTCGGAGAATTCGTGAGTGATGAGTCATGAGTGGAAGGGGAGCAAGGGGAATCGCGGCCCCTCCCTCATGACTCATCACTCATCAACCTCACCCGTTGACGACGGTGCCGCCGTTGGGGTGGAGGACCTGGCCGGCGATGTAGGAGGAGTCGTCGGAGGCGAGGAAGACGTAGCAGGTGGCGACCTCGACGGGCTGGCCGGGGCGCTTCATCGGGACGTCGGAGCCGAAGGTGGCGACCTTCTCGGGGGGGAAGGTCGCGGGGATCAGCGGGGTCCAGATCGGCCCCGGGGCGACGGCGTTGACGCGGATGCCCCGCCCGATGAGCGACTCCGACAGCGACCGCGTGAACGCGACGATCGCCCCCTTGGTCGACGAGTAGTCGATCAGTTGGGGGTTGCCCTTGTAGGCGGTCACCGACGTCGTGTTGATGATCGTCGAGCCCTCCTTCAGGTGCGGCAAGGCGGCCTTGACCAGGTGGAACATCGCGAAGATGTTCGTGCGGAAGGTGCGCTCGAGCTGCTCGGTGGTGACCTCCTCGATCGAGTCCTGCGGGTGCTGCTCGGCGGCGTTGTTGACCAGGACGTGGAGCTGCCCGAGCTCGTCCATCGTGCGGCGGACGGCCTGCCGGCAGAACGCCTCGTCGCCGACGTCTCCGGCGATCGTGAGGCAGCGGCGGCCCTCCTGCTCGACCTCCTTTTTGGTCTCCTCGGCGTCGGAGTGCTCGTCGAGGTAGACGACGGCGACGTCCGCCCCCTCCTTGGCGAAGGCGATCGCCACGGCGCGACCGATGCCGCTGTCGCCTCCGGTGATCAGCGCGACGCGGCCGTCGAGCTTGCCCGAGCCGCGATACGCGCGCTCCTCGGCCTTCGGCCTCGGCGTCATCTCCCCCTCGATGCCCGGCTGCCGCCCCTGCTGCTGCGGCGGCATGGTCTGCTTCTTCTCGCCCGCCATGATGTGATGGCCTCCCTCGGTCCGTTCGTAGTCGCGCGGGAACCCGTCGCGACCGTCCGGGCCCGAGGCGGTTTGCAATCGCGGTGCCGCGGGCGGGCCCCGACGGGCAGCATCGACGGCACCTCATTTGCAAATCCCCCCGTCCCTCGGGATCGGGACGCACGACCGGGCGGGAGCGGGAGGGGGGAGGACGATGACGACGATCCGGCGGACATCCCTCGCGACGGCCGCGGCGCTGCTGGTGGCGGCGGCCTCGGGCGTCGGGTGCAGCGGCGACAGCAACGGGACCAACACCGGCGGGATCAACACCGGGGTCGGGTCGGAGACCGGGCGGGCCCAGCCGTCGAGCGGGATTACCCCCGGACCCGGCGTGGCCGAGGAGACGACCCGCCAGGCCCCGGGGACCGGGTCCGACGCGACCCTCTCCGGGGCCGGCGCCGGCGCGCCGACCAGCACCAGCAACACGGGCTCCGGCGCCGTCGGAGGGGCCGGAGCCGCGCGGGCGATCCGGGCGTGGGCGGCAAGGCCGGGACGCCCTGATGACGAACGGGTCTTCGTAGGGTGGGCACCGCCCACCGTCTTCGACCATGCCGGGGCGCGATCCCACCGGATCAAAGGCGGTGGGCGGTGCCCACCCTACGAAGGAAGAGGGGAGGAGGACGCGATGCAAAAGCCGATCTCGACCAGGACGCACGGCATGCTCGACCTGCTGACGGCCGGCGCGCTGGTGGCGCTGCCGCGGGCGCTGGGCTGGAGCGACCGCGTGACGCGGGTGCTGACCGGCGCGGCGGCGGGGACGCTCGGCTACAGCCTGCTGACGCGCTACGAGTGGGGGGTGATCAAGGCCGTCCCCATGCGGGCGCACCTGGCGCTCGACGCGATGAGCGGCGCCCTGCTCTGCGGCGCCCCGGTGATCTTCCCCGATGAAGACGAGGGGGTGACGGGCACCCTCGCCGGGATCGGCCTGTTCGAGATCGCCGCATCCCTGCTGACCGAGCCCGAGCCCTCGGCGCCCTCGCCGGCCGGCACCTGGCCCGCGAGATGGGCCGGTCCTATCCCCGGCTCGGGCGGGGATTCGGCGAGGGGGTCCGCCGCTCGTCGACCTCGTCGCAGTTGTGATGCGGCCGGCGCCGGGGGGGACGTCGAGACGGCCCCCCGGCGCCTCGAGCCCGGAGGATCGATCGGGGTCAGGGGGCGCCGACCGTCCGGTGGGCCGCCCGGGCGGCGAGCGACTCGGGCGTCGGGTGCGAGCGCCGCAGGCGCGCCAGGACGCGCTCATGCGCCTTGGGGTCGAACGACGTGCGGGCCTGCTCGCGGATCGCCTCGTGCAGCGCGCGGGTGAAGTCGAGCCACAAGGTCGCGTTCCGCTCGGCGCGGGCCTTCCCGGTGGCCCAGTCCACGAGCACGACGTGGATCAGGGCGCGCGACTCGTCCGGCGCGTTCGCCGCGGGGGGCAGGCCCCGCACGTCTCGCGGCGCGAGGTGCCAGCAGTACGACGCGAACGACCAGGGGACCGCGTCGCCGAACCGCGCGCCGAGCAGGATCAAAGGGTCGTCGAGCACGAGCGCGAACTCGGCCTCGCCGTGCCGCATCGCCTCGACCTGGCGGTCGCCGACGTCGCGCAGCGTCAGGACCAGCTCGTGCTCGCCGCCGTTGCAGATGTACCAGGCCCCCTCGCGCCTCGGGGCGACGACGCCCGGGGGGATCGGCGCGCGGTGCGGCCCGCGGCGATCGCCAAAGCATCCAACATGCTGCCTCCTCTCCGGACGTTCGCCGGGCCTCCCGGTGTAGGAGGCGGGCGACGTCCGACGCATTACGTGCATGGGATCAGTCTCCCGACCACCCGTTCCGGCGGGATGGTCAGGCCCATGTCGCAACCGAGGTTAGCAGGCGAGGACGGCGGCGTCCAGACCCGGGCGCCCGGCCGAGGGCGCGTCGGGCCCCTGACTCGAGCGCGGGGGCCAGCGCGTCGGTCAGGTGGCGGATGATGCCGGCGACGGCCCCCTGGCGCTTGCTGCCGCGCGCCTGGATGATCCGGCAGTCGGCCAGCGCGGGGCCCAGGGCGCGGCGGCCGGTCTGGTCGAGCACGGCGGCGAACAGGTGGTCGTCGGCGGCGAACAGGCGGCCGTAGACGAACAGGGTCGCCGGGTTGAAGATGTTGATCACGGCGGCCAGGCCGATCGCCATGAACCGGACGATCGTGGCGATCTCCCGCCCCGCCTCCACCTCGCCGGCGCGGACCAGGCGGATCGCCTCGTCGACGTCGATCTTGCGGCCGACGCGGCGCGCGATCATCCGGGTGAACGCCGAGTCGCTGATCAACGTCTCCAGGCAGCCGCGGTTGCCGCAGCCGCAGGGCTCGCCGTCGGCGTCGACGGTGATGTGGCCGATCTCGCCGGCGAGCCCGCTGTGGCCCCGCAGGTAGCGCCCGCCGCTGAAGACCCCCATCCCGACGCCGGTGCTGACGTCGAGCATCGCGAAGTCGTCGAGCCCGCGGGCGCTGCCGTACTCCCGCTCGGCCAGGCAGAGCGCGTGCGACTCCTGGAGCATGACGCACTCCTCCAGCCCCAGCCGCGTCGCCAGGTCGCGGCTCGGCGACCGGCCGTCGGTGCAGTGGACGTTCGGCGAGAGCAGGCCCCGCTCCTGGCGGTAGTCGATCATCCCCGGCATGCTCAGTCCCAGCCCGAGCGTCGCCACGCCGGGCCGGTCCATCAGCGCCGCGGCCTCCGTCGCCAGCGCGTCGATCAGCGCGTCGTACGAGGGGGGGTCGCCACCTTGCGCATCCGGTCGGGCCGCAGCTCGCCGTCGAGCCCGGCGGCGACCGCCCAGCAGTGCCCGGCGTCGAGGACCACCCCGAGCACCTGCGATGCCTCGCTGGCCAGCCGCAGCCGCTTCGTCGGCCGACCCCGCCCCAGCTCGGGCGCGTCGGCCTCGGCCTCCTCCTCCAGCAGGCCCGATCGCAGCAGCGACGCCACCGCCTTGGAGACCGTCGGCGCGCTGATGCCCGAGTGCCGCACCACCTCGGCGCGCGACGACGGGCCCCGCGCCTGGATCACGCTCAGCACCTGCCGCTCGTTCATCTTGCCCAGCAAGCTCGGCTGGACCCGCGACGTGCTGCTCACCGTGGCACCTCGACGCCTGGAGGATCGAATCCGCACGCCCCAACGTCGGGCGATGCCCCATTCTACGCCGGCCGCCATGTTTTGTAAAGAAAGCAAAGAAATTAGCGTCCGTCGGCCCACGACGTCGCCAACATCGCCGGGAATGGGACGCGGAGGGACGCCGATCAGGGCGGATCTCCACCGATCTGATCCGCATGAATCCGCCCCAATCCGTGTCCCATTCCAGTGGACGTGTGCCACCGAGGAGCCTCATCGATTTTCTAAAGTTCGTTTACAAAGCAAGTCAGCCCCGATACGATGGCGCGGAGATGCGATGCAAAGACCTTCCCTGCCAGGTCGTGCGGCCCGTTCCCGACGGGATCGGAGAGGCTTCGAAATCCAGGAGTCCCCAACCGTGATGTCTTCGACGAGGTCGGTGATCGGCAGGGTCGTGATGCCTTTGGCGCTGGCGGTACTGCTGGCGGGGACGTCGGGGGCCGACGAGGCGCGGATCAAGGCGCTGTTCCTGGGCGACGACGGCCACCACAAGCCGATCGAGCGCGCCGCCGAGATCATCCCCGCGCTGGCGAGGGCCGGCATCGACGTCGCCTACACCGACGACCTCGACGACCTGGAGCCGGAGAACCTCGGACGGTACGACTGCCTGATCGTCTACGCCAACCACGCGAAGCTCGGGCCCGGGCGGGCGAAGGCGCTGGTCGGGTTCGTCGAGAAGGGGGGCGGGCTGGTGGCGCTGCACTGCGCGTCGGCCTGCTTCGGCGACTCGCCCGAGTACCTCGCCCTGGTCGGCGGCCGGTTCAAATCGCACAGGACGGGCGTCTTCACCGCCCGGATCGACAGGCCCGACCACCCGGCGATGAAGGGGGTCGCGGAGTTCGAGGCGTGGGACGAGACCTACGTCCACGATAAGTTGAGCGACGACCGCGACGTGCTGATGACGAGGGCCGAGGGGGACCGTCGCGAGCCGTGGACGTGGGTCCGCACCCAGGGCAAAGGAAGGGTCTTCTACACGGCGTCGGGGCACGACGAGAGGGTCTTCACCAACCCGGGGTATCACCGCCTGGTGGTCCGGGGGATCAAGTGGGCGGTCGGCCGCCCGGATTACGAGCTGGTCACGTCGCCGTTCCGCCGCCTGCCGGCCGAGCTCCCCAACTACCTCGAAGGCAGCCGCAATGACCCGGGGCGGATCGCCGACATGCAGGCGCCGGTGTCGCCGGCCGAGTCGATGAAGCACATCAGCACGCCGGGCGGGTTCCGCGTCGAGCTGTTCGCCTCGGAGCCGGCGATCGTCAAGCCGATCTGCATCGCCTGGGACGCCCGCGGCCGCGCCTGGATCGCCGAGACGGTCGACTACCCCAACGACAAGCACCCCGACGGCCAGGGCCACGACAAGATCACCATTTGCGAGGACACCGACGGCGACGGCAAGGCCGACAAGTTCACCCGCTTCGCCGACGGGCTGAGCATCCCCACGAGCATGGTCCACGCCAACGGCGGCTTGATCGTCACGCAGGCGCCCGAGGTCCTGTTCCTGAAGGACACCGACGGCGACGACAAGGCCGACGTCCGCAAGGTCCTCTTCACCGGGTTCGACGTCAAGGACACGCACGCCGGCCCGAGCAACCTGCGGCTGGGGATCGACAACTGGGTCTATGCGACGGTCGGCTACTCGGGGTTTTCGGGCACGGTCGGCGGCCAGCCGTTCAAGTTCCGGCAGAACCTGTTCCGGTTCCGCGCCGACGGCTCGAAGCTGGAGGTGCTGACCTCGACGAGCAACAACACCTGGGGGCTGGGGATCGACGAGACGGGCGAGGTCGTCTACTCGACGGCCAACGGCGAGCACTCGTCGTACCTGGGCCTGCCCAACCGCGTGTTCGAATCGGTCCGCGGGTGGCTCGGCAAGGGGAACGCCCGGATGGCCGATCACGACACGATGCACCCGGTGACGACGATCCGCCAGGTCGACCACCACGGCGGCTTCACCGCCGCCGCCGGCCACGCGATCTACACGGCGCGGCAGTTCCCGAAGTCCTACTGGAACCGCGTCGCCTTCGTCTGCGAGCCGACCGGCCACCTGGTCCACATGGACCTCCTGGAGCGCCGGGGGAGCCACCTCGTCACGCGCGATCGGTTCAACCTGTTCGCCAGCACCGACGAGTGGACGGCGCCCGTCGCGGCCGAGGTCGGCCCCGACGGCGCGGTCTGGGTGCTCGACTGGTACAACTTCGTCGTCCAGCACAACCCGACGCCTTTGGGGTTCAAGACGGGCAGGGGGAACGCCTATGAAACTCCCCTGCGCGACAAGACGCACGCGAGGATCTACCGCGTGGTCGACGCCAAGGGGGGAATCGGCCGGCCTCGCGACCTGTCGAAGGCGAGGCCGGCGGAGCTGGTCGAGGCGCTGAAGGACGACAACATGTTCTGGAGGCTGGCGGCCCAGTGGGCGCTGGTCGAGCGCGGCCAGCGTGACGAGGTGCCGGCGCTGGCGAAGCTGGCGGCCGACCGCACGCTCGACGGCATCGGCGAGGCGCCGGCGGTCGTCCACGCCCTCTGGGCGATGCACGGTCTCGGCGACATCACCGCCGAGGGGCCGCCGGGGGTGGTCGAGGACGACCTGAGGCATCCCGCCCCGGGGGTCCGCCGCGCCGCGGCGGCCGTCCTGCCGAGATCGGAGGGTTCGGCGCGGGCGATCCTCGACGCGAAGCTGCTCGACGACCCCGACCCGCTGGTCCGCCGCGCGGCGCTGGTCGCGCTGGCCGAGATGCCCCCCACCGACGCCGCCGGGCCGGCGATTCTGGCCCTGCTCCGGAAGCCCGAGAATGCGAAAGACCGCTGGATTCCGCCGGCCGCGACGGGCGCGGCGGCCCGCAACGACGCCTCCTTGCTGACCGCCGCCCTGAAGGCGAAGGATAACCCCGACGCCGTCCGGACGGTCGTCCGGGTCGTCGCCGAGCATCACGCCCGGGGCAATGCGTCGGGGACGCTGGCCGCCCTCGTGAAGGCACTCCAGGGCGCCGACCCCGCTGACGCCGACGCGGTGCTCGACGGGCTGGCGGCCGGCTGGCCGCGCGGCAAGGTCCCCGCGCTCGACGACGCGACGAAGTCCGGGCTGACGGGGCTGCTGCCCCGGCTGGGCGAGACGGGCCGGCTCCGCCTGGCGACGCTCGCCTCGCGGTGGGGCCTGGGCCCGGCGTTCGACGAGGCCTTGGCGGGCGCGCGGCGGCAGCTCGTCGCCGAGGTCGTCGACGCGACGCGGCCCGAGCGGAGGCGGATCGACGCCGCAAGGCAACTGGCCGCGATGAACCCCGACCGCGAGACGCTCGATGGCCTGCTCGCCGAGGTCACGGCCAAGGCGAGCCCGGCGCTGGCGACGGGGCTGCTCGACGCCGCCGGCCTGGCGTCGTCTCCGCACGTCGGCGAGGCGATCATCGCCCGCTGGGGCCAGCTCACGCCCCCCCTTCGTCGGCAGGCGTTCGACATCCTCCTGCGGCGCCCCGAGTGGTCGCGCGCCCTGCTCGACGGCCTGGAGAGCCGCGCGTTCTCGGCCAGCGACCTCGGCGCCGACCAGGCGCAGCAGCTCGCCGGCCACCCCGACCGCCAGATCGCCGAGAGGGCCCGCAAGCTCCTGGCGCAGGGCGGCAGCCTGCCCAGCCCCGACCGCCAGAAAGTCCTCGCGGGGCTCCTGCCCGTGGCCGAGAGGACCGGCGACCCCTCGAAGGGCCGCGAGGTCTTCGCCAAGAACTGCGCCAAGTGCCACAAGCACGGCGACCTCGGCGACGGATCGGACCCGACCTGACCGGGTTCGCCGTCCACCCCAAGGACAAGATCCTCACCGAGGTCATCGACCCGAACCGCTCGGTCGAGGGGAACTACCGCCAGTACACCGTCGCCACCAGCGACGGCCGGATCTACAACGGCCTGCTCGCCTCCGAGACCCGCACGGCGATCGAGCTGGTGGACAACGAGGCGAAGCGGCACGCCATCCTCCGCGAGGACATCGACGAGATCCTCGCCTCGCCCAAGTCGCTGATGCCCGAGGGGTTCGAGAAGCAGATCACCCCCGAGGAGTTCACCGACCTGCTCGAATTCCTCACGGCCAAGGGGAAGTTCTTCCCCGTGCCTCTGGATAAGGCGGCAACGGTCGTCAGCACGCAGGGGATGTTCTACAACCGGGAGTCCGAGCAGGAGCGCCTGATCCTGCCCGACTGGGCGGCGAAGACGGTCGCGGGCGTCCCGTTCCAGTTGATCGACCCGCAGGGGGGCCGCGTCCGCAACGTGGTCATGCTCTACGCGCCCTCCGGGTCGTTCCCGCCGGGGATGCCGCGCTCGGTGACGGTGCCGGTCAACGCCTCGGCCCGGGCGATCCACATGCTCGGCGGCGTGAGCGGCTGGGGCTTCCCCGGCGGCAAGGTGGGGAGCGTGTCGATGATCGTCCGCCTGCACTACCGCGACGGCTCGACCGAGGACCACCCGTTGCGCAACGGCGAGCACTTCGCCGACTACATCCGCCGGGTCGACGTCCCCGGCTCCGAGCACGCCTTCGCCCTGGCCCGCGGCCAGCAGGTCCGCTACCTGGCGATCCGCCCCGAGCGGTCCGACCCGATCCAGGAGATCGAGTTCGTCAAGGGGGACGACCGCACGGCGCCGATCGTCATGGCGGTGACCGTCGAGTCGCCGTGAGGCCGCTCGATCCCGGAATCTAAAGTTTCCCTTATCTCAAGAGGGGGGGATTGCGTCCGGAGGGCCCGGAACGATAATGAGTCTCGGGCGTGCAAAAATTCAATATTCTTTGGATACTCTCCGGCTGGAGGGCCTCATCGATGACGCGGAGGTCTCGCCCTCGACCCGGCCTCGGGCAGCGGCCCGGCGGCTTCACGCTGATCGAGCTTTTGGTGGTGATCGCGATCATCGCCGTGCTGATCGCGCTGCTGCTGCCCGCCGTGCAGGCGGCGCGCGAGGCGGCACGGCGCGCCCAGTGCGTCAACAACCTCAAGCAGATCGGCCTGGCGCTGCACAACTACCACTCCGCCTACGACAGCTTCCCGCTCGGGATCATCGTGCAGTTGCAGGCGGCCGGCAACCTCGGGGGGCACAACTGGAGTGCGCATGCGCAGCTCCTCCCCCACCTGGAGCAGCAGGCGATGGCCAACGCGTGCAACTTCAGCCTGGCGGCCAGCAGCAGTAATGCGTACCCGGCGTACTGGGTCAACCTGACGATCTTCAACGCCCGGATCAAGACGTTCCTCTGCCCCTCCGACGTCCAGGCGGGCATGCAGAACACCAACAGCTACAACGGCAGCTTCGGCACGACGACCAAGTCCACCTCGACGACCTCCACCGGGCTGTTCACCTACAGCGGGGTCGTCTACGGCCTGAAGGACATCACCGACGGATCGTCGAACACGATCGCCTTCGGCGAGGCGCTGGTGGGCGACGTCGGCTGGGGCGCGGTCCCCTGGCGGAACAGCGTCTCGGGGGTGTCGCAGACCCAGCAGAACCTGTACGTCGACGCCTCGCCCTACTACCCGCAGGTGGTCCAGGCCCTCCAGGCTTGCACGTCGCAGATCCAGCAGAACAAGCAGTCGGGCGCCCAGGCGAACAACAACCGGGGCTCCACCTGGGCCGAGGGCGAGATGGGCTTCACCATGTTCAACACGATCCAGACGCCCAACTCGATGCAGTATCCCTGGGGGGCGTGCAGCTCGTACTCGGCGGTCTCGGCGGGCAACGCGCAGTTCGCCGGCGCCAGCAGCCTGCACCCCGGCGGCGCCAACTTCCTGCTCGCCGACGGGAGCGTGCGCTTCCTCAAGGATTCGCTCAACTGGATGACGTACTGGGCGCTGGGCAGCCGGGGCAACGGCGAGGTCATCAGCGCCGACAGCTTCTGAGCGCATGAAGGACGGGGACATGGATCGAGCCGATCGGGGCGCCCTCGGGGCGCGCGGGTTGTCGCGCCGCCGTTTCCTCGCCGGGGCGGCGGCGCTGCCCCTGGCGAGCCTGGCGCGGGCCGAGGGGCCGAAGCCGGGGCCATTCGCCTTCGCGGCGCTGGGGGACGTGCACTTCGACCGCCCCGAGCACCACGACATGCAATGGCTCCGCCGCGACCACCCCAACGACGTGGCGCAGGTGGAGAACTACAGCCGGATCACCCGCGAGGTCTCCCCCGCGCTGCTCCGCGAGCTGCGGCGGAGGGCCGCGACGGACGAGGTCCCGGTGCGCCTCGTGGCGCAGCTCGGCGACTTCATCGAGGGGATGTGCGGCGCCCCCGAGCTGGCGCGGAAGCAGTGCGAGGAGGCCGTCGCCTGGATCAAGGGGGCGGAGCTCGGCGTCCCGTTCTACGCCATCAAGGGCAACCACGAGATCCAGGGCCCCGGCGCCGCCGCCGCCTACGACGGCGTCCTGCTCCCCGCGCTGGCCGGCCCCGGGCGCCGCGACCGCGGGCCCGCCTCGTTCGCGATCGAGGAGGGCGCCGCCCTGCTCGCGTTCCTCGACGCCTACGACCGCGACGCCCTGGCCTGGCTGGAACGCACCCTCTCGTCGCGGACGGCGCGGCATGTGTTCGTCCTGCTCCACCCCCCGATCGTCCCGTTCGGGGCGCGCTCGACTTGGCACCTCTACGCCCAGGCCTCCGTCGCGGCGAAGCGGAAGCGGCTGCTCGACCTCCTGGGCGAGCACCGCGCCATCGTCCTGAGCGCCCACCTGCACAAGTACGGCGTGGTCGTCCGCAAGACCGGCGCAGGCCGCTTCCTCCAGCTGGCCCTGTGCAGCGTCCTGCCGAGCGCCGACGTCCGCCCCAGGGACGAGGTCGAGGGCGTCGACCGCTACGGCCCGGACAACGTGAGGCTCGAACCCATGTTCAGCCCCCAGACCGAGGCCGAGCGTCGCGAGGCCCTCCGCGCCGAGGCCCCGTTCATCACGTACTTCGAGTACGCCGATGCGCCGGGCTACGCCTTGCTGACCGTGCGCGACGAGGGCGTCCGCGCCGACATCCACGTCGGCCTCGACCGGCCCCCCTGGAAGACGCTCGACCTGACGGCGCTCATGTCGGGCGCGTGATCAGCCCTGAGGAAGGCGAGTTGCAGCGCGCCTTGCGAGAGATCGCGCCCGTCACGCTCCGGCCTTCTCGGGCGGGCGCTTGACGCGGGCGAGCTCCTCGGCCTCGGGGAGCCCCTTGTAGAACGGGTCGAGCGGGAAGCAGCCGGAGACGATCCCGTTGCGGGGCGCGGTGGTGCAGTCGCTGAAGGTGCGGCAGACCTTCTTGCGCGCCGGCGTGCCGCCGGCCAGGACGTCGGCGGGGAACTCGGGATAGGACAGGACCAGGCGGCCGATCCCGATGAAGTCGGCGCCGCCGTCGCGGAGGACGCGCTGGCCGACGTTGGGCAGCCATTCCTGCAAGTAGGTGTAGCCCGTGCCGACGAGCGCCAGGTCGGGATGGCGCTGCTTGAGCTGGGTCGCCACGTCGATCTGGCGCGCCACGCCGACGAGCGGGTCTTCCGGCGGCAGGTAGCCGTCGGAGGGGGGAACGCGGCGGGGCGCTGGATGTGCGGGTTGTAGTACGGGCTGCCCCCCGTCGTGCAGACCCAGTGGATGCCCAGCTCGGAGAGCAGGTCGAGGAACCGCGACGGCTCGGCCAGGTCGACCCCCAGGCCGGTCGAGTCGCCGCCGAAGGCGTGGCGATAGGATTCGCCGGGCATCGGCATCGGCTCGCCGATGCGGTCGGGGCCCGGCTGGAACGGGATGAAGTCGAACAGGCTCACGCGGACGCCGACCTCCAGCCCCGGCGCCTCGGCGCGGATGCCCGCCACGACCTCGCGGAGGAACCGCGTGCGGTTCTCGAAGCTCCCGCCGTAGCGGCCGGGGCGGTCGACGGCCGAGAGGAACTCGTGGCCGAGGTAGCCGTGGCAGTGCTTCACGTCGACGAACGCATAGCCCGCCTTCCGCGCCTGCGCCGCGGCGCGGACGAAGTCGCCGATCAGGCGGTCGATCGCCTCGTCGGTCATCACCGGCTCGTCGCCCGACAGGCCGAACTTGCGGTCGAGGCAGGGGTGGCGGTAGAGGATCTGCGGCTCCAGCCGCCTCTTGTCGTTCGGCTTCGAGAAGCGGCCCGAGTGGGTCAGTTGCAGGCCGATGTACAGGTCGTCGTCGCGCCCGAACCGCTCGCGGTGCGCGGCGACGAGGATCTCGCGGAGCTGCTCGATCGAGGCGAGGTTGGCGTCGTTCATCAGGAGCTGGTTCGGGTTGGCGCGGCCGTCGTGGCGGACGGCGACCGCCTCGCCCCCCCAGATCAGCTTGGCGCCGCTGATGCCGAAGTGCTCCCAGCGGCGGCGGGTCAGGTCGGAGGGCTTGCCGTCCTCCTGGCCGTCCCAGCCCTCCATCGGCAGGATCGCGAACCGATTGCCCACGGTCCCGCCTCGCCAGCGGTAGGGCCGGGCGAGCGGCGCGTCGGGGCCGGCCTCGACCACCTCGTCGAACGCCAGGACGACTCCGAGCCGGTCCAGGGCGCGGCGGAACTCCTCGGCGGTCTTGAGCGACGCCACGCGGCGAACGTCCATCGATTGATCTCCACGAATCGGGCCGGAAGGGTCCTCGTCGGGCCGCGGCGGCGATCCCGCGGGGCGTCGCCCATCGTCGCACACCGCGCGCCTGCGCACAACCGAGGCTTCGCCCGCGACGGGCCGGCGGAAAAGAGGTGCCCGCGACGGGCCGCCGGGGTATCCTGGGCTTGGGGTCGAACCCGCGAAGGAAGATCATCTCGAAACGGGAAGGCCGATCATGACGCGAGCGATGCTGCGGGCCGCGGCAATGCTGGCGGCGATGGCGTCCGGGGCGGTCGCGGCGACGGGGGCCGAGCCCTTGAATCTGCTGCTGATCACCGCCGACGACCTGAACGGCGACTCGATGGGCTGGATGGGCTCGACGCTGGGGGCCACCCCGCACGTCGATGCGTTCGCCGCCACCTGCCATCGGTTCGAGCAGTGCCACGCCTCGGCGCCGATCTGCCAGCCGTCGCGGTCGGCGCTGATGACCGGGCGCGTCCCGCACCGCAACGGGGCCCTGGGGTTCAACCCGATCCGGGCCGACGTCCCGACCCTGCCCGAGGTGCTCGCGGCGCGGGGCTACTTCACGGCGGCCATCAACAAGGTCGAGCACATGATGCCGAAGGCGAAGTTCCCCTGGTCGCTGGCCCTGACCGGCTCGGGCAAGGGCCCGAAGGCGATGCGGGCCCACTTCGAACTGGCCATCGTCACCGCCCGCGGCAGGGACGGCCGTTCTTCATCAACGCCAACATCACCGACCCGCACCGCCCCTTCCTCGGCGCGGCGCAGCTCAAGGTCGCCGCCAAGAAGAAGGCCAGGAAGGAGGCCAACAAGGCCAGGGACGATGCCGACGAGACCGCGGTCAAGCCGTATGCCCCGTCGGAGGTCGCCGTGCCCGCGTTCCTGGAGGACGTGCCGGACGTCCGCAAGGAGGTCGCGCAATACTTCTCGAGCGTCAGGCGGTTCGACGCGACCTTCGGCGAGCTCGTGGCGGCCCTCGACGCCTCCGGCCAGGCCGACCGGACCGCGGTGATCTTCCTGTCCGACCACGGGATGTCGTTCCCGCTCTCCAAGGCGACCGTGTACCGCAACGGGACCTGGGCGCCGCTCCTGCTCCGATGGCCGGGCATGGGCAAGCCCGTCGTCGATCGCGACGACATGGTCAGCAGCGTCGACGTCATGCCCACCGCGCTGGAGGTCCTCGGGGTGCCCCGGCCCGACGGCCTGGACGGGCGGTCGCTCCTGCCCCTGATCCGGGGCGAGGCCCAGGAGGGGCGCGACCACGTCGTCACGCACGTCAACACCGTCAACAGCGGCAGGAGCTTCCCCGGACGATGCGTGCGGACGAAGTCCCGCGCCTATATCTGGAACGCCTGGCCCGACGGCAAGACCGAGTTCAAGGTCGAGGCGATGTCGGGCCTCTCGTACAAGGCGATGGCCGCCGCGGGCGAGTCGGACCCTCGCATCCGGGACCGCGTGCGGCAATACATCCTCCGCGCGCCGAGGAGTTCTACGACCTGACGACCGACCCCGACGAGCGCCACAACCTGATCGACGACCCCCGCTATCGGGCCGAGATCGCCCGGATGAAGGCGATCCTGCGGGCGCACATGGAGACGACCGCCGACCCGCAACTGGGGCGGTTCCAGGCCGCACGGTAGGGCGTGCGCGACACGCCATCTTCAGAGGTGCCGACGGCGTGTTGCGCACGCCCTGCGAGGAGAGCGGAATCATGAGATCGCGGATCGCCGCCCTGATCGGGCTGTCGGCCCTCGCCGCCGTCGCGGCACCACGACCGTCGTCGGGTGCCGCGCCGGACCGCCCGCCGAACATCGTCCTGATCTTCGCCGACGACCTGGGCTACGGCGACGTCGGCTGCTTCGGCGCGCAGGGCTACACGACGCCGAACATCGACCGGCTCGCCGCCGAGGGGGTCAAGCTCACCGATTTCTACGTCGCGCAGGCGGTCTGCTCCGCCTCGCGCACGGCGCTTCTGACCGGCTGCTACCCGAACCGACTCGGCATCCTCGGCGCCTGGGGCCGGGGTCGAAGATCGGGATCAACGCCGACGAGACGACGATCGCCGAGGTCCTCAAGGCGCGCGGCTACGCCACGGCGATCGTCGGCAAGTGGCACCTGGGCCACCACCCCAAGTTCCTGCCGACCCGGCACGGCTTCGACGAGTACTTCGGGCTCCCCTACTCGAACGACATGTGGCCGAACCACCCGACCAACCGCTCATTCCCCGACCTGCCCCTGATCGACGGCGAGGCCACCGTCGAGCTCAACCCCGACCAGGCGAAGCTGACGATGCGGTACACCGAGCGCGCCCTGCGGTTCATCGAGAAGAACAAGGACCGGCCCTTCTTCCTCTACATGCCGCACAGCATGCCGCACGTGCCGCTCCACGTCTCGTCGCATTACGCGGGGCGGACCTTCCGCGGGCTGTTCGGCGACGTGATCGCCGAGATCGACGGGTCGGTGGGCCGGGTCCTCGCGGCGCTGAAGGAGCACGGGCTCGACGACCGGACGCTGGTCATCTTCACCTCGGACAACGGCCCGTGGCTGTCGTACGGCGACCACGCCGGCTCGGCGGGCCCCCTCCGCGAGGGGAAGGGGACCTCGTTCGAGGGGGGCGTGCGCGAGCCGTTCGTGGCGCGGTGGCCGGGGCACATCCCGGCGGGGACGGTCTGCCGCGAGCCGGCGATGACGATCGACCTGCTGCCGACCTTCGCCCGCCTCGCCGGCGCCGACCTGCCCGCCGACCGTCCCATCGACGGCCGGGATATCTGGCCCCTGCTGTCGGGCCGGCCCGGGGCCCGGTCGCCGCACGAGGCGCTCTACTTCTACTGGGGGCGCGACCTCCAGGCGGTCCGCAGCGGCCGGTGGAAGCTGCACCTGCCGCACAAGTACCGCAGCCTGAAGGATCGGCCCGGCTCGGGCGGCAAGCCGGGCCCTACGTCGATCGCGAGATCGGCCCCGCTCTATTCGACCTGGAGGCCGACCCCGGCGAGACGACCGACGTCTCCGCGAAGCACCCCGAGGTCGTCCTGAGGCTCTCGCGGCTGGCCGAGCAGGCGCGCGACGACCTGGGCGACGCGGCGACGGGCCGCACGGGCAAGAACGTCCGGCCGCCGGGGAAGCTCTGAGGACGAACCCGCTCAGCCGGTGGTGATCCGCTCGAAGGCGGTCCCCTCGTTGAGCGTGGGGCGCTCGGGGCGGCCCTGGACGCGGAACACCAGCCGAGAATGATCGACGCCCATCAGGTGCAGGATCGTGGCGTGCAGGTCGTGGACGTGGAGGCGGTCCTCGACGGCGTGGAGGCCGACCTCGTCGGTGCTGCCGATGGTGCGGCCCCCCTGGACGCCGCCGCCGGCCATCCACATCGTGAAGCCGTAGGGGTTGTGGTCGCGGCCGTCCCCCTTCTCCGACATCGGCGTGCGGCCGAACTCGCCGCCCCAGACGACGAGCGTCTCGTCGAGCAGCCCGCGCCGCTTGAGGTCCTTCAGCAGCCCGGCGACCGGCCGGTCCATCGACCGGCAGAGGCCCGCGTGGTTCTTCTCCAGGCCCGCGTGCGCGTCCCACTTGCTGCCGGCGCCGTGGTAGAGCTGGACGAACCGCACGCCGCGCTCGACCAGCCGCCGCGCCAGCAGGCACTTGCGGCCGAAGGTGGCGGTCTCCGGCCGGTCGAGGCCGTACAGGGCGTTGGTCGCGGCCGATTCGCGGGCGAGGTCGACCGCCTCGGGGGCCTCGGCCTGCATGCGGAAGGCCAGCTCGTAGCTGACTTGATGCGGGCGTCGAGCTCGGTCTGCTCGGGGCGCAGCCTCGGCGAAGCGGCGGTTGAGGCGGTCGAGGTATTCGAGCTTGCCCCGCTGGCGGGCGTCGCCGACCTCCTTGGGGGTCGCCAGGTTGGGGATCGGGTCGTTGCCGTTGCGGAGCCGGGTCCCCTGGTACACCGCCGGCATGAAGCCCGATCCCCAGTTGCGCGGGCCGCCGGCCACCTGGCCCTGCGGGTTGTCCTGGAGCACGACGAAGGCGGGCAGGTTCTGCGTTCTCGGTCCCCAGGCCGTAGGAGACCCAGCTCCCCAGGCAGGGGCGGCCGGCGAGCGTCGAGCCGGTGTTCATCTGGCAGACGCCGCCGACGTGGTTCAGCCCGTTGCCCCAGCACGAGCGGATGACCGCCAGGTCGTCGGCGCACGCCGGCGATGTGCGGCAGCCAGTCGGAGACCCACAGGCCGCCCTGGCCGTGCCGCTTCCACGCCCGCTTCGAGGGCAGGAGCGGCGAGCCGCCCTCGCCCATCGGCGTGATCACCGTCCCGAAGCTCTCCGGCAGCGGCTGGCCGGCCAGCTCGTCGAGCTTCGGCTTGGGGTCGAACAGGTCGATGTGGCTCGGCCCGCCCTCCATGAACAGGAAGATGCAGCTCTTGGCCGTCGCCGCGCGGCGCCACGCCGGCGCCGTCGCGGCCGACGCCCCGCGCGCATCGGCGCCCAGGAGGTAGGACAGCCCCAGCGCACCGAACCCGGCCCCGCCGTGCAGCAGCCAATCCCGCCGGGTGAGCGGGGTGGTCCGGTGCGGGATCGGCCCGTGCGGATCGCCCTGGCGTCCGGTCATCGCGGCACCTGCCTTCCGGCTCAGAAGAGTTCGGGGATGGGCAGGCCCCCCTCGGTGACGATCGGGAAGGGCCGGCCCTGGGCGTCGACCCACTGCGCCGAGAGGTCGATCCCCAGGTGGGTGAAGACGGTCGCGGCGAGGTCCTGCGGCGTGACCTTGCGCTCGGCGACCGAGTGCCCCTTGCGGTCGGTGGCCCCGATGACCTGGCCGTGGCGCAGGCCGCCGCCGGCCAGGACCAGCGACATCACGTTGGTCCAGTGGTCGCGCCCGGCGTCGCGGTTGATGACCGGGCGAGCGGCCGAACTCGCCCATCATGATCACGAGCGTGTCGTCGAGCAGCCCGCGCTGCTCGAGGTCCATGACGAGCGTGGCCAGCACCTGGTCGACGCGGGGCAGGATCGGCGTCAGCCCCTTCTCGATCCCCTTCCAGACCACGCTGTCGCCGTGGTGGTCGAAGTAGCCCCAGGCGCCGCTGACCAGCACGAACCGCACCCCGGCCTCGACCAGCCGGCGCGCCAGCAGGGCCTTCTCGCCGAGGCTGTCGCGGCCGTAGGAGTCGCGCAGGCGGGGGTCCTCCTTGTCGACCTCGAACGCCGCGCGGGCCTTGCCCGAGGTGATCATCTCGACCGCCTGGCGGCTGTAGCCGTCGAGTTGGTCCATCGCGCCGCTCGCCTCGAACGAGGTGCGCATCGCGTCGAACCCGCGGCGGAGCCCCTCGCGGTCGGCGAGGCGGTCGGCCGTCAGGCCCGTCGGCAGGGCGAACCGGCCGGCCAGGTCGCTCCCCGACACCGGCTGGAACGCCCGGCCCAGGTTGCCCGCGCCCCAGACGTCGGCCTTCCAGCTGTCGGCCAGGCCGACGAAGGCCGGCAGCGTCGGGTCGACCGGGCCGCGGAACTTGGCCGCCACCGAGCCCATCGAGGGATAGCCGCCGCCGTCGCGGCCGTCGTCGGTGCGTCGGGCCAGCGGGTTGCCCGCCTGCATCGTGATCGGCGTGTGGTTGCTGGCCGAGCAGTCCATCGAGCGGATCACGGTCAGCTTGTCGACGATCGCCGCCTGCCGCGGCAGGTGCTCGCAGAACCGCACGCCCGGCAGCCGCGTCGGGATCGTCCCGAACGGCCCACGGACCTCGGCGGGGGCCGACGGCTTGGGGTCCCACATGTCGAGGTGGCTCGGACCCCCCGAGAGCCAGAACAGGATCACCGACTTCCGGTCCGCCCCGCCCCGCCCCGGCCGGCCCGCCGTCGCCGCCTCGGCCTGGAGCCGCAGCAGCGCGGCCGTCGAGATCCCCGAGATCCCGCGCAGGCCCGCCCGGAGGAACCAGCGCCGCGAAGGCGACCCCACGCCGATCAGGTCGTGCTCGGGAGGCTGCCAGCGCGCGGACGCGGGGCCGATCGAGCGGTGCGACGGGTCGAAAGGCGGGGCGTTCATGAATCCCTCGGGGTCGGTTGAAGTCAAGGCGGGCGAGGCGACGGGCCTCGCCGCGGCCGGGAGAGGGCCGCGATCCGATCACTCAACATACAGGAACTCGCTCGCGTTGAGCAGCGCGTGGCCGAGGTCGACCAGCGCCGCGTCGCGGGGCGCGCCGGGGCGAGCCCGGCCTGGCGGTCGAGGAATTCGACGGCGTCGGCCATCTCCGAGTCGTCGGGCGGGCGGCCGAAGGCCACGCGGTAGGCGCGGTCGACCCGCGCCCGGTCGCCGTCGGGCACCTCGCGGAGGAGCCGCGCGGCCAGCGCCTTGGCGCGGGCCAGCGGCCAGGGGCCGTTGATCAGCAGAAGCGCCTGCGTGGGCGTGGTCGTCACGTTGCGACGCGCGGTGCTCAGGAAGCCCCCCGGCGCGTCGAAGGCGTCGAGCAGGTCGTCGCGCGCAGTTGCGGACGACCTTCGTGTCGATCGTCCTACGCGTCGAAGATGCCTCCGCCGCGGGCCCGCCCATCCGGCCATCGAGCTCGCCGCTGGCGGCGAGCATCGCATCGCGGACCATCTCGGCGTCGAGGCGGCGGACGCCGGCGCGGCCGAACAGGCGGTTCTCCGGGTCCTTCCGGAGCGCCTCCTCGGGCGACGACGGCCGCGACGACTGGCGGTACGTCGCCGAGTTCATGATCAGCCGGTGCATGCTCTTGAAGCTCCAGCCGTCGCCGACGAACCGCGACGCCAGCCAGTCGAGCAGCTCGGGATGGCTGGGGCGCTCGCCCACGCGGCCGAAGTCGTTCGACGTGGCCACCAGCCCGCGGCCGAAGTGATACTGCCAGATCCGGTTGGCGATGACGCGGGTCGTCAAGGGGTTGTCGGGGCGGGTCAGCCAGCGGGCCAGCGTCGCCCTCCGCATCGTGGTCGAGGCCGATGCGGACGGCGGAGGGACCGGCGCCGGGCCGGGGTCGAGGACCGTCAGGAAGCCGGGGCCGATCTCCCGGCCGGTGCGGTCGCCGGGGATCACCGTCGGCGGGGCGACCGGGCCGACGTCGGTGGCCGTCCGCACCGAGGCGAGCGGGGCGGGCCTGTCGCGGTCGAACTCGGCCAGGCGCTTCCTCAGCTCCTCGATGGCGCGCCTTCTGGTCCCCTTTGAACTTGGCGGAGGTCTTCTCGGGCTTGGCGTCGAGCTTGTCGAACTCCTCGATCACCTGGAGGTAGGCGAGTCCGGCGAGCTGCCGTTCCAGGGGCGACCGCTCGGCCTCCGGCTTGCGGAGCACGGCCTGGATGTCCTCGGGGAACTTGTCGAGGGCACCCTTCGCGACGGCGTCGCGGACGGGCCGCTCGATCGCGGCGATCTCGTCGCGGATGGCGGCCGTCTCGGCCTCCCAGCGGGCGAGCTCCTCGCGGTAGCCGGATTGCTCCTCGGGGGTGGCCAGGGGCAGGTCGTCGCGGGGCTGGATCGGGGCGAAGAAGGCCCGGAGGCGGTAGTAGTCGTCGCGGAGGATCGGGTCGAACTTGTGGTCGTGGCAGCGGGCGCAGCCGATCCCCAGGCCGAGGAAGACCTCGCCGGCCACGTCGGTCAGGTCGTTGAGCAGGTCGGACCACTGCCCGCGCACGTCGCGCTGGTTGTGCTCGTAGGGGGTGAGCCGGAGGAACCCGGTGGCGACCCGCATCTCGGGGTCGTCGGGCGCGATCTCGTCGCCGGCAAGCTGCTCGGCCACGAACCGATCGTAGGGCTTGTCGTCGTTGAGCGCGCGGACGACGTAGTCGCGGTAGCGCCAGGCGTCGGGGCGGTAGGCGTCGGCGCGGAAGCCGTCCGACTCGGCGTAGCGGACCAGGTCGAGCCAGTGCCGGGCCCATCTCTGGCCGTACTCGGGGCGGGCGAGCATGCGGTCGATCAGCGCCTCGTAGGCCGTCGGCGACGGGTCGGCCAGGAACGCCTCAACCTCCTCGGGCGACGGCGGCAGGCCGAGCAGGTCGAACGAGGCGCGGCGGATCAAGGTGCGGCGGTCAGCCTCGGGGGCGGGGGCGAGCCCCTGCTCGCGGAGTTTCTCGAAGACGAACCGATCGACTGGGTTCCGCGACCAGGAGTCGCGGTCCGCGACGGGCGCGGCGGGCGCGGAGAGCGGGCGAAAGGCCCAGAAGGCGCGGTCGGAGTCGGTGATCTTCGCCGCGCCGGTGGCCTGCCTCGGCCGGTCGCGGTCGGCGGCCGGCCACGGGGCCCCCATCGCGACCCAGCGGGTCAGGACGGCGACCTGCGCGTCGTCGAGCTTGCCGGTGGGGGGCATCTCCAGGCCGTCGTAGTTGATGGCCTCGACCAGCAGGCTCTCATCGGGCTTGCCGGGCTCGACCGCCGGGCCGCCGTCGCCCCCCTTGAGGATCGAGGCGAGCGAGTCGAGCCGCAGGTGCCCCTTCTGCTTCTGGTCGCCGTGGCACCTCTGGCAATGCTCGACCAGCAGGGGGCGGACCTGCTCCTCGAAGAACTTGAGCTGCGCCGCCGAAGGCTCGTCGCCGCGCGCCGGGGCCCGATCGCGACCAGGGTCGCGACCATCGCGATCGCCGCGCCGTGCCTCAGCGCCATCACGTCCTCCGGGTTGAGACGGTCTCGTGCTTCGCGGTGGGGGCCTGCGGTTTCTCGGGCGATCCGGGCGGGGTCCTCGGTCGAATTGGCGGCGTTCGCCCCTCTTCATCGGACCGAGGCGAGCGCATTGTAAACCCCGGGCGCCCCGAAATCCAACATTTTCCGGGCCCGATACGGACGATCGGACGCGGCACCCCGGGGCGCGATCCGGGGTGCCGCGTCCGATCGTGATCGACCGTCTCGAAACCGATGCGGCCCGCGCGTCTCGCCGGCGCCTCAGCTGCCGCTGGCCACGATGCGGATCGCGTCGGCGATGACGTAGCTGTCCGCGTCGTTGCCCAGGACGACCCGCAACGTCCCGCTGCTGACCTGGAATACACCCAGGCTCTGGAAGATCGACCCGCCGACGGCCACGCCCGCCGGCACCTGGCGCTGGTCCACCCGCACGGTGGCCAGCAGCGTGGTGCCGTCGTAGATGCGGTAGGGCGCGTTGCTGGCGCGCTGGCCGTTGTTGGTCCAGGTCACCTCGACGTCGTAGGTGCCCGGCGCCAGGCCGGTTTGCTGCCAGGTCGCGGTGGAGCTGCCGTCGCCCGCCGGCGCGTAGCGGAAGTCGTTGTTGTAGCCGCCGGCGCCCGCGACCGTGTTCCAGAACCCGGCCGTCGTGAAGTTCGCGTCGTTGTTGTCGACGATCGCCACCTGCGGCGGCACCGGGACGATTTGCACGGCGTCGGCGATGACGTAGTTGTCGGCGTCGTTGCCTAGGACGACCCGCAGCGCCCCGCTGCTGACCTGGAACGTGCCCAGGCTCTGGAAGATCGACCCGCCGACGGCCACGCCCGAGGGCGTCTGGCGCTGATCAACCCGGACGGTGGCCAGGAGGGTATTACCGTCGTAGATGCGGTAGGGCGCGTTGCTGGCGCGCTGGCCGTTGTTGGTCCAGGTCACCTCGACGTCGTAGGTGCCCGGCGCCAGGCCGGTTTGCTGCCAGGTCGCGGTGAGGCTGCCGTCGCCCGCCGGCGCGTAGCGGAAGTCGTTGTTGTCGCCGCCGGCGCCCGCGACCGTGTTCCAGAACCCGGCCGTCGCGAAGCCCGCATCGTCATTGTCGACGACCTGCGTCGGGGGCGGTGCCGGGACGATCCGCATGGCGTCGGCGATGATGTAGCTGTTCGCGTCGTTGTCCAGGACGACGCGGAGGGTGCCGCTGGCGATCTGGAACACACCCAGGCTCTGGAAGACCGTCCCGTTGACCGTCACGCCCGACGGCGCCTGCTGCTGGTTGACCAGCACGGTGGCCAGGAGCGTGCTGCCGTCGTAGACCTGATAGGGTGCGTTGCTGGCGCGCTGGCCGTTGTTGGTCCAGGTCACCTCGACGTCGTAGGTGCCCGGCGCCAGGCCGGTTTGCTGCCAGGTCGCGGTGAGGCTGCCGTCGCCCGCCGGCGCGTAGCGGAAGTCGTTGTTGTCGCCGCCGTTGCCCGCGACCGTATTCCAGTAGCCGGCCGTCGCGAAGCCCGCATCATCGTTGTCGACGACCGTCGCCAGGGATGGGACCGGGTTCACCCGCACGGCGTCGGCGATGACGTAGTTGTCGGCGTCGTTGCCCAGGACGACCCGCAGCGTCCCGCTGTTGACCTGGAACGCGCCCAGGCTCTGGAAGACCGTCCCGTTGACCGTCACGCCCGACGGCGCCTGCCGCTGGTCGACGCGCACGGTGGCCAGCAGGTCATAGCCGTCGTAGATGCGGTAGGGCGCGTTGCTGCGCGCTGGCCGTTGTCGGTCCAGGTCACCTCGACGTCGTAGATACCCGGCGCCAACGCTGCCGAGGTCCAGGTGGCCGTGGCGCTGCCGTTGCCCGGCGGCTCGTAAAGGAAGTCGCCGTTGTCGCCGCCGTTGCCGCTGACGGTGTTCCAGAATCCGGCCGTCGCGAAGCCTGCATCGTCGTTGTCGATGACCTGGGGGGCGGGCGTCGTCGGCACGACCCGCACGGCGTCGGCGACGACGTAACTGTTCGCGTCGTTGCCCAGGACGACCTGCAACGTCCCGCTGCTGACCTGGAACGTCCCCAGGCTCTGGAAGACCGAGCCGTTGGCCGTCACGCCCGTCGGCACCTGGCGCTGGTCCACCCGCACGGTGGCCAGCAGCGTGCCGCCGTCGTAGATCTGATAAGGTGCGTTGCTGGCGCGCTGGCCGTTGTTGGTCCAGGTCACCTCGACGTTGTAGGTGCCCGGCGCCAGCCCGGACGCCGTCCAGGTGGCCGTGGCACTCCCGGTGCCCGCCGGCGCGTAGCGGAAGTCGTTGTTGTCGCCGCCGTTGCCCGCGACCGTGTTCCAGAACCCGGCCGTCGCGAAGCCCGCGCCATCGTTGTCGACGACCACGGCGGTCGGCTTCACGACGATCGAGACCACAGCGACGGCCGTCGTCGAGCCGTCGGAGACGCGGTAGGCGAAGGTGTCGATGCCGCTGAAGTTGGCCGCCGGCGCGTAGTTGAACCCGCCATTGACGAGGGGCGAGAGCGTCCCGTGCGACGGGCCCGCGACCACGGTGGCCGAGAGCGAGGCGTGGTTGAGGTCGGTGTCGTTGGAGAAGACGCCGAGGCCGCGGGGACGGTCAAGAAGCCGTTCTCGGGGACGCTGTAGACGTCGGGCGCCGCGGTCAGGGTGGGGGCGGTGTACGGGGGCGCGTACTCGACGTAGAGCATCGGGGGCGGGGTCGTGCTCGACCCCTCGGCGCTGGTCAGCGTGAGCGACTGGCCGTCGGTCAACTCGACCACGAACCCGGCGAACGACGCCTGCCCGCGCAGCGACGCGAGGAACGCCGGGTCGATCGCGACGGCGACCTCGCCCGGGGCCGAGGCGACGAGCTGGCCGACGACCCGCGACGCCGAGGTGGCATCGGAGGCGGATAGGGTGCCGCTGCCGCCGTACCCGAGGATCGTCGCGACGGCGCCCGCCTGCGAGGCGCCGTACTGCGCCTGCGAGACCGGCAGGACGAGGGTCGCCGAGGCGATCGCGGCGGTGGGGTTGAGGCCAGAGATGTTGAACTGGAGGAGGCCTCGGTCGCCCGCCTCGGCCACGAGCGCCGGCCCTCCGGTGGCGAGGTTCGTGAACGAGCCGGTCCCGGTCGGGTCGATCGCGGTGCCGTCGGCCGCGGCGGCGGGGGCGAACGTCGAGGGCTGCGTCAGCTTCGCGACGTAGATGTCGTAGCGCGCCCTGGCTCGTGAGGTTGGTCGTGGCGGGGCCGGGGTCGAAGTTGACCGTGCCACCGTACGAGCCGGTGGGGCCGAACAAGCCGGTGGCGTAGACGACCCCCTGCGGGTTGACGGCGATGCCGTTGCCCAGGGCCGTCGAGTACTGCCCCCCGAAGTGCTCGGCCCAGAGGAAGTTGCCCGACGGGTCGAGCTTCGAGACGAAGGCGTCGATCACGCCGCTGGGGGTCAGGTCGTGGGTGCCGGCCCCGGGGTCGAAGTCGGCGGTACCTTCGAAGAAGCCGGTCGTGTAGACGTTCCCGGCGGGGTCGACGGCGATGCCGCTGCTCGCGTCGTCCGAGGCCCCGCCGAGTTGCTTCGCCCAGACGAGGTTGCCCGACGGGTCGAGCTTCGAGACGAAGACGTCCTTGCCCCCCGCGCTGGTCAGGTCGTCGACGCCGGGGCCCGGATTGAAGTCGGCGGTCCCCTGGAAGTACCCGGTGGTGTAGACGTTGCCCGAGGGGTCCACGGCGATGCCCACCCCACCGTCGTCCGAGGCGCCCCCCATCCCGTCGGCCCAGAGGGTGTCGCCGAAGCGGTCGAGCTTGACCACGTAGGCGTCGAGGCCGCCGGCGCTGGTCAGGCTGAGGCCGGAGCCGAAGTCGACCGTATTCTGGAACACGCCGGTCCCGTAGACGTTGCCGGCGGCGTCGACGGCGATGCCGAAGCCGATCTCGCCGTCGCCGCTGCCGAACGACCGGGCCCAGCCGAAGGCCCCCGAGGCGCCGAGCTTCATCGAGGAAGCTGTTCGTGCCGCTGCCCGTCGCGGTGATCGTGTTCGCGGCGGGGCCGGGGTCGAAGTCGACGGAGCCGGAGAAGTACCCGGTCAGGTACACGTTGTCGGCGCGCGTCCAGGGCGATCCCCTGGCCGACCGCGGTGCCGCTCCCCCCGACCGCGTCCGCCCAGACGAGGTTGCCCGAGGCGTCGTAATGCGCCACGAACATGCTGCTGGTCGAGCCGCCGGGGAGCGTGACCCCGCCGCCGAAGCTGGCCGTGCCCGAGTAGGTGCCGGCGACGTAGACGTCGCCCGCGGGGCCCACGGCGATCGCGTTCCCCTCGTCCGTGCTGCCGGTCGCGGTGATCGCCCTGGCCCAGACCAGGCCCCCCGAGGGGTCGTACTTCGCGACGAACGCGGCGCCGCTACCGGGGCTGCTGTTCAGGGTGGTCGAGCCGCCGAACCCGACCGTCCCCGAGAACAGGCCCGTGACGTAGACGTCGCCGCTGCCGTCGGTGGCGACCGCCTGGCCGAGGTCGGTCCCGGTGCCCCCCACGCCGAGGGCGTACCCCAGCGCGGCGTCCGGGACCCGACGGTCCTCCAGCAGATCGAGCCGGGGCTGCCATCGTCGCGAACACCGGGGGATAGTCCCGCGACGGCGGGGGGGATTCCGATCGATGAACATGGGACTGTCCTCTCCTCAAGATGTCGCTCGGGCTCGGCGGTCCCGCCACGGGCCGCCGGGGCGACCCGCGGGAGATCGAGATTTCGTCTTGTTCCGATTGTGAGGGCGTCGCGAGCCGGACCGGGAATCACCACGATCCTCCCCGGCCCGCATCCATGATCCGGCGGGGGTGGTCGATGGTAGCATGGATTGACGCTACAATGAGAGTTTACCGGGATGCGCCGTCGAATCAAGATCGATCGTTCTTTAAATTCGGTCGCCAATGATGGGGCGATAAGCTGGGCAGGATGTTGGAAAGCGGCAACGCGCGGCGACGGCCGCCCTCAGCGCGGGGACGGGTGCGTGCTCCTCGGCTTCCAGGGGAGTGCGCAGGGCGTCGAGGTAGCGGCGCCATGAGGCTTCGAGGTCGGCCAGGTCGTCGCCGAAGGCCTCGTGGAAGGCGGCCAGGTAGCGCGGGCCGCGCGGGCCCGGCGGCGGGTCGGGGCCGCGGAGGAGGTCGAGGAAGGTGAGGAACCGCTCGGGGTGCTCCTTACGGAGGTAGTAGACCAGGGCCCACGCCTGGGCGTAGGGGGTGCGGCGATAGCCGCGGCCGAAGCCGACGTCCTGGACCAGCGGGGCGAGCCGCGCCGGCTCGGCCGCCGCGCGCCAGTCGGGGAGTCGGAGGTCGTGGGCGCGGCCGATCCCGGCCCATCGGCCGCCGCGGACCACCTCGAACTGCGCGGCGAAGCCCTCGTGGAGCCAGAGCGGGAAGTCGTCGTGCCGCGCCACCAGGCGGCTCTCGGCCGCGACCTGGTGGATCATCTCGTGCGCCGCGGTCCCGAGGTCGACGGCGCGGCGGTCCAGCTCCAGCAGCAGGAGGCGGCGGTCGAGGCTCGCGGCCCCAGTCGCCGACGAGCCGGCGCGCCTCGGCGCGCGAGGCGACCCGGTCGGCCTCGCCCGGGAGCGCCAGGCGGACCCGGCTGCGGGGCGGCGCCGCCTCGATCGCGGCGGACAGGCTGCGCAGCTCGTCTCGGCGGCGCGCGATCGACGCGCGAGCCGCCTTCTGGTCGTCGTCGCTGCGGGCGTCGTAGGCGAGCACGACCTTCCGCGTCGGGTGGTAGTAGCCGCGGGTGGTCGCGAACGCGGCGGCGCCCTCGGCGCGGAGGTGGGCGACGTAGTCGGCCTTCTCGGCGAACCAGGCCGAGGGCATCCGCAGGGCCGGCGCCGGCAGCTCGACCCCTTGCGAGGCGAAGATGAGGTAATAGCTGGTGACGACCCGCTCCAGCAAGTCGACCCGCTCGGCGGCGTCGGCGTCGGCGTGCTGGTGGACGAGCACGACGTGCGGGCCTCTCGCCACGCGGGCCGACGGGCCCAGCGCCTCGACCAGGGATGCGACGTCGGGGTCGGTGCAGGGCCTGTCGAGCTTCGCGAGGGCGGCGATCATCCGCGCGACCGGGGGATGCTTGGGGTCGGCGGCGGCCGCGTCGCGGACCATCGCGACGGCCTGCGCCGTCAGGCCGTTCTCCAGGGCCCACCAGGCGGCGTGATAGCGGTCCTCGGCCCCACCCGCGATCGCCCGCTCCCGCCGCGAAGCCCACTCCAGTTCGGGCCGGTATCCGGGTACGATCTTGCGCACGTCGCGGCGAGGAACTCGACGGGGCCATCGGGGGTCTCCAGGACGATTGTCTCGCCCCGGACCGTGGCCGGCAGCTGCACCCGGCCCCCCCGGGCGAAGTAGACGAGCTCGCCCCGGGCCGGGCCCGCCGCGAGGCCGGCCGCCAGGAGGCAGCCCGCCAGGGCCCCGCGTCGCAGCCGCCTCGATCGTCGCACGGCCTCGTCCCCTCCCGCCGTCGCCACTCCGGGCCTCCGGACCGGCCCCGATTGTACCGGCTCGTCGGGAATCGGCCACCGCGATACGGGCCGGGGCGTAAGCTTGAGGGGTCGGCGACGCGGGGCCATCGGGGATACGCCGGGATGACGAACGAATACGAGCGGGTGCGGCTGACCCAGGAATACCGACGGCTGCGGGCCTGCCCCGACGACGTGGCCCGCTGGCGGCGCTGGGGCCCTACGTGAGCGACCGCTCGTGGGCGACCGTCCGCGAGGACTACAGCCCCGACGGCGACGCCTGGGGCTTCCTGCCGCACGACCTGGCCCGGAGCAAGGCGTACCGCTGGGGCGAGGACGGCATCGCCGGCCTCTGCGACCGCTACCAGCTCCTGGTCTTCGCCCCCGCCTTCTGGAACGGCCGCGACCCGATCCTCAAGGAGCGCCTCTTCGGCCTGACCGGCCCCGAGGGGAACCACGGCGAGGACGTCAAGGAGTATTACTTCTACCTCGACAACACGCCGACCCACTCCTACATGAAGTTCCTCTACAAGTACCCGCAGGGGGAATTCCCCTACCGGCGAGCTCGTCGAGGAGAACCGCCGCCGCTCGTCGCGCGACCCCGAGTACGAGCTGATCGACACCGGGATCTTCGACGGCGACCGCTACTTCGACATCGTCGTCGAGTACGCCAAGGCCGGCCGAGGAGGACATCGCGATCCGGATCACGGCGACCAACCGGGGCCCGGACGGCGGCGCCCCTGCACATCCTGCCGCACCTGTGGTTCCGCAACACCTGGTCGTGGGGACCCCGGCCGGGTCCCGAGCCCGAGATCACGCCGGGCCCGTCGGGGCCGGGCTTCGTCGGCCTGGCGACCGACGATTCCGAGGTCGAGGAGCTGACGACGGTCCCGGTCTCCTATCGGCTCGGGCCGAGGGTCCTGTTCGCCCCCGACGGCGGCGTCCCGCTGTTCACCGACAACGAGACGAACGTGCCCCGCGTCTTCGGGCCGGGGCAGCACAGCCGCAAGCCGTTCGTCAAGGACGCCTTCCACCGCCGGGTGGTCCAGCGGCGAGCCCTGCACCAACCCGGTCCCGATCGGCACGAAGGCCGCGATCCACTACCGCTTCGACGCCGTCCCGCCCGGCGGCTCGGCCGTGCTCCGGCTCCGGCTGACCGACCGCGCCGGCCTGGCGGCGCCCCTGGATGACGTGGACGCGACGATCGACCTGCGCCGCGTCGGAGGCCGACGAGTTCTACGACGCCCTGGCCCAGCCCGGCGCGACCGCCGACGAGAGGCTCGTCCAGCGCCAGGCGCTGGCGGGGCTGCTCTGGACCAAGCAGTCGTACCTCTTCGACGTGAACGTCTGGCTCGACGGCGACAACCCCGACTGGCCGCCCCCGGAGTCGCGCAAGGCGATCCGCAACGAGCACTGGCGGCACCTCAACTCGCTGCGGGTGATGACCGTCTGCGACAAGTGGGAGTACCCGTGGTTCGCCGCCTGGGACCTCGCCTTCCAGGCCGTCGTCTTCGCCCTGATCGACGGCGAGTACGCCAAGCAGCAGCTCTGGGCGCTCCTGTTCGAGCAGTTCCAGCACCCCAACGGCCAGATCCCGGCCTACGAGTGGGAGTTCTCCGACCTCAACCCGCCGGTCCACGCCTGGGCCGTCTGGCGGGTGTACAACATGGACCGCATCCGGTCGGGGAAGGCCGACCGCGACTTCCTCGAGCGCTGCTTCCACAAGCTCCTGATCAACTTCGCCTGGTGGATCAACAAGGTGGATCGCGAGGGGAACAACATCTTCGAGGGGGGCTTCCTCGGGCTGGACAACATCACGGTCATCGACCGCAGCGTCCGCTGCGCCGACGGGTCGTGGATCGAGCAGTCCGACGCGACCGGCTGGATGGGGATGTTCTGCCTGGTCCTGATGCGGATCGCTCTGGAGCTGGCCAGGGAGAACCGCGTGTACGAGGCGATGGCCTCGAAGTTCTTCCAGCACTACATCTACGTCGCGGCGGCGATGAAGAACATGGGCAGCCGCGACTACCAGCTCTGGGACGACCGCGACGGCTTCTTCTACGACGTCCTGCGCTACCCCGACGGCCGGTACCGCAAGCTCCGCATCCGGTCCCTGGTCGGGCTGATCCCCCTGTTCGCCGTCGAGAGGCTGGAGGAGGACTGGATCGAGCCGTTCGCCGAGTTCCGCGCCAACCTCGACTGGTTCATGAGGAACCGCAGCGACTACGTCCGCGACGTGGTGCACACCGTCGAGCGCGACGGCCAGAGGACGCACGTCCTGACGGTCCTCAACCTGGAGCAGCTCGGCCGCCTGATCGCCGGGATCGGCGACCCGGGCGAGTTCCTCTCGGACTACGGCATCCGGAGCCTGTCGAAGTACCACGAGGCGCACCCGTTCGAGTACGACGGCCGCATCGTGTCGTACGAGCCGGCCGAGTCGGTCGACAAGCTCAAGGGGGGCAACTCGAACTGGCGTGGCCCGATCTGGATGCCGATCAACTTCCTCTGGATCGAGTCGCTCCGCAAGCTGGGGACCGCCTACGGCGACTCGCTGGGTGTGTCCTGCCCCGGCGCGGGCGACGCGCCGGTCCCGTTCCACGTCCTGGCCCGCAGCCTGGCCGACCGCCTGATCGGCATCTTCACCCGCGACGAATCGGGCCGCCGTCCCGTCTTCGGCGGCACGACCAAGTTCCAGGACGACCCGCACTGGCGCGACCTGATCCTGTTCTACGAATATTTCCACGGCGACAACGGCGCCGGCCTCGGCTCCTCGCACCAGACCGGCTGGACCGCGCTGGTCGCCTCGTTGATTGACGAGTGGCGGCGCTGACGAGAGTTGGTCATCCTCGCAGGGCGTGTGCAACACGCCATCTTCGGAATCGGGATCGGGGATGGCGCGTTGCACACGCCCTGCGAGAGGCCCATCATTTCAGCCCCTTCAGCAGCCGCAGGGCCGCCTCGACCAGCATCTCGCCCCCGCCCGGCGCAACGCGGGAGTTGACGACCTCGTAGCTCCCTTCGGCGAACGCCTTCTTGGTCGGGATGTACGCGGGACTGGCGTTGGCCAGCTCGACGACGAGCGTCGTCGCGAACGGAGAGCCGCGCTTGATGGCCAATCCGTGCTCGACGAAGACCTCGCCCGGCAGGGTCACGATCGCCAGCTCGGGCCCGAGCCGGAACGCCTGGACGTCCAGCTTGGCCGTCGCGTCGGGGTAGTTCTGGTGCAGGTCGAGCACCTTCGCGACCCGGACCTGCTCCAGGAACGGCAGCGACTTGTTCCCGACCCGGTCGATCAGCGTGCGGGCCTCGGCGACCTCCGCCTCGGTCGGGCGTTGCAGGGGGACGTCGACGGTCGCGGTCGCGACCGCCAGCGACGGGGACTTGACGGGCTTGAGGTCCGGGCGCGCCGCGAGGACCGTCTCGGCGAGCCGCGTGCCGAGCGATTCGGTGCTGGCGCGCGTCTTGGTCGAGACGTCGATGTGGTTGATGTCGCCGCAGGTGCCCGCGCCGAAGAGCGAGACGAACTTCGGCCCGAAGGCCTTGCGGAGCTCGGCCTCCAGGTAATGTGGATAATCGGCCGAGTACGACGTGCCGCCGACGGTGTCGAGGTGCATCGCGAAGACGGTCAGCCCGGCCCGCGGCGGGCCTCCCGAGGCGGGCCCGACCAGGATGATCCCGACCTCGGGGTCGATCGGCCCGGCAGGGCGGACGATGTCGGGGTTGAGCGCCCCCGGATTGAACCGGACGGTGCCGTCCTTCATGTAGAATCGCCGGTTGAACGCCAGCCGCGATTCGCGGCCGAATCCGGCTTCGAGGCGGGCGGGCGCGATCGCCCCCCGGGCCTCAGAGACGGCTTGGGCCAGCTTCTCGACGAGCTGCGCGGGGTAGTCGACCTCCTCGCGCGGGTCGCGCCCCTGCGCCGCGACCGCCTTCTCGTGGAAGTGCCGGCGGAGGACGCCGTGGTAGAGCGGCCCGGTGTGGCTGTGCGTGGCGGCGACGGCGATCCGGTCGGCCGGGATTCCGGTCCTCTCGGCCGCCCGCGCCCGGCCCGGCGCGCGACGTCGGCGGGGATGCTGACCAGGTCGCAGAAGACCAGCGCCGCGGCCTGGTCGCCCTGGCGGAAGACGATCGCCCTGGCCATCAGCGGGTCTTTCGTGCCGGTGTTGACCCGTTCCACGAAGTAGCCTGCCATCCGGTACCCCGTCGGCGGCGTGATATCCACCGTCGCCACCCCCGCCCCCAATTCGTCGGCGGGCGAGGGGCGGTGCAGGACCAGCATCGAAACGAGGGACAGGATGCCCACGAGGCCGATCGTTCGTCGCATGGTATGAGATCCCGGGTGTTCATGGCGCTGGGGGGCGGAATGCCGCGACCCCTGGCACTATGCTCCATCGCCGCCCCGGTTCCAAGAAGAAATGTCGCGGCAGCGACCCTCGGGCCGTCCCGGTCTGTTGTCATCCCCGCAGCCAGGGACGATGATGAGATCGTCGATCCGAGGGCAATTGAGCCGGACGAGAGACCCGACAGGTGGGGAGAACAATGCGTCAATCGATCCCTGGGATGATCCGCATCGTGCTGGCGACATCCGCGCTCGCGGTGCCGGCGCTCGGGGCCGGGCCGGCGACCCCGGCCCGCGACGGCTTCGCGCACGAGGGCCTCGCGCCGGCCGAGGCCGCGGCGGCGATGACCGTGCCCGACGGCTTCAAGGTCACCCTGTTCGCGGGCGAGCCCGACGTCGTGCAGCCGATCGCGATGGCGTTCGACGACCGCGGGCGGCTCTGGGTGGCCGAGGCGTACTCGTACCCCGTCCGCGTGCCCGACGACCGGGCCAGGGACCGCATCCTGATCTTCGAGGACGCCGACGGCGACGGCCGCTTCGACAAGAGGACGGTCTTCGCCGAGCGGCTGAACCTCGTCAGCGGCCTGGAGGTCGGGTTCGGCGGCGCCTGGGTCGGCGCGGCCCCCAACCTCCTGTTCATCCCCGACGCCGACGGCGACGACCGGCCCGACGGGCCCCCTCGCGTCGTGCTCGACGGCTGGGGCTACCAGGACACGCACGAGACCTTGAACTCGTTCGCCTGGGGGCCCGACGGCTGGCTCTACGGCTGCCACGGCGTCTTCACCCACTCTCGCGTCGGCAAGCCCGGCACCCCGACGCCGAGCGGGTGCCGCTCAACGCGGGCATCTGGCGCTACCACCCGACGCGGCACACCTTCGAGGTCTTCGCCCACGGCACGAGCAACCCCTGGGGCCTCGACTGGGACGAGCACGGCGAGGCGTTCCTGACCGCCTGCGTCATCCCGCACCTCTACCACATGGTCCCCGGCGGTCGCTACGAGAGGCAGGCGGGCCAGCACTTCAACCCGTATACCTACGACGACATCAAGACGATCGCCGACCACCGCCACTACGCCGGCAACATCCGCGAGCACGCCTGGTGGGGACAGACCCCGGCCGTGCCCAAGGCGACGATGGAGGCCGGCGGAGGCCACGCGCACGCCGGCGCCTTGATCTACCTCGGCGGCGCCTGGCCCGACGAGTACCGCGGCTCGCTGTTCACGAACAACATCCACGGCGCCCGGATCAACCGCGACCGCCTCGTCCCCCGCGGCTCGGGCTTCGTCGGCGCGCACGCCCCCGACTTCCTCCTGGCCAACGACCGCTGGTCGCAGGTCGTCAGCCTGAAGTCCGGGCCCGACGGCAACGTCTACATGATCGACTGGTACGACAAGAACCAGTGCCACCACCGCGACATCGACGGCCACGACCGCACCAACGGCCGGATCTTCAAGGTGTCGTACGGCGATGCGAAGGCGGTCCCGGTGGACCTGGCCCGGAGGAGCAGCCCCGACCTGGTCGGGCTGCACGCGAGCCGCAACGACTGGCTCGCCCGCCACGCCCGCCGCATCCTCCAGGAGCGCGGCCCCGACCCCGAGACGGTCGGATTGCTCCGGATGATCTTCAACCATCATGCGAACGACCTGTCGCGGCTCCGGGCCCTCTGGGTGCTGCACGCGATCGGGCGCGGTGGACAGCACGATCATCCCGAACACCCTCTGGTGCCCGGGAGATCGGGACCCGCACGTCCGCGCCTGGGCCATCCGGCTCCGCGCTGGAGGCCGGGACGCCGAATCCGGCGATGTTGAACATCCTGGCCGCGACCGCGGAGGGCGACCCCTCGCCGGTGGTCCGGCTCGCGCTGGCCTCGGCGCTGCAACGGCTGCCGCTGGACCGGCGCTGGGAGATCCTTGCCGGGCTCCTCAAGCACGCCGAGGATGCCGACGACCCCAACCTGCCCCTGATGGACTGGTACGCGGCCGAGCCTCTGGCCGAGGCCGACCCGTCGCGCGCCCTGTCGCTGGCGATCGATTCGAAGATCCCCCTGGTCCGCTCCTTCCTGGCGCGCCGGGTCGTCGCGATCGGCACGCCCGAGGCGGTCGCCCTGGTCGTCGATCGCCTGGCCAAGACGGGCGGCCCGGCGCCGCGCCTGGCGCTCCTGGAAGGGCTGAACGAGGCGATGAAGGGACGGCGGCGGGTTGCCATGCCCCCGGCGTGGCCCGCGACGGCCCGGGCTCTGGAAGACGCGGGCGACCCCAAGGTTCGTCCCCAGGTCGATGCACTCTCGCTGACCTTCGGCGAGCCGCGGGCCTCCGGGCGCGTCCGGGGCGTGCTGGCCGACCGGGGCCGACCCCTCGACGACCGCAAGTCCGCCCTGGCGGCCCTGCTGAAAGTGGGCGACCCGGACCTGCCCACGACCTTGCGGGCGCTGCTCGACGAGCCGTCCCTCCGCGGCCAGGCCATCCGCGCCCTGGCCTCCTACGACGATCCGAAGACCCCCGGCCTGCTCGTCGGCGCCTTCCCCCGGCTGACCCCGTCCGAGCGCCGCGATGCGCTGAACACGCTCGCCGCGAGGCCCGACTCGGCCTACGCCCTGCTGGCCGCCGTCGAGGGGGGCCGGATCGCCGCCCGGGACCTCTCGGCCGACGTCATCCGGCAACTCCGCGCCCTCAAGGACGCCGGGCTCGACCGCCGGATCGGACAGGTCTGGGGCTCCGCCCGCGAGACGACCGCCGATCGGGCCAAGCTCATCGCCCGGTACAAGGCGACGCTGACCCGACCGCCGGCCCAACCCCCCGATCCCTCCCTGGGACGCGCCGTGTTCGCCAGGACGTGCCAGCAATGCCACACCCTGTTCGACGTCGGCGGCAAGGTCGGACCCGACCTGACCGGCTCGAATCGCGCCGACCTCGACTATCTGCTCGCCAACGTGCTCGACCCCGACGCCCTGATCGGCAAGGACTACCAGGCGCACGTCATCTCGACCACCAGTGGCCGCGTCCTGACCGGGATCGTCCGAGACGAGGACAAGGACGCGGTCACGCTCGTCTCGGCCAACGACATCGTGGTGATCCCCAAGGGGGAGATCGAGGAGCGACGGCCGAGCGACAAGTCGATGATGCCCGACGACCTGTGGACGCCCCTGTCGGAGCACGAGGTGCGCTCCCTGGTCGCCTACCTCGCCTCCCCGTCGCAGGTGCCGATGCTTGCCACGCCCGACAACGTCCTCGGCTTCTTCAACGGCCGCGACCTGTCCGGCTGGGAGGGGGACCACGCCACCTGGACCGTCGAGGATGGCGAGATCGTCGGCCGGACGCGCGGCGAGTCGCGGGGTGCGTCCCTCCGCGGCGAGATGCTGGCCGGCGACTTCCGGCTGACGCTCCAGGTCAAGCTCGTCGGCGACCGGGGCCGCGCCGGCATCCTCTTCCGGGGCGAGCCGCGGCCCGGCGGCGAGATCAAGGGCTATCGGGCCGACATCGGACCCGGCCGGTGGGGCACGCTCTCCGAGGAGGGCGGGCGAGGACCGCTCGCGACCGGGGCGGGCGAGGCGCATGTCAAGGCGGGTGAATGGAATACCTGCGAGATCGTCGCCGACGGCGGCCGGGTCCTGCATCGCGATCAACGGCGGGCCGTGTGCCCGTCTCGACGACCCGGCCGGCCCCCGTCGCGGGACCTTCGCCCTGGAGATCGACCCGGGCGGCGCCGACCGAGGTCCGGTTCAAGGAGATCCGGCTGGAGCTCGACCCGGGTCGGAAGGCCGCGACGGGCCGCGCGCCGTGAATCGCTGTCGGGTCACGGCCTCGGATCACGATCGTATTCGTAATGAGGGCTCGGCCGAGCCGCGACCTGATCCGGCCCGCGAGATTCTGGCACGGAGGATGGGATGCTGGTTCTGAGTCGGAAGCGTTCGGAGCAGATCGTGATCGGGTCGGAGATCCGGATCACCGTCGTGAAGCTGGAAGGGAGCCAGGTGCGCATCGGGATCGAGGCACCTGACGACCTGACGGTCCTCCGCGCCGAGTTGCTGCGCGACGGCCCCCGCTGGGAGGCCCGCCCCTCGGACCCGTCCCACCAAGGGCGGGCCGCGGGCCCGCCCCCGTGCGGAGGGCGCCGGGCCGCCTCGTCCGCAGGCCGCGATGACGACCGGCCGCGATCAGAAGGCGACCGCGCCTCCGGCCGCGCCGGGGGCCGCTTCCTCCTCGGCCCCTTGCCCGGCGAATTGGCGACGGGCCCGCTCGCCCACCGCGAACGATTCCAGGCACAGGCCGATCTTGGGGAACAGGCTCGCCTGCTGCGCGGTGGGATACTCGAAGATCAGGGCGACGTCGTAGTCGTCCTTCTTGTAGAACCAGATCTGGACGTTCTTGCCGTCGGCCGGGAAGGCGGTCCACTTGAAGTCGTTGCCGACGCTCGACGTCGGCTTCTTCTTGGTCTCCGACTTGAGCTTGTTGGCCGCCAGGTCAAAGCTCGGGTAGACGGTGCTGACCAGCGCCAGGACGTCGGCGACGAACTCGCCGCGGGTCGCCGTGTCGGCGGGCGTGGGCGCGCCCTTCTTCTTGGCCGACGGCTTCAGCTTGCGACGCGCCAGGACGTGCAGGCTCTGCTTCTCGGGCTCCAGGAAGGTCGCCTCCAGGTCGAACTTGCCGGGCTCGACCTGGGTGAGCTGGAACTCCTTGGCCTGGTCCAGGTTCTTGGGCGGGCGGAGGTAGATCAGGAGCTGTTCGAGCTTGTTCCCGGCGACCGCCGGCATCAGGTTCTCGTCGAGCCGCTTGCGGTAGCGCATGTCGTCGAGCGTGCGGGTGAGCCGCTCGTCATAGCTCTTGCTGCCGCACCCGCCTGCGATGAGCAGGGCCGCGGTCGCCATCGTCGCCAGGACCCGTCGCATCGCGGTCGATCCCCCGGTCTCGCGTCACGGGGCCCCGGATTTCGTCCCCGGGCCCTGTCTCCACTGTCGGGCCGGGCGCGCCGCGTGTCAAGCGCCCTCCGCCGGCCCGGTCGGCGATCCCCCCGCGGTTCCTGGTACAATGGGCCCGGCGGAGGGCGCCCTGATCGGCGCGATGGCGGTCCCGGCGGCGGAGCGGGGCGGAGGGGGCGGGGTGGTCCAGATCATCGCACTGGTCAAGCCGTTCCGGGCCGGCGCCGTCCTGGACGCGCTGGAGGCGATCGAGGTGCTCGGCGGGACGGTCCGCGAGGCGATGGGCTACGGCCGCCAGAAGAACCGGCTCCATCGCTACCTCGGCAGCGAATACAACGCCTCGTTCCTGCCCAAGGTGGAGATCACCCTGTTCGTCCACGACCGCGACGCGGCGGCGGCCGTCCGGACGATCGTCGCGCAGGCGCGGACCGGCCGGATGGGCGACGGCAAGGTCATGATCCTGCCCTGCCTGGATGTCGGGCTCGCCGAGTGAGGCGGAGGCGCGGACCGGCCGCGGGGCCGGGGCCCGGCTCAGTGGGGCGTGTTGATCCAGAGGACCTTGCGGAACCGCCGGTCTTCGGGGCGGCCCTCCAGGTCGATCAGGATCTGGGTGGGGGCGGTCGTCGGGTTCTCGGCGCGGAGCAGGGCGTAGCGGCCGCAGTGCTGGAACCATCGGACCACCGGCCGCCCCTCGACCCAGGCGACCACCAGCTTGCCGTCGAGGCCGGCGGGGCTGTCCTCGGCCTTCGAGAAGGCGACGTAGGCGCCGTCGGCGACGATCGGCGACATCGCGTCGCCCGCGACCCGGATGCAGCGGCAGTCGCGCTCGGCGTCGAGCCACTCGCGGCGGGCGGCCAAGTAATGCGGGCCCGACGACGAGGTCAGCGACTCGTGCGACGCGTCGCCGACCGAGATCAGGACCACGTGGTCCGGGCCGTTGGGGCCCTCCTCGCCGGCCGCCGCGGCGTCGGCCCTCGACGCGAAGGGGGCCGCGTGCCGGGCCTGCTCGTCCTTCTCCAGGAGCTGGATCGCCGTCCGCAGCAGCGCGCCGACCGTCGCCGGCGCCGCGCCCGGCTCGGGCCGCTCGCGGGCCGGGTCGCGGAACTTGGGGCCGTGCCCGTGGAGCAGCCACATCGGCTCGACCGACGTCAGCTCGATGATCTTCAGGACCACCTCGGCCGGGACGGTCACCCCGGCCTCGTAGTTGTACCAGGTCCGCACCGGCAGGCCGAGCCGCCGCGCCAGCTCGGGCCCGCCGCGGTCGCCGAACAGCTCGGCGCGGAGGCCGCTGAGCCGCTCGGCCAGCGTGTACTTGGCGCGCACCGACTCGGGCAAGGTCTTCCGTCGAGCCATGCAATCAGCCTTTGTCAGTCAATGGATCGGGATCGTCCGGAGCCCCCTCGGGACGGGCCCAGGGGAGGTCGGGTCACAGCTATTTTTAGCGTCCCGCACCCCGGAATACAAAATCAAAGCGCCCTCGGGTTGCCGGAGGGCGACACGGCCGTTGCCCGGATGCCTCAGCGACGCGGCCGAGGAGGCCGGACGGCGCCGGCGGGGCCGCGCCGGCGCCCGGTCCGGTCGGGTCGGCGATTAATCCTCGTCGAGCTTGATGTCCAGCAGGAAGTCGGCGATGGCGTCGTCGGCCAGGGCGCCTCGTGGGCCGCCGCGGGCGCGGGCTCGGGGGCCTTCTCCGACTCCGCCGCGGGGGCGGGGGCCTTCTCCGCCGCGGCGGGGGCGGGCGCGGGCGCCGCCGCCGCCGCCGGGGCCGCGCCGACGCCGTCCGCCGCGGACGGCTCGGCGTCGAACTCGATCTCGAACTCGTCGTCGCTCGCCGCCTCGGCGGCGACCATCTCGACGATCGCGGTGTCGCCGGGCTTCTTGGCGGGCTTGGCCTTGGGCGGGGGGACCGGCTCGCCGACCTTGGCGACCCGCAGCTTGACGCCGCCGATGGTCAGCTCGTCGCCGGGCTCGAGCACCCGCTGGTCCTGGATCCGCTTGCCGTTGACGAACGTCCCGTTCGAGCTGCCCAGGTCCTTGACCAGCAGCAGGCCCTTCTTCTCGAACAGCTCGCAGTGCTTGCGGCTGACCTGCGACGACTTGATCCGGAGCTGGCAATCGTCCTGCCGGCCGACGGTCGTCACGCCGTCGCCGAGCTTGACCGCCTCCGTGCTGCTGCGGCCCTGGACGATGAGCAGTTGATAATCCATGTTCGGCGATCCTGGGCACCACAAAGGGGGGGCAAGGCAAGTGCGAAGGGATGGCGATCTTTAGGCTATCTGGCGCCCGATGAAGACGCAAATGGATTCCGGGACGGCCCGAGGGTGCGGGTGATTCCGGGAAAACGACTTGAAATCCCGCCCCCCGTCCTTATACTAGGCAATGCCTCGCCCGTGACGGCGCGGCGGCCAATCCGCGGGAGTAGCTCAGGGGTAGAGCACCACGTTGCCAACGTGGTTGTCGTGGGTTCAAATCCCATCTCCCGCTCTCGTTCGCGATCGCCACCGAGATGGTGGGCCGGGGGCTTACGCTCGAGCGCGTCGGGTGCGTGATGGCGTCCCAAGCCATCCCGGCCCGATGGCCCCGAGGACGCCCTTCGATGAGCACCGGCGAGCACGACCCCGATTCGCCCGTCACCACCGCCGAGGCCGACGCCCCGACGACCCCCGAGGGCCAGGACGAGCCCAAGCGGAAGCTCGACGTTCGACGTCCAGATCAGCGACGTCGGCCCGTGCAAGAAGCACCTCAAGGTGGCGATCGCCCGCCCCGAGATCGACCGCCAGTTCGACGAGTCGCTCGGGACCCTGCGGCGCGAGGCGGCCGTCCCCGGCTTCCGGCCCGGCCGCGCCCCAAGGAGCTGGTCCAGCAGCGGTTCCGCAAGCAGGTCTCCGACCAGGTCAAGTCGACCCTCCTGATGGGCTGCCTGGAGCAGCTCGACGACGACTACAAGCTCAACGCGATCGCGACGCCCGACCTCGACTTCGCCGCCATCGAGCTGCCCGACGAGGGGCCGATGCGGTTCGAGATGGACGTCGAGGTCCGCCCCGACTTCCCGCTGCCGGCCTACAAGGCGCTGACGGTCAAGAGGCCGGTCAAGACGATCACCGACGCCGACGTCGAGGCGCAGTTCAGGACGTTCCTGGAGCGGTACGCGCAGCTCGTGCCCAAGCTCGAGGGGGGGGCCGAGGTCGGCGACTTCGTCACGGCCGACATCCGGTTCCACCGCGACGGCCAGACGCTCAACGAGGTCAAGGAGATCCAGTTCCGGCTCCAGCCCGAGCTGCGGTTCCAGGACGGCAGCGTCCCCGAGGTGGGCAAGGCGTTGGCCGGCGCCCGCCCCGGCGAGGCCCGCGAGGCCGAGGCGAAGATCGGGTCGGGGTCGGCCGACCCCGCGCTCCGCGGCCAGACGGTCGCGGTGACCTTCCAGGTCCAGGACCTCAAGCAGCTCCGGCTGCCCGAGGTCGACGCGGCGTTCCTGTCGCGGATCGGCTTCGAGAGCCGGGACGAGCTCCGCACGGCGCTGCGCGAGATGCTCGAGCGCCGGCTCAAGACGCAGCAGCGGCAGGCGATCCGCCGCGAGGTCCTCGACCAGCTCCTGGCCGAGACGCCGTTCGACCTGCCCGCCGACCTGGTCGGCCGCCAGGAGAAGTCGACGGTCCGCCGCCTGATCATGGACATGCGGCAGGAGGGCCTGAGCGACTCCGAGATCCGCGCCCGCGAGGCCGAGGTCCGCGCCAACGCGCACGAGTCGACGCTGCGGGGCCTGAAGGAGTTCTTCCTGCTGGCGAAGGTCGCCGAGGCCGAGGGCATCAAGGTCGAGGACGAGGACCTCGACGACGAGATCGAGGCGATCGCGGCCCGCACCGACGAGAGCCCGCGGCGGGTCCGGGCGCGGGTCGAGAAGGAGGGGCTGGCCGAGCGCCCTGGCCTCGCAGATCCTCGAGCGCAAGGCGCTCGACCGGATCCTGGAGTACGTCAAGTTCGAGGAGGTCCCGCTCGCCGAGGAGGCGCACGCGGTCGAGACGCTCGACCAGACCGCCACCACCGCGACGGCCCCCGACGACGGGCCCGCCGCGGACGGCCCCCGGCGGCGAAGCGAACGGGTGACGGGGCCCCGGACCGCCCCGTCCCCTCGTGCCGACTAGCCCGGCCCGGCTCGTCGCCGCCCCGACCGGCCGCGACGGCCTGGGCCCCGATCCCGAAGGACCGTCCCCATGCACGCCGAACGCCCGCTCGCCCCGCCGACGCTCCAGCGCTACCGCGACTACGCCCGGCAGCGGCAGATGACCCTGGGCGACCTCCTGCTGGAGAACCGGATCATCTTCCTGGAGGGCGTCATCAACGACGCCGCGGCCAACCTGGCCGTCATGAAGTTCCTGTTCCTCCAGTTCGAGAACCGCACGCAGGGCATCAGCTTCTACATCAACAGCCCCGGCGGCAGCGTCAGCAGCACGCTGGCCATCTACGACACGATGCAGTTCATCGACTGCCCGGTGGCCACCTACTGCATCGGCATGGCCGCCTCGGGCGCCGCCGTCCTGCTGGCCGGCGGCAACAAGGGGAGGCGCTTCGCGCTGCCCCACTCCAAGATCATGATCCACCAGCCCTACGGCCAGGTCAGCGGCCAGGTCTCCGACATCGAGATCCAGGCGCAGGAGATCGTCAACAACCGCAAGGACATCAACGAGATCCTGGCCAAGCACACCGGCCAGCCGATCGAGCGGATCGCCAAGGACACCGAGCGCGACCGCTACCTGACCGCGATCCAGGCCAAGGAATACGGCCTCGTCGACGAGGTCGTCGGGCACATCCCCAACGCCGAGGCCAAGGCCCACGCGACCCCGCCCTCGTGAGTCGTCAGTCATCGGTTGTCAGTCATCAGTCTTCAGACGGAGATTGGAAGTCGTTCGTCGGCGTGCTGGGTTCGTCGGCCCTCTCCGACTGGGAACTGACGACTGACAACCGATGACTGACAACCGGCCGCCGAGAGACATAGAAGGACGCCTCCCATGCCACTGATCCCGATCGTGATCGAGCGGAGCGGCCGCGAAGAGCGGGCGATGGACATCTACTCGCGCCTGCTCCAGGATCGCATCATCATCCTGGGCTCGGCCATCGACGACAACGTCGCCAACCTGGTCGTGGCGCAGATGCTCGTGCTGGCGCACCAGGACGCCAAGGCCGACATCCACCTCTACATCAACAGCCCGGGCGGGAGCGTCACCGCGGGCATGGCCATCTACGACACGATGCAATGGGTCTCGTGCGACGTGGCCACCTACTGCATCGGCCAGTGCGCCAGCATGGGCTCGCTGCTGCTGGCCGCCGGCGCCAAGGGCAAGCGCAACGCCCTGCCGCACGGCCGGATCATGATCCACCAGCCTCTGGCCGGCATGGAGGGCACCGCCACCGACATCCTGATCCACGCCGAGGAGTTCATCCGGATGAAGAAGCAGCTCAACGAGATCTACCGGAAGCACACCGGCCAGAGCCTCGAGAAGCTCCAGGAGGACACCGACCGCGACCGCTTCATGTCGCCCGAGGAGGCCCGCGACTACGGCCTGATCGACAACGTCGTCGACCGCGAGCCCGCCATCCCGCTCAACCCGAACCCGATCCCCTGAGCGCGGTCGATATCGGATGATCGACGCCGGATGTCGGAGTGGCCGGCCTCCTCCGGCATCTGCCACCCGCCATCTGCCATTCCCTCACCCCCCGCCGAGGTGCTCCCGCAGGACGCGCAGCGCCTCGCGGGCCCCGAAACGGCCGAGCAGCGCGGCGACCGGCGGGATCGCCGCGGTCAGGGCCGCGAGGCCTGCGAAGGCCCACCCGAGCCGCGACCGGGGCACCTCGACCCGGTCGAGCCGGCGCCGCAGCCGAGGGGCCAGCTCGCGGATCAAAGCCTCGGGCCCGGCCCCGAACGCCTCGACCACCGCGGCCCGCAGCGCCGGGGTGGACTCGACGGCGAGGCCCCGCTCGCCCGAGCGGTCGTCGAACCCGCGGCGGGTCCGGACGAACCGCCCCGGCTCCTCGTCGCAGACCTCCCGCAGGGCCCGGTCGAGGGCCTCGGCGTCGACGTGGTAGACCACCAGACGCCGCGCCGACCGCCGCCCGAGGAACATCGCGACCAGGCCCACGACCGAGGCGATCGCCAGCCAGTCGATCGGGTGCGGCCGGCCGAAGACCGTCCGCGCCACGACCTCGCCGAACGGCCCGAAGGCGGTCAGCCCCCCGACGGCGATCGCCAGCAGGGCGAAGTCGACCCACCCCGCGACGACCCGCGGATGCCGCCCCCCCTGCCAGACGGCGAGGACCGCGAAATAGTAGGCCAGCGGCCCGACCGCCAGCGCGACTCGCCAATCGCCGGCCATCGCCCCTCCCGAAGTGCTGAGTGCTGAGTGCTAGGTCATGAAGGACGAGTGCAGCACACTATCCCCGAATCCGACCTGGACATGGTTTGCTGCCCACGCCCTTCGAGTGTCCATCTTATTGATGGTCAGGAAAGTAATGCACGCGGAATCGGCAGGTCCGGGGCATGGAACAGGTCCCGAAGGGGCGCCTGATCTCCGTGGACCCTCGCCAACTCGGCGATCACCCGCGCGTCGCCCTCAGAGGTGCGAAAATCCCTAGAAACAAGGGGCTTAAGTTCATAGCACGCTCTAGAGAGTGTTATGAACTCCAACAGAAGAGCGGAGCGGCTCTATGGAGCATCAGGATGCTGAACGCGACGTAGTGCAACCCGGCGAGGGTCTCGCTCAGCCGCTCGTAGTCCCGCGCCAGCCGGCGGAACCGCGCCATCCAGCCGAACGACCGCTCCACGACCCAGCGCCGCGGCAGCAGCCCGAACCCGCGCTTCGCCTCCGGCAGCTTCACCACCTCCAGCTTGATCCCGTGCTCGGCCGCCGCCGCGGCCGCCTCCTCCCCGGTGTAGCCCTGATCGACGTACGCCAGTTCGACCGACTCCCCGGTGACCTCCGGCACGGCCTCGGCCAGCACGCCGACCGGCTCTCGGTCTTGCTCGTCCGCCGCCGTGACGTGCGGCGCCAGCAGGTGCCCGAGCGGATCGACGGCCGCGTGGACCTTCGAGCCCTTGCGCCGCATGGACCCGTCGTAGCCGGCCCGCCCGCCGCTCTCGCGAGTCGACTGGATCGTGCGGCTGTCGAGCACCGCGGCGGTCGGCTCGGGCTCCTTGCCGGCGGCGAACCGGAGGATCGCCCGGAGGTCATGGACGATGGCCTCGAAGCAGCCGGCGGCGAACCCGGCGGGTCTGCTGGTAGACCACCTCCCAGCGGGGGAAGTCCTGGGGCAGGTAGCGCCACGGGGCGCCGGTGCGGGCCAGCCAGCGCAGCGCGTCGAACACGTCGCGGAGGTTATGGACGCGCTGGCCGGCGTCCTCGGGCAGCAGGCAGAGGTAGGGGACGACGAACTGCCATTCGGCGTCCGAGACATCGCTGGGGTAGGGCTGGTGCGTAATCATACCCTAAACTACGTCAGCCACCGGACTAGAGTTCATAGCACGCTCTAGGCCACACTGGCCGACGCGATGCGGGTCATCGGCGACACCCGATGGTTATGGGTGGGGTGGATACCTGTGGTGCGCCCCCCGGATCGGACAGGTGCATAATGAACCTGGAGGTCCGAAGGGAGACGCACCCGCATGAGGAAGCGACGTCGATTCACCCCCGAGTTCAAGGCCCAGGTCGTCCTGGAGGTCTTGACCGGGGCTCAGACCCCGGCCGAGGCGTGCCGCAGGCATGCCCTCAGCACCAACCTCCTGGCCACCTGGAAGGCCGCCTTCCTGGAGAAGGCGCACACGATCTTCCAGGGCGACGAGCAGCGGGATGAGGACCAGGCCCGCATCGCCGAGTTGGAGCAGCTGCTCGGCCGGGCCACCCGGCAGATCGAGATCCTAAAAAAAGCTAGGGCGGCAGAACCTTCTTGATCAGGGCCTCCTCAAGCGATCGCAGGTAGGCCACCGGATCACGGCGGAATCGACGGCCCAGCGTCCGAACCTGCCGCCGGCGCTCCAGCGACCCGCGCAGCTCCCGCCATCGCTTCAGGTCGCTCGGGACCAGATCGGCCACGGTGATCGGGCGCAGCCGGGTCGCGGCCGACGCCACCAGCCGCACTGAGCCGCGCACCACCGTCCCCGGGCAGGCGACCTTGCGACCGCTGGCCCGCCGCTCGTGGTAGCGGCACGAGCCGAAGAACTGCTCCAGCTCGTTGTTGGTGCGGGGCAGATCGGCGACCTCGTGGCAGCGGAACAGCCCCGGCCAGTAGCTCCGCGTCACCTTCAGGAAGTGCGCGAACGCCTCGGCCAGACGGCCCGCGGCCCGGCGATGGCGGGCGATCGCCGCGATCAGCCCGCGGTAGCGGCGCCGCGCCCCGCGCCGTCCAGCCCCTTCTTGTTGCGGAGGACGGCCGCCGCGCGGTGCACCCAGCCGAAGGCCACCCGCACGTCCGGCCATTGCGCCGCGGTCGCCTCCAGGCCCTTCGCCAGGATCGCCCGCAGCCGCGTCAGCTCCTTCGGGAGCCCCCCGTTGAGCCGCCCCGGTCCAGGCTCGCAGCCACCTCGCTCGGCCGCTTCTGCAACTTCAGCCCCGAGGCCTCCAGGGGCGGGCGGCCGTCATCGGTCACCGCCGAGCGGACCGCCGCGCAAGAGCCTCGGATCACCTCGGCCTCGGCGTCCTGCCGGCCTCCGACCTCGCGCTCGATCGGCCGAATCCCACGGATCTGCCTCTTCAATCGGACCTTGATGTGGCGATCGGCCCCGTAGACCGGCGGCGTCGCCTCACGAAGGTAGTGGAACTGGCAGAGTTGGCGGGGCACCCCATCGGGGGCTTTCGCGACCGCGTTGCGGATCGAGGCCTGCCCATCGGAGACCACCCCGTCAATCGGCACCTCCAACGCCCGCTTGACCTCGCCGATCAGCTCCGCCAGGTCATCCTGGCGGGAGGACAGCAGGCTCCGGGCCAGGAGCACCTCGCCGCTGAGGACGTCGCGGAGCACCCAGAGGATCTCGTGGCCGACGTCCGGCTGCAGGCCGTCGATGGCCAGGATCACGCGCCCCGCCTCCGACGTGGCCCGCCGCAGCCGGCCGACGTCCGCGCAGGACAGCGCCAGGAGTTCGTCGTAGCGGTCCAGGAGGTCGCCGGCGCTGCGCGAGCAGATCGGCACGCCGCGGCGGACCAGCTCGGTGTGGATCTCCGGGACGCTGCGGTGCTCGGCATGGCGGAGCCGGCCGACCAGGGCGATGACGTCGGGCCCGAACTCGTGCTGGGGCAGGACCGACCCGCCCTCCTGCTCGGGCCGTAGTGGCACGCCGAACCGCCGGCACTCGCGGTTGCGGCACCGGCGGACCTGGAGTCCGAGGCGGACGAGGCCGTCGAGCGTGGTGACGGTGCGGCGGGTCTTGTAGGCGGCCCACAGCGCGGCGCCGCACTCGGGGCAGGTCCGCGCCAGGGCCGGCAGATCGACGTCGCGGGTCGGCTGAGGGCGGGCGGTCCGTCGGGCCATCGGTCAGCTCCTGGAAAGGTTCCGTCCCAGGCGTAACCGATGCGAAAAGGCCGATCAAGAAGGTTCTGCCGCCCTAGAAAAAAGCCTCGACGCTGCTGGATGCGGCCTCGACCAGAAACGGGATGTGATCAACCGACTCAAGGATGAGGATTCGACCCGATTTCTGTGCGAGACCCTCGACGTGCATCGCAGCGCCCTGTACCATCACCCCCGGTTGCCCGAGGACCAGCCGGTGCGAGACGCCCTGAGGGAGTTGGCCGGGCAGTGGCCGACCTACGGCTATCGCCGCTTGACGGTGATGCTTCGCCGCCGAGGCCACGCGGTCAATACCAAGCGGGTGCGGCGGTTGATGCACGAGTTGGGGATCTGTGGCGAGGCCCCGGTCAAGCGGGTGCGGACGACCGACAGCGACCACTCGTTCCCCCGCTATCCGAACCTCGTCGAGGGCCTGGAGGTCGTTCGCCCCGATCAGGTCTGGGTGGGCGACATCACCTACGTCCGATTGAGGAAGGAGTTCGTGTATCTGGCGGTGTTGATGGACGTGTTCACGCGCGGCATCCGGGGCTGGCATCTGGGCCGCGGCCTGGAGCAGGAGTTGACGATCACGGCCCTGAGGCGGGCGTTCGAGCGGGGACGCCCGGAGATCCATCATTCGGATCAGGGGGTGCAGTATGCAGCGATGGCCTACGTCGAGATGCTGACAGCGGAGCATTCGCAGATCAGCATGGCGAGTGTGGGCGAACCCAGGGAGAATGGATATGCCGAGAGGCTCATGCGAACGATCAAGGAGGAGGAGGTCGATCTGACGGAGTACGAGGACTTCGCCGATGCCCGGAGGCAGTTGGGCCGGTTCCTCGACGACGTGTACAACCGGAAGCGAATCCACTCGGCGCTGGGCTACTTGACGCCGAGCGAGTTCGAGGAGCAATGGACCGGCATGCAACGATCGCAGTGATGGGTCGATCAAAAGACCCCCGCTATCGGTGGTCCGATTTCAGGGGCGCACTACAACCCACCCCTTCCAAGGTGGTTATCCTATTGATAACTTGTTGTCATTTCGGAGGATAGCTCACATCATCCAGGGACGACAGCCATGCGACTCGGCGAGGTCTTCGAGCGGTTCATCCAACAGGCCCCCATCTCGGTGATGTTCCGCACCCTGCTGGAGCACGCCCTCGATCCCGCCGAGATCGATCGCCTCTTCGAGGATAACGCGACCCGTCAGTACACCCGCGAGGTGCTCTTCTCCTCGATCGTCGAGCTGATGGGCGCCGTCGTCTGCGGGGCCCAGCCCTCCGTCCGCGCCGCCTACCTGGCCTCGCTGGGCGAGATCGCCGCTTCGCTCACGGCGCTCTACGAGAAGTTGAAGGGGTTGGAGCCCGGCGTCTGCCGCGCCTTCGTCCCGGACAATGCCGGGCGACTCGCGCCGCTGGTCCATCAGCTCGACGCCAGCCTGCCCCAGCCGATCCCGGGCTACCGCGCCAAGATCCTCGACGGCAACCACCTCGCCGGCACCGAGCACCGCGTCCCGGCGACCCGCACGACCCGCGCCGCGGCCTTGCCGGGGCAGTCGCTGGTGGTCCTCGACCCGGCCACCATGCTGGTCCTCGATGTCGTCCCGTGCGAGGACGCCCACGCCCAGGAGCGGTCCCTGGTCGATCAGGTGCTGCCGGGGGTCGAGCCCGGCGACCTCTGGATCGCCGACCGCAACTTCTGCACGACGCGGCTGGTCTTCGGCACCCGCGCCCGCGGCGGCAGCTTCCTGGTGCGGCAGCACAAGTCGACGCTCCACTGGGAGGAGGCCACGCCGTGGGCCGAGGTGGGCCGGGTCGCCACCGGGGTGGTATCCGAACAGACGATCACGGTCACCGAGGCCGACGGCAGCGGGGCGATGGCGCTGCGCCGCATCCGGCTGGAGCTGGACCGGCCGACCCGGGACAAGGAGACGGAACTGTCCCTGCTGACGGACGTGGCCGCGGAGCGGGCCGACGCGCGGACGCTGGCCGAGGCCTACCGGAACCGCTGGCGGATGGAGAACGTGTTCCAGACATTGACCGAAGCCCTGGTCTGCGAGATCGACACGCTGGCCTATCCGAAGGCCGCCCTGTTCGGGTTCTGCGTGGCGTTGGTGGCGTACAACGTGCTGGCCACGGTCCGGGCGGCGCTGCGGGCGTGAGCATGGCCGCGAGGCCGTCGAGGCGGGGGTGTCGAACTACCACCTGGCGAACGAGGTGGCCACGACGTACGAGGGGATGATGATCGCGTTGCCGCCTTCGGAGTGGGCGCCGCTGGGCCGGCTGAGCCCGGCGAGTTGGCCGAATTCCTGCGGGAGGTGGCGAGCCAGGCGTGGCTGGCGAAGTATCCCCGGACGGTGCGCGGCCCGAAGAAGCCGCCGCCGAAGCGCACGAGCGGTCGGACCAACCATCACGTCTCCACCGCCAGGCTTTTGCATAAGCAGATTCAACAGAAATAGCACCTTGGAAGGGGTGGGTGGATACCACTCGGGGTGATGATCCTCCTGGCCTCCAAGGGGGGCGAGGGCAAGACCCGGACCGCCATGGACCTCGTCCGCCGGCCCTGGCACGGGCTGCCGATGCCCGACGGCTCGGCGAACCCCTAGCCGCCGGAGAGCCGGACGCTCTGGATCCTGGTCGACCGCAACTGGCAAGAGACCGCCGAGGTGGCCCGGAACTTCGGCGTCCCCTGGGAGGCGATCCACCTCAACTCCCTGAAGGAGTCGCCCCTGACCACCCCGGAACTCGACGATCCCGACGTCGTCGCCGCGCTGGGGGAGCAGATCCGCGACCTGAAGCCGGCCCTGGTCATCATCGACACGATCACCTACGCCACGGGCCGCAACATGGGCAGGTCCTGGGAGGCGGAGGCCGCCTTCGACGCGATCCTCCAGGTGGCCGCCGAGACGGGGGTGCCGATCCTGGCCCTGATCCACCTGAACAAGGAGGGCGAGGCGCTGAACCGGCGGATCACCGAGCGGGCGCGGAGCGTCCTGTCGCTCACGTGCCCCGACCCCGACGGCCAGCCCGACCGCCGCCGCCACTGGGTGAGCAAGTCGGCGGTGAAGAAGCCCTTGGCTCTCGGGATCACGCTTCACGACGATCGGAACGACTACGACGACCGCCCGCCCACGGTACCCGGGCCCGAGCACAAGCCGCGGGGCAAGGCCCCGGCCAAGAGTGAGGCGGATGCCGAGTGGCTCTGGAACTTCCTCCGGTCGCGCGGCCCGTGCAGGATGGTGCAGATCATCGAGGCGGCCCGGGAAGCGGGCTGGCTGGCAATGCCGACGGACGACAAGCCCGATCCCTCCATTTCCCCCCTCTCCAACGCCAAGGATCGGATTCCCAAGCTCCATCCCGGCTACCGCGTCGAGCAGTTCGAGGAATTCGACCCCGATGGGGGACGGGCGTACAAGCACTGGAAGATCGTGGACCAATCTGGCGCGATGCTGATTGATCCGAACGAAGGGCTGGAGGAATTGAGGTTCATCCGGCGGAAGCGTACTTTGAGTTGAAAAGCGGTGGACATGCTGGCCTCTTCTGGAGTTGCGCACAAGGCTCCAGGGGAGACGACCAGCATGTCCACCAGCCTCCTTGACCACGGGTTCGGCGTCCGCGGCTACGAGTACGTCCGCACCGAGTATGTCGAGGGGCAGATCCGCTTCAGCATCCGGCAGCCCCGCAAGGCGCTGCGTTGCTCCGCCTGCGGGTCGCGGGCCGTCCGGCCCCGCGGGACGGCCGAGCGCCCGTTCCGCACCCCGCCGATCGGCTCCAGGCCCGTGCTCGTCAGCTTCCCCATCCCCCGGGTCTGCTGACAGCACTGCGGGGTAACCCGCCAGGTGGCCCTCGACTTCGCTGACCCGCGGCGGACCTACACCAAGGCGTTCGAGCGGTACGCCCCGGAGCTGTCGCTGCGCATGACGACCCTCGACGTGGCCCGCCACCCGGGCGTCAGCTGGGACGTCATCGAGGACATCCAGAAGCGGGACCTGTCGCGCCGCTACGCCAGGCCGAGGCTCAAGCACCTGCGGCACATCGCCATCGACGAGATCGCCGCCCGCGAGGGCCACCGCTACCTGACGGTGGTCCTGGACCTGGGCAGCGGGGCGGTGGCGCTTCGTCGGCGACGGCAAGGGCGGCGCCGCCCTGAAGCCGTTCCGGAGGCGGCTACGGCGGTGCAAGGCGGAGGTCGAGGCGGTCGCCATGGACATGTCGGCGGCGTACCGCGAGGCGGTGGCGGCGCACCTGCCGAAGGCGGCGATCGTGTGCGAGCACTTCCACGTCATCGAGCCCTTCAACGACAAGCTGTCCGACCTGCGCCGGTCGCTGTACCACGAGGCCAACGGCGATGGGAAGGAGGTCCTCAAGGGGGCGAGGTGGCTGCTGCTGAAGGCCCCCGAGAACCTCGACCCGGAGCGCGACGAGGCGGAACGCCTGGAGGCGGCCTTGAGGCCGAACCGGCCGCTGGCCGTGGCCTACGACCTCAAGGAGGACCTGCGGCAGTTCTGGGAGCAGCCGGGCAAGCGGTTCGCCACCGCCTTCCTCAACTCAACGGCTGGCTCCGGCGGGCGGAGGCCTCCGGCGTCCGGATGCTCCAACAGATGGCCAAGACGTTGGAGGCCCACCGCGCCGGGCTGCTGGCGTACTACGCCTACCCGATCAGCACCGGCCCGCCGGAGGGGACCAACAACAAGATCAAGACGCTGAAGCGGCAGGCGTACCGGTTCCGAGACCAGGAGTTCTTCAAGCTGAAGATCCTGGCGATCCACGAGACCAGGTACGCTTTAGAAACTATCCGAGAACGGCAGGAACACCCTTTGCGTGGAGGAGGTTGTAGCGAGGCGCTTCGTCACCATGCAACTCAACAGGAGCATCAGCGATGGCCCGCCGCAAGCCAGGACCCAAGCCGCTGGGCACGATCTGGGAGATCCCCGACGAGTTGTGGCGGCGGATCGAGCCGATCCTCAAGGAGTTCTGGCCCAGGGAGGCCACCGGGCGCCACGTCGCCAACTGGAGGGAGATGCTCAATGGGATCATCTTCCGGATGCGGACCGGCTGCCAGTGGGAGAGACTCCCCGAGCGGTACGGCCCCAAGAGCACCGTCCACGACTGGTTCCGACGCTGGGTCGAAGGGGGCATCTTCGAGGAGATCTGGGCGGCCCTGGTCGCCGAGTGCGACGAGCTCGGCGGGGTCCAGTGGCAGTGGCAATCGGCCGACGCGATGCTGGGCAAGGCCCGGTTCGGGGGGGAAAAGACGGGCAGGAACCCCACCGATCGCGGCAAGAAAGGGACCGAGAAGAGCCTGCTGGTCGACGGCGACGGCGGCCCGCTGGGCGCGGTGATCGCCGGGGCCAACGTTGTCGAGCAGAGGCTGCTGAAGGAGACCATCGAGGCGATCGTCGTCGAGCGCCCCGGGCCGGATGGGGGGGAGCAGCACCTGTGCCTGGACAAGGGGTACGACAACCCGCGGAGTCGCGAGGCGACGGCCGAAGGGGGCTATGTGGCCCACATCCGGCGGATCGGCGCGGAGAAGAAGGCATGCGATCGGTCGAAGGGGCACAAGCCGCGACGTTGGGTGGTGGAGCGGGCGTTCGCATGGTTGTCGAGGTGTCGTGGCATCCTGGTGCGGTATGAGAAGAAGGATGGCAATTACCTGGGCCTGATCCAGATGGCGTGCGGGCTGCTCTGGTATCGGCGACTGCACAGGATGGGGAGATGTGACGCAACCCAAAACACCACATGAGCACTACAGCCATTCTCGGATAGTTTCTGACAGCGTGTGGGGAAAGCTATCGTCTGCCCAATTTCTTCGCGAGCCGGCGGGCCATCAGATGGATCATCGCCAACTTGACGAACGCCTCGCTGCTGGACGTCGTCCCCTCGTAATCCTTCGAGTGCCGCCGCCACCGGCCCAGCCAGGCGAACGTCCGCTCCACCCGCCAGCGGAACGGGATCACCTCGAACGTCGTGGCGCCGGCCCGCTTCGACACGACCTCCAGCCGGAGCCGGTTGCGGGCGCGGAGCGAGCGGACCCACTCGGCGATCCCGCCGTTGTCGATCGAGTCGGCAACGACCACCCGCAGCCGGCTGAACCGGCGCCGCAGCGGCCCCAGCACCAGCTTGGCCCCGTCGCGGTCCTGGATATCGGCGGCGTGGTCGACGACCGCGAGGATCAGGCCCAGCCCGTCCACGAGGATGTGCCGCTTGCGGCCGTTGATCCCCTTACCGGCGTCGTAGCCGCGGCCCCCTTTTTCGGTCGTCCGGACCGACTGGCTGTCGATGATGGCGGCCGACGGCGGCCGCTGGCGGCCGTGGGCCTGCCGCAGGTCGCCGCGGAGCAGGTCCATGAGGCGGTCGAAGGTGCCGTCCTTCTTCCAGATGCGGAAGTACCAGGACACGGTGGCCCAAGGGGGCAGGTCGTGCGGCAGGGCCCGCCACTGGCAGCCGGTGCGGGCGACGTAGAGCAGGGCGTTGACGATCTCGCGACGGGGGTGCTTGGCGGGGCGGCCGCCGGGCTTGGGGGCCGGGATGACGCGCTGGAGCTGGGCCCACTCGGCGTCGGTCAGGTCGCTGGGATAAGCGGTGCGGGTGTTCATACCGCAAGGCTAGGTCACCCTTTCCCCACATGCTGTTAGTTCTACAGCGGAAGGAAAAGTTGCCTTCCCCCTGATCGATCGCTACGTTGAGGCTCGTAGTTGAGACACGGACCGGTTCGTCATCGCGTCATGCCGCCGTACGGAGGCAACTCCCATGACCGAGGACGAGGTGCGCGCCGCGGCCGAGCGGCTGGTCCGGTCCCACGAGCGGTTCGCCCCCCTGTTCGGCAAGGAGCAGGCGCAGGACCACGCCTACACCTACGTCAAGGGGCTGATGACCTGCCCCGAGCGCAAGAGCGTCGAGCCGATCGCCATCAACGTCGGCGACGGCCAGGTCTCGGCCCTGCAGAAGTTCCTCAACATCGCCCCCTGGGATCACGAGGACGTCCAGGCCGAGATCCAGGCCGTCTTCGCCGATGAACTGATCCCCACCGCGGCGGGCAGTCCGATCGGGGTGGTCGGGGTGGTCGACGAGAGCGGCTTCGCGAAGGAGGGCCGGCACAGCGCCGGCGTGGCCCGGCAGCACAACGGCCGGCTCGGCAAGGAGGACAACTGCCAGGTTGGGGTCTACCTCGTCGGCGTCACCCCGGGCGGCTCGGCCCTGCTGGACCATCAGCTTTACCTGCCCGAGGACTGGTGCGAGGAGGGCCGGGCCGGCGCCGACCGCCGGGAGAAGGTCCACATCCCCGAGGCGGTCGCCTTCCAGACCAAGCCGCAGATCGCCTCGGGGTCGATCCGGCAGACCGCGGCCCTGGGCGTCGTGTCCCTGGACTGGGTCACGGCCGACGAGGAGTACGGCAGGAGCGGCGAGCTCCTCGACGAGGTGGAGCGGCTGGAGCGGCGATACGTGGTCGAGGTCCCGGTGAGGACGACCGTCTGGGCCGAGGACCCGGCGGGGTGCGTCCCGGCGTACGGCGGCCGGGGCCGTGTCCCGACCCGGCCGCGTCGCGCGGCGGTGGCCGCGGTGGCCGCGATCGCCTCGGGCCTGGATCGCCGGGCGTGGCGGGCCCTCCAGGTCCGTCAGGGTGCGAAGGGCCCGCCGGCCTTCGAGTTCGCCTGTGTCCGGGTCTGGTCGGTCCGCCACCGCAAGCCGGGCCCGCCGGTCTGGCTGCTGGTACGGCGCTCGCTGGAGCCTGTGCCCGAGGTCAAGTACTACATCAGCAACGCCGACGCCGCGACGCCGCTGGGGGTGCTGGCGGGTGTGGCCTGCACCCGGCACGAGGTGGAGGATCATTTTCGAGGACTGCAAGAGCTACCTGGGGATGGCGCGGTACGAGACGCGCTCCTGGGCCGGCTGGCACCATCACATGAGCCTGGTGGCGATGGCCCACCTGTTCATCACGCTGACGAGGCGCAACCTGGGGAAAGAACTCCGGAGCTGACGCTGGACCGGACGGTGCGATTGCTTCAGAGGGCGATCGAAGTGCCCGGATTGTCGCTGAGGCTGGCCCTGCTGCTGGTGGACTACCACATCCGCCGCAACGAGGTCGCCCGTCGGTCCCACGCCAAGACCTGGTGGGCCCGACACAAGAGGGTGAAACTCCTTCCGCTGTAGAATTAGTCGGATGAACCTTAAAAGAAGCGACGGCCTTCTTCGCCAAGGAGTCGTCGTGAGGTATCAATTCGTGGAAGGCCACCGTGACCGCAGGCCGGTCCGGCTGATGCGCCGGGTGCTCGGCGCCTCGCCCGGCGGCTATTACGGCTGGCGGCGGCCTCCGAGCCCGCGACAGGGGCGGCGCGACGCCCTGGTCGCCGCCATCAGGGCGGTCCACGCCGAGCCCAAGGCCCGCTACGGCAGCCCGCGGACCCGCGCCGAGCTGGTGGCGCGGGGCCGGCCCTGCAGCGTCAACACGGTGGCCCGGCTGATGCGCCGGCACGGGGTGGCGGCCAAGACCAGGCGGAAGTTCCGCTGCACCACCGACTCGGACCACGGCCGCCCCGCGGCCGAGGACCTCGTGGGCCGTCAGTTCGAGCCTGCGGCGGCGAACCGCACCCGGACGGCCGATATCACCTATATCCCGCGCGCGAGGGTTGGCTGTACCTGGCGGCGGTGGAGGACCTGCACTCGCGCAGGATCGTCGGCTGGGCGATGGGCGAGCGGATCGACAGCCGGCTGGTCGTCGGCGCCCTGGAGATGGCCGTGGCGCGGCGGCTGCCGGTCGCGGGCCTGGTCGCCCACTCGGACCGGGGTAGCCAGTACGCCAGCGAGCACTACCAGCGGCTGCTGGCGGCCCATGGGATCACCTGCAGCATGAGCCGTCGCGGTAACTGCTGGGACAACGCGCCGATGGAGTCGTCCTTCGCGAGCCTCAAGAAGGAGCTGGTCCACGGCGAGGAATTCGCCACGAGGGAGCAGGCACGGGCCGAGATCTTCGAGTACATCGAGGTGTTCCACAACCGGGTCCGGCGTCATTCGGCGTTGGGCTACCTGTCCCCGGATGAGTACGAGCGAGCCGCGTAGCCTTTAACCCCGCGCTCACCATTCGTGGGGAAGTCCAGCCTGATGACCTGTCCGTAGCCTTCGGGACCCCCGGTCGTTACAACTTCCCTCTATGGAAGGCACGGCTCCCTCTTACGACGAGTTGCTCGAATTGACCCGGCGGCAGGCCCGCCTGATCGAAGGGCTGCGCGCCGAGGTGGATCGCCTCAAGCGCGAACTGGAGGAGTCACGTCGGACGGGTAAGCGTCAGGCCGCACCCTTCTCCAGGGGGCTGCCCAAGGCCGCCCCCAAGCGGCCGGGGCGCAAGCCCGGACACGAGCCCCGCCATCGTGCCGCACCGCCCCCCGAGCAGGTCGACCGGACCGTCGAGTCCCCGCTTCCGGAGGATTGCCCCCGGTGTGGCACGCCGCTCGGCTCGCCCTCCGCGACCGTCCATGACCAATATCAGATCGACTTGCCCGTGCCCAAGCCGGTCGTCACCCGCTTCCGCGACCCCGTGGCCATCTGTCCGGCGTGCCGGGCCCGCGTCCAGGGGCGACACCCGGAGCAGACCTCCGACGCCTTGGGGGCGGCCGCGGTGCAACTCGGGCCGCGTCTGCTTGGATTGGCGGCCGACCTGAAGCATCGACTGGGGGTCTCCTGCCGCAAGGCCGCCAGCCTGATCCTGACGCTCACCGGCCAGGTCGTCACCGCCTCGGCCCTGACGCGGAGCGGCCACCGCCTGCGGCGGCACGCGCAAGCGACCTACGACCGGATGGTCGTGGCGGCCAGATCCTCGGCCGTGCAGCACGTCGACGAGACCGGCTGGGAGGTCGGCGGCCGGTCGGCCTGGCTGTGGGTCTTCGCCGACGAGCACGCCACCCTCTACCGCATCCGCCCGAGCCGGGGCCACGACGTGGTCGTCGAAGTCCTGGGGGACGACTTCGGCGGGGTGCTCGCCAGCGACTGCTTCCTGGCCTATGACCCGCTCCCCTTCGCCAAGCAGGAGTGCCTGGCCCATCTGCTGAGGACGCTGCGGCGAGATCGAGCAGTCCAAGACCCGGGGGGCCGTCCGGTTCAGCCGCCGGGTGGCGGCCCTCCTCCGGAGGGCGATGGCCTTGAAGCGCCGCGAGGCCGGCCCGAGCCCCCACGGGTACGCCGTGGCTCGGGGCCGACTGCACGCCGAACTCGACCGGCTCCCGGCCGGGAGCTACACCGACCCGGACAACGCCCGGCTGGCCAGGCGGCTGCGCGAGCAGCGCGAGCACCTGCTGCGGTCCCTCGACCACGACGCGGTGGACGCGACGAATAACCCGGCTGAGCGCGAGATTCGCCCGGCGGTGGTGGCCAGGAAGCTGTCGGCGGGTAACCGGACCGAAGCGGGCGCGGAGACCCACGCCGTCCTCGCCAGCGCCCTGCGGACCTGCCGACGGCAGGGCAAGGACATCCTCCTGTCGCTCGGGGACATGCTCCGCCGGGGGCGGGGTCATGTCATCCCGTTCGATCACCTCGCGCCCGCCACGCCCTCCCCCTGTTCATCGACCCTTCCATGAGCGACGAAGTCCTGAAAGCCGAGATCCGCGAGGCCGCCGAGAGGCTGGCCTTGCCCCGGTCGCGGTCCCGTATCCTCCCCGAGGATGAGGCGTCGAGGGTGTGGCGGGGCGTTGAGGCCCGCTTTGTGGTCGAGCCCCGCAGCAGATGGTGGTGGTCCTGGTCCCAGCCCGAGCCCGCCTCCACCCACTACATCGGCGAGGCGTCGTACGGCTACCGCTCCATCACCGAGGTCGTGCCCCCGGACTCGGCGGCCTTGTGGCTGACCGCCGGGGACTGCCTGGACCGCTCCTTCGTGGTCTGCGAGGGGTCGATCGAAGACATTCGCGACGTGATCGGCGAGTGCTTCGGCTTCGAGTACTACGTGGTCCCGAAGGATCTCGACTGGCTCCTCTGCGAGAATCACCACAATATCTTGATCGCCGTGGGCGATGCGGTCCGAGACCGCCTGATCGACATGGCATCACGCCATCCGGAGGCGTTCAACCGCGAGCGACCGGGATGAGAGGCCGGAGTCTATCCGGACGCCCTGAGACACCCGGTAATCGCATACCTACAACTTGTAGCAATAAGATCGAGGGATGGGGATGACCCATCCCATCCCGCCTGAGTGTCGTCGAATGGCGGAGATTCCGTGCCTTGTACCTCAAGCGACGGGGCTGGTTTCAGCGCGAGATCGCCGAGGCCCTCGACGTCTCCGAGGTCTCCGTCAGCCGCTGGCTGGCCGGACGCCAGGGACTGCGGCCCCGAGGCGCTCCGGGCGCGACCCGCGCCGGGGCCGCCGCCGAGGCCCTCCCCCGCACAGAAGCGTTCGATCCCCGAGTTCCTCTGGCACGGGCCGGAGGCCTACGGCTTCCGCGGGCAAGTCTGGACCTGCGCCCGCGTCGCCAAGGTCATCGAGTGGGAGTTCGGCGTCCGCTACCACAAGGGCCATGTCGGCCGGCTGCTCAAGGAGCTGGGCTGGACGCCGCAGCAGCCGATCAGGCGGGCCATCCAGCGGGACGACGAGGCGCATCCGGCGGTGGCGCGACGAGACCTGGCCGGGGCTGCGACGGCGGGCCCGCCGCGAGCGCCGGGCCCTCGTTTTCGAGGACGAATCGGGCTTCTACCTCCTGCCGGGGGCGGTCAAGACCTATGCCCCCGAGGGGCTGACCCCGGTCCTCCGCGAGAAGCAGACGCGCGACCACCTCTCGGTCATGGGGGCGATGACGCCGGCAGGGCCGGGTCTACACCCTGGTCCGGCCGGAGTCGCTCAACGGGCTGCACTGCATCGAGTTCCTCCTGCACCTGCTCCGCGTCGCGGGGGATCGCGTGCTGGTGATCTGGGACGGCTCGCCGATCCATCGGCGGGCGGAGGTCAAGGAGTTCGTGTCGAGGACGCGCGGCCGGGTGTGGCTGGAGGCCCTGCCGGGGTATGCCCCGGACCTGAACCCCTGGGACGAGGGCGGCTGGCACCACCTGAAGGACGTCGAGATGCGGAATCTGGTGTGCCGGGATCTGGACGAATTGCACCAGGAACTCGACCTCGCCGTCGGGCGACTGCGACAGAAACCTCATCTGGTCCGATCCTTCTTTGCACAGGCCGGATTGGCAATCTCAGTAGTTCCCAGAATCCTCGACCTCGTCCGCTAGTTCTGAAGTTCGGAACATAACTGCCTTTCCGTCTACGTCTCGCCGATCGTCCCGAACGCCCCCTCGATCACCCGGATCAGCCAGTGGAGCATCGCACGCAGCCGCAGCCGCTCCGGCCGGATCGGCCGACCGCCCCGCCGCGGCGTCGACAGGACCGCGAAATGCCGCCACACCCACTCGTTGCGCAGCACCAGCGCGATCCCCACGTACAACAACCGCAGTCCCGGCCGTCGCGTCGCGTCCGCCCCCGCGCCTGGTTCATCTGCCGGTAGCTCGACTCGATCCCGAACCGCGCCCGGTACGCCTCCCGCACCCACGCGCACGACCGACCCCCGACACCCCAGCACGCGTCGACCGGCGCCCGGCGGCCGTGCCGCCGCCACTGCCCCCGGTAGTTCCGGCAGGACACACAGGCCGACACCCGCGCCATCCGCTTCGCGCCGCCGGTGACCGTGTACGCGAACCAGCCGCTGTGCTCCATCAGTGCGAACACCCGGGTGCCGCTCGGGCCCCGCGGGTGGTCGGCCCTGCGACCGCGGACCACCGCCGGCATCAGGAACGGATGCCGCGCCGCCTGGAGGTGGCGGATCACGCCCACGCGGGAGGAGCCGCGGTCCAGCAGCCACAGCCGCGGCCTGACCCCGACGGAGCGGGCCTGGGTCAGGAGCCGTCGGACGACCTCCTTGAGCGGCTCCCCCTTGGCGACCGCCGTCAACGCGACGGTGGACCGCGGCCCCTGGTGGACGACGGAGGCGGTGGCATAGGCATGGGAGTGGCTGGTGCCGTCCCCGGCCAAGGCGCGGTCGACCTCCGCCGGGTCGCGGACGGGGGCGCCGTGGTCAGGGATCAGGGTCAGGTCGATGGCCAGTCGCTGCCTCCGGCGGCGCAACGCCCGGGGCGACCGGCCCGCCAGGGCAGCGTCGAGCCGCCGCGGGAGTGCGGCGAACTCGGGCAGGCCGGCGTAGAGGGCCTTGCGGATCGTCTCCTCGGAGGCCAGGCCGTCGAGCCGCGCGCGGGCGGCGTGGATCGAGGTGGCCTCGGCGGCGGCGACCAGCAGGGCGGCCCAGAGGGTCGAGGCGGAGACCTTGCGCTTGGAGTCGCACAGCGGGACGTGCTGTTGCAGGTGGTTGGTGGCCGAGCGATGGACCTGATGGCGGTTCAAGGTACGATGGTGTGGGCGCATGGCTCCCTCGCGGGTCGGCTTCGTGTCCAAAAGCCATGATCCGGAGGGGCCTCGCGCTCATCTCCATCTCTCTCCCGATTGGTTGGCCGATTTGGGAACTACTGAACTTCGGGCCATCAAGGGTTTCTCGCGCTGGCTCTGTCGCGACGGCCGGGCCCGCGAGGATGTCCTAGCCCACATGTCGCCGTTCAACGCCCAGACGGACCGGCGCCACGATCGTGGCGCGCTGACGGTGGCCGAATTCGATGCCCTGATCCAAGCCCCGCGCACCGCCAAGCCGATTCGGGGACTCTCCGGGGACGAGCGGTCGATGCTCTACCTGGTCGCGTCCTACACGGGCCTGCGGGCCTCGGAGTTGGCCAGCCTGACCACTCAGCTTTCGACCTCGATTCCTCCCAGCCGACGGTCCGCGTCCGGGCCTCGTACACCAAGAACGGCGACGAGGCCACGCTCCCCCTGCGGGCCGACCTGGTCTCGATGCTGCGGTCCTACCTCGCGGGGCGCCCGGCCGATGCCCCGGCCTGGCCCAGGACGTCCTGGGCCACCAAGGCGGCCAAGGTGCTCCGGGCCGACCTGGAGCGGGCCGGGATCGCCTACGTCGACGCCAATGGGCGCTATCTCGACTTCCACTCGCTCCGCCATCGGTTCGGGTCGGAGTTGGCGAGGGCCAACGTGCCGCCCAAGGTGGCACAGATGCTCATGAGGCACAGTACCATCGCCATGACGCTGGCCCGCTACTCCCACGTGGGGCTGCATGACACCGCCGGCGCCCTCGAGAGCTCCCCTCGTTGCCCGGGCCCTCCCGGGCGGACGAGCCGGTGGCCATGTAGGCGACGGGTATTGATCCGACACCCATCAAAGACCCCTTTGCCCACCATTTGCCCACCGCGAGGGACGGAGAGGGTTGGGACGTGGCGGATGCTGACACGATGGCGGTAGTGGTGTCTCAGAACACGAAGGAGCGGAACCCGTTGGAGAGCAAGATATTAGGCGGGTGCAGGCGGATGGTGGCGGGAACTGACGCGATGCACGCTCGGCGTCCCGATTTGCCGGCCCTTGGGATCAGCAGTCCCATGACCGTCGCGACCGCGCCGAGGGAGATCCGGAGAGGGTCGAGGCCCCCTCCAATCTACGGGGTCCGCGCCCGGGAACACGACGACGGGCCGGCCCGCAGCCTATCGGCGGGGCCGGCGGGGCAGTACCATCGGGCGGGACATCGGGGGAAACGACCGCGTGGGACCATCGGCGGCGGGGCATTCGCGATCGGCGGCGCGAGGGCGGCGCGACGTCCTGGCGGCGGCCGTGCTCTGGAGCCTCAGCGGCGTCGTCACCAAGGCGATCGCGCTGGACGGGCTGACGATCGCGTTCTACCGCGGCCTGTTCGCCGGGCTGGCGCTGGTGCCGTTCGTCCCCCGGTCGCGGTGGGCGTTCCGGCCGGCGATGATTCCGCTCGGCCTATCCTTCGGCGCCATGACGGGCCTGTACCTGGCGGCGGTCAAGGCGACGACCGCGGCCAACGCGATCTTCCTGCAATGCACGGCGACCTTCTGGATGGTCCCCCTGGGCGTGCTCCTGCTGGGCGAGCGGCCCGACCGCCGCGCGCTGGGCGGCATCGGCCTGGCGACGGTGGGGATCGCGGCGATCGTGCTCTACGGCCGCGACGGCCGGCCGGGCGAGGGGGCCGGCATCGCGCTGGGGCTGGCCAGCGGCCTGGCCTACGCGGGGGTGGCCGTCGGCCTTCGGGGCCTGCGCGACCTCGACCCGATCTGGCTGAGCGGTGTCGCCAACCTGGCCGGCGCGGTCGTCCTGGGGGCCTGGATCGTCCTGGTCCGGGGCCCGATCGCGATGCCCGCCGACGCGGCGCAGGCGATGGCTTTGGTCGGTTTCGGCGCGGTCCAGATGGCGATCCCGTACATCCTCTTCGCCCGCGGCCTCCGCGCGATCCCGGCCGTCGAGGCGGGGCTGATCGGCCTGCTGGAGCCGGTGCTCAACCCGATCTGGGTCGTCCTGCTCCTCGGCGAGCGCCCCGCCGGCGCCACGCTCGTCGGCGGGCTGTTCCTGCTCTCGGGCATCGCCTGCCGCTACCTGCCGCGGCGGGGCGGGCTAGAGGCCGCCGTCGAAGAGGTCGCGGATCGTGGGCAGGTACTTCTCGGGCGAGGCCGTGTTGACCAGGACGACGCGGTCCCCCTGGCGGATCATCCCGCGGTCGGCCAGCTCGGGCAGCGCGGCGAGGGTGGCGGCCCCCTCGGGCGACCAGCCGAACCGCCGCTCGCGCCACTCGTCGCGGATGACGGCCCGGATCGCGTCGTCGGCGACGGCCAGGGCGCAGCCCCCGGTGTCGCGGATGATCCGCAGGACGTTGATGTGCCCGACGTTCCGCGCGACGTTCAGCCCCGTGGCGATCGTCTGGCCGGGGGGTAGCGGCGTGATGTCGTCGGCCCCCTGGTCGAAGGCGCGGACGATCGGCGCGGTCGCGTCGCTCTGGACGCAGACCATCCGCGGCCTCTCGGGCCCGACCAGCCCGAGCGCCTCGAGCTCGTCGAACGCCTTGGCCATGCCGACGACCCCCGTACCGCCGCCGGTCGGGTAGACGATCACGTCGGGCAACTGCCATGGTCCGGTCGGCGAGTCGGTCGTCGCGCGGCTCGGCCATCTCCAGGCCGAGCGTCTTCTTCCCCTCGGTCCGCCAGCCCGGCTCCTGGAACGTCGCGACGCTGAAATAGCCCTGCGGGATGTAGTGCTCGCGAATCCTCTTGGCGCAGTCGACGATCGTCCCGGGGACGAGCTCCAGGGTGACGCGGTCGGGGTGGAGCTTGGCCAAAGCGGCGACGTTGCCGAGCACCGGCAGGTCGGTGTCGGGCGACATGACGACGGCTGCCTCGATCCCCGCCGCGACGGCGTACCGCGCCAGCGCGTCGCCCGCGTTGCCCTGCGTCGGGACGGCCAGCCGCGACAGCCCCAGGGCGCGGGCCATCGAGACGGTCATCACCATGCCCCGGTCCTTGAACGAGAGCGTCGGGTTGGCGCCGAACCCGCGGTGCGGGCGCCCCTCGTCCTTGACCTCCAGCCGGCACCCGAGCCGCTCGGCCACGGGGTGGGCATAGGGAAGGCTCGGGGTGTACCCCTCGCCCAGGGTGACGACGTGGCGGCGGTCGTCCGGGTCGGCGACGTCCAGCGGCAACAGGCCGCCGAACCGCCAGAGGTCGCGGCGCGACGGGTCCCAGCCGCCGTCGCGGCCCCTCTCGGCGCGGAGGCGGTCGAGGTCGAGGACCATCTGCACGGGCCGTTCGTCCCTCTCGCAGAGGTTCATCACCCGGTCGGCCGGGTAGGTCGCGCCGCACGTCGGGCAGGCCAGGTGGGATACGTATCGCATGGCTCGGTCCGCCTCCTCCGAAGAGTAAGTCCGCGCCGGACTTGGGATCGGTCGCGCCCGGCCCTCCGGGCCCGGGAGAAATCGGGCCGCGCGATCGAATAACGCGACCCCGCCGGGCGTCTGATATGACCGTGAAGCGACTCCGCCCCCGGCCTCTCCGCTCGCGGCCGGAACTCCTGGCGGATCTCCGGCGGCGCGGTACGCTTCGAAGCCAGGATATCAGGAGGGGACCGAGCGTCCCACCCTCCTCGCGGAATCGTCCCGGGCATCCCCCCAACCACCAGAGGACTGCCATGAATCCGATCCTCCGCAAGTCGAGCCTCCCCGCCTGCCTGGCGGGTGGCCTGCTCCTGATGGCCCCGTCCTGGTCGGCGCTCGGCGACGAGCCCGCGGCCAAGCCCGCCGACGCCAAGGTCGCGGCCAAGCCCGCCGACGCCAAGGTCGCGGGCAAGTCCGACGACGCCAAGGCCCAGGATGACGTCCCGGCCGTGAGCCTCTTCGACGCCGTCCGCCAGGGCTCCGTCGCCGTCAAGGCCGAGGGGAGCGGCGACGGCCGCATGACCCTGTCGGTGACCAACCGCACCAAGCGCCAGCTCCGCGTCGTCCTGCCCCCCGGCCTGATCGCCTCGGGCGCCACCGGCCAGTTCGGCGGCATGGGCGGCATGGGCATGGGCGGCATGGGCGGCGGCATGGGCGGCATGGGCGGCGGCATGGGCGGCGGCATGGGCATGATGGGTGGCGGCGGCATGGGCGGTGGCATGGGCGGCATGGGCGGCGGCATGGGCGGCGGATGGGCGGCGGCATGGGCGGCGGCATGATGATGGGTGGCGGCACCATGCCGGCGTCGATGGGCATGATGATGCTCGGCCGCCTGATCATGTCGCTGGTCGGCGACCGCGATAGCTGGAACCAGATGTCGCTGATGTCCGGCATGATGGGCGGCATGGGGATGATGGGCGGCGGCATGGGGATGATGGGCGGCGGCATGGGCGGCGGCATGGGCGGCATGGGGCGGCGGATTCCGCTCGGTCCCGCCGACGAGCCTGCCGTTCGCCACGCTCAAGCCGAACCAGACCCGCCACCTGCCGACGCGGCTGGTCGGCCTGTCGGCCCCCAACCCCGACGCCCCCTCGGCGATGCCGCAGAAGGGCGAGCCGCTGAAGCTCGGCGACATCAGCCAGACCGACACGAACCCGAGGGCCCAGAAGGCGCCTGAAGCGGCTGGCCGCCGACAAGGCCCCCTCGACGGTCGCGCAGCTCGTGATGTGGCGGGTCGCCGCCGGCCTGGAGTGGGACGCGATCGCCGACATGTCGCAGAAGTGGTCGAACCCCCAGGAGCTGACCCTGGCCAGGCACTTCGTCGAGCAGCTCGACCGGATGCCCGAAGGCGAATCGGGCGCCCTGCTCTGCGAGATCACCGCGGCGGACCCGGCGCTGGAGCCGGTCGCGGCCGAGCTGCGGCGGGTGCTCAAGGACCAGTACGTCCTGGGCGTGCCGGTCGTCCCGACCGTGCCGGCGCAGCCCGAGGGGCCGGCGGTCGCCTGCAAGGTCTCGATCGCCGGCACGGCCGAGAAGCCCGAGGCGCAGGTCCAGGTGGCGACCAGCAACGGCACCGCGACCGCCTGGGCGCAGGCGGGCAAGTTCACCCTGCCCGTGGCCAAGGAGAAGGATTCGGACAAGGTCAAGGCCGAGGCGTTCGCCGACGACCTGGCCGACGGCATCCTCGGCCGGATGGTCCGGGCGCAGCTGTCCAAGCCGCAGCGGGTCGACGGCAACAAGTTCCTCTACAAGGTGCGGATCGACAACGCCTCGCCCCTGATCCTCAACGGCCTGGCGGTGCGCGGGGCCGACGGCAAGGAGGACGAGGCGCCCAAGGTCCTGGCGGGCATCAGCGTCCCGCCCGGCAAGAGCATGACCGTGCCGATGCCCGGCCAGATGGTCGAGGAGCTCGGCCTGAAGAAGGGGGTCCGCGTGACCGCCGCCGACCTCAGCGGCCTGTGATGTGAGCCGATCGTCTCCCTCGAACTCGACCGCCCCGGCGCGACCCGCGCCCGGGGCGGTCTCATGTCGAACACCACGAGTCCGGGTCAGGCCCGCGAGAGGGCCCGTCCTCTTCGTCGTTTCGATGTCACTTTTTGTGTAATCATCCCGGCCGGAGGGTCCCTCCCGCCGCGGTGCGGGATGATCGCAACTTGTTTTGGCAACTTCTTATCACAAGCACAGGGTTACGATAGGAAATCTCTGCCGCAGTTTGGGCCGCTGCGCGCGCATTTCCCGAAACAAAGCGAATTGGCCCACGACTGATTGTCACCGGCGAGGCTCGCGGGATGCGGTGGCCCGCGGCAACGGTACGGTGCCGCTAGGTCCCCGGCCCGATCTGGCGGAGCGCCTCGAACAGCGCGATGGCGGCGGCGTTGGCCAGGTTCAGGCTGCGGGCCTCGGGGCGGATCGGGATGCGCACGGCGCGGTCGGGGCGCGCCGCCAGCCAGCTCGCGGGGAGGCCCCGGCTCTCGGGCCCGAACACCAGCGCGTCGCCCTCGCGGTAGGAGACGGCGGTGTACGGCCGCTGCGGCCCGGGTGCTGAACGACCAGAGCCGGTCGCGCCCGAGCGCCGCCACCACCTCGTCGAGATGATCGACGACGCGCCAGCGCAGGTGCTCCCAGTAGTCGAGCCCGGCCCGACGGCGGTGGCGGTCGTCGAGGTGGAAGCCGAGCGGCCGGACGAGCCAGAGCATCGCCCCCGCCGCGACGCACGTCCGGCCGATGGCGCCGGCGTTGGCCGCGATCTCGGGCCCGACCAGCACGACGTGGAGCCGTGCCCGGTCGATCGTCGCGGGGTCGATGTCACTCATGGCGCGATGGCCCTCCTCTCCCAGGCTATTTGAATCTCGCCCGCGGTCCCGTACAATCGGGGGAGAAGGCCGCCCGCCGTCCTCGCCAGCCCGACCCGCCGCGACCATCATGCCCTGACCGGGGACGTCCCATGCGAACCGTGACGATCGGAATCGGGGCCGGATGGCTCCTCGTCGCTGTCCGCGACGGCCTCGTTGCCCCGCCCCGGCGGGGGCCGACCCGGTGCCGGCCGAGGCGGCCGAGTTCTTCGAGGCGAAGGTGCGGCCGGTGCTGGCCGAGTCGTGCGTCCGCTGCCACGGGCCGAAGAAGCAGTCGTCGGGGCTGCGGCTCGACTCGCGCGAGGCGATCCTCGAAGGGGGTGAGAACGGGCCCGCGATCGTCCCCGGCGACCCGGACAAGAGCCTGCTGATCCAGGCGGTTCGGTACGCCCACGAAGACTACAAGATGCCCCCCAAGGCGCAGGCTGCCCGAGCCGCCGTCGAGGCGCTGGCCGAGTGGGTCCGCCGGGGGGCGCCCTGGCCGATCGCGAAGGCCGCGACGGGCCCGCGGCCGACCCGGCCGCCGCGTCGCACTGGGCGTTCCGGCCGGTCGCCCCGGTGTCGCCCCCGGCCGTGACGGGGTCCGCGTGGGTCGCCTCGCCGATCGACGCCTTCATCCTGGCGAAGCTGGAGGCGCAGGGGATGGCCCCCTCGGGCCCGGCCGACAAGAGGACGCTGATCCGCCGCGCGTCGTTCGACCTGACCGGCCTGCCGCCGACGGCCGAGGAGGTCGAGGCGTTCCTGGCCGACGAATCGCCCGACGCCTTCGCCCGCGTGGTCGATCGCCTGCTGGCCTCGCCCCGCTACGGCGAGCGCTGGGGGCGGCACTGGCTCGACGTCGCCCGCTACGCCGACACCAAGGGATACGTCTTCCAGGAGGACCGCCGCTATCCCTACGCCTACACCTATCGCGACTACGTGATCCGCTCGTTCAACGAGGATAAGCCCTACGACCGCTTCATCCTCGAGCAGGTCGCGGCCGACCGGCTCCCGACGGCCGACGACCCGAGGACGCTGGCGGCGCTGGGGTTCCTGACCGTCGGCCGGCGGTTCCTGAACAACCAGGACGACATCCTCGACGACCGGATCGACGTCGTGACCCGCGGTCTGCTCGGGCTGACGGTCGCCTGCGCCCGGTGCCACGACCACAAGTACGACCCGATCCCGACCGACGACTATTACTCGCTCCACGGCGTCTTCGCCAGCTCGCCCGAGCCGGCCGAGCTGCCGCTGATCCCCGGCGACACCCCGTCCCCCGAGGCGGCCGACTACGACCGCCAGCGTCAGCGAGCTCCAGGCGAAGGCGGACGAGTTCCTGGCGGCCAAGCACGCCGAGGTCATCGCCGACTTCCGCGACCGCGCCGGCGCCTACCTGCTGGCGGCCTTCGACCTGGGCTTCGACCCGCAGGCACCCCAAGCTCGACGAGAGGGCCCGGGCCGACAAGCTCGGCCCGGCCCGCCTCCGCCGTGCCATCGCGCTCTGGAAGGACTACCTGGCGTCGCCCGCGGGGAAGGCCGACCCCGTCTTCGCCGCCTGGCACGCCCTCGCCGCGCTGCCGGCGTCCGACTTCGCCGCGAAGGCCGCGTCGCTGCGGCATGGCGCAACCGTCGGTCCGTCGCCTCGGTGGCCGAGGCGCTGGCCGTCGTCGCCCCCGGGCTCGATGCGAGACGTCGCCGCGCGGTATGCCGCCCTGCTCGACGGCGCCGGCGCGGCCGGGGCCGTGCGCGAGGCCGTCGCGATGGGCGTGATCCGCGTTCCCGCGATCGTCCCGTCCCTGCGCGATCGATCCCGGGTGGGCCGCGATCCGTGACTCGATCGCCGCCGCGACCGGCCCGGGCGCCTTTGCCCTGCGAGAGACGACCGCCGTGCTCGATCGCGCCGAGAAGAACAAGCTGCGGGCCCTGATCAAGAAGGTCTCGGAGCTCGCCTCGACGCACCCCGGGGCCCCGCCCCGGGCGATGGTCGTCAACGATGCGCCGCAGCCGGTCAACCCGTATGTGTTCGTCCGGGGCAATCGGGGCCGCCGCGGCAAGGAGGTCCCGCGGCAGTTCCTCGCGGTCCTCTCGGGGCCCGACCGCAAGCCGTTCGCGCAGGGGAGCGGCCGGCTGGAGCTGGCCCGCGCGATCGCCAGCCCCGACAACCCGCTGACGGCCCGCGTGCTGGTCAACCGGGTCTGGATGCACCACTTCGGCTCCGGGCTGGTCGCCACGCCGAGCGACTTCGGCCTGCGGAGCGAGCCGCCGAGCCACCCCGAGCTGCTCGACTGGCTGGCCGGGGCGTTCGTCCGCGACGGCTGGTCGATCAAGGCGCTGCACCGCCGGATCATGCTCTCCAGCACCTACCGGCAGAGGAGCGACGACGTCCCCGTCGTACCGCGAGCGCGACCCGGGCAACCGCCTGCTCTGGGCCTACCCGCGGCGTCGGCTCGACTTCGAGTCGATGCGCGACGCGCTGCTGGCCGTCTCGGGGGCGCTCGACGGCGCGATGGGGGGCCGGCCGGTCCGCGCTCGGCGACCCGCCGTTCTCGACGAGGCGCACCGTCTACGGGTTCGTCGACCGCCAGGACCTCGACGGCATGTTCCGCGCGTTCGACTTCGCCAGCCCCGACACCGTCGTGCGCCCAGCGGTACGTGACCACCGTGCCGCAGCAGGCGCTGTTCCTGATGAACAGCCCGTTCGTCATCGAGCAGGCCGAGCGCGTCGCGGAGCGGCCTCGACGGGGCGTCGGCCGACCCCGAGGCGTGCGTCCGTCGCCTCTACCGCCGCATCCTCGCCCGCGACCCCGACCCGCGCGAGGTCGCCCTCGGCGTGGCGTTCGTCCGCCGCCAAGCCGGGGCGAAGGCCGACCCGCCCGCGACCACGCTCTCGCCCTGGGCGGAGTATGCCCAGGTGCTCCTGCTGACCAACGAGTTCGCGTTCGTCGACTGATCGGCGACTCGTCTCGGCCTCCCGTCGCCGTGTTGCACGCGGACACCGCCGGGGCCACGGCGGTGGCGACGGTGCGCGAGGGCTTTGACCCCCCGCGACCCGGCCGGCTATGATGAAATGAAGAATGACGATCGTCCGAGAGAATCGGCCCGCACGACCCCGCCTCGCGGCGGGGCCGGTCCAGGAGGTTCGCCCGCCGTGGTCCCCGCCAAAGACTTCAAGCGCCGGATGGTCGTCGAGATCGACGGCGCCCCGCACATGATCGAGCAGATCCAGGTCCAGACCCCTTCGGCGCGGGGCGCGGCGACGCTCTACAAGATCAAGGCGCGGAACCTCAAGTCCAAGGCCCGCGTCGAGAAGACGTACCGCGGGACCGACGGCCTCAACGAGTCGAGCTTCGAGCGCCGACCGGTCCAGTTCCTCTACCGCGACCCCGACGGCTGCCACTTCATGGACTCGGCCGACTACAACCAGTTCTCCCTGTCCCTGGACGACCTCCGCGACCAGCTCCCGTACATGACCGAGAACATGGAGGGGGTCGAGTCGCTGGTGGTCAACGACGAGGTGATCGCGATCGAGCTGCCCGACACGGTCGAGCTGGCCGATCACCGAGACGGCGCCGGGGGTCCGGGGCAACTCGGCGACCGGCCGGACCAAGCCCGCGACGCTGGCGACCGGGCACGTGATCCAGGTCCCCGAGCACCTCGACCCGGGCGTCACGGTGCGGGTCGATACCCGCACGGGCGAATACCTCGGCCGGGCCAACTGAGTGGCCGGGCCCGGCCCGGGTTCACGACCATCCTCGGAGGCGGCCTTCCCCGATGGTCGATCCCGCCCGGCGTCCCTCCATCCACGGAATCGGGGCCTGACCTGTTCCGGGGCGGGGTCCCGGAGGATATCCTGACGAGTGCCGAGCCGCCGCGCGACCCCGAGATTTGTCGGAGAGCCGACCCAATATTGCCGACGGGCGAGCGAATGGGATGCTGAGGAGGTATCCTGACCATGTCATACGGCGGAAATGCCGATCCCACCGGGATCCAGGTCACCTTCCTGGACCAGACGGGGGCGAAGTCGGTCAAGGCGGTCATCGCCTTCAGCGTGCCGGTCAGCCGGATTCTCCCCAACATCATCACCAAGATGAACTTGCCCACCACCAGCCCCGACGGGCAGCCGATGAGCTACTCGCTCGACCACAAGGAGGGGGGCCGCCGCCTGGTCGAGAGCCAGACGCTCGTCGAGGCGGGCGTCCAGAACGGTGACCACCTGATCGTCTATCCCGAGGTCGTCGCCGGCCGGTCGTGACGCCCGTCCCGCCGTCCGTCCCGTCCCGTCCCGCCCGCTGGGGGTCGCCCGAGCCATGCACGAATCGCCACGCATCCGACGGCTCCGCAACGACCTGGCGGCGCTGGAGCGGCTCCAGGCGGAGAGCTCGGTGCTCCGGTTCCGGACCTCCGGCAAGCCGGCACAGCAGTACACCATCGAGTTCCGGGGCAAGAGCCTGGCCCGCGAGCGGGGCAAGGTCACGATCCAGGAGCGGCACCAGGTCGAGATCCGCCTCGGGGCGTCGTACCCGCGGACCATGCCCGAGATCCGCTGGGTGACGCCGATCTACCACCCGAACATCTCCGAGATCGGCATGGTCTGCCTGGGGGGCTACGGGACGCACTGGGTCCCCAGCCTGAACCTGGACGAGCTCTGCGGGATGCTCTGGGACATGGCGCGGTTCCACAACTACGACATCCGCAGCCCGTACAACCGCGAGGCCGCGCTCTGGGTCGCCAACCAGACGACCTTCCTGTTCCCGCTCGACCCCCGCCCCCTGCGCGACCTCCGCGAGGCGCTGGGACGGGTCGAGCCGGTCGCCGACGGCCATGCGGCGCCCGCGCCCGAGCCGCGTCCCGAACCCGCCCCGAAGCCCGCGCGGGCGGGCGACAAGGCCCGCGACTTCGTCCGCTGGTTCGCCGAGCGGAGCAAGGCCGCGACCGACGACGCGACCCGGGCCGACGGCGTGGTCATCCTCGACATGGAGGTGGACCTCCGGCCCCGGCCGCCGCGCACGGAGCCGGACCAGGAGATCGTCTTCATCGAGTAGGGCGACCCTCCCCATGGACCTGACGTTCCTCGACGAGCCGGCCCCGGGCGACGAGCCGGGCCGAGAGGCCGCCGACCCCTCGGCGCTGATCATCGACGACGAGGACCGCTACGGCCGGCTCCGCCTGATCCCCTGGTGGCGGCAGGAGCGGCTCGCCTCGGCGCGGGTGCTCGTCGTCGGCGCGGGGCGCTGGGCAACGAGGTGCTCAAGAACCTCGCGCTGCTCGGCGTCGGGACCGTCTTCGTGATCGACCTGGACGAGGTCGAGCCGTCGAACCTGTCGCGGTCGGTCCTGTTCCGCGCCGAGGACGGCGGGCGGGGCAAGGCCGAGGTCGCCGCGCAGCGCGCCCGCGAGATCAACCCCGACATCGCGGTGGTCGCCATGCGGGGCGACGTGATCACCGACGTCGGCCTCGGCCTGTTCGCCGACGCCGACGTGGTGATCGGCTGCCTCGACAACCGCGAGGCGAGGCTCTGGGTCAACCGCCAGTGCTGGAAGGTCGGCACGCCCTGGGTCGACGCCGGCATCCAGGAGATCCAGGGGGTGGTCAAGGTGTTCGTCCCCCCGGACTCGGCCTGCTACGAGTGCGCGATGACCGAGAGGGACTACCAGCTCCTGAACCTCCGCTACAGTTGCCCGCTGCTGAGGCGCGACCAGATCCTCGAGGGGAAGGTCCCCACGGCGCCGACGATCGCCTCGATGATGGCGGCGCTGGAGGTCCAGGAGGCGCTGAAGCTGCTCCACGGGCTGCCCGTCGCGGCGGGCGTGGCGATGGTCTTCAACGGCGTCTCGAACCAGTTCTACACGACCCGACTGCCGTTCCGCGACGACTGCCTGAGCCACGAGTCCTACCCCGAGCCGGTCGAGCTGCCCCTGGGCCGCGCGAACACCGTGGCCGAGCTGTTCGACGCGGCGCGGGCGACCCTGTCGGGCCCGCTGTCGCTGGGGCTCGACCGCGACCTCGTGACGGCGATCGACTGTCCCCGCTGCGGCTGGCACGCCGAGGTGCACCGGCCGAGGACGCGGGTCGCGCTGGCCGAGGCGACCTGCCCGACCTGCCGCGAGCCGGGCCGTCCCGAGCTCGTCAGCGCCATCGAGGAAGGCTCGCCGCTGGCGGCGAGGACCCTGGCGGAGGTCGGCGTGCCGCCCTACGATATCGTCCGGGTCGACGGCGAGGCCGACACGGGCTTCTTCCTCCTGGCCGCCGACCGCGAGGCGCGCGACCGGGGGTGGGACCTGGGGCCGCACAAGGGCGACACGCCTTGAGCCAGGATGACATCGTCTTCGACGAGGTGAAGTACCGCGAGCCCGAGAGGCTCCGGCGGCCCGACCGCGACCGCCGCTGGGCGTGCCTGGCGTACGAGGTCCCCGGCCCGATCGACCTGCCGATCTTCCTCGACCGCGCCACGGCCGACGCCATCGAGAGGCACGCCCTGCGCGACACGACGGTCGAGCTCGGCGGCATCCTGCTGGGCAAGGAATGCCTCGACGACGAGACCGGCGAGCCGTTCGTCTGGGTCACCCAGGTCGCTGGAGGCCAAGCACTACGAGAACACGCAGGCGAGCTTCACCTACACGCACGACTCGTGGGAGGAGATCACCCGCGAGCGCGACCGGCTGCACCCGGACCTCGACATCGTCGGCTGGTATCACACGCACCCCGACTTCGGCGTCTTCCTGTCGGGGCACGACCTGTTCATCCACCGCCACTTCTTCGCCCAGCCGCTGCAGGTGGCCTACGTGGTCGACCCGATCCGCCAGACGCGCGGGTTCTTCCAGTGGCGCGACGGCGGCCTGCAGCCGGTGGGCGGCTTCTACCTGTCGGCCCAGCGGGGCGACCGCGTCGGCCTGGCCCGCCTGGTCGACGACCTGGAGAACATCCCCTCCGCCGACGGCGGCGGCGGGGGCCTGTCACCTCGCCTGGAGGCGGAGCTGATCGCCATGCTCACCCGTCCCGCGCAAGTCCAGTCGTCCCCCCTGGAGCGGGCCCAGGCCGCCGCCCTGTTCGGCCTGCTGGGCGTCGTGCTCGGCGTGCTCGGCCTGCTGGCCGCGGCCTGGCTCATCACGCTGAACCGGAGCGTCCAGGACCAGTCCGCGGAGCTGCGGGAGATCAAGGCCGTCCAGCACCTGGCGCTCGACACGCTGCTGTCCGACGCCGGCCGCGGCGACCTGCCCGACCGCTTCACCGAGCAGTACGAGCGGAGGGCCCGCGAGCTCGCCGAGGCCCGCCGAAGTTCGAGTCCCAGGTGACGCTCAACGGCGCCCTCGCCGCCAAGTACAACGCCCTCGCCGCCGACCACGCCAAGAGCCGAGAGGAGCTCGACCGCGTCAACAAGGCGCTCAAGGCCCCCGACGCCGAGAAGGCGGACTCGTCCGACCTGCTCACCCGCCTCTACCATCTCCAGGCCGACTCCGACCGCAAGACGGAGAAGCTCGCCAAGTACGAGGACATGCTCGGGACCGCCGAGGGCAAGGAGGCGGCGTCGCTCTATCGCCGCTACCAGTGGAACTGGTACCTGGCCGTCGCGGGCTGGGGGGTCGCGGTGCTGTTGGCGCTCGGCCTGCTCGCCGCGCTGTCGCTCCGCCCGCCGGGCCCCGCCGGGTCGGCGACCGGGGAGGCCCCGGAGGAGGCCCCGCCGCACCGGATCACCTGAGCAGAATCCCGCGGCCGCGGCCCGATAGGGCGGCCATCAAATCCAAAATTTCAAATTTGAAATTTTGGATTTGAGATCCCGAATTCCCGCCCATCGGGCCGGGCCGCGCGGGGCCCCGGAAGATGGGTCAGAAGGGCGAGGTCGCGGCCGCGGGCCCCGGCGGCTCGGGCAGGAAGTAGAAGGCCAGGCCGAGCACGGCGTAGATCATCAGGAGCATCGCCCCCTCCAGCCAGTTCGACTCGCCGTCCTCGCACACCATCCGCGCGATGATCACGGCCAGGATGACCGCCGCCACCTCCATCGGCGTGAACAGCAAGTCCATCGGGCCCCCCCGCGGCCGCGCATAGCTGGCGAAGACCAGCACCGGCGCCACGAACAGCGCGATCTGCTGCGCCGACCCCAGCGCGATGCCGACGGCCAGGTCCATCTTGCTCTTCCAGGCCATCAGGACCGCCGTCGAGTGCTCGGCCGCGTTGCCGACGATCGCCACCACGATCACGCCGACGAACACCTCGGTCAGCCCCAGTGCCCGGCTCGCCTCCTCGACGGCGCCGACCAGACAGCTCGCTCATCCAGGCCACCAGCGCCGTCGAGGCGAGCAGGACCGCCGTCGCCTTGCGGGCGCCCCAGGGGGCCTCGTCGTGGATGGCCGACTCCTCGCCCTCCTCGGCGACGCCGCCGTCGGCGTGCGTCACCAGGCTGAAGACCAGGCTCAGGACGTAGGCGATCACCAGGATCACCGCGACCCAGAGGCTCAGCCCGTGCTCGGCCGCGTATTCTTCTCCCCCACCAGGACGTGGAAGATCGCCGGGACGAGCAGGCCGATCGCGGCCAGGAACATCAGCGTCGAGCCGGCGCCGGCGGCCGTGCGGCTGAACCGCTGGACCCTCCGGCGGAACCCCCCCGCCAGCAGGCTGGCCCCGAGCACCAGCAGCAGGTTGCCGATGATGCTGCCCGTCAACGACGCCTTGACCACGCCGTCGAGCCGCGTCCCAGGGCGAACAGGGCGATGATCAGCTCGGCGGCGTTGCCGAACGTCGCGTTCAGGAGGCTGCCGAGCGCCGGCCCCAGCCGGCGCGCCAGCTCCTCGGTCGCCTCGCCGATCAGCCCGGCCAACGGGATGATGGCCAGCCCCGACAGCGCGAACCGCACGACCCCCGGCGCGTCCGACCCCCCACGCCACGACCGTCGCCGGCACGAACACCAGGAGCATCCGCAGCCAGCCCACCTGGCGGGGGTCGATCCAGTCGATCCAGCGCGGTCGCGACGGGCCCCCGTCCGTCCCGTTGACTCGGCGTCTGGCCACCTTATAATGCCTCCAATATGCCGGGAGCGAAACCCGTCGCACGCGACCGGACGCGATAAGTCCGGGATAATTCCTGACTTCGAGAGACGACGAGGCACCTGCCATGGCCGGGAGCGTGATGGAGTTTACCGACGCCAACTGGAAGTCGGAAGTCTTGGATTCGCCCGTCCCCGTGATGGTCGACTTCTGGGCCCCGTGGTGCGGACCCTGCCGGATGCTGGCCCCGACGATCGAGAAGCTGGCGGGCGAGTACCAGGGCCAGGTCAAGATCGGCAAAATGAATACCGATGAGAACCAGGAGACGCCCGGCGGGCTGCGGATCTCGGCGATCCCGACCGTCCTGATCTTCCAGGGGGGCAAGGAGGTCGACCGCCTCGTCGGCGTCAACACCGAAACGAAGTTCAAGGCGTCGCTCCAGAAGCTCGGGGTCTCCTGACGGCGTGGCCGATCCCCCGGTCCGGATCAAGGTCTGCGGCCTGACCCGCGTCGACGACGCGGTCGCCTGCGCGGCGGCCGGCGCCGACTGGATCGGCCTGAACTTCCACCCCGGCTCGACCCGCCGGATCGCCCCGTCGCTGGCGGCCGAGATCATCGCGGCGCTGCCCGCCTCGGCCGAGGCGGTCGGCCTGTTCGTCGATCGCCCTCCGGGCGAGGTCGCCGCGCAGGCCGGGCGGCTCGGCCTGCGGGTCGTCCAGCTCCACGGCCATGAGCCGGCCGAGGACCTCGTCGCGCTGGGACACCTGACGATCGTCCGCGCCTTCCGGCTTGGCGACGCCGGAGCGGTCGCGCGGATGGTCGCGTATCTGCGACGCGCCGAGGAGCTCGGCCGGATGCCCGACGCCGTGCTCGTCGACGCCTTCGTGCCCGGACGGCCGGGGGGCACCGGGCACGCGATCGCGCCCGACCTGCTGGCGATGCTCCCCCCCTGCCCCGCCTGATCCTGGCCGGCGGCCTGTCGCCCGAGAACGTCGCCGATCGCATCGCCCGCGCCCGCCCCTGGATGGTCGACGTCGCCAGCGGCGTCGAGACGGCGCCCGGCCGCAAGGACCTCGACCGGGTCGCGGCCTTCGTGCGCGCCGCGCGCACCGGGATCAACATCGCGACGGGCTCGGCTTGACACGCGTACGTGTGTGTCCTATCCTCTCAACGACTCGGGCCGCGGCGCGTGCGGCGGCCCCGACGAGGGGAGTCGTCATGGATCGAGACCGCCGCGGCCGACGTCGCCAGCCGAACCAGGAGCGGGGCCTGCGCCGCTCCACCCCCCTTGCCCGGCCAGTGGACCAGCAAGGCCCTGCGGGTCGCCATGTCGCGCGAGGACTGGGACCGATTCGAGGCGCTGGTCCGCGCCGCCTCGGCCCAGGCGCCGACCCGGGCGCGGGCCCACGGGATCGTGATCTCGCGGCTGATCGAGAACGCGCCCCCCGGACCCCGACCCGCCCCCGGCCCGCTCGACTGGATGGACTGGGAGCGGCAGAAGACGCTGCGATTGCTCTGCCCGGCCATCTGAGACCCGGATCGGGGTCCCTTCGTAGGGCGCGTGAAACGCACCGTCGTCCTTGAGATTTTGCCTCGTCACCTTCAAGCCCAACCAGGAGAACACCCTTGGCGACCGCCGTACTAGGAGACGTGAAGGACCCGTCGCTGGCCGGGACCGGCCTCCAGCGCATCGTCTGGGCGGAGCGGGACATGCCCGTGCTCCGCGCGATCCGCGAGCGGTTCGAGGTCGAGAAGCCGTTGGCCGGCATGCGGATGTCGGCGTGCCTGCACGTGACCGCCGAGACCGCCAACCTGGCCCGGACCCTCGTGGCCGGCGGCGCCGACCTCGTGCTCTGCGCCTCGAACCCGCTCTCGACGCAGGACGACGTGGCGGCCAGCCTGACGCAGGACTTCAACGTCCCGGTCTACGCCATCAAGGGCGAGGACGAGGCGAGCTACTACCGGCACATCCGCGCGGCGCTGAAGCACCGCCCGCACGTCACGATGGACGACGGCGCCGACCTGGTCAGCGCCATGATCTTCATCGCGCTGAACCGGCTGGACGACCTCAACCCCGAGGTCCGCTCGTGGGCCAAGACGCTCTCGCCCGCCGACCGGACGGCGCTGGTCTCCGACGTGGTCGCGAGCATGGAGGAGACGACCACCGGCGTGATCCGGCTCCGCGCCATGGAGAAGGACGGCGTGCTGAAGCTGCCGGTGATCGCCGTCAACGACGCCGAGACCAAGCACTTCTTCGACAACCGCTACGGCACCGGCCAGAGCACCCTCGACGGCGTGATCCGCGCCACCGACATGCTGCTGGCGGGGCGCAAGGTGGTCGTCTGCGGCTACGGCTGGTGCGGCAAGGGGGTGGCGATGCGGGCCAAGGGCCTCGGCGCCCAGGTCATCGTCACCGAGATCAACCCGATCCGCGGCCTGGAGGCCGCCATGGACGGCTTCGAGGTGATGGAGATCGCCCGCGCCGCCCGCATCGGCGACCTGTTCATCACCGTCACCGGCAACATCCACGTCATCCGCGACGAGCACTTCGCCGCGATGAAGGATGGCGCCATGATCTGCAACTCGGGCCACTTCAACGTCGAGCTGGCGCTGGACCAGCTGGCCAAGGCCGCCACGACGATCAACAAGCAGGTCCGCGAGTTCGTCGACGAGTACGTCCTGGACGACGGCCGCAAGCTCTACGTCCTGGGCGAGGGCCGCCTGATCAACCTGGCCGCCGCGCACGGCCATCCGGCCAGCGTCATGGACATGAGCTTCGCCGCGCAGGCGCTGGCGACCGAGTGGTCGGTCTCGCAGAAGGGCACGCTCCAGAACGTCGTCTACAACGTCCCCAAGGCGGTCGACCAGTGGGTCGCCGCGCTGAAGCTCCAGACGATGGGCATCGCCATCGACGCGCTCACCGACGAGCAGCGCAAGTACCTCGATAGCTGGGAGATGGGCACCTGATCTCGCGCCTGGCACGGCACTTGCCCTCTCCTTCGGGTAAAATGAACGGGGCGATCGGGGTGCGCGGGCCGGAATTCGCCGGCCCGGCCCCCCGCGTCGCCGCGAAGACCTAGAGGACGGGCCCATGCCGGACACGAGCATCGTCGAGAAGTCGATCGACATCCAGGCGCCGGTGTCCACGGTCTACAACCAGTGGACGCAGTTCGAAGACTTTCCCAAGTTCATGGAGGGGGTCCGCGAGGTCAGGCAGATCGACCGACGAGCGGCTCCGCTGGCGCGCCGTCGTCAACGGCCAGGAGCGGGAATGGGAGGCCGCCATCGTCGAGCAGACCCCCGACACCCGCATCGCCTGGCGGAGCAACAACCACGCCGTCGAGGGGGGCGTGGTCAACTTCTCCCCGATCTACGGCGGGACGCGGGTCACCATGCAGATGACCTTCGACCCCGACGAGCTGTTGCAGCAGGCCGGCGAGACCGAGGAGCAGCTGGGTCGCCGGATCGAGGGGAACCTCCAGCGCTTCAAGGAGTTCATCGAGGTGCATGGCGCCGAGACGGGGGCCTGGCGCGGCGAGATCCACGGGGGCCAGGTCGTCCACGACGTCCATCCCGGGCAGATCGTCCAGGAGGCGCGGGCCGCCGACGCCGACCAACCCGCCCCGCACACCCCCTGACCCGGACCCGGACCGAATCCGAACCAACCCATCCCGACGGCGGGCGCCCCCCGGGTCCGCCCCGCCCCGCAGCCGAGGCGCGTACCCGATGCCCGATATCCGCCCGTTCCGCGCGATCCGCTACGACATGGCCCAGGTGGGGGCGATGTCCGACGTGGTCTGCCCCCCCTACGACGTCATCGACCCCCCCTTGCAGGACCGGCTCTATCAGGCCAGCCCCTACAACGTCGTCCGCCTGGAGCTGACCCGCGACGAGCCCGGCGACGCCCCTCAGGACCGCTACCCCCGCGCCGCGAGGACCCTCAAGGAGTGGCTCCGCGGCGGCGTCCTCCGCCCGGACGACCACCCGGCGCTCTACGTCTACCACCAGACCTTCGAGGTCGAGGGCCGCACCTTCACCCGCAAGGGCTTCCTGGCCCGCGTCCGCCTGGAGCCGTTCGGCGCGGGCAAGATCTTCCCGCACGAGCAGACCCTGTCGGGCCCGAAGGCCGACCGCCTCGCCCTGTTCAACGCGACGAAGTACAACCTCAGCCCGATCTTCGGCCTCTACCCCGACCCCGTCGCCGAGGTGCTCGGCGCCGTCGAGGCGGGCCTGCGCGACCGCACCCCGCTGGAGGCGACCGACCACCTGGGCGTCCGCAACCGGCTCTGGCCCGTCACCGACCCGCAGGTCCACACCGCCGTGCAGGGGATGATGGGCCCTCGGCCGATCTTCATCGCCGACGGCCACCACCGCTACGAGACCGGCTTGAAGTTCCGCGACGACCTGGCCGCCTCGGGCGAGCTGTCCGGGCCCGACGACCCGGCCAACTTCTGCATGATGATGCTGGTCGGCATGAGCGACCCGGGCCTCTTGATCTTGCCGACCCACCGGCTCGTGTCGGGCCTGCCGGGGCTGTCTGCCGACGCCCTGACGGCGCGGCTCGCCCCCGAGTTCGAGGTCCGCCGCGTCGGCGAGGGCGAGGCCGGCTGCCGCGCCGCCTGGGAGGAGATCGCCACCGGGGGGACTCAGGACGTCCTCGGCTTCGGCACGGTCGCCGACGACACCTGGATGGTCGCCCGGCTCCGCTCCGACGCGACCATGGACCGCCTCGTCCCGGAGCACACCGCCGAGTGGCGCGCCCTGGGGGTGAGCATCCTCCACGATCTCGTCCTGAAGGCGTTGCTCGGCCGGGTGGGCGCCCCGTCGTGCCGCTACGTCCACCTGATCGGCGAGGTGCTCGACGACGTCGCCCGCCACGGCTGCGACCTCGCCTGCCTCGTCCCCCCCGCCGGCATGGAGCACGTCGAGGCGATCGCCTCGAACCTGGAGAAGATGCCCCCCAAGAGCACCTACTTCTACCCCAAGCTCCTGAGCGGCCTGGTCCTCAACCCGCTCCGCTGAGGCTGGGCTGTATCTCGGCCGTAGTAGTGCATCAACCCTAAAAAAGTGGGTAGGATCGGGGTCGGATCTCTGCCACCATCCGTGCACCGGAGGCCGACCCGATGAACCCCCTGCTGAAGCGCCAGGTCCGGCTCACCGACGAGCAACGCCGCGACCTCGGACTGATCGCCCGTGACGGCAAGACCCCGGCCCGGAAGGCCCGGTACGCCAGGCTCTTACTGCACGCCGACTGGGCCCACCCCGGGGGCCGACGCCCCGACGCCTGGATCGCCGCGGCGTTGGGCCTGCACGTCAACACCGTCGCCCGGGCCCGCAAGCACTTCGTCGCCGGGGGGCCCGACGCCGCCTTCGGTCGCAAGCCCCGGGCGACCCCGCCGGTGCCGCCGAAGATCGACGGCCGCGTCGAGGCCCACCTGGTCGCCCTCCACTGCGGCCCGCCCCCCGAGGGCCAGGCCCGCTGGACGCTGAGGCTCCTGGCCGGCGCCCTGAAGGGCCGCGGGCTGGTCACCGAGGTCTCGATCGAGACGGTCCGCAAGGCGCTCGAAGAAACGCGCTGAGGCCCCGGCGGAAGACCGCGTCGTGGTGCATCCCCGAGCGGGGCGCGGCGCGGTTCGTGGCGCAGATGGAGCAGGCCCTGGACGTCTACGCCCTGCCGCCGAGCGACGAGGAGCCGACGGTCTGCATGGACGAGGCGTCGAAGCAGCTGCTGGAGGGCCTGCATGAGGCGTCCCCGGCGGCCCCGGGGCGGGCGGCCCGCGAGGACTACCACTACGAGCGGCGTGGGGTGCGGGCGATCTCCCTGTCCTTCGACCCGGACCGCAACTGGCGGCGGGTCAGCTGCCGGGAGAGCCGCACGCGACTCGACCGGGCGCACGAGGTGCGGCGGCTGCTGGAGGAGGACGACCCGAAGGCCCGCAAGGTGCGGCTGGTCTGCGACAACCTGAACACGCACACGATCGCGGCGCCGTACGCGGCGTTCCCCGCCGAGGAGGCGCACCGGCTGGCGCGGCGGCTGGAGATCGTGCACACGCCGCGCCACGGCAGCTGGCTGAACATGGCGGAGATCGAGCTGTCGGCGCTGGCGCGGCAGTGCCTGGAGCGGCGGATCGCCGGCCCGGAGGAGTTGGCCTCGGAGTGCGCGGCGTGGGAGCGCGCCCGGAACGCCGCGGGCGGTCGGGTGATCTGGAAGTTTACGACGGCGGACGCCCGGGTCAAGCTGAGGCATCTCTGAGTCATCCCCACCGTGGCTTCTGAAAGGAAGACACAGTGGCTCCCCGCCTTGCGTGCGGGACAATCGGGGTTCCTACTCCGACCGATCGTCGCACCCCGGAGGGAGCCACCGTGTCCACCCAGTCGATCCTCGGATGGGTCGCCTGCGTCACTGCCAACCCCCTGCCCAGCCAATCCCGCACCCTGGCCGTGCTCGTCGCCGCCGCGATCCGCACCGAGCGGCCCAACCGCGCCACCCTCGGCCGCCGGCTGGCCGGCCCGACCACCGCCGAGGCCGCCCTCAAGCGCGCCTGGCGGTTCACCGACAACGCCCGCGTCGAGGTCGCCGACGCCATGGCCGGCGTCCTCGCCCGGTTGGTGCGCGAGCGGAAGAAGCGGCTGATCGTCAGCTTCGACTGGACCGAGGTCCGCTCCTTCCACACGCTGATGGCCGCCGCCAGAATCGGCGGCCGGGCGGTGCCGCTGCTCTGGGCCAGCTACCCCGAGTGGGGGCTCACCCGCAGCCAGAACAGCCTGGAGGAGGGCCTGCTGCGGCGGCTCCGCACCCTGATCCCCGCGTCGGTGCCGGTCGTCATCCTGGCCGGCCGCGGGTTCGGCCGGGCCGAGTGGGCGGCCGTCCGTCAGGGGCTGGGCTTCCGCTACCTGGTGCGGATCAAGCCGGCGGTGGCCGTCTCCGGCGCCCGATACCGCGGCGTGCTCAGCAAATACCCGGTCGGCAAGGGGATGGCGCACGTGCTGCGCGACGTGCAGTACCGCAAGGGCGCGCGGGTGACGCACCACGTCGTGATCCGCGGGCGGCCCGGCTTGCCGAAGGAGCGGGACGAGCCGTGATATCTGATGACCGACCTGGGTGGCCGCGCCGCGGCACTCTGCCGGCTGTACGCCCGCCGGATGAGCGTGGAGGAGCTGTTCCGCGACCACAAGGGCCGGCGCAAGGCCTGGCGCTGCGCACCACGCGGATTCAGGAGGTGGAGCGGTTCGATCGGTTCGTGCTGATCGTGGCGTTGGCCTACCTCCTGCTGGTGGGGCTGGGGCTGCAGGCGCGGCTGGACTTCGACCCGTCGGCCTGGTGCACCAACCGGCGTGCGCGGGAGTGCAGCGCGTTCACGATCGGCGAGGCCATGCTCCGTCGGACCAACTACTTGCCTGAACAACTTTTACGCGGAGTGCGATGGGCCACCATCGAGGCTGCGTAGCAGTGGGGATGACTCAGGAGGCATCTCTACCCACAAATTTAGAGTAGACGCACTACTAAGGGCCTGGAACGAAACAACTGTTATAATTCGTCGCTGCGGCTCATAATGGACGGATGCCCGACGATCCTGAACTCCAACGGAAGTTCGCCGCGATCCTGCCGAACCTCGACGAGCGGCAGCGACGGCTCCTCGCCGCCGTCGAGGCCCGCTCCCTGGGCTACGGCGGCATCCGCCGCGTGAGTCGGGCCTCGGGCATCTCTCACGCCGCGATCCAGCGGGCGTTGAAGGAACTCGACGCTCCACCCCCTCCCCCCGGTCGCGTCCGACGGCCCGGCGGAGGTCGCAAGAAGCTCCGCGACAAGGAGCCGGCGATCCTCGTGGCCCTGGAGGGACTGATCGCCCCCGAGACGCGGGGCGACCCGATGTCCCCGCTGCGGTGGACCTGCAAGAGCACCCGCCAACTGGCCGAGGCCTTGGGCCGCCAGGGGTTCGCCGTCAGCCATCGGGTCGTCGGGGAGATGCTCCACCACCTCGGCTACAGCCTCCAGGCGATGGCCAAGACCCTGGAGGGCAGGCAGCACCCCGACCGTGACGCCCAGTTCCGCTACATCAGCGAGATCAGCGGGCGGTACATCGCCGCGGGCTCAGCCGGTCATCTCGGTGGACACCAAGAAGAAGGAGCTGGTCGGGCAGTACGCCAACCGGGGCCGGGAGTGGCAACCGGCGGGTGAGCCGGAGGAGGCCCTGGTCCATGACTTCCCCGACCGCCGCGTCGGCAAGGCGATCCCCTACGGGATCTACGACATGGGCTGGGACCTGGGGTGGGTCAACGTGGGCGTCGATCACGACACGGCCAGCTTCGCCGTCGAGGGCATCCGGCGGTGGTGGTCCGCATGGGGTCGGAGATGTACCCCGACGCCGGGCGGTTGCTGATCTGTGCCGACGGCGGGGGCAGCAACGGCTATCGGGTCCGGCTGTGGAAGGTCGAACTCCAGCGGTTCGCCGACGAGACGGGCCTGGAGGTGACGGTCTGCCACTTCCCGCCGGGCACGAGCAAGTGGAACAAGATCGAGCACCGGCTGTTCTCGCACATCACGATGAACTGGCGGGGCCGCCCACTGGTCAGCCATCAGGTGGTCGTCGAGTTGATCGCCGCGACGCGGACCGCGACGGGCCTGGAGGTGGAGGCCCGGCTGGATACGGGGAGCTACCCGACCAAGGTCAAGGTGACGAAGCAGCAGATGGAGCGGGTCCGGCTGCATCCCCATGACTTCCATGGTGAGTGGAACTACACGATCAGGCCTGAGTCGTCCGGATCGCACGGCAAGTCGTAATGCTTATTCCGTTCCAGACCCTAAGCTGCCCGCCGGGGTTTCTTTTCACTTTTCGCCCGCAAGCTTCGGCTGTAGGAGTCGAACCCGCCTTCGACGGCCTCGCGGAGCCCCGCCCGCGTGGCATGACTCCGCACCGGGATCTCCTGGTACTTGACCTGGCGGAAGACCGGCTCGATTTCGTTCAGCTCCGGGCTGTACGGCGGCAGGAAGTACAGGTAGATCCCCGCCGCCGCCAGACCCGCCCGCGCCCGCCTCACGACCCCGCTGGTGTGCAGGCTGGCGTTGTCCAGGACCACCACCCGCGGCACCTTCGACCATGGCAGCGACCGCACGAATGCCAGGAAATCGTACGAGTCCCACGTCCGCTCCGCGGTGAAGACATCCAGCCGCGGCCGCCCGCCGTAGGGGCGGTAGGCGGCCATCGCGTTGACCCGCCGCCCCTGCGGGGCCTCGGACTTGACCCGCTTCCGCTGCCGAGGCAGCGCCCAGGTGTAGGCCGTCGGGAGCGTCGGCGCGAACCCGCACTGGTCGAGGTAGTAGAGCTTGATCCGGCCGGCCCGGGCCTTGTGCTTCAGGTTGAGCAGCACCCGCTTGGCCCGCGCGACCCTGGCCGGGTCCTGCTTGTGCCGCAGCCAGCCGGCGGTCCGGCCCCAGCGCGCCCGGAGCAGCCCGAGGTAGCGGCGGATCTGGCGCGGGCGAGCGCGATCCCGCGGGGGACGAGCGCCTGGCTGAGCTGGCGGCTGGTCCAGGTGCGGTCGTCGCCGAGCAGGGCCCGCAGCGCCCCGGTCACCTCGCGGCGTCGGGCGTCGTCGAGTGGCGGCCCGGTGCGGCGGGGGAACAGCGCGGCGATGCCGCGGCCGAGGAAGTCCTTGAGCACGGCGCGGACGGTGTGCCCGCAGTAGCCGAGGTGGTCGGCGATCCGAGGCGCCGCCCACCCGGCGTCGGCGAGGCAGACCATCTCCAGGCGGTCCCGCGCCCGGGGCGGTAGGTCGGCCCGGCGAAGGGTTTGCAGTTCATCGCGGGTGGCGTCATCGAGGTGGATGCGGATCATACCGGAATTGTAGGGGAACCTCGGCCACACGCTTAGTGGGTCACTTGGCTTGCCCGTGGCCATAACCGGCCCGCGTGGTACGATGGCGGCCTCTCGCCCCACGGAGGCCGCCATGTCCCGCCGCAAGAAGGACCCGCTCCGCGACCTGACCGACGCCGGAGCGGCAGGAACTGACCCAGCTCAGCCGCTCCCAGGCCGCCCCGGCCGCCGAGGTCACCCGGGCCAGATCCTGGCCGTCGCCGCGGCGACGACTACCAGGACGGCCGCCGGTCGGCCGCCGCTCCGGCGACGCCGTCTCCCACCTCGTCGCCCGCTTCAACGCCGAGGGCCTCGCCGCCCTGACGCCCCGCCACGGCGGCGGGCGGCGGCCGACCTACGGCCCGGAGGCGACCGGGCCGGATCGCCGCCGAGGCCGGCCCGAGCGCCGACCCCCGAGGCCGACGGCACCGCGACCTGGTCGCTCTCGACCCTGCGCCGGACGCTCCGCGCGGCCCCCGACGGCCTGCCGCGAGGTCTCGACCTACACCATCCGCCGCGTCCTCCGCGAGTCCGGGGCCAGCTACCAGCGCACCCGCACCTGGTGCCCGACCGGCACGGCCCTGCGGCGCCGCAAGGCCGGGCCGGCGGTCGTCGCCGACCCGGACGCCGAGCGCGAAAAAAAGTTGATCGAGGACGCCTACCGGCTCGGCGAGGCGATGGGGCTGGCGGTCTGGTGCACCGACCAGGCCGGGCCCTACCAGACGATCCCCTACCCGGGCCAGTCCTGGCGGCCCGAGGGCGACCCGGCGCGGCTGCCGCACGAGTACCTCCGCGACGGCACGGCCAAGGCCCTGACGCTGTTCCGACCCGGCCGACGGCCACGTCCGCGTCAAGGGCGTGACGGCCTGCCCCAACGCGGTCCTGCACCCCTGGCTCAAGCGGGAGCTGGCCGAGATCCTGGCCGCGATGCCCGGCCGCCGCCGAGCCGCCGCGGGTGGCGTGCGGCCTGGGAGCGCTGGCAGGAGGGCCTCACGATCAAGCCGACGCTGCTCCGGAGCTGCCGCCGCTGCGGATGCTCCTGGTGCTGGACAACCTGGCCGGGCACAAGACGCCGGAGTTGGTCTGCTGGCTGTTCGAGCACGGGATCATGCCGCTGTACACGCCGGTGGGCGGGTCGTGGCTGAACATGGCCGAGAGCCTGCAGCGGATCCTCAAGCGGCGGGCGCTGGACGGCCAGTACCCGACCGACACCGGCCCAGATCATCGCCTGGTTCGAGGCGGCGGCGCGGCACTGGGACGCGGCCCCGACGCCGTTCGTGTGGGGCGGCAAGCGGGCGGCCCGCCGGCGGCGGCAGCGCGAGCGTCGCCACCGCCTCGGCGGCTCGGGGGCCTGCACACGTCTGCCTGTCTTGTGGCAGGCGGGGACCGGTCATGGCCACGCGCAAGCCACATGGGGGCGAGAAAGAAGCTATGTCTTCCGTGGCCTGCCTCGCTTGCGGGGGATCTTCACGAACCACTTCTCAAGCGACGGCAGGCGGATCACCTCGGCCTCCAATGCCCCCATCTCCTCCGGCGTCAGCTTCACCCCCGTGGCGTAGGTCGTCTCCACCACGCTGACCACCGGATGCTTCCCCTTCCAGGTCATCGACCGGGCGAAGCCCAACGACCGCCTCGGTCGAGTCCAGCAGCGACCCGTTCCAGTGCATCTCCAGGACGCCCCAGCACCGCTCGATCGGGTTGTACTTGCTGTGGTACGGCGGGTAGTACGCCAACTGCACCACCAGGCGGTACTTGCGGGCGAACCCCACGATCCGCTTGAGGAACTGGCTCCGGCGGCTGTGGTTCTCCGGGCCGTTGTCCAGGTTGATCACCAGGGTCTTGACGCTCAGGAACCGCAGCCGGACCTCCTGCCACCACTGCTCCAGGCGGTCCACGATGAAGTCGCTGGTGACCTTCGAGCGAGCCATGTACAGCCAGAGGTCGTCGTGCTCGGGCAGGAAGATGCCGAAGGGGGTCAGTGTCGCCTCGGGCTTGAAGTCGTGATCCGCCGCCTTCGTGCCGGTCCGGCTCCGGCCCCGGCGTGAGAACGGGCCGACATTCACCGTCGCCTTGGCGTCGATCGAGATCCGCAGGGTGTCCTTGGCCCGATCCGCCTCGGGGTTGACCTGCCTTCAGTTGATCGAAGATGGCATCGGTCTGCGGGACTCTTTTTGGGGGCGGCACTTGGCCACCCTGGAGAGGCTGTAGCCCAGCAGGTTGAGCTTGGTGTTGATCGTCTGCTGGGTGGGCAACTCGGCGTCGGTGTAGCCCTTGGTGGCGATCAACTGGCGGCGGACCTCGGCGGCACTGATCCGGGTGAACAGCCGGTTGGTCTGGAACTTGGGGTCGGCCTGGCTCTGGCCGTCGGCGATGCCGCGGATGTCATCGAGGAGCCGGGGCAGGTGCTCCTCGGCGGGCTTGCGGCGGCGGCAGTGGAAGGCATCGACGCAGGTCATGCCGGAGCGGAGTTCGTGCGTCCCCTTGCGGATCGTCTCCCGGCACCAGCCGAGATGCTCCTGGGCCCAGCGTTGTCCGCCCCGCCCCATCGCTGCGACGGTCTTGGCCATGAAGACCCGCTTCTGGCTGCCCTTGAGGGCCTTGGCGGCGTCGATGAGGACGGGGATCATCTCCGGGTCGGGTCGCATCTCCGTATCTCCTGGGCCTCCTGGTGCGAAGGTCACAGGATACGGAAGAGTTTTGTCCTTTCAAGCCCCATGACCCAGTAGGGTGCGTTTCACGCACCAACCGCTTGACCGCTAACGAGACCGGTGCGTTTCACGCACCCTACGGCTGCTCCCGTTATTTGGACCTGGACTCTAGCATTTCGCGCCCGCGCTCGCTCTGATAGATCCTCGATGGACCCCGCGTGTTCGGCGCATCGGGATTCGCCAATTCCCGCTCGGAGCCACACCATGGCAGTGAACTACATGCGCCTGGTCTCCCTGCTCGGGCCGGTAAACCGGTTGTTCGACCTGCACACCGGTGGTCCCCGGAGGCCCGTGTTCCACGACATCGCCCAGGTCCGTCCCGAACTGGCCGGGCTGCGGCGCCAGTTCCCCGCCATCCGCCAAGAGCTGCTGTCCCTGCTCGACAATACCGAGGCGCCGCGGTGCCACGAGGTGGATCGGATGCAGAGCTACATCTCTGCGACCACCGACAAGGACTGGAGGGTGTTCTACCTCTACCTGATCGGCGAGAAGCCCGAGGCCAACCGGGGCCGCTGCCCGGTGACCTGCGCCGCCCTCGACCGCGTCCCCGGGGTGTTCCAGGCGCTGTTCTCGATCCTCGACCCGGGCAAGTCGATACCATCCCACGAGGGTCCATACCGGGGCTACTTGCGCTACCATCTGGGCCTCATCGTGCCGGAGCAGGACCCGCCCCAGATCCGCGTCAAGGACCAGATCTATACCTGGCGGGAAGGTGAGGACGTGCTGTGGGACGACACCTGGGAGCATGAGGTGATCAACCACAGCAAGGGTCGCCGGGTGGTCCTGATCGTGGACATTCGCCGGCCCATGCCTCTGCCGCTCACAGCCCTGAACCGGTTCGTGGAACTGATCATGCGGATGGTCTACGGCAAGCAAGTCGTGAAGATGGTCTGATCACGGTTTGCTAATGTGCCAATGGCTGCCGGTCGGACCGGGGGTGGCCCGGGTTGCTCGCTGAGCAAGCCGGGCCACCCGCGGCCATCGGAGCGGGTCCGCCGCATTGCCAGGTTAGGCCCAACTCGTTCCCTGCTATCCTCTTGCAGCCTATTGGCCGATGTGATAGCCTCGCCCTAAAAGTCCAGATCAGGGAGCCGCTGCCTTGTTCACTCCCGAAGACATCCAGGCCCGTGTCCGTCAACGGCTGTTCGTCCCCGTGCGCATCGTCACCAGCGCGGGTCAGTCCTTCGATATCTACCATCCCGACCTGATCATGGTCGGTCGCCGCTCCCTGATCATCGGCGCCGCGAGCAACGAGAACCCGTCGCAGTTCGACCGGACGACGCAGGTGGCCATCGTGCATGTGACCGCCTTGGAGGACCTGCCGATGCCGGTGGCCCCAGGCGGCAGCAATGGGCCGCAGTGAATGCGGTCATGCGAGCCCCGTGCTCCCGCACGGCGGGTGGCCGGGGCAAAGTCTTCGTGCCCTGGAACACCTGACCGATGGCCCCTCGGCGATCGCTCCGGGGCACGCTTCGTTTCACTTCGCTTTGCCCCGGCCACCCGCCGGCTGCCCGAAGCCCTCAGCAGTGATTCTCGATCTCGACCCTAGCGAGTGGCGAGTAGTGCCCGCCGATCAGGCGATGGATATAGCTGAGCACAGCCGCTTCGAACGCCGCGTCGCCGAAGTCGATCTCCAGCCACATATCGTTGCCCGCTGGATTGGCGGCGAAGGTGTATTCCTTACGTGAGAAGCGCCCGAGCTCCGCCGATATGGTTTCTGGGGCAATGCGGACGAGCCGTTGGTCGGGCTTGCCCATCTTCTGGATGGCTCCGCATAACGGATCATGATGCACGCTGACCTTCGGGTTCGGATAGTTCACGTACACCTTAAGCATCGCAAATGCCCCGAGTGTGGATTGGCAGGCGTCGGAGAGAATCGCTGACGGGACGCCAGCACGAGAGGCTATGCCACCTAACGTCCAAGCTCAGCGGACCGGCCCACTGAGTCAAGCGCCGATTCCGGGAAACCGCGGGGTGGCCCGGACAACTTGCTTGAAGCCGTCCGACAATTCAGAGGGGGTCAAGTATCCATTTGACTTCGGCATCGTCGCGGCCCTTAACCCGGTTGTAGACCAGGAGGATCTGGTAGGGCACCAGCGCCGCCAGCACGTGCGCCCGGTTGTTCCCCAGCCCGGCGTGTCGGGCATGCTCGTCCAGCCCGAACAGGCCCTTGAACCGCCCGAAGGACGGCTCGACCGTCTGGCCCCGCCGCTTGTACAGCGACCGCCCGAACCGCGTCCCGTAGGACCGCCGCCGCTCCTCCCGGTGGCCGCGGCGCAGCCGGCGGCGGCGGGTCTCCCGCCAGACCCGCGTGCGGCCCCCGTAGCGGTCGTGCCGCCACTGCTGGGGCCCGACCAGCCGCCGGCCCGTCGGCCGGCCGCCCGGGTCGTACTCGACCGCCTCGCCCAGGTCGTTGCTGTCGTACCCCATGTCGACGAGCCCGTACCGCGTCCGCCCCGGCGGCCGTGGGACCTGGGGCGGGAAGGTCTTCGCCTCGCGGACGTGCCCGGGGTCGACCGACCCGAGCATCGGCCGGATCCGACCGCGGCGGGGGGCCGTGACGACCGCCTCCGGGCCGTCGCCGTAGACCCACCCGTCGTGCTCCGAGTACGACCCGCTCGCCTCGCGGTCGGCCCCCTTGGGCCGCACCCCGCGGGCCCTCTGGCCCTTGTGCCAGACGGGGCCGGCGGCGGCGACCGGGGCCTTGCCCGAGGCCACGCAGCGCACGTCGATGTGGCCCCGGCCGGCGGCGTGGGCGGTGTGGGCGGCCGCCGCCTCGGCCATGATCAGGTAGGCGGTGCGGTACCGAGCGGAGGAGGTGCTGCGGGCGGGGAAGCGGTCCAGCCCGAGCCGCGCGGCCAGGGCGGCGGCGTGGGCGCTGAGGTAGCGGTACTGGGCCGACTTGGTGGCCAGCCGCTTGGCGAGCGCCACGGGGATCATCACGGCGACGGCCCACTCGGGGACCTCGAACGGGCGGCCCGGCCCCCGCGGGGGCCGGCCGGCCCCGGCCCGGCGGCAGACCGGGACGGCCGGGTTGATCAGGTGGCGGAGCGGGGTGGCGGAGTCGAAGGGCGCGGTAAGATGGGCATGGCCTGGGCCTCGTTCGGTTCGCAAGACTCGCGGCAACAAGTCCTTGCAAGCGAATTGAGGTCCAGGCCTGTTCATAGGCGAATTGTCGGACGGCTCCAACTTGCTTGTCCGGGCGGCGGAGCCGCACGAGGCCGTCGGGAAGCCTCGCCAAGCCGGATCGGCTGATCCAATCCTCATACCTCCTGTCGCTTCGTGACCCGGACAAGCAAGTTGAGGCCATCCGATAATTCGCCGACGCTTATGAACGTCGCGGGGCCGGTAAAATAAGGGGTTTTTGGACGGCCGTCGGGGCCGGGATCACCGACGGGCGTCCGTCGCGACGAGGCAGCCGACCCGACGGGCGGAAGACGGTCAAAATCCCCTGGTTTCCCAGGCTTCGCGTCATATGGACCTTCGCGAATTATCGGACGGCCTCAAGCAAGTTGTCCGGGCCACCCCGCGAGGTATCGACAGAGAGCTGGGCATGACTTACGCCTCCGAGGCCGCCTAACGACCCAGCTCAGCGGACCGCCTCGCACCGGTGAGCTACGAATCTGGGAAAGCCGTCATGCGGGCCGGGTCAGGTGCAGCGCCTGGTTCAGCGTTTTGGTCCGAGCCGGCGAGCAACTCAGCCCAACGGCCGCGCTGGACTCGACCACCGCGACCAGCCTCCGCGCCCCAACACCGCTCGAACTCGCCACGGAGGCTGGGCCACGAACTCGGGATGCACCTCTTTGGGGTACATCTGCCACCACTTGTCCGAGAGGGCAGCCGACAGGGCCGAAACCGGGTCGGACGACCAGACACGCCACACCTCGTCGTCGTTCTCGTCCAGGTCCATCGACGATCCTTCCTGCCAGAACGACCAGGCACCATCGACTTGGCGGCCGTAGATCGTCACACCGCCACCCTCAACACCCATCCTGGCAATGACGACCTTGTCCACGCCCAAGCCCTCCGCCGCCTAACTCGAATTCGACGTACGAACAGGTGCGACGTATCACGTCGAACCTCCGTAAATTTCACCTCTGACGGATTTTCAAGCTTCATGCCCAGGCAGTCAAGGTGTCTATCCGGGAAATTCGGGACGAATCCCCCGGGCGATCATGGACCGATTACAGGGCCGGAAGCTTCGGCCGCACGATCAGGCCTCGACGCGATCTGGCGGGTGGATGCGTCCGGTCAGGCGTTGGCGGCCTGCTCGTAGACCTCGACGTGTTCGGGGGCGCCGGGGGCGAGCAGCGCCTTGGCGCGGGCGACCTCCTCGGAGGTGCCGCGCGCGCGACGAGGAACTTGCCCGCCTTGACCTGCGTCTCGTACTTGAGGGCCTGCTCCCTGGGGATGCCCCAGCCGACCAATGCGCCGCCCAGCGCCCCGAGCGCCGCGCCGGCCACGGCGCCTTCCAGGCCGCCGAGCAACGCCGCCGAGAGCGGCCCGGCGACGATCACCGGGCCCAGGCCCGGCAGGATCAGGAACGCCGCGCCGACCAAAAGCCCGAACAGCCCGCCGACCCACGCCCCGGTCCCCGCCCCCGAGGCCGCGAAGTCGCCCGCGGTGACGAACCCGACCGGCACCTCGCTCATCTGGAAGTCGCGGCCGACGATCGAGAGGTTGCTCATCGGGAACCCCTGCTTGTGCAGCAGGCGAACCGCATCCTCCGCCGCCTCGTGGCTGGGGTACACGGCGATGATACTCGACCCGACCGGGGATGCTGCCTGGCTCATGGCTTGGTCCTCCCTCTCGTGGTGACGGACATCCTCCCCGCGGACAACCGCAGCCATCATGCCAAATCGGGACGGCCCACGCACGAGCCTCGGTCCCGCTCACCGAATTGGGCCCGGCGCCCCTTGATTCATGATCGTTGCGGCAGGTCGGCGCGTTCTCCAATTCCGGCGAACAGGCTCGGGATCAGACCCGGATGACGACCTGATGGCCCCGGTTAAACATTCGCTTGCTCTGAAAATAACCCGGACCTCAGGCGGCCAACGGGGTTGCGCCGTACTCCCGGTATCCCGCCCCCTCCCTCAACAGCTTAGCGATGATCACGAGGGTCTTGTGCCCCACCGCCACCGGCGCCCCCTCCTGGCCCAGCCGCTTCGACCACCGCCGGTAGGTCGCGCCGAGGATCGTCCCCCGGGCCTGCACCGCCGCCCACGCCACCGGCACCAGGACCGCGCGGGCCACACGCTCCCCTTGGGCGCCCGGCCGCTCCGCCGCGCCGCCGCCGCTCTGATCGTCGCCCGGGCACATCCCCGCCCAACTCGCCCGCTGCCCCGCCGTCGCGAACCGGGTCATGTCCGGCCCGATCTCCGCCACGATCACCTCGGCCGCCGTGGCGCCGCGGCCCGCGATCGTCCGCCGCCGCGCCGCCGCCGCGGCGAACGGGGCCATCGCCGCGGCGATCCGGTCCTCCAGCCGCGCGCCCCGGTCCTCGGTGTGCTCGATCCGGTCCAGCAGCAGCCGCAGCAGGGAGCGGTGGTGCTCGCCGACGCGGCCGGCCAGCGCCTGCTTCAGCCGGGGGACCTTGCCCCGCAGCCGCTCCCGCGCCAGCTCGGCCAGCGCACGGGGCCCTCCCGGCCGGCGATCAGCGCCCGGATCATGGCGCGGCCCGAGACCCCGACCCGTCGCCGGCGGCGCCGGCCGGCTTGATGTCGGCCTCCTCCGGCACCTCCGGCACCCGGTCGACGACCGCGACGCGGTCGTGGACCGGCTCCGTCCGCTGCCGCGTCAGGGCGCGCAGGCGCGGACCTCCGGCGGCGGCACGAAGCCGGGCGCCAGCAGGCCGTGCGCCAGCAGCCGCGCGATCCACGCGGCGCCCTTGACGCCGGTCTTGCGGCCGGGGACCTGCTTGATGGGGCGGGCGTTGACCAGCAGCGGCGCGAAGCGATCCCCCAGCAGGTGCCGATCGGCTCCCAGTAAACGCCGGTCGATCCCATCGCGACATGGCGGACCCCCGCGGCCTCGAGCCAATCGCCCAGAGCCAGCAGCTCGGCGGTCCTGGTGCCGAAGGTGCGGACCTGGCAGTGCGCCTGGCCATCGGGGTCGGCGCGGCGGATGCAGGCGACGACGGTCTCCTTGTGGACGTCCAGTCCGGCACCGCAGCGGTGGATCAGGTCCATCGGGGTGGCTCCGGAGTGGTCTCGGCTCGGCGATGGTCTCGGCCCCGGGGCGACCTCGGCGCATCGAGCCGTTTGCTCTGCGTGCTCCCCGGGTGGTCCGGGGGCGACGGGGTCGGGTCCGACGTGGCGTCGGTCGCGGTCGGGGCCCGGTTCGTCTCCGGGCCCGAGGCACCAAAGAGAAGACGGCCTTGCCCCGGGCCGAGTCCCTCCGGGATAGACCCGATGCGATCCATTTTCATGGGGTCGGGTGCCCCTCCCGAGGGGCATGACCGTTCGTTTCGGGAACTGGGCCGACGGAGGACCGAGGGAAAAGTCCGATGTTCCAAACCGATCAATTGCGATCGTAACCTCAATTTGGTCCCCTGAAAACTCTTCCCGGTTGCGGCGCACACCACCCCCTGACCCCCGGGCGGGGGGTGCGGCTCGGACGGGGGCTTGCTCCGGCCCCGCGGCCGTCTCCCGACGGGCGCCGCCCTCCCGGCGGGCCGCGGCGGGTCGGCCCCGCCGGGGCGGTCGGCGCCTCGCGCCGCCCCCAGTTTCCCCTACGGACTCCCCGTCGCCGGGGGTACCAGGGGCGGGTGCGTGATGACCCGGGCCAAGTTCGTTCACGGCCTCGAGGGACCACACAGAAACCGGCCTCGCGCCGCGGCCCGACGTGCGCCCTGAGGCTACCGCGCCCCGGACCCGTTTTCATGGGGGCGGGTGCCGCGCAGCGGCATGGCAGTTCGTTCGGCAGTCGATCCCCCTCTGCCCGGGGTCGACTTGCCGGGGTCGTCGAATGGTCGAGCTGTCCATCATTATCATCGATGGCGGGCGACCCGGAGTTCTGTCGATTCGCCGCGTGATGATTTTTGGTCGTGGGAGGTCCCCACACCCGTCCCGGGACCGGGAGGGCGGAGGGTCGCCTCACGGGCCTGGGGGCCGTCCGGCCCCGCCCGCGGGGCGGGTCTGGAACGCGCGGAGGTAGTCCGCATAAGCTGGGTCGCGCGGCCGTTCCCCCTCGGGGCCGAACGGGAAGGGGAGCATTCCGCGCCAGGGGAGCGGCCCGACCGTGTCGCTGGCGGCGGTGAACGGGTCGGCGTCCTTGCAGTAGCCCACGGCGCGGAGGACGAAGCTGCGGGCCCACCCTTCGGGCAGGACGGGGGCCCGGTCGCGTCGAATTCGAGGCGGACCTCGTCACCCGGCCCGAGCAGGCAGAGCCGGTCGTCGTCGTCGCGGAGCAACCGGGCCACGTCGCCGTACCGGGTCAGCAGGCCCGACATCCGGGCCAGGGGGGCTGGATCAACATGATTATAATCATACAGTAAGGGCAGGAGGCCGTCGGGCGAGGCCTCGCGGGTGAAGCCGCGGTAGCCGAGCCGCGCCCGAGACACCGGCAACGGCGACACGCGGACCTCGGCCCCGCGGTCGCGGACGGCGATGAACGCCCGGTCCCAGTAGCATTCCAGGTTCGTCCGCAGGCGGATCGCGCACCGCGGGCCGCACAGCTTGCCCGACAGGTCGAGCATCGTCAGCCTCGGCAGGCCGGCGGGATACCCGGCGTGCGGCTCGATCAGCTCCCACGACCCGTCCTCGCGGCGGCGCTCGACCGTCGGGGGCCTCAGCAAGACGCCGGCCGTCGCCGCCGCGTAGTTGGTCTGCGAGTACGGATACTCGACCCACCCGGCCAGGCCGAGCCAGAGCGAATCCCCGGGCCCGTACCGGGCGAGGCGGTCGCCGAAGTCGAGCACGATGCCGTGCTCCTCGGCGTAGCCGATCCAGCCGCCGAGCTTCCGGAAGCCGTCGACCGTCCTCCGGTCGGTCGCGAGGAGCCGGTCGGACACGTCGTGCCCATCGAGGTCGGTCGCGCGCTCGGGCTCGATCGCGGTCTTCCAGGCGATGAGCGCGCCGACGGCCGGCGCCCCTCGGGGGCGAACCGCTCGTCGGGGGCGACCGAGACGCCTGCCGGTCGATCGATGACTTCGAGCGTCAGACGATCGAGGTAGGCCACTTCGTCCATCGGCTCGGTGACGACCAGCCGGTAGGTCCCCGCGACCTCGGCCAGTAGCCCCGGCGCGATCGCCATGGCCTCGTCGCGATCGGGCTGGCCGTACACGCCCGGGGCGACGAGGTAGCCGAGGCCGCCGCCGCCGAGGAAGTCCCCCTGGCAGACGAACCGGGCCCCGTCCCAGGTGAACAGGACCGGGCAGCTCCCCGTCTTGCGGTTGTGCTCGACGAGGGTGAGCACCTGGTCGGAGGGGACGTTCAGCTCGGCCTGCATCGTGCCGTCGGGCCAGACGACGCGGAGCAAGGCGGCCGTCGGCGTCCAGTCCATCCCGAGCACGACCGGCCCGACCGATTGCGACAGGCCAGCCTCGGTCGTCGTGTGGTGGTATTGGACGTTCAGCCCCTGCCCCTCCAGTGCCAGCCAGGCGCCGAGCCCGTGCGCGTTGGTCCTCATGTGGTCCGAGCCGGTCTTCCACCGCCCCGACGGCACGACCGCCAGCCATCGGCGGCCGAAGGCCCTGTTCCGCGCAATCCGGGGCGGGCGCCCTCGGGCACGATGAGCAGGTCGAGCAGGGGATCGCCGACGAGGTCGGCCAGCGCGAAGCCTGATATGGTAACCCCCTCCTCGCGGTCCCACGGCATCTGCTCGTCGAGGTGCCACCCTTCGTTCCGGGCGCACGCGACGTTGGCCTCCCCCCTGCTCCTCGACAGCCCGACCAGGTCGGGCCAGGTGTCGAGGTCGAAGTCGGCCGCCACCGCGCACGCCCAGCGCCCGACGTTGGCCGGCCACGACTCCCAGGAAGGCCCCCGGGACGTCCGGGCGGATTCCCGACCCAATCCAGGCTCAGGCCCCGATCCGGCCCGGGTGGCCGGGGTCGCGGCTCGCGACCCCGGTCCCGCAGCGCCGGGGTCGCGGCTCGCGACCCCGGCCACCCCGGGAGTCCCGGCGACGGAGACTCGAAGCGATTCCCGCCCCCGGTTCCTCAGGGCGACCACGCGCCGCCCCTCCGAGGTGATGGCAACGAGGTCGGCCAGGCCGTCCTTGTCGAGGTCGGTCACGAGCAGGCCGGAGGCGCGCCCCGGCCACTCAGGAACCTCCATCGGGGCGGCGTGGAACCGCCCGAGGCGGTCGTTCAGCACGGCCAGGGGAGGCCGGCCGTCGGCCGACAGGACCAGGTCGAGGTCCCGGTCGTCGTCGAGGTCGAGCGCGGCGACCGCCGTGTGCGGCGACTCGTCGCCGAGCAGCGCATCGGCCTCGGGCCACGGCGTGAAGGCGATCGAAAGGCCCGCCGTCGCCGGCAGGTCCGCGGGGGCGACGGCCATCGGTGCCCAGTTGTCGGCCGGACGCCCCGAGACCGGCGCGGGCCGACCGTCGTTGCGGTAAGCCGCGTTGCGCAGGCCCCGGACCGAAGCCTCGCCAAAGCAGGCGTCCGCCTCGCCGGCAAACGTATGGTTGACGACGTACAGGTCGAGGTCGCCGTCCTGGTCGAGGTCCAGCCAGCGGGCCGTGAGGCTCACCGCGGGCTGGCCCGCGACACCCGCCCGCTCGGTCACGTCTTCGAACCGCTTCCCCACGTTGCGGAGGAGGCGGTTCGAGCCGACGCCGGTCAGGAACAGGTCGATCCTGCGGTCGGCGTCGAAGTCTCCCGCCGCGACGCCCAGGCTGGCGCGGTCGTCGGGCAGGCCGAACCCGGCGGTCGCGTCGTCGAAGCGGCCATCCCCCCGGTTGATCAGGAGTGCGTCACGCACCCCGTTCGGGTCGACCACCGCCCCGCACAGGTAGAGGTCGAGCCGGCCGTCGCCGTCGGCGTCGAAGGAGGCGACGGCCGCGCCGAAGCGGGCCCGGGCGCGGCCGACGACCGCGAGGGGGCCGTCGAAGTCGGAGGGCCTCGACCAGCGGCAGCCTTCGGGCATCTCGATCGCGATCGGGGAGTATGGCGCGAGCTGAGGCCACAGCGGCACCACATCGACGACCCGCGAGGCGGGGATCGGGTTGATGATCCGCGCGTAGCGGCCCATCGCGCCGTAGGAAGAATCGACCGTCTCGCCGGGGCCCGACGGGTTGCTCGCGGGGTTGAGCCGCTGCCAGCGGCGGAGGACCTCCTGCTGGCGGTCGCGGTCGCCGGCCCAGCCGTAGGCCGCTTGCAGCTTGTAGAGGGCGCCGACGAGGTCGGGGTTGCGCTCCAGCGCCCTGGAGTAAGTCGCGATGAGCTGCGCCGCCTGCTCCGGGCCCGCGGGGCGGTCGGGGTGGGCCGGGTCGACGAGGGTGCTGCCGACCCGGTACCAGGCGTGGGCGTCGGCCGGGTCATGCTCGGCGACGAACCGGAAGTCGCGGTGCGCCCTCTCCAGGTGCCCGAGCGCCTCCAGGATGATCCCCCGGCAGAAGTGCGCGTGCAGATTGTCCGGGTCGCGGCCGATGACCTCGTCGAGCAGGGCCAGGGCGTGCTCGAAATGCGACCCGCCGACCCCGGCGTTCGCCGGCTGCTCGGCGGTGCCGGCCTGGTTGAGCAGGGCGATCGCCAGGTTGATCGAGCCGGCGACCCAGCCCGGGGCGCGCTCGTGGACCTCGCGGAACGCCCGGGCGGCCCGGTCGTACTCGTACCGCTCCATGTGGCCGAGCCCCTCGAGGTGCGCGGCCATCACGGCGTCGAGCTCGCCGGCCGGGACCTCGTCGCGGACCGGGACGGCGCGGGGCTTGTCCTTCTCGGAGGGGTCGGGGAACTTGGGCGTCGTGACGGGCCCTGCCGCCGCCGGCCTCTCACGGTGGCAGGCCGCCGCGACCGCCGCGAGGGCGACGACGGCCGGCGCCAGCCGCCTGCGGATCTTCGTGCCCATCCGCGTCCCATTCCCTCGTGGTCCGGCCATGCGAAAGCCGCATTGCCGGCAGGAACTCCGCGCACGATCAGTGCCGCTCGGGCGCGGCGGCGTCGAGGAAGGCTTCCAGCGTGGCGTCGTGCCGGTCGGTCAGGCGGAGGAAGATGTCGGCCGCCTTCTTGGTGCGCCCGACAGGAAGACTGCGCCCCCAGGACGAACCAGGCGTCGCGGTCGTTCGGGTCGGACTGGAGGTGCGACTCGAGCCGCGCGATCTCGCGCGGCGAAGTCGGACGGCTCGGCGTAGATCGACTGGATGTCGCCGGCGTGCGCCAGCCAGCCGGGCTCGGCGACCATCGCGTCGCGGTACTGGCCGGCGGCCTCGGCGTACCGCCCGCGCACCAGCGCCACCTGCGCCAGGCGGACCCGCACCGACGCGACCGACGGGTCGGCGCGGAGGGCCTGCTCGTAGCGGTCCGAGGCGCGGTGCGTGTTGCCGGCGCGGAACATGCGGTCGCCGAACGTCTGGAGCTGCTCGGCGCCGCGCCGGGTCGGCCTTCCGCGCGGGCTTCGGCTCGGCCGCCGGGGGCTCGAACATCCCGGGCGGCGGGAGCGGGCCCGCGACGCCGAACGGGGGCGGGAAGGCCCGGGGGCCGACCGGCCACATCGGCGGGAGCGTCGTGACGGGCCCGAACGGCCCTATGCTCATGTAGTAATACGGCAACCAGTAGTTGCCCAGCAGGGGGATCGAGCCGACCGCCGCCGGCACGCTCGCCGAGGGCATGTTGCCGACGCCCGGGACGCCGCCGTGCAGGCTGCCCATGCCGCCGAGCGACGAGCCCATGTGGTGCTGGCCCCTCGCCAGGCCCGGGGCGGCCAGCAGCAGTCCGATTGCCACGCCCATCATCCGTCGGGGCGACATGTCCGGGTGTACTCCTGATCCGGGACGACCGCGGTCGGGGGTTATTGGTATTATCCGGGCGGGCCCCCTCCCTGGCAACCGCATGACGCGCGGGCGATCCCCCTCAGCGGCGGCGGGGGGGGTGGGTCGGCTTGATCTTGAGCCGGTCGAGGTCCGCGCCGACGTCGAGCGCGGCGCGGCCGGGATGGTGGTCGCGGTCGAGCGCCAGGTCGCCGGGCTGGATGTCGCCGCCGGCCTTGAGCCGCTCCAGGAACCGGACGCTCGGCGGCCCTCCGGCGGCGCCCGGCCCGGTGACGCCCCGCATGTGCCCCTCGCCCCAGAGCTCGACCCACTGGTGCCGCAGGTCGGGCCGGCGGGCCGGCGGCGGTGGCGCGTCGGCCCTCGCCGTGAAGTGGACGACGTCGAACGCATCCTCGTGCGCCTCCCACGCGAGCACCCCCCGCCCGAGCGAGTCGGGCGCGACGCGGAGCAGGACGCTGTCCTGGGCCCCGCGGTCGTAGCTCGCCAGGAAGGCGCAGTAGTCGGTCGAGACGAGCCACGGGCGGTCGGGTCCGGGCGGGCTGCCGGGCCAGCGGTCGACCTCGACGAAGGTCCGTTCGGAGGCGACCGTGCAGCGGTCGAGGCCCAGCCCCGCGTCGAACCGGGCCCGCGCCACCGGCGACGGCCGCAGCGCGAACGCCCGGCCGCCCGCCGCGACCAGGCACTGCGAGAGCCAGACGGCCCCGCGCCCCACCTCGGCCGTCACCGCGTCGCCGCCGGTGATCAGCACGCTCTCCCGGATCAGGCAGGTCGGCCGGTCGGGCGCCGCCTCGAAGGGCCGGGCCCTCTCTCGAACGGGCGGGTGCCCGCGGCGCGGAAGGCGACCAGTCCTCCTCGGCCCGGCCTCACGCCGCCCGGGGCCGTCAGGCGGCAGCGGTCCAGGACGAGGTGCCCGTCGTCGACGCGCACCAGGTGCTCGAGCTTGGCGTTGCGCCCCTCCCAGAGCCGGACGCCCGACAGGACGAGGTCGCCCCCCCGGACCTCGATCAACGCCCCCCCGGTCGCCGTCGCGACCGGCGACCACGTCGGGGGCGGGCTATTCGAATCGGCCCGGACCTCCAGCGACACCCCCTCCGCCGTCCGGATCGGCGAGCACGCCAGGGCCCCCCGCCCCGCACCCAGATCCGCACCCTCGCGTCGCCGTCGCGGACGTTGTCGCGGACGAACAGGCCGAGGTCGCCCCGCCACGGCGACGCGGCGACGTCGAACGACAGCTCGCGGACCGTCGCCGCCGGGGGCGTCGGCGTCCCCGGCGAGGGGGTCGCCTTCGGGATCGCGGCCACGGCCTTCGTGGCGGCCGGAGGCGCGGCGGTCGCCGGCCAAGGCGCGGCCGTCCGGACGACCGCCGCGAGCTTCGGCATCGCGGCCTGCGGGAACGATTCGACGGTCTTCTCCAGCAGGAAGGGCGAGGGGAGCGCGACGCGGGACAGCGTCGGGAGCGCCTCGGGCGCGAGCGCCGCCAGGTCGGCCGGGTCGAGACGCTCGAACCCGCCCGGGACGGTCCAGGGGGTCGCCTGCTCCCGGCTGCTCGCATCGGTCGGGGGCCAGGTCGCGCGGGCGGCGGCCAGGTCGGCGACCTTGACGTCGTGCGAGGCGCCGGCCGACAACCATTCGCCCCAGCCCTGGAACAGGTTGAAGTCGCCCGACCAGGCGACGAGGTCGGCGGCGGCGCCGGCGTCGTCGCGCGACTCGACCAGGCTGGCGCGGCCCGCGTCGCCGATGCGGGCGAACGTCGAGCCGAGGGCGCGGACGACGAGGGGGCTGGGCCGCGCCCGGGCGCGGGCCCGGCGACCTCGAAGACCGGCCCGGGGGCGGCCAGGATGCTCCGGACGACGCTCATCCTCCGCTCTCCGGCCGAGGCCCCCGCGACGGAGACGAGCGGCCCGCGGTCCGCGACCAGGACCGACCGGCCCACCACCACGTCGGCCGGGCCCGCGCCGAGGTCGAAGGCCGACAGCGACGGGCCCCGGACCAGCGCCCGTTCCAGGCGGACCTGCGACGCCTTCGGCCCCTCGGTCCGGACCACCGCGAACGGCGAGGCGTCGGGGTTGATCACCGTGATCGTGCAGTTGCGGAGCGACAGCGACGCACCTCGGCAGAGGAACAGCGCCGTCTGCTCGCGCGGCAGGGCCCCCGCGTCGACGACGAGGTCGAGCCCGTCGAGGACCAGCGTCTTGCCTTCGACGACGAAGACGGCGGGCTGCCTCTGCACGATCGGGAGCTGCGGCGGCTCGACGCAGACGACCGCGCACGAGCCGCCCCCGCCCGGATCAGCCGCGATTCGCCGAAGATCCGCAGGTCGTCCTCGAAGAACGGCCCGCGGTCGTCGACCTCGACGGTCCCGCCGAGGACGTCGAAGGCCAGCCTTAGCGTCGACTTCTGCGACGGGTCGCGCGGGTCGACGACGCGGCGGACCCGCACCAGGTTGCCGGGCATCGCGGCGGGGACCTCGCCGCGGGCCCAGTCGGGGACGAACCGGCCCTCGTCGACCGCCCCGAAGCTCGCCTCGGGCGGCTCCGCGACGACCGGATCGGACGGCTCGACCCAGGGGGAGGGCCCCGGAGGGGGTGTCGGCTCGCGGGGCTTCGCGGCGACGGGCGCCTTGACGGCCGGCCTCGGGGCGGGCCTCGGGGGCGGGGGGCGCACGGGAGTCGCCACGACCGCGACCTCCGGCTCGGGGGGCGGCCCCGCATCCTCCGGCGCCTCGGCGACCTCCTCCGGGGGGGTCGCCGGGCCGACCGAGACCTGATAGAGCTGATGGATGGCGATGATCAGGAACACGATCCCCAGGCCGGCCGCGGCGCAGCGGATGACCCACTTCCGCGCCTCATCCTCGGACGCCCGCGAGCCGAGATAGGCGACCTGGCCGGGCATCCCACCCTCGAAAGCCTCCTCCTCGAAGAACGCCCCCGGCTCGGGGACGGGCCCGCCGCGATCCCGGCGCCCCGGCCGGATCGCCGCATCCGAGGGGGGCCGCTCCGGGGCATTCGGTCGCGCCGGGATGCGCGAGCGGCCGGGGTCGTCGAGGGCGGCCAGCTCGGCGATCGAGAACTCGGCGCGGGGCGGCTCGGCCGCGCCGCCCCTTGGGGGCGTCGCCGCCGCCTTCATCGTCGTCGTCGATGAGGGCGAAGAGCGGCTTTTCCATCTGCTCTTCGTCGTCGTCCTCCTCGTCGTCGATGAGGGCGAAGAGGGGCTGCTCGCCCGACTCCGGCGCGTCGTCGTCCTCGTCGTCGAACAGGGCGGTCAGGACGGGCGCGGCCGAGGCCGCCGGGTCGGTCGGCGCCGCGTCGAGCGCGGCGATCAGCTGGTCGTAGTCCTGCGGCCTCCGCTCGGGGCGCTTGGCCATCATCCGCTGGACCAGCAGCGCGAGGTCGCGCGGGACCTCGGGGCGGAGCTTCTTGGGGTCGGGCGGGGCCTCGGTGAAGTGGCGGCTGAGCTTCTCGGCGATGTCGCCGCCGGGGAACGGGGCCTGCCCCGTCAGCAGGAAATACAGCGTGCAGCCGAGCGAGTAGATGTCGCTCCGGACGCTCGTCGCCCGGCTGTCGCGCGCCTGCTCGGGCGCCATGAAGTCGACCGTGCCGACGGTCATCCCGGCGCGCGTGACCCGTTCGTCCTCGTCCTCGGCCTGGAGCGCCAGGCCGAGGTCGATCAGCTTGACCTGCCCCGACGGCGAGACCAGGATGTTCGCCGGCTTGATGTCGCGGTGGATCAGCCCCTTGCCGGCCGCGTACCGCAGCGCCTCGGCGACCGCGCGGGCCACCGCGACCGCCTCGGCGATCGGCAGCGGGCCGCCCGCCTTGACGCGGTCGAACAGGTCGCCACCGGCGACGTACTCCAGGACCAGGTAGTGCCTCCCCTGGTCGACGCCGCGATCGTAGATGGCGACGATGTTGGGATGGTCGAGCCCCTCGGCGCTCCTGGCCTCGCGGAGGAACCGCTGGAGCGAGGTCGGGTTCCTGGCCAGGGCGCGCGGCAGGACCTTCACCGCGACCTCGTGCCCCGACTCGACGTGGACGGCGCGGAAGACGGAGCTCATCCCCCCCGTGCCGAGCGATTGGACGAGGCGGTAGCTGCCCAGGATCGGCTCGGCCCTGGCGGGCCCGGTCGGATCGCCCTCGGACATCGGACGTGCGGCCCTCCTCGACGACGGAGGTGGGGAAATGTCCCCACCGATTGTATCCCGTCGCGGCCGGCGCGACACCCCCCTGCCCGATTCGCCGGGCGGGTCCCGGATGGTCGATGGATCATGCCGGATGCGAGATGGCGGGTGCCAGATGACGGATGCCAGATGCCGGATACGTACAGGGTCGAATCCGGCATCCGCCATCTCTCATCTGCCATCCGGCATCCACCATCTCGCATCCACCATCTCGCATCCGCCTCGCGATCGGTCTCGCCCGAGGCTTCAGAGCCGTCGCATGTGGAGGCCGCCGTCGACGTGGATGACCTCGCCGGTGGAGAACGGCAGGGCCCCCGCGGCGAGCGCGGCGACCGCGCGGCCGACGTCCTCGGGCGTGCCCCAGCGTCGGATCGGCGTCAGGCCGTCGGCGATCCGGCGGTCGTACGCCTCGCGGACCGCGCCCGTCATGTCGGTGGCGATGATCCCCGGCCGGACCTCGTAGACGTTGATCCCCCGCTCGGCCAGGCGCGCCGCGAAGAGCTTGGCGACCATCGTCAGGCCCGCCTTCGAGACGCAGTATTCGCCGCGATTGACGCTGGCGAACGTGCCCGAGACCGACGTGATGAAGACGATCTGCGGGCCGCTCAACGTTCCCGCCTCGACCAGGCCGACCATCGCGCCGGCGACCGCCTGTGTCAGGAAGAACGGCCCGCGGAGGTTGATCCCGAGGACGCGGTCCCAGCTCTCGGGGGTGGTCTCCAGCAGGTCGAGCCGCACGTGCGGGGCGACCCCGGCGTTGTTGACCCAGACGTCGACCCGGCCGAAGGCGGTCAGCGCCTCGTCGAGCAGGCGGCGGCCCTGGTCGAGGTCGGACACGTCGGCCTGGATCGCCAGGGCGCGGGGCGAGCCGCGGCGCTCGGCCTCCCGGCAGGTCGCCTCGGCCGAGTCGGGGTCGGAGCGGTAGTTGACGACCACCGACAGCCCGATCGCCGCCAGCTCGGCGACGATCCCCCGGCCGATCCCCCGCCCCCCGCCGGTCACCACCGCCACGCGGTCCGTCGTCGCCATGATCGCGCCTCCCCCTTGCCGCCGACGAGACAAGCCGAGACGACCGGATCGTCCCGCCCTCAGGGCATTCCAAGGTCATTTTTCGTGAGTTGGGGGTGTCTGGGTGGCCCGGGCAAAGCGCAGTGCGCCCGGGTTCCCCTGGCCGGGGCACGCTGCGATTGGCCCCGGCCCGTCAGCCCGATCACCGACCCTGGAATGGCCCGGGTCCCGCCCTGCTGGGCGTTGACAGCATACCCCTTCCTGGCCGAGAATCGAGCGGCGATCCCGAAAACGCGCCCGTAGCTCAGGTGGATAGAGCGGCGGTTTCCTAAACCGCAGGCCGCAGGTTCGAATCCTGCCGGGCGTACCTCGCGGGCCGGTCCCGCCCGCGCACCGTCGATCGTCGCGCCCGTAGCTCAGGTGGACAGAGCAACGGTTTTCTAAACCGTCGGTCGCAGGTTCGAGTCCTGCCGGGCGTACTGCCCCGCGCGCGGCGGGCGGCCCCTTGACAGGGGGCGGCCGGTCGGGTCAGATTGGGGCGAGGCGGGCGATCCTGGCGTGCGCGTCGCGTCGTCGGGTTCCACGTGAAACGGCACTCGGCACGCCCGCCGAGGCGGGCCTGGCCATGGACCATCCCGAGGATCGCCCGTTGCCCGGGACGAGCGAGAGCCTGACCGACATCCCCACCAGCTGGACCACCGTCCGCACCGCACACACCCCGGGGCCGGCCGGCGCGGCCGCCATGAGCGACCTGATCGGCCGCTACCACGACGCGGTCGAGCGGTTCTTGCGGCTCAAGCTCCGCGACCGCAACCTCGCCGACGAGGTCTTCCAGGAGTTCTGGACCAAGCTGCTGACCCACAAGCTCGCCGGCGCCGACAACAACAAGGGACGGTTCCGCGACTACCTCCGCACCGTCCTGCACCGCCTGATCATCGACCACTTCCGCACCCGCAAGCTCCAGCCCCTGCCCCCCGGCGAGCTGCTCGACCCGAACGAGCCCGACGAGGACTTCGACCGCGCCTGGCGCGAGGCGGTCATCAAGCGGGTCTGGTCCCGCCTCGACACCTACGAGGCCAACACCCCCAAGAATCGCTACGCCCGCGTCCTCCACCTGCGGGTCGACAACGCCAAGGCGTCGATCGACGAGCTGGCGCAGAAGCTCGGCGACGAGGTCGGGGCGCGCGTCACCCCCGAGGCGTTCCGCAAGACCCTCCAGCGCGGCCGCGCCAAGTTCCTCGAGCTGCTCATCCAGGAGCTGCGCGAGACGATCCACCCCTCCGGTCCCGAGGACATCGAGGCCGAGATCTACGACCTCGGCCTCGGCAACCTCTACCGCCGCTACTCGGCCGAGCTCGAGGGCGACCGCTGACCCGGCAACCAGGCCCGCCTCCCCGGATCGCGCCCCATCCCGCACCGGGCCCTCTCATCCGCTCCATCCAACGAATCCCTTCGTCAATACGAAGTTCCCATCTCGCCCAGCTTGAGAAGCTATGTGGGTTGTGAAAATTACCACACCCCCTTGACCGCCCGCTACGGACGGGTACAGTTGTAAAGAGTCTTGCTCCCAAATCGCTGTCTGCGAAGACAGTCCACCCGTCCTTTCGCGAAATCGTCATCCCTCGAAGTGGACGGACCCTGACGCGAGCGCCCGGCTCCAGAGAGGAGCGACGATGCTGGTTCTCTCCCGCAAGAAGAACGAGAGCATCATCATCAACGACAACATCACGGTCACCGTGATCGAGATCCGCGGTGACAAGGTGCGCCTGGGCATCGAGGCCCCGAAGGACGTGACCGTCCATCGTCGCGAGGTTTACGAGGCGATCCAGAACCAGGCCAAGGCTCGCGAGCACGAAACGCGGAGCTTGACCCCCGACGCCGGGATCTCCTGACCCGCCCCGCCCTCCGCATCCTCCCGGGTCTCCGCCACCGGCCCGGTTCCCTTCTCTGTGCGCCGGGCCGGGGTGTCGTGGCGATGGCCTCGCACCATCGAGACGGCGCGCCGTTGCGCCCGGCTTGAAGGGCTCAGCGTGCGGGGAGCGCCTTGAGCAGCCGGACGAACTCGCGCATCCAGGGCCCGTTGTCGGGCCAGCCGCGGACGGTCACGAGGGGGCCGTCGACGACGACGTCGCGGTTGACGAACTTGGCGCCGGCGGCGCGGAGGTCGGGTTCGAGCTCGGGGTAGCCGGTCATCGTCTTGCCTCTGGCGCCCCCGGCCGCGGCGACGAGCAGGGGGCCGTGGCAGTTGGCCGCGATCGGCTTGCCCGCCTCGACGAAGTGGCGGACGATCGCGACCGCCTTGGGTCGGTTGCGGAGGTATTCCGGGGCCCGGCCGCCGGGCAGCACCAGCGCCTGGAACGCGGACGGGTCGACGTCGTCGAGCCCCAGGTCGGCCGCGACGAGGTAGCCGGGCTTCTCGGTGTAGGTGTCGAACCCGGGGTCGAAGTCGTGGACGACCGACAGGAATGTCCGCTTCGTGGGGGCGGCGACCTGGACCTGCCACCCCTCCTCTTCGAGGCGGTACTTGGCGTAGTAGATCTCCTGGGCCTCCCCCGCGTCGCCCGTCAGCATCAGGATCTTCATCATGGCCTCGCCCTCCTCGAAGACGTTCGGAGATCACCAGGCTAACGACCCGATCCCGCGTCCGCAACAGCCGTCCGACGTTTCACGGGAAACGACGGGACGGCTGACGCGGCCCTGCTCCGGCCCGCGGCCTCAACCGAGCTTGACCCTCCTCGGACGTCCGGGTTAGAGTGAATCCGGCCGACCGGCCCGGGGCCCCGTCGTCTAGCCTGGTCCAGGACACATGCCTTTCACGCATGCAACACGGGTTCAAATCCCGTCGGGGTCACTCAGGGCATGAGCCTCGGGCTCGTGCCTCTTTTCATGCCCATCGCCGAGGGTGATGGGCGCCGGCGCGGGGGCGGACTCGGCCTTGGTATCGTCGAAGCGGTCGAGCAGGACGGCCACCAGGATGTCGCTCGTGACGTTGCACACGGCACGGCAGCGCGAGAGGAACCAGTCGACGGTGAGCAGGAGCGGGAGGATCTCCAGCGGCAGCCCGACCGTCGAGAGCACCAGCGCCAGCGAGATCAGGCCCGCGTCGGGGACGGCCGCGATGCCGATGCCGGCCAGCGTGCAGGACAGCGCCGCCAGCGCCTGACGGCCGATCGTCATGTGGATGCCGTAGACCTGCGCGACGAACAGGACGGCCATCGCCTCGTAGAGCAGGATGCCGTCGTTGTTCAGGTTCGTGCCGACGCACGCCGCCAGCCTCGCCGACTGGGGCGAGACCTTCATCCGGTCGAGGCATCGCAGCGTGATCGGCAGCGTGGCCAGGCTGCTGCTGGAGCCGACGACGTAAACCAGGGCGTCGCGCGCGCCGGACCAGAACCGCCGCAGCGGCATCCGCGCGACCAGCACGACCCACGCCTGGTAGACCACGAGAACCTGGATCGCCAGCCCGAGCACGGCGACCCCGACGTAGACCGCCAGCCCAACCAGAGGGCTGAACCCGTTCCGCGCGATCGTCCGGGCGACCACGCCGAAGACGGCCACGGGCACCAGCGCGATGACGAAGCCGAGCATCACCTCGACCGTGCGGAAGGCCGTCGCGATGAAATCCTCGACGACCCGGTAGCCCTCCTCGCCGCGGGCGACCTGCTCGTTCTTGACCCGTCGCAGCGCCAGACCGGTCAGGATCGCCAGCAGGATGATCGCGATGATCGAGTTGTCGAGGAACGGCTTGACGACGCTGGTGGGGATGTAGCCGGCCAGCTCCTTGAAGAAGTCGATCTTCTTGCCCGCGACGCCCGACACGACCGCCCGTCCCTCCTCGTCCGCGGGCAGGGGGGGAGCACCATGTGATCGCCGGGCCGGAGGAGGTTCGACAGCGACAGGCCGATGACGATCGCGATCGCGGCGTTGGTCATGGTGATGGCGACCATGATCAGCCCGCTCCGGAGCCGGACGCGCGTGTGCAGGAAGGCGTCGAGCACGGCGAGCATCAGGAGGGGACCGGCCAGCGCCTTGATCAGGTCGATGACCACCGCGCCGATCTTGCCCAGCGGCTCGGCGATCGCCTTCCGCGTCGCGGGGTCGTTCGCCGTCATCGCGGCGATGGCCTCGCCGACCACCACGCCGAGCGCCATAGCGACGATGATCCGGACGTAGAACGGGATGCGGCGTCGCGACGGCTTCGGCGCTGGACCCATCGGCATCTCCCGAGACCGGGCGCGACTCACTCGCCCCCGAGGGCCCGCAGGTGGACCTCGACGCAGCCGGCGAGCCGCGACACGTTGTAACCCCCCTCCAGCACGCTCACGATCCGCCCCTCGGCGTGCTGGTCGGCCACGGCGACGACCTCGTTGGTCAGCATCGCGAAGTCCTCCTCCTCGAGCCCGAGGCTGCCGACCGGGTCCTCGGCGTGCGCGTCGAACCCGGCGCTGATCAGGACGAGCTCGGGGCGGACGCGGTCGGCCAGGTCTTCGAGCCCGGAGCGGAACGCGGCGTGGTACTCGGCCCGCGAGACGCCGAAGGGCAGGGGGATGTTCCTCGTTAGCCCCAGGCCGCGCCCGCCCCCGGTCTCGTCCCGGGCCCCGGTGCCGGGATAGAACGGATAGCGATGGATCGACAGGAAGGCGACGCGGCCGTCCTCGTAGAAGATCTCCTGCGTCCCGTTGCCGTGGTGGACGTCGAAATCGACGATCAGGACCCTGTTCAATCCGTGCCGATGCACGGCGTCGGCCGCGGCGACGGCGATGCTGTCGTAGAGGCAGAAGCCCATCGGCTCGTCCGGTCGGGCGTGATGGCCCGGGGGCCGAACGAGACACATGGCACGGCGGCCGGGGCCTCGCAGCACGTCGGCGACCGCCTCGACCGCGGCCCCGGCCGCGAGCAAGGCCGCCGTGTTCGAGCCGAGGGCGACCCAGGTGTCGGCCTCGATCAGCCCGCCCCCTCGGGCCTCGAACTCCGCCACCGCGTCGAGATAGCCCGGCGAGTGGACGCGCGAGCAGCTCGTCGCGCGTCGCCTCGCGCACCGTTCCGGCGGGGCAGTAGCCGAGGAGCCCCGTCCGATCGAGGTGGCGGAGGATCGCCGCGAGCCGCTCCGGGCGCTCGGGATGGCGCGCGGGAGGGACGTGGTCGAGCATCCGACGATCGGTGAAGAGTGTGACCATCCTCCGCTCCGGGCCCGTCGAGCATGAGAAGCGATCTCCTGGAGGTTAGGACCGATCACTCGCCACGTCAATCGGGTGGGGCCCGCCCCGGTCGATCGGGTTCCACGTGAAACGGCGAGGGGTGGGAGATCGGCCGGGGGTCGGATTACAATCGGAGTCCATGACCATCGCCGACCGCTCGTCCCGTCGCGAGGCCCTCGTCATCCTGGCGCTGACGCTCCTCGGCGCGGGGCTGCGCTTCTGGTCGTTCGGCGGCCTCGGCCTGACCCATTTCGACGAGGGGATCTACGCCCTGGCGGGCCTCTGGTCGGTCTCCCGCGGGGGATTGGCCGCGCTCGACCCGTCGTTGATCCCCTACGCCCCCCCGGGCTTCCCGATCCTGGTCGGGCTATCCTATCTTGTGTTCGGGGTCGCGGACGGCTCGGCGATCGTCGTCTCGACGGTTTGCGGGGTGGTTACGATCCCGGTCGCGGGATGGCTGGGACGGCGGACGTTCGGCCGCGGGGCGGGCGCGGCGGCGGCGGCGTTCGCGACGATGTCGATGGCGCACGTCGCCTTCTCGCGCAAGGCGCTGACCGACGCCCCCTTCCTGCTCGCCTGGCTCGTCGCGCTCGGGTTGGGGCAGCGGTTCCTCGAGGCGCCCCGGCTCGGCCGGGCCGTGGCGATGGGCGCGACGGTCGGGCTGGCCCAGAACCTCAAATACAACGGCTGGCTCGCCGGCGCGGTCGTGATCCTGACGGCGGTGCTCGGGCTGATCGTCCGTCGCGAGGATCGGCGCCCCGTCGCGATCGCCCGCACTTTCGGATTCGGGCTGGTGGGGGCCCTGGTCGCGGCGCTGTCGTATGCGCCCTGGTATGCGTTCGTCGAGAGGCAGGAGGGCGGATACGCCGGGCTGGTCCGGCATCATCGCGGATACCTCGGCGGGATCTCCTCGTGGTATCCGCACTGGCAGCACCAGATCGCTCAGGTGGTGGCCCTCTCGGGCGGGATCTACTGGAGCTTCGGCACCTGGGTCGTGGCCTGGGTGGTCGCCGCGCTGGCCGCCAACGGCCTTGCCCTGGTCGACCCTCCGACGCGATGGGGCTGGGCCCGGTTCCGGCTCGGCCTGCTCGCCGGCGCGGTGGCGCTGGCGGGGATCGCCGCCCTGCCGTGGTGGGCGGCGCTGGTCGCCCTGCCCTGGCTCCTCATCGACGCCCGCCCCGCGCCTCGTCTCGTCGGCGTCTCGTGGCTCGTCCTGTCGATCCTGACACCCTTCTACTACCCCTATGCGCGCCTCTGGCTCCCCCTGCACGCGGCCGGATGGCTGATCCTGGCCTACGCGATCATCCGGCTCGGCCCGTTCGCGCGAGTCCGGAGCGAGTCCCGACGAATCGCCGGATCGGGACGCCTGGGCCCTGAGGCGTCCGAAGGCGTGGGCGCTGGCGTTGCTCGCGTGCCTCTTCCTGACGCACGAGCTTGGGAGTGGCCCACCGAGGGCGATCCCCCTCGCCCGGTTCTTCCGGCCGACGACCTTCTTCCGCGACCTGACCGTGGACCTGGTCAAGACCTCGCCCCTGCCGGTCGGCCAGGGTGTCGGGCTGCGAGTTCACGCGCGGCGGGCCCTGGTCTTCTACCTCGTCGTACAGGGGGAGTTCCCGGTCCGGATCGAACCGACCCTGGAGGATGCCCTTAAACCTGGCCGGACGGCGTCCTGGTTGAAGGATTTCCTCAACCCGCACCGGGCGCCGGATTGGGTGATCATCGACGCGGCGATGGATCGCCGGAAGCTGAACGATCCGAGTTTCCCTCGCGGCCGCTGGAACAGCTTCAGGGGGCCTGGGATGACCTGGGACAACGAGCTCGACCCGGTCACCCTGCTGGATATCGAACCGGGGGCGGTCAACCGCGAGTCGAGCGCGCCGCCTCGTAAGGTTGTGGTCAGGCTACTCCAGCCGCGGCGATGATCGGAGACCCTTTCTTGACCCCGACCCGCCCGTCTCGCTCTGGCCCGACCCGGACGCCCTCGGGCCGGTGACCGACCTGTACCAGCTCACGATGATGGCCGGCTACGCCGAGACCGGGATGGACCGGCGCCGGGCGGTGTTCGAGATGTTCGTGCGGAGGCTGCCACAAGGGCGAGCGTACCTGGTGTTCGCGGGGCTGGAGCAGGCGATCGGCGACCTGCTCCGCCTGGCGTTCTCGCGCGAGCAGGTCGAGCTGATCCGCCGCTGGCCGGCGTTCGAGAAGGTCGATCCGTCCTTCTTCGACGCGCTCCCGAGCCTGCGGTTCGAGGGGGACGTCTGGGCCGTGCCCGAGGGGACGGTCGTCTTCGCCAACGAGCCCCTGGTGCGGGTCGAGGCGACGCTGCCGCAGGCGCAGTGGGTCGAGACGTTCCTGCTGGCGTCGATCGGCTACCCGACCCTGGTCGCCTCGAAGGCCGCGCGGGTGGTCGAGGCGGCGGCGGGGCGTCCCGTGTTCGACTTCGGGGCGAGGCGAGGGCAGGGGCCCCAGGCCGGGATGCTCGCCGCCCGCTCGGCCTACCTGGCCGGCTGCGACGGCACCAGCCACGTCGAGGCGGCGCGGAGGCTCGGCATCCCGTGCGTCGGCACGATGGCGCATTCGTGGGTCCAGGCGTTCGGTTCGGAGTCGGATGCCTTCGCCGCCTTCGCCCGCGTGTTCCCGCGCGCCTCGACGATGCTCGTCGACACCTACGACACCGAGGAGGGCGTGCGCAGGGCCGCCGCGATCGAGCCGCCCGTCTCGGCCATCCGCATCGACAGCGGCGACCTCGGGGAGCTCGCCATCGAGGCCCGCGCGATCCTCGACGCCCTCGGCCGGTCGGGGGTCGAGGTCGTGGCCAGCGGCGACCTCGACGAGCGCACGATCGCCCACCTGGTCGCGTCCGGGGCGCCGATCGACGCCTTCGGGGTCGGCACCGAGCTGATCGTCAGCCGAGACGCGCCGGCGCTGTCGCTCGTCTACAAGCTCGTCGAGCCTCGACGGCGAGGGGCGGATCAAGCTCAGCCCGCACAAGAAGACCTACCCGATGGCCAAGCAGGTCTACCGCTCGTGCGATGCCCTCGGCCGGTTCTCGTGCGACCGCGTGACCCGGGCCGATGAGCCGTCCGACGGCGAGCCGCTCCTCGTGCCGGTCGTCCGCGCGGGGAAGCTCGTCGGCCCGCTGCCCCGGCTCGACGCGATCCGCGAGCGATGCCGCGAGCAGGTCGCCGCGCTGCCCGACGTCTTGCGCGGCCTCGACGCCGAGCCGGTCTACCCGATGGCCTACAGCCTCGCGCTGGAGGCCGAGGCCGAGCGGCTGGGCGTCCGCTGATCTCACCTCGTCGGGCATGGACAACTTGAGCTTTACACCGATCTGGCCCGGCGATACGATCCCGCCGCGCCCGGGGCCGAAGACGCCCCTCGGGCGGGCAACCACGGGGGCATGGAGGCTTCCGATCGTGGCCAAGGTCATCTGCGTGGCCAACCAGAAGGGGGGGGTGGGCAAGACCACCACCGCCATCAACCTCGCCGCCGGGCTGGCCAAGGCGGGCCGCTCGGCTTTGGTCATGGACGTCGACCCGCAGTGCAACGCCACCAGCGGCCTGGGGGTCGAGCCCGCGCAGAGACACCCGCTGGTCGCCGGCCGGCCCCTGGCCGAGACGGTCGTCGAGACGTCGCAGCCGAACCTGTTCGTCCTGCCCGGGTCGCAGAGCCTGGCCGACGCCGATGCGCTGTCGGCCTCGAACCGCCAGCGCGCCTCGACGCTCCGCCAGCAGCTCGGCGGCGAGCTCGGCGGCTATGACTTCATCTTCCTCGACTGCCCCCCCTCGCTCGGCCAGCTCACCCGCGCCTCGCTCGGCGCGGCGGCCGAGGTGTACATCCCGATCCAGTGCGAATACTTCGCGATGGAGGGGCTGTCGCAGATCCTCGACCTGGCGCGGCAGACCAAGGCGAAGGACAACCATCGGCTGGAGATCGGCGGCATCGTCCTGACGATGTACGACCCCGCGCTCGACCTGGCCAACGAGGTGGCCGAGGAGGTCCGCGGCTACTTCGACGACACCGTGTTCCGGACGCTCATCCCCCGCGACGTCCACGTCAGCGAGGCGCCCAGCCACGGCGTCAGCGTGCTCGACTACGCCCCCCGCGCCGAGGCGCCTGGGCCTACGCGGAACTCGCCCTGGAGGTCATCGACCGTGAATAAGAGACGTCTCGGACGCGGCCTGGAATCGCTCCTCGGGCGCGACGAGGGGGGCCTCGACCCCGGAGGCGACGACGCGCACGACCTGTCCTACGTGCCCGTCGCCCTGGTCGACCCGAACCCGTTCCAGCCGCGCCGCCAGTTCGACCCGGCCGAGATCGCCGCCCTGGCCGACTCGCTCCGCCAGCATGGCATGCTCCAGCCGATCCTCGTCCGCGCCGTCGGCGAGCGCTACCAGCTCATCGCCGGGGAGCGCCGGCTCCGCGCCAGCGTCGAGGCGCAGCTGCACGAGGTCCCCGCCCGCGTCATGGAGCTCGATGACCAGCGCGTCAGCGAGCTGGCGATGGTCGAGAACCTCCAGCGCGAGGACCTCGGCGCGCTGGAGAAGGCCGCCGCCTTCCGCGACTACCTGGGCGCGTACGGCGGCACACAGGAGGAGCTCGCCGGCCGGCTCGGGCTCGACCGCTCGACCGTCTCGAACTTGATGCGGCTGCTCGACCTGCCCGAGGAGGTCCAGGAGGCCGTCCGCTCGAAGAAGATCACCCAGGGGCACGCGCGGGCCCTGCTGGCCCTGCCCGACGCCGACGCGCAGTGCGGGGCGTGCCGCCGCGTGATCTCCGAGGCGCTCTCGGTCCGCCAGACCGAGGCGCTGGTGGCCACCGGCGAGCCGTCCTCCGCGCGGCCCCGCCTCCGCAAGGACCCGGCGCAGCCCGAGGCGACCCCCTCCGGCGGCCGTGCCCCGCACGTCGTCGAGCTCGAGCAGCACCTGCACGCGCGGTTCGGCACGACGGTCCTGATCCGGGTCAAGGGCCGCGACCGTGGCCAGATCGTCATCGACTTCAACTCGCAGGAGGAGTTCGAGCGCGTCACCGGCCTGATCCGCGGCTGATCCCGCCCCTCCCCGCGGCCGCGCCAGTCAGCCGGCTTCCCATTTCGCGACGCGGGGCCGGGAAAGGAGAACCGGAATTCGCGCGATCTTCACCGACGATCACGGGCCCGGGGCAGGGGATGGGCGCAACCCGATCGCTCACGACCACCTTCCGCCCGGGGCGAGGATCGGTTAGCCTCGGCATCGCGATTGCGATCATGAATCCTCGATCTTCTCCCCGAACTGGGTCGACCTCGGCACCGGGGCCACGGTCCCGGGCGTGAGGCTCCACGGCCGGAGAAACGCTCGGCATGGAATCGCTGACGATGGCAGGGCCGTCGGCCGAGGGCGCCGTGGCATCCTGGCTCCGGATCGTGTCCGACCCGGTGAAGGCCGGCTCGCTGCATGGGCTGCTGCGCGGGTTCTGCCACGACTGCCGCAACGACCTGAACTCGTTGAAACTGAGCCTCTACCTGGCGCGTCGCGGGGCCGAGGGCTCCGACCCCTCGATCTGGGACGAGTTCGAGCCGCGCTACCGGGCCGTCGAATGCCTCTTCGAGAGGCTCCAGGCGATCTACTGGCCGATGGTCCCCGAGACCGTGCGGCTGCCGCTGGAGCTGCTCGTCGAGGAGAGGCGACCGGGCTGGGTCGAGTCGCTGTCGCGGAACGGCCGGGCGCTGGGGCTCGACCCGCCCGAGGCGCCGACGGTCGGCGACTTCGACCCGATCCGGCTGGGGCAGGGGCTCGACGCCTTCGTCTCGTGGCGGGCCGCGGTGGGGGAGCGGGGCCGTCCGGCCCGCCTCCGGTGGGGGGCCGAGGCGGGCCAGTTCCACCTCGTCTGGTCCGAGCCGGGCGCGCGCGCCCTGGAGGCCCGCGACGCGGCCGACGACCAGCGCGAGCCGCTCGCGCTGCCCCTGCTGGCGCGGATCGTCTCCGCTCATCGTGGAGCGGTGGAAGTGACCTCCGACGACGGGCTGCAAGTCCACCTGCGATGGCCGCTGGACGGACGACCTTCTTGACGAGTGCATCGCATGCTGAGCATCGCACCGCCGTTGTCCACCGCGCCCGCGCGGCCGGCGCGCCCCTACGTGCTGCTGGTCGACGACCACATCCCGAGCCTCCGCCAGCTCCGCGACATCGTGGCGACGGCGGGCCACGCCTGCCGGACGGCCGGGTCGGCGACCGAGGCGCTGCGGCAGTGCGACCTCGTCCGGCCCCGGCTGGTGGTGACCGACCTGGCCATGCCCAACCTCGACGGCCAGGGGCTGGCGCGGTGGCTGCACGCGCGGTGCCCGTCGGTGCCGTTGATCCTGCTGACCGGCGAGATGCTCGACCGCCGCGCCCTGGCGGCGTTGCGCCCGACGTTCGCGGCCGTGATGACCAAGCCGGTCGACGTCGCCGGCCTGCTCGGCCTGATCGATCGCCTCATGCCCCCGCGCGACGCCCCGGCCGCCCCTTGCCCTTGACCGCGCGGCGGCGTCGGCCTTACGATGCCTTGGTCCTCGCGGGGCGTAGCGCAGCCTGGTTAGCGCGCCTGCCTTGGGAGCAGGAGGTCACCAGTTCGAATCTGGTCGCCCCGATCCCGCGCCGGATCCCAAACCCCGAACACATCTATACAACTTATATTAATAAATTTGAAGATTTCCAATTCGGAGATCCGGACATCCCGCCCGCGCCGCGCGGCCGGCCCCGGGGCGCGGTCACTCCTTGGCGGGCGGGGCCGCGAGCGGGCGCTTCATGAAGAATTGCAGCTTGTCGAAGTGGGTGCGGCGGTCGACCTCCGCGTAGAACGGCGCGGGCATGACGGTCACGAGCTCCCAGCCGTCGCGGCCGAGCTCGCGCAGGATCGGGTCGATCTCCTTGAACCCCGCCGACCCGTGGTAATACTCCCACTTCATCGTGCAGGCCTCCCCCACGGTTCCACGACGAGCGGCCCCCCGCCCCAGTGGGGTGGCCCCGCGCAAGGCGCGAGGCGGGTCGCCCCGCTATCCCCTATTATAGACGATCTCCCGACCATCCCCCGAGGGCGGGCCGATCCTTGGTGGGCGTGCCCTGTCTCCCGAGCGGCTCAGCGCCCGAGGCGGGCCCGCAGCGCGTCGAGGATCTCGGCCGTCTTGCTCGCGCCGATCCGGTCGCAGCCGAGCCCGGCGAACGCGATCGCGGTGTCGAGGTCGCGGCAGCCGCCGGCCGCCTTGAGCTTGACGTGCGGCGGCGCGGCGCGGCGCATCAGGATCAGGTCCTCGCGGGTCGCGCCCCCGGTGCCGTATCCGGTCGAGGTCTTGACGTAGTCGGCGCCGACCTCGCCGCAGATCCGGCAGAGCCGGGCCTTCTGGTCGTCGGTGAGGTAGCAGTTCTCGAAGATCACCTTGACGATCGCCCCGCCCCGGTGCGCCTCGTCGGTCACCGCGGCGATGTCGTCGCGGACGGCGTCCCAGGCGCCGCCGATCGCCCGGCCGATGTTGATGACCATGTCGAGCTCGGTCGCGCCGTCGTCGATGGCGCGCCGCGATTCGAAGACCTTGACCGCGGTGGCGTGGCCGCCGTGCGGGAAGCCGATCGTCGTGCCGACCGCGACGCCGGAGCCGCGGAGGATCTCGGCCGCCCGCGACACGGCGAAGGGCTTGATGCAGACGCTCGCCACGCCGTACTCGGCCGCGACGCGGCACCCCGCGTCGAGCTCGGCGTCGGTCAGCGACGGGGCCAGCAGCGAGTGGTCGATCCTCTTGGCGATCGCGTCGTAGGTCAGTTCCATCCGCGGGAGCCTCTCGTTGGGTGGGGAGTGGGGAGTGGGGAGTGGAGAGTCGAAAGCCAGAGGCTCGGTCCTGTGACTCCCCACTCCCCACTCTCCACTCCCCACTATCGTAAGGGGAAGACCGGCTGCCGAGCCGCCCGGCTCCGCGACGGGATCGGGACCGGGCGCTTCGAGGCGAGGTTGGTCCGGAACATCATCAGGAGCACCAAGGGGAGGTAGAGGAGCACGAGGGTCCCCCCCTCGTCGAGGTACCAGAACTGGCTGGCGACGAGCAGCGCGGCCGACAGGGCGATCAGCTCGCCGAGGTTCTTCTCGGCGGGCCAGAGCGTGGTGACGACGACCAAGGCCAGGTAGGCGATCAGGACCGGGAGGCGATAGCTCGCGTCGATGCCCGACCAGAAGCTGCCGATCGCGGGGGCTCGACGCTCGGCACCAGGCCGGCTTCGGCCAGGCTGCGGGCGCCCAGCGCCGGGCCCAGCCGGCCAGGTCGGGGACGGCCCAGGCCAGCGCGCCGCAGGCGGCGACGACGGCGACCCCCGTCGCGGCGAACCGCGTGCCGCCCCGGCCGCGGTAGAAGCCCGCCCACAGCGCCACCAGCCCCAGGCACGCCGGCATCCAGCCCGCCGACAGCCCGATCAGGGCGCCGGCGACCGTCGGCCGCGCGTAGAAGGCCAGCGCCGCCACGATCAACGCGGCCGGGACGACCTGGCCGCTGTCGACCAAAGCGATCCGGGTGTAGGGCAAGATCAGGTAGCAGGTCGCCACCGACAGCCCGGCGATCGGCCTCTCGAAGTGCCGCCAGCCGACGGCGATCAGGGCCGCCACCAGCCCCAGGTGCGCCAGGCTCGCCAGGACCCGCGACAGGATCACCTGCGGCTTCGACTTCTTCAGCACGCTGGGCAGCGGGGCGATCTCGATCACCTGGTGGACCGTCGCGCTGGCGTCGAGCAGGCCATCGGCGGGCGGCGTCGCGCCCCCCCGGGTTGGCCGGGTTCCGCGCCGCCCCCTCCACCACCGGCAGGCTGACCGTCTCGGCGACCAGCAGCCCGAGCACGCCGATCGACAGGCACGCCAGGCCCGCCGCGTTCAGGTTCGGCTCCAGCAGCGGGCGCCGCGACAGCCCCAGGTCGAGCAGGCAGCGCACCAGCCAGAGCATCGAGCCGACGAACAGCCAGACGAACGCGATCCACGGCTGATGCGCCCCGTTGCCCACCAGCATCATCATCCCCGGCGCCGGCGCGAACAGCAGCAGCAGGTCGAGGTTGCGCACGCTCCAGACCCGGCCGAACTTGAAGAAGAGCGTCAGGCAGCCGAGCAGCGCCAGGAAGAGCCAGATCTCGGGGCCGACCCCCAGGTCGGCGACCAGCGAGCCTCTCACGGTATCCTCGCGGGCAGTAGGCAGTGGGGACGAATCAGCCACAGAGGACACAGAGGACCACAGAGCAGGATAGGTAAAATCATCTTTTTATTATTGCTCTCTGTGGTCCTCTGTGTCCTCTGTGGCTGATCTAGTCCGACTCGAATGGCACGGCCTCGCCGGCCAGTTGGCTGAGGGCGTTCATGGCCGCGCGCTGCTCGGCGTCTTTCTTGTTGCGGCCCCAGGCGGGTGCGTAGCGGCGGGGGCCGATCTGCGCGGCGATCTTGAAGCACTTCGAGTGGTCGGGCCCCTTCTCGTCCAGGAGCAGGTAGGTCGGCGTCTCGCCGTACTGGCGCTGGGCGACCTGCTGGAGATGGCTCTTGTAGTTGACGCCCCCCTGGCCGTCGACGGTCGCGTCGATCTCGGCCTCGATGTGCCGGACGATGAACCGCTTGGCCGCCTCCATCCCGCCGTCGAGGTAGATGGCGCCGATGAGGCTCTCGAAGACGTCGGCCAGGACCGACGAGGGGGTCTCGTCCTGCGCGCCCATGCCCTTGCCCAGGACGAGGAACTCGTCGAACCCCAGCGCCTGCGAGATCTTGCGCAGGTGCGGCGCGACACGACCACCGACTTGATCCGCGTCAGGTCGCCCTCGAGGTACTCGGGGAACTTGCGGAACGAGAGCTCGCAGACGATCGCGCCGAGGATGGCGTCGCCGAGGAATTCCAGCCGCTCGTTGGAGACCAGGCGATGGTTGGCGCCCGAGGCGTGCGTCAGCGCCTCGCGGAGGTAGGTCGGGTCGCGGAAGGTGTAATTGAGCACATCCTGGCAGTGCTCCAACGGCGTCGCGTCGTCGCGTCGGTTGGGGTCGGGCATGGTCGCACCATCATGGCGCCCAAGGAGTTGAGGACCAAAGGTTGAGGCTATCCCGGCCCGCGCCCGTTGTCAACTCTCCGCAGCCGCGGAGGCCGGGGCACCGCGGGGCGGGGCGGGGCGGGGCGCGATGGGGCCGGGGGGATCGGCTCGGCTCAGCGGGCCGTGCGGCGGGTCGGGGGCCGATCGTCCTCGGCCAGGTAGAGGACGCGGCCGCAGGACTTGCAGAAGGTCAGGTTCTCGACGTTGATCAGCTCGTTCATCATCTGCGGCGTGACCGAGACGAAGCACCCCGAGCAGGCGCCCCCCTCGACGGCGGCCATCGCGTCGGCGCCGTGCTGCTTGACGGTGCGACGGTAGCGGTCGCGGAGATCCTCGGGGATGACCTCCTCGGCCTCGATGATCGCGGTCTCCAGCTCCGCGAGCTGGCCCCGCTGCGACCCGGCCTGCGCCTCGATCTCGGCCCGCAGCGCCTCGACCTCGGCAGCGAACGCCTTGACCTCGGCCTCGTCGGCCGCCAGCGCCGTCTCCCGCTCGTCGACCCGGATCATGTCCTCGAGGATCTCGCCCTCGACCTTCTCCAGCGCCGCCTTGTCGTGCGCGATCTGGTTCTGGATCGCCTTGTATTCCTCGTTCTTCTTGGCCTGGTTGAGCTTGACCCGGAGGTCGTCCACCTTGGCCTGGACGGACTGGACCGAATGCTCGCGCTTCTTCTGCTGGACCTTGGCGTCCTGTAGCGCCTTGCGCGACGCCTCCAGCGCGGCCTGCCGGTTGGCCAGCGCCAGCTGTCGCGCCGCGAGGGTCTTGGGGCCCGAGGCCAGACGGTCGCGCAACGCCTTGGCGCGGCGGTGGAGCTGGTGCAGGTCGCGGAGGTTGGCGGCGGTCGTGGACATCGGTTCGGGCTCCCTGCGGGACGGTGGTCAGTCTCCCGTAGGGTGGGCGCCGCCCACCTCTCCTCCGGGCCGGGAGGTGGGCGGTGCCCACCCTACAAGACTGGTGGCTGAGGGCTCTCCCAACAAAAAAACCGCCGGTCGCCTCGGGGCGGCCGGCGGTCGGTTGACCGGACTCAGCCGGTGCTTTCGAGGAACCCCTCGAGCTGCCGGCTTCGGACGGGGTGTTGCAGCTTGCGGACGGCCTTGGCCTCGATCTGGCGGACCCGCTCGCGGGTGACCTTGAAGATCCGGCCGACCTCCTCCAGCGTGTAGGTGTAGCCGTCGCCCAGGCCGTAGCGGAGCTTGATGATCTCGCGCTCGCGGTAGGTGAGCGTCTTGAGGACCTGGTCGATCTTCTCCTTGAGCATCTCCTGCGTGGCGGCGTTGATCGGGCTCTCGGCCGCCTCGTCCTCGATGAAGTCGCCGAAGTAGCTGTCCTCGCTCTCGCCGACCGGGCGGTCGAGCGAGATCGGGTGGCGGGAGATCTTCATCACCCGCCGCGTCTCCTCGATCGAGATGTTGGCGGCGCGGGCGGTCTCCTCGATGGTCGGCTCGCGCCCTTCTCCTGGAGCAGCTTCTTGGAGACGTTGCGGAGCTTCGACATCGTCTCGATCATGTGGACCGGGATGCGGATCGTCCGCGCCTGGTCGGCGATGGCGCGGGTGATCGCCTGGCGGATCCACCAGGTCGCGTAGGTGCTGAACTTGTAGCCGCGGCGGTACTCGTACTTGTCCACGGCCCGCATCAGCCCGGTGTTCCCCTCCTGGATCAGGTCGAGGAACGACAGGCCGCGGTTGCGGTACTTCTTGGCGATCGAGACGACCAGCCGGAGGTTGCCGCCCGACAGCTCGCGCTTGGCCTGCTCGTACTCGCGGAACCGCGCGTTCATCAGCCTCGACCCGCTTGCGGAGGCTCGCCGGGGTCTCCAGCGTGATCCGCATCAGGTCCTTGCAGCTCCTTCTGGAGGTTCGAGCGGTCCTCCTTGCCGCCGCGGCCGGCGCGGTGGTCCTGGAGCTGCGCGACCAGGTCGCCCATCCGCCCCGAGACCTGCTCCAGCCGCTTCATCAGCGGCTGCACCTTCTGGGTGCGGATCGACAGCTCCTCGACCAGGTTGACCGCCTTGCGGCGGCGGCTCTTGAGCTCGGCCATCAGGCCGCGGCGGGTCGCCCGGTCGCGCTCGCGGACGAACGACCGGAAGTCGCGGTTGTTGCACTCCATCAGGTGCGCCAGGGTCGCCAGGTTGTGCGGCATCCGGCCGAGGATCTGGTCCTTCTCCAGGTTCTCGGTCACCGACACCTTGACGGTGCGGTCGAACGGCAGGTCCCCCTCGTTGACCTTCTTGAGCACGTCGACGACCAGCGCCAGCGCGAAATGGCACTCCAGCACCTTGCGGCGGAACCGCTTCCGCGTCACCTCGATCTTCTTGGCCAGGCTGATCTCCTGGTCGCGCGTCAGCAGCGGGATCTCGCCCATCTGCGTCAGGTACATCCGGACCGGGTCGTCGATCCGCCGCGAGATCTCGTCGAGGTCCTCGGGGGTGAGCTCGCCGTCCTCCTCGTCGACCGGCTCGTCGACGAGCTCATCCGGCTCGTCGTCGATGTCGCCCGAGGCGATCAGGCGCGATTCGGCCTCGTCCTCGTGGATCAGCTCGATCCCGAGCTCGTCGAGCGACTCGATCAGCCCCTGGATCTTCTCGGCGCTACCGGCCTCGTCGGGCAGGTAGTCGTTGACCTGGTCGAAGGTGAGAAAACCCCGGCGCTTGCCCAGGTCGAGGAGCGTCTTGAGGCCCTCGTCCAGCTTGTCCATCCAAAAACCTCCCTCGGCACACGGAACGACGGGTCAGGACGCGTCGGCTTTCTTCGTGTCCGGCCGTTGGTTCAAGAGTTTGAAGCGTTCGAATCGCAAGGCCCGGTATCCATCCGGGTCGTTCACTTCGTCCGTCTCGCGGAGCGCCGCCTCGACCTCGCGGAGCCGGTCCTCCCGGTCGCGCCGGTCGAGCTTGGCCAGGACCCCGGCCAGTCGCTCCGCCCAGGGGGCGGGGGGCTTGGTGTCCTCGTTCAGGGGACCCGGCTCGATCGACAGGAGGAGGCCCGCCGCCAGGGCCCGCGCCCCGGGGTCGTCGAGCCGCAGCGCGACCCGCTCGAAGGTCGGCGGCTCCCCCTCGCTGTACAGGTCGTAGCTCGCCTGAAGAATCATACGCAGCGGGGCGTCCCGAATCGAGGAGACCGCCACCCGCGAGATCAGCCGGCGGACCGCCGCCGGCTCGTTCAGGACGACCTGGATCAGCTCGCGATCGACCGGGTCGAGGTCCGTTCGGCCGCACCGGGGGCGACGGCGGCGCCTCGGCGACCGCCGCCTCGGTGCCGTCGGCGACGGCGGGGCGGTCGCGGGGGGCCGGGCGGCCCGACGTCCGCCGCAATTGCTTCAGACGGCGGTCGAGCGTCGCCACCGGCACGCGGAGCCTCTGCGACAGCGCGTCGAGCGCCTTGCCCACCTTGACGTCCAGCCCGGCGCGGCTGGTGACCGGCACCCGCGACAGGATCGCCAGGACCCACTCGGAGGCCCTCCGCGAGTCCTCCAGGGAGTCGAGGTCGAACCGCGCCTCGGCCCTCCGCAGGGCGAACGAGAGCGGGTCCACCGCCTTCTCGACCAGGGCGCGGAACGCCTCGGCCCCTTCCCTTAAGAGGAAGTCGCACGGGTCGAGGTTCGAGGGGAGCGTCAGGACGCGCACGTCAACCTCGTGGCCCAGGAAGATCTCCAGCGACCGATCGGCGGCCGTCTGGCCCGCCTCGTCGCCGTCGAAGACCAGCACGACGCGGTCGGCCAGCCTCCGCAGGACGAGCACGTGGTCGTCGCCCAGGGCCGTGCCGAGCGTGCCGACGACGTTGGCCAGCCCGACCTGGTGCGCCGCGATCACGTCGGTGTAGCCCTCGACGACCGCCACCCATCCCGCCTCGCGGGCGGCCGTCCGGGCGAGGTCGGCCGCGTACAGGACCCTCCTCTTCTGGAACAGCGCCGTCTCGGGGCTGTTCAGGTATTTGGCGACGTTCCGGCCCGCCTCGGCCAGCGCCGTTTCGGCCTCGGGCAGGATTCGGCCGCCGAAACCGAGGGTGCGCCCCTCGGGTCGTGGATCGGGAACATCAGACGGCCCCGGAACCGCTCGCGGACCCGTCCCGGCGCCTCCTGCGGCGCGCGCGACCAGCCCGGCCTTCTCCAGCAGGTCGACCGAGAACCCCCGGCGGCGGGCCTTCGCCGTCAGCCAGTCGCGGGCATCGGGGGCGTAGCCCAGGCGGAACCGCGCCACGCTGTCGCGGCCGATCCCGCGGCGCTCGACGTAGGCCAGCGCCTCGGCGCGCCCGCCAAAGCCTCGGCGAACTCCCCCTCGGCCCAGGCGTTGACGGCCAGCAGGTCCCCCTTGGAGGGGCCCCGCGACGTCCCGGCGGGCGGGTTGTCCAGAGCGACGCCAGCCCGGTCGGCCAACATGCGGAGCGCCTCGGGGAAATCGACCCGCTCGTACTCTTTGACGAAATCGAAGACGTCGCCCCCGGCGCCGCAGCTCCAGCACTTGAACGACTGGCGCTCGGGGTTTCAGCTCGAGGGACGGATTGTGGTCGTTGTGGAACGGGCACAACGCCTTGAACTTCGAAACCGACACGATGGAGGGGCAGGTATTCGCCGACCAGGGCGACGATGTCGACCGCGCTCTTGATCGCGGCCAGGATGGATTCTGGCTGTCGGGGCACCGGGGGCTCCTGAAAGAAGGTCTCAGGCCCGGGTCCATGGTGATCGAAGGCGTCGAAACCCGGGCCGATGGCCCGCTTTACGACGCCCCTCGCACCGTGCCCTTTCACCGCGGCAACGAGCCAATTATAACCCCGGGGCGAAATTTGGTCAAGTTTTTCGGCGTCCCTCCCGAGGCGAGGCTCCGGATTCTAAACTGGCACGATTTTAGCAGTTATGATCCGACGCCCCCGCCGACGCCCGCCCTGGCCAAACTCCCCGCGTCGTAACCCCGACCAGCCCCTTGACAACGGCGAATCCGCCGTTCTCCGGGCCGCGATCGACGGGCCGCTTGCCCAGATCCTCCCGATCGCAGATCCGGGGGCGGGGTGGACGTCCCGCAAACCAGGTGTCCAAGTCAAGGCCGGGGCCCGAGGCACCCCGCGCGACGACGACGCGGGGCGTCCCTGCCATAATCTTACTCTCTTTTGGGCCGATTGCCGTCGGTTGCGCGGAACACACCGGACCCTGGCGGTCCCGGGGGGGCGGCGCGTTTCGCGGATTCGACGCCGATCGGCCCGATCGGGCCCCGCGAGGCGACCGAGGCAGGTTGCGACGGGCGGCGGCGATCCTTTCCCGGGGGTCCTCGCTCACCGGCGCCCGGCCGCCGGGCCGCCGATCAGGAGGGTGGCGTCCCGGCCTTCGGGGGTCCGGATGTGGAGCAGGATGCCCTGGGAGGGGTCGGCCGCGGCGATCGCCTTGTCGTACTCGGCCTTGGTGTGGACCTCGGTCGGCCCGACGGCCAGGATGCGCATCCCGGGCGCAGGCCGGCGCGGCCGGCGGGGCTGCCGGCGACGACCTGGTCGATCACCAGCCCCCCCTCGACGTCGCCCGCGTCGGGGACCTCGCGGACCCGGAAGCCGATCGACGCCAGCACGGGGACCTCGGGCAATTCGGCGATGGTCACCTGGAGCGTCTGCCGCTTCCCCTCGCGATAGAGCTCCACCGGCACCGTCGAGCCGATGGTCAGCCCGGCGGCGCGGTTCTTGAGGGTCCTCGGGTCGGGGACCTCCTTGCCGTCGAGCTTGACGATCACGTCGCCGGCCTGCACGCCGGCCCTCGCGGCGGGGCTGTCGGGCTGGACCTCGGCGATCAAAGACCCGTTCGCGTCGGGCAGCCCCAGCGCCTTGGCCTGGGCGGGCATCACGGCCTGGGGATAGACGCCCAGGTAGCCGCGGATGACCCTCCGGTTCTTGATCAGGCTCTCGGCGACCCGCCGCGCCATCGACGAGGGGATCGCCAGGCCGATCCCCTCGTTGCCCTGGTTGAGCGTGTAGATCGCCGTGTTGATCCCGATGACCTTGCCGGCCAGGTCGACCAGGGGGCCCCCCGAGTTGCCCGGGTTGATCGCCGCGTCGGTCTGGAGGAACGACTCGTACTCGTTGATCCGCAAGTCGTTGCGCTCGGTGGCCGAGATGATCCCGGCGGTCACGGTGCGGTCCAGCGCGTAGGGGCTGCCGATGGCGAGGACCCAGTCGCCGATGTCGAGCTTGTCGGAGTCGCCCCATCGCGCCGCGACCCGCGCCGGAGCCGATCTGGAGGACGGCCAGGTCGGTCTTGGCGTCGGCGCCGACCAGGGTGGCCGCGACCTCCTCGCCGTGGCTGAGGCGGACGAGGATCTTGTCGGCCCCTCGGATGACGTGGTTGTTGGTGACGATGTAGCCGTGGTCCTTGTCGATGATGACGCCCGAGCCCAGGCCGATGCCCTCGACCCCCGGCCCGCCCCGACCGGCGGGGCCGGGGAGCAGGCCCGGCGGGCGTCCCCCCTGCCGGAACCGCGCGGTCTCGATCCGGACGACGGCCGGCGCGACGGCGACGGTCGCCATCCGGAACAGCGCGGAGGCGCGGTTGACGACGCCCGCCTTGTCGAGCTTGTCGAGCGCCTCGATCGCCGCGCGCGACCGCCCCGCCTCCCAGGCGTAGCCGGTCTGCTCGGCCATGTACGGGATGCCGTAGACCAGCGTCGCCGCCAGGCAGAGCAGGAACAACGTCACCAGGAAGCCCCGCCGCACCGGCGGGGTGGTCGGCCTCGGCGGCGGCTCGTCGAAGCCGAACTGCTGGGGGTCGAACGACGCCATCGGGGCGGGCACTCCTGCGCGGGCGATCCAGGGCGGGCGGGGACAACGGGGGTGCCTGTCATTCTTGGCCGCCGGGGGGTCGAAATCAACCGTCGGACGGGGCCCGGGCGCGGTCCGCAAGGTCCGGATGGGCCCATCCCGGCTCCCCCCGGGCCGTCGGGCATGATAGACTCGCCCCGGATGCGATCCCCACACGGAGGAACGCCGATGAGCACGACGACCCCCCGCGCGGGCGAGACCGCGGCGAGCATCCTCGCGCGTGTCCTCGCCAACGCGGACGGCAAGCTCCCCGAGGACCTGGCCCGCTACATCCTGGACCGCGGCTTCAGCGACCGCGACAAGGCCCGGATGCACGACCTGGCCGTGCGCAACCAGGACGGTGCCCTCTCTCCGGCCGAGGGGGACGAGCTATTCGCCTTCGTCGATGCCGGTGACCTACTCTCCATCCTCAAATCCAGGGCCCGCCGCTCGCTCGGCATCACACCCAAGAAGCGCACGACCGCCTGAGGCGCTCTATGGATGCCGCGTTGATCCGGCTGGTCTGGCAGCGGGCGAGGGACTGCTGCGAGTACTGCCAATTGCCTCAGGAGTACAGCGACAGCCCCTTCGAGATCGACCATATCATCTCCAGGAAGCATCAAGGGCCAACCGTCGCCAGTAACCTCGCCCTCAGTTGCGCCCGCTGCAATTCGTTCAAGGGGACAGATATCGCCGGTTTGGACCCGCGGACGCGCAAACTCACCCCGCTGTTCAACCCGCGCCGCCATGCGTGGGCCCGACACTTCCGCTGGGAAGGGCCCGACCTCATCGGTCGCACCCCGGTCGGCCGCGTTACCGTCGACCTCCTCAATATCAACGCCCCCGTCCGCGCGGGACTCCGCGAAGAGCTGATCGAGGACGGCCTCTTCCCCCCGGACTGAAGCCGGGCCGGTTGATCCGGATGATCCGCCTCCGATCGCGGCGGGGTCGCAATCAACCGTCGCCGGCCGGGGCGCCGGCGGCTCGTCGCGGGGGGCGAGCCGCGCGGCGGCGTAGGCGCTGAGCGACGAGCCGACGAGACCGATCGCCGAGAAGGCATACAAGGCCCCCTCGTCGAGCAGGGGCGGGCCGTTGTGAAGGATCAGGATCACCCAGAGTGTCAGCCAGACCCACCCGAACAGGGCAAACCCAAACCAGGGCGCCCGTCGCGGGCCCTGCCGGGCGCGGCCGCAGACGGTCGCGGTGCAGATGGCGACCAGGTACAGCGCCACCAGCTCGCCCACGATCAAACCTTCGTTGCCGATCGAGATGCCAAACGACGCGAGCGCGGCGAACACGACCACCACCATCAGGTCGGCGATCGTCAAGCGGGATCTCATGACATCGCGACTCCGGGGCCTTCGGTCCGAGGAGGCCGAGCCCCGTCGGCGGCGACCAATGTACGCGAGGAGGCCCCTCGCGGGCTATCGTCCGGACCCACGCCCTCCGAAATCTTTCCCGGGACGAACCTCGCCCCCGCCCGGATCATATTCATGGAGGGTCCGCGCCCCCAGGCTCGTTGGCAAGCCGCAATCGCGAGATCGAACTGACGCGACGCCCGGAGACGCAGAAGAGCCGACCGAACCCACCGTTCACATGCGTCACTGTTTTGATCCGATTGGATCGCCCGTCCGGCCGGGCCGACGAGCCGGAGGGAAGCCGGGCCATTGCCGAACGAACCGAATGTTCAACAAATCCTCCTTGAGGGTGAGTACACTTGCTTTGCGCAACCCCATAACTAATATGGAGATCAGACTTCGGGCGATGTCCAACATGCGACTCCCGAAACGAAGCGAATGTTTAACAAGGGGGCGGAGGGCCGATTCCCGAAACGAAGCGAATGTTTAACGTTGAGGGGCTTCGGCGCCGCTGGACTTTCGGAAATGGGGCATCTCGGGTAGTCTGATGACCATCCCGGCCGGGCCCGCGAGAGGGGGCCGCGGGCGGGCGGTGACGGGGTGCGATGCGTATCCTGATCGTCTCGGACATCCACGCCAACTGGCCGGCGCTGGCGGCGATCGACGAGCCGCATGACGTGTGCCTCTGCCTGGGCGACCTGGTCGACTACGGGCCCGACCCCGCGCCGTGCGTCCGCTGGGCGATGGCGCATGCCCGGTACGCGATCCGGGGCAACCACGATCATGGCGTGGCGCAGGGGGTGCCGGTGACGGGCGAGAGGGGCTATCGCTACCTGACCCGCGTGTCGCGGCCCCGGATGTGGGACGCGCTGGGGCCCGACGAGCGCCGCTACCTGCTCCAGTTGCCCTTGACGGTGCGGGTGACGCTCGGGGGCAAGCGGTTCTTGCTGGTCCACGCCACGCCCCGCGACCCGCTCGACGAGTACCTGATGAAGGACCCGCAGACCTGGGCCCGGAGGGTCCACAACGTCGAGGCGGACATCGTCTGCGTGGGGCACTCGCACCAGCAGTTCAACCTGTCGATCGACGGGACGGTGGTGCTCAACCCCGGCAGCGTCGGCCAGCCCCGCGACGGCGACCCGCGCGCCGCCTACGCGGTGATCGACGACAACAAGATCGAACTGAAACGGGTCGAGTACCCGATCGAGGAGACGGTCGCGCGGGTCGAGGCGACCGACCTGCCCGAGAGGGCCAAGGAACTGCTCAGGCACGCCTTCCGCGCCGGCCGGCTGCCCGACGCCCTCCCGCCCGACATCGAGGACGGCGAATGACCCGCGGCGGCCGGGTCGGGCCGGCGGAGCTGTCGCTATTCGCCTCCCTGTACGCGGTGCAGGGGGTGGTGGTCGCCTACTTCTTCACGTATAACCCGATCTACATGATCGAGTCGGGCGTCGGCGAGCAGGCCACGTCGAACGTGCAGACGCTCGCGCTGGTCCCGTTCATGCTCAAGTTCCTGGGCGGGCCGATCTCCGACAGGTTCAACCTGCTCGGGCTGGGGCACCGCAAGCCGTACATCGTGCTCGGCCTGGCGATGCAGACGATCGGTCTGGTCGGCCTGTCTCTGGTCCACCCCGCGCGGTCGCTGGGCCTGTTCGCGACGGTCGCCGTGCTGACGGTGGTCGGCCTGGCGCTGTACGACACCTGCTGCGACGGCATGGTGGTGGACGTGACCCCTCCGGAGGGCCGGGCGCGGGTGCAGGGGGTGCTCACGGCGTCGCGGGCCCTGGCGGCGATGGCCTGCACGGTCGCGTTCGGGGCGTGGCTCGGCGGGGCGGGAGGGGCGGCCGGCCCGGTGCGGTTCCACCGGGTCCTCTGGGCGTGCTCCGGCCTGGGATTGATCCCGTTGGTTCAGGCGCTGATCGTCCGCGAGCCGCGGCGGGCCGCCGACGCCGAGCGGTTCACCTGGCGGGCGATGTGGGTGCTGGCGCGGCCGTGGTCTTTGGTCCTGCTGGCGTTCGGGGCGCTCTACTCGGTCGTCGGCTACGGGGTCGAGGTCAACCTGAGCCTGTTCTACAAGACGACGCTCGGCCTGCGGGAGGGGCGGATCGGGGTGCTCGCCGCGTCGCGATACCTGGGCAGGGCGGTCGGCGCGGGCCTGCTCGCGCCCGCCATGCGGCGGCTGGGGCGGCGATCGGTCCTGGCGCGTGGGGGTGGTGGCCCTGGCCGCCACGACGGCCTCGCAGGCGATGGTCGGCGCGGGGGCCTCGGCCGGGCTGGGCGGGTTCGCCTTCGGCGTCGCCAACGGCTGGGATGATGCGCTGTTCTGCGTCCTGGCGATGGAGGCGTCCGACCCGAGGATGGCGGCCTCGACGTATGCCCTGTTCATGGCGGTCACCAACGTCAGCGTGACCGGCGGCGCGCTGTTCACGCGGCTCAAGACGGCCCTCGGCGGCTACCCGCCGGCCTTCCTCGCCGCGGCGTCGCTGTCGCTGATCGCTTTGGTGCTGGTCCCGATGCTGGCCCGCCCCGCACCGCGGCCGAAACCGGAGCCCGTCGATGTCGATGCGTGACTGGCCCGTGGTGGTCGCGGTCCTGGTCGCGGCGATGGTCGTGTGGGTCGCGACCTTGCCGTGGACGATCCAGGCGACCCTGCGGGCGCTGCTCTGGCTCCGCTACCGGCTGCGGGTCGTGGGCCGGGAGAACGTGCCGACGGCCGGGCCGGTGGTGCTGGCGTCGAACCACATGACCTGGATCGACGGCTTCATCCTGGCGGCGACCAGCCCGAGGAGGGGCCGGGCCCTGGTCAACTCGGCGTACATCAACCTGCCGGTCTTCCGCCACCTGGCCCGCTGGGCGGGGCTGATCCCGGTCCCCGCCGGCCCCCGCGCCCTGAGGGCGGCGATCGCCGCCAGCCGCCGCGTGCTCGACCGGGGCCACGCCCTCGGGATCTTCCCCGAGGGGCAGCTCAGCCGCACGGGGCTGACCGGGCCCTTCCAGCGCGGCATCGAGGTCATCCTCCAGGGCCGCGACGACGTGCCGGTGATCCCCGTCTACCTCGACAACCTCTGGGGGAGCCTCTTCAGCTACTCGGGGGGCCGGTTCTTCCGGAAGAGGCCGCGGGGGTGGCGACGCACGGTCAACGTCGTCTACGGCCCGCCGGTGCCGCCGCCGATCACCGCGTTCGCCGTCCGCCAGGCGGTGCTCGTCGCGGGCGTCCGCGGCTTCGCGACGCGGACGGGGTCGAGACGTCCCCCGGAGACGATCGACCCGAGCCTGCCCCACCTCGACCACCCCGAGCTCGGCCCTTTGACCGCCTCGACCGCCGACGTGGACACCGGCGTCGTCCGCCAGACGGGCCACAAGCCCGGCTCGGTCGGCGTGCCCGTGCCCGGCGTCGCAATCCGCGCCGTGGACGACGCCGGCAACCCGCTCGGCCCCGACGCCGAGGGCCGCCTGCAAGCCCTCGTCGCCGGCCGCGACGACTGGGCCGACATCGGCCACCGCGGCCACCTCGACCGCGACGGCTTCGTCTATCTTTCCGGATCGTCCTGAACGGTCGGGCGACTGGACACGATAATATCATCAGGGGGAGCTGTCCGCGGACATCCTCGAACACTTCGGGAATCGAACCATGAGCACGATCGCGACCAAGCCCGCCCTGACCCCCGACGACCTGCTGGCCATGCCCGACGGCGACCATTACGAGCTGGTCGATGGAAATCTGGTGGAGCGGAACGTGAGCAACCTGTCTAGCCTGGTGTCCATGAATCTGGGCAGGCGGATCGGCAACCATTGCGAAGAGCGCGGCGGCTTCTGGGTATTCAACGCCGACTGCGGCTATCAGTGCTTCCCCTGGCAGCCCGGCAAGGTGCGACGGGCCGATGTGTCCGTGGTCCTCCGCGACCGGCTCACGGTCGAGCAACTCGCCGAGGGATATGTGATGATCCCCCCCGACCTGGCCATCGAGGTCGTCTCCCCCAATGATCTGGCCTACGAAGTTGACACGAAGGTCAGGGAGTACCTGAACGCCGGGGTGCGGCTCGTCTGGGTCATCAATCCTGAGACCCGTGAGGCGCGCGTCCACCGAGCGAATGGAACGATCACCGGCCTCCGGGAAGACGATGAATTCGACGGCGAGGACGTGATCCCCGGCTTCCGCTGCCGCCTCGGCGACCTGCTCCCCTCGGCGCATCAGCCAGCCCGCTGAGGGGCATCATCCAGCCCCACGACGGATCGTGGAAGGACCGCATGGCGATGAATGGACTCAGGTTCGGCTCGGTCGTGACGAAGGGGACGGCGGCGAGGCTCGCGGCGCTGGCCATGCTCGGCCTGAGCCTGGTGCTCGGGCGGGCGATGCCCGGGCGCGGCGATCGGGGAGGGGCAGGGGAGGGCCCGGGCGCGGGATCGGCCGGGAGGTCGCCGACTTCCGGCTCGTCGACGTGCGGACCGGCCTTCCGGTCGCCCTGGCCGACTTCGGCGACCGTCGCGCCGTCGTGCTCGCCTTCTCCGGGGTCGATTGCCCGCTCGGCAACCTGGCCATGCCCCGGCTGGTCCGTTTGGCCGAAACGTACCGCGACCGGGGCGTCGCCGTGCTGGCGCTGAACGCCAACGCCCACGACACGGCCGAGCAGATCGTCGCCAACGCCCGCGAGCACGGCGTCGGGTTCCCCGTCCTGAAGGACGCCGGAAACGCGGTCGCCGACCGCCTCCAGGTCGAGAGGATCGGCGAGGTGCTGGTCCTCGACGGCCACCGCAGGCTCCGCTATCGGGGCGCGATCGACGACCGGGACTCGCTCCGGGGCCGCAAGGGTGAGGCAATGCACAACTACCTGGCCGACGCCCTCGACGCGGTGCTCGCCGGGCGGCCGGTCGCGACGGCCGAGACCCCGGTCGCCGGCTGCCTGATCGACCGCGCCTCGTCCGGGAAGATCCGCCCCCCGTCGCCCATCCTGCGCGACGCCTTCCGCCAGGTCGAGGCGGAGGACGAAGGTTCGATCGACGTGGGCCCGGTCACGTTCGCCGCGGACGTCGCCCCGATCCTCCAGGCGCAAGTGCCAGTCGTGCCACCGTCCGGGTCAGGTCGGGCCGTTCTCCTTGCTGTCCTACGACCGGGCGAAGGCCCACGCGGCGATGATCCGCGAGGTGGTCGACGACCGGCGGATGCCCCCGTGGCACGCCGATCCCCGATACGGGACGTTCGCCAACGACCGGAGCCTGACGCCTCGCGAACGGGCCACGCTGCTGGCCTGGGTCGATCAGGGGACGCCGCCGGGCAACCTCGACGACCAGCCCCCCCCGCGCACGTTCCCGGAGGGGTGGAGCATCGGCACGCCCGACGTCGTCCTGGAGATGGCCGAGCCGTTCGCGGTCCCGGCCGAGGGGGTGCTGCCGTACCAGAGGTTCCGCGTCCCGTCTGGGTTCGCCGAGGACAAGTGGGTGCAGGCGGTCGAGGCCCGCCCGGGCGACCGCGCCGCGGTCCACCACATCACGGTGTTCATCGGCGAAAAGGACCCGATCCCGTTCCGGGGCCTGCGCAAGGGGGCGTGCCTGGTGCTCTACGCGCCGGGGGACCTGCCGGCGGTCTACCCGGAGGGTTCGGCCAAGCGCATCCCCGCCGGGGCCGAGCTCGTCTTCGAGGTCCACTACACGCCGACCGGGCGGCCGAGGGTCGATCGGTCGAGCCTCGGGCTGATCTTCGCCAGGGGGCCGGTACGCCACGAGGCGGTGACCAAGGGGATCGCGCGAGAAGGACCTGCGCATCCCCCCGGGCGACCCGAACTTCGAGGTCCGCTCGGCGTACACCTTCCCCGACGACGGCCACCTGCTCAGCCTGATGCCGCACATGCACCTGCGGGGCAAGGACTTCCGGTACACGCTCCATTACCCCGACGGCCGCCCGGACGAGGTCCTGCTCTCGGTCCCGGCGTTCGACTTCGGCTGGCAGAGCGCCTACCGGCTGGCCGAGCCCAAGGCATTGCCGAAGGGGACCCGGATCGAGTGCGTGGCCCACTTCGACAACTCGGCCGGCAACCCCAACAACCCCGACCCGAAGGCCACCGTCACCTGGGGCGACTACACCTGGGACGAGATGATGATCGGCTACATCGACTACTACCACGACGGCCCCACCGCGGCGTCGTCGCGGGCCCACGACTCGGACTGAGGAGAGGAGGTCGGTCATGCGGCGAGTGCCCGAGCTGGACGGCGTCCGCGCCCTGGCGGCCTTGGCGATCGTCGGCTATCACGCCTTCCCGACCTGGTTCCCGTTCGGCTGGGCGGCCGTCGACCTGTTCTTCGTCCTGTCGGGCTACCTGATCACCTCGATCATCCTGGAGCACGGCCACACCGCCGGCTTCCTGCGGCGGTTCTACGTCCGGAGGGGGCTGCGGATCTGGCCGATCTACTACCTGAGCCTGCTGGCGCTGGTGGTCGCCAGCCCGATCCTGCCGAGGCCGGTCGCGTGGGGGGGGTTGCCCTATTACCTGTCGTACACGCAGTTCGTCCCGCTCTACTGGTCGGCGACGGCCCCCGAATTCTCCTGGTACTTCAAGCACACCTGGACGCTGGCGATCGAGGAGCAATTCTACCTGATCTGGCCGGCCTTGGTGCTGCTGGCCGGCCGCAGGAGGGTCGCGCCGATGGCGCTGGGGCTGCTGGCGGGGTCGGTGATCGCGAGGGGATGCGGCGTCCACTGGTGGACCCTCGTCGGCCGGGGCGACGGCTTCGCGCTGGGGGGCCTGCTGGCCGCGATCGCCGCGGACCGCGAGCGGTTCGCCCTCCTCCTGGGGCGGCATCGGCCGGCGATCGTCGCCGCGGGGGCCGTGGCGCTGGCCTACCTGGCGTTCGTCGGCACGAGGCCGGGCGGGCTGCCCGACCACGGCCCGCCGCTCTGGCCCGCCGCCACGATCCTGGCGCTAAACGTGTTGTTCTTCGGCATCGTCGGGCTGGTCGTCGGCCACGCCGGCCGCCCCTCGCTGAGGCGACTGCGGCGCCGCTGGCTCGTCCACGTCGGGACGATCAGCTACGGGCTCTATCTCTATCACATGATCATCATCCGCCTGAAGATGGACCTCGCCGCGGGCCGGGTCTCGGGGCGGAATTTCTGGGTCGAGGCGCTGACGCTGGCCGCGAGCTTCGCGGCGGCGGCGCTGTCGTGGCGGTACGTGGAGCGGCCGATCCTCGCGCTCAAGGATCGGTTCGACTACGCCCCCGAGTCGGCCCGGACGGCGGGGGCCCCGGCCTCTCGCGTCGATCCTCCGCACCGCCTCCCCGACCCCCCCGAAAGGCCCGCCCCGGCCCGCCCGGTCGCGGGAGGCCGCGCCTAGCGCGGCCGTCGCCCGGCCGGCTCGACCGCGGCCCAAGGCGGCGCCCATCGCGGGCCCTGCCGCCCCGCAACTTCCCTCACACTGGACTTGCATGCGCGTGACAATTGGTAGATGATATGCGCCGTCCCGACGAAGATTCTATAGAACGTTGGTCCTCGGGACCATCAGGATGGTCCCCGGTCGAAGGGGCAGCCGACGGCGAGGGCCCGGGAAGGGGAGTGGCTCGCATGCGATCGATCGTGCCCAGGCGGCGTCTCGCGGCGGTGCTCCTCGCGGTGGTCGGGATGTCGGGCTGCGGCACGGGGATCGACGAATCGAAGTTCTCGCCCACGCCGGGCTCGCCCCCCCCAACGCCCCGAAGACCCCCGCGGAATTCGACGCCGCCAACCCGAAGGTCAAGTTCTGAGGCTCATCACCCGACCGGAACGGGCGAGAGGCCCTTTCGCAGGGATGCCCCTCCGCACGGCCGAAGTCGGCCCTGTTCGTCGCTTCGAACGATCCGTCATCCATCCGAAGAAGGACCCTCCCATGCCACCCCGTCGTCGCGGTTTCACCCTGATCGAGCTTCTGGTGGTGATCGCGATCATCGCGGTCCTGATCGCGCTGCTCTTGCCCGCGGTGCAGGCGGCGCGCGAGGCGGCGCGGCGGTCGCAGTGCACCAACAACCTCAAGCAGATCGGCATCGCGCTGGCCAACTACGTGGGCACCGTCGGGGCCCTTCCGCCGACGGGGGATTCGGGCACGACCTTGAGCACGCCCGGCGGCGGGACGTACGCGATCCCCGAGCTCTACATCAGCATGAAGGCCCGCATCCTGCCCTACCTGGAGCAGCAGTCGCTGGCCAACACGCTGAACTTCGCCGCCAACGCGTCGACCGGCAGCCCGATCCTGGCGACGGCCCGGATCACCAACATCAGCACCTTCGTCTGCCCCTCGGACCCGAACGTCCCCACCCAGCCCGACATCAACAACAACGCCACGGGCGCGCCCTCGAACTACCCCAACAACATGGGCACGGACATCAAGCTCAACGACTTCTTCGTCAACGGCCCGACCTACTTCCTGGGCAACCCGGCCGAGAAGACGTGCGCGGGGACCACCAACGGCTCGCCGTACAACATCCTCAAGACGATGGCCTCGATCACCGACGGGACGTCGAACACGGCCGCCTTCAGCGAGTTCGTCAAGGGGACGGGCACGCTCACCGCCGACGGCCGCCACATGGTCTACAGCGGGTCGGCGACCAGCGCATGCACCTACTACTCCGCGGCGAACCCCAACCAGGCGCTCGCCCAGGCTTGCCAGGCCAACGCGAATACGTGGTGCTTCGCCTACAAGGGGCGGATCTGGCTCAGCTCGGTCTCGGGTGAAGGGGGCGGCTACATCCACACCATCCCCCCCAATCAGAAGTCGTGCAACCTGGGGGCGAGCTGGTCGGGATCGCAGGCCGTCGAGGAGATCGGCGCCAGCTCGTACCACCCCGGCGGCGTGAACGTCCTGTTCCTCGACGGCACCGTCCGGTTCGTCAAGGACAGCGTCAACTACAACTCCTGGACCGCCATAGCGACGATCAACGGTGGCGAGGTCGTCAGCGCCGACAGCTTCTGACGGACGATCACTTCGCGCACGGCGCCTTCGCGGGCGGCCTGGACGGCGGCGCCGTCGGGAGCGTCGCCGTCCCCTCGGTCGACTTCTCCCAGCCCGGCAGTTGCTCCCGGAGGGACTTCTTCAGCGCCGGGTGCCATGCTCACGTCTTCGTGAGCATGTCGGGGGCCCGACCCGGCGTCCCCCGGCCCGCGACGCGACCCCGAACATGACCATGAAGATATGGGCATTCCACCCGACCGCTCAGGCGATCGCCGGCAGCCGCTCGTACTCGTCATGGGGCCCGATCCAGAACCAGACCGGGCCGTCCGGCCCATCCGCCGCCGGGGCACGATACCCCGACCCCGCACGCACCGACCACAGCCGCCCGACTCGCTTGAAATGCAGGGACGGGTGCCGCGGATCGGCCCGCAGCAGGGCGTAGTGGCGGTCGGCCACCCGCTGCACCGCCTCGGGGAGCCGCCCGTAGCACTCCCAGAAGTCGGCCGTGGTGTGATGGTTCACAGCGGGCGAGTCCGCCCGGCCCGATGCTCCTCGAGCGCCCGATCGATCAGGGCGTCGAGGCGGCCGTCCCGCTCGTCCCGCTCGTCCCGCTCGATCTGCTCGTCCCACAGCCGCTCGGCGTACTCCGCGAGCCAGGCCCGGACGCGGATCACCTGGTCCGCGGGGAGTCGCTCGATGGCGGCGGTGATCTCCTCGACCGTGTCCATAGGCGCCTCGCAATCCGCCGGACGGAAGGATTCTTCGGTCAGCATATCGCCCGCGCCCCTCCCCCGCAACCGGGGGCATGGCCCGGAGGACGCGACGTGTGGTCCGAGTCGCGGAGCTGGGTGCCATGCTCAACATCTTCGTGGGCATGTCGAGGGGCCCGGCCCGGCGTCCCCCGGCCCGCGACGCGACCCCGAACATGCCCATGAAGATATGGGCATGGCATCCGACCTGCCCTGATCACTTCGCTCGCGGCCTGGACGCGGGCGCCGTGGGGAGCGGCGCCGTCCCCTCGGCCGCCTTCTCCCAGGCCGGCAACTGCTCCTGGAGGGACTTCTTCAGCGCCGGGTCGAGCTTCTTGTCGAGGTGCGGCGTCAGGGCGTCGAGCCGCAGCGCCTCGCGGGCTTCCTTGACCGCGTCGTGGAACATGTGGATCTCGGCGCTCGCCTCGGCCAGCCGGGCGTGCAGGGTGGCGTTGCTCGGGTAGAGCCGCGAGGCGCGGCGGGTCGCCTCGACGATGTTGGCGCGGAACGTCACCGTCTGGCCGGCGCCGAGGCCCGTGCCGAGCCTCGGAGAGGAGCTGGCGGGTCACCAGGGCGCGGTCGCGGTGCAGGCTCCAGGCGTTCGGGTTGCGGGGCGGCTTGACCGCCTCGGCCATCGCGAACGGGATCGTCCGCCAGCGGAGGTCGTCGGGCTTCGAGCCGCGCGCCTGCCACTCGCGATACTTGGCATTGGCCAGGCCGAGCCAGGGGCGGGCGCTGTACTTGTCGGCGCGGATGGCGCGGTCGTAGGCGTCCTCGGCCTTGGCATAGTCGGGGGGCCTCGATGCGAGCGCGGCGTCGGCGTCGGCCAGCGCCGCTCCGACTCCCAGAACGGCACGACCGCGCCGAAGAACGACCCGACCAGGGCCGCCCAGACGGCCGCCAGCCCGAACGCCGGCAGCCGCCCGGCCGCGTCGCGGAGACGTCCGCAGGGGCGGTCGTCGCGCAGGACCAGCCCCAGCGCCAGCAACGACCAGAACATCAACGCCACCGGCGCGATGCCGATCCCGCCGGCCGCCAGCAGGTTGATCGCCATCGCCAGCACCCCGGCGCCGAGGGCCGCGCCGGCGATCGGCAGCCGGCGCCACAGGGGCAGCAGGAACAGGATCGCCCAGAGCCAGGCCCCGCCCAGGATCAGCCAGCGGAAGAACAGGTCCCCCTCGAACGGGTTGAGGTGGCCCAGGAGCGTCGCGGCCAGCCAGCCTCCGCCTCCGCCGCACGCCACCAGCCAGGTCGCGCGCGGCGAGGGGGCGTCGGGCTGGCGCGAGGGCAGGGGGGGGACGTCGTCGGCGAGCGGGTCGCGCGGCACCGTCGCCGGGCCGAGCAGGTCGCGCAGGCCCAGCACCAGGGCCGCCACGAGCAGGACCGCCGCCGGCAGACCGGCCGACGACCAGACGTCGAGCACCATGTTGTGCGGGTCGACGATCTCCTCGCTCGACTGCGGCAGCTTGTGCCGCAGGTAGGGGGCGGCGAAGTTGCCGACCCCGTGGCCCATCCAGAACGACCACGAGTCCTCGGCGATCGCGCGCGAGGCGCCGACCCAGTACTCGCCGCGATACCGCAACGACTTGGTCGACTCGGTCGCCACCTGGCGGTCGAGCCGCCCCGTCGCCAGCCCGGCCGCGACCATCGCCGCCACGACGAGCAGGCCGCCCAGCCCCGCCAGTGCCAGCGACCGCGCGCGGACCCTCCCCCGCGCCCGCCACGCGAGCACGGCCACCCCGACCACGAGCCCGAGGTAGCCGCTGCGGCTCTTGGTCAGGATCAGGCAGGCCAGCACCACGAGGATCGGAGGCGCCGCCAGCGCCAGGGTCCCGAGCCGAGACCCGCGGCCCTCGCGGCGGACCAGGCTCTCCCAGGCGACCCCGAGCATCACGACCAACGGCCCGACCAGGAACCCGGCCAAAGAGTTGGTCAGCGCGAAGGTGGACATCGGCTCGTTCGACCCGAGCAGGCGGCTCTCCAACTGGCCCTGCCCGGGGGAACCGGGGGCGATCCCGAGCATCGCCAGCGTCTCGGCCTTGTGCGACAGGTAGCGGGCCCGCATCAGGGGCAGCTCGGCGCCCACCTGGTAGATCCCGTACACCGCGACGGCCACCGCCGTCGCCGCCAGGACGGCCGTCATCGCCTGCGCCTCGGCGCGGGTCCTCGGCAGGTGTCGCAGGAGCAGGTAGATGACCCCCAGCGCGGCCCAGTCCCAGGCCAGGTTGATCGCCGCGCGGCGGTCGGTCGCCTGCACGGCGCTGAGGCCGACCAGCCACATCAGTACGACGACCGCCGCGTCGGCCCACGACCACCGCAGGCGGAGCGTCCCGCCGACCAGGGCCGACGCCAGCGCCAGCCCCCCGACGAGCAGGACCGCCAAAGCCCAGACGAGCCCGCCGCCCGCCTCGGCCTTGAAGTCGGGCTCGCCGGGCCAGTAGGCCCTCGCCGTCGCCAGCGCGGCGATCAAAGCCAGCGAGGCGCGTCGGAGCCGCTCGCCGAGCCAGGCGGCCAGCTCGGCGTCGGCGTCGTCCGGGTCGGCCTCGACGCCGGGGCCGGCTTCGCGCCGGGCTTGATCGTCGGTTGCGGGCTGCGCCTGGCCATGATCGGCTCACTCCGGACGGCCGGCGGGCGCGGAGACTTCCAGGATGGCCACCACCCCGAGCAGGCACGCCGCCTGCGCGACGACCGCGCACGCCCCGGCGGCGTCGAGGCGGTGCAAGAGCAGCGCCCCCAGCCCGGCCGCCAGCGTCACCAGATCAATCGTCCGGACCGCCTGCGGCGGCGTCAAGCCGCGCCCGACCAGCCGGTGCGAGAAATGGCGGCGGTCGCCCAGGAACGGGCTGCGACCCTCTCGCAGGCGGATCAGGATCACCGACGCCGCGTCGTACAGCGGCACGGCCATCACCAGAGGGGGCGCCAGCACGCTGAACGGCGACGCCTCGTAGCGGTAGAACGTGCCGGCGACCGTCAAGGCCCCGAGCAGGAACCCCAGGAAATTGCTCCCGGCGTCCCCCATGAACAGCCGCGCCGGATGGCGGTTGTGGACCAAAAATCCCCCCAGGGCCCCGACCAGCACGAGCAGGACGGCCGGCACGAACAGGCCCCCCGCCTCGACCTGCGCCCCGGCGAACAAAGCGGCCGCGATCAGGCCGACGCTCGCGGCCAGGCCGTCCATGTTGTCGAGGAAGTTGAAGGCGTTGGTCATCGCCACGATCCAGAGGACCGTCACGGCGCCCCCGCCAGCGGGTGCGTGAACGGCCAGAACAGCGTGACCCGCACGCCCGAGGCCGCCAGCACGGCGGCCAGGCCCACCTGGATCGCCAGCCGCAGTCGCCAGCCCAGGCCGCGGATGTCGTCGATCAGCCCCATCACCATGACGGCCGTCGCCAGCGCGAGGATCTCGGCCAGCACCGGCGCGCTTGGTCCAGGCCCCCCCGGCGAGCCGGGCCACCGCCTCGGGCAGCGCGGCCCGCGCGGCCCGATCGCCAGGGCGGCCAGGCCGAGCACCGCGACGACGGTCATCCAGATCGCGACCCCGCCGCCCAGGGGCGTCGGCTCCTTGTGCCCCTTGTGCCCCCCGGGCCGGTCGAGCAGACCCCACCGCGGCGCCCATCGCCGCGCCAGGCCGCACAGCGCCGCGCTCAGGCCGAAGGCCACCGCCGCCAGGGCCAGGCCCGTCCCGCCGAGGACCACCGCATCGCGCGCGATCATGTTCTCGTCCGCCCCGCTCGCCGACCGTCGCCACACGCCCCCGCCCGTTTTCCATACCACATCGCCGACGACCCCGCCCCGTTTTCTCCCCCTCCCGACATTTCGACAGGACGCGCCGAGGCCCCGCCACGATGATGTCTTCGTGGAGGCCCCTCGTCGGGTGCGTGGAAGGCACCCTCTTCTCCTCTTCTCGAACCGATGGGGTGCGTTTCATCCACCCGATCGGCGGGGGCCGTAAGACTCCCCCTGCTCCTTGACAGGCCAACGTCTCCGCGCACCGGCCGCGACCCTTCGGGAGGGACGAGGGCCGGATGGCTCGCTCCCGAACGAACCGAAAATGGTCCCCGTCGGCCGATCGGCTCCCGTCCTGAAGGCCCCGAAAATCCGCCCTGACGAAATGAACCCGGTGGTATTCTGGGTAAATTCCTCGTTGACCAGGCCCCCGGCCGACGGGCCGCCGACCACGTCCAGGACGAAACGAACCCGGTGATATTCTGGGCAATCTGCGTTCGGACCGGCCCGAAAGCCCTCACCTCGTCTCCGAGGGCCGTGCGAGGCCGTCTCGAGACCGCCGGAGTCGAGCGGAGATCATTTCCCGAAACGAAGCCAATTCGGCCGGTATTGTTCCCCAAGACTTTGGCTTTACGCGAATTCCGCCGTTCCGTGAGGACCCGAACCGTGCCCGCGAGACGGCCCGGGAGGGACGATCTCGTGATGACGAAACGAAGCCAATGGCAATCTGGGCAAATTGCCGAACGAACCAAATCGCGTTCCCGAAACCAAGCGAATGTTGGTCTGGGTAAGATTGGTTCCTCACGAACCACGCGCCATCCGCCCTCGAACCCAGCCTTTACCGAAACGAAGCCAACGGCATTCTGGGTAAAATTCCTCCCCGTACCGTCCACGGGCCCCGGCCCCGGGCCCCGGCCCCCGGCGCGGATTCCGGCTTGACGGGAACGGGTGGAGTCCCTAGAGTCCCGCCCGCTGCCCGGTCCACAAGGATGTGGTCGGATGGGCGGCTTCGTTTCCGTCGCGCCCGGTTCTCGGGGCGTGCCCCGGGGCCCCTCCCCGGTCGTCGTGCTGCAAGGAGGCAGGTCGATGCGTCGAACCGTCCCCAGGCGCGGGCGGGCCCGGGCGGCCCTGCTGGCGATCGCCGGGCTGGCCCTGATCGGGGCGGGCGGGCACAAGAAAGACCCGCCCCCGCCGAAGGTCGACGAGACCGTCGCCAACCTCGCGGAGATCCGCGTCTCGGGCGAGACCAAGCTCGAAGGGGTCGGCCTGGTCTGCGGGCTGGAGGACACCGGCGTCGACCCGCCGCCGTCGTGGTACCGCGAGCAGATCGTCGACGAGATGCGCAAGGCCGACGTCCCGCACCCCAACGAGATCCTCAAGGACCCGCGGTTCTCGATGGTGATCGTCAAGCTCAGCGTCCCGATCGGCGCCTCGCCGGCCGACCGCCTCGACGTGCGGGTCGAGGTGCCGCCGGGGTGCGGCACGACCAGCCTGGCCGGCGGCTACCTGATGCGGACCCGCCTCCGCCAGACGCTCATCGCCGGGGGCACCCCCACAACGGCGCCGAGCTCGCCGCGGCGATGGGGCCGATCATGATCGGCAGCGACGCGCACCCCGACGACGCCAAGGTCGGCCGCGTCCTCGGCGGCGCGCGGGTCAAGAACGAGGTCCCCTTCGGGATGACCATCAAGGAGGGCCGGCGCAGCTTCAAGACCTCGGCGCTGCTCCAGGCGGCGATCAACCTGCGGTTCTCGCAGACCGGCACCGTCAAGCAGGAGGGGATGGCCAAGGCCAAGACCGACGAGTTCCTCGAGCTGAAGGTCCCCCGCGTCTACCACCACAACCAGCTCCGCTACTTCCGGCTGATCAAGCTGCTGCCGGTGGTCGACAACCCCGCCCTCCGCGATCGGCGCAAGGCCGAGTGGGGCCGCGAGCTGCTCGACCCCAAGACGGCCGGCGTCGCCGCGCTGCGGCTGGAGGGGATGGGGGTCACGGCGATCGACACGCTGAAGACCGGCCTGGCCAGCCCGAACTCGCAGGTCCGGTTCCTCGCCGCCGAGGCGCTGGCCTACCTCAACGACGCCTCGGGGACCGAGGTCCTGGCCGACACCGCGGTCCAGACACCCGATTTCCGCGGCGTCGCGCTGGCCGCCTTGGCCGCGATCGACCAGCCCGCGGCCCGGTCGCGGCTGCGACACCTGATGGACGTGCCCGACGTCGAGGTCCGCTACGGCGCCTTCAACGCTTTGCGAGAGCTCGACGAGACCGACCCGGACCTCGGCCGCATCCGCGTCCTCGACGTGCCGCCCGAGCCCGAGGAGGCGGGCGACTCGATGTCGCTGGCCATCGCCTCGGCGACGAGGAGGCGGCGGCCCCTGCCCGACGACCCGTTCACGCTCTACGTGATCGACAGCGAAGGGCCGCCGATGGTCCACGTCGCCAAGACCCGCCGCCCCGAGATCGTCGTCTTCGGGAGGGGCCAGAAGCTGCTCACCCCGGTCGTCCTGGGGACCGGCCCGATCCTGCTCAACGCCGCCGACGGCGACGAGAAGGTCCAGATCAGCAAGATCGTCGCGACTTCCTCGGGCGCCGACGACGACAAGACCGCCTCGTCTTTGGAAGTCGGCGAGGTGATCCGCCGGACGGCCAACCTCGGCGCCAAGTACCCCGACGTCGTGACGATCCTCCAGGCCGCCTCGCGGCAGAAGAACCTGCCCGGCCCCCTGGTCGTCGACGCCGTGCCCGGGACCAGCCCCGTGTACGAGGCGGCGGCGCTGCTCGGCCACGACACGACCAAGAAGGACCCCGCCGTCGGCAAGGCCAAGCACGAGGAGAAGCGTCGCGGCCTGTTCGGCCTCTTCGGCCGCCGCCCGGCCCCCCCAAGGCCGATCCCGGCAAGGCCGCCCCCGGCAAGCCCGACCCCGACAAGGCCGACGCCGACGGTGCCGCCACCGCCAAGGACGACCCGGCCAAGAAGGACCCCGCCGTCGGCCCCGCCAAGTACGAGGAGCCCGAGCCGACCGGGTTCTTCGGCCGTCTCTTCGGCGGCCGTCGCTGAGCCGACGGCCCCCTCCGGCCCGCCTCCGGGGCCGCCCCGTCGCCTCGTCCCGCCCGACCCGGCGGCCTAATTACGCCGGGTCGAATCCCCTCCAACCGGCCCGCGCCGACGAGCTACTCCTGGCCCTTCCTAAAGTCGCACGCCGCGCCGTTCGAAAAATAGTCTTGACGGTCAGGTCCGCTACGGCAAGGAGGCGAGCGATTGACCCCTTGGGTGGCCCTCGACCGGGCAGCCCCCGCGACGAGCGGAGGGCGTCCCGAGCTTCGTCGGCGGGCGGATGAGCAATCCGCGCGCCGGGCGCGATCAAGACGACGATTCGAAGCGTAAGATCCTTTGAGGACATCGTCTTGCCGCAGCCGTGCGAGGCCCGGGAGCGGGGTCGGAGCGTCGTTCACGTTTGCCGTCTCTCGCGGCCGGTCACGCCGTCCGGAAGGGCGGCGCCGGTCCGGTCCGCCGAGCCGGGGCTGTCACCGCGCCGACATGGGTCCTACCGGAGGGGTGAGGAAACCTCCGAGGTCTCGCACCAATCCAAGGGCGAGTGGAGTCCTCGACGATGAAGAAGGTGTTTACCACCGGCCAGGTCGCGAAGATTTGCAAGGTCGCGCCCCGGACCGTGAGCAAGTGGTTCGACTCGGGCCGCTTGCGAGGATATCGGATCCCCGGCTCGCAGGATCGTCGGATCCCCCGCGAGCATCTGCTTCGGTTCCTCAAGGAGCATGGCATGCCCCTCGGGGACCTCGAGGCCGAGGTCTATCATAAGATCCTGGTCGTCGGCGCCGACGCCCCGCTGCTGGCGACGTTGCGCGAGCAGCTCCGCGAGGGCGACGACTTCCGGATCGAGACGGCCGCCTCGGGCTTCGAGGCGGGCATCCGCGCCGAGAGCTTCCACCCCGACTGCATCGTCATCGACATGGCCGTCGGCCGGATCGAAGCCGGCCAGATCGCGCAGAACCTCCGCAAGAGCCAGGACCACGTCACCACGATCCTCGTCGCCTTGACCAGCGACGAGCCCGGCGAGGAGATCTACTCGCTGGGGTTCAACGACGCCTTCAAGAAGCCGTTCGACGGCGCCCTGCTCGCCGAGCGGGTCCGCCGCCTGATCTCGCAGAAGAAGGCCGACGAGCCCTGAGCCCGGACGCGCCGACCCGTCCGCGCTCTCCCGACGGGCCCGCGGGACGCCCCGGATCATCCGGGGCCCCTCCGGGCCCGTTCGGCTTTTCGAAGAACACCGGCCGGCCCGGGCCCGATGATATTATTAGCGGTCGCGATCGGGATGGCGGACGCCCCCGAAATGGGCCGCGGATGAACGCGGATCGGGCGGATGGCCGCCGACCTGATCCGCTTTGATCCGCCCCATCCGTGTTTCTCCGCGGCCCATCCTCCGGTTCCCCACAACCATGCCCGATCCCTCCCAACCGCCCCGCATCCTGACCGTCAACCGGCTCGCCCTGGCGCTGGGGGGGCTGTCCGCGCTGGCGGTCGTGCTCACGCTGGGAGACCCGGGGATCACGACCGACGAGCCGCTCGACGTCCGGCCCGGTCGGACCTACGTCGCGACCCTCCGCGCGCGGGGCTGGCACTTCTTCGACCGGCCGGTGGTCGACGCCGTCTTCCGCGACAACGCCGAGCATCCCCCGCTGGGCCGGTGGCTGCTCGGGATCGCCTCGACGCTGGGCGAGCCGTTCGAGGCCGCCCTGATGCGGCCCCGACCCGGTCGGGCTCTACCTGATCGCGGGCCGCCTGGCGCCGGCGATGGCGTTCGGGGTGCTGGTCGGATTGGTGGTGCGGGCGGCGGGCCGTCGCTACGGGAGGGCGGCGGGAGTGGCGGCGGGCTTCGCGCTGGCGGCGATGCCGCGGGTCTTCGCGCACGCCCACCTCGGGGCCCTCGACACGTTCATCAGCCTGTTCTGGACCCTGGCTTTGCTCGACGCCGACCGCGCCCTCGGGCGCCCGAGGCCGTCGCGGCGATGGCGGCGGCCGGGGCGTCGTGGGGCCTGGCGCTGCTGACCAAGATCCAGGCGTGGTTCCTGCCGCCGGTCGTGCTGGCCTGGGCCCTGGTCCGCCTCGGGCGGTCGAGGGCGCTGGCCGCGACGTCGGCCTGGGCGGCGACCGGCCTGTCGCTGTTCGTGATCGGCTGGCCCTGGCTCTGGTACGACACGGCGGACCGCCTGAAGGGCTACCTGGGCACCGGCGTCCACCGGGTCGCGATCCGGGTCCTCTACTTCGGCCAGGTCTACGCCGACCGCGACGTGCCCTGGCACTACCCCTGGTTCTACTTCGCGGCGACGGTGCCGGTCGGCCTGCACGCGCTGGGACTGGTGGGCCTGGCGAGGGGCTGGCGCGACCGTCGCGCCGACCCCTTCCCCTTGCTGCTGGCCGGCGCGATCGCGCTATTCCTGGTCGTCTTCAGCACGAGGGTGCCGGTCTACGACGGCGAGCGGCTGTTCCTGGTCGTCTTCCCGCTCTGGGCGATCCTGATCGGCCGGGGTTTCGCGGCCGTGTGGTCACGGGCCGTCGGCCGTCGCGGGCTGCGCGTGGCGCTGGTGGGAGTGCTGCTGGCGCAGGGATACGGCGTGGTGGCGCTGCACCCGTTCGGCCTGAGCTACTACAATGCCCTGGTGGGCGGCCTGCCGGGCGCCGAGCGGCTCGGCCTGGAGCTGACCTACTGGGGCGATGCCGTCGACCCTGTCCTGCTCGACCTCCTGGCGCGCGAGGTCCCCCCGGACGCCCCCTCCGCGATGGCGCCGACGCTCTACCCCGGCCAGGGGCGGGTCAGCACCACCCGCGCCATGGCCCGCCGCCCGGTCGTCCTCCAGGACGAGGACACCGTCCCTCTGGCCTCCTGGGTCGTCGTCTCGCGACGGACCGCCTACTGGCGCCCGCGCTCCGGACCCGCCTCGCCCGCGGCCGGTGCGTCTTCGTCCGATCCCGGCAGGGGGTCTGGCTCTCGGGGATCTGGGAATGACGTCGCCGCTCTCCATTTCCGATCGTCAAGCTGACCCTGGAGTTGAGAAATCTTCCGTGGGGTGCGTGAAGCGCACCATCCTCGTCACGGTTTGAAGATCGGTGCATTTCACGCACCCCACGGGAGCCCCTAGCCAATCGTCGGGCGATTTGTAAAATACGTTCAGAATGGATTGAAAGCAGTGAGACCGAGCGATGGCCGAATTGTCGCATTTCGACGAGCGCGGGGCGAGCCGGATGGTGGACGTCTCGGCCAAAGAAGAGACGCCGCGGTCGGCGCGGGCGAGCGGGCTGGTCCGGATGGAGCCGGCGACGCTCGCCCTGATCCTCGACCGGGGGCTGGCCAAGGGGGACGTGCTGGAGGTCGCCCGGCTGGCCGGGATCATGGCGGCCAAGAGGACCGGCGAGCTGATCCCGCTCTGCCACCCGCTCGGGCTCGTCGCCGTGGAGGTGGCGCTGCGGCCGGACGGGCCGGCGATGTTGCGGATCGAGGCGACGGTCAAGGTCCACGGCCGCACCGGGGTCGAGATGGAGGCGCTGACGGCCGTCAGCGTCGCGGCGCTGACGGTCTACGACATGTGCAAGGCGGTCGACCGGGGCATGACGATCGAGCGGGTCCGCCTCGAGGAGAAGGCGGGGGGCCGCAGCGGCCTCTTCCGCCGGGAGGCGGCCGACGAGGTCGGCGGGGTGGGATGACCGGGGCAATCGGCGGACCATCGGGGAGGGTCGGGATGTCCTTGCAATCGCCGCTGAAGGCCGAGGGGAACGGCCGCATGCTGGCCGCCCTGTACGCGCCGATCGCCGCCGAGCTGGCCGAGGCGGAGCGCGTCTTCGAGGCCGAGCTGGGGAGTCGGCTCCCGTTCGTGCAACGGCTCGTCGACGCACTCCGCCGACTTCCGCGGCAAGCGGCTCCGCCCGGCCTTGCTGCTCCTGACGGCGCGGGCGTGCGGCGGGGTCCGCCGCGAGCACCCGGTGCTCGCGGCGGTCGTCGAGATGATCCACACGGCCACCCTGGTCCACGACGACATCCTCGACGAGGCGATGGTCCGCCGCCACGCGGCGACGGTCAACGCCGAGTGGGGCAACGAGGCGGCCGTCCTTTTGGGCGACTACCTGTTCACCCACGCCTTCCACCTGGCCGCCTCGCTCGACTCGACGCTCGCCTGCCGCTGGATCGGCCGCGCCACCAACCTCGTCTGCGAGGGGGAGATGCAGCAGGTCGCGCACCGCGGCGACCGCGACCTCGACGAGGACGCCTACTTCGCCATCATCCGGGGCAAGACCGCCGAGCTGACGGCCGTCTCCTGCCGGCTCGGGGCCCAGTACGCCGGGGCCCCGCCCGCGGCCGTCGCCGCGCTCGACGACTACGGCCGGAGCCTTGGCGTCGCCTTCCAGATCGCCGACGACGTCCTCGACATCTGCGGCGACGAACGGACGACCGGCAAGAGCCTCGGGACCGACCTGGACAAGCAGAAGCTCACGCTGCCCCTGATCCGCCTGCTCGCCACCGCCCCCGCGGCGACCGCGGCCGAGGTCCGCGACCTCCTGGCCGACGGCCCGGCCCCCGACCGCCGCCGCGCGCTGCGCCGCCTCCTGGCCGACTCCGACGCGCTGGAGTTCTCCCGGGACCGCGCCCGCCAGCAGACCGACCGGGCCCTGGCCGCGCTCGACGTCCTGCCCGAGACGGACGCCAAGGACGTGCTCCGGGGCCTGACCGAGTACGTCGTCCGCCGCCCCTGCTGAGCCGCGCCGGCCCGGCCTCGCGCTCCCATGAGCGTGCCCGCCGTCCTCCCTGCCGATTCGGGAGACAATCCCGGTCGGCCGAGGGGCCGCACCCCCTCACGCGCCGGCCATCCCATTGATACTCGACATTCGTCCACATCACTCGGGGCTTTGATTCCTGAACCGGAAGGAATTTTGCGGTTTCGGGATAAGGCGGGGTTTTCAGGGAGATCGAGTGTGCTATAGTTCCCTTCGATGGGCCCGACCGCCGCCACGCCACCGGGGTATCCGACGTGACCGACACCGAGAAAAGCTCGCCGTTGCAGCGGAAGATCTACAACCAGATGGTGCGCCGGGGCCTGAACGGTCAGAAGCTGGCGAAGACCTCGCAGGTCAGCGACTCGGAGATCTCGCGCATCCTGGCGGGCAAGTCGCGGCCGGGGCTTGAGAATGCGTTCCGGCTGGCGAGGGCGCTGGGGGTGTCGCTCGACTACCTGGCCGACGACTCGTTGGAGACCGACCCCGCGCAGCCGCCCGACCCGCTCTCGGGCGATGAGCGGAAGATCCTCGACCTGGCGCAGTCGATCGGCGGCGACCGCGCCGTGCATGTGCTGGAGAACATCCGGATCATCGGCTACGAGTCGGCGATGAGCCGCCTGCTGAACGCCAAGCCGGTGATCGAGGTCGAGGAGTCCGCGCGGGTCGCGCCGCCGGCCGCCCCGGCCGTGGCGGCGGCGCCGCCGAGCAACCGGGCGAACTCGGCCTGACGGCCGTCGCCGGGCCGGGCCGGGCCGGGTCGGGTCAGAACTGCTTGCGCTGCCGGCTCGACGGGATGCGGAGGGTGCGGCGGTACTTGGTCACGGTGCGGCGGGCCACCGGGAAGCCGTGGCGGCCGAGCTCCTCGACGATCTCCTCGTCGGAGAGCGGGTTCTGCTTGTCTTCCTTGGCGATGATCTCGAGCAGCTTCTGCTTGATGGTGTCCCAGGCCACCTCCTCGCCGTCGGCGGTGGTCGTGCCGCCGCCGAAGAACCGCTTCAAAGGGAAGATGCCGCGGGGGGTCTGCACCCACTTGTCGTCGACGGCGCGGCTGACGGTCGTCACGTGGACGTGGACGCGGTCGGCGATCTGCTGCATCTTGAGCGGCTCGATCCACTCGGGCCCCTTGTCGAGGAACTCCTTCTGGTGCTCGATGATGGCGCGGGCCACCTTCAGCAGCGTGTTGCGGCGCTGCTCGATCGACTCGATCAGCCAGCGGGCCGACTGGATGCGCTTCTGGATGAACTCGCGGGCGGCCGGGTCGGTCGTCTTGCTCTTGAGCTGCTTCTGGTAGTAGCGCGAGATGGCCAGCTGCGGCGTGTGCTCGTCGACGAGGCGGACCTGGTATTCGCCGTGCTCGTCGGGCTCGACGATCAGGTCGGGGACGACGTACTGCGTGCTCTCGGGTGCGAACCGCGCCCCGGGGCGGGGGTTGAGCCGGCGGAGGTGCTCCAGCGCCTCCTTGATCTGGTCGATCGGGATGCCCGTCTTCTTCTCGATCGTCGGCAGGCGATTCTGCTGGATGTCGTCGAGGTGGTGCGCGATCAGCACGTGGAGGATGTCGCGGCAGGGGGTGTCGGGGGCCAGTTGCAGGAGCAGGCACTCGCGGAGGTTGCGGGCGCCGATGCCGGGCGGGTCGAGCTTCTGGACCAGCGCCAGCGCCTCCTCGGCCTGCGCCATCGTGACGTCGCCGCCGTAGTCGCGGACCAGCTCGCCGAGGTCGACGTTCAGGAGCCCGTTGTCGTCGAGGTTGTAGATGATGTAGTCGGCCAGGGCGCGGACGGTCGGCTCGCTGTCGAGGAAGCTGAGCTGGTCGGCCAGGTCGTCGTGCAGCGAGCGGGGCCGCGAGGCCATGTTCTGCATCGCGTCGTGCTTGCGGTCGGCCTCCTCGCTCAAAGCCGCGCGGCTGGGCCGGTGCGCCTCGCTGAACTGCTCATTCCAGTCGTCCCCGGCGTCGAACTCGCCCTCGGCCGCCGCCGGCTCCTCGGCCGTCGGAACCGTCTCCTCGGCCTCGGACTCGGGGGCGGGGGCCTCCCGCAGGTCGACCAGGACCGGGTTCTCGCTCAGCTCCTGGTCGATCCTCTCCTGAAGCGCCATCAAGGGCAGTTGCAGGATCTCCATCGACTGGATCATACGCGGCGCCATGCGGAGGCGCATGTCGGTCCGCATCTGCTGGGATGTGTCGAGACGCATGGGCCTGGGTCCGCCGTGGAAGAGGTCAGGTCGTCCGGATCGAATCGGGGGGTGCCACGTCGCGGTTGCGCCGTCGGTTCGCCGCGGGTCCCGGGGAAGCATGCCGAGGCGGTCGTCGCGGGAACGGCGACCCCGGGCCGTACGAGCGGGCTGTCATGAGCAAGTAGGGTACCATAAACGAGTTCACGATCACTACGGGGGAAGCCGCGACGCGATCAGAACCGCTGACGGCCGTTGATCGCGTCGGCCAGCATCTCCTTGTTGGCGAATTCCAGGGCACCGCCGGAGGCCAGCCCGCGGGCCAGGCGGGTGATCGGCACGCCGGAGTCGGCGAGCCGGTTGGCGACGAGCAGCGCGGTGCCGTCGCCCTCGAGGTTGGGGTTGGTGGCCATGATCAGCTCGCGGACCGAGCCGGAGCGGACGCGGGCCTCCAGCGCGTCGAGGGTCATCTGCTCGGGGCCCAGGCCGTGCAAGGGCGCCAGGCGGCCGAGCAGGACGTGGTAGACGCCGTCGAAGGTGCCGGCGCGCTCCAGCGCGAGCAGGTCGCGGGGCTGCTCGACGACGCAGACGACGGCCGCGTCGCGCCTCGGGTCGCGGCAGATGGCGCAGAGCGGCTGGTCGGACTCGGTCAGGTGGAAGCAGGTCCGGCAGTGGCCGACCCGCTCCTTGACGTCGCGGATCGCCTCGGCCAGCGCCAGCGCCTCGTCGGCGGGGCACTTCAGCAGGTGGTGCGCCAGCCTCTCGGCGCTCTTGGCGCCGACGCCGGGCAGGCGGCCCAGCGCCTCGATCAGCCGGTCCACCGCGCCGGAGTAGCCCGCCATCGCTCACGCCCCCCCGCCGCCGGGGCCCAGCATCCCCGAGAGCCCGGGGATCGGCAGCCCGCCGGCCAGCGACGAGATCGACTTGGCCGCCGCCTCGCGCGCCTGGGTCAGCCCCTGGTTGACGGCCGCCGCGACGAGGTCTTCCAGCAGCTCGGCGTCGCCGTCGGCCAGCAGCTTGGGGTCGATCCGGACCGAGACCAGCTCCAGCCGCCCGTTGACCTTGGCCGTGACCGCGCCGCCGCCGGCCGTCCCCTCGACCTGGACCTGGCCCAGCGCCTCGGTCGCCTTCTCCACGCTCTCGCGGAGCTTGCCGGCGTTGCGCATCAGCTCGGCGAGGTTGCCCAGGTTATTGAACACGACGGCCCTCCTCCCATTCGATCCGGCGTTGTTCTGGTCCACCCGGGCCACGCCCACCCCGGGTCCGGGAGGGGTCAGGGGGGGGCCTGATCCCCGTCGAGGGGGTCCACGCGGACGCGACGCGCCTCGAAGAGCTGGACCACCTTCTTGACGATCGGGTCCTCGTCCAGCTCGTGTTTCAATCCGCTCCCGGCGATGAGGCCGGGAGGAGCGGCCTCCGGCTCCCCGGCCGACCGCTCGAACCGGACCGAGACCCGGCGATGGAGCAGGCGCTCGCAGCCCCTCCTCGATCCGGGCCCGCGCCTCGGGCGTGTCGCACTCATCAGCGACCCAATTGTACCTCGCCGGCAAGGCGATGACCAGGACGTTTGGCCCTGAAATTGCTGTCGGCGCGACCAGCCCCAGCCCCTTCCAGATGCCCAGTCGCACCAATCCCGCCAGGCTGGGCCAGGCCTGTCGCACGGCGTCGAGGTCGAGCGGCGGCGCGCCGTCGTCCCGCGGGGGGGGCGATTCGGCGCCGCGGAGGCTCGGCATGCCCCCGCTTCGGGGTCGCCGGCTCAGGTGCGGCTAGCTTTTTTTTTACCGGGGACGGGGCGGGCGAGGGCGCGGCCCCCGATTCGAGGGCCGACAGCCGGGCGACGAGGTCGCCGACCTCGGCGAGGTCCTCCAGTCGCGCGACGCGGGCCAGGGCCAGCTCGACGAGGATGCGGCCGTGCGGGCTGCCGCGGAGACGCCCGCGCACCTCGGCCAGGATCTGGAGGGCCGCGAGGATCGAGTCGAGCGGCCAGCGGCCGACGACCGCCTGCAACCGGGGCTTCTGCCGCGGGGTCGCCGCCAGGAGCACCGCCTCGGCCCCGGAGGCCAGGACCATCAGATCGCGCAGGATAGTCGAGCAGGCCGTTGAGCAGCTCGGCCGGCTGGACCCCCTCGCGAGAGGCGCGGTCGACCTGCGACAGCGCGGCGGCGGGGTCGTGGTCGGCCAGCGCGTCGATCAGGTCGAGCAGGCGCTCGTCGCTGGCGGTCCCGAGCAGCGCGTGGACCCCCTCGACGGTCAGGCCCTCGCCCCCGGCCGAGAGGAGCTGCTCCAGCAGCGACTGGGCGTCTCGCATCGAGCCGCCGGCCCTCCGGGCGACCGACTGGAGCGCCTCGGGCTCGGCGTCGATCCCCTCGCGGGCGCAGATCCCCCGGAGGGTCTCGACGATCTGATCGGGGGCGATCCCCGCGAAGTCGTACCGCTGGCACCGCGACAGCACGGTGATCGGGATCTTGTTCGGCTCGGTCGTCGCGAAGAAGAACTTGACGTGCGGCGGGGGCTCTTCCAGCGTCTTCAGCAACGCGTTGAAGGCGCCGGTCGAGAGCATGTGGACTTCGTCGATGTAGTAGATCTTGAACCGCGACCGGCTGGGCCGCAGGCCGGCGTTCTGCCGCAGCTCGCGGACCGACTCGACGCCGTTGTTGCTGGCGCCGTCGATCTCGATGACGTCGACGTCCTGCCCGACGGCGATCGCCTCGCAGAGTTCGCACTCCAGGCACGGCTCGACGGTCGGCCCGTGCTTGCAATTGAGGCACTTGGCGAAGATCCGGGCAATCGACGTCTTGCCGACCCCTCGCGTCCCGGAGAACAGGTAGGCGTGGGTGACGCGGTTGAGCCGGATGGCGTTGCGAAGCGCCTGGACGACGTGATCCTGGCCGACGACGTCCTCGAACCGTTGCGGTCGATAGCGGCGGGCGACGACGGTATATCCCGATCCCGACGGCCCGGCCGTCGGGCTGGTCGGCGTCTTCGCCGCTTTGGCGTTGGCCACGAGGCACGCTCCGTCGGGCCTGGGAACGGGGCGCGGGATGCCCGGAAGATCATGCGGCCGGGCCGCGGTCGGCGAGGGCGGGGGTCGGGGAGAGCCGGGGAGGTGCTCCCGGGCACATGAAGGCGATGCTTATGGCTGCTGCGTTCCCGCCCTGACCAGGTTCGCAAGCCCCCATTGCCCGGGTCCCCCCCGGCTCACCCGGAACCCCGCCCCGCGGAGGCGGCGGGCCCGGCAAGACTTCCATTGTCGGCCATCGGCCCATCGCCTGCAAGGCCAGATGGCCGCAGGTTCAGGCCCGGGGAACTCGACAAGTGTGTGGAGTGTCAGGAGGGTGTCGGATCGCGTAGAATTCTCTGCCTCCACGATGCCTCACGGCTCTCGGGCGATCATGCGATGGGCGATCCCGACCACCTCCCGGATGCCGCGCTGGTGGTGCGGGGTGGAATCGTGACCGGGCGACAACTCCACGAGGGATGTCGCCATCGTCCGGACGTAGGAGTCTACGGCTTCTCCGTTCAATCTCTGGAAGGGAAATCGGTCGAGGAGCTGGCCGCGGCCGGAGGGGTTCCGCACCGGCGGATCGGGGTGACGACCGTAGGCGCGATCAGGGCCGCTGGTTTTGAAATCATCGCGACGCCGGGGACGGGATACCATGCGACGGTCGTCGTTTCGCCCAATTGGGCGGAAGATGAGGCCGCGACGCTGGCGGCTCTCTTTGAAACCCGGTTGAATCCGATCTGGGGCAAGTGACATGGCCACGATTTATGCCGATTTTAACGCCTGCGCCGCCGATGGCCGCATCTGGCTCGACACCGTAGGATCGAAGAAGAGCCTCGCCCAAACGGGTGCCAGGCCGGGAGATTGGGTCTGGCTATCGGATGAAGAGTTGCGTGTCGGAGGGAAGATCGAGGAAGGTGAGAGTGGGCTGGTTGCATCGGTGGCATGGGAAACCCTCGAAGAGCTTGATCTTGGCGACGAGGACCCTCGTGATTTGCAGGAGGCGAGCCTGCAATTCCACGAACTGATCGATCAACCCGAATCGCAGCGAGATTACCGGCAAATCCTACGTGTACTCCCGAGGATCGAGCCAGCCCTGGCGGAGGCGCCTGGGCAGGCCAATTTCCTGCGCGCCATGGCCGCGTTCAATCTGGGTTATCCCGGCCTGGCCCTGCTCGCCATCGAGGATGCGTTGCGAGAGAAGACGGATGATCCCGATTTCCTGTTCTTCCGCCTCATTCTCCTGCAGAGGAGCGATCAGGATCGGGCACGCCAAGAGGCCGAACGGTTCATCGCGATCCGTGGACTCCCCGCCCCTCTCCTCGCGGCCTGCATCAGCGTATTCGCGGCCCGGGTGCCCGACCTCCAGGGGGAGGAAAGACGCCGGCTCGTCCGGAGAATCCTCGGTCTGACAAGCCGATTCGACCTGGCGTCCGGCCGACACACGCTCTCGAATGAGATCGTGACATTTGTCCATGATGTTCGGCGGGCGACGTTGAGCGACATGGAGTCGCATCGCAGGTGTGCGGTCTCGCGATTCGGAGATGGTGGCCACCAGGGACTCGGAGAATGTCGTCCGTGACGAGGAAAAACAGCCACCATCCGAGGAGTCGCCGTGGACCGCCGTCAATTCCCGGCCATTGCCGCCCGTCCCCGTACCCTGAGATGATCAACGGTCCTCCTGGCCGCGTTCCCGGAGGATCGCCCTCGCCTCGTCTCGGATGAGCGCGATATTGGATCACCCATCCGGCTGGTGGCGTCGTCGGAGGGCCGCGGACCCCTGCACGGATTCATCCAATCCAGTCTTCCTTTCAACACATCTGGCTGGTACACTGAGGCGATCTCTTCTCCGATGTGGGCCATTCGGCCCGAGGCTCCTCTCCGACGGGCCAACTCCCATGAACGAGCCGTTCGCCCGCGCACGTCGCGGCTTCACGCTGATCGAGCTGCTGGTGGTGATCGCGATCATCGCCGCGTTGATCGCGCTGCTGCTGCCCGCCGTCCAGGCGGCGCGCGAGGCGGCCAGGCGCTCACAATGCGTCAACAACCTGAAGCAGTTGGGCCTGGCGCTGGCCAACTACGAGTCGGCCCTGGGGATCTATCCCTTCGCGGGGGCCAACTACGGCTGGTGTCGGTCCAACGCCACGACCATGCCCAACCGTCATCCCGGCGAGTCGATCCAGAACCTGAACGGGCTGGCGACGCTGCTCCCCTACCTGGAGCAGGCGCCGATCTACCATGCCATCAACTTCCAGCACGCGGCCTCCAACGCGATGACCGGCAACACGAGTTGCTGCGGCCCGAACGACTCGCAGGGGACGCTCGCGGGCACGGCCTTCGCCAACACCACGGCGGCGATCCGGGTGATCGCCACGTTCTACTGCCCATCCGACCCCGGAGACAAGCTGGCCAAGAGCGGTGCGGAGTATAGCCCGACGACCACGGTCCGCGGGGTCAAGACCAACTACGACTTCGTCGTGTACGACGACTACACCTGCAATGCCTGGGCGATCATCACCCCGGCCACCTACCGGACGATGTTCGGCGAGAACAGCAACACCCGGATCAGCACGGTCGTCGACGGCCTATCCAACACCGTGGCGATGGCGGAGAAGACGCTTCAGGTCTACAACGGCGACGGCTCGCCCTGGTTCTATCGGGGCTGGGTCCAGACCGGGGGCGACCTGTCGCAGGGGATGAACTTCTGGACGTATAACAACACCCCCGCGACCCGCCAATATGGTCGGCTGGCGTCCTGGCAATACGTCGGCAGCCTGCACCCGGGCGGGTGCAACGCGCTGCGGGCCGACGGCAGCGTGACCTCCCTGAAGGAGACCACGCCCCTGGTCGTCCTGCGGCGGCTGGCGGCGATGGCCGACGGCTCCATCGTGTCGGAGTATTGAGCCGGGAACCTGCTGATGACCATGCATCCCCCCCGGCCATCCGTCGCGTCCGGGTGGCTGATCGCCCTGGCGGTCGGGGTGGTCGGCTGCGGGCACGAGCAGAAGTCCGCGGTGCCGCTGTTCCCTGTACGCGGGACGGTCACCCTCGACGGCAAGCCCCTGGCGGGGGCGGACCTGCGCTTCATCCCCGAGGGCGAGACCCCGGGTCAGGGGGGATCGGGCTCGACCAAGGCCGACGGGGCATACACGGTCTCGACCCCCTTCGGCGAGCCCGGGGCCGCGGCCGGGGAATACCGGGTGGTCATCCAGAAGGCCGAGCCGCTCCCCGGCGCGGGCCCTGCGGGGACGCCCGGCCCCGACCGACCGCCGATCGAATCGGCGCATCGGGATCTCTTGCCGCCGATCTATGCGGACCCGGCCCGGTCTCCCCTCAAGGCGAGCGTGACCCCGGGCGGGGGCGCGCCCGTCGATTTCGCGCTGAAATCCGCCCCGAGGCCCGCGGGGAAATGAGGCCGGTCTTGCGTCGGATGCATGGAACGCATCGTCTTCTCCGGAAACGATTTGGTGCGTTTTACGTGCCCCACGGGGGCGGAGCCGGGGCGGTCGCCCGGCACGGGCCGGGGGGAGAATTGGTGCCCGGCGGCTACAGCCCTTGCGATCGCCGGCCGAGTTGATGACGATAGAGGAGAAGACGCGGGGCATCGGAGAGCGACCGGGGGACCGTCGGGATGTTCGCACCCCGTCCGGCGACCCCGGGACGATCGGCCGGGACCGCGGCCCGCTCTCGCCCTGGACCGTCCCCCGGAGGTCCGGGCGCCTTCGAAGTCACACAACGCGAAAGGGGCAGCCATGGCCCGACGACTGACCGCCCGCCCCCTGCCGGCCTGGGCGGGAGACCTCACGGTCTTCGAGCGGACGTTGGCCAATGGCTTCAAGGCGCTGGTCCTGCCCCGGACGCATGCGCCCGTGGTGGTCTGCGACCTGTACTATCCCGTCGGGTCGGTCGACGAGCCGGCGGGCAAGACGGGCCTGGCGCACTTCGTCGAGCACATGCTGTTCAAGGGGACCGAACGGTTCCCCAAGGGGCAGATCGACCGCCTGGCGTTCGTCGCGGCGGGGCAGTCGAACGCCGAAACCGGCGAGGACTTCACCCACTACTGGTTCGCCTTCCCGTCCGACCGCTGGGAGCTGGCCCTGGCCGTCGAGGCCGACCGGATGCTCGGCGCGTCGTTCGACCCGCGCGAGGTCGAGGCCGAGCGGCACGTGATCGTCGAGGAGCGCGCCCGCGAGCTCGACTCGCCGATGGGACGGCTCGACCAGGCCCACCTGACGCTCTCCTACCTCCGCCACCCGTACCGCAACCCGATCCTGGGCTGGCCCGACGACCTGTCGCGGATCGTCGTCGAGAACCTCCGCGGCTTCTACCGCGAGCACTACCGGCCCGACGGCGCCGTGCTCGTGGTCGTCGGCGACGTCGACGCCACGCGGGCCCTGGACCGGATCGAGGCGCACTTCGGGACGCTGCCGGCCGGCCCCGCGCCCCGCCGCACGCCTCCGGTCGACGAGCCGAGGCAGGAGGGCCGGCGGGTCTTCTCGCTGGTCGATTCGGAAACGACCGCGCGCGGGCTGCTCGGCTGGCACTCGGTCCCCCGCGGCCACGCCGACGGCCCGGCGCTGCACGTCCTGTCGGACCTGCTCTCCTGCGGGCGGCGGTCGCGACTCTGGGGCGCCCTGGTCGAGCGGCACAAATTGGCCACCTGGGTCGATGCCGCCCAGGAGGACGCCCGCTGGGCGGGCCAATTCCTCCTCCAGGTCGAGGCCGCCCCCGAGGTCGATCCCGCGCACCTGGAACAGGCGATCGCCGGGGAGCTCGGCCGCCTGGCCGACGAGGGCCCCGGCGCCGAGGAGCTGTCGCGGTCGCGGCTCCGCCTCGAAGCGGCCTGGCGGTGGGAGCAGGAGGACCTGGCGGGCCTGGCGGCGGGGCTCGGGCAGGTCGCGCTCTGGGACGACTGGCGCGCCTGGCAGGCCGAGCACCGCGCGGCCCTGGCCGTCGAGGCCGACGACATCCGCCGCGTCGCCTCGACCTACCTGACCGACGCGAACCTGACGGTCGGCTGGTCTTTGCCACGTCCCCACCGCGCCGTGACGGTGCTCCTCGCCGCCGACGCGGCCCCGAAGCCCCCCCGCCCCGCCGCGCCGGCGGCTCCCGACCGGCCGATCGCCTTGGCCGTGCCTTCGGGGGGTTCGCGCCTGGCCGACTACCGCCCGCAGCGCTCGGCGCTGGCCAACGGCCTCCGCCTCGTCTCCGAACGGAGGCCCGGGACGGGGATCGTCGCCCTGGAGCTGTTCGTCGACGCCGGGCTGCTCCGCGAATCGAAGCCGGGGCTGGCCTGCCTCACCGGCCGCCTCCTGGAAGAAGGGACGACGTCCCGATCGGCTGAGGCGCTGGCCGAGGCGGTCGAGGACGTCGGCGGCACTCTGGAGGTCGGCTCGACCGGCGCCTCGCTGCGGGTCCGCGCCGAGGACCTGCCGATGGCGCTGGAGCTCCTGGCCGACGTGGTCCGCCGGCCCGCCTTCCCCGCCGAGGCGCTCCCCTGGGCCGGAGTCGGATCGCGGCCGAGTTGCAGGGCGACCGCGACGACCCGGCCTTCCGCGCCGACCTGATCTTCCGCGGCCTGATCTACGGCGACCACCCCTACGCCCGCGATCCTCGCGGTTCGGCCCGCGAGGCTCGGCCGGCTGTCGATCGACGACGTGACGGCCCACCACGCCCGCCACTTCGCCGCCGACAACGCCTTCCTCGTCGCCGTCGGCGACTTCGACCCCCGCCGGCTGCGGGCCCTGGTCCGATCGCACTTCGGCACCTGGGCCGCGCTGGGCGAGCCCGCCGCGCCCGGCCCTCGCGTGGTCCGCTCGTCGCGGCCGAGGGTGCGGCGGGTCGCGCACCCGGGCGAGCAGGTGCAGGTGGTGCTCGGCCACCTGGGGATCACGCGGAACCACCCCGACTTCGACGCCCTGGCGGTGCTCGACCACATCCTCGGCAGCGGCCCCGGCTTCACCGACCGCCTCAACCGGATCTTGCGCGACGAGATGGGATTGGCCTACTCCGTCGGCGGCGGGATCACCGAGACGGCCGACCTGGCCCCGGGGCTGTTCCGCGTGGCCGTCGGCACGATGCCCGAGGAGGCCGACCGCGCCGTCGCCGCGGTCGTCGAGCAGGTCCGCCAGATGCACGCCGGCGCCTTCTCCGACGACGAGGTCGACCGCGCCCGCCGCTACCTGGCCGGCTCGTGGGTCTTCGACTACCAGACCGTCGAGCAGCGCGCCGAGCGCCTCCTGGAGCTGGAGCGCTGGGGCCTCGGCCTCGACGAGCCGATCCAGTGGCCCGAGCGGATCGCGCGGGTCACTCCCCGGCAGGTCCGCCGCGCCGCCCGCGCCCACCTCGACCCCTCGGCCCTCGTCCGCGTCGAGTTCGGCCCGATCCTCCGCCGCGGCCGCCGCGTCCGCACCGAGTGCGCCTGAGGCGGGCCCTCCGGTGGCGTCATACCGATGTCACTTTTTGTGAAATATTCGGGCCGTCCCGCGTCCTCTCGCGCCGGGACGAGGTCCGCGTGTGTGAAACGTAAATAGTTTATAATTTTCATATTTACGTCATCTTTTCCGCACCGAATTCGCGCAACGAACGAGGATTTCCCGAAACGAAGCGAAATTCCGGGCACGCCGATGACACTACGCGTCCCCTCGCGGCATCCGGGGCGGTTTCCCGAAACGAACAGTCATGCCCCTCGGAATGGGCACCCGACCCCATGAAAAGCGTGCATGCACGCTGCTCCCCGAGGGGATTTTCAGTGGGAGCGAACCCACGGGCGACGGGTGCCTCGGCCGCCTGTCGGATGTCCGTCGGAGAACCCCTTGCCTGATGTGTCCGAACCCGATAGAGTTGATCATTGGAGACCGGGAGTTTCTCCTCCGGAGAGTGGCCATTTCTCGGCCAGAACGGCGGCGGTTCCCTTTCAACCGCTGAGCCCCCACCCCTCCTTACTTTGGTTCAGAGCCATCTCTGGGATGCACTGGGCATTCCAGGCATGTGGCTTTATTCCACTGCATCGGGAGGGAATCATGCGATCGATTCCAGAATTCGTTTCGGCGTACCGGGGGCTACAGCAGGCCCGGGACGGCGGGGATGCCGACTTCCAATGGCGGGTTGATCTTGAGGACGTGCTGCACCAGGTGTGTGAGGCGTGGCCGAATCACACGAATTCTTGGGGGGTCCGTGCTCGCGTGGTGCTCGTCGATCAGTACCTGAATGCCAATCTGGGTGGGAACGACGACAAGGAGTCCCGTAGGGCCAAATGACCTTCCCCACAAAAAGTGGGCGCTCCACCCGCCCGGCCGTCATAATGGCCGGTCCCAGGAGATCGCTCATGGCCCGACGCACGTATTCGCTCGACTTCAAGGCCTCCGCCGCCAAGCTCGTCACCGAGCAGGGCCGCGGCAACTCAAGGACGTCGCCACCAGCCTCGGCGTCGCCCCCAGCACCCTGCAGTACTGGGTCCGTCGCTTCGGCACCAAGGCCGCCCGGCCCCAGGCCCCCGACGACCGCCGACGCGCTCCGCCGGGAGAACGACCGGCTCCGCGAGGAGAACGAGCGGCTCCTGATGGAGCGCGACATCCTCAAAAAAGCGACGGCCTTCTTCGCCAGGGAGCAGGCCTGAGATTCGCCTTCATCCGCGACCACCGGGACGAGTTCCCGGTGGCGCTGATGTGCCACGTCCTTGAGGTCTCTCGGGCCGGCTACTACGCCTGGCTCGGCCGCCCCGAGAGCCCGCGAGCCGTCCGCCAGGCCGAGGTCGTCGAGCAGATCCGTCAGGTCCACCGCGACAGCCGGGAGGTCTACGGCTCGCCGCGGGTCCACCGGGCCCTGAAGGCCGAGGGGGTCGCCTGCTGCGAGAATACCGTGGCCAAGCTGATGCGCCGGGCCGGCGTGCGGGCCGCCACCGCCCGGCGGTTCGTCGTGCGGACGACCGACTCGCGGCACGGCCACGCCCTCGCCGGGAACGACGCTGGATCGCCGGTTCGAGCCCGGCGAGGTCGACCGGGTGTGGGTCGGCGACATCACCTACATCGCCACCGGCGAGGGTTGGCTGTACCTGGCGGCGGTGCTCGACCTGGGCAGCCGCAAGGTGGTCGGCTGGGCGACGGCCGACCACCTGCGGAGCGAGCTGGTGGAGCGGGCCTTGAGGAACGCCCTGGAGCATCGCCGGCCGGACGGGCCGCTGTTGCACCACAGCGACCGGGGCGTGCAGTATGCTTGCGACGACTACCAGGAGTTGCTCCGGGCCCACGGCCTGGAGGTGAGCATGAGCCGCAAGGGGAACTGCTGGGACAACGCGGCGATGGAGAGCTTCTTCGGGACGCTGAAGCAGGAGTTGGTGCATCGGGAGACCTATGCGACACGCGAGGAGGCGCGGCGTTCGCTGTTCGAGTACATCGAGGTGTTCTACAATCGGCAGCGGCTCCATTCGACGCTGGGATACCTGTCGCCTGTGCAGTACGAAGAGAGTCGGAAACTCCCCCAAGTCAGCGCCCACTGAACGTGGGGAAGGTCAAACGCCGTCCAGCGGCAGGTCGCTGAGAAGATGGTCGAGCAGGGCGTGGACAATCTTATTCGGCCGCTCACGCAGATCACGGCCTTCGACGCCGACAGCTTGTCCCGCGTGGTCGATGTGCATGCCAGGCTGGTGGAGATTATCCGTCTCGTGACGCGGCGAAAAGAGCAGTCGTTTTGCTCCAAGTACCTCAGCGTGCCGTTTCCGAACGTCGTGCCCCGCTTCGACTCGAAGGCAAAGGACCAGTCCCACGAACTCGTCGGAAACCTCATCAATGAGGACCGTTTTGCGGGTGCAATGAACGAGGAGTACGCCCAACACTGTCAGCGCGTCCTCGCCCTGTTGGGCGAACTGCGTAACGGCGGTGTGGCGGACCCCGAACTGCCTCTGCTCGACCACCTGCTGTGGAAGGAAGGGGGAGGCTTCGCGTGAATACCGCGTGCGTTCGCGGGTGGCCCGGACGGCCAAGCCGTCCGGGCGGCGAAGCCGCATGAGGCGGGCGGATGAATGTCGAAATGTTCGGCTAGGCACTCTCGACCGCATCCTGAAGCTTCACGACCCGAGAGCGCTTGAAGGCCGTGCATACGGACCAATGCTCCCGACGATCTCGCTACGCTTGGGCCCTAGCCGTCGTGCCCGCCTCCTCCTGAACCCTCCTGAGGAACTGACGAAGCTCGTCAATGAAATCGACGGTCTGCATGGCCTCCATATCTTCATCCTTGAGAAAGTGGAGGATTCTTTCAATGAACTCGCCCCGCTTTCCCCCCGGATTGAGCCTCTCGATCGCCCGACGGGTGCTCAGTTGGGCCAGCTCCAGGACCGATGGAGAGAAGGTATCCGGATAGGCCCGTTTCAGGAGGTCAGGTGCCTTGAAGAAGACGACCTCGAACGCGGGCACGGCCACGATCACCCGGAAGGGCACCCTCCCCGCGACGCTCCCCACCAGCTCCTCCATGCCTTGACGCTTATCCCTCTCGGCCTCGGGCTCGGGCGAGTCCGCGTCGATCACGATCGCGGTCGGACGCCGGCGGACCGCAACCACCGTCCGGGCCATCGACGTGACCCCGTCGACCCCTCCGCCCGCGACGAATTCGACCTCGCGGCATAGCTCCGGGCCGAGCACGCGACGCAGGATCTCGACTTCCGAGCATCCCCCGACGATGACATAGGCGATCATCAACCACCTCCAGAACGGACATCGGAGTCGGGAATCGCGTCCTCGACGCAACGGCGATACTTGAACAGCAGGAGCGAACCGATCCGCTCCTCCTTCAACGCGTACTCGATCTCGTCCCCATTCCAGAGCAGGATGGCCTGGGGCACGGTGTACTGGACGAGCAATCGGGCCGGTCCGGTGAACCCCGTCCGGCTGAAGATCAGCCCGCGGGCGCCGGAGGAGCTGGCTGCGCAACTTCGCGATCGGACCGATTGCCACCCGTTCGATTCCCAGATCCTTGCTCTCGACCAGGCAGGAGAGGCCGGCGACGTGGACCGCGCCGTCGATTTGTTCAACCATTTCGTCACCAAGTTCGACTGAATACGGCCACTTCACCTCGGCGCCGTCAAGTTGGAAGGCTCGAAGCACCCGATACTTGAACGCCTTGCCCGGCTCCCATCCGGGCGTATCTCGCCGGGCGATCGCCCCCCAGAGCGCCCTCATCCCCTCCCAGTCGAGGTTCCGGATCATTCCCTCATACTCGGCCGGCGTAGGCATCCGTTGCCCTTTCGAAAGTCGTGCTTCGGCTCCTCTTCCACATACGATCCGCCCGCCGCCCGAACCGGCTTCGCAAGTTTCATTGTATCACCGAGATGGTTCGAATGGCATTCCATCGGAAGATGGTGGCAGGAGGTGCCCACGCGACCAAGAGACCGGACCAGGGCTGAGCGCGGGTGCGGCCGGGGGGCGCGCGAAATCCGGCGCGCGCCCGCGGTTTTTCATGGAAGGATGGGGGCGAAATCCGGATGATATCTATAGGGGTTCGGGGCCGGGGTGTGGCGCTTGACAGCCTCCGAACGCATCCACTAGGATGTGCCGCGCCCGGTCAGGCCAAGCCGGAAGAATCCCGGCCCGGTGATCGTCTCGGGATGCGGAAAGACGGGTGGAGGCCCCGCCTTTCGGCATCCCGTCGTCGTCTCTGAGAGGGATTCTCCCCCGCCCGGAGAACCATCCATGCGGATTGCCCTGGACGCGATGGGGGGCGACCACGCCCCCGGCCCGATCGTCGCCGGCGCCGTCGAGGCGGTCCGCGACCAGGCGGACCTGGCCGTCGTGCTCGTCGGCGACCGCGACCGGGTCGAGGCCGAGCTCGCCCGATATCCCGAGGCCGACCGCCAGCGGCTGCCGATCGTCCACGCCAGCCAGGTCGTCGGCATGGACGAGAAGCCGGTCGAGGCGCTGAGGAAGAAGCGCGACAGCTCGATCTCGAGGTGCTGGGGCCTGATGGCCGGCGGCGACGTCAAGGCGGTCGTCTCGGCCGGCAACACCGGCGCGATGGTCGCCTCGGCCTTGTTCAACGCCAAGATGTTCCTGCCCGGCGTCCGACGGCCCGGCATCGCCGCGATCTTCCCCTCGCACCAGGGCCCGATCGTATTGATCGACGTCGGCGCCAACATGAACGCCAAGGCCGAGGACCTGTACCAGTACGGCGTCATGGGCTCGATCTACGCCGAGACGATCCTCGGCGTGCCCGAGCCCAAGGTCGGCCTGATGAACGTCGGGACCGAGGAGGACAAGGGCAACGAGCTGACCCGCGCCACCCGCTGCCTCTACCAGAACAGCCCTCTGGCCGGCCGATTCGTCGGCAACGTCGAGGGGCGCGACATCTACGAGGGGCACGCGCGGGTCGTCGTCTGCGAGGGGTTCGTCGGCAATGTCCTGCTGAAGGCGGGGGAGGGGGCGGTCGAGTTCCTGTTCTCGACGCTCAAGCAGGAATTCGCCCGATTGCTGCCGAGCCTGCCGGCCGAGTCGGGACAGGCGATCGGCGGCGGCCTGAAGGAACTCAAGGCGCGGTTCGAGTATCAGGAGTTCGGCGGCGGCCCCTTGCTCGGCATCCGCGGTGCGTGCATCATCTGCCACGGGGCGTCGGGCGCGCGGGCCATCAAGAACGCCTTGCGCGTCGCCGGCGCGATGGCCGAGGACCGCCTCAACGCCCGGATCGTCGAGCAACTGGCCGCCGGGCCGAAGACGACGGCCGGGCTGCCCGAGACCCCGGGCTAGGATGGGGCGGACATCATGCCCAAGATTGCCTTCCTCTTCCCGGGGCAGGGGGCCCAGGCCGTCGGGATGGGCCGCGCAGCTCGATGCCGAACTGCCCGCGGCCCGCGCCCTGTTCGACCGCGCCAATGACGGTCCTCGGCTTCGACCTGCGGGCCGTCTGCTTCGACGGGCCCGCCGAGGTGCTGGAGGCGACCGACGTCAGCCAGCCGGCCATCTTCGTCGCCAGCCTGGCGGCGCTGGAGGGGCTGAAGGCGAGCGACCCCGACGTCGTCTCGTCCTGCCAGGGGGCAGCCGGGCTGAGCCTGGGCGAGTACACCGCGCTGGTCTTCGCCGGCGCGCTCGACTTCGAGACCGGCCTGAAGGTCGTCCGCCGTCGCGGCCAGGCGATGCAGGCCGCCGCGCGGGCCACGCCGAGCGGCATGGCGAGCGTCCTGGGGCTCGATGAGGCGGCCGTCGATGAGCTCTGCCGCCGCGCCGCGCCCATGGGAGGCTCTGGAAGGCCAACCTGCTCGGGCCGGGCAACGTCGTCGTCTCGGGCGAGCGCGCGGCCCTCGATCACCTGGAGCCGATCGCGACCGAGCTCGGGGCCTCTCGGGTGATCCCTTTGGCCGTCGCCGGGGCCTTCCACTCGGAGTTGATGAAGCCCGCCGACGAGCAGCTGGCCGAAGCCCTGGCCGGGGCCCGTCTCCAGCCGCCCCGCATCCCGGTTTATTCGAATGTGGATGCCACCACCCACTCCGACCCCGACGACCTGCGGCGGACGCTCGTCGCGCAGGTGCTCCAGGGAGTCCGCTGGGAGGACTCGATGCGACGGATGCTGGCCGACGGCTTCGACACCTTCTACGAGATCGGCCCCGGGCGGGTCCTGACCGGCCTGCTCAAGAGGATCGACCGCAAGGTCCCCTGCACGAGCGTCCCGGCCCGGTGACGCCCCGATTTGGGGTTGAACCCGGGCATCGGGCACGATTATAACGACCTTTCCAACCTCCCATCCCGGCGAGGATTCCTGCGAATCGTCTCCCATCGAGCACAGGATGCCCTGAGCATGGCCAGTCCCGAACCGTCGTCGGGTTGTCGAGTCGATCTGAGCGGCCAGGTGGCGCTGGTGACCGGCGCCTCGCGCGGGATCGGCCGTGCGATCGCGGTCCGCCTGGCGTCCTGCGGCGCGACCGTCGCCGGGGTGGCGCGGACCGAGGCCGGGCTCGAAGGGACCCTGGTCGAGATCCGGCAGGCAGGAGGGACCGCCGAGGGGTTCGCCGCCAACGTCGCCGATTCGGCCGACGTCAACCGGGTCGTCGAGGCGGTCGAGGCGAAATTCGGCAAGATCCACGTCCTGGTCAATAATGCCGGGATCACCCGCGACGGCCTCGTGCTCCGGATGGAGGACGACGCCTGGCAGGAGGTCATCGACACCAACCTGAAGGGGACGTTCCTGTTCTCGAAGGCCGTGGGGGCGATCATGATGCGCGCCCGGTACGGCCGGATCATCAACATCAGCAGCGTGTCGGGCCTGATGGGCAACCCGGGCCAGGCCAACTACTCGGCGAGCAAGGCGGGGGTCATCGGGTTCACCCGGACGGTGGCGCGCGAGCTGGCCTCGCGGGGGATCACGGTCAATGCCGTGGCGCCCGGGTTCATCACCACCGATATGACCGACGCTTTGCCCGAGAAGATCAAGGCCGAGGTCAAGGAGCGCGTCCCGGTCCGCCGCCTGGGGACCCCGGAGGACATCGCCGACCTCGTCTGCTACCTGGCCGGCCCCGGCGCGAGCTACCTGACCGGCCAGATCATCGCCGTCGATGGCGGCATGACCGCCTGAACCGGGCTGGACATCCGGCGTGTGGCGCCGTCGGCGACGGATGGACAATCCGGCCGAGGATGGTTAACTTGGGTCGATCCGCGGTGGCCCGCCGGCCCGGGATCTTGGATGCCGCGGGGTCATCCGGCCGATAACCAGTGGAGATCCTCGACCCGCCCCGGCGGCATTGGGCCGGCGGGGCCTCGGCCGAGGTGGATTCGAAACCAAGCCGGCGTCGGTCGCCGTAAGCCGAGCCGGGACTTGACGGTCGGCGCCGGACGGCCTGGCGGAACAGGTCCGAGCCGGGCCGCGGGGCGGGTCCCCTCGCGTCCCAGACGAGACGCCCGCCCCGGACCGCAACCGGTTCGGCCCAGAGGAATTCAGGAGGTTCGCCCGTGTCCGTGGAAGAACGCGTCATCGAGATCGTGAGCGAGCAGATGGGGGTGGCCAAGGACCAGGTGACCCGGGAGACCTCGTTCGTCAACGACCTGGGGGCCGACTCGCTCGACACCGTCGAGCTGGTGATGGAGTTCGAGGAGGAATTCGACATCACCATCCCCGACGAGGAGGCCGAGAAGATCCAGACGGTCGGCCAGGCGATCCAGTACATCGAGGAACACACGAAGTAACATGGCAAGGCCACGCCGAGTCGTCATCACCGGCATGGGGGTGGTCACGGCGCTGGGCGACACGCTGGACAGCTTCTGGTCGTCGCTCTGCGCGGGCCGCAGCGGGGTCGGCCCACTGACCCTGTTCGACACCACCGACTTCAAGGTCCACTTCGGCGGCCAGGTCCGCGACTGGGACCCCGTCGCGCGGTTCGGCGCCAAGGAGGCGCGGCACCTCGACCGCTTCGCGCAGTTCGCCATGGCCGCCGCCGAGTCGGCCGTCGCCGACTCCGGGATCGAGTTCGAGCGCTACCCCCCCACGCCATCGGCGTGATCATCGGCTCGGGCATCGGCGGGCTGAGCGAGTTCGAGGCGCAGCACTCGGTCTGCCGCGAGAAGGGCCCCTCGCGGATCAGCCCGTTCACGATCCCCAAGCTGATGGTCAACGCGGCCAGCGGCCAGGTGTCGATCCGCTGGGGCCTGCGAGGCCCGAACACGGCCGTCGCGACCGCCTGCGCCTCGGCGGCCAACGCGATCGGCGACGCCTACAAGATCATCCAGGCGGGCCACGCCGACATGATGGTCACCGGCGGCAGCGAGGCGGCGATCACCCACATGGGCCTGGGCGGCTTCGCCGCGATGCGCGCCCTCTCGACGCGCAATGACGACCCGACCCGCGCCAGCCGCCCGTTCGACCGCGACCGCGACGGCTTCGTCCTGGCCGAGGGGGCGGGCATCCTCCTGATCGAGGCCGAGGAGGTCGCCCGCGCCGAGCGCGCGGATCTACGCCGAGCTCCTGGGCTACGGGATGTCGGCCGACGGCTCGCACATCACCGCCCCCGACGAGCAGGGCCGGGGCGCCGCCCGCGCCATGACGCTCTGCCTGGAGGACGCCCGCCGCGACCCCTCCGCCGTCGACTACATCAACGCCCACGGCACCAGCACCGGCCTGGGCGACCTGGCCGAGACGAAGGCGATGAAGACGGTCTTCGGCCCGCACGCCAAGGCGCTGCAAGTCTCCAGCACCAAGAGCGAGCTGGGCCACCTGCTGGGCGCCTCCGGCGGCGTCGAGCTCGATCGCCTCGGCCCTGGCGATCCACACCGGCGTGCTCCCCCCCACGATCAACCTCGACAACCCCGGCGAGGGGTGCGACCTCGACTACATCCCCAACGTCGCCCGCGAGACGCGCGTCGACCACGTCATGTCCAACAGCTTCGGCTTCGGCGGCCACAACGCGAGCCTGCTGATCGGGCGGTATAGACCGAACGCCAGTTAGGCTTGTGGAAAGCGATGCCATTCGCAAGCTCGATCACGGAATGGCTCATGACGGCGTTGCTGATCGTCGTGGGCCTCGCATTCTACGCGGGCCTCGGCTGGGTCATCCTCAAACTCTACCGCTGGTATCGGCGGCAGGCGGAGGCGGCCATCGAGCGAGCTTACGCGAACCTGCATCCTCATTGGCCAGCGGTCGATGGTGACGTCACATTGCTCTTCCACACCTACTTCGGTTTTTTCGTCTGGTTCTCGCAGATCGAGCATCGGGTCGCTCTGCCGCCGGATCAGGCGAGGGTGTTGCTGAGGCGATTGCACCAGTTCAATCTCAATTGGGGGTTGCTGTGTCCCTTCGTTGTGGCGGTGCCCCTATTGTCCCTGGTACATTATTGGGAGCAGACGCGGTCGATCAGGAATCAGGTCGCAAGGCAAACCGCCAAACCCGCTTCGAAGCCGCCCTTCGACGAGATCTTCCCCTGATCGCTTAGCCACGTAGGGTCTGCTCCGCGGACTCCGCCTTGGTGATGAGGAGGCTACCCGTTCAGGAGGTCCGGCATGCCCCCGACGACACAGACGGCCGCCACGCTCGACGACCTTTACCGTGTCGAGGGAAAGGCGGAATTGATCGGCGGGAGGATCGTCCATTTCATCGCTAGTGGGGTCGCTCCTTCCACGGTTGCGTTCGAGATCGCCGTCCGTCTTCGCGACTATACTCGCCAGCGCGGTGTCGGCGTCGCCTTTCCTGATGGGATCGGCTATGCTCTTGATCCGCCGTTGCCGAACGGGCGCCAATCGTTCTCGCCCGATGCTTCCTACTACGACGGTCCGCAGCCCCGGAACCGGATGCGGTTCATCGAGGGGGCGCCGACGTTCGCCGTCGAGGTCCGGAGCGAGAACGACTACGGCGACGCGGCCGAGGCGGAGCAGGCCACCAAGCGCGCCGAGTACTTCGCCGCGAGGACGCGCGTGGTCTGGGACGTCGATCCGCTGGCGCAGACGATCGCCGTCTATCGATCCGATGCGCCGACGCACCCCGTCATCTACGGACGGGGCCAGGTGGCCGAGGCGGAACCCGTCGTCCCGGGATGGCGGCTGCCGGTTGACGATATCTTCTTCTGAATCTTCGTCGTGTGGGCACCGCCCACCATCCCGAGCTTGTGACGAGGGTATTCTGCTGATCGAAGCCGGAACCCCATACCCGATCTGGTCGCCCTACGATGCCTTCGACGCGGCGGCGGTGCTGCTGCGTGAACTCGAGGGGTTGGATACGATGTCGGCAATCCCGGTCCCCCTCCTGACTCGCGAACAGTATCTCCGGCAGGAGCGACGCGCGGAGTTCCGGAGCGAGTATCACCGGGGCCGTGTCGTCGCGATGGCGGGCACGAGTCGCAATCACAGCCGGATCGTGTCGAACATCTCGATCTCGCTCGGCGTGCAACTCCGAGGTCGCCCTTGCAATAACTACTCGAGCGACCTTCGCGTCAGCGTCCGAGGGGGCGAACGCTATCTCTATCCCGACGTGGTTGTCACCTGTGGTGAGGAACAGTTCGAAGACGCCGAGCTCGACATCCTCGTGAATCCTCTGGTGGTGATCGAGGTCCTCTCACCTTCGACTGAAGCCTACGACCGGGGTGCGAAGTTCCTCTACTATCAGTCGATCCCGTCGCTGCGCGAGTATGTCCTCGTCTCCCAGACAGTCCGTCGCTTCGAGGTCTACCGCAAGCAGCCCGACGGCTCCTGGCTCTATCAATCCTTCCCATTCTCGCCGCCCCCACTCGTCCTCCAGTCGATCGACTGCACGCTGACGTTCGACGAGATTTACGACAAGGTGGAGATCGAAGCCGAGGAACGACAACCCCCCGGGGGTGCGGAGGAGAGGCCGGGCGAGTAAGATTGGCCCAACGGTCGTGCGCCCGACGTACCCGATCGAGATCGATCCGACACGCTCCCGAACGCATCCACCACGATGAATCCACCTCCGATCGACCTGCTCGGCGGCCGGGCCTCGGCCGCGTCGTTGTCCCCGGACGAGATCCGGCGCTACGCGCGACACCTGATCATGCCCGAGGTGGCGCTGGAGGGGCAGAAGAGGCTCAAGGCGGGGAAGGTCCTCTGCATCGGGACCGGCGGCCTCGGCTCGCCCTTGTCGCTCTACCTGGCCGCCGCCGGGGTCGGCACGATCGGGCTGGTTGATTTCGACATCGTGGACGTCTCGAACCTCCAGCGACAGATCATCCACTTCACCTCCGACGTCGGCCGGCCCAAGATCCAGAGCGCCGAGGAGAAGCTGAGGGCGATCAACCCCGACCTCGTCATCAATCGGCACGAGCACGCGGTTGATAGCTCAAACGCGATGGACCTGTTCGCCGGCTACGACGTGATCGTGGACGGCACGGACAACTTCCCGACCCGATACCTCGTCAACGACGCCTGCGTGCTGCTGGGCAAGCCGAACGTGTACGGGTCGATCTTCCGGTTCGACGGGCAGGCGTCGGTCTTCTTCCCGCCGCACGGGCCGTGCTATCGCTGCCTCTACCCCGAGCCGCCGCCCCCGGACCTCGTGCCGAGCTGCGCCGAGGGGGGAGTCCTGGGCATCTTGCCGGGGCTGATCGGCGTCGTCCAGGCGACCGAGACGGTCAAGCTTCTGCTCGGCTCGGGGCGGCCGTTGATCGGCCGGCTGCTGCTCTACGACGCGCTCGACATGACCTTCCGCGAGATGAAGGTCCGCAAGGACCCGAAGTGCCCCCTCTGCGGCCCGAACCCCACCATCACCGGCCTGATCGACTACCAGCAGTTCTGCGGCGTCCGCGCCGGCGAGCCCGCCGCGGCGGCAGCCGACGGCGACTCCATCACCCCGACCGAACTCAAAGCCCTGTTCGACCGAGGCGAACGGCCGTTCGTGCTCGACGTCCGCAACCCCGAGGAGATCGCCATCTGCCGGATCGCCGGCTCGACGATCATCCCCCTGCCCGAGCTGGCCAACCGGCTCGGCGAGCTCGACCGCGACCTGCCGATGGTCGTCCACTGCAAGAGCGGCGCCCGCAGCGCCAAGGCGATCGGGCTGATGCGCGAGGCGGGATTCACCCATCTGAGGAACCTGTCGGGGGGCATCCTCGGCTGGATCAAGGAGGTCGATCCCAGCCTGCCGTCGTACTGACGCGAATCGGCCGGGGCCGCCGCCGGGGTCTTGCAATGCGGCGGGGGCTGTGCCATATTCCACGCTCTCCCGGACCAGCAACCGCGACCGTCGAGGGGGCGAAATGACCTGGCAGGTTGGGCTTTACGTGGCCGCCGTGCTGATCCCGTTGGCCGCGTTCGTCGTCGAGATCGTGGGCATCCGCCTGCTGGGCCGCCTCAACGCCTACCTGGCCACCGGGGCGATCGGACTCTCCTTCCTGCTCAGCACGGTCGGGTTCTTCGAATACTTCTTCGTCGAGGTCGGCCGGGCCGCCGTCTCGCACCACGAGCCCGTCAAGCAGGTCGGTCCGGCCGGCGCCGAGGCGGAGGTCAAGGCCGAGGAGCGCCACGCCGAGCAGGTCGAAGGGCACAAGGCCGGACCGCGTCACGAGCCGCTCGCCTGGAAGGCGAGCGTCGACTGGGTGTCGCTCGGCGGCGGGGCGTTCCCCGACGGCCCGAAGGCCCCGCTGACGATCCCCCTGGCCGTCCACATCGACAACCTCGCCGTCATCATGTTCCTGATGGTGACGTTCGTCGCCACCCTGATCCACATCTACTCGATGGGGTACATGCACGACGACCCGGGCTATCCCCGGTTCTTCGCGTACCTGTCGCTGTTCTGTTTCTCGATGCTCGGGCTGGTGGCGTCGGCCAACGTGTTCATGATCTTCCTCTTCTGGGAGCTGGTCGGCGTCTGCTCCTACCTGCTGATCGGCTTCTGGTACGAGGACAAGAAGAACGCCGACGCGGCCAACAAGGCGTTCATCGTCAACCGGGTCGGCGACGTCGGCATGCTCGTGGGGCTGGGCCTGATCTGGACCAGCCTGGGGACGTTCAACATCAACGAGATCAACCGCTCGCTCCGCGACGACGCGGGCATCCTCAACAACATCCCGGCGGCTAACGGCCGCTACGCCGACACGCAGATCGAGCTGCGCGACCCGGCGACGCACCGGCCGCTGGTGGACGAGGCCACCGGGCGACCGCGGCGGATCACCCTCTGGGTGCTCGCCCTGGCGGGGCTGGGGGTCTTCGCCGGGTGCGTCGGCAAGAGCGCGCAGTTCCCCCTGCACGTGTGGCTCCCCGACGCGATGGCCGGCCCGACGCCCGTCTCGGCCTTGATCCACGCGGCGACGATGGTGGCGGCGGGCGTCTACCTCGTCGGCCGGTTCTTCCCGCTGTTCACCGGCACGGTCCTGCTGGTGATCGCCTACACCGGGGGGATCACGCTGTTCATTGCCGCGTCGATCGCGATGGTGCAGACCGACTACAAGAAGGTGCTGGCGTACTCGACGGTCAGCCAGCTCGGCTTCATGATCCTCGGCCTCGGGGTCGGCGGCTGGGCGGCGGGGCTGTTCCACCTGCTCACGCACGCCTTCTTCAAGGCCCTGCTGTTCCTCGGGGCGGGGAGCGTCTACCACAGCGTCCACACCTACGAGATGCCGGTCCTCGGCGGCCTGAAGCGGAAGATGCCGATCACCGCCTACACGATGCTCGCGGGCACCCTGGCGATCTCGGGCGTGCCGTTCTTCAGCGGGTTCTACTCGAAGGACGCCATCATCGCCGCGTCCTTGCTCCGGGTGCTGGAGGGCCCCGAGCACTTCATGCTGCTGGTGCTGCCGGTCGTCGGCGCGGTGATGACGGCGTTCTACATGTTCCGGATGTGGTTCCTCGTCTTCGACGGCGAGCCCCGGGGCTACCCGGCGCATCACGGCCAGGACCACGACCACGCGCACGGCCACGCCGCCCACCACGGCAACCCCTACGACCACGCGCACGAGAGCCCAGCGATCATGACCTGGCCCCTGATCCTGCTGGCGATCCCGGCCGTGATCGTCGGCTGGCCCTGGATCGTCGTGCCGTTCGACGAGCCGGTGCTCGAGATGCTGCTGACCTACGGCGAGCCGGTCCCGGGCAAGGACCTGTGGTCGATGCACTACCTGGCGATGGCGGCGTCGTTCCTGATCGCGGCCGTCGGCATCGGGCTGGGCATCCTCTACTATGCCCCGCCCCTGCCGTACGTCTTCCGCCACCGGCTCCGGCCCGAGATGGTCGCCGAGAGGGCCGGCGGGCTGTACCGGTTCCTGGTCCACAAGTGGTACTTCGACGAGCTGTATGACGCCGTGCTCGTCCGGCCCACCCTGGCGCTGGGCCGCGCGGCGAGGCAGTTCGATCAGTACGTCATCGACGGCATCGTCAACGGCTCGGCGAGCTTGACCCGGTTGCTGAGCGGGCTGAGCGGGCTGGGCGACCTGCGCGGCGTCGACTGGGTCGTGAACCAGACGGCGCGGTCCGTGTACGTGGTCGGCGACTGGGGCCGGGGCATCCAGACGGGCAAGCTCCGCAACTACCTGATGTTCCTGGCCGTCGCGCTGGTCGGCCTGTTCGCGGGCGTCTTCGCGTGGGTCAACGGCTGAGCGGAAGATCGGTGTGTTTCCCACACCCTACTGAGACCGAAGTGGTGCCATCGTCATGAGCGACAGCCTTCTGTTGAGCCTCCTCTGGGCCGTCCCGCTGGCCGGGGCGATCGCCGTGCTGCTGTTCCCCCGGGGGGCGGAGATGGCGATCAAGTGGTTCTCGCTGGCGATCACGGTGGCCACCTTCGCCGTGACTTTGGCGGCGTACGCGGCCTACGTGGCGCCCGGGTCGAACGCCTCGGCGCCTCTGCGAGAGAGGGCGGAGAACAACGTCCTCCGCGCCCCGGGGCCGACCGCCGACGCCACCATCAGCGAGGAGACCGGGACCGGGGCCAATGACCTGGTCGCCCGCAAGGCGTGGATCCCCTACTTCAACATCCAGTACTTCCTCGGCCTCGACGGGATCAGCCTGAGCCTGGTCCTGCTGACCGGGCTGGTCAGCGCGCTGGCGTGCCTGGCGTCGTGGGGCATCGACAGGCAGGTCAAGGGGTACTTCTCGCTCTTCCTGCTGCTGCTGGCCAGCATGATGGGCGTGTTCGTCTCGCTTGACCTGTTCCTGTTCTACGTCTTCTTCGAGGTGATGCTCCTGCCGATGTACTTCCTGATCGGCGTCTGGGGGGGCGAGAACCGCGAGTACGCGGCGATCAAGTTCCTGCTCTACACGCTGTTCGGCTCGGTCTTCATCCTGGTCGCGGTGCTGATCCTCTACTTCTGGCCGGGCGACGTGGCCGCCGGGGGGTTCCGGGCGGCACACCTTCGACATCGTCGCGCTGACGAGGGTCGCGACCGAGACGGGCTATTACGGCCCGAAGATCCAGTCCTGGATCTTCATGCTGTTCTTCATCGGGTTCTGCATCAAGCTGCCGTCGTTCCCGTTCCACACGTGGTTGCCCGACGCGCACGTCCAGGCGCCGACGCCGATCAGCATGATCCTGGCGGGCATCCTGCTCAAGATCGGCGGCTATGGCCTGATCCGCCTCGCCTGGCCGCTGGCGCCGGTTGGGGCGTACGACTGGTCGTGGTGGGTCGCGCTGCTGGGGGTCTTCAGCATCCTCTACGGGGCCCTGGTGGCGATGGCGCAGACCGACTTCAAGAAGCTGGTCGCCTACAGCTCGGTCAGCCACATGGGCTACGTGACCCTGGGGATGGCCGCCATGAACCTGACGAACGACCCGCGGTATTACGCCTACGGGGTCGACGGCGCGATGTTCATGATGATCGCGCACGGGATCACCTCGACCGGCATGTTCTTCCTGGTCGGCGTGATCTACGAACGGGCCCACACCCGCGACCTGAACAAGCTGGGGGGCCTGTTCACGTTCATGCCCGCCTACGGCGCGGTCTCGTTCCTGATCTTCTTCGGGTCGATGGGGCTGCCGGGCCTCTGCGGGTTCATCGCCGAGGTGTTCGTGGTCCTGTCGGCGTTCAACTACAACTGGCCTTTGGCGGTGCTGGCGGCGGCGGCCGTGATCCTGACGGCGGGCTACATCCTCTGGACCCTCCAGCGCGTCTTCCTGGGGCGGAACGAGCACTACCGCGGCCTGCCCGACCTGAACGTCCGCGAGTGGGTGATCTCGATCCCGCTGGTCCTGCTGACCGTCGCCCTGGGCGTCTTCCCGCAGTCGCTGGTGCTCCGCTGGATGGGTCCGTCGGTCGATCAGATGGTCCGCTCGGTCGCGATGGCCACGACCCGGACGAGCGAAGTCAATCCCGTGCGCCCGGCGAAGGTCCTCTGACGAGATCGCCGAGCCGGTCGCCCAGGCGCGGTGAGGGGTCCAGGTCGCTTCCGAGGCGGTCAGGATCATGCACGGGCTCCGGATCTGGCATATCCTGGTCGCGGTCATCGCGGCAGCGACCCTCTTCGCCGTGGCGCGGTTCGACGACGAATACAACAGTTGCTCGCCGATCTCTCCGTTCCTGGCGCTGTCTTATCTCTGTGGTATACCGGGCATCTGCGGTGCCCGCTGGCGAGGGCGTCGGCGCGAACCGGGCTGTTGCTGGGCCTCCTGCTCGGCCCTATCGGTGTCATCCTGGCCTGCTCCAACCCAGTCCCGGAGGGTTGGCCCGGATCTGAGGCGACGTGCATCCGGGGGGTGAAACCGTGACTTATCGAGGCCGAGTCGCAGGCGGCGTCGTCCTGGAAGCCGGGAGTCAGTGTCGAGGACGTACACTCAGCGCGTCCGAGGCTTGGCGGACCCGGTCCGGAGCGATCGTCGATACTTCCGGCCGAGCTCCATCGCCCGATCGTACACGGGGTCGTTCGCGAACGTGCCAGCGATCCGTTCCCACCACGGCTTGGGGTGAGGAGGGCCTTCGAGACGTTGCCTGAGCCGGGCCAGTTCCGCCTCCAGGGCGGCGACGCGCTGCTCTAATTCCCCCGAGTCCATGATCCCCTCCCTCGTTTCATCCTACCGGGGATCGCGCCGGAAGTGAATCGGGGCCGACGGCCGGCCGGTTGGCCTTCGGAGATCGGACCCACCTGGTCGGAGTCGCAGAGTCATGGGCCAACGACGCAACGCGCTGGTGACGGGGTCGGCCACCGGGATCGGGCGGGCGGTGGCCTGGCGGTTCGCCGAGCTGGGGTTCGGCGTCACCGTGAACTACTCGCGGTCGAAGGCCGAGGCCGAGGAGACGGCCGACGGGGTCCGCGCGCGGGGGGCGAGCCGCTGGTCGTGGCGGCCAACGTCGCCGATGACGACGCGGTCCGCGCGATGGTCGCGAGGACGGTCGAGGCGCTGGGCGGTCTCGACGTGCTGGTCAACAACGCGGGGACCACCCACTTCGTCCCGCACGTCGACCTCGACGGGCTCTCGGCGGAGGTCTGGGACGAGATCCTCGCCGTGAACCTGAAGGGGACCTTCTTCGCCTGCCGCGCCGCGATGCCGCACCTGAAGGGCGCAAGGGGAACATCGTTAACATCGCCTCGGTGGCGGGGCTGGCGGGGTCGGGCAGCTCGATCGCGTACGCGGCGTCGAAGGGGGCGATGATCACGCTGACCAAGAGCCTGGCGCGGGCGTTCGCCCCCGAGGTCCGCGTCAACGCGGTCGCGCCCGGCCCGGTGCAGACCCGCTGGCTCGCCGACCACCAGGACATGGTCCAGGAGGCGATGAAGCTCACCCCGCTGAAGCGCCCCGCCACGCCCGACGACATCGCCGCCGTGACGCTCTTCCTGGCCGTCGAGACGACCCTGATGACCGGCCAGGTCCTCGTCGCCGACGGCGGCCGGACCATCTGAGCGGCGCCGGGCCCGAATCACAAGGCCCGCGGCCGAACTGGCCTTGCGACGATCGCCGGGCCGAGTTACCTTGCGGCCCACTTCCGAGAGCGGCGCCGATGGACCGGAACGACGCCCCACGTCACACAAGGAGTGGAACCGCATGCAAGGCAGGTCATGGATGGCCGCTTTGACGCTCGCCTCGGGAGCCGTGCTCGCCCTGGGATCGTCGGGATGGGCCGACGAGAAGCCCGCGGCCGGTCGCGTGATGCTGAAGATCGGGATCGCCGGACTCGGGCGCGGCGGCTGCGACGTCGAGATCAAGCCCGGGCACCCGGGCTGCCAGTTCCGCCCGGTCACCCGGCACATCACCTCCGACGGGAAGGCCGACGTCGTCCTGGACGACGTCCGGACCACCAGCGCCGACCGCGACTGCGCCTTCGCCATCACGGTCCGCGAGCCCGGCCACCCGCCCCGGACCTTCCACCGCGGGCTGCGGCTCGACGCCTCGCAGCCCGCGACGGTCCCGACGCTGTCCTGCTTCTTCAGCTCGCCGTCGCGGATCGCCCGGGCCAGCGAGATGCGCGAGCGCCGCTGACGCCCCGGGCGGCCGACGCCCTCATCCCCGCGCGCCGAATCCCAACGAGAGCGGCCCGGGGCGGAGGACGCCTCGGGCCGGGTCGGGGCTCGGTCCGCCGCATCCGGCGGCGGTTCAGTACTGGTCGGCCGAGATGACCTCGCTCCCGTTGTAGGTGCACAGGCCGCGGAGGGTGATCAGGCTGAGGGTGTCCTTGATGAACCGGACGCTGCCGTCGCCGAAGAGGCCGTTCACGCCGCCGGGGTGGAACGAGAACAGCTCGTCGTTGGCGCCGGCGTTGTTGCCCGCGGTCCCGAGCGGCTCGACGTCGGGAAGGCGGTCGCCTCGTTCATCGGGCGGTACTTGTTGTTGGGCTGGCCGGAGACGCCGAAGCCGCAATCCGGCTCGGCCCACCGCCAGTAGCGGCGATACGAGCCGATGTTGACGGGGTTATTGTAGGGCGGCGGGCTCGGGGCCGCCGCACCGGCCGGGACGATGTACCCCTGGGTGTAGGGGCTGACGAATCGGGCGTCGCGGCCGGCATCCTCGCCGATGGCGATCGTGTTGCTGGTGCCGTCGAGGATCTCGGCGATGCGAGTCATCCCCGCCTTCAGCATCCCGCTCATCCGCGACGTCTTGTCGCGGAACGGGGTCGGCGGGAAGGCCGTGGCGTTGTTCGCCAGGACGGGGCTGATGTCGACGTAGGCAACATTGCCGTAGTCGGTGAAGCCGTAGCCGCCGGTGACCTGCGTGAACTTGTCGTCGGGGTCGGTCCCGTCGCGATTGCCGGCCCCCTGGCGCGTCGCGGAGGGGCAGAGGAAGATGCTGATGACCGAGCTCGCCCCGGTGGAGTTCATCCCGGTCCGGTCGTTGTAGCCGGTGCTGAAGTTCAGCGTGTTGAACTGCGCGCCGCCTTCCATGAAGGGGAGGAGCCGGGCGATGCAGCTCCAGGTCCCGTCGACGAACTGGGTATTCGGCGGGGTCACCGAGAACGTGGTCGACTCGGCCCCGGGCGGGAAGGAGCCCTGGCGCTCTCGTAGTTGTGCAGCGCCAGGCCGATCTGCTTCAGGTTGTTGGTGCACTGGGCACGCCGGGCCGCCTCGCGCGCCGCCTGCACCGCGGGCAGCAGCAGGGCGATCAGCACGGCGATGATCGCGATCACCACCAGAAGCTCGATCAACGTGAAGCCGCGAGGGCGGCGCGGCGATCTCCCAGGGGACTTCATCGGGGACCTCTCGTTCCAAGGGCGGGACGACCCGTCTGGCGCACGACCGCCGGACCGGAGCCTGTCCCAAGGATACAAGAGGCTTATGAAAGCTGGATGAAGCTTCGGGGTGACCGCCGTGATGGTGCGCGTCAGGGCTCGTCGGGGTCGTCGGGGGGCAGGTCGGACGGGTCGGGCGCGGGGGGTGCCACGACGGGGGCCGGCGCCTCGACGCGCGCCGTCGCGCCCCTCTGGCCGAGCAGGCGGACGTTGCCGGCGTCGACGGCCGCCTCCAGGTCGGCGATCAGGCGGTCGTCGTAGCGGATCTTGTACGACGCGCCCGCCTTGTAGATCGCGCGGCGGACCCCGGCCACGCCGAGGATCTCGAGGTAGACGTCGAGGTTGCCCGGCCGGATGCGGACCTGCCGCAGCAGGCGCTCGATCCGATCATCGTCGATGATCCCCTTGCGGAGCGTGACGACCACCCCGCGCGACAGCTCGACGGGGCCGCGATCGAGCGGGATGACCTTCGAGACGACCAGCTCGGCCGGGTCGCGGCGGCGGTCGAGCGCCCCGCGGACGAAGCCGATCAGGTCGTCCTTGACCAGGCCGTCGCACTTGGCGAACTCCTCGGGCCAGAGCATCGCCGGCACCGTCCCGGAGAGGTCCTCGAAGGTCAGCTTGGCCATCCGGGTCAGCCCGGAGCGGCTCTTCTGGACGTTCTTGACCTGGACGCTGGTGATCATGCCGCCCAGGATCACCTCGGCCTTCTCGGGGACGGTGGCGAGGTCGGCCACGCGGTGGGTCGCCAGCGCCTGAAGGAGCGCGGCGTGGCGGGCCAGCGGGTGGCTCGACATGTAGAAGCCGAGCACCTTCTTCTCCTCGGCCAGCCGCTCGACGTCAGGCAGCTCGGGGACGTCGGGCAGGACGACGGTGGCCGGGGCGGTGAGGGTCACGGCTCCTCCGCCGGCCTCGGAGGAGCCGAAGACGCCGAACATGTCGGCCTGGCCGCGCCCGCGGGTCTCTCGGGTCGTCTGGCCGTCCTTGAAGGACTTCGGCAGGACGGCGAGCCACTGGCTCCGTCTCTTGCCCAGGCAGTCGAACGCGCCGGCCTTGATCAGGGCCTCGACGCACGCCTGGCCGACGACCCCCGACGGCGTCCGTTCGAACAGGTCGAGCAGGCTCGCGAACGGCCCCCCCTGGTCGCGGGCCTCGACGATCGCCTCGATCGCCCGCAGCCCCACCCCCTTGATCGCCGCCAGGCCGAAGTGGATCTTCCCCTCGGCGGCGACCTTGAAGTCGGCCTCCCCCTCGTTGATGTTCGGCGGGAAGCCTCGATCCCCATCTTGCGGCAGTCGTCGATGTGCTCGACGAAGTACTTCTCGCGCTCGGCGCCGTCCATCTCCGAGGAGAGCAGAGCCGCCATGAACTCGGTCGGGTGGTGCGCCTTCAGGTAGGCGGTCTGGAAGGCGACCAGCGCGTAGGCGGTCGTGTGCGATTTGTTGAAACCGTAACCCCCGAAGAACTCGATCAGGTCGAAGATCTTGGCCGCCCTCTCCTTCTCCAGTCCCCTCGCGACGGCCCCGCCGATGAACTGCTTGCGCCCTGCGCGATGACCTCGGCCTTCTTCTTCGAGATGGCCTTGATCGTCGCATACGCCTGCGAGAGATCGATGCCCCCCAGGCGGTTCAGGATGCGCATCACCTGCTCCTGGTAGACCATCACCCCGTAGGTCTCTTCCAGGACTTCCTTCATCACCGGGTGCGGGTAGCTGGCCTGCCTGCGGCCGTGCTTGACGTCGACGTACTCGTCGACCATCCCGCCGTTGAGCGGGCCCGGGCGGTAGAGGGCGAGGATGGCGATCAGGTCGGCGAAGCGGTCGGGCTTCATCTTGACCAGCAGGTCGCGGATGCCCGCGCCGTCGAGCTGGAAGATGCCGCGCGCGTCGCCCCTCTGGAGGAGCTTGTAGGTCGCCTCGTCCTCCAGGGGGAGCGCGAACAGGTCGAACGGGCGGCCGATCTTCCTCTCGACGAGGCGGACCGCCGCGGCCAGGCTGGTCAGGTTCCTCAGGCCGAGGAAGTCCATCTTCAGCAGCCCGGCCTTCTCGACGTCCCCCATCTCCCACTGCGTGCTGACGACCTCCTTGTCCTTGTCCTTGTTGGGGATCTTCTGGAGCGGGACGAGGTCGCAGAGCGGGCGGTCGGCGATGACGACCCCCGCGGCATGGGTGCCGACGTTGCGGACGGTCCCTTCCAGCCGCCTCGCATAGTCGATCAGCTTGGCGATCTCGGCGTCCTCGTCGGCCATCCGACGCAGCCCGGGCTCTTCCTTGAGGGCCTCGTCGAGCGTGATGTTCAGGCGGGTCGGGACGAGCTTGGTGACCTGGTCGACCCTCGCCAGGGGGATGTTCAGGGCCCGGCCGACGTCCTTCAGCGCGGCCTTGGCGGCCATCGTGCCGAACGTGCCGATCTGCGCCACGTTGGCCGCGCCGTACTTGCGGCGGACGTACTCGATGACCTCGTACCGCCGCTCCTTGCACAGGTCGATGTCGATGTCGGGCGCCTCGGAGCGGTTCGGGTCGAGGAACCTCTCGAACAACAGGTCATATTTCAAAGGGTCGACGTGGCTCAGTTGGAGCAGGTAGCTGACCAGGGCCCCGCACGCCGACCCGCGCCGAGTTGGGGATGCCCGCCTCGCGGGCGAACCGGACGAAGTCCCAGACGATCAGGAAGTACGAGGCGAACCCCATCCGGTCGATGATGCCGAGCTCGTGCTCCAGCCGCTCGCGGGCCTCGGCCGGCGGGGCCTCGCCGTAGCGGGCGCGCAGGCCCTCCTCGCAGAGCGAGCGGAGGTAATCCTCGGGCGTCTCGCCGCCGGGGGGCCGGAACGAGGGGAACTGGCGCCGGCCCAGGTCGAGGCTCTTGTAGTGCTCCTCGACCAGCTCGGCGACCCGGACCGAGGCGGCCAGCGCCTCCTCGCGGCCGGGCATCGCGTCGTACATCTCCTCGGGGCTGCGGACGTGGAACTGGTCGTTCTCGAACTTGAATCGGTTCGGGTCGTCGACCGTCGTCCCGGTGTTGACGCAGAGCAGGATGTCGTGCGCGGGGGCGTCCTCGCGGGTCAGGTAGTGCGCGTCGCTGGTGCCGACCAGGGGCAGGCCCATCCGGTTGGCCAGGTCGATCGCCGCCGCCGCCTGGTCGCGCTGAATCTGGATGCCGTTGTCCTGGATCTCGACGTAGAAGTTCTCGGGCCGAAGACCTTCAGGTACCAGGCGGCCAAAGCCTCGGCGTCGGCCCTCTTGTCGTGCAGGAGGTGGTCGGAGAACTCCGACGAGACGCAGCCCGACAGGCAGATCAGGCCGCGGGCGTGGCGTTCGAGGATCTCCTTGTCGATCCGCGGCTTGTAGTAGAACCCCTCCAGGAACGAGGCCGACGACAGCCGCATCAGGTTGCGGACCCCCTCGCCGTCGCGGGCCAGGAGGGTCAGGTGGAAGGCGGTCTCCTTGCCCGAGGCGCCGCCTCCCCCGGCGCGGTCGGTGCGGCGGCCGGGGGCGACGTAGGCCTCCAGGCCGACGATCGGCTTGATCCCGGCCGCCTTCGCCTCGCGGAGGAACTCGACGGCCCCGTGCAGGTTGCCGTGGTCGGTCAGCGCCAGCGCCGTCATGCCGAGCGCCTTGGCCCTCGCGACCAGCTGCGGGATCTTGCTGGCCCCGTCCAGCAGGCTGTAGTGGCTGTGGCAGTGCAGGTGGACGAACGGCCGGCTCGACATCGATCACCTCGGTCCGGTCGGGCGCCCGGGCCCGCGTCCCGGGGCGGGTCCTCGCGCGGCTCGACCACGATATGATACCCGACGCGGCGGCCCTCCGCGATTTGGGCCGCGGTCCTCCTCCTGGTTTCGGGAGGGGGGAGGCCCGCACTCGCGTCGTTTTCCCCCGATCGCGGGCCGGGGCCCGGCCGGGGGAGACGCGCGGGCCATGAGCGATCGGCCCGGGGAAGGGGACGCCTCGCGAGGCCCCCGGGGGTCGATCTGCGCTCGGGACGGGGTGCCGACGGGCCCGGTCGGGGAGGGGACGGGGATCGGGCCGGATCGGGACGCGACGGGGTCGCGATCAGACGCCGACGAGCTCGGCCTGGCCGACCTCGTCCGAGTCGACCCCCTCGGCGGGGGCCGGCGATTCGAGGCCCTGGACCAGCGCGCCCAGCTGGAGGGCGAGCAGGCGGTCGTCCGCGCCGTGGCCGCGGAGCAGCTTCAGGAACGCCTCGGCACCGATCAACACCGCCTTGGGCTTGCTGTGGATCGTCAGGACGAACCGGGCATTGGGGTCTTCGAGCGAATCCAGGACCTTCGGCAAGTCGCGATGGAGCTCCCGGCTGCCGATGAAGCGGACTCGTGTCTGAGGCATCTCCATCCTCGGGGCCATGTTCGGCCAAAATGCTGGGGGAAGATCGAGGCGAACAGACGAGATCCGCCCCGGCGTTCGATAGGTAAACCCTAGCTTAACCGGAGTTGAACCCCGAGTCAATTCGCTCTCCCGATGGGCCCGAGGAATCGTCGGGATTCCCCGGACGATCCCGATCGCCGGACCCTCCGGGCCGAGGTCAGGGGCGGGTCGCCTTCTTCCCCGGAGGCTCCGGGGTCGGGGCCGGCGACTTGTCGGATTCGGGGGATGGGACCCTCACCCCGGCGCGCTCCAGCAGGGGTGCGACGTCGGTGTACTTGCCATAATTCCTGGCCAGATTGTCGAGGATCGTGCCCGCCTCGTGCTCCTTGCCCGCCCGGATGGCCATCCCGGCGCGGGCGAGCTGGTTGACGACGAACTCGTGCCGCGAGGCGATGGCCTTGTGCAGCTCGGCGGCGCGCTTGCGGGCGAGCAGGACCCACCGATGCTCCTCGGGGTCGTCGTCCCGGAGCTGCTGGGCCAGGCTCGTCCCAGTGGCCGACGGCCTCGACGTCCTCGCCGCGCTCCTGGGCCTCGCGCACCAGCTTGTTGATGATGACATATTGCCGCTCGGCGTTGGTCTGCGGGTCGCTGATCCGGGGGATGTTGCTCTCGAGGGTCTCGGCGCGCCGCTCCGCGTCGTCCAGGACGATGCGGTCGCGCCAGGCCCGGGTGGTCTTGCGGTAGGGGTTGTCCGGGAACCGCCGTTCGAGCGGGTCGATGTATTCTTCCCGGGCCGTCCTCCAGTCGTGGTACTTGTCCGAGGCCATCAGCCGTTCGGCCTGCCGGTACAGATAAGCGGCGCTCGGGGGCCAGAGCATGTAGCCGACGAAGCCGACGATCGCCACCAGGCCGAGCACCATCAGGCCGAGCTCGATGTGGGAACGGTCCAGGTGGGGCATCGCGGCCCGGCCGACCGCCTTCGCCCCCTTCTTCGCCTTCCTGGGGGCGTCGGCCGGGCGGGTCGCCGCGTTCGCCGGGGCCTTGTCGCCGTCGGTGGACCAGACCAGCGGGACCGCCTCGCCGCGCTCGGCGCGGTCGCGGAGCTCGGTCAGCGAGAGGCCGACGGCCGCCGCGTCCCAGGGCCGATCGGTGGGCGCCTTGGCCATCAGCTTGATGATCAGGTCGTCCAGGGCCCGCGGGATCTCGGCCACCCGGCGCTGGCCCTCGGGGCCGGCTCGTTGAGGTGGCTGTGCATCAGCACGACGGCCGTCGGGCCCTCGAACGGAGAGCGGCCGACGAGCATCTGGTAGAGCACCACCCCGAGCGAGTACAGGTCGGTCTTGTGGCTGACCTCGGGCGTGCCGCGGATCTGCTCGGGGGCCATGTACGCGGCCGTGCCGAGGGTCCGCCCGGTCGCCGTCAGCGCCGTGGCGTCGAGGTCCTTGGCGATCCCGAAGTCGGTCAGCTTGACCTGCCCCTTCTCGGTGATCATCAGGTTCGACGGCTTCAGGTCGCGGTGGACCACGCCGTGCTCGTGGGCATATTGCAGCGCCTCGCACGTCTGGATGCCCAGCTCGACCACCTCGCGCCAGGGGAGGGGGCCGCGACGTTTGAGCATCTGCTCAAGCGTCTCGCCGGGGACGTACTCCATGGCGAAATACGAGGTGCCCTGGAACCGCCCCAGCGCCAGGAAGCGGACGATGTTGGGGTGGCGGAACTGCTGGAGGATCTCGGCCTCGCGGCGGAACCGCTCGTGCGTCCTGCCCTTCTGCGTGACGTCGCCCGAGATGACCTTGACCGCCGCGACGTTGCCGGTCTTCTCGTTGGTCGCGCGGTAGACCATCCCCATGGCGCCGGTGCCGAGGATCGCGTCGATCCGGAACGAGCCCAGCTTCTCGCCGATCATGCCCAGTGCCCCGAGAGGACCGAATCGCGACGGGACCTCGTCAAGTTAGCAGATCGGGCGGGTCCCGCTCAACCGCGCCCCCCGCCGGGCGAGGCCATTCGGCCCCGACGCCCGTCCCCGCGCGCACCCTCCCCGGGGACCGCTCCCGGCCCGCGCCCGACGACCCCGATCCGGACCCCGCGGAGGCCCTACGAGACCTCTTCGAGGCCCCCGATCGGCACCGAAATCCCCCCCGCGCCGGCCGCGACGACCGGGGCGAGCGGCGCGCACCCCCAGGCCGCCGCGATCCCCGCCCCTTCGGGGCCCGAATCGGAGGCCACCCGCTCGACCTCGGGATCGACCGAAGTCGATCCGCATTGAGCGTTTATGGCTGGATCGCCGGCCGATTTCGCTTGCTCTGAAAATAACCCGGACCTCAGGCGGCCAACGGGGTTGCGCCGTACTCCCGGTATCCCGCCCCCTCCCTCAACAGCTTAGCGATGATCACGAGGGTCTTGTGCCCCACCGCCACCGGCGCCCCCTCCTGGCCCAGCCGCTTCGACCACCGCCGGTAGGTCGCGCCGAGGATCGTCCCCCGGGCCTGCACCGCCGCCCACGCCACCGGCACCAGGACCGCGCGCGGCCACACGCTCCCCTTGGGCGCCCGGCCGCTCCGCCGCGCCGCCGCCGCTCTGATCGTCGCCCGGGCACATCCCCGCCCAACTCGCCCGCTGCCCCGCCGTCGCGAACCGGGTCATGTCCGGCCCGATCTCCGCCACGATCACCTCGGCCGCCGTGGCGCCGCGGCCCGCGATCGTCCGCCGCCGCGCCGCCGCCGCGGCGAACGGGGCCATCGCCGCGGCGATCCGGTCCTCCAGCCGCGCGCACCCGGTCCTCGGTGTGCTCGATCCGGTCCAGCAGCAGCCGCAGCAGGAAGCGATGGTCCTCGGTGACGTGGCCGTGCAAGGCCGGCTTCAGCGCGGCGATCTTGCCCCGCAACCGCCCCCGCGCCCGCTCGGCCAGTCGGTCGGGGTCGTCGGTCCCGGCGATCAGCGCGCGGAGCATGGCGCGGCCCGAGGCGCCCAGCACGTCGCTGGCGACGCTGGCCAGCTTGATGTTGGCCCCCTCCAGCACCTTCTGGACGCGGTTGACCACCGCGACGCGGTCGCGGACCAGCTGCGTCCGCTGCCGGGTCAGCTCGCGCGGCGCGGATCGGCGGCGGCGGCATGAAGCTGGGCGCCAGCAGGCCGTACTGGAGCAGCGGCGCGATCCACCCGGCATCCTTGACGTCGGTCTTGCGGCCCGGGACGCGCTTGATGTGCTGCGGCGTTGACCAGCAGCACCTCGAAGTGCCCCTCCAGGATGTGGAAGACGGGCTTCCAGGAGACGCCGGTCGACTCTATGGCGACGTGGGTGACGCCCCGGGCGCCGAGCCAATCGGCCAGGGCGAGCAAGTCCGCGGTCGTGGTGCCGAAGCTCCGCGACTGCGCCAGGATCTCGCCGTCGCCGGTGATGAGGCGGGCGCAGGCGACGACGGTCTTCTTGTGGACGTCCAGGCCGGCGCAGCACCGATGGATGATCTCCACGGGATCGCTCCTGGTGTGTGTGCGGCGGCGGCCCGGGGTGTCCTCGGGGCGTGGGGCAGTTTGCTCGGCGTGCTCCCCGCGGTCGCGGGGGCGACAGGGTCGGGTTCGAGCGGGTCGATCCGAGCCGAGGTCGGGCCAGATTCGTTCTCGGGTTGGAGACACCAAACCAAAATCGGCCTTCGCCCGGGTGCCGTCGGTCCGACCAGGATAACCGCGCTGCGCCCCATTTTCATGGGGTCGGGTGCCCCTCCCAGGGGCATGGCGCATTCGTTCGGCAGCGGCACCGGCGAGGAGATAGGCTGGAGACCAATTGATCGATTTGAACGAATGATGATCGAAGCTACGATTCGGTTCGTTCGGCAGCGGCACCCACGGGTTCCTGAGGGGAAGGCCGGCTCGGGTGAACCATCCGGATCGATTGTGACCATAACTCCAATTCGGTTCCTCTGAAAATTTGGTGGTGTCCTATGCCACTTGAACAGCCGGGAAGCTGACCCATTCGCGGGTAGTCCAGACGTGATCCGTTAGCCCGGCGGCCAGAGCGGGCGTCCGTCGCTGCCAACGCCCCTTGTCGTCCCGCTGCCGTAAGGTGCGGACCACCCAGCAGAAGTTGTAGCGATACAGCGTGTAATAGCTCATCGCCTCATGTACACGCCAATCTTTACTGAACCGGTACGTCTTCCGCGCCTTCCGCGCGTTCTGGCCGCGGTCGGTGCCGTGCTGGCGCTCGATGAACGACGTGTTGACCGCCCGGCTCACCGACGACGCGCCCAGGGCGGCCTTCAGACCGCCTTCGGTGCCGAAGATCAGCCGACGTTCGACCGCGACCACCCGGTCGTTTTCCCGTGCCTTGTGGACCGTGGCGTAGGTCAAGTCCTGGGGCAACCGCCGCTCGGGCAGGATCGGCCGCCGGCCCGGCCCGGTCGTGGGCCCCGAGACCGGCACGCCGAACGCCCTCTCGATCGCCGAGGCATAGGCGGGGTATTCGTCGCTGGTCATCAACCGAGGCGTAGCGCCGTCGGTGCGGTCCTTGACCGTGGCGACGATCTCCTCGGCGTTCTCGATCGAGCGCGCCCCCGGGACCACGGCCAAGACCAGCCGATGTTCGGGGTCGATCGCGACGTGATCCCACCAGTCCCCCTTGTGATCGTCGGCGGGATCGGCGGGGTCGCAGTTCTTCTGCTTCTTATTGACGAACGACCACTTCTCGTCGAACTGGACCTCAGTGGTCCGAGGGGGAAAAAGCCACAAGCTCGTCATGAGCGTCGTGGGCATGCTCCCCGGCGGCTCTGGCCAGTCGGACGACGGTGTCGCGATGGACGCCGACGAGGCGGCCGGTCTGGCGGATGCCGTCGCCCTCGGCCAGGTGCTCCAGGACCGAGACGGCGGTCGGTTCGGGGAGGTGACAGCGGTAGAGCGGCGTGCCCTTGCGCTCCGAGAAGCGGGCGCGACAGGCGTTGCAGTAGAGTTGGCGGAACTGCTTGTCCTTGCCGTAGCGGCCGCAGACCGAGAGATTTCCGACGTCCCGTTGGCCGTAGAGGGAGCAGTCGGGGTTCTGGCAGCAGAAGCGAGCGAGATCGTGCATGAGGCGAATGGGCCCCGTGGAAGGGGACGTGTTGTGACCAGGGCATAGGTACCGGGATCGTCACTCATCCTACGTCCAGTCCCTCGCAAAGGTTCAAATTGCCTAGGACACCACCGAAAATCCGGTCGTGTCCTAAAGTCGTTGAATGGCTGGGAAGGTCAACCATTCCTTGAGCGACCACACATGATCGGCCAGCCCGGCCGCCATCGCGGGGGTTCGCTTTCGCCAAGTACCCGACGTCGGTCCGCTCCCGAAGCGTCCGCACCGGCCAGCAGAAGTTGTAGCTGTACTTCGTGAAGTAGGTCATCGCCTCGTGCATCCGCCAGTCCTTGCTGAACCGGTACGTCTTCCGCGACTTCCTCGCGTTGTGGTGCCGGTCCGTCAGGTGGTGACGCTCCAGGAACGACGTGTTGATCGACCGGCTCGCGCTCGACCGCTCCAACGCACCGGCCACCGCCGCCCACGTCCCCAGGACCACGGCGGTCAGGATCGCCACCACTCGACCCTTCTCGCGTTCCTTGTGGACCGTCGCGTACTTCAGCTCCGCCGGGACCTCACGGCTTGGCACGACCGGCGGGCGGCCGGGCGTGCCGGGCGGCCTGGGCCCCTCCGGGACGCCGTAGACGTGATCGATCGCCGTCTCGTAGGCCGGCCAGCTCGTCGCTGGTGAGCAAGATGTCCTCGCGTCCGGCCGTGCGGTCGTGGGCCTCCCGGACGATCTCCTCGGCGTTCTCGATCGAGCGGGCGCCGGGGACGACGGCCAGGACCAGCCGGTCTCGGCGTCGTAGGCGACGAAGTCCCACCAGTCCCCCTTGTGATCGTCGGCCGGGTCATCGGGATTGCAGTTCTTCTGCTTCTTGGCGACGAACGACCACATCTCGTCGAGCTGGATCTCGCGGGTCTCGGGGGGAAAAGGCCACGAGCTCGTCGTGGGCGTCCTTGGCGTGCTCTCCGGCCTTGCGGGCCAGCCGCATGACGGTGTCGCGGTGGACGCCGACGAGCCGCTCGGTCTGGCGGACGCCGTTGCCCTCGACCAGGTGCTGCGAGGACGGAGATCGCCTTCTCCGCGGGCAGGCAGGAATGGGACAGCGGGGTGCCCTTGCGTTCGGAGAAGCGGGACTTGCACGCCTCGGCAGTAGAGCAATCGGATGTGGTCGTGCTTGCCGTAGCGGTCGCGGACCGAGAGGTTGCCGGCGTCGCGTCGGCCGTAGAGCGAGCAATCGGGATTCTGGCAGCAGAAGCGCGAGAGGTCGTCCATGGAGGAAGCCCACCCCGAGAGGTTGCCGATCGAAGGATCATCGGGCGCAATCCTCAGAATAGGTTAGGGTTAGACGGCCGGCAATAGCTTTGGGACACGACCGAAAATCCTCTGCGTGGCTGGTGTCGCCATCATCCTGGCTCCGGGGCCACCCATCGCTCACGGTATTCGGTCCGATCTTTGAGCAGCTTGTAGATCACCACCAGGATCTTGTGCCCCAGCGCCACCAACGCCGTCTTCTTGCCGAGCCGCTTCGCCCACCGGCGGTACGTCGCGCTGAAGATCGTCCCCTTGACGTGGCTGGCCGACCAGGCGACCTGCACCAGCACCGTCCGCAGCCACTGGCTCCCCTTGGTCGTCTTGCCGGTGCGACGCTTCCCGGCGCTCTGGTCGTTGCCCGGGCACAGCCCCGCCCAACTCGCCAGGTGGCCGGCGGTGGGGGACACCGCCATGTCGACGCCGACCTCCGCCACGATCACCTCCGCGGCGCGGCCGCCCAGGCCGGGGATCGACTCCAGCCGCCCTGCCGCCTCGGCGAAAGGGAGGGCCACCGCCTCGATCCGCGCGGTGTACTCGGCGATCAGGCCCTCCAGGTGCCCGATCTGCCGCACCAGCGTCCGCAGGAGGAAGCGGTGGTGGTCCGTGACCAGGCCCCGCAACGCTTGCGTCAGCTCGGGGACCTTGCCGCGCAGGCTCCCCCGCGCCAGCCCCGCCAGCGCGGCCGGGTCGTCGCGGCCGTCGATGATCGCCGCGAGCATCGACCGGCCTGAGAGCGTGTCTAGAAAAGGTGTCCTAGCCTTGGGGTATGAACACCCGCACCGCTTACCCCAGCGACTTGTCCGCGGCCGAGTGGGCCCAGGTCTCCCGATTCATCCCGGCCCCCAAGCCCGGCGGACGGCCCGCCAAGTACGAGCGGCGCGAGATCGTCAACGCCCTGCTGTACGTCGTGCGGACCGGCTGCCAGTGGCGGGCCATGCCCCACGACCTGCCCCCTTGGCGGATCACGTACTGGTACTTCATGCAGTGGAAGGAGGACGGGACGCTGGAGCGCCTCCACGAGGGGCTGCGGGGCGACTTGCGGCGGGCCGAAGGCCGCCAGCGCCAGCCCTCGGCCGCGGTGCTCGACAGCCAGTCGTCCAAGACGACCGAAAAAGGGGGCCCGCGGCTACGACGCCGGTAAGGAGGTCTGCGGTCGCAAGCGGCACATCCTCGTCGATGCGCTCGGCCTGATCCTGGCGGTGGTGGTCCATGCCGCCGACATCCAGGACCGCGACGGGGCCAAGCTGGTCCTGGAGCGGGTGCGGCATCGCTTCGGCCGGCTGAGGCTGATCTGGGCCGACGGCGGTTACGCCGGCAAGCTGGTCGACTGGGTCCGCGGCCTCCGCGAGGGCGGCCGGCTCCGGCTGGAGATCGTCAAGCGGACGGATGGCGCGAAGGGGTTCGTGCTGCTGCCGCATCGCTGGGTGGTGGAGCGGACCTTCGCCTGGCTGGGGCGGTGCCGCCGCCTGAGCAAGGACTACGAGGCCCTGCCGGAGACGGAAGAGGCGATGATCAAGTTGGCGATGATTCATCTGATGGTCCGCAGGCTCACCAACAAACTATTGAGAGTCAGGAAAGTAATGTCCGCCCGGATCGGCGTCCCGTATACTCTCGGGCATGAGAGACAAAGGGTCGCCCGAGGAACTGGAACGCCGTCGCTCATTGGCCGTCCAGCGCGTCCTGGAGGGATACAGCACCGAGGAGGTGGCTGAGTTCCTCGGGGTCGATCCGCGGTCGGTCCGTCGTTGGGTCGCCGCGTATCGCGAAGGTGGAGGACAAGCCCTCCTCCCCCGTCCCGTCTCGGGCCGTCCCCCCAAGTTGACCCACCTCCAGGAGAGGATCGCCCTCCGCTGGCTGACCGAGCCGCCGACCCACCATGGCTTCGACACAGAGCTCTGGACGGCGGCCCGACTCGGGCAACTGATCGAGGAGGAATTCGGCATCCGGCTCCATCCGAGGTATCTCAGCACCTGGCTGCGGGATCGGGGGTTCACCCCGCAGAGGCCGCAGCGCGTCCCCCGCGAGCGCGACCCGAAGGCGATCGCCGCATGGCTGGAATCCGACTGGCCGCGCATCAAAAGAAAGCGCGGCGACGAGGGGCGCACAGCGCCCTGATCGACGAGAGCGGCCTGCTGATGGGGCCGCTGTTGCGCCGCACCTGGTCGCCGAAGGGCCGGACCCCGGCGATCCCCCAGGGCGGCGCCCACCGTCAGAAGGTCTCGGTCGCGGCGGCGGTGTGGCTGTCGCCCCGCCGGGATCGCTCGGGGCTCTATTTCCACACGCTGGCCGACGGCCACTTCAACAACTGGTATGTGACCGCGTTCATCGAGGCGATGCTGCGCGACCTGGCCGGCCGCTTCGTGGTCGTGTGGGACGGCGGCCCGATGCACAAGGGGGAGCCGATCCGCGGGCTGGAGGATCAGTTCGCCGATCGGCTGAGCTTGGAGCGGTTGCCGCCGTGGGCCCCGATGCTCAATCCGGTGGAATCGCTGTGGAGTTGGCTGAAATGGGTGCGCTTGAGCAACTTCGCCGCGCACGACGTGCGCGAACTCGACGATCGCGTAGCCGCTGAGTTGGCCGCGAAACGAAGTGATCAGGGATTCCTGAAGAACTTGTTCCATGCCTCGGAACTTCCTCTTCCGCGGACATTACTTTCCTGACTCTCAGTAGTGCGGTTTTTCGTTGACCGTGACGGTTGACGGCCCGGTCGGGTATCCGCTATGGGCGAACCAGCCGCGGATGTCGCCCGGCCGGACCGCCCGCAGCGCCTCCCCCATCGCCGCGATCACCGCCTCCACTGTCCGTGCCGCCGCCGATCGCAACGCCGCCTTGGGTTTGCTGAAGAGCTGCTCGATCGGGTTGAGGTCCGGGCTGTAGGCCGGCAGGTCGCGCACGCTCGCCCCGGCCCCCTCGATGAGCCGGGCCACCCCGGCGGCCTTATGGCAGGCCAGGTTGTCCATCACCACGATGTCCCCCGGCCGCAGCGAAGGCACCAGGCACCGCTCGACGTACGTCTCGAAGCACGCGGTGTCGGTCGCCCCGTCGAAGGCCAGGCAGGCCGACGGCGGCACGCCGTCGAGCCGCACGGCGGCCGTCAGGGTGGTCCCCTTCCAGTGGCCGTGCGGCACCGGGCCGTCGACCCGCACCCCGGAGGGGGCGCGGCCGTAGGCCCGATCCATCGCCGTGCTCGCCCCCGACTCGTCGACGAAGACGAGCTTGGCCGGGTCGATCGCGGCGAACTCCTCGCGCCAGGCCGCCCGCTCGGCCTTCAACTCCGGGCGGTCCTGCTCGGCCGCCCGCCGCGACTTTTTTTTCGCGTGATCCCCATCCGGTCCAGCGCCCGGGACACCGCCGAGACGCCGCACGCCACACCGGCGGCGCGGCCCAACTCCTCGAGCGTAGCGTCGGAGTCGTCGCGGACGGACTGACGGAGCCTCGCGTCGGCCGTGGCGTCGAAGGCCGGGGGGTGGCCGCCGCCGTGCGGCCTGGGGTCGATCGAGCCGGTGGCCCGGCGCTGGCGGAGGAGCTTGCGGACCCAGGAGATGCTGACGGCGAAGCGGGCGGCGACCTGCTCCTGGGTGCCCTCGCGGGCGTCGTAGGCGGCGACGACCCGCTGACGCAGGTCGGTCGAGTAGGCTCTCATCGGGCTGGCCCTCCTTTACAACGGAGGGATAGCCGGGTCAACCGTCACGGTCAACGAAAAACCGCACTAGCTTCCTAGACACGCTCTGAGACCCCCAGCACGTCGGTCGCTGCGCTCGACAGCTTGATATTGGCGCCCTCCAGCACCCTGTGGATGCGGTCGGCCGCCGCGGCCCGCTCGCGCACCAGCTGGGTCCGCTGTCGGGTCAGGTCGCGCAGCTCCCGGATCGGTGGCGGCGGGAGGAAGCTGGCCCGCAGCAGGCCGTACTGGAGTCATCGGGCGATCCACTCGGCATCCTTGACGTCGGTCTTGCGGCCCGGGACCTGCTTGATGTGGTGGGCGTTGACCAGGAGGACCTCGAACCGGCCCTCCAGCAGGTGGAAGACCGGCTTCCAGTAGACCCCGGTCGACTCCAGGGCGACGTGGCGGACCCCCTCGGCGTCGAGCCAGTCGGCCAGGGCGATCAGGTCAGCGGTCAGGGTGCGGTCGGTGCGCACCTCGCGGCCGACCGGCCCGTCGGGTCCGGCGCGGCGGACACAGGCGACGACGGTCTCCTTATGAACATCGAGCCCGGCGCAGCAGGCGCGAATCAGGTCCATGGCGTCTCCCGTGTCGGTTCGCGTCCGGGCCGGCGGGATGACCTCGTGTGTTGGAGCAGTTTCCTCTTCGTGCTCCCCCGGGGTCGGGGGGCGACAGGGTCGGGTTCGACGCGCGTCGAGCCGAGGTCGGGCCACGTCCGTTTCGGGCTGGGAGCACCAAACCAAAATCGGCCTCACACCCTGGACCGGACCCCGGCGAGTCGAACGCAGCGCGCCCCATTTTCATGGGGTCGGGCGAGCCTTCCGAGGATCATGACCGTTCGTTCGGCAGCGGCGCAGGACCCGGGTGAGATCGTCGCATTGCGGCCGCGTCGGGGCAGCAACATCTCGCCAAGGAGCCGGCGGCGATTCGGGCCGCTCATCCTTATTATCGAGATCGGGCGGCCCGAAGTCCTGCCGATCCGTCCGGCGGGCGGGACGTCGGGCCGCCCGACCGCCGTCAATCCTGTCGCACCGCCAATCCTGGCGGGGGTCCGGGATGACCCGGCGAGTGCCAGGACGATGGGCCACACTCCCAAGCGGATTCGGACATGATCCTGTTGACCCTGTGGCCAGTGCGTGCCTACCCTGATGTGCGATGCTCCGCCTCGGCATTCGGCCCAAGACCTCGCACCCGGGGAGGATCGGACATGCGGACGCCTCCATCGATGATGTGCGCTGCGGTCGCGTTCTGCGGATGGCTGGGGTGGTCGGGCCCGGCCCGAGGCGATGACCGGCCGGCCAAGGAGATCCTGGCCGACATCGACAAGGTCGAGCTTCTCAGGTTCGACCCCAAAGATCGGGGCGATCAAAAGGCCATCGCCGAGTTCGACGCCCGGCGCAGCGATGCGGAGCATCGGAGGGGGGCGCTGGTCCGCGAACTGTGGAAAGCCGACCCCGAAAACGATCGGCTCCCGGAATTGCTGAGCGAGACGTGGCGCCTCCAGATCGCGAGGGGCCAAGCGGACCGCAGTGTCGCAGCCGGCAAAATCCTCAAGGCCGAAAAGAGCCCTCGGCCGGTTGCCCGACATCCAGGGCGAGACTTGGCGAAAGCAGATCGTCGAGCGTCCCTGGTTCGGGAATCTGGCCGAGGAGATCGATGGAGCGATCGCCACGACCAGGAACGAGAGGCTGAAGATCGAGGCGGCTTACTGCAAGGCCGAGCTGGCTCTCGCATCGAGCTTCGATCGCGCCGAGGCCCTCCCGACCGTGGAGGCGTTCATCCGCGAGGCGCCCCGGGATGACCGAGGTGACGGACTCCTGTTCCAGGTGGCTCGCTTCCTGCGCGACCCGGAGAAGGAGAAAGTGCTGCTCCGCCGCATCCTGGCCGATTACCCCGACAGCCGTGCCGCGATCCCGGCCGAACGTCAGACTCGGGAAGCTCGAAGGGGTCGGCCAGCCGTTCGAACTGGCATTCAACGATGCGATCTCGGGCAAGCGGATCTCGTTGGAAGGCTTGCGGGGCAAGGTCGTCGTGGTCGAGTTCTGGGCGACCTGGTGCGGGCCGTGCGTCGTCGAAATGCCCAGGATGAAGGCGCTGTACGAGGAGTATCGCGGCCAGGGGGTCGAGTTCATCGGCGTCAGCCTCGACAAACCGAAAGAGCAGGGGGGCTCGACAAGCTCAAGGAGTTCGTCGCCAAGAACGAGATCACCTGGCCGCAGTATTACATCCACGATGGCTCCGAGAAAGAGTTCATCAAGTCCTGGGGAGGTCAAGGGATACCGGCCGTCTTCGTGGTCGACCAGGAGGGCAAGCTCTACTCGGTCTACGCTCGCGGCAAGCTCGAAACGATGATCCCCGAACTGCTCAAGACGAAGGGAGCCGCGAAGGCCGAGGGGACCTGACCCCACGGCCCTCGGTCCGGGTCTTCGTAGGGTGGGCACCGCCCACCTTCATATCAAAACATGGTGGGCGGTGCCCACCCTACGAAGATCGAAGGCAACGGATCGGGCAGGTCGATTCGAAACGGAACCGGGGCGAGCGGGAGGGGAATCCCCCCGCTCGCCCCGTGATCTTGGCCGGAGCGAGATCGCCCCGGCTCAGGACGTCTTCGACTCGGACCCCGGCGCCGGGCCGCCGACGGCGGCCAGCGCCTCGTCCTTGCCGGTGGCGTCGAACTTCAGCTTCTTCAGGTCGTCGGCCCCCTCGACCAGGACCGTGATCCGGTCCTTGCCCTTGAAGGTGCCGCGGAGGATCTCCTCGCTGAGCGGGTCCTCGATCAGGTTCTCGATCGCCCGCCGCAACGGACGCGCCCCGTAGTCGGGGTTGAACCCCTTGGCGATCACGAACTCCTTGGCGTCGTCGGTCAGGACGAGCTCCAGGCCGCGGTCGGCCAGGCGGTTGCGGACCTTCGACAGCTCGATGTCGACGATCTGCTTGAGGTTCTCCTTGTTCAGCGAGTGGAACACGATCACGTCGTCGAGCCGGTTCAGGAACTCGGGGCGGAAGTACTTCTCGATGGCGACCTTGAGCCTTTCCTTCATCGTCTCGTAGCTCGCCGAGTCGTCGCGGCCCCGGTCGAAGCCGAAGATGCTCGACGTCGAGGTCGCCTCGGCGCCGGCGTTGGTCGTCATGATGATGATCGTGTTCTTGAAGTCGACGTTGCGGCCGAAGCTGTCGGTCAGCCGGCCCTCCTCCATGATCTGGAGCAGCATGTTGTAGACGTCGGGGTGCGCCTTCTCGATCTCGTCCAGGAGGACCACCGCATACGGTCGGCGGCGGATCTTCTCGGTGAGCTGGCCCCCTTCCTCGTAGCCGACGTACCCCGGGGGTGCGCCGATCAAACGCGAGACGTTGTGCTTCTCCATGTACTCCGACATGTCGATCTGGATCAGGGCGTCGGCGTCGCCGAACATGAACTCGGCCAACGCCTTGGCCAGCAGCGTCTTGCCGACGCCGGTCGGCCCGGCGAAGATGAAGCAGCCGATCGGTGCGTTCGGGTCCTTCAGCCCGGAGCGGCTCCGGCGCACCGCCTGGCTGATTCTCTTGATCGCCTCGGTCTGCGAGATCACCTTCTTCTGGATCTCGTCCTCCATCTTGAGCAGACGCCCGGTCTCCTCCGCCTCCAGCCGGGTGAGCGGGATGCCCGTCATCTTGCTGACGACCTCGGCGACGACCTCCTCGTCGACCGTGCCGTCGACCTCCTTCGAGCGCTCGCGCCACTCGCGGTTGATCGTCTCCTTCTTCTTCTTGAGCTTGTCGGCCTGGTCGCGCAGCGCGGCGGCGCGTTCGAAGTCCTGGTTGGCGACGGCCTCCTCCTTGTCCTGGTTGAGCCTCTCGATCTGGTCGTCGAGCTCCTTCAGGTCGGGCGGGCGGGTCATCGCCTTGAGGCGGACGCGGGCGCCGGCCTCGTCCACCACGTCGATCGCCTTGTCGGGCAGGCAGCGGCCGGTGATGTAGCGGTCCGACAGCTCGATGGCGGCCTCGAGCGCCTCGTCGGTGATCTGGACGCGGTGGTGCGCCTCGTAGCGGTCGCGCAGGCCGCGGAGGATCTCCAGCGCCTCGTGCTTGCTCGGGGGCTCGACGACAATCGTCTGGAACCGCCGCTCCAGGGCGCCGTCCTTCTCGATGTACTTGCGGTACTCGTCGAGCGTGGTGGCGCCGATGCACTGGACCTCGCCGCGGGCCAAAGCCGGCTTCAGGACGTTGGAGGCGTCGATCGCCCCCTCGGCCCCGCCGGCGCCGACCAAGGTGTGGAGCTCGTCGATGAACAGGATCGTGTTCTTGGCGCGGCGGACCTCGTTCATGACGGCCTTGATCCGCTCCTCGAACTGGCCGCGGTACTTGGTGCCGGCGACCATCATCGCCAAGTCCAGGACCACGATCCGGCGGTCGCGGAGCAGCTCGGGGACGTTGCCGTCGATGATCATCTGGGCGAGGCCCTCGACGATCGCCGTCTTGCCGACGCCCGCCTCGCCCAGGAGCACGGGGTTGTTCTTGGTCCGGCGCGAGAGGACCTGGACGACGCGCTCGATTTCATTTTGGCGGCCGATGACCGGGTCGAGCTTGCCCTGACGGGCCAGGTCGGTCAGGTCGCGGCCGAACGAGTCCAAGGCCGGGGTCTTGGACTTATTGCCTTTTTGGGCGGCACGTTCCCCCTCGCCGCCCGCGTCCATCCCGTGACCGAGCAAGTTGAGCACCTCCTCGCGCACTTCGTCCAGCTTCAGGTTGAGGTTCATCAACACCTGGGCGGCCACCCCCTCCTGCTCGCGCAACAGCCCGAGCAGGAGGTGTTCGGTCCCCACGTAGTTATGGTTGAGGTTGCGGGCCTCCTCGATCGCGTACTCGATGACCTTCTTGGCCCGGGGGGTCTGCGGCAGCTTGCCCATCGTGACCATGTCCGGCCCGGCCTGGACGATCTTCTCGACCTCGTTGCGGATCTTGCGGAGGTCGACGTCCAGGTTCTTCAGGACGTTGGCGGCGACGCCGCTGCCCTCCTTGATCAGGCCGAGCAGGACGTGTTCGGTGCCGACGTACTCGTGGTTGAAGCGCTGCGCCTCTTGGTTGGCCAGTTGCATCACCTTGCGGGCACGGTCGGTGAAGCGTTCATACATGCGGTCGACTCCGACGGTTTCACCGGGCGATGCCGGTCCAGGTCCTGCGAAGTAATTCTACGTCAGAAAGGGGCCGAACGTTCGTTCAGTGGCCTCCGAACAGGTCATCCCGGACTCCCGGGAGGAGGGCGGCATAAATCCCGATAACGCAGAAGGCTCGGTCACCTTCCGCGAGGCGATGCCCATGAGGCGTAAGTCCCTGGCCTTCGTGGTGGACGATCGATGCCAAATGGGTGGGATGAGAGACGACGGAAGGCTCCGAGATCCAACCCATTCTGTCATCTCTCATCCCACCCATTTGGCATCGATCGTCCACCACGAAGAATTCATTAAACCCTTAGAGCGTCTAACTTTACCCCGTACTTGAAGTCATGAAACGTCGGTCATCCTGTTCACGGCTTCGCGGGGTTCGTCAGCCGGGCCTAGAAAACAAGGCATTCGTGACCGGACCCCGCTTCGTTCACGATCATAGCTGAGTCGATCCCCTGAAAACCGGGTAAAGTTAGACGCTCTTAGGACGCAAAAGGCTCGGTCACCTTCGCCGCATCCCACGGCGACGGCCCGAGCCCGGTCCCGTGATCGTTGCCGGCCGTCCGGCGTCAGGGCGAGGCCCCGTCCCCCAGGCGCGCCAGGGCCTGTCGGATCTCCCAGCGCCATTTGGCCCCACCTTCCCTCTCGAGGCACTGCCGGAACGCCCGCCGCGCCAGCGCCGGCTGGTCGGTCCGGACGAACAGCGTCCCCAGCTGCATCAAGGCGTCCGCGTCGGCCTCGTCCATCGCCAGGATTCGCTCGATCCGCCGCCGCGACTCGTTCCACCGCCCTTGCAAGTAGGCCTCGATCGCCTCGCGGAACAGCCGGTCGATCTCGGCCCGATGCCGCTCGGGATGGCAGAGCCACACCCACCAGAGCGTGTAGCCGAGGCCCCCCGCCCAGGTGATCGCCGCCATCGCCGCGAAGAACGGCGGCCACCCCGGCGCGAACGCTTCGGTCCAGATGAACCGCGAGACCACCGCGAGGTTCACCGTCGCCGCGAACAGCGCGGCCAGGATCAGCCCCAGGACCTCTTGTCCCGTCCAGACTTGGGGTAATCCCGGCCAGACGCTCAGGGCCGCGATCCGGAGTCGCCTGGGCACGACTGGGCTCCTTCCTCGGCGTCCCGGCGGACGTCGGTTTTCCACAACTGAGGATTGTAATCCGCGGCGCGGGGCAAATCAAGCGGCCGGGGCGTTCGCGCCGTCTAGCGAAGCAGGCGATCGCGGAGGCGGCGCGACAGGTCGCGCAACGGCCGGCGAGTCGCCGCCGCGACGGTCCGTCGCGGCGCCGGCGACCGGGTCGTCGGCGCCCGCGGCATCAATCGTGACCTCCATCGCGTCGATCGTCCCCCAGACGTGGAGGGCCGACAGGCCGTGGACGTCGACCGACAGTTCGGAGAGCAGGTCGCGCGCCTGGTTCGGCAGCCGGTCGGCGAGGCGGTCGGCGCGGACGCGATAATCGAGGCGGCCGTCGAAGTCGGTCCAGCCCGACAGGACGATCGGCAGCTTGGCGAGGCTCAAGGTCAAGGCGTCGGTCGCGATCCGACCATCCCGGATCGTGAAGTCGGTCCGGGCCGAGCCGGTGCGGCCTTCCGGGGGCAGGTCGGCCAGCTCGGCCAGCTCGGCGACGAGGGGCGAACTGTCGAGCCGGACCGGGTCGAGCGCGATGGTGCCCTGCCCGACGAGAGAGCGGCGGACGGCGGCCCGGGTGATGCCGCGGCCCCGGAGGTAGGCGGTCGCGTCGAGGCGCCCCTCGATGCCCCCGGCGCGACGCGTCCCGTCGCCCGAGAGGACCGGGACCAGGTAGGCCAGGGCATCCATGTCCTCATCGAGGGCGACCCCCGAGGCGCGGAGGTGCCCTTCGAAGGCGGGCTCGCGGCCGGAGCGGTCGAGCGACGCCACCAGCTGGACGCGGCCCCCGTTGAGCATCCCGCGCAGGTCGTGGACGGCGGCGTGGCGGTCCTGCCAGGTGGCGTGCCCCTCGACCGCCGACAGTTCGAGGCGGGTGCGGCTGGGCTCGTCGATCAGGATGAGGCGCGCGTCGCGGACGCGGACCGCCACGCCGGCCGCCTCGATCGGGCACGGCTCGGCCGCCGGGCCCGCCTTCGCCGGGCCGGGCCCGAGCATGTCGGCGAGCTCCAGCGTCCCGTCGCGGCGCCGCAGGACCCGCAGCGACAGGCCCTCGACCTGGATGTCGGTCGGCTTCGCCGGTCCGAGGAGCAGTTGCAGAACGCTGACGTTGATCCGGGCCCGGGCGACCTTGAGCCAGGGGTCGGCGGCCTTGTCGGGTGCGCCGATCTCGAGGTCGGTGAGCCGGATGCCCCCCAGGGCGCCGATCCGCAGGGCCCCCAGCGCGACCGGCCGCCCGGTCGCGCGGCCCAGCCGCGCGACGATCCGCGCGCGGGCCCAGTCGGTCGGCGCGATCGACAGGACGGCGGCCCAGAACAGGGGGGGGGCCAGGAGGAACCCCAGCGGAATCAGCCAGCGACGGCGGCACGGGCGTCGCTTCATGATGGGCGATCCTCCGATGATCTCTCGGGATGGACGCGACTCGGGACGGCGCGGGCCCCCGACCGCCGACCGGCCCACGACGGCGCGCGGCGCCCCTCGGCGCGGACGATACCCCAACGTCGCGAACCCGGCAAGCGGAAGATCGCCGGGCGACGGCCAGGCCCTGGGCGTCAGAACGAGTCGGCGCTGATGACCTCGCCCGCCCCCATCGTCCCCAGGGCCCACCAGGTCGGCGGGCTGATCGAGTTCTTGATGGCGCGCACCGAGCCGTCCATCATCAGCATGTTGACGATGCCCGGGTGCCGGCTCGACGCCGGGACGGAGGCCAGCCCGTTGCCGAAGTCGTAGTTGACCGTCCCCGCGGTGCAGCCGTAGGTGTTCGGCGGCATGAGCTGGTTGTACGCGCCCTGCGTCGGCTCCGCGTCCGTCCAGAAGCCCATGACCGGGTCATTATTTCCCGTCGTCTTATTGCTCGCCGCCGTCGAGATCGTCTTGCAGGTGTTGTACCCGTTCAGGGGGCTGGTGCTCAGCAGCGCCGCCTTGTTGGCGCCCATGAAGACGGTGGTCGTCGGATACATGGGATCGAACGGCACGTTGCCGGCCTGGCCAACCCCCCGGACCCGCTCGCTGACCCCCGACGTGTTGCTCGTGCCGTCGGTGATCATCGCCATCGTGGCGGCCCGGGCGCCGGCATTGCCCGCGTTGCCCCAGAGGAAGGGCCCGGCGTTGGGGGACTGCCCGTTCAGGCATTGCCCGTCCGACCCGGAGTTGAAGGTGTAGCTGTAATGGGCCATCAGGGTGGTCAAACGATCGATGTCGGAGGGGCAGTTGAGCGTGTTGATGTTCGCGAAGGTGACCGTCGTGTTCGCGCCAATGGGGCCGCGGTTCGCGGCGCCGTTGGACTGGTAGGAGAAGTTGAGCGCATTGAACATCGACTGCTGCTCCAGTCTGCGGGAGCAGCATCGGCATGGCGCCCCAGTGGTCGTAGTCGTTCTGGGCGACGGGGAAGCACCCCTTCTGGTCGTGATAGTTGTGCAGGGCGATGCCGATCTGCTTGAGGTTGTTGACGCACTGCATGCGGCGGGCGGCCTCGCGCGCCGCCTGGACGGCGGGAAGCAGGAGCGCGATCAACACGGCGATGATCGCGATCACCACCAACAGCTCGATCAAAGTGAACCCGGGACGCCTTCGCCTGGCCATGGGAGGGTCTCCGCTGCGGGAGAAAACAACTGAATATGAAGTACCCCAAAGGACTCTTTAACTCAGAATGGTCCCCCCGAGCCGCGCCGTCTATGCGAGAATGCGCACGCAGGTTGTAAAATTGCGCAGAGGCGGGGGATCCGATCCCCGTCCGCCTCTTTTGCGAGGATGGATGATGGTCCAGGCACCGCGGGTGCTGCTGTTGATGATCCCGTTCGCCGGGTACGACCGCGGCCTGCTGGAGGGGATCGGCGCTGATTCGCAGCTGCACGGGCCGTGGGTCTTCTACCTGTCGGGGGACTACCCCGAGGGGCCGGTCCCCGCGACGGACAGCCTGAGCCAGGCGTTCACCGGGCGGGAGTACATGTCGAGCATGGTGGCGACCGCCCCGCTGCCGAACCTGCGCCGCTGGGGCGCCTCGGGCGCGATCGGCCGGTTCCATTCGGCGAAGATCGCGCGGAAGATCCTCGCGACCGGGATGCCGGTCATCGGGATCGACCTGTCCGACGAGCACCTGAGGCGGGACAACCCCCTGTCGCGGATCTCGGAGATCCGCGCCGCGTCGCACGAGGTGGGGCGGATGGCGGCCGAGCATTTCCTCGACCGCGGCTTCCGGCACTTCGCGTTCTTCGGATACCCGAGCCGCAACTGGTCGCAGAGGCGGCTGGAGGGCTTCGACGTGCAGCTCCGCCAGGCGGGGTTCGCCTGCGACGCTTACCATCCCGCGCGGCTCAGGCAGGGGCTGACGTGGGAATGGGAGGAGCGGATGGTCATCTCATGGCTGATGTCGCTGCCGAGGCCGGTGGCCATCTTCGCCAGCAGCGACGTCCGCGGCCGGCAGGTGCTCGAGGCCTGCCTGCTGGCCGGCCTGCGCGTGCCCGACGACGTGGCGGTCGTCGGCGCCGACGACGACCACCTGATCTGCAACCTGTCGAACCCGCCGCTGTCGAGCGTGGCGTTCGACCTTGAACAGGCCGGCTACCGCGCGGCGGAGTTCCTCGACGGCCTGATGAGGGGCACGGACGAGGCCCCCCACACGGTCATGGTCGACCCCCTGTGGGTCGTCACCAGGCGCTCGTCGGACATGATCGCGACCGACGACCGGCACGTCGCCGCGGCCCTGCGGTTCATCCGGGACCACGCCCGGGACCCGATCGACGTCCACGACGTCGTCCACCAGGCGGGCATCTCGCGGCGAGGGCTGGAGATCCGCTTCCGACGGTCGATGGGCCGATCGCTCCGCGAGGAGATCCAGCGCTCGCGCTCTGACCTACGTCAAGCAGTCTGCTCCTGGAGACCAACCTCCCCGCGGGGAGGATCGCGGAGCTCGCCGGGTTCGGCAGCCTGCCCTACCTGAGCAACGTCTTCCGCCGCGAGGTCGGGATGCGGCCGGCGGAGTATCGGCGCAACCTGCGCGGCCACTGACCGGCGGCCGACGACCGGGATTCGAAAGGATGCCCCGGCCCGGGGTCGGCGAGCTGATCGAGGCGGCGGTCGCCGGGAGGGAGGGGCCGGGCGGCGACCGTCGCGGCCCCCTGAACCCGGCCCGGGACGCCCTCGGATCAGTTGTTGGGCCGGCGGGGCGGCCCGAACTGGACCTCGAACGGCTCGCCGGTCAGGTCCTTCCACGTCTCCTTCTGGTCGGATGACAGGACGGCGAGGGCCTTGTCCATGCTCTCCTTGCGGATGGTCGTCATCTTCTCGCGATTGCCCCGGCGCCGCCACCGCCCTGGAACAGCTCGCGCATCTGTCCCATCGACTCCTGGCCGATGGCCTGGAGCTTCTCCTTCTGGTCGGCGGTCAGCTTCAGCTTCGACTGGACCTCGGGCGAGGCGAACGCCTGGACGCCCTGCGCCTGCAGCTGGATCTGGTGATACCGCTTCATCTGCTCGGGCTTGAGGACGTCGGCCAGCGCCTTGTTCGTCTCGCCGTTCATGGTCCGGCCGAGCTCGGCCATCTTCTCGCGGCGCTCCTGGGCGTCGAGGTCCTGGAGCTTGGCGAAGTCGCCCTGGTGCTTCTCGCGGACGTCGCGGGCGATCGATTCGACCTTCGCGGTCTGTTCGTCGGTCAGCTTCAGCTCCTTCTGGACCCCCTCATTCATGAGCAGCCCGGCACCGCCCCCCATGCCGAATCCGCCGCCGCCCTTGCGTTTGGGCTGCTGCGCGAAGGCGGGCACGGCCAGCACGGCCGCCACGCCGAGGGCCAGGACCATCGTGGCAATGCGACGCTTCATCTCGGATCTCCTGTGGCTGTGGGACCTGGTGATCTGCACGCGGAACCGCCCGACGCGCGGCACCCTCACTCCAAGAAGCGACGAATCCCCGCGCACCGGCACGCGACCGCGCCGGATTCCCCAGTAAGTGCGGGATGCAGCCGGGATCGTCGCCGACCGGGAGGGGGCCGACGGCCGATGCGCCACATTATCCGCACCGGGGCGAGATTTCCTTGGAAATCCGCGCATCCCGGCGATTCACTGGGAATCCTGACCGATGACGAGCCATGCCAGACTCCCGAGGAGGCCGACCATGCGGCGCGACCGAACGAACTTCCGGGCCGTGGGGCTGACGATCATGCTGGCGGCGGGCCTGGCGACGACGGGCCGCGGCGACGACCTGCCGGTCGTGGAGGGGGTCGAGTTCCAGCCCTTCGCGGCGCAGGTGCGGCGCGTCGCCGAGGCGCTGGAGGGGCTGGGGCAGCCGTTGCCCCCGGAGGTCTCGCGGAGGATCGAAAGGGCGATCGCCGCGGGCGACGCCGCGGCGGCCCGCAAGATCCAGGAGGCGCTCGACCCGCTCTGCCTGATCGGCGTGTCGATCAACCCCGAGAGCCGCGTCAAGGCGGTCCAGGGCCCCGCCCCGGCGCGGCTGGTGCAGCACGGCTGGCGGGTCTTCCCGGTCAAGGTCCACAACGAGGCGGGCGTCACCGCCGAGCTCGTCGCGCAGAGCCCCAACGCCGCGCCCCTGTATCGGAGATCGACCTCCAGCCGCCGAGCCCAAGGTCACGGTGCCCATGTCGGAGGTCCCCCACCGCTGGATGGACGTGGCGATGATCCGCGACCGGCCGCTGAATCCCCGGCTGTCGGGCCTGCCGGTTGAGTACCGCCTGATGCGGGTCTACAGCCGCGACGCCGGCCGCCGCGAGGCGAAGGTCAGCTTCAACGTCGGCCAGGGGACGCAGGACCTCGGCTTCCGCAGCGACGTCGACATCCTGTTCACGTGCGACCCGGCCGTCTCGGTCGTGCTCGATGTGCAGGACGACGACGGCCGCCCGACGATGGCCTCGTTCCTGATCCGAGACGCCCAGAGGCGCGTGTATCCCTCCCCCACCCGCCGGCTCGCCCCCGACTTCTTCTTCCACCCGCAGGTCTACCGCAGCAGCGGAGAGGCGGTCCTGCTGCCGCCGGGGACGTATACCGTCGAGTTCACCCGAGGCCCCGAGTATGTTAAGCAGACGAGGACGATCACCGTGCCGCCGGGCCGGGAGCACCGCGAGTCGTTCCGCCTCAAAAGGTGGGCCAACCTGGCGAAGATGAACTGGTTCTCGGGCGACCACCACGTCCACGCCGCGGGCTGCGCCCACTACGAGAGCCCGACCGAGGGGGTCCGCCCCGAGGACATGATGCGGCACATCCTGGGCGAGGATCTCGATGTCGGCTGCGTCCTGAGCTGGGGCCCGTGCTGGTACGCGCAGAAGGCGTACTTCGACGGCCGCCTCCACCCGCTCTCGACCCCCGAGCACCTGATGCGCTACGACATCGAGGTCTCGGGCTTCCCGTCGTCGCACTGCGGGCACCTCTGCCTCCTGCGGCTGAAGGAGGACGACTACCCGGGCACCACCCGCATCGAGGAGTGGCCGAGCTGGGACCTGCCCGTGCTGAAGTGGGGCCGGTCGCAAGGGGGCGTGGTCGGCTTCTCGCACTCGGGCTGGGGGCTGAAGACGTCCGACATGAAGCTGCCGAGCTTCGAGGTCCCGCCGTTCGACGGCATCGGCGCCAACGAGTACATCGTCGACGTCGTCGCACGACGCGGTCGACTTCATCTCGACGGTCGACACGCCGGCGCCGTGGGAGCTGAGCATCTGGTATCACACGCTCAACTGCGGCTACCGGGCCCGGATCAGCGGCGAGACCGACTTCCCGTGCATCTACGGCGAGCGGGTCGGGCTGGGCCGCGTCTACGTCAAGCTCGCCGACGGCCGGCTCGACTTCGACCGCTGGTGCGAGGGGATCAAGCTGGGCCGCTCCTACGTCGGCGACGGCAAGAGCCACCTCGTCGACTTCCGGGTCGACGACGTCGCGGTCGGCGAGCGGGGCAGCGAGCGGAAGCTCGACGCGCCGGCCAAGGTCAAGGTCTCGGCGCGGGTCGCGGCGTACCTCGAACCCGAACTCACGCCCGAGCTCGACCGAGCTCCGCGCCCTCCCGCTCGACGCCAAGCCCTACTGGGACGTCGAGCGCGCCCGGATCGGCCGGACGCGGACCGTCCCCGTCGAGGTCGATCGTCAACGGCCAGCCCGTCGCCCGCGAGGAGGTCGCGGCCGACGGGTCGTTCCGGGACGTCGCGTTCGAGGTCCCGATCGCCAGGTCGAGCTGGGTGGCGCTGCGGATCTACCCGTCGTCGCACACCAACCCGGTGTTCGTCGTGGTCGGCGGCAAGCCGATCCGCGCCTCGAGGAAGTCGGCCGAGTGGTGCCTCAAGGGGGTCGATCAGTGCTGGTCGCAGAAGACGAAGCTGATCCGCCCCGCCGAGATCTCCGCGGCCGCCAGGGACGCCTTCGACGCGGCCCGCGGCGTCCTACCGCAAGATCCTGGCCGAGACGGACGCGGACTGAACCTCCGGCGGAGGTCCTCCGCCGCGGTACAATGGACGAGGCCGATGAGATCCGAGCGGCATCAGGACAACGGGGGGCTATCGATGAGCGCAAATCCGGCCACGGCGAACCGGAACGGGGTGATCCTGCTCCGCCTGGGTGTCGGCAAGAGCGAGTTCGACATGCCCGTCGGCTCGACGCTCGCGGACCTCCTCCGCGCCGCCGGGGTCGAGGCGGATGGCCAGGAGATCCTGGTCGACGGACGCAAGCTGGAGGAGGCCGTGGTCCTGCGGCCCGGCATGATCGTCACCCTGGCGCCCGAGCCGAAGTCTGCATCTCCGGAGAGGTCCTGGCGCGATTCGCTGGGCATGTTCCGGGACGACCCTGTTTTTCGGGAACTCGTCGAGGCAGTCGAGGCGAGCCGGGAGGCCGAGAAGGATCGATCGTGATTATCCTGGACACTCAACATCTCTCCCAACTCCAACGCACCGGCTCCCGGGGCGAGGTCAAGTTGACCGCCCGGTTGATGACCGTGCCGGACGATGAGGTCCGAATCACGATCATCAGCCCTTAGGAGCAGATCCGCGAATGCCTCGGTAAGATCAACGCCCACAGTGCCAATCCGTCCGACCAAGTCGCCTATTTCGAGGCGCTGGGTGGCTCATCGCCTACTACGTCTATTGGGAAGGACGCATCCTCCCGTTCGACCGGGGTGCGGCCGAGATCCTGCGCAGGTTCTCCCCACAATTGATCCGCCGGATCGGACCGCGAGATTCCAAGATCGCGGCGATCGCGCTCGCCAATCGGGCGATGCTGTTGACGGCCAACCTCCGCGATTTCCAGCAGGTGCCCGGTTTGCAGGTCGGGGACTGGCTCCGCGACTTGATCCGGACCGGCGGTCCGAGTCAGGGAACCCGATCGCCCCGTCCCCTGGCGGGCGTTGCGTCGCCCGGCGGGGACCGGAGCGATCATCCCGGCCGTCATCGGATCGGGTACACGTTGAGCGCGGCCGTCACGTCATCGACGGCGGCCAGCGTGGGATTGTTCCGGGACGGCGAGATCGCCAGCCCGAAGGCGCCGCCCGCGCCGGGGTCGACCTGGAGCTGCGAGACGAATCGACCGCGGGGGGTGAACTCGACGAGCTCGCTGTTCTGGTTCGGGTCGGGGTTGATGGCGTCGCCGTTGGCGGCGATCAGGTTCCCGTTCGGGGCGAGGACCAGGCCGAGCGGGCCGCGCAGGTGGGCGTTGTCCCGGTAGATGAGGACGCCCCTCCCCCGGTCGGCCCGCGCGTGCTCGGCGTGGGCGATGGCGAAGACTGCATTGTCGGCCGTCGAGGCGACGTACAGGGTATCGCTCCGGGGGTCATACGCCAGGCCGGTCGGGCCGAGCGCCAGCGCGGCCGGGTCGCCGCGATGGGCATAGCCCGACGCGATCTGGACCGCCCGCGTCACGACGAATGGCGAGTTGCCGGACTTCGGGAAGGCCACGTCGAACCGCGAGACGGTCCCGCTCAGGACGTCCGACACGAAGATCGAGGCGGTCCGTCCCCGGTCGTCGATCGTCAGGTCCCACGGCCCGTCCAGCAGGTTCGCGCTCGCCAGGTTGGCGACCACCTTCCCGTTCCGGTCGAGCACCAGCAGGGAGCCTTGCTGGATCGTGTTGAAGCTGCCGTCGGTCGTCGGCACGTTGCCGACGAGCACGAACCCGCTCCTCAAGACCCCGAGCGCCGTCGTCAGGCCGAGCCCCGGGCCCCCCTGGAAGAAGGTCGAGACGCTCCCCTGCGGCGTGACCCGCACGATGGTCGTGCCGGTCCCTTGCGAGTTCATGGCATCGTTGAAGTTGGAGACGAGGACATCGCCCGGGCGGATCGCGCCGTTGGTCGGGAACCCGGCCGGGACATACGCGACGCCGTACGGGTTCTGGTCGCCATTGGACGGGACGGTCGAGACCGTCGTCGGCGTCCCGAGCCTCCGGAGCAGCGAGTCGACGCGGGGCGACGGCCGGCTCGCGATGTGGACCTCGGCGCCCGCGACGCCGACCATCGCCCCCGGCATCGCCATGCTGAGCAGCTCCCGCGCCTCCAGGCCCTCGAGGATCGGCCGGGACGCCCTTCGCTGCGAATGTCGAATCGACATGATCGACCCTCCAGTTTGTGGCAAACGGATGTGGTTAGAGGAGTTGGGAGGAGTCTTCGTCGGCTTGGGGGTAGGGATTAATAGAGGGGGGTCGATGAAGGAGCCGGATGACCGTCCCGTCGCGCTCGAGAGAGATCGGCAGGATTATGAAATAAAGACCCCGTATCCAATAGAGGCGCGAAGACGGACCCCGGTTGCCACAATCCGGCGGATACGCCCGGCGGTCGCCCCGGCGCCCCATCGTCAGCGCGGGCGGACGATCCGAGACGAATCGGCTCGTGAGCCCGATCGCTGTGTCACCCGGCATCCGTCGCGGATCTCCCAGGCGCCGCGATGGCGCGTTGGACGCCGTCGCGCGGGGATGGTAACTTGATCCCGTCGGGAACCCCGGGGCGCCGCCCCGGGCCCGCCGTTCGTGGTCCGTGCCCGGGGCGCGGGCGTCCCGACCCCAGGACTCGCCGGAGATCGGCCCATGCTCTCGCGACGATCCCGTCCCCTCGGCCCCGCGACCGTTTCGCGGGCGATGCTCCTCGGCCTCGGGGTCGCCCTGGCGGCCGTCGCGGACGACGGCGGGGGGGCCGACCTGATCGTCCGCAACGCCCGCGTGATCACCGTCGATCGCGACGACCGGGTCGCCGAAGGGGTCGCGATCCGGGGCGACCGGATCGTGGCCGTCGGCACGAACGCCGAGGTCGACGCGATGGCGGGGCCCGGCACGACCCGGATCGATGCGAGGGGGCGGGCCCTGCTGCCGGGGCTCTACGACAGCCACGTCCACCCGCTCGGCGCGGCGACGAGCGAGAGCGACCACCCGATCCCCGCGTTCCGCTCGCTGGACGACATCAGGGCCTACGTCGCCGAGCGGGTGAAGGGCCAGCCCAAGGGGACGTGGATCGTCGCCCGGTACGCATTCCCGACCCGCCTGGACGAGGGCCGGTTCCCGACCCGCGCCGAGCTCGACGCGATCGCGCCCGACCACCCGGTCCTGCACTCGGGGGGTCCGGCGGGGGTCGTCAACTCGAAGGCGCTGGAGCTCTCGGGCATCACCCGAGACACGCCCGACCCGCCCGCCGGCCGGATCGTCAAGGACCCCGCGACCGGAGAGCCGACCGGCATGCTCCGCAACGCCTACTCGGTCCTGAAGGGCAACTCCCCAAGGACGCCTACGGCGGCAGTCGCGGCGAGGACGCCGAAGGGGTCCTGGTCAAGAACCTGTTCCATCGCTACAACGCGCGCGGCCTGACCAGCGTGGCCGACCGCTCGGCGAGCGCGGCGGCGCTGCGGATCTACCGGGCCCTGCGCGACCGGGGCGAGCTGACCGTCCGCGTCAACGCGACCCGCGTCCTGTCGCCCCCCTTCGGCGACCGCGCGGCGCTGGTCAAGGCCCTCAACGCCCTGGCCGGGTACGAGGCCGGCGGCGAGCCGAACGGCCCCTCGGGCGTGGGCGACCACTGGGTCCGGATCGGCCCTTTGAAGGTGTTCCTCGACGGCGGGATGCTCAACGGCACCGCGTACATGCGCGAGCCCTGGGGCGTCGGGCCGACCTACCAGATCACCGAGCCCGACTATCGCGGGCTGCTGTTCGTCCCCCCCGAGACGCTGGGCGTCCTGGCCGAGGAGGCGGCGCGTCGCGGCTGGCAGATGACGGCGCACGTCGCGGGCGAGGCGGGGATGGACGCGCTGCTCGCCTCCTACGCGCAGGCGGATCGCGCCGTCGGCATCCGCGGCCGTCGCTGGCTGATCACGCACGCCAACTTCACCTCGGCCGAGAACCTCCGCCTCTGCGCCGCGCTCGGCGTGGGCGCCGACCTCCAGCCCGCCTGGCTGTGGAAGGACACCCGCACGCTCCTGGCGGTCCTCGGCCCCCGGCGGATGTCCTGGTTCCACCCGTACCGCAAGTGGCTCGACGCCGGGCTGACGATCGGAGGCGGCAGCGACCACATGATCCGCCTCGACGCGATCAAGGCGACCAACCCGTGGGACCCCTGGCTGGGGATCTGGGTCGCCGTCACCCGCCGCGCCGAGGGGGCCGGCGTCCTCAACCCCGACCAGAAGCTCTCCCGCATCGAGGCGCTGCGGTTCTACACCATCAACAACGTCCGGCTCCACTTCGAGGAGCACCAGAAAGGCTCGATCGAGACCGGCAAGCTCGCCGACCTGATCCTCGTCGACCGCGACCCCCTGACCTGCCCCGAGGACGACCTCAAGGACACTCGGGTCCTCTGGACGATGGTCGGCGGGAAGATCGTTTATCGTCAGGAATAGAAGCAGAGGGATTCACCACAGAGACCACAGAGATCACGGAGAAGAGAAAAGAGGGGATGATAATAAAAAATGATTAAATGCCGAAAATTTAAAATTTCAAAATTTTTAACTAATTTTCATTTTTTTTATTTCCTCTCCTCTTCTTCTCTTCTCTGTGGTCTCTGTGGCAAATCCCTCTTCTCCGGGTGATCCGATGTCCGACCACGACCGTGCCCTCGCGACCGCCTTCGACGGCCAGGCCCCGCAGTTCGAGAGGTCGCCGGTGCAGAGCGACCCCGGGGCGCTGGCGCGGCTGGTCCGCGAGGCCGACCTGCCCCCCGACAGCCGGGTGCTCGACGCGGGGTGCGGGCCGGGGCTGGTCGCCGAGGCGCTGCTGATGGCCGGGCACCGGGTCGTGGGGGTGGACCTGTCGGCCGGGATGGTCGATCGCGCCCGGAGGCGGTGCGCGGCCTTCGGCGACCGGGGGCGGTTCGAGCGGATCTCGTTATTTGATCCCCACCCCGCGCTGGCCGGGCCGTTCGACGCGGCGGTCTCGCGATACGTGCTGCACCACGTCGCCGACCCGTCCGCGTTCGTCGCGAGGCAGGTGGAGCTGCTCCGCCCCGGCGGCGTGCTCGTGCTCGTCGATCACACGACCGACCCCGACCCCGACCGGGCCCGCCACCACCAGGAGGTCGAGCGCGCCCGGGACGCGACGCACACCCGCAACCTGACGCCCGGCGGCCTGCTCGACCTGCTGGCCTCCGCCGGGCTGGTCGACCTGCGCCTCGTCGAGGAGCCGTTCGCGCTCGATTTCGACGAGTGGATCGACCGCGGCACGCCGGGCGCCCCCAAGGCGGCCGTGCGCGCCCTCGTGCTCGCCGGCTCGCCCGCGCGGGGGTTCCATCCGACGGCGCTGGCCGACGGCTCGGTCCGGATCGAATGCATGCGATCGATCGCCCGCGGCGTCAAGCCGATCGGCCCGTGACGGCGCGAGACTCCACCGGGGCGGTCGCGATTGCGATTTCTGGCAATCCGGGGGCGTGATAGACTGGCGTCCTCGACCGGTCGAGGCCGGTCGCCCCCTGGGAGATTCGGAGGATCATGGAACGTCCCCAAGCCGTCGCCCGCCCCGTGCTGGTCCTCGACTTCGGGGCGCAATACGTGCAGTTGATCGCCCGGAGGGTCCGCGAGCGGCACGCCTTCGCGCGGGTGGTGCGCCATGACGTGACGTGGGAGCGGGTGCGCGAGCTCGACCCTTTGGCCTTGATCCTGTCGGGGGGCCCTTCCAGCGTCTACGAGCCGGGCGCGCCGCGGTGCGACCCGAGGCTGTTCGGGCTCGACGTGCCGATCCTGGGCATCTGCTACGGGATGCAGCTGGCGTGCGAGGCGCTCGGCGGGGTGGTGCGGCCGAACCCGTCGCGGGAGTTCGGGCGGGCCGAGTGCCGGGTGCTCGACCCCGCGGAGCCTTTGTTCCACGCGGTCCCCGAGGCGACGCCGGTCTGGATGAGCCACGGCGACCAGGTCCACGACGCGGGCCCCGAGTTCGTCCCCCTGGCCGCGACGGCGACCTGTCCCGTGGCGGCGGTCCGGCACCGCGAGAGGCCGGTGTACGGCCTCCAGTTCCACCCCGAGGTCTCGCACACCCCCTACGGCGCCCTGATCCTGGGCAACTTCCTCGACCGGATCTGCCACAGCCCCGGCACCTGGACGATGGGGGCGTTCATCGAGCGCTCGGTGGAGGAGATCCGCGGCACGGTCGGCGCCACCGACCGGGTCGTGTGCGGGCTGTCGGGGGGGGTCGATTCGGCGGTGGCCGCCGCGCTGCTGGCGCGGGCCCTGGGGACGCGGGTCGTCTGCGTGTTCGTCGATCACGGCCTGCTCCGCGCCGGCGAGCGGGCCGCGGTCGTCGAGGCGTTCGGGAGTCACTCGGGGGCCGAGCTGCGGGTCGTCGACGCCTCGGATCGGTTCCTGGCGGCGCTGGAGGGGGTGACCGACCCGCAGGAGAAGAGGGTCCGGATCGGGCACACGTTCGTCGACGTCTTCCGCGACGAGGCGCGGACGATCCCCGGCGCGCGGTTCCTGGCGCAGGGGACCTTGTACCCCGACGTGATCGAGAGCGGCGGTGACCCCGACGGCCCGGCCGCGACGATCAAGCACCACCACAACGTCGGCGGCCTGCCGGCCGAGCTGGGGTTCGAGCTGATCGAGCCTCTGCGCGACCTGTTCAAGGACGAGGTGCGCCGGCTCGGCCTGGAGCTGGGCCTGCCCGACTCCTTGGTCTGGCGCCACCCGTTCCCCGGCCCGGGGCTGGCGGTGCGCTGCCTCGGCGAGGTGACCGCCGGCCGCCTGGAGGTGCTCCGCCAGGCCGACGCGATCTTCCTCGACGAGCTGCGCAACGCCGGCCTGGAGCGCCAGGTCGCGCAGGCGTTCGCCGTGCTGTTGCCGGTCCAGTCCGTCGGCGTGATGGGCGACGGCCGCACCTACGAGAACGCCATCGCGCTGCGCGCCGTCGAGACCGACGATTTCATGACCGCCGACTGGTCACGCATCCCTCACGACGTCCTGGCCCGCTCCTCGACACGGATCATCAACGCCGTCAAGGGGGTCAACCGCGTCGTCTACGACGTCACGAGCAAGCCGCCCGGGACGATCGAATGGGAGTGAGGACGGTTGCCCGAGCATTCGAGGAGGACTGCGATGAGATGGGTGGCGATGGTCACCGTGGCGTCGAGCCTGTTGATCGGTGCAGCTGACACGAGCGAGGACGGGACGAAGCCGCCCCATCGGCCAGATCTGGACCTGCCGAATGGCTGGCGGGCCGAGGATTCCTCCTATCCCCCGCGATGGGCCCAGCAGCTCCCGTGGAAGGGAGACCTCCAGATCCGGTTCCCGCCGGGGTGGTTCCAGCCGGACAGCCCCTTCTTCTGGTCCTACCCGGTTCTGTATCGCCTCGAAGGCGACGTCCTGTCCGGCCGCGACGACCTGGAGAAGGCCCTCCGAGCCTACGATCTCGGGCTCTACCGGGGTGGTCTCGACCCGGCGAAATACAAGGTCGCGATGGGTGACGACCGCGAGGCGAGCAAGCTGGGCCATGCCGTCGTCCGGCGCACGGTCACGATCGACGGGTTCGACCCGTTCCGGACCAAGAAGGAGCTGACCACCCACCTGGAGGTCTTCCACTGGTACTGTCCCAAGTCAGATCGGACCGAGATCCTCATCCTCCGGTCGCCCCGGCCGCTGACGGACGACGACGAGGTCTGGAAGGCGCTCCTGCCGTTCTGGGAGAAGCTGACCTGCCACGACCCGGCCAGCACAACCGATGCGCGCTAGCGGCGAATCCGACCCCCTCGGCCTCATCGACGTCGGGGGCCTATCATCAAGGAAGGAGATCGGCTCATGCTTCGACCATCCCTCCGCGTCTTCGCTCTGACCCTGTGGGTCGCGTGCTGTGCGACCGCGGCGGTCCGCGCCGAGACGAGGACGATCGCCCGCTGCGGGAGGGGCTTCCTCGAAGAGGTGGACGGCTACAGGGTGCTCCACGTCAAGGGGACGCCCTACGAGATGGGCTACCAACAGGGGGCCCTGCTCAGGGGCGACATCCGCGAGCTCGTCCGGTTCCTGTTCGACGTGAAGGCCAAGGAGCTGAAGGTCGAGGTCGGCGGGGTCAACCTGCTCAACCCGAAGAGGGCCATCGGCGGGATCGCCGCGACGCAGAGGAAGTACGTGCCCGAACGGTTCCACGACGAGCTCCGGGGCGTGGCCGACGGCGCCGGGATGGACGTGCAGGACATCGTCGTCGCCAACTTCATCCCCGAGCTGTTCCACTGCTCGGGGTTCGCGCTGTCGGGATCGGCCACGAAGGACGGGACGCTCTACCACGGCCGCATCCTCGACTACGGGTGCGACTGGCGGCTCCAGGAGCATGCCGTGCTCGTCGTGGCCGAGCCCGAGGGGAAGATCCCGTTCGTCAACGTGGCCTATGCCGGCTTCATCGGCTCGGTAACCGGCATGAACGCCGAGCGCGTCTCGATCGGCGAGATGGGCGGGCGCGGCCTCGGGCACTGGGACGGCGTGCCGATGGCCGTCCTCGTCCGCATGGCGCTGGAGGAGGCGCACGACCTCGACGAGGCGGTCGCCGTCTTCCGTGACCATCCCCGCACCTGCGAGTATTACTACGTGATCGCCGACGGCGACACCGGCCGCGCCGTCGGGATGGAGGCGTCGTGGAACGCCTTCGGGACCGTCGGCATGGGCGAGGCGCACCCGAAGCTGCCGCACGCGGTCAAGGACGCCGTGCTCCTGTCGGTCGGGAGCCGCTACGAGGAGCTCGTGCGGCGGGTCGAGGCCGGTCGCGGCACGTTCGACGACGCCTCGGCCCGCGCCCTGATGGACCGGCCGGTCGCGATGAAGTCGAACCTGCACAGCGTCCTGTTCGAGACGAAGACCACCCGCCTCTGGGTCGCCAACGCCTCACGAGACGGGTCCCCGGCCTCGTCGCAGCCGTACCACGCCTTCACGTTCACCGATCTCCTGACCCACGCCCCCGACCCGACCGCCCCCGCGCTGCCGTTGCCCCCGGAGGCGCCGCCCCAGCCCCCGGCGCGGTCGAGCGCGGGTTTCGCGGGCCCGGTCCCTTGTTGGGGACCGACGGCCCCCGTAGGATGGCCGAGGCCCGCGCGGCGGGCCCTCACCACTGAACCCGCAGGGACGATGCTCATGCCGACGTTCCGGATCGCCCCGGCCCTGGTCGCAGCCCTCGGGCTGCTCGGGGGGGCGCCTTCGCCGAGTCCCGGAAGATCGACCTCCACACCGCCGACGGCGTCAAGGCCGTCCAGGGCGAGTGGCGCTACTCCGACGTCAAGGTCGTCGAGGTGACCGGCAAGGACCCGCAGGGCCGACCCAACAAGACCTATTCCATCGAGCCCAAGGCGTTCGCCCCCGACTTCGACGACAGCCACTGGGAGGTCATCGCCCCCGAGACCCTCAAGGAGCGCCGCTCGACCGGCCAGGTCTGCTTCTGCTGGTACCGGATCAAGGTCACCCTGCCCGACGACGCCAGGGGCAAGGCCGCCTTCTTCCAGACGACCGTCGACGACTACGGCGAGGTCTGGGTCGACGGCCAGCTCCCGCGCAAGCCGGGCGCCGTCGGCGGGCCGATCGTCGCCGGCTTCAACGCGCCGAACCGCGTCGAGCTGAAGGACGCCCGGCCCGGCAAGTCCTACCAGATCGCCGTCTTCGGCATCAACGGCCCGATCTCGGCCACGCCGAGCAACTACATCTTCCTGAAGGACACCTTCGTCGAGCTCGTCGACAAGAAGTAGGGCGTGTGCAACACGCGATCGGCATCTTCCCCTATCCGCTCCGGAACAGGTTCCAGACCAGCCAGAGCATCAGCACCGCCGCGATGCCGAACCCGCCGTAGGCGAGCGGTGCCGCGCCGGCGCGGAGCACCAGCGACGAGCCGACGACCAGCCCCGCCAGCACGATCCCGACGGCCAGCATGTTCGCCGCGCGGGTCAGCTGCGCGACCAGGCGCTCGAAGTGCTGGAGGTCGAAATGCACCTTCAGCTCGCCGCGCTGGATCGACTGGAGCGACTGGCCCAGGACCTCGGGCAGCATCATCGCGATCCGCTGGACGTCCTCGGCCGTCCGCGCCGCCTGGCCCAGGATGCGGCCGGGGTGGTAGCGGCGGAGCGTCAGGTCGCGGAGGAACGGGTGGAGCTCGGCGGCGATGTCGAAGTGCGGGTCGAGCGCCCGGCCCACCCCCTCGATCGTCACCAACGACCGGATCAGGAGGACCAGGTCGGGCGGGATGTGCAGGCGGTGCGCCCGGATGAAGCCGATCAGCTCGCGCAGGAGCACCCCCAGGTCGATCGAGTCGAGCGTCAGGTCGCTGTACGACGCCACCAGCTCCGAGGCGTCGCGCCGCAGCGCCAGGCGGTCGACGTCGGTGCCGCGGATCTCCAGCAGGTCGAGCGCAGGATCACCCGGTCGGTGTCCTGCGCCAGGAGGGCGATCATCAGGTCGGCGATCCGCTCGCGGGTCGTCGCGTCGAGCTGGCCGAACATGCCGTAGTCGAGCGGGGCGACCACCCCCCCGCGGAGGACGCGGAGGTTGCCCGGGTGGGGGTCGGCGTGGAAGAAGCCGAAGACGAAGATCTGCGACAGCAGGATCCGCACCCCGCGGACCGCCACCTCGGCCGGGTCGACGCCCATGCGGCGAAGGCCGTCGAGGTCGCCCACCCCGACCCCCCCAATGAACTCCATCGCCAGGACGCGCGTCGTCGAGTACTCCGGCAGCGCATACGGGATGTGGGCCGTCGGCTCGCGGGCGAACTGGGCCCGGCACCGCTCCATCGTCCGGCGCTCGACGGTGAAGTCGAGCTCGCGCTTCAGGCTCCTCTCGAACTCGCGCGCCAGGCCCGTCGGGTTGTAAGGCACCAGGAACGGCAGCCGGCGCTCGGCCAGGTGCGCCAGGTTCTTGAGGATGTCGAGGTCGGCCTGGACCACCTTGTCGATGCCCGGCCGCCGGACCTTCAGCGCGGCCGACCGGCCGTCGCGGAGCGTCGCGCGGTGGACCTGCGAGATCGACGCCGAGGCCACCGGCGCCGGGTCGATCGCGGCGAAGACCGCCGACGGCGGGCGGCCGTATTCCTCGGCCAGGATCGTCTCGGCCTCCTCGAACGGGAACGGCCGGACGTCGTCGCGGAGCTTGGCCAGCTCGCCGGTGTACGCCTCCGGGAGCAGGTCGGGGCGGGTGCTCAGGAGTTGCCCGAGCTTCACGAACGTCGGGCCGAGCTCCTCGCAGATCAGGCGGAGCCGCCGGGCGCGGTCGTGCGGCGGGACGTCGTCGCCCCAGGCCACCCTTTCGATCGGCCGGACGATCCCCTCCAGGTGCAGCGCCGAGACCACGTCCTGGTAGCCGAAGCGCACCAGGGTCGCCAGGATCTGACGGTAGCGGGGCAGGTCGCGGAGGTGGCCGACGGTCTCGCGGATCAAGGTCCGGTGGTCCCCCAGGCGTGTTTCGGTCGCCCCGAGAGGGCGCCGTGCGACCAGCTTAATCGCTCGGCCGAGGCCCCCACAACCGGACGGCGCCCCGGCCGGGCCCATCTCGGCATTGCAATTTCCCGGCCGTTGCGATACATTTAGGCCCATAATCCGGGATGTCGTAAGACGTTGGGAATGGGAACCCTTCCATGCCGATTCAGGACCAGACGGACATTCGACCCCTGGGGACGTCGGACGACCTGGAGGAGACGCGACTCGAAGCGATTGGGTTCGTCTTCCACGGGACGATCCCGGAGGCCGATGGCAAGCGCGGGGCGGTCAAGGCCGGCACGAACCTCCTCCACTTCGCGCGCTGCGCCAAGCTCGACAAGGCCGGCGACGCCGAGTCCAAGATCTGGTACCGCACCATCACCATCGCCAAGGAGCACCTCGACGACACGGTCGGGGCCAATCGCTGGAAGTGGTGCAAGATCTGCGAGCGCGAGATCACCCAGAAGATCCTCAACGAGCGCTAGGCGGCGTGTCCTTCGTCGAGGTAGGCGGTGATGCGTTGGGCAGGTATCCTGCGTTGCGCCCGCACTCTCCTTATCGGCTCGGTGGCCTTCGCGTTCGGGTTGCGCTTCCAGGGGGCGACGCCGGGCGTGGCGGCCCTCAGTGGCCTGTACATCGCCCTGGGCAGCTCGGGCCTGATCGCCCTGATCCTGTCCCTCTGGTATCTGGTCAGGGCACTCCGCCGGGACGCCTAACTCATCGGGTGGTCGGGGCCGAATGCCCCGGCACCAGCGTCCCCGGCATCTCCACGACGGGCCGTCTCGCGTCGAGTCACGCCCCATCCTTCGGTGCGGACGCCGGCGCAGCGTCGAGAGGTTCGAGCCGGATGACGTGCATCAGGTCGACCTTGACAGCCCGTTCGTAGAACGTCTGCCCCGGTTGGCCGGTCAGGCCGACCATCGCCGTCCACTGACCGACCCAAAGGAGATCGGGATGGCGGATGTCATAGCCCATCCCGTCGCTCATCACCAGGCGAAATGGCTCGAAGGGTTGTTGCCGGAGCGTGTCGCGAAGTTCCTGGGCCGTCATCGGAGACCTCTCACCCATGCCGAACTGGTCCATCACAGTATGATATCCGCTGGCCACATGGCCTGCCACCGCGGATGACGATGGCATTCCAGGTGCGGCGCGGTCGCGGGCTCGCGCCGGCCCATCATCGCAACGGCCCCGGCCGCATCCCCTCGCGGCCGATCCGCGTCGCCGTCGTCCATGCCCCGTGCTCCACGCGCACGTGCAGAGCGGGGCGGTGGTCCTTGGAGTGTTTCAAGGCGCGTGACTCGCCGACCCGTCGGAACTTCACCAGAGACGCCGACCCCGAGGGCCCGCCGACCGTCGCGGACCGGAGCGGCTGGTCCGTCGAAGGTGCGACGATCGGCCCGGACGGCGAGGGTTCGCCCGTAACCGTCGAGAGCGCGATGATCGGCGACCCTGGGATGGGCTGCGAGTCGGGCGGGCGGCCGGGCGGCCGGCCCCCCGGGCGCCGGGCGAGGACTCGATCGAGATGCCCGCGGTCGCGACGGGGCCGACGTTCCCGGCCAGGTCGACGGCGCGGACCCGCACGGTCCCCGGCGCGTTCAGGATGGTCGGGTCGGTGAAGCTGGTGGCGGTGCCCAGCGGGAGGAACGTGCTCGAATTGCCGACGCTGTACTCGTACACGTCGCCCGGCCCGGCGGGCTGGAACTGGACGAGGCCCCCGGGGCCGACCACCAGGCCCGTGACCGCGGGGGGCGGGGTCGTGTCGTAGGTGATCGCGATCGAGGACGACGGCCCCCGACGGCCCGAAGCGTCGAACGCGCGGACGTCGATGGTGTTCGAACCTTGCACCAGTCCGGTCGGGAGGAACGGGGAGGTCGAGATGACCATCCAGAGGCTCCCGTCCGCCCCCGTCAGGCTGTACTCGTAGCCGGAGGCCGTCGCGACCGGGTCGAACGCGAGGAGGGCGTCGTTGGTGATGCCGTCGGTTGCGCTCGCGCCGGTGTCGTCGACCAGATGGAGGTCGGCCGGCGCGGAGGGCAGGGGGGGAGCGCGATCGCCTGGTCGGTCGTCGCCTGGCCGTTGAGGGTCGCGGCGACGACCTGCATGATCGCTCCGCTCGTCGAGGACCCCGCCACCTGGACCTCGTTGCCCTGCGCCGACAGGAGGAGCTCGCCGGGGTCGGCCGACCCCGCCTCCCCGATCGTCAGCGCGAGCAGGGGGTCCGTCGGCCCGGCCGGGGGGAGGGTCGCGAGGAAGGCTGCAGACCAGACGAAGGTGTTGTCGTCCACCGCCAGCGCCATGTAGACCCGGCCCGCGTTCGTCTTGACCTCAGGGCCGTGATCCACGCTGATCAACGCCCCGTCGCGCACGTCCTCGATGGTGTTCCCCTCGACCACCCCCCCAGGAACGGGGCGTGGCTCCAGCCCCAGATGTCGGGGGCCTCGATCGGCGTCGCCTCGAGGCGCAGCCCGTCGGCCCCTCCGATCAGCGTGTTGCCGATGACCCGGGTCCCGAAATGGTCGCCCGCCAGGACGAGGTCGTCGGCGACCGAGCTGCCCGTCGCGTCGATCGTGTTGCCCTGGAAGGTCTCGCCGACGAAGCCGGCGGCGATCGAGATCGCATATCGCCCGGCCGGCAGGGGCGCGTCGAGCAGGAAGGCGGACGGGCCGATCACCTGGTCGATCCGCCGCCACTGGCCGGCGGACGGGCCCGAGAGGATCGCGACCACGTCGCCCGCCTGCACCGGGTCCCCCTGGACCGCCGGGACCTGCACGACCTGGCCGTCGGGCGAGATGGCCGCGGGGTATCCCTCGAAACGGAGCCGGTACGCCTCGGTCAGGATGATCTCGTTGGCGTTGGGGTCGGGGAGGGTGTCGTCGTCCTGCGGGCCGATCCCGACGACGGTGTTGCCCGCGATCACGTCGTCGGTCCCGGCCTGGGTCATGACCAGGAACCGCCACGTCTTGCCCGACGGGCCGACCGGCTCGGCGGTGTTGTCTTCGAGGATGAGGTCGTGGCTGTAGTGGAAGCCGAAGGCGGTCGAGCAGGTCGTATTCGGCACGGTCCCCAGGTAGGTGTTGCCGGTGACCTGCCAGGGCCCGCCGAAGAACTCGGAGGTGCCCCCCTTCAGGGTGTCGTCGGCGATCACCCCGCTGGTGGCCGTGACCATCCGGATCAGGTGCGGGGCCTCGCCCGGCGTCGCCGTGGCGGCGACGGGGGGCGATTCCAGGTCGAGGTGCGTCAGCGCGATGTCCACCAAGGGCGCGGCCGGCGTCGGGTCGAAGTTGTCCGGCCCTCCGATCACCGCGGGGCCATAGCTCGTGTCTTCATCCCAATCGATCGGCCCGGCGAACCGGACCGCGAACCCGTCGAGCGTCGTATTCCCGGCCATGACCTTGATCGCGGCCGTCCAGGGCGGGTCGTTCGCGCCCTGCGAGAACATCAGGATTGCACCCGGGTCGGCCGTGATCGAGACCGGATTGTCGAGGACGAGCGGCCCATTTAGGAGGTACGTGCCGGCCGACAGGTGGACGGTGCCGTACTGGTTGGCCAGCGCGTCGAGGTCGTCGCCGGGGTGGGCGACGACGCTCGTGTCCGCGATGGCCGGGGCGCGCAGCCCGAGGTCGACGGCCCCCCCCGCGAACCGGGTGGCCAGCATCGTGCCGTCGTCCAGGACGAGGCGGAGCGTGAGCGTTGCGCCCGTCTCGTCGCGCGCGGGGGGAACGACAGGTCCCCGAGGGACGGGTCCGCGGCCGTCGCCCGGAAGCCGAGCGGCGGGTCGCCGGAGTTGGCCGGCGAATCGTAGGACCACTCGATCCCGGCCTGGTCGCTGAGCACGGCCGAGACCACGCTCCGCCCCTCCGGAATCCCGGAGACCGCGACGTGGACGTCGCCCGGCCCGGTCAGGTCGAGCCCGTCCTGCCCGACCCAGCCCGCCGAGATGGCGCCCCAGGACAGGGGGACCGGCGCGGGCGAGGGCATCGCCAGGGCCGGGTCGGTTGGACCGGCCAGCAGGGTCGCCGTGCTGGTCTTGCCGCTGTCATAGGCGACGGTCAGGGTCAGCGATTGGCCGGCGAGGTCCACGATCGGGTCGAAGAAGAGGTCGGCGGTCGTCGCCGCGGAGGAGGTGCGCACCAGCTCGGCGTTCTCCCGGAGCGCGGGGTTGGTGCCGAACGACCAGGACTGGCCCGACGACGAGGTCAGGGTCGCCGACACGATGGCCGAGCCGGCCTGGAGGTTCCCGAGCGTGACGTGGGCATCCTGGATGCCGTCGGGGCCGACGTCGGGGCCGTCGCCGGCCAGGTCGTGGCCGTCCTGGCCGTCCCAGCCGAGGGCCATCGCGTCGGCGGGCATCCAGAGGTTCGGGTCGGCCGTCCCCCCGGCGATCGTCACGCCGTCGCTGGTGCCGTCGTCGTAGTTGACGATGATGAAGAAGCTGCGCCCGGTCTCGACCGTGTACGGGTCGACGTAGACGTCGGCGGTCGTCGAGCCCGGCGGCTGCACCCAGGCGGCGGCCCACGACCCGGACGGGCCATTGTACCACCACTCGCCGCCGCCCCACGGCAGGATCTCGGCCGAGGCGACCGCGACGCCCGCCTTCAGCCCGGAGACCTCCATGTGGATGTCCTGGATGCCGTCCGGGCCCGGCTGATACGACAGGCCGACCAGGTCATGGCCGTCCTGCCCCAGCCAGGTGCCCGAGAGCGTCAGGAGCTCGCGGCGCTCCAGCTCGCCCACCACCATCGTGGTGCGTCGTCGCGTTCGGTGCATGGAGGTGCCCTGGTGTCATCGCGCCCTCCTCCGTGGGCGGTCGGTCCGGCTCCATCGCCAGTCGGGGGTCGCATCCGCCGTCGATCGGGCCCGGCGTCCGGGCCATCGGCATCATCGTCCCGATCGGGAAAACGGTCACGATGATACCAACTTAGGACGCGAATGGGGACTGACCGGCGATCGGGCCCGGTCGATCGTGTTTTCCCCGGGTCGGCTGCACCGCGGGGTCCGTTCGACTATCATGGGCCGGGCCGGGTGCGGCATCCCGGTTGCACATCCGTTGACGGGGCGGGCGCGAGCCGGGCCCTCATCGACCTCTCTACGAGACCTGGGGACGACCCATGCGACGATCCACGCGAGTCCGCGCGATCCTGGCCATCGTCGGGATTCTGGGCCTGGCCCGTCCGGCGCCGGGCCAGCCGGCCGCGGCGGGGGTGCCGGCGGTGTCCCCCGAGGTGAACGCCCTGGCGCAGGCGATGGCCGATCAGGTGCGGCAACTCGGCGACGCCGTCGAGGCGGACCTCGGCCCGAGGCCCGGCGGCAAGGAGCTGGCGCAGGACACGCGCGAGCTGGGGCAGGCCGTCGGCGAGTTCCAGAAGGTGCTGGCCGCGGCCCGCGACCCGTTCCAGGTGCGCCAGGCGTATGCCGGCATCGACGCGAGCTGGAATCACCTGCGGGTGCGCCTGTCGCCGCCCGGGCTGGCCACGCCCGCCGTGTCGCGGGCGGCGCGGAGGGTGGCGGAGACCGACGCCCGCATCCACCAGGTGCTCGGCATCAACACCTATCCGACGGACTACTACGGCACCGGCCCGGCGCCGTCCGGGCTGGCCGAGGCCAAGCGGCTGGCGCTGGCGCTGGTGGACCGCGCCGAGGCGCTGGCGGCCGTGATCCGCGCCGACCTGGTCGGCGGCATGGGGCGCGCCTGCTCCAGGAGGCGGTCAACCTGGCGCAGGCCGCCGACGCCTTCCACGACGGGATCGACCTGAACGCCGCCCCGTCGCTGGCCCGCAACGGCTTCGCCGCCGTCGCGGCGCAGAGCGACGACCTCGACCGCGACCTGGCCGCGACCCCGACCACGCCCCGCGTCCTGGCCGCGTGGCAGGCATACGAGTCGGCCTATGTCCTGATGCGACGCAACCTCGGCCTGCCGGTCCAGCCCGAGGACCTGCCGGGGACCGCGCTCGCGACGGGCGGCCCGTCGCCGGTCGTGGCGCTGGCCGACCGGCTCATCGACGAGGTCGTCACCTTCCTGCGCGATTTCCGGGCGGCCGGCGGCACCGTCCCCGAGGCGGGCTTGATCGAGGCCGACCTGATCCGCCTGCGGGACGACGCCGAGGACTTCCGCCGCGACGTCGGCCGGGGGCTCGACGTGGGCCAGCTCGCCTACGAATTCCGCTTCGTCGACGCCGCGTGGCAGCGCCTGGCGCGGCGGACCAACCGCATCGCCCGCGGGCGGGTCGGGCCGGGGCTGGCGATGATCGGCAAGATGGGGCAGACCTGCGCCCAGATCCACCGGCTCCTCGGCCTGCCCGGCTACCCGCCGGTCGTCGTGCCGATCCCGGGTTGATGCGGAGTCCGAGCGGAGGATGTGCGGAGATCGATGGCAAATACCGGGAATGTGCCCATCTACGACGGAGGAAGGGGCCTCGGGAACCCGTTCAAGGGGAAGACCGCCCAAGACATCGATGCCATGTTCAGGGCCAAGGGCTTCCTACCAAGGGGCCCGACTCGGTCGAGGGACTCGGCGGCTACGTCGACCCGAGGAACGGCCGATCCTATCACATCAACTCATATAACAGCTTCGGAGAGCTGCCGAACGTTGATGTGAACAGGCCGAGGGGTTACAGAGGACCCTTGGATAATAAAGGAGTATGGATACCATAGGTGAATCGAGTATGCTCCTCACGGTCGAATATCAAACCGACATCCAAGAACTCGACATCGTCTGCGACGACGAAGGTCTCGAACTCTTGATGCTACGGCTCGAGCAGGCTCAAGCGGGGCGGGGGCCACACGCACTTGATGACCCCGTCCTGGGCCGGCGACGAATTAACGGAGGAGAAGCAAACCGAGCGAGGTTCCCTGATCAATCACGTCCGCATCGTCCTGAAGAGCCGACCTCCGGGCTGACGGATCGGGAGCAGCGGCCGGTCCGATCAGCGCAGCACGGCCGCGGCGGTCGCCCCGAGCAGGGCGCGCATCTCCAGGCGCTGGAGGTCGAGCGCCAGGCCCGCGACCTGCGGGCCCGGCCTCCCGTCGGCGCACAGGGCGATGAAGGCGAAGGGGTCCCACGCCCCGCCCGGGATCAGGCGGGCCGTCAGCGATGGGTCGCCGTGTTCCTCGAGGCGGTGGCGGACGGCCGCGGCCAGCGGGCCGAAGAGCGGGTGGCGACCGCCGACGCGGCGGAACCAGTACGAGGCATTGCCCGAGTCGGGCTCGCGGCGGTGGGCGATCCCGTGCCAGTAGGCCGACGACGACCGCTCGCCCAGGTCGTCGGCCTCCTGCGCGGCCTCGTGGCTGGCGTCCCAGAAGTCGTGGACCTGGAACAACCCCGCCGCCAGCGACAGCCGCGCGGGGCGGGACGCGCCGGGGAGCAGAGGCGACCACGACTCCTCGTGCAGGGCCCCGGCCAGTCGGGGGCGCCGCGGGGCGCCTGGACCAGCGGCGGGCCGTCCGCGCCCGTTTCGCCCAGCGCGTCGTGTCCGAGCGCGGCGATCAGGTCGGCCGCCTCCAGGACGAGCGATTCGGCGACCCGCGCCGGCGGCTCTCCGGATTCGAGGAGGCCGACGACCTCGCCCGCCGGCACCCCCCGGCCGCCGACCACCGGCCCGCCCGGCCCGATCGTGACGCGGTCCCACACGGCGGACGCCCCCGGATCAGAAGATCAGGCCCCAGACCATCCGGACCAGGTTCTGGATGACGGTGAGCCGGGACAGGTCCTGGAAGATGACGAAGATCATCAGCGTCAGCAGCATCAGGATGCCGATCCAGCTCACGAAGATCAGGGCCGAGTCGGGCAGGGGCTTGCCGCGGACCCACTCGGCGAACAGGAAGACCATCTGGCCGCCGTCGAGCGGCGGGATCGGCAGGAAGTTGAGCACCGCCAGGTTGATGCTCAGGATGCCGAGGAAGTGGATCAGCTCGGTCAGGCTCGTCTCGGCCGAGCCGTAGGCCGCCTGCGCGATCATGATCGGCCCGCCCATCGCCTTCATGCCGACGCGCTGCTGGATCAGGCTGCGGAGCATCGCGTAGATGGTCAGGATGTTGTCGACCGTGTCGTCGAACCCGCGCCGCATCGCCTCGCGGACGGACATCGGGGGGAGCTGGCGGACCAGGTCGCCGAAGACGAGCCCGCGGGTCGGGAGGTACCAGTCGGGCACGGGCGCGGGGGCGATCTCGATCGGCGTCTTCGACCCGTTGACCGTCAGCTTGACCGACCTCCGCGACAGGACTTGGAGCCGGGCGAACGCCGCGGGCCAGTTCGGCTTGTCGTCGCCGAAGGCGATCGGCGCCGCGCGCGCCTCGCCCGGCGGGTCGTCCGGCGCGGGCAGGATGGTCATCGAGCTGATCGTGTCGCCCGGCTTGATCCCCGCGCGGGCGGCGGGCGAGTCGGGCGCGACCGCCACGACCCGCGTCCGGACCGGGTACGACAGCCCGAGCCCGGGGACGTCCACCGCGTCGCCGCTCGAGCGCCTCGCGCTCGTTCCACGGCGGCGAGTCGTCGGGCGTGGCCGTCAGCTCCTCGACCCGATCGGGCCCCGGGCCGCCCTCCCGCGACCGCTCGACCTGGAACGTCATCGCCGAGCCGGCGTGCGCGTGGCAGAGGTCGGGCAGTCGCATCGGGTCGAAGTCGTCGCGGCCGTCGACGACGACGATCCGGTCCCCCTTGCGGAACCCGGCCCTCTCGGCGGGCGAGCCCTGGCGGATGTCGGCGATCGGCTCGATGGCCAGCCGGAGCCCGAAATCGACGACGTGCGTCGGCGGGAGGGTGAGCTGGTCTCGCCCGCGCACCGGGTGACGCGCCTTCCCGCCGACGTGGGAGCGCTCCACCTCAACCACGAGCGGGCGGTCGCGATACTCGGCCAGCAGCCGCTTCAGGCCGGTGATGTCGGCGACCGGCACGAGGTCTCCCCCCTCCGGCCCGGCCGCGACGACGCGGTCCTTCTCCCGCAAGCCCGCCTCGGGCGCCCTGGGGGGCGTCTCCACCCCGGCGGGCCTCAGGTACGGCGGCTTGGCCAGGACGAGGCTCTCGCCGGGGAAGACGCCGATCGTCGGGAAGCTGGCCGCCTTGTCGCGCCGGGGCGCGATGTCCAGCGCGATCGGGCCGGCCTCGCCGGGCGCCGGACGTCGAAGCGGAGGACCTGGCCCGGCGGCTGAGCCGGACCTTGAGCATCAGCGTCTCGAACTTGATGTCGCGGCGGCCGTCGATCGCGACGACCTCGTCGCCGGCGCGCATCCCCTCCTCGTAGGCGGGCGAGCCGGCCAGGACGCCGCCGATCCGCGCCGGGAGCACCTCCATGCCGCGGCCGTAGGCGTAGACGAAGCACGCCAGGCCCAAGAGCAGGTTCATGATCACGCCGGCCGAGATGATCGCCATCCGCGCCCGACCGGCTTGTTCGGGTAGGCGCGGGGGTCGCTCGACTTGTTGGCCTCGTCCTCGGGCCCCTCGCCGAGCATCTTGACGTAGCCCCCCAACGGGATCGCCGCCAGGACGTACTCGGTCTCGCCGCGCCGGAAGCCGAACAGGGCGCGGCCGAACCCGATCGAGAACTTCTCGACCTTCACCCCGTTCCACTTGGCCAGCAGGAAGTGCCCCAGCTCGTGCAGGAAGATGACGAACCCGAGCCCGACGGCCACCTTCAGGATGTTCAACAGCGTGTTCAGGTACGCCAACGTGCTACCTCCTGCCGGGCCCAGGCGTCGACCCTCCAGAGGTCGTCCAAAGTGGGCCGGGGATCGAACGGATGGTGGTCGAGCGCCGCGCGGCAGGCGCAGGGGGATGTCGAGGAATGCGATGCTACCATCGAGGAACCGCGCGACCGCGGCCTCGTTGGCGGCGTTCAGGGCCGCGCCGGCCGTCCCCCCGCGGCGCATCACCTCGTAGCCCAGGTCGAGCGCGGGGAAGGTCTCGCGGTCGGGGGCTCGAACGTCAGCGACAGCGCCGCCGACAGGTCGAGCCGCGGGCAGGGGCCCTCGAACCGCTCGGGGTAGTACAGCGCGTACTGGATCGGCAGCCGCATGTCGGGCGGCGAGAGCTGCGCCACCACGCTCCCATCGACGAACTCGACCATCGAGTGGACGACGCTCTCGGGATGCACGACCACCTCGATCTGGTCGGGCTCCAGGCCGAACAGCCAGCGCGCCTCGATCGCCTCCAGCGCCTTGTTCATCAGCGTCGCCGAGTCGACCGAGATCTTCGGGCCCCATCCGCCAGGTCGGGTGCCGCAGCGCCGCGTCGGGGGTGACGTCGGCCAAAGCGGCGCAGCGTCCAGCCCCGGAACGGGCCGCCCGAGGAGGTGAGGATCACCCGGCGCACCTCGCCGGGGCGGCCCGACCGCAGCGCCTGGAAGATCGCCGAGTGCTCGCTGTCGACCGGCAGGAGCGTGCCCCCCCGGCGGCGGGCCAGGTCCATGATCAGGGGGCCGGCGACGACCAGCGTCTCCTTGTTGGCCAATGCGACGACCTTGCCCGCCTCCAAAGCCGCCCAGGTCCCCCGCAGCCCGGCCGCGCCGACGATCGCGCTGAGCACCCGATCGGCCTCGGGGTCCTGCACCATCCGGATCAGGCCGTCGGGCCCCGACAGGACCTCGACCCCCGTCCCGCGGAGCTGGCCGTTGACGCTCGCCGCCGCCTCGGGGTCGGCCAGCGAGAGGAAGCGGGGCCGGAACGCCCTCGCCTGCTCGACCAGGAGGCCCCAGCTCGAATGCGCGCCCAGGCCCCGCACCCGGAGCCGACGGCCCCCGTCGTGCTCGACCACGCTCAGGGTGCTCCGCCCCACCGAGCCGGTCGAGCCCAGGATCACGACATTGGTCTGTGCATCGCCCGGCGCCATCGGCGTGTGGGGCTCCTCGCCTCGACGGTCGGCGCAACCACGGGCCGGTCGGCCGGGTACGCCCGGCGCAGGCCCGCGACGGACCGCCACCCTCCCTGCTCGGTGGATCGGCCGGGCTGCTTGCGATGCGCTCACTATAAAGGATCGTCCCGGCCCGCGACAAGCCGGGCCGGGCGCGGGCCCGTCGGACGGCGGGGCGGTATCCGCGACGGGGCACCGTCGGTAGAATGGTCGCGATACCGTCAAGACGACGGGTCGCGACGCCACGGACGGCCGGCGCAGATACACCGGAGACGGCCATGACCCGCTCACGTCTCGCCATCGCGTGCCTGGCGCTCGCGGCGGCGGGTTGCTCCGAGAGGGCCGGGGATCTCGATCGCCCGGCCGCCGAGGCTCCCGACGCCTCCCCCTCCTCCCGGCCCGCGCCGGCCGTCGCGGTCGCCCATGCGTCGCCCGCGACGCCGAGGGGCGACGGGAGGGCCGTCGACGTCGACAAGCTGATGGTGGCGATGGATCGGCTCGTGCAGGACGGCCGCTTCGAAGAGGCGTCCCGGCTCGTCGACGAGGCGCTGAAGGTCGCGCCCGACAATCGGAAGCTCCTGTTCCTCGCGGCGGCCCTGCCGCAGGACATCGCGATGAAGCTCGGGAGGCCCCAGAGCAACCGGCGGTTCTTCCAGTCGGCGCAGGCCGCGCGACGGCTCCGGGCGGCGTACAAGGACCTCAACCCGCTGGAGCGCCGCCTCTTCGAGGGCGCGCTCGTCAACGAGGCCGCCACCTACGCCGTCGAGGGGAAGCCCGACCGGGCGATCGACTCCCTGGCCGAGGCGCTCGACGCCGGATGCAACCTGTCCGTCCTGCTCGACGACCCGAAGGACCTGGACTCGCTCCGCACTTCGCCGAAGTTCCAGGAGCTGAGGGACCGGGTCGTCGCGAAGCTCACCGCCCGGGCGCGCGACAGGAGCCGGGCGCTGCTCGCCGACAACCGCCCGTTCGCGATCGACTTCCGCCTGCCCGACGTCGACGACAAGACGATCGCGATGGCCGACCTTCGGGGGAAGGTCACGATCCTCACCTTCTGGGGAACCTGGTGTCCGCCGTGCCGCATGGAGATCCCCCACCTCATCGCGCTCCATCAGAAATACCACGACAAGGGGCTGGAGGTCGTCGGCCTGAACTACGAGCAGGTCCCCCCGAGGACGTCAAGCCGACGATCCGGGCGTTCGTCAAGGCGCACGGCATCCCGTACCCCTGCCTGATCGGCGACGATGCGACCCGGATGCAAGTCCCCGCCTTCGGGGGCTTCCCGACCACCTTGTTCCTCGACCGCAACGGGCAGGTCCGGGCCCGCCTCGCCGGCTACGAGCCTGGCCAGGGCCTCCTGATGGAGCAGGTCGTGACGACCCTGCTGGGCGAGGACGCCTCCAAGACGACCTCGAACCCTTGAGGCGGGCGCCCGGGGCCCTCAGTCGAACCACTCATCCTCGGGGTCGAATTTGGGCAGGACCAGGATCAGGACCTTCATCGTCCCGACCGCGCGGTGGCGGACGCCGGGCGGGATCACGATGCAGGTGCCGGGCCGGACCGCGATCGTGTCGCCGTCGAGCTCCATCCGGGCGTCGGGCCCGCATTCGAGGATGTAGTACGTCTCGGTCAGCCGACGGTGGTAGTGGCGTCTCGCGTCGAGGGCGATCTCGGTGACGTGGACCGTGCCGGGGAACTCCGCCACGTCGGCGAAGGCGCGCCGCGCCGTCCCGCACGGGCAGGGGACGCCCGCGATGTGGGCGAAGTCGGCCACGTGGTAGCGACGGGTTTGCGTGACGGGCATCGCGGCGCTCTCCTTGGAGCCTGCGGGGCGCGGGACCACTCTACATGATCTCGGGGCGGGGTGCCAGATTGCGGCCCATCGTCCCGGCACGCGCCGGGCCACCGCTGACGGCCCGATTGACAGGACACCGGGACGCCCCGACCCGATGATAAAGGATGGGCGGCCCGAACGGCCGATCGCTCTTTGGCAAGTCGCTTCGACCCCGACACCGCCCCGACGCGAGGATCGCGCCGGGCGCCGCGCCGCTGCCGAACGAACCGAATTGAGGTTTTGATCACCTTTCATCCACATGGATCAACTTGGCCGGCTCGCCCTGGACTCCGCGAGAGGCGCTGCCGAACGAACCGAATTGTCGTTTGGAAAACAATCGTTTCCAATAGATCAGTTGATCTCCTCCTCAGCCGCTCACGACGCCGCTCCCGAAACGAAGCGAATTATACTTTTGATCCCAATGGATTCGGATTGAGTCGTTGGACCTTGTCGGGCCCTGTCGCCGGGGATATGGGCAATCCGGGTCCTCCGGCAAATTGCAGGTCAGCCGGGCGAACCCCTGGCGGCTGCCGGGGCGATGGGCCACGCCCCGTGCCAGCCTCGGCATGTCTCCCGTTGCATCGGGGGCCGGACCGGGACCATACTGATGGATGTTCCGGGTCCATGGCCCTGTCGTGGGCCCGTCCACGGGCGAGACCCGTTCGAGGATGCAACGCGATGCCTCTCCAACTCCTGCCCACCGGACCGCCCTCCCAGGCGAATCGCCGCGAGTTCCTGGCCGGCCTGGCGCTCGGGGGCGCCGCTCTGACGATGGGGGCGGCGCCCGAGACGGCCCCGAAGGACGGGGACTGGTACGCGCTGGTCTCCGACACCCACATCGCCGCCGACCCCGCGGCCCGGCACCTCGGGCAGGTGATGGCCGACAACCTCCGCGCCGTGACCGCCGAGATCCTGGCGGCCGACACACCACCTCGCGGGGTGTTCATCGACGGCGACCTCGCGCTGCTCGACGGCCAGACGGGCGACTACCGCACGCTCCTCGCGCTGCTGGGGCCGCTCCTCCGCGCGCGGCTGCCGCTCCACCTCGCCCTGGGCAACCACGACGACCGTTCCCGCGTCCGCGACGTGCTCCGCGAGCTGGTGCCCGCCGAGACCCGCGTCGTCGACAAGCAGGTCGCCGTCATCGACCGGCCCGGGATGCGGTTCGTGGTGCTCGACTCGCTCGACAAGGTCAACGTGACCCCCGGCCTGCTCGGCCGCGGGCAGCTCGACTGGCTGGCCCGCGACCTCGACGATCATGCCGAGGGGCCCACCCTGATCCTCGTCCACCACAACCCGGCCGGCCCCAAGCCGGGGCTGATCGACACCGAGGCGCTCCTGGAGGCGGTCCGGCCCCGTCGGCAGGTCAAGGGGGTGGTCTTCGGACACACCCACGTCTGGGACGTCCGGGAGCAGGACGGCCTTTACCTGATCAACCTCCCGGCCGTCGCCTATCCCTTCGCGAAGACCCAGCCGCTCGGCTGGTGCCGCTTCCGCACCGGACCCGACGGCGGCGATCTGGAATTGCGCTGCGTCGGCGGCGACCGCCGCCTCGACCGACAGCGGATCGACCTCCGCTGGCGCCGCGCTTGAACCCGGGCGCGACGGGGGTGCGGATCTACAGGGAGTTCAGGAAGGCGATCAACCGGGCCCGCTGGTCCCTGTTGAGGGAGGCGAAGCGATTCCGGGCATCCCCGCCTTGCCCGTCGTGGGCCAGGATGGCGTCGGAGAGGCTGGTGGCGCGGCCGTCGTGGAGGAAGGTCGTGGACAGCCGGACGCCCCAGAGCGGCGCCGTCCTCATCTCGCGGGGGCCGGCCCCGCCCTGGGCGATGCCGTCCCCGAGGCCCCCCATGTCGTGCAGCAGGAAGTCGGAGAACGGCGCGAAACGTCACCCGGTCCAGGGTCGCCGACGTGTTGCGGCCGGTCTGGAGAGTGGGCAGGTGGCAGTTGGCGCAGCCGATCTGGGCGAACAGGTTCGCACCCTGCCGCGCGTCCGATGTGAAGGACCCCGAGGGCGGGGGGGCGAGGAAGGTCATGAAGTCGGTGAACGCCGCCAGGTCGTCGTTGTCCGGCTCGTTGGGGACCGCCGGCAAGCCGGGGGTCAGCAGCAGGTTGCAGGCGCCCTGGGGGCAGTTCTCGACGGGGAACATCGGCGTCGTGATCCCCATCTCGTTGAGGTAGGCGTCGCCGGAGAACGTGAGGAGCGTCGCCTGCTGGCACTTCCAGCCGAACCGCCCCGCCCTCGCCTGGCCGCTGGCGGTGTCCAGGACCACGTTGACCCGCCCGGCCGTCTCCGGCGCCTGGGCCATCTCCATCGCCGCGACCTGCTGGAGGAGCATTTCCGGGACGTTGTCCACCAGGCCGAGCCCGAACAGGGAGGTTGTACGGCGCTGGGCTACGGTCGTGGCCTGCGGAGGGACGACTTCGGCGACGAAGTTGACCCCATTGAAAAGGCCGATCCCTTGTGACTGCATCAGCGACCCGCCGAACTCGGCCATCGGGTCGAACGCGCCGTTGACGAGTCGGCCGAAGCGCGTCTCCAGGCGGGTGTTACCCCCCCCGATGGCCCCGGTGTTGTGGCACGCCGCGCACGCGTTGTCATTGAAGACCGGCCCGAGGCCCGTGGCCACGGTATCCACCACCTGGAATGAGGCCAGGCCCGCGAGGAATCGGGCCCGTTCGTCACGCGACAGCCTCGGCAGCGGATCGCCGAGCTTCGAGGGCCTGCCTTGTCCCATCGACAGGACGGCCAGCGCGACCATCCCCACGGCACCGAGGGCGCCCGAGACGCTCCTGGTCGGCATGTTCCACGCCTCCTTACCGGGCCGAAGGCCCTGCCATCGAGGCTCCCGCCCGCGGCGACGCGGGCCCCCGGCCGCGACTCCAAGTCGGGCCGTACCATCCCCTTGGACTCGGAGAAAATCCTCGCACCGGACGGACGCACCCCGACCGCCCGCCAGCCGCGAAACGGCGGCCCGAAGTCGCCCGCCATGCGATGCGGACCGAATCCGGCGCCGACCGGACCCTTCGGGTTCGGCCACGCTCCAGGTCAGTCGGAGTCTCTGCTCGAGGAGGAAAGGACGCGACGGCTCAATGCCTCGTCGCCGTCGGCGGCGACCGGCAAGGTCGAAGGCATCGGCCGCGTCGGGAGTGTTAACCTTTATTAATATCGCGATTACCGGAGGCAAGGCGCGGAAACCTCCGAGCCGGGAAAAGACCAGGGGGCCGAACCCCCCAAGACCAATCCTCTGGATTGGCCCTGGCGAGCAGGGCATCGGGATTTAATCATCAAAATTGGTTCGGAAGAAGGATTTACGTCGAGTGGTCCCCGGACCCAACCCGACTGTCGCCGCGGGAACCCGTTGACCATCGGCAACATTCCGGTGGTGATATCAAGCACGGAGACCGACTTGGTCGTCACGCCCGACGAGCTCGTGTCGTACAGTTCGTGTACGGCTGGGGATCTGCGACGACGTTGCAGACGATTCGACGCCGAATCGCCGAGTCGAGCGCCGGTGGAGGGGGGTTGGATGCGTCGCCGTTGGGGACGCCGATGGGGAAATCGTCAGGGGGGGTTGCCCCACCGCCGCAGTTCGATTCGGATTGACGAAACTGCAATAATGTTGATGCTCTCCCCGCGCTGGACCCGATCGCAAGTTTATCGTGTGATACAGTTCAACTGGCGGGGATTGTCGGGTGGCCCTCCGCTCCATTCACCCGGTAACGATCGCCGGAGCTCATCGGTGGTTCAGGGTCGTGCGAAGTCGACCACCGGGGGGCCGAACTGAACGGGTGTTAGCGACGTACCTAAGGATAGGCGATCGCCGGGTCGTGACCCGATCGGCGTCCCGCCGGGTGCGCTCGAACCCTCGAACGCCCTTGACGGTTCACGGATCGGTCCGGCCTCCCGATTGCCGGGAGACGCCGTCCATGATTCGTTGCATGCTCCCCGTCGTGCTAATCCTCTCGATCCTGAGCCCGCTCGGGATCGAGACCTCGTACGGTTTCGAGCCGGCCGACCGCGTCCTGCTGGAGTCGTACGCGCGGGATACGTGGAAGTCGCTCGACGCGCTGGCCGCGCGCGGGGCGCTGCCGTCCGACGCGCTGTGCCGCACGGGTGGGGCGTGGACGTCGGCGGGCTACACCTCGCCGACGGACATCGCCGCCTACCTGTGGAGCACGCTGGCGGCCGAGCGGCTCGGCCTGATCACCCGCGAGGATGCGGGGCGGAGGCTGGCGCGGACGCTGGAGGCGGTGGGCCGCCTGGAGCGGTCGCACAACTTCTTCTACAACTGGTACGACGCGCAGACCGGCGAACGGCTCAAGACCTGGCCCGGGCCCGGCGGCGGTGCGCTGCGGCCGTTCCTGTCGTCGGTCGACAACGGCTGGCTGGCCGCCGCGTTGATGATGGTCGAGAACGTCCGGCCCGAGCTCCGCGACGCGGTCGAGGCGCTGCTGGCGCCGATGGACTTCGGCTTCTTCTACGACCCGTTCGACGCCTCCGACCCGGTCGCGCACCCGGGGCTGATCCGGGGCGGCTACTGGCCCGACGACGGGTCGTACGCCTCGTTCCACTACGGGATGCTGAACTCCGAGCCGCGGATCGTCAGCTACGTGGCGATCGCGCGGGGGCAGATCCCCAAGGACCATTACTTCCGGATGTGGCGCGTCGGGCCGGAGACCGTCTCGCCGGCCCGCGTGTACCTGGGCGTGCCGGTGGCGGAGGGGTGCGCGACCTACCGCGGGATGCGGATCGTCCCGAGCTGGGACGGCACGATGTTCGAGGCGCTGATGGTGCCATTGTTCGTGCCCGAGGCCGCCTGGGCCCCGGCGAGCTGGGGGGTCAACCACCCGCTCTACGTGCGGGCCCAGATCGAGTATGGCCTGCGCGACGCGCGGCTGGGGTCGTGGGGCATCTCGGCGAGTTGCGACCCGGCCGGGGGTTACAAGGCGTTCGGCGTCCCCGCGCTGGGGGTGGCGACCTTCCCGACGCCGTCGGCCAGCGTCGTGACCCCGCACGCCTCGTTCCTGGCGCTGCCGTTCGCCCCGCGCGAGGTGCTCTCGAACCTCCGCGCCCTGGCCGACCGCTTCCCGACGCTCTACGGGCCGTACGGGTTCTACGACGCGGTCGACGTCCGCTCGGGCCAGGTCTGCGAGCACGTGCTGACGCTCGACCAGGGGATGATCCTGGCCGCGATCGCCAACGCGCTGCACGACGGGGCCCTGCAGCACGCCTTCTCCGACGGGAAGGTGGAGGAGGTGATCCACCCCCTGATCGAGGTGGAGCGCTTCGACGCCGGGGGCGGCCCGTCGGCGCGACGCTTGGTCGACGGCACCGGCCGCGGCCGCGAGGCCGGCAACCTGCCGGCGGGCGTCGGCCGCCATCGCTTCCCCGACCTTTCGCTGGCATTCACCCCGCCCCCGGGCCCCGGACCGTGGTCCGCGTCCAGCCCGCCGGGGGGAACGGCGGCGACTGACGTCGCGGGCACGACCGGCGAGGTCCGTCGCGTCGCGTGCGCACCCCGGCCGCCCCTCGCGGCGGGACGCCCATGCATCACCTCCGCCCCGACGCGCGATCGCACCCGATCCTCGCGGGGGTCGATCCCGCGGCGCTCGCCGGTCACGGCTCGCCCCGCCGGGTCGTACCGCTCGCCACGTCGGCCCGGCCGTTGCTGATCGGCACCCTCCCCGGCCAGCCTCCCGAGCCGGTCGCCCGGACCCACCTGTCTCCGGCCGGCGGGCGCGTCTTCGACACCTCGCTCGGCCATCCCGACGACTTCCAGCTCGACCATATCCGCCGCCTCTTGAGTAACGCCGCCTCCTGGGCCGTCGGCCGCGAGCCCCCGACGACCCTGGCCCCGGAAGGTAGCCGCCCAATCGAGCGCGCACGGATGCTCGGTCGGTCCGGGCCGAGTGATGCCGTTCACATCGCCATCGAGGAGATTCCGGGGGAATCGGGGGATGCGGACTCCCCATCCGGAGTTCCAGCGGGGTCGCTGACGGCCGCCAGCCGTTGCAAACCCCGGGCCATCGCGCGAAAACAGGGCAATCACGACCAACCCCGTTCGCGTCGCGCCGACGGCACCGATATTCCTGCCGTATCTCTCCCCGTCACCGCCGCGTCTCTCGCTCGAATTTACAAGGGGTCTTGGAAAAGCTTTCATCGGCGGGCGAGATCCCCGGGACTTCGTGGCCGGCGGTATCTGATTTGCTTAACAAAATTGAAAAAAACCGTGGCGGCCGCAGCAATTATGCATGCAACCATGCATATTAAGGGGATGGGCTTCGATCTCGGCGTGTGAAGATCGTGCCGAGCGGGCCTCGGTGCCGAAGACCGACGTTTCGCCGGGCGGGCGGACTTTTGTGAACGGTCGGATGAGTCCCGGGGTCGCGGCCCCGGGTGGGGTCGGCTCGGTGATGATGGCGTAAGGTCAACCTGGGGGATTCGGAGCGGCCGTGAGGCCGATCGGGGCGGGATCACGCCGGGGGTCCAACGCGAGCCGTGTCCATTGAGCCATACCTCCAGGTCCTCGACCTGCTGCCCGAGTCGATCCTGATGGTCGACGGCGAAGGAGTCATCGTCGCCGCCAACCCGGGGGCGACGCGCCTGCTGGGCCTTGATCCCGGGGCGGTGGGGGGGCGTCGGCTGTCCGAGCTGGTGGACGACGATCCCGAGGCGGTCGCGCGCTACCTGATCGCCTGCGCGGGGATGCGCGAGATGGTCGCCGGTTCGTTCGGCGTGTCTCGCGGCGACGGCCCGCCGATCCGGTGCCTCTGCGAGGGGCCCGGCTCCGCGAGGGCCGGCCCCCCGAGCCGGCGCTGCTGCTGATCCGGCTGTCGCCCGCCGACGACCCGGCCGGGCGGCTCGCCCTGCTGAACGAGAAGGTCGCGGAGCTGACCGGCGAGGTCGTCCGGCGGGCGCAGGTCGAGGCCGCGCTGCGGGAGAGCGAGGCGCGGAAGACGTCGGTCCTGGAGTCGTCGCTCGACGCGATCATCGGCATCGATGACCGCGGCCGGATCGTCGAGTTCAACCCGGCGGCCGCGCAGATGTTCGGCCGCCGTCGCGACGACGTGCTCGGCCGCGTGATGGCCGACCTAGTCATCCCCCCCGCGCTGCGGGGGCGGCACGCCGAGGGGCTGGCGCGCCACCTGGCCACGGGGGAGGGGAGGTTCCTCGGCCGCCGGGTCGAGACGGTCGCGATGTGCGCCGACGGGACCGAGTTCCCCGTCGAGCTCGGCGATCACGCGCGTCCCGCGCGACGGGCCGCCGATGTTCACCGGGTTCATCCGCGACCTGACCGGCCGTCGCCGCGCCGAGGAGGCGTTGCGGGCCAGCGAGGAGCGGCTCTCGCTGGCCGTCGAGGCGTCGCAGCTCGGCACGTTCCACTGCCCCCTGCCGTTCGGCACGCTCACCTGGAATGCCAAGTGCAAGGAGCACTTCGGCCTGCCGCCCGACGCCGGGGTGACCATCGACACGTTCTACGAGCGGCTCCACCCCGACGACCGCGAGCGGACCCGCGCGGTGATCGACCGGGCGGTCGCCGAGCACGGCGCCTACGACATCGAGTATCGCACGGTCGCCCCCGAGGGGCGCGTCCGCTGGCTCCGCGCCCTGGGGCACGTCTTCTGCGACCCGGCGGGGACGCCGTCGCGGTTCGACGGCGTCACGATCGACGTCACCGACCGGAAGCACGCCGAGCAGGAGCTGCGCCAGGCGAAGGAGGAGGCCGAGGCCGCCAGCCGCGCCAAGGACCACTTCCTGGCCGTCCTGTCGCACGAGCTGCGCACCCCGCTGACCCCCGTGCTGGCGACCGTCACCTCGCTGCGCGGCGCCGACGACCTGCCGGCCGACCTCCGCGGCCTGATCGGCATGATCCGCCGCAACGTCGAGATGGAGGCCCGCGTCATCGACGACCTGCTCGACCTGACCCGCTTCGGCCGCGGCGAGGTCGCGCTCGACCCCGAGGCGCTCGACGTCCACGAATCGCTGGGCGACGTCCGCGAGATCGCGCGGGGCGAGGCCGAGGCCAAACCGATCGACGTCGTGCTCGCGCTGGAGGCCGCCGAGCACCACGTCTGGGCCGACCCCGCGCGGATGCAGCAGGTCTTCTGGAACCTGATGAACAACGCCGTCAAGTTCACCCCCGCCGGGGGCCGGATCGTCGTCCGCTCCGCCAACCCGGCGCCGGGCACGCTGACCGTCGAGGTCAGCGACACCGGCGTCGGCATCGGGCCCGACATGCTGGGGCGGATCTTCCACCCGTTCGAGCAGGCCGAGCAGACCCTGCGGAGACGGTTCGGCGGGCTCGGGCTGGGGCTGACGATCTCGCGGCGCCTGGTCGAGATGCACGGCGGCACCCTGGTCGCCTCCAGCGCCGGCACGGACCGCGGCGCGACCTTCACCGTCACCCTGGAGACGACCCCCCCGCCCGGGGCCTCCCCGCGACGCGACGGGGTGCCCGCCCTCGACGGCGTCGCGCCGGGGCCGTCGGCCGCCCTGCGGATCTTGCTCGTCGAGGACCACGAGGACACCCGCCGCGCCATGTCCCGGCTGCTCCGGATGCAGGGCCACGACGTCACGACCGCCGATACCGTCCGCGCCGCGCTCGAGCTGGCGGCCCGCGAGACCTTCGACCTGCTGATCAGCGACATCGGCCTGCCCGACGGCAGCGGCCTGGAGCTGATGCAGCGGCTCCGGCAGGTCCGCGGCATCGCCCTGAGCGGGTTCGGCTCCGAGGACGACCGCCGCCGCAGCCGAGAGGCCGGCTTCGCCCACCACTTGACCAAGCCGGTCAACTTCCGCACCCTCGAACAGCTCATCCAGGATCTCTCGCCCTGAGCGCGGCGCGGTCCCCTTCGCGATGCGCCGGCCACCGGGAGGGATGCTCGGTTGCGAAGGTCCAACGTCGCCTTGCTGCTGGTGGCCTACCTGGCGCTGCTGCTCGACCTGACGCTGGTCCGGTGGACCGGCGCGGTGCTCCCGCCCGGTGCGCGGTTCAACCGGGTGCCGCTGGCGACCATCGCGCACTTCCTGGGCGCCGGCGGCTGGCCGATGGTGGTGAACGTCCTCGGCAACGTAGCCGCCTTCATCCCGTTCGGGTTCCTGATCCCCCTGCTGCGCCCGCGCACGGGCATCGCGCGCGTCGCCCTGCTGTCCCTGGCGCTCAGGCGCTGATCGAAGTGCTCCAGTACTCCTCCGGCCGCCGGGTCGCCGACGTCGACGACGTCCTGCTGAACACGCTGGGGGGGGTCCTGGGCCACCTCGTTGCGCTTGCCTCCCGGGGAAGAATGAGTTGACTCGTGACGCCCCGGCCCTTACCTATAGTGCCAGGTCACGACGACGTGCGCGGGAATCCAAACTCAATCCCGACCGTGCCTTGCGGGGCGGGCCGGGTTCGAGGTGCGTGGTCCGGGGCGTTTCCCGAGGAGGACGGAGGGGCCCGGCTGCGATCGGGGAGCAACGTGACATGGGGCATCTCGTCCTGCTCGGCGACTCCACCTTCGACAATGCGGCCTACGTCGCGACGGGGACGACGGTCCTCGACCACGTCCGGGTCGGGCTGCCCGACGGCTGGAGGGCCACGCTGGTCGCCGCCGACGGGAGCATGATCGGCGACATCCCCCGCCAGCTCGAGCGGGCGCCGGCCGATGCCACCCACCTGATCCTCAGCGTCGGCGGCAATGACCTGCTCGGCGAGGCGTCGGCGCTGGGCCAGCGGGTCGAGACGGTCGGCCAGGGGATGCGGCTGCTGGCCGACATCCGCGACCGCTTCGAGGGCTGCTACCGCGACCTGCTCCGGGTGCTCGACGCGAGGGGCACCGCCGCCGCCGTCTGCACGATCTACAACCCGCGCTTCCCCGACGCGACCTTGCAGCGCGAGGCGGTCGCGGCGCTGGCGCTGTTCAACGACGCCATCGTCCGCGCCGCGCACGACCAGCGCTTCCCCCTGATCGACCTCCGCGCCGTCTGCACCGGCGACGAGGACTTCGCCACCCCGATCGAGCCCTCCTCGGCCGGCGGCGAGAAGATCGCCCGCGCCCTGTGCGACCTGGTCGCGCGCCACGACTTCGCCCGCCGCCAGGCCGTCCTCTGGCCCTGACCCGGAGGCGGGCGCCGCGGGGGAGGGAGTCCCGGCGCGCCACGACGCCCCCGCCGACGGGCGTCGTGGGGGCGTGGTGGGGGGGACCGTCGTCGGCGAATCGGTTGCAATCCGGCCCGGCAGGCTCAGGCGCCGGGCGACGGACGTCCCGGGGCCCGGCTCAGCGGGCCGCCTTGGCCTTGCGGCGCAGCGCCACGCCGCACAGCGCGACGGCGCCGATGCCCATCATGACCACCGAGGAGGGCTCGGGGACCGCGGTCGGCCCGTAGGCGTTCACATTGACCGACAGGGTGTCCTGCGCCGAGGCGTTGAGCGCCAGCGAGTACTGGCTGCCCGTCAGGCCGGTGCGGAGGATGAACGTCGGCGAGGTCGCCCCGATGGCGAGGACGTTCGGGTTGGTGTAGTCGAAGTGGACCGTCGCGCCGTTGGCGTTCGGGTTCGGATTCGACGGGCGGGTGATGTCCGTCGGCTGATTGCCGGGCCCGACCACGGCCGCGTTGAGGATCGTCACGCCCGCGAAGTTGCCCACGCTGAGGCCTTCGAGGGCGACCGTCGAGCTGGGGCTGACCGACACCTGGTACACGAAATCGAGCGTCCCGCCCGGCAAGCCGGTGCTGTTGTACACCGACGAGGTCAGCGTGCCGATCAGAGGGGTGGCGCCGTCGGTGGTGAAGGACTGCGTGGTCGTGGCGAGCAGCGTCCCGGTCTCCGCCGTGGCGGAGTAGGGGGGGATCAACGTCGACCCCGGGGGGAGCGGCGCCGCGCCGGCCGGCAATCCGACCGCGCCGAGGGCGAGGAGCGTAGCTGCGAGTGCAAGATGCCGTCTCATGCTGTGAGTCTCCCTTCCAGATCTCAATGGTCACGAGGCACACGATGATGACTACGGGTGGCCTTCCCGGACTCGGCGCCAGGCGGCCAGCGGGGAGCCGGGGTTGGCAGGCTCCGGCCTCCTTGCTGGCTGTATGGGTTTCGGCACCATCCCGGGCCGAAATCAACCGACGGCAGGTGGCCTCATCCGTTCAATCGACCTCCTTTTCTGGATCTCGCGACCCTGGTCCGCGGGGGAGGGGCCTCGTCCTCCCCGGCGCGCGCCCGCCGCCATCGCGATCGGGCGAGGGACGACCGCGGGAGGCCGACCGGCTTCTCCCGCGGCCCGTGCTCTCCCCCCTCGTCACCCCCGAGCGTGATCGGCAGGGCGGTAGCAGAAACGATGATGGGTCAACAACGCCTCGTGGTCAATGTAAGCATTCTAGATTTTGAATTGTATGTTTCATCCTGTATTCGATGATGCTGCCTGCACGCAACGCGCCCCCTCCTTCCGGGGCCGTAGGGGGCCGTGGGCGACGTCGTAAACCTTGAAAACAGGGCGGAAAACGTCCGAGCCGCCCGGAACCTACCCCCCCCCCGCACGCTTGAGCACCGATGTTTCTCGGGGCGTCGAGGGCGTGAGGATGTTGCCGGAAAGCATCATCGCGCCGGCGGTGACGGTCGCAGCGGCGGGGGAAGCAGCCAGCTTCCGGATCGTTCATCGGATCGATGTGACGCCTGTTCCTATGGCGTGCTGAGAAATCGAATGATCGAAGGCGGCGTGGCCCGCGACCTCCGGTGTGCCGGGGGGATGATCGGGGCGATCTTTGGAAGATTGCTCAAGGCCCCCTCCCGTGCGCGGCCCGGCCTCGTCGCCGACCGGCGGTCGAATCACGGCATGGGGAGCGGGCCGATTTGACGGCGCCCGCGGGGGCGGGGGGACGATGATGGGGAGGGCCTCGATCGCGCCCGGCCGCGGGAACCGATCCCGGGTCGATCAGCGGCGCCGGCGAGGATGCCTCGCCGGTCGATCCCCGGGGCGCCGATCGGGGGTGGCGGGAGAAATCCCGGCGCCCTGCTTGATTTTTCCGTCCCGTGCGGCGATGATCGGAAGAGGCTAAGAGAACCTTCCTGGCCACGTGATCTTATGATGACTTATTTTTGTTATCTAATATATTACACCGGCGGGGGTTACATCCCAATCGTGGGTGGATGCGACGGGGCCGGGCCGGAAAAAAATCCGAGATGGCTACTTGATTTCCTCGCGCGGCGCGATAATGATTAGGAGCCGTCCAAAAAAACACGTTTCGCAACGTATGCTCTTATGTAAATCGGCTTTTTTCGGTGTTCGCGTGGTGTTCGGGTCATCACGGTGATGACCGATGTCCGCCCGATCGCGGACGCGTCCAAGGGGGACCGATTCCGTCCGAGCGATGGTTTCGAAGGCCTCCCGTCCCCCCCGGGAGGCTACCGGTGGCATCCAAGGCGTGAGTTCGACGGGAGAACCTCACGTCGGTCAATCGATCCCGAAGGGGCGATCGGCGCCACCGCACTCCGCTATTCTCCCACCCTGACGAGCTCCAAGTAGACCTCCGTTTCGCAAACCTCCCAGGGGGCCCGACCGGCACGGTCGGCGCCCGGTGGGAGTGCCACGAGTCCGACAATTCGGCATCACCGGCGTCCGGCCCCGAGGGCCGGATCTGCTGGACCCCGTCGCGCCCGGGCCGGCCACGTGGCCGGCCCGGAATCGATCAGATGATCGTCCGTTTCGAGGTTTTCGCATGTCAAACGAACGGATCTCGCCTGACAGGCACTCGAAGGTGAACTATTTATTCTCCGGACGCCGCGTGCTCCCAAGACGGGGGTCGTCGAGCGGTCCCTCATGTCTCCGCCGGAGAGGCGATGTTCCGCCTCGGGTCTTCAACGTTGACGGGTGACGCCATCCTTTCTCGGCCCGCGCAGGCCGGGGCGTCCCCACGAACTCCAGGAGAGGGTTTCCCATGCAATTCCTCAGCCGCATCTTCGGTCGCGATCGCAAGATCTCCCGGGCCTGCCACGCGGATCGCTCCCCCCACCGGCATCGGGCGCGGGTCGGCGTCGAGTCGATGGAGGGTCGGAACCTGCTGTCCAACGTCTCGGTCCAGTGGGGCACGCTCACCATCAACGCGCCCCAGGCCTCGCAGAACCAGACGTATGTCTGGAACGATGCGAATGGCCAGAGCGTGGATGTCTGGACGGACAACCAGTACTACCAGTTCGACCGCAGCCAGATCTCCTGGGTCACCTACAACGGCGGCTCGGGGGGTGGGGATTACCTCGAGAACGACGCCGGCCTGAACATGGTGGCCACCGGCAACGGCGGCAACAACACCTTCAAGGGCGGCTCGGCGTACAACTATGTCGTGCTCTGGGGCGACAACAACTCCTACGACGCCCGCGGCGGCGCCAGCAACGTGTACGCGTACAACGGTCCCAACGACAACGTCACCGCGTACAGCGACGTGTACGTCACGGCGTACAACAGCGTCCCCACTTGGAGCTGGTGAGGATCGTCGCCCCCCCAGTCTGCGGCGAGGCAACGATTGCCCGCCTGATCGACCTTATGTTCGCGATCGGGGCCCCAGGGTCGGGGCCCCCTCGTTTCCCGCCGCCGAGGGTCGCCACCCGGGGAGGGCCCGCAGGCCACGGGGACGGGACCGGCCCGGGACATCTGCGGGACCGGCCGTCTCCGCGCATCCCACCGGATCATCCGATGCTCCGGCGGCCCAGGCCGATCCCCGCCGGATCGGACTCGACCCCATCATCTCGCTCGGCCCACAATCGCATCGCGCGGCGTGATCATCCACCGCTGCCGGTCCCCGCGGCGAGTTCGAGGTCACCAGGTCCTCCACCTCCCGGCCGGGGCCGCGCACGGACGCCTCCTCTCCGGGCCCGCGAGACGCGGACGCAACGGTCTCCCTCGGAAGCGCCGCCCTCCCATCTCCGCCTCGCCGCGGCGGATCGAGGTCACCGACCGGCTCCCGGGCTACCATCCACGCCGCCGACGAGGTGGAGGGGAATCCCCTCGATGACCCCATCGGCCCGCCGATAGTCGGAATCGACTCATCCAAGCGGACAACGAGGTGGGGAAAATCTTCGGGCCGACGACGCTCCCGGGGACGGATGCCCGGGCGGGTCCAGACGGGCCGGGCCCCCGCCCGTCCCGCGCTTCACGACCCCGGCGAGGGATGGGCACGCGGTACACCGCCGGGGTCGTGACCATCAGGGCCGTGGATGAGGGGCCGCGGGCCGGGGGCGAGGTCCCGAAACGAAAGCGAACCCCGGGCGGTGAGCCCGGGGTTCGCGGGGATAACGCGGGGCGCTAGGTCGGGAGACCTCGGGCCTCGATCGACTTACTTGCGACGGCGCCACCCGTAGCAGCCGAGCCCGACCAGGAGGGCCATGCCCGACGAGATCAGGGTGGCGGGCTCGGGGATCGCGCCGGTGGAGAACGTGCCCGCATTATTCGCCGAGAAGCCGTTGAGGGCGGTCCCGGTGGTCCCGAGGGCCGGGAAGATGTTGGAGAAGCCCAGGGCGATCGCCCTCGAGGCCGAGCCCGTGATCAGGGCCTGGATCGCGGGGAAAGCGGAGGTGAATGTCACGGTATCGGGCGGCTGGCTCCCATTGAGCGTCGCCGAGGAACCGCCCGTCGGGCCATTGAAGTTCCCGACCCCGAACGCCGCCTGGAGGAATAGCGACGCCGGGACACCAGCCCCACCGGCGACGGCGCCATAGAACGAAATCGTCCCGGAATACGTCTGGGTGATCTGCCCGCCGGCGGTGGTGGCGGTGCCGGTGCTCTTGACGTTCGTGAATTGTTCGAAGCCCGTTGAGTTCCCCCCCGGACCGGTGATGCCCGCGAGGTTCGTGAGGTTGACGGGGATGAACCCCGGGGTCGTCGGTGAGTCGGTGGTCATGGTCGTCACGCCGCCCGAGGTGGTCGCCGTGACGAAATCGGTCCCGACATTCTGCTGGGTGAACTGCAGGATCGTGGTGGCGCTGGCCGACGAGGCCAGGCCGAGCGAAGCGAGGCAGGCGACTGCGAGAAGATGCTTTCTCATGGTTCGGTTCGTCCTCTCATCCGAAGTGATGTTACCACTCCTCCACGGAACATGGGCGACGGCAAGGGGCCGTCCCGTCGTCGGCGACGGGAGGCCGGGGGCATATGGACTCCGGACGGGTGCGGCTCGGAGCCGCCTCGACCCAGGTTCCAGGACGGGAATCGTCCGGCGGCGGCAGGGTTTCCCCGGCGGTCGACGCTCATCAAGACGGGCGCACCCTCGGGCCGCGGGGGGTGTCGTCGCACCCCCCCCTCCGAGCCCCTCGACGACCTCGGTCGGGCGATAATTTCCCCGGGGGTAGCCCACAGTTCCGCTCACCGGGTTCGACTCCGTCCGGCCCCGGGGGACACTCAATCCCGACGGGGCGACCACGATGATGGGTCAAGGACCGCTCATAGTCAACATAAATTTTCCGAAACTGTCGAGCTTTTTTCAACCTGAACCGCACCGACGTTGACGACACGCGACCGCTCGATCCCGCTCTGGAGCGCTCCGAACGGTCCCGGGGACGACGATCCTCCCCCGCACGCGACATCGAACATCCATGCGTTGATATGGCCGCTTCTCATTATAAGCACGGGCTGGGGCCTTCCGGGGGCGCGTCGGACGGACCCCCTCGGGATGACCATCTCCCGGGCGGGGGGCCGGGGCTGCCGCGCCCGCGCGATTCGGGGGGGGGTGCGCCAGCGGGCGAGGTCCCATACCCCAACCCGGGCGATCGATGATGATAGATAAATTTTGACATAATTTAAACATCGACATATTTATACATGTTTTTATCAACGGGGGAGTGGCCGGAGGACGGCGGTCCGACGGCTCGGTCGTAAATTCCACCGGCGCGGGGGAAAATCAGGGCGGCACCAGGGGGCGGGCCCAGCCCCGGGGGTCGTCGAGGCGGGACTTGAAATCGTCCAGCGCGGCGGGCAGGGGCCTCATCAGGCCCGGCAGCCGGGCGTCCAGCAGGGGGGTGAGCAGCCCGCCGCGGAGGGGCCGAGGGGCACCCTGGCCGAGCTCGGCGGTCGTCCGCGCGACGATCAGCCCCGCGTCGAGCCCGAACGACTCGGCCAGGGCCCGCGCGAACCGGGGGCGGTCGATCACCTCGGGGCCGGCGACGTGGACGAGGCCCGATGCGCCCTCCTCGGCCAGGCGGACCGAGGCCAGCGCCACGTCGGGGCCGTAGCTCGGGCTGGAGACCTGATCCGAGGGGCAGGGCAGCGCCTTGCCGTCGGCCAGCGCCCGCGCCAGCTGGTAGGCGAAGTTCTTCCCCTGGCGTTCAGGACCGTAAACCCAGGCGGTGCGAAAAATCAACACCGACGGTCCGAGCGCCTCGGCCAGCGCGACCTCGGCGTCGCGCTTGGCGCGGCCGTAGGCCGACAGCGGGCGGGTCGGGCTCGTCTCGTCGTAGGGCCCGTCGCGGCCGTCGAAGACGTAGTCGGTCGAGTAGTAGACGAACCGGGCCCCGAGACCGGCCACGGCGCGGGCCAGGTCGAGCGGCTGGTCGAGGTTGGCCGCCCGGCGCGGGCCGGGTCGCGCTCGCAGCCGTCGACCCAGGTGAAGCCGGCCGGGTAGAAGACCACGTCGGGGCGATGCGCGCGGAGCCAGGCGGTCGCCGCGGCCCGGTCGGCGGTGTCGAGCGGGTCGAGGCCGTCGAAGGGGGCGGTGGCGTAGGTGCCCCTGGCCTCGTGGCCGCGGTCGGCGAGCGCCCGCAGGAGCCAGCCGCCGATCTGACCCGAACCGCCGATGACCGCGGCGCGCATCTCAGTGGAACCCCTTGCGGCGGAGATGGCTGTAGCGCTGGAGCGACTCCTCGATGATCGGCATGGCCAGCGCCGAGGGCTGGAACTCGTCGACCTCGACCGACTTGCCCTCCAACTGCTTGTAGTCCTGGAAGAAGCGGCGGAGCATGGTCAGGCGGTGCGGCGGCAGCTCGGACGCCTCGCGGAAGCTGTTGAACTCCGGGTCCCCCAGCGCGACGGCCAGGATCTTGTGGTCCCTCTTGCCGCTGTCGACCATCGTCATCAGGCCGATCGCCCGCGCCGTGACCAGCGTCATCGGCGCCACGGCCTCCTGGCAGAGGACGAGCACGTCGAGCGGGTCGTCGTCCTCGGCGTAGGTCTGGGGGATGAATCCGTAGTTGGCCGGGTAGTAGACGGCCGAATACAGGACGCGGTCGAGCCGCAGGAGGCCGGTGCGCTTGTCGAGCTCGTACTTGACGCTCGACCCCATCGGGATCTCGACCAGCGTGTTGAACTCCTGCGGCAGGTGCTCGCCCGGGGTCACGTCGTGCCAGGGATGCGTCATGGGGCCTCGTCGCCTCGGTCGGGTCGGTCGATCCGGTGCGGCCCCATGCTACCACGACCGACCCGGCCGGGCCCACCGCGTGCGGGTCATCGTCGTCCCTGGACCTCAGTAGCTGTCGGCACTGAGAACTTCGCCGCCGTTGTAGGTTGCCAGGGCCCCCCAGGTGCCCGGGTTGATGCTGTTCTTGATGAAGTGGACCGAGCCGTCGAGGTATCCCACGTTTACGCCGCCCGAGTGATTCGAACTGGAGCCGATGAGGCTCTTGCCCCAGTCGGGCTTGGGGGTCGAGAAGAAGCAGGACTTCCCGTTCGGGGGGATCACATGGGTATAGCCGCCGCCCACCCCCATGTTCTGCTGGGCCCACGAATAACCCTTGATGTCCCAGCCCCTCGTGGTGGCCGCCTGGCACGTCGTGTAGATCGATTGCAGGGTGAGCTGCATCGAACCCTTGTTGCTCACGGACGCATCATTCCACGCGATGCCCATCGTGTAGATGATATACACGCCGTCGCCGACGATGGAGGCGCTGTTGACCGCCACGTTGCCCCCGGAACCCTTGCCCTTGACCCACTCGCTGAACATGGCCGTGTTCGAGGTCCCGTCCTGGATCGACGCCATCGTCAGGACGGGCCCGAGGCTCAGGTTGCCGATTGCATAGGCGGGGCCGTCGAACTTGCCGCTGCCCCCAACCTGATTCAGGTAAGGGGTCGTGCCGATGTTGTTGCCGTAGCTGGTCTCACCCTCCGGGGTCAGCGGGCCGTTCGGGGGCGGGAAATACTGCTGCGGCCCCTTGTTGCTCCCGGGGTTGTTCGTGTCCGAAGGGCAGTTGAACGAGGGGATGTTCATGACCGAGACGGTGAGGTTGGAGTTGTCGTCGATCGCGAACGACTGGTTGATCGCGTTGTAGGCCGCGACCTGCTCCAGGTGGAGGAGCATCCGGAGCTTCATCGAGTGGTTGTTCTGCTGGCCCGGGAGCCGGCCCGACACCAGCGCGCTCGCCGTGGGCGGCAGGGCCCCGTTGACGTCGTTGTAGTTGGCGACGGCCAGGCTCAACTGCTTGATGTTGTTGACGCATTGCGACCGCCGGGCCGCCTCGCGCGCCGCCTGCACCGCCGGCAGCAGCAGGGCAATCAGCACGGCGATGATCGCGATCACCACCAACAGTTCGATCAGCGTGAACCCGCGGCGCTGACGTCTCATCCGAATCACTCCTTGAGGCAAGATGACCCGTGGAGGATGGCCCGATGAGCGATGAGATCGAACGGGGACGGTCCCCGGTCCGGATTTCCCCAGCATCGATTTGATCTCCGGATCGGGCCCGACGTCCACTCGATTGTGGAAAATCGGGGCCGCTCAATCCGCGCGGGCCGGGGCGGGCCGGGGGCGCATCTCCACCCATCGCGTGCGGACGTCGCGGCCGGTGGCGACCTCCCAGGGCGGCGGGGCCGCGCCCGAAAATGGATGCGAGGCACGGTGCGGGCCGGAGTCGTCGTCCCAGGCGAAGGTGACCTCGGTCGCGTCGGTGCCCGTCGTGCGGTAGACCAGGTGCGCCTCGCACCGGGCGATCGGACGGCCGCCGTCGTTGCGGAAGCGGACGAGGATCGAAGTAACCCCGGCGGCGGCGACCTCGGCCGCGCCCCAGCAGAGGCCCTGCGACCAGAAGTCGGACGGCTCCCGGCCGCGGCGCGCGACCGACCAGTCGGCGACGATCGGCCGCCACGAGGCGCCGTCGTCGGTCGAATACTCGATCTGATACTTGATCTCGGGCCGGGGCGGGTTGCCCGAACGGACGTGCTCCGCGGCGACGATGGCCACCGCCGGCTCGCCCCGGGGCGAGGCGAGCTTCAGGGTGGCCGAGGGGGTCTCGAACCCTCCCGCCACGAGGTGCGCCTGCGCCTGGTCGCGGTTCGGGCCCGCCGAGACCAGGGCGCGGTTCGTCGCCTCGAACGACACGAGGGAGCCGCCGTCCTTCAGGCGGGGCATGATCGAGGCGTTGGCCTGGCAGGTCGTGACGATCTCCAGGCCGGCGCCCCGGAGCCGATCGGCCCCCGCGCCGAGGCGGAGGAAATACTGGCGGTGCCCCTTGGCGCGGTCGGTCAGGTCGAGCCCGTCGGCGAGGGGCCCGCACTCCTGCCACGACGCCCCCTGGTCGGTGGAGATCGCCACCGCGCAGTCGATCCCCCCGCCCGCGGAGCACCAGGCCGTTGCGGCACCCGGGCTCGTAGATGCCCCAGGGCGCGGCGGTCGGGAGGGGTCGCGGCGATGATGTAGGGGGTGTAGAACTCGAAGGTGACGTGGTCGGGGCCCTCGTCGATCGCCCCCTCGCGGTAGTCGCCGGAGGCGAAGTCGGGGCGATAGGTGTAGACGGCGTTCGCGAACCGCGCCTGTCCCGGGCGATAACCCGCCACCCCGGGCGAACCGTGCATCCGATCCGGCTGGTCGACCCAGGTGTGCGCTCGCTCGGGGCCGGGCATGCCGGCCGTGTTGTAGTTCCGGCCCCAGAAGACGAACGTCTTGCCGTCGTCGAGGCCGGGCTTCAGGTAGCGGCGGAGCGACTCGCCGCGGCGGAGGTGGACCATCGGCGGGGCGCCGGCGTAGCCGGGCAGGTACTCGGCGACGTTGAACTGGCGATACGACAGGCCGTCGCGCGGGTCGAACCCGCAGACCGGCCAGCCGTGCTGCCGATCGGGGCGGAACGTGCGATCGATCAGGCGGTCGAGGTCGTTGCGGACCTCGGCGACCGACAGCAGCGCGCGCCCCTCCGGGTCGTAGACGACCGTCGAGAGGTCGTGGTCGAGCAGGGCCCACTTGCCGTCGCCGTAGGGGCCGCCGGTCAAGAAGACCTCGAAGGCGTTGTGCCCCTCGACCCCCACGCCGCGGGCCCGCCCGTGGCCGAGCAGCGCCTCGATCTCGGCCGTCCATTGCGAGTGCGTCGTGCCGCACAGGCCGAAGCCGTGCGCGAACAGGCCGGTCCAGTAGTCGCGGGTCCGCGTGTCGCCGCCGCGGCCGAAGCCCTGGTCCCAGAGGTCCTCGGCCCCCTCCTCGCCGTGCCAGTAGTGGGCCCCACGCCACAGCCACGAGGCCAGCGCCTTCTGCTCGTCGGTCTCGGGCCGTGCGCCGGTGACCCGGCGAAAGACCTCGGCCTGCGTCGCGGCCAGGCGGTCGAACGTCGAGCACGCCAGCTCGCCGGGATACCACGGATGATCGGTCCGCACCTGCGGGTCGCCGACGTCCGCCGCCGCCGATCCCGCCAGGACCAGCGGCAGGGAGACGATCAACCCGGCCCAGGATCGCGATCCGCCCATCGCTCGGAACCTCCTTCGACGACGGGACCGGCCGTCCTGATGCCCACGAGGACGTGGGCAGGCTACCCCGACACGCCCCCCTCGTCATCACCCGAGCGGGGCGGTGGGCGATGCGAGGCGAGCCACACTGGAGAGGGAGGCGCGGCGGGGTGGGCCGGACGTCGCAAAAATCCCCCGGCCGCGACCGACCTCGCCGAGGCGAGGGTCGGATCGCGGCCGGGACGGGATCGGGTCGGGATGGCCGAAGGTCTCGATCACCCCGATCGGGTCAGAAGCTGTCGGCGCTGACGACCTCGCTGCCGGCGACCGTCGCCATCCCGTAGTACGGCTGCGGGCCGATGCTGTCCTTGATGAACTTGACCGAGCCGTCGAGGAACAGCATGTTCACGCCCCCGGAGTGGTACGAGCTCGGGCCGACCATGGCGCCGATCTCATTGCCGGTGGGCGCCGTCAGGGTCGTGATCAACGTCAAGGCGGAGCACGACTTCTTGTTGGGGAAGGTGATGTGCCAGTAGCCGCCGCCGCGGCCGGTGTCCTGCTGCGTCCAGAGCTCCCCCTTGTAGTCGTAGCCGACCACCGTCTGCGTCTGGCAGTTCTGCGAGTCAGTCTGGAGCATGAAGTTGGCGTTGCCGGTCATCCCGGTCGAGCTGGTGAAGACCGCGTTGTTGCCGATCCGGTTCTGGCCGTTGGTCCCCTTGACGAACTCGGAGAACACGGCCGTGTTGCTCGTGCCGTCGAGCACGCCGGCCAGCGTGATGCGGTTGCCCAGGTACGAGTCGACCGAGGTGAGGCTGCCCAGGAACCAGGTCGGGCCGTTGAGCCGGCCGGTCTGGATCGGCTCGACCCCCAGGTTGTTCGCGTAGTTGGAGGTGGCGACCGGGGTCGGAACGCCGCTGGTCGGGGTCAGGGTGTTCTGGTTGCCCGGGTTGGCGTCGGACGGGCAGAGGAAGTTGTTGACGTTGGCGATCATCACGGTGATGTTCTTGAATGTCACGCCAGCGGCGTTGTTCTTCACATTACCGCCGTAGGCGATCGCGTCGGTGTACGTGCCCACCGACACCATGAAGTTGTAGGCGTTGAAGAGCTGCTGCTGCTCCATGAACGGCAGCAACCGGACCTTCATCGACGCCGTCTGCATCTGCGGGGTCCCAGTGGCGGGGAACTTCGCGCGGAGGTCGGGGCCGCCGAGCAGCACCAGCTCCCGCCGGGGGGGATCGTGTCGTTGGACTGGATGTAGTTGTGGATGGCCAGGCCGAGCTGCTTCAGGTTGTTGACGCACTGGGAACGGCGGGCCGCCTCGCGCGCCGCCTGGACGGCGGGGAGCAGCAGCGCGATCAGGACCGCGATGATGGCGATCACCACCAACAGCTCGATCAGGGTGAAACCGCGACGCTTCGGGCTCATCAAAAATCCTCCTCCAGGGACACGGGTTGGGAAAAACGGACGCACGGATGATGCCATGTTCAGATGGCATTCATGACCATAATGGTCATGGTCCTGGGGCGTCGGGCCGGGCCCCCGGCCCGGGCGACGGGGCGGGCCGCCGGGGCCCGGGGCCGATCGTGTCGCATGTCGTCTCGCATCGGCCTCCGCGGGGCCTCCCCGGCGCGGCCGGGGGAGGCGGGTCGGGGATCATAACGTATCGGAGGCGAAGACCTCGGCGCCGGACGGGGTGGCGATCGCGTAGTAGGGCTGCGCCGCGACGCTGTCCTTGATGAACTTGACCGAGCCGTCGAGGAACAGCATGTTCACACCGCCGGGGTGCGACGAGCTCGGCCCGATCAGCGAGCCGACGGGGTTGTTGTTGTAGTTGATGCCGATGAGATTGCTGGTGAAGACGCCCGACCCGTCGCACGCCTTCTGGTTGGGGAAGGTGATGTGCCAGTAGCCGCCGCCGCGGCCGGTGTCCTGCAACGTCCAGAACTCCCCCTTGTAGTCGTACTGGACGTTCGTCGCGGCCTTGCAGTTCAGCGCGTCGGTCTGGAAGTACTGGTTGGCCAGCCCGTTCATGCGCGAGCCGGCCCAGATCAGGTTGGTGCCGAACTTGTTCTGTCCGCTGGTCCCCTTGACCCATTCGCTGAAGATGACGGTGTTGCTCGTGCCGTCGGTGACGCCCGACAGCGAGATCCGGTTGCCGAGGTTGACGTCGGTGGTGCCGAAGAGCCCCCCAGGTACCAGGTCGGGCCGTTGAGGCGGCCGTTGGAGAACCACGGTTCCATGCCCATGTTATTCGGGTAGTTCGACGTCCCGACCTGAGCGGCGATCGACCCCGGCGGCAGGATCGTGGTCGAGTTGCCGATGTTGTTGTCGGAGGGGCAGAGGAACAATTGGATGTGCGCCACCCAGACCGTGGCGTTGGCCTGCGACGAGAAGTTGCTGTAGGTGATCCGGTTGGCGTAGGTGCTCGGCTCCTGGATCGGCAGCATGAAGTTGTAGGCGTTGAAGAGGGCCTGCTGCTCCAGGAACGGCAGGAGGCGGACCTTCATCGACGCCTGCTGCATCCAGGGCGTGATGCCGCTGATGCCGTTGCCCCCGGTGTTGATGCTGGGGCCGGGATACGGCAGGTAGGTGACGGTGGTGGGGCTCGAGCAGCACCAGCTCCCGCCGGGCGGGATCACGTCGTTGGACTGGATGTAGTTGTGGATGGCCAGGCCGATCTGCTTCAGGTTGTTGATGCACTGCGACCGGCGGGCCGACTCGCGCGCCGCCTGGACGGCGGGCAGCAGCAGCGCGATCAAGAGGGCGATGATAGCGATCACCACCAGCAATTCGATCAGGGTGAAGCCACGACGCCTCGACATCATGCTCCTCCTTCGGAGACGGGCGGGATGGGCCCGGCGATGCCGGGTTCCCCTGCTGATCTCGGCCCCGGGGGGCCGACTCCTGACGAACACCCTGAGGAGGACTGCGGACGGTCGATAACGATGGATCGAGTTCACGGCCGGGCGGTCGGCATGTCCCTTCAGGGGGCCTTCGTCACTCCCGAGATTCGTTCGTCGACATCCCTCGGACGCGGATGGAGGGGGGGATGGACCTCATGGTCCACGGTCGCGGGCGCCTCGGTCGGTGCGCCCGCCCGACGCGTCCCGTCCCAACAGGCGTCGCGGCGGGGGTCGGACGGCCCGACCCTGATCCCGGATGACGGGAAGACCGAGACCGTTCGTCGCGATCCGCCGGGGGGGACGAGGAACCAGCCGCGGGGCCCGGCCAGAGGGAGGAGTGCATTGCCGATGCATCGACGAATTCCCTCGGCGAAACCCCACGAGAAGGCGTGAGCTCGATTCTCGGACCGGGGCCCGGCATTGTCAACAAATTTCCGAGAATAAACCTGCGGAATTTTGTAACCACCGGATGAGATCGTTACTCCTATGACCTTTCATGCTTTCCGGCCCCCCTCCGGGGGCCTGGGGGTGCCCCGCGGCCCGGCGAAGCGGGCGGGGGGGCGGGGCGCGGCGAGCGGGCGGGGAGGGGCGGGGGTGGGGCGGGGAGGGGCGGGGCCGCGACCCCGCGCGGGGCGGGTGTCGCGGCGGGAGGCCTCGCGCGGGCCGGATCAGTACGAGTCTGGCGTTCACGACCTCGCCGCCGGCGATCGTGCCGATGCCGTAGTAGGCCTGCGGGTTGACGCTGTCCTTGATGAACTTGACCGAGCCGTCGAGGAACAGCATGTTCACGCCGCCGGAGTGGTACGAGCTCGGGCCGATCATGGCGCCGATCTCATCGCCGGCGGGGGCCGTCAAGGTCGCGATATTCGTCCCGCCGGTGCACGACTTCTTGTTGGGGAAGGTGATGTGCCAGTAGCCGCCGCCGCGGCCGGTGTCCTGGTGCGTCCAGAGCTCACCCTTGAAGTCGTAGGCGACCGCCGTGTTGGGCACGGACTGGCACCTCTGCGCGTCGGTCTGGAGCATGAAGTTGGCATTGCCGGTCATCATGCCGCCGGTGAACACGGCGTTGTTGCCGGCCCGCTTCTGGTTGTTGGTCCCCTTGACCCACTCGGAGAACAGGGCCGTGTTGCTCGTGCCGTCGATGACGCTGGCCAGCGTGACGCGGTTGCCCAGGTACGAGTCGGTGGTCCCGAGCCCTCCCAGGAACCACGTCGGGCCGTTGAGGCGGCCGGTCTGGACCGGCTCGACCCCCAGGTTGTTCGCGTAGTTGGTCGTGGCGACCGGGGTCGGGATGCCGCTGGTGGGCGTCAGCGTATTCTGGTTGCCCGGGTTGGCGTCCGACGGGCAGAGGAAGCCGCTGACCTGCGCGATCATGACGGTGATGTTCTTGGCGGTCACGCCGGCGATGTTGGTCTTCACGTTGGTGCCGAAGCCGATGGCATCGGTGTACGTGCCGGGCATAACCATGAAGTTGTAGGCGTTGAAGAGCTGCTGCTGCTCCATGAACGGCAGCAGGCGGACCTTCATCGACGCCGTCTGCAACTGGACGATCCCGGACGGTGGGAAGAGCGACCCGACGACGGGTGCCTTCGAGCAGCACCAGCTCCCGCCGGGGGGGATCGTGTCGTTGGACTGGATATAGTTGTGGATGGCCAGGCCGAGCTGCTTCAGGTTGTTGACGCACTGCGACCGCCTGGCCGCCTCGCGCGCCGCCTGGACGGCGGGCAGCAGCAGGGCGATCAGGACCGCGATGATGGCGATCACCACCAGCAGCTCGATCAGGGTGAAACCGCGACGCTTCGAGATCATCGACATTCCTCCTTCAGTTCATGGGAGAGGTGACGAACGGGTGGAAGGCGGATGAGACGTGTCGTCGGATCGGGGCGCACCGGCGGGGGGCCTCGCGGGCGCATGCCCGCCGATCCCGCACCCGAGCGTCCGATCGGCCCTCGCATCGCCCCGCCTGCCTTCCCTCGGCGCGCAGCCCCACCGCCCCGGGAGTCTGCGGTCCCGGCGCGCCGACATCGATGGATGGATCAACCCGGCGGCCATCCTCCGGGCCCCGCGGCCCGCGCGGCGGGACGACGGGCCTTCGACGAGCGAGGTCCGACGAGGAGGTCCGGGACGGTTCGACCGTGGACCGGCGCGGGCGCCGGGACGGTCATCGGGGGGGAGGGAGGGGGGAGGGGATTGCGTTCGGGACCCGGCCGGTTCCCCGCCCGGGGGACGTCGGCGTGCTCGGGAGGCCCTCAATCAGGGGGGGATACGTTGGATCTTGGATCGCAGGCCGGCGATTGTCAACAATTTTCCGAGATAATTCTCCGGATTGATGGGACGGGCCGGCGGCGATCGTCGCTATATCCGCACACCTCGCAAGGAGGCCCCTCGCCGGGTCGGGCCGGCCGGGACCGGCGGCGGGGCGAGGAATTGCTCCGATCCCGCCGGGAAAAGGGATGCCGGCCCGGTTTTCCCTCGGTGATGTCCAAGGGGAGCAAACCCAAGGGAACTCTGGGAAAGATGGTCCGTCTCGGATCGCGGCCACGCGCCCGAGTCGTCACGAGGGGGCATTGCGGGCGCGACCGGGGCGTCGTAGGGTGGTCGCGGGCCCTCCTGGACGAGATCAACCCCCCGGACGACCGCGACGGCGGGCCTCGCGAGGGCCGGGGTCGGCGAGAGGATCGGCGCGATGGGGACGATGAGGACGGGGCGTGACCGGGTCGGCCGTTCGGCGACCGCGGTGGTCCTGATCGGGGCATGCCTGGCGGTGACGACGGTCGCGCAAGGCGCCTCGGCCCGGGACCGGCCGCCGAACGTCGTGCTGATCCTGGTCGATGACATGGGCTGGACCGACCTCGGCTACGCCGGCAGCGACCTCTACGAGACGCCGAACATCGATCGCCTGGCCGCGTCGGCGATGCGGTTCACCGACGGCTATTCGGCCTGCACCGTCTGCTCGCCGACCCGCTCGGCGATCATGACCGGCAAGTATCCCGCGCGGACGCACATCACCGACTGGATTCCCGGCCACGCCCGGCCCGAGGCCAGGCTCAAGGTCCCCGACTGGACCCAGTACCTGCCGCACGACGAGGTGACGATCGCCTCGGCGCTGAAGCCGGCGGGGTACGTCTCGGCGAGCGTCGGCAAATGGCACCTGGGGGACCGCCCCGACCACGACCCCACGCGACACGGTTTCGACGTCAACGTCGCCGGCTACCACAAGGGTTCGCCGCCGAGCTATTTCGCCCCCTACAACATCCCCACGCTCGCCGACGGACCCCCCGGCGAGTACCTGACCGACCGCCTGGCGGACGAGTGCTGCCGGTTCATCGAGGCCAACCGCGACCGCCCCTTCTTCCTCTACAACCCGCAGTACACGGTCCACACGCCCTTGCAGGCCAAGCCCGACCTGATCGCCAAGTACAAGGCGAAGATCAAGCCCGGCATGAAGCACTTCAACGCCACCTACGCGGCGATGATCGAGAGCCTCGACCTGTGCGTCGGCAAGTTCCTCGACAAGCTCGACGCGCTGGGGATCGCCGACCGGACGGTGGTGATCTTCACCTCGGACAACGGCGGCCTGCTCCCCGGCTCGACGGTCAACATCGGCCTCCGCGCCGGCAAGGGCTCGGCCTACGAGGGTGGGGTCCGGGTCCCCTGGCTCATCCGCTGGCCGGGCGTGACCAAACCCGGCAGCATCTGCCGCGAGCCGATCATCAGCAATGACCTGTATCCGACCCTCCTGGAGATCGCCGGCACGCCGGGCGACGCCCGGCACAACCGATCGGTGGACGGCCGGAGCCTCGTCGGGCTGCTGCGTGACCCCGCGACGAAGCTCGACCGCGACGCCCTCTACTGGCACTATCCGCACTACCATCCCGGCGGCGCCACACCTTATGGGGCGATCCGGCGCGCGACTGGCGATTGGTCGAGTTCTTCGAGGACGACCACGTCGAGCTCTACAACCTGGCCGATGACCTCGGCGAGACGCGCGACCTGGCGAAGTCCAACCCGGAGAAGGCGTCCGAGCTGCGCGAGAAGCTCCACGCCTGGCGGAAGGCGGTCGGCGCCCAGATGCCGACGCCCAATCCCGACTACGACCCCAAGGCCGTCCCCAAGAAGAAGCAGCAGAAGAAGGCGGCATGAGCGAGCCAACGGGCCCTCGGAAGTTCACGCTCCTGGACCTGATGGTCTTGGTGGCGGCGACGGCGGTCGGGACCGCCCTATGGCGAGCCTACGACCCGGAATCCCTGCCGCTATCCACAAATGTGGTGGTCGATTTGTCCGTCGACTTATATTACCGCGTCTCCAGGGCTGCCCTCATCCTGGAGCCCTGGACGGTTGCCCTGCTGGTCTTAAGGCTACGCCGACCCCGACCTCGATTCCACCTTATCATGGGTCAAGCGGGAACGGCCGCGAGCGTCGCCGCGATCCTGATCCCGATCGTTGTCAATCTCCCCCACCTCGTATCGGTCGCCCTCGGGCCAATCGGGCCGATGAGGGCCGTCCCCTGGAGGGATGTTATCTACTTCCTCCCGAGATCGTGCGGGTCGGGCGTGGCGTCGGCCTGGTTGATCCTGGCCCTCAGCGGACACTGGCGGACCGAGCCGAGTTGGATCGATCGCCTCGGGCGTGCCCTCGGGGTCGGTTGGATTATGGTCATGGTCGTGACGAGCTTCCTCCACGTCTTGGTGTTCTGAGGGCGGGGTGGCCCGCTCGGGCCTTCGTAGGGTGGCTAGGGCAGAGCGGAGCGATGACCCGGGACGTGGAGCGGCGGCACATGGCTTGCTATCCTTGGTGCGGCTCCGATCCCAGCGGATCGGCGAAGTGGACCCTTCCGCCCCTCACCCCCCGAGGCGACCCGCGACCATGAACCCGAACCGCAGGACGGCCCTGATCGAACCCCCGGCCAGGCCCGACCCGGCCGCGATGGCGGCGCGGTACCGCGAGGTCCGCGGCACCACCGAGGCACTCTGCGCCGCTGGAGGTCGAGGACTACGTCGTCCAGTCGATGCCCGACGCCAGCCCCGCCAAGTGGCACCTGGCGCACACGAGCTGGTTCTTCGAGACGTTCGTCCTCAAGCCGGCGGGCCTCGACGGCCGCGCCGACCATCCGCAGTACGCCTTCCTGTTCAACTCGTATTACAACGCCGTCGGCGAGCGGATCGCCCGCCCCGAGCGCGGCCTCTGGCGCGGCCGACGGTCGCCGAGGTCTACCGCTATCGCGAGGCGATCGACGGCCGGATGCAGGCCCTCTTCGAACGGATCGCCGCGGCATCCTGGACCCAGATCCGCGGGATCGTCGAGCTCGGCCTGCACCACGAGCAGCAGCACCAGGAATTGATCCTGACCGACCTGAAGCACGCCTTCGGCCGCAACCCACTCCGCCCGTCGTATCGCGACCGTGGCGCCGATGGCCCGAGCGGGCCCGTGGCCCCTGTGCGATGGATCAACTGCGCCGAGGGCCTGCGGTCGATCGGCCACGACGGTCCGGGGTTCGCGTTCGACAACGAGACGCCCCGGCACCGCCAGTTCGTCCCGGCCTTCCGCCTCGCCGACCGCCTCGCGACCGTCGGCGAGTACCTGGCCTTCATGGCCGACGGCGGCTACGAACGGCCCGAGCTCTGGCTGTCGGACGGCTGGAACGCCCGCCTCGCCCATTCGTGGTCCGCGCCGCTCTACTGGGAGCGCGCCGAGGGGGGCTGGAGCCTCATGACGCTCTCCGGCGTGCGCGACCTGGTCGAGGCGGAGCCGGTCTGCCACGTCAGCTTCTACGAGGCCGACGCCTTCGCCCGCTGGTCCGGGGCCCGCCTGCCCACCGAGGCCGAGTGGGAGGTCGCGGCGGCCGACGCGCCGATCCAGGGCACCTTCCTCGAAGCCGGGCGATACCACCCGGCGCCCCTCGTCGCGGCGACCGCCGCCGACGCGCCGGCGCAGCTCTTCGGCGATGTCTGGGAGTGGACCTCCAGCCCGTATACCCCGTATCCCGGCTTCCGCCCCGCCGCCGGGGCCCTGGGCGAGTACAACGGCAAGTTCATGTGCAACCAGATGGTCCTCCGCGGCGGCTCGTGCGCGACCCCCCGCTCGCACGTCCGCGCCTCCTATCGCAACTTCTTCCCCCCCGACGCTCGCTGGCAGTTCACCGGCATCCGGCTGGCCCAGGATGGGTGCTGGGTGCTGGGTGCTGGGTGCTGAGTGCTGGGTGCTGGAGATGGGACTTGGAGGGCGGACGGCCCGGCTTGCTTGACGGCGGGGCGCGAGTCCCTAAACTGAGATTGTCGTGCCGGAAACGCCTCGCCTGATTCCTGTCCCGGATCGGTCGCCTCATGAGCCAGACGTTCGACAACCACGACCCGCACGACCCGTCGCAGGCGCCGGGGCTGGCGGACTTGCCCCCCGTCGAGGCGCCGTCGGCGGGGTTCATCGTCCAGCTGTTCGTGATCCCGGCGGTGGTGGTCGCGGTGGTGATCGTCGTCTGGCTCCTGTTCGGCAAGCTGGCCGGCGGCGAGCGCGACGCGATGGAGTACGTCCGCCTGCTGCGGTCGCCCAACGCCAACTGGCGCGCCGCGTATCGAGCTGGCCAGCCTGATCCGCAACGACCCGAAGCTCTCCAGCGACCCGAAGCTGCTCGGCGAGCTGACCGACCTGCTCGGCCACGACCTCGACTCGGACCAGGGCCCCGAGCTGACGCGGTACGTCGCGCTGACGCTCGGCGCCTTCCAGACGCTCGACGCCCAGCTCCCCGGCGGCAGGAAGGTCGACCCGCTGGCGACGCTCGCCCGCGCCCTGGAGCCGAAGCAGCCCGGGGCGGTCCGGATCGCCGCCGCCTTGAGCCTGGCCAAGCACGCCGCGCGGCTCGACGGCCGCCTCGACGACCCCGGCGCCGTCGCCGCGCTGGGCGCGCGGCCGAGGCCGACGACGCCGAGATCCGCCAGGTGGCCGCCTACTCGCTCGGCTTCTTCGGGGGCGACCAGGCCGCCGTCCTCCTCCGCGGCCTCCTCAACGACCCCGACCGCTTCGCCCGCTACAACGCCGCGATCGCGCTGGCGCGCCGCGGCGACCCCGCCGCCCGCGGCACCCTCCGCGAGATGCTCTCCACCGCCGACCTGAACAAGGTCGTCAAGCAGGAGACCGAGACCGAGACCCGGAGCAAGGTCGAGTCGATCGAGCTCGAAGCCCTCCAGGCCCTCCAGACCGCCATCGACCACGGCCATCCCGACCTCGCCCGCGACCTCCGCCCCGACCTGGCCGCCCTCGGCCAGTCGGGCCTGGTCAGCGTCCGCACCAAGGCGCAGGCCGTTTTGAAGAGTTTACCACCCGCCTCCTGATCGCATTTCAACGCCGACGGCCTCCCAGGATGGACGGTCGATGCCCGATGGGCGGGATGGCCGATGACAGAAGGCTTTCAAAGCTAATCCGTTCTGTCATCGGCCATCCCGCCCATCGGGCATCGACCGTCCACTCCGAAGGTGACGGCATCGCAGGCAACTGAACCTTGCCCAGTCTTCGCGATCGCTACTTCCTCTCACGGCGCGCCGATTGCTTTCGTTCACGTCGGTGATCGCGTCCCGAATCCTCTGTTATCGGCAGGAGCCGAATCGCGATTGACCGATTTTTGGTTTTCCCTCCATTTTCCCATATTGCCCATGTTATACTGGTACGGGAACGCGGGTTCGTTGTATGTTCCGGTGTTTTTGACGTGTCGTGGTAAGGTGGATAGGGAGGATTAACAGGAGGGGTTCTCACGGACGAGACATGGCTCTCCTTCGGGCCAGCACCAACGGCGAAGACATCAGGGATGCCCGGTTAACCGTCGAGGAGACACGCATGTCGGAGTCCAAGAACGCGATGCGTCCGCTTGCGGGGGCGGCCCTGGTCCTGATGGGGCTGGCCGGTCCTGCCTGGGCCACCTATGGCGGCGGGGCATGCACGAGCTGCACGCCGGCCCCCATGATCCAGACGCAGTGCAGCGTGGCCACCCTGGTGCCGCAGTATCAGACGACGATGGAGACGGTGTACGAGACCGTCTACGAGAACCAGCCGTACACCGTCATGGAGACCCGCTACCGGCAGGCCTTCCGCACCGAGAACTACACCGTCATGCGGCCGGTCTACGAGACGGCGCAGGTCGCCCGCAACTACACGGTGATGCGGCCGGTCTACCAGACCGTCAACCAGCAGCGCCGGTACACCGTCTGCCGCCCGGTCGTCCAGACGCAGCAGCTCGCGAGCGGCGCTATCAGGTGATGCAGCCGGTCTATCAGACGGTCAACCAGCAGCGCCGGTACACCGTCTGCCGCCCGGTCGTCGAGACGCAGCAGCTCGAGCAGGCGCTACCAGGTGATGCGCCCGGTCTATCAGACGGTCAACCAGGAGAGGCGGTACACGGTCTGCCGCCCGGTCGTCGAGACGCAGCAGCTCGCAGAGGCGCTACCAGGTGATGCGCCCGGTCTACCAGACGACGACCCAGCAGCGCCGCTACACGGTGATGCGGCCGGTGGTGCAGACGGCGATGGTCTCGCAGCCGTACACCGTCTGCCGCCCGGTGACGACGACGCGGCAGGTGGTCGAGGAGTGCGGCTACTACCAGACGCAGGCGGTGACCGTGCCCGGCCCGGTCGTCGAGCAGCCGGTCTACGCGCCGGCCGACCCGTGCGGGTGCGGCGGGAGGCGTGGTCTCTTCCACCACTGCAAGAACAAGAAGGGCATGGTCCCGATCGGGACCGTCGCCATGCAGTGCGCCCCGCGGAGCTACAAGCAGACCGTCTTCGTCTCCCGGCCGGTCGTGCGCAACGTCAGCGAGACGACCTACGTCGCCGAGACGATGACTCGCCAGGTCCCGGTCCAGACCTGCACGATGGTGTCCGAGGAGCGGGTCGAGAACATCCCGGTGACGACCTGCCAGATGGTCGCCGAGGAGCGGGTCGAGCCCTACGAGGTCCGCACCTGCCGGATGGTCGCCGAGGAAAAGGTCGAGCAGATCCCCGTCACCACCTGCCAGATGGTCGCCGAGGAGCGGGTCGAGCCGTATGAGGTCCGCACCTGCCGGATGGTGTCCGAGGAGCGGGTCGAGAACATCCCGGTGACGACCTGCCAGATGGTCGCCGAGGAGCGGGTCGAGCCCTACGAGGTCCGCACCTGCCGGTTCGTGCCCCAGGAGGTCGTCGAGAACGTGCCGGTGCAGACCTGCACGATGGTCTCGGAGCAGAAGACCGAGATGGTCCCCGTGACGACCTGCCGGATGGTCTCCGAGACGCAGACGCGGCAGGTGCCGATCTGCGTCCCCGAGCAGGTGCCGGTGACGGTCAACCGCTGCGTGGCCAAGGTCGTCGCGCGGCAGGTCCCGGTGCAGACCTGCACGATGGTCCCGGTGGCGGTCCCCGCCTGCCTGTCCTGCCCCTGATCCGACGAGATGAGCGGTATCGATCGAAGACCACGACGGCGTCCCCTCTCACGGGGGAGACGCCGTCGTCGTTCCGGGCTCATCGTTTCATCCCCACCCGTGCGAGGATGGGACGCGGAGGGACGCGGATCAGGCGGGTGGCCGCCGATCCGCGGTCATCCGCGTCCCATCGACGTCCCTCCGCGTCCCATTGCAGGGTCAGTCGAGCGTGACGACGCGGTGGTCGATCGACCGCGACCGCCCCAGCGGCGACTTGGTGTCGAAGTACCCGAGCCCGAGGTTGGCGGCCAGCGCGATGTGCTGCGGCTGGCGGACGTCGAAGCCCTCGGTGCCGAGCGGGTCGGACGCCGCGCGGCCGGTCGCCGCGACGACCGGCAGGCCCTTCTCCTTCCGCTTGGCGTCGATGAGGTCCCACTCGACGTGGTCGAGCGCCACCGGGTCGGTCGCGAAGAGCAGGGCGTTGGCCTCCCAGGTGAACTCGGGGTTGCGGCCGAATGGACCTTTCTGGAAGACGCCGCGGATGCCGTCCATGATCTGGAGGACGCACTTCCTGCGGATGACCGGGTGGCTGACCACCTGCGGGATGAACTGGTTGCAGGCGTTGGTCTGCGGCGTGCTGTGCGACCGCGACACGTTGTTCACCAGCCCGTGGCTCATGTTCTTCAGGGCCCCGGTGACGCCCGCCGAGCCGTGGTCCTTCAGGACCGGCAGCAGCACGAGCTTGTTGACCCTCCGCGTGACCAGCAGCCCCAGGTGCGAGCGGACGGTGCGGTCGTCCTTCGGGTCGGCGTTGCGGTGGACCAGCTCCATCGTCATGAACTCGTCGGGGTCGTAGCCGGCGACCGGGTCGCCCCCCGGGAAGTGGATGCGGAGCTGGCTCGGATCATCCTCGGGCGTCAGCCCGCCCCAGCGGACGCCGTCGGGCACCGCCTCGTGCATCCCGGCGGCCACGAACTCGTCGCGGTAGCGCTCGAAGACGAACATGTCGCCCGTCTTGACCCCCGCCGCCTTGAGGCCCTCGATCACCTCGAGCATCAGCTCGGCCGAGGAGATCGCCAGCGGCTTGCCGACCGGGTTCATCTTGATCCCGACCACGTCGCCGGGCTCGAAGAAGCTGCGCCACGCCTCGACGGCGTCGTCGGCCCCGGTGAGCTCCTTCATGCCGCGCGCGACCGACGCCTTGATCGCCTCGCGGTCCTTATCGCCGCCCTTGATCATGGCCGGGTTGCGGACCTCGACGACGCGACCGGGGTACGGGCCGGGGATGCCGAGCTTGCCCGGCGGCGCGACGGGCTTCTTGCCCTTCCGAACTTTGTCCTTGTCGTCGTCCTTGGTCGGCTCGTCGGCCGAGACGTTCAGGCCCACCAGCGCGGGCACGGCGGCGGCGCCGGCGAGGAACTGGCGGCGGCCGAAGCCGCCGCACGGGTCGGGACGGGGCATGGGGTGGGGTCTCCTGGCATGAGGGCCATCGCCGGGCCATCTCCCGCACTCATCCGGTTGAGTCTATCGGCATGCTCGCCCGGTGGGAACACGCATCCGGGGCGGATTCGCACCGGGGTCGCGTCAGGTGGGCTTCAGCCTCTCCTGCAGCGCGGCGAGCGGCCCGAAATCGAGCAGCTCCGTCGCCGGTGCTGGCCAGGCATCGCAAAGGCTCGCCGCGCCAGGCGACGGGCATCGGCCCCGCGACGACGTTCCAGCCGGCCGCGTTGGTCGAGAACGCCGGGAGCACGATCGTCCTCGGCCCGACCAGGAAGCAGGGTGCCGACAGCCCCTCGCACCGCAGCGCCGGGTGCAGGTGCCCCGAGACGGTCCGCTCGCCCGCGATCGGCCGGTGCCCGTGGCCGACCGTCCAGCCGCCGACCTCGCACGTCTCGGGTCCCGCCGTGACCCGCCTTCGGGTCGTGGTTGCCCGCCAGCGCGACCAACTCGACGCCCCTCCCGGCGAGCCATCGCGCCAGGCTGCGGACATCGGCGGCGGTCCGCGGCAGGGCCGGGGCGTCTCGACCAGGTCGCCCGCGACGACGAGCCGGACGACCGTCGCGCGATCGAGCAGGCTCGCCAGCCGGGCCAGCGTCTCGGCCAGCGAGTGCGCCGGGATGCAGTCGCCCGCCGCCCCTCGGGCCCACTCGTAGCCGAGGTGGACGTCGGCGATCACCGCCGTCCGCTCGGCCTGGTGGACCGCCGCCCCCTCGGGCGCGAGCCGCCAGCCGTCGGGCCCGTCAGACATTCGAGAAGATGGCATGAACGATCCGGCGGAAAACCACGATAGTCAGGTTGTCGGGCGAACGTGCGGGTTGCGGTCGAATTGAGCCGCAGGGGACACTTCGTGAGGGATGGGTCCGGGGGTTGGGACTCCCCTATCTCCCATCCCCCCGGACCCATCCCTCACGAAGTGTCCCCTGCGGCTCATCTCCGGACTTCCTGCCGGGCCAGCCTCGCGTGCAGCCGCTTCAGCGCCTCGGCGGCCGATTCGAACCGCAGGGGCTCGGCCTGGCCCGGGTCGATCCACGCGGCGGCGAAGGGGGATAGACCCGCGAGCGACCGGAACCGGACGGTCGGCCGGCTCGCCAGCCAGGCCAGGGCGGAGGGGGCGTCGAGCAGGTCGTCCAGCACCTCGCGGCGCGTCTCGCGGAGCAGGGGGTGGTCGGGGCAGGCGGCCTTGACCAGCGGGTACAGCCGGTTGCTCACCCAGAGCAGGCCGCCGACCCGTCGGCGACCCCCCTCGGGGTTGCGCAGGACCATCAGCGCCGTGCCCGCGACGTGCCGGAACCGCCTCGCGAGCAGGTCGCCGCGGTCGAGACCTTCGAGGACGTCGGCGGCGAAGCCGTCGGGCGACAGGAGCGGATCGATCTCGTCGGCTTCGAGCCTCGCCCCTCCGGGCAGGCGGATCGACCAGCCGAGGTCGGCGACGACGAGCGTCAGGTCGCGGCCGAACCGCCGGCCGAGCCGCGCGGCGGTCGCGCGGCCGAGCGCCTCGCAGGCCGAGCGGCCCAGCGGGGCGTGGAAGGTGTAGGCGTACCCCTCCTCGTGCGGCGACTCCTCGACCAGCAGCACGCCGGGCGCGGGGACCTCGCTGTGCTGCTCCTGGGCCTCGAACAGGCCGACCAGCACCGCGACGGCCATCGGGTCCAGGCCGTGCGCCTCGCGGAGCCAGGCGCGGAGGGCCTCGGGGCCGTCGGCCAGCCGCCGCGCGGCCTCGTCGCGGAACCGGGCGAGGTCCAGGGCGAGCTCGGCCGACAGCGCCTGGCGGTCGCTCGACCAGCGGGGCAGGCTCGGCTCGCCCCCGGTCGGCGACGCGCGGACGGATCGACCCCTCGATCCGGCGGAACTCCAGCGCCCGGCCGTCGAGCACGAAGCGGTCGCCCGCCTGGAGCCGCTCGGCGTAGGCCCCTTCGAGCGTGCCGACCTCGCTCGCCGTCGGCCACGACGCGGACCGATTCCTCCGACGCGATCGTCCCCACGTTGCCCCAGAACCAGCGGACGACCCGCCGGCTGCGGACCCCGAACAGCCCGGCCTTCTTCCAGATCCGCGGCGACGTCCACCGCGGCGCGGCGCCCGGCTCGGGCTCGAAGGCGCCGGCGGGGGCGGGCAGGTCGCCGGCCAGGAAGGCGAGGCAGGCGTCGAAGTCGTCGCGCGACAGCTCGGCCATCGGGGCCGACCTTCGCACCAGCGCGAAGGCGTCGTCGGCCGCCCACTCGCCGCCGCAGGCCATGCCGATCAATTGCTGGCAGAGCACGTCGAGCGGGCGCCGGACCGGCCGCAGGGGCTCGACCCGCCCCGCGCGCGCCGCCTCGGCCGTGACGACCGCGCCGGCGAGCTCGGCGGCCGTCGCGGCGAGCAGGAGCCCCCGCGACGCCGCCCCCACCCGATGCCCCGACCGGCCGACCCGCTGCACGCACCGCGACACCCCGCCCGGCAGCCCGACCTGCACCGTCAGGTCGGCCGTGCCGATGTCCACGCCGAGCTCCAGGCTCGTGCTCGTCACGACCGCCTTGAGCCTCCCGACTTTCAGGGCCTCCTCGACCTCGCGGCGGCGGCGGGCGTCGAGCGCCGAGTGGTGCGCGGCGACCGCCTCGGGGCCGAGGCCCGGCATCCGTCGCAGGTCGTGGGTGATCTTCTCGGCGAACGCCCTCGTGTTGGCGAAGACGACCGTCGTCCGGTTCCGTTCGATCGCCCGCCCCAGCCGGCGGAGCAGGCGGCGGTAGGTCAGCCCGCGGTGCGGCGCCTCGTCGGCCCCGATCAGCGACTCGACCTCCAGCTCCAGCGGCGGCGACCCCTCGGGCGTCGGCGCCTCGACACGCGGCACGCCCGCGACGGCCCGACCAGGAACCGCGCGACCGGGTCGGCCGGGCGGCACGTCGCCGACAGGCCGACCCGGCACGGGTCGCGGTCGGCCCGAGCCGACAGCCGTTCGAGCGAGACCGCCAGGTCGGCCCCGCGCTTGGTCGGGACGAGCGCGTGGACCTCGTCGACGATCAGGTGCCGCACGCCCCGCCAGTGGTCGTGCCAGGCCGGCTGGCTCAGGAGCAGCGACAGGCTCTCGGGCGTCGTGATCAGGACGTGCGGCGCCTCGTCGCGCAGCCTCCTCCGCTGGTGGGCCGTCGTGTCGCCCGGTCCGGACGCCCGACGCGGACGGGGCTCGCGTCGAGGCCGAGCGCCAGGCGGATCGCCTCCAGGGGCGCCGACAGGTTCCTCTCGATGTCGTAGCCCAGGCTCCGCAGGGGCGACACGTAGACGCACCGCAGCCCCGTCGCGAGCGTCCCGGCGTCGTGCTCGCGGTGGAGCGCGTCGAGGATCGCCAGGAAGGCGGCCAGCGTCTTGCCGGTCCCGGTGGGCGAGACCAGGAGCAGGTGCTCGCCCGAGGCGATCGCCGGCCAGGCCAGCCCCTGCGCGGGGGTCGGGCCGCCGGGGAAGGCCGCGGCGAACCAGTCGCGGACCGGCCCGCCCAAGGCCGCGAGCGGGTCCGGGGTGGTGTCTGCGATCATGAGCATCCCAGCCGGGGCGGGGCGGTCCCTTCGCCTCGCCGTCTCCTCGTCCTCGGGCGGAACGGGACGCCGGCCATTCTACCCGCCCGTCACCCATCCTGTCGTGCCCAGCGCGGCGATCGCCGCGTCCTGGTCGGCGAAGATCGGGACGAGGTCGCCCAGCCGGATGATGTCGGCCCCGACGCGGACGTCGGGGTCCATGCCGCAGATCGCCGTCACGCCCCCCGCCTCGGCGATCATCTTGGCGAAGTTGATGAGCATGGCGAACCCCGAGCTGCACAGGTATCGGGTGTGCCCCATCTCGACGAGGTACTGCGCCTCGCCCACCCGACGGACGGCCGCCACGAGGTCGTGCTCGAGCTCCTCGATCTGCTCGGGGACGCGGAGCTCGCGGTCGAGCAGGTGCAGGACCACGACGCCGTCGTCGGTCCGGACCCGGAGATGGGGCGAATCGATCTCGCTCATCGGAGAGGACTCCCTCGCGGGATGCGCCCCGGCCTCGTCGGGCCGGGCCCGCGCATCCCGCTCGGGTCCAAGATCCACCGTCATGCATCCGGAATCAAGGCATCAGCGGCGCCGTTCCTGGTGCGGCAGGGGCGATCGTCCCTGCGATTCCTGGTGCCTGAGCAGGACCGAGGGGATCTGGTCGGGATGGGGCTCGTGCCTCTGCGGCAGCGCGCCGGCGGCGAGGGGCCTGGCCTCGAAGTTCGGCTCGGTGTGCCTCGGCAAGGGCGGCGGGAACCCCCGGGCATGCTCGTGGATCGGGGGCGCCTGCGGTGTCTCATGCCCCGCGTGGACGAGGGCGCGGCGGCGATCGGCGAGCGGGGCAGCTCGATCGGCCTCGGCCTCGGCTCCCCGGCCGGCACGGCCCGCGCCGAGGCGGCCTCGCGCTGGAGGCGCACGTCGCGGAACTGGCGGAGCTCCGCCGCCTGCCGGGCCTCGGCCCGGAGCCGCTCCTGGTCCACGCTCACGAACCGGGCCGGGGCGTTCGGGGCCGTCGCGATCTGGCGGACCGGACGGGCCAGGGCGAGGTCCTGCGCCGGCACGGGGGCGCCGCCGGCCGGGCGGGCGACGACCGTCCTCCGCGCCTCGAAGGTCCGCGACGGGCGGGCCTCGGGGTGCTCGCGGCGGAACTGGTATTGCTGGTGCAGCTCGTTGATCCAGTTCGGGTCGCGGCGGAGGTTCGGCGCCGCGTACTGCGCGAACAGGGGGTCGTAGCCGTACCGGCTCTGGTGGAACGAGTACCACGGGTAGATGCCGGTCTGGAAGTAGCCCGGGGCGTAATAGTCGCCGAAGTAGTACTGGTGATAGGCCGGGCGGACGAACAGGCTGGAGAGCAGCGAGGCCGCCATCAGCCCGACGGTCGGCGTGTAGGAGAAGTTCGGCTGGGCGTAGAGCGGCTGCTCGAAGTAGACCGGCGCGAACGGCTGCCCCCTCTGCGCGAGGGGATAGTCCCAGTAGCCGTCGGTGAAGGCGTAGCCGCCGGGGGTCGAGACGTAGTGCGGCGGCATCCACACCCAGTCGGGCCGGTACGCGATCCACGACCCGGGCCGCCAGGCGTAGCGGTCGTCCTGCCAGACCCACGTCCCGGGCGACCAGATGGCGTCGGGCGCGGGGGGGTCGGTGTTCGGGCCCACGTCGAGGCTCGCCGGGGGGGGCGGCAGGTACGGGATCGGGCCCTGGCCGGTGGCCGTCCAGAAGCCGGGGATCCAGCGGGAGCCGCCGTCGGCCTGGGCCCAGTAGCCCGGCACCCACTGCCGGCCGGGGGGGACGTCGCGCCACAGGCCGCTGATCCAGATGAAGTCGTCGCGGTCGTCATCCCAGGCCCAGTAGCCGGGTATCCACCGGACGTCGGCCCCCTCCGGCCTCTGGTCGGGGGGCATCTCCTCGACGGGACCCGGCGGCGCCTTCGGGACCACCGGGCCGGGCTTCGGGTCGTAGATCACCGGCTCGGCGAACGCCTCGTGGAGCGGCCCTCGCGTCAGGATCTGGACGCCCGGCGGCGCCGCGGCGAGGTTCGGGTCGTCCTGGGCCGTCGCGGATCGGCCCGGGCCCAGGATCGCCATACCCAGCACGGCGGGCCACCATCGCAAGGGGAGTCCGTTCACGGAAACGCTCCTGGAGGGACACGGGGGACCGGCCGGCGATGCGTCGGGTCCTCGTCGGTGGGATATGCAAATGGTACGCCCCGGGATCAGGCCGCCAGGCCGTCGAGGTCGAGCTCGCGCGCGGCGGTGGCGACGGTGCGGACGTCGGGCCGGGGGAGGCCCTGCGCGTAGGCGATCAGCAGGGACAGGTCGGCCAGGCGGTTCAGGCGGCGGGGGAGGCCGTCGCCGTCGCGGTGCAGGGCGGCCAGCGCCCCGGGGTCGAACAAAGGCTCCGAGGCGCCCGACGCCGACAGCCGGCCGAGGACGTAGGAGGCCGATTCCTCCTCCGACAGCGGCCCCAGCAGGCACCGCGCCGTCAGGCGGTCGGCCAGCCCGGCCGGGAGCCGGAGCAGCAGCTCGGGCCCGCCGACCAGCACGAGAGACAGGTCGGGCGGGCCGGCGGTCGCGAAGTTCAGCAACAGCCGCAGCGCCTCGAACGTCGCGGGGTCGTCGATCAGGTGCGCCTCGTCGACGACCACGAGCGGCCGTCCGCCCCGCGCCACGGCCGCCGCCAGCCACGGGCGGAGCCTCCGCACGGCGCCGAGCATCGAGCCGTCGCCCCCGGTCCCGGCGCCCAGCTCCTCGGCCAGGAACGCCAGCAGCTCCGCGGCGGGCATCGCCGGGAAGGCCAGGTGCGCCGACGGCACCCCCATGTCGCGCGCCAGGGCGCGCGCCAGGAGCGTCTTGCCGGTCCCCGGCGGGCCGAAGACCAGCGCCGGCCCTTGCCCCTGCTCCAGCCCGTACCGGACCCGCCTCGCGACCGCCTCCCGGCTCGGCAGCGCCACGAGCGACGACAGGCCCACCGTCTCCCCGAACGGGCGGCCCCGGAGGCCGAAATGCGCCTCGTACAAAGCTGGCCCCTTCGTAGGGTGGGTCAGCGCAGTGCAACCCACCAATCACATGGTGGGTTGCGCTGCGCTGACCCACCCTACGGGGAAACTCATGGCGAGTCTTCCCGATTCACACGAATGTCTCGGCCAGTCCCAGCAACGGGATGCCGCCCCCCTCCAAAGCCTCGCGGGCGCGGAGCAGGGCGCGCTGGCTGGTCAGGGTGCGGTTGTTGACCAGGATCGCGGCGTCGACCGAGCGGTGCGGCACCGTCGCGCCGAGGCCGGCGAACAGGGGGCTGCCGTCGAGCAGCACCAGGTCGAACTCCCTCCGCAGCCGCGACAGGGTGCGCGACCAGGCCGGGCCCGCCATGGCTTCGCGAGGGCGGACGACCGGGGCGCGCAACGGCAGGATCGTCAGGTGGTCGTCGGGCGCCTCGATCAGGGCGTCGGCCAGCGCACGGTCCCCTTCGATCACGTCGTCCAACCCGAACTCGGGCCGCAGGCCGAGCTGGCGGGCGAGCATCGGGCCCGACAGGTCGGCGTCGACGAGCACCGCCCGGACCGGCCGCCTCGCCAGGGCGCGGGCCAGCGCCAGCACCAGCGTCGTGCGGCCCTCGGCGCGGTGGCAGCTCGTGAACAGCAGGGCCTTCAGGTTCCTCCGGGCCCGCGCCTCGACCAGCGCATCGGCCAGGCGGGAGAAGCGGTCTCCGAACTCGCGCTCCAGGGCGCGGACCGTCGCCGGCCATTGCAGCGCGACCGGCTCGGCCGCGACGCCCCCCTCGGCCGTCGCGGGCACCTCGACCCCGAAGTGGGGTGCCGGAGGCACACCGCCATGCTCGGGGCCGACCCGCTGGGCATAGGCGCGGGCCAGCGCCTCGTCAACCTCCCGCATGGGCCGCCTCCTCCGCATTGTCGACGGGCAGCAGGTAACCCGGCAGGACCACGGGGGGCTCGACTTCCGCATAGGGCGCCAGCGCCGTCGGGTCGATCGAGATCGAGATCGCCGGGGGCCGTGGCGCCGTCGGCCGATCGGCCGCGATCGCCCCGCGATCGGGCGTCGACGACTCGGCCGGTCGCCCGCCCCAGAGGAGCAATGCGGCCAGCGCCAGCGGCATCCCCGTCAGCAGGGCATAGCCCGCCATCCGGACCTCGCGGCGGAGCCGTCGTCGACGGGGCCGCGGGCGATCAGCCGGCCGCCGCGATCGGCCCGACAGCGCCGGCACTTCGATCAACACCGGCACGACCGGCCGGGCCGGGCCGCGCGCCGCCAGGGTCGTCGTCCTCGGTCGGAGGCCATGGTCTCGCGTCATGGCAAAGGTCCCCCTCGGTCGCCTGGGGAGTGTCTCGAGTTGGCTGGTTTCGGGCCGTCGCGGGACGCCTCGATCGGTCGAGGGCACGGCGGTCTCCTCGGTTCCTTATTAAGGTCGGACGGGCACCCCGGCAAACTTGAACGGCGATAAGGGAAATGACGAAATCGGAGAGATGGAGGATGTGGGAAGACCGTCCGCCGTCAAACGGGGCGGCCCGTCCCGGGGCGCCGGCGATCCGGCGAGCCCCCGGGACGGGCAGGGTTCGGGTGCCTCGGGGACGAGGAGGGGGTGCTCATCGGCCGCCGAAGAACGCCCGGAAGAGGCCGCGACGGGGAAGCATCCCGCTGGGGTCGGCGCCCTCACCGCCGCCGAAGCCCCGCCCAGCGAACATGGCGGGTCGCCCCGCCTCGTAGTTGCCCACCGGCCGGAAGGTCGGCGGGGCGCCCGCGAGGTTGGGGCGGCCGAAGCCGAAGCCGAAGCCGCCGCCGGCGCCGGGGTTGGCCATGTCGATGGCCCGGACGTTCTGCTCGGTGATCATCGGGTTGTGGCCCTGCCAGGTCGTGCCCGCGAGCTGGAGGATGTTCAGCGGGGCGAACATCGCCTCGCCGCCGACGGAGATCCAGTCGTTGCTGGAGACGTTGGCCAGGTCGATCGTGCCGTCGAGGCCGTAGACGACCGTGTAGCTGTAGTTGACGACGCGGGGCTTGTCGTCCTGCCCATTGAGGCACGACCCCGAGTTGGCCTGGAGCTCGACGTCGAGCCGGACCGCGCGCTCGCCCTTGCCGGGGATCGCGTGGTAGGAGGCGGAGTAGTAGCCGACGCCGTGGTTCCAGACCTCGTTGCTGGTCCCGCGGGGCGGGAAGGCCCGCAGGTTGGCCAGCAGCGCGATCTTCTCGCCGCGGATGTGCCTCTCCAGCATGCCGTGCACCTTGGCCGCCGAGGCGTCGCACTCGTCCCAGCCCGGTCGCGGCGGGCCGGGCGGGACCTCGTTGGCGAAGTCGCCGATCCGGTGGTTGTAGTGGTTCTCGCCGAGCTCGGCCCAGAGCGCCTTGACCTCGTCCTTGGTCATGCCCGAGCCGGGGGCCGGCGACGGCTCGTTCAGCAGGATCGACGCCACCGCGGCCCCCAGGCAGTGGCCCGGCCAGCGCTGGATGTCCTGGTTCTGGCTGTTGCTCGCCTCCCAGGCCGCGCCGAGGAGTTGAAGAGCTGGTCGTACTTGAGCATCGGCGAGGGGGTCTGGTAGAGCGTCCCGTCGGCGCCGCGGAAGGTCAAGTCGTCGTAGAGGTTGGGGAACCAGGTCGAGTCGTCGCCCGGCGCGACCGGGGTCTCCAGCAGGCCGTTGCGCCCGGCGCGGATGATGTCCTGCCCGGGGGGGATGTAGCCGCCCGGCGTGGCCACGAGGATGTCGTCGCCATACGCCTGCATCGTGTCGACCCGCCCGTTGCCGCCGGCCCAGGGCTCGTGGATCGCGTCGGCCTTGGTCGGCCAGTAATAGAAGTTCCAGGGCCGTCGGGCGCTCTTGCCGACCTGGACGAACTTCGTCTCGACGGTATAGGGCCCCTTCGCCCCGACGATGGTGAAGCTGTACCACCCCTGGCGGTTCATGCCGATTTCGGACTCGTTCGCCTGCGGCTTGCTGTCGGGCCCGGTGATCGTGCCGACGGTCCCCGAGGTCGTCTTGATCGTCAGCTCGCCGCCGAACCGCGTCGGGATATAGACGCCGAAGGCGTGGTCGCCCGACTGGTCGGGGAGCGCCCCCCGAGGGGGACCGGTCGGACCCGCTCGGCGTCCGCGCCCCGGCGCCGGGCGCCGCGAGCAGGACGACCGCCGACCAGAACACCGCACCCCCCAGCCTGATGCCGATACGCATGCTGCCTCCCGATAACCGGTTGAATTTCGCCCACCTCGACCCGTCCCCCGGCCGCGGCATCCATCGCCCGTCGTGGGGTGGCAAGGGCCATCATCGCCGCCTGCTCATGACTCCCTGATTGGTTCGGCATCCGACCGCCTCGGGCATGGATCAAATCCGCGCGCCGGGTCGCCCAGAGCCTTGACGTTCGTTAGAGGCCCCAAACTCCGCCAAGGCGGCATTCGCTCGATCTTGCCAAGTTCGGTGAACGCGCGGGGGTCGGTTGCCGATAACCATCCGTGGCCACCCCTGGGGGGAGGGCATGGACCGGCCACGATGGTCGGGCCCAGGCCCCCGCCGCCGTCCCGAGGCCAGCGTGAGACGGGTCCCCGTTGCGGGTTGGGGACAAGGTCTCCTGCGGGCGGATCGACCCGATCCGGCCCGGGAGGCCACCGACAGGGACGGTGGTGTTGGCGATCGGACGTTGTCCAGCATCGGCCGTGCCGAACCATCAGGGGCTTGTCAGCTCCACGACTCGATCGAGACGTCGACCGACAACCTCACCTTCTATAGAGGACATCGCGATGTTGACCAGCGCGGCTCTGTACGTTGCCATGACCGTCTCGGGCCTGGGCCACCACGGCGGCGCCGTGGCGTCGGCGCAGTGCCCGAGCAAGTGCCTGCCGGCGGCGCAGGCCCCCTCGAAGTGCATGCCGGCCCCCTCGAAGTGCATGCCGGCGCCGCAGTGCCCGACCAAGTGCGCCCCGCCCCCGCGAAGTGCCTGCCGACCGCCCAGGCGCCGGCCAAGGCGTGCCCGCAGGGGCCCCGTATGCCCCGGCCAAGAGCTCGCCGCAGTACTCGAGCTCGGCCCCGCGGGGCGGGCCGCCGCGCGTCGGCGGCCCGGTCCCCCGTGGTCACGACGACGCCTTCGGCCTGCCGGGGGCGTCGTCGTTGTCATTTCGAACGCCGAGGCCCGGGCCCGCCGCCCCGCGACCAGCCCTCGTACTCGGCGTTCAGCAGCGCGGCCGACTGCCCGATCGGCCCCGGCAGCGGGATCAGGCCGTGCCGCCGCGCCAGGCCCTGATAGTTCAGGATGCTCCGGCCCCCGACGAAGACCGGCACCGCGCGGATCTCGGCGAGCTCGCGGAACCGCTTGTTGATGCTCCGCGACAGGACGAACGACAGCCCCAGCGCCTCGGGCCGCCAGGCGTCGACGGCCTTCTGGAACTCGCGCACCGGCAGGTCGACGCCGAGGTTGACCACCCGCCAGCCGACGCGCTCCAGGATCAGGTTCAGGATGAGCAGGCCCCCCGCGTGGCGCTCCCCCTGGACCGTGCCGACGAGGATCGTCCGCCGCGGCCCCCCGTCCCCCCGGTGCATCTCCTCGATCATCGCCTGGAGCTTGCGGCGGAGGAACTCGCTGGCGCAGTGCTCCTGGTAGACGTCGCACTCGCGGCGGAACCAGCGCTCGCCCGCGTCGATCAGGGCGGGGGCGATGACGCCCGCGATCAGGACGTCCTGGCCGAGGCCCGAGGCGAGTCGCCGGTAGCATGCCTCGCCCCCCTGCATGTCCCCCGCGGTCAGCAGGTCGACCAGCGCGGCGACCCGGCACGACAGGCCCGACTCGGCGGCGGTCGCGGGCGCGTCGCCGACGTCGAGGCGCCCCTCGCGGGCGTCGGCGACCAGGGTCGCGACCGCCTGGCCCTGCCGCGACAGCTCGGCGACCCGTCGCAGCAGGCGGACCTGGTCGCGGGTGTAGCGGCGATGGCCCGACGCCGAGCGCCCCGGCACCGGGAAGCCATACGCGCCGCTCCCAGACGCGGAGGGCGTGGCAGCTCACCCCCGTCAGCTTGGAGACGGCGGCGATCGAGTATTCCCCCCCGCCCGACGGCCGTGACGAGGACATGACGCCTCCCCCCGCGCGGAGGACGTGGTCACGACCGGCGGCGCAGGCGCCCTCCGACGCCCCGCCCGTCGCCGGATGACCCTGGCCCGCGGCCGGGCCCATCGCGCCGGACCGACCCCGATCCGTCACGCCGATCTTGCCAGGCGCCGGCCCGCAACGCCATCGGAAACCGACGGCGAGGCGGTCCGCCCCGCGTTGCTCCGTCGCGTCGCGGCGGGGCCGCGGCCGTGTTGGTAATGGTCATCGTCGCCCGCGCGGCGGCGGTTCCGGCCCTAGGCTCCAGATGTCGGGTGAGCGAATCACGGCGCGAATCCCCACGACCGGACGGGGGACGTCGGTCGCCCAGGGGCCCCGGGGTCGTCGGATCGACCCTGGTTGACGGCGAGCACCCCGGGGCATGCCGCCTCCCCTTCGCAAGTCATCCTCGCCCCAGGTATTCGGGGAACTCCATGCTTCGTCGCCTTCCCTCGACCGCTCCACTCCGCGACGCCGCCCGCCCGTCGGCGGCCCCGGCGGGCCCGGCCGGACCTCGAAGCCGCGGTCCACGACCACGCGCCCTCGGGGCTCGGCGGGCGTGGGGCCGCGAAGTCCCATCCCGGCTGAGGCGCCGGGCCGATCGTCGTGATCGGCCGGCCCGCACGGGATGTCCTCGGATCGGGGCGGACCGGCCCGACCCGAGGGCCTCGACAGCCTGCTCGAATCACCCCTGCTCAATCGCCCTCGCGAGTGATCACCTCCCATGAGCCTCCCGCGCTGCACCGCTCGCCCCCGCCCGACCCGTAGCCGCCCCCACATGGAGCGCCTCGAGTCGCGACGGCTGTACGCAATCACGCCGGAAACCGGCTTCGCCGGCCTCGACTCCCTCGCGGCCGCCCCCCCCTCCTTCGGGGCGCCGGCCGGCGGGACCACCCCGACGGCGCCGCCGCAGGGCGACGTCCTGAGCGCGGTCCAGACCACGCCGGCCGCGGGGGCGGTCCTGAACGGGTCGCCGACGTCGCTGACGATCCGGTTCAACCATCCCTTCGCCCCCAACTCCGTGCTCCGGGATATCGGGCTGGATCAGGTGGCCAGCGACGGGACGACCACGCCGGTGGACCCCTCGGAGCTCGTCGAGTCGTCCTACCTGAGCGCCCCGACCGACACTCTGGTCGTCTCGCTCGCCGCGCCGTTGTCGGCGGGCCACTACCGGATCGTCCTGCTGGGCGGCGCCCCCTCACCGGCGTGGACGGCGAGCCGCTCGATAACGGCGGCGCCGACGAGGCGCTGGGCGACTTCACGATCCGCGCGCAGGGCCTCAGCCTAGGCGCCGCGGCCGACCTGGGGACGATCGGCTCGCCGCCGACGGTCGCCTCCGGCACGCTCGATTTCCAGGATAACCCGCTCGCCGTCCAGCTCTACCGATTCACGCTCGCCCCGGGCCATTATTGGCAGTTCGGCGCGGAGGTCTCGGCGGCCCGCGACGGCGGGACGCTCGCCACGGAGCTGGCCCTGTTCGACGCGCAAGGCAAGCTCCTCGCCACCGGCGACATCGGCCGGCCCGACGACCCGACCGATCCCTTCCTGTTCGCCGGGCTCGCGCCGGGGATTTACTACGTGGGCGTCTCCGACCCGGGCAATATCCCCGGCCAGCCGAGGGGCTACGACCCGGCCAGCGGCGACCCGGGGGGCGCCGCCGCGACGCAGGCGGGGGGCCCGTTCCTCCTCCACCTGGCCGCGACCCCGGCCGACGCGCCGACCCAACTGTCGAGCTTCAACCTCAACTGGGCCGACCCCGACGACCCGAGCCCGACCGGGATGACCCTGGCCTTCTCCGGCCCGCTGAGCCTCGACAGCCTGCTCGGGGTGGCCCAGGGTCAGTCATTGCAGGCGGGGCATGATGAGGTCGCCCATTTCGCCGCGCTGCAGGTCGTCGACCAGGCGGGGAAGGCTTGGCCCCTGACCGTCGTGGACTACCAGGAGGGCGAGGCGCGGCTCACGTTCCTGTTCGACGAGAAGCTGCCCGCCGGGCGGTACACGCTCCTGATCCCGACGCAGGGGGGCTCACCGACCTGGCGGGCTGGACCCCGGTCGCGCCCGGCGAGCCGGCCGGCGTGCTCGCGACCTGGACCGTCCAGCCCGATCGCACCGCGCCGGACCCGCACGACCTGGGGGCCCTCTATCAGAACGTCCGTGACGGGCTCCGGCGCCGACACGATCGCCCCCGGCCAGTCGACGTCCTATCGCTTCGTCGCGACCCTCCCCGGGCTCTACAGCTTCGAGACCCAATCCCAGGGCGGCCCGCTGGCGGTCCAGTTGACCGGCCCGGCCGGCATCGAGACGTTCGACGGCGGGGCGCCGGGGCAGGTCAACAATATCTTCATGGGCTTGACGCCCGGCGTGTATAACCTGCAACTGACCGCGACGGGGTCGCAGCCGGTCCGGGTGGACTGGGTCCTGAGCATGAAGACGGATGGTTGGGAATCGGTGCTCAGCACCGGCCTCAGCCAGGGCCCGGCGCTGAACCTGATGCTCATCAACCCGGGCGGTCCGGCCCCCGGGCCGCAGCCGTCGCCGTCGGCGATCTCCTCGATCGCCCCGGCCGCGTCGTCGTCGCCGTCGGGGACGGCCGGGCGCAGGCGACGGCGGGCCTGGTCGTGACCCTGGCCGGGGTCCCGGTCGGCGTCCCCCTGGCGCAGGCGAGCCACCTCGCGGTGGTCGGGCCGGCGACGGCCTCGGGGAGCCCGGCGCTGGCGCTGAACTCGACCGGGCTGCTCCAGGGGATCAACTACGGCCAGGGGGCGACGATCGGCGAAGCCGGGGCCCCGATCGTCGGCGCCGATGCCCCGACGGCCGTCGGCGTGCGCGCCGAGCCGATCGACGGCGCGATGGTCCTGGGGGGCAGGCCCGGCGCGGGCGACCTGGATGAGCGCTCGCTGGCCGCGACCGACTGGTTCGGCCGGGTCGAGGCCGCGCTGCTCGACTGGTTCGCCCCCGCGCCCTGCGCCGACCCGGCGCTGGTCGCCGCCGCGGAGGCCGAGCGGGCCGCCCTGATGACCGACGAGCTCGCGGCGGAGACGGAGGAGATCGAGGAGGCGCACGTCGCGATGCCCGTGGGCCTCGCCGCGGCCTCCGTCCTGATGATGCGATTGCGGCGGCCCCTCCGCCTCTGGCTGGAGCGCCGGACGAAGAAGGGCGCCGGCGCACGGACCCCTTCGCATCACGCGACGGGCCGGCCGCACCGCGTGCGGGCCCGCAAGACGTCGCACTGGTCGTCACGCTCGTGACCGGGACGGCCGGCGCCTCCCGTCGTGGGGGCGCATCGGCCTCGGGATGGGACGCGGGTCGGGGGGATCGCCGCGGATCTGGTCCGCATCGATCCGCCCGGTCCGCGTCCCTCCGCGTCCTATCCCGCCGAATCCCGTCGGCCCTCGGCCAGCAGGAGGCGATCGAGCAGGACCGGGTTGACCACGCCCCGGAACCGGACCTTGCCGTCGATCGCGACGACCGGGACGGTCGTCCCATGGCGCCCGGCCAGGACGGGGTCGGCGTCGACGTCCACCTCGTCGATCGCGAACCGATACCGGCGCCGGTAGTCGTTCAGGAGGTCGAGCGCCTTGTGGCAGCAGCAGCATTGCCGCCGGGTGTAGACCGTCACCCGGAGGTGCGACAGGTCGGCCCGGGGCCGCGACCAGAGGGACCGGAGGGGGATCATCGGGCTCCCTTCGTCGTGGAGGGGGTGTCGGGCACGTCGGCCGGGTCGAGCGGGCGGACCTCGACGAGGTTGTCGAAGAAGGTGGCCCCGCCGCCCATGTCGGTCAGGGCCGACGAGGTCGTGGCTGTTGACGTTGCCGCGGCCGGGGCTGAGCTTGTTCCAGTAGATGCCGGTGGCGACGGCGACGCCCGGCCGGACGGCCCCGGTCAGCGCGACCCGGGCGCGGAACCGCCCCCGGTCGTTGTAGACCTCGGCCCACTGGCCGTCGGCCAGGCCGCGGCGCTCGGCGTCCTCGGCGGCGAGCTCGACGGTCGGGTCGCCGGCCGCCGTCGCGGTGGCGGGCCGAGTTGGCGAAGGTCGAGTTGAGGAACTGCGGCCGGGGCGGGCTGAGGAGCTGGAGCGGGTATAAGCGCCGCCAGGTCGGGCCGCGTCTGCGGGTCCTCGGCCGGCGGGGTGTAGGTCGGCAGCGGGTCGAGGCCGTCGGCCTCCATCCGCTCGGAGTACAGCTCGCACTTGCCCGAGGGGGTCGGGAAGAGGCCGTCGGCGAACGGGGCGTAAGGCCCCGGGGAGGTTGAGCCGGACCGAGCCCTCGGCGCTGGAGCCGTTCGAGCGTGATCCCGGCCATGCGTCGGGCCGCCGTCGAGGACCTCGCGGATCAGGGTCTCGTCGTCGGGGAACAGCTCGGGCTCGAAGCCGAGCCGGGCGGCCAGGGCGCGGAAGACGTCGTTGTTCGAGCGGCACTCGCCGCAGCGGGGCGATCGCCGGGGGGTTGAGCATCACGAAGTGGTGGCCGTAGGAGCCGTGGAGGTCGAGGTGCTCGAGCTGCGTCGTCGCGGGCAGGACGATGTCGGCGTAGTCGACCGTGTCGGTCGGGAACTGCTCGTGGACGACGGTGAACAGGTCGTCGCGCAGCAGGCCCTCGAGCACCCTCGCCTGGTCGGGCGCGACGGCGGCCGGGTTGCAGTTGTAGACGTAGAGGGCCCGGACCGGCGGGCCGGGCAGCTCGCCGGCCAGGGCCTCGGCGAGCTGGTTCATGTTGACCGTCCGCGTGCCCGGCGGGGCGAGGTCGGGGCGGGTGAGCCGGTCCATCGCGAAGTCGTAGGTGCCGCTGGTCGAGAGCAGGGCGCCCGCCGCCGTGGTGCCGCCACGAGCCGACGATCGCCGGCAGGCAGGCGATCGTCCGCACGGCCATCCCGCCGCCGTGGTGGCGCTGGAGGCCGTAGTTGAGGCGGATCAGCGAGGGCTGCTCGCGGGCGAGGCGATGGGCGAACGTGGTCAGGGTCTCGACGTCCACCCCGGTGATCGCGGCGACCCGGTCGGGGGGATACTCCTCCAGCACCCGGCGGCGGAGCCGGTCGGCGCCGACGGTGGCGCGGTCGAGGTAGTCGTCGTCCTGGAGGCCGTCGCGCCAGATGACGTGCATCAGGCCGAGCGCCAGGGCGGCGTCGGTGCCGGGCCGGGGCTGGATGTGCCAGTCGGACCGCGCGGCGGTCGGGCTCCGGTACGGGTCGATCGTGACGATCGTCGCGCCGTCGCTTGCGGGCCTGGATCATCAGGCTCCAGAGGTGGCTGTTCGTGTTGGACGGTGTTCGAGCCCCAGTTGACGATGAACCGGCAGCCGGGGACCGCCATCGGGTCGGCGCCGAGCCGGCCGCGGCCGACGGTGTACTCGTAGCCGAGCGACCCGGCCGTCGCGCAGATCGTCCGGTCGAGCATCGACGCCCCGAGGCGGTGGAAGAACCGCCGGTCGAGGCTGCTCGACTGGAGCTTGCCCATCGTCCCGTAATAGCTGTACGGCAGGATCGCCTGCGGGCCGTCGGCCGAGCGCGGCGATCGCCGCGAACCGCCCGGCGATCGTCGCCGAGCGCCTCGTCCCAGCCGATCCGCTCGAATCGGCCGCTCGCCCTTGGGGCCGACCCGCCGCATCGGGTGCAGGAGCCGCTCGGGGCTGTAGACCCGGTCGAGGTAGCGGGCCATCTTCTGGCAGAGGAACCCGCGCGTGAACGGGTGCTCGGGGTCGCCCCGCAGGTCGACCGCGACCCCGTCCTCGACCGTCACGAGCATGCTGCACGTGTCGGGGCAGTCGAGCGGGCAGACGCTCCGGTGGATAGTCTGTCGATCGGTCGTCACGGGGCCGGGCTCCGAACCTCGATCGATTCTATTGGCGGATTCGCCTTGGGCATAGGGAGTCAGGTGACCCCTTCGCAGGTGGCCTGCTGCTCGCTCCTCGGACCGGGCCGCTTCCGTGACAAATAGGGTCTCCTCGCCATCGCTCGTCGGCGATCCGGAAAATGCGGCCTCCACGGCAGGCACCGGGCATGCCGGATAGGGTCTACGCTATTTGGCATGGCTATGAGGGGTCATCGTGACGAAGGCTGAATGTGACAACCCTATAGCCAACCGGGTGGCCGCTGATGCCCGCAATCGAGTTCTCGGTCCTCCTGCCAGACCCAAATCATCCCCATGCCTCGTGACGGCCAAACAGTGACGCCCCTGTCATTGTCGGAGAACTCGAAGTCAGCGTTCGGGGACTCGACCCCAGCCCGAAGTTCGACCGTCTCTCCCGGTCGAAGCCAACAATCCCAGCCCTCCGGTTCGACAAACAGCAGCATGAGCCGCCCCGTGTCGTTGCTGACTAAATAGCCGCAATTAGCAGGGAAAGTGGTTCAGGCAGCCCTGGCCTTCGGGTAGACCGACCCCTCCACCCGGAACGGGTTCCGGCCGGCCAGCCAGGCGAAGGTCAGGTCCAGAAGCCCCTGCATCGACTTGCACTGATGGTTCCGGGTGACCGCCTCGTGCAGGTGCCACCAGACCCGCTCGATCGGATTGCAGTCCGGGCTGTACGCCGGCCGCAGGTGCAGGTCGATCCGGTCCCGATGGTCGTGTGGCACTTCGCCCGGTCGCAGATCACGTGGACCTTCCGCTAGCACCGCAGCCGACGCCGCAGGTCGTCCAGGTGGGCCAGGAACAACGCCGTGTCCCGCCCCTGCCTCGGCTTGCCCTCGGTGCGGAAGACCTGGCCGGCCCTCCAGTGGATCGAGCCGGAGATGTACCGCGTCTCGTTGTTGCCCGGCGCCTCGACCTCGGCCTGCTCGCCCTTCACCATCCCCATCGAGCCGATCTTCGGGTCGGTGTTGATGTCCACCTCGTCCTGGAAGACCGCCGTCTCGTCGGCCGGCCGGCCGGCCAGGGGCGTGCGGAGGGCGTCGAGCCGGGCCGGGCGCTCGGGGTCGGTCGGCCCGAGGGTCGGGCGTGGCCGGCGGTAGACCAGGCCGCCCCGGTGCAGCCAGCGGCGGACCGTCTCCCGGCTGACCTCGACGTGATGGACCCGGAGCATCGGGAGCACGACGGCCTCGCGAGCCCAGCGGCTGCGGAGGAAGCCGAAGTCCCGGGGCGTGTGCCGGGTGACCCAGCCGACGGCGACGGCGACCCAGGAGGCGTCGCAGCGAACGGGGCGGCCGGGCTTGTGCCCGGCGACCCCCTGGACGCCCTCGGCGTCGAAGCGCTTGACCCAGCGGCCGATGGTGCGGCTGCTGCAGGACAGGAGCGTAGCGACGGTGGCCCAGGAGTGGCCGTCGTCCGGGAGCAGGAGGATGTGCGAGCGGAAGCGGACCTCGGGGTCGTGATCCTTGCGATAGCGATCGAGGAGGGCGGCCCGTTGCTCAGGGTCCAGGGCGATGCTGCGTTTCATCGGTGTGTCGGGTGTCGTCGGACGGGTTGATCCACCCGTCCGACGATTTCAAGCACTTTCCGGTTTGCGGGGAGCTATTTAGATGGATGGCCGATGGCGGATGATGGCAGATGGACCGAAGACTCTCGATCGCCCTCTGTCCTCGATCCGGCATCTGTCATCTGCCATCCCCTCCCATCTGCCATGCTGCAGGCGAGGAATCCGGCCCCATCGCCGGGCACCAGCGCCTTGCCGAGTGCCGCCCGGCCTGCTAGGTTGGGGCTCGATCCGACGGCGGCAAGGGCCGGGCGCCGACGGCCCCGAGGGAATCGTTCCCGATCGCGGGAACGGAGCCCGACGAGGATTCTCGGACGTGGGAACGCGGCCCCGGACGCGCCCACGATGGCCCGCCGAACGGTCCGACGAGATGGCACTTGCGCCGGGCCGGTCGCCGCGAGGGTTCGGCACTGGCTTTGCTCCTGGGACGGGGAGCCCTTCCCTTTCCGGACCGCCTCCCCGCCGGGGAGGCCCGTCCCGGGTCGCGGGGTCCTCCGAAGAGGCTGGGACTGACTGATGGCCAAACGCCTGAGTATCCAAGAGAAGCTTGAGGCGGCGCGGCGGGGCGGTGCGGCCAAGCCGGCCGACGAGGCCGCGGCGCCGCCGGCCGAGCCGGCACCCGCCCCCGAAGCCGAGCCCGAGCCGGTCGCGGCCGAGGAAGTCGCCGCGGCCCCCGAGCCGTCGGCCCCGGCGGCCGACGTGCCGACGCCCGCCTCGCTCGGCCGCCCGATGACGCTCAAGGAGAAGCTGGCCGCCGCCCGCGCCGGGGCGCGCCGGCCCCCGCCGCCGCGAAGGCCGCGCCGGCGTCCGCGCCGCCCCCGCAGCCGGTCCCGGCCGAGGCCGCGACCGAGGTGCCGGCCGTGCCCGCCGCCGAGGAGGCGGCCGCGCCAGCGGTCCCGGCGCCGGCCCCGTCGCTGGGCCGGCCGATGACGCTCAAGGAGAAGCTGGCGGCGGCCCGGTCGGGCGGGACCACCCCCGCGGCCGGCGTCGCCGCCAAGCCGGCCGCCGCCAAGCCCGCGGCGGGCGCCCCTCCGCGGCGGCCAAGGCCGCGCCCCGCACGCTCCCCCCCCTGGAGAAGATGACCGACCCGAAGGACCTGGCCGAGGCGCTCCGCCAGGCCGGCGCGAAGAAGGCCAGGGAGGAGGCGGCCAGGGCGACACCGGCCGGCGCCGCGGCCCCCGCCAAGCCGTCGCACAAGAGGGAGACCGCCCCGGCGACCGTCCCCCCCAAGCCGAAGAAGACGGCCGCCGCGGTCACGGCCGCCGACACCGGCGGGGCAAGCCGCCGCGGGTTCATGATCGGCCCCCTGTTCATCTCGTGGGTCTGGGTGGCGTGGTCGACGTTCACGGCCGGCTGCCTGGCGTTCACCGCGATGATGGGCCGGTTCATGTTCCCCAACGTCCTGGCCGAGCCCCCGAGCACGGTCAAGGTCGGCCTGCCGTCGAACTTCGAGCCCGAGGAGGTCAACGAGCGGTTCAAGGCCGAGTGGGGCTTCTGGATCGTCCGCTCGACCCGGTTCAACGGCACCGACATCATCTACGCGCTCCAGTCGGTCTGCACCCACCTGGGGTGCCCGCCGAACTGGCTGGCCGGCGAGCAGAAGTTCAAGTGCCCGTGCCACGGCAGCGGGTTCTACATCTCGGGGGTCAACTTCGAGGGCCCCGCGCCGCGGCCCCTGGAGCGGTTCAAGGTCGTCCTGGCCGACGACGGCCAGATGATCGTGGACAAGAGCCAGAAGTTCCAGCAGGAGCTCGGCCAGTGGGCCGACCCCGATAGCTTCATCACGGCCTGACCGGCCGACCGCCGCAGTCCGCCGACGATAGTCGCGCGCCCCCGCTTCGCCATGCCGGGCGTCTCGATCCGCCACCAGGGGACGATCATGGCCATCGCCGACAAGATCACCGAGTCGCAGCTCTGGAAGAGCGTCTTCCGCCACCCGATGCCGACCGACCGTCGCAACCGCGTGGTGGTGATGCTGACCAACTTCTTCCTCCACCTCCACCCGGTCAGCGTCCGCAAGCAGGGGATCGCGCTGAGCTACACCTGGTGCATGGGGGGGACGACCTTCTTCCTGTTCATCGTCGAGACGGTGACGGGCGTCCTGCTGATGTTCTACTACCGCCCGACGCTGGAGCACGCCTACAACGACATCCTGGCCCTGCGCGACGTGACCACGCTGGGCATCCTCCGCGAGCTGCACCGCTGGGGGGCGCATGCGATGGTCATCGCGGTCTGGCTCCACATGTACCGCGTCTTCCTCACCGGCAGCTACAAGCCGCCTCGCGAGTTCAACTGGGTGGTCGGCGTGCTGCTGCTGGTCCTGACGCTCCTGCTGTCGTTCACCGGCTACCTGCTGCCGTGGGACCAGCTGGCGATCTGGGCCATCACCGTCGGCTCGAACATGGCGAGGGCCACGCCGGGGGTGGGCGTCGAGGGGCCGGGGGCGTCTTTGTTGAAGCTCAACGGGGTGAGCCTGATCACGTCGGGCTCCGACGCCAAGTTCGCGCTGCTGGGCGGGCGGAGCGTCGGCGAGATGACGCTGAACCGCTTCTACGTCCTGCACTGCGTGGCGATCCCCTTGGCGGCGGCCTTGCTGATCATGATCCACTTCTGGAGGGTCCGCAAGGACGGCGGCATCAGCGGGCCGATGTGATCGATCGGCGTCCCTCCCGGGACGGCCGCGGCAGGAGGGGGCGATGGCATCCGAGCCGGTCATCCGCGACGATCCCCGTACCGCCCCGGTGTGGTTGGAGGCGCCGACCGTCCTGCGCGGCGTGACCTACGGGACCTACCTCCGGCTCCGCAAGCACCCCGGCAATCGTGGCTACCGGATGACCTACTACGATGGGACGCTGGAGATCATGTCGCCCCAATTCCAGCACGAGTGTCCATCCCAAAGGCTCGGGTTGCTCGTCCGGGCCGTCGCAGCCGCCCTCAACATTCCTTACCGGGGCAGTGGCTCGACGACGTTCTGCCGGGGCCAGCGGGAGCTGCCGAAGGGGAAAGGAAAGGAGCCGGACCAGAGCTTCTACTTCGCCCATCGGGGGCAGATTGCGGGCAAGAGGACGATTGATCTGGATGTCGACCCGCCCCCAGACTTGTGGATCGAAGTCGACAACCGGAGCAGCTCGAAGGGTCGCCTCCCGCTGTACGCGGAACTCGGCGTGCCGGAGGTCTGGCGCTATCGGGTCCGGAGCGGACGGCTCTGGTTCGGGCGGTTCGACGGTGTGGCTTATACTCAGATCGACCGCAGCCTTGCCCTGCCGATGCTCACGCCCGAGCGGGTCGTGTTCGCCCTGGCGCGGTGCGGTGACGACGAGGGGGCCTGGGACAACTGGCTGCGGGCCTGGGCCGCGGCGGGGATGCCGACCGATGCGCCGTGACCCGCGCCGACGGCGACCGCCTCGTGATCGGCAATGGCTCGTGGGGATGACCTGGCTCGCTCCGATCGCCGCTGGTTCGAAGGGATAGCCATGCACAAGGACCTGACCCCCGGCGTGATGGCCGGGCTCGCCTGGTATTACCTGCTGGCGTCGATGCTCAACGCGGCGGCGGCGGCGTACGTGTCGTACCTGGAGATGGTCTCGGAGGGGGCGTCGCGCGCGGGGCTGCGGCCGCGGACGCGGCGGCTGCCGCCGTGGCTGGTGGCCGCCTTCTGCGGCCTGTACGCCCTGGCGACGCTCCTGATCCTCGGCCGCGAGTACCTGCCCGAGGCGGTGCGGATCGCCTACGGCCTCTGCGCGCTGGCCAACGTGATGGTCGCGATCGCCGCCGGCGCCGACGCGGCGCACTTCGCCGAGGCGCACGACGCCGGCCACGGCCGCGGCGCCGAGGTCCACGGCCCGTCGCTCGACGACCACCTGCCGGCCGTCGGCCTCGGCCGGCCGATCAACCGCACGCTCTGGGCGCTGATCTGGGCCGTCGTCGCGGTCATGTTCCAGGCGATGGGCATCGTCTACGTCGCTCGACCACCGGTTCGCGCCTGCCGCTGTTCGTCCGCGACATGGTCGACTACGTCTCGGGGCCGACGACCTTCTTCATCGGCGCCACGCTCGGCTTCATCGCGATGCTCGCCTGGCGGCGCATCCTGGCCAACGGCCTGGTCGCCTGGGGGCTGGTCAACCTGGCGCTGCTGGCCTTCGGGCTGAGCATGACCGACTACGACTTCCGCGACATCGTCACCAAGCCCGACAACGTGCCGATCGTCGGCCTGATGGTCCTGGTCGGCTTCTTCACCTGGTTCGGCCTGCGCCGCGCCGTCATCAACGACGCCCGCATGGCGCAGGGCCTGCCCGTCCTGGAGGAGCTCGAGCCCGACAAGACGCTGACCTGGCCCGACCTGGTCTACACCGAGCTGATCGCCATGGTCGGGCAGACGATCTTCCTGGTCGTCTGGGGGATCGCCTTGCAGGCCCCGCTGGAGCAGCCGGCCAGCTCGACCACGGCGCCCAACCCCTCCAAGGCCCCGTGGTACTTCCTCGGCCTCCAGGAGATGCTCGTCTACTTCGACCCGTGGATGGCCGGCGTCGTCCTGCCGAGCATGATCATCGTCGGCCTGATGGCGATGCCCTACATCGACACCAACAAGGCGGGCAACGGCTACTACACGATCAGCCAGCGCAAGTTCGCCTACATCACGTTCCAGTACGGGTTCCTCGTCCTCTGGGTGATCCTGATCCTGCTGGGCACGTTCCTCCGCGGGCCGAACTGGAACTTCTTCGGGCCCTACGAGTATTGGGACGTCCACAAGCTGATCCCGTTGAACAATGTCAACCTGTCGGACATCGTCTGGATCGAGATGCTCGGCACGAGCCGGCCGCAGAACATCCTGGTCCGCGAGCTGCCCGGCTTCCTGATCGTGCTGGCCTACTTCATCCTGGTCCCGCCGCTCCTGTCGCGGGTCCCGTTCTTCAAGAGGGTCATCGCGCAGGGGGGCTGGCTCCGCTACTCGGTCCTGGCCGTCCTGCTGCTGTTCATGGCCGCCCTGCCGATCAAGATGGTGCTCCGCTGGACGCTCAACCTGAAGTACCTGATCGCGATCCCGGAATACTTCTTCAACATCTAGGGAGTGGTGAGTGGGGAGTGGGGAGTGGGGAGTAAAGACTGAAGGTCTCCCCACTCCCCACTCCCCACCCTCCACTCCCCCAGGACGTGAGCCATGCCCGCCGCCGAGGAAACCTACCGCAGCCAGCCGTCGTTGCACGTGGTCTTCGCGCTGTCGTCGATCGCGATGCTGCTGGCGACCGTCTGGATGATCATGGCGGACCACCTCCGCCCCTGGAAGCAGGTCCAGCGCCAGTTCCAGAAGGTCGAGGAGGCGAAGCTCGAGGCCGCCAAGAAGGAGAAGCTCGCCGAGCAGAAGGCCAAGAACCAGGCGGAGATCGACGCGATCGACGCCCAGATCAAGGCGGCCGAGGAGCTCCGCCACCAGAACGCCGCGAAGCTCCGCGCGGTCGACTCGGAGCTCCGCAAGCTCCAGGGCAGGTTCGACGGCCTCGACACCCGCAAGCGGTTCATGAAGGCCGAGCTCGACAGCCAGAGGAGCCTCTACGACGGGATGATCGACCGCGCCGACGTCGGCAGCGTCCGCGAGGCCAAGGCGTACCTCGACACGACGATCGTCAAGACCGAGGAGCGGTTCCTCGCGCTGACCAAGGAGCACGAGGAGGCCGACACGGAGCTCCGCGCCAGGAAGGCGGAGCGCGAGGACCTGCTCGGCCACGTCGACGACCTGAAGAAGGAGAGGGAGCGGCTGACCCGCGAGTCGGACCGGATCGCCCGCGCCCTGGAGCAGAAGGAGAGGCAGTACTTCGGCCTCGCCGCCTGGCTCCGCGGCCTCCCGGGCATCGACCTCATGCCGCCGACCAAGATCCAGCAGATCAGCCTGCCCGAGCTGACGATCAACTACAACTTCAAGGAGGTCCCCCGCTACGACCGCTGCACCACCTGCCACCAGGGGATCGACCGCCTCGGCTACGACGTCGACGCCCACGGCAAGCCGATGCCCGCGGTCTTCGCCTCGCACCCGCACCTGACCGACGGCGCCACCACGGTCGACCCCCGCGGCAACGTCGTCAAGGCGGGGCTCTACCTCGACGGCAACGGGCCGCACCCGATCAACAGCTTCGGCTGCACCATCTGCCACGGCGGCCAGGGGTCGGGGACCGACTTCACCTACGCCTCGCACGAGCCCAACGACCTCAAGCAGAAGCACGAGTGGGAGGAGGCGCAGAACTGGCACGAGATCCACCACTGGGACGAGCCGATGCTGCCGAGGCGGTTCCTGGAGTCGAGCTGCCTGAAGTGCCACCACCAGGTCACCGACGTCCCGCAGGCGAAGAAGCTCCAGGCGGGCTACGAACGGATCGTCCGCTACGGCTGCACCGGCTGCCACACGATCGGAGGCGAGGGGGCGTTCGGCCCCGACCTGACCGACGAGCGCCAGGTCGGCCCGAACCTGGCGCACATCGGCTCGAAGGCCGACCGCCGCTGGACGCTCCGGTGGATCAAGAACCCGCACGGCTTCCGCCCCGACACGCGGATGCCCCGGTTCTACGGCGTGACCAACAACCGCTCGCCGGCCGACCAGCCCAAGAACGACGCCGAGGTCCACGCGATCACCCACTACCTCTACGCCCGGAGCGTCCCGCCGGCCGACTTCGTCGACCCCCCCGCGCAGGGCGACCCGGCCAAGGGGAAGGACCTGTTCCTCCAGAAGGGATGCATGGCCTGCCACTCGCACCGGCGCGTATGAGCCGTCGGAGGTCCACCGCAACGACCGCGCCGGCATCAATCCCCGCTACAAGCCCGACCCCGCCTCGACTTACGACCCGTCCGGGTTCCCCGAATCGGTCCGCGACTTCGCCCGCGCCGACTACGGCCCGAACCTGTCGAACATCGCGGCCAAGTTCCCCGGCCGCGACCAGGGCTACAGGTGGCTGGCCAACTGGATCAAGGCGCCCGAGTCGTACCACCCGAAGAGCCTGATGCCCAACCTGCAACTGTCGTCGCAGGACGCCGCCGACATCGCCTCGTGGCTCCTGTCGGCCGCGGGCGACGCCAAGCCCGACGACCAGTGGCCGGTCGCCGTCGAGGTCGGCGACCTCGACTCGCCCGAGGTCAAGGAGGGGCTCGACGAGCTGATCAAGCTCTACGTCGAGAAGGGGGGCATCGAGCGCAACGGCAAGCACGTCTCGGTCCCCGTCGCCGACGTCGACGAGTTCGTCCGCACGCAGCTCTCGCAGGAGGAGAAGCTGATGTTCCTCGGCGAGAAGACGATCAGCCGGCTCGGCTGCTTCGGCTGCCACAACATCAAGGGATTCGAGAACGCCAAGCCGATCGGCACCCCCCTGAACGGCTGGGGGATCAAGAGCCCGACCAAGCTCGACTACGCCCACATCCTCGAATATCTCGACGACCAGCCCGAGGACGACAAGGGCGCCCGCGACGGCACCGACCCCTACTACCAGGAGAAGCTCGCCGACCACACCCGCATGGGCTTCCTCTATCAGAAGATCCACCGGCCCCGCAGCTACGACTACCGCAAGACCGACGAGGACCTCAAGGCGTGGGACGACCGGCTCCGGATGCCGCAGTTCGCCTGGGCCGACGACCCGGCCGCCGTCGAGGAGGTGATGACCTTCGTCCTGGGGCTGACCGGCGAGAAGATCAACAGCAAATACCTCCCCAAGACCTACTACTCGCCCAGGCAGACCGCCGTGGCGCAGGGCGCGAAGCTCCTGAACCGCTACAACTGCACCGGCTGCCACACCCTGGCCATGCCCAAGTACACCGTCGCCGCCGGCGCCAAGCTCGACGAGGCGATGACCGACCTGGCCACCAACGTCCGCGTGTCGTACAACGCCCGCAACGCCGACTACCTCGCCGAGCTCTACCCGAAGCTCGCCTACGACCCGAAGACGCCCCCCGCGCTGAAGCCGCACGACGGCTCGGAGGTGGTCGTCGAGGGGATGCCGATCGGCACCTTCGAGGACGAGCTGACCGTCCAGCTCTGGCGGCCGGCGACGATCCGCGGCTACACCTTCAACGTCGGCGACAACCTGACCCTGAACCGGACCAAGGTGAAGGTCACCCCGCCCGAGGGGGGCAACTTCGCCTGGCTCTTCGCCGGCTACCAGTCCGAGAGGACCGGCACCGACTTCGCCCCGCTCTGGAACCGCCTGCCCCCCCCCTTGATCCGCGAGGGGACGAAGGTCCAGACCCCCTGGCTGACCGCCTTCCTGAAGGACCCCTACCCGATCCGCCCGGCGGTCAACCTGCGGATGCCCCGGTTCCACTTCGGCAAGTCCGACGACCTGACCAACGTCGAGACCGCCGGCCTGGCCAACTACTTCGCCGCGCACGACGGCGCCGAGTTCCCCTACCAGCCGATCGCCGAGCGCGAGCGGTCGTACCTCGAACCCTTGGAGAAGGCCCACCCCGGCTACCTCGGCGCCGGCTGGCAGTTGATGACCAAGGGGGCGTGCGTCCAGTGCCACGCGATCGGCCCATTCAAGCCGACCGGAGGCGCCGAGGTGGTCAACGGGCCCGACCTGCGCCAGGTCGCGCCCCGGTTCCGCCCCGGCTACCTGGAGGAGTGGCTGGCCAATCCCAGGCGGCTGATCCCCTACACCGCGATGCCGCAGAACGTCCCGCCCCACGGCCCGCCGCCGCCGGCCGTCCCCAGAACCTTCGAGGACAAGCCGATCGACATGGTCAAGGCGATGCGGGACACGCTGCTCAACTACGTCGACGCCGTCGAGCAGCAGTTGGCCACGGGCGCCTCGCCCGGCCCCGCGAAGGCGTCGGGCGGCGAGGAATGACGTTCGCTCACCCCTGAAGTATTATCGAGGGATCGAGGCGATCCGGTCTGGAATTCTTGAGGAATCGGGAGACCGGAGCAACGAAGCCGGGTGATCTGTTATCAGCCCCGGAGGGGCGACCGTCAGTAGCCAGGGCGCAAGCCCCTGGGCCAGGGCAGGCCCAGGGAGGGCGGAGATGGCGAACCCTTGCCGATCGGCTCCTTTCCAGGGGCTGTCGCCCCTGGCTACTGACGGTCGCCCCTCCGGGGCTACAAGAAGGCCCGTCCTGGTTGCTACAGTCTCGGGATCGGCCGGGTGGCCGGCGACACGACACAGGGACACGAGAACCGCTCCAGGAGAGATGCGATGGCTGGATTCGATCGGAACAGGACCGCGGCGGCCCTCGGGCTGGCCGGCGCGCTGATGCTGATGCTGGGACTCGCCGGGTGCGGCGGCAAGGAGACGGCGACCGACGAGGCGGTGGTCACCACCGAGCCGGGGGCGCCGGTGGCCACCGCCCCGGGGACGGCCCCCTCCACGACGGCGACCACCCCGGCCGCCACGACCACCGCCGCCCCGTCGGGAGGGGGTGCCGCCGCGCCGGTCAAGGCCGAGGGCTGGGGCACCCTCAAGGGGCAGATCACCTTCAACGGCACCCCCCCCGCCCCCAAGGAGCCTCGTCGAGAAGGGCAAGGCCGCCAAGGACCCCACCGTCTGCGCCAAGGACGCGCCGATCCCGTCGGAGCGGCTGGTCGTCGACGCGGCGACCAAGGGGGTCAAGAACGTCCTGGTCTACATCCCCAAGCCGACGGCAGTCAACGAGGAGGCCAAGTCGGCGGCGAGCACGGCCGAGGTCGTCTTCGACCAGAAGAACTGCTCCTTCGAGCCCCACGTCCTCGCCATGATGGTCGGCGCCACGGCCGACCTGAAGAACAGCGACCCGGTCAACCACAACATCCACTCGCGGCTCAAGAACAGCGAGTTCAACCCGCTCATCTCGGGCAACCAGACCGACAAGCGCAAGATCGAGCGCGCCGAGCGCGCCCCCGGCGAGATGACCTGCGATATCCACCCCTGGATGAAGGGCTACTGGATGGTCCTCGACAACCCCTACTTCGCCGTCACCGACGCCAAGGGGAACTTCGAGATCAAGAACGTCCCGGCCGGCACGCAGAAGGTCGTCGTCTGGCAGGAGGCGGTCCGGTTCGTCACGGCGAGCTCGGGCAATCCGGTCACCATCAAGGCCGACGACACCGCGACGCTCGACCTCAAGATCGACGCCGCCAAGGTCCTGCCCGAATAGCGCGGCCGACCCGCAAACGGACCCCGATCGGCGACGGCCGGATCGTGCGCGATCCGCCGTCGTGTTCGGGGGCCTGCGGGGGGCTCCTCGCCCGATTTGGTCCTACGAACCGGCGCCGAGGATGGCGATCGGCACGATTTCGCCCCCCGGATCGGCCGTCAGATCGGCCCCGAGCAGCGCCTCGACCCTCCTCGCCCCGTCTCCACTCCCCTTGCGCCCCCCGCGAGCCGCCCCGACGGCGCCGCCCGACGAGGCCGGAACCGTCGTCTCCTGAATGACTTGCGACGACTCGACGGCCGAGTTGGCTTCGTTCCGGGAAACCGCCTCCGACGCCGTCGGGACGCCCGACACCGGCTCCGCGACCGGATCGACCGAGAGGACCGGATCGGCGCCGACGGATTCGTCGGAAGTCCCTTCAACGATTGGATTTAAACTCGATTCTGCGGCCGGACTGGCTCCGTCCGGGCAGCCCCCCTGGTCGGACCCGTCGTCCTCCTCCTGGCGGCGGTCGATCGCCTTGACCAAAGCCGCATACGCGCGGTGGAACGTCGACCGCGCCTCGGACTGATACCGCAAGAACAGTCGCGCGTCCTTCTCGTCCTTCAGCACCCGCGCCCGCCGGGGGGCCTCGGCCCGATCGGGCGCCTCGATGTGGATGCGCAGGAACTCTTCGCGCTCCCGCAGCGGCGGCAGCTGAGCGGCGACCATCGCCTGCAAGATCGGCCGCGCCTCCTCGGCCGTCGGCGGAAAGCGGTACTGCTCGTAGGCCAGCCGATACCGCTCGGGCAGGTGCTCGACGTCGAACAGCAGGTTGAACGTCGTGACGTTGGGCATCGGGTTGCAGATCAGGTTGAGCATCCGCGGGTACCAGGCGTCGGGGCGGAGCCGGATCATCTCCAGCTCGGGGCGGTGGCCGGTCAGGCGGATCGCCTCGTTGCGGTCGACCTCGCACCAGTTCCCCTTGACCTCCAGCGCCGTGCCGAGCTCCTCCCAGCGCCCGATCATCCAGCGGCATCCCGAGGCGCTGCGGCGCATCTCGCGGAGGGCGGCGGCGGGGTCGTCCTCGAGCATCTTCCGGAGGTGGGCGAGCTTCTCCTCATCGTGTCGGAGCCAGTCCTCGTCGGCCTCGCGGACCTGCTTGGTCAGGGCGGTCATGGAGGCGTCGTGGGCGCGGCCGGCCAGGAGCGAGGCGCGGATGCACTCGTCGGCGAGGTGCCGCTCGGCGGGGCCCCGGGGCCGGTAGTAGCTGTCCCAGTCGTCGACGAGCTGGCGGGCGACCTCGGGGTCCTCGCCGGGCAGGGTCAGCGATTCGGCGCAGAGGCCGTGGCGGACGGCGTTGTACTTGGTGCGCTCAGTGTCCGCGGGGCCGGTGGACTTGCGCAGTTGGCCCGGTTGGCCTGGCGCTTCTGGTCGGAGACGGTCTTCTTCGCGCCGGAGGCGGCCTTCTTCTGGCCGGAGGCGGCCTTCTTCTTGCGGGAGACGGTTGCCATGATGAGACCTCACGTTGTCGAAGCGAATCCACAGTTCGGGCGGGTTACACGAAACCCTCCCTATGTATCATCGAGGCAATCGCGCCCGGTGTTCTGCGGAAAGGCGCCCGATTCGCCGAGGAGGCCGGCGGCGGGTGGCTGGGGTCTCGTCTGCGAGACCCCGGGATACCGGCCGATCCCCGGGGTCTCGCAGACGAGACCCCAGCCACCCGACCGCGGATGGACCTCCTTGATTTCCCCTCCACGACCTACCCCGCCCCCGGCTGCGGGGGGCTTACCCCGCGCCGGGGCGCCTGATAGAATCGGCGCCTTGCCCGCCGGTGCGAGGCGGGCGTTCGGTCCCACCACGAGGCACGGACATCGAAGGGGGTCGCCGGTGATGAAGGGCTCGTCGCGGATGATCGTCGGGGGGATGGTCGCGGTCCTGGGAGTCGCCGGCGCCTCGCGGGCCGCCGCGCCGCCCACGGCCGTGCTGACGGGGCAGGGCAACTTCGGCACGATCAAGGGCCGCCTCGTCTGGGACGGCGGCGCCGTCCCACCGCCGAAGAACGCCGTCGAAAAGGGGCAGTCCAACATGTCCCCCCCGAAGGACCCCAACGTCTGCGCCAAGGACACGCCGATCCTCGACCGCTCGATGGTCGTCGACCCCAGGACCAGGGGGGTCCGCTACGGCATCGCCTACCTCGTCCGCCCGCAAGGCGCCAACCCCGAGGCGGTCCAGAAGATGCTGGCCCAGCAGCCCAAGGTCGAGATCGACCAGAAGAACTGCGAGTTCCTCCCCTACATCACCCCGATGATGCAGGACCAGGGCCTCCTCCTGAAGTCGAGCGACCCGGTCAACCACAACGTCCGGCTCGCCGTCTTCACCAACGCCGGCTTCAACCAGATCCTCCCCCCAACGGCCAGGTCGAGCTGAAGCTCGTCGCCGAGCGCACGCCGATCGGTATGGCGTGCGACATCCATCCATGGATGAAGGGATACATCATGGTGTTCGACCATCCCTTCTTCGCGGTGACCAGGGAAGACGGGACATTCGAGATCCCGGGGGTGCCTCCCGGCGCGCAGAAGCTGGTGGTCTGGCAGTCGGAGGTCGGCTACGTCACCCCGGGGCTGCAGGAACGGGATGCCGGTCGAGGTCAAGGCGGGGCAGGCGACCGACGTCGGCGAGGTCAAGCTCAAGCCCAAGAAGTGATAGTCTTTCGGTGAGATCACGGGGACGGAATGGGCCGCGGAGGGACGCGGATGGGGCGGATCAAGACGGATCAAATCCGCGGCCATTGGCCCGATCGGGGAAGGGGAATGGGACGTGGGCAAACGGAGATACAGGCCGATGGTCGCCGATCTGGTCCATTCTGATCCGCCTTGATCCGCCCCATCCGCGTCCCTCCGCGGCCCATTCCCCTTCGTCCGCGTCCCATTTCCGGGGCCTTTTGTCCGATGAGCCGCTACCGCGTCGGTCGCGCCCTCCAGCTCCTCGGCCTGCTGATCCTGCCATTCGGGATTGCCTCGGAATTGTACGAGAAGGTCGGCCTGGGCCAGTCGCTCCTGATCGCGGCCGGCGGCGCCCTGGTGTTCTACATAGGATATATCGTCCAGGGGCCGACATGATGCACCCGACTCGGCTATAATCCTAGGCAGGGGCTGCGGATTGTCGACATCGGGAGGGGCTGATCGGTGTCCCGGACCTTGCAATCCCGCGTGAAGCGACGCGACGGCCCTCCCCGGTCCGGGATTTGCGATTGCTTTTCGGCCTCGATCTGGTGTCCAATAGTGTAGGAATTCGGTGTCCAGAGTCCCACGGTGGGGATGAAATTCGGAGGCGGAGTCCCGAAATTCCAGATTGGGAGGACAATGCGGGTCGCGGCCGCGATAATTCTTAAAGGAGGCCGCGGCAGACATTGCCACGACTCCGGATCACCTGACACCGAGTCCGAATTCCCCTGCGCGAGCGGCCGGCCGTCCGGACCACTGTGCATGGAGGGACTGTCATGGCAAAGCTCCGGTGGGGTCGAGCGCATCGGTCCATCCTGGTCCTCGCGGCATTCGCCTCCGGCTGGTGCCTGAATCCTCCCGCCTTCGCGCAGGGGCCGAACCGGACGGCCACGAAGTTCTACCCCGACTTCAGCGACATCGCCGAGACGCTGCTCCGCAACGCCGCCGGCCACGCCCGGGATGGCCAGTGGGGCGAGGCGATCGACATCTACCAGAGGGTCATCCAGCAGTACGGCGACAAGGTCGCCAAGCTCCCCCGCGACGACCCGGCGGGCGACCCGGCGGGCGAGTCGGTCCTGTTCGTCGACCTCCGCCAGTTCTGCCAGAGGCGCCTGGCGGCCTTGCCGGCCGAGGCCCGCAAGGTCTACCGGGGCCGGGTCGACGCGCAGGCCGAGCGGTGGTACCGCCAGGGGGCCGCGCGCCGCGACCGCTCGCTCTTGCGGAGGGTCGTCGAGCAGGCGTTCTGCTCCTCGTGGGGCGACGACGCGCTCGACCTGCTGGGCGACCTGGCGTTCGAGGACGGCCGGTTCGACGAGGCGTTCGCGCACTATCGCCGGCTGGTCGCCGACCGCCCCGACGACAAGACGGGGCTGGTCCACCCCGACCCCGGCGTCGACCTCGCGCGGGTGGCGGCCAAGAAGCTCCTCTGCCGGGCGGCCCTGGGCGAGACGCCCGACCGCGCGGCGGTCGAGGCGCTCGCCGCGGCGTACCCCGACGCCAAAGGATCGCTGGCGGGACGGAACGGCCTCGTATGCGCGGATCGTCGCCGAGTCGTTGAAGATCGGACCACCTCGCCCCCCCGGCGGGTCCCGACGGCCGCTGGCCGACGTTCGCCGGCGCCCCGACGAGGACCAAGGTCGTCCCCGGCCCGATCGACGTCGGCTCGATGCAGTGGCAGGTCCCGCTCGAGCCCTACGACCCGAGCAACCGGATCAGGCACGGCGGCTTCGGCGGCCGGATGGGCCGGCGCATCCCGATGCCGACGCGGCCGGTCGAGGAGAGCCGGTTGCTGATGTACCACCCGATCGTCCTGGGCGACCAGGTGATCGTCTGCGACGAGAACAAGATCCTCGCCTACGACCTCAACGGCCGCCCCGAGGGGCGCCGGGGCCCCCTCCGGGTCGATCCGAGAGGCGTGGAAGCACGACGAGCAGAGCGGCGGCCCGACGGCGACCTCGCCGTATGCCACGCTGCCGAGGCACACGCTGACGGCCTTCGGCGACCGGATCTACGCGCGGATGGGCCCGACCGCCACGCAGGTCCTCTGGATGAGGGGCGGGATGGGGGGGGTGACGGTCCCCAACGCGATCGTCGCGGTCGACCGCAGCACCGACGGCAAGCTGCTCTGGACCCGCAAGGCGTCCGACGTCCCCCTGCCCAAGAGGCCGGCGGGCGACGGGTCGACCCGCGGGATCGGCTTCGAGGGGACCCCCGTCGCCGACGCCTCCGGCGTGTACGTGGCGATGACCGACCGCCGCGAGCTGACGGCCACCTACGTCGTCTGCCTCGACGCCGAGACCGGCGCCCGCGCTGGGTCCGCTACCTCGGCGCCGCCTCGACCGACGCCGAGAACATCGGCTTCGGCGGGTTCGGCGGGATGGGCATGGGGATGTCGCCGGTCCTGAACGACTTCGGCCACCGCCTCCTGAGCCTCGACGGCCCGACGGTCTACTACCAGACCAACCTCGGCGCCGTCGCGGCGCTCGACGCCGAGACCGGGTCGATCCGCTGGGTCGCCACCTACCCCCGCCAGGACCGCGGCGACGGCGCCGGCTCGCACGACCGCGACCTCAACCCCGCCGTCGTCCACGACGGCCGCGTGATCGTCGCCCCCGAGGACGCCTCGTCGATCTACGCCTTCGACGCCGCCAGCGGCCGATTGGTGTGGAAGACCGACCCGATCCCCGACGAGGTCAAGCTCGCGCACCTGCTCGGCGTGGCCCGGGGGCGTCTGGTCGCCACCGGCAATCGCGTCCTGCTGTTCGACGTCAAGGACGGCAAGCTGATCCGGTCGTGGCCCGACAGCGGCACGGCGCTCGAGGGGTTCGGCCGCGGGCTTCTGGCCGGCGACAAGATCTACTGGCCGACCCGCGACGAGATCCACGTGCTCGACCAGGCGACCGGGCTGCGCTCCGAGCCGCCGATCCGCCTCCAGGCGACGTTCCAGACCGGCGGCGGCAACCTCGCCGTCGGCGACGGCTACCTGATCGTGGCGCAGGCCGACGCCCTGGTGGTCTTCTGCCAGAACAGCCGCCTGATCCAGCGCTACCGCGACGAGATCGCCCGCGCGCCCGAGCAGGCTTCGAACTACTACCGCCTGGCGCAGGCGGCCGAGGCGACCGGCCAGGACGAGCTGGCGCTGGAGTCTCTGGGCGAGGCTTTGGCCCGGGCCCGCGCCTCCGAGACGATCGACGGCCAGCCGATGCCCGAGGCGGCGCGCGACCACCAGTACCGCCTGCTGGTGAAGCTGGCGGGCAAGGCCCGCGCCGCGAGGGACTGGCCCGCGGCCGTCCTCCGCCTGGAGGAGGCCGCCCGCTCGGCGCGGGCCGACCGCGACCGGCTCTCGGCGCGGCTGACGCTGGCCGAGGTCCTGCTGGAGCGGGGCACCCCGCGCGACGCGGTCGAGACGCTCCAGGGCCTGCTCGGCTCCGACCGGCTCCGGCCGCTGTCGGTCGCCGCCGAGGACGGCCGCCGCACGACCCGCGCCGACCTGTTGATCCGCGACCGCCTGGCGACGATCCTCCGCGACCACGGCCGCGCCCTGTACGCCGACTACGACCGCGACGCGCGCGACCTCCTGGAGCGCGGCAAGAGGGACGGCGACCCGCGGCCCCTGGTCGAGATCGGCCGGATCTACCCGGTCGCCGAGGTCGCCCCCGACGCCCTGCTGGCCCTGGGCAAGGTGTCGGAGGACGCCGGGCGGTTCGGCGAGGCCGCCCGCGCCTATCGCCGGCTGATGGTCGAGGCCCCCTCCGACGCCTACCGCGCCCGCGCCTTGGTCGGGCTGGCCCGCGCCTACGAGGCGCAGCACCTCCTGGTGCCGGCGAGGGAGACCTACGAGAAGGCGCGGACCCGGTTCGGCGAGGTCGACGCTCGAGGAGTTCGGCAGCCAGACGCGGCTGGCCTCTCTGATCCAGGAGCGATTGTCGCGCCCGCCGTTCGACCGCATGACGGGCGACCACGGCGCGCCGAGCCTGCCGGTGCCGATGGTGCGGCGCTGGGGCCGGTCGCTGTCCGCGGGCGCCCGCCCGCTGGTGGCGCAGGGGGTCCCGCCGTCGGCCGAGGCGGGCCGGATGTTCCTCGCCGAGGGGGACCGCCTGCTGGCCGTCAACCCGGCGACCGGCGAATCGCCCTGGTCGGCCGACCTCGGCGGGGCGCCGACCTGGGTCGGCTACCTCGCCGACAAGGTGATCGCGGCGACCGACGGCCGGGTCGTGGCGCTGGCCCTGGACGACGGGACGCCCGTCTGGCAGCACGACCCCGAGGCGCCCCGGCACGGCCGCGGCGGCGACGACCCGTTCGCCCGCAACGACGCCGGCCCCCGCCCCGACGAGGCCGGCGCGGGGCGGTATCACGGCTTCCAGGTCGTCGGCGGTCGCGTCGTCTGCCTCCGCGGCGACCGCGAGCTGCTCGCGCTCGACGGCGACACCGGCCTGGCCGACTGGTCGTTCGCGCCCGCCTCGGGGTCGATCAACCCGAACCTCTGGGTCGGCCCGCAGCGGGTCGTCCTCCAGGTCCGCCAGCCGTCCGCGACCCTGGTGCTGGAGACGGCCACCGGCCGCCGCCGCGGCGAGTACCCCCGCCCCGACGACGAGGACTGGGCCCGCCCGCCTCTGCCGATCGACGACGACCACGTGGCGCTGGTGCCCGACCGCCGGACCGTGGCGCTGTTCGACGTCGTCCGGGGTGTCGAGTCGTGGGTCTTCCGCGAGAGCCGCGAGCTGCCCAAGAACGGCGCGCCCCGTCTGGTCGGCGACGCCGAGCGTCTGCTCGTGATCCACGACGGCTCGGAGGTGATCCGGCTCGACCCGGCGACCGGCGCGAAGCGGTGGTCGCGCCCGCTGGGGTCCGAGAACCTGGCCGAGCGCCCCGGCGCCTTCGCGATCGACCACGATCGGTTCTACTGGGCCAACCGCCGGACCCTCGGCGCCGTGCGCCTGGCCGACGGGGCGCCGTCGTGGTCGCAGGCGCTGTTCGGCCCCGAGTCGGGCTGGTCGATCGCGCTGACCGAGCGGTTCGTCCTGGCCTACCCGGCCGCCCCCGGCGCCGAGCAGGGGGACGACCTGGAGGGCCTGCCGCTGATCGTCCGCGACCGCGACACCGGCCGATTGGTCCAGCGCCTCCAGTTCCCCGTCGCCCCCTCCGACGTGGCGGTCCGGCTCTCCCCCCGCGGCGCCCTGGTGGCCGCCACCGGCGGCCTCTGGGCCCTGGGCGAACGGCCGGCGCGCGACCCTTCGAACGTGATCCCGGACCCGACCCCGAACCCTGACCAGCAACCGCCCGTCCCGGGGGTGGCTGGGGTCGCCGCGGGCGACCCCGGCGCCGCAGACCGGGGTCGCCCGCGGCGACCCCAGCCACCCGACGATCGAGGCCGCTCCGACGGCCGCGACGCCGTCTGGAACCGACCCCGACGTCCCAGAGAGGTGCCTGCATGAGCGACGAAACGACGAACCCACTCCCGAGCGACGACCTCGCCGCCGTCGAGCGGCTCAAGGACGCCTTCGCCCGGCTCAAGGCCGAGATGGGCAAGGTGATCGTGGGCCAGCACGCGGTCCTCGAAGAGCTCCTCGTGGCGATCTTCGCGAGGGGCCATTGCCTGCTGATCGGCGTGCCGGGGCTGGCCAAGACGCTGATGATCCACACGCTGGCCGACGCGCTGAACCTGTCGTACAACCGCATCCAGTTCACCCCCGACCTGATGCCCTCGGACATCACCGGCACCGAGGTCATCCAGGAGGACAAGGCGACCGGGATGCGCCAGTTCAAGTTCCTCCGCGGCCCGGTGTTCGCCAACATCGTGCTCGCCGACGAGGTCAACCGCACCCCGCCCAAGACGCAGGCCGCGCTGCTGGAGGCGATGCAGGAGAGGCAGGTCACCGTCGGCGGCGAGAGGCACCGCCTCCCCGACCCGTTCTTCGTCCTCGCGACGCAGAACCCGATCGAGCAGGAGGGGACGTATCCCCTGCCCGAGGCGCAGCTCGACCGCTTCATGCTCAACATCCTGGTCGACTACCCCGACGAGGACGAGGAGCTCGACATCGTCCGGCTCACGACGTCGGTCACGCGGCCGACCGTCTCGAAGGTCCTCTCGGGCGCCGACATCCTGGAGCTGCCAGGAGATCGTCCGCAAGGTGCCGGTGGCCGACCACGTGTCGCGGTACGCGGTGCGGCTGACGCGGATGACCCGGCGCGAGAAGCAGGACGTGCCCGACTTCATCCGCGACTACGTGAGCTGGGTGCCGGCCCCCGCGCCAGCCAGTACCTCGTGCTGGCCGCCAAGGCGCGCGCCGTGCTGTACGGCCGCTACTACGTCTCGACCGACGACATCCGCGCCGTCGCCGGGCCCGTCCTGCGGCACCGCATCATCACCAACTTCAACGCCGAGGCCGAGGGGCTGAAGCCCGACGACATCGTCCGTCGGCTCGTCAAGGCCGTCCCCGTCGACGAGAGCGAGGCCGAGCAAAGTGGAAAACTACCAAAGATATTTAAATCCGCAAACGCTAGCTAGCCTCGAGGGGCTCGACCTCCAGGCGCGGATGCTGGTCGAGGGGTACGTCGCCGGGATGCACCCGAGCCCCTACCACGGCTTCTCGGTCGAGTTCGCCGAGCACCGCGAGTACGTCCCCGGCGACGACATCCGCCACGTCGACTGGAAGGTCTGGTCGAAGACCGACAAGTTCTACCTGAAGCAGTACGAGGAGGAGACGAACCTCCTCCTGTACCTGCTCCTGGACACGAGCGAGTCGATGGGGTACGCCTCGGCGGGCCAACGTGACGAAGCTCCAGTACGCGCAGTTCGTCGCGGCGGCGCTGGGCTACATGGTCCTCCAGCAGCAGGACTCGGTCGGCCTGGCCCTGTTCGACGACATCGTCCGCCGCTACCTCAAGCCGGCCGGGCAGCCGTCGCAACTGAAGGAGGTGATCCACCTGATGGACGTGACCCCCGCGCGTCGCAAGACCGACGTGGGGCTGGTGCTGCACGACCTGGCCGAGCGGTTCAAGAAGCGGGGCGTGGTGGCGGTCTTCTCCGACCTGTTCGACGACGTGCCGAAGGTGCTGGCCGGGCTGAAGCACTTCCGCCACCGCCGCCACGAGGTGATCGTCTTCCACATCCTCGACCCGGCCGAGGTCGACTTCCCGTTCCGCGACACGACGCTGTTCAAGGGCCTGGAGGGCCTCGGCGACGTCCTGACCGAGCCCTATTCGCTGCGGCGCGCCTACCAGGCCGAGGTCGGCGCCTACCTCGCCGAGCTGAAGCGGGGCTGCCAGTCGATCGACATCGACTACGTCCCGCTCCGGACCGACGAGGACCTCGACGGCCCGCTGTCGAGCTACCTGGCCTCGCGGGCGTCGCGGGTGCGGTGACGGGCGACATGCGAATCGACAGGCCGGATGACTACTTCGTCGTTGCCGTGGAGCGGATGAGGCAAGCATGGATACTTTATCGATGAGAGGCGATAGCTACGCCCTGGCCATGTACGTCGCGGGGGTGGCCGTCGAGAGCATGCTCCGAGCGTTCAAGATGCTGGCGAGACCCGACCTTCGACGAGAAGCACGACCTGAGGCGACTGTTCCAGGCCAGCGGCATGCTCGTCAGTGATCCGGAGGTCCCTCAGGCCAAGGGGCTGAGCGAGGCGAAGGCCAGAGGCCCATTTCCGAGAGCTCCAGGCCGCCATGATCGACATCTACGACCTCTGGGCCAACGATTACCGCTTCGCCTCGGAAGGCGCGGCTTCGCTCGCACCTGAAACGCAGGAAGCTCAACCGGGGAGTGAAGGGCGACCCCCTCAAGATGAGGGCGCACTGGACCTGCTCAAGTCAGCGCAGATCGTTCATCGACAAGGGGATTTCCAATGGAGCTATCGAGAAAGTCCAATCGCTCCTGGCCTGGCCTTCCCGCCCCCCGACGGGTCGAGCTGGATGGACATGGACGGCATCATCCGGGTACGTCATCTCGCCGATCGGTTCGAAGGCATGAGAAACAATCGACCGACTCAATATGATCTGGGATGTGCTGGATCGCGGCCTGTCTCCTCGGATGAGCGCCGCGGACATCCTGATGATCGTCCCCGTCACCCCCGAGGAAGCAATCGCCTACTCGGCGTAGGCGGCGGGTCGGCGCAATCGGCCTGTTCGAAACGGGATCACCACGTTGCCACCGCCGATCGTATTCGCCCTGGGGTTCGCCAACGGCCCGCTGCTGTGGGGGCTGGGCGCGGCCTCGGTGCCTTTGATCATCCACCTGCTGAACCGCCGCAAGTTCCGCGAGATGCCGTGGGCCGCGATGCGGTTCCTCCTGGCGGCGATCCGCAAGAACCAGAGGCGGGTCCGCATCGAGCAGTGGCTCCTGCTCGCCGTGCGCACCCTGCTGATCATCCTGGTCGTCGCCGCGATGGCCAAGCCGTTCCTGGAGAGCCTCGGCGCCCTGCCGGTCATCGCCGGGCGGCGGACGCACCACGTCATCGTCCTCGACGGCTCGCTCGAGCATGGCGTACGCGCCCGGCGAGGTCACCCGGTTCGACCAGGCCAAGTCGCTCGCCGCGCAGCTCGTCAAGGACGCGCGCCAGGGCGACGTCGTCAGCGTCGTGCTGATGGCCGACCCGCCCCGCGTCGTGATCCGCGAGCCGTCGCCGAACAAGGCCGAGGTGCTCAAGGAGATCGAGGAGGTCACCCTGCCGCACGGCGGCACCGACCTCGTCGCCAGCTTCGACGCCGTCGACCGCTCGCTGGAGGCGTCGGACATCTCGCAGAAGGAGGTCGTCTTCCTGACCGACCTCCAGGCGGCGAGCTGGCGGCGGCCCGAACGGCGCCGGCGACGAGGGGCTGAAGCGCGCCCTGGCCAAGCTGGCGGCCCGGCAGGCGCGGTCGGTGGTCATCGACCTGGGCAAGTCGGGCGGCATCGAACCGCGCCGTCACCGACCTGCGGCTCGACACGCCGATCGTCGTCGCGGGCGGCTCGACGCTGGTCCGCGCCGTCGTGCATAACTACGGGCCCGACAAGGCCGACGGGGTCCGCGTCCGCCTGATCGTCGACGGCCGGCTCGGGCCCGAGGAGGTGCGCGACCTGCCCGTCGGCGAGGACGTCCCGGTCGACTTCATCCAGCCCTTCGGCTCGCCCGGCGACCACGTCGTCGAGGTGCAGATCGACGACGACCCGTCTGAAGCTCGACAACCGCCGTCGCCTCGCCGTGCCGGTCCGCGAGCACCTCGACGTGCTGCTCGTCGACGGCCACTACAAGAGCGAGCCGTTCCAGTCGGAGACCGACTACCTGGCCGCGGCGCTCAACCCGGCGGCGACCTCCGAGGGGTCGCCGTCGCCGATCCGCACCGAGGTCGTCACCGAGTCGCGGCTCTCCGGGCGCGACCTGGCCCCGTATCGACGCGGTCGTCCTGTGCAACATCGCGCAGTTCACCGAGCCCGAGGTCGCGGCGCTGGAAGACTACCTGAAGCAGGGGGGCGGGGTCGTCGTCTTCGGCGGCGACCAGGTCGTCCGCGACAACTACAACCGGCTCCTGTTCGCCGACGGCCGGGGCCTGCTGCCCGCGTCGATCGGGCCCGACGTCGGCGACGCGGCGAAGAAGGAGGGGGCGTTCGGGTTCAACCCGCTGGGATACAAGCACCCGATCGTCGAGCCGTTCGCCGGCGAGTCGGACGCCGTCCGCGCCGGGCTGACCGGGGCGAAGACCTGGCAGTTCCACAAGCTCAAGCTGCCCGAGGGGTCGCAGGCGAAGGTGGCGCTGGCGTTCGACAACGGCGACCCGGCGATCGTCGAGGTGCCCCGCCACCGCGGGACGGTCATCCAGGTGGCGACCTCGGCCGACTCGGGGTGGACCTCCTGGCCGCTTGCACCAGAGCTTCCCGCCGGTCATGGAGCGGGTCGATCCTCCAGGCGTCGCAGGGGCGCCTGGCCGAGCGGAACGTCCGCGTCGGCCAGCCGCTCGACCAGTCGCTGCCGGCCTCGGGGGCGTCGGCCTCGGCGACCGTCATCACGCCTAGCGGGCAAGGCGGTGCCGACCAAGATCCAGGGCGCGGGGGGCGTCAGCCTGCTCCACTTCGAGGACACCGAGCTCTCGGGCGTCTACCAGGCGCGGATCGGCCCTCCCCTGGCGATCGAGAGCACCTTCGCCGCCAACCCCGACCCGGCCGAGAGCGACCCCGCCAAGCTCGACCGCGCCGCTCTGGCCGAGGCCGTCCCCGGCTGGAACTTCGCCTACCTGACCAACTGGAAGGAGCTCCAGTCGAGCGCCGCCTCCGTCAGCCGCCGCGGCGAGCTGCACCGGCCGTTGCTCTATGGTGTCCTGGTCTTGTTGATCCTCGAATCGTTCCTCGCCTGGAAATTCGGCCACCATGCCCGTTAATCATGTAGAGCATGCGAAACACGCCATCCTCGATCCACGGTGACCTCGTGCCCACGCTCCGCGTGAGGATGACTCTGCGGACGCTCTGCGTCCATCTGGGCGACGTAGAGCGTCGGGAACTGCGTCCCCACGCGGAGCGTGAGGACGAGATTGATGTCCTCGATTCTCATCTCCCTCTCCTCGGTGTTCTCCGTGGTCTCTGTGGTTCCGATCTTCATTGAGGCTTGCCGCACGTGATGGATTGGCTGCTCAAACGCCTGGCCGACCGGATGGGGGTGGAGCCGGCGCGCGCCGGCGAGGCGCTCGTGCCCTCGATCAAGTTCGAGCAGCCGTGGCCGCAGGCGGTCACGCTGCTGGTCGTGCTCGGCTGCGCCGGCGCTGATCATCTGGCTGTACCGCCGCGAGGGGCAGGTCTCGCTCGGCTACAAGATGATGCTCGCGGCGCTGCGGATCACCCTGGTGCTGCTGGCGGTGTTCATGCTCTCCGAGGCGGTCCTTTCGATCGAGAGGACCGGGCCTGCCGTCGTTCGTCGTGATGGTGGACGACTCGGCCAGCGGGCTGGTCGCCGACCAGTACGCCAACCCGAAGGTCAAGGCGGCGGCGGCCGAGCTCGCCGGGTCGGCCGAGCCGTCCCGACTGGCGGTCGCGCAGGGGTGGGTGGCGCAGGACGACGGGAAGATCCTCCGCGAGCTCCAGAAGCAGAACAAGGTGCGGCTCTACCTCGTCTCGACGGCCGCCCGGCTCCTGGCCGACGTCGACAAGCCCGAGGACGTCGAGCCGGCGCTGGCGAAGCTCCGCAAGGCCGAGGCGACCGGCGGCCAGACCCGCCTGGGCAAGGGGGTCCGCGACGTCCTGACCGAGCTCCGCGGCGCGCCCCCCTCGGCGATCGTCCTGCTCTCCGACGGCCAGACGACCGAGGGCGAGGGCCTGGCCAAGGCCGCCGAGTTCGCCGCGCAAGGGGGTGCCGCTCTACCCGATCGGCCTGGGCGACCCCGAGCCGGCCCGCGACCTCGAACTGACCGAGCTGCTCGTCGACGACGTCGTCTTCGTCGACGACCTGGTCCGGTTCCAGGCCAAGCTCCTGGCGCGCGGGTTCGCCGGCCAGGAGGTCGTGGTCCGCCTTCTGGAGCGCGACAAGGACTCGAAGGACCCCAAGGCGGCGCGCGAGATCGAGCAGGTCCGCGTCAAGGCCCCGCCCGACGGCCAGCCGCAGAAGGTCGAGATCGGCCACCGGCCCAGGCAGGTCGGCGACATCACGTATATCCTCGAAGTCGAGCCCCGGCCGCGCGAGCTCCAGGCCGAGAACAACCGGATCGAGAAGACGATCAGCGTCCGCAAGGAGAAGCTCAAGGTCCTGTTCGTCGAGAGCGAGCCGCGCTACGAGTACCGCTACCTGAAGAACTACCTGGAGCGCGAGGAGACGATCGACCTGAACGTCGTCCTGCTGTCGTCCGACCCCGAGTACAGCGAGCAGGACCGCTCGGCGCTGCCGACTTTCCCCGCGGCCAAGGCCGACCTGTTCGCCTACGACGTCGTCCTGATGGGCGACGCCGACCCCAGCTTCCTCAGCGCCTCGCAGATGCAGAACCTCGTCGAGTTCGCGACCGAGAAGGGCGGCGGCATCCTGTTCATCGCGGGCGAGAACTTCGACCCGCTCTCGTACAAGGGGACGCCCCTGGAGGTGCTCCTGCCGATCGAGCTGGCCGAGGCCCGCAACCCGACCGCCGTCGGCAACGCGGTCGCCGCGTTCCGCCCCGAGCTGACCGCCGAGGGCCGGTCGTCGCCCCTGTTCCGGTTCGTCGACGACGAGGCCGCCAGCATGCAGATCTGGCTCGAGCTGCCCGAGCTCTTCTGGTTCCTCGAGGCCCCCCGCAAGAAGCCCGCCGCGCTGGTGCTCGCCGAGCACCCGACGCTGACCGGCTCCGACGGCAAGCTGCCGATCATCCTCTACCAGTTCGCCGGCGCCGGCAAGACGATGTTCAACGCCGTCGACGACACCTGGCGCTGGCGGTTCCGCGTCGGCGACCGCTACTTCGGCCGGTTCTGGATCCAGACGATCCGGTTCCTGGCGCGCTCGAAGCTGCTCGGCCAGAAGCAGGCCGAGGTCCAGACCGACCGCCGCCGCTACCAGAGGAACCAGCCGATCCAGATCCGCGTCCGGTTCCCGAACGTCGGCCTGCGCCGGCCGGCGGCGAGGTGAACGTCCAGGTCGAGCGCAAGGGCCGGGGCCCGCAGCGCCTGACGCTGAAGCTCTCGCCCGGCAGCCGCAACCTGTTCGAGGGCGCCTTGCCGCAGGCGACCGAGGGGGACTACGTCGTCCGCCTGCTGCCGCCGCCGGTGCTCGAAGGCCCCATCGCCGACGGCGACGTTCCGCGTCGACCCGCCCGCGGGCGAGCTGGAACGGGTCCAGATGAACGAGCCCGAGCTGATCCGCGCCGCGACCGTCTCGGGGGGCAAGTTCTACACCCCCGCGACCGCCTCGTCGCTGCTGGCCGACCTGCCCAAGCCGCAGAAGGTCCCGCTCGACACCGACCCCCCCGTCCCGCTCTGGAACACCTGGCCGGTGCTCGGGCTGTTCCTGGTGGTGGTCACGGCCGAATGGGTGCTCAGGAAGCGCAAGCAGTTGGTATAATCCTTGTTGGGTGTCGAGGCGAGGTGTCGGTGGGTGCGGCCAACTTCACCGCCGGGTCTGGAGATCGTTGATGGCGACGGATTTCACCGGGACCAACTCCGAGAAGATCGACAAGATGGTCGCGACCATCATCGAGTTGCGGACCACCCTGCGCATCTGCTTCGCGATCATCGGGGTGGGGTTTCCGTTGATGATCGGGCTGATGTACTTTCCTCGTGGTGCAATCCTTCAGTACAGCGTCCAAGGTTGACAGGCTGAACCGACCAAATGGCTATCGTCAGGGGCGAATGGCACGGCTCTCCGAACGCCTGGATCGAATTGAACGAGCCGGCCACCCGTAAGACCTGGTGGCCTCCATCCTGACGAAGAGAAGACGGTGGGCACCGCCCACCCGACGATAGAAAATGCAAGACAGATTGGCATTGATTTACTGTTAAAGGTTCCCTCTGAAACGACGAGACGCAGGGCTTTCGGATCTCGCTGATTTCCAGGGGAGACGAAGTCGATCCGGTCGGCGTATGATGGGCCCGGGGCCGAACTTCGGAATCGTGCTGCCCGGCGGGGCCGGGCGGGAGGTTCGGTCGATGGAAGCCGGTCGTCTGGAATCGCGGATCGGGGCCCTGCGGGGGCAGGTGCGCCGGCTGCTGGCGCTGCACGGGATGGGCTGGGTGGTCGGCCTGGTCATCCCGGTCGTCGTCGTGCTCGGGCTGGCCGACTGGCTGATCCACCTCGACCCGGCCGTCCGGCTGATCGAGCTGATCGCGCTGGGGGCGTTCGGGGCGTGGCTGCTGTTCCGGTACGTGCTCGTGCCGCTGTTCGTCCGGTTCGGCGACCTCGACATCGCGCTGCGGATCGAGGAACGGTGGCCGGGGCTGGAGGACCGCCTGGCCAGCACGATCCAGTTCCTCCGGCTCGGGCTGGACGAGGACCGCTTCGGCTCGTGGGCGATGCGCGAGGCGACGATCCGCCAGACGCTGGAGGAGACCAAGAACGTCGACTTCCGCGAGGTCATCGACCGCGAGCCTCTGCGCAAGGCGCTGGGGCTGGCGACGGCGGCGGTGCTGGCGGCGGTGGTGATCGTGGCGGCGGCGCCGGGGCTCAGCGCGATCGCGATGCGGAGGCTGTTCGTGCCGTTCGGGCCCGACCGCTGGCCGCAGCAGACGCACCTGTCTCTGATCGACCGCGAGACCCCCCGCAAGGTGGCGCGGGGCGAGCCGTTCACGCTGGCCGTCGCCGTGGCCGAGGGGGACCGCGTCCCGAGCTCGGCGAGGGCGACGTACCGCTTCGACGACGGCGAGACGACCGCCGAGGCGCTCCGCCCGGTCGAGGGGGGGACCTTCCGCGGCCGGATCGAGGCCGTCGAGAAGCCGTTCCGGTTCTCGGTCGTCGCGGGCGACGACTCGACCTCGATCCGGGACGTCGAGGTCAAGGTCGTGCCGCCTCCGTCGCTTGAAGGACCTGACGGTCCGCCTGGTCGCGCCGCCGTACACCGGGCTGGCCCCCGAGACGCTCGCGCCCGGACTGGTGCAGGTCCGCGCGCTGGCGGGGACCGTGGTCGAGCTCGTCGGCGACGGCCAACAAGCCGATCGCGCGCGCCGCGCTGCACCTGGGCGAGGCGACGGCCCCGGAGGGGGTGGCGTTCGACGCGTCGCGGACCCGGCTGACGACCCGGTTCACCGTGTCCGACTCGGCGCCGTTCTGGTTCGAGCTGCACGACACCGAGGGGTTCCGCAACCGCGAGGCGACCCGCTACGAGGTCCGCGCCTCGCACGACGAGGCCCCCCGCGTCGTGATCGACGAGCCGGCCAACGACCGCGACGTCCCCGCGCAGGGCGACCGTGCCGGTGCGGTACGCGGTCGACGACGACTACGGCATCCACTCGTCCCGGCTGATCTACAAGGTCGCCGCGGGCGGCTCCGAGCCGTCGAAGGAGGAGGCGCTGGTGCTCTGGGAGGCGGCGGGCCAGGGCCCGAGTCAAGCATCAGGAGGTGCGCCACGACTGGGACCTCGCGCCGATGAAGCTGGCGCCCGGCTCGATCATCACCTTCCACGCCGACGCCCGCGACTTCGACGACCTGAAGGGCCCCAACCTCGGCAAGAGCCGCGAGCTGCGGCTGCGGATCGTCTCCGACGAGGACTTCGCCCGCCAGCTCGACGACCAGCGCCGCGAGATCCGCGAGGAGACCGCCCGCATCCTCGCGATGCAGAACCAGGCGATGCTCCCCGTCGACGACGCCACGAGGACCCTCGCCGCGGACCGACAAGCTCCCGCAGGACGAGCGCGACAACCTCAAGAACGCCGAGATGATCCAGCGCCAGGTGGGCAGCCGGATCACCAGCCGGACCGACGGCCTCGACCACAAGATCCGCCAGTTCCTCGACGACCTGAAGAACTTCAAGGTCGACAACCCCGACGCCCAGAAGCAGATGGAGCAGATGCGGGCCGGCGTCGACCAGATCCGCCAGAAGCACCTCGAACCCGCCGAGCAGGGCCTGACCCACGCCTCCAAGAACCTCGACGACGCCGCCGCCGCCCAGCCCCGCCCCGACGCCCAGAGGCCCGAAGCCCGAAGCGGGATCGAAGCCCGACGGGGCCCAGGATCAGGCCAAGGCCGACCAGATCGAAGGCCGGACGGCCCGACCAGGCGAAGTCCCAGGCGGCGAAGGGCCAGCAGTCGAAGGATGCGGCCTCGCCCTCCTCGAAGGGCGGGGAGCCAGCACAGGACCAGGCCGGCCAGCCGCAGGACGGCAAGGCCGATCAGGCGCGAAGGCCGCGCCCGAGAAGGCCGGCCGCCCCGAGCCGAAGCGACCGCTCGACGCGGCCAGGCAGGGGCTGGCCGAGGCCAAGCAGAACCAGAAGGCGATCGCCGACGAGCTCCAGAAGATGCTCGACGGCCTGAGCGAGTTCGAGACCTATCGCGGCGTCGTCAAGGACGCGCAGGACCTGCTCAAGGAGCAGGAGCAGGCGATCAAGCAGGGCGACCGAGGCCGCCGCCAAGGACGACCTGATGGGCAAGCCGCTCGACCAGCTCAGCCCCGAGCAGAAGGCCGACCTCGCCAAGCTCGCCGCCCGCCAGTCGAACGTCGCGCGCGGCCTGCAGGGCCTCCAGGAGCGGATGGACGAGATGGCCAAGCGGCTCGACGAGAACGACCCCCTGGCCGCCTCGGCGATGCGCGGCGCCGCCGAGCAGAGCCGCAAGCAGGGCACCGCCGGCAAGATGGGCGAGGCCGCCGACCAGCTCGAGAAGAACCAGATGGGCCAGGCCCGCAACGCCCAGGAGCAGGCCCGCCAGCGAGCTCAAGGAGCTCGTCGACTCGCTCCAGAACCGCCGCGAGCACGAGCTCGCCCGGCTCGTCAAGGAGCTCAAGGACGCCGAGAAGGACCTCCAGAAGCTCCGCGATCGCCAGGCGCAGAACCTCAAGAAGACCCGCGACGCCCAGCAGCAACCCCGACGCCAAGCAGCGCGCCGACCAGCTCCAGAAGCTCGCCAAGGAGCAGGCCGAGATCCAGAAGGAGCTCGACCGCCAGCTCAAGAAGCTGGCCAAGCTCAACGCCGAATCGGCCGCCCGCGCCGGCGCCAAGGCGTCGTCGAAGATGGGCAAGGCGCAGCAGGGCCTCGAACAGGACCAGGGCGAGCAGGCCGGCCAGGAGGAGGAGGACGCCCTGGCCGACCTCGACGAGGCCGAGGACCAGGTCCGCCAGGCCCGCAAGGAGGCCGAGGAGCAGCTCGCGATGGAGCAACTGGCCAAGATGGGCGACGAGCTCAAGTCGATCGCCGAGCGGCAGGACGGCGTCGTCACCCGCACCACCGAGTACGACAAGGCCCGCGCCGAGCGCGAGGACAAGCTCACCATCGCCCAGCGCAGCGGCGTCCGCAGCCTCGGCCAGGTCCAGGCCGGGCTGAAGGACGAGACCGACCAGCTCGCCGAGAAGCTCGACGGCGCCCCGGTCTTCTCGCTCACCCTGAAGCGCGCCGCCGAGGGCATGGACACCGCCGCGAAGCGCCTCCAGGCCCTCAAGACCGACCAGGACACCCAGCGCGCCGCCTCGGCCGCCGCCAGGCGGTTCAAGCAGCTCATCGACTCGCTCAAGGCCGACAAGCCCAAGGAGGGCGAACCAGCAACAGCAGGGCGGCGACGACCAGGGCGGCGGCGGCGGCGGCGGGGGCGGCGACGGCATCCCGCCCGCCGCGCAGGTCAAGATGCTCAAGGCGCTCCAGGAAGAGATCAACGAGCGCACCGAATACTACGACGAGCTCCGCCGCCGCGGCAAGACGCTCACCCCCGAGCAGGACGCCGAGCTCGAACGCCTGCAGACCGACCAGGGCACCCTGGCCGACCTCGTGCGTGACCTGACCAAACCGAAGAAAGACGACGCGGAGGAATGACCATGTCCCGGACCCTGACGCTCCGTCTCGCGCTCGTGCTCGCCTCCGCCGTCGCCTGGCGCCGCGACCGGACTCGCGCAAGACGCCCCCAAGCCCAAGGACGAGGCGCTCGACAGCCTCCTCGAAAAGCTCGACGAGGCCAAGTCCAAGGAGAAGGACAAGGACAAGCCGAACAACGCCGGCCGCCGCCAGGGCGGCCGAGAAGCCCAAGGCCGACGCCGCGAAGCCCTCGGGCGAGGTCGAGACGAAGGACAAGGCGCTCGACAGCCTGCTCGAAAAGCTCGGCGAGACCAAGGACGTGCCGTCCCCCGACGACCGCCCCCGCGGCCCCGGCGGCAAGCCCGACGACGCGCACCAGCCCCCCCCGACGGCGCCAAGCCCAAGGCCGACGACCTCAAGGGGGACACCAAGAAGCTCGACGAGCACCTCGAAGAGCTCACCGGCCGCCGCCCCAAGAAGAAGGGCGGCGACGACGGCGAGGGCTCGGGCCCGCTCTCCAAGGTCATCAAGGAGATGCGCGAGGTCGAGCAGAGGCTCGGCAAGCCCGACACCGGCGAGGAGACCCGCAAGAAGCAGGCCGAGATCGTCCGCAACCTGGAGCAGCTCATCGACCAGCTCCGCCAGCAGAGGAGCCAGTCGCAGGGCAAGAAGCAGCTCCAGATGACGATGCAGAAGGGCCAGAAGCCCGGCGCCGACCAGGGCCAGCAGCCGGGCGCGATGGCCGGCGGCGTCGGCCCCTCGAAGCCGGCCAAGCCGACCGCCAAGCGGTCGCTGGTCGGCGACAAGTCGGAGTGGGGCCACCTCCCGCCGGAGGTCCGCCAGGAGCTGATGAACGCCTCCAGCGAGGAGGGCCTCCCCTCGCAAGGAGGAGCTGATCCGGCGCTACTTCCTGTCGCTGACCAAGAAGACCGTGTCCCGAGAGGAGTGATCGGCCATGCGATCCCCGATCTTCGGACGCGGCCGGGCAGCGCTCCGCCTGGCACTGGCGGCGGCCCTGGTCCTCGGCGCGGCGCCGTCCGCGAGGGCGGACCCGCCGGGCGACGCCAAGGCGAAGGGCGACGGCGGCTTCCGCGAGGCGCGCGACGGCGACGTCCCCGAGGGGGCGGCCGAGATGATCACCCCCGAGGCCGAGCGCGCCATCAAGAACGGCCTGGCCTGGCTGGCGCGGTCGCAGAACGCCGACGGCTCGTTCGGCAACGGCACCTACCGCGGCAACATCGCCGTGACCAGCCTGGCCGGCCTGGCGTTCATGGCGTCGGGCTCCAGCCCCGGCCGAGGCCCCTACGGGCCGCACATCGACAAGGCGCTGCTCTACGTCATGGACAACACGAGCCCCTCGGGCTTCATCGCGGTCGCCGCCGCCTCGACGCACGGGCCGATGTACTCGCACGGCTTCGGCACCCTGTTCCTGGCCGAGGCCTACGGGATGACCCATCGGCCCGAGATCCGCGAGAAGCTCCAGAAGGCCGTCCGCCTGATCATCGACACCCAGAACAGCGAGGGGGGCTGGCGCTACCAGCCGGTCCGCCGCGACGCCGACCTGTCGGTGACGATCTGCCAGATCAACGCGCTGCGGGCCGCGAGGAACGCCGGGCTGTTCGTCCCGAGGGAGACGGTCGAGAACTGCATCCGCTACGTCAAGCAGTCGCAGAACCCCGACGGCGGCTTCCGCTACATGCTCCAGGGGGGCGCCAGCGCCTTCCCGAGGTCGGCCGCGGGGGTCGTCGCGCTGTACAGCGCCGCGGTCTACGACGCCAAGGAGGTCGACGCGGGCATCGCCTACCTCCGCCAGTACATGCCCGAGATCAAGCTCGGCAGCCGCTACAGCCACTACTTCTACGGCCACTACTACGCCGCGCAGGCCATGTGGATCCGGGGCGGCGACGACTGGAACGCCTGGTACCCCGCGATCCGCGACGAGCTGGTCCGCCGCCAGTCGGCCACCTCGGGCTACTGGGCCGACAGCATCTGCAACGAGTACGGCACCGCGATGGCGCTGATCATCCTCCAGATGCCGAACAACTACCTGCCGATCTTCCAGCGCTGAGCGACGGGGAGCGCCGCCGCGATGTCCGTGAACTCCGGCCTTCGTCGGGTGGGCACCGCCCACCGTCTCCTTCGGCGCAGGGACAGGTGGGCGGTGCCCACCCTGCGAAGATCACAGCAAGCCCGGTCGGGTGGCTGGGGTCTCGTCTTCGAGACCCCGGTCTTCGGGCCGCCGCGCCGGGGTCTCGAAGACGAGACCCGAGCCACCCCGATCGAGTTGCAGCCAGGCCCGCCGATCGCATCTCGCCTCCGGGTGGCGCTGCTGGTCCTGGCCCTCGGGGCGATGGCGCCGACGCGGCGGCGGCCGACGCGGTCCCGCCGGGGGCGCCGCTGCCGTCCGACCCGGTCTTCGCGGCGCTGCGGACCGACGGGACGACCGTCTCGGGCCGCCTCCGACGGTTCGGGCCCGGCGGGCGAGGTGGCGATCGTGCCGGCCGAGGGGGCCGAGCAGGTCATCCCGCTCGACCGCCTGGTGAAGCTGACCCGCGACGGGGCGCCTCTCGTCGGCCAGCCCGGAGGGGTCGCTCGTGCTCCTGCCCGACGGCGACCGGCTCTACCGGACCGTGATCGGCCCCGCGTCCGAGACGGCGATCGAGGTCCAGCCGAACGCGCTGGGCAACCTGGCGATCCCGCTGGAGAGCCTCCTGGGGCTGGTCCTGTCGCCGCCGAGCGACGCCGACGCGCTGGTCGACGCTGCTCGACCGCGTCCGGACCGAGCCGCGCTCGTCGGAGGTCCTCTGGCTGGCCAACGGCGACCGGCTCGCGGGCGGGTTCCTCGGCATCGACGACCGCAAGGTCAAGTTCCAGCCCGGCGGAGCGGCGCCGCGCCCGTCGAGCTCGACCGCGCGGGGGTGGTCGCGCTGGGGTTCGACCCGGCTCTGGTCGTCTACCCGAAGCCGAAGGGGGACTACGTCGAGCTGACCATGGCCGACGGGTCGCGCCTGGGCGTGACCGGGCCCCGCCTGGAGCAGGGCCAGGTGGTCGCGACCACCCGGTTCGGCGCGACGATCCGCCTGGCGCTGGCCGAGCTGGCGAAGGTCCACGCGCGGACCGCGGCGGTGTCGTACCTGTCCGAGCGCGAGGCGACCGCGGCGCAGTACGTCGGCTTCGTGGGCCCGCCGCGGCCGTATCGCCGCGACGCCACCGTCGACGGCCACCCGCTCCGCCTGGCGGGGCAGGCGTTCGACCGCGGCCTCGGCACGCAGAGCCGCACGCTGCTGGCCTACCGGCTGTCGCCCGGCGACCGGCGGTTCCAGGCCACCGTCGGCCTCGACGAGACGGCGGGCCCGCTGGGCAACGTCGTGTTCCGGGTGCTGGTCGACAACCGCGAGCGGTTCGCCTCGCCGCCGATGTCGGCGCGCGACGCCCCGAAGGTTATTGACATCGACGTCTCGGGTGCCAAGATAATCATCCTGGCGACGGAGTTCGGCGAGCGCGGCGGGGTCCGCGACATCGCCGATTGGGTCGAGGCGCGCATCATCCGTTGAGCGTCGCCGCCGGGCGGGACGGGCGATGGCGGCGGGCTGATCCGCCTCTCCACCTGGCTGGGTGACATCATGGCCGACACGACACGGGCGGGACGATCGAGCAACTCAACGACCTCGGCCACCTCGCGGCGGGGGTCGGGCACCACGTCATCAACGCCTTCAGCGCGATCGTCAGCAACGCCGAGCTGCTCCGCCTGAAGCCGCCCCTGCCCGCGGTCATCGACCCGGCGGCGCTGGCCGACACGATCATCAAGACGGCGCTGGAGGCCTCGACCGTCGCCCGCCGGCTGATCGACTACACCCGCCCCGTGACCTCGACCGACCCCGACCGCTCGACGCTCGAGCCGACCATGATCGCGCTCGACCACCTGGCCGCCGACGTGGTCGCCGCCGAGCGGCGGCCGCCCCCGCCGGGGTCGAGTGGGTCGCCGAGCTGGCGCCGATCCCGACGATCCGCGGCCACGCCTTCCAGCTCCGGTCGATGCTCGGCCACCTGATCGCCAACGCCTACGAGGCGATGCCCCCCGGCGGCGGCACGGTCGCCGTCTCGACCTCGACCGACGCCCGCGGCTGGGTCGTCCTGGAGCTCCGCGACACCGGGCAGGGGATGGACCCCGAGACGCACGTCCGCGCCGTCGAGCCCTTCTTCAGCACCAAGCCCGGCCACCTCGGCGTCGGCCTGAGCATCGCCAACGGCATCTGGCGGCGCCACCGCGGCACCCTCTCGATCCGCAGCCAGCCCGGCGAGGGGACCCAGGTCCGGCTCTGCGTCGAACCCTTCCAGTGCTGAGTGCCTCGGGGAGTGCTGAGTGCTGAGTGCTGAGTGCTGAGCCTGATAGGGCGTGTGCAACACGCCACTTCGGCACGGGGCCAGAAGGACATCGTGTTGCACACGCCCTACAAGCTTGGCGCCGAGTGTTCGCCGTTGTTACTCAGCACTCAGCACTCAGCACTCACTCCGAGGCACTCAGCACCTCTTCCGGCCGTCGGGGAACCGGACCGTCACCCGGGTGCCGACGCCGACGGCGGAGCTGATGGCGATCTCGCCGCCCATCTGGTCGACCATCTCGCGGCAGATGGCCAGGCCGAGGCCGCTCCCCTCGATGCCCGAGTGCTCGTCGCGCGAGAGGCGGTAGAAGGGCTCGAAGACCTTGGCCAGCGCGTCGGAGGGGATGCCGGGCCCGCTGTCGGCGACGGCGACCTCCCAGTGCCCTTCGCCGTGCCGCGCGACGACGCGGACCTCGCCGCCGCCGGGCGTGTATTTCAGCGCGTTGGCCACCAGGTTGCCGAAGATCTGCTGGCACCGCGAGGCGTCGGTCTCGACGGTCGCGTCGGGGCCCTCCAGCGCGCACTCCCAGTCGATCCGGCGCGCGGCGGCCTCCTGCGCGAACTGGCGGTCGACCTCGCGGATCACCGCGCCGATGGTGAACGAGCCGTAGCTCAGCGGCCGCGTCCCCTGGACCAGCCCGGCGTAGTCGAGGTAGCTCCGCGTCAGGCGGAGCAGGTCGTCGCACAGGTCGACCATCGTCTGCACGTGGCCGCGCTGCACCGGCGAGATCGGCCGCGAGTCGTCGCCCAGCAGCAGGTCGAACCCCGCGCGGAGCGAGATCAACGGCCGGCACAGCTCGTGGCTCAGGTTCGAGAGGATCGTCCGCAGCTCGGCGTGCTCGACCAGCGGCCGGGACGAGACCGAGCTGCGCCGTCGGGGCGGGTTCGGTGCGCGCGTCCATGTGGGTGTCTCACGACGCCGCGCCGCGGGGCGGGCGCGGGCGAGCGGTCATCGGCCCGCACGCGCCCCCGGAGGGGCCGGGCGCAGGCCGGCCTTGACCTGCGGGCCGGTTCAGCAGACGACGATCTGGTTGGTCAGCGACGGGTGGCCGTCGGTCAGGTCGAGGACCGCCTGCTGGGCCAGTTGCTTGGCGTGATAGGTGCGCGATCGCCCCTGCAGGATGATCTCGTCTTCGGAGCAGACCACGTGGAGGTCGCGGATCCGACCGCAGGCCTTCCGCTCGATGTACCCCTCGATCCGCTCGGCGAGGTCCTGGCGGTAGGTCGCGCCAGGGCCGCCTCGCCTCGGGTCCATCCCGGAGTCGTAAGGAGTCGTCATGACAATCTCCCAGGTGATCGGCAGTCGCTCGGGACCGTTCCGCGATGCCCGTCGCCGAGCGCGAGGGTCGGGAGGACGCCTCGGGGCCGCGTCGAGGCGGGGAATGAGTCGGAGGGCGCCCGCGGCCCCCAGGGCGCCCGGGCGCACCGAACCGTCCCTGAATCCCCACCGACCGAGAGGGTCCGAGGCCGCCCTGGCCCCGGGATCGATCCAGGCACCCTCAGTCTAGCGACGGCGCGCGCCGTCGTCAAACAGTTCCCGTGCGGAAAAATGCTTAGTTCGGCCGGTTCAGGGGGACTGGTGGGGCGTCTCGAGCAGCTCGTCGGCCTGGACGATCGACTCGGCGAGCTTGGCCATCGGCATCCGGCGGTCCTGGCTCTGCCTCTGGAGCAGGCGGAACGCCTCGGCCTCGCCCAGCCCGCGACGGGTCATCAGGATCCCCTTGGCGCGCTCGATCAGCTTCCGCTCGCGCAGGGTCAGCTCGAGCGTGTTGACGTTCTCGCGCAGCTCCTTGATCTCGCGGTGCGCGCCACGGCCACCTGCAGCGCGGCGTGCAGGCTCGGGCTGGTCACCGGCTTGAGCAGGTAGTAGAGCACGCCGTCCTCGACCGCCTGGTCGATCAGGTTCGGGTGCCCGTGCGCCGTCAGGATGATGACCGGCGTGCCCGGGTCGCGGACGATCTGCCGCGCCGCCGACAGGCCGTCCAGCCCCGGCATCTCGATGTCCATGATCACCACGTCGGGCAGGGCGCGGCGACAGACCTCGATGGCGTGGTGGCCGTCGTTGACGACCGCGACCACGTCGTAGCCGAGCGACTCCAACTGCCCCTGGAGGCCGGCGGCCACCGGCTTCTCGTCGTCGGCGATCAACACGCGATAGGGCCGATTCATCAGACCAACCTCCCAAGTTCGTCCCTCATGGACGGGGTGCGCAGCGATGCCGCTCGGCCGTCGGGGCGGCGGCTCCTGCTTCGACATCGGAACAGCCGATCACCTGAGCCGACCGGAGGATCGGTCGAGGACGACCTTGACGATCCGCCTGTCAGCATGCACAATCCGTTCCCAAAGCCATCAACTCGCCGCGGACGGGGCCCGAAGTCGGTCCCCGTCCCGATCCTCCGGGGGGTTACGTCCTAATATGGCGCGACACACCCTCGCGGCGCTCGCGTTCGACGAGCTGGCCGTCGACGACGAGTGGGAGAGCCCTCGCCGGACGGTCACCGAGGCCGACGTCGTCGCCTTCGCCGGCCTGTCGGGCGACTTCAACCCGATCCACGTCGACCACGACGAGGCCTGCCGGGGCCCGTTCGGCCGGCCGATGGCGCACGGCCTGCTGGGGCTGGCGATCGCCTCGGGGCTGGCCAGCAACGCGCCCCGCGTGGACACCGTGGCGTTCCTCAAGATCGTGGAGTGGACGTTCCACAAGCCGCTGTTCTTCGGCGACACGGTGCGGGTCATCTCGCGGGTGGCCGCGCTGGAGCCGAGGTCGCGAGGCCGCCGCGGCGCCGTCACCTGGCACCGCCGTTTGCTCAACCAGTCCGACGACGTCGTCCAGGAGGGCCTCACCCAGACCCTCGTCCGGTCGCGGGCCCGTCCCGGGACCGCACCTGAGAAGGCCGCTTCCGATTGACCGCATCCCGCCCGCGAGGACCATCGTGCCGCTTTACCGCACCGAGATCCGGATCCCGGCCGACCGCTACGTCTGCCTCCAGTTGCCGCCCCACCTGCCCGAGGGCCGCGCGACGATCACCGTCGACATCCCCGGCCCCGACGACCCCGAAGCCGACCGCCCCGCCCCCGAGCCCGACCGCCAGGACATCGAGTGGTGGGAGGAGTTCGAGGACGATCGCGAGGATCGCCCCTGAGCTTGTCCGGGGTGGGCCGCATCGCCGCCGCCCCTCTCTATCCTACGTCGGATCGGGCCGGAATTCGAGGGCGCCGTTCAGGGCGATCCCTCGGCCTGGTGGTAGGGCTTCTTCGCCCGGTAGAGTTCGAGGCGTTCCCGGTACTCCTCCCGCTTCGGGCCCTCCTCGGCCGCGAGCCCGATGGCCTTCTCCTGCCACGTCACGGCCGCATCGAAGTCGCCCGCCTCGGCGCAGGCGGCGGCGAGCGTGTCGAGGTACTCGGCGTCCTTCCAATCCGTCAGCTCGCAGGCGCGGGTGGCCGAGTCGACCGCCCTCTTGCCGTCGCGCCACTTGGCGTCGGGGGCGGTGGCCCAGATCCGGGCACGGCCGTTGTAGGGGTCGGCGAACTTGGGGTCCAGGCGGATCGCCTCGTGATAATCGGCCAGCGCGAGGTCGTATTGCTTCAGCTTCTCGCGATTGATCCCCCGTCGCCACCACGCCGTATCATTCTTCGGGTCGAGGGCGATGGCCTGGCTGTGATCCCGGATCGCCTTCTCGTAGTCTTTCTTCTCGTACTCGACGCCCCCGCGATTGGTGTAGGCCCAGGCGTCCCTGGGATTGAGCCGGATGGCCTCGTTGTAGTCGGCGATCGCCTGGTCGTATTCCTTCCTGGCCGACCGGGCATTGCCGCGGTTGCGGTACGCCCCGGCGTACCCGGGGTCGAGCCGGATGACCACGTTGTAGTCGGCGATCGCCTTGTCGTATTCCTTCCTGGCGGCCCAGGCGTTGCCGCGGTTGGTGTGCGCCGAGGCGTAGTTGGGATCGAGCCGGATCGCCTGGTTGTAGTCGGCGATCGCCTTGTCGTACTCCCTCTGGGCGTACCAGGCGTTGCCGCGGCCGTAGTAGGCCATCTCGTTCTTCGGCCGGAGCCGGATGGCCTCGTTGTAGTCGGCGATCGCGATCTGGTGTTCGCCCTTCTCGTTCCAGATCGCCCCGCGGTTGACGTAGCCCTCGGAGGAGCGGTTCGCCCGGATCTCATTGGTATAGTAGTCGATCGCCTGGTCGTAAGGCACCACCTGCTCGACCCGGACCCAGCCGCTGGTCCCCCCCGCTCGGCGACCAGCCAGAGCCACGGGCCGTTGGCGTTCTCCACCCGATAGACGCGGGACCTCCGCCTCTCCCCCCCCTGGGCGGAGCCTTTCCGCTTCTCGGAATCCACCACCTGCTCGCCCACCTTCAGCACCGTGCCGAACTTGGTGATCACCCTTTTGCCGATCCAGCCCTTGCCCTCCTGGGCGACGGCCGAGGCTGTGGCGATGGTCAGGACGGCGATCAGCCCGACGAGCCGAACGAGATGATGCGCCCGCATGGGTAAGCCCCTCGATTTTCGCCCCGTGTGCCGGACCAGAGGTGATAGATCCAGTTTGGGACTGCCCGGGGAGGCGATCAAGCAGATTCCGGACGCACTTGTGCTGGTTTCCCGCGGGAGGGTGGGTCGGTGGCGTCCCAAAGGTGTTGTCGTCCGTGCCACCCGCGGGCGGCATCGCCGCCGCCCATCTGTGTCCTACGTCGGATCGGGCAGGAATTCGAGGGTGTCGATCAGGGCGATTCCTCGCCTTGGCGGTAAGGCTTCTTCGCCCGGTACAATTCCAGGTGGCCGCGGAAACCTTTCAGATTCGGGCTGCCCTTGGCCGCGAGCTCGATGGCCTTCTCCTCCGTCTTGACGGCGGCGTCGAAGTCGCCCGCCTCGGCGTAGGAGGCGGCGAGCGTATCCAACCCCTCGACGAACTTCCACCCCGTCAATTCACAGGCGCGGGTGGCCGACTCGACCGCCCTCTTGCCATCCCGGACCTTCGCATCGGGGGCCGTGGCCAAGATCCAGGCGCGGTTGTTGTACGGCCCCACCATGTTGGGGTCGAGTCGGATCGCCTCGTCGTAGTTGGCCAGCGCCTTGTCATATTCCTTCTTGGAGTCCCGGACCGAGCCTCGGTAGAAGTGCGCCGCCGCACTCCTGGGGTCGAGGCGGATCGCCTCGTCGAAGTCGGCCAGCGCCGTGTCGTATTCCCGCAGGACGAACCGTGCGAGCCCCCGCCCGTAGTAAGCCGGGGCGTGCCTGGGGTCGAGGCGGATCGCCTCGGTATAGTCGGCGATCGCCCTGTCGTAAGCGGTCTTGTATCCCCAGGCGCTGCCGCGGCTGGTATACATCGCCGCGGAGTTGGGGCCGAGCCGGATCGCCTCGGTATAGTCGGCGATCGCCTTGTCGAAATCCCGCTTGGTGAGATGGACGTTGCCGCGGCCGACGTATGCGACCTCGGACCTCGGGTCGAGCCGGATCGTCTCGGTCAAGTCGGCGATGGCCTTGTCGTACTCCCGCTTGGCGAGCCAGATGGCCGCTCGGTAGTGATAGGCCCGGGCGTTCTTAGGGTCGAGCTGGACCGCCTGGGTACAGTCGGCGATCGCCCCGTCTAACTCCCCCTTGGCGTAGCGGGCGTTGCCGCGGCCGAGGTATGCGACCTCGGACCTCGGGTCGAGCCGGATCGCCTCGCCGTAGTCGGCGATCGCCCTGTCGAAATCCCGCTTGGTGAACCACGCCCCGCCGCGGCCGAGGTACGCTTCCATGTCGTTCGGGTCGAGCCGGATCGCCTCGCCGTAGTCGGCGATCGCCCTGTCGAAATCCCTCTTGTAACCCCACACTTTGCCGCGGCCGAAGTATGCCGGAGGGTACTCGGGGTCGAGTCGGATCGCCTCGGTATAGTCGGCGAGCGGCCCTGTCGAAATCCTTCTTCTTGTACTTCTTGGAGCCCCACACGCTGCCGCGGCCGAGGTACGCCGGAGCGTACTTGGGGTCGAGGCGGATTGCCTCATCGAAGTCGACGAGCGCTTTATCCACATCGCCCTTTTTACACCAGAGGTTCCCGCGACTCACGTAAGCCAAGGGGCTGGGATTGGCGCGGAGCTCGCTGGTGTAGTAGTCGATCGCACGATCGTAAGGCACGACCTGCTCGACCTTGACCCAGCCGTCTGCGCCCCACCCTCCGCGGACAGGCGGAGCCACGGGCCTTTGACCCCCTCCACCCGATAGCTGAGGAAGAATTGTCCCTCGTCATCCAGCGCCTGCCCGTCCACCTCCAGCGCCGCGCCGAACTTGATGATCACCCGCTTGCCGACCCAGCCCCCGCCCTCCTGGGCGACGGCCGAGGAGGCGACGACGGTCAGGACGGCGAACAGCCCGACGACCCGATCGAAACGCGGCACCTTCATGGATCTGACCCCCCGGTCTTCCCTCGCACCTTGGACCGCACCGGCGCGGTCGATCCAGTTTGAGGCAGCCCATGAAGGGAATCAAGCGTATTCGCGATGCGTTTCCCTCGTTCCCACGCTCCGCGTGGGAACGCCGTCCGGGACGCTCCGCGTCCCTCCGTCAGGGCCGATGCGTTCGACGCAGAGCATCGGGGAGGCATCCCCAAAGTTCGAAGGTGTCGATCAGGGCGATCCCGCGCCGTCGCGATAGGGCGTCTTCGCCCGATACAGTTCCAGGCGGTCCCGCATCTCGTTCAGGTCCGGGTCATCCTTGGCCGCGAGTCCGATGGCCTTCTCCTGCCACGTCACGGCCGCGTCGAAGTCGCCCGCCTCGGCGTAGGCGGCGGCGAGCGTGTCGAGATACCAGGCATCCTTCCATCCCTTCAGCTCGCAGGCGCGGGTGGCCGACTCGATCGCCTTCTTACCATCGCGAAACGTCGCGTCGGGGGTCGTGGCCCAGATCCAGGCGCGGCCGCTGAGCGCACGGGCATACTCGGGATTGAGCCGGATCGCTTCGTCGTAGTCGGCGATCGCCCTGCCGAACTCCTTCTTGCCGAGATAGACTGTGCCGCGGTTGAAGTAGGGCATAGCGTCCTTGGGGTCGAGCCGGATCGCCTCCGAGTAGTCGGCCAGCGCCTTGTCATACTCCTCCTTCATCTGCCAGACACCGCCGCGGTTATTGAATGCCATGGAGTTCTTGGGGTCGAGCCGGATCGCCTCGACGAGGTCGGCCAGCGCCTTGTCATACTCCTGCTTCTTGAGCCAGATCCCGCCGCGGTTGCTGTAGGCCATCGCATACGAGGGGTCGAGCCGGATCGCCTCGGTGTGGTCGGCGATCGCCCGGTCGCACTCCCCCTTGAAACACCAGGCATCGCCACGACCCTTGTATGCATCCGCGCGCTTGGGGTCGAGCCGGATCGCCTCGGTGTGGTCGGCGATCGCCCGGTCGTAATCCTTCTTCATGAACCAGGCAAAGCCACGGCTGTTGTAGGCCATCGCGTATGTAGGGTCGAGCCGGATCGCCTCGGTGTAGTCGGCAATCGCCTTGTCGTACTCTTTCTTGGCGGACCAGGCGTTGCCGCGGTTCCCGAAAGCGAAGGCGGACCTGGGGTCGAGCCGGATCGCCTCGGTGTAGTCGGCGATCGCCCGGTCGTATTCCTTCTTGATGAGCCAGGCGCCGCCGCGGTTGTGGTACGCCGGCGCGTCCCTGGAGTTGAGCCGGATCGCCTCGGAGTAGTCGACGATCGCCTTGTCGTACTCCTTCCGATCGGACCTGGAGTAGGCTCGATTTATATATAATAAATAATTTCGGGGGTCGAGCCGGATCGCCTCATCGTAATCGGCGATCGCCTTGCCGGATTCCCCCTTGGCTCTCCAGGTGTTGCCGCGGTCGAAGAACGCCCCAGCGTCCCTGGGGTCGAGCCGGATCACCTCGGTGTAGTCGGCGATCGCCCGGTCGTAATCCTTCTTGACGAACCAGGTGCCGCCGCGGTTGCCGTATGCCAGCGCGTCCCTGGGATTGAGCCGGATCGCCTCACCATAGTCGGCGATCGCCCTGTCATACTCCTTCTTGTCGTACCAGGCGATGCCTCGGTCGTAGTGAGCCGTGACGTCGCCGGGTTCGAGCCGGATCGCCTCGGAGTAGTCGGCGATCGCCTTGTCGGGCTCGCCCTTCGCATTCCAGATCAATCCGCGTATGACATAATCGGTAGGGTTGGGGTACGCTCGGAGCCTGCGGGTGAAGTCGTTGATCGCCTGGTCGAAGGGGATCACTTGCTCGGCCCTCACCCAGCCGCGGACGTCCTCCTTCTCGGCGACCAGCCAGAGCCACGGGCCGTTGACGTTCTCCACGCGATAGATGGCGAACACTCTGCGCGTCCCGTCATCCACCACGCGCTTGCCCACCTTGAACACCGTGAGGGGCTGGGTGATCACCCGCTGACCGACCCAACCCCCGGACTCCTGGGCGAAGGCCGACGATGAGACGACGGCCAGGGCAGCGAACAGGCCGACGAACCGATCGAGACTCCGCACCTTCATGGTCAGATCCTCCGGTCCTCGCATTTCGTTCCACGGATCGGCCCCGATCACCGCGTCTCGACGCCCTGGCGATAGGGCTTCCTCGCCAGGTACAGGTCCAGGTGGCTGCGGTAGCCCTTGAGGTTCGGGCCGTCCTTGGCCGCGAGCTCGATGGCCTTCTCCTGGCACTTGATCGCCGCGGCGAAGTCGCCCGCCTCGGCGTGCGCGGCGGCGAGCGTCTGGAAGGTGCCGGCCATCGTCCAGCCGGTCAGCTCGCAGGCGCGGAGGGCCGTCGCGACCGCCTCCTTGCCGTCGCGGTACTTCGCGACGGGGGCCGTGGCCAGGACCCACGCGCGGTTGTTGTACGCGCGGGCGTACTTGGGGTCGAGCCGGATCGCCTCGCCGTAATCGGCGATCGCGCGGGCATACATCCCCTTGGCGAGCCAGGCGTTGCCGCGGTTGAGGTAGGCCACCTCGTTGTCCGGCTCCAGCCGGATCGCCTCGTTGAAGTCGGCGATCGCGATGTCCGGCTCGCCCTTCTCCTTCCAGATCAGCCCGCGATCGACGTAGACGGCGGAGCTGGGGTGCTCGCGCAGCTCTTCGGTGTAGTCGCGGATCGCCTCGTCGAGCGGCACGACCTGCTCGGCCTTGACCCAGCCGCGGACGTCCTCCTTCTCGGCGACCAGCCAGAGCCACGGGCCGTTGACCACCTCCACCCGGTAGACGCGGAACGAGCCCCGCTCGACCCCGCGGGCCGACTCGTGCCTCCTCTCGTCGTCGACCACCTGCCGGCCCACCGTCAGCACCGTGCCGAACTTGGTGATCACCCGCGTGCCGGCCCCGCCCCTGTCCTCCTGCCCGGCCGCCGCGGAGGCCGCCCAGCTCAGGACGGCGACCAGCCCGACGACCCGATCGAGACGCCGCACCATCATGGTTATCTCCCCCCTCTTATCACCCGGAATGCTCCATCGGGACTCCGACCGATCCCGGAGGAATCCGCCTTATCTCCTCAATCGATCGTTGGCTCGCCGTCCTGGAGTCGTATCCGGGTGAGGGCTCGGATTCAGGGCGGCGACGGCCGCAGCGCGGCGAAGCTGCGGACCTGCGCGACGATCGCCGGCTCGGTCGGGAGGCGCTCGATGCTGCTGGCGCCGAAGAAGCCGACGATGCCTCGCGTCGAGCGGAAGACCTCCGCGACGTCCGACGGCTCGGCGATCGGGCCGCCGTGGCAGAGGACGATCACGTCGTCGCGCACCGACTTGGCGGCGTCGGCCATGCGCTGGACCCGCGCGGCGGCCTCGGCCAGCGTCAACGCGGTCCGGGCGCCGATCATCCCCTTGGTCGTCAACCCGACGTGCGGCACGAGGAGGTCGGCGCCCGCCTCGGCCATGGCGCGGGCCTCGTCCTCGTTGTGGACGTAGGGACAGGTCAGCAGGTCCATCGCGCGGGCCTGCGAGATCATCCGGACTTCCAGGTCGTAGCCCATGCCGGTCTCTTCGAGGCCCTGGCGGAACACGCCGTCGACCAGGCCGACGGTCGGGAAGTTCTGGACCCCGGAAAAGCCCGCGTCGCGGACCTCGGCCAGGAACCGCGACATGACCCGGAACGGGTCGGTGGCGCAGACCCCCGCCAGCACCGGGGTGCGCTCGACGACGGGCAGGACCTCGCGGGCCATCTCCATGACGATCGCGTTGGCGTCGCCGTACGGCATCAGCCCGGCCAGGCTACCGCGTCCCGCCATCCGGTATCGGCCCGAGTTGTAGATGATGATCAGGTCGATCCCCCCCGCCTCGGCGCACTTGGCGCTCAGCCCCGTGCCAGCCCCCCCGCCGATCAACGGCAAGCCCTGGGCGATCTTGCGGCGGAACCTGTCGAGAATTTCGCCGCGCGTTTCAGGGAACATGGGCAACATCACCGTAGCTCAAGGATTGCGAACTCAATAACGTCCCGAGGTGACGAGGGGTTCGGGGGGGCAGGGGTTGCCGCGAGGCAACCCCGGTCTTCGGCCGCCGGGGTTGCGGCCCGCAACCCCAGCCACCCTCAATTCGGGAAGTGACTTCGTCCTCCGCCCCCTTCGACACCAGACATCAACTCGACCAGGGCCCGCGCCGCGGCCTCGGCGAAGGCGGGGTCGTTGATGTGCTCGTCGCGGACGACCAGGCGCACGCGGGGATGGCCGGCCAGGCCGTCGGCCAAAGCGGCGAACAAAGCGGCGTCGGCCTCCGGGTCGTGGAACGGTCGGCCGGGGGCGTCGAGCGCCGACACGCCGCCGCGGGGGATCAGCACGACGGTCGGCCCGCGAGACCGGCCGAGGACCTCGGCCATCCGGGCCCGAGCGCGGCGTTCTCGTCGCGGGTGGTCCGCATCAGCGTCACCGACGGGTTGTGCGCGTGGAACAACCGGCCGGCGAACCGCTCGGGGACGGTCGCCGGGGGTCCGAAGTTGACCATGTCGAGCGCCCCGACGCTGACGACCTGCGGAACGCCCGCGCGGCCGGCCGCCTCCAGCCGGTCGGGCCCCGCGGTGAGGATGCCGCCGACGAGCTCGTCGGCCAGCTCGGTCGTCGTCAGGTCGAGCACCCCGGCGACCTGCCCGTCGCGCACCAGGCCCTCCATCGCCTGCCCGCCGACGCCCGTCGCGTGGAAGACGACGACCTCGTAGCCCCCCGCCGTCAGCACCTCGCGGGCCCGGTCGACGCACGGGGTCGTCACGCCGAACATCGTGGCGGCGATCACCGGCCGGTCCGCCTCATCGAGCGCCTCGGGGCGGGGCAGGGCGGCCATCCCCGCGAGGGCGAGCGCGGCGTTGGCCAGGACGGTCCGCGTCATCCGGTTCAGCCCGGCGATGTCGGCGACCGAGTGGACCATCGATGATGTCGCTGCCGCCGACATAGGGCCGCACCTGGCCGCTGGCGAGCGTGCTGACCATGACCTTGGGCACGCCGAACGGGAGCTCTCGCATCGCGGCCGTGGCGATCTGGGTGCCCGCCGAGCCGCCGATCCCAAGGATGCCCCGGATCGGCCGCGCCTGGGCCAGGTCGGCGACCAGAGCGGCGACGCCTCGCGCCGCGTCGGCCACGGCCCGCCCTCGGTCGGCGTGCTCGCGGACGGCCTCGATCGAGGTCCCCGCGCGGCGGAAGACCTCGTCGCGGCCGATGTCGGCCTCGCACGACGGCGGGCCGAGCGAGCCGGCGTCGATGACGAGCGTTTCGAGGCCATGCCCGCGGACGAGGTCGCGCACGAAGGCGAGCTCGCGGCCCTTCGTGTCCAGGGTCGCCACGAGGAGGACGGTCATGATCTCTGACAACTGATGGCTGATGGCTGATAACTGATGACTGATCCTGGCGGCGGCCCGCGCATTGACGCCGGGGCAACGCCGGAGCATCATCGGGACTCGCCGGATTGGACCACGTTTGGCCCGGCTTGGGAACCCGCCGGGCCCGGAATCGGGACGACGTGCCGAGGTGAGCATGAGCGCGGCGAGCGAACCGCCCGAGAGGACCGTGGCCCTGGTCACCGGCGCCGGCCGGGGGATCGGCCTGGGCATCGCGCGGGCCCTGGCCGCGTCGGGTCTGAAGGTCGCCCTGGGCGACGTCGATCCCGAGACGGCCGCCCGCTCGGCCTCCGACCTGCGCTCGCACGGCCGCGACGCGATCGCCGTGGCCCTCGACGTGTCCCGCGCCGACGACTGGGCCCGCGCCGTCGCCGAGGTGGTCGATCGCTGGGCGCGCTCGACGTGCTGGTCAACAACGCCGGGATCAGCCCGAGGGGGACCGCCGAATCGACCGACGAGGCGCTCTGGGACCGCACCCTGGCCATCAACCTGAAGGGGGCGTGGCTGGGCATCAGGGCGTGCCTGCCGCACCTCAAGGCGCGGCGAGGGACGATCGTCAACATCGGCTCGACCCGCGCGACCCGTCCGATGCCCGGCCTCTGCTCCTACGTCGTGAGCAAGGCGGGCCTGCTCGGCCTGACGCGGCAGGTGGCCGCCGAGTGCCTGGATTCCGGCCCGACGTGCAACATGGTCGCCCCCGGCTGGGTCGACACGCCCGGCGAGCGCCTCCTCCAGGCCGCGCACGGCCGCCCCGACTTCCCCGAGGGGGTCCGCAACCTCACCACCCCCGACGAGGTCGGCACCGCGGTCGCCTACCTCGCCTCCCCCGCCGCCCGGAAGGTCAACGGCGTGATCCTCTACCTCGACTCCGGCCTGCACGTCGCCGACGACGCGGGCATGGTCTACCTGCCGGATGACGTGCGCGTGCGCTATCATCGACCGTAGGCGTCAGTTGTCAGTTATCAGTCAGACCGGAAACACGAGCCGGCTGAACCGACGACCGACGACTGACGACTGACAACTGACAACTGATAACTGCAATGAAGTGAGGAGGACGCCCGTGGCCGAATTCACCTACTGCCTGAACACCAGCACGATCCAGCCGACGCCCTTGCTGGAGAAGATCCGGATCGCGGGCCGGGCGGGATACCGGGCGATCGAGCCGTGGAGCAATGAGGTGTCGGAGTATCTGCGCGAGGGGGGGACGCTCCTCGGGCTGCGGAAGGCGCTCGACGACGCCGGGTTGAAGGTCGTCAGCATGATCGCCCTGCGCGACTGGGTGACGACCGAGGGGGACGACTACGCCCGGGCCCTCGACGAGTGCCGGGGCCGGATGGACCAGGCGGCGGCGCTGGGCAGCCCGTACATCGTGGCCAGCCCCCCGAGGGGGCCGGTCGACCTGGGCCGCGCCACCGCGCGGTTCGCCGAGCTGCTGCGGTTGGGGAAGCAGGCGGGGGTCACGCCGACGATGGAGTTCCTCGGCTTCGTCGAAGGGGTCCACACCCTCGCGACCGCCTGGGCGATCGCCTCGGGCACCGGCGACCCCGCGGCGACCGTCGTGGCCGACGTCTTCCACCTGATCCGGGGCGGCGGCTCGGTCGACGACCTCCGGACGATCCCCGGCGACCGCCTGGCGATCTTCCACGTCAACGACCTGCCCGCCTCGCCCGACCCGCTCACCCAGACCGACGCCGACCGCGTGATGGTCGGCGACGGCATCGCCGACCTGCCCCGCGTGATCGCCAACCTCCGCGACATCGGCTACCGCGGCCCGTTGTCCCTGGAGCTTTTCAATCGCGCGTTGTGGGAGCAGGACCCTGCCGAGGTCGTCGCGCGCGGGCTCGATCGGATTCGGGCGCTGGTCGAGGGCTGATTGAAGCCCGGCGGGGGGCGGCGCGGCGTCCCGGACGGCGACACCGATCCGCCCCGAGCGCCGTCCGTCCCGTCGGGACGTCGGCCCCCGGAGGGGGCTGGGCCTGCGAGGTCCCGGTCGGCGACGGAACGATCGGCCATGCTCCCGTCCCGTCGCGGGGATGTCGACCCTCGACAACGGGGGGCCGGGCCCGTATGCTTAGGGGACTTTTCCCCCCGCCCGCGCCGATCCGACGGGCGGGCCCGAGGACATCCCGCCACCCGCCCCGGAAGCCTTGCGACGATGATCAACCAGCCCCTCCCCGCACGCACCGAGGTGCCGTTCGCCCCCTCCTTCGTCCATCGCCTGCACTTCACGCGCGACCTGCTCGGCGAGGATCAGGGGGTCCTGGCGGACGTGCTCGAACCCTCCGAGGGGCGTCCCGCGCGGGTCCAGTTCTGGGTCGACGAGCACGTCGCGGAGGCCCAGCCCGACCTCCGCTCGAAGCTCCGGGCCTTCGCCGCGGCGCACGCCGGCCGGATCGAGAGGGCCGGCAACGTGCAGGTCGTCCCGGGGGGGGAGGCGGTCAAGAACGACATCCACATCCTGGAGCGCATGCTCAAGGTCTTCCACGCCGCCGGCCTCGACCGCAGGAGCTACGTCGTGGTCGTCGGCGGCGGCGCGGTCCTCGACGCGGTCGGCTTCGCCGCGGCGATCGCGCACCGGGGCATCCGCCTGGTCCGCCTGCCGACCACGACGCTCGCGCAGGCCGACTCGGGCGTCGGCGTCAAGAACGGGGTCAACCTGTTCGGCAAGAAGAACTGGCTGGGCGCGTTCGCGGTCCCCTGGGCGGTCATCAACGACTCGGCACTGCTCGCGACGCTCCCCGATCGCGACTTCGTCTGCGGCTTCTCCGAGGCGGTCAAGGTGTCGCTGCTGAAGGACCCGGCGCTGTTCGCCGGGCTCTGCCGGTCGGCCGACCGCATCCGCCGCCGCGACCCGGCGGTGGCCCTGCCGGCGATCCGGGCCTCGGCCGAGCTGCACCGCGACCACATCACCCTCGGCGGCGACCCGTTCGAGATGCGCGAGGCCCGCCCGCTCGACTTCGGCCACTGGTCGGCGCACAAGCTCGAAGCCATGACCGACTTCCGCCTGCGGCACGGCGAGGCCGTGGCCATCGGCGTGGCGATCGACACCGTGTACTCGTCGCTGGCGCTGGGGCTGCCCCGCGACGACGCCGACCGGGTGCTCCGCTGCCTGGTCGACCTGGGCTTCGCCCTGGACCACCCGGCCCTGCGCGACACCGAGGGCCTGTTCCAGGGCCTGGAGGAGTTCCGCCAGCACCTCGGCGGCCGTCTGACCCTGACCATGCTCCGCGGCGTCGGCGACCCGATCGACGTCCACGAGATCGACCCGGCCCTCATGCGCGCGGCGATCGAGCACCTGCACGCCCTCGGCCCCTCTCCGGCGGCGCCGGATCGCTCCCGTGCGAAGAGGTCCGGCGCCCCCTGCCCGACGAACCCCTGATGAGGCGAGCGGGTCCGGTCGTCGGAGACCCGCTCAACCGCCCCAATAGTAATATCGTTGCCCCTCGCCGCCGTGTCCTGCAATTCCGGCAGTGACACCTGTTGCGGGCCATTTCGCTTTGTTTCGGGAAATGCGCGTGTCCGGCCCCGGCCGGCCCGGCGAATTTCCGCGTATACCTTTTCAGGCCAAGAACTTGCGATCATCGAATCGGGGCGATCCGCGGCGCGTCGCGGGGGTCGTCCCGGCCGAGATATCAAACAAAAAGTGACATTTGAACGACACGACGCGAGCCGTCCCGGCATGAGGGGTCAGGGCTGCTCCTTGATCCGGATGCGGCGGTATTCGATCTTGCCCGTCTCGGACTGGAGGCCGATGCCCCCCTTGGCCGGGACCGCCAGCGCCCGTTCCAGCACCTCGCCGTTGCAGGTACATTCGGCGACGGCCCCCGCGCCGGTCGCGTCGGCCTTGACCGTGACCTCGATCGCGTTCCAGCCGCCGTCGCGGAATTGCTTGAGCGTCTTGTAGGGCCCGACCGTCGGGTAGTCGCGGACCTGGAGCTGCTTGCCGCGGATGTACAGGCCGCTGTTGGCCTTCGGGCCGGCGCGGAACTCCAGCCGCAGGACGAAGTCGCGGCCGAACTCGCGCACCGTGTACAGATCCTCGATCGGCTTGGCGCCCGTGATGACGATCGCCCCGTCCTCGGCCTTGAAGCGGTGGTCGGCGGTCTCGGTCTTGCCGTCGAGGGCCTCCGTCCCGAGGCGCCAGCCGGAGAGATCCTGGCCGTTGAAGAGGCTGGTGAATCCCTCCTCGACCCGGAAGTCGTCCGGGCGCCCCCCTCGACCTTCGCCGGGAAGGCGGCGACGATGAGCAGGACGGGGATCATCCCCATCCGTCGCGAATCGAGACGCATCGAAAGTCCCTCCGTTCGACCTCGCGATCGCCGGACGGGGCGGGATGCCCGGGCCCGTCGGCGGCGCGTCCCGATTAGACCGCGGGGAGGACACGATGGACAGGGCCCAGCCGCCGGACGACCGGCCGATCTATCGGCTCGACGACCGTCCCCTGTTCCCTCCTCCCGGGCTCGCCCGGGGGGACGGCCTGCTCGCGGTCGGGGGCGACCTCTCGGTGCCCCGCCTGCTCGAAGCCTATCGCAACGGGATCTTCCCGTGGTACGAGGAGGGCGAGCCGATCCTGTGGTGGAGCCCCGACCCGCGGCTGGTCCTCGCCCCGGACGGGTTCCAGGCGTCGCGCAGCCTCCGCGCCGTGATCCGCAAGGGGACCTATGAGGTCACCTTCGACGCCGCCTTCGCCCGGGTCATCCGCGCCTGCCTCCGACGCTCGGGAGGACGATCCCGGGACCTGGATCACCCCCGAGGTCGAGGCGGCCTACACCGCGATGCACGAGCTCGGCTATGCCCACTCGGTCGAGACCTGGTTCCAGGGAGAGCTGGTCGGGGGATTGTACGGCGTCCACCTCGGCCTTTGCTTCTTCGGCGAGTCGATGTTCTCGCTCAAGGCCGACGCCTCGAAGGTCGCGCTCGCGGCCCTGGTCGATTTCCTCCGATCGCGGGGCACCGGACCTGATCGACTGCCAGGTGACGAGCGAGCACCTCCTGCGCCTGGGCGCGCGGGAGGTCCCCCGCGCGGAGTTCCTGCGGCGCCTGCGGGAGGCCCTCCGGCACCCGACGAGCCGCGGGCGATGGACCCGCACATCCGCCCAGGAGTAAGCCGTAGGCGGTGAAGAGAAGAGTCTTATCCGCAGATGACGCAGATTATCGCAGATGAAGAGATAAAAAATTTTCTTTCAATCTCTATTTTTGTTCATTTTTCATCTGCGATAATCTGCGTCATCTGCGGATAAGATTCTTCTCTTCACCGCCTGCGGCTTACTTAGGGTCTGGAACGGAATAAGCATTACGACTTGCCGTGCGATCCGGACGACTCAGGCCTGATCGTGTAGTTCCACTCACCATGGAAGTCATGGGGATGCAGCCGGACCCGCTCCATCTGCTGCTTCGTCACCTTGACCTTGGTCGGGTAGCTCCCCGTATCCAGCCGGGCCTCCACCTCCAGGCCCGTCGCGGTCCGCGTCGCGGCGATCAACTCGACGACCACCTGATGGCTGACCAGTGGGCGGCCCCGCCAGTTCATCGTGATGTGCGAGAACAGCCGGTGCTCGATCTTGTTCCACTTGCTCGTGCCCGGCGGGAAGTGGCAGACCGTCACCTCCAGGCCCGTCTCGTCGGCGAACCGCTGGAGTTCGACCTTCCACAGCCGGACCCGATAGCCGTTGCTGCCCCCGCCGTCGGCACAGATCAGCAACCGCCCGGCGTCGGAGTACATCTCCGACCCCATGCCGGACCACCACCGCCGGATGCCCTCGACGGCGAAGCTGGCCGTGTCGTGATCGACGCCCACGTTGACCCACCCCAGGTCCCAGCCCATGTCGTAGATCCCGTAGGGGATCGCCTTGCCGACGCGGCGGTCGGGGAAGTCATGGATCAGGGCCTCCTCGGCTCACCCGCCGGTTGCCACTCCCGGCCCCGGTTGGCGTACTGCCCGACCAGCTCCTTCTTCTTGGTGTCCACCGAGATGACCGGGGAGCCCGCGGCGATGTACCGCCCGCTGATCTCGCTGATGTAGCGGAACTGGGCGTCACGGTCGGGGTGCTGCCTGCCCTCCAGGGTCTTGGCCATCGCCTGGAGGCTGTAGCCGAGGTGGTGGAGCATCTCCCCGACGACCCGATGGCTGACGGCGAACCCCTGGCGGCCCAAGGCCTCGGCCAGTTGGCGGGTGCTCTTGCAGGTCCACCGCAGCGGGGACATCGGGTCGCCCCGCGTCTCGGGGGCGATCAGTCCCTCCAGGGCCACGAGGATCGCCGGCTCCTTGTCGCGGAGCTTCTTGCGACCTCCGCCGGGCCGTCGGACGCGACCGGGGGGAGGGGGTGGAGCGTCGAGTTCCTTCAACGCCCGCTGGATCGCGGCGTGAGAGATGCCCGAGGCCCGACTCACGCGGCGGATGCCGCCGTAGCCCAGGGAGCGGGCCTCGACGGCGGCGAGGAGCCGTCGCTGCCGCTCGTCGAGGTTCGGCAGGATCGCGGCGAACTTCCGTTGGAGTTCAGGATCGTCGGGCATCCGTCCATTATGAGCCGCAGCGACGAATTATAACAGTTGTTTCGTTCCAGGCCCTTAGGGTCGGCCTTCGGGAACTCGTCCTTGTCCTTGACGTGCTTCGCCGGCCCCTCCTTCGAGGCGAGGAAGACCCGGTCGCGCGGGAGCTCCTCGACGAGCGACCTGGGCTGCTCGAAGTTGGCCGCCAGCAGGTAGCCCGGGTTCGAGGCGAGCCAGGTCGACAGGTCGATCGCCTCGTAGTGGCCGGAGTTGAAGGCGATCAGGACGCGGGCGGGCTTGCCGTCGCTCGTGTTCTCGATCGAGTGGCCGTACCCGGTGGGGATGTAGCCGACGTCGCCCCGGTCGAGCGTCTCGATCCGGTATCGGCCGTGCGAGCCGAACATGGTCACGCGGACGCTGCCGGAGATGACGTACTGCCACTCGTCGGCGTTGGGGTGCCAGTGCAGCTCGCGGAGGCCGCCGGGCTCCAGGTCGAGGATCACGCCGGTGATCGTCCTGGAGATCGGGAACAGGTCGGCGCCGACGCGCCACTCGCGGCCCCCGGCGTGGATCGAGTGCGGCTCCTGCTCCAGCATCCGGAACTTGTGCGTGTCGGGCGGCGATTTCAGGGTGCCTTGCAGGGGGGGTTGCTGCTCCGGCGGCGGGACGGGCCCGCGGGCGAAGTAGACCTCCTCCTTGGGGAACGTCTCGAAGGCCGTCTCGGGCAGGCCGAGGTTCTTGGCCAGCATGTCCCTGGGCGTGTGGCCGAGCCAGTCGGTGACGCTGAAGGTGCCGAACTCGGAGAAGTAGCCGTTGTCGAAGACGAGCACGAAGTGGCACGTCCCGGGCCGAGGCCCTGGATCGAGTGGCCGTGGCCGCGGGGGAAGTACCAGATGTCGCCGGGTTCGAAGTCGCTGGTCTCGGAGGAGCCGTCGGGGGCGATGACCGTGGTGCGGCACCGCCCCTCGATGACGAAGGCCCACTCGGCGGCCGTCGCATGCCAGTGCAGCTCGCGCATCCCGCCGGGCTCCAGGCGCATCGAGACGCCCGCGATCCCCTTGGAGATCGGCAGTTGCTTGACCGTCGCCTCGCTGGCCGAGTTGCCGCCGACGGTCTTCGCGTGCGAGCCTTCCAGGGTGTACTTGAACGTCGGCAGGTCGTCGCCCGCGAGCAGGTCGTCGGGCTTGTTATCGTTGATCGAGTCGGCCATCGTCCCCCCCTCGGCGCCGACCGCCCCCGCGGCCACGGCGGCCGATCCCAGGAACATCCGTCGTGACAGATCCGACATGCTACGCCCTTTCGTGAGCCGAATGCTCCGTCGGAAATCCGGAGGAATCTCACCACAAAGACACAAAGAACACAAAGGCAGCCATAAAGGGAAGAGTTCAATCCGGATCGGGATGGCGGATCACTCCCGTCATCTCGTCTCCTTTGTGTCGGTCTTTGTGCCTTTGTGGTGAGGTCTTCGACGGAGCATGATCCTGGCGAGGCGACGCCGCCGGGGCACCCGGTTTGCAACACGGTCCCGGATCGGAACAGGCCCGGGACGAGGGAGGCGAGCATGGCCACGACGCGCGACAGCATCGCGGACATCTGGGGCGAGCGGACGCCCTACGTCGGCGACTGGCCGGTCCGCGTCGACGAGCGGACGACCGAGGAGCCCGAGCGCTGGGTCCAGTCGGCCTGCGTGCTCTGCTCGAACGGCTGCGGGCTGGACATCGGCGTCAAGGACGGCCGGATCGTCGGCGTCCGGGGCCGGGCCGACGACCGGGTCAACCGCGGCCGGCTCGGGCCCAAGGGGCTGCACGGCTGGGAGGCGAACCACAGCCCCGACCGCCTCACCCGCCCCCTGATCCGCCGCGGCGGCAGGCTCCGCGAGGCGACGCTGGGACGAGGCGATGGACCTGGTCGTCGCGGCAGTCGCAAGGAGGTCCGCGACCGCTTCACCGCCGGCGCGATCGGGATCTACAACACCGGCCAGCTCTTCATCGAGGATTACTACACGCTGGCCGTGATCGGCAAGGCGGGGCTGGGCACGCCGCACATGGACGGCAACACCCGGCTCTGCACGGCGACCGCGGCCGCGGGCGTTCATCGAGACCTTCGGCGCCGACGGCCAGCCCGGCTCGTACGCCGACGTCGACACGACCGACGCCATCCTCCTGGTCGGCCACAACGTCGCCTCGCAGCAGACCGTCCTCTGGATGCGCATCCTCGACCGCCTCGCCGGCCCCGAACCCGCCGAAGCTCGTCGTCATCGACCCGCGCACGCACCGAGACGGCCCAGCGAGGCCGACGTCCACCTCGCCCCCCGGGTCGGCACCAACGTCGCCGTGCTCAACGGCCTGATGCACCTGATGATCGAGGCCGGCCAGGTCGACCGCGCCTTCCTCGACGCGCACACGGTCGGCTTCGACGAGCTCGAGGCGACGGTCGCCGCACTATCCGCCCGAGCGGGTCGAGGAGATCGCGCGGGTGCCCGCGGCCGACGCTCCGGCGCGGCGGCCGAGATCCTCGGCACGGCGCCGAGCGCTGGTCTCGACGGTCCTCCAGGGGGTCTACCAGTCGAACCAGGCGACGCGCCGCGGCCGTGCAGGTCAACAACCTGAACCTGCTCCGCGGGATGATCGGCAAGCCCGGCTGCGGCATCCTCCAGATGAACGGCCAGCCGACCGCGCAGAACACCCGCGAGTGCGGCTGCGACGGCGAGATGCCCGGCTTCCGCAACTGGGAGAACCTCGACCACATCGAGGACCTCGCCCGGCTCTGGAACGTCGACCCCGACGTCATCCCCCACTGGGCCACGCCGACGCACGCGATGCAGATCTTCCGCTACGCCGAGGCGGGCTCGATCAAGTTCCTCTGGATCATCGCCACCAACCCGGCCGTCTCGCTGCCCGACCTGCCCCGCATCCGCAAGATCCTCGGCAAGGAGGGCCTGTTCCTCGTCGTGCAGGACGCCTTCCTGACCGAGACGGCCGAGTTCGCCGACGTGGTCCTGCCGGCGGCGATCTGGGGCGAGAAGACCGGCACGTTCACCAACGCCGACCGCACCGTCCACCTCTCGCACAAGGCGGTCGAGCCGCCCGGCGAGGCCCGGGCCGACCTCGACATCTTCCTCGACTACGCCCGCCGGATGGACTTCCGCGACAAGGACGGCGCCCCTCTGATCAAGTGGTCCGACCCCGAGGGGGCCTTCGAGGCGTGGAAGGGATGCTCGCGGGGCCGGCCCTGCGACTACACCGGCCTGAGCTACGCCAAGCTCACCGGCGGCTCGGGCATCCAGTGGCCCTGCAACGAGCGAGCACCCCGACGGCACCGAGCGGCTCTACACCGACGGCCGCTTCAAGACCGCCGCCGACGACTGCGGCGACTACGGCCACGACCTGATCACCGGCGCCGCGATCACCGAGCAGGAGTACCGCGCCCGCGACCCCGGCGGCCGGGCGATCCTCAAGCCGGCCGAGTACGTGCCGCCGTTCGAGCAGCCCGACGACGACTACCCGTTCTGGCTCACCACCGGCCGGGTCGTCTACCACTTCCACACCCGGACCAAGACCGGCCGCTCGAAGGCGCTGCAACGACGCCGCGCCCGACGCCTTCGTCCAGATCGCCGCGGAGGACGCCGACCGGCTCGGCATCGCCGACGGCGACATGGTCGAGGTCGAGTCGCGCCGGGGCACGGTCCGCGGCCCCGGCGCGGGTCGGCGACATCATCGCCGGGCACCTCTTCGTCCCGTTCCACTACGGCTACTGGGACGAGGACGACCGCCCCCGCGCCGCCAACGAGCTGACGCTCCCCGAGTGGGACCCGGTCAGCAAGCAGCCGCACTTCAAGTACGCCGCCGTGCGGCTCGGCAAGGTCACGCTCCTCGACCGCGCCGGCGACGTCGCCGGGGCGGTCGCCGAGGGGGTCAAGGGCGTCGCCGAGGTCGTCAAGCAGGCCGTCAGCTTCGCCAGCGCCGCGGCCGGCGACGGCCAGGTGGACGACTACCTCGGCCTGGCCCGATCGACGCCGAGACGCGTGCTGGCCGACGCCTTCCGACGCGTCGGCGAGCGGCACGCCAAGCGAGCCCGACATGCGGCCGATCTGCAACCTGTTCGCCGACTGGTCGCGGCGAGAACGTCGAGGCCCTGGCGCCGCTGATCGCCCGCTACTCGGCCAACGACGGGCGCGACGAGCCGGAGCGGCTCGCACAAGGCCCTCTTCCACGGGCCAGCGGAGCGGCGGCCTCGGCCTGCTCCGCGACCTGCACGACCTCTGGCTCCTGGCCAACGAGGCGCACATCACCTGGGAGGTGCTCAAGCAGGCCGCCCAGGCCCTCCGCGACGAGGAGATGATCGCCGCCTGCCAGCGAGGCACCGAGCAGACCGACCGCCGGATCGCCTGGCTCCGGACCCGGATCGACCAGGCCGCGCCCCAGGCGCTGGTCGTCCCCTCGTGAGGTCGGCCCGGCCGAGGGTGGATCGGCCGGGCGCGCCTCGGTCCGGGGAGGTGGCTACCTCGTGGACGTCTTGCCCTCGGCGTCGCGCACGTGCTTGTGCACCATCTCCAGGTGCTCCTTGAGCTTCGGCAGGTACTTGGCGGCGAACGCCTTGAGGTCGGGGTCGGCGCCGCGCTCCGCCTCGGCCTGGAACAGCTGCACCGCACCCATGTGCCCGGCGAGCTGCTGCTTGAGGAACTCGCGGTCGAAGTCGGGCCCGGACAGCCCGCCGAGCGCGTCGGCCGCCGCCTGGTCCTTCACGTCGGGCATCCGGGGCAGCGCCAGCGACTTGGCCGCCGCCAGGGCCATCAGCTCGCGGGTGGTCTGGTTGTGGTCCTTGACCATCTGCTGGGCGAATACCTTGGTCTCGGCGTGCGCGGCCCTCTGGAGGGCCATGTTGGCGACGGTCAGCTCCGCCAGGTCGTTGGCGGCGGCCGCCGCCGCGAAGAGGTTGTCGTTGAACGCGGCCCGGGCGGGCTGCTGGGCCCTCGCTGGCGATGCCGCCCAAGAGGTCGCGACCGCCGCGACCGCCGCAAGGATCGTGATCCGCCGTCTCATAACCATCCTCCATTCCGATTCGATCTCGCCCGATCGAGCCGGCGGGAATCCCCGCGACCCCGCCCGGCCGGGCCGGCCCCGGGCGGATGCAAACGATGCGCCGCCGCCCCGGCCACGCCGACCTTGACACGGCACCTCGTTTGCTATACGCCTGGCACCGGAACAGAACCTGTGAGGAGAGGGGGCTGTCATGTCGTTGACGCTGGATCGTGCCACGCCGACGGGGAGGCCGACGGGCTGGCGGCCCTCGCTGGGGGCCTGGCCGGAAGGACGACGGGACGCGGTTCCGGGTCTGGGCCCCGAGGGCCGCGACGGTCGAGGTGGTGCTGGAGCGGCCCGGCGTCGGGCCCGCCCGTCATCCGCTGGAGAAGGACGAGGACGGGACCTTCGGCGGCCTCGTTGACGGGGTGCGGGCCGGCGACCGCTACCGCTACCGCGTCGACGGCAAGGGGCCGTTCCCCGACCCCGCGTCGCGGTTCCAGCCCGAGGGGGTCCACGGGCCCTCGCGAGGTCGTCGACCCCGGCCGGTTCGCCTGGACCGACGACTCGCTGGCAGGGCGTCGCGCCCGGAGGAGCTGGTCGTCTACGAGCTGCACGTCGGCACCTTCAGCCCGGAGGGGACCTTCGACGGCGTCACGGCGCGGCTGCCGATGCTCAGGGACCTGGGGGTCACGGCCGTCGAGCTGATGCCCGTGGCCGACTTCGCCGGGGGCCGCAACTGGGGCTACGACGGCGTCGACCTGTTCGCCCCGTCGCGCAGCTACGGCACGCCCGACGACCTCCGCCGCCTGGTCGACGCGGCGCACCGCGCTGGGCCTGGCCGTCTTCCTCGACGCCGTCTACAACCACTTCGGGCCGGTCGGGCAACTACACCGGCTGCGTTCAGCCCGCACTACCTCTCCGACCGCCACAAGAACCCCTGGGGCGACTGCGTCAACCTCGACGGCGAGGGGTCGCGCGATGGTCCGCGAGTTCTTCATCGAGAACGCGCTGCACTGGGTCCACGAGTACCACGTCGACGGCCTCCGGCTCGACGCGACGCACGCCCTGATCGACGACGGCCCGCGCCACTTCCTCGCCGAGCTGGCCGCGCGGGTCCGCGCGACGGTCCCCGGCCGCCGCGATCCTGTTCCATCGCCGAGGACCACCGCAACCTGCACACGATGGTCCGCCCCGAGTGGGCCGGCGGCTGGGACCTCGACGGCGTCTGGGCCGACGACTTCCACCACCAGGTCCGCCGCGCCCTGGCCGGCGACAACGAGGGGTATTACCGCGACTACACCGGGACGGTCGCCGACCTCGTCGAGACGATCAACCAGGGCTGGTTCTACACCGGGCAGCACTCGGTCCACCTCGACCACCCGCGCGGCACCGACCCGGTCGGGATCGCGCCGCATCAGTTCGTCATCTGCCTCCAGAACCACGACCAGGTGGGCAACCGGGCCTTCGGCGAGCGGCTGCACCACCAGATCGACCCCGCCGCCTACCGGGCCGCCACCGCGCTCTTGCTGCTGCGCCCCGCAGACGCCGCTGCTGTTCATGGGCCAGGAGTGGGCGGCGACGGCGCCGTTCCTCTACTTCACCGACCACGAGGAGGACCTGGGCCAGCTCGTCACCGAGGGCCGCCGGCGCGAGTTCCGCCACTTCCTGGCGTTCGTCGACCCGGTGGCGCGCGAGCGGATCCCCGACCCGCAGGCCCCCTCGACCTTCGCCGCCAGCCGGCTCGACTGGTCGGAGCGCGACCGCGAGCCGCACGCCTCGTCCCTGCGGCTCTACCGCGCCCTGCTCGCCCTGCGGCGGTCCGAGCCGGGCCTCTGCCCCGGCGGGCACGCCCCTTACAAGGCCGTCGCGCTGGACGACGATTCGCTGCTCCTGCGGCGCAACGCCTCGTCCGGGGATTCGCGTGCTGGCCGTCGTCCGCCTGCGGGGCTCGGGCGCGGTGGACCTGGCCGGCCACGCCGCCGCCCGGCGGGGGCCGGGCGGCGCTGGGAGCCGATCCTGACGACCGAGGACCCGCCCTTCGCCCCAGAGCCGTCGCCGCCCCGCGTCGACCTGGCCGGCCCGGTCCCGGCGATCGAATTCGCCCGGCCGTCGGCCGTGTTGCTCCGGGCGGTCTCGACGTCGGGCGAGTGACACGACCGCATCGGCCGATCCCCCCGAGGACGCGATGACCACCCTCTCCGCCGGCCGCGGCCAATCGTTCAAGTCCGACATCCCCGCGCGGATGGACCGCCTGCCCTGGTCGCGCTGGCACTGGCTGGTCGTGATCGCCCTGGGCGTGACCTGGATCATCGACGGCCTGGAGGTCACGCTCGTCGGCGCCATCAGCCCGGTGCTGGAGCGGCCCGACACCCTGCACTTCTCGAGCACGCAGAACGGCCTGCTGAACACGGCCTACCTGGTGGGGGCGGTCCTCGGCTCCCTGGTCTTCGGCTACCTGACCGACCGCCTCGGCCGCAAGAAGCTGTTCACGGCGACGCTCGGCCTGTACCTGGTGGCCGCCTTCCTCACGTCGTTCTCGTGGGACTTCTGGAGCTTCGCCGTCTTCCGGTTCTTCACCGGCGCCGGGATCGGCGGCGAGTATTCGGCGATCAACTCGGCGATCGACGAGCTGATCCCGGCGCGGGTGCGCGGCCACGTCGACCTGGCGATCAACGGCACCTTCTGGGTCGGCGCCGCGGTCGGCTCGCTGGCGACGCTCGTGCTGCTCGACACCCGATTCTTCCCCATCAACGTCGGCTGGCGGCTGGGGTTCGGCATCGGCGCGGTGCTCGGGCTGGTCATCATCTTCTTCCGCGACGCCGTGCCCGAGAGCCCCCGCTGGCTGATGATCCGGGGCCGCCAGGAGGAGGCCGAGCGCGTCGTCTCGGCGATCGAGAGGGCGATCGAGGCCGACCCCCGCGTCGGCAAGCTGCCGGAGGCCGAGGGGACGATCACCATCAAGCCGCACGGGCCCGTCGGCTTCGGCGTGATCGCCCGGACGATGCTCCGGACGTACCCGAGGCGGACCGTCCTCGGGCTGACGATGATCATGTCGCAGGCGTTCCTCTACAACGGCGTCTCCTTCACCTTCGCGCTTGATCCTGGCGAAGTTCTACGGCGTCCCGCACGACCGCGTCGGGCCTGTACCTGCTCCCCTTCGCGCTGGGCAACTTCCTCGGCCCGCTCCTGCTGGGGCGGCTGTTCGACACGGTGGGGCGCAAGCCGATGATCGCCGGCACCTACGCCGTGTCGGCGGTGCTGCTGGTCGCCTCGGGCTTCCTGTTCGAGAGGGGGATGCTCGACGCCCGGACCCAGACCTTGATCTGGGGCGTGATCTTCTTCTTCGCCTCGGCCGCCGCGAGCTCGGCCTACCTGACCGTCAGCGAGATCTTCCCGCTGGAGCTGCGCGGGATGGCGATCGCGCTGTTCTACTCGACCGGCACGGCGATCGGCGGGCCGCTGGCGTCGTGGCTGTTCGGCCGCCTGATCGACCGGGGCAAGCGGATCGACATCCTCTACGGCGACCTGGTCGCGGCGGCGATCCTGATGGTCGCCGTGGTGGTCGTCGCCCTCTTCGGGGTGAAGGCCGAGCGGACCTCGCTGGAGGCGATCGCCGAGCCCCTCTCGGCGGCCGGCGACGACGAATTGGCGTGACGCCGGCCCGCGGCCTCACTCGGACAGCGTCCACCCCACCCGCAGGCCGAGCGCCCGGGCATAGCGCTTCATGGTCGTGTAGGTCGGGTTGGGGACCTTGCCGTTCTCCAGCTTGTTGAGCGTGGCGCGGTCGATCCGGGACCGCTCCATCACGTCGGTCAGGCTCAGGCCGAGGGCCTCGCGGCGCCGTCGCAGCGCCGCCAGCACTTCCAGCAAGGCCTCGTCGGGCTCCAGGGGCGGGAACTCCCTCTCGATCGCCTCGATGTCCCGCGCGAGCTGCTCCTGATACTCGGGCGTCTCGCGCTCGGCCTTGCGCCTCTCGTAGGCCGCCCGCTGCTCGGGCGTCATCGTCTCGGGCGTGAGACGACGGCGGAGCCTCTCGCCGTGGCTCACCCTCCGCTCCCCGTGCTCGGTCATGGCATCAGCCCCCAGCAGGGCGGCGTCGGGCTCCCGAGGCGGGAACTCCCGCTCGATCGCCTCGATGTCGCGGGCGAGCTGCTCCTGGTATCCGGGCGCCTCGCGCTGCGGCAGCGGCGCCGCTCCCGGCCGGCCAGAACGGCGGCCTGCTGCTCGGGCGTCAGCTTCTCCCACGCCTGGCGATTGCGTTCGGTCCCGAAGTTCATTGAATCCTCCCTCCCCGTCACCTCGTTGAATTCTAAACCAACGGTAGCTGGCCGTCGATGGAATCGGGATCGGCCGGCCGGTCATGGGGCATGTCCAGATGTGCCGTTGACTGCGCCCGGATACTTGGGCGCGTCCGGACGGCGACGGAGGTGAAGCCGTCGCCGTCCGGACCGACCAGCCACGGAGAGACCTCATGGAGACGCGACAGTTCGGCAAGACCGACATGCAGGTCAGCGTGCTCGGCTTCGGCGGCGCGGAGATCGGCTTCGACCAGGCTCCGGACGACGTGGTCGCCCGGCTGCTCGACTCGGCGCTCGACGCCGGGCTCAACGTGATCGACACCGCCGAGTGCTACCTCGACAGCGAGGAGAAGATCGGCCGGGCGGTGTCGCATCGTCGCGGGGACTTCCACCTGTTCACCAAGTGCGGCCATCCCGAGGGGCCGTCCAAGGAGGACTGGCGGCCCGACTCGTTGCTCCGCAGCATCGAGCGCAGCCTGCGGCGGCTCAAGACCGACCGGCTCGACCTGGTCCAGCTCCACAGTTGCTCGGAAGAGGAGCTGCGCAAGGGGGACGTGATCGCGGCCCTCCAGACGGCCCGGGAGAAGGGGTACACCCGCTACATCGGCTACAGCGGCGACGGCCAGGCGGCGCGGTACGCGATCGAGTGCGGCGCCTTCGACGCGCTCCAGACGTCGGTCAGCATCGCCGACCAGGAGGCGATCGACCTGACCCTGCCCCTGGCCCAGCAGAGGCAGATGGGCGTGATCGCCAAGCGCCCGATCGCCAACGCGGCCTGGCGATACACCGAGAAGCCGGAGAACGCGTACCACCAGCCGTACTGGGAACGCCTCCGGAAACTGGGCTGGGACGACTTCGCGCGGGCCAACCCGCGACAGGCCGTCTCCTCCGCGCTGCGGTTCACGCTGGTCGCCCCGGGCGTGCATACGGCGATCGTCGGGACCTCGAAGCCGGACCGCTGGCGGGAGAACGCCGCGCTGCTGGAGGACTTGCCCCCGTCCCGCGACGAGTTCGAGGGCATCCGCTCGCGCTGGCGCCAGGTCGCCGATCCCTCCTGGGTGGGCCAGACCTGATCGGCCCCCGCGTCCGGGATCGGCCTTACCGGGAGCCGGTCCCGGCCTCGTTGCCGGGCGTGCCGCCGGGGGCGGCCGCGCCTCCCTGGGCGCCCCCGGTGCCGGTGGTGCCGGTCGACGTGGCCTTCCCCTCGGCGGTGGCCCCCGCCCCCGTCGCGCCGGCGCCCCGCCCGTGTTGTCGCCGCACCCGGCGGCTATCGGCAGGACGTAGATGGTCAGTGCCAGCGCGGTGCGGAGCCATCCTCTGGCGATCATGATCGTGCCCCCGTCGAATCCGGTGAATGAATGGGCCCGTCCCCGCGGGCCCGACGGCCGCGCCCTGCTTGCAAGCGAGATGCCGAGCCCCGAGGGCGAGGGGAATGCGCCCTCTCCTGACGGTGGTCGAAGAGGTATGGTCCCCGCTCCCGATGCGGAGAAGACTTCGTTGCGCGACGACGGCATCGGCCCTCGCTTCTCGCCCGGGATCGTAGTAAGGTGAGGATCTCCTCGGAGACGTCCCCCTCGCGACCCGTGCATCATCCGGTCGCAGGAGGGATGACAGGACGAGCCCGAACTGCCGAGAGGCGCCTCCATGCTCCCCCCGTCCTCCGTCTCGACGGAGCCTTCGCACGACCCGACCACCGGCGGCGAGGCGCCCGGCGGTTGGTATCGCTGGACGATCTGCGCCCTGCTGTTCTTCGCGACCACGATCAATTACATCGACCGGCAGGTGATCAGCGTCCTCAAGCCGGTGCTGGAGAAGGACCTGGGCTGGAGCGAGATCGACTACAGCAACATCGTCTTCGCGTTCCAGGCGGCCTATGCGCTGGGCTACCTGCTGGCCGGCCGCCTGATGGACCGGGCCGGCGTGCGGGTCGGCCTGACGCTGGCGGTGATCGTCTGGAGCGTGGCGGCGATGGGCCACGCGCTGGCGCGGACGGTCGCCGACTTCGCCGCGGCGCGGTTCGGCCTGGGGCTCGCCGAGGGGGGGAACTTCCCCGCGGCGATCAAGACGGTCGGCGAGTGGTTCCCCAAGCGCGAGCGGGCGCTGGCGACCGGCATCTTCAACGCGGGGAGCAACCTCGGGCCGCTGATCACCCCGCTGGTCGTCCCCTGGCTGACGGTCTCCTTCGGCTGGCCGTCGGCGTTCCTGGCGACCGGCGCCCTCGGCTTCCTCTGGCTGGTCGCCTGGCTGATCGTCTATCGCGACCCCGGTCAACACCCGCGGGTCTCGCCCGCGGAGCTGGCCTACATCCGGAGCGACCCGCCCGAGCCGGCGATCGAGAAAATCCCCTGGCTCCGCCTGCTCGGCTACCGCCAGACCTGGGCCTTCGCCGTCGGGATGTTCCTGACCAGCCCGATCTGGTGGTTCTATCTCTACTGGGTCCCCGACTTCCTGCACAAGAGGCACGGCATCGACCTGGTCCACATGGGCCCTCCGCTGGTCGTCATCTACCTGATGACCGACGTGGGGAGCGTCGCGGGCGGCTGGCTCTCGTCGCGGATGATCCGGCGCGGGTGGAGCGTCAACGCCGCCCGGAAGACGGCCCTGCTGATCTGCGCCGTGTGCGTGGTGCCGATCTTCATGGCGTCTCAGGTGTCGAACCTCTGGGCCGCGGTCCTGCTGATCGGCCTGGCGGCCTCGGCGCACCAGGGGTGGTCGGCGAACCTGTACACGATCGTCTCCGACACGGTGCCGCGGCAGGCGGTCAGCTCGGTGGTCGGGATCGGGGGCATGGCCGGGGCGATCGGCGGCATGTTCATCGCCAAGCTCGCCGGATACATCCTCCAGTGGACCGGCGATTACCTGACGCTGTTCATCATCGCGTCGTCGGCGTACCTCGTGGCGTTGCTGATCATCCAGGCCTTGCTCCCCAGGCTCCAGCCGATGGCGATCGGCGGGACGGACGCCGGGCGAGAAGGAGGCGAATCATGACGAGACAAGCGATCGGGCGCGGCGAGGTCCGGCCCGCGGTCGAGGCGGCGCTGTCCGCCCAGCCCGTCTACGACATGCACACGCACCTCTACCCGCCCGGGTTCGGCACCCCGTTCGCCGGCTCATCGGGCCGGGCCGACCCGCACGGGCTGATGCTCTGGGGGATCGACGAGCTGGTGACGTACCACTACCTCATCGCCGAGGTCTACCGCGTCGTCCCCCCGCGCCGCCTGCCCTACGAGCAGTTCTGGAAGATGAGCAAGGCGGAGCAGGCCGGCCACATCTGGGAGCACCTGTTCGTCGAGCGGACCCCCCTCTCGGAGGCGTGCCGGGGCGTCCTGACGGCGATCCAGAAGCTGGGGCTCGACCCCGCCGACGGCCTGCCGGAGCTCCGCCGCTACTTCGCCGAGCAGGACCCCGACCGCTACATCGACCGGGTGATGGAGCTGTCGAACGTCGAGACGATCGCGATGACCAACGCCGTCTTCGACGACAACGAGCGCCGCCGCTGGCTCGGCCCCGACTCCGTGAAGGACTCGCGGTTCCGCGGCGTCCTCCGGATCGACCCGATGCTCCGCGACTGGCCCGACGCCGGCGCGAGGCTGCACGACTGGGGGTACGACGTCGACCCGGAGCTGTCCGAGAAGACCGTCGCCGAGGCGCGGCGGTTCCTCCGCGAGTGGATCGACCGGATGGAGGCGATCTACCTGGCCGTGAGTCTCCCGCCCGAGTTCCGGTATCCGGCCGCCGGGCAGACGATCCTGGAGAAGGTCGTCCTGCCGACCTGCGCCGAGCGCGGCCTGCCGTTCGCGATGATGATCGGCTCGCGGCTCCGCGTGAACCCGGCCCTGCGCGAGGCCGGCGACATGGAGGGGAAGGCCGACGCGCTCTCGGTGGCCAACCTCTGCCAGGCCTTCCCCGACAACACCTTCCTCGTGACGATGCTGGCGCGCGAGGACCAGCACGAGCTGGTCGTCGCCGCGCGGAAGTTCGGCAACCTGATGATCTTCGGCTGCTGGTGGTTCCTGAACAACCCGTCTCTGGTCGACGAGGTGACGCGGATGCGCGTCGAGATGCTCGGGACGAGCTTCATCCCCCAGCATTCCGACGCGCGCGTGCTCGACCAGCTCCTCTACAAGTGGGACCACAGCCGCCGCACCATCGGCCGCGTGCTGGCCGAGAAGTACGAGGACCTGATCGACGCCGGCTGGCCGCTCGACCGCGGCGCGATCGAGCGGGACATCCGGCTGCTGCTGCGCGACAACTTCCTCGACTTCCTGCGGCGTTAGGGCGGTCTTCGCACGGCCGGGAGGATGGGCCGCGGAGGGACGCGGATACAGGCCGGATTGCCGCCGATCTGATCCGCATTCATCCGCCCGATCCGCGTCCCTCCGCGGCCCATTTCCGGGGCATGCATAACCCCGAGCGTCATTCCGTGGCGGCCTTCTTCCGCGCCGCCTTCTTCGCCGGCTCGGCCTGATCCTCGCGCCCGCCGATGTCGGGGTGGTCCCTCGTCGGCAGCATCCTGGCGAGCGCGGCCTTCCGCGCCGCGTGCTGCGGGTCGTTGGCGAGGTTGGTCCACTCGTACGGGTCGGACTCCTCGTCGTAGAGCTCCTCGCCGCCGTCGGCGTAGCGGATGTAGCGCCAGCCCTCGGTGCGGACGGTGTGGTTCTTGAACATGATAGGTCGTCATGGCCGGCCGGTCCCACGCCGCCTTCGGGTCCGCCAGCAGCGCGCGGATGCTCTCGCCCTGGACGTGCTTCGGCGTCGGGATGCCGCACAGGTCGGTGAGCGTCGGGTAGATGGTCATGAAGTCGACGGTGCGGTCGCAGGCGGAGTCGTGCTTCGTGAGGCCGGGCACCACCCAGATAAGCGGGGCGCGGGTGGCCTCCTCCCAGAGGGCGAACTTGCGCCAGTGCTGCTTCTCGCCGAGGTGCCAGCCGTGGTCGCCCCAGAAGACGACGATCGTGTCGTCCTTGTAGGCCGACTGGTCGAAGGCTTCCATCAGGCGGCCGATCATGGCGTCGCAGTAGGAGATCGCCGCCAGGTAGCCCTGGATGGCCTCCTTCCAGCGGCCCGAGTCGAGGATGTTCTTGTGGTCGCCCTGCGGCTTGGCCATCTTCACGCCCCCGGCGGGGACGTCGGCCAGGTCGTCCTCGCGGTGGGGGGGAGCTGGATCGCGTCGAGCGGGTGCATGTCGTAGTACTTGCGCGGGACGTTCCAGGGCATGTGCGGCTTGTGCAGGCCGACGGCGAGGAAGAACGGCTTGCCGTGCGTCCTGTTCAGCTGGTCGATGCCGTACTGCACGATCTTCCACTCGCGCAGGTCCTCGTCCTTGCAGTCGAGCGGGGCGAACTTGATGCCGCCGACGCCGTCGTTGCCCGAGGGCTTGGGGTCGGGCCCTTCCTTCTCCAGGTAGTCGTCCCACTCGCTGGGGCGCCGGTAGGCTTCGTGGTAGATCTTGCCGGCGCCGCAGACGAAATAGCCCGCCTTGCGGAATGCGGTGGTCAGCGGCAGGTCTTCGGGGATCGCCGTCCGCCAGTCGTTGCCGTTGCCGTAGACGCCGGTGGTGGAGGGCCGAAGGCCCGACATCAAGGCGGCGCGCGAGGGGTTGCACACCGGCGCGGCGCAGTAGCTCCGCGTGAAGCGGACGCCGCGCGCGGCGAGCTTGTCGATGTTCGGCGTGATCGTCTGCGGGTTCCGGCCGAGGTAGCCGACCCAGTGGTTGAGGTCGTCCACGGCGATGAACAGAACGTTGGGCTTCCTCGCGTCGGCGGCATGCAGCGGGACGACGGCCCCGAGCGCGACGGCCACGGCCAGCGCCAGGAGACCTGGCAGGCGAGCGCGATCCTTCATCATGGGAGGGGTCCCTTCGTGTTCGCGGCGACTCACTTGCGGAGGGCGTAGGCGAAATACGCCCCGCACAGCTCCTGGCCGTCGGCGTCGTAGAACCACGTCTGCATCGGCATCCTGGAGCCGGCCTTCAAGGCGAGGGTGAAGGTGACCCCCTTGTCCTCGGGGCCGACCGGCTTCGTCTCGTCGAGGTCGCCCAGCTTGAGCCGTGCCTTGGCGATCGGCAGGGCCTTGCCGGCGGGGAGGCCGCCGTCGACGGCGTGGAACGCCGGGACGGGGCCCGCGATGGCGGCGTCGGCCTCCCTCGGCCAGCGTCGCAGCTCGATCTCGTAGGTGCCGTCCCGCTCGACCAGCAGGTGCCACGGCCCGTTGCGATTGACCCCGGCGCGGAGGTTCTGCATGTTGTCGCAATACACGTTGGCCCAGTCGGCGGCCGACAGCGTGACGGGATTCTCGCGGTCCGACCCGACGCTGATCGGGCTGAAGTCCTCGAGCGCCGGCGCGACGCCGGCCCACCACTTCTCGTAGTGGTCCCGCAGCCCCTCGACCACGTCCGGATGCCGAGAGGCGACGTCCTTCGCCTGGCCCGGGTCGGTCTTGAGGTCGTAGAGCTCCTGGCCGTGGACGAGCCGCCACTTGCCCCGCATCACCGCCGACTCCCACTTCATCGGCCTCTGGCCGTACTGCACCACGAGCGTCCGGTCGGGCGGGGCGTCGGTCGTCCCCCTCAGCAGGCCCGCCAGGCTCGTGCCGTCGAACCGGGCGCCCGAGGGCGCCTGGAGGCCGCACAGGTCGATGAGCGTGGGGAGGATGTCCTGGACCTCGGTCAGCGCGTCGAGGTCGCAGGGCGCGCGCAGGCCGCCGCCGGGCCAGCGGATGAAGCCGGCGGCGCGGTGGCCGCCTTCGTAATACTCCGTCTTGTGGCCCCGCATGCCGGCGTTGAAGAGCTTCACCCCGGCCGTGCCGCCGTTGTCGTTGAAGAAGACCAGGATCGTGTCGTCGCGGAGGCCGGTCTCTCGCAGGAGGTCGTCGAGCTTCCCGAGGTCCTCGTCGATGTTGGCGATCATCCCGAAGAACGCGGCCGGCCCGCGCCCCTGGTAGGGCTTCTTGTACGAGTCGGGGCACCACAGGGGGCCGTGGGGCGCGTTGGTCGGCAGGTAGAGGAAGAACGGCTCGTCCCGCCCCTTCTGCTGCTTGATCCAGTCCATCGCGAGGCCGAACCAGACGTCGGTGCAGTAGCCCTTGTATTGCTCCAGGATGCCGTTGTGGCGGAACCGGCCGTCGAAGTAGTCGTTCTCCCACAGGTCGGCCATCGAGGTGATGCCCCAGCCGAGGTGGTAGACCGTCTCCTGGAACCCGCGCTGGTGGGGCAGGTTCGGGTAGCTGTCGCCGAGGTGCCACTTGCCGAAGTGCGCCGTGCGATAGCCGGAAGCGGCGAAGACCTCGGCCATCGTCGGGGTGCCCCGCCGGATGAAGGACCGCCCGGCGCAGACCGACGAGGCGCCGCTGTGCAGGGCGTCCAGCCCGGTCATGAGCTGTCCCCGCGTCGGCGTGCACATCGGCGCGACGTGGAAGTCGGTCAGCCGGATGCTCTGGTCGTGGAGCCGGTCGAGGTTCGGCGTCTTCAGAACCGGGTTGCCGTGGCACGACAGGTCGCCGTATCCCTGGTCGTCGGAGACCACGATGATCACGTTCGGCTTCTTCGCCGGCCCCGGGCCCGCGGGGGCCGCGGAGCCGACGGGTCCGGCGAGCATCAGGGCCGCCGCAAGGTGGGTGATCACGATCGGCCCGGGGAATCGTCGCGACATCGGGTCCTCCTCGGAGGTGTTATCGGATCAGCGTTCCAGCTCGCCCGGGATGATGGGCTTGCCTTCCCACGTCCACACGCCGTCCTCCCGGATCAGGAGCCTCGCGAAGCTGCCGGGGGCCGGCGGCGCGTTCACCGTCGGCAGCCATCGGGCGTGCTCGCGGACGACCTCCGCGAGGCGAGGGTCCTTCGCCAGGTTCGTCCACTCGTCCGGGTCGTCGCGGTGGTCGTAGAGCTCCTCCGAGCCGTCGGCGTAGCGGATGTAGCGCCAACGTTCGGAGCGCACGGCATGGTTGCCCCGGTTGTGCGTCGTCACGGCCGGCCAGGGGCGCGGGGCATCCGCGTCCTTCAACTGCGGGACGAGGCTGTGGCCCTCCAGGCCCTCCCTCGCGGGCAGGCCGCAGAGGCTCGGCGAGCGTCGGATACAGGTCGAGCAGCTCGACCGGCCGCCCGCACCGGGCCCCGGCGGCGACGCCCGGCCCGGCGACGATCAGAGGCACGCGCGTCGAGCGCTCCCAGAGCGAGTTCTTGCCGGTGATCCCCTTCTCGCCCAAATGCCAGCCGTGGTCGGACCAGAGCACGACCACCGTGTCGTCCGCCCGTCCGGTCGCCTCCAGCGCGTCGAGCACGCGGCCGACCTGGCTGTCCATGAAGCTGATGCTCGCCAGGTAGGCGCGGACGAGGGGCCGCCACTGGCCCGCCCCCTTGAGCCACGAGAGCCGAGGCTCGGGCAGCTTCCAGTGCAGGTACCACGCGAACTCGGGCACGTCGTCGCGGTCGTCCTCCTTGACCTTCGGCATCACCAGCGTCTCGTCGGGGTACAGGTCGAACCATTTCCGAGACGCGAAGCACGGCACGTGCGGCAGGCGGAAGCCGACCGCGACGAAGGACGGCCGATCGGGCGGCGGCGACTTCAGGCGTTCGATCGCCGACTCGGCGATCTTCCAGTCCGCCTGGTCCTCGTCGCGCTCTGGGAAGATGCCCCAGTCCATCCCCCGGATCGTGGCCGGCGTGTCGACCAGCTTCTTCGGCGGGAGGGGCATCCCGGCCGTCGAGCCCCACGCCTGGAATTCCTTCGCGCGGTCTCGCGGAGGGATCGAGCCGTCGTGGAAGACCTTGCCGGCGGCGAACGTCGAGTAGCCGTGGGCCGCGAAGTGCTGCGGCAGCGTGACGCAGTCCTTGGTCGCCTCGACGGCGCGGATGCCCGGCTGGAGCGAGTAGATGCCCGTGGTCGACGGCCGCAGGCCGGTCAGCAGGCTGGAGCGCGAGGGGTTGCACAGCGGGGCCTGGCAGTGCGCGTTGGTGAAGAGCGTCCCCCGGCGCGCGAGGCGGTCGATGTTCGGAGTCCGCGCCTGGGGGTGCCCGCCGAGGCAGCCGACCCAGTCGTTGAGGTCGTCGACCGCGATGAGCAGGACGTTCGGACGCGGCGGACCGCCAGCCCCGAACGTTTCCGGCACAAGCCATCCCCCGAGGACGAGCGCCACCCCGCAGAGCCCCGCCGCCCGCATCGCCGCACCCTCCCTCGATTTGTCGTCTCGACTGAGCCGGATCTCGACGCGGGTTGACCCCGCCCCGCGGCCTCGCACCGCACCGCAGGCTCCCTTCGAGGCGCGAGGGAGGGGCCCCGTCGGACCTCGGGAGATTGAACACCGGCGACGACGGCGCGGGTCGCCTCGTCCCCGGCGATTCGACGCCCTCGGGATGGTCGAGTCACCTACCTTACCAGCGGAGACGGTCCGGCTCCAGCGGGTGATGTCGGCGCGGCAGAGGGGTCATGGTGCCGGGGAGAGGACGCCCCGACGGGGCCGTCCGAGGCGGGATCACGGATTACTCGGGACCGGCGCCGGCATGCTCGGCGGGGCGCCCATCTGTCCGGGATTCTTCCCCAGCAGATTCTTGAAGAGGTTGGAGCCGGGACCCTGGGTGCCGATGCCGGGGATGGGGCTGGTGATGCCCTCGGTCCCCTGATTCGGGTTCGGCATGGGGCCGTTGCCGGAGCCGTTCTGGCCATTCTGGGCGTCGGGGGCGTCCGCGATGTCGCCGCCGCCGCCGAAGGTGTGCACGGGGACCGACCCCAGGGTGATGGTCGTGGACATCCCGTAGTTATTCAGGCTGCTGAGGGCGAAGCCGTACCCGGAGCTGATGTTGGCGCCATAGCCGCTGAAGTTCGAGACACTTCCGGCACCGCCGGCGCCGTTGCTCGTGCCGGGGCTCGCGGCGCCGAGGCGCCGCCGCCCGCGCCGCCGCCACCCCCGCCCCCGGTGCCGCCGACCGTGACGGTCGAGCCGCTCGACAGGCTGGGGAATATCGACGCGAGCGAGCGGCCGGAGACGAGGCCGAAGTTCCCATTGGGGAGCAAGACCCCCGAGCCGCCCCCGGAGCCGTTCCCGGACCCGTTCCCCCCGTTCCCGGACCCGTTCCCGGTCCCTCCCCCGTAGAGGTTGATCCCCTGCCCGATGTAGAAGGCCGCGGTCGCCGGGTAGAGCGCGCTGCCGCCCGTGCTCGAGCCCGAGCTGCTGGTGCCGGGGACGATCCAGGCATTGGTCGCCGAGTTGTATTGCATGAACGGCAGGGGGATCGGCACGGGGCTGCCGGCCATCAAGGTGCGGTCTTCCAGGATGCAATCGGACAGGTCGGGGTACAGGGCGAGTCGGGATCTCATGTCGGGCGAGTCCTGGTCAGTCCATCTGGGGGCCGTCCGAAGCCCGCGGGGTCGATGGCCTTCCCGCCTTCAACGTCATCACCTCGTCCTTAGCTCTCGCGGCTCAGCCCGGCGGACGGCGGTCCGACCCGTATCCATTGCTGCAATCCGCGTACCCTCGCCTCGAAGGGGAAGCGCGGCCCTCAACCCCCGGTCGCCTCGGGAAAGCCGCCGCTCACGAACTCTCTAGAGCGAGCGGACCTAGGGCCGAGGGTCGCACGACGGGGGATCGCAGGGACTGTCGGATGTCCCGCGATCGCAGGGTCGGGTGTGGATACGGTTGAGGCGCGGGGATGATCCGAGGGATTGAAGTCACGGGCAAGCGGCTGCGATCGACGATCTGAAACGATTTTACCGGTCCGGGTCAAGCCGGTGCAGGAACTTCCCGATGAGGATCGCCGCATCGTCCATGGGTGGCCTCACTTTCGCCAAGAGGGCGGCCCTCGGCGGGCCCTCGGGCCTCGCCATGGAGCGGGCCGATGTAGTTTAACCGATCGCTCCCGTGACCGCGCCCTCATTTCTTGGCGAATCGTCGGATTCTCGACAATCGGACGACCGCATTCATTCATGGTGGATAGCAGTAATCCATCCTGTCGTGGATGGAACAACCGGGTTGTCTTCGATGGTGTTCGCCCTGGCTTCTCTCAGGATGAATCCGTCTCGGGAGTGGGGACGGATCGACCCCGGTTTCGCCCGCGGGGCCCCACCGCGCGGCGCCGGGGTTGTGTCCTCGAAAAGAGCCACGCAGGTCTGGTCGAGGGAAAAATTCGGCCTCTCTCGTTGAAACCTCGATCGGTAATGATTAAATTCCAGGGCTACCGGATGGTTCGACCCATGATTTGGCCAATAATAGCCTCAAAAATTCGGAAGGCGAATTCGCATCGGGAGAGCCGTCAACCGAGGCCCGATCGCTCGCGAATCCCCGGGGTGCTTCACGGCCCGTCTCAGGGCGGACTATAATCTCCCGGGGTTATCCCGGGGCCCTCGACGTGGGAGCCGGATTCGGGAGGTTCGGGACCGCCGGCCCGTTTCGGGATGCATGGGACTCCGTGGAGCGATGATCATGACCGAGATCCATGCAGCCGACGCCTGCGAGCTCCCCCGGGCGTCCATCCCGACACCCCGCCGGGGGCCTCGCCGATGCGACATGGCGAGGGCACGCCCCTCCTGAGGATGCGCCAGAGGGACCGGGCCGAGGCGCTCTCCTCGTACTTCGACCGGCTGGCCGACGACTGGGAGCGCTACCGCGCTCGCAACGCCTACTTCCACAGCACGCAACGCGCCCTGTTCCGCACCCACGTGCCGCCGGGGACCTCGGTCCTCGAGCTCGGCTGCGCCAAGGGCGACCTGCTGGCCGCCGTCGGCCCGGGGCGCGGGGTGGGCGTCGACGTCTCGCCGCGCATGGTCGAGCAGGCGAGCCGCAAGTATCCCGGCCTGGAGTTCGTCGCGGCGGACGCCGCCAGCTTCGACACGCCGGAGCGGTTCGACTGCATCATCCTCAACAACCTGCTGGAATACGTCGCCGACATCCAGGGCCTGCTGCGCAACTGCCGTCGCCTGCTCAAGCCGCGGGGGCGCATCCTGATCAGCACGCTCAACCCGATCTGGACGCCCCTGCTGCGGATCGGCGAGCGGCGGGGCCTGTGCACCCCCGACACCCGGCGCAATTTCGTCACCGGGCTGGATGCGGCCAACCTGCTGGGCCTGAGCGGCTTCGAGGCCGTGAAGCTGACGCGACGGACGATCCTGCCCAAGAGGGTCCCTTTGGTCGCCCCGCTGGTCAACCTGCTTGCGTCGCAGACGCCCGTGGTCCGTCGCCTCTGCCTGACCGAGTTCCTGGTGGCCCGGCCCGTCGCCCCCGTCGCCGAGCATTCGGTGTCGGTGGTGGTGCCCTGCTACAACGAGGCGGGCAACATCGCCGAGTGCGTCCGGCGCGTGCCCCGCATGGGCACCCATACCGAGGTGATCGTCGTCGACGACGGCTCTCAGGACGGCACCGCCGATCAGGTCAAGCCCGAGCTGAACCCGGCCGTGGAGGTGCCGCTGCCTGTCCTATCAGCCCAACCGTGGCAAGCTGCACGCCGTGCGCACCGGGTTCGAGGCCGCGCGCGGCGACATCCTGATGATCCTCGACGCCGACATGACCGTGCCGCCGGAGGACCTGCCCTACTTCTACGGCCCGCTCCGCGACGGGCTGGCCGACTTCATCAACGGCACGCGCCTGGTCTACCCGCTGGCCACCGGCTCGATGAAGATGCAGAACTTCGTCGGCAACAAGCTGTTCGGCGTGCTGGTCACCTGGCTGACGGGATATCACCTCTCCGACACGCTGTGCGGGACCAAGGCCTTCTTCCGCGAGGATTATCGCCACTTCGCGATGGGCTACGACCCGTGGGGCGACTTCGACTACCTCTTCGGCGCCTCGCAGCGCGCCTGCAAGATCCTCGAGGTGCCCATCCACTACCAGGAGCGGCGCGCCGGCCAGTCCAAGATGAAGGCCCTCCGGCACACCTGGGCCTTGCTGAAGGCCTGCTGGTCGGGGTTCTGGCGCGTGAAATATCCGCGCAGCTCGGTCGGGGAGGTCTCGGATCGTCCGGTCGCCGTCTAGCCGTGGACCTCGGGGGGCCGGATCGCCGTCGGTCCTCGACGGCGAGGCCACCGCCCCCGAGGGCGACACCGCCCCGGATGTCGCCGCGAGGCGGCCCCACCCGACGAGGGGCCGGTGTCCCGGTCGTCCCTGGAGGATTGATCCCCGGTCGCCCACCGGGGCGAGCCTTCCCTATCTTCTGCGGGTACGTTGATGAACACGACCTTGCAACGGGGCCTCATCGGCCTCTATCGGGCGGTCAAGGCGACGGGGGTGCTCGACACCGCCGCGGGACGCCGGATCTTCGAGGCGTCCTACCACCTCTACAAGGACCGCCTCGAGGCCGGCCCGGTCGAGCTGCTCCGCCAGTGGGTGAGGCCGGGGACCGTCGTGCTCGACATCGGGGCCAACGTCGGCTTCTTCACCCTGCGGTTCGCCTCCTGGGTCTCCGACGGGGGCCGGGTCATCGCGCTGGAGCCGGAGGCCGTCAATTACGAGGCCCTGGTGCGCGCCGTCGCGAAGGCCGGCCTGTCGGGCGTCGTCGAGGCGATCCAGGCGGCCGTCTCCGACGCGACGGGCGAGGCGCGCCTGGAGGTCAATCCCGGGCACCCCGGCGACCACAAGCTCGGGACGGACGGGGTCGCGGTCGCGACGACGACCGTCGACGACCTGCTCGCCGCCCGCGGCTGGCCCGAGGTCTCGCTCATCAAGGTCGACGTCCAGGGGGCCGAAGCCCTCGTGCTCGCCGGCGCCCGGCAGGCGCTGGAACGGTCCCGGCCGGTCCTGTTCCTCGAGGTCGACGACGCGGGGCTGCGGCGATACGGCTCCGGCGCGAGCGAGCTCCTGACGTCCGTCGTGGCGCGTGGCTACACGATCCACTCGCGCGTCGGGGGGAGCTTCTCGGCCCCGCTGGGCGTCGCCGAGGCCCTGTCGCTGGAGGGGACGGCGGGCTACGAGGACTTGCTGCTGCGGCCCGCCGAGCGCGCGGTGAGCCCGGCCGCCCTGCAACCTTCGTCCGCGACGGGCGAGTAGCCGAGCCAGACATCCGGGAGCGATCCGCATGAGCATGAAGATTCTCGTCACCGGCAGCAGCGGCCTGATCGGGTCCGAGGCGGTCCGCTACTTCGACCGGCGCGGGCGCGGGTCTACGGGATCGACAACAACATGCGGGCCGACTTCTTCGGCCCGCAGGGGGACACGACCTGGAACCTGCGGCAGCTCCGGGAGGCGTGCCGGAACTTCGAGCACCGCGCGCTGGACATCCGCGACCGCCCGGCGGTCCTCTCGGCCCTCGAGGAGACGCGGCCCGACCTGATCATCCACTGCGCCGCGCAGCCCTCGCACGACCTGGCCAGCTCGCGGCCGTTCGACGACTTCGACGTCAACGCGGTCGGCACGCTCAACCTGCTGGAGGCGACCCGCCGGCACGCGCCCGAGGCCGTCTTCATCCTGATGAGCACCAACAAGGTCTACGGCGACGTCCCCAACGAGCTGCCCCTGGTCGAGATGCCCACCCGGTTCGACTACGCCGACGCGGCGCTTTACGACGGGATCGACGAGACCTGCCGCGTCGACCGCTGCCTGCACAGCCTCTTCGGCGCCAGCAAGCTGGCCGGCGACGTGGTGACGCAGGAGTACGGCCGCTACTTCGGGATGAAGACCGGCGTGTTCCGGGGCGGCTGCCTGACGGGGCCGTCGCACAGCGCCGTGCAACTGCACGGCTTCCTGGCCTACCTGGTCCGCGTGGCGGTCAAGGGGGACCCGTACACGATCATCGGCTACAAGGGCAAGCAGGTCCGCGACCAGATCCACAGCGAGGACGTGATCCGGGCCTTCGAAGCCTTCTACCACGACCCCCGGCCGGGCGAGGTCTACAACCTGGGCGGCGGCCGAGGCAACGCGGCCTCGATCCTCGAGCTGCTCGACCGGCTGGAGCAGGCCACCGGCCGCCGCATCCCCCGGGCCTACGAGGACCGTCCCCGGGTCGGCGACCATATCGTCTACATCTCGAACCTGAACAAGCTGCGCTCGCACTACCCGGGCTGGGAGATCACCCGCAGCCTCGACAACATCGTCGACGACGTGCTGGAGACCGTCCGGGGGCTCCAGCAGGTTTGACGCGGCGCCCGGGGACATTCGAGATGACATCCGTCGCCGTTTCCGCGCTGGCGAACGTCGTCGGCCTCGCCGCCGCCGCCCTCGCCCTGATCGTCCTCGGCCGGACCGGCGCGGGTTGGTGGGCGCGCCTCCGGTCGCGGCGGGACCTCGGCCTGCTGAGCATCTTCCTGGCCGGCTGCGTGCTGGTGGTGGGCGGCCAGTATACGATCGCCCGCAAGCTCCTCGAACCGGCGGCGCTGGCCGGGACCCAGGCCCGCATGCAGGTCGCGCTCGGGGAGCCGATGGACGCGCTCACGGTCCGGATCGAGGAGCCGGACCCGTTCCGCGCCCGCCCCGACGCCTTCTCGCTGCGCCTGATCGCCACGACCAAGTCGGGTCAGGAGTTGATCAGCCGGTTGCCGAGGAGCCGGATGGACCTGAGGGGCGGGGGCCATGCGCTGCAAGACGCCAACGGGAACTTCCGGGAATACGCGTTCTCGTGGCGATCCGTCGTCGAGGGCGCGACGAGCGAGGAGGGCCGGGCGCTGGCCTCCCGGATCGCCATCCTCAACGACTGGCGCCGCTTCGAGCGCGTGGAGGCCGAGATCGTCTCCCGCGCGGCGCCCGGCGGTCCGATGCCCGACTCCGTGCAGATCGCCACCGTCGCCGTCCCTCCGGTGGAACTCTTCCACGGCAGCAAGGCCCGCGACGAGGCCGAGCGCCGGGGCGACGAGTGGGCCTGCGCCTACCGCGATCCTCCCTGGATCACGCCGACGGTCCGGCTCACCGGCTGGATGGCGGAGGCGGCGTCGATGCCCCGCGGGGTCGGCCTGGACGCCACCGTGATCGGGCTGCTGACGGCGGGCTTCACCCTGCTGGCCGTCGGGATCGGGCTGCTCGGCCCCGACGCGCCCCCCCTCCCGCGTGCCCCCTCGTGGGGCGCCCCGACGTTCGTCTGGGGGATCTGGGCGCTGATGCTCGTGGCCGGCCTGGCCTTCGTCGCGAAATACGCCCACAACATACCTTTCATGGACGACTGGTGGGGGTTCGTCCCGTATGCCGTCGGCGAGAAGCCGATCACCCTCGGCGTGTTATGGGAGCAGGAGCTGGAGCACCGCTATCCCCTGACGAAGGCGATCGCGCTGAACCTGGTGAAGCTCACCGGCGACTTCCGCGCCCCGACGGCCTTCCGGACCTTGGCCCTCGCCGCCCTGTCCTCCGCGATGATCGTCGTCGCGAGGGGGCTGCGGGGCCGGACCAGCTATGCCGATGCGTTCTTCCCGCTGGCGCTGCTCCAGTGGGGATTCCCGAAGCCCCTGATCTGGGGCTGGGGGTACCTGGCCTACCTCGTGCCGACGCTCGTCGCGAGCCCCCTGCTCCTGATCGCCGCGCGGAGGGGTGCCCCGCTCACGCCCGGCATCGCGATGCTGGCGGGGACCTGCCTGGCGCTGCTCCCGCTGTGCAGCGCCGCCGGGATGGTCTACCTGCCCTTGATCTCGATCTGGCTGGCCTCCTCCGCCCTCGTCTCCTGCGCACGCCGGGGCACTCCGGCAAGATGACAGGCGCGATCATCGTGGGCTGGCTCCTGGCGGCTTTCGCGATCGGGCTCCTGTATTTCCGCGGCTTCGACCGGACCGGGGTCCGCCTGTACGCCCCGCCCAGCGCCGGCGCGGCGGAGGCGCTGATGAAGAGCCTGGCGGTCGCATCCTGCGGGTTCGGCGAGGCCGCCCGGCGGACCTGGCCCTTCTCCGGGCTGGCGATGCTCCTGCTGATCGCGCTCAGCACCGGGATGTTGATCGTCGTCGCCTGGCGCAACAAGCACGGCTTGAACCGCTCGCGGGCCCTGGGATTGCTCTCCTTCCTGGGCGCCTCCGTCATGCTCGCCCTCGCGCTGGGCTGGGGGCGACCGAACCATGAATTCGACTACCCGACGTTGACCTTGCCGATCCTGTGTTGCCTCTATTTCTCCTGGCTCCTCCACGGGTCCGGCCGGGCGGGACCTCTCGTCCAGGCGGGCCTCGCCGCCTGCATGGGCCTCGCGGTCCTGACGAACATGCCCGAGCGACTGCGGGCGGCGCGGGAGGAGCACGCGGCGAGGGATGCGTTCGAACGGGACCTCAGGAGGGGGGTGCCCCCCTATCTCCTCATCTCCCGCCATGAACGGACACTGGGGCTCAACGAGGTGAAGATGGCCGAGCGCCACATGGAGTCGCTGCGCCGGGCCGACTTCGGGCCGTTCCGGTACCTGGAGGACGATCCCGCGTTCCGGGCCCTGCCGCTCCCCCTGGCGCCGTCGGAGACCCACGAGGTGAATTGGGAGGACGGGGTGGCCTCCGGGGCGAGCGGCGATTCCCACCTGACCTTCTCGCTGCCCCACGCCATGTACGTCGCCGCAATCCGCATCCGATCCAGCACGCCGCAGAAGGGCCCCGTCATCTTCAACGTGGGCTGGAAGAACCCCGACGATGCTCGTTTCTACAAACCTTACTATTATTCCATCTGGTGGCCGTCCAAGACGGACACGATCGCGGTCGACGAGACGATCGACCAGATCCGCATCTTCCCGAACGCGATCCCCGGCTTCCACCCGTTCGAATTCCACCTCGCGACGATCGAGTTGCTGGTCCCGGAGGGCCGGGAGGCGCACGACGGTCGGCCCGTGGGGGGGCGCATGCCGTCGCCCCGTCGCACGGTCGACGCGCCGCGACGCTGACACCCCCCCGCCCCCGGGCCCGCCGTCAGAAGCGACCCCGACGGCTCCCCTCGGGATGGTCCGGCTCGGTCTCCCAGTGCGCCTTGAGGGCCTCGTGGAGCGTCATGAAGATCCCGACCTGCTTCGGGAGCTGGGTCTCATCCAGCATCGCCCTGACCGCGGGGGAGACGCGGCACAGGCGCATCGTCCCGTGGTCCTTGCGGAAGTGCTGGGCGCGGGACAGGAGCATCATCGCGGCGCGTCGGGAGATGGACCGCACGCGATCGAAGCGGACGACCATGCGACGGGGCGGCGCCTGCTCCAGCAGCACCTGGAGATCGAGAGCGCACCGCCTCGACCTCGGGCTCCTCGTACAGGTCGTCCACCAGGAGGGTGACCACGCCGATCCCCGAGACGGTCTCGTACCTCAGGTGCCGCAGGTTCTCCAGCGGTCCCTGCTCCGACGGGTGCGGGGCGTAGGCCGGAGGCTGGTCGGATGGGCCGGCCGGCAGCAGGGGCGACCGGGCGATGATCGTCGACTTGCTGGAGTCGACCGCCTGCCCCTCGGCCAGCCAGCCGGGGAGATCCTCCGCCGGCTCCTCGGCCCTCGGCGCCGGCGGGGCGGCCTGGTCCTCGATCGTGAATTGGAAGGCGAGGCTGCCGACCTGGAGCCGGTCGCCGTGCGAGACCTCGGCGGCCTCGTCGCGGAGCGTCCGGCCGTTCAGGATCGTGCCGCTCGTGCTCCCGACGTCGCGGATGGCGACCCGGCCGCCGCGCTGCTCGATGACCGCGTGGACACGGCTGACGGCCTCGTCGTTGGGCCGGAGCTGGCAGCGCTCGTCGCGACCGATGACGAACCTCGCCGCGCGGATCTCGACGACCCTTCCCTTGGCCTTCCCGACCTCGACGACCAGCCGGACGCGCTTCGTCGCCGGTCGCTCCGCGGCGGGCGGCGGGGCGGCGGCGGGACGGGGGGCGGGCGGGCCCGGCCTCGGCCAGGCGCTCTCGACCGCCGGCTTCTCGTCGAGGAAGACCTCGACGTGACGCTCCAGGTTCGTCATCGCGAAGATCGCGGCCACCTGCGGGTTGACCTTGCAGATCTTCAGCATCCCGCCGTCTTCGGTGCAGCGCCGATAGACGCGGAGGACCTCGCCGATGACCTGGCTCGACAGCCGCTCGACGTTGCCGAAGTTCAGCGCGATGCGGTTCCTCCCCGAGTCGATCAGGTCGCCCAGCTCGTTGCCGATGGCGCGGATCTCGTCGTCGGCGACGATGACCCTCGGCAGGAGCCGCGCGACGGCGACCCCCTTCACCTCGGCCACGTCGATCTTCGATCGCGGCTTGCTCCCGCCGGCGTGACCTTTCTTCCGGCTCGCGGCCGGCGCCTCATCCTCCGGCTCGTCCTTGCCTTTCCGCCGCTCCAGGAGCTCGTGCGCCGCCCGGGAATGCACGTCCGGGCGGTCGTCCTTCTCCAGGGGGTTCGGGGGGATCTCGTCATCTCCCGGCTCGTCGAATCGGTGTGCGGGGTTCGGCCGGTGCTCCGTCCACCCGTCCGAGAGGCCCGTCGCCCGGATCGCGACCCGGAAATGCTCGGGGCCGACCCAGAGATGGTCGCCGTCGTGGACCTCGACGGGCGGCCGGGTCGGGTCGAGGATCGTCCGGTTGATCGCCGTCCCCCGCGCGGAGTCGAGGTCCTCGACCAGGATGCGGTCGCCCGACCGGAAGACCCGGCAATGCCGGAGGCTGACCTTCCCGTGGTCGAGCCGGAGCGCGCATTCGGGGTCGCGGCCGATCACCAGCTCGTCGACGTGGACCGGGATCTCCTGCGATCCGTAATCCCCGTACCGGATGAGTCTGACGTCCATGGCCTTCCTTTCGGTGAGCTCAGTGGAACCGACGACTCGTTCAGGGTGCAGGCGCCATCGCCCGCCGGCCCGGAGGGCCGCCGCCCGCGGGGGGCCACGCCCAGGCCTCCCATCGACCGCCCTCCCAGCCCTGAGGGCGGCCGAAAGGGCGACCACTCCAGACGTTACACACAGGCTTGCTTGTGGGAATTCTGCACATTCTTCTCGATTCGGATCTGATTGGCAAGCTCTTTTAGCTCATCTTTGTAATATTTTTATTACCTCGCATATCAGCTTTAAATGGCACGCAAGAGCCACCTCCCCGCCCCCTCCCGAGCGATCAGGGTCCGGGCGCCGAGGCGCCTCGGCCCGGGGTCATCATCCCCGGCAAATGATCGCGGTTATCCGAACCTTGGGGAGCATGAGGGCAGGCGAGATTGTCGGCAATCAGGAGACTAGCACGGCACATCGTCCCACGCACGGAACTCAGAGGTTCCCATAACTTAAGGCGCTTTTCGTATCCACATGGTCCTCATTTTGTCGCCGATTCCTCGATCGGCCCTCCTTCGCGTGCGTCGCCCGGCGGCTTCCGGTGTCGTACCGACCTGCGGGTCGATTGCACTGGCTTGACGGTATCGAACTTGCGAGCGGCAGGAGGCGCGGACATCTCCGCGATTGGCCCGCGGAGCCCCGGCAGCGAGGGGTCGGACATGGCGTTTGAAGGGCATTCGCGCGCGGACGTGGACAGGGCCCCGTCGCGCGTGATCATCGAGGGGGTCTCACCCGAGGTCGATTGCGGGCAGTTCCCCGATCAAGCGGACCGTCGGCGAGGAGGTCGTCGTCTCGGCGGACATCTATCGCCGACGGGCACGACGTCCTGGTCGCGGTCGTCAAGTATCGGAGGCTCGGCGACCCGGAGTGGTCCGAGGCCGCCGATGGGCCCCCTGGTCAACGACCGCTGGACTCGGCCGGTTCACCGTCGCACGCCCAGGGGCGCCACGAGTACACGATCGAGGCGTGGGTCGATCGGTTCGCGTCCTGGCTCAAGGAGGTCTCGAAGAAGTGGGAGGCGGGGCAGGACGTCGCCAGCGAGCTGCTGGAGGGGGCCGAGCACGTCCGCGAGGGCGGCCGAGCGGGCCTCCGGGGCCGACGCCGACTGGCTCCGCGAGCGCGCCGAGGTCCTCGCGCGCGACGGCGACCAGGCGCATCGCGTCCGCGCGGCGCTCGACCCGGAGCTCGCGGCCGCTCATGGCGCGCCACCCGGACCGGAGCCGGGGCTCGACCTACGAGCGCATCCTCGGCGTCATGGTCGAGCGCGAGCGGGCCCGCTACGGCGCCTGGTACGAGATCTTCCCGCGCTCGTGCTCGCCGGAGCCGGGCCGGCACGGGACGTTCCGCGACGTCGAGGCGCGGCTCCCCTACGTCGCCGACATGGGGTTCGACGTGCTCTACCTGCCGCCGATCCACCCGATCGGCCGGAGCTTCCGCAAGGGCCCGAACAACACCCTGACCCCCGGCCCGGACGACCCCGGCAGCCCCTGGGCCATCGGCGGGCCCGAGGGGGGGCACAAGGCGATCCACCCGGAGCTCGGGACGCTCGAGGACTTCGACCGGCTGGTCGGCCGCCGCGAAGGGGCTGGGCCTGGAGATCGCGCTGGACATCGCCTTCCAGTGCTCGCCCGACCACCCCTACGTCCGCGAGCATCCCGAGTGGTTCCGGCACCGGCCCGACGGCACGATCAAGTACGCCGAGAACCCGCCCAAGAAGTACCAGGACATCTACCCGATCGACTTCGAGTGCGACGACTGGGAGGCGCTCTACGCCGAGCTCCGCGACGTCTTCCTCTTCTGGATCGACCACGGGGTGACGATCTTCCGCGTGGACAACCCGCACACCAAGCCGTTCCGGTTCTGGGACTGGGTCATCCGCGAGGTCTGGGACCGGCAACCCCGACGCCATCTTCCTGGCCGAGGCGTTCACCCGGCCCGAAGGTCATGCGGCGGCTGGCCAAGGGGGGGTATCTCGCAGTCCTACAGCTACTTCACCTGGCGGAACACCAAGTGGGAGCTGACGGAGTACTTCACCGAGCTGACCCAGAGCGAGTCGGCCGACTACATGAGGCCGAACCTGTTCGCCAACACGCCCGACATCCTCCCCGAGTACCTCCAGTACGGCGGCCGGCCCGCGTTCCATGGCCCGGCTGGTGCTCGCGGCGACCCTCGGGGCGACCTACGGGATCTACGGCCCCCCGTTCGAGCAGTGCGTCGGCACGCCCGTCCGGCCGGGCTCGGAGGAGTACCTCGACTCCGAGAAGTACCAGGTGCGGCACTGGGACCTCGACCGGCCGGGGAACCTCCGCGACTTCATCGCCCGGATCAACGCCATCCGCCGCGAGAACCCCGCGCTCCACTCACGACCGGAACCTCCGGTTCTACCCGATCGACAACGAGCAGTTGATCTTCTACGGCAAGGCCACGCCCGACCTGTCGAACATCATCCTCGTGGTCGTGAACCTCGACCCGCACCACGTCCATTCGGGCTGGCTCCAGGTCCCGATCGGCCGAGCTGGGCCTGGGCTCGGGCCCGGGCCAGTCGTACCAGGTCCACGACCTGATCGGCGACGCCCGCTACCTCTGGCACGGCGAGTCGAACTTCGTCCAGCTCGACCCGTCGGCCTGCCCCGCGCACATCTTCCGGGTCCGGCGGAAGGTCAAGACCGAGCGGGATTTCGATTATTATATGTAGGGCGGATTTCGCATCACGGGACCACGGGGGAATCGGACGCGGAGGGACGCGGAGGCGGCGGATCAATTCGGATCAGATCCGCGGTGATCCGCCCCCTCCGCGTCCCATTCGAGGGCGCTGCGCAATGCCGGTGCTGCAACTCGCGAAGGGAGGGGGGTCGCTGCTCGAAGGCGATGCCCGGGACCACCTCGAACGGGAGGCCCTGCCCGCGTTCCTGCCGCTCCAGCGCTGGTTCGCGGGCAAGGCCCGGGTCCTCGACTCCGTCCGCCTGATCGACGCGGCGCAGCCCGAGGGCTTCCCGCCGACGACCTTCCTCGCCCTCGCCGAGGTCCGCTATCGCGAGGGCGGGCCGGACACGTACTTCCTCCCGCTCGGGCTCGCCTCCGGGGCCGAGGCCGAGCGGCTGTCCCGCGAGGCGCCGGGGCGGGTCATCGCCCAGGTCGAGGGGCCGGACGGGGCGAGCGTCGTGTACGACGCCCTGGCCGACCCCGCCGCCTGCTGGGCCCTGCTGATGCGATCGAGCGAGGGCCGGACGATCCCGACCCGCTCGGGCACGATCCGCGGCATCCCGACGACCGCCTATCGCCGCGGCCCGGGGCCCGGCCGGACGGCCCGCTGGAGGTCATCCGCGGGACCGCCGAGCAGAGCAACTCGGCCGTCCTGTTCGACCACCGGCTCATCCTCAAGGTCTTCCGCCGCGCTCGAGCCGGGGATCAACCCCGACTTCGAGATCGGCAGGTTCCTCTCCGAGAGGACCCACTTCGACCGCATCCCCAGGACCGCCGGCACCATCGAGTACCACCGCCGCGGCGCCGAGCCCGCCACGCTCGCCATCCTCCAGGGCCTGGTCCGCAACCAGGGGACGGGCTGGGAGCACGCCCTCCACGAGCTGAAGGCGCTATTACGAGGAGGTCGAGCCGCCGCCCGGTCCCGGCCGACCTGGTCCCCGGTCGACGGCGGGTCGTTCCTCGAACTGGCGCGGGCCCGAGTCCCCGACGCGGTCCGGCAGGCGGTCGGGCCCTACCTCAAGGCCGCCGCCACGCTCGGCCGGCGGACCGCCGAGCTGCACCTGGCCCTGGCGAGCGACCCGCAGCGACCCGGACTTCGCCCCCGAGCCGCTGACGGCCGGCCGACCTCGCGGCGCTGGCGGGCGAGCATCCGCGAGCAGTTCGAGCAGACCCTGGCCGTCCTCCGCGACGAACCTCGACCGCCTCCCCGAGGCCATCGGCCGCCAGGCCCGCCGGGTGCTCGACGAGGCCCCGGGCCTGCTGGAGCAGCTCGACGACCTGCCCGCCCTGAAGCCGGGCTCGACCAAGATCCGCTGCCACGGCGACTACCACCTGGGCCAGGTCCTCCGCACCGACGACGACTTCGTCATCCTCGACTTCGAGGGCGAGCCCGCCAAGCCGCTGGCCAGAGCGCGGCGAGAAGCAGTCGCCGATCAAGGACGTGGTCGGCATGCTCCGCTCGTTCGACTACGCGGCCTTCGCCGCCCTGTTCGCCTTCACCAAGGACCGCCCCGACGACTTCGACCGGCTGGCGCCCTGGGCCAGGCTCTGGCAGACCTGGACCTCGGCCGCCTTCCTGAAGGCGTACCGCGAGGCGGCCGGCGGCGCCTCGTTCCTCCCGCCCGACCCGGCGACGTTCGCGGCCCTCCTGCGGGCGTTCACGCTCGACAAGGCCCTCTACGAGCTGCTCTACGAGCTGAACAACCGGCCCGACTGGGTCCGGATCCCCCTCCAGGGCATCCTCGCCCTGCTCGAGCAGGCCGAGGGGGTCGCGCCCGGCCCCGCCGGTCGAGCCGCTCCGGGCGGACGCGGGCCGGAGACGGTCTCGGCCTCGCGGCTGAGCGACTTCGACCTCCACCTGCTCGCCGAGGGGACGCATTACCGCTCCTACGAGAAGCTCGGGGCCCACCTCGCCGAGCAGGACGGGCGCGGCCGGGACGAGCTTCGCCGTCTGGGCCCCGAACGCCGCGCGAGGTCTCGGTCGTCGGCGACTTCAACGGCTGGGACCCGACGGCCCACCCGATGAGGCCCCGCGGGCCGGTCGGGCATCTGGGAGCGGTTCGTCCCCGGCGTCGGCCCGGGCGACGCGGTACAAGTACGCGGTCATCGCGCAGCGACGGCACGCCGCGTCGACAAGGCCGACCCCTACGCCTTCGCCGCCGAGGTCCGGCCCGCGGACCGCCTCGCGGGTCTGGGACCTCTCCGCCTACGAGTGGGGCGACGGCGACTGGATGGCCTCGCGGCGCGGGGCCAACGCGCTCGTCGGCGCCGATCTCGATCTACGAGGTCCACCTCGGCTCGTGGATGCGCGTCCCGGAGGAGGGGGACCGCTGGCTCACCTACCGCGAGCTGGCCCCGAAGCTGGCCGACTACGTCGCGCGAGATGGGCTACACGCACGTCGAGTTCATGCCCGCTCGCCGAGCACCCGTTCGACGGCTCGTGGGGCTACCAGACGACCGGCTACTTCGCCCCGACCAGCCGGTTCGGCACGCCCGCACGACTTCATGTCCCTGGTCGACACCCTGCACCGGCGCGGCATCGGCGTGATCCTCGACTGGGTCCCCGCCCACTTCCCGACCGACGAGCACGGCCTCGGCTACTTCGACGGCACCCACCTCTACGAGCACGCCGACCCCCGCCGCGGGTTCCACCAGGACTGGGACACCTACATCTTCGACTACGGCCGGCCCGCAGGTCGCGAACTTCCTGATCAGCAACGCCCTGTTCTGGCTCGACAAGTACCACGTCGACGGCCTCCGCGTGGACGCGGTCGCCTCGATGCTCTACCTCGACTACTCGCGGAAGGAGGGCGAGTGGGTCCCCAACGAGTACGGGGGCCGCGAGAACCTGGAGGCCATCACGCTCCTGCGACGGGTCAACGAGCGGGTCCACGCCGAGTTCCCCGACGCCCTGACGATCGCCGAGGAGTCGACCTCCTGGCCGATGGTCTCGCGGCCGACGAACGTCGGCGGCCTCGGGTTCGACCTGAAGTGGGACATGGGCTGGATGCACGACACGCTGGACTACATGGCGCTCGACCCGCTCTACCGCAAGCACCACCACAACCGGCTCACGTTCCGCGGCCTCTATGCGTTCAGCGAGAACTTCGTCCTGCCGCTGTCGCACGACGAGGTCGTCTACGGCAAGGGTTCGCTCCTGGGCAAGATGCCGGGCGACCACTGGCAGAAGTTCGCCAACCTGCGGCTCCTGCTCGGCTGGATGCACGCCCAGCCCGGCAAGAAGCTCCTGTTCATGGGCGACGAGTTCGGCCAGTGGCGCGAGTGGAACCACGACACCAGCCTCGACTGGCACCTGCTGCACGACCCGATGCACCAGGGCCTCCACCGCTGGGTCCGCGACCTCAACACCCTCTATCGCGGCGAGCCGGCCCTGCACGAGCTCGACTGCCACCCCGTCGGGCTTCTCCTGGGTCGATTGCCACGACGCCGAGCAGAGCGTCGTCAGCCTGATCCGGAGGGGGAAGGACGCCGACCGACCTCGTCCTGATCGTCTGCAACTTCACCCCGATCCCGCGGCACAATTACCGGGTCGGCGTCCCGAGGGGCGGGCACTGGGACGAGATCCTCAACAGCGACGCCCCCCTCTACGGCGGGAGCGGCCAGGGGAACATCGGCGGCGTCCGGACCTCGCCCGGTCGCCTGGCACGGCCAGTACCAGTCGCTCAACCTGACCTTGCCCCCGCTGGCCATGCTCGCCCTGTCGTGGCGGGGGACGAGCGGCCGATGAGCGGGCGACCGCCCTCCGGCGCCCTGTCCGACGATCATGGCCCGCCAGAGATCCCGGATTGCCCATGTCCCCGGCGGCGCGGCTCGCGCGAAGGCTGAACTGATCCATCCGGATGAATGATGATCAAATCCTCAATTCGCTTCGTTTCGGGAACGGCGGGGTGAAGGCCGGCGGCGGAGGGACAATCGATCCATCCGGATGAATTGCGATCGAAAGTACAATTCGGTTACTCAGAAAATCTCCCGCGGGGCGCCGCACGGCGCTTCAGGCGGCCTGGGCGGCGCTCCAGCGTTCACGATAATCGGCCTGGTCCTTCAGCAGGTGGTACACCACCACCAGGATCTTCCGCGCCACCGCCACCAGCGCCTTCTTCTTGCCCAGACGCTTCGCCCACCGCCGGTAGGTCGCGCTGAAGATCGTCTCCTTGACGTGGACCGCCGACCACGCCGCCTGCACCAGGGCCGACCGCAGCCACTGACTCCCCTTGGTCGTCCGGCCGCTCCGCCGTCTCCCGGCGCTCTGGTCGTTGCCCGGGCACAGCCCCGCCCAACTCGCCAGGTGCCCCGCACTGGGGAACTTCGCCATGTCGACGCCGACCTCGGCCACGATCACCTCGGCCACCTCCGCGCCGACCCCCGGGATCGTCCGCAGCCGCCGCGCCGCCTCGAAGAAAGGGGCCATCATGACCCCGATCCGGTCGTCGAACTGGGCGATCAGCTCCTCCAGCACCTCGACCTGGTGCAGCAGCGCCCGCAGCAGGAACCGGTGGTGCTCGGCGACGCGGCCGTGCAGCGCCGGCCTCAGTTGCGCGATCTTGCCCCGCAGCCGCCCCCGCGCCAGCACGGCCAGCTCATCGGGGTCGTCGGCCCCGGCGATCAGCGCCCGGATCATGGCGCGGCCCGAGGCGCCGAGCACGTCGCTGGCGACGCTGGCCAGCTTGATGTTGGCCTCCTCCAGCACCTTCTGGATGCGGTTGACCACCGCGGCGCGGTCGCGGACCAGCTGGCCCGCTGCCGCGTCAGCTCGCGCAGGGCGCGGATCGGCGGCGGCGGGATGAAGCTGGGGGCCCGCAGGCCGTACTGCAAGAGCTGGGCGATCCACTCGGCGTCCTTGACGTCGGTCTTGCGCCCCGGGACCTGCTTGAGGCGATGCGCGTTGACCAGCAGGACCTCGAGTCGGCCCTCCAGCAGGTGGAAGACCGGCTTCCAGTACACGCCGGTCGATTCCAGGGCGGCGTGGCGGACGCCCTCGGCCTCCAGCCAGTCGCCCAGCGCCAGCCAGTCGGCGGTCATGGTGCCGAAGGTCCGCACCTGGCAGCTGACCTGGCCGTCGTCGGCGAGGCGGCGGGCGCAGGCGACGACGGTCTTCTTGTGGACGTCCAGCCCGGCACAGCAGCGATGGATCAGGTCCATAGGAGTGACTCCCTGGGGGGTCCGGGCCGGTGGGACGACCGCGCGGGTCGAGCAGTTGACTCGGCGTGCTCCCCCGGGGTGCGGGGGGCGACAGGGTGGGGTGCGACGTGGGTCGCGGCGCGGTCGGGACCATGTTCGTTCTCGGGCTGAGCGCACCAAACCGAAAACCGGTCTCACCCGTGGCCGGACCCGGCTAACGTACTCCACATGCCCTCCATTTTCATGGGGTGGGGTGCCAGGTCTTCCTGGCATGGCTGTTCGTTCGGCAGCGGCGCCGGCGGGAGGACTGGAGAGCCGGCCCAGTTGATCGATCCGGATGGATTGCGATCGAAACCTCAATTCGGTTCGTTCGGCAGCGGGTCGCGGCGCCCGTCGCGATCGTCGGGTCGCGGTCGGATCGGAGGTGGAATCGAATTGTCAAGGAGCCGTCGGGTGCTCGGGCCTCTTATCCTTATCATCGGGATCGGGCGCCCCGGCGTCCTGCCGATCCGGACTCCCGGCGGGGATTTCCGCGAGGGCCCGCCGCGTTCCGGGACGATGGGCCGCGCCCGCCCCGCCGCAGGGTCGGGTTTGCCTTTGCCGGGGATTCGTGTAAGATTGTCTGTGTTGTGACCCGTTCGCTGCGCCCGGGTCCCATTTCCTCCGGAGATGGTCATGGCCGGGATTCGTCGCCTGCCCCGATGCCCCTGGGTCGCCGTCGCGGCGGTCGTGGCGGCATGGCTGGTGATGGGCCATCCGTCGGCCTCGGCCGGGACGTCCCCGATGAGTCGGGCCGGGTGCTGCTGCCCCGCGCTCCCGGCGGGCGGGTGCTGCTGCGAGTCCGCCACCGCGGCCAGCCCGGCCGGATCGCCGTCGGCCGTCAGGCCGATGGCTACGACACCGACCGCGGCGGTCGATTCGGCCCGCCCCGGCGGCTCGTGCCAGTGCCGATCGGCAACTCCGCCCGCCCAGGCCCCCCGGCCCGCTCGCCATGAGGTCGAGGGGCGCTCGGGCTCGGTCCCGACCCCGATTGCTGGTGGGCTGGACCCGAGCGAGGGCCGCGCCACCCCCGCGGCCCTCATCCGCGCGCTCGCGATGGCGAGCGACCCTTCCCCCTTCGCCTCCTCCCTGCGCACCACGCATCTCCTCATTTAACCATCGCTCGCGGGCGGGCATCCTCGCCTCGCGATCGACCGTTGCCCGGGCCCGCCGTCCGCTCGTGCGGCCCCGTCCCGGCAACGCTCGTCGCGGGGGCCCGCGTGCCTCGGCTCGATCCGCCGCCCGCCCCTCGGCGGAACTTCGTGACCTGGCTCTGCTCGCGTCGTTGAGCCCCGCGAGTGGGGGCACGCACCTTGATCGCGTCGTGCGCGGCGGGCGGTGGATCGAGCCGAGGCACGCGGGTGGACGACCCTCGGAGGCCCGGGGGAGAGGACGAAGGCCCGCGATCGTGGGGCCTTCCTCCCCTCCCCCTGAAATGGCGGGGGAGAGGGGCGGCGTCTCGCGTGGGGTGGGGCGCCGGAGACGTGATCGGCAACATTTTGAGGAGGAGATTGTCATGGATCGTCGAGATCTGCTGGGCGCCCTCGGTGCGACCGCGGCCGGGCTTGCCGCCCTGACCGGCGGCCGTGAGGCGGGCGCCGCCCAGCGCAGCAAGGAGGACATCCACGAGCGGTGCGCCGAGGACTGCGTGGACTGCGAGAAGGAGTGCAACCAGGGCTTCCACCACTGCTACAAGCAGGTCCAGGCCGGCAAGCAGGGCTACGCCAAGGCGATGCACCTGTGCGTCGATTGCGGCGACATCTGCTCGACGTCGGGCAAGCTCGTGGCGCGGATGAGCCCGCTGATGACGCACACCTGCCGGGCCTGCGCCGAGTGCTGCGACGACTGCATCGCCGCGTGCGAGAAGCTCAACGACGCCGAGATGAAGGATGTCGTCGAGTCGCTCCGCAAGTGCGCCAAGTCGTGCCGCGAGATGGTCCAGGCGATGGGCGGCCGTTGAGGCCACCGGCATCGGTCCCCGCCCGCGGGCTCACGGGCGGGGGGAGTTGTCCCCTGTCTACGGCGGCCGGACCCGTCGCATGAATCCAGCCACGGAGGCCGATACAAGAGTCTTGGAGGTGCCTGTGATGCGATCCCGATTTCGGACGATGGCGTTGGCGGGCGTCCTGGCGCTTGGGGCTTTGGCGGTTGCCATGCCCTCGGCCCGCGCCGGATGCGGAGGAGGCGGGGGAGGGGGCGGCTACGGCCGCGCCTGGGGCGGGCACACCTTCGGCACCTACGGTGGTGGCGGCTACGGCTGCGGAGGCTCCTGCTGCGGGATGGGCGGCATGAACATGGGCGGCAACATGGCCGGCATGAACATGCGCGGCGGCGGCGCTCCTCCCCAGAGCACGGGCCCTTCCCCGGCCGCCCCCGCGGCACCTGCGCCATCGGCCGCGCCCGCGGCGCCCGCGCCGGCCGCAGGCGCGACCTATTACTGCCCGATGCACCCGAACGTCATGAGCACCTTCCCGGCCACCTGCCCGTACTGCGGCATGGCCCTGAAGAAGCGGTGAGAGGAACGAGCGGGGGTCCCCCGGAAGGAGCCGGGGGCCTCGGCGATGGGAGGTGAGGCCATGTTTCTGGACGTCTCCTCGGCCCCGAACGGGCGGCCGATGTCGCGATGGCGGAAGTTCCGGCTGGTCGTCAAGGTGGTCGAGCTGCGCCTGCGGTTCGTCGCGCTGATGGCGATCACGGGGCTGGTGTTCGCCTACTGGGACACGCTCTGGAATCGCTACGACAAGTGGATGCGACCGCCGGCCGAGAGGGTCACCGCCGCCCTCGGCACCGAATACTACTGCCCGATGCACCCGCAGGTCGTCCGCGACGAGCCAGGCAGTTGCCCGATCTGCGGCATGCCGCTGGCCAAACGGAAGAAGGGCGAACACGAGGCGCTGCCCGAGGGCGTCACCGCCCGCGTCCAGCTCGCGCCCGCCCGCGTCCGGCAGGCGGGCATCGCGACGGCCGAGGTGTCCTACGCCCCCCTGACCGAGGCGCTGACCACCGTCGGCTTCATCGAGTACGACGAGAGGCGCCTCGCCCACATCGCCTCGAAGGTCCGCGGGATGTCGCGGGTCGAGAAGCTGTACGTCAACTTCACCGGCGACGAGGTCGCCGCCGGCCAGGTGCTCGCCGAGCTCTACAGCCCCGAGCTCTACCAGGCGATCCAGGAATTGCTCCTGGCCCGCCGCTCGTCGCAAACGGCCCCCCGGCCGCAGACGGCCCTGGGAAGGTCGGTCCTCGGCGACCCGCAGGAGATGACCCGCCTGGCCGCCGAGAAGCTCAAGCTCTGGGGGATCACGCAGGCGCAGGTCGACGAGATCCTCAGGCGGGGCCAGTCCGACTTCAAGGTGCCGATCGTCTCGCCGATCGGCGGGCACGTCCTGAAGAAGAACGTCGTCGAGGGGCAGTACGTCCCGGAGGGGCAGGCGATGTTCGAGGTCGCCGACCTGCACACCGTCTGGGTCAAGGCGCAGGTCTACGAGGCCGACGTGGGGCTGGTCCGCGTCGGGCAGGCGGTCGAGGCGACCGTCGAGGCGTTCCCGGGCCGGACGTTCCCCGGCCGCGTCGCGTTCGTGCAGCCGCACCTCGATCCGGCGACGCGCACCGTCGAGGTGCGCTACGACCTGGACAACCCCGGCCACGCGCTCCGTCCGGGGATGTTCGCCACGGTGACGCTGACGACCCCGGTGGCCGACACGCCGATGTTCCGCGCCGCGGCCCGCCCGGAGGCCGGCAAGCAGGAGGTCTGCCCGGTGACGCGGGCCAGGCTCGGCTCGATGGGCGCGCCGGTCGCCGTCGAGGCCGCGGGCCGGACGATCTGGACCTGCTGCGATGCCTGCCCGCCCAAGGTGAAGGCATCTCCGGCCAAGTACCTGGCCCGGCTGACGACGCCCCCCCGCGACGCCGTGCTCAGCGTGCCCGAGGCGGCGGTCATCGACACCGGCCGCGAGAAGGTCGTCTACGTCGAGGCCGGGCCCGGCACGTTCGAGGGCCGTCGGGTCGTCCTCGGCCCCCGCTCGGGCGACCGCTTCCCCGTGCTCGACGGCCTCATTCCCGGCGAGAAGGTCGCGGCGGCCGGCGCGTTCCTGATCGACGCCGAGAGCCGCCTGAACCCGGCGATGCGGGGCGACGCGGCCACCCCGCCCGCGCCTGCGTCGGACGGTCCGGCGCGGCCCGCGGCCACCGCGGCAGGCCATGCCCACCAATGAGCCGGGAGGCGAGGTCCGCCCATGATCGAGGCCATCATCGAATGGTCGATCCGCAACCGATACCTCGTCATCCTCCTGTCGCTGGCGCTGGGGGCCGCGGGCGTGCGCGCCATGCTGACGATGCCGGTGGACGCGATCCCCGACCTGTCCGAGAACCAGGTGATCGTCTTCACCGACTGGATGGGCCGCAGCCCGCAGGAGATCGAGGACCAGGTTACGTACCCGCTGTCGGTGAGCCTCCAGGGTCTCGCCGGGGTGAAGGTGGTCCGCTCGTCGAGCGAGTTCAACTTCTCGATGATCACGGTCATTTTCACCGATGAGACCGACTACTACTTCGCCCGCCAGAGGGTGCAGGAGAAGCTCGCGATCGCCGCGACGGCGCTGCCGACGGACGTCACGCCGTACATGGCCCCCGACGCGACGGCGCTCGGGCAGATCTTCTGGTACACCGTCGAGGGCGAGGGGAAGGACCTCGGCCGGCTCCGCTCGATCCAGGATTGGTACGTCCGCTATCAGCTCGCGAGCGTGCCCGGCGTGGCCGAGGTCGCCAGCGTCGGCCGGGCGCCGAAGGAGTACCAGATCGACGTCGACCCGAACAAGCTCCGCGCCCACGGCATCGGCCTGGGCGAGGTGTACTCGGCCGTCTCGCGGTCGAACTCGGCCGTCGGCGGGAGGGTGATCCACCAGGGGAACGCCGAGTTCCTGATCCGCTCCGTCGGCTGGATCAGGGGCCTCCGCGACATCGAGGACACCGTCGTCGCCGAGAGGGGCGGCGTCCCGATCACGGTCAAGCAACTGGGCGTCGTGCAGGAGGGCCCGGGCTTCCGCCGCAGCGTCCTGGAGAAGGACGGCCGCGAGGCGGTCGGCGGCGTCGTGCTGATGCGATACGGCGAGAACCCCCTGGAGGTCACACGCCGCGTCAAGGAGAAGATCACCTCGCTCCAAGATGGCCTGAAGGACCAGGGCGTCCGGATCGTCCCGTTCTACGACCGCACCCCGTTGATCCGCAAGGCGCTGGAGACCGTCGGCGGCACGGTCGAGGAGGAGCTGATCGTCTGCTCGCTGGCGATCCTGCTGGTGATGGGGCACCTGGGCAACGCGCTGGTGGTCGCGGTCACGCTGCCGATGGCGGTCCTGTTCAGCTTCCTGATGATGCGGCTATTCGGCATGTCGTCGAACATCATGAGCCTGGCGGGGATCTCGATCTCGGTCGGCATCCTGATCGACCAGGCGGTCGTGATGGGCGAGAACGCCGCGCACCACCTGTCGCGCCACTTCGGCCGCGAGAGGATCGCGGGCGACACGACCGAGATCGTCATCCGGGCCTGCCGCACGGTCGGCCGGCCGATCTTCTTCTCGGTGCTGATTACGATCGTGTCGTTCCTGCCGGTGTTCGCGCTGTCGGGCCGCGAGGGGAAGCTGTTCCACCCTCTCGCCTACACCAAGACGTTCGCGCTGGTCGGCGTGGCCTTCCTGTCGATCACGCTGGTGCCGGCGCTGATCCCGATCTTCCTGAAGGGGCGGATCAAGACCGAGAACGAGAGCTGGCTGGTGCGGACGATGATCGGGGTCTTCAAGCCGATGCTCTCCTGGCTGATGGACCGCACCGCGCTGGTCTGCTGGCTGTTCGCCGTGATCGTGGGCCTGGGCTACGTGGCCTCGACGAAGCTGGGGCGCGAGTTCATGCCCGACCTCGACGAGGGGACGATCATGGACATGCCGACGACCGTGCCCCGCGCCAGCGTGGCCCAGGCGGGCGACGACCTGCGGGTGCGCGACGCGATCCTCCGCGGGTTCCCCGAGGTGTGGCAGGTCGTCGGCAAGGCCGGCCGCGCCGAGACGCCGACCGACCCCGCGCCTTTGGACATGATCGAGACCGTCGTGAACCTCCGCGACCGCGCGGCCTGGCCCAAGCGGAAGCTCCGGTTCGACGACGCGCTGGGGCAGACCCGCGCCGCGCTCTCCGCGATGGAGGCGAAGGGCCTCCTGCGCCGGCGCCCCTCGGACGAGGGGCGCGAGGCGATGATCAACGAGGCGGCGATGGCGGTCGCCGGCAAGGTCGATGAGGCGCTCCGCAACCTGGCGACCCTCCGCCTGTCCGAATTCCGCCCCGCTCTCGGCCGCGCCCTGGTCGGCGAGGCGGTCGATGCGCTGATCGGCCGCGTCGCCCCCTCCGCGGTCGCCCGCAGGCCGACCCCGGCCGAGCGCGAGGCGATCGTCGGGCCGCTGGCGACGTCCTACGGCGACCGGCTCGCGACGGAGGTCCTGCCCGACGACGTCTCCGCGATGGTCAAGGACATGGCGCATCGCCTCGTGGCGCTGGGCGTGCTCCGCGATCGGCCCGACCTGCTCAGCCCGCCGCCGTCTCCCCTGGAGAGGGCCGCCGAGGCCGCGGGCGACGTCCTGGGGTTCGCCAGGCCGTCCCTGTTCACCCGGATCGCCGACCACCTGGCCGCCGACCACGAGCGACGGCTCCGGGAACGGACCAGGGCGCTCAACTGGGAGCTGTTCGATCACGCCGTCGGCGCCGCGTCGTGGACGGCGATCGAGGAGCTGATGAGGCTGGCCGAGGACCGGAAGCTCGCCGCGAGGGGGGCGAAGCCCGGCGAGCTCCAGGCCCTCCGCGCCGGCCTGGAGAAGCCGTTCGCCGCGAGGCTCCTCCTGTGGCGGAAGACGAAGGACGACCTCGTCGAGGAGATGAGCACGGCGATGCAGATGCCCGGCTGGGGCAACAGCTTCACGCAGCCGATCGCCAACCGGATCGAGATGCTCTCGACCGGCGTGCGGCTGCCGGTGGCGGTGAAGGTCTTCGGCCCCGACCTCGACCAGATCCAGCGCGTCAGCCGGGAGATCGCGGCCACCCTCCGCGGCATCCGGGGCGCGGCCGACGTCTTCGCCGACCAGGTCACGGGCAAGGGCTACGTCGAGGTCCACATCGATCGCCGCAAGGCGGCGCGATACGGCATCAGCGTTGGCGACGTGCAGGACGTCGTCGAGGTGGCGATGGGGGGCCGTCCGCTGACGATGACCACCGAGGGCCGCGAGCGCTACCCGGTCCGCGTCCGCTACGCCCGCTCCTATCGCGACGACGTGGAGGGCCTGAAGCGCATCCTCGTCTCCGGGCGGAGCATGCCCGCCGTCTCGGGCATGGGCGGCATGGGCGCCGCAGGCGAGGAGGGGAAAGCCGCGTCGGGCCGGGCCGCGCCGGTCCAGGTCCCCCTGGCCGAGCTCGCCGACATCCGGGTGGTCGAGGGCCCGTCGATGATCAAGGGCGAGAACGGCCTCCTGAGATCCTACATCCAGCTCAACGTCCGCGGGCGCGACGAGGTCGGGTTCGTCGAGGAGGCGCGGCGGGTCGTGCAGGAGAAGGTCAAGCTGCCGGCCGGGATGTACCTCGAATGGTCGGGCACGTTCGAGCACCAGGTGCGGGCCCGGAGGACGCTGCGGCTCGTCTTCCCCGCCGTGATCGCGACGATCGCCCTGATCCTCTACCTGACGCACCGGAGCTGGACCGACGCCCTTTTGATGATGACCAGCGTGCTCGGCGCCCTGGCCGGCGGGGCGATCTTCCAGTGGCTGTTCGGGTTCCGGTTCAGCGTGGCGGTGCAGGTCGGCTACATCGCCTGCTTCGGCATGGCCGTCGAGACGGGCGTGGTGATGCTCGTCTATCTGCGCGAGGCGATCGAGGCGCGCGGCGGGCTGGGGCGGATCGGCTCGATCGCCGAGCTCCGCGAGGCGATCCTCGAAGGGGCCGTGCACCGGCTGCGGCCCAAGCTGCTGACCGAGGGGGCGGCGATCCTCTCGATCGCGCCGATGCTCTGGGCCACGGGCGTCGGCGCCGAGGTGATCCGCCCGATGGCCGCGCCGGTGCTGGGGGGCCTGCTCGTGGCCGACGAGGTGATCGACGTCTTCTTGCCCGTGCTCTACTATGCCGTTCAGAGGCGGCGATGGCGGATGCTGCACCGAGCGGAGGATGGGCCGCGAAGGGATGCGGATCGGGCGGATCAGGACGGATCGGATCGGCGGACATCCGCCCCATCCGCGTCGATCCACGTCCCATCAGAACGATCGGTGCTGTAGGTCCAGGCTGTCAAGGATGCCCCCGATGGAAACGCGATTCGCGGCGCCCGGCATCACCTGCGAGGGGTGCGCGGGCACGATCAAGCAAGCTCTGGGCACGATCCCCGGCGTGTCGGGCGTGAGCGTCGACGTGGGCCGCAAGACGGTGCGGGTGCTCCACGACGAGCCCGCCGGGCGCGATGCCCTGGCCTCCGCGCTAGAGAGGGCCGGATATCCCGCCACGGTCGAGGGGCACGAGGCCGTCGGCGGCCCGTCGCGAGGGCTGCCGGTGCTGACGGTCCTTCCATCGCCCTCGCGGACGGTGATCGACCCCGTCTGCGGCATGCAGGTCGACCCGGCCTCGGCCGCGGGGCGGAGCGACCACGAGGGCACCACCTATCACTTCTGCTCGGCCCACTGCAAGCAGAAGTTCGACCGCGACCCGGCGATGTACCTCGGCGACGGCGCGGGCCCTCGACGCGACGAGGCCCCGGCGCCCCCGGGGACGCAGTACACCTGCCCGATGCACCCGCAGATCGTCCGCGACCGGCCCGGCTCGTGCCCCATCTGCGGCATGGCGCTGGAGCCGATGACGCCGACGGCCGACGACGCCAACCCCGAACTCGCCGAGATGTCCCGCCGGTTCTGGATCTGCCTCGCGCTGACCGCTCCCCCTGCTGGCGCTGGCGATGGGCGAGATGGTCCCGGCGCTGCGCCGATCTCGTACTCGTCGCGGGCCGCGACGTGGGTCCAGCTCGCTCTGGCGACCCCGGTGGTCCTCTGGGGCGGGTGGCCGTTCTTCGTGCGCGGGCTGGGCGTCGGTCGTCCACCGCAGCCCGAATATGTTCACGCTGATCGCGCTGGGCACCGGGGCGGCCTACGGCTACAGCCTCGTCGCGACCCTCCTGCCGGGCCTGATCCCGGCGTCGTTCCGGACCCACGGCGGCGCCGTCCCGGTCTACTTCGAGGCCGCCGCGGTGATCACCACGCTGGTCCTGCTCGGCCAGGTGCTCGAGCTGCGGGCCCGCAGCCAGACCTCCGGCGCCATCAAGGCGCTGCTCGGCCTCGCCCCCAAGACCGCCCGCCGCGTCCGGGACGACGGGATCGACGAGGACGTCCCGCTCGACGAGGTCCGCGTCGGCGACCGGCTCCGGGTCCGTCCGGGCGAGAAGGTGCCCGTCGACGGCGTGGTCGTCGAGGGGCGCGAGCGCGGTCGACGAGTCGATGATCACCGGCGAGCCGATCCCCGTCGAGAAGGGGCCCGGCGACCGGGTCGTCGGCGGGACGGTCAACGGGACGGGCGGCCTGGTCATGCGGGCCGAGCGCGTCGGCTCGGACACGATGCTCGCCCGGATCGTCCGCCTGGTCGCCGAGGCCCAGCGCAGCCGGGCGCCGATCCAGCGGCTGGCCGACGTGGTCTCGGCCTACTTCGTGCCCGGCGTGATCGCGGTCGCGGCCGTCACCTTCGCGGCGTGGGCCGCTGCTCGGCCCCGAGCCGAGGCTGGCCTACGCGCTGGTCAACGCGGTGGCCGTGCTGATCATCGCCTGCCCGTGCGCGCTGGGGCTGGCCACGCCGATGTCGATCATGGTCGGCACCGGCCGCGGGCGCCGAGGCGGGCGTGCTGATCAAGGACGCCGAGGCGCTGGAGGTCCTGGAACGGGTCGACACGGTCGTCTTCGACAAGACGGGCACGCTCACCGAGGGCAAGCCGCGCCTCGTCGCGGTGGTCGCCGCGCCGGGCATCGACGAGGCGGAGCTCCTCCGCCTGGCCGCGGGCCTGGAGAGGGCGAGCGAGCACCCGCTGGCCGCCGCGATCGCCGCCGGGGCGGCCGATCGCGGGCTCGCCCCGGCCGAGGCGCAGGACTTCGAGTCGCGACCGGGCCGCGGCGTATCGGGGCGCGTCGAGGGCCGCGACGTGGCGGTCGGCAACCGCGCGCTGCTCGATGAGATGGGGATCGACGCCGGGCGAGCTGGCCGCGAGGGCCGACGACCTCCGCCGCGACGGCCAGACGGCGGTCTTCGTCGCGATCGACGGCCGCGCCGGCGGGGCTGCTCGGGGTCGCCGACCCGATCAAGGCCTCGACGCCCGAGGCGGTCGACACGCTCCACGCCGAGGGGCTGCGCGTCGTCATGCTCACCGGCGACGACCGCACGACGGCCGAGGCGGTCGCCCGCCGCCTCGGCCTCGACGACGTGCGGGCCGACGTCCTGCCCGACCAGAAGGCCGAGGAGGTCCGCCGCCTCCAGGCCGAGGGCGCACCGGGTCGCGATGGCCGGCGACGGCATCAACGACGCGCCGGCCCTGGCGCAGGCCGAGGTCGGGATCGCGATGGGCACCGGCACCGACGTCGCGATGGAGAGCGCCGGCGTGACGCTGGTCAAGGGCGACCTGCGCGGCATCGTCCGGGCCCGCCGCCTCAGCCGGGCGACGATGCGGAACATCCGCCAGAACCTCGCCTTCGCCTTCGTCTACAACCTCCTGGGCGTGCCGATCGCCGCGGGCGTCCTCTACCCGGTCTTCGGCCTGCTGCTCAGCCCGATGATCGCCAGCGCCGCCATGACCTTCAGCTCCGTCTCGGTCATCCTCAACGCGCTGCGGCTGCGGCGGCTCGACCTCTCCTAATCTCTCGTAGGGTGGGTCAGCCGCCGCAGGCGGCGCAACCCACCGCACCGGGGCGATGGTGGGTTGCGCGTTCGCTGCGCGACGCTGACCCACCCTACGAAGATCCGCTCTCATGGCTTCGGGGCGGTCGGCTCGACGGGCTGGCCGTCGGCGAGCGAGGCGGCGTTGGCCTTGACCACGGCTTCGTCGCCGCGCGAGGCCGGAGACGATCTCGGCCCGCGTGCCGTCGCTCAGGCCGACCTCGACCGGCCGGCGCACGGCCTTGCCGTCGACGACGACGACGCACGAGGCTCCGGTCCTTCTCGCGGACCAGGGCCGTCGCCGGCACGGTCAGCACGTCGGGGTGCTCCTCGGCGACGACGGTCGCGTAGGCGTAGAGGCCGGGGCGGAGCCTGCCGCTCGGGGTTCGGGATGTCGATCTCGACGCGGATCGTCCGCGTCTTCGGGTCGAGGGCCCAGGAGATCCGGGTGACCTTCCCCTCGACGGCCCGGCCCGTTCATCGCCTGGAGCTTCGACCGTCGGCGCGGTCGCCCGGGTTGACCTCGGTGGCGAACGCCTCGGGCACGTCGACCGTGATGGTCACGACGTCGGACCGGGCGACGACGAACAGCGGTCGGCGTCGGCGCCCGGGCTGGGTCAGGTCGCCGGTGTCGACGTTCCGCCGGGTGACGATGCCGTCGAAGGGGGCCTCGATCCGGGCGTAGCCGAGCATCGCCTCGGCGCGCCGGGCGTCCTCGCGGGCGACCGTCGATGGCGGCGGCCGCGGCGGCGACGTCGGAGCGGGCCTGGTCGAGCGCGGCGCGGCTCTGGGTCAGCGCCGACCTCGGCCGTCTTGACCTGGGCCCGGACCTCCTCGCGGGTCGCCTCGGACGAGCGGAGCTTGCTCCGGGTCTCGTCGAGCAGGCTGCCGGTCTGCGCCCGCTCGCTGGAACAGCTGCTCGACGCGGCGGTGCTCGGCCTGCCAGCGGGCGAGGTCGGCCTCGGCCCGCTTGACGCCGGCCCGGACCTCGGCGAGCTTCGCCTCGGCGCCGGCGACGTTGGCCTCGGCCACCTCGACCGCGGCCTCGGCCTGCTTGCGCCCGGCGATCGCCTGCTCGACCGCCGCCTCCTTCTGCCGGAGCTCCGCCTCCAGCTCGGGGACCGACAGCTCGGCGAGCACCTGGCCCTTCTTGACCGCGGTCGCCGATGTTGACGGTCCACTCCTTGACGTAGCCGGGGATCCTGGCGTGGATCGCCGTCGTCTCGAACGCCTGGAGCTGGCCCGGCTCGCCGACGGTGCGGCGGACGGTCGTGCCGCTCGGGTCGGACGACCTCGACCCGCGCCACCGGCGGCGCGGACTTGCCCGCGTCGCCCGCCTTGCCCTCGGAGGGCCGCTCGCAGCCGGCGGCGAGCGTCGCGACGGACGCGGCGAGCGCCAGGACGGCGCGAGCACGCGAAGTCGTCCGGGACATGCGGAGCGGTCCGCAGAGGCGAGAGGCAGCGAGGTGTCGGGTGGTCACGTGATTCGGGATCATGCTCGACGTCGCGAGGTCTCCGGTCAGTGATCCGTGCCCCTGGGGCTGGAGGACGCACGCGGCTCCCCGTTGGCCGAGCGGCCGCGGCCGCGGCTCGGGACTCCTCGCGCTCCTCCTCGTGGTAGTGCGGGCTCTCGGGGTCGTCGGGGTCGAGCGAGGCCGACTCGCGGCCGGCCCGGCCCTGGACCAGCGCGAAGACGGTGGGCAGCACGACCAGGGTGGCGAGCGTCGCGGCGGCCAGGCCGCCGATGACGGCCCGGGCCAAGCGGGGCGGTCTGCTCGCCCCCCTCGCCCCAGCCCAGCGCCATCGGCACCATGCCGGCGATCATGGCGCAACTGGTCATCAGGATCGGCCGCAGCCGGCCCCGGGCGCCCTCGACGGCGGCCTCGCCCGCGCCGGCCGACCCCTCGCGGCGGTGCCCCTCGGCGAAGGTGACGAGCAGGATGGCGTTGGCCACCGCCACGCCGATGGCCATGATCGCCCCCATGAACGACTGGAGGTTGACCGTCGTCCCGGTCAGCCAGAGCATCAGCACCACCCCGGCGACCACCGCGGGCGCCGTCGAGACGACGACCAGCGCCAGCCGCACCGACTGGAAGTTGGCCGTCAGCAGCAGCAGGATGACGACGATCGACATCCCCAGGCCGATCGCCAGGCCGCGGAGGATCTCCTCCATCGGCGCGGATCTGCCCGCGGACGTCGACGGTCACCCCCTTGGGCGGGGCGCCGGCCCGCGCGATCGCCCGCTCGACGCGGCCGGCGACCCGGCCGAGGTCCTCGCCGGCGATGTTGGCCGTCAGGCTCACGGTGCGCTTCATGTTGTAGCGGTCGAACTCGCCCGGCATCGTCCCCGGCCGGACCTGCGCCACGTCGCGGAGCAGGAGCTGCCGGTCCGAGCCCGGGCTTCTGGATCGGCACCGTCTCGACGTCCTCGAGCGAGTCCATCGACCTGGTAGGGGATCTCGACCTGGACCTGGTAGCCGATGCCGGTCTTGGGGTCGGGCCAGTAGTTGGGGACGACGAACCGGCTGGACGAGGTGGCCGCGACGACCGAGCGGGCCACGTCCTGCGGCCGTCACGCCGCCGAGGCCCGCGCGCTCGCGGTCCACCTCGATGCTGATCGTCGGGTAGTCGAGCGACTGGCCGTACTGGAGGTCGCGGAGCGACGGGATCCCGCGCCAGCTCCGTCGCGGAGCTTCTCGGCGAAGGCGCGGTCGTCGGCGAGGCTCGGCCCGGTGACGGCGACGTCGACCGGCGTCGGCGAGCCGAAGCTCATCACCTCGCTGACGATGTCGGCCGGCTCGAACGAGAGCCGGACGCCCGGCATCTCGCGCCGCCAGCTCCGCGCGGAGCCGCTCCTTGAGCCGCTCGATGTCGACCCTCGCCCCCTCCTTCAGGGCCACGCGGAGGATGGCCTCCTCGGGGCCGCCGGTCCACTGGTAGATGGCGTTGATCGGGTAGCTCGACGGGATCAGCCCGACGTAGCCGATCGAGATCGCCACGTTGTCGCGGCCGACCTCCTCGTGCGATCGAGTCCAGGGCGGCGATCGCCAGCCGCTCGGTCTCCTCGTACCGCGTCCCGTCGGGCGCCCGCAGGCGGAGCTGGAACCGCCCGGCGTCGACCCTGGGGAAGATCTCCAGCCCGAGCGAGCGGCCCACCGAGCACGATCACCGCCGAGCGCGACGGCGAGGTAGGCCGGCACGACCAGCCCATCGCCAGCGGACGACGCCGCCGACGGCCCGGCGCGTAGGCGTCGCGGCCCCGCTCGAACGCGGATGCGGCCGCTGGTCCGCCGCCGACGGGCGGTGGTGATGGTGCCGCAGCAGCCAGGTCGAGAGGACCGGCACGAACGTGCTCGAGAGGAGGTACGAGGCGACCATCGCGAACCCGACGGCCAGCGACAGCGGGACGAACAGCGCCTGCGCCGCCCCCTGCATGAAGAACGACGGGATGAAGACCGCCAGCACGCAGAGCATCGCCAGCAGCCGGGGGACGGCCGTCTGCTGGTTGCCCCGCCGCACGGCGCGGGCGACCGACGAGGTCCCCTCCATCTGGTGGTGGATGTTCTCGACCTCGACGGTCGACTCGTCGACCAGGATGCCGATGGCCAGCGCCAGGCCGCCGAGGGTCATGAGGTTGATCGTCTGCCCGGTCAGCCAGAGCGCGATCAGGGCGCCGCAGAGGGCGAACGGGATGTTCAGCACGACGACGATGACGCTCCGCCAGTCGCGGAGGAACAGGAGCACCATCAGCCCGGTGAGCACCGCCCCCATCAGCCCCTCGGTCACCACGCTCCACATGGCGCGGGTGACGGTCGGCGACTGGTCGAACTCGAAGCTGACCTTGATGTCGTCGGGGAGGACCGCCTGCATGCTGCGGCAGGGCCGCCTTGACGTTGTTGACGACCGAGAGCGTCGAGGCGTCGGCCCGCTTGGTCACGAGGATGTAGACGGCGCGGCGGCCGTTGACCAGGGCCGAGCCGGTGGGGATGTCGCTGGCGTCCTGGACGGTCGCGACGTCGCGGAGGTAGACGGTCGGGTCCTGCCCGGGGCGGATCGGGATCGTCTCCAGCTCCTTGACCTGCCGGACCAGGGCGTTGATCGGGACGATCGGCATCATCTTGCCGATGCGGACGTTGCCCGACGGGCTGATCGTGTTGCCCGCGCCGAGCGCCGCGATCACCTCGTCGGGCGACATCCGGTAGGCGCGGAGCCGGTCGGGGTCGAGGCGGACGACGACGGTCCGCTGGTTGCCGCCGAACGGCGGCGGGGCCGAGACGCCCGGCAGGCTCGGCGAACATCGGCCGGACCTTGAACAGCGCCTGGTCCTGGATCTCGCCGATCGACTTGGTCTCGCTGGAGAGGACGAGGTAGCCGACCGGGACGCTGCCGGCGTCGAACCGCGTGACGAACGGCGAGACGGTCCCCGGCGGCATGAAGGCGCGCGAGCGGGTGACGTAGCCGATCGTCTCGGCCATCGCCTGGGCCATGTTGGTGCCGGGGTGGAAGGAGAGCTTCATCAGGGCCATGCCCTGGACGTTGCGGCTCTCGACGTGGTGGATGCCGTTGATGTAGAGGAAGTGATATTCGTAGTAGTTGGTGAGCAGCCCCTCCATCTGCGCCGGGTCCATGCCGCCGTAGGGCTGCGCGACGTAGACGACGGGGAGGTTCAGGTTGGGGAAGATGTCGATCGGCATCCGGGAGACGGCCAGGCCGCTGCCCAGGGCGACGGCGACGACCGCGACCATCACGGTCAGCGGCCGCCGCAGGGCGAAGACGATCGGGTTCATCGGTCTCGTCTCGGGGCGTGCCCCGGGGGGCGGGTCGGGCCGCGTCGGGCGATCAGCGCTTGTTGTGTTCGAGCGTCAGGTCGTCGAAGTGCGACCGGGCGTCCGCCTTCGACCACACGCCGACCTTGCCGGGGCCCGGGAAGGTCGCGTCCTTGACGTCGAGATATTGCCTGCCGTCGTAGGAGCACTCGATGTGGTCGCCGTCCATCACGACCTTCAGCGTATGCCAGCCCGGCGAATGGGGGATGTCGACGCCCTGGAACAGGGTCCTCTTGCCGTCGACGACCTTGTAGACGCGGAAGTTGTCCTCGAGCGGGTTGTACCGGGCCACGTAGTAGTTCTTCGCGTCCCTGGCCCGCCAGACGAGGCCGCCCCCCCGGTCGTCCTCCCCGGCGATCGCCTTGAGGCGCACGGTCAGGATGAGGTCCCTGGCGCTCGCCCCGTCGACCAGCGCGACGTTGAAGACCGCATCGGGGCTCTTCGCCAGTTGGGCCAGCGCCTTGCCGCGGTCGGACTCGACGACCTTCCACTCACCGACCTCGCCGGTGAACCCCCCGGCGATCCGGCCGGCGGGCTCGTCGTCGAAGGTCCAGGACATCCGGGCCTCGTCGCCGACGGCCATCGGCGCCGCCAGCGCCAGGACGGCGATCAGCTCCATCACGACCCTCATCGCGGCTCTCCTCGGGACACGGTGATCGAATCGGGCAGCGGCCCCGGTCGGGACGATACCCCATGATTGTACACCACGAGGATCGTATCCCCGAGGGCGCCCGGTCGGATTCTCGGTTGCCTCGGGCCTGGGGGGCCGATGCTGACGCGGACGAGGCGGTCGCGGTCGCCCCTTGCCCGGCCGGGTGCGGGGTGGCACACTGAGGCGGGAGGTCGGGGCGCCCGTCCGCAGGGGTACGGGACGGACCGGGCCCGTCACACGATGCCAAGACGAGGGATGCCGTGAAGCCCAATCCGGTCAAGCGTGCATTGAAGGCGGGGGAGCCGCAGGTCGGCACGTGGCTCTCGCTGGGCAGCCCGTTCGCGGCGCGGTTCCTGGCGCGGGTCGGGTTCCCCTGGATGACCGTCGACATGGAGCACACCCACACCGACATCCAGACCGCCGCGCACATGTTCGGCGCCATCGCCGACGGCGGCTGCGTCCCCCTGGCCCGCGTCCCGGCCTCGAAGCACGAGTACATCAAGGGCGTCCTCGACTGCGGCGCGATGGGGATCGTCGTGCCGATGGTCATGGACGCCGCCGAGGCCCGCTCGATCGTCGCGGCGGCCAAGTACCCCCCCATCGGCAACCGCTCGCTGGGGGGCGGCCTGCACTCGCTCAACTACGGCGCGACGATCGAGAACTACTTCCTCCGCGCCGACGAGGAGATCCTCGTCGTCATCCAGACCGAGCACATCCAGGCCGTCGACATCGCCGACGAGATCTATGCGGTGCCCGGCATCGACGCCATCTTCGTCGGCCCCAACGACCTGGCCGCCTCGCTCCGCGACGCCAAGGGCACCGCGCCGAGCAAGCAGCTCATGGAGGACACCCTCACCCGCATCCGCGAGGCCGCCCAACGGAACAAGGTCCCCTGCGGCATCCACGTCCAGACCTACGAGGCCGCCAGGCGCCGCATCGACGAGGGCTGGCAGTTCATCGCCGTGGCCAGCGAGCTCAAGTTCATGCTCGAAGGCGCGGCCAACCTGATTCGCCAGCTCAACCCCGGGCGCGAAGCCGGCGAGCTGGCCAAGTATTAAGTGGTTCATCCGGCAAGTCCCTTGACGCCAGGGCCGGCCGCGATGCCCGGCCGGCGCCGCAGCCGGCGCCGGCCCCAGACCAATTGGGTGGCGGGGCTTGTCCCCGTAGGCGGTCGCCTCGACGACCGCCCGGCACGCCCCCTCCCAGGTCGCGAACCGCCGCCCTCCGAGCGCCAGCGACTTGAGCGCCTCCCAGACGGCTCGACTTCCACATCGCCTGCCCCCTGATCACGCTGGGACACTTAACTGCCAGAAGTTGGCCCGTCCGTAGCGGTTCCTGAGCATGCCCTCAGCTTACCAGAGGCCGCGAAACCGCCCATTCGCACCGCAAACCAGCACTACTCCGTTACATCCTGCAAAAGTCATCAATTTGGGACGTAATGAAGCGGCATTAGGCACCCTGTTAGGGTTGTTTTTATCCGTCTGCTACGGAAAGGCCTCAGCGGCTGGGGAAGGAGAAGAGGCTCGGGATCAGGGCCGCGTCGTCGGGGTGGAGGCCGGGGGCGGGCTGGTGGGCGTTGTTGAGGAACAGGTCGGGGTCGAGGGGGTCGATCTGACGGGTGTTGAACCAGCCGACGTGGCCGTCGGTGAACAGGACGTTCTGGCCCCTCTGGCCGTGGTTGGGGCTGTTGCCGTCGAGGACGCGGCCGTCGCGATGCGGCGGCTCGTCGGCCAGGAGCGGCACCCGCGACGAGAGCGAGGCGGGGACCGCGGCGAGATGGCCCGACGGGTGCCGGTAGCCGACGTTGTAGGCGTAGTCCCACCGGAGCATCCGGCAGTAGTCGTCGGACGACTGGTGGCGCATCTGGCAGAGCGCCTCGAAGTGGGGCAGCCGCGCGGCCTTGCGGTCGGGGCCGTTGCTCGGGCAATCGAGCGTCGAGAGGTCGTGGAGCAGGCCGTCGTCGTGGAGGAGGGCCGCGAACGACCCGGCCACCGGCGACGGGGCCTTGTGCGGCGCGTAGGGGTAGAAGCCGTGCCGCATCCCGTACTGCGACAGGCTCAGGCCGAGCTGCCGGAGGTTGAAGCCGCAGCCGGCCTCCTCCATCCGCTCTCGCGAGCGGTGGAAGGCGGGCAGGAGCGTCAGCGCGCCCGCCAGCAGGATGCCCGCGGCCACCGCCACGTCGGCCCAGCGGAACGGGACCGTCGGCGGCGCGAAGTCGAGGATCGACCGCCGCCGCGGCCGCGGGTCGGTCGCCAGGGCGACGGTGCGCCCCGCCAGGCCGGCGGGGGGCTCATATTCCTCGCCGTCGTCGAGCATCCGGTCGAGCGCCAGGCGGAGGCGATCGAGCGAAGTGGCCAGGTCGGGATCGTCGGCGACCTCACGCTCGGCCGCCTCGCGCGCGGGGCCCTCGACCTGGCCGAGGGCGTAATCGATCATGTCCGGGGCGTTCATGGGATCAACCACTTCCGTCTCGTTGGTCCGCCCTCGCCATCTGCTGGAGCTTGGCGAGGGCCGCGTGCAGCCGTGACTTGACCGTCCCGACCGGGATCTTCAGGATGTCGGCGATCTCGCGATACTTCAGGTCCTGGTGATAGGCCAGGATCAGCGTCTGTCGGAGGGCATCGGGGAGCCGGGCGACGCTCTCGCGGACCCACTTGGCCCGCTCCTGCCCCTGGAGGTCATCCAGGGGCCCCGTCTCGTCGCCGATCAGGAGATCGACCAGGCGGCCGGCGTCGGCACCCCCCGAGGCGACCTGCTGGTCGAGGCTGACCGTCGGGTGCCGGCCCGCCTTCCTCAGGGCGTCGACCGCCTGGTGCGTGGCGATCGAGTAGAGCCAGGGCGCACGGGGCGCCCGTCCTCGTACAACCCCCTCTTCAAGTGGACCTGCAAGAAGGTGTTCTGGAAGACGTCCTCGGCCAGCGCCCGGTCGCCCAGGTAGCGGGCCAGGTAACGATACAGCTCGGGCTCGTAGCGGTGGACCAGGGCGTCGAAGTCAGCGGTCCGGCCCGCGTCGCGATAGCGGGTCAGGAGGACCTCGTCCGACAGCTCGGAGAGGTCTTCGTCCGCCTCGCTGACACGCGCCTTCATCATGACTACGCACCGCCAGGGCGGAGGGTTCGAGGGCGCGGTTCAAAAAAACTCGGGTCGGACCCGTCGGATCGTCCGGACGGGCCCCGCGCGAGACCTTGGGTACGCCCCGTCGTCGCGTCGAACACCCGGCGCACTGGTGGACGGGCCAACAGTGCCACCCGATCGTCACCGAGATCCTCGACGGAGTATCACCCAGTCTAAACGCGGGGACCGGCGCGTCAACCCGTCGCCCGCGCGGCCCTCGGGCCGCCGACGGCCCGGTCTTGGGTGGCATGCCCACGTCCTCGTGGGCATGGTGTGGGGCCCCCATCCCATGCCCACGAGGACGTGGGCATGCCACCCATCAATGATCGGGCGTTCAGACCGAGACCCAGTCCCGCGCCTCGCCGTCGACCAAGGACAGGAGCAGGGAACGGCTCTTGTCGCGGGTCTCGCCGATGGCGGTGACGTAGACGGCGGGGTCGTCCTTGACGGGGCACTCGTGCTCGCAGATGCCGCAGCCGATGCACTTGACCGGGTCGATGTACGGCCTCTTGAGCTCGATCGTGGCGCCCCAGCGGTCGGTCACCTCGACGTTGCGGGTGAAGATCGCCTTGGGGCTGACCGGGCAGACCTCCTCGCAGACGACGCAGCTGGTGTCCATCGCCCAGGGGAGGCAGCGTCCCTGGTTGTAGAAGGCGGTGCCCGTCTTGATCGGCCCCTTCGCCTCGAACGGGCCGACGCCGAGCTTCTCGGCGATCGAGATCTCGCGGATGGCGCCGGTCGGGCAGACCTGGCTGCAGAGCGTGCAGTTGAGCTCGCACCAGCCCATCTTCGAGATCATGATCGGCGTCCAGAGCCCCTCGACGCCCGCCTCGAAGAGGCTCGGCTGGAGGACGTTGGTGGGGCAGACGCGGATGCACTGGTCGCACTTGATGCAGCGGCGGAGGAACTCGTCCTCGGCGACCGACCCCGGGGGCCGGATCACGGCGCGGTTGAAGTTCTTACGCACCCCGCCCGAGAGCCGCGCCATCGGGAAGAACAGGATGCCGAACAGCCCCGCCAGCACGAGCTGGCGGCGGCCGACGGCCGGGTAGGCCACCTCGCTCGCCTTGCGGGGCAGGAACCGGAACGACAGCGCGTCGTGCGGGCAGTCGTCGATGCAGTTGAAGCAGACGAAGCACTCGCTCTTGCGGAGGTCGGCCTGCGGGTCCGAGGCCCCCTCGCAGCTCTTCAGGCAGAGGTCGCAGTCGGTGCAGCGGACCGGGTCGCGGTCGATCCTCCAGAGCGCGAACCGGCTGAAGATCCCCAGCAGCGCCCCGAGAGGGCAGACCGCGCGGCAGAAGAACCGCGGTATCCACCAGTTGGCCACCAGGAAGCCGACGAAGATCAGGCCGACGACCCACGCCTGCCAGTATTCCCGGGGCTCGGTGTAGATGCTCTCGGTCGCCTTCTGCGCCGTCGGCAGGACGCTGGTGGTCATCGAGCGGACCGTCAGCGCGATCGGGTCCAGGAGGCCGATCTGGAGCGTGCTGTTGCCCTGCTTGTGCTCCTCGGCCGCCTGGCCGATGCCGGCGCCGATCGCCGCGAAGACGCGTGCCACGCCCTTCTGGTGCAGGTCCTTGCCGGCGTAGGCTGTGTAGATCTTGCCGGGCGAATCGAGCGCCGTGGGGATGATCCAGAGGCTGGCCATCGCGATCATGGCGGCGAGGATGTAGTACTTCAGCGCGTAGATCTTGCGATAGCGGTTGACCTCGATCATCTGCTTGGTGTTGCGGCGGTTGCCGATCCAGCCGAACAGGTGGTGGAGGATGCCGAACGGGCACATCCAGTTGCACCAGACCCGCCCGAGCATCATCGTGACCGCGATGATCACCAGGCCCCAGACGAGGTTGCGGTAGATCGTGTGCGTCGTCAGAGCCGTCGAGACGGCCACCAGCGGCGTCGCCTCGAGGAACAGAGACACCGGCCACCCCTTGAGGTAGCGCAGGTCGGTGATCAGCAGGAAGAACAGGAAGAGCCCGAGGAACAGGGCCTCGTAGGCTCGGCGGATCTTGACCATATCATTCGGCTCCAGGGGCGGGAGGCCGTTTGGCTCGTTTCTTGCGCGGCCAGGCGTCGGCCCTCGACAGCAGGCGGGCCAGGGGGAGGACGAAACCGGGAAGCAGGTCGGTCTGATAGCTGTCCGATTCGGCGACGACGAGGGTCGTCACCCCGCCGGAGCCGTTCCGGTAGACCGTCATGATCCGTCGGAAACGGTCGATGATCCAGTATTCGGAGATGCCCAGCGCGGCATACTCCCGCAGCTTCTCCTCGTAATCGCGACGGCGGTCGCGTCCGGTGGCGGAGACAAACTCGATGACGATCGAGGGGATGTCCTTCTCGAGGTCGGGGACCCGGCCGAGGCCGGTCCAGATCGCGCGATCGCAACGGCGACGCAGCGCGCCCGCGGCGATGGTCTGTTCCGGCAGGGTCTCATCCAACGCCGCGCCCTGGGGGTGCGTGCCTCGATAGAGCCGAAGGAGGAAGGCCAGCTCATCATTCGGGCTGCGCTCGGCGGCCCCGGGTGGAGGAACCACGACGAGGACTCCGTGGATCAACTCATAACGATAGCGGTCGTCGAAGGCGGACTCGGGGAGGGAGTCGAATTCCTCGGGGGTCATCAACATCCCCGACGAGCGCGGGCCGATTCGGATTCGGGTCGATGCCAGGGTGTTCCGGCTCATAGTCTTCGTAGGGTGGGCAACGCCCACCTTCTCTTTTGTGAACATCTAATACGGGGTGGAGGACCCCACGATCGCCGGCCCCTCTTTCAGGAGCCTGCCGGAGGCGAGAGGGCGGGGCCTTCGCCCGCATCTCGGCGACGAACTCGTCGTCGGCCTTCATCTGAGCGTCGATCTCCTCCCGATGGTCGTAGTAGTAGGCCAGGGCCGCGTGGACGTCGGCGAGCGTGATGTCGGGATAGGTGGCCACGATCTCCTGGGGCTCATCCCCATCTGCTCGTGCCAGATCGCGACGTGCTGGACCTTGATCCGATGGCCGGCGATCCGGGGCTTGCCGCCGCAGACGCCCGGGGTGATCTCGATGTGTTCGGTGCTAACGGAAACCATCGGGACAATCCCCCGCCGAAGCCCGTAAATCCTCAGTCGAACAATATCCCCTTGAGGTCGAGCACGAATCCGGGCAGCACATCCTCGCCGGAGAGCGTCGCGGGATTGGTGAGAGTCTCGACCGGCCGGCCGGGTCGATAGATCTCGACCTCGCCCGCGTCGGGATCGATCAGCCAGCCGAGGCGGACGCCCTGGTCGAGATACTCCCGCATCCGGGCGCGGACATCGACCCTCCGATCGGACGGGGAGAGCAACTCGGCGACGAAATCAGGGCAGATCGGAGCGAACTTCTTCTTCTGCTGAGAGGTCAGTCGATTCCAGCGTTCTTGCGTAATCCAGGAGGCATCGGGTGCGTGGGCCAGGCCGTTGGGGAAGGTGAAGCCCCCCGACGAATCGAAACAGACGCCGAGCCGCGTCGCCTGGTTCCAGTTCCATAGCTGGGCGCTCAGGCCGGCGTTGCGGTACGAGGAGTCGGAGCCCGCGGGGGCCATGATGATCAATTTCCCTTCGGCCGTGCGCGTCATCCGCAAATCGGGGTTGGCGGCGCAGAGCTTCCAGAACGCCCTAGGAGAGATCCGCAGGCCGGACATGGTCGGCAACCTCACGAGAGTCGATTCGCCCATCGTTCGAGGCCCCCGGCCATGTCAGACCGTGATCTCTTGCGTCCACTGCGGCCGCCAGTCCTGGCCGAGGCCGCGCTTGATGACCTTATCCAGGTAGACGATCTCGTGGCGGTTCTTCTGGAGCAGGCGGGAGACGCACCAACTGTCGACCGAGGTGTGGTCGGTGCCGACGACGATCGTGTCGCCGCGGCGGACGTCGTTGAGGCTGCCGCCGGTCGGGCCGTTGCGCATCAGGAGCTTGCGGCCGTCGGCGATGACCAGGGTCGGCTTCATCATCAGGGCGAAGTCGGAGATGATCCCGTGGATGTCCTGGTGGAACTGGTTGCGGGGGTTGCCCAGCAGGCCATACCAGTTCTTCATCGTGACCGTGGCCTTGCAGAGGTTGTGGTCCTTCACCGGGGAGATGCCGATGACCTTGGTCGCCTCGCGGAACGGGCGGTAGAACATCTTCCAGGTGTGCGTGATCGTCTCGCCGCCGATGTAGAGCTGCTCGAAGTAGCTGTCCTTGGGGAGCATCAGCTCGGCGCCGGCGCGGACGGCGGCCTCGCCGACCTTGGTCTTGAAGAAGCAGCTCTCGGGGTTGTTGATCGGGTTGTCGGCGACGATCACCTTGCGCGCCCCCGCCCCCAGGCAGAGCCGGACGACCGCGGCCAGCGTGTCGGGCTGGGTGGTCGCGGCGAGGTCGGGATTCTTGTCGAAGGCGACGTTCGGCTTGATGACGACCACGTCCCCCTTGGTGATGAACTGCGAGACGCCCCGTTCGCCCCCCATCGCGTCGAGCGCCGCCTTGACCATCCGGAACGCCTGGTCCTCGCGCGCCTGCAGCTCCTCGTCCTTCGAGGTGAAGCCCTCGGCCAGGATCGGGCTGGAGCGGACGACGATCAGGTTGGGGCGGCTCGGCGGCAGGGCGATCGAGTAGTCCTTCAGGCGGACGGGGGGCGGGGGCTTGACCCCCTCCATGCCCCAGCGGTCGCGGGCCAGGAGCCCGGCGGCCAGGGCCCCGCCGGCCACCAGGCCGGTCCCGCCGACCTGCGCGACGAACTGGCGGCGCGAGAACGGCTGGTCGGCCGGGTTGACGCCCCCGAGCCGCTCGAGGTTCTTCTGCTGGGTCCGGGTCAGTTTCTCGCTCATCGCGGGCCTCGCTGGGCACGAGCCTCGGGGATGATCCGGTGTGTGGGCTGACGGTCGATCGTCACTTCTCGTCGCCGTCGGGCGACGCGGACGGCGGGGCCCCGATCGCGGGGACGGGCAGCGGCAGGGCCTTGGCGAACGCCCGGGCGAACGGCTCGGCGGGCTTCCGGTCGGTCGCGCCGTTGGCGCCCCCGATCGCGTTGCCCTTCACGAAGAAGACATCGACCAGGCCGATGTTGGAACTGACGACCATCGCGTCGGCCCCCTCGGTTTCGAGCGTTTCGAGCGTCGCGCCGTCCTTCTTGGCATTCTCGACGTACTGGTCGAAGACCGCCGCGCCTCCTTGGGGTCGCCGTAGGGGCGGAGGAACCCTTGCCAGGTGATGCCGTCCTGCTGGTAGTCGGCCATGAAGACGTCGGTCAGGAAGCTGTAGCCGAAGACGTCCTTGGGGACGTACTTCGTGCCCGCCTTGCCCGACCCCTCCGGCAGGAGGGCGAACAGGGTGTCGGGTGTCACCTCCTGGGACTTCGCCCCGGCCGTCTCGCCGGGCGACGCCGAGGCCGCCGCGCCCCCCTGGGCCTGCGCGGCGATCCTCCTGGCCAGCTCGACGGCGAAGCCCGAGAACTTGGCATCGTCCTTGGTCGAGACGATCTGGATGTAGTAAGGGCCGGTGTAGAACAGCGTGCTGCCGGCCGAGGTGTAGCCCGCGGCGCCGACGGCCAGCTCCTTGGCCTCGTCGGGCTTCTCGGTGTCGAACTTGCCGCGCGCCTTCAGGCTGTTGGGGAACTCGAAGATGTAGAGCTGGACCTCGTCCGCCTCGTCGCCGGTGGGGTGGTAGTAGGTGTAGGCCATCCCCCGCACCTCGAAGTCGATGAAGCTCTCGGCGCGGCCGTCGATCTTCTCGAACAGGTTCTCGGCGTTGAACGTCTCCAGGTGCCTCTCGCCCGACTTGCCGACCGTCCAGCCCGCCGGCAACTCGGCCAGGGGCAGCAGCGCGGCCAGCGTCTTCTGCGGGCCCGGGACGTCCTTCATCTCGGCCTCGGCCTGCGCCCTGGACAGCCCCGAGGCCGGTGCCGCCGCCGGCGCCGAGGGGGTCGCGAACGCGGCGACGGCGACCGCCGGGGCCGTCACGCCGGCCGGGAGGTTCGCCAGCTCGACCGGCGGCGCGGTGAAGTCCATGAGCTGCTGCGGGGCGTCCACGCCGACGCTCCGGCGCACCCCGGCGAGCCTCTGGAGCACGTTCGGGACCGCCTGCGCCACGGCGGGCGACGTCCCCGCGACGGCCCGCAGCGCCAGCATCGCCTCGTCGAGCTTCTTGACGTTATCAACCAGGTTCTTGCGCTCCTCGGAGAGCCGGGCCATCTCGCGGCGGACCGCCTCGTCGGCCTCGCGGAGGTCGCGCAGGCCCCGTCCCTGCTCCAGGACCGACCACGTCTTGTTCGGGTCGAACTCGTAGCGGTCCTTGTCGAAGTACCGGCTCTTGAGCGCCAGCGCCGAGAAGATCGCCGGGATGCCCATGACCAGCATCATGCCCACGACCACCGACGCGAACGACGGCCGCTGGAGCGTCCGCCCGCGACGCGCCTGGAACCAGTTGAGCCGGCCCAGGACGGCGAACGCGATCGGCGTCGTCGCGAAGGCGATCAAGGCCGCGGCGATCGCGACCGCCAGGACCGGGTCGGCCTCGAAGAATTCGCGGAGCCTGGTCAGCGCGGCTTTGTCGTCCATGGGTGTCAAGCGGCCTCGGCCGGAGGGAGTGCGATCCAGGCGGGACGGCGATCGAGTCCCGCCATTATAGCGGACGACCCCCTCGTTCGACAATCTCCCGGTTGAACAAGTCGCGGACATCCGGCCCGTGGCTGGGGTTGCGGCACGCAACCCCGGCGCGGCGACCGGGGTTGCGTGCCGCAACCCCAGCCACCCCCACCCGATCGGGACATGATCCCCTCGACCCTTCGGGGCTTTGCAATCCTCCTGCGTTGTCGATCACGAGGCGGCCGTTATCCTAAAGCACGAGGTACGAGCCGCCATACACCCAGACATGGGAATCCACCCACATGAGGCGGCCGTCATCCCCGAGCGAGATGTACTGGCCGGACTCCCCTTCGGTGTGGGAATCCCAGAGCGCGTGCCCGCTGCTGGAATAGATGACCAGGTTGCCGTCACCCTGCATGTACGCGTAGGCGCCGGGGTTGCCCTGCGTCCCGGTGTCCCCGATGACCTGGCCGGCGCGGCTGTACTCGACGAGGTTGCCGTCACCCTGCATGATCAGGAGGTACTGGCCGTTGGAGATCATCTCGCCCGCGGTCAAGATCTGCCCCGGCAGCAGCGACCTCGCTGGACCAGAGCGGCGTGGCGCCGTTCGGCGCGTCGATCAGGAGTGTCCCGTCGTATCCGCCGAGGAACGCATTGCGCTCGAACGCGAAGTACGAGCCGGGGTGCCCCCAGGTGTGGGAATCCCAGAGCGCCCGCCCGCTGCCGGAGTAGACGACGAAGTTGCCGTCACCCTGCATGATCGCGTAGGCGCCCGGGTTGTTCTGCGTCTCGGAGTCCCACATGACCTGGCCGGCGCGGCTGTACTCGACGAGGTTGCCGTCACCCTGCATGATCAGGTGGTACTGGCCGTCGGGCGAGAAGATCGGCTGGCCCGGGGCCAGGCCCTGCCCCGTCGTGATCACCGCCGGCATGGTGTTGGTCGGGAAGACGGACGCGCCGGCGCTGTTGGAGAAGATGCCCTGGATGAGGTAGGCCCCGTCCCACTGCAGCGTGGTGTTGTTGAAGTCGCAGACCTCGTCTCCCCCGGGCCCGTTCGGCGCCGGGGGGTCCGTGCTGTCCCACCATCCCGTGCCGACCGGGTCGGTCATCGCCTCGGTCACCTCGTGGAAGAGGCTCGGTTCGAGCGATTCGATGTCGGGGACGTTCGGGCCGCCGAGCTTGTTATTTCCCTGGCCCGGGTAGGGCATCACCGCGTAGACGAGGTTGTAGTTGCCGTTGACGGGGTCCGGGCCCGAGTCGTGCCAGGAGTAGGCGCCAGGCTGACTGGGGCTGGTATACCAACTCTGGGTACCAGGCTCGGAGCCCACGAGCCGGATGCCGGGCGCCGTGAAGACGACGTAGAGGCGGTTCGCGTCGGGCGTCGAGACCTCCTTCGCAGCGATCTCCTCGCCGATGATCCCCCGGAGTGTGAGGTCATCGAAGGTGAGCGGGGGAGCATTCGGGCCGTACGGGGGGTTCCCTTGCGACGTGTCGACCAGCGGGGTGCTCACCGTGCCGCTTCCGATCCCGTACTGGGCGACGAGGTTCAGGTAGCCGGGGTCCTGGACCAGGGTGGACAGCTCCCCGACGAGCTGGTTCTTGTTGAGGGCGAGGACGGGGTTGGTCGCCCAGGCCGAGCCGAGGAAGATCGGCTGGATCTCGACGTTGGTCAGCAGTGGGCCTCCGTGATAGGTGACCTGGGTGAGCAGGGCGCGCCCTTCGAGCGGCTCCAGGACCGGCCCGGCCACCCGCCCGGCGCGGGCGGGTCGGCGACCCGCCAGCCCCTTCGAACGGCCACGCGGGTCGTTACTCGCCGCGATTCGACGACTCGTGCGGCCGTGCGCAGCCCGGCACACAGATTCCAAATGATGCTCGACATGGATGGTTCTCCGTGCGATGGGATTGGTGCCGGTTCATCGTCCCGGACCCGGTCCATCACGCCTCATCGCGCGGGCCGCACCGCGGACCACCGCGACCGCACCGATCGGCGGGGCGGTCGCCGCAGGATCTCCGCGCCCGGTTGGGTGGGAGCATGGGCGGCCCCCTCCGCCCCGCTCCCACCGTCCGGTTCCTGCACTCGACGATGAGGTGAGATATGCAAGGTCCGACCGGCTTGATTTGAGTTCACTCGTTCTACTGTTTCGGAATCCCGGTCGTGACCTGCGAAAAATCAAAAAGACTTGTTTTTCTGCAACATCCCATGACATCGCCGATTTTCTTCGAAAGGGGCCCGTACCAGGGGCCATCGCCCCCGGCTACTCACGGCCGCCCCCTCCTGGGGCTGCAAGGCCGGGTCCGGATCGCCCGTCAGTCGGCGAACAGGTCGTCGACCGTCCCGATGCGCCCGGCCCGGGCGGCGGCCAGGAACGGCGCGACCGGCCGGACGACGGTCGTCGCGCTGTCGCCCCGGACGCGGGCGGGGTGGTCGATCTCGCGCGTGCTCGTGCGGACCAGCATCGCCCCATCCATCCAGGGCATGCCGGCGAGGTTCTCGGTGTAGGCGCCGAACCTCCCGGCGCGGAGCAGGAAGAACTCGACGTCGGACACGTAGAGCAGCGCCACCGCCAGCGACCGGCCGTGGAGCCAGGCGGCGAGGTCGGCCAGACCCCCGGGGGCGGCGAAGTCGCCGACCAGGGGGATGATGCGGTCGCCGCGGTGGAGATCACGGACGACCCGGTACGACGCCTCGCGGGCGAGCAGGTGGGCGGGCCCACCGTCGCGGTCGGCGGTCCGGATCAGGCGGCCGAACGTCGGGTACATCGGCAGCGCCAGAAACCGCGCCGCCATGCCGGGGCCGGCGAGACGCGCCTGGATGGTGGCCAGCTCGGGCCATTCATCGTCGCCGACCACCCCGAGCGGACCGACGACGCGGGCGACCTCGGCGACGGTTTCCCCCAGCAAGGCGCGGTCCAAGGCCGCGGCCTCGAACGCGGCGACGAGATCGGCGGCGGACGGGTCGGGCGGCAACGGGCCCGGGCGGCGGGCGGTCAGCCGCGCGAGGTAACTCGCGCGATCGGGCGCGAGCTCGAACAGGGCCTTGTGGAGCAGGTGGAGCAGGAGGTTGCGGCGGCGGTGGTCGAGGACGAACGCCAGCACGGGCCGGGCCGCGGCGATGTACGAGAAGTTCTGGTCGGGCCCGACGCCGAGGTAGACGCCGCCGGGGGCGCCCGCCGGGCCAGCTCGCCCACCACCCGCGGGAACGAGTCCTCGTTGGAGATGAAGTTGTCGGCGGGAGGCCCGGTCTCGCGGCCCGACAGCCCCGCGACGACCGCCGCAAACGACTCATCGCGGGCGGGGAAGACGACCTCGTTGCGGTGGCCGGGGGTGGGCATGGCGGTGTTCCGACCGTCGCCGGGCGCCGTCGGTCAGCCCGATCCGGGCGCGGACGCGGGCGGAGCCGCCTGCGACTCGTCGAGCCTCTTGCGCTCGGAGGCGAGGTTGGCCTCGGCCTCGTCGTCGGCCTTGCGGAAGATGGCCAGCTCGCTGGGCGGGATGAGGCCGTTGCGCGACCGCTCCTGCGCGATGTCGAGGCGCGTCCGCGTCCCCTCGGCGACGACCTCGCGATAGCGGACGCTGGCCTTGAGGTACTCGGTCTTCCGACGGTCGGCCTCGGCCTCGTCGACCGGCACCCCGTCCCGTCGCGGGACCATCTCCATGAGGGCCTGCGCCTGCCTCGCCCGGCTCAGCGCGACGGCGGCCTCGGCCATCAGGAAGTTGACCCCGGCGTCGTCGAACTCCTGGCGGCTGACGACCTTCTTCTGGTAGAGGGTGCGGGTCTGGCGGAGGGTGTAGTCGCGGAAGGCGAGGTCGATCTGCGCGATCGCCTCCTGCTTCTTGAGCCAGTCGAGCAGGAGCTCGTAGGCCCTGGCATCGTCGGCGGGCATGACCCCGCCCAGGACGTCGCGCTCGTAGGCCCTCAGGCCGCGGTAGGCCAGCGTCTCGGCCTCGCGCGCCTCGTTGAAGCGGCAGTCGGCGGTCTCGGCCGCGAGGTCCGCCTGGCTCGCCAGCTTGCGCTGCGCCAGCCTCTGCGTGGCGGCGAGCTGCGCCTTCTTGACGAGGACCGTGTCGTGGAGCCTCTGGAGCTCGCGGTCGAGGTCCTCGATCTCCATGCTCCGGTGCAGCGCGAGCGGGTTCTGGTCGGGGTCGGCCTTGGGCTGGGCGAGCAGGGCGAGGCCGAGGATCAGGGCCGTGGTCATGGCGTGCATCCCTCGAACGTCGTCGTTTCCGGCCTGTCTTGGAGACAGGTAGTGGGCAGTCGATGCCAAATGGGTGGGATGGCCGATGACAGTCGTAGGGTCCGCTGTGCCGACCATCCGCCCGATCAATCCGGTCCGCACAGCGGACCCTACGAAAACTCGGGTCCGAGCTATTTGTGCGTCTCCAGGACGGGCTCCCAGCCGGCGGGGGCGCCGTCCATCTGGAGGCGCTCGCACCAGTCGGCGTAGCCGCGGCTCGGCTCGTCGCCGCCGGGGCGCTGCGAGTCGGCCCGCAGGAAGAGGTCGCGCGCGGCGTCGAAGTCGTTCCGCTCGAAGGCCCCCAGGGCGCGGCGGAAGGTGTCGAGGAAGGCGGGATCGCCGACCTCGGCGGCGTCGAACGCCTCGTAGACGTCCACCGGGGCGGACTTGCCGACGACGCGGACCCGCCCCCAGCGGCGCCAGAGCAGGTCGGGCCGGCCGTCGCAGAGGCGATGGGTCGCCTCGTCGAACAGGTTCCTCGTCCCGCACTGGGCGCTGGCCGGCTCGAGCCGAGCGGCCAGGTTCACGCCGTCGCCGAGGATCGTATACGTCAGCCGCGCGCTGGTGCCGAAGGCGCCGATCAGGCAGTCGTCGCACGACGCCCCGCCGATCTTCACGCGGTGGAAGTAGGGGTCGTCCAGCGCCTCCAGGGCGCGGATGCTGTCCAGCGCCGCCTTCACGGCGCGGTAGGCGTGCTCGGCGGGCGTGCCCGTGACCAGCGGGCCGCCTCGGAAGCTCATCACCGCGTCGCCGATGAACTTGTCGATGATCATGTCGTGCCTGACCAGCTCGCAGACAAGCCGGTCCATCGCCGCCTCCAGGTGCCTGGAGAGCTCGTCGGGGTCGTGCGCCAGCCCCTCGCAGGCGCGGGTGAAGCCGACGAAGTCCATGAACACGATCGTCGCCGGCATCCGGCTCTTCCGCGTGTAGGTGCCCGGGTCGACGACGAATTGCTCGGCGACCTGCTTCGGCAGCGCCAGGTTCAGCAGCCCGCGGAGCTGCGCCTGGGAGATGTCGAGCTGATGATAGGCGATGATGTACATCAGGAAGAGCATCATCAGGACCATGCCGAGGATCAGGAAGAACTCGACCTCGTCGGACCTCTCCTCCACTTTCCGCAGGTCGAAGTAGGCCGTCCTCGCGACCCCGTCGACGACGACCCGCCGCTCGTAGAACTCGGGGTGCGCCGGCGGCTCGATGCTCCCGCCGAGCGACCGGAGCTGCGGCAGCGTCACGCCGACGCGGGTCTCGGCGTCGACCTGGTCCTGGTAGCGCCCCTCGACCTCCTTGCGGACGCCGATGATGATCACCAGCACGCCGACCGTCAGCGCGACCAGGCCGAGGTTCATGTAGCGGTGCAGCCGCCTCTCGTCGCGGGTCGTCGGCGCCTCCTTGATGAACTGCTCGAACGCCGGGATCGTCCGCAGCGCCCGCAAGATCCGCAGGCCGCGGAGCACCCGGAGGATGCGCAGCCCGCGCACGAACCGGATGGCGCGGAGCGGCAGGATCCCGTTGGCCAGCACGTCGAGCATCGGCAGGCAGCTGATCAGGTCGATCAGGAACCACGGCGACTGGACGTAGGAGGTCCCGTAGGCCAGCAGCTTCAGGACGAGGTCGAAGACGAAGACCGCGTCGATGGCCAGCGCCAGCATCGTCAGCCCGATCGAGCCCAGGCCGAGCCACCCCCGCAGGTCGAGCAGGTAGAGGACCATCGTGACGACGGCCAGGCCCAGGAGCGGCCGGTCCATCGCCTCGATCAGCCGCTCCAGGCGGCCGGTGTTCCCCCGCGATCGGTTCATCTCAGCGCCCGCCCTCGCCCCGTCGGACCCCCCTCGCGCCGCCCCCCGATTCGACTCTGATCGACGTCGGGGGCAAAATCAACGCCGGTGTCTCCGCCCGCCCCGGGTGCGAACCCGGATTCGGATCGGGCCGGATACGGGCCCGGGTGGCCGCGACGACCGGCAAGGGAGATCGCACCCGCTCGCCCCCCGCCCATCATACCGCGGGCCCCGGTTCCCGGCTGGCTCAATCGTCCCGCCCGCGTCGCGGGGGCGCGGGGGAGGGGGGGAGGTCGGCCCCGTCTTCGGAGGGATCGGGCAGCGCGAGGCCGAGCCCGGCCAGGGCGCGGAGCGGGCTCCACCGAGGCGTCGGGGACGACCGCCGTGGTCGGGCCGAGCCGCTCGCCCAGGAGGTCGCGGGTGTCGGGGTGCTGCGCCAGGCCGTCGAGCAGCTCGGCCGTCGGGGCCCGCAGCAGCAACGGGCGGCCGGTCGCCAAAGACGGCACCCGCGGCGACGCCGCCAGCACCAGCAGGCGGACCGCCGCCGGGATGTCGGCGCCGGTCCTCCGCTCGTACCACTGCGACAAAAGCGCGGGCGTCAGGCCGAGCTCGGCGCCCCGCGACAGCGACGCAGGAGAGACCCGGAACCGTCGCCGCGACAGCCCCGGCGCGCCCCGCGACGGGGTCGGGGGAGCTCGTCGGCGAACCTTGCGAGCTCGGCGTCCACCAGCAGGTCGGAGCGGCCCAGGTCGAGCGCCATCGTCACGCCGTCGGGCTCGACCTCCAGGCATGCCTCGGGGGGGCGGCGGTAGTCGCGCGAGCCGGCCAGGCGGAACTTCTGGAACGGGATCGCCGACTCGTCCTCGACCAGCAGCAGGCGCTCGGCAACCACCACCGGCGCCGCGCGCCGCCGACGGCCAATCGGCCAGCGCCTGGAGCAGTTCCTTGTGCGAGGCGAACTCGATCAACGTGGCCGAGGCGTGATAGGTCACCCGCTCGCGCCGCCCGGCCCAGGTGCGCAACGCCTCGGCCACCCCGGCGGGCAGAGGCCGCGCGCTGTGCCGTGACAGGCGGTCGAGCATCTCGGCGGTCGTCAGCCCCCCCTCCAGCCCGCGATAGACCGTCTCGGGCGTGAGCCGCAGCTCGAGCGCCGCGCCGACCTGCGACCACCGCGCGAACCGGCTGAACTGGCCGATCAGGGCCGGCGACAGCCCCTGGCGATAGGCGACGATCTCGAAGTTCGGCTGCACGAACAGGAAGTGCTCGTAGCCCGGCCTCGGCGCCGGCGGCGGCCCCAGCGCCAGGACGTACCGCCCCAAAGCCGAGAGCTGGACGACCCGCCTTCCGCCCGGCGCCTCCTCCGCCGCGCGGACCAGCCCGAGCTGGTAGGCCGGGCCGAGCAGCATCGCCGCCAGCGCCCCCGCGTCGTCCGCGTCCGCCTCGTTCGGCCGACCGTTGGCCCGGCCCCGGCCGGACCGCGCCCGCGGAGGGGCCGGGGGGGCCGCGCCGAGGACGAGCGTCGCGCGGTCCCAGTCGGGCGCGAGGCCGCGGAGGTGGCGGTCCAGGTCGTCGAGCGCCACCCAGGCATCGGCCCCCATCGCGGCGAGCCAGAGCAGGACGGCGGGCCTCGCGTAGGGCAGCGCCAGCTCGACGGTGCTCCCCTCGTGCCTCATCCCCGCCTGCTCGTGCCACGACCGCAGCGCGAGCCATCGCGTCGCGACCATCTGCGGCAGGTGGTAGGCGTTCTCCGACCAGGATTCGGGCGGCGCGGCGACGACCCGGTCGCTCCCCGGCTCCGGGACGACCAGCCCGACACCCCGCGCCAGGGCGAGCCAGAGGGCCGCCATGTCGGGCAGGGGCTCCAGCGCGTCGGCGATCGGGCCGGCCAGGACCGGGTCGTCCTCGAGGCGGTCGCGGTCGCGCTTGTAGAACGCCCCCTGCTGCGTCTGCCGCAGGGGCGCCTCGGCGACCCTCTGCCAGACGGCGGCCAGCCGGAGGATCGGCTCCAGGCCGTCGGCCTCCCGCACCAGCCCGACCGTCCCGCGCGACGAGGCGGGCCTTTCCCCCTCGGGCAGCACCGTCCGCGACGCCGCGACGGCCGCCGGATGCGCGACCACGGTCGTCGCGACGCCGTCCCCCTCCGCGATCATCCGCGAGAGGTCATCGACCGCCGGCCCGTCGGCCGCCGGGCCCAGGGCGACCAGGCCGAGCTCGGCCAGCGCCCGATCGCCCCCGACGGCTCGACCCCCAGGCAGGCCAGCGCAAAGACATCCCGGCCAGGGGCCACGCCGGGCTCTCCGTCAGCGCGGCGAGGCCCAGCGCGAGCCTCGGGCCGCGCCGAGCCCGGACAGGAGCCGGTCCGCCAGCGATTTCTCCGCCAGACGGTCGGCGATCAGACCGGCCAGCGCGCGCGACCTCAGCCCCGGCTCGGCGATCCCGAGCGCGTGGCCGATCTCGCGGAGCCGTCCCAGCTCGTACGCGCCCGAGCGCCGCCTGGTAGGAGGCCATCGGCGCCTCGACGGCGGCCGGGGCCGTCGGCGATCCATTCGCGTCCGGGACCACGGCATCGGACATCCTGACGAACCCCTCAGCGCACGACGCGCGGCGTGTGTCCCATCCTCCGCAACTCGTCGAGGATAGCCTCTTCGTCCTCGGAACGCACCAGGAGGACCGTCTCCGACAGCCTCCCGGCGATCATCCTCGCCAGCGATTTGCGGGCCAGCAGCTCCTCGGCCAGGATCGGCTCGGCCGTCCGGATCAGCGAGACCTGCCGGTGCAGCTTGACGGGGATTCGCGCATAAGGGACGGGCATCGGTCAGGCTCTCTACGCGGCTTGACCCGGATCGATGGAGGATGTGGGTGACACGACACCCGGCCGCATGCGAGCGACCTCAACCCTCCTGCCGGTGCCTGGCGGCCAGCTCGTCGCGGACCCAGGCGCGGACCTGCTCCGCCCAGGCCAGCCCATCCTGCCCCTGGGCCTGCTCGACCCATCGGACGACGTCCGCGGGCCACAGCGGCAAGAAGAGGCTGTCCGGCCGCTCCTCGTAAGTGCCGTCATCTCGAAGCCGCTGGATGGCGCAATCGACCCCGTCATGCTGCCAGACCTCGGGGACTCCGAGCTCGGCGTAGATCGCCAGCTTGTTGACGCTCGATCGCGAGACCTCGATCTCAAGGGCCAGGTCGGGATACGGATCATCGGGGCGATCGGGCACGCGTCCCCGGACGATCGCGAGCTTCTCGGCCGACAGGTAAAAGCAATCGTCGGCCTCCAGGCCGCGCTCGGCCGCGTCCTTCTTCCATCGCGCCTCGCCCACCGTCTCGTATGGCAAGCGGAGCCCGATCATGACCTCCTCGAAGAGGCGGGACGTCAGCTTCTTGAGGCGCTGGTGCAAGGGGCCGGGGCTCATCGAGTTCCAGGACTCCTCGGTCGTAGACCATCCGGACGTGGTGGTCGCCCGTCTCCGCGACCAGCGCCTCATAGGTCGCCCAACTGACGCCCCGGAGCACGACCCGCTGCTCGGCGGGGAGCACGGCCTGCTTCGTCTCGATGATCGTAGCCATCCGACACCTCCTCGGGCCCGCACAAAGATGAGACCGTCAAGGCCCGTCGATCCAGTCATCCCACAGCCGATCCGATCCCCCCTCGGAGTCGTTGCCGGCGGGTCGAGACACCTCGCCCTTGAGATGCTTGCCCGATGCTTTGCGGCGTGATTCTTGATCGAATACCCAGGACAGGAACAGGCACCACGCCAGGGCAATCCACAGCGAGAAGATTGGATGATAGATCCGGTTCATCTCGGACCCGGGAAGCGGCTTCCCTGGGGCATCAAAGAAGGAGAGCAAGAAGTAGACGATTCCGAATCCAAACGCAACCAGTCTGCCCACGACCTCTTTCTTCGGCAGGCCCTCCGGAAAGGGAGGCAAGGGTTTATCCTTAGGCATCACGTAAATCATGATGAACGCCATCGCGAGAGCGAAGTAGAACAGCCCCAGGAACAGACAACAGAAGAGATCAACCAGGGGATGGGAAGGCCATCGGGTCATCGCGATGACGAGGCCCACCAGCACAATCGAATAACAGGCAAAGAACGTGTAAAGCCAGATCGGCTTCAGCAGGGTAGCCAGTCTGCTTCGCCAGGCACGGGCCACGATGAGCTTCCTCGGGAGTCGCGGAGGGAGTGGAACGCATGCCGACGGGGCGGCGGATCTCGAACCCGCCCTCAGCATTTTAACCCAGGCGAGGCAGCTTGCACGATCAGGTCGGATTCGTCGAGGATCTCGTAGCTGTAGCCCTGCTCGGTCAGGAATAGTTGGCGGTGGTGGGCGAAGTCCATCTCGCGGGTGTCGCGGGTCACCAATGTATAAAACGTGGCCGGCATCTCGCCCTCCTTGGGGCGGAGGATGCGGCCGAGTCGCTGGGCCTCCTCCTGGCGGCTGCCGAAGGTGCCCGAGACCTGGATCATCACGTTGGCGTCGGGCAGGTCGATGGCGAAGTTGCCCACCTTCGACAGGACCAGACGGCGGATCTCGCCGCGGCGGAACCGGCCGTAGAGGTCCTCGCGCTCGGCGTTCGAGGTCTGCCCGGTGATCAAGGGGAGGTCGAACCGCTCGGCCAGCCGGCGGAGCTGCTTGAGGTACTGGCCGATGATCAGCACGCGGTCTTCGGGGCCGTCGTGGCGGTCGAGCAGGAGCGCGACGAGGTCGTCCTTGCCGGGGTTCTCGCTGGCCAGGCGGAACTTGTCGCGCCACTCGGCGATGGCGTATTCCATGCGCGACTGGCCGGGCATACCGAGCCGGACCTCGTGGCACTGCGCCTCGGCGATCCAGCCCTTCGTCTCCAGGACGCGCCACGGCACGTCGAACTTCTTGGGGCCGATCAGGCTGAAGACGTCCTCCTCGCGGTGGTCCTCGCGGACCAGGGTGGCCGTCAGGCCGAGGCGGCGGCGGGCCTGGATGTCGGCCGTCACGCGGAACACCGGCGCCGGCAGCAGGTGGACCTCGTCGTAGATGATCAGCCCCCAGTCGCGCTCGTTGAACAGGGCGAAGTGCGGGAAGTCGCCGTCCTTCTTGGCCCGGTAGGTGACGATCTGGTAGGTGGCCAGCGTCACCGGCGCGATCGCCTTCGAGTCGCCGGTGTAGGTGGCGACCATGTCTTCGGCCAGGTCGGTCTTGTCGAGGATCTCGCGGCGCCACTGCGCGACGGCGGTGGTGCTCGTCGTCAGCACCAGCGTGCTCTTCTTCAGGATCGCCAGCGCCGCCAGGCCGACGATCGTCTTGCCGGCGCCGCAGGGCAGGACGATCACCCCCGAGCCCCACGGACGTCCCCCCCGGCGTGGTACGCCTCGACGGCCATCCTCTGATAGTCGCGGACTCGGAACGGCAGCCCCGCGCCGGTGGTCTCCCGCAGGTGGACATCCAGCGAAGCCCCCTCGGTGTAGCCGGCCAGGTCTTCGGCCGGGTAGCCGACACCGATCAACGCCTGCTTCAGGACGCCCCGATGCGCGTCGTCGACCGCGACGCTCGTCGCGTCGATCCGCTCGCCCAGGTAGTCGCGGACCCCCCTCTGTCGCGCCAGCTCCTCCAGCAGGGCCCGGTCGTTGGTCGTCAGCCGCAGCCCTCCATCGACCCGCCGCAGGCTGATCCGACCATACCGGCCGACGAGCTCGCGGATGTCGGTCGGCAGGTTGGGGGGGATGGGGAACTTGCTGTAGGTCGAGAGGGCGTCGATCATCGCCGAGGCGGGCATGCCGGCGGCGGCGGCGTTCCAGAGCGATAGGGGGGTGAGGCGGTAGGTGTGGATGTGTTCGGGGCTCTTCTCCAGCTCGGCGAACGGCGCGATCGCGTCGCGGGCCTCGGCGTGCAGCGGGTTGTCGACTTCCAGGAGGATCGTGCGGTCGCCCTGCACGATCAGAGGATTGGCCGGGTTGTACTGCATGGGCTCCTTGCCGGGCAAAGGCGAGCGAGCGGGCCGGGGCCCGGCGCAGGCGCACGGGCCCCGGCCCGGATCGGCCTCAATCGTAGACGCCCGGCGGCGAACCCGCAAGGTCGGCCGCGGCTCAGTCCTCCTCGGCCAGCCCCTTCTTGAGGTCGGCCGGCTTGGCGCGGAGGTACTTGGCCACCGCGGCGAGCTGGTGCTTGACCTCGAACATCCCGGCGGGGCGGGCGTCGCGGTTCATCTCCAGGCACGCCATGATCGTCTCGTTGAGCGTGCCTGGGATCTTCGGGCTGACCTCGATCGGCGGCGGCAGGATGCGCGGGTATTGCGGGTTGGGGGGGCCGGTCTGCGCGAACCGGCCGGTGAACATGCGGTACATGGTGGCGCCGAAGTTGTACATGTCGGTGCGGTCGTCGACGAGGCGGTCGGCGGCCTGCTCGGGGGCCATGTACTGCGGGGTGCCCTGGACGCGGTTCTTCTCCTCGCCCTTGATCCAGGCGGTGCCGAAGTCGATTAGCTTGACCTGGCCGGCCTTCGAGATCATCACGTTCGACGGCTTCAGGTCGCCGTGGTAGACGCCGCGGCGGTGCATGTGGCTCAGCGCGTCGGCCACCTGGTGGAAGATCAGCACGAGTTGCTTGCGGCCGGGCGCCTCGAGCTCGTCGAGGGTGCGGCCGTCGACGTACTCCATCAGGAGCTCGACGCCGGAGACCTTGAACCAGTTGCGCTTCAGGCGGATGTCGTGGATCTTGACGATCGAGCGGTGGTGGAGGCGCTGCGCCACCTCGAACTCGGTGCGCGCCTGCGCGATGTACACGTCGTCGTCGGGCCCCTGGCGCTTGACGACCTTCAGGGCGTAACGCTTGCCCTTGTCGGTCTTGTCGCTGATCTGGAAGATCGTGCTGCCCGCCCCGGTGCCGAGCTGGTTCACGACCCGATACGTCATCTCGCCCAGCTTGGGCGTGGCGTACACGTCTGGGATCTGTGTCATCGTCGTCGTCATGGGGTGGCCTCGGCCTGGTGCCGCCTCGCAGAACCGGGATCGTGAGGAAAGATTAAGCGAAAATCGTACCAAACGGGCCCGGGGCCGCGGCGACCATCCTCCGGGCTTGCTTCTCGATGAGAGCGTCTAGAATAAACCCGACCGGCGACGGGGGTCGAGGGGGCGGTCCGCCCGACCCCGGCACGTCGCGACCCGAGACCTCGCGGGGCCTGAACCCGATGGCCGACCACTCGCGATCCCCGATTTCCGGGCTGGGCCAGGCGCTGGGGCGGGTCCCCAGCGGGCTGTATATCCTGACGGTCCGGCACGACGGCCGGGCGACCGGCATGCTCGCCGAGCTGGGTGCAGCAGGCGGGCTTCGACCCGCCGATGCTGACCGTGGCGGTCCACCGCGACCGCTACGTCGGCGACTGGATCGAGGCGTCCGGCCGGTTCGCGCTGAACCAGCTGGCGACCGGCAGCAAGGCTTTGATCCGCCACTTCAGCCGCGGGTTCCCCCCGAGGCCGAGGCGTTCGCCGGGCTCGACCTCCGCCCCGAGGAGCGCGCGGGGCCCCGTGCTGGCCGCGGCCCTGGCCTACCTCGACGTCGAGGTCGCCGGGCAAGTTCCGGGGGGGACCATCGGATCTTCCTCGGCCGGGTTGTCGATGGGTCGGTGCTCGAACCGGATGCCGATCCCTTCCTCCACGTCCGGGCCAATGGGTTCCACTATTGACCCGGATACGGCGACCGCGGGCCGATGTGACGCGGGCCCGGTCGGGCGCCGACCCGTCGGGTTGCGCATGTCCCTCCAATGGGACGCGGAGGGGCGCGGACCGGGCGGATCGGCGCGGATAGGCGGCAATTCGCCCGGTCCGCATTTCTCCGCGTCCCAAGCTCTTGCGGCCCGACGGGCGAAAATCGCCCTGAGTGCTCCATCCGGCAAGTTGATGGCCATTTCATAGGGTGGGTCAGCGTCGCGAGCGACGCGCAACCCACCATCGAATCGGTGGGTTGCGCCGACTTCGTCGGCTGATCCATCCTACAAGGACTTGGCGGATGCACCACGGAAATAGGAAGCGGCGTCATTTAACGCCGAGCAGCTCGATGTCGAAGATCAGGGTCGCGTTGGGAGGGATCTTGGGGGGTTGTCCCGCCGCGCCGTAGCCGACGGCGGCGGGGATGGTCATCTTCCTCCGCTCGCCGACCTTCATGCCCGGCACCGCCTCGTCCCAGCCGACGATCACCTTGCCGACGCCGATCGGGAACGTCGCCGGCCCGCCGTGGTCGGCCGAGCTGTCGAACTTCCGGCCGTCCTCCAGGCTGCCGGTGTAGTTGACGGTCACCTCCTGGCCCGCCTTGGCCTCGGGCCCGGCCCCTTCCTTCAGGGTCTGGTACTTCACGCCCGACTTGGTCGTCTTGGTCTCGCCCGGCGCGGTGGGCAGGGCGGGGGGGGTCTCCACCTTGGGCGCCTCGGCGGTGACGGGGGTCCGGCCGCGGGGCTGCTCGCCGATGGCCTGCGGCTCCCCGTCGGAGGCCGGCAGGGGACGGGGCGGCGCCATGCCCGGCGGCGGGGTCTCGACGAGCTGGGCCGGCTCCTCGCACCCGATGACGGCGATCCCCAGGATGACCGGCCCCATCCAACGACACCTCGACATCGGCACGTCCCCTCCACGGCGGGTCTGGGGCCCTGGGCTGGTTGCGGACCGATCCGGCGACGGGGTTTCCCCAGACCCCTCGGGCACCCCTCCCCGTCGTCCGCGATCATGAATCTATTATGACGGACGAGTCGCCCCGGAAGCCAGCCCCCGCCCTTCACGGCGACGGCGGGTGCAGTCGCACCAGGGAGACCGCGATCCGGCCGCCGAAGCAGACGTCGACGTCGCTCGACGGCCGCCGGGCCCGCTTTTGGTAGTCGCCCGTATAGCGGACCGCGTCCCCCTCGACGCGGTAGCTCAGCGGCAGGGGCGAGGGGTCGAGCGGGCAGGAGACGAGCTCCGGGTCGGGCCCGCCCGGCTCGGGGTGGGGCAGGTTGACGTTCCAGAACGTCCCCGGCTCCCACGGCCGCTCCAGGAGGTCGGCCAGGACGTCGTGCGCCCACCTCGCGGCGCGGGCCCAGTCGATCGGTCGACCGCGGGCGATGTACTGCGACAGCGCGATCCCCGGTCGGCCGTGGATGACCGCCTCGCGGACCGCCGCGACCGTCCCCGAGTGGTGGACGTCGGTCCCGAGATTCCCCCCCGCGTTGATCCCGGCCAGCACCCACGACAGCCCCGGCGCCAGGTGGTGCAGCGCCAGGCGGACGCAGTCGGCGGGGGTGCCGCGGACCGCGTACCGCCCCTCGCCGCGCGGGGAGACGACGATCGGCTCGTGCGTCGTGACCTTGTGGCCGCACCCCGAGAACGGCCCGTCGGGGGCGACGATCACGCACCGCCCCAGGCCCTCGGCCGCCTCGCGAAGCGCCCCCAGGCCGGGGGCGTCGATCCCGTCGTCGTTGGTCAAAAGCAGGACCCGCGCCGCGTCTCTCACGGTTCGTCGCCTCGGTCGCGCCGGATGGTTGACAACCCCGGATCGCCCTGATAAAGTCGATCCCGTCACGGGGGATTAGCTCAGCTGGGAGAGCGCTTGCATGGCATGCAAGAGGTCAGGGGTTCAAGTCCCCTATCCTCCACTCGCATCGTAAGGTCGTCCTCGACCGAAGCTTGCCGATCGTTCGCGGCGTCTCCTCGATCCCATCGATCGCTCCTCCCAGGGCGCAGGCCGAGATCCGGGCTTCTTGTGCGCGACCGCCCCTCCTTCCTTGGTGGAGTCCGTCGTTCCATGGTGGACAAGACGCCCGAATCTCCCGTCCGGATCATCGGCAGCCGGGAGTTGCACCAGAACCTCCCGGGCATCCTTCGCGAGCTGGAGAACGAGAAGGTCCGCTACGTGCTTACCGTCCACGGCAAGCCGCGCGCCGTGCTGGTGGGGGCCGAGCCCTACCTGAACATGGTCCACGACGGCACCCGGCCGAGCGAGGCGCTGGTCGGCCTCCAGCTCAGCGCCCTGCTCGGCGGCAGCCTCGACTCCGTCCCGCTCGACGACCTGGAGCGGGCCCTCGACCCGAAGGCGAAGTAGCCCGGGGGCTGCACGACCCGCCGCCGCGATCGTCAGCCCGGACCGGGGTCCTCGCCGAGGGTGGTCGTCGCCTCCACCGCGGCCTCCTCGACCGTCCGTCCCGCCCTCCACTTGCGGAGGAACTCGACGGCGGCCGGCAGGATCGAGATGACGATGATGGCCACGATGACCAGCTTGAAGTTCTTCTGCACCGACGCGAGCCCGCCGAACCACCAGCCGCCGAGCAGGAACAGCAGGACCCACGCCACCCCCCCGACGACGTTGTACGCCGCGAACCGGGCGTAGCTCATCGCGCCGATGCCCGCCACGAACGGCGCGAACGTGCGGACGATCGGCATGAACCGGGCCAGGACGATCGTCTTGCCGCCGTACGTCTCGTAGAACCGATGCGCCTCCATCAGGTGCTTCCGGTTCAGCAGCCACGAGTCCTCGCGCGAGAAGACGCGGGGCCCGATGCGGCGCCGATCGCGTAGTTGACCGCGTCGCCGACGACGGCCGCGACGATCAGCAGGGCGGCCGTCAGCCACAGGCTGATCGGCGAGTCGGGGTGCGCCGCCACCGCGCCGACGGCGAACAGCAGCGAGTCGCCCGGCAGGAACGGCACGGCCACCAGCCCCGTCTCCGCGAAGATGATCAGGAACAGCACCGCGTAAAGCCAGTGCCCGACCGAGTGGGCCAGGTCGTTCATCGTGTCCCGATCTAGGTGAATGAGCGTGTGGAAGACCTGGCGGAGCAGTTGCATCGGGGTCCTTTCGTCGGGCGTCAAATCAGAGGAAGAATCTCACCACGGAGACCACAGGGAAGAAAGAGAGGAGGAAACAGTTAAATAGTTAAAAAATTACATTAATAATTTTATTATATGAATTCTCGTTTTCTTGCTCTCCCTTTTCCGCCCCGTGGTCCCCGCGGTCTCCGTGGTGAAATCATCTTCTCTTCTCCCCATCCTCGCGGGGCCGGACGGGGAGTCGGACGTTGCGGATGCCGGCGGCGTCGCAGGCGGAGAGGACGTCGGCGAGGTCCTGGTAGTTGAGCGCCGCGTCGCCGCGGACGACGACGCCCTGGTCGGGGTAGGCGGCGCGGGCCTTGCCGAGCGCGCCGGTCAGGCCGGCGAGGTCGTAGGTGGTCGCGTCGATGGCGACCTGCCCCGGCCGGACGATCGTCAGCGTCAGGTCGTCGGGCGCCGCCGACAGCGGGCCCGCCGAGGCCACCTCGGGGACGCTGACGGTGAATTCGTCCTCGTCCCAATCGTACAGCCGGGTCGCCGCCATGAAGAAGACGAGCAGGCAGAGCACGACGTCGACCATCGGCGTCATGTTGATGTGCGGCAACTCGTCGGCCTGGTGGCGGTCCACGAGCATCGGGGCGGGCCTCCGCGATCACGTCCGAGTGGGGAGTGGAGGGTGGGGAGTGGGGAGTGGAGATTCAACCCCATCCGTCTTGTCTCCACTCCCCACTCCCCACCCTCCACTCCCCACTCGGACGTGGTGAATTATTGATGGATGCGCGACGACTCGTGGGTCGGGGTGATGGTCGGGCGGCGGTCGGTGGCCGGCCGGAGCGCCTCGGCGCAGGTCAGGTCGATGACGCGGCGGGCGTGGTCGTCGAGGTCGCGGACCAGGACGTCGACCCGGTTGAGCAGGTAGTAGTAGGCGGCGACCGAGACGATGGCGATGGCCAGACCCAGCGCGGTCGTCACCAGCGCCAGGCTGATGCCGTGCGCCAGGGCCTCGCTCCGGGCCGGGCCGACGCGGCCGCCGACGGCCTCGAACGACTGGATCATGCCGATGACCGTGCCGAGCAGCCCCAGCAGCGGCGCGAGCGTGGCCGTTCCATTCAGGACGCGGACGTTCCGCTTCAGGTCCGACAGCTCGCCCGCGGCGTCGTAGCCGATCGCCTGGCGGGTGGTCGCCGCGGGCTGGCCCCAGTAGTTGATCGCCATCGCGAAGACGCGGGCCGCCGCGCTGTCGTTGGACCGGCATAGCTCGGCCGCGCGGTCGCGGTCGAGCTTGCCGCTGGCGAGCCGCTCGAGGAACCGGCCGACGAACTCGTGCGGGATGACCCGCTCGCGCCGCAGCGCCACGAGCCTCTCCAGCGCGAACCCGACCGTGACGACCGAGCAGAGCGCCAGCAGCCAGACCATCGGGTTGGCCCGGGTGAACAGCGCCAGCATGCTCTCGCGCCCGACCGAGGCCGACCCCTTCGCGCCCTTGGCGGCGGGGGCCTTCGCGGCGTCGCCCTGGATGGCGTCCGCCCCGGCCGATGGGGCCGTCTCGGGGAGCTTGGGTGCGATCTCGAGCGTCGGCGGCTGCTGCTGAGCCGAAGCCGTCGAACCGACGGCGGCGCACACGACGAACGCCAGGCCGAGCACGGCGAGGCGGGTGCGGCGAGAGCGGACCATCAGGGATACCTCCGTGGGGCTGCCCGCCGGGTGCGACGCCGTCGAGGCTCCATCCCGCGGCGTGGGCGCCGGCGCGGCGGGGCCCCGCCGCGTCGGTGCTGGCACGATTCTAGCGTGCGGCCCGTCCCTGTCAATCGAGGCCACAAACCTCGGTCGGGATGACGTCTCTCAAGGCCCTTCCCCTTCGTAGTCGGGCCCAGCCTCGGACATATCCTCGTAGCGGACGACCTGGCCCCGGCCGCGGAGGATGCCGACGGGGCCGTCGAACCGCCAGCGGCCATCCTCGTGGACGAACTGGAAGATCGGCCCGGTGCGGTTCGTCGGGCAGACCCAGATGGCCGGGCCCTGGCGCCACGCCTGGAAGTTCTTGTGGATGTTGCGCGGCAGGCCGACCACGCCCCCCTCGGCGGCGGGCCTGAGGGGGTGCGTCCTGAGGTAGCGGGCCGAGCAGAGGCGGCGGACGGCGTCGAGGTCCTGGCGGTTGGCCGCGACGAGCAGGTCGGTGTACGCGCCGACGGCTTGCCGGATCGGGCGGGTCCGGACCGCCTCCACCGCCACGGCCGCGATCAGCAGGGCCGCGACGCCCACGCCGATCAGGATGGGCCGCAGTCGAGAGGGTTGATCCGTCGGGTCGCTCATCCCGAGACCTTTCGCTTCAGGTCGTCGCGGAGCCGGTCGACGACCGAGTCGGACTTGGCCTCGGTGAGGATCTGGTGGATCACGGTCTTGATCCCGCGCGGTCCCCACTGGCAGCCCTGCTTCAGATAGAACTTGGCGCCGTGGCCGAGGACGTAGGAGGTCGTCGCGGCGGTCCCCCCTGCGCCAGGCCGATCGCGCCGTAGCCGAGCGCCGTCAGGGGGATCGCCAGCCCCCCGCTGAGGACCGAGACCCCCGCCAGCGCCGACTTGATGCCGCCGGCCAGGAGCCTGGTGGCGACCTCGACCGCCCCCATCGCCCCCAGCGCGAGCATCATGTCGCGCACCAGCCCGGAGGCCGTCCGCTTCGTCAGCGGGATGCCGTACACCTTGCTCAGCGCGACGATCATCCCGACGTCGACCGCCAGCCCTCCGGCCATGTCGGCGACCGGGATCGGGTTCAGGGCGACCGCCGCCCCCTTCGCCAGCGCGAAGTTCCAGATCATCCGGCTGGCGGCGTCGTCGCGGATGCGGACCTTGTGCGCGACGATCTCCTCGTGCAGGTCGCCCGCCAGCAGCAGCGTGTTCAGGGCCACCAGCGCCTTGCCCTCGCGCTCGAGGACGTCGAGGATCTTCGCCTTCAGGGGCTCGATGACCGGAGCGGGGCGCTCCCACTGGACCGAGCTCGGTGCCGTCGGGGAGCTGGATCTTGACCTTGAACGGGTCGGGCCGCGCGGCGGTCATCACGATGTCGTCGGGCGCGGATCAGGTCGCGGACGCGCTCGTCCTTGATCTTGGCGTAGATCTGCTCGCGGTCGGCCTCGGGGTAGCGGTCGATCTGGTTGAAGACCAGGATGATCGGCTTCTGCGCCTCGCGGAGCTGCGAGAGGGCGTCGAGCTCGCGGCGCTGCATGTCGCTGGAGACGACGAACAGGATCAGGTCGGCATGCCGGGCGACGTCGCGCGCCAGGGACTCGCGGACCTCGCCGCCGACCTCGTCGATGCCGGGCGTATCGACCAGGACGAGCTTCGCCCCCTCCAGCCCCGGCCTCTCGGCGGTGGCGTGCTCCTCCCAGCGCTGCGACCCTCGGGAGACGGTCGTGCCGTGGGTCGTGCCGACCTTGAAGACCTCGCGGCCCATCAGCGCGTTGAGCACCGACGACTTGCCCCGGCTGACCATCCCGAACGCGGCGATCTCGATCGTGTTGTCGTCGAGCTTCCGCGACAGGTCGCGGAGCTGCCGCAGCTCGTCGCCGAGGGCGCGCTCCTCCTCGGGGGTGAGCTTCAGCCCGTTGAGGGTCTCCTCCAGGCTCTCGCGCGCCTTCTCGACCGCGTCGTCCTGCGGGACCTCGTCCAGTTGTTCGAGCATAGCGGTCAGCGCCGGGTCGGGGAGGGTGGGAGCGTCGCCGGTCGGGTCGGTGGCGGACATGGCTCAGTCACTCCTCGCGCGGAGGGCGCGGCGGATCACCGCCTCGCACCAGAGGGCGGCCCTGAACAGGCGATCCTCGCCGTGGCAACCGACCAGTTGGAGTGCCAGGGGTAGGCCGTCGGGCGACAATCCGATCGGGAGCGAGATCGTGGGCCGGCCCGTGTAGCTCCAGGGCGAGTTGAAGATGGGATCGCCGGTCGTCGAGGTGTCGGGGGCCGGGCCGATCGCGGCGGGGGTGATCAGGTTCCTGATCTCTCGATAGGCCTCATCCTGATATTGGATCGTCTGCCAGGACCAGCGGGCCTGCTCAAGGTGCCGGCGGCACCGGATGTATTCCGCAGCGGGGAGGGACAGCCCCTCGGCGACCAGCTCGGCGATCCGGGGCGCGTAGTCGTCGCGGTGCTCGGCGAAGCGCCTCTCGTGCCCGGCGGCGGCCTCGCCGGCCATGATGACCCGATGGTGATGATGCACCACGTCGAAATCATCGGGCATCGGCACCTCCGCCACGACCGCCCCGGCCGCGGTGAAGGCGTCGACGGCATCGTCCACGGCCTGCCGCATCACGGGCTCGGCCCGGGTGTCGAAGAAGCCCCGGAGACGCCCCATCCGGCCCGGCCTCGTGAGATCGGTCAGGACCGGGACTTTCCAGCCTGCGGGGTCGTTCGGCTTGAGCGCCTGGTAGAGGAGCGCCAGGTCGCGGACGGTCGGGGCGATCGGGCCGGGGTGGTCGAGGCTGGGGGCGAACGGGACGATGCCCTCGGTGGACAGCGCGCCGAAGGACGGCTTGAACCCGCAGACGCCGCAGAACGACGCCGGCCGGGTGATCGAGCCGCCCGTCTGCGAGCCGAGCGCGCCGAGGCACATCCCCAGCGCCACCGCCGCCGCCGAGCCGCTCGATGAGCCTCCGGGCGTCCGTTCGAGGTTCCACGGGTTGCGCGTCGGGGGCGGGTCGATCCAGGCGAACTGGGTGGTGACCGTCTTGCCCAGGATCACCGCGCCGGCCTCGCGCAACCTGGCGACGAGCGGCGCATCCGCCTCGGCGATCCGGTCCCTCCAGGGCCGGAACCCCGCCGCCGTCGGCAGGCCGGCGACGTCGATGATGTCCTTGATGCCGATCGGGATGCCGTGCAGAGGCCCCCGGCCATTCCCGGCGGCGAGCTCCTCGTCGAGCGCCCTGCGCCTGCGCCAGCGCCCCGTCGCGATCGACGACCACCCACGCCCGGACCCGAGGCTCCCACTCCTCGATCCGGTCGAGGCACCGCTCCAGCACCTCGACGCAGGTCGTCCGCCCCTCGCGCAGGGCCCGGCACACGCCGTCGATCGTCTCGTGCTCGTTGGGGAACAATGCCATGATCGATGTCCGGGGAAGGCTTCACCACAGAGAACACAGAGACCACAGAGACAGACAAACAGAGAAAAAGAGTTAATTTGTTGCTCTCCTGTCCTTCTTCCCTCCTCCGGATCTCTCCGTGGTCTCTGTGTGCTCTGTGGTGAAGTCTCTCCTCATCCCTTCCCCGCGGGTTGTTGCGGGCCTCGGAGGGCCTGGCTCATGACCTTGTCGAGCGCCTGCTTGGCGAACTCCTGGAGGAACTCGGCGCGGCTGTTGAGGTCGAACTGGCGGATCAGCGCCGCCTGCATGCCGCCGTCGCCCCACGTCTGGCCGCGCGCGAAGTACTCGGCGAAGGTGTTGCCCGAGATGTGCGTCAGGTAGGCCATCGACACCCCCTGCACGGCCCCCCCGGCCGCGTAGCCGACCAGCGACGACTTGAACAGCCCGGCGATCAACGACGTCGTCGCCTCGACCAGCCCGAGCTTCAGCAGCATCTGGATCATCTGCATGCCGATCATCTTGACGTGCGCCGAGCGAGATCTCGACGCCGTACACCGCCGCCAGCTCGGAGATCATCTGGAACTGCACGGCGCCGTTGGCCAGCAGGTCGAGCGCCGGGATCGGGTTGGCGAACACCGTCCCGGCGGTGATCCACTGGAACTTGTCGATCACGGCCTGCGCCTTGCGGTCGCGCTCCTGGCCGAGCTGGTCCTGCGCCTTGCGGCCCAGCAGGTGCGCGCGGAGCAGCAGGTTGCCGGCGCGGAGCTCGTCCCCCTCGCGTGCCAGGACGGCCTCGATCCGGTCCTCCAGCGCGGCGATGTCGGGCGGCTCGGCTCGTAGGCGGTCTCGGACGAGCCGTCGGGGTGCGTGATCCGCACCGGCGTCGGCCTCGGCGAGGCGGCGACCGGCACCACGTCGGCCGCCGGCACGACCCCCGCCAGCCGCTCGCGGAGCTTGTCGAGGATCGCGTCGCGGTCGGCGTCGCTCAGCCGGTCGGACTTGTTCAGGACCACGATCGACCGCTTCCCCTGCCTCGCCAGCGCCGTCAACGGCTCGTACTCGGCGCGGATCAGGTCGTGGTCGACGACGAACAGGAGCAGGTCGGCGCGGGCGGCCAGGTCGCGGGCCTCGGCCTCGCGGAGCGCGCCCCCGTGGCCGATCTCGGACAGCCCCGGCGTGTCGGTCAAGAGGACGGTCCCCTCGACCCCCTCGATCGCGTGGGTGTGGTCCTCGCCGTGGCGGGTGGTCCCCATCACCGCCTCGGTCCGCCCGACGTGCCGGCCCAGCAGCGCGTTGATCAACGACGTCTTGCCCGCCGAGCCGGTCCCGAAGACGACGACGTGGAACCGCCTCTGCCGGCGGTCGGCGCGGAGCGTCGCCAGCTCGCCCTGGAGGTCGGCGCGGGCCGAGGCGTCGCCGACCTGCGCGATGACCGCCTCGGCCTTCTCGGCCTGGACCTCGGCCGCGCGGACCACGTCCTCGGGCGCCTGCGCCGGGGGGCGCTCGGCCCGCCCCATCCGCCACATCAGGCGCGACAGCGCCAGCAGCGACACCGTCGCCGACAGCCCGGCCACGCCGAGGAACACCAGCGCCAGGGTCTGCGACTGCCGCGCGATGTCGGCGTGCATGCCGCGGAACGCCGTCATCAGCCAGGCCGCCAGGAACAGCGCGACGACCGTCAAGGCGAGCGGGATGAGCACCCGGGACGTTCGCATGCGAGTCACCGAGGGGACACGAGGACGACGGCCGGCGCATCCTCACACGCCCTTATTCGTCGGCCGTCGCCCTCCATTGTGCCATCCCGACCGATTCTTGTCGCATCCCCACCGGGCCGGCCCCGGAAACGACGGCGTCCTCGAGGCGCCCCGCCGCGCGAGGCGCCCCGAGGACGGGCGATCGGGCCGACCTCCAAGCCCGGGACCGGGGGCGAGCCGCTCAGCGCCGCCGGAGGCCGAGCCCGCCCAGCAGGCTGCCGATCAGGCTCGTCCGCCGGGGCGCTCTGAGCCGGCGCACGGCGACATCGCGGGGGGCGCCGGCGTCGCCGACGACGTGGGCCCGGGGGCGACCACCGGCGGCGACGACAGCGAGGGGGCGGACGGGCCGACGGCCCCGGCCCGACCACCTCCGGCCCGACCGGCGGCAGCGCGGGCACGGCGTCCGCGGCCGCGCCGCCCGGATCGGGCAGGGCCATCAGGGGAGGAGGGGCCACCTCGCCCTCGGTCACGACGGTCATCGATCCGGGCGCGGCGGTCGGGGCGGCCGTCGACGCCCCCGGGGGCGGCGCGGGACGGTTCGGCCCGGCGGCGAGCCCCGGCTCGTTCGAATCGGCGTCGGGCAGCGCCCGGTCACGTCGCGGCGGCGCGGCGTTGCCCCGCGGCCTCGCCCCCGGCGGAGTGTCGAGGTCGAACGGCGACCGCTCGGAGGGGGGCAGCGGCGGGATGTTGGGGCCTCGGGGCGGGCCGCCCGGGCCCTCGGGGCCCATGCCGGGGCCGCCCGGGCGGGCCGAATTCCTCGCCAGGGCCGGGGCCCAGCACGGGCGCCGGGTCGCGCGGCCGCTTCTGGAACTCCGCCGCGGCGTTAGGCGCCTCGGGCGAGGGGCACCCCCAGCCGGGCGGGAACCGCCGCCAGCACGTCGGGTGATAGCCGAAGTACTCGTGCCGGTAGAGCCCGTAGACCGGGTCCTCCATCGGGCACGGCACGCGCTGCCGCTTGATCGGATGGAGCGGGAACAGCCCGCTCTGCTGCGCCGTCGCGACCGTCGGCGCGACCACGACCGTCGCGAACGCCCACACCGCCGGCGACCTCAATCGCCTCCATGATCGCTTCAGCATCCTCGCCTCTCGGGGGTTGCGGGTGACCCGGGCCCGCCTCGAATCACCTCTTCGGGCGCGGTCCCATCCGGGGGATCTCGTTCCGTTCGATCGGGTCGCCCCACCGCGCCGCTGAAGTGAAAATGGAGTGACGAGCTAAGCTTAGGGTTCTGCGTGGATTGAGGGAAATGGCGCTTGTTCCGACGGCGCCGCCCGTCCGAGCCCGTCCGGTCGGGGATCGGCGGCGGGAAAGGTGGACCGGCGCGGGGCCCGCGGCCGATCCGAGGAGCATCGCGATCCCGCGGCGGATGGTGGGCAGGCCGGGGGCGAGTCCCGAGGCGCCATTTGATCAGGAGGGCGGACGATGATCGGCAGGCAGATCCGGCTGATGGCGATGGTCTTCGGCGGCGGGCCTGGCGGCCTCGCCTCGGGGCGCGGAGGCCCAGCCCCCGCCAGCGACGGGGGCGTCGGGGACGGGGTCTTCGGCGATGTCCGCCAACCCGTACCTCAACCCCTACCTGAACCCGTTCCTGAACCCGATGATGACGCAGTCGGCGCAGCCGATGAGGCCGACCGACGCGCTGCTCTACATGTACGCCGCGCAGCAGGCGAGCGGGGGGATCGGGTCGGGGCGGATCAGCGGCGTCCGGCCCGGCGGTGCGCGGGCCGGCCAGCCGACGGCGACGCCCGCCTACGAGCCCGACGAGACGCAGCGCGTCAGCGACATCCCCGGCGCCGGCGCCGCGGGCTACTTCAACCGCGGCCAGTCGCATCCCCAGAGGACGGGCCGCTACTACAACCGCCCGGGCCGGTATTACGGGAACAAGTCGCGCTGACGGGCCAGTTCGCCGATTCGGACTTGAGCCGGGCGTCGGATGTGCCGATGGATTGGGTGTCAAGCCCGATCCCGCATGAGGCGGGGGGGACCTCGCGACGAGGTCTCGGGAGTGCCATGGTCCGGCCGGTCCCGGGGTGCAGGGAGGGAGTGTCGTCATGGATCGCGTAAGGCTCGAACACCGCCGGAGCGGCTGGCTGATCGCCCTGGCCCTCCTCTGGGCGTGCGGCATGTCCGGCTGCCAGACGGTCAAGAAGCCCGAGGAGCAGATCGCCAAGAGCAACCTGCCCCGCGAGTTCAAGAAGGTCTCGATGCCCGAGTACGTGGTCGAGCCCCCCGACCTGCTCCTGGTCGAGGTCCTCGAGGCGCTGCCCGGCCGGCCGATCTCCGGCGAGCGGCTGGTCCGGCCCGACGGCAAGATCTCGCTCGGCTTCTACGGCGACGTCTACGTCGCCGGGCTGACCATGACCGAGATCAAGGAGAAGATCGTCCTGCACCTCCGCCAGTTCCTGACCGACGAGGCGCTCGGGCTCTGGGAGATGGACGAGAAGGGGACCCCCGAAGACCCCGACGACAACGAGTACAAGCCGGTCAACCCCCGCGACTCGAACCGCGTCTTCGTCGACGTGACGGCGTACAACAGCAAGGTCTACTACATCCAGGGCGACGTCGCCGCAGCCGGGCCGGCTGCCGATCACGGGCAACGAGACGGTCCTCGACGCGATCAACTACGCGGGCGGCCTGATCCCGACCGCCGCGCCGCAGAACATCCGGCTGGTCCGCCCCGCCCCCCCGGGCGCCTGCTGCGAGCAGATCCTGCCGGTCAACCTCGCCGCGATCGTCAGCGGCGGCGACCCGACGACCAACTACCAGATCATGCCCGGCGACCGGATCGTGGTCTATCGCGACCCGATCGTCCGCACCACGATCTTCATCGACCGCCTCGCCGCCCCGTTCCAGACCGTCATCAACTCGATGCTGCAATACAGCTTCATGGCCCGCAGCGTCAGGTCGATCAACGCCCCGCTGTTCGGTGCATCGTCCACCACCACCGGCCGCGTCATCCCGGGACAACCGTTGCCGACCCAGCCGGGTGCCCGCTGATCGTCGTAGCCGAGCCGACCGCGATCTCGACCGGCCGGAGCGACTGCTCGATCGGGGCCGGGGGCCGCTCCCGGCCGTCGGCGGTTCGCTTGCCGGCCGCCGCGGGGGCCCTTAGGCTGGGAGGCCGGCGGGCGCGCGCCGGCCTCGGGTCCGGAGGGCGTCGCGGCCCCGGGACCCGACCCGGCGACGACCCCGCCCGAGCAAGCCTGCCCATGAGACCCGGTCGCGCCCGCCCGCCGTCGCCTCGCCGCCTGGATCGGGCTGGCTGTTGATCGCCCCTCCCGCGATCGCGGCCGTCGCGCCGCCCGACGACGACCCCGACGCCCCGGCGCCGGGGCTGGTCGCGTCGTTCTCCGCCGCCGGCGCGGGCCGGCCGGCCGCCGTGCGCGTCGTCCCCGACTTCGAGGGCCGACTGGGGGGCCGGCGCGCCCGACCCGCGCGTCCCGGCCGACGGGTTCGTCGGCCGATGGGCCGGCTCGATCCTGATCCAGTCGCCCGGGCCCGCACCGGTTCCACGCCCGGACCGACGGCGCGGTCACGCTCCGCGTCGCCGGTCGCGTCGTCCTGGCGGTGGGCGCGGGGACGGCGCGATCGGGGCCGATCGACCTGCCCGCCGGGCTGGCTCCGGTCTCCCTGGAGTACCGGCACGGCCGCGGCGAGGCGAGGCTCGCGATCGACTGGGAGGGCCCCGGATTCGGCCGCGAGCCGGTCCCGGCGCGCCTGCTGTTCCACGAGCCGGGCGCGTCGGATCGCCCCGATCGGTTCGAGGAGGGCCGACGGCTGGCCGACCGGCTCGGCTGCGCCAACTGCCATGCGGTGCTCGACCTGCCCCGCCATCCCGACCTCGGCCCCCCCCTGGCCGACGCCGGACGCGCCATCGACCGCGCGCTGGCTCGACGGCCTGGCTATCCGACCCGGCCAGCGTCCGTCCCTCGGCGCGGATGCCCGGCGCCTTCGGCCACGGCCTCACGACCGGAGAGGTCGCCGACCTCGCCGCCTTCCTGGCGAGCGTGGCCGAGAAGCCCGCCAAGCTCGCCGCCGAGGTCCGCATGGCGCTGAACGTGGCCGACCCGCGCGGGGCCGCCTGCTGTTCGCCTCGGTCGGCTGCCTCGGCTGCCACTCCCGCGGCGACGAGCCCCCCGACCCGGGCGGCCCCGCCGCGCCCGACCTGGCGGACCTCGGCCGGAAGCGGACCGCCGAGTGGCTCGCCTCGTACCTGGAGCATCCCAAGAAGGCGAAGGGGTCCGCTCGCGGCACCGGCCCGACCTCCGCCTGACCGCCGACGAGGCGGCGCACCTGGCGTCCTACCTCGTGAGCGATCCACCGCCCCCGCCCCGGGAGTTTCCCGCCCCCGAGGGCGATGCCGGCCGGGGCCGTGTCGTGGCCGAACGCTCCCGCTGCGCCTCGTGCCACGCGATCCCGGGCCTCAAGGCCCGCCCGGCCGACCTGCCCCTGTCGTCCGCCGAGTCGCGTCCCGGGCCGGGTGCCTCGGCCGCCTCCCGGCGGACCGATCATCTACGAGACAATCACGGGCCCTCCGTCCCCCGCTTCGCCCTGACCGACGACCGCCGCCGGGCCCTCCGCGAGTTCGTCGCCGGGCTGCCCAGGGACCCCTCGCCGACCCCCCCAGAGACCCTGGCTCAGGACACGATCCGCCGCCTGAACTGCCTGGGCTGCCACGTCCGCGACGGCCAGGGGGGGAGCAGACTCGGCGGGCGGGTCGCGGCCCGCCTGGCCCATGACCCCGGCCTCGGCGGCCTGAAGGGGACCCTCACGCCCGCCGAACCTGACCGCCGTCGGCGACAAGCTCCGGCCCGACTACCTGGCGCTGGCCGTCCGCGGCGAGGCCCCCACGGCGAGGCCCTGGCTGTCGGTCCGCATGCCGGCGTTCGCGTTCGACCCGGGCGAGGCCGACGCGATCGTCGCGGCCTTCCAGGCGCACGACCGGATGGGCACCCCGCCCGATCCCTCGACCGGCCCGACCCATCCCGACGCCGCGACCTTCGAGAGGGCCGCGCTCCTGATCGGCCAGCGCGGGTTCGGCTGCGTCTCGTGCCACGTCCTGGCGGGCCGCATCCCCCCGGGAGGCGAGCCCGAGACGCTCGGCCCCGACCTGTCCCTGGCGCACCGCCGGATGACCGAGCGCTACTTCGACCGCTGGATCAGCAACCCGCAGCGGATCATCCCCGGCACGCCGATGCCGCAGTTCGTCCAGCCGGTCGCGACCGCCCCCGGCACGCTCGACGACCAGCTCGCGGCGATCTGGCAGCTCCTGGGGAGCACCCGCGTCGCCGAGGCCGCCGCGACCGGCACCCGCGAGGTCCTGAAGCGCCAGGGCGACCGCGCCCTGGTCGTCCGCGACATGGTCATCCTGCCCGGCGCCCCCGGGACCGAGTACACCCCGCGCGGGCTGGCCATCGGCCTGAAGAACGGCCATTCGCTCCTCTTCGACACCGACCGCCTGACCTGGCTGTCGTGGTGGCGGGGCGGGTTCCTCTACCGGACCAAGTCGGGCCGCCTCTGGGAGTGGCACCCCGACGGCGACCGGCTCTGGCTCGCCCCCACCCGCGGCGCCCCGATCGCCTTCCTCGGCCCCGACGGCAAGGTCGTCCCGCCGGATGAGATCCGCGGCCGGTTCGGCAGCTTCGCCGAGCTCGACTTCGAGGGCCCGGGCGTCGCCCTCTCCTACACGCTGCACGGCCCCTCGGGCTCGAAGGTCCGCGTCTCCGAGCGTATCCAGCCGACTCGGGACGGATGGGAACGTAAAGTCGAGGTCTCCGACGTCCCCGAGGGCGTCCGTCCCGCCCTCGTGGAACGTCCACCCGACGCCGCCGACGGAGGGGCCGCGGGTCTCTGGTCCTGGACGGTCGGCAAGGCGCGGCTGACCCTCCAGGCATCGGGGGAGGGGTCGCCTCGGGGCCGGCTCGGGGACAGCCCGTCGGCTCGCGCGATCCCGCTGCTCTCCGCGGGTGGAGGATGCTACGCCGGGAGCCTGCGGCTGAGGGTCGAGGCCATGCCGTGAGGATGGGGTGACGCCGCGGGGCGTGTCCCCGTCGCCCCGGCGGGGCGCGCACCGTCCCCGTCGCGATCGCGATGGCGGCGGTTCGGCGCCCCAGCCGACCTCACCAGGACCGCTCGTGGACCCGCCCCAGGCCGACCGACGTCGGCCCGTGACCGCCGTTCCTGAAGGGGGAGGGGGGCCGGACGACCACACCCCCGGCCATCATCGCCGGGGGACGACACGCCTCGCCCTCGACCGTCCCAATCTGCCCGGCTCCGCCGGCCCCCTCGACGGCCGACGCCGGCACGTTGCTCTCGCCCGAATCCTGTCCTTCATCATCATTTCCGTCGACATCGCCCGCCTCGGTGGGTTCGGTCGGCGCGATGCACCCCGCGCCCTCGGTGGGTTCGCTCGGCGCGATCGGCCCGGCGTCCCCGGTGGGTTCGCTCGGCGCGACCACCGGGTCCCCGGTGGGTTCGCTCGGCGCCTCCGCGGTGGGTTCGCTCGGCGCGATCGGCTCGGCCTCGGGCCCATCTCCCGCTCCCCCCTCGCCACTCCCCACGGTGGCGGCCGTGATGTCGTCCTCGGCCAGCCGTCGCTTCTGCTCGGCCCGCAGGTCGCGCAACGCCGACCGCAAGGTCCGCGCGTGCATCGCCTCGTACCGCTGCCGCCTCTGCCCCGAGGCGCTGTCGTCGAACGCCGCGCGGTCGGCCGCCGTCGCCCGCCGACGCGCCTCGACGGCCTCGACCCACTCCAGCCGTGCCAGCAACTCGGCCCGCGCCTCGGCGACGACCTCCTTGAGCCCTGCGCGGCCCTCGGCGTTGCCCGTGGCCAGCGCCGCCATCGACTCGACCTCGCTGCTCGAACTCGACCGGGCTCATCGCCGCCGGCTTGCCCCCCAGGGCGAACCGCACGTCCGACGCGGTGGTCTGCACGCCCCGTCGCGCCGACAGGTAGCCCATCACCACGCCGGTGACCTGCCACTCGTCGCGCCACTGCGGGGCGGTGAATCCCAGCAGGCCCAGCGCCAGGTGCAGCCGGCTGTGCTCCCAGAAGCCGGCCTCGTCGAGCGTCGCGCCGAGGTCGTCCCAGCGCTGGAGCATCCAGCGGCAGCCGGCGGCGGTGGTGCGGAGCTTGTGCGCCACGGCGGCGGGGTCCTTGGCCAGGCGGGCGCCCAGCCGGCGGGCCTTGGCGTCTTCGGCCTCGGGGTCGGGGTCGGCGGCGTCGAGGATGCGGTCGGTCAGGACGGCGGTCTCGGTGCGGAGGCAGCGGTCGCGGCGCCACGAGGCGGCGACGGCCGTCTCGACCTGGTAGCGCTCGACTCGCGCCGTGCGGCTGGAGGTCGTCGGCCCAGGCGTCGAGGCGGTGCCGGAACGCCTCCTCGGACTCGCCCGGCAGGACGACGACCTCGGCCCGCAGGCCGTGGACCAGGCCGTTCATGCGCGAGCGGGCCTTGCCCTCTGGGGTCCTGGGGCCGCCGCGCTTGCCGTTGCGGGCATTGGCCGCCCGCTTGGCCTCGGAGACGGTGGACTTGAACATGGGATGCATCCTCTCGATGGAGACCAGTGTTGAGATCCGGGGCCGTCGCGCCGCGCGGCCCGATAACTACACCATCGAGGGAATCGGGGGCCTTGTCCTGGAATTCCGGGGCGTGCCCCGCGGAAGGGGGCGCGGAGGGACGCGGATCGGGCCGGATGGGAGCGGAGCGGATCGGCGACCCTCCGCGGGTGGCCTGGGTCGCTCGCGGCCGGGGCCACCCGCGGGTCGGGCCGTCGGCGCCTGGAGCGGTGGCTCCGGCGGGGTGGCTGGGGTCCGTCCTCGGACCCCGGTCCCCGTCGCCGAATTCAGGTTAGGCATCCTTCCTGCGGCAGCCCGCTTGCGATATGGTGGCGGGCATGTCGCAGGAGTTCCGCGACGTCGACCCCCGAGAATTGCGCCTGCCCTCGCGCCGGGGTGCCGACCCGTACAAGCTCCAGCGCCAGGTCGCCCGGTTCGGCGCCTCGTCGGCCGGGATGCCCCCGCCGTGGGTCTACGAGGCTGCCGACGGCGTGCTGGTCCTGTACAATGGGATGACCCGCGCCACTCGGATCGCCAAGCTCGCCCCGGGGGCGACAATCCGCGTCGAGGTCGTCGGCAAGCTCCGGCGGGCGTACGCCGGCGAGCCGAAGATCGGGGATCTCCTGCCATGACACCGACGACCCTGCATGAGCTGATCGAGAAGCTCGCCGACATCCATCGTCTCTCGCCCGGCGTGCGCTTCGGTCAGTTGCTCGCGAACCTCGGCTTCCTGGTCGAGGATCAGACCGACCAGACGCTCAGGGAAGTCGAGGACGATCGGTTGTTGGAGATCATGGAGCAGCACCGGATCGACCTGGCCCGGCGACAAGCCGACGCCTAACCGCGGGTGGCCCCGTTTGCTCGCAAACGGGGTCGCGAAGCGACGCGAGGTGCCGGTGAGGCTCGGGACGACCTCGCGCGGCTGCCCGCCCGGGTTGGCGAGCAACCCGGGCCACCCGCGGGCCGTCGGCGCCTTGAGCGGTGGACCCGGTCTGGGTAAGATGGCCTTTACAACAACTGTCAAAATTGTAACGGGTCAATACGCCGCTCGGGTTGGCGGTTTTTGATCCATCCCGTAAGGACTTACGTCGAGTCGAAGGTGGCACGGGTCGAGTCGAGGCGAGGATTGACACCTGATAAGGAGGCCAATCCATGAGGCGGCGTCGGACCACGGGTCGGTCTCTGATCTGGACGATCGTTTCCGGCGCGTGCCTCGCGCCATGCCTGCCCGATGCGTCGGGGGGTGAGCCCAGCTTCCCGTTCCCGGTCGCTGCCACCCTCGACGTCTGGCAGGCCCAGCGGGCCGACATCCGGAAATCCGCCCTCCAGGCGCTCGGCCTCTCCGAGGTGTTCGCCCGCCCCGAGGAGTCCATCGTGCGACCCGGCCGCGTCATGAACACGTCGGGCTTCAACAACAACCAGGGCCGCCTCGAACGTCGGCCGGGCCTCGTGATCGAACCGATGACCGCATTCACCCGGTCGTCGCGACAACTCCGGTTCGTCGTCTTCCGACCGGCCTCACTGCAACCCGGCGAGCGCCTCCCGGCGGTCCTCTTCCTCATCGATAAATGGGTCGCCAAGGAGGGCAACGCGGACGAGGGCGAGGTGAACTGGGGGACCATCGAACCGGCCTACCTGGCGCCGGGCTCATCGAACGGGACGTCCAACGCAGGTACATCGTCCTCGTCCCGGTCATCCGCCCGATCACCGGGCCACCCTGGCTGCCCCGCGCGGAGGGGGCGGGTGATCAATCCTCCTGGGAGGCGACGCTCCGGGATGACAAGCTCGCGCTGGACATCCTGGTGTCCCGCGAGGACGTCGACCCGAAGCGGGTCGGGGTGGCCGGGCTCGGCCTCTCGGGGTTGCGGGCCTGGTCGCTGATGGCCCTCGACGAACGGATCGCCTGCGGTGTCGCCGTCGGCGGGATCACCCGCCTGAGCGACTGGCTGTCCGCGAACGGGCAGGTCCGACGGCCGCTCGCCCCCTGGGCCGAAGCCATGTTGACCGGGTACGACGCCGAGGCCGTGATGGCACTCTGTGCCCCGAGACGATTGCAGATCGTCAGTGGCGACCGCGACCCGCTCGCGCCGGTGTCGGGGTTCGAGGTCATTCGGGAGAGGGTGAGGTGGGTGTACGGCCTGTACAAACAGGGGCGTGAGTTCACCCCGAAGCTCGTCGAGGGCAGCGGAGGCGAGCTGACCCGACCGAAGTGGGATTCGCTCGTCGAGACGTTCGACAAGGAGTTCCAGCCCCGAGTCGCCACGCCCCAGCGCCATCCGTCGGTGCCAAAATGAATTCTTCCGTGCGCCAGCGGTGAACTGGAGTCGGCGCCGACGGGTGCTGACACGCCTGAAGTAGGCGACGCGGGTGGCCCGAAGGATTGCGGGATACACCCCGGTCCCACCCCGATGAGGCCGTCGGGACGGGCGCGGTCGCTCGATCGTCGGGCCGTTGCCCCCTGGCCGCGGGAATTTAAAGGGGTCAGCGGGAATTTAAAGGGGTCAGAATTATTTGTCTGGGGAATTTAAAGGGGTCAGAATTATTTGTCTGGCTTAAATAGTTCTGACCCCTTTGAATTGTTCTTGGCTTAAACAGTTCTGACCCCTTTGAATTGTTCTAGTTCTGAGCCCTTTGAATTGTTCGTTTGCTTTGCAAACGGGGCCACCCGCGGTTTTCAGGCCATTCGTATGATAGCCAGCGTCGCCCAACAGGGCATGCACAAGCGCGATCAGGAAGACAATGTCATTAATCTGTCATTTACTGAGATTTTTTGTTTACTGGGCTGGCTTTCTCTTGGCCTTAGGTTTACTGGGTGGATGTATCGGTGGTGCGGCTGGAGCAGTCATCACTAGCGTAAGGGCAAAAAAACCGCGGCCACTGTCGATGACGTTGGTCATCATTGTAGGCAACCTTGTTATTGCGGTGATTATAGCAGCACTGATGGTTTGGATGTACGGATCCTCCATTCGGAGTTGAGGCTGGGGGGGACGAAAGGGGGGCAGGCGAGGGGACATTCTTAATTTCCCCGGTGATCTGCGCAAATTGGAGTCGGAAAAGGTGTCAGAATTGCTCTGTCGAAATCCTCGGTTTTTCACGCTTGCATGCAGACGGCCAGGTCCTTGTTTTCTCCTACGAAATCAGCTCAATGCCTGCGTGCGAGATCGCTTGAAAATCGAGGTTTTCGACAGAGCATGTCAGAACTATTTAATGCGAGCCGGGCGGGCGGCCCTGGTGGCTCGTCCACCAGTGCTCTGATGTTGAAAAGAGGCACTCATGGACGAGCCACCAGGGCCGCCCGCCCGCTTGTCGATCCGGCCGGCTGAAGGCAAGTCAGAACCCGAGGAGCGTGACTCCCGCGGAGACCGGGTTGTGGACGATGATGAAGCTGCTCTTGCTGCACACGTCGTCGAAGCCGAAGGCGTAGGCCCCGCCGCCGGTCGCGAACTGGTGGAGGATCTTCGCGTAGTGGTTGATCGGCGGCGACTGGTAATACAGGCTCGAGTCGCACTCCGGCAGCCGGTTGCTGACCAGGAGCGTCGACCGCAGGAAGCCGGCCTGGAGCGCCGCCTGGATGACGCCCGGCTTGCCGCCCGTTTGATCCGGCACGGGGCCCGACGTGTAGACGGTGAAGGAGTCCGGCCCGGGGAAGGTGATCGTCGGGCCGCCGGTGGTCGGCGTGAAGGTGAGGACCCCGTTCACGACCTGGCCCGTGAAGGTGACGTCCTCCGCCGATGCCGACAGGGTCCGGGTCGTGTAGGCCGTCCAGATGTCGTCGATGTAGCCCTGGAGCTGGTCCCTCGGGAACAGGTTCATCTCCATCCCGTGGTAGGGGGAGACGGCCCGCAGGTCGGGCCCCGTATCTGGGTCGGTGACGACGAGGTTGGCCCAGGGGCTGGGGGCGGCCTTCATCGCCGCGAGGATCTGGTTGCGCAGGCCCCCCTGGCCGAAGCCGCCCTGCACGGTCAGGGGGTTGCCGGCCGGGTCGAAGCCCGTGAACGACAGCCCGAACGGGACCCCGAACATGTCCACCTGCGTCGTGTTGCCGCCCAGGGTGTAGTCGGTGGCGTTCTTCTCCCAGGTCATCTCGATCCAGTCGAACAGCGTGCGATAATTCGAGTCCGTGAGCCAGCCCGCGGGGGAGGCCGGGATGCCGTTCGCGCCGACGACGAGGTTGAGCGGCGCGCCGAACGAGACGTACAGGCGCATCGCCGACAGCCGGGGGAGCTTGATCGCCTGGGTGTCGGGGATCGGCATCGAGTACGAGGTCTCGCCCTGGGTCGGCACGCACTTCGTGACGTTCCCGTCGAGGTCGCTCAGGAAGTACCACTCGTGGTCCGGGTTGGTCGGGTTCGTCGTCCCGACCAGGTAGAAGTAGAGCTGGCCGTCGTACCCCGTCTGGTTCGCGATCTCGAACGGGATGACCTCCCGGCCGATGTTGTTGAGCGGATAGGTGGGAAACGCCATCGTCAGCTCCTCCTCGCGTCCGCCCGCCGGTTCGAGAAAGGGTCCCGTCACCCCGGCCCCCGGCGAGGGGAAGCCCGGGCGCGAGGCCGCGCGGGCGGGCGGCCCTGGTGGACGGGCCCGATGCTATCCGGGATTCGGATCGAGATACAGGGCAGAGATCCGAAGCCGAGCGATGCGGAGGGAGGATGAGGGGGCCCTCGCGGGTGGCCCGGGTGGCTCGCCGACCCGGGCGGCGCCGCCGCGCGAGGTCGTCCCGGGCCTCGCCCGCACCTCGCGTCGCTCCGCGATCCCGTTTGTTCGCCAACGGGGCCACCCGCGTGAATGGTTCGCTCGGCTTGGCAAGATGGCTAAGCTGTGGTAGGGTGGAGAGCGAAGTCTTTCCATGGTCAAAATCATGAGCAATTTGGACACTTCTCCAAGCGAGGCGGCGATCGTTGGCAGGCTCATCAAGCCGGACCGCGGCGATTTCTCGCCCGAGGTCGCCCGCGAGCTGCTGAGCCTCCAGTTCGGCGAGGAGGACCGGGCGCGGATGCGTCAACTCTCGGTCAAGGCCCAGGAGGGGACGCTCACGGCCCCGGAGCGGGCCGAGGTCGAGAATTATCGGCGGGTGGGATACTGGCTCGGTATCCTGTGGTCCAGGGCACGGCTCTCCCTGAAACGCGCCGGCATGGACGCCCCGCATGACCACCGCGCTTGAGAGGCGGGTGGCCCGGGTTGTTCGCCGACCCGGGCGGCGCCGCCGCGCGAGGTCGTCCCGGGCGTCGCCGGCACCTCGCGTCGCTTCGCGACCCCGTTGGCTTGCAAACGGGGCCACCCGCGGATGACCCCCGTCGAGCCCCGGAGTGCCCATGACCCGCGAGCCGGCACGACGCCCCTTCCAGCTGGGCGACGCGACCATCCTGATTGCCGGCGCCGCGGCCGTCCTGGCCCTGCTCCGGCGGAGCTGGGATCTCTACTTCCCCGAGAGTTTCTTCAAGCCGCCGCCGCTCGGGTGGTCCCCGGGCGTGATCGTGCATCGGGCCCTGTCGGCGGTCGGGTACCTCGTGGCGCAGGTGGCGGCCGTGGCCGCCGTCGCCCTGCTGGCGATCCGCCTGCGCGGCCCGAGGCCCTCGATGACGCGATTGGCCCGGCAACCAGGTCTCGTCGCGTGCGCGACCGTGACGCTGGTCGGGGCCCTGAGCATGGCCGAGTACCTGGCCCAGATCCTGATGATCGGGGTCCAGAATCCCTTCGCCCAGGGGTTCAGCTACGAGACCTTGAACGTCCTCATGGATGGGCTCTGGTATTCCTTCACGCGCAACGGGTACGCGGTGGCAGCTACCTGGATGACCCTGGCGATGGGCGGGCGGTGGCGACCCGAACCGGGCTGGATCGACCGGAGCGGGCGGGCCGTCGGCATCTTCTGGATCGCGACGATCCCGCTCTATACCTGGTTGCTGGCCACTTCCCGTCAATGAGTGTCCCTCCATCGCGAAGGGGGAGGACATGGATATCGGCGGGCGTCTGCGGGAGGGTTTGGCGAAGCGGACGCCGGGGCACCCGCGCTATGCGACGGAGGTGGTCGACCTGGTGCTGGCCGAGGCGAGGGCCGTCGGCGCCAGCGACGTCCACTGGCTGCCGACGGCCGAGGGGGTCGAGCTGCGGTGGCGGATCGACGGGGTGCTGCACCCGGCGGCGATGTTGCCGGCGAGCGTCGCGCCCAACGTGGTCGCGCGGCTCAAGGTGCTCGCCGACCTGCTCACCTACCGGACCGACGTCCCCCAGGAGGGGCGCATCCGCGGGGTGCCGGGCGAGGTCGAGATGCGGCTGAGCACCTTCCCGACCCTCTATGGCGAGAAGGCCGTCGTGCGCCTCTTCGCCGGCGCCGGCCAGTATCTACGGATCGACGACCTGGGGCTCCCCGACGAGGTCCGCGACACCCTCCGGAGGCTCCTGGGGGCGACCTCCGGCGCGATCGTCCTGAGCGGGCCGGCCGGGGCGGGCAAGACGACCACCATCTATGCCTGCCTGCGCGAGCTGGTCGCCGCCACCGAGGGCCGTCGCAGCCTGGCGACGTTGGAGGATCCGATCGAGATGGCCGTGCCCGGCGTCTCGCAGTCGCAGGTCAACCCGGCGGCCGGGTTCACCCTGGAGATGGGCCTCCGGTCGATCCTGCGGCAGGACCCCGAGGTGATCGCCGTCGGCGAGATCCGCGACCCGGCCACCGCGGAGGTCGCGTTCCAGGCGTCGCTGACGGGACACCTCGTCCTGACGACCTTCCACGCCGGCAGCGCCGCGGGGGTGGTCGGCCGGCTGTCGGACATGGGGATCGAACCCTACCTGCTCCGCAGCGGCCTGCTGGCCGTGGTCAGCCAGAGGCTGGCGCGTCGGCTCTGCGATTGCACCGAGGAGAGCGACGACCCGCGGCACCGTCTCGGGCTGCCGGTCGCCCGGGCGAGGGTGCCAGTCGGCTGCGAGGCGTGCGGGGGGACCGGCTACCGCGGCCGGATCGTCCTGGCCGAGATGCTCGTGCCCGAGGCGGCCGGGCTGGGCGAGGCGATCCTGGCGAGGGCCGACGTCGGCCGTCTCGGCGAGGAGGCCGTCCGGGGGGGGATGGTCTCGCTCTGGGAAAGGGCCCGGGAGGCGGTCGAGGCCGGGCGGACCTCGCCCGCCGAGGTGCGCCGCGTCCTCGGCGAAGAGGGGGGCGAGGTGGGGGTTGGGAGGTAGGGATGGGAGATAGGGGCATCAAAGCGGAAGGGTTTGGGCTTCTCGGCCGTATCGATCGCCGCTAGGATCGGGCCCCCGCATGGTGGAGGCGCGGGACGATCCGCGCCGCGGGCCCGCCCGAGGACAAGGAGGTCTGGCGCCCATGATCCGCAATCGTCCCGCCGTGGCCCTGTCGGCGACGACGGCCCTGCTGCTGGTGGCGGGGCTGGTCGGCACGCTCCGGGGCAAGGATGACGCCCCCGCGACCGCGACGTTCCACGACGACTTCGAGGCGCCCCGGACCGCCTGGGTCCGCGAGCAGACCGACGCCGCCGTCAACCTCGAGGCGCACGAGCGCTCCGACCGCGCCGCGCACGACGGCCGGAGGTCGGAGCGGTTCCGGTTCGAGGCGGGGCTGGGCAGCTCGTTCTTCTACAGCTATCCGCTGCCGAAGGTCCCCGTCACCGACGAGCTGAAGGTGGGGCTGTACGTCCGGTCGACCCGCGCGGGGGTCCAGCTCTACGGCCGGGTGGTGCTGCCGGCCGACACCGACCCCGACACCGGCCAGCCGTCGTACGTGCTGGTGCCGGGGACGACCTACGACCACGTCGACCGCTGGCAGAGGCTCGAGCTGTCGGCGATGCGGCCGTCGATCGAGAGGCAGGCGCGGGTGCTGCGGGCGTCGTCGCGGCGGCCGGTCAGCCTGGAGGGGGCGTACCTGGAGCGCCTGGTGGTCAACCTGTTCGGCGGGGCGGGCGTCTCGGAGGTCTTCCTCGACGACCTGACCGTCGCGCCGGTCCCTCCCGAGCGGGTCGCCGCGGCGGTCCCGGACGCGGAGCAGCCGAAGCCCGCCGACGACGCCCCCCAGGCCCCCGCGCCGGTGCGACGAAACCCGACCCGGGGGGGGCCGGGCTGAAGGTCCGCCTGGAGCGGAACAAGCTCCTCCGCGTCGGCGAGGACGGGGCCTCCTACGACTGGTTCTTCACGGCGATCCACGCCCCCGGCGCCGACGTCGCCGGGCTGCGGCAGGCGGGCTTCGACGTGCTCGCCGACAAGGTGGACGGCGACCCGTCGCGGGCCCGGGAGGCGATCGGCAGGGGCCTCCTGCTGATGCCCGACCTGTCGGCGACGCTCGAAGGGGCGCCGATCGACGCCGAGCGGATGGTCGCGGCGGCGCAGGCGTACCCGTTCCGCGACTCGGTCGCGTTCTGGGACCTGGGCGGCCACCTCGGCCGCTGCGCCCGACCTGGCCGCCCGGCAGGCCGAGGTCGAGCGCATCCGCGCCGCCGCCGCGGGGCTGCGCGACCTGTCCGGCGCGTCGTCGCGGCTGGCCACGGGGACCGTCGAGGGGGAGGCGTTCCTGTTCGCCAACACGCCGCGGCGGCTGGCGATGATCGGCGCCCGGCCCAACTGCTGGGGGTCGGCGCAGGACCCCTGGGACACCTACGTCTACCTGAAGCAGCGCCGCGACCTGACGGTGCTGGCCAACCCGGGGGGGCTGTTCTGGGCGTGGGTGCCGGCGACGGCGCCGCCGTCGGTGGTCGAGTCGACCTGGGGCCGCGACGTCCCCCCGGCGTGGGGCTACCCGCAGGTCCAGCCCGAGCAGGTCCGCATCTTCGCCTACCTGGCGCTGGCGGCCGGGTATCGCGGCCTCGCCTTCCGCGGCGACGCCGAGCTGACCCGCGACGCCGGGCCGGGCCGCGCCCTGCTGATCGAGATGGCGCTGCTGAACGAGGAGATCGACCTCTGCCAGGCGATCCTGGCCAACGCCTCCGGCCCGATCCCGGTCTACAGCGGCGCCTACCCCGACCCGCCGATGCTGCCCAACGCCGGGCACCCTGATGGTCAACGCCCGGGTCAAGCCGGTCAAGGAGTACGACCCGCACCCGAGCATCCGCGCCGCGGCGATCCCCACCGTCGACCGCAAGGGGGTGCTGCTGCTGGTCGGCGACTTCGCCTTCGGGGCGCAGCACCAGCCGCCGCAGGCGGCGATGAACGAGGTCAACCTGACGATCCCCGCGCCGAGTCGGCGCAGGGCTACGAGATCACCCCCGGCGGCGTCCGCCCGCTCGACGAGCTCGGCCGCCGCCAGCGGGTGCCGGGGGGGGTGCGGGTCGTCCTGCCCGACTTCGGCATGACGGCGATGGTGCTGGTGACCACCGACGCCGCCCTGGTCGGGCGGATCGAGGCGCAGATCGCCCGGGTCCGCCCGATGGCCGTCCAGCTGGCCATCGAGCAGGCGAGGATCATGCACCAGTGGGTCGCCGACGTCATCGGGCGGCTGGTCGCCGACGGCCACAAGCTCTACGACCCGACCGACCCGAAGACGCCCGCCGCTGGCCCCCGGCCAGCCGATCCCCAACGACGAGGCCGAGCTGCTGGCCAAGTCGGAGGAGAGCATCAAGTCGGCGCAGGAGGCGATGGAGCGCGCCGTCGGCGGCAGCCCCGACGACTACCTGCTCGCCTGGGACGAGGCCCGGCGCTCCGGCAGGGCCCTGCGCCACCTGATGCGCGCCCACTGGGAGAAGGCGTTCGGCGCCATGATCCGCGCGGTCGCGCCCCCCGACGAGCCCAAGCCCCGCCCGCTGCGGTCGAACTTCATCCCCGCGCCCAAGGAGGTGAAGAAGCCGCCGGTGTTCGTCCCCCCCGTGGCGAGCCCGCCCCTGGTCGCCTTCAACACCCTGCCGCAGCACTACATCTGGCTCGACTGGATGAAGAAGCCCTACTGGCGCAACCTGCTCCCGTCGGGGTCGTTCGACGACCACGAGTCGCTCGCCGAGGGGGGGTGGGTCGATGTCGGCTATCGGCAGGAGGGGATCAAGGCGAGCGTCTCGACGCTGCGGCCGACCCCCCCCCCAAGTCCAAGGCTGCCGCCAAGTCCAAGTCTTCGGCCAGGTCCAGGTCCAGGCCTGATGCCGAGGCCGACGACGAGACGCCCCCCATGATCGGCCACGGCAAGATCCTCCGGATGGCCGTCGAGCCGGACGACAAGAACCTGATCGACAAGAACCCGCCATTCTTCGACCACCCGATCGCGGCGATCCGCACGCCGCCGATCCCGGTCGTCCCCGGCCAGTTCCTGCGGATCTCGGTCTGGGTCCAGAAGGAGGTGCCGTCGCCGTCGGGGGCGGGGGGTGTCATCATCAGCGACTCGATCGGGGGCGAGGCGCTGCAGTATCGGGCCCAGGCCCTCCCGCAGATGTCGAAGGTGATCCTGTTCCGCCGCGCGGCGACCAAGGGGACGATGACCGTGACGCTCGGCCTGGCCGGCTTCGGCGAGGCGAAGTTCGACGACCTGAAGGTCGAGACGGTCGCCGAGTCCCCCGACGACGAGCCCGCCCGCCCGCGACGGCCCGCCACCCCCTCCGACACCGCCACCCGGCCCCCGTCGTCGCCCCGCCCTCGGCGGTGACGCCGGGAATCCGCAGGGTCATTCCGAGGTCGGTTTTTTGGGAGTCGGGCCGGACCGGGTGGCCGGCGCCTGGCCCCGGCCACCCATCCCGATCACCGACCTGGGAATGGCCCTGCGGGAATCCGACCGGGCCGTGCCCGTCGCCCGTCCGCATGTTAAACTACATCGATCCGGGCGAGATGCGGGGATCGGCCCGGCGTGCCGCGCCGGCCCTCCGGCGCGCGCTCCCGGGGGGCGTCGGAACTTTCGGCGCGGGCCGGACGTCCAAGGAGAGTCGGGGTGCCGAGGCCCGGGCCGGTCGGCCCCCGGCGGCGGGGCCGTGCCGCGTTGACGCTGGGCCGATCCCTGTGCTAGCGTGGGACCTCCCCGTCGACCGGCCCGGATCTCGGGCCCGGCGGGCCTCCGATCCTTTCTGAACGCGCCCGAGCTCGAAACCGATCCGGATCTCACGACGCGACTCGCCCGGCCCGCGACGGGACGCCGCCGGGGTGCAACAGGAGACCGACCGCCATGGCGAAGATCCAGCCCGTCTGGCGCTCGACATCGGCCAGGCCGCGCTGAAGGCCCTGAAGCTGATCCCGGGCGAATCGGCCGACCAGGTGACGGCCGAGGCCTTCGACTACATCGAATACCCCAAGATCCTCAGCCAGCCCGACGCCGACCCCGACCAGCTCGTCCGCGAGGCGCTGGAGACGTTCCTCGAGCGGAACGAGCTGAAGGGGTGCAAGGTGGCCATCAGCGTGCCGGGGCAGGCCGGGCTGGTCAAGTTCATCAAGCTGCCGCCGGTCGAGAAGAAGCGGATCCCCGACATCGTCAAGTTCGAGGCGAGGCAGCAGATCCCGTTCGCGCTGGAGGAGGTGGTCTGGGCCTACCAGCAGATCGGCGGCGAGGCCGACGAGGACGAGGAGTTCGCGATGGCCGAGGTCGGCCTGTTCGCGATGAAGCGCGACCAGATCAACCGCGCGATCCTGCCGTTCCGCGTCGCCGGGATCGAGGTCGACGTCGTCCAGATGGGCCCGATCGCGCTCTATAACTTCATCACGTTCGACCAGCTCCGGGAGGTCGCCCCCCCGGCCGAGGGCGAGGCCGCCAAGGGGAAGGGGGGCGACACCGAGGGCGAGCCCGCCGCCAGGCCGCCCGCGCGGCCGACGGTCGAGAAGGGCACCTCGGTCGTGCTGATCGACATCGGCGCCGACAACACCGACCTGATCATCACCGACGGCAGCCGGATCTGGCAGCGGAACGTCCCGATCGGCGGCAACCACTTCACCCGCGCCCTGACCAAGGAGCTGAAGCTCACCTTCGCCAAGGCCGAGCACCTGAAGCGGAACGCCACCAAGGCGCCCGACCCCCGGTCGATCTTCACCGCGATGCGCGGCGTGTTCAACGACTTCGCCAGCGAGCTGAACCGCTCGATCGGCTTCTACACGAGCACCAACCGCACCGCCAAGATCAGCAAGGTGATCGGCCTGGGCAACGGGTTCAAGCTGCCGGGGCTGCAGAAGTTCCTCCAGCAGAACCTCAGCTTCGAGGTCGAGAAGCTCGAGGCGTTCTACCGGCTGGTCGGCGAGGACGTCAAGACGGCGCCGCAGTTCCAGGAGAACCTGATGTCGTTCGCCGTGGCCTATGGCCTGGCGGTCCAGGGGCTGGGCACGGGCGGGCTGAGCACCAACCTGCTGCCGCCGGAGATCGAGCAGGTGCGGCTGATCCGCGCCAAGAAGCCGTGGGCCCTGGCCGCCTCGGCGCTGCTGATGCTCGGCTTCTCGGCGCTGTTCCTGGGCGACTACCGCGTGCTGGCCAAGGTCAGCACCGAGCAGTTCGACCAGGCCGTCAAGCAGGCCAAGTCGGCCAGCGAGACGGGGGCGCGGTACCAGACCGAGTACGACGCGGCCAAGGGGGAGTGGAGCGCCAAGTTCGCCGAGGGCAACTCGCTGGTCGGCGGCGTCGGCGAGCGCGCCACCTGGCCGCAGTTCCTGAAGGTGCTCAACGCCGGCCTGCTCGACCCGGTCCGCGACTACAAGCTCGACCCCAACAAGCCCGACGACACGCAGGCGATCGACCGGCTCCGCGTCCACATCGACGCGATCAAGCCGGTCTGGCGCAACGACGTCGCCGCCGAGTGGTTCAACAACGCCGGCGTGCTCCACGACGAGTTCAAGAGGCTGATGGCACCCGTACGACCGCGACAACCCCCCCTCGGGCCGGGGTGGATCATCCAGGTCGTCGGCCACCACTACAACCCGAACCCGACGGCCGAGGACCTGCGGCCCCCGCCGGGCAAGCCGGTCACCGCGTTCGGCCCGCACGCCTTCCTCGTGCAGAAGGTCCTGCCGCGGCTGATGACGCCCGAGATGCGGCTCTACGGCGTCAAGAACGTGGCGCTGTCGTGGATGAGCGTGGATCGGCAGTGGACCAACGAGAAGGGGGCCCAGAACAACGGCATGTCGGACAACCCCGTCCCGATCCTCGGCCGCGCCACGCCCCCGGCCGCGACGACGGGCACGCCCGGCGCCGAGGCGCGCCGCCGCCCGGCGCAGCCCCCGGGCGGGCCCGCCTTCGGGGGCCAGCAGCGGTTCGCGATCGATTCCCGCATCCCCGGCATGCCGGGCGGCATGGGCATGATGGGCGGCGGCCCGGGCATGATGGGCGGCCTCCCGGGGGACGCGAAGAAGATGGTCACGCACACCCGCACCGACTTCCTGATCCAGTTCGTCTGGCAGCCCCCCAAGCCGGAGGAGCAGCCCAAGACGAAAGAGGAGAGGGGTGCGAAGCTGGCCGAGATCGCCAAGAAGGTCGCCGACGCCGACAAGTTCAAGGCGGCGGCGCCGCCGCCCAGCCGACCGAGAAGGACATCGAGGCCGCCTCGGCCAAGGTGTCGCAGGAGGTCGCCGGCGCGGTGGCGGGGCCGGGCCCCGTCGCCCCGGCGGCCGGCCTGCCCGGCGCCCCGGCGGCCGGCCTGCCCGGCGCCCCGGCGCCCGGCGCGCCCGCCGCGGCCCCCGCGCCGCCGGGGGCGCCCAGGTGAGCCGAACTCCCCCGATCCGGGCCGGCATGGGCGGCCGATCGCCCGCCCCCCGCGACGTCGCCGCGAACTGACACCCGTCCGTCGAACCCCGAAGGCCATCGCGACCATGGACCAACTCAAGGACATCCTCAGGCAGGCCATCAAGTATCGCTTCTGGATCGCCGTCGGCATCTCGGCGCTCCTGCCGGTGATCGCCTACGCCGTCGGCTCGGGCCCCGTCAAGGACGCGGCGGCGAAGAAGAGCGCCGAGATCAAGGAGGCCGACACCGGGGTCCAGAAATATGCCAACGGCGAGGTCCCCAACGCCCAGTACAAGCCGCTGGTCGACAAGGAGAAGGAGACGCTGTCGCGCGACGTCCTCGTCTCGCACCAGAAGCTCTACGCGAGGCAGGCGCCGCTGCTGACCTGGCCGAAGATCGTCGAGGATCGGTTCCGCGCCTGGGGCCGCAAGTGGCCCGAGAACGTCGACCTCCGCGACGTCCAGATGGCGATCATCGACTACGTCACCGCCTACCCCAAGTTCGTGACCCAGGTCTACGAGACGTTCCACCCATTCAACACGATCGAGGGGACCGGCGTGGTCGCCGCGCCCCAGGAGAACGAGCTCCTGAAGCCGGCGCAGTTCTCGATCGAGCAGACCCCGGGGCTGGGCAAGATCTGGGCGGCGCAGGAGCGGCTCTGGGTCCAGCGCACGCTGCTCCAGGTGGTCGCCGACGTCAACCGCGACGCCAAGGACTGGAACACGGCGATCATCAAGCAGATCAACCTGCTCGAAGTCGGCACCGCCGCGGCGCAGGACCAGCTCTCGCTGGCCAAGGGGGACCAGCTCGAGCCTTCCCAGGCGATGACCCCGCCCGCCGCCGCCGGCGCCCGCCGCGCCGGCCGCGCCGGCCGACCCCAACGCCCCCCCCGCGGAGGCGCACCCCCTCCCGATCCCGCGGCCGCCCCCGGCGGCGTCCCCGGCGCCCCCGGGCCGAACGAGCCCGGCGAGGTCTACTTCATCAAGACCCCCAGCCCCCAGTACAAGGTCCTCCCGTTCCAGATGTCGGTCCTGATCGAGCAGGACCACGTCCAGGACTTCCTGGTGGCCCTGGAGAACTCGCCGATGGCCATCCAGGTCGTCGACTTCGAGATGGCCAAGCCCACCGCCCCGGTCGTCAAGCCCGAGAAGGGGGAGAACTTCGCGAACTACGGCGACCCCATGATGAGCATGCGCAACCGGCCGCCGGGGCCGGGGAATTTGGTCCCCTTCATCAACCGGCCGATGATGCCCGGCGGGGGCCCGGCGGCCACCCGGCGGAAGTCGGGCCTGGACATCCGCGGCATGGACATCGCGCAGAAGAAGAAGATGGAGGAGCAGATCGCGAGGCAGACGACCGCCGTGACGATCCACGACCCGTACTATTACATCGTCGAGGTGACGATCTACGGCCAGGCCCGGTTCTACAACGCGCCCCCGCCCGAGCCCGCCCCCCCGCCGAGCCAGGCGGAGGCGCCCGCGGCCGAGGCCGTCGCGGCGCCCGCGGCCGAGCCCCCAAGCCGCAGGCCCCCGAGGCGAAGCCCGAGCCGCCGGCCGCCAAGGAGGAGGCGCCGAAGGCCGAGCCGCCGGCCGCCAAGGAGGAGGCGGCCCCGAAGGCCGAGGCCCCCGCGACGCCCCCGGCCGCGCCCGGCGCGGCGCGGGGCGAGGTCGTGAACGGCCCCGCGACGACCGATCCCGCGACGGGCCGACCGGGGCCGTCCGCTTGCACGCCCCGCGGGCCCGACAGGTGTCCCCGAGACGATCCCCAGAGGTATCCCCATCATGGCCAGTAACGCATCGGTCGAGAAGCTCAAGGCCCTGGGGCTGCGCCACGGCGAGAAGGTCGTGGTGACCCTGGCGTCCGCCCTCTGCCTCCTCTTCCTGTTCAAGGCGGCGACCCGCCCGACGATCGACCTGACGCCCGAGCAGGTCGATTCGCACGCCAAGGCGGCCGAGTCGAACATCAACCGCAAGCAGGACCCCGAGCAGATCCTCAAGAAGCTCGCGGAGGGGGGGATCAAGACCCCCGAATTCGAGAAGAAGGTGGACGAGCAGGCCAAGAACCTGCTGGTCGCCGCCACCTACACGCCGAGCCACGCCTGGGCCTATCCGCAGCCGGGCGCCGGCCTGATCCGCGACACGCCCGAGCTGATCGCCCCGACCGAGCTGGTCGCCTTCCCCGGCCGCGGCGGCGCGCAGCTCTACGAGCTCAACGCCGACGGCCAGCGCATCTTCGACGAGGCCGCGACGAAGACCGAGGAGCCGACCCAGAAACGCCGCCGCGGCAAGGCCGCGGCGCGCGAGGCGAAGAAGAAGGAGGAGGAGAAGAAGGAGCAGGAGCGCAAGGAGAGGGAGCTGAAAGCGTCGCTGATCGGCGCGGGGCAGGTGGCCAAGAAGGAGGAGCAGGCCGCGCCCGAGTCCATGGGGCCGTGGAAGGAGACCACCAGGGGGGTGCGCTGGGTCGCCGTCACCGGCGTGCTCGACTACAAGAAGCTCCGCGAGAACTACTTCAACGCGCTGAAGCGGCCCGAGGTCGCCTATCCGCACTTCAAAAGGCTCGAGCTCGAGCGCCAGGCCCTCGAGTCCGACGGCTCGTGGTCGTCGTGGGAGCCGATCGACGTCGAGAGGAACAACCAGATCCTCTACAACCTCCCCGAGGTCGAAGACGAGCTGACGCCCGAGACGGTCCGGTTCGAGGCGCTGGTCGACCCGCTCCCGTTCCTCAACACCGGCCGCTGGCGCGGCGTCCACGTCGCGCGGCTCGTCCCGGAGGAGAAGAGGACGCTCGCGCCGCAGCCCGGCGGCATGGGCGCGCACCGGCATGGAGATGGCCCGCGAGAACATGATCCGGCCGGAGCCGGTGATGCGCGAGCCGGTGGAACTGGGCATGTCGGCCGGCGGCGGCGGCGACCTCATGAACTTCCCCAAGTCCGAGGAGGAGACCCTGATGGTCCGCGGCCTCGACTTCACCGTCGAGCCCGACCGGACCTACCGCTTCCGGGCCCGGATCGTCGTCTACAACCCGAATCGCGACCGGGAGGACGTCAGCCCGGGCGTCGACACCAAGACGATCGAGCTGTTCGGGCCCTGGAGCGACCCGACCGACGAGGTGACGATGCCCGCCGACGTGACGACGTACGCGCTGAAGAAGTCGCCCGATCGCCGCGCCGAGAAGGTCACCTTCCAGGTGACGCGCTGGACCCCCGAGGACGGGGTCACGGTCGTCCGGAACTGGGAGGCCGCGCCGGGCGAGGTCGTCGGCGACACCGCCTCGACCCCCATCCCGGTCATCGACGGCTCGGACAAGAAGCCCCAATCCCGCAAGGTGGACTACACCAGCCACCTGGTCGTGCTCGACGTGACGGGGGGCGACCAGCTCATGCCGCCGATCGGCGCCCAGGGCAACCGCTTCGACGTGCCGGCCACGACGCTGCTGGTCCGCCCCGACGGCTCGGTCGTCCTGCGCGACCAGGCGGCCGACGCGACCGACCCGGTCCGCAAGGACATCGAGGACAACTACAATCGCGAGAAGGAGGAGTCGAACCGGAAGCGCGCGGATAACGCCCCGCCGGCCCCGCGCTGAGGCCGACCCGTCCCGCCGTCGTCTCGGATCGCGACCCGCCCCGGCCACCCGCCCGGGCGGGTTTCTTTTTCCCCGACCGGCGTCGGGCAGGTCCGGGGCGCGGCGGGGTGGGCTGGGCACCGCCCACCATCCGATTCATGGATGATCGGATAAGGTGCCCACCCTCCGCGGGCTCGTCAGCCCGGCGGGACAATGTGGTGGACGTGATCCATGATGTTCACGTACTCGCCCCGCTTCCGCGCGGGGACTTTTCCCGCGGCGAGCATGTTGAAGGAGAGCAGGATCGTCACCGTCGCGTCGTTTTCCAAGCAGCCGAACACGAAGTGCCACGGATAGATGGCGAGGGACCGGTCCTTGGCGAATACCCCGATCGTCCTCGTATCGCCGTGATCGTGGAAGACGACGCCCGACCATTCCCAGCCGAATTGCCGGACCATCTGCTGGCCCCAGAGGCTCCCGAGCGGGATTGCGCGGTCGATCCAGTTGTCCACGCGACGGGACGGCTTCTTCCGAGGCCTGGAAACGAACGTGTTGATCGCCGTCACGATCGCCAGCGGCGGATCGTCCACCGTGACGCCGATGAGCTCCGCGCCTTCGCCCGCCGAGCCTTCGATATGCATCAAGGTGTCCGGCTCGACGGTGTATTCCGAGATCCTCACCGGTCGGCTCCCCCGGGGCGCGCCCCGACCTGCGCCGGCCTCCTGCCACGACCCGCCCGCGTGCCCTTCGCGGGCGGGTTTCTTGCCCCTCCCCGATGTCCCGGCCGGGGCGGGGCACGGTCAGGCCGGGGCCGTCCGGGCCTCCTCGAACAGGACCACGCTGGCCGTGAAGCCGTGGACGAAGTTCTCGCCGCCGACGGGGCCGATCTCCCCCATCGCGAAGAACCCCGCGACCGGGACGGGGCCGAGGACGTCGCGGATCGTGCCGACGTCGTGGTCGGGCACGTCGAAGAGGCGCGAGCCCCGGCCGTTGCAGCTGAACAGCAAGGCCCCGGCCGCCCGCGAGTCGCGGCTCGCCCCCTCCAGCAGGCCGCGGAGGTCCTCGTCGGCCGTCTCGGCGTCGCGGACGTGGAACTGGACCGTCTGGCCGACGCGGACGACGTCGGTGATGGCGATCCCCCCCGCCTCGTCGGCCCCGAGCACGTTGCGGACCAGGAAGTCGCCCCTCCCGAAGGTCTCGCGATACTCGCTGATCACCCGGCCGATGTGCAGGCCCTGCTGCACGAGCCTCTGGTCGTCGGGCGGGAGGGTCGCGAACAGGTCGCGCAGGACCTCCAGCGCCGGCCGACGGCCCAGCTCCCGGATCAGGTTCCCCTCCGTCCTCGTGACGATCATCGGCCGTCCGATCGGCCGGCAACCCTGGCTGACGACGGTCCGGATGGCCAGCGACCCGTCTCCCTCGATCGCGACCGCGACGGCGCCATCCTCGTAGACGTCGCCGTCGAGCACGAGGCGATTGCGGCCCGGCTCATGGCTGCCGCTGGCCATCCCGCCCATCACCCGCACGCCCGGCGTCCCCTCGTTGACCCGCTTCAGGAAGGGGTCGGTCGGGAACGAGAACGGGTCGCCCAGCAGGAGGACGGACGCCCCGTCCCGGATCGGCGGAGAGGCGTCGTCCCAGCCGGGGAAGCCCCCCTCGTCGAATGCCAGGCGGAGCGGACGCAGGCCGACGCCGGGCAGTCGGATCGACCAGAGGCTGAGCGCCGGATCTCCTTCGACCTCGCGGTCCTCGCCGACGATCGTCTCGCCGGTGCATCCCAGGACGTGCCTCCCCAGGCCGAGGCGGCGGACCTCCTCGGCGATCGAACCCAGGCCGTCGGCGTGGTGCATCGAGGCGAAGACCAGCGCCAGGTCGGCGGGCCCGCCGGCCATCGCGGCGGAGGCGCGGTCCACCACCGCGCGGGTCGCCGCCCGCGTGGACCGCTCGGTCGAGAGCGCCGAGACGCAGTTCATCGGGACCTCCCTCCGGGCTCGGATCGCGCTGAACATCCATCCAACCGCCGTATTCTAGACGCTCGACCGATCGGAGGATAGACGGTCGTCTCCATCCCCGCCAGGTTCGGACACCAGTCGCCAGGTCTCCCCGGATGCCGCATTCTTCGTATGACACTTTTCGTCGAATATCCGGGCCGGATCGACCCCCGGAGCCGGCGGGAACCGGCCCGATCATTCTGAACACAAGTGTTTTAACCTGATATAGATAGGTCGTAACACCCCGGGCCCGAGGCGGGCCGCGAGGGTGCGTTTCCCGAAACGAAGCCAAATGGGCCGCGCCGGATGTCACCGTCGGAATCGCGGGACGCGACGGTGGGCGTCAGCGATATTATTATAAGAAGGGAGGCGTGAGGGCCGCGGTTGCCGATACCCTGCCCACGTCTCCGTCGGGGTCCTGAACTTAACGGCCATGCATGGTCCCGCTATAATGGATCGTGTCCGTCCCCCGGCCCCCGCCCCGTGCACGCGGGTCGTCTCCTAAGTTCCTGAGACGAGAGAAGATATCGGAGCTAGGGGCCGGCGGCGAAATCGTTCCCGCCTCGCGGGCCGGGGCGCCGGTCGCGTCGCCTTCCGGTCCGTCCCGTCGGCCGACCGGCCCTCGGCCCCGATTGCCGCGGTCGTCGGGATCGCGGACGGATCATCCCCTGGACCCCCGCTCATGGCCTTCGACCCCAAGTTCATCCGCAACTTCTCGATCGTGGCGCACATCGACCACGGCAAGAGCACGCTGGCCGACCAGTTCCTGCTCCAGTCGGGGGCGATCACCCAGCGCGAGTTCCGCGAGCAGTTGCTCGACGACATGGACCTGGAGCGCGAGCGAGGGATCACGATCAAGGCCCGCGCCGTGGCGATCAACTACACGCTCGACGGCCAGCCCTACGAATTGAACCTGATCGACACCCCCGGGCACGTCGACTTCCACTACGAGGTCTCGCGCAGCCTGGCGGCGTGCGAGGGGGCGATCCTGCTGGTCGACGCCACGCAGGGGGTCCAGGCGCAGACGGTCGCCAACGCCTACCTGGCCATCGCCGACGACCTGGCGATCGTCCCGGTGCTGAACAAGATCGACATGCAGGCGTCGCGCCCCGACGAGGTCCGCGAGGAGATCATGGCGACGCTTGGGGATCGACCCGGCCGAGGTGCTGGCCGTCAGCGCCAAGACGGGGCAGGGGGTCCTCGACGTCTTCCGCGCGATCGTCGAACGGGTCCCGCCCCCCTCCGGCGACCCCGACGCCCCGCTGAGGGCCTTGATCTTCGACTCGAAGTTCGACGACTACCAGGGGGTCGTCATCTACGTCCGCGTGGTCGACGGCACGCTCCGCGTGGGCCAGAAGATCCGCCTGATGGCCGGCAGGCACCGAGCACGAGGTCATCGGCCTGGGCCGGTTCCGGCCCCGCGAGGTCGCCTGCGACGACCTGGGCGTCGGCCAGGTCGGCTACGTGACCGCCAACATCAAGAGGCTCTCCGACGTCCGCATCGGCGACACGATCACCGACGCCCGCCGCGGCGCCTCCGAGGCGCTGCCGGGCTACCAGGAGCCGGTGCCGGTCGTCTTCTGCGGGCTGTTCCCCGCCACGCACAACCAGTTCGAGGACCTCCGCACGGCGCTCCAGAAGCTGGCGCTGAACGACTCCAGCTTCACGTTCGAGCCCGAGACCTCCGATGCGCTGGGGTTCGGCTTCCGCTGCGGCTTCCTCGGCATGCTCCACATGGAGATCGTCCAGCAGCGGCTGGAGCGCGAGAGCGACCTGTCGCTGGTGCAGACGGCGCCGACGGTCACCTATGAGATCGTCACCCGCAAGGGGGAGACGCTGCACATCTCCAACCCGACGCGCATCCCCGACGCGGGCGACATCGAGGAGTTCCGCGAGCCGGTGTCGCGGGTCAACTTCATCCTCCCGTCCGACTCGATCGGCGCCATCATGCAGCTCTGCGAGGACCGCCGCGGGACCTACCTGAAGACCGAGTACATCACGCCGACCCGCGCCATCCTCTCCTACGAGCTCCCCCTGGCCGAGATGATCTACGACCTCTACGATAAGCTGAAGAGCGCCACCCGCGGCTACGGGACGATGGACTATGAGCTGATCGGCTACCGCGCCAGCGACCTGTGCCGGCTCGACATCCTGGTGGCCGGGGCGCGGGTCGATGCGCTGTCGGTGGTGGTCCACCGGGCCCATGCCGAGCGTCGCGGGCGGAAGCTGGTCAAGAAGCTCCGGGGGGAGATCGATCGGCACCAGTTCGAGGTCGCCATCCAGGCCGCCATCGGCAGCCGGGTCATCGCCCGCGAGACGATCTCGGCCTTGCGCAAGAACGTGACGGCCAAGTGCTACGGCGGCGACATCACCCGCAAGCGGAAGCTCCTGGAGAAGCAGAAGGAAGGCAAGAAGCGGATGAAGCAGGTCGGCAACGTCGAGATCTCGCAGGAGGCGTTCCTCTCGGTCCTCGACGACAGCGAGGGCTGAGGACGAGGAGGGCGCGGCACGCATGACCCCGGACAAGCCCCCCGATCGCGCCGCCGAGGACCCCGCCGCCGAGGGGAGGGCCGGGCCTCGCGCCCAGCCCCCGGTCCCCGGCGTCGTGCGGCAGACGGCCGAGTTCCTGGTGGTGCTGGCGCTGAGCATCATCGTGTTCCGGACGTTCGCCGCCGAGGCGTACATCGTGCCCACCGGGTCGATGGCGCCAACGTTGCTGGGCAACCACCGCGAGGTCGTCTGCCCGAACTGCGGATTCCGGTTCGCGCTGGGGGTCGACGAGGAGGGGCGTCCGGGGCGGCCGGTCTGCCCCAACTGCGGGCAGAAGGACCTCGACGGCGTGCCGGCGGTCGAGGGGGGCGGCGACCGCGTGCTCGTCCAGAAGCTCCTCTACGACTTCCGGCGGCCGAGGCGGTGGGAGGTCGCCGTCTTCCACTACCCGGGCGAGCCGTCGCAGCCCTACGTCAAGCGCGTGGTCGGGCTGCCCGGCGAGACGGTCCAGGTCGTCGGCGGCGACGTCCAGATCGACGGCCGGATCGCGCGGAAGACGCTCGCCGAGCAGCGCGCCACGCGCGTCCTGGTCTACGACAACGCCTTCGTCCCCCGCGACTCCGACCGCTACCCTCGCCTGCAGTTCCGCCGCTACAAGGGGGTGGACAGGCCGCCCAGCGGATGGCACGCGGAGGGGTCGCGGCTCGTCCACGCTCCGGCCGGCGACGGCCCCGACCTCCCCGACTGGGTCGAATACCGCCACTGGGAGCCCGACCGGGCCCGGTACGCCCTGGTCTACGACTTCAACCCGTACAACGGCGGCGACCTCCGCGGCGAGAACGTCGTCAACGACCTGATGGTCGAGGCCCGCGTGACCGTCGGGCCCGACGCCCGCGCGGTCCTCGTGCGGCTCGACTCCGGCGCCGATCGGTTCGTGGTCTCCCTGCCGGTCGGCGGCGGCGTGCCCGAGGTCCGTCGCAACGGACGGAAGCTCCCTCCTGTCCGGGTCAAGGATGGTCCCCTCGCGCCGCTCCCGGTGGGTCGGCCGATGCTGCTGGAGGCGTCGGTCATGGATCGCCGGCTGTCGGTCGCGATCGACGACGCACTCCTGTTCGACCCGATCGACTACGACGACCCGGCGATCGGCCCTGGGCGTCCTCCGGGCCCCGTGGCGCTGGGGGTGCGGGGCGGGTCGATGACGGTGGACGGCCTGAAGGTCTTCCGCGACGTCTACTACACGGGCACGATGGCCGGCCTCCCCCGCCGCCCATTCGGCGTCGATGCGCCCTACCAGCTCGGGCCCGACGAGTTCTTCGTGCTCGGCGACAACAGCCCGGTGTCGAACGACTCGCGGTTCTGGGTCGGCAGCCCGGTCGTGCGGGGCGACCTGTTCCTGGGCAAGCCGTTCCTGGTCCACCTGCCCGGGCAGGTGGTCCCGCTCCAGGTCTTCGGCCGGTCGCTGTATTGGGTTCCCGATCCCCGCGAAATTCGGTACATTCGGTGAAGGGGCGGCCCTCGGGATCGAACAGGACATCAGACGGTAGGGCCGGGGCCGAGGAGCGGCCTTGAGTTCGGGCGATGAAATTCGAAGGAAAGGAATACTATCGGGCTGGCATCGAGCGAATGCGGCAAGCGCGGGAAATCCACAACGCCGGTGGAAGCTATGCCCTTGCGATGTATTGCAGCGGACTCGCCGTCGAATGCATCTTGAGGGCTTTTCGGTGGCAAAGAGACAGTACCTTCGAAGGGCGGCATGATCTGGAAGACCTACTCAAAGCCAGTGCCTTGCTCAACATGGATGAGAGGGCGCGGAGGAAGAGTATCCCCGAAGCGGAGGTCCAAGGATATGCTCTCGCCCTGCGAGTCGCGATGAACGAGGTTATTGCCCTTTGGCACAATAACCTCCGCTTCGCCTCCGAAGCCAGCTTGAGGGCGTTTCTGAACCGCAAAGGACGCCTCCAGGGAGTCCGTGGGGACGCACTCAAAAAGAATTCATCGGACCTTTTAAATGCAGCACAGGTGGTCGTTGACCGAGGGGTAGCGTTGTGGACCTCAAAGAAAAAGTAGAGGAGGTTCTCCGCCTCCGCTTTAATCCCGAGCATGTTCATTTAGAAGATGACGATGGCATCTCCGGGGTCATCGTCTCGGCGCAGTTCCGTGGCAAGTCGGCTCTGGAGCGTCAGACGCTGCTTCATGAGGCACTACGCGGTCCGACCGCGAAGTTCTCCAAGACCGAGCTGCGCCAGGTGTTGGCGATCGCGGCTTTGACGCCGGCCGAGTACGAGACCATTGGTGAGGGGCCATGGACGGTTCGAAGGACGATTCAAGGTCCCTCTTGATCTGTTCCCAGACGCCGCCCGCAATCACCCGGAACCTCCGACGATGCCACGCTCTTATGCGACTCGCCACGACGTCCCGAAGCCCGACCCCAAGGCGGCCAAGCCCAAGGAGAAGGGTGCGGGCAAGGCGAAGGAGAAGGAGGGGCACCGCGAGACGGTCGAGGCGATCGTCGTGGCGATGATCCTCGCGCTTCTGGTCCGCGGGTTCGAGGCCGAGGCGTTCGTCATCCCCACCGGGTCGATGGCGCCGACCTTGATGGGCCGCCACAAGGAGGTGACCTGCCCGCAGTGCGGCTACGTCTACGCGGTCAACGCCTCGGCCGAGGACGACGGGTCGCGCGCCGTGGGGATCGGCGGGTTCCGGCTCCGGTCGGGCCCGTCGCGGCCGTCGGCGACGGTCGTCGCCGGGACGTGCGTCAATTGCCGCTATCAGGCGACGCTGGCCGACGCCCCGACCTTCAACGGCGACCGCATCCTGGTGATGAAGTTCATCTACGACATGCCCTTCCTGCCGGGGGCCTCCGACCCGAGGCGGTGGGACGTCGTCGTCTTCCGATATCCGGAGGAGCCCGAGGTCAGCTACATCAAGAGGCTGGTCGGCCTCCCCGGCGAGGGGCTGCGGGTCTGGCACGGCGACATCTACATCAAGCCCCCCGACAGCAAGGATTTCCGCCTGGAGCGGAAGCCGTTGCGCCACCAGCGCGCGATGGAGATGATGGTCTACGACGACGGCCATCGCGCGACCGCGCTGAAGGGCCGGCCGGAATGGCGGCGCTGGGCGTCGCCGTCGTGGAAGGAGGATGAGGAGGACCCGGGGACGTTCGTCGCCTCGGCCGGGCCGGGCCGGGAAGCCGAGATGCGGTACCGGCACCTCGTCCCCGACCCCGAGCAATGGGACGCGATCCAGAACGACCGTGCCCTCCCGCGCCCTCCGCGATCGACCCTGATCACCGACTTCTACTCGTACAACACCAACCTGACGGCCGACTCCCGCGGCGACTTCGACGGCTCGTGGATGCAGCCGCACTGGGTCGGCGACCTCAGCCTGTCGGCCAACCTCCGGGTGGACGCCCCGGGCGGGTCGGTCCGGTTCGAGCTGGTCGAGGGTGGGGTCGCCAACCGCTGCGAGATCGACCTGACCACCGGCGTCGCGACGCTCCGGCACGGCGAGACGACGCTCGGGCAAGGATCCGAGCGGGGTCGTCGGGAAGGGGTCGCACGCGATCCGGTTCGCCAACATCGACGGCCGCCTGACCCTGGAGGTCGACGGCCGCGCGATCTTCGGCGACGGGCTGGTCTACGACGACGGGTCGAATCCCCCGCCGATCCCCACCCAGGCGGACCTCGCGCCGGCGGGGATCACGGCGGTCGGGTCGTCGATCGCCGTGAGCGGCCTTGTCCTGAAACGCGATATCTACTATACCCTGAACCCGGGCCAGTCCGACTTCGGCAACCTGTGGGACGAGCGCGACCCGAGGAACGCGATCGAGCTGTTCGACAACCTGGCCGACCCCTCGCGGTTCGCGTTCCTCCAGCAGCTCCAGCCGAAGGACTACCCGATCGGGCCGGACCGCTTCCTCATGCTCGGCGACAACAGCCCCATGAGCCGCGACAGCCGGGGCTGGAGGAACGACGATCGGTACGACCCCGAGGCCGTACCCGAACGCGGCTGGGACCGGACGGGCCGCGAGAGTTGGGAGGTCCCGCGGTCGTTGCTGACCGGCAAGGCGTTCTTCGTCTACTGGCCGCACGGCAAGCCGATCTGGCCCGCGATCCGGATCAGCCGCGACTTCCGGGTCCCGTTCGTCCCCTACCTCGGCCGGATGAAGTGGATTCGCTGATCGGGGGCCCGACGACGGCGACGGACCCCGGACCTTGGACCCCGCCCCTCGCGGCCCCTCTCAGGGAGGAGATCGGCCCATGGCCCTGCTGGAAGTCACCGGCCTGGAGAAGTGGTACGGACGCCGACAGGTCGTCAACGGGGTCGATTTCGAGGTCAACCAGGGCGAGGTCGTCGGCCTGCTCGGGCCCAACGGGGCGGGCAAGACGACGAGCTTCCGGATGACCATCGGCCTGATCGACGCCGACGGCGGCAACGTCCGCTTCGACGGCCGCGACATCACCCACCTGCCGATGTACCAGCGCGCCCGCGCCGGCATGGGCTACCTGGCGCAGGATTCGAGCGTCTTCAAGCAGCTCTCGGTCGAGGACAACCTGATGGCGATCCTCCAGACCCGCCCCCTGAACCGCCGCCAGCGGGTCGACCGCCAGAACGAGCTGCTCGATCAATTCGGCCTGACGCACATCCGCAAGACCAAGGCCAACCGCGTCTCGGGCGGCGAGAGGCGGCGGCTGGAGATCGCCCGGTCGCTGATCACCGACCCCAAGCTGATCATGCTCGACGAGCCGTTCGCCGGCATCGACCCGAAGACGGTCAACGAGATCCAGGACGCGATCCGCGACCTCGCCGCCCGGTTCAACCTCGGCATCCTCCTGACCGACCACAACTTCCGCGAGACGATCGAGGTGACCGACCGGAGCTACCTGATCCGCGAGGGGCGCGTCTTCGCCTACGGGACGCCCGGCGAGATCCTGCTCAACCCCGACGTCCGCCGCTACTACCTGGGCGACCGCTTCGACGCCGGCCACCTGCTCGAGGAGATCCACCGCCGCAGCCTCCTCCACGGCGACGCGGCGCCCGAGCGCCCGACGTCGTCATCGACCCCGTCGACGTCGATCCCGCCCCCGGCGCCGGGGATGGCCACTCCGACGGCCCCCGCTTCACCACGCCCTGATGCTGGGCGACTGACGAGCGGGGCCGTGCCGGGAGGACCGCGGGGCCGCCCCGCCCCGAGGGCTGGAGCACCAATCGGTCTTGGAAGGCTCACGGCTTGTCCTTGACGCCGAGGCCGCGATCCGCGAAGATCCCGCCCGGGACGTCCCATGCCCCAGGAGCCAGCCAAGGAGGGCTGAATGGCGAGGGTCACGATCGACGCCGATGGCCGGGGCCTGACGGCCTCCGACGAGCAATACCGCCGCCTCGAAACCGGCGACATCCTCTATTTCCCCACGACCCCCTTCGCGCTGTCGGCCGAGGAACGGTCGATCCTGCTGGCCCAGAAGCAGGTCGAGGCGTCGTACCACAAGAACATCAGCTACCGCCCCACCCAGGACCTCCTCAAGGGGGTCGACCAGAAGGACGAGGCCGAGCGCGAGAAGATGCATCGGGTGATGCGCGACTATTCCCACCGCGCGATCGCCTTCACGGCCTCGTTCCTCTCGCGGTATGCCGACGACTGGAAGGTCGACTTCGCCAGCTTCCGCCCGATCGAGGAGGAGGGCCGCCGCGTCGCGCTGCGGTCGCGCAACGACCTGATCCACGTCGACTCGTTCCCGTCGCGCCCCTCGCACGGCGACCGCCTGCTGCGGATCTTCACCAACGTCCATCCCGAGCGGTCGCGGGTCTGGGTCACCTCCGACAGCTTCGAGCCCCTGGCCTGGCGGTACGCGGGCAAGGCGGGCCTGCCGCACCGGCCGTCGTCGCTGTCGCGGCTCCGGAGCCAGGCGCTGAGGGCCCTCTCGGGGGTCGGGCTGCCGGTCGTCGACCGGCCCCCTTACGACCAGTTCATGCTCCGCTTCCACCACTTCATGAAGGAGAGCGAGAGCTTCCAGCGGGAGTGCCCCAAGGAGCGCTGGGAGTTCCCGCCCAACTCGACGTGGATCGTCTTCACCGACACGACCAGCCACTCGTGCATCAGCGGCCAGTACGCCCTGGAGCAGACGTTCATCGTCCGCCGGAGGAGCCTCGTCTACCCTGAGAAGGCCCCGATCGCGATCCTGGAGCGGATGGTCGGCTTCCCCCTGGCCTCGCCCCACGCCAGGAGCGCCTGAGCCGGGGCCATCGTCGGTTCAGCGGGCCTCGATCAGGGCGTCGCCCGTCCCCGATGTTGCCGGCCGCGTCGGTGGCGCGGACGACCAGGATGTGGGTCCCCGGCTTGAGGTCGGGCAGGGCGATCGGTGATCGTCTCGCGACGGGGTGTCGAAGAGGCCGTCGTCGGGGAAGATGGGGACCCAGTCGCCGCCGTCGAGGGCGTAGGCGGCCTTGACCAGGCGGGTGAGGTCGTCCTTGAGCGTGATCGATCGCGCCGCCCGCCTTGGGGGCGACCGTCACCGTCGGGCGCCTCGTGATCGACGATGAACGGCTCGCTCGTCGCGGTCGCGGGACAGGGCGTCGCTCGGGGTTGTTCGAGGGGCGGTCGCTCGCGGTCACGCGGACGCGGTAGAGGCCCGGCCGGGACGGAGGTCGTGTCCCAGTCGTAGGTCGTCTCGGTCAGGGGACGGTCGCCGAGCCGGACCCAGTCGGGCCAGCCCTCCTTGCGGATGTGCAGGGTGTAGTTGAGCTCGTCGCCGTTGGGGTCGGTCACGTCCCAGCGGAGCGTCAGCTTGGCCTGCCGCGTCGCGCCGTCGCCGGCGCCGACGTCGGGGACGTCGAGCTTGGTGATCTCCGGGGGCAGGTTCGCCGTCTGGTAGCGGAGCGAGACCGAGCGCAGCTCGGGCGTGACGGCCGGGTTCGCGCGTCGAGAGCGTGGCCCGGTACTGCGCGAACCGGCCGGGCGGGACCGCCGGCCTCGAGCGCGTCGGGGTCGGTCTGCTCGGGCGACCAGGCCGACCAGGTCGCGTCGGGCTCGCCGACGTTGCCGGTGCGGACCTGGAGCGCGACCGAGGTGCCGGCGGGCTGGTCGGCCTTCCAGGACAGGGCCCCGAAGCGGCTGATCAGCTTGGCGTCGAGGACGTCGGAGACGAGCGTGCCCGCTGGCGACGTGGCCGGGCTCGAGGCGGAGCACCGCCCCCGGGTCGCCGGCGCCGACGAGCAGGCCCCCGCCCGGCTCGGCGAGCAGCGCGAGGACCTGGCCGTGGTCGAGCCGGGCGATCGGGGCCGACTCGCGGCCGCAGTTCGCGGACCTCGTAGAGCTGCCCCTCGGGCCCGGTCCCGACCAGCAGGCGGTCCTCCTGCCAGGCGAGGGCGAAGATCAGGACCCGGGCGCGGAAGACCTCGCGGGGGACGCCGTCGGGGCCGATCCGGTAGACGGCGTTGTCGCCCGGCGAGGCCGGCCTGGGCGTGGCCGATCCCCCGATCGGAGGGCCCGGCGTGGCGGACTTGGGGATGGCCACTTCCGGCCGAGGCGGCTCGGGGGCCGCGGCGGTCGGCGTGCCGGGCGCGCCCGTGCGGCTCCGAGAACGGGGCCCCGCCCGACAGCGCGACAGGCCCGCTCCGCCCCGGACCTCCGCTTCCCCCGCCGCCCCCCGACTCGGCCGCCGTGCCGGCGTAGAGGGTGCCGTCGGGGGCGAACAGCAGGGTGCGGACCTCGCTCTGGGGGGCGTCGTGGACGATCGAGGTCTTGCCGTCCGTGCCGACCCGATAGATCAGCCCCTCGCCGTCGCTGCCGGCGTAGACCGACCCGTCGGGCCCGACCGCGACGCAGAGCAGGTGGGCGTGCTTGCTGTCGAGCAGGAGCGACCATTTCCCGTCGGCCGAGAGCTTCCAGAGCTGGCCGGTCGGGCCGGTGGCGGCGTACAGGTTGCCGTCCGCGTCGGCGGCGAGGTCCCAGATGTACTGACGCCCGGGTCGGGGCGGAGGGCCGGGTGCTTCGGGTCGGTCACCTCGACGACCTGGCCGGTCGGCCCGGTCCCGACGAAGACGCGGCCGTCGGGCAGGACGGCCAGCGCGAGCGCCTGGGTGTCGGTCGCGTCGTAGGCGACCGTCCAGGGGGCGTCGCCCTTCGCCTCGCGGCGGAAGACCTTGCCCGCGTCGCCGGTCGCGGCGAAGACCGCCCCGTCGGCCCGCCCGGCGAGGTCCCAGACCCGCGTCGGCGTCGAGCGTGCCGACCGGTCCCAGCGCCTGCCCGAGCCGGACCCGGCCGCGTCGGAGATGACCACCCGCTCGCGGTGCCCCTTGGCGAACGCGGACGAGGTCTCCTGCCGCCAGGTCTCCAGCTTCGCGAAGGCCGGGAGTGCTGAGTGCTGAGTGCTGAGTGCTGAGACGAGGAGGACGAGCAGGGACTCGCGAATCCGAGGCCATTTCGTGTGCGTGTTCGAGTTCATTCCATCCCCTCTGACTGGCCTCGTCGGCCTTCACAGCTCATGGACGTGTCACTCGAAGCTCAGCATCGCACTCAGCACTCGAAGCTCAGCACTCAGCACTCAGAGCTCGCACTCACTCGACAGAGAGCCCCGCGTCCTTGACCACGGTGAACCGGAGCGTCTGCGTCCCCTCGACGACCCAGGGCGTCTCGGCCGTCCGGATCAGGTCGGCGCGGACGGCGGGCTCGGGGCTCTGGCGGCTGGTGGCGAAGACGGCGCGGGCGCTGCCGGGGAGGTTCGGGCAGGGCCTGGCCCTGGACGGCCAGCCCGCGGTCGGGCAGGGGGACGTGCAGCGAGAGGGCGGTCCGCCGGGGCTCGGTCTGGACGCGGATCGCCTGGAGGACGCCGTCCAGGTCGCGCGGCTCCATCAGCGACGGCTCGTTGCGGAGCTGGCGGCGGAGGCTGTTGGCCATGTCGCAGACGCTCGCCTCGTAGGCCCCTTCGGGCAGGTCGGCGGGCAGCGGGCAGGGCGACCTCGACGGTCTGCCGGTCCCCCTTGAACGGCTTGAGGGTGACGAACGCCCGGAGCGTCTGGCCGGGTTCGAGCCGGTCGGAGGCGAGCCGGACCGACTCGATCGCGGCGACGGTCCGGCCCGGCGTCGATCGTCGACGTCGCAGTCGATCGCCTCGATCCGGACCGGCGCCATCGAGTTGCGCACGAGGATGTTGACGATCGAGGCGATCGGGCCGAACATCGCCGCCGCCCCCATCGGGCCGGTGTAGCGCGGGCCGCTCAGGGTGTCGCGGAGCTCGATCGGGTCGTGGCCCTTGAGGCGGATCGGTCGCCTTGATGTGCGCGGTCAGCTCCTCGGGCAGGTTCCCCTCGGTGTCGATCGCGTTGGTCAGGACGGCCATGACCAGCGTCGGGAGCAGGTTCGGCTCGCGGACCATCTCGACGTGGTAGGTGCGCGGCTCGGAGTAGCGGCCCGCCTTGACCCGGACGCTCAGCGGGAGCATGTCGGGCTTCGGGCCGAGCCGGCCGGCGACGCCGGTGCTGACGTCGGTGTCGAGCACGCCGACGACCTTCAGCGGCGAGCCCATCTTCATGCTGACGCTGGCGCGGGGGTAGACGGTGTGGATGTAGCCGGTCATCATCGGGAACTCGCAGGCGCCGAGGCTGAACATCGGGTGGCCGAAGCCGTAGACGCGGTCCCCCTCGACGTGGGTGACGGTGCCGATGCCCGAGAGGTCGAAGTCGCCGGTGACCATCGCGATGCTCAGCGGGGCGCCGGGCACGAGGGGCTTGTCCCCCTCCTCGCGGACCACCCGCTCCGGCGCGGCGCCGCCGGCCATCGGCGCCAGGCCGATCGGCCGGAACCGCTCCTCCAGCAGCGCCAGGGCCCGCGGGCCGAACCCCGAGGCGGCCAGCGGCGTCGCGATCGGCCGCATCCCCGCCAGCGTCCCCCCCGAGACCGGCTACCGGCCCGAGCGACGAGGCCGACGCCTCCTCCTCGTCCGCCAGCCCCTCGACCACGAGGCGCGATGCCGGAGGCGCGGACGCCCTGCCGACCCTCGTCCTCATCCGCCTCGGCCGCGATCCGGCGGTCGCTCGAGCGGACGTACTGGACCATCTGCTGGAACGGCGTGACCCCGGCGATCGGGTCCTTGGCGAACTCCCAGGCGAAGGCGACGGCGCCCAGGAGCTTGCCGTCGATGTAGATCGGGCTGCCGCTCATCCCCTGGATGATCCCGGCGTGCTCGAGGTTGCACCCGGTCAGGCGGCAGAGGACCATGTCGCGGCCGGGGCTGACGCCTCGCATCACGCCGAGGACCTCGGCGCCGAACTCTTCGAGCTTGGTGCCGACCATGACGGTCCGCCCGGTCCCCTTCATGCCGGGCCGGATGTCGTCGACGTCCCAGTAGGTCTTCGGGTCGGGCTCGGCCGCTCCGGCCGTCGCGGCGCCGGCGATCGCCAGGGCCGCCAGCAGCCCTCGGACGACCATCCCGCGCGGTGCCATCGTCAATCGCATCGAGGAGACCTCCCAGCAACGAGGCATGGCCTTGGGGCGATGAGTCCAGGGGCGAGGACGCGAGGGAGAAGGAGGTGTGCCGCGAAACGGCGTGCCCGTCGTCGATCGGTGAGAGGCAGGACGGCCTGGCGGCTGTCCGACGGTCGGGCCCGAATGCGGGCCTGGAGGGTCCCCGGAACTCCGTCATCCCGGTGGCGGTCCTTCCTGGATCATCTCCTCAATCGTATCCGTCGCTTAACATTCCGTCAACCAAACGTTCACATCCCGCACCCGATGAGCGCGGCCGATCGTCCTGCCAGGCCGCCCGGGGCTCGCATCTCCGGCCGTCGTATCATCAGAAATCCCCCGAATTGCCCGGGTCCCCGGCGGCGCGGCTTGCGCCGGGGCTGAAACGATCCTTTCCAATGAATTACGATCAAAAGTACAATTCGGTTCGTTCGGCAGCGGGAGAGCGGAGGTATTTACGAGGGGACCATTTTGAACCATCCCGATGAAATTCGATCGAAAGCACAATTCGGTTCGTTCGGCAGCGGCGTCCGTTACCTCCTGAGGGCGCCGGCCGAATGGATCAATCCGGATGAATCGTGATCGAAAGTACAATTCGGTTCGTTCGGCAGCGGCGCCCGGGCGCCGGCGCGCTCGGCTCGCCGCGGTCGAATTGGGGGCGGATCGGGTTGCCAAGGTGCCATCGTGCGCTCGGGCCGCTCGTCTATATCATCGGGCCTGGGCGCCGCGGCGTCCTGCCGATCCGGACGGCGGGGGCGGATCGGGGGCGGTGGAACCGGAGGAGGTCGGCGAGCCACCCCGACCGCCTTCAAGCCCGTCGCGCGGTCGGCCTGGTGGGGAAGGGTTAGGGCGGGAATCCCGCCGAGGGCCGGGCGGGTGCGAGAACGAGGGCCACACCCCACCCGATCGCCGGCCCGGAGCGGCCGGTCACGGGGCGCCGTTGCCGGTGTCGGAGGCGCCCTCGCGACCTTCGCCGAGCTCCCATTGCTGCCTCAGCTTGTATTCGTCGCGGAGGATCTCCAGCCGCTCCCGGGCCATCGCCCGCACGTGCCTGCGGGCATAGAGGCGGGTGGACAGCCAGTCGAGCACCGCGAGGATGAGCAGGATGAGGATCAGCAGGAAGACGCCGAGCCAGAGCTGGATGAACAGCGGATTGGCCCGGCCGGCCAGACGAGGCTCGACCCGCGCCCCGGCCGAGAGGCCCGCGGCCAGCAGCAGCATGACGACCACCCCCATCCCCCGGCGGAGGTCCTGCCGCGCGAAGTGGCTGGCGTCGGCCTCCGAGAGGTCGGATTCGCGGAGGCGGCGCTCGTGCCATTGCCTCAGCCCCAGCAAGACCGCGACGGCGGCGACGCCGACCGAGATGGCAAGGCTGACCGCCGCGGACTCGTGGGCGGGCGGCATGGGAGGGGCCTCGGGGGTTGTCCTGCGCGATCGTTCAATACAGGTCGGCGTCGGACAATTGCTGCTCGACCCGGTCGCCCCTCCGCGCGATCTCCAGCAGGGCGGCGCGGACGTCGGCCGCGCAGACGTGCTCGCGCGCGAAGGTCCGGGTCATCACGAACATCGGCTGCCCGTTGACGTTGCGGATCGAGAGGCTGCCGTAGGTCAGCTTGTCGTTCATCCGCAGGGCGAACTCGAAGTGGTTCGGATCGGCCGGGCCGCACACCGAGAAGACCGACAGGAGCCGCTCCCCCTGCCGGTTCTGGGTCACCTCCAGGTAGACCTCCTGGAGGCGGTCGTTGGGCAGCTGGAACAGGATGCGGTAGTTGTCCCGGGCCCCCTGGACGAAGCAGTCGAGGCCGTCGAGGCTCTCGCGGACCAGGGCCTCGGTGTCGCGGAGGTTGAAGATCGCCGCCTGGAGGTCGGCGGCCAGCTCCTCGGCCGACGGATAGCGGTCGTCGGGCCTCTTGGCCAGGCAGCGGGTCAGGATCTCGCCGACGTGGCCGGGCACGTCGGGCGCGACGCGGCGGACGTCGGGGACCGGCTCGTGGCGGTGCAGGTGGATCAGGTGGCCGATCTGGTCCGACGCGAACGGCAGGCGCGCCGACAGGAGGTAGTAGTACATCACGCCGACGGCGTAGAGGTCGGAGCGGTGGCTGGCGGGGACCCCCAGGAAGAGCTCGGGGGCCATGAACGTGGGGGTCCCGGCCACCGGCACGCCGACGCCCTCCAGCTCGTGGAGCCGGCGGACCAGCCCGAAGTCGGCGAGCTTGGCGCGGCCGTCGGAGGTCAGCAGGACGTTCGACGGCTTGACGTCGCGGTGGACCAGCCCCGAGCGGTGCGCCGCGTCGAGCGCCAGGACGACCTGGCGCACCAGGGTCGAGGCCCGCACCGGCTCGAACGGCCCCTCGCGGACCAGCGATCTCCTTGAGGCTGACCCCGCCCGGGACGTACTCCATCTCGATGAAGTGATACCCCCGGTCGCTCCCTAGGTTGTGGATGGTCACGACGTGGGGATGCACCAGGTTGGCGACCGCGCGGGCCTCGGCCCAGAACCGCTCGCGGACCTGCGGCTGCTTGGCCACCAGCCCGGGATTCATCACCTTGACGGCGCAGGGGCGGCCCAGCCCCAGGTGCTCGCCCCGGTAGACCCGCCCCATCGACCCCTGGCCGACCAGGCTGTGCAGCCGATACTGGCCGAGATCCTGGTCGACCAGGTCATCGACCTCGGGGAACCCGTCGTCGGGATCGTCGAGGACGTATTCCCCCTGCGACGAGGACGCCTGGTCGGCGCCGATAGGCCACCGTCTCGGCGAGCGGCTCGTCGTCCCGCCGCGCCGCGTCCGTGGAGGTCCGTCCCTTGGCCGGATTCGGGCAGCGGTGGGGCGGGGCGTCCTCGTCGATCAGCTCGTTACACCAGAGGCAGCGGAGCACGCCGGTCGTCATGAATCTCCCATCCGAGGGGACGGCCCTCCCACGGGCCGGCCAGGCACACCGTCTCCTCTAGTGTTCGCGGACGGTCGAAGAAGTCAAGCGACCGGGCACCGGCACGATGGACGGGAGCCCGGCCCGGGCCCCTCGGCCCATCCGACGCCGGATTCCTCGATCACGAGACGACTTGCGCCACGCGAGATGCCCCTCATCGGGGCGCGGCGGGGTGTGACGGCCGGGTCTCGGGCGGGTTCCCGAGGGCCTCCATCTCCACCATCCGCACGGCCCCGCATGCCCCGCCCGAGGGGCATGGGACCCCCGGGCGGGCGGGGGCTTCAGGCATTGTACGACGTCGAGGAGGTCGTGCCGCCGCGTCCCGTCCAGTTGGTGTGGAAGAACTGGCCGCGGGGCCGGTCGACCCGTTCGTAGGTGTGGGCCCCGAAGAAGTCGCGCTGGGCCTGGAGCAGGTTGGCGGGGAGGCGTTCGCTGCGGTAGCCGTCGAAGTAGGCCAGCGCCGAGGACATCGCGGGGGACGGGACGCCGTGGGTGGCCGCCGCGGCCACGACGCGACGCCAGCCCTCCTGGGCGCGGGCGAGCTCGCCGGTGAAGTACGGGTCGAGCATCAGGTTGGTCAGCTTCGGGTTGCGGTCGAACGCCTCCTTGATCTTGCCGAGGAAGGCGCTGCGGATGATGCAGCCGCCGCGCCACATCAGCGCCACGCCGCCGTTGTTGAACTCCCAGCCCGATTCCTGGCCCATCGCGTTCATCAGGGCGTAGCCCTGCGCGTACGAGATGATCTTGCTGGCGTAGAGCGCCATCTCGATGTCGTCGACCAGCGCCTTGGGGTCGCCCTGGAACGTGGCCGAGGGTCCCTTGAGGACCTTGGAGGCGGCGACGCGCTCGTCCTTCTGGGCCGACAGGCAGCGGGCGAAGACGGCCTCGGCGATCAGGGTCAGCGGCACGCCCAGGTCGAGCGCGAGGTGACGGTCCACTTGCCGGTCCCCTTCTGGCCGGCGGCGTCGAGGATCAGGTCGACCATCGGCCGGCCGCTCTCGGGGTCCTTGTAGGCGAGGATGTCGCGGGTGATCTCGATCAGGTAGCTGTCGAGCGGGCCCTGTGTTCCAGCGGGCGAAGACCTCGTGCATGGCGTCGGGGTCCATGCCGAGGAGCGACGTCATGAGCTGGTAGGCCTCGCAGATCAGCTGCATGTCGCCGTATTCGATGCCGTTGTGGACCATCTTGACGTAGTGGCCCGCCCCCTCGGGGCCGACCCAGTCGCAGCAGGGGGAGCCGTCGGCGACCTTGGCGGCGATCGCCTGGAAGATCGGCTTGACGTGCGGCCAGGCGTCGGGGTTGCCGCCGGGCATGATCGACGGGCCCTTCAGCGCCCCCTCCTCGCCGCCGGAGACCCCCGTGCCGACGAACAGCAGGCCCTTCTCCTTCAGGGCCCGGGTGCGTCGGGTGGTGTCGGGGTAGTGGGTGTTGCCGCCGTCGATCAGGATGTCGCCCGGCTCCAGCAGGGGGGCGACCTCGTCGATCACCGCGTCGACCGCCGCGCCCGCCTTGACCATGATCATGACCTTCCGCGGCTTCTTCAAAGCGCGGCGACCAGGTCCTGGACCGTGCGGCAGCCGACGACCTTCTTGCCCCGGCCTCGGCCGTTGACGAAGTCGTCCACCTTCGAGGTGGTCCGGTTGAACACGGCGACGGTGTAGCCGTGGCTCTCCATGTTCAGGACGAGGTTCTCGCCCATCACGGCGAGCCCGATCAGGCCGATGTCGGCGGTTGGCGTGGTCATTTCAGGTCTCGAATCGTTTCTTTATCCAGGGTGATCAAGACTCGATCAGGGCAACAGGTCCGCGACGGCGACCCGCGCCCCGGGCGCGGCCAGGGGCGTCGCGAACCCGTCGGCCGGGACGATCGTCACGTCGGCGTAGTGGAACCGCCCCTTGTGGATCGGGTCCGGGTCGGGCTGCGGGTTGCGATGGACTTCCAACTGGCGATGGACCAGGTTGACGATCCAGTAATCGAGGAAACCGGCCTGGGCATAGAGGTGGGCCTTGACGCGACGATCGTAGTTCAATGACGTGTCGCTGACCTCGACGATGAGCAGGGCGTTCCTCGGATGATTGGCGAAGTCGCGGGGCTGGCCGGCCACGACGGCCGCATCCGGCTCGGGTTGCGTCCGCCGTCCCAGATCGATCGGCTGTCTGGATTCGAACCCGGTGGCCGGGCCCGAAGGCGGACCGGAGCGCATCGCCCAGGAGATCAACGCCCATCGAGTGGGGTGGCTTGACGGCGCTCATCTCGATGATGTCCCCGTTGATCAGCTCGACGCGCCGGTTGCGGAAGAAGCCCAGATCGGCCAGCCGGTAGTATTGGTCGGCGGTCCAGCGGAGGCGCTTCGGCCCGGGGCCGTCGAGCAGCCGCGCCTCGCTTCTCGTCGTCGGTTGGTGGTCGATCGTGCGTCGTCGCCATCATCCTCACTCCTTGCGGTACGTCTGGGGGACGTACTCCTTGAGCTTCTTCGGCGCGAGCTTCTTCGTGATCCGCGCGAACCGCGCCAGGCCGTCGACCAGGGGGACGCTCACCCAGTCGTCGCCGATCAGCGGGCGGGCGTAGTCGAGGAAGTCGTCGGTCACGTCGATCCGGCTCGGCGCGATCCAGTGCTTGGGGAAGAACCGCTCGGAGTTGGCCACCTTCTCCAGCGGCGCCTTGTCGAACCGGACGTTGTACGAGCTCTGGCCGCGGTCGCGGAGGATCGTCGACATCCAGCCGTTGCCCTCGGTGCGGGCGATCTCGACGGCGTGGCGGCCGACGCCATAGGCCTCGTCGAGGTCGACCACGCTGGCGTACGCGATCGCGTTCCTCTGGTCGGTGCCGGGCACCTGGCCGCGCGCCTTGCCCGGCACGGGGAACTTCAGCGTGTTCAGGTAGTTGACGACCACCTGCGCGACCGTCGTCTGGCTCGAGCTGAACTGGACGTGGCCGAAGTTGTCGCGCGCCACGCCGAACTCGCCGACGTCGAACCCCTCGCTGACGACCACGATGCAGCGGCGGTCCTTCTCCAGCTGCTTGATCACGTTCTCGCCGAGCTGCTCCAGAGACAGGTTCGACTCGGTCAGGTAGATCTGCAAGGGCATCTCCCGCTTCGGGTCGGCCAGCCGGGCGGCGGCGGGGATGTAGCCGATCTTGCGGCCCATCGCCTGGATCACCATGACCGGGTCGGCGGGGCACGAGCCGGCGTTCTCCTCGTTCGCCTGGCGGACGTACTGCGCGAAGTAGCGGGCGACCGAGCCGTAGCCCGGCGAGTGGTCGAGCAGCGTGAATTCGGCGTCGCCGAGGTCGTTGTCGATCGTCTTGGGCACGCCGGTGGCGACCAGGTCGAGCCCGCGGTCGCCGGCCAGCACGCTGACCTTGTGCGCGGTGTCCTGCGAGTCGTTGCCGCCGATGTAGAAGAAGAAGCCGACGTCGTGCGCCTTGAGGACCTCGACGACGCGCTCGAAGTCCTCGTCCTGCCCCTTCTTGAGCTTGTAGCGGCAGGTGCCGATCCCCCCGGCCGCGGGCGAGGTCCGCAAGCAGGGCGATCTCGTCGTCGGGGGTCGCCGACAGGTCGATCAGCTCCTCCTTCAGGACCCCCTCGATGCCGAAGTTGCCGGCGAAGACCGTGCCGAAGGTCTTCGGGTCGCGGCGGCAGGCCTCGACGATCCCCCGCAGCGAGTTGTTGATGACGCAGGTCGGGCCCCCGGACTGGGCGACGACGACGTTTCGGGCGGGCATGACTCGGTCCCCTTCGGCTCTCTCGGCGGGTGGATGGGCGTCGCGAACTCATCCCCGATTGTGACGATTCGTCACGCCGTTTTCCACGGCGGAGTCTCGGGCAGGAGCTTCTCGAACCGCGCGACCTGCTCGGCCATGTAGTCGCCCGCGTAGGTGCCGGCGAGGAAGCGGGGGAGGGCCTCCTCGAAGAACCGCTGCCACGACTCGTCCTCGTGCCCGGGGTCGATCGGGTAGAACAGCACGCCGTTGGCCTCGGCCGCCTTCTGGTCGCCGGGGGCGTCGCCGATCATCAGCGTCTTCTGCCTGTCGTACCGGCCCCCGGCGGCCATCGCCAGGTGCTCCTTCTTGCTGCCGAGCTCCTGGCCGGCGATCAGGCCGACGTGCTTCCTCAGGTCGTGCTCCTCCCACTCGCGCTCCAGCGCCTCGCCGGGGGTGGCCGAGACGACCATCGCGTCGGCGTGGCCGGCCATCTTCTCCAGCGACTCGCGGACGAACGGGAACGGCGGGACGGCGCGGACGACCTCGGCGACGGTGCGGTTGACCGCCTCGCTCCACTCGTAGGCCAGCGCCAGGTCGGGGTCGTTGGTCGCGGCGACCTCGGCCTTGAGCGTCGGGTTGGCCAGCTTCGTCTCGCGCTCGATCCACCGCCGGACCCCCGCGAGCTCCGGCACCAGGAAGTGCCGCCTGCGGCACCTCGGGCCGCTCGGCGAGCAGGTCGAGCGACATCGTCAGAGCGGGGAAGCGGTTGATCCCGCGCCAGTGCGAGTACAGGTTGATGAACTCGGCGGCCTCGCGCGCGTACTTCGAGACGGCGGCCAGCCCGAAGAACCGGACGATGTTCGGGATGAAGCACTCCTTGTGCTTGACCTCCATCGTGTCGAACGCGCAGCCGTCGCTGTCGATGCCGATGAAGAAGTCCTGGGTCTTCCGGAAGCCGCGGAGGACCGACTGCGGGTCGGCGTGCGCCGTCATGCGTTGATCCTTTCGGGTGGCGATGCGGACGGGATCGGCGAGGGCCCGGCCCCGGGCCTCGGCATGGACCGAATCGTAGTCGTCGGCGGTTCGGTTGTCCAGCCTCAGCCGCCCCCCCGGGCCGCGGGCCGGACCGGCCAAATCGCGCCGTCGGCCGGATTCGCAGAACGAAAGCCCCGGCGGCCTCGATGATATCTACGAGGGGAGCGTCACACGGGCCCGGCCCGGGGACGCCCCGAGCGTGCGACGTTTGTTCCGACCCTTTGGGCAACCCGTGGGAGTAGAGAGCATGGCCTTCGTGAACCTGTTCAGCGGCTACAAGACGTACATCGCGGCGGCCGGCCTCGTGGGGCTGGCGGTCTACCAGGCCTCGACGGGCGACTTCGCGCAGGCGTTCCAGACGCTCATGTCGGCGCTGGTGGCCGCCGGCCTGCGCAGCGCGATCGCCTCGCAGGCGACCTCGAAGACGGCCTGAGCAAACCGGGGACATGGGCGTTCGCGGCCCGGGGGCGCCGGGAGGCCGGGATGGCCGGGCGCTCCCGCCCCGGGCCGAGGGCGCAGACGATGGGAGTGGTGACGATGATGAAGACGTTCAAGGACTACCTGACGCCGGCCTCGGTCCTGGTCCTCGCCGGCGTGCTGCTGTTCAACCACGTGACGACCCACCCGGCCGCCGCGCCGTCGCCCGCCGTCAACGGCGTGGCGCTGGGGCGGTCGTTCGCCCCCGTGCTCGCCTCGACCTACGCCGACGGCTGGCTGGCGGCGGCCAAGGTGCTGGAGGACGGCAAGACGGTCGCCGACGCGCAGAAGGCGCTCCAGGAGACCTGGAAGGAGGGGCGCACCAAGGCCTTCCTGGCCGACGTCGGGCCGGGCTTCTCGGTGGTCCTGCCCGAAGGGACCGAGCCGACCAGCCCCGAGCGCCGCGCCCAGGTCGTCGAGCTCTGGCGGGCGTTCGCCAAGGGCCTGAAGGGGGGGCACTGATGCCCACCCCCCGCGAGGCGCTGGCCGACAAGCTCGCCCCGCGGCTCCGCGCCATCCTGGAGGCGAAGCGCGACGAGATCGTCGCCGGCGCGGGCGGCTTCGCCCGCCGCGAGGCGGTGCGGCTCGCCTTCCCGACCTTCCTCGACGAGGTCCCCGCGGTGCTCCGATCCGCCGTCGACCTGATCTCCGACGAATTTGGGCACATGAATATCAACGACCTCCTGGCTTACCTCGAGAACCACGCCTCATGATCACGACCCCGGATGATTTCCCGCAACTGGGCGGGTGGGTCCGCAACCCGGCCGAGGTGGACCGGGTCCTGGCCACCCTGCCCCGCCCGGTCTTCGCCGCCGCGGCGCCCCACCTGGCGCGCGCGGGGGCCGACCGGACCACGCTCCTCTACAAGGCGTTCAAGGACGTCAACGGCGGCGCCTACATCGACTATCCCGCGCAGACGATCGGCGACTGCGTCAGCCACGGCACGGGCCACGGCGTCGACCTCCTGGAGTGCGTCCAGATCGCGCTGGGGCACAAGGCCGAGGAGTTCAAGCAGACGGCCACCGAGGCGATCTACGGGATGGCCCGCGTCGACATCGGCGGCGAGCACGGCAGCTACTCCGACGGCGCCGTCGGCGCCTGGGCCGCGAAGGCGGTCAGCACGCTCGGGACGCTCTCGCGCGACGTCGTCGGCCCGTACAGCGGCCGGCGCGCCAAGGACTGGGGCGCCCACGGCGTCCCCGCCGACCTGAAGGCCAAGGCCGTCGACCACAAGGTCAAGACGACCTCGCTCGTGACCACCTACGAGGAGCTCGAGGACGCGCTGGCCAACGGCTACCCCGTGACGGTCTGCTCCGACCAGGGCTTCACGCTCCGTCGCGACGCCGACGGCTTCTGCTCGCCGCGAGGGACGTGGGGGCACTGCATGCTGATCGTCGGCGTCCGCGCCGACAACGCAGCCGCGGCGCGTGCATCTTCCAGTCCTGGGGCATCGGATGTCCCCTCCGGGCCCCTGGCCCTCGACCAGCCGCCCAACTCGTTCTGGGCCGATCGCCACGTGGTCGAGCGGATGCTCGCCATGCAGGACTCGTGGGCCCTGTCCAACTTCGACGGCTACCCGGGCCAGGCGCTCCCCGAGCACTGGACCTTCGCCGACTTCATCTGAGGGGACGTCCGCCCATGAAGACCTTGATCGCCGCCGCGGCGCTGGCCAACTGGGGCTACGCCGGGTTCGCGACGGACCCGCCGAAGCCCCAGGCGAGCCGCCCCGGCGCCTCGCCAACCCTGCCGATCGCGCCGCCGGTCGCGCCGAAGCCCTCGGCGCCTCCGGCCCCTCCCTCGGCACGGCCCCGGCCCCGGTCCCTCCCCCGGCTTCGCCGCCGCCGCGTGCCGGCCGTCCCGCGGCGACCCCGCAGGCGCCCGCCCCCCGACGACGGCCCGGCCGATCGTCTGGCGCCTGGCCGACGCGAGCGGCCAGGTCTGGGAACACGCCGACCCCGAATGGCTCCGCCGCTGGGTCGGCTACCGCAATGCCTCGCTGACCGCCCGCAGGGCCCCCCCGCCGGTGTCCTACGCGGCCTCGTCGTGCTCGTCGGGCCGCTGCCCTCGCCCTCGCTGAGCGCACGGGCGCGCCTGTGATCCCTCTCCGTGGGAGTGCCGTCAATGCCAGGGTGGCGGGATGGCCGATGACAGGAGGCTCCGGAGTCCAAACGATCCTGTCATCGGCCATCCCGCCACCCTGGCATCGACGGCCTCCTGCGGAGATCCCCGACCCGACCTCATGGATTCCTCACCTTGGACACTCATCCTGGCTACTCTCGAATCGTCCTCGGCGCCGTCGCCTCGATCCGCAAGTTCCTGGCGGCCGTGCCCGGCTCGATCAAGAATCACCTGAACATCGAGGAACTGGCCCGCATCTCGATCGCCGCGTTGACGGCCGGCGGGGGCTTCTTCGGCGTCCTCCAGGCGGTCGTGACGGGCGCCAGCACGATCTTCCTGTCCCCCGGCGACGCCGCCCTGGCCGTCGCCCTCCTGACGGTGGTCCTCGAAGCTCCACCGGCGGCTCGGGCATGGCACGCCCGTCGTGCCGGCCGAGTCGGCCCCGAAAGGCCGATAAGAGGACGGGACGCGGAGGGATCGAGAGGCGGATCGTCGCCGATCCGATCCGCACATCCGCCCCTCCGGCGTCCCTCCGCGTCCCATGGCCGGGGCGCCGATTCCCGGAAGCGATCGGACCCTGCGGAAGAAATTGAGGTTGCGCCGACCTTGTGGTATGGTCGGGATGCGAGGCCGTGCCGGGCCGATCCGGCGCCGATGCGAGGCCGCCCCGACGGGGGAGGGGGAAAGAACGCCGTGGCGACGTTCGAGAAGCCGTCCCAGAAGGTTCCCCCCGACCTGCTGCCGGTGATCCGCGCCTCGGGCGTGCTCAGCGATCGTCAGTTCGAGGACCTCCGCGCCAAGGTGCTCCGCGGCGACCTCCCCGGCGACCCGACGGCGCTGGCCGAGCGGCTGGTCCGCGAGAAGGTCCTGACCGAGTACCAGGCGAGGCGGCTCCTGGGCGGCAAGTCGCACGGCCTGGTGGTCGGCCGCTACGCGATCCTCGACCGGATCGGCTCGGGGTCGATGGGGCGGGTCTACAAGGCGCACCACCTGATGATGGACCGCGTGGTCGCGCTGAAGATCATCGCGCCGGAGATCGCCACCAACGAGCGCGTCGTCGCCCGCTTCCAGCGCGAGATGAAGCTGGTCGGCCGGCTCGACCACCCGAACGTGGTCCGCGCCTTCGACGCCGACCAGATCAACAAGATCCTCTACATCGTCATGGAGTACGTGCCGGGGGAGAGCCTCGGCCACCGCGCGCGGAAGGGGCCGATCCCCCCGCCCGAGATGATCAACTACGCCGCCCAGGCGGCGCGCGGCCTGGCGCACGCGCACGAGCAGGGGATCGTCCACCGCGACATCAAGCCGTCGAACCTCCTGCTGACCGACGACCAGAGGATCAAGGTGCTCGACCTCGGGCTCGGCGTGCTGATGGAGGCCGACGAGCACACCTCGTTCGCGACCGCCGACGGGATCGCGGTCGGGACGATCGACTACATGTCGCCCGAGCAGGCGTGCGGCCGAGACGTCGACGGCCGCAGCGACCTGTTCAGCCTCGGCTGCGCCATGTACCACCTGATGAGCGGCCGGATGCCCTTCCCCGGCGAGACGCCGATCGACCGCCTGGGCAGGCGGATCGGCGGCAAGCCGGTGCCGATCACCGACGTCATGCCCGACCTCCCGCCGAGCCTGGTCGAGGTGATGGACCGGCTGATGGCGCACAAGCCGTCCGACCGCTACCAGGACGCCAACGAGGCGGCCGAGGCGCTGGAGGCCCTGCTGCGCCCCCGGTCGAAGCCGGCCGCGCCGTCGCAACGCAAGGCGGGCTCGGACGTCGCCCCGAGCCCCGTCGCCGCCGAGGCCCCCGCTTCCCCCACCGACGCCTACTCGGTGGTGACCGTCCGGCCCGACTACCCCGCCTGGTTCCGCCCCATGGCCGAGCTCGCCGAGCGGAACGCCGTCGCCGCGCTGCTGGCCGTCCTGGGCGGTCTGGCGATCACCTTCGGGCTCGGCTTCGCGACGGGCCTGATCCTGAAATGAGGAGGCCCGGGACCTCCTCCCGGGCGACTCGATTCACCCGGGATCGCCGTGATCGGACGGACGCCCCACCCTTCACGGCGCGGACGATCCACACCGGGCGTCGCGGGGCCAGCGTCGTCAGCCCGGCCAGCGGCTCGCCCTGGCTGACCTGGACCTGCGACAGCGACGGGACCCATCCCCAGGCCCGGAGCCGCTCCAGCGTCCGGTTCAGGTTCTCCAGGCCGACGAAGTTGGCCACGAGGACGCCGCCGGTCGCGGAGCCTGTCGCGGACCAGGTCGAGGATCGGGTCGAGCCGGCCCCCCGAGCCGCCGAGGAACACGCCGGCCGGCGTCTCCTCGTCGAGCAGGGCCTCGGGGGCCTCGCCGTGGACGACCCGCATGTTCCAGGCCCCGAACCGCCGACGATTGGCCCGAAGGTACTCGACCTGGGCCGGCGACCGCTCGACGGCGACGACCTCCGTGCCGCGGAACAGGTTTGCCAGGCCGACGGCGATCCCCCCGAGCCCGGCCCCGACGTCCCAGACCGGGCCGTCGGGCAGGCCGTGGAACCGGTTCAGCGCGACGGCACGGACGTCGGCGTGGGTCAGGAGCACGGGACCCGTCTCGGGCCGGGCGAACCAGTCGTCCGCCGGGGCCGGGATGCGCCGTCCCGGTGGCCCATCCCGGTCAAACGTGTGACGATCTCCCCCGCGGAGCAGGATCAGGATGTTGAGGTCGCTGAACCGGCGGCCCGGCAGGTCGGCGATGTCGAGCCGGCTCACCCGCTCGTCGGCGGTCCCGAGGTCCTCGCAGACATAGGCCACGTAGTCGTCGAGCCCCCGCTCCAGGAAGAACGCGGCGACCGCCGCCGGGCTCGTCCCGTCCTGGGTGAACAGGCCGATCGCGGGTCGGCCGAGCAGGGGGAGCAGAGTCGGGGCGAGCGGCCGGCCGTGGACGCTGGCGATCGCCGCGTCGTGCCAGGGACGGGTCACGCGGGCGAAGGCCAGTTGCATGCTGGAGACCGCCGGCTCGACGACGAGGTCGTCGGTCCCGAGGTGGACCCGCAGGTAAGTGCCGATCCCGAAGCAGAGCGGGTCGCCCGAGGCGAGGACCACGCAACGCTCGTCCGGGCCCCGGCCCTTGAGGCGCCGGACGAGATCGACGAGGTTGTTCGTGATGGCGAACGTCTCGATGTCCCTCGGCCCCGCCAGGGCGAGGTGCCGCGTCCCTCCCGCGACGAACGTGGCCTCCGCCAGAGCGGCCCGAGCCCGATGAGACAGGCTCTCGATCCCATCGGCCCCGATCCCGAGGATGTGCACCGGACGGCTCATGGTGGCCTTTCAGCGGCGGCGGGTCGGAGGCGCGGGCGAGCACCCGGCCGTCGAAGTCGAACAGGACGGCCTCCACGTCGAGACGGCCGCCGACGTGGGCGTTGCACGCCGCCGCGGCCCGATCGGCGACGTGCCGGTAGAACTCGGGGAAATTGCCGGCATCGATCAGCTCCTCGACGTGCCTCGCCGTGTTGGCGCCGGCGATCGCCGCGACGAGATCGCCCGTCGCGCCCGCCTCGCGCGCCAGCTCGGCCAGGAAGGCCACGTCGACCCCGCCACCGGCCACATGGGTCTGCATCTGGCCGGTGGCCAGCTTGGCGACCTTGCCGATCATCCCGCAGACCGAGACCCGCGGCACCCCGCGCTCGACGGCGCCTGCGCAGGCTGTCGCCGGTGAAGATCCCCATCTGGACGAACGCCATCGCGGGCAGCTCGGGGTAGAGCGCCTCGGCGAACCGCTCGCTGCGGCCGCCGGTGGTCAGGACGACGTGCCGGAGGCTGTTGGCCGCCGCGACGTCGATCGACTGGACGACCGACGCCCGCCAGCTCGCCGTGCTCATCGGCCGGACGACGCCCGTGGTCCCGAGGATCGACAGGCCGCCGAGGATGCCGATCCTCGCGTTGAGCGTCTTCCTCGCCAGCGCCTCGCCGCCGGGGACCGAGACCGTCACCTCGACGCCCGGCCGGGGGCGATCGGACCCCAGCGCGATCGCCACCCCCTCGGCGATCATCCGGCGCGGGACCGGGTTGATCGCGGGCGATCCCGGCGGCAGCTCCAGGCCGGGCTGCGTGACCGTCCCCACCCCGGGGCCGCCCCGGATGCGGACCCCGGCCTCCTCGACGCGGCGCACCGTCGCCAGCACCTCGGCGCCGTGGGTCACGTCGGGGTCGTCGCCGCCGTCCTTGATCACCCCGGCGGTCGCCGTCCCGTCGGCGTAGGCAAGGCGATTGATCGGGATCATCAGGTCGAACCCCAGCGGCGACGGCACCGCGACGACCTCGGGCCTCTCGTCGCGCTCCAGCAGGAGGCACGCGGCCTGCGCGGCGGCGGCGGCGCAGGCGCCGGTGGTGTAGCCCTCGCGCGTCCCCTTCGGGTCGCGGGGCGGGACGGTCAGGCCGCGGACGATCTCGAACGGGGGGCGGCCGGGGTCGATCATGGCCACGCCCCGCCCGCCCCGGCCAGTTCGAGCAGCGCATTGACCACCGCCGCGGTCACGGCCGTCCCCCCCTTGCGGCCCAGGCTGGTGATGTAAGGGATTTCTCGCCCTTCGATGAGCCGCTTCTTGGACTCCTCCACGCCGACGAAGCCGACCGGGATGCCGACGATGCAGGCCGGCTTCCAGTCGCCCTCCCGGATCATCCGCAGCGCCTCGTCCAGCGCCGTCGGCGCGTTGCCGACCGCGACGATCGCGGGATGGTCGCGGACGAGCCCGGCCGCGCGCCGCAGCCCGGCGGCCGTCCGGGTCAGTCCCCTTTCGGTCGCGAGCGCGATCGCCTCGGGGTCGTTCAGGCCGCAGAGGGTCGAGACCCCCAGCGGCTCGGCCAGGTCGCGGCGCACCCCCGCGCGGAGCATCTCCACGTCGGTCACGATCGCGGCCCCCCGCCGGAGCGCCCGACGGCGGCCTCGATGGCGCCCGGCCCGAATCGCATCGTGCCGGCGAAGTCGAAGTCGGCCGAGGCGTGGATCACCCGGCGGACCACCGCACGCTCGGCGGGATCGGCCGGCCGCGGGCCCATCTCGCGCTCGACGATCGCCAGCGACTCCTCCATGATCCGGTCGCCCCGCGCCGGGCCGGAAGACTCGGGAGCATTGTCGGGGACCGTCCCCGCCTTCGCCTCGTAGATGCGCGGGGTCACCATCGTCCCACGGCTCGCGAAGGTCCGGGAACTGCCAACGACGACGGTCGTGAACATGTTCACCCGGGCGCGGCCGAGGGCCAGGTCGGACAGGGGGACGACCTCGACGCGCTGCCCCTCGCGGTAGGCGTTCTCGACCAGGCCGACGGGGGTGCTCGCCGCGCGGAGGGCCAGGAGGCGGGATGCCACCGTGGCCAGTTGGTGCGTCCGCGACCGGCTCGCGGGGTTGTACAGGACGAGGACGAAGTCGGCCCTCGCGGCGGCCTCGACGCGGCGGAGGATGACGTCCCAGGGGGTGAGCAGGTCGCTCAGGCTGACGCAGGCCCAGTCGTGCGCCAGCGGGGCGCCCAGGAGCGCGGCGGCCGAGCAGGCGGCGGTCACGCCGGGGACGATGACGACCTCGGCCGTCGTCCCCTCGCGCGCCGCCAATTCGCAGGCGACCCCCCCCATCCCGTAGACCCCGGCGTCGCCGCTGGAGACGAGCGCGACCGAGTGGCCCCGCTCGGCCAGCCGGAGCGCCTCGCGGGCCCGCTCGACCTCCTGGCCGAGCTCGCGGCCGACGACCGCCTTGCCGGCCAAACGGGGCGCGATCGGGTCGAGGTAGCCGCGGTAGCCGACGACCGTGTCGGCCTCCTCCAGCGCCTTCGCGGCGTCGGGCGTGAGCAGGCCGTCCGAGCCGGGCCCGAGCCCGACCACGTAGAGGACCCCGCGCGTGGGGCGATCGTCGTTCATCGCCTCAGCGTACCAGGACGAGCGAGAAGTAGGACAGGTCTTGCCCCACGGCCTCCTCCAGGTCGCGGACGATCCGTTCGTCGGGCCGGCCGACCTTCTCGACCAGCGCCGCGCGGTCGAGCCACCCGCGGCGGCGGAGCTCCTCGACCAGCTTCGGCAGGACGTCGGCCGCCTTGAGCCAGCACGACGGGCCTCCGCGGTCGAGGATCGCCCCGATCTGGTCGGCGTGGTAGGTCGCCGGGCAGATCGTCAGGATCTCCTCCTTGAGGGCCAGGGGCCAGCCCAGCCTCGCGGCGGCCGCGCCGATCGCCGAGACGCCCGGCACGACCTCGAACGCGACCTCGGGAGCCTTCGCCCGGAGCCGTTCGGCGACGGACGATCCCGTGCCGTAGAGCATCGGGTCCCCCTCGGTCAGGAAGGCGGCGGTGCGGCCCGCACGCGCCTCCGCGATCAGCGCGGAGGCCACCCGGTCGTAGCCGACCGAGCCGTCGTCGGGCCCTCGCCTCATGGCCAGCGCCATCCCCCGGACCTCCTGGGCGGGGCGGAGCAGGGGGGCCACCACCTCGATCGCGAACCCGGCGTCGTCGCGGGGTCCGGGGTGCAGGACGACGTCGGACCGCCCGAGGACCCGCGCCGCCCGGATCGTCAGGAGCTCGGGGTCGCCGGGGCCGACCCCGATCACGGCGATCGCGCCCGGAATGTCCACGCGGTTCACCCCTTCTCCGTTTGAGGATCGGGGAAGAAATTCCCGCTCCGGCGCGACTCTCCTGGTTCCCACGCTCCGCGTGGGAACGCCCCCTTCGACGCTCCGCGTCGGCCCCGCTCGACCCTCGGGGACGCGGAGCGTCCCGGGCGGAGTTCCCACGCGGAGCGTGGGAACCAGGAGAATCCCGGATCGGGGCGCGGTTCCATGTCCAACCCTAATTGATGAGTTGGAGGCGACGGAGGAGCCGCTCGTCCCAGGGATGGAACGCCCCGTCGTCGTCCGTCGCTCGCGGGGCCCGTCGTCCCCTCTTGCGATGCTCGTGGCCGTGGTCGTCGTCGGGACCATCCGAGGCGCGGACGTGGTGGTGATGGCCCTCCTGCGGCGCGCCGAGGTCGGCCTCGCGGCCGATCAGGCGGACGCGGTACTTGCACAGGTCGCAGTTCATCCGGGGCGAGCCGTGGAGGGCCTCGTGCGCGCGGTCCTCGAACGCCTGGAGCAGCAACGGGTGCAGGCGGAGGTGCTCGACGGCGACGACCTCGATGCCCGGCTCATCCCGGCCGTGCCTCGCCGCCGCCTCGTAAATCCGCTTCAGGAGGACGCCATCGAAGAGGAAGTAGGGCTGCACGACGATCCGGCCGAACCCCATCCGGCGGCAGACGGTCAGCGCCTCGTCGACGCCGGGCGTTGCCACCCCGGAGAAGGCGACCGTCGCCCAGCCGACGCCGTACGACTCCCAGAGGAAGCGTGAGACCCGGGCGATATTGGCGTTCGCGTCGGGGTCCGACGTCCCCCGGCCGACGAGCAGCAGCAGCGTGCGATCGGCGGGGACCTCGGGCCGGCCGGCGATCGCCTCGCGGTAGCGGACGTGGCACAGCTCCAGCAGCGCCGGGTGGATGTCGAGCGCCCCGGCCATGTGGAAGGCGACGCCCGGATGCCGCTCCCGGCCTTCCTGGATCTCGCTCGGCACGTCGTTCTTGACGTGCCCGGCGGCCATCAGCATCGCGGGGACGACGGCGATCCGCCGCGCGCCGCGAGCCACCAGCTCGTCGATCGCCTCGCCGATCGTGGGACGGGCGAATTCGAGGAAGCCCGACGCCTGGAGGCGGTCGGGGCGGAGCCGCCGCCAGGCGTCGGCGAAGGCGCGGAACTCCTCGACCCCGGTCGCGTCGCGGCTCCCGTGCGCGGCGATCAGCAAGGCGTCGGACATGATGCGGCCCGTCTCTCCCGGGGCGATGCGGCGGAGCGTTCCGGACACGAACCTAGCACGCCCCGGCGCGGCCGGTCAAGGAGGCGACAGGCCCGCCGCCTCGTCATCCCAGGACCCACGCGCGGCCCGTCCAGGCGAACAGGGCGGCGAGGGCCGAGGCGACCCAGACCACGCGGACGGCGCGGCGGACGGTGGCGGGGCCGATCGGGTCGCCGGGGTCTCCCAGGCGTGGCTTGCACGAGGGGACGCCGCCATACGAGGCCGGGCCGCCGAGACGCACGCCGAGGGCGCCGGCCATTGCGGCCTCGCCCCAGCCGGCGTTCGGGCTCGGGTGCTTGCGGCCGTCGCGCCAGCCGATCCGCAGCGCGTCGCCGGCGCGCTCGCCGGTGCCGAGCGACGCCAGCGCGATCAGGAGCCACGACAGCCGCGCCGGCACCAGCGCCGCCGCGTCGTCGAGCCGCGCCGAGGCCCATCCCAGGTTGCGGTATCGCGGGTCGCGGTAGCCGACCATGCTGTCGAGCGTGCTCACCGCCTTGTAGGCCCACAGCGCCACCGGGCCCCCCAGCGCCAGCCAGAACAGCGGCGCGACCACGGCGTCGTTGGTGTTCTCGGCGAGCGTCTCGACGCAGGCGCGGCAGATCTCCGCCCGGTCGAGGCCGTCGGTGTCGCGGCCGACGATCCGCGACAGGGCGCGGCGGGCCGTCGCCAGGTCGTCGGCCTCCGAGGCGAGCAGCGCCTCGGTGCCCAGGCCCCGCGCGGCCAGGCCCCAGAAGATCAGGAGCGATCGGCCGAACAGGGCGATGACCCCTCCCAGGGCGTCGCAGGCTCTCGACCCCGGCCCACGCCAGAGCGGCCGTCGTGCCGACGACGATCGCGGCCAGCGCGACCCCCGCGGCCTTCTCGGCGCCGGGCCGCCGCCGGTCCGCGACAGGAGGCGCGCAGGGCGCGCTCGGTGCGGGAGGCGAGCCAGCCGATGGCGCGGACCGGGTGCGGCCAGCCCCTCGGGTCGCCGATCATGGCGTCGAGCGCGAAGCCGATCGGCAGCGACCAGAACGGCGGGTCGGGCACCGTCATCGCCGCACCGCTCCGACGCCGAGCGCGGCGAGGACCGGGGCGAGGTCCAGGTGCTCGCGGAGCAGGGCGGCCAGGCCGGCGTAGCGGGCCGCCGTCGACTCGCGGTGCGCCTGCCAGGTCGCGTCGTCGAGCGGCGCGAGGCCCCGCCGCGCGCGGAGGCGGTCCACCAGCGCGGCGGTGAACGGCCGGCTGTCGAAGAGGCCGTGGACGTAGGTCCCGAAGACGCGCCCCGACGCCTCCGAGGCGCCGTCCAGGACTGCCTCTCCGTCGCGCTGGCGGGTCAACGCGATCCACGGGGCGGCCGAGGCCCCGCGGCGCGTCTCGCCCATGTGGATCTCGTAGCCGGTCACGGGATGCCCGGCGTCGAGCGTCCGCCCCGAGACGCGGTGCCGCGCCTTGGACGGCCCGAACCGGGTCGTCACGTCGAGCAGGGCCAGCCCCTCGGCCGAGGCGCGGTCCGACTCGACCCCGAGCGGGTCGTCGATCCGTGCGCCGAGCATCTGGAACCCGCCGCAGATGCCCAGCACGACCGGCCCGCGGTCGTCGGCCGCCAGCGCGGCGATCCGGCCGGCCAGGCCGACGTCGCGGAGCCAGTCGAGGTCGCGGACGGTCGTCCGCGTGCCGGGCAGGATGACCAGGTCGGGCCGGCCGAGGTCGGCGCCCCTCTCGACGTAGCGCACCCGCACGCCGGGTGCGCGGGCCAGCGGCCAGAAGTCGGTGAAGTTGCTCAGGCCGGGCAGCCGCGCCACCGCCACGTCGATGTCGTCGGGGCCTGGCACTTCATCGAGGCCCGTCGCCGTGGCGTCGATGCCGAGCGAGTCCTCCTGGTCGACCTGGAGGTCGGGCCGGTAGGGGAGGACGCCGAGCACCGGGACGCCGGTCCGCTCGCGGAGGTACGCCAGGCCCGGGTCGAGCAGGGTCGCGTCGCCCCGGAACTTGTTGATGATGAACCCGACGACCCGCGCCCGGTCGTCGGGCCCGAGCAGCTCCCAGGTGCCGACGACCTGCGCGAAGACCCCGCCGCGCTCGATGTCGGCGACCAGGACGATGGCGGCGTCGGCGTGCCGGGCCATGCGGAGGTTGGTCAGGTCGTGCTCGGCGAGGTTGATCTCGACCGGGCTGCCCGCCCCTTCGAGCACGACCCGATCGAACCGCGTCGCCAGCCGATCGTAGGCCGCGGCCACGCGGGGCCAGAGCCGGTCCTTCGCGGCGTAGTACTCGCGCGCCGACATCACGGCCCACGGCGCCCCCTCGACGACCACCTGCGAGACGCCCGCCCATCGGCTTGAGCAGGATCGGGTTCATCTCGACCGTCGGCTCGATCCCGGCCGCCTCCGCCTGCGCCACCTGGCGCGGCCGATCTCGCCGCCGTCGGCGTCACGAAGCTGTTCAGCGCCATGTTCTGCGCCTTGAACGGCGCGACCCGATACCCCTCCTCGGCCAGCAGCCGGCAGAACGCCGCCGCGACCAGGCTCTTGCCGACGTGGCTGGCCGTCCCGAGGACCATGAGTGATGAGTAATGAGTAATGAGTAATGAGTGGGGAGTCATGGGCCCTGGTGCTCGGAGTCGCGGCGCCGTTCGACGTCGGCGCGCAGGCCGCCGATGATGCGGCCCACTTCCTCGGCCTGGTCGAGGAGCTCGTCGAGGCCGTACTGGTCGAGATATTCGGCGTCGAAGGCGATGTAGAGCTGGGATCGGAGCTCGGCCCACGAACCTTTCGCGATCGAGAGGAAGCGGTGGAACTCGCGCACCGACCCCCGCTCGAATCCCTCGGCGATGTTCGACATGATCGAGACGGCCGAGCGCTGGATTTGCCGCGATAGCCCGAAATCGCGCGAGAAATCCCCCTTCTTCGTCGTCTGGTATATCTTCCAGGCAAGCTCCCTCGCCTTCTGCCACGCGATCAGGTCTTCGAACCGCTTGATCTGGCCACTCATCGCTCGATCCCCCAATTTCATTCTCCACTCATTACTCATCACTCATCACTCATTACTGAAGCGAGAGCGGACAGCAACGCATCATTCTCCGCGGGCGTGCGGACGGCGAACCGGAGATGCCCCGAGGTGGCGACGAGCCGGTCGTGGCCGGTCAGCAGGGCGCCGACCTCCAGGCCGTGGAAGTCGGAGCACTCGCGGGCGACGATGCCGCGGCGGGCCAGCGCCTCGTGGACCTGGGGCGAGGTCCAGGGGGTCTCGGTCAGGCTGACCAGGAGGAAGTTGGGTGTCGGGGGGGCGTCGGCGGGGCGGTCGCGGTCGGGCCAGGCGGGGCGGAGGCCGGGGATGTCCCAGAGGCGATCGAGCACGCGGGCCGACTCCGAGGCGACCAGGCGCGACGGTCCGCGCGGGGTACTCGGCGTCGTCCAGCGCCGCCAGCGCGGCGGCCTCGGCGGCGGCCGTGACCGTCCACGGGTCCTGGTACTGGCGGAGCCGGACGACCATGTCGGGCGAGCCGACCGCGTAGCCGATCCGCAGGCCCGGCATCGCGAAGACCTTGGTCAGCGAGCGGAGCACCAGCAGGTTCTCGCGCGCCGTCGCGGCGCCGACCAGGGTCCGCTCGGCCTCGTCGGGCAGGAACGGGAGGAAGGCCTCGTCGACCACGGTCAGGAGCGCCGAGCGAGGCGTCGACCGGGCCGAGGAGCCGGTCGCGGTCCCAGGCGTGGCCGGTCGGGTTGTTCGGATGCCCGGTCCAGAAGACGCCGGCCGCCGTCTCGGGGAAGGTCTCCTGCGACCAGAGCAGGATGTGCTTGCCCCAGATCTCGGTCCGCAGCTCGTTGAGGACCGACGCGCGGCGGTACTCGCCGTAGGTCGGCTCGACCAGGTGCGAGATCGGCATCGCCGGGTCGCCGCGGCGGATCGCGTGCAGCGCCAGCACCTCGCGGAGCGACTGCGCCGACCAGGCCGATCAGCTCGGTCGAGCCGGCGCCGACGATCACGCGATCGACGGGCACGCCGTGCCGCTCGGCCAGCCGCTCGGTCAGGCGGGGGCAGCCCGGCTCGGGGTAGCGGTCGAGCCGGTCCGAGCGCCCCCGCGCCGCGGCCACCGCGCGCCGAGGGCGGGCCGAGCGGGTTGACGCTCGCCGAGAAGTCCAGGAGCGGCACGTCCCCCAGGCCGTAGCGGCGGCGGACGCCCTCCGGGTTGCCGCCGTGCGGGATGGGCGCCATCGGGGTGCCTCGGGAGGAGTCTCGCCGCGGAGTATGCAGGAAGAGGATCTCGCCACAGAGCACACAGAGAGCACAGAGAAGAGAAGAGGAGGAGAGAGAAATTTGAAATTCAAGCAGATATTTTACCTATTTTTTAACTTTCCTCCTCTTCTCTTCTCTTCTCTATCTCTGTGCTCTCTGTGTGCTCTGTGGCGAGATCCTCTTCAATGATGGGCGCCGAGGGGGTGGCGACCGGCGCCGGCCTGGGCGGGGCCTGCGGCCTGGCGAAGATGGCCCGCAGGGCGCCCGCGAGCTCGGGGTGCTGGAACGTGTAGCCGAGCGCCTGCGCGCGGGCCGGGAGGACCTTCTGGCCCTTGGTGACGACCTGCGCCACCTCGCCCAGGACCACCCCGAGCACGGCGTCGGGGGGCCCGATCGGGACGAACGGACGATGGAGGGCCCTGGCCAGGGCCCGCGAGAACTCGGCGTTGCGCACCGGGTGGGGGGCGGTCCCGTTGATCGGGCCCCGGGCGTCGGGGTTGTCCAGCGCGAGCAGGATGATCCCGACGATGTCGTCCATGTGAATCCAGCTCATCCACTGCCGGCCCGAGGCGGGCTTGAGCATGGCCGCCGCTGCCGACCGGCGCCGCGCCGCCGGGGAGCCACTTGAAGATCGGCGTCATGACGCCCAGCGCCCCGGCCCCTTTGGCCAGCACGACCCCGGTCCGGATGATCGGGACGCGGACCCCCTTCGCCTCGGCGGCGTGCGCCGCCTCCTCCCACTCGCGGCAGACGACCGCCATGAAGTCGGAGCCCGAGGGGCTCTGCTCGGTCAGCTCCTCGTCGCCGTGCGGGCCGTAGTAGCCGATGGCCGACCCCTGGACGAGGATCGTCGGGGGCTTCTTCGCCTTGGCGATGGCCGTCACGAGGTTCTCGGTCGAGTAGACGCGGCTGTCGCGGATCGTCCGCTTCACGGCGGCATTCCAGCGGTCGGCGAAGACGTTGTGCCCGGCCAGGTTGACGACCGCGTCGCAGCCCTCGAGGCCGACCTCCCAGCCGCCGGGCTTCGTCGGGTCGCCCGGGACGATCTTGAGGAAGCGCATCGAGTGCTCGCGGCGGACGGCGTCGGCGCGGCGCGACAGGACGACCGGCTGGTCGCCGCGCTCGACCAGCCGCCGGATCAGGTGCCGGCCGATCAGGCCCGTCCCGCCCGTGATGAAGACGCGCATCGTCGAGGCCCCCGGTCGGCGATCGCCGGCCCGGCCGCCCGTCGGCCCGAGGCCCGATCGCCTGAAGCTCTTGTAGGGCCTCGGCCCGCGCACGTCAAGGAGGCCGCGGGCCCGGCCCGACCGGCCGCCGGGCGAAATCGGCGGGGCCGGCGCCACAGAAACGATTGGCCTGCCCCGGGGGGCGTGGTATTGTCTTAGGATGCCTCACGAGGGTGGGAGGGGCCGATCGTCGGCCGTGCCGCACCCGGCACACCGGCCGTCCCGCGATCCCTCGGCAACCGGGAGCCCTGGCCTGCGATGAACCCGAACGTCCGCAAGCTGTTCGACCTCCACCGGCTCAACGCGTACAAGCGGCCCGCCCCCCTGATCCTGGTCAACGGCCTGGCCGAGCAGTCGGAGAGCTGGTTCGCCAACCGGACCTTCTGGTCGAGGCACTTCGACGTCAAGGTCCCCGAGATCCTGGTCTACGACGGCGACTCGCTCCACAGGCACATCGACGACGGGGGCGAGGTCACGGTCGATTACCTGACCGACCGGCTCTCCGACTACCTCGACGAGTTCGTCCAGCGCCCGCCGTACAACCTGGTCGGCGTCGAGCCTGGGCGGGCAGATCATCCTGACCTACGCGACGCGGCATCCCAGGAAGGTCTCGCGGCTCGTCCTGATCTGCCCCTCGGGCGTCCACGGCGACGAGAACCTGCCGATGATGGAGGGGGTGCGGCGGAGCCAGTACGACACGCTGGTCAACTCGGTCTTCCACCGCGCGCACTTCGCCAGCGACGAGCTGATCGACGTCATCGAGCGGAAGTTCCAGGACCGCAAGTGGAAGAAGGGGGTGCTGCGGACGCTCCGCGGCACGGTGGGGCACTCGGTCGGGCCGCTGCTGGCGCAGGTGCCGCACCCGACCCTGATCATCTGGGGCGCCAGCGACCACGTGATCTCCGACGTCCGCGGGTCGATCCGCGCCGCCGACCAGATCCTCAAGGTCCGCCAGGTCGTCATCCCCAAGTGCGGCCACGCCCCGCAGATCGAGAAGGCGCGGCTGGTCAACCACCTGGTCCTGCGGTTCCTCCGCGACGGCCTCAAGACGATCCCCCCGACGCTCGACCCGTCGCGGTTCCTGAACAAGCCGGACCGTCGCAAGCGGCCCAAGCTGACGCACCTGGGCCGGTGAGGGGCCCGCCTCCATGACGGGTGCGTTCCGCGCACCGAGCCTTCAGGATCAGGGAGATGGTGCGTTTGACGCACCCGACATAGACCGATCCCGATGAGAGATTTCTTCCTGTTCCTGGGCAAGTTCGTCAAGCACGGGACCGCCATCGCCAGCCTGGCGCCGAGCAGCCGCTGGCTGTCGCGGACCACGGTCCGCAACGTCGACTGGGACCGCGCCAAGGTGCTCGTCGAGCTCGGCGCCGGCACCGGGCCGATCACGAAGGTGCTGGCCGAGCAGGCGCGCCCCGACTGCCGGGTCGTCGTCCTGGAGCGCGACCCCGACTTCGCCCGCATCCTCCGCGAGCGGTTCGGCCCCCTGCCCAACTTCGACGTCGTCGAGGGGGACGTCCGCGACCTGACGGCGATCCTCGCCGAGCGGGGGATCGCGCAGGTCGATCACGTGATCTCGGGCCTGCCCGTCCCGTCGTTCCCCAAGGACCTCCAGCGCGACCTGTTCCGGGTGGTCCGGCAGATCCTCGCGCCGGGGGGGACGTACAACCAGATCACCGAGATGCCCTTGGTCTACTGGCGGTTCTACCGCCGGTTCTTCGACGACGTCCGGTTCGCCTTCGAGCCGCGCAACCTCCCGCCGGCCGGCGCCTACTTCTGCCGCGGGGTGAAGGAGGTCGCCTGACCCTCCCGGGATGACAGATGGAGAATCTCAGATTTCAGACTGGAAATCCCGTTCAAAGCCCGTCCCCGGGGCTCGCTTGAGATGAGCCCGGCGCCCCGCTGGCCGCGATCGCCGGCTCGCCCCCCGTGCGGTCGCTCGTCAATCGCGCCTTCCACCGCGACGCCCGCCGCCGGGTCGCCCGCCTGGCGCGGCTCGACCCCGCGGCCGTCCAGGAGACGGACCTCGCGCGCGCTGGTCCGCCGGGCGGCCCGGACGCGGTTCGGCCGCGACCACGGCTTCGCCTCGATCCGGACCGTGGCCGACTTCCAGGGGGCGGTCCCGCTGCGGACCTACGAGGACCTCTGGAGGGCCTACCTCAAGGACCAGTACCCGATCTTCGACAACCTGACCTGGCCCGGCCGCATCCCGTACCTGGCACTCACGAGCGGGACGACGCAGGGGACGACCAAGTACATCCCCGTGTCGCGCGCCATGATCGCCTCGAACCAGGAGGCGGCGCGGACGATGGTGGCCTACCACATGGCCGCCCGCCCCGACTCTCGGCTGTTCCACGGCCGCCTCTTCTTCCTGGGCGGGTCGAGCGACCTGGAGCGCCCCGCGCCCGACGTCCGGCAGGGCGACCTGAGCGGCATCGCCTCGAAGGAGGTCTCCGAGCTGCTGCGGCCCTACACGTTCCCTCCGCTGGATCTGGCCCTCGAACCCGACTGGGACCGCAAGCTCGCCCTGCTGGCCGAGCGCAGCCTGCACGAGCCGATCACGCTGGTCGGCGGCGTGCCGAGCTGGCTGCTGGCCCTGTTCCAGAGGCTGCTCGACCTGAGCGGCAAGGCGACGATCGCCGAGGTCTGGCCGTCGCTGGAGGTGGTGGTCCACGGCGGGGTGAAGTTCGACCCCTACCGCGAGGCGTTCGCCGCCGTGCTCGGCAGCCCGGCGATCCGGCTCCAGGAGACGTACCCGTGCTCCGAGGGGTTCGTCGCCTTCGGCGACCCGGCGACCGGCCTGCTCCGGCTGGTGTTCGACCACGGGCTGTTCTACGAGTTCGTGCCGACGGAGGAGCTCGGGGCACGGCGGCCGTCGCGGCACTGGCTCGGCAACGTGCAGACGGGGGTGAACTACGCGATCGTCGTCTCGACCTGCGCCGGGATGTGGGCGCACGTCATCGGCGACACGGTGCGGTTCGAGTCGCTGTCGCCGCCGTTGCTGACGTTCACCGGGCGGACCAGGTACACGCTCTCGGCGTTCGGCGAGCACCTGATCAGCGAGGAGGTCGAGGGGGCGGTCGCCTCGGCGTCGGCGGCGACCGGCGCGTCGGTCCGCGACTGGCACGTCGGGCCCGTCTTCGAGGGGGCGCTCGGCCATCACCTCTACGTGTTCGAGTTCCTCAGGCCGCCCGCCGACCTGTCGGCGTTCCGCGAGGCGCTCGACGCCGACCTGTCGCGCCGCAACGCCGACTACCTGGCCCATCGCGCCGAGGGGGTGGGCCTGCCCCTGCCCGCGGTGGTCGTCGCCCGCCCCGGCGGCTTCGACGACTGGATGCGGTCGCGCGGCAAGCTCGGCGGCCAGCACAAGGTCCCCCGGATGGATGACTCGGGGGCGCTCACCGGCCAGCTCGTCGGCCACCTCCGCGGGGCGGGCCTCGTCGAGGGCGAGATGGCCGCCGGCCCGCTCGCCTGAGCCCGGCTTGCCGCCCGCGCCAGGCCGAGATATCATCAAAGGAGATGATATCGTGGAGGTTCTTCATGTTTGGCGACGGGCCTCTGTCCTTCCAAGAATTCGTGATGCGTGAGCCTCACCCGCTCGCCACGATCCACGATGCGGTGCTGGAATTCCTCCGCGGTCGCGACGACGCCGCCCTGTTCGGCGCCCAGGCGGTCAACGCCTACGTGGACGAGATGCGGATGACGCAGGACGTCGACATCCTCTCGACGCGCGCCCCGAGCTGGCGGGCGAGATCCGGGAGTTCCTCAACACGAGGTTCCACATCGCCGTCCGCGAGCGGGAGGTCCGTGACGGCCTCGGCTATCGGATCTACCAGATTCAGAAGCTGAAGGACCGGCGCCTGGTCGACATAAGACCCGTCGCAGCCTTCCCGCCGGTGCAGCGAGTTCAAGAGGTGCTCGTGGTGTCGCCGCCCGAGCTGATCGCCAACAAGGTGATGGCCATCGTGCAGCGTCGCGGCCAACCAAAGTCGGGCACGGACTGTCGGGACGTCGCCGTGCTCCTCTTGCAGTTCCCCGAGCTCAAGGCCGAATCGGGCCCGGTCCGCGACCGTCTCCTCGCCGCCGGCGCCGGCCCGGCCGCCTTCGAGGAATGGAAGTCATGGGTGGACCGGGAGATCCTCTCCCAAGGGGATGAGGATCACTTCTGAAGGCCTCATCGGGCCGTCCGCGCCTCGCGCATCAGGGGTTGGCCTTCTCGGCCGGCGCCTCGACTGCCTTGGTGGGCTCGGGCGGCGTGGCGGCCTTCTCCGGCTCCTTCGCGGCGGGGGCGTCCTTCGCCTTCTCCTCGTCGGGGGGTTGCGGGACGTCCTTCGCCTTCGGCCGATCTTCGGAGGGTTCCCCCTTCTTGGCCCCCTGCGGGCCCCGCTCGCCCTTGGGCTTGGGCGTGATGATGATCTTGCCGTCCTTGACCTGGACGCTCTCCAGTTTGGCGAGCAGGGCGGCGTTGTCGGGGTTCTTGGTGGCATCCTCGGCCAGGTTCTTGCCGCGGATGCCGGCCAGGAACTGCTCGGAGAGGGGACGGCCGTTGACCTCGCCCGACTCGGCCGTCACGACGAGCACCCCGTCGCGGAGCGAGGCGTGGAAGGTGGCCTTGCCGTTGAAGTACCGGCCCTTGAGCCCGGGCAGGCCGATCTTGTCGAGCGGCAGGCTCACCTGCCCCTTGAGCGTGTCCCCGTCGATGAGGAAATAGACCCGATCGGCCATCCCGGCCTTCTCCTGCATCAGGATGTTCAGCTCGTCGCCGTCCAGGACGAGCGGCTCGGCATCCTCGCCCTTGTCGAGCGCCGCCTTGAAGGCGTCGAACCGCTCGCCGAGGGCCTTGCGCGCCCCTCGGGCATCTCGACCTTGGGCAGGGCCATCGGGGTCGGCGAGGTGTACTGCTCGATGGACCGGAAGTAGAATTGCCGGAAGAAGTAGAAGGCGACCCCGGCGGCGATCGCCATCAGGATGGCCAGCACGATCGCGACGATGCAGCCGTAGAAGAAGCACCCGCGCGGCTTCTTCGGCGGCTCGGCCTCGGACTCGAATCGGTACGGGTCCTGGATGGGCTCGTCGTGCTCGCTGGCCATCGCGCAACCTCGATGATCGGACCAGGGGGACGTGTTCGGCCCGGGCCTTCCGGGGCCGGCCATCCCCATCCTAGCCGACCGGGGCGGCGCCCGCGACGAACAAATTCGTCCGATCATCCCGTGGTCACGACTGCGGGCATCGCCGCATCCCGATCCGATCGACCGGGCATCCTCAGGCCGCGCCCTTCTTCGATGCGATCAGGCGGGCGATCTCTCCGACCGTGTCGAGGTGCTCGACGCCGGCCTCGTGCGCCTCGATGGTCACGCCGAACCGCTCCTCCAGGAAGACGACCAGCTTGAGCGTGGTGATCGAGTCGAGCACGCCGCCGGTGATCAACGGGGTGTCGTCGGTCAGCTCGCCGGGGTCCTCGCCCGGGAGGAACTCGCGGAGGATGTAGTCGCGGACGACCTGCGGGACGTTGTCCATCGGGGCCTCGGGTTGATGATGACGGGGGCCGGCGTCGGCGCCCCCTCAGGCGCACTCGGCGCCGAAGCCGGCGGCCAGGAGCGCCTCGAACTGGGGGTCTTCCTCGATCACGGGCCGGCCGCCGTAGCGGACCGGCAGGGGGTCTCGAACGCCTCGTGGAGCACGCGCCCCTGCATCCCCTCGGGGACGCGCAGGCCGAGCATCGCCAGGGCCGTCGGCGCGACGTCGTGGAGGTCGGCGCGGAGGTGCCCGCCGGGGCGGATGTCGGGGGCGTCGATCGCGACGATCCCGTCCATGTAGTGCGTGCCGGGCAGGTTCGGGTCGGGGCGCGTCAGCTCGTTGCGGAGCGTGACGCCCCACTTGGCCTGCGCCTGGTAGCCGTCGGCCGACGGGGCGAGCACCTCGGGCAGCCCCTCGGCGGACGGGTCGAGGCCGTACCTCTCGGCGACGTCGAAGGCGTCGCGGAACAGGGGGGCGCCCGTCTCCGGGTCGCGCGCGTCGCGGAGGACCTCGATCACCTCGCGGCGGACCCGAGCCGCCACCGAGCCGTTCCCGTTGCCCGTCAGCGACGGGTTGAGGAAGACGCAGCCGCTGAGCTGGCCGAACGGGGCGAAGGCCGCCGTGCGCCTCCAGTCGCAGCCGACCTGCCCTTCGAGAGACCTCGGCAGGCGGCGGCCGGGCCCCCCGGGCTCGCGGCGGGTCATCCAGCGGTGGAGGCGGTCGCCGAGGCGCTGGGCCCGGTAGCGGAACCGGGTGCCGTACATCAGCCCCCGTTGCAGCCCCGCGCGGCGGAGCCAGCCGTTGACGTTGACCAGCGCCCGGCACGGGCCGAAGCCGTGGTCCGACAGCGCGATCACCGCCGCGTCCCGCCGCGAGGCCAGCTCCATCAGCCTTCCCGCCGCCTCGTCGAGCGCGCCGAGGCAGCGCGCCACCTCGGCGGTCCAGGACGGCAGGCCGGCGGCCGTCTCATCGACATCCAAGTACGGCCAGAGCCGGTGCTGCAAGGCGTCGAGGTTCTGGAAGTGGACCATCAGCGCGGTCCAGTCGGTCCTGGCGTCGGCGCGCTCGGCGGCCTCGGCCTGGGCGCGGAAGATCGCGGCGTTCCACGAGGCCCGGGCGCGGAGCCCCTCCAGCGTGCGGGGCCGGTCCTTCCAGACGATCTTGTGCGTGTAGTCGGGGAGCTCGGCGAAGACCTCGGCGCCGAACTCGGGGCACTGCGCGAAGGCCCACGACAGCCCGGGGGCGTCGGACCCGGCCACCACGATCCCGCGCACCCGGGGCGGGGGATAGGTCATCGGCAGGTTCAGGCTGACCACCTCGCGGCCGGCGGCGCTGAGGACCTGCCAGAGCGTCGGCACCCGGACCCTCCCCGCGTGGTTCGAGCGGATCGTCCGGTCGGCTGCGACGACATGATAGAACTCGTGGATTCCGTGGACCGGCGGCGTGCAGCCGGTGGCGAACGACGTCCAGGCGACCGGCGTGACCATCGGCTCGGACGACCGCAGGGCGCCGGAGGCCGACCGCCTCCAGAGCGACGCCAGGTTGGGGAGCAGCCCCCGGTCGAACCAGGGGCCCAGGACGGTCATCGTGCCGCCGTCGAGGCCGAGGAACAGGACCCGGGACGCGGGAGCCGGCATGGGCGTTCGCCTCGCGACGCGACCCCGTCGCCCTCCCGTCCCTCCCGCCGGGGGCACCCGCCGTGGCGGGCGGAGGGACTCTCCTCGATCCCTGGAGGAGGGACGCCGGGTCGGCCGCAACCTACTCGCTCCCCCCCGGCCGGTCAATCCCGAGTTTTCGCTCAAGGGGGCGGGCAGGCCGTGACGATCCTACGGAAGATGCCGGACCTGCGGGCGGGGCCCGCGACCCCGACGGGCCCGTCGCGGCCCCGCGACCGGCCGACCCGACCGAGGAGAGGTTGAACGCCCATGACCGCACGGACGCTCCCCCGACTCGGCCGCCTCGCCACGCTGCTGGCACTCCCCTCGCTGCTGACGGCCGGCTGCTCGGGCCTCGGCAGCAAGCACGCCGCCCGCCGCATCCCGCAGTACGGCGTGGTCGACTGCAACCAGCCCCGCGAGCTCCAGATGGTCTCGTACCCCGAGTACGTCATCGAGTCCCCCGACGAGCTGGAGGTCGCGGTCCGCCCGGCCGTGTCCGAGCTCTCCGCGCTGAGCACGCTGATGGTCCGGTCCGACGGCAACCTCGACCTCGGCTTCGCGGGCGACGTCTACGTCGCCGGGCTGACGCTCGAGCAGGCCGAGCGGAAGATCGCGCAGCACCTGGCGGCCCTCGCGGGCCCGGGACGGCCGAAGCAGCCCTACCAGGTCTCGGTCCGCCTGGTCAACGGGTCGGCGAGCAAGTCGTACTACGTGCTCGGCGCCGTCTCGACCCAGGGCAAGTTCCCCGCCACCGGCAACGAGACGGTGCTCGACGCGATCGTGACGGCGGGCCTGAAGTCGTACAGCCTCCCCGAGAAGGCGTACCTCGTCCGCCCCCACCCCGCGGGAGGTCCCGACCAGGTCTTCAGCATCGACTGGTTCGGCATCAAGGACCGCGGCGACACGCTGACCAACTACCAGATCTTCCCCGGCGACCGGATCATCGTCCCCGGCGGCAACCCCCCCGGCCTGCTCGGCACACTGCTTGGCGGCGGCTGATCTCTTGCGAGTGGGGAGTGGAGAGTGGAGAGTGGGGAGAAAAGACGAGGCTTGGTCTTCTCCTCGCTCCCCACTTCCCGCTCCCCACTCTCCACTTCGAGCGCGCGTACCCTCCCCGACGGCGGGCCTCGCCCACCCTTCCCGACGGCCCTTCGGACCCCCGATGTCACCCGGCCGGGGCGGCCGTCGGGGTCGTCACCAGGTCGATCCCGGCCACCAGAGGCAACATGGGCAACCTGGAGGGTTCCGGGACCCCGGCCTCGTCCTCTCCCGAGGGGGCCGATTTCGGTTCGTTCGGCAGCGAGGCGACCGCCGCGACCGGAGCCGGCCCATCCGCCCCGGGACGGGCGGGCCGTTCGTCGTCGGAAGTAGTTTCCATCAAGATGGTTGCGTCGAGGGCGATGTCCGGATTCGGTTCGTTCGGCAGCGGCGCCGGCGGGGCCATCTCGACCAGCGCCTCTTCCTTGGCGCGGGCCTTGAGGAAGCCGTTATAGGCGCGGTGGAAGTCGTTCTCCGCCGTCACCTGGTAGCGGTGCAGCTTCCGGCCCTCCTCCCCCTCCAGCACCAGCGCCCGCTCGGCCGCCCCGGCGCGGGCCGGCTCCTCGATCGCGGTCCGCAGGTGTTCCTCGCGCTCGGTCAGCTCGGCGACCTGCTCGGCGACGATCGCGGCCAGGATCTCGCGGCACACCGCCGCGTCGGGCTCCACGCCGGCCTGCTCGGCGCGGATCGTGTCGGGGATCTGCTGGGCCTCCAGCAGCGCGTCCAGCGCCTGCTGATTGCGGTTGGGCAGCGCCGTCAGGTTCCAGAGCCGCAGCAGGTAGACCTGCTCGTCCTCGCGCGACGCCTCGGGCCGCAGCCCGAGCAGCCGCGCGGCGTGCTCGCGCTGCGAGGTCGCCCAGGCGCCGCGCTCGTCGAGCGCCTCCTTCAGGGTGCCCCACTCGTCGAGCATCCAGCGGCAGCCGGCGGCGGTCCGCTTCAGGCCGCGGACGGCGGCGGCGGGGTCCTCCTTGAGCAGGGCGCTGAAGCGCTCGACCTCCTCGTCCTGCGCCTCGTCGAGGCGATGCTCGGCGGCGCGGACCTGGTCGGAGAGCGCCTGGTGCTCGGCGCGTCGGAGCCGCTCGGCCTTCTGGAGCGCCAGGACGGCCTTGTCGATGTAGGCGGCCTCGGCGGGCGAGCGGGGCCGGTAGAAGTCGTCCCACTGGTGGTGCAGCGCCTGCGCGGCGTCGCCGTCCTCGTTGGGCAGGACGAGCGTCTCGGCGCGCCCGCCGTGCTTCAATGCATTATATTTGGATTTATTGCGGCCCGCCTCGGAGGTCGGGCCGCGCGCGTGGCTGGCGTTGTCCTTGTTGATCCGGCTGCGCTCTTCGAAGGAGAGGGTCATCGGTGGTCGTCCCAAGGAGTCCATCAGGTCGTCGGCCCACACGGGCCCGTCTATGGGTACTATCGAGGCCCCGAGCCGGATCGTTCCGCTTTTCTTCGCGGGCCGGCGCTTCTTCGTCGGCTGGGCACCGCCACCGTCTCCTCGGGAGGGGTCGCCGACCCACCCCACGAAGGCTCGGATCGGAATCCGTTTGACTTTGCCGCCGTCGCCGGGTGGAATCATGGTGGCACGCATGAGGCCGGCAAAACCCGCCCGCGGGGGCCGGGTCGCGCCGGCGTGATGGTCCCGGGCAGGCGAGGTGGCGATGGCGCGTCGAGATGCGGCGGGTCGGGGGAGGGGGGATGGCGACCGAGGGCGGACGATCGCCGCGGTCGCGGTGGCGCTGGGGGTGTGGCTCGGGGGCGGATCGACCGGGTACGCGGTCGTCAGCAGCAACCAGCCCGCGGGGCCTCTCAACGGGATCGACATCAACGCCCTGCTCGGCGCGACCCGGTTCTACACCGGCGGGTTCACCGGCGTCGGGACGGTCGTCGCCAACATCGAGGGCGGGTACGTCTGGAACGGCCACAACACGCTGAAGGGGGTCACGACGTTCATCCAGTCGCCCGACCCGTCCCTGGCCGGCACCCAGCTCGGCACGATCGTCCAGCACGCGACCGCCGTCGGCCAGGTGATCGCCGGCACCGGCGCGACCGACACGCAGCGCGGGATCGCCTACGGGGCGACCCTGTGGTCGGGGGCGGTCGGCACCCAGTTCAACAGCGACGGGACGTTCAACAGCACGACGTCGTCGTTCTTCTACCCCTACGTCACGGCGATGCAGGCCGGGATCAACGGGGTCAAGGCGAGCGTCGTCAACAGCAGCTTCGGATATAATGATACGCCGGCGAACGACCAGAAGACGGTGGCGCTCGACGCCTTGGTGCTGGCCAACCGCACGGTGTTCGCCGTCGGCGCGGGGGACGACGGGCCGGGCGCCGGCACGGTGCGCGACCCGGCGCTCGGCTTCAACGCGATCGTGACCGGGGCGGTCGGGACCGACACGAGCAGCCCCGTCTATAGCACCGTGTCGAACTTCACGAGCCGGGGCCCGAGCGCGGTCGACACCCCGTCGGGGACGATCAACGTCGGCGACGTGACCCCCTACGGCGTCTTCCACGGCCGGGCCGCGACCGACCTCGTCGCGCCGGGGCAGAACCTGACCCTCGCCGACTACCAGGGGCCGGGCTCGCAGCCCAACGTCTACCTGTCCAACGAGGCGGGGTCGAGCTTCGCCTCGCCGATGACCGCCGGGGCCGCGGCGCTGCTGATCGACGCGGGCGACGCCCGGCTCGGCGGCGGCAACGCGGTCGATCCCCGGGTGATCAAGGCCGTGCTGATGAACTCGGCCGACAAGCTCCCCGGCTGGGACAACGGCCAGGGCCTGGTCAACGGCGTGGTCACCACCTCGCAGGCGCTGGACTATGCGCAGGGGGCGGGGCGGCTCGACCTGAACCGCGCGTACGACCAGTACCTCTCGGGCACCGCCGGCGCGACGGGATCGGCCGTCTCGCCCCTCGGCTGGACGTTCGGCACCGTCCTGAGCGGGTCGCACGACGACTATCCAATTGCGCCCCTGCTGGCGGGCGGCTCGACCTTCACGGGGACCCTGGTCTGGTTCGCGGACCGCACGGTCAGCTTCTCCGGCCCGTATGATTCGTCGTTCACCGCGACCGACGGGGCCCTGTCTCGCCTGGAACTCCAGCTCTGGGAGAACACGCCCGGGGGCCCGCGGGAGGTGGCGCTCTCGGACGCCCTGTTCACCACGTCGCAGCAGTTCTCGTTCGCGTTGCCGGAGACCGGGTCGTACTTCCTCCGGGTCGTCGACGACGGCGTGTACTCCGAATGGTCCGGGACGGAGCCGAGCGTCCAGTTCGCGCTCGCCTGGTCGGGCGAGGGCGCCGCCGCGGTCCCCGAGCCGCCGTCTTTGGCGACGGCGGCGATCGCCGTGCTCGTGCTGGCGGGCTGGCTCCGGCGCTTGATGGCCTGACGCCGATCCCTTCGCCGAGCACCAAGCCCCAGCCACCCGGCCGCAAGGGACTCCAGCCACCCTGGCGGATCACTGGTGAACGAACCGCCGCCACTGACGCCCGCCGAGCAATGAGGTCGCGACGAGGGCGAGAGCAATCCCCATCGAATTCATGGAGGGGGGTTCCGGGACCGGCGTCGCCAAGAAGTCGTAGTGGAAGCCATTCGCCGTGCTCGGGTTGATGCCGAGCAGTTGGATGGCCGAGTAAGCGCGGCAAAAAAGAAGTTCGTGAATGACGTTTGAATCGTAGGGGGCTGTAAACCCGTGAATCCGAATACTTCTCCCCGCGACGGGTCGATCGGATTCGGCTCGACGATGTTGTTGAAGCCGCTGGAATTCATCAACCCAGACGATATTGGAACACTATTGATAGAAAAATACATGAAAACATTTTGCTGTATGGAAGGGGCGTTTACCTGGAAATTCTCGATGACGATCTGGGCGGTGGCGTTCAGGTTGGAGGCGAGGGGGCCGCCGTTGGTGGTCTGGAAGGCGAAATCGATCCATTGGGAGCCTCCGGCTTCCGGGATGATCGTTTCCGCGACCGTCAGCAACCCGCCGTCGATCGTCTTTGTCAGGCCGTTCAAGGTCACGGTGGCATTGAAGTTGGTGGGGAAATTCGTCCCGACGACCGAGTAATTGCTGCCCACCACATAGCCCGCGTCGCTGGCCGACGGCAGGAGGGCGAGCGACAGAACCACCAGGTATGAGTGTCTAATCCTTCTCATGACCGCCTCCGTTAGGGCAAGAGGGTTTGCCGATCTATCGCATTTCGATCAACTTTTAAATTCTTGCGAATAAATCTGAATTATCCGATCAGGGACGATTGCGAACATGGTACCCACTGTTCAATTTGCATGTCAAGTCCCGATCGGCGACTTCCTGCCATGACCCCGGCCGGGTGGCCGGGGCCTCTCGTTCCAGTACGCCAGGTGCTTCCGCGCTGCGGCGATCAACTCCGCGTCATCCATCTCCCAGATCGCGCCGGCGGCCGGGTGGCTGGGGTTGCCGCAGGCAACCCCGGACTTCGGGCGCCGGGGTTGCCTGCGGCAACCCCAGCCACCCCGAAAGCGACGCTTCGCACGCCGGGTGCCACGGGTCCCGTCCGCGGGACCCGTGCGCCGGACCGTCCGCTGAGGCGCATGGGTCCCGCGGACGGAACCCGTGGCACCCGGCGCCTGACGGGCGAGGCCCAGGGCGGCCACGACGGGGGCCGGCAGCGTCAGTGATGAGGTGAAGCCGGAATCGATGATCGCGTCCAGATCCGACTCGGTCCCGCTCGGGCCGCGCAGCCGGAGTCGGACGACGGCCTCCTCGCGGGCATTCACGGCGCCTCGGATCATCGCGCGTGCCGGATCTGGTAGGCCGCAGGGTGACCGGCCCGGGCCAGCCAGACCTCGGCCGCCGGGAGCCGTGCCCGCAGGCGCGTGACGGCCTCGTAATCATCGTCGTCGATCTCGTAGCCGCCCGTCTTGACATCAAGGGCGATGAATTTGCCCTCGTCCTCGGGCCGCAGGGACGGCCTCACGCGGCGGTCGAAGACCTCGGCCCCGAGGCGGGCGAGTTGCTCCGGGCTGCGGCGTTTGTCGGCGGTGGACATGGCGGGCCTCCCCTAGGCCTCTCCGGGCCTGATCACGGCGACTCATCCATCCGGCGGGCGGCGTTGCGGAGGGCGACCGCGCGGATGGCCCTCTGCTGCCGTTCGTCTTCCAAGAGTTCGCGGAATGTCTCGTAGTCCGACGCCGGGACGAGCACATACGCCGCACTCGTCCGGGGATCGATGACCCGCGCGGGGGCTTCCCCGAGGGTGTCGAGGGCCCGTTGCTGCTGCTCGGTGGAGCTCGATGGGCATAGGTGGCCTCCCCTGGGCCCATTCTACGATCCGGGCGCGACACGGGAAAGGCCGGCGTATGTCGCCTACTTTCCCCGGCCATCTGCGATCTGCACACGAGGCCATCGATCCGATGCCGACAACGACGCGGGCCGACCGCGACGCCTTGCGGCGCCGCGATCGGCCCGGGGGTGAGGAAATCGCGATTGAGCGGGGCGGATCAGAGGCCGTTGCCGAAGCCGGACGACTCGCGGTCGGAGGCGACCCCCTCGGCCGAGGCGTCCTTGCGGGGCGGGACGTGCGGGCCGCGGAGGACCGACTGGTTGCCGCGGGTGTGCTGGGTGTGGCCGCGGAGCGGGCCGCGGCGCAGCGGCGGCTCGCCGGGGGCGGCCATCGCGCCGGGGGCGCCCGCCTCGTACGGCACCGGATGGTCGAACTCGCCGCCGTCGATGTCGTCGTACCGCGACACGTAGCCGGGCATCTTGGCGCGCTCGAGCTCGTCGGCGTACGAGGCGAGCACGGCCGACTGGATCTTCTCGCGGCACATCGAGTTGATCGGGTGCGCGATGTCGGCGTGCAGCTTGGCGCGGCCGTCGGCGTCGCGGATGGCGCGGTTCTCGTCCAGGCGGCTGCCGCACTGGTTGCAGAACCGGCTCCGCAGGTGGTTCTTGGTGCCGCAGTGGTGGCAGCGGTCGGTCAGCTTGCGCGACGGCATCGCGACGAAGAAGCCCTTGGCCCCCTCGATGATCTTCAGGTCGCGGATGACGAACATGTCATCGAACGTGATGCTGCAAAACGCTTGCAGCCGCTCGTTGCTGCCCGAGTTGTCTTCCATGAGCTTGATGCGGACTTCGGTGATCTCCACAGCCGGTACTCCTTTACGAGGCGTTCACTGCCGCTCAGGGGCCGCAGGTCACGACCCGGACTCGTCCTAGTCCGAGCGATTCGAGGTGACGCGCGGCGTCGTCCGCCGCGCCACGATCGCGGGCCAGGCCGAAGTAGGCCGAGCCGCTGCCGCTCATCAGCGTGCCCGACGAGCGTCGGGCCCGCCTCCGCCAGGGCGTCGCGGACCCGCACCAGCTCGGGCCGCACCGCCTCGGCGACGGGCTGGAGCCGGTTGAACAGGCTCCGCCCCAGGGCCGCCGGCCCGCCGTGGGCCAGCGCCTCCAGCGCCGTCCCGATCGGCCGGGGCCGCTCGGGCGGGGTCAGGTTGCCGTACACGTCGGCCGTGCTCAGGCCGACCGGCGGGCAGACCAGCACGAAATGGAGCGGCCCCGGCAGCCGGACGGCCTCCACCCGCTCGCCCCGGCCGCGGCAGACCGCCGCCGGCGCGTGCCGGAAGAACGCGACGTCGCTGCCGATCTCCCCCGCCAGCGCGTCCATGACGCCGGGGGGGGTCCCCAACTCCCAGAGCCGATCCAGGGCCACCAGCGTCGCGGCCGCGTCGCTCGAGCCGCCCGCCAGCCCCGCCTGCGACGGGATCGCCTTGCGCAGCTCGATGGCCGCCCCGCGCGGGCAGCCCGACGCCGCCTTGAGCCGCTCGGCCGCCCTGACCACCAGGTTGTCGGGGCCCGTCGGCAGGGCCGGGTCGTCGCATCGCAACGTGATCCCCCCCTCCGGGTCGTCGACGACGGTCAAGGTGTCGAACAGGTCCACGGCGACCATCAGCGTCTCGATCTCGTGATAGCCGTCGGGCCGTCGGCCCAGGACTTCCAGGAACAGGTTCAACTTCGCCGGCGCGAGGACTTCCACGCCTCCGGCGACGGGACGGACGATCATCGGACCGGGGTCCGAGCCACGGCCGTCGCGACGAGGCCAAGGGTCCGGGCGGGGTCAGCTCGGGGCGATCCGGTCGAGGGGTTGAACGCCTGGGGGCATGAGCGGGGTGGACTCCTCCGGATTCCATTCCGCATGGGTCCCGAACAGCGGCTCTTCTATCTGGTTCGTCCCGATCGCCGCAAGCCGAAAAATCCCTAAAGTCGGAATCGGCGCCCGCGACGCGACGGAGTCGGGGAGTGGAGAGTGGCGGAGCGGGGAGCGGGGAGCGGGGAGCGGGAGGATTCATCCTTTTCTCGCCCGACTCTCCACTCTGCCACTCCCCACTCCCGCACTCTATTTCCGGTCGCCGGCCAGGCGGGCGGCCTGGTCGCGGAGCTTGGCGGCCTCGCCCGGACGGCCCAGCGCCTCGTAGCACGAGGCGAGCCCCTCGACCGCGTCGTAGTACGGGCGGTTCGCCGGCCGGTGCCGCGGCAGGAGGCCCGAGAAGCCGGGGGGGATCGCCCGGTGCGCCAGCTCGTAGGCGTAGCCGAAGTGGCCGCGGGCCAGCGACGGGTCGCGGTCGTCCCGCAGCGCGATCCGCCCCAGCGCGACGTGGACCCAGAGGTTGTCGCCGCACCCCTGCAAGGCGTACCGCAGCGCGTCGCGGGCCGCCTCCGGGTCGCCCGCCTCCCAGAGCTCGATCCCCTCGGCGTAGTCGAGCTCCATCTCGCGGACGCATCGGGGATGGACCAGCTCGAAGTCGTCGCCGCCGATCCGGGCCAGTCCGAGCCCGCCCTTCCGCTTCTTCGGGCCCGCGCCTCCCTTGTTGGGGCCTCCTCCGGGCCGATGGTGCCCCGGCGCGGGGATGCGCCCGCCCCGTCCCTCGCGCGGAGGGCCGATGCGGCCCCCGATTCCCGCCGTCGCTCCGGTCCGACATCGCGCGTCCCCTCACGACCGATGACCGACGTCGCCCCCCTCCTCGACAGCATACCTCGCCGCCGTCGCCTCGGGCGAGCCTCCGCCTCCCCGATGGGGCTGACGCCCCGCGACGCCCCGGCGTACAATGGCGGCTCGGAGATCGACCGTGGACGATCCTCCCCCACGAGAGGAGACCGACCCATGAGCCTGACCGTCCGCAGCGCGGCCTTCGCCGAGGGGCACGCGATCCCTCGCCGGCATACCGAGGATGGCGAGGACCTGTCGCCGCCGCTGTCGTGGTCGGCCGTTGCCGCCGGGCACGGTAGAACTCGCCCTGATCGTCGACGATCCCGACGCCCCCCGCGACGACCCCTGGGTCCACTGGCTCATCTACAAGATCCCCGCGACGGCCGACGGCCTCGCCGAGGGCGTCCCGCCGAAGCCCGAGCCGGGCACGCCCCCCGGCGCGGTGCAGGGCAAGAACACGTGGGGGACGGTCGGCTATCGCGGCCCGGCGCCGCCGAAGGGGCACGGGGTCCACCACTACCACTTCAAGCTCTACGCGCTCGACGCCGCCGCTCGACCTGGAGCCGGGGATCGACAAGCACGACCTGATGAACGCCATGTCGGGGCACATCCTCGGGCACGGCGAGCTGGTGGGGACTTATCAGAGGTGACGTAGGCGGTGCCCGACATCCGGACCCACCGCGGCCCCGACCCGCGCGACGACGAGGCGTTCGGCCCGACGGCCCTGCCCGCGTTGCGCGAGGCGGTCGCGGACCTCTCCTGGCTCCTGGGAAGGGGCTATGCCCCGTTCTCGGCGCTGAAGCTGGTCGGCGACCGCTGGTCGCTTGACCGAACGGCAGCGCGCCGCCGTGCGCCGCGGGTCGTGCTCGGACGAGGACCGCGACCGTCGGCTCGGCCGCCGGGTCGGCGCCGGCCGACCTGCGGGGCCGTCCCCTGCTGCTGGACGGCTTCAACGTGCTGACGACCGTCGAGGCGGCGCTCGGCGGCGCCGTCGTCCTGCGGTGCCGCGACGGGTCCGACCGCGACCTGGCGGGCGTCCACGGCACCTACCGCAAGGTCGAGGAGACCCGCCCGGCGATCGCCGTGGTCGGCGACCTGCTCGCCGCGCTGGGGGTCGCGCCGGCGCACTGGCTGCTCGACAGCCCCGTCTCCAACAGCGGCCGGCTCCGCGCCCTGCTCCTGGAGGACGCCCGCGAACGGGGCTGGGACTGGTGCGTCGACCTGGTCTTCAACCCCGACCCGATCCTCGCCGGGTCGTCGGAGGTCGTCGCGACCGCCGACAGCGCGATCCTCGACCGCTGCGACCGCTGGTCCAGCCTGGCCCGCCTGTCGATCGAGGCGGCCGTCCCCCAGGCCCGCGTGATCGACCTTTCCTGCTGACCCATCGACCGGCTCCTCGCCCCGGTCCTGCACACTCCTTAGGCTCGCCTGTCAACGATGGAGGCAGGCCGGCGTCTCCGCACAACGGTTCGCGAGAAAATCGGATTAAAATAAGTCATTCCCTCCAAGGTCTTAGCGCCGTTTCTCCGGGGCACGCCTCGCCCGCCCGGCATCCCCCTTGCAGACTGCCCGGGAATTGATCGAGTCGGGTCGTGCCTACTCATCAACAAACATTAATCAGTGACTCATGCCACGCCCGCGCCCCGGGTCGGGGGCGATGCGAAGCGACCATGTCCGGAGCGTGTCCGGGCACAGGTGCCTCTCCCAGCTTCCGGGGAGGGCGTGCAGGAGGTCGCATCGAGGAACCTGGGCGGAGACTTCGACGATGAATGGTTGGCTTCGGGCGCTGCGACTGATGGGATTGGGAGGGGTCGGGGTCCTGGCGATGTCCGCCGGGGCATGGGCCCAGGAGGCGACGACCGCGGCCACGCGCCGCCGGCGACGGCCGTGCCCGGAGATCAGCGGGGCCGACACGGCCTTCGTGATGGTGGCCGCGGCCCTGGTGCATGCTGATGACGCCGGGGCTGGGGCTGTTCTACGGCGGGATGGTCCGCCGCAAGAACGTCCTGGCCACCTTCCAGCAGAGCTTCATCCTGCTGGCGGTGGTCGCCTTGCAGTGGATCCTGTTCGGCTACAGCCTGGCGTTCGGCCCCGACAAGCTGCACGGCTTCATCGGCGGCCTGGAGTGGGCGGGCCTGCGGGGCGTCGGGCCTCGACCCGAACCCGACCTACGCGGCCGACGATCCCGCACCAGCTCTTCATGGTCTACCAGCTCATGTTCGCGGTGATCACCCCGGCGTTGATCTCGGGGGCGTTCGCCGAGCGGATGAAGTTCTCGGCCTACGTGCTGTTCACCCTGCTCTGGGCGACGTTCGTGTACGACCCCGTCGCGCACTGGGTCTGGGGCAAGGCGGCTGGATCAAGGCACGATCGGCGCGCTCGACTTCGCGGGCGGGCTGGTCGTGCACATCATCTCGGGCGTCGCGGCGCTGTGCTGCGTGCTGGTGATGGGCAAGCGGAAGGGCCTCGGCTCCGAGGAGATGCACCCGCACAACCTGACCATGACGGCTCTGGGCACCGCCCTGCTGTGGTTCGGCTGGTTCGGCTTCAACGCCGGCAGCGCCCTGGCGGCCAACAGGTCGGCCGTCGCCGCGTTCGTCAACACGAACACCGCCGCCGCCGCCGCGACGATGGCCTGGCTCCTGATCGAGTGGTGGCACAAGGGCAAGGCGACCGTCCTGGGCGCCTGCACCGGCGCCGTCGCCGGGCTGGTGGCGATCACGCCGGCCGCCGGGTTACGTCACGCCGATGGCGGCCATCGCCATCGGCGTCGCGGTCTCGTGCGTCTGCTACGGCGCGATCATGCTCAAGGGGGGCTTCGGCTACGACGACTCGCTCGACGTCTTCGGCGTCCACGGGGTCGGCGGGATGGTCGGCGCCCTGTCGGTCGGCGTCCTGGCCACGGCGGGCATCAGCGGCGACCCGACGGCCTGCTCGGACGGCAACGCGAGCCTGCTCGCCAAGCCAGGCCATCTCGGTCGTCGCGGCGGCGGCTACAGCTTCGTCGTCTCGTTCGTGCTGCTGAAGATCGTCGATGCGCTGGTCGGCCTCCGCGTGACCACCGAGGAGGAAGAGGTCGGCCTCGACCTGACCCAGCACGGCGAGCGCGGCTACATCATGGGCGTCGGCGAGCTGATGGGCGACCTGCCCGAGCAGGAGCCGCTCCCGCCGCTCTCGAAGATGGCCGCCATGCCCGTCTCCGAGCAGCCCGTCGGGGTCTGATCCCCGCCGCTCGGCCGCCCGATCGCAACCCACGGCCATCCGTCCGGGCACCGCGCCCGGACGGATGGCTTTCATTTTTCTGTCGTAACGTCCCCGAGCCATTTAATAAGATAGGACTCCCCCGGTCGTACGATGGCAACGACCCGCCGCGATGGGCGGGGGAGGAGACCTCGCGATGCCTAATCGCGTCGTCAGCACGATCCTCGGCCTGATCGGCGGGGTGGTCGGGGGCGTCGTCGGGTACTTCGCCTTCTTCTGGATCGCCCGCCAGGGCTTCTACGGCCTGATGATCCCCGGGGCCTTGATCGGGCTGGGGTGCGGCCTGCTGGCCCGGCATCACTCGCTGGCGCGCGGGGTCGTCTGCGGCCTGGCCGCGGTGGCGCTGGGGCTGTATACCGAGTGGAAGTTCGCCCCGTTCCGGGCCGATCAGAGCTTCGGCTACCTGCTGGCCCACATCCCCGAGCTGAAGCCGATCACGCTGATCATGATCGTGGTCGGCGGGTTGCTCGCGTTCTGGCTGGGCAAGGATGCGAGCTTCGCCGGCCCCGGGGCGAAACCGGCGGGCCGGGCCTGGCCGCGGAGGACGATCGTGAGGACGGGTTGCGGAGGCTTCCTTCGGGGCGATGCGCGGGATAGAATTCCGACAGACCCAGTCCCGCCCGACTCTCCGGCCGATCGGTGCGACGATCGGCCCCGGCGTAAGGAGGCCCGCATGTCCGTCACCGCGCCCGACCGATCCCACGCATCGCCGATGGACGACCCCGAACGGGCCCGGCAGGTCCGGCAGGCGGAGGAGCTGCTGTTCTCGGGGCCGTCGCGGTCGGGGTTCGCCAAGGCGCTGTTCCGCGGCGAGTTCCGGGGCGACGTGCTCTTCCCCTACCCCGACGCTCCCCGAGGCCGAGCGCGCCCGGGTCGACGAGGCGGTGCGCGCCGTCCGCGCGTTCGCCGACGAGCAGATCGACGCCGCGGCGATCGACCGCGACGCCGACATCCCCCGCGAGCGTGATCGACGGGCTGGCGCGGCTCGGCGTCCTCGGGATGACCGCGCCCGAGGAGTTCGGCGGGAGGGGGTTCACGCAGTCGGGATACTGCCGGATCATGGAGGTGATCGGCGGCCACTGCGCCTCGACGGCGGTGTTCGTCAACGCGCACCACTCGATCGGCATCCGCGCGCTGCTGCTGTTCGGCACGGCCGAGCAGAAGGCGCGGTGGCTGCCGCCCCTGGCCCGCGGCGAGAAGCTCGCGGCCTTCGCGCTGACGGAGACCGAGGCGGGCTCCGACGCCTCGAACGTCCAGACCCAGGCCGTCCCGAGCGACGACGGCCGGACCTATCGCCTGACCGGCACGAAGCGGTACATCACCAACGGCGCGATCGCCGACGTGCTGACGGTGATGGCCCGCACGCCCGACCCGAAGGGGGGCGAGTCGAAGGTCACCGCCTTCCTGGTCACCCCCGACATGCCGGGCTTCGAGGTGGTCGAGGCGCGGATGCCGAAGTGCGGCATCCGCGGCACCGCGACCGCCCGGCTGGCGTTCCACGACATGCCCGTGCCCGCCTCGAACGTGCTCGGCCCGGTCGGCAAGGGGCTGAAGGTCGCGCTGACGGTGCTCGACTTCGGCCGGACGACCTTCGGCGCCAGCTGCACCGGCGCGGCCAAGGCGTGCCTGGCCGCGGCCACCCGCCACGCCGCCCGCCGCCGCCAGTTCGGCCGCCCTCTGGCCGACCTCGAGCTGATCAAGAAGAAGCTGGCGTTCCTGGCCGCCTCGGCCTACGCGATGGAGGCGACCACCTACGAGACCGCCGCCCTGATCGACCGGGGCGCCGAGGACTACATGCTCGAGACCGCCATCCTCAAGGTCTCCTCGACCGAGATGCTCTGGCAGGGGGTCTACGAGACGCTCCAGGTCCACGGCGGGCAGGGCTACTTCACCGACGAGCCCTACGAGCGGATGATGCGCGACGCGCGGATCAACACGATCGGCGAGGGGGCCAACGAGGTCCTCAAGGCGTTCATCGCCCTGGTCGGGATGCGCGACGTCGGCGAGGGCTTCAAGGCGACCCTGGACGGCCTGAAGCGCCCCTCGCGGTTCGTGCCGACCCTCTGGCGGTTCGGCCGCGAGCGGCTGGCGCTGCGGGTCCGGACGCCGAGCATCCCGGTCGCCTCGGCGGACGCTCCGGCCGTATGCCGACGAGCTGTCGCGGCGGGTCTCGCGGTTCGCCTGGGCCGTCGAGCGGGTGCTGGTCGCGCACCGCGAGGCGATCCTGGAACGGCAGTACGTCCAGGAGCGGATCGCCGACGCCGCGATCGCGCTGGTGACGGCGTCGTGCACGCTCGCCCGCCTCGACCGCGACCTCGCCGCCCGCGCCGCGACCCCGTCCGACCGCGCCGCCGGCCAGCTCTACCTCCGCATGGCCAACCGCCGGTTCGACCAGGCGCTGCGCGACCTCGCCGCAACGACGACCGCCCGACCACCGAGGCCGCCGAGGCCGTCCTGCGGGCACTCGGATGACGCCCGGTCGTCACGCCCGGCCGCCTTGCGTCACGTGTTGAGGTTGCTCAATTAACGAAATCCCGGCCGCGAAGCCCGTGACGGAACTCCCGGCCCGACGTCTTTTTATGGCGATCCCGCGGCGGGCGCGTCCGATCTCGGCCGCTCGTCCGTGGTTTTTTTAACTGCTTTCCGCGCGATTTCATCCTAGTTTAGATACGCAGCAGCCCGGCCCTATCAGGCGAGGAGCGAGGTCAAGGACGCAGCCACCATGAAACCCCCGATCCGGACGGTTTGCAGCGATTGCTTGAGCAGCGTGGAGCTCACCGGGGAGGCGACGGGGGCACCGATCCACTGCCCGGTCTGCGGCGGGACGATCGACGGCGCGGATGGGCGACCAGGAGACGCCGCTCGGCGACGTGACCCGCGTGGTGCTCGGCGGCGGTGCGGAACTCCGAGGAGGTGACCCCCTGGACCGAGACCTGGAGCAAGGGGACGCTCGGGACGATCGGCCGGTTCCAGCTCCGCGAGCTGCTCGGCGACGGCGGGTTCGGCCAGGTCTACCAGGCGTATGACCCGCGGCTCGACCGCGACGTGGCGCTGAAGGTCCTGAAGATGGCCAACCCGGGCGAGCGGGTCATGCAGCGGTTCTTCCGCGAGGCCCGGGCCGCGGCGCGGCTCCAGCACCCGAACATCGTCGGCGTCTACGACGCCGGCCGCGACGCCGGCCGGTGCTGGATCGCCTACCAGTTCGTCAAGGGGGTGACGCTGGCCCGCCGCCGCGACGTCGAGCGCCTCGACCAGGAGGCCGCCGTCCGGATCACCCGCGACCTGGCCGACGCGCTCGACTACGCGCACCGCGAGGGGGTCTATCCACCGCGACCTGAAGCCGGCCAACGTCCTGATCGACGAGCAGGGGCGGCCCCGCCTGACCGACTTCGGCCTGTCGCGCCGCGCCGACCTCGACTCGGACCTGACCCGCGACGGGACGATCATCGGCACGCCCGCCTACATGAGCCCCGAGCAGGCCAGCGGCCGGAGCAACCTGGCCGACGAGCGGAGCGACGTCTACAGCCTGGGCGTGATGCTCTTCGAGCTGCTCTGCGGCCGGCGCCCCGGCGACCTGCCGAGCCGAGGTCCCCGCCTGGAACCTCCGGCGCGCGGCCGGCCCCGCCCGCGGCCGGCCCGTTCGCGCTCGACCGCACCGTCCCCGCGCCCTGCGGCGGATCTGCGCGACCGCCGTGGCCACCGACCCGGGCGACCGCTACCCCAACGCCAGGGCCCTGGCCGACGACCTCGACCGCTGGCTCGACGGCCGCCGGGGCCGGGCGGGTCTCGTGCGGTCGCTGGCCCCCGCGCTGACCTACCTCGCCGCCGTCCTCCTGCTGTTCGCCGCCCTGCGGTTCGAATCGCCCAAGGTCCCGGCGCGCCGGGGGGCCAAGCCGTCGCCCGCGACGGCGGCGGTCGCCCCCGCCCGGCCGACGGTCGGGGCCCCCAGGGTGGTCGAGAGACCTCCTTCGGCCGAGAAGGTCCCCGCGGCGACCGGCGGAGTTGCCGCGGACGCCCGCCCGGCCGGGGCCGATCCGGATCGGCCCGTCAAGCTGGTGGGCAACACCGAGCCGCGGGTCCAACACCTATCACTTCGACTGGTGCTCGCACGTCCCCGCGGTGCTGTCCGACAAATGGATCGAACTGAAGGACGGCGACGACGCGGAGGGCCGGCGGCTCAAGCCCTGCAAGAGCTGCATCCCGACCCGGCTGTCGCGCCGATCGTCCTTGACCGCCGGGCCCGTCGCGCCGATACTGGCCTCCGGCCGGGTGGCGGCCTGATTGCCGCTGAAGTTGGGCCTTGGGGACGAGACGCCGACGGCGAGGGGGTGAGGCCGCATGGTGCAGCTCGGCGTCGGGCTCGCGGTCGCCGCGGCGGCGCTGGCGGCGGCGGTCGTGGCGTATCGCCGGGGCGGGGCCCTGGCGGAGATCGCGCGCGGGGTGGCGGCGCTGGGCGAGGGGCGGCCGTCGCGGCCGATCCTGGCGCGGGTCGGCGGGGCCGGTCGGCCGCCTGGCGCGGCTGTTCGACGCGGTCGCGCCGCGGCTCGAGGCGCGGATCGCGCGGCTGGAGCAGGACCGCCAGCAGCTCCGCGCCGTCCTCAGCGGGATGGCCGAGGGGGTCATCGCCATCGACGCCCGGCGCCGGCTCCTGTTCGCCAACGCCAGCGCCGACCGGCTCTTCGGGCTCGACGCCGGGTCGGTCGGCCGGCTCGTCCCCGAGCTGATCCGCAGCCCGCAGGTCCAGGAGGCCGTCGAGGCGACGCTCGCCGGGCCGGGCCCGTACCAGGGCGAGATCATCCTGGCCGAGCCGCGAGTCGCTGCTGCGCGTCCGCGCGCGGACGCTCGCCGTCCACGGCACCCCGCTGCCCGGCTCGCCGCCCGCCGGGGGCCGTCCTGGTCTTCCACGACGTCACCGAGCTGCGACGGCTGGAGCGGATGCGGCAGGACTTCGTCGCCAACGTCTCGCACGAGCTGAAGACCCCGCTGGCCTCGATCAAGGCGTACACCGAGACCCTGCTCGACTGGGCCCTGCACGACGAGGACGTCAACGTCCGGTTCCTCAAGCGGATCGAGGAGCAGGCCGACCGGCTCAACCAGCTCATCCTCGACCTGCTCAGCCTGGCCCGGCTGGAGTCGGGGCAGGAGGTCTTCGACCACGGCCCGCTCGCCGCTGGCGCCGGTGGTCGCGCTCGTGCGTCGAGTCGCACCGCGGCCGGGCCGAGGCCAAGGGCCAGGCGCTCGGCGCTCGACCTCGGCCCGCTCGACGACCGGACCGCTGGTCCTGGCCGACGAGGAGGCGGTCCGGCAGATCCTCGACAACCTGATCGACAACGCGATCAAGTACACGCCCGAGGGGGGCTCGGTCCGCGTCTCGCTGCCGGCTCGCAGGGCGACGCGGTCGCCGTCGAGGTCGCCGACTCCGGGATCGGCATCCCCCGCGACGACCTGCCCCGCGTCTTCGAGCGGTTCTACCGCGTCGACAAGGCGAGGAGCCGCGAGCTGGGCGGCACCGGGCTCGGCCTGTCGATCGTCAAGCACCTGGTCCAGTCGATCGGCGGCCAGATCGCCGTCGACAGCCGCGTCGGCGCCGGCACGCGGTTCACCGTCCAGTTGCCCCGCTATCCCGCCCCGCGGCCCGCCGTCGCCCCCTGATCGCCCTTCCGCCGTTTTTATCGAAGGCGACCCTGCGGCTTCATGGAATCTTCACACCGCCCGGTTACACTACCGACGGTGGGAAGTCAGGACGCGAAGCCCCCGCGAGGCGGAACATCGAGGAGACGGAGCGCATGCGAACGAGCTGGAGCATCGGGCTGGCGGTGGCGCTGCTCGCCGCGGCCGTGGCCGGCTGCGGGGGCAACGCGGGAGACGGAGGGGCGGGCGCATCCGGGCCTCGCCAGGAGATCATCATCGACGGGTCGAGCACCGTCTTCCGGATCAGCAACGCCGCGCAGGAGGCGTACAGCGCAGGTCAAGCCGGACGTCACGGTCGTCGTCGACAACCACGGCACCGGCGGCGGCTTCAGCAACTACCTCCAGGGCGAGGTCGACATCGTCGACGCCTCCCGCGCCGCCAAGCCCGACGAGGAGGCCAAGGCCAAGGCGCAGGGGCTCGACTGGACCCGGTTCCTCGTCGGCTACGACGGGATCACGCGTCGTCGTCAACCCGAAGAACGACTTCGTCAAGGCGCTGACCGTCGCGCAGCTCAAGGCGATCTGGGAGCCCGACAGCAAGGTCAAGACCTGGAAGGACGTCGACCCGTCGCTGGCCCGACCGGAAGATCGTCCTGTACAGCCCCGACCACGACTCGGGCACCTTCGAGTTCTTCACCGAGGCGATCGTCGGCAAGAAGAACGAGCCAGCGCGAGGACGTGCAGGCCAGCTCCGACGACAACACGCTGGTCAACGGCGTGGCGGGCGACGCCGACGGCCTGGGCTACTTCGGCTACGCCTACTACGCGGCCAACACGGACAAGCTCCGCGCCGTGCCGGTCCAGAACGGCCCCGACGCCAAGCCGGTCGCGCCCAGCCCCGAGACGTCCTCGACAAGACGTACGCCCCGCTCTCCCGGCCGCTGTACATCTACGCGAAGAACTCGGCGATGCGTCGGCCCGAGGTCGCCGAGTTCCTGAAGTATTACCTCGACCACGTCGCCGACCTCGCCGACGAAGGGGGGCTACGTCGCGCCGACGGCCGAGGACCGGGCCGCCAACCTGAAGGCGCTGCCCGCCGCGACCTCCGCCGGCGCGACGGCCTCGAAATGAACCCCGTCGCGAAGGGCGAGCCGTGAGCGTGATCCCCGCCGCCAAGCCCGTGCAGGAGGCCGAACTCTGGGCGGGCCCGTCGCCGCTCCGGTCGCTGGCCGAGGCCGCGGTCGGGGGCTTCCTGCTGGCCTGCGCGGCGATCACCGTGCTGACGACGGCCGGGATCATCGTCGTCCTCGGGGTCGAGACGCTCCGCTTCTTCCAGGTCTCCGGCGTCGGCCTGGCCGACTTCCTCTTCGGGACCGAGCTGAAGCCCGAGGCGGACCCGCCGCGGTTCGGCATCCTGCCCCTGGCCTGGGGCACGTTCGCGATCGCCGCCGGGTCGTCGCTGATCGCCCTGCCGATCGGCCTGCTGAGCGCGATCTACCTGAGCGAGTACGCCCCGAGGCGCGTCCGGGCGGTCCTCAAGCCGGCGCTGGAGCTGCTGGCGGGCATCCCGACGATCGTCTACGGCTACCTCGCGCTGCTGCTGGTCACCCCCGCGCTGAAGGCGATGCTTCGAGCCGCTCGGGCATCCGGGTCGAGACGTTCAACGCGCTGAGCGCCTGCATCGTGGTCGGGGTGATGATCATCCCGATGGTCTCGTCGCTGAGCGAGGACGTGCTGTCGGCGGTCCCCCGCGGCCTGCGCGAGGCGGGCTACGGCCTGGGGGCGACCAAGTTCGAGGTCTCGACGCGGATCGTCCTGCCGGCGGGGCTGTCGGGGGTGGTCGCGTCGTTCATCCTGGCCATCAGCCGGGCGATCGGCGAGACGATGGCCGTCGTCCTGGCCGCCGGCATGCGCCCGCAGATCACGCTCAACCCGCTGACCTCGGTCGAGACGATGACCGACCTACATCGTCGCGGTGACCGGCGGCGAGGCGTCGTACGGCTCGCCCAAGTACCTCTCGCTGTTCGCCGTGGCGATGGCGCTGTTCCTGATCACGCTGACGCTCAACATCCTGTCGGGGCTGGTCCTGCGGCGCTATCGCGAGGTCGTACCAATGAGCCGAGCGGCCCCGGGCCATTACGAGCCGCACCGCCGGCGCCGCCAGGTGCTCGGGCCGCTGTTCGGGGTGGCCTGCTTCCTGGCGACGCTGACGGGCGTGGTCGTGCTCTCGGTGCTGCTGGGGTCGGTGATCGCCGCGGCGATGCGGAGGCCGGGGTCCGCGCCTGGTACGACGTCGGCGGGCAACGTCCGCGACCTGGTCTCGTTCCTCGGGTCGCTGCTGACGAACCGAGCGCTCGACCGACCCGTGCGGCGCCGGGTTCCGGGTCGGGGTCGTCGGGAGCCTCTGGCTGCTCGGGCTGGTCGCGCGTGTTCGCGATCCCGGTCGGGCGTCGGCGCGGCGGTCTTCCTCGAAGAGTACGCCCCGCCGGGCCGGGTCCGCCGGATCATCCAGACGAACATCGCCAACCTGGCGGGGGTGCCGTCGATCGTCTACGGCATCCTCGGCCTGGCGCTGTTCGTCCGCGCCTTCGGCGCGAAGGGGCTGGCGCTGGGGCCGACGCTCTGGGCCGGCGGGCTGACGCTCAGCCTGCTGATCCTGCCGGTGATCGTCATCGCCACGCAGGAGGCGCTGCGGACCGTGCCGAACTCGCTGCGGCAGGCCGCGCTGGCGCTGGGGGCGACGCGCTGGCAGATGGTCCGCGACCACGTCCTGCCGGCGGCCTTGCCGGGGATCCTGACCGGGACGATCCTCGGCCTGTCGCGCGCGATCGGCGAGACGGCGCCGCTGCTGCTGGTCGGCGCCGCCGGGTCGATCCTGCCGGCTCCCGAGGGGCCCGGCGACCGCTACACGGCGCTGCCGGTCGAGATCTACAACTACGCCAAGGAGCCGAACACCGGCTTCCAGACGGTCGCGGCCGGGGGTATCCTGATCCTGCTCGCCCTCCTGCTGACGATGAACGCCACGGCGATCGTGATCCGCAACCGCTACGGCCGCCACCCGCGAGGCTAAGACGCGATGAGCCTTCCCGCCGCCCACGCCGCGCCGGTCCCGCCGGAGACCCCGGCCCCCTCGCCGTCGCCGGCCGCCGTCGCGACGGCGGCGCCGGTCGTCCTGGCCGCGCGCGACCTGTCCGTCTGGTACGGCACGTCGCTGGCGCTGAAGGACATCGCGATCGAGATCCCCCGCAACCAGATCACGGCGCTGATCGGCCCCTCGGGCTGCGGCAAGAGCACGCTGCTCCGCTGCTTCAACCGGATGAACGACCTGATCCCCGGCGCCCGGATGGAGGGGACCCTCCGGTTCGACGGCGAGGACATCAGCGGGCCGGGGGTCGACGCGGTCGCCCTCCGGCGGCGGATCGGCATGGTCTTCCAGAAGCCGAACCCGTTCCCCAAGAGCGATCTACCAGAACGTCGCCTGGGGGGCGCGGATCAACGGCTACCGCGGCGACATGGACGAGCTGGTCGAGCGCTCGCTCCGCCGCGCCGCCCTGTGGGACGAGGTCAAGAACAAGCTGCACCGCTCGGGCCTGGACCTCTCCGGCGGCCAGCAGCAGCGGCTCTGCATCGCGCGGACGCTGGCCGTCGAGCCCGAGGTGATCCTGATGGACGAGCCCTGCTCGGCGCTCGACCCGATCTCGACGGCGCGGGTCGAGGACCTGATGGACGACCTCAAGAGCGAATACACGATCGTCATCGTCACCCACAACATGCAGCAGGCCCGCCGCGTCAGCGACATGACCGCCTGCCTGATGCTCGACGAGACGGCCAAGGACGGCCACCGCACCGGCGTCATCGCCGAGTTCAGCGCCACCGACCTGCTCTTCACCAACCCCAAGGACCCCCGCACCGAGGCCTACATCACCGGCCGGATCGGCTAAGTCGAGCGTCGTTCTTTCCGAGGTCATCCATGCACGTTGAGACCCTCCGAGGCGTCCTGGCGCCCGGCCCTTCCTCCCGTTCGAGGTCCGCACGTCGAGCGGCGCGTCCTACAAGGTGAACCACCCCGAGACCGTGGCCATCACGCCCGGGGGGGGCACCATCATGATCGGCGTCAAGGGCGAGGAGGTCGCGATCATCGACGCGGGCCTGATTGCGGACATCGTCCGCGTCGCCACGACCCGGAAGGGGGGATCACGAGGAGCGTGATGATCCCTCGGACGACCCGGCGGAAGGATGGTCGGTCCGAAGAGGGATGGGACACCTCTTCATCGCTTCTTCACGTCACGCACACCGCCACGTCACGGCCCTCCGTCATGATAGGGTGCGAATCAATCGGCCGAACCCCTGATCCCCCAAGACCCTTCTACCATGCCCAAGCCCAAGATCCTGGTCATCGAAGACGAGCGGGCGCTGGTCGAGCCTCTGGTGTACAACCTGGAGCGCGAGGGGTTCGAGGTGCACGTGGCCTACGACGGCCAGGACGGCCTGCGGCAGGCGCAGCTGAAGCTGCCCGACCTGATCGTGCTCGACCTGATGCTGCCGGTCAAGCCGGGGCTGGAGGTCTGCCGCGAGCTCCGCAACGGCGCCCGGACGCGCGACATCCCGATCGTGATCGTCACGGCCAAGGGCGAGGAATCCGACGAGCTGGTCGGGTTCGCCATGGGGGCCGACGACTACGTGACCAAGCCGTACAGCGTCAAGGTGCTGATCGAGCGGATCAAGAAGGAGCTGCGCCATCGCCAGGCGCAGGACGAGCCGGCGGCCGGCGCGGTCATCGCGAGCCAGGGGGTCGTCATCGACCGCCACGGCCACCGGGCGCTGCACCGCGGCGAGGAGCTGCCGCTGACGCCGACCGAGTTCCGCCTGCTGGAGGTCCTGCTCCGCCAGGCGGGCCGCGCCTTCACCCGTTACGAGCTGATGGATGCGGCCATCGGCGAGGACGCCGTGGTCCTGGAGCGGACGATCGACGTCCACATCAAGAGCCTGCGCAAGAAGCTGGGCGAGGCGGCCGACCTCATCGAGACCGTCCGGGGCGTCGGATACCGGTTCCATGAGCCGAGGCTGGTGGAATCCTGACCGGCGGCCGGTCCGGCTGGCCCTGCGCCTGGGGGTGCGGCTGGGGCGCGACCCTGGGCCGGGGGCTGGCGCGATCGGGGACGAGCTCGGCCCGGACCACCGTCACATCGCGGGGGGCTTCGATCCCGAGGCGGACCTGCCCCCCCTCCAGCCGGACGACGGTCACGCAGATGTCGTCGCCGATGAAGAGCTTTTCCATCAACTTGCGGGTCAGCACCAGCATCGCACGTTCCTCTCGGGGCCGGACTCGGTCCTCTCGCTCATCCTGACAAGATTCCGGGTCGGAGAACTCGAGCCCCTCCAGAGGACTCTAGGTTACAAGTTCCCCAACGGGCCGGGGCGGCTCGTTTTGCCCGTCGCCGCCACCCTCCCGCTTTCCCCACGGTCGCCCGGCCGCCTGTCCGGGCCGGGTCGGGTGTCGCGTGGCGTCTGAGAGAACACTAGAGCGCGGCCGCCGCGGCGGCCGCGCAATTCGAACCTTTCTCCGGCCGCGACGGTCCAACGGGGGGCGTTGGCCCCTTGCGGGGAGGCCGCGGGGGCGGTACAGTCATCGGTTCGTTGTTCACCCCCGACGCCTCGCGTGGGAGGGATGACCGGACCGTCTTGCTGGGGGTGTGCGGACGATGGGGGCGGGATCGGATTCGGGGGCGGGGCGGCGGCGCCACGTCCTGTCGGCTTTGGTGCAGAACCAACCCGGCGTGCTGGCGCACGTCTCGGGCATGTTCTCCTCGCGCGGGTTCAACATCGAGAGCCTCGCCGTCGGCGAGACCGAGGAGCCCCACCTGTCGCGGATCACCGTCGTCGTGGTGGGCGACGATCGCCACCTGGAGCAGGTCCGCAAGCAGCTCGAGAAGATCGTCACCGTCGTCGCGGTCCAGGACATCTCGCGCGAGGACTTCGTCGAGCGCGACCTGATGCTGATCAAGGTCGACGCGACCCCCGACCGCCGCGCCGAGCTGCAGGGGCTGGTCCAGATCTTCCGCGGGCGGATCGTCGACGTCGGCCCCGAGCAGGTGATGGTCGAGATCTCCGGCCAGGAGAAGAAGATCGAGGCGTTCGTCGAGGCGGTCCGCCCCTACGGCATCCGCGAGCTCGCCCGCACCGGCCGGATCGCGCTGGTCCGCGGCAGCCGCCTCCCCGCCGCCGACGCCCCGGCCCCCCCGGCCCCGGGCGAGGCGACGCCCGCCGTCCTCGGGCATTCCAACCTCTAGTGGACAGTCGTCCGTTGTCCGTCATCAGTCGTCAGTGAAGACCGGAGTCCCTGGACCGTAACTGACGACTGATGACTGACAACGGACGACTCGCCGGCCACTGAACACCCCGTTTGCGATGAGGAAAGCCGATGCCGGCCACGATGTATTACGACCAGGACGCCGACCTGGGTCTGTTGAAGGGCAAGACGATCGCCATCATCGGCTACGGTAGCCAGGGGCATGCGCAGCGCAGAACCTGCGCGACTCGGGGTGCAACGTCGTGGTGGGGCAGAGGCCGGGGTCGGCCAACTACGACCTGGCGGTCAAGCACGGGTTCAAGCCGGTGTCGGCCGCCGAGGCCGCCGAGAAGGGGGACCTGGTCAACATCCTCCTGCCCGACGAGGTCCAGGGCGAGGTCTACGCCCGCGACATCCGGCCGAAGCTGCGGCCCGGCGACCTGCTGCTCTGCTCGCACGGGTTCAACATCCACTTCGGCCAGGTCGTGCCGCCGGAGGGGGTCGATAGCGCGCTGGTCGGCGCCAAGGGGCCCGGGCACCTGGTCCGCAGCGAGTTCGTCAAGGGGGGGGGCGTCCCCTGCCTGATCGCGACCGGCGAGGGCTGCTCGCCCGCCGGCAAGGCGCTGGCGCTCGCCTACGCCAAGGGGATCGGCGGGACCCGCGGCGGCGTCCTCCAGACGACCTTCGCCGAGGAGACCGAGACCGACCTGTTCGGCGAGCAGGTCGTCCTGTGCGGCGGCGTCAGCGCGCTGGTCAAGATGGGCTTCGAGACGCTCGTCGAGGCCGGCTACCAGCCCGAGAGCGCCTACTTCGAGTGCCTCCACGAGCTGAAGCTGATCGTCGACCTGATGTACGAGGGCGGCCTCAACTACATGCGGTACAGCATCTCGAACACCGCCGAGTTCGGCGACTACACCCGCGGCCCCCGGATCATCACCGAGCAGACCCGCGCCGAGATGAAGAAGATCCTCGGCGAGATCCAGGCCGGCCACTTCGCCCGCGAGTGGATCATGGAGAACAAGGTCGGCCGCCCCGTCTTCAACGCCACCAGGCGACGCGAGCGTGAGCACCCCGTCGAGCAGGTCGGCAAGAGGCTCCGCGGCCTCATGAGCTGGATCGACGCCAAGACGGTCTGATTCTGCATCGTAGGGCGTGTGCAACACGCCATCCCCAACGCGGAAGACGGCGTGTTGCACACGCCCTACGACGGATGGCCGACGCGAGCCGGAAAGTCCCCGAGAACGTACCCGGGCGGTTCTACGTCGATGCGACGTGCATCGACTGCGACCTCTGCCGCGAGACCGCGCCGGGCAACTTCGTCCGCCAGGATGCGGAGGGGTACAGCTACGTCGCCCGGCAGCCCGACGACCCGGCCGAGGAGGCGGCTTGCCTCGCCGCAATGGAGGAGTGCCCGGTCGAGGCGATCGGCAACGATGGCGATCATGAACGATAGGCGGTTGAAATCAGGAGGGGTGATTCGGGCCCCCGTGGGCGCGATCGATGGCCCAGGTGCCACCGGCCGATCCGCAAGATCCTCGGCCACACCGTGATGATCTGGCTGGATGTTCAACGGATCGATCCTCCGCCGTCGTCCCACCGGACCCAGGCCGCATGAAAGACCCGCACATCGCGTTGGCCACGCACGGACGTCCTTCAGGGGGCTGCAAAACGACTCCTCGGAGGGCCTCTGAGCGGCGGGTCAGACCTCGTAGCTCGCCAGCCGCTCGGGGATCTCGACGGGGTTGAGCACCTGCGGCTGGAGGACCGGCGCCAGCGCCTCCAGCCCCTCGGGCTCGCCGTGGACCAGGAACCCGCGCTCGATCCGGCCGCCGGTCTGCTCGAACCACCACGACAGGTCGTTGCGGTCGGCGTGGCCGGAGAAGCCGTCGAGCACGTAGACCGCGGCGTTCAGGTCGTGCCACTGGTCGAGGATCTGGACCCGCTCGACCCCCTCGGCGAGCCGGCGGCCGAGCGTCCCCTCGGCCTGGTAGCTGACGATCACGATCGCGTTGTCGGGGTCGTCGACGACGTGCCGGAGGTGGTGGCGGATGCGGCCCGCCTCGCACATCCCCGACGACGCGATGATCACCATCGGGCCGGGCAGCGAGTTGAGCCGCCTCGACTCGTCCCAGCTGCGCAGAACTCGACGTGCTTCGACCCGAAGTACATCGGGTCCTGGTCCATCAGCCGGCGCGCCGCGGGGGTGTACGCCTCGGGGTGCTCGCGGTGGATGTCGGTCAGCCGCAGCGCCAAGGGGCTGTCGACGTAGACCGGGATCGGCCGGACCTTGTGCATCGCGAACAGCTCTTGCAGGCAGTAGACCATCCGCTGCGTCCGCCCCAGGCTGAAGGCCGGGATCACGATCTTGCTCCGCAGCCTCGTGGCGCGGGCGACGATCGCGTGCAGCTGCTTCATCAGCCTGTCGTACGGGTCGAGCTCGCGGTTGCCGTAGGTGCTCTCGGTCACGAGGACGTCGATGTCGCGGACGACGGTCGGGTCGGGGAGCAGGCCCATGTTGCGGCGGCCGAGGTCGCCGGTGAAGACGAACCGGCGGCGCCGGCCCCCCTCCTCGAAGTCGAGCTGGACGATCGCCGAGCCGAGGATGTGGCCGGCGTCGTGGAAGGTCAGCGCGACCCCCGGCACGACCTCCCTGGGCTCGGAATAGGGCAGCCGGGTGAGCTGCTCGACGACGAACTCGACGTCCATCAGCTCGAACAGCGGCTCGATCGGCTCGGCGGCGTACTGGTTGCGGAGGTGCGCGTTGCGCACGTCCTCGCGCTGGATGCGGGCGCTGTCGCGGAGCATCACGCTGAGGATGTCGCCGGTCGCGGCGGTCGTGATGATCGGCCCGCGATAGCGCTCGCGGATCAGGCACGGGAGGCGGCCGATGTGGTCGTTGTGCGCGTGCGAGACGATCACCGCGTCGAGGTCGCGGGGCTCGAAGTCGAAGCGGCGATTCGGGCTGTCGGGGTCGAGCCGGTTCGAGTCAAACAGCCCGCAGTCGAGCAGGATCCGATGCCCGTTGATCTCCAACAGGTGCGCGGTCCCGGTGACCTGCCGGGCCGCGCCGTGGAACGTGATGCGCAACCGATCACCCCCCTGCCAACGTCCGCCGTGTCGATTCTGAAAGATCGCGCCGACCGAGTGACATCGCGTGATCCGTTCCGGACCTCCATGATGCCACCAACTGTCCTTCGGTTCAAGTCCGGCCCGCCCCCTTATGAACCCGTGTTGAACAATCTCTGGATCGGGCGTAGAATTTGCAAGGGCCGCCCCGCGGCCTCCTCTCCGGAAGTCCTTTTCCACCGTGTCCTACTGGGTGAGGAGCGCCCTGTTATGACGCGCGAGATCCCCGAAGCGCACCCGCTTCACCGCCTCTTCCGCGGCATGACCGAGGCGACGTTCATGACCGAGCTGGGCATCGGCGACCCCCACCTGGTGGGCTATGTCGCCAACCTGCTGGCCCGCTTCGTCCCCAGCCAGACGGTCTGGCGGCTCCGCGACGGCGCGGGGCGCCGCCTGGTCGAGGTCAGCGCGATGGTCGCCGAGGCCGAGTCGGCGCCCGACGACGAGAGGCGGTGCGAATACCACCGCCACGTCGGCGATTTCACGCTGTTCTGGACCGGCGTCTACCCCGAGGCCCTCGCCCGGCTCCAGGCCGCCGCCTCGCCCGATCACCTGATCAGCTACCAGCTCCAGGGGAAGCGGTCCTACTACCTCGCCAGCACCCTCGACGACCGCGACCGGGCGCCCGTCCTCCGCCGCCTCAGCGACGAGTTCGAGCTCTGCGCCTTCGGCCTGTCGCGGGTCCGCCGCGAGTGGGAGAGGTGCGAGCCCGAACCCCCCCACGGGGGGCAGGCCCTGCTCGGCGCCTGAGCCGGCTCGATCTCTCCCCCGGCCACCAAGACCCGACCGGACCCGGACGGGCGGTTACTCGGGATCGAGGCCGAGACCGGCCGGCCCGATCTGCACACAATCATCCATCTTCATGGGGTGAGGATGCCAGGTCTCCCTGGCATGAGTGTCGTTCGGCAAGGGCACCACGGCGGGTCGGCCATCGGCGCGATACTCCTGGTCTTCGCATTGTTGAGGATTCGGTTCGTTCGGCAGCGGCGCCACGATGCGGGGGCCGTCCTTGCGGTACCGCTGATCTTCGCATTGTTGAGGATTCGGTTACTCAGAAAATCTCCCGCGGGGCGCCGCACGGCGCTTCAGGCGGCCTGGGCGGCGCTCCAGCGTTCACGATAATCGGCCTGGTCCTTCAGCAGGTGGTACACCACCACCAGGATCTTCCGCGCCACCGCCACCAGCGCCTTCTTCTTGCCCAGACGCTTCGCCCACCGCCGGTAGGTCGCGCTGAAGATCGTCTCCTTGACGTGGACCGCCGACCACGCCGCCTGCACCAGGGCCGACCGCAGCCACTGACTCCCCTTGGTCGTCCGGCCGCTCCGCCGTCTCCCGGCGCTCTGGTCGTTGCCCGGGCACAGCCCCGCCCAACTCGCCAGGTGCCCCGCACTGGGGAACTTCGCCATGTCGACGCCGACCTCGGCCACGATCACCTCGGCCACCTCCGCGCCGACCCCCGGGATCGTCCGCAGCCGCCGCGCCGCCTCGAAGAAAGGGGCCATCATGACCCCGATCCGGTCGTCGAACTGGGCGATCAGCTCCTCCAGCACCTCGACCTGGTGCAGCAGCGCCCGCAGCAGGAACCGGTGGTGCTCGGCGACGCGGCCGTGCAGCGCCGGCCTCAGTTGCGCGATCTTGCCCCGCAGCCGCCCCCGCGCGAGCACGGCCAGCTCATCGGGGTCGTCGGCCCCGGCGATCAGCGCCCGGATCATGGCGCGGCCCGAGGCGCCGAGCACGTCGCTGGCGACGCTGGCCAGCTTGATGTTGGCCTCCTCCAGCACCTTCTGGATGCGGTTGACCACCGCGGCGCGGTCGCGGACCAGCTGGGCCCGCTGCCGCGTCAGCTCGCGCAGGGCGCGGATCGGCGGCGGCGGGATGAAGCTGGGGCGCCGCAGGCCGTACTGCAAGAGCTGGGCGATCCACTCGGCGTCCTTGACGTCGGTCTTGCGCCCCGGGACCTGCTTGAGGCGATGCGCGTTGACCAGCAGGACCTCGAGTCGGCCCTCCAGCAGGTGGAAGACCGGCTTCCAGTACACGCCGGTCGATTCCAGGGCGGCGTGGCGGACGCCCTCGGCCTCCAGCCAGTCGCCCAGCGCCAGCCAGTCGGCGGTCATGGTGCCGAAGGTCCGCACCTGGCAGCTGACCTGGCCGTCGTCGGCGAGGCGGCGGGCGCAGGCGACGACGGTCTTCTTGTGGACGTCCAGCCCGGCACAGCAGCGATGGATCAGGTCCATAGGAGTGACTCCCTGGGGGGTCCGGGCCGGTGGGACGACCGCGCGGGTCGAGCAGTTGACTCGGCGTGCTCCCCCGGGGTGCGGGGGGCGACAGGGTGGGGTGCGACGTGGGTCGCGGCGCGGTCGGGACCATGTTCGTTCTCGGGCTGAGCGCACCAAACCGAAAACCGGTCTCACCCGTGGCCGGACCCGGCTAACGTACTCCACATGCCCTCCATTTTCATGGGGTGGGGTGCCAGGTCTTCCTGGCATGGCTGTTCGTTCGGCGCGACCATTCGGGCGACGAGATACCATCCGTCGTACTCCCTCCCGCCTGTCAAGGAGCATGGGGGCGCGAGGCCACCATGATCATCATCGTGCCGGGGGGGCGTGGCGTCCTGTTTTTTCCTCACGAGCGCCGCGAAGGGGGCGATCCGGCCCCGGCGACGGCGGGAGGTTGTGGACAAACCGGCCGGCTATGGGCAAACTCGGGGCCTGACGGCGGGTCGCCGGGCGGCGGCGACCGGTCCTTCGCGCGGTCCGGGGCCAGAGGAATGCGAGGGGTGTTCGGCGGGCTGGCGACGGTCGTCCTGGCGGCGGTCGCGTGCGGGGCAGGGGAGACGCCCGAGTTCGCCCGGCACGCGGTCGTCTCGCAGGAGGGGCATGCCTCGGACATCGGCCGCGACGTCCTGAGGCGCGGGGGGAACGCCGTCGACGCGGCGGTCGCGACGGCCTTCGCGCTGGCGGTCACGCACCCGGCCGCGGGGAACCTGGGGGGCGGCGGGTTCCTGGTCGCCTTCCTGGCCGATCGCGGCACCGTCGTGACGGTCGATTTCCGCGAGGTCGCCCCCAAGGCGGCGGGGCCCCGGATGTACCTGGGCGACGACGGCCGTCTCCTCCCCCGCCACCGCGCCGGGGCCCGCGCCGCGGGGGTGCCGGGGACCGTCCGCGGCCTCGGCCTGTCGCAGGAGAGGTTCGGCCGGGCCCCCTGGGCCGATCTGGTCCGGCCCGCCGCCCTGCTGGCGCGGGAGGGATTCCCCGTCTCGGCGACGCTCGCCCGCTCGCTCAACCAGCAGCTGTTCCGCCCCGGCCGCGTCGAGCCCGGCGGCCGGGACGACCTCGGCACCGGCAGCCACCGGCTCGCCGACTTCCCCGAGACGGTCGCCGCGCTCGGCAAGTCCGACGGCACCCCCTGGCGCGCGGGCGACCGGCTCGTCCAGCGCGACCTGGCCGACACGCTCGACCGGATCGCCGACGGCGGGCCCGACGAGTTCTACACGGGCCGGACCGCGCGGCTCCTGGCCGACTACATGGCGGGGCACGGCGGCCTGGTCACGCGCGACGACCTGGCCGCCTACCGGGCCCGCGAGCGCGCCCCGACTCACGTCACCTTCCGGGGTTACGACGTCTACGGCGTGGGGCCACCGGCGTCGGGGGGGATCGTCGTCGGGCTGATGCTCAACATCCTCGAGCGGTACGACCTGAAGGCCGACGGCCCCCGTCGCCGCGGACGCTGCACCGCGTCGCCGAGGCGATGCGGCGGGCCTTCTTCGTCCGCGCCACCGAGATCGCCGACCCGTCGTTCGTCGCCGTCCCGGTCGGGCGGCTGACCTCGAAGCCGTTCGCCGACGCGATGGCGCGGACGATCGACCCCGACCGCGCCACCCCCAGCGCCTCGCTGGCGCCGTTCCCGGTGCTCGACGCCGAGGGGGAAGAGACCACGCACCTCTCGACGATCGACGGCGAGGGGAGCGCGGTCGCCCTGACCTACACGCTGGAGGAGGGCTACGGCTCGAAGGCGGTGGTCGCCGGCGCGGGGTTCCTGCTGAACAACGAGATGGGCGACTTCAACCTGATCCCCGGCCGGACCGACACCGCGGGACGGGTCGGCACGCCGGCCAACCGGATCGCGCCGGGCAAGCGGATGCTCAGCTCGCAGGCGCCGACGATCGTGCTTGAAAAAGCCCGGGTCCGGGTTGTCACGGGGTCGCCGGGAGGCCGTACTATTCCGAATACCGTCCTCTGGATCGTCCTCAATGTCCTGGAATTCGGCCTCACGCCAAGGGATGCCGTCGATGCGCCGCGGACCCATCACCCGTGGTTCCCCGACGCCCTCCGGCTGGAGGGGGCGTCGTGGCCCCCCGAGACCCGCGCCGCGCTCGAGGCGCTGGGCCACCGCACCCGCGCCGGCGGCCTCCAGGGCGATGCGCACACGATCGTCGTCGACCCCCGGACCGGGACGCGCCTCGGGGTCGCCGACCGCCGCCGAGAGACCTCGAAGGCCTCGGGCGACTGACCTTCGCGATCGCGAACCGGGCCGATCGGGCCCGCACCTTGCAAGCTCCCTCCTGACCGGAACGGACGACGTCCGGAGAGACTCCCTGGGCCTGTCGCCGACTGCGGGCCGTTGACGATGAAATCGGGGGGTTTCCGCCTATTCGTACCGCCTAGCATCGCTTTCGGGTCGCTTCGTCGCGTTGCGACGCCGCGCCCTCACGCCGCCCCGATTGCCCGGAAAAACGGCGAACCCCGCCCGGGAATTGAACGATCTCTTCTCAAGGAGGGATGGATGACGCACGGCGACGAGCCGCAGGACGGATTCCGAGTGCCCCGACGGTTGGTCAAGCGATCGAACGGGGCCTAGTGTTCAGTAACGGCGCCCCGGCATAAGGGGCGCCGACCTCGTGGGAGTCTCCGGCCATGCCGACCAGGCCACGATCCGACAGTCCGACGATCCTGCTGCGGATCAGCGACGGAACGGTCCACATGCACCGCTCGTTCAACGACTTCGCCCAGGCGGTCCGCAGCGCCGAGGCGTACGCCGGGGCCGGCTTCGCGGTCTCGATGATCTCGGCGACGGGGCGATTCCTGATGGGCTTCGAACCGAGGGGGCAGAAGGTGGCGGTCTGAGGACGGCCCCGACGACGATGCCCGCGCACCCGATGGCCGCCCGCTCGACGGAACGGAGGGGGAATCACGCCAGCCGGGGCGGCGCGGATCGCGATGCGACGGGGGCGAGCCCGAGCCGTGCGAGACGCCCCGGCGGGGCGTTTCCCGCCTCCCGAGCGGTCCGAGGCCCAAAATTCGGGGGAAAATCGGCCCGAATGCGGTCCGACCCCGTTTTTTCCTGTATGTTTTCGACATAATCGTCGAAAACGTTCCGCAGGAGCCTCGGCCCTCCCCGCACGAAGGGAGGCCGAACGGTCCGCCAGAATCCCGAGGTCGTTGACAGGAGGAACCCCGTCCCATGGCCAAGAAAGCCGCCCCCAAGGCTGCCGGCGCCGCCGGCAAGTCGTCCGCCAGCCGTTCCAAGGCCGCCACCAAGGCCGAGATCTACACCACGCTGGGCGAGAGGACCGGGCTGAGCAAGAAGGAGATCGCCAACGTCTTCAACGCGATGAGCGAGCTGCATCTCCAAGGAGCTGGGCAAGAAGGGCCCGGGATGTTCATCATCCCCGGCCTGCTCAAGCTCAAGGTCGTCCACAAGGAGGCGACCAAGGCGAAGCCGGGCATCAACCCGTTCACCAAGGAGCCGATGATGATCAAGGCCAAGCCGGCCCGCCGGGTCGTCAAGGCGCTGCCCCTGAAGTCGCTGAAGGACTTGGTCTGACCCGGGCCCTCCCGAGGAAATCAGGTCGATCCGCAGATGACGCAGAGCGACGCAGATTAAATTCAAAATCAATTGATTTAATCTGTGTCGCTCTGCGTCATCTGCGGATCGATTCTGCTTCCACGATTCAGGACGCGGCCTGCAAGATCGGCCGGACCGCCGCCGCGACGATCGACCCGTGCGGGCGCTTCTCGTCGAGGGGGACGTAGGCCGTCTTGTCGTCGGCGATCCGGACGCGGCCGGGGTTGAGCCGCGCCAGGGCCTCGATCCGCTGGGGGTTGCGGTAGGTCAGGACGGCGTACTCGTCCTCGACGTGGAGCCGCTCCAGTTGCCAGCGCCCGGCCAGGATGCGGAGCTCGGCCTCGGCCATCAGGTTCTCGGCCGGGGTCGGGAGCGGGCCGAAGCGGTCGACGAGCTCCTGGCGGAAGTCGGCCAGGCGCTCCAGGCTCCGCACGCGGCCGAGACGGCGGTAGAGCTCGACCTTCACGCGAGGGCCGGGGACGTAGTCCTTGGGCAGGTACGCGCGCCACGACAGCTCGACCGAGCAGTCGAACGCCGGGCGGGCCGGCTTGTTGGTCAGGGCCCGCACGGCCGATTCGAGCAACGAGCAATACAGCTCGTAGCCGACGCTCTCGATGTGCCCCGACTGCTCGGGCCCGAGGATGTTGCCGGCGCCCCGGATCTCCAGGTCGCGCAGGGCGATCTTGAACCCGGCCCCCAGCTCGGTGAACTCCTCGATCGCCTTGAGCCGCTTGACCGCGTTGGGCGTGACCGGCCGGTCCGATTCCAGGAGCAGGTAGGCGTAGGCGCGGTGCTTGTACCGGCCGACGCGTCCGCGGAGCTGGTGGAGGTCGGCCAGGCCGTACTTGTCGGCCTCGTTGATGAAGATCGTGTTGACGTTGGGGATGTCCAGGCCGCTCTCGATGATCGTGGTGGCGACGAGGATGTCGAATTCGCGGCGGATGAACGCGAGCATCGCCCGCTCCAAAGCCTCGCCCCCCATCTGGCCGTGCGCGATCGCGATCCTCGCCTCGGGGACGATCGCCCGGACGCGGTCGGCGATCGTCCCGATGTCGTAGACCCGGTTGTGGACGAAGTAGACCTGGCCGTCGCGGTTGAGCTCGCGGTGGATGGCCCTCTTGATGGTCTCGTCGTCCCAGCGCTGGATGCGGGTCTCGATCGCCTTGCGGTCGGGGGGGGCGTCTCCAGGTTGGAGATGTCGCGGATGCCCAGCAGGCTCATGTGCAGCGTGCGGGGGATCGGCGTGGCCGACAGCGTGAGCACGTCGACCGTCGCCCGCAACGACTTGAGCCACTCCTTGTCCTCGACGCCGAACCTCTGCTCCTCGTCGATGACGACCAGGCCGAGGTCCCTGAACGCGACGTCCTTCTGCACGAGCCGGTGGGTGCCGATCAGGATGTCGACGCCCCCCGTCTTGGTGCGGTTCAGGACGTCCTTGATCTCGGCCTTCGAGCGGAAGCGGTTGACGACCTCGATGGCGAAGGGGAACTCGGCCATCCGGGCGGAGAAGCTGCGGTGGTGCTGCTCGGCCAGGACGGTCGTCGGGACGAGCACGGCGACCTGCTTGCCGGCATCGACCGCCTTGAACGCGGCGCGCATGGCGACCTCGGTCTTGCCGTAGCCGACGTCCCCGCAGATCAGGCGATCCATCGGGCGGGGCTGCGCCATGTCTCGCTTGATCGCGTCGATCGCCGAGAGCTGGTCGGGGGTCTCCTGGTAGGGGAAGGCGGCCTCGAACTCGGCCATCCAGTGCGAGTCCTCGGCCGGGTAGGCGATGCCCGGCTCGCTGGCGCGCGCGGCCTGGATGTCGATCAGCTCGGCGGCGAGGTCGACGACCGCGTCGGCCACCCTCTTCTTGCGCTTCTCCCACGCCGACGAGCCGACCTTCGACAGCGACGGCTCGGCCTTGCCGCCGCCGACGTACTTCTGCACCAGGTCGATCTTGGCGATGGGCACGAACATCTTCGTGCCCTCGGCGAACTCCAGCAGCAGCGTCTCCTCGGCGTGCTCGGCCGTGCGGTCGACCATCTGGAGGCCGCGGTAGCGGGCGATCCCGTGGTTGACGTGGACGACCAGATCCCCTTCATTGAGGTCGAGGAAGCTGTCGATCGCCCGGCTCTCGTAGCGGCGGCGGGTCGCCGGCCGGCGGACGTCGGCGCGGGCGAACAGCTCGTGGTCGCCGATGACGAGCGTCCTCGCGTCGATCAGGTGGAAGCCCGACCGGACCCGGCCGACGGTCAGGCTCAGACGGCCCGAGCGGTCGATCTCGGTGTCGGCGAACACCTCGCGCAGGCGCTCGACCTCGGCCGCGTTGTGGCAGGCGATCAGGACGCCGTCGCCCCCCGAGGCGCCGTCGAGCTCGGCCTTGACCTTGCCCAGCTCGCCCGAGAACCGTTCGACGCTCTCGACCCGCAGGTGGCACGTCGTCTCCAGCGAGTCGGCCGCCAGGGTCGACACGGCGATCGAGGGGAACTTGACCAGCCGGGCCAACGTGGATTCGACCGAGAACAGGCCGCGCGGGTCGTCGATGCGGGCGAAGTAGTGCTTGCCTTCCTCCCGCAAGTCGTTCGGCTCGACCAGGGCGACCCAGGTCCCCTCGGGGAAGGAGTCGGCGGCGTGGCCGAGGTCTCCGGGGGCGTCGAACGAGGTGCTTGCGGTCAAGGTGACCGAGTCCCAGCGGTCGAGCGAGCGCTGCGTCTCGGGGTCGAACGGGCGGATCGACTCGACGTCGTCGCCGAAGAACTCGACGCGGACCGGCTCGGAGGCGTCGGGCGGGTAGATGTCGAGGATGCCGCCCCTCAAGCTGAACTCGCCGGGCACCTCGACGACCTCGGCGCGCGCCATCCCCCGGCCGGCGAGCCAGGCGGTCAGCCCCTCGACGGCCAGCGAGTCGCCGACGCGGACGGTCCGCGACGATCGCGCCAGCGCCTCGGCGGTGGGCACGGGCTGCACCAGCGCCTGCAACGGCGCGACGACGAACCGCGGCGGCGACGGCCCGGCCAAACGCCGGACCACGCGGAGCCTCCGGCCGAAGACCTCGTCGCCGGCGCCCGCCTCGCGGGGCAGGCGATCCCAGGCGGGGAAGACCTCGGGCGCGACCCCGGCGAAGGTCGCCACGTCGTCGCGGAAGTCGTCGACGTCGCCGACGTGCGCCAGCGCGATGACGAGCGTCCGCGGCGCGTGCAGCCCCAGCGCCGCCGTCGCCAGAGGCCCGGCCGAGCCCCAGGCGCCGTCGAGCGTCGCGCCCCGCCCGTTCTTCAGCGACGCCAGGACTTCGGGGAAGCCGGGGGCGCGCTGGATCAGCCGGGTCAGATCCTTCAGCTCACGGATCGAGGCGGGCGAGGTCGAGACCTTCGGCATGGTCATCCTGGGCGTGGGCCACACGCCATCCGGGGCGGCGTGCGACGCGCCACACGCCCAGCGGGGACGGAGCGATCCATCCGCGACATTGTAGCAACGTCGCGGATCTCGACCATCGCAGTGGCCGGTCGCTGTCGAGCGTGTGTTGTCGGGGCGCGATGGCTGTGTTTTTGCTGTTGCGTTTATTGCATATAGGGCGAATAATGCTTTTGCAAACCCCGAAAGTCGGGTGCTTGACCAAGTTCTCGGCTGCGCCCAGGAGACAGCTCGATGGCGGCTTGGAAGAATCCCGCTCGGCCGTTGCTGTGTCCCCCGACCGAGGCCGAGAGCCGGCTGGCCCTGGAGTCGAGTCGACGGCTCGTCCCGGCGCTCGCCGATCTCCCGGTCCCGGACAACGGCATCGGCGCGGCCCCCACCGCGGAACTGATCGTCCACGTCCCCGGCAAACCGGCGAGTGATCCGCTGGAGATCCCGGCATCGGCGCTACGGCTCCTCGGCGCGATCCTGGCCGAGATGGCCCGGGGCAACGCGCTCACCCTGACCCCGATCCACGCCGAACTGACGACGAAGCAGGCTGCCGATCTCTTGAATGTCTCGCGGCCGTTCCTCTGCAAGTTGCTGGACAACGGCGAGATCCCGCATCGCAAGGTGGGGCGTCACCGACGAGTTAAGTTCGCCGACCTGATGGAGTACAAGGAGCGCACCGACGACGCCCGGTCCCGGGCCCTCGATGAGCTGACGGCTCAGGCCCAGGAACTTGGCATGGGATACTGACGCATGGCGACGCTCACGGTCGTCTACGATGCCTGCGTCCTCTACCCGGCGCCTCTCCGCGACCTGCTCATGCAATTCGCCCTGGCGAACATCGTCCGCGCCCGCTGGACGGACCAGATCCACGAGGAATGGATCCGGAATGTCCTGGCGAATCGGAACGACCTCGCGCGGGAGGCATTGGAGAGGACCCGCGACCTGATGAATCGGCACGTCCGGGATTGCCTCGTCAGCGGCTACGAGGGGCTCATCCCGGGCCTCTCCTTGCCCGACGATGACGACCGGCACGTCCTGGCCGCCGCGATCCATTGCCACGCTGACGCCATCGTGACATTCAACCTCAAGCATTTCCCGGATTCGGCCCTCGCCCCCCTCGGCATCGGAGCGATCCACCCCGACGATTTCGTGGCGAACGAGCTCGAACTTGACCCGCCGGCCGTCTGCGAATCCGTGAGGATCGTCCGCGCACGTCTCAAGAATCCACCCAGATCGGTGGATGAATACCTGGCGACCCTGGAACGTCAGGGGCTCGTCGAGACGGCCGCAAACCTCCGCAACTTCGCGGCCTTGCTCTGATCGCAGGAGGAGGATTCAATCGAGCAGGCTGCGCCGGAGGATCTCCGCGGCGCGGTCGAACTCGGGCTGCCAGGCGATCTCGGGGCGGCCCAGCGCCAGGCAGTCGCGGAGCTTCTCCAGCGTGTTGCGGGCCATGTGCGGGCACTTGTTGCAGGCGCAGGTGATCCCCGGGACCGGGTGGTAGCGGTGCCGGGCGACCTGGCCCTGCAACTGCCAGAGCATGTTCGCCTCGGTCGCCACGAGGAAATCGGCCGGCTCGGCGAAGCGCGAGACGTACGCGATCATCGCCTCGGTCCCGCCGACGAAGTCGCTCTGCTCGCGGATGTTGGCCGGGCACTCGGGGTGCGCGACGGTCAGCGCGTGCGGGAGCCTCCGCTTCAGGCGGAGCAGGTCGCCGACGCTGAAGACCTCGTGGACCATGCACGAGCCGTCCCACAGGATCATCGGGCGGCCGGTGACCTCGACCAGATACTGCCCCAGGTGCCGATCCGGGACGAACAGGATCTCGTGGTCCTCCGGCACGCGGCGGATGATCGCCTCGGCGTTGCCCGAGGTGACGACCCAGTCGGACAGCGCCTTGACCGCCGCCGAGCTGTTGATGTAGGTGACCGTCTGGAACCGCCTCCCCTCGGCGCGGAGCCGCTCCTGGCGACGCGCCAGCGCGGGGGCCGGGCAGCTCTCGGCCAGGCTGCACCCGGCGTCCAGGTCGGGCAGGAGCACCCTTTTCTCCGGGTTGAGCATCTTGGCCGTCTCGGCCATGAAGTGGACGCCGCAGAACACGATCGTCGAGCTCTCGACCGTCGTCGCGGCGCGGGCCAGCTTCAGGCTGTCGCCGGTGAAGTCGGCCAGGTCCTGGATCTCGCCGTCCTGGTAGTAATGGGCCAGGATCGTGGCGTCTTCGCGGGCCTTGAGGGACTCGATCTCCTCATAGACGTCGACCGAAATGGCATTCACGGGAAGGATTTCCTTGTTTTTAACGTGGCGGAGGAAGAACCCACAACCTCTCGGGAGGCATTCTCTTCCAAATACGCACCCCGTCGCCATCCTGTTCGATTTTACACGCGGGGAGAAGCCGGGCCCCGGCGTGGGGGGCGGGGCGGCATCCAATCATGGGTGGGTGAAACCGGCACCACGTCAGGCCGAGGCGCCGGTGAACAGCGGGGCGATCGGCTCGCCGCGGCTGAGCTGGTTCGGGCGGCCGAGGCGGTCGCGAAGCTCGGTCTGGGGGTCGATGCCCGAACGATTGGTAGATCGTCGTGGCGAGGTCGCCGGGAGAGTAGGGGCGGGTCGCGGGGTAGGCGCCGATCTTGTCGGTCCGGCCGATGACCTGGCCCCCCCGCACGCCCGCGCCGGCGAAGGCGGTCGAGAAGGCGGCCGACCAGTGGTCGCGGCCGTCGCCGGTGGTGCTCCCCGCGCTGCTGCCGATGCGGGGCGTGCGGCCGAACTCGCCGGTGATCACGACGAGCGTCTCGTCGAGCAGGCCGCTCGTTTCGAGGTCGTCGAGCAGGGCCGAGACGCCCCGGTCGGTCGGCGGCAGGAGCTCATCCTTGAGCCTCTTGAAGTTGCGCCCGTGGGTGTCCCAGAGCTGGACCCGGCCCATGTTGACCTGGACGATCGGCACGCCCGCCTGGACGAGCCGCCGCGCCAGCAAGAGCGACTGGCCGAACGTGTGCCGCCCGTAGCGGTCGCGGAGCCGCGGGTCCTCGCGGCCGAGGTCGAAGGCGTGCGCGACCTTGCCCGAGAGCATCAACGAGCACGCGAGGTCCTGCTGCTCGGCGAACGGGTCCTTGGTCGCCGACGAGGCCGCGGCCAGGGCGTCGCGGCGGGCCGCCAGCTCGCCGAGGAGGTCGCGACGATGCCGGAGCCGCTCGACGCTGAACCCTTCGGGGAGCGTCAGGTCGGCGACGCGGAAGTCGGGCTTGTTCGGGTCCTGCTTGATCTGCCACGGGTCGTGCTTCGTGCCGAGGAAGCCGGCGTGCTGCCCCGGCCAGGTCAACGGCCCTTCGATCAGGAAGGTCGGGAGCATGACGCCGTTGGGGATGCCGTCGGAGCGAGGCCGGATGTAGTCGAGCGCCGAGGCGTAGCAGGGGTAATCGTCTCGCGACGCGATCTTGTCGAAGAACGCACCCGGCTGGGGCTGCCCGGTGAGCACCATGTGGGTGGCGTTGAGGTGGTTGCGGTTGGTGTGCGACATCGAGCGGACGACCGCCAGCTTGTCGGCGCGGGCCGCCAGGCCGGGCAGGTGCTCGCTGAACCGGACACCGGGCACGTTGGTCTCGATCGGCCGGAACTCGCCCCGGATGCCGTCGGGGGCATCGGGCTTGAGGTCGAACGTGTCGATGTGGCTCGGCGCGCCGGTCAGGAAGACCATGATCACCGACTTGGCCCGCGCCGGCGCCCCGTGCGCGGCCCGGAGGCGGGCCGACCCTCGGCCCGCCCCGCCAGCAGGGCCGGCAGCCCGAGCCCCAGGAACCCCGAGAATCCCACCTGGAGGAACTCGCGGCGGACGATGCCGAACGGGTGGCTGTGGGACATCGACGCGCTCCACCGGGCGAAACCGACGTCGCCCCGCGGGCGACACGTCGTCAACACGTCTCAAGCAACACTCCAACAATACCAATCGCGGAAGCCGCCGGGAAGCGGCAATCCGCCGCCCCGGCGATTGCCAGCCGCGGGCGGGCCCCATTATCCTGGTGGAGACGAGTCCTCCGCCGCGATCCCTCCCCCGACGCACCCGGACAGACCCATGATCGACCGCGTGATCGCCGCCATGTTTCGTTGCGCCCTGGTTTACGCCGGCGTCGTGGCCCTGGCGCGGGGGACCGTCGCGGAGGAGGCCGACCGGCCCGAGGCCGGCTGGGTGTCGCTGTTCGACGGCAAGACGCTCCGCGGCTGGACCACCCCCGACGGCCAGCCCGTGTCCCAGGGCTGGGAGGTCGTCGACGGCGCCATCCACCGCAACGGCAAGGGGGGCCAGATCGTCACCGAGGGGGAGTTCGACAACTTCGAGCTGTCGCTGGAATGGAAGGTCGCCAAGGGGGGCAACAGCGGCGTGAAGTACCGCATCCAGCCCCACCCGACCCGCAAGGGGCAGTGGGTCGGCTGCGAGTACCAGGTCCTCGACGACGACAACCACCCGAACGGCAAGAAGCCCACGACCCGCGCCGGCGCCCTGTACGACCTGTACGCCCCGGACGAGGCGAGCAAGGAGCTCCGCCCGGTGGGCGAGTACAACAGCCTGCGGATCGTCGCGCGGGGAACGAAGCTCGAACACTGGCTCAACGGCCAGAAGGTCCTGGAGATCGACACCGCCAGCCAGGACTGGAAGGACCGCATCGCCCGGAGCAAGTTCAAGACGGTCCCGGGCTTCGCCGCGGCCCGGCCGGGCAAGATCCTGCTCCAGGACCACAACAGCGAGGTCTGGTTCCGCGACATCAAGGTCCGCCCCCTCCCCTCGCCGCCCGCGGCCGAATAGGATGTCTTGCCGACAAGGAGCCCCGCTCGGAGCGGGCATGTCCCCATCGACGGAGGCTCGATCATGAGACGACTGGCTCTCGCCGTGGCCGCCGTGATGATGGCCGGGATCGCCGTGCGGGCCGATGGGCCTGCCTCGACGGCGCCCGCGGAGCAATTCGGGGCGCTGACGAAGGAGTTCGGGAAGGCGCAGGAAGAAATCGGTGAAGCCTGGGATCGCGCAAGACCGAAGAGGATCGCCAGGGGTTGCAGAAACGGTTTCAGGAGCGGCAGCTCGACCTGGCGAACCGTGCCCTGGAACTGGCCCGGCGCCATCCCAAGGACCCCGTGGCCATCGATGCCCTCGCGTGGGTCGTCCAGCATGGTCGCCCGCCCCTGGTCGGGCAGGCCCTCGACATCCTCGGCCGGGATGACATCGAGAGCGATCGGCTTCGCGAGGCATTGCGATGGGCGCGTTATACGGTCGGGAGCGACACCCTCGCGGCGGAGCGATTCCTCCGCGAGGTCATGGCCAGGAATCCCCACCGCACGATGCAGGGGTGGGCGTGCTTCTACCTGGCCGGCAAGCTCGAAAGCCTCGCGGGACTCGTGCGCTACCTCGATGGCCACCCGAAGGAGAGGAAGCGGCTCGAAGAACTCTACGGCGCCGAGGTGCTCGATCGGCTCTCGGCGCAGGGCGCCGACACGATGTCCAAGGAATCCGAGAGGCTCTTCGAGCGGACCGTCGAGCAGTATGCCGCCTTCGAGACGCCGCTCCCCAACACAACCCTGGGCGACGTGGCCCGGGGGCGGCTCTTCAGCATGAGGAACCTTGCGGTCGGCAAGACGGTCCCCGAGATCGAGGGGGCGGACGTCGACGGCACCCGGTTCAAGCTCAGCGACTATCGCAGCAAGGTGGTCCTGCTCACCTTCTCGGGCAACTGGTGCGGTCCCTGCCAGGGGATGTATCCCCAGGAGCGCCGCCTCGTCGAACGCTTCCAGGGCAAGCCCTTCGCCATGCTGAGCGTCGACACCGATGAGGACAAGGCGACGCTCCGCAAGTCGATCGAAGCGAAGGAGATCACCTGGCGATGCTGGTGGGACGGCGGGATCGACGGCCCGATCACCAAGACCTGGGGTATCGAGGGTTTCCCGACCATCTTCCTCATCGACCACCGCGGCGTGATCCGCAACAAGAACTCCATCGCGGAGGATCTGGACGAGGCGGTCGAGAGGCTCGTGAAGGAGGCCGAGGCGAAGCCGTAGGGCGCCATCCGGATGTCACTTTTTGTTGAATAGGCACGCCGCTCCGACATCCGTCTCGGGGCGGCGACCGTCCCCATTTTCAGATTCATAACCAATTACCTTGAACGTACTTACGTCGGATTAACCCGGCCCGGCTGGGTGCGCGGATGTGTGTTTCCCGAAACAAAGCGAATTGGCCCGCGTCCGATTGTCACTGCCGGAATCTCCGAGCGCGACGGAGGCGGGGCCGGATAATATCGACAGGAGGTCGCGGGATATCCCCGCCGCCGTGGCGAGATGACGAGACCGGCCGAGCGATGAGGATCTTGCACACCGCCGACTGGCACCTGGGGGATCGTCTCGGGCGGATCGACCGGACGGCCGACCTGCGCCGGGCGGTCGAGCGGGTGGCCGATTACTGCGAGAGCGAGCGGGTCGACGTGCTGCTGGTCGCGGGCGACGTGTTCAGCGACCTGAGCCGGCCCGACGCCTTGCGCGAGTCGATCGGGCACCTGCGCGAGGTCTTCCTGCCGTTCCTCCGCGGCGGCGGCTCGATCGTGGCGCTGACGGGCAACCACGACAACGAGACCTTCTGCCAGACCCTGAGGCACGCGCTGACGCTGGCCGCGCCAGAGGCCGACCAGGCCGAGGGCCCGAGGGCGGGCGGGCGCCTGTTCCTGGCGACCGAGCCGACCGTCCTGGCCCTCGCCGGGCGCGACGGCCGGCCCGTCCAGTTCGTGCTCATGCCCTTCCCGACGGCGGGCCTCTACCTCGACGAGAGGGCCCAGAAATACGAGAGTCTCGACGAGAGGAATCGCGCCCTCGCCGCCTCCTACGCGGGCCGCCTCCGCGCTCTGCGGGAGGGCCCGGGGTTCCGGGCCGACCTGCCGACCGTCCTCTCGGCGCACGTCCACGTCGAGGGGGCGGCGATGCCGAGCCTGTTCCGGCTCGATCCGGGCTCGAGCCTGATCCTGCCCGGGTCCGCCGTCGCGACCGATTGGGCCTACGTCGCGCTGGGGCACATCCACCAGCCGCAGGCGCTGGGGGGCCGGGCGCACGTCCGCTACTGCGGGAGCATCGAAAGGCTCGACCTGGGCGAGCGCGACGACCAGAAGGGGGTCGTCCTGGTGGACGTCGGCCCCGAGGGGCTGCGGGGCGAGCCCGCCATCCTCCCCCTCGATGCGACGCCGATGCTCGACGTCACCATCCAGGACCCCGGTGCCGAGATCCCCTCGCTGCGCGACCGCTACCCCGACGCCGAGAGGGCGCTGGTGCGCTACCACCTGTCGTACACGCCGGGCGTCGACAACCTGCTGGAAGTGCAGGCCGAGCTCGACCGGATCTTCCCCCGCTGGTACGACCGCGACTGGCAGGAGGCCGACGCTTTCGGGCGCGTCGCGGACGGCCCCCGACCTTGCCCCGGCGTTCCGGAGCGTCCGCGAGACGGTGTTCGAATACCTGGAGACGGAGCTGGCCGACCACCCCGACCGCGAGGCCGTGCTGGCTTTGGCCGAGGAGATCCTGGCCGAGGAGGACCGGCCGTGATCCCGCTCCGGATCGCGCTGAAGGGCTTCCTCTGCTACCGAGACGAGCAGGAGTTCTGGTTCGACGGGGCGTCGCTCTGGCTCCTCTCGGGGTTCAACGGCAGCGGCAAGTCGGCCGTCTTCGACGCGCTGACGTACGCCCTGTTCGGCCAGCACCGCGACGGCCAGCAGAACGCGCTGGAGCTGATCCACAAGGACCGCGACGGCCTGGTCGTCGAGTTCGACTTCGCGCTCGACGGCCGCCGCTACCGGGCCCGCCGCACGCTCCGCCGCACGAGGGGCGGCAGCCCGTCGGTCACGCAGCAGGTGCGGGAGCTCGTCGCGACGGGCGACGGCCCGGGCCGCTGGGAGGACGTGCCCGACACGACGCGCAGGGGCGACTTCGACGACTGGGTCCGCCAGCACGTCGGCCTGTCGTACAAGACGTTCACCTCGTCGATCCTGCTGATGCAGGGCCGGTCCGAGCGCCTGATCGAGGCGGGCGCCGCCGAGCGGTTCCAGGTCCTCTCGGCAATCGTGGACCTCCAGCGCTACGAGCGCCTCCTCGACCGCGCCAAGGCCCGCGCCGAGCAACTCCAGGCCGAGGCCGAGGGCCTCCAGCGACGGCTCGCCGACCTGCCCCCCGTCGCCGCCGAGGAGATCGAGCAGGCCGGCCGCGAGGTCGCCGAGGCCCTCCACCGTCTGGACGAGGCCCGCGGCGAGGCCGACCGCCTCCAGGCGCTTGAGGCCCAGGCCGACCGCTGGGCGCGGACCGAGGCCGAGCTCGCCGAGGTCCGCCGCTGGTGGGATCAGGCCGAAGCCCTCTGGGCCGACGCCGAGGCCATCGGCCGCGACGCCGACCGCCTCGCCGAGCTCCAGGAGGTCGTGCCCCACCTCGTCGCGGCGGCGGAGCAGAGGGATCTCCTGGCGCAATCGGTCGCAGCGAGCGAGTCCCTCGTCGGCGAGATCGGGACGCTCCGCGCCGAGCTCGCGCGCCGCGACGAGGAGCGCGAGCAGGCCCGGCGCGACTGGGACGCCCTGAAGGCGGCCATCGCCGACGACGAGCGCCGCGAGCGCGCCGTCTCGGCCCGCCTCCGCGCGCTGTCCGACCTGCTGGCACGGGTCGTCGTGTGCGAGAGGGCCCGGAGCAAGCTGGCCCTCATCGAGGACGACCTGTCCCGCCTCCCCGCCGACCTCCCCGACCGGCACGCGCGCCTCGAGGCCGAATCCGACCGCCTCACGGCGCTCGCCCGGTCGCTCGGCCCGCTCGCCCGCCTCCGCGAGGCGCGCGACGAGCTGCGCCAGGCCCGCGAGCGCTGGAAGGCGGCGACCGCGGCCGGTCGCGCCGCCGGGGGACGGGCCGAGCCGCTCCGGGCCGAGCTCGCCCGTTTGTCCGAATGTTGCGACCTCGCGGCCGAGGAGGTGAAACGGGCCGAAGCCCTCGCCACCGAGCACCGGGTCCGTCGGGCCGAGGCGATCCGCGCCCTCGGCGAGGTCGACAAGCTCTCGGGCCCGTCGTGCCAGGCGTGCGGGCAGCCGCTCACGCCCGAGCAAATCGAGTCCGAGCGCCCGCCGCGAGGCGGCCGTCGCCGAGGCCGAGGGCCAGTATCAGAGGGCCCGGCAGGACGCCGACGAGGCCGCCCGCCGCGAAAGGGACGCCCGGGCGCGCCGCGACGAGTGCGACCGCCTCCTCGCGCTCGAGGCCCGCGCCGTCGAGCAATCCGCCGCGGACGCCGCGCAGGCCGAGACGGATGGTCGACGCGCCGCGCGCGAGTGCGATCGTCTCCTCGCCGAGCTCGACGAACCAGCCCGCGCCCGGTTCGCGACCGAGGGCCCCGACGAGGCCGCCCTGGACGAAGCCCGACGCGCCGTCCCGCAGGCCGAGGAGGTCGCCCGTCGTCTCCGCCAGGCGAAGCAGGATCTCGATCGCTGGAACCTGCTCCGCGAGCAGCGGGCCTCGGCGCGGCTCGACCTGGAGGCGCAAGAACGGGACCTGCCCGCCGACCCGGCCGGCCTCCGCGCCGAGGACGCCGCGCTGGCCGCCGAGGAGGCCGCCCTCACCGCCCGCCTCGCCTCGCAGCGCGACCGCGAGGCGGCCATGCCCGAGGTCATCGACCGGCTCCGCGACGCGCGCGAGCGCGTCCAGCGGAGCCTGACCGACCTGGAGCAGCGGATGGCGATCGAGGAAGCCCGCCGCGAGGGCTATCGCTCGTCCCTGGATCGGGCCCGCGCGGCCCTGCCCGAGCGGTGGCGCCCGCTCGCCGAGGGCGCCTCGGCCGACGACCTCCGCGCCCTTCGCGAGGAGCGCGACTCGCTCCAGGCGCGGGGCGTCGAGGCCCGCGCCCAGGCCCTCCGGCAGGCATGGGCGAGCCGCGACCTCCAGCGCACCCGGCTGGACACCCTGGAGGCCCGCCGGGACGAGATCCCTCCCGAGGCCCGCCGCGACCCGGCCGGGTTCCGCGACGCGCTGGCCGCCGCGCGGTCGGCGCGCGACCGCTCGGAGAACGAATGGCTCGGCGCCCGCCATCGCGAGGGCCAAGTCCGGGCCCGCTCGGCCGAGAGGGAGAGGCTCGACCGCCTCTTCCGCGAGGCGGACAAGGCGCGGAGCACGGCGGCCATTTTGACCAAGCTGCTGGGCCGCGACCGCCTCCAGCGCCACCTGGTGCGGCGGGCCGAGCGGCGGATCGTGGACATCAGCAACGGCATCCTCGACCGCCTCTCCGGCGGCGAGCTCCGCCTCGACCTCCGCCCCGACGACCCCGGCGGAGGGGCCGCCGACCACGCGCTCGACCTGGTGGCCTACAACCGCGCGACCAGCCGCGCGGCCGATCGGCGTGGCGTTCCTCAGCGGCAGCCAGAGGTTCCGCGTCGCGGTCAGCCTCGCGCTGGGGATCGGCCAGTACGCCGGCCGCCGGAGCCGGCCGATCGAGTCGGTCATCATCGACGAGGGCTTCGGCTGCCTCGACCGCCAGGGCCGCCAGGTGATGATCCAGGAGCTGCAGAACCTCCGCAGCCAGCTCCGCTGCATCCTCCTCGTCTCGCACCAGGAGGAGTTCGCCGACGCCTTCGCCGACGGCTACCGCCTGGAGCTCCGCGAGGGGACCACGGTGGCGACGCGGTTCCGGCGCTGAACGCCATCCAGCCCGAATTTTAGATTTGAAATTTCAAACTTGAGATTCCAAATCAAATCTTCAAATTTTGAATTTGCGATTCACCGTGCCGCCGCGGTCCCCCGGCCGCCGGCTCGCGCGGGGAGGGAGCGCAGGAAGGCATACAGGTCGGCGAGGTCGCCGGGCGCCGAGGCCCTTGAGCAGGCCGACGGGCATGAGCGAGCGGTTGCCGGGCTCGCGGGAGACGATGTCGGGCGTCGCGAGCCGCACGGTGCGTGGCCGCGCCGGTCTGGAGGATCAGGCCGTCGGCCGACTCGAACGCGACGATCCCCGAGTAGACCTGGCCGTCGCGCGTCTCGACCAGCGTGGTCCGGTAGAGCGGCGAGACGTCGAGGCTGGGGGCGACGATCGCGGCGAACAGGTCGTCGCGCGAGAACCGGCCCGTCGACGCCGGTCAGGTCGGGGCCGAGCGCCCGGGGCCGGCGTGGCAGGTCTGGCAGGCGCGGGCCTCGGAAGATCGCCGCGCCCCGGCCGGCATCGCCCCGGTCCCAGTCCACCCCCTTCAGCCGCTCGCGCCAGGCGGCGAGGTCCTCCTCGCCGCCCGCTCGAGCGCCGCGGACAGGGCGGGATGCGTCGTGCTCGAACCATTCGAAGACCGGCCGATAGGCCCGCCGCAGGGCCAGCGGCGTCGGTCCCGCTCCTCGGCGACGGCGAACGCCTCGCCCCGCTGCCGGCCCAGCAGCGCGACCGCCCGCGTCCGCAGCGCCGCCTCCTTCGGCTCGAGCAGGAGCCGGCGGAGCAGGCGGAGGAGCGGGACCAGGTGCTCGGCCGCCGGGTCGCGCGGCAGCCGTCCCAGGGCCGAGAGCGAGGCGCGGACGACCTGCGGCTGGCCCGAGTCGAGGCCGCCAGAGGAACTTGTCGCGGTCGATCGGGTCGGGCCGATCGGCCAGCCGGAGCAGGATCGCGTCGCGCAGGCCGAAGTTCGTCCCAGCGGGCGCGGAGGACGGGCCGGACCTCGTCGGCCGGCAGCGCGGCGAGCAGGTCGATCAAGCGGGCCCGACCAGGCGAATCGCGTCAGTCCTCGCGGACCTCCTCCAGGAAGAGCCGTGCCGCCCTCGCGCGCGACTCGGCCCTCCAGCGCCAGCGCCAGAGGCGACGTGGTTCGGGGTGACGAACTCGGGGTTGCCGAGCAGGGCCTCGGCCAGCCCGGGGTCGCGGTCGAGCAGGCGGGCGACGACCTCGGCGAGCCGGTCGTTCCAGCTCTGCTTGATCCGCTGCTCCTGGCCTTGCAGCTTGCGGTCGAGAGCCAGGATGGTCCCGCGCGGCCCGCGCCGTCGAGGTCCGCGTCGCGCGGGCCCGCGGAGCCGGGAGAAGACGATCAGGAAGTGAAGGTCGCGGGTCGGGTCGCTCGCCTCGGTCCAGAACGCGGCGACCCGGGCCGGGCAGGCCGGGGTCGTCGTCCTCGAGCATCGCCAGGAGCCGCGCCGTCTCGTCGTCGAGCCGCTCGTCGCCCGTCGGGAAGAGGGGCCGGACCGCCTTGAGGATGCGGGCGACCAGCGCCTCGCGGCCCGTCCAGCGAGCGGGGCCAGCGAATAGGCGGTGTCCACCTCGACGGGCGGGTCCTTCAGGTGGCAGTCGCCCAGCGCCGAGGACGATCAGGCGGACGCCTGGAGCCGCAGCCGGGTCCGTCGTCGCGGCCGAGGACGCGCGAGGGCGACCTCGACCGCGCCGTCGTGGATCGGCCGCTCGGGATGGCGCCAGACGTCCGCGACCGCGCCCGACGAGCCGGGCCTGCGGCGGCGCGGCGTCGAGGTCGCCTCGCCAGAGCCGCCCAGGCGTCGTCGGGCAGGCGTGCTCGCCAGCCGGGCCGCGGCCTGGCGGACCCGCTTCTCGGCATGCGCCGAGGTTCGCCGCGGCGGCCGCGCGGAGCCGGTCGGCGTCGCCGAGCCCCGCCCGGTCGGCCAGGGCCTCCAGCGCGGCGAGCCGGACGCGCGGCTCGGGGTCCTCGGCCAGGAGGCGCGAGGATCGCGGCGAACGCGGGGACGGGCACCCGCCCGAGCGACCAGGCGACCCGCGCCGGACCCGGGGCGACGACGACCCGCGCGTCGGCCGCGCGCCGAGCCGCGTCGGTCGGCAGGCCGCCGAACAGCTCGGTCACGACCTCGACGGCGCGGACCCGCCCGGATGCCTCGACGCGTCTCGTCGGCGACCGCCTCCAGGAACGGCCCGCGGCCCGAGCTTGCGCGCCTCGGGCACCCATCGGGCGCGCGACCAGGCGTCGAGCGGCTGCGTGAGCATCGAGGACGCGAGTCGAGGCCGTCGCTTGCGCCGGCTCACGATCGCCGGATGACGGCCGTTCGCCGACGTACTCGACCCGGTAGACGGCCCCGCGGGTCCTCCGCCCGCCGATGCTGACGAAGAGCGACGCCGTCGGGCGCGACGACCGCGTCGGTCGGGGCGAAGCCGTGCGTCCCGGTCGGTTCGAGGAAGACCTCGGCCTCGGTCGCGTAGCTCGCGCCGTCGGGCCGGAGGGGGAAGAAATAGACCTTGCCGAAGGTCCAGTCGAGCGCGAAGACGCCGCCGCGGTAGTGCTCGGGGAACTGGTCGTGGCGGTAGCAGACGACCCCGGTCGGCGAGCCCCGGCCGACCGGCCAGAGGATGTCCACCGTGTCGAGGTAGAAGTCGCGCCGGGCCCAGCTCCGCATGGAAGCCGGTCAGCCGCCAGCCGTGGTGGCCGGCGTAGCCGACGTGGTAGATCCGGGTCGGCGAGTACCAGGGGAGGAAGGCGTCGCGCTCGACGTCGCTGTCGTAGGTGAACAGGTCGCCGGCCGCGTTGAAGTCGAAGTCGTAGGGGTTGCGGAACCCCTGCGCGATGACCTCGCAGTCGTCGGCCGTCGGGGTCGAGCCGGAGCAGGGTCGCCCGCCTCGGGGTCGCGGATCGGCGAGTCGGGCGACGCGGCATGGCGCGCGGCCGATCCCGCTGTCGTTGCCGCCGATCGACGTACCAGCAGCCGTCGGGCCCCTTGCGCATGGCGTGGCCGCCGTGCTCGGCGAAGGCCAGGGGGATGAGCCGCTCGGGAGGGCCGTCGGCCCGGCCGTCGCCGTCGGCGTCGCGGTAGCGCGAGAGCCAGCCGTCGCCGCAGAAGCAGCAGGTCGTTGCCGTCGAAGCAGAGGCCCATGCCGCCGGTCGTCGGTCGTGGCGAAGACGGGTCGCGCGGTCGGCCTTGCCCTGCGCCGTCGTCGTCGTGCGAGCGTCTTCACGTAGCCCCGGCTCGGTCACGACCACGCGGCCCTTGCGCGTCGAGCGTCATGGCGTAGATGTCGTTGGCCAGCGTCTCGTCGGCGTAGAGCGTGACCCGGAAGCCCGGCGGGACGCGCAGGCCCAGGTCGTCGGCCGCCGCGGGGGCGGCCAGCAGCCCGGCGACCAGCCCGACGGCGACCGCCCCGGCGCCGCCGAGGCCGGTCCGCCGATCCCCCCGATCGGCTCGCGAGGGCCCACCTGGCATGACCAACCCGACCTCCGCCTCGCTCTCCGACTTCCCCATCGTCATCACCCTCCCCGTGCAGTGGGGCGACCAGGATGCGTTCGGCCACGTCAACAACACGGTCTATCTCCGCTGGTTCGAGTCGGCCCGGATCGCCTACGCGGAGCGGGTCGGCCTGGCGGAGCTGATGGCATCCGCACGGATCGGCCCGATCCTGGCCTCGATCACCTGCGAGTATCGCCGCCCGATCACCTACCCCGACACGGTCCGCGTCGGCGCCCGGATCACGCGGATCGGGCGGAGCAGCATGACGATGGAGCACGTCATCGTCGCCGAGGCCCCGGGGCGATCGCCGCCGAGGGGACCTCGACGATCGTCGTCTTCGACTACAACGTCGACCGCCCGCACCCCGTCCCCGCCGACATCCGCCGCGCGATCGAGGCGCTGGAAGGCCGCCGCCCCTGACCCGGCCCGCCGGCGCCTCGATCTCCAGGATACCCGCCCCCGGGGGCGGCGGCACCGACATGACCCCCGAACCTAATTTCGGTAACTTAAAAATAAGTTGATAAAAATATTACAAACGGATTGCGGCCTCCGAGTCCGCCGCCCCTTGACAAGGGTGGGATCGCGGATAGCATTGAGGCTCCCACCTCGTCTTTCCTCGACCGGGGGAGTCGCCGGAGTGGCGGAATTGGCAGACGCGCTAGCTTGAGGGGCTAGTGAGCTAACCATGCTCGTGCAGGTTCAAGTCCTGTCTCCGGCACTAGTTACGATGAAAGCTCCGGGAAACCCACTCTCCAGGTTGAAACAAACCTGAAACAGAGTGGGTTTCGTGTTGGCCTAGGATTGGGACGAAGCAGTCCCTCATCCTTGGTCCGGAGCCGGCGATGGCGTCCCAGCAATATGATCCCAAGACGGGCAAGGCCCGTGTCTTCTTCCGCTACGGCGGTCGGCAGTGCAATCGCACGGTCAAGCTCAAGTCGGCGAGGGCGGCCGAGGCCCTTTGCGAGACGATCGAACAGACCATCGCCGACATGGAGCGAGGCAGGCTTGCCTTGCCCCCCGACGCCGATCTCGTGACCTTCATAATCTCGGGCGGGACGCTTGTCCAGAGCGCGGTCCCTGCCTCGGCACCGAAGGCCCTCACTCTGTCCGACGTGTTCGAGCGCTACCGCACTGAGCCTCCGCCGCACCTGGAGACGTCCACTCGGAAGATGCAAGAGATCCATTTCCGGCGATTGCTGGAGGTCTTCCCGTCCAAGACTGTGAAGGCGTTCGACAGGGCCACCGCCCAAGAATATGTGGTTCATCCGACTGAAGCGTACCTGGCCTCGTGGATCGCCAGGATCTTGAGCCTGAAGGACTCGTGGTCCCGGAAACCGTATGCCTGCCGCTTCATCGTCTTGATCTTGTTGTTGGTGCCCTCCGGCGGGCCGGTGCTGATCGGGTAGGCGTAGTACGCCAGCAGCCCCGCCCGGTGCCCCTCCAACGTCTTGGCCATCTGCCGGAGCATCGGCACCCCCGAGGCTTCCGCCCGCCGCACCCAGGCCGTCAGGAACGCGCCGGCGAAGGTCTTGCCGGGCTGGTCCCAGGACTGCCGCAGGTCCTCCTCGAGGTCGTAGGCCGTCGCCGGCGGCTTGTTCAACCTCAACGCCTCCTCCGGGCGCCCCGCCTCGTCGCGCTCGGGGTCGAGGTCCTCTGGCGCCTTCAGCAGCAGCCAGCGGCTCCCCTTGAGGGCCTCCTTGTGCGCCTCGTCGGCCTGGTGGTACAGCGACCGCCGCAGGTCGGGCAGCTTGTCGTTGAACAGCTTGATGACGTGGAAGTGGTCGAACACGATGGTCGCCTTCGGCAGGTACGTCGCGACGGCGTCGCGGTCGGCGGGCGACATGTCCATCGCCACCGCCTCGACCTTCTGTGACGCCCAGGTGGCGGGCGACGTCGAGGATGGTCATGCACCGCGAGAGTTCCAGTGCGTAGCGCTCGAAGGACTTGGTGTAGCTTCGTCCTCGGGTCGGCGAAGGGGATTCCCACCTGGCGGACCACCCCACAGCCTCGGCAGGCGACGCGTGGGATGGGGAAGACGACGGCCGTCGCCCGGTTGCCGATGGGCAGCGAGCGGGACCGCCGCTCCACCCGCCCCTTGGGCCGGACGTCAGGCGACCCGCACGCCTCACACCGGAACGTCTTGGTCTCTTGGCGGATGGTGAAGATCACTGCGCCGCCCTGGTACTCGGTGCGGAGGTACTCGTAGCCGCGGATTCCGGAGGCGTGATACAAGAGGCTGGTGGACATGCTGACCTCCGGTTCGGAGCCCTTTAACGCAACTCCAGATGGGATCAGCATGCCCGCCTTTCTTCAAGATCCGGGACGCTTCCGCCGGATGAACCCGAAAAACGCCGGGGCAAACCGGGTCGGGCTGCCGCGAACCGAGGCCCCGAGGCCGAGGCGAGCGGCCCCTCGATTGGGGAGCCGGTCCCAATCCATAAACAAACGCCACGCGCCAAATTGGCGCGGACCCGCAACTCACAATCCCTGTCTATCCTCCCACGGAGGGGGGTCATGGCCAGACTGCGCAGGCCGCACCCGGCAATCGGCGACCGAGTGCCCGGTTGAGGACCGGGGGGTGCTGCGGACATCCAACGCCTTCCCGGCGGAGCATTGGATTCCCTTGACGCCAAATTGGCGTCGCCGGGGTCTGCCGTATTGGATCATGGCATGTGCCAACTTTGATTGGAAAACCTGGGGCTGAGAAATTCCAGCCGACCAACGTTGGTCATAGGTCGGACCGCGTGGGGGGCCGACCGGGTGGGCCTACCCCACGGGCGATGCCTTGGGCCGTTCGGCACCCTCTCGCCCCGGCTCTCTGATCCCGGCCTGCCTCTTGGCCGTACCCGGCTGCACCGACGCCCGCGACGCACACGCCCGCACGCCGGGCGAAGCCCTCACGCGCGCAAGACGTTCGCCGCGCAGCATGCGCGGCCGTCTCGTTTGACAGAGCCAGCGCTAGGCTTGGAGTGCCGACACGAGACGGTCAGTCATCGGGTTGACATGGCCTGCAAGCGTCAAGGCTCAGTCGGAGCCTTGGTCGGCATGCGGCGGCACGAGCAAACCCGCACGCCAGGGCTGATCGCGTCGGCGAGATGAAGTGGGGCCGCGACGGCGGCAACCGCCCGGCCCCGTGGGAATCCCTGAGTTAGCAGGAGACTCCGATGAGTAGTGTACCACTGCGCAGACGGTGTGCGCCATCCCCGCCGAAGAAAACCGCTCGCCCGACGCACGGCACCTGCCGGCTCATCCTCACCATCAACGGTACGTCCTATCACGTCCGACCGATCCCCGCCGACGGCTTCGCCGCGCTCAAGGCGTATCGCCTGAAGAAAGGCGACGGGACCGCCTACGACGTGGCCCGGACCGCCCACGGCCTCCAATGCGGCTGCCCCGACTTCGTCTTCCACCGCGACGGGATCGACCCGGCCGGCTGCAAGCACATCAAGGCGCTGGTCGCGTGCGGCCTTTTCGACCGGGAAGGGGGTGCGCGATGACTCCCCACGAAGCCCACGGCCAGCCCCGTTCGTTCGATGGGCGTCGTCCTCCAAGAGATGGTTGGCGGGTGGGCGCTCCCCGACGACCGCCACGCGCCGGCCGATGCGGAACCACGCCCGCCGTGGCCCGATGACGCCGACGGACCCCGGCTCACCTTCGCCGAACTGATCGACCATGAGGCGTTGGGCTATCGAGCCTGGGGGACGCCCGTGGGCGACTTCCTCGCCCGGCAGATGGAGATCCTGGCCCAATCGGTCCGCTGGACCGGCGCGACGACCCCCGAGGAACACGAGTCCCGCATCGAGGTCTGGGACGATGATCTCCGCGAGCGCTGGCGGGCCATCGGCTACGAAGAGGGCCGACGCGCCGGGTGCCGCTGCGGTGAAGGCGTCATCGGCTGCTGAACCTTCACAAGCCGTTGAAATTATGCAGCATGCCATCTCTTCTCAGTTGACCGGCACCTTTCCAGCGCTCGGTTTGGGGTGTCGAACGGGGCGGGCCTCCGGGTCCGCCCCTCCAACTACACCTGCCACAGGACGGCAGCGACACAAGCCCGCGTGAGGCGGGGCCGATCGCGGTCCAGACTGATGGCCAAAAACATTGTAATGTTTTTGGAGCAAGCGGTGAGCTTCTCGCAACCCTACGACCTTCGCTCTGGAACGCTTGATCTGGTATCGCGTCAGGCAGGGGATCAGGGGCTTGCTCGTGCCCGACGAGCGACGCCCGGCGACCGCCTTCATGGTGCGAGCCACCACGACCGGGTGATGACCTGCTCCGACCGCATATTCATGTTCATCGGGGAGCGGGGCTGGATGGCCCCGATAGATCGCATGTCGCATCAGCCAAGTGTCCGTTTCGGTGGTGTCCTAGGCAATTTGAACCTTTGCGAGGGACTGGACGTAGGATGAGTGACGATCCCGGTACCTATGCCCTGGTCACAACACGTCCCCTTCCACGGGGCCCATTCGCCTCATGCACGATCTCGCTCGCTTCTGCTGCCAGAACCCCGACTGCTCCCTCTACGGCCAACGGGACGTCGGAAATCTCTCGGTCTGCGGCCGCTACGGCAAGGACAAGCAGTTCCGCCAACTCTACTGCAACGCCTGTCGCGCCCGCTTCTCGGAGCGCAAGGGCACGCCGCTCTACCGCTGTCACCTCCCCGAACCGACCGCCGTCTCGGTCCTGGAGCACCTGGCCGAGGGCGACGGCATCCGCCAGACCGGCCGCCTCGTCGGCGTCCATCGCGACACCGTCGTCCGACTGGCCAGAGCCGCCGGGGAGCATGCCCACGACGCTCATGACGAGCTTGTGGCTTTTTCCCCCTCGGACCACTGAGGTCCAGTTCGACGAGAAGTGGTCGTTCGTCAATAAGAAGCAGAAGAACTGCGACCCCGCCGATCCCGCCGACGATCACAAGGGGGACTGGTGGGATCACGTCGCGATCGACCCCGAACATCGGCTGGTCTTGGCCGTGGTCCCGGGGGCGCGCTCGATCGAGAACGCCGAGGAGATCGTCGCCACGGTCAAGGACCGCACCGACGGCGCTACGCCTCGGTTGATGACCAGCGACGAATACCCCGCCTATGCCTCGGCGATCGAGAGGGCGTTCGGCGTGCCGGTCTCGGGGCCCACGACCGGGCCGGGCCGGCGGCCGATCCTGCCCGAGCGGCGGTTGCCCCAGGACTTGACCTACGCCACGGTCCACAAGGCACGGGAAAACGACCGGGTGGTCGCGGTCGAACGTCGGCTGATCTTCGGCACCGAAGGCGGTCTGAAGGCCGCCCTGGGCGCGTCGTCGGTGAGCCGGGCGGTCAACACGTCGTTCATCGAGCGCCAGCACGGCACCGACCGCGGCCAGAACGCGCGGAAGGCGCGGAAGACGTACCGGTTCAGTAAAGATTGGCGTGTACATGAGGCGATGAGCTATTACACGCTGTATCGCTACAACTTCTGCTGGGTGGTCCGCACCTTACGGCAGCGGGACGACAAGGGGCGTTGGCAGCGACGGACGCCCGCTCTGGCCGCCGGGCTAACGGATCACGTCTGGACTACCCGCGAATGGGTCAGCTTCCCGGCTGTTCAAGTGGCATAGGACACCACCTCCGTTTCGCGGTTTCATGAAACAAATCTGAAACAGCATGGCCCACGCCATCTCCATTTGAACCAGACGCTAGGGCCTGGGACCTTTAACAGAAGTAACAGGTAGCAAGGGACTTGTACCTATTCTCCGTATAATCGCCATGCGAACCAAATGAAAGGATGTTATCTTGAGGGGCTAGTGGGCTAACCATGCCCGTGCAGGTTCAAGTCCTGTCTCCGGCACTAAGCTGCCCGCCGGGGTTTCTTTTCACTTTTCGCCCGCAAGCTTCGGCTGTAGGAGTCGAACCCGCCTTCGACGGCCTCGCGCAGCCCCGCCCGCGTGGCATGACTCCGCACCGGGATCTCCTGGTACTTGACCTGGCGGAAGACCGGCTCGATTTCGTTCAGCTCCGGGCTGTACGGCGGCAGGAAGTACAGGTAGATCCCCGCCGCCGCCAGACCCGCCCGCGCCGCCTCACGACCCCGCTGGTGTGCAGGCTGGCGTTGTCCAGGACCACCACCCGCGGCACCTTCGACCATGGCAGCGACCGCACGAATGCCAGGAAATCGTACGAGTCCCACGTCCGCTCCGCGGTGAAGACATCCAGCCGCGGCCGCCCGCCGTAGGGGCGGTAGGCGGCCATCGCGTTGACCCGCCGCCCCTGCGGGGCCTCGGACTTGACCCGCTTCCGCTGCCGAGGCAGCGCCCAGGTGTAGGCCGTCGGGAGCGTCGGCGCGAACCCGCACTGGTCGAGGTAGTAGAGCTTGATCCGGCCGGCCCGGGCCTTGTGCTTCAGGTTGAGCAGCACCCGCTTGGCCCGCGCGACCCTGGCCGGGTCCTGCTTGTGCCGCAGCCAGCCGGCGGTCCGGCCCCAGCCGCCGGAGCAGCCCGAGGTAGCGGCGGATTTGGCGCGGGCTCAGCGCGATCCCGCGGGGGACGAGCGCCTGGCTGAGCTGGCGGCTGGTCCAGGTGCGGTCGTCGCCGAGCAGGGCCCGCAGCGCCCCGGTCACCTCGCGGCGTCGGGCGTCGTCGAGTGGCGGCCCGGTGCGGCGGGGGAACAGCGCGGCGATGCCGCGGCCGAGGAAGTCCTTGAGCACGGCGCGGACGGTGTGCCCGCAGTAGCCGAGGTGGTCGGCGATCCGAGGCGCCGCCCACCCGGCGTCGGCGAGGCAGACCATCTCCAGGCGGTCCCGCGCCCGGGGCGGTAGGTCGGCCCGGCGAAGGGTTTGCAGCTCATCGCGGGTGGCGTCATCGAGGTGGATGCGGATCATACCGGAATTGTAGGGGAACCTCGGCCACACGCTTAGTAGTGCGTCACTCTTTAATATTCGGGTAGAGATGCCTCACCTTGATCCGGGCGTCCTCGGTGGTGAACTGCCACTCGATGCCCACCTGCCGCGCGTTGCGCCGCTCGTCCCACGCCGTGGACTCGCTCGCCACCTCCTCCCGGCAGGAGATCCGCCGGTCCAGGCACTGGCGCGTCAGCACGCTCAACTCCGGCTCCGCAACATTGAGCCAACTGCCGTGCTTCGGCGTGATGGACCAACTCCAGCTTGTTCGGCGATCCGCAACGCCTCGGCCGGCTCGAATGCCTGGTACAGCGAGGCCAGACCGTGCGTATTCAGGTTGTCGCAGACCAACGTGATCCGCTCGGCCTCGGCGTATCGTGGGTCGTCCACCAGGAGCCGGACTTGCTGCGCCCAATCCACGGCCGTCTTGGTGTCCGTGACGCGTACGTCCCGCCAGCCACCCAGCGGCTCGACGAACATCCACACCACGCACGTCCCCTCGCGGACATACTCGTAATCCACCCGCTCCGGGCGGCCGGGCGCCGCCGGGATCGGTCGCCGCACCTCGGCGATCAACTGCTTGGGCTGCTCGTCCATGCCGACGACCGGCCGCCTCGGATCATAGGGCCGCTTGTAGACCTCCAGCACCTGCTCCATCTGGCACACGAAGGCCGCGTCCTGACTCCGGCGGGATGCACCACATCGACTTGAGCCAGGGCTTCAGCGCGCTTTTTTCAGAGCGCGGCGCACGGTCTCGTGCGCGATCGACGCGACGACCTCCAGCTCGACCAGGCGTTCGGCCAGGAGCCGCAACGACCAGCGGGCGTGCCCCTCGGGGGCCTTCGAGCAGGCCAGCGCCGTCAACCGGGCCTGCTTCTCGCCGTCGAGCTTGGGCGTCACGGCGGGCGCGATGCGGGGCTTGCGCTCCAGCAGCGACAGCGGGCCGCGTTCGACGGCCTGCTTGCGCCACGACTCCAGGCTGCGGGTGGTGATCCCGAACGCCTCGGCGATGCGTTCGTCGGTCCAGGCCGGTCCGTCCTGACCCTGGTCGCACTGGAGCAGGGCTTGCGCCCGTCGCACCTTCCACCCGGCGACCCTCCCCTTGCGGACGAGGCCTTGCAGTTCCGCTCGCTCCTCGGCCGTCAGCTTCAACACGTACTTCTTCGCCACGATCACCCTCCCTGACACAACAATGCGCCCTGGTCAGGGAGGTCATCTTACCCGAAAATTGGCTCGTGACGCACTACTAGTACTATCGAGGCCCACGGCCGGATCGTCCTGCTTTTCTTCGACGGGTGGGCATCGACTGCCGTCTTCGGCCGGATTTCCCGGGGAATGACGACCGGGGTGCGGAGCATTTTTCTTCGTCGGGTGGGCACCGCCCACCGTCTCCGTGGGACGCGATCGCCACCCCGGCCATCCTCTGTCGCCCTGGGCTACGCACGGTCGCCCCTCCGGGGCTACGCTTCCGGCTCAGCACCCAGCACCCTCCGAAGCACTCAGCACTCTTTCGAAGCACTTTGCAGGGTGCTTCCCGCGCCCCGATGCGATAAACTCGGCCCGGGTCGCGGGGATTGTGTGGTCCCGGGGAGGGCGCGCGATGGACGGACTGATGATGGACTGCCCGCTGGTCATCCCGAGCATCCTCGACGCGCGCGCGCGCCTGTTCGGCGAGAAGGAGGTCGTCAGCCGTCGCGATGACGGGACGACCCACCGATATACGTATGGCGACCTGTGGACGCGCGTGGTCCGCCTGATGGACGCGCTGCGGGGCCTGGGTGTACGGCCGGGCGACCGGGTCGCGACGTTCGCCTGGAACCATGACCGGCACCTGGAGCTCTACTTCGCCGTACCGTCGCTCGGGGCGGTCCTGCACACGATCAACCCGAGGCTCGCGCGCGACCAGATCCGCTTCATCATCAACCACGCCGAGGACCGCGCGATCTTCGCCGACCGGGCCCCGGCATGCACCCTGGCCGAGATGCAGATGCAGGGCGACCTGCCGACCGTCCGCGACTACGTGATCATGGACGACCGCGGCGCCGAGCCGCCCGCCCTGCCGTCGCCGTCGGTCGATTACGAGGAGTTGTTGAGCGGGCGCGACCGAACGGGCCGAGTTCCCGGCGCTGGACCGAGACGCGACGCCGCCGGGCTCTGCTACACGTCGGGCACCACCGGCGACCCGAAGGGGGTCCTCTACAGCCATCGCTCGGTCTACCTGCACGCGATGGCGGGGCTGATGGTCGACACCGCGGCGGTCGGCGAGCGCGAGGTGGTGATGCCGGTCGTGCCGATGTTCCACGTCAACGCCTGGGGCATCCCGTATGCCTGCGCCCTGGCGGGGTCGAAGCTCGTCTTCCCCGGCTCGCAGTTGCAGGACAGGCCGCTCGCCGGGCTGATCGAGACGGAGCGCGTGACGCTGACCTCGGGCGTGCCGACGATCTGGAATCGTCTGTACTTATATCTCAAACAGAACAAGCACGACCTGTCGAGCCTGCACACGATCTTCGTGGGGGGCTCGGCGGTGCCGCCGTCCCTCATCGAGAACTTCGCGCGCGACTTCGGCATCACGGTCATGCAGGGCTGGGGCATGACCGAGACCTCGCCGGTCGGGACGATGTCGCGGTTGAAGCGCGCGATGGACGACTGGCCCGAGGAGCAGAAGCTCCGCGTCCGCGCCAAGCAAGGGATGCCGGTGGTCGGCTTCGAGGCCCGCATCCTCGGCGAGGGCGGCGACGAACTCCCCTGGGACGGCGAGCACGCCGGCGAGCTGGTCGTGCGGGGCCCCTGGGTGGCGCGGGGCTACTACCGCAACCCGGAGGCCGACTCGGCCTTCACCGCCGACGGCTGGTTCCGCACCGGCGACATCGCCACGATCGACGCGATGGGCTACATGCAGATCACCGACCGCAAGAAGGATCTGATCAAGCGCAAGGGGGAGTGGATCTCCAGCGTCGACATGGAGAACGCCGCGCAATCGCACCCGGGCGTGGTCGAGGCGGGCGTGGTCGGCCGCCTCGACGCGGCCGGAGAGGAGGCGCCGGTCGTCTTCGTCGTCCGCCGCGCCGATTGTCAGCCCCCCGTCGAGGCCGCCGACATCATCGACTGGCTCGCCCGCACCTTCGCCCGCTGGCAGTTGCCCAAGCCGGAGGACGTCTGCTTCGTCGAGGCTTTGCCGAGGACCGGCGTCGGCAAGATCGACAAGAAAGTGCTCCGCCGGATGCTGGCGGGTTGTGAGAGTACGGGATGAGGGGGGACGCGGAGCAGGCGGACGGAGCGGTCGGACGGCCGGGCCCGGGCGCCCGACGCGACCCCGGCCACTCCATCGAGGCTTCCCCATGTATGGCGTTCCTGCCGACCTTCCTCTTCATCGCTTCATCGGCCATTCATGCTGCCAAATATGCATTGGCCGTTCTCAAATCCAGTTCCATTTCGCGATCGCTGGTAGCATCTCCGCCGAGGGGGGCTGGGTGGTGTGTGATGCCTCCGGCAACATGGTCGACCGGGCACAGGACCACGCCGAGAGGCACGGCTATTACGTGCACAAAATCATCGACTCGCCCGTCAGACGGTACGTCATCAATGCGCCCGGATCATTCACTCTCGATTTCGAGAACGGTTACTCACTGACCGTCTTCGACGATTCCGAGCAGTATGAATCGTTCTCGATCCAGCCTGATGGAATCTATGTATAAAATGGTCGGGTAGTCGCGTCCCAGTGGGGTAGGGTGGGTCAGCGTCGCGGAGCGACGCGCAACCCACCATCGCCCCGGTGGGTTGCGCGTCGCTCCGCGACGCTGACCCACCCTACCTGGGACCGATCCGCGCCCCTCCGCGTCCCGTTCGAGGTCACAGGTCCTGCGCCGCCCGGTCCGTCTCGTAGGTCACGGCGGCGAAGATCCGGATGAAGTCGGCCAACGGGACGAAGAAGTGCCCGTCGCGGACGGGGTAGCCCGCCGCCGGGCCGGGGGGCCTCGAGGGCTCGAAGCAGTTGCCCCAGGGGTTCCAGACGTGCACCACGTCGCCGACCGGGTCGAACCCGAGGACGGCGTACAGGTGCTCCGGCGCGAGGCCCGGGGGCACGTCGCCGTCGGCCGTGACGCAGCACGTCAGGCGCTGCTGGCGGACGTTGCCGACCAGCAGGGCGCGGGCGAGCGGGACGTACCCCGCGACGCGCAGTCCCGAACCGCAGGATCGCCGCGTCGTGGCCGGTGAACAGCTCCAGGCCGCTCGTCGGGAGGCCGCCGTGCCCCAGCGCATCGATTGCGTCCTCGGAGATGCCGCGACGCGCCAGGGAGCGCCCGACGAGTTGCCCATACGCCTTCTCCAGCACGGTTAGCCAGAGGCCCTGGCCGGCGGCCGACGACCCGAGCGCGACCTCGGCGTCGGAGACGTGCCGGACCGTGACCGTCTCGCCGTCGGGGAACCGCACGACGAGCGAGCCGCCGGGCCCCTCGCGGACGATCCGCCGCACCTCATCGGGGTCGCGGTCCACCAGCGCGGCGACGGTGGCCACGAAATAGCAGTCGCCCAGAGGGCCCTGGCGGAGCCCTCGCAGGCTCGGCGCGCCGTCGGCGAACAGGGCGCGGCCGGCGTCCCGGATGTGCGCCAGTCCCCGGCGGTAGTCGGCCTCGAACGGAGGCCGGCGGCCGGCCCCGTCGGTGATCAGGTCGGCGCGGGTGAATGTCGCGCGATACCACGTCCGCCCGCGCTGGACGCGGTGGATCGCCGCGAGCGCGGCCGCCGCCTCGTCGCGGATCGTCGCGGAGGGGACCAGCCGGCTGGTCTCGACGAACGACAGGGCCCCGTCGCGATCGAGGTCCCAGCCGTCGAAGTGCGCCGCGACCTGCTCCGCGAAGCCCTCCCCGGCGCCGGGCGCCTCGCCCGCCATCAGCAGGCCCGCCGAGGCGACCAGCGCCCCGACCGCGGCCATCCCCCGGGCGATCCTCCGGCCGTCGGCGCGGGGTGCGCCCGGTGCTCCGTCGTGCGTGGTCATGGGTCGTGCGCCGCGGCCCTTGAGCGGGCCTCTCCTGGAGGTCTCGGGAGGGCGGCCGATCGGACCGGCCGGGCCGAGACAACTCTAGTGGACCTGGCCCGAAGTAATGCAAGGAATTCGGGGCGGCCGTATGCTGGGGGCGACCTGCCACGCGCAGCAGAGCCTGTCCCATGCGCGGCCGAAAGCCCCGACCGTTGGCCCTTGGCCCCGGCGAGCGTGCCGCGTTGCAGCAGGTCGCACGGGCCGACTCGTTACCCTGGTATCAGGTCCGCAGGGCCCGGATCGTCCTGGCGATCGCCGCGGGTGAGCGATCGAAGAGCGTCGCCGCCCGCATGGGGTGCGACGGGGCGACCGTCTGGCGGACGTGTCGCCGATACGAGGACGCGGGGCTCGCCGACCTGATGGCGCCGCCCGCCCGATCGGGGCACCCGCCCCGGATTTCCCCCCCTGCAACGCGCCCAGATCGTCGCGCTGGCCTGCCTGGAGCCCGTCGCCAGGGGCCTGCATATCACCCACCGGTCCAGCCGTGACCTGGCGCGGCAGGCCGTCGCCGATGGGATCATCCCGGCGATCAGCGACCGCGAGGTCCGCCGCATCCTCGACCGGGTGGACCTCCAGCCGCACCGGACGCGGTACTGGAAGACCGCCCGCCTCGACGACCGCTTCCAGGAGCGGGCCGAGAAGGTCCTGTGGTGCTACGCCAACGCCGCCCGGCTGGCCCGCCGCCGCGTCTGGGTCGTCTGCGCCGACGAGGTCCCCAACTTCCAGGCCCTGGAGCGGGTCCCGATCCGGCGGGCGGCCCCCGGGCACATCGAGCGGCAGGAGTTCGAGTACGTCCGCCATGGGACGGTCAACATCCTGGTGTTCCTGGCGGTCCACACCGGGCGGATGGAGGCCACCTGCCTGGCCAGGAACGACGCGGGCCATTACATCGAGGCGTTGAGCGGGTTCCGCCGTCGCCACCGCCTGCGGGGTGTCTACTTGGTCCAGGACGGCGGCCCGAGCCACGTGGCGGCCGAGACGAGCGACTTCTTCGCCGACGCCGGGGGCTGGTGGCGTCCGCGCACGACGCCGGCGCATGCCTCGTGACTCGACCAGGCGGAACTGCTGATCCGCGCCTACGGCCCCCGCTACCTGAAGCGGCGGTCGTGGGCCAGCCGCGAGGAGGTCATCGCCCGGGTGGAGGCGTCGTGGCCGGAGTACAACCGGCTGTATGCCCACCCGTTCGAGTGGACCTGGACCAACCAGAGGATGCGGCGATGGTTCGCCGAGCATAACAGCATGTGGGGAAAGGGTGACCTAGCCTTGCGGTATGAACACCCGCACCGCTTATCCCAGCGACCTGACCGACGCCGAGTGGGCCCAGCTCCAGCGCGTCATCCCGGCCCCCAAGCCCGGCGGCCGCCCCGCCAAGCACCCCCGTCGCGAGATCGTCAACGCCCTGCTCTACGTCGCCCGCACCGGCTGCCAGTGGCGGGCCCTGCCGCACGCCCTGCCCCCTTGGGCCACCGTGTCCTGGTACTTCCGCATCTGGAAGAAGGACGGCACCTTCGACCGCCTCATGGACCTGCTCCGCGGCGACCTGCGGCAGGCCCACGGCCGCCAGCGGCCGCCGTCGGCCGCCATCATCGACAGCCAGTCGGTCCGGACGACCGAAAAAGGGGGCCGCGCGCTACAACGCCGGTAAGGGGATCAACGGCCGCAAGCGGCACATCCTCGTGGACGGGCTGGGCCTGATCCTCGCGGTGGTCGTCCACGCCGCCGATATCCAGGACCGCGACGGGGCCAAGCTGGTGCTGGGGCCGCTGCGGCGCCGGTTCAGCCGGCTGCGGGTGGTCGTTGCCGACTCGATCGACAACGGCGGGATCGCCGAGTGGGTCCGCTCGCTCCGCGCCCGCAACCGGCTCCGGCTGGAGGTCGTGTCGAAGCGGGCCGGCGCCACGACGTTCGAGGTGATCCCGTTCCGCTGGCGGGTGGAGCGGACGTTCGCCTGGCTGGGCCGGTGGCGGCGGCACTCGAAGGATTACGAGGGGACGACGTCCAGCAGCGAGGCGTTCGTCAAGTTGGCGATGATCCATCTGATGGCCCGCCGGCTCGCGAAGAAATTGGGCAGACGATAGCTTTCCCCACACGCTGTGAGAGTCGGCGTGCTGCTCTTTCTCCCGGGCGGGACGCCCTTCCCTCCCCATCGGAAACCCGCCACGATGCGCGGATGGGCGAACCCCGACGACTCCGGGACGTCCCCAGGTCCCCCGGCCCCCTCGCGAAGGCCGAGGTTCGGGGTCTCTCCGGTGACCCCGCGGCCGTGGTCATCGCCCTCCGCCGGCGCCGAAAGAGACGCCCTGCGGTGCGTGCGGGCGAGGGTGTCAAACCTCCTACGACCAACGGCCACGGCTCGCCCGCGACGTCCCCTGCGGCGGCCGGCGGGGCTACCTCGACCTCGCGGCACGCCGTGTCGACCGCCATCGGTGTGGCGGCGCGAGGCGCGAGCGGCTGGACTGGCCGGCGGACAACCCGCTCGGCACCAAGCGGTTCGCCTTCCACGTCGGCAGGCGCCGCCGCGAGCGCACCGCCCGGGCGATCGCCGAGGCGCTGCACCCGCACCGGCAGGCGGTCAAGGATCTCGACGAGCGGGACATGGGGGAACAACCCCGCCGGGCCGGGTGCCCCGCACCGCGGGTCATCGGCGTCGACGAGGTCGCCGTCGGCACGCGGCCCGGCGACCGCATCGTCGGCGGCGACCGCGAGCGAGGGGGGCCGATCCGGTTCGGCGGCAAGGGCCGCTCCGAGGCGAGCCCGGGCGGGCTCTCCGCCTGGCTCGGCCCCAAGAAGTGCCGGAAGATCCGCGTGGCCGTCATGGGCATGCGGAAGGCCTTCGGCAACTCCACCCTCGAGGGGGGCCACGCCCCGCGGGCCCAGGTCATCGACGACACGCCTCACGCCGTGAGCCACCCGGGCGAGGCGATGGCCGGGGTGCGGCGGCGGGGATACGCCCGCCTCACCGGGGAGGGCCGCCGGTTCATCAAGGGCCGGCGGTACGACCCCCTGTCCCGCCGGGAGAACCTCACCCCGGAGGGCAGGCAGGCGCTGAGGCTGCCGTTCCGGGCCAACGGGCGGCCGCGCACGGCCTGCCTGCTGAAGGGGTCGTTCGGCCGACCCTGGGGCTACAATCGACCCGGCTGGGCGCGCCGCTCATTGACGAACTGGAAGGACGCCTTGAGGTGGCGACGCTCGGGGCCTCTCCGCAAGTCCGCTGCGATGGTCGAGGGCCACTGGGACGGGATCGAAGCCCATTGCCGCGAAGAGAGCAAGGTGCCTCCGGGCTTCGTCGAAGGGCTCGACAACGAGGTTCGCGCCATTCGACTTCGGGCTTACGGCTATCGTGACGAGGGGTACTTCCGGCTGAAGATCCTCACCTGCATGCTGCCGAAGCCCTGAAAACTACCCGCACGATTCCGTGAAGAGCCTCAATCTTTTTGATTCTTTCCTCTCACATCCTCTTTCTCTTCTCCGTGATCTCTATGGTCTCTGTGGTGAAATCCCATTCTTGCGACGATGGGACGGGGCACGGCTCGATCTCGGCTTGACGCTCCCGGGCGGGGTGCCCATACTGTGCCGTTCGCTCGCCAGGAGGACACCCGGGCCCCGCACCCCGAAGCCGGACCCCGCTGTCGTCGCGGTTGTGGGATCATGCCCGGCCCTCGCGCCCACCCCACGAGGGGCGGGCATCCACTCCGCGACGAGACGACCTTCAAGGATGAGGTCGGCCGCCCCGCCCCTCGCCGGGCGGCCGATCGTCGGCGCCAGCCGCCAGAGCAGGACACGGATGGTCATGCACCGGCCCCTCCCCTCGGCGGCCCTCCTGGTCGCCATGCTGACCCTCTGCGGGCCCCCCGCCGTCGCCGACGCGCCCGAGGCGATCGACCAGGCCCGCGCAATGCTGTCCCGCAACGATGCGAGAGGCGCGGTCGCGGCGCTCGAGGAGGCGCTGCCGACCGTCACGCCCGACGACCGTCGCGGCCTGCTCAACCTGCTCCGCGACGCCTACGAGGCGGCCGTCCGCCAGGCCGAGGCCGACGGCCGCCCCGGCGACGCCGAGGCGTACCGCGACAACCTCGACATCCTCGGCCGCCTCCCCCGGCCGCACGAGGCGCCCCCGGCCGACCCGCCGACCCGCCGCGCCTCGGCCGTCGTCGCGCCGCGCCCGCCGGCGCCCGTCCCGGCCCCGAGGCCATCGCCGCCCGAGCCCGAAGTCGCCTTGCCGATCGCGCCCTCGACGGTCTCGGCCAACGCGCCCGTCGCCGAGGTCGAGTCCGCGACGGTTCCGCCGCCGGTGCCCCCCTCCTCGCCGGTGCCCCCCCCGGCGCCGTACCGGGTCGAGGTCGCCGACGCCGACGCGGCGTTCGCGGCCAAGCAATACGGCGAGGCGGGCCGCCTGTACGCGATCCTCGACAAGGAGGCGAGGCTCCCCAAGGAGCGCCGCGACCACTGGGCCTACTGCCGATCGGTGGACGTCGTCCGCCGGATCAACGCGCGGCCGACCAGCGCAGGAGTGGGCGAGCATCGACGCCGAGATCCAGAAGATCCGCGCCTGAGCCCGACCATCTGGTACGGCGAATACCTCCGCAACCGCACCGCCTCCGAGCGGACGGCGAGCCGTCGGTCCGCCCGGTCGGGCCGGATCGTGGTCCGGGGCGCGGCCCCCGAGGAGCCGTCGCCGCCGGCATCGGCGCCGAAGCCGACCGCCCCACCCCGGGCCCCCGCGGTGAAGACCCCGTCCGCCCCGCACGAGGTCAACCGCGCCGCGACGGCGGGCCAGTGGCAGGTCCACGAGACGGCCAACTTCCGCATCCTCCACGACGACCCCGAGCTCGCCGAGCGCGTCGCCCGCGTCGCGGAGGAGGCGCGCGACGCGCAGGTCCGCCGCTGGACCGACGCCGCCCCTCGCGGCGACTGGTCGCCCCGCTGCGACATCTACATCTACCCGACCGCCCAGGTCTTCGCGCGGATGACCGGCCAGCGCGAGGATTCGCCCGGGTTCTCGACGATGGGCCTGAACGCGGGCCAGATCATCGCCCGCCGCATCAACCTCCGCGCCGATCACCCCAACCTCGTCGCCGCCGTCCTGCCGCACGAGATCACGCACGTCGTCCTGGCCGACCTCTTCCCCCACCAGCAGATCCCCCGCTGGGCCGACGAGGGGATCGCCGTCCTGTCGGAGCCCCTCGTCCGAGCAGAGGCTCCGCGCCGCCGACCTCGACGGGCCCCTGGCCAAGGGCCGCCTCTTCAAGCTCGGCGACCTGATGGCGATGGACTATCCCGACGGCAAGTTCTGGGGCCTCTACTACGCGCAGAGCGTCTCTTTGACCCGCTTCCTCGTCGAGCAGGCTTCCCCCTCGCAGTTCATCGAGTTCGTCCGAGGATGCCAGCGCGACGGCCCCGAGGCCGAGCTGAGGCGCCTCTACAAGATCGACGGCCTCGCCGACCTCAACCGCCGCTGGCTCTCCTACGCCAAGGCCAGGTCGGCCGAGATGACCACCACGGCCGCCAATACCGGAGAGGGGTCGACCCGCAGATGATGGCCGACCAGGTCCTCTGCGTTTCCTCGTCGCCGCCCAGGATATGGGCGGTGCGGTCCTTCCGGTGCCGGCGCCTGGTATCTCCCGGCCTGCGACCCTCCGAACGGGTCGCGTCGACCCCCGGATCACCCTCGCGACGAGCGCCCCCGTGCGGCCCGACGCCTCAGTAATAGGTCAGCGGGTGGATGCCGCGATTCACCCCCCGGCGGAAGAACAGGTTCGGCACCAGCGACTGCACCGTGTGCCGGTTGGGGGGCATCAGCAGCCGCCGCGCGATCGAGCCCAGCGAGTAGAACCGCCGCTGCGCCCTCCAGAACCCCTCCTCCAGCTCGGCCCGCGTCATGTTCTTCGGCTCGAAGACGCACTCGTAGCTGTGGTAGCGGTCCCAGTCGCTGTGGTCGATCCGCCCCTGCGCCAGCAGATCCTCGCGCACCTTCAGGCCGACCCGCGGCGACAGGATGAACATGAACGACAGCGGCGCCTTGTACGCGATCAGCCGGTCCACCGTCGCGTCGAACGACCCCTTGTTGTCGCCGTCGAGGCCGAACATGACGTTCAGCGAGAACTCGATCCCCCGCCTGCGGATCGCGGCGAACTGCCCGGCGTACCGGTCGGCGTGGTTCTGCTTCTTGTTGACCGAGCGGAGGCTCTCGGGGCTGACCGACTCCATGCCGATGTTGATGTGGAGGCAGCCGCTGGCCCTCATCAGGTCGAGCATCTCGCCGTCGTCGCCGACGTTGGCCGTGCACAGGCAGGTCCAGCGCACCTTCAGCGGGAGCAGCCCCTCCATCACGGCGAAGGCGTGCTTGCGGTGCGCGTTGAAGATGTCGTCGACGAAGTAGACGAACTTGCGCCGGCCCAGCCGCATCAGGGTGCGGACCTCCTCGACGACCTCCTCGGGGGGTCGGTAGCGGAACCGGGCGCCGTAGACCTGCGTGACCTCGCAGTAGCTGCACGCGTAGGGGCAGCCGCGGGTGGTCTGCGCCGGCAGGTTGGGGATGCGGTAGCGGCGCAGGTCGAGCAGGTCGTAGCGCGGGGCGGGCAGGCCCTTCAGGTCCGACAGCTTCGGGCTCTGGTAGCGCCCCCGCAGCCGGCCGGCCGCCGCGTCCTCCAGCACGCGCGGCCAGACGCCCTCGGCCTCGCCGACCACCACGGCGTCGGCGTGGCCCAGCGCCTCCTCGGGCGCCAGCGTGGCGTGGAACCCGCCGAGGACCACGGGGACGCCCCGGCGGCGGAACTCGTCGGCGATCTGGTAGGCGCGGGACGCCTGGTGCGACATGCAGGTCAGGCCGACCAGGTCGCAGGGCCGGCCGAACGGGACGTCCTCGTAGAGGTCGTCGACGATCTCCACCGCGATGCCCGGCGGGGTGAGCGCCGCCAGGTAGGGCAGGGTCATCCCGAGCAGCCAGCGGGTCCTGCCCTTGTAGACCGAGCCGTCGGGCAGGAGGCGCGAGGGTTGGACCAGCAGCACCTTCATCGGTCGACCTCCGTCATGTCGCGGATGGAGTGCCGGGGCGGGTCGCGCCGCGCCGCGGCCGCGGCGATGCCCCGAACGAAGCCGGCCGGGAGCCGGTAGCTTGACATGGGACTTCCTCCCCTCGGCTCCGAGGCGGGCCCCCGCGTCCTCTGCGGGCCCATGATACCCACATCCCCACCCCGCCCGGGATGCGGCCCACGACCCACTCGGGGTGCGTGCCAGCAGGACCCGAGATCCTCGAGGCGCGGGACTGCGTGCCGATCGGCACCGCCCACTCGGATCACGACCGGCCATCGATCATCCAGGTCGCACCGGCGGTCGTCGAGAGGCCTCGACGTAGCCGGGCCACGAACGATGATGCGAGGGCCTGTCCGCCCCCGGCGGCGTGAGCCGCCGGACGTCGACTCTCGGGTCGTGCCCATGAGCACCCAGGTCTCCCGGTCGCCGAACGACGTCGGGCCTGCCGGACGGCTGCGGACGGTCGGCCGGAGGCGATCGTCCGACGACATACCCGGCATTCTACCGGAATCAGGCCCTTGCACGCCCCCCGTCGGACGGTCCGGGCGGTCCGGACGATAACTCCCGGGTGCAACGACGGTATCGCGGATGAGCCGGCGGGGCTACTCTTCCAAGTGGATCGTTACGGGGCCGAGCAGACCGGAATCCTGGGGCCGAGAAAGGGGGTCCACCCGGATGTTCGTCCGCACGGACCGTCCCCCCGGCGGCAACCTCGCATCCCCGGCGAGGCGATTGTACCAGGTGTTGATGACATCGATCTCGAGGACGTTGTCCACCGCCCTGACGGCGTCCGTGATCTCCGCGCAAACGGCGGCGACCAGAGCACGCCGAGCGGCTTGCCGTTCAATCGCGCTTCGGCGATGCCCCTCACCTCGCCCAGGTCCAGCGCGAGGCGTCGGTGCGGCATGCGCAGGGATGCTGGCAGGTCGAAAGCTTTCCGATATGAGGCGGTGCCGGAATAATATTTGATGCCGTCCTCCGGGCGGGCCGTCCAGCTCACCAGTCGCGGGAGGTCGACGGATCCCGGACCGCCCCGCTCCGGGTCGAACGTCACGGCCCACGGGCCGCCGAGCTCGGTGCGCCCGGGTGTAGGCCGGGGAGTTGCGCCGGCATCGCCCGCGGCGTCCGCCGCGATCGTCTTGCGGAAGAGGACGAAGAGGGAGCCGTAGGGGGCGAACTCCAGCGGCAGGGTCGTGCGACCGTCGACCTGCCGGAACGCGCCCGCCGCGCGGGCTTCGCCCGTCGCCGGGTCCCACAGCTCGGGCTGTCGGCCACCCACCCGGAACGTCCCTCGGACCTCTTCGGGTCGATCCTTCCGGTTGCAGAGGAAGAAGATTTCCGCCCGAGGGTCCGTCTGGTGGATGTAATCCACGACCGCGTCGGGCCTCGTCCCGGTGAATTCGAAGTCCGGCCTGAGGCCATCCGCCGCGAGGACGTCGCGCGCGGCCCTTCCCCAGGACACGCGACCCAGGCCGAACCGGTGCTCGGTCTTCGTCGTGCCGTCGCTGTCGCCCCAGAGGTCAGTCGGCCAGCGCCTCCAGCTCGGCATCGCACCCGGGATAGCCGCGCAAGCCGGTCGCCCGCCGCGGCCTCGGCCCGATCACGGTCGCGCCGTCCCGGACGAGCCGGTGGATCGTCCGCAGGGCCTCGAGCGACATGACCCCCAAGTCCGGCAGCACCAGGACGCGGTAGCTCATGCCTTCGGGTAGCATGAGACGTCCGTCGCGGGCCCGGAGGCGCGTCAGCAAGACCTCTTCGTTGCAGACGTCGTAGTCGTAGCCCGGCAGGGCCTTGGCCGGGTCGTCCTCCTTGAGCCGGACGAAGTTCGGCACGTGGTCGCCGTAGTAGTAGAGGGCGTCGGCCACGAATCGGCCCTGCTGGAGCAGGAACTGGCAGCGGTTCAGGTATCCCACGAACGTGGGGGCCTGTTCCGCCCAGGCGATGTTCGGATTGAAGTGATACGCATCCCGAAAAATTTATACCCGGTCTGTTGCGGGAACTGCCGATTAGGCAAGATGAGGCCGCCCGAATCACTGCACGGAGGTCTCATCAATGTTCGTCGCCGATCACCATACCACCGAAGAACTCCGGGAACTCGCCCAGGACTTCAACCAGAAGCGAATCTGGCGCCGCGCCCAGGCCGTCGTCCTCGCCAAGCAGGGGCGAACCGCCACCGACATCGCGGACGCCCTTGGGTGTTCCCTCAAGGCCGTCAAGAACTGGGTCGCTCAATACAACACCGGAGGGATCGAGGCCCTCTACGAGCGACCCCGGAGCGGGCGACCGCCGCTGTTGGACCCGGCGCAATACCCCCGGTTGAAGCAACGCCTGGGCGAACCGCCTCGTCCCGAGGACGGCGTCTGCACCCTCCGGGGCCTCGACGTCCGGCAGATCCTCGGGCGCGAATTCGGTGTGTTGATGAGCCTCCAGGCCGTCTACAACCTGCTCCAGCGCCTGGGCTACAGCGGCCTGATGCCGCGACCGCAGCGCGAGGACGCCAACCCCGAGGTGCAGGGGCTCTTCAAGGAGATCGTCGTCGATCAGATCGACGCCATCGCGCAGCAGCACCCGGGCCGGGAGTTGCGGATCTACTTCGAAGACGAGGCGCGGTTCGGCACGCAGGGGACGATCACGCGGGTCTGGGCCCCGAAGGGGTCGCGGCCGAGGGCCGTGCGGCAGAACGGGCGGGAGTGGCTGTACGTGTTGATGGCCGTCTGCGCCAGCACGGGGGCGGCCTCGGCGCTGATCATGCCGGGATTGAACACCGGCGTACTCAACCTGTTCCTGGAGCAGTTCTCCGGCGAGTTGCCGGCAGGGGTCCACGCGGTGTTGATCTGGGACGGGGCGGGCTATCACACGGGCAACGATCTGGTCGTCCCGAGCAACGTGAGCCTGATCCCACTGCCGCCGTACTCGCCCGAGTTGAACCCGGTGGAGGGCCTGTGGCATTACCTGCGCGCGCATCACTGGTCCAATCGGGAGTACGAGGGCTACGAGGGCCTCAAGACGGAGGCCATCCGGAGCCTCCTTGCCGTCTCAGACGCGAAGACGCTCAAAAGCATCTGCAACACCGATTACGTGCAGCAAAGGGCATAAACTTTCCGGGTTCCGTATGAGTCCCCGCGAAGTATTCCTGGCCGGGGAGGCCCATCTCGGGCGGCGAGCAGGTGAGCGTGTGCCAGAAGACGAGGTTCAGGCCCGCGCACGCCTCGCGATCGAACGACGGCTTGAGGGCCCGCCACGGCAGCTCGTCCCACTGTGGCCCGATGGACGTGAACCCCTCCGCGGCCACCAGGCGCTTGCCGTAGGTGTGCGCGGCGCATGCGGCCTGCTTGACGAAGAATCGATCCTTGTCCGTGGACCGGTGCGGCGACGGCGCCCAGAACTCGCTCATGGGGATGTCGTCCCGTCCCAGGCACTTGAGCGCCTCGAATGGCCCGCCGTGCGGGCCGCCCGACTCCGGATGGATGCCCAGGCCGCGCTCGTGCGCCAGGCTCGCGAGGACGCGGTAGTGATTGTCCGCCACGCAGTCGCCGATCGTCTTGCGGAGGTCGTTGAGGAAGCGGTTGCTGACCTCGCGGCCGGCGACGACGACCCCCGCGAGGACCCGCAGGAACGGAGACAGGTCGTAGCCGCGCCTCCGGCGGAACTCCGACGCGAAGCTCGCGGTCCAGTTCACGCCCCCCAGCTCCCAACTGTCCGCCTGGATGGACTTCAGCGCGCGTCCCGCCGGGCCCCCGACGTCGGCCAGGATCGGCTCGACGACGCGCCGCCAGTAGGATCGCAGCGCAACGGGGTCGAGATAATCCACGACGAGCCCTTGCCACGCGCCGCTCGACGTCGACACGCGGGCACCGTTGTTGGTGTAGCCGAAGCGGAGGATCCGCCAGTCGCCCTCGGGCTCGTCCCAGCGGAGGCGACCGGACTCGTCGAGGTGCGAGGTGAGGCCCTTGACCCCGGTCGAATTGACGACGGACTCGCCCGGCGCGGCGGGGTCATCCTCCAGGAGCGATGCGCCGTCCGGCGCGGAGCCGCCCATCTCCAGGGTGCCCGTCTTCAGGTCCAACTGGGTAAGCGTCAGATTTGTGGGTGGTTTAACTGGCTATCCGGTAATTTTTCCCTGTAATTCCCGGTATCTGAACGGGACCGGCTTCTTCGACGGATCGGGCTTCAACAGCCTGAGCATGCGATGAATCGAACTGACCTCGATCATCGCCTCGCTCGAATGGGCATACCGCTCGTAGTCCCAGCCGTTCCGCCGGTACCGACCCAACCAGGCGAACGTCCGCTCCACCACCCAGCGCCGCGGCAACTTCACGAACCCCACCGACCCGGGCGGACGACCCACCACCTCGACCCGATGGCCGACCTTCGCCCGCTTCAGCCAAGCCCCCAGGCGGTGGTTGTGGTACGTGCCGTCGGCCCACAGCGGCCCCAGCCGGCTGCGGTGCTCGGCCGTCAGCCGGCCCAGCACCCCGGGGGCGATCGTGCCGTCATCGGCGGAGGCCCTCGTGACCGCGACGACCAGGAGCAACCCCAGCGTGTCCACGATGATGGGCCGCTTCCGCCCGCTGATCTCCTTGCCCCCGTCGTAGCCCCGCTCGTCGGCCACCTCGGTCGCCTTGACCGTCCGGCTGTCGATGCTGCCGGCACTCGGGGATGGCTCCCGCCCGTCGGCGGTGCGCACCCGCTGCCGCAGCGCGTCGAGGAAGGCCTGCCAGGTGCCGTCGTCCCGCCACTGGGCGAAGTAATCGTGGACGGTGCTCTTGGGCAAGAGGTCGTGCGGGAGCATGTCCCACTGGCAGCCCGAGCGGTCCTGGTAGAAGATCGTGTTGAGGACCTCGCGCATGTCGACCTCGCGGGGCCGACCCGCCCGGCTGACGGGGATCAAGGGTCCGATGATCTGCCACTGCTCGTCGCTCAGGTCGGAGGGATAGGGCTTTCGCATCGGAGTATGCCCTGCTGCCGGTGTGTCGCGTGGACCTCCTGGATCGGCAACAGCTTACGAAGATTCGGAATTACCGTATAGGCAGTAAGGGCCTGGAACGAAACAACTGTTATAATTCGTCGCTGCGGCTCATAATGGACGGATGCCCGACGATCCTGAACTCCAACGGAAGTTCGCCGCGATCCTGCCGAACCTCGACGAGCGGCAGCGACGGCTCCTCGCCGCCGTCGAGGCCCGCTCCCTGGGCTACGGCGGCATCCGCCGCGTGAGTCGGGCCTCGGGCATCTCTCACGCCGCGATCCAGCGGGCGTTGAAGGAACTCGACGCTCCACCCCCTCCCCCCGGTCGCGTCCGACGGCCCGGCGGAGGTCGCAAGAAGCTCCGCGACAAGGAGCCGGCGATCCTCGTGGCCCTGGAGGGACTGATCGCCCCCGAGACGCGGGGCGACCCGATGTCCCCGCTGCGGTGGACCTGCAAGAGCACCCGCCAACTGGCCGAGGCCTTGGGCCGCCAGGGGTTCGCCGTCAGCCATCGGGTCGTCGGGGAGATGCTCCACCACCTCGGCTACAGCCTCCAGGCGATGGCCAAGACCCTGGAGGGCAGGCAGCACCCCGACCGTGACGCCCAGTTCCGCTACATCAGCGAGATCAGCGGGCGGTACATCGCCGCGGGCTCCCCGGTCATCTCGGTGGACACCAAGAAGAAGGAGCTGGTCGGGCAGTACGCCAACCGGGGCCGGGAGTGGCAACCGGCGGGTGAGCCCGAGGAGGCCCTGATCCATGACTTCCCCGACCGCCGCGTCGGCAAGGCGATCCCCTACGGGATCTACGACATGGGCTGGGACCTGGGGTGGGTCAACGTGGGCGTCGATCACGACACGGCCAGCTTCGCCGTCGAGGGCATCCGGCGGTGGTGGTCCGGCATGGGGTCGGAGATGTACTCCGACGCCGGGCGGTTGCTGATCTGTGCCGACGGCGGGGGCAGCAACGGCTATCGGGTCCGGCTGTGGAAGGTCGAACTCCAGCGGTTCGCCGACGAGACGGGCCTGGAGGTGACGGTCTGCCACTTCCCGCCGGGCACGAGCAAGTGGAACAAGATCGAGCACCGGCTGTTCTCGCACATCACGATGAACTGGCGGGGCCGCCCACTGGTCAGCCATCAGGTGGTCGTCGAGTTGATCGCCGCGACGCGGACCGCGACGGGCCTGGAGGTGGAGGCCCGGCTGGATACGGGGAGCTACCCGACCAAGGTCAAGGTGACGAAGCAGCAGATGGAGCGGGTCCGGCTGCATCCCCATGACTTCCATGGTGAGTGGAACTACACGATCAGGCCTGAGTCGTCCGGATCGCACGGCAAGTCGTAATGCTTATTCCGTTCCAGACCCTAAGTCAGTTCGGCGCCGGATGCCAGTAGGCGTCCCACTGCCGGTCTCCGCTCTTGAACAGCGCCCGCAGATGGCTGAGGCCGTCGGCGCCGTCTTCCCCCCAGCGCATGCCGGCTCCTTTCATACGTTGACCGATCACCGTCTTGCACGCCGATTCGACCGGCCCCGAACCGATCGCCCAGCCCTTGGCCACATAACCGGGGTAGTCCATCCGGTGCGACTGGTTCTCGAAATAGCGCACGACGGCCGCCAGCGCCTCACGCGCCGCGCGGCCACGAACCTCCAGGCCGCGAAGGTCTTCCAGCACCGCCGCACCCCCGTCGTGTTTGAGGCGGTGGCACCAGCCGTCCAGCCAGGCCGCACGCACCCCCTCGTCCTCGGGGTGCAAGGCCCGGCCGAGGTCGCCGAGGTATTCGCTCGCGTGGTCGAAGTCGAGGATCACCGCATCGACCCGGCCGAAGTTCGTCCGCAGCCAGTCTTCCAGGCCGGCCCCGCCGTCGCTGATGGCGATCCAGCGTGCTGCCCGATCCATCCCCACCCGCGCCGCCTGGCGGCGGAGCGGTTCGCCCAAAGCCGCGATCCCGTCCAACCCCGCCACGTAGCGGACGTTGAACCGGGGGGTCGGCCCGTCGGGGCAAGCCCGCCGGTCCTTCGCCTCGGGTACCGGGTTGTAGACCATCGCCACCGTGACCATCCGCCCCTCGGCCTGGGCACCGTCGGGGCCTTGTTGACGGACCCCAGTGGCGTCGAGCGAGACGTACGCGCAGGTCTTGCCCTCGCCGTCCTTGTGCCAATCCCAATCCCGAGCGGCGCCGGACGCCGCGCCACCGGCCAAGCGGGCGCCGACGTCACGGCCCACCGCCTCGGTCGTCCGCTCGACGGTCGATTCGCTGAGGCGCAACCCCGTGAGCTTGGGCAGCGCCGCCGTGGCCCCCTCGGCGAAGCTGGACAGGATGCCGGCCAGGCAGACGACCTCGCGGGCCGCGGGCGTCAGCGCGTCGTTCGACAACCGCACCACCTCGTCCCAGGGGACCGAACCGCTGTGGCAGCGGGGGCAGTGATAGTGCGCGCGTTCGAGGCGGAGGGGCCCGAGCGGGCTGACGAGGGCCTTGCGACGATACGCGACGAACCGGGCCGCCGCGTGGCAGGAGGGGCAGCTCAGGCTGGAGCCGTGGTACCCCCCTTCTTCCGCCCGTCGAGGGCGACCTGCATCGCCTTGGCCCCGGTCCTGTGCACCAGGTCGCGGACCTGATATTCGGTCCCGCCGAAGACCTCCCCATCGGCCTTCGAGGCGAGCAGTTGAGCGACCTGCCAGTGCTCGTCCTCCGAGGCTCGGTGCAGCGCCTCGTAAATCCGCTCGGCGTCGGCGACTTGCTCGGGCGTGAGGTCGGGTCGAGGGGTGCGCATGGCAGGACGTCCGTGAGGGGTCAGGGGTGAATGGCACGAGGATAACGCATCGCGATCGACCGCAAAGGCTTCCGATCGACAAGACGCGTCCTCCATCCTAAGCTTTGTTATAGATGTGTTTGCCGCGCTCGATGAGACGCCGGGCCCTCTTCCGGGGCATGCGTAGCAACGGGTGCGGCTTCGGACGTCGTTTCACAGCCCGGGGTTCGTAGCGATCCGGACGGTCCTCCAACCGCTTCTCGCCGATCAACTCCAACAAGCGCGGCAGATCCGCCTCGATCCACTTCGGCTCGTACAGATGACCCTCCTCGAACGAGCGCACGGTGTGGGCGGCCCCCAGGAAACTCAGCGCCCGCGGCTTCACCTGCTCAACTCGTGCGGCCTCGGCCATCAGTCCGCGGATCAAATTGTACGCCAGGAGATGCATCGCGATCTCCTTGCGCACGATCCCCGGACTTCTCGTCCTCAGCATCTCCATCTTCATGTGGGTCTTCAACGCGCGGAGATCCAGCTCCGCGTGCCACCGCTGACGGAACAGATCCCCCACCCCTTGGGCCGGGTAGGTCTTGGCGTCCAGGAGGGTGGTGACGACGATCAGGCGACGGGCTCGTTCGGTCTGGTCCTTGACCCGCACGCGCAGCTCCCGAACCGTCAGCGCGGCCGGCATCGCCTCGTACTCGGCGCGAGTCATCCAGTCGGGGACCTGCTCGGGCTTCGACCAGGTGACGATGTGGTCCTCCCGGCCGACCTGCCGTCCGCGGCGGAAGTCCGCCGTGCGACACTGATGCAGTCGCACCACCACGTCGACGCCGCGCGCCTGCAAGGCTGCGATGACCCAGTACGAGCAGAAGAAGCGGTCGGCCAGGACGATGTCGCCGGCCTGGAACCGGTCGATGATCGGACGAAGCAAGGCCAGTTCGCTGGTCGCTTTGCCCTGGTACGGGCCCGCGGCGGCCTCGAGCACCGTCCCCACGGCCAGGCTGAAGACCACGAGGATGCGGGCGATCGGGAACCCCAGCCCAGGCGCTTGGCTGTTCGGTTGCGGATACGCCGCCTGGTTCTTGGGGGTGTCGGGCATGACGACGGAAGGACCGTCGATGATCTGGACGGATCGCCCGTGAAAGGGCCAAGATGCCTCGGCCTTTTGATGGATCGATCGCCCGGTCTGTCGGACCAGATCCCAGGTGAGCCCCTCGGGCAAGCGCCGACGGGCCTCGCAGTAGCTGGCGGTGTCGGTGGCGACCTTGGGGAGCTTCTGATCGTGGCGGCACCTCTGGAGTCGATCCACGGCCTGGTCGCAAGACTGGTCCGCGGAAAGGACCTGAGAGAGGAAGATGCCCAGGGTGATCCACGGCGTGGAGATGCGATCGCGCCAGCGATGGTCGAGATGACGGCAAGCCGCCTCGACCGTGGTCCTGGTGAGGAGCCTGAGGAAGGGGAGTCCCTCCTCGTGGTTGAACTGCTGGCGCAAGGACTGGGATCGGTCGCGAGCGGTCGAGGCGGTCGACTGGACCACGGGGGCCTCCTTGGCGTGGTGATGGTGGGTGTGTCAGAACCACCAAGATACCATCCAAGGAGGTCGCTCCTATCCCACTTGTGCGTTCGGATGAAACTTCAGCGGGCGTAGAGGCTTAGGTTATCCTCGTGCCATTCGGGTCAGGGGTGAATTCCGTCGGTCCCATCAGTGTCCCCTGTTGTACGGGATTTCTCACCTACTTTCGAGACGCTTACCCGGGACCGGGTGCGGTAACGGAATCCGGTCACTATGTCATGAAGCCACGGCCTCTGGCCGTGTGACCCGAAGAGCTTCGAGCGATCCGGCGTGCATCGGATCGCCAAACGCCATAGGCTCCCCCTCCGGGAAGGCCCTCTCGGGCAGGAGGGGGGGCCTATGCACGGGTGGCAGAACCTGTCCCATGTGCGGTGGGACTGCAAGTACCACGTCGTGATCATACCGAGATACCGCCGGAAGGTCTTCTACGGAAGGCGGCGGCGTCAGATCGGCGCGATCCTGCGGGAGTTGTGCCATCAGCGGGGGATCGACCTGGTGGCAGGGCATGCGATGCCCGACCACATCCACCTGTGCTTGAGCATCCCGCCCAGGGACAGCGTGGCGCATTCGGTCGGCTTCCTGAAGGGCAAGAGTGCCGTGCGGATCCACCGGGAGTTGCTCCATGAGCGTCGGTTGACCGGGTTGCACTCCTGGGCGGCGGGGTACTGCGTCAGCACGGTGGGCCTGGACGAGGCCCGGGTGCGGCAGTACATCCGCGAGCAAGAGGAACTGGAGCGTCGTCAGGGTGAGCTCGCCTTCGAGTAACCGTTGAGGCCCCGAGGGGGCCTTCGCCACGTCCTCGCCCCCGAAGGGGGCTACCGCACGGGACCGGCCCCCTCGGGGGGGCCTTCCTAATACCACGGCCATAGGCCGTGGATCTTTATTATGCGGCGGTTTGCCTCCAGTAGGCCTCGAACAGGTCGCTGTAGAGCAGGCAGCACAACGCTGCCATCCGCCCCAGTCGACGGACCCGCCACCGCGCCCCGGTCTGCTTGAGCCGCTTGCCGATCGCCGTCTTGCGCGCCCCCTCCACCATCCCGCTGCCGATCGAGCGCCCCTCGGCCAACCGCTCCCGGTACGGCGTGTGGTCCACGTGCGGCCCGAGGTACTCGGCCAACTCGGGCACCGCCTCGCCCCGGGCGGCAAGCTCCTCCAGCAGCCCCGCCGCCCCCGACTCCACCAGCGCCCGGCGCCGCGCCTCGTACCAGGCCCGGATCGCCGCCGTGTCGCCGCCCCGGGCCACCGCCGCCGCGTGCAGGTGCCCCGAAGCGTGATCGATGTCCAGCACCCCGGCCGCACCGGGCAGGTTCTTCTCCAGCTCGGCCCAGATCCACTTCGCCCCGTCGGCCAGCGCCGTCGAGCTCGGCGGTCCGCTTGATCCCCGGCCGCCCGGCCGCCCGCCGCCACTGCGGCCCCAGCGCGGCGGACGTCCGGATCGCCGCGGTCGCGATCCGGGCCGTCGGCCCGGGGAGCCGCCCCGAGTCCCAACCGTCGAGGTCGACGACCGGCTCGCCGCGCGGCCGCTTCGCGAAGATCGACAACCGGACCTCACGCCAACCGGATGTCGTGTTGACGCAGGTCCCGTCGGTCTGGAACTCGACATCGCCCTCCGCCGCGCGGAACGGGCCCATCGCCTCGGGCCCCTCGCGCTGCCAGGTGCGCATCCGGCCGCCGCGCTCGTCGCAGATCCGGCGGACCGTGTTGTCGCAGACGCACAGCCCGGCGACCTCGCGCAGCAGCCGTGCCGTGTGCTCGAAGGCGTGCTCGGCGCCCAGCAGGCAGAGCAGGCGCTGGGCGTGCGGGCTGACCAGGCCGTCGACGCCGAGCCGCTCGTCCAGCGGGTGAGCATGGGCGCCGCAGCGGCGGCAGGTGAAGTAACGGCGGCGCAGCGTCACATCACCGGCGGCGCTGACGAGCCGCCGCTGAGCCGGCCCGTGGCTCTTGCGGGGCCCGCCGCAGGGGCAGGACCATCCGCGCCCCCCTTTTGCTCCAGGCCGGCCGCCTGGGCGTTGAGGACATCCTGGAGGCGGTCGCGGATGAACCGGCGGCCGCGGTCGACCGCCTGGCGTTCGACGACGGCGAGGACCTTGCCATCCGGCGTGGCGTCGGCCAAGGCCTTCAGCTCGCGCACCATGGCGATGGCCTGCTCGGCGGCGACCAGCTCGTGCTCGTCCCGGAACTCCATCATGCGGCGGATCATGGGACACCTCCGTGATCGAGAGAGGCCCCCATCTTCGCAGATCCCGTCGTCGGACCAGAAACAATTACCACACCCCACTAGTAGTGCGTCACTCTTTAATATTCGGGTAGAGATGCCTCACCTTGATCCGGGCGTCCTCGGTGGTGAACTGCCACTCGATGCCCACCTGACGCGCGTTGCGCCGCTCGTCCCACGCCGTGGACGCGCTCGCCACCTCCTCCCGGCAGGAGATCCGCCGGTCCAGGCACTGGCGCGTCAGCACGCTCAACTCCGGCTCCGCAACATTGAGCCAACTGCCGTGCTTCGGCGGATGGACCAACTCCAGCTTGTTCGCGATCCGCAACGCCTCGGCCGGCTCGAATGCCTGGTACAGCGAGGCCAGACCGTGCGTATTCAGGTTGTCGCAGACCAACGTGATCCGCTCGGCCTCGGCGTATCGTGGGTCGTCCACAAGGAGCCGGACTTGCTGCGCCCAATCCACGGCCGTCTTGGTGTCCGTGACGCGTACGTCCCGCCAGCCACCCAGCGGCTCGACGAACATCCACACCACGCACGTCCCCTCGCGGACATACTCGTAATCCACCCGCTCCGGGCGGGCGGGCGCCGCCGGGATCGGTCGTCGCACCTCGGCGATCAACTGCTTGGGCTGCTCGTCCATGCCGACGACCGGCCGCCTCGGATCATAGGGCCGCTTGTAGACCTCCAGCACCTGCTCCATCTGGCACACGAAGGCCGCGTCCTGACCCGGCGGGATGCACCACATCGACTTGAGCCAGGGCTTCAGCGCGCTTTTTTGAGAGCGCGGCGCACGGTCTCGTGCGCGATCGACGCGACGACCTCCAGCTCGACCAGGCGTTCGGCCAGGAGCCGCAACGACCAGCGGGCGTGCCCCTTGGGGGCCTTCGAGCAGGCCAGCGCCGTCAACCGGGCCTGCTTCTCGCCGTCGAGCTTGGGCGTCACGGCGGGCGCGATGCGGGGCTTGCGCTCCAGCAGCGACAGCGGGCCGCGTTCGACGGCCTGCTTGCGCCACGACTCCAGGCTGCGGGTGGTGATCCCGAACGCCTCGGCGATGCGTTCGTCGGTCCAGGCCGGTCCGTCCTGACCCTGGTCGCACTGGAGCAGGGCTTGCGCCCGTCGCACCTTCCACCCGGCGACCCTCCCCTTGCGGACGAGGCCTTGCAGTTCCGCTCGCTCCTGGGCCGTCAGCTTCAACACGTACTTCTTCGCCACGATCACCCTCCCTGACACAACAATGCGCCCTGGTCAGGGAGGTCATCTTACCCGAAAATTGGCTCGTGACGCACTACTAGTGTCCCTGGCCCGAAGTGGCGCAAGAAATTGGCCGAGGCCCTTTGGAATCGCTGGTTGTTATTATCAGCACTTGAACAAGTTAAACATATTTCGAGAGCCTGTTTTCCCTTCTACAGAGAGCATCTGCCCAACTCGATCGGTGATCGGATACGAGGCCACTGAGAATGTAGACCGAATTTCTTGCGCCACTTCGGGCCAGGGACACTAAGGGTCTGGAACGGAATAAACATTACGACTTGCCGTGCGATCCGGACGACTCAGGCCTGATCGTGTAGTTCCACTCACCATGGAAGTCATGGGGATGCAGCCGGACCCGCTCCATCTGCTGCTTCGTCACCTTGACCTTGGTCGGGTAGCTCCCCGTATCCAGCCGGGCCTCCACCTCCAGGCCCGTCGCGGTCCGCGTCGCGGCGATCAACTCGACGACCACCTGATGGCTGACCAGTGGGCGGCCCCGCCAGTTCATCGTGATGTGCGAGAACAGCCGGTGCTCGATCTTGTTCCACTTGCTCGTGCCCGGCGGGAAGTGGCAGACCGTCACCTCCAGGCCCGTCTCGTCGGCGAACCGCTGGAGTTCGACCTTCCACAGCCGGACCCGATAGCCGTTGCTGCCCCCGCCGTCGGCACAGATCAGCAACCGCCCGGCGTCGGAGTACATCTCCGACCCCATGCCGGACCACCACCGCCGGATGCCCTCGACGGCGAAGCTGGCCGTGTCGTGATCGACGCCCACGTTGACCCACCCCAGGTCCCAGCCCATGTCGTAGATCCCGTAGGGGATCGCCTTGCCGACGCGGCGGTCGGGGAAGTCATGGACCAGGGCCTCCTCGGGCTCACCCGCCGGTTGCCACTCCCGGCCCCGGTTGGCGTACTGCCCGACCAGCTCCTTCTTCTTGGTGTCCACCGAGATGACCGGGGAGCCCGCGGCGATGTACCGCCCGCTGATCTCGCTGATGTAGCGGAACTGGGCGTCACGGTCGGGGTGCTGCCTGCCCTCCAGGGTCTTGGCCATCGCCTGGAGGCTGTAGCCGAGGTGGTGGAGCATCTCCCCGACGACCCGATGGCTGACGGCGAACCCCTGGCGGCCCAAGGCCTCGGCCAGTTGGCGGGTGCTCTTGCAGGTCCACCGCAGCGGGGACATCGGGTCGCCCCGCGTCTCGGGGGCGATCAGTCCCTCCAGGGCCACGAGGATCGCCGGCTCCTTGTCGCGGAGCTTCTTGCGACCTCCGCCGGGCCGTCGGACGCGACCGGGGGGAGGGGGTGGAGCGTCGAGTTCCTTCAACGCCCGCTGGATCGCGGCGTGAGAGATGCCCGAGGCCCGACTCACGCGGCGGATGCCGCCGTAGCCCAGGGAGCGGGCCTCGACGGCGGCGAGGAGCCGTCGCTGCCGCTCGTCGAGGTTCGGCAGGATCGCGGCGAACTTCCGTTGGAGTTCAGGATCGTCGGGCATCCGTCCATTATGAGCCGCAGCGACGAATTATAACAGTTGTTTCGTTCCAGGCCCTTAGGACACGATCGCCAGGGTGGCCGGGGTTGCTGCGCAACCCCGGTCGGAGTTCGCCGGGGTTGCTGTGCAACCCCTGCCACCCCGACGTCTCACGACAGGCCGGTCGGGGGGTGCGGCGTCTCGGGGCGCCTCGGGCGCCCGACGGCGGTGTCGAACCCTCGCCGCGCGGCGCGGGTCAGCAGCGCGGCCGCGATCGCCTGGCCGGTCAGCCCGATCAGGACGGCGGCCAGGACCCTCCCGGCCCCCTCGCCCGTCCGGAGGTTCGACGCGGCGAGCTGCGGAAACGCGCCCGTCCGGAGCGCGGCGGCGGCGTCCTCGTACGACAGCAACGACGCCCACACGAGGAACGGCATCGACCCGGCCGCCATCAGGACGCTCGACCATCCCGGCGGCAGGAACAGCACCAGCGCCGAGATGGGCAGCAGCATCATGGGCGGGATGATCCGCGCGGTGGCCTCCTTCCGGTCGGGCGACCAGAGCGACGCATACGTCCCCCCCGCCACGCAGAGCCAGCTCGACACACCCAGCCCGGCCATCGCGGCGACGAAGCCCAGCGGATGCACGGCGCCGGTCAGCAGCCCGACCGTCCAGAGCCCGACCATCACCAAAGACAGGACGCGGGCCCTCCAGAAGGCGCCGAGCATCTTGGCGCGGAGGATCTCCCACCCGCTCAGCGGGGTCGCGATCAGGCCGAGCCAGGTGCCGCGCTCCTTCTCCGTCGCCACGCCCTCGGCGGCCATCCCGGCGATGATCAGGACGTACAGGTAGTCCAGGACCACCGTGGCGTGCCTCAACACGATGTTGAATTCCAGCCGCGCCTGCCCCGGCGTCAGGCCGATGGACGGCTTGCCGAGCTTGCCGATGAGCACCCGCGCCAGAGGGCTCAGCTCGGGCATGGTCAGCCCCTCGGGCGCCGCGCCGTAGCCGCGCGCGGCCAGCTCCGCGAAGGCGGGCAGGGCGAACCACGACGTCACGTAGGCGAGCAGCCCGATCCAGGCCGCATTGCCCAGCCTCCCCGCGAGGATCTCCAGGGGCCTCGCCCCGCGGGTCGAGTGGACCTCATTCCAGAGCACCGGGTCATCGCCGCAGGGGGGACGCGCCCTCTTCCGGACCCGCAGCGAGCGTAGCAAAGCGGCCCTCCCCTCGCCGTCATACACGGCGCGCGACGCCGGCCGCAGCCGCCACGACGCCCAGCCGATCAGCATCGCGGCGGCGGCCAGTTGCAAAGCGATCATCCGGAGCACCGCGCCCAGCACCGAGGCGAGACCGAACAACCGGATGAGGTTCGCCGCGACCCCGAACGGGCTGCTGTCGGACAGCCACAGCGCCACCGGCGCCACCCACCGCGCCGCGGCCGGCCAGAGCGGCGGCAGGGCGATCACGACACACAGGGGCAGGACCATCCACAGCATCGCCAGCCCGACGGCGAGCGAGACGGCCCGGCTGGCCGTCGGTGCGACGGCCGAGACCGCCGCCGCCAGCGCCGCCAGCGCGATCGCCATCGAGGCGAGCCCCGCGACGGCCAGCAGCACCAGCCTCAAATCGACGCCCCCGAGGAACACCATCACGACCACCACCGGCAGCGCCGCGGCCAGCGCGGTCGCATACCGGACCAGCCCCGCCGCCATCGTCCCGAGCACGATCTCGAAGGCCGACAGCCGCGTCGCCAGCAGCGCATCGAGGCTCTTGCGGTCGCGCTCCGAGGCGATCGCCGGCGCGACCTCGCCGGGGACCATCCCCAGCGTGAGCATCGCCTGCACGGCGACGATCAGCCCGAACGTCGCCAGGGCGAACCGCGACGCCCCCCGCACCGACGCCCGGTCCCACCCCCACCAGTCCCACGCCGCGACGCACCCCGCGACTACCACCATCGCCAGTCCCGCCGCGGCGGCCCGGTTGTGGAACGTCTCCTTCCGCCGCACCGAGCGGATCAGCTCGCGCTTCAGGATCGGTCCGAGTGCCATGTCCGGGTCCGGAGGGGGTTGTCTATGACATTTGTCGTTCTCCCGGTATTAGACGGCGCGGGCCTCTCCTTCGCAAGGGCGAGGTGTCCGGTCCTTCGAGCGATTTCCCCTTGGGCTGTACACGCCCCGGCAATGGGCCGCGGAGGGCCGCGGAGGGGGCGGATCGGCGCGGATCGGATCGGCGGCCATCCGCCCCCTCCGCGGCCCATCCTCTTGGGGTCCAGCCATGCGAAAATCGCCCTCGGCGACGAGAGGCTGGCGGGCCCCGACCCCCTCGTTCTAATTGGGGATGGACCCTCACGCCCCGATCCTTCGAGGAGGAGCATCGCATGAACCGTCGTTTCGACCGTCGTCGTTTCTTGCAGGCCGCGTCGCTGGCGGGCTTCGGCATCTGGACATCGCGCGGGCCGGCGCGGGGCGGCGTTCGCGCCGAACGACCGCCTGCGGTTCGCCTGCATCGGTGTCGGCGGCAAGGGCTCCAGCGACACCGACCACGTCGGCGAGCTGGGCGAGATCGTCGCTTTGTGCGACATCGACGCGAAGCGGCTCGGGACCAAGGGCGAGAAGTTCCCCGAGGCGAAGACCTACCGCGACTTCCGCAAGCTGCTGGAGGAGATGGCGGAGAAGGTCGACGCGGTGGTCGTCAGCACGCCCGACCACACGCACGCTCGCGGCGGCCGTGATGGCGATGCGGCTGGGCAAGCCGGTCTACTGCCAGAAGCCCCTGGCGCACTCGCCCTACGAGGCCCGCCTGATGCGCCAGACGGCCGCCGAGCGGAAGGTCGCCACGCAGATGGGCAACCAGGGGACCTCCAACCCCGGGTTCCGCGAGGGGATCGAGCTGATCCGCTCGGGCACGGTCGGGCCGATCCGCGAGGTCCACGTCTGGACGAACCGGCCGTTCAACTACTGGAAGCAGGCGCCCGACATCGTGGCCCGCCCCGAGCCGAAGCCGGTGCCCGAGCACGTGGCGTGGGACCTGTTCCTCGGCCCGGCGCCCGAGAGGCCGTACAACCCGGCCTATCACCCGCACAACTGGCGCGGCTTCTGGGACTTCGGCACCGGCGCCATGGGCGACATGGCGTGCCACACGGCGAACCTCGCGTTCATGGCGCTGAAGCTCGGCCTGCCGACCCGCGTGTCGGCCGAGAGCGGCGAGGTCAACCCCGAGACCTACCCCGCCTGGGCGACGATCACCTACGACTTCCCGGCGCGGGGCGACCTGCCCCCGGTGAAGCTGACCTGGTACGAGGGGGCCAAGGATGGCAAGCGCAACCTGCCGTCGTCGTCGCTGCTCCAGGGCGAGGAGCCGCCGTCGAGCGGCTCGTTGCTGGTGGGCGAGTCGGGGTCGATCTTCTCGCCGAGCGACTACGGCTCCGAGCAGATGCTCCTGCCCGCCAAGAAGTTCGAGGGGAAGCGAGCCGAGGTCACCAAGGCGGAGCGCAAGAAGAGGAACGCCGGCTCCGACAAGGCGCACAAGGAGGAGTGGGTCCGCGATCCGCGAGGACGACCCGACGATCGCCTGGTCGAACTTCGGCTATGCGGGGACCCTGACCGAGGCGATGCTCCTGGGCAACGTGTCGGTCCGCCTGGGTAAGCCGATCGAGTACGACGCCGACTCCGGCCGCGTCACCAACTGCTCCGAGGCCGCCGCATACATCCGGCCCGAGTACCGCGAGGGCTGGACGCTGTAATACGGAACCCGGAAAGTTTATGCCCTTTGCTGCACGTAATCGGTGTTGCAGATGCTTTTGAGCGTCTTCGCGTCTGAGACGGCAAGGAGGCTCCGGATGGCCTCCGTCTTGAGGCCCTCGTAGCCCTCGTACTCCCGATTGGACCAGTGATGCGCCGCAGGTAATGCCACAGGTCCTCCACCGGGTTCAACTCGGGCGAGTACGGCGGCAGTGGGATCAGGCTCACGTTGCTCGGGACGACCAGATCGTTGCCCGTGTGATAGCCCGCCCCGTCCCAGATCAACACCGCGTGGACCCCTGCCGGCAACTCGCCGGAGAACTGCTCCAGGAACAGGTTGAGTACGCCGGTGTTCAATCCCGGCATGATCAGCGCCGAGGCCGCCCCCGTGCTGGCGCAGACGGCCATCAACACGTACAGCCACTCCCGCCCGTTCTGCCGCACGGCCCTCGGCCGCGACCCCTTCGGGGCCCAGACCCGCGTGATCGTCCCCTGCGTGCCGAACCGCGCCTCGTCTTCGAAGTAGATCCGCAACTCCCGGCCCGGGTGCTGCTGCGCGATGGCGTCGATCTGATCGACGACGATCTCCTTGAAGAGCCCCTGCACCTCGGGGTTGGCGTCCTCGTGCTGCGGTCGCGGCATCAGGCCGCTGTAGCCCAGGCGCTGGAGCAGGTCGTAGACGGCCTGGAGGCTCATCAACACACCGAATTCGCGCCGAGGATCTGCCGGACGTCGAGGCCCCGGAGGGTGCAGACGCCGTCCTCGGGACGAGGCGGTTCGCCCAGGCGTTGCTTCAACCGGGGGTATTGCGCCGGGTCCAACAGCGGCGGTCGCCCGCTCCGGGGTCGCTCGTAGAGGGCCTCGATCCCTCCGGTGTTGTATTGAGCGACCCAGTTCTTGACGGCCTTGAGGGAACACCCAAGGGCGTCCGCGATGTCGGTGGCGGTTCGCCCCTGCTTGGCGAGGACGACGGCCTGGGCGCGGCGCCAGATTCGCTTCTGGTTGAAGTCCTGGGCGAGTTCCCGGAGTTCTTCGGTGGTATGGTGATCGGCGACGAACATTGATGAGACCTCCGTGCAGTGATTCGGGCGGCCTCATCTTGCCTAATCGGCAGTTCCCGCAACAGACCGGGTATAAATTTTTCGGGATGCGTATAAGGCGCCCCCCCGCGGGGCGAGGCGCGCGGCCGCGCGACGCCCGGTGAAGCGGAGCGGAATCCGGCGCCGCGCGGCCGGTCCCGAACCCGGACCCTTCGAGGCCTGCCCCGAAGGGTGGAGGCAGGTCGACCCCGCGCGTCGCTCGCCTTGACACCCCCCGCGACCCTTTCTATCATGAAACTCCCTCGCCACCGTAGCTCAATCGGCAGAGCACCGCTTTCGTAAAGCGGGGGTTGGTGGTTCGACTCCACTCGGTGGCTCTGTTCTAACCCCTTTGCCGAAGCTGATTTAGCTTTCCCGTCCCGCGCGGGCGGAGCGGCCAGACAACTCCAGAAAGCCGGTAGTCTACCGGATTGGAGGGCTGCTCCGTGGCTATTTCCGTCAGAGTCCCGTCCTACCGCCTGCACAAACCGACACGCCAAGCCGTCGTCACGTTGAACGGGCGAGACATCTACCTCGGCCGGTACAACTCGCCCGAGAGCGTGGCCGAGTACAGGCGGCTCATCGCCGAGTGGTCGGCCAACGACAAACGAACGCCCGCCCGGGCATCCGACCTGACCGTCAACGAGTTGCTGCTCTCCTACCTTCAATTCGCCGTAAGCGTCCGGCGAAGTGCGTCTGGCAAGTGTCGTGACCGGTGGCCATGATGATTCCGGGGACCGTTGTGTCCGGTCCCTCAGCGTCGGCCGGGGTGATCCCAGCCCCCGTCCCTGGTCAGGCCACACCGACTGGTCGGCGTCATCAGCCCTCGGCCAAGAGCCGCCGCACCGAGGTCCGACCGATCCCCAACCGCCGCGCGATCTCCGAGTGGCTCATTCGATCGGCCTTGAGCCGGCGGATCTCGTCGGTCTTGAGCGAGGCTGTGCGAGGGCGCCCGTGCGGACGTCCCTGCTTCCGGGCCTGGGCAATCCCCGCCCGGACCCGCCCGCGGAGGATCTCGCGCTCGAACTCGGCGAAGACCGCCAGCATCCCGGTCATGGCCCGACCCGTCGGGGTGGTCAGGTCCAGAGCCTCGGTCAGCGACACGAACCCGACGCCCGAGTCGGTCAACTCGCGGAGGGTCACCACCAGGTCGGGCAGCGACCGGCCCCAGCGGTCCAGCCGCCAGACCACGACCGCGTCGATCTCGCGGCGGCGGGCCGCCCTCAACAGGGACTCGCGGCCCGGCCGGTCCTTCGCACCCGAGCCGACGTCCTCGACACGCTTCGCGGCGTCCCAGCCACGGTCGCTGATATAAGATGCCATCGCCTCGACCTGCATCCCAAGGGTCTGCTGGTCGTGGGTCGAGGCGCGGGCGTAAAGCCCGGCGCGCATGGGGCCGGACCTCCCTGGCCAAAAACCCCCGTCGGTTCGCCGCGGTCGAACCCCGTGTTTCACCGCGCCCCGAGGGCCTCTTCTGGGGGTGACCATTATCTATCCTTCTCGGCCAGCCGGCTCCGCCGCCTCCGCCGGTTCCCGGCGGTCGGGCAACAGCTCCTCGATCCGGCGGTTCGGGTGCGTGCTCACCCGACCGAGCACGTCGCGGAGGTAGGCGAAGGGATCGACCCCGAGATCCTTGCAGGTCGCGCACAGGCTCATCAGCGTCGCCGCGGTCTTGCCTCCCTCGTCACCCCCGGCGAACAACCAATTCTTCCGACCCAACGCGACCGGCTTCAGCGCCCGCTCGCTCGCCCCGTTGCCATCTCCAGGAAGCCCGCCTCCAGGGGTCGGAGCAAGGCGACCCAATGATTCAACGCGTAACCGATCGCCTCGCCGATCGGGCTCTTCGGGAGCACCTTCGGCTGTTCCGCCTCCAGCCGCGCGTGGATCGCCTCCAGGATCGGCGCGACCGCTGCGACCGGAGATCGGAGCGGTGGGCGTGCCACGCCGCGTCGTCCCACTCGGGGCGGTCCTCCCGCGCCTCCCTGGCGTCCTCCTCGACCTGGTAGAGACCGACGACCCACGCCAGCATCGGGTGCGAACGCGCCGGGTCGCTGGTCCTCGCCTCGTAGAACTTCCGCCGCGCGTGCATCCAGCACCCGACCTCGACGATCGGGCCGCCCTGGAACAAGGCATCGTAGGCCGGATGGGCGTCGGCCTGGAGGTAACCCTCGAAGCTCTTCAGCACCCGCTCGGGCCCGTCACGGCTGCGGTCGGGCGTGTAGTCATAAACGGTAAAGCGGTTGTTGTGATCGCCGTGATAGACCCAGAGCCGGCCGGTCTTGATCCCCTTGCCTTCGTGATCCTGGACTTTGACCGGCGTGTCGTCGGTCTGAACCACATCCGACAGGAGCACCCGCTTGAGCATCGCCTGGACGATCGGATCGAGCAGACCGGCGGCGGCGGCCATCCAGTCGCACATCGTCGATCGCGACAGGTCCACGCCGGACCGTTTGAAGATCCCTTCCTGGCGGTAAAGCGGCAAGTGATCGGCGTATTTGCTGACGGCCACGTGGGCCATGAGGCCCGGGCCGGGCAACCCCTTCTCGATCGGCTCGGGGAGCCGCTCGGCGATCATGACGTGGACCTGACACGCGGCGCACGCATATTTGGGCCGGATGTGCCGGAGCACGATCAGCGACGCCGGCACGTATTCGAGCTGCTCGCGAACCCCTTCGCCGATGCACGCGCGCTCCGCGCCGCAGTCCGGGCAGGGCCGCTGCTCGGGGGGGACGTCGTGCACGACCGGCTGGCGAGGCAGGCTCGCCGGCAAGGGCTTGCGGCCGTGGCCTTGGGCCGGACGATTCACCGGCGCGGGTGTCACGGGGGCGTGCGTGGGTTCGGGCGTTGTCCGGGACTCGGTCGCTTCGAGGATCTCGCGCGCGAAGAGCCAGAGTTGGTCGGGGTCGAGCCCCTCGGATTTGCGGCCATAGAGCCGGCGGAGGAGCTGTTCGAGCTGGTGCCGGAGCGTTTCGTTGAGGTGGGTCTGCTGGCGGAGGGTCTCGAGCAGCTCGCGGATGAGCCGGTGGGCGGTCTCGATGTCGTCGGGCAGTGGGGCGTCGGCATCGATGGTCATCATGCCATCGATACGGGCGCCGGCCGTCGATGTGACCTATAATCTTCAATCTAACATAACAAATAGGTAAGCCGGTTATGCGGGTCGTGCCCCGGGCAGGGCGAACCGCGGGGGCCGCCGGGCGTGGCCCAGGTCGATGCCTTCGAGGATGGCGGCCATCTCGGCCGGCGCGACCTCGACCCGACCATCCTTGGCCTCGGGGAAGCGGAACGTGCTGCTCTGTAGAAAACCCTGACACGTACAACGATCATCACGTTATGTGTGATGACCCGAAGGATGATCTCGCGGCACTGGCTCCCATAACCCCGCGCCCGCAGCGCCGAGCCCAGCCGCCGCTTGATCATGCTGTTGACTGTCTCCGTCTGCCACCGCTGACCATATTTCTCCCTGTCGAACCTCCGCTTCATCCGACGCCGCCACTTCCCGGCCGGCGGATGAAGCGGAGGTTCGACAGGGAGAAATATGGAGCGTTCGAACAAAATGACCATCAAGAAGCAAGGAACATCAGACAAATCTGAGAGCAAGCGAGCGACATGAATGCCTTGTGGATCGACGGGAGCCGATCCCGACGCAATCGGAGGCGGCCGAACTGATGCGCCCAGGACAACGTCCGCTCGACGTACCACCGGAATCTGCCCAAGCCACTGCCATGCTCGGTGCGGCGCTTCGCCAACACCGGGGTGATCCCGCGGCGGCGCAGCTCCCGACGGTGGGGCTCGGAGTCGTAGGCCCGGTCCCCCTGCACGCGCCGGGGACGACGGCGCGGATGACCGCGCTTGCCGCGGACCGCCGGTACGGCGTCGACCAGCGGCACGAGTTGGGTCACGTCGTGACGATTGGCCCCCGTCAGCGCCATCGCCAACGGGACGCCGTGGGCGTCGGTCAGGACATGGTGCTTGCTCCCCAGCTCCCTGCGATCCGTCGGGTTCGGCCCCGCGCCCTGACCCCCACACGGGGCCCGGTCGCTGGCACTGTCGATCAACGCACGCGACCAATCGATCCGGTCGGCACCGTGCAGCTCGGCCAACAGGATCTCGTGCAGCCTCTGCCAGACGCCCTGGCGCTGCCAGCGCCGCAGATAGCGCTGGCAGGTCAGGCCGCAACCCCAGCCGCACTCCGGGGGCAAGTCCTCCCAGGCGATGCCCGTCTTGAGGATGAAGATGATGCCGGTCAGGACCTTACGCGGCTCCAGGGGCTTTCGGCCCGGAAAGCGAAAGCGTCGTGGCTTGGGGGGCGGGATCAGAGGTTCGATCCGCTTCCAAAGGGCATCGGAGACCAAGGGCTTGGCCATGAGAATACCTCCTGGGGAGAGCGATCTCCCCTACCCATTCTTCGCAGGACCAAGCCCGTAGGTTCTCATTTTGTTCGAACACTCATGGTCAGCGGTGGCAGACGGAGGCGGTCAACTCGATGATCAAGCGCCGGCTCGGCTCGGCTCCGCGCTGCGGCGCGGAGCTATGGGAGCCAGTGCCGCGAGATCATCCTTCGAGTCATCACACATAATGTGATGATCGTCATACGTGTCAGGGTTTTCTACAGAGCAACTGAGTCTCCATAAAAGCCGCGTGCGATCGGGCTAAGGTAGACCGGAAGCATGTCCATAGACGATACCCCGATGCAGCGAATGCCATTCGTGCTCTGGCAGCCCCCGACCGCTCCCCCCGGCGCGGCACGAAGGACAGCCGGACCGGAGCCCTCGACGCGGTTGACGACGATACCGACGAGTAGACCCCACACCCCACGTCAACACCCCACGATTATTGACGGTCAGGGAAGTAATGCACGCGGAATCGGCAGGTCCGGGGCATGGAACAGGTCCCGAAGGGACGCCTGGTCTCCGTGGACCCTCGCCAACTCGGCGATCACCCGCGCGTCGAGGTCGGTGGCGTCCTTCGGCCCGAGGTTGCTCAGGGATGAGAAAGAAGCTATGTCTTCCGTGGCCTGCCTCGCTTGCGAGGGATCGTCACGAACCACCTCTCAAGCGACGGCAGGCGGATCACCTCGGCCTCCAATGCCACCATCTCCCCCGGCGTCAGCTCCACCCCCGTGGCGTAGGCGCCTCCACCACGCTGACCACCGGGTGCTTCCCCTTCCAGGTCATCGACCGGGCGAAGCCCAACACCGCCTCGGTCGAGTCCAGCAGCGACCCGTTCCAGTGCATCTCCAGCACGCCCCAGCACCGCTCGATCGGGTTGTACTTGCTGTGGTACGGCGGGTAGTACGCCAGCTGCACCACCAGGCGGTACTCGCGGGCGAACGCCACGACCCGCTTGAGGAACTGGCTCCGGCGGCTGTGGTTCTCCGGCCCGTTGTCCAGGTTGATCACCAAGGTTTTCACGCTCAGGAACCGGAGCCGGACCTCCTGCCACCCCTGCTCCAGCCGGTCCACGATGAAGTCGCTGGTGACCTTCGAGCGAGCCATGTCCAGCCAGAGGGCGTCGTGCTCGGGCAGGAAGATGCCGAAGGGGGTCAGCGTCGCCTCGGGCTTGAAGTCATGATCCGCCGCCTTCGTGCCGGTTCGGCTCCTGCCCCGGCGTGAGAACGGGCCGATATTGACCGCCGCCTTGGCGTCGATCGAGATCCGCAGCGCGTCCTTGGCCCGGTCGGCCTCGGGGTTGACCGCCTTCAGTTGCTCGAAGATGGCGTCGGTCTGCTCGACCCTTCTTGGGGGCGGCACTTGGCCACCCGGGTGAGGCGGTAGCCGAGCAGGTTGAGCTTGGCGTTGGTGGTCTGCTGGGTGGGCAGCTCGGCGTCGGTGTAGCCCTTGGTGGCGATGAGTTGGCGTCGGACCTCGGCGGCACTGATCCGGGTGAACAGCCGGTTGGTCTGGGACTTGGGGTCGGCCTGGCTCTGGCCGTCGGCGATGCTGCGGATATCGTCCAGGAGCCGTGGCAGGTGCTCCTCGGCGGGCTTGCGACGGCGGCAGTGGAAGGCATCGGCGCAGGTCATGCCGGAGCGGAGTTCGTGCGCCCCCTTGCGGATGGTGTCCCGGCACCAGCCGAGATTCACCCGGGCCCAGCGTTGTCCGCCCCGCCCCATCGCTCCGACGGTCTTGGCCATGAAGAGTCGCTTCGGGCTGCCCTTGAGGTGCCTTGGCGGCGTCGATGAGGACGGGGATCATCTCCGGGTCGGGTCGCATCGCCGTATCTCCTGGGCCTCCTGGTGCGAAGGTCACAGGATACGGAAGGGTTTTGTCCTTTCAAGCCCCTCAAACGCCCCCACTTCAACCAACTCCACAGCGGCTCGACGGGGTCGAGCATCGGGGCATACGGCGGCAGCCGCTCCAGATCCAGCCGGTCGGCGAAGTGGCCCATCAGGTCACGGATCGGGTCGCCCTCGTGCATCGGGCCTCCGTCCCAGACGACCACGAACCGCCCGGACAGGTTCTTCAGCATCGCCTTCAGGAACGCCGCCATGTCCCAGCTATCGAAGGGGCCGTTGGCCAGGGTGTGGGAGTACAGCCCCAGCCGGTCCCGGCGCGGCGACAGCCCCACGGATGCCGCGACCGAGACCTTCTCGCGGGTCCCGCTCCTCTGCACCAGTTCCGGGGTCCGGCCGCGCCGCGCCCAAGTCCGCCGCGCCGGCGGGGCCATCAGCAAGCCGCTCTCGTCGATCAGGGCGATGGGGGCGCCCTCCCGCCGCGCTCCTTTTGGATGCGCGGCCAGTCGGACTCCAGCCAGGCGGCGACCGCCTTCGGGTCGCGCCCGCGGGCGACTCGTTGGGGCTCCTGCGGGGTGAATCCCTGATCCCGCAACCAGGTGCTGAGGGATCGCGGATTGAACCCGACGCCGAACTCCTCCCGGATCAACAGCCCGAGCCGTGCGGCCGTCCACAACTCGTCCTCGAAGCCGTGGTGCGCCGGGCTCTCGGTGAGCCAGCGCAGGGCGACCTTCTCCTGCGTCGAGGTGAGCTTGCCGGGCCGCCCCGAGACCGGCCTGACGAACAGACCGTCGTCCCCCCGCTCGCGGGAGGCGGTCAGCCACCTTCGCACGGTGGAGGGATCGACCCCGAGGAAGTCCGCGACCTCTTGGGTCGAGTACCCCCCGGAGACCCGTTGGACGGCGAGCCGCCGGCGGAACTCCGATTCGTCCGCTGAGCCCGGTGTTCTCATGACGGAGAGTGTACGACAGCCGATATCCAGCATGCATTGCTTTCCTGACCATCAACAGCACTCAGCACTCAGCACTCTCCGAGGCACTCAGCACTTGAGATTGGCCAGCTCCTCCAGGATCGGCCCGTTCGCGTCGGGGAAGGGGAGCGTGGGCAGACGCGCCGCGGGCACCCAGCGGAACCCGGTCTCGCGCGCGGGCTCGGCGATCGGGTCGGCGGTGGTGCAGTCGAAGTAGGAGAGCTCGACCCAGGCGTGCGGATAGCGGTGGACGATCACGCGGCGGAGGCGGCCGAGGCGGACGTCGAGGCCGATCTCCTCGCGGCACTCGCGGAGGGTAGCCTGCGCGGGCGTCTCGCCCGGCTCGCACTTGCCGCCGGGGAACTCCCAGTAGCCGGCCATCGCGGTGCCCGGGGGCCGCTGCCGGATCAGGTAGCGGCCGTCGCGGCCGACCAGGCCGATGCCGACCCGCGTCGGCCTCCCGACCATCAGAGGGTCGCCCCCGCCCTGGCCGCCTCGATGGCACGGCCCGGCGAGCCCATCACGTTGTAGCCGCAATCGACGTGGAGGATCTCGCCGGTGATGCCGCTGGCCAGGTCGGAGAGCAGGAACATGCCCGCCGCGCCGACCTCCTCGCGGGTGATGTTCCGGCCCAGCGGCGCGACCGCCTCGTACAGCCCGGCGAGCTTGTCGAAGTCGCCGACGGCCGACGCGGCGAGCGTCTTGACCGGGCCGGCGGAGACGGCGTTGACGCGGATCTTCCTCGGCCCGAGGTCGAACGCCAGGTAGCGGACCGCCGCGTCGAGCGCCGCCTTGCAGACGCCCATCATGTTGTAGCCCGAGACGACCCGCTCGCCGCCGAAGTAGGTCAGCGTCTCGATCGCGCCGCCGTCCGGCATCGACTCGGCCGCGTGCCGCGCCACGATCGCCAGCGAGTAGACGCTGATGTCCATGGCCGTCCTGAAGCCCTCGCGGCTGGCGTCGACGAAGTTGCACTTGATGTCGTCGATCGGCGCGAAGGCGATCGAGTGGAGCACGAAGTCGAGTGTCCCGTAGGTCTTCCGGGCCTCGTCGAAGACGCGGGCGACGTCCTCGTCCTTCTGGACGTCGCAGGGGGTGACGAGCTTGGCGCCGATCGGGTCGGCCAGCTTGCGGACCCGCCGCTCCATCTTGTCGCCGGGCAGGTGGGTGAAGCCGACCTCGGCCCCTTCGTCCAGGAGCTTGCGGGTGATCGCCCAGGCGATGCTGAAGTCGTTGGCGACCCCCAGGACCAGACCCTTCTTCCCTGTGAACAAACCCATCGGGGGCACCCTTTCGCGTCACGGACGCTCGGGGGACTCACGGAGACCATCACCCTTCGTCCCGCCTCGCGACGCTAGGATACCCCGCGGGGTGGGGCCGCTCAATCGGACTTTGGCCCGCCGCGGTCGTCCTGCGCCTCGTCGATCGGCAGGGCGAGCGCGGCCATCGCGTCCTGGAACTCCGAGCGGGCCTGGCCGAGGGCCTTCTGGGTGGCGGCGCCGACGTTCAGGCTGCGCCGCTTCACGTCGTCGGGGATCGGGCCCAGGCCGATCGATTCGAAGACCTTGAATGCGGCCTCGACCTGCGGGTCGTCGGCGAGCGGCGCGCCCGCGTCGGGCTTCGAGCTCGTCGGGGCGGACGCGGACGGTGCGCGTGCCGCGGTCGTCCCAGCGGCCCGACGGGTTGCGGACCCAGAGGGTCGTCTCGACCTGGACGTCGGACAGGTCGGGGCTGACGTCGAGCCGGGTCACGGCCGCGCCGATCCTCCCCGCGCGGCCACCTCGCGGAGCCGGTCGGCCAGCGGGTCGGAGGGGGGGCCGTCGCCGAGCAGCCTCTTCAGGTCGGCCAGGCCCGCGAGCACCCCCGAGGCGTCGGGGGGCTGGCCCGGCGCGGGCTCGGGCAGGACCAGCGATTGCACCCGGATGAACCGGACGCCCGCGTCGTTGGCCACCTCGGTCGCCGCGCGGCGGAGCCGCCACTGCGCGTCGGCCTCGACGGGGATCGGCAGCAGGCGGTCGATCGCGACCGGCTCGCCCGGCTTTCTCCTTCAGGCCGACGGCGAAGCCCCGGCCTTCGAGTGCCGACTTCAGGGTGTCGAGCGGCATCGCCTCGACGTCGGCGAACCCCGAGAGCCACCCCTGGCGGAGCATCCGGTTCGACGACGCGGGCCGCCTCTCGATCGTGCGGACCTCGCCCCGGCTGAGCTGGACGACCATCAGGGCGGGTCGCGACAGCTCGGCGTCGTCGGCGAGCCGGGGCAGCTGGCGGTCGATCCAGGCGCCGATCCGATCGCCGGGGCCGGCGCCGCGGCCCGGTCGCGCTTCCAGGCGGCGAGCCGTTCGCGGCGGGCCGTGCGGGCGCGCCGGAGGGTCGGCGCCTCGGCCTCTTCCCACCTGGCCGCGCGCCCGGGCAGCTTGGCCTCGGCCCACGCCCGGCGGACGAGCACCGTGAGCATCCCTCGCGGGGAGGGCTCGACCACCTGGCCGAGCACGACGCTCCCGTCGCGCAGCGTCACCGCGTCGGCCGCCGTCTCCGGGGGATGGCCCGCGGCGAGCGCCGCCAGGCCGATCAGGATGAGGCCCGAAGCCATGAGATGATGTCCCTCCGGAGACGAGACGTTAGATTGGAGGATTAGCCACAGAGGGCACAGGAGAATCAGAAATGAGGGAAGGGCAGGAGACACCCGTCTTGACCCCTGATATCCCTCCGGTCCCCGTGACCTCTGTGGCCAACCTTTTCATTGTATCCGTCTGATTCGGGATCAGCCGCATGATCGCGCTGGGGCCATTGGGCGACCGGGCGTACCTGGCCCGGTTCGCGACCGAGGACGAGGCGGCGCGGTGGGCCTCGGCCGTCCGCGATCTCGGGTGGCCGGGGGTCGTGGACGTCGTCCCGGCCTACCGCACGGCCGCCGTCTTCGCCGACCCCGACCGGATCGACGTGGACGAGCTCGGCCGTCGCCTCCGCGACGTGGTCCCCTCGCAGGCCGACCGCGACGCCGGGACGCCTGATCCGCGTGCCGGTCCTCTACGACGGCGAGGACCTGCCCGACGGTCGCCCGCCGGCTCGGGATGGCCGAATCCGGAGGTCGTCGCGGCCCATTCGGCGACCGACTACCACGTCTTCGCCGTCGGATTCCGGCCCGGCTTCCCCTACGCGGGCTATCTGCCCGATCGCCTGGCCGGCCTGCCCCGGCGCGAGGTCCCCCGCGTGCCGCGTGCCGGCCGGCTCGGTCGCGATCGTGGCGCGGCAGACGGTCATCTACCCCGACGAGTCGCCCGGCGGCTGGCACCTGCTCGGCCGCACCCCGCTCCGGATCGTCGACGTCGAAGACGGGTTTTTCCCGATCCGCGCCGGGGACCGCCTCCGCTTCGTCCCGATCGACCGCCACGAGTTCGACGCCCGCCGCGGCGACCGCCTCGCGGCCGTTTGACGTTGCAGGGGCACGTCTCCCCGGGAAATACTATCGAGGCCGGGAGGCCCCGTGTCCTGCCAATCCGCTTCGAAAGCTCCCGGGACGGCCATGAGCGCACCCGCACGCACGATCGACCTGAACGCCGACCTCGGCGAGGGCTGCCCGCACGATGAGGAGTTGCTCGGCCGGGTCAGCTCGGCGAGCGTCTGCTGCGGCTTCCACGCCGGGGACCGCGACGTCGATCGTGCGGACCTTGCGAGTCGCTCGGGAGCGGGGCGTGGCCGTCGGGGCGCATCCGGGGTTCGCCGACCGCGAGGGCTTCGGCCGTCGCGAGCGGGACGCCTCGGCGGCGGAGGTCGAGCGGCTGATCGTCGAGCAGTTCGACGCGCTGGCCGCGATGGCGGCCGAGGTCGGCCTGGAGCTCCGGTTCGTCAAGCCGCACGGGGCGCTCTACAACCAGGCGCAGCGCCAGGACGAGGTGGCCGAGGGGGTGGTCGCCGCGATGGTGCGATTGGGCCTGCCGGTCCTGGGGCAGCCGGGGAGCGTCCTGGAGGCGAGGGCCGATCGCGGCGGGCGTCCGGTTCGTCGCCGAGGGCTTCCCCGACCGCCGCTATCGCCCCGACGGCCGGCTCGTCCCCCGCACCGAGCCGGGCGCGGTGCTCGACGACCCGGCCGAGGTCGAGGCGCAGGTCGTCCGCCTGGTCGGGCAGGGGGGAGTCGCGACCCTCTGCATCCACGGCGACGACCCCCGCGCCGTCCGCAACGCCGACCTCGTCCTCGCCGCGCTGTCGCGGAACGGGATCGCGCCGGAAGAGCTTCGCCCGACCATGATGGGCCTGGCCGTCATCAACCCCGGGCTCGCCACGACGGTCCAGGACGAGGGGCGCGTCGGATGGCGGGCGTGGGGCGTCCCGGTCGGCGGGCCTTCGACCGGGCCTCGGCCGCGCTGGCCAATGCCCTGGTGGGCAACCCGCCGGGCTGCGCGGTCCTGGAGCTGACCCTGTTCGGCGGCACCTACGAGGCGACCGATCCCCCTGGCCCTGGCGCTGGCCGGTGCCCCGATGGACGCGACGCATCCGCCGGGGCGGCGGGGACGACGCCCCCTGTCCGCCCCCCTGAGCTTCCCCCTCGCGCCCGGCGAGCGGCTGGTGCTCGGCGGCGCGACGGCCGGGGCCCGCGCCTACCTGGCGGTCCGGGGCGGCTGGCAGACCCCGCTCGTCCTGGGGAGCCGCTCGTCGGAGGATCGCGCTCAAGCCCGGCGCGGTCCTGCCGGCCGCGCCCGGGACCACGCCCGTCCGGCACCCGGCCGAGGCCCTCGCGACCGTTCCGGCCGACCTCCCCGTCCGGATCATCGACGGCCCCGACGCCCCCGACGGGCCCGACCCCTCATCCCTGGGTCGGCCCGACGTTCCGCGTCGGCCGGACGAGCGACCGGATGGGCCTCCGCCTGGAAGGCCCTCCCATCGCCCTGCCGCCGCATCCCGATCGGGTCTCGATGCCCGTCGCCCCCGGCGCGATCCAGCTCGCGGGCGGCCAGCTCATCGTCCTCGGGGTCGCCTGCGGCACGATGGGCGGATATCCCCACGTCGCCCACGTCGCCTCCGCCGACCTCGACCGCCTCGGCCAGGCCCGCCCGGGAGACCTGATCCGGTTCCGATCGATCACCCTCGACGAGGCCCGCCGGCTCGACCACGACCGTCCGCTCCCGCCTCGCCGACCTCCTCCGCCGCGTCGCAACCGTGTCCGGTGACGCTTCCGTCTTTTTAAACCTGGGCCTCGGGGGGTCGTTTGAGCTTGCCGGTTCGTCGGGGATCGGGTACATGGAGCGGCGCATTCCCGACGCATGTCCGGATCGTCCGGGACGGCGAGGCCACCCCGTCGTCCGGGGCCAGTCCCAAGGGTCGTCCGATGACCGACGGCAGCCAGGCCGGGCGCAGCGCGCCCGGGTTCGTCCGGATCGTCCTCGCGGTGAGCCTGACGGCGGCCGGCTGTCAGAGGCTGCCGGTCGTCCGCCAGTCGCCCCCGCCGACGAGCGTCCCGAAGGGGGTGGCGCGAACGACCGTCGCGCCGCCCCCGCCGCCCGAGGCCGTGGCGGAGCGGGAGCGCCCGCTCGACCTCCCGACCTCGCACGACGCCCCCGATCCGACGCCGCACTCGCCGACGCCCATGATCGACGCCGCCCTGGAGCGGACCTCACTGGCCGAGGTCGCCTCGACGACCCCCGCGGCGATCCCGGAGGTCGAGTCCCCCTCGACGACCGCCGAGACGCCCGCGCCCGAAGCGGTGCCCGCCCCCGCCGCGCCTCCCGCCCGCGACGAGGAGGACAAGCCCGAAGCCCGGACCGAAGCCGAGCCGCCCACGCTCCCCGGCGATAGCCTGTCGATCGACCGCAAAGTCGAACCGCCGCCGATCGACCCCGACAGGCCCGCCCCGAAGCCCGCCCCGGGCGACCCCTGGCGCGACGCCCTGGCACAGCTTCGGGCCCTGGCACGTGACCGAGCGGGCAAGCCGGCCGAGGGCGAAGGCGAGGGCGAGGGCGACCCCTGGACCGCTCCGCGCACGCCTGCTCGACTGGGTCGCGGAACCCGGTGAAAACGCCAAAGAAAGCATATTCCGGCGGACGGTGCTGACTGCTCTGGCCGCCGCGACGGGCCCCGAGACGTCGGACGACACCACACGCGGGGCTGAGGTCCGCGCGGCGGTCGAGGCCCTGGAGGAGCGTGCCCCGCTGACGGTCGCCGACCTGCGGATCTGCCGCAAAGTCCACGGATTCGGCAACTTCGAGCCGCTCGACTCGACGCGGTGCCGACCCGGGACGTCGGTGATCGTCTACTGCGAGCTCGAGGGGCTGCGGTATGAGCCGCAGGGCTCGATGCGGCGCTCGCGGCTCTCGACGCGCGTCGAGTTGGTGCCAGCCCGCGGCGGGGAACCCGCCTGGAGTCAGGACCTCGGGACCGCGGAGGACGTCTGCCGTCGCCGTCGTCGCGACTACTACGTGAACTTCCGGATCACCCTGCCCACAACCCTCCCGCCCGGCGACTACGAGCTTCGTCTGTCCCAGACCGACGAGGTCGCCGGCCGCTCCGTCGCGGCGATGATCCCGCTGACGGTCGCCCCCTGAACGGCCGTCGCCGATCCGGTCGGGCGTGTGCAGCCCGCCATTCCCGAGGCCGGACGGCGTGCCGCCCACGCCCAATCCCCAAGGACGATGTGCGCGAGGCTTGCCAAGCCGAGCGTCGGGCGCGACAATTGGATACATCCAACCGTGTCTCGCCAGCGCGGGGGCCGAGTCATGTCGAGAATCCTCCTGTGTTTCGGGTGCGTCGGGCTGACCCTGGGGTTCGCGTCGTCGCGGGGCGGGCCGATCGCCGACCCGGGCGGGGCGACGCCGGTCGGGCACGCGACGATCGTCCGGACGGGGCGACGATCGCCGGCGGGGGCTCATCGTCCGGATCGCGCAGAAGAAGACCCGCAAGAAGGACGCGCCCAAGGCGACCGAGGTGCCCGCCGAGAAGGGGGCCGCGGCGGCGGGCGATGAGGAGGGCTTGAAGTTCTCGCGAGATGTCGCGCCGATCCTGGTGGCCAACTGCGTCAACTGCCACAAGGAGGGGGGGCGGGGATTCCAGAAGGCGAAGCTCGACCTGACCACCTTCGAGAAGATCATGAAGGGGACGCCCGGCGAGGTGGTGATCGTCGCCGGCAAGCCCGAGGAGAGCCACCTGTACCTGCGGGTCTCGGGCGAGGAGACGCCGCGGATGCCGCTCGGGGGGGGCAACAACCGGCTCGCCGACTCGGCGATCGAGAGGATCGGACGCTGGATCAAGGAGGGGGCGAAGATCGACCAGGGGGCCGACCCCAAGGCGATGCTCGCCTCCTACGCCTCGTCGTCCGCAGGAAGTCCGCCGCGCCGAGCTGGCCAAGCTCTCGCCCGAGCAGCGCGACAAGGCCGTCGAGGCCAAGGCGCTGGAGCGCTGGAAGAAGGGGAACGCCAAGCTCACGCCCGAGCTGTTCCCGAGCAAGACCCTCGTGCTCGTCGGCGTCGTGCCCAAGGCCCGCGCCTCGGCCGCCGCTGAAGGCGCTGGAGCCGATCGCCAAGCAGGTCCGCGCGCTGGTCGGCACCCAGGGGGCGCCGACCCGGTGGAGAAGGTCGGCCTCTACGTCTTCAACGACCGGCCCAGCCTCGTCGAGTTCGCCCGGTCGGTCGAGAAGAAGGAGCTGGAGTCGGCCGACGTGGGCCTGGCGAACCTGGACGTCGAGGCCCCCTACGTCGCCGCGCTCGACCCGCTCGGCGGCCGAGACGAGCCGCCGCAGTCGCCTCGGAGGCCGTCCCGCTCGAAGAAGGGGCCCTCCGACGCCGACGCCTCGGGCCCCGACCGGAGCCTGGCGGGCGTCCTGGCCGAGCACCTGGCGATCGGCGAGGTGAAGGCCGCGGGCGAGGTGCCGTCGTGGCTGAGCCGGGGCCTGGGCGCCTACTTCGCCTCGCGCGTCGACCCGAGGAGCCTCGACGTCCAGCGGCTCCGCAGGACCGCCTACGACCTGGCCGAGCAGGGCTGGGTCCCGAAGGCGACCGAGGCGATGGGCGGCGAGGCCCGCGCCGAGCAGATCCGCGCCGTCGGGTTCGCGATCGTCGAGTGGATGGCGACCGACCCCGGCGCCCGCGCAGGTCTTCCCCGACTTCGTCCGCGCGATGGCCGAGAAGGGGGCCAAGCTCGACGACGTGATCGGCCGGACCTTCAACGGCACGCGCCAGGACCTCCTCCAGGCGTCCGGCGAGTTCGTCGGCACCCATTACGGACGACGCCGATGAGCGAGCGGCACGAAGCCGAGAAGGCGGACCGAAGGCGCCTACTTCGTGGCGGCGGGCGAGGGGTCGCGGCACCGGATCTTCCCCGGCGTCGAGATCTGCACGACGCCCGGCCGCGCCATGATGCTGTCGGTCGTGACGTTCGAGCCCGGCTCGGTCGTCCCCGACCACGCCCACCCGCACGAGCAGATGGGGATCATGATCTCGGGCCGCGCCGAGTTCACCGTCGGCGGGGAGACGCGAATCCTCGGCCCCGGCGACATCTGGCGCATCCCGGGGGGCGTCGTCCACCGCGTCCGCGCGCTGGACGGCCCGGCCGTCGCGCTGGACGTGTTCCACCCGATCCGCGACGATTATCTCTGATCCGCGGCGACCCCGGGCGATGGCTCAGTCGCCGCGGAACCGACGGAAGAAGTCGTTCGCCTTGAAGTAGCCCAGCACGGCGAAGACCAGGGCGCTCAGGATGGTCGTGGGGAGGAGGAGGGCGAGCCACGTCACGGGGAGCAACCAGAACCAGAGCGCGGCGCCCCAGATCGCCCCCGCGACCAGCCCGGCCACGGCATCGAGAGGCTCGCGGCTCGGGCGGTGGGATCGGCCCCGTTGAGTATCCGTCGTCCCTCCTTCAGCCCCGGAACGAAGGCCCGCCATGCCCCGCGTCGTCGTCCTCGGCTCCAGCAATACGGACATGACCGTCCGGCTGCCTCGCCTCCCCGCGCGGGGCGAGACGGTGCTCGGGGGCGCCTTCGCGACGGGGCCCGGCGGCAAGGGGGCCAACCAGGCGGTCGCGGCGCGGAGGGCGGGGGCCGAGGTCGTCTTCGTGACCGCCGTCGGCGACGACCCGCTCGGCCGCGATGCGCTCGACCTCTACCGTCGCGAGGGGATCGACGTCTCGCACGCGACGGGTCGTCGCCGGGGTCGCCTCGGGGGTCGCGCTGATCTTCGTCGGCGAGGCGGGCGAGAACATGATCGGCGTCGCCCCGGGGGCCAATGCGCACGCTCTCGCCCGAGGACATCGACCGCCTGCCCGACTCCGTCTTCGAGGCGGCGGCGTCTTCCTGGCGAGCCTGGAGGTGCCCCTGGAGACGGTCGTCCGGGGCCTCCGGCGCGCCAAGGCCGCGGGCATGACCACGGTGCTCAACCCGGCGCCGGCGGATCCGGACTCGTCGAGAGCGGCCTCCTCCGCACAGTCGACGTGCTGACTCCCAACGTGGCCGAAGCCCGCCTGCTGGCCGGTCGGCCGCCGCAGGACGGCTGGGAGGCCGCCTGGCGATCGGTCGGCGACCTCCACCGCCGGGGCTTGTCCCGTGCGGTCGTCACCCTGGGGCCGCAAGGATGCCTGATCGTCGATCCCCGGACCGATTCCCCGCGAGTCCTCAAGGCGTTCGACGTGCGCGCGGTCGATACCGTCGGGGCAGGCGATGCCTTCAACGGCGCCCTGGCGGCGGCCCTGTCGCAGGGACGGACGCTCGTCGAGGCCGCGCGATGGGCCAATGCCGCCGCGGCGCTGGCCGTCACGAGGCCGGGGGCGCAGAGCGGCTTGCCCCACCGCGATGAGATCGACCGACTGGCCGCCTCGCCCCGCCCGCCGGTGACGGACGACGATCCTTCGGGCCGCTAACTTGGGACCCTCACCCCGGCCCTCTCCCGCCGGGAGAGGGCCGGGGTGAGGTCAGGTTCGACATCGGATATCATGCGTCCTCGTGACTCGAACGAAGGATGGTCCCCTGGGAGAGACCGCCATGACGCCCCGCCCCGGCATCCATGTCCTGCTGGCCGCGCTCGGGATTCTCGCCGCGCTGATGGTGCTGGGGGTGGGCCGGCTGGCCGCCCACGACCGGCCGAGCGGCCCGCTGCACAAGACGCGGTCGGCCGTCGTGGCGAGGCACGGGATGGCCGCGACCAGCCAGCCTCTGGCGACGGCCGCCGCGATCCGCGTCCTCCAGAAGGGGGGCAACGCGATCGACGCGGCGATCGCCGCCAACGCGGTGCTCGGCGTCGTCGAGCCGATGTCGTGCGGGATCGGCGGCGACCTGTTCGCCATCGTCTGGGACGCCAAGACCAAGAAGCTCTACGGCCTCAACGCCAGCGGGCGCGCCCCGTACGCCGCGACGATCGACGTGTTCCGGCAGAAGGGGCTCGACCAGATCCCCACGCACGGCCCTTTGAGCTGGTCGGTGCCGGGGTGCGTCGACGGCTGGGACCGGCTCCGGTCTCGGTTCGGCACGATGCCGCTGGCCGACCTGCTTGGCGCCGGCGATCGCCTACGCCGAGGAGGGCTTCCCGGTCAGCGAGATCATCGCCCACGACTGGCAGGGCGCCGCGCGCGTCCTGGAGCGCGTCCCGACCTCGGCCGCCTGCTTCCTGCCCGGCGGTGCGCGCGCCGAGGTCGGCACGGTCTTCCGCAACCCGGGCCTGGCCCGGTCGCTCCGCCTGATCGCCGCCGACGGCCGCGACGCCTTCTACCGAGGTCCCGATCGCCGACGCGATGGTCGCCTACTCGCACCAGGTCGGCGGCCTCTTCGAGCGCAAGGACTTCGAGGACCACGCCAGCACCTGGGTCGACCCCGTCTCGACCAACTACCGGGGCTACGACGTGTGGGAGCTGCCCCCCAACGGCCAGGGGATCGCGGCCCTCCAGATGCTCAACCTGCTCGAACCTTACGACCTGAAGGGCCTGGGCCCGCAGTCGGCCGAGGCGCTGCACCTGATGATCGAGGCGAAGAAGCTCGCCTACGAGGACCGGGCCAAATACTACGCCGACCCCGAGTTCGTCAAGGTGCCGGTCGCGGCCTTGATCTCGAAGGAGTACGCCCAGGGCCGCGCGGGGCTGATCGACCGCGACCGCGCCAACGAGCGGCCGATCGCCGGCGAGCCGGGCGAGGCCGACACGATCTACATGACGGTCGTGGACGGCGACTTCAACGCCGTCAGCCTGATCCAGAGCAACTACTCCGGGTTCGGCTCGTACCACGTCCCGGGCGACCTGGGCTTCCCGCTCCAGAACCGCGGCTGCCTCTTCGCGCTCGACCCCGCGCACGCCAACCGCCTGGAGCCGCACAAGAGGCCGTTCCACACGATCATCCCGGCCTTCGTCACCAAGGACGGCCAGCCCTGGCTGAGCTTCGGCCTGATGGGGGGCGACATGCAGGCGCAGGGCCACGCGCAGGTGATCTGCAACATGATCGACTTCGGCATGGACGTCCAGGAGGCGGGCGACGCCCCCCGCTTCAACCACCTCGGCTCGTCCACGCCCACCGGCGAGCGCGCCAAGGGCCGCGGCACCGTCGCGCTCGAATCGGGGATCGGCCCCGACGTCCGCCGCGCCCTGGAGGCCAAGGGGCATCACCTGGTCAACGTCGCGCGGCGGCTTCGGCGGCTATCAGGCGATCCGCATCGACGTGGAGCGCGGCATCCTGATCGGCGGGTCCGACCCGCGCAAGGACGGCGGGGCGATGGGATACTAAAGATGAATTGAGCCCCAGAGAACACAGAGAGTTCAGAGAGGGGAGGAGTTCTTATAGGATGAGCCCCGCCCGCAGGCGAACCGCCAAGGAGCTGGAAAGGCCCACTCTATGAAGAACTTCGGGGGAGCCGCCCGCGCACATCCCTCTTGAGACGGAAAGTCGCCTCGCGACACTCGGAAATTTCCGACGTGTCGATGGGACCGTTCATCGCGTCACGGAGCCGAGCCAGGTCCGCCGGGGAAGCAGCCGGTATATCCGCCGCCGACTTGCGGACGGTCCTACTTGTCTGCGATTTCTTCGGCATGATTCTTCCTCTCGCGAACGGTGGCGGGTCGGACGGCGGTGAGGAGGGTATACCTACAATTCTCGGATGGTCCACGCTGCCCAGGTCGAGCCGCTCCACTCCAAGGGATTGGTATCTGCTCTGACAGACTCACTTTGACCTTGTGCGTTCACCATATGTATTTGCTGGGTCCTATAGCCGGCCAAATGCTGGGAATGCGCGACGGGACATCCGGATGAGCCGGCGGCGCTCTTCATGGCAGGGATAAGGCCCTGGCCCATGCTGCAATGGCCGATGTCTACGACCAAGTCAGGACGGAGCTGGCCGACCACCGTGCGGGCCCGCTTATTGAAAAGCTCTCCGCAAATTAGGACACCCACCGTGACATCATCAATAGCGATCAAACGGTCGGCACCTGGAATGTTGGTTTCAGCAACGATTTCAGCGTCCGCGCTAGTGATACTGGCTTGTCGCCAAGGATAATTGCCCTGTTCGGGAAGGGTGACGCGGCCTGACGCGAAACCGAAGTATGGGAGGTTCCCAGCACGGACCAAATGCTCCGATGAGGATGCCCGCTTGGTCGTCGCCCGATCGAGGTCAATACCCCCGATTACTGCCAGACTCGCCTCCGACGCTCGGCTCCCGACCTCAGCGATGATGTCGAGCATGTCATCCTCCTTCTCCGCGGCAAAGAACCCGGCGGGAAGGACGATCAGCCGCACCTTCAGCCGGGCACTGACGGTGACAAGTCGGTCAAGGAGAGCGTAACGTTCCGGGTTGCTCGCTCTATTCCGGAAGCCCTGACGCGACACGACGACGTGCATGAAAGTCATTACAGCATGTCCTACCTGCGGCCCTTCTCGACCTTATGAGTGTTGCTGAAGGAAAGATAAGCATTCGGATCGGCGTGTGCAACGTGCGCTACGGTGGGGATTGCGTCATCCGCTCCAGTTCGTCCTCGTCGATGACTGGGATGTTCAACTGCCGGGCCTTGTCGAGCTTGCTGCCGGCCTCCTCGCCCGCGAGGACGTAGCTGGTGGACTTCGACACCGAGCCGGTCACCTTGCCGCCGAACTGCTTGATCAGCGCCTCGGCCTCGGGCCGGGTGCGCTTGGGAAGGGTGCCGGTGAGGACGAACGTCTTGCCCGCCAGGGGTAGGCCGGCGGGGCCGGGCTGGGGGAGCTTGACGGCGGTCGGGATGACGCCGACGGCGGCGAAGTCGTCGAGCAGGCGCCGATTCTCGGGGTCCTGGAAGAACTCGAAGACGCTGGCGCCGACCACCGGGCCGACCTCGGGGACGGCCTGGAGCTCGTCGAGAGATGCCTTGCGGATCGCGTCGAGGGTGGCGAATCGCTGCGACAGGATCTCGGCGGTGCGGGTGCCGACGTGCCGGATCGTCAGGCCGGTCAGGAAGCGGTCGAGTGATCGTGCCCTTGGTCGCTTCGAGGGCGGCGACGAGGTTCTGCGCCGACTTCTTGCCCATCCGCTCCAGGTCGGCCAGGGTCGGCTCGTCGAGGCGGTAGAGGTCGGCGAGGCTGCGCACGAGGCCGCGGTCGACGAGCTGGTCGATGAGCTTGACGCCCAGGCCGTCGATGTCCATCGCGTCGCGGTGGGCGAACCAGCGAATCCACTCCTTGAGCTGCTCGGGGCAGCGCGACGGGGGGTTGGTGCAGTGGAAGTCGACCTCGCCGGGGAGCCTCTCGACGGGCGCGCCGCAGCTCGGGCAGGCGGTCGGGAAGTCGAAGGGGCGCTCCGAGCCGTCGCGCGCGGCGGCCTCGACGCGGACGACCTGCGGGATGATCTCGCCGGCCTTCTGGATCACCACCGTGTCGCCGATCCGGACGTCCTTGCGGAGGATCTCGTCGGCGTTGTGCAGGCTGGCGCGCTTGACGGTCGTGCCGGCCAGCGGGACGGGCGTTAGGTCGGCCACCGGCGTCAGCTTGCCCGTCTTGCCCACCTGGACGGTGATCCCCACCAGCTTCGTGACCGCCTGCTCGGCCTCGTACTTGAAGGCGATCACCCACCGCGGGCTCTTGCTCCGCGTCCCCAGCCGGGCGCGCTGGCCGAGGTCGTCCACCTTGATGACCAGGCCGTCGGTCTGGAAGTCGAGCGTGTTCCGCTGGTCGGACCAGCGCTCGGCGTGCGCGATCACCTCGTCGATCGTGTCGAAGGTCTTGTTGTGGGCGCCGGTCGGGATGCCCCAGCCTTTCAGGAGCCCCTGGATCTCGGTGTACGACGACGCCTCGATCCCCTCGAAGGCGCCCAGGCCGTGCGAGACGAACCGGAGCCGTCGCTCGGCGCAGAGCTTCGAGTCGAGCAGCTTGAGCGAGCCGGCCGTCGAGTTGCGGGGGTTGGCGAACGGCGCCTCCTCGCGCGCCCGGCGCTGCTCGTTGAGGCGGACGAGCTCGGAGTTGGTCATGAAGACCTCGCCCCGCACTTCGAGCAGGGCAGGGGGGTCGCCGGCGAGCGTCAGCGGGATGCCGCGGACGGTCCGCAGGTTCATCGTGATGTCGTCGCCGCGCTCGCCGTCGCCGCGGGTCGCCCCGAGGACGAACCGGCCGTGCTCGTACCGGAGCGAGACGGCCACGCCGTCCACCTTGAGCTCGACGGCGTAGCGCACCGGCTCGCCCGGGTTGAGGCCCTTGCGGACGCGGGCGTCCCACTCGCGGACCTCGTCGAAGCTGTACGTGTTGTCGATCGAGAGCATCGGGACCGAGTGGACGACCGTCGCGAACTCGGCCAGAGGCTCGCCCCCGACGCGCTGGGTGGGGCTGTCGGGGGTGACGAGCTCGGGGTGCGCGGCCTCGATCTCCTCGAGGCGCTTCATCAGGCGGTCGTACTCGCGGTCGCTGATCTCGGGCGCCGCGTCGACGTAGTAGAGCCGGTTGTGCCGGTCGATCTCGGCGCGGAGCCTGGCGGCCTCGCGCTCGACCTGTGCGGACGCCATCGCCCCCTCCTCCCTGAGATGAGATTCAGCCGTCCCGGGAATCCTTCCGGGCCGGCGCGGCCGAGAACCAGCGATCCGTCGCCATCGCCAGCAGGCCCGAGACGAGCATCACGACGAACTCGACGCCCAGCGCCATCGGCCCGTTGCGGTCGAACCACGCGGCCAGGGCCCGCGACCCCGCCCCCGGCGCGGCGCCGGGCCTCGGATCGCCCTCTGCTCGATGTTCGGGCCGATCAGGTACGCCAGCGCCGTGATCGCGAACGCCGTGCTCGCCGCCAGCAGGACGACGTAGAACGGGTTCGGGAACAGCGGCTTGCGGGGTCGTTCGGCCATGGTCGTGGGGCGAGAGGGACGCGCCGAAGGATCGTCGTCAGGCGTTGTTGTAGACCCACTCGGAGCCGGAGATCGCGTAATCGACCAGCTCCTCGGGCCGGAACCAGAGGGCGATCTCGCGCCGGCCGACTCGGGGCTGTCGCTGCCGTGGACCAGGTTGTTCTGCTTGCTGATCGAGAAGTCGCCGCGCACCGTGCCGGGCGTGGCGGCGACGCCGTTGGTGGCGCCGAGCATGGTGCGCACGACGGCGATCGCCTCGTTCCCCTCCAGCACGCCCACGACGACCGGGCCGCCGGTGATGAACTCGATCAGGCCGTCGAAGAACGGCTTGCCCTGGTGCTCGCCGTAGTGCTTCTCGCCCAAGGCCCGATCGACCTGGATGAGCTTCAGGGCGACGATCCGGAGCCCCTTGACCTCGAACCGCTGGAGGATCTGGCCGACCAGACGGCGCTGGACGCAATCGGGCTTGAAGATGATCAGGGTGCGCTGCATGTTTCAATCGTTTCAATCTGCTCCCGGCGGTTAGGCCGGGAGAAGGGCCCCGCCTCGACCGAAGCGATGGCCTCGATTCGTCCTGGGGAAACGCGGAGGCCGGTAGTGTAGCCGCTCGCCGCGGCCGGTTCAAGCCGAGGCATCGGCGGCGTCGCGGCCTGGGGCGAGCCGCCAGGGCAGCTCCTCGTACGAGTCGGGGTCGAGCCTCCAGACGCGGACCTCGGGCGAAGGGCCGAGCAAAGAGACGATGATCCGGGGGACCGGCCCGTAGTGGTTCTCGCGGAGGTCGGTCGCGCTGGGGACGGCCGCCCAGCGCGGGTGCGAGTGGTAGATGGCCAGGATCTCGGCCCCGCGGCCCCGCAGCGCGACCACGGCGTCGATCAGGTCGCGCGGGTCGGCGTCGTAGCGGGTCTCGCTCGCCGCGGCGTTGCGGAGCGGGTGGAACGACGAGACCAGGCGGCGGCACGCCCCCCAGGAGGCCGCAGCATTCCAGGGGGGCCTCGCGGACGCAATGGGCGACCATCGCGTCGTGGACGTCGGCGGGGATGGTCAGGACGGCTTCGCTCATTCCGGGAACAGCGGCGTCGAGAGGTAGCGCTCGCCGAGGTCGGGCAGGATGACGACCATCAGCTTGCCGGCGCTCTCGGGCCGCTTGGCGACCTGGACCGCGCCGACGACAGCGGCGCCGCAGGAGATGCCGCAGAGCATCCCCTCCTCGCGGGCCAGCCGGCGCGACATCTCGAAGCACTCCTCGTCGCGGACGGTGACGACCTCGTCGATGACCTCGGTGTTGAGGATCTCGGGGATGAACCCCGCGCCGATGCCCTGGATCTTGTGCGGGCCGGGCTTCAGCGGCTCGCGGTTGCGCAGCTGGGTCAGGACGGGCGAGTTGACCGGCTCGACGGCGACCACGTGCACGCCCGGCTTGCGCGACTTGAGGACCTCGCCGCAGCCGGTGATCGTGCCGCCGGTGCCGACGCCGCTGACCAGGATGTCGACCCGGCCGTCGGTGTCGCGCCAGATCTCCTCGGCGGTCGTCCGGCGGTGGATCGCCGGGTTGGCCGGGTTCTTGAACTGCTGCGGCATGAAGGCATCGGGCGTGGTCTTGACGATCTCCTCGGCCTTGCGCACGGCGCCGGGCATCCCCTCGGCGGCGGGCGTCAGCACGATCTCGGCGCCGAACGCCTTGAGCAGCCGGCGGCGCTCCAGGCTCATGCTGTCGGGCATCGTCACCATCAGCCGATAGCCGCGCGCTGCGCAGGTGAACGCCAGCGCGATGCCGGTGTTGCCGCTGGTCGGCTCGACGATGAGCGTGTCCCTGGTGATCCGGCCGTCGGCCTCGGCCGCGTCGATCATCGCCACGCCGATCCGGTCCTTGACCGACCAGAGCGGGTTGAAATTTTCGAGCTTCGCGACCACCTCGGCGCGACACCCCTCGGTCACCCGGCGGAGCCGGATCAGACGGCGTGTTGCCGATCGTCTGCGTGATGTCGTCGTAGATCCGTCCCCGGGTCCGCTCGGCCGTCGCCATGCTCGCTACCTCCTGTAAGATGAAGATGCGCGGGGTCGTGACGGGCGAGGCGGGCCCGTCCCCCGGGCCCTGCCGGATCATCCCGACCGCGCGACCGGGAACCCCCCGACGATCCGGCCCCGCGGCGAGGTTCTGACGAGTATCATAGTGGACGTGGCCGCCCTCCACAAGGCGGGGCCGCACCGGGCCGGGGCCGGTCGCGGAGAATCCGCCGCCGGCGGCGGGCCCTCGACGTTTGCGGGACCGCCGCGGGGGATGATAGGCTGGTGGGTAGCGACCGGGCCGGTCGCCCGATGCGACGGCCTGCGCCGGGGACGTCCCGAGGCGCGGGAGGCCGGCATCCCCCGGCCCGGGCCGACGAGCGGACCGCCCGCGCGACGGGCGGTCCGGACGCGCGATGACCGACGACACGTCCCGGGTCCCTCGGCTCCTGATCGTCGAGGACAGCCAGGCCGACCAGATGATCTACCGCCGCACGCTCCGCGGCTTCGCGCTGGAGTTCGCCGACTCGGGCGAGCGCGGCCTGGAGCGGCTGGCCCGCGAGCCGTTCGACCTGGTTATCCTCGACTTCCAGCTCCCCCAGATGAACGGCGACCAGGTCCTCGGCCGGATCCGCGACGGCCTGAGGCTCGACCTGCCGGTGGTCATCGTCACCGGCGGCGGCAGCGAGAGCGTGGCCGTCGACCTGCTCAAGAGGGGCGCGCTGGACTACGTGACCAAGGACGACCTGCCCACCCCCCGCGTCGCCGCCGCCGTGCGCGGGGCCCTGGAGCGGCACTGGCTCGACCGCGCCCGACGCCGCGCCGAGGACGAGCTGCGACGCCAGAAGGAGGAGCTGGAGGCCGCGCTGCGGCAGCTCCAGGAGGCGCAGGCGCACCTGGTCCAGAGCGAGAAGATGGCCAGCCTCGGCCAGCTCGTCGCGGGCGTGGCGCACGAGATCAACAACCCGCTGTCGTACGTCTCGAACAACGTCGCCGTGCTCGACCGCGACGTCCGCGAGGTCGCCGCGATCATGGCGGCGTACCGCGCCCACCTCGGCGGCGCGATCCCCGAGGCGATCCGCGCCGCCGAGGAGCGGGTCGACCTCGACTACACGCTCGACGGCCTGGGCCGCCTGCTGGAGAGCACCCGCCAGGGCCTCCAGAGGGTCCGCGAGATCGTCGCGGGCCTGCGCGACTTCTCCCGCATCGACGAGGCCGAACGGAAGCCGATCCGCCCCGACGACGCCGCCCGCGCCACCATCGAGATGGTCCGCTACCACGTCCGCGAGAAGCAGATCGAGCTGGTCGTCGGGCTCGGCGACCCGCCGCCGATCTGGTGCTCGCCGGGCAAGCTGAACCAGCTCCTGCTGAACATCCTGATGAACGCGATCCAGGCCGTCGACCGCGGCGCCACGATCGCGGTCCGGACGTCCTCCGGGCCCGGGCGCGACGAGGTCCGGTTCATCATCGCCGACGACGGGCCCGGCATCCCTGAGTCGATCCGAGGGCGGATCTTCGACCCGTTCTTCACGACCAAGCCGCAGGGCCTGGGGACCGGCCTGGGGCTCTGGATCAGCTACACGATCGTCCAGGAGCACGGCGGCCGGATCGACCTGGAGACCGCCCCCGGCCGCGGGACCACCTTCACGATCATCCTGCCGGTCCGCCTGCCCAGCGACCCTTACTGACGGCCGGGCCCCGGTCGCAGCTCAGTACGAGTCCTGCGAGACGACCTCGCCCTGGTTGATCGTGCCCAGGCTCCACATCGTCAGCATGTTGGTGCTGTCCTTGAGGAAGCGGACCGAGCCGTCGAGCATCAGCACGTTGGCCCCGCCGGGGTGGTAGCTGCTCAGGCCGTACATGCCCGGGTTGTCGTAGTCGGGCCCGGAGGTCACGTCGCAGTTGGGATACTGCGGGTTCGGAGCCAGCAGGATGTTGCCCAGGGTGTAGGCGGGCAGGCCGAAGGCCCAGCACTCGCCCAGCCAGCTCCCCCGGTGGCCTGCGCCGCCTTGGCCGCCGCGGCGCAGATCGGGAGCCACTGCTGGAACGCCGAGGCGCCGGCCGGCATCTCCATCCCCGCCGTCCCGCGCTGACCCCGGGCGGATACTGGGTGAAGACCACGTCCTGCGGGATCTTCAGCGGGGTCCCCTTGCCGCTGCCCAACTTCCACTCGCCGAAGCCGATCGTACCGCTGGTGCCGTCGGTGATGTCGCGGATGCCGATCGCCGGGCCGGCGAACTGGAACGGGCCGTTGGGGCGCCGATGCTCCGGAGCGGGGCCCCTGGTACTCCAGGCCCGCCCCGAACGACGCATAGTAGTTGTTCCCCGGCGCCGTCAGGTTGACCGTCAGGCCGTTGATGAGCCAGGTGGCCTGCGGCGACGATGGGCAGAGGAACGCGTTGATCTTCGCGGTGACGGCGGTCGCCTGGGCATTGATCGCATAATTCTTCGAGTCGTTGACGTTGCAGAGGCCGAAGTTGATGGCGTTGTAGAGCGCCCCCCCTCCAGGAACCCCAGCAGGCGGGACTGCGCGCTCCAGCCGCCGTAGGCCTTGGTCACCGCCCCGTTGCTCTGCGACGCCGGCAGCGTGCCGGGCGGGAAGCAGTCGTTGGCGTTGTGGTAATTGTGCAGCGCGATGCCGATCTGCTTCAGGTTGTTGACGCACTGGCTGCGGCGCGCCGCCTCGCGCGCCGCCTGGACCGCGGGCAGCAGCAGCGCGATCAGGACCGCGATGATCGCGATCACCACCAGCAATTCGATCAGCGTGAAGCCGCGACGCATCCGAATCATGTTGTAGCTCCGCTCAGGAGAGGGGGCCGCTCAGTACGAGTCGGCGGAGACGACCTCGCCCTGATTGATCGAGCCGAGTGCCCAGATCGTATACTGGTTGGTGCTGTCCTTGAGGAACTTCACCGAGCCGTCCAGCATCAGGACGTTGCAGCCGCCGGGGTGGCGGCTGCTCAGGCCCCACATGCCGGGATTATCCAGGGTGTTGGCCCCGTTGGAGCTGCAGTTGGGATACTTCGGGTTGGCGCTTGCAGGACGTTGCCCAGGCTGAAGCCCGTGATGTCGAAGATCCAGTTCTCGCCGAGGGTGGCGGTGTGGTTCGTGCGGCTCGTCGGCAGCGCCGCGGTGCAACTCTGGAGCCACGCCGGGAAGCTCGCGACGAGGACGGGGTTGGGCATGTTCATCGTCCCCCCGGCCGTGTTCCGGGTGGTCCCGCTGGGCAGGCTCCCGAGGAAGACGATGTCGGTGGGGATCGTGAAGATGCTCTGGATGCCGCTGCCGACCCGCCACTCGCCGAAGCCGATCGTGTTGGTCGTCCCGTCGGTGACGTTGCGGATGCCGCAGGTGGCGGGGACCTCGCCGGCGTAGAAGAACGGCCCGTTGGGCGGGTTCAGGGTCTGCCGGGCCGCGAACTCAAGGCTCGACCCGGTGCTGGCGAAATAGTTGTTGCCGGGGGCCCGGTAGTTCGGCAGCGGCGCGCTGGCGCTCGTCATCATCCAGTTGGGGGGGGTGTCCGACGGGCAGAGGAACGTGCTGATCCGCGCCGTCGAGACGGTCGAGTTGCAGTACGGTCCGGGGTTACCAGCCGGCCCGTTGATGACGGGGAGCATCCAGTTCAGGGCGTTGTACAGCGCCTGCTGCTCGATGTAGGGCAGCAGCCGGCCATGCGCGCTGGGGAACGCATTGTTGCCCGTATTCGTCCCCGGGAGGTAGCCGGGGTAGCCGCCCGGCGGGAAGATGTCGTAGGTCTGGTGGTAGTTGTGGATCCCCAGGCCGATCTGCTTGAGGTTGTTGACGCACTGGGCCCGCCGCGCCGCCTCGCGCGCCGCCTGGACGGCGGGCAACAGCAGCGCGATCAGCACGGCGATGATCGCGATCACCACCAGAAGCTCGATCAGAGTGAAGCCGCGACGCCTGCAAAGCATGTGTCTCTCCGAATAAATAAAGAGGGGATGGATTGGTCGACGACCCGGCATCGGCCCCGCCGCTCAGTACGAGTCGGCGGAGACGACCTCGCCGCCGTTGCGCGAGCCGATCGCCCAGATCGTGTTGATGCTGGTGCTATCCTTGAGGAAGCGGACCGAGCCGTCGGACATCAGGACGTTGGCACCGCCGGGGTGGCGGCTGCTCAGGCCGTACACCCCCGGCGAGTTGGTCGCGTTGGTGGAGGCGACGGTGCAGTTGGGCGTCTTCGGGTTCGGCGGCACCAGCATGTTGCCCAGGCTGTAGGTCGGCATGGGCAGGGCCCACGCCTCGCCCAGCGTCGTGGTCTTGTTGAAGCGCATCGACGCGTTGGCCACGTTCTGGCGGCACGTCTGGAGCCACGGCAGCAGGCTGGCCGCCAGGGGCGCGCTGGGCATCGACATCGTCGCCGTGTTCCGGCTGACGCCGCTCGGATACGAGCCGACCATGATGACGTCGACGGGGATGTCGACCCGGACGGGGTTCGTGTTCGCGGCGGACCGCAGGCCGGTGCCGGTGCGCCACTCGCCGAAGGCGACCGTGTTGCTGGTGCCGTCGAGGGCGTCGCGGATGCCGATGCGCCGGGCCGGCGGCCTGGAACAGGCCGTTGGGGGGGCCGCTGCCGGTGTTCGCCGGCCCCGAGAGGCCGCCCGGATAACCCCCCCATTCCAGCGACGAGCCGGTCGAGGCGAAGTAGTTGTTGCCGGGGGCCATCAGCGCGTTGATCGGCGCGGTCCCCGTGCCGAGATAGTTGGGGACCCGGTCCGACGGGCAGAGGAACACATTGACCCGGGCGATGGTGACCGTCGAGTTGGCGGCGGTCCCGTAGACGTCCTGGTCGGGCTCCAGCGACCAGTTGATGGCGTTGTAGAGCGCCTGCTGCTCCAGGAAGCCCAGCATCCGCGCGTGGGGGCCGTAGGTGCCGTTGATGTTCCAGGCGCTGGTGTCGTAGCGGAAGCCCACCAGCCCGCCCGGCGGGAAGCAGTCGTTGGCATTGTGGTAGTTGTGCAGCGCGATGCCGATCTGCTTGAGGTTGTTGACGCACTGGCTCCGCCTGGCCGCCTCGCGCGCCGCCTGCACCGCCGGCAGCAAGAGTGCGATCAGGACGGCGATGATCGCGATCACCACCAGCAGCTCGATCAGCGTGAAGCCGGGCCGGCGACCGCCGGTGGCGTCGGGGCCGAATGCCTTGCCCTGCATGTGATCCTCCGATCGAAGGAAAACGGGGCCCAATGAGTGGACCGGGAGATGGCCGCGACGGGGCACGATCCCAGGGTGGCCCCGTATCCTGCGACTGCACGGATTCCTTTGTCGTTGAGGATGACGTCTTCGCGCGCACGATGGATGTGGTGCGCTTTCTCCAGCTTTTAAGTTAAAATGGGGCGGCGGCGGTGGCAATGAGATCCGGCGTATTTCTTTTGAGATCCTTTGTCGCGCGCGGCGCGACGTCCTCTGACATCCGCGGCCGATCCGGGCGATCGTCGCGAGGGGGTCCGTGCCGGCCGGCCCGGGGCGCGTCGGCGCGGCCGTCGCCGGGTGCCCGTTGACCGTCGGGGTGGCGGGGGATTCGACGACGGACATCCGGCCCGAGGGAGCAGTCGCGATGGCCCGGTCCCCTCACGTGGCGCTGATGGTCGAGACGTCGAGCATCTTCGGCCGGCGGATCCTCCAGGGGGTCGCCGCGCTACCTGCGGTCGCACCGGCCGTGGTCGGTCTTCGTCGAGCAGAGGGGGCTGGAGACGGTGCCCCCGCGCTGGCTGGAGACGTGGCGGGGCGACGGGATCATCTCGCGCTGGAGCAGCCCGGCGTTCGCCGCGGCGTTGCGCAAGGCGCGCGTGGCGGCCGTCGACCTGACGCACCGCGGCGACCTGTTCGGCATCCCCCGGATCGCCTCGGACGACCGCGCCATCGGCCGCCTGGCGGCCGAGCACCTGCTGGAGCGGGGGTTCCGCTCGCTGGCGTTCTGCGGATATTCGGGGATGCGCTGGTCGCGCCGCCGCCAGGAGGGCTTCCTCGAGGCGGTGGTCGGGACGGACGGCGCGGGGCGGGTCTACGAGACGCCCTGGGGCGGGCCCGACGCCGAGCCCTGGGAGCGGCAGCAGAAGGCGATCGGCCGCTGGCTCCGGCGCCTGCCGCGGCCCGTCGGCGTGATGGCGTGCAACGACGACCGCGGCCTCCACGTCCTCGACGCCTGCCGCCGCGCCGGCCTGGCCGTCCCCGAGGAGGTGGCCGTCATCGGCGTCGACGACGACCCCCTGCTGTGCGAGCTCTGCGACCCGCCGCTGTCGAGCGTCGTGCCCAACCCCGAGCGGATCGGCTACGAGGCCGCCGAGCTGCTCGACCGACTCATGGCCGGCGAGCCGGCGGGCTTCCGCGAGCGGACGATCCCCCCGCTCGGCGTGGTCACCCGGCTGTCGACCGACGTGCTGGCCGTCGACGACGCCCGCGTGGTCGCCGCCGTCCGGTTCATCCGCGAGCACGCCTGCCACGGGATCACCGTCCGCGACGTGCTCGGCCACACCCCGCTGTCGCGGACGGCCCTGGAGCGGCACTTCCGCCGCTACCTGGGCCGCTCGCCGCAGGCCGAGATCCGCGCCGTGCAGCTCAAGCGCGTCAAGCAGCTGCTGGCCGAGACCGACCTCAAGATGGACCAGATCGCCGAGCTGGCGGGGTTCGAGCACCCCGAGTACCTCAGCGTCGTGTTCAAGCGCGAGCTGGGCCTCACCCCCGGCCAGTTCCGCCGCGAGGCGCGGGCCTCGGCGGGCCGGCTGGGCGGCGGCTGATCGCGGCCGATCCGCCATCGGGCCACGCATGGCGGATGCGACATGATGGATGCCGGATGCGACATGGCGGATGCCGGAGCGGGGTGACCGAGGCGATCCGCCATCCGGCATGTTCCATCCGTCATGCCGTCCTCAGTAGAATGAGACCGACCCCAGGGATCGGCTACCGGCCGGGAGCGATTGCGATGACGGACGAGACGAGACCTCCGAGCCCCCCGCCGCCCCAGGCGGCGACCCATCCGATGCAGCACGGCCATCGCCCGTCGTCGGCGCAGGTCGGGGCGACGCTCGTGCCCGAGGCGGGCTGGCACGTCCTGCACCTGTTCTATCGGGTCGATCGCGCCGCCCTGGCGGCGCTGCCGGCCGAGGCCCGCCGCGCGGGCCGCGACGAGCTGCTGCGCGGCCTCGACCGCGGCGCGCCCGCCGCCCCCGAGCAGATGCAGTGCTTCGCCGTCCCCGGCCACAAGGCCGACTTCGGCCTGGTCATGGCCGGGCCCGACCTGAAGGCGATCCACGCCGTGCAGGTCGCCATCGAGTCCTCGGCGCTCGGCCCGGCGCTGGTGCCGTCGTACTCGTTCTACTCGATCACCGAGGTCTCCGAGTACGTCCCCGACGCCGACCAGTACGCGCGCATCCTCCGCGATCGCGAGGGGGCCGACCCCGAGTCGAGCGTCTACAAGGCCAAGGTCGCCGCCTACGCCGAGCGGCTCGGGCCGATGAACCGGCAGCGGCTCTACCCCGAGTTCCCCGACTGGCCCTGCCTCTGCTTCTACCCGATGAGCAAGATCCGCCAGGGCGAGCTGAACTGGTACACGCTCCCGTTCGAGGACCGCTCGGAGCTGATGGGCCAGCACGCCCGCAGCGGCATGAAATTCGCCGGGAAGGTGTCGCAGCTCATCACCGCCTCGACCGGGCTCGACAACTGGGAGTGGGGGGTCACCCTCTGGGCCCGCAACCCGGCCTACCTGAAGGACATCGTCTACGCGATGCGGTTCGACGAGAGCTCCGCGCGGTACGCGCTGTTCGGCGATTTCTACTTCGGTTACATTCTGTCGCCGGCCGAGCTCCTGGAGGCGATCCGGACCTGAGCCCGGGCCGCGCCGGCGCGATCGCCGGGGACTGGCAACGAGGAGCCCGCGTCTGATGTGGACCTGCCCGAAGTGCGGTACGAAGGTGGACCCGTCGTTCGAGGTCTGCTGGGCGTGCGGGACGACGCCCGAGGGGGTCGAGGACCCGTCGTTCGTCCCCGCCGACGCCCCGCCGCCGGGCGACTCGCCGCTGGACCTCGACATGCCCAAGGGGGACGAGCCGCTGCCCGACCCCTCGGCATCTCCGGCCGGCGACCTCGTCGAGTGCTACTGGGCGCTCGACCTGATGCAGGCCAAGTTCCTCGCCGACCAGTTGACCGACCAGGGTATCCCGGCGGTCGCCGACACGCACGACATGCACGACGCGCTGGGCAGCATGAGCTCGGCCCCCGGGTCTGGGTCCGCGCCGCCGACCTGCCCCGCGCCAAGGCATGGCTCGACGCCTACGACCAGCAGTACAAGTCGGAGCACGGCCGCGTCGAGTGAGCCGAGGCCCCGGAACCCGCCGCACCCCATCCGAACCGAACCGAACCCGAGGCCACCCATGACGACGAAGCGATGGGTCGTGTCGGCCTGGCTCGCGCTGGCCCTGGTCGCGGCGCCCGCCCGCGGCGAGGGGCCGAAGCTCTCGGGCTACTTCCCGCCCCCCGAGGACCAGGGGGGCTGGCGCAGCCTCCTGCCCGAGGCGGGCGAGCCCGACTCCGAGCACAAGGCGAAGATCCGCGACGTCGCGGGCGTCGACTGGGACAAGCTCGCCGAGGCGTGGCGGTACAACGCCTCGGCCAACGACGGCGCGACCGGCCTGCTGGTGATCCGCCGCGGCCACGTCGTCGGCGAGTGGTACAAGCACGGCGACCGCAAGACCGAGTTCAACATCTACTCGAGCTCGAAGTCGTACACCAGCGTCGCCTTCGGGCTGGTCCTGTCCGACTTCGGCCCCGACAAGCTCGCCGACGGCCGGGCGCTGACGCTCGACATGAAGGTCTGCAACGCGGAGATGCTCCCCGAGTCGCTGCCCCTGCCCGACCCGCGCAAGGCCGACATCACCATCCGCCACCTGCTGAACATGGCCTCGGGGCTGGGCAAGGAGCCCGTGCCGATGGAGGCCCCCTTCGAGACCGCGCTGGGGCACGTCGCGGGGTCGCCGTTCGCCAGGCTCACGGGCGAGCCGGGCACCGTCTTCAACTACAGCAACGCCGGGGTCGCGCACCTGGTGCTGGTCTTCAACCACGCCGTCGGCCGCGACCTGTTCCCGTTCCTCCGCGAGCGCGTCTTCGACAAGATCGGCATGCGGCAGGTCCGCTGGCAGACGATCGGCGGGCGGCGGCACGATCGGCCCCTACAACCAGGGGTACAGCGGCATCTTCACCACCCCCCGCGAGCACGCGCGGTTCTGCTACCTGGCGCTGCACAAGGGCGACTGGGCCGGCGCCGGGTCGTCCCCGAGTCGTACTACGACTTCGCCTGGGCCGGGACCAGGGCCAATCCCCAGTACGGCGGCGCAGTGGTGGGTCTATCCCCGCGTCCCCGACGCCCCCCGCGACATGGTGATGACGCTGGGCCGCGCCAACAACGACGGCTTCGTCGTGCCGAGCCTCGACCTGGTCGTCGTCCGCCTGGGCGACGGCGAGCAGTTCCCCAAGGGGTTCAAGGAGGAGCTGGTCAGGAGGGTGCTGGCGGCCGTCGAGAAGTGAAGTGATCCCGTGAGGCGAGGGACGGGGCCGTGCGTGAGCTCGTGCTCGCGAGCACGTCGCAGTATCGCCGGGAGCTGCTGGAGCGGCTGGGGGTCCCGTTCCGCTGCCGGCCCCCGCGGGTCGACGAGGAGGCGTTGAAGGTCGAGCGGCCTCGGCCCCCGCGCCCTGGCCGAGCACCTGGCGCTGGCCAAGGCGGTCAGCCTCTGCGGCGAGGAGCGCCGCGCCACCCTGATCGGCTGCGACCAGCTCGTCGCGCTTCGACGGCCGCGCCTTCGGCAAGCCGGGGAGCGTCGAGGCCGCCGTCGACCAGCTCGCGGCGATGTCGGGCCGGACCCACGAGCTGATCACCGCGCTGGCCGTCTGGCACGACGGGCCAGACGTACCTGCACACCGACGTGACCACCCTGCGGATGCGCGCCCTGGGCCGCGACGAGATCGCCCGCTACGTCGCGGCCGACCGCCCGCTCGACTGCGCGGCGCCTACAAGCTCGAGCGCCGCGGGATCGTCCTGTTCGAACGGATCGACGCCCAGGACCACGCGGCGATCGTCGGGCTGCCCCTGATCGCCCTGACGACGATCCTCCGGATGATCGGCTACGCCATCCCCTGACGCGGCCAAGCCTAACATTTCATGATGATTTCAGATCTGAATTTCCAAATTTGAAAATATCGGGTCTCGGGCCCCGCATTCGAAGCCGTCGGCCCTCAGCCGTCGTCCCCGGAGGGGGCGACGTCGAGGACCCTCTCGACCGAGCGGACCAGCTTCTCCATCGCGAACGGCTTGCGGATGTAGTCGCGCACGCCGAGCATCTCGGCGTAGGCGCGGTGGCGGCTCCCCTCGTTGCCGGTGATCATGATCGTGGGGATCAGCCCGCCGGGGCGCCCCTTGAGCTTCTCCAGGACGAGGAACCCGCTCTTCTTGGGCATCATCATGTCGAGCACGATCAGGTCGGGGTTCTCGCGCTCGGCGATCGTCAGCCCGGCGTTGCCGTCGCGCGCGGCGATCACCCGGTAGCCCTTGCTCTCCAGGACCGTGCGCATCGACTCGATGATCTCGTTGTCGTCGTCAACCAGCAGGATCGTCTTCAGGGGCGGGGGCATGTCTGACGCTCCGACGGCTGGGGCCGGCGTGGCCGGGGAGTTCTCGCCGCCCCACCCGTGCCACCTGATTATGTCCTAAACGCAAGTAGTTTTTGAAGTTGCGTCCGGAACGCGGCGCGGCATCAACTCTGTCACGGCGCCGGCCGCCTGTCAAGAGGCGACCTCCCAGTCCTGGATCGGAGGAGGTCCGATGGGCCGTCGGGGCGGCGGCGCATCTCATCATAAGCGGCGGCCCGTGACGGGGCAAGCCGGCGCCCGCCGCGATGGCGGCCCGCCGCGGCGGCCGGCGACCCCTTCCCCAGGGCGAACGGAGGCATCATAATACCATCATTGGGTATCGATCGGGGCCGGGGCGGAGGGCGGCCCGGCCGCCGCCTCCCCGACGGTCCCGGCCACATCCGAAGTCCAGACCCCGGGAAAGGATCGCACCGCGATGAAACCGTGGAACGCCTGGTTGGCCTCCTTCGGGATGGCCGGATTGTGCATGACATGGGTCGGGTGCGGCGGCAGCGGCTCCCCCAGCGACCCGGACGCCCCCGCGGGCGCCGCCGTCGCCGAGGGCGGATCGGCCCCGTCCGAGCCGGCGCCCGCCGAGCCGGCGCCGGCGCCCGTGGCCGAGGCGGCGCCCGTCGCCGCGCCCGCCGAGGCCGTGGCGAAGGCGGAGCCGGCGCCGGCCGAGCCGCCCAAGGAGGCCGAGCCGGCCAAGGCGGCCGAGGCGGCGCCGGCGGAGGCGACGAAGCCGGCGGAGCCGTCGGCGACGGCCGAGATGCTCAAGCTGGCCAACGCCCCCGCCCCCGCCCCGGCACCGGCCACCGCGGGCGCCGCGGGCGCGCGCCCCGGCCGATCCCGCCGCGGGTGCCGCGCCGGCCGTGGCCGCGGCGACCCCGGTCGAGCCGCCCCCGGCCGCCGCCCCGGCGCCCGAGCCGGCCGCGCCCTCATTCGGCCCCGGCGGCGAGCGCAAGAGGGCCAACTTCCACACGCCGATGGGGGCCGTCACCGCCTTCCTCGACGCGCTGAAGGCCAAGGACCCCGACCGCCTCGCCGAAGCCACCGCGCTCCGCGCCCCACCGAGGCCGCCGTCAAGAACCAGAAGCTCTTCACCGCCATCCTCGAACGCAGCCTCTCCGAGGACGAGATCAGCGAGCTGGCCACGAAGCTCGACGGCTTCAAGATCTCCGGCAACAACGTCCCGAAGAGCACGGGACGGTATGAGGTCATCCTCTCCAAGATGGAGAAGAACGGCACGCAACTCATGCGGCACATCACGGCGCGGCACGAGAAGGCGGGCTGGAAGGTCGTCGACATCAGCGGGCAGGGGGAATTGAAGCCGATGATGGTGCCCCGCGGCGGCATGCGGGGCCGTCGTCGCTGATCGGGCCGCGACCGCCGATCTGTAAAATCGACAAGGCCCGCCGTGCAACTTTTTCCGCCCCCGGCCCGAGAAATCGGCCGCGGGGCGGTTTTTCCTCAAGTTGTCGCCTTGATTCGCCGGGGTCCGGCCCGATTCCGCGCTTTTTCGGCATTTGGCCCCGGACCTGCATCATCGGGCCGGCCATCAAACTCCTCGACGGTTCGCCGCGACGACGGACGGCCGATCGCCCCCCACACAGTGCCCAAGGAAGGAGCCTGTATGGTCTGGTCCAGCGTGCGCCTGTGCGCGATGCTCGAGCTTGCGGTGGTGCTGTTCCAGGTGGTCGGGGTGGCGGCCCTGTGCCTGAGCCGGCTGCTCCCGCCGGGATCGTCGCGATGGGCCGTCCGCGGCCGGATCGGCTTCGTCGTCGCGATGGTCGGGCTGGGGATCGCCGGCGCCCTGTGCGGTCGGCACGACTCGGAGTTCGCGCTGTTCGCCGGAGGGACCATGACCATCCTGCTGATCGGCATGACCAGCGGCAGCGGCCAGGCCGACGCGGGCCCGATCGGCCGCGGGCGGATCGCCGCCGGGACCAACCTGGCGAGCTGACCGACCCTCCCGGGCGCCTCATCCTCGACCCGACACGCACCACCCGAACCGGGGCCGCGCGGCCCCGGTTTTTTTTTCGCCGGGCGATTTGACGGCCCCCGGATCGCGCGCCATAGTTCGGCGACGATCCGGAAGCGACGGACTGGCCCGGCTCGCTCCCTCGACTCACCCCCTCCCAGTCTGATCCGCCCGACGGGCACCCCTCCACGGGCGCCTCCCGCGGCGCGGTCGCGCTGCCGACGGAACCGTTGCGACGGACAATCTCCGACCCGGACGGCGCGTCCCGCTCGCCGCCCGCACCGCGGTCGTGTCGGCTCCAGGCGGGAGAAGGATAAGATCATGCTGGTTGGACTGAAACGGATTTCCCTGGCGCTCGGCCTGCTGGCCGCGACCGCCGCGGCATCGCACGCCCAAGGCCCCGCGCCCCTGACCAACCAGGCGACCGCCGATGCCGTCGCCGCGGCGCTGCGGTCGAGCCCGGCGCTGTCCGGATACCGGATCGAGATCGAGACCCGCTCGGGGCTCGTCACGCTGACCGGCACGGTGGCCCACCCCGACCAGAAGGCTGAGGCGATCGGCCGGGCCCGCGCCGTGATGGGGGTGGTCGGGGTCGTCGACCAGATCGGCGTCTCCAGCGACCCCCGCGTCCGCCCCGCGCAGTATCAGGTGGCGATGGGCCACCACTTCGGCAACGGCGGCGGCGCGATGGGCGGCGGCGCGATGGGCGGCGGCGACATCATCTATGACGGCGCGTCGATGGGGCAGCCCGCCGGCCCGGCCACGACCGTCCCCGAGGGCCCCATGCCCGAGGGGCCGGCCGGCTCCGGCGGGGCCCAGGCGTATCAGCCCGGCACTCCCAACTATGCGTGGCCCTCGTATGCCCCCTATCCCAACTTCTCGGCCGTCGGCTACCCGACCGCCTACCCCTGGCAGGCGTGGCCGAACATCGGGCCCCCCTACCCGTACCCGGAAGTCCCCCTCCAATGGAGGGCGGTCACCCTCCGGTGGGATGACGGCATCTGGTGGCTCGACTTCAAGAAGAACTACACCCGCCCGTTCTTCACCCCCTATCCGTTCGGGATCTTCGCCTACTGAGCGGGGCGAGGGCCTGACCGTCGTCGGGAGGTGGCCCGAGGGCCGGCTGGTCGCGACCAGCCGGCCCTCGGCCGTTCCGGGCCCGTGCCCCCTCGGGCCCCGGTCGGATGCGTGTCCGGATCGCGGACGCGGAACGACCCCGTCGCGGCGATGCAAGGGGAATCCACCGCCCCAGGCGGGAAATTCCTCACACGTCCGGTCGCCCTCGTTCGATAACTAGACCACATGGGCCGGTCAAGCGATCCGACGCGACGCGCCGGATCGATCGGTCGGTTGCACCGGATTCGACGGTCCCGGCGCCGAGGCCGGCGGGCGGGAGTGCCCCCGGCGCGTTCGCGCACGTTCCAGGGAGGGGAGATTCCAATGACCCGATCCGCGCGGCACCGGGGCCCGTTCACCCCGCGCTGGGCTCGCGGCTTGCTGATGGGTGCCCTGACGCTCTATTTGACGACCTGCAACAGCGGTTGCGGCCTGTCGTACGTCTTCCGCAACATCTCGCCGCTGCACCCGACCGGGTGGTCGTTCGCCTGGCCGATCCTGCCGTCGCAGTCGCAGCGGCTCGAGGCGGACATGGCGCGCGAGCAGCGCGACCGCGTGCCGATCCTCGACCCGATCCCCGGCGAGTTCGGCCCGGCCACCTGCCTCGACCCGCCGAGCGAGCAAGAGGTCTGGGACAAGGTCCCCAAGTTCAAGAACGGCTGCCCGCCGTTCTACGAGACGCAGCGGAACAACGTCCGCATCCTCATCGAGAAGATCGGCGACAAGATCGACGCGTGCAAGGTCTTCCCGCTCGCCGGGCCCTGCCAGCTCGTCCACTGCCACTACAAGTGCACGATCTACTACGACGAGGCGTACTGGTCCGACTACCCGATCCCGTTCAACCACGTCGATCACCGCGTCGAGGTCGTCTACATCGACAAGGACCACCTCCGCCGCTGCGGCGGCCCGGCCAACGCGACGACCCCTCCCTGATCTCCGGGACGTGCGGATCGAGCGGATTCCTCGGCCCCGGATCGTCGGACGCCCCAGAGGCCCGGCGGTCCGGGGCCGTCATCGCATTAACCCGGACGGTCGGCGGTGCCCACCCGACAAGGCTCACCCTTCGTCCACGGCCAGGTCGACGAGCGCCCATCGGCCCGTCACGCCGGAGAACATGTAGATCTTGGAGCCGAGATCGACTCGGACACCCGCGGCCACGGAAATCCTCGGCTTCGCGGCTTCCGGCAAGTCGAGGACGGCCCAGAGGCCCGTCGCGCCGCTGAAAGCGTAGACCCTCCTCCCGACCGCGACATACCCGACGCCGCTCCCGACGATCGGCATCAAAGGGGCCTTGTCCGGGTCCGTGACGGCCACGCCCTCCCAGGTCCCGGTCCGGATCGAGTAGCCGTAGAGGGTCTTCCCCGATTGGGAAACGGCGATGATCATCGCGCCACCATCGGAGACGACCATTCGTCCTGCCGGGGCCGGCCCCTGCGCGGAGAGGGCGGGGTTGGCGAAGTAAACGGCAGCGATGACGACGGGCAGGGATCGTGACATGATCGCCTCATTTCTCATTGAAGAAGGGGAACAGCCGCCTCAGCTCGTCCTTCGACTGCCGCGAGCCGTACTCGCAGAGCTCGAACGCCTCGGCGTACTTGACGGCGCGGCCCTTCTCCTCGCCGAGCTCGGCGACGATCTCCTTGCGGAAGCGGTCGGCGATCGCGCCGTACCGCCTCTCGGCGTTGCGGCGGGTCCAGGAGAGCCGCTCGGACTTCCCCTCGGGCACCTCGTCGAGCTTGCCGGAGAGCCAGGGGTTCCACTCGTAGAACTGCGATCCCAGCGCGTCGATCGCGGCGACCTTCTGGTCGAAGGACGGATCGATCGGCACGACCACGTCGGGCTCGAACGGGTTGGGCTTCTTGAAGGAGTCCTCCGAGTAGAAGAACGCCGGGTTCTTGCGCAGCGCGGGGACGTCGGGGCAGAAGCTCGGGACGATCACCATGAACGCGGCGTCCTGGACGAGGATGCCGGTGTAGCGGTGGTCGGGGTGGTAGTCGTTGGGCCGGTGCGAGATGACCACGTCGGCCCGCCACCGGCGGATCAGCCGGGTGATCGTCCGCCGGTTCTCCAGCGACGGCATCAGCTCGCCGTCGTGGATGTCGAGCACCTCGGTCGTCACGCCGAGGATCTCGGCGCACCTCTGGACCTCGGCGGCGCGCCGCCGCGCGAGGAACGCGCCGGCGATCTCGTGGTGGCCGATGTCGCCGTTGGTCACGCTGACGAACTTGACCTTGTGGCCGAGCTTCGCCCACCGCGCGGCGGTGCCCCCCGCGTCGAGCTCGCAGTCGTCGGGATGGGCCCCGAAGACGATGATCCGCAGCGGCTCATCGGCCGCCGAGGAGGGGCGGGCGGGCGCCGCGACGGCGAGCAGGGCGGTCGCGGCGACGATCCGGAGGGCGGGGCGCATGGCGGGTTGCTCCTGGGGCGGACGCACGGTGTCATCTCGTTCGGATCAGGCGGGGCGCCCGAGGGCGCCGGTGGCGATCAGGCGGTCGAGGCCGGGGCGGAGCCGGGCGAACGCGCAGGGCGCGGTGGCTGAGCTGGTGCTTCACCAGCGCGCTGAGCTCGCCGAACGTCCTGTGATACTCGGGGATCAGGAACAGGGGGTCGTAGCCGAACCCGTTCGTCCCGCGAGGCGCCGGGCGATCCGGCCGCGGCAGGCCCCCTCGGCCTCCAGGCGGATCGCCCCCTCGGGGTCGGCCAGCGCCAGCGCGCAGACGAACGCGGCGCCGCGACGGTCGTCGGGCACGTCGGCCATCGCGTCGAGGAGCTTGCGGTTGTTCGCCTCGTCGTCGCCGTGCGCGCCGGCGTATCGGGCGGACAGGACGCCGGGCGCGCCCCCAGCGCGTCGACGGCCAGGCCCGAGTCATCGGCGAGGACCCAGAGGCCCGCCGCGCGGGCCGTCTCGCTCGCCTTCTTGCGCGCGTTGCCGGCGAAGGTGTCGGCGTCCTCGACGATCTCGGGCAGGCCGGGGAAGTCGTCGAGCGTGCCGATCGCCAGCCGCGACAGCCTCGGGCCGGGCTCCCACGACGGGTTGATGAGCTGGGCCAGCTCCTGCCCCTTCTTGCGGTTCCGGGTGCCCAGGATCAGCGGGATGGCGTCGTGGTGCGGCATGGACATCGTCGCGGCTCGGGACGGGACGCCCTATTGGTACGGCATGGCCGGCGCCGTGTCAAAGCGTTTCCGGTCGCCCTTACAACCGGCACTGTGCCCAGAGGGACGGGCGGACCCGCTCCTCGACGAGCTCGACGCCCAGCCCGGGCCGGTCGGGGATCGGCATCAGCCCGCCGCGGATGTCCGACTCCGGCGCGTGGTCGACGACCTGGTAGAGCTTCGGGTCGCGATAGGGGTAGACCTCCTGGATGAGGAAGTTGCTGATGCAGGCGTCGAGCTGCAACTCGGCGGCGGTGCAGATCGGGCCGGCGGCGTTGTGCGGCGCGATCCGCATGTTATACGCTTCGGCCATCGCGGCGATCTTCTTGGCCTCCATGATCCCGCCGGTGTTGCCGACGTCGGGCTGGAGGATGTCGGCCGCGCGCCGCTCCAGGACGCGCCGGAAGCCGTACCGCGTGTAGAGCCGCTCCCCCACGGCGATCGGCATCTCGAGCCGGTCGGAGACCTTCTTGAGCGCCTCCTCGTCGAACGCGTCGACCGGCTCCTCGAAGGACATGATGTCGTACTCCTGCACCCGCCGCCCGATCCGGATGATGGCGTCGGTGGTCAGTTCGCCGCTGACGTCGAGCATGATGTCGATGCCGGGGCCCACCGCGTCGCGGACGGCCTTGACGCTGGCGACGGCCCGTTCCTCGGCCGCCCGGTCCACCGAGCGGCGCGTGACGTGCCCGAAGCCGCCGTAGGGGCCCTTCGGGACGGCCAGGGGATACATCTTCATCGCGGTATAGCCGTCCTTGACGACCCGCTCGGCGGCGCGGGCGAACTCCTCCGGCTTGATGCAATGGAACGACCACCCGTTGGCGTAGACGCGCACCGAGTCGCGGATCTTGCCGCCCAGCAGTTCGTAGACCGGGACCCCGAGGGCCTTGCCCTTGATGTCCCACAGCGCCTGCTCCAGGGCGCTGATCCCGTCGAAGACGACCGGGCCGCCCCCCTTGGCCCAGAACGTGTGGTCGTACATCGCGCCCCAGTGGGCCTCGATCGGGAAGGGGTCCCTCCCCACGAGGAACTGCTGGGCCAGGTCCTTGATCATGCCCGCGGCGGCCGTGCCGCCCGAGCCGTAAGCCAGCGCGACCTCGCCCACCCCGCTGATGCCCCCGTCGGTGAGCACCTGCACCATCACCGGGTGCAGGCCCGCCACCGGGTGCAGGTACACCCGGACCTCGGTGATCTTCAGCGGTCCCTTCGGTCCCCCGCCCGCGCGGGGCGGGTCGGCCGTCGCCGTGCGGGTCGCCGCGGACGTGATCGTGCCGACCGCCGCCGCGCCGATCAGGAAGTCTCTCCGATTCACGGCAAGCTCCCCATCACTCGAGACTCTCATCAGGATCGTCTTCCCACCGCCCCAAGCACCGCACCGAAGAGGCCCGATGTCAAGGGGCGAGGTCGCTCGACGGGAACGGCTGAGGTCACGGGCCTACGGCTTCTTGGGCATGGCGAAGTTGAACGAGTTGGGCCCCTCGGGCGTGACTTGGGCTTCGAGCTCGGCCTTGCGGATTGCCCCGGGGCCGGGCTTGGCGCGAGGCCCGGCCTCCGCGCTCTCGGGATTGTCGGCCTTCCACCCGGAGATGAGGACGCGGTACTTGCCCGGCACCGGCCCCTGCGGTTGTCCGATCGCAAATCTCCCATCCTTGATATCCCCGACCACGGGCACCCCCGTTTCGCGCGCCTCGGGGTCGAACCGGATAATCCCCGCGGGTAGGGGCTGGCCGTCGAGCGTGACGGTCCCCGAGACCGCGCGCCTGGGCAGGGGGTCGACGGCCGACCGGTCGGAGCACCCGCCGGCCGCCAGGGCGAGGAACCCCGCGGCGAGCAGGCGGCCGAGCGGGTCCGTTGGCATCGAAAACATCCTCCCGGGAGGGCCCGAGAAGAGAAGGCCGCCGCGCCCTCTCCGGGCGCACGGCGTCGGCGGGAGGTCAATAGGAGTCGGCGCTGATGACCTCGGTACCCGCGGAGGTACTCAGGCCCATGTAGGTGAGATAGCTGATCGAGTTCTTGATGAACTTGACGCTGCCGTCGCACATCGTGACGTTCACGCCGCCGGTGTGATAGCTCCGCGCCGCGAAGTACGTCTGTTGACCACTCTCGCCGGGGGCGTTGCCGATGCACGGGATGACCTTGGGGCCACGACAACCCCCCTCGTCCATGGCGTCGGGTAGCTTGGTGTTCGGGGGGAGCAGGGCGGTGAACGAGGTCGCCCCGCCCCACCAGAGCAGGCCGCGGTCGTCATTGTCGATCCAGTCTACGATCACTTCCGAGACCATCATGGTGTTGGTCGTCCCGTCGGTGATCGCCGCCAGCGGCACCGTCACGGGGGGATTCGCGGTCGAGTAGTCGAAGAGGGCGCGACCATCTCATGGAAGGGGGCCGAGTTGAACGTGACGTTGAGGCCCGGGACGACCGGGCTCGGGATGACAACGGACGGGCCTTGCCAAACGTCGGTGTTCCCGAAGTTGACCACGTAATTGTGGACATGCGAGCCCCGGCCGGGGGTGGCGTCGCCGCCGGCCAAAAGCCCAAAGCCGGCAGACGTGTCGCTGGGGCACAGGTACGCCTTGTACGTGGTGCGGCACACCGTCGTGTTGGCGGCGCCGAGGTATTGGAAGAGGCTCGTGGCGGGGTTGCTGTTGTTGCCGACCTGGTTCCAGGCGTTGTAGGACGCCGACAGCTCGATGTAGGGCATGATCCAGATGGCCCAGGTGCCGTACTGGCTGCCTTTGAAGCCCGGCGGCAAGCACCCATTGGTGCTCTCGTAGTTCATCATCGCCAGGCCGACCTGCTTGAGGTTGTTGACGCACTGCGAACGGCGGGCTGCCTCGCGCCCGACTGCACCGCGGGCAGGAGCAAGGCGATCAGCACGGCGATGATCGCGATCACCACCAGCAGCTCGATCAGCGTGAAGCCGCGGACGGCGCGGCGCGGCCGACGGTCCAACATGGCTGTGCTCCTCTCTCAGGAAGGATCGAGCGGGACTGGGACCCAGTCCCTCGCCCCCAGATCCATCCTTCAACATCCCACTTCCGTCCGCGCGGCACCATGTTATATTGCGTAAATCTTTCTCGATTTTGCGGCACCGGATCGGGAGGGCATGTCGGATGCAGCGGATGGTCTACGTCGGCCTGGTCTTCGACTACGGCACGGGATACTGTCGGGGCGTGCTGCGGGGGATCAAGCAGTTTGCCGAGGCGAGGCCGCACTGGGTCCTGCTCCCCTCCGTGCCGGAGCTTGCGGCGATCTGGGCCCTGGCCCGTTCGAACGCCGACGGCTTCATCGGCTACGTCTTCAAGGAGGGCCTGGTCGAGACGATCAGTCGGATGGGGAAGCCCTGGGTGAACGTCTGCGGGGTCATGCCCGACCCGAGCATCCCGATGGTCGGCACGGACGACGTCCGGATCGGCCACCTCGCCGCCTCGCACCTGCTCGATCGCGGCATCCAGAACTTCGGGTTCATCGGCCACTCCCGCCACGCCGGCTCGGAGCGGCGGGAGGCCGGCTTCCGGTCGGCGATCGAGCAGGCCGGCTACACGCTGAATTGTTATCATGAGCATGGCTCGCAGCAGTTCGACTCGCGGGTCCACCGCTGGGCGCTCTGCCCGGGGTTCCGGAGCTGGGTGCGGTCGCTGCCGATGCCGGCGGGGGTGTCGGCGTTCTACAACATGTGGGGCCTCCAACTGGTGGAGGTCTGCCGCGACGTCGGCCTGCGGGTGCCCGCCGACGTGGCGATCGTCGGCATCGGCAACGACGACCTGCTGTGCGAGCTGTCGCGGCCGTCGCTGTCGAGCGTCGCGGTGCCCGCCGAGCAGATCGGGCACGAGGCGGCCGCGCTGCTGGAGCGGCTCATGGCCGGGTCGGCTCCCCCGACCGCCCGATCGAGCTCCCGCCGATCGGGGTGGTCACACGCCAGTCGTCGGACGTCCTGGCGATCGGCGACCCCGACGTGGCGGCGGCCGTGCGGTTCATCCGCCGAAGGGGTCACCTGCCGATCCGGGTCGGCGACGTCCTCCGCGAGGTGCCGGTCTCCCGGCGCTCGCTGGAGAGGAAGTTCCGCCAGGTCCTCAACCGCGGCGTGTCCGAGGAGATCCGCCGGGTCCACGTCGATCGGCCGGGCCTGCTGGCCGGCACCGACCTGCCGATGACGGCGCTGGCGGACCACGCGGGCTTCTCGAACGCGACGCACCTGTCGGTCGTCTTCCGACAGGAAGCGGGGCTGACCCCCACGTCCTACCGCCGCCTGTTCCGTGCCCGTCCCCGCGAGACGGGGACCCTCGCCGGATTGCCGTAGGGTGCGGGACGCCCGCCCGCCCGGCGATCGCAGCGCGCCCGTCAGGGCGTCTTGATAGGCTCCAGGTCGGTCAGCGCGTTGGCCGGGACGATCATCGTCGGCGTGACCTTCTTGCTGGCCAGGGGGACGGCCATCCTCAGGAGCTGGTCGCGGAGCTTGGCGGCGGCGGGGTCGTCGGGCGCAGTTGAACGAGCCGATCAGCACCCGGCTTGACGTGCGGTCGTGGTAGGTGTAGGGGAAGTAGCCCGTCTGGCGCACCTCGGGGTCCTTCGCCAGCGCCTCGGCCAGGCCCTCGGCGTCCTGCGCGGCGGTGGCGAGCGGGCTCTTCCGGAGGTTCTGGTTGCCGACGAATTGCTGGTCGACCACGACGCCCTGGCCGCGGCCCTCGACCAGCGTGGACCGGCCGCTGAACTCGGCGATCTGGAGCGTATAGCGGCCCGGGCAGTGCATCACGCTCCGCGGCCCCTCGTTCATCTGGACGATCATCGGGTCGCGGCGGGGGGCCGCGTACAGGTCCTGCGCCGGGACGAACGGGTTGGTGGTCCCCAGCGCCTTGTTCAGGCCCTCGCGCCAGGGGTAGAGCTTGGGCAGGCCGTTGAGGCACTGGGGCCTGATCTTCTTGACCTTGTGGAGCAGCACGTCGCGGCCCTTGACGGACTTCTCGTTGCCGACCAGGACCACGGCCTCGTCGTAGGTCCGGTACTTCTCCGGCAGCCCGACATGGGCCTGGTTCTGGACGGTCGGGGCGGTCGGCGGGAGGTTGCGGACGAGGCTATGCTGCGGGAAGTCCTTGTAGCGGAGGATGTACGCCGGCAGGCCGTAGTCGCGGCGCAGCTCCAGGACCAGCGCCAGCGCGAACCGCTCGGCGTCGGGGCCGCGGAACGACTTGGCCATGACCATGAACGGGCCGTTCTCCTTGGTCAGCAGGTAGGGCTCGATCGGGTCGTTGGGCAGCGGGATCGTCGGCTCCCCGAGCCGGTCGGGGGGCGTCGGCTCGGGCGTGGCCGTCGGCGCCGCGCCGAGGCCCATGTCGACCGAGCCGGGATTGTACGAGGGGCCCGCGCCGGGGCGGCGGGGGCCGCACCCGGGATGGTCCGCGGCCCGGTGGCCGGGTCGGAGCGGGGCGCCGTCCCCTGGGCAAATGCGGCCGGCGCGGCCAGGGTGCAGGCCAGCGCCATCGTGGCGATCGGCGATTTCATGGGCGATCCCCCATCCTGACGGGTTCGCGGTGATCCGGGCGTCGCGCGGCGCCCCGGCGGTTCGACCCCGGGGATTCCCTCCCCCGGACGGGTCGAGGCGGTCGCGATGCGGGCTCGGCGGGGCGTCGCTCGGCGACATGCGGGCCGGACTTTAGCACGAGCGGCCGATCGTGGCCAGACCGATCGCGCCCCCCGGCGGCCCGAATCGCGCCGGCTCAGGACGGCAGCGGCCAGTCGTCGCCGAGCGCCTCGCGCTGGAGGGCCGCCAGGCGGGCGAGCCCGGCGTCGGCCAGGTCGAGCAGGGCCGCGAGCTGGTCGCGCGAGAAGGTGCCGCGCTCGCCCGTCCCCTGGACCTCGACGAGCCCGCCCCGGCCGAGGCGGACGACGTTCAGGTCGACCTCCGCGGCCGAGTCCTCGACGTAGTCGAGGTCGAGCGCCGGCTCGCCCGCGACGATCCCGGCGCTGACGGCCGCGACGCCGTCCCGGAGGATGGCGCGGGCCGCCCCGGCGCCGAACCTGGTGCGCACCGCGTCGGCGACGGCGATGAACGCCGCGGTGATCGCGGCGGTGCGGGTCCCGCCGTCGGCCTCGATCACGTCGGCGTCGACGTGGATCGTCCGGGCGCCGAGCATCGCCAGATCCACGACGGCGCGGAGGCTCCGGCCGATCAGCCTCTGGATCTCGGTGGCGCGGCCGTCGGGCCCGCGCCTCTTGCGGCCCGGCGTGCTCCCCGGCAGCATCGCGTACTCGGCCGTCAGCCAGCCGACCCCCTTGCCCTCCAGGAACGGCGGGACCTCGTCGGCGACCTGGGCCGTCACGAGCACGGTCGTGCCGCCGGCGCGGTAGAGCACGCTCCCGGAGCTGTTCCGCGCGAACCCGCGCGTGATCGTCACCGGGCGAAGCTCGCCCGCCGCCCTGCCGTCGTGTCGGGGCATGATGGTGCTCCGGATGAAGAGATTTCACCACGGAGACCACGTTCGAGTGGGGAGTGGAAATTCAATTCCATTCGTCTCGTCTTCACTCCCTACTCCGCACCCTCCACTCCCCACTCGAACGTGGTCTCCGTGGTGAAATCTCTTCACGCCTTCGAATGTAGCCGCGCCGGCACGTCGCGGGCGAGGCCCTCGGGCCAGCACTCCAGGAGGAGCCAGAGCAGCAACGCCTTCTGGAAGTGGAGCCGGTTGGCCGCCTGCGGGATCACGACGCTGCGGGGGCCGTCGAGGACCTCCGCGGCCACCTCCTCGCCGCGTCGGGCGGGCAGGCAGTGGAGGAAGATCGCGCCGGGGCCGGCGTGCGCCATCAGCGCCTCGTTGACCTGGAACGGCGCGAACGCGGCGCGGCGGGCGTCGGCCTCGCTCTCCTGGCCCATGCTCGCCCAGACGTCGGTGTAGACCACGTCGGCGCCGACCACGGCCCGCGCCGGGTCGTGCTCGACGACCAGGGGGACGCCGGGGAACGTCTCCTCGAAGCGGGCCCGGAAGGCGGGCGGGAACTCGTAGCCCGGCGGCGAGGCCAGGACGAAGTCGGTCCCCAGCAGGGCCGACGCCACCGCGAGCGACCGCGCCACGTTGTTGCCGTCGCCGACGAACACGAGCTTCACGCCGTCGAGCGCGCCGAGCGTCTCGCGGATCGTCATCAGGTCGGCCAAAGCCTGGCACGGGTGCGCCGCGTCGGACAGCGCGTTGACGATCGGGATCGTCGCGTGCCGCGCCAGCTCCTCGAGCGTGCCGTGCGCGAAGGTCCGCACCGCCAGCGCGTCGACGTACTGGCTGACCACTCGGGCGAAGTCGGAGACGCTCTCGCGGACCCCCATGCCGACGTCCTTGCCGCTGAGGAAGATCGCCACGCCGCCGAGCTGCGCGATCGCCGCCTCGAAGCTGACGCGGGTCCGCAGCGACGGCTTCTCGAAGATCAGGCCGAGCGTCCGGCCCGCCAGGTAGGGCGGTCGATGCCCGCGCTGGTCGTCGCGCTTCAGCTCGGCGGCGCGCTCGATCAGGTCGCGGGCCGCCTCGGGCGTGATCTCGAACAGGTCGAGGAAATGGCGGATCATCGGCTTGCCCCCACGTCAGGCGGCCGTCCGGCGGAGCACGTCGGCCAGGATGGCGCAGCCCTCGTCGACCTGCTCGTCGCCGATGTTCAGGGCCGGCAGCAGCCGCACCACGTTGCCGTGCGTCGCATTGATCAAGAGGCGGCGATCCAGGCACTCGGCGACCACCCCCGAGGCGTCGCACGACAGCTCCACGCCGATCATCACGCCGAGGATGCGGATGTCGCGCACGAGGTCGGGCCTCTCGGCGCGGATCGCCTCGAAGTGGCGGCGGAACCGCTCGCCGACGGCCTTGCCGCGATCGAGCAGGCCGTCCTGCTCGATCGTCTCGATCGTCGCCAGCCCGGCGCGGCAGGCGATCGGGTTGCCGCCGAAGGTGCTCGCGTGCATCCCCGGCTGGAACGACAGCGCGACGTCGGACGTCGCCATCATCACCCCCGCCGCGACGCCTCCGGCCAGCGCCTTGGCGACGGTCATGATGTCGGGGGCGATGTCGGTGTGCTGGTAGCCGAACCACTCGCCCGTGCGGCCCATGCCGGTCTGGACCTCGTCGAGGATCAGCAGCACGCCCCTCTCGTTGCAGAGCCGCCGCAGGCCGGGCAGGTAGCCGGGCGACGGCACGTTGATGCCCCCCTCGCCCTGGATCGGCTCGACCAGCACGGCCGCCGTCTGGTCGTCGAGCGCCGCGGCGACCGCGTCGAGGTCGTCGAACGGGACGTACGCGAAGCCGGGCACCATCGGCTCGAAGCCGGCGTGATACTTCGGCTGCGCCGTGGCGGTCAGGGCGGCGTAGGTGCGGCCGTGGAAGCCGTGCTCCATCGTGACGATCTTGAACCGCCCCGAGGGATGGCCGTAGGCGCGGGCGAGCTTGATCGCCGCCTCGTTCGCCTCGGCGCCGCTGTTGCAGAAGAAGCACTGGCCGCCGAACGACCGCCCGGAGAGCGTCTCGGCGAACGCCCCTTGAGCCTCCATGTACCAGGTGTTCGGCACGTGGATGAGCTGGCCGACCTGCTCGCGCACCGCCTCGACCACCCGCGGAGGGCAGTGCCCCAGCAGGTTGCACCCCCAGCCGGGGAAGAAGTCGAGGTAGCGGTTCCCCTCGGCGTCCCACACCCACGACCCCTCGCCCCGCACCAGGCAGACCGGGTAGCGCCGGTAGTTGCGCGATCACGTACCGGCCGAACTGGGCGATCGTCTCCGCGGAACCGCGATTCGCGACCTGGGCCAAGGCAATAGCTCCAAAAAGAAGAGGATCGATCCGCAGATGACGCAGATGGACGCAGATTAAATCTAAATATTCAAATTTGAAAACTTCTTATCGTTTTATCTGCGTCCATCGGCGTCATCTGCGGATCGATCCTCTGGCCATTCAATGTTGCGCCGGGACGGCCCGCCGCTCGTCGGCGCCGTGCTCGGGCGCGCCGGTGACGATCTCGGTGCCGATGCCGGTGTCGGTGTACATCTCCAGCAGGAGCGAGTGCCGCAGCCGGCCGTCGATGATGTGGATCTTGCGGACCCCCTGGTCGAGGCTGGCCAGGCACGCCTCGACCTTGGGGATCATCCCCTTGTCGATGACGCCCTCGGCGATCAGCTCGCGGCACTCGTCGGGGGTCAGACCCCGGATCAGGCTCGCGGGTTCGTCCCGGTCGCGGAGGATGCCCGGCGTGTCGGTCAGGAAGACGAGCTTGTCGGCCTTCAGCGCCATGGCCACGGCGGCGGCGGCGGTGTCGGCGTTGACGTTCAGCAGACCGCCGTCGCCGTCCTCGGCCAAGGACGGGAGCACGGGGACGACGCCCGCCAGGCAGAGGTTCTCGATCGGCGGGGCGTCGACCTCGGTCACCTCGCCGACGCGCCCGAGGTCGATCGCCCGGCCGTCGCCGTCGGGCAGGGTGAGTCGGCGACCGAACAGGCACTGGCTCGTCTTGTGGTGCAGCCCCGCGGCGCGGCCGCCGTACTTGGCGATGTGCCGCACGATGTCGGCGTTGACCTCCTCGGCGAGCACCCGCGCGACGATCGCCAGCGTGGCGTCGTCGGTGTAGCGCCGGCCCTGGACGAACTTCGCCTCCAGCCCGGCCTGTCCCATCGCGTGCGTGATCGCCTTGCCCCCGCCGTGGACGACCACCGGCCGCATGCCGACGGTCTGCATGAACACGATGTCCACGAGCAAGGCCCGCAGCGCCTCGGGGTCTTCCATCACCGAGCCGCCGAGCTTGATGACGGTGAACCGGCCGTGGAACTTCCGGATGTAGCCCAGCGCCTCGATCAGGACGTCGGCCTTGCGGATCGCTTCCTCGTGCACGTCGCGGTCCCCCGTCTCCTGCCGCGCCCCCGGGACGACGGTCAAACGGTCCATTCTTCTGCACCCTCGCCCGGTTGTAAAGTGGCGCCCGCCGGCCATCCGTGCTGACCACCCGGGTCGCGAACGTCCCGGAAATGGGACGCGGAGGGACGCGGATCGGGCGGATCGGCACGGATCGGATCGGCGGACATCCGCCCCATCCGCGTCCCATCCTCATGGATGGTCCGGCCTCCGGGTGGATTTGCAGGACACACCGCCCACTTCCTCCGATGATGAGATTGGGGCCTCATTCCTCCCCGAGCTCGTTGACAAGCCGGCACGTCCTCGGAGATGGGACGAGGAAAGTCGAATGTGCGACGTCCGAAGGGCCGGACGCGCGGTTGCCGAACGAACCGAATGTTCAACAAATCGCCCGCCGAAACGAGTGGGCTTCGGTATGGTCCTATGGCAATCTGGGTAAAATCGCTTTCCCGCTGTTGACTGGTCCCCGGCCCCGTTCACGGTGCGAGACGAAACGAAGCCAATGGCAACCTGGGGAATTTACCCTCGTCATCCTCCCCTCATCACGGCCCGCTCTTGCGCAGAGGACTCACCGCCGTTCGAAGCCTCCTCCGAGCCGAAAACGAGACCCTTTCCCGAAACGAAGCGAATTCGACGATCTTACTCCGCAAGTCACCCGATGGAAAGAGATTTCAACGTCAACTTTCGGCCGAAATAGGAGGCCATGAGCCGGGGCTGAGGGCCGAGATCGACCGTGACGAAACGAAGCCAATGGCAGTCTGGGCAAATGACCTAACGGACCGAATCGCACGTGGCGAAACGAAGCCAATGGTAATCTAGATAAGACGACGCCTCCGCCCGGCCGCGGCCTCGACTCCGGATCACGCCCTCTGCCGAACGAACCGAAATGTCAATCTGGGCAAGCTCCCATCTCCCCTGACCGCGGCCCGGCCACTGCTCCCTTGCCCGACGTCGGACCCGCCCCCAGAATGGGGCTTCGCCGGATGGGGAGAACACGGCCGGGGGATTCCACGATGATTCATCAGGGCGGCGGGTGGGTCGGTGTCGCGCTTGGGCTGGCTGGCCGTCGCGATCGGCCTCGGCCGATGACGGGCTGCCCGAGGTCTCCGAGAGGGCCCGGCGCGTCCACGAGGCCGGGATGCTCTTCGACGGGCACAACGACCTGCCCTGGCGGCTCCGCGACGAGGGGGACGTCCGGTTCGAGACGATCGACCTCGCCAGGAGGCTCGCGAAGGGCCAGACCGACATCCCCCGGCTGCGGCAGGGGGGGGTGAAGGCGCAGTTCTGGTCGGTCTACATCCCGAGCGAGCATCCCGACCCGGCGCGGACCGTCATCGACCAGATCGACCTGGTCTACCGGATGGTCGAGCGCTACCCCGACACCTTCGCGATGGCCTACTCGGCCGACGACGTCGAGCGGGCCGTCAAGGAGGGGAAGATCGCGTCTCTGATCGGGATCGAGGGGGGGGTGGCGATCGAGGACGACCTGGCGATGCTCCGGGCGTTCGCCCGCCTCGGGGCGCGGTACATGACGCTCACGCACAACACCTCGCTCGACTGGGCCGACGCCGCCGTCGATCGGCCGAGGAGCCACGGGCTGTCGCCGTTCGGCGAGCGGGTCGTCCGCGAGATGAACCGGCTCGGGATGCTCGTGGACATCTCGCACGTCTCGCCCGAGACGATGGCCGCCGCGCTGCGGGTCTCGAAGGCGCCGATCATCGCCAGCCACTCGGGGGCGTTCGCCGTCGCCCCCAGCCCGAGGAACGTCCCCGACGCGATCCTCAAGGAGATGCCCCGCAACGGCGGGGTGGTGATGGTCAACTTCTACTCCGGGTTCGTCGTCGCCGAGGCCGCCCGGGGCGCCGCCGAGGCCCGCCGCGAGGCGGAGGCGAAGTACGCCGACCCGGCCGAGCGCGACCGGGCCATGAGCGAACTGGTCGCGGACCCACAAGATGCCGCGAGGCACCGTCGGCGACGTCGCCGACCACATCGACCACATCGTCAAGGTGGCCGGGATCGATCACGTCGGCATCGGCTCCGACTTCGACGGCATCACCTCGTGGCCGGTCGGCCTGGAGGACGTCTCGTGCTATCCCCGCCTGACCGAGGAGCTGCTGCGCCGGGGCTACTCGGAGGCCGACGTCCACAAGGTCCTCGGCGGCAACATCCTCCGCGCCTTCCGCGAGGCGGGCCGCGTGGCCGACCGGCTCCGCAAGACGACCCCGCCCGAGGTCGATCAGCCCCGGCCCCGGCGGTCCTCTCGACGCTGATCCCCCACCGCCTGAAGGCTTGCCGAGATGCCAGACCTCCCGCAGCCACCGATCTTGGTGGCCATCGGCCCCGCTTCCGTCTCCGCTTGCGGGCGGTGATCGGTCCTCGTCGTGATCTTCGGCCGTGGCCTCGGATGGGTCCTTCACCGTTCCTCGCGCTCAAGAGGGCCGAGTCGCGTCCTCACCGGCATGCCAAGCTGACCCGCGAGGTGGCTTCGAGGTCGCTGTTGCCGAGTACGACAGAGATCGTCAAGCAGGATCTCGCGATCGCTCGAAGCCGCGAGGCAGCCGAGCGAGAAACGATCCGGGAGCTGAAAAGCCCACGTCGAGAAGGCCAGTGCGGACGAATCGGCCAAGGAGGCGGTGTACGTGCGGTTGAAGGCGAACGGCATGGGGCTGCCTGTGGTCGATCGTCGACGGGCGGCCGGGGTGGCCGGGGCGATCTGGATGGATGATTCCCACTCGTCCATCTAGGGGGTATATTTGATCGGTGGTCGGACGGCGGCGCTCGCCGGCCGGCCCCGCGACACCCGATGATTCGCACCCCGACCTGCGTCGGTCTCTGATTGACACCTTGACGAGCCACCCATGACCCGCACGCCCCGACGCGCGGCCTCCGCGCCCCGGCTGGAGGTCCTCGAACCGCGCCGTCTCCTCGACGGCGCGGCGGACAAGCTGTTCGTCCGGTTCGCCGCGGACGTGCCGGCCGCGACGATCGCCGCCGACCTCGCCGCGGTGGGCGGGCGCGTCGTCGAGACGTACCCCGACGGTTCCGACCTCGTCGCGCTGGCCTCGGCCGCCGACCGGGCCCGGGCGCTGGGAAGGCTGGAGGCCGACGCCGGGGTCGTCTACGCCGAGGCCGACGCCTCGTACCACACGACGGCGGCGGTCTACCCCAACAACCCGGACTTCACCCAGCAGTGGGGGCTGAACAACGTCAACGACGTGGACATCGACGCCCCCGAGGCGTGGAGCGTCACCACGGGCAGCCCCTCGACGATCGTGGCCGTGCTCGACACCGGGATCGACCTGTCGAACCCCGCGTTCGCCGGCCGGATCTGGACCAACCCCGACCCGTCGGGCAGCGACGGCCACCCCGGCGACGTCAACGGCTGGAACTTCGTCGACAACAGCCCCAACGTGCAGGACAACAACGGCCACGGCACGCACGTCGCGGGCATCCTCGCCGCCGCCGGCAACGACGGCATCGGCGTGGCCGGCGTCGACTGGAACGCCACGATCATGCCGGTGAAGATCCTCGACGCCTTCGGCAACGGCACCACCGACGCGGCGGTCGCCGGGATCTACTACGCCGTGCAGCACGGCGCCAAGGTGATCAACGCGAGCTGGGGGGGCGGGCCTTATTCGCCGGAGATGGCCTCCGCCATCAGCTACGCCGGCAGCCAGGGGGTCGTCTTCGTGACCGCGGCGGGCAACGACGGGACCGACAGCGACTTCACCCCGTCGTATCCCGGCAGCTACCGGCTCCCCAACGAGATCACGGTCGCCGCCATCGACGCAAACGGCAACCTGGCCAGCTTCTCCGACTACGGCGCGAGCACCGTCGACCTGGCCGCGCCCGGCGTGAACGTCGTGAGCACGGTCCCCGGCGGGTTCGAGACGCTGTCGGGGACCTCGATGGCGACCCCCTACGTCGCCGGGGTCGTCGCGCTGCTGGCCGGGCAGGACCCGCAGTGGTCCGCCACCCAGCTCGTCCAGAGGGTGCTGGCGACGACCAAGCCGGACCCGAGCCTGGCCGGCATGACGATCACCGGCGGGATCGTCGACGCCGCGCAGGCGCTGGGCGTCGCCGGCTCGGGCCAGAACGGGGGCGGACCCCTCTTCGCCGCCGCGCGAGGCGCTCGCGCCGGTCAGCCTCAATCCCAAAGTCAAGGTCAAGGTCACGGTCAAGCACGTCGTGGTGCCCGTGCACAAGGTCCACAAGCCGGTCGTCACCCACCCGGCGAAGGCCCACGCCGTGCCCTCCAGGGCCGCCCACCTCGCGCGAGCCGTCCTCGCGGGCCGCGACCTGCCGCGGCACTCCGCCGTCTGATGCGCTCGGCCCGGGGCGCGAACCGGGCTCGATCCCGGAATTCCAGGACGAAGGTCCGGGATCTCACGATAATTCCTTCAGGGGGCCGTGACTCGACAGCCAAGACAACCGAGTCCGGCGGCGACTGTCCTGGTGCAATGAGACCGATCCACGGAGGTGACCCCATGCCCATGCCGACTCAAACCGAAATGGTGCTCAAGTTGACCATCTCCCCCGAACTCGATGCCGACTTGGACAACCTGGCCGAAGACCTCGGGACGACGAAGGGGGACGCCATCTTGAAGGGGATCGCCCTGCTGAAGATCGCGATGGAGGCGAAGCAAGAGGGGAAGCGGGTTGCGATCCTCGACGACAGGGACGATTCCGAGCAGGATATCACCGGGTTCTGAGGCGTGTGCGATGCCCACCGAGCCGGAGCCCGAGGCTGACGAGCCCGAGAAGAAGCCCGCGAGGAAACGATCCCTCAAACCGTCGAAGCCGCTGGGGAGCATCTACCCGGGTCAGAAGATCAAGTCGAAGACCGAGACGGAGCACATCCCCTTCGAGACACCGGAGGAACTCGCCTCGCGTCTCAAGCGGGAAGAGGCCGATGCCCGGAATGAGCGAATCAAGGGGTTGGTCACCTATGCCGTCTTCGCCATCCTCCTGACCGCCACGACATTCGCTTGCCTCTACGTGGTCGTCTTCCCGTCCCAAGCTCATCAGCCGGATACCCTGAAGCTTGCGTCCACCCTGCTCACGGCGATCGTCTCGGGAGGGGCGAGCTTCTTCGCCGGCAAGGCCGCCGGGAAGGGCGAATCGCGTTGAACGGACCGAGGGGATGTCGATGGCCGATCGGGCCCGAGTTCGAGACGATCGCGACCAACGGGGTCCGGCTGAACGTCGCCGCGGCCGGGCCCGTGGGCGGGCGGCTGGTCATCCTGCTGCACGGCTTCCCCGAGTTCTGGTACGGCTGGCGGCACCAGATCGGGCCCCTGGCCGAGGCCGGTCATCGCGTCCTGGCCCCCGACCAGAGGGGCTACAACCTCAGCGACAAGCCCGATGGGATCGCCTCCTACGCCATCGATGGGCTCGCCCGCGACGTCGTCGGGCTGATCGACGCGGCCGGGCGCGATCGGGCGACGCTCGTGGGCCACGACTGGGGAGGGGTCGTCGCCTGGTGGGCGGCGATGGCGCATCGCGACCGGGTGGATCGGCTGGCCATCCTCAACGCCCCGCATCCCGTCGCGTTCCAGCGGCTCCTGTGGAGGAGCCCGACGCAGATGCTCAGGAGCTGGTATGTGTTCGCCTTCCAGATCCCCCGGCTGCCCGAGGCCGCCCTGCGCCGGAAGGACTGGCGCGGCCTCGCCCGCGGCATGACCGCGACGAGCCGGCCGGGGACGTTTTCCGAGGCCGACCTCGACCGCTACCGCGAGGCGTGGTCGCGCCCGGGGGCGATCACGGCGATGGTCCACTGGTACCGCGCCGCCCTGCGCGCCCGACCTCCCCGGCCGGCCGATCCTCGCGTCGAGGCGCCGTCGCTCCTGATCTGGGGGGCCCGCGACCGCTTCATCCGCCGCGAGGCGGCCGACTCCAGCCTCACCTCCTGCGACCGAGGCCGCCTGGAGATGATCGAGGAAGCGACGCACTGGGTCCAGCACGAGGAGCCCGGCCGCGTCAACCGCCTCCTGCTCGACTTCCTGGCCGATTGACCGCCCGGAGGGATCAATGCAGGCTCAGCTCGATCTTCTCCTCGCGGGCGTACTTGCGGAGCTTCTCCTGCGCCCTCGCCTCGATCTGGCGGACCCGCTCCTTGGTCACGCCGAACTCGCGGCCCAGCTGCTCCAGGGTCTGCTCGGCGGCGCCGGCCAGCCCGAAGCGGCTGATGAGGACCCGCCGCTCGCGGTCGTTCAGGCGGCCGAGCATCCGCGCGACGACCTCCTCGATCCTGCCCTGCGCCTGCTCCTGCTCGTGCGCGACGGACCGGGTGTCGGCGGCGACCTCGAAGATCTCCTCGTGGCCGGTGACGAAGCGGTCGCGGCGGTGCTTCTCCTCGGGGATCGTCCGCGCGTAGTTCCGCATGATCGCCCACGAGGCATACGTGCTGAACTTGAACCCCCGCGCCTGGTCGAACTTCTCGACGGCGCGGATCAGCGACATGTTGCCGTCGCTGACCAACTCGAAGAAGTTGTTCGAGGGGCCGACGTGCCTCTTGGCGATCGAGACGACCAGCCGCAGGTTCGACCGGATGATCTGGTTCTTGACCGCCAGAGCCTCCTCGCGGAGCCTCTCGAACTCGTCGAGGTCGGCCGTCCTCGGCGTCGTCGGGGTCGATCCGGTCGCGGAGCCGGACGGCCAGGAACTTCAGGTAATTCATCTTGCGGAACAGGTGCGCCTCCTGCTCGCGAGAGCAGCAGGGGCGCCTCGTACAGGCTGACCAGGTACGGGGGCAGGCCCTCGGGCGCCGGGCGCGGCGCGGGGCCTTCGCGCCGGACGAGCCCGGCATCGGGCCGAGGATCTCGGCGGAGGCGCCGGGGCCCTCGAAGGTGGGGTCGGGCACGAAGTCGAGGACCGTCTCCAGCAGGCGACGCGCGCGGACCTCGTTGATCACCCGCTCGATGCCGGCCCGGGTCAGGCCGTGCTGGTCGGCGAGCACCTCGACCGAGGCGCCCAGCCGCGCGAGCCGATAGATCTGGGCCTTGGTGGCCTCGTCCCGCGGGTCGGCGGGCGCCGTCGCCGACGGGCCTCGCCACCGCGCCGGCCCCCCCTCGGGGCGGGATGCGTCGAGATTCGAGCCGAGCAGCAATTCGGAAGCGGCCATTCTGGGTGTCCTCTCGCCGAAACGGGCCGTCCCTCGATCGGCCTTCGTCGGGGTGGTCCTCCGCCCCGTCATGCATCCCGCCGCACCGCGCGTCCGCGGGGAGGATGCCGGAAACCCGATCGGGAAGTCAGATCCACTGAGGAAGCCGTCGTCCGCCACTCGCGCCCGTCGCGATCACCCCGCCGGACGGCCCACTTCGCCGCCCGCCGCCCGACCCTCGACTCGACCCCTCTCATCCTGCCGGTGGGAGGCCGGGACCACGCCCCCTCGCACCGGGCGCCTCGATCACGTCGGTCGCCCCATCCATCCTCCCCGGCCGCCGCAATCGGCCTGTCCGTCGCGACGGCCCGATCCCGAATCCCTGCAAGTTAGCGTCCCGGGGTGGCCGATCATCGTAAAGATTTATTAAGATGACGATCGCTGCCGCTGTCCTCGGGAAGCCACCGGGACGATTGTCGGCGGCCCGCCCGGGACTTGACTCAGTATAAATTATCGATAATCTAGAGTCAAGGAATCGAGGAGATATTCCGGAGGCATCGATGGAAGTGGAAGTCCGCCGCGACTGCATGCGTGCGCAGATCCGCAGGGCCCTGGTGAAGCGGATCGTCGAGGGGTATTACCAGCCGGGGGACCGGCTGGTGGAGTTGCAGATCGCGCGCGAGTTCCGGACCAGCCAGGGGCCGGTCCGCGAGGCGTTGCGGGAGCTGGAGGCGCTGCGGCTGGTCGAGTCGGAGACGTACCGGGGGACGCGGGTCCGCCTGATCACCGAGCGCGAGATGCGCGAGGGGGGGCAGGTCCGCGGGATGCTCGAGGAGATGGCGGCGCGGGGGGGGGCGGCGGTCGCTGAAGGACGACGTCGGGCCGATCCGCGACGAGCTCGAGGCGATCCGCGAGGCGGCCCGGCGCCCGCGACCTCGACGCCTACGCGGCGCACAACATGGCCTTCCATCGGCTGATCGTCGCGGCGGCGGGCAACGAGGTGCTGCTGCGGGTCTGGGACTCGCTTGATGCTGGAGGTCCGGACCCGGATCGGCCTGTCGCAGATGCCGCTCGACCTGGTCGAGGTCGCCGAGACGCACCGGCCGATCGTCGAGGCGCTGGAGACGGGGCGACGGCGAGGAGGCCGGGCGGCTGCTCCGCGAGCACGCCGAGATGTTCTGCTTCTGGCACGAGCAGGGCGCCGCCGCCATGGCCGCCGGGGCCCTGGCGGCGACCGGCCGGCCGGCCCCCCTGGTCAAGTAGGGCGGTCCTCGCTCGGTCGTGGCGCCCTGGGCGGCCGGGGACCGAACCGCTCCGTGCAGGAGAAATCCGCCCTGGCGGCGCCTCACCTCGGGAGGGCCCGCACGGCGGACCTCAGGGCGCCCCGGGCCCGCGCGGGCGGACGGCTCGGGCTTGGCGAGCAGATCGAGCAGGGCGTCGACGTCGACGGGCTTGACCAGGTGGTGGTTGAAGCCCGCCTCGGCGGAACGGCGGCGATCCTCATCCTGGCCGTAGCCGGTGATCGCGATCAGGAGCGCGTCCTCCAGGCGGCGGTCGCGGCGGAGCGCCGAGGCGAGCTCGTAGCCGTCCATGCCCGGCAGGCCGATGTCCAGGAGGACGATCTCGGGCCGGTCGATCAGCGCGGCCTCCAGCGCCGAGCGGCCGTCGAAGGCGGTCTGCGCGTCGTAGCCGACCATCCGCAGGAGGGTCGCCAGGCACTTGGCCGACTCGACGTTGTCGTCGACGATCAGGACGCGGGGGCCGTGCGGGCCGTCGCCCTCGGCGCGGGGGTCGCCGCCGTCGGGCGGCGGGGCGGCCGCGCCGCTCAGCGGCAGGCGGGCGGTGAACTCGCTCCCGAGGCCGCGGCCGGCGCTGGCGGCCGTCAGCGTGCCGCCGTGCATCTCGACGAGCCGGCGGGCCAGCGTCAGCCCGACGCCGAGGCCCCCCTGCGAGCGGTCGATCGCCTGCTCGGCCTGGACGAACGGTCGAAGATCGGGCAGCATCTCGGCGATGCCGATCCCGTGTCGCGGCGCGGCGATGTCGACCCCTCGCGGGCGCGACGCGATGCCCCCCGCCTCGGTGTACTTGGCGGCGTTGGTCAGCAGGTTGGCGAAGACCTGCTCCAGGCGGGTCGCATCGGCCTCGACCCGCAGCGGCCCCGGCGCGATCGCGACGGAGAGCCGCTGCCGACGCGCCTCGAAGGCGGGCCGGACCACCTCGACGGCGTCCCGGACGATCGCGGCGGCGTCGTGCGACGCGACCCGGAGCTGGATCTTGCCGCGGGTGATCCGCGACACGTCGAGCAGGTCGTCGATCAACCGGGCGAGGTGCTTGACCTGCTGGCCGATGACGTCCTTGGCCCACTCCTGGTGCTCGACCTTGACCGAGCGGCGGGCGAGCTGGATCGCGTTGTTGATGGCCGACAGCGGGTTGCGCAGCTCGTGCGCCAGCATCGCCAGGAAGTCGTCCTTGCGGCGGTCGGCCTCGCGCAACGCCTCCTCGGCGCGCTTCCGCTTGGTCATGTCGTGCATGACCTTGACGTAGCCGCGGAGGGCCCCGTCCTCGTCGAGCAGGGGATGGACGGCGCCCCCGGCCCAGAAGCGGGTGCCGTCCTTGCGGACGTGCCAGCGCTCGTCCTCGGATCGACCCCCCGTTGCGGCCTCGGCGATCTCCGCCCCGGGCTCGCCCGCGCGACGTCCTCGGGGGTGAAGATCACGGCGCAGGGCCGGCCGAGGATCTCCGCCTCCGAGTAGCCCAGGACCCGCTCGGCGCCCGGGTTCCACGACGAGACGTCCCCCCGGAGGTCGAGCGTGAAGATGGCGTAGTCCTTGACGCTCTCCAGGATCAGGCGGTGGTGCTCCTCGCTCCGCCGCAGCGCCTCCTCGGCGCGGCGGCGGTCGGCCCGCTCGCGCGACTCGGCCAGGGCCGCGGACCACGGCCGGCGCGAGCCGGTCCATCCGGTCCTTCAGGATGTAGTCGGTGGCGCCCCGCTTCAGAGAGTCGATCGCCGCCTCCTCGCCCAGCCCCCCGGAGACGAACAGGAATGGGACCTGCGGCCGCATCTCGCGCGCGATCTCCAGCGCCGACGTGCCGTCGGACGGCGGCAGCGAGTACTCGGCCAGGATCAGGTCGTAGGACGTCGCCCCGAGCGCCGCGGCGAACGCCTCGCGGGTCTCCACGCGGTCGATCGCCGGGTCGAGCCCCGCCCCGGCTAGCCTCGCGGCGACGATCTCGGCGTCCGGGGCGCTGTCTTCGAGCAGGAGGATTCTGATCGCGGTCACGTCCGCCCCTCGTTGCCTGGTCCCCGGGTCGATCCCCATCTCCGAGAGGGCCCCGCGACCCCGGCCATCCGCCTCGGGGGGGATCGGGACCATGTCCGGATGCTCGGGTCGGGGCGGCGACGATCCGGGGTGCGCCCGACCATCCTTGCACCCCACCCCCCTCGGTAACTCTCCTCATGGGCCGTCGCGCGGGGCGGTCGGGTCGCGTGCCGGTTGGAGCGGGGTAGACTATCAGCCTTCCGGATCGGAATGCAATCCTGGGCCCCACGGACCCGGGCCCGCCCCGCCCCCCGCGCCGCGGAGGGTTTTCTCACCAAACAGCTTCGGCGCAGCCGCCGGGCCCGATTCCCGGGCGAATCACGGCCAATCCACCCCCGGCGGGAGGTCGGCATCGGGCCCTTTCCGCGCGCGTCGCGAAGCGGAGGGGACAAACCCGCCCCGCCCCCGATAGGATTCGGGGGCACGCCCGCGGTCCGGGACCTGCAAGGCCGGGGCACGGCCGGCGCGATGGACCTCGTCTCGGGGCCATCGTCGCCGTTCCCGGCCTATCCTTCGGATGAGCCCCCCGACCGGGACACCGCATGATGCGAGAGGACGACCCATGCACCGACGGCCGACGATGCTCAGGGGGGCGACCGGGCCGGTCCGGGTCGAGCGGGACGACGCCGGGGTGGTCCACGTCTCGGCCGACGACCTGGGCGACGCGATGCTCGGGCTGGGCTACTGCCACGCGGTCGACCGGGGCCTGCAGATCCTGTTCGTCCGGACGCTGGGCCGGGGCCGAGGCGAGCCGTCGAATTGCGGGCCACCGACGAGCTGCTGGCGCTCGACCGCTTCTTCCGCCGCATGAACTTCGGCGCCGACGTCGCCGACCAGCACGCGGCGCTGTCGCCGCGGGCGAGGGCCGGCGATGGAGGCGTACTGCCGGGGCATCGACCTGGGATTCGCGACGGCCGGGACGCCCTGGGAGTTGCGGCTCCTGGGCGCGCCCGAGGCGGCCGGAACCCTGGACGTTCGCCGACGTGGCCCTGACGGGCAAGGTGGTCGGCTACGTCTCGCTGGCGGCCTGCCAGGCCGAGATGGAGCGCTGGATCGTCGAGTGCGTCCACCACGGCGTCGGCCGCGGCCGAGCTCGACGAGCTCTTCCCCGGCCAGCTCGGCGGGCTCGACGAGGAGCTGCTCCGGCGGGTCCGCCTGGACGAGCGGATCGTGCCCGAGGAGCTCTGGCGGGTGCCGGGCCTGCCGATGGCGGCGGCCTCGAACAACTGGGTCGTCGCCGGGTCGCGGACCGCGTCGGGGCGGCCGATCGCGTGCAACGACCCGCACCTCCAGGTCAACCGGCTCCCCGCCGTCTGGTACGAGGCGGTCCTCCGCTGGCGGTCGGAGGGGTCGCCGCGGTACGCGATGGGGGCGACGATGCCGGGCACGCCCGGCGATCGTGATCGGCCGGACCCCCGAGCTCGCCTGGGCGGTGACCTACGCCTGCATGGACTGCGTCGACTCCTGGGTCGAGGAGTGCCGCGACGGCCGGTATCGCCGCGGCGACGGCTGGCACCCGTTCCGGGTCCGCGAGGAGACGATCGAGCGCCGGCGCAGGCCGCCGGTCGTCGTCGCGGTTCTTCGAGAACGAGCACGGCACCCTCGAAGGCGACCCGCCGCGCGCCGGGCTTCTACCTGGCGACCCGCTGGTCGTGCGGCGAGCGGACCGGGGCCGAGTCGCTCGACGGGCTGGTCGGGCATCGCTCGAGGCGCGGCACGGTCGAGCAGGGCCGCGCCGCTGCTGGCGCAGGTCGGCAACTCGTCGTGGAGCTGGCTCCTGGCCGACCGCGGCGGGTCGATCGGCTTCCAGATGTCGGGCAAGATGCCCCTGCGACGGCCGGGCGTCTCGGGGCTGGTCCCCCTGCCCGGCTGGGACCCGGCCAACGACTGGCGGGGGTTCGCCCGCCCCGAGGACCTGCCCCGCGCGCTCGACCCGCCCGAGGGGTTCCTGGCGACGGCCAACGACGACCTGAACGCGCTGGGCGTCGCTGAAGCCGATCAACCTGTGCGTCGGCCCCGTACCGCGCCGAGCGGATCAGGGCCGTCCTGTCGCGGCCCGGGCCCGTCACGGTCGAGGACATGAAGGCGCTCCAGTTCGACCTCCGACTCGACCCAGGCCGAGCGGTTCCTGGCCCTCCTCCGGCCCGCTGCTCGACGACGCGCCCGCGACCGTCGAGCACGCGCGGCTCCTGCGCGACTGGGACCTGCGGCTACGACGACGACTCGCGGGGCGCGTCCCTGTTCGAGCGGTTCTACCGCACCCTGTTCGTCGAGGTCTTCGGCGGCAAGCCCCGGCTCGGCCTCGCGGTCGCCGACCACCTGCTCGACGAGACGGCGCTGCTGGGCATGTACTACGGCCAGTTCGACCGCGTGCTGCTCTCGGAGACGTCGCGCTGGTTCGGCGGCCGGTCGCGGGCGGAAGTCTACCGGGCCGCCTCTGTGCGCGGCCCTGGCGCGCGGGCGAGGCGCGGCCCTACGGCGAGGGGCGCCGGATCGTGCTGCGAGCACATCCTGCTCGGGGGCAAGCTGCCCCGCCTGCTCGGGCCTCGACCGCGGCCCGATCGGGCTGCAGGGGGTGCCGGGCGACGGTCCACCAGGGCCAGATCCTCCGCGACCGGGGCCGCACGTCCGCCAGCGGGCCGTCGTACCGCTACGTGACCGACCTGGCCACCGACGATCCTGCACTCGACCCTCCCCGGCGGCCCGAGCGACCGCCCCTTCTCGCGGTGGTACGCCAGCGGCTTGGCCGGCTGGCGCGACGGGGTTTACGCGATCCTCCGGGGATGGGGTGAGGAATCGGCCAATACCCAGGAGCGGAGACCGAATCACCTCCCGGATTGAGGGTTGCCGGGGTCGCGTGCCGCAACCCAACCACCCCGGGCCAGCCGTCATCTCGGGACGTTCTTGAGGTCGCAATCCCAGGTGAAACGGCCGCTGTTGACCCTCCTGGCTCCCCTCCTGTCCGCCCTCCTTCAGGTCGTCCTCTTCACGACCGTCCCGTTCATCACTTACGCGATCACAAGGCGCGGTGCGAAAGGCTTCCTCGCCTACATCGGGCTGATCCGCCCGACCCGCCGGGCCATGCGGTGTGCCGTCGCCGCCGGCCTGGCGGGTCCTCTGCTCGTGCTCCCCCTGCTCTCGATGCCGGGGTTCAAGGGCGTGGCCACGGCACCCCACACCGTCGCGGGGCAGCTCCGCTCGCTCGGCTTCTCCGGCCGCTCCGTGCTCTTGTTGATCCTCTACGCCGTGTTCCAGACCTCCCTGTCCGAGGAGATCCTCTTCCGGGGTTTCCTGGCCAAGAGGGCGATCCGGTGGCTGGGCTTCGCCGCCGGATGCACCGTGCAGGCTGCGACCTTCGGGGCGATCCACGGCCTCCTGTTCCTGACGCCGGCAGGCCCGGCGCCCACGCCCGGCCGGATCGCCCTGGTGGTCGTCCCGCCCGCCGTCGCGGGCTGGCTGATCTGCTACATCAACGAGCGGATCGGCAACGGATCGATCCTGCCAGGCTGGTGTGCACACCCTTTCCAATGTCCTGGCCTGCGGCATCGTTGCCTTCCTCTGGAGATGAATTGCCATGAGCCGACGACTCCAAATTCAAGGGGGCGTCAGGACAAAGTAATCAGGGTTGTTTAAACCGAACAAACAATCCCAATTATTTGAATCCATTCAAGCATTCTGACCCCTTTCCCGTCCTCCAGGCTCCGTCTCGCCAACCGCTTCACCGTGCCCCGGCGAACGCCCGATCCCGGAACGCGTAGCCACCGTCCTCGGATCGATCGATGCCCGCAAGTGAAGTGCCTTCGCGGACCCACGGCCGGCAAATCTCCCGCCCGGTGAACGAGGAGAGCCCCGGTGGACTCCCCAGGGCTCTCTTTCTCGTGACAAGGGCCTTCACGCAAAGGGCTGGGCGGCGCCCGGCGGGCGGCTCAGGCCCGCGGCGTATAGTCGAGGACGATGTCCCATCTCGCGGCGAGTTCGCCGATCCCGGAGTCCTTGACCGGGGCGAAGTCCAGGCAGAGGGTCTCGTGGCCCCTGGGATCGCGACTCCGGATGCTGCGGAACTGACCGTCCCGCTCGTTCCCCGGGAAGCCCTTGATGAAGCACTCGGTCGTCAGCAGCTTCTTGTCCCCCTTCCAGACCCTCGCGTGGATGTGGGCCGCGGGGCGGCCCCGATAGGGGACCGGCTTGATCGTCCGGAAGTAGTACTCGCCGGTCGAGCTGGTCAGGAAGCGGCCGTATCCCTGGAAGTTCGTGTCGAACTCCTCTTGGCCTTGCTGGTGCTGCTTGAGGTAGGTGCCGTCGCGGTCGCACTGCCAGATCTCGATGACGGCGTTGCGGAGCGGGTCCCCCTTGGAGTCGAAGAGGCGGCCGCTGAGGTGCGTGACCTCGCCGACGGCGGGGGTGATCGCGTCGTTGATGATCAGCAGGTCGTTGTCGGTGTCGAGGGGGAGCTTCTTCGGGAAGTACGGCCCCTCATTCGTGGTCGGGGTCCGGGTCAGCTCCTCGGCGAAGGCGCCCCGGGCCGTGAGGGCGGAGGCGGCGGAGGTGCCGAGGGCGAGCGTGCCGAGGAACGCGCGGCGGCTGGATCGGGGATGCGTCATGTTCATCCGATTTTCACCCGTGTTTGGCGTCTTGATTCCTGGGAAGCCCGGCTCCGTCCACCACTGCGGGACGGCCCGTCGTCCGTGAGATCCTAGCGCCCGGGCCCCTCGCTCGGGCGGTGAGAAACCCTAAAATCCCCTTCATCGTCGCACTCCGGGCCGAGGACTCGTGCAGGTCCGGGCCGGATCGTCGGCCCCGCACATGAAATCCGCTTCATCTGGCGGACTCGCCTCCCGCCGACCCGCCGGCTGTGTTGTAATCGGAGATGGCGGTGTTCTGTCCATGCTTGAGGCGATCGGCAACGGCAGCTCGCGGGGAGGGTCATGGAGAAGCGGGTCTTGCTCGTCGAGGACGACGCGAGCCTCGCCCGATCGATCGTCGACGGGCTGTCGGACGAGGGCTTCGCCGTCTTGCACGCCGCCGACGGCGACGCGGCCCGCGAGGCGCTGCGGGCCGGCGACTGGGACCTCGTCATCCTCGACTGGTGGCTGCCCGGCCCGGACGGCCTGGCGGTACTGGAGGGCCATCGCCGCGCGGGCGGGAACACGCCCGTGCTCTTCCTCACGGCGCGCGACGCGGTCAGCGACCGGGTGCGCGGCCTCGACGGCGGTGCCGACGACTACCTGTGCAAGCCGTTCGCTTTCGAGGAGCTGCTGGCCCGCGCCGCGCCCTGATCCGTCGCGGGCGGCCGGCCGAGGTCGTGACGCTCTCCTATCGCGACGTGCGCGTCGACCTGGCGGCGCAGAGGGCCGAGCGGGCCGGACACCCGCTCGACCTGACGGCCAAGGAGATGGCCCTGCTCATCTTCTTCCTCCGCCATCCCGACGAGGTCGTGTCGCGGCGCGGATCTACGGGCACGTCTGGGGCGAGGACTACGATTTCGTCTCCAACACGCTGGACGTCCACATCAAGGGGCTGCGCCGGGCGCTGGAGGCGCGGGGCCCGAGGTTGATCCAGACGGTCCGGGGCCGGGGCTACCTGCTCGCCGACTCGCCCCCTCCGGCGGCCGAGGAGGCCCCATGAGCCTGGTCACGCGCGTCTCAGTCGCCTTCCTCATGGCGCTGGCGCTGGCCCTCGGCGGGTTCTCCGCGTGCCTGTACTACCTCGCCGGGCTGCGCCTGCGGCTCGCCCTGGACCAGGAGCTGGAGGCGACGCTGGACCGCTTCCCGGATCGCCCCGAGGGCCAGGGCGGCCGCGTGACCTGGGCCATCTACGACGAGGCGGGGCGGAGGGTCGAGAGCGCGCCGGGCGCCGGGCGGCCGATGGTCCTCGACGGCCGCGACCTCGGCCCGCTCGCGGTGGACGTCGCGACGACGATCGAGGGGCCCGACGGCCTGCGATGGCGGGTGCTCGCGCGGAAGATCGGCGGCGGACGCCCCCTTCGCGGGCCGCACGAGGCTGGGGGTCGGAAGCGTCGCCCCGGGCCGACGGCGCGGGACGAGCGCAAAGGCGCCACGCCGCCCCACGAGCGCCCGCCTCGTGTGCTGGCCGCGTGGGCCTCGATCGAGCCGGTGGAGGCCGAGATCCGATGGCTGGCGGCCATCCTACCGCTGATCTCGCTGGGACTCTGGACGCTGGCCGCGGTGATCGGGCGCCATTTCGCCCGGCGTGCCCTCGCCCCGCTGGCCCTCATGGCGGAGTCGGCCCGCGCCATGCCCTTCGACGACGGCCGGCTGCCCAGCCCGGGGACCCGCGACGAGCTGGAGGACTTCGCCCGCAGCTTCAATGGGCTCCTCGACCGCCTGCACGTGGCGCTGGAGCGGCAGAGGTAGTTCACCGGCCAGGCGTCGCACCAGCTCCGGACCCCGCTGGCCGCCCTGATCGCCGCGATCGAGGTCGCCCGCCGCCGCCCGCGCACCATCGAGGAGCACGCGCGCGTCCTAAGCTGCCCGCCGGGGTTTCTTTTCACTTTTCGCCCGCAAGCTTCGGCTGTAGGAGTCGAACCCGCCTTCGACGGCCTCGCGCAGCCCCGCCCGCGTGGCATGACTCCGCACCGGGATCTCCTGGTACTTGACCTGGCGGAAGACCGGCTCGATTTCGTTCAGCTCCGGGCTGTACGGCGGCAGGAAGTACAGGTAGATCCCCGCCGCCGCCAGACCCGCCCGCGCCCGCCTCACGACCCCGCTGGTGTGCAGGCTGGCGTTGTCCAGGACCACCACCCGCGGCACCTTCGACCATGGCAGCGACCGCACGAATGCCAGGAAATCGTACGAGTCCCACGTCCGCTCCGCGGTGAAGACATCCAGCCGCGGCCGCCCGCCGTAGGGGCGGTAGGCGGCCATCGCGTTGACCCGCCGCCCCTGCGGGGCCTCGGACTTGACCCGCTTCCGCTGCCGAGGCAGCGCCCAGGTGTAGGCCGTCGGGAGCGTCGGCGCGAACCCGCACTGGTCGAGGTAGTAGAGCTTGATCCGGCCGGCCCGGGCCTTGTGCTTCAGGTTGAGCAGCACCCGCTTGGCCCGCGCGACCCTGGCCGGGTCCTGCTTGTGCCGCAGCCAGCCGGCGGTCCGGCCCCAGCGCGGCCGGAGCAGCCCGAGGTAGCGGCGGATTTGGCGCGGGCTCAGCGCGATCCCGCGGGGGACGAGCGCCTGGCTGAGCTGGCGGCTGGTCCAGGTGCGGTCGTCGCCGAGCAGGGCCCGCAGCGCCCCGGTCACCTCGCGGCGTCGGGCGTCGTCGAGTGGCGGCCCGGTGCGGCGGGGGAACAGCGCGGCGATGCCGCGGCCGAGGAAGTCCTTGAGCACGGCGCGGGCGGTGTGCCCGCAGTAGCCGAGGTGGTCGGCGATCCGAGGCGCCGCCCACCCGGCGTCGGCGAGGCAGACCATCTCCAGGCGGTCCCGCGCCCGGGGCGGTAGGTCGGCCCGGCGAAGGGTTTGCAGCTCATCGCGGGTGGCGTCATCGAGGTGGATGCGGATCATACCGGAATTGTAGGGGAACCTCGGCCACACGCTTAGACCGGCTCCACGACGACGCCGCCCGGCTCTGGCGGGTCGTCGAGGCGCTGCTGTTCCTCGCCCGGGCCGACGCCGAGGCCGAACTGCCCGACCTGGAACGCCTGGACCTGGCCGCCTGGGTCGCCGACCACCTCCGCACCTGGTCCGGCCACGAGCGGGCGGCCGACCTGCGCTTCGAGGGGCCCGACGGGGGCCCGCCCTGGACCCGGGCGCACCGGCCGCTGCTCGGCCAGTTGCTGGACAACCTGCTCGAAAACGCGTGCAAGTACAGCGGACCGGGCACGCCGATCATCGTCCGCACCTGGAGCGAGCCCGGCGCCGTCGCGCTGTCGGTGGAGGATCGCGGGTGCGGCATCCCGGCCGGGGACCTCCCGCGCGTCTTCGAGCCGTTCTATCGCGCCGAGTCAGCCCGCCGGCTCGGCCACCCGGGGGTGGGACTAGGACTGGCCGTCGCCCGGCGCATCGCCGCGACGCACGGCGGCACGATCGCCGCAGAGAGCGAGCCGGGCCGGGGCAGTCGCTTCGTGGTCCGCCTGTCCCGGTCGCCGTCGCCGGACATCACCCCGGCGGTCGTCGATCGCCCCGAAGCGGTGGCCCCGACCACGGCCTGATGGCCGGACGCACGCTTGAATGGTGCGTGTCGAAGAGCGATGAAGAATCCCTGAGAACGAGCGCGGCAATTCAGGTAATCACGGTCTTCGTCGGTTTTTTGGCGAGCCGACGCAGCATCAGGTGAATCATGGCCCGATGGATCATCGCCTCACCCGTCTCGTCCCAATACTCATAATGCTTGCTCAGGCGGCGGCAGTTCGAGAGTCATGAGTGAGAAAGTCCGCTCCATCACCCATCGCTTGGGGAGCAGCTGGAAACCCTTGACGTCTTCGTTGCGCTTGACAATCTCCAGGACCCACTGACACAAGGATGCTCTGTCGAAAACCTCGATTTTCAAGCGATCTCGCACGCAGGCATTGAGCCGATTTCGTAGGAGAAAACAAGAACCTGGCCGTCTGCATGCAAGCGTGAAAAACCGAGGATTTCGACAGAGCAACACAAGGACCAAGGGGTAATACGGAACCCGGAAAGTTTATGCCCTTTGCTGCACGTAATCGGTGTTGCAGATGCTTTTGAGCGTCTTCGCGTCTGAGACGGCAAGGAGGCTCCGGATGGCCTCCGTCTTGAGGCCCTCGTAGCCCTCGTACTCCCGATTGGACCAGTGATGCGCACGCAGGTAATGCCACAGGTCCTCCACCGGGTTCAACTCGGGCGAGTACGGCGGCAGTGGGATCAGGCTCACGTTGCTCGGGACGACCAGATCGTTGCCCGTGTGATAGCCCGCCCCGTCCCAGATCAACACCGCGTGGACCCCTGCCGGCAACTCGCCGGAGAACTGCTCCAGGAACAGGTTGAGTACGCCGGTGTTCAATCCCGGCATGATCAGCGCCGAGGCCGCCCCCGTGCTGGCGCAGACGGCCATCAACACGTACAGCCACTCCCGCCCGTTCTGCCGCACGGCCCTCGGCCGCGACCCCTTCGGGGCCCAGACCCGCGTGATCGTCCCCTGCGTGCCGAACCGCGCCTCGTCTTCGAAGTAGATCCGCAACTCCCGGCCCGGGTGCTGCTGCGCGATGGCGTCGATCTGATCGACGACGATCTCCTTGAAGAGCCCCTGCACCTCGGGGTTGGCGTCCTCGTGCTGCGGTCGCGGCATCAGGCCGCTGTAGCCCAGGCGCTGGAGCAGGTCGTAGACGGCCTGGAGGCTCATCAACACACCGAATTCGCGCCGAGGATCTGCCGGACGTCGAGGCCCCGGAGGGTGCAGACGCCGTCCTCGGGACGAGGCGGTTCGCCCAGGCGTTGCTTCAACCGGGGGTATTCCGCCGGGTCCAACAGCGGCGGTCGCCCGCTCCGGGGTCGCTCGTAGAGGGCCTCGATCCCTCCGGTGTTGTATTGAGCGACCCAGTTCTTGACGGCCTTGAGGGAACACCCAAGGGCGTCCGCGATGTCGGTGGCGGTTCGCCCCTGCTTGGCGAGGACGACGGCCTGGGCGCGGCGCCAGATTCGCTTCTGGTTGAAGTCCTGGGCGAGTTCCCGGAGTTCTTCGGTGGTATGGTGATCGGCGACGAACATTGATGAGACCTCCGTGCAGTGATTCGGGCGGCCTCATCTTGCCTAATCGGCAGTTCCCGCAACAGACCGGGTATAAATTTTTCGGGATGCGTATAAGTGCAAGAGTTGTGTTTGAGGATTCTTCAGGCGGCGGGCTTCTCCTTGACACCGTCGATGAAAACCGTCCCCTTGACGACCTCGGCCAGCAACGGCGAACCGTTCAACGACCGCCAACCTTTTGATGCACCCTCCATCAGCTTGACCACCATCGTCAGGCACGCCGACCGGCTCCCGTTGCCCTTCGCCTTGTCGTGCCGCAGCCGCACCGTCGAGAACACACCCTCGATCGGGTTGGTGGTCCGGATGTGCATCCAGTGCCCCGCCGGGAAGTCGTAGGACGTCAGCAGCACGTCGCGATCCCTGGACGGGCACCCCGTCGCCTTCGGGTCCTTCGCCTCGTAGGTCCATCACGAACAGGTCGAACGCCTCCTCGGCCCTCGCACGGCTCTCGGCCAGGCAGATCTCGTGCAGCATCCGCTTGGCCTTCGCCTGCGCGCCCTCGGGCAGCTTGTCGAGCACGTCGGCCGTCTTGGGCACCCAGCACCGCTGCTCCCGCGTCGTCCCCCACACCCGACGCATCGCCTTCCAGGAGCCGCGCGCCCCGTCGCCGATCGCCAGGCTCGGCTCGACCTCCAGGCCACGGGCCTTGCAGTCGAGCAGCAGCTCCTTCCACGACTGCTCGCCCTCGCGGTGGCCGTCGGCGATGGCGATCAGCCCCTTCTTCCCCTCGGCGGTGGCCCGCATCAGGACGAGGATGCACTGCCGTCCCCCCTCCAGGCGGATGTTGAAGTGCACGCCGTCGGCCCAGGCGTAGACATAACGCTTGCCCTTGAGCGACCGCTTGCTCCGCGCCTCGTGGTCGGCCTCCCAGGCCGCCTTGAGCCGGGTGACGGTCGTCGCCGACAGCCCCGGGGCGTCGGGGCCGAGGGGCGCCTGGAGGGCCTCGGCGAAGTCGCCGGTGCTGACGCCCTTGAGGTAGGGCCAGGGGACCAGCCCCTCCAGGCTCCGGGTCTTCTTCAGGTAGGGCGGCAGGATCGCCGAAGAGAAGGCCTCCCGCTGGTCGGCGGGCCGGCGGTCTCGGACCCTGGGTCGCTGGACCTCGACGGGTCCGATGCCGGTCTGGACCGTCCGCTCGGGGAGGTGGCCGTTACGGACCACCTGGCGGTGTCCTTGCTCGTCCCGCACGTCGGCGCGGTCATCGATCCAGGCGGCGACCTCGGCCTCGATGGCCTCGGCCAGCAACCGCCGGGCACCCGCTCGGAGGATGTCCGTCAGCACGTCTTGGCCCTGCGGCGAGGGCACGATGCGGATGTCGGTTGTAGACTGACTCATGGCGGGGTACTCCTCGGCCTCGTGGGCCAAATGGTGTGCTCGTAACGGTTGCATCACCAAGGATACCCCGCCGCCCTTCACCCTCTCGTACACAACTTCTGGTTATACCCCGGACCAAAACCCACCCGATCAGTTTGCCTGCGCAGCCGCCATCGGCCCGGACGCGTCCCCTCCTGGGCCAACCCCCCGTGACCTTCGCCCGAACGAAGACGAGCTTGGCCCCGTCACGGTCTTGGATCTTGGCCGAATGGACGACCACCGCGAGGACCAAACCCATCGTGTCCACTGACACATGCCGCTTGATCCCGTCGATTTTTTCCCCGCGTCGTACCCCCGCGTGCTGCTGGTCCGGGTCGCCTTGACCGTCTGGTTGTCGATGCTGCCGGCGATGAGTTCGGGGCCCTTGCCGGCCGCTTCCCGGACCTGACCTCGCGAGGTGTCGTGGACCCGTTGCCACAACCCGGAGGGGGAAAGGGGTCAGAAGAGGGAAAGGGATCAAGAAGAGGGAAAGGGGTCAGGGGTGAATGGCACGAGGATAACGCATCGCGATCGACCGCAAAGGCTTCCGATCGACAAGACGCGTCCTCCATCCTAAGCTTTGTTATAGATGTGTTTGCCGCGCTCGATGAGACGCCGGGCCCTCTTCCGGGGCATGCGTAGCAACGGGTGCGGCTTCGGACGTCGTTTCACAGCCCGGGGTTCGTAGCGATCCGGACGGTCCTCCAACCGCTTCTCGCCGATCAACTCCAACAAGCGCGGCAGATCCGCCTCGATCCACTTCGGCTCGTACAGATGACCCTCCTCGAACGAGCGCACGGTGTGGGCGGCCCCCAGGAAACTCAGCGCCCGCGGCTTCACCTGCTCAACTCGTGCGGCCTCGGCCATCAGTCCGCGGATCAAATTGTACGCCAGGAGATGCATCGCGATCTCCTTGCGCACGATCCCCGGACTTCTCGTCCTCAGCATCTCCATCTTCATGTGGGTCTTCAACGCGCGGAGATCCAGCTCCGCGTGCCACCGCTGACGGAACAGATCCCCCACCCCTTGGGCCGGGTAGGTCTTGGCGTCCAGGAGGGTGGTGACGACGATCAGGCGACGGGCTCGTTCGGTCTGGTCCTTGACCCGCACGCGCAGCTCCCGAACCGTCAGCGCGGCCGGCATCGCCTCGTACTCGGCGCGAGTCATCCAGTCGGGGACCTGCTCGGGCTTCGACCAGGTGACGATGTGGTCCTCCCGGCCGACCTGCCGTCCGCGGCGGAAGTCCGCCGTGCGACACTGATGCAGTCGCACCACCACGTCGACGCCGCGCGCCTGCAAGGCTGCGATGACCCAGTACGAGCAGAAGAAGCGGTCGGCCAGGACGATGTCGCCGGCCTGGAACCGGTCGATGATCGGACGAAGCAAGGCCAGTTCGCTGGTCGCTTTGCCCTGGTACGGGCCCGCGGCGGCCTCGAGCACCGTCCCCACGGCCAGGCTGAAGACCACGAGGATGCGGGCGATCGGGAACCCCAGCCCAGGCGCTTGGCTGTTCGGTTGCGGATACGCCGCCTGGTTCTTGGGGGTGTCGGGCATGACGACGGAAGGACCGTCGATGATCTGGACGGATCGCCCGTGAAAGGGCCAAGATGCCTCGGCCTTTTGATGGATCGATCGCCCGGTCTGTCGGACCAGATCCCAGGTGAGCCCCTCGGGCAAGCGCCCACGGGCCTCGCAGTAGCTGGCGGTGTCGGTGGCGACCTTGGGGAGCTTCTGATCGTGGCGGCACCTCTGGAGTCGATCCACGGCCTGGTCGCAAGACTGGTCCGCGGAAAGGACCTGAGAGAGGAAGATGCCCAGGGTGATCCACGGCGTGGAGATGCGATCGCGCCAGCGATGGTCGAGATGACGGCAAGCCGCCTCGACCGTGGTCCTGGTGAGGAGCCTGAGGAAGGGGAGTCCCTCCTCGTGGTTGAACTGCTGGCGCAAGGACTGGGATCGGTCGCGAGCGGTCGAGGCGGTCGACTGGACCACGGGGGCCTCCTTGGCGTGGTGATGGTGGGTGTGTCAGAACCACCAAGATACCATCCAAGGAGGTCGCTCCTATCCCACTTGTGCGTTCGGATGAAACTTCAGCGGGCGTAGAGGCTTAGGTTATCCTCGTGCCATTCGGATCAGGAGCCGATCTTGCACCGGATGAGGATTGGCATCTTGGGTAGCGAGCATTGTCGACGATCGTCGAGGATCGTCGACGATACTCAACATCCGCGTCACATCCCACGATCGATCCCTGTCCCCTTTTAAAACACGTCTTCGATCTGTCATTTTCTGTTGGACATGCCGCCTGGACAGGGCATGCGCTCGCGGTGGATATGGACCGGGAAATTTTGCTTAAACTTATAGAGACAAACTAGCTACGGTAAACGTGTGCGGCCCGCGGAGCGAATTTCCCGAAACGAACGGTCATGCCCCTCGGGAGGGGCACCCGCCCTGAGTCATCCCCACCGCGGCTCTGGAAAGGAAGACACAGTGGCTCCCGACCTTGCGTGCGGGACAATCGGGGTTACCACACCAACCGATCACCGCACCCCGGAGGGAGCCACCGTGTCCCCACAGTCTATCCTCGGATGGGTCGCCTGCGTTACCTCGGACCTGCTGCCGAGCCAGTCGCGCACCCTGGCCGTGCTGGTGGCCGCCGCCATCCGCATCGAGCGGCCCAACCTCGCCACGATCGGCCGCCGGTTAGCCGGCCCGACCACCGCCAAGGGTGCCATCAAGCGCGCCTGGCGGTTCACCGACAACGCCCGCGTCGAGGTCGCCGACGCCATGGCCGGCGTCATCGCCCGGTTGGTGCGCGAGCGGAAGAAGCGGCTGATCGTCAGCTTCGACTGGACCGAGGTCCGCTCCTTCCACTGCCTGATGGCCGCCGCCAGAATCGGCGGCCGCGCCGTGCCGCTGCTGTGGGCCAGCTATCCCGAATGGAGGCTGCTGCGCAGCCAGAACGGCCTGGAGGAGGGCCTGCTGCGGCTGTTGCGCCACGTCGATCCCCGCATCGGTCGCGGTGGTGATCCTGGCCGACCGCGGGTTCGGCCGGGCCGCGTGGGCCGCCGTCTGCCAGGAGCTAGGGTCCCGCTACGTGGTGCGGATCAAGCCGGCGGTGACCGTCGCCGGGCGCGGTATCGGGGCGTCCTGAGCCGGTATCCGGTCCACAAGGGGATGGCGCACGTGCTGCGCGACGTGCGGCACCGCAAGGATGCGCGGGTGACGCACCACGTCGCGATCCGCTGGCGGCCGGGCCTGCCGAAGGAGCGGGACGAGCCGTGGTACCTGATGACCGACCTGGACGGGCGAGCCGAGGCCTTGTGCCAGCTCTACGCCCGACGGATGAGCGTCGAGGAGCTGTTCCGCGACGCCAAGAGCCGGCGCAACGGCCTGGCGCTGCGGAACACGCGGATCCAGAAGGTGGAGCGGTTCGACCGCTTCCTGCTGATCGTGGCGCTGGCCTACCTGCTGCTGGTGGGCCTGGGCCTGCGGGCGCAGCTGGACTATGATCCGTCGGCCTGGTGCACCAACCGGCGTGCGCGCGAGTGCAGCGCCTTCACGATCGGCCGGGCGATGCTTCGCCGGACCAACTACTTGCCGGCCGAGTTGTTACGGATGGGCCGCTGGGCAACCATCGAGGTCGCCCAGAAGTGGGGATGACTCAGGCACCCGACCCCATGAAAATGGATCGCATCGGGTCTATCCCGGAGGGACTCGGCCCGGGGCAAGGCCGTCTTCTCTTTGGTGCCTCGGCCCGGAGACGAACCGGGCCCCGACCGCGACCGACGCCACGTCGGACCCGACCCCGTCGCCCCCGGACCACCCGGGGAGCACGCAGAGCAAACGGCTCGATGCGCCGAGGTCGCCCCGGGGCCGAGACCATCGCCGAGCCGATATCACCCCGGAGCCACCCCGATGGACCTGATCCACCGCTGCGGTGCCGGACTGGACGTCCACAAGGAGACCGTCGTCGCCTGCATCCGCCGCGCCGACCCCGATGGCCAGGCGCGCTGCCAGGTCCGCACCTTCGGCACCAGGACCGCCGAGCTGCCGGCTCTGGGCGATTGGCTCGAGGCCGCGGGGGTCCGCCATGTCGCGATGGGATCGACCGGCGTTTACTGGGAGCCGATCGGCACCTGCTGGGGGATCGCTTCGCGCCGCTGCTGGTCAACGCCCGCCCCATCAAGCAGGTCCCCGGCGGCAAGACCGACGTCAAGGGCGCCGCGTGGATCGCGCGGCTGCTGGCGCACGGCCTGCTGGCGCCCGGCTTCGTGCCGCCGCCGGAGGTCCGCGCCCTGCGCGCCCTGACGCGGCAGCGGACGGAGCCGGTCCACGACCGCGTCGCGGTCGTCGACCGGGTGCCGGAGGTGCCGGAGGAGGCCGACATCAAGCCGGCCGGCGCCGCCAGCGACGGGCTCGGGGTCTCGGGCCGCGCCATGATCCGGGCGCTGATCGCCGGCCGGGAGGCCCCGTGCGCTGGCCGAGCTGGCGCGGGAGCGGCTGCGGGGCAAGGCCCCCCGGCTGAAGCAGGCGCTGGCCGGCCGCGTCGGCGAGCACCACCGCTCCCTGCTGCGGCTGCTGCTGGACCGGATCGAGCACACCGAGGACCGGGGCGCGCGGCTGGAGGACCGGATCGCCGCGGCGATGGCCCCGTTCGCCGCGGCGGCGGCGCGGCGGCGGACGATCGCGGGCCGCGGCGCCACGGCGGCCGAGGTGATCGTGGCGGAGATCGGGCCGGACATGACCCGGTTCGCGACGGCGGGGCAGCGGGCGAGTTGGGCGGGGATGTGCCCGGGCGACGATCAGAGCGGCGGCGGCGCGGCGGAGCGGCCGGGCGCCCAAGGGGAGCGTGTGGCCGCGCGCGGTCCTGGTGCCGGTGGCGTGGGCGGCGGTGCAGGCCCGGGGGACGATCCTCGGCGCGACCTACCGGCGGTGGTCGAAGCGGCTGGGCCAGGAGGGGGCGCCGGTGGCGGTGGGGCACAAGACCCTCGTGATCATCGCTAAGCTGTTGAGGGAGGGGGCGGGATACCGGGAGTACGGCGCAACCCCGTTGGCCGCCTGAGGTCCGGGTTATTTTCAGAGCAAGCGAAATCGGCCGGCGATCCAGCCATAAACGCTCAATGCGGATCGACTTCGGTCGATCCCGAGGTCGAGCGGGTGGCCTCCGATTCGGGCCCCGAAGGGGCGGGGATCGCGGCGGCCTGGGGGTGCGCGCCGCTCGCCCCGGTCGTCGCGGCCGGCGCGGGGGGGATTTCGGTGCCGATCGGGGGCCTCGACGGGGTCTCATAGGGCCTCCGGAGGGGTCCAAACGGCCCCTCGGAGGGGTCGTCGGGCGGCGGCCCGCTCGCCCTCGGCCAGGACGGCGCCGTCGGCGGCCGCATCGGTGACCGCCTCCAGCTCGCGGGCCATGGCCAGGGCCTGCTCGACGAGGATCGACTCCAGCTCGGTCCGCACCTCGACCATCCGGGCCATCGGGCTACCCCCAGCAGAGGGGAATCGCCCAGTCATACCAGCGGCCGGGGCAAATCTCCAGGATCGAGAGCTACACCCCGCGGCGATGCAGGTCCCGACTCGACCTTGACTCGGGATGGGGAAATCCCTAAGATCGCGGTTTCCCGCCCGTTCGGACCGCGTCGAGGATCGTCGAGGCGGTGGCCGTCGGCTCGTCGAGGACACCAGGTTTATGCCGAGGAAACGATTCGGCCGGAACCGCAAGAATCGGTGCCGGTTCTGCACGCCCGAAGGATGCCCCCGCCCCGCCTACGTCGACTACAAGGACGTCGGCCTGCTCAAGAAGCTCTGCACCAATCAGAGCAAGATGTTCTCGCGCAAGAGGAGCGGCAACTGTGCCGCCTTCCAGAGGGCGTCCAGCGACGCCGTCAAGCGCGCCCGCTTCATGGCGCTGATCCCCTACGTCGGCGAGTGACGAGGGGCCGACGACGCGCCTCGGGTCAGCGCGCCTCCGGGGCGGATTCGGCGCCCTTCAGGAAGTCGAGGAACTGGGCGTCGAGCGTCGCGTAGGGGACGCCGAGGCGCCCGGAGAGCGTCTGGCCCGCGGTCCCCTTGATCCGGCCGCGGTAGGCGTCCTTGACGTAGTCGAGGAAGCCGTCGCGGTAGGCTCGACCTCGCGCCTGCATCAGGAAGACGGCCAGCGCCTCCGCCTCCTGCCAGCGGAGGATCATCGCCCCCCCGCCGCCCCCCTTGAACTCGGACTGGCCCATCGCCACGAACCGCTCGATCGGGATGAACTCGCGCCCCCGGACGAGCCGGGCCCTCGCCTGCTCGATCCTCGGGCCGACCAGCCCGCCGACCTCCAGCGTACCATCGGGGCCGGGCACGACGGTCTCGAAGTAGGTCCCGAGCCCCTCGAAGACCCAGTAGTTGCCCGCGTTCTTGAGGTAGGCGTTGGGCCCGGCCATCTCGAACAGGAGCTGGTGCGAGACCTCGTGGTAGAGCGTGGCCGTCGCCTCGATCGGCCCCCCCGGGTCGTGGTAGAAGTAGGCCGGGGCGCGCCGCCCCTGCCCCGCCCGGGGCGGGATGAAGAGCCCGAGGCTGCTCGCGATGCCGGGGCCTTCGAGCGGCGTGAGCGCCTCGACGAACTCCTCCTTCGAGGCGAAGTAGGAGACCTGGTGCGGCGGCTCGGGCTTCTCGCCCGCCAGGCTCTTGTCGCGGAACCTCTGCGCCAAGGGCAGGTGGAGGCCCTCGCCGACGGCGATCACGTCGGCCAGGAGCGCCGTGAACAGGTCGTGGAAGGCCTCGAGCTGCCGGCTGAAGGCGATCGCCTCCGAGAGCGGCACGTCGGTCCGGATCGCGAAGTGCTCGGTGGCGATCGACCAGGCGTCGGCCCACCGGCCGTGGAGCCGGTCGGCCTCCTCGGCGGGGAGCCAGCGGGTCAGGGTCTGGCCCCTCGCCTTCGGGGCGGGCAGCTCCCCCTTCTCCAGGTGAGGCACCCACGACCCTTCGACCCAGCCGAAGATCGGGTGGTTGACCCACCCCGCCTTGAGCTTGGCGGCGGCGAACGGCGTCGCCCAGCCGCCGTCGTGCGGCACGTAGCCCAGGAGCCTTCGCGCCTCCTTGTGGTCGGGCTGGCGGTCGAGGACGGCGCGGAGGCACTCGTCGGCCAGGGCGTAATGCCTGGCCGATCCCGCCCTCTCGGCCAGCGCGAAGAGAGCCTTGGCCGACGTCTCGCGGACCTCTCGCAGGTCGGCGCGCCAGGGCGGGGCGGCGCCGGGCGGCCTTGCGGCCGGGGCGGGGACCACCTCGGGCAGGGGGACGAACCGCGACGGTCCGTCGGCCGGGGGGGGCGGCTCGACCCGGGCCCGGACCTCCTCGGCCGCCCCGCGGTCGCCCGTCGCCTCCAGGCGCGAGGCCAGCCCCGAGAGCTGCATCGTCTCGACCAGGACGACCCCCCGGCGCGCCCGGCCGAGGTCGGCCGACGGGGTGGTCGCGGGCGACGGCGGCGGGACCTGAAGCGCCAGGGCGATCCCGACCATCCCGACCGTCGCGAGCATGGGACCGCCTCCCCGAACGGGGACCCCTTCGCGCTTCCCCGGCGCACACCCTCCTCGTATCTTGGGCGAAGCCCGGGATTCGTGCAAGGTCCGGCCGATCCACGCGAAGGAGACCGCTCATGACATCCCCGAGGACCGCAGTCACCGCAGGGATCATCCTCGCCGCGCTGGCGCAGGGACCGATGTCGGCGAGGGCCGACGCGCCGGGGTCGCGGCCGAACATCCTCTTCATCCTGGCCGACGACCTGGGGTACGGCGACCTCGGCTGCTATGGGCAGGAGCAGATCCGGACGCCGAACCTCGACCGCCTGGCCGCCGAGGGGAGGCGGTTCACCGACTTCTACGCCGGCTCGACGGTCTGCGCCCCGTCGCGGTGCGTGCTGATGACCGGCAAGCACACCGGGCACTGCCTGATCCGAGGCAACGCCAAGACGAACCTCCGCCCCGACGACGTGACCGTGGCCGAGATCCTCAAGGGCGCCGGCTACGACACCGCCCTGATCGGCAAGTGGGGGCTCGGCCACGAGGGGTCCGACGGCGTCCCAACCCGGCAGGGCTTCGACTCGTTCTTCGGCTACCTCGACCAGACCCACGCCCACAACTACTACCCGACCTTCCTGATGCGCGACGAGCATCGCGAGCCTCTGCGGAACGTCGTGCCGAACGAGGGGGCGGTCGGACAGGGGGTGGCCTCGAAGAAGCTCGACTACAGCCACGACCTGTTCGCCCGCGAGGCGCTCGGGTTCGTCGACCGGCACAAGGACCGGCCCTTCTTCCTCTACCTGGCGCTGACGATCCCGCACGCCAACAACGAGGCCGGCAAGGACGGGATGGAGGTCCCCGACCTGGGCCCCTACAAGGATCGCGACTGGCCCGCGCCCGAGAAGGCGCACGCCGCGATGATCACCCGGATGGACGCCGACCTCGGCCTCCTCTTCGAGAGGCTCAAGCGGGACGGGATCGACGAGAGGACGATCGTCTTCTTCTCGTCGGACAACGGCCCGCACCGCGAGGGGGGCCACAATCCGGATGCCAGCGACTCGAACGGCCCGTTGCGCGGGACCAAGCGCGACATGTATGAAGGGGGCATCCGCGTGCCGATGATCGTGCGATGGCCGGGGCACGTCCCGGCGGGGACGGTCTCGCACCACGTCGGCTACTTCGGCGACGTCATGGCCACCCTCGCCGCGCTGGCGGGCGTCGAGCCGCCGAAGGACATCGACAGCCTCAGCTTCCTGCCGGCCATCCTCGGCCACGACGGCGAGCAGAAGGAGCACCCCTATCTCTACTGGGAGTTCTACGAGCAAGGCTCGTCGCAGGCCGTCCGGATGGGGGACTGGAAGGCGATCCGCAAGCCGATGTTCACCGGCCCGATCGCCCTCTACAACCTGAAGGACGACCTCGGCGAGCAATCCGACGTGGCCCGCGAGCATCCCGACCTCGTCGCCCGCGCCTCCACGATCATGGCGGAGGCGCACACCCCCTCGCCGCTCTGGAAGGTCAGCCCGGCGACCCCGAAGGCGGCCCGCAAGAAGACCGGGGCGGGCCCACGCTGATCAGGCGCGCATGGCCGATAGGAGGCCGGGGCTGCTCCGCGACCCCGGACGCCCGGCCCGCATCAGCCCGCGAGCCATGAGGGCAAGACGATGTCGTCCGCCTCCTTGACCCTCTGGCGGAACGATCGGACGCCCCGCCTGAACGCAATCGATACCCAGTACGCTCAATCCCTCGCGATGGCCCCGCCTGATCCTCTCCTCGTCGATGAGAACCTGCGCGGCTACATCGTATTGCTCAGTGCCCACTTCCAGGGCTTTTGCCGCGACCTGTACTCCGAATGTGCTCAGATCATTGCCTCGAAGGTGCGACCGATCTTGCAGGTGTTGATCCTGGACCAGTTCATCGCCCATCGCGCCCTCGACCGCGGCAACCCGAACCATGACAATTTGAGGAGGGACTTCCAGCGCTTCGGTTTCACGCTGGATCTGGCCGCGGCCGATCCGGCGAATCGGGGACGTCTGCAAATCCTGGCCAGATTGAATGAGTGGCGAAATATCGCGGCGCATCAAGGGCCCGTCCCGGCCGGCGGCCTTCCCGGGCTCGCCGACCTGCGGGCCTGCCGAAATGCCTGCGATGGGCTGGCCGGTTCGCTTGACGGGATCATGTATAATCACCTGAAGAGGATACTCAGGCGGGAGCCTTGGGTGCCCTGAGCGATGGAGGCCCGTGCGATGGACGAGCGTCAACAGCCAACATCGACCACGCTCTTCCAGCTTGGGGATCGGGTCAAGATCCGCCATTACGCGGGCCCGATCGGTCGCATCGTCGAGCTGCGAGGCCCCCTGGGCCGGGCGGAGTCCAGGTTTACCGGGTCAAGGTTCGACTCAAGCCGACGCCCACCTTCATCGAGTTGCGGGAGGATCAGCTTGAGGCCGCCCCGGTGAGGGAATGACGTCCCACGCGCCTGAGCGGCCCCGCCGTCTCGATCCGGGTGAGAGCGGACCCCGCACCCGCCTCGCAGGCCCCCGATCGCGGACCGGCCCGCTCACGGAGCGAGGATGTCCGGGCCGGGCAGGTCGCGCCTCGGGTCGACGATCCCGGGGCCCGGCTCGTTCGCGGCCGGCGATTCGCCCGCCGGCTGGTCCTCGCCTTCGAGGATGCCGGCCAGGTCGCCCGACCCTCCCGCGGGACCGGGGTGGTCGTCCCTGGGGTCGGATAGGCCCCCCGCTGAACCGGGCGCGTTCTCGATCGGCTCGGGGACGAGCCCTTCCTCTTCCGACGGGCCGGAATCGCGAGGCTGCGGCATGGCGGTGCTCCCCGTTCGGAGTGGCGGACCGAGGGTCTTCCTCCGAATCCGGATGCCGCAAACGACGTTCCAACGACCCATCGGGGCCCGAAGCGGTCACTGCGGCGGCGGAGGGACGTAGTCGGCCCCCGGCTCGGCCAGCAGCTCGGCGGGGAACTCCGCGGCACGCGAGCCGCGGGCATTGCGGAGGTTGCCCGGCGCGCCGCGGTCGGGGTAGAGCGGGATCGACAGGCCCCCCGTCTCGCCGAGCATCCGGAACAAACGCCCGTTCATCTCGGCCACGATCGGCCGGTGCATCGGGCTGCGGATCAGGTTCTTCGCCTCAAGAGGGTCGTCGCGCAGGTCGTACGAGCTCGTCGGTGTCCCAGACCCCCTGGCAGTGGATGTACTTGTACCGCTCGCCCCGCAACGCGTGGAGGGTCGGGGTCATCGGGTAGTTCCTTTCCCAGTAGTATTCGTAGAGCAGGGCGTCGCGCCAGGGCACCCGCTCGCCGCGGGCCAGCGCCAGGGCGCTGCGGCCGTCGATCGAGTCGGGGGGCACGAGGCCGGCGGCTTCGAGGATCGTCGGCGCGATGTCGATGTTCGCCACCAGCCGATCGACCGCGGTCCCGCCCCGGAACAGCTCCGGGCAGCGCATCAGGAGGGGGATGCGCATCGACTCCTCGTAGGGCGTGCGCTTGTCGATCAGCCCGTGCTCGCCCCAGGCGTAGCCGTTGTCCCCCATGTAGACGATCAGCGTCGAGTCGAGCCACCCCTTGCGGCGGAGGAGGTCGAGGACGCGGCCGATGCCCTCGTCGACCGCCAGGAAGGTCTCGGCGTACCGCTTGGCGAACTCGCCGACGTCGAGCCCGGAGTAGAACTTGAACTCGACGCCGTGCCGGCTGTTGCGCTGGTTTTGGACCCACATCGGCACCCCCTCGCGGCCGTCGGGCGCCATCGTCGGCGGAGGGACGAAGGTCGCGTCGCGATAGCGGCCCTTGTGACGCTCCGCGGGGGTGAAGTTGGCGTGCACGGCCTTGTGCGAGAGGTAGAGGAAGAACGGCCTGTCGCCCCGCCTCGCGTCGAGCCAGTCGAGGGCGTAGTCGGTCAGCTCGTCGGTGATGTAGCCCTTCTGCGGGACGTGCTTGCCGTCCACGTTCAATCCGTCGGGCGAGGGCAGGTAGCTCCCCTGCCCCTTGAAGCTGACCCAGCGGTCGAAGCCGGGCTGCGGGTCGTCGCGCTCGCCCCCCATGTGCCACTTGCCGATGAACGCGGTCTCGTAGCCGGCCTCCTGGAGGTACTGCGGGAAGAAGGTCGTGCCGGCGGGGACCGGGTTATTGTTGTCCACCACGCGATGACGGTGGGCGTACAGGCCGGTCAGGATCGAGGCGCGGCTCGGCGAGCAGAGCGAGGTCGTCACGAAGGCGTTGCGGAAAAGGACCCCCTGCGCGGCCATCGCGTCGAGGTTCGGCGTCTCGGGGAACGGCCGGGCCTTCAGGAAGGACATGGCATCGTAGCGGTGGTCGTCCGTGAGGATCAGGACCACGTTGCGCGGCCTCGCGCCGGCAATCCGCGGCAGGACGGTCGCGGGGCCCTCGTCGGCCCCGAAGGCACTGGGGACGGCCAGGATGGTCAGAGCGATCCAGGATGGGCGATGGCGGCTGCGCATGCGGGTGGTCCTCCTCGGGGTGTGTCCCCGATGATAGCGGTCCCGGTGGCGTCCACAATGGATCTCGGCCCGGGCCGCGGCGAAAACCGGACTGCCCCATTCCCTTCGCGACGGCGACCCCTACAATCGAGCCTTCGACACCGCCCGGGACCGGGCGATCGACCCACCCCCAGGAGGCGACGCCATGACGATCCGGGACAAGCTTCCCCCCCTCGGTCTCCGCACCCTGTCGCGGCTGGCGATCGGGCTGGCGACGGTCGCCGCCGCGGCCACGGCCCGCGCGGCCGACGATCCGAAGCGGCCCAACGTGGTCTTCGTCCTGGTCGACGACCTGCGCTGGGACGCGCTCGGGAGCACCGGGCACCCGTTCTCGAAGACGCCGAACATCGACCGGATCGCGAAGGAGGGGGCGACGTTCCGCAACGCCTTCGTCACGACGCCGCTCTGCTCGCCGGCCCGCTCCAGCTACCTGACCGGCCGGTACGTCCACGCGACCGGGGTCCTCGGCAACGGCGACAACGCCGCCCGCAGCCACAGGCTCGTCACCTTCCCCCGCCTGCTCCACGACGCCGGCTACGAGACGGCGTACGTCGGCAAGTGGCACATGGGCACCGACGACTCGCCCCGACCCGGCTTCGACCGCTGGGTCAGCTTCAAGGGCCAGGGGCAGTACGACGAACCCGACGATCAACGAGGACGGCAAGGTCGCGCAGGTCCGGGGGGGCTACATGACCGACCTCCTCAACGACCGCGCCGTCGAGTTCCTCAAGACGAAGCGATCGAAGCCGTTCGCCCTCTACCTGGCCCACAAGGCGGTCCACGGCCCCTTCACGCCCGCCGAGCGGCACAAGGGCCTCTATGCCGACGACCCGATCGCCCGCCCGGAGAGCGCCGACGACTCGCTGGAGGGCAAGCCGGCCCTGCGCCGGCCGATCGACGCAGCCGGCCGCCAAGAAGAAGGCGCAGGCCAAGCCGAAGGCCAAGGCCAAGGCCGCACGGCCGGGCGGCGGGGACGAGCTGATCCGCAACCAGCTCCGCGCCCTGCGGTCGATCGACGAGGGGGTCGGGCGGATCTTCGACGCGCTGGAGGAGACCGGGGCGCTGGACAACACGCTGGTCATCTTCACCAGCGACAACGGCTACTTCTGGGGCGAGCACGGCCTGGGCGACAAGAGGGCGGCCTACGAGGAGTCGATCCGCGTCCCGCTGCTGATGCGCCTCCCCGGCCTGATCAAGCCCGGGACGACGATCGACGCGCCGGCGCTGAACGTCGACATCGCGCCGACGCTGCTCGACCTGGCCGGGGTCGCGATCCCGGAGGATGTCCAGGGCCGCTCGCTCGTGCCTTTGCTGCGGGGCGACGCCTCCGGCTGGCGCACGTCGTTCCTGGCCGAGTACTTCGCCGAGGCCGGATACCCCCGCATCCCGACCTGGCAGGCGGTGCGGACCGATCGGTGGAAGTACATCCACTACACCGACCTCGACGGCATGGACGAGCTCTACGACCTGCGGGCCGACCCGCACGAGCTGAAGAACCGGATCGACGACCCGTCCGCGAAGCCTGCGCTGGACGAGATGAAGGCCGACCTGGCCCGCCTGCTCCGCGAGACCGGGGCGACGCCCCGCCCGTGACCCGGGCCCGACCCGCCCGTCCGCCCGGATCAGGTCCGGGCGGGCTCGGGCCCGGCCTTGCGCGAGTCGGTCCCCGAGGCGGGCGTCCTCGACCAGGGCGTCGAGCGCGGGGGTGTCGGGCGAGATGTCGAGCAGGCCCCGCAGGAGGATCATCGTCGGCATCGCCGCCGCCAGCCCGAGCGGGCCCCAGATCCAGCCGAAGAACATCACGCCCAGGAGGATCGTCACCGGGTCGAACTTGACCGCCCGGCCGTACAGGAGCGGCGTGATCACGTAGCCCTCGATCGTGTGCAGCGCGACGTACAGCGCGACCGTCGCCGCCGTCTGCCACCAGTGGCCCAGGCTGAGCGAGACGACCGTCGGCAGCAGCGCCGCGATCATCGGCCCGAAGTAGGGGACGACCTCCATCAGGCCCGCCAGCACGCCCCAGAGCAGCGGCTGCGGCACGCCGATCGCCCACAGCGCCAGGCTGACGATCGCCACGTAGCCGAGCGAGACCAGCGCCAGGCAGCCGATGAACATCACGATCTCGTGGCGGACCCGCTCCAGCTTGGCGGGCGTCGGCCGCAGGCCCAGCCGACGCGCCGCCCGGGTGATCCGGTCGACCCACTCGCCCCGCGTCTGGAGCGTGTAGAACAGGAACGCGAGGAAGATCACGACCCCGCCCAGGAATCCGAGGAGCCCGCCGAGGCCCGTGATCACCCACCGCCCGAGCGTCCGCGCGTTGCGGTGCAGGAACCGGGACCACGCCCGGGCGCGACCGGCCCCGCCCCCCTCGCGATCGGGCGAAGCCGGTGCCCCCCGGCCGCCCGACGGCCGTGTCCTCCTGCTCCAGGACGCCGAACGAGGCCATCAGGCGGTCGCCGCCGGCATGCCGCGACGCCTCGGCCAGGATCTCCCCGAAGCGGTCGATGTAGCGGTCCGACTCCTGGAGGATCGTCCCGGCCTGGTAGCCGATCAGGCCGGCCGTGGTCGCCAGCGCCGCCGCGACGGCCAGCGTGCAGGCCAGCGCGGCGAGCGACCGCCCGAGGCGGACCCGCCCCTCGATCCAGTCGGCCACCGGCGACAGGGCGATCGCCAGGACGACCGCCAGCACGAACGGGACGATCAGCCCGGCGAGCAGCGACGCCGCGCCGACGATCATCAGGCCCGCGATGATCCGCAGCGCGACCGTCTGCGCGCCTCCTGCTCCGTATCCGGCTCCATGAGACTGCCTCCGCGACGGGGCGACGGGCCCTGCGGCCGTGCGCGGGCGACAACGCCGCCCCGCACCGTCAAGCAAGGCCCGTGCCCTGGCCGGTCGGCCCCCCGAATTCGGCCGCCGACTCGCCCGGACTCGTCGACCCCGTCGGGAAAGCCTATGCCCGGGATGTGTTCAATTCTCGAGGTCTCAGAGTCGAGCCCACTTGAGACATCGTGCAGGCTTCCCGATCCTACCGGATCGGAGCCTCGGTGCCGTGTCAGGGCCGGCGCGCGGCGGCCGGCGCCGGCGGCGGGGGCCGGGTCGGGGCGCGGCTCGGAGGCGAGCTTGCCGAGCATCGCCTGCTCGAACCCCTTCAGGTCGGTCCAGAAGGTGCCCGGGCCGGCGTAGAAGATGCCGAGCCGCAGGTCGGGCGGCAGGCCCTCGGCGAAGACGTACTTGTTGTAGGCGTCGGGGCCGCCCAGCGCCTGGACGTACTGGCGGAACCGGTCGGCCTCGGCCTGCCGGATCAGCTCGGTCGTCCTGCGCCTTGGCCTCGCCGAGCACCTTGGTCGACTTGCGCCTGGATCGCCGCCGTCCGGGCGTCGATCTCGGCCCGGAGCCGCTCGGTGGTCGCCTCGATCTCCCGCGCCCGCTTCTCCCCCTCGGCGGCGACCTGCGCGGACAGCTTCTCGGTCTCGGCGTTGGTCCGCCTCTCCTCGAGCGTGACCTTGGCCTTGGCCTCGGTCAGGTCGGCCTGCGCCTTGCGCGGTGAGCTGCTCCTGGTCGCGGGTGCGGGTCAGCTCGTCGGCGATCTTCGCCTTCTGGATCGGCTCGCGGACCTGCGCCGGCACGTAGATGTGCCGCGTCAGGCCGAACAGGAGCGTGAGGTCCTTCGTCGCCAGGACCTTCTCCAGCTCGCGCGAGGTCTCGTCCTGGAACGCCTCGCGCGAGTCGCCGACGAGCAGGTCGACGGCGCCCCTCTTCGAGCCGTGGAGGCGGCAGATCGAGCCGATCTGCGGCAGGATCACCTTCTGCTCGACGTCCTTGAGGGTGCCGAACTGGCGGACGACGTCGGGGGCCTGCTCGGGCGTGATGCCCCAGATCGCCGTGTAGTCGAGGTGGATCAGGAAGCCGTCGTTGGAGGGGAACTCGATCCCCTTGCCCGCGACGTAGACCGGCTCCCGCCCGCCGCTCGCCTTGCCGAGCCGGTCGCCGCGCTGGTCGCCGGCCGAACGGCGCCGGCCCGGCGCCCGCCGCCTCCTGCGACCTCCGCCAGCAGGGTCGTCTCGGCGAAGCCGACGCTGATGATGTCGACCCGCTTCTCCTCGGGGTTGAGGAAGTAGATGCCGGGCTGGAGCACCCTCGGCTGGATGCCGCGGACCTGGCGCGTCCTCGGGTCCTCGGCCTTGTTGGTCACGACGCCGACGTACCCCGGCGGGATCAGGGTCGGGTCGCCCTCCTTGCGGCGGCCCCGCGTCCGCGGCTCGACGCAGGCGTCGACGTCCACGACGGTGACGTCGAAGCCGTAGGGGTTGATCCGGTACCGGCCCGGCGTCAGGACGCGGCGGAGGATGCCCCGGTAGCCGTCGTCGTCGACCAGGTAGGCGCCGGCCGGGAGCGGCTTGCCGGACTTCGAGACGACCACGCCGATCTTGCCGGGCGGGATGATCGTGTCCTTGACGAGCTCGGTCTCGAACTCCAGGGGCGAGTAGAAGTGCCGCCCGGGCCCGGGCATCGCCGCCAGGACGCCCACCTGGAGCGGGCGGCCCGACGGCGCGGTCCGGACCAGCGTCCCCTCCGGGGCCTGCGACACCGACCAGGTGAACGGCCAGGGGCCCTTGTAGCGGAGCAGGAGGCTGGAGCCGGGGGGGACCTCGATCCGGCAGATCCCCCATTGCCAGATGCCGACGTAGCCGACCAGGTAGGCCAGCGACGCCGCGGCCAGCGCCGCGATGATCGTCCGGGCCGGGCGGGCCGTGAGCGGGTTCATGGCGTGTCCTCCCCCGGGGCGGACGGGTGGTCGGGCGGCGCGGGGGCCGATCGGACGGTGGTCGAGGTCGGCAGCGGCGGCGACGGCCGCCGTGCGCTCGGGCTCGCGGGCGGACTGGCCGAGCAGGTCCATCAGCGGGCCCTCGGAGTTGGTCAGGATGGTGCGGAACGAGGGGGCGAGCTTGCCGACCAGGATGTTCCGCGCCAGGGCCGCGCCGTCGCCGCCGAAGGCCGCGACCCGTGCGGACAGGCCGGCCAGCTCGGCCGCGTTGTTGTACCGGATCACGTCGGCGTCGGCCTGCGCCTTGGCGACGATCGCGCTACGCCTTGTCCTTGGCCGCCTCGAGCTGCGTCTCGGTGACCTTCAGCTCCTGCTCGGCCAGGGTGACCGCGACCTTCTGGTCCTGCTCGGCGCGGGTCGTCTTCTCGACGACCGACTGCTCGGCCTCGACCAGCCTCTTCTTCTGCTCGGCCAGGATCACCTGGACCTTCAGCTGCGCCTCGGAGAGCTGCTGGAGCTTCTCCCTCTTGAACTCGGCGAGCTCCTGCTTGGCGACCTCGCGGAGGCGGACCGGCTCGGCGATCTCCTGCGGGGGCTGGATCGAGGTGATCGCGACGGCCAGGACTCGATGCCCTGCGCCTTGCAGTTGGCCGTGAGGCTGCGCACCAGGTCGCGCTGGAACTTCTCGCGGTCGTCGCCGCTGATGAACTGGCCGCCCGAGAGCTTCGAGCCGCCGATCCGGCAGAGCGACCGGCTCTCGGGCGTGATGACCTTGCGGATGATCTCCTCGTCGATCTCGTCGCCGTTGTCGTCCTCGTTGTACTTGACGAAGACCTCGGCGACCCGCTCGGGCAGGACGCGGAACTCGACGGCGCCGTCGAGCGTGACGGGAAAGCCGTCGGACGAGAGGAAGTCCATCTCGCCCCCCTGGTTGAGGTTGAACCGCTTCGACCGGCAATCGACCAGGCTGACGCGGTACTCGTAGGGGTTGAGGTAGTAGGTGCCCGGCTCGTACGTCTCGGCCTGCACGCCGCGCTCGCCCTCGTTGACGAGGAAGGCGTTGGGGTCGGCCGGTTCGCGGCCCGCCAGCGACGTGACCACCCCCCGGAACCCGGCCGGGATGGTCACCGGGTCGTGCAGCTCGATCGTCTCGGCGTACGGGTTGTATGGATACCGGCCCGGCCTGAGCACCTCGCGGAGGATGCCCTTCTGCCCCGGCTCGGCGAGGATCTGGCCGGCGGGCAGGTCGTCGCCGTGCAGCGCGATCCGGATGCCGATCCTGTCGTTGGGGACGATGAACTGGGGCCCGACCTCCCACGACCAGTACAGCGGGTTGTAGAAGTAGCGCCCCTCGGTCAGGACGCCCTGGTTCGGGCCGGCCGCCTGTACGCCCTTGTAGTATCGGCCCCCCTTCGGCGGCGGGGCGAGCTCCATGTCGGGCTCGAGGTCGAGCCCGGCCCGTCGGATCAGGATCGCCTGGCTGGCCGGTCCCGACCTCGATCTTGCAGACGTCGTAGAGCACGACCACGGCCCCCAGGGCCACCGCGGCCAGCCCGGCCAGCGGCATGACCCACGGCGGCCGGCGGCGGCTCGGCCCGCGGGCCCCGTCGCCTCGCGCCGGCATCGCATACATCGCGGAACCCCCCGGTCAGGATCGGACGGCGGGGCGAGAGGCCCCGCCTTCCATTACCTTAGCAGGTTGTTCGTCGCGCGGGGCGAAGGATTGGGGAAAGTCGGATGGCGGACGGGCGCGGGCCTCGGTCAATGGCCCCGCGCCATCGCCATCAGGAGGATCGCCAGGGCGAGCGGCACCCCGTTGAAGGCCAGGCCCGCGATCCCGTACTTCGCGACCGGCGGGTCCGCCCCGCGGCCCATCCAGCACCCGGCCGCGCCCAGGGCCAGTCCGATGAGCGGAGGCCCGACGGGCAGGAGCGGCGCCGGGCCCGTCTTCTGCGCCAGGATCAACGCGAACGCGAAGCTCCAGCCCAGCGTCAGCATCAGCCCCAGCAGCACCGACGCCTGGCCGAGCAGGAACGCGAGGCCCCAGGAGGTGCTCGTCAGCAGTCGGTTGGTACGCATGTTGGCCTCCATTCGCCCGGAGAGTCTCCCCCTTAATACGTATGTCTCACTTTGAGAGTTCATTCGCTCGCCGCCCTCGATTATCGCACCCCGCACGCCCGGCGAGGGGTTTGTCTTCCGCGGTCGACGGGTTTAGGATGGTTGGGAACGATGCCTCGCCCCGATTGACCTTGCCCCGAGCCGCCCCCGATGTCGCAACAGAGCGCCATGCACGCCCGCGCCGCGCGGGGTGCTGATCCGCGTCCTGGCGGTGGCGCTGGGGCTGTCGCCGTTCGTCCTCTGCGAGGCGGTGCTGACGGTCCTCGATCGGGCGCGGCCGGGGCTGCACGACGACCCCTTCCTCGGCTTCAGCGCGGTCGCCCCGCTGTTCGTCAAGGACGCGACGGGGGCGCGGTACGAGATCCCCCCCGCGCACGACAAGTTCTTCTGCCCCGAGTCGTTCGACGCGGTCAAGCCGCCCGGCGAGTTCCGCATCTTCTGCCTGGGGGCCTCGACGGTCCAGGGCGAGCCCTTCCGGAAGGAGACCTCGTACACGACGTGGCTGGAGATCAGCCTGAACGCCGCCGACCCGTCGCGGCGGTGGCGGGTGATCAACTGCGGGGGGATCTCGTATGCGAGCTACCGTCTGGTGCCGATCCTCCAGGAGCTGCTCGCGTACGGGCCCGACCTGTTCATCGTCGACATCGGCCACAACGAGTTCCTGGAGGACCGGACCTACCGCCACATCAAGGAGGCCCCGCGGCTGGTGATGTGGCCCCTGGAACGGGTCGCGCGGCTGCGGACCTTCAGCCTGTTCCGCTCGGCGGTGCAGGCCGTGGCGGGCCGGTCGCCGTCGCGGGATCGGCCCGTGCTGGGGCCCGTCGTCGAGGCGAAGCTCGACTACCGCGGCGGCCTGGCGACCTACCACCGCGACGAGAAGTGGCGGCGCGACGTGGTCGCGCACTTCGCCTATAACATGCGGCGGATGGTCCGGATCGCCGGCGAGGCCGAGGTCCCGATCTTCCTGATCAACCCGATCTACAACCTCGACACCCCCCCCTTCAAGTCGGAGCACCGCGACGGCCTCTCCGCCGCCGAGCTCGGCGAGTTCGAGTCCCTCTGGGAATCGGCCCGCGAGCGGTATCGGTCCGACATGCCCGGCGCGATCGACCGGCTCCGCCGCGCGGTCGCGATCGACGACCGCCACGCGGGCATCCACTACGCTTTGGCCAAGTGCTACCAGCAGGTCGGCCGGAGGAACGAGGCGCACGCCGAATTCATGCGGGCCAAGGAGGAGGACGTCTGCCCCCTGCGCATCCTGGAGCCGATGAGCCGGGCCGTGCTCGACATCGGCCGCGAGACCGGCACCCCGGTGATCGACCAGGTGGCGCTGTTCTCGGCGCGGAGCCGCGAGGGCCTGCCGGGCAACGACTGGCTCGTCGACCACGTCCACCCGTCGATCGAGGGGCACAAGCTCGTCGCCGCCGACCTCCTGGCCGAGATGGTCCGCCAGGGCTTCGTGCGGCCGGTCGACGGCTGGGAATCGGTGCGCGACCGCCGCTATGGCGAGCACTTCGCCTCGCTGGGCGACTACTACTTCCTGAGGGGCCAGAAGCACGCGACCAACCTGCGGCTCTGGGCCGAAGGCCGGGGCGACCGGGTGCGCCCCTCGGACCCGCCTCCCGAGGCGACTCAACTTCCCGAGGAGGGGCCCCTCCGCCAGGAGGACCCGACCTCGTCGGGCCTCGGGAACGACCGCGGCACCGGCGGGGGCGACCTCTGATCGCAGCCGACGTCCTTCCTCGGCCCGCGCGGCTGGCCGTCGAGGTCGTCGATCGCCACGACATCCCAGCAGTGACAACCCGATGAGGTCAAATTCGCTTGCTCTGAAAATAACCCGGACCTCAGGCGGCCAACGGGGTTGCGCCGTACTCCCGGTATCCCGCCCCCTCCCTCAACAGCTTAGCGATGATCACGAGGGTCTTGTGCCCCACCGCCACCGGCGCCCCCTCCTGGCCCAGCCGCTTCGACCACCGCCGGTAGGTCGCGCCGAGGATCGTCCCCCGGGCCTGCACCGCCGCCCACGCCACCGGCACCAGGACCGCGCGCGGCCACACGCTCCCCTTGGGCGCCCGGCCGCTCCGCCGCGCCGCCGCCGCTCTGATCGTCGCCCGGGCACATCCCCGCCCAACTCGCCCGCTGCCCCGCCGTCGCGAACCGGGTCATGTCCGGCCCGATCTCCGCCACGATCACCTCGGCCGCCGTGGCGCCGCGGCCCGCGATCGTCCGCCGCCGCGCCGCCGCCGCGGCGAACGGGGCCATCGCCGCGGCGATCCGGTCCTCCAGCCGCGCGCCCCGGTCCTCGGTGTGCTCGATCCGGTCCAGCAGCAGCCGCAGCAGGGAGCGGTGGTGCTCGCCGACGCGGCCGGCCAGCGCCTGCTTCAGCCGGGGGGCCTTGCCCCGCAGCCGCTCCCGCGCCAGCTCGGCCAGCGCACGGGGCCCTCCCGGCCGGCGATCAGCGCCCGGATCATGGCGCGGCCCGAGACCCGAGCCCGTCGCTGGCGGCGCCGGCCGGCTTGATGTCGGCCTCCTCCGGCACCTCCGGCACCCGGTCGACGACCGCGACGCGGTCGTGGACCGGCTCCGTCCGCTGCCGCGTCAGGGCGCGCAGGGCGCGGACCTCCGGCGGCGGCACGAAGCCGGGCGCCAGCAGGCCGTGCGCCAGCAGCCGCGCGATCCACGCGGCGCCCTTGACGTCGGTCTTGCCGCCGGGGACCTGCTTGATGGGGCGGGCGTTGACCAGCAGCGGCGCGAAGCGATCCCCCAGCAGGTGCCGATCGGCTCCCAGTAAACGCCGGTCGATCCCATCGCGACATGGCGGACCCCCGCGGCCTCGAGCCAATCGCCCAGAGCCAGCAGCTCGGCGGTCCTGGTGCCGAAGGTGCGGACCTGGCAGCGCGCCTGGCCATCGGGGTCGGCGCGGCGGATGCAGGCGACGACGGTCTCCTTGTGGACGTCCAGTCCGGCACCGCAGCGGTGGATCAGGTCCATCGGGGTGGCTCCGGGGTGATATCGGCTCGGCGATGGTCTCGGCCCCGGGGCGACCTCGGCGCATCGAGCCGTTTGCTCTGCGTGCTCCCCGGGTGGTCCGGGGGCGACGGGGTCGGGTCCGACGTGGCGTCGGTCGCGGTCGGGGCCCGGTTCGTCTCCGGGCCCGAGGCACCAAAGAGAAGACGGCCTTGCCCCGGGCCGAGTCCCTCCGGGATAGACCCGATGCGATCCATTTTCATGGGGTCGGGTGCCCCTCCCAGGGTCATTCAAAGGTCATGAAGGAGCGAAGCTCATGACCAGCCGCAGCGCTTCGTGTGGTTTGGCGGCGTGGCGGCGCAGCGCGGCCGCGATCTCGTTCAGCCCGCTCGACCTCATCACCCGCAGCCCCGCGTTGCGGATCGCCGCCAGGATCTGGGGCGCCTCCCCGGTGCGGACCCGGCAGGCGTCCTCGCCCAGGCTCATGTCACGGACCCAGTGCAACCGGTTCTCGATGTGCCAATGCCCCCGCGCGATCGCCAGCAGTCGCTTTGCCGAGGCCCGGTCGGGGCCGAGGCTGGTGATCGCGCAGACCGTCTCGGTGGACCGCTTGCCCTTCGACCGCCGCACCCGCTCCAGCAGGCAGACCGGCTTGACCCCGGGCCAGTCGAGGTACCCCGCCAGCCGCGCGGTGGTCCGGATGCAGCGGGTCTCAACCCGACCGTGGCCCTTGCTCCGGACCTCGGCCCGGTCGTCTTCGGTGGCCCGTCGCTTCTCCTCCCGGGGGGAAAACGCCGGGCCGAACGCCGCCCGGATGTCCGCCTCCAGCGCCGGCTGGTTCTCCTTGACCGTCAGGAAGTAATCCCCCCGGCCCTGGACCACCGCCTCGCAGAGGTCCCGCTGCGTGAACGCCGCATCGCCGGTGATCAGCGTCCCCTTCAGGGGGGATCAGCTTGAGCAGCTCCAGCGCCGTCTTGTGCTCGTTGGTCTTGCCCGGGACGGCGAGCTGGGCGAGCACCGCCTCGACGTCGCGGCAGGAGGCGGCCAGCAGGTGGACCCCCGGGAGTTGATGCCCTTGGCTGCCCCGCAGGGTCTTGCCGTCGATCGCCACGACCCGCGCGCCCAGGTCCGTCGCGCCTTGGGCCAGGATCCACCGGGTCAAGGCGGCCTCGAACACCGGGGCCGGCAGCGCGGCCCGGAGGGTATGCAGTGCGCTGGTGCAGGGGGTGCGATAGCGCGCCCCGTCCTCGGTCCTGCGGGAGAAGCCGAGCAGCCGGGGCGAGGTGGTTATAATCGTGCCCCCATTGCGCGATGGCCGCCAGGCTGCGGCAGCCGCAGAGCCTGGCGGTGGCGACCAAGGTGAGGACCGATGCCAGGGGGTAGACCGTGCCGCGGCGGTGCCGCGGGTCGGGGATCTCCGAAAAGACTTGGTAGAGCGAACCTTCCGAGGGATCGGCACTCATGGGGCAACTCCTTCGGGTGCGGTAATTGTTTCTGGTCCGGCTGAGTCATCTGGGATAATCAGGCGATCTTAACCCCACGGAGGTCGCCCCATGTCCCACCGCACCTTAGGGCCTGGAACGAAACAACTGTTATAATTCGTCGCTGCGGCTCATAATGGACGGATGCCCGACGATCCTGAACTCCAACGGAAGTTCGCCGCGATCCTGCCGAACCTCGACGAGCGGCAGCGACGGCTCCTCGCCGCCGTCGAGGCCCGCTCCCTGGGCTACGGCGGCATCCGCCGCGTGAGTCGGGCCTCGGGCATCTCTCACGCCGCGATCCAGCGGGCGTTGAAGGAACTCGACGCTCCACCCCCTCCCCCCGGTCGCGTCCGACGGCCCGGCGGAGGTCGCAAGAAGCTCCGCGACAAGGAGCCGGCGATCCTCGTGGCCCTGGAGGGACTGATCGCCCCCGAGACGCGGGGCGACCCGATGTCCCCGCTGCGGTGGACCTGCAAGAGCACCCGCCAACTGGCCGAGGCCTTGGGCCGCCAGGGGTTCGCCGTCAGCCATCGGGTCGTCGGGGAGATGCTCCACCACCTCGGCTACAGCCTCCAGGCGATGGCCAAGACCCTGGAGGGCAGGCAGCACCCCGACCGTGACGCCCAGTTCCGCTACATCAGCGAGATCAGCGGGCGGTACATCGCCGCGGGCTCCCCGGTCATCTCGGTGGACACCAAGAAGAAGGAGCTGGTCGGGCAGTACGCCAACCGGGGCCGGGAGTGGCAACCGGCGGGTGAGCCCGAGGAGGCCCTGATCCATGACTTCCCCGACCGCCGCGTCGGCAAGGCGATCCCCTACGGGATCTACGACATGGGCTGGGACCTGGGGTGGGTCAACGTGGGCGTCGATCACGACACGGCCAGCTTCGCCGTCGAGGGCATCCGGCGGTGGTGGTCCGGCATGGGGTCGGAGATGTACTCCGACGCCGGGCGGTTGCTGATCTGTGCCGACGGCGGGGGCAGCAACGGCTATCGGGTCCGGCTGTGGAAGGTCGAACTCCAGCGGTTCGCCGACGAGACGGGCCTGGAGGTGACGGTCTGCCACTTCCCGCCGGGCACGAGCAAGTGGAACAAGATCGAGCACCGGCTGTTCTCGCACATCACGATGAACTGGCGGGGCCGCCCACTGGTCAGCCATCAGGTGGTCGTCGAGTTGATCGCCGCGACGCGGACCGCGACGGGCCTGGAGGTGGAGGCCCGGCTGGATACGGGGAGCTACCCGACCAAGGTCAAGGTGACGAAGCAGCAGATGGAGCGGGTCCGGCTGCATCCCCATGACTTCCATGGTGAGTGGAACTACACGATCAGGCCTGAGTCGTCCGGATCGCACGGCAAGTCGTAATGCTTATTCCGTTCCAGACCCTTAGACGCCGAAGACGAGATCGAAGCCACCGCCATGGAGCAAGCTCGGGCCATGGTCCGCGAGCTGAGGCAACTGGCCGAGGCCACGCCCGACGGCCACGTCCTGGCCCGCGTCGAGAAGGCCACCGTCGAGCTCGGCCGACGGTCCGTCCGCGATCGGCTCCAAGACGTGCTCAACGCCCAAGCCAAAGACCTGGAGAAAAAGGGGGGCGCGGCTGGGCCTGCCCCTGCGGCGGCCCACGCAAGGACCACGGCCGGGCTACCCGCCGGCTCGTCACCGCCGCCGGCGACGTGACACTGCGTCGCGTCTACTTCACCTGCCGCCGCTGCGGCCAGCACGCTCACGCCCTGGACGACCGCCTGGGACTCGACGGCTTCGTCAGTCCGCACGCCCAGCGGCCCTTCTGCACGCTCGGGGCCGATTGGTCGTTCGAGCGCTGCGCCCGGCATCTCCGCGCGGTCGCCGGGTTGGTCGTCTGCGACAACACGGTGCGCAAGGTCTGCGACCGGCAGGGGGGTCTGATGCGCGCCTGGCAGCGCGAGGACCCCGAGGCGTCCCGTCCGTTCCGCACGGCTAAAGGCGACGTCGAGTTCCAGACCGAGGGCACCTGCGTCAACACCACCGGCGGCTGGCGGGAGGTGCGGCTGTCGATCTTCGCCAAGCGCCGTCGCGGCGAGCCGATCCTCGACCTGGACGACTGGGACGACCAGCGGCTGCCGGCCCCGCACGCGCGGGTCGCGACGGCGGCGATCCGCACCAGTGAGGCGCTGGGGCCGCAGTGGCGGCGGGCAGCGGGGCGGCTGGGGATCAAGCGCACGGACGAGGTGACGGCCTTGGCTGATGGGGCCAAGTGGATCTGGACCGAGATCGAGCGGAACCTGCCGGGCGCGGCCGGCATCCTGGACATCTACCACGCCAGCGAGCACCTGCACGACGCGGCGGTGGCGCTGCACGGGGCGGGCCCGGCGGCCGAGGCGTGGTACGAGGACCGACGTCGGACCCTGCTGGAGAGCGGGGCGTCGGGCCTGCTGACGGCGCTGGCGGCCGCGAGTGGGGACGTCTCGGAGTTGATCGGCTACCTGGGGCCCCACCGCGACCACACGCCGTACCGAGAGCGCCTGGCCGAGGGCCGTTCGATCGGTAGCGGGATGGTGGAGGGGGCGTGTAAGACAGCCATCGGCAAGCGCCTGAAGCAAACCGGGGCGCGGTGGAAGGTGCGGCGTCTGGAGCGGATGGCGGCGTTGTGCTGCTTGCATTACGGCGACCCGCTCGATGCCTACTGGAAGAAGGCGGCCGGGTAGCGACCAGATTCCGTTACCGCACCCACTCCTTCGCCCATGAGTTATAGGGCCCCACACTCCCAGTTGCTAGACTTTTGAATGACCCTGGTGCCCCTCCCGAGGGGCATGACCGTTCGTTTCGGGAAACCGCCCCCGGCGCCTCCGACGGGGCCCCTCGGCGACCGCACCGACCCCGGTTTCGACCGTCCGGGCCAGCGCCGCGGCCTGCTCGCCGCGCCCCTTGATCGCCTTGACCAACGCCGCGTGGCGCGGAAGAACGTCGACCGCGACTCGCCGTAGTAGCGCAGGAACAGCCGCGCCTCGTCCTTGTCCTTCAGGATCAACGCCCGCTCGGGCGCCTCGGCGCGGTCGGGGACCTCGATCGCCTCGCGCAGGTACGCCTCGCGCTCGCGCAGCGGCCCCAACTGGTCGGCGATCATGGCGCGGAGGATCGGGCGGGCCTCCTCGGCCGGCGGCATCTGATCGGCGCTGTAGGTGTCGATGAACCGCTCGGGCATCTGCGCCTCGGCGAAGAGCCACACCGGCAGGTAGGTCCACGGCCGCGGGAAGCAGGCCATGTTCATCATCCGGTAGAACCAGGCGTCGGGGTGGAACCGCAGGTGCTCGCCCTCGGGGCGGTAGCCCAGCAGCCGGATCGCGTCGTTGCGATCGACCTCGCACCAGTTGCCCCTGGTGGCGAGCACCTCGTCGAGCGCCTCCCAGCGTTGGATCATCCAGCGGCAGCCGCTGGCGCTTCGGCGGATCTCGCGGACGGCGGCGGCGGGGTCGGTCTTGAGCATCTCGATCAGGTGGGCGAGCGTCTCCTCGTCGCGCCGGAGCCAGTCGCCGTCGGCGTCGCGGACCTGCTCGGCGACCCTGGCGTGGTGCGCGCGGAGGGCGCGTCCGGAGAGGATCTCGGCGCCGACGCAGAGGGTGACGAAGTGGCGTTCGGTGGGGTCCTGGGGGCGGTAGAAGCGGTCCCAGTCGTCGGCGAGCCGCCGGGCGACGGCGGGGTCCTCGTTCGGGAGGGTGAACGACTTGGCCGTCATGCCATGGGTGACCGCATTATGTCGGGATTTGCTGGTATCTTTGGGTCGGCCCTTGCCGCAGCCGCCGTTGCGGGAGTTGATCTGGCGGCGTTCTTCGGGGGTACAGGCCATGATGTCACCTCTCCGGATGTCTGGGACGACGAAAGTTGCGCGGTGTCTCGCACACCATCTACTGACATCATCGTGGGATCGGGGCCGCGCGCTCCGCCAAAATGGGGGGAGGATTCGGATTGTCCTGGCGTTCCCGGGGTGGCCGGGCAAACTCAGTAGTTACCGAATTCTCCGGGCCGATCGGCTATCTCATAAATCCTCGACATGATCTCCTTTCCATTCGCGTCTCCCCCACGGCCCCGAGTGCCTCTTCGACCACCTGCACCAGCCAGTGCAGTATCGCTCGCAACCGCAGCCGCTCCGGCCGCAGTCGCCGTCCCCCGCGACGCGGCGTCGACAGCACCTCGTAATGCAGCCACACCCACTCGTTGCGCGGCACCGGCGCGACCCCCACCTACAGCAGCCGCAGCGACGGGCGCCGGCTCGACGTCCGACCCCTTGCCCGGTCCATCCGCCGATAGCTCGACTCGATCCCGAACCGCGACCGGTACGTCTCCCGCACCCGCGCGAGGACCGCCCCGACACGCCCCAGCAGGCATAGACCAGCGCCTGCCGACCGTGCCGCTTCCACCGGCCCCGGGAGTCGCGGCAGGCCACGCAGATCGACACCCGCGCCGTGCGCTTGTCGCCGCCCGTGACGGTGTACTCGTGCCACCCGCCTCGCGCCGTCAGGGCGAAGGGCCGCGTCCCGCTCGGCCCCTCGGGGTCGTCGGCCTTGCGGCCGCGGACCTGCACCGGCATCAGGGACGGGTACCGGGCCGCCTGGAGGTAGCGGATCACCCCCGCGCCGTAGGAGCCGCGGTCCAGCAGCAGCCGCCGGGGCCGGGCCCCGACCGCACGGGCCTGCTTCAGCGGGCGCCGGAGTACGTCCTTCAGCGCCTCCCCCTCGGAGACTGCCGTCAGCGCCACGGTGGACCGCCGCCCGCGGAGCACGACGTAGGCGGTGGCGTAGGCATGGAAGTGGCGGGTGCCCTGCTCGGCCGGGCTGCGGTCGACCTCCTTGGGGTCGCGGGAGGGCTCGCCGTGGTAGGCGATCAAGGTCAGGTCGATGGCCAGGCGTTGCGGGCGCCGGCGCGGTGCGCGGGGCAGGCGGCCGGCCAGGGCGCCGTTGAGCAGCCGCTGGAGCGCGGCGGATTCGGGCAGGGTGGCGTAGAGGGCCTTGCGGATGGTGTCCTCGCAGGCGATGCGGTCGAGGCGGTCGCAGGCGGCATGGGGCGAGGTGACAGCACCGGCCACGACGCGGAGCACCGAGCAGAGCGACGAGGCGTTGCCCCTGCGGGAGTAGTCGCCGAGCGGGACATGCTCTTGAAGGGGTTTGAGGGCGGAGCGGTGGACCTGGTGACGGCCGAGGGTACGATGGTGTGGGCGCATGGCTCCCTCCGGTATGGGATCGGTGTTCCCAACCCATGATCCGAAGGGGCCTTGCGCCCATCTACCCGGTCCCCCAAGATTCGGTGGTGTCTGAGACTGGCCAACAGGGTTTCGCGGGGTAAGTGCTCCATTCCTCAATGCTCCACATGTGATCACTCAATCCGGCTGCCATCGCCGGCGTCCGAGGCTGCCACGACCCACTCGGGCCACGGACCCGCAACGTCCGCACGGCCCAGCAAAAGTTGTCACTGTATCCGACGAAGTCGGACGCCGCGCGATGCATCGCCAGGTCCTTCGAGAACCCGTAGGTCTTGCGGCGCTTCCGCGAGTTCTGGTGCCGATCCGTCCCGTTGTCCCGCTCCACGAACGACGTGTTGATCGTCGCGCTCGCCGTCGAGCGGCCCAGCAGGGTACTCAAGAGGCAGAGCGTCCCGAAGACCACCGTCCGCACCACCTCCACCACTCGTCCCTTCTCGCGCCGCTTCCGCACCGTCGCGTAGCACAACTCGGCGGGGACGACCTTCACGGGCTCGGGCGGCCGGCCCGGCCCCGGGCGCCGCGGCCGGGGTCGCTCCACGCCGTAGACCTCGTGGATCGACGTCTCATACGGGGCGTGCTCGTCGCTGGTAATCAACAAGTCGGCCCGCCCTCCGGTCCGATCATGCACCTGGCGGATCAACCGCTCGCAGGTCACGCCGTCGCGCTTCCCCGGCACCAAGGCCGGGAGCAACCGGCTCTCGGGATCGACCGCGGTGTGGTCCCAGTCGTCGCCGCGGAGCCGATCCAGCAGGTCGAGTGGATCGCACGACGCTCCTTTCTTGGCAACGGACCCCCACTTCTCGTCGACCTGGACCTCACGCGTCCGGGGGGAAAGGGCCACGAGTTCGTCGTGGAGTCTCTCGGCCTGTGCGCCGGCGAGTGCCAGGTAGCGCGTCACGGTGTTCTTGTCCACATCGACCAGGCGACTGGTCGCTCGTGTCCCACAACCTTCCTGGATGTGCTTCAAGATGGCCAGGGCCTTGTCGTCGGGCAAGCGGGCGTGTTCGAGGACGGTCCCCTTGCGCTCGGAGAACGAACGCTTGCAGGTGCGGCAGTAGACCAGGCGAATCCGCCGGCCCTTGCCACTCCAGCCACGGAAGTAGAGGTTTTCCCCGCCTCGGATGCCGGCATCGGGGCAGTGGGAATTCTGGCAGCAGAAGTGCTCGATGGGGACCATGCGGTCCATCCCTAGCTCATAAAAACCATATGGCCCAGGGCTTGGGCCGATTGCTCCCCTCCGTAAAATAGGTAGCAAAAGCTGCGAGTCAACGCCAGACACCACCCAAGATTTGGTAACTACTGAAAATCCGAAGGGCATGCCCCGGGACATCCCTTGTCCCGGGCACGCTGGCTCGGCTCGCTCGGCCCCGGGCGGGTGAGGAAATCGGGGCTCCCATCGCGTCCAACTTAGAGGCTACCCGAGAAGCCCCGGAGGGGCGACCGTCAGTAGCCAGGGGCGACAGCCCCTGGGAAGGAGCGCCACGCGGACCACGTCCCTTCCGATGATCGCCTTCCGCCCGAACTCGCTGAAGATCAGCGAGTTCGGGCGGAAGGCGGGGTCGTCGATCGCGCCCCGGGCCCTGTCCTCGGCCCAGGGGCGACAGCCCCTGGATCTCGAGAGCACCGCGACCATCCCCGGCTGATCCCCCTCCGCGCCCGAACCCGCTGATCCTCAGCGGGTTCGGGCGCGGAGGGGGTGATCGTGCGATCCCCTCCGCCGGGCCCGATCCCAGGGGCTTGCGCCCCTGGCTACGCACGGTCGCCCCCTTCGGGGGCTACAAGAGACAGCTTCCCGGATCGCCTCTATGAGTGTCGAACTTGCCCCGAAGCCATCGGGAGGTGGGTGCCATGCCCACGTCGTCGTGGGCATGGCACCCGCGAAGCGGGGCGATTTACCCCCGGGATGGTCAAGTTAGACGCGCTTGAGTTGGACGCGATGGGTGAGAAAATCGGGGCCCTCCGCCGGATTCTGAGGACGATCCGGCCCCCGGACGCGATGATATCTTTGTCGGACGTGGGAGTGTCATGGTGTGGTGCGAGGGGCGGGGTTCCGGTTTGGCGGCCGGGCCCCGCCCTCGCGCGTTCCCGGGCCGGCGCGACCCCGACCGGGCCCGGGTGATCGGGCGGTGAACGGGCCGTTGTCCCGGGGTCCTCGTCGACCGGGGCGGGACAACCCGGGCCGGCCGCGGGAAAGCATGGGAAAAGTTGGGGCGTCCTGGCACCGTGGCGGGCACTACATCCCGAAGAGTGGCCTCGATGGGGGGACCGGCCCATGACGGGCGGATCATCGCCGACCGTCCGGAAATCGCTCGAGACCCTGTTCCGGACCGGCACGGTCGCCGGGCTGCCGGACGGCCCGTTGCTCGACCGCTTCCTCGGCGGCCCCGACGGCGACGCCGAGGCGGCCTTCGCGGCGCTGGTGGCGCGCCACGGGCCGATGGTCCTGCGCGTCTGCCGCCAGGTTCTGGGCGACCGGCACGACGCCGAGGACGCCTCGCAGGCCACCTTCCTGGTGCTCGCCCGCAAGGCGCGCTCGATCCGGAGGTCGGATTCGGTCGCCAGCTGGCTGCACGGGGTCGCCTGCCGCGTCGCGGCCCGCGCGAGGGCCGACGCCGCCCGCCGGAGGGCCCGCGAGCACCGGGGCGCGGCGATGGCGGCGGGGCGAGCCGACGAGGGGGGCCGGCCCGAGTCCTGGCCGGAGCTCCACGAGGAGATCGGCCGCCTCCCCGAGAAGTTCCGGCTGCCGATCGTGCTCTGCCACCTGGAGGGCCTGAGCTACGAGCAGGCGGCGCGAGCAGCTCCGCTGCCCGGTCCGGACGGTCCAGAGCCGCCTGGCGCGGGGGCGCGAGCGGCTGCGGTCCCGCCTGGTCCGTCGCGGCCTGGGGCCGGCGGCTGCGCTGCTGGCGGCGGCCCCGTCCCCGGAGGGGGTCGCGGCGGCGACGGACGCCTGGAAGCAGTCGACGGTGCAGGCGGCGGTCCGCTTCGCGGCGGGCGGGACCTCGGCCGCCTCGGTTCCACCCCCGATCGCCGCACTGGCCGGAGGAGCCTTGAGGGCCATGATGCTGAACAAGATGAGAACGGCCGCGGTGGCGGCGGTGTTCCTCGGCGTCGTCGCGGGGGGCGTGGGGATGGTGGCACGATCCGCGCCGCCGACCCCCGATGCGCCCGCCCCGGATGATCGCGCGACGGGGACCGATCCGGCCGCGAAGGGGGCGGGCGTCTCCCCGTCCCATCGCGCGACGATGGCCAACGGCGCGACCATCGAGGTCGTCGGCGTCTCGTCCCACCCGTCGGGCCCGACGACGTGGTGGAGGCCCGATGGCACGCCGCTCGACCAGGCGCCGTGCGACCCCTCGGGCACGAGGATCTCGTCGGATCAGGATGTCGTCTTCCGGGCGGTCGTGGCCCGAGAGACGGGCCTGCCCCCGGACGCCGACCACGGCTGGTGGGTCGCGCACTCGAGCGGCTCGCACGAGCCGCGCGGAGGGACGGCGAGCCGGTGCCGGGCCTGAGCCTTCAGGTCAACGAGTTCCCGCGCGACCAGGCGACCTGCACGCTCCACTTCGAGGTCGCTGCCGGGCCCTGGAAGACCGTGGCGACCTCGGAGGGCAGCCCGGGGGCGACCGGTCGCCGGGACGGCCCGAACACCATCTTCGGCGAGGCGATCGCGACCAGGGCGGGCACGGCCCTCGCCGTCTCGCATGACATCACGGATCTGGCGGTCCGGCTCGTGGCGGTCGACCGCGACGGCAAGGAGCATCCGTCCATCCGCGGATCGGGGAGCGGGGTGAAGGACTTCCGCCAGCTCGTGGCCGAATTCGACGCGGCCCCCGAGCAGATCCGCGAGTACCGGCTCCAGTCCCGCCCCTACGAGCGGGCGGAGATCCAGGGCATCGCCCTGCGGCCCCGCCAGGCCGGCGAGTGAGACCGGATCGCCTGGACCTGTTGCTCTTGGTAGGGTGGGTCAGCGCAGCGCAACCCACCATCGGCTCGGTGGGTTGCGCTGCGCTGATCCACTACCCACTCGGAGGCTTGGCCTCACCTCGGAGGCGCTGTATCCTATCGGTCGTCGCCCCACGACGGTCGTGGGCGGGAGGCATCCGAGGAATCCCGGTGGCCGTGTCGCCATGAAATCGCTCGCACCAAGAAGCGTATACCCCGCGCTGTTTCTCCTCGCGACCCTGGCGAGCGGGGCCCCTCGCGGGCCGTCGGCCCCGACGATGCCGCCGATGAGGCGAAGTCCAAGGTGGGCACGCCCGGCCGCGTGGCGCCGCTCGTGATCGCGCGGCCCGGCGAGCTCGGCGAGGCATCGATGTCGGGCGCCTATCGGTTCTACCTGGGCACGACCCATGCCCATAGCGGCTACTCGGGGGACCACGCGAAGACGATCGCGACCAAGTTCAAGGGCGGGGCGGCCGATTACGGCATGCACACCCCGATCGAGGTGTTCGAAAAGGCGAAGGCGAACGGCTTCGACTTCTACTTCATGACCGACCACTCGTCGCCCGAGCAGAACGAGTTCTACAAGAACGGCTTCACCGACGAGCACTGGGCGGCGACGAAGGCGCAGGCCGAGCGGGCCACCGACGCGCGCTTCGTGGCGCTTCGCGGCTACGAATTCTCCCGGAACGCGGACCCGGAGAAGGGCGGGCTGGGCCACATGAACGTCCTGAACTGCCCCGACTGGTACAGCGCCTATGCGAAGGGCCACACCTTCGAATGGCTCTACGATCGGCTGGCGGCCCGGGGCGACGACCTGGTGGTGGCCCAGTTCAACCACCCCGCGATGCCCGGCACCAAGGGCAAGAACTTCAACGACTACAAGGGCGCACCCGGGCCCGGAACGAAGTCGTGCGGCTGGCGGAGATCTGGAACTCCAGCGAGCAGATGGGCTACGTGCCCGTCGTCCGGAAGATCTGGGCGCTCGGCTGGAAGGTGGCGCCCGCGGCGGGCACCGACGTCCACGGCCCTTCGGGGGTCGAGAACCGGAGGATGCGCACCGGGGTCCTGGCGGAGCGCCTCACCGCCGAGGCGATCATGCGGGCCTTCAAGGCGCGGAGGGTCTACGCCAGCCTCGAACCGAAGCTGCACCTGGAGTTCACCTTGAACGGCGCCATGATGGGGAGCGAGCTCGACCATCGGCCGCAAGGCGACCTGGACGCGAGGATCTTCATCAACGATCCCGCCGGCAGCGTGCTCTCGAAGGTCGAGGTCTACGGCGCGAATTACGAGGCGAACGGCGGTGCGACCGAGACGGTGGCCTCGCTCCCGGTGGGCGAAGGGAAACGGATCGTGGGAGGGGCCGTCCCCAACGGTCACGACTTCTATTACGTCGCCGTCTTCAAGGAGGGGGTGGAGACCCCCCGCGCCTTCTCGGCGCCGATCTGGATGGATAACAAATGAGCTTGATAGGGTCCGCTCCGCGGATCGGACCCTACGGATGCTAGTCGCGCGGCATGGCGCAGGAGACGCCGCCGGCCGCCGGCAGGTAGCCGTGCTGGACGTAGTCCATCACCATCCGGTCGGCGTTGAACCGCCAGGCCAGAGACCGCAGGCGCGTTCTTCTGGCGGGCGATCCAGCCGCGGGGAAGCCCGGTGTGGTCGCGGGCGTAGAACAGCGGGATGACCTGGTTGGTCAGCGTCTCGATCAACGCCTTGTGGTCGCGCTCGTCCTGGACCGAGGGGACCGAGTGCGACTGGCCGATGCCGATGGCGAAGCCGTTGGTGCCGTCGTAGGCCTCGGCCCACCAGCCGTCGAGGATCGAGAAGTTCAGCGCGCCGTTCAAAAGCGCCTTCTCGCCCGAGGTGCCGCTGGCCTCCTGCGGGCGCCTCGGGTTGTTGAGCCAGACGTCGACCCCCTGCACGAGCTGGCGGGCGACGTTCATGTCGTAGTCCTCGACGAAGACGATCCGGTGCGACAGCTTCTCCTGGCGGGTCAGGCGGACGATGTTCTGGATCAGCTCCTTGCCGAAGTGGTCCTCGGGGTGGGCCTTGCCGGCGAAGATGAACTGGATCGGGCGGTCGGCCGAGTTGACCAGCTCGACGAGGCGCTCGACGTCCTGCAAGACCAGCCCGGCGCGCTTGTAGGTGGCGAACCGGCGGGCGAAGCCGATCGTCAGCGCGTCGAGGTCGAGCGTCGTGGCGGCCCGCTGGACCTCGGCCTCGGGCTCGTCGCGGCGCTTCGCCTGCGCCACCAGGCGGCGGCGGACGAACTCGATCAGGCGGGCCTTGAGGACCTGCTGCGTCTCCCAGAGCTCGGCGTCCTCGACCGTCTCGATGCCCCGCCAGGTCTCGGGGTGGCGCTTGTCGCGGAGCCAGTCGTTGCCGAGGTGGCGGTCGTAGAGCATGTGCATCTGCGGCGCCACCCAGCTCGACACGTGGACGCCGTTGGTGATGTGCCCGATCGGCACCTCTTCCTCGGCGCGGTTCGGGTAGAGCGGCTGCCACATCCGCCGCGACACCTGGCCGTGCAGGGCGCTCACGCCGTTGGCATGCCGCGACAGCTTCAAGGCCAGCACGGTCATGCAGAACGGCTCGTTGGTGTCGGAGGGGTGGACGCGGCCCAGCCCCATGAAGTCGTCGTAGGACAGGTGCAGCGCCTCGCGGATCTTGCCCAGATTCTCCTCGACCAAGGGGGCGGGGAAGCGGTCGTGCCCGGCGGCCACCGGCGTGTGCGTGGTGAAGACGGTCATCGTCGCCACGTCGCGGACCGCCTCGCCGAACGGGGTCGCGTTGGTCTCCATCTCGGTCCGGATCAGCTCCAGCCCGGCGAAGGCGCTGTGCCCCTCGTTCAGGTGGAGCACCGACGGGTGGATGCCCAGCGCGTGCAGGCGCGGACCCCGCCGACGCCCAGGAGCAGCTCCTGCCGGATCCGCACCCGTGCGTCGCCGCCGTAGAGCCGCGCCGTCAGGGAGCGGTCCCACTCCGAGTTCTCGGGCACGTTCGAGTCGAGCAGGTAGAGCGTCGTGCGGCCGACCTCGACCCGCCACAGCCGCGCCCGCAGGACGCCGCTGTGCGTGTCGATGGCGACCCGCATCTCCTGGCCGTCGGGCGCGAGCACCCGCTCGATCGGCAGGACGTCGGGGTTGGCGTTGAGGTAGCTCTCCTGCTGCCAGCCGTCGCCGTTGAGCGACTGGTGGAAGTAGCCCTCGGCGTACGCCAGCCCGACGCCGACCAGGGGGATGCCCAGGTCGCTGGCGCTCTTGAGGTGGTCGCCGGCCAGGACCCCCAGTCCCCCCGAGTAGATCGGCAGGCTCTCGTGCAGGCCGAACTCGGCCGAGAAGTACGCCACCGGCCGCGACTTGAGGCTCGACGCATAGACCGACCCCCACGAGTTGTCGTCGCGGAGGTACTCGGCGAGCCGTCGGAAGGCGTAGTCGATCCGCGAGTCGAGCGCCATCTCGGCGGCCCGCCGGGTCGAGCTGGTCGGCGGGCAGCTTCTTGAGGAACTCGACCGGGTTGTGGCCCAGCGTCCTCCAGAGCGTCGGGTCGAGCTCGCGGAACAGGCTGATGACGTTCGGCTGCCAGGTCCACCAGAGGTTCCGCGCCAGCTCCCGGAGCTTGTCGATCCGTTGCGTCTGGACCACCATCGATCCGTTCCTCCCGGGCCCGACCATCCCCGACCATCCCCGGCCGCGCGGCGCCGCCGGGCGTCGAGGCCGCACAGGCCGGATAGTATGGTCGAACGGCCCCCAAAAGCCAAGCCCGGCCGCGCCGCCGCCGGGGCCGTTTCCTCCTCCCGAGAAGGCCCTCACCCCGGCCCTCTCCCGCCGGGAGAGGGAGAGAAGATAATGGCCCCCCTCCCCCCCGGGAGGGGGCCGGGGTGAGGGCCGAACCACCTCAAGGGTCGGAGGAGGAAACGGCCCTGCGCGCCGTCGCACCCGCCCCGGGCGCGGGCCCGGGATTTGCACCACCTCCCCGAAGGGACGAGACCAGACGATTCGCGCGGGGGTGCCGTTCCGCCCCCGCGACCTCAGCGACGACGGGGGATGTCTCCGATGGCTGCCAACCAACCCACGTCCGCCATCAACACCAACCAGATCTCCACGACCGACCTGGCGGCCGGGCCCTCGCCCGCCGACGCCCCCGGCGGCCGACGAGCTCTACCGGGGGCAGGGGCCCGAACCGGCGGGGACCACCCCGCAGGGCGAGCAGCACATCGAGCACGAGGAGGCCGCCCGCGACGACAAGGGGACCGTGGGGGAGGAGGTCGTCTGGGAGGCCCGCTACTCGATGAAGAACTTCCTCGGCCGCCTCGCCGTGAGGTCGCTGCTGACGGTCGCCTGGATCGCGCTGGCCGTCTACACCTGGGGGTACGGCCACGAGGCGATCGCCACGGTCACGATCGTCGCGGGCCTGGTGGTCCTGGGGGCCTGGCTGCAACTGCTCTACCGGATCATCCAGGCGCGGTTCTCGCACTACTACCGGCTCACCAACAAGAGGCTGTTCGTCTCCACCGGGCTCCTGCGCCGCCGCCGCGACCAGATGGAGCTGCTCCACGTCAAGGACGTGTTCACGAAGCAGGCGCTGGTCCAGCGCTGGCTGTCGATCGGCACGGTCGTGGTGGTCTCGAAGGACGCCGCGCTGGAGACCTGCTACCTGCCGGGCGTCGACGACCCGAAGCGCGTGATGGACCTGATCTGGCACTGTGCCCGCGCCGAGCGCGACGGCCGGAGCGTCGAGGTCAACCAGCTCTGACCGGACGGCCCCGGCCGCGGAGTCTGCCTCCGGCCTCCCCCGGGGCCGTTTCCGCCTCCCGAGCCGGAAACGGCCCTGCGCCCGGCCCCGCCCCGCTTGCGGGGGCGGCGGGCGGCCATTAGGCTGGTGGGCCTCACGGACCCACGATCGCTTCGAGGGACAGGGGAGCTTGCATCGCGATGCCCACGGTGACGGTCGAAGGCGAGACGACGTTCGAGGTCGAGTCGGGCAAGAAGCTGGTCCTGGCGATCGAGGACGCCGGGATCGACATCATGCACCGCTGCGGCGGCAACGCGCGCTGCACGACCTGCCGGGTCCAGGTCGTCTCGGGCGACCCCCCGCCGATGGGCCCGGCCGAGCAGGCCCGCCTGGCGCGAGGGGGGCCTGGGCCCCGACATCCGGCTCTCGTGCCAGATCCGCGTCGAATCGGACCTGACCGTCAACGTCCTGAACCGCGCCGCGGCGCAGGGCGTCACCCCCGGCCCGCGGCCCGCCGATTGAGCGGGTGTGACGGTGGCGATGTCGTTAAGGCGGGCGGGCCTCCTACCAGCCCCCGATGTCCACCCGGGCGACGGCGAGACCGGCCCGCTCGACGCCCTTGATGGCGCCCCCGATCGCGTCCCCCAGCGACTCGGCCTCACGGTGGAAGGTGCCGAAGTGGACGCCGTTCGACGTGCCGAACGAGGCGTCGCCGCACCAGGACTCGTAAAGGCGGTCGGCTAGCTCGACGGTGAACTCGTCGATGCCTTCGAGGGTGATCGTGAAGTCATAGACCCGCGTCGCAACCTGGCTCATGGCCGACCCCCGCCGTGTGCCGGCAATAGGGATCTCCGAACCGGAAGCCGCACGGCTCCAGCCGTCGCGGAGGGCTCACTTCTTCTGCGATTCCGCACACTTCTTGCAGCGCGCGAGGTGGCGGCGGACCTGGGCCCCGCATCGCGAGCAGCGGTGGTACTTGGCCTGGCGCGTCTTCTTCTTGCGGGGGCGGAACGGCACGGGACACCTCGCATCTCGACCACGACGGCGGCGCCCGCGCGATCCGGACGGGGCGGAAAAGGGCCCAGTTTAGACGATCGACCCCCCCGGCCGCCAGGCCAGACCCGGCCCGTCTCATCCCCGCGGCGGGGGTGCGACCTCGGATCGACGTGGCGCCGGGCTTGCTCTATCAATTTGTGAATAGTTTCGTCATAATTCGTTCCGACTCACCCTACGCCCATTCATCACCAGAGACAGGAGCCCTCCCCGTGCGAATGCATCTCTTGACCGTAGTCGCCGCCGGGCTGATGGTCGCGGCCGGAGGAGCGGAGGGGGCCCAGGAGGGAGATGGTCGGCCCAAGGACGAGGCGGCCGTCCGTGAGATGGTCTCGGCCTTCCACGAAGCCGCCAACAAGCACGACGCCCGGGCCCTGGCGGCGTTCTTTGCACCCGATGCCGATTTCACCAACGTCGTGGGGATGAGTGCCCACGGGCGGCGGGCGATCGAGGAGTTCCACAGGCCCTTGTTCGAGGGGGACACCAGTCGAGGCAACCCCTCGTTCAAGAACTCCGTGTTCAGGTCCGACTCCGTGAAGGTACGGTTCCTGCGGCCGGATGTCGCGTCCGTTGATGTCCGCTGGACCCTCACGGGGAGCATCGCGCCGGACGGTCGGGCCCTGGGACCGAGGAAAGGGTTGCTGAACCTGGTGGTGACGGAGGGCGAGGGCACCTGGCAGGTTGCCGTGATGCATAACATGGATCTGTCCAACGCGCCCCCGGCTCGCCCGTAGTCGCCCTCACGGATGGAGCACGAACGACGCCTGGTGGATGCGGCCCTCCCTCGTCGCAGGCCGGCTGATCTTGGCCTCGCCATCATGGCCGCCCACCGTACATCCATCCGAGGTCACGCCTCGCGGCGGGACGGCTGGTCGCCGATGCCACCGGTCGGCGCACCCGGGACGATCGGGGATGTCGCGAGGGCGAGGGGAAGCCATTCCATCGACTCTTGCGGCGGGGGAGCAGGTCCCACCCCCGACCCTCGTCACTTCAGGCCCGGGACCTCGACATTGCGCCGATCGGGCAGGATGACGAGCCCCTTGACCCCCGGCAGGTCGAGCCGGAACAGCGCGCCCGGGTTGCCGCCGGTGACGAAGAGCTGGTCCAGGTTCGGCCCGGCGAACGCGACGTTGGAGGTCGTCAGGTTGCCCCCCGGGTAGCGGCGGATCACCTCGCCCCGGGGGCTGACCACCTGCACCTGCCGCATCCCGTGGTGCGCCACGTACAGGTTGCCCGCGTCGTCCAGGGCGATGCCGTCGGGCTGGTTGTCGACCTGGCCCTCCCCCTTGGCGGGAGGCTCGACCAGGACTTTGGCCTCGCGGAGCACGCCCGGACGCGCCACCGGATAGGCCAGGATGCGGTTCCTCTTGCTCTCGGCGACCAGGAGCTCGACGCCCCCGGGCCGCAGCGCGATCCCGTTCGGGAAGGCCAGTCCCGAGGCGACGGTGTGCGTGACCCCCTTGGGGTCGACGTAGTGGACCGTCCCGATCGGCTTCTCCGCCGACGAGCCGCCCGGGTCGGTGAAGTAGAGCCCGCCTTTGGGGTCGAGCGTCAGGTCGTTCGGCCCTCGCAGGGGACGGCCCTCCGTCTCGGTCGAAACGGGGGGCATCGGCTTGCCCGAGGCGTCGAGGTGGAGCACCGCATGACGGCCGGCGTCGCAGACCAGGTGCGTGCCGTCGGCCAGGATCTTGTGCCCGTTGGGCGCCCCGGTCTCGGCCCACGTCGAGACGACCCCGTCGCGGGCGCCGACCTTCGCGATGACCTTGCCGTGCGAGAAGTAGAGGTTCCCGTCGTAGTCGACGACCACCCCCTCCGAGTAGTCGCCCGTCCGGACGACCTCGACCGGCTTGACCGAGTCGGCCGTCGGCAGGTCGGCCCCGAAGGCCAGCACGGGCAGGGCCCAGGACAGGGCCGCGAGCGAAGGACGACGCATGGGCGAAGGGCCTCCCGGTCCGACGGGTCGCAGTTCTCCGCCGGCCAGTCTACGCCCCGACCCGCCCGATCGCCAACCCAATCGACCCCCGACCGGGACAGCCCGATCGGCGACGCGGGGCCCGTCGACGATCGCCGCCCGGGGTCGATCAGAAGCTGTCGGCGCCGACGACCTCGCCGTCGCCCCGCGATCCCAGGGCCCACCACGTCGAGCGGTTGATCGTGCTCTTGATGAACTTGACGCTGCCGTCGGCGAACAGGACGTTGGCGCCGCCGGAGTGCATGCTGGTGGCCGGGCTGATCTGCTCGGAGTCGGACCCCGTGTAGGTCGGCCCGATCCGGCATCCGTTGAGCGGGAACTGCGCATCGTTGGGCGTCGCGACCGTGTTGAACAGCGTGTATCCGACCCGTCCATCCGTCCAGCGATAGCCGCGATCCTCCTGGTCCGTCCCGCCGGACTTGCCCGACTGGAAGGTCTGCTGGCAGTTGTTGAAGGCCTGGAGCAGGACCCCCGTCGCGAGCGAGGCGACGTTGTACACCACGCAGGAGGGCGAGGAGTCGGTGGCCTCGGTCGCGATGTTGCCGCGCCAGCCGTGGCCGGCGCCCCCGACGCCCATCAGGGCCTCGGAGAACGCGACGGTGTTCGACGTCCCGTCGGTGACGTCGCGGATGCCGACGCAGAAATACTTGCCGAACATCCCCGAGGGGGCCGTCGGATTCTGCGTCGTCGTCGGGCCCATGCTGGCGTGATAGCTGTTGATCCGGGTGGCGTCCTGGTGCGGGTCGGAGGGGCAGAGGAACGACGCGATGGTCGTGTTCCTCGCCGTCGCGTTGATCGCAGTGGCCGGCGAGTTGTTGAAGTTCTGCGGGTTCCACGAGAAGTTGCAGGCATTGTAGACCTGGAGCTGGTCGAGCTGCGGCAGGAGGCACGCCTGAGGGCTCCAGCCCACCCAGCCGCGATACGTGCTCGTGTCGGTCGGGAAGACACCGGGGCCACCATCGGGGCCGGCGTATAGCCCATCGGGAACCTGTCGTTGGCGGAGTGGTAGTTGTGCAGGGCCAGGCCGATCTGCTTGAGGTTGTTGACGCACTGCGCCCGCCGCGCCGCCTCGCGTGCCGACTGCACGGCCGGCAGCAGCAGCGCGATCAGCACGGCGATGATCGCGATCACCACCAGCAACTCGATCAGGGTGAAACCGCGGCGATTTCGGGCCTCCATCGGCAGTTTCCTCGCGAGACGGTGTGGGTGAGGCGGAAGGGCGGAGCGACGGACCTGGTGATGACGGGGGGTGCGTGTCGAGGCCCGACGGCCTCACTTCGGGCCGGGAGGCGGGGGCGCCGGGGCGGTGCCGCCCCCACCGGCATTGCGCGCCTCGATGGCCGGGTCCTCGGGAGCACCGCCGACCCGGTCCCCCCCGCCGCCGGACGAGCATCCGCCCAGGCACGAGAGACAGGCGGCGAACAGGCCGATCGCGAGGCAGGTCGGGAGGACCCTGCGCATGGTTGAACCTCCTCGGATCAGGGCTCGATCTCTTAAGGAATTCATGAAGAACGTGACATCCGATTATGATCGACACCCGAGCTTCGAAATCAAGGGGCCGGACCTCCCGCCCGGCGAGGATTGCAAGGTCGCATCATTCCTGTCGGGGCCGGGGGCGCGGATTGACCGCGGGGGCCTCATTGCCGTAGGTTCGTGGGCTATGGGCTACGAGGTCGAGGTCAAATACCGGACGGGACCCCGCGACGACCTCGCGGCGCGGCTGGCCGCGCTGGGGGCGTCGGTGGTCGGGGCGGTCGCGCAGGAGGACGCCTACCTGAGCCACCCCGCCCGCGACTTCGCGAGGACCAACGAGGCGCTGCGGCTCCGCCGCGTGGGCGAGGCGAACCGGGTCACCTACAAGGGCCCCCGTCGCGCCGGGCCGACCAAGACCCGGGAAGAGATTGAGCTGCCGCTGGGCGACGGCGCCGAGTCGTTCGAACGCTGGCTCAAGTTGTTCGAGAACCTGGGGTTCCGACCCGTGGCCGTGGTCCGCAAGGCCCGCCGCGCGTTCCGCCTGACCTTCCGAGGGCGGCCGGTCGAGGTGGTGCTCGACGAGGCGGAGGGGATCGGCACGTTCGCCGAGGTCGAGGCGATCGCCGAGGCCGAGGCCGACCTGCCCGCCGCGCAGGCCGCGGTGCTCGCGCTGGCCGCCGCCCTGGGCCTGTCGGAGACGCAGGTCGAGCCCCGCTCGTACTTGCGGATGGCGCTGGAGCGATCGGCGGCGCCCGCCGGGGAGAACCCGTCTGGCCAGGCCGGCGCCGATCTGGTATGAACTCCGCCGACCGCGGGGCGGGACCCGTCCCCGGTCCACTTCGGTGGGAGTTCCCCGGCCCAGGAGATCCGCGCGATGGACCGCCGCCGCTTTGTACCTTCGTCCGAAGGGCTGGAAGGCCGCGCGCTGTTGAGCCTGTTCGGTACGACCACGAACTCCACCAACAAAGTGGACGTCTCGAGCCTGCCGCTGACCTACCTGCAGAAGCAGGCGCGGATCACGAGGCTGCCGTACTACCTCGACCAGCTCCAGCCGGGCCGCTTCCTGCCGGCCGACACCATCGCGGACCTCCAGTCCAACCTGACCCAGATCGCGGGCGTCGTCCCGCACGCGCCGAACACGAATCTCCTGAACGCCTTCAACAAGACCCTCCGCGACGCGATGCCCAAGGTGAGCCTGAGCGCCCAGGCCGCCGAGTCGCTGAACCACGTCTTCGGCGTGGTGCTGAAGGACACGGGCATGTCGCCCGAGGTCATCGCGCGGCTCCAGGAGGACATGAACCAGCTGGCGAGGTCCGACTCGCAGGGCCGCCAGCCGATCTTCCTGGCGACCAACGACTACGCGACCGTGATCCAGGACACGCTGGCGATCGGCCGGCCGATCGCGCGGCCGGGCATCCCCGACCTGGCGGTCTTCAGCGGCAAGCGGATCAAGGAAGGCATCGGTGCGACCACGGTCCACCGCCCGGTGCTGGTCGGCAGCTACCTGCCCGGCACGACCACCCTGGCGTCGCCGGTCGGCACGGCGATCCAGGCCATCGACGCGGACGGCAACGTGGTCGGCTCGGCGCTGGTCGACCGCGGCGGCAAGTACGAGATGACGATCACGACCCCGCTCGCCTACGGGACGCACGTCCTCCGCGTCCGCGCGGTCGACCTGCAGGGCCTGGTGAGCAACCCGAGCACCGGTTCATCATCCGGGTGGTCCCGCCGCGACACCACGCGGTCATCACGGGCGCGGCGACCCCCCAGGGCCCGGCCGGACAGTTCTGAGTGCCTCGGAGAGTGCCTCGGAGAGTGCTGAGTGCTTCGGAGAGTGCTGAGTGCTGAGTGCTGAGCAAAGAGCATGCACTCGGCGCTCGCTCTTGTAGGGCGTGTGGAACACGCCGGTTTTCCGGCACGGAGCAGATCGGCGTGTTCCACACGCCCTACAGCACTCAGCACTCAGCACTCAGCACTCAGCACTCAGCACTGAGTGTAAGGAGGGCTTGATCCGGGGGGCGCCGCACCGCCATAATGGCCCTCCGGCCCCGATCGGGCCTGGCGTGCCGCGACACGACACGAACTCGTCACCGACCCCTCCGACCCACGGGAGCCGCCGGCGTCATGAAGGCCAAGACCCGACATCGCAAGAGCTACAAGTGGCGCAAGAAGGCCGACAGCTCGCCCATCGCCAAGGGCCGGCGCCCGAAGCGACACGGGGTCCGCAACCCGAAGAAGCGCAAGCACCTGGGGGGCGTCGGCCTCTGACGGCCCGCGCTCATCGGGACCGCCGGTTGGCCGCGACCGCGCCGCGGCGCCCGTAGAGGAAGAGGCCCGCCTTCATCCCGGTCGGGACGTAGTGCCGGCGGGCCCGCTCGACCAGCGCCATCGGCAGCCCGAACGCGTAGGACGCATAGCCGGCCGAGTTGAGGTCGGCGTGCGTGACGATCAGGTCGTAGGCTTCGGACTCGATCCACGCCTCCATCCGCGTCGGGACGATCTGCCCCGCGTTGACGAGGGAGCGGAACAGGTACGGGTCGCCGAACGCCGTCCTCTCCTTCTGGTGGACGTCGACGAGGCCGGAGTCGGTCAGCAGGCGGACGCCCGGGTCCTCCGCGACCCGGAGCACGGCGCGGAGATTCGCCCGGTGGCCGCGGCCGATCGGGCCGCGGAGGAATGCGTCGACCCTCCGGGCCGAGTCGGCCACCGCCACCGCGTTGAGGGCGCCCACCGCCAGGGCGGCCGACCCGAGGTAGGCCGCCAGCACGGCCCCGCGGCGGGCCGCGGGTCCGGCGAGCGCGACGAGGCCCAGATCGTGCCGACCGCCAGCGCCTCGGGGATGCGGAGGTTGAGGAAGTAGTTGACGTCCGACCCCCGCTTCACGACCGTCCCGCAGCCGGTGGCCAGCAGGACGAGCGTCAAGGCCGTCGCATCGATGTCCCTCGCCCGGGCCCAGAACGCCAGGCCCATCAGGGGCAAGGCCAGCAGGTCCGGGCTGAACAGGACGATCCTCCGCGCGACCGCGACGGCGTTCGGGAGGTCGAGCGGGGCCTTCGACTCGCCCAGCAGCGAGCCCGCGAACGTCGGCGCCGCGGCGAGCGTGACCGCCGCGACGATCGCCCCCAGCAGGCCGAGGCCACCGGCCAGGACGGCGCCGGCGCGGCCCTCCGGCCCGAGGCATACAGCGCGAGCGCCCGCGCCAGCAGGAAGACCCCGGCCGTCTGCTTCGTCAAGGCCGCCAGGACCAGCAGGAGGCATCCGACCGCGCACCAGCCCCGCGATCGCCGGCCCGAGAGCAGGAACCCCACCAGGCCGAGCAGCTCGGCCATCAGGTCGGATCGGACCATGACCGCGAATCCGATCATCGGCGTGGCGCCCAGGCTCACCGCCGCGGCGGCCAGGCCCGCCCAGGGGCCGTGCCGACGGCCGACCGCCCCGCCGAGCACCGCGGTCGTCAAGAGCGCTGCGGCGAAGGTCACCCCGCGGCCGATGAAGAACAGCCCGTCGAGGCCGGCGCCGGCCGCCCGCCCGAGCCCGCCGACGAGCAGGAAGTAGCACGGGCCGTAGAAGTTGCAGACGTGGGGATAGGCGCGCCAGTCGGGATAGAGCGGCAGCCCGCGCGCACCCGCCAGGCCAGATGCACCATCTTCGCTTCGAGGTGGAACGCTTCGAGGGGGGTCGGCAGCGTCAGGTACGCATAGTCGAGGAAAGCCGCCGCCCGGATCGACCCGAGCAAGACCAGCAGCCACAAGCCCAGACGACCCATGATGCGAGGTCCCCGTCGCGAACCACCCGCGAGCCCGCCGACGGGTCGTCATTCTATCCCGAAGTCACCGACCATTCCTCATCCCTCGGTCGCCTGCACAACAGGTCTTGGGATCGGGGTCATCGCGCCCGACGGTCGTCCGCGCCCGACCCGCGGCGGGCGTAGAAGAACAGGTCGGCCCGCGCCTCGGTCAGGACGTAATGGCGACGGGCCCGCTCGACCAAAGGCATCGGCAGCCCGAAGGCGAAGTCCGCGTAGTCGGGCGCGTTCAGGTCCTTCGACGTGATGATGACGTCGTAGTCCTCCGACTCGATCCGGCGCTCCATCTCGGCCGGGACGACCTGCCCGGTCTCGACGAGGACCCGGAACAGGAACGGGTCGCCGAAGGCGGTCGCCTCCTTCTGGTGGATGTCGATCAGGCCGGAGTCGGTCAGCAGGCGGGAGCCGGGGGACTCCGCGGCGCGGATCGCCCTCCGGCGGACGGCCTCGTCCGCCCTCCCGTCGGGGCCCTGCCGCGCGATCGCCAGCCTCCGCGCGGACAGGGCCCGCGCCGTCGCGTTGACGGTGCCCGGCACCAGCGAGAGGGCGCCCAGGCAGGCCGCCACGCCCATCGCCGTGCGGACGCGAGGGATCGGCGACCGGCTCGCACCCCAGAGCGCCCGACGGCCATCGCCTCGACGATCCGCAGGTTGAGCAGGTAATTGAACGCCGCCCCCCGCTTCACGGCCGTCGCGAGGCAGGTCACCAGCAGGAGGAGAGCCAGGGCGATCGCGTCGACGTCGCGGGGACGCCCCCGCGCCAGAACGCCAGCCCGATGATCGCGAAGGCCACCAGGTCGGGGCAGAGCGACGCGACCCCCCGGGCGATCAGCCCCCAGGTGGCCAGGTCGATGGGGGTCCCCCCCTCGCCGAGCAGGGAGGCGAGGAAGTTCGGCTCCCCCAGGCGCGTGACCGCCGCGACGATCGCCCCCAGCAGGCCGAGGCCACCGGCCAGGACGGCGCCGGCGCGGGCCCTCCGGCCCGAGGCATACAGCGCGAGCGCCGCGCCAGCAGGAAGACCCCGGCCGTCTGCTTCGTCAAGGCCGCCGCGACCAGCAGGCCGCAGCCGGCGGCGCACCAGCGCCGCGACCGCCGGCCCGAGAGCAGGAACCCCACCAGGCCGAGCAGCTCGGCCATCAGGTCGGATCGGACCATGACCGCGAATCCGATCATCGGCGTGGCGCCCAGGCTCACCGCCGCGGCGGCCAGGCCCGCCCAGCGGCCGTGCCGACGGCCGACCGCCCCGCCGAGCACCGCGGTCGTCAAGAGCGCTGCGGCGAAGGTCACCCCGCGGCCGATGAAGAACAGCCCGTCGAGGCCGGCGCCGGCCGCCCGCCCGAGCCCGCCGACGAGCAGGAAGTAGCACGGGCTGTAGAAGTTAGAAACGTAGGGGAAGCCCCGCCAGTCGGGGTAGAGCGGCAGCCCGGCGCGCACCCGCCAGGCCAGATGCACCATCTTCGCTTCGAGGAAATGCGCCTCGAACGGCGTCGGGAGCGTGGCGCAGGCGTAGACCAGGAAGGCCGTCGCCCGGACCAGGCCGAGCAGGACCATCAAGCCCAGGCCCAGCCGGATCGCGCGACGCATGGCCCGAGGTTCCCCGAGAGAATCCACGCCGGGACTCCGAATTCCGAGCCTTCCGGGGCGTCATGAGACCGCACCCTTATATTTTGAGACTCCTCGCTGATCTCCACCCGATTTCGACGTAAGTTCTTGGAATGACAAAATTTGAGTCGTAATACGGGTGCCACGGGTTGTCTTCAACCCGTGCCGACCGGGGCGGGCCGCGGGGGCACGGGTTGAAGACAACCCGTGGCACCCGAGACCCGGTGGAGATCCGCGAGGAGTCTCTTTATTTTCGTCATCTCCGGCGCAATCCTTGGGAAAAAGCCCGGCCGGACTTTTCACAATTGTTTTTGCGAAAAATTGCAAAAATCCCCCTCCGGGCGATGGACGGTCGGGGGTGTTTTCCTTACAATTCCCATGAATCCGAGGGATGGTCCGGGTCGGGCGCTCGGCGGCCCCTCGGGGGCGGGACGGGAGGCGACCATGGCCGAGTCCTCGGATCGCGAACTGCTGGACCTGATCCGCCGCCACGGTCCGCTGAGCGTCGCCGAGATGGCGGCGCGGCTGGGCGTGACGCCGACGGCGGTCCGCAACCGTCTGACGCGGCTGGTCGGCTCGGGGATGGTCGAGCGCCGGACCGAGCACGGGGGCCGGGGCCGCCCGAAGCACGCCTATCGGGCGAGCGTCGAGGCGCACAAGAGGCTCGGGCAGAACTACGCCGACCTCGCCGTGGTCCTCTGGGACGAGATGATGCGGACGGTCGAGGACCGCAAGCTGCGGCGGCTCCTGTTCGGCCGGATCACCGAGCGGCTGGCCGAGCTGTATCGCGCCCAGGTCACCGGCGACGAGTGGGAGGGCCGGCTGGTCCAGCTCGGCACGATCCTGCACGACCGGGGGATCGAGGCCGAGGTCACCCGGGGCGACGGCGGCCTGGGGCCGGTGCTCAAGCAGCACTCGTGCCCCTACTACGAGCTGGCCGAGGTCGACCGCGCCGTCTGCGCCATGGAGCGGAAGATGTTCGAGAAGGTGCTCGGCCGCGGCCTCCGCCTGAGCCAGTGCCGCCTCGATGGGCATCGATCTTGCGACTTCGAAGCCAAGCCGATGCCGACCGCGGCCCCCGGGCCGCCCGCCAAGGCCTCCTGAGCCGGCCGCCGCGGGGCGAATCTTGAAATGATCTGGAATCTCAAATTTGAGATTTCAGATCCGGAGTTGTGTGACTGGGACCCCAGGAGATCCGGGCCCGCAACGGGGCAGGAGACCGATGAGCAAGGTGCTTCAGATCGACAACCTGCACGTCGCCATCGACGGCAAGGAGATCCTCAAGGGGGTCGACCTGACGATCCGGCAGGGCGAGGTCCACGCCCTGATGGGCCCCAACGGCTCGGGCAAGAGCACGCTGAGCTACGCCCTGATGGGCCACCCGAACTACGAGGTCACGGGGGCTCGGCCACGCTCGACGGCGCCGACCTGCTGGCGCTGGAGGCCGACGAGCGGGCCAAGGCGGGCCTGTTCCTCGCCTTCCAGTACCCGACGTCGATCCCCGGCGTGACGGTGGCCAACTTCCTCCGGCACGCGGTGACCAACGTCCGCAACCCCGACCGCAAGGAGGGGGAGGACCTGATGCCGATGCGCGAGTTCCGCAAGGAGCTCCGCGCAGCAGATGGACGAGCTGGGCATGGACCCCGAGTTCGCCCGCCGCTACCTCAACGAGGGGTTCTCCGGCGGCGAGAAGAAGCGGGCCGAGGTCCTCCAGCTCGCCATGCTCCGCCCGGCGATCGCCATCCTCGACGAGACCGACAGCGGCCTCGACATCGACGCCGTCCGCGTCGTCTCCGAGGGGGTCAACAAGGTCGCCGCGAAGGCCGGGACCGGGCGTCCTGGTGATCACCCACTACCAGCGCATCCTGAACTACATCAAGCCGCAGTTCGTCCACATCCTCTTCGGCGGCCGGATCGTCGAGAGCGGCGGCCCCGAGCTGGTCGACGTCCTCGAGCGCGAGGGCTACGACTGGGTCCGCGCCAAGCACCCCGAGGCCGCCCGCGACGAGGACGAGATGGAGCAGCAGCACGCCCCGTCCGGCCAGTTGACCTTCTGACGAGGTGCCGCCCCGGCAGGGCAGGGATTTCCCATGGGAACGTTCCGCACGGCTTGTACGATCACGCATATCGTCCAACGCGATCGCTCGGCGGTCGTCCCCGAGCTGCTCGTCGACACCGGGAGCGAATACACCTGGGTCCCGGCAGACCGTGCTGGAGGGCCTTGGGATCGACCGAGAGAAGAAGGACCTTGCGTTCGTGATGGCGAACGGACAGCAGGTCACCCGGAGCGTCGGCTTCGCGATCCTGACCGTCGAGGGTCGCTTCACGATCGACGAGGTGGTATTCGCCCAGTCCGGCGACCTCCTGCTGCTCGGCGCCAGGACGCTGGAAGGGTTGAATCTGACGGTGGATTCCCAACGGAAGACGACTCGTGGCGGCCGGCCCATTGCCCGCCGCCCCGATCCCCGAACCTGAGCGTCCGCAACGCGTGGGCATCGCCCACCGTTCAGCGAAAGGAATACCGCGATGGCGACCGATCTGAACAGCCAGGTCGAGGGCATCAAGGACGAGTACAAGTACGGCTTCCGCGACTCGGACGCCAACTACTCGTTCAAGAGCAAGCAAGGGGCTCGACCCGCGAGGTCGTGGAGGAGATCTCCGCGATGAAGGACGAGCCGCAGTGGATGCGCGACCTCCGCCTCAAGGCGCTCGACGTCTTCTGGTCGAAGCCGACCCCGACCTGGGGCGGCGAGCTCGCGCGAGCTGAACTTCGACGACATCCACTACTACATGAAGGCGGCCGACCGCCAGGGCAAGACCTGGGACGACGTCCCGGCCGAGATCAAGAACACGTTCGACAAGCTGGGCATCCCCGAGGCCGAGCGCAAGTTCCTGGCCGGCGTCGGCGCCCAGTACGAGTCGGAGGTCGTCTACCACAGCCTCCGCGACGACCTGCAGAAGAAGGGCGTGATCTTCGTCGACACCGACACGGCCCTCCGCGAGCACCCCGACCTCGTCCGCGAGTACTTCGGCACGATCATCCCGATCCACGACAACAAGTTCGCCGCGCTGAACTCGGCGGTCTGGTCGGGCGGGTCGTTCGTCTACATCCCGGCGGGGGTGAAGGTCGACATCCCGCTGCAGGCCTACTTCCGGATCAACGCCGAGAACATGGGCCAGTTCGAGCGGACGCTGATCATCGTCGAGGAGGGGGCGCAGGTCCACTACGTCGAGGGCTGCACGGCGCCGATGTACTCGACCGAGAGCCTGCACTCGGCGGTCGTCGAGATCGTCGTCAAGAAGGGGGGCCGGTGCCGGTACACGACGATCCAGAACTGGGCGAACAACATCTACAACCTCGTGACCAAGCGCGCCGTGGCGCACGAGGACGCCCTGATGGAGTGGGTCGACGGCAACCTCGGCAGCCGCCTGACGATGAAGTACCCGGCCGTCTACATGATGGGCAAGGGCGCCCGCGGCGAGATCCTCTCGATCGCGTTCGCCGGCAAGGGCCAGCACCAGGACGCCGGCGGCAAGGTCGTCCACGCCGCGCCCTACACCAGCTCGCGGATCATCTCCAAGAGCATCAGCAAGAACGGCGGCCGCGCCAGCTACCGCGGCCTGCTCAAGGTGGCCGACGGCGCCAAGGGGTCGAGGTCGAACGTCGTCTGCGACGCCCTGATCCTCGACCCCCAGAGCCGGTCCGACACGTACCCCTACATCGAGATCGACGAGGACGACGTCAAGATCGGCCACGAGGCGAGCGTCTCGAAGATCGGCGAGGAGCAGCTCTTCTACCTGATGAGCCGCGGCCTCTCCGAGGCCGAGGCCTCGACCCTGATCGTCAGCGGCTTCATCGAGCCGCTCGTCAAGGAGCTGCCGATGGAGTACGCCGTCGAGATGAACAAGCTCATCCAGCTCCAGATGGAGGGGTCGGTGGGCTGAGGTTCACGATCCGGTTCCCGGGGCCTGATTGCATCCTCAGGGGATGGAGCGGTGCCAATCGACCCCGTTGATGAACTGTACGAGTCGATCCGAGGCTGCTCAACGGACGTGGAGGAAATCGCACGACAGACCGGGTTCAAACCCGAGAACATCCGGGAGGTCAAGGAGCATCTGTTCCTGAGGATGCATTGGCTCGACCTCTACGAGGAGATCGGGGTGCCCGGCGAGTGGGGCAGATTCGACAGCCTTCGGGAGATCGCCGAGGCTTGGCAGCGCCTCAGGGAAGGCCGCCACATCCCCGGTGATCTCCAACTCCTCCGGCACGAGATGGCAGAAGCCCGGCTCATGCGGAAGCATGGGCCGAGCTATCGCGATGCCCATCGTATGGCCCAACGGCGATATCCCTGGCACCCCGGATCATGAGGGATCATCCATGAGGTTCACGAGATTCGGGGATTTCGAAGTGGTGACGCGGATCACCGGGCCGACCCATCACTACCTCGGCCTCCGCCTGTTTCAGGATGCAGATCAGGGGATACCCGAGGTGGAGGAATTAGCCCTGTCCTCTCCGACCGACCCCGAAGGTCCCCGACCGGACCCGGCGCAGGTCGTCGAGGAAGTCCTGGGGGGTCTCGAGGCCGCGAATGGCCGTCTCGGGACGAACTACAAGGTCAAGGCGATCCGATACTGCTCGTCCGATCCTGTCATCAAGGGTGCTTACACGTTGCTGACGGAGAGCCTCGTCGACCACCTCGACCAATCTCACAGGAGGGCCGTCGGGGACTCGCCCCCGCTCGACGACGAGGCCCTGGCCCAGATCGCGGATCAGTCGTTCCAGGAGTATGATGTCCGCGAGGCTGCCGACGGCCGGAATTAATTGAGTCCTCGCGATAGGGCTGCCCCATGACGCGATCATTTGAGGTCGAGGTGGGCGGCCTCCCGCGACCGACCTCGTGCAAGGCCCCGTGGGAAAATGGCCCAGCCTCCGAATGATGGGACAGGCACCTGATGAGTAGCGTATCCACAACCACCCCGCCCCCCGCGACGGGCGGCTTCACCGAGGCGGCCTTCGAGGCGTTCCTGAAGGGCCGCGACGAGCCGGCATGGCTCGTCGCGCGCCGCAAGGAGGCGTTCGCCGCGTCCCGAGAGATCCCCTGGCCGTCGGCGCGCGACGAGGAATGGCGGCGGACCGACATCCGCGCCCTGAAGCTCGACGCCTTCGCGCCCCCCGAGCGTCGCGAGCCGGACGCCGAGGACACGGCGGCGATCGGGCCGGCGTGGGACGCGCTCGAGCGCGCACTACGCCACCGGGATCGCGCAGGTCAACGCCGGGGTCGCCCGCACCGCCGACGCCGCGAAGCTCGGCGGGGCCGTGTTCGTCGACCTCGCCCGCGCGGTCAAGGACCACCCCGACCTGCTCAAGCGCTACCTCCTGACCGAGGCCGTCGCGCCCCGCGCCGACGCCATCTCGGCCTTGCACGCGGCGTTCTGGACGGGCGGGACGCTGCTCTACGTGCCCAGGGGGGTCAAGGTCGAGGCCCCTCTGTTCAGCCTGGTCGGGCTGGCGCGCGGGGGACGGGTCGACATGGACCACACGCTGATCGTGCTCGAAGAGGGGGCCGAGGCCACGCTCGTCCGCGAGACGGCCGGGCGCGACCGCGGCGACGCCCCGGCGCTGCACGTCGGCGCCGTGGAAATCTTCGTCGGCCGGGGGGCGAAACTCCGGTTCGTCAACATCCAGAACTGGGACGCCGGCACCTGGAACTTCAGCCGCGAGCGCGCCCTGGTCGGCCCCGACGCCGCGATCCAGTGGACCGTCGGCGGCCTCGGGTCGCGGCTGGCCAAGGTCAACCAGGAGGTCGCGCTGACGGGGCCGGGGGCCCGCGCCCAGGTCAACGGCGTGATGTTCACCACCGGCAGGCAGCACCTGGCCTACTTCACCCGCCAGGACCACGCCGCGCCCCACACCACCAGCGACCTCCTCTACAAGGGGGGCCTGAAGGACCGCTCCCGCGTCGTCTGGAAGGGGATGATCCGCGTCGAGCGCGACGCGCAGAGGACCGACGCCTACCAGAAGGATGACAACCTGATCCTGTCCGACTCCGCCCGCGCCGACTCGATCCCCGGCCTGGAGATCGAGGCCAACGACGTCCGCTGCACCCACGGCGCCACCGCCGGCAGGGTCGACGACGACATGATCTTCTACGCCCGGTCGCGGGGCGTGCCGCGCGAGACCGCCATCCGGCTCATCGTCGAGGGCTTCTTCGCCAACGTCTACGACCGGATCACCCTCGAGCCCGTGCGCGAGACGCTCCGCCAGGCCGTGGCCGACAAGCTCCAGCTCGGCGGCGAGGCCGCGACCCGATGAGGCGCCCGTCCGGCGAGCACCCGAATTCCTTAGCAGTGGGGAGTGGGGAGTGGACGGTGGGGAGCGAAGATGAATCGAATTGAATTGGCTCTCCACTCCCCACCGTCCGCTCCCCACTTGAATTAGACGATCGTCACCACCAGGAGACCGCCATCCCATGGGAGAACCGTACGTCCACCCCGAGGTCCTCGTCTCGGCCGACTGGGTCCAGGAGCACCTGAACGACCCCAAGGTGCGGGTCGTCGAGAGCGACGAGGACGTCCTGCTCTACGACATGGGCCACATCCCGGGCTCGGTCAAGATCGACTGGCAGGGGGACCTCCAGGACCAGATCGTCCGCGACTACATCGACGCCGACAAGTTCGCCGCGATCTGCGCGCGCGCCGGCATCGCCAACGACACGACGGTCGTCTTCTACGGCGACAAGTCGAACTGGTGGGCGTGCTACGCCTTCTGGGCGTTCAAGCTGTTCGGGCACAAGGACTGCCGCGTCATGAACGGCGGCCGCAAGCTCTGGGTCGACCAGAAGCGCCCGACCACGACCGAGGTCCCCCACTATCCCCCGACCCGGTACAAGGTCGAAGGGAGCCAGGAGGCGAAGATCCGCACCTTCCGCGACGACGTCCTGGCGCACTCGAAGTCGGGCAAGCCGTTGCTCGACGTCCGCAGCCCCAAGGAGTTCACCGGCGAGAAGTTGCACATGGAGGACTACCCCCAGGAGGGCTCGCTCCGCGGCGGCCACATCCCCGGCGCGGTCAACGTCCCCTGGAGCCGCGCCGTCAACGAGGACGGCACCTTCAAATCGCCCGAGGAGCTCAAGGCGATCTACGAGACGGAGGTCGGCCTGAAGCGCGACGACGATGTCGTCGCCTACTGCCGGATCGGCGAGCGGTCGAGCCTGACCTGGTTCGTGCTGACCTACCTGCTCGGCTACCCCAAGGTGCGCAACTACGACGGCTCGTGGTGCGAGTGGGGCAACCTCGTCCGCGCCCCGATCGCCAAGGGGGCCTGAAGGATTTCGGTCGCCAGTGATCAGTTGTCAGTTATCAGGGGGAGACGGCGTGGATAAGATAAGCACGGAGGGGGCGATCGCACCTGGTCTCGTCGAATCCTCCACCGACGACTGACGACTGACGACTGACAACGACCCGGGTCTCCCGCATGGCCACCGCACTGGACGCCCTCGCCGCCGAACTGGGCGAGGCCGATCGCCAGGAGCGGATCGAGCTGCTGATCGACCTCGCCAAGGGCCTGCCGCCGCTCCCCGACCGGCTCGCCGAGCACAAGGACGCGACGCACCGGGTCGAGGAGTGCCAGTCGCCGGTCTACCTGTTCGTCGAGCTCGAGCCGGGCGACCGCGTGGCGATCCACGCCGACGCGCCGATCGAGGCGCCCACGGTCCGCGGGTTCGTCTCGCTCCTGGTCGAGGGCCTGAACGGGGCCACGGTCGAGGAGGTCCTGGCCGTCCCCAATGACCTGATCGACCGGGTCGGGCTGCCCGAGATCCTCGGGATGCTCCGGGTCCGCGGCCTCGGCGGGGTGCTCCGTCGCCTGAAGGCCGAAGTTACCCGCGCGGCGATCGCGCGGGCCTCGGCCGCGCCGGGGCCGGCTCCCGAATCCCACGTGAGGGCGCATCGACCGATGGCCGACTTCGTCAAGGTCGCCACCCGCTCCGAACTGCCCCCCGGCGGCAAGCTGCTGGCCGAGGTCGACGGCCGCGCGATCGCCGTGTTCAACGTCGACGGCCGGTTCTACGCGATCGACGACGTCTGCACCCACGACGGCGGCCCGCTCGCCGAGGGGGAGCTCGACGGCAACGAGATCCAGTGCCCCCGCCACGGGGCCCGCTTCGACGTCCGCACCGGCAAGGCGCTCTGCCTGCCCGCCGTCGAGCCGGTCGCCACCCACCGGGTCGAGGTCCGCGGCGACGACGTCCTCGTCGCCATCGACGATTGAGGCCGGCGCCGGTCGGGTCCTCCCTGCCCGTCAATGAACCGAATGCCATCCAACCGCGTAATCTAGTGAAGGAGGGCCGAGACCGATGGCCGACCAGGATGCGATCCTGTCCGCGTTGCGGACCGTCAAGGACCCCGAGCTGAACATCAACGTGGTCGACCTCGGCCTCGTCTACACGATCCAGGCGCACGACGACGAGGTGGAGGTCGAGATGACGCTGACCACGCCGGCCTGCCCGGCCGGCCCGGAGATCCTCCGCAACGCCGTCGCCGCGCTGGAGAAGGTCGACGGGGTCTCCAAGGCGAACGTCAAGCTCGTCATGACGCCGCCGTGGTCCCCCGACCGGATGAGCGACGACGCCCGCGACGAGCTCGGGATCTTTTAATTCCCGCCCGCGCTCGTTATAAAGACATTTCGGCGCTCGACCCTTCGGGACGTTGAGATTAAGGCACATCGCCCCGCCGGTGTTGCAATATCCGCCACGCCGCGCCGGTATTATTATGGCGAGAGGTTCATATTCAGGTGACCGCGGGGCCTTTCTATGCTAGCGTCCGTTTTCAATGGCGATGGATCGGCGTCGGAAGTGTCCCGGCCAAAATAGACGCGGCAGTTGGATCGTGATCGACCGGGGTGGGCGTCACCCCGCGACGACCGGCCTTCTCCTTCCGCATATCACCACGATCGGCGAAGCGGCCCCGGGGGGTTCCCGAACGCGGGATTGAGCGCTGTGGCTCGGAAAAAGACACCCAAGATCCGTGTGAACGTCAAGGCGTCGCTGTCGCGGCGCCTCCGCGAAGTCCGGCAGGAGCTCTTCGGCGAGCACGGCGGCCCCGAGCTGGCGCGCCGGCTCAGCCTCCCCGCGCGGACCTGGTACAACTACGAGACCGGCGTGACCGTCCCGGCCGAGGTCCTGCTCGGGTTCATCGAGCAGACGGGCACCAACCCGACCTGGCTGCTGACCGGCGAGGGGCCGAAGTATCACCGGGGTCGCGACGAGATGGTCCTCTCCGACCTGTCGCCGGTCGAGCTGATCCGGCGCGGCCTGGAGAAGCTGGAGCAGCAGCCCAGCGACGTCGTGATCGCCGCCCCGGAGAACCTCCCCGGCGAGGTCATGTCGGAGTTCGTCGCGGTGGCGCTGGTCCCGCTGGAGTCGCTGTGCCGTCGGCCGCCCGACCCGTCGGTGGGCGGGTACATCATGGCCTATCGCCACTGGCTGCCGAACCCGTCGGAGACGGTCGGGGTGCGGCTGGAGGACGACGCGATGCACCCGATCCTGCCCGCGGGGTCGCTGGTGGCCGTCGACCGCTCCGCCGCCGACCCGTACCAGCTCCACGGGCGGATCGTCGCGGCCTGTCCCGAGGGGGTGCCGGTGATCCGATGGCTCGAGATCAGCGGGAGGCACCTGATCCTCCGGCCCAATCACCCGAGCCGCGAGCACCCTCTGATCCCCATCGAGATGGGCGACAGTCGCCTCCACGGCCTGATCATCGGCCAGGTCGTCTGGTCGTGGAGCCGGTTCGGCGAGTCGTGAGGCGGCCCGCCGGGCCGGCGGGCCCGCCCAGTTCCAGGAGGCGGCGGGCGACCGTCACCGCGCCGACCGCGGCGGCCCTCTCGGCGCCGTCGTCGTCGAGCGCGGCGACCGGCCCCTCGTGGCGCGCGGCGAGCCACCGGGCGTAGAGCGACCGCTGCGGCTGCCGCCCCCCGACCCAGACCGGGCACCGCCTCCCGCGCAGGATCGGGATGTCGCGCCAGGTGGGCGACGTCGTCGGCGACGACCGCGCCGACCCAGAACGAGGCCCGGCGGAGGGGGTCGAGCGCCCCCGACAGCGCGGCGACCCGGACCAGGAACGCCGCCCGGCCCAGCCCCTCGCGGCCGACCAGGCGCGCGCCGGCCTCCAGCGCCTCGGGGTCGGGGCCGTCGGGCAGGGCCTCGGGCAGGCTGGCCGCCAGCAGCGTGTGCCGCGCCACCGCCCGGGTCAGCTCGCCGGCCAGCGTGGTGTGGCTGCGGACGATCCGGCCTTGGCCGTCGACCTCGACCAGCTTGGTGTGCGACCCCGGCCACACGAACGCCCTCGTGGGGGATGGGGGATCGGGGTCGGGGGATGGTGGGAACAGGAGGCGCAGGGCGCCGAGGGTCTCGCACTCCTCGCCGCGCATCACGTCGGCCTCGGCCCAGCCGTCGGGCCCGTCGGCCGGCGGGGTGCGGACGCCGGGCACGAACAGGATGGGGCGGTCGGCGACCTCGGGGATCGTCCGGGCGACGACGCCCCGCGCCAGCTCGTCGGGCCCGGCCGGGGCGACGACGTGCGGCACGGCGACCAGGCCGACCTCGGCCGAGAGCATCCCGGACGCGACGATCAGGTCGGGCCCGGCCCGGCCGAGGCGCGGAGGACCTCGTCGATCGCCTCGCGGACGGCGGCGGCCAGGGCGTCGCGGCCGTCGGCCCCGACCGCGTCGCGGACGCCGACGTCGCGGCGGGCGACGGCCACCACCCGGTCGCCGTCGACGAGCCGGGCCCGGGTGGTGCTCGTGCCGCCGTCGAGCGCGACGGCGCGGCCGATCGGCGCGTGGGTCATGGTTTTTGCTTGCCTTCGGGTCGGGCCGGGGTGATCCTGGGGGCCGTCGGCCCCTCGTCTTCATCCCCGAGAGTACCCGATCACGCTCATGGCGTCTTCCCGCGGCTCGGGCGAACGGCTCGATCGCTTCTGGCAGCAGGCCCGCGAGCCGGTCTTCTGGCTCGGCCCCGACCTGAAGCTGCTCTGGGTCAACCGGGCCTGGGAGGAGCTGACGGGCCACCCGGCCGCCGAGGTGATCGGCCGGGTCTGCCACGCGCACGGGCCGACCCGCGCCGGCGACCTCGACGGGCTGGCCGGCAGCTTCTACCCGCCCCCCGAGGCGCTTGGCCGGCCGGCCCTCGGGCGGGCCGACCCTGATCATCCACCCCAGCGGCGAGCGGCGCTGGCGGCGGGTCGAGTTCTGGCCGTTCCGCGACGCCGCCGGCGCCCTGCTCGGCCTGTTCGGCCTGGTGGCCCCCCCCGACGCCGCGCCGCACGTCCCCGACAGCGAGGCGCTCCGCCTGCGCGCCGAGTTGCTGGAGGTCCGCGGCCGCCTCCAGGGCCGTCACGGGTTCGACAACCTGATCGGCCGCGGCCCCGCCCACCGCCGCCTGCTCGACCAGGTCGCCGCGGCGTCCGCGACGACGGTCCCCGCGCTGCTGGTGGGCGAGCCGGGCACGGGCAAGCGGACCGTCGCCCGGACGATCCACCAGCAGGGGCCGAGGCCGCAGGCGCCGCTCGTCCCGTTCGACTGCGCCGCCTTGCCGGCCGAGGTGCTCGAGCGCGACCTGTTCGGCTCGATCGAGGGGGAGACGCCCCCCCGCCTCACCCTGCCCGAGGGGGCGACGCTCCTGATCGGCGACATCCTCGACCTGCCCCGCGACCTCCAGGCGAGGCTGGCCTCGTCGCTCGGCCCGGGGGTCCGCCTGCTGGCGACCACGACCGGCGACCTCGACGCCGCGCTGCGGTCCGAGCGGCTCCGCCCCGAGCTCTACTTCGCGGTGACGACGCTGGTGATCCGCCTCGACCCGCTGCGCGACCGGCTCGACGAGCTGCCCGTGCTGGCGCAGCACCTGCTGGAGCGGGCCAACCTCCGCGGCGGCCGGCAGCGGAGCGGGTTCGCGCCCGAGGCGATCGAGGCGCTGCTCTCCTACGACTGGCCGGGCAACCTCCGCGAGCTGGCGCGGGTCGTCGACGACGCGCACGGCCGCGGCGACGGCGACGCGATCGCGGCCGACGACCTGCCCGCGGCGATCCGGGGCCATCTCGCCTCGGCCTACACCCCGCCCCCGCTGCCGCCGCCGGTGGCGCCGCTCGACGAGCTGCTGACGCAGGTCGAGCGCCGCCTGATCGAGACGGCGTTGCAGCACGCCCGCCAGAACAAGTCGCGCGCCGCCGAGCTGCTCGGCATCTCGCGCCCTCGGCTCTACCGCCGGATCAAGGAGCTCGACATCCCCGACGAGCCCGAGCCCGCCGACGGGGTCCCCGCCGCCAACGGCGCCCGCGCCTGAGGGGCGGCCGAGCCGGTCAGACCAGCCAGCGCGGCTGGCCGTCGCGGTGGGTCACCTCGATCATCGGCCGTTCCTCGCCCGCGACCAGCCGGAAGGCGAGCGGCAGCACCTCGCTGGCCAAGGAGACCGGGTTCTCCAGGTCGGATCGGCCGACGAGGACCATCCTGGCCGTCGCGGAGGCCGTAAAGTTCCAGCGCCCAGGGTTCGCGGTCGATCATCAGGACCTCGCGGGACCCGATCTTGGCATAGAACGGGATCTTCTCGCGGGCCCGGTCGTAAGGGCTGAGGATCTCGACGACGAAGTCGGGCCCGCCGCACCAGTGGGTCCCGCAGTTGCGCGCCTGCCCCCCGCTCAGGATCACGGCCGCGTCCGGTCGCGGATAGTTGTGACTCCAGCCTTCCTCGCGGTCGCTGACATTGATCTGGCCGACGGCCTTGCCCACTCCGGCCGCACGGACGACCTCGCGGAAGATGACGGCGACTTCGAAGGCGAGATCCTGTGCTCGTTGTTGGGCACGGGCATGATCACGTAGTCTCCATCCCAGACCTCGTCGTGCCGGCTGCCCGGCGTCCCCTCGCGTTCGGCCCGCAGCCGTTGCGCCAGTGTGGGGTCCGCTACGATGACGGTCATCGGTCGTCCCTCCAGCATGCCGCGCCCGTCTTGCGGCAACTCGGTCACCGCGCATCACGGAATGACTCATTGTCCCATCCCGACGGCCGGGCGTCGAGGCCGGGACTCGCCTTCCGCGATCGCCCGACATCTGCTAGGGTCGCGGACGACTCCGAGGGACCGGACCCACCACGACGCATGGACGCGAGCCCGAACCGATGCGCATCTTCATCTCCACCGGCGAGCCGAGCGGCGACCTGCACGCGGCCAACCTGATCGAGTCGATCCGCCGCCTCCATCCCGAGGCCGAGTTCGTCGGCTACGGCGGGCCCCGGATGCGGGAGGCCGGGGCGACGGTGCTCTACCCGCTCGTCGAGCTGGCGGTCATGTGGTTCGGGAGGGTCCTGCTCAACCTGCACAAGTTCATCGGCCTGCTCCGGCGCGCCGACCGCTACTTCCGCGACGAGAGGCCCGACGCGGTCGTCCTGATCGACTATCCCGGGTTCAACTGGTGCATCGCCCGACGGGCCAGGAGGCGCGGCATCCCGGTGTTCTACTACGTGCCGCCGCAGCTCTGGGCGTGGGCGGGGTGGCGGGTCAAGAAGGTGCGCAGGTACGTCGATCACGTCCTGTGCAGCCTCCCCTTCGAGCCGGCGTGGTATCGCGACCGCGGCGTGCCCGGGGCGGTCCACGTCGGGCACCCGTACTTCGACGAGCTGGCCGAACGGACGCTCGACGACGCCTTCCTCGCCGACGAGCGGGCCAGGGGGGGGCCGGTCGTGGCGATCCTGCCCGGCTCGCGGACGCAGGAGCTGACCAAGAACCTGCCGATCATGCTCCGCGCGGCGGCCAGGCTGGTCGAAGGGCGGCCCGACGTCCGGTTCGTGGTCGCCTGCCTGCACGAGCGGCACCGGGCGCTGGCGCGCGAGCTGATCGCCGCAGCGGGGGCCGCGCTGCCCATCGAGGTGCATGCCGCGAGGACGCCCGAGCTGATCCGCCTGGCCGACGTGGCGTGGGCGGTCTCGGGCTCGGTCGGGCTGGAGCTGATGGCCGAGGCGCTGCCGACGGTGGTGCTCTACAAGATCGGCCGGCTCGACCTCTGGATCGCCCGGCCGTTCATCAAGGCGAGGTTCATCAGCCTGGTCAACCTCCTGGCCGACGCCGAGGTCATGCCCGAATACCTCACGTCGCGCGACGTCTCGGGCGAGCTGGCCGGCTGGGCCCGGACGTGGCTCGACGACCCGGCGGCCCGCGCGCGGGCCGTCGGCGGCGCTGGCGGCCTTGAGGGAGCGGGTGGCCGTGCCCGGGGCCTCCGACCGCGCCGCGGCCCGGATCGTCGAGGCGCTGGCGGCGCCGTCGCATCCGCCCCATCCGCCATCCGGTCCCCATTCGCCGCGCCGGTGCCACGGTTGCCCGACCGGCGCGAGCCGTGGCCGCGAGCCGGGTCGAGGAACCGTGAACCGAGCCAGGCCTGCCTGGGACAAGCGATCGTTCCGGATGATCGGCGCGGCGATTGCGTGACCGGGCCGGGCGCGGGACGATGCCCGCAGACCGCTCCGCTCGATCACCCGTGCCGAGTCCACGCCATGAGCGACCCGACCGCCGCCGACCGCCCCGCCAACCGCCTGGCCGGGGAGACCAGCCCCTACCTGCTCCAGCACGCCCACAACCCCGTCGACTGGTACCCCTGGGGCCCCGAGGCTCTCCAGAAGGCCCGGGCCGAGGACCGGCCGATCTTCCTGTCGATCGGCTACTCGGCCTGCCACTGGTGCCACGTCATGGAGCACGAGAGCTTCGAGGACCCGGGCATCGCCGCGGCGATGAACGAGCGGTTCGTCAACGTCAAGGTCGACCGCGAGGAGCGCCCCGACCTCGACCAGATCTACATGGCGGCCGTCCAGGCGCTCAACGACGGGCACGGCGGCTGGCCGATGTCGGTCTTCCTGACGCCCGACCTCAAGCCGTTCTTCGCCGGCACGTACTACCCGCCCCGCGACGCCCGCGGCATGCCCGGCTTCCCCCGCATCCTGGAGCACGTCCACAACCTCTGGGCCAACCGCCGCGACGAGATCGCCGAGTTCGCCGGGGGGATGGCCGAGCACATCCGGGGGATGGGCCGGATGGCCGCCCCGGGCGGCGGCGAGGGCCACGGCGAGCCGACGGTCGCGATCCTCGACAACGCCTTCCGCCAGCTCTCCCGCTCCTTCGACCCCCAGCACGGCGGCTTCGGCGACGCGCCCAAGTTCCCGCACCCGATGGACCTGAAGGTCCTGCTGCGCCACCACGCCCGGACCGGCGACCCGCACGCGCTGCACATGGTCCGGCACTCGCTCGACAAGATGGCCCGCGGCGGCATCTACGACCACCTCGGCGGCGGCTTCGCGCGGTACGCGACCGACGCCCGCTGGCTGGTCCCGCACTTCGAGAAGATGCTCTACGACAACGCCCTGCTCGCCTCGACCTACCTCGAAGCCTACCAGCTCACCCGCGACCCCGAATACGCCCGCGTCGCCCGCGAGACGATGGACTACGTCCTCGGCCGGATGACCGACCCCGACGGCGGCATCTACTCGACCGAGGACGCCGACAGCGAGGGCGAGGAGGGCAAATACTACGTCTGGACCCTCGCCGAGGTCCGCGACGTCCTCGGGCCCGACCGCGCGAAGGAGTTCGCCTACGTCTACGACGTGACCGAATCGGGCAACTGGGAGCACACGAACATCCTCAACCTGCCCAAGCCGATCGCGCAGGCCGCGAAGCTCCTGGGCCGCGACGAGGACGACCTCCGCGCCAGCCTAGCCGAGGACCGCGCCCGCCTGCTCGCGGCGCGCGACCGCCGCGTCCCGCCCGGCAAGGATACGAAGGTCCTCACCTCGTGGAACGGCCTGATGATCGCCCCCCTGGCCGAGGGGTCGCGCATCCTGAAGGATGAGCGCTACGCCGAGGCCGCGCGGAGGGCCGCCGCCTTCATCCTCGACCGGATGCGCACCGACGACGGCCGGTTGCTCCACACCTACAAAGACGGCCAGGCCAAGCTCAACGGCTACCTCGACGACTACGCCAACCTGATCGACGGCCTGACGCGGCTCTACGAGGTCACCGGCGAGCCGCGCTGGGTCGGAGGCGGCGCTCGACCTGTCGCGGGTGATGATCGACGAGTTCGCCGACGCGGAGCAGGGGGGCTTCTTCTACACGGGGAGGAGCCACGAGGAGCTGATCGCGCGCGCAGCGCGACGCCTTCGACAACGCGACCCCCTCGGGCAACGCGATGGCCGCGACCGCCTTGCTCCGCCTGGGCGCCCTGACCGGCCGCGACGACCTGTCCGAGGCCGGCCGCGCCACCCTCCTCGCGGTACAGCCGATCCTGGAGAAGGCCCCGACGGCCGCCGGCCAGAGCCTCGTGGCGCTCGACTTCCTGCTCGCCCCTCCGCAGGAGTTCGCCGTGATCGCGGGCGACGACCCCGCCGAGTTCCTCGCCGTCGTCGAGGCGATCTATTCCCGATTCCTGCCGCACAAGGTCGTCGCCCCCGCCCCCTCCGGCCAGGCGACCGCCCTGGCTCAAACCCTGCCCCTCCTGGCCGACCGCCCCGCGCGCGACGGCCGCACCACGACCTACATCTGCGAGCGCTTCGCCTGCCGCGAGCCGGTCGTCGGGGTCGAGGGGCTGGAGGCCGCCCTGGCGGGTTAATCGGGCGGACCGGGGGCATAACGATGGCCCGGGTCGCCCCGTCCCGTCGAGAAGCCTCAAGGTTCGGCAGCGAGACAAAACCGATGGTGATCGCCACATGATGCGGGATTTGTTCTACGGCGTGAGCGAGCAGGGAAAGGCGGGCAAACACCGCATGGACGACGCGCGGGCCCTCTTGAATGCGGTCCGTTGGCGCGGTGCCATGTACATGGCCGGTTATTCCGTGGAATGCCTCCTGAAGACGAAGCTCATGCGCATGTTCGATTGCCGCCATTTGCGCGAGCTCGAAGACGAATTGCAACGGCGCGGAATGCTCCCCGCACAAGCCACGGTCTTCACTCATCAACTGGAAGTGTTGCTGCGGTTGGCCAATGGTATGGACCGGCTGCGACAAAATGAGGAATACTGGCGACTATTCAACATGGTGAATCGCTGGGTACCTGCCTGGCGTTACACCGCCGACCAGTCGAACCCAGAGGATGCCAAAGACTTCCTGGCCGCGGTCGAGAAGGTTTCGCACTGGATCGAGCACAACATTTGAGGAGGCTCGAACATGGCCGACGCTCAAATAAAGCGGAAGATTCGAGACAAGCTGAAAGATGCTTACTTCAATAGCCCGGATGATCTGGTGGATGTCTCGGACGGGCCGAGGACAGCATCCATGTCGTCATCGTCAGTCACAAATTCGACGGCCGCCGCATGAAGGAGAAGAACGACCTGATCTGGTCGATTCTCGTCCAGCTCCCCCCGGAGGAGTGGGGCAAGGTTTCCTTGTCGGTCGGCACCAGTCCGGAAGAGATCAAGGCGACGTAGTCCCTCCGGCAAGTGCTGCCGAACCAGGCACTGCACCCGACCACGGCGGCCGCACCACGCCCTATATCTGCGAGCGCTTCGCCTGCCGCGAGCCGGTCGTCGGGGTCGAGGGCTTGGGAGTCGCCCTGGCGGGGTAGTCGGGCCGGGGGGCTGACGCCCGTCCGCACCAGATGTTGACAAAACCCTATGACGTCCGTCAGATTGCGGGGAGGGGTCGAGGCCGAGTCGCCCGGGTCCGGGGGATGGTCGATGAGGCGGGTTTTCTTCGAATGGGGCACGATCGCCGCCGTCGCCCTGTCGTTCCTGATCGCCGCCTGCTGGGCGATCTCCTCCCTGGGTTACGAGGTCGATTCCCGCCTGAAGATCGGGAGGGCGTACTTCATCGTCGAAGGCGGGGCACTCAAGGCGTATTCCGACCCGGATAATGACGAGGTGTGGTCGATCCTGGATCGGCGGGGAAGGGGGGCGTTCAGGCCCCCCATCGTCGGCGATATCGGCTGGTCGATCCCGGGCCTGAAGATCCGCGGGTGCCGCTGGTCCGGCGGCCGCATTGATTGGTCCTGGCGGATGTCGCTCGCGATCTCGTCCGTCGCGACGGCGCTGGCCGCGGTCGGCTGCGGCCTCCGATATCGGCGGGTGGCGCGGGCCGCCGTGGCCCATGCGACGAGTCGACCGGGGGCATGACGCCGCCCGATGTCGCTATTCTACGATGGCGGGGATCGGCTTACGCGGGCCGCTCGGGCGCGGCGCTTGCCACCACCCCGGAACATTGACTACAGTTAGGTAAAGAGTTTCGGGAACGGGCCCTCCCCACTGACCCGGACCGTCTCGCCAGCCCAAGGATTCGCGCCGAGAGCCATCGCCCGCAGGAGGGCACCCACCCATGCCGAGCCGGAACCTGTATGCGATCACGATGATCGCGGCGATCTCGCTGATCTCGTGGCAGGCCACCCAGGGGGCCAAGCCCAAGGACGAGATGATGGAGCTCTACGGCATCTTCGTCGACGCCGTCGAGCAGGTCGAGGCGAACTACGTCCGGCCGGTCAACCGCCGCGAGCTGCTGGAGAGCGCCCTGCGGGGGATGCTCCAGCACCTCGACCCGCACTCGTCGTACATCAACACCTCGGAGTGGAAGCAGTTCCGCCGCCAGATCGAGGGGCGATTCGGCGGCATCGGCATCCAGGTCGGGATGGACCCCGAGGCGAACCGGCTCAAGGTGATCGCCCCGATGGTCGGCACCCCGGCCTACGAGGCCGGCGTCCTGGCCGGCGACCTGATCATGGAGATCGACGGCCAGTCGACCGAGGGGATGAACCCCGACAAGGCGGTCGAGGTCCTGACCGGCCGGCCCGGCACCGAGGTCAAGCTGACCGTCCTCCACGAGGGGGAGGAGAAGGTCGAGACCCTGAAGATGATCCGCGCCATCATCGACGTGCCCAGCGTCCTCGGCGATCGCCGCAAGCCCGACGACACGTGGGACTTCATGCTCGACCACGACCAGAAGATCGGCTACATCCGGATCAGCAGCTTCATCCAGAACACCACCGACGAGCTCAAGAAGGCGCCTGGCCGAGCTGAAGTCGGAGGGGATGAAGGGGCTGATCCTCGACCTCCGCGACGACCCCGGCGGCCTGCTCGCCTCGGCGGTCGAGATCTCCGACCTGTTCGTCGACGACGGGCGGATCGTCAGCACCAAGGGGCGGAACACCGTCGAGAAGACCTACGAGGCGCACAAGGACGGCACCTACACCGACTTCCCGATGGTCGTGCTGGTCAACCAGAACTCGGCCTCGGCCGCCGAGATCGTCTCGGCCTGCCTCCAGGACCACGACCGCGCCCCCGTCGTCGGCCAGCGGTCGCTACGGCAAGGGGTCGGTCCAGAACATCATCGACCTGGAGGACGGCAACAGCGTCCTGAAGCTGACCGTGGCCACCTACCAGCGCCCCTCGGGCAAGAACATCCACCGCTTCAAGAACGCCAAGGATTCGGACGAGTGGGGCGTCTCGCCGAGCAAGGGCATGGAGGTCAAGCTCAAGCCGAGCGAATACATCGCCTGGGCCAAGGCGCGGCACGAGCGCGACCTGCTCACCAACGGCAAGACGCCAGCGCGACCGACGCCGCCGCCCGCGAGCAAGGAGCGCCGAGCAAGGACGAGGACGGCCAAGGACAAGGACAAGGCGGGAGGGCCAAGCCCTTCACCGACCGCCAGCTCGACAAGGCGGTCGAGGTGATCAAGGAGAAGCTCGACGCGGCGATGGCCAAGAAGACGGCCTGAGGGCCCGTCCCGACCGATGACCGGACGCCGGCTCGTGTTCCTGGCCATCGAGACGACCTGCGACGAGACCGGCGCCGCGGTCCTGGAAGGCCCGCGGCCGCCGGAGGCCGGCGTGCCGACGATCCGGTCGAGCGTCGTCGCGTCGCAGGTCGACCTGCACGAGCGGTTCGGCGGCGTGGTCCCCGAGATCGCCTCGCGGGCCCACGTCCGGCAGATCCTGCCGGTGATCGACGAGGCGCTGCGACGCGCCGGGGTCGGCGCTGTCGGACCTCGGCATGGTGGCCGTCGCCACCCGCCCGGGGCTGGTCGGGGCCCTGGTCGTCGGGCTGACCGCGGCCAAGGCGCTGGCCCTGGCGCTCGACGTCCCGCTGGTCGCGGTCGACCACCTCGAAGGGCACCTCTACGCCTGCCAGCTCGCCCACCCCGACCGCGAGGTCTACCCGTGCCTGGGGCTGGTCGTCTCGGGGGGCCACACGAGCCTGTACGCCTGCCGGGGCCCGATCGACGCCGAGCTGCTGGGCGGGACGATCGACGACGCGGCCGGCGAGGCGTTCGACAAGGTCGCCAGCCTGCTCGGGCTGGGCTATCCCGGCGGGCCCGGGATCGAGCGGGCCGCCCGCGGGGGCGACCGATCGGCCTTCGCCTTGCCCCGCTCGTTCCTGAACGACGAGCGGCTCGCCTTCAGCTTCTCGGGCCTGAAGACGGCCGTCCTCTACGCCCTCCGCGGCCAGGACGGCCGCGGGCGAGGCGGGCCCCGCCGTCCCCGCAGGTCGGTCGCCGACCTGGCCGCGAGCTTCCAGGAGGCGGTCGTCGACGTCCTGGTCGGCAAGACCCGCCAGGCGCTGGAACGGACCGGCCTGCGACGGCTCGGGATCGGCGGGGGCGTGGCGGCCAACGCCCGGTTCCGCGAGCGGTTGGCCGCCCTGGCCGACGAGATGGGCGTCGAGCTGTTCATCCCCCCGCCGTCGCTCTGCACCGACAACGCGGCGATGGGCGGGATCGCGCTGGCCAAGCTCGCCGCCGGGCAGGTCGACGCGCTCGACATCGACGTCACGCCGGGGCTGGTCCGGCCCCCAATGTCGTCCATGATGCCGGATGGGTGGATGGCCGATGCGGACTACGGGATCCAGGCCCTCTGCATCGGCCATCGCGCCATCCGGCATCGCCCGTCTCCAACGAGGAGGCCCGCTCAGGCGGGCGGGCGCCGGCGGAACAGGTAGGGCGTGGGCGACGACGGGCCCTGGAACGCGCGTTGCTGCTGGTCGAGCGAGTGCCGGCGGTCGAGGGCGCGGGCCTGCGAGTCGGGGACGGCGGCGTGCGGGTTGGTCCGATCGACGGCCGGGGGACGTTGCCTGGTATCGTTCATGGAAGGAGGTTCCCTTGGGGCAGTCGCATCATGCGAGTGGAGTCGAGGGTCCGTTCCTCTGCGAAGTTCAGCATCCACGATGAAGGGGCGGTCGTGGGCGTCACCGTCGCCTCGCCCATTGATGGCTATTGCGAAACGCGGGCCGAGGAGCGACGTCCTCCAATAACATCATCGGGGCAAGCGGCGGTGCTGTTCACGAATTCCGCAGGGGAGGGTATCCGGGGTATCGTCTTCGACGCGGTCGGGACCTTGATCGACCCGTCGCCGCCGGTGGCGGCCGTGTACGCCGAGGCGGCGCGTCGGCAGGGGGTCGAGGTCGGTCTCGACGTGGTCAAGTCGCGGTTCCATCAGCACTTCCGCCACGACGAGGTGGACGAGGCGCGGGGCCCGCTGGTGACCGACGAGGCGATCGAGCACCGCCGCTGGCGTCGGATCGTCGGCAGCGTGCTCCCCGAGGTGCCCGACCCCGAGCGGGCCTTCCGCGAGCTCTGGGACCACTTCGGCCGCCCCGATGCCTGGCGATGCTTCCCCGACGTCGGCGCCGGCGCTGCGGGCCCTGCGCGGGCGGGGCCTGCGGATCGGGATCGCGTCGAACTTCGACGCGAGGCTCCGCGCGGTCGCGGCGGGCCTGCCCGCGCTCTCCGGCTGCGCCGAGGCGCCGGTCATCTCGTCGGAAGTCGGCTTCCGGAAACCGCATCCGGACTTCTACCGCGCCGCCTGCGCGGCCCTGGGGCTGCCCGCCGAGTGCGTCCTCTGCGTGGGCGACGACCCGGAGAACGACGTCCGCGGGGCCCGTCGGGCGGGGCTGCGCGGCCTCCTGCTCGACCGGCACGGGCTGCGGCCCGACGACCTGCCATACATCCCCGACCTGGCCGCTGCTCGCCCTGGTCGCCTCCGCGGCCCAGTCGCGCTGCCGCGGCCCAGCGCCACCCTCCCTGGCGGGGATTCACGGTCGCCGGCTGTCCTCCCGCCCGCGAGGCGAGCACGCGGGACGGCGCGGAACCTCCGGCCGTCGCGCCGATACGATCGGAGGATGGACGACTCGCCTTGCCGGTCCCGGGCGGTTGGATTACGATCCGCCCCGACCGCCGAGCCGATCCGATCCGTCGATCCGCAGGGCAGGGGCGATCGCCCCGGTCGTCCCGATTCCCGTCCATTCCTTTCAGGGAAGAAAGGAAGATGTCACGTGGTCGCAACGGTGGAACAGCTCGCGGCCCTGGTCCGGGGCCGCGTCGTGGGCGACGGCAGCGTGCCGATCCGCTCGGCGCGGCCGGTCGCCGAGGCCGGGCCCGGGGACATCACGTTCATCGAGAACGAGCGGTACGCCAAGATGCTCCGCTCGTCCCCGGCGTCGGCGGCGATCGTCGGCCCCCACTTCAAGCCGGCCGCGGCCGGGCCGAGCCTGCCGATGATCGAGGTCGACGACCCGATCCTGGCGTTCCTCGCCGTGCGCAACCACCTCGGCGCCGCGCGAGAAGCCGCGCTGGTCGGGCGTCCACCCGATGGCGTGGGTCGCGCCGACGGCCACGATCGGCCGCGACGTCGCCATCTACCCGTTCGCCTACGTCGGCGACGAGGCGGTCATCGGCGACGGCGTCACGCTGCACCCGGGGGCCGTCGTCGGCGACCGCTGCCGCGTCGGCCGCGACTCGGTGATCCACCCCAACGCCGTGCTCTATCGCGACGTGACGCTGGGCGAGCGCGTCGAGGTCCACGCCGGGACGGTGCTCGGCGGCGACGGGTTCGGCTACCGGATGGTCGACGGCCGGCACGTCAAGGTCCCGCAGACCGGCCGCGTCGAGGTCGGCGACGACGTCGAGATCGGCGCCAACTGCACGGTCGACCGCGCGACCTTCGAGGCGACCCGGATCGGCGAGGGGTCGAAGATCGACAACCTCGTGATGATCGGCCACAACAACCAGATCGGCCGCCACAACCTGCTCTGCGGCCAGGTCGGCATCGCGGGCAGTTGCAAGACGGGCGACTACGTGGTGATGGCCGGCCAGGCGGGGGTCAAGGACAACACCGAGATCGGCGACCGCGTGATGATCGGCGCCCAGGCGGGGGTCCACCGCGGCATCCCGAGCGGCCAGTCGGTGCTCGGCTCGCCGGCCATCCCCGTCCGCGAGCAGCGCCGGGTGTTCCAGATGATCGCCAGGCTCCCCGAGATGCACCGCCAGCTCCGCGAGCTCGCCGCCCAGGTCGCCCTCCTGACGGCCTCGCTGCCGTCCGGCGCCGACCCGGGCGACGACCCCGCGGGATATCGAGCCGGCCCGGGCATCGCGGATGGCCAATGCCGGATGGCAGATGGCAGATCAAGGATTTTTCAATTCTGGCATCTGCCATCCTCCATCTGAACATCTCATGGACAAGATCCCGAAACGACGACCTCAATCGGGGGAGTCCCGATGCCACTCCTGTCCGCGTCCCGCCCGCTCGCGCCGCCTGCGCCGGACGGCCGGCGCGGCGGCCGCGCCGATCGGCCTGCTGGCCGGCAGCGGCCGGTTCCCGATCCTGTTCGCCGAGGCGGCGCGCCGGCAGGGGCTGGCGGTCGCGTGCGTCGGCATCCGCTACGAGGCGCCCGAGGAGCTGCGCGACCTCTGCGACTCGTTCGAGCTCATCGGCGTCTCGAAGCTCGGCGCGATGATCCGCGCGTTCAAGAGGCGGGGGGTCGAGCGGATCGTCATGGCGGGCAAGGTCACCAAGAACGTGATGTACACCCCCTGGCGCGATCGTCCAGCTCTGCCCCGACCTGCGGATGCTCCGCATGTGGTACCGGACCTGCCGCGCCGACAAGCGCGACGACACGATCCTGCTGTCGGTCATCGCCGAGTTCGAACGCGACGGGATGACGTTCGCCTCGGCCCTGGACTATTGCCCGGAGTTGCTCGTGAAGCACGGCATTCTGACCCGCCGCGCCCCGTCCGCCGCGGAGCGCCAGGACATCGAGTTCGGCTGGACGCTGGCCAAGGAGATGGGCCGGCTCGACGTCGGCCAGTCGGTCGCCGTCAAGGAGCGCGCCGCGCTGGCCGTCGAGGCGATCGAGGGGACCGACCGCTGCATCGAGCGCGCCGGCCAGTTCTGCAAGGCCGGCGGCTGGACCCTCGTCAAGGTCGCCAAGCCGCAGCAGGACATGCGGTTCGACGTGCCCACCGTCGGCACCTCGACGATCGAGAACCTGCACAAGGCCGGCGCCCGCGTCCTGGCGATCGAGGCCGACAAGACGATCGTCATCGACCAGCCCGAGGTCGTCGCCCTGGCCGACCGCTACGGCCTGACGATCATCGCCTTGCCCGACGGTCGACCGTAGCCGATCCTTGTAGGGTGGGTTGCGCCGCCTGCGGCGGCTGACCCACCCTACATGAGGCGGCGACGGATCACTCGACGCCCACCACGGGCCACGGGGCGTTCTCTTTGGGGGGTAATCCGGCCTCGACGGTGCGGACGATGATCTCGGTGGCGATCGACAGCCCCAGGCTGTTCGAGTCGAGCACGAGGTCGAAGTTGTGCGGGTCGGTGGGGTCGGCGCGGTGCATGGTGCGGTCGAACTGGTTGCGGCGGCGGTCGAGGTCGCGCGCGGCGCGTCGCGCGGTGCGGACCGAGACGCCCATCCGCTCGGCCAGCCGCGCGGCCCTCGCCTTCAGAGGGGCGATGATCCGGACCGACAGCGTCTCCCCCCTCGGCAGCAGGAAGTTCGCGCCCCGGCCGACGATCACCGACTCGCCGGCGCGGCCGATCGCCTCGACCAGCTTGGCCAGGTGGTCGAGGTACGCCTCCTGCGGCGCGTAATGCTCCTCGCGGAGCGGCAAGATCCAGTCCTGGACGACGCTCGGCGCCAGCTCGTCGAAGGCGCGGACCTCGTCGGTCGGCACCTCCATGCGGTGCGCGATCGCCTCGAGGATCTCGTGGTCGTAGACCTTCCAGTCGAGCCGGGTGCCGACCATCCGGCCGATCGTCCCGCCCCCCGCGCCCGCCTCTCGGCTGATGCAGACGTTGCGGAACCGCGCGACCGGGACCGGGGGCCCCCCGGCTCATGGCGGTCGTCGGGGCGGCCGAACAGCCAGCGCGCCACGGCGCGCGGCCAGGCCCGGAAGCCCCCGGGTTGCTCCGCTTCGGCCGTCCAGAACGCCTCGGGCGGCGCCATGCCGTCGTCCCCCGCCATCGATCACGCCCCCCTCAGTCTAGGGCGTCGGTTGTCGAAAGGAAAGCCGGCCCCGCCCCCACCCCGGGGCCGTGTAATCCTTACAAGCGGGAGGCGGTCGGGGTCGGGCCCGAGGTTTTGATCATTTTTCCTCAAGTTCCGCGGGCCGAGCGGGTTCAGCCCCGGGCCGGCGTCGCCTCGGGGCGAGCGGCACGGCCTTTGCCTTGGCACCTGGGCGAAACGCGGCCCGCCGCGACGGGCGGCGAAGGGGTCGAACGGTTCCGAGATGTGAGGGGCGATCTCGCGATGATCAAACGGCGCAACACGCTGCTCTGGATGAAGGACCTGATCGAGCACATGAACCAGGTCCACGACCAGCTCCAGTGGGCCGGCGACGGCCGCACCGAGACCTTCCTGGCCGAGTCTCTGCTGGTCGACCTGGCCGAGTGCCAGAGGCTCTGCCAGGAGCTCCGCGACCGCCCGCGCCGATCCCGCCCGATGGTCGCCTCGGCCTGACGGGCGGGGGGAGATCGGCCCGGTCGCCCGTGGCCCGCGCGTCCCGTCCCGGGTACGCTGGACGGGCCACGCGACCGACCGATCATCCCACCCCGATGCCGAGGCCCCGGCCATGAGCCTGCCCGAATCCCAGCCGATCGCGCAGTTCGCCGTCGATTCGCTCCAGGTCGTCGTCCACGAGGACCGCGCCCAGACCGGGCGCGCCGCCGCGTGGGCGGTGTCCCGGGCGATCGCCGACCGCCAGGCGTCCGCCGGTCGCGCCAACGTCGTCTTCGCCGCGGCGCCCAGCCAGAACGAGTTCCTCGCCAGCCTGGTGGCGCACCCCGAGATCGACTGGTCGCGCGTCGTCGGGTTCCACATGGACGAGTACCTCGGCCTGAACGCCGACCACCCCGCCTCGTTCCGCCGCTACCTCCAGGAGCGGCTCTTCCGCCTGCTCGGGCTGTCGGCCGACCGCCTCCGCCTGATCCCCGGCGAGCAGGCCGAGCGGCCCCTGAAGACCTGCCTCGACTACGAGGACCGGCTCGGCGCCGAGCCGACCGACATCGTCTGCGCCGGGATCGGCGAGAACGGCCACCTGGCGTTCAACGACCCGCCGGTGGCCGACTTCCTCGACCCGGTGCTCGTGAAGGTCGTCCGCCTCGACGCCGCCTGCCGCGCCCAGCAGCTCAACGACGGCTGCTTCGACCGGGTCGAGGACGTGCCGACGCACGCCTACACGCTGACGGTCCCCGCGCTGCTGAAGGCGTCGTTCCTGTCGGTCGTCGTGCCGGGCCCGCGCAAGGCCGAGGCCGTGCTGAACACCCTGCGCGGCCCGATCTCCGAGTCGTGCCCCGCCTCGATCCTCCGCCGCCACCCCGGCGCCACCCTCTTCCTCGACCGCGAGGCCGCCCGGCTCGTGCTCTGACGGGCGCCGGCCCCCGCGGTCTCGCACCTCACGTATTGATTAAATAAGCATATTTCATTTATAAATTAATCCCTTTCATCTTCGCCTTGCTCATCTTCATCCAGGAATGGATTGTCATCGCTCCACCCCATCCATTTCTGGCCGACCTTGAACCCGCCCTGCGCCTCGCGGAGGCCGAACCCCTGCTTCAGGCGCTCGCCGAACGTGTCCAGCCACTTGCCCTGGGACCCGGGCTCGATCAGGGAGAGGAGATGGCCGCAGCCGCACTCGGCCAGGACCCGCGACAGCAGCGGGTCGTCGGCGATGTCCGAGCCGATCAGGGTGAAGAATCGGTCGAGGTGATATTCCTCGATGTGCTTGCGGTGTAGGCCGAGCTTCTCCCGGAGCAGCTTGGCCTCCGGCGTCCCTTCCATCGTCAAGAAGAGGAAGGTGAGGATGAGCACGAAGCCCGGGAAGACCTTGGCGACGAAATAGCCCGCGCGACCCGCCCCGTACCGCAGCTCGACGAGATATTTGCCCTGGTCCGCCGGGAAGACGACGGGATCGGCGAGGGCGTCGACCATCAGGATATGGAGCAGCGTCCGGAAGCGGGGGGAACGGGAGCCGCTCGTAGAGTCGCGCGATCGCGTGCTCGGAGACGAAGACCGTCAGGTCGACATCCGGCCCCTCGATCCCGAGGGCGGGGCAGTTCCATTTCACCGGGACCAGCCCCAGCACGGTCGACGTCCGCACGCACCGGAACGCCGTCCATTCCGCGCCATCACCCTTGAGGACCCGGGGCCGGGCGCGGTGGAGTCGCACCTCGAACCACTGGCAGAACTTCCCCTCCGGCTTCCGCCCGTCGACGAGCCTCGCCGTGATGATCCCGCCATCGATCCGGAAGCTCAGGTCGGTCACCGTGGTGATCTGGCCGACGAGCCGCCCGAACACCGCGGAGACCCAATCCTGATCGATCCGGCCGATGATCGCCCTGGCCTCCTCCATCAGCCGAGGGACCGGCGACGAGCGAGGGAGCTTCCAGCCCGGGGATTCCCGGAATCGGCGCGAGAAGAACTCGACCCCCTGGACGATCGTGTAATACCCCCGGATGTAATCCTCCGGGGAGAGTTCAAACGCGCGCCCCCGCGCGACGGATTTCAAAGGACGCTTGATCAGGGACCTGATCTCGCGGACCGCGCTGGACCGCCGGATCGTCGCCCGAATCTTCGGCGGCGATGACCTCGATGCCGGGGTCGATCTTCCTCAAGAAGGTCTCGGAGAGATGGGGGGGGAAACGATCGAAGACCCCCTTCAGGCCCAGGAAATTGAGGAGGCGCTCGAAGCTCGCGCGCCTCCGCTCGTCTTGCCGGGCGTGTTTCTCCTCCCTCCGCCTGAGCTTCCTCTTGCGATCATCTTGCATGGCCGGCCGGTCCCGCAGGCCCGATGACGGGCGGTCCACCGGTGCTCCGCGTCGGCGAAGCTATCACCGCCCGGATCGGCCCGCAAGAGGGGGCGAGGCCGGGCCCTGCTCATCCGGGGTCGCCGGTCGGATGGCCCTGGTGGCTTGTCCACCGGTGCCCCGTGTCGGCGAAGCCACCGGCGGGGCCCGATTCCCCTTGGGCCTCCCGTCCCGGTTCGATTAAGATGGGATTTCATGATTCCCTTGTCCCACCCCGAGGCGCGAGGAGCAGGGCCATGACCGTGACGACGGCGGTGCGGTGGATGCTGGGCGTGTCGTTCGCCGTGATCGGGCCGTCGCTCCCGGCCTCCGCGGAGCCGCCCGCGAAGGACGAGGCGGCCGGCGTCAAGCCGGCCCCTCCGATGTCGGCCGATGAGATCAAGCCCCTGCCCCTCGTCCCGATCCCCGACGACCCGCCGCCCCACGAGGGGGCGATGATCGGCCTGCCCTACGTCGTCGAGCCGCCCGACCTCCTCCTCGTCGAGGTCCTGGAGGCCCTGCCAGGCCGTCCCATCTCGGGCGAACGGCTGGTCAAGCCCGACGGGACGATCGACCTCGGCTTCTACGGGTCGATCTCCGTCAGGGGATTGACGTCCTCTCAGATTAAAAGCAAGCTGATTTTGCATTTAAGGACACATATCACCGATGAGACTCTGGGTCTCTACCGGGTCAAGGACGAGCTCACGCCCTTCCCCCCGGAGACGAGCCGGGGCGGCTGAAGCCCCGCGGGCCGGCGAAGACCCCTTCGAGCGCCGTCACGCCGACGACGCCGGGCGCGACCACGAAGGTCCGCCAGACCTCGGCCCGACGGGCGGGCCCGCCATCCCGCACCCGCCCGAAGCCACTCACCGCGCCGCGCTGATCGCCCAGGCCGAGCCGGCCCCTCCTCCGCCTCAGCCACCGCCTTCGGAGCCGCAGAATCGGATTGACATGCCTGCGGGAGCGAATGTTCGGATCACGATCGAGATCCAGAACCATCCCGGTCAGCCCGCGGGACCGCCCATGCCGGACGAGGCTGAACTCATGATGGACCAGATGGAATGGGAGCTGGTCGCCCCGGCCGACTCCGACCGGGTCTTCGTGGACATCACGGCGTTTAACAGCAAGGCTTACTTCGTCCTGGGCGACGTCGCCCAGCCGGGCCGACTCCCCTGGACGGGGATGGAGACCGTCCTCGACGCGCTCAACTACGCCGCCGGCTTCGTCCCTACCGCCGAGCCGAAGGACATCAAGCTGGTCCGACCGGCCCGCGGAGGCAAGCCCGCGAAGGTGTATCGCATCGATTACGAGGCCATCATTCAACGGGGCGACGCCACGGCCAACCTCCAGATCTTCCCCGGTGATCGCCTCGTCGTGGGCCGTAACGAGGTCGTCAAGAAGACGATCGCGATGGATCGCACGGCGAGCGCGCTCCAGGCGGCCGTCGGCAACATGAGTCAGTTTGCCAACATGGTGCGGTCGCTCGGGCAAGTCTCGGCCCCGACGACGCCGGGCCTGCCGGCCCTGACCCCATCGCAGCGCGAGGCGATCATCAAGGCGTGGGTCGATCTCTGGCGGGAGGCGGCGGGGGGGACGGCGCGGCCACACTGGATGAGAAGGCCGTCCGCGAGCTCCTCGAACGGGCCCTGAACCCGCCCGAGGCCGCCCCGAAAGGCGAGAAGGAGTGAATGGCAGGTCGGGCGCGCGATTCGCGCCGACGAGGAGCGTCGGGTGGCCGGGGCAAAGCGAGCGCAGCGAGCGTGCCCCGTGACCTTCGACCTCGACACCGGGGCACGTCCTGACGGACTTTGCCCCGGCCACCTCGCCACCTCGGGCCTCACCTCAATAGGAATCGGCGCTGAGCACTTCACCCCCGGCGATCGTGCCGAGGCTCCACCAGGTCCTCTGGTTGGTGGAGTCCTTCACGAACCTGACCGAGCCGTCGGTCAGCAGGGCGTTGACCCCTCCGGAATGGTAGCTGTCGGAGTTGCTGAAATTGGCACACGCCCCCGAGGAGACCGCGCCGCAATAGGCCCATTCGTCGGACTGGCCGTTGGGGGGGACGATCGTGTTGAACAGGGTCGCGCACATGCCCCCCTGGCACCAGGTATCGCCGCGCTGGAGGTCGGGGGCCTTGGCCAGGGTGCTCCACGACTGCGTGCACTGCGAGATCCCGGCGAGCACCCCGGCCGGGTTGTTGAAGGCATTGAACTGGATGGCCCCGGCGGCCCCGGTGCTGAGCGATACGCTGACCAGGCCCACCAACTTCGATCGCGGCGAAGCCGCGATGTTCCCGACGGTGGACTCGGCCATCGCGATCGTGCTGGACGTGCCGTCGATGACGGCGGCGATCGTCTTGGCCTGCTGGAAGGCGAACAGCCCGGTGGTCGGGACGCTGGACAGGTTCGGCGTCGTGGTCACGGTGTTCGACCCCAGTCCCCCGAGGATGTCGCTCGTGGCCCCGATGGACGCGAAGTAGCAGTTGTTGCCCGCGGTGTTGTCGTGCGCGATCGACGACCCGTTGGGGTCCGAGGGGCAGAGGAACATCGGGACCTGCGTGTGGAAGACCGTGTAGTTGGGGTAGGCGGTGGGGTAGCCCGTGGAGTCGCAGGTGAAGTTGAAGTTGATCGCGCTGTAGAGCGCATTCTGCTCCAGCTGCGGGAGCAACGCCGCGTGGACGCTCCAGCACTCCTTCGCCTGATAGCTCATGGTCGCCGGCGCGAGTACGCCGCTCCCGGACCCCATGGGGAAGCAGCCGAGGGCGTTGTGGTAGTTGTGCAGGGCGATCCCGAACTGCTTGAGGTTGTTGACGCACTGCGCCCGCCGCGCGGCCTCGCGTGCCGCCTGGACGGCCGGCAACAACAGCGCGATCAGGACGGCGATGATCGCGATCACAACCAAGAGCTCGATCAGCGTGAAGCCACGGCGGGTCCGCATGGCAAGGGGTCCTTTCGGATGTCCGAAATGGGGCTCGATCGGACGGGAGAGGAAAGTGCCTACCAGGAGACTATCCCCGGCCGGGCCCCATCGCCATGAGATTTCGGGCCTTTTTTCTAAGGTTTCGGGTCACTCCGGCAGCGGCTTGCCCTTGGTCTCGGGGGCGAAGGGCAGGGCGAGCAGGCCGATGAGGAACACGGCGCACATCGTCACGCCGGCGTACCGGAACGGGAGCGAGGGGTTGACCTGCTTGTAGCCGCCGTAGACCTCGCTGGTCAGCAGCCCCAGCGCCGAGGGCCCGGCGGCGGCGACCAGGCGGCCCACGTTGTAGCAGAACGACGTCCCGGTGCTCCGCAGGCGGGTCGGGAACAGCTCGGGGAAGTAGATCGCGTAGCCGCCGAAGATCGCGAGCTGGCAGAACCCCATGATCGGGATCATCCAGAAGATGTCGTAGAAGCTGTCGAGGAACCAGAAGGTGAAGGCGGTCGAGACCATCGCCAGCAGGAACGCGATGGCGAACGCCGGCTTGCGGCCGGTGTAGTGCGTGACCCGGCTGAAGGCGTAGATCCCGAAGAACGCCCCGGCGTTCAGGAGCAGCGAGGTGATCCCGCTCCAGAACGTCAGGTTCCCGCCGACGAACCGCGACAACGCGGCGCCGGTCAGCCCCTGCTTCGTGCCGAGCTCGGTGAAGTGGGCGTTGAAGACCGTCCGGATCAGGTCGAAGCTGAAGAAGCCGATCCCCCAGAGCCCGACCACCCCGGAGAAGGCCAGGAGCATGCCGACGATCGTGTTCCGCCGCCATCGCGGGTCGCCGAACAGCTCGGCGATCGACCCGAGCCGGTCCTCGGGCGCGAGCAGCCCCGCCTCCGTGTCGGCCTTGCGCCGCGCGGCGGCGGCCTTCCACTTCTCGGGCTCCTCGAGCTTCTTGAAGATGAACAAGGACAGCAGCGCCGGCAGCGCGCCGATGACGAACATGGCGCGCCAGGCGCTGCCGATCGCGCCGGACTTCTCCGCCTCGCCCAAGGCGATGCTGATCAGGGCCGCCATCATGTTGCCGACCGCCGAGAGCGCCTGGAGCCATCCCAAGGCCATCGGCCGGGCGCGGTCGGGCATGACCTCGGCCACCAGCGACACGCTGACGGCGAACACGCCGCCGACGCCCAGGCCGGTCAGGAAGCGGTAGGCGGCGAAGTCGGCGAACCCCGTCGACAGGGCGCTCAGGCCCGTGAAGAGCGAATAGAGCAAGATCGTCAGCAGCAGCGTCTTCGCCCGGCCGATCCGGTCGCCCAGGACGCCGAACGCCAGCCCCCCCAGGGCCCAGCCGATGATGAAGATCGTCGTGGCGTAGCCGGCATACTTGTCGATGGCCAGGTCACCCGCGCTTGGCGCGGATCAGGTACGTGACCGCCGGCTTCCTCGCCAGGTTGAAGAGCTGCTGGTCCATCGTGTCGAACAGCCACGCCAGCGCGGCCACGGTGAAGACGAACCAGTGATAGCGGCTCAGGTCCTTGTACCAGGGGCGGGTGTCGATGCCGGACGCGGTCGCGGCGGAGGGGGTCGGCGAGTCGTCGAAGTGCATCGGTCATGTCTCCCGGGCAGCGCGCGATGGCCAGGCGCCGGCCCGTCCCCCCCTCGCGACGCCCCGAGGCCGCTCCGGATCGTCGAGGACGGTCCCGCCCGATGATCAAACCATCTCGGATGGCGATCCGCAACCGCCCGCTCTGGAATTCCTTGCGCGGTCGATCGGGGTTCCACCCCCGCCATCCCGGTCGCGCCCGACGGCGGTCCCCGACGGCCGGGCAAGGGACGATCCATGCCGGCGCAAAACAATTCTCAAACCGCGACATCCCAGGGCCCGTCCGGGCGGCCGTCGGGTCGCCCCGCGGCCGGGTCGCGGTCCTCGGGCGCTTGGCACCCGGGTTGCGAGGGCAGGGCGTGAGGACCGGGCGGGACGGGTCCGTCGCGACCGTCCGCGCCCGCTCCGGCCCCATCGGGAGCAGGACGTGGCCAGCGCACCGAGCGAAGTCGACGAGATCCGGAGGCAGATGGCGCAGATCCGTCGCGAGCTCCACGAGGACGTTCGCGAGGTGGTGGCGACCGCCGAGGCGGTCACCGACTGGCGCCGCTTCATCCGGATGTATCCCTGGCCCGCCCTGGGCGCGGCCGCCGCGATCGGCTACCTGATCGTCCCCAGGCGGCGCCGCAGCGTGCCGCGCGACGTCGCCCGGCGGCCCGACGTCGAGAAGGTCCGCGAGGCCTTCGAGGAGGCGAAGGAAAAGGGCCGCGAGAAGACCCGCAAGGGGCTGCTGGCCGGGGCCCTCGCGCTGATCGGGCCGGTGGTGGTCCGGGCGGCGCAGGGGTACGCCGTGCGCTACCTGGAGCAGTGGATCGCGCAGATGCCGATGCAGCAGATGGCGGCGGGTCCGGCCGCCGGGCCGGGCCCCTCGTCGAGCGGCCCGGGCTGGCCGGGCGGAGCGGGGCGGCCGGCGGGACCGGGCCGGCCCGCGGGACCGGCCGGATACTAGCGGACGATCGACGCCGGATGGGCGTGATGGCCGATGGCAGAAAGCTCTGAAATCCAAGCCCATCGGCCATCGGCCATCACGCCCATCCGGCATCGATGGACTGCCAGGCCGGGTGGATCAGGTCTCCTGGCATTCCGCGGAGGTTGAGCAGCGATGATCGATCGCATCCAGAATCTCGAAGCGAGCCTCGGGCCGCAGGCCGAGGAGGTCAAGGAACGGGCCCTGGAGTATGCGGCGGTCGCCCGCGAGCGGCTGGCCGAGGGGAGCGAGAGGGTCAAGGGGTACGTGGTCAAGGAGCCGGTGCGGGCCCTGGGCATCGCGCTCGGCGTGGGGGTCGTCCTGGGATGGCTGATCAAGCGACGGTGAGGGGCGGCGAGCGCCCGGCCGAACGGCGCACCGCCCGAGGGCATGATCGGCGGCATCGCCGAATTCGGCAACGACGTCGCCACGCTGGCCGAGCTCCAGGCCAAGCTCGCCGCGCTCGACTTCCAGGAGAGCGTCGGGAAGGCCGTCGTGCCGCTGGTGCTGGCGCTGGCGGGCCTGGTCGTGGCGGTCGCCGGCGTGCCGGTGCTGCTGGCCGGCGTGGCCGTGCTGCTCGCCTCGGCGCTGTCGGTCAGCCTGGGCTGGATGCTCGTCCTGATCGCCGGCGGGCGCGATCGCGGCGGCGGGCGCGGTCGCGGCGGTCGCCGGGCTGCGGTTCACGCACAGCTTCGACAGCTTCCGGCGGTCGCGCGAGGAGCTGGTCCGCAACCTGACCTGGCTCCGGACCGTGCTCGTCTACAGCGGCCGGGCGGCGTCGAGGCGCCGTTAGTGGGCACCGGCCCCGACGAGCCGACCGGCCCGAGTCCGGGGCGGACGGCCCTGCTGATCAACGCGCGCGCCCGGCTCGGCCACGCGGCCGAGGCGGCGGTCGTCCGGGCGCCTGGACGCGCACGGGATCGCGCTCGACCGGGTGGTCCGCGTGTCGCGGCCGGGGCGGCTCGGCCCGGCGGTCGAGGCGCTGCTCGGGCAGGGGGTGGGCCGCCTGATCGTCGGCGGGGGCGACGGCACCCTGAGCACGGTGGCCGCCCGGCTGGCCACGCGCGAGGCCGTGCTCGGCGTCATCCCGCTCGGGACGGCCAACGACTTCGCGCGGACGCTGGGCATCCCCGCCCGCCTGGCCGACGCCGCCGCGGTCGCCGCCGGGTCGCACGTCCGCGAGATCGACCTGGCGCGGGCCAACGACCAGTTCTTCCTCAACGTGGCCAGCGTCGGCATGTCGGTCACGATGACGAGGCTGCTCTCGCCCCGCCTGAAGCGCTGGCTCGGCCCGGCGGCGTATGCCGTCGCGGGGGGCCTGGCGTTCGCCCGCCACCCCACCTTCGAGGCGCGGATCGACACGCCCGCCGGCTCGTCCTCGGGGCGGGTCCACCAGGTCGTCGTCGGCAACGGCCGGTTCTACGGCGGCGGCGTCCTGGTCGCCCGCGAGAGCACCCTGGACGACGGCATGCTCGCCATCTACACGCTGGGCCGCCGGAGCCGCTGGGCACCTCCTGCGCACCGTCGCCCTGCTCCGGTTCCGCGTCCCCCTGGACCGCCCCGGCGACATCTTCCTCCAGACCCCCACCGCCTTCGTCGCGACCCTGCCCGCCGGCAAGCGCGTCAACCTCGACGGCGAGATCCGCACGACCACCCCGGTCACGCTTCGCCGTCGTCCCCAAGGCGCTGCGGGTGCTCACGCCCGAGGGATAGCCGTCAGTCGTCAGTCGTCAGTCGAAGAATTGTGGCGCGAAGATCGGCCCATGCTGGCTCCTCAGCACGCCGTTGGATTTTCTTGACTGATAACTGACAACTGATAACTGACGACTGTCATGGCTGCTTGACCACCTCGGTGACGACCTCGCCGAGCCGGCGGTCGGGGACGTAGGGGGCGATGTCGGCCCAGCCGATGATGCCGACCAGGAGGCCCTGCGGCGTCGATGACCAGGAGCCGGCGGACGCCGCGGTCGCCGAACTTCTCGACGACCGCGTCGAGCGGGGTGTCGGGGGCGACCGAGACGACGCCCCGCGTCATGATCTCGCGAGACGGGCAGGGCCGCCAGGTCGGCCTCGTGCTCGGCCAGGGCCAGGGCGACGTCGCGGTCGGTCAGGACGCCGACCGGCTTGCCGTCCTCGAGGACCGGGACGGCGCCGCAGTCGGCGTCGCGGAAGATCAGGACGGCCTCCAGGACCGTGCTGAAGGGGGAGCAGGTCCGGGGCGATCGGCGTCATCACGTCGGCGGCCGTCAGCGTGCGATCGGGGGCGGTGCGGGCATCGGAGGGGCTCCGTCGGAGGTCGTCGGGTCGGGGACAGGCGCCGACGGGTCCCCGTGCAAGTCCCGGACCGGACCGGGTCGGGCGGTAGGCCGGTCAGTGTCGACTTGAACGGATACTTGTCGATCTCGTACTGGCTGATCTTGCCCGAGATGCTCCGCCGCGACAGGCCGCAGAGCTCGGCGCAGCGGCCGACGTTGCCGCGGCTCTTCTCCAGGGCCTTGAGGATGTACTGCTTCTCGATCTGCTCGGTGGCCTGCTTGAGGTAGTAGGGCAGCGGGTGCTTCAGGTCGATCTCGAACCGGGGCCGCTCCTCGTCCGCGCATGCCGGTGACCCGGGAGGGGAGCTTGTCGGGCGCCGATCGTGTCGCCGACGGTCGTCACGGCGGCCCGCTCGATGGCGTTCTCCAGCTCGCGGACGTTGCCCGGCCAGCGGTAGGCGAGCAGCCGCTCCATCGCCTCGGGCGACGACCTTCTTGGGCGGCTCGTTGGGCCGGGCGTACTTGTTGAGGAAGTGGGTGATCAGCAGCGGGATGTCCTCGGGCCGGTCGCGGAGCGGGGGCACGTCGATCTTGATCACGTTGAGGCGGTAGAACAGGTCCTCGCGGAACTTGCCCTCGCGTGACCTCCTTCTCCAGGTTCTTGTTGGTCGCCGCCACGACGCGGACGTCGACCTCGATGCTCTCGTGGCCGCCGACCCGCTCGAACCGCTTCTCCTGGAGGACGCGGAGCAGCTTGGCCTGCATCGCCGGCGAGATGTCGCCGATCTCGTCGAGGAAGATCGTCCCCTTGTCGGCCAGCTCGAACCGCCCCTTGCGGCGGGCGTCGGCCGAGGTGAACGCCCCGCGCTCGTGGCCGAACAGCTCGCTCTCCAGCAGGGTCTCGGGCAGGGCCGCGCAGTTGATCGCGACCAGGTTCCCCTGGCGGTCCTCGCTCGAATAGTGGATCGCCTTGGCGATCAGCTCCTTGCCGGTGCCGGTCTCCCCCTCGATCAGCACCGTGCTCTTGGTCCCGGCGATGTGCCGGACCAGCTCGAAGATGTCGTGCATCTTCGGGTTCTTGCTGATGATGTTGTTGAAGCTGTAGTTCTCCTTCAGCTGCTGGCGGAGCCGCAGCACCTCGTCCTGCAGCGCCCGCTTCTTCAGGGCCCGGTCCATCACCAGCTTCAGGTTGGTCGGGTCGATCGGCTTGGTCAGGAAGTCGTACGCGCCCAGCCGCATCGCCTCGACCACCCGGTCGATCGAGCCGAACGCCGGTCGTGACGATCGTCGTGACCAGCACGCCGGCGCTGCGCGACCTCGCGGATCAGGTCCATGCCCCCCATGCCGGGCATCCGCAGGTCGGTGATCAGCACGCTGTAGTCGGTCGCCGCCAGCGCGGTCAGCGCCTCCTGCGCGCTGGAGACCGTGTCGACGCTCAGCTCGTCGGACTCCAGGAGCTTGCGGAGCTGCGTCGTCAGATAGGGATCGTCGTCGACGACCAGCACTTTCCTGCGCATCACCGTTCGTCTCCCAGGCTCGTCCGGAGGCTTCTCATGTTCCGAATCGGGACTCGCCGCGTCCGAGCGATCCGATGCTCGGCCGTGAGCAAATCCGATTCCAGCACGAACCATTCTTCCTGAATCCTCCGCCCGTTCCAAGCCGAAAACGTGCGCCCCGGATTCCCATCGCCGCGTGCCGCCATGACAGTGACTGCATGTCTGTGTCGATGCTGCGAATCGTCCTCGGAGGGATGGGTACGGTACTTGCGTGCGGGTCGTCTGATGGGCCGTCGTCGCCACCCGGCTCGTCCTGGGCGGGCGGCGGGGCATCCTTGGTCTCGGGAGCTACCTCCGATGATCGACACGCTACGGTCGGACTTCCCCGCGGACATGACCCGGGCCGCCGACTCCCCGGGCAGGGGACGCTGGAGGGCATGGCCAACGACGCGCTGGATCGCCTGAAGGACTACGCGCGCGAGAACCCGATCGCGTTCGCGCTCTGGGCCCTGGGGATCGGGTTCGTCCTGGGCTGGAAGCTGAAGCCCTGGTGAGGTCGCCGACCTCCGCGGCACGGCGCGACCGCCGGCGCGCCGGAGGCCGGCCCGGCTCCGCCGATCGGCCCGCCTCCGGGCGTCCGGCGCGGGCGGCCTCGCGGGCGGGACGACCTCGCCTCGCCGTGCATCGGACCCCTCCGGCGCGAGGGCTGGACCCGACCGAGACGAACCCAGGGCCGTTCCAGGAACGGTGGAGTCGCAGCATGCGAACGATGGCGGAGCCGGGCGGAGGGCGCGGCCGGCGCGTCGCCACCTCATGTCATGGTCCTGGACGACGACACCGCGCGCGGCGGACGCGATCGCGGGACATCTCGGGGCGCACGGGCATCGGGTCAGCCGCTCCGGAGTCTCTCACGAGGCCGCCCGAGGCCCTGCGCCGCGAGCGGCCGGACCTGCTGGTCCTGGCCGACGGCCCCGACGGGGCGAGGGCCTCGCCCGCCTGCACGCGACGGCGCAGGAGCTGGGCATCCCCGTGCTCGACGTCGTCGAGGCCGGGGCCGACCCGCGGGCGATCGTCGACCGCGCCGAGGCCGCCGACGACTGGGTCTGCCGGCGCCGCGCTGGACCGCGAGCTGCCCGCCGCGGGCGGCGCGCCTGCTCCGCCGCCGGGAGCCGGCGACGGCCGCGCGCCGGGGGCCGGGCGCCGCCGATCGGCATCCAGACTTCTTCGCCCTGATCGTCCACGACCTGCGGACCCCGCTGAACGTGATCGGCCTGTCGCTCCGGATGATCGAGCAGGCGATGCCCCAGGGCGACCCCGAGCTCGAGGAAGACCTCCGGTTCGTCGAGGAGAACTTCAAGCAGATCGAGCGGATGCTCGCGCAGCTCAGCGACTACTTCCGGCTGTTCGAGGCGCGAGCGCCGGTCGCGCCGAGCCGAGTTCAGCCCGAGGCGGCTGGTCGACGAGCTGCTCGAGGACCGCGCGTCGAAGGCCGGGCGCCGAAGGCCGCCCCGGTGCGGCTCGACGTCGAGCCGACGCTGCCCGCGAGGCGGTCGGCTCGACCCGGTCCGGGCCCGGACTGGCGCTCGCAGTACGCGCTGACCAACGCCGCGGCGGCGGCCGACGGCGGGCCGGTCCGCGTCGTCCTGCGCGGCGGGCCCGGACCGCTGGATCATCGAGGTCGGCGTCGACCAGCCGCCCCCGCCGTCGGTCCAGCCGGTCGCGCTCCGCCCCGAGCTGTTCGAGCGCCTCTGCGGGACGGCCGCCGAGCGCCGGGGGATGGACCTGGCGATCGCCGCGCGGGTCAGCGAGCTGTTCGGCGGCACGGCCCGGCTCGACGTCGACGACGGGCCGAGGCACGACCATCGTCCTCGACTGGCCGACGCGGCTCGCAGCCGGTCCTGAGCGCACGTCGACATGGCCTTGGCACGGCGGTTGCCCTGATCGGTACGATGCGGACGGATCGTCGAATCGCTCGAACCGACTCTCCCCATCCGTGACAGACCAGAAAGTCAAGGCCACCGATGGCGACCGCACCCACCGATCAACCGCGACTGGATCGCCGCCGAGTTCTCCAAGGGGATCGACGCCGAGCAGGCGCTGATCGACGAGGCCAAGGCGCGCGCCGAGTCGCCGCCCGACCCGTCGCTCGGGGTCCTCTACAACGAGATCGCCGCGGCCGACGAGCGGCACCGCACGATCGTCGAGACGATCGCGACCCGGTACGGCCACACCCCGTCGCGGAGCGTGGCCGGCGGGATCGGCGAGACGCTCGGCCGGCTCAAGGACAAGGTCGGCGAGATCGGCTCGACTCGCCGCTGCAGCGCGTCGGCCACGACCTCGCGGCCAAGGCCAACGCGATCCACTGGTACACCGCCTGGGTCCAGACCTTCCAGGCCATCGGCGACGCCGAGAGCGCCCGCGAGCTGGCCGCCGTCCTGACCGAGGAGAAGGCCCACCGCGACGCCCTCCAGGAGGGCCTCAACCGGCTGGTCGCCCAGGGCGCGATGGGCGAGGACCCGCGGCCGCCAAGTGAGCCGATCCCCGCATGGCGGACGCCGGATGGGCGGGATCAAGACCATCCGCAGTCCGCCATGCATCGGGGCCCGGTTCAATCGTCGATCGGCGCCCAGCGGGCGAGTCGGCCGGGCGAGCCGCCCAGCGGCGCGTCGGGCCGAGAGCCGTTCGCGGCCGCCGCTCGTCTTGCTCGTCCTCGCGACATCCTGGTCCATGACGGGCTTGACGCCCTCGCCGTATTCCTCGACGAGCACGCCGCCGAGCCAGGCGGTGTAGAGGGCCAGGCCGCCGCCGGCCAGGCGCCAGCAGCGCGGGCGACCAGGCCGGTGCGACGGCCCGCCTGGCTGGTCGCGCTCGCGGAGGACGTAGCTGGCCACGAACAGCGTGCCGACCAGCGGCGTTGCCCAGGCCGTGCGCGGTGGCGACGTCGTGGCTCGGCCGCTCCTTGGGGATGAAGCTGTAGTCGCGGAGGCCGGTCGACGACCGCGCCGGCGGCGCCGACCAGGCCGATCGCCATGCTCAGCCGCGCGGCGTCGTCGTAACGGTCGTCGCCGGTCAGCAGGGCCAGGCTGTCGCAGATGTTGCTCACCGCCCAGGCGCCGATCGGCAAGGCGACGATCGCCGGGTGCGGGCTGTGGCCGAGCAGCTCCTCGGTCTTGTCGATCAGCGCCGGTGACGGGTGCCAGGTAGTCCATCGGCGTCCTCTCCTCCGTTCGGGTCTGGGCGGATCGAGATCGTGATCATTGCGGGCTCCGCGGGGTGCCGACCTCGATGTTGCCCGGGGGCTTGGTCTCCCCCTGGGCGCCGGTGGGCTGCTCGAGCTTCGGCGGCGACGATCGCGGCGCGGGCGCGGAGGAGTCGTCGGCGCCCTGGGCGTCGGCCTTGCCCGAGGGCGATTGCGTGCCCCCCTGGCCGGCGTTGCGGCCGCCGGTGCCGGCGTTGGTGCCGGAGGCGGCGGGGCTGGAGGCCGCCGACTCGGCCAGCGGCGTCGTCGCCGGTGCTCAGGCTCGGGCGCGGGCAGGTCGGTCGCGGATCGCGGGCTTCTCCTCGGACCGGAGACGGCGGCTCGGCGTTGGTGAAGCCGGCGCCGGGCGGGCCCGTGCCGCAGCCGGACCGGTGCCATCAGGGCCGCCAGGGCCAGGGTCGGGAGCGGGAGCCGAGCGGTGTCTCATGGGGATCTCCCCGGCAGGTGGGTCGCGTTCGGGCCGGCGCCGGGCCGGCCCGGCCCTCGCGGTCGCGGGGCCTTCACCCCGTCCGGGTCCGCGAACGCCGTGCCGGCCCTGGCACGCCGGATGCGGCCGTCCTCGCCGCGATCGGCGGACCGCGGTCGCGCATCGCGGCCCGGACGTAGGAGGGACCGCCCCATGTTTCCCCCGCTCCGCCTCCGCGAGGCGATGAGCCTCGGCGGGCTGACGGTCCGCGAGCTGGCCGTCCGGACCTGGAAGAAGATCAACGAGCACGAGATCCTGACCCGCGCCGCGGCCGTCGCCTTCTACGCGATGCTGGCGCTGGTCCCCTTCCTGGCGCTGATCCTGACCCTGACCGTCCAGCTCCTGCCCGACATCACCGGGGCGACCGGGCGAGCACGTCGGGGTCGGCAACATGACCGTCGACCAGCTCGCGCTCGACCCTGCGCGCAGCTCTTCCCGCGCCGAGGCGTACGAGGTGGTCGAGGACCAGATCGACCGGATCCAGAAGCAGCCGCCGGTCGGCCTGCTCTCGGTCGGCCTGGTCATCACGATCTGGCTGGCGTCGAGCCTGTTCGTGGCGATCATCGACGCGATGAACCGGATCTACGGCGTCGAGCGAGACCCGGTCGTTCGTCAAGCTCCGCCTGGCGGCGATCGTGATGACCGTCGTCCAGGCGGTCGATCCTGGTCGGCTCGCTGCTGGCGATCGTCGCCTGGCCGCAGATCGCTCGCCTGGATCGGCCTGAGCGCACGCCGGCGACCGTCCTGGCGACGGCGGTGCACTGGCTGGTCGTCGCGTCATGGTCCTGCTGAGCTTCGCCCTGGCGTTCTACGTCGGCCCCGACGCCGACCAGCGCTGGGAGTGGATCACCCCGGGCAGCCTGCTCGGGACGGTCGTCTTCCTGCTCGTGACGCTTCGGCTTCCGCCTCTACGTCCAGAACTTCGCCAACTACGACAAGACGTACGGCTCGCTCGGCGGCGTGATGGTCCTGCTGTTCTGGTTCTGGATCTCGAGCCTGGTGCTGCTCACGGCCGGCGCAGATCAACAAGATCATCGAGGACGCCTCGCCGCTGGGCAAGAACTACGGCCAGAAGGTCGACCCGACCGACGCCCCCGACCTCAAGTCGCTGAAGCCCGAGCCGGCGTCGTCGTGACCGGCCGGCCGACCCGCCTTGGCATGCGCCGCGACCCGGGCTAAGATCCTCGGCCGGGGATTGCGGCTCGCCCGCCCCCTGGACCTTCCCGAGATCGGCCCCGAGCAGGGCACGGAGCCCGAAGACATGACATCACGGACGATCGCTCCCGAAGTCGATGTGCGCCAAGGGATTGTGAAGCCTACGATCGGACGGCGATCGATCGCCTCGGCCCTGGCGATCGCGCTCGCATTCGTCGCGCTGACGCGATGGCCGGTGGCGCGGACCGGGCCGATGGAGTCGGACGAGTTCGGCTACCTCGCGGCGATCCGGGCGCACTGGCTGCCGATGCACCACACGCTCTTCCTGGCCTCGGCCCGGGCGCTGGGGGCGGCGGTGGGGGACGCCTACCGCGGGTTCATCGTGCTCGACATGGTCGTCAGCGCGCTGGCCCTGACGGCCGTTTGGTGGTGGCTCCGCGCCCTGGTTCGCCCGGCGACGGCGACCGCCGCGACGTTCGCCCTGTCGGTCGCGCCGCTGTTCTGGTCGTATGGCGCGATGGCCGGCACGTACCCGGCGATTGTCCTGGTCGGCTCGTCCCTGCTCGGGGTCGCGGTGCGGACCCTGGACGACCCGAGGCCCTGGCACCCGTTCGCCGCGGCGGCCGTGCTCGCCTGGGGCACCGCGTACCGGCAGGACATCGGGACGTTGTGGCTGCCGGTCTTCCTCGTGATCCTCTGGGCGCACCGATGGCGCCGCGCCCTGGGGGCCGCGGCCCTGTTCGCGGCGCTGAACCTGGCGTGGCTCCTGCCGATGCTCCACGACGTCGGCGGCTGGGCGCGCTACCGCGAGGCCAGCGCCGAGTTCGCCCACAGCGCCGGATACCTCAACTCGGCCTGGTCTCTGGGACTGGTCGACGCCCCCGTGCGATACGCCGTGAAGCTGACGATGGCCCTGCTCTGGACGCTCGGGCCCGGCCTGCTGGTCGCGCCCCGGGGGCTGGGCCGCCTCTGGCGATCGCCGGGGGGACGGCCGCTCGCGGCGCTGCTGGCGCTGAGCATCGCGCCGGCCCTGGGCTCGCACCTGCTGGTCCATTTCGGCGTCGCGGGCTATGCCTTCCATTACGTCCCGGCGCTGGTGGCCTTGCTGGCGCTGGGGATCGGCCGGTCGCCCGTCTCCTGCGACGACCGGAGCGGCCCGCGTCGGCTCGTCGCCCTGGCGGCGCTGCTGGCGGCCGTCTTCTGGTTCTACCCGACCGACTACGCCCGCCCCGGCCTGCGCGGGAGCTTTGACCTGGCCTTCGCCCGCCACACCCGGATCGGCCTGCGGACCCCCGCCGACGGCCGGACGCCCCGCTACTGGCGGACGGCGAACTCGCGGCCGTAGCCGTCGAGCGGACGCCGCCGGGCTCGCGCCATGATCGAACCGATATCCGCGACGGAGATCCTGGGGAGGGGTGGCTGGTCCGATCCCATCGGCTTGCGATCCGGATAAGATCGGGGCATGCGACGTGGCGTCCTGGTGGTGATGGTGGTGCAGGCGGCCTTGGTGGCGGGGCTCGGGGTCGCGCTCCGCGCGGGGAGGATGCCGCTGGGGGTGCCGGGCGAGTGGGAATGGCTCCGCGTGCCGGACGCGCCGGCGGCGCTCGACCTGGCGATCGCCGCGCTCGCCGTGGCCGCGTACGCGCTCGTCGCGAGCCTCGGGATGAGGGCCTTGCGGGCGAAGGCGACGCCGAGGCGCGAGGCGGTCGCGGTCGCGGCGCTGCTGGTCGCGGCGGTCGCGGTGCAGGCGATCGTGCCGGGGGGCGCGCCGAGGGCTACGGGCTGGCCAAGTGGGCCATCGCCCTGTACAGCCCGGGGTCGAGCGGCTATTACACGGTCGCCCGGCGCGAGGTGCGCGACCCGTGGCGGTTCCTCGCCGAGTATCCCGCCTGGATCAAGGGGCAGGACGCCCTGCACGTCGGGACGCACCCGCCGGGGCTGTTCCTGGTCGCCCACGCGCTGTTGCGCGGCCTCGAGGCGCACCCCGGCCTGGCGCGCCGCGTCGCGGACCACCTGCCCGGCTCGGTCGAGGCGGGGTTCCGCGCCCTCGGCGGGCCCGGGCCCCTGCCGCGCGCCGACCGCGCCGCCCTGGCGACGACCGGGGCCCTGACCCTGCTGGCCTGCGCGGCGACGGTCGTGCCGCTCTACCTGCTGGCGCGCGCGAGCGGGCCTGCGCCGGCGGCCTGGGCGGCGGCGGCGATCTGGCCGCTGGTCCCGTCGGCGATCCTGTTCCAGCCGGCGGCCGACACCGCGTTCCCGCTCCTGTCGACGACCGCCCTGGCGCTGGCCGCGCACGCGGGCCGGGCGCCGCGACGGCGGGGCGTGGCCCTGGCCGCCGGGGCGGGCGCCGTGCTCGCGCTCGGGATGGCGTTCACGCTGGCGTTCCTGCCGGTCGGGCTGATCGTGGCGCTCGTGATGGCCGGATCGCCCGTCCTGTCGATCGGCCGCCGCGCCGCCCTGATCGCGGCGACGGGAGCGGGGTTCCTCGTGCCGACGCTCGCCTCGTGGGCGATCACCGGGGCCGACCCGTTCGTCATCTGGTGGTGGAACCAGGCGAACCACGCGCGGTTCTACGTCGAGTATCCGAGGACGTACCGCGCGTGGCTGGCCGCCAACCCGGTCGAGCTGGCCGTGGCGCTCGGGCTGCCGGCGACGGTCTGGGCGGCGCTGGGGCTGGCGACCGGGAGGGGCGGCCCGAGGGCGGCGTGGGCGACCGTGGCCGTGCTCGCGGCGCTGACGCTCTCCGGGCGGAACCTCAGCGAGGTCGCGCGGCTCTGGCTGCCGATGATGCCCCCGCTGCTGGTGGCCGCCGGCGCGGGCCTGTCGCGGCTCGGCGGCGGCCGGGGGCCCTGGCCGCGACCGTCGCGCTGGTCGGCGCCGAGGCGCTGGCGCTGCAGGCGACGATCCAGGTCGTCTACCCGGTCTGAGCCGGCACGCTCGGTATCGTAAATATAGTTATATATTAATATTAAATTTATATTTAATGAATAGATTTCAGAGGAAGATGCTGGTGACGCGGACGCCGAGCTCGGTGTCGATCAGGACGAGCTCGCCGCGGGCGACGAGCCGGCCGCCGGAGGTCAGCTCGACGGGCTCGCGCGAGTGGCGGCCGAGCTCGACGACGTCGCCGGGCCTCAGGTCGGCGAGGCGGCGGAGCGACAGGTTGACCCGGCCGAGCTCGACGACCAGCGTCACGGGGACGTCGGCCGGGTCGATGCCGGCGGGGGCGGGGGCGGTGGCGGGGTCGGGTGCGCGGTCGGGATCGGGCGAGGGGCTCACGGCGATGGCCTCCCGGGGCGAGGAGATCGCGTTGCAGGGGGGCGGTCAGGGTGAGCCGGCCGCCCCCGGAGTAGGGGACGGGCTCGGCCGGGAACCGGAGGCGGCCGTCGCGGCCGGTCAGGACGGGCGCCAGGTCGACCGGCCCGGTCGGGCTCTGCGGCGTGCCCCGGAGCCGCGAGCCGGACAGGGGGAGCACGCCCCCGACCCGCAGCCGGCCCAGGCCGCGGGGCATCGCGACCGTCCCCGCCTCGGCCCTCCAGGAGCCGTCGAGGTCGCCGAGCCGGTCCAGGGCGGCGACGGCGGGGGCGGGCGGGACGGCCGCCAGCCGGCGCGCGACCAGGGGCTCGGGCAGCCAGAGCCGCGCCGAGCCCGACACCGTCCCGACGCGGACCGGCCAGCGGAGGGTCACGATCGGGCCGAGGCCGGTCGCGTCGAAGGGGTCGGGGCCGACGCGGTCGAGCATCAGGTCCCACGGGCCGAGCGGGCCGGGCCGCGCGGCGAGGCGCCCCAGGGCCCGGCCAGGACGAAGGTCAGGATGCCCCACTCGACCGGGGTCAACTGGAGCCGGGCCTCCTCGTCGAACCGCTCGAAGCCGAGCATCCGGTCGACGACGGCGTGCGCCACGGGGGTCTCGATCCCCAGGGCCAGCCGCGTCGCCAGCCTCGGCCAGGACATCTGCGCCACCAAGGCGGGGCGGCCCAGCCCCGCAGCGCGCCAGAGGACGTCGGGCCGGCCGACCTCCACGACGGCCCCGATCAGGTCGTCCAGCCCGGCCCACCCGACCGGCGAGGTCCCCTCGGGGAAGGCCCGCGCAGGAGGCGCTCGCCGAGCGGACCTGGCGGGACGCCAGCCGGGGCAGCAGTCCGAGCGGGCCCGCGTCCTCGCCGGGCCGCTCCGGGGGGACGGGTCGATCCTCGGGGACGAGGCGGAGCCCGTCGTCGGTGCTCACGGCGGCCCCTCCCGATCCCCGCCGATCTCCCCCTCGGCCCGGAGGCGATCCCAGGCGGCGCGGAGCACGCGGGCCTCGACCTCGGCCGCCGCGCCGTCGCGGGCCGTGGCGGTCATCAGCGACCGCGTGAACCGGGCGACCGGGTAGGGCAGGTGCTGCAAGGCCCAGCGCGCCAGGTAGGGCTCGGCGGCCGCCAGGAGCCGGGCGATCGTGACCAGGCCGAGCGCCCCTCCTCGGGCCTCCCGTCGCGGCCGTGCTCCGCCACGTCGCGCCGCGCGAGCCGCTCGTGCTCGGGGTCCGGGCGGCCCGAAGGTCGCCCGGAAGTGGTCGAGCCGGTCGCGGTCGCGGGGCGAGAGGACGGGGGGCTCCTCGCCCGCCAGGGCCCACTTGGCCAGGCCGATCGCCTGGACCAGGCGGGCGACGGTCGCGGGGGTCGAGGCGCGTCAGGGCGACGACGACGGGAGGGTCGTCCTCCGGGTCGGGCCGATGGCCGACGAGCCGCTCGGCCCAGAGCGCCCGGGCGCAGCGGAGGGCCTCGGGGTGCGGGGGGCCGGTCGCCTCGCGAGGCCGTCGGCGGGAGCCCGAGCGCGGCCCGGAGCGGCTCTCGGACGGCCGGCGGGAAGCCCGAGACCACGGCGAGGCGGACGGCGGGCGTCTCGCCTTGCAGGGCCCGGACCCACCAGCTCGGATGGACCCGGCCGAGGTCGGGTCGGGCCTCGTCGCGGTGCGCCCGCCGCAGCCGATCGAGCGCGGCAGCGGCGTCGACCGGCGGGGCCGCGTCGCGGGCCGCCACGAGCCGCCCGCGCCAGGACGGCCGCAGCGCGTCCCAGAAACCGGGGCCGAGGTCGCCCCCCAGGCCCGCACGGCGTCGAGCAGGGCGGCGTCGGCGATCGTCAGCGGCCTCGGCCGCCACGGGGACCTCCCTCCCGATGCCGGGCTCGTCGCGGTCACTCGCCCGCCTGGCCGTCGGCGCGGGGGAAGCGCTTCAGGAAGGTGACCCGGCGGCCCGTCTCGTCCACGTCGACCTGGTCGAACCGCGCGGCCTGGAGCACCTCGGCCCAGCGCCCCGCGAGCGCCTCGCCGCCGAGCCAGCCGGCCTCGTCGCGGAGCGTCAGCACGACGCGGTCGGGGTGCAGGTGATAGGCGAGCGTGGCCACGAGCCCGACGCCACGGTCGCGGCCCCAGGCGCCGGCGTCGGCGGCGATCGCCTCGAGCGCCGCGCCGACGCGGCGGACCGCGTCGAGGTCGAGCGAGGAGCGGGCGACCAGCAGGTTGCGGAGCTGCGCGAGCTGGCGGAGCGGCTCGTCGTGGCCGCGCGGCGTCGAGCCGGATCTCGCCCTCGGCGTCGCGGCGGTCGGCGTCGCGCCGCCAGGCGTCGGCGTCGGCCATGGCGCGGAAGATCTGGTCGGGGGTGTACGGCTTGGGGATGTAGTCGTCGGCGCCGACGCCGAAGCCCTGGAGCCGGTTCTCGTCGGCGACCCGCGCGAGACCATGACCACCGGGATCAGGCTGGTCGCCTTCCGCGTCTTCAGCGCGCGGCAGACCTCGTAAGCCGTTGATGTCGGGGAGCATCAGGTCGAGGAAGACGATGTCGGGGGGCTGGCGGCCGACCGTCTCCAGCGCCTCGCCGCCGGTGAAGGCCGAGACGGTCCGGTAGCCGCGGAGCTGGATCAGCATCGCCAGGAGGCGGTTGGCCTCGGGCTCGTCCTCGACGATCAGGGCGGTGGGCATCGACTCATTGACCCTCGGTGCGCGGCCCCTCGGCGGCCTGGCCGTCGCCGTTCGGACCCGGGCAGGCTACGGCGGGGGAGGCGGATCGTGACGGTGGTCCCCTCGTTGACGGCGCTCTCGGCGCGAGACGCGGCCCCCGTGCAGCTCGACGAACTGCTTGACGATGCTAGAGCCCCAGGCCCAGGCCCCGCTTGTTGAACCCGAAGTCGCCCGAGGAGTGGCGGCTCGGGTCGAACTGGGTGAAGAACGGCTGGAACAGGTGCGACAGGGCGCGGGGCTCGATGCCGACGCCCCGGTCGGCGATCCGGATCTCGGCCTCGTCGGGCCCGGCCAGCGCGGCCTCCAGCGCGATCAGGCCGCCGTCGGGGGTGAACTTGATGGCGTTGGTCAGCAGGTTGACCACCGCGGCGTCGATCTTGTCGGCGTCGATCTCGAAGCGGCCGAGGTCGTCGGCGATCGCGACGTCGAAGCCGATCTTGCGGGCGCGGACGAACGGCATGACCTGGTTGGCGGCGTCGCGGAGCACCGCCGGCCAGGTCGGTCGGCCGGAGCTGGAGGGTCCGGCGGAAGTCGTCGGAGCGCATCAGGGTCAGCGTGTTGGTCACCAGCCGGGCGAGCTGGCGGGCGCTGGAGGAGATCCGCTCGACGAGCGCCCGCTCCTGCTCGGCGCGGTCGGGGTTGAGCAGGCGGAGCAGCTCGCTGAGGCCGAGCACCAGCGTGATCGGCGTGTTGAACTCGTGGCTGGCCACCTCGATGAAGGCGCTCTTGAGCTGGCCCGCCTCGGCGAGGTCCTCGTTCGCGCGGGTCAGCTGCGCGTTGGCCGACTGGAGCTCGGCGATCAGCCGCTTGCGCTCGGCGAGCAGGTCGTACTGCTCGGCGGCCTGGCGGATGATCCCCTCGAGCTCGGCGGCGTCCCACGGCTTGAGGATGTAGCGGAAGATGTGCCCCTCGTTGACGGCGTTGATGACCGCCTGGATGTCGGCGTAGCCGGTGAAGAGCATCCGGATCGCGTCGGGCTGGAGGCGGCGGGCCTGGCTCAGGAAGACGTCGCCGGGCATGCCGGGCATCCGCTGGTCGGAGAGGATCAGGTGGACCTGGTTGCGGTCGAGGACCTCCAGCGCCGCGGCGCCGCTGTTGGCCGTCAGGACGCGATACGAGCGGTGGAACAGGTGGCGCAGGCTCTCGAGCACGTCCACCTCGTCGTCCACGACCAGCAAGGTATGTCGCCTCTGATCCATCCATCATCCTCCGGCTCGGACGTCGCCCGGGGCCGCGCGGCGCAGCGCCGCGGCGATCACGAGGGGGGGTTGGCGCGGGCCGCCATGCGCGGACCTCTTCTTCCAGGGCCGCGACGCGGTCCTGCAGGCCGTGGACCTGCGCCAGCAGCTCCTCGCGCTCGCGGGCGGCCTCGGTCAGGCGGTCGTACTCGGCGGCGGCCTGGCGGACGGCCGCCTCGAGCTCCTCGGGCTGCCACGGCTTCTTCAGGAAGCCGAAGATGTGCCCCTGGTTGATCGCCGCGATGATCGACTCGAGGTCGGCGAAGCCGGTGAACAGCATCCGCACCGCCTGCGGGTACTTCGACTTGACCTTGGCCAGCAGCTCGACCCCGGTGACCTGCGGCATCCGCTGGTCCGACATGATGATGTGGACCTCCTCCTCCTGCATGATCGTGTAGCCCTCCTGGGCGCTGTGCGCCTTCAGGACGCGGAACTCGCGGCGCAGCAGGTCGTGGACCGAGTCGCACACGTTGGGCTCGTCGTCGATGATCAGCAGGCAGTGCTTGGCGGGCTTCATGCGGGTCGTCTCCACGCGACGGGCGGCCGGGGCGCACCGGTCACGTCGGCTTCTTCAGGGGTAGGAACACGTGGAAGCACGTCCCCTCGTCGACGCGGCTCTCGACCTCGATCCGGCCGCCGTGGCCGGTGACGATCCCGTGGCTGATCGACAGCCCCAGCCCGGTCCCCTCGCCGACGCTCTTGGTCGTGTAGAACGGGTCGAACAGCTGCGCGAAGCTCTCGGGGGGGATGCCGCACCCGTTGTCGCAGACCGACAGGACGGCCGAGTCCCCCTCGCGGCGGGTCGTCGAACTCGATCCGCCCCCCTCGGCGCGGCCGGCCGCCTCGATCGCCTGCGCCGCGTTGATCAGCAGGTTGAGGATCACCTGGCTGATCTGCGACGGGACGCACTCGATGCGGGGCAGCGTCGCCGTGCCGGACGACGACCTCGATGTCGTGCCGCCGGAGCCGGCCGCGGATCATCTCCAGCGCCGCCTCGAGCAGGTCGGGGACCGACGCCGACTCCATCTTCGGCGGCGAGGTCCGCGCCAGCCCGCGCAGGTTCTGGACGATGTTGGCGACCCGCTGCACCCCCTCGCGGGTCCGCGCAGAGCATCCGCTGGAGGTTGTCGCGGACGTAGTCCCAGTCGAGGTCCTCGATCTTCTCCTCGACCTCGCGCAGCATCCCGGGGGCGGCGGCGCGGAGCGGCTCGTGCGCCGCCTCGTAGAGCGCCATGATCTCGAGCACGCCCTTCATGTCGCGCTCGAGCACCGCCAGGTTGTTGGCCACGTAGGCCAGCGGGTTGTTGATCTCGTGCGCCACGCCGGCGCTGAGCAGGCCGATCGAGGCGAGCTTCTCCGACTGCGCCAGCATCGCCCGCATCCGCTGCCGCTCGGTCTGGTCGCGGATCGAGCCGATGAACTGCAATTCGCCGGCGAGCTCGACGGCGTTCAGCGACAGCTCCAGCGGGAACTCGTCGCCGTTCTTGCGGACGCCGCGGAGCTCGACCGTCTTGCCCACGATGCTGCGACTCGCGGGTCTCCACGAAGCGCCGGAAACCGGCGTCGTGGCGGGGGCGGAACTCGGGGGGCATCAGGACGGTCAGCGGCCGGCCGAGGACTTCGGCGGCGGGGTGGCCGAAGATCGCCTCGGCGGCGGGGTTGAACAGCGTGATCAGGCCGTGGCGGTCGGCCACGACGACGCCGTCGAGGCACCCCTCGGTGAGCTGCCGGTACCGCGCCTCCGACTGCGACAGCGCGAGGTTCTTGGCCTCCATCTCGCGCGCGTTGCGCATCTGCGCCTCGGCGAACTGGCGGCGGGTCTCCTCCAGCGCCTTGCGCTCGGTGATGTCGCGGATCACGGCCAGGACGGCGACCTGGTCGTCGAACAGGATCGTCGAGGTGTTGATGTCGACCGGCACGACGCGGCCGTCCTTGGTCCGGTGCCGCCCCTCGCACGAGAGGTGCCCCCGGCTCAGCTGGCTGGCCAGCCGGTCCGCGAAGCCGGCGGCGAACTCGGGCTCGTCGATCTGGGCGGTGGTCATCGCGGCAGCTCGTCGCGCGAGTAGCCCAGCAGGCGGCTGGCCGCCGGGTTGGCGTCGAGGATGCGGCCGTCGGGGGCGTGCACGAAGACGGCGTCCTCGATCCCCTCGAACAGGGCCCGCGCGCGCCGCTCGGAGGCGACCAGGGCGGCCTCGGTCCGCTTCCGCTCGGTGATGTCCTGCACCGTGCTCCGGATGCCGACGATCTCGCCCCGCTCGTCGCGCTTGTACCGCTCCTCGATCGAGACGATCAGGCGGCGGCCGTCGCGGGTCACGTAGGTCCGCTCGATGGCGCGGAGCGGCGTCCGGCCGCGGACCTTGTCGCCGAACCCCTGGAGCGCCTGGGCGCGGACGTCCTCGGCGACGAAGTCGAAGACCGACCGCCCGATCAGCTCCTCGCGCGCGTAGCCGAGCATCTCGCACTCGGTCCGGTTGATGTTGACGTACCGCCCCTCGGTGTCGACCTCGTGGTAGCCGACCGGCGCCTCGTCGTAGAGCCGCCGGAACCGCTCCTCCGACGCGCGCAAGGCGTCCTCGACCTGCTTCCGCTCGCTGATGTCGGTCACGAACGCGAAGTGGCCGACCGTCTCGCCGCGCTCGTTGCGGTCGATGTCGACGACGGCCTCGACCGGCACCGTCCGCCCGTCCTTGCGGCGGTATTCCTTGACGTAGCTCACCGACCGGCCGTTGCGCGCGAGGCGTTCGAACGCCTCGGTCATCGTCGGCAGCCACCGCTCGGGGGTGAGGTCGCGGTTGGTCATCGTCCGCAGCTCGTCGGCCGAGTAGCCGGTCAGCTCCTCGTAGGCGCGGTTGGCGTAGATCAGCCGGCCGTCGAGGTCCGACGCCGCGAACGGCTGCGAGGTGCGGTCGAGGAGGCGGCCCAGCGACCGCATCTCGACCTGCGCGGGGGCGTCGGCCGGGTCGGCGGCGGGGCCGGGGGCGCCCGGCGCCCGCGGCGGCCCGACCGCGGCGGCGCGCGCCCCGCCCGTCGCGTGATTGGTTTCGGGGGTGGAGTCCACGGGTCGAGGTCCTCGGCGACGCGGGCCCGGGGTGCTCGCCGGCCCCGGGCCTGATCCCCCTGAGTATATCCGGCCGGGCCCGCAAAACGACCACGCCATTCCCCCCATTTTTTCGACCCGGGCCCCATCCTGTCCCGCGCCGCCGCGCCGGGGAGACCTTGACCGATCGCCGCCCGGTTCCCACGATAGAGGGCGGGGGAGGCGAGGCGCCCGGCCCGGCCCGGCCCCCGCCCGGCCCTCGGACCCTCGGCACCGGATCGGCCATGCCCGCGTTCACCCATCACGTCTTCGTCTGCGGCAACGTCCGCGACCCCGGACACCGCCGCGGCTGCTGCGACCCCGACGGCCGCCAGGCGCTGCGCGAGGCGTTCAAGAAGGAGCTGAAGGAGGCCGGGTTCGGCCCGCTCGCCCGCGCCAACCACGCCGGATGCCTCGAGCAGTGCGAGCACGGGCCGACGGTCGTCATCTATCCGCAGGGGATCTGGTACGGCCGCGTGACGGTCGAGGACGTCCCCCGGATCGTCGCCAGGACGCTCGTCGGCGGCGAGGTCCTGGCCGACCTCCTGATCGCCGACTCGTGCCTGAACAACCCCGGTTGCCCGCACCGGCGCCCGCCGGCGCCGGGCGCGTGACCGGGCGGGCGGCCGATCGGGCCGCGAACCCGCCCCCTTTCGCGGAGGACGCATGCGGCAGGTTCTGTTCACGATCCCCGTCTTCGGCGGACTGAGGGTCTTCGGCTACGGCACGATGCTCCTGCTCGCCTTCCTGGGATCGACCCACCTGGCGGCCTGGCGGGCGAGGCGCGAGAAGCTCGACCCGGAGCTGCTGCTCGACCTGGCGCAGTACGTCTTCCTCGGCGGCCTGATCGGGGCCCGGGTGTTCTACGTCGTCCAGTACTGGGGCGACCGGGTCCGGAGCGTCCTCGACATCTTCAAGGTGTGGGAGGGGGGGATCGTCTTCTACGGGAGCATCATCGGCGGGACGGCCGCGTTCTTCCTGTACTGGCTGGCCCGCCGGTTCCCGCTGCGGCCCCTGCTCGACGTCGTGGCGCCGTCTCTGGCGCTGGGGATCGCGCTGGGGAGGCTCGGGTGCTTCCTCAACGGCTGCTGCTACGGCGACGCCTGCGACCTGCCCTGGGCGGTCCGCTTCCCGCAGGGGTCGCCCGCCTGGGCCCGCCAGGTCGAGACGGGCCAGATCGTCGAGCCCCGCGGAGCCCGCCCTGGGTCGAGTTCGACGACCCGACGAGCCATCGCCGCGTGCGCGCGTCGCGCGCGACGCTGCCGGTGCACCCGACGCAGCTCTACGCGGCGCTCGACGGCCTGATCCTGCTGGCGCTGCTCTCGGGCTACTACCCGATCCGCCGCCGCGACGGCGAGGTGATGGCGCTGCTGATGGTGACCTATCCCGTCACGCGGTTCCTGATCGAGGAGCTGCGCAGCGATGAGGGGGTCTTCGTCGCCGGGATGACGATCTCGCAGTTCATCAGCGTGCTGCTCCTGATGGCGGGCCTGGCGTTCTGGTCGTACCTCGGCCGCCTCCCCGCGACCCGCCTGGCCGACGAGGCCGACGAGCCGGCCCCGGCGGAGGCGGTCGCCGCGCCCGCAGGGTCCTGATGCCGGCAGGGCATATGACAGATGCCGGATGTATGAGATCGCCGGGCCCACAAAGGCTCCCCTGGTGCTCTCCACAAGCCAGATTCAACCCTTATACGTCGGGGAGGATCGGTCCGCCCCTGACCGCGTCCTCGCATCTCTCACAGGAAGGATCACCGCATCGGGTCACCTCGGGCCGTGACCGGATCTCCTCTGCCAAGGCCGCGAGCGTACTCCGCGCCGGGAACGCCCTCCAGCGACTCTGCCCGACTCGCGCCGTCGCGGCGTGGAGGGAGAGGATCGGCTCAAGGTTGCCGAAGCCCTCGGAGCACCCGCCGGCCTCATACATCATCGGCCGACCGTCGGGGCCGTTCGCCCACCTGCGGAAGAGCCGGCGGCCCGCCATCGCTTCGGCCAAGTGGATGAGCGTCATCCTCTGCGGCCCTGCACCCATCAGGACGACGAATCCATCCGCCACGGCGAGTTCCTTCAGCGGGCCATAGACATCGAGCGGCCGCTGCTCGGAGATCAGTCGATGCGCAAGCGGCCCGACCGCGGCGAATGAGTTGAGCGCGTGGTCGCCTCGGCATCGCCCCGGCCGGGTCACGACAGCGGCCGCGAGTGCGCCCATGTCTCGGTCGATCTGCTCGGAGTCGGGGATGTAGACGAGGCCGGCCCCCTTCGACAACCCCGCCTCGGAGCCATAGGTCCAGCCATTGCGAGACGGTCGCTGCTCCGGCGGCGGCGGGACCAAGAACTCATAGGAGAAGGTCGGGACGAGCGAGGTGCAGCCCTCGGCCCGCAGACCTTCGATGATCGCGGACGCCCCCCCCTCCACCCCACCGAACGAGCGGAGCGAGGAATGAACGCAGAGCGGCCGACCGGTCAGATTTAACTCCTTCAACGCGTCACGAATTTCGGCGATCACAACGCCCATCGGACTCCCGCCTCCGTTCTTCGATGCCGATATCCCCTCGCTGTCGGATGATGCAGGGGAGAGAGCCAGGCCCTCCGCCCTCTGTCATCCGGCATCTTTCATCCGCCATCGGCCCCGCCATCCCCGCGGATCACGGGACGCGGATATGGTCGAGGATGCGGCCGAGGATGGCGTCGGTGGCGAGCCCCTCGGCGTCGGCCTCGTAGCTGACGATCACGCGGTGGCGGAGGACGTCGCGCGCCAGGCTCTTGACGTCGTGCGGCGTGACGAAGTCGCGGCCCGACAGCAGCGCGTGGCCGCGCGCGGCGCGGACCAGCGCGATCGTGGCGCGGGGGCTGGCGCCCAGCTCCAGCAGGGGGGCGAGGTCGAGCCCGTACGCCGCCGGGTCGCGGGTGGCGCGCACCAGGTCGACGACGTACTCCTTGATCGCCGGCGCGACCCGCACCGCCGCGGCCCGCGCGCGGAAGGCCAGCACGTCGGCGGGGCCGAACAGCGGAGGAGGGCCGTCGCGGGACGCCTCGGGCCGGGGCGCCTCGGAGACGCTCGGCAGGTCGAGCATCGCCAGCTCGGCCGACCGATCGGGGTAGCCGACCGTCAGCTTCATCAGGAAGCGGTCGAGCTGCGCCTCGGGCAGCGGATAGGTCCCCTCGTGCTCGATCGGGTTCTGCGTCGCCAGCACCCAGAAGGTCTCGGGCAGGATCACCGTCTCGTCGCCGACGGTGACCTGCCCCTCCTGCATCGCCTCCAGCAGGGCGCTCTGCACCTTGGCCGGGGCGCGGTTGATCTCGTCGGCCAGCAGGACGCTCGTGACGATCGGCCCGGGGCGGACGTCGAACGTGCCGGTCGCCGGCCGGTAGACCTGCGTGCCGGTCAGGTCGGCGGGGAGCAGGTCGGGGGTGAACTGGACCCGGCGGAACGGGAGGTCGAGGTCGCGTGCCAGCGCCCGCACGGCGCGGGTCTTGGCCAGCCCGGGCACCCCCTCGATCAGGACGTGGCCGCCGGTCAGCAGCGCGATGACCAGCCGCTCCAGCAGCGGCCTCTGGCCGACGACCTCCCCCTCGAGGCGGTCGATCAGGTCCGAGAGGCCGCGGCCGACGGCCGGCGGCGAGGCGGGATCATCGGCGGGCATCGGTCGGTGATCCCCGGGGTGGCCCGGCGCAGGCGCGGCGATCACCGCGGGCCGCGCCGGCGCTCCATCATCTTCCGCAGGATCTCCGAGGCGGCGTCGCTCGAGTCCTGCGAGGACGCGGCGGGCTTGGCCGGCTCCTCGGCCTTCTTCTTGGCGACGTGGAACGGGTTCGACTCGTCGATCAGCTCCTCGACCGGCTCCTCCTCCGGCCCCTCGGCCGCGCCATCGTGCCCGACCTCGACCGCCTCGGCCGGGACCTCCTCGGCATCGCCCTCGCCCTCGGGGAGCCGCTCGATCTCGTCGTCGAACGAGAAGGGCTTCGCCGCGGGCGCCGGCCTCGCCGTCGGGGGCGGCGGCGGCGCCTTGGCCGCCGCGGGGGGAGGCGCCTGGGCCGGCGCGGGGGCAGGCGCCTGGGCCGGCGGGGGGCGGCACGTCGGCGGGCTCCGCCTCGGGGGCGGGCTTCTCCCCGGCCTTGAACGCGGTGAACGTCACCGTGTCGCCGCCGTAGACGCCCGACGGGCGGTCGGGGGTCGGGTGCGACTCGTCGGCGACCAGCCACGCGCCGATCTCGTCGTGGCTGATGTCGTCGGGCGAGGCCCCCGGCTTCGCCGCCTTCGCCGACGGCGACGCGGGGACCGGCGCCCCCTGGATCGAGACGGCGAAGGTCAAGGGCCCGACCTGCACGAGGTCGCGGTCCTTCAGCGTGTACGACCCGGTCAGCGCCTTGCCGTTGACGAGCGTCCCGTTGCGACTGCCGAGGTCGCGGACCGACACCTTGTCCGGCGTGACCGAGAATTCCGCGTGCTCCCGGCTGACGAGCTCGCTGTTCGGGCGCAGGTGGCAGTCCTCACCCCGGCCGATCCGGAAGTTCGGCATGGTTAGCGGGATGACCTTCCCCTCGGGCTTGCCCTGGACGACGATGAGCTGAACTTTCATTGGCAACCGTCCCGACCTTACGGGGTCAGCAGCGATAGGTTTGCGAGATATGATGCCGGGCGAACACCGACGATCTCCCGATCACGGACGGAGATCCGACGGAAGGGCGACGATCCGGGCTGCGACGGGCGACGGCGGAGAGCAAGACCTCGGACTGCATAGGATCAACGATGATTGTGATGATCCGGGGCGGTCCCTGGCGAAAGTCTCATGTATTTTAACGCGAAGGTCCACCGTTCCAAGCTCCTAATTCGTCGGCGGGGATCTTTATCGGGAAAAGCCCGGCGGGACGACCCTCGCGGCGGCCCGACGGCGCGACCCTGCACGCCATCGGGGACGGCCGGCTCATGGTTCCATCGGCGAGAATCCGGGGCGGAATGAGCCTTTTCCGGGGGCCCGGCGTCAGCGGCGGGCGGTCCACGACGGGCGGCGGTAGACCGTCCGCTCCAGGGACGCGGCCCGCTCCCGTTCCTCGCGCGTGGCCTCGCCGGGCCGGGGCCGGAGCCCGAGGGCGGCGGGGACCTCGTCCCGCAGGAGCGCGGCCCACGCCGACCGCTCGGCGGCGACCGGCGCCAGGTCGGCGGCGCCGGGCAGCTCCGGGGTCGTGGGCGAGCGGGCCAGCAGGACCGAGCCGTGCTGGAGGATCGCCCCCGACCGCCTCCTCTGGGCGCTGCCGACCAGCTTCGCGACCCCCGCGACGACGTCCTCGGGGTCGCGGTCGGCGAAGCAGAGGAAGGGGCGGTCGGCGGCGGCCGTCGGCGGCGTCTCGCCCCTCCTCCCGGCCGCGACGCCCCGGGCGCGGAGCAGCCCGGCGATCGCCTCGTGGACGGCGCGGTAGAGGTCGCCGCTGCGGCGGGCCAGCGGATGCCCGCGGGGGACGATCAGGGCATACGTCACCTCGTGATGGTGCCAGATCGCCCCGCCCCCGGTCGGCCGTCGCACCACCGGCACGCCCCGCCAGCGGGGGTCGGCCGCGACGGCCGCCGTCGCCTGGAAGTAGCCCAGGCTGAGCGTCGGCGGCTCCCACTCGTAGGTCCGGAAGGCCGCCGCGGCGGGGTCGGCGGCCACCGCGTCGAGCAAGGCCTCGTCGAGGGCCATGTGGGCCGGGCCGTCGGCCGTCTCGTGGGGCAGGACCCGGCAGGGGATCGTCATCGCGGGTCGCGCCTCGCCTCGGATCACCTCACGAGGGCCGCCATCGCAGGACCGGCTCCTTGGCGGCCTTCACCTCGTCGGGTCGGCTGATCGGCGTCGTCAGAGGGGCGTCGTGGAGCATCGCCGGGTCCTCCTCGGCGATCCGGCGGAGGACCCCCGCGAAGGCCTCGAGCGTCTCGCGGCTCTCGGTCTCGGTCGGCTCGACCATCAGCGCCTCGGGGACGATCAGCGGGAAGTAGACCGTTGGCGCGTGCATGTTATGGTCGATCAGCCTCTTGCCGATGTCCATGGCGCGGATGCCGCGGTCGCGGGCCAGCCCCGCGCCGAGGCCACGAACTCGTGCATGCAGCGGTCGCCGAACGGCACGGGATACACGTCGCGGACCAACGACATCAGGTAGTTGGCGTTCAGGACCGCGTGCTGCGCGACCGCCTTGAGGCCGTCGGGCCCCTGGCTCCGGATGTAGCAGTAGGCGCGGAACAGCACGCCCGTGTTGCCGAAGAACGACCGGACGCGGCCGATCGATTTGGGGCGGTCGGAAACGAGCCGATAGGTGCCGTCGTCGTCGCGGGCGACGATCGGCGACGGCAGGTAGGGGGCCAGGTGCTTGCGGACCGCGATCGGGCCGGCGCCGGGGCCGCCGCCGCCGTGGGGGCCGGAGAAGGTCTTGTGCGGGTTGTAGTGCATCAGGTCGGCCCCCATGTCGCCGGGCCGCACGGCGCCGAGGATCGCGTTCATGTTGGCGCCGTCGAGGTAGAGCAGGGCCCCGAGGTCGTGGAGCCTCCCGGCGATCTCGCCGACCTGCGGGTCGAACAGCCCGACCGTGTTCGGGTTGGTGATCATGAACACGGCGGCGCGGTCGTCGAGCTTCGCCTTGAAGTCGTCGAGGTCGACCAGCCCGCGCGCGTCGCTCTTGATCGTCACGGCCTCGAACCCGGCCAGGTGCGCCGAGGCGGGGTTGGTGCCGTGGGCGCTGTCGGGGATCAGCACCTTGGTCCTCTGTTCGCCCCGGTCGCGGAAATAGGCGGCGGCGACCAGGAGCGCCGCCAGCTCGCCCTGCGCCCCGGCGGCCGGCTGGAGGCTGACCGCGTGCAGCCCGGCGATCTCGGCGAGGAACTCCTGGAGTTCGTACAGGATCGCGAGCAGCCCCTGGAGCGTCCCCTCATCCTGGTAGGGATGCTGCGCCGCCAGCCCCGGCAGCGCGGCGAGCCTCTCGTTCCGCTTCGGGTTGTACTTCATCGTGCACGAGCCGAGCGGGTAGAAGTTCGCGTCGATCGACATGTTGAGCGTCGAGAGGTTCGTATAGTGCCGGACCACGTCGAGCTCGCTCAGCTCGGGCAGAGGCGGCGCGTCCTTCGCCCGGTGCGGCGCCGGGATCAGCTCGTCGAGCGGCCTCTCGGGCACGTCCGAACCCGGCAGGATCGCCGTCGACCGGCCGGGGCGGCTGTTCTCGAACAGGAGGTCAGGGGGGTCGAGCTTATACATCGGTGCTCATGTGGCTAGAGGAAGGCGCGATGACCTGGCTGCCCTTTTGCGATGGCCGCTCAACTCCGAGATTCATCCCGCGTCGCGCCCGGCTCGGGCTCGACGGCGCCCTCGTCCGGCACCACGATCTCCTCGGGCGGGACGATGACGACCCGTTCGTTCTCCCAATCCCAGACGGCCACTGGGTTGCCGGCGCGCTTGTGATCCCGCAGGGCCGCGCGGATGGCATGGCCCATCGCCTGGCGAATCTCCTCGTGCGAGGCGTCCCGGTTCCCCAAGATGCCCTTGCCGCGATCAGACATCGGATCCCCCTTCCTGCATGCGACGCCAGAGATGAGGTTCGTGAGCCTGGACCCCTTCCCCCATTCTACCCTCGGCGATCAGATCGGGCAGGTCACCTTGGCCTTGTGACGTATCGTAGACGGCCCACGTGTCGGCCAGGGGTCGGTAGAGCATGAAGAAGTTCTTGATCCCCGCTTCGTAACGACGACGGATCGTCTCCTCCGGGATGTCATGTCCCCCGCGTCGGACCCGTTCCGCAACGCGCTGGACCGAGAGATCGGCGCTGGGCGACCAGATGAAGATCAGGTGGAAGAAGTAACCGGACCGGCGTAGCCGGACGATCCGAGGAGCGAGCGACCGGCTCGCCAGCGTCGTCTCGACGGCGAAATCGGCCCGCTGCCACTCCAGTTCATCCAATCGTTCGAGCACGATCCTCCCCGCCCAGATATCGGCAGCCTTCGACGGATAGCCCGGCAGGCATTTGGCCACCTCGTCGGCATTGACGAACGTCATCCCCTCCGGCAGGAGGTGGGCGGCGGCCGTCGACTTGCCCGCCCCGTTGGGCCCGGCGAGCACGATGATCTGCGGTCGCGACGTGCTCTCCATGTCACGCGAAGACCTCCCCCACCCGGCACCGGAATCCCGGCACGACCTCGCCCCCGTCCAGCGTCTCGTCTTCCGAGAGGGTCAGGGGTTCGGCCCCGGGGCGATGGACGGTGATCGTCCGCGTCTTCGGGAAGACGTTCCAGACCATCAGAGCGCCGGCCGCGAGCCATACGGCCGCCTTCTCGGCGGCCTCGCGCGTCATTGTCGCCGGGCGAGACGACCTCGACGGCCAGGTCGGGGGCGAACGGGACGTGCTTGTCCCAGTCGGTGATTTCGGCCAGCCTTTCCCGTCGGACGAGCGTCACGTCGGCGCCGCGGACCGTGTCGGGGTCGCGCGCGATCAGGAATCCCGCCTTGGATAAGAGCAGCCCGAGGTTGTTTTCGACCACATGTCTCCCGAGGAGTAGGCCGATCTTCGAGGCCACGATCCCATGAAGGGCGCCCGCCAGGGGCCTGGACCTCACTTCCCCGCGGATCAGCTCGTTCCTCATGTGGTTGTCGGGCATGAGGAGGAACTCGTCGGCCGTGATCGGGCGGGTCGTGGTGCTCATCGGGATCGCCTCCTCGGTCCATCATCAGGATTCGAGCGCCCGCGCGTAAGCCTGGGCCAGGCCGTCGATCTCGGCTTTGGTCCGCTTCTCGGTAACGGCGACGAGGATGCAGTCGGCCAGGTCGGAGTCCCAGCGTCCCAGCGCGATCCCGCCGTGGTAGCCGAGGCGGCCGACCTCGGCGAGCACGCGCGCCGGGTCCCGGGCCGTCCGGATCGCGAACTCCTTGAAGAAGGGCCCCTCGAAGGCGAGCGAGATCCCCGGGACGGCCGCCAGTTGCTCGGCCGCGTAGTGCGCCTTGCGGGTCGAGAGCTCGGCCGCGCGGCGCAGGCCGCCCGGGCCCATCGCCGCCAGGTAGATGCTAGCCCGCAGCGCGAGCAGCCCCTGGTTGGTGCAGATGTTCGACGTGGCCTTCTCGCGGCGGATGTGCTGCTCGCGGGTCTGGAGGGTCAGCACCCAGCACCTCCGGCCGCGGCGGTCGGTCGTCTGGCCGACGATCCGGCCGGGCATCTTGCGGACGTACGCCTCGCGGCAGGCCATGATGCCGAGGTACGGGCCGCCGAACGCCATCGCGTTGCCCAAAGACTGCCCCTCGGCGACCACGATGTCGGCGCCGTAGTCGCCCGGGCGGCGGAGCAGGCCCAGGCTGATCGGGTCGACGCTGACGATCGCCAGCGCCCCCTTGCGGTGCGCGGCCTCGGCCTGCGCCTCAACCTCTTCGAGCTGCCCGAAGAAGTTCGGGTACTGGAGGATCACCGCCGCGGTGTCCTCGGTGACGGCCCCCTCCAGCGCGCCGGATCGACCCGGCCCCCGGCGCGGGGACGGTCACGAGCTCGGGTTCGAGGTTGGCCAGGAACGTGGACAGGATCGCGCGGTACTCGGGGTGGACCGTCCCAGCGACGACCACCCGGCCGAGCCTCCGGGTGACCGTCATCGCCATCAGCATCGCCTCGGCGACGGCCGATCCGCCGTCGTAGAGGCTGGCGTTGGAGACGTCCAGGCCGGTCAGCTGCGCGACCAGCGTCTGATATTCGAAGGTCGCCTGGAGGGTCCCCTGGCTCGCCTCGGCCTGGTAGGGCGTGTACGCCGTGTAGAACTCGCCGCGGGCGGCCAGGTTGTCGACCACCGCCGGGATGAAGTGGTCGTAGCACCCCCCGCCGAGGAAGCAGGGCCTCGCGTCGGCGCCGACGTCGCGCGCCAGCAGGTCGCCGACCTGCCGGGTCAGCTCCAGCTCGCAGAGCGCCTCGGGGATCGCCAGGGGGCGCCGGAGGCGATACTCCGGCGGGATCATGTCGAAGAGCTGGTCGAGCGAGACGAGTCCGATCGCGCCGAGCATGGCGCGCACGTCGTCGGGCGTGTTCGCGATATAAGCCATGATGTCCTTCATCCCACTCCCGGCCCGAGGGCGGGGAGACGGCCTCGGGGCAGAATGCGGCACGGGGCCCCCAAAAGCCCTGACCCATGATCGTCGTCCGCGTCGCCGCGTCGGGGAGGGAGTCCGCTTCATGGGCCCGGTGCCATCCGTCTCCGCCCGAGGCCCGGCGGGTGCCTCCGAGGATCGCTGTCCCGACCCGAATTGATCTTAGCTTACGCCAAATTTGCGGAATCGACCACTCGTCCACGACGTCCGGTTTCAATGTGCCTCTTCGGCAACTTTGCGCTGATAGGCGTCGTGGTCGAGCAGATTCGCGACGGCCTTGGGGTCCTCGACCCGGACCTTGATGAGCCAGCCCTTCTCGTACGGGTCGTCGGCCAGGAGCTGGACATTGCCGGCGACGTCGGCGTTGACCGCGACGACCTCGCCGCCGACCGGCGCGTACAGGTCGCTGACGGCCTTGACGCTCTCGACCTCGCCGAAGCTCTTGCCGGCGGCCAGCCTGGTCCCGACGGCCGGGAGGTCGATCATGATCAGGTCGGTCAGTTGATCGACCGCGAACCGCGAGATCCCGACGGTGGCGACGTCGCCGTCGAGATGCACCCACTCGTGAGATGGGGTGAACCGGAGGTCCTTCGGGTCCATGGGCTCGTGATCCTCGGGGCGGATGGGGAGATTGGGTCGTTCAGGGACGGTGCGATGGGGCCGCGGGGCGGCGATAGAACGGCAGCCCGACGACCTGGGCGGGCTCGTCGTGGCCGCGGACGTCGACCGAAAGTCGGGAGCCGAGGGATGCGGCCGACGGGTCGACCAGGGCCATCGCGAGGCTCTGCCTCAGCGAGGGGGAGAAGGTGCCCGAGGTGACGGTCCCGACGTCGCGGCCGTCGCGGCGGACGAGGCTCCCCTGGCGGGCGATCCGCTTGCCCTCCAGGCGGAGGCCGACCCGCGACAGGCCGGGCCTCTGCTTGAAGGCGCGGAGCGCGTCGCGGCCGACGAACTCCCCCTTGCCGAGCTTGACGGCCCAGCCGACGCCCGCCGCGTAGGGGTTGGTCGTCTCCGACAGCTCGTGCCCGTACAGCGGCATGGCCGCCTCGAACCGCAGCGTGTCGCGGCACCCCAGGCCGCACACGATGATCCCGCGCGTCCGGCCCGAGTCGAGCAACGAGTCCCAGACCGCCTCGGCCTTGGCGGCGGGGACGATCAGCTCGAACCCGTCCTCGCCCGTGTAGCCGGTCCGGCTGACGACCGAATCGACCGAGTCGAGCAGCCGCCCCAACGTCGCGTGGTAATATTTGAGGTCGCCCAGGGGGGCGTTGAACAGGGGCTGGAGGGTGTCCCGCGCCTCGGGGCCCTGGACGGCGATCATGGCGGTGTCGCCGGTCCGGTCGACCATCTTGCCGTCGATCCCGGCCCTCTCGCGCTCGAACTGCTCGACGACCGCGCCGCGGTTCGAGGCGTTGCAGACGACCGCGTAGCCGTCCGGCAGGCAGTAGACCAGGATGTCGTCGATGAGGCCGCCGCCGCCGTTGGCCATCAGGCTGTACTGGATCTGGCCCGGCTTGAGCCGCGAGGCGTCGTTGGTGGTCGTCCTCTGGAGCCAGGTCAGGACGTCGGGGCCGTCGAAGGTGAGCCGGCCCATGTGTCCGATGTCGAAGAGGCCGACGCGGTTGCGGACCGCCTGATGCTCCTCGACAATCGTCGTGTACTGGACGGGCATCAACCAGCCGGCGAATTCGACCAGGCGGGCGCCATGCGCCCGGTGCCAGGCGTGCAGGGGGGTCTGGAGCAGGTCGCTCGCCATCGCCATCGCGCGGGCCCTCGCGCCGCGCCCTGGCCGGAGACATCGGACCCCGAGGACGGCGCGCGACGATTGTAGCCGCTCGGGGGGGCCGGCGACAACAGGCGATCCCCGCGCCGAGAACGCCCGTCCCCTCATCGGGAACTCGCGGGCCCGCCTGGTCGAACGGACCTGTCGTCGGATCGGCAGGACACCGGCGCCCCCGGGCCCGATGATAAGGATAAGCGGCCCGAGCGCCCCAGGCTCCTTGGCAATTCGCCCCGACCCTTCCGCGACGCGACGCGATGATCGCCCCCGCGCCGCTGCCGAACGAACCGAATTGAGGTTTTGATCCGATTTCATCAGGATGGATCAACTCGCCCGGCGCCTCGTCGAGGCTCCGCGGGCGCCGCTGCCGAACGAACCAAATTGAGGTTGCGTTCACATTGGATCGGCATGGTTTTGCCGTCCCGGGCGTGCGCGAACGAACTCGCCCCTCGGCGCCGCGCCCGAACGAACTCGATCCGGGTGCCGAACGAACCGAAAGACCGCGCGAACGAACTCGACGCCGCGCCCGAATGGACTTCCCGGCCGGCGCCCGAACGAACTCAACCCCTGCGCCGAACGAACTCGACCCCGGCGCCGAACGAACCCAACGGGCCAAGTTCTTCGCGGGGTGGTGCCCACCCACCACTCCTAATGTCCTGTCCGCCAAGTAGATCCGGAGGTGGGCGGTGCCCACCCCGCGAAGACGAGGGCCGGCGCCGAACGAACCCAACGGGCCGGCGCGAACGAACTCGGCGCCGCGGCCGAACGAACTCGTCGCTGGCGCGAACGAACTGGGCGGCCCGCGCCGAACGAACCGAATGTTAAACATGGGGTCTGGTGGCTCGTCGCCGGGCCATTCCCGAAACAAAGCGAATGTTGAACAAACGGGTCGGGGAGCGAGATCCCATCTTGATCAGGCGATCAGTTCCGGGACGACCTTGCCGGCGACGTCGGTCAGGCGGAAGTCGCGCCCCTGGAAGCGGTAGGTGAGCCGGGTGTGGTCGAGGCCGAACAGGTGGAGGATGGTTGCATGGAAGTCGTTGACGTGGACCGGCCTTTCGACGACGTTCCAGCCGAGCTCGTCGGTCTGGCCGATCACCTGGCCCCCCTTGATCCCGCCGCCGGCCATCCAGAGGCTGAAGGCGAACGGGTGGTGGTCGCGGCCGGACACGCCCTTGAAGCCGGGCCGGTTCTCGCCCAGGGGGGTGCGGCCGAACTCGGAGGCCCAGACCACGAGCGTCGTGTCGAGCAGCCCGCGCCTCTTGAGGTCCTTCAGCAGGGCCGCGACGGGGCGGTCGACCATCCCGCAGTTGAAGGCGAGCTCGCGGTCGAGGTTCTGGTGGTGGTCCCACGAGGCGTGGTAGACGTTGACGAACCGCACGCCCCGCTCGACCAGCCGGCGCGCCAGGAGGCAGTTGGTCGCGAAGGCGTGGTAGATCGACCGGCCTCCTCCGCGAAGGGTCGCGGCCCCCTCGGGGTCGTCGCGGCCGACGCCGTAGAGGTCGAGCGTCTCGCGGGTCTCGCCCGACAGGTCGATCAGGTCGGGGGCGGCCGTCTGCATCCGGAAGGCGAGCTCGTAGGCGGCGACCCGGCTGTTGATCTCGGGGTCGCCGAGGCCCTGGTGCCTCTGGCGGTTCAGGGCGCCGATCGCCTCGACGGTCCGGCGCTGCATGTCGGCCGAGAGGCCATCGGGGTTGCTCAGGTTGAGCACGGGGTCGCCCTGGTTGCGGAACAGGACCCCCTGGTAGGTCGTCGGCAGGAACCCGCTCGACCAGTTCGACGCGCCCCCGCTGGTGCCCCGGCCGGCGGTCAGCACGACGTAGCCGGGCAGGTCGCTCGACTCGCTCCCCAGCCCGTAGTTGAGCCACGACCCCACGCTGGGCCGGCCGAACATCGTCGACCCGCAGTTCATCAGCAACTGGCCGGGGTGGTGGTTGAACGCCTCGGTATGCATCGACCGGATCAGCGCGATGTCGTCGGCGCACTCGCCCAGGAGGGGCAGGTAGTCCGACAGCTCCATGCCGCTCCCGCCGCGCGGGGTGAACTTGCGAGGGCTGCCCAGGAGCCGCGCCGTCTCCTTCTGGATGAATGCGAAGCGGACGTTCCTGGTGAACGACTCGGGCAAGGCCTGGCCGTGCAGCTCGGCGAGCTTCGGCTTGGGGTCGAACAGGTCGATCTGGCTCGGCGCCCCCTCCAGGTAGATGCAGATGCACCGCTCGGCCCTCGGCGCGAAGTGCGGCGCCCTCGGCGCCAGCGGGCTGGCCGGCTCGCCCTCGGCCGCCAGCAACCCCTCGTCGCGGAACATCGCCGCCAGCGCCAGCAGGCCGATGCCGCTGGCCGAGGAGGTCAGGAAGTCGCGCCGGGACTGATGGACTGAGGATGGAAGCGAGGGCATGGATCTAACCAGATGGTTCGAGGGTGTAGAGACGAAGACTCACAGGATCACCGCCATGTCTTCGGGAAGCTTGCCGGTGTACCAGATGGCCGCGTGACGAGGATGGAGCTCCCGCATCCTCCGATAGACCTCATCCCGGTCCTTGCTGTGATAGAGCACCTTCCCGCGGACGATCTCCAGCATGTCGGTCGTTTCGGGGTCCTCCAGGAGGACCCATTCGGAGTCGTAGCGGTCGTGGATCTCCGCAAGTGTCAGAATATTCTTATCCATCGGTCGGTTCACTCCCGCGACACGAACTCGTCGAGGTTCAGGATCGTCCGCGCCAGGGCGACCCACGCGGCCGTCTCGGGGACGTCGGCCCCGGCCGGGGGGTTCGGGCCGACGAGCTTGGCGGAGGCTTCGGGGTGCGACCGGCATTGCTCCGCGAGGGCGTCGTGCAGGTCGGCGAGGACCGCGAGCTCCTCGGCCGACGGGTCGCGGGCCAGGCCGACCCGGAAGGCGTGCCGGATGCGCCCTCGGTGCCGTCGGCCGACCCCGAGACGATCCGACGGCCCAGGGCCTGGGCGCATTCGAAGAAGGCGGCGTCGTTCAGCAGCGTCAGCGCCTGCAAGGGGGTGTTCGACCGCTCGCGCTTGACGGCGCAGACGTTCGAGTCGGGCGCGTCGAAGGCCATGAGCATGGGGTACGGGCTGGTGCGCTGGAACCAGGTGTAGAGGCCGCGGCGGTAGCGGTCGGGCCCGGTGCTCTCGACCCATTTGGCGGCGCCGGCGTAGGTCAGCTCGGAGATCCCCGGCGGCTGCGGTGGGCGGACGCTCGGCCCGCCGACCCTCGGTGCCAGCAGGCCGCCGGTCGCCAGCGCCACGTCGCGGAGGACCTCCGCCTCCAGCCGCAGGCGGCTCTGCCGCGCCAGCCAGACGTTGTTCGGGTCGCGGTCGTGCAGGTCGGGCCGCGACCGCGACGTTTGCCGGTAGGTCGCCGACACGACGATCGTCCGGATCAAAGCCTTGCGGCTCCATCCGAGGCGGACGAACTCCGTGGCCAGCCAGTCGAGCAGCTCGGGATGGCTGGGGCGGTCGCCCCGGGTGCCGAAGTCGTCGACGCTGGCCACCAGGCCGCGGCCGAACAGGTGGTGCCAGGCCCGGTTGACCGTCACCCGGGCGGTCAACGGGTTGGCCGGGTCGATCAGCCATCGGGCCAGGTCGAGGCGGTCGGGCACCTTCCCCGAGGCCGGCATCGGGTGCAGGACGGCCGGCGTCCCCGGCGCCACGGTGTCCCCCTTGCGGAGGAAGTCGCCGCGGATCAGGAGGTGCGTCGCGGGGGGCTTCGGGTCCTCCGCCAGCGTCGGGATCGCCCGGTCGGGCAGCTTCGGCGCCTTCCTGGCGCGGCCGGTCAGGGCCGCGTTCCGGCGGGTCCACTCCGGGTCGATCGAGCGGTGGTACTCGGCCAGCCACTCGGCCTGGGCCGCGACTCGCTGCTCGGGCGGGATCAGCAGGATCATGACGACCTCATCCGGCAGGCCCCTTATCGGGAATCGACCCAGGAACAGGCTGAACTCCCAGACCTTCTGCCGAGGGCGGCGCGTCCACCAGTCGTAAGCGTCCAACCTCTCCTTGAGCCATCGGGTCTCGGCGTCGAACGCGGCCTTGGCCTTCGCGTGGGCGGCGACCTCCTCGGGCGTGTGGAGCGGGATGTCCACCTCGTTCGCGGTGTTGAAGAAGGCGAAGAGGCCGTAGTATTCCCTGTGGAGGATGGGGTCGTACTTGTGCGTGTGGCACTGGGCGCAGCCGACCGTCAGGCCGAGCCAGACGGTGCCGGTCGTGTTGACGCGGTCGACGACGGCCGCGACGCGGAACTCCTCCTTATCGACGCCCCCCTCGCGGTTGGTCAGCGTGTTGCGGTGGAAGCCGGTCGCAGCCTTGACGTTCAGGCCGGCGCCGGGGAGCAGGTCGCCGGCCAGTTGCTGCGTCGTGAACTGGTCGAAGGGGAGGTCGTGGTTGATCGCGGCGATGACCCAGTCGCGATAGCGCCAGGCGTTGGGGCGGGGCGAGTCCTTCTCGTAGCCGTCGCTGTCGGCGTAGCGGGCCAGGTCGAGCCAGTGCCGGCCCCACCTCTCGCCGAAGTGCGGCGAGGCGAGCAGCCGATCGACCAGCCGCTCGTAGGCGTCGGGGTGCTCGTCGTTGATGAACGCCTCGACCTCGGCGGGCGACGGCGGGAGCCCGAGCAGGTCGAGGCTGAGGCGGCGGATCAGGGTGGGGCGGTCGGCCTCGGGCGACGGCGCGACGTGCTCGGCCTCCAGCCTCGCCCGGATGAAGGCGTCGATCGGGTTGCGGACGCCCGATCGCTCCTTCAAGCTGGGGACCTCCGGCCGGGCCACGGGGCGGAACGCCCAGTGGTCCGTCCCGGAGGCCGGGGCCCCATCGTCGGGCCAGGGGGCGCCCTGGTCGATCCAGGCGCGGAGCAGCCCGACCTGCTCCGGGGCGAGGCGGTCCCCCTCTCCCTCGGGGGGCATGACCGTGTCGGCGGCGCCGGACACGTACTCGATCAGCAGGCTCTCGGCCGCCTTGCCGGGCTCGATGGCGCGGCCCGAGTCGCCGCCGGCCATCGCGTCGGCCTTGCGATCCAACCGCAGTCCCCCGCGACGCTTCTTGGCGCCGTGGCACGACGCGCACCTCGCGGCGAAGATCGGCCGGACGTCGTGCGCGAAATCGACCGTCGCGGCGGCGGGCGGCTGGGCGCGGCGACCTTCTCGTCCGCGGGCGCGGCCGATGCCAGGGAGGCCAGCGACCCCAGGGACAGCAGGCACCGGAGCCCCGGCATTCGGATCGGGATGGGCGGGCGGTCCATGGGCGAACTCCGAGACCGGCGGGCACCTGCGGCGAGGGCCGGGCTGTCGGACCTCGCCGAGGCGGGAGTGAGGGAGGCCTCGATCGCCCCAGATTATACACCTCGACCCGGCCGATGAGCCACGACGAGTCGGGGAAAACGACCTCGACCCGGCCCCGCTGCGTGGGCCTTCGCCCCGCGGGACGAGTTGTCGCTGCAATCGGTCGGCCCGTCGATCGAGCCGGGGAGAAGGGGGCGAGGGGGTCTCGACCCGCGCGGCCCGACGCTTGTCGTCAGGTCGCGCGGGGCCGTCGGGAGGGTTCGTCGGGTCGGCCGACGAGCGGGTCGCGGGTCAGAACTGGTCGGCGCCGACGACCTCGCCGCCGTTGCGGGTGCCCAGGTTCCACCAGGTCATGCGGTTGATCGAGCTCTTGATGAAGCGGACGCTGCCGTCGCCCATCGTGACGTTGACGCCGCCCGGGTGCGAACTGCTGGCCGGGACGGTCACGCTGTCGTCGGGGCCGCAATGGCCCACGCACCCGGAGTCGAGCCGGCAGCCGTTGCCGAGGTACTGCGAGTCGTTGGGCGTCTGGAGGTGGTTGAAGAGCGAGTTGCCGATGCTCCCCATGCACCAGCGGTATCCGCGCCGGCTGCAGATGGCGCCGGACGAGAGCGTGAAGTTCTTGGTGCAGGTCTGGAGGTCGGCCATGACCGTCGCCATGCTCGTGTAGGCGTCGATGACCGAGCCGGATGTGGTGGCGTTCTGCTCGACGATGATGGTGTTGCCCCGATAGAGGCTGGAGATGGGCTCCGGCCCGTTCATCTGGACGCCCAGCATCCCCTCGGCGAAGGCGACCGTGTTGGAGACGCCGTCGGGGCACTGCTGGACGCCATACGAGAAGTACCAGGCGAACAGGCCCGAGCTTTGCTTGCCGTTGTTACCGTTAACCCCGTTGCCGGGGGTCGTGCCGACGCTGGCGAAGTAGCTGTTCGTGCCGCTGGTGTAGGCGTACGGGTCGCTGGGGCAGAGGAACGAGGCGACGATGGCGCCGAAGACCGTGGTGTTGACGTTGGCGTTCGGCGCGTACGGGTTGGGGCCCCAGTTGAAGTTGATCGCGTTGTACAGCGCCGTCTGCTCCATCTGGCCGAGGAGCTGGGCCTGGGCGCTCCAGGCGGTCCAGTCGTCGTACGTGCCGATGGCGGGCCCGGACATGTTCTTGGATGCCCCGAGCGGGAACGAATTGTGGATGGTGTGGTAGTTGTGCATCGCCAGGCCGAGCTGCTTCAGGTTGTTGGCGCACTGCGCCCGCCGCGCCGCCTCGCGGGCCGACTGCACGGCCGGCAGCAGCAGCGCGATCAGGACCGCGATGATCGAGATCACCACCAGCAATTCGATCAGCGTGAAGCCTCGGCGTCGCATGAGACACCTCCCTGGGGGCAGAGACATCTTGGAGAGAAGGGCCGGGGATCGATGGCGCCGCTCGTGCCGCCCGCCCGGTCCGATCATCGGGGGTCGGCCGTCGAGGCGGCCAGCCGGAAATGGCGTCGGACTTCCTCGGCAGACAGGGGGCGGTCGTAGATGGCCAGCTCGTCCAGCCGCCCGATGAAGGGGCGGATGTCGCTCCGATCGAGGGGGTCCGCGGTCCGCCGCCCGACCACCAGGTGGCAAGACACGGTCTCGTGGTCGGGTATGGGCGGCATCGAGTGGTCGGGCACCCCGTCGAAGTAGAGCTCCATCCGATCGCCGTTCTTCTGGGCCACGACGTGGTGCCAGCGACGCGGTGCGAACATCGCCTCGGAGACGATGTTGTTGCCCACCCTGGGGTCGAGCGGCCAGCGGTGCAGGAACCGGACCGAGGCCGGCTTGTACAGGGCGTGCAGGCGGTTGCGGGCGGTGAGCTCCACGAAGAAGTTGTGGGTGACGCGGGAGCGTTCCTCGGGCACGACGAGCTCGCTGGGAGGGAACAGGCCGACGAGCGAGGCGTAGCGGATGTCGTCCGCCAGGAACCAGAGCTCGACGGCATGTCCCGGCTCGCGGGCCAGCTCCCAGAGGCCGTCGGTGGACAGGAACTGCTCGGGCGCCCCGGCTTTGAACAGGGCGTACCCGTTGCCCTGCGAGGCGCCGGCGATGTCGACGGGGCCGGACACGCGGAGCGGGGGCCCGTCGGGAACCTCGTTCGGGACCGTGTCGTCGACCCGTCGCTCGAACCTCCAGTAGCCCCTCGGCGCGCGCCGCAGGACCGCGCCGGCGTAGGACGGGTCGAGGACCAGGGGCGGGCGGGCCCATTCCGAGGCGGGCACGAACCGCTCGGGTCGCGCGACGGTCTCGCCGATGTGCCCGGTGCGGGGATCGAGCTCGAACGCCTGGCTCTGCCCCATGCGCTGGGTCCGCTGGGGGGAGCCCGCCCCATCGAGCAGCGCCGCCTCGGCCTCGCCCTCGAAGACCATGACCCGCGACCTCCCGTCGTCCTCGACGTTCAGCCCGAATTCGGTCCCCAGGTCGGCGACGGCCGATGCGGGCGATGCGACGACGAACCCCTCGGCCCCCTCGGGGACCCGGGCCCGCAGCCGTCCCCGACGGCAGAAGACCCGGTCGGGCGAGACCAGATCCAGGTCGGCCGACCCCTCCAGGGTGAGCACCACCCCGTTGAGCAAGGCCAGCGTGGCGCGGCCCGCGAGCAGTCGCAGGCGACGGGCCGGCAGGATGCCCCCCTCCGCGGGGGTCGGGCCGTCGGCCGTCCCCCAGCGCGCGCCGTCGAGCTCGAGCACCACGGCCAGGGCGGCGTCGGCCGCGGCGGTCCCCCGGTCGCCGCCCGCGGGGCCCGCCCGATCCGGCCCGACCACCGCCGCGGGCTGGGGCCGGGGTGGCACGAGGCCCGGACGCCTCCAGGTGACGGCGGAGGCCAGCGCGATGAGCACGCATGCCGCGGCCGCGATCGCCCATCGCCCCCACCGACCGGGCGCGCGGCGGTGACGCCGTCGCGCCGATCGCCCCGAGCACGGAGTCGGCCACCCGCTTGGCCCGCACCGCGAAGCGGAGCTCGGTGTGCAGGTGAAAATACGCGACGAACTTATGTCGCGCCGCCTCGTCGGACAGGATGGAGTCCTCGAGCCTGAGGATCTGCTCGTCGTCGATCGCCCCGTCGCAATAGGCGTCGAACAGGTCGCGGATCTCCTCGGGCAGGTCGTTCGGGTCCTTCATCCGGTCATCCCCCCGGCCAGCTTACGTTGGACGCAGTCGGACATCGTGCGCCGGATGCGGCGGAGCGAGTTGTAGACGCTCTGGGGCGATCGGTTCCAGCTCCGGGCCACCTCCGGGATGCTGTCCGTCCCGCCATAACACGCCAGGAGGAGGTCTTGATCGTGCCGGTGCAGCTTCGTCAGGCATTCGGCGAGGGCGTCCCGCTGCTCCTCGAGACGCTCGCGCTCGAGCCGTTCCTGGGCATCGATCAAGAGGAGGCTGAGCTCGTTGCTGAAATATCCCCGGCGGCGATCCCGGGCCCGGAGGAACTTCGCGGCCTCGAGTCGCGCCACGCCGCACGCCCAGGCGACGAAGCTCTTCGAGGGGATGAACTGGTCGTACTTCCTCCAGAGGATCAGGCTCGTCTGCTGGAACAGGTCGTCGGCATCGGCGAAGTCGCGGACCAGGGAGTAGATGAAGGCGAAGAGCTGTGCCTGGTTGCGGCGCAAGTTCTCGGCGAACTCGGCCTCCAGGGCGCGGGAACTTCTCATGGTGACGGCCATGTCAGCAGGATACGCCCAAAGGGCTGCACCCCCCCACCTGCGGCGACGGGTCGATACTTCGGGAGGTCTTCCCAAAGTAATCCCCCGGCGCGGGCGATTTGTAATCCACAAAATGGGGTCCCGCTCCGGAATTCCTCGCCAGCATCCATGATCCCCGCTCCCGCGCGCTCCGGGAAAGACCCAACACCGGGGCCGGGAAGGGCGTAGTCATGGGGGAGGGCCCGCGCCATCGGGGGCGATTCGCGCGGCGATCGATCCCGCGCCGCGCCCGGCCCCCCGGATCGCCCCGCCGCCCGCCCCATGCGAGCTATGATTGGCTTGTCGGGATCGGGTGATCGGCGGTAGGATGGGGCAACAGCGATGAGCAGGTCCAATACGGCCCGATGGCCGGGCCGAGCGTACCGCGTCCAGGCGGGGGCGACATGTGTGGCGGATAAGCCCCGACTGTTGGTCATCGATCGCGACGCCCCCTCGGTCACGAAGGGGCTCGACCACCTGTCCGAATTCTTCGAGGTGGTGCCGGCCCGGACCATGTCGCGCGCCCTGGTCCTGCTCCGCGACCAGGAGTTCGCCGGGGTCTACGTCGACGCCTCGCAGCTCACCGCGTTCCGCTGGGCGGGGGTGCTGATCCAGGCCGACGAGATCCTCGACGCGATCTCCGACGGCGTGGCGGTCGTCGACCCCGACCTGCGGATCACCTGGGCCAACCCCGAGTTCCACTCGCTGGCCGACCCCGCCGTCGAGACGATCGGCAGCAAGTTCTATCGCTCGCTGGGCAACCCCGAGGTGCTCGGCCCGACCCCTGCCCGTTCACCTCGGCGGTGGCGTCGAAGGGGGCGGCGACCACGGCGCTGCGGATCGGCGCCAACCGCTACCTCCGCGTCACCGTCACGCCGGTCTTCGACGTCGCCAACGCGCTGAGCCACCTGATCGCGCTGACCCGCGACATCACCGACGAGACGCAGCAGCAGCTCAAGGTCAACGCGATCCACAAGGCGGGCGACGAGCTGGCCGACCTGACCCCCGAGGAGCTCGCCGAGCTCGGCGTCGAGGAGCGGACCGACCTGCTGAAGTACAACATCACCCGGCACATGAAGGATCTGCTCGGGCTGGACTACATCGAGATCCGCCTGCTCGACCGCGGCTCGGGCCGGCTGGTCCCTCTGCTGACCGAGGGGATGACGCCGGCCGCCGCCAACCGCGAGCTGTATGCGCGGAAGGAGAACAACGGCGTGACCGGGTTCGTGGCGGCGACCGGCCAGAGCTACCTCTGTCCCGACGCGACGCACGACCCGCTCTACCTGGAGGGCGTGGCCGGGGCCCGCACTCGCTGACGGTGCCCCTGATCTACCACGGCACGGTCATCGGCACGCTCAACGTCGAGAACCGCCAGCCCAACGCCTTCGACGAGCGCGACCGCCAGTTCCTGGAGATCTACGCGCGCAACGTCGCCTCGGCGCTGAACACGCTGGAGCTGCTCCAGGCGGAGAAGTTCAGCACGGCGACCGCCTCGGTCGAGGCGATCGGCCGCGAGCTGGCGCTGCCCCTGGACGACATCCTCAACGACGCGACGACGGTGCTCGACCGCTACGCCGGCCACGACGACGACCTGGTCAGCCGGCTCCGCCACCTGCTGGCCCGCGCGGGAGATCCGCAGCCTGATCCAGACGGTCGGCTCGTCGATCGTCCCGGAGCCGAAGCGGGTCGCGGCCCGCCCGCTGCCCCGGCTGGCCGGGGCGCGGATCCTGGTCGTCGACGCCGACGAGGCGATCCGCAAGTCGGCGCACCACCTGCTCGGGGTGCAGCGCGCCACCGTCGAGACGGCCCGCGACGCGCACGAGGCGATCGCGCTGGCGAGGCAGACGCCGTACTCGGCGGCCCTGGTCGACATCCGGCTGCCCGACCTCGGCGGCTACGAGGCGTTCAAGAAACTCCGCGAGGTGCAGCCGGGGATGCCGATCATCCTGATGACGGGCTTCGGGTGGGACCCGTCGCACTCGATCGTCAAGGCGCGCCAGGAGGGCCTCCAGACCGTGCTCTACAAGCCGTTCCGCGCCGACCGCCTGATGGACGCCGTCGAGCAGGCGCTGCGCCCGCCCGCCGAGCGGCCGTCGCCCGCCCCCCCCGACGGCGCCCCCGCCGACGGCGCCCCCGCCGCGGACCGCCCGGGGGCCCGCCACGAGGCCCCGCCCGCCGAGGCGCACGCCCATGAGTCGTGACGGCCTCCTGCTGGCGCCCCTGGCCGTGGGGCACGTCGCCTGGCTCGTCCTGATCGTCAACGTCTCGCACGGGATCGGCCTGGGCGAGAGGCGCACGAGGCTTGCCAAGCTGCCTGATCCTGGGCCTGGCCGCCGCCCTCACGGCGGTCGTGGCCTGGGGGGTGTCGCGGGGGTCCTGGGCCTCGTGGCCCCTGGCATTGCGGGCCTACGCGCTGTCCTGCCTGGTCATGGGCCTGGCGGTGTTGCCCGCCGTCACGATTGCGCGGTCGTTCCGCCGCCACCCCGACGAGGTGGCGGGCCGGTCGTCGGAGGTCGACCTGGCCCGCGAGCACGGCGCCGAGGCGCTGATCGGCCTGGGCCGCCACGCCTGGATGCTCCGCATCCCGGGCAACGAGTCGCTGCGGCTCCGCCGTTGCGAGTGGGAGGTTCCCCGGCCGGGCCTGCCGGCGTCATGGGACGGGCTGAGCATCGTGCAGGTCAGCGACCTCCACTTCGCCCCCTGTTTCACCCGGCGGTTCTTCGAGAGGGTGGCCGACGAGGCGGGCGCCTGGGACGCCGACCTCGTCGTCTTCACGGGCGACCTGGTCGACCACGACGCGGCGCTCGACTGGGTCGTCCCGGTCCTGTCGCGGCTCGGCGGCCGTCTCGGGTCGTACGCGATCCTCGGCAACCACGACATGAAGCACCAACCCCGCCGGGTGCGCCGGGCCCTGGTGAAGGCCGGCTTCACCGACCTGGACGGGCGGTGGGCGCGCCTCGAAATCGGCGGGGCCGCGCTGCGCGCTGGGGGGGACGTCGGCGCCGTGGGGGCCGTGCTCGACCCGGCGGAGATGCCCGAGGCCGACTTCCGGCTCCTGCTCAGCCACTCGCCCGACCTGCTCCCGAGGGCCGCGCGCTGGGGCGTCGACCTGATGCTCTCGGGACACAACCACGCGGGACAGGTCCGCCTGCCGGTGGTCGGGCCGGTCTTCATGCCGAGCGTCTACTCGCGGCACTACGACCGCGGCTTCTTCCGCGCGGGGCCGACCCTGCTGCACGTCAGCCAGGGGGTCGCCGGCCAGCACCCGATCCGGCTCGGCGGCTGCGTCCCCGAGATCACCCGACTCGTGCTCCGCGCGCCCGTGCGACGGCCATTGACTTCGAGCCGATCCCGGGCGGACAATCCAAGGGCGGATCAAGATCCGTTCCTCATGGTCGAGGAGACCCCATGACGGATCAGGAATTCGCGACCCTGATCGCAAGCGGGTACGAAACGAGGGGCGTCGAGTTCAAAGGCCCGGGGAAGCGGACCGAGAAACATTTCCTGGCGAAAGTTGCCCGCGCGGTTCTTGGCATGGCCAATCGGCGCGATGGTAGCCACGTTGTCATCGGCGTTGAAGATAATCGAGGAACCTTGATCCCGAAGGGACTCACAGACCAAGAAGCGGACACATGGAAAAACTACGATGATATAGCGTCTTCGATCAACAATTATGCAAGTCCGAGTGTTAGCTTCGATCGCCAGCAACTGGATTACGAGGGTCGGCCCTTTATCATCCTCAGGGTCGACGAATTTGAAGACATCCCCATCCTGTGCTGCATAGACTATCAAGCAATTGATAAGAAGGGAAAGAATGTCCAAATTCTGAGGAAAGGTGCAGGACTTCGTTGATCTCCGACGCGAGAAATCTCGCGGTCGAGGCCACATCGGAACTTCTAAAAAGGTTCGAGTACCACCACACATTTCGAATGATTTCCGACCTTCAAGACACTTTTCTTAAAGGTCGCTAAATATGGTGGTGTCCTATGCCACTTGAACAGCCGGGAAGCTGACCCATTCGCGGGTAGTCCAGACGTGATCCGTTAGCCCGGCGGCCAGAGCGGGCGTCCGTCGCTGCCAACGCCCCTTGTCGTCCCGCTGCCGTAAGGTGCGGACCACCCAGCAGAAGTTGTAGCGATACAGCGTGTAATAGCTCATCGCCTCATGTACACGCCAATCTTTACTGAACCGGTACGTCTTCCGCGCCTTCCGCGCGTTCTGGCCGCGGTCGGTGCCGTGCTGGCGCTCGATGAACGACGTGTTGACCGCCCGGCTCACCGACGACGCGCCCAGGGCGGCCTTCAGACCGCCTTCGGTGCCGAAGATCAGCCGACGTTCGACCGCGACCACCCGGTCGTTTTCCCGTGCCTTGTGGACCGTGGCGTAGGTCAAGTCCTGGGGCAACCGCCGCTCGGGCAGGATCGGCCGCCGGCCCGGCCCGGTCGTGGGCCCCGAGACCGGCACGCCGAACGCCCTCTCGATCGCCGAGGCATAGGCGGGGTATTCGTCGCTGGTCATCAACCGAGGCGTAGCGCCGTCGGTGCGGTCCTTGACCGTGGCGACGATCTCCTCGGCGTTCTCGATCGAGCGCGCCCCCGGGACCACGGCCAAGACCAGCCGATGTTCGGGGTCGATCGCGACGTGATCCCACCAGTCCCCCTTGTGATCGTCGGCGGGATCGGCGGGGTCGCAGTTCTTCTGCTTCTTATTGACGAACGACCACTTCTCGTCGAACTGGACCTCAGTGGTCCGAGGGGGAAAAAGCCACAAGCTCGTCATGAGCGTCGTGGGCATGCTCCCCGGCGGCTCTGGCCAGTCGGACGACGGTGTCGCGATGGACGCCGACGAGGCGGCCGGTCTGGCGGATGCCGTCGCCCTCGGCCAGGTGCTCCAGGACCGAGACGGCGGTCGGTTCGGGGAGGTGACAGCGGTAGAGCGGCGTGCCCTTGCGCTCCGAGAAGCGGGCGCGACAGGCGTTGCAGTAGAGTTGGCGGAACTGCTTGTCCTTGCCGTAGCGGCCGCAGACCGAGAGATTTCCGACGTCCCGTTGGCCGTAGAGGGAGCAGTCGGGGTTCTGGCAGCAGAAGCGAGCGAGATCGTGCATGAGGCGAATGGGCCCCGTGGAAGGGGACGTGTTGTGACCAGGGCATAGGTACCGGGATCGTCACTCATCCTACGTCCAGTCCCTCGCAAAGGTTCAAATTGCCTAGGACACCACCCTAAATATAGACCCTCCGGTTGTAGATGTACCACTCGATCAGCAGGACCCCCAGCGCCAGCGCCGCGAGCGGCTTCCACCAGTCCTTGCGGCTGGGACGGGTGTGGCCGGTGCCGACGACGGGGTTGTAGCCGATCTTGATCTTGTAGGTGTCGGCCTGCGCGGCGGGGACCCCCTCGGGGACCAGCCCGCGCGGGGCGAGGTCGCTCTCGCGCGCGTCGAACTGGTTGACGGCGAAGGCCAGGAGGCTGTCGGGCTCCCAACGGGCGTGATAGAGGCCGGTCCGGTCGGTCTGGTTGTCCACGAACGACCCCTGCGGGGTCCGCGATAGGGTCTCGGCGCGGCCCGACGGATCGGTGACGACGACCCGCCCCTTGGGCGTCTCGGCGCGGATGGTGACCGGCTGGCCGGGGAGGTGGACCTCGTCGCCGACCGACTCGCGCGCGTTGCCCAGCACTTGGAGCGCGTTGAACAGGAATAGGGGGAAGCTGATGTTCTTGAACCAGTTCGTGTTGAACTTGTCGCCGTCCATCAGCCCGAAGGTCACGACGGTGTCGGAGAACCCCTCGCGCGGGGCGACGAAGGCGAGCGGCCCGCGGTTGCTCTCGATCAGGATCGACGAGCCGGGCGGCGGCTCGATCGCGATCGCGGCGGCGATGATGACCGTCGGCAGGTCGCGGACGTACTGCATCAGAGGGTGCCCCGTGTCCCAGTCGAGGATCGCGATCGGCGGCTCCATCGGCTTCGACTTGGCGTAGGACGGGCCCGGCGGCAGGGCGCCGAAGTAGAGGGCGTTGGCCTCGGGGGGTGCGTCGGGGCGGACCCGGTCGTAGATCACCAGGTCGTAGCGGCCGGCGCGGACTTCGCGGGCGACCGCGTCGGACTTCGCCTCGTCGGGGCCGACGACCGTCACGTCGGCCCGCTCGGCGGCGGTCGGCGTCCGCAGCGTGTCGACCAGGTAGCGGTTGCCCGCCGTGACCACCAGCACCTGCGCCTTCCTCGGGTTGCCGACCACGGCGAACGCCCGGTTGTCCAGCGCCAGCGCGTCGGCGACCGTCAACCGGACCTCGAGCTCGGCCATGCCGGTGTCGGGCAGGTCGAACTTGAACGACTGGTCGCTCTGCGCGGGGAGCTTCAGCGCGATCGCATCGATCAGTGCCCCGTCGGCGCGGGGCTTGTCGGGATCGTGCCTGAGCAGCTGCGCCTCGGTGGCGACCTCCTCGGCGCGATAGTTGTGGACCCGGCCGAAGACCTGGTAGGTGTCGGGCCTCTCGTCGTTGCGGCGGGTCTGGAGGGCGAGGATCGCGACGTTGTCGGAAGGGGTCTTCGCCCTGGGATCGGGCCGGGCCCTGGCGTCGTCGGGCGAGGCGAGCGGCGGGGGCGGGGGCCCGATCACGACGACCTCGGGCTCGAGGTTGCCGAGGCTGAACCCCTCGACGTCGGCGAACCCGCCGTCGGTGTAGATCAGCAGCTTCGGGGGGACGATCGACGTGGCGACGACCCCCTGGCCCGGGTCGGTCGTCTTCGACGGGTTGGCCAGCCCCGCCGCCACCTGGAGCGCCTCGCGGAGCGACGTGGTCGCCTCGGTCGGCGCGATCGCATCGATCCGTTGGAGGAGCTGGCGGCGGTCGCCGGTGTAGTTCGACACGACCTTGGCGCGATCGGAGAAGGCGATCACCATCGCCAGGTCGTCCGCGTCCATCGCCTCGACGACCTTGCTGCGCCTCCTGCTTGGCCCGCCCGAGCCGCGACGGCGCGACGTCGGTGGCCGACATGCTCGCCGAGTTGTCGATCGCCAGGACGAACCGCTGGCCCTGCTCGACCGTCCCGCGGACCCGCGGCCCGGCCAGCGCGAGCATCGCGAGCAGGACGGCCAGGAGCTGGAGGAACAGCAAGAGGTTGCGCCGCAGCCTCTGGAAGAGGCTGTTGACGTGCAGGTCCTCCAGGCTGCGCCTCCAGAGCAGCGTGCTCGGCACCTGCATCGGCCGGCGGCGCAGCTTGAGGAAGTACAGCGCGATGATCCCGACCGGGATGCCCGCGAGCACCGCCCAGGCGACGCCGCCCAGGGGCGACGAGAACTGCACCGGGATTCCCCCACCGAGCGGATTCATGCCGACGCCCCCCGCCTCACAGTTCCGGCTCTCGGTCCACGGACCCCGGCCGCTCGCCCTTGCGCCTGCGGATCATCATGTAGAGCAGGTAAGCCACGACCGCACCCGAGACGCCGAAGAAGACCCAGGGGTTGTTGACCATCCCTCGCCCTTCGATTCCGGATTCGAAACCTCAAGGTTGAGGTTTGATTATTTGACGAGCCCTCGCTCGCGCAGGTAGTTCAGGATCAGCTTGTCGAACGGGTTGTGGTTCGTGGTGAAGATGTACGTGATGCCGCGGCGGGTACACCACTCCTTGAGGCCGCCGACGAAGGCGTTGAGGTTGTCCTTGTACCGCTTCAGCAGGGGGGCGCTGACGGTGATCTCGGCGATGTCGTCGTCCTCGGCATCGACCAGCCGGAGGTCGCCGACGAGCTCGGGCTCGACCTCCTCGCGGCTGAGGACGTGGACGACGTAGATATCCATGTTGCGGGCCAGCAGGTAGCGCAGCGCGTCCTGGTAGCCGCGCTTGTCGAGGAAGTCGGAGATGACCACGACCACCCCCTTGCCCGAGTGCTTGACGGCGAACGCCTTGGCGGAGGCGGTCAGGTCGCTGGCGCCGAGGCGTGCAGGCCGTCGAGGAACTGCACCACGCGCCACATCTGCGACCGCCCTCGCACGCTCGGCATCCCCCCTTCGAGCGACGTGGCGAAGGTGTCGAGCACCACCCGGTCGTGGTTCACCAGGCCGATGAACGCCAAGGCCGCCGCGACCTGCTTGCCGTAGTGGAGCTTCGACGGGTCGCCGAAGTCCATCGACAGGCTCGTGTCGAGCATCGTGTAGAAGTGCAGATCCTCCTCCTCGAGGAAGAGCTTGAGGAAGAGCTTGTCGAGCCGGCCGTAGACGTTCCAGTCGATGTGCCGGAGGTCGTCGCCGACGGCGTAGTTGCGGTGGTCGGCGAATTCGACCGACGACCCGCGCCTCTTGCTCTTGCGCTCCCCCTTCATCCGGCCGACGAAGATCTTGCGGCTGACGAGCTCGAGCTGTTCGAGCTTGTGGAGGAACTCGGGGTCGAGCAGGGGGGGGGCTTTCGTCTCGGGCATCTCGGCCTTTCCCTCGAACCGGGGCGCACTCTCACCGCAGCCAGTCCGACGCCATGAACAGCCCGATCATCAGCATCGCCGCGATGCCCAGGCCCACGAGCCAGGGCACCAGCGCCGCCAGGAAGACGGTCCAGCGCGCCCGCAGGCCGAGCGACCGCCGCCGGTGCAGGAAGCCGAGCGCCGTGAACCAGCTCTCCAGGATCACGAGCGTCCCCCCCAGCGCCGTGATCAGCGCGACCATCGGCTCGGATCGCCAGAACGCGATCGACGCGGCGAACAGCAGGGCGCACAGGACCACCAGGACGACGACGTCGCCCGTCGTGAACACCAGCCGCTCGGGCTTGGGCGGGTCCCACGGGATCGGCGCGGGGGGCGGGTTGTAGATGTCGTGCATGGTGCGAATCCTCGACGAGGCGGGCCGCGGCTCAGCCCGCCTTGGCGACGGGCGCCTTCTCCTCGGCCTTCTCGGAGACGGCGTCGAGCACCTTCAGCAGGACGTCGTCGGCCTCGACCCCCTCGGCCTGCGCCTCGAAGTTCAGGAGGACGCGGTGCCGCAGGCTCGGCAGGTAGACGCGGCGGAGGTCTTCGAAGCTCACATTATACCGCCCGTCGAGCAGGGCGCGGACCTTGGCGGCCAGCACGAGCGTCTGGACGCCGCGCGGGCTGCTCCCCCAGCGGATGTACTGGTTGGTCACGTCGGCGGCGAACGGGCCCTCGGGGTGCGTGGCCAGGGCGAGGCGGATCGCGTAGTCCTGGACGTGAGGCGCGATGATCACCTCGCGCGCAAGCCCTTGCATCCGGACGAGCGTCTCGCCGTCGATCACTCGCTCGGCCTTCGGGTGTTCGCCCCGCGTCGTCCGGTCGAGGATCACGCCGAGTTCCTCGCGGGTCGAGTAGCCGACGACGAGCTTGAACAGGAAGCGGTCGAGCTGCGCCTCGGGCAGGGGATACGTCCCCTCCTGCTCGATCGGGTTCTGCGTGGCCATGACGAAGAACGGCTCCTTGAGCCGGTGGACCGTGCCGCCTACAGTGACCGAGTGCTCCTGCATCGCCTCCAAGAGCGCCGACTGCGTCTTGGGCGTGGCGCGATTGATCTCGTCGGCCAAGACGATCTGCGAGAAGATCGGCCCGCGCTGGAACTCGAAGATGCGGCGGCCGTCGGGCGCCTCCATGACGACGTTCGTGCCGATGATGTCGGCCGGCATCAGGTCGGGGGTGAACTGGATGCGGTTGAAGTCGAGCGTCAGCGCGTCGGCCAGCGTCCGCACCAGGAGCGTCTTGCCCAGCCCCGGCACCCCCTCCAGCAGCGCATGCCCGCCGACGAACAGGCAGGTCAGGACGCCGTGGACGATCTCGTCGTGGCCGACGATCACCTTGGCGATCTCGCCCTTGACGCGGTTGTAGGCCGTGCGGAACTCGTCGGCCCGGGCTTCCATCGAGGCGGCTTCGGCGGTGGCCATCGTCGGGGATTCCTCTACGATTATCGGTCAGGGATGGTTCGCGTCCACCGCGGTGGTCACGGGGGATGTCGCCGCGCCGGATCGCGCCGGGCGGACAGGGCCCGCCCCAGCATGGCCCCGATCAGGGCGAATGCCAGGGCGAGCAGTGAATGGCCGATCCGCTGGGCGTTGACCCACCATTGCCGGAGGGCCCAGCTCCTGGGTCTGATAGGTCTGATACCTGGCAAGGTAATCATCCAGCGTCTTCTGCTCGTCGGGCGAGAGCAGGGAGCGGTGGAAATTGCCAGGGCTACCACCCCCGGACATCGATAAATTTTCCATAGATCCTATCATTGTCATGTATTGGCTATTAAGTTGGGGTATGGCGGGGGGCTTAGCAGCGGGGGGGCTGAGCCGCTTGACGAGGCCGTCGAGAGGCTCCGTGGTCAGGAGGTGCGGGGCAACCTCCCTGCTGATGGCCGGCACGAAGGCCAGGAGCGCATAGCCCCACCCGCAGATCGCGAATCCCACCCAGGCCCCCTCACTCCGCCTCACGATCGCGCCGACCAGCCCGACGAAGAGCGCGACCAGCATCAGCGAGAAGGCAGCCCGTTCCGTCAGGTCGGAGCCGTCGCGCATCGCGGCCAGCCCAACCGCGAGGACGGCGATTAGCGCCAGGATGTTCGCCACGGTGAACCGGCTCACGAGGAGGGCCTCTCGGGTTTGCCCTTGTCCTTCTCGCGCTCCTCCCACACCTTTTGCTTGGCCCGCATGAGACGGTTGGTGTAGCTCTCGGGCTCGGGCGGCTTCTGCTCGGGGCCGAGGCCGGGGCCTTCGGGCTTCGTCCGCGACGGCTTCGGCGCGCCGGGAGGGAGGTCGCCCCCCAGGAGCGGCTCGTTGGCCAGGATCGTCGGGTCGGCCGGCGGGGGGGCTTCGAACCGGGTGGCGGCGCGCGAGCGGTCGAGCTGCTCGGCGACCTCGGCCTTGCGGCCCTTGAGCTTCTCCATGTACTCGACCGGCGGGGCGACCTCCTGGCCGCGGATCTTCTTCCACTGGTCGGCGACCGTGCCGCCTGATCCGCGCCACGTCGGGGGCGACCCGTCGCACGGCGACGTCGCCCAGGAACATCACGGCCGCCAGCCAGAGCAGGTTGGGCCACATATCCGTGTACGACGGCGGGTTGACCAGCGACGGGTCGCGGCGGAAGTGGTCGGCCGAGTCGATCGTGCGCTGGAGGTCCACCCGGCCGTCGGGGCGGAACTTCCAGCTCGCCACCTGGCCGTTGGTCAGGCTGGCGATGGTCTCCAGCGTCGCGGGGTTGGAGCGGAGCTCGCGGTACTCGTCGGAGTAGGGGACCGACACGCCCGAAGAGATCACCCCCTGGATGTTGTCGGGCCCGCGGTAGCCGAGGTTGACGAAGTAGTTGCCGCTCGCCTCGGCGTCCTCGATCGTCGCCTCGTACTTGCCGGGCGCCGTCTGCTCGAGCTTGACCGACGACCGCTTCAGGTCGGGGTTGACCAGGTTGCCCTGGATCTGGAGGAAGTTGAGGAACTGGTTGTCCTTGTCGAGCGCGTCGACGACGACCTTGATCCGCCCCTGGTCGCGGCGGACGCTCAGGGTGAGGTTGCCGCGGTCGACGGGGCGCATCGACCAGCGGACGACCTGCGACCAGAACGCCGCGTAGCTCGCCCAGTCGGGCCACGCCTTCGCCCAGCGGCGGCCGGCGTCGGAGGTGAACGCGACCGAGCGGCCCAGCCCGTAGGTCCAGTGCGCCAGCAGGGGGTTCGACTGCCCGGCCGGCAGGGGCGAGGTCAGCGGCACCTCGACGAGCTCGTTCTCCTTGACGCTGGACAGGACCAGCCCGTTGATCGGCGGCACCTCGGCGGGGAGGCCGATGACCGGCTCGCTCAGGTAGTTGACCTTGGGCGACCAGGGGGTCTCGCTGCTCGAAGATCAAGGGGCGCGAGATCGTCCGCGCCTCCTTCTGGTAGATCCGCGGCAGCGCCTTGGGGTTGGTCACGTTGTAGAACCGCCCCTTGGTCCTCTTGGCCAGGTTCTGCATCACGCTGAAGGCGCCCAGGTCGTTGCCGTGCGCCGCGGTCAGGACGGCGGTCACGGTAACCTTGTTGGCGACGAGTTGGTTGATCACCTGCGAGGTGGGCGGGGTCGGGTCGCCGTCGCTGATGATGACGATGTGCCGCGTCATCGCGTCGCTGGACGCCCATCAGGCCCCTCATGGCCATCTGGAGCGAGGGGTCGAAGTCGGGCATGTCGCCGGGGGTCATGCGGTCGATCGAGCGGAGCATCCCTCCACGGCCCGAGCCGATCGGGCGGAGCGTGAACAGCCACGCCTCCTGCCCCTCCCAGTGGAGCATCCCGGCGTAGTCGTAGGTGGAGAGCGCTTGCAGCGCCGCCTTGGCGACGACCTTCTGCCAGTAGTTCCCCTCGGCGATCTCGCTGGCGTGCATGATCATGACCATGGCGCCGATGCCCTGGACCTTCAGCGCCTTGATCTGCATGTCCACGGGCAGCGCCTTCTCGACCGGGGTGTTCATCCAGCCCCCCGCGCCGAAGCTATCGCGGCCGCCGAGCATCACCAGCCCGGCCCCCATGTCGTGGACGTTCGACTCCAGGAGCTGGTGCTGCGCCTCGGTGAAGGCGTCCTTGGGGACGTTGGCCAGGATCACCGTGTCGTACGGCTGGAGCTGCGCCAGGTCGACCGGCAGCGGGTCGCCGCCGACGGCGCCCGAGCCGTCGATGCGGGGGGCGACCAGGGTCGTCACCTCGAGCTTCTTCTCGCGGAGGGCGCGGACCAGCTCGACGTGCTCGCCGGCGGTCCCCTCGATCAGGAGCACCTGAGCCGTCCCCGCGCGTGGGTGAACCCCTCGGCCACGTTGTTGATGGCGCGGCGGTCGCCGCTCCCCTCCTCGGGGACGAACTCGGCGGTGAACGTGTAGAAGTTCGGCTCGGTGATCAGTTGCTTCAGGTTGAACACGTTGACGCCGCGCTGCAACTCGACCGGCTGCGGCTTCTCGTTGCCCGGCGGCGGGGCGCGGTAGTTGTCGGCCTTCTGGAAGACCTGGAGCGTGCCGCGGGTCGGCTCGCTGGCGCGGATCACGACGTTGATGTTGACCGTCTCCCCCTTCTTGACGTCGGGGGGGATCGACACCTTCTCGACCAGCACCTCGCGGTCGTAGAAATAGTCGATCGGCAGGACGTCGACCTGCACGCCGAGCGACTTGGCCTGGAGCGCCTGCTCCATCGCCGTTGCCGCGGTTCTCGTTGCCGTCGGACAGGACGACGATCCGCCGCGCGGTGTCCTCGGGGAAGGCGGCCAGCGCGAGCTTGATCGCCGAGGCGATGTCGGTGTACTCCGGGTCGATCGTGCTCTCGATCCCCAGCAGGTTGGCCTCCGTCGGCGCCGGCGGCACCTCGACCCGCGGCCCCTTGCCGAAGACGATCACCCCGGCCAGGTCGTCCTTGCGACGCTTCCGCGACGCGTCGGAGACGTACTGAAGCACCGGCCCCTGCAGCTCGCGCGGGATGCTCTGCGAGGCGTCGATCAGGAACATGGTCGTCAGCCGGTCGTTGCGGCGGACCATCTGCACCTCGGCCAGCGCCAGCACGATCAGCGTGATGACCGCCGCCCGCAGCGCGATCGCGATCAGGCGACGCACCGCCCCCAGGCCCGCCAGGCTGCGGGCGCTGATCAGGACCAGGGGGGGGATGATCAAGGGCAGCAGGACCAGCCACCAGGGCCTGCGCCGCCGCGATCGTCAGGTTCCCGAGCATCGTCGCCTTGGCTCCCTCCCGGCCGAGGGACCGGAATATCTAGCCACAGAGGACACAGAGGGCCACAGAGAGAAAGAAAAAAACAAAGAGTTCAAAAGGTCTGATATATTTTAATCTCTGATCCTCTTTCCCTCCCTCTGTGGCCCTCTGTGTCCTCTGTGGCTAATATTCCGATCCCCGGATTATAGCCGGAACCGCTGCACGCGATGGTTGTTCGAGTCGACGACCGAGACCGTTCCCGAGCGGTCGACGGCCAGGGCGAAGGGGTTGTAGAGCTGCCCCGGGCCGCGACCGGCACCGCCCCAGGTGCCGCAGGGTCGGCCGTCGAGCGTGAACTTCTGGACCCGGTGGTTGCCGTACTCGCAGACGTAGAGGTCGCCGTCGGGCCCGATCGCCAGGTCGTAGGGGTACGAGAGCTGACCGGGGGCCGACCCGCGCGTGCCCCACATCCGCAGGAGCTTGCCGCGGGTGTCGAAGACCTGGATGCGGTGGTTGCAACTGTCGGCGACGTAGATCCGGTCGTCGTCGTCGATGGCCAGGGCGCGGGGCTTGAGGAACTCGCCGGGGGCGTAGCCGTGGCCGCCCCACTGGCGGAGCCACGCCCCCTCGGGCGAGAAGACCTGGATGCGGTCGTTGTCGCCGTAGTCGCCGACGTAGAAGTTGCCCGCGCGGTCGATCACGACGTCGGTCGGGTAGCCGAACCGGCCGGGGGTCGTCCCCTGCACGCCGTCGCCGATCTGGAACAGCAAGTCGCCGTACCGCGAATAGACCAGGACGCGGTAGAAGTGCGTGTCGGCCACGAGCAACCGGCCGTGGCGGTCGACGGTCAGTCCGCTCGGGCCGTCGACGTTGAAGTCGGGCGTGCGCCAGCCGCGGAGGTAGCGGCCGTCGCGGTCGAAGACCTGGATGCGGTCGGTCAGGTCGGCCAGGTACAGGTGGTCCTCGTCGTCGAAGGCGGCCACCCGCGGCTTGTGCAGCCAGCCGGGCCTCGTGCCGTGGATGCCCCAGACCCGCTCCGGCACCGAGCGGCCCGCGACGTCGCACCCGCCGAGCGTGCCGAGCAGGCCGATCCCGAGCAGCAGAGCGACGAGGCGCGACGATCGCATGCGGGCCGGTCCCCCCACCGCGACGGCCCCTGGGGGGCCGCTCGCGGATCATGTAAACTGTACAAAGGCGAGAGTCTCCGACGCAAGTCCTAGACTCTTCGGTTACGCGGAATTCTCGGCACCGGGGTCGTGGTGGCATGGCCCGTTTCGTCGCGGTCTGCCGGGTCGAGGACGTGCCCGAGGGGCGGGCGCTGCCGGTCGAGGTGGAGGGCCTGCGGCTGGCGATCTTCCATGACGGCGGCCGGTTCCACGCCGTCTGGGGCCGGTGCCCGCACGCCAACGGGCCGATGGGCCTGGGCTGGGTCGAGGAGGGGGAGGCGGTCTGCCCGCTGCACCACTGGCGGTTCAACCTGGAGACCGGCCGGTGCACGACCGTCCGCGGCTACTCGCTGTCGCGGTTCCGCTGCGAGGTCCGCGGCGATCACGTCTGGGTCGAGGTCTGAGGCCCCGGGTCACGGCTCGCGGGCGTGGGCGTCGAGCTGGTCCCACTTCATCCCCTTGAACGCATCGCGGGCCGCGGCCGGGAGGTCGTTCTTGCCCTGGCCGGCGGCCGGGCGCGGGGAGGCGCGGCGTTCACGTCGTCGGCGACTTTCCTGAGCATCGCGGCCAGCGCCTCGTAGAGCCGGACCTGGCGGTCGGTGGTCGCCGGGCCGAACCGGAGGTTGTACGACTGCATGAACGCGATCAGGTGGCCGACCGTCGGGTTCGGGAAGTGGTCGAGCTCGGCCAGTGCCTTCTTCATGGCCGGGTCGTGGAGCAGCCGGGTGAGGCTGGCCAGGGTCGTCAGGTAGGCGTCGCATTCCGGGTAATCCGAGTTGGTGTCGGGGACGACCTTGACGAACTTGGCCTGGAACGCCTTGATCGCGGCCGACACCCGTCTCATGGTCAGCGACGAGACGTCCCCCCTGGCGTCCTCCTTGAGCGCCTGCTCGACCGCGTCGTCCAGCGCGGCCCTCTCGTCGGAGAACTGGGGACCCATCAGGGTGTCGGGCAGGAGGTCGCGGCCGGTCATCTGGTCGATGCAGGCGGTGATCGCCTCGGTGTTCCACGCGAAGGGGATCTCGCGGATCGCGCCGGCACTGAGAGAGGCGTTGGCCCGCGACGACTTGACCGCCGCGGGGTCGAGGTCGGAGATCTGCATCAGCAGGTTGTTGAGCGTCGTGCCGTCGGCCAGCTCCATCCCCGCGACCCGAGCGTCACGCTCCTCCTTCCGCTTGGCGTCGTCGCGGCGCTTCTGCTCCTGGAGCTCCTTCTGCCGCTCCCGCAGCGCCTGGTTCCACTGGATCATCGTCTGGTTGTTGATGGCCTGCGCGTTCGCGTCGTCGACCTCGTAGGCGCCCTGGCCTCGGGCGTAGTTGCCGAGCCCCGTCATGTACCCGGCGGCGGGATCGGTGGCGACGGAACCCCAGCCCCCCCACCCGTACCGGCCATAACCCCTCGGATAACGCCGCTGCGCGAAGGCATCCCGCGCCAGCATCGTCAGGCCGAGCGCCAGCACGCACGCGATCCGAAAGTCACGAGTCATCATGCGACTCCTCATCGGGATGTTGTCCCCGGTTCGCCCGGCCGCTATTGGGGCAGGATCGCTCCCACGAGGAAGGACGAGGCCAGGACGGGGACCGGATCTCCCTCCGCGTAAGTGAGACACGACCGATATCGCGCCGCCTTGCCCCGGCCCACCGGGTCCGAATGGACCTCGATCAGCCGACCATTCAGCTTGACGATCCAGTAATGGGGGATTCCGCACGCGGCGTAGCGGCGGTACTTTCGGCCCCGATCCCTCTTGTAGGTCGCTGTCGGCGACCTCGACGATCAGAGAGATGTCGGCCGGCCCCGGGAGGACTGCCTGATACCTCGTGTCGGGACCCTCCACGATCGCGATGTCGGGGATGGGCCTCCAGGTTCCCAGCTTCGCCGACTTCTCTTCACGGACGATGCTGCCGCTCGGCCCGACGATCGGACGTAGGGCCTCGGCCAGGCGCGAGACGACGAATTCGTGCGGAGGGTTCTTGGTCATGACGAAGGGGATTCCGGCGAGGAGTTCGACCTTCTCATCCCCGAACGCACCCGCATCGCAGGCCACCCTGAACTGCCTGGGGGTCATGCGGTAGATGTCTTTCATCCTGCCGCCCTCCTCGCCAGTCCTCGTAGGGTGGGCATCGTCCACCGATCTTCCGACGCCGACGAACTTCGGGGGCCGTTCCCATCCCGCTGGAGGCTCAGATCCCAAGGTCTTGGACGAACCGAGCTCCCGCGTGGACGTCCTCCGGCCTGACACCGTGCCGCGAGACGATGATGGCACGAATCGCCTCCCAAACCTCGCCGCAATTCCAGCGCTGGGGCCGCGAAGGGCATGCCCAAAGGTCTTCACCGACGAGCGTGTATACCATTCCCCGGACGGTCTGACAGTTCGGCGGGAACTCGATCGCACGAGGTTTGGTCACGATCCAACCGACGACGTTCGAGAGGATTCCGGCGAGCACCAACCCCAGGGTCGCGCTGACGGCCACGGCCTTGTTCGAGGTTAATGGTTGGATCGCCAAGGTCGCGATTATGGGGAGCGACATCGAGAAGAGAAACAAGCGGTTCAGCGCGCCCACCACTTCGGGGGGCCGGCAGAGTCCGGGGAGCTTCATCCCGAGGGCTTGATCGATCTGCTGCCATCTCGCCTTCCGATCGGACAGCAAGATGAGGTCATCGAGGCGGGTGCCGGGCCGGATGGTGTCCCGGTCGATCCCGAATGTCTCCACGAGGACTCGCCGGAATCGGTAAAATGCCGCAGCGGTCAAGCACGAGCTTGAGTCTCCGACCTCGACCCGATCGAGGATGTAACGATATAATTTCCCTACGGTGTGAAGCCTTTCGGCTTCCTCGTTGGGGATGGTGATGTCGAACGTCTCCTCGGCCCACATGACCAGTTCCACGGGGTCGAGGCCCATGTCGAGTCCCATCGGACGACTCCTCATGAGGATCGTCACCGCGAGGAGGCCCTGGCCTCGTCGGCGCGGAACTCCAGCGATCGGTCGGAGACCAGGGTGGTCACGAGCTTGGCGTCGGGGCCGCCGGAGACGCGGATCAGGAGGTCGCTGCGCCCTTGGGCAGCTCGACGACGATGGCGCGGGGCTGGTCTTCGGCGGGGGCGGGTAGCGCGATCGGCTTGCCGTCGAGCCAGGCTTTCAGGTCGGCCTTGCTGTCCAGGACGAGCCGCGCCTCCTGCTCGATCGGGGAGACGATCGGGACGTAGGCGTAGACGGCCTTCGACGGCTCGGAGGCCAGCGACGACAGGTCGGCCTGGCCCTCGGAGTCGGCGTCGAGGCGGCGCCACGAGAGCACCTGGCCCTCGGGGCCGCGGAGGCGGGTCGCGGGGTCCACCCGCTCGGTCACGTCGAACGCGGGCGCCCCGTTCGCCTCGACCACGGGGCCGATCACCCGGTACTGCCCGACCACGCTGACCGGCTGTCGCAGGCCCGACAGGAAGGCGAGCAGGTCCACGAGCTCCTGGTCGGTCATCGTCTCGGCCAGCCCCGCCGGCATCAGCGACACGTCGCTGCCGATGCGCTCCTCGATGTCGCGGGCGTTCAGGGCGACCCGGGAGCCGTCGGACGTCTTGAGCACGAGGCGGTCGGCGGTGTCCTCGACCGCCAGGCCCGAGAAGGTGCGGCCGTCGCGGGTGACGGCGACCACGGTGCGGAAGTTGTAGCCGATCGCCGCGCTCGGGTCGAGGATCGACAGGAGCAGCTCGTCCTTGCCGTACTTGGTCCCGATCGTCGACAGGTCGGGACCGACCCACTGTCCCTGCCCCTGCACACGGTGGCAGCCCCCGCAACTGACCTGCGACTCGCGCCCCTTCTGGTCCGGGCCGGCGCGGAAGAAGACCTCGCGGCCGCGGTCGGCCTGGCCGCTGCGGCGGACCAGCTCGGCCAGGGGCGGCAGGGGACGGCCGCCGCTGGCCTTGGGCAGGGGCAGGGCCCGCGCCGCCTCGTCGCGGACGCGGCGGTCGGGGTGGGTGTTCAGGACCGTGCTCGCCAGCGTCTTCAGGTCGTCCGGGAGCGTCCCGTCGCGGGCCATCGCGAGCACGCGGCGGCCGCCGTCGGGGGTGCCCGCGAACATCCGAAGCGCCTCGCGGCGGAGGCCCGGCGGGTAGTCGGCCGAGCCGAACAACTCGGGCAGGCGCCTCCGGGGGTCGTCCACCCGAGGCAGGGCCCGCACCGCCGCCTCGGCCGTCGGGGACGAGGCCGGGCGGCCCTTGACCTCGGCGATCAGGCCGTCGAGGAACTCGCGGACCCCGGGCGGCTTGAGCCGGGCCAGCGCCTCGACGGCCGCGGCGCGGACCTCCGCGGGCGCCCCGGCCGAGCGGGCGAAGTCCATCAGAGGGTCGGCGTACCGCGCATCGCCCGTGGCGGCGGCCAGCGCGATGCCCTGCGCCTTCGAGCTCGGGGTCCTTCAGCGCCTCGGAGGCCGCCTCGATGACCTCGGGCCGCGGCCGCGCGCGCGCCAGTCGCCTTCGAGCTTGCGGCCGAGCGTGACGAGCATCTGACGCTTCCAGGACGGGTCATCGGCCTCCTTGATCAGCCCGGCCAGCACGGGCGCCGTCGCCGGGTCGCGGAACTGCCTCAGCACGTCGTCGGCCGCCGACTGGAGCTCGGGCGCGGCCAGCACGGGCAGGATCCGCCCGAGCAGCGGCAGCGCCTCGGGACGGTGGACGCGCCAGCATAGGCCGAGCGTCTTGGACAGCGGCGAGGCCGGCAGCTCCTTCGACCCGGCCTCGATGTACGCCTCGTTGCGGTCGACCGGGAAGTAGGGCGGCAGCGCCACGCGGCCCTCCTGCACGGCATCCTCCAGGTCGAGGTCGCCGTAGAGGGTGCCGTCGAACACCCCGGACAGGAACGGCCCCTCGCGCCCCTCCAGCGCCAGGCCGAGCGCCTCCAGGTACCAGCGGTCGCGGCCGTCCCACATCCGGGCCAGCGTCTCCAGCGCCTCGCCGGCCTGGTCCGTCGGCACGTCGCGCAGGGCCAGGATCAGCTCGCGGCGGACGCCCGCGTCGGGGTCGGCGGCTAGGGGGAGCAGCGCCTTCAGGTGCTTCGAGGCGGGCGGGGGCCGCTCGTCCCTCGGCTCCTCCTGGTACTCGACGTGGCCGTTCTCGCGGTCGTCGCGGCCGAGCATCCGGACCGCCTGCTCGCGGATGCGTGCGTCGGCGTCGTCCAGCGCGGCCAGTGCCGCCGCGTCGCCCTGGATCGCGTGCAGGACCCACAGGGCCCGGGCCCGGTAGGCCGGTTCGCCGGCCGAGGCCATGTTGACGAGGGCGTCGAGGACCTCCTGCTTCCCTCGTTGGTCGCCCCGGCCGGCTCGCTCGATCAGGACGCGGCGGGCGGCGTCGCGGGTGGCGACGACGGGCGACCGGAGGGCCTCAATCAGCCCGTGGACATTTGTAAATTCGGCCTTGGTTGCCCTCGGCTTCGACCCCTTGGGGGCGACGCGGTAGATCCGGCCGGTCGTCTGGTCGCGGAAGCGGTGGCCGCCGACGGCCGCGTCGTACCAGTCGGCGACGAAGACCGAGCCGTCGGGCGCGGCGGTCACGTCGACCGGGCGGAACCACGGGTCGTCGCTGGCCAGCAGCACCCGCGACTCGACCCGGAACGACGCCCCGTGGCGCGACAGCGGGAAGACGTTGACCTGCCTCGTCCCGGCCTCCGCCTCGAGGATGCCGCCGCGGTAGTCGCCCGGCAGGAGGTCCCCCTCGTAGACCATCAGGCCGCAGGGGCTGCCGTTGCCCGTGCCGACGAGCTTCGGGACGTTGCCCGGCACGTCCTCGCCCCAGTGCCGCGGGCTGCCCGGGGTGCGGTAGCCGTAGTGGCCGCCGTCCATGATCCAGAGGACCCGGCAGCCGCGGTTGCCGTCGTCGTCGTTGTCGCTGACGAACACGTCGCCGAAGCTGTCGAGGCTGGCCTCGTAGTTGTTCCTCTGGCGGTCGGCCAGGACCTCGAACTGCGTGCCGTCGCGGTTGACGCGGAGCGTGTTGGCGAGCTGGTCGGACCGGACGTGCCGGCCCGACCTGTCCACGACGTCGAAGTTCTGCGTCCGCGACGAGTGGTCCTGCTGGACCGAGCAGCAGCCGTCGCCGTGGGTGAAGTAGAGCTTGCCGTCGAGGCCCAGGACCATCCCGTGGACGCCGTGGTCGGAGTCGACCCCGCCGAAGCCGGTCAGCAGCGGGTACCGCTTGTCGGCCCGGTCGTCGCCGTCGGTGTCCTCCAGGACGAGCAGGTCGGGGCTGTTGCCGACAAAGACCTTGCACCCCTTATACTTGCCGTCAGTGCCGTAGTGCTCCTCGACGGCCAGCCCCATCGGGACGGGGAAGATGCGGTCGGCGAAGACGGTCACCTTGTCGGCCTTGCCGTCGCCGTCGGTGTCCTCGAGGATCTTGATCCGATCGGCCTCCTCGATCCTCCGGAACGGCGGGTTGCGGCCGGGCTGCATGAGGCGGTAGTTGAGCCCCTCGGCGACCCAGACCCGCCCGCGCGAGTCGACGTCGATGTTGGTCGGGTTGTGGACCATCGGCTCGGACGCCCAGAGGGTCGCCTCCAGCCCCTCGTCGGCCCGGAGCTTGCGGGCCGACTCCTCGGGGCCGTCCTGCGCCAGCCCGATCGAGGGGAGGGACGCGGCCAGGACCAGCGCCCAGGCCCCAGCGCCGCCGTCGCGGCGGCGCGGGTGCGGGTCGGGATGCGATCCACCATCGGCTTCAGCTCCTGATCCTGTTCCGGGGATACCGGGGGCGAGGCCCGCGACGATCGCCCCGTTCGGGCCGGACCGGACCGTCATTGTGGCGCGCCCCGGCGCGACCGTCCAGCCTCTTGCGGGCCCCCTGCCCCCCTCGCGAGAGGCGTTCGGCCGGGGCCTTCCCGGTCCCGATGTTCAACATTCGGTTCGTTCGGCAGGCGGCCCGGATGGCCATCGGATTCGCCGTGCCGGAGGGATCAATTGATCAAATCGGATGAATGATGATCCAAAGTACAATTCGGTTCGTTCGGCAGGCGTCCCGGATGACCCGGTCGGGTCGTTCCCGAGGCCGCCCGGCCGGCGATTGTTGAACATTCGGTTCGTTCGGCGCACGACCCGTGACGAGGGCCTGGGACGGTCGTTCAACATTCGGTTCGTTCGGCGCCCGGCATCGAGTTCGTTCGGGCACGGCGCCGAGTTCGTTTGGTAGGACATTCGGTTCGTTCGGCGCGGGGGTCGAGTTCGTTCGGGCGCGTGGTCGAGTTCGTTCGGGCGCGGCGGATTTCGGTTCGTTCGGCGCCGGATTACTCAGGCAACCCCAACCCGGTTCGGCAATGCCAGCCCTCCTTTCCCAAGGTGCCATCGAGTTCGTTCGGACGCGACGTCGAGTTCGTTCGGGCGCGACGTCGAGTTCGTTCGGGCGCACCGCGCTCGGCCGGCGATTGTTGAACATTCGGTTCGTTCGGCGCGGGGCCTGGGCCGACGGTTGTGATCGCTTCGGGTTGCCAAGGAACGTGGGACGAATCACGCGCCTATCCCTATTATCGAGGGCGGGCGAGCCGGTGTCCTCCCGATCTGGCCGGGGGAGGGGCCTTCCTGAGCACTTGGTAGGACCCGCTTGCGTGATGGATCGGGCCGGGTGGTATGGCCACGTCCTCGTGGCCATGTCCGGGGGAGATGCGTGCGGGAGGCGCGGGCGGTGCCTCCGCGCATGGCCACGAGGACGTGGCCATGCCACCCAGGAGGTCGATCGCGTCATCTCCTCAAGCCCATCGGGCCATGTTCCTTTTTCCCGGGGGAGGGGCGGTGGCCGATCGGGTCATTCGAGCGGGCACCCGCCCGCGGATCGGACTCCCGCGGCGGGCCGGTTGGCGTAGAATGGGGGCATCGCGAGGCGCGGGCCCCGGCGGGTCGGAGGGGGTCCGGATCGAAGGGGGAGGTTCCCGATGCCGACGTGGAGGATGATCCTGGCGCACGCCGCGACGGCGGCGGCGACCTTGGGGCTGGTGCTGGTACTGCTCGGCGGTCGGCTGGGGGCGCAGAGGCCCGCGATCCCGGCCCCGCGCGGGTGCGCCGAGGGCTCCGCGCCCCCGGCGCGGGGCGATGCCGGCAGGCCCCGCGGTGCCGGCCGTGCCGCCCCCGGCGCTGCCGGCCGACCTGCTCCGGCAGGTCGACGCCGACGAGCAGGTCAACATCCGCGTCTACGCCGCGACGAACAAGGGGGTGGTCAACATCACGACCGCCACGGAGGGGGGCGGGATCTTCGGCGACGAGGTCTCCAGCGGCACCGGCTCGGGGTTCGTCATCGACCGCCGGGGGCATATCCTGACCAACTACCACGTCGTCGAGGGGGCCGAGACGGTCCAGGTGACGCTCCACGACGGCTCGACGCACGAGGCGCGCGTCGTCGGCGAGGACGCCTCGAACGACGTGGCGGTGGTCCGCGTCCGCGTCGCCGCCGACAAGCTCGTCCCGCTGGCGCTGGGCGACTCGTCGAAGCTCCTGGTCGGCCAGAAGATCCTGGCGCTGGGCAACCCATTCGGCCTGGAGAGGACGCTGACCACGGGGATCGTCAGCAGCCTCGACCGCTCCCTGCGGGCCAAGAACGGGCGGATGATCAAGGGGATCATCCAGACCGACGCGGCGATCAACCCGGGCAACTCGGGGGGCCCGTTGCTGAACTCTCGCGGAGAGGTCATCGGCATGAACACGGCGATCCTCAGCCAGGTCGGGCAGTCGGCGGGGATCAGCTTCGCCGTGCCGATCAACGGGATCGCGCGCATCCTCAAGCCTTTGATCGAGCACGGCCGGGTGATCCGCGCCGACCTGGGCATCACGCGCGTCTTCGCGACGTCCAAGGGCCTGCTCGTGCTCGGCCTGGTCGAGGACGGCCCCGCCGAGCACGCCGGCATCCGGCCGATCCGGACCAAGGTCATGCGCTACGGCGGGATGCTGGTCCGCCGCCTCGACCCCGAGTCGGCCGACCTGATCGTGGCGATCGACGGCAAGCGCGTCGCCACCGTCGAGGAGATGCTGACCGAGGTCGAGTCGCACGCCCCCGGCCAGGTCGCCACGGTCACGGTGTACCGCGACGGCCAGCTCCTCGACGTGCCGGTCGTCCTCGGCCAGTCGTGACCGGATCGGAAATTCGATAACTCCTCGGCCCTTCGAACGACCGGGGTGGCCGGGGTTGCCTGCGCTGCACACCTGCGGCAACCCCAGTCTTCGGCCGCCGGGGTCGCCTGCGGCAATTCAGCCACCCCGTGGCAAGGATTGGTGGATGCCTCGGTCGATTACATCGGAGCGCACAACGCCCCGCCGCACACGACGCCGGAGCCTAGCAGTGCGCCGACCGCGAGCCCGGTCGCGGCGGCCAGAGTCGTTCGTACCCACTGGCGGCCTTCGTGGCCTTGGCTCCCTTCATGCTCGTGTTGCTCTGTCGAAATCCTCGACGGGGTTGGTCGCACCCCCCACCCCAACCCTCCCCCGCAAGGGGGGAGGGCGTTTCTGACCCCCTCCCCCTTGCGGGGGAGGGTTGGGGTGGGGGGTCGTGGAGGCGAATGGCCGAGGGTTTCGACAGAGCATGCTCGTGTCAGAAGATCGTTTTGCCTTCTCAATGTCGGGCAGCGGCCAGCTTCGATCGAAGGAAGCCTCCGTTGCGCGCACAGCCGGAAGTACCAGTAATCGTGAAACTCCTGCTGTCGGCCAAGCACGACATGCGTGAGAAGACCGACCAGAACCAGCACCAGGACGGCGCGGTCGAGGGCCGCATCCGCAAGGACTGACTACTCAGGGGAAAGCCGCAAGAGTAAAATCATGTCGGGCCTGTACCCGCTCATCGAGGAGCGTCCGCCTGCAGCATGGACATCGTCGGCAAGAGGGGAGAGGCGCTCTTCGGCGCGATCATCACCCGGTGGTGCGGGGGGCAGCAGTGGTTCGATCAGCGCTTCCTGGGCGAGAAGGCCGAGGCGCTTGATTTCGAGGTCACGCTTCTCGGATCCTCCGTCTTTCAGGCGAATTTCTTCGTACAAGTGAAGGCGACGGCGAAGGCTAAGCGGTATGCGGGCACAGGGATGAGTCGTAAACTGCTCGTCCGGCTGACGGCCGCCGACGCCAAAAAGCTCGGCAGCATGAAAGTGCCGGCGTATGTCGTCGGGATCGACGTACACTCCGGCATGGCATATATCCACCACGTCCCGGCGGGAGCCAGGAAGGGGTTCGTGGGGATCTCTACCCGCCGCTCACTGAACTGCCGGGCCATCAGGAGGATTTGGAATGACGTCGAAGACTTCTGGAAGTCGCGGCCGGTAGGCATGACGAAGTCCAGCGTTTGAGGAGGGCACATGTCTCAAGCAAACCAGATGGTCGGTCACCGCTCAGAACTCCTCGCCAGGGTTGCTCTGACGCGGCGATTGAACATCGACGTGTTCAACATGGACACGGGCGGCGAGATGGGGATCGACTTGCTCTGCTCGATCCGTGACCCGACCCTCCCCGGATTCCTCCCGTTCGGCGTGCTCGTATGGGGCACGTCTAACCCCCTGGACACGTCGGAGGATTTGGCGAAGCACGTCCGCGGCCGCAGGAAGAAGCTCGAAAAGCGGACACGGTACTTCATCCCGGTCATCGTCTTGCTGTTTTCCATGCACAACGACAGGGAGTTCTACGCCTGGCTCGTCGAGCCGTGTGAAGACTCGACCCACCTTGTGGACGTGGCCGATCTGGATTTCAAGCCGTTTGATACCAAGCAACTAGACAGGGTCATTCGGCGCATCACGAATTGGTATAAGCGCCTTGCCGCAGACATCCGGCCTGAGACCGCGGAAATCAATTCGTCTCAGTTTCCGGATGACGAGCAGGATGGCTGATACAGTCCCCATGTGTTCGAGGTTCCCTGCCCCTTCACGCGCACGGTTAGGGCCTGGAACGAAACAACTGTTATAATTCGTCGCTGCGGCTCATAATGGACGGATGCCCGACGATCCTGAACTCCAACGGAAGTTCGCCGCGATCCTGCCGAACCTCGACGAGCGGCAGCGACGGCTCCTCGCCGCCGTCGAGGCCCGCTCCCTGGGCTACGGCGGCATCCGCCGCGTGAGTCGGGCCTCGGGCATCTCTCACGCCGCGATCCAGCGGGCGTTGAAGGAACTCGACGCTCCACCCCCTCCCCCCGGTCGCGTCCGACGGCCCGGCGGAGGTCGCAAGAAGCTCCGCGACAAGGAGCCGGCGATCCTCGTGGCCCTGGAGGGACTGATCGCCCCCGAGACGCGGGGCGACCCGATGTCCCCGCTGCGGTGGACCTGCAAGAGCACCCGCCAACTGGCCGAGGCCTTGGGCCGCCAGGGGTTCGCCGTCAGCCATCGGGTCGTCGGGGAGATGCTCCACCACCTCGGCTACAGCCTCCAGGCGATGGCCAAGACCCTGGAGGGCAGGCAGCACCCCGACCGTGACGCCCAGTTCCGCTACATCAGCGAGATCAGCGGGCGGTACATCGCCGCGGGCTCCCCGGTCATCTCGGTGGACACCAAGAAGAAGGAGCTGGTCGGGCAGTACGCCAACCGGGGCCGGGAGTGGCAACCGGCGGGTGAGCCGAGGAGGCCCTGATCCATGACTTCCCCGACCGCCGCGTCGGCAAGGCGATCCCCTACGGGATCTACGACATGGGCTGGGACCTGGGGTGGGTCAACGTGGGCGTCGATCACGACACGGCCAGCTTCGCCGTCGAGGGCATCCGGCGGTGGTGGTCCGGCATGGGGTCGGAGATGTACTCCGACGCCGGGCGGTTGCTGATCTGTGCCGACGGCGGGGGCAGCAACGGCTATCGGGTCCGGCTGTGGAAGGTCGAACTCCAGCGGTTCGCCGACGAGACGGGCCTGGAGGTGACGGTCTGCCACTTCCCGCCGGGCACGAGCAAGTGGAACAAGATCGAGCACCGGCTGTTCTCGCACATCACGATGAACTGGCGGGGCCGCCCACTGGTCAGCCATCAGGTGGTCGTCGAGTTGATCGCCGCGACGCGGACCGCGACGGGCCTGGAGGTGGAGGCCCGGCTGGATACGGGGAGCTACCCGACCAAGGTCAAGGTGACGAAGCAGCAGATGGAGCGGGTCCGGCTGCATCCCCATGACTTCCATGGTGAGTGGAACTACACGATCAGGCCTGAGTCGTCCGGATCGCACGGCAAGTCGTAATGCTTATTCCGTTCCAGACCCTTAGGTATTGGCGCTCCGGTCCGACTACACCGCCTCCAACTGTTGCTTCATGCCCTATTGCGACGGGTGGCTGGTGGCTCACCTTCGAGCCCCCGGCCACTCGTCGTGCCCAGCCGTAATGCCAGGTCAATCGCGGGCGCGGGGGGCGACGGCTGCCAGGACGGGCGGGGCGTCGAACGGGGGCTTGTGGAGGTCGGGCAGGGTGTTGTCGTGGACCAGGGCGTCGCGGAGGCCGACGAAGAAGGTCCGGGTGCGGGCCACGTCGAGGTTGAACACCGGCTCGACCGGGCCGGCGGTGGCCGAGACGATGCGGGCCAGGCCGCCGAGGGTGCGGAGCGTGTCGCCGGGCTTCAGCTCGCGGGCCATCGCCCACCCCCGGCCCGCCCTCCAGAAGCGATGGTACACGCTGGCGACGATCACCTCGCCGTCGTCGAGCTCGACGCGGATCGTCTTGCCGGGCGGGTTGTGGTGGACGACCAGCACGGGCTGGAAGCTCAACGCGCCGGTGGCCACGTCCTGGCTCAGGACCCGATCCCCGGCGGCCAGGGACTCGATCGGGCGGTGCCCCTCGGGCGTGCGGACCGGCGTCCCCGCGACGAAACAGCTCCCGATCTGGGGGGGCGGATACTGCGGCGACGCGTTCACGGCCACCGTCACCTGGGCGGGCGGGTCGTAGCGGTAGCCGAGCTGGTCGTAATACCACGTGTGCCAGGCGTCCTCGTCGTCCTTCAGGTCGGCCGGCGCGTCGAGGCACCTCAGCGAGCACGGGGACGATCCGTTCGTTCGTCGCGACGGCCTCGGCGTTGGCCGTCTCGATGGCGTTGATGTCGGCGACGAGCATCTGCTGCGAGGCCACGGCCTTCATCTGCGCCGAGGCGATCATCGCCGCCGTACGGGCCTCGATGCGCGCGATCTCCCGGGCCACAAACAGGCCTCCGTGCTCGAGCATCCTCAGCTCGATCCCCTTCGCGGCGACGGGCAGGCCGTTGGCGTCGTAGCCGACGTAGCCGAAGAACTGGCTCGTGAGCTGGAACGCGGGGGGCGCGTCGTAGGTGCGGAGCATGCGGAACCGCGGCGTCTCGACTTCCAGGGCCCCCGGCGACCCCGGCCCGCCGACCGGCATGACCCGGTACTTCATCGGCGAGCGGATCATGTCGACCAGCGGGCCCGCGAAGTCGCGCGGAGGGCGGCCCCGCAGGGCCCGGGTCGCGGCCGATCGGACCCTCGGCCACGGGCTGAAGACGGCCAGCGAGGCCAGTTCCCGCGTCGCCGACGGGGCGTCGATCTGGGCGAGCAGACGGACCGCGATCGCCTGGTCGGGGTCGCCGCCGCCGCGGAAGACGCGCACGATCGACGGCACGGCGCGGGGGTCGGTGACGGTCGTCAGGAGGCCCTCGGCCTCGGCCCGGTGCGCGTCCTCGGCCAGCCAGCCCCGCCACTTCCGCAGCAGGGGCTCCCAGCGGCGATCGGCGCGGCGCTGGTCCTCGGCGCTCGCGGCGCCCGGCGGCGACCTGCTCGCGGCTCATCCAGCGGCCGTCCTGCTTGACGTACCCGAGGTGCTTCCAGGTGGCGTCGCGGTACGGGTCGAGGACGACCGCCGTCGTGAGGTGCGCCGTCGCCTCGTCCTTCAGGCCGACCTGCTCGCACCACATGGCCAGCTTGACGTGCGCTGCGCGGCCTCCGAGCGGGTCGCCCGCCGGGATCGCCCCGAGGGATCGGATCGCCCCTCGATCTCGGCGCGGCGGCGATCGTACTCGGATCGCACTGCGGCGGGCGCCTCGTCGGACTGGAGACGCTCGCCGACCGCGTCGGGTGTCTCCCAGCGCCCCCGGTAGGCGACCAGCCCCATCAACCCCCGCGCGGTGGCGTTGGCCGGGTCGGTCAACACGGCGATCGCCAGGTGCTTGAGCCGCTCGGCCCCCAGGCCGTGCGCCTCGCACCACAGCGCCAGCTTGACGTGCGCCTCGGCGTCGCGGCCGACCTGCGCGGCGGCGGCCCGGTAGACCTTCAGGGCGTCGGACTCGGGCGGGTCGGCCGGCGAGGCGGCCGTCAGGGCGGAGCAGACCAGGGCGAGGTAGATCACGGAAGGGACCTCCCGACCTGCGGCGAGCGGGGCACGACTCCGCCCATCGTACCCACGGCGCGGGCCTCGTGCCAAGCATCCCCTGGGATGTCCATGCGACGATCCAACGGGCTCCGTCCCGGGCCCGCGGCCGTGGGTACTCGTCCCCGATTCTACGCCGGGGGACTGGCCGGGACGTGAGCCGCACTCACAATACCGGCCCCGGGCGAGGTCGGCATCCTCCCACGCCGTCGTATCGCTCACTCGGCCCGCCGGACGACGGCCGCCAGGCCGGGCGGGGCGTCGAACGGCTCGGGCGTCGGCCGGACCAGGCTGTTGTCGTGGACCAATGCGCCCTGCTCGCCGACGAAGAAGCTCTCCGCGTCGGCCACCTGGAGGTTGAACACCGGCTGGACGCCGTCGCCCTCGACGGACGTGACGGTGGCCGTGCCGCCGAGGGTGCGGACGGCGTCGCCCGGCTTCAGGTCGCGGGCCATCGTCCAGCCCTTGCCCGCCTTCCAGAACCGATGGATGCCGGTCGCGACGATCGTCTCGCGATCCAGCTCGATCCGGAGGGTGGCATTGGGCGGGTTGTGGAAGGCGGCCACGACCGGATGATAGCTCAGCGCGCCGGTCCGGGGCTCCTGGGTCAAGACCTGGTCCCCAACGCGGATCTCCTCGATGCGGGCCGGCCCGCCGAGGGTGCGGACCATGGTCCCCGCCCCGAAGCACGAGTGAGTCCGGACGGCGAAGGTCGGGCCGGCCACGACGCTCGGGCGTCAACTGGGGCTGGTATCCCACCGGGACATCCTGGACGAGCGTCGGGGCTCTTGAGAGGCCCTCTGAGGCACGTAGGCGTATCCGAGCAGGTCGGTGGCCCACTCCTGCCAGTCCTCCCGGCCCTCGCCCAAGTCCTGGCCGGAGACATGCTTGAGCACCTCGATCGCCGCGGAGTTGGTCTGGAGGATCGGGGCATTGTAGCGGTCGATCGCGGCAACGTCGCCGGCCAGTTGCATCGTCGCCGCCTGGGCGGCCCGCGCCGTCTCGGCGACGAACTGCTGGAGCGGGATCTCCTCGAGGATCGGCGTGAAGAGCCGATAGCGCCGGCCGATCCCCCCGATCGTCGGGATCATCTGCGGGGAAACCGGCTGGCTGGAAAGCCGCTGGCCCAGGCGCTGACCCTCCGTGGCACTCATCCCGTTGCGTCCCAGGACGCTCGGTCAGCCGGGCGATCATCTGGGGATTCGGACGGGCGTCGAACGGGAGCATGGCTTGGGCCTGCGGCACCCCGCGGTTCGGCGAGAAGAAGCCCAGGGGCCGCTCGATGGCCGGCACGCCGTCCGGATCGAGGCCGATCTGGTCGGTCGGCGACAGGGTGAGTTCTTTCGGCGTCCTGTAGAGCCGCTTGACGTTGGCCTTCGGCCCCTCGATGAACAGCTCGCCCGGGGTGCCGGGCCCGCCGGGTTGGCGGACTTTGTACTTGATCGGATCGTGCAGGAGGCCGACCAGCAACTCGGCGAAGTCGCGCAGGTCGCGTCGGGTGAGCGTCTCGGTCGCGGCCCGCCGGACGTCGTCCGACTTGCCGAAGACGGCCAGGACCGCCAGCGCCCGCGACGCCCCGGGCGCGTCGATCTGGCCGAAGAGGCGGACGGCGACGGACTGGCGATCCGGGGGGCCGGCGGCGAAGACGGCCCAGACCGTCGGCACGGCGCGCGGATCGACGACCTGGGCGAGTGTGCCCTCGGCCTCGCCGCGACGGGCCTTGTCCGACAGCCATCCGCGCCACTTCTCCAGGAGCGGGCGCCAGTACTTGTCGGCATGCTTCTGCCGATCGGCCTCGGCCTTCTCTTCCGCAATCTGCGCGATCGGACATCCAGCGGCCATCGTGCTTCTTGTATCCCATGCCGCTTCCAGGCCGCCTCGCGCGACGGGTCGAGCCGCACCACCGCCGCCAGGTGCGCCGTCGCCTCGGCCTTCAATCCTTGCTCCTCGCACCACAGGGCCAGCTTCCACTGGGCGTCCACGTTGTTGGGTGTCCTGGCCCGTCGATCGTTGTACTCGGCCAGCGCGGCGGCCGTGGCCTCGTCCGCCTTGACCTGATCGGCCACCGCGTCGGGCCTCTGCCACTTGCCGTGGTAGGCGACCAGGCCCATCAGCCCGCGCGCGGTGGCATTGGCCGGGTCGGTCAACACGGCGATGGCCAGGTGCTTCAGCCGCTCGGCTCCCAGGTCGTGTGACTCGCACCACAGCGCCAGCTTGACGTGCGCCTCGGCGTCGCGGCCGACGTGAGCCGCGGCGGCCCGGTAGTCCTTCAGGTCGTCGGCGGCGGGCAGGTCGCCGATCAGGGCGGAGCAGACCAGGGCGAGGTGGAGCATGGATCGGGCCTCCCGGCGCGATGGGGGTACGACGGCCGTGCCCGGGTCGAGGGCACTCGTCCCGAGTATACGAGGTTGTCCCAGCCGGGGTGTGAGCAGCACTCACGATCGTGGCGGAGGGGCGCGCCCCCCGCCACGGTCGGGCGTGTGCCGGTTCTGTGCCTAAGCGTGTGGCCGAGGTTCCCCTACAATTCCGGTATGATCCGCATCCACCTCGATGACGCCACCCGCGATGAGCTGCAAACCCTTCGCCGGGCCGACCTACCGCCCCGGGCGCGGGACCGCCTGGAGATGGTCTGCCTCGCCGACGCCGGGTGGGCGGCGCCTCGGATCGCCGACCACCTCGGCTACTGCGGGCACACCGCCCGCGCCGTGCTCAAGGACTTCCTCGGCCGCGGCATCGCCGCGCTGTTCCCCCGCCGCACCGGGCCGCCACTCGACGACGCCCGACGCCGCGAGGTGACCGGGGCGCTGCGGGCCCTGCTCGGCGACGACCGCACCTGGACCAGCCGCCAGCTCAGCCAGGCGCTCGTCCCCCGCGGGATCGCGCTGAGCCGCGCCAAATCCGCCGCTACCTCGGGCTGCTCCGGCGCGCTGGGGCCGGACCGCCGGCTGGCTGCGGCACAAGCAGGACCCGGCCAGGGTCGCGCGGGCCAAGCGGGTGCTGCTCAACCTGAAGCACAAGGCCCGGGCCGGCCGGATCAAGCTCTACTACCTCGACCAGTGCGGGTTCGCGCCGACGCTCCCGACGGCCTACACCTGGGCGCTGCCTCGGCAGCGGAAGCGGGTCAAGTCCGAGGCCCCGCAGGGGCGGCGGGTCAACGCGATGGCCGCCTACCGCCCCTACGGCGGGCGGCCGCGGCTGGATGTCTTCACCGCGGAGCGGACGTGGGACTCGTACGATTTCCTGGCATTCGTGCGGTCGCTGCCATGGTCGAAGGTGCCGCGGGTGGTGGTCCTGGACAACGCCAGCCTGCACACCAGCGGGGTCGTGAGGCGGGCGCGGGCGGGTCTGGCGGCGGCGGGGATCTACCTGTACTTCCTGCCGCCGTACAGCCCGGAGTCTGAACGAAATCGAGCCGGTCTTCCGCCAGGTCAAGTACCAGGAGATCCCGGTGCGGAGTCATGCCACGCGGGCGGGGCTGCGCGAGGCCGTCGAAGGCGGGTTCGACTCCTACAGCCGAAGCTTGCGGGCGAAAAGTGAAAAGAAACCCCGGCGGGCAGCTTAGGGCTTCGGAGGCGACGGCCGGTAGGCGATCGCGCGGCGGACGGCGGGAGGGAGCGGGGCGTCGGCCCCTTGACGGCGCGCCAGAGGATCTCGTTCAGCTCGAAGTCGTCGATCTTGTCGTACTCGCTGAAGTCCATCCGGCTCGACCGCTCGGCGCCGTAGGCGACGGGGCTGTTGGTCGCCTCCAGGTCGATCCGAGGCGGGCGGTTGGCGTAGGGGGTCGGGTCGGCCTCGTCGGTGAAGCTCTCGAACATCGCCGTGGCGGCGGCGTCGAACTGGCTCAACGGCGGCAGGCCCAGGATCAGCTCGATCGTCCGGATCATGCTGACGGTCTGGTACTGCGTGCTGTCGAGGTGCTCGGCGCTTCGTGTACGGGCTGATGACCAGGCCGACGGTCCGGTGCGCGTCGACGTGGTCGGGGCCGTTCTGCGCGTCGTCCTCGATGACGAAGATCGCCGTCTCGGGCCAGTACCTGCTGTGCGTGACCGCCTCGACCAGCCGGCCCAGCGCCAGGTCGTTGCTCGCGACGCACGCCTGCGGCGTGAAGGTGCCCGGGGTGGTGCCGGTGGTGTGGTCCTCGCCCAGGCTCATGACGATGAACCGGGGCAGGTCGCCGTCCTTCTCGTAGTCGGCGAACTCGCGGAGGAAGACGTCGACGCGGTCGGTGTCGCGGACCGTCCGCCCGGCCGACTTGACGCCGAACTCGGGGCTCGTGTGCCCGACCAGGCCGGGGACGCGCCCCTCCATGCGGAACGAGCCGTCGGGCTGGCTGACGCGCGCGCCCGTACTCGCCGTAGCTGCGGTACGACAGGTTGTTGCGCGCAGGCGTCCCACAGGTAGCCCGACGGGGCGCGGCTCAGGTCCCCCTCGTCGTCGTCGGCGATCCCGGCCCGCCTCGAGTAGGTCAGGGCCCAGTTGCGGGCGAGGTAGTCGGTGTTGTATGCCATCGTCGACCACGGGTGCCCGTCGGCCGACACGTGGCCGTTGCAGTACAGGTTGTCGAGCAGGACGAACTCCTCGGCCAAAGCGTGGTGGTTGGGCGTCACGTCGCGGCCGAACATCACCAGGGACGGGTCGCCGTTGCCCCGCGTCAGGTCGCCGAGGACCTGGTCGTAGGTCCGGTTCTCCTTGATGATGTAGATGATGTGCTTGATCGGCGACGGGTCGCCGACCTTCGTCGGGATCGCCGTCTTGCGCGGGTGGGGGGCGTCGGTCAGGAGCCTGTCCGAGTAGGGGCAGTTCTTGTAGACCGTCTCGGTGTAGGAGGCGAGCGTCTTGTCGTCGGGCACGGGCACGATCGACAGCGCGCCCGACAGCGTGGTGCCGATGTAGGGGTACCGCCGGTTCGCTGGGCCTGTCGGCGCCGGCGCGTTCCGCCCTCGTCCTGTCGATCGGGTTGGGCTTCGTCCGGTTCCCCTTGCCGACGCCGACGAGCAGGCTCCTGCCGTCGGCCGAGACGGCGACGGAGGTCGGGTACCAGCCGGTCGGGATGAACCCCTTGACCTGGCTGCGTCCGGGCGCCTCGACGTCGACGACGGCCACGCAGTTGTTGTCGGCGTTGGCGACGTAGAGCGTCTCGCCGTCGGGGCTGATCGCGACGGCGTCGGGCGTGCTCCCCTCGGGGGCCCTGGGGAACAGGCCGGTCATGATCGTCTCGGTGACGATCCCGCGCCGGGCGTCGATCACGGCCACGCTGTTGCTGGAGGCGCAGGCGACGAACAGGCGGTCGTCCTTCGGGTGGACGGCGATCTGGTTGGGATGCTCGCCGACCTTGATCCGGGCGACCGTGCGCAGCTCGACCGGGTCGAGCGCCAGGACGGCGCCGCCGGCCCAGTCGGAGACGTAGAGCCGCGACCCGTTGCGCGCGACCGCGACGTCATAGGGCCGCACGCCGACCTTCGCCGTCTTCCTCGGCCGGGCGTCGCCCGGCTCCAGCGCGGCGATCGTGGCGGCGTCGATGTCGAGCGAGTAGAGCGTCGCGCCGTCGGCGGACAGCGCCAGCCCGCTGCGGAAGTGCCGGGGCCCTCCATCTTGACCTTGGGCTTGGCCTCGGCCTTCGCCTTCGGCCTGGCGGCTTCCGGCTGCGGTTCGGGGTCGCTGGTGCGTGTCAGGGCGCGGCCGTCGAGGCGGAAGGCGTGGAGGCGGTCGCCGCCGCCGCCCGACCACCAGACCCGCCCCCCCTTGCGATCGACGGCCAGGCCGTACCAGCTCTGGCGGACGGCCTCGGCGTCGACGACCTTCCGGGCGTCGAGGTCGACCAGGGACAGCTCGTGGTCGTTGTACCCGCTGGTGGCGACCAGCGCGAGGCGGGAATCCAGCGGGATGATGTTCAAAGGCAGGTCGGTCAGCGCGACCTGATCGCCCGCGGGCGAGACCGTCCAGCCATTGGGCAGGAGGAAGCCGCCGTCGGTCGGGCCCGCCGTGCGAGTCGTGCCCTGGGGCCTGTCCTGGGCCGCGAGCCAGAGGGGGAGGATCAGGGTCGCCGTCAGCAGGGCGGCCGTCGTTCGCGAGCTTCGGGGCATGGGAGCGTCCTCGGGGCGGGATCGGAGGGCGGGGCCTCGGCCCCGCGGATGGGCCCATGATGCCCGAGAGGAGAGGTCCGGTCCATCACGTTCTCGACGGCGCGTGCGGCCCACCCATCGACGTTCAGCGCGATCGGTCCTCGTGCCGATCATCCCTCTCGGGGGCCACGTCGGCGCGTCCTGGGGGGTGTCCTGTGAACGTCTTCGACCAGGCGGCGCGGTACGGCGTCAAGGCCGACCCGATCGGCTTCTTCCGCTGGCTGGCGCCGGGCTCGACGCCTCGTTGCGGTTCCACGGCTGGCTCGACACGCGGACGATGCCGTTCCCGCGCGAGCCCGATCGCATCTGCGACACGGTGGCCGATCTGGCCGACCCCGCCGCGCCGGGCCTCCGGTGGGCCGTCGTGACGGAGTTCCAGACCGAGCCCGAATCGGACATGCTCGACCGCCTGCTGGAATACCTCGCCCGCCTCCGCCGCGACTTGCGGCACGGGGCGGGGTGTCGCGAGAAATACCAGGTGGTCGCGGCGCTGGTCGGCCTGACCGGGCCCCCGCAGCCCGACACGTTGGAGATGGCCCTCCCGGCGCCTCCGCCGGCCGCCTGAGCCTGCTCGCGGTGCAGCGCACCCTCCGCGACGAGGACGCCGCCGCCACCCTGGCCGACATCGCCGCGGGCCGTACTTCGCGATGCCTTCTCCCCTGGATTTCGCTGATGCGGGGCGGCGGCGAGCCGAGTATCATTGAGGAGTGGAAATGCCTGGTCGGGTCCGACCCCGACGCCCGATGGCGCTCCGACGTCAGCGCGCTGGTGCAGGTCTTCGCGGAGTTGACGGGCTGTCAAGCCCAATGGCAGGCCGCTTTGGAGGGCTGGAACATGCGGGAATCGACCGTCGTAGAGGGGTGGAGGGCCGAGGGGCGGGCTGAGGGGAAAGTTGAGGGAAAAGTTGAGGGGAGGGCCGAGGGGCGACGCGCGGATCTCCTGGAAGTATTGGAGTTTAAGTTCAAGCCGCCCTTCCCCCCTGATCTCGTCCAGGCCATCGAGGAGCAGGCCGACCTGTCCATCCTGGCCGACTGGTTCAAGCAGGCCCTGCGGGCCCCCTCGCTCGACGACTTCCGCGCCGCGATCGCGCATTGAGCCGGGAACCCCTGGCCGACGCCCATATCGCGCGACGATGGGCCCCGCAGGCGCGGATCTTCGCGGAGTTGACGGATTGCCGGGCCCGGTGGCGTGCCGGATTGGAGGGTTGAAACGTGCTGGATGCGACCGCACTGCTGAATTTGAGGGGCGAGGAGCGGGTCAAGGGGCGGGCCGAAGGGTGGCAGGCCGCCCTGGTCCAACTGCTCGATCTCAAGTTCCCACGGACGGTCCCCGACGATCTCGTCGTGCGCATCGAGGCGCAATACAACATTTCCACCTTGGCGGAATGGTTCGAGCAAGCGTTCCTGGCCCCCTCGCTCGCCCATTTCCGGGCCGCGATCGGGCGTTGACGCGGCGTCGTGTCCTGCTGCTCCCCTGGCGTCTCCTGGCTCTGGCGGCCGTCCCGGTGATGGCCGGCCCGCCCGACCTTCATCCGATCGCGTTCCGCGACGTGGCGGCCGAGGCGGGGGTCGATTTTCCGGTTCGAGAGCGGGTCGCGGGGGCGGCACGACCTGCCCGAGATCATGGGCGGCGGGGTCGCCCTGATCGACGGCGACGGCGATGGCTGGCTCGACATCTACCTGTGCGACGGCGGGCCGATCGTCGCCGGGGCGGGGCGCGCCGATCCGCCCTGCCGCTATTACCGGAACAACCGCGACGGCACCTTCGCCGACGAGACCGTCGCCGCGGGCGCCCCGGGGCCGAGCTACGCGATGGGCGCGGCGGTCGGCGACTTCGACGGCGACGGTCGCGACGACCTGTTCGTCACCGGCTGGCGCGACCAGAGGCTCTATCGCAACCGCGGCGGAGGCCGGTTCGAGGACGTCACCCAACGCGCCGGGGTCGCCTCGGCGGCGTGGAGCACGTCGGCGGCGTTCGCCGACCTCGACGGCGACGGCGACCTCGACCTGTATGTCGCCAACTACCTCGACTATGACCCGGCGACGGCCCCGTTCTGCTCGGCGCCGGACGGCCGCCGCGACTACTGCGGCCCCGAGGACTTCCCGGCGCAGCCCGACCGCCTCTATCGCAACAACGGCGACGGCACCTTCGCCGACGAGACGCGCGAGGCGGGGATCGTCCCGGACGACGGCCGGGGGCTGGGCGTGTTGATCGCCGACCTGGTGGGCGACCCCCGGCCCGACATCTTCGTGGCCAACGACGGCACGCCCTGCCGCCTGTTCGAGAACCGGGGGGGCCTGCGGTTCGCGGAGGTCGGCCACGCGGCCGGGGTCGCGCGCGACGGCCGCGGCGAGGCGCCGGCGGGCATGGGGGTCGCGCTCGGGGACCTCGACGGCGACGGCCTCCCCGAACTGGTCGTCGCCAACTTCCTCGGCCGAGGCACGATCGCCTTCCAGGCGAGGGGCGGAGGGACGTACCTCGACGCCTCGAACGCCCTCGGGCTGGCCGCACCGACCCGCGACGTGCTCGGCTTCGGGCTGGCGCTGGCCGACTTCGACGCCGACGGCCGCCTCGACCTGATCCAGGTCAACGGCCACGTCCTCGACCGGGCCCGTCTCGGCGTCCCGTTGGCGATGCGGCCGACCCTGCTCCGCAACCCGGGAGGGCGGCTGTCCGACGCCTCGGCGGGCGCGGGGCCGTGGTTCGCCAGGCCGACCCTCGGCCGCGGCCTGGCCGTCGGCGACCTCGACCGCGACGGCCGCCCCGACGTGGTGGTCAATGCCCTCGACGCCCCCGCCGCGATCCTCCGCAACGTCTCGGCGGCCGGCCGCTCGATCGCGCTCGACCTGGTCGGCGCGGGGCCCGGCGCCGGCGGGCGCGCGCGTCCGCGCCACGGTCGCCGGCCGCGTCCTGGTCCGCGACGTCGTCGCCGGGGGCAGCTACCTGTCGTCCTCCGAGGATCGGATTTATCTCGGCCTGGGCGACGCCCCGCGCGTCGACCGCCTCGAAGTCACCTGGCCGTCGGGACGGGTCGAGTCGTGGACGGACCTCCCGGCGGGCGGGACCGCCCGGCTCGTCGAGGGGACCGGCGTCAGTACGAGTCGGCGCTGACCACTTCGCCGCCGGACGCGGTGGCGATGGCGGCCCAGGTCGTGGGATTGACGCTGTCCTTGATGAACTTGACCGAGCCGTCGAGGAAGCCGACGTTCACCCCGCCCGGATGGTTCGAGCTGGCGCCGATCAGGGTGTGATCCCAGGCCGTCGTCGTCTCGCCCGAGAACATGCAGGCCTTCTTGTTCGGCGTCCGCAGGTGGGTGTAAGGGCCGCCCCTCCCGCACTCGTCGTGCATCCACCGGCCGCCTTTGAGCAAGAACGTGACGGGGGAGGTGCCCTGGTCGCAGGAGGCGCCCAGCGTCTGCAAGGTATTCTGGAGGGTGCCGGTGATCGTCGGCGACGTGCCCGACTTGTACGCGGTGGTGGCGAAGTAGACCTCGCCCGGGCCCCCATTGTGGGTTCCGTTGCTCTTGACCCACTCGCTGAAGATGGCCGTGTTCGACGTCCCGTCGGTGATCGTCGCCAGCGTCAGGACCGGACTGAACGCCCCGTTGATCGCGTAGGCGGGCCCGTCCATCACGTTGCCGTTGAAATTGTGGATCAGGCCGATGTTGTTCGCGTAATTGGTGGGGCCGGCCGGCCTGTTGTTGGCGGGGCCGAACTGGTCATTCGGGAAGTTCGTGTCCGAGGGGCAGAGATACGAGTTGATGGTCGCCAGGTAGACCGTGAAGTTCACGGGCGTGATCTGGTTGTCGCAGTTGAAGATGATGTTGATCGCGTTGAAATACGCCGACAGCTCCATGTAGGGGAGGAGGCGGGCCTTCATCGAATGGTTGTTATCCGTGTTGACGCCGCTGGGGGCCTTCACCGTCCAGTTGCCCGCCGACGCGGGGATCGCCACGTTGTCGTTGGTATAGCCGTGGATCGCGATGCCGATCTGCTTCATGTTGTTGGTACACTGCATCCGCCGCGCCGCCTCGCGCGCCGCCTGGACGGCGGGCAGCAGCAGCGCGATCAGCACCGCGATGATGGCGATCACCACCAGCAGCTCGATCAGCGTGAATCCGCGACGGTCGGGACCATTCGTGGACGGGATCATGATGACGACTCCTCGGGAGGGAGGCCCCATCCGTCATGAAGGGCGGGATGGATGGGGAGGAACGGGGGGAGAGGCGGCCCGGGTTTCGCGATCCGTTGCGCTCGGGGTGGAGGGGTTGAGAGCGGATCGTGGCTGGGGAGCGCGATCTGGGATTCCCGAACGCGGGCGTCGCCAATTCTCCCAGATTGATAATCTAACGGGCGGGGATCGGCCCCGGCCATGAAATTTTCAGTCGATTCACTGAGATTTTCGATCATTCGGGCCTCGGCCGGGGGCCGGTGCCCGGTTCGCTCTGGACGGCTCGGCGACCTCGGAGCACAATGCGCGGCGACGGGCCTGGGAGGCCCGCGGTCCTCGTCGAAGGGAGACGGCACGTCATGCGGAACCCGGGACGGCGCGCCTCCGGCGCGATCACGCTGGCGATCGGGGTGGCGGTGGGCTGGGCCGCGGCCGGACTGCGGGGCCCGGTCGTCCGGGCCGGCGGCGGCGATCGGTCGGGCGAGTCGATCGTGGCCACGGGCCCGGTCTACGTCGGCTACGACGAGGGCAAGAAGGTGCAGATCCCACAGGAGGCGCTCTACTACCTCGACTACAAGAGCGGCCGGCTCCTGGCCACGGTCCCGTCGTTCCGCCAGTCGTTCGGGCCGGCCAAGCTGCTCGACAGCTTCGCCGAGCGCGACCTGGTGGCCGACTTCAAGCTCGACCTCGACGCCGGGCCCCGCCCCCGGTTCCTGATGACGACCGGGTCTCTGGGGGCCTACAGCGAGGGCTCGGCGCCGCTCTACGTCGTCGAGACGACCACCGGCCAGGTCGCCGCGTACAAGGTCCGGCAACAGACGGTCGGGGCCAGGTCGCAGCCGCAGTTCGAGCTGATCGAGGTCCGCCCGATCGGCCGGCCCGTGGCCCCCGCGGTGTCGCCCTGAGATGAGGTGTGCTCATCGCTTCGTCCTGGTCGGGAGCACGATCGAGGGTCGGGCGGGGCGGAGGTGATGCATGACCACGCAGCAGCTCCTCCTCTTTAACATCATCTACCTGGTCGTCTTGATCCTTGTCGCCATCCTCGCGCGCGACGCCGCGGCGCATCGCGGGTGCCCTGGCCGGCGGGGCCGCGCTCGGTGTCGTGGCGCTGGCCATCATCGGCCTCGGTGAGCGCGTGGGCTGGTGGCACATGGCGATCACCTGGGAGCCGCACTTCCTGGCACTGATGCTGATCGACTTCGCGCTCTGCGGGTTCATTTTCCTCATCACCTGGCGGATCGCCCGCCGGTTCGGCTGGCGCGGGCTGGCCGTGGTCCTAGTCGTCCTGGCGATCATCGGGCCGCCGCGGGACTACTGGTACATGAGGCAATTCCCGGAATGGGGCAGCTACGGACCGGGGATCGCCCCGGTCCTGGCGATCTCCGCGTGCTACGTCGTCGGGGTGCTCGTGGGGCACGGGATGATGCGGCTGATCGCCGGCCCGGCCGGCGAGGACCGGCTGCGCGCCGCCCGTGGGAGTCCTCCTGACCTCGCGTCGCAACGGACCCGGCCTGCCGTGGGCGGTCCCGCGCGAAGCGTAGCCCACCTCGGGCTTATTCCGGTTTCCGTCCCATTGCGACTCGCGCCCGGGATGGGCCGGTCGGGGACGGGGGGCGAGGGGAATCAGTTCGACGGGATGACCACGCCGCCGCCGACCGCCGGGCCGATCACCTTGATGTCGCCGGGACGGTCGCCCCCCCGGCGGCGGCGGGGCCGCCGGCCGCGGGGGCGCCGGGCGCGGCGGCCCCGCCCGCCTCGCCGCCGCCCCCTTCGAGCACCGACTCGGTCCCGTAGGGCCGCGCCTGCTGGTGGTTCAGCAGCCACTCGGCGCGGGTCGAACACGTTGGCGTTGCCGTACTCGCCGAACGGGTCGTGCTTGTCCGCGGCGCGCGCGGCGAAGACCTGGCCGCTGGTGTACTGGACGAAGGCGAGCCACTTGCGGTCCAAAGCCAGGCCGAACGGCGGCCGGTTATCGTAGCCGATCGTGCCGAAGACCTTCTTGTGGACCGGCGCCGTCTCGAAGGCCACCAGCAGGATCGCGATCGTCATGGCGGCGGCGGCCACGCCGAAGGCGAACCGGCCGACCTGGTAGACCGGCGCCGGGAAGCGGACCATCGCCGGCGCCAGCGTCTCGGTCGTCAGCCGGAGCAGCGTCAAGGCGACGACGAAGATCCCCATCAGGCAGAGCGTGTCGGCGAACCCGGTCAGGTAGCCCGTCCCGGCCAGCTTCGCCGCCAGCGGCTCGTAGAAGTTGAACGCGATCAGCCCGGCGAACATCACGTTGAAGAACATCAGCGCCGACCCCCACAGCCCCTCGCTCGTCAGGGCCCAGGTCATCCCCGCGATCAGGACGACGATGATCAGGTCGATCACTTGCGGTGGCATGGGAGGAGCCTCGGTGGGGAGTGGGGAGTGAGGAGTGGGGAGTGAGGAGGGGTCGGGTGCGGGATTTTCGGCCTTCGCTCCCCACTCCCCACCCTCCACCCCCCACTATTTCACGACTCGGAGCAGCTCGTCGATCGACGTCTTGCCCTGGATGACCTGGCGGAGGCCGTCCTCCTGGAGGTAGATCATGCCGTTCTTGCGGGCCTCGGCCTTGATGGCGTTGATCGAGGGGTTCTCGCGGATCATGTCGCGCATCGCCTCGGTGATGATCAGCAGCTCGAAGATGCCGGTGCGGCCGAGGTAGCCGGTGCCGCCGCAGGCCGGGCAGACCTGCTGCGGCTCGGCGGGGCGGCGGTAGAAGACGTCGACCTTGTCGGCGGGGAGGTTCGCCTTCTTGAGGAACTCGGGCTTGGGCTTGTACGGCTCCTTGCACGTCTCGCAGAGCACCCGCACCAGCCGCTGGCCCAGGACGGCCGTCAGCGCCGAGGCGATCATGAACGGCTCGACGCCCAGGTCCAGGAGGCGGAACAGCGCCGTGACGGTGTCGTTGGCGTGGACGGTGGAGAAGACCATGTGGCCGGTCGTCGCCGCCTGGCAGGCGATGACGGCGGTCTCCTGGTCGCGGATCTCGCCGATCATGATCACGTCGGGGTCCTGCCGCAGGATACTACCGCAGGCTGCCGGCGAAGGTCTGGCCGCCCTTGGTGTTGATCTCCATCTGGGTGATGTTGTCGAGGTGGTACTCGATCGGGTCCTCGACGGTGATGATGTTCTTCTGGAAGCGGTCGATCTCGCGGAGGCAGGCATACAGCGTGGTCGTCTTGCCCGAGCCGGTCGGGCCGCAGCAGAGGATCATGCCGTGCGGCTGGGTGACGAGGCTGCGGATCTCGCCGGCGAGCTTGGGGCGCAGCCCCGACTCGTCGAGCCGCGAGACCCCGGCGGCGTTGTCGAGGATCCGCATGACGAGCTTCTCGCCCGACTTCGACCCCGAGGTCGCGACGCGGAACTCCAGCTCGCGGCCCTCGAGCTTGGCGCCGAAGGAGCCGTCCTGCGGCTTGCGCTTCTCCGAGATGTCGAGCGCCGCGAGCACCTTGAAGACGTTGATCACCGCGTCGCCGGTCGGCCGGTCGAACGGCTCGGCGGCGTGGAGGATGCCGTCGATGCGGTAGCGGACCGAGAGCTGCTCCTGCGTCGGCTCGAGGTGGATGTCGGTGGCGCGGCGCATCACGGCGTCGTAGACGAGCTCCTTGGCCGACATGAACGACCGCGACTCCTCGGCCTGCGAGACCCGCGAATTCTCGACCTTGCCCCCCTGCGTCTTGCCGATGAACTCGATCGGCGGCCCGTGCCGGTCGGCCTGCGTGTCGCCGCGGTTGAAGAAGCGGCCGCAGGCCGACCTTCATCATCACGCCGTTCGTCACCTCGCCGAGGTGGTAGGGGGTGAGCACCTTCGACTCGTCGGGGACGGTCTGGTTCCGCGAGTAGATGTAGACGAACAGCGGGACGAAGTACGACGTCAGCAGCAGGACCAGCGCCACCGGGTAGATCGGGATCGCCCAGACCAGGGCCAGCCCGAGCAGCCCCGAGAAGAAGATGGCGCAGTTCCAGACCTCGAACTTCAGGTTGTTCAGCTCGCGGGCGTCGGCGTCGACCCAGTAGGTCGTCCACGCCCAGAGCAGGAAGACGACCAGGACCGGCGCGAGCTTGTACAGGTTGAGGTAGTACCCGGGCCCGCGCTGGATGCTCGCGGACTGGGCGAGCAGGGCGGCGCCGACCTCGGCGGCGTCGGCCCCGGCCGAGAGGCACAGGCCGAGGCCGAGCAGGGCGAGACGTCGCCACGACGGCGCGGGGGCGGATCATCGATACCCTTTCATTTCATCGGACGTGAGCACGACCGGGCGGCGGCGCGGCGATCTCGTCGGGGCCCGTGGGCCGGGGGGAGCGGGACGATCGGCCCCACCCCGGACGAGCCGTCAGAGGATGCCCGGTTGTGCGAGGTTAATGCCTTTGAGCGCCATTTTCAAAGTCTCGACGTTCGGCGCGTACTCGAACGCCGTGGCGCGCTCGATCTTCTCGTCCACCACGAGCCTCCGCAGGCTCTCGGTGAAGTCCTGCATCCCGTCCTCCTTGCCCATCTGGATCGCGGCGCCGAGCTTGGTGTCCTCCTCGTTGAGGATCAGCTTGCGGATGATCGGGTTGGTCCGCATGACCTCGTTGGTCGGGACGCGGGTGACCCCCTTGGCCTGGAGCTCCTTGGTCGTCGGCAGGAGCTTCTGCGCGACGATCGCCTTGAGGTTGAACGCCATGTTCTGCCGCAACGGCGCGTGCATCTCGCGGGGGAACAGGTCGAGGATGCGGCTGATCGTCGACGGGGCGGTGGAGGCGTGGATCGTGCCGAAGACCAGGTGCCCGGTCTCGGCGGCGTGCATCGCGGCGCTGAAGGTCTCCTGGTCGCGCATCTCGCCCACGAGGATGATGTCGGGGTCCTGCCGCACGGCGTCCTTCAGCGCCTTGTGCCAGTCCTTGACGTCGATGCCGATCTCGCGCTGGTTGATGATCGACTTGTCGTCGCGGAAGGTGAACTCGATCGGGTCCTCGATCGTGACGATGTGCATCCGCTCGCGCTCGTTGATGTACTGGAGCATCGAGGCGATCGTGGTGCTCTTGCCCGACCCGGTCACGCCGGCCAGGATGATGATCCCCTGCTCGTACTGGGTGATCTCGGCCATGACCGGCGGCAGCCCCAGCGCCTCGAAGTTGGGGATCGTGTTGTTGACGCGGCGGGCGACCAGGCTGAGCCGGCCGCGGGCCCGGAACAGGCTGACGCGGAACCGTGTCTCGAGGTCGCCGTCGAAGACGATGTGCGCGAAGTCGGCCCCCCCCTCGTCGTCGAGGATGCCCCGCTGGCGGGGCGTCAGCAGCGGGTACATCAGCCGTTCCATGTCGGCGCGTCGTCAGGGGCGGCATCTGCATCTGCCGCAGGACGCCCCCCATCCGCATCGCGGGGGGCAGGCCGACCTTCAGGTGGAGGTCGGACCCCTTGTACTTCATCACCATCCGGAACAGCTTGTTGGCCTCGGGCTCGTTCGTGCCGGCCTCGACGATCGGTTCGACGGCTGTCGCCATGGGCTGATGCTCCTGCTGTGCTGCGAGCCTGTCCGGGGGGCGATCGGAATGCGGCGCGGCCGGGGGGACGATCGGGGGAACGGCGCGGGGGGCACGCCCTACGAGTTCACCGCCTCGGCGGCGACGAGCCGCACGGGCACGCCGTGCCGGGCCAGGTAATCTTTGGTCTCCGCGATCGAGTACTGGCGATAGTGGAAGATGCTGGCCGCCAGGGCCGCGCTGGCGCCCCCCTCGACCAGGGCGGCGCGGAGGTGCTCGGGATGCCCCGCGCCGCCCGAGGCGACCACCGGGACCTCGACCGCCTCGCTGACGGCGCGGGTCATCGGCAGGTCGTAGCCGTCGCGGGTGCCGTCGGCGTCCATGCTCGTCAGGACGATCTCGCCGGCCCCCAGCCGCTCGACCTCGCGCGCCCAGGAGACCGCCTCGCAGCCCGGTCGGCACCCGGCCGCCGTTGATGTGGACCTCCCAGACCTCTCGGCCGTCGCGCGTCACGCGCTTCGGGTCGATGTTGACGACGATGCACTGGCTGCCGAACCGCCGCGCCGCGCGACGGACGAACTCGGGGTCGCGCACCGCCGCCGAGTTGATCGAGACCTTGTCCGCCCCGGCGTTCAGCAGCGCCCGGATGTCGTCGAGCGTGCGGATGCCGCCGCCGACGGTCACGGGCATGAAGCAGACCTCGGCCGTGCGACGGACCACGTCCCAGATGATCTCGCGCCCCTGGTGGCTGGCGGTGATGTCGAGGAAGACGAGCTCGTCGGCCCCCTCCTGCTCGTAGCGAGCGGCCACCTCGACCGGGTCGCCCGCGTCGCGGAGGTTGACGAAGTTCGTCCCCTTCACCACGCGGCCCTCGTTCACGTCGAGGCAGGGGATGATCCGCTTGGCCAGCATGCGCAAATCCGCACGGTCGATGGACTTCGATGGGCTCGGGATGCGCGGCACCTCGGCAGGTCACGACACGATTATTGTATCCCGGAGGGGGCGGCGATCCTAGGGGCTAGCAAGATTAGACCAGGGTCTTCGGAGTCTTCGTGGGGTGGGCACCGCCCACCATCGGGGCCCGAAGACGGTGGACAGTGCCCACCCTACGAAGACCGGCTGGCGGGGCCGAGCGCCTCGACGACCCGCGGGCACTCGGGCAGCGAGCTCAGGAAGGTCCGCCCGTAGGGCTTGGTCAGCACCCTCGGGTCGAGGATCACGACGATCCCCCGGTCGGCCTTCGACCGGATCAGCCGGCCGAACCCCTGCTTCAGCTTGATCACCGCCTCGGGGACCTGGTGCTCGACGAACGGGTTGCCCCCGCGGCGCCGGATCGCCTCCAGGCGGGCCTCCAGCAACGGGTGGCTCGGCACGCTGAACGGCAGCCGGACGATGATCACGTTCGAGAGCGCCTCGCCCGGCACGTCCACCCCCTGCCAGAAGCTGTCGGCGCCGAAGATCACGCTGTCGACGTCGGCCTTGAACGCCTCGACCATCTTCGACCGCGGCAGGCCGTCGCTCTGGGCGTACAGGGCGATGTTCCTCTCGGCGAACCACGGCGCCAGCGCCGAGGTGGCCGCCTGGAGCATCCGGTACGACGTGAACAGGACGAACGCCTTGCCCCTGGTCTTCTCCAGGTAGTGCGGGATCGCCTCGATCGCCCTCCTCTCGAACTCGTCGGGCCTCTCCGACGGGTCGGGCAGCCCCTTCGGCAGGTGGAGCGTGACCTGGTTGGGGTAGTCGAACGGGCTGCCGAGTTGCAGCCCCTCGCACCGGGTCAGCCCGAGCCGCGCCTTGACGAAGTCGAACTTCGGCGGCGCGCCGACGCAGAGCGTCGCCGACGTCAGGACGCAGGTCGGCACCCGCCCCCACAGGTCGCGTCGCAGCGTCGGGCCGACGTCGAGCGGGGCGCACGACAGCGTGACCTTGCGCCGGCGCCGCCCTCGACCTCGATCCAGTAGACGCTCTCTTCGAGGGCCTGGCCGATCCACGTCTGGAGCGAGCCGGCCAGGACGTCGCAGCGGTCCTGCATGGCGACCAGTTCGATGCGCTGCTCGTCGGCGTCGACGGCGTCGGCCCCGCGGCCGATGGCCGAGGACAGCTTGCGGAGCTCCTCGCAGACGGTGTCGGGCCAGGCGACCGGCTTGCGGAGCCGGCCGTTGGAGGAGCCGTGGCGGGCCTGCCAGTCGGCGACGTCGTCGAAGAAGTCGCGCGCCGCGAACCGGACCCGCTGGACCTGCCGCATCGCGTCATCGAGGTCGTGGAACGCGAGCAGCCCCTTGCCGGTGCGGTCGTTGAACAGCCGCCCGAGCGTGTATTCGAACTGCCCGCTGGTGACCTTCAGCCCGAGGTGCTCGCCGGCCACGGCCTCGAGCGTGTGCGCCTCGTCGAAGATCGCGACCTCGTAGTCGGGCAGGAAGCTCGCCCCCGCGGCGCGAGCGCCAGGTCGCTGAGGAACAGCGCGTGGTTGACGACCAGGATGTTGGCCGACCACATCCGCCGCCTCGCCTGGAAGTAGAAGCAATCCTTGTACCGGGGGCACTTGCGGCCCAGGCAGTTGCCATTCTCGCTGGCGACGGCGTCCCAGACGGCTCGGCAACGGCCGGAAGTCGAGGTCCGACCGGCTGCCGTCCTCGGTGCGACCGGACCAGAGGCGGATCGCCGAGAGCTGGTCGAACTCGTCGGGGTGCTGGAACACCGCCCCCGCCCTCGCCGCGGCGGCCTCCATGCGTCGCAGGCTGATGTAGTTCGACCGCCCCTTGACGAGCACGGCGGTGAACTCCTGCGGCATCACGGCGCGGAGGAACGGCAGATCCTTCTGGAGCAGTTGCTCCTGGAGGCTGATCGTGTGCGTCGAGACGACGACCTTCTTGCCCGCCTCGGCCGCCGCCAGGATCGCCGGCACGAGGTAGGCGAAGCTCTTGCCGACGCCCGTGCCCGCCTCGACCATCAGGTGCGTGCGGTCGTCGATGGCGCGCGCGACCGCCTCGGCCATCTGCAACTGCTCCGGGCCGCGCCTCGTAGCCCGGCAGCCGCCGCGCGATCGCCCCCCCGGGGCCGAGGATCGGGACCGGGTCGAGCTGGGCCATCCGCACCGTCCTTGATGAATGGAGACGACGATCATCCGGGCGCTCAGAGCCCGCCGACCCGCCCGGGCGGCCAGTAGCGCACCCGGACCGGGCCGATCAGGTGGTCGGCGGGCACGGGCCCCCAGGCGTGGCTGTCGAAGCTGGCGTTGCGGTTGTCGCCGAGCACGAAATACTCGTCCGGGCCGAGCGTCAGCGAGGGCATCGTGTAGCCGATCGGGCCGGGGCCGTAGGGCTCGTCCAGCGGGACTCCGTCGATCAGGACGCGGCCCGAGGCGACCTCGACGGTCTCGCCCGGCAGGCCGATGATCCGCTTGACCGCCCGATTCGGCGCCATTCGCGACGCCGGGGGCATCCGCAGCACCCAGGCCTCGCCGCGACGCGGGCGGCTCCGGCCATCGATCCGCACGCCCACCCGGTCGCCCGCCTTCAGCGTCGGGGACATCGACGAGGTCGGGATCGAGTACGCCCGGACGGAGGTCACGGCCGTGAGGAGCGCGCAGGCGACCCAGGTCCCGACCCCCACCCCGACCCAGGACGCCCAGGCCCGCCACCTCGGCCGACGTCCGGCCCGATCCCGGTCACGCATCGCGGCCCTCCCTCCTACCTGTCACGATGTCTCGCCGCACCGGCCGCCCGACGATTGTTCGCTACTTCCGACCGATGAACGACTCGTAATCGTTGTGGGTCCCGATCCAGTACCAGACGTTCACGCCGCCGACGGGCACGTAGATCGCCCGGTATTTCATCGTGACGGCGACCGACCAACTCCCCGCCTGGTGTCGTCGTCATCTTCGTCGGGACGAGCGGCTTGTGCCTCAGTGCCGGGTGGCTCGGGTCGCGGAGGAACTGGCGGAAAACCCGCCGAGCCGACCGCTGGACGTCCGGAGGCAGGGCGGCAAACAGGGCGTGGAACTCGCGCGTCCGGCGATTAATCGCCCATCTCCTCGAACTCGACCGTCTCGCCCCGGAGGAAGGCGTCGAGCGCCTCCTCCTGTCTGGCGACCAGGGCTTCGTCACCGAAGAAGACGTCGTCGGGCGTCAGGATACCTCGGGCCTCGTCGAGGTCGGCGCGGAGCCGTTCGGACCCGGCGAGGGGACCGCACCGCGACTCCAGGCTCTTCACCACCTCCAGGGCTGCCGAGCCCGTCTCGGCCCAGCTTCGATAGAGGCCGGCGATCCGGCCTTCCTCGCCGACGTCGTAGGGGATCGAGCCGCCGAAGACCTCGGCATGCCAGTCGGTGTCGAGCCGGGAGATCGCGTCGAACGCGACGCGGCCGAGAACCAATCCCGCCTCGACCTCGCGGCAGTCCGCGGCGACCGCACGATCGCGCGCCCAGCACCCCACGGCTTCGATGAAGGCCGCCAAGGACCGCTCAGCGCCATGATTCACGTCCGCCATCATTCCATCCTCCCGCCACCCTTCACGGAGATCGGGTCCTCCCCTTCATCCCCGGATCAGCCCCTCGGTCGGGCTGGAGGCCGTCGCGTAGAGCTTCCTGGGGATGCGGCCGGCGCCGAAGGCGAGGCGGCCGGCCTCGATCGCCAGGCGCATGGCGCGGGCCATGCGGAGCGGGTCCTTCGCGCCGGCGATCCCGGTGTTGAGCAGGACGCCGTCGCAGCCGAGCTCCATCGCCAGCGACACGTCGCTGGCCGTGCCGACGCCGGCATCGACGATCACCGGGTACGACGGGTCGTCCCCCTTGAGGTCTTCGAGGATGATCCGGATGTTATTGGGGTTCAGGACCCCCTGGCCGCTGCCGATCGGGCTGCCGGCGGGCATCACGCTGGTGGCGCCGGCGGCCTTCAGGCGGCGGGCCATCACCGGGTCGTCGCTCGTGTAGCAGAGCACCTGGAACCCCTCGCCCACGAGCACCTCGGTGGCGCGGAGCGTCGCCACCGGGTCGGGCAGCAGCGTGCGGGTGTCGGCCAGCACCTCCAGCTTGACCCAGTCGGCGCCGGGGTTGCCCAGCCCTTCGAGCAATTCGCGCCCGAGCCTCGCGGTCCGCAGGGCGTCCTCGGCGTTGAAGCAGCCGGCGGTGTTGGGCAGGATCGTGTATCGCGCCGGGTCGAGGAAGTCGAGCAGGTTGCGCCCCTCGCGGTCGAAGAGGCGCTCGCGGCGGACGGCCACCGTGACGACCTCGGCGCCGCTGGCCGCCAGGCAGTCGCGCATCAGCTCCAGCGAGGCGTACTTGCCCGTCCCGACGAGCAGGCGGCTCCGGACCGTGTGCGTGCCGATCGTCAGCGGCTCGGCGGCGTCCTCGATCTCGTCCACCGTCGGCTCGCCGCCTCCGACGAGCGTGACGACCTCCAGCACGTCGCCGGGGTCGACCGCCGTCTGTTCGTGCCGGGCGCGGGTGACGAGCTCGCGGTTCCTCTCGACGGCCACGACCTCGGGCCGGACCCCCAGGTGCCGCAGCAGCCCGGCCACGGTCAGGGGCGCGGGCACCTCGCGCCGCTCTCCGTTCAACGTGATGGTCACGATTGGTCCTATCCGCATCGGCGCACCCGGACCGCATGGCTTCGTCGGGCGCGGCCTTCCGCCACCCCCTCTGTTCTGTTGACGCCTGTCCATCGTAAAACGCCTCCCCCGGGGGGTCAAGCCGGGGCGCGGGGTGCTTGACAAAGCGGGGTCGGCGTGCGACGCTCGATGATGCCGAGGACCCGCCCTTGCAGATGTGATCCGATGTGATCCGATGATGCCCCGCCTCGCGGGCCCGCCCGGGCCCGCCTCGCCCGATCCGGCCCGGACCGCCGCCGCAGGAGACCCGCCCATGACCCGTCGCATCGCCGGCCTGGCCGCCGCGGTCGGCCTGAGCCTGTCCTCCTCCGCGTGGTCCGCCCCGCCGCAGATCAGCGGGACCGCGCCGCTCGGGGCGCGGAAGGGGGTGGCGACCGAGGTGACGATCGAGGGGAAGAACCTGGAGGGCGACCCGCACCTGGTCGCCCCCTTCGCGTTCGCGCTCGAGCCGGCCGGCGACGCGAAGCCCGACGCGAAGGCCTGGAAGGTGAGCCTGACGGTCGCCCCCGAGACGCCGGCCGGCGTCTACATGATCCGGGTCCGGACCGACGACGGGCTCTCGAACCCGTGGCTGTTCTCGGTCGGCCAGCTCGCGCAGGTCGCCGAGCAGGAGGACAACAGCACGTTCGAGGCCGCGCAGCCGATCCCGGCGCCGGCGGTCGTCGAGGGGCGCGCCGAGGGCAACGACGTCGACTTCTTCCGGTTCGCGGGCAAGAAGGGGCAGCGGATCGTGGTCGACGCGCAGTGCGCCGGATCGGCTCGGGCGTCGACCCGACGATCCGCCTGACGACCGCCGCGCGGGCCTACGTCGCGTCGGCCGACGACTCGCCGGGCCTCCTAACCGACGCCCGGCTGACGGCCGTCCTGCCCGAGGACACCGACTACGTCGTCGAGCTCTCCGACTCGCGCTACCAGGGGGGCGGCCGCCCGGTCTACCGCCTGGTGGTGGGGGCGGTGCCGGTGGCCGACGAGGTCTTCCCGATCGGCGGCCGTCGGGGCGAGACGATCGGCCTGGAGCTGCGCGGCGGCACGCTCGGCGGCCCCCGCGTCGCCGCCGCGACGGTGGTCCCCGCGACCGGCTCGGAGGTCGCCCCGGTCCGCGTGGCCGATCCGGCCTGGCCCGGGCCGGGGCCGGCGCTCGACGTCGAGTCGATGCCGGCCCTGGTCGTGGGCGATTACCCCGAGCTGCGCGAGCCGCCCGACCCGTCCGCCCCGCCGCTCCGCGCCGCCGCGCCGGTGGTGCTCAACGGCCGGATCGACCCGGCCGGCGACGAGGACCGCTTCACCCTGGCGGTCGCCCCCGGCCAGAAGCTCCACATCAAGGTGGACGCCTTCGAGAAGGGCTCGGCGCTCGACGGGGTCCTCCAGGTCTTCGGGCCGACCGGCGCATCTCTGGCGACGGCCGACGACACGAACATCCCCGTCCCGCCGGTCAAGGCGGGGGCCAAGCCGACCAACCTGATCTCGCCCGACCCGACGCTGGAGTTCACCGTCCCGGCCGGCGTGTCCGAGATCACTCTGGCGTTGCGCGACCTGGAGTCGCGCGGGGGGGTCGGGTTCCCGTACCGGATCGCCGTCGAGCCGGTCGTCCCGGGCTTCGATCTCGCGCTGAGCGACGCGCAGGTGAGCATCCCGAAGGGGGGGACGGCGGTCGTCGGCGTGGCCGTCAAGCGGAAGGGCTACGACGGCCCGATCGCGCTGGGCCTGGCCGGCGCGCCCGCCGGGCTGTCGGCCCGCCCGGCGACGATCGCGCAGGGGCAGGCGGCCGGCGCGTTCACGCTGTCGCTGGCGTCCGACGCCGCGATCGGCGCGGTCCACCTCGACGTCGTCGGCAAGGCCGACGGGCCGGGCGGGCCGATCGTGGCGCACGCTTCGAAGGCGCTGGTCTTCGCGCAGCAGTCCGGGGGGCCGCAGAACCAGAGGGTCACGCTGCCGACCAACACGGTGATCCAGCCCGGCCTGTTCGCCGCGCCCGCGACGGCGGAGCCGGTCCGGATCGAGCGCCCGAGGGGCCGGTCGAGGTCGTGCATGGCTTCGGCGGCACGGTCCCGATCAAGGCCGAGAGGGCGCCGGAGGTCGTCGGCGAGATGGCGATCGCCGCGACGTCGCCGCCGACCGGGCTGTCGGCCGAGGGCAAGCTCGCCGAGAAGGCCACCGAGGGGACGGTGGCGATCAAGGCCGCGGCCGAGGCCCCGCTCGGCCGCGCGACGATCGTCCTGACCGCCAAGGGGAAGCTCGGCGGCTCCGAACGGACGATCGCCATCCCGGCCGTCACGCTGGAGGTGGTCCGCCCCGCGGCGCTCGAGCTGTCGGCCGCGACGATCGAGGTCAAGCCCGGCGAGACGGCCGAGCTGAAGGGGAAGGTCGTCCGCAAGGGGGGCTTCAAGGACCCCGTGACCGTCAAGCTCACCGGCCTGCCCGCCGGCCTGAAGGCCGAGCCGGTCACGGTCGCCCCGGATGCCTCCGAGTTCACCCTGGCCATCGTCGCCGAGCCGACCGCCCCCGCCGCGACCGCCAAGGCCAATGCGGCGCTCGCCTTCCAGGTCAACAAGAAGGACTACCCGACCCCCGCCTCGCCCGTGGCCGTCAAGGTCGTGCCGGCCAAGTGATCGGCCGGTCGGGCGAGGTCTCCGAGAACGAGGGCGACACGACCATGAACGTTCCCCTGTCCGAATATTGGGAGGAGTTCATCCGCTCGCGGGTGCAGAGCGGGCGGTACGCCTCCGAAGCCGCATTGCTTGAGGATGCCCTGCTCCTGCTCTCGCGGCGCGAACTGGAGCAACTGTCGGCCAAGCAGCCGGCCGCCGATGAGGGCGAGAAATCCCCGCGCAAGCCGTTCTGGGAAGTGTCCCTGGAGATCGCCGCCAGCATCCCCGACGAGGAATGGGCCAAGCTCCCCGTCGACGGGGCCGAGCAGCATGACCATTACATCTACGGCACGCCGAAGCGTCCCACGACCCACGAAAGCGGCCCATCATGAACACGCATTTGTCGGAGGATTGGGAGCGGTTCATCCGCTCTCAGGTGCAGAGCGGCCGGTACGCCTCGGAAGTCGAGGTGCTGGAGGAGGCGCTGCGCCTGCTCCGGCGGCGCGATCAGCCGCAACGAGTGACCGTCGAGCCGGCCGCCGACGAGGGTGAGAAGACCCCGCGCAAGCCGATCTGGGAGGTGTTCCAGGAGATCACCGCGAGCATCCCCGATGAGGAGTGGGCCAAGATGCCGGTCGACGGGGCCGAGCAGCATGACCATTACATCTACGGCGCGCCGAAGCGGCCCCCGTCGTGAGGCGGGTGTTCGCCGACTCGTTGTACTGGATCGCCCTGAACAACCCCCGGGACCAGTGGCATAGCCGAGCCGTGAAGGTCAGTCGGACGTTGCGGGGGGTCGCCGTCGTGACCACCGAGGAAGTCCTGTCCGAGTTCCTGACCCACTTCAGCGGGCAAGGTCCGATGGTTCGAGATGGGGCAGTCCGCAACGTTGAGAATTACATGAGGGACCCCGACATCATGGTCCTCCCGCAATCCCACCGATCGTTTCTCGACGGCTTGGGCCTCTACAAGGCCCGTCTCGACAAGGGATACAGCCTGACCGACTGCATCTCGATGGAGGCGATGCGGCAGGGAGGGATCGCCGAAATCCTGACGCACGACGCGCATTTCACCCAGGAAGGATTCGTCGTCCTGCTCTGATCCTGGCCGACCGCCCCACGGAGACCCTCGCATGCCCCGCGCCGTCCTGACGATCCTCTCGCTCACGCTCCTGGCGGTCGCGCCGACGACGGCCGTCCGCGCCGACGATGAGGCGAAGAAGCCCGAGGCCGCCGCGGCGGGGGGCACGGTCAGCTTCCTGAAGGACGTGGCGCCGATCCTGGTGGAGAACTGCATCGCCTGCCACAACCCGAAGAAGTCCGAGAGCAAGTACGTGATGACCACCTTCGCGCAGCTCGCCAAGGGGGGCCAGCAGGGCGAGGGGATCACGCTGGAGCCGGGCGACCCCGACGCCAGCATGCTCGTCGAGCTGATCCGGCCCGGCGGCGAGCCCCGGATGCCGTACAAGCAGGACCCGCTCCCGCCCGAGAAGATCGCCGTCATCGAGCGGTGGGTCCAGGAGGGGGCGAGGTACGACGGCGCCTCGCCGGGCGAGGACTGGCCCGCCGTCCTCCGCAAGAACACGCCGGTCGTGATCCCCGAGGCGTACCCGGTCACCGTGCCGATCACGGCGCTGGCGTTCAGCCCCGACGGCGCCTCCGTGGCCACGTCGGGCTACCACGAGGTCAACCTCTGGAAGGCGGCCGACGGCGCGCTCGACCGCCGCCTCCGCGGGGCGGGCGAGCGGGTCTACGAGGTCGCCTACAGCCCCGACGGCAGGTGGATGGCCACCGCCAGCGGCGACCCCGGCCAGTCGGGCACCGCGACGCTCTGGCTCGCCGAGCCGGGCGGCGGCGGCAAGCCGGTCCGCGACCTCGTCGAGAGCACCGACTGCCTCTTCGCCGTCGCCTTCAGCCCCGACAGCAAGCTCGTCGCCGCCGCCGGGGCCGACCGCGCCATCCGGATCTGGGAGGTCGAGACGGGCAAGGAGATCGCCGCGATCGAGGACCACGCCGACTGGATCTTCGACATCGCCTTCAGCCCCGACGGCTCCCGGCTCGCCAGCGCCAGCCGCGACAAGACGAGCAAGGTCTTCGACGTGGCCAAGAAGGAGTCGATCGTCACCTTCCCCGGCCACGCGGCGACGGTCTACGCGGTCGCCTTCTCGGCCGACGGCAAGACGATCTTCACCGGCGGCGAGGACAACCAGGTCCGCGTCTGGGCCCCGACAACGACGGCAAGCAGGCCCGCACGATGGGCGGGCTTCGGCGGCCCGGTCTTCAAGCTCCAGCTCACGCCCGACGGCAAGGAGCTCCTCGCCTGCGGCTCCGACAAGGCGGTCCGCGCCTTCGACCCCTCCAGCGGCAAGTCCCTCCGCACCATCACCGGCCACGCCGACTGGGTCTACACGATCGCCGTCTCCCCCGACGGCAAGACCCTCGCCTCGGGCAGTTGGGACGGCGAGGTCCGACTCTGGACCCTCGCCGACGGCAAGCCCGGGCTGACCATCCTCGCCGCCCCCGGCCTCGTCAAGCCTCCCGCCGCCCAGGCCGCGGCCAGGTAATATCCGACGACGCGGGCACGCCCTGCAGGACTCACGAGAAGGCTTCGGTGATCGGTCGCGCGTCCTCGACCAGGGCGAGTTCGGCCCCCTCGACGCCGAGGGCCAATCGAGAGGCCGGGTCGATGCCGAGGCTGCGATACATGGTCGCGACCAGTTCGGCCGGGCGGACGGGACGGTCGGAGGGGGCGGAGGCGTGCGGGTCGCTCGACCCGATAACCTGGCCTCCGCGCGTCCCGCCGCCGGCCAGGGCCGCGGTCCAGACGCCCGGCCAGTGGTCACGGCCTCCGGAGGCATTGAGGCGAGGGGTCCGGCCGAACTCGCCGGTCGCCACCACCAGGGTCGTCTCCAGGAGGCCGCGGGCCGACAGGTCGTCCAACAGCGCCGAGAAGGCCCGGTCGAAGGTCGGCAGGACGTCGCGGGCGTAGTCGTCGAAGGTGCTGAATGGGCGGCTGCCGTGGCAGTCCCACGAGGGGCGGTTGAAGACGGTCTCGTACATGTTGACCGTCACCAGCCGGGCACCCGCCTCGACCAGCCGGCGCGCCAGCAGGCAACTCTGGCCGAAGGTGGTCGGGCCGTAGGCGTCGCGGGTCGCGACGCGCTCGGCGGCGAGGTCGAAAGCGTTGCGGCCGAGGGGCGAGAGGAGGCAGTCGGCCGCGGTCGCCGCGACGGCCGGCAGGTCCATCGATTCGTCGAGGAACCGCCGGGCGCGGTCGAGCAGGATGTGCGGGTCGTAGGAGGCCGAGGCGGGGTCGGCCTCGACGTGGAACGGGTCGAACGCCGGGCCGAGCGCGCCGGAGGTCTGGCCGTGCGGGACCGCGACGCCCGTGTCGCCGATCGGTCCCGGGACGACCACGAACGGCGGCGTCTCGTCCTTCGCGCCTCGCAGCGCGCGGCGACCGAACCGACGTGCGGGTGCTCCCGCCCCTCTCGGCCGAGGCGACCGGTCTGGACGAGCTGCTGGCCCGTCTCGTGGATCGGCGCGGCGTCGTGGTGGAGCGTTCGGACCAGGGTCAGCCGGTCGAGCCGCGCGCGAGCCGCGGCAGATGCTCGCCGACCCGCACGCCCGGGACCGCCGTCGCGATCGTCCGGAACGGTCCCCGCACGTCGGTCGGGGCGTCGGGCTTGGGGTCGAAGGTCTCCAACTGGCTCGGCCCCCCCACCAGCATCAGCAGGATCACCGCGCGGTCGGGCCCGCCGCTCGTCGCCCCCGCGATCGCGTCGAGACCCGTCGCCGACAGCCCCAGCGCCCCGAGGCCGCCGACCCGGAGGAAGTCGCGCCGGGACACGCCCGAGCACGTCGTCGCGATCCCACGCCCCATCGTGATCATGGCCATTGCCCCTCGTGATCGCCCGCGGGCCCGGGCCGGGACGGCCCGGAGGCCCCACCTCCCCTCACCTTATCAATCGCGCACGCCCCGTGCAACAGGCCGTCGCCTGGTCTTGCTGTCCGGGATGTAGCGATCCTGGCGGTCCTAGCGGGGCTGGGTAATTCTGGCAAGGTAGGCTTCAGGTCGGACGGGGAGGTCGTCCGATAAGAGGGAGCGAGGATCGCCGCGCGGAGGACGCGGCCGGGGGGCGGGGCGACGAGCCGGTGCCCGCCCGGGGTTCGAGCCAAGGAGGGCCCGGAACGATGAGGCGGCATATCCCACGATGGGGGCTGGTCCTGGCGCTGGCCTGGGGCGTGGCACCTCGACCGGCGGGGGCCCAGGCGCCGACGATCGATAGCGGGCTGGCCCCCGCCCCCGGCACGGGGGCCTCGATGCTGGGCGATTCCCCCGGCAGCGGGGGCGGGCGCTGGGCAACAACCCCGGCTCGGGGGGGCAGATCCTCGGCGGCCGTCCGGGCACGTCGGTCCCGCGGGTGCCGACGGCGGTCTCCAACCCCGGGGCCGCGGGCGGCCTGGGCGAGCAGGAGATCGGCATCTCGGCCCCGGTGCCGCAGCCGACCCCGACGCCGGCGCTGTACGGCTCGCTGTCGCTGCCCGAGGTCATCGACTACGAGGGCCCGGCGCACGGCCTGACGCTCGACATCGGCATCGACCGGATGCTCCGCGAGAACCTCGACCTGCGGGCCAAGTTCTTCGAGATCCCGCAGGCGCAGGCCGACATCCTCCAGGCCGGGCTGCGGGCCAACCCGATCTTCTACGCCGACGGCCAGCTCGTCCCCTACGGCAAGTACAGCCGCCAGCGCGCCGGCGGCCCGACCCAGTACGACGTCAACGTCTCGTATCCGCTCGACGTGTCGCGCAAGAGGATCGCGCGGACGCTGGTGGCCAGCCGCGCCAAGCGGGTCCTGGAGGCGCAGTACCAGGACGCCGTGCGGATGCGGATCGACGAGTTCTACTCGGCGTTCGTCGACATCGCTGCTGGCGCGGCAGACGGTCCGCTACACGCAGAAGAGCGTCGAGGGGCTCGAGCGGGTCTACCGCGTCACCAAGCAGCTCTACGAGAAGGCGGAGCGGAAGCGGGCCGAGGTCCACCGTGCGCAGATCGAGTGGGAGAAGGCGAAGGTCGCGCTGCTCGACGCCGAGGAGCAGTACCGCAAGACCAAGCGCGTCCTGGCCACCTTCCTGAACCTGCCCCCCGACGAGGCCGACGTCGCTGGAGGTGCGGGGGACGCTGATCGACCGCTTCCCGCCCCCGCCGCCGCGGGACGACCTGCGACGGATCGCGCTGGAGGCCCGCCCCGACCTGGCCTCGTACCGCCTGGGCATCCAGCCGCGCCGAGGCCGACGTCCGGCTGGCGCTGGCCAACCGCTACAGCGACGTCTACGTCCTGTACCAGCCGTACACGTTCCAGAACAACGAGCCGTACGGGCTGAAGAGCCCGACCTCGTGGGCGCTGGGCGTGACGGTCCCGCTGCCGATCTACAACCGGAACCAGGGGGGCATCCAGCGGGCGAAGCTCAACGTGACGCAGACGCAGATCCAGCTGGCGACGCTCGAGCGCCAGGTCGTGACCGACGTCGACCAGGCGACCCACGAGTACGAGATCTCGCGGCAGGCCGTCGAGCGGATCGAGCGCGAGATCCTCCCGCCGGCCGATCAGGTGCTCGCCGACACGTACCGCCTGTACAACAGCGGCGAGGTCGACATCGTGGTCTATCCTCAACGCGCAGAGGGACTACAACGACCTAGTCAAGCAGTACCTCGACACCATGAGCCGGCACCGCCGGAGCATGCTCGCGCTGAACACCGCGCTGGGCCAGCGCGTCCTGCCGTGAGCCGCCGCGGAGCGGGCCGCGCGGGGAGGGGCGAGGGCCCCCGCCGCGCGGCCGCGGGCGCCGCGATCAGGGCAGCAGGTTCTTGACGACCGCGCCGAGGTCGGAGCCGGCCTCGGTCAGGCTGTAGAAGTTGTTCTTCCCCTGGCGGCGGGGCGAGATGATCCCGCCGTGGCGGAGCAACGCGAGGTGGTGGCTGACGGCGGGCTGGCTCTGGCCCAGCAGCTCGCAGAGGGCGCCGACGTGGTGCTCGCCACCGGCGAGGATCAGGATGATCTGGAGCCGGGTCGGGTCGCTGACGTGCTTCAGGAGGATCGAGGCCCTCCGGACCTTCTGGATCCGCTGGTCGGGGCCCTTCGGGGCCCTCGACCGGCCCGCGGTCGGTGCGAGATTCTTCGAGGTGCTCTTCGGCGCTGCCATTGCGAGGGACTCCCGCCCCGGTTCGGACCAGTCCACGACGGAGGATCACGGCGACCCCCCCGATCCGGGGCGCCGGGGGGGTCAGGGGGATCACGGGGCCACGGCGCCCCGATCGATCGTCAAGGTCGGCCGCCGGCGCGGGGCGGATCGGGAGGGGCGGGCCCGGGGGCCGCACCTCGACGCCGGCCCCGGGGGACCCGGCCCATTCGTCGCGTCGGGCCCCTGCGGCCACGGCGGGCTGGCGGGGGCGCCGTCGTCGTCGGCCCGAGGCTCCGAGGGTTTTCGGGCGATTGTTATAACAGGATGAAACTTAATCTTGTGGAATCCTCCTGATTGCGAATAAGCGAATGCAACGAGTTTATCTGTGGATTCCGGTTTCCGCAAGTGGTGCTCCCGGCGATCCGCCGGATCGCGCCGCGGCGGCCGGATGGTGGCCGACCGGGAGGCCGGGCCCGAGGCTGCGCCGGCAGCGGTTCCGACACGAACCCCAGGAAGGGGGGACAGCGATGAGGCGACGGATTCACCCCGGCGTCGAGGGGCTGGAGGCCCGCCAGGTGCCCTCGGCGATCACCGACATCCTGGCGAGTCAGGGCCCGGTCGCGCACGGCGGGGCGACGATCCACGCGGACCTCGGCGGCACGGGCGGCAGCGGCGGCGCCAGCGGCTCGACGGGCGGCGGGGAGGGCTCGGGCCAGGGCACGGCGACCAACCAGTTCCTCACGCCCACGGGCGTGCCCAAGCCCGGCACGGTGAGGCGCAACTCCTATTTCGCCGCCTTCTCCGGGCCGTTCATCCAGAGGCCCGGTTTCTACACCGACCGAGGCCAGCCGGACCAACATCCTCGGCGTGGGGACGACGAAATACAGCCTGCACGCCGACCTCCAGCTCGGCGCCCTCGTCCCCACCGACCCGACCGCCCCCACGGCCGGCACGGCGGCCTCGTTCGACCGGAACATCAACGCCAACAGCTCGCTCGGCATCGACCTGACCGGCAGCCAGGCGACGGCCGTCGACGCGGCCGGCCGGCCGACCCAGTTCACCTGGACCATCGACGACAACACCAGCGCGGGCATCTACGTCGAGGCCGTGGGCCAGGGGACCGTGAACATCAAATACATCCCCAACAACAAGCACTCGCCGGGCATCCTCAGCCAGGGCAAGGCGATCGTCACCATCCGCGGCCAGATCTACAGCATCGGGGTGGCCAACCAGCTCCGCGTGCTCGGGTCGCAGAACAACCTCGACCCGAATCAGATCTCGTTCTGAGGCCGGCGGTCACCCGCCCCGGGTCGTCTCGTCGGCGGCGGGGCGGGTGGCCGGCGCGTCGATGAGCTTGATCAGCTCGGCGGCCGTCCAGGTCTTCGCCGCCGCGCCGGCGACGAGCCGCGCCAGCCTGCCCGAGGGGTCGATCACGGCGACCGTCAGGTTGTGGATGATCTCGTCGGGGCGGGGCCCGTAGGTCAGCCCGACCGCCCCGGCGACCTTGGCGAGCTCGTCGTGCGGGGCGACGGCGAACGTCCAGAGCGGCGGCTTCGCCCCCTGCACCCGGGCGAACTTGCGCCAGCACCTCGGGCGTGTCGTGCTCGGGGTCGAAGCTGACCGAGAGCAGGCGGACGCTGCCCGGCACGTCGCGGCGAGTTGCCCAGCCGGTCGGCCAGCTCGGCGAACTTGCGGTCGATCAGCGGGCAGAAGTCGGGCAGGGGGCAGCGCGTGTAGATGAACGTGAGCACGACGACCTTGCCGCGGAGGTCGGAGAGCTTCAGCGGCCTGCCCTCCTGCGTGGTCATCGCGAAGTCGGGGACCTCCTGCGCCCGGCTCCAGCGGCTTCGTCGCGGGCGCGAGCTTCGGCCGCGCCGCCGGCCAGGCTGAGCGTCAGAGACGGCCCGGGCGCGGGCCTGGTGACGGCCAGGTCGGTCAGCTCGTAGTCCTCGACGAGGTCGCCCCGCTTGACCACGCGCAGCGGCCCCTCGACCTCGTCGCCCGGCCGCAGGTCGTCGAGCAGGGCGCGGTCCTTGATGGCGAACGGCATGGTCATCGCGTCCATGAAGCCGGGGATCGCCTCGTGCCGGATCGTGACCTGGCCCGCCTCCGGGTTGACCCGCGGCACGACCCCGACGAGCTTGTAGGTGACGGTCGTGGTCCTGGGCCCGGCCGCCTTCGGCGGGGTCGAGGGCGCCTCCGGCTTCGGCCCTCCCTGCCGGCAGCCGGCGATCAGGACGACGCAGAGGGCCAGGGCCGCGGACGGTCGGTGTCGGGATCGCATGATGTCGTCCTGTCGGGCCCGTCAATAGGGGAAGTCATCGCCGAGGGGGCTGGCGGCGAGCTCCTTGAGGAAGGCGGCGAGGCGGCTCGACGACGACCTCGGTCAGCGCCTCGCCCTTGGCGGCGGTGGCGGGCCGCGGGTCGCCGGCGCCGGAGTTGGTCGTCAGGAGGTGCCAGGGGCGGGTGATCTCGACCCAGCCGCGGTTGACGGCCTCGAACCGGGTCGGGGCGGTCGCGCCGGGGTCGGCCTGGTCCATCGCCGACCAGGTCGGGGAAGTGGGCCAGGATCATGCTGGTCTCCATCTCGCCGGCGTGGTCGCCCGCGTCGTCGAAGATGTCGCTTGTAGCGGTCGGCGGCCACCTTGTACCAGTTGCAGAGGAACAGGTGGACGGGCGTGCTCGCGGTGCATCTCGCGGAGGACCCACTTCAGGTCGTTGCCGCCGTGGCCGTTGAGCAGGACGCACTTGCGGACCCCGTGCGCCGCCAGCGAGTCGACCAGGTCGGCGATCACCCGGGCGACGGTCGAGGGGTTGAGGTTCATGGCCATCGGGAACCGCATCTGGTTGGTCTCGGTGCCGTAGGGCAGGGCCGGCAGGAGCACGACGCGCGGCCCCGGCCTCGTGCGCCAGGGCGCAGGCGCGCTCGCCGACGACCTCGACCTGGAGCGTGTCGGTGCCGTAGGGCAGGTGGAGGTTGTGCGGCTCGGTCGCCCCGAGCGGCAGGACGGCCACCTCGACGGGGGGGTGCGCCTTGACGTGTCCGTAGTTCGTCTCGGCGAGGAGCCAGGGGCGCATCGGTGGGGGTCCTGGAGGTCGGCCGGGGCGGGCCGGCGGGTCGCCCTCGCATTGCGGGCGGCGCGGGTGGTCCGGTACGATCGGGTCGTGCGGCCGCGCGAGGGGGCCGCACGGCCCCCATTAACCGGGGATCGGCCGTCCGATGCAAGCCTTCGAGGCCACGAACTACTATTTCGACCAGGCCGCCAAGCTGCTCGACCTGACCGACAACATGCGGACCCTGATGATCACCCCCGACCGCGAGCTGCGGGTCGAGGTGGCCATCGAGATGGACTCGGGCCAGATCGGCAACTTCATCGGCTACCGCGTCCAGCACGACAACGCCCGGGGGCCGTTCAAGGGGGGCCTGCGCTACCACCCGCACGTCGACCAGGACGAGGCCCGCGTCGCTGGCCAGCCTGATGACCTGGAAGACCGCCGTCGTCGACCTCCCCTTCGGCGGCGGCAAGGGGGGGATGAACTGCGACCCGAGCAAGCTGTCGCGCGGCGAGCTCGAGCGGCTGACCCGCAAGTTCGTCCAGCAGATCCACGACTTCATCGGCCCCGACAAGGACATCCCCGCCCCCGACGTCGGCACCGACGCGCAGGTGATGGCCTGGATCATGAACGAGTACTCGAAGTACCACGGCTTCCACCCCGCCTGCGTGACCGGCAAGCCGGTCGAGTTCCACGGCTCGGCCGGCCGCGAGGCCGCCACCGGCTACGGCGTGGCGATCGTCGCCCGCGAGATGCTCGCCACGCTCGGACGCGACGATCGCGGGGACCACCTTCGCCATCCAGGGCTACGGCAACGTCGGCAGCCACGCCGCCCGGTTCCTCCACCAGATGGGGGGCAAGGTCGTCGCCGTCTCCGACGCCTACGGCGCCGTCGCCAACCCCGAGGGGATCGACATCGCGGCGCTCGACGAGCACGTCGCCATGAACCGCAAGGTCGTCGGGTTCAAGGGGGGCGACGCCGACGCACCAACGAGCAGCTCCTGACGATGCCCGTCGACGTCCTGATCCCCGCGGCTCTGGGCGGGGTCTTCGACGCCGCGATGGCGCGGGCGGTCCAGGCCAGGCTGATCGTCGAGGCGGCCAACGGCCCCACCTGGCCCGAGGCCGACGAGGTCTTCCAGGCCCGCGGCATCCCGGTCGTCCCCGACATCCTGGCCAACGCCGGGGGCGTGATCGTCAGCTACTTCGAGTGGGTCCAGAACCTCCAGCACTTCCGCTGGTCGCTCGAGCAGGTCCGCCGCGAGGAGGAGGCCCGGCTCGTCGAGAGCTTCGCCAAGGTCTACGACCTCGCCCAGCGCAAGGGCATCACGCTGCGGACCGCCGCGTTCATGCTCGCCATCTCCCGCGTCGGCCGCGCCCGCGTCCTGGGCGGGATCTGACCGATTTCAAATCCGAAAGCTCAAATTCGAAATTCTTGATCCGTGAGAGACTCCATCCCACGCACGAGGCCCATGAGCCAGCACCACACCTACGACAACCCCCTCGTCGCCCGCTACGCCAGCCGGGAGATGGCCGAGCTCTGGTCGCCGCAGCGCAAGTTCTCGACCTGGCGGCGGCTCTGGGTCGCGCTGGCCGAGGCCGAGCGCGCAGCTCGGGCCTGAACATCTCCGAGGCCCAGGTCGCCGAGCTGCGGGCCAGGGTCGACGACATCGACTTCGACGCGGCCCGCGCCCACGAGAAGCGGCTGCGGCACGACGTGATGGCCCACGTCCACGCCCTCGGCGACGTCGCGCCCGGCCGCCCGCCCGATCATCCACCTGGGCGCGACCAGCTGCTACGTCACCGACAACACCGACCTGATCCTGATCCGCGAGGCGCTCGGCCTGGTCCGCGACCAGCTCGTCGGCGCCATCGACGCGCTGGCCGACTTCGCGGCCCGCTGGAAGGACCTGCCCTGCCTCGGCTACACCCACTTCCAGCCGGCGCAGCTGGTCACGGTCGGCAAGCGGGCGACGCTCTGGTGCTACGAGCTGATCCTCGACCTCGGCGAGGTCGAGCGGCGGCTGGCCGACCTGAAGTTCCTCGGCGTCAAGGGGACGACCGGCACGCAGGCCAGCTTCCTCGCCCTGTTCGAGGGCGACCACGCCAAGGTCGAGGAGCTCGACCGCCGCGTCGCCGAGGCGTTCGGGTTCGACCGCGACGTACCCCGTCTCGGGCCAGACCTACTCGCGGAAGGTCGATTCGCAGGTGGTCGCGACCCTCGCCGGCGCTCGCCGAGAGCGCGCACCGGTTCGGCTCCGACCTCCGCCTGCTGGCGCACGAGCGCGAGGTCGAGGAGCCGTTCGAGGCCGAGCAGGTCGGCTCGTCGGCGATGGCCTACAAGCGGAACCCGATGCGGGCCGAGCGGATGTGCTCGATCGCCCGGTTCCTGCTGGCCCTGCCCGCCGCCGCCAGCCAGACGGCCGCGACGCAGTGGCTGGAGCGGACGCTCGACGACAGCGCCGTGCGTCGGCTGGTCCTGCCGCAGGCGTTCCTGGCGGCCGACGCCCTGCTGCGGCCTGTACCTGAACGTCGTCCCCGGGCTGGTCGTCCACCCGGCGGTGATCGCGCGGCACGTCGCCGACGAGCTGCCGTTCATGGCCACCGAGAACCTGCTGATGGCCGCCGTCCGGGCCGGGGGCGACCGGCAGGACCTGCACGAGCGCATCCGGGTCCACTCGCTGGCCGCCGCGGAGCGGCTGAAGCAGGGGGCCGGCGACAACGACCTGATCGACCGCCTCCGCGCCGACCCGGCCTTCCCGCCGCTCGACTACGCCGCCGAGATGGACCCGCGCCGGTTCGTCGGCCGGGCCCCCGAGCAGGTCGCCGAGTTCCTCGCCCGCGAGGTCGAGCCGATCCGCCGCCGCTATCCGACCCTCCGGGCCCGCCGGCGCGAGGTCGACGTCTGAAGAAACGTGGCGGACGCGGGCACGATCCGCGGATTGATCCCCGGTCGGGATGCCCGGCCCCGGGCCACGCCCCGCGCCGGTTCCGCGCACTCCCACGGGGTGTCCTCATGGACCTGATGAATCAAGGCCTCATATTATCTGGGACATCCTTGCCCTAATCCGAACTCTCCGCTACAAATGAAATCCTCATGCCGGCCCCCCGACGTCGATGCGGGGCCGGTGGACGGATGAGAGGGAGACGTCGACGTCCGAGGAGGCCGATGCGAGGGGGCAAGCCGCCGGGCGCGAGGCCGCGTCCCGGTCCGCCCGCCGCTCCTCGAAAGCGAATCCAATTCCCCCGATCTCCGTCGAGGCGGCGGCGGCCGGCCTCGCCCAGCGTCCTCGTTCGCGCGAGGTCTCGCCACCGCCGGTGTGGTGGTGCGAGATGGTCATCAGCATCCCTGGAGGAGAGAACCGCGATGATGATGAGACGCCTCGTCGGGATCGGGATCGCCGTGTCCGCCCTCGGCGGCACGGCCTTCGCCGGCCTATCGGTCCGCACCCCGGAGATCGACGCCGGCTCGATGCTCAGCGGCCTGACGCTGCTGTCGGGCGCCGTGCTGATCCTGACCAACCGCGGCACGGCGCAAGTGATCGCCGTCGACCCGTCCCCCCGGGCGAAGCGCCAGGCCCGGAGGGACGGGGAATCGCCGCAGAGCATCCCGACAGTCGAGAGGGGAGGTCGATGACAACGATCGACGCCACATCCCCGGCCGATGGGCGTGCCGAGGCCGGCTATTTCCAGGGGCCGTGGCCGGCCGCCCTCATCCTGGGGTCGTTCTTCCTGCTGACGGTCCCCCTCGGCCTCCTGGCCGCGGGCGACGACACGTTCCTGTTCCGGTGGTCGATCGGGCTGGTCTACATCGGCGTGCTGGGGATCTCGCACTTCGTGATCACGCTGGCGGTGTATGCCCAGGGGGCGAACCGCCGCCACTTCTGGAGCACCCCGGCCAATCGCGTGACCTATTTCGTCCTGCCCGCCGCCATCTTCATCTTCTTCGACCTGTATCACGCGCTGGGGGTCGCCGCCGCGCTGCCGGTGGTCGACCTCGCCCTGTCGGGCGGGGTCCGCCTCATGGACTTCCAGCATTCCACCCGGCAGACCTTCGGCGTCCTCCAGCTCTTCCGGATGCGGTCGGGCTGCTGGTTCCCCCCGTGGATGAAGCAGGCGGAGAACCACCACTTCACCGGCCTGACGCTCCTGATGTTCGTCACCTTCCTGTCGGGCGGGAGGTTCCGGCCCGACCGGCCGGCGGCCCTGATCGTGGCCGGGGTGGTCGTCGTGCTGTTCCTGCGGACGCTGGCCGGGTTCGCCCTGAGCTGGGCGCGGGCGGCGCGCGGGCCGCTCTGCTCCCCCCGCTGGCCTATCTGCTGCTCCAGACCTGCTCGGCGGGCCTGGCGGCCTACAGCACGTCGCTCTACGCGGCCGCGCTGGCGATGCACTACGTCGAGTATCACGTGCTGATGATGCCGCGGTGCTTCCACGCCCCGCTCGAGGCGGGGAGCCGGGTCGACCGGATCTTCGGCCTCGTGCGCCGCCACCGGGTGCTGTTCTACGGCCTGGTGCTCCTGGCGGCGGTGCCGGTGACCCGATTCGCCTGGCTGGGCATGGGCGCACTGATGCAGGCCCGCGAGGCGTCGATGCCCTTCTCGCAGCGGGCGTTGATCGCCATCTTCGACGGCCTGTTCGTGTTCCACTACCTGATCGAGTCGCGGATCTGGAAGTTCGGCGACCCGTATTACCGCCGGTCGCTCCTGCCGCTCTACTTCCGCGGCGGCATCCCCGCGGCGCCCGCGCCGGCCGGGCCCGGCGTCCCGGCCCGGCCCCGCTCGGCGGGCCCGGCCGCGTGGCATCGCCGGTCGGCTGAGCCTCGGCCGCGACGGTCCCCGAGTCCCGCGATCGGCCGCACGACCGCGATCGGTCCCCCCGGAGCCCAGCCCGTGACGATCACCATCGATCCGCGTCGAGGCGCCCGGCTCGGGGGGGACCTGCCGCTCGGGCGGTGGGCCGCCCTGGCCGCCCTGCTCGCGGCCGAGACGCTGGCCCTCTCGCTCTGCTTCGACACGGACCCGCTCCGCGAGGCGGACTGGTGGTGGGCCCGTCCGTTCGGGCAACTGGGGCCCGCCCTGCGGGTGGCCGTCGCGGCGGCGGCGGCGATGGCCCTCTTCCGCGGCGCCCGGCTGTGGGAGGGGGTCGGCAGGCTCGACGGCCTGCTCTGGCGGGGCCGGCGGTGGCGGGCCTACCTGCTCGGCCACCTCGCGGCCTTCGCCGCCTTCGCCGCGCTGTCGGCCGTCCTCCTGGAGGGGGACCTCCGGTCGTTGTCGCACGCGGGGGCGTGGTTCCTGGCCTGGTCGGTCGCCGGGCTGGCGACCCTGTCCTGCTGGGGCGCGGCCGTCCTGCCGCCGCGGGCCTGGGTCCCCCTGGCGAGGCAGGGGGCGGATGCGCTCCTGATCGGCCTCGCCGTCGGTGCGCTCGCCCGGGTCGCCGGCACGCTGACCGCGATGCTCTGGCCGCCGCTCAGTCGGGGGACCTTCGCCGTCGTCGCCGGCCTGCTCCGGACGGGCGGGCTCGTCGTCGTCTGCCGGCCGGCCGAGTTCGTCATCGGCACCTCGACGTTCCGCGTCCAGATCGCGCCGCAATGCTCGGGCTACGAGGGCATCGGACTGATCTGGGCCTTCCTGGCCGCCTACTTCTGGCTGTTCCGCCGCGATCTCCGGTTCCCCCGGGCCCTGGTGCTGGTCCCGGTCGGGACGGCGGTGATCTGGCTGGCCAACTCGGCCCGGATCGCGGCCCTGGTGCTCGTCGGCACCTACGGTTTCGAAGGCCGTGGCCGCGGGCGGGTTCCACTCGCACGCCGGCTGGCTGGCGTTCAACGCGGTGGGCCTGGGCCTGGTCGCGTGCTCGCGACGGTCGCGCTTCTTCCGGGCGGGGGGAGAGGCCCACGAGTCCCCGGGAGGTTCGAACCCCACGGCCGCCTACCTGGCCCCGATGCTCGCCCTCACCGCGACGATGATGATCACCGGCGCCCTCTCCGCCGGGTTCGACCGGCTCTACCCCCTGCGCGTGGTCGCGGCGGGCATCGTCCTCTGGGTCTACCGCCGCGACCATCCCGACCTGCGCCGGACCTGGTCGTGGGGGGCGGCGGCGATCGGCGTGGCGGTATTCGCCGTCTGGATGGCGCTGGAACCGCCGCCGTCGCGGACCGGCCCCGACCCCCTGGCGGAGGGCCTCGCCGGCCTGCCGAGGGCCCTGGCCGCGGGCTGGCTGATCGCCCGGGTCGTCGGCTCGGTGGCCGTGGTGCCCCTGGCCGAGGAGCTAGCCTTCCGCGGCTTCCTGACCCGCCGCCTCATCGCCGCCGAGTTCACCGACATCCCCCCGGGGCGGTCCTCCTGGCCGTCCTTCCTGATCTCCTCGGCCCTGTTCGGGGCCCTGCACGGCCGATGGCTGGCCGGGACGCTGGCCGGGATGCTCTACGCCGGGGCCCTGTATCGCCGGGGGAGCTGGCCGACGCCGTGGTGGCACACGCGACGACCAACGCCCTGATCGCCTCCTACGTCCTGGCCACGGGGGCGTGGTCGCTCTGGTCCTGAACGCCGGGGTACGGCCCCGCCCCGGGTATGGAATCACTGGCGAGGCCGCGGCGCGTGCGCCATAATCTCGGGGGAAAGTCGGAGGGGCGGGGGTCGTCCCCGCGCCGTCGGTCGGCGCCGCCCCCTCCCGGACGCCCGACGAGGGCCCGAGACGCTTGGCCGAACCGAACGATGAGGCGAGTCCGCGGGTCGCCGTCGCCATCCCGTGCTTCAACGAGGCGGCGGCGATCGCGGAGGTCGTCGCGCGGTGGCGGGCGGCGCTGCCGGGGGCCGAGGTCGTCGTCTTCGACAACAACTCGACCGACGGCACCGGCGCCATCGCACGGGGGGCGGGCGCGGGTCGTCGAGGTCGCCGATCAGGGCAAGGGGTACGCCGTCCGCGCGATCTTCGCCGCGCTGGCCGACCGCGACGCCGTGGTCCTGGTCGACGGCGACGGCACCTACCCGGCCGAGGCGATCGGGCCGTTGCTGGCGCCGGTGCTCGACGGCACGGCCGACATGGCCGTCGGGGCGAGGCGGCCGGTCGCCGGCGCGGGGGCGATGTCGCCGGTGCGGGCCGCGGGCAACGTGCTGATCCGGCTGGCGTTCCGCGTCCTGATCGGCGCCCCGCCGGGCGACCTGCTCTCGGGCTACCGCGTCTTCGGCCGCCGGTTCCGGCTCGCCGTGACGCCCCGCTCGCGGGGGTTCGAGATCGAGGCCGAGCTGGCCAGCGAGGCGGTGGCGCGGCGGCTGCGGGTCGTCGAGGTGCCGGTGAGCTACCACCCCCGCGCCGCCGGCACGACCAGCAAGCTCCGCGCCGTCCGCGACGGCCTCCGCATCCTGGCGACGATCGCGGCGCAGGGGCTGCGGCTCCGCCCCTGGCGGTCGCTCGGCCTGCTCCTGCTCGCGGCCGGAGGGCTGGCCCTGGTCGCCCTCCTCGTGGCGCGCGGCGCGGGGCCGTGAGCCGCGGCGGCCCCGGGGCCCGGCCCGAGGGTGGCAGATTTCAAATCGCAAGATTTTAGATTTCAAAATATCCGATTTTGAAATCTTGTATCTGGAATCTCAAATCCCGAGGCCCCGGTCAATCGGACGGGCGGCGGGCCAGCGTGCCGAGCGCCTGCTTCAGGGCGTCCCAGGTCACGGGCTTCTCCAGGTAGCCGTTGACGCCGGCCTCGCCGATCCGGCTGCTGGTTGCCGGTCGTCACGTCGCCGGTCAGGGCGAAGATCGGCAGGTCGCGGGTGCGGGCGTCGGCGCGGAGCGACCGGGTCGCCTCGATCCCGTCCATCAGCGGGCATGTTCACGTCCATCAGGACGGCGAGCAGGCGCTCCGTGGCCGCCATCGCCAGCGCGTCGCGGCCGTTGCTCGCCTCCAGGACGCGGTAGCCCATCCGCCGGAGGACGCGGGCGAGCGTCTGGCGGCTGTCGGGGTGGTCCTCGGCGATCAGGATCGCCCCCGGTCGACGTCGGGCGGCTCGAAGGTCGGCGTCGGGCTCGGCGGGCGGGCGGCTCAGCGTCAGGACCGAGCTGGGCAGGACCAGCGTGAACGTGCTGCCCCGGCCCGGCTCGCTCCGCAGCGTGATCTCCCCCTTGAGCAGGCTCGCCAGGCGCCGGCAGATCGCCAGGCCCAGGCCCGTCCCCTCCCCCTCGGCCCGCTTCGGGTTGTCGAGCACGGCGAACTCGTCGAAGATCCGCGGCTGGTCGTCCGGGTCGATCCCGACGCCGGTGTCCTCGACCGCGATCCGGATCTGGTCGGCCGCCTTCTCGCCGAAGATCCGGATGTGGCCCCGCTCGGTGTACCGCAGCGCGTTCGAGAGCAGGTTGGCTGAGGATCTGCTTGAGCTTCGAGCGGTCGGTCTCCAGGCTCGTCCCCGTCCAGCGGGCCGGGCTCGAGGCGGACGTCCAGCCCCTTCATCCGGGCCTGCGGCTCGATGCTCGCCAGGCACTCGGCCAGGCACGGCTCGAGCGGGAACCGCGACGACCTCGGGCGGGCGTGCGCCCCGGCGTCGATCTTGCTGAGGTTGAGCAGGTCGCCGAGCAGGTCGAGCACGTTGCGGACCGAGTGGCGGATCGTGCGCAGGCACTCCTGGACCTCGGGGTCCTGGCCGCCGTCGAAGTGGATCTCCAGCAGCTGCGCCGCCAGGACGACGGCGTTGAGCGGCGTCCTGGCGTCGTGCGACAGCGCCGAGACGAGCCGGGTCTTGTGCCGCGACGCCTCCTCGGCGACGGCGCGCTGCTGCTCCAGCGCCTCCTCCAGCTCGATCCGCTCGGTGATGTCGAGGCACGAGCCGAGGTAGCCGAGGAACGTCCCGCGGTCGTCGTGGTAGGGGGTGCCGCGGTCGTCGATCCAGCGGTACTGGCCGTCCTTGCGGAGCATGCGGTAGGTCAGCTCGAACGGCTCGCGGCGGGCCGATCGCGTCGCGGACCGTCGCCAGGACGCGGTCGCGGTCGTCGGGGTGGATGCCCTCGGTCCAGCCGTCGCCCGCTCCGCGCTCGAGGCCCCGGCCGCGGAAGTCGCTCCAGGCCTGGTTGACGTAGTCGCAGCGGCCGTCGACGTCGGTCCGCCAGATCATCACGGGCGACTTCTCGGCGATCGTCCGGAACCGCGCCTCGGAGGCGGCCAGCTCGGCCTCGAGCCGCTTGCGCGGCGTGATGTCCAGCGCCACCTTCACGGCGCCGACGATCGCGCCGGCGGCGTCGAGCAGCGGGGCGGCGTTGATCGGATCGACGCGGCGCTCGCCGCCGACGACCCAGACCATCTCCTCCTGGGTCACCGCCTCGCCCCGCAGGGCGCGGGCGATCGGCCGCTCGTCGTCGGGCAGCGCGGTGCCGTCGGGCCGCAGCGACGGGATGGCGGCGAACGATCCGGCGGACGTCGGCCGGCCGTCGCCCTCGTCATGCGGCGAAGCCCTGGAGCCGCTCGGCCTCGTGGTTGGCGACCTCGACGTTCCCCTCGGCGTCGACGACCCAGACGGCGGCGGGCAGGTGGCCGAGGATCGTCCGGAGCTTCGGCCTGCTCCAGCTTGGCGGCGATCCAGGCGTCCTCGATGGCCGCCTGCCGCCTCTTGACCTCGGCCAGCGCCTCGCTGCGTCTCGGCCCGGCTGTCCTCCTGGAACTGGCGGACGCTCTCGGCGGTCGCCTCGTCGAGGACGTCGTCGATCGCCTCGTTGGCATCGCTGGAGCCGGTCGATGCCCCAGCGGTGCGCTGCGGGCGTAGTCGGCCGTGGCGCGGGTCAGCGCCGTGCGGAGGTGGCCGAACTCGTTGACGACCTCGGCGATGTCGTAGCCCTGCCGCCAGCGGTGCTGGCCGTGCTTGCGGCCCTCCAGCGCGGCGTCGGCGGGCCGGCCCCGGAGCCGCTCGGCCAGCCGGTCGAGCAGCGCGGGGACGTGGTCGAGGAACTCGGCGTGCGACAGCCGCTCCGCCTCGGGCACGTCGCCGACCCGCTCGACGGTCGCCCTCCAGACGGCGAGGATCGCCTCGGTCTGCTGATCGATATGGTCCGCCAGCATGGCGGGTTCGCTCATGGCTGGATGCCTCTCCGCAACGTCGCCGTTGCAAAGCTGAACGTGGCCTTCGTGGACGTCCGTGGTCCGTTGCCTCCCGCTCGACCGTCCCGGAGGACCGAATGCGGAGGATGCCTCATGGCAGGGCGTCGAGCACTGCCAGTATCGGCCAGCCGCATCGGCGGCCTGTCAAGCCATCGCGGGCCCGCCGGTGCCATTCGACGGCGGCCGTCCGGCCCGGCCGCGTCAGGCCCCCTGAGAGATCATCGGGACTTCGAGGCCGCGCCGTCCTGCGAATCCGCGCCCGAGGGCCCGGGCGGCCCGTTGAAGGCCCGGGCGGCGGCGGGGTCGAATCGTGCCGACCCGGCCCCGCCCCGCTCGCGATTGGGGAACCCACGCATGTCGTCCGCTCGCCCCCGCCGGGCCCCGCCCGCGTTGCTGATCCTGGCCATCGCGACGATCCTGGCCCCCCCGGCGCGGGCCGACCTGCCCAAGGTGCCCGAGGGGTTCGAGGTCCGCCTGGTCGCGACCGTCCCGGCCGTCGAGTACCCCTGCCAGGTCGCCACCGCGCCCGACGGCGCCCTGTACGTCGCCGAGGACCCGATGGACCAGGTCGGGCCCTACGAGGCCAAGCGACGGCCGCATCCTCGTCTTCCGCGACGGCCAGGACCCGGTCGTCTTCGCCGACGGCTTCCGCGCCATCTTCGGCATGGCCTGGCACGACGGCCGGCTCTACGTCTCGCACATGCCCTTCCTGACCGTCCTCCGCGACGACGACGGCGACGGCAAGGCCGACCATCGCAAGGACCTGTTCAAGGACCTCGGCCCGACCGCCAACCGGGGCCTGAACGACCACATCGTCTCGGGCCTCCAGTTCGGCATGGACGGCTACCTCTACATCGCCGTCGGCGACAAGGGCATCCCGCACGCGACCGGGCCCGACGGCCGGACGATCCAGATCGAGGGCGGGGGCGTCGTCCGCTGCCGGCCCGACGGCACCGGCATCGAGGTCGTCTCCACCGGCACCCGCAACCACCTCGAACCCAACCTCGACGACCGCGACAACATCTTCACCTACGACAACACCGACGACGGCGACGGCTGGTGGACCCGCGTCACCCACCACATCGACAGCGGCTATTACGGCTATCCCTACGACTACCACGACCGCCCCGACCGGATGCTCCCCCGGATGGCCGAGTACGGCGGCGGCTCCCCCTGCGGCGCCCTGATCTACAAGGAAGACGCCTGGCCCGAGAAGTACCGCGGCGTCGGCTTCTGGGCCGAGTGGGGCAAGGGCAAGGTCCAGGCCTTCCGGTTCGCCCCCGACGGCTCGACCTTCAAGGTCGCCGAGGCGATCGACTTCGCCACCCCCGACGGCCTGAAGGCCTTCCGCCCGATCGACCTGGCCCTCTCGCTACGACGGCAAGACCCTCTACGTCGCCGACTGGAACATGGGCGGCTGGGGCACCAAGCAGGAGAAGGTCGGCCGCGTCTTCGCCATCACCTACAAGGGCGAGCGATCAAGACCCGCCCCCGCGGCAAGGACTCGGACCCGATCGAGGCCCAGATCAAGCAGCTCGCCCACCCCTCGTTCAACGAGCGGATGCGGGCCCAGGCGGCGATCATCAAGAAGGGCTACGAGGCGGCCTATCGCCCCGTCGTGCGCGGCCCTGCGCGACCCGAAGACCGACCCCGTGGCGCGTCGGCACCTGATCTGGACCTTCGTCGCGCTCGCCCGCGGGACCGCGAGGCCCCCGCGCCGATCCTGGAGGGCCTCCTGAAGGCCCCCGAGGCCGACCTCCGGGCGCAGGCGGCCAGGGCGGTCGGGATGGTCGGGCGGCCCGGAGGACTCCAAGCCGCTGATCCCGCTGCTGAAGGACCCCGAGCCGACCGTCCGGCTCCAGGCGGTCATCGCGCTGGGGCGGATCAAGGACACGGAGCGCCGTGCTCGCCCTGCTGCCGGTGCTGGCCGAGGACGACGCCTATCTCGCCTTCGCCGCGCGGCAGGCGCTGCGGCGGATCGACGACTGGAAGGCGGCGGCCGCCGGGCTCGACGTCGGACGACCCGAAGGTCCGCGCCGGCGTCCTGGCCGCGATGGAGATGGACTACGACGTCGACGCCGCCGCGGCCCTGGCCGCCTACGCGGGCCGACGCCGACCGGCCGGTCGACGAGCGGACCCGGGCCCTGATGTACCTGGCGCAGGGGCACCGCAAGGACGAAGCCGTGGGACGGCAAGTGGTGGGGCACCCGCCCGACCCGCGGCAAGCCGCCGGCCAAGGAGGTCGAGTGGGAGGGGACGCCGATCGTCCTGGGGGCGATCCGCCGCGAGCCTGACCGACGCCGCTCGCGCCGGTCCGGATCGCCGCCGTCGCGGCCGTGGTCGAGACGGACGACCGCGACTCGCTGCCGACGCTCCGCGAGCGGTTCGCCGCCGAGGACGACGCCGACGTCCGCCGGGCGATCGCCGCGGCGCTCGGCACGATGGACGACAAGGAGGCGCTGCCGGTCCTGATCGCCGCCGTCCGCGACCGCGAAGACCCCGAGCCGGTCCGCGAGGCCGCGCTGGCGGCCGTCGAGGAGATCGGGACCGACGTGGCGATCGCGGCGCTGGTCGAGCTGCTCGACGCGGGGGACCTGGCCGCCGACCGGCAGGCCGGCGTGATCGCCGCGCTCGGCCGGTTCAAGGCGAAGGCGGCCGTCGCGCCCTGGTCGCGGCGCTCGAGAGCCCGCGAGCCGGCCGTCCGCGCGGCCGCCGCCGAGGCGCTCGGCAAGATCGGCGCAGCTCCAGGGGGCGGCCGCGCCGTTGCGGGCGATGCTCGACGACCCCGACGACCGGGGTCCGCGAGGCCGCGATCACCGCGCTGGGGATGCTCGGCGACCGCGAGGCGATCCCCGCGCTGATCAAGGCGGCCGAGCCGCGAGGAGACCCGCTACGAGGCGACGCTGGCGCTGGCCGCCATGCCCGACCTGCTCGCCCTGCCGGTCTACCTCCGCGGCCTGGCCGACAAGAGCCCCGACCTCCGCAAGGCGTCGGCCGAGGCGCTGGCGAAGGTCCGCGACGCAGGCCGCGCCGGTCCTCGAGCAGACTGGCCGCGCGGCACGAGCTGCCGTCGGCGATCGTGCCCGAGCTGCGCAAGGTCTTCACCGTGCCCAGCCCCGTGACCGACTGGCGCGTGCTCGGCCCGTTCGACGTCGCGCGACAAGCCGCCGGTCGACGCCGAGCAAGCCGATCGACGCGACCCGCACCTACGTCGGCCTCGACAAGCAGCCGGTCGCCTGGCAGGAGGTGCAGGCCGACGACGCAGGGCCGGGTCGACCTGGTCCCGCTCTTCCCGCAGGCCAAGGAGCGCGTCGCCGCCTTCGCCTACGCCGAGGTCCGACAGCCCCGAGGCCCGCGAGGCGAAGCTGGTCTTCGAGCGGGGCGAGTTCCGGACCCTCTGGCTCAACGGCCGGAAGGTCTACGACCCCGGCGACGGCCGCGTCGTCCAGGCCCGGCGCATCGCGGGTCGACGTCAAGCTCGTGAAGGGGACCAACCGCATCCTGCTCCAGTCCGGCAGGACGGGGCGACGGGACCTGGCAGTTCGCCGTCGCGGTGACCGTCCCGGGCGACTACGCCTTCCTGAAGGCCCCGGCCGCCGGCGCGTTCGACCCCGAGGCGTTCCGCTCCTTCGCCATGAAGGAGAAGGGGAACCCCGAGCACGGCCGCGCCCTGTTCCTCGACCTGAAGGGGCTGGCCTGCGTCAAGTGCCACGCCGTCGGCAAGCAGGGGGGGAGCGTCGGCCCCGAGCTGTCGAGCGTCGGCGCGAAGTACCGGCCGCGACGAGCTGATCACTCGGTCCTCGTACCCGTCGCAGCGGATCTCCTCGGGCTACGAGCCGGTCGTCGTCGCCATCGCCGACGGCCGCGTCCTGACCGGGATCGTCAAGAACGACACGGCCGAGGCGCTGGAGATCGAGGACGCCGACGCCAAGCTGGTCAAGCATCCCCAAGGCCGACATCGAGGAGCGCCGCACCAGCGACGTCTCGCTGATGCCCAACGGCCTGGTCGACGGCCTCAAGCCCGCAGGACTTCGCCGACCTGATCGCGTACCTCGAATCGCTCAAGGAGCCGCCGTCGCAGCCGGCCGCCAGCGGCGGGGGTCGATAGGCGTCCGGCCTCTCCGCGCGGTAGGGCGTGTGCAGCACGCCGCCCCGGCCGGGTGGCCGGGGCGCGCCGCGGCTCGACCGGCCACCCGGCCGGGGCGGATCGGGCTCATCCTCCGGCATGGCACGACACCAGGGCCCTGGCCGCCCGCCCGCGTCCCCGTATCCCGGCGACAATCCCCGCGATCCCCAGCCCGAGGGCCAGCATCACGCACGAGGGGGGCGCCGGCACGGCCTGGAACTGCTGATCGAGGGGGAGATCGAGCGGGTCGGCCCCTTCCGACTGCACGACCCAATCGCCCGTGAGGCTGTCGTGGTAGTACACGTCGAAGGAGCTGAACTGGGAGAAGGTGTCGAGGGTGACGCCGCCGAGCAGCCCGCCGGACGAGAGGTCGTTGCCGAGGCTATTGGCGGTCAGCTCCAGGCCCCCGCCGGGCCTGGCGTAGCCGTAAGGGTCCACCGTCACCTCGGACGTGCCCCAGCCGCCCCCCTGGGGGCCGGCGAACTCGCTATCGGCCAGCGATACGGTCGGGAAGAGCTCGATCTGGTCGACCTTGCTGTTGACGTCGCCCATGAAGGCGAACGTCGACTCGAACTTGCCGGCGTTGAGCTTGAACCCCGTGTCGGCGGCGAGCGTCGGCGAGATCATGAGCATGTCGGCGATCCGCGTGTTGACGTAATTGGCGTTGTCGCCGGCGGTCACCAGCCCCTTGTTGTCGAGCGTCATGGTCCCGTACAGGTCGGAGTTCGTATAGGTCTTGCCCCCGCCGGCGCCATTCAGGTTGCCGGGCAGGGGTGGGGCGGCCGCCCCGTCGGCGGCGGTGTACATGTTGGCCTGGACGAGGGCGATCGCCGCGGCCTTGCTGGCCGCGGACAGGTCCGTTATCTTCGGCGGCGGCGGCGAGGGGTTCGCGATGACATTCCACCAGCCCGCGTTGGCGGCGAGGTTCCCCTTGTTCGAGTCGGGGTCGGCGACGAGGATCTGCTGCTTCGCGGCGTCATAGCCGGCGCCCGCCACCGCGTGGTAGCTGTCGTTGGCCCACCAGAGATTGTTGCCGAAGGAGGCGGGCGTCTTGTTCAGGATCAGGACCGAAGTCCGTCCCTGGTCCTGGAGGGCCGAATAGAGGCTCATCGCGGTGTAGTTCGTCCCGGCCTTGTTGACGACCTCGGTCCGGCCCGCCGCCAGGTTGACCGAGACGTTGCCCGTCGTCGCGTCGACCTGGAACGTCATCGCCTTCAACGAGGGGTTGCCCGCCGCGTTGGCGGTCGAGCCGAGCATCTTGCTCTCGAGGTAGCCGTTGATGTCCGCCCCGAAAGGCCGGACGTCATTGATGGCGACGCCCGACGCCGGCAGCCACTGGGCCGCCGTCGTGATCTTGTTGTCGAACAGCCCGCCGTAGTTGGCCTGGACCTTCCAGGGATAGAGCGCGTCGGTGATGGCCGTGGGGAGGCACCAGCCGCCGGTCGCCTCCCATCCGGCCGGGCCGCCCCCGCCCCCGGGGAGCCCCACCCAGAACTGATGCTGATAGAAGTCGGGGACGTTGGTGACCATCTTGACTTGCGCCCGGCCCGACCCGGCCATGCCGAGCACGAGCACCGGGGCGAGCAGGGCCCCGAGCGGGATGGATCTCCGGCCATCCGCCCGCGCCCGGGCCGCCACGCCTCCGATCGTCCGGGCCGCGCCGATCAACAAGGCTGTCATCGCAGGGTCTCCTCTCTCTCATCTGAAGGTTGGATGGGGATCGCCGGCCCCCTCCCGATCTCCCCGGATCGGCGTAGGCGCCCCTCGCGGGGCCGTCGGGGCCCGATCCCGCGGCCGGCGCACCGCTGCGCCCGAGGAATATCTATGCGACATCAGGAGGCGATTATTCCCAAGAGGTGAAAAATCCGACGAGCGTCACGGGATGTGGCGTCGGTCGTAGCCCCTCGGGGGCCCTCGACGCGCACCGGGCGGAGGTCGCGGGGGCCGGGCGGACGCCTATCGACCGGCGACGTGCGGTGCGTTACGATCGGGGACCTCACGAGACGACGGGGCGGGGTCGAGGGGGACGGGGTCCGTCGGGCCGGTCGGAAGATCCGCTACGAATCATGTCGAGCCCAGAAGAACCCAGCTCGCCGTCAACAGCCCGTCCCAAGCGCGAGCGGAGCACGCGATATCCCGGCGTCGGCGCTGGCCGAGGGCCTCAAGCTCTGCGAGTCGATCGACGAGCTCGGCGTGGACGGGCTGTCGGCGGCCGACATCGCCTCGGCGCTGGGCTACAAGAACATCAAGACGAACACGTTCTCGGCCCGCCTCAGCGCCGCGAGGCAGTTCGGCCTGCTGAGCCTGACCGGCGACGGCTACGCGCTGACCCCCCTGGCGCGGGAGATCCTCCACCCGGTCGACCCGTCCGGGCTGGGCCGCCTCCATCGCCAGGCGCTGCTCAAGCCGCCGCTCTACGCCGAGCTCGCCGAGCGGCTGGCCGGCAAGCGCGTGCCCGACGCCGAGATCCTGGGCAACGTGCTCTACCACAACCACCAGATCATCGCCTCGGCCAAGCGGCAGGCGGCCGAGGCGTTCCTCGAATCGGCGCGGTTCGCCGGCGCGCTGGGCGACGACCAGGTCTTCCGCCCCGAAGGCCCCCCCGGGCCGGTCGCGAAGCCCGAGGCCGCGGCCCCCCTCGCCGCGCCGTCGCCGCACGGCCCCGGCCGCCGCGCGCCCGCGCGGCCGAGGTGCGGCTCGACCTGCGGCTCTGGGACCGCGACGAGGGCAAGACGATCCGCCTCCGCGCCCCGCAGTCGATCACCCCCGCCAGCTTCGAGCGGTTCCTCCAGGCGTTCCGGCTCCTGGTGCGGGTCGAGGATTGGGTGGGGAGTGGGGGGTGGAGAGTGGGGAGATCAGGACAGCGATTCCACTCCCCACTCTCCACCCCCCACTCGCGCTGCCCCCCTGAAGATATTATCGGGTTCCGGGTGTCGTCTGTCCTGGGAAAGCGCGGGACGCCGATCGGCGCCGGTCCCCCCTGGACGCCCCCCGGGGCTTGTCGTAGCATCGCCCGGGGGCCATCGGCCGTCGGGAGGGGATCGCGTCGTGATGCACGTCAGCACCGAGGTTGGGCCGGCCCGAGGGCCGTCGGCGACGGCGGCCCCGCGCTGGGCGATGGCGACGTTCGTCGTCCTGTTCGCGATGAACCTGCTCGACTACCTCGACCGCAACGTGCTGATGGCCGATGCAGCCGCAGGTCAAGGCGCGAGCTGCACGATCAGCAACGCGCAGTGGGGCCTGCTGACGAGCATCTTCCTGGTCAGCTACTCGGTGTTCAGCCCGGTGATGGGCTGGCTGGGCGACCGCTACCGCCGGACCTGGCTGCTCGGCGCTGGGGGTCGGGCGTCTGGAGCCTGGCGACGCTCGGCAGCGGCCTGGCGCGGAGCTACGGCCACCTGGCGCTGGCGCGGAGCTTCCTCGGGATCGGCGAGGCGACCTACGGCGTGATCGCGCCGACGATCCTGCTCGACCTGTTCGCGCGCGAGCAGCGGGCCCGGCTGATGTCGGCGTTCTACCTGGCCATGCCGATCGGCAGCGCGCTGGGGATCGGCGCTCGGGTCGTACATCGCCAAGCAGTACGACTGGCACCTGGCCTTCTTCGTCGTCGGCGCGCCGGCGCTGGCCGCGGCCCTGGTGGCCTTCCTCCTGCCCGAGCCGGTGCGGGGGGCGAGCGAGGGGGTCGACGTCGACCGGCTCCGGGCGCACGAGAAGGCCGGGGCGACGCCGCGAGGACTACGTCGACCTGATGGTCAACTCGTCGTACACCTACTCGGTCTTCGGCATGGCCGCCTACACGTTCGCCATCGGCGGGATGCTCGTCTGGGTGCCGAACTACCTGTTCAACACCCGGCAGATCGACCAGGAGCGGCGCCGTGGCGATCCTCGGGCGTGGTCACGTTCGCCGCGGCGTGGTCGGGATGTCGCTCGGCGGCTGGCTCTCCGACCGCCTGGCGAAGACGAGGCCGCAGGCGCTGTTCCTCGTGCCGGGCGTGGCGATGCTCGCGGTCGATCCCGTTCGTGCTGATGGCGCTGTTCTCGACCTCGGAGCCGGCGATCTTCGCCGCGATCTTCGCCGCCGAGGCGCTGATGTTCGTCAACACCGGGCCCGTGCAACGCGATCATCGCCAACGTGGTGCAGCCGAACCTCCGCGCCGCGGCGCTACGCCGATCTCGCATCTTCGCGATCCACTTCCTGGGCGACATCTGGTCCCCCTGGCTGATCGGCAAGGCGGCCGACCTGTTCGGCGACCCGACGACGATGGCCAGCTCGCATCGGCCGGGCGCTTGCGGTCGATCGGCGCCGTGCCGACGCAGGTCGCCGGCCAGCCGCCCGAGAACATCGTCGCCGGCCTGCTCGTCGTGGTCCCGGCGCTGCTGCTCTCGGGCGTCGTGCTGATCGCCGGCGCCCGCCACCTGCCCCGCGAGATGGCCCTGATGCAGGCCAAGCTCAAGGCCGTCGCCCGTGACGAGTAATGAGCGATGAGTAATGAGTGACGAGTGCTCCGGGGAAATCCGGGCACCGTCGTCCTGCTTCACTCCCGACTCTCCACTCATCGCTCATCACTCATCACTCATCACTCATTACTTCGAGGAATTCGCCATGACCGCACCCATCCGCATCGCCGTGACCGGGGCCGGGGGCCAGATCGGCTACGCCCTGATCTTCCGGATCGCCTCGGGGGGCCTGTTCGGCCCGAACCAGCCGGTCGTCGCTGCAGCCTCCTGGAGATCACCCCGGCCCTGCCGGCCCTGAACGGCACGCTGATGGAGCTGGAGGACTGCGCCTTCCCGCTCCTGGCCGACGTCAAGGCGACCGACAAGGCCGACGGCGGCGTTCGAGGGGGCCGACTGGGTGATCCTCGTCGGCGGCCTGCCCCGCAAGGAGGGGATGAGCCGCGCCGACCTGATCCGCGCCAACGGCCCGATCTTCACCGGCCAGGGCCAGGCGATCAACGACGCCGCCGGCCCGAACGTCCGCGTCCTGACCGTCGCCAACCCGTGCAACACGAACTGCCTGATCGCCAAGTCGCACGCGCCGAAGGTCCCCGCCGACCGCTGGTTCGCCATGACCCGGCTCGACCAGAACCGCGCCGCGGCGCAGCTCGCCAGGAAGGCCGGCGTGCCGGTCGGCAAGGTCACGCGGATGACGATCTGGGGCAACCACAGCGACACCCAGTACCCCGACTACAAGAACGCCCGGATCGACGGCAAGCCCGGCCACCGAGGTCATCACCGACCACGCCTGGTTCGCCGAGACGTTCATCCCGACCGTCGCCAAGCGGGGCGCGGCGGTGATCAAGGCGCGGGGCGCCTCGTCGGCCGCCTCGGCCGCCAACGCGGCGATCGACAGCGTCCGCTCGGCCACGCTCCCCACCTCCGGCGACGACTGGTCCAGCGCGGGGTCGTCTCCGACGGCAGCTACGGCATCCCCGCCGGCCTGATCTACAGCTTCCCGCTGCTGACGGCCGACGGCGGCCGGCTGGTCGATCGTCCCGGGCCTGCCGATCGACGACGACGCCCGCAAGCGGCTCGACGCCTCCGCCGCCGAGCTCCAGCAGGAGCGCGACGCCGTCAAGGACCTGCTCGGGCCCGCCGCCTGAGGCACCCGAGTTCGTTCGCGCCCCAGCCGTCGAGTTCGTTCGCGCCCGAGTCCCTGGGTGGCCTGCCCACGTCCTCGTGGGCATGGGATGGGCGCCCCACACCATGCCCACGAGGGCGTGGGCAGGCCACCCGGGACGGGATGAGGGCCGAAATGCCGTATCCGGCGCGCACGGGGGGCGCCGGAGGGGCGGGTCGGCTCGGCGTTATGACGGATGGGGGGCCCCGATGGGCCGATCGGCGACCGCTCAGCGGCCGGCGCGGCGGTCGGCCTGGCGGTCGCGCTTCGCCTGGGCGCGGCGCTCGTGGCGATTCAAAGGCGCCGCGGTCGGCACCAGTCGGGGCGCCGGCGCCGCGGTCGCCACCGGCCGCTCGACGACCGGCGCCGGGGCGGGCTTCTCGGCGGACGCCGCCGCCGTCATCTGCTCCAGCCGCGCCGCCGCCCGCGCCTGGTTGGCCTCCCGCGACCGCTTCGCCAGGAAGTCCACCGCGGCGCCCGTCAACGGCGCCTTGTGCGACGGCGGCGGGCCCCCCCGGGCCGCCTCCGCCTCCGCCTCCGCCTCGCGGAGCCGGAGCAACTCCGCCTTCGCCGCGTGGAAGGCGCGCCGGCACTCCCCTCGTACCTCCGCAGCCGCGCCGTCGCCGCGTCCTCCTCCAGCGCCATGCCGCACATCGCCATCGCCCGCTCCGCCGCATCGGCCTCGTCGAGCACCGCCGCGCAGTCCTCGTCCAGCCCGGCGATCCGCTCGGCGACCACCTCCGCCAGCCCGTCGATGTCGTCCGGCGGCGGCAGCATCTGGCCGCCGTCGCGCAGGCGCCGGCGGGACGCCGAGCAGGTCGAAGGCCAGCCGGCGCTGCTCGTCGGTCCAGGCCCCCTTGTTCGTGAGGATCTCGCCGAGCGACTCCCAGCGCTCGCGGAGCCAGTCGGCCCCCTGCTTGCAGCCGCGGAGCGCCGGCGCCACGCGGGTCGGGTCCTTGGCGAGCTTGGCGCCGAGGCCCTCGACGGCCATCCGGCGGTCGTGGCCCCAGATCAGCCGGGCGCGCCGGCGGACGCGGTCGTCGTCGACGATGCACATCTCGGCGCAGCGGTCGAGCCGCACCGAGGCCAGCGCCATGTCGCGGACCAGGAACGCCGCGTAGGAGGTTCGGGGCCGGAAGTCGGCGGTGAACTCGGCGGTGCGGCGGTCCAGGGCCTCGGCCAGGTCGGCGGGGAGCACGACCTCCGACCTCAACCCGTGCTTGAGACTATTGCGCCTCGAGCGCAATTTCCCTTCCGGAGTTCTGGGGCCGCCCCCGCGCTTCGGGGCGGCTGGGACATCTGCGGGGATGGCTGGGGATTCGGGGATGCCGGTCATGGGTGCGGGTCCTGGCGGGGCGGGCTCTGCCGATCCGGTCGCCGGGCGTCGGCGGTCTGCGGTGCGGAGCGGCAGCGCCGCCCTTCATTACATACAATCGAGGCGACCGGGCGGGGCGCTCTCATTTTCTTCCGGATCGGCCCCGATTTTCGCCCGGCGCGGCGGCGGGGCCTCGGGACGGGATCGCCGGGTGCCGCGGGTCGTCCTCAATCCGTGCGCCGCAATCCTTGGCTTAAACACGAGTTGAGGACGACCCGCGGCACCCGGCCGATTTTCCCGGGGACTGGTCGATCATACGTGATTCAAGGAAACAATTTTCTTGAGAACGATCTTGAACATTGCCAACCGGCCTTGCAAGATGACATCTTCGCATGCCCACTCGACCGGGGTCCAGGCCCGGAGGCGGCCGTGCGAGCGACGTCGACGCGGGTCGGGCCCGCGCCGACGGCCGGCGCACCCGCCCCGTCGCGGGCCCCCCGCGGGCGCGGCACGGCCGATGTCGAATTCGCGACGATCGACAGGATGGACCGGGAGGGATGCGATGATCCAGGCCATGTCACGCCGCGCCGCGGGGGAGTCGCGGCGGCGCTGCTGCTCGGGGTGGGTTCGGCGAATCCGGCGGTGGCGGCGCCGCTGTCGCCGGGCAGCTTCCCGTCGCTGGGGACGCTCACCGCCAGCGGCGGCAGCTACACCATCAACACCAGCACCGACACGCTGACCGGGCCGGGGACCTCGTTCACCGGGGTGACCTCCGGCGGCGTGGCGGTCTTCGACTTCAGCTCGATCAGCATCAGCGGCGGCGCCACGTTCAGCGTCGTCGGGTCGAACCCGCTGGCGCTGCTGTCGCAGGGCAACCTGACGATCAGCGGCGGGAGCTTCAGCCTCAGCGGCGGCTCCGGCGGTAACGGCAACGGCGCCGCCGCCGGCTCCGGCGTCGGCGGCGGCGGTGGCGGCGGCGCCGGCGGCGGCATCTTCGGCGGCCTCGTTGGGGCTGGCCTCCCTGGCAACGGCCCCGGCGGCGGCGGCGGCGGCGGCATCGGCCTCGGCGGCGGCGGCGGCGGCGGCTTCGGCGGTGCCGGCGGCAGCGGCGGCGGCGGCGGCGGCGCCGGCGGCGGGACGTATGGCGACCTGGCCGTGGCGCTCGTCGGCGGCAGCGGCGGCGGCGGCGGCGGCGCTGTCGGCGGCGGCGGCGGCGGCGGCGGCGGCGGCGGGGCCATCGAGCTCGGCGCCTCGGGCGCGCTCTCGATCCTCACCGGGGCGTCCGTCGCGGCGACCGGCGGGGCCGGCGGGGCCGGAAGCACCGTCGGCGGCGGCGGCGGCAGCGGCGGCGGGATCTTGCTCTATGCCAACGCGGTGACGCTGGGCACGTCCGTCCTCGACGTCAGCGGCGGCGGCGGCGGCGGCGGCGCTGTCGGCGGCGGCGGCGGCGGCGGCGGCGGGGGCCGCATCCTCGTCCTGGCCAACGTCTTCAGCGGCAGCACCGCCAGCTACAGCCTCGGCGGCGGAGCAGGCTTTGTCGGCGGCAACGGCTCGGCCGGCGTGTTCGCGCAGGGGTCGGGGCCGGCGATCGTGCCCGAGCCCGCCTCGCTGGTGCCGGCGGCCACCGCCGCGCTGCTGCTGACGGCCGCCGCCGCGTCGCGGCGCCGCGCCGCCCGGCGCCGCGACGCGGGCGGCCCGCGCCCCTGAGCCCGGGGTGGGGGATGGAGATCGGGGGATGGGGGTTGGATCATCCCCATCCTCCATCTCCCCTCCCCTGACCCCCACTCAGCGGATCGGCCGCGCGCTCGGCCCGGCTCCGCTGCGCATGCCGGGGTCGAGGCCGATGATCCGGCTGCGGGGGCGGGCGCGGTCGACGATCACCGGCTCGCGGTCGGTCGTCTCGTCCGAGCCGCGGTTGCCGACCGTGTCGACGGCGTCGACGCGGAGGTGGAACCGGGGCGGCAGATCGGGCGGCACGGTCCAGATGTAGGTGCCCGAGTTCTCGATCGGCTGCGGGGTGATCGGCGGCCACGAGGCGCCGGGCTGGTCGGCCCTCCAGGAGAGGACGATCGGGCGGTGCGCCAGGTGGAGGTCGGCGGCGCGCCAGGTGATCGCGACCTTGCCGAGGTTCTTGCCGGTGCCGACGATCGGCGGGTTGAGCTGGACGCGCGGAGGGGTGCTGTCGACCTCGACCCACATCTGCGGAGGCTCGCCGGGGGCGGGGGGGCGGTCGCCCAGGCCGCTGCTGCCGCGGGCGACCAGGCTCAGGCCGAAGGTCCCCTCGCCGGGCAGGTCGACGTCGAACGGCGAGGCGCGGTCGGGGTCCTCGCCGAGCCGGCTCCAGTGCTGGCCGCCGTCCTGCGTGGCCCAGAGCTCGACGGTGGCCGGCCCGTTCGGGCCGGCGTCCTCGACGGCGTACTGCACGGCGAACCGGGGGCTGCCGACCAGCAGCGTCTGCCCCCCCCCGACGATCGCGCCCCGCCCCCGCCGGGCCGCCGCGGCGGGCCCGCCACCGCCGAACGGGTCGGGCTCGTTGCCGAAGGGGGATTGACCGTCCGCGACGGTCGCCGGGGAGGGGAAGCGGTCGCGGCGGGCGGCGCCGCGCGGCGGGTCGGGTCGATCGGCGTGAAGCTCGGCCCGAGGAGATCGGCGAGATCGGCGGCGGGGCCGTGAAGTCGGCGGCGTCGGTCGCGGCCATCCCGGGGTTGGTCGGGGTCCCTTCGGGCAGGCCGATGACCGCCTCGGCGGTGTTCCGCGCCTTGTCGGAGACCGAGGCGCGGACCCGCAGCGGCTCGGCGGTCCCGGCGTCCCACGTCTCGCTGCCGATCAGGGCCGGGTGGCGGATCGGCACCTGGCGCCACTCGCGGGCCCCCTCGGCCTGGTACTCGATCAGGAGCGATCGCGAGGTCGAGGTGCTCGTCGCGGACCTCCCAGCGCACCGTCGCCGCGCTGCCGCGGCGGCCCTCGGGCTCCAGGACGAGCGAGGGGGGCGTGGTGTCGACCACCACCTTCATGCTCGGCTCGACCTGCTGGTCGGAGTCGGGGTACATCCGGCCCTGGGTGTCGACCGTCCGCACGGCGAACCAGTACTCGGCGTCGCGCGGGGCGCGGAAGGTGAACGAGGGGCGGTCGGGGGTCGTCCGGCTGGCCATCTTCCAGGTGAACCCCGAGTCGTCCGAGACCCAGAGCTGCACCTCGGAGAGCCGGGGCCGCTCGGCCGGGTCGACGTTGAACGGGATGCGGAACGACCGGCTCTTGTGGTAGACCGTCGGGCCCCGCGCCGCCCGCGACGCGGCGGGGGCGGCCCGCGCCGGACGCGACCGGACCGAGGGCCAGGGCCAGGCCCAGCCCGAAGGTCGCCAGTCGCACCCGAACCCCCCTCGACGTCACCGGATCGCTCCTCACTACAGAGTGATGAGTGATGAGTAATGAGTAATGAGTCAAAATCAGAAATTCTTTTGCAAATCTCACTCATTACTCATCACTCATCACTTCAGCCGGAGCGACAGCCCGGCCACGCAGAGGTGGACCGCGTCGCACCCGGCCGCCAGCCGCTGGTTGGCCCACCCCTGCAGGTCGGCGAACCGCCGCGCCAGGCGGTCGGTCGGGACGATCCCCGAGCCGACCTCGTTGGAGACCCAGATCACCCGCGCCCGCCCGCCGGCCGAGGCGGCGCGGGCGCGATCGACCGCCTCCAGGATCGCCTCGTCGGCCAGCGCCCCGCCCCCCCCAGGCCGAGCATCAGGTTGGTCAGCCAGAGCGTCAGGCAGTCGATCACCACCGCACCCTCCGCGGCCACCAGCGCGGGCAAGGCCCCTTCCAGGTCGCGCGGGACCTCGCGGGTCGTCCATCCCGCGGGGCGCTCGGCGCGGTGCCGGTCGATCCGGGCCACCATCTCGGGGTCGTCGGGGTCGACCGTCGCGGTCGCCACGTAGGTCACCGGCCCGCTCCCCTCGGCCAGCCGCCCGGCCAGCCGCGTCTTGCCCGACCGGCTCCCCCCCAGGACCAGGATGGTCTCGCCCATGAACGAGCCTCTCCCCCCGGCCGCCCGGCCCGTCCGGCACCGCCATCGGACCCGAGGCGCATCACGGGGCTTATGCGAGGGTTATCGACCCCCGGTCCCGTTCGGCTTGAAACGAATCGTCCGGGGATTCGGATTGTAGCAGTCCTCCCGACGACTCGCCCCGCGGCGGGCCGTCCCGTCGTGGACGGTCGACTCAAAGAACATGGGCATATGGTCCTCGGTAGGGTGGGTCGGCAGCAACCCACCAGCGGGTCGGTGGGTTGCACGACCCACCCTACGGATAGGATGCCCGAATTTGGCGACGACTACGAAGGACGGCCGAGGGCCAGCGCAGGACGACCAGGAACGTCAGCTCGCCCAGCTCGACCAGGGCGCCCAGGATGTCGCCGGTGACGCCGCCGAGCTTGCGGGAGGCGAGCCGGGTGAGGCCCCAGGCCATCGCCAGGGCGGCGGCGCCGGCGAGCAGGCCGGCGCGTCCGGCCAGGGCGGCGGCCAGGACGAGGGCGCCGACGGCGGCGCCGAGGGCGTCGCGGGGCGTGGCGGCCTCGATGACGATGCGCCCGGTCCCCTCGGGGCGGGCGTACCGGGCCGTCCCGGCGGAGACCAGGATCAAGCGCCCGGCCGACCGCCGCCGCCCCCAGGATCGCCAGCGACCGCTCGCGGCCCGCCAGGCTGCCCAGCGCCGCGAACTTGCCCAGGAGCACCAGCACGATCGCCGAGACGCCGAAGCTCCCGACGTGCGGGTCGCGCATCGCGGCCAGTCGGCGGCCGGCGTCGCCCCAGAGGAACAGGCCGTCGGCCGTGTCGGCCAGGCCGTCGAGGTGCAGCCCGCCCGAGATCGCGGCCCACGCCGCGACCAGCAGGAACGCGGCGAGCGGCGGCCCGGCCCCGAGCCGCGACAGCCCCGCCGACAGCGCGGCCAGGCCCAGCCCGATCGCGACGCCGACGACCGGGTAGGCGTACCGCGAGGCCGCCAGGTCGGCCTCGGTCGCCTCCCCCTCGCGGAGCCGGCACGGGGATGACGGTCAGGAACGCCAGCGCGAGCCGCGCCGCGCGGACGGCGCGGGCCGCGGGCGAACTCGGGTCGGAAATCCCGAATCTCAAATTGGAAATTTCAAATCAAAGAACTTGAGCATCTCGGGCGTCACGCCTGGCCCCGGAACCGGCGGACGATCGCCGCGTAGCTGGGCGGCGAGGTCGCGGATGCGGTCGAAGTCGCCGCGCGGCGACGGCCTTCGGCTCGACGAGCGAGCCGCCGACGCCGAGGCAGCAGGCGCCGGCCTTGAGGAAGCTCTCGGCGGTGTCGAGGTCGACGCCCGCCGGTCGGCATCAGGCGGACCTGCGGCAGCGGCCCGCGCAGCGCCTTGAGGTAGGCCGGGCCGCCGACGTCGGCCGGGAAGACCTTCACGACGTCGGCCCCCGCCTCCCACGCGGTGAGGACCTCGGTCGGGGTGAACGCGCCGGGCATCACCGCCTTGTCGTAGCGGCGGCAGAGGCGGATCACCTCGACGTTGACCGTCGGCGAGACGATGTACTCGGCCCCGGCCAGCAGCGCCACGCGGGCGGTCTCGGGGTCGAGCACCGTGCCGGCCCCCAGGACGACCGCGTCGCCGACCTCGCGGCGGACCTGGCGGATCACCTCGACGGCGTCGGGGACGGTGAAGGTGATCTCGGCCGCCGTCACGCCCCCCTCGGCCAGCGCGCGGACGACCTTGACCAGCGACTCGCCCGACTCGGCCCGGACCACCGCCACGACCCCGCCGTCCAGGATGCGCTTCAGGGTCGTCTCGCGGCTCATGCGTGCCTCCCTCGGTCCCGCGACCCCGCCCCGGACTGTAACGGCCCCGGGCCCGCCCCGTCGAGCGCGCGGCCGGCGACGTGGCCGGCTCGAGCAGGCCGCGCAGGTCGTGCTCGATCGTCGTGCAGATCGCGTCCAGCGGCAGGTGGTCCAGGTTGCGGGCGTCGAACGGGTTCTGGAGCTCGACCCCGATGTCGTCGAGCGACAGGATCGGGTAGGCGACCAGGACCGTCACCAACGGCGTGAGCCACCCGACCTTCGGCAGCAGCGCGAACGGCAGGGTGCCCAGGAACAGGACGATGAACCGCCGGATGTGGATCGCGTAGGCCCGCGGCAGGGGCGTCTTGAGGATGCGCTCGCAGCCGCCGATGTGGTCGATCAGGATGGCCCGCACCTGCTCGGCCTGGAGGAACGCGAAGCGGTCCATGCCGTGCCGCTCGCACCCCTCGCGGAGGAGCCTCGGCGATCCGCAGCGCGACGAGCCCGGCATGTGCCCGGCGGCGGCGACCCGCGCGGCCTCGTCGTCGCCGAGCAGCGCGACGACCTCGGGCATCTCCGCTCGGCCCCGCAGGCTGCGCCGGCAGGCGTGCGCGAAGGCGGTCGTCCAGCGCACGACGCGATCGCGCCAGGCCGGGTCGGCGGGGCCGTACGCCAGGGCCGTCAGCGCGAGGTTGCGCGTCTCGTTGACGATCCCGCCCCAGAGCTTGCGGCCCTCCCACCAGCGGTCGTACCCCGCGTTGGTCCGGAGGACCAGCAGCAGCCCGAGCACCGCGCCGGCGACCTCGTAGGGGGCGACCTCGATGCCGAAGTCGAAGTGCTCGAGCGGCATTGATGCCGCACACGGCGAGCGGCGAAGAGCGCCGAAGATCAGCACGCGGCCGCGACACCTGGAGCGGTCACCGCGCCGTGCAGGGCGAACACCTCGCGCCAGAAGTGGCACGGGTCGCGTTCGCTCGGTCGCTCGCTCCGCGGCCCATCAGCGGTCGCCCCCCGGGGCCGAACAGGCCGCGGTCGTCCTTGAGGAACGTGCCGAGCAGCGCCGCGAGCTCGGGGGCGTTGGGGATCTCCTTGAACCGCAGGACCGGCCCCGACAGCTCGCCCAGGGCCCCCTCGTCCACCTTGAGCCGCTCGGAGATCGCCAGCACGTACCGCGGCGGGCCGTGCTTCGGCAGGAGCCGGAGCAGGCGGTCGAGGCTCGACCGCTTCCAGAAGCCGACGACCTCGACGAAGACGTCGGTCCCGCTCGCCTTGTGGACGAAGCGGTAGTCGGGCACCCAGACCCCCTCGCGGCCGAGCTCGATGACGTCGGTCGCCTCGGTCACCTCCCAGGCCGGCGCGACCTGGCGGAAGCGGTCGAGGAACGCCGTCATCTCGGCCGGGACGTACGTGCCGGTGTCGGCCTGGTGCGAGACCAGGCCGTCCTTCGATTCGAGGTGGAACGTCCGCGGGCTCGCGCCTCGGGCCCCAGCGGAGCTCGGCGTCGAGCCGGAAGTCGTGGCAGAGCAGGAGGGTCGGCAGGAACAGGGCCATCTGGAGGCCGTACTTGTTGGTGGCGCTGAACAGGCTCAGCGGGCCGTCGATCTGGAACGAGTAGCCCTCGGCCATGCTCCCCTCGACGCGGTAGAGCAGCCGGTGGAACTTGAGCTGGCGGAACAGCTGCCGGTACCGCGCCGGCTTCTCGCGGCGGACCTCGGCCGTCACGAGGACCGAGCGGAGCAGGACCGCCTGCGCCAGCGCGACGTTGTAGCGGTCGATCAGCCGGCGGGCGTCGAGGTCCTCGAACCGGAGCATCCGGTTCTCGTCCTTGAGGTCGGCGAACAGCGAGGCGGCGACCTTCTCGGGCTCGAGGCCCAGCTCGCCGCGCGACGGCGCCGAGCACCTCGTCGCGGCGGAACGGCTGGCGGTGGCCGTCGGCGGATCGCAGCGACCGGCGATGCTCGGCGGCGGCGGAGAAGACCTTCTCGCGGATCATCTCGGGGGGGACGTCGGCGACGACCTCGAACTCGGCGCGGTCCTCCAGCACCTTGGCCAGCCCGCGATGCGCCAGCGTGGCCAGCCCCTCGCCGACGAGCTCGTCGACCTCCGCCTCGATCTCGCCGCGGGTCATCCCGACCCCCTCGCGGAAGATCAGCAGCAGGCTCTCGGCGACCTCCAGCCAGTGCGGGTCGTCGCGCTTCAGGTAGAGCGGCATGATCCGCCCCTTCGAGGTCGTCTTCACGCGGACGAGGTTGCCGGTCAGCATGGGCGGGGTTCGATCCCTGTGGAGTTCGTTGGATGGGTCAATGGTCCCGGCGTTCGATCAAAGCAGGCCGTCCGGATCGCGCGGGCTATTCCCGAGGATCAGGGGGCGGTACTTGATCGAGAAGAGGTGCGAGCTGCCGGGGGATAACAGGAGGAGAGCTATCAGGCCGAACACTCCCGCGAGGAGGCGGGTCCAGATCGTTTCGTGCGGCTCAACACCGAATGAGCCGGGGTCGATCGAGGGAAGCATCAAGGAAATGACCGCGTACACCAAACTTTGCACGCCCGCCGTCCAGCGCGCCCATGATCGGAACCTCAAGATCCCGAGTACGAGCATGATGTTCAGTGTCATGAGGGCCAATGGGATAACCATCATCACGCAGGCGATCATGGCATCGACGAGATGATAGCCATCATAGCCGCCCTTGTGGGCGAGATCCCCCTCAAGACTATCCTCATGAAGCCTCACCGAATCGACGGCGTACACGACGAAGCATATAGCCAAAGCGTACCATGCCAATGCGATCAGCGCATGAAGGTAGCCGGCAAGCAGGATGAGGTCTTCCCGAGTGAATAGGGTCTGACCCGGGGGCTTGCCTTTCGGATCGAATTCCTTGCCAACCGCCGGCAGGTGACCCGCCTCGATTCCCGGGATGGATTCCGGCTCGACCTGGGTCTCGCGGCCTGGATGATGTGCGGGGAGAAGCATAGGAGATGCTCCCGTCACGTCGGACGAGGAGATGCGTGGGGCCGTAGTCGAGACCTGGAATCGTCGAGCCGACACTATTTAGGATACCAGGGGACTTTTCTCGTTCCCACGCTCTGCGTGGGGACGCCCTTTTCGACGCTCCGCGTCGGTCCCGCTGACCCTTCGGGGACGCGGAGCGTCCCGGGCGACGTTCCCACGCGGGAGCGCTATGCATTACCCATAACTTCGGGGGCCGGGTTATGAAGTGATAAATTCCATCCTGTAACGAAGTCCTCAAGCCGTCGCAAGCCGCGCCAGATCGCCTTAACCCCGGGCTCCCCGTCGCCTTTGCGGGCGAGGAAACCCCCGAGCCGGGCGATCTGGCGCACCGCCTCCCGTAAGCCGGGAGGAGACGCCGGGACCATGTCTGTCTTGTGGACCACCCGATGCAACACCTGCCACTGCTCGCGCGGCAAGACCGCCTCGCACGACGCCTCGGGGTGGCGCCGCGCCTCGTAGGTCAACCACAACAGGCGCCAGGCCACCACCGCATAGGTCGCCAAGGCCCGCTCCAAGCGCCCGGCCGTCTCCAACTGCAACCGTTCGACCCGGCAGCCGCTCTTCAGCACGTAATGATAGCGCTCGACCAGCCACCGCAGCGCGTACCAACGCACCGCCCGCTCGGCATCGGCAAGGGTCGCGATCGGCACGGTCGTCAGCAGCCACCAGCACACCGGCCCCTGCCCCTCCGGCGGGCTTTCCTCCTCGGCCAGGATCGCCGTGAGCCTCAGGTGGGGCAACGTCTTGCGGCGGGGATGGGTCGAAGGGGGGGCGATCTCCAGGGTCACGAACCGAATCGTCAGGGTCGCCCGTCGCGCCGGCCGATCGTCGCCCCGTTTGAGGTCCACGGTCATCGTCCCGGCCGCCGCATTGGCGCGCACGGCCGCCCCCAGGAGCCGTTCGACGTGGCGGACCCGCCGCCTGGGCTTGGCCCGGATCAGCAGGTGCGACCCGGGCCGTCGCGGCGCGGCGAAGAGGTCGTAGAAGTCGGCCTCGCGGTCGGCCACGGTGAGGACCATCTGCTCAGCGGGCATGGCGGCCTCGGTGGCGGCCAAGGCATCGAGCCAGCGCTGAGATTCCTTGTCGGCGGTCTCCTTCTTGTTGCGGCCGGCGCGCTTGCCCAAGGTCGCGGGGTCGCGGGTCCAGGTCCGCTGGTCGATCACGCCGAGGGGGACGCCCGCGGCGGTGACGGCGAGGACCGAGTGGAGCCACAGCCCCGAGCGTTTGCTGTGGGCGAGATAGCCCAGGCCGGTGGTGTCCGGATGGTCGGTGAAGTCGAGGCTGGTGGTGTCCTGAATCGTCAGGAGCCACTCATCCTCGCGGTCAGGGAGCCGTCCCAGGGTGCTGTCGCGGTGCGCGGCGCGGATGTCGTCCGGGTCGATGCGCGGGTTGTCCCAGAAGCGATAGGCGGCCTTGGTGGCGGCCCAATCGCCCGAGGCCTGAGGCACGCTGGCCTCCGGGCGCTGAGCAGATCGTCGACCAATTTGACCAGGCGTCGGTTCAAGCGTCGGTCTCCGAGGTCGACGTGGCGAAGTTCGAGTGCTGACCACATGGTGTTCTTACGAACATCCGGGCCGGATGGATCGAACTTGTGGGTAATGCATAGCGCAGAGCGTGGGAACGAGGATCGCGCTAACTTTGCTGATCCTGGATAGGATAGCAGACCATTTCCCTGCGAGACTACGCTCCGGGAGAGAGCCGTGGATACTCATGATTTGATCCTCAGAGACCCGAACGTGTGCGGGGGAGAGCCGGTGATCCGCGGGACTCGGGGCACCTTGCGCACGATCCTGGCCAGCCTGGCCGATGGCGACGATTTCGAAACGATCCTCCGCAATTTCCCGACCCTGACCGAGCGCGACCTCCGCATCATCGCCGGGCGTCAATCGCCGCCGTAGGCGCTGTGCTGGCGGCGGCGGTTGGAGGTGAACTCCTCGACCGTGCCGCGGGTGATGACCTCGTAGAGGGTCGCCTCCTTGTCGCCCGACTTGCGGAGGATGCGGCCGAGCCGCTGGACGTGCTCGCGCACCGAGCCCGAGCCCGACAGGATCACCGCCACGTTGGCCTCGGGGACGTTCACCCCCTCGTTGAGCACCCGCGAGGTCGCCACGATCGGGTACGTCCCCGCGTTGAACCGCAGGAGCACCTCGCGGCGCTCCTTGGTCTTGGTCTGGTGGGTGATCACCGGGACCAGGAACTGCCGCGCGATCTTGTAGACGGTCGCGTTGTCGTGGGTGAAGATCAGCACGCGGTCGCCGTTGTGGCGGTCGAGCAGGCGGCCCAGCAGGCTGAGCTTCGCCGGCGCGGCCAGGGCCAGCGCGCGCTGCTCGCGGTAGGCCAGGTACGCCTGGCGGCCCTCGGCCGAGCGGTGCGCCGTGACCAGGAACTGGGCCCAGGCGTTCGGCCGGCGCATGTCGATGCCGCTGTCCTGGAGGAACTGGCGGTAGACCACGCCGGGCCTGCTCGTAGCGGAACCGCTCCTCCTCGGTCAGGTTGACGTAGAGCGTCTCGACCCGGTAGTCGGCCAGGAACCGGCCGCGGAGCTGGGTGATCTCGCGGCGGTAGACGATCGGGCCGACCAGGGCGTCGAGTCTGCGTGTGCGCGTTGTCGGCGCGCTCGGGGGTGGCCGTCAGCCCGAGGCGGAACGGCGCGATGGCGCAGGTCGCCGCCCGCCCGTACGTCGGGCCCGGCAGGTGGTGGCACTCGTCGAAGACGATCAGGCCGAACTTGTTGCCGAGGCGGTCCATGTTCAGGTAGGCCGAGTCGTAGGTCGTCACCGTCAGCGGCTTGACGTCGTAGTAGCCGCCGCCGAGCAGGCCGACCTCGGCGTCGAAGCTCATCATCGAGCTCGTCGTACCACTGGTTCATCAGGTCGATCGTCGGGGTGATGACCAGCGTCGGCCTCTCGGCGCGCTCGATGGCGAGGTTGGCCAGGTGGGTCTTGCCGGTCCCGGTCGGCAGGACGACCACGCCGCGACCGCCGGCCTTCCACCACGCCTCCAGCCCCTCGACCTGGTGCGGGAACGCCTCCTTGGCGACCCGGATCGACCACGTCACCCTGGCGTAGTCGCGGGCGGCGTCGACGAACGGGACCTTGCCGCCGAGCAGGTGCTCGACGATCGTCCGGTACCAGATCGCCTCGGCGCGGAACTGGCGGACGCGGTAGTCGAACTTGACCCCGGGCAGCCCCGCCGGGTCCCCCTCGGGCAGCCCCTCCACGAGGAGGGTCCCCTCGTCGAACACCAGCCGCAGCGCGGGCGGCGTGCCCTGTCCGTCCCCATTCGCTCGGCTCATGCCGGTCCGGCCCCCGCGCCCGGCCGGCGGAGGACGAGCCAGCCGAAGACCTCCGCCACCGGCACGCGGAACCCCGGCAGGACCGGCTCGCCGTCGAGCACCCCGTCGTCGGCCAGCCGCTCGGGAGGCCGGCCCGGCCGGTAGGCGTCGATCGTCTCCCTCTCGGGATGGATCAGCCAGCCGAGCGGACAGCCGTTGGACGTCGAGTGGACGAGCTTCTCGTGCGACTTCGTCACCGACTGATCGGGCGAGATGATCTCGACGTGGATGTCGGGCGGGATCGGCGTCTCGTTGACGAATCTCCCCTGTTCGTCGGTGTCGATGTGCTCCTCCAGGAGGAACGCCACGTCGGGGACGATCGATCGGCCCGCGAAGGTGCAGCGAAGCTCCACGAAGGCCATGCCCAGGCCCGCCGGCACGGCGAACTGGTTCAATCCGCTGCGTGAGCCGGAACGTGATCACGCTATGCTTCTTCTGTGGCACGGCCTTGGCCTTGACTCTGCCCGTCGATGTACTCCAGGACCGGCTTCTGCTCGGGCAGCTTGAGGAACTCCTCCAGCGTCAGGGACTTGCGGACTCGGGCTGGGCTGGCCATCGTCGAGGCTCCTGGCGACCCTCCGGGCATCGTCATGCCGCCGTTGTACCCGATTCGCCGCCGTCGGGACACGTCGCGTTTGATCCTTACTGTACTCCAGTTTACACGCGCGGGGCGGAAACTCTAGCGGCCCCGGACGAGCCGCCGCAGCGCGGTCGCGCTCGTCGGCGTCGAGGTCGCGCCACTGGCCGGGCTGGAGGTCGCCCAGGAGGATCGGGCCGATGGCGACGCGGACCAGCCGCAGCGTCGGGTGCCCGACGGCGGCCGTCATGCGGCGGACCTGCCGGTTGCGGCCCTCGCGGAGCACCAGGCGGAGCCAGGCCGTCGGCACGTTCTTGCGGAACCGGATCGGCACCGGCCGGTCGGGCAGGGTCGGGGGTCGGCGCAGCAGCTCCACCTCGGCGGGACGGGTCGGGCCGTCGTTCAGCTCGACCCCGCGGCGGAGGGCCTCCAGCGCGTCGGGGTCCGGCACGCGCTCGACCTGCGCCAGGTAGGTCTTGGGGTGCTCGAACCGGGGGTCGGTCAGCCGGTGCGCGAGGCGGCCGTCGTCGGTCAGCAGGAGCAGCCCCTCGCTGTCGCGGTCGAGCCGGCCGGCCGGGTAGACGCCGGGCACCGGGACGTAGTCCTTGAGCGTCGGGCGGCCCGAGGCGTCGGTGAACTGGGTGAGGACGTCGAAGGGCTTGAACAGCGCGATGTAGCGGAACTCGCGACCGTCCCGGGACCGCGGGGGACGCGGTCTCATCGGGTGGCGCCCCCGGCCCATCGGACCAACTCCATGAGGCATGCGGGCCAGCGTATCAGAAGCTGTCGGCGCTGACGACCTCGCCGGCATCGCGGGTGGCGATGGCCCACCAGGTATTCTGGTTGACGCTATCCTTGACGAACCGGACCGACCCGTCCATGAACGCGACGTTGACGCCCCCCGGATGCCGCGAGCTGGCGGAGATGGCGCCGTGGTCGGTCTGGCCGCAGCCGTCGCTGTAGCAGCAGGCCGGCTTGTTCGGCGTCATCAAGTGGGTGTACCCGCCGCCGCCGGGGCCGACGATGTGGTGCAGCCATTGTTCTCCCTTCTGGTCGGGAGCTCTTCTGGCTGCTCTGCGAGCCCGCCTGGAGGCACGCGGCGTAGGCCGAGATGAACGACGCCTGGCCATACGACTTGCTGGGCTCCGGGGACCGCCGAGATGTAGATCATGGACACGCCGTCGGGGCCGTTCGCGGCGGTCGACTGGCCGGTCCCCTTGACGTACTCGCCCCACTGGACGGTGTTCGAGGTGCCGTCGGGGACCAGCGCGTAGCCGACGACCGGCCCCCCCTGCGGATAGTTCAGCATCCAGGTCGGGCCGTCGAACGCATTGCCGTTCCGCATGACGCCCAGGTTGTTCGGATAGTTCGTGTTGCCGTAGGTCGTGTTCGGGACGTTCGGGTCCGAGGGGCAGAGGAACGTCGAGACGGACCGCTGGCTGACCGTGTTGTTCTGGACCGTGTTGAAGTTGACGAACATGTTGATCGAATTGTACATCACCCCCTGCTCGATAAACTGGAGCAGCCGGCCCTTCATCGAGAAGTTGTTCGTGCTGCTCTCCTCGGCCGTCGGCGGGATCGCGTTGTAGACCTCGTGATAGTTCTGGGTCGCCAGCGCCAGTTGCTTGAGGTTGTTGACGCACTGGACGCGGCGGGCGGCCTCCCGCGCCGCCTGGACCGCGGGCAGCAGCAGGGCGATCAGGACGGCGATGATCGCGATCACCACCAGCAGCTCGATCAGCGTGAAGCCGCGGCGTCTCATCGTTGACTTCCCTCGGTGGAGGTTGATGAATGACCCGGATCGGCGGTCGGGACGGCGGGCGGGCGCCGGGGGACGGCCGCGATCCCGTACATCGTCATGTTCTGCCGCATCCCCAGCAGGGCCCCGAGCGTGATCGTCTCGTCCCGATCGAGCGCGCACTCCCAGATCGAGAGGACGTGGTCGACGCTCACGCCGGGGCCGCGGCCCGAGGCCAGCGGCGCGCCTCGCGGACCGGAGCACTCGTCCAGGCCGATGTCGAGGCCGGTGTCGGTGAACCGCCCGGAGAGCCAGGGGGGGATCTCCTCGCGGTCGTCGAAGAAGAGGTAGAGCGTGGCCGGGTGCGCCACCTCGACGGTGACCTGAAGCTCCTTCATCCACTTGTCGTCGTTGAACGGCATGATGTAGTCGGCGCCGCGGAGGAAGGCGGGGAGGCCGCCCGGGTCGGCGCCGTTCCACTGGTGGAGCCGGTCGACGTAGGCCGGCGCGTCCTCGTCCAGCCCGCGGCGGACGATCTGGTAATACTTCGAGCTGTCCAGGCCGCGGATGTTGTCGCGCACCGAGCGGATCACGGCGTCGCGGTCGGACGACGGCCCGGTCGACCACCCGTCGTCGCCGGGGCGGCGCTCGACCGCGACGATCCGGCTGAGGTCACCGGCCTGGCCGACGCGCAGCGCCTCGCCCTGGCCGAGCCGCGTGATCGGCACGGCGCCGTCGGCCGTCTCGGGGCGCGAGAGGTCCACCCGGCCCTCGAAGACCACCACGCCGGTCCGGCCGGAGGCGTCGACCTCGACGCCGAACTCGGTCCCCCGGTCGACGACCAGCGTGCTGGGCGTCTCGATCGCGAACCCCTTGGCGGCGCCCTCGGCGCGGGCGGTGATCCGCCCCTGCACGGCGCGGATGCGCATGCCCGAGAGGACCCGCAGGTCGGCGGGCCCTTCGAGCGTGACCGTGGCCCCGGAATCGAACGCCAGCTTGATCGTCCCCGACCGGCATCGGATCTCGCGCGGCGTGATCCGCGCCCTGACGGCGATCGGCGATTGCCCCTCGGCCCAGACGACGCCCCGCGCCTCGACGAGCGTGGCGACCGCGCCGGCGCCCGGCCATCGGCCGGCGGCCCGCGCCGCCAGCAGGGCCAGGCCGACGCCGACGAGCAGCACCGCCGCGAGGCCCCGGCGCCGCCCGCCGCGGGCCGACCCGGCGGGTTGCGGCTCGACCGGGTCGAGCCCCTGCGCGACCCGTCCGTGACGCCACTGGAGCAGGGCGTGCATCCGCATCTGGTCGAGATAAGCCGCCCTGATCCGCGGGTCGTCGCGCATCAGCGCCTCGAACCGGCGCAGGCCCGCCTCGTCGCACCGCCCGTCGATGACGGCGTCGAGCAAGGATTCGATCGGGTCGCCCCGTTCGATCATCCGTCCACCTCGCTCACTCGGTCGCCAACCTGGCCTCGATGCACTCCAGCAGCGCCTTCCGGATTCGATACAGGCTCGCGGACACGACGTTCGGCGTCTTGCGCAGCCGCGCGGCGATCTGATCGACGGTCTCGCCGCGCTGATATCGCCGGTCGAGCAGCTCCCGCCTCGGCCGGGTCAGCTTGTCCATGCAGTGGTTCAGGGCGTCCAGCCGGCGGTCGTGGTCGTCGTCGCGGCGGAGGAACTCCCGGGCCACCTCGTTCACCAGATGCTCGTCGAAGATCAGCCGGCTCCGCGCGCACCGCTTGCGATACGCGAGGACCTGGAGGTAGGCGATCCGGTAGGCCCAGGGCAGGAAAGGCCGGCCCGGGTCGTACTCGTGGGCCTTATCCCACAGGACCACGTTGGTCTCCTGGAGGACGTCGCGCGCGCCGGCCGCCCCCCCGATCAAAGAGCAGATGTAGGCGTAGAGACGGCTCTGGGCGCCGGTCAGCGACTGCATGAACTCGCTGGTCCGGCCCCCCCCGACGTCCCGGGGTCCACCCGCCATGTTCACCTTGGAGACCCCTCGGCGAGCTGATCGAGCCGAGTGCTTCCTCGGATATCATTTAGCCCGACCGGCCCGGACATGACGCGCCGCGCCGAAAAATCTCCGATCGGTTGCCCACGCCCGGGAAATGGGCCGCGGAGGACGCGGATCGGGCGGATGAGCGCGGATCGGATCGGCGAAAATCCGCCCGATCCGCGTCCTCCGCGGCCCATTCTTGCATGGTCCGGCCCGATCAGCCGTGGCCGTAGCCGCGGTCGAAGGCTTCGAGGTCGCGGATGTGGGCCGAGTAGGTGGTGCGGAAGGTGTCGGCGTCGACGGTCCACCGCGGCGAGTCCTCGGTGTGGCGGTGGCAGTGCTCCTCGACCAGCCGGTGCAGGAACTTGAAGAGCTGGCGGGGGGTGCGGAGGTTGCCCAGCGCGTCCTTCAGCGAGTCGTCGCCGATCGTGTCGTCGACGATCTGGCGGAGCCTCGGGCCGTCGCCGTTGGTCGACGGCTCGGACGCGCAGGCGCGGAGGCGGTCGCCGGCCAGGTCGTAGAGCGACGGCCCGGTCCAGCGCAGGGGCTTGATCAGGTTGAGCTTGTCCGGCCGCGCCCGGTCGTAGAACTCCTTGTCCTCCTTCTCCAGGTAGTAGGCCAGCTCGATCGGCAGCAGCAGCTTGACCCCGATCCCGGGATGACGGAGGAACTTGTGGTCCAGCAGGGGCCAGACCAGCGCGCGCATCTTGCGGGGGTCGCCCTCGATCAACTGCGGCTCGTCCACGCGGTCGATCAGGACGATGATCCCGGCGTAGCCCAGCGTGTGCAGCACCCCCTGGAACTTGCGCAGGAGCTCGTACCGCTCCTCGCCCCCGGCCCTCGCGGAGGTCGGCAGGGGCTGGCCCCCGAGCTCGCTCGGCTTGAACCAGAGGAGCTCCCAGCGCAAGGCCGACGGGTCGCGCGCCAGGACCCGCAGGCCCTTGCGGATGTCGCGCGCGAACCACTCGGCGCGGGCCAGCCGCCAGCCCCAGTAGAGCCAGCCCAGGACGATCGGCAGCAGGAGCCACGGCCAGATGCCCCACGCCCGCAGGCCGGGGAACGCGGCGATCAGGAGCAGGACGATCAGAGTCGTGCCGAAGCCGATCTGGAGGTCGCGGCGGCTCCACAGCGGGCGGAAGCCCGACCGCCGTCGCAGGCGGCTCCAGCGCCTCTCGATCGGCTCGCCGGTCGACTGGTCGTACAGGGCCGCCAGCAGGAGCAGGTCGCGGCGCTGGTCGAGGCTCAGCGCCGACAGGTCGACCTTCTCCGAGGTCAGCGCGTCGATCAGGTGCGTGACCCCCTGCGCGAGGATCGCGTCCATGTGGTCCTGGAGCCGCCACCTCTGGAGCGCCTGGGCCGCGTCTCGCGCGTGGACCGCGGCGCGGAAGTGGTCGAGATAGGGGTTGAAGTCGTCGTACGAGATGACGAAGACGCGCTCGTGGGGGTGCTCCTGGTTGTACTTCTCCAGCTCGGCGGACGCCTGGAGCCGCAGCGCCGTCTTGCCGCTCCCCTTCTCGCCGAAGACCAGGGCCGTCGAGGGGTCGGCCGGGCTGCCGAAGAACTTGTCCCAGGCCGGGTGGTGGATCGTCGCGAGGCATCGCCTCTTGAAGACCGTGTCCGTCTGCGCGTCCTCCTCGCTGAACGGGTTGCCGCCGATCCCATGATGTCGCAAGAACTGTTCGGTCTTCATCGTCGCTCCCGATCCCTCTGTACCGTGCCCGACGTCCTGGGATTTCCCCCACCGTCTTACCCGATCCGCCCCCCGCGCCGCAATCGCAGGCGGTTGACGCCCCGCGCGCGACGGCCTTACGATGGGCCGTCGCGCCGGGGAATTGTTGGGGGGATTTGGAGATGAGACTGCGGACGATCGGATCGCGGGATCATCGTCCTGGCGCTCGCGATGCTCGCCGGGTGCGCCGCGAGGCCCTCCGGGACGGCCCTCCCCCCGATCCCGTTGCGGGTGGCCGCGGCGAGCGACCTGCAAGACGCCCTGCCGGCGCTGGTCGGGCGGTTCACCGAGGAAACCAAGATCCGGGTCAGCCTGACCTTCGGCGCGTCGGGCCAACTGGCCGAGCAGGTCAAGGCCGGGGCGCCGTTCGACGTGTTCCTGTCGGCCAACCGGGCGTTCGTCGAGAAGCTGGCCGACGGGGGCGACGTCCGGCCCGTTTCGGTGCGGCCCTACGCGGTGGGGTCGCTCGTGCTGGCCGTCCGGGGCGAGGCGGCCGATGCGGTCCAGGGGCTGGCCGATTTGACGGGCCCCGCGGTCCGCAAGGTGGCGATCGCCAATCCCGAGTCGGCCCCCTACGGCCGCGCGGGGAAGCAGGCGCTGGAGCGGTCGGGCCTGTGGGAGACGGTCGGGCCCAAGGTCGTCCAGTCCGAGACGGTCCGCCAGGCGCTCCAGTTCGTCGAGACGGGCAACGCCGACGCCGGCCTCGTCGGCCTCGCGAGCGCCCGCACCGCCAAGGTCCGCACCGTCGAGGTCGATCGGGCGCTGTATGACCCGATCGTGCAGGCGCTGGGGGTCGTGACGCGAACCAAGCGGCCCGACGACGCCGAGGCGTTCGCCCGGTTCGTCCTGGGCGACGCCGGGCAGGCCCTGCTGGTCGAGTATGGATTCTCCCGGCCTGACGACCGCCCTGGTCCGACCTCGGAAGCCGGCGCGAAGGACAAGCCGTAGACCGGGAGGGATGCCATGCGCTGCCCCCAAATCTCGATCGCCTTGCTGATGGTCATCGTGGCGGTGTTCGCCGTCGATTTCGCGGTGCTCCAGTCCGCGTCCGGCGGGTTCGGAGGCTGTCTCGTAGACCAATTCACGTGGATGCACGAGGCGACCATCGTCTCCCTCCCGATGCTGAACATCCTGACGATCGGCCTCTTCCTCCGGCGACGGCGCGGCAGGTCCCGGGCGTTCCTGCTCGGCTTCGAAGTGTTCGGCTGGTTGGCGATCGCCGGATTCGCCCTCGATTACTCCGGAGATCGTTATTACACATTCCGATATCTCAGAGTAATAGATCCCGTCAGCGAACGCCTGGACCGGGTGTTGGCATGGTTGGGCTTGGGAGGGTATCCCTGGAGATCTATGCATGAATCGCTCGGGTGGTGGGTGCTCAGGACCGTCCTCGGCTTCTCGATCATTTTCTTGCCCACGCAGTTGGTGCCGGCACTGGTCGGGGGCTGGCTCTTTTCGCGCGAGCGCATACGGGCCGCGATCGGGGGCCGGTGGCTGTCCGAGTCTGGTGCGGGCGGTGGGGTGGCTGGGGTTGCCGCAGGCAACCCCGGTCCCGAGGCGCCGGGGTTGCCTGCGGCAACCCCAGCCACCCGGCCGAAGGCCGGGCTGAAGGGCCACCCGTAGCCCGGGAGGGATGTCATGCGTGGCCCCCGGATCTCGATCGCCTGGCTGATGGTCGCGGTGGTGGTGGTCGCCGTCGATCTCGCTGTGCTCCAGTGGGCGTTTGCGATGCTCCGCGCCTGGTCCAGCATGTCCGATTCCCTCTGGAGTATGGTCTTGGCCTTCGTCGTCTCCCTCCCGATGCTGAACCTCCTGGCGATCGGCCTCGTGCTCATGCGGCGGCGCGGCAGGTCTCGGGCGTTCTTGCTCGGCTTCGAGGTGCTCGGCGCGCTGGCGGTCGCCGGATGTGCCCTCGATCTTGGGCTGTGGAAGGAGGGCAGCTACACGTTCCGGTATGTCACGGCATTAAGCCCCCTGTGGGATCGCATGGTCGGGGTAGTGGTCCGGTCGGTTTCCGGAGGAGGTCCCCCGCGGCCCGATCAGCTCACGTGGGTGCCCATAACCGCCCTGTTCACGACGATCTTCTGCCTGCCGCCCCAGTTGCTGCCGGCGCTGGTCGGCGGCTGGCTCTCGTCGCGCGAGCGCGTGCGACTCCTGTTCGGGCGGGGGCTGTCCTCATCCGGACCCGGGATGGGCCCGCCGTGAACGCCGACGAGCTCGCCCCGCTCTGGCTCTCGATCCGGGTCGCGTCGCTGGCGACGCTGGCGGTCGTCGCGGCGGGGGTGCCGACGGCTTTGGTGCTGGCGAGGGGGCGGTTCCCGGGTAAGGGGCTGCTGGCGGGGGCGCTGGTGCTGCCCTTGGTCCTGCCGCCGACGGTGCTGGGCTATTATTTGCTCCAGGTGCTCGGCCGCCGCGGATGGGTGGGCCTGTGGCTGGAGAGGGCGCTCGGGGTGACGATCGTCTTCCACTGGTCGGGCGCGGTGGTCGCGTCGGCGGTCGCAGCGTTCCCGCTGTTCCTGCTGCCGGCGAGGGGGGCGTTGGAGGGGGTGGACCCGGCGCTGGAGGACGCGGCGCGGCTGCTCGGGCGGCGCGAGGCGTCGGTCTTCCTCTCGATCACGCTCCCTTTGGCCTGGCGCGGGCTGGCGGCCGGCGCGGTGCTCGCGTTCGCGCGGGCGCTGGGCGACTTCGGCGCGACGCTCATGGTGGCCGGCGACATCCCCGGCCTGACTCGTACCGCCTCTTTGGCCATCTTCGATGCGGTTAATGCCAACGACCCGGCCCTCGCCGCGAGGCTCACGCTCTGGGTCTCCCTCATCGCGATCGCGGCGCTGGGGGTCGTCCAGCGGATGCTGCCGGCGCCCGCGAGGGGGCCGCGACCGTGAATGGCCCCGAGGACGAGGCGCTGGACGTCCGGCTCGTCCACCGGGTCCACGCGGGCCTGTCGCTCGATCTCGCGCTGACGCTGGGGCGCGAGTGCGGCGTCGTGTTCGGACGCTCGGGCGCGGGCAAGACGACGCTCCTGCGGCTGATCGCCGGACTCACCAGGCCCGACCGCGGCCTCGTCCGGCTCGGCGGCGAGCCGCTGTTCGACTCCGATGCGAGGGTCGATCGCCCGCTCCGGGAGCGTCGGGTCGGCATGATCTTCCAGGACGACCTGCTCTTCCCGCACCTGAGCGTCGCGGGGAACGTGCGGTATGGCCTGAAGGGATGGCCCCGCGCCGAGGCCGAGGCCCGGCTAGCCGAGGTGGCCGCGCTCTGCGGCGTGGTCCCGCTGCTCGGCCGACGGCCCGCGACGCTCTCCGGAGGCGAGCGCCAGCGCGTCGGGCTGGCCCGCGCGCTGGCGCCCCGACCTCGGCTGCTGCTGTGCGACGAGCCGGTCTCGGCGCTCGACCTGGCGAGCCGCCACCTACTGATCGAGCGACTCCGCGCCGTCGGGAGGGCCGAGGCGATCCCGGTCCTCTACGTCACGCACAGCCCGGCCGAGGCGATCGCGCTGGGCGCGCGGCTGTTCCTGCTCGAAGGAGGCCGGATCGTCGCGAGGGGCGACCCGCTCGACGTCCTGGCATCGGCGAGGGCCGGGTCAATCGCCCATCTCGAAGGGGTGCGCAACATCTTCGCGGCGCGCGTCGAGGGGCACGCCGACGACGGCGGCGAGACCCGGCTCCTCCTGGTCGACGGCCCCGAATTGCTCGTCCCGTTCCACGACCGCCCCGCGGGCACCTTCCTGGCCGTCGAGGTCCGCGGCGACGACGTCCTGCTATCCCGGGGGCCGTGCGAGGGCCTCAGCGCCCGCAACGTGATCGCCGGCTCGGTCGAGCGCGTCGTGGCGCACGGGCCCGAGGCCGAGGTCGTCGTCCGCACCGGGGGCGTCTCCTGGATCGTCAGCGTGGTCGCCCCCGCCGTCGCGGCCCTCGGCCTGGCCCCCGGCGCCGACGTGCGGCTGATCGTCAAGGCGAGGAGCTGCCGCGTCCTGGATGAATCGGATTCGGGCGCACCCCCTCCGGGGCATACGGCCCGTGGTCCGTCCGGATGACGCCCGCTCTATGGCTTGTCGAGGAGCAGCTCCAGCTCCGCGATGGACCCCTCCGGCAACATCAGCGTCTCGGATCGCGGCCGGTATCCGTCGGCCGAGGCGGTGATGGTCGTCGTCTCGTCCGGGAGGAGCTGCCTGGAGCGGAACCGGCCGTCCCGCTGCTCCCGGAAGAGGACGTCGGAGCGCGGGCCGCCGGTGAGGTCGCGGAGTCTCCTTGTCCTCGTCCGAGACCTTGACGTCGGGATAGACGGCCGTCACGACGGCCCCCTTGGGCTTCGAGCCGTCCCTGGTGGCGACCTTCACGACGACGGTCGGCGACTCGTAGAGGATGACCTCGATATCCTTGACGTCGCGGTCGAGCGGCCCGAGCTTGATGCCCTCGGCGTAGCGCAGGTTGGCGTCGTTCCCGATCCGGTGCCGCATGGCGTGGCTCGCGTCGGTGGAGAATCCCATCAGGTGGAGGGAGCGCCCTCCAGACCGCGCGGGGCGTGGAATACGATCGTGCCGTTCGCGTCGGGCCAGCCCCAGCCCGACCAGTAGGAATCGTTGTCCGGGAGCTCGGGGGGGTCGGGGGAAAAAGGCCGTCCTGGGGCTTGCCCTTGTCCTTGCCGTCGCCGATCCGGCCTCCGAGCAGGAACGAAGGGCCGCTCCGCGGCTTGCCCCGGCGATCGAGCAATCGGGCCTCGACGACGACGTGGGGCAGGGCCCGGAGCTCGATCGGCGGGGGCGCCTCGCCTTCCTTGAGAGTCACCTTCCGCGGTGTGAACGGGGCGGGCAACTGGTGGAACGTCTCGCCCTTCGAGGGATGGTGGTTTTGCTCGACCGGGAGCACCCGGTAGAACCCGGGCGGCAGCGGCGCCGTCGCGAATTCGCCGTGCGCGTCGGTGACGGCCGGGCGCGAGATGGTGGCGAGCGTATTGTCCCAGTGGAACAGGAGGTCCGTCGCCTGATCGCCCGGCGACCGGAGGAATCCCGACACGTCCACGGTGACGCCCGCCAGCGGCGTCCCGTCGCTGTCGAGCACCTTGCCCTTGAGGACGATCCCCTCGCGGAGGACGAATCGCCCCAGGTCGCCCCGGCGGTCCTCCTTCAGCTCGTGGATCGAGGCGGCGTATCCCTCGGGGTACAGCCAGAGGGTCCCCTGGCCGGGCGTGACCGCCACGAGCCGGAAGCGCCCCGCTCGTCGGTCCGCGTGTCGGCCCCGGAGCAGATGACCAGGTGGCCGGGTTTCGCCTCGGGAGCGAAGAACGAGGAGCAATGCACCAGGACCCCGGGCGCCGGCTTCCCGTCCGGCGTCTCGACCACGCCCGTGATCGGCTTGCCGGCGGAGAGCTCGACGTCGAACGAGGGGCGATCCCCGAGCCTCGCGTTCCTGGGGATGCCGCCGAACTCATAGTCGTATTGATCGTCGGGGGGGTAGTCCGGGTGCTCCACGCGGAGCACGATCGCGAGCCAGGGCTCGGCCATCTGCTCGGGGGGGACGGAGAACTGGTATCTCCCCTCGGCGTCCGTCCGGTGCGTCGTCTCCTGGAGGACGCGCTTCCCTCCGGTTTTGGGGTCGGGCTTGATGAAGCGCCGGACGGTGACCGTGGCCCCGACGATCGGCCTGCCCGTGCCCTTCTCGGTCACCTTGCCCGAGTAACCGAGGGCTTCGCCGGCCTCCTTCTCCGCCGGGGCCTCGCCGTTCGCGAGGGGGGCCGGTCCGAAGGCCAGCATCAGGGCCATCGCACCCGCCGTGCCGATCACCCACGCCCCGCGATGGCGCCGTCCGAGCGGCCCTCGTTCCTGGATGAACATGACGACCCTCCGTGAGAAGATTGGACCCCCGACCGCCGATCCCCGATGTCCGCCACGCCGATGCGGAAGGGCAAGGGGGCCGGATCAATGTGACAAGGGCGCCGCGCCCTCGCAAGGTCATTCCCGAAGTCCCTCGGGAACCCGGGACTCCCGACCGTCGCGGACCCGATGGCGATGGGTCGCGATCGGTTGGGATACCGCGGTTCGTGTCCGGACGCTACAATCCCGCGCCGACATCCCGATCCATCCTGGCGGGGGAGACGGGCCGGCTAATCCCTCAAGGTTGCCCCGGTCGGGACCGATCTTGATGCGAAGGCCGACGAGGGGGGATCGCGTCGCGGAGGGCCGTGTCGATGAGCGAGACGACGCGCCCCGCCGCGAGGGGGGCCGTGCCCTGGGGGCTGGTCGGCATGCTCGGGCTGGTCCTGGCGGCCGAAAGGTCGGTGTCGCGGCACGAGCCGATCTTCACGGGCGACACGATGGTCCTGGCCTGGCGCGCCGGCCGTCCGATGGTCCGCCACGAGGCGGCGCGGGCGGAGGTGCTCTGCGTGGGCGACAGCCTGGTCAAGCTCGGCGTCCAGCCCCGCGTGCTGGAGGCCCGGCTCGGCCGCCCGTCGTACAACCTGGCCGTCGGGGGCGCGCCGGCGCCGGCCACCTTCTTCCTGCTCCGCCGCGCCCTGGACGCCGGGGCCCGTCCCGCCGCGTTGATCATCGACTTTGACGCGGAGGTGCTCCAGACCCCCCCCCGGATGCACCAGAGATACTGGCCCGAGCTGATCGGCCCTCGCGAGGCGATTGACCTTTGCTGGGCGCGCAGGACCCCGACCTCCTGGCGGCGACGGGCCTGGCGCTTTTGCTCCCCTCGGTCAGGCACCGCGACGAGGTGCGCGAGGAGGTCCGCGTGGCGCTGGCGGGCGGGTCGCGGCCGACGCGCGAGGTCCTCGCCGCGTACGCCCGCCACTGGCGGCTCAACGGCGGCGCGACGGTCCTGGGGCCGTCGCCGCCCCCTCCGGACGACCCCGAGACGGCCGACCCCGTCGCGAGGCGGTCGCGACGGGGATGGGCCCCGTACCCGGCCAATGCGTCCTACATCCGCCGCGCCCTCGACCTGTCCGCGGCCCGCGGGGTGCCCGTCTTCTGGCTCCTGCCGCCGGTCAGCCCGTCGCGGCAGGCGCGCCGCGAGCGGTCCGGGCTGGACGAGGGCTACACCCGGTTCGTCCGCGAGACGGCGGCGCGCCACCCGAATGTGGTCGTGCTCGACGCCCGCCGCTCCGGCTACGCGCGCGACCTGTTCGCCGACCCGACCCACCTCCACCGCCGAGGCGCCGTCGCGCTCAGCGCGGCCGTCGCCGACGTCCTCGCCCCCCGCCTGGCCGTCGCCCCCGCGACGGGCCCGCGCTGGATCGACCTGCCCGCCCCCCGCGGCCGGCCGATCCAAGTTGCGCTGGAAGAGATGGAGCAATCGCGTCTGGCCGTGGCCGCCCCGCCCGCCCCGTCGCGGTGGTGATGGCCGGGGGCATGCCCGGAGGCCGATCGAGCCGGTACAATACCTCGCCACCCTCCGTCGCGAGGCCCGCACCGTCATGGAACCGCTCGACGTCACGGTCCACCTGGCCTTCGCCTTCGACATCGGCTACGAGATCGACCTGGAGCGGGCCCGGACGCTGCTGCCGGGCGAGTCGGGCTCGCTGGCGAGGCGGCGGAGGACGCCCGAGTCGATCCGCTACCGCCCGGCGCCCTTGCGGACGGCGGTCGATGCCGCCGGCCTGGCGCTGCCGGGCGGGGCGGGGGCCGTGCAGGCGCCCCGCGCGGAGCTGTCGTTCTTCGACTTCGGCGCGATCTCGCTGGTGGTGCAGGTCCCCGTGCGGATGACGCCGGCCGAGCTGCTGGCGCTGGCCGGCGCGCTGGCCGAGCCGGCCGAGCTGACCGCGACGGCGCGGAGGCTCGTCGCCCCCTGGGTCGAGCGGGTCCGCCCGGCGGTCGCCGGGTTCGAGCCGAGCGAGATCAGCGAGGAGTTCGTCGTCTTCCAGATGGGCGCCGCCCGCGCCGACTGGCTCGCCGGGCACGCCGACTGGATCGCCGGGCTGGTGCGGCTCGAGCCCGGGCCGCTCAGCCGCGCCGAGGTCGCCGAGGCGACCCGCCTGAGCCTCTCGTACACGCCCGACGACCTGGTGACGCTCGACTGGGCCGCCGCCTTCGTCGCCGACCGCGACTGCGCCGACACGCTCCAGGTCATCGAGTTCGCCAACGTCCAGCTCCTGGAGTTCCGCCACATCGACGACCGGCTCGACGACCGCCTCGAGGCCGCCTACCGCCTCATCCGCCCGGAGCGTCGCCGACGCTTCCCCCCGGCGTTCTGGAGGACGCACGCCGACGCGGTGCGGAACGTCCGCGAGCTGGAGATCGAGGCCACCAGCCTCTTCGAGCGCGCCGACAACGCGCTGAAGCTGATCGGCGACCAGTACCTGTCGCGCGTCTACGAGATGGCCTCGTCGCGGTTCCACCTCCGCGACTGGCAGCGGTCGATCCGCCGCAAGCTCGACACGGTGGGCGACGTCTACGACCTGCTCGTCCAGCAGGCTGGCGGACACCGCATGGAGGTGCTGGAGATCATCGTGGTCGTGCTGATCGCGCTGGAGATCGTCCTGGCCTTCTTCCGGCACTAAATGATGAGCAATGAGTGATGAGTGGGGATCAGCCCCCGGAGGGGGCGACCGTGCGTAGCCCAGGGCGCAAGCCCTGGGACTGCGAAGGGGGCTCGCTCCGGACCCAGGGCTTGCGCCCTGGGCTACGCACGGTCGCCCCTCGCGGGGCTACAGGAACGCCCTCCTCAATGCTCCCCTCCCCGGTCTTCCACTCATCACTCATCACTCATTACTGCGGGCCTGCTCGACGTCGGCGCGGATCTGCGCCAGCAGGTCGTCGAGGCTGTCGAACGGGCGGGTGCCGCGGAGGCGGCGGAGCAGGTCGAGCGCGACGACGCGGCCGTAGAGGTCGCCGTCGAAGTCGATCAGGTGCGCCTCGACCTTGCGGACCTGCTCGCCGAAGGTGGCGTTGGGGCCGACGTGGCAGGCGGCGGCCACCGGGCCGGGATGTCCTTCAGGCCAGGCGTGCGCGGCGTACACGCCGTCGGCCGGGATCAGCGTGTCGACCTCGTCGAGGTTGGCCGTCGGGAACCCGAGCCCCGCGCCCCTCCCGGCGCCGTGGACGACCAGGCCGCGGATGCGGTGCGGCCGGCCGAGCAGCCTTGCGGCCTCGTCGGCGCGGCCCTCGGCCAGCGCGCGGCGGATGCGCGAGCTGGAGACGAGCTGGCCGTCGACCTCGGTCGGCGCGGCGACCTCGAAGTCGAGCCCCGCCTCGGCGCACCAGGAGGCCAGCAGCGCCGCGTCGCCGCCGCGGTCGCGGCCGAAGGCGAAGTTCGGCCCCTCGACCATCCCCCTCGCGGCGAACTGGCCGACGATCACCCGGTCGAAGAACTCGCGGGCCGACAGCCCGAGCAGCCACGGCCCCGTGCGGAACACGCCGACCTCGTGCGCCCCGGCCTGGCGGAGCAGCTCGACCTTGCGATCGGTCCAGACCAGAGGCACGGGCGCCTGCTCGGGCCTCAGCAAAGCGACGGGGTGGGGGTCGAACGTCAGCGCCACGGCGCGGGCGCCGGCCGCGTCGGCGCGGTCGCGGAGCCGCGCCAGGAGGTGCGAGTGCCCGCGATGCACGCCGTCGAAGTTGCCGACCGCGAGGTACGCCCCCCGCACCCGCGCGGGGACCTCCGCGAAGCTCTCGATCGCGATCACCGACCCACGTCCCCCCGACCCTCGGGCCCCGTCTCCTCGCCTCCCCCGCCGGAAGGGGCCCATTATCGCCGCCCCCCGCCCGCCTGGCAATCCCGCCCCCGGGACGAGAGGATCACGAATTCAAAAGATTTTCAATATTAAAATTTAGTTAAACAATGTCCTGCCACGCGTCCCGGCGGCTGCGCGCGGCAGTCGGCGCAGGGGCAATCTCTCTCGAAAAAATTAATCATTCTATAATGTGATAATGCATCTCGTGCCTCGGGATGCCGTCCTCCCCCTCGGCGCGGCCGGCCCGGTCGTCGCGAGGGCCGAGGGAGGTCAGCCCGGCCAGTTGGAGGATCAACCCGGCCGATTTCACCGCCCGGACGCGCCCCGCGATGCGATCCGCCTCCCGGTCGCGGCCGAGCCGGCAGAGGGTCGCGGCGTGCCGCTTCAAGGACCCGAGGTTGTCGTTCAGGGCGAGGTAGTCGATCGCGATCCCCAACCAGTCGCGGAGCTCCAGGCGCACCGGTAGAACGGCTCGGCCTCGGCGTCCTTCCCCTGGTCCCAGTACAGGTCCGCCAGGGCTTCGAGGGCGAAGCGCAATCGCTCGTCCTCGGGGTCGCAGGCTTTCTCCAGGATCGCCAGGGCATGCGGAAGTGCGGCTCGGCCTCGGCGAACTTGCCCCGGTACCGTTCGACTTCCCCCAGGTTGATGAGGCGGACGGCGATCTCGGGATCATCGGGGAGGACGTCTCGCTCCCGGATCGCCAGATGCCGCCGGAAGGCGGACTCGGCCTCGGCGAACTTCCCCTGATCGATGCAGGCGGCCTTCAGCCAGGTGAGTGCCGCGGCCATCCAGGCCCGATCGGCGGGGCGCCATTCCTCCAGGTACGTGAGGGCACGCCGGGCGTCGGCCTCGCTCAGGTCATGACGGCCGTCCTCGGCTTCGATGGCCGCCAGGTCGATGAGCACGGCGGCGAGTGTCCCGGGGTCTTCGCGGCCTGGCTCGCCCATCGCCCGCTCGCAGATCGCCAGGGCCTGCCGATCGAGCGACTCGGCGTCAGAGGGTCGATCCTGTTCGTGGTATGTCCTCGCCACGAGGTAGAGGGCGTGGGCGAGCCTGGCATTGCTCGATTCGTGGGACGCGCCGATGCGCCCCAGGGCACGCCCCAGGAGCAGCTCGGCCTCGGCGGATTGCCCCTGCTGGAGCCGGACGCACGCCAGCATGACCAGCGCCTCGGTGGGGGTATCATCCGCGAGGCCGAGCCGATCCGACGTCTCGACCGCGGCCCGGAACTGATCCGCGGCCTCTTCCAGGGTGCGGGCGGCATAGCCCCGGGACAATGCCTCGGCGATCCGCTCGCGACCCGCGGCAAGTTGGTCCTGCGCCACGGGGGGCGTCTTCAAGTCGGAGAAGTCGACACCGAAATAACTCGGGACGGGCTGGGCCGCGGGGGGACGGTCGATCGCGTCGTCGAGGCCGGCTCCGGACGGAGCGGAGACGGTCTGGGCCGGCGCGGATTCGGGCCAGGATGCCCAGGCCACCAGAGCAATCACGAGCCGAACCGCCATGTGACGAGCCATCGGGATTCCCTCCCACGAGGACCGGGATCGAGACCTCTCGCCGCGCGCGGTCCCCCCTCGGGATCGCGAGGCCCGCACACGATAGCCAGAGATGTCGATGCGGTCCAGATGCACTCGATCCCTTGCCGTCCCCGACGCTCTGCGTCGTCCATCCGGACGCGGAGCGTCCGCGGAGACGTCCCCACGCGGGAGCGCTATGCATTACCCATAACTTCGGGGGCCGGGTTATGAAGTGATAAATTCCATCCTGTAACGAAGTCCTCAAGCCGTCGCAAGCCGCGCCAGATCGCCTTAACCCCGGGCTCCCCGTCGCCTTTGCGGGCGAGGAAACCCCCGAGCCGGGCGATCTGGCGCACCGCCTCCCGTAAGCCGGGAGGAGACGCCGGGACCATGTCTGTCTTGTGGACCACCCGATGCAACACCTGCCACTGCTCGCGCGGCAAGACCGCCTCGCACGACGCCTCGGGGTGGCGCCGCGCCTCGTAGGTCAACCACAACAGGCGCCAGGCCACCACCGCATAGGTCGCCAAGGCCCGCTCCAAGCGCCCGGCCGTCTCCAACTGCAACCGTTCGACCCGGCAGCCGCTCTTCAGCACGTAATGATAGCGCTCGACCAGCCACCGCAGCGCGTACCAACGCACCGCCCGCTCGGCATCGGCAAGGGTCGCGATCGGCACGGTCGTCAGCAGCCACCAGCACACCGGCCCCTGCCCCTCCGGCGGGCTTTCCTCCTCGGCCAGGATCGCCGTGAGCCTCAGGTGGGGCAACGTCTTGCGGCGGGGATGGGTCGAAGGGGGGGCGATCTCCAGGGTCACGAACCGAATCGTCAGGGTCGCCCGTCGCGCCGGCCGATCGTCGCCCCGTTTGAGGTCCACGGTCATCGTCCCGGCCGCCGCATTGGCGCGCACGGCCGCCCCCAGGAGCCGTTCGACGTGGCGGACCCGCCGCCTGGGCTTGGCCCGGATCAGCAGGTGCGACCCGGGCCGTCGCGGCGCGGCGAAGAGGTCGTAGAAGTCGGCCTCGCGGTCGGCCACGGTGAGGACCATCTGCTCAGCGGGCATGGCGGCCTCGGTGGCGGCCAAGGCATCGAGCCAGCGCTGAGATTCCTTGTCGGCGGTCTCCTTCTTGTTGCGGCCGGCGCGCTTGCCCAAGGTCGCGGGGTCGCGGGTCCAGGTCCGCTGGTCGATCACGCCGAGGGGGACGCCCGCGGCGGTGACGGCGAGGACCGAGTGGAGCCACAGCCCCGAGCGTTTGCTGTGGGCGAGATAGCCCAGGCCGGTGGTGTCCGGATGGTCGGTGAAGTCGAGGCTGGTGGTGTCCTGAATCGTCAGGAGCCACTCATCCTCGCGGTCAGGGAGCCGTCCCAGGGTGCTGTCGCGGTGCGCGGCGCGGATGTCGTCCGGGTCGATGCGCGGGTTGTCCCAGAAGCGATAGGCGGCCTTGGTGGCGGCCCAATCGCCCGAGGCCTGAGGCACGCTGGCCTCCGGCGCGCTGAGCAGATCGTCGACCAATTTGACCAGGCGTCGGTTCAAGCGTCGGTCTCCGAGGTCGACGTGGCGAAGTTCGAGTGCTGACCACATGGTGTTCTTACGAACATCCGGGCCGGATGGATCGAACTTGTGGGTAATGCATAGCGCTCCGCGTGGGAACGAGGGGATCGCCGTGCGCGGGGCGGGTGGCCGGGCGCGGACCGCCCTCCTCGTCCCTCCGCCTCGCCCGGCACTCAGCGCACGGCACCCGACGCGCGGAGACGGCCGGCGAGGTGCTCGGCGATGCCGCGGCCGATGACGTGATAGCCGGCGAGGTTGGGATGGCGGTCGTCGAGCCAGCCGGGGAGGCCGCGGAGGTGGGCGTCGAGGAGGTTGTCGAGCACGATCACGTGGCCGCGGCGGACCGACCTGCGGGGCAACAGCGGGCGGACCTCGGGCGGGATCGCCGCCAGGGGGAGGCTGCGATAGTAGAGCATCGTTGGCCCGTGCCGAAGCGCCTCGGAGAAGCGGGCGTGCGTGTCGAGCAGGGGCAGGCGTTCCGATCCGGCCACCGCGCGGATCAGGTCGTTGACCTTGCGGTCGCCCGGCTCGGGGAGCTGCGGGACGATCGTCTCGGCCACGACCTCGCAGCCCGGTGCGTCGTCGCGGAGCCGGCGGGCCAGCGCGCGGTAGTCCTCGGGGAAGTGGGCGCGGAAGTCGGCGCGCTTGCCGCGGTCGTTGATCCCGTAACGGACGAAGGCGAACGCGAACGGCGCGAGCGGCGCGACCTCGCGGTCGTACCGCGCCGACAGCAGCCCCTCGATCGTCTCACCGTCGCGGCCCAGGTTGATCACCTCGACCGGGGGCACCCCCCGCACGGCGGCGACCCGCTTGCGGACGATGTCCTCCAGGTGGTCCGCCCGCGGCATGACCCGCCGGCACGCCCCGCCGATCACCGTGCTGTCCCCCAGGAGCAGGACCCGGACCACGCCGACCCGGCGACGACGGAACCAGGACATCGCGACCCTCCCACGCGGTCCACTTCATCCGGGATGATTGAAGAAGAGATTTCACCACAGAGACCACGGAGAGCACAGAGAAGAGGAAGAGGAGGGTCGAAGAAGGCCATGAAATTCATCCTCGATTTCTTGTCTGTCTCCGTGCTCTCCGTGGTCTCTGTGGTGAAATCTTCTGCCGACCCGCCGGATGTCCGTCGGACGTCGCGGCGGCTATGATGGTCCGTGACGATGCGGCGAGGCGAGACCTTCCCGAGCGGGGACCACGACGAGACGATGGACTTCCTGATCCTGGGGGACGGGGCGGAGGAGCGGGCCTGGGCCGAGGCGATCGCGGGTCGGGGGGGGCATCGGCTGGTCGCGGCCTATCCGGGGTTCGCGGGGTGGCCCGAGGTGCCCGCGCCGCGCGACTTCGACGACGCGATCGCCACGGCGGGGGTCGAGGCGGTGGTCGTCGGCGGCGGGCTGGAGGTTCGTGGCGAGTGGCTCCGGCGGGCCGCCGCCGAGGGCCTGCCGACGATCTGCCTCCACCCGCCCGGCGACGACTCCGAGCCCTATTACCAGGTCGCGCTGAGCCGCGACGAGACCGGCGCCGTGATCGTGCCCGACCTGCCGTTACGGCTGCACCCGGGCGGCGCGGCGCTGCGGAGGGCCTTGCAGGCGGAGGAGCTCGGCCCGTTCCGCGGCCTCCGCCACGAGGCGCCCGCCGTTTCCCGCGACGGCGACCTCGTGCGGCACGCCTTCCCGCGGATGGTCGACGTCGTGCGCGCCCTGCTCGGCGAAATTGCCGCGCTGACCGCGACGGGCGACCCGCCCGGCGACCGCCCCGACGAGTCGCTCGTCGTCCAGCTCCGCGGCCCGCAATCGCGACGCGCCGAGGTCCGCCTCGGCACCGACCCGGGCGAGCCATCCCGATTGGTTGTCGTCGGCGCCGAGGGGAGCCTGGCGCTCGAATACGATCCGGACCTCGCGCTCCCGGCCCGCCTGGTCCACCGGCCGGCGTCGGGGCCGGAGCGGGTCGAGGAGCTCGGCCCGTGGGACCCGCACGCGGCGATCCTCGACGTGCTGGCCCGCGCGCTCGATCATCGCGATGCACCGATCCACCCCGATCTCCTCGACGGCACCCGCGCGATGGAGCTGGCCGAGGCGGTCGCCCGCAGCCTGCGGCGCGGGAGGACGGTCGACCTCCACTACGAGGAGATCAGCGAGGAGGCGAGCTTCAAGGGCGTGATGACCTCGCTCGGCTGCGCGGTGCTGCTGGGCATCCTGGTGGTCCTGCCCGCCGCGCTGATGGGCCCGGCGATGGGCATACCCTGGACGATCTACCTCGCCTGGGCCATCCCGCCTTTGCTCGTCGGGTTCATCCTCCTGCAAACGCTCCGGTTCGCCATCAAAGATCGCGTGGGGAGTGGGGAGTGGAGAGTGGGGAGAGAAGACGAAGGGAATTGACTCTCCACTCCCCGCTCCCCACTCCCCACTCGAATGCGGCCTTGCCGCCGGAAGGGCCGGGGAGCTCGTGGAAGCTGTCGAGGCTCTTCCGCAGCGCGGGGGCGAGGTCGTCGAAGCGCTTCGATTCGATGGTGTACTTGACCTCGTAGTCGAGCCGGTCGCCGCGGAAGCGGCGTTCGAGGACGGTCATCGAGAACGGGCCGCGGCGGGTGCGGACGACGGTCTCCAGCGCGTCGCGAGTGCCCTGCTTGACCACCCGGCACGAGAGGACCTCGCAGCCGGGCTCGACGCGGCGGAGCTGGTCGGGCAGGAGGCGGGCCAGTTCCTCCAGGTCGAGCGGGCGGTGCGCCTGGGCCAGGACGAGCACGTTGTCGGACCAGATGCCGTGCGCCGGGCCGTTGGCGAAGAACAAGGCGACCTGCGCCGGCGCCAGCACCGGCCGCCACGCGGCGGGCAGGTCGATCGCGAACCGGAACTCGCGCTGGGCCCAGCGGTTCGCCGCGGCGTCGAGCAGGTCGGCGCCGGTGTTCGGCTCGGACAGATCGGCCGAGGCGACCATCGCGTCGAACGCGGGGCGCGCGACGGGATAGGTGGCGTCGTCGACGTTGAGCGTGAATGTGTACATCTGACGACCCGCGATCCGGCGGACGGCCACCTCGCGCCACAGGGCGCCCCCGGCGGGGCGGAACTCCCAGGTCGTCTCCAGGCGCTCCCCCGTCGGCCCGTCGATCACCACGTTCTCGGCCAGGCGGGCCCCGGGACGGCCGCCGCGGCGGGCGGTCGCCTCGATCCGCGTGCGGTACTCGTCGAGGTCCTCCGGCGCCAGGCCGAGCTCGCACGCGACGGCACCCGGCCGGTCGGGGTCGCGTTGGCGGACCATCGCCACGAAGACGCGGTCCTCCTCCTCGCGCACCGCGACCGGCCACGACTCCGGGATCATCACCCGGACCCCATACTTCGGCGCCTCGAACGGGACCACTGGCGGATCAGCAAATGAAGATTTCGCCACAGAGGTCACAAAGAGCACAGAGAAAGATAAAAAATAAAAAACAAATTTCATAATTCTTCTGACCTCTTTTCCTCTTCTCTGTGCTCTCTGTGGCCTCTGTGGCCTCTGTGGCCTCTGTGGCGAAATCTTCCTCTTCAATAATCCCGGATGAAGTCGGCCGCGTAGGAGCGGACGGCCTTGCCGTTGAGGACGTGGAACCGGCGGAGCCTTTCGACGAGCTGGCCGCCGAACCGCTTCAGGGGGAGGTGGACGATCTTGCGGCCGAACCGCCGCGCCAGCCGCCGCCACGAGGCGGAGGGGGGCCGGGGGCTGACGACGGCGACGTGCCGCTCGCGGCTGTGGAGGAACGCGGCGGCCAGGAGGCGGTCTTCCAGCGTCTCGGCGAAGTCGAGCCGGGGGTCGGTCCAGACCTCGGGGATCGGCCGCGGCGGGTACAGGAACAGGGCGCCGCCGTAGTCGGCCTGCGCGATCCCGGGGCCGACCAGGTTGGTCATGGGGTCGGTGGCGTAGAACGCCAGCGTCGACTCGTCGGCGTGCTCGGCGTACCAGGTGGCGCGGCTGGTGTAGACCTTCGGGTCGGCCGGCACGTCGAACAGGAACACGACCACCTCGATCGTCCCCCGCGACGGCGGCTCGACCTTGACGTAGAGGTCGCCGGTGTGCCAGTTCCGCAGCGTCTCGCGGATGTCGATCCCGTCCATCACGCTGGTCGTGAACTTCTCCGAGCGGGCGAGGTCGGCGCCGAGGATCGCCCTGGCCTGGTCGCGGACGTGGCGGTGGAAGCTCTCGATCCGGTCGTCCTCCGGCGGCCACGAGCACATCCCGAACGGGTCCCACCGCTGCTTCCAGGCGCGGCGGTCGCGCTCGGGAGGGCGCGGCCTCAGCTCGCACGACCGCCACGACAGCGACTGCCCCGGCAGGCGGCTCACCATCCGCGCCGTCCCCCAGCCGGGGACCTCGGCGCGGTCGATGCCCATGCGAAGAAGGTGCTGAGTGCTGAGTGCTGAGTGCTGAGCGTCTTGTTGGTCGGCGTAGGGATATTCGCGGGCGGTCTCGGCCAGGGCGAGCGCGAAGTCGTCGCCGGCCGTCTGCTGCGCGGCGACGACCAGGGAGTACAGGTCGGGCGTGAGCCGGCGATCGATCAGAGAGAGGTTGCGGAGATAGCGGAAGTAGACCGAGAGGAGTTGCGGCGTGACCCTCTGCGCGACCTTCGGCAGCGTTCGCTTGAGGCGGTCGCGGGCCCGCAGGACCATCTCCTTGACGCCGTCGACCGACAGGTTGTCGTCGGGCGTCAGCTCGGCGCGGCCGCGCTCGTAGAGGCCGGTCAGGAACGGCAGCTCGCCCAGGACGAAGATCAACGTCGCCGGGTCGACGCCGAACGCCTGCATCGGCGCGAAGAACGGCTCGGGCCCGGCCGGCTCGTCGCGGCGCGCGTAGGCGTCCCTGATCCAGGGCCAGTCGAGGAGCGAGCAGACGAGGAGGATCGATTGATAACGGCCCTCCAGCGCCCGGAGCCGCGCGGCCATCCAGGCGATGCGGTCGGCGTGCTGCCCCGGCGACGGCGGCGGGATCGCCGGCAGGACGGCGGCGGCGAAGCCCTCCGGGCTGACCCGCTTCAGCGCATACGGGTCGGGGAATGCGGCCGTGTGCGCCTCGAAGCGGGGCGTCTCCAGGTCAATGAACTCGCGCGCGATCCGCTCGCCGATCGCCGTCCGCAGCGCCGCGATCACCCCCTGGCACGGATCGACGGGCACGTAGCTGAACCCGAGCTCGGCGTCGTCGGGGTCGGCGTCGCGCTGCGCGACGACCGAGATCGCCGGTAGGCGCTCGACCGCCTCCTCGACGTCATCCTGGAACGACGGCGGCAGGGGGACCGCCACGCAGTCGTACGGGCGGGCCAGCAGCTCCTCGCGCACCCGGATCGCGAAGTCGCCCGAGCCGTGGATGATCGGCAGGGCCCGGACCTTCGGCCCGATCCTCAGGAAGTCGTCGGCGGACGGTCGCAGCATGCTCATCGGCCTTCGGCGCCGACACGGGAGGCTCGCCGGGCCAAGGCCCAGATCGCCTCGAATTCTGATTGGCTGATTTCCTTGGGCTGGAACTCGGGGTCGAGGGCGATCTCATCGAGGGATGGGAACGGCACCTCACCCAGCATGGTCGAGTCGGTCGACCCATCCGGACCGGCCAAGCCGGCCCTTCCGTCCGGGAAAAGTTCGACCTTCCGCACCTCCCAGCCCCGGTCGTCGAGCTCGCCGTACAGGTCCACCGGACTGTCGGGGCTGGAGTGTATCCATCGGACGCGGATGTATCGCATGGCCGTCGCCTTATGATGTCGTCTCGATCGACACCGCCCCGCGAGTCACAATTCTACCCGCCGCTCTGTTATTCCTTCCAATCCTTAATCTCTTCGATCTCCACCGTCACTTCGATCTCCGAAGCTGAGAGTGGCCCGAGATCCCAGCCATTCACCGAGGCTGGGGTGTCGGGTGGGAGTGATTCCCAAGGATGCCATGCCGCGCGCCGGTAGATATTCTTAAGTCTGCCATATCGGTGTGCCTCAACTAGGTTCAGCCTGGCGTTCTCCTTCTTCCCCTTGATAGTCAATCCCTCCCACTGATCTTCATCCGTGGCCGTGGCTGCGTAATGCCGACACTGCAACTCGAAGTAGGCATAGAGGGCCGCTTGCTTCCGGTAGTGCTCCGAACGTCGCCATAACTGCTCGGCCCCCAGCAAGGAGCCCCACGAGGGCCACGAGGGTCAGCAGCGACCGCAACGAGAATCGCACACGGGGCAGTCGCACGGCTTGAACCCCGGGGGTTAGGGTCTGGAACGGAATAAGTATTACGACTTGCCGTGCGATCCGGACGACTCAGGCCTGATCGTGTAGTTCCACTCACCATGGAAGTCATGGGGATGCAGCCGGACCCGCTCCATCTGCTGCTTCGTCACCTTGACCTTGGTCGGGTAGCTCCCCGTATCCAGCCGGGCCTCCACCTCCAGGCCCGTCGCGGTCCGCGTCGCGGCGATCAACTCGACGACCACCTGATGGCTGACCAGTGGGCGGCCCCGCCAGTTCATCGTGATGTGCGAGAACAGCCGGTGCTCGATCTTGTTCCACTTGCTCGTGCCCGGCGGGAAGTGGCAGACCGTCACCTCCAGGCCCGTCTCGTCGGCGAACCGCTGGAGTTCGACCTTCCACAGCCGGACCCGATAGCCGTTGCTGCCCCCGCCGTCGGCACAGATCAGCAACCGCCCGGCGTCGGAGTACATCTCCGACCCCATGCCGGACCACCACCGCCGGATGCCCTCGACGGCGAAGCTGGCCGTGTCGTGATCGACGCCCACGTTGACCCACCCCAGGTCCCAGCCCATGTTGTAGATCCCGTAGGGGATCGCCTTGCCGACGCGGCGGTCGGGGAAGTCATGGATCAGGGCCTCCTCGGGCTCACCCGCCGGTTGCCACTCCCGGCCCCGGTTGGCGTACTGCCCGACCAGCTCCTTCTTCTTGGTGTCCACCGAGATGACCGGGGAGCCCGCGGCGATGTACCGCCCGCTGATCTCGCTGATGTAGCGGAACTGGGCGTCACGGTCGGGGTGCTGCCTGCCCTCCAGGGTCTTGGCCATCGCCTGGAGGCTGTAGCCGAGGTGGTGGAGCATCTCCCCGACGACCCGATGGCTGACGGCGAACCCCTGGCGGCCCAAGGCCTCGGCCAGTTGGCGGGTGCTCTTGCAGGTCCACCGCAGCGGGGACATCGGGTCGCCCCGCGTCTCGGGGGCGATCAGTCCCTCCAGGGCCACGAGGATCGCCGGCTCCTTGTCGCGGAGCTTCTTGCGACCTCCGCCGGGCCGTCGGACGCGACCGGGGGGAGGGGGTGGAGCGTCGAGTTCCTTCAACGCCCGCTGGATCGCGGCGTGAGAGATGCCCGAGGCCCGACTCACGCGGCGGATGCCGCCGTAGCCCAGGGAGCGGGCCTCGACGGCGGCGAGGAGCCGTCGCTGCCGCTCGTCGAGGTTCGGCAGGATCGCGGCGAACTTCCGTTGGAGTTCAGGATCGTCGGGCATCCGTCCATTATGAGCCGCAGCGACGAATTATAACAGTTGTTTCGTTCCAGGCCCTTAGCATGAGCATGCGCGGGCCGATCGCTCGTCGATTCAGCGGGCCGCGATCTCCACGCGGCCGCCCATGTGGACCATGATCACGACATCCTGATTCCGACGCTTCGCGGCTTCGAAGGCCTTCACGAGGTCGCGCCCGCGGACCAGGCCAAGGACGAAGGCATAGTCGCAGTCGGGGCGGGGCCGCAGCGAGCCGCGCACGTTGAGCCTCACGTCGAGGCGCCCCCGGCCGTCCTGGCCGCAGTGCGAGACGACGGCCAGGCGGCCGAGCTCCTCGCCGAAGGCGTCCTCGAGGATGAGCCTCGGCTCGTGGGGGAGGATCGGGTTGATCTCCCGGGCGAGGAAGGCCGCCGCCAGGAGGAGGAGGGCCGCGCCGAGCCAGCGCAATCGGCCCTTGACGTTCTTGCGCCTCGCGTCAATCGTCGTCATCGTCGAGGTCTCCCTCGTCGTCATCGTCGGCGTCGGGGTGGAGCGGGTCGCCGGGGCTGAAGAAGAGGTCGCCCAGGCCCATCGGGGCGTGCTGGCCTCCCATCGCGCGCCGCTTGCGGCGGGCGAGGCCTTCCAGGTCGGCGGCCTCCTCGCCCAGGACGCACATCAGCGCCTCGCGCCAGGCCGCGTCGCGCCCGAACGGGTGCGCGGGGTCCTGCGCCATCCTCTTGATCGCGTACCGCAGCAGGTTGATGCCGTCCCGCGGCGAGAAGTCGAGCTTCAGCGCGTGCGACTGCTGGAGGAACTCGACCGTCAGCGCCAGCAGGTCGGACTTGGCGAACGGCAGGTGGTACTTGAGGATCGCCATCTCGTCGTCGCGGGCCGGGAAGCCGAGCGACAGGGTCGGCTGGAGCCGCGACAGGATGTAGTCGGGGACCTCGTAAGTCGACTCGTCCTCGTTCATCGTCACGCAGGCGCGGAAGTCGGGGTGCGCGGGGATGGTCACGCCGGCCACCACGCTCTCGACGTAGCGGCGGTGGTCGAGCAACGGCGCCAGGCTCGCCCACGACTTCTCGTTCATCCGGTTCCCCTCGTCGAGGACGCACACGCCGCCCGTGAGCATCGCCGAGACCAAAGGCGAGGCGTGGTAGGCGATCCGGCCGCTCTCGGCGAGCACGGGGGTGACGATCAGGTCCTCGGGACGGGTGTCGGCGGTGCACTGGTTGATGTAGAGTGGCTGGCTGCGGAGCCCGGCCGCGGCCATCGCCAGCGTCGTCTTGCCGATGCCCGGCGGGCCGGTCAGCCGGGGCGAAAGCGGGCGGTCGCGCGGGTCGACCACCAGCCAGCAGGCGAGCAGTTGCCGGAGGATCGCGTCCTGCCCGATCCAGCCCTGCTCGGTGGCGTCGGGGGCGCCCAGGTGGATCGTCACGCCCCCGATCTCGACCGTCGTCCTCTGGCTTGGCATCGCGTCTGGCCCGGCCCGTCGCCCGCGACGCCCCGGCGGGCCCACCGCGGGCCCTGGCCGGGGCGAGCGTCTCGTCCCAGTCTAACGGCGGCGCATCCCTCGGGCGAGCGCCCGTCGGCCGTCGCCGCCGCATTTCGGGCGGGCCCGTCGCGGTTGCCAAGAGGGCCGGGGACGACTAACTTGGGGACGCCGAGTCGCCGCGCACCGATGGCCCCGGAGCCGACCCGTCATGCCGTCCCATGCCCCCCCGAGCGGACCATCCGTGCCGCCTCCGACGAGCGTGGCCGCGATGGGCCCGCTCCACGCGGCGGTCAACTCGATCCAGGCGCGGATCGTCGGCGGGCTGCTCCTGGCGCTGCCGATCGTCCTGACCTTCTGGATCATCTACTGGCTCTACTCGACCCTCAAGAGGGTCCTGCTCGACCCGATCACCGGGGCGCTGCGGTATGTCCTGCACCGCGAGCGGATCACCGAGCTCCCCTGGTGGTGGGACGACGTCGTGGCGCCGGCGGTCGCGATCGTGCTGGTGCTGGGGTTCCTCTACTTCCTGGGGCTGTTCGTCCGGTCGTGGCTGCACACGACGATCGACTGGGTGCTCCTGCACGTGCCGGTGGTCACGACGATCTACCGCGCGGTGAGCAACGTGGTGCAGTCCTTGGGGGACCAGGGCAAGGGGCCGCGGTTCCAGAGGGTGGTGCTGGTGGAGTTCCCGCACCCCGGGATGCGCGCGCTGGCGTTCGTGACCAACGCCCTGCGCGACGCGACGACCGACCGGACGATCCTCTGCGTGTGCGTGCTGACCGGGGTGGTGCCGCCGGCCGGGTTCACGCTGTTCGTGCCCGAGGAGTCGGTCACCGACATCGACTGGACGGTCAACCAGACGCTGCAAGCCATCCTGTCGGGTGGCATCACGGCGCCGGGGGCGGTCCACTACGTCCGGGGCCTCGACGTCGCGCCGGCCGCCGGCCCGATCATCGACCCCCACGGCCACCCGATCGCGGCGCGTCGCACGCCCGAGGAGCCCATCCCGGGGTGATCCGACGGCATCCGGACCATCCTGCATGCATCGCCCGGTCGCGCCGGTCCCCCCGTCCTTCCGAGGTGTCAGGATTCCGGCCAGATTGCCCTTGAACGTTCGAGATCGACTCGCTATATCTAACGGGGCCGTCCCACGGTCGCGGAACACCGCGGGACCTGGCCAAGTCTCAAGGCGATCTCCGGCAGCGACCCGATCCCGAAGCATCCGGGACCGATGTCTCGCCTCCGGGATGCCCGCGGAAGAGGAGGCATCATGAGTTTCACGCCCGGCCGGGCCCTCCGTCCGGCTTCGGAGGCCGGTCTCGACCTCCGGATCGTATTTCGATGGGAGGAGGACGTGACGGCCGGCCAGATGGAGTGCGCCTTGCGCCACCTCGCGGTGGCCGCGACGCGGCTGGCGCGGCAGGAGGATCTCGGAGGGCGGAACGCGGCCCGCTATGCCGCCGTCGAGGCCCGGCTCCGCTCGCTGCTGGCGACGAACGGGGACATCCGGGGGCATCCCGGGCCGGCCGGGCCGGTCGTCGCGACCGAGACGGCGGGGTCGGTGCCGCTGGCCGCCCTCCTCGTCGGGGCGTGCCAGGGCGGCCGGGGGCGGCTCCGGCCCTCGGCGATCGACCCCGACCTGGTCGAGGCCGCCCGCGAGCTGCTGTGCGGCCTGAACTGGTCGCTGCCGGGCCCGATGGCGCCCGAGACGGCCAATTGACCGAGAAAAGGACACCGGGACGACCCGGCGCCGGGCGATCTCCGGTGGAACGCACGCGGGGGGGCCGATCAAGCCCCCCCTTGTGCGTTCGCGGCCCGCACGCATGCCGCGAAGATCCGAGGGATCGATCCGGCCCCCTTCGCGGATCACGGCCAGTTGGCGACCCAGGTGGCGTTCGGGATCGCCGCGCCGACGGCATTGATCAGCTTCTCGTCGGCGCGGTCACGAAGGGGCATGCCTCTCTCAAGCTCAGGGCGAGGTAGAGGCAGTCATAGACGGTGCGTCCGTGGGCCACCGCCAGGTGATAGGCGTCGGAGACCAGGCCGGCGGTCAACGTCACGCCGATCGTCAACGCACGAAATCCATTCAGGATGGCCTGGGCATTCGCGGCCGACAACCCCCGCCGAGAATGGTGCTTCCGGACGATGTTCCCCATTTCGGCATAGATGAATTCCGGGGCGAGGAGCGTCAGCGCGTTTTTCTGGTAATCCCCCAGGATTCGGAGGGCCTGCGCCGAATACGGCTCGATCACGAACCATTTGATCGCCACGCTGCTATCGACGACGACTCCGGCCGTCATCGGGCCCGATCCTCGCGGATCAGGTCGATGCTATCGGGCATCTCGCCATGCTCGGCGAAGATCCGGCCGCGGATCTCGTCGATCCGATGGACGGCCTCACGTCTTCGTCGCAACTCGTCCTGATCCAAGAGGTCGTTGAGGATGCTCTCGACACCGTCCAGGCCACGCCTGCGGGCCTCCTCCTGAAGTTTCCGGAAGAGGGCGTCCGAGATCGTCAACGTCTGGCTCATGGCCTTTCTCCGCTCCCATGAAGTCGCCGCCCTACCAAACCCACTCGGACGCACCCCTGGAAGGTCCCGACAGGGCATACTGCATCCACGGTTACTCCTCGCCGGGGGGTGTATCCTCGCATTATCCGCCCGGGCCGGAGAAAAAAAAGGGGGCTGGAATGATCCAGCCCCCGACACCTCCCGGGATCGGTCGCGACACGGCGCGATCAATACATGTCGTCATAGCCGCCGTGGCCGCCGCCGCCGGCGGGCTTCTCGTCCTTGGGCATGTCGGCGATCAGGGCGTCGGAGGTCAGCAGCAGGGTGCTGACGCTCGCGGCGTTCTGCAAGGCCGAGCGGGTGACCTTGGTCGGGTCGATGATGCCGGCCTTGACCAGGTCGGTGTACTCGTCCTTCAGGGCGTCGTAGCCGTAGTTGCCCTTGCGACTCGGCGACCTTGGCGACGACCACGCCGCCGTCCTGGCCGGCGTTCTCGGCGATCTGGTGGATCGGGGCCGAGCAGGCGCGGACGATGATCTGGTAGCCGGTCTCCTCGTCGTGCGGTCAGGCCCGTCGGCTTGACCGCCTTGCGAGGCCCGCAGCAGGGCGACGCCGCCGCCGGGGAGGATGCCCTCCTCCAGCGCCGCGCGGGTGGCGTGCAGGGCGTCCTCGACGCGGGCCTTCTTCTCCTTCATCTCGCTCTCGGTCGCGGCGCCGACGTTGATCTTGGCGACGCCGCCGGCGAGCTTCGCCAGCCGCTCCTCGAGCTTCTCGCGGTCGTAGTCGCTCTTGGTGTCGGCGATCTCGCGGCGGATCGCCTCGATCCGGCCCTTGATCGCGTCGGTCTTGCCGGCGCCCTCGATGATCGTCGTGTTGTCCTTGTCGATCTGGACCTTCTTCGCCTGGCCGAGGTCGGCCAGCCCGACGTTCTCCAGCTCGATCCCCAGCGCCTCGAAGATCGGCTTGCCGCCGGTCAGGACGGCGATGTCCTCGAGCATCGCCTTGCGGCGGTCGCCGTAGCCGGGGGCCTTCACCGCGGCGCAGCGGAAGGTGCCGCGGAGCTTGTTGATGACCAGCGTGGCCAGCGCCTCGCCCTCGATGTCCTCGGCGATGATCAGCAGCGGCTTGCCCGTCTGGGCGACCTTCTCCAGGACCGGGACGAGGTCCTTGACCGACGAGATCTTCTTCTCGTAGATCAGGATGTAGGCGTCCTCCAGGACGGCCTCCATCGTCGTCGGGTTGGTGACGAAGTAGGGGCTGAGGTAGCCGCGGTCGAACTGCATCCCCTCGACCCACTCGACCTCGGTCTTGAGCGACTTGCCCTCCTCGACCGTGATCACGCCGTCCTTGCCGACCTTCTCGGTCGCCTCGGCGATCATCTTGCCGATCTCGGTGTCGAAGTTCGAGGCGACGGTGGCGACCTGCTCGGTCTCCTTCTTGTTGGAGATCTTGGTGCTCATCGTCTTGAGCTCGCTCGACGATGTCGGCGACCGCCCTGTCCATCCCGCGCTTCATGAGCATCGGGTTGACGCCGGCGACGACGGCGCGGAGGCCCTCGTTGTAGATCGCCTCGGCCATGACGGTCGCCGTGGTCGTGCCGTCGCCGGCGACGTCGGAGGTCTTGCTGGCGACCTCCTTGACCATCTTGGCGCCCATGTCCTCGTACTTGTCCTCGAGCTCGATCTCCTTGGCGACGGTGACGCCGTCCTTGGTGACCGTCGGCGAGCCGAACGACTTCTGGATGATGACGTTGCGGCCGCGGGGGCCGAGCGTCACCTTGACGGCGCGGGCCAGCTTCGCGACGCCGCGCTGCATCGCCTGGCGGGCGTCCTGATCGAACGCGATCATCTTGGCAGCCATGAATCGATCACTCCCTCTGTGGGTTTCGCGTCTCGGGTCGGTCGGAGCATAGCATGAGGATGGGCGCGGGCGGCCCGGCCGCCGCGTCAGTCGATGACGGCGAGGATGTCGTCCTCGCGCATCAGGAGGACCTTCTTGTCGCCTTCGAGCTTGAACTCGTCGCCGGCGTAGGAGGTGAACAGGACCTGGTCGCCGACCTTCACCTGGAGCTCGCGGCGCTTGCCGTCCTTGGTGATCCGGCCGTCGCCGACGGCCAGCACCTTGCCCCTTCTGCGGCTTGTCCTTGGCGGTGTCGGGCAGGACGATCCCGCCGGCGGTCGTCCCCTTGGCCTCTTCCCGCTCGACCACCACCCGATCGCCCAACGGCTTGAGATTCATCGACCCCGTCTCCTTCGCTGTGCCTCCCGCGCCCGGCGATCCCCGGATCGCTCACGCCCCAGGAACTCCGCCATCCCCGGGCGGAGCCGGGCGCAGCCTCGTCGTGTCCACCCCATGCAAGATGCGTGCCCCTCACAATTGACGAGACTCAAGTTGAAAATACGTCAAAAGTTATGTTCTGAGCCCGGGCACCGAAGCGGGCGCGATCGACCTGCCGTTCCGACACGGACCCCACCCCCGTCTGCCATTTCGGCAGCGTCATCCGGACCCAGATCGCAGCGAGGGGCCCCGCGTTGAAGGTTTAATAAACGCAGAAGGAGAGGTGTCGCGGTGAAAAAAGGCCACAGTCGTTGACCGAGGGGAATCAAGGTCACATGATTCAGTCCTGCTTAAACACGCGGCCGGTCCCGGACGGATCGGCTGTGGAGGCGGACCGGGCGAGGGTTCGGAAATCGCTGCTTCGGTGCGGAATGGTTGTCCCATTGCAAGCATCGATTCCGACCACAGGGGTAGTGTCCGGATTCCACTCCACTGCGGGGTGACTCAGGCTCAGGGGGCGTACTCGCATGCTTCGCCGCTTCTTCGGGGAGAATCCTCAGCAGGGACGCGAGGTGACGGGACGGGGCGGGGAAAACGGGGGGCGATCGCGTCGCACGCGGCGACGGCCCCGGGTCGAGGCGCTCGAAGGGCGCCGGCTCCTGTCGGCGGCGATCACCGAGTTCCCGCTCCCCGAGTCGGTCACGGGCGTCACGTCGATGGTCAAAGGGCCCGACGGCAACCTCTGGTTCGTCCTGCCCAATATCGGCAAGATCGACCGGATCACCACCGGCGGCACGATTACCGAGTTCACGCTCCCGGAGGACTCGCAATACGGAGGGACCGGGTTCCCCATCGGGGTCCCCGAGTCGCCCGAATCCCTGACGCCCGGGCCCGACGGCGCCCTCTGGTTCACCGCGGCCGGCTTCAATCCGTACATCGGCCGGATCGCCACCGACGGCACGATCACCGAGTTCCCCCTGCCGGTGGACCCCAGCAACCCGTTCGGCTTCGGCAGCGCCGGCAGCTCCGCGTCGGACATCGTCGCCGGGCCCGACGGCGACCTCTGGTTCGTCCTGCCCTACCTCGGCGAGATCGGCCGGATCACGACCGGCGGCACGGTCACCGAGTTCCCGCTCCCGGAGGGCTCGCAACCCGGAGGGGCGTTGAACCCCAACAAGGTCGGGTCGCTGACGCCCGGTCCCGACGGCGCCCTCTGGTTCACCGAGGACGGCAAGATCGGCCGGATTGCCACCGACGGCACGGTCACCGAGTTCCCGGCACCGGCCGCGTTTGTCGGTGGGATCACGGCCGGTCCCGACGGCGCGCTGTGGTTCACCGAGACGGGCGGGATCGGCCGGATCACCACGGCGGGCCAGGTGACCTCATACCCGATCAGCGACAGCGGCGCCTTCCCCGTCGGGATCACGGTCGGGCCCGATGGCGCCCTGTGGTTCACCGATCGCGGGACGAACGCCGTCGGCCGGATCACCACCGACGGCACGATCGTCGAATTCCCGCTGAACTCGGACCCCGAAACCTACCTCGGGCTCGGCAACGACCCCTCGTCGATCACGACCGGCCCCGACGGCAACCTCTGGATCACCGAGGACGGGACCGACAAGGTCGCCCGGCTCGACATGCAGGATGCCTCCTACGCCGCGGGGGGCGCGGACATCTACACGACCCCGGGCACGCCCTTGAATCCCGTCGTCGCGTCGATCGTCGACATGAGGCCCGGCGCGTCGCTCGGCGACTTCTCGGCCACGATCGCCTGGGGCGACGGCTCCTCCTCGGCCGGAACGATCGCCGCCGAGCCCGGCGGGGTCTTCGCGGTCTCCGGGGCGCACACCTACACCGCGGCGGGGACCTTCCCGATCGTCGTCACGATCCAGGACGGCCGCACCGGCGAGGCGCTCACCGCCGACGCCTCGGCCAATATCAACGTCCCGCCCGGCTTCACCGTGGGCCCGGACGGCACGCTGATCCCCGACGACCCGGCGGTCAATCCGATCGACGTGCCCCCGCCGTCGCAGGCCCTGAACACGGGTCCCATGGCCCCCTCCGCGACCGTCGTCCCCTCAACCGCGACCGTGACGACCTCCGGGACGACCCCGGGCCCCGACGCGGTGATCGCGGCCGGGCATCGGCTGCTGAACCTGTTCGAATCGCGGCTCCTGGCGCAATGGATCAAGCCGCACCGCGGGCCCGTCGCGCACGCGAGCCATGCGAAGGGGTTCTCCTCGATATCCCAAAGAGCGCTCCACATCCGAGCGTTCCACATCCGGCATCCGAGATGACCCGGCGCCGGTCGCCGCGGGGATGGCCGGCTCGCCCCGCGACCGTCACTGAAGCCTAGGACACGGATCGCCCCGGCGCAAGGATTCACGCCCCGGGGAGCCTGTCCGCGACGCCCAAGACGCGGGCGAGGAGGCGGCGGGCGTTGCCCTGGATCAGCGCGTCGGCGGTGACGGGGTCGAATGCGGGCGAGAGCCAGCCGACGACCTCGGCGACGTTGTGGAAACCGGCCACCGTCCTTGGTCGAAGACGGCGGGCCATGCCCATCCTATTCGATCATCGATGCCAAATTGGTCGGATGACTTCGAGGCGATGTCCCCGAGATGGGCCGCGGATCGGGGCGGATCAGATCGGCGGCAATCCGCCCCGATCCGCGGCCCTCCGCGGCCCAATCCCTCCCCAATTCAAGGGTCGAGCGGGAGGCGGTCGAGGACGCGGCGGACGAGGCCGCGGAGGTCGGCCCAAAGGACGACGTCGCGGGCGACGGGGCCGTCGGTGCGGCCCCACCAGAGGACCGGAGGGGCCTCGGCCAGGGCCGCGGCGAGCGGAGAGTCGGCGGGGGCCGCGCCGCGGAAACGGCCGGGCCAGGCGGCGCCGGCGCGATGCGGGGGCGACGGCCCCCACGCGGCGCGGATCGCCGCGGACGCCGAGCGGTCGGGCCGCTCCCGCGCCGTCTGGCAGGCCGACATCGCCGAGGCGCCCCAGGTCAGCAGCACCGTCGATCCCGCCCGGATCACGCCGAGGGGGCGGCCCGCGAGGCGGCCCAGGTCGCGGGCGCCGCCGGGCCGGTCGTCGGCCCGAGGCCCGCCGGTCAACGACGCCGAGAGCCGGGGGATGACCTGGTCGGCGATCCGTCGCGGCGGCGTCCGGGCCGTCCGCGTGGAGGGCGAGCGCCGCCCCCTCGACGTCCCCCCGGGCGTCGGTCAGGAGGCAGCCCGAGGCGCCGAGCAGGTGGGGCCAGAGGTCGACCTCGGGCCGGGCCCCGGCGGCCGTCGCGATCAGGTTGAGCCTCGTCCGCAGCGGCGCGACCCCGGCGCGGGCCGGGTCGGCCCTCTCGATGCGATCGGCCGCGGCGAAGGCGCGGTCCCACGCCTCGGGCCTCGGGTCGAGCGCGATCGCCGCCGCCGCCGCCGCCGAGCCCGGCACCCAGTCGAGCCAGGAGGGATCGACCGTCGCCGACGGCCCCGGCGCGGGGTCGAGGGTCGCCGACAGCGCGACGGACAGCGTCTCCCCGTCGAGCCCGGCCCTCGCCTCGGCGTCACGGCAGCCGATCGCCCGCAGCGCCTCGGCCGCGCGACGGAGGGGGACCGGGCCGATCGCCCCGAGCGCCTCAGGGACGAGATGGACGTCGCCATCCCGAGCGGTCGTCGGGCCCGTCGCGGACCGCGGCGCGGGCCCGCGCCAGGGCGAGGGCGAGGTCGCCGCGCGTCCCCGCCAGGGCGACCGCGGCGCCGGACCGCGCCATCAGGGGCGACCCGGGAGGGCCGAGCCGGTCGACGGCCCAGCCGTCGAGCGGAGGCTCGGCCGCGCCGTCGGTCAGCGCCAGGGCCGTCGCCAGCGCGGCGAAGGTGCCGTCGTCGCGGGGGATGGCCGCCGACCAGCGGACGTGCCCGTCGCCGGGGTCGAACCCGATCCCGACCACGGCTCCGTCGAGGGTGCGCAGCTCGCGGACCATCTCCGGGTTGAGCAGGGCGATCGCGGCCTCGGCCGGCTTGCCCAGCCCGACCGGGTCGCGCGTCGCCCTCTTCCAGGCCGCCAGCGCCGCCGCCGGGTGCGGCGCGCGGCGCCCCGGAACAGGTCGATCAGGAGGCCGAGCTGCCGGTCGGGATGGATCAGGCGGATGGTGAGCGCCTCGGGGGCGTCCGCCCCTCGCGACGGGGCCGGGGCCCCGGCGAGCAGGATCGCCGTCACCACGGCCCGGGATGCGTTGCGCCCCATCGCCCCCCCGATTGCCGAGCCTCGCGAGACCGCCGGAGTGCGTATTGTGCGGCCCGGCCCGGCCCCCGACAAGGCCCGCATGGGGAGTGGGAGGTGGGGGATGGCGGAGGGCCTTTGGCCTTGAGCCCTCGGGCCTCCTCTGCTATGGTTCCCCGCGCGCACCAGGCCGCCGCCGTCCGTCGTGCGGGGGGTGTCCCCGCGTTCCCGTCGCCGGTGATCCGCATCGTCGCCAGCCCGGCAAGGAGGCCACTGGCATGAATCGCCGCTCGGCCCTGTTGCTGTCGATGCTCCTGGGAGGGCTCGCCCCCCGGAGGCTCCTCGCGCAAACCCCGGGCGGGGAGGTCCTCGACCAAGGCCCGCGGCCGGGGCGTGTCGCTGTCGCCGTCGCGGCGGTCGCGCGACGAGGACATCCAGGACCAGGACGAGCCCGCGCCGTCGGGCGACGACCCGACCCCCCCAACCTGCCGAACGAGCCCGGCCAGCAGTGGCAGAGGTTCGACATCTCGCGCTACACCGGGCTGGCGCACAGCCAGAACAACCCGCAGAACGCGATCATCGAGTGGATCTTCCGCCGGACCGGCTCGGCCCCCTGGCACGGCGAGAAGGTCGCCGTGCTCGGCGCCAGCCGGACGCAGCTCCGCGCCTACCACAGCCCGAGCCTGGCTCAAGCAGGTCGAGGAGGTCGTCGAGCGGTTCACCAACGCGCAGTCGCGACTTGCTGTCGATCCGCGTCCGGTTCGTCGCGGCCGTCGACACCCGCTGGCGGTACACCGTCTATTCGCACCTGGCCCCCGTGCTGAGCGGGCCGCAGGGGCAGCAGGTCTGGACGATGAAGGTCGAGGACGCCGCCCTCGTCCTGGCCCAGATGCAGGTGTACCAGGGGTTCCGCCTCCTGACCGACCAGAAGGTCGAGATGGTCAACGGCCAGACGCTGACGATCAAGACCTCGGAGATGCGCGGGTTCACCTGCGGGCCTGCAGCGCGACAGCGCCGTCGGGATGGGGTTCCAGCCCAAGGCGGACCAGCTCGAGGAGGGGGTCACGCTCCGGATGAGCCCGCTGCTGACCTTCGACGGCGACGCGCTCGACGCCGCCATCGAGCTGACGGCCAACACGGTCAAGAGCTTCCACCGGACGCGGGTGATCGCCCCCCGCGAGGTCGGCCCCAACGAGATCACGATCGACGTGCCCGAGGTGACCGAATCGCGGCTCAACCAGACGGTCAAGGGGTGGCCGCTGGGGCAGACGCTGCTGATCTCGGCGGGCATCCAGCCGGGCATCCTCCAGTCGAAGGGGGGGTTCCTGAACCTCCGCATCCCCGGCACCGTGCCCAGCGGCACCGAGCTGCTGGTCTTCCTCGACGCCGAGGCCCGCGAGGCCGCCCGCGGCCGCGACCGGGCCGAGCGGGACGGCTGAGGCCGCCGGGGCCGGCCAAGCCGTCTCGCCAGTCGGCCCGATTGCGGATATAACGGGGGGACAGCGCACGAGTCGTCGTCCTCGCGAGGCGTCCGCGTCATCATGCCGTCGTCCCCGTCCGGTCCCGCGGTCGCCTCGTCCCGGAAGTTCGGCACCGTCCCCACGGTGGGGGGCCGCTACTTCGCCCTGGCGGTCCTGTTCAGCATGAACCTGCTGAACTACGTGGACCGCTACTCGTTCTTCGCCGTCGGCGCGCACATCCAGCGCGACCTGCGCATCAACGACCGCCGGCTACGGCGTACCTCAGCGCGTCGTTCATGATCGTCTACACGATCGCCTCGCCGCTGGTGGGCTGGCTGGGCGACCGCTACAACCGCCGCGTGCTGCTGGCCTTCGGCGTGGGGCTGTGGAGCCTGGCGACGGTCGGGACGGCGTTCTCGCGGGGCTACGCCGACATGTTCTTCTGGCGGGCCCTGCTCGGCGTGGGCGAGGCCAGCTACGGGGTGATCGCGCCGGCGCTTGCTGGCCGACCTGTTCGAGCCGAGGCATCGGGGCCGGGCCATCGGCCTGTATTCGCTGGCGCTGCCGCTCGGCGGGGCGCTGGGCTACGGGATCGGCGGTTGGGTCGGCTACTGGTGGGGCTGGCGGGCGGCGTTCTGGGTGGTCGGGCTGCCGGGCCTGGCCGCCGCCGCCGCGGCGCTGATGATCCACGACCCGGGGCGCGGGGCGTCGGAGGGGTTCCGGCACGCCGGCAAGGCCGACCGGCCCAGGCTGGCCGACTACCTGGCGCTGTTCCGGACCCCCAGCTTCCTCTACAACACCTTCGGCATGGCGGCCGTCACCTTCGCCACCGGGGCGTACGCCGCCTGGGGCTCGACGTTCTACCAGAGGGTCCGGGGGATGACCTCGGCGCAGGCCGGGCTCTGGATCGGCGGCCTGACCGCCGCGGCCGGGTTGATCGGGATCGCGGCGGGGACCTGGGTGGCCGACGTCCTGCTCCGGTTCACCCGCCGCGCCTACCTGCTGATGGCCAGCCTGGCCGTGCTGGCGGCGATCCCGCTGGGGGGCCTGGCGATCCTCGACCCCGACCGGGTCACGTCGCTGGGGCTGCTCTTCGGCGCGATGGTGCTGATGGCGTCGGTGCTCGGCCCGTGCAACACCGTCACGGCGAACGTCGTCCCCCCCACCCAGCGCGCCGCCGGGTTCGCGCTGGGGATCTTCCTGATCCACCTGTTCGGCGACATCAGCTCGCCGATCCTGATCGGCGTCATCTCCGACGTCTTCGGGCGGCCCGACGTCGCGCAGACGGCCGCTCGGGCCGGCTCCTGGCCGCCCTCGGCGCGGCGCCGGTCGGCGAGAGCAACCTGACCGCCGGCATGCTCTCGGTGATCCCGGTCCTGATGCTCGGGTTCCTGCTGTTCCTGCGCGGCTCGCGGCACCTGGCCGCCGACATGGACCGCGCCCGCAAGCTCGGCGGCGACGGGCGATCCCCGATGACAGATTGACGGATGGCGGATGCCGGATCGGAGAGATCCAGGCCGTCCGCCATCCGCCACGCGGCATCTGCCATCCGCGCATCGAGCCAGTCCCCGGCCCGCCCGGCTCAGTTGGCCTTCGGGTTCAGGCCCGTCGTGCCGGGGGGCGTCGGCGGGAGGATGCCGGTCACCTTCGAGTCGCCCTCCTGGCCGGGCAGGGGGGGCGGCGCCGCCGATCGAGCCGAGGTCGGCGGGGACGATCCGGCCGGCGGCCTGGCGGACGGCGGGCGACTGGTCGGTCCGGGCCATCTCGGCGAGGCGGCTGCGCACCTCCGGCGAGAGCCGGCCCGCCAGCGCCTCGACGGCGGCGGCGCGGACCGTCTCGTCGCGGTCGCGCGACAGTTGCAGCAGCCAGACCGTCGGGTCGATGTCGGTGCGGTCGCGGATCAGGGGGATGACCGACGCCCGCAGCTCGGCCTTGGGATGGTAGAGCATCCGGCCGAGGCTGATCTGCTCCTCGGTCAGCCCGCGGTGCCGCAGCGCCGCCTCGGCCGCCTGCGGGACGCCCGGCTGCGTGTCGTCGAGGTGCTTCAGGATCGCGTCCTCGCCGAGCAGGTCGCGGCGGCTGGCGAACGAGGCGAGCACCTGCTGGCGCACCTCGCCGGAGGGGTCGTCGAGGTAGGCCACCGCCGGCGCGGCGAGGTCGTCGATCGGCACCAGCCCGAGGCAGGCGATCGCCGCCATGCGGGCCTTCGGCTCGCGGTCCGACAGGCGGCGGACCACCGGGCCGTGCAGGCCGTACTTCCAGTCGGCCAGCGCCTCCTCCTCGACCGGCATCGGGGTGCAGCCCGGCCCCCAGTGCCAGAGCTGCCCGACCTGCACCAGCGCCGTGACCCGGACGTTCAGGTCGGGGTCGGACATGCCCGCGGTGTACAGGTCGTGCAGGGGCGGCAGCGCCCTGATCCAGATCGCCGGCGCGGGGCTGGCCGCGAATCGGTTGAGGACCTTGGTCCCGGCGACCAGCGCCGAGCCCCTCCCGTAGGCGCCGAACTTCAGGAACCCGGTGCGCATCGCCCCCAGCGCGTCGACCCACGCCGGGGCCTCGGCGGCGGGGATGGCCTCGGGCATCTCGCCGGCCTTGGTCGTCACCCTCGTGAACAGGGCGGCCAGGGCCCGGGCGTCGCCCTGTCGCATCGCCTCGGCCAGGACGGGCAGGGGCGTCGCCGCGTCGAAGTTCGGCGCCGGAGGGCGGCGCCGCGCCCGGCCGCGCCCCACGGTCGCCGCGTACCACGACGCGGCCACGACCGCCAGACCTAGAACGCCCGCGATCCCCCAGAACCTCGTGCGATGTCGCCCCGGCATGGTCGCCTCCGTGCAGAGACCGAAATCCTCCGACCCATCGGGCCGACATCTTAGTCGCCGCCGCCATCCCGGCAAGATCACTTCATCGTCGCGGGGCCCGCGAGAGGAGCGGACGACCCATCCCCCCCGTTCTCCCAACCAGCGTGAAAGTTGCCGCGGCGGTCAGGAATCCGCCCGGTTCGACCGATCAAGAGAGAGCATGGAGAACGCCGGGCGCCGGGGGAGGAGCCCCCGGACGGCCGAGGCGTTCGGGGGTCCTTGCCTCATCGGAGATGCCATGAAGTCCTCCGTCGTCCGCCGGGCCCTGGCGCCCTGGGTCGTCGGCCTCGGGGCGATCGCCGCGGGCGTGATGGGGGGGCCGGTCGAGCCGGCCCGGGCGCGGGCGGTCGACCCGGCGCAGGTCGTCCCGCTCGACCAGATCGCGCCCGAGCACCGCGACAGCGTGGCGGAGGTCATCGCCGACCACACGCTCCACCGCCAGGGCGCGCCCGAGACGTTCCCGTGCAACCCCCGCGTCTATCTCAGCCTGCTCAACGAGCCGGCCCTGACCCTGGCGCTCTGGAAGGACCTGAGCACCTCGCCGGTCCGGCTCCGCAAGATCGGCCCCGCCCGCTACGAGGGCAACGACGGCAACGGCGCGACGGCGACCTGGGAATTCGTCTACCGATCGCCCAAGCTCCACGTGCTGCCTGGCCCACCTCGACTACACCAGCCCCCGGGTGCGCCGCGGATGGAGGCGCGGATCGTCCTGATCGTCCACTGCGGGTTCTACCGCGAGGTCAACGGCGACCACTGGGTCCAGCACGACGTCGAGGCCTACGTCAAGGTCGACTCGAAGGGCTGGAAGGCCGTCGCGAGGACCGTCCGGCCCCTGATCGAGAAGCTCCTGGAAGACCAGGTCCGCGAGGCGGGCTGGTTCGTCTCGTTGATGGGGCGGCTGGTCGCCATGTACCCCAACTGGGCCTGCCAGGTGGCCATGGGCCAGGACGACATCAACGCCGAGACCCGCCGGCGATTCCGCGATATCGTCATCCAGACCCGTCGCCCCGGCGCCTTCCCCGGGCGGCCGGTCGTCGTGGACAACACCGTCGTCGACGAGACGCCCAGGCGCCGATGATCCGGGCCTTTGCCGGATGCGTGAAGCGCACCATCGCTTCTGGCGATCTGAGGATGGGCGCTTCACGAACCCTGCGGCTTGACCGCGAGGCGAGCATCGCGGACCCTTCCTGGCATGTCGTTCGAGTGTCATTCTTTGTTCAATATCTCGCCAGGGACCGTCTCCAGTCGGGGCGAACCCGGTCCAACCGATTGGAAGCAATGAGTTATATATAATAAATTTACGGCGATAAACCTGTCGGGCCGAGGGTCGGGCGCACGCCTTTCCCGAAACGAAGCCAATACACGCCGCCCGATTGTCACGATGATGGACGAGGGCCGATGCCGGAGGCGTTCCCGAAACGAAGCGAATGTTGAACATCGGCCCGCCGTGGCCACGTTCCCGAAACGAAGCGAATGTTGAACATCGGCCGCGCCCCGGGACGAGCACGATTCCGATTGGACCGAATCCGACGGTCCCCGGCCGGAATTTCAGGACAAGGCGCCCCGGGGCGCGGATAGTATGATTGGGCCTCGCATGACGGACCCTCCGGGGCCGGGAGGGGGAGTTCGGGGACGGGTCGGGGTCGAGGCACGATGGCGTACTGGCTGTTCAAATCCGAGCCGAATTGCTTCTCGTTCGCCGACTTGATGACGGCGCCCGACCGTACGACGGGGTGGGACGGCGTGCGGAACTACCAGGCGCGGAACTTGCTCCGCGACGAGGTCCGCGTCGGCGACGGCGTGCTGTTCTACCACTCGGGCGCCGACCCCCCGGCCATCGCCGGGGTCGCCGAGGTCGTCCGCGAGGGGCATCCCGACCCGTCGGCATTCGACCCGACGGCCCCGCACTACGACCCGAAGAGCGACCCGGCCCGCCCGTCGTGGTTCCAGGTCTCGATCCGCGCGGTCCGCGCGATCGACCCGCCGATCGGGCTGCCCCGGCTGCGGACGATCGCGGCGCTGTCGGGGATGGAGCTGCTCCGCAAGGGGAGCCGCCTGTCGATCCAGCCGGTCGCCGCCGACGAGTGGGACGCCATCCTCGCGCTGGCCGACGGGGCAAGTCCGGGCCCGCACCGATCCGAACCCTGAACCTGGAGCCCGATCATGGCCAAGATGGAGCACTTCGCGATCTTCGCCGCCGACGCCCCGGCGCTGAAGGACTTCTACGTCGAGGCGATGGGTCTGCGGGTGATCGTCGAGGCGGGGGGTGACCCGCCCGGCTTCTTCCTCGCCGACGACGCGGGGATGGCGCTGGAGATCATCGGACGGCCCCCGGGCACCAGGGGGGCCGACACGCGATGGGTCTGCCACGTCGCGTTCACGGTCGACGACCATGCGGCGGCCCGCGCCGCGCTGGAGAGGCGCGGCCTGGCGTTCGAGGCGGAGACGGTTGTCGACACCGAGGCGATGCGCACCGCCTTCTTCAACGACCCCGAGGGGAACCGCTGCCAGATCGTCTGGAGGGGGCGTCCGCTCGGCTCCTGATCGGCGCGGCTCAGGCCGTCCTGGCCTCGGCGGGGATGTCGCCGCGCCACTCGATCCGGTATTTGTTCTCGCGGGCGAACGCCTCGATCTCGGCGCGGGACTGGGGGACCTCGATGCGGGAGATCTCGCGGTACGTCCCGCTCCCCGACCGCTTCCAGTCCACGGTCTCGCCGAACCAGCGACCCTCAAGATAATAAACGATCAAGCATTTCATGGGCGGGAGTCTCGCTCGGTCATCGACCCGTCATCAGCGGTCTCGGACCCGGCCGGCCCGCTCGGGGCGTTTCATTCTACTGATGCAGCATGGCCGATGGAACATGCCGGATGACGAATTGCCCGGATCATCCCAATCCGACATCCAACATCTCCCATCGGCCATGCCGTTTCGAGGGAGGACGGCCGGGGCCGCGCGATCAATGCCGACGGCAGGCCAGGAACAGGGCCCAGAGGGGGGCCGAGTCGCCCGCCCCGTTCGGCGGCGAGGCGTCGCCGCGCTCGGCGAGCCAGGCGTCCCACCTCCCGATCAGGTCGGCCGGGAGGAACGCCTCGGGCGCGACGGGCTGACCCTGCCGGGCCATCCAGGTGGCATGCCGGACGATCGCCGCGCGGTCCAGGCCGCGGATCGCGGCGATCTCGTCGGGCGAGAAGCCCCGCTCCAGGAGGCGCCAGGTCCACTCCTCGGTCGGGACATAGCCCGAGTGCTGAGTGCTGAGTGCCGAGTGCTGAGCCGGAGAGGGTGCCGGGGTGCTGAGGGCTGCCGGCTGATGACTGATGACTGACGACTGATGACTCGGCAAGGGATGCTCGGCTATCGCTTCGAGCAGGGCGGCTCCGTAGCGTTCGAGCTTGGCGGGGCCGAGGCCCTTGACGGCGGCCAGCGCCTGGGGGGTCCGGGGCCGGGTCCGCACCAGGTCTTCGAGCGTCCGGTTCGGGAAGACGATGTAGGCCGGCTGGCCCGCCTCGCGGGCCCACTCCAGGCGCAAGACCCGCAGGCGCTCCCAGAGCGGGTCGCTTTCGAGCGGCGATGGATCGGCCGTCGCCTCGGGGTTGGCGATGGTTTCGGGCGGCTCGGCTGTCGTGGGTAGTGACGATGCGGGGCGGGGGGCCAGGCGCATCAGGCCGCCGTTGCGGACCTTGGCCGCGAGCCCGTCGGCCAGCGGCAGGACGATCGGCGATTGGCTCTGGTCGCGCACGACCTCCCAGCCCGCGGGGGTCAGGTTGATGGTCGGGCGGAACCGATCGACGTCGGTGCATTCGACGAGGCCCGCGGCGGCCACGGCGTCGAGGAGCTGGGTCAGCTCCGGCTGGGTGAAGTCGGCCAGGATGCCGTAGGTGCTGAGCCGCTTCAGGCCCCAGCGGTCCATCTTCTCCGAGCCCGAGCCCTTGAGCATCTGCGCCACGGTCGTCTTGCCGAACCGCCCCTTGGCGCGGGCGACCCCGGAGAGCGACCTTCAGGATGACCTCCCGCCCGGCGGGGGTGTCGATCGTCATCCCCGAGGAGACGACGGCCGACGGCCCGCAGTTGTCGCACCGGCCGCAATGCAGGCGATCCGCGGCGGTGTCGCCGAAGTAGCCCAGGATGAACGCGCGGCGGCATTGGTTCGACTGGGCATACTTGATCATCCGTTCGAGCTTGTCGTACTCGCGCCTCTTGCGCTTCTCCAGCGCGGCGAAGTCGATGGACAGGTCGCGCGGCCGCTTCGAGCGGTCGATCACCCGCACGGCGTTGCCGCGGAACGGCGGGACGTAGTCGACCGGCAGCTCGGCGACCAGCGCCTTCAAAGCCCGGTTCAGCGCGGGGCGGTCGAGGCCCAGGGCGGCGGCGAAGTCGTCGGGGTGGAAGTAGACCGGCTCGGAGAAGCGGCGGTTGACCAGCCCCTCCAGGCCGAGCAGGACGGTCCGCTGGACGTGCGCCTGCGGGTTGAGCCGGCCGACCAGGCCGGGCTCGTCCCCCTCGGCGTTGATCCGGACGATCGCCATGTTCTCGCGGGGCAGGAACTTCTCGATCGCCCCGGCCCCTTCGAGGATCTTCAGCGCCGTGCCGACGGCCGACTCGTGGAGGTCGATGCCGGCCGCCTCGCGGATCTCGGCCTGCGTCATCTCGATCGGGTCGGCGTCCTGGGCGCGGAGGTAGTCGTACACGCGGTAGACCATCGACGTGGGGGGGTACTCGTTCTCGATGAAGATCTCCTGGAGCTTGCTGTCGCCGAAGGCGAACAGGAGTAGGCACTCGGCGGGCCGGCCGTCGCGGCCGGCGCGGCCGGCCTCCTGGTAGTAGGCCTCCAGGGTGCCCGGCAGGTTGAAGTGGATCACCGAGCGGATATCGGCCTTGTCCACCCCCATGCCGAAGGCGTTGGTGGCGACGACCACGTCCGCCTCGCCCCCCATGAACCGCTCCTGGGCCCGGGTGCGCTCCTCGCGGGTCAGGCCGGCGTGGTAGACGACGACCTCGCGGCGGAGCTCGCGCCGCAGGTGCTGGCCGACCATCTCGCACCCCTTCTTGGTCGAGGCGTAGATGATCGCCGGGCCGGGGTTGCGGTCGAGCGCCCGGGCCACGGCGTCGAGCTTGGCGACCTCGCGACCGGCCGAGACGACCGAGTAGCGACAGGTTCGGCCGGTCGAACCCGGTGACGAAGAGAGATGGGTCGCGGAGGTCGAGCTGGTCGGCGATGTCGCGGCGCACCAGGTCGGTGGCCGTCGCCGTCAGCGCGATGCACGCGGGCGAGCCGAGCTGGCGGCGGGCGTGGCCGATCCGCGCGTAGTCGGGGCGGAAGTCGTGCCCCCACTCGCTGATGCAGTGCGCCTCGTCGACCGCGAGTAGGGCCGGGCGGACCTTGCCCATCGCCTCGACGAACCGCCGGCTGCGGAACCGCTCGGGGGCGACGTACACCAGCTCGTACCGGCCCGCCTCGACCTCCAGGATGCGGGCGCGCTGCTCGGCGGGGTCGAGCGTGCTGTTGATCAGGGTCGCCCGGATGCCCCGCTGGACCAGGGCATCGACCTGGTCCTTCATCAGCGCGATCAACGGCGAGACGACCAGCGTCAGTCCAGGCAGGAGCAGGCGCGGGCAACTGGTAGCAGAGGCTCTTGCCGCCGCCGGTCGGCATCACGCAGAGGACGTCTCGGCCTTGCAGGACGTGCTCGATCACCTCGCGCTGGCCCGGCCGGAACCGCTCCAGGCCGAATCGGTCGCGGAGCGTCCGCTCCAGGTCGATCGCGCTATCGGTGATGCTCATGAACGACGGGACCTCGGACCCCGACGGGACCGCTCCATTATAGGATGGCGGCCGGCTCGCCGCGAGCCGAGGGCGCGCCGCCCGGCCGAGCTCGGGGAACGGGAATTGCAGCGACATCCCGATGAGGATCGTGGCATGGGTGCCAGTCCTCGCCACGGGCGGCCTCAAGTCGAGTGCAACTTGGGCGTTACGTGAGTCCTTGGGCCTCTGGAGTGAGGATCAGACCGATGAAAAAGCTGCATCATGCGTCGCGGGTGGCTGCCATTCTCGGCCTGGCGGCGGTCGCCTGCGTCGCGGCCCGTCCGGCCGAGGCCGGCCTGTTCCACCGCAACACGGTCGTCGTGGCGCCGTCGGCCTACGTCGTCCCCGCGCCGGTGACGACCGTCTATGCCGCGCCGGTCGTGGCGACGTCGGTCGTCGCGACCCCGGTGGCCTCGGCGCCGGTGCCCGCCATGTACACGATCCCCGCCGTCGCGTCGGCCCCGGTCCAGGCGGTGTACGCCCCCACCTCGGCCGTCGTCGCGTCGCCCATCGTGCCGACGATGTACGCGGCCCCGGTGGTCATCCGGGGGCGGGTGGTCAACCCGCGTCGCGTGTATTACCTCGTCCCCTGACGATCGTGGGCTGATCCGGATCGGATGCGACCCGATCGAGGCCGGCGCCCGGACCTGACCCGGGCGCCGGCCTTTCGCGCCTGGCGGGCCGGTCAGCCGACACGGTGCGCGGACCTGATGAGGAAGAAGCGGACGGCACCCAGGCCGAAGAAGCCGAGGAGGCATGTGATCATGGTCCAGGTCAGGGCCGCCGCGACCGGCGGGACCTGTTTGGGGCCGAACAAGACGCAGAGGAGCACGGCGACCGCGACGAACCAGAGCCCTCGCCGAGCGATCTCGACGGCTCGGAGGGCCTTGAGGTTGACCGCGGCCGGGTCCACGCCTCCGGCGGTCTTCCGGACGAACCGTTCGAGTTCCCGCCGGGACATCGGGACCAGGACCCCGCGGCCGAGCAGGAACTCGACGAGCTCCTGCTCGCGCCTCAAGAGGCCACCCTCCAGGTCGTCGGGGCGCGAAAGTCCGGCGGTCCAGCCCCGCGAGGCGACCCAGTCGCGGTGCCGATCGATGACCTCGGCGACGGACCGGTCCCGGACGACCTGGACGACGTAGGACGGCGGCATGTTGAGGTAGGCGCGGTCATTCCGGGTGATCGCCCGTCGTCCATCGTCGAGCTCGGTCCCGGCCGAGAGGATGACCTTCTCCCTGACGACCGTCATGGCCTCGACCCTCGTGTACACAAGCCCGACGACGCGGAGGCCGTCGTCGGACCGCAGGACGGCCGCCAGGATCTCCTTGGCGGCCCCGATCGCGGGGATCGTGTAGCAGAGCACGAGGCGAAGCCCGAGCGCCTCGCCCTCGTCGAGGGGGCCGCGCCATCGCTCCAGGACGTGCGCGGGGATCTGGTCCGTCGGGACGCGGTCGATCGCCCGCGGATACGGCACGGCGGTCGGGAAGAGGAACGGGACGCGAAGGGTCTTGAGCAGGGCGTAGATGAAGAACGAGAGCGGCCCTTCCGACAGCCTCCAGTACTCGGCATAGGAGACCCGCGTGCTGACGATCTTGTGGAAGTCGGTCGGCTCGTCGCGGCCCAGGTCGGCCTGGGGGGCGGCGTAGGGATTGAAGTCCGGCTCCCACGACGCCGACGGCATGGCCGCCCCCCGCTCACCCCTTGATCACGCCGACCGGCCGGAGCCGCGCGACCTTCTTGGAGATGCCGGCCTTGTCGACGACCCGGTCGACGTCCTTATACGCGGCCGGCTACTCCTCGGCGAGCCCCTTGTGACCTCGGGCGGCCGGGTGGCCGGGGCATGGCGCCCGGTGTGAGGGCGCGTTTGCGCGGAGGGACATCACGTCCTTGGCGCCCCGGCGTCGGCACTCACTCATGTCCGGGACGATCGATCGCCCCGGCCCGTCCCCGCGCCGGGGGCCGATCGTCCGACCCACGGGATGACCGTCGAGAACGTCAGCCCGCGCTCGCGGGCCGACGACGCGAGGTCCGGGACGACGTCGGCGGCATGGGGCCGGTTGTCGTGCATCAAGACGAGGTCTCCGCCGCGGAGGGGGCGGCTCCGGAACCAGCTGCGGACCTCGTCGGCCGTCTGGCAGGCGAAATCCCGGGGGTTCGCGTTCCAGAGGACGACCGTCTGGCCGGCGGCCCACAAGCTCAACAGCTTCGGGCCCGAGAGCCTGCCGTAGGGCGGGCGGAAGAGCGTGGTCCCCTCCCCCAGGATCTGGCCCAGGAGGTCGCCCGTGCGGCGGACCTCCTCGATCAGCCGCCACCAGGGGGTCCGCGACGGCTTGCGGTGGCAGAGGGTGTGGTTCCCGACGGCGTGCCCCTCGGAGGCGATCCGCCGCACGAGGTCGGGATATCGCCTCGCCCGGGCCCCGACGACGAAGAACGTCGCCGCGACGCCATGCTCCCCCAGCGCGTCGAGCAGGAGGGGCGTATGGACGGGGTGGGGGCCGTCGTCGAACGTCAGGCAGATCGACCCGCATCCGGCCGGTCCCTTCAGGAGGAACATCCGACGCGGGACGGTCGACGCGATCCCGCGGTGGAGCGCATCCCGCAATCGGATCGAGGGGACCGCCATCGCGGGCCCCGGCCGACGGCCGCCCCCGTGCCGGGCCCGCCGCGCCCCGAACGCTCCGCGTGATGACATCGTCCACCCCCAATCCTCTCGTGCCTCAGCGGACCGGCTCGACCTCGTCCCGGTCGTGGTCCCCCCCCCGGCCGATGTGGGCGGTCCCGTTGATCTCCCTCCGCGTCCTCATCCATCCCGTCGGCCTGCTATTCCAGATGATGAGCGTCTTCCACGCGACGTAATAGGGGAGGTCCAGGAGGCTGAGCAGGATGCGGACCGGCATCCCCATGACGATGATGGGACTCAGTCCGTAGATCACCAGGGTGAGCACCATGAAACCGTGGATGGGGAGGAGCCACAGCGAGGCGGGGCGCATCGTCGCCACGAAGAGGGCCCCGACGTGGATGCTCATCGCCGCGGCGAGCAGCAGCAGGATCGTGGAGAGCGGCGGGAAGAGGAGATCGATCAGGTAAACTGCCTTGCGAAACGGCCCCAGCTTGCGGGACCGCAGCAAGGGCCCGAAGGACTGGCGGCGCACTTCCCTGCGGCCCCATTCCCAGCGCCTCCGCTGCAACACGGCCCCGGGGCCCCATCGGGTGAGCATCTCGCTGCGGACGCAGACGTCCGGCAGGAAGAAGATCCGCTCCCCGGCGGTGCGCAGGACCCACGAGAACTCCAGGTCCTCGGCGAGCCCTCGGCCGCTCCAGGGGACGCGGCCGAGGGCCGAGGCCGCGAAGCACATCCCGTTGCCCCGGAGCGAGACGCCGAGGCCGAGCCCCTCCTGGCCGAGCAGCCAGACGCCGTTGAACAGGCTGAACGCGTAGGACAGCAAGCGGGTGCGCCGCGAGGCGTCGGCATTGCTCGGAACGTTACAGCACTGGATCCATTCCTTGCCCTCCGCCAGCGCGGCCGAGAAGGCGGTCAGGATCGACCCGTCCACGACCGAATCCGCGTCGACCACGACCGCCGCGTCGTGCGAGTCGGCCCAGTGCGACCCCGGGGGGTGGTTGAAGAAGTAATCCAGGGCCTGCCCCTTGCCCCTCCGGGAGGGATCGTGCCTCTCGATCACCGAGGCCCCCGCCTGGCGCGCCACGGCCGCGGTCGCGTCCGAGCAGTTGTCGGCGATGACGTAGATGGAGAATCGCTCGGGATCGTAGTCGACGGCCCGGCAACTCGCGATGGTCGACCGAATGCCCGCTTCCTCATCGTGCGCCGGGATCACGAACGCGAATCGCGACGCGACGGGCCCCGGCGAAGGCCGAGGCCGCCCCCTCGGGAGCATGAGGGCCTTCGCGGCGATGAAGGACAGGTAGAGAATGAAAGGGGAGAGCGAAAGCGTCAGCACCAGCGCCGAGATGATCCAGAAACCAATCATCCTCGCTCCCGACGATGGGATCGCGCGACGTGCCCTCTCGATGCCGGACGTGGGCCTCCCTACAGGAGCCGGGCCGAATCAAACCGGACGTCGAAAAGTCTGCAACTCCTCGTGGATTCTCTGCACAATTCATCGAGCACCAAGAGCCGATCTGACGGAAGCGATTTCTTCCCGAACTTACCGCTCCAATTCGACCGAGATCCCGAGCTTACACCCCGGCGAGGAGGAAGCCAATAGAATTCGAGGAATACCGAGCAAAGCTTCATGTTAAGCCATTCCGGTGCCAAGAACTGCAAGACGTGTGCGAGCCATGATGGTGGACGGGCCGGATGAATGCCAGGCCGTCCGTCGGGGGCGGGGGCGGCGAGGGACTAGCCCTTGATCACCCCGACGGGTCGGAGCCGGGCGACCTTCTTGGAGATCCCGGCCTTGTCGACGACCTCGACGACCTGATCGACGTCCTTGTAGGCGGCCGGCTGCTCCTCCGCGAGCCCCTTGTGGCCGCGGGCGCGGGCGATGATGCCGAGGGCGTCGAGCTCCTTGTCGATGCGGCGGCCGGCGGCGAGCTTGACGGCGGCGGTGCGGCTCATCATCCGCCCCGCGCCGTGGCAGGTGGTGCCGAACGTCTGCGACATGCTGCCGGGCTGGCCGGCGAGCACCCAGCTAGCCGTCCCCATGCTGCCCGGGATGATCACCGGCTGCCCGATCGCGCGATAGGGGTCGGGGACCTCGGGGTGCCCGGGCGGGAAGGCGCGGGTCGCCCCCTTGCGGTGGACGCAGACCGGCTTCGAGAGGCCGCCGCCGACGTCGTGGTCCTCGAACTTCGCGATGTTGTGTGCCACGTCGTAGATCAGGTCCATCCCGAGCGATTCCCACGGCCGGCCGAAGACCCGCGCGAAGACCTCGCGCGCCTGGTGGGTCAGGAGCTGGCGGTTGCACCAGGCGAAGTTGGCCGCCGCGCGCATGGCGCCGAGGTACGCCTGCCCCTCGGGGCTCTGCGCGGGCGCAGGCCAGTTGCCAGTCGGGGAGCGTGAAGCCGTACTTCTTGGGCGCGCCCTTGAAGACGCCGAGGTAGTCGTCGCAGACCTGATAGCCCAGGCCGCGCGAGCCCGAGTGGATCAGGACGGTGATCTGCCCCTCGCGCAGGCCCATTACGCCGGCCGCCTCGTCGTCGATGACGCGGTCGACGACCTGGACTTCGAGGAAGTGGTTGCCCGAGCCGAGCGTGCCGCACTGGTCGTAGCCGCGCTCGATGGCGCGGTCGCTGACGCGGTCGGGGTCGGCGCCGTCGAGCCGGCCGCCGGCCTCGGTGAACTCGAGGTCGCGGGGGGTGCCCCACCCCTGGTTGACGACGAAGGCCGACCCCTGTTCCATGAGCCTCTTGAGCCTGGGCTTGTCGAAGGTGTACTTGCCGCTCTGGCCGACGCCGGTCGGGATGTCGCGGAAGAGCTGGTCGACGAGCGGCCGGATGCGGGGCTTGACCTCGTCCCACGACAGGTCCGAGCGGAGCAGGCGGACGCCGCAGTTGATGTCGTAGCCGACGCCGCCGGGGGAGATGACGCCCCCCTGCTCGGGGTCGGTCGCGGCGACCCCTCCGATGCAGAAGCCGTAGCCCCAGTGGATGTCGGGCATCGCCAGGCTCGCCTTCTGGATGCCGGGCAGCGTCGCGACGTTGGCCACCTGCTCGGGCCCCTGGTCCTTCTTGATCTGGGCGATCAGCGCCTCGTCGGCGAAGATCAGCCCGTCGACGCGCATGTCCTCGCGGTAGCTCCTGGGGATGCGCCACTGGCACGGCCCCACCTGCTCCAGGGGCCCGGCGTACCCGCCCGTGTTGGTGCCCATCGTCCCGTTCCTTTCCGTTCCGACCTCGCGGAGGGAGACCCCGACCCGTGAGCGTGCCGCGAAGCCCGTGCCATCGTCAAGGGGCCGGGCATTCCCTTGCAGACACGACCTGCCGGGCGATGTTCGCGACCGCATCCGGGTTGAACTGCCCCGGCGGGAGTTTTTCCGATAAACTTGATGGGAACCGAAGCCCGGAGGCCGTCACGATGAGCACGATCGATCACCCGACGCCGGCCACGTTGCCCCCTCTGGAGGCGGGCCAGCGGCTCGACCGCGCGACCTTCCACGCCCGCTACGAGGCGATGCCCCCCGACACACGGGCCGAGCTGATCGGCGGAGTCGTCCACATGCCCTCGCCCCTCCGGAAAGGTCACGGTCGTCATTCCGGCACCTCCGTGTCCTGGTTGAACCTGTACCTGCGTCGTGTCCCCGGGCTCGAAGCGGGGGAGAACACCTCGCTTTTCCTCGACGAGACGAGCGAGGTGCAGCCGGATGCCCATCTCCGAATTCTCGAAGAATACGGCGGCCAGACCCTCGTCAACGAGGACGACTACATCGTCGGCGCCCCGGAGCTGGTCGTGGAAGTCGGCTGGTCCAGTCGGAAGACCGACCTCGGCGAGAAGTTCGAAGACTACCGGAGGACCGGGGTGCTTGAATACGTCTTCGTCGGGCTGAGACCCGACGAGGTCCGGTGGTTCGTCCGCCGGGGCGACCAACTCGTCCCCCTCGTCCCCGGGGACGACGGCATCTTCCGCTCCGAAGTCTTCCCCGGCCTCTGGCTCGACCCGAGGGCGCTGTTTGCCAACGACATCGACGCGCTGTTCACGACCGTGGAGCGCGGCAAGGCCACCCCCGAGCATGCCGCGTTCGTCGCCCAGATGGCCGCCCGCCGGAGGGTGCCCTGAGCACACCGCCGACCGGGCTCGGTCAACCGTCCGCGAGCAAACCGGCCAGGACGAGGCCGGTCGGGGTGTCGGCCTTCGCCACGTCCTCGGGCGTCCCCTGCGCGACGACCTGGCCGCCGTCGTCGCCGGCGCCGGGGCCGAGGTCGATGATCCAGTCGGCGCAGGCCATCACCTCGGGGCTGTGCTCGATGACGATCAGCGAGTGGCCCAGGTCGAGGAGCGAGTTCAGGGCGTCGAGCAGCTTGAGCGTGTCGGCCGGGTGCAGGCCGGTCGTCGGCTCGTCGAGCAGGAAGAGGGTCTTCGAGCGGCCCCCCGTCCGGGTGATCGCCCCGGCCGAGGTGGGCAGGTAGCTGGCCAGCTTCAGGCGCTGGGCCTCGCCGCCCGAGAGGGTCGAGGCGGGCTGGCCGAGCCGCAGGTAATCGAGGCCCACGTCGAGCAGGGGCGGAGCCTCGCCTGGACCTTAGGCCGGTGGCGGAAGAAGACGAACGCCTCGCGCGCGGTCAGGTCCAGCACCTCGGCGATGTTGCGGCCCCGGTAGGTGACCTCCAGCGTCTCGGGGCGATAGCGCGTCCCCTGGCACTCGGGGCAGCGCACCATCACGTCGGGCAGGAATTGCATGTCGATCGTCAGGAAGCCGTTCCCCTCGCAGGCGTTGCACCGGCCCCCCTCGACGTTGAAGCTGAACTGGCCGGCGCCGTAGTTGCGCAGCCTGGCCTCGTGGGTGGCGGCGAACGTCTTGCGGATCTCGTCGAACGCCTTGAGGTACGTCACCGGGTTCGAGCGCCCGAGCGGCCGATCGGCGCCTGGTCGACGAGCACGACCTCGTCGACCTCGCCCGTGCCGGCCAGCTCGCGGAACGGGGCGGCGGGCAGCGCCGCCTGCCCGAGCCGGCGCCGCAAAGCCGGGTAGAGCGTCTCCTCGACGAGCGTGCTCTTGCCCGAGCCGCTCACGCCCGTCACGACGCAGAGGACGCCGAGCGGGAAGGCGACGTCGATGTCCTTGAGGTTGTGCCCGCGCGCCCCGGAGAGGCGGATCGAACCCTTGTCGGCGGGCGCCTCCGCTCGGGGACGGCGACACGGCGACGGCCGGACAGGAAGTCGGCGGTGGCCGACTGCGGGACTCCCGCGATCCCCTCGGGAGGGCCGACATAGAGCACCTGCCCCCCCGCCTCGCCGGCCGCCGGGCCGATGTCGACCAGCAGGTCGGCCGCGCGCATGACCGCCTGGTCGTGCTCGACGACGACGACCGTGTTGCCCGCGTCGCGCAGGCCGCGGACGGTCTCGATCAGGCGGCCGACGTCGCTCGGGTGCAGGCCGACGGAGGGCTCGTCGAGCACGTAGAGCGTGTTGACCAGCCCCGACCCCAGCGCCGTCGCCAGCGCCACGCGCTGGGCCTCGCCGCCGGAGAGCGTCCGCGCCTGGCGGTCGAGCGTCAGGTAGCCGAGGCCGATCCGGTCGAGGTAGTCGAGCCGCCCGCGGGCCTGCCGCACGATCCGACGCGCGACCGGATGCCCCTCGGCGCCGACCCCGTCGAGGAACGCGCGGACCTCGCGGATCTTCATGGCCGACACCGCGGCGATGTCGAGCCCGCCGACCTTCACGGCCAGCGCCTCGGGCCGGAGCCGCGCCCCTCGGCAGGCGGGGCAGGGGGCGTAGCCCCGCCAGCGGCTCAGGAAGACGCGGACGTGCATCTTGTACGACTTCCGCTCCAGCCACCGGAAGAACCCCCGCAGGCCGGGGAACCCGTGCCCGGGGCCCCCTCGACGACCGTCCGCCTCTGCTCCTCGGTCAGCCTCTTGAACGGCACGTCGGTCGGCAGCCCGAGCCCGGGGCCGCGTCGAGCAGGTCCTGGAGCATCCCCCGGTAGGCCGGGGTCGTCCACGGGGCGATCGCGCCGTCGCGGAGCGTCTTCGAGGGGTCGGGCACGATCCGGTCGAGGTCGAGGTCGATGACCCGGCCGAACCCCTCGCACGTCGGGCAGGCGCCGAGCGGGCTGTTGTAGCGGAACAGGCGGGGGTCGGGCTCGGGGTAGTCGAGCCCGCACCGGCCGCACCGCCAGCCGTTGTAGAAGGTCAGCGCCTCGGCGTCGGCGACGACCCGGCACCGGCCGAGCCCCTTGGCGAACGCCGTCTCGATCGAGTCGAGCCGCCGCTCGGGCGGGTCGGCGCCGCGGACGAGGCGGTCGACGACCACGTCGACGGCGCCGTCGGACGGCATCGGCAGCGCGTCCAGGCCCTCCAGCGCGACGGTCTGGCCGTCGACGCGGACCCTCGCGAAGCCGTCCTCGCGGAGCGCCGCGGCCAGCGCCGCGCGGTCCGTCTCGGGGCGGACCTCCATCGGGAAGGCGACCTGGTAGCGGGCCCGCTCCGGGAGGCTTTCGATCGCCCGCGCGACGGTCGCCGGGCTGGCCGGCTCGACCTCCTGGCCGCACGAGAGGCAGACGACCCGTCCGATCCGGGCGAAGAGCAGGCCGAGGTCGTCGTGGACCTCGGTGACGGTGCCGACCGTGCTCCGGCTCGACCGCCTCGCCCCGCTCCTCTGCGCGACGGCGATCGCCGGGGGGATGCCGTCGATCCGGTCGGCGTCGGGCTTGTCGAGCTTCTCCAGGAACTGCCGCGTGTAGGCCGAGAAGGTCTCGATGTACCGCCGCTGGCCCTCGGCGTAGAGGGTGTCGAACGCCAGCGAGCTCTTGCCCGACCCGCTCACCCCCGTCAGCACGATCAGGCGGTCCAGCGGCAGGTCGAGGTCGATCCCCTTGAGGTTGTGGACCCGGACCCCTCGCAGGACGATGCGGCGCGCGTCGTCAACGGCCATCGATCCCTCGCGGTCGCCCTCCATCGGGGGCGAACGGCCATCGTAACCCGCACGACCTCGGGCGGCAACCGAGGCGATCCGCCGGCCGTGTCTGGATGGGTGTCGCGGTTGACACCCGCGCCTACGATTTCTATAGTAGGGTGGGGTCCGACGCGATTGCATGCACCTTTCCCGCCGCGTCTCCCCGACCCGCGAGGGTGGCGCAAGGACGTTCCGCTAGGGGATTTCCCCCGTTCCTCCGAGAGATCGGCCCGATGCCGGACCCCGAACCGCGCCCACCCTCCGAGCCATCCGAAGCCGCGGGCACGCGGCAGGGGCCCGGACCCGCTCGCGGCGCGGGGTGGTCGGGGGGCGACTCGCCGACGGTCCGCACCGGCTCCTCGGTGCGGGGGACGAAGGGCGTGGCCGCTCCCCGGCGCGGTCCTCGCTGCCCCGGCCGGGCGACCGGATCGACACGTTCGAGCTGGAGGAGGCGATCGGCGTCGGCGGCATGGGGGCGGTCTTCCGGGCGCTCGACGGCCGCCTCGACCGCCACGTCGCGCTGAAGATCCTCCCGCCCGAGCAGGCCGGCGACCCCGAGGTCGGTCCAGCGGTTCTACCAGGAGGGCCGCGCCGCGGCGCGGCTCGACCACGAGAACATCGCGCGGGTCTACACGATCGGCCACGACGGCCAGTTCCACTACATCGCCTTCGAGTACATCGAGGGGACGACGATCCGCCAGCGGGTCGAGCGGCAACGGCCCGCTGCCGGTCGGCGAGGCGATCAACTACACCCTCCAGATCGCCGGCGCGCTGGTCCACGCCGTCGAGCGCGGGGTGGTCCACCGCGACATCAAGCCGTCGAACATCATCGTCACCCCGCAGGGCCGGGCCAAGCTCGTCGACATGGGCCTGGCCCGCCGGTTCGAGCGCGGCGGCGACGACGGCCTGACGCAGAGCGGGATGACCCTGGGCACGTTCGACTACATCAGCCCCGAGCAGGCGCGCGACCCCCGCGACGTCGACGTCCGCAGCGACCTCTACTCGCTCGGCTGCACCCTGTTCCACATGCTGACCGGCCGCCCGCCGTTCCCCGAGGGGACGGTCCTCCAGAAGCTGATCCAGCACCAGGAGGAGGCCCCCCCCGACATCCGCGAGCTCAACCCGCACGTCCCGCCCGACCTGGCGAGCATCGTCGCCAAGCTGATGGCCAAGGACCGCGACCGGCGCTACCAGACGCCCGAGCAGCTCGTCCGCGACCTGCTGACGGTCGCCGGCGCGCTCGGGCTGCGGTCGGTCAGCCCCGAGGGGCTGGTCTGGATGTCGGCGGCGCCGCAGCCGAGCTGGGAGCGGCACCTGATCTGGGGCATCCCGACGGCGGCCCTGGCGCTGGTCGTCGCCGGGCTGGTCTGGTTCGGGCAGGAGCCGACGGCCACCTCGTTCAGCCCGCCCCCCGATTCGTTCGCGAAGGAGGCGGGCCGCCCCTCCCGACCATTCCCGGCCGATCGCCCGAAGGGGCCCGCGCCCCCGTCGGCGACCGAGGCCACGGCGGAGGCGCCCGGGCGGCCACGTCCGCCCCGCGCGACATCGCGGTCGACTCGAACGACGACCTGCTCGCGGTCCTCGCCGCGGCGCCGCCGCGGTCGATCGTCGTCCTGGCCGACGACGGCCCCTACCTCATCCGGCCCGCCCCCGCGGGCCGTGCCGGCCGGTCGTCGCTGCGGGCCGACCTGACGATCAAGGCCGACGCGGGGGTCCGCCCCGTCCTCCGCCTGCGCGCGAGGCGGCCGATGAGGCGAGGGCGTCCCCCGCGGCGCTGCTCGACCTCGCGGGGGGCCGCGTGACCCTGGAGGGGCTGGAGTTCGTCGCTCGACGCCGGGGACCGCGACGAGGGGCCGGCGGCGGTCCGGACGCAGGACACCGAGCTGACCCTCCGCCGCTGCCTGTTCCGACGGCCGGGCCCGCGGGCGCGTCGCGACCGCCCGGCGGCCCTCCACGTCCGCTCGTCGCCGACGGGCGACCGGCCGGCCGAGGTCCACGTCGAGTCGTGCCACTTCGACGGCAGCCAGGTCGGCGTGCTCGCCGACGGCCCGGCCGAGGTCGTGCTCCGCGACTGCACGATGGCCGCCGCCGAGCCGGCCGTCTGGTTCGACAACCCGAGGGGCGCCGCCGTCCCCGCCGAGCTGCGGCTCCAGCACGTCAGCCTGCTGGCCGGCGACGGCCCGGTCTTCCGGTTCGACGGCACGGCCCCGCGGGTCTGGATCGACGACTCGGTGGTCGCCCCCGCCCGCGACGTCGGCGCGACGCTCGTCGCCACCGACCGCCCCGACCTGCTCGACTGGCGCGGCCGGGCCAACCTCTACGCCGGGATCGGCACCTTCCTCCAGCCGGCGGACGACCCGCGCGTCGACCGCGAGCCGGTCCACGACTGGGCGTCGTGGGAGTCGGGCCGCGCCGGCGCCCGCGAGACCGGCTCGACCTTCGCGCGGGGCCGCGTCTGGGACGAGCCCGACGTGTCGCAGGCGCTGGCGCAGGAGACGCAGAACCCCACGCGGGCGTTCCGCCTCGCCCCGTCGCACCCGGGCGACCCCGACCTGGGCGTGCGCCAGGGGCCGGGCATGTTCGGGCGCCCGCGGCGGGCGGCCGGCTCGTCGTCGCGTCCGAGCCGCGGCGCGACGCGCGGTCCCCCTCGGAACCGTCGCACCGCGGCCGTCCGAGCCCGCGGTGCCGCCGGATGAGCCGACGGCCCGGACCAAGGGGTCCCCGTCGCCGGGCCCGGGACCTCCGCCCCGTCGGCCCGACTCGCCGACATGCCCGACATGCCCGTCATGCCGCCGATGGATCGGGAGAACGAGCCGGCCAATGGGGCGGCCAACGCCGAGCCGCCCGCGGAGGGGCCGAAATCCCGGCCGGAGCCGGTCGCGGGCGAGGGGGCGGCCCGGCCCCCCGCCAGCCCCGAGGCGGACCCCGGCGTGATCCGGACCGCGGACCAGTTCGTCGACGCCCTCTCCCGGCGCGGGTCGCGGGGCGGGACGCTCGTGCTGGCCGCCGACGCCGACTGGGACGTCCCGGCCGTCGCGGTCCGGACCGACGGCCGCTGGATCGTGCGGGCCGAGCCGGGGCCGTCGCGCCCCCGCATCCGGTTCCGCCCCGACCCGGCCGGGCCGGCGTCGCCGATCGCCTGGATGTCCTGGATCGACCTCCGCGCGGGGCGCTCCAGGTCGAGGGGATCGACGTCGTCCTGCCCGACGCGAGCGCGCCGCGGCGGGGCCGCTGGGCGGCGTTCGGCGTCGCGCCGGGGTCCGACCTGAGCCTGACCAACTGCACGGTGACGATCGAGGGGGACCGCGCGACCGCGGCCGTGGTGACGGTCGAGGCCGGCGAGGCCGAGGACGAGCCGGAGGCCGAGGCCGCCGCGCCGCCGGCCGCCACGGTCTGGATGAACGACTGCCTGCTCCGCTCGGGGGGCGACCTCGTCGAGGTCGCCGCCGGCCGCCGGCTCGAGCTGGAGCTGAACAACGCGGTCGTCGCGACCGAGGGGAGCCTGGTCCACGCGCACGGGCGGGCCCGCGGCCTGGCCGCCGGGCCGATCCGGCTCAACCTCCGCCAGGTGACGGCGCGGGCCGTCGGCGGCCTGGTCCAGCTCGAGAGCGCCCCGGCGAGCCCGAGCTGCCCGAGGCCGACGTCGTCGCCCGCGACTCGATCCTGGCCACCACGCCGCAGGGGGCGCCCTCTGTTCCGGGTCGACGGCCAGGACGCGCTGGCCTCGCTCCGCGACCGGATCGCCTGGGAGGGGCACGGCGTCGCCTACCACCAGATCCTCGCCTACCGCCGCGACCAGACGGCCCTGGTCGGGGTGGTGCCGACCATCTACGACCGCGCCTCGTGGCAGGTCGCCGTCGGCACCAAGGAGGCGTCGCCGTGGCACGGCGACGTCAAGTTCCGCCAGGAGTGGGACCCCGACCGCCCCCTCTGGTCGCTCCGCCGCGACGACGTCCGGCTCGCCCCCGACAGCCCCGTCGCCTCGACCGGCCCCGACCTCCAGCGCATCCCCGCCGCCCCCGCGGTCGGAGAGTCCTGAGTGGCCTCTTCGGAGGGAGATTTCACCACAGAGACCACAGAGAACACGGAGACAGACAGGAGATTATTCATTCTTCGAAACCCTTCCGTTTTCCTCTCCCCCTCTTCATCTTCTCCGCGTCCTCTGTGGTCTCTGTGGTGAATTCTCCCTCCGCACACGCCCTATAGCGGTCAGTCCTTGCGGCGCAGGGGAGCGAGCAGCGCCGCGAGGTGCCGCGCCGCCGCATCGAGATCGCCGGCCCGCAGGTCATGCCGGGCCTGGTCGAGCCGACGGACCTGCCCGGGGCGGAACGGGACGCCCGCCCCGGGGGCAGGAGGATCGGGGACGAGCCGGCGCGCGATCGCCGCGGCCAGTGCCTCGATCCCGTCGCCCCTCTCCGCGGAGATCGTCAGGATCTCGGGACCCTCGGGCCGCCAGGAGGCCGGCAGGTCGGCCTTGTTGGCGACGACCACGGCGCGCCCGTAGGTCTCATGCAAGGCGAGGTCGGCCTCGGTCAGGGGCTCGGAGCGGTCCAGGACCAGGACCACGAGGTCGGCCTCGCCCTGTCGGGCGCGGGCGGTCGCGATGCCCGCCGCCTCGACCGCGTCGTCCGAGGCGCGCAGGCCCGCCGTGTCGGCCAGCTCGACCGGCCAGCCGTCGAGCGCGACCCGGATGGTGACCACGTCGCGGGTCGTGCCGGGAGACGGGTCGACGATCGCCCTCTCGTAGCCCGCCAGCGCGTTCAGGAGCCGGCTCTTGCCCACGTTCGGCCGCCCGGCGAGCACGACCCGCCAGCCGGCGACCAGCCGCAGCCCGACCTCCGCCCTCCTCCGCAGCTCCTCGACCCCGGCCAGCGCCGCCGTCCGGGTCGTCGGCGAGGGTCGCGATCAGACGCCTCGCCTCGTCCTCCAGCGCCCCTGGGCCTGCTCCAGGAGGATCTCGGCCGTGCGGACCGTCGGCGCCCTCGCCAGGTCGACCTCGGCCTCGGCCGCGACCGCCGACCGCGAGGCGTGCCGCACCCAGGCGACCGGCTGCCTCCGCTCGGCCCCGGCCGCCACCAGGGCCTCGACCACCAGCGCCACCGGCGCGGGGCCTCCGTGACAGTGGACCTCGACCTCGGGCGGCTCCCCCTCGACGACGACCGCCACGACCTCGTCGCCCAATCCGGCCCCCATCCGTCCCAGCCGGAGCCGCCCCGGAGCCGTCCCGGCCAGCGAGGCCCCGCGCAGGGGCCGGAAGGCCGCGTCGGCGACCTCCAGCGCGCGAGGCCCCCAGACGCGGACGACCGACACCGCCCCGCGGCCCTCCGGGGTGAGCACGCCGACCCGTGCGGCGACGGTCGGGGGCATGGCTCAGGCGCCCGCGTCGGAGGCCACCGGCTCGGCCTCGGGCGAGGCGGGGAGCTGGTCCAGGAGGTCGGCGATCCGGTGGACCAGCTGCGGGATGCCCTGGCCGGTGACGGCCGAGATCGGCAGGACCTCGCGGCACAGCTCGCGGGCGATCCGCTCGCGCCGCCTCGGCCGCGCCGGTCACGTCCATCTTGGTCACGACCAGCAGCTCGGGCCGGGCGGCCAGGGCGGGGCTGTAGTGCTCCAGCTCGCCGCGGATCGTCCGGTAGTTGGCCACCGGGTCCGAGCCGTCGAGCGGGACGGCGTCGACCAGGTGGACGAGCAGGCGGGTCCGCTCGACGTGGCGGAGGAACTCGTGCCCCAGGCCGTGCCCCTCGTGCGCCCCCTCGATCAGCCCCGGGATGTCGGCCACGACGAAGGGGCGGTCGGTCCCGGCGTGGACGGTCCCCAGGTTGGGGTACTTGGTCGTGAACGGATAGTCGGCGATCTCGGGATGGGCCCGCGAGATCCGCGACAGCAGGGTCGACTTGCCGGCGTTGGGCAGGCCGACCAGCCCGACGTCGGCGATGACCTTCAGCTCCAGGTTGATCCACCGCTCCTCGCCGGGATGGCCCTTCTCGACCTGTCGCGGGGCGCGGTTGGTGCTCGACTTGAAGTGGGTGTTGCCGTGCCCGCCCCGCCCGCCCTGGCGCGACGGCCACCCAGTCGCCGGGCTGCTTCAGGTCGCGTCAGGACGTGGCCGCGGTCGCGGTCGCGGATGATCGTGCCGACGGGGACGTCGATGACGAGGTCGTCGGCGCCCCGGCCGGTGCAGTCGGACCCCTGGCCGTGCTCGCCGCGGTCGGCCCGCCAGTGGCGCTGGGACGACAGGTGGGCGAGGTTGGTCAGCCCCTCGACGGCGCGGACGATGACGCTGCCGCCGTCGCCGCCGTCGCCGCCGTTGGGGCCGCCGCTGCGGCACGTACTTCTCGCGACGGAAGCTCAGGCAGCCGTTGCCGCCGTCGCCCGCCCGCACGAAGATCGTCACCCGGTCCACGAACATCGCCGACCCCGTCCCGAGCGGCGATCGGTCGCTGGTCTGAACCTCGAGCTCCCTGGCCGCCTCGAGCGGGACGACGTTGATCCGCCGCCCTTCCTGGTCGAACTTGACCGTCCCCTCGACGAGCGAGAAGATCGTCCAGTCGCGGCCGACGCCGACGTTCTTGCCCGGCCGCCACCTCGTGCCGCGCTGGCGGCAGATGATGCTGCCCGGCTTGGCCTTCTGGCCGCCGAACAGCTTGATCCCGAGCATCTTCGGATTCGAGTCGCGGCCGTTGCGGCTCGACCCCTGACCTTTCTTGTGAGCCATCGCGCGTCGTCCTTCGTCGGCTGCCTACCGACGGGACCGGGCCGCGAAACCCTCGGCGCACGCCGATCCCGCTCCCAAACCAGCCATCTTAGCGAGGGCCGCCGTCGCGCGGCAAGGCCGGATCGCGAAGACTTGGGGGCGCCGCTGGGGTTGCGGCCGGATGCGTGTCGGATCAGGATGAAGGTGGAGACGACCCGAGGACGCGACGAGGACGGAACCCCCATGAGCGCGAAGAAGGCGGTGGTGCTCCTGAGCGGCGGGCTCGACTCGGCGACGGCGCTGGCCGAGGCGAAGGTCGCGGGCTTCGAGCCGTATGCGCTGACCGTCCTGTACGGCCAGAGGCACGCGGTCGAGCGCCGGGCGGCGCGGAGGGTGGCCGGGGCGGTGGGGGTGGCGCGGCACGTCGAGCAGGAGATCGACCTCCGCGCCTTCGGCGGCAGCGCGCTGACGGCCGACATCGACGGTGCCCAAGGACCGCCCGGCCGAGGCGATCGCGCACGGCATCCCGATCACCTACGTGCCGGCCCGGAACACCGTCTTCCTCGCGCTGGCGCTGGCCTGGGCCGAGGCGCTGGGGGCGTTCGACCTCTTCGTCGGCGTCAACTGCGTCGACTACTCGGGCTATCCCGACTGCCGGCCCGAGTACCTCCGCGCCTTCGAGGCGATGGCCAACCTGGCGACCAAGGCCGGCGTCGAGGGGGCCGGCCGGTTCGTCGTCCACGCCCCGTTGCTGACGCTGACCAAGGAGCAGATCATCCTGCGGGGCCGCGAGCTCGGCGTCGACTTCGGGCTGACCCACAGCTGCTACGACCCCTCGCCCGAGGGCCTCGCCTGCGGCCGGTGCGACTCGTGCTCGCTCCGCCTGGCCGCCTTCGCGCGGCTCGGGCTGGACGACCCGCGCCCTATGCGACGCGGGGATGATCCGGGTCGGCGATGGCGGATGACGGATCGAAGATGGCGGATGGTCCGGGGCGATCCGTCATCGAGCATCCGCCATCAGACATCCTCGGATCACCAGTAGACCCACTCGTAGGGGGGCTCGTTGAGCAGGATCTCCTTCTCGTCGATCCGGCGCTCGTCGCCGCGGCGGATGAAGTCGATCCGGAGGGTCTTGTAGCGGACGACCGGCTTGCCGCCGTCGGGGGGGCTGACCAGCTGGTAGCCGTCGGACAGGCCGCGGACGTAGACGCTGAAGCGGTCGGCCTTGGGGTCGACCCCGTCCCAGATCGCCACGCCGAAGACCGCGTCGTCGATCCCCTCCTTGGTGCTGGGCGGGATGTATCCCATGATGTTGACGGCGCCGAGCAGGTTGATCTCGGGGGCCTCGCGCGCCTGGACGAGCTTGACGGCCTGCGGCAGGGGCGTGTCCTCGATCCTCTGGCCGGTGTCGGTGACCAGGCTGAACTGCGGCACGAACATCCGCGGCTGGCCGGTGTGGTTGACGACGCGGTAGTACAGGTAGTGGACGATCCGCCGCCGGCCGCCGACCTCGACGGTCCGCATCCGGACGGGCTTGAAGGCGAAGTCGAGGACCCAGATGCCTTCCTTGTCCTTGGGCAGCAGCGAGGCGTCGACCATCTGCATGTTGTAGCCGGGCGCGCGCCGGCTCGGTGTGGTGGGCAGCGTCGGGCCGAGCTTCACCTCCGGCACCGGCGGCGGGCTGGGCAGGGGGGCGGCCTCCTCGCGGGGCTTGTCGGCGGGCGCCGGCGCGGCCCCGGCGGGAGGGGCGGCGGGCTTGGCCTTGGGGGCGTCCTGGGCCCTTGACCACGAGGGCCCGAGGGCCGTCGCGAGGAGGGCGGCTATCACCATCCGAGACGATGGGTCGAACACGGGCGATTCTCCGCGGCGTCGTGGGGTGAAGACGGGCGACGAGGGGTGGACTCGAAGAGATGAGATGACCCGTCGAGATCCATTCCATTGAATCGCCCGACGCCCGTCCCGTCAAGCCGACCTCGCGTGTCCCAGGAAGGGGGCACAAGCTGGGCAAGCCCGGCCCGAAAAATCCCCGCCGACGGGGGATGACTCGGAAGGGTTGCGGGTCCGGGTTGAATCCCTGGAGGGTATCCTTACAATGGAGCGGTCGCGGGGGATCGGCGCCGGACCGTCGGCGATGCCTGTTTGAGGAAGGGACTTCGGACGATGCGCTGGGTTGTGCCGGTCGCCGCTTGGGCGTTCGCGATGGCTTTGCTGGGCCCGGCCGAGGGCCGCGCGGCGTCCGAGGTCATCGACCTCAAGGACGGGCACCAGATCACCGGCGAGGTGGTCGCCGAGAAGGCCAACGCGCTGTACGTGGACCTCGGCTTCGACGTCGTCCGCGTGCCCCGCGACCAGGTCGCGCGGCGGGGCAAGCCGGGCGAGGCGGGGGCGGCGGCGGTCGCGTCGGCGACGGCCTCGGGGCGGGCCGCCGAGTCCGACCCGACGGGGTTCTACGCCGCCGGCCCGCTCCGCGCGGCGCCGGTCAAGGACCTGGTCGCCCGCTACGGCGAGGCGGTGATCTCGATCGAGACCCCCTCGGGCAAGGGCTCGGGGTTCATCATCAACGACGACGGCTACGCGGTGACCAACGACCACGTCATCCAGGGCGAGACGCGGATCTCGGCGGTCCTCTACCAGAACGTCCCCAGCGGGCTGGCGCGGCGGCGGATCGACGGCGTCGAGATCGTCGCGCTGAACCCGTTCGTCGACCTGGCGTTGCTGCGGCTGCCGCCGCAGAAGGGCCTGAAGTTCGCGCACGTGGTGCTCGGCAGCCTGGAGGACCTGAATGCCGGCGACGGCGTGTTCGCGATCGGCAACCCGCTGGGGCTGGAGCGGAGCGTCTCGCAGGGGATCGTCAGCACGCGGAACCGCAACTTCGAGGGGCAGGTCTACCTCCAGACCGACGCGGCGATCAACCCGGGCAACTCGGGGGGGCCGCTGTTCAACCTCCGGGGCGAGGTGATCGGGGTGACCAACATGAAGGCGACGCAGGGGGACAACCTCGGCTTCGCGATCCCGATCAACGCCGTGAAGGACTTCCTCCGCAACCGCGAGGCGTTCTCCTTCGACAAGGAGAACCCGAACACCGGCTACCGCTACCTCGACCCGCCCCGTCGGCTCCGGCCGGGCCGCCCCCCCGAGCCGCGGCGCGCGTCGAGCGAGAAGGTGTCGGCCGGCGCCCCCGGAGATCGCCAGCGGCCCTGACAGGGAAAGGAGTCCCGGCCGCGCCGGTCACCGCCGGCGCCGTGCGGGGTGTGGTGCGGCGTTTGCGTCTGCAAGGAACGTTCCCCGTCTCGCGCGGCGAGGCGAGGGGTGTGGCAAGGTCCCCCCGCCGGTGAGTCGGGGGCGGATGGAAACGATCGTAACAGCGAACGAAACGGAGTCTTCTGCGATGCGTACCCCGAAGCGGGCGGCCTCCCGGCTCGCCCTGGCCGGCTGGCTCGGCCTGGCCGGTCCTGTCGCTCGTGGCGGCCCACGGCCGGGCCGCGGAGCCCCCGGAGAAAGTCCTCCCCGACTCGACGGTCGCCTTCCTGAAGGTCAACAACGCGGCGTCGCTCCGCGAGTCGTTCCGCCAGAGCCAGCTCGGCCAGCTCTGGCAGGACCCGGCGCTGAAGGCCTGGAAGGACGACCTGGCCGCCCGCATCGACGACTCGGGCAAGTCGCTCAAGAGCAAGCTCGGCGTCACCTACCGCGAGCTCTTCGAGCTGCCGCAGGGGGCGATCTCGATCGGCGTCGTCAAGAAGCGATGACCCCAAGTTCCCGCTCGCCATCCTGATCACCGCCGACGCGGGCAAGAACACCTCGAAGATGGCCGACGTCCTCGCCCGCGCCACCAAGCAGGCCGAGGAGGACGGCGCCAAGGTCGCGACCGAGACCTTCCGCAACGCCAAGCTCCACGTCATCCAGCCCCCGCCCGACAAGGACAAGGGCAAGGCCGAGAAGAAGGACAAGGACAAGGACAAGGACAAGGACGGCGACAAGCCCGAGCCGCCGGTCGTCTGGACGCAGCAGGAGAGCACCTTCTTCATCGGCAGCGACGTCGACGCGATCAAGGACCTCGTCGCGCACGCGCAGGGCCGCGCCGACTGCCTGGCCTCGAACGACTCGTACATCCAGGCCGTCAAGAAGCTCGGCCCCGACGCGCAGGTGGCCTGGTACGTCGACCTGTCGCGGCTCCTGAAGATGGTCGCGCAGGCCGGCGCCAAGGGCAACGCCGGGCAGGCGCAGCAGGCCGAGGCGATGATCCAGGTCACCGGGCTGAACGGCCTGAAGGCCGCCGCGGGCAGCTTCGGGCTGAACCTCGGCAGCTACGACACCCTGACCAAGATCGTCGTGCTGGCGCCGGCGCCGGCGCAGGGCCTGCTCAAGGTCTTCTCGCTGCCGAGGGTCAGCCTCCGGCCCGAGTCGTGGGTCCCCGCCACGGTGGCCAGCTACCAGAGCTATAGCTGGGACCTCGACAACGCCTTCACCGCGATCAACGACCTGCTCAACATGTTCCAGCCGGGCATGCTCCAGGTGCTCCAGCAGCAGCTCGTCGGCCCCAACGGCGGCCCGCCGCTCGACTTCAAGAAGGACATCTTCGACCCGCTCGGCGATCGCCTCACCCTGATCAGCGACTTCAAGAAGCCGATCAAGGAGGACAACCAGCGGATGATGCTGGCCGTGGCGCTGGAGGACTCCAAGGCGTTCCAGAACACGCTCACCAAGCTGATCGACCTGGCGGGCGGGCAGCCCAAGAAGCGCGACTTCCAGGGGACGACCATCTACGACTTCGAGATGCCCGACCTGCCCAACAACCCCAACGGCCCCGGCTCGAACGTCAAGCTCAAGGGCCCGATCAGCGTGGCGGTCGCCAAGGACACGCTGTTCGTCACCAGCGAGCCGACCCTGCTGGAGCAGGTGCTCCGCGGCGGCGGCCGGCGCTGTCGGACAGCTCGGCCTACCAGGCCGTCGCCAGGGAGATCCCCGACAAGGTCAGCACCGTCACCTTCGTCCGCCCCGAGGAGCAGTCGCGGATCACCTACGACATGGTCAAGAGCGGCCAGTTCGAGAAGGCGCTGAAGGGCGCGGCCGCGGCCGGCGGCCCCGACATGTCGAAGCTCGGCGAGCTGATCGACAAGGACAAGCTGCCCGACTTCTCGGTCTTCGCCAAGTACCTCTCGCAGGGGGGCGGCTACGGCGTGACCGACGACGACGGCTTCACCTGGACGAGCTTCTCGCTGCGGAAGTCGCACCCCTGAGACGGCCCCGGCCGCGCTCCCTGATTTCCGATGAACGCCGGGTGCCACGGGTTCCGGGGACGGAACCCGTGGCATCCGGCGCGGATTTTTGAGGATCGCCCGTCCTCCATGCTGCGAGTCATCCGTCCCGGGAGGTGACCCGCCGCACGCGCCCGACGTAAGTATCATCGGGGGAATCGGCCTCCCGGTTCTCCGATTCCTCCGACTCCTCCGCCACGTCGCGGGCCATCGGCCGTTTCGAAGACCTTCACCCCGGCCCTCTCCCGGCGGGAGAGGGAGGGATTTCTTTCCCCCTCTCCCGCCGCCGGGAGGGGTCCGGGATGAGGGTGCGTCCGCGAAACGGAGACGGCCCCCCCGCGCGCCTGCGGGCCCGTTCGGGCTCAAGCTCGGCGACCGGCGAGGCCGATAGCCCTGGAACAGACACCGGTCGGGGCGTCGCGCCAGCGCGTCCGTCGCCGTCGGGGGGGTCGAGCCGCAGGAGGTGGTCGGATGTTGGACCGCGCATGGAGCGGGACGCCGCGCCGGACGTCCCGGGGATTCCGTCGGCCCGGGGTCGAGTGCCTCGAAGGGCGGGCGATGCTCACCGCCGGCCTCGCGCCGATCACCGGCCCGATCTCGGTCACGCAGGGCCTCGGCGTCCAGGTCCCGCTCAACGGCACCGTCGGCGGCGCGACGCAGCAGACCTTCTCGGTCCAGTCGAGCAACCCCGACGTCCAGGCCACGATCGCGCAGGGCGACTTCCTCACCCTGACCGTCACGCACACCGCCGCCAACAGCAGCGACGTCTCGTTCGCCGGCACGATGACCTTCCAGCTCTTCAACGACCTGACCCCCAACACGGTCGCCACGATCGAGTCGATCGTCAACTCGGGCTTCTACGTCAACACGGCCAACGACCTGTTCCGGGTCGCCTCCGGCTTCCCCGACTCCAGCCACTTCATCATCCAGGGGGGCTCGATCAACAACAACGGGACCGGCAGCAGCGGCCAGCCGGGCACCCCCTTCCCCGACGAGTACAACACCCAGCTCGTCTTCAGCGGCGCCGGCCAGCTCGCGATGGCCAACGCGGGGTCCGACACCAACGACTCGCAGTTCTTCATCACCACCGGCTCGCCCGTCTCGCTGAACTTCAGCCACGCGATCTTCGGCCAGCTCGTCTCCGACCCCAACGGCATCCTCACGTCGATGACCCAGGTCGCGACCACGACCAACTCGAACCTCGTGTTCAACGGCCAGCCCGAGAAGTCGCTGCCGATCAACCCGATCGTGATCACCGCCGCCTCGATCTCGAAGACCGGCCCCGACGGCGTGATCCACGTCAACGCCGCCAACGCCTCGGCCGGCGAGACCTCGACCATCTCGGTCACGGCGACCGACCCGAGCACCAACACCACCGCGACCCAGACGTTCCCCGTCTCGGTCGTCGCCGACACCCAGACCGAGCGGCCCTTCCTCAACGACGCTGCCCGGCACGGTGACCGTGGCCACCGTCGCCACGAACACCGTCCAACGGCGTGGCGCAGCCGACCCCCGTCTTCCAGCAGACCGTCGGGATGAACCAGCCCGACATCTTCCTGATCCCGGCCGTCAACCCCACCCCCGGCGCCGCGATCAACTACGTCGTCGAGGGGGGCGTCACGACGACCTCGTCGGCGAGCACGTTCGTCTCGACGATCGCCAACGCCACCGCCACCGTCGACCAGATCGACCGGCGTCGTCACCGTGACCCCCACCTGCGGGCTTCTCGGGGACGATCAACTTCCTGGTCGGCGTCGGGTCAGGCGCGACGGCGTCGACCACCCCGTCGAGCTACAACTATCCACTGGGTCCAGCTCACGGTCAATTCCACCACGACCAACGTCAACCTGCCGCCGATCGCGCTGCCGGCCAAGCAGGACGTGACCGCGGGCACGTCGGCGGCCATCCAGCTCCGGGGCAACACCGCCAACCCGAACACCGGCCAGACCCTCCAGTACGCGCTGGTCACGCAGCCGACGCACGGCACGATCTCCAACTTCAACCCGCAGACCGGGTCGCTGACCTACACGCCGGCGGCGAACTTCGCCGGCAGCGACAGCCTCCAGTTCCAGGTCAGCGCCGTCGGCTCGGGCGCCTCGAACCCGCCGCTGACCAGCAACGTGGCGACGGTGAACATCACCGTCTCGAACCCCCACACCGGCGCGGTCCGCCTGATCAACGACGTCCTGCTCGTGACGCCCGTGCCCCGCACCGACAAGGGGACCAACACGATCGTCCTGAACCAGATCCCCGACCCGACCACCCCGGGGGGCAGCCTGATCCAGGTCACGGTCAACGGCGTGGTCGACGCGATCGAGCCGTCGACCTCCAGCCTCGAGCAGATCGTCGTCTTCGGTGCGAAGGCCAATGACACGATCATCGTCTCGCCGAACGTCGATTCGACCATCCCGGTGACGCTCGACGGCGGCCACGGCGGCAGGAACATCGTCGTCGCGGGCGAGGGGCCGACGATCTTGCACGGCTGGTTCGGCAGGACGACGCTGGTCGGCGGCAGCGGCCCCAACGGGATGGTCGGCCGCGCCGGGCACGTCGTCTTCAGGCCCACCAAGACCACCACCGTGATCTTCGCCGGCACGCCCCACGGCGGCCCTCGCCACCACCGCACGCCGCCGACCGGCACCTTCTACAGGTTCGTGAACGGCCGCCTGGTCCCGGTCCCCACGCCGAGCGTCCGCCTGGCGCACGTCTCGCAGAAGACCGTCACCACGAGCGGTTGAGGCCCATCCGTCCCATCGACATGCCACCCGCCGGTACACGGGTTGCAGGCACGTCCTGCGACTCGGGACCTCGCGGCGACCGTCGGCCGCCCGGATGAAGGCCGTCCGTGGGAGGTGGCGCGATGAAGGCGATGATCGGCTTGCTCTGCGACCCCTGCCTCCACCTGGTCATGATCGGGCTGCTGCTCGCGAGGCTGTCGGCGGGGGTGGCCCCCGACGACGACGAGCGGGTCGCCTACGCCGGGCCCGACGCGACCTGCCCGATCTGCAAGCAGATCTCGGTCCACCTGGCGTCCTGCTCGCGGCCGGTGATCCGCCTGTCGGCCACGCCCTTCACCGACTGACCCGCATGACGCCCCTGCCGATCGATCCGCTCCTGCCCGAGGTCGTGGCGCGGCTGCGGGAGCGCCGGGCCCTGGTCCTGGTCGCGCCCCCGGGGGCGGGCAAGACGACCCGCGTCCCGCCGGCGATCGTCCGCGCCGGCCTGCTCGCCGACGACCACCCCGCGCTGGTCCTGCTCCAGCCGCGGCGGGTCGCCGCGAGGGCCGTGGCGGGGCGGATCGCCGACGAGAACGGCTGGGCGCTCGGCGAGGAGGTCGGCTACCACGTCCGCTTCGAGAAGAGGTACGGGCCCCGGACCCGCCTCCGCGTGGTGACCGAGGGCATCCTCAACCGCCAGCTCGTCGCCGACCCCTTCCTCGAAGGCGTCGGCGCGGTCGTGCTCGACGAGTTCCACGAGCGGAGCCTGCACACCGACCTCGCCCTGGCCCTCCTCCGCGAGGTCCGCGAGGCGGTCCGCGACGACCTGATCCTGGTCGTCATGTCGGCCACGATGGACGCCGGGCCCGTCGCCCGGTTCCTCGGCGATTGCCCCGTGCTCCAGGCCGAGGGGCGGACGTTCCCGGTCGAGGTCGTCGTACCGCCCGACGGCCCGCCCGGCGTCGGCCGAGGCGATCGCCGGCGCGGTGGAGGAGGTCGCGACGGGCCGGGTCCTCGACGGGGCGACGTCCTCGTCTTCCTGCCGGGGGCCGAGGAGATCCGCCGCGCCGGGAGGGCGATCGGGCCGCTGGCCGGTCGCGAGGGCGTGGGACGTCCTCCCGCTGCACGGCAGCCTGCCGGCCGAGGACCAGGACCGCGCCCTCCGGCCCGGCGACCGCCGCAAGGTGGTCCTGGCGACGAACATCGCCGAGACCTCGCTGACGATCGACGGCGTGACCACCGTGATCGACTGCGGCCTGGCCAGCGGAGGGCGAGCTACGACCCCCGCCGCGGCCTCGACCGCCTCGAGCTGGTCCGGATCAGCCGCGCCTCGGCCGCCCAGCGCGCCGGGCGGGCGGGCCGGACGGCCCCCGGCCGGTGCGTCCGGCTCTGGTCGGAGCGCGAGCAGCGCGGGCTCGACGAGGCGGACGTGCCCGAGGTCCGTCCGGGTCGACCTGGCCGCGACCGTCCTGGCCCTGCACGCCTGGGGCCAGCCCGACCCGTCGCGGTTCGGCTGGTTCGAGCCGCCCCCCGCCGACCGCCTGGCCGCCGCCGAGGAGCTTGCTGGCCATGCTCGGGGCCCTGGACGACGGCCGGATCACGCCGCCTGGGCCGGCAAATGCTGTCGCTGCCGGTCCACCCCCGGCTCGGCCGCCTCCTGGTCGCCTCGGCCGCCGACGGCCACCTCCGCGAGGGGGCCGCGCTGGCCGCCCTGCTCGCCGAGAAGGACATCGTCCCCCCGGCCGGTCCCGACGCCCCACGAGGCCCGGCGAGTCGCGGATCGTCCGACCTGCTGGTCCGCCTCGACCTGCTGGCCGAGGCCGAGCGCGCCCGGTTCGGCCCGTCGGCCCGCCGTCCGGGCCTCGACCTGGTCGCGGCCCGGCGGGTCGCGCAGGTCCGCGACGAGCTGGTCCGCCTGGGCCGCCGGCTTCCCGGCCCTCCGTCCTCCGATCCGGCCGATCCGCCGAGGAGACCATGCTCCGATGGGTCGCGCTCGGCGTACCCCGACCGCGTGGCCCGCCGCCGGGGCGCCGAGCCGCGACCGGCGTGATGGTCGGCGGCCGGGGGGTGCGGCTCGCCCCCGAGTCGGTCGTCCGCGACGCCGAGTTCTTCGTCGCGCTCGACCCCCGCGAGGACCGCCGCGGCGGCGCGCTCGAAGCCCGCGTCCGGATCGCCAGCGCCCTGCGCCCCGAGTGGCTCGAGGAGCTCTTCCCCGGGGCGATCCGCCGCGAGAGGACGGTCCGGTTCGACGAGGAGCGCAGGCGGGTCGTCGGCGTGACGATCACCCGGTATCGCGACCTCGCCCTCCGCGAGGATCCCGACGCCCCGTTCGACCCCGCCTCGAGGTCGCGTCCGCCCTGGCCGAGCACCTCCGCCCCCTCGCCCCGTCGCTGGTCCGGGCCGACCACGCCGCCGCGACGTGGCTGGCCCGCCTCGCCCTGCTCCGCCGCGCCATGCCCGAGGCCGACTTGCCCGAGCTCGACGACCAGGCCCTCGCCGACCTCGTGGCCGACGCCTGCGCCGGCAAGAGGGGCGTCGAGGAGGTCGAGCGGGCCCCCTGGGTGCCCCTGCTGAGGTCGCGGCTGTCGCACGCCCAGGACCGCCTCGTCGATGAGCAGGCGCCCGAGGCGCTGACGGTCCCCAGCGGCAACCGCATCCGCCTGGTCGTACGAGGCCGACCGGCCTCCGGTGCTGGCGGCCCGGCTCCAGGAGCTCTTCGGCTGGGCCGACACCCCGCGGATCGCCGGCGGGCCGCGTCGCGGTGCTCCTGCACCTGCTCGGCCCGAACTTCCGCCCCGTCCAGGTGACCGACGACCTCCGCAGCTTCTGGACAGACCACCTACTTCCAGGTCCGCAAGGACCTCCGCGCCCGCTACCCCAGCCACGCCTGGCCCGACGACCCGCTGACGGCCAGGGCCGAGTCGAAGGGGGGTCGCCGCCGCGTCTGACGGCGCCCCGCCGGGCTGAAGTCGGTCATCGTCCCCCCGCGCCGGGCCGACCCCCTTCCGGGAGTTCTCGTACTCGTTCTCCAGCGTGAACTGCGAGGCCTTCGGATCGACCGGGATCTTCGGCGTGTTCGGGTCGACCTGGATGATCTCCTGGTTCTGCTTGGGCCCGCAGCCGACCAAGGACCCGAGCAGGACGGACGCCAGGAGGAGGCCGACGCGGGTCGTCGCGAAACGTCTCTCGGACACGATCGGTCCCCCCGGGCTAATAGCTGTCGGCGCTGACGACCTCGCCGCCGTCCTTGGAGCCCAGCGCCCACTAGGTCGCCATGTTGATGCTGTTCTTGATGAAGTGGACCGAGCCGTCGCCGAACAGCACGTTGCACCCGCCCGGGTGCCGGCTCCGGGTGGTGATCATCCCGTTGTTGCCCTGGTACTCGGCGCAGTCGGCGTGGGGGGAGTTCGGCGGCAGCAGGGTGCTGAAGCTCGTCCCGTAGTGGGTCCGCCCGCAGATCCAGCGGTACAGCGACTGGTTGAACTCGGGGCTCTTGCCGATGTTCAGGTTCTGGGCCCGGTAGGCGTCGCATTGCGTGATGTACTGCTGGAGATATCCTTGCCCTTGCGACGAGAGCATCGTCTGGTCCATCCCCTGGCCCTGCCCGCCGCCGGTGCCCGAGGGCCAGTTCAGCGGGCAGTAGAGCTCGGCGCCGTTGTACGTGCCCCCGACGTTGTCGCCGATGAGCCGCTCGGCCATGGCGACCGTGTTGCTCGACCCGTCGGTGATCTTCTCCATCCCGTAGGACATGTTGTAGACGAACATGCCGCAGCCGATCCCGTTGGTGCCCCCGGAGATCTGGAACTGCGGGCCGTAGCTGGCCGCGTAGTTGCCCGGCGACGGGAAGGCCGAGGGGCCGGAGTCGGACGGGCACAAGAAGGTGTTGACTCGCGCGTCGATGACCGTCTGGTTCCGCGCCGTCCCCCCCGTGCTGCACCCGTTGATCACGCACGACCAGGTGAAGTTGAAGGCGTTCGCCAGCGGCTGCCCCTCCATGAAGTTCAGGGTGAAGAGGAGCACGCCGGGCCCCCAGAAGCTGTTCGTCCCCGGCGGGGTGGCGGAGTAATCGGACGCCGGGCACAGCAGCATCGGGAAGCCGTTGTTGACCTGGTGGTAGTTGTGCAGCCCGAGGCCGATCTGCTTCAGGTTGTTGGTGCATTGGCTCCGCCGGGCCGCCTCGCGCGCGCCTGCACCGCCGGCAGGAGCAGCGCGATCAACACGGCGATGATGGCGATGACCACCAAAAGCTCGATCAAAGTGAATCCGCGGCGTCTCATCGGAAGGACCCTCCGTCTTCGTGAGGACCGACGACCCATCGGAGAAGGGCGGCACCGCCGGCCATGCCCGGGCCAGCCTCGGCCGGGGGCGGGCGTGCCGCGAAAAGGACGGTCAGGAGACATCGACACCGACGAAATCATGAATGGTGATCCCGCCCAGTATAGCCGTGGCGGTCGATCCTGCAAGGAAAATCAAGGCGCGCGCAGGGGGGCCCGGGGACGCGGCCCGGCGCACGGCCCCGCCCCCCTCGGAGGTCCTCCGGCGTCCCCGACGCGACCCTCACCCCCCGGCCAGGCTCGGGAGACCGGCCCCGAGGGGCGGACCCGCGTCGGCGGCGACCTCGTCGAGATCGGCCGCGGGTCCGCCGAACGTCCCTGCGCCACGAGCCCCCCTCCCCGCCCTCGCCCCGGAAGGCCACGACGCGGGGCCCGGCGTCGCAAGGGTCCGCATCCGAAGTCCCTTCCTCGACAGGGTTTCGCTCCTCCGGGGGCGACGGTTTCGGTTCGTTCGGCAGAGGCTCCTCGGCGCGGGTCGGGGCCATCAGCCCCGGCCTCCGCAAGACCCGATGGGGCGGGGGCGGCCACCCAATTCGGTTCGTTCGGCAGCGGCGCCGGCTCCTGGGCGACGGTCGGATTCGGTTCGTTCGGCAGCGGCGCCGGCGGGGCCATGTCGACCAGCGCCTCTTCCCGGGCGCGGGCCTTGAGGAAGCCGTTATAGGCGCGGTGGAAGTCGTTCTCCGCCGTCACCTGATAGCGGTGCAGCTTCCGGCCCTCCTCCCCCTCCAGCACCAGCGCCCGCTCGGCGGCGCCGGCGCGGGCCGGCTCCTCGATCGCGGTCCGCAGGTGCTCCTCGCGCTCGGTCAGCTCGGCGACCTCGCGCCGACCGCCTCGGCCAGGTTCTTCCGGCAGTCGTCGATATCGGGCTCCCAGTTCGCCTGCCACGAGCGGATCGTGTCGGGGACCTGCGGCGGCGAGAGCAGGGAGTCGACCGCCTCCTCGTTGCGGTTGGGCAAGGCGATGAGGTTCCAGAGCCGGATCAGGTAGGCCGTCTCGTCCTCGCGGGACGCCTCGGGGCGGATCCCCATCAGCCGGACGGCCGTCTCGCGCCGCGAGGTGACCCAGGCGCCGCGCTCGGCGAGGTCGTGCCCCAGGTCGCCCCACTGCTCGAGCATCCAGCGGCAGCCGGCGGCGGAGCGCCTCAGGCCGCGGACGGCGGCGGCGGGGTCCTCCTGGAGCAGGGCGCTGAAGCGCTCGACCTCCTCGTCCTGCGCCTCGTCGAGGCGATGCTCGGCGGCGCGGACCTGCTCGGAGAGCGCCTGGTGCTCGGCGCGGCGGAGCCGCTCGGCCTTCTGCAAGGCGAGCACGGCCTTGTCGATGTAGGCGGCCTCGGCGGGCGAGCGGGGCCGGTAGAAGTCGTCCCACTGGTGGCGCAGTGCCTGCACGGCGGCGGGGTCCTCGTTGGGCAGGACGAGCGTCTGGGCGCGCCCGCCGTGCTTCAACGCATTATATTTGGATTTGTTGCGGCCCGCCTCGGAGGTCGGGCCGCGCGCGTGGCTGGCGTTGTCCTTGTTGATCCGGCTGCGCTCTTCGAAGGAGAGGGTCATGGCGAGTCCTCGGGGTAGTCACTCAAGTCGTCGGCCCACATGGGCCCGTCATGAGGTACTATCGTGGCCCGCGGCCGGATTGTCCTCTGATTCTTGGTCCTCCCCTCCCCTCGTCCCCGGGGCACGACTCCGCCTCCTCGCGGCGGGCACCCGTCCAGCCGGAGGACGGCCGATCTCGCGGGGGCGGCGCGGCGGGGATCCCGGGCCGCGATCGGCCGAGACCGGGTGTTACAAGATTATGTTAATAAAGCCAGTTTTCAATCTAAGCACGCCGGGGATGATGCGCGGCCTGGTCGTCGATAGCATGGCACCAAAATTGCAACACTCGGAGCCTGATTCCACGCCAGCGCGTGACCAGCCAAACCAGAAACAATAAGCGAGATGAGCGAGATGGAGAGAACACCTCGACATCGAGGGTTCCCCTCCGTCCTGGCCGATCGAGTCCGCGAGGTTCGCCTGGAAGTATTCGGCGAGCACGGCGGCCCTCGGTTGGCCGAGGCGTTGGGGATACCCCATCAGACGTGGCTGAATTACGAACGAGGGGTCACGATCCCTTCCCAGGTCATCCTCCAATTCATCGAGCTCACCAACTCCGACCCGCATTGGCTGCTGACGGGCGAGGGGGAGCGGTTCAGCGACCCGAGATCGATGCGATTCGAAGGGTGGGGTTGAGGTTGCGGAGGGCCTCCTCGTCGGGCAGCAGGGCCATCACGCCCCTCTTGCCATCGATGAGGTGCCAGGACTTGCACCCCTCGCAGGTCCCGAGGAGCCGATCGGGCAGGCGCGGGTCGGGCTGGTGGATGACGAGGGGCGATTCGCACTCCGTGCAGCGGGCGCGGGTGATGGATCGGCGTCGGACGACGCCCGAGGGACTGGCGACCATCCTCATTGGGGGCCTTTCTCCGCACGTCATCGTGCGATGGCGAGAGGTGACATCCCTCTCTGCCGAGGGGGCATGGGAGGCAGAAAGGTACGACGCTGGAGTGAAGCGTAAATCTATGGGTGCATGCGTTTAGCCAGCCTAATTTAGTGGTACGCTTTTTGGCTGTCAAGGGAAATCCGTCTAATCTCGGTAAGGTTGGGTCGATTCGGTTTTCGTTGACCGGACGTTGTGCCCTAATGATCGGGAATCCCTTCGTGCGCCCGCTTTGATTGGCCTGGCAATAACCATCGGCCGGAGGGGGAGGAAAAGATTAATAAATCAATATTTTCTTCATAACACGAGGCGGCGATTTCTCCCCCCGGGCATCGACGGACCACGAGGGTGGGTGATGCGCACGCGGCGGGGGCGGGGGCGCGCGGTCAGTCGGAATCGTCCGCCCCCGGCCTGGGCGGCACCAGGGCCTTGTCCTCGTCGCTGGGCATCGGGCCGCAGATCGCCTCGAAGACGTCGCGGTACGCCTTCAGGGTCCCCTTGAGGAGCATCCTGCGGTCCCGTTCCTCGGGGAGGTTGCCGGCGGCCATGCGGAAGTTGGAGTACGCCCCGTAGACCTCGCGGAGCAGGTGCCGGACCTCGTCGTCGCGGCCGTCGCCGCCGCGGATCAGGTCGCCCGCCTCGTCCACCAGCGTGTCGGCCAGGTCGCCGAGCCGGTCCGCCCAGAAGAGCGTCCGGGGATAGCCCCTCTTGTGGGCGAGCTCCTCGGCGTCGTTGGCCGCCCGCTTCAAGCTCCTGGCGGCCTTCTGGATCTTGGTCGCCTGCTCCCGGGAGATGCTGCCCGTGCCCCCGGAGATCGGGCCCGACCCGACGTGGGCCGGCGCGACCGGGCCCGGCCCGGCGCCGAGGAGCGCGATCGCCAGCGCAAACGCGAAGTTCATCGTTCACCCCCGATCGTGTGGCATCGTCCGGCCCCATCATACCAGGGGATCGTCGCGTGTTGCCCCCCTCGACTCACCCCTCCTCGCTCGTCACCGCGCCCGGCGGGGCGGCGTGCGGAGGTCGACGAGGCGCGACCTGGGGGCGGGGTGGAGGTCGGAGAGGGCCTGGCCGACCCGGACGCGGAGGGCCCAGGGGTCGGCGGGCTTGAGGCGGGCGAAGTGGATCAGGCCGGCGTCGTCCACGCCGGTGACGCCCGTCCCCCGCCGCTCGGCCGAGAGCCGCAGCGCCTCGCGGACGCGGGGGGCGAAGATCGCGCGGGGCTCGCCGCGGAGTTGCGAGAGCAGGGTCAGGTACTCGACGTCCTGCTGGCCGCGGCGGTACGCCTTGAGGCGGATCGAGGGGACCGGGCCGGCGATCCCGGGGATCGCGGGATAGAACAGGGACAGCGGGTCGGCCCGAGTCCACGAAACGGCCCGCCCGATCGTCTGCCACGGGATCACCCCGTCCATGCCGAGCGTCCAGGCGTCGAGACACCAGCCGACGGGCTGCATGTTCGTCTCCTCGACCGGGTTCGTGCTGCCGTATTCGAGGACCACTTGCCCCTCGGCCGCCTTGCGGTCCATCACGATCCGGTGATAGGTGCGCATCGCCGAGCCGACCACGTTGTAGTCGAGCAGGCCGTCCAGGGAATCCCTCTGCCACTGCGGGCGCGAGATGTCGGCGCGGAAGACCAGCTTGGTCCGCGATGCGTCAGGGACCCGGCCGACCCCCTCGTGGAACGCCGAGGCGAAGTAGCGCAGGGCCCAGTAGTCCTGGAAGTTGGCCGGCTCGTCGAGCAGCCAGGGGCACGTCCCCCGCGACCAGCCGGCGGCCTTGAAGTTGTTCTTGCCGTTGAAGAAGCACATCAGGAACGTGTCCGACCAGCCCCTCTCGGCGACGTGCGCGGCCATCTGCCGCGACGCCTCGACGAAGGCGCGGCGGTACGACTCTGGGAAGGCGCGGTCGGCCCAGTAGTCGCCGTTGTAGTTGCCCTCCATCGGCGTGGGCCAGTTCTCGAACAGAGGTAAATAGAAGCACTCGATCGGCACCCCACGACGCGGCAGGTCGGCGAATGCGGAGCCGTCGAGCAGGGGTCCGAACCGCCGGTCCCACGCCGTCCAGACGAGCCGGTCGCCCTCCCTCTCCGGCGCGAATCCCGGCGCGACCTTCCCGCCGTGCGAGTACGGCACGCGGTTCAAGACCGTCCGGTGCCGGTGCGCCATGCGGTAATAGGCGCGCTCGTCGTCGGGCAGCCCGTAGCAGTTCATCTCGGGCAGGAAGCTGAGGTGGTCCGGGAGCGTGAAGTCCCACACGCGGAGCGTCACGCCGATCGCGAGCGATTGATCGCCGGCCCGGAGGGTGAGCGTCCCCTCGTGATCGCCGGGCGGGACGTCGTGGGGTACGTAGAGCTCGCAATGGAGGGCCTCGCTCATCCGGCCGGGCAGGGGCCGGAAGTCGTCGCCCGCCAGGGGGACGATCGGGTCGGGCAGGGGGCCCTTGCGGGTCTCCACGGGGGCATAGCGGCCGAACTCGACCTGGATGGCCGGCCGCGGCCCCTCGAAGGCGAGCGAGGGGCGCGGGTCGGCCAGCCCCGGCCTCACGACGACCTGGAAGGCGACGAACTCGTTGCGGGCGGCGTGGAGCCGCACCCGGCGATCGCGGGCGCTCCAGAGGTGGTTGGCGGCGAGGTAGCCCTCGGACTGCGGCGGGATCAGTTCGCCCGTGACGGGCTGCACCTTGTCGAGCTCGTCGATCACCGCGACCTCGGCCCGGCCCAGGCGGGGCAGCGGCGCCGGCTCGGCGAATGTCCGCGACGGCTCGGCGCCGGGCAAAGGACCCGCGACCCGGTCGGAGACACGCACCCGGGCCTCGGCCGATGGGCCGACGTTGCCGGCGCCATCGACGGCGCGGACCGTCACCGCGACCTCGGCGCCCGTCGCGAGGCCCAGGTCGCGCAGGTGCATCGTCGCGCGACCGCCCGGCGTCGCGGCCCTCGGGATGAGGTATCGCGGCGCGGGCTCGCCGTCGATCGCGACGAAGAAGCCGACCGTCCCCGCCGGGCCGTCGTCGCCGGGCGTGGTCCACGAGACGCGCGCCTCGCCCGCGGGCAGGTCGGCGCGGTCGGTTCGGAGATCGGACGGCGGGCCCGGGGGCGCCTTATCTTCGGCGCCGAGCATGACGGTCAGATAGGGGGCGTTGGCCGGGCCCGACTCTCGGCTGTGGACGAAGCGATTGGGGAACAGGTGGAGCGTGAACCGATCGCCGTCCCGGGTCCACTCCGAGCCGGTGTCGTCGAACACGAGGAAGCCCTCGCCGATCCCCGCGACCCGAGCGGCGATCACCGCGGGGTCGACCGCGACCTGATGCCAGCCGTCGGCATCGGGGCCGAGGCGTCGGCGTTGCGCCAGACGGTCCCGCCCTGGCCGAGGATCACGTTGCAGAGGTCGCCGCCGAAGTTGGTCCAGCGGACGTCGGGGTTGCGGCGATTCTTGAAGCTCGAGCTGCCCGGCTGCGGGGCGTAGCCGGGGGAGGTCCCCTCGACCCAGTCCGACCCGATCGTCCCGACCGTGACGCGACGCAACCGCGGCTCGCCGACCGATCGCAGGTGGAGCGTGGCCGACGTCACCACCCGCCCCCGCAGGGCGCGGGGTCGATGTCGATCAGGGACATCTCCTGGATCGACTTGAGCTTCAGCCGCGGGGCGCCGCCGAGGTTGGCGACGGCCTCGCGCCCGACGGCGGAGACCCAGGCGTCGCGCGTCACCGGCAGCTTGAGGGATTCCCCATCCGGGGCCGCCAGGGCGAGGCTCAACGCGATCAGGGGGGCGAACGATGTCGTCATGGGGTGCTCGTCGGGGTCGGGTTGCGTCGTCCGGGTGCTCAGGGCGGGCAGGGCGCGGGCCAGGTCGATCGGCGGCAGGAGGTGGCGGCCGAGCCAGCAGAAGGCGCGGACGTGGTTGCTGCGGAAGTAGAGGAGGTTGTGCCGGCCACCGGGGTCGCGGTCGAGCGTGACGGAGACGCCTCGCTGCGCGGCGAGCCACGCGAACGACTCGTCCTGCGCGTCGAAGTTGTAATTGTCCCGGCCGCCGTAATTGAGGTAGATGGCCAGCTCGCCGGGGCGGAGGTCGGTCGTCGAGAGCAGGTCGGCCGGGTTCTCGCGGGTGATCCGATCGATGGCCGCGTCGTCGTCGCCGAAGACCGGGACCAGGTATTTCCCCACGCGGGTCCGCCTCAGCCCGAGATACCAGCGGGCGATGATCTGGTCGGGGTCGTACCGGGTGTTCCAGCGGTAGGTGATGGGGTCGAAGTCCTTGGTGTAGTCGCCGTCGACGGTCCCGTACCGCATGTTGGCCGGCGCGGCGAGCGTGGCGACGACGCCGAACAGGTCGCGGTGCTTCAGCGCCAGGTTCAGCGCGCCGAACCCGCCGGCCGAGACGCCGAGCAGGGCGTGCGCCCCCGGCTCGGGGCGGATCGAATACGCCCGCATGACGAACGGCACGACCTCGCCGACGACGTGGTCCTCGAACCGGCCCCCCAGCCCGTTGACGAACAACGAGTGCTCGGCGCGGAGCCGGTTCTCGCCGCCGTAGGTGCCGTCGGGGCTGGCCACGACGACCGGAGGGACCTCGCCCCGCGCGATCAGGCGGTCGAGCTCGACGACCCGCCCCGACCCGAAGAAGGTGTGCTCGTCGACGTTGCCCATGTGCAGGTACACGACCAGCGGATAGGCCCTCGCGGTCGAGTAGCCCGGCGGGACGTAGACGTACAGGTCGCGCGGCATGCCCAGGACCGGCGAGACGAGGCGGCGGTCAACCCCGTGGTTGTGCGTGTAGTCGTCCACCCGCCCGGCCAGCCGCCGGTTGAGACGATCCAGGTTGATGCGGTTGCGCAGCTGGCCCCGCGCCGCCGTCGGGATCGCCAGGACGACCAGCACCACGGCGAGATGTCGCAGCATCGGCCTCTCCTGGCGCCCCGCGACGGGCGGCATCCCATCCTCACTATTCATCGGCCCCGCGCGGACCGGACTCGCGTTGCCCCCAGCCGCGACTGTATCGGCCCGCCCCGAGGATCACAACGGGCCCCGCGACCTTTCGTCCCAGGAAGCTCGTCCCCAATCGTCGATGAGCTCCCTGAACAATCAATTGCAACCTCCCTATTGCACCCATGTTTCCGATACCCTAAAATCATCGCAGCCGATACGAACGCTCTTCCCCCCGCATTCCCCGGAGCAGGACTGGATCATGAGAACCAAGTCGAAGCATGCATGCCAGTTTGATGCGTTGGAGTCGCGGACGTACCTGTCGGTGGTGCATGACCTGCACCCGAGGACCGGGGCGGAGGTCAGGCGGCCGAAGCCCGTGGCCGCGCCGGCGCTGGCCGGCACGATCGCGGGGTCGTTCAACCTGGCCAATCCGACCCCCGTGACCGGGTCGGGGACGGTGTCCCCGCTGGGCCCCGTGACGGTGTCGGGGACGATCGGCGGGTCGTTGGTGGCGGGGGGCACGATCCAGAGCACCCTGACCCTCTCCGAGACGGCCTCGCCGTCCAACACGGTGACGGTGAGCGTCGTCGGGGCGATCCCGAGGAACGTCCGCAGGCCCCCGACGGTCAGGGTCCTCGTCGACGGCAGCTCGGTGTTCCCGAGCATGGCCGGCGAGACGGGGACGGGGACGATCAAGATCTCCAACCTCGCTTCCGACTTCACGTCGGGCTCGTTCGTCCTCACGCTCCGCACGACCCCTCGGCGCGCGTAACGCGGGCGCGATGGCCGGCGGTCGGGTGTTTCTCCGTCGGTAGGGCTCCCGAACGATCTAGGTAGCTTGTCCACTAAGACCACCCGACCGCCGGCGCCCCGCCGCCATTAATCATGGATGCAGATTGAGCCGCGGAGGACACAGAGTCGATAATCCAGTGTTCCGGGCGAGCGGGGGGCGTCAGCCCCCTGGCTCGGCCCTCGTCCCCTTGGGCCCAGGGGCTGACGCCCCCCGCGCCAGGTCCCCGGCTGACTCGAATCGACCGGGCAATCGTCCTGGCCCGGCCCGATGCCGACGGTCGACGCGACGTCCGACGCGGTATAATGGGCGGTCGCGGTCCGAGCGGTCGCGGACCCCGCCCCCGAAACGTCGCGCCCGCGTTCCTCGGATGATAGGACGGCCGGCATGTCCCAATCACGTTGGGAGGTCTGCGACTCGACCTCCCGGAAGCTCGCCCTCGGCGCCGAGGGGTCGCGGACGATCCGCGCGGTCGTCGGCTTCGACGGCTTCGTCGACGAGATCATCGCTGTCGTCGACAAGCGGTACGCCGACGGCCGGTTCGACCCGGTCCGGACGATCGCCGCGATGGGCGACAAGCTCCGCGCCGCGGCGGGCGAGTCGAGCAATTACGAGCTCGTCGTCGTGCGGAGGAAGCTCGGGGGCAACGGGCCGATCATGGCCAACGCTCTGGCGTGCCTGGGGCTGGAGGTCACCTACATCGGCAACCTCGGCTATCCCGACCTGCACCCGGTCTTCCGCGACTTCGCGACCCGCGCCCGCGTCATCAGCATCGCCGAGCCGGGTCACACCGACGCGCTGGAGTTCGACGACGGCAAGATCCTGCTCGGCAAGCTCGAGACGCTCCACGAGGTCAACTGGGAGAACCTCGTCGCCCGCGTCGGGCGCGACGCGCTGGCGGGCCTGATCGGCGGGGCGACGCTGGTGGGGATGGTCAACTGGACGATGCTCCACCGGATGGGCGAGATCTGGGAGCACCTGGCGGCCGAGGTCTTCCCGACGCTCCCGCGCGGCGACGCATCGGGCGCTGTTCATCGACCTGGCGGACCCGGAGAAGAGGACGCCCGAGGACCTCCGCGCCGCCCTGGGGCTGCTGGCGCGGTTCCAGGAGCACGCCGAGGTGATCCTCGGGCTGAACCTGAAGGAGGCGATGGAGGTCGCCGCGGTGCTCGACCTGCCGAGCCTCGCCGACCCGGAGGCGGCGATCGGCGACCAGGCGGCGGCGATCCGCCGGGCGCTGGGCGTCGGCTGCGTCGTCATCCACCCCCGCCGCGCCGCGGCGGCGGCGACCGAGCACGAGGTCGCGCACTTCGCCGGGCCGTTCGTCCAGCATCCCCGGATCAGCACCGGCGCCGGCGACCACTTCAACGCCGGCTTCTGCCTCGGCCGCATCCTGGGCCTCGACCTGGTCGAGAGCCTCTGCGCCGGCGTCTCGGCCAGCGGCTACTACGTCCGCTCGGCGGAGAGCCCGTCACTGGAGGCGCTGGCGCAGTTCGCCGCGCAACTCCCGCCGCCGGAGGGTTGAACCGACCGCCGCGCGGCGCGACGGCCCTCAGTCGCCGGCCCCGGGCCCGGTGGGCCGCGTGGCAGGTCTTGCACGATTCCGACACCCTCCGGTGCGCGGCCCGGACCGCCTCCCGGTCGCGCGCCTCGGCCGCGTCGTCCATCGCCTTCGCGTCGCCGACGTGCCGGCCGATGAGCGCCTTCCACGACTCCATGTCCCCCCAGTTGGGCTCCTTCCTCTCCAGCATCGCCGCCAGGGACATGAAGTCCCGGGTCGCCTGCCGGACCTTCTCCCAGTCGGGCGCCTCGGAGTCCATCTCCTTCTCGATCCGGGCGAACGGCGCCCGCGAGACGGTGTACTGCTTGTGCATCACGGCGCGGATGCTCATCGTCCTCTCGCCCTCCGCGACGGCCAGCGACGGCCAGGCCCCCGATCGCCAGCAAACCCACCACGGCAACCGTGATTTTCACAGGATCGATTCCCCATCATCTCAATAGCCCGGTTCATTGCCCGGCTTCCACTTGATGTTGCAGCCCATGCTCGGCCTCTGGTCCTCGGCGACGGGCCTGCCGGCCAGGACGGCGTCGAGCGCCGCGCGGAGGTCGCGGCCGGTGACGGGGACGTCGTTGCCGGGGCGGCTGGCGTCGAGCTGGCCGCGGTAGACCAGGGCGCGTGCGCGGTCGAACAGGTACAGGTCGGGCGTGCAGGCGGCCTGGTACGCCTTGGCCACCTCCTGCGATCTCGTCGTAGAGATACGGGAAGGTGTACCCGACCGCGGCCTTCTCGCGGGCCATCGCCTCGGGGCCGTCGTCGGGGTACGCGGTCGCGTCGTTCGCGCTGATGCCGACCACCGCGACCCCCTTCGCCTGGTACTCGCGGGCGAGCTTCGCCAGCTCGTCGCGGACGTGCTTGACGTAGGGGCAGTGGTTGCAGATGAACATCACCAGCAGCGCGGGGGCGTCGCGGAAGTCGTCGAGGGAGACCGTCTTGCCGTCGGTGTCCGGGAGCCGGAAGGCGGGAGCCTTCGACCCGAGGGGCAGCATGGTCGAGGGTGTCAGCGCCATGGTCGTCGCTCCTGTCTGTCCTGTTGGGTTCGGTCGAGGCCGCCGAGGGGCATCCGCCCGTCCCGCGCGACGGCCGGACGGCCATCGTACCGCCGTCGGATCGGGGCCAGCGGCCAGCCCCGCCCGGCCCGCGACAATTTGCAATCTTTAACGATTTTGATCCCCGGAGGCGCCGATTTTCAGGGACGGAGGATGCTCGGGACGGGCGCCGGGCATCCGACACGCCGCGGGAGAATTCGGCTACGCCGCCGACGCCCGCGGGCGACAGCCCGTAATCTGAGGTGACGACATGGATGTGTCGCTGAGCAGGCTGGTTGCGACCAGGACCGGGGCGATCGATCGGGTCCCCGTCCGGAGGCGGCCGACGTCGGCCCCGGCGTGCGAGTCGCTCGAAGGTCGCCAGCTCCTCTCACTGGCCGGGCTTTCCCAGCGCGGTCATTCCTCCACCAGGCAAGACCTGGCCGTCGAGAACGGCGGGGGCAATCAGGGCGGTCTCGCCATGCTGAGGGCCGAGGGACGGGCCGGATTGCGCCGCGGCCACCCCATGATCATGGCATCCGAGGGCCTCGCGACGACCACCGGCGCCTCGGGATCGAGCAGCACGAGCACGAGCACCACGACGACAGCCACCCCCACCGCCGATGCATCGACGACGGCCACCCCCACCGCCGATGCATCGACGACGGCCACCCCCACCGCGACCGCGACCACGACCGCGACGACGACCCCGACCGCGACGACCACGACCACCCCGACCACGACGACGACCACCACCCCGCCCGCGACGCCCACCCCGCCCGGCACGTTCAGCACGCTGGTGGGGGGTCTGTTCGCCGGCCTCGGCGGCGGAGCCGGAGGTCCGGGCGGCGGGATCGTCACTCTGGGTGGCATCGGAGGGCCGGGCGGCGGGATCGGCGGCAAGATGATGATGGTCAAGTCCGGCCCGATGGCCAGGGCGTGGGGTCGGAGGCAATGGCAGCTCGTCGAGCCAGGGGGACACGAGCGGGACCGCCTCGCCGTTGCAGACCGACGCCCAGAAGCTCCAGACCGACCTCCAGAACATCCACGACAAGTCGCTGGTGACCCCGGCCGACCTCGCCGCGGTCCGCAAGGACTTCCAGCAGATCCAAAGCGAGGCCACGACGTCGCCCGACCCGACCAAGCTGGCCACCCTGCAGAACGACATCCAGGCGGTCGGCAGCCAGATGCCCACCTCCGCCCAGGCGACCCAGTTGCAGAACGACTTCACGGCCGTCGTCCAGAGCGAGGGGGTCACCGACCAGGCGCTGATCACCCAGACGCTCACCGACATGCAGACCGTCGTCGCGCACTCGGGCCTCACGTCGGACGACCTGACGACGATCGCGACCGACATGCAGGCGATCCAGACCGACCTGGGGACCAACGCATCCGGCGGCGGGTCGTCGGGCGCCGCCGACACCAACCCGGCCAACTGGGGCCTCGTCCTCAACAAGGCGAACGTCCAGGGCGGTGGGCCGACGGCGAGCGGCCAGGTCGTCAGTTCGATGGGGAACCCCTTCGGTGGGTTCGGTGCCGGCTTCGGCGGGATCTGAGATGGGCCGCCGATGAGACGGACCCGGGCCCGGCGAGGCTCTCCGGCGGGCCCGATCCCGAGGCGGCGGTCGGTCGGGGCGTCCCTCTGCTCCACCCCGGCCGCCCCTCGTAGTGGACGATCGATGCCGACCGGGTGGGATGGCCGATGGCAGGAAGCTCTGGAGCCCGAACAATTCTCCCATCGGCCATCCCGCCCGGTCGGCATCGATCGTCCACCACGCATCGATGCGGCCTCAACGACACGACAGCCGACCATCCCCGGCAGCCGAGGCGATCACCCCAGCGTCGGCAGGACGGCCCGGGCCAACCCCGAGCGGCGATCACAGCCCCGAGCGATTGGACCATTCTTGCATCCATGTTAATCAGAGATTTCTAAGAAAATAATTTTTAAAATCGGTTTACCTTGGCGATCTGTGGCGATACGATCGGGTACGGGCCGAGAGAGGAGCGATCGGCGGACGCGAGGTTGGCTTAGGGTCTGGAACGGAATAAGCATTACGACTTGCCGTGCGATCCGGACGACTCAGGCCTGATCGTGTAGTTCCACTCACCATGGAAGTCATGGGGATGCAGCCGGACCCGCTCCATCTGCTGCTTCGTCACCTTGACCTTGGTCGGGTAGCTCCCCGTATCCAGCCGGGCCTCCACCTCCAGGCCCGTCGCGGTCCGCGTCGCGGCGATCAACTCGACGACCACCTGATGGCTGACCAGTGGGCGGCCCCGCCAGTTCATCGTGATGTGCGAGAACAGCCGGTGCTCGATCTTGTTCCACTTGCTCGTGCCCGGCGGGAAGTGGCAGACCGTCACCTCCAGGCCCGTCTCGTCGGCGAACCGCTGGAGTTCGACCTTCCACAGCCGGACCCGATAGCCGTTGCTGCCCCCGCCGTCGGCACAGATCAGCAACCGCCCGGCGTCGGAGTACATCTCCGACCCCATGCCGGACCACCACCGCCGGATGCCCTCGACGGCGAAGCTGGCCGTGTCGTGATCGACGCCCACGTTGACCCACCCCAGGTCCCAGCCCATGTCGTAGATCCCGTAGGGGATCGCCTTGCCGACGCGGCGGTCGGGGAAGTCATGGATCAGGGCCTCCTCGGGCTCACCCGCCGGTTGCCACTCCCGGCCCCGGTTGGCGTACTGCCCGACCAGCTCCTTCTTCTTGGTGTCCACCGAGATGACCGGGGAGCCCGCGGCGATGTACCGCCCGCTGATCTCGCTGATGTAGCGGAACTGGGCGTCACGGTCGGGGTGCTGCCTGCCCTCCAGGGTCTTGGCCATCGCCTGGAGGCTGTAGCCGAGGTGGTGGAGCATCTCCCCGACGACCCGATGGCTGACGGCGAACCCCTGGCGGCCCAAGGCCTCGGCCAGTTGGCGGGTGCTCTTGCAGGTCCACCGCAGCGGGGACATCGGGTCGCCCCGCGTCTCGGGGGCGATCAGTCCCTCCAGGGCCACGAGGATCGCCGGCTCCTTGTCGCGGAGCTTCTTGCGACCTCCGCCGGGCCGTCGGACGCGACCGGGGGGAGGGGGTGGAGCGTCGAGTTCCTTCAACGCCCGCTGGATCGCGGCGTGAGAGATGCCCGAGGCCCGACTCACGCGGCGGATGCCGCCGTAGCCCAGGGAGCGGGCCTCGACGGCGGCGAGGAGCCGTCGCTGCCGCTCGTCGAGGTTCGGCAGGATCGCGGCGAACTTCCGTTGGAGTTCAGGATCGTCGGGCATCCGTCCATTATGAGCCGCAGCGACGAATTATAACAGTTGTTTCGTTCCAGGCCCTTACTCTGGGTAGGGGCCCGATTGCCATGCAAACGACAACGGCCTGCTTGGCCCGACGAGTCGTCGAGATCCGCCTGGAGAGGTTCGGAGAGCACGGCGACCCGCTGCTGGCCCGGGCGCTGGGGCTCCCCACGCGGTCGTGGCTGAATTACGAGGCGGGGGTCACCATCCCCGCGAGGATCATCCTGGAGTTCATCGACGCGACCGGTGCCGACCCGCACTGGCTCCTCACGGGCGAGGGCGACAAGTACCGGGCCGGCGCCTGCGGACGCGGGGATGCCCAGCCGTGGCTTCATCGGACCTGAGCCGCGATCGAGGGGGTGGGCGATGGGAGCATCGGCGCCGATCCGGACGATCTCGGTCCCGATGCGGGCGCGCCTCGTCCGATACGATCCCGCCGGCCTGGAGTCGCTCTGCTGCCTGATCTGCGAGACCGGGCTCGAAATGACCCAGCCCGACGTCGACTCTCCGGAGCGCCTCCTGGGGATCTGCCACAGTTGCTGTAGCCATTGCGGCAGTTGGCACGTCATCCACACGGACCACGAGTCGGAGGTCGTCATGGCGCTCCTGCCGGACCGGGCGGCCCTCCGAAGGGCGATCGTCCTGGCCGGGGCGGGCGAGGGCCCGGGGGAGTCGTCATGATTTTGCAGGCACGTCCGGCCAGATCGGCCTTTTTATTCCTTGTGATCTCGGTATCCCCTGTGGCTGAATCCTTCGACCGCCGATGATGGGAGGGCCGGGTGATGGCGGGACTCGCGGCGGCATCGGAGCTGTTCCGCCGGCTCGACCGCGAGCTCTGGGTCGTCACGGCGGCGGCCGAAGGGAGGCGGGGTGGGCTGGTCGCGACGACGGTGGCGCAGGCATCGATCGTCGCCGAGTTGCCCCGCGTGGTGGTGATGCTGGCCCGTCAGCACCACACCTGGGAGCTGATCCGCGACGCCGGCGCGTTCGGCCTACACCTGCTCGGCGAGGGCCAGCTCGACTGGGCGTGGCGGTTCGGCCTCGGCTCCGGGCGCGGATCGACAAGCTCGACGGCCTGGAGACGCGCCCGGGTTTATCCGGCGCGCCGCTGATGGTCGAGGCGCCCGGCTGGCTCGACTGCCGGGTCGAGGCGCACTTCGACACGGGCGACCGGGCGATCGTCCTGGCCGAGGTGCTCGACGCCCGCGCACGGGCCCGGGGCCGATCCTGACCGTGCACCGGATGCTCGAGCGCGCGACCCCCGAGCAGGCGGAGGCGCTGGCCGAGCACCTCCGCCGCGACGCCGCCGTCGACGCCGAGGCGATCCGCCTCTGGCGGCAGGCCCGCGCCGGGGCCCTCCCCGGGATCTCAAATTTGAAACCTCAAATTTGAAACCTCAAATTTGAATTCCCGATCATCTGAACACATGCGATCGCCGCGGGGTCGGTTCAGCCCCCCTCCATCCACGACATCGGATAGGATGGGTCGTCCATCTCCAGCGCCTGGCGCGTGAGCCGCAGAGGGCGCAGGGTGTCCATCATCACGGCGAGCTCGTCGGTGCGGGTCGCGTCGCGGCTGGCGACGATCGTGCCGGGGTGCGGGCCGTGCGGGATGCCGCGCGGGTGGAGCGTGATCGACGACTCCTCGACCCCGCGACGGCTGCCGAACCGGCCCCGCACGTAGTACAGCACCTCGTCGGCCTGCACGTTCGAGTGCGCATAGGGCACCTTGATCGCCTCGGGGTGCGTGTCGAGCATCCGCGGCGCGAACGTGCAGAGCACCAGCCCGGGCGCGTCGAACGTCTGCTGCACCGGGGGGGGCAGGTGGACCGTGCCGGTGAGCGGCTCGAAGTCGTCGGCGTTGAAGGTGTACGGGTAGACCTGCCCGTCCCAGCCGACGACGTCGAACGGGTGGTGCGCCAGCGTGTAGCGAGACAGCCGGCGGCCGTCCTTGATCAGGACGGTCGTCTCCTCGTCGCGGTCGACGGCGACCGCCTCCGACGGCCCGTGCAGGTCGCGCTCGGAGAACGGCGCCCCGAGGCGGAGCTGGCCGTCGGGGTTGAGGTACTTCGCCGGGATCGTCACGCCGCCGGCCATCTCGAAGACGAGCAGGTCGGGCGGCTCGCCGGCCGGGTCGAACTCGAAGCGGTACGTGGTGCAGCGGGGGATGACCACGTAGTCGAAGGGCCGGAACGCGAGCGGGCCGAACATCGTCGCGAGCGCACCCCGGCCGCGATGGACGAAGACGACCTCGTCGGCGTCGGCGTTGCGGAACAGCTCGGCCTGCGGCGCAGTCGGGCCGGCACCGCGCCATCGTCACGTCGTCGTTGACCAGGAGCGGGACGCGCCCGTGACCGGGTCGCCGCGGCGGGGCATCGCGCGCGTCTTGAGGTGGTGGTGCCGCAGCGCGCCGCCGTCGACGACCTCGGGCGCGACCGTCCCGGCCGCCTCCACCTTGCGGACCCGCGTCGGCGGGCGGAGGTGGTAGGCGATGCTGTACGCCCGCCCGAACCCGGCCGTGGTGACCACCTCCTCGTAGCAGATCCCCTCCCCGGCGAACCCGGGCTCGCGACGGTGCGGCGATGTGCCGCTTGCGGGGGATCGAGCCGAGGCGGATGTAGGGTGGCATGGCGAATTCTCACAATTTCAAATTTGGTATTTCAAATTTGAGATCCCGGGCCCTGGGGTCCTCGCCCCTCCCCATCGCGGCCGGACGGGTGGGCGACGACGGGGTTGCGGAGCGTGCCGAGGCGCTCGACGGTCAGCTCGACCACGTCGCCGGGCTTGAGCCAGCCGCCGACGGCCTCGGGGGTCAATTCGAGGATGCAGCCGGTGCCGACGGTGCCCGAGCCGAGCACGTCGCCGGGCCGGAGCCGGGTGTCGCGGCTGGCGTGCGCGATGAGCTGCGGCCAGGTCCAGTGCATGCTCCCGGCGTCGCCCCGCGACAGGACGCGGCCGTTGACCGCCGCCGTCATCGCCAGGTGCAGGCGACCGTCGCGGTAACGGTCCCGGAGCTCGTCGAGGCCGACCAGATCGGGGCCGAGCGAGGTGGCGAAGTCCTTCCCCTTGCTCGGCCCGAGCCCGACGGCCATCTCGGCGCGCTGGAGGTCGCGGGCGCTCCAGTCGTTCATGATCGTGAACCCGGCGACGAACTCCATCGCCCGGTCGTCGTCGGGAGCGTCGCGGCACTCGGCGCCGATGACGCAGGCCAGCTCCAATTCATAATCGAGCGCCCGGCTCCCCCGCGGCGCCCAGACCGGCTCGTCGGCCCCGATCACGCCCGCGGGGTTCGAGAAGTAGAAGACCGGGACCTCGTACCACTCCGGCACCATGTCCAGGCCGCGCCGGCGCCGACAGGTCGCGACGTGCTGCTCGAAGGCGTAGAAGTCGCGGATGCTCGCGACCGGCGGCAGGGGCGATTTCATGGCAAACCCCTCCGGAGAAAAGATTTCACCACGGAGACCACAGAGAACACGGAGAGGATAAAAATACTGAAAAAATATGATTAAATTTAATTATATTTGCTCTCCTCCTCTTCTCTGTGGACTCCGTGGTGAAATCTCTCCCTTCACAGAGTCCCGCGCCGCGCTGCTCGCGCTCGATGGCTTCGAAGAGCGCCTTGAAGTTCCCCTTGCCGAAGCTGCGGGCGCCGTGGCGCTCGATGACCTCGAAGAAGAGGGTGGGGCGGTCCTCGACCGGCTTGGTGAAGATCTGGAGCAGGTAGCCTTCCTCGTCGCGGTCGGCCAGGATGCCGAGCTCGGCCAGGTCGCGGAGGTCCTCGGCGATCGGGCCGACGCGGTCGGGCAGGAGCTCGTAGTACGCCTCGGGGACGCGGAGGAAGCTGACGTCGTTGCTCCGCATGGCGCGCACCGTCGCGACGATGTCGTCGGTGGCCATCGCGATGTGCTGCACCCCGGGCCCGCCGTAGAAGCGCAGGTATTCGTCGATCTGCGACCGCCGCCGCCCCTCGGCCGGCTCGTTGATCGGGAACTTGATCCGGCCGCGGCCGTCCTGCACCACCTTCGACATCAGCGCGGTGTACTCGGTGCTGATGTCCTTGTCGTCGAAGTGGACCAGCAAGGAGAAGCCGAGGACCCGCTCGTAGAACTCGACCCACTCCTTCATCTTGCCCTGCTCGACGTTGGCGACGATGTGGTCGATCGCCCTCAGGCCGACCGGGTGGAACGTGCGCAGCGCTGTAGCGGCCGACGTCGAGCGGCCGGAAGCCGGGCCGGAAGACGCCGCCGTAGCGGTCGCGGTTGACGAACGTGTGCGTGGTGTCGCCGTAGGCGCGGATCGTGGCGAATTCGAAGACCCCGTCGTCGTCCTCCAGCCGGCCCGGCGGCACCGCCCCGACGGCGCCCCGGGCCGTCGCGGCCTCGTAGGCGGTCGCGACGTCGTCCACCTCGAGCGCGATGTCCTGCACGCCGTCGCCGTGGAGGATCAGCCGCGCGTTCTCGGGATGGTCGGCCCCCAGCGGCGACGCCAGGATGAAGGTGATCTCCCCCTGCCGCAGGACGTACGCCGCCTCGTTGCGCACCTTCGTCTCCAGCCCGGCGTAGGCGACCACGTCGAAGCCGAAGGCGTTGCGGTAGAAGTACGCCGATTGCCGCGCGTTGCCCACGACGAAGCGGACGTGGTCGATGCGGCGGAGCGGGACATCAGCGGTGGCCATCGGTGACCTCCTTGCGGTGGTTGGGAGTGGGGAGTGGAGAGTGGGGAGAGAAGAAGTCATCGACGCTCTGCGTCTTCTCTCCCCACTCTCCACTCCTCACTCCCAACTCCGAGATCAACGGTCCCCGTCCAGGCCGTCCCAGAAGACGGCGATGGCGTCGAGGACTTCGTGGCCGCCCTGGAAGAAGCGGTTGCGGTCGAAGCCGGGCTGGAAGTAGACGGCCTCGAGCTCCTCCATCGTGTGCCCGGCGTGCTGCGCCTCGACGCGGTTGTGCCAGGTGAAGAAGGCGATCTTGAGGCGCGGGTGCCGGTCCTTCTTGATCGCCATCAGGCCGTCCTCGAGCTCCTGCCAGAAGCCGGCGGCGGCCCAGTTCTCGACGGCGAAGCTCGCCCCCTCGGCGATCCACGGGTCCTCGTTGCCATAGAGGCGGATCAGCTCGTCGCAGAAGTGGAGCGTCTCTTCGGTGCCGTGCTTCCTCTTGCCGATGTCGTCGAACCCCATCCCGAGCCCCTCGGCCACGCCGAGCAGCCATTCGAGGTGCGCGGCGCGGAATCGGAACAGGCCGCCGTCGACGGTCCCCTCGGTGCTGACCAGGTCGGGGTCGCCTTCGCGGTCCTTCTGCTCGTCGTCCCTCGCCGAGGGCGCGACGGCGTCCTGCCCGGCGCGTCGGTAGATCACCCCGAGCTCGTTCATCAGGATCTCCTTGGCCGACCGCGCCTGCTGCAACGACGGGGCGTTGATCACCCGCAGCAGCGCCGCGACCAGGAACTGGTTCGAGAAGACCGAGAACTGCCGGACGAAGTGCCGCAGCTCGTCGTCGGTCGCGTCTCCGGTGCGGAACCAGCGGGTATAGACGTTGTCGGTGACGATCCGGTGGTGCAGGAGTTCGCGGTCGACCTCGTGCAGGAACTCGTGGAAACCCTCGACCTGGACCGGGGTCAGTTCGCCACGCCGCAGACGCTCTTCGATCCGCGACGAGACGACGAGGGGCTCGCCTTGAGTCACGGTGGCCATGCAAGCCTCCTTACAAGGCAGGAAGGGGAGAGGAGAGAAGGACTTGTCCTTGTATTCTATACCCGAGGCCCCAGCTCGGCAGGGAAAATCGTGCCGAGGGCGGCCATGATGGGGTGCGTGCAGCACGCCAAGCCTTGTTGCCGATGGAAGATCGGCGCGCCGGCCGCACCGTGCCAGGGAGGCCGGTTCAGGGGACCGGGAGCTCCCGGATCTCCAGGTTGCGCCACTCGAATGGGCTGTTCTCGGCCTGGAGGCCGATGTAGCCCTCGGGCAGGGTGATCGCGTCGCTGACGGTGATCAAGACGCCGTTGAGCTCGGCCTCGGCGCGGTGGCCGACCACCCGCAGGGTGATCGCCTGCCACTGGCCGGGGCCCTTCATCGTTTCCTTGAGGGCGGAGGTCTTGCGCTCCGACCTGGGGGGCGGGGTGCCGTGGCCGAAGATCCGGAAGTTCGACCCGGCGTCGATCACCTGGAGCTGGTACGCCCGCCTCGGCCAGTGCGGGTCCTTGGCCGTGCTCTCGTCGCCGGCGCGGAAGAAGAGGCCGCTGTCGGCCCCCTTCCTGAGGGCGCGGTACTCGGCCCGGAGGCTCGAAGTCGCAGTACGGACGGTCCGACCGGAGCCAGCCGGTGCCCCCGGCGATGGCGATCGCGCCGCGGCGGACCGCGATGCGGTCGGTGTGCTCGGGCGTCCAGCCGCCGAGGGTCTTGCCGTCGAAGAGGCTCACGAAGCCCGCCGCCGGCCCGTCGGCCCCGGACGCGACGGCCAGCACCACACCCCAGGTGGCCACGAGCCTGCCCCACCGTCGCATCGCTCGGCCTCTCCCCCACGACGTCCGATCCCGCGGGACATCGCCATACCTGGAGGATAACCGAACGGTCGCGGGAGATGCCACCCGCCCCGGCTCGGGGAGTTATTCCGCTTCCGACCGGCGCGGTCCCCGGCGGGCCCGGCCTGGAGGATCGCGGCGGCGTAGTTGACGAGGTCGCCGTGCCTGCGCGAGACCTCGGCCAGCCGGGCGGGGCGGCCGACGCGCTGGCAGAGTTGGGCGACGCCGGGGCAGATCAGGTGCGCGTCGGGATAGCCCGCCAGGTACTCGGCGGCCACGTCGAGGGCCTCCTCCAGGCGGCCCAGCCGCACGAGCAGGCCGACCAGCACCTGCGGCTCGATCGGGGGGCCGGGGCGGTCGGGGTCGAGGGGGCCGATCTTCGATCGGAAGTGCGCGACGGCCTTCTCGACATCCCGGCCGAGCAGGGCCCCGAGGTAGATGCCGTGGTCCTCGTAGATGTGCTCGAACGGGGGCTCCCCCTCGTAGCGGTGCTTCTCGGAGAGATGGCGGCCGTAGTCGGTCAGGCCGACGGCCAGCGCGATCGTCGCGGGTTCTTTCAGCAGGGGCGACATCCGCACGACGGAGGCCAGGTGCGAGACGTCGACGTGGTAGGCGAAGTCGCCGAAGAGCCAGTCGCGGCCCGCGATCAGCTCGGCGATCGTCGCCCCCTCCTCGGGCTCGGGATTTCCCCGGTTGGTGATGTCGTAGCGGAGGCTCGCGACGAGGTCCTTGTGGACCTGGCGGACCAGAGCGTCGGCGCAGGCGGCGCGGGTGGCCTCGTCGGCGGCCATCTGTTCGAACGCGGTGATCGCCGAGCAGGTGCCGTAGTGCTCCAGGATCAGCTCGAACCCCCGGCGCGGGTTGGCCCCCTGGTTGAACGCGATGTCGATGACCGGCCCCACCCGTTCGTCGCCGCCGTCCGCCCGGTAGGCGTCGAGCGCCTCGGCCACGGGACCGGGCTCGGCGATGGCGCGGAAGTAGGGCCAGGCGGCGGCGATGTCGCCCGCGGCGAGCAGCCGCGCGCCGACGTCGCGGATCGCCTCGACGTACCTTTCCTCGAACTGCGACCGCGCCGGCTCGGGGATCTCCACCAGCGGGCCGACCTGGATCAGGGGCAACCCCAGCTCGTGCCGGGCCTTCAGCAGCAGGGCGTCGAGCAGCGCCCGGAAGTCCCCCCTCCCGGTCAACTCGCCGATGAGCCGGTCGAACGCCGCCGCGGTGCCCGAGGTGCGGAGGGCGCGGTCCAGGGCATCGAACGCTGCGGCGTCCCGGTCAGTCGCGGACGGGCCTTCCGCCATGATTCAGGGTCCTGCGAAGAGAGTGCTGAGTTCTGAGTGCTGAGATCCAGTAGGGCGTGTGAAGCACGGCGTCTTCGAGCCGGTATTGAAGGCAGTGTGCTTCACACGCCCTTCTCGACCGGGCCTATGAGCTAGGCTCTTACTCAGCACTCAGCACTCAGCACTCAGCACTCAGCACTCAGCACTCAGCACTTCCTACTGAGCGTCGGCCTTGGCCGGGTCGGGCGCCGTGGCGGGCGCGCGGGGGGGTCGGCGTCGAGCTTGGCGCCCTCCGACTTCTTCCAGGTGGTCCAGCAGCGGGTATTGTAGCAATCCACCATCACGTCGCGGATCTCGTCGACCGAGTCGGTGACGATCAGCAGGTTCAGGTCCTCGGGCGAGATGGCGCCGTGGGCGAGCTGGGTGTTCTTGACCCAGTCGATCAGGCCGTTCCAGTACGACGAGTCGTACAGGACGATCGGGAACCGGTTGATCTTGCGGGTCTGGACCAGCGTGAGCGCCTCGAAGAGCTCGTCGAGGGTGCCGAAGCCGCCGGGGAAGATGGCGAAGCCGTTGGCGTACTTGACGAACATCGTCTTCCGCACGAAGAAGTAGCGGAAGTTGATCGCCAGCGTGGTGTAGGGGTTCTGGTCCTGCTCGAAGGGGAGCTCGATGTTGCAACCGATCGAGACGCCGCCGGCCTCGAAGGCGCCGCGGTTGGCGGCCTCCATGATGCCGGGCCCGCCGCCGGTGATGACGCCGAAGCCCGCCTCGACGAGCTTGCGCCCGAGCTCGCCGGCGGCCTGGCAGAGGGGGTGGTCGGGCGCGAAGCGGGCCGAGCCGAAGACTGCCACGGCGGCGCCGACGCCGGCCAGCGCGTTGATCCCGTGGACGAACTCGCCCTGGATGCGCAGGACCCGCCAGGGGTCGGTGTGGGTGAACGCGGCCAGCTCGGGCGCGCTGGCCCGGGGGATCGAGGGGACGGTGCGGTTGAGCAGTTCCTCATCCTCGGTCGTGTGCGGCCCCCGCGGGAAGGGGGTCGCGGCCGGCCCGAGGATGCGACGGCGGCCGTTGAGGTCCGCGGTCGAGTGTCCGTTGGTGTAAATGGGTGGAGGGTCTCGTCGTTCGTTACTCTCGTCACGGTCCATCGTCAGGACTCACAGCATCGGTTGTCGGGGTTCGGTCTCGTCTCGTCGCATGCGGGACCTCCGGGGTCCCGTCGGCGACCCGCGGCCGCGGTCATCGGGGGCGGGGACCGAGGCGTTTCCTTTTCGTTCCTCTTCCAATGGGGAATTGTACGGGGATGGTCGAGTTCGGCCTACCCCGTCCCGTCTCGTGTTGCGTGGGCACGCCATTCCCCCGCGCCGGCGGGCGGCGTAAGATGGCGTCCGATCAGGAACTCTAGGACAAGGCGCCCGCCCCGTCGGGCCCCGGCTTCGCAAACGGGGTGCCGCGGCCCGCGACCCGCAGACACTTTGGAACGTGCGAATCCCGTTCCCGCGAACGAGTCCCCCATGCCACCGACCGCGCCCCCGCCGCGACCCGGCCCCGATGACCCCCTCCGCGACAGCCCGTTCCTGAAGGCCTGCCGGCGCGAGCCGACGGACGTCACGCCGGTCTGGCTGATGCGGCAGGCGGGGCGGTACATGCCCGAGTACCGCGAGGTGCGGGCGAAGGTCGCGTTCCTCGACCTCTGCAAGGACCCCGGGCTGGCCACCGAGGTCACGGTCACGGCCGCCGAGAGGCTCGGGGTCGACGCCGCGATCCTGTTCGCCGACATCCTGCTGATCCTCGAGCCGATGGGGCTCGACCTCGAATTCGCCAGGGGCGAGGGGCCGGTGATCCACAACCCGGTCCGCTCGGCGGAGGACGTCGATCGCGTCCGCCGCCTCGACGACCCCGCCCCGCTCGACTTCGTCTTCCGCGCCGTCCGCTCGATCCGCGCCGCGCTCGACCCGCGCACCCCTCTGATCGGCTTCGCCGGCGCACCGTTCACGCTGGCCTGCTACGCCATCGAGGGGGGCGGCTCGCGGTACTACGAGAAGGCCAAGGCGTTCATGTACCGCGACGAGGGGGCGTGGAATGCGCTGATGGGCCGTCTCGTCGACGCGACGAGGCTCTACCTCAACGCCCAGGCCGAGGCCGGGGCCCAGGTGCTCCAGCTCTTCGATAGCTGGGTCGGCAACCTCGGCCCCGGCGACTACCGCCGCTACGTCCTGCCGCACATGAAGAGGCTCCTGGCGGGCCTCGCCGGGGGCGTCCCGGTCATCCACTTCGGCACCGACACCGGCTCCCTGCTGGAGCTCCAGCGCGACGCCGGGGGCGACGTCATCGGGCTGGACTGGCGCGTCGAGCCTGGCCGAGGCGTGGGCGCGGCTCGGGCCGGCCGTCGGCGTGCAGGGGAACCTCGACCCGGCCGCGCTGTTCGCGCCCTTGCCCGAGATCGAGCTCCGGGCCCGACACATCCTCGACCAGGCCGACGGCCGCCCCGGACACGTCTTCAATCTTGGCCACGGCATCCTCCCGCACACGCCGGTGGACCACGTCGTCGCGCTCGTCGAGATGGTCCACGAACTCTCCGATCGGAGGACAGCGAGCTCGTAGATTGGCTGCCATTGAGCCACAGAGGACACAGAGGGCCACAGAGAGTAAGAAACCAAAAATTGGAAAAATGAAGTCTGGTTTTCTCGAGCTCCTGTATCTCCAAATCTCGGTGTCCTCTGTGATCTCTGTGGCTAGTCTGGGTCTTACATGATCATCCCGTTCGGCAGCGGCTCCGGGGCCGGGCCGGCCAGGTCGCACGCGGGGGCGTGGACCTGCCGCAACGTCTCGACGATCTCGGCCTCGCCGGCCAGGTCGAGCCAGCGCGAGATCCGCGCCCGGTTCCGCGACAGCAGCGCGAACGCCTGGCGGGCCAGCGGGAGCAGCATCGGCCGCGACAGGCGGATCGACCACTCGCGGTACTCCTGCAGCGCGTAGAGGCACATGATCCACGCGCGGCCGTCGCGGTAGACGGCGCCATCGTCGGAGACGACGATCAGCTCCTCGGGCGCCCCGGGCCGCGCGATGCCCGGGAACAGCCTCTCGGCCCGTTCCGAGCCGGCCGGGACGAATATCAGCTCCAGGAAGGCCGGCTGCCTCCTCATCCAGCGGTGCGCCCAACTGCACAGGCCGCAGCGGGCGTCGTAGAGCACGTAGAGGCGTCTCATGCGAAGTGACCTCCCATCGCGACGGGCGGGGGCGTCGCCCCGCCCTCGGCCGCGTCTCGGGTGTCGTCAGTGCCCGAAGCTCCGCGCCGGCTCCAGGTATTCCTCGGTCACGACGGGCGGCTTCTGGCTCCGGAGCAGGGCGCGCCGGCGCAGCTTCGTGAAGATGTACAGGTTGAAGAAGTGCATCGCCCCGAGCACCAGCAGGACGATGCCGACCTTGGTGCTCAACGCCTCGATGGCGCGGGGCAGGTCGTCCGGCTTGTCGCCGTACTTCAAGGCCAGCGACACGTAGCCGAAATTGATCAGGTAGAACCCGATGACCAGGAGATGGTTGACCGAGTCGGCCAGCCTCTCGTTCTCCAGGAACGAATCGACCAGGAACGTGCGCCCGTGGTGCGACAGGGCCCTGGCCACCCAGATCGTCAGGCCGATGCTGATCGTCAAATACGCGACATAAGCGCCGACGAGGTACATGGCATTCTCCTCCCGAGGTAGGGTCCCGATCGCTCTCATCCGGGGGCCGTGTCCGCGTCGCGCCCCCCGCCACCTCCGGGCGAACCGTGCCGCGTCCCCGATTCTTAACCGGGGACTTGTGACGACATCGCGACGACGGCCCGCCCGCTGGCACGAAGGGCAGGGGGGGCCTATACTCGACGGGGTGTTCATGTCCCGAGGCCCCGAGCGGAGCGCCCGCGCGACCATGTGGCCCGACCCGACCGAGACGGAGGCACTCCTGAGGCGGGTCGCCGAGGAGGGGGAGCCGGCCGCGGAACGGCTCTGGGAACGGCATCGCGGGCCCCTGCGGAGGATGATCGGCCTGCGGCTCGACCGGGCGCTCGGCCGACGGCTCGACGCCAGCGACGTCGTCCAGGACGTGCTCCTGGAGGCCAATCAGCGCCTGGCCGACTACCTGCGCAACCCGGCGATGCCGTTCCACCTCTGGCTCCGCCAGATCGCGCGCGACCGGATGATCGACGAGCACCGCCGGCACCGCGTCGCGGCGCGCCGCAGCCTCGACCGCGAGCGCCCCTGGCCGCCGCGGCGTTCCTCGACCGCTCCTCGATCGAGCTCGCCGCGCAGCTCCGCGACCCGGCGCTGACGCCCGCCGCCGAGGCGCTGCGGCACGAGCTGGAGCGCCGGTTCCGCGACGCGCTCGGCCGGCTCGACGAGCCCGACCGCGAGATCATCCTGATGCGACACTACGAGCAGCTCTCCAACGGCGAGGCCGCCCGCGCGCTCGGCCTGAGCGAGGCGGCGGCCGGCATGCGGCACCTGCGGGCCCTGCGGAAGCTCCGGGCCGTGCTCGGCGAGCCCCCTTCGCGGGGGAGCCTGCCATGACCCGACCCGACCTGAAGGACCAGGACGAATCGCGCCTCGCCGAGGTGATCCAGGGGCTCGCCGACGAGCTCAGGGAGGGCAAGGTCCCCGACGTGGACGGCGCCACCAGGCGGCATCCCGAGCTGGCCGACGAGATCCGCGACCTCTGGGCGGTCGCCTCGATCGCCGAGGAGATGGCGCGGACATCGCCCGACGAGGCCACGCGGGACTGGTCGCCGCCCCCGGCCTTCTCGCCCTCGGACTCGCCGGCGCTGGTGGGCGACTGCGAGCTGCTGGAGGAGCTGGGCCGGGGGGGGATGGGGGTGGTCTACCGGGCCCATCAGCGCGGCCTGGGGCGGATCGTGGCGCTGAAGCGCCTCCTGCGGGGCGACTCGGCGATGCCCGCCGACGTGGCGCGGTTCCGCGCCGAGGCCGAGGCGGCGGCGCGCCTCGACCATCCGCACGTCGTGCCGGTCTACCAGGTCGCCGACGACGACGGGCAGCCCTACTTCCTGATGAAGTACGTCGAGGGGACCACCCTGGCGCGACGGCTGGCCGAGGGGCCGATGACGGCCATCGAGGCGGCGCGCCTGCTCGCGCCGGTCTGCCGCGCGGTCCACTACGCGCACTCGCGAGGCGTGCTCCACCGCGACCTCAAGCCGTCGAACATCCTGATCGACCGGGAGGGCCGCCCTCACGTGAGCGACTTCGGCCTGGCCAAAAGGATCGACGCCGACCTCAGCCTGACGCAGAGCGGCGCGATCCTCGGGACGCCGAGCTACATGGCCCCCGAGCAGGCCGCCGCCGGCCGCGGCCCGATCGGCCCGGCCAGCGACGTGTACGGCCTGGGCGCGATCCTCTACGCGATGCTCACCGGCCGCCCGCCGTTCCAGGCCCCCTCGGCCGTCGACACGGTGCTCATGGTCCTGGATCAGGACCCGTTGCCGCCGCGTGTCCTGAACCCGAAGGTGAACCCCGACCTGGAGATGATCGCGCTGAAGTGCCTCCAGAAGCCGCCCGACCTTCGCTATCCCGGCGCCTCCGCGATGGCCGACGATCTCGACGCCTTCCTCCACGGCGAGCCCGTCTCGGCCCGCTCGACGAGCCTGCGGGCTCTGGCGACGCGGCTCCTGGGCGAGACGCACCACGCGGCCGTCCTGGAGAACTTCGGCACCCTCTGGATGCTCCACAGCGCCGCCTTGCTCGTCTTCTTCGGGATCACGACGTGGCTGCTCGACCGGGGCGTGTCGGCGCGCTGGCCCTACGTGCTGATCTTCACCGTCGGCCTGGGCGCCTGGGCCGCGTTGTTCTGGAACTTGCGGCGGCGGGGCGGGCCGATCACCTTCGTCGAGCGCCAGCTCGCGCACATCTGGGGCGCGGGCGTGGTCGGGATCAACCTGATCTTCCTGGTCGAGTGGCTGCTCGGGCTGCCCGTCCTGTCGCTGTCTCCGATGCTGGCCGTGACCAACGGCATGCTCCTGCTGATCAAGGGCGGGGTGCTGTCGGGCTCGTTCTACCTCCAGGCCGCGCTGACCTTCCTGGCGATCATCCCGATGGCGCGCCATCCCAAGCTCGCGCCGCTGATCTTCGGCGCGGTCTCGGCGGTCTGCTTCTTCTCGACCGGGCTGAAGTACCACCTGCGCTACCTGCGGGCAAGGCGGACGGGCCCCGAGTGGGAGGCGAGCATGCCGCTGGCGATCCATGACCTGGGAGACGTGCTGGTTCACATCTATGATCTACCTTTAGGGTCTTGCATCTATCTGCCTCGCGTCGATCGACACGGAATCGGTACGCCATGCATGACGCCTGGAGATGATCCCGAGGACACTGCCCGCGCGATCGCCTGCCATTACGGATTCGTGAACTGGCTCAATGTCGCCGTAGTCTCGGACACCTATGACGAGGACCCTGAGAAGAGTCCAGAGAGCCTGGTCGCAGCTTTCAACGCGGACTGCATCAAGGGGGCTTGGCTGGCGAGGATGATGAACTACCGGAATCCGTAGCCCCGGAGGGGCGACCGTCCGTAGCCCGGGTGCAAGCCCCGGGGACCGGATGCCGCCGCGTGGCCCCCTCGCTCGCAGTGCGGGGTGATTGTGGTGGTTTCGCTCCTTGAGGACCCGGGGCTTGCGCCCGGGCTACGGACGGTCGCCCCTCCGGGGCTACAGTCAGACCTCCTCGAACCTCGCCGTGAAGTGGCGCAGGCTCGGCGGGGCCTCGACGATCCGCAGGCCGCGGAGCGCGTCGCGGCGGCGGAAGACCTCGACGGCGGCCTCGGCGGTGTAGTCGATGTGGCTCTGCGTGTAGACGCGGCGCGGGATCGCCAGGCGGACGAGCTCCATCGGCGGGCGGGCCGATTCGCCGGTGTCGGGATCGACCTGGCCGAACATGACGCTACCGATCTCCACGGCGCGGATGCCGGCGTGCCGGTACAGGGCGCAGCACCAGAGCCTGGCCGGGGAACTGCTCGGGCGGGATGTGCGGGCAGAACGCGGCGGCGTCGACGTAGATGGCGTGGCCGCCCGGCGGCTCGACGATCGGGATGCCCGCCGCCAGCAGCGCCTCGCCCAGGTACTCGACGCTCCGGATGCGGTAGTTCAGGTAGTCCTCGTCGAGCACCTCGACGAACCCCTGCGCCATCGCCTCCAGGTCGCGGCCGGCGAGGCCGCCGTAGGTGACGAAGCCTTCGGTGAGGATCAACGACTCGTTGGCGCGGCGCGCCAGGGCGTCGTCGCGCATCAGGAGCACGCCGCCGATGTTGACCAGGCCGTCCTTCTTGGCGCTGATCGTCGCGCCGTCGGCGAGGTCGAACATCGCGCGGGCGATCTCGCGGGCCGTGCGGTGCTGCTGGCCCGGCTCGCGTCGCTTGATCAGATACGCGTTCTCGGCGAACCGGCAGGCGTCGAGGAACAACGGGATGCCGTGCCGGTCGCACGCGGCGCGGACGTCCTGGAGGTTGGCCAGGCTGACGGGCTGGCCTCCGCCGCTGTTGTTGGTCACGGTCGCCATGCAGAGCGGGATTCTCTCGGCGCCGACGCTGGAGATCAATTGTTCAAGCCGATCGACGTCGACGTTCCCCTTGAACGGATGACGGCTGCGGGGCTGGGTCCCCTCGGCGATCACGAGGTCGACGGCGCGGGCGCCGGAGTGCTCGATGTTGGCGCGGGTGGTGTCGAAGTGGTTGTTGCTCGGGATGACCTTGCCCGGGCCTCCGACCAGCTCGAACAGGATGCGCTCGCTGGCGCGGCCCTGGTGGGTGGGCAGGATGTGCGGCATGCCCGTGAGGTCGCGGAGCACCCTCTCGAAGTGATACCAGCTCCGCGCCCCGGCATACGACTCGTCGCCGCGGATCATCCCCGCCCACTGCTCGGCGCTCATCGCCGCCGTGCCGCTGTCGGTCAAAAGGTCGATGATCACCTCTTCGGCCGGCACGCGGAACAGGTTGAAGTGCGCGGCGCGGAGGATCTCCTCGCGCCCTTCGGGCGTGGTGAGCTTGATCGGCTCGACCATCTTGATCTTGAAGGGCTCGATGATCGTCTTCATGATGACGGGGCCATTCCTCCCCGCGCCTCGAACCCGGACCGCGAAGGGTATCCCGATGGCCGGCGAATTCGCCTGGACCCCTACCGCCGATTATAGCGACCGCACCAACGTCGGTCAGTTCATGAGGCGGCACGGCATCGCCGACTACGCCGACCTGATCCGCCGCACGACCGCCGACATCGAATGGTTCTGGTCGGCCGTCGTCGCCGACCTGCCGATCGAGTTCTTCGAACCTTACCACACCGTCCTCGACACCTCGCGCGGCATCCCCTGGTCGCGCTGGTTCGTCGGCGGCACGATCAACCTGGCGCACAACTGCCTCGATCGCCACGCCCTCTCGGACAGGCGTCATCAACCGGCCCTGATCTGGGAGGGGGAGGACGGCGCGGTCCGCCGGCTCGACTACGCGGGCCTCGCCGCCGAGACGGACCGGCTGGCCAACGCGCTGAAGCGTCTCGGCGTGGGACGCGGCGATCGGGTCGGGATCTTCCTGCCGATGATGCCCGAGGCCGTCGAGGCGCTCCTGTCCTGCGCGAAGGTCGGCGCGATCGCGATCCCGATCTTCTCGGGGTTCGGGGCGCCCGCCGTCGCCGCGAGGCTCGACGATTGCGGCGCCAGGGTGCTGATCACCGCCGATGCCACCCTCCGCCGAGGCGCACCGATCCCCCTGAAGGCGACCGCCGATGAGGCCGTCGCCTCCTGCGCGTGCGTCCGCAACGTGGTCGTCGTCCGCCGCCTCGGGATCGACGTCCCCTGGATGCCGGGCCGGGACGTCTGGTGGCACGAGGCCGTCGCGGACGAGCCGGCCGGGTGCCCATCCGAGCCGATGGGCTCGGAAGATCCCTTCATGATCGCCTACACGTCGGGGACGACGGGACGTCCCAAGGGGGCGGTCCACGTCCACGGCGGGTTCCTGGTGAAGATCGCGCAGGAGGTCTGCCACCAGGTCGATTTGCGACCGGGCGACGTCCTCTGCTGGGTCACCGACATGGGCTGGATCATGGGCCCGTGGGAGGTCGTCGGCGGGCTGGCGCTGGGGGGAACCGTCCTCCTCTTCGAAGGGGCGCCCGACTTCCCCGACGCCGATCGGCTCTGGAGGCTCGTCGAGGGACACGGCATCACCATCCTCGGCGTCTCGCCGACGCTGGTGCGCGCCCTCATGCGGCACGGCGACGCGCCGGTCGCGCGGCACGATCTGCGGAGCCTGCGCATCCTGGCCTCGACCGGGGAGCCGTGGAACCCCGGCCCGTGGGCCTGGTACTTCGAGCACGTCGGCGGCGGGCGGCTGCCGGTGATCAACTTCTCGGGGGGGACCGAGGTCGGCGCGTGCTTCCTGTCGGCCTTGCCGATCACGCCCCTGAAGCCGTGCGCGCTGGCCGGCCCGTCGCCGGGGATGGCGGTCGACGTCTTCGACGCCGAGGGACGGCCGCTCCGGGGCGGGGTCGGCGAGCTCGTCTGCACCCGGCCGTGGCCGGCCATGACGCGGGGCTTCTGGAACGACCCCGACGGCCGCCGCTACCTCGCAACCTACTGGTCGCGATGGCCCGACGTCTGGGCGCACGGCGACTGGGCCTCGATCGACGACGATGGCGTGTGGTTCCTCCACGGCCGCAGCGACGACACGCTCAAGGTCGCCGGCAAGAGGGTCGGCCCCGCCGAGATCGAGTCGGCCGCGGTCGGCCACCCCGCCGTGGCCGAGGCCGCCGCCGTCGGCCTGCCGCACGAGCTCAAGGGGGAGACGATCTGGTGCCTCGCCGTCCTCGCCCCCGGCTTCGAGCCGGGCCCCGCGCTGGAGGACGAGGTCCGCGCCCGCGTCGCCGGCGCGCTGGGCAAGTCGTTCGCCCCCGACCAGGTCCGGTTCGTCTCGGAGCTGCCCCGCACCCGCAGCGCGAAGATCCTCCGCCGCGCGATCCGCGCGACGCTCCTCAAGCTGGACCCGGGCGATCTCTCGGGGCTGGAGAACCCGTCGGCCCTCGACGAGATCGCACGCCTGGCCTGATTCAAGCTCGCGGGGACGATCCGCCGGCCCGGGGAGAGGTCCCCACCTCGGACCGCAGGCGTTCCTGGAGGTCGCCGATCAGCAGCACCGACTCGAGCTCGAAGGCCACGCCCGAGGCCCGATCCGAGGCCGACGGGGTGGCCAGGTGCGCCAGCGCCTCGCGGAGTCCCGCCGCCAGCGACGGGGCCATCGAGGTCGTCTCCACCGTGGCGGCGAGCCGCGCGACCAGCGCGTCGAGGGCCGCCGCGACGCGGGCGTCGAACGCGGCGCGGTTCGCGCGGGGGTCGACCCGGCCGTCGCGGCCCTCGCCCCACAAGGTGGCCCGCACCGCGCCAAAATAGGCTCGCGTGAAGGCCGCGACCGCCTCCTCCGTCGCGAGGGCTTCCTCCGATGACGACGCCCCCCCCGGGCCCGCGCCGGCCCCCGCCCCGACCGCCCCCATCACGGAGGTCGACGGCGACGACCCCCGCAAACTCCATCCCCCCCGGCGCCCTTCATGGTCCATCATGGCCCGCCCTCGTGTTGTCGATCGCGCGATGTCCGCAGAAATACGTGATGATCCATCTGGTCCGGCGTTTCCGCATCGATCTTATCTCGCATGCATGCATTGTCAAGAGGATTTCTAAGCTTTTTTTGGTGTGTTCTTGCTTTCTTTAACTTGGTGATCTCGTCGTTATAAGCAGGATGAAGGGTGGTTGCAAGCGCGAACCGGATTCCGACCGCTCCGGGTCTCCGATGGGGATCGGCCGGGGCTTCGGCCGGGTCATGGGGATGACGCCGGGCGAGAATTTCGGCGTCCGGTATGGATCGTGGCCGATTCGTGTTAAGATGAGCCGTCTCTCGTCGGCCCGCTCGGCGGGCCGGGGGAGAACGGGTCTCGAAGTCACCTCTCGTCGGATCGGGTCGAAGGGACCCGATTTGGCGTGATCACGTCCCGGTCGGCCGCGATGATGTCCTCCCTCTCCCCCGAGCGGGCCGCGTCGTCGGTTGCACGGGACGTCGTCGCCTGGAACTTATCGCGGGCGGGTCGGCGACGATCGGCCATCGCCTTGAGGTCAGCATGGCGGGTCATGACATCATCGTGGTCGGGGCCTCGGCGGGAGGGGTCGAGGCGCTGTCGCAGCTGGTCCATCGCCTGCCGAACGGACCTGGCGGCGGCGGTCTTCGTGGTGCTCCACGTCCCGGCGCACGGCACGAGCGTCCTGCCCGCGATCCTGAGCCGCAACGGCGCCCTGCCGGCGCGGCACCCGGCCGACGGCGAGCCGATCGAGCACGGCAGGATCTACGTCGCCCCGCCCGACAACCACCTGCTGATCCGCCGCGGCCAGGTCCGTCTGTCGCGGGGCCCCGGGAGAACGGGCACCGGCCGTCGGTCGACCCGCTGTTCCGCACGGCGGCGCGGTCGTACGGGCGGAGGGTCGTCGGGGTAGTCCTGTCGGGGACGCTCGACGACGGCACGGCCGGGCTGGCGGCGATCAAGAATCGCGGCGGCAAGGCGGTCGTCCAGGACCCGGACGAGGCCCTCTACCCCGGCATGCCCCGCATGCCCTGGAGAGCATCGCCGTCGACCACCGCCTGCCCATCGCGCGGATCGCCCCGACCCTGGTCGGGCTGGCCGACGAGCCCGTGGACGAGGAAGGAGCGGACCCCGTGCCCGACGACATGGAGATCGAATCCGAGATGGCGGCGTTCGAGCTCGACGCCTTCCAGAAGGACCGGAGGCCGGGGACCCCGTCGGGCTTCGCCTGCCCCGACTGCGCCGGGGTTCTCTGGGAATTGCAGGATGGCGAAATGATCCGGTTCCGCTGCCGGGTCGGCCACGCCTGGACGGCCAACAGCCTGCTGGCCGAGCAGTCGGAGGGGATCGAGACGGCGCTGTGGACGGCGCTGCGGGCCCTGGAGGAGCGCGCCGCCCTGAGCAACCGGATCGCCGAGCGGATGCACAAGCGGGGCAGCGGCCGGACGGCCCTCCGCTTCGAAGAGCAGGCGCACGAGGCGAGGCGGAGGGCGGCGGTCCTCCGCCAGGTGCTCATCACCGAGCCCAATTCCGACGTCGAGCCGGGCCCCGATGGGGCGGAGGCCGACGAACCGGATGCACTCCAAGCCGAGGGCCCCCAGCCGAATGGTTGAGCCATGCGCCCGGCGCGCGGCGTTCGAAGCGGTCGCCGTCGCGGCGTCGGCGGGCGGCCTGAACGCCCTGATCGACCTGTTCGCGGCGCTGCCGGCGGACTTCCCGGCCGGGCTGGTGGTCGTCCAGCACCTGGACCCGCGGCACCGCAGCCTCCTGGCCGAGATCCTCGGCCGGCGGACGCGGCTGCGCGTCAAGCAGGCCGAGGACGGCGACCACCTCGCGCCGGGCGTGGCCCTCATCGCCCCCCCCGCCCGGCACCTGCTGGTCAACCGCGACGGCTCCTTGTCGCTGACGCAGACCGAGCTCGTCCACTTCGTCCGCCCGTCGGCCGACCTGCTCTTCGAGTCGGTCGCGGCGGCCTTCGGCGACCGCGCCATCGCGGTCGTCCTGACCGGGTCGGGGACCGACGGCGCCGAGGGCGCCCGCGCCATCAAGAAGATGGGGGGCACGGTGATCGCGCAGGACCAGGCCAGCTCGGAGCACTTCGGCATGCCCGGCGCCACGATCCAGGCCGGCTGCGCCGACTTCATCCTGCCGCTCCACGAGATCGGGCCCGCACTCGTCACCTTGGTCCAGTCGGACAACGACCATGAGCCGTCCTGAAGAGCCGGAACCGGACTTCGAGCTGCTGCTGGAGTACCTCCGCCGCACCCGCGGCTTCGACTTCACGGGGTACAAGCGGTCGAGCCTGATGCGCCGCATCGCCAAGCGGATGCACATGGTCGGCGTGCAGGGCCACGCCAACTACGTCGACTACCTGGAGGTCCACCCCGACGAGTTCGCGCACCTCTTCGACACGATCCTGATCAACGTGACGGCCTTCTTCCGCGACCCGGGGTCGTGGGAGGCGGTGGCCGAGCAGATCGTCCCCCGCCTGGTCGCGGGCAAGGCCCCCGACGGGCCGATCCGGCTCTGGAGCGCCGGCTGCGCCTCGGGCGAGGAGGCGTACACGCTGGCGATGGTCCTGGCCGAGGCGATCGGCGTCGGGGCGTTCCGCGACCGGGTCAAGATCTACGCCACCGACGTCGACGAGCGGGCGCTCGGCCGGGCCCGGCTCGCCACCTACGGCCCCAAGGAGGTCGAGGCGATCCCCGCCGACCTGCTCCGGAAGTACTTCGAGTCGAGCAACAACCGCTTCGTCGTTCCAGAAGGACCTGCGCCGCTCGGTGATCTTCGGCCGGCACGACCTGATCCAGGACGCGCCGATCTCGCGGATCGACCTGCTGGCCTGCCGCAACACGCTGATGTACTTCAACACCGAGACGCAGGGGCGGATCATCGACCGATTCCACTTCGCGCTGAACGAGAGCGGCTTCCTGTTCCTGGGCAAGGCCGAGACGCTCCTGGCGTACAACAACACGTTCGTCCCGATCGACCTGAAGCGGCGGATCTTCGCCAAGGTCTCTCGGGGGGGCCTGCGCGAGCGGCTGCTGCTGATGGCGCGGGCCGGCAGCGAGGAGGCGGTCAACCACCTGGCCGGGCACGTCCGCGTCCGCGAGGAGGCGTTCGACGCCTGCCCGATCGCGCAGGTGGTCGTCGACGGCAACGGCCAGCTCGCGCTGGCCAACGACCGGGCCCGCAACCTCTTCGGCCTAGCCTCATCCGACCTCGGCCGGCCGCTCCAGGACCTCCAGGTCTCGTACCGGCCGGCGGACCTCCGCTCGTGCATCGACCGCGCCTACGCCGAGCGCCGGCCCATCGTGCTGACCGAGGTCGAGTGGGACGCCGGCGCCGGCGAGCCGGGCTACCTCGACGTCCACGTCGTCCCGCTGCATCGACCCCGCCGGCGCCCTGCTGGGGGCCGGCATCACCTTCCTCGACGTCACCGCGGCCCGGCGGCTCAAGGACGACCTCCAGTCCTCGCACAACGGAGCTCGAGACCGCCTACGAGGAGCTCCAGTCGACCAACGAGGAATTGGAGACGACCAACGAGGAGCTCCAGTCGACCGTCGAGGAGCTGGAGACGACCAACGAGGAGCTCCAGTCGACCAACGAGGAGCTCGAGACGATGAACGAGGAGCTCCAGTCGACCAACGAGGAGCTCGAGACGGTCAACGAGGAGCTCCGCGAGCGGGGCGACGAGCTGAATCGGCTCAACACGTCCCTCAACGCGATCCTGGGGAGCCTGCGGGGCGGGGTGGTCGTCGTCGACGCCGACTTCCTGGTCCACCTCTGGAACGCGAAGGCCGAGGACCTGTGGGGCCTGCGCGGCGCCGAGGTCCGCGGCAAGAACCTGCTGAACCTCGACATCGGCCTGCCGGTCGACCGGCTCAAGGCGGCGCTGCGGGCCTGCCTGGCGGGCGAGACCGCCTTCGAGGAGGTCAACCTGGAGGCCGTCAACCGCCGCGGCCGGCCGATCCCCTGCCGCGTCACCTGCACGCCGATGCACGGCCGCGACGGGATCTCCGGCGCGATCCTCGTGATGGACGACACCAGCGCGGCGCCGGGCGACGGCGAGCCCGCCGACCCGGCCGCCGCGCGGCAATAACCTGTTCAATTTAACTTTGGTTCACATGATTGTGTGTCCGGTGTCTCGCCTGCGAGGCTCCGGTCGTCGGCCGGGGCACCGGGGTCTCGACGACGCGACCCCGGCCACCCGGGCCACGAGGCATCGGCCAGGTGATTTCGGCGCGACGCCCTCGGCCGGGGGCCGGTTCGCGGGGGATGGCGAGGGGGAGGGGCCCGCATGAATATCGACCATATCCTCGGGCAGATGAGGGCGTTCCGCGACCGCATGGGGGGCCGCAGGGAGGCCGGCGAGGAGGCCCTCTACGGGCGCGACCTGCCGCCCGAGGAGGCGATCGAGGCCCTCAACGTCGCCCTGGAGCAGCTGCGCGTCGCGGAGGAGGAGCTGAGGCGGCAGGATGAGGCACCTCCGCGCGGCGCACTGGGCGATCGAGGAGGAGCGTCGGTTCTACCACAACCTCTTCGAGCACGCGCCCGACGGCTACCTGGTGACCGACCTCCACGGCGTGATCCGCGACGCCAACCAGACGGCCGCGGCGCTGCTCGACGTCGACAAGCGGTTCCTGGTCGGCAAGCCGCTGGCGACGTTCGTCGCCGAGGGGGCCCGGACGGCGTTCCGCCACGAGGTCCACCGGCTGGCGACGTCGCCCGGGTCTTCGCAGATCGACCTCCGGCTCCAGCCCCGCAAGAGGCCCGCGATCGACGCGGCGGTGACGGTGGCCGCCGACCTCGACCCGCAAGGCGCCGGCATCCAGCTGCGCTGGACGATCCGCGACGTCACCTGGCGGAGGCGGGCCGAGGAGCAGCTCCGCGAGCTGAACGCCACCCTCGAGCGCCGCGTCGCCGAGCGCACCGCCGAGCTCGAGGCCGAGCTCCAGGCGAAGGAGCGGCTGCTCATCGAGGCCTACGCCGCCGCCGAGTCGGCCGACGGCCTCGGGCAGCCGTTGCTCGAGCTGGTGCAGGAGCTCGACGCGATCATCTGGAGGATCGACGCGACGGTCGACCGCTTCACCTTCGTCAGCCGCGGCGCCGAGGCGATGCTGGGCTACCCCGTGAGCCGGTGGTTCGACGACCCCCGGTTCTGGGTCGATCACCTCCACCCCGACGACCGCGAGTGGGCGGTCAAGCACCGCGCCCGCAAGATCCTCGACGGGCTCGACCACGAGGCCGAGTACCGCATGGTCGCCGCCGCCGGCCGGCCCGTCTGGTTCCGCGAGAGCGTGCGCGTCCTCAAGGACGGGGAGGGCCGCCCCCGCGAGCTGCGCGGGCTGATGGTCAACATCAGCAAGCGGAAGAAGGTCGAGCGCCAGTTCTACGCCGAGAGGAGCGAGATGGCGGCCCGCCTGGAGGACATGACCTACCTCCAGGAGCTGAGCGGACGCCTCTCGGGCACGCTGGAGCTCCAGCCGATCCTGGAGGAGATCCTGGCGGGGGTCATGGCGGTCCAGGGGGCCGAGAAGGGGGTGCTGAAGCTCCTCGATCGCGAGCGGAACGAGCTCCGGCTGGCCGTCTGCACCGGCCTGCCGCCGACGGTCGCGCAGTTCCTCGACCGGGTCCCGGTCGTCCCCAAGTCCGGCTCGTGCAGCCGGGTCGTCACCGAGGGAGGGCCGCGGATCATCGAGGACGTGGCGACCGACGCGGCCGACGACCACGACCGCGAGATCGCCCGGCTCGGCGGCTTCCGCGCCATCTACACCACGCCGCTGCTGAACCGGCGCGGCGAGGTCCACGGGACGATCGCCAGCTACTTCGACGAGTGCCACCGCCCCCCCGAGCGCCAGGTCCGCCTCGTCGAGCTGTTCGCGCGGCAGGCGGGCGACTTCATCGAGAACGCCCGGCTCTACCGCGAGGTCCGCGAGGCCAGCCGGTCCCGCGAGGTCTTCCTGGCGATGCTGGCGCACGAGCTGCGCAACCCGCTGAACTCGATCCTCACCGCGGCGCAGCTCCTGAAGATGAGCGGGGACCTCGGCCGGGACGGGGCCGAGTCGCTGGCCATCATCGACCGCCAGGCCCGGCTCCTGGCGAGCCTGATCGACGACCTGATGGATGCCTCCCGGATCGCGCAGGGCAAGGTCGAGCTCCGCAAGCGGCCGGTGGACGTGGCCGACGTCGTCTCCCGCGCCGTCGAGGCCGCGCGGCCCGCGATCGAGGCGAGGGGCCACGAGCTCTCCCTCGCCCTACCCGAGGCCCCCCTCCGCCTGGAGGCGGACCCCGACCGCCTGGTGCAGGTGCTCATCAACCTCCTGACCAACGCCGCCAAGTACACCGAGCCCGGGGGCCGGATCGCCCTGTCGGCGTCCGCGGAGGGGGGCCGGGTCGCGATCCGGGTCCGCGACACCGGGATCGGGATCGCGCCCGGGCGCTGGCCTCCATCTTCGACATGTTCGCGCAGGCCGGGCAGGCCCACGGGCCCTCGCCGGGGGGCCTGGGGATCGGCCTCTGGCTGGCGCGGAACCTCGTCGAGCTGCACGGCGGCCGGCTGACCGCCTCCAGCGCCGGGCCCGGGCACGGCAGCGAGTTCGTCGCATCCCTGCCCCTCCAGTCGGCCCAGCCCCCCCCCGCCAGGACGGCCGAGGGCCAATCGGCGCCGGTCCCTACGGATTAAGGGATGGGTGCGGCGTGGGGGTCGCACCGGCCATCGGGCTGGCGCGGTGGTCGGGGCGGATCACCCCGAGCACCGCGGGGACCGGTTGGCGTCCTCGGACTGTCACTTTCGGTCGGATTCCCCGGACGAGACGCCCCCCGGCCTGCGCCTCGTCGGCCCGGCATATGATCCGTAACTCGTTATTTAAGAAATATTTACGGAGATCCTCCGCGACGCGGCCGGGTCGGCGAGGCGTGTTTCCCGAAACGAAGCGAAATCCACCACGCCCCATTGTCACCGGAGGTCTTTCGCAGGCCCATGAGGCGCGTTCCCGAAACGAAGCGAATGTTAAACAATCGCCGGCCGGCTGTTCTGCCGAACGAACCGAACGGGCCCGATTCCGGCCGTCGGCGGCGGAATTCCAGGACAAGGGGGCGGGCGGCCACGATCATATCCTTGTGGCTTCCGCGCGGCTTGTGCCCCGCGGACGAGGGGCGGCGGCGACGCGCTCACTTCTCGAACATCTGATCCACCGGGACGATCTCGACCCGGACGTCCTCCAGCGGGAATGACGCGATGACCTTGTCCTCGGCGAGGACGTCCTCGGGGGTCCCCTGGGTGTCGTAGGTGATCGGCGTCGGCTTGCCCGACCGCAGCTCGTCGCGCAGCGCGGCCGCGTCGCGCGCGACGATCGCGACCTTCAGGCCGGGGGCCTTGAGGTGCTTGCGGACGGCCGCGTTGACCTGCTCGACGGTCAGCTTCGGCAGGCGGCGGGCCAGCTCGGCGACCAGGTCGTCGCGGCCGTAGGAGGCGCCGTCCATCGCGTAGCCGAGCCGCCGCGAGAGCGTCTGGACCCAGAGCTTGCTGGAGTAGAGCAGGAACGCGCGGGTCGCCTCGAAGTCCTCGGGGCTCATCCCCTTCTCGACGAGCCGGTCGAGCTCCACAGGGCCCCGCGGAGGGCGAAGACCGCCTTGTCGCGCGGCACGGGGCGGAGCCAGATCGTGAACGCCTGCTGCCGCCTCGGGTTGTTCGGGACGGGGAACCGCGTCATCCCCTCCTGGATGAAGTCCTCGATGTACGAGTAGTCGCCGTAATTCAGCCCGCGGCGGCTGCGCAGGTCCTGCATCAGCCTGCCGTTGAAGGTGCGATGCTCGCCCAGGTACGAGTTGGCCACGGCCAGCGCATAAAAATCATCGTCACTTCGAGTTATATTGATCGGGAACCCAACGGAGATGGCCGTCGCGTCGGCCGGCTTCTCGACGATCGTCACATCGAGCCCCCGCGGCGCCTCGGGCCTGGGCAGATCGGGGGGATCGACCTGTGGCGCCGGGAGCGATGCGACGTCCGTCTCGATCCGCGCCAGCGCCCCCTTATCGGCGCCCCCGGCCAGCCCCACGCGGAGGTTGCCGCGATGGTAGTGGGCCCGGTGGAACGCCTTCACGTCGTCGAGCGTGATCGCCTTCAGCGCCTGGACGGTCCCCCGGTCGACGTGGCCGTAGGGGTGACCCTTGTAGAGCGCGACCTGGAGGGTCCACTTGCCGAGCTCCTCGTCGTTGTTGCCGCGGAGGGACTTCGAGACGTAGTCGATCGCCTCGTTGCGGAGCCGTTCGAAGTCCTCCGGGTCGAACCGGGGCCTCGTGAGCATCGCGGTCGCGATCGCCTGGTAGGCGGCGAGGTTGTCGCGGTGGACCTCGCCCGAGAAGACCGTGACCTCCTTGCGGCAGGAGCCCGACAGCGACGCGGCCATCGGGTAGAACTTCTCGAGGACCTGGTCGTAGGCGAGCTCCTTCGTCCCCCCCTCGGCGACCATCGCGGCGGTCAGCGCGGCCAGCCCCTCCTTGCCGCGGGGGTCGTCCTGCGATCCGGCCCGCAGGACGAGCCGCAGCGCCACGAGCGGGGTCGAGCGCGACGGCAGGAGGAGCGAGTCGGAGTCGCCCCCCGCGGCTCGGGCCGCGCCCGGGACGAATGCGGAGATCCAGGCGGTCGCCAGGACCGGGGCGAGCGAGACGAGGCGGAGTCCCTCCATCACGATTCTCCTTTCAGGGCAGGATGTCCCGCACGCGGATCGTCCCGACCTCGCGGCCGTCGAGGAGCACCGGGATCTCCGCCTCCTCGCCGAAGGTCTGGACGGTCTGGTATCTCGGGTCGGGCCCCGGCCCGCTGGGGGCGGAATAGACCTCGACCTGGCGGGTCTTCAGGTTGACGAGCGATGCGTAAGGGGTCGCGGCCCAGGCATAGCGGACGAACTGGGTGCGGTGATCTTGGATCGAAGAGTCGGCGATCTCAACGACCAGGGCCACGTCGGCCGGCCCTGGGTATCGCTTGAGATAGTCGGTGATCCCGCCGCGGATGACCGTCACGTCGGGCTCCGGGACGCTGTCGTGCCCCGACGGGCCGGCCGGGAGGGCGATCGGGTCATCCTTGGCGACGTGCCATCCGGCCGGCATCATGCGCTCCAGCGCCTTGACGATCAGCCTCGATACGGTAACGTGCGGGGCGCTCCTAGCCGTCTTCTCGACCAGCAAGCCGTCGATCAGGACGAGCCGATCTTTCTCGTTGAGGATGCCAGCCTCGATCATGCGAGCATACTGATCGAGGGTGAGGCGCATCATTCCGGCTTCTCCGTTTCGAGCGTCACCACCGTCTCGTTGGTCGCGGCGAAGTAGCGGGAGGCGACGCGCACGAGGTCGGCGGGGGTCAGGCGATCGTAGGAGGCGAACAGGTCGTTCATCGCGTCGGGACGCCCGGTCGTCGCGATCGACTGGCTGACGGCCATCGCCGCGGCGTCGGCGCTGTCGAGCGAGTTGGCGAAGGCGTAGCGCAGGTGCGACTTGATCGCGGCGAGCCGAGCCGGGTCGATCGGGGCCCTGGCCGCTTCGGTGAGGGCGGCCTCGATCTGCGCCCTGACGTCGGCGACGTCCTCCGGCTTGCGCACCTGCGCCACGACGGTGAACAGGCCGGGGTCGCGCTTGGATTCGGCCTCGGCGGCCAGCATCACGGCGACCTGCTTCTCCAGGACGAGCCGCCGATAGAGCGGGCTCGTCTCGCCGAAGACGGCCTGCGCCAGCGCCCCGAGGGCCGCGGTGTCGAGGTTGTTCGGGTCGGCGGCCGGGATGTGGTAGCCGATGTAGACGATCGGCAGCGTGGGGACCGGCCAGGTCAGCGTGTCCGACCGCGCCTCGGCCTGCTCGGGCTCGGCGGGGATGGTCACCGAGGACTTGCCGCGCTCCCAGCCTCCGTATGCGTCGCGGGCCAGCGCGACGAGCTTGTCGTGGTCGACGTCGCCCGCCACGACGATCGTGCAGTTCTCGGGCCGGTACCAGCGGTCGAAGAAGGTCTTGCTGTAGGCGTACTGGTTCGGCATGTCCTTGATGTCGGCCAGGAAGCCGATCGTCGTGTGCTTGTAGGTGTGCGCCGTGTACGCCTTGTCCTGCATCGCCTCGTTGAGCTTCAGGAACGGAGACGATGCGCCCTTGTTGTACTCGCCGAGGACGGCGCGGGCCTCCTTCTGGAAGTCGGCCTCGCCGTACTTGAGGTTGCGGAAGCGGTCGGCCTCGATCTCGACGACGGTGGCCAGCGCCGACGAGGGGACGGTCAGGTGATAGCACGTCCAGTCGTCGGTCGTGAAGGCGTTGTGGTCGGCCCCCAGCGCCTTGAGCACGTCGTTGTACCGCGCCTGCGGGTACTTCTCGGTCCCTCGGAACATCATGTGTTCGAAGAAGTGGGCGAATCCGGAGAGGCCCTTCTCGACCTCGTTGCGCGACCCCGTCCGGACGACCGTGTAATAGGCGGCGATCCCGGGCGAGTCGAACGGGACCGTCATGACCGTCAGGCCGTTATCGAGGGTCGTCGATCGGATCGGGTACGGGAAGATCGGCCCGGAGGGGGCCGCCGGCGCGATCCCCGCGCCGGCCAGGAGGGTGAGCAAGGCGAGCACCAGTCCATGTCTCATGGTGAACTCCATCGAGGAAGCGGCCTCGCTGCGCCGGCCGGGGCCGGTGCGCGGGGCGTCGTGGTCGGGTCGCATCTTACATCGCCAAGGGCCGCGGCGCACAGATGCACCGGCTACCGCGACTCGAACGTCCGCTCGGGCCCGTCCTCGCCGATCCGGACGGTGAACCGCGCGCCGTCGGGGGGCACCGAGACGCGGATGAACTGGCCGCCCGCCGGGTCGGCGTTGGCGATCAGGTCGGGCGTCGTGTTCTCGGCCGCGCCGGTCGCGGCGTTCTTGTGGAGCTGGTAGAGGGCCTGGATCGTCGGGACCGTCTTCAGGAGCCGCACCGCTTCCGGGGCGCCCCCCTTCTTCGGGCCGTTGTTCATGATCGCGACCGTCGGCGCGATCGTGCGGACCAGCGTGGGATGGTTCGAGATCGCCATGCCGTGGTGCGTCACCTGGAACAGGTCGATCGGGCCGATCCGGTCGACCGGGCAGACGAGCTGCTTCTCGACGTTCCAGGTCAGGTCGCCGCAGTCGAGGAAGTCGAACTTGCCGAGGCGGAACCGGAAGGCCAGGCTGCGGGCGTTGTCGGACGGGTCGGGCTTCTGGTCGGGGGGCGCGTCGTCGCAGAGGGGGTTGGCGGGGCCCTCCGGCGCCCGGATCACCCGGCCCCCCGAGGCGAGCACGACCGCCTCGATCTCCCCCTTCAGCGGGATCGTGTCGCCCGCCTTCAGGGCCCGCCGCTTGCCGTCGCTCGCCCGCCGGTAGGCGATCCCGAGCGGGTCGTCGGGCCTGGGCCCGTCGGGATACTCGGCCCGGTCGCCGTCGGGGGCGTCGGTCGCGGGCAGGCCGCGGTCCCAGAAGTGGTCGATCCGGACCCGCCCGGCGAGGCCCTCCACCCCCCCGAAATGGTCGCGGTGCCAGTGGGTCGTGGCCAGGTGGTCGAGGTGGTCGAGCCCGGCCACGTCCTTGAGCACATGCACGATCCGCTTCGGGTCGCGGCCCTCGAACCCCGGCCAGCCCGAGTCGATCAGGAGCGCTTCGCGCTCGGGGGTCACGACCAGCGTGGCCGCGCCCCCCATCACGTCGATGAAGTAGATCTCCAGGCTGCGGGACGGCCTGTCGGCGCCCAGCGAGGCCAGGATGGCCAGGGCCAGGCCGATTCGTCGCACGCGGGTCGGCATCGGTGCAGGCTCCCGGAGGGATGGGACGAGCATGGGTGCGGCGGGACCACCGCCGATCGTCCCCTCTCGCCGCCCGACTGGCAAGGGCCCGGGGGTCATCTCGGCGGCGACTCCGTCCCTTGAATTGTTTAATGTTAATTATCCAGCCATTCGTGTCGCGGCGCCGCGCCGATTTCGGTTACTCCTGGAGAGGGCTCCCTGCGCGGCCGGCGGGCCCGCCGGCCGATCGGGCCCCCCGGGCTCCCTGGAGCGACGCGCGATGATTGCAAACTCCGTGCTCTTGATCTCCCGTGAGGCGAGGCTCGTCGAGCAGGTCCGGGGCGAGCTCGGCCCGCGGGCCGGCGTCCGCCTCGACGTGGTCGAGGACTTCGAAGAGGCCTGCGAAGAGGTCACGCAGGAGGATCTCGGCCTCATCGCGGTCCATCTCGACGAGGACACGGGGGCGGGCCGGGTGGCCCACCTCCTCTGGGTGAGCTCGATGAGGCCGCACCCCGTCCCGGTCGTGGCCGTGAGCGAGACCTACCGCGAGCGCGAGGCGCTCGACATGCTCCGGATGGGCGTGGCGGACTACGTGAGCCGGTCCGAACACCTGGGCAAGCTGGGCCCGGTCTTCTCCGCCCTGGCGCAGGACGCCCGGGGCGAGTCCGCCCCGTCGCCCGAAGGTCCCGCGAAGCTCACCGATCCCCTGTTCCGGACCGCCCCGTCGCGCATCTGACGTAAGCCCTCCGGTGCCAGCCTGGGTGGCATGCCCACGCCCTGGTGGGCACGGTCTGGGGCCCGGACATGCCCACGAGGGCGTGGGCATGCCACCCACGATCGATCCAGCCCCCCGTCCGGAGGCGCTCAGCGACCGCTCGTGGGCGCGGGTTCGGGCGAGGGCGCAGGGGGAGACGCCACCGAAGGGGCGGGACGGGGGTCGAGCCCGAGGTGGGCGGTACCCGCCTGGACGTCGGAGAGCCGCTTGAGGTACCGCGCGTAGAGCTCGGTGTGCTTGCTCTCGGGGGCGAGCGGCCGGCCGCCGAGGAAGAGGGCCTTGACCTCGGTCGTCGGCTGGAGGATGTGGCCGGCCGTGATCACGAGGTTGGCGCGCTTGCCGACCTCGATCGACCCGACCCGGTCGGCGATCCCCAGCAATCGCGCCGGGGTGATCGTGACGGCCTTCAGCGCCTCGGCCTCGGGGAGCCCGAAGGCGACCGCGGTCGCCGCCTCGTAGGGGAGGTTCCGCCCCGCCGTCGACTGCTCGGGCCCCGGCCGTTCGACCGGATGGCGAACGTCACGCCGGCCTCGAAGAGCCGGGCGGGGTTCGCGTAGGGGGCGTCGTAAGGGTCGATCGCGCTCGGCAGGCGGAGCGTCCCGGCGACGAGCACCGGCACGTTGGCCGCCTTCAGCGCGTCGGCGACCTTCCACGCCTCGAACCCCCCCGAGATGATCGCCTTGAGCTTCAGCTCCTCGGCGATCTTCAGCGCGTCGAGGATCTCGATGCGATGCTCGGCGAGGAAGATCACGGGCTTCTGCCCCTTGGCGTAGGGGACCAGCGCCGAGAGCCTCGGGTCGGGGGCAGGGGGGGTCGCCTGGCGGGCCTGCGCCTCGGCCTGGACCTTGTCGTAGGCCAGGGCGCGGCGGAACTCGTCCTTGATCGCCTCGATCTGCGCCCGGCGCCGCTGGCGGGGGTCGGGCCCCTCGCCCCGGGGGCGGGCGGGGTCGGGGTCGCGGGGGACGTGGCGCGGCACGGAGACGTTCAGCGCCACCGGGTCGGCCTGGACCATCTCGCGGGGGACCCAGCCGGCCAGGTCGATGACGCACCCCTGGCCCGAGATCCAGCCGCCGCCCGGCTGCACGTAGGATGACAGGACGCCGTTGGCCCGCGTCACGGGGATCTGCTCGCTGTCGGGCCGCAGCGCCGAGCTCGGTGCGGAGCTCGGGCTGGAACCGCGCCGAGTCGGCGTCGTCGTGCGTCTCCTCCAGGCTGCCGATCTCGTACAGGCCGATCCGCGACCCGCCGTCGATCATCCCGGGCCAGACGTCGAGCCCGTGCACGTCGACCGTCTGCGCCCGGCGGGGATCGGCGTGTCGCCGCCGCCGACCGCGGCGATCTTGCCGTCGGAGATGATGAGGGTCCCGTTGGGAGCGTCGGGCCCGGTGACCGGGTGGATCGTCGCCCCGACCAGCGCATAGACCCCCTTGCCGTTGGCCGGGATGTCGAGCGCCCGGCCCCTCGTGGCCGGGTTCGGGCCGGGCAGGCTCGCGTGGTCGCCGGGCCTCGGCGAGAACTTGCCGTCCTTGCCGGCCCTCTGGAACCAGACCTCGCCGTCGATCACGACGAGCTCGCACCGCGCGAAGCCGTCGAACGGGTGTGCGTTGAACAGCGCGATGTCGGCGTCCTTGCCCACCTCGATCGAGCCGATGCGCCCCTCCAGGCCGAGCTCGCGCGCCGGGTTGATCGTGATCATGGCCAGCGCCTGCGCCTCGGCCACGCCGCCGTACTTGACCATCTTGGCGGCCTCGAGGTTGAGGTGCCGGATCAGCTCCTCGCTGTCGCTCTTGATGCAGACCGACGCCCCGGCGCGGGTCAGCAGGGCGGCGTTGAACGGGATGCCGTCGTGCGCCTCGTACTTGTAGTCCCACCAGTCGGAGAACGTCGAGGCGCTGGCGCCGTGCGCGGCGATCTCGGGGGCGACCTTGTACCCCTCCAGGACGTGCTGGAGCGACCGGACGCGCACGCCGTGCCTTTCGGCGAGCCGCAGGAGCATCAGGATCTCGTCGAGCCGGTAGCAGTGGCAGTGGACCTTGACCGAGCCGTCGAGGACGCCCGCCAGCGCCTCCAGGCGGAGGTCGCGCCGGAACGGGGCGGCGCCCTTGCCTTGCGCCCTGGCCGCCTCGGCGGCCTTCCACGCCGCCTGGTACGCCCTCGCCTCCTCGAAGGCGCGCTCGATGGTCGCCTCGACCCCCATGCGGGTGTTGGGGAACCGGCCCGGCCGCCGGGTCACGTTCTCTCCGAGGGCGAACTTCACCCCCTGCGGCGCGTCGCGGATGATCAGGTCGCGGGCCGGCAGGCCGTGCTTGAGCTTGATCACGGCGTCCTGGCCGCCGATCGTGTTGGCCGACCCGTGCAGGAGGCGCGCGGTGGTCACTCCGCCGGCCAGGGCCCGGTACATCGCCGGGTCGTCGCCCGAGACGACGTCCTTGACGCGGACCTCGGGGGTGATCGACAGGCTCCACTCGTTCAGGCCCCCCTGGACCGCGATGTGCGAGTGGGTGTCGATGATGCCGGGCATCGCCACCATCCCGGCCGCGTCGATGACCGCGAACCCCTGCGGCGCCGCGATCTCGGCGCCGACGGCCGCGACCTTGCCGTCGCGGACCAGGATCGACCCCTTGGCGATCACCTCGCCCTTGGCGCCGGTCAGGATGGTCGCGTCCCGGATCAGGACGTTGCCCCCGGTCTTGAGCCGGGGCTTGCGCGACTCGTCGAACTCGGTGGCGATGTCGACGAAGGGGGTCTGCGGAGGCTGGTCCTCCTCGGTCGCCTTCTGCCCCGGCGGCGGGGCGGGCTCGGCCTTGGGCTGGGCCGTCTCGGGCTTCGCCTGGGCCGCCTCCGCCTTGGGTTGGGCGGGCTCGGCCTTCGGTTGGGCGGCTTCGGGCTTGGCCTGGGCGGGCTCGGGCTTGGGGGCCTCCTTGGGCTGCGTGTCCTCGGCGCGGCGCGGGCGATGCCGGGCTCGGGCTTCGCGTCGTTCTTCTTGGGCTTCGATTCGTCCTCGGCCTTGCGGGCCGCGTTCTGACGGTCGATGTCGAACTTCAGGCCGTCGACGAGGACGTAGCGGACGCGGGCCGATTCGTCGCCGAAGGGGGCGCTCAGGACGACCAGGTGGCCGAGCTTGCCGGGCTCGATCGTGCCGAGCTTGCTGCCGATGCCGGCGATCTCGGCGGCGCGACGGGTCAGGGCGTCGAGGGCGGCCTCGGCGGGCAGGCCGGCGGCGATCAGCTTGCGCCACTGCGCGGGGAGCGTCTCGGCCTTGGCGATCCCGTCGCTCGACAGGGCGAACCGGACCCCCGCCCTGGCGAGGTCGCGGGCCGTGGCGACCCGTTCCTTCCACCTCGCGGCGCGCTCGGCGAGGGCCTTCAGGGGAGCTCGCGGTCGGCCGGGTCGCGCTTGCGGTACTCGGCCTCGGAGGGGACGCGGGGCTCCTCGGGGAAGTCGATGCGGAGCACGACCGGGACGTCCTTCTCCTTGAGGCGGGCGGCGACCTTGGACGCCTCTCGGCCGCCGACGATCACCGCGGTCGTGCCGAACTCCTCGGCCAGGTCGAGCGCCCGGTGGATCTCGTCGCGGGTGTTCGCCTCCCACCAGACGGGCAGCGCCCTGGTCCTCGCGGCGTACAGGGCCCGCAGCGCCGGGTCGAACGCGGGCCGGGCCGTCCCCTTCTCGGCCTGGAGCGCGAGCAGGCGGTGCTCGTGCTCGGCGTCGAGCATCGCCTGGCGGAGGTGCGCGACCGCCCCCATCGTGGTCATCGGGTAGCGGGACTCGGACGATGGGGCGGAGCGCGTCCGGGGCGCCGTGTCCTCGTCCCCCTTCGTCGCCGGCTCGAAGGGCGCGCGGGCGTTGATGTGGAGCGCGACCGGCGACACGACGATCGACTCGCGGCGGGGCAGGCCGCTGGTGCTGGTCAGGGCGCTCTGGCCGGTCGCGATCGCGCCGGAGGGCGCCGACACCAGGTCGGTGAACCCGAGCTTGCGGCGCTCCTCGGCGGTCGAGTCGCCCAGGGCGAGCGCCGAGGCGACCTCGAACTCGGGGGTCAGGCCGTTGCGGTTGTCGGGGGGCGTCCGCGCCAGCGCCGAGTCGCTCGCGTCGAAGGCGCGGCCCGACCCGGTGCGCGACCGGGATACGCCGGACGCCTGGCCGAGCGTGGTGTACGGGTCGATGAAGCCCGGGTAGACGACCAGCCCCTTGCCGTCGATCACCTCGGCGTCGAAGGGGATGGCCACCCGGTCGGCGGCGCCGACCGCCTCGATGAACCCGTCGCGGACGACGACGGTGCCGACGTCGATGGTCATGCCGGGCCCCGCGACGATCCGGGCCCCCTGGATCGCATGCGCCGCCGGGCGGTATCCCGTCGGGAGGTCGGCCGACCAGAGCGGGGCCGCGACGACGGTGCAGGTCGCGACCAGGGTCAGGACCATCAACCGCGGCCGGCCCAGCTTCCGAACGGCGCTCGACATGGCGGGGGCTCCCGGGTGAGGTGGCGTCGGGAAGGGTGCTCGATCGGCGGTCCCGCGGCCGGCGAGGGGAGTCGCGCTGAGGGGTCGTCCCAGGGTGCGGCGATCGCGGCTCTCGTCGTGCGAATCGTCCCCTAAAGTCATATCATCCCCGGACCTCCACGGGCAAGTGCGGACACGCCCGGGACGTCATCAATCGCGAGATTCGGCCGGCCCGCGGGCGGTCAACCGGGGGAAAACGCGCCGGATGGCGGCGGGACCGGGGCGGGATCTCGGCGAGGGGTTCCTCTCGGCCACCATTCCGGGTAATTTGGGCGGGGGAGACGAGGCGTCGGGCGGCCTCGTCGGACGACGCGACGGCGCGATGGACCGGCCCCGATGCCCCGCGGCGACCGCCCTCCCGGACATCGCCCGACCCGCCTGGGAGATCGCCCCGACGACCCGGGGACCGCATGAGCCCACCGCGCTACATCTGCATCCACGGACACTTCTACCAGCCCCCCCGCGAGAACCCCTGGCTCGACGTCGTCGAGGTCCAGGACTCGGCCGCGCCCTACCACGACTGGAACGAGCGGATCACCCGCGAGTGCTACGCCCCGAACACGCGGTCGCGGCTCCTCGACGACGGCGGCCGGATCATCAACCTGCTGAACAATTACGCCTGGATGAGCTTCAACTTCGGGCCGACGCTGCTCTCCTGGCTGGGGACGGAGGCGCCCGACGTCCTGCGGGGGATCGTCGAGGCCGATCGGCTCTCCCGCGACCGACGGGGCGGGCACGGCAACGCGCTGGCGCAGGTCTACAACCACGTCATCTTCCCGCTGGCGAGCGAGCGCGACAAGAGGACGCAGGTGGCCTGGGGCCTCGCCGACTTCCGGCACCGCTTCGGCCGCGAGCCCGAGGGGATGTGGCTGGCCGAGACGGCCGCCGACGTCGCCTCGCTCGAGGCGCTGGCCGAGGCGGGCATCCGGTTCACCGTCCTGGCCCCGCATCAGGCCCGGCGGTGGCGACGTCTCGGAGAGAAGCCGTGGGTCGAGATCCCCAGCGGGATCGACCCCTCGCGGGCCTACCTGTGCAACCTGCCGTCGGGCCGGAGCATCGCGCTGTTCTTCTACGACGGGACCATGGGCCTGGAACGAAACAACTGTTATAATTCGTCGCTGCGGCTCATAATGGACGGATGCCCGACGATCCTGAACTCCAACGGAAGTTCGCCGCGATCCTGCCGAACCTCGACGAGCGGCAGCGACGGCTCCTCGCCGCCGTCGAGGCCCGCTCCCTGGGCTACGGCGGCATCCGCCGCGTGAGTCGGGCCTCGGGCATCTCTCACGCCGCGATCCAGCGGGCGTTGAAGGAACTCGACGCTCCACCCCCTCCCCCCGGTCGCGTCCGACGGCCCGGCGGAGGTCGCAAGAAGCTCCGCGACAAGGAGCCGGCGATCCTCGTGGCCCTGGAGGGACTGATCGCCCCCGAGACGCGGGGCGACCCGATGTCCCCGCTGCGGTGGACCTGCAAGAGCACCCGCCAACTGGCCGAGGCCTTGGGCCGCCAGGGGTTCGCCGTCAGCCATCGGGTCGTCGGGGAGATGCTCCACCACCTCGGCTACAGCCTCCAGGCGATGGCCAAGACCCTGGAGGGCAGGCAGCACCCCGACCGTGACGCCCAGTTCCGCTACATCAGCGAGATCAGCGGGCGGTACATCGCCGCGGGCTCCCCGGTCATCTCGGTGGACACCAAGAAGAAGGAGCTGGTCGGGCAGTACGCCAACCGGGGCCGGGAGTGGCAACCGGCGGGTGAGCCCGAGGAGGCCCTGATCCATGACTTCCCCGACCGCCGCGTCGGCAAGGCGATCCCCTACGGGATCTACGACATGGGCTGGGACCTGGGGTGGGTCAACGTGGGCGTCGATCACGACACGGCCAGCTTCGCCGTCGAGGGCATCCGGCGGTGGTGGTCCGGCATGGGGTCGGAGATGTACTCCGACGCCGGGCGGTTGCTGATCTGTGCCGACGGCGGGGGCAGCAACGGCTATCGGGTCCGGCTGTGGAAGGTCGAACTCCAGCGGTTCGCCGACGAGACGGGCCTGGAGGTGACGGTCTGCCACTTCCCGCCGGGCACGAGCAAGTGGAACAAGATCGAGCACCGGCTGTTCTCGCACATCACGATGAACTGGCGGGGCCGCCCACTGGTCAGCCATCAGGTGGTCGTCGAGTTGATCGCCGCGACGCGGACCGCGACGGGCCTGGAGGTGGAGGCCCGGCTGGATACGGGGAGCTACCCGACCAAGGTCAAGGTGACGAAGCAGCAGATGGAGCGGGTCCGGCTGCATCCCCATGACTTCCATGGTGAGTGGAACTACACGATCAGGCCTGAGTCGTCCGGATCGCACGGCAAGTCGTAATGCTTATTCCGTTCCAGACCCCATCTCGCGGCAGGTCGCCTTCGAGCGGCTCCTGGACAGCGGCGAACGGTTCCTGCACCGCCTGCTCGACGGCTTCGACGACGCCCGCGAGCACGCGCAGCTCATGCACATCGCGACCGACGGCGAATCCTACGGCCACCACCACGCGCACGGCGACATGGCGCTGGCCTACGTCCTGGACCGCCTGTCGCGGCACCCCGAGATCCGCCTGACCAACTACGGCGAGTTCCTCGGGCTCCACCCTCCCGAGTGGGAGGTCGAGATCCACGAGCGGAGCGCCTGGAGCTGCGCCACGGCGTCGAGCGGTGGAACTCCGACTGCGGCTGCAAGACGAGGGGCGACTGGCACCAGAAATGGCGGGGGCCGCTCCGCCAGGCGTTCGACCACCTCAAGGCCAGCTCGACCACCTGTTCGGCACCCGGGGCCGCGAATGCTTCCCCGACCCGTGGGCGGCCCGCGACGCCTACATCGAGGTGGTCCTCGGCCGCGACGCCCGCTCGGTGCGCCCTTCCTCCGCAAGCACGGCCACCCCGACCTCGACGAGACCCAGGTGCGCGACGCGCTGCGGCTGCTGGAGATGCAGCGCCACGGGATGCTGATGTACACGAGCTGCGGCTGGTTCTTCGACGAGATCAGCGGCCTGGAGACGACACAGTGCCTCCACTACGCCGCGCGCGCCATCCACCTGGCGAAGCACTTCCGCGGCGACTGGGAGAAGCGATTCACCCAGGCGCTGAAGGCCGCGCCGAGCAACCTGCCGCAGTTCCGGAGCGGCCGAGGCGTGTGGGAGCAGATCATCCGCCCCGCGGTCATCGACCTCGACCGCGTCCTGGCGCACCACGCCATCAGCCTGATCTACCCGGCGCGCGACGAGGACGGCCACGGCGACTGCTTCGACGTGACGGTCCTCGACCGCGAGGTCCGCGGCCGGGGCGGCAGCCACCTGGCCGTCGGCCGGCTCCGGGTCCGGTCGCGGCAGACGTGGGACGAGGCGGAGACCGCCTTCGTCGTCGTCCACTACGGCGGGCTCGACTTCCACACCGTCCTCCGCCGCGGCGACTCGCCCCGCGAGTACGAGGCGATCAAGCGGCGGCTCCTGGAGGCGTACAAGGGCCGCTCGCTCGCCGACGTGACGACCCTGCTGGCGCGCGACTTCGAGGGGAAGGTCCACCGCCTCGACGACCTGTTCATCGACGAGCAGAGGCGGGTCATCGGGATCGTCCTCCAGGACCGCGTCGAGGACTACCACCGGACCTTCGAGCACCTGACCGACCAGGACGACGACGTGCTCAACCGGCTGGGACGGATGCACCACCCGATCCCGAAGCCGCTCTGGGCGGTCGCGTCGTCGCACCTGGACCTCCGCCTCCTCCGCGAGCTCGGCCGTCTGGAGGAGGGGGGGGACCTGGCGCCGATCCAGGTGCTCTACGAGAGGGGCCGCACCTGGGGCTACCAGCCCGAGCGCGCCGCTGACCCTGGCGATCTCCGAGGCGCTGCGGCGGACCCTCCGCGGCCTCGACCCCGACGCCGACCTCGCCGCGCTGGCCTCGCGCCGGGGCTGCTCCTGGACGCCTCGGCGCTGCTCGGCGTCACGCTCGACCTCTGGCAGGTTCAGAACCAGTTGCTCGACGCCTTCATCCAGCTCTCCGACTCGGGCGCCATGCCCGAGCCGCTGCGGCAGGTGTTCGTCGAGCTCGCCGTCAAGCTCGACATGGCGCCCGACCTGCTCGGCTGGCGCCCCTGAGCGGCCCCGGCTGCGCCGCCACGCGGATTCGAGGTGCGGTTGGGAATCGCGGGGACGGATCGCTACAATCGGAGGATGGGTTCACCTGCTGCCGCACCGACACCACCAACTCAGCCGCCCAGAGTCTACCGTGCGATGAAGCGGGACCCGGCGGACGACCTGCCCATTGTGGGATCGGCGAGCTCCTCCGAGTTGGGTGCCCGCCCGGGGGTCGACATCACGGTTGACGCGGCCGGGGATGTGGCCCTCGACGAGACTGGGATGTCCGTGGCACCGGCTTGGCGGGATCTCGACTTCACCCGTATCCCAAAGCGCCTCCGGCATATCGTGCCGGGGGCGACCGGGGCAAACAGCACGTCATGCTTTACCATGGGGGTTGGACCGTTCCAGAACGGGCTCGTTGCGAACGGGCTGGAGTTGATCCCCGACGAGGGACAAGCCCCTGTTACCCACGGCGTTATCGCTCCCGTCCAGGTCGTCCCGCTCGCCCAGTATCAGGCAGACCTGGAGAACACTCGCACCGCCTGGCAGATTGACGAGACGTGATATGGTTACGCATCCCTCGTTCGGCAGTCCGAGCTTCACGCTAATGGCGAAGGGGCTCGATTGCGCTCCACCGGCTGATCAAGGAGGGGAAGGACGACTCGCCCGAGGCGGAGGACGTCCGCGACAGCCTTGATGCGCCGTTGAAGATCCTGAGCCGGGCTGAGAAAGAACGAGCCCAGTGGCTTTCTGAAGACCTCTACTCGGTCAGCGAGCCACCCGCGGCGACCACCCAGAAGGAGATGAATCCCCAGGCTCGGCAGCAGCTCATCGAGGCCGCCGAGGCACGACAGCGCGGGGAATGGGATCGAGCCCTGGTGTTGCTTCGGCGGTGGAGGGAGTACATCGCGCCCGCTCTGCTGAGTTACCTCAGGGGGTCGATCTGGCTGGAGGCCGGGAGCCCCGACGTCGCGGCCGTGTTTTACGAGCACGCCTCGGAGAGCGACCCGACGAACGCGAATTACCAGGTCCTCTACATGCATGCCCTGGCGGAATCCGACCCGGACGCTGCCGGGAAGCTGGCCGAGCGGGTGCTGGCCGACGACAAGACGCACGCCCCCGGGCTGGTGGCCCAGGCAGCTAGCATCCGCTTCAGAGAAACCATGGTCGCCTCGGGTGCCCATTCCGCCCAACTGTACCGAGGACTGATCCCGATCCTTGAGAGGACCATGACGAGGATCGACGAGGACGAGGATGTTGCGAACCGCGCGTCGGCTTATGCGATGACGCTTGGCCTGTTGGGCTCCTGTCACGAGTTTCTGGGGAATTCAGGGGCTGCGGTGGATTATTACTCGCGCGGGCTTCAGCAGAACCCGAATGACGACGGGCTTCTCATCGCTCGAGGGACTCTCTTGTACGGCAAAGACCCGCGTGCCATTACTGACTTCGAGCAAGCGGTGAGACTTGGCTCCCCTGTTGTGTGGCCCTACCTCTTCCTGGCCCACCATTATCTGATCACGAACCGGTTTGAACAGTGCCGGTCCATGTGTGAAACGGGTCTGAGGATGCGTGGGTCCGACACCGCGAAGAGCCAGCTCGAAGAGTGGCGAGCCATTGCTGAGGCTGAACTCGGGTTTTCGCCGGAATTGATCAGGGCGGCGTTCGAGGCGGCTATCCGTTTGAACCCCTCGAACGACTTTGCCAGACGAAATCAAGCTGCCTTCGAAGCGTCACTCAGGGCGTCCCATACGCCCCCCCGCACGAGGTGGGAGCAAAAGCCAGTGGCGGCCGTAAGGCAGTTTGGGTTGGCCGAACGACGATATTCCTTGGTGGAATGACCGCCTTCGGCAACGGCAAAATAAGCCGGAATGCTCCGTCGGTCTACGACATGCCGTCTTCCTTTCACCCCGGAGACCCTGCCTCCCAGGCTCGGACGCCGGCCATGAAAAGTTCGATAGCCGTCTCGTCGCCCCGGGATCGCCTCAATCGTGGACGTAGGTCTCCAGGAACCGCGCCAGGCGGTGGAAGTCGGAGTCGGCGTCGATGAAGCGGACGACGGTGACCAGCGTCTCGGGGTCGACGAGCGCCTCGAACGGGACGAATTGCAGCTTGAGCTGGCCGACGACGGAGACCATCACGCCGTCGAGCTTCTCCTCGACCAGGGCCCGGTAGGCGCCCACGCCGAGCTGGCTGCCGAGCATCACGTCGAAGGCGTGGGGCAGGGCGCAGCGGGCCTCGTAGCCGAGCTGGACCGACGTGATCTTGCGCACCTTGCCGGTCTGCCGGGCGTACTCGTCGGAGACCAGCTTCGTGATGATCCTCGCGAAGTTGACCTGCGCGATCGCGATGTGCCCGTGGTCGTCGCGGGGGATGCCCTCCAGGTGGCTGCTGGGCAGGTATTCGGCCATCCCCTCGGCCAGGACGATGACGCCGAACTCCTTGCCCTCCTGCTCGCGCACCCGCATCGTGGCGACGACCCGCCGGACCACCGCGTCGAGGTTCATGACCGGGCGGGTGCGGGCCTCGCCGGTGGCGGGGTCCTCGGATCGTTCCTCGCCCCGGTATCGCCCCTTGATGTCCTCGACGCTGATGACCAGGCTGGCCTCGCTGGCGATGGCGGCGCCGTAGGCCAGCCAGCCGGCGGTCCGGCCCATGGTCTCGGCCACGAAGTAGCTCCGGTTGGCCTCGGCGTCCGCCAGCAGGTTGCGGATCTCGCCGGCGATCGTCTCGACGGCCGTGAAGTAGCCGAAGGTGAAGTCGATGCCCAGGTAGTCGTTGTCGATCGTCTTGGGGACGTGGACGATCGAGACCCGCCGACTCCCGTCGGCCAGATGATCCTGGTAGAGCTTGAACTTGTTGGCGGTCTTGAGCGTGTCGTCGCCCCCGATCGAGATCACGGCGTCGACGCCGAGCGAGACCAGCGCCTCGTGGACGGCCCGCAGCGGGGCGACCTTCTCGGGGTCGTCGAGGTCGCGGGGGCGGGTGATGTGCCGGCCCGGGTTGCGCGCGCCGTCCCGATCAGGATGCCGCGGCTGACCCGGGTGCGGCGGAGCATCCGGTGGTCGAGCCTCACGTAGTCGCGCCCCTCCTGGAGCGGGCGGCCGTCGAACTCGATCAGGTGCGAGTAGCCGTGCAGGATGCCGAGCACCTCGATGTCGTTGCGGAGGAACGAGGCCGCCGCCGTCGAGATCACGGCGTTGGCCGCCGGCGCGGGGCCGCCCGCGAAGAGGATCGCCACCCGCCGGATCGAGCTCCGCGCCAGGGGCGGCCGGGACAGGGTCGTCATCGGGGATCTCCAGTCGCTCGACTTCGCGGTCCGTACACCCGAAGTCATTCTATCGCGAAGGCCAAGGGGTTCGTATCCCCACCAGGCCCGTCGGCATCCCATTTGCACCCTTGGCCGAGGCCGAGCCGGCCCCATCGGTCCGGGATATGCCATCGGGTCATCACCCGCGGGAATCGCGCCGAAACCACGGCCCCGTTACTCGCCCCGGCCCCTGTGATCGCGGCCTCGCGGCCTCGATCGTCCTGGATGGAGGGCCACTTCCGCCATGCGCAAGCGAGCCGGCTTCACGCTGATCGAGCTGCTGGTGGTGATCGCGATCATCGCCGTGCTGATCGCCCTGCTCCTGCCGGCGGTGCAGGCGGCCCGCGAGGCGGCAAGGCGGATGCAGTGCGCCAACAACCTCAAGCAGCTCGGGCTGGCGATGCAGAACTACCACGACGTTCAGGGGACGTTCCCGATCGGCCGGATGGGCCTCAATTACACCTACAATATCGGCGCCCAGGCCGCCAATCGGAGGACTTGGGCGCTCAACATCATGCCCTTCCTGGAACAGGGTGCCGTCTTCCAGGCGATCAACTTCTCGCTGGGATTCTATTACCCGCAGAACACGACCGTCATCACCAGCATCGTCCCGGGGTTCCATTGCCCGAGCGACCCCAACACCTATGCGATCGAGGTGGGCAGCACGGCGCAGAGGAGGTACGAGGGCAACTACGTGGTGAACTGGGGCAATAGCCACTTCACCCAGGACCAGTGCAACAGCGGCTGCGCGAACTGGAACTACCCCGACCCGTGGGTCAACAACCCGCTCGCGGCGCAGTTCGGGCCGGTCAAGTTCATGGGCGCGCCCTTCGGGGGCAACGTCGCCCGGGGCATCTCCTTCCTCGTGGACGGGACGAGCAACACCCTCATGATGGCGGAGGTCATCATCGGCCTGGACAACGGCGGTACGTACGACGTCCGGGGGGACGTCTACAACGACGACCAGGTCTGCACCACGTTCATGACCTTCACCACGCCCAACTCGACCATCTACGACGTGGAGGGATACTGCGCGTACCCCTACCAGATCAACCCCCCGTGCTACAAGGTCAACGGCGCGGCCAATTACAGCGCCCCGTACGTCGCCGCGCGAAGCCGCCACCCCGGCGGCGTCAACGCCCTGAAGTGCGACGGGAGCGTGACGTTCTTCAAGAGCTCGGTCGCCGTCCAGACCTCGCGCGCGCCTGGGGACCGCGCAGGGCAACGAGGTGCTCTCGGCCGACTCTTACTGACCGGCACCCGATCGCGTCGCGGCCGGGCCGTCGGCGTGGGCAATGCGGAGGGGCGCAGCGGGCCCGACCCCGCAGCGCTCAGAACAGGAGGGTCAGCCCCTTCAGCTCGCGGAGCACCGCGTAGATGCCGCGGACCTGCTCGGCGGTCTGGACGGTGATGTCGAGCGTCAGGGCGACGTGACGGCCGCCGGGGGTGGTCCGGACCGAGTAGTCGAGCTCCGACGCCGAGGCGACCTCGCCGACGACGGCCTCGACCACCCGCGCCTCGAAGTCGTCGTCGGCGACCCCGATGGCCTTGATCTGGTAGACGCCGGGGAAGAAGTGCGTCGATTCGAGCAGTTCCAGCGAGGGGCGGTGGTCCATGGCGGGCTCCGGCTTCCGTGGCGGCCGAGATGGGTCTCCCCCTCCCATCATACGCCCGCGCCGGCCGGCCGCCAATCCGAGGCGGCGACCGCCGGGGACGAAACGCCCCGGCGGGCCCGAGGCCACCGGGGCGAGAGTCGTCCAATCGGTCTGCGGTGGGCCGCCCGCGAGGGGGTCGGGGCGTCCGGTCGCGGGGCGTCTTACTTCTTGCGGTGTCGGATCCGGCTGCGCATCCGGCGCTCTTGCGGCCGACCTTGCGGCGACCCTTACCTCGACGACGACTGGCCATGCGTTCTCCTCATCGGACCTCGGGGGCCGGCAACCCGTCGCGATCGCGATCGGTTCTTCGGGGAAGCCTCGAATCATACCCGACCCGGGCGTGACGCTCAAGCCATCCCGCACCAGGAGGATCGTTTCGGATGTAGACCTCGCCCCGGCCCGCGCCGGGCCCCGGCGGACCCCTCCGCCCATCCTCCGGATCGGCAGGACATCGAGGCGCCCGATCCCGATGATAAGGATGAGCGGCCCGCGCGCCCGACGGCTCCTTGGCAATTCGATCCGACCCCGATGTGAGGATCGCGCCCGGCGCGCGCGCCGCTGCCGAACGAACAGCCATGCCAGGAAGACCTGGCACCCCACCCCATGAAAATGGAGGGCATGTGGAGTACGTTAGGGTCTGGAACGGAATAAGCATTACGACTTGCCGTGCGATCCGGACGACTCAGGCCTGATCGTGTAGTTCCACTCACCATGGAAGTCATGGGGATGCAGCCGGACCCGCTCCATCTGCTGCTTCGTCACCTTGACCTTGGTCGGGTAGCTCCCCGTATCCAGCCGGGCCTCCACCTCCAGGCCCGTCGCGGTCCGCGTCGCGGCGATCAACTCGACGACCACCTGATGGCTGACCAGTGGGCGGCCCCGCCAGTTCATCGTGATGTGCGAGAACAGCCGGTGCTCGATCTTGTTCCACTTGCTCGTGCCCGGCGGGAAGTGGCAGACCGTCACCTCCAGGCCCGTCTCGTCGGCGAACCGCTGGAGTTCGACCTTCCACAGCCGGACCCGATAGCCGTTGCTGCCCCCGCCGTCGGCACAGATCAGCAACCGCCCGGCGTCGGAGTACATCTCCGACCCCATGCCGGACCACCACCGCCGGATGCCCTCGACGGCGAAGCTGGCCGTGTCGTGATCGACGCCCACGTTGACCCACCCCAGGTCCCAGCCCATGTCGTAGATCCCGTAGGGGATCGCCTTGCCGACGCGGCGGTCGGGGAAGTCATGGATCAGGGCCTCCTCGGGCTCACCCGCCGGTTGCCACTCCCGGCCCCGGTTGGCGTACTGCCCGACCAGCTCCTTCTTCTTGGTGTCCACCGAGATGACCGGGGAGCCCGCGGCGATGTACCGCCCGCTGATCTCGCTGATGTAGCGGAACTGGGCGTCACGGTCGGGGTGCTGCCTGCCCTCCAGGGTCTTGGCCATCGCCTGGAGGCTGTAGCCGAGGTGGTGGAGCATCTCCCCGACGACCCGATGGCTGACGGCGAACCCCTGGCGGCCCAAGGCCTCGGCCAGTTGGCGGGTGCTCTTGCAGGTCCACCGCAGCGGGGACATCGGGTCGCCCCGCGTCTCGGGGGCGATCAGTCCCTCCAGGGCCACGAGGATCGCCGGCTCCTTGTCGCGGAGCTTCTTGCGACCTCCGCCGGGCCGTCGGACGCGACCGGGGGGAGGGGGTGGAGCGTCGAGTTCCTTCAACGCCCGCTGGATCGCGGCGTGAGAGATGCCCGAGGCCCGACTCACGCGGCGGATGCCGCCGTAGCCCAGGGAGCGGGCCTCGACGGCGGCGAGGAGCCGTCGCTGCCGCTCGTCGAGGTTCGGCAGGATCGCGGCGAACTTCCGTTGGAGTTCAGGATCGTCGGGCATCCGTCCATTATGAGCCGCAGCGACGAATTATAACAGTTGTTTCGTTCCAGGCCCTTAGCCGGGTCCGGCCACGGGTGAGACCGGTTTTCGGTTTGGTGCGCTCAGCCCGAGAACGAACATGGTCCCGACCGCGCCGCGACCCACGTCGCACCCCACCCTGTCGCCCCCCGCACCCCGGGGGAGCACGCCGAGTCAACTGCTCGACCCGCGCGGTCGTCCCACCGGCCCGGACCCCCCAGGGAGTCACTCCTATGGACCTGATCCATCGCTGCTGTGCCGGGCTGGACGTCCACAAGAAGACCGTCGTCGCCTGCGCCCGCCGCCTCGCCGACGACGGCCAGGTCAGCTGCCAGGTGCGGACCTTCGGCACCATGACCGCCGACTGGCTGGCGCTGGGCGACTGGCTGGAGGCCGAGGGCGTCCGCCACGCCGCCCTGGAATCGACCGGCGTGTACTGGAAGCCGGTCTTCCACCTGCTGGAGGGCCGACTCGAGGTCCTGCTGGTCAACGCGCATCGCCTCAAGCAGGTCCCGGGCGCAAGACCGACGTCAAGGACGCCGAGTGGATCGCCCAGCTCTTGCAGTACGGCCTGCGGGCCCCCAGCTTCATCCCGCCGCCGCCGATCCGCGCCCTGCGCGAGCTGACGCGGCAGCGGGCCCAGCTGGTCCGCGACCGCGCCGCGGTGGTCAACCGCATCCAGAAGGTGCTGGAGGAGGCCAACATCAAGCTGGCCAGCGTCGCCAGCGACGTGCTCGGCGCCTCGGGCCGCGCCATGATCCGGGCGCTGATCGCCGGGGCCGACGACCCCGATGAGCTGGCCGTGCTGGCGCGGGGGCGGCTGCGGGGCAAGATCGCGCAACTGAGGCCGGCGCTGCACGGCCGCGTCGCCGAGCACCACCGGTTCCTGCTGCGGGCGCTGCTGCACCAGGTCGAGGTGCTGGAGGAGCTGATCGCCCAGTTCGACGACCGGATCGGGGTCATGATGGCCCCTTTCTTCGAGGCGGCGCGGCGGCTGCGGACGATCCCGGGGGTCGGCGCGGAGGTGGCCGAGGTGATCGTGGCCGAGGTCGGCGTCGACATGGCGAAGTTCCCCAGTGCGGGGCACCTGGCGAGTTGGGCGGGGCTGTGCCCGGGCAACGACCAGAGCGCCGGGAGACGGCGGAGCGGCCGGACGACCAAGGGGAGTCAGTGGCTGCGGTCGGCCCTGGTGCAGGCGGCGTGGTCGGCGGTCCACGTCAAGGAGACGATCTTCAGCGCGACCTACCGGCGGTGGGCGAAGCGTCTGGGCAAGAAGAAGGCGCTGGTGGCGGTGGCGCGGAAGATCCTGGTGGTGGTGTACCACCTGCTGAAGGACCAGGCCGATTATCGTGAACGCTGGAGCGCCGCCCAGGCCGCCTGAAGCGCCGTGCGGCGCCCCGCGGGAGATTTTCTGAGTAACCGAATTGAGGTTTCGATCACATTTCATCCGGATGGATCATTCGACCCGCGACCAGTACCCCTGATGACCCTGCTCCCGAAACAAAGCGAATTGTAGTTTTGATAACAATTTATCCAAATGGATTTAATTAGCTTCCGTAGAGCTACGACGCCGGGATCTGGAGGATCTGGGGTTCTTGATGGCGACGCCTCGGGCCTCCGCGCCCGCTCAGGAGGGGAGTCGGGCGCCACGATGGTCCCCCAGGGCGGCCCAGAGCGCGGAGACCAGCGCGTGGATATCCAGGGGCTTGGGGAAGAACCAGTCGATGCCGTAGGACGGGTCGGCGAGCAGGCCGGAGTCCACGTCCCATCCGGTGATCAGGGCGACGCGGGGGGGCGGGTCGAGCCGGCGGGCGAGGCGGGCGAGGTCGCGGCCGTCGAGGTCGGGCAGCCGCAAGTCGGTCAGGAGGAAGTCGGGGGGCGGGCCCTGCGACAGGGCCCGGATCGCCGCGTCGCCGTCGCTCGCGGCGGCCACCTCGAAGCCATGGAACTCCAGGACCTTGGACAGCCCCCGGATCGCCGCATCGTTGTCCTCGACCAGCAGGACGCGGGGGCGCGCGGCGACCGGGGTCGCGCCGGGATCGGGGTTGCTCATGGTCCCCCCTCGTCCTGCGGCGCCGGTCGCGAGGGGCCGGGGCCGGGTCACGACGCCGTCGGTTTCCATTCGACCTCCGAGAGCTTGGCCAGGGCGAGCATCAGCGCGTGCGTCCCCTTGCGGCCGAGGCCCTGCGCCTCGACGGCCCGGTAGAGCTGCTCGGCCAGGGCCAGGCCGGGCAGCGCCAGCTTCATCCGCCGCGATTCGGCCAGCGCGATCCCCATGTCCTTCAGGAAGTGCTCGACGAAGAACCCGGGCTCGAAGTTGCCGGCGATCATCCGCGTGCCCAGGTTGCTCAGGCTCCACGACCCGGCCGCGCCGCTGGCGACGCTCTGCATGACCGTGTCCAGGTCGAGCCCGGCCCTGTAGCCGTAGAGCAGCCCCTCGCAGACCCCGATCATGTTCGAGGCGATCAGGACCTGGTTGACCATCTTGGTGTGCTGCCCGGCGCCGGCGGGCCCCTGGTGGACGATCGTCTTGCCCATCGCCTGGAACAAAGGCATCAGCGCCTCGACCGCCTCCGGCTCGCCGCCGACCATGATCGAGAGCCGCGCCTCGCGGGCCCCGACGTCGCCGCCCGAGACCGGCGCGTCGACCGCGGCGACCCCCTTGGCCTTGGCCGCCTCGAAGACCTCGCGCGCCAGGGCCGGCTCGCTCGTGGTCATGTCGACCACGACGCTCCCGGGCCGCGCCCCGGCGAGCACGCCGTCGGGGCCGAGCGTGACCTCGCGGACGTCGTGCGGATAGCCGACGATGGTGAAGATCACGTCGGACGCCTCGGCCACGGCGCGCGGCGAGTCCGCCTCGCGCGCCCCGCTCCACCAGCGCCTTGGCCTTCGACCGGGTCCGGTTGAAGACCGTCGCCTGATAGCCGGCCGCCATCAGGTGCCCGCACATGGAGGTCCCCATCACCCCCGTGCCGATCCAGCCGATCCGCGTCTTGCCCGGTGCGATCTCGCGTGCCATTCGTCTCACCCCGCGCTGTTGTGATGATCCCTGGATGGAAGGTCCCGGCCGTACCGGGCCCAAACCTTACCACAACAACGGGTTCCTCAGAAGCCACGACATCCTCACCCCGGCAAATCCGGTGCCCAGCCTCGTCGCGGGAAGGCCCTGGGCTGCGTCGCGTCCAGGGTTTGCTCGATCATTGTCTTTCTTAGGCGGATTGGGACGCCGTGGCGCGGGAACTCGCCGGGTCGGTCCCGGATTTCTGTGGCGATCGGGGATGGCCCCGCCTAGGATGGGTCGGCGGGGTCGCGGGCCGGGCCCGCGTGCCACCAGATCTTACCGGGAGCCAGAACGATGCGAGGGATGAAGCCGAGCTTGGCGATGGCCGCCGTGGGGGTGGTCGGGCTCGCCGTCTGGGCGAGCGCGTACGTCGATCAGACGGGGAGCCGGATGGCGACGGCCGCCGGCCGCTTCCTGGCGTCGCTCGACGACGGGCAGGCGAAGCAGGCCACCTTCCCCTTCGATTCCGACGAGCGGCTCAATTGGCATTTCATCCCCCGGGAGCGCAAGGGCCTGCCTATTAAGGAGATGTCCCCCGCGCAGCGGTCGCTCGCCTTCGGGCTGCTCCAGACGGGCCTGGGCGCCTCGGGCTTCCTGAAGGCGACCACCATCATGAGCCTGGAGCAGGTCCTCCGCGACCTCGAGCAGGGCAAGGGCCCGGTCCGCGACCCCGAGCGCTACTTCGTGACGATCTTCGGCAAGCCGTCCGACGGCGGCCGGTGGGGCTGGCGGGTCGAGGGGCACCACCTCTCGTTGAACTTCGTCCTGGAGGACGGCAAGATCGTCGCGGCGACCCCCGCCTTCTTCGGCGCCAACCCGGCGGAGGTCCGCCAGGGCCCGCGCCAGGGGCTGCGGACGCTGGCCGACATCGAGGACCGCGCCCTGCGGCTCCTCCAGGCGCTCGACGACGGCCAGCGATCGAAGGCGGTCCTCTCCTCGGAGGCCCCCAAGGACATCCGCGCGGCGAACACGCCCCAGCCGCCGACCGCCGCCGCCGAGGGGATCGCGTTCACCGAGCTCAACGACGAGCAGCGGTCGATGCTCCGCGGCCTGGTCGAGTCATACGCCGCCGACATGCCCGAGGAGGTGGGCCGCGCCTGGCTCGGCGAGATCAAGAACGCCGGCCCCGAATCGGTCCGGTTCGCCTGGTACGGCGCGGCCGACCGCAGCGCGGGGCACGCCTACCGGGTGCAGGGGCCGACCTTCCTGATCGAGTTCAACAACACCCAGAACGGCGCCAACCATATCCACAGCGTCTGGCGGAACATGCTCGGCGACTTCGGCAACGCGATGGCCTCGAAGTGAGCCGCCCCGCGATGCCCCCCGACCCGGCCCGCGTCGGCCGGATGACGGCCGGCGACCTCAGGCGGCATGTCGAGCGCGGCGAACCGATCGCCGTGCTCGACGTCCGCGAGGACGAGGAGCGCGCCCTCTGCGCGATCCCCCTGCCGCCGGCCGTCGCCGACCTGCACGTCCCGATGGGCCAGGTCCCCGGCCGTCTCGACGCCCTCCGGGCCGCCGCCGGGACGGCCCCCCTGGTCGTCTACTGCCACCACGGGATGCGCTCGATGACGGTGGCCCGCTGGCTCTCCGCGAGGGGCGTGGCCGACGTCCACAACCTCGAAGGTGGGATCGACGCCTGGTCGGACATCGACTCGACCGTGCGGCGTTATTAGGGCCCGAGCGGCTTGACCTTCACGTTGCGGAACTCGATCCGGTATCCCTCGGCCTCGAGCCCGACGTATCCGCGGGGCACCTCGCAGTCGTGCCACTCGCAGGTGACGCCGCCGTTGACCCAGAGGGTGATGTCCTTGCCCTTGCAGGTGATCTCGTAGGTGTTCCATTCGCCGGCCGGCCTGACGCGCTTGTCGGTGACCTGCTTCGACAGGTTGACCCGCTTCAGATCGCCGCCGACGAGGGTGTCGCCGAAGAGGAACCCGCCGGTGCCTCCGCCGGTCTGCGCCTGGTGCCAGACCTTGGCGTCGGCCGAGTTGCGGACGAAGACGCCGGAATTGTACCGCGGCTTGTCGGGGACGGGCGTGAACCGCCACTCGACGTGGAAGATCAGGTCGCCCATCTCCTTGTCCCAGCGGAGCCAGTCGTGGCCGCCGTTGCCCTGGCAGACGAGGGTGCCGGCCCGGGTGTCGAGCGACCATTGCGACGGCTCGTCGAGCTTGCCGCCGGGCGGGATCGGGCCCCGCGACCATCCCTTGAGGTCCGGGCCGGCGTCGGCCAGCAGGTCGGTCCACCCCTGCGGGTCCCGATCGAGGGCGCCGCGGGAGTCGTCCGGGGCCGCGGCCCGCAGGGCCGTCGCGAGGCCGAGGGCCATCCCGAGCATCAGCAGGCATCGTCGCGGGCGCGAGGCGAGGCGCATGATCGGATCTCCGGGGCCGGGCTGGGTCGTGATCGGACCGACGGCCCCGGCAGTGTAGCCGAGCCGGCGCGCGTGCGGAACGGCCCCCTCCGAGATCCGCCCGGACGATCGTCGGGCCCGGGGCGTGCCGCCGGGTGCAAGTCCCCTTGAAAATGGGATCTCGCGCGATAAAATCATGCGCTGCGTTGGGTTCTGGAGGTCGTCCGGGACATGTCTCTTCCGCGTGGGGGCTGCCGATCGCCGTCTCGTCCGCTCGTGACCAGGCCACCTTCGATCGCGAGATGATGCGCCTGGCGCTGGCGATGGCCCGCGAGGCGCTGGCGATCGGGGAAGTGCCCGTGGGATCGGTGGTGGTCCTCGGCGGAAGGGTCGTCTCCCAGGCCTACAACCTCCGCGAGACCCTGAACGATCCGACGGCGCACGCCGAGCGCCTGGCCCTGACGCTCGCCGGGCGCGCCCTGGGCTCCTGGCGGCTTGAGGGCTGCACCCTGTACGCGACCCTGGAGCCGTGCCCGATGTGCGCCGGCGCGATCGTCCAGGGGCGGATCGCCCGGGTCGTCTACGGCGCGGCCGACCCCAAGGCCGGGGCCTGCGACAGCCTCTACCGGATCGTCGCGGACCCCCGCTTCAACCACCGGGCCCGGGTCGCCTCGGGAATCCTGGCGGACGAATGTAGCGCGCTGCTCTCGCAGTTCTTCTCGGGGCGCCGATCGGCCCGGCGACGAGGCATGGATCAATCGGAGGGGTGCCTGAGTGGTTGAAAGGGCCGGTCTCGAAAACCGGTGTACCGCATCGCGGTACCGTGGGTTCGAATCCCACCTCCTCCGCTTCCCCGCCTCATCACCGAGCCCGTCCTAGCCGGGAGCCGCGTCATCGACGCGGCTCCCGGCGTTTCCGGTCCGAGCGTCGGATCGGGGCGGTTCGCCGCCGCTTGTTGCACCCGGACGCAGGCCCGCGACGCGGTCGGCGGATGCGACGTAAGCGCTCGGTCATCGCCGACAAGGGGATGTTCTACTGCGGACAGGGTTCGCTTGAGATCGGTTCGGCGATTTAGAAGAACGTCTCCTCCGCGCTCTTCGGCGGCGGGGGGTTGTTCCAGACCCGAATCAAGGGGCGGGGCATCTGCGTCCTGGAGTCGCCCGTGCCGGCAGACGAGGTGATGCGGATTGACTTGAAAGACGAGACGCTGCAAGTGGACGGCAACTTCGCACTGATGCGAACCGGGCGGATCGAATTCTCGGTGGAGAAGTCGACGCGAAGCCTGTTCGGCACGATCACGAGTGGCGAGGGGCTCCTCCAGACGTTCCGAGGAACAGGCTCCGTCTGGCTGGCCCCGACGCTGGACATCTACCAGCGGCTGCAAACGGGCGGCATGGCCTCGCTGGGTGCTGCTCCCAGGTCGTCCAACACGGCGACCTGAGGTGAGCGACGCACGGTTCACTTCCACCGCACCGGCAGATACCGGATCTGCTTCAGGGCGTCGATCCGCTTCGGCGAGCCAACGAACGTCTTCTCGGGGAAGCGGTACGACGCACGGATTCCGCCCAGGATCTGCTCGCGCATGTCCGTATCCAACCACATGCCGGCCAGGTACTGGAGTCGCAGGTTGCGGTCGGTGTTGATCTGGGCACCGCGCAAAAACTCCTTCAGGAACGAGGCCTGCCCGGCGTAGGTGGCGAGCAGGTCGACGCCTTCTTCCACCGGCAAGTCGAGTCCCTCACCGAAGCCAACGTCGTGCAGCGACTGCTTCAAGAGCTGGAATTCCGGCCGATTCAGACGTTCCTGGAGGGCGTCGACATCGATCACGATCGGCTCGATCTCGCTGAACAGGACGGCATCATACGCCGAGTTGTCGCGCTCGTTGCTCCAGAGCAGGCCGTGCGGAAAGACCTTGAAGAACGTCGCGATCACGCTCTTGGCCGCGTCCAGGTTGCCGCCGTGGAGTGGAAACCAGAGGGTTGCGCTTCCGCCGGGATTCAGATGGTCGCGGCACATTCGGTGGTATTCCACCGTTTGCAGCGATGCGCACCCCTTGGCCCACAGGTCGAGCGTGTCGGTGGTGATGATGTCAAACTTTTCCTTGGTCGTGCGCAGGAAGTGCCGGCCATCGTCGTAGACGACCTCGACCTGCTTGCCGTTGACGGTGTGCGGGTTCTGGCGGGTGATGCCGTCGACGACGTGGTAATTCTCGGCGCCGAACATCGGGGTGACAACGTTCGGCACGAGCGGCTCGATGTCGCAGATGACGATCCGCTCGACGTCGGGATGCAGGACGAACGTGCCGGCCGTGATGCCCGCACCGCAGGCAACAATCAAGACCGATTTGGGCTCCTTGTGCAGCAACTCTGGGATGAAGCCGAGCATGCGCTGGAGCCGCATGTCGGCGGTCAAGGTCGACGCCTGGACCTTGCCGGCGCCGTGGAAGCTGCGGACACCTTCGCGCATCGTCGTTACGGCGACGGAGATGTTCGTCCCCTCGCCGACGTAGTTGCAGAAGACGTCGGGGTCGCCGGGTCCAGTGGGGACGTTCTTGACGATCCCGGGGACGGACTGCGGGAGCATGCTTACCGTCTCGCGGCCGAACGCCACGACCGGCCAGGGCACCGGCGTGATACTCCAGGCGAGTCCACCGGCCACGATGGCGGCGAACCCGAGTGCCACCGCGCCCGCAGGGCGCACGCCTCTAGGCGCGGACCGGAGCAGGGGGGTCAAGACCACGAGGGCCGCCGCTGCGGCCAGGCCGATCAGGACCCGCTCGCCTGCGGCCGTGCCGATGGTGGGTATCACCAGAAGACTGAACGCCAGGGCTCCGGCGATGGCACCGACCGTGTTGGCCGCATAAACTCCACCGACCAGCCGGCCCGGATCCTGGCCCGGCGAGGCGACCGCCGCGAGCGCCAGCGGGAAACTCGCCCCCCACAGGCACGCAGGCGGCAACACGGTCCACAGACAGCGCACCAGGTCAAGCTGGAACGTGTACCAGGGGCCCGGCGACGTCGCGGGGATGATCGGCCAGTAAGGGAGTGATTGCGAGATCATGACCGCGGCCCACGCAATGGCCGCGGTCAAGAGCCACTGGCAGACCCCGAGCGCTACGCGCGCCGACGTGGCCCTCCGCGCCAGCAACGCTCCCTGGCTGCTCCCGATTCCCAGGCCGATCAGGAACACGGCCAGGATCAACGAGAAGGTATAAACCGTGTTGCCCAGGAGCAGCGAGAGCAGCCGAGTCCAGACGACCTCGGCCCCGAGTGCCGACATCCCCGACAGCGCGATCGCCAAGTACACCGTCCAGGCTCCAGCGGCGGCGCCGGTGTGGACCTCCGCTGCGGGCGCGGGCGTTGCCCGATACCGGCCCGACTTGGCGGCCAGAGCCAAGGCGACTGCTGCCACGGTCGCGTTAAGGGCAACGGCAACGTACGTCGCCATCGCCGTATCGTAGACGCGCAGCAGGTAGAAGCCGGCCAGAAGACAGCCGAGCACGGCCCCGGCGATGTTGCCGCTGTAGAAGAAGCCGAGCCACGACACGCTCTCCGGGTCCGACTCAACCCAGCGGGCAATGGCCGGCAGCGTCGCGCCCATCAAGAGCGTTGGCGGCAGCAAGCAGACCCCGGCCACCGCTCCGCGCAGCAGGATGGTCGGCATACCTTGGCCGGCGTAACGCATGTAGACCTGCTCGACATGCGGGATGCCGAACAACACCGCGAGCCCGATCAAGCCGATGCCCAGTTCGAGCACGGCATAAACGCGCAACGGATGCCGCCGACCGGAAACAACGCGTGGCAGGAGCAGGCTCCCCGCGCACATGCCTCCCATGAACGTTCCCAGCAGCACGCCGAGCGAAACGGCGGAGGAGCCGATCACCAGTTGCAAGAGTTGGAGCCAGACGACCTCGTAGATGAGCGCCGCGCAGCCGCTGCCGACGAACAAAAGGAGCAAGGCGGGGAGCAATCGGCGCGGGCCGGATGGGTGGGACGGTGCAGTCGGGTCGTCTGAGGTCATCGCGCGGGTATCTCCGGGAGAGGTCGGCGGCGTTTCACTGGGGGGGACTGTTGGAAGGATCTCAGAGCCGGGACCCCCGTGTCAACACAGCGATAAAATTCGGTATTTTACACAAGATTATTTGGCGTACGGGGAGCGAACCGTGTATCGCCGTTGGGAGATCCTGCGGTCAGACTCGATTCATTGTCTCCTTAGAAACAAAAATATTATATTTTATATATTAAATTTAATAACGAAAAATTACTACAACCAATTATCTAGGTGACCGTTCACCGGTGAAGGGTGCTGGCCGGTCAGGAGACGTTGATCGCGCGGATCGAGATGTCCACTCAACCCAGGGCGAGGCACGACTTCAACCCGCGGGGAGCCGGGCTTTCGACCGGTCCCGGCGCTTCTCGCGCCGCCGCTTCCGCGCACGGGCGGCCACCTCCGCCTCATCACGGCGGTACTGCGGGAAGTGTTCGGGATGCGCGGCGATCCAGACGTCGGGCAAGAGCGACCTCAGGTCCACGTCGGCCGAGGACAGCACGATCAGCAACTGACGGACATACGCGAACGGCTCGATCCCGTGTCGCCTGGCGCCGGAGAGGACGCTCATCAAGATCGCCGCCGTCTCACCGCCTCGATCACTCCCGAAAAACATCCAGTTCTTCCTTCCAATCGCGCAAGGTCGCAACGTCCTCTCCGAGGAGTTGTCGTCGATCTCCAGCCGGCCATCGCCCGCGTACAAAAGCAGCGCCCCCCACTGATTCAGCGCGTAGTTGATCGCCTTGCCGAACTGACTCTTGGGCAACGCGCGCCCTTTCTGCTCGCGGAGATACTCCTCGATTCGCTTCAGCACCGGCAGGCTCCGTTCCTGACGTGCCGCCAGCCGCTCCTGGTCGCCCCGGCAACGAACCTCATCCTCGACGTCGTACAACTGGGCAATCAAGCCGAGCATGTAGTGCACCTCGCGCGGCTGGTTGTGCCGCGCGTCGAAGAATTCCCGGCGCACGTGGGCCCAGCAGCCGACGGCAATGATCTTGCCCGCCGACCCCTTGACCACCGATTCATACGAGGAGTAGCCATCCGTTTGCAGGTAACCCGTGAAGCCCTTCAAGAACGCCGCCGGCCCATCCCGGCTCCGCGAGTCGGTGTAGTGGAGGGTCGTGTAGGGATGGGGGCGGTCGCCGATCGTCGACCAGATGTAGCCCTTCCTGGTGGAATCGCGCGAGCGGTCCAGCACCGGGACCGGCGTCTCGTCCCCCTGGATCACTTCCGACTTGAGCACTTCCTCGTGCATCAACCCGACCAGAGGCTTGAAGAGCTGGGCGCATTGCTCGAGCCAGCCGCAGAGCGTGCTCCGCGAAATCAAGATGTTGGCCCGGGCCAGCTCGTCCTGCTGGCGGTACAGCGGCATGTGCTCGGCGAACTTGCTGACGAGGACATGAGCCAGGAGCCCGGGCGCGGCCAGCCCGCCGGCGATCGGGCCGGATGCGGTCGGGGCCGTGGTCACGCCGTCCTTACAGCGGGAGCACGCGTACTTGGGATAGATGTGGCGCAGGACCTCGATCTTGCCCGGTATGTAGTCGAGTTGCTCGGTCACGTCCTCGCCGATCCTCGCCCTGGCGCGGCCGCAACGGCACGTGCGGTCCTCCTCCGGTACGTCATGGAGCACGTCTCGACGCGGCAGATGATCACCGAGGGGACGCCGGCCGTGGCCCTTACGGTGCTTTGCGGGCGTGGGGTCACTCGGATCGCTGGCGGTCGGTTCCGAGGGCATGCTCGCCGCGGGCGCCGTGTCGAACAGGTGACCTTGTCCGGGAGCCTCGGGCAGCCGCTCCCGCCGCGGCCCGAACAGCAGCCGCTTCAAGGCCAGGTACTCTTCCTTCAGGCAGGCGTATGCGCCTGAAGCTCCTCGGTCGTCGCGCAGGCCTCGTCGAGCTGACGCTCCAGGTCGTGGAAGCGCTGGAGCAAGGCGGCGCGTTGCTCCAGGACCGCCCGGAGTTGCGCCTGGCAGGTCGCCAGGTCGTCGGGGATGGGAGGTGAGTGCTCCGTCATGATGACTTAGACGTATCAGACGGAGCTTTATTCGATGGATTCTCGAATTGTTCTGCCCGGCGACGTTCAGCCGACCCGGCCGTAGCGCTTGCGCCGCCGCGCGGTGGCCAGGTCGATCCCGTTGAGGATCAGGGCCAGGTCGGTGACGGAGGGTTCGATCCCCGCGGAGCCTGAGAGCTGCGCGGCGCCCGGCGTGGGCACCGGGTTCTGGAAGGAACCGACCTCAAGTCGCTTGTACCAGATCGCCAGCCCGTCACGGTCAAAATAGAGGATTTTGATCCGATCCCTGCGACGGTTGAGGAAGAGGGAGAGATGGCCGGTCAAGAGATCCTGGCTGAAGCACTCCTGGACCAATCCGGAAAGGCCGTCAAAACCCTTACGCATGTCGGTCGGTCTTGTGCAAAGGAACACGCGGACGGCCGCGGAGAGTTGAGGGAGCATCAATCGCCTCCTCGTCCATGGCCGCCGAGCCGGCCGGCCGCCCGGATGGCGATGCGGAGCAATTCGGGATCAACGGCCCCCTTGAGCCGCACGATGCAGGCATTGGCCAGCTCGATCTCCAGTTGCCCGGCGGCAGGGGCATCGAGGATCGAGACCGGCAGGAAGGCGGGAATCGAGGCACCGTTCGCTTCGGGCAAAGGCCGGGCCGAGGGCTTCTCAGGAACGCGGGGCAAGGCTGGTGCTGCCTCGCAAAAGCGCCGTTTCCAGGCGTAGAACGTTACCGTACTGACGCCGAGTCGGAGGCAGAACTCGGCGACACTCAGGCTGCGCCTCTTTCTGACGTTGGATCTGGTGGCGCCACCATTCGCGCCGCGCCGCGCCGGCGACTTGCCGGCGGTCCGAATCCGAGCATGATCGTTCTCCCGAAGATGAGACGTGGGGCTCCGGGATCGAAGCTACCATGGGCGCCAAGGATGGTTTGGCCGAGCGCTTACGGCGCGGGAGGCGTCCGGCCCGTGCCGGATGGGAGCGGGTTGATCGCGAGGCCGAGGCTCCCCATCGGCCGTCCCGATTGTAAAGATCAGTAAAACGGTGAGGTTCGGGGGATGGCCTTGCCGATAATCGCAGTACGCTCCTATTCGACCCGGCGCGAGAGGTCGCCGGTCGGCCCGGAACATCGGATGTGGGATCATGGATCGAGACCACAAGAACGGACCGCTTCTCTCCCGCGCCGTGGCGCTCACGCTGGCGTACCTGGAAATTGGCGTCCAGGTGCCTCTCGCTTTCCCTGATCCCCCCTTCGAACTTGCCGGGCGGGCCGAACCCTCCGAACCCTCGGTCCGAGTCGAAGAGGGTCTGCGTCTCGTCGGGCACCGCCCCGTGGTCCGCGGCGAGACTCCTGCGGGACCTCTTCACCGCACTCCTGCCCGAAGGCCCTGACGAGGAGGACGACGCCCCGGAGCAGGCCGATTGGCCCCACGTCGAAGTCGTGGTCAGGCAAAAGTATGGCTCCCAGTCGATCCTTCCCCAAATCTCACCCCCTCCCCGCTCATTCGCAAGACTGCGGACGACGGACGATGGCACGACGCGCATCCGCCTGTTCCGCCAGGTCCTTCGAGCTCCCGATCCATCTCTGCCGATTGACCTGCTGATCCCTCCACTCCCGGCCGGCGGGCCCATCCCGCGAATCACCGACGATCGAACCTGTGTGCTGGAGCCGTCCTGCGGGTCGCGCGCCCGCTCCCGATCGGGAGCGGCCCGAGGTCCGAGGCGGCCCGGCGCGGGACGTCGCCCGCCGGCGCGTCGTTGCCGGCGATCGGGCCCGCTCCACCGAGCAGTCCTCGACGAGACAGCCGTGCGGGGCGGGTGCTCCGCGGCCACGAGGCCGCGCGGCCCGGGCTCCTCGCGGCCTCCTCCCAACTCCAACCATAGGAAGGTTTCAGAGCGATGACGGGTCCAATCTTCGCCTACTTCGGTCCGGAGACGATGCTGCCGCTCACGTCGGTCCTGGCGACCGTGGCGGGCCTCTTCCTGATGTTCAGCCGGGCCTCGATCCGGGTGCTCAGGCGGTTGATCCGCCCCCGAGTTGCGGGCCTCGTGAGGCCGGGGAGAATGCCGAGGCCCCACTTCCGGGTCGAGGCGGACGCGCGGTCACAGGTCGACGGGCGCCGGCCCTGAGGAGGGACTCGCCGTGAAACGGGTCATCGCGATCGGGCTCGATGGGCTCGAACCCAGCATCGTCGGGCCCTTGCTCGCCGCGGGGGAGCTGCCGAACCTCCAGCGCCTGCGGGCGAGGGGCGGATACGGGACGGTCGCGACGACGTGCCCCGCGCAGACCCCGGTGGCGTGGTCCACCTTCGCGACGGGGACGAACCCGGGGGGCCACGGCATCTTCGACTTCATCCGCCGCGATCCCGCGACCTACCTGCCCGACCTGTCTCTGAACCGATACGAGCAGAAGAATGCATTCGTGCCGCCCCGGGCGGTGAACCTCCGCCGCGGGACGGCGGTCTGGGATCTGCTCTCGGCCGCGGGGGTCGGCTCGACCGTCGTGCGCTGCCCGTGCACGTACCCGCCCGACCCGATCCGGGGCCGGATGCTCTCGGGGATGGGCGTCCCCGACCTCCGCGGCGGCCTGGGGACCTCCACCTTCTACACCTCGGCCGAGGATGCGACCCCTCGCGAGGGCGAGAACGTGGTCCGGGTCCGCATCGACGACGGCGCGATCGCCACCCACCTCATCGGCCCTCGCAACCCGAAGTCGCGCGACGACCTCCGGAGCGATCTGGCGATCCGCCTCGACCCGGCCGAGGGGCGGGCGATCGTCTGCTTGTCGGGGGGATCGCAGGAGGTCGCCGTTTACGAGGGGAGGTGGAGCGAACCCCTCCGCGTCAAGTTCAAGGCCGGCCTGTTCCAGACGATCCGGGGCATCGTCCGGTTCCACCTGGTGCGGCTCGGCCCGGGCTTCGATCTCTACGCCTCGCCGATCAATTTCGACCCCGAACTGCCCCTGTTCCCGATCAGCGCCCCGGAGGACTTCTCCTGGGAGCTGGCCCGCTCGATCGGCCCGTACCACACCACGGGGATGGTCGAGGACCACGCCGGGCTCAGCAACGGGAGGTTCGGCGAGGGGGCGTTCCTCGACCAGTGTGAGACCGCCTGGAGGGAGCGCGAGGCGATGATGCTCCACGAGCTCGGGCGGTTCGACGAGGGGCTGTTCTATTGCCTCTTCGACACGCCCGACCGGGTCCAGCACCTGTTCTGGCGGTTCCGCGAGCCGGGGCATCCGGCCAATCGGGGCGAGCCGCCGCGGCCCGAGATGGCCCGCGTCGTCGAGAACCAGTACCGTCGCGGCGACGACGTCGTCGGCAAGGCGCTCGAGTTCGCCGACGACGAGACCCTCGTCGTCGTCCTCAGCGACCACGGCTTCAACAGCTTCCGGCGCGGGTTCCACATCAACACCTGGCTGCACGACCGCGGCCTCCTCGCCCTCCGCGGCGGGGCCGGTCCCGGCGAGCACGCGGGCGACCTGCTCCGCGGCGTCGACTGGTCGCGGACGAGGGCCTACGCCCTGGGCCTCGGGGGCATCTACCTCAACCTCGAAGGGCGCGAGGGGCAGGGGATCGTCAAGGCCGGCGAGGCCGACGCGCTGAAGGCCGACATCGCCCGCGAGCTGTCCGGGCTCCGCGACCCGGAGGGCGACGCGGTGGCCGTGCGCCGCGCCCTGCCGCGCGAGGCCGTCTATTCCGGCCCTTATGTCCACGAGGCCCCCGACCTGCTCGTCCTCCTCGCCGAGGGGTATCGCGCCTCGTGGGAGACGTCGATGGGGGGCGTGCCCTGCGGGCTCTTCGCCGACAACGTCAAGAAGTGGGGGGGCGATCATATCATCGACCCCGTCCTCGTGCCCGGCGTCCTGTTCCTGGACCGGCCGTTCCGCGACGAGGGGGCGGCGCTGACGGACCTCGCCCCGACCATCCTCGATGCGCTGGGCGTCCCCAAGGGTCCCCCGATGGAAGGGAGTTCTTTGCTCTCATGAAGATCCTGGTCATCGGCCTCGACTGCGCCGCCCCCGAGCTCCTCTTCGGCGACGAACGGCTGGAGAACATCCGCCGGCTGATGGACGCCGGCTGTCACGGCCGCCTGGAGAGCATCGTCCCGCCGATCACCGTGCCGGCGTGGATGTGCATGGCGACGAGCCAGGACCCGGGCTCCCTCGGCGTCTACGGCTTCCGGAACCGAAACGATCATTCGTATGACGGCCTGGGGATCGTGGGCTCGACGCTCGATCGGCGAGCTGGCGCTCTGGGACCAGGTGGCGCGCGAAGGGAACCGCTCGGTCGTCATCGGCGTCCCGCCGAACTACCCGCCCCGTAAGGTCAACGGCCTCTCCGTCGGCTGCTTCCTCACCCCCGACACAACGCGCGACGTCTTCACCCACCCGGCCGACCTCGGCCGCGAGATCGGGCGGATCGTCGGGCACTATCCGGTGGACGTCAAGGGTTTCCGCACCCACGACAAGGCGTGGCTCAAGGGCGAGATCGAGGCGATGAGCCGCACGCAGTTCGCCGTGGCGCGTCACTTCCTGAAGGACTCCGACTGGGATTACTTCCAAATCGTCGAGATCGGCCTGGACCGCATCCAGCACGGCTTCTGGAAGTACCACGACCCCGAGCACGTGCTGCACGAGCCCGACAGCCCCTACCGCAACGTCATCCGCGACTACTACCGCCGCCTCGACGAGGAGGTCGGGAGCCTCCTGGAGCTGCTGACCGACGACACGGTCGTCCTGGTGGTCTCGGACCACGGGGCGAGGCGTCTCGACGGCGGCTTCTGCGTCAACGAGTGGCTGATCGAGCAGGGGCTGCTCGTCCTGAACCGCTATCCCGACGAGGTCACGCCCTTCGCCGGGCTCGACGTGGACTGGGACCGGACGCGGGCCTGGAGCGAGGGGGGCTATTACGCCCGCGTCTTCTTCAACGTGAAGGGGCGCGAGCCCCGGGGCGTCATCGATCCCTCGGACTACGAGCGCTTCCGCGACGAGGTCAAGGCGCGGTTCGAAGCGACGGCCGGCCCCGACGGGCAGCCCCTCGGGACTTTGGCCTTCCGGCCGGAGGAGATCTACCGCGACGTGCGACGGGTCGCCCCCGACCTGATCGTCCACTTCGGCGGCCTCTCCTGGAGGTCGGTCGGCGGGGTCGGCTACCCGACGATCCACGTCCGGGAGAACGACACCGGGCCGGACGACTGCAACCACGCCCAGCACGGGGCGTTCATCCTCGCATCGTCGAACAGCCCTCTTCTGGGCGAGGTCGAAGGCGCCCACCTGCTCGACATCGCCCCGACCCTGCTGGAGCTGGGCGGCTACGACGTCCCCGCGACGATGCAGGGGCGTTCGCTCGTCTCCGGATGCGACGCGACCATGCCCTCGGGGCAGGGCTACTCGCCGGACGCCGAGGAGATCGTCCGCAGCCGCCTGAGCGGCCTCGGCTACATCGCCTGAGACCCTCATCGAGGGCGGTGATGGCTCGGGTCCGCACACCCCGAAAGGGCCGCGGAGGGCCGCGGATCGATGCGGATAGCCGCCGATCTGATCTGCACTCATCCGCTTGATCCGTGTCCCTCCGCGGCCCATTCTTTCCGGAGGATCGCTCGATGACGGACGGTGCGCCCATCCCCCCCGCGCTTCGGTGAAGAGCTACGTCCCGGCCCGGCTCGGGAGGTGGCGCCAGGTCGAGCCCGAAGCCCCCCCGTGCAAGCTGCTGATGGCGGCCTGGTTCGGGCTGGCCACCGGCCAGCTCGAGCTGGGGCTGCTGGTCGCGAGGAAGCACCTCTACTCCTCGGCGGCGCTGGGCAACCTGCAGATGAATCGCCACTTCCCCTGGATGATCCCCGTCGCGAACCTGATGATCTTCGTCGCCTGCGGCCTGATCCTCGCCATCGCCGCCCGCGCCTGGCCGCGCACCGCGACCCGCCTGGCGGGCCCGTCCCTGGTCTTCCTCTCGCTGCTGACCCTCTCGCTGGCGATTCGAAGGCTGCACCCGGCCGCCTGCGTGGTCCTTTCCCTCGGTCTCACCTGCCGGGTCGCACGCCGGCTCGCCGCCCATCCCCGATCGCTGAATCGCCTGATCCGGGTCAGCCTCCCCGTCATGGCGGGCGTCGTGGCGATCCTGGCCGGGCTGACCCATCACCGCGTCTCGCTGGCCGAGCGCCGGGCGCTGGCCCGCCTGTCGGCGGCTCGTCCCGGCGCCCGAACGTCCTGCTCGTGGTGCTCGACACCGTCCGCGCCGATCGCCTGAGCCTCTACGGCTACGGCCGCGACACCACGCCCAACCTGTCGCGTCTGGCGCGCGAGGGAGTCCGCTTCGACCGCGCCCGCGCAACCGCGCCCTGGACGCTCCCGTCGCACGCCAGCATGTTCACCGGCCGATGGCCCCACGAGCTCTTCTCCCGGGCGCATCAGCCGCTCGACGAGACCTACCCGACGCTGGCCGAGTTCCTCCGCGATCGCGGCTACGAGACCGCCGGGTTCGTGGCCAACAACTACTTCTGCAACTCCTGGTTCGGGCTCGGCCGCGGCTTCGTGCATTACGAGGACCACTTCGACGGCGACCTGACCATCTCGCCCGCCGCGGCGCTCCGCTGCTCCGAGGTCGGCGGCCGCCTCCTCCGGCTCGCCGGCACGGGGTCCCTTGCCGCGTTCCAGAGGAAGTATGCGGAGCGGATCAACCGCGACTTCCTGGGCTGGCTCTCGCGGAGGGAGGGGGACCGGCCGTTCTTCGCCTTCCTGAACTACATCGACGCCCACGACCCCTACCTGCTCCCCGACGGGTCCGACCACCGCTTCGGGCCCGGCCCGACGACCGCCACCGACTACGCGACCCTCGCCGCCTGGTCGCTCCTGGACAAGACGCTCCTCCGCGAGAGGGAGGTCGCCCTGGCCCGCGACGCCTACGACGATTGCCTCGCCGCGCTCGACGAGCAGCTCGGGCGCCTCTTCGACGCGCTCCGGGAGCGGGGGGTGTTCAAGAACACCCTGGTGATCGTCACCTCCGACCACGGGGAGCACCTGGGGGAGCACCGGCTCTACGGCCATGCCGCGAGCCTCTACCGGCCCGAGGTCGACGTGCCTTTCCTGATCGTCGCGCCCTCGGGCATCCCCGCCGGCCGGGTCGTCCGCGAGACGATCAGCCTCCGCGACCTGCCCGCCACGATCATCGAGAGGGTCGGGATGGGGGCCGACTCCCCCTTCCCCGGGCGGACCCTCGCCCGCCTCTGGGACCCGTCCCTCGCAACGGACCGCCTCGCGCCCGACCCGGTCCTCTCGGAGATCACGATCGGGCGGGGGGTGGTGGACCCTCGTTCTCCCGCCCCCTTCCCGCCGGGGCTGATGCAGTCCCTGGCCGCCGATCGGAACGTCTACATCCGCTACGGCGACGGGCGCGAGGAGTTGTTCGACCTCGCCTCCGACCCGGCCGAGTCGCGCAACCTCGCCGGGCGGTCGGAGTCGCGGCCGATCCTCGAACGGTTCCGGGGCCTGCTGGGCCGTGTCGACCGGCACGATCCGGACGTCGCGCCGTGATCGGACGGCGCCGGATTGGCCCCGGCCGGCTCTCCGGCCGCACCGCCCCGGGGCGGTCCCCCGCCATCGCGGATCGGGCAAGCACTCACTTATGACAGTGACCGGGGAGGGGCTCGAACCCTCGACCAACGGATTAACGTACCCCATCGGCTTTCGCCGACCGCCGAGGGCGGCCCGCGGGCCGCCCCTCGCGTTGAGAGTCTGGACTATCCCTTCGCCATCGCAGGCGTGCCGCGTCTAGTCTCTGGGGCCGGGGCCGGCGATCCGCCGGTCCCTTGCCTGCTGATCACCCAATCCCTCGCCTTCTCCGACCGTCACGCTTGCCGTCGCCGGCGACGTTGTGGTGTCGAGGGCTCTCAGGGCGTCCCAGCATACTGCGGCATCCACTCGTGCGGTTCGGTTTCTTCCCGCGCGAGGCTCCCGAGTCTGCTTCCGTTGAAGTCCGTTGCTCTACCGACTGAGCTACCCGGTCGTCGAATCGGACGACCTCTAGCTTACGCCCCGGGGGCGCCGTCGTCCAGACCGCCCGGGCCCGATCGGCCATCCGGATTGAGAATTCGAGGCCGCGGCTCAGCGGCCGTGCTCGGCGACGACGCGGCCGGTCCCCAGCAGCGAGACCCCCTGGTTGCCGAGCGTCCCGACCATCACCGCCTCGACGACCGGCGCGACGACCGCCCGGTCGGCCGACCACTCGACCACGAAGCTCGTCGCCGACCCGCCGCTCGTGTCGCTCTCCTTGACGAACGAGTCGAGCGCCGCCAGGGCGCGACCCGCACCGGCCTCGGCAGGTAGTCGCGCACCAGGTGCCCGTCGGCGCCGTGGTACCGCACCGCCGTCACCACGATCGATTCCTTCGGGTCGGCGTTGCGGACGCTCAGCGTCACGGCGAGGTTGAACGGCCGGGCGGCGTCGGTGATGTTGACGTAGGAATACGTCGGCACATAAATCGTCTGCCCCGAGGCCGTCGGGACCTCCGCGCCGGCGCCGAGCGCGGTCACGCCCCGATGGGCCGCGGCCGCCGACGCGGGGGCCGGCGGGCGGCCCCGGTCGCAGGACGGGGCCGCGACGAGCAGCGCGGGCAAGAGCAAGGCGATCAGGGGGCGATCTCTATGCATGGCCTACCTCGCCCGCGCCGGGGTCGGGCCGGTGGCCGCGGGGCGGCCGACAGCGGGCCGAGCCGCGGCTCCAGCCCCTCGCCCACGCCGAGCCCGGCGATCACGATCGAGAACGATGTAGGTCCAGAATAAGAGCTGTTCCATGGATTGATCCGCGACGGATGAGCCGGGGCGCGGGCATGCCACGCTTATCCTAGGTTACGCGACCCCATCGGGCAACGCGCCGCCCCGACGGCCCCCTCCGCGCGCACCCTCCCCAGGGACCGCTCCCGATCCGCGCCCGACGACCCCGATCCGGACCCCGCGGAGGCCCTACGAGACCCCGTCGAGGCCCCCGATCGGCTCCGAGATCCCCCCCGCGACGGCCGCGACGACCGGGGCGGGCGGCTCGTATCCCCAAGGCGCCGCGATCCCCGCCCCTTCGGGGCCCGAAGCGGAGGCCACCCGCTCGACCTCGGGATCGACCGAAGTCGATCCGTTCTCATCACTTACGCTCGGATCACCGGCCGATTTCGCTTCGTTTCGGGAAACCGCCTCGGGCGCCTCGGCCGAGGGCGAGATCGGGGGCACTTCGGGGTCCGGATCGGCCCCCTCTCCGGCCTCCTCCGCCAGCGCCGCGGCCTGCTCGGCGCGCCCCTTGATCGCCTTGACCAACGCCGCGTGCGCGCGGAAGAACGTCGACCGCGACTCGCCGTAGTAGCGCAGGAACAGCCGCGCCTCGTCCTTGTCCTTCAGGATCAACGCCCGCTCGGGAGCCTCGGCCCGGTCGGGGACCTCGATCGCCTCGCGCAGGTACGCCTCGCGCTCGCGCAACGGGCCGAGCTGGTCGGCGATCATGGCGCGGAGGATCGGCGCGCCTCCTCGGCCGGCGGCATCTGGTCGGCGCTGTAGGTGTCCATGAACCGCTCGGGCATCTGCGCTCGGCGAAGAGCCACACCGGCAGGAGGTTCCACGGCCGCGGGAAGCAGGCCATGTTCATCATCCGGTAGAACCAGGCGTCGGGGTGGAACCGCAGGTGCTCGCCTTCGGGGCGGAAGCCCAGCAGCCGGATCGCGTCGTTTCTGTCGACCTCGCACCAGTTGCCCTTGGTGGCGAGCACCTCGTCGAGCGCCTCCCAGCGTCGGATCATCCAGCGGCATCCCGAGGCGCTTCGGCGGATCTCGCGGACGGCGGCGGCGGGGTCGGTCTTGAGCATCTCGATCAGGTGGGCCAGCGTCTCCTCGTCGCGCCGGAGCCAGTCGGCGTCGGCGTCGCGGACCTGCTCGGCGACCCTGGCGTGGTGCGCGCGGACGGCGCGTGCGGAGAGGATCTCGGCGCCGACGCAGAGGGTGACGAAGTGGCGCTCGGCGGGGTCCTGGGGTCGGTAGAAGCGGTCCCAGTCGTCGGCGAGTTGCTGGGCGACGGCGGGGTCCTCGTTGGGGAGGGTGAACGACTTGGCCGTCATGCCGTGCTTGAAGGCGTTATATTTGGTTTTCGTGGTATCTTTGGGTCGGCCCTTGGCGCAGCCGCCGTTGCGGCGGTTGATGGCGCGGCGCTGCGGCTTGGTGAGCTTCTTCCTGACGACTTTCTTCCCGGTGCGCGCCTTCGTGGTGCGCGTCTTCGTGGCGACTTTCGCCCCGGTGAGCTTCCTCGCGATGCGCTTCATGATGGTGCCTCGATCGGCTCGCTCGGACGACGGATCGGTCGGTCGGGTGCCCAGCGCACCCACCATAATGTCATCATCGAGGGATCGGGCCGGCGCGCTCTCAAAATCGGCCGAGTGCCGTATTTCTTTCTGGTCGCTTGGTGCGCGGTGGGTGGCCGGGGCCCAGCCCGCGGAGCGGGGCGTGCCCCGGGGGCGTCGCCAGCGCCCCGGGGCACGCCCCGCTCCGCGGGCTGGGCCCCGGCCACCCGGACCTTCCGCCCGGATCGACCCGAATCCGTGATCGCACCCAAATCGGCCCGGGCACCCGGCGGGCAGGGCGGGTCGGCGCGTCGCACCCCACCGACCGATGGTGATTCTGGCGGTGCGTCGGCCCGCTCCGCCATCGGAACGTTCCATCTCGGCTCCGAATCGAGGAGTTTATTTCTTGACTTATGGCTCTCATTCGTCCACATTGGCTGCCTGCGATGCTCTCATCACGAACGATGGCAAGCGGCCCGCACCGATGCGGAGCAGGCGCCGACCCGCCCCCACCGCCTCGCCCCCGCCGGGGATCGGCCCCGGAGGGCCCGGCCCTCGCACCGGGCCATCGCCATGCGGATTTGATGTTAGTCGATTTGACAAATGGATTTATAACTCACACTTCATTTCAGGCCGCGGCCGACCGCCGCGGAGGTGACGGATATGGCCAGCGCCACGCAGACCCCGGAAGCCCCGGCCGGCAGCCCTCCCCTCATCCAGACCAACTATTGCGAGGTCAGCGTCGCCCATCACTGCAACCTGTCGTGTCGGGGCTGCTCGCACCTGTCGCCGGTCTGGTCGAAGGAGTTCGTCGACCCGGCGGTCCTCGGCGCCGACCTGCGGGTGATGGCGAAGTTCTACCGCTCCGAGAACCTCCGCCTGCTGGGCGGGGAGCCGCTGCTCCACCCCGACTTCCTCGCCGTCGTCGCCGCCGTGCGCGCGTCCGGGATCACCAACCACATCTCGGTCGGCACGAACGGGCTGCTCCTCTGGAAGATGCCCGACGCGTTCTGGGAGGCGGTGGACCACGTCGACGTCTCCGTCTACCCCGGCCGCGAGATGACCCCGAAGCAGGTGCGGGCCTGCCAGCAGAAGGCCAAGAAGCACGGCACCCACCTGTTCATGACCGTCCGCAACGAGTTCCGCGAGTCGTACTCGGAGACGGGCACGAAAGACTTCAAGATGATCAAGCGTATTTATAATACGTGTTTGATCGTCCACCGGCTGCACTGCCACAACATCGAGGCGGGGTACTTCTTCAAGTGCCCGCAGGCCGTCTTCCTCCCCCGGATGCTCGAAGGCAAGTTCCCCTCGCCGAACGTCGACGGGATCAAGATCGCCGATTCCCCGGCCTTCGGCGAGGAGCTCCGGGCCTACCTCGACTCGCCCGACCCGCTGATGTCGTGCCGGAACTGCCTCGGCTCGGTCGGCAAGCGGTTCGAGCACTCGCAGGTCAAGCGGTCGGAGTGGCGCCAGTTGCAGCAGGACAAGCTCGAGGACCTGGTCGACACCGACCTGCTCGCCACCCTGGAGGATGACCTCGACTCCAAGGCGGGCTCGGGCCCGGAGTGGTCGGACAGCACGTACTACATCCAATCCCGGAAACAATTGCTCAAGTACGTGGACAAGAGGTACGGCCGGCGCGCGGCCGTGCGGCTGCTGTTCGACCTGGTCCGGCAGCCCTCGTAGTCCTCGTCGGTCGGGCGGCGCCGACGGACGGGCCCATCACGGTCACCCCTCCCGTCGGCAAGGCCGGGCTCGAAAGCGGTCCGTCCTCTCGGACGACTCGCCGGCCGCTTGATCGCCGCGGCGGGATCGGCGACAGTGGCGGGCGTGGCGCCGGAACCCGCGACGCGAGGGACCGACCGATGCTCCAGCTCGGGACCGTGACGTACAACATCGCGAAGGACTGGGACCTGCCGACGATCCTGGAGAAGCTCGAAAGGCTCGGCTACGCGGGGGTCGAGCTGCGGACCGGGCACGCGCACAAGGTCGAGGTCGACCTGTCCGCCGAGCAGAGGCGCGAGGTGAAGAGGCGGTTCGACGACTCGCCGGTCGACCTCGCCGGGCTCGGCAGCGCCTTCGAGTACCAGTCGCGCGACCCGGCCGAGGTCCGCAAGAACGTCGAGGGGACCAAGCAGTACGTCCGGCTGGCGCACGACGTCGGCGCGCCCGGCGTGAAGGTCCGGCCCAACGGCATCCCCAGGGGGGCCGACCTCGACGCCACCCTCCGCCAGATCGGCCGCGCCCTGCACGAGGTCGGCGACGACGCCGAGGGCTTCGGCGTCGAGATCCGCGTCGAGGTCCACGGCGCCGTCACGAGCCTGCTCCCCAACCTGGCCAGGATCATCGAGCACGCCGACCACCCCAACGTCTTCGTCTGCTGGAACTCGGTGCCGACCGACGTCAAGGACGGCTCGGTCCGCGAGAACTTCCGCCTGGTCGGGCCCAAGGTCCGCGAGGTCCACCTCCGCGACCTCTTCGTCGCGGATTATCCCTGGGCCGAGCTGTTCGCCCTGCTCGACGCGCAGGGGTTCCAGGGGTTCACGCTCGCCGAGATCCCGCGCGAGCCCCGACCCCGAGCGGGTGCTCCGCTACTTCAAGGCGCTGTGGCTGGCCTACCAGCCCGAGGGGTCTCGGGCGGGCCGGTAGGGCGTGTGGAGCACGCCGGTCTTCCTCCCCGGCATGACTTGCATTGGGTAGGGTGGGTCAGCGCAACGCAACCCACCGGGATTTCGGATGGTGGGTTGCGCTGCGCTGACCCACCCTACCCATCTGACCTACCAGCCCAAGGGGCGGGGCGCGCGGGGCGGTCAGCGGCCGAGGCCCAGCGAGATCAGGGCCATCAGCAGGGGGGCGAGCAGGAGGAAGAGGATCACCCCCTTCATGACCGATCGCCGGACGGAGCCGGGCTCGGGGGCGAGGTCGTCCCAGGCGTCGTCGAGGTCGTCGTCGGCGACGGGGGGCGCCCACGTCTGCGACAGCAGGACGCGCGCGTCGGCCACCTGGCCCTCGGGGACCTGGAGCTTGACGCCGCCGGTGGCGACGAGGTACATCGACCGGCCCCCCATCCGCTCGCCTTCGAGGACGGTGGCAATCCCCTCGGCCTCCAGGCGGATGCGGGGCGCCTCGGCGGCGATCGCGTCGGCGAACGTGGCCACCGTGACCCACGCCGGCGCCCGGCCGTCGACGACGGCGCGGGGCCCTCGCCGCGGCGCCGTCTCCAGCTCCAGGTCGTGCTTGGGGCACGGCTGCCCCACCGGCAGGGGCCAGGTGGCCTCGCAGATCGCGCAGTAACCGCGCGGGAGCAGCCTCCCGCCGCACTCGGGGCAGAGGCCCTCGCCGTCGGCCCTCTCGCGCCCGCAGGACGGGCAGAACCGCGGCCCGGGGGCCGGGACCGTCTCGAAGTCGTCGCTCCGCACCGCCATCGCGTCACCTCCCGAGTCCACGATACCACCTCCGGCCGTCGTGTTGCACCCGCCGTGCCGCGCGATTAGGTTGGGGGCACGCCTTCGGCCGTCGGAACTGATTCGGATTCCAGGAGGTCCCTGCAGGCCATCGTGGGTTGCCACGGGTTCGTCCGCGAACCCGTGCGCAGGTTGCGCGGCCGAGGCGCACGGGTTCGCGGACGAACCCGTGGCACCCGGCATCGGCAGCCCGGGCACGGATCTCCTGGAGTGCGTGTGAGGGGGGGACGTCTGATGAAGAGCGCGCGCCGCCGGGTCGGGTGGGTCGGTGTGATCGGTATCCTCGCCCTGGCGGCCGGGCCGTTGCGGGGGGCCGACAGGCCCTTGAAGCCCTTCGCGGTCCCGAAGGATCGCGCCGCGTGGGAGGCGAAGCGGATCGAGATCCGCCGCGACGTGGGGGACGCGCTGGGCGAGTTGCCGCCGAGGCCGAAGGACCCGATCATGGAGACGAGGCCCGCGCGACCTCGGAGGTGGGCGGAAGTCTGGATCGACGACGGCCCGCGACGGCGCGTGAGGGGGACGATCCTGCTGCCGGAGGAGGCCGGCGCGGGCCATCGCGCCCGGCGGTCGTCTGGCTGAGCAGCGCGGTCAATCCGGAGCGGCCCGGCCCGGACGGCGTCCCGCTCGCCGAGACGCTCGTCCGGCGCGGATTCGCGGTGCTCTGCCTCGGCGAGGTCGACGACTCGGTCGCCCCCTGGACCGACGACGGCCGACCGCCCGGACAGCTTGAGCACTGGGGGCCCACGCTCCGCCGCGACCTGATCGCGCTCGACGCCCTGATGGCGCGCCCCGAGATCGACCCGAAGCGGGTCGCGGTGGCTGGGGTCGGGCTCGGCGCGCTCGCGCCTGGTGGCTGATGGGCCTCGACGACCGGATCAGCTGCGGCGCCTGCTCGGGCGGCCTGCGCGGGTCTCCGACTGGAGGGCCGCGCAGGGCGATGCCGCGCCCCCGCCGGCGCCGTGGGCGAGCCGGATGCTCAAGGACTTCGACACCGAGGCGGTCCTGGCGCTGTGCGCCCCGAGGCCGCTCCAGGTCCAGTACAGCGACCGCGACCCGCTCTCGCCCGCCTCGGGAGTCAAGGTCCTCCTGGACACCGCCCGCCGCGCCTACGCCACCGAGGGGAATCGGTCGGGCTTCAGCTATCAGGTCTACGGCCGCCAGGGCCCGGAGTTCACGCTGCTCGAATGGGACGCGATGCTCGAATGGCTCGACAAGCACCTGATGCCGCAAGGGCCGTCGCCCTTGGGCCATCCCCCCGAGCCCGAGCCGGTCGTCGACGATCGGTTCACCGACCCCGCCGCGCACGGCCTCGCCGGCTGGGTGGCCGAGATGTCGCAGCGCCCCGGCACCTGGTCCTGGCGCGACGGCACGATCGTCTGCGCGCCCGGGCCCAACGAGTACGGCTGGCTCCGCTGCCCGGTCGAGCTCGACGACTTCATCCTGAGCCTCGACTGGAAGGTGCCCAAGGGGGGCAACTCGGGCATCTTCCTCCGCGCCCGTCCGGTCGAATGGGTGATCCCGCCGGGCCGGGACAGCAAGCCTCGCGTCTCGACCCTGGGCCTGACGTGGCCGTCGCGCACCGGGCTGGAGCTCCAGGCGCAGGACGACGCCGGCCAGGCGAACAAGTACAGCAGCGGCTCGCTCTACCGCCACGCCGCCCCCGCCGAGAACCCGACCAGACCGCCCGGCGAGTGGAACCGCTACACGGTCCGCTGCCGCGGCCTGCGCGTCGAGGTCTGGATCAACGGCCGGCAGGTCCTCGACACCCGGTTGGACCAGCACCCGACCCTACGCCACCCTCCGCTCCGCGGCTTCTTCGGCCTCCAGGACCACGGCGTCGCCGCCGAGTTCCGCAACGTCCGCTACCTGCGGCTGGAGTCCGATGAGCCTTCGAACCCGAGATGAGGCCACCCGGACGCGCGGGGTCAGTCTTCGTCGGGTGGGCACCGCCCACCGGGATGCACGCCCGGATGGGACGGTGGGCGGTGCCCATCCGACGAAGAACTATTCATGTCGTAGCGCGATCAGGTGGACGCCCCCCGAGCGGCCCGCGGCGGCCAAAAGGCCGCGCCCGGGGTCATAGGCGAGGCCCGTCGGCCGGCTGGCGCTCAGGTTCAGGGCGCCGGATCGCAGGGGGAGTTGCCCCAGGAGGCGATGCGTGGCCGCGTCAGCGATCAGGATACCCGGGCCGTGCGGGAGGGTGCCGGCGACGTAGTCGCGGCCCGAGGTGCCCCCGCGGATCAGGACGGCGTCGCGCTCCGGGGCCACCGGCATCATGATCCAGTCGCCCTCCGTCGCCGACGGGTAGCCGATGCCGTCCGCGGCCAGGGAGGTCCGGCCGATCAGGCGAGGGGCCTCGCGGTCGGACCAGTCGATCGCCGCGACCTGCTCCGAGCCGAGCAAGGCGACCGCCGCGCACCGCCCCGTCGCCGACAAAGACAGCCGCGACGGGTCGTCGCCCGGGCGGTCGAACGTCAGGCGGGCGACGCTGCGCGGGGGATTCGATCCCGAGGTCGAAGACGTCCAGGGCAGGGGGGGGCTTGTCGGGGTCCCCCTCGGCCCGTCCCGAGGAGAGCACCAGGGCGTGCTTGCCGTCGGGGGACACGGCCATGTCGTCGGGATACATCCCGGCGCGGCATCGCGAGCCGACCGGGAAGCCGCGGAAGTCGAACGCCTCCCACCAGCCCGGCTCGACGTGCCTCGCGTCGCCCGGGGGCCGTTCGAGCACGTAGAGGAGGTCCGCCGTGGAGCAGACCGCGACGGGCTGGCCGTCGAGCGCGATGTCGCGCACGACCTCCAGCGCCTCGGCATCGGTGACGCGGTAGAGCACCAGACGGTCGTAGCGCGGGCAGGTGACCGCGAGCAATCGGCCGCGATCGGCGAACGCGAGCCGCTCGGCCCTCTGGTATCCCGTGCCGACGCGCGCGACCTCGACCAGGCGATCGGGCCCGAGGGCCAGCTCCGATCGCCTCGCGGCCTGGACCGACAGGCCCCACGCCGCCCCCGCGGCCCCGATCGCCAGGACGACGATCAAGATCCACGCGACGCACCCCGACGGCGGCTGTCGTTTCTTCCGGAGCGAGACCTTCGGCTCGGTCCCCGCCGCGATGCGGGCCAGGTTCTTGCGATGCCGGAAGCCGAGCAGGGCCAGCAGCACGATCGTCAGGATGGTCATGGCGATCTGGTCCCGGGACAGGGGATGGTCCGCACGGGCGAAGTGGGCCAAGGCGAATACCAGGCCCCCCAGCAGAGAGGAGAGCGAGACGTACCGCGTAATCAGCAGGAACACGACGAAACCGACCGCCGCCGCGGCGCTCGCCACCGCGTCGAGCGCCAGCAGCGCCCCGAGGCTGGTGGCGACCCCCTTGCCGCCCCGGAATCGCAAATAAACGGGGAAGTTGTGCCCGAGGATGGTCGCCAAAGCGACCAGGACGCCCGTCTCCGGCGGGACGCGGCCGGCACTCTCGGCGACGAGCCTCGGGAACCCGAAGGTCGGCAGGAACCCCTTGAGCAGGTCGAGCGCGAAGACGAACACGAAGAACCGCAGGCCGAGCGCGCGGCCGACGTTGGTCGCGCCGATGTTGCCCGAGCCGACCGTGCGGATGTCGATCCCCCGCGCCCACCGCGCCGTCAGGTAGCCGAACGGGATCGCCCCGATCAGGTAGGCGACCACGACGGTCAGGAGGGTCGCGACGTGGGGGTTCACTGGTCGCGTCCGATCTTCCGCAAGGGGGCCGCGGGCTCGCCGAGGAAGGCGCCGCGGCGCCTCGAAGATGTCATTGGCGGTGGCGTAGTCGTCGTGCCGGCCGATGTCGAGCCAGTAGCAACTCTGGCGGAAGCAGTGGACCGGATGCCCCGCCAATCGCATCGTCTCCAGCAGGTCGGGCATCGGCAAGGGCCGCCCGGGCGCGAGGAAGTCCCAGGCGACCGGGTCGAGGATGTACACGCCCATGCTCACCTGGAACGAGAACTCGGGCTTCTCGCGGTAGCCGGCCAGCACGTGCGGGTCGTCGCCGAACTCCAGGACGCCGAAGTCGACGCGGACCTCGCGCGGATACGACGCGATCGTCGCCGCCGCCCCCCGCGCGGTGGAACTCGTGCATCGCGGCGAAGTCGAGCGTCGTCAGGATGTCGCCGTTGATCACCAGCACCGGCCCGCCCGGCCGGTCGAGCAGCGTCAGCCCCCCCGCCGTCCCCAAAGGCGTCGCCTCGCGGCGATACGACAGCCGCGCCCCGAACCGCTTGCCGGTGCCGCAGAACGCCTCGATCAGCTCGGTCAAATAGCCGGTGATCACCGTCACGTCGCGGAACCCGTGCCGCGCCAGCTGGCGGAGCACCACCTCGATGATCGGCATCGGGTCGGCGTCGCCCAGCGGCATCAACGGCTTGGGGAACACGTGCGTGAACGGCCTCAGCCGCGTCCCCTTGCCCCCCGCCAATAAGACGGCCTGCATGGCGACTCGCTCCTGTTATGTTATGAGAGGAGGATTTCACCACGGAGCACACGGAGGCCATGGGGACAGAGACGATGAGAGTCATTCCTCGTTCCCACGCCCCGCGTGGGAACTCCATCGCCGACGCTCTGCGTCGGACGGACGGACGCGGAGCGTCCGCGGAGGCATTCCCACGCGGAGCGTGGGAACGAGGACAGGAACTCCCTTCCCTCCCTTTCTGTCCGTCTCCGTGGTCTCCGTGTGCTCCGTGGTGAAATCCTAAATCCGATTCGTCTTCCTGGAAGCCGGCCGGAGGACGTGGGGTCCGCGGCGCGTCTTGGTGGCGGCGACCTCCTCGAAGACCTTGATCAGGCGGGCGACGTGGGCGTCGAGCGTCTGCTCGCGGCCGAGCCGCGCGGCGTGCGTCGCCATCGTGCGGCGGGCGTGGTCGTCGGCCATGCGGTCGAGCGCACCGACCAGTTCGCCGAGGGCGTCGGGGGCGGTGAGGATGTATCCCTCGCGGCCGTCGGCCATCAGCTCGCCGGCGCCGTTGCACGCGGTCGTGATCACCGGCAGACCGCACGCCAGCGCCTCGAGGACGACCAGGGAGCACGGGTCGTAATACGTCGGCTGGACGAAGAAGTCGCTCGACCAGTAGCAGGCGCGGACGTCGGGGACGAACCCGACGAGGTGGACGGTGTCGGCCAGCCCGAGCCGCGCGGCCAGGCGGCGGTAGCGGGCGGTCGCGCCTCCGCCGACGACGAGCAGGTGGATCGGCCGCGACGACGGGTCGCGCCACGACCGCTCGGCCAGCGCCCGCAGGAGCGGCTCCAGGCCCTTCAGCGCGGGGTTGTGGCCGACGAACAGCGCGGTCAGGTCGTCGGGCCTCAGCCCCATCTTGTTGCGGAACGCGCAGCGGACGGCCCCCGCGTGGCCGACCGCCAGCCGAGCCGGGTCGATCGCGTTCGGGACCACGTGGATGCGCGTGCGGGGGACGTGGTGGTATCGCTGCAAGTGGTCCTTGACCATGTTGCTGACGGCGATCACCCGCGCCTGGCGCGGGGTCGTACTGCTTGCGCTCGATGGCGCGGTAGGCCCAGTGCCCGGGGGCGGCGACCCTGCCCGCGCGGTAGAGCACGCGCCTCCAGCCGGCGGGGAAGCGCCTGGCGTTCGCCTCCAGGCTCCCGGCGCGGATGCCCCCCTGCGGGATGATGACGTCGTGGTGCCAGGTGTTGATGAAGCCGACCGAGCAGTCGTGCAACGCCTGCGATAGCGCGGCCTCGGAGTTCCGGGCGAAGCTCAGGGTCCGCGCCAGCCTGGTCCCTCCGGTCGCGGCGACCGCGACGGGGCGCACGCCGGGCGGGAGCACCCCCTCGCGCCACGATTCGGCGTACAGGTCGACGCGGTGCCCGGCCGCGACGAGCCGGCGGCAGAGGTCGACCACGTACGTCTCCGCGCCGCCGCGGTCCGGGTCGACCCGGCGGAAGTTCAGAGCCAGGTGCATGCCGATCGCCCCCCTATATGGTTAATTTCAGATATCAGACTGTAAATGCCAAATTTGAGATTTCAAGTTTCAAATCCGACATCGGGAATTGAACGTCTGGCATCTGAAATCTGACATCCGAGGATCTCGGGTTTCCGATCCGGGAACCGTGCCCGATCTCGGGCGGTTGTGCGAGAGGTAGCGCGCGGCCTTCAGCCGGACCATCCGCAGCTGCCAGCGGTGCCGGCGCAGGCCGAGGAGCCGGCGGTAGCAGCCCCAGAAGCGGAGGCGGTCGCGGTCGTCGACGCCGGCCACGCCCGCCGTCGAGAACAGGAGCTGGCCCAGATCCTTGCGGCGCCAGCGGTCGGGCCAGCGGCGATGCTCGCCCAGCCGGTGCAGGTCGATCAGGGAGAGCATCCGCCTGCCCGTGCCGACGCGGCCCAGGTCGAGGAAGAAGTGGCAGAGGTAGAGATCCTTGTGGAAGACGCGATGGCCGTGCAGCGTCGCGGCGATCCCGGCCATCTCGACGACCAGGGATCGCTTCAATGCGGCGAAGACGGCGGGTTCGAGCGACCGGGCGAGCTCGGGCAGCGCCTCGTGCAGGGGCTTGCAGCCGGTCAGCTCGGCGACCATCAGGAAGCCCTGGAGCCGCCCCCAGGGGCCGATCCGCTCGCCGGCCGCGACGACCTCGGGGACCGCGACCCCCAGCGCCCGAACCCGTTCCAGGTGGGCCCACTCGGCCGCGCCGGGCGTGTGCCGGCCGCCGGGGAGGACCAGGGCCGCCAGCCGCGCGCGCCACGGGAGCCGGTAGTGCCGCTTCAGGTAGACCGGCAGCGGCCCCGAGGCCGAGTGGAACACGACGCGGGCCGTCGAGCGGCCCTGCTTGGCGTGGAGCCGGTCGCGCGCGTCGAGTTCCATGACCGTCTCGGGCAGGTCGGGCGGCAGCGCCTTGCGGTGACGCTCGGCGAGCCACGCCCAGCCCGTCCCCCGCACCAGGCGATCCCAGAAGGTGCCGTGGATCATGGGTTCAGGCCCTCCCACGAGGCGGGGCGACGGTAGCGGTAGACCCGCACGCCGGCCCCGCCGCCGTCGCGGCGCCCGGGGAACTCGGCGACCGGCTCGGCCGCATGGGACAGGACGGCGCGGAGCGTCTCGGCGCGCCGGCTCGGCGCCGACAGCTCGCCCGTCCCGACGACGACGTAGGCGAGTCTCGCGTCGGTGAACGCCTGGCGGACGTGCCAGTAGTCGTAGCTCGGCCGCCCCGAGACGAACGCCGCCCAGCCCCTCGTGTCGAGCACCGCGTCGGACGTCCTCGAATGCTCCCGCAGCCAGAGCCCTGCCTCGCGATGCCCCCACCGGCTCGCGTGCGCCGGCCTCGCCTGGAGGACGACCCCCGCGATGACCAGCGCCAGCAGGCCGACCGTCGCCGACCTCCTCGCGAGGCGCGGGCTCCAGCCGAGCTTGACCGCCACGCCCCGCGCAGACGAACATGCCGGCCGCCGCCCACGGGACCGTCGCCACGACCGGCATCTGCACATGACGGTCGGACAGGTAGCCGAGCGTCGTCGCGTGGCGGACGAGCGCCAGGACGAACAGCCCCAGGTAGATCGCCAGCAGGCATCGCGCGGACGATCCCCGCCCTTCGGCCTGGACCAACCGGCGGATGAACCGATCGCGCGCGACGCCCCACGCCGCGAAGAACGCGAAGGGCCCGCCCAGGCCGCCGGCCCATCGCAGGGCGATCCCCCGCAGCGCGGCGGGGGCGGTCCGGGGCGTGGCCTCGCCGGGCTCGGACTCCTCCTTGGGCGAGAAGTCCCAGCGCGGGTCATCCAGCCCGCGAGGCAGCCAGTGGCCCGCCTTGGGGACCGCCATGCGGCTCGGACCGAGCCTGGCGCCGAGGCGCAGCGCCAGCTTCTCCGACACCTCGCCCTTGACCAGCGCGTACGATCCGACCATGACCAGGAACGCCACGATCACGCCGGCCAGCCGAGCGCCGGGTGCCACGGGTTGTCTTCAACCCGTGACTCGGCGACCGTCGCACACACGGGTTCCGAGGACGGAACCCGTGGCACCCCACACCCATCCTGTTGCCGTCGTGGCCGCTGGACCATCCGGAAGGCCGCGGCCAGCGCGACCGCCACGGGGACGATCGCCACCTCGGGCCTCGCCAGGTAGCCGAGCCCGGCCGCGAGGCCGCAGCCCGCCGCCGACGGCCAGCCTCCCGAGCGGAGAGCGACCTCGCCGAAACGCAGAGCCGACAGGGCGGCGAGCATCCCGAGGCTGTCGCTCAGGGTGTCGTGCCCGATCGCGGCCGTCTGCGGCAGCAGGACGACGACCAGGACGGCGAGCCGCGCGATCCGGTCGTCGAACAGAGACCGCGACAGGCCGTACAGCGGCCCGAGCATCGCCAGCGAGGCGAGCGCCGCGACCGCCTGCGCCGCGATCCGCCAGGCGTCGGGCCCGCGGCCCACGCAGGAGGCGACGATCGGCTCGGCCAGCGCGATCAAGGCGGGGTAGAGGGGGTGCTGGTCGGTGTCGCGGACGACATCGGCCCAGGGCTTCGTCTGGAACTGGCGGGCGACCCGGATGAACTTCAGGCCGTCCTGCGCCGGGAGGGATGAGCGGGCGATGGCCGAGGCGTGCAAAGCCGCCGCCAGGAGCACGATCGCCAGCAAACCGCGGCGGCCAGCCATCGATCGGGGCTCCTCCCTGAACCCTCGGGGCGCGATCCGTCGGCCTCGGGCCGCATGATAAGGGCCGCCCCTCAGGCGGTCAATGGCAACCGCGGCCGCCGATACGCCTCGTCCCACAGGTCGCGAAGGCTCTGCTCCCAGGCGACCCGCGGCCTCCAGCCGGTGTGCTCGACGATCCTCCGGATGTCGGCCCGCGAGTCGCGCGGCCCGGCGCGCCGGGCGAGCTTCGGATCGACATGAACCGAAACGTCGCGGCCAGAGAGCCGGATGAATTGGTCCAGCCCGTCCCCCACCCGATGCGACGTGCCCGTGCCCACGTTGTAGACCAGGCCCGGCCGCCCCCGGGTCGCCAGGGCGATCAGGGCGCGGGCCACGTCGCGGGCGTCGATGAAGTCGCGGCGCGCGTCGAGGTCGCCGACGATCAGAGGGGATCGCGGCCCCGCGGCGAGCCTCGCGGCGAACCGCCCGAGCGCCTGCGACGGGGGCTGGCCGGGTCCGATCGGGTTGAAGATCCGCGCGACGACGACTTCCAGAGGCATCCGCGCCGCGAGGCCGGCGGCCGTCGCCAGGAGCTTGCTCAGGCCGTAGGGGTCGGCCGGTCGGCAGGGATGGTCCTCGCCCACCGGCAGGACGGCCTCGTCCACCGGGCCGAGCTCCGCCGCCGAGCCGGCCAGCACGACCCGCGCCGGATGGCCCCAGGCACGGAGCGCATCGAGCAGGTGGACCGTCGCCATCGTGTTGCCGCGATACAGCTCCTCGGCCGATGCGGGCAGCGTCCGACCCGCCAGGTGCAGCACGACCGAGGGCCCGACCTGCCGGATCGACTCGCCGATGCTCTCCGGGTCGTCGAGGTCGGCTCCAACAAACCGACCCTGGTAGGGTGGGTCGGCGCGGCGCAACCCACCATCGGCATCGGGACGGTGGGTTGCGCCGCGCCGACCCACCCCACCGACCGAATGGGGAGCGTGGCCGCGTCCGGACGCCACGACCTCGACATCCGGCGCCCGACGGCGGTCGAGCTCGGCCATGAGGTGACGGCCGAGGAACCCCGACGCACCCGTGACGAGCCAGACCGGCATGGGCCCATCCTTCGTGGTTAGAGGAGCCGGCGCGCCGCCGCGTAGACCGCATCGGGCGACAGGTCGCGCATGCAGCGGTGGTGGCCGAGCGGGCAGGTCGGCCTCTGGCACGGCCCGCACGGGACCGGGTGGAAGACGTGCAGCGCGCGGGGGTGATAGGTCCGCGTCCAGGCGATGTGCGTCGGCCCGAAGATCGAGAGCACCGGCACGTCGAAGGCGGCGGCGAAGTGCCGGGGCCCGAGTCGGTGGTGATCAGCAAGGCCGCGCGGCGGACGCACGCCTTGGTCAGCCCGAGGCTCGTCGGCCCGTCGGCGAGGCTCACGACGCGAGGCCGGTCGGCCTGCGCCACGATCGCGCGCGCCGCGTCGCGCTCGCCCGGCCCGCAGACCACCAGCACGGCCACGCCCTCGTCGTCGGCCAGCCGCCGCGCCAGCGCGGCGAAGTGCTCGACCGGCCACGCCTTCGCGGGCCCGAACGCCCCCCCGGTGTTGAGGCAGACCACCGGCTCGTCGCGGCGCAGGCCGAGCCGCGACCAGGCGCCCTCGGCGGCGGCCTCGTCGGCGGCGGTCGTGAACAGCTCGGTCCGCACCGATTCGACCGGGCAATCCAGCAGGCGGACGATCTCCAGGTAATAGTCGACGATCGGCACCGGCAGTCGCCCCCCGTGCGCGTCGCGGGGCGGGGCGAGGCGGTCGGTCAGGAGCAGCCCGCGCCCGCCCCGCCCGTAGCCGACGCGACGCGACGCCCCCGACAGCCACGCCACCAGCGCCGAGCGGAACGAGTTGGGCAGCAGCACCGCCAGGTCGGGCCGGGCGGCGCGGAGCCGTCGCACCACCGCGCGCGCCCGCTGCGACGGGTCGCGCGACCTCGGGTCGAACGGGACGAGCCCGTCGAACCACGGCGCGCCGTCGAGCGTCGGCGCCACGTGCGGCTTGATCACCCCGAGCATCGTCGCCCCGGCGAACCCGCGCCGCAGCGCACGGAAGGCCGGCGTGGCCATCACCGTGTCGCCGACCAGGTTCGGGCAGAAGACGACGATCGTCATGGGAAACACGGATTAGCCACAGAGGACACAGAGGACCACAGAGAAAACAATTAAATAAGAATTTTTAAAAATTGTCAAATTTTTTATTTATCTTCTCTGTGGCCCTCTGTGTCCTCTGTGGCTCATTTCTTTCATCGGGCGACGCGGGAGGCCACGGCGGCGTGGAGCAGGGGGATCATCAGCTCGTGGTGGCCGGTCAGCGCGATCCCCTCGGAGCCCGGGCGCTGGAGGACGTTGAGCAGGCCGCGATACTTCTGGTCGAAGTCGAGGTTGGCGGTGGTCAGGCCGTCGAGCGGGCGGCCGAGGTTCCGCGCCACGGCGACGGCCTTGAGGAAGACCTCGGGCAGGACGACGGCGCTGCCGAGGTTGAGCCAGACGCCGCCGGCCATCCGCGCGACGAGGCCGCAGAGCGTGCGGAAGTCGTCGAGCGTCGCCTTGCCGAGCGAGGCGCCGTCGAGCCGGGGGGCCATGTGGACGATGTCGGTGCCGATGGCGACGTGGACCGTCAGCGGGACGTCGCGCCGCCGGGCCGCGGCCAGCAGGCTCGTCTCGAGGCCGGGCCCGCCGCGGTCGAGGACCACGTCGCCGAGCGCGGCCCCCAGGCCGCACGACAGGATCGCGGCGCGCTCGCACGCGGCGTCGAACAGCTCGGACGTCTCGCGGGCGAAGCCGAAGGTCCCCTCCATCAAACGGGCCCCGACGTCCTCGCTGGTCCGGCCGGCGATGGCCAGCTCGAGGTCGTGGATCGCCGCCGAGCCGTTCAGCGCCAGCCCGGAGAGCACGCCGCGCTCGATCCAGTCGACGAGGTAGGGGCGCACCCCGTCTTGACGACGTGCCCTCCCAAAGCGGCCACCACGGGACGGCCCTCGTCGCGGGCGCGGACGATCGCGTCGCGCAGCCGCTTCAGCGCCGAGGCGCCGAGCAGGCCGGGCAGGCTGTCGAGCCATTCCGCGACGGTCGCCCCCGGGTCGGTCGGCCGGCCGAGGTCGGGCAGGTGGACCTTGCTCGGCCGACGGTCCAGGGGCTCGTAGCGCAGCTCGTCCAGGTCGAGGGTCATTTCGTCGGGGGCTCGGCACGGGGCCTCCTGACTATGGGGGGTGGGAGATGGGGATCAGGGGATGGCATCCTCCATCCCTATCGCCTCGCCTTGGTGTGAAACGAGTGGGCGGCGATCGTCGGGTCGGTCCGGGGCGTCCAGTCGGCGGTCACGCGGAGGGCCTGGACCGTCATCCGGGGCCCGGTGGCGTGTTGCAACGGGGTGCGGCCGTAATAGTAGGAGGGCTGGGTGCGGTAGGGGAGCGGGTCGCTCACCTCGACCTCGCCGACGGGCCGGGTGGCCGCGGGGTCGAGGATCATCGAGGGCTGGATGATCCTCGGGTCGGCGATCACCAGCCGGTCGCCCGGCCGGAGGTGCGTCTCGTCGGGGACGAGCGGCCTCATGCCGGCCCTCTCGGCGTAGTAGCGGAAGCCCCACCGGCCGACGTACCAGACGGTCCCTTCGGGGTTCCCGGCGTGGGCCAGGCGGGCGGCGTCCTCGGCGGCCCGGCGGACGGCGCAGGCGTCGCGGAGGTCGACGGCGTAGAAGCCCCAGCCGAGCACGACCCCGGCCGCGACGACGCCCCGAATCCGCGACGCCATCGGGCCGTCGAGGCCGGACCGCGACGCCAGCCGGCCCGCCATCAAGGTGCCGACGACTACCAGGCCCATCGCCCTCCGCGCCGCCGAGAACGGCGACAGCACCAGCGCACCGGCGACCTCCAGCAGCAGCCACAGGACCAGGAAGGCGTCGTCGCGATCGGCCCGCCCCTCGCGAGGTCGGCAGAGCCGGATCACCACGGCGATCATCGCGCCGATCGCCAGGGCCCCATACGCGAGGAAGACGGGCAGGTCGACCCGGGCGATCGCCAGCAGGGCGAATCCCAGCGCGATCGTCACGCCGAGGCCGCGGACCCACCGGGCCGGCGCGCGCAGAGCCGCCAGGCCGAGCAGGGCGGTCGCCGGCGCGACCCCGCCGAGGTTGCTCACCATCGCCGTGGCCAGGTTCAGCTTGTCGATCAGGCTGAGGCGCTTGTGGGCGACCTGGATCAGGAAGTGCGACTGGCCGTAGACCGACGCGATCCACGCCTCCCAGCCGACGAACAGCCCCGCGGCCGTCGCGGCGGCCACGACGGCCAGCCCGATCCGTCGCGACACCAGGGCGGCGGCCATCATCACCGCCGGGGTGAGCAGGCCGGTGTACTTCGTCCCCATCGAGCCCGGCCGCCAGGCCCGCGGCGACCGCCAGCGACACCCGGCCGCGGTCGCACGCCGACAGGAAGGTCGCCACGGCCAACAGGCCGAGCGCCAGGCTCGGCACGTCGAGCATCAGGTTCGGGCTCGGCAGGAGGACCGGCGAGAGGACCATCATCGCCGTCAAGGGCCACTCCCAGCCCCGGGCGAACCGGCGGAACAGCACGAGCAACGACCCGGCCAAAAGCAGGTTGACCGGCAGGAACCAGAGCTTCCACAGGAACGGCGCCTCGCCGAACAGGCGGATCGCCACGCTCCACCAGTAGTGCATGAAGACCGGCGACAGGATGCCGATGGCCGGCGTCGGCTCCTGGTAGCCGAGCATCGTGAACCCGTAGGGGTCGAGCGGCCGACGCGCGATCTGTCCTGCGTAGAAGGCGTACAGGGTGTCGTCCATGACCAGCGGCTTGACCGCGTTGGCCAGCGTGAAGACGAGCGCCAGCCCCGCCAGCGGCCCCAGGTCGCGGCCGCGCAGGCCCCAGCGAGGGCGAGGGTCGTCGTCGGACCATTCCAACGGCGGGAGCATGCGGTCGGTCCTCCTTGACCTAATCGCGAAGCCCGTCCCGGTCGCCTCCGTCGGGCAGGAGTGGCGCCAGGGACTCATCCATGACCTCGGCGCCCGACAGGAGCTCCAGGCCGATCCGCAGGGCGCGCAGGGGCGTCGGGCCGAGGGCCGCGGCACGAAGCTTCACCGAATCCTTCTGCGTGGTCAAGGCCAAGTCGGCGCCAAGGGACCGGGCCCAGGCGGTCAGGTCGACCACGTCGGCGGCGGCGTAGGCGTGGTGGTCGGGGAAGGCGCGGAAGCCGAGGACCGCGACGCCGAGCGATCCCAAAGTCCGCCGGAAGCCCTCGGGGTTGCCGATCCCGCAGAAGGCCGCGACCGACCGGCCCTCCAGGGCGCCGATCGGTGCCGAGCCGCCGTCGCCGTCGATCAGGTCGAGCGGCGCGTGCCGCGCCTCGGCCCACCGCAGAGGCCCAGCCCGTCGTTCGGCCTCGGCGCGGATCGCCGCCCGCGAGGGCCCGTCGATCAGGTCGGCGCGCGACAGGACGACGACCCCCGCGCCGGAGCGACCCGACCGGCTCGCGGAGTAGCCCGCGGGGGAAGATCCGTCCCAGGCCGAACGGCATCAAGGCGTCGAGCAGGACGATGTCGAGGTCACGCGCCAAACGGCGGTGCTGGAAGCCGTCGTCGAGGACCAGCAGCTCCGATTCGAGCTCCTCGACGGCCCGGTCGGGCGAGGTCGACGCGGTCGGCGCCCTGGAGGTGGGGGACGTCGGGCAGGTTCTCGTCGAGGACGCGCGCCTCGTCGTTGTGGCCGCCCTCCCGGCCGTAGCCCCGGCTCAGGATCGCGACCCGCACCCCGCGCGCCGGAACCACCGCGCGACCCACTCCACCATCGGCGTCTTGCCGGTCCCGCCGAGCGTCAGGTTGCCGACCGACACGACCGGCACCGCCGCACGATGCGTCTCCTTCCACCCGCGGTCGAAGGCCAGGTTCCGCGCCCGAACGGCCAGCCCGTACCCCGACGCCGCCAGCCCCAGCCCGGACCGCGAGGCGGCAGCCAGGGGCCCCGGGCCTCGCCCCGGACCAACCGCAGGAAGGCGGCCTCATCCACCTCGGCCACTCCCTCGGCCTGCGATCCTGACCCTCGCCTTCGATGTCAGGAAGGCTCCACGCGGACCAGTTCGAGCCCGACGCCGGCACGCTCCACGTCCGCGATGGCGGACATCAGCGCGATGCGGAACGAGGGGGCTTCCCGGGAGAAGTCGATGAAGACCTCGCCGTCACATGTTCCCACGAGGGCGTCGTCGCACCCTGCCTCGTAGAGAGCGTCCAGGAATCCCTGTGACAGCTCCGCGCTCCCCCTGTGAAGATGAGGGAAAGAGATGAGTTGGCCGGGGGGATGGCCCGGAGACGGCCTTTTTTGATCGCTTCTTGGTTGCTTTCATCTCTCATCGATTGCCCGGTGTGGACAGCGAGAAACCCGTTTTTCGAATCCAATCGGCAAAGTCGGTCGGATTGGTCGGCGTGGACCAGACACCGAATTGACAGCCATCGCGTTGGCCGAAGGGACGACGGAGGCGGCCCCAGGCATGTCCGGGGGCGATCGTGCAGACCCAGCCGTGATCCTCAGCGAACCGGATCGCCGCCTCGATCTCCTTGTTCGGATGCCTCGGCCGCCGTCCTTTCGCCATGAATGCTGCACCCCGCCGGTCACGCCCCCATCGCGCGGATGATCGCCTTGGCCATGTCGAGTGTGCCGACGGCCGTCGGGTCGTCGCGGTGGGGCTTCATGTCGTAGGTGACGTCCTTGCCCTCCTCGATCACCCTGGCGACGGCCCCCTCCAGCCGCTTGGCCGCCTCGGTCTCGCCCAGGTGGTCGAGCATCAGGGCCCCCGACAGGATCAGGGCCGTCGGGTTCATCTTCCACTGGCCCTTGTACTTCGGCGCCGAGCCGTGGGTCGCCTCGAAGACCGCCCCGGTCTCGCCGATGTTCGCCCCGGGCGCCACGCCCAGGCCGCCGACCAGCCCGGCGCCGAGGTCCGACACGATGTCGCCGTACAGGTTCGGCAGCACCAGCACGTCGTACAGCTCGGGCTTCTGCACCAGTTGCATGCACATATTATCGACGATCCGGTCCTCGAACTCGATGTCCGGGTACTCCTTGGCGACCTCGCGGCTGACCTCCAGGAACAGGCCGTCGGAGTACTTCAGGATGTTCGCCTTGTGGACCGACGTGACCTTCTTGCGGCCGTGCTTGCGGGCGTACTCGAAGGCGTACTTGACGATCCGGCGGGAGCCGGTGACCGAGATCGGCTTGATCGAGATGCCCGAGTCCGGGCGGATCGCCTTGCCGTTGAGCCGCTTGACCGTCGCGATCAGCTCGGCGGTCTCGGGCTTGCCCTTCTCGAACTCGCAGCCGAGGTAGAGGTCCTCGGTGTTCTCGCGGACGATCACGATGTCGACCTTGGTGCCCGAGAAGAAGGTCCGGACGCCGCGGTACTGCTTGCAGGGGCGGACGCAGGCGTACAGGTCGAGCGCCTGGCGGAGATAGACGTTGACGCTCCGGAACCCGGTGCCGACCGGCGTGGTGATCGGCGCCTTCAGCGCGACCTTGGTGCGGCGGCACGACTCGATGACGCCGTCGGGGACCGGCGTGCCGACCCTGGCCATCACGTCGACGCCGGCCTCCTGGACGTCCCAGTCGATCGCCACGCCGGTGGCGTCGATGCACTGCCGGGCGGCCTCCGCCAGCTCGGGCCCGACGCCGTCGCCGGGGATCAGGGTCACTTGATGAGCCATCGCCAATCCGTCTCCCGACGCCCGGCGCAAATGGCCCGGCGTCGCCTCGTGGCGGCCGTGGATGTTTCCGGTTGCGGACACCGGCCGCTTGGTTTACCCTGGATGGGCCGAAGCGCCCAACGTAACCGCGCCATGATGCGTCGTCAAGCGGGGGGCGATCGGCGGCGAACCTCCCGGAACAGCGTCGATGATCTACCCGCCCCATCCCCCCGCCCCCTGGTGCATGACTGGTACGAGAGGCACCGCGACCCGCGCAGCTTCGTCCTTCACATCGTCGGGATTCCGCCCACGATCCTCGGGTTCCTGATGATCCCGATCTACGTCTTCCTGCTCTCGGCGACGCTCTTCCTGTTCGCGCTGTCGTTGTTCGTCGGCGGCTACCTGATCCAGTTCCTCGGCCACGCGCTGGACGGGACCGAGCCGGGCGAGGTGCATTACCTCAGGCGCAAGCTGGCGCACCGGCTGGGCTGGTCGTACCCCGAGATCGCGCCGGCCCCGAAGTCGCGCCGCGTCGCCTGAGCGGATCGGGCCCGGCCGCGAGGGAAGAGGGCCGCGTCGCGCGTCCCGTTGCCCGGGGAGGGGCGACGAGACCCCGACCCCGGCGGATTGTCGCGCAGATTGAGCTTGGAACCCGCGGCGAAATCCGTACAATCCGCACGGTCGCTTCAAGTGGCACATCCCCAACAACCGATCTAAGGCGACAGTTCGATCGGTCGGACTCCCGGGTCCGGGGTCGATGGCCCCGCGCGTCGTGCGGCGTCGCGCCGGGGCCGCCCGGCCGGGGGACGGCGTGACCGGCACTCGATTCGGCAGCCCCGATCGGCGGTTCTTGCCATCGTGCGGTGTCGGAAGTCCAGGGCGGCCGGGACGTATGGAGGCGGCCGGCCGCCGACCGTGGCGCGAGGACGGCCGGATCACGGCCCCCCCGCGAGACCCCGGGACCACTCGTCACATGGCGATTCTAGTCAAGGACGGCCTGGCCATGCGATTGACTCAATTCAGGAAGCGGCTCGCTGCGACGGCGCTGGTGGTGGCCTGGGCCGCCTCCGCCGGGTGTCAGCGGCTCCCCTACATCGACCAATCGAAGGCCGTGCCCCACGACAACCTGGGGACGATCCCGCAGGAGGATAAGGAGGTCCAGCAGGCGCAGTTCCTCAGCAGCACGCTGGCGCTGCCGATGCCCAAGGTGGCCAGGCCCCGCACCACCAACGACCCCGAGGCGCAGGAGATCTGGGAGGTGACGCTCCAGGACGCGATCAGGATCGGCCTGGATAACTCCGAGGTCGTCCGCGTCATCTCGCTCGGTGCCCAGGGCATCCCGATCGGCGGCTTCGAGCCGACGCCCTTGAACGTCGGCGGCGCGGGCATCTCCAGCGCCCTGGCGCCAGCCCGCTCCAGACGGTCTACGACCCGGCGATCCAGGAGACGCAGATCGCCACGGCGCTGTCGAGCTTCGACACCAACTTCACGACCAGCCTGCTCTGGGGCCACAGCGTCACGCCGTTCAACAACGCGATCACCGCCGGCACGTTCATCGCCGGCGCCAAGTTCCCGGTCATCTTCGACCAGGACACCGCCACGTTCTCCTCGGGCGTGTCGAAGAGGACCGCCACCGGCGCCCTGCTCGGCGTCACGCACAACGTCAACTACCTGTACTCGAACAGCCCGACCAACGTCACGCCGTCGGCCTACACGACCAACACGCCAGCTCTCGATCACCCAGCCCTTGCTCGGCAGCTCGCCCCTGGCCGGGTTCAGCCCGAGCACCGCGCCGCCGGTCGGCCTGGAGGCGAACCGGGCGCCGATCGTCATCGCCCGGCTCAACGCCGACGGCGCCGTCTGGCGGTTCAAGTCCGAGGTCATGGCGCACGTCCGGTCGATCGAGCAGCAGTACTGGAGCCTGGCGCAGCAGCACGTCCAGCTCTGGAGCAGCGAGAAGGCCGTCGAACTGGCCGAGGAGATCCTCAAGCGCGAGCAGTCGGAGCTCGAGGTGGGCCGCGGCACGGTGGCCGACGTCGCCGAGTCGCAGCAGCGGCTCGAGCAGTTCCGCCTCGACCTGGTGACCAAGACCTCCGACGTGATCACGACCGAGCGGCAGCTCCGCAACATCCTCGGCCTGCCGCCGGCCGACAACCGCCGCATCCTCCCGGTCACCGCCCCGACCGAGGCGCGGCTCGAGCCCGAACTGGGACGCCAGCCTGGCGCAGATGCTCGACGTTCCAGCCCGACATCGTGCTCCAGCAGCTCATCACCCGCGTCGCCGAGCTCCAGCTGCTGATCGCCCGCAACCAGCTCCTGCCGCAGTTGAACCTGAACGCCCTCTACCAGTTCAACGGCCTGGGCCACGAGCTCGACCAGGCCGAGGGGGTGATGACGGGCAAGTCGCTGCTGGGGCTCGACCCGCGGATCCGCCTGCTCCAGAACGCCGCCGGGCCTGAGCTCGCCGCCGGCCACCTTCAAGGACTTCCAGCAGTGGCAGATCGGCCTCACGTTCCAGATGCCGCTCGGCATGCGGGCGCCCTGGCCAACACCCGCCAGGCGCAGTACACGCTGCTGAAGCAGAGGGCCTACCTCCAGCAGGTCGTCCACCAGACGACGCACTCGCTGGCCCGGTTCTTCCTCGAGGTCGACGCCAACTACAAGCAGTTCAAGACCGCCTCGCGGCTGCGGGCCGCCGCGGCGCAGCGCCTCGAGGCGCAGCGGGCGTTCTACGAGGAGGGGCCGGATCACGATCGACCGCTACCTCGACGCGGTGAGCCAGTACGCCAGCGCCGTGGCGCAGGAGGCGCAGTTCAAGACCACGTACAACATCTCGATCGTGGCGCTGGAGGAGGCCAAGGGGACGCTCCTGGCCTACGACAACATCGCGATGGCCGAGGGCCCGCACCCGCAGAAGGCGTACGTCCAGGCCCGCGACCAGCAGAGCGGCGCACCGGCAATTGCCGATCCCGCCCGACGGCCCGTACCACCCGATGCCGATCACCGGCCCGGCGGTGCCCGACCCGGTCGAGCCGACGCCGCCGCCCGAGTCGGGCGGCACGGGAGGGCCGCGGCCGCTGTTCCCGGCCCCCGCCGGCCCGCTCGGCCCGCCGCCGACGCCGTCCGGCCCGACCGCCCCGGTGACCGAACCCGGCATCGACATCATGACGCGGCACGCGCCCGGGTCGCCGAGCCGGGCGTCCTGCCCGCCTCGACCGCCTCGGCCGCCCCGCCCGCCGCCCCCGCCCCCGCACCCGCACCCGCGGCGCCCCGGCCCCGGTCGATTCGGAGGAGCTGCCCCCGCTGCCGGTGCCGATCGAGCTGCCCCCCTTGCCGCCCCAGTAGGCCCGCGGCCCGCCGCGACCGAGGCCCCGCACCCGGGGGCCGGACCTCTCGCCGGGAGGTCCGGCCCCCGGGTCGTCCCACGTCAATCAATTTTGATTAGGAATTTCAAATTCGAGATTTCGAATCCGAGGCCCGCGGGCCCCGGGCCCGCGGCCTCGACGCCGAGCGCGGTGTCCGGCCGGCGGCCCGGATTTGTCAAAACCTTGTTGACCAGGCCCGGTCGCCGGGCCAGAATGAGGGGCGATGTCACCCGGGCGCGCGTGCGACCGGGGTCCGGCCCGATTTCGCACCCTCGTGATGGAAGGTGGAGACGATGTCAGGGTCCCACGGTTCATGCGGAGGCAACCGGCGTCGATTCCTCAAGGCGGCCGCGGCGACGGGGACCGCCCTGGCGACGGCCGACGCGCTGCTGGCCGCGCCCGGCCGCCGCCGTCGCCGGTCCCCGACCGTGACGCTCGGCAAGACCGGCCAGAAGGTCACCAAGCTCGGCATGGGCACGAGCTGGGCCCTCGACCCGAGCTTCGTCCAGGCGGCGCTGTTCTCCGGCGTCCGCTACATCGACACGTCGGAGTCGTACGAGAACACCAGTCCGAGAAGGTCGTCGGCGACGTCCTCGACCGGACCGGGATGCGCAAGGACGTCTACCTCGTCACCAAGTGCAGCCTACCGCAAGGCGCAGGGCGAGGCGCGCAGAAGCTCTTCGAGGACCACCTCAACGCCAGCCTCGAGCGGCTCAAGACCGACTACGTCGACTGCTACTACATCCACGGGATCTCCGGCAAGGAGATCGGCATGCTCCGCGACCCCGGCGTCCGCGCCGCGTTCGAGGCGCTGAAGAAGGCGGGCAAGATCCGCTTCTGCGGCCTGAGCTGCCACGACGCCATGCTCCCCGAGATCCTCGAGGCCGCCGCCGAGGTCGGCTGGATCGACCAGGTGATGTTCAAGTACAACTTCCGCGACGTCGGCAAGCGCGACCGCCACGACGACCTGCAGCGCGCCATCGACAAGGCGTCGAAGGCCAACTTCGGCCTGGTCGCGATGAAGACGCAGGGCGGCGCCGTCAACTTCCCCGACGAAGATGGCCGAGCTCCAGGAGAAGGGGTTCAAGAAGGAAGTCGCCGCGATCAAGACGGTCTGGATGGACGACCGGATGCAGGTCGTCGTCAGCGAGATGACCACCCGCAGCGACCTCCGCGAGAACATCGCCGCCAGCAAGGACCCGCTCACCCCCAAGGAGGCGCGGCTCCTGGAGGAGCACCGCCTGGCGACGGCCAACCTGTACTGCCACGGCTGCGGCCACCTCTGCGAGACCGCCGCCAAGGGGGTCCCGGTCGCCACCGTGCTCCGCTACCTCCGCTACTACGAGGCCTACGGCAAGCGGCAGCAGGCCCGCGCCCTCTACCAGGCCCTCCCGCCCGAGGCCCGCGCGCTGGTCGACGCCGACCTCGCCGCCGCCCAGGCCGCCTGCCCCTACGGCCTGCCCGTCGTCGACCTGATGCGGACGGCCGACCGGCGGCTATCTTGACGGAAGTGGAGAGTCGGGGCGGTGGGGAGTGGTGAGCCGGTGAAAATTTACTCATCACTCCCCACTCCCCACTCCCCGCTCTCCGCGTCGGGCGCCCCTTCCGGCCTGGGCGGGGTCGGGACCTCGGCGCCGGGGATGGCGTACGCGCCGTCGATCCAGCGCCCGAGGTCGACCAGCCGACACCGCTCGGAGCAGAAGGGGAAGCTCGGGAGGTCGTCGAGCGTGGCGACCTCGAACCGCTTCGAGCAGATCGGGCAGCGCCCCCGGATCATCACGGAGTCCCGTTGCTGGCGCCTTCGGCGCCTCGGCCTTGGCCGGCGCCGGGGAGGATGAGGGTGACGGGGCGGGCGAGGAAGGCGGCGACGACTCGGCCGGCTTGCTCGTCGCGTCGGCGGGCTTGTCGGCCGCCGCCTGCTGCTTGTACGACTCGCTCCGGTAGTCGGTCTGGTAGAAGCCCGACCCCTTGAACAGGATCGCGGCCCCCGGGCCGATCTTGCGCCTGAGCGACGCATCGCGGCACTCGGGGCAGACGGTCTGGGGGTCGGCCTTGATCGACTCGAACGCTTCGAACTCGTGGCCGCAGGCATCACAAACGTAATCATAAGTCGGCATGCATTCGCTCCTCGGTGCGGTCCGCGCGGAGCAAGGTCCGCGACGGCGGACCCGGCGAAGACCGCCTACCTGCCTACTGCTGAGATGGCCGGAACGAGACGGCGACCTTGGATGGCCGGAGCACGCGGTCGCGGATGCGGTAGCCCTTGCCGAGCTCGGCGACGACGGTCCCCTCGGGCTTCTCGGGGTCGGGCTGCCGGACCAGGGCCTCGTGCTGGTTGGGGTCGAACGGCTGGCCGAGCGCGGCGATCGGCTCGACGCCGTGCTTGGCCAGGGTCGCCAGCAGTTGCCGGTGGACCATGTCGAGCCCCTCGGTGATGCCCGAGGCGCCGAGGCGCGGAGCGCGTCGGTGGCGCGCTCCAGGTTGTCGAGGCCGTCGAGCAGGTCGCGCGCCAGCGACCCGACCGCGTAGGCGCGGTCGGCGTCGGCCTGCGCCTTGGACCGCTTCTGGAAATTGACGAACTCGGCGCGGGTGCGCTGGAGCTGGTCGAGGTACTCGTCGCGCTGCTTGACGGCCTGGGCCAGCTCGTCGCCGGCCGGCGCGGCCGCGCCGTTGGCGGCCTGGTCGCCGGGTCGGCGGGGGCCGGGCCGCGCGGGTCGGTGGTATTGTCGGGGTCCTGATGGGTCGCGTCGCCGCTCATATCCGTCCTCCCGGCCGTCGCGCCGCGGCCGTCGTCGTGGCCGCGGGCGGCGCGAGCAAGGTCCAGTTCAGGGCGCGTCCGCCTCGGGGGCGTCGGCGTCCTCGGTGAAGTAGTCGCGGAGTTTCTCGAAGAAGCTCTTGCGCCTGGGGCTGACGTCCTCGTGGTCGATCTCGGCGAGCTCGCGGAGCAGCTCCTCCTGGCGGGGCGTCAGGTGCCGCGGCGTCTCGACGACGACCTCGACGAGCTCGTCGCCGCGGCTCCGGCCGTTGATGTCGGGCATGCCGCGCCCCTTGATCCGGAGGACCTCGCCGCTCTGCGTCCCCTTGGGGACGTGCAGGCGGTCGGGGCCGTCGAGCGTCGGCACCTCGACGTCGGCGCCCAGGGCCGCCTGCGCGAAGCCGATCGGGACCTGGCAGACCAGGTCGTTGCGGACCCTCTCGAAGAACGGGTGCTTGCGCACGAGGATCTGGATGCGCAGGTTGCCCCGCGGGGCGCCGGGGTCGCCCGGCTCGCCCTGGCCGCGGAGCTGGAGCCACATGCCGCTCTCGACGCCCGGCGGCACGTCGACCTTCAGGTGCGCCGTCGCGGCCGACCCGCCCCGACCCGCGGCACGACGGGCAGGGGTCGGTGACGCGGACCCCCTCGCCGCCGCACGCCGGGCAGGTCGAGGCGACCTGGAAGAACCCGCGCGACTGGACCACCTGCCCCTGGCCGCCGCAGTAGTTGCACGTCGTGGCGACGGTCCCCTTGCGGGCCCCGAGCCCTTGCACTCGCCGCAGTATTCCTGGCGGTTGACGTCGATCGTCTTGGTCGCGCCGCGCGCCGCCTCCAGCAGCTCGATCTCCAGCTTGAACAGGAGGTCCTGGCCCGGCCGGGGGCCGCGGCGGCGCTGGCCGAAGAGGTCGCCGAACAGGCCGCCGCCGAAGATGTCGCCGAACGCCGACATGATGTCCTCGGCGTTGCGGAAGTCGTGGACCCCCGCCCCCTCCATCCCGGCGTGGCCGTAGCGGTCGTACCGCTGCCGCTTCGCCTGGTCGGAGAGGACCTCGTAGGCCTCCGCCGCCTCCTTGAACCGGCGCTCGGCCTCGTGGTCGCCCGGGTTCTTGTCGGGGTGGTTCTTCAGGGCCAGTTGCCGATAGGCTTTCTTGATCTCGTCGGGTGAGGCGTCGCGCTTGACCCCGAGGATGTCGTAATAATCGCGCTTCGTTGCCATCGGCATGGCGTCTCGAACAGGTCAGGGGAATCGGGCGGCGTCCCGGGCATCCGACAATGATATCATACGTCGTCGGGTCGCGACACGCCGACCGAGCCGACCAGCCTCCGATAGTAGCTCAGGATGAAGGAAGTGATCGAGGGAGGACCGGGTAGGGCGATCCACCCCGCATGCGGATCGCTCATCGAGAGGCGACCGTCCTTGGGGGCACGACCCCATCAGGCTTCGATCTCTCCCCGCGCCGCATGGACGACGCGGAGGACGCTGATCATGTCCCCCTGGATGCCGAAGACGACGCGATAGGCCGACGGCCGCTTCCCGTACAGGAGCTCCCGGACTTCTCCAGGATAACCCGTACCCGCGCCGGGTGCGCGGGACAGCGCCGGGGGAAGCTCCTCAGCGTGTCGATCGCCCGGAACAGGCCCGCCTGCCACTCGTCGGCTCGCTCGGGAGAGCGTTCCGCGAACCAGTCGTGGATCTCTTCGATCTGGAGGAGCGCCCTCGGGGCCAGTTCAATGCGGAACCCCATGTCGCTCCCTCAGTCGGGCCTTGGCGTCTTCGAGGCTGATCCCCTTCCCTTGCTCGATCTCCTCCACGGCAAGCCGGACCTCCTCCACCTCGTCCAGCCACTCGACGAGGTCCACGAGCTTGTCGAACGAGGCCTCATCACGGACCGGGAGCGTGATCTTCCCGTTGATCGTCAGCGTGATCGGCTCGCCGTCGTCCTTCAGTTGGAAGAGGTCCCGGACCGGCTTGGAACTCGGAGGGGGCAGGAGGAGTTGGTCATCGGAATCCGACATGGCAATGTCCTCTTCGGGTCGTTGGGTCGCCGAATCGACGCTACCCCATTATGGGACCATCGACAAGCCGAGCCCCGCCCGTACCGATCCTTCAATGGGCCACCTGGACATTCCTGGCCGCGACCTGCACGAGGTTGCCGTCGGGGGCCTCGGCGACGACGATCACGGCGTTGGGCGCCTTGTCGGTGCGCGGGCTGTGGTAGATCGCCCGGACGCGGACCTTCTTCCCCTTGTAGGGGCCGAGCTCGGCGCGGGCTTCATTCTTGATGACGACGTCCTGTCCGACGAGATCGCTGAGCATGATCGATGGCCTTTCGAACGGACGATCCCCAGTCAACGACGCCTCGGGACCCGGGCCCCGATTCGACACCGCCGCCGACGCGGCACCCCGTTGATCAGGTCGCGACCGCCTGGAACACACGTCCGGCGGTGCGAAGGTACTCAACATCCCCGGCCTCGGCCCTCCTGGCGACTTCGTCGAGCCAGCGGACGGTCGCGGGCTCCAGGCAGGGTTCGGAGGGGCCGTCGTCCGGATAGACGACCTCGACTTCCACCTCGACGGCGTACCGACCCCGCTGGACCCATCGCTTCCGCTTCTCGCGTCGTTCGCTCATAGAAAGGTATCCGGGAAATAGACCGTCACCAGCATCGCTCGGCGGCTCCGGGACAGCCATGACCAGACGACTTCAACCTCGCTCCCGTCGATCAGGATCTGTCGGACGACGATCGAGGGATTGGGAAGACTTTCGGGACGTTCGGACACGAGCTCCGCATCATCGAGACCGGCGACCACCTGCCAATCGGTGATGCCGCGTTCCTCGCATCGATCATCCGCGTGCAAGGACACGAGGAAGCGGTCGTCCCTCACGGCCGCGCGAATATCGTCGAGCAACCGACCCATCGTCCGAATCCTAGAGATCCAAGGCCGATGGGTCAAGCGGAGGTCGGGATGGGTGTCCCGACCTCCGCACGAGGACGACCTCTCCGTCTCAGCGGACCGACCCCTCGACGCGGGGGGCGTTCTCCTTCTCGTCGTCCTTGATGTTGGTGATCATCGCCTCGGTCGTCAGCATCAGCGCGGCGATCGAGGCGGCGTTCTGCAAGGCCGAGCGGGTGACCTTGGTCGGGTCGACGATGCCGGCCTGGAACATGTCGACGTACTCGCCGGTGTTGGCGTTGAAGCCGACAGCCCCCTCGCGCGTCTTGACCTCCTCGGCGACGACGGCGCCGTCGTGGCCCGAGTTGGAGGCGATGTGGCGGATCGGCTCCTCCAGGGCCCGCAGGACGATCGCGGCGCCGAGCTTCTCGTCGCCCGCGCTCGCCCCGTGGACCTTCTGCACGGCCGGGATGACCCGCAGCAGCGCCACGCCGCCGCCGGGGACGATCCCCTCCTCGGCCGCCGCCCGCGTGGCGTGCAGCGCGTCCTCGACGCGGGCCTTGGTCTCCTTCATCTGGGCCTCGGTCGCGGCGCCGACGTTGATCAACGCCACGCCGCCGGAGAGCTTCGCCAGCCGTTCCTGGAACTTCTCCTTGTCGTACTCGCTCTCGGTCTCCTCGATCTGGCGGCGGAGCTGGTCGATCCTCTTCTGGATGTCGGCCTTCTTGCCCGCCCCCTGGATCAGCGTGGTGTTATCCTTGGTGACCTTGACCTGCTTGGCCTTGCCGAGCTCCTCGAGCTGGAGGTTCTCCAGCTTCAGCCCGAGGTCCTCGCTGATGACGGTGCCGCCGGTGAGGATCGCCATGTCCTGGAGCATCGCCTTGCGGCGGTCGCCGAAGCCGGGCGCCTTCACCGCGCAGATGTTCAGGACGCCGCGGAGCTTGTTGACGACCAGCGTGGCCAAGGCCTCGCCCTCGACGTCCTCGGCGACGATCAGCAACGGCTTGCCCGACTGCGCCACCTTCTCCAAAAGCGGGATCAGGTCGCGGAGGCTGCTGATCTTCTTCTCGTGGAGCAGGATCAAAGCGTCGTCGAAGACGACCTCCATGGTCGTCGGGCTGGTGACGAAGTAGGGGCTGAGGTAGCCCTTGTCGAACTGCATCCCCTCGACGAATTCGAGGGTGGTCTGCGCCGTCTTGCCCTCCTCGACGGTGATCACGCCGTCGCGGCCGACCCTCTCGACGGCGTCGGCGAGCATCTTGCCGATCTCGGGGTCATTGTTGGCCGAGATGGCGCCGACCTGCGCGATCTCCTCCTTCTTCGAGACGGCGCGCGAGACCTTCGGCGGCAGCTCCTCGACGGCGGCCTCGACCGCCTGCTCGATCCCGCGGCGGACGGCCGTCGGGCTGGCGCCCGAGGTGATGCTCCGCAGCCCCTCGCGGAAGATGGCGCGGGCCAGGATCGTCGCGGTGGTGGTGCCGTCGCCGGCCACGTCGGAGGTCTTCGACGCGACGACGTTGACCAGCTTCGCCCCCATGTTCTCGAACGGGTCGGGCAGCTCGATCTCCTTCGAGACGGTCACGCCGTCCTTGGTGACGGTCGGGCCGCCGAACGACTTGCTCAGGATGACGTTCCGCCCGGTCGGGCCGAGCGTGGTGCCCACCGCGTGGGCCAGCGTGTCGACGCCTTCCAGCATCTTGCGGCGGGCGGCGTCGGAGAAGAGAAGTTGCTTCGCCACGGGTCTCTCCCAAAGTGCTTTCGAAGAGTGCTGAGTGCTGAGTGCTGAGCGATGAATGCCGCGTGCCTCAGAGAGTGCTGAGTGCTGAATCCAGCGATCCAGCCTCTCTTCTTACTCAGCACTCAGCACTCAGCACTCCCGAAGCACTCAGCACTCTCCTGAGTTATTTGACGATCTTCGCCAGGATGTCGGTCTCGCGGAGGATCTTGATCTCCTCGCCGTCGACCTTGATCTCGGTGCCCGAGTACTTGCCGAAGAGGACCTCGTCCCCCTCCTTGACGCCGATCTCGGCGCGCGCGCCGGAGTCGAGCAGCTTGCCCGGGCCGACGGCGAGCACGCGGCCGCGCTGGGGCTTCTCCTTGGCGGTGTCGGGCAGGACGATCCCGCCGGCCGTCTTCTCCTCGGCCTCGATCTGCTGGATCACGACGCGGTCTTCGAGCGGGCGAATCTTGGCCTTGGCCATGGTGCCGTTCCTCGTCTGGTCTGTCGGGTCGGGTCTCGTATCGTCTCGTTCGAACCGGCCCCGAGCCGTCGGGGCCGGCGGGATCACGCGGGGCCTCGTCGGCTCACATCATCCCCATGCCGCCCATCCCTCCCATGCCACCCATCCCTCCCATGCCGCCGCCGTGGTCGTCGTGGTGACCGGCGGGCTCGGCCTTCTTCCTGGGCTCGGCGACGATGGCCTCGGTGGTCAGGAGGAGGCCGGCGACCGAGGCGGCGTTCTGCAAGGCCGAGCGGGTGACCTTGGTCGGGTCGACGATGCCGGCCTGGAACATGTCGCCCCAGGCGCCGGTCTCGGCGTTGTAGCCGTGGTGGGCGTCCTTGGCCTTCTGGATCTTGCTGACGACGACGGCGCCGTCGATGCCGGCGTTCTCGGCGATGTAGCGGGCGGGCTGCTCCAGGGCGCGGCGGACGATGTTGACGCCGAGCTCCTCGTCGCCGGAGAGCTTCAGGCCATCGAGTGCCTTGGCGGCGCGGATCAGCGCGGTGCCGCCGCCGGGGACGACCCCCTCCTCGATCGCCGCTCGGGTGGCGTGCAGCGCGTCCTCGACGAGCGCCTTGCGCTCCTTCATCTCGGTCTCGGTGGCGGCGCCGACGTTGATCTGCGCCACGCCCCCGGCGAGCTTGGCGAGCCGTTCCTGGAGCTTCTCCTTGTCGTACTCGCTGTCGGTCTGGGTGATCTCGCGGCGGATCATCTCGACGCGCCCCTTGATCTCCTCGTGGGTGCCGGCTCCCTCGACGATCGTGGTGTCCTCGCTGTCGATGGTCACCTTGCGGGCGCGGCCGAGGTCGGCGAGCTGGACGCTCTCGAGCTCGATGCCGAGGTCCTTGAAGATCGGCTTGCCGCCGGTCAGCACGGCGATGTCGCCGAGCATCGCCTTGCGGCGGTCGCCGTAACCGGGCGGCCTTGACCGCGGCGACCTTGAGGATGCCGCGGAGCTTGTTGACGACCAGCGTGGCCAAGGCCTCGCCCTCGACGTCCTCGGCGATGACCAGCAGGGGCTTGTTGGCCCGCGCGATCAGCTCCAGGAGCGGGATCAGCTTGGTCGGCGAGCTGATCTTCTCCTCGTAGATCAGGAGGTAGGCGTCCTCGAGGACGACCTCCATGCGGTCCGGGTCGGTGACGAAGTGGGGGCTGAGGTAGCCGCGGTCGAACTGCATCCCCTCGACGACGTCGACGCTCGTCTCGAAGCCCTTGCCCTCCTCGACGGTGATCACGCCGTCGGTGCCGACCTTCTCGAAGGCGTCGGCGAGCTTCTCGCCGATCGCCTGGTCGTTGTTGGCGGCGATGGCGGCGACCTCGGCGATCTCCTTCTTGCCGGCGACCTTCTTGGACTGGCCCTTGACGTGCTCGACGACCGCCTCGACGGCCTTCTCGATGCCCCGCTTCAGGCCCATCGGGTCGGCGCCGGCGGCGAGCGCCTTGAGGCCCTCCTTGAAGATCGCCTCGGCCAGGACGGTGGCGGTGGTGGTGCCGTCGCCCGCGGCGTCGGAGGTCTTGCTGGCGGCCTCCTTGACGAGCTGGGCGCCCATGTTTTCGTAGGGGTCGGTCAGCTCGATCTCCTCGGCGACGGTCACGCCGTCCTTGGTGACGGTCGGGCTGCCCCAGCCCTTGTCGATGACGGCGTTGCGGCCCCGCGGCCCCAGGGTGCTCCGGACGGCCCGGGCCAGCTTGGTCACGCCGCTCGCCAGCTTCTGGCGGGCCTCCTCGTTGTAGGCCAACATCTTCGCCACGGTGATTTCTCCTTCGCGGTCCAGGGCCGTCGCCCGCCGCGCCCAGGCCGGCGGCGACGCGGGGCGCTCCGCTCGCGCGGCGCCCCCGTTCGGGAAGTTCGACGGTCCCGAAATGCAAGTCGTATACCGCGACGGTGGGAGCGGCTTTAATGTAAATCCGGTAATGACTTGGGAAAAGCCGACCGGCTCGACCAGGCCGAATCCCTGCCGTTTTGGCAGCCTGGATTCGACTTTGTCATCCGGCCGTCTCGGGGCAATCCATCCTGTCGCGCATGGAACCGGCCCCCGCGCCGGCTCGCCCCGCGGGGGAGACCCCATCCGACTTCACGCATATAGGAGGATGAGGACGGCACAGGAGAGCTGGACCGCGGCGATCCCAAGCCACACCGCGATCCCCACCCGATGCAGGCCATCGGTCGGAGACCGTCGTGCGGCATCGCGGGCGGGGGCGGCCACGATCGCGATGGTGCAGAGCAGGATGCCCCCGGCGTAGAGGCGGATTGAATAATAGCCCCATGCGCGGGACGGCCCAGCCGCTGCGATATAGATGGATCAGGGCGAAGATGGCCCCTCCCGAGAGGATCGAGGCGACCAGGACGAAGGCGAGGAAGGCTGCAAGCCAGGGCCATGTCAATCGGCGGCGCAGGTGCCAGGAGAACGCCAGCGACGCCACGGCGCCCAGCCCCCAGCCGACGGCCTGGCTATACAGATGGGCGAGCTCCGGCTGCCTGTATAACATGAATGGCACCCAATAGGACGAGAGATAGACCCCAGGAGGATACCAGGCCGACAGTAACGAGCGGTCCACGGCGATCGCCACGCCGTCGACCAGCGCGGCCGCGAAGCCGAAGATCAGCAACCAGTGCCCCGGGAGCGAAGGCAACCCCTCGCCCTCTCGCCATCGCCGAGCCGCCAGGATGCCGACGCCGGCCAAGATCGTACCGAGGACCATTCCCATGGCCAGGTTGTAGGTGGCCATGAAGGGGATGACCTTGGCCTTGGCGGACGGCATCCTCAACCACCAGGGGAGCAACCCCCGGTAAGCCGCAAATCCCAGGGCACACCCCGCCGTCCAGATCACCAGGTGCATGATCCTCGGATGCGGTCGCCGATGTGATCGATCCTGCATGTCCCAGGACTCCGAGCTCCATCGCACCGGTTTTACACTTGTCGGCGTTTATCGGGGTCATTGTACTCCGGCAGGACGGCGGGGGTAAATGTCGTGCGGATCGGCGACGATGGGATGGGGTGGGGTTTGACGCGGGGGGACCGGCCCGCGAGACTGGGCGGATCGCCCGGAGACGAGGTCTCATTCGGAACTTCGCCATGCGAGTACCCTCCAAGCGCCCCCATCGCCGTGGCCGCTCATCGCCCTGCTCGGGGTGGTCGTCGTGATCGCGGCCAGGGTGGCCCTCACCGACGACGCGCCGGGATCGCCCCGGACATACCCGCTCTGGCCGGGCGGGGTCCCGGCGCGAAGGGGGACGACCCGGACAAGGACGTCCCGAGCTTGACGCTCTACCGGCCCAAACCGGAACTGGCGACGGGGGCGGCCGTGGTCGTCTGCCCGGGGGGCGGCTACGCGCACCTGGCGATGGACCACGAGGGGAAGCAGGTCGCCGAGTGGCTCAACGGCCTGGGCGTGACGGCGGCGGTGCTGAAGTACCGGCTCGGCCCGCGCTACCGGCACCCGGCGATGCTCCAGGACGCCTCGCGGGCGATCCGGATGGTGCGGGCCCGCGCCGGGGAGTGGGGGATCGACCCCAAGCGGGTCGCGATCCTCGGCTTCTCGGCGGGGGGGCACCTCGCCTCGACGGCGGGCACCCACTTCGACGCCGGGCGGCCCGACGCCGACGACCCGGTCGAGCGCCAGGGTTCGCGCCCCGACCGGATGATCCTGCTCTACCCGGTCGTCTCCCTGGAGGCCCCGTACACCCACGGGGGGTCGCGGCGGAACCTGCTCGGCGACAACCCGCCCGGCGACCTGGTCCACGGCCTCTCGAACGAGGCCCAGGTGACGCCGCAGGCCCCGCCAACCTTCCTGCGCGCACACCAATGCAGACGCGGCCGTGCCGGCCGAGAACAGCATCCAGTTCGTCCTGGCCTTGCGCAAGGCGGGGGTGCCCGTCGAGTTCCACCTGTTCGAGACGGGGAGGCACGGCCTCGGCCTGGGGGGTGGCGACGCGGCCTTCGCCGCCTGGCCGGGGCTCTGCGCCACCTGGCTCAAGGGGCAGGGCTTCCTGACGAAGTGACCGCCCCGGCCGTCGCCGGCGCCCGCACGAGTCGAGGCGCAAGCGACCGCCCCGCCGCGATCCCCAGCGCCATCCCGGCGACGTCGGCCAGGCCGTCGAGCACGTCGGGGTCGCGGTCGACCCACGGGTGGCCCTGGCCGACCTCCGTGACGACCGCCAGCAGCAGCCCGGCGGCGACGATCCGCGCCCTCCGCCTCGCCGACGGCTCGCCGAGCGTCCACAGGGCCCCGAACAGGGCGAACATGGTGCCGTGGATCAGCTTGTCGGTGTGCCCGGGGGGTTTGACCCGGCTCTCGTGGAGCCAGCGGTCGGGGATCCAGCAGGCGACCACGATCAGGGCGGTCGCGATGATGGCGAGCCGATGAATGGTGCGGGGCGGCATCAGGAGGGTACGCTCCGGTTCGGGACTCGGGCGGGCGGGCGATTCGTCGCGACGATCCCACCATACCCTCAGGGCGACGGGCCGGTCCAACCCAATCGGCCCCCCGGGATGTCTCGGGAGGACGCCCGGGGCAAGCCGTCGAAAATCTTCGGAATGGCGCGAACATCTCCGCCGGTCCATGCGTCTGTCAGGGTGCAAGGCGGGACGAGTGGACCGGGTCGAGACGACGGGGCCTTCCGGATCGGAGGTGTGATCATGTTGGTCGGGCGGTCGGATTCGCATTTCGGTCGGGAACGGACGGGGCGACGCCCCGGGCGGCCGGCGTGCCGGCGGCCGCGGTTCCCCCTGCGACTCTGACGCCGCGCCCCGCGATCCCTCCGCGATGGTGTGCCAGGCCCGGTGTCGCAAGTCATCGGGCCTTGTCGTTTGTCGGGCCGGTAGCTGAGACGGTCTAGCGGCTGTTTGAAGCACAGCAGACGGGGATTCGAGCGCCCCCCGGCCCACTCGCCCGGCCTGGCCTGTTCGTCTATCGGCAGGATTCCGCCCTTTCAAGGCGGGGAGGAGGGTTCGACTCCCACACGGGCCGCTCGATTCGATGCTGCGCAGGGCGTGGGAAAGCCTGGCAATCCGCAAGCTCGGGGAGCTTGAGACCGCCGGTTCGAGTCCGGCCGCCCTGACTCTCTCGCGACGAAGCGACGCACTGGTCGTCCAGCGGCGAGGACACCGCACCCGTAATGCGGCGACGTGGGTTCGAGTCCCACCCGGTGCCCTGCGTCTTTGACAATCCGATCGTGCCCATCCGGGATGTGGGAAAGCCTGGCAATCCGCCTGCGTCGGGAGCAGGAGACCGTCGGTTCGAATCCGGCCATCCCGACTCCCCTCGACCCGAGGGGGACGAGACGAGGGCCATCGGAAGGGCAAGCCGACCGGCGACGGCACCCGATTCGAAGTCGGGCGAGCGATGAGCCTTGAGGGTTCGACTCCCTCCCCTTCCGCTAGGTCTGTGAAGGGCGCCATTGGCCGATCGGCAGAGGCACCGGTCTTCCAAACCGGACAGGCGAGTTCGACCCTCGCATGGCGCACTCGGGAATCGGCTAACGGCAGGCCCCCTGTCCTTGAAACAGGCGGTGGAGGTTCGAATCCTCCTTCCCGAACTGAACTGATGCGATGCGATCCGATTCCGGGGCAGTCGCGGCTGGTCGCGACGCCACGCTCTGGACGTGGAGGCGCTGGTTCGATTCCAGCCCCCGGAACTGGTCGGGTGCGGTCCGCCGGGGAGCCGGCGGTGCGCACCCGGGGACGAGGACGACGAGGCGAGCGACCTCCGCGACGGAGGGGAGGGAGAGGAGGCCCCATGAGCCGAGCCACGGCGATCCGCCGCAGGCGGCGCGAGGACGAGGCGTGGCTCTCCGTCTGCCGCCGCGCCGAGGATGACGCCGAGGGACGCTGCGCGACGAGTGCGAGCGGCTCCGCGAGGAGGCTCGCCCGCGTCCGCGACGAGCTCGCGGAGGTGGAGGGGTGGTATCGGCTGCTCCAGGAGAACCATGCCACCCTCCAGGACAGCGAACGACGGGCCAGCCGCAGGACGACCGAGCTCCAGGCCGAAGCGAACCGGCTGGAGGCCGAGAACCACGAGCTGCGTGCCGTGGCCTCGGCGGGCGTCGCGGAGGGCCGAGAGACCCGTAACCCAGCAGGGGGAGCAACCATGACGATGCGCTACGCGAGGAGTGTGCTGCAACGGGCCCGCAACCACAAGTGGGCGTTCGCCGCGACGATGGCCATCGCGACCCTTCTGGCGCGCGACCCGGGCATCCGGGGCGTGCTCGGGCAGGTCGCGGGCCGGGTGCGGCAGGCGGTCGAGGGGGACGACGTCGCGTCGCGGGACGTCGCGTCGGGGTTCGTCCGCTACGCCGCGATGCTCAACAGCCGCGACCAGGCCGAGCGGGCGAAGGCCGAGTACAACGCCGAGGCGACCAGGGCGACGCGCTCCTGGAGGCACAGGACCGCCTCCGCGCCGCCAAGGCCCGCGACCGCCAGGCGCGGCTCGCCTTCCTGCCCGAGCTGGCCCGCCAGTGCGAGCGCGCCCGCGTGCCGCTCCCCCGCGAGGCGGCCGAGGCGCTCGCCGCGCTCAGGACCGAGTCCGCCGAGTAAACCCAGCGCCGGGCTTCCTCGCGAAGCCCGGCCCTTTCGGGGCCATGGTGTAACGGCAACATGGCGCACTGTCGATGCGCCGCTCGGGGTTCGACTCCCCGTGGTCCCGCTCCGAACGAAATGGCACGGTACGCCAACGGGAGAGCGGCCAAGCTTAGAACTTGGCGGGTGGGGGTTCGACTCCCTCTCGTGCCACCGTATCGAGCTTCTTCGTAGGGTGGGTCAGCGCAGCGCAACCCACCGATTCATGGTGGGTCTCGCTCGCCGACCCACCCTACAGGATGCTCATGACTCCCAGGCGTGGCAGGCGTCCGGTCGGCTCTCATAAGGCCGGCTCGCCCGGCTCGATACCGGGGCCTGGGACTCGATCGAGGGCCGCTGGTCCAGCGGGACGACGCCGGCATCGCACGCCGGAGATCGGGGTTCGACTCCCCGGCGGTCCACTCGGGATCTCGGAGCCACTGGCCGAGGTGATCCTCCCCATCGACCCCCCACCCCGACCCTCCCCCACGAGGGGGGAGGGCGTCTTTTCTCCCTCCCCCCTCGTGGGGGAGGGTCGGGGTGGGGGTGGTATTGGACGAGAGGGAGCCGCGTCCAGGTGCTTGGAAAAGATGGGCCCATCGCCTAACGGGAGGGCACCGCCGTGGCACGGCGAAGGTCCGGGTTCGACCCCCGGTGGGTCCATTCGTTCGATTTGTTTCGGAAGGTCGCCGGGTACGGCTGTCGGGCCACCCTGAAGGTGGCTTCCCCCTCGGGGAAGGAGGGTTCGAATCCCTCGCCTTCCGCTCCGCTCGCCCTGATGGTGAAGGGGACGATCACACCTCGGTCCTAACGAGGAGTCCCGGGTTCGAATCCTGGTCGGGGCGCTTCGCGGCGTGGCCCCGATGGTGAAACGGAGGATCATCCCTCGCTTCTAACGAGGTGTTCCGGGTTCGAATCCTGGTCGGGGCGCTTTGGAGGAAGTTGATGGTCCTGTAGGCCAGTGGCACCCAGAAATGGCTACCAGAGCTACCCGCCGAAGAATCGAATGTAACATATTGAAATGATTTCACGTTCAGAGCAATGTTTGCTTTCGCATCTTTCAGAATGCAATTACCAGTATCGTGGATGAGCATCATAAAATCATCTGCCAGGGTTTCGAGTAGCTCTTGCTGGCTTACGGGGGTTGGGACGCGGCCTTTACGAGACGATTTAGGATCATTCATCAATATAATCTCAGCCATCGGCCATAATGCCGTGCGCATTGATGGATCATCCGGTATTTTGAGCGACTCATAGAATCCCGGCGGGGGGTCGAGGCGAGCCTTGCCGCCACGATAAATGGTCTCGCGGTGCTTCGAGACGTCATGCAGGGTGGTGATCTTGTCAATCAGACCGATTTTGTTCTGCCAGAGCGACTGGTAGTCCATCACGATGATGGCACGGTTTTTCGAGGTTTCTGACGGTCCAGGGCCGAAGTTAGCACATTCTCCCGCTCCTCGGCCCAGATCGCCCGCGTGAGGTCGCCGACATGGACCGGGTAGCGGACGTACTCCAGGACCGACCAGACCCGCTCGCTCAGGCCCATCGCCATCGCCGGCGTGCGGCCCTCCAGCGACCCGTGGACCCGCACCCAGTTGTACGAGGTCGCGCCACAGCCACAGCGACCACTGGAGCCGACGCCCGTCCCGCGACACGCACCGCGGCCGCCGCGCCAGCCGCGCCTGCTGGCAACGCAACGTCCCGTTGAGCCGCTCCAGGTGCGACGTGTTGACCGTCGTGCCGATGCCCAGGGCCACCACCCGGGCCTTGATCGCCTTGAGCCGGCCGAACAGCGCCCTGGCCCGCACCTTGACCACGTTGCCGGAGGCGTCGCGGACCTTGTGCACCACCCCGGCCAGCAGCCCCGCGGGCGGCTTCAGCCCGGGGCCCTTCTTCCGGCCGTGCCGCCGCTTGCGGCGGCGGTGCAGGACCTCGCCGAAGACCTGCAAGCAGCGCCGACGGGGTAGGGCAGGTGGTTGTCGACCAGCATCAACGGCGGCGCGGCCCCGGCCGGGACGCACAGGCGCCACCGACGCCACCAGCTGCGGCGGCCGTGGCCAGGTCCCGCGGCCCGACCCGCAGGTCGATCAGGAACCGGCTGACGACCGCCAGGGCCGCGTGAACCCAGACCCGACCCAGGCCGCGACGGCCCCGAGCAGGCTCTCGGGGCCCCCCTTTTTCGCCGGCCTGGGGCTGACCCGGCCGTGCAGTTCGTCGAGCTGGACCGCCTCGGGCGGCGCCTGGAGCTTGTCCAGCTGGAGGCGGTGGAAGTCCTCGGCGCGGCGGCCGGCGTGTTCGAGGATGCGGTCGACGGTGCGGGGGTCGACGTCGCAGATGTCGGCCGTGGCCTCGACCGAGCAGCCGTGCCCCAGGCACTTGACGATCCGCACGACCGTCTCCTCGGGGAGCTTGGTGTACCGCAGGAGGGTGCCCTGCCGCTCGGTGAACCGCCGCTTGCACGTCGAGCAGTACAGGCGGCGGATGTCCTTGTGCTTGCCGGTCCACTCGACGACCGAGAGGTTGCCGGCGTCGAACCGGTTGAAGTGGGAGCAGTCGGGGTTGGGGCAGGCGAACGCCGCCAGCGAGCCGGCCGGCTTGGGTGCAGTGGATGTGGGGGCAGAGGGTTTGCGTCCCATGGCCGGGCTCCGAGCCCTGGGTGATGAACGGTCCGAGATTCCGGCGCAAGGCGACCGGATTCAGCATAAAAAGTCCGTCAAACCGTGCCAACATCCTGAGGGACTACCGAGCGACTGAACCCCTGGGAAAATGGACGCATACCCGGCGAGGGGTTGGATCGGCCGGTTTCCACCCGGTCTTCCCAGAATATCCTTCGGGGCAATCTTCTTTAGCTCGTCGCCGTTCGACACGTCACGAAACAAGCCTGGGGCGGCGGCGCTGCCGAGAGCATTCAGCGCGAAAGTGAGACACTCAATGGCAGAATTCATATTAAATAATATGGAAGAGAGGTGATACTCCGTTTCAGTCGGTGTCCTAACGGCGGGCATCCATTTATAGATCATATAATAATAAATAGACACTCCATGCAAGCATGCACGAAAGCCGTAGAGGCCGCCGCGGAAAGTCCCAAACCAATCCGTCGAGTTCCCAAGGTTGTAATCTTGGCATGCGAGGAGCGCGAATTGATCAAATTTTCGGTATACATGAATATCAAAGTCGAGTCGATAATCCGCCGCAGCCACGACCTCCGCCTCCTTCCTCCGCGTCGTCCTATCCCTCTGGGGCGACCACTGGATAAAGCCGTGCCAAGCCCTGCTGAGGCTGCTGAATGGGATTATATCAGGGACGGGCGTGCAGGAGTGGGAAGGAAGAAGATTCCATGAATATGAAGGATCGCTGGGTGGCCCGGACAACTTGTTGTCCGGGTCGCGGAGCGACAAGAGGAGGGCCGAAGTCGTTCCACGTGAGCCTCTTGCGGCTTCGCCGCCCGGACAACAAGTTGTCCGGGCCACCCGCGAACATTTGTTGTTCCCGCCGTGTCAGCTAGTTCGAATCCGGGTCGGGGCGCTTCGGATGAGATTCTGGTCCCGTCGTCCAGCGGCGAGGACGCCCCCGCGACATGGGGGAGGGCGGTGGTTCGAGTCCACCCGGGACCACTCGGTCATACGATCGTCGGAAGGGCTACCCGAATCGGAGACGGGACCCGTTTGGAAGGCGGGCGAGCGATGAGCCTTGCGGGTTCGAACCCCGCCCCTTCCGCTGTGTCCGTGGTGTAGTCGGGAGCACGCCCGCTTGTGAGGCGGACGGCGCCGGTTCGATCCCGGCCGGGCACATGCGCCCCCGACGGAGGCGGAGGTGGATCGCCATGAGGACTGTCCTGGACCGGCCGACGCTCGTCCTGAACCGGAGCTGGCAGGCGGTGGGGGTCGCCCCCGTCGCGAGGGCCCTGGTGATGGTCTGGAACGACGTGGCGCGGGTGGTCGAGCCGGAGGAGTACCGGCTCTACTCGTGGGGCGACTGGGCGAGCCTGCCCCCGCCGCGGTCGGGCCCGTGCATCCGGGCGGCGCGACTGCGGCTGCGGGTGCCGGAGGTCGTCTGCCTGGCGCGGTTCGACCGGCTGCCGGGCCAGGCGGTCACCTTCAGCCGCCGCAACGTGGCGAAGCGCGACCATCACACCTGCCAGTACTGCGGGTCGCAGCCCGGCTGGGAGACGATCACCATCGACCACGTCGTCCCCCGCTCGCAGGGGGGCGCGTCGAGCTGGACCAACTGCGTCGCCGCGTGCGTGCGGTGCAACGCTCGCAAGGCCGACCGCACCCCCGAGCAGGCCGGGATGCGGCTCCGCCGCCGGCCGGCCCGCCCCGAGTGGCGGCCCGTCTACGCGGCCCACGTCGACCGCGTCCCGAGCTGGTCCCGGTTCCTGGCCGACGCGCCCGAGCCGGCCATCTCGTGAAACCCGACGAACGCCCCGGCGCCGATGCGCCGGGGCGTTCGTCGTTGGCGGCCCGGGCGGAGGGCCCGCGGCGCCTAGTGTCAGAGGCCGAGCTGGCCGAGGATCGTGAGCAGGTTCAGCGAGCCGCCCGGGTCGAGCAGGTGCGCGACGTTGTAGAGCAGGTTGCCGAGCACCTGCCCGTCGCCGGTCTGGGCGACCAGTTGGGCGTGGATGTTGCTGGTCGTCACCACCAGGCCCAGCAGGTTGACGTCGACCGGCGGGGCGTGTCGCCGGCCGTCGCGGCGATGTCGAGGTTGAGGATCGGCGCCGCGGCCGTGCCCGAGGCGTTGACCAGGTTGGGCAGCGCCAGCGTCTGCAGCACCTGGCTGAGCGAGCCCAGCGCGCTCGACGGGAGCGTCAGGGTGGACGCGTTCAGGACCCCGACGACCTCGCCCAGCAGGCTGCGTTCAGCTCGTGTTGAGCGTGCCCAGGTTCTGCGGCGTCGCGCCCAGGGTGTTGAGCAGGCCGGTGAGCAGGTTGCCGAGCAGGTCGCCGTTGCCCGACTGCGCGTCGACGTTCACCTGGATCTGGCCGGTCTTCAGGATCAGGCCCAGCAGGTTCAGGTCGATCGGCGGCACGGTCAGGCTGAGGACCTGGTCCGTCCCCGTCGTCGTGGTCGTCGTCGCGGACGAGGCGCGGGGAGGCCCGGGATCGGCCGCTGGCAGCTCGCTGAGCAGCGTCTGGCAGCTGGGTCGTGATGTAGTCGAGGTCCACCTTGCCGTTCTTGGGCGGCGTGTTGAACAGGTTCGCCAGGTCGGTGACGACGTTGCCGAGCACCAGGCCGCGGCCCCGAGTGGGCCGTGATCGACACGTCGATCGGGCTCGTCTGGACGACCGCCCCCAGCAGGTTCAGGTTGACCGGGGCGACGTGCAGGCTCGAGGACCGGCGTCGTGGCGGGCTGGCCCTGCGTCGGGACGAGCGGGCCGGAGGTGCTGACCCCGCCGACGCTCAGCGAGGCCGAGTTCACCAGCGTCACGACGCTGCCGAGCACGTTGTTCAGGGCGGTGTTGACCCCCTGCAAGTTGAGCAGGCCGGAGACGTCGGTGAGCAGGTTGCCGAGCAGCGCCCCCGAACCCGGCTGCGCGGAGATCGTGACCATGATCTCGCTCGTCTGGACCTCCAGGCCGAGCAGGTTGATGTCGAGCGGCTTCAGGTCCAGGGTCAGGAGCGTCGGGTCCGTCGTCGCGGGGCCGGGCGTCGTTGACGTCGGCGTCGGTGTCGGCGTCGCGGTCGGTGCCGGGGCGGGGGTCGGTGTCGGCGCCGGCGCCGCGGTCGCCGCCAGATTCGCCGAGGCATCGGACGATGCCGACGACGAGGATGAGGTCGTCGGCGCGTGCTTCCCGTGCGCGATCAGCGCGTGGGGGCGCAGGCGGATCGCCGGGTGATGGCCGTTGATGTGCGCGAGGGGATGGGAGGCATTCCCATGCGCGACCGCGTGGCCCACGTTGACGTGCGCGGCGGGGTGATGCGCCCCGACCTGCAAGGCCAGGTGGCGAGCGGCCAAGATCGGGACGTGTGGGGCCTGGACCGCGCCCATCGAGAGGACGACCCGGTCTTCGAGGCCCTCGCAGCGCGGGCGGAAGCGAGGCGACGACGGGCGTCGACGGTGAGGCGCGGCCGGTCGCCGGGTCTCGGACGGGAGGAGCCGTTTCATGGTGTCAGCCCTTTCTTGATGATCGAAGGTCCGCACAGACGGGGGGCGCCCCCCGCGACCCGGCGGGGGCCCCTCATCGCGCATCACGATGCGACCCCGCACACGGGCGGTCGCGACCGCCCGGGCCATCCGGGGAGTTGTCACCCTCCGAGGGGACGACAGACCGCCCAGGCGGCGCAGGCCGGCCCGGCGGCCGGTCGCGACCTCCGGCCCACGGATGGGCGCGGGGCCTCCGGGGTGTCGTCGCGAGGACCGCGCGGGACTCCCATCCCGGCGGGCCCGGTCATACCCCTGTCACGATCAACTCAGTATCAGAGTCATACGTGTGCAGGGCAATTTGCGTACCGGATAGCACGGACGTTGAGATGATGTTGACGGAATCCAACACGCCCGATCACCGCCGCGGCGATCGCCGGAGCAGGTCGAGCAGGCCCTGCACGTCGTCGTGGGCCCCGGGCGTGTGGCGGATGATCAGGGCGGGCGGCATCGGGTACGGGACGATCGCCCCGACCGGCGGCCGGGCGTCCCTCGCCTGGCGACGCTGCTTCCTCAACTCCGCGGTGCGCCGCAGGCCGGCGCGGTACTCGGGGCTGGGTCCCTTGGCGGCGGCCTCGCCCCCCGGACCGCGCCAGGGCAGCGCGATCAGGACCGCCGACAGCACGAGGCGGGCCGGTGGCATGGTTGCTCTCTCCGCCCTTCCCCCCACGGACCTTCACGCCCGTCCGGGATCTCGACCCCCGATCCCGCGCCTCATCCTAACGGATGCGCCTGCGCCTCCGATGGGGTGGCCTCGGAGAGGTAAACTGGGAGGGTCGGGCCCGCATTGCGATTTGCACGGTAGTGTTGCATTCGGCCGCACATCATGAAGGCAGATCCGCCCGTCCGGCGTGCAGTCATGGACAAGGCCGGCGACCACCTTTCGGATTGAGATTTCACCTAAATTCAATCGGCCAAATGACTTGAACCACGTCATCGCGGGACACCGGAGCACCTTGGCACGACCCTCGCATTGAGGAGCGATGTCGTAGGGTTGTGCGAACCCTTCCAATCATTTTCCCCGGGATTCGACACCGATCCGCGGGCCCGTGGCCGGCGTGGCTCGGTCGTCCTGCGCCAAGCGGGCGGTGTCGCTCGGTCGTCGCGTGCTCGACCCGATCGAGATTGAGATGCGCGAGCCATCGGGGATGGACGGCGAGCGAGACGAACGGCGGAGGATGCGATGGGCGAGCGACAGGTTGCGACGATGGTCGAGCGTCTGGATCGATTGGAGGAGGCCAACCGGGCGCCGGGGCGCGAGTGTCGCCGGTGGCGGCGCGGGGCGAGCGGGGTCCTCCTGACGGCGCTGGTGCTGGGCCTGGCCGGGGCCAACCCGGCGGAGCGCATCCCCCGCACGATCGAGGCGCGGAACTTCGTGCTACGGGACGAGGCGGGGCGGGCCCGCGCCTCTCTCGGGTTTCCGGTCCGACGGCACGCCGGGGTTCGCCCTGATGGACGAGCAGTCGCGGGTCCGGCTGGCGCTGGACCTCTGCGCCAACGGCGCGCCGGCCGTGAACCTCTACGCCAAGGACGGCTCGCTCCAGGCCGCGATCGCGGTCCGGCCCGACGGCTCGCCCGGGCTCGGGTTCTTCGACGCGGAGGGGAAGGTCCGGCTGTCGCTGGACCTCGGCGAGAACGCCACCGCGCCCGGGCTCAGCCTGTACGATCGCGCCGGGATGATGCGGGCCGCCGTCGCGGTCCGGCCCGACGACACGCCGGGCGTCGGCCTGTTCGACCCCGGCGGGGAAGTGCTCCTCTCGCTCGACGCCGACTCGGCCGGCAAGCCGTCCGCCCCACGCACGGCCGCGCGGGGGGCGAAGTGAGGCGAGCGGCCGGGACCGGCGGCCCGATCGACCGCCCCGCGACATCCGACCGGCTCAGGGCGAGGCGGGCAGCCACGGCTTGGCCAGCGGGACGTTGCGGCCGGTCCCGTACTCGCGGTAAGCGGGCAGGGTATAGAGGAGCTCGGGCGCATTGCCGTTGACGACCAGGTTCGCCGCGCGGCGGCGGCTGCCGTCGGCCGGGATGGCCCCCCGCCGCGGCATCGTCCGCACCACCGGTGTCCGGGGCGCCGACGCCGGCGCGTAGCCCTCCCAGGCCGAGCCCGGGGAGTAACCCTGCCAGCCCGGCGGCGGGGGGGCGGCGCCGCCGGGACCCGGCGGCGCGATGCGATAAGACGAGGCGCCCGGTCTCGCGACGGGCGCCGAGCCCGGGGCATATCCCACCCAACCCTGGCCGGGGACATAGCCATACCAACCCGGGCCCGCCGCCGGTCGCGACGGCATGGGCTGCTGCGCCCGGGCCCCGGAAGGAGCCACTCCAGTCAGGAGCGCCAGCGCCAGGCCGGCCGCCGCGGCGCCGGCCTCCATCGTACTGTGAACATATGACTGCATTTCAAGAACCCCCTACTGATCTGGCCGTCGATCTTCCGGAACATTGGCGGGGGATCGCAGCCCGGACCCACGACGGCCCGGGGCCGGTGCCGAGAGGACCGCGGTTCGAACCCCATCGGCCGACCGTCGCGCGATCCTGCCCCCACGGCCGACCCTCTCGGGGGACCGGGGCGGTGCCGAACTGAACCATTCCGATCCGGTCCGTTCCGGGGGAAGCGGACGGATGGTCCCGCCGCGCGACCGAGGAGGCCGCCGGGACGACGGCCCCTCTCTTCTGCCACCTTGGCCGATGCGGGCGCATGCGATGTGGAGGCACTTCCCCCCGAAGGGATCGAGGGAACGGCCACGACCCAGGCCGCGAAGTCACCCCACACCCGCTATTATAGGGACGCCCTGGCAATAATGATCGTCACGCCCCGCATTGCAAGACGAGTCGCGGCTCTCATTTTCGGCGAAGGCCCCGGGGATCGGCGATCGCCGGACCCGTTCCGCCGTCACTCCTCGGCCCCTCGGAGGACACCTGGGACGGTAGAACTCCCGTCCTGGGGAGGCGGCCCTCGTCATCAGATTGCCCGCGGCGGGGGGCGAGCCCGGGGCCTTGCCGGGATGTCACGGCGAGGGCCAGGAGCGCGATCAGGCTCACCCCCGAGACGATCGCGCCGATCCGGAACGATTGCGGCTCGTAGGAGTAGACCAGCACATGCTCGCCCGCCGGCACCGCCGCGCCCCGCATCAGGCGGTTGGCCCGGTAGATCGGCGCCGGCTTGCCGTCGATCGTCAGCCGCCAGCCGGGATAGTAGGTGTCGGCCAGGATGACCAGCCCCGGACTCCTCAGCGTCGCCTTGAGCTCGACCCGCTGCGGCCCGTGCGCGACGACCGTCACCCTCTCGGAGGGCTCGACGGGCGCCGGCCGATGAAGCCCTTGAGGCCCGCGCGGTCGTCGGCCTCGATCCAGGCCGCCGCGCGGAGGTCGAAGACGGCGCGGTCGGGCTGGCTCCAGATCGGGTCGTCCATGTAGATCAGGGCCCGCATCAGCTCGGCGCGGTCGTCGGGGTCGGTGGCGGGGGGCGTGACCCTCGCGTAGTGGACGAGCCAGGCGCGCGGGTAGGCGGCGCGGTTGCGGCGGAGCTGCCAGTCCTGGCGCACGCCCCACGACTCGCGACCGGCCTCGACCGTCTCGCCGCCCAGGACGTCGAGGTCGGGATAGATCAGGTCGGTCTGGTCCAGGAACGAGGCGAAGCCGCGCGACTTGCTCATCCAGTCGTGGGGCAGGGCGGGCAGGACGAAGTAGCGCGCGCCCCAGAGGTCGAACCCCCTCCTCGGGAAGTAGCGCACCTCCCGGCCCTCCGCGAGGCCGAGGGCCCGCGCCATCGCGGCGGGGAGCGGCATCGTGTCGGGGTGGAAGAAGAACACGTAGTCGTCGAGCTCCAAGATCCCCTGCGTCGCGCAGTACTCGAGGCCGAGCGGCAGCGCGTGCAGCGGTTGCAGCGTCCCTCGCCCCCACGCGAGTTCCTCGCGCAATCGCCGGGGCGAGCGATCCTGGAGGAACCGGGCCGGGGACCAATCCGGCATCCGGTGGACCCGGAACGGGCCGGGCGACGGGTCGGCGCGCTCGGCGGCCTCGATCCGCCGCGCGACCTCGGACGGCGCCTCGAAGACGGCCTGCGGCACGGTCCAGACCAGCCGGGCGTTGGCCGCCGCCAGGTCGGCCGTCATCAGCACCAGCGCCAGCGCGCCCATCAGCCGGGGCCGCCGCGGCACCCGCGCGCCAGCGCCAGGCAGGCCGCGAAGACGATCGCGCCGTGCGCCAGGCGCGCTGCGTCTCGGACCACGCGCCGGCGACGTCGGCCGGTCCGAACGTCGGGTCGAGCGGGACGCGGCCGGTCAGGGAGGCGACGGCGCGGCCCCGCGCCGCCAGGGCGATCGCCAGCCCCAGCAGGCTCGCCGCCAGCCCGCTCCGCGCGAGACGGCGTGCCCGCGCCGTCTCGCCCGCCGCCAGGCGATCCCAGCCGGCGCCGGCCAGGACGGCCGTCGCCGCCGCGGCGAACGTCAGGAGCTTGCCCGGGTAGCGGAACACGCCGAAGCCGGGCAGCAGCGCCGCGAGCAATCCATAGGGGCTGCCGGTCCCGTCGGCGAGGAACTCGTCCTCGCGGGGCTCGTGGCGGAGGGGGTCGTGCGGCCCGAGCGCGGTGACCGGCGGTCCCCACCGCACCCACCAGAGCGGCCCGGCGTACTTGCCGAAGCTGGCCGCCAGCGCCACCACGAGGATGGCCGTCATCCAGCCGCGCCAGGACGGCACGCCCCGCCAGCCGGCGGCGGCCAGCGCCAGCACCAGCGTCAGGCCCCCCATGTAGAGCGAGTCGACCCACCGCTCGCGGTCCCCCGCGGGCGGGATCGCCTGGACCCACGACCGATTCTCGGGGCAGTTCATCCCGAACACGTTCGGCCAGATCAGCTCGACGACCCGGTACGGCTCCATGCTGAAGTGGTAGATGTTCATCGCGCTGTCCTCGGCCACCCGCGTGGTCCGGGCGGAGAATTCCAGGACCGGCAGGAGCTGCGCCGCGGCCAGCGCCGTCGCCAGCGCGCAGGCGCCCGCCAGGCCCGTCAGCATCGGCCCCAGCCTCGCCCCGCCCGGGCGCCGTCGCCATCGCCAGGCGACCGCGACGCCGACGCCCGCCCAGGACGCGAGCACGAGCACCCGGGCCGCCGAGGACCATCGCGGCCCGGGGCGCGCGGACGCCAGGGCGAGCGTGGCCGCCGCCCACACGAGCACCGCCCCGAGCACCCTCGGCCAGGACGGCAGCGAACGAGGCGCCCCCGCGCCTCCATCGCCAGCACGGCGGCGTACCCCGCACCGCACAGCGCCGTCAGGTACGCCGACTCCGGGTCGCCCCCCAGCACCTGGAGCGCCAGGACTGCGGCCAGCTCGGCGGCGCCCAGCCGGCGACCCTGGCGCAGCAGCCGGTCGATCGCGCAGCCCCCAGGGGACCCACGCAGCGCCGACGAGGAAGATCACGTTGCAGTACTGCGACAGGACCGGCGCCCCGAACGCATAGCCCAGCCCTCCCAGCAGCGACCCCGTCCGGCTCACGCCGAGCGCGCGGCCCAGCGCCACGGCGCCCAGCAGCGCCAGCGCCGTGTGCGCGACGACGTAGGCCCGTGCGCCCCAGGCGTAGGGCAGCGTCGCGTAGATGACCTTGCCCGGGTAGAGCACCGCGGCCATCGGGTAGCCGAGCAAGGGGGTGCCGGCGTTCAGCTCGGGCGCCCACAGCGGCACCCGCCCGGCGGACCACTCCTGCTGGACGCGCAGGTAGAGCGGGTAGTAGAAGTAGGACGAGTCGCGGTAGGCGAACTGCTCGTCGCGGAACAGTGCCGCGCGGAAGCAGACGAGCGCGAGGGCCAGCGGGCAGGCCAATCCGAGCAGGGGCAGGGCGGCGCGGCGCATCGGACGGCCCTCGGGATCGGGGTTCGCCCCGCCTCCGGCTCGGTGCCAGCCTCCCGGGGTCGCCCGCCCATTGGAGCGGCGGGGCCCATCCGGATCAAGGGCCGACCCGGCCGGCAGGCCCTCATCGGCCACCCCGGCGCGGGATCGGGCCCGGGGGCCGGGGGGCGGCTTGCGATGCCGCCGCCGGAGTGCATACTTCAGCGGGTCCACAACACGAAGCGGATGCTCCTCTCGAACCGAGGATTGCGATGAAGGACGTGCCCTCGCCGCGGCTCCTGCCCCTGCTCCTGCTCCTGACGGCGACCCCGGCGGCCGCGCACGACTGGCGGGCCGCCCGCGCCGAATATGCCGGCGACCTCGCCCGGGCCCGGGCCCAGGTCCGCCTCGACGGCTGCGCGCTGCTGGCCGCCGTCGAGGGCCAGCGCCTGATGACGAACCAGCAAACCCTCGCGACCTACCACCGCCCGCTCCTGGTCCGGCCCGTCCTGCCCCTGTACGCCGCGCCAACCCGTCCCCGACGATAGCCGGCGTCCGACCCCGAGGTTCCCCGCGCCGGGCACGAGACGTGCGGCCCGCCCCAGCCTACAATGCAACGGGAGATCGACGGGCCCGGAGGGGGAATCCATGCGGATCACTCTGCTGTCGCTGCTCGCCCTCGGGATGGCGGGCGAACTGCCCGAGGGGCGGGACACGATCCGGCTGTCGCCGGATTGCGTCGCTCGGCTCGGCGTGAAGGCCGAGCCGGCGCGATCGGCGAGCCATCCGGGGTCGCTCGTCCTGGACGGGGCGCTGGCGCTCGACCCCGAGCGCGTGGCCCGCGCCCGGCCCCGGTTCCACGGGGTCGTGGTCTCCGTCGGGACCACCGACGACGGCCCCGGACGGACCCGGCCGATCCGGCCCGGCGACCTGGTGAAGCCGGGGCAGGTCCTGGCCGTCGTCTGGAGCAGCGAGCTCAGCGAGAAGAAGAACGAGCTGCTCGACGCCCTGCTCCGGCTCCGGATGGAGAAGGAGACGCACAAGAGGGTCGAGGACCTCCGCCGCGACAGGGTGATCTCGGCGCAGTCGTACGAGGACGCAAAGCGCGAGCTCGAGTCGGCCGAGATCGCCGTCGCGCACGCCGAGCGCTCGCTCCGCGCGGGGCGCCACGGCGGAGGAGATCAAGGCCGTCGAGGCCGAGGCCGAGCGGGTCCGGACGCTCAACCAGAGGTCGCCGTTCGACCCCGAGCATAGCTGGGCGCGGTCCGTCGTCCGTGCGCCGATCGAGGGCAAGGTGATCGAGGCGAATGTCGCGCTCGACGACCTGGTCGAGCCCGACGAGTCGCTCGTCGTGCTGGCCGACCTGCGGCGGCTGACCGTGCGCGTGAAGGTGCCCGAGGCCGACCTGCCGGCGCTCGACGCGTCGCCGCCGCCGATCCGCTGGGCCCTGCGGCCCAAGTTCCACCCCGAGGCGGCGCCGATGGCCGGCGTCGCCGAGGCGATCGGCGTGATGATCGACCCGGCCGACCACACGGCGACGCTGTCGGGCCACGTCGACAACCGCGACGGGCGGCTCCGCCCGGGCCAGACGGTCGTGGCCACCATCGACCTGCCCCCCGACGCCGGGCTGGTCGAGGTCCCCGAGGCGGCGCGGCTCCGGTCGGGGGGGCGCGACTGGCTGTTCGTCCAGCCCGACCCGGACGAGCCCACCTACCGGCTCCGCCCGGTGCACATCGAGCGGGTGTCGCCGGGGTTCGTCATGATCTGCAACGACCCCGGGGAGGGCCTCGCGCCGGGCGAGCGGGTCGTGGTCGCGGGCGCGGCCCGGCTGAAGGCCGCGCTCGACGGCACCGCCCCCTGCGGCGACGCGGCGCGATGAGGCGCGCGCGGCGACGCGCGCCCCGCCCGCGCCGGGTTCGCGGAAACTAGTATGAATAACTAGTTAAATATTGAAAATATCAGTTATCAAATGTCAAATCTTAAATTTGGCATCTGATATCTGATGTGTGACATCTGACATCCCCGACGAACCCATGCAGCCCGCCCCGGGCCCGCCGGCCGGCTCAGGGCAGGGGGGGGCCTCCGAGGTCGTCGAGGAGGCGGCGGTCGCGGTGCCACGCCGGGTCGTCGAGCATCTCGACCAGCCCCGACGGGTTCGCCCGCGTGTCGAGGATCAGCCCGGTCAGCGTCCGGACCCAGAGCGTGACCCGCTCGACGTCGTCGCGCACCGGCGGGGGCACCTCCCAGAGGCGGGCGGTCCGCTCGAAGCCGCCGGTCAGCAGCGCCCGGCCGTCGGGCCCGAACGCCACCGCGGTGACGGGCCCGAGGTGCGGCAGGGGGGGGCCGAGCGGCTCGGCGGTCGAGACGTCCCAGAGCCGCGCCGTCCGGTCGTGGCAGCCGGTCAGGAGGCTCTCGCCGTCGGGGCTGAACGCGACCGCGGCGACCGACGCGCGATGCTCCAGCGCGTTGCCGAGCGGCGCCCCCGAGGCGGCGTCCCAGAGCCGCGCCGTGTTGTCCTCGCTCGCCGTGGCGAGGGCCCGCCCGTCGGGGCGGAAGGCCAGCGCGTAGATCGGGCCCTGGTGGACGAGCGGGCGCCCGAGCGGCTTGCGCGGCGGCGTCCCAGAGCCGCGCCGAGCTGCCGCTGGCCACCGCCAGGGCGCGGCCGTCGGGGCTGAAGGCGACCGCCGCGACCGCCGACGGCTCGGGCAGGGGCGGGCCGAGCTGGCGGCCGTCGGCCGCGTCCCAGAGGCGGACCGTCGCGTTGCCGCACCCGGTCGCCACCACCCGGCCGTCGGGGCGGAACGCGACCGCGCGGACCGGCGCGCGATGCCGCAGCGGGTGTCCGATCGCGCGGCCCGTCGCGGCGTCCCAGAACCGCGCCGTCCCGTCGGCGCAGCCGGTCAGCACGGTCTTGCCATCGGGCCCGAAGGCGACCGAATCGACCGCCTCGGGATGGACCAAAGGGGGCCCGAGCGGGCGGAGCGTGGCGAGCTCCCAGAGGCGGGCCGTCCCGTCCGAACCGGCGGTCGCGAAGGCCCGGCCGTCGGGGCGGAGGGCCAGGGCGCGGACGCGCCCCGGCAGCTCGATCAGGGCCCGGTAGGCGTGGCCCCGCGGCGCCTCCCAGAGCCGGGCCAGCGTATCGCCGCTGCCGGTCAGCAGCGCCCGGCCGTCGGGCCCGAACGCCACCGCCGCGACCGACCCGCGATGTTCCAGGGGAGAGCCGACCGGCTGGCCCGTCGCCGCGTCCCAGAGCCTCGCGGTGTTGTCCTCGCTGCCGCTCAGGATCGTCGTGCCGTCGGGGCTGAACGCCAGGCTGAACACGCCCGAGGGGTGCCACGAGCGGGGCAGGAGTCGCTGGCCCGTCGCGGGGTCCCAGTGGCGGAGGACGCCGTCCTCCGAGCCGGTGACGAGCAGCGCGCCGTCGGGGCTGAAGGCCAGGCAGTGGACCGGCGATTGCGTGACCAGGGGCGCGCCCAGGGGCTTGAGCGCGGCGAGGTCCCAGAGCCGGGTAATCCCGTCGTCGGTCGCGATCGCCAGCGACGCGCCGACGGGGGCGAAGGCCGCCGCGAGGACGACGTCGCCCTGGTCCGGGGGAGAGGGCAAGGGCCGTCGCGAGGCGGCGTCCCAGAGCCGCACCGAGCGCCCCGAGACGGTCAGGACGCTCCGGCCGTCGGGCGCGAACGACGCGGCCACGACCCGGCCGGGGTGCGCCAGGGGCTCGCCGATCGGGCGGCCGGTCGCGGCGTCCCAGAGCCGTGCGGTCGCGTCGGCGGAGGCCGTCACGACCGTCGCGCCGTCGGGGCTGAACGCGGCGCCGAGGACCGGGCCGTCGTGGCGGAGCGGCGGGCCGAGCGGCTCGCCCGCCGCCGTCCAGAGGCGGGCCTCGCCCCGGATCATCCCCGAGACGACGGCGTCGCCGGCCGTCAGCAGGGCCTTGCCGTCGGGGCGGAACGCCACGGCCCGCACGGTCCCCGGGTGCGGCATGAGCTCGCGGAGCGGGCAGAGCGTCCCGCGCCAGCCGGCGAGGTTCGCCAGGATGGTCCGCCGGAAGTCGGCGTCGGCCGGGGCGATCGACAGCGCGTGCGACAGGCGGAGCATCCCGCGGGCCGCCGCCCCCTGCTCGCAGAGGTTCAGGCCCTGGTCGAGATCCAGGTGCGCCGACAGCTCCTCCGACTGCCGCCGCGCGTCCTGCTCCTGCTGGTAGGCGCGGTGGACGATCGCGGTGGCGACGGCCAGGACCACGAGCAGGCCGACCAGCCCGGCCGAGGCCGAGCGGACCAGGGGCCGGTGCCTCCTCTTCCACCGCGACAGCCGTTGCAGCGGCGTCTCGGGGAGGGCCGAGACCGGCTCGTCGGCGATCCAGCGGTCGATGTCCTCGGCCAGGGCGGCGGCCGTCGGGTAGCGGCCCTCGGGGCGCAGCGCCATCGCCTTCAGGCAGATCGCCTCCAGCGGGGCCGGCACGGGCCCCGCGCGAAGGTGCGGGGGGGCGGGAAGTCGCCCCGCTCGATCCTCCTCAGCACCACGCCGACGACGTCGACGTCGAACGGGGGCTGGCCGGCCAGCAGGCAGTAGAGCGTGGCCCCGAGGTTGTAGATGTCGCTGGCCGGGCCGAGCAGGTCGAGCCGCCCGGAGGCCTGCTCCGGGCTCATGTAGGCCGGCGTGCCGACGGCCGAGCCCGGCAGGGTCTGGCTGCTCGACGTGGACAGGTCGAGCAGCGACGCGCGCCCGGGCGGGGCGCCTCCGCGTCGTCGCGCTCGATGTGCTTGGCCAGGCCCCAGTCGACGACCAGCGTCTCGCCGTGCGGGCCGAGCATGACGTTGCTCGGCTTCAGGTCGCGATGGAGGACCCCGCGGCTGTGCGCGTAGTCGACGGCGTGGCAGACGGCCTTGAAGCGATTGAGCAGGTGGAGCAGCGCCACCGAGCGCTCGCCGGGGTCGCGGCCGGGCTTGTCGGCGCCGTGGAACCGCTCGATCGCCGCGTCCAGGCTCTCGCCGACGATGAACCGCATGGCGTAGTACGGCCGGCCGTCGGGGGCCCGGCCCAGCCCGTAGACCGGCACGATCCCCGGGTGCTCGAGGTTGCCGGTGATCTGCGCCTCGCGGACGAACCGCGCCTGGTTGTGGACGTCGTCGGCGAACCTTGCCTGGATCGCCTTCAGCGCGACCTCGCGGCCGAGCTCGCCGTCGCGCGCGACGAAGACCTCGCCCAGCCCGCCCCGCGCGTGCGGCCGCAGCGGGACGAACCGGCCGCAGGCCATCGCCATCGTCCCGCCGCCCGGGCCGGCGTCCCCCCCGGCAGGAGGACCGTCGAGTCGCCGTCGACCGGCTGGACGATCGTCGCCTCGGGGGTGGGGATGTCCGCCGCCGGCCGGTCGTCGTCCCCCTCGCGCCTGGTGTCAACCGTGGCCATCGCCCTCCCACCTCCCGCCCGGACCCTCGACGTCCCACGAGGAGCCTAGCACATGGAGCATCCATCATCGCTCCAACGACAAACGGCCGCAAGGTTTTCGACGCCTCCTCAGCCGGTAACGGGCGGGGCGTTGAGGTGGAAGTCGATGACCAGGGGGAGGTGGTCCGACGCGCGCCGGGCGATCGGCGAGTGCGCCACGCGGGCGTGCCGGACGGCGATCCCGCCCCTCGCGAACGCCTTGTCGAGCGAGGCGACGGGGAAATAGGCCGGGAACGTGCGGAACCGCTCGTGGGGGGCCGTCACCTGGTGGAACCCGTGGCGGGCGAAGGGGCCGTGCCCCAGGGTGTTGCGCCAGTCGTTGAAGTCGCCGACGATCAAGGCGGGCAGCGCGGGCGCCTCGCGGAACAGGGGGTGGTCGAGCAGGTGTCGGGCCTGCCAGTGCCGTTCGTGCTCGGCCAGGCCGAGGTGCCAGTTGACCAGGTGCAGCGGCCCCTCGGGCGTCTCGACGACCGCGAGCAGCGCCGCGCGCGGCTTCCTCCACTTCAGCCGGAGCGAGACCGAGTGCGTGACCCGCAGCGGCCACCGCGACAGGATCAGGTTGCCGTAGCCCCCCGACCGGATGGGGACGTTGAGCTGGTAGGCCCGCCCGACGGCCCCGAACGCCTCGGCCAGGCGGATCGATTGATCGTCATACCGCGACCGCCGCACGTTGCGGTCGACCTCCTGGAGGCAGATCAGGTCGGGGTGCTCGTCCTCGATCACCCGGACGATCCGCGCGATCCGATAGAGCCGGTCGCGGCCCCCGATCCCCTTGTGGATGTTGTAGCTCAGCAATCGCATGCGCACCGCGCCCCGACGTCCCCCTCAGATCGTCCAGCGCTGCCGGCCGTCGGCGTGCATCACATCGATCCGAGGCCGCCCCTCCCCGGCGACGAGGCGGAACACGAGCGGCAAGACCGTGCTGACCAGCAGGTCGGGATGCTCCGGCGTGGAGACCCCGACCGAGACGAGACGGCCCTCCCGGAGGCGGAACAGCTCCAGGGCCCAGGGGTCGCGATCGACCACCAGCAGCTCGCGGACGCTGACTCCCTCGTAGAACGGGATCTTGTCGCGGACCCGGTCGTCGGGGCTGACGACCTCGACGGCGAAGTCGGGCCCGCCGAGCCAGTACGTGCCGCGGTCGACCGCCGCGCTTCCATAGAGGTAGACGGTCACGTCGGGGCAGCGGTAGTTGTGCGTCCAGTCGTCGCGGTCGCTGACGTTCACCCCGGGGCTCACCTCGCCCAGGCCGGGGAATCCGATCACGATCTCGAAGATGCCGGTGAACTTCGAGACGACCACCTGATGCTCGTTGTTGGGCAGAGGCGACATCACGTAGACTCCGTCCCAGACCTCATCCCAGCGATCGGCCCCGGTCTCGGCGCGCTCGGCGCGGAGGCGGTCTTGCACGCACGGGTCCAGCACCAGCATCGGCATTTCCAGCTCCTCCCGATCAGTCGGGCCAATCGCCCGAGAAGACCTCGGCGGCCGGCCCGGTCATGAACACGGATTGGCCTTCACCGGCCCATTCGAGCTCCAAATCGCCGCCGGGCAGGTGGGCCAGGAGCGTGCGACCGGTCCGGCCGGTCAGGACCCCCGCCACGCAGACGGCGCAGCGCGCCGGTGCCGCAGGCCAGCGTGATGCCCGAGCCGCGCTCCCAGGTCCGCATCCGGACCTCTTCCGGCCCGAGCACCTCGACGAAGTGGGCGTTGACCCGCCTCGGGAAGGCCGAGTGGTGCTCCAGGACCGGGCCCAGCGCCTCGACCGGGAACCGCGCGACGTCATCGACATAAGCGACCGCGTGCGGGTTGCCCATCGAGACCGCCGTCACGGCCAGGGTGCGGCCCTCGACCGTCAGCGGGATGTCGGTGGGAGGGTCGCCCGGCAGGGTGGTCGGGATGTCGGACGCCTGGAGGATCGGCGCGCCCATGTCCACGCGGACGCGGCGGGCCTTGCCTCCTACCACTTCAAGGTCGAGTGTCAGGATGCCGCGGCCGGTCTCGACCGTCACGCGGTCCTTGCGCGCGATGCCGTGGTCGTGGATGTACTTGGCCACGCACCGCACGCCGTTGCCGCACATCTCCGACTCCGAGCCGTCGGCGTTGAACATCCGCATCCGCGCGTCGGCTCGCTCGGAGGGGCCGATCAGGATCAGGCCGTCGCCGCCGATGCCGGTGTGCCGGTCGCTCACGGCGACCGCCATCCGCGAGGGGTCGGCCGGCGCCTTCTGGTCGAAGGTGCTCACGTAGACATAATCGTTGCCGATCCCGTGCATCTTCGTGAATCGCATCGTCGCCTCGCTCGCGATCAGCCCTCGAACCACTCGACCCCGCCGGGCAGGGGGTCGGCCGCATACTCCAGGTGGATGACCCGCCGGTGCCCGGGCGAATCGGAGGGGGACGACGCATGCAGGAGCAGGGGCCGCATCAGGAGCGCCCCGCCGCGGGGGACCAGGCACGCGACCGGCGCCTCGCGATCGAGCCAGGCGCGGGTCGCACGGGCGTCGAGACGGCCACCGGCGTGCGAGCCGGGCACGACCCGCAGCGGCCCGTTCGATGCGCCGCCGTCGTCCAGGTGGACGCGCACCGTCAGCATCCGTTCGAGCACCGCGATCGGCGGCCGGACGTGCGGCACGCCCGCCTTGACGGTCCAGGGCCCGTAGCCCGGGGCGTCGGTGCGCGCCTTGACGGCGATCGTCAGGTCCTGGTGCCACGGGACGAGCCAGTTGGCGTCGGGCGTCTTGTCGAACAGGAGCCCGCGGACGGCCCTCGCCGACGGCCCGAGGACCGTCCGCACCAGCGCCATGAGCGCCTCGGAGGAGGCCAGCCGCCGCGCCTCGGGGACCTCGCCCAGCAGGTTGCGCATCGCGTAGACGCGCCCGCCCCGCTCCAGGTTCCCCGCCGCCGGCCCGGCCGCGTCGAGGGCGGCGATCAGGCGCGAGACCGCGCCCGGCCCGATCGCGGCGGGGACGATCGCGAACCCGTCCCTCTCGATGGCGCCGGCCCGGTCCACGCGACACCCCCGGATCGTCCCCGTCGCGGGCCCGATCGCCCGCGCCCGTCGTTCGTTCGAACGTTATCCGGCGGATCGCCCGCGTGCAACCGGGCCGGTCGTCCGGCCCGATCCCGATTCGTCGGTATGCCCTTGTGCCGGGAGGCCGCGGGGGTCTACTCTGAGGGGGCGGGAGGACCGCCTTCCGCCCGATCGACCGCCCGAGGTGCCGCATGCTGGGTGTGCCCGACACGACCGCCTACGACCTGCGATTCCGCTTCCTGGGCATCCCGGTCCGCGTCCACCCCCTGTTCTGGCTCGTCACGGCGCTTTTGGCCAGCGAGTCGCGCGACCCGAAGGCCATCCTGATCTGGATCGCCTGCGTGTTCGTCTCGATCCTGGTCCACGAGTACGGCCACGGCCTGATGTCGCGGGCGTTCCGCTGCTCCCCCTCGATCGTCCTGTACGGCATGGGGGGCTCTGCTACTCCGAGGCGGAGCGGCAGACCCCCTGGCAGCGACTGGCCGTCCTGATCGCCGGGCCCGGGGCCGGGTTCCTGTTCCTCGGGGCCCTGCTGGGGGGCTACGTCGCCCTCGGCCGGCCCCCGCTCAGCCCGATCGGCCAGACCGTCTTGCGGAACCTGATCTTCATCAACCTGTACTGGGGTATCGTGAACCTGTTCCCCATCTGGCCCCTCGACGGCGGCCAGATCGCCGGCGTGATCCTCTCGATGTTCAATCGCCGCAAGGGGATGAACTGGGCCCACGTGATCTCCCTGCTGACGGCGGGCCTGCTCGCCATGTGGGGCTTCCAGCGCCGCGACATGTTCCTCGGGCTCTTCTTCGGGTATTTCGCCCTGATGAATTACCAGGTCCTCCAGGCCTATCACCAGCACGCGAAGTACGGCGCCGTCGAGGACGACGCCGACTGGTGGAAGCGGTAGACCTTCGCCCGCATCTCGCACCGCACCCACGACACAACTCGTTCTCAATTCAGGATTTTCATCAATTGCACGGGGTCGGGCGGCTGCGCCCTTTCCTTCGGGGGGGCGTTGGTGAACAATCCCATGTTGCGGCCCGTAGAGCAGTCCTAGAGTTTCCTTGGCGAGGCGCCCGTCCCGGACCATTACCCCCAAGCGGATTTCCATGCCCTCCAAGAAGAAGTCCCGGCCCTCGAAGACGGCAAGACCTCCCCGTTCACCGCAGGATGCCCGGTCGGCCGCCGAGGACGCGGAGGCGACGGGGCGCGTGCTGGTCCTGCCGGACCGCCCCGAGGGGGCGTCGCCGGTGCCCGACCGCGTCCCCCTGCTGCCGTTGCGCTCCGACGTCGTGTTCCCGCAGACGGTCGTCCCCCTGGTCGTCAACCGCGCCTCGGGCATCCGGCTGATCGACGAGGTGCTCGGCGGCGACAAGCTGATCGGGCTGGTCAGCCAGCGCCATCCCGACACCGAGGAGCCGGGGGCCGAGGACCTGTACACAACGGTCTGCGTCGGCACGGTCCTGAAGATGCTCAAGTTCCCCGACGGCTCGACGCGGATCGTCTGCCAGGGGCTGTACCGCGCCCGATTGTCGGCGATCGTCGCGGCCGACCCCTACCTCGTCGGCCAGATCGAGGCGCAGGAGGACGTCGTCGAGGAGGGGGTCGAGCTCGACGCCCGGGTCCACAACGTCAATCGCCAGTTCCAGCAGATGGTCGACCAGAGCCAGCAGGTGCCCGAGGAGCTCCAGGTCGCCGCGATGAACACCCGCGAGCCCGGGCGGCTCGCCGACCTGCTGGGGTCGAGCCTGCCGTTCTCGATCGAGGAGAAGCAGAAGCTGCTGGGCGAGGTCAACGTCCGGGCCCGGCTGGAGAAGCTCGGCCAGTTCCTGTCGCGGCAGCTCGCCGTGCTGGAGCTGTCGAGCAAGATCCAGGAGCAGGTCGGCTCGGAGATCACCAAGGCGCAGCGCGACCATTTCCTCCGCCAGCAGATCAAGGCGATCCAGGAGGAGCTCGGCGAGGGGGACGGCGACAACCCCGAGCTCGACGAGCTGTGGGGCCGCCTCAAGGCGGCCAAGCCCCCCGACGAGGTCCTCCGCGAGGCCGAGCGCGAGATCGAGCGGCTCGCCGGCATGCACCCGAGCTCGGCCGAGTACTCGATCGTGCGGACCTACCTCGACTGGATGGCCGTCCTGCCATGGTCGAAGTCGAGCCGCGACCGCCTCGACCTGCGACGCGCCCGCAAGGTCCTCGACGCCGACCACTACGACCTGGAGAAGATCAAGGAGCGCATCCTCGAATATCTCGCCGTGCGCAAGCTCAAGAAGGACATGAAGGGGCCGATCCTCTGCTTCGTCGGCCCGCCGGGGACGGGCAAGACGTCGTTGGGCAAGAGCATCGCCAAGGCGTTGGGGCGCGAGTTCGTCCGGATCAGCCTGGGGGGCGTCCACGACGAGGCCGAGATCCGCGGCCACCGCCGCACGTATGTCGCCGCGATGCCCGGCCGCGTCATCCAGGGCATCCGCAAGGGGGGGACCAACAACCCGGTCTTCATGCTCGACGAGGTCGACAAGCTCGGCGCCGACTTCCGCGGCGACCCCTCCGCCGCCCTCCTGGAGGTGCTCGACCCCGAGCAGAACGCCACCTTCCGCGACCACTACCTCGACGTCGACTTCGACCTGTCGCGCGTGATGTTCATCGCCACGGCGAACATGCTCGAGACGATCCCGCCCCCTCTGCTCGACCGGATGGAGGTGCTCCAGCTCCCCGGCTACAGCGAGGAGGAGAAGACCCTGATCGCGCAGCGCTACATCATCCCCAAGCAGCTCGAGGCGCACGGGCTGGCGGCGCACGACGTGGCGTTCTCCGACGACGCGGTCAAAAGGATCATCGCCGACTACACCCGCGAGGCGGGCCTGCGCAACCTGGAGCGCGAGATCGCGACGATCTGCCGCAAGATCGCCCGCCGCCACGCCGAGGGGAACCGCGCCGCGACCTCGGTCGCTCCGGCCAAGGTGCCCGAGGCGCTGGGCCCCCCGCGCTACTTCCGCGAGGTCGCCGACCGCACCGGCACGCCGGGCGTGGCCACCGGGCTGGCCTGGACCCCCACCGGCGGCGAGATCCTGTTCATCGAGGCGACCGCGATGCCGGGCAAGGGGGGCCTGACCCTGACCGGCCTGCTCGGCGAGTCGATGCGCGAGAGCGCCCAGGCGGCCATGAGCTACCTGCGGAGCCACGCCGCGCCTTTGGAGATCGACGCCTCGTGGTTCACCAAGACCGACGTCCACATCCACGTCCCGGCCGGCGCCGTCCCCAAGGACGGCCCCTCGGCCGGCGTGGCGATCTCCGCGGCTTTGGTGAGCCTGGTCCGCCGCACCGCGATCCACCAGGATCTGGCGATGACCGGCGAGGTCACCCTGACCGGCCGCGTCCTCCCCGTCGGCGGCATCCGCGAGAAGATCCTCGCCGCCCGTCGTGCCGGCATCCACACGGTGCTGATCCCCCGCCACAACGAGAAGGACCTCGTCGAGCTGCCCGCCGAGGTCAAGGCCGACATGACCTTCCAGCCGATCGACACCCTCGACGACGTCGTCCCCCGCCTCTTCCCCGCACGCACCCGCGCCCGCAAGGCCAAGGCGCCGAAGAAGCCCCCCGCGCGCGGCAAGGTCGCCCCCAAGACGCGCCCCCTGGCCCACCGCGACGGCAAGCCCGCCCCCGCCGACAAGCCCGCCCGCCGTCCCCGCTCGGTTTAGAGCGGTTCCCACATGGCTGGACCACAGGGAATGGGACGCGGAGAGACGCGGATCGGGGCGGATGGCCGCCGATCTGATCCGCTCCCGTCCCCCCTCTGCGTCTCATTGCAGGGGGAGTACTGCACGACCCTACGGGACCACGGCAACCGTCACGAAATGCATAATCCTGGCGATATGGCCGGGAGAAGGGTTCGAGCGGGAGGTAGGAGAGGCCGATAAACAGAGCGACAACGCCGATCCGGCTACGCCTCGCGCGAGGCGGTCGCGATGTCGGGTGCGACGACAGGAGGTCGTCGGGCATGGGAACGCGAATTCGAGGGTCCGGGCGCGCCGGACGGTCGCGGCGCTGGCGGCGCTGCTCCTGGCGGGGCTGGCCTCGTCGGCCTCCGCGCAAGGCCCGCAGGTGGACATCGACCAGCCTCCGGGGGCCCCCGAGGGACGCGGCCGCCTCGGGCCGTCGCTGGGATCGTCGGGGACGTCGGCCTTCGACGCCAACCCGGTCACGCCGCAGCAGAGCATCTTCGGCGGCCGGCCCGGGCCGACCGCCACGCGCGCGTCCCGCTCAACCAGGTCGGCCAGCCCCAGGCGCAGCTCCCGCAGCAGCCGGCCGTGCGGTTCCGGCCCGTGGTCCTGGAGCCGGCGGAAGTCCCGACCTACGGCGACCTCGCGCAGCCCGGCGCGCCGAGGACGCCGGCCCCGCCGAGGGCCTGACCCTCGACGGCGCGATCGAGCGCCTGCTCCAGCAGAACCTCAGCCTGCTCGCCCTCCGGTTCGAGATCCCGATGGCCGAGGCCGACCTGCTGACGGCCAGCCTCCGCGCCAACCCGATCTTCTATGCCGACGGTCAGCTCGTGCCCTACGGCCACTACGGGACGCAGAACCCCGGCGGCCAGACGCAGTACGACGTCAACGTGACGCTCCCGCTCGACGTCTGGCGCAAGAGGAAGGCGCGGATGATCTCCGCCGAGCGCCACAAGAAGGTCACCGAGGCGCAGTTCCAGGACGCCGTCCGGCTCCAGGTCGACAACCTGTACACGGCCTACGTCGACGTGGTCGCGGCCCGCGTGACCCTGCGGTACAGCGAGACCTACCGCCGCGGGATCGAGCGGCTCTACAACCTCAACCTCCAGCTGCTCCGCGGGGGCGAGATCACCTCGGCGACCACCGACGCGCTCCGCGCGCAGCTCGAGCAGTCGCAGCTCCAGGTGCGCGAGGCCTCGCAGGCGCTGAGCAAGACGAAGCGGACCCTCGGCATGCTCCTGAACCTGCCGAGGCCCGAGACCGACCGGCTCCAGATCCGCGCCACGCTGCGCGACGACCGGCCGCTCCCCGCCCCCGAGGAGGAGCTGATCCAGACGGCGCTGACGATGCGGCCCGACCTCCGCGCCTACCGGCTCGGCGTGCAGCGCTCGGAGGCCGACCTCCGCCTGGCGCGGGCCAACCGCTACTCCGACGTCTACCTGCTCTACCAGCCCTACACGCTCCAGGACAACCGCCCCTTCGGGCTGAAGAGCCCGGTCTCCTACGCCGTCGGCGTGACCGTGGCGCTGCCGGTCTACAACCGCAACCAGGGCAACGTCGAGCGTTCCAAGCACAACGTCGCGCAGACGCAGGTCGAGGCGGCCAGCCAGGAGCGGCAGGTCATCTACAACGTCGAGGAGGCGGTGCGCGAGTTCGACCTCAGCCGCCAGAGCGTCATCGAGCTCGACCGCGAGGTCATCCCCGCGTCGAAGCGCGTCCTCGACTCGTCGTACCGCAGGTGGCAGACGGGCGAGATCAGCGCCATCGAGTACATCGACGCGCAGAAGGACTACAACGAGGTCGTCCGGCGGTTCCGCGACGCCCTGGTCCGCCACCGCAACGCGATGCTCGACCTGAACACGGCCGTCGGCGCACGGATCATGCCCTGACGGACCGATCGAACCGAACCCGGAGGATCGCCCGATGAGCCACCCGAACGGTCGCCGCCCCCGCCGCCGCGCCTGGCGCATCGAGTCCCTGGAGGCCCGCGACCTCCTTTCTGTCGCCCCGATGCTGTACCGCGAGATGGCGCGCGAGCATGCCGCCGCGCTGAGCCATGCCGGGTCGACCCCGTCCCAGACGGCCGCCACCAGCAACATCGTGCAACTCAAGAGCAGCCCGTTCACCGCGACGATGTACGGCAACGTCCGGGTCGGCCCCGGCCGCGTCGCCGGCCAGTCGCAGCTCATCCTCTACCGGGGCGCCGGGACGTCCAACCAGTTCCTCCACGGCTGGTTCCAGATGAGCTTCGCCACGCCCACGGACCCGACCGCCCCGATCCAGGGCAATGCCGACCTCATCGAGAAGAACGTCGGCCAGTCGGGCACCGAGCTCATCCTCGACGTCACCGCCGACCCGAATTCGCTCGTCAACGGCGTCCCGACGCGATTCGCCTGGACGGTCGACGGCGCCAGTTCCGGCTTCTACATCGGCGCGTCCGGCTCGGGGACCGGCCAGATCGTCTACGTGACCGGCGGCCATGCCCCCCAGCACGTCGGCGGCGCGGTGAATTTCGGCGTCAGGCTCCAGGGGACGATCGGCACGACCCCCGTCACCAACATCCTCGTCTTCTGAGCCGCCATCGGGCGCGGATCGTCCGTCGTGAGGTCGCCCCGGCCGTCCCCCGGCCCGAGAGGAGGCCGGGGCGAGCATGACTCCGGCGGGGCGACCTTACCTGATCATCCCCGGCTGGCCCTGCGCCCGGACCTGCGCGGCGATCGCCTTCAGGTCGGCGGTGATGGTCTTCGCCTCGGTCGCGGCGACGCCGGACGCCCTCCAGAGATCCTGGCCCGCGTTGATCGTCCGGGTGACCACGACAGGAGAGGTGTAGGCGCTATTCATCACGACCTTCAATTCGCGGGCAAGCTTCTCCGTGTCGAGCGTGCCCGAGCCCCGATGGGCCAGCGCGGCGGCCAGGTCGCCCGAGAGCTGGCGCACGGGGGCCGCCGGGGGCTTGTTCGAGCCGTCGACGACCGCCATCAGGTCATGCACCAGCGCGGCCTGCTGCTCCGGGGTGACCTTCGCCTTCGGCGCGACGGCGTCGAGGTCGGCCTTGAGCTTCGCCAGGCCCCTGGCCCGCGCCTCGACCACGGCCGGGCTCTCCGGGGTGATCTTCTGCGGCTTGAAGTAGCTGGGCTTCTGCGGGGGGATTCGCATCCCCCCGCGACGGGGCGGGTAGGCCCGCGACGACGGCGGGACGGCGAGCAGGACGACCGCGATCAGCAACGATGCGACCTTGCGCATGCGATCCTCACGACCTCCGGGTTGGGTTGATCTGGGGATGTCCGTCTCGGCGCCGGTGGCCTTCGTCCGGGCGACGATGCACCGATTCAACGAGGGAGGGAATGCCGGGGCCCCGATCCTCGGAGCCCCACCCCTCTTGAAACCCCGAGTCCGGGAATCGGTAACGGTCCGGGTCGCGAGAACGTCCGGAAATCGTCCCGATTCGCAGAGCGCGCCGGCCGCCCCCACGATCAGTCCTTCGCCGGCCCTTTCCGGGAGCGATCAGGGCTTCAGCCAGCGCCGGTGCTTCTCCCGGTCGAAGCGATCCCAGACCTTGAAGAAGCGGTCGCGAGATCGTTGGGCTGAGCGCTCCTGGCGCTCCAGGAGTCGGCCGCAGGCGAGGTTGAGGGCGCCATGGGTGGGATGATCGTCGGCGATGCGACGGACCTCGCGGGCGGCGACGACGGCGTCCTGGTGCTCGCCGAGGACGTCCTGGACCTCGTTGGCGAGCCGGGCGAAGCGGCGGGCGTCCTCGGCGGGGCCCGGGTCGAGCGCGTCGGCGACCGTCTCGGCGGCGTAGCGGGCGCGCTTGGCCCGCTTGCGGGCCTCGTGGAAGTCCTCGTCGGGGTCGTGCGGGTCGAGGGCGCGGCCGCGCCGCCTGGCCGCCTTCCAGGCGGAGGCCGCCAGCGGCGGCAGCGCCGAGCGGCAGGGCCCCGCGGCCTCGGGCTGGAGCACGGGGGCGCCGGCGGCGTCGGCCAGGCGGCGGAGCAGGTCGCGGTGCCGGTCACTCCCGAGGGCGTCTCGCAGCGCCCGCGACGCCTCCGCGTGCCTCTCATCGAGGGCCAGGAACAGCGGGCCCAGGGCGCCCGGCGCCTCGCCGGCCGACCGGCGGAGCCGGTCCTTCAGGACATCGAGGTCGCGGACGACGCCGAGCAGGCCCGCCAGCCACTTGAGGTCGTCCTCCAGCGGGCGGGCCCAGTTGTCGTCGAGCAGGTCGCGGAACGTGCGGAGATCGCTGCGGAGCCTCCGCGACGCGGTGCGGAGGCGGTGGACCCCCTCGGGGTCGCCCCCCTGCGCCGCGGGCCGAGCTCGCGCAGCCGCCTCTCGCCGCGGGCCAAGGCCGCGCGGATGGCGACGGCCGCCGGGTCGCCCGGCGCGATCGCCGTTCGCGGCTCGCGGCGGTCGCCCGAGGCGCCCCCCTTCGTGTCGTCGTTGGCCATCGTCCCGCGCCGCAGGAGGAGCGATCCGGGCGTCCGGTCCCGACGATCGGACGTGTTGCCAAAGGGCGGAGGGCCCTTCCATCGGCCTCCAGGGGGGCGCAGGCGCGCCCCCATCGCAAGGTTCTATGCCGAGACCGCCCCGCGAGGCAAGCCCCGGCCGCCGATCACGCCGACGATTGCGGCAGGGTGCCCACGAAGACGCCCCGCGTGTCGGCGGCGAAGATGCCCGCGAAGTCGAAGGCGTCGGGGTTGCTCCCGTGAGGCGTCGAGATCACGCCGCCGAGGACCGTCGGCTTGGTCGGCAGGGGCAGGTTCAGCGTGACCGTCTGGGTCGTGGTCGTCGACGAGCTGCTGCTCGCCGTGCTCGACGACTGCCCGCTGGCGCCCGTCGAGGAGACCGTCACGTTCGGGTTGGCCAGCTGGGCCGCCGACAGCGGCGGCGAGGCGAAGCTCGCGTTGATCGACCCGCCGGGCAGGATGAGGTCGTCGATGGTCGGGTCGATCGTCGTGTTGTACGACCCGGGGGTGCCGGGCGCGTTGGTGGCGGTCTCGTTGAAGTAGCTGACCTCGGACCAGTTGGCGAAGGACACCGGCGCGGTGACGGGCCCTCCGGCGATCGTGCCGGCGGGGGCGTCGTAGGTGTTGAAGCCGCCGTCGCCCGGCGTGTTCGTGCTGGTCTGCGTGGTGTAGCCGGTCGGGGGGAGCGTGCCGTTGCCGCCGAAGGGCTGGACGCTGGCCGCCACGACCGAGTCGATCAGAGAGCCGGTGATCTGGAAGTTGTCGATGATGCCGCCCGAGGTGAACTGACCCTGCGGGTCCTCCCCGGCGATGATCCGGGTCGGGTATCCGGTCGGGTTGGGGTTGGTCACGTAGTCGGAGCGGACGTTGCCGACGATCGTCAGGTGGTTGATCTCGGACCCCGCGATGATCTGCGAGTCGAAGACGGCGTCGGTCCCGTCGGGGCCGACGTTGCCGGTCGAAGACTGCGTGCCGTTGCCCGTGCCGTCGATCAGGACGCCCGCGACGATGCGGCTGTTGAAGATCCCGTGGACGATGTCCAGGCCGAGGAGGCTCTTGCCCACCGCGATGACGGCGTCCTGGAGGCCGCCGAGGCCGGACTGGCCGCCGGCGATGGTCAGGCCGTCGAGGTCGAGGCCGACGGCCAGGTCGGTCTGGCCGTTGCCGTGGCCGTGGAAGGCCCCCCGGATCGTGGCGCCCCCGGTGAGGTTGCCCCCCACGCCGATCGCGCCGGCGTCGGGGTCGAAGTGGAGGTCGCCGCCGACGATCAGCGCGCCGAGGTCGCGGCCGACGGCGATCTTGCCCTGCGAGCCGAGCGACAGGTCGCCCAGGACGTCGAGCCCGCCGCTGAAGTCGCGGCCGACGGACAGGGCCCCGTTGTCCCTCACGTCCATCGAGCCGGCCGAGAGGCCCCCGCTCATGTCCTGGCCGACGATGATCCGGCCGCCGTCGAGGTCGAGCGCGCCGCCGACCTGCACCGCCCCGCTCAGCGTCGTGGGGGTCGTCGTCCCGCTCGGCGCGGTCACGGGGGAGCCGGTCACGCTGCCGGCGACGACGAGCTGGCCGTCGCTGGTCGCCTGGAAGTCGCCCGTGACATCCAGGCCGTCGGCCAGGTCGCCGCCGACGTAGACCTGCCCCCCGCGCTGGAGCGACACCGAGCCGATGGTCAGCGGGCCGTTCACGCCGCCGACGACGAACTGGCCGCCGTCGATCTCCAGCGAGCCGAGGCTCGACGCCTGGCCCGAGCCGGCGGTGGACCCGCCCAGTCCGCCCGGGATCTCGACCAGCCCGGTCGGGCCGAGATTCACGTCGCCGACGGTCAGCGTGCCGACGCTGCCGACCTCGAACTTGGCACTCGGGCCGATCTCGTTGAAGGCGACCTGGTTGGCGCCGCCCGGCAGGACGAGCGAGCCGACGAGGTCCGCGCCCGCGGCCTGGATCGACCCGATGCTGCCCGATTTGACGTTGATCTGGTCGATCTGCAACGGGGAGGGGGACGAGAAGTGCGGCTTGCCCGCCGCGGCGCCGATCGTCAGGACGCTGTTCGGGCCGGTCCCGTAGAGGGTGATGGTCGCGTGGCCCTTGCGGTCGAGGCGGACCGTCTCGTAGCCGCCCCCCGTCACCGCGACGGTGGAGAACGAGTTGCCGACGATCACGGGCCGGCTCATCGTCGGGCCGGTGTAGAACGACAGGAGCGCCCGCCCCTCCAGCGGTTCGACGCAGGGCCGCGACGACCGCCGCACCGCGCCCGAACGCGACGCCCCGGCATCGCCCGACCGTCGCCGTCGCCGTCCGTCATCCCGAGTCATGGGCAGGGCTCCATCCCGATCGCCAGGATTGGCACGATCCCGATAATCCGGCGAGCTCCCGCGACCGACCCGCCGTCGTGCCATCACCTTGCGCCGGGCGCAAGGTCAGTCTCACAAATCGGACTCGGCGCCGGGCTCCATGAGGAAAAGCGACCCGGGCGGGCCCGGTGGCAATCCCCCGCACGATCTGGCAGCATGGCCTGTGGGATGCGCCCTCGCAGGCCGTCCGGAAGGATGATCCGATGCCGATGCGACGGGTCCGGCCCACGCGCGACGACCTGGGGAGGGCCGCGCTCGCGGCGTGGTCCGTCGCGAGGCGGTGGCCCAAGACGTCGCTGGTCGCCGCCGCGATGGCGGTGTTCCTGCTCCCCCTCGCGCACGACCTGTTCTACTCGATCCCCTGGCCGGTCCGGAAAGGGGCGGGCTGGGCCGCGTTCCTCGGCCTCCTGGCCGGTTGCGCCTGGCGGATCGCGCGGGTCCGGCCCACCGACGAGATGCCCCCGGGCGCCGCGGACCCCTCGCCGCGGTGGCACGCCGGGATCTTCGTGGCCGCGTGCGCGGCGCTGGCGGTCCCGTTCCTGCGACACCCGGGGAACTTCGGGTTCGGCGACTGGGACCTGTTCCTCGGCAAGCACGAGTCGATCCGGCGGACGATCGCCGAGTGGGGCCAGTTCCCGTGGTGGGACCCGTGGACCCGGGGCGGGTTCCCGCTGGCGGCCAACCCGCAGTTCGGCGTGGTCGCGGTCGCCACCCCGTTGATCCTGGCCTTCGGCACCTCGGTCGGGATGCGCCTGGCGACGCTGTTTTGCTTCTTCCTGGCGGCCGAGGGGGCGCGCCGCCTGGCGCGGACCTGGGGGATCGAGCCGGTCTCGGCGGTCGCCGCCGGATTCATCTACGCCGTCAACGGGGCCGTGCTGGTCGCGGCGGTGGCCGCCTACCACGTCTCGATGTGCTATTGCGCCCTGCCCTGGCTGCTGTATCACACCTTCCGGCTCGATCGCCGCCCCTCGCATGGCGCCTGGCTGGGGTTCTGGATGGCGTTCAACGTGCTCAACGGCATCCAGTACTTCAGCGTCTACGCCGTGCTGATCACGGCGGTGGTCTGGCTCCGCGCGGCGAGGGCCCGCACGGGTCCGGCGCAGCGGGCCCTGCTGGTGCATACGGTGATCGCGCTGGGCATGTTCCTGGCGCTGGCCGGCTGGCGTTTGGCGACGACCGGCTGGGTCTACCACGACTTCCCCCGGCTTTCCTCCTCGGGGATGGACGAATCGCCCTGGAAGGTCCTCAATCACTTGCTCCGTCGCCCCTCGGCGGCGGTCCTCGCGCGGATGACCGCCCCCTACTTCTGGGAGACGACCTGCTACATCGGCCCGATCGTGCTCGCCCTGGCGCTGGCGAGCCTGGCGAGGGGCTGGCGGTGGTGGCACACGCTGGCCTTCGCCTGCGGCTGGCTGGCGATGGGGGCGGTCCAGTGGTATCAGCCGAGCTACTGGCTGAAGCACTGGCCTTTGTTCGCGACGATGCACGCCGTGTCGCGATGGCGGTTCATGGCGCTGCTCGGCGTGGCGCTGGCGGCGGCCAGCGTGCTGTCGCGCTGGAGGCTCTCGGGGAGGCCCGGCTTGCGGCGTTTCGCCGCCGCGCTGATGGTGTTGATCGCCGCCGACTATCTCAGCTACGGCTACGAGGTGCTCCCCGTCGCCTTCAGCGTCGCGCCGGCCGAAAGCCTCTTCCCCGGCCCCCCCACCCGGGAGGTCGTGCAGGTCGCCGAGGTCCGGGGCTTCCCCGCCGCCCTGCGCGGCTATGGCGTGATCCACGGCTTCGAACCCCTGATGGGCTATGACCGCGACGCCCCCACGCTGCGCCTCTGGCGCGGGCACCCCGACTACATCGGCGAATCATGGACCGAGGACGGGCCGGTTGCACCCGCCTCCTGGAGCCCCAACCGGATCACGTTCCAGGTCAAGCCGGGCCAGGCGGTCACGATCAACCAGAACCCCGGCTCGTGGTGGCTGGTCAACGGCCGCCGGCCCTTCGCCGACCTGCGCTGCGCCGAGACGATGCGGATGTTCACGACGAGGGCCGACGAACGCGGCCGGCTGGAGCTGCGCATCCGCCCGCGTGGCCTGGAGATGGGGATCGGCCTGCACGCGGCGGGGGTCGCCCTGCTGGTCGTCGGGTGGTCCGCGGCGCGGGCCTTGCGACGACGAGACTCAACCGCGGCACGCCCCTCGACCCGAACCGCGGGAGGGCCGCCCGCGTAGGAACGACCGGCCGAGCGGCTTGCCTCGGCGGCGAGGATGGGGGTTCCCGTGAAGGTTGACCTGCGGCTCTCGGACGACGGTCGGCGCATCTTCCAGTTCCACCCGGAGCGGGCGGAAGGGGACGACGACCACCCGCCGGACCACCCCGGCCTGCGGGGCTGGTTCGAGCGGAAAGCTCACCGCGTCAAGGACCTCTGGCAACATTCCGACAGCCACCTCGTGCGCGGGACGCGCCGCGTCTGGGACTGGCTGCAACGTCGCGTGCATCCGGACGAGCCGATGCTGATCCGCCTGCGATCGTCGCCGACGATCGAGGTCCGCCACCCGACGACCCTGACCGGCGACGAGGCGAGGGCCGCCTGGAACGAGTTCCTCACCGCCCGGAGCCGGCGGTATCTCCCCTGGCTGGTCGTCAACGCGCTCCTCGCCCCCGCGACGGCCCTTTTGGCCCCGCTGCCAGGCCCGAACGTCGTCTTCTACTGGTTCGCCTACCGCGCGGCCCGCGACCTGCTGGCGCTGCTGGGGTTGCGTCGGGCGCGCCTGGAACGGGTCCCGACCAAGTTCCGCCCGTCCGAGGCGCTCGACGGGCCGATCCATCTCACCCCTCTTGGCGACATCCCGGAGGGCCCCGAACCGATGCTCAGCGGGGCCGCGGGCCGTCCGGATTCCTCTGGCGGCGGATCGCGTTTGACCATAGGTTAAGCGGCGCAGGCCACTGTTTGTCCAGGGAGGGATATCGTGATGCTGCCGCGCCTCTCAATCGCCCGGCTGATGGCCGTCGTCGCGGCCGTCGCCGTCAATATTGCCATCGCTCGTGCCTTCCTCGCTTACAATGCGGAGATGCTGGTCGGAACCGCGCTGACCGGCCTCGCATTGCAGGGAGCGTCTATTTGCCTGGCTCGCGGCCGTGGCCGGGTCCGCGCTTTCTGGACCGGCTTCACGATGTTCGGCTCCGTGACGATGGCGTCGTTCATCTGGGCCATGTCGTACCCCGAGGTGCTCGGCATCACTCGTACCGGGACCTTGGTCAAGAGGCCCGGATCGCCGCTGTATGACGCCTGGATGGGCTATGGCAGGCTCGTCTTCGATCTCATCGGCCCCTTGTTGTCCGACCCCCGTATCGATCTCGACCCCGACAGCCCGGCGCTCGTGGTGGCCAGGGCCCTGGTTTGGTCCCTGCCGCAATGGTTCGTCGCCCTGGTCGGTGGCCTCGGGGTCCGGGGCCTGCGCGGAGCGGTCGAGGCTAGTGGTGGGGCCATCAGCCACGGGGGGACCTCGTCTGAACCGGCGCTGCAACGGACCCGTCCGGCCGCGCAGCTTCCGATAACATCGGGGGCCACCGAAGCGTGCCGTCCCGCTGGGCTTGATCGTTAGGCGCCGCCCGACGACGGGGCGAGTCACGGATGAGTGGCCGGGGAGGGAGTCCCGATGAAGATCCAGAATCCGATGTTAGTCCGCGCCGTGGGGGTGTCGGGGGCGTGGCTGGTCCGCCGCCTGGTCGGGACGACCCGGTTCCACTTCCGCTACGCCGACCCGATGGTCAACCCCGAGGTCGCGCGCAGGACCGGCCGGCGCTACATCTACGCCTTCTACCACGAGGTGATGCTCTTCCCGGCCTACTACTGGGCCTGGCCCGAGATGCAGATCCTGATCAGCGACCATCGCGACGGCGAGCTGATCACCCAGGTGGTCCGTCGTCTCGGGTTCGGGGTCGTCCGGGGCTCGACGACGCGGGGCGGGGCGCGGGCCCTGCGCGAGATGTCGCAGCGGGTCGACCGCGGGCACCTGTGCGTGACCCCCGACGGCCCCAAGGGACCTCGCCGGCACGTTCATCAAGGGCTGGCGTACCTGGCGAGCCGCACGGGCCTGCCGGTCGTCGGCGCCGGCATGGCGTTCCGCGACCCGTGGCGGGCGCCGAGTTGGGACCGGTTCGCCGTCCCCCGGCCGTTCCGCGTCGCCTGCTGCGTCACCCCCGAGCCGGTCCACGTCCCACCCAACGCCGACCGCGACACGATCGAGGCGTGTCGCCGCGAGATCGAGCGCCGGATGCAGGCCGCGATGCTCGAAGCCGAGGCGTGGGTCGAGCGGCTCTGATGGGCGGCGCCGGCCGGATCGGCAGGACGCCGGGGCGCCCAATCCCGATGATAAGGATAAGCCGCCCGAACGGCCGACGGCTCCTTGGCAACTCGATTCGACCCGATCCGACCGCGACATGAGGATCGCCCGTGAGCGCCACGCGCCGCTGCCGAACGAACCGAATCATCGTTTGGATCACAATCCATCCGGATGGATCACTTGACCTTCCCTTCGCCGCGACCCCGGCCGCGCCGCTGCCGAACGAACAGCCATGCCAGGAAGACCTGGCACCCCACCCCATGAAAATGGAGGGCATGTGGAGTACGTTAGCCGGGTCCGGCCACGGGTGAGACCGGTTTTCGGTTTGGTGCGCTCAGCCCGAGAACGAACATGGTCCCGACCGCGCCGCGACCCACGTCGCACCCCACCCTGTCGCCCCCCGCACCCCGGGGGAGCACGCCGAGTCAACTGCTCGACCCGCGGGTCGTCCCACCGGCCCGGACCCCCCAGGGAGTCACTCCTATGGACCTGATCCATCGCTGCTGTGCCGGGCTGGACGTCCACAAGAAGACCGTCGTCGCCTGCGCCCGCCGCCTCGCCGACGACGGCCAGGTCAGCTGCCAGGTGCGGACCTTCGGCACCATGACCGCCGACTGGCTGGCGCTGGGCGACTGGCTGGAGGCCGAGGGCGTCCGCCACGCCGCCCTGGAATCGACCGGCGTGTACTGGAAGCCGGTCTTCCACCTGCTGGAGGGCCGACTCGAGGTCCTGCTGGTCAACGCGCATCGCCTCAAGCAGGTCCCGGGGCGCAAGACCGACGTCAAGGACGCCGAGTGGATCGCCCAGCTCTTGCAGTACGGCCTGCGGGCCCCCAGCTTCATCCCGCCGCCGCCGATCCGCGCCCTGCGCGAGCTGACGCGGCAGCGGGCCCAGCTGGTCCGCGACCGCGCCGCGGTGGTCAACCGCATCCAGAAGGTGCTGGAGGAGGCCAACATCAAGCTGGCCAGCGTCGCCAGCGACGTGCTCGGCGCCTCGGGCCGCGCCATGATCCGGGCGCTGATCGCCGGGGCCGACGACCCCGATGAGCTGGCCGTGCTGGCGCGGGGGCGGCTGCGGGGCAAGATCGCGCAACTGAGGCCGGCGCTGCACGGCCGCGTCGCCGAGCACCACCGGTTCCTGCTGCGGGCGCTGCTGCACCAGGTCGAGGTGCTGGAGGAGCTGATCGCCCAGTTCGACGACCGGATCGGGGTCATGATGGCCCCTTTCTTCGAGGCGGCGCGGCGGCTGCGGACGATCCCGGGGGTCGGCGCGGAGGTGGCCGAGGTGATCGTGGCCGAGGTCGGCGTCGACATGGCGAAGTTCCCCAGTGCGGGGCACCTGGCGAGTTGGGCGGGGCTGTGCCCGGGCAACGACCAGAGCGCCGGGAGACGGCGGAGCGGCCGGACGACCAAGGGGAGTCAGTGGCTGCGGTCGGCCCTGGTGCAGGCGGCGTGGTCGGCGGTCCACGTCAAGGAGACGATCTTCAGCGCGACCTACCGGCGGTGGGCGAAGCGTCTGGGCAAGAAGAAGGCGCTGGTGGCGGTGGCGCGGAAGATCCTGGTGGTGGTGTACCACCTGCTGAAGGACCAGGCCGATTATCGTGAACGCTGGAGCGCCGCCCAGGCCGCCTGAAGCGCCGTGCGGCGCCCCGCGGGAGATTTTCTGAGTAACCGAATTGTATATTCGATCGCAATTCATCCGGATGGATCATTGCCCTCTTCCCTCGGTCATCCGCCGACGCTGTTCCCGAAACGAAGCGAATTGTAGTTGGGCTCACATTTCGTTCAAATTGATCAACTTGGCCTACGCTCGCAGTGCGACGCCGGGGATCTGGGCAATCCGGGTGCTCTGGCGACTGCGTCGGCCGGAACTTGACAAGTGCCCCGCGGACCGGCCCGAACGATCGGCCACCTCGGCTCGGATTGGCACCCCGACTTGGCCTTGCCGCGCGGGGGCCGATCCGGTAGGGTGTCGCCACCTGTCCAACTCCTCGGGCGAAGGCCCGCGCGATCGTCGGATCACGTCACTCGCTCGGCATGCCATGGACCCGCGTCGTGCTGATCGATCACGGTTGAGCGGGCCGATCCGCGCCGGCATGGCGCTGGCCGCGCTGGGGCTGATCGGGGTGCTGGGGACGGCTCGTTGGCTCGAGCCCGACCCCCGCGGCTACGGGACGCACACCCAGCTCGGGCTGGCGCCCTGCGCGTTCAGCCTGGTGACGGGCCGGCGGTGCCCGAGCTGCGGGATGACGACGTCGTTTGCCTGGTTCGCGCGGGGGCGGCTCGACCGCTCGTGGCGGGCCAACCCGGCGGGGACCCTGCTGGCCCCGGCGTGCGTCGCCCTGGTCCCCTGGCTGCTGGCCGGGGCGGCGCGGGGCGGCCCGTGGGGGCGCGGTCGCTGGAGCGGCCGTTGATCGGCCTGGTGGTGGCCACCGTGGCCCTGGGCCTGCTGTCCTGGACCTTTCGCCTGATCCTAGGGAGGGTTTGATGACGACCCCTCGGCCGCACGCAAGGACGCGACGCGCCGCCGCGATGCTCGTTCTCTCCGCCGTCGGGCTGCTGAGCCTGGTCGGCTGCGATCCCCGGACGATGCTCTACTTCATCCAGCCGTGGGCGCCGACGGTCCCGCACCCCGGGCCCTCGCTCGAAGGCAAGAGGGTCATCGTGCTGACCCACGCCGTCGTCGGCCAGGCCGACTTCCAGTCGCTCGACCACGACCTGACCCGCGAGGTCGTCAAGAACATCCGCAAGGGGACCAAGAAGATCGACCTGGTCGAGCCCACCAAGGTCTGGGACTGGATGGACGGCCACCCGAACTGGACCGACCCCGGCGAGGCCGCCGCCGCCTTCGAGGCCGACGTCGCCATCTTCCTGGAGGTCGAGTCGTTCCAGGTCGCCAACCCCGGCAGCCCCGGCCTGCTCGAAGGCAGCGCCAAGACCCACATCCAGGCCATCGAGCGGGCCTATCCCAAGAACAGCAAGGGCAAGGCGGTCACCGACCAGCCCAAGGAGTCGAACGTCATCTACGACGCCTACCGCGACTCGGTCTTCCCGATCAACGGGCCCGTCGAGGAGGGCGCCGGCTTCAGCCGTTCCTCGTTCAAGAACAAGTTCCTGGGCATCGTCGCCGCCGAGATCGCCTGGCACTTCATCGACCACAGCCCCGAGGACGACATCTACGACGCCAAGCCCAAGGTGCAGTGAAGTCGTCAGTTGTCAGTTGTCAGTTGTCAGCTTGGGGAGCATACCACAGCTTCTCCATCTGATAACTGATAACTGACAACTCTCTCCGAGACAGAGCCATGTCCGCCCCGCTCGACCGCTTGCTCGAGGCCGCCCGCGAGGCGAGCCGATCGGCCTACTGCCCGTACTCGAATTTCCACGTCGGCGCGGCGATCTGGGCCGGCGGGCGGATCTTCACGGGCGCGAACGTCGAGAACGCCTCGTACGGCCTGACCATCTGCGCCGAGAGGACGGCGGCGTTCGCGGCGGTGCTGGCCGGGGGGGCCCGATCGAGGCCGTGGCGGTCTCCTGCGTCGACGCCCCGGAGGGGTCGGAGCCGTCGCTCCTGATGCCCTGCGGCGCCTGCCGCCAGGTGCTCGCCGAGTTCGCCGGCCCCGAGGTCCCGGTCGTGGTCGATCGCGCGGGCACCTTCACGATCGCCGAGCTGCTCCCCCTGGCCTTTCGCCTCCGCTGATCACCCCCTCGCGCCCCGCCTCCCCTCGCGACGACGGCCCCTCCTCGGATCGAGGACATGCATCCATCCGCGAGATGTCCTCACCGGATTACGGATCGACATACTTGCGTCCTCGACCGCGGTCCGTTAACATGGCGGCCCTGCTGGTATCCTCAGACGACCCGGCCTCGGGCCGGCCCTACCCTGGGATCGGGCGAGCCGGGCGCGGCTCGACGCCTTACGCGGAACAGGTCGCGGGAGCCTTCCTGGATGCAGATCAATCGTCGGTCCTTCGTGCGCCGGGCGACCTGGGCAGGGGCGTCGGCCCTGGTTTGGCTCGGCCGTCGGGGGGAAGTTCGCGGGGAGTCGGAGTCGAGCGACCCTCGGGTCCGGGTCCGGGTCTGGTGCGAGGGGACGGCGCGGCCGTCGGTCTATCCGCACGACATCGACGGCGCGGTGGCCGCCGACCTGCGCCGCCGCGAGGGGCTGAGCGTCGCGAGGGCGCGGCTCGACGACCCCGCCGCCGGCCTGTCCGACGCGGCGCTCGACGCCACCGACGTCCTGGTCTGGTGGGGCCGCCTGCGGCACGACGAGGTGCCCGCCGACCGGGTCGCGGCGGTCGTCGAGCGGGTCCGGGGGGCGCGCTCGGGCTGGTCGCGCTGCACGGCGCGTTCGCCAGCAAGCCGTTCCGCGGGCTGATGGGGACCTCCTGCGAGCCGGGCCGCTGGCGCGAGGACGGCCGTCCCGAGCACGTCCGCGTGCATGATCCCGCCCACCCGATCGCGCGGGGCGTCGCGCCGTTCACCATCCCCCGGACCGATATGTTCGCCGAGCCGTTCGCGGTCCCCGACCCCGAGGCGGTCGTCCTGATCTCGTCCTGGGATCGGGGCGAGACGATGCGGAGCGGCCTGACCTGGACGATCGGCCGGGGCCGCGTCGTCTACCTGCGGCCCGGCCACGACGCCTTCCCCGTGCTGTTCCATCCCTCGGTGCGGCAGGTCATCGCCAACTCCGTGCTCTGGGCCGCCCGGCGACCTGAACCGGGACGGCCGCGGGACCGGCCGGGTTGTTGACTCGACCGGGGGCGTGCCTATAATCGGGGGCGAACAGCACGCTGCGGCCCGGAATGAGGGAACCGGCGGGCCGGTTTCGGCGCTCTTATATCTCTGCGAGACCCTCGGCCCCGACCGGGCCGCGACCTCGGAACCCGACCTGGCGGCAGGGGGAAACCCAAGGGATGGCTTGGGTCCCCACGGATTGCACCCGGCGGTCGCGGGTGGGCCTCGATGGTCCCCACCCCTTCCTTCCCACTGCTTTCAAGGAGTCTGCACCGATGCGCAAGCTGTTCCTGAGCCTGGCCGCGCTGGCGCTGGTCGCCAGCCCCGTCTTCGCCGGCAAGTACAACAAGGTCATCAGCGTGGGCGACAAGGCCCCGACCTTCTCGGGCATCCCCGCCACCCAGGGCGGTCAGGACGCCAGCCTCACCCTCAGCGACATCAAGGAGCCCGTCGTCGTCGTCGTCTTCCTGGCCAACCACTGCCCCGTGGTCAAGGCCTATGAGGACCGGATCATCGACTTCACCAAGGACTACAAGGGCAAGGGCGTCAAGGTGGTCGGGATCGCCGTCTCCAAGATGGAGGTGGACAAGCTCCCCGGCATCAAGGACTACATGAAGGAGCACGGGTCGAACTACGTCTACGGCTACGACGAGTCGCAGGAGCTCGGCAAGGCCTACGGCGCGACCAATACCCCGCAGTTCTTCGTCCTCGACAAGGACCGGACCATCCGCTACACCGGCGCGCTGGACGACAACCAGAACGAGGGCAAGGTCACCAAGACCTACGTGCGCGACGCGGTCGACTCCCTGCTGAAGGGCGAGAGCGTCGAGATCACCGAGACCCGGGCCGTGGGCTGCAACATCTCGTACAAGTAAAGCCGACCCCGCGACCCGAGCCCGCCGCCCGGCGGGCGACCCCGGAAATCGATCCGCCGCCGACCCATCCCGTCGGCGGCGGTCCTCCGCCCGATCCCCACAGGCCGACCGAATCCCTCCTGCCGCCAGCGTTTTGGACGCTCTTCCAATCAACCCCGACCGACTCTCCGCCCCTCGCCGCGCACCCGCTCCAGGAGGTCCCCGACCGATGATCCCGACCCGCCCCGCCTGGCTCGCCCTCCTGGTCCTCGCGCTGGCCGCTGCCGGATGCGGCGAGCAGCTGGACATCAACGCCCAGACGAAGCCCCAACCGATCCCATCGTCATCCGACGAGACCGGCTCGCCGCCGGCCCAGCCCGTGGCCTCGGCCGAGGCCGCCGCGAAGCCGGTCGCCCCGGCCGATACCTCGCCCGAGCCCGCCCCGTCCTCCGCCGCGACGCCCGGCCCGCTCGAGGCCTCGGCCGCGCCGAAGGGGTCGGCCTCGGAGGGGGGAGTCACGCTGGAGAAGGTCAAGTACGACGAGTTGCTCAAGCGGATCGCCGCGAACCCGACGAAGGCCAAGTACACGATGGTCGACGCCTGGGCGACCTGGTGCGGCCCGTGCAAGGCGAACTTCCCCCACGTCGTCCAGATGCACGAGAAGTACGGCGACAAGGGCCTGGCCGTCGCCTCGCTCTCGCTCGACGACCCGACCGACGCCAAGGCATACGACGAGGCCCGGAAGTTCCTCGGCGAGCAGAAGGCCACCTTCGCCAACTACCTGCTCGACGAGGAGACGAACGCCGCGTTCGACAAGCTGAACGTCAACGGCATCCCGGCCGTCTTCCTGTTCGGCCCCGACGGCAAGGAGGTCAAGCGGTTCACCGGGGACGACCCGAACAACCAGTTCACCTACGACGACGTGGAGAAGACGATCGCGGGGCTGCTCGACGCGAAGTGAGCGAAAATCGCGTCGGCCCTGCTCGTCTCGGGCCGGCAAATCCGCTACAATGGATCGTTAAGGACTGTCTCTCCCCCTTGAGGAATCCCCGCCCGTAAGGCGGGGCGGGTTGGAACCAACATGAAAGACGGCATTCATCCGAAGTACCAGGATTGCACCGTGACCTGCGGCTGCGGCAACACGTTCCAGACGCGGAGCACCAAGCCGAAGATCGCGGTGGAAGTGTGCGCCAAGTGCCACCCCTTCTACACCGGCTCGGTGAAGTTCGTGGACGCCGCTGGCCGCGTCGACAAGTTCAACAAGAAGTTCCAGGGGACCTACGGCAAGGCCAAGAAGGCCACCGCCGAGGCGCCCGCCAAGGCCTAGCGTCGCAAACTGATATCGGAATGGACGGCCCGTCGGGCAGCATCTCGCGTGCTGCCCCGTCGGGCCGCTGGCTTTGAACCCTGACGTCTGTCAGCCGGAGAAGACGTTTTAGGCGATGAGACGACAGCCAGCAGGTTGGCGTTTGCGTTATACCGATCCGAAGCCCGTTGTCGTATGATGAGGAGGGATCCTTGTTCCACTACACAAACGACAAGGGATACAAGGCTATCAAGTCGCAATCGGTCTGGCTGTTCAAAGCTTCAAAACCCCCTTGTGATCATCCAAAAGCCGCGTACTTCACAACCCTTCCACCAGGAACACGTAACCTCGCGAAACGGCTCTTTGTCTGCGGTTGTTCGGAGAAAATAGCGTTCATATTCAACTTTTCAGGAGGTGAGGATCTTAAGCCGCTTGAGGGGGGGAGAGGTGATTTTATCTTTTACAGTGAAGAGGATTACCCCGTGGAGAAAGCACGGCAGGGGCTTTATGGTCCGACGCCGGAAGTGCTGGAGAAATTGAAATGATCGGTGGCACAGATATCGTGATACCGACAATTGCTGGTCCTGCCGCACTAGACGCTTGCGCCGGATCATTCGGCGGTATTGGTCCCAGGCACGATTTGAGGATGCGCTCACCGGGGAGAAATATAGTAGTTATGGCGATCTGCCGTTCGGCGGCATGCATGAACTCTTTGTTTATCCTGATGCTTCAGCGGAGGCGATGTGGGATGCGGACAGCCCTGATTCACTCCCAAATACCATGATCTACTTGATCCTCTCCCCCGGCTTCGTCACGGCGGTCCTGGATGACCCGGCTACCGCAGAGATGCATTCGATTCTGGACTCGATTCGAAACGTTCTGGGAATGGATATACTGAATACCGAGGCCGAACTTACAATTGCGGAGGCAGCATGAGCAACCAATCAACCGCCGTTCTTGAGCGCTCCTCCGCGCGAACGACCTTGGATGGATGATCGATATGTACGCTCCATCCGACGGAGCACTCCCATTCTTACTTGAACGATTGAACGATGTGACTGCTCAATACCTATCCCGAGTCGGCGTCGCCGTCTCGTTCACGCCAGAGGCTCTTGAGTCCGAATTGACGCAGAATCCTCATAAAGTTCGGGCCTTTCTTCAAGCACTTGGGTCTACCCGTTCCCCAGACATGCTCGTCATGGTTTGGAGAATATTGCAGGGGCTGACCATTCGTCAGGTTGAGATGACTTACCGCGAGCAAGATACCTTCGAACTCCGGGTGGTATTGGCACGGCCGGGGGATGGTGAAGACTCCCTCGAATCGTATGAGTCCCACGACATCAATGACGCAGCCCTTTTGCGGCACTTCGGCATCGCTACGATCAGCGGCCGACCCCTGTTTGATAACTTCTTTCCCTTACGTTTCAAAGCCGACAGAAGATAGCCTTTCCACATGCTGCGGTGCGGACCCGACGCAATGCTATCGCTGCAGCGGATCCGGCCCGCTGCGACTTTGTAGCTCCAAGTCTGACGCCCGCCGAGCCGATCTGCTGAACTTGGCCGGTAGACGTCTTCGGCTGATAGCGGATCGCTGCCCCTTCTGAGGCTCGCGGTGTTCGAGAAATTGCAGGCCGATTACCAGAGGTTCCGCGAGCTGGAGGCCGCGCTGCTCGACCCGGCGGTCACGTCGGACTCCGGGCGGGTGACGGCGCTGGCCAAGGAGCGCGGCACGCTCGCCAAGGTGGCGCTGCCCTACGGCCGCTATCTCGAACTGGGGCGGCAGATCGCCGAGGCCGAGGCACTCTCCGAGGCCGAGGCCGACCACGAGATGAGGTCGTATGCCGAGGCCGAGCTTGAAGCGTTACGGAGGAAGCAGCAGGAGGTCGGCGACGCGCTGCGCGACCTGATCTACGACCGGGCCGCCGGCGCCGACCGCGCCGGACTGATCGTCGAGATCCGCGCCGGGACCGGCGGCGACGAGGCGGCGCTGTTCGCGCGCGACCTGATGGAGATGTATCGCCGGTTCGCCGAGCCGATGGGCTGGGCGTTCGAGCCTCTGGAGCTTGTCCCGACCGAGCTCGGCGGGTTCCGCGAGGTCTCCTTCGGCATCAGCGGCGAGGGGGCGTTCCGCCACCTCCAGTTCGAAAGCGGCGGGCATCGCGTGCAGCGCGTCCCGGTGACCGAGGCCCAGGGCCGCATCCACACCTCGGCCGCGACGGTCGCCGTCCTGCCCGAGCCCGAGGAGGTGGACATCGTCATCCGGCCCGAGGACTTGCAGGTCGAGACCATGACCGCCGGGGGCCCCGGCGGCCAGCACCAGAACAAGACCGCCAGCGCCGTGCGGATGACCCACCTGCCGACCGGCGTCGTCGTCGTCTGCCGTGACGAGCGGAGCCAGCACAAGAACCGCTCCAAGGCCCTCCGCATCCTCCGGAGCCGCCTGTACGAGCAGGTCGAGGGGAAGGCCCGCGCCGAGCGCGCCGAGACCCGGCGCACCCTGATCGGCTCGGGCGACCGCTCGCAGCGCATCCGCACCTACAACTTCCCGCAGAACCGCGTGACCGACCATCGCATCGGACTGACCCTGTACAACCTCGACCGCGTGATGCAGGGCGACCTCGCCGAGCTGACCGCGGCCCTGATCGACCACGACCGCCGCGAGCAACTCGGCGAGGTGTGACGCATGAGGCCCCGAGACACCGACGCGCCCCGGACCCGCCCCGCCACGGCCGATGGCCCGCCCCAGGCCACGCCCCCGGCACCGGGAGGGCCGGGCGATCGCTGGACGGTCGGGCGGCTGCTGACCTGGACCGCCGATTTCCTCAAGAAGCGAGGCGCCGAGACCCCCGCCTCGACGCCGAGGTCCTGCTGGCGGAGGTCCTCGGCTGGCCCCGCGTCCAGCTCTACACCCACTACGAGGAGGACGTGGGCGAGACGGCCCGCGCCCGGTTCCGCGACCTCGTCCGCCGCCGCGCCGAGGGGATGCCCGTGGCCTACCTGGTCGGCCGGAAGGAGTTCTACTCGCTCGCGCTGACCGTCTCGCCCGCCGTGCTCATCCCCAGGCCCGACTCGGAATTCGTGGTCGTCGAGTTCCTGGCCGTGGCCAAGGCGCTCGAATCGCCCCGCACCGTCGACGTGGGGACCGGCTCGGGCTGCCTGGCGCTGGCGTGCGCCCACCAGCACAAGACGGCCCGGTTCGTGGCGATCGACGCCAGCGCCGAGGCGATCGCGATCGCCGAGGCGAACGCAAAGTCGCTCGGCCTGTCCGACCGCGTCGAGTTCCGCCAGGGCGACCTGCTGGCCCCGGTCGCCGACGAAGGGCCCTTCGACGTGATCCTCTCCAACCCGCCCTACATCCCGACCGACGTCATCCCGACGCTGGAGCCGGGCGTCCGGGACTACGAGCCCCACCTGGCGCTCGATGGCGGGCCCGACGGCCTCCGCGCGGTCGCCCCCCTGATCGCCGGGGCGGTCTCGCTGCTCAAGCCGGGCGGCCACCTGATCCTGGAGATCGGCACCGACCAGGAGGCGCCCGTCCGCGACCTGATCGCCGCGCAACCCGGCCTCAGCCTGGCGCCGACGATCCGCGACCACGCCAATCACCCGCGCGTCGTCCGCGCCACGAGGGTCGATTGAGCGTCGTCACGCCAGCTTCGGCGCGACCCTCGTCTCGATCTCGCCCTCGTCGCGGAATTCGCCGACGTCGGCGAACAGCTCCCAGGCGCTCGACGTGCTCGACCGCCTGACCGGGGTTGAGGCGCACCACGGGGCCGAGGGTCTCGATCTCCAGCATGTCCTCGTTGGTGAATGTCTCGAAGTTGACGCCGAACTCGGGGTATGCTTCCCCTTCGCAATACTCGAACCGCTTGACGAAGAGCGTGCCCGCGTTGAGGTAGCCGACCGCGCCCATCCGGTGCGCCAGTCCGATCTTCGTCGGACCTCGGGCCGGGTCCTGGCGGAGCGTGATGAACTTCGAGCCGAATCGCCAGCGCGGGTCCTGGAAGTCGAAGAAGGGCCAGAGGGCCATGAGCTGGTCGGGGGCGTAGTCGGCGGCCGATCGGGCGTTCTTCGGGCTGCCGGGGTGCGGGCGCTTCGGGGGCAGGGGGATCACCTCGACGCCGCCGGGGGCCATGACCGAGATCGACCAGGGGGCCAATTCCGTCGCACCACCGCCGACGTTGGTGATCCGGTGGACGACCGCCACGCGGCTCCCCGACGGCCCCAGGTGGAGGTCGATCTCCTTCTGGATGCCGTACTCCGCCTCGGGCGACGGCGTGAACCGGACGACCCCGGGCCCGACCTCGCGATGCGCCACCGGCCCGTTGTCGGGCGCATAGGTGCGCGTGTTGTCCTCGGGCCCGAGCCAGAGCCGGTGCCCGCCCCGGATCATCCACTCGGCGTCGCCCGAGCGGCCCATCTGGTCGGGATACTCCTTGAACACGTTCCGGCCCCCGGCCAGGCGATAGCTCAGGATGCGAGGGCCGACGTCCAGGGTGACGATCAGCTCGACGTCACCATTGCCGAGTCGGAGGTTGTGCTCCCACCCCTGATACGCGACCTGTTCGTGTTCCACGGCTCGATGTCCTCGCGACGGGGCTTCGAACGGGGACGGCCCGTCGCGAGGCGGGGTACGGACCCCCGCCCACGGACGCTCCAGGTCTCCACGTCGAGCCCACGAGGATTGAAGCCGGCGCCCGGGCCCGGTCAAGCGGTTTCCGCGCGACGATCGAGATGGGCCCGCTCAGCCGGCCTGTTCGGCGATCTCGCGGAATTGCTCGGCGAGGCCCGACATCGACTTCCGGCGATCTTCCTTGCGGCGGGCGATCAGCGAGCGGAGCAGATCGCAGAGCGGGGCGGGGAGGTTGGGGTTGATCTTCTCGGGATCGAGCGGTTCGCTATTGATCCGCTGGAGCATCAGGGCCATCTGGTTGTCGCCGCCCGCCTCGTAGGGGAGGCGGTTGGTCAGGAACTCGAAGGCCATCACGCCGAAGGCGAAGATGTCGAGCCTCTTGTCGGTCGTCTCGCGGCGCATCAGCTCGGGGGCCATGTATTGCAGCGTGCCGGTGCGGTTGCCGGGGCGGTGGAACGCCGGCGTGTCGGGGACGGCCAAGCCGAAGTCGATCAGCCTCACCTCGTTGTTGCGGTCGACCAGGAAGTTCTTCGGGCCGATGTCGTGATGGATGAACCCGGCCTTGTGGACCGCCTCGAGCCCCTCGGCGGCCTGCGCCAGCATCTCGAGCTTCTCGGCGAGCATCATGACGCGCGACTGTCGCACGTACGTCAGGCTGACACCGTCGATGAACTCCATCACCACGAAGTGCTCGCCGCGGTTCGAGATGCCGTACTCGTAGGTCCGCACCACGCGGGGATGGACGACCTTCATCCCGATCTCCCCCTCGGGGGGGCGATCGGCCTGCGACGCGCGGGCCGCGGCGGCGGCGGTCTTCCCGACGTGCTGGATCTTCAGGCAGACCGACCGATGCGACTCCTTGTCGAGCGAGCGGGAGACGCGCGACATGCTCCCCTGGGCCGTCAGCGTGAGCTCCTGGAATCGCCGATCGAGGTTCACCCGCCGCAGCTTCGGCTTCGCGGGCGCCCCCTTCTTCGGCTTGAACAGCCCCTTCAGCATCCCGAGCATCGGCCTCGCTCCCACTGGCTCAATCGTCGTCGGCCACCCGACTTATCAGTGATTATTTCATGATGAACCGGAGAGGACAAGGAGCCGCTTCCCAAATCCATCCAAATCTGCATCCATCCCGGGGACGCCGGTAGAGGGTGCGCAGAACCTTCGCGGAACCCGGGGTTGGGCCCTCTACGGACAACCGGCGCACCTGTGACCGAGGGCGGCCCCATTTTCCCCGGGCGATCCACCCAACGTCAACCGGAGCCGGGAGAAACGGCGCGGCACACGGGCTGTTGCCCGGGGTCAACGTGCTGCCGCGAGGCCGGGCCGGGGGCGTGCCTCAGTCGTCCGATCGATCGAGGCCGGTGCGATTCCAGGGGAAGCGGCCCTCGGTCCGGGCGAGGATGCGCCCCCGCCCGCGCTCGTCCTGGAAGGCGGCCACCCGGGTCAGGGGGGGGGCCTCTTTCGGCCAGTGCTCGAATTCGGAGTCGAGCAGGAGGACGAACAGGGGCCGGCTCCGATCCAGGAAGCCGAGGTGCTGGGGCGAGGCGAGCTGCCGGAACGGCCGACGCGCGGCGAAGGCCAGGTCGGTCGGCCAGGCGTGGATGGTGTGGATCGTCCAGTGCGGCGGGACCCACTGCCCGATGGCGCGTCCCCAGGGCCCCTGACTGCGGCGGTAGTTCCACTCGGGGACGTAATAGCCCCAATGCGCCAGCTTGAGGCAGGCGGCGACCATCGCCAGCGCGACGATCGCACGCCGCGGTTCGGACCGGGTGATCGCGGCCACGGCGAGCCACGCCGTCGGCACCGCCAGGGCGATCAGCAGGATGGCCAGCCCGCGATAGTACGCGACCGCGACGGCCAGCCACGCGCCGCCCGCGAGCACGATCGCGACCCAGCACGCGACGACGGCCGCGGCCATCGCCGCCGCCGCGCGGCGGGCGGCGGGCGAGACCGGGCCCGACCAGAGCCGATCACCGCAGGCGGCGGCGGCCACCGCCAGGCCCGCCAGCGCGGGCAGGCGCGCGGCGGTCGCCAGGCCGGGGATGACCGTCCCGGCCAGCAGGCTCGCCCCGGTCACCTGGAGCCAGCCCACGACCAGGGCCCGCCCCGGTTCAGTCCATCCTCCTCGGATCGACCGGCCGATCGCCAGCGCCGCCAGCGGGCTCCAGGGCAGTCCGAGCGCCACGACCCCGACGGCCAGCGTCCAGGCCGGCTTCTGGGTCAGCGGATACGCCAGCGCCGCGCCCCACGCCTCCGCCGGCGCGACGGCCAGCGTCCAGGCCGACCAGGACACGGCCGCCGCGAGGGGCGGGAGCAGCAGACGGGCATTCGGCGCCGCCCCGCGACGGCCGATCACCACGGTCGTCAGCGCGATCAGGGCCACCGGGGGCCATCCCGCCGACAGGAAGGCCAGGGCCGCCCAGAGGCCCGCGACGAGGTCGGACCCGCGGCCCACGAGGCGGTCGAGCGCCGCGACGGTCGCCAGGCCCGCGATCAGGTCGACCCCGGCCCCGGCCGAGCGGTCGATCAGCGCCACGCTGCCGAACCAGCAGAGCGCCGTGAGCACCCCGGCCCGCGCTCCCAGGACCCCTCGGGAACGCCGGGCCAGGATCAGGCCGAGCAGCACCCCGGCGATCGCCGCGGGCCATCGCAGGGAGGCGGCGGTCGGGCTGCCGTACTCCCACTGAGCCCACAGGGCCGCGGGCGCCGACCTGCGCGGGCCAGAGCGATGGGTCCCACCCGCCGAAGACCACGCCGAACGGCCCGATCCGCTCGCCGGCCGCCAGCCCGACCCGCGCCTCGATCGGCCCGGGATCGAGGCTGCCCCCGCCGACCAGCACGAAGGCGGCGGCCAGCGCGACCGTCGCCGCGACGACCGCCGCGCGCCCGACAGCGGCCCCGGGCCGGGGAGATCGACCCGTAACCGCACATCCTCGCGTTCGACCGTGACGGGCTCAGCGGACATCGCTCGCCTCCCGGCCCTCGGCCGGCCCCGGCAGGTTGCGGTCGATCGTGATCGCCGGCTGATAGAGGTCCTGGAGCGGCCTCTCCTTGACCATCTCGTAGACGTAGCCCGCCAGCCAGCCCTGCGGGTACGACTGTCGCTGCATCTCGGCCGCCACGTCGGCGACGGTCCAGCCGTCGCGCTCGTATCGGTAGAGCGCGACGGCCGCGCCGGTGCGGCAGGTGCCCCGGGCGCAATGGACCAGGACCGGCCGGCGGTCGGGGTCGTCGCACGCCTTGAGGACCTCGCGGAACTGCGCCTCGCGGCCGAGGCCGCTGCCCGGCATGGGCAGGTTCAGGAAGTCGACCCCGAGCCGGTGCGCCACCGACCGCTCGGCCTCGACCCCCGCGCCGGGGACCTGGAAGCTGACGACGGTCCGGATGCCGTGCCGCCGGACGGCCTCGGCGAGCTGGTCGGCGTTGAGCTGGCCGCTCCGGTAGAGGATGCCCGGCTTGACCACGTCGAAGTGGTCCCAGACCAGGCGGTTGTGCCGGGTCTCGCGGTACATCCAGAGGCCCAGCGCCGCCGCCGAGGCGGCCGCCAGGGCAATCGCCATGCGCATCGGGTTCGCGCCCGCGCTACGAGGATCGGGTCGAGGCAATCCGGGTCGGGACGGCCGGGCGCGGTGGGGGCATCGATGAGGGGCGGGCGCCGTCGCGAGCCGCGATCGTAGGGGAGATCCGCGCGAGGGTCAACCCGAGATGGGCCACCGGCTCGGCGCGTCTTCGGGAACCGCGTGACGTCGAGGTAGCGGTACGAGCCGCCGGTGGTCGTCGCCAGCCTCTGGAGAGGGCCGAGGAACCCAGGGGGGGGCCGCGGCCGAACTCGACCGCCTGGATGCGGGTCGAGCCCGCCTCGGAGAGGATCTCGGTCACGTCGGAGTTGGTCATCAGGTCGGCGTCGGTCAGGAAGAAGACCACCTCGGGGTGCAGCGCCAGCGCCGCGCAGAGCGCCAGCATGTGGTCGGTCCCGCCGACGGGCTCGATCTCGGCGAGCTGCGCGCGGACGCGGGCCTTGTTGCCCTGCGTCGCCGCCATCAGGCCGCGATGCCCCTGCGGGTCGGCCAGCGTCGTCGAGCGGAGGTTGTAGAAGACCACGGCGAACCTCGCGTCGGGGGGGAGCTGGCCGAGGCTGGCCAGCATCTCGCGCTTGGCGACCTCCAGCGCGTTGCGGGTGGCCATGCTGCCCGAGCAGTCGATGACGTAGGCGAACGAGCCGGCATGCTCGCGGGCGCCGAAGAACTCGGTCCCGGGCCCGATCCCCCGGCCGACGCCCCCCCCGGCGCCTCCTCCTGCGCCGCCCCCTCCGCCCGTGCCCGGCCCGGGCAGCAGGCCGATGCCCGACGTCTGCGGGCCGGGCAGGGCCCTCTGCGCGGCGTCGGCCGTCGCGGGCGAGGGGAGGATCTCCGACAGCAGCGCGTCGGACGCCGGGTCGCGCGGGCGCCCGAAGCCGAGGCGCCGTCGGCCGACGGGAGCGCCTCGAGCACCCCCTCACCGCCGATCTCCCCCGGGCTCCCGCCCCCCTCCTGCGACGGCGCGCGGTTGTCGACCGGGTCGAGCTCCCCCGCAGCGCCTGGGGCAGCTCGCGATCGGCCGGCATCGCCACGCTCAACGCCGCCAGCGAGGCCACCAGCAGCAGCATCGCGTGGAACAGCAGCGAGCTGAACAGCGACCTCGGGTCGGTCAGGGGCGATTGGCCGAACGCGTCCTTCGGGCTGGTCATGACGGGCCCCCCGCGGACGGCCAGGAGCCGCCCATGACTATTCTAGGATCGCCGCCGCGCCGGCGACCAGGGCGACCGCCGCGCGGGCCGCCCCGCCCCGGAGGAGAGGATGCGTATTATAATGTGCGAATGTGAAAAACTCAACGGGCCGACCCGAATGGGCCGGCCCCGAGGATTGCGTGGGATGGAGAGGCGGGAGGAGGAGAGCGACAGCGAGGGACGATGAGGGCGGGTCGGGGTGGAGACCCGGAGCACCGCCCGATCGGCCCGGCGTGCGATCAATAGCGACCGCCGCGACTGCCGCCGCCGCCGTAGCCGCCACCGCCGCCGCCATAGCCGCCACCGCCGCCGCCGTAGCCGCCCCGGCCACCGCCGCCGCCGCCGTAGCCGCCCCGGCCGCCGCCACCGCCGCCGCCGTAGCCGCCCCGGCCGCCGCCGCCGCCGCGATCCTCGCGCAGGCGCGCCTCGTTGACTGTCAGGTTCCGACCCCGGAAGTCCTGGCCGTTCAGGGCGTTGGCCGCCTCGTCAGCGCCGTCGGCCATCTCGACGAACCCGAATCCCTTCGAGCGGTTCGTGTCGCGGTCGATGATGATCTGCGCTGACAGGACCTCGCCATACTCACTGAACAGTTCCACCAGGTTGTCTTCGGTGGTGTCGTAGGTCAGATTGCCGACGTAAAGCTTCTTGGCCACTGTCATACCTCTGCGAAATGAGCGTTCTGGCGAGGCTAGCGTCCGAAACGGCTAACTAATGGGAACCCGCCGAGAGCGGCTGACATTAGCCTAACGTTTCTCCCGGATTTGAACAGCGAGAAATCGCGGCGATTTTTAAATTTTTTTCCGAGGCGTGTCGCGGCAACACGTCTTGGCCTCCTCCGCGCCCTCGGCGGCCGGTCGGGCGAGCGACGGCAGGCCGGCCCCCGCCGCGATCAGCGCGATGGCCGGGACGATGGGCGCGCACATCCTCATGTCGGTCCAGAAGAGGGCGTGGACGGCCGACAGCGCCACGACGGCCGCCGGCGCGGCGACCTGCGGCCAGCGCCACAGGCCGCGCCGCGACAGGCCCAGGCCGAGCGCGACCCAGAGGGGGACCGTCCACGAGGCCGTGGCCAGCCGGAGCGGGCGGGGATAGACCGACCCGGCCGGGGCCACGCTCCAGAACCGCCCCAGCCGCGCGAGCGCAGAGCGCGAAATCGCGAGGCCGTCCGATCATCGTGCGGACGGCCCGGTCGCGGAGCCGGCGGTCCCCCTCGGGCTCGGGCAGGCCGGCGCGCGCGCGAGCGACCTCCTCGAACCAGCGCCCCTGGTTCGGCCCCGACCAGACCGCGCCCGGAGGGCCGTCGAGCACCTCGGCGTAGTAGACCGGGTTGTTGGCCAGCGCCAGCGTGTAGCCGCCGTGCGTCGTCGTCCAGACCGGCTCGCCCAGGACGCGCGCGTTCCGCCAGGCCCAGGGGACGAGGACCGCGGCGGTCGCGACGGCCACGATCGCCCCGCAACGGAGCCGCACCGGCCGCGCCTCCGGGCCCGCGATCGCCGCGGCCAGCGCCGACAGCCCCGCGACCGGCAGCAGGCTCGGGCGGCACAACGCGCCGAGGCCGAGGGCGAGCCCGCCCCGCAGCGCCCCGCGCGGTCCCCTCGGCCAGCGCCGCCAGCGCCGCGGCGATCAGGAACGCCGCCAGCGTCTCGGTCATGACCGGCCGCGCCTGGATCACCAGGACCGGGTCGAACGCCACGACCGTCGCGGCGACCAGGGCCCGACCGGGCGGCATCCCCCACCGCCGCGCGGCCGAGGCCGTCAGGAGGACCGTCCCAGCCCCGAGCGCCAGGTGGAGGCCGGCCACGCCCCAGTCGACCCGATCGCCGAGCGCCGCGACGAGGGGGGCTAGGAGCATCGGGTAGAGCGGAGGCCGCGAGGCCGTCGGCTTCCCGTTCAACGCGAGCCCCTGCCCCTCGACCAGCGACCGCGCCAGCAGCAGGTAATAATCGGGGTCGTCGCGACGGCCGAAAGCAGGCACGATGACCGCCAGCCGGGCCAGGACCGCTAGCATCGCGATCGCGACCAGACTTCGACGCGACGGCATCCCCCATTCGTCCCCAGTCATCAATCATCGCTCCCAGGCCATCGGGGCGTCGGCCCTGATCGCTCGCTACGATCCCTTGGCCTTCGCACGTATTTTGCCCGAATTCACTGTCGAACTGAGCTAGACCACCCCGCGTTATGGGGATAGATTCGTCGAGCCTCCTCCATCTGGAAGGCAGACGCCCAGAGGAATAAGCACTCTTCCCCGAACGTGAAAAGCGACGATGGTCAATTCCAGGACGGGATGGCAGGTGATGGCGGTGATTGCCCTGGGACTGGCTCCGAGCACAGCACGGCCCCAGGAAACTACCGACAGGAAGTATTTCGGTGGCCCTCCTAGCCCTGTGAACGGAGGAGGTAGCTCGCAATCCGACTTCGAAAACCAGTACAAGTCCTTCATCAAGCTCGGCGTCGAGAACGTCGGGGCGAGCCGTTACGCCGATGCTGAGAAGATGTTCAGGGCCGCCATGAAGACGGCCGAACGGCTGGACGAAGGTGACGTGCGGCAGGCCGAGGCGCTCAACTGGCTCGCTTGCACCCTCACCCAACGGGGCAAGTATACCGAGGCCGGGCCCCTCTATGCGCGATCCCTGGCGATGTATGAGAAGGCTTGGGGAGCCGATCACGCGGCCGTGGCCAACTGCTTGGGCGGGTTGGCGTACAACCATCGACGTCAGGGCGAGTATGCCGAGGCCGAACGATTGTATGGGAGGGCCCTGACGATCTTCGAGAAGATGCCGAGGAAGGAGAATCTCCAGGTAGCCCAGACCCTGAGCCACATGGCGAACCTCAACCTCGAACGTGGCCAGTTCGCCGCGGCCGAGCCACTGAGGAAGCGATCCCTGGTGCTCTATGAGAAGGTCCGGGGTATCGACAGCCCCGAAGTCTTCCAGAGCCTCAATAACCTGGCTTTCATCTTCGAGAAGCTCGGGCGCTATCAGGAAGCTGAACCCCTTTATCAACGATCCCTCGCAATCGCCGAGAAGCTCAGGGGGCCAGATCATCCCATCGTGGCCGATCTCCTGGTCGCCCACGCCGCCCTTCTTCGAAAGCTCGACCGCGTCGCCGAGGCAGACAGGATGGACGCTCGCGCCAGGGCGATCAAGGGTGAGTTCGCCGCGCAGAAGGCATCGAAGTGAGCCACATGCGGGGCGTGCGCGGGCTCCGGTTCGTCCTATCTGGCCTGCGATCCCTTGTGGTAGCCTGGGGCGATGGATCGCCTCGGATATCCCAGGCGATTGGCACTCTCCGAGCCAAGCCGGCCCGAGCCAGACACGATGCGAGAGGCCCCGATGTCCGCCCGACCGATCATCTACTCCTTGACCCAGATGCACGAAGACGGGATGCGCCTGCTGCGCGAGGCGGGCGAGGTCCGCATGGCCTCCGGGACCGATCCCGAGACCATCCGCCGCGAGGTCGTCGGCGCCGACGCGGTGATCATCCGGACGGGGGGCGTCATCGACGCGGCGGTGCTCGACCGCGGCGGAGACCGGCTCAAGGTGGTCGGCCGGCACGGCGTCGGCTACGACCAGATCGACGTCCCGGCGGCGACCGAGAGGGGCATCCAGGTCCTGTACACGCCGGGGGCGAACAAGCAGAGCGTGTGCGAGCACGTGTTCGCCCTGATGATCGGCCTGTCGAAGCACTTCCCGCGGATGACGGCCGCGCTGGCGGCGGGCAACTACCACGCGAGGACGTCCCTGGTCGGCCGCGACATCGCCGGCCGGACGCTCGGCATCATCGGCTTCGGGCGGATCGGCCGCCTCGTCGGCCAGACCGCCTTCGCCGGGTTCGGGATGCGGGTGCTCTACAACGACATCGTCCCGATCCCCCCGGAGATCGAGGCGCTCGCCGGGGCCACGCGGGTCGGCTTCCACGAGCTGCTCGATGCGTCGGAGTACGTCACGGTCCACACCCCCCTCGACGACACCACGAGGGGCATGATCAACCGCGACGCCCTGGCCCGGATGCGCCCCGACGCGATCCTGATCAACGCCGCCCGGGGGCCCGTGGTGGTCGAGGCGGCGGTCGCCGAGGCGCTCGACGCGGGCCGCCTCTGGGGCTACGGCGCCGACGTCTTCGAGGACGAGCCCCCGCAGCCGGGCCACCCCCTGATCGGACGGCCCGACGTCATGCTCACCCCCCACAGCGCCGCGCAGACCGAGGAAGGCTTGCGCAACATGGCCACCTGGATCGCCGAGGACGTCCTCGGCGTGCTCCGCGGCGAGGCCCCGCGCAACCCGGTCAACGACCCCGACCAGGTCAACGCCAATCGCCGTCGTCGCGGGCTGAAACCGCTCCTTCGCGAATAATTCGGATTTCACCACGGAGAACACAGAGACCACGGAGACGGACGGGAGAATGCAAGAGGCACAAGGATATCATCCGACGAAGCTCGACTCTTGTCCTCTCATTCTCTCGATTTCTTCCCTCTCGGTGTCCTCCGTGTTCTCCGTGGTGGATGTCTTCCCTTTCATCCCGCCGGGCCGGCCTGTGCGACCTTGCGCCCGCCCTTCCGGCTCTCCTGGAGGGCCTCGTCGAGGAACTTGACGAAGACCGACGGCGGGCGATAGCCGCCGATCGCCTTGACGAGCCGACCGTCGGGAGTCATGACGGCGTAGTACGGGTTGGACGGCTCGTCGGTCACGTCGAGGATCAGCCCCTGGTTCTTCTCGGCCAGCGCCTTGCGCTGGGCCTGCGTCAGCGTCCGGATCGGGACGAAGTCGGTGTAGAGCTGGACCGTGACGAATCGGTTGAGCCGCTCGACCACCTCGGGCCGGGGCATCACCGAGCTCTCCATCGTCCGGCAGTTGGCGCAGTTGACGCCGGTGAAGTCGATCAGGATCGGCTTGCCCTCGGCCTTGGCCCGCTCGCGGGCGGCGTCGTAGCTCCACCCCCAGACGACGCCGTGGAAGCTCGTCTGCTCCTTCTCGGCCACCTCGGGGTCCTTGGACGTGGCCTCCGACCCGGCGGCCGAGGGCCCGGGGCCGATCGGTGCGACCTGGTCGTTGATGTCCTGCGGGAAGAGGCCGACGACCAGGTCCCAGAGCTGCCCGCGCGGGCCCTCCCGAACAGGGCGGGGGCGAAGTACAGCGCCATCGCCAGGAACAGGCAGCCGGTCAGGAGGCGCCCGGCCCGACCTTCACCTCGTCGTGGTCGTGATCGGTGCGGAACAGGCCGAGCAGGTAGGCCCCGCAGACCACCGCCAGGACGACCCAGATGGCCAGCACCATCGGCGCGTTGAACCAGGCGTCCGAGGGGACGGCGCCGAACCCGATCTCGGCGGTGTTGACGAACTTGAACGCCGCGCCGACCTCGACCAGCCCGCCGACGACCTTCACGGCGTTCATCCAGTCCCCGCTCCTGGGCATCTTCGACAACAGCCCGGGGGCCAGGGCCAGGAGGAAGAACGGGAATGCCAGGACCGCCGAGAACGTGGCCAGCCCGACGATCGGGTAGAAGAACTGCCCCTTGGCGGCCATCACGATCAGCCCGCCGACGACCGGGAAGGTGCAGGTGAACGACGTGATCGTCAGCGTGAGCGCCATGAAGACGACCCCGACCAGCCCCCCCCGGCTCTCCCCCCGCGACGAGGCGTTGAGCAGGACGTTCGGCAGGCGGATCTCGAAGACCCCCAGCAGGCTCAGGCCGAACGCCAGGAAGAGCCCGGCCACCGCCGCGTTCAGCCAGGGGTTGTTGGCCAGGTTTTGCAGGGCTGTCGCCGAGAAGAAGAACGAGACCAGCACCCCGAACGCCGTGAAGACGCCGATGATCGCCAGGCAGTAGGTGATCGCCAGCCCGGTCGTCTTCCCCTTGTTGTGGTGCCCCTGCTTGACGAAGAAGTTGACCGTGATCGGCACCATCGGCCAGACGCACGGCATGACCAGCGCCAGCAGCCCTCCGCCGGCCGAGAAGAGCAGGAAGGAGATCAGCCCCTGCTCGGCCCTCTGCGCCACCTCGCTGGCCGGCTCGGCGTCGGCCGAAGCGGCCGGAGGCGCGGCTTTCGGAGCCTCTGCGGGGGTCGTCGCCGCGACGGGGGATTCCGCCGAAGCGGGCTCCTCGCCGGCCGGGACCGGCGCCGCGGACGCCGCACCGCTCGGGAGGACCGCCACAGAAACCTCGGGCAAGGTCCACTGGCCGGGGATCTTGCACGTGCTGTCATTGCAGATCTGGTAGCCCGCCTGGCACCGCAGCACCTTCTTGCCCGGCTCGGTCCCGGGCGGGACCTCCAGCCGAATGCTCCAGGTGACCTCGCCCTCGTAGAACTTGAGGATCGCGTTGTTGAAGGCGGGCTCGGGCTTCGCGATCGGGGGGCGGGAGGCGGTCCAGCCGCCCACGACCTTCAACCCGGCGGTGTCGAAGAGGTCGAGGGTGGTGTTGCGCGGGCCTTCCCCCTCGAACTCCTTGGCCGCGTACTTGTAGATGTGCCAGCCGGGTTCGAGCTTGGCCGTCACTTGATATGTGACGGTCTGGCCCGGCCGGGCCTCGGCGGGCTGGACCGCGGGGGTCAGGGCGACTTCCTTCGGCCTGATCCGGGGGCTACTGTCCCTCTTGGCCGGCTTGGCGACGTCGGCCCGGGCTTCCGGAGGCGAGACGATCGAGCCGGAGACGACCAGCGCCGCCGCGACCAAGGCGGATCGGCCCAGGGCCCCCGGGCGGAAAGGTGCGGTGCGCATGCCACGTGTCCCGTGCGATGAGGCCAGTCCCGCGCGCCGGCATGGCCGCGGGCCAATCCCCTCGTCATCGTAGCCCGACCACCCACCCCGGACAAGCCGCCCCCAGCCGTGGCCGACGGTCCGCGGTCCGTGGGCAGGGCAGGGGGCGTGTCGAGTTGGCCGGCCCGTCGGGCGACCTCGCGGGCGACCTTGTTAAACATTCGCTTCGTTTCGGGAGCGCCCTCCGGACGGCTCGCGGCGGACCTTGTTAAACATTCGCTTCGTTTCGGGAGCGGCCCCGGACGGCCGGGTCGGCTCGCGCGCCGGGAGTGTTCCCATGCGAGGGAAACTGGTTATCAAGTGAACGGTGGGTTCGCTCGGCGCCCTTGGCCGGGAGTGGAGAAGACGCCCGAGGAGTCGCTCATCGGATGGCGGGATCGCGCAGATCACCTCTTGTTTTAATGGTTTACGTCGAATAGACATGGTCATCTCGGTCGGGAGACCGTCGCTCGATCCGCCGAGGTGGGTCCGCGGCGCGGTAAGCGTCCCGATCCGTACAAAGCTGTTCGGAGGTGAACGGTGGGTTTGCTCGGCGTCCAGACCGGGATGAGAGGATGACGGTTGAGGGTTCCGGGAGATCACCGAAATCGTTTGCGACGGCTTGGGTTCGTCCGGCGTAACGGGGTCCGGGCGTCGCCGCCGTTTTCGCGATATCCCCGTGCATCCTAGATTACCTAAGAGTGCGGGAAGCATGGAGTCCCCTTGGGTCATCATCGGGTCGGGGACGGGGAGCATCCTGCGGTTCGGGGCGGATTTCGGGGAAGCGGCGGCGGATCGCGCGGGCAGGTTTCTCCTCTAGTCACTTCCCGATGTCGGCTCGGTCGTGTCTAATCCGGGGAATCGCCGGTCGGACTGCCGGCATCTCCCGAGGCAAGGACGAGGGTTCCCCGACGATCCGACGTGGTCATTCGGCCCACCGTCGCCGTCCCGGTGTCCGGCCTCGACCCCCCAACTTACTGAGGATTGTGGAGGTGGTTCTCATGAGGCACTGGCGAGCTTTCACCATCGGGGCGCTCCTCGTCTTCGCCGGCCTGGCGGCGCCCGCCCGGATCGCGGCCCAGGTGGTCGAGTCCCCGCCGCTGGCCGAGGGCCAGCCGGCCCCGCACGCCGAGGCGGGCTTCCGCTACTTCGCCTTCCTCCACGATGCCCAGTATGGGAGGGAGGAGCGGATCGCGCTCTGGGTGGTGCTCGGGGTCGCCGTCGCGGGCCTGCTTTACGCCGCGATGCTGGTCGGGCAGGTGATCGGCGCCGACCAGGGGACCGAGAAGATGCGCAAGGTCGCCGACGCGATCCGCCGCGGCGCCAACGCCTATCTTGGCCGCCAGTTCAAGGCGATCATCCTGCTCGTCTTCCTGATCACGGCGATCCTCTACTTCGCCAACGCGGGGGCCGGCGAGAAGCACGTCAGCATGGGCCGGGCCCTGGCCTTCTTCGTCGGGGCGACGTTCTCGTGGCTGGTCGGCTACGTCGGCATGAGCCTGGCGGTGCGGGGCAACCTCCGCGTCGCCGCGGCGGCGCGGACCAGCTACGGAGGGGCGCTGCAACTGGGCTACCGCACCGGGACGATCACCGGCATGCTCACCGACGGCCTCGGCCTGCTGGGCGGGACGGTCATCTTCATGGCCTACGGCGAGCACGCCTACGAGGTGCTGCTCGGGTTCGGGTTCGGCGGCACGCTGCTGGCCCTGTTCATGAGGGTCGGCGGCGGGATCTTCACCAAGGCGGCCGATGTCGGCGCCGACCTCGTGGGCAAGATCGAGGCCGGCATCCCCGAGGACGACCCGCGCAACGCCGCCACGATCGCCGACAACGTCGGCGACAACGTCGGCGACTGCGCCGGGATGGCCGCCGACATCTTCGAGAGCTACGAGGTGACGATCGTCGCGGCGATGATCCTCGGCTACGCCAGCTTCGGGCACAAGGGGGTGATCTTCCCCCTGCTGGTCCGCGCCATCGGCGTGGTCGGCTCGATCATCAGCACCTACAGCGTCAAGGCGGGGCCGCAGAGCACCAGCGACGAGGCGCTGCACTCGGTCCACCGCGGCTTCATCCTCGGCTCGATCATCAGCGTCGTCGGGTTCTTCCTGCTGGGGCTGGGCTACCTCCACTTCAGCGACAAGTACGTCAAGGACTACCCGCAGGCGCTGGGCGGCTACCGCGTGACCGATGACTTCAAGGAGGCGCGCGCGAAGTTCGAGCACGACCAGTCGCTCCAGGAGGGGCGGACGGCCGAGCAGAAGGCGGCCGACTTCCGCGACTACGTCAAGGCCTACTCGGGCCCGATCCTGTCGCGGTCGCAGCCGCTCTGGTCGAACTTCGGCTGGGCGGGGCTCGACATGAGGCCGGCGTGGACCTGCCTGATCGGGATCATCCTGGCGATCGCCTTGAACAAGTGTACAAGTTACTACACGCACACGCAGTACGAGCCGGTCAAGACGCTGGCCAAGGCATGCACGACCGGGCACGCGACGAACATCATCCAGGGGTTCGCGCTGGGCTACGAGTCGGCGGTGGTGGCGACGGTGGTGATCGCGATCGCGGTCCTGCTCTCGGTGGTGATCTACGCCGGCGCCAGCCCGATCTTCGTGGCCTACGGCGTGGCGATGTGCGGCATCGGCATGCTCACGCTGACCGGCAACACGATCAGCATGGACGTCTTCGGGCCGGTGGCCGACAACTCCAACGGCATCGGCGAGATGGGCTACGACCGCGAGGAGATGGGCGAGGAGAACTACAAGCGCGCCCGCCAGATCCTCGCCGACCTCGACGCGGTGGGCAACACCACCAAGGCCGAGACCAAGGGGATCGCGATCGGCTCGGCGGTGATCGCGGCGGTGAGCCTGTTCGCGAGCTTCATCGCCGTGATCGCGGTGGGCAGCGAGTCGAAGATCGGCGAGATGACGACCTCGCAGTACCTGGCCGAGGCGGGCAAGCTCTCGGTGGCGCAGCCCGAGGTCTTCATCGGCATGCTGATCGGCGGCGCCGTGCCGTTCCTGTTCAGCTCGATGCTGATCCGCGCCGTGGGCCGCGCGGCGTTCCTGATCGTCAAGGAGTGCCGCATCCAGTTCCGCGACCGCGAGATCTGGGAGGGGACCAAGCTCCCCGATTACGGCCGCGTGGTCAACATCTGCACCGCCGCGGCGCAGGGCGAGCTGATCGGGCCGGGCCTGCTGGCGATCATGATGCCGATCCTGGTCGGCATCTATCTCGGCCCATATGCGCTGGGGGGCTACCTGGCCGGCATGATCATCGTCGGCCAGCTCCTGGCCGTCTTCATGGCCAACGCCGGGGGCGCCTGGGACAACGCCAAGAAGACGATCGAGGACGGCATCTACGGCGGCAAGGGGTCCGAGGCACACAAGGCGAGCGTCACCGGCGACACGGTGGGCGACCCGCTGAAGGACACCGCCGGCCCGGCCTTGAATCCTTTAATCAAGGTGATGAACATGGTCGCCCTGCTGGCCATCGCGCCGATCCTGGCGGCGACGCGGGCCAACTATGGCTGGGCCCTCTATCTGGTCGGCCTGATCGGGGTCGCGGCGGTGGCCTGGGCCGTCTGGCGGTCGAAGACCGAGTCGAAGGAGTTCCGCGAGATGGAGGCCGAGCTCGGCGGCGAGAAGGTCGCCGACAGCAGCCTGGAGGCCGTCGGGAGCTGAAGGCGGGGTCACATCGGCCATTTCGAAGCCGGACCGGCCCCTCGGGATCACCTACCGAGGGGCCGGCTCGTTCTGGAACCGGCCGAATCACCTAACGAGGGAGGGTCGACGTGGCGACCACGACCCCTTTTCCTGAGGTTGTCTATCCCGACGGCTTCGACGAACGATGGGAATACGAGATGACCGCCAGGGGGTATCTCGGCAGCGTGACCGTCCGGACCGAGGGTGGCTTGCGATTCCAGGTCAATTTCTACGACCCGGTTCGCCTTGCGCAGGACCTGGCATGCGAAGCGGAGTCGGGGAGGCCCTATCTCGCCGAACCGGGGCTGATCGTCGTCCCGGAGGTCACGACCGACGCCATCCGGAAGGCCGTCGAAGGGCTCGCGAAGGAAGGTTTCTTCGAGGCGCTGAGGCCCATCCCCGAGGACGTCCCGGGCTCATACCGACCCCCGATCGAGGGCGAGTGAAGCTCATCCGAAGAGATGATCGGGTGGCCCCGCACGCCTTGCCGGGGCCACCCGCGTTGATCTGATGGGCTCGTCGGCCCGTCACGGACTCAGAGCGACCACCCCTTGCGGTATTCGCGGCGGATGAACTCGTCGGCCTCGGAGCAGTTGGGGGCCTTCATGGCGGGGCCGTCCCACTCGATCCTCTTGCCGCAGCGGAAGGCGACGACGCCGAGCAGGACCATCTCCGTCAACGGGCCCGAGTAGCTGAAGTTCGAGCACGCCGGGCGGTCGGGGTCCTTGCACGCCAGGAGGAAGTCCCGGTGCGGCTCTGGCCGGGGATGCGGGGGATCGTCTCGGCAGGGTTCTGGAAGTCCTTGAAGTCGTCCTTGGGCAGCAGGACGTGCCTCTGGCCGTAGTCGTTGGGGACGTAAATCTTCCCCTTCTCGCCGACGATCAGCGCGCCCCCCCGGGCCGGCTCCTCGCCGTCGAAGAGGTCCGCCGGGGGCTTCTTGCCGCCGTCGTACCAGGTCAGCTTGAGGGGCGGCATCGTGCCCCTGGCGGGGAACTCGTAGCGGAGGATCTCCCAGCTCGGCGCGCTCTCGGGCTTGCGGGGCTCGCCGCCGAGCGACTCGACGGCGGTGGGATACTTCAGGTCGAGGGCCCAGAACGAGGCGTCGAGGATGTGGCAGGCCATGTCGCCGAGGGCGCCGGTGCCGAAGTCCCACCAGCCTCGCCAGGCGAACGGGTGATAGGTGCTCTCCTTGCGGGTCTCGCCCCGGCTGGAGACGTAGGGCCGCTCCGGGGCCGGGCCGAGCCAGAGGTCCCACTTCAGGTAGTCGGGGACGGGGTCGCTCCCCTCGGGCCGGTCGCGGCCCTGCGGCCAGATCGGCCGGTTGGTCCAGGCGTGGACCTCGCGGACCGGGCCGATGGCGCCCGAGCGGACGATCTCGACGATCCGGCGGGTGTTGTCGTTGCAGTGGCCCTGGTTGCCCATCTGGGTGGCCACCTTCTGGCGGGCCGCGGTCTCGGTCAGCGTCCTCGCCTCGTGGATCGAGTGCGTCAGCGGCTTCTCGCAGTAGACGTGCTTGCCCAGCTTCATCGCCGCGACGGCCGCGACGGCGTGCGTGTGGTCGGGGGTGGCGACCACGACCGCGTCGATCCCCTTGTGGCGCTCGTCGAGCAGCTTGCGGAAGTCGTTGTAGCGGTGCGCGTCGGGGTGATCCTTGGAGGCCGCGTCGAGGTTGCGGTCGTCGACGTCGCACAGCGCGACGACGTTCCCGCCCGCCTTGGGGATCCCCTCGACGTGGGCCCGGCCCCGGCCCCCGACCCCGATCAGCGCCACGTTGACCTTCTCGTTGGCCTCGCGGCCCAGGACCGACGTGCCGCTGCCGGCCACCCAGAGGGCTGCACCCCCCACGCCGGTCTGCTTGAGGAATTCTCGACGATTCGTCTGGCTCATGCTGGGGCTCCTCGGGGTTGGTTCGGAATCCGTGCCGTCGGCGATCGACGGCCTGGCGGCCGATCGCGGGCGACTCGGGGCGAGGACCAGGATCGCGCAGACGGCCGGGGTAATCAAGGGGATCGATGCGGGCATCCGGGTCGCCTCCGTCGATCCGACCCGTACAATGGCCCGTGCGGCGAGGCGACGCGCCAGGAGGGCCGCGGCCGCGCGAGCCGATAAGAGCCTCATCGGCCGGACCCGAGGGCCGTCGCGCGCCTCGGGGCACGGATCTGGACCCGTCGGCATCGATCCGGGAGGCCCGAGCGTGAGCGATCCCCATACCGAGCGCGTCCTGGTCGTCCCCGGCGCCGAGCTCGACCGCCTGGGCCGGTTCCAGGGGTTCTCCGGCGAGGCCGGGCGCTACCTCCGCGGCCTGCTCGTGCCCGGGCTGGCGCAGTTCCGCCCCCGGTCGGAGGTCGAGGACGACCCCGGCTTCAAGCAGATCATCCCCTACGTGGTCTTCCGGTGCGGCGACGCGGTGTTCTGCTACACCCGGGGGACGTCGCAGGGGGAGGCAAGGCTCCATCGCCTCCGGTCGCTCGGCGTCGGCGGGCACGTCGCCGAGTCCGACGCCGACGGCCGCGCCACCTTCGACGCCTACCAGATGGCGCTGGACCGCGAGCTCGACGAGGAGGTCGAGCTCGACAGCGACGGCACGATCCGCCTGGTCGGCCTGATCAACGACGACTCGACCCCGGTCGGGCGGGTCCACCTGGGCGTCGTCCACCTCTACGACCTCGAGCGCCCCGCCGTCTCGCCGCGCGAGGACGGGCTGGCCGAGGCCGAGTTCGTCCCCCTGGGCACCCTCCGCGACCGGCGGGACCAGTTCGAAACCTGGTCGCAGATCTGCATCGACGCCTTCCTGCGGGGATGAGGATTAGCCACGGAGGACACAGAGGGCCACAGAGAGGAAGAAATATGAGAAAGAAAAATTTATGAAAATAGCGGGTTCTTCTTACTCTCTTCTCTTTTTATCCTCGGTGTTCTCCGTGATCTCTGTGGCTAAACTTGTCTTCCTGCCCGGCTGGCGGCTGTCGAGCCAGTCGATCAGGGGGGGAAGATTTCGCGGGGGGCGTAGCGGCTCCAGACGAGGTCGCAGTGGCCGTAGTCGGCGACGTGCCCGCCGCGCTTGCCGAAGCGCATCAGTGTCTTGTCGGGGCTGGCGATCGCGGCGAGGGTCAGCTCGGTCGAGGGGATGTCGGACATGCAGTCCGCCTCCCCGGCGATCAGGAGCGTCGGCACGGCGACCTCGCCGAGGCGCGCCGCGTAGTCGATCGTCCGGTCGGCCGAGACGTAATGGCCGAACTCCAGGTAGGGGTCGAGCTGCCGCAAGGCCGACCGGCCGGTGTCCTCCAGGGTGTAGCCGTAGAACCGCTTGATCGTCCTCTTGTCGACGTTCGCCGAGGTGAAGTAGAACTGGTCGATCCGGTCGAGGCCGGGGAACCGGAAGAACATCAGGGGGCGGCCGAGCCGCCCGGGGCTGGCGATCCGCGACAGGAGGCGCAAGCCGCGGTTGGCCCGGAGCATGTCGGTCTGCGGCGCCTCGGCCAGGATGATCGTGCTGCCCATGCCGACGAAGTTGGCGATCCGCCCCGACTCGGGGCTGCAGCTCCAGGAACGGGAACACGAGCATCCCGCCGAGGCTGTGGCCGACCCAGTTGACCCGGTCGCGGCCGGTCGCCGCCTTGACGTAGTCGAGCACCGCCGGGACGTCGAGGAACGACATCTCGTCGACGTTCCACTGCCCCTCGCCCAGCTCCAGCAGGAAGGTCTCGCGCATGCGGGCGTTGATCGCGCCCACGGCCCCGACCCGCGCGCTGTTGCCCGAGCCCCGCAGGTCGACCAGGAACACCTCGTAGCCCCTCGCGACGAGCTGCGCGGGGAGGTGGTCGTCGGTGATCGTCCAGAAGGTCGCGTTCAGGCCCAGGCCGTGGCACAGGACGACCGGCAGCTTGTTCGGATCGGGGCAGGCCGGCACGAGGTGGCGGATGCCGAGCTTCCAGCCGTCGCGGGTGTACGCGAAGCCGTCCGAGCAGGGGCGGAAGTCGGGCTCGGGGCGTTGTTCCGCATCGTGGCGCAGCCCGACGCCGCCAGGCACAATGCCCAGACCCCGAGCAAGACCGCCAGCGGCCGGCCAACGCGCATGAGACGGGGAATCCTTCCCGAGATCCGAGCCGAGCGACCCATCCTCGGTCGCCCCCCGACCCCTCCCGCCGATCGCCATCGGCCGACGCCGGGGCCGGGCCCGGGGACGTGCAGGGCCCCTCCCCTCCCGGAGCGGGCGGATTCTAACCAACCATCCCCTCCAGGGGAATGCGAGGCCGACCCCCCGACCATCCGTAATGACCCCAATTGCCCCGCAAACTCGCCCTAAATCCCCACGCCGGACCAGCCCATGCGGGCGGGAGGTCGGTCGAATGCGTGGATTGTCCGTTTGCATCGCGTCGGGACCCGGATAGAGTCGAGCGTGCAACGCGAGGCCCCGAGGGTCGCCCGGTCGCCGGCGCGGCGGTGGCCATCGGCAAGTCATGAATTCGGAGGAGGAAACCATGAGGGAGACGACGCTCACGCTGCCGGAGCTCGGGCTGGTCGCGGGCACTCGCGCGGCACTCGGCGCCGGCATCGGCCTGCTGGTCGCGGACCGTCTCGACGACGACACGCGCAGGGCGATCGGATGGACGCTCGTGCTGGTCGGGGTCGCGACCACGATCCCGCTGGCGATCGAAGTCCTCGGCAAGCGCCGGCTGTCCCGTCGCAGGCGCGTTGAAGTCATCCTCGCGGACCGCCCGGCCGTGCGCCTCGACCCCACCGGCAAGATCGAGGATCATGAGGCTCGGCCTCCCGGAGTTACCGCCATGAGCACCACTGAGGAAACCACGATGGGCCGGGTCACGGTCGACCTGGTCGTCGCCAACAATCTCGATATGAGGAAGGCTGACGAGGGCTTGATCGGCCCCGCGGAGGTCCGCCAGGTCCGATTGAAGGGGGGTCGTCGACACCGGGGCGACCCGCCTCGTCCTGCCGGAGGCCGTCGCGACCCAGCTCGGCCTGCCCTCGGTGGGGCCGGCGAAGGTCCGCGACGCGGACAACCGTACCCGCCCCCTGGTCGATGAGGCCCGAGTGACGCTGCTCGGGCGTCAGGGCACGTTCAAGGCCCTCGTCGAGCCCGAGCGCACCGACGCCCGGATCGGCGCCATCGTCATGGAGGATCTGGACTTCCTCGTCGATTGCACCCATCAGACGATCTACCCGCGCGGCCCGGACGTGATCATCGCCGAGGCCGAATCGTCGTCGGCCTTGTGTGCGACGAGCGGGCGGGGTACGATGGGATCAGTCCCATCGAAAAAGGTGATAGGGATGTCGTTCCTCATCTCCGTCAGGAACTCCCTGTTGCTCTGCCTCCTCGCGTCCTGCACCGCGACGGCGGCGGTGCGTTCCGGATTTCCGAGGCCCGGACGGGGCGGACATCGCGACGACCTTTCCGCCCCTCGCTCATGGCGCGCACTCATCACGGACGACGACTCGACTTCGGACCAGGATCTCCCCGCAATCCTGGGGATGGGCATCGAGTTCGGCGATGATGACGACAACGAGACGGATGACGGCCCTGGTCTCTCGCAGACCCTCCCGGGCGAGGGTGGCGAGTCTGATCGGCCGGCGGCGAGACCCCTCCCGAGGTCTCACGACCATCGAATGCGACGGGGTGCCCCGGAACCGATCCGCATACCTGCTCTGCCATCACTTCCTGTGTTGAGCCCCCTCCCTCGTCTGCGTCCCGTCTCGCATCTTTCCCCCCCTCGATCACGTCAACCCCAGGGCATCTGAACCTCAACGTCGAGGGCCGGGACCCCCCCTCGGGGGTCGGCCGCACGTCCGCTCGCCGGCACATTCTCCAGGGGGAACATCGATGGTCCGCGCCATCATCACGTGGAGCCTGCACAACCGCCTGATCGTCCTGCTGGGCGTCGTGGGCCTGATCGTGGCGGGCGTCTATTCGGCCTTGAACCTGAACGTCGAGGCCTATCCCGACCCGACGCCGCCGCTGGTCGAGGTGATCACGCAGAACCCGGTGCCAGCCCCGAGGAGATGGAGCGCCTGATCGGCATCCCGATCGAGACGGCGCTGAACGGCATGCCGGGCCTGAAGGACCTGCGGAGCACGTCGGTCGCCGGGCTGAACGACATCAAGTGCCAGTTCACCTACGGCACCGACTACCTCAAGGCCCGCCAGGAGGTGATCAACCGGCTCGGCTTCGTCAGCAACCTGCCGGCGGGCGTCACCCCCGGCCTCTCCCCCTGGAGCCCGACCGGCGAGATCGTCCGCTACGTCCTGGAGGGCCCGGGTACACGACCAACCAGCTCAAGTCCGTCCAGGACTGGGTGCTCACCCGCGCCCTGAAGACGGTCCCCGGCGTGATCGACGTGACCGGCTACGGCGGCACGGTCAAGCAGTACCAGGTCCTGGTCGACCCCCGCCTGCTGCGGCAGTACAACCTGACGCTCCAGCAGGTCGAGGACGCGATCTCGGGCTCGAACGCGAACATCGGCGGCGACATCCTGACGCTGGGCTCGCAGTCGCACAACGTGCGGGCGATCGGGCTGCTGGGCGGCGGCGTCGACCCGATCGACCCGGCGAACGCGGAACAGGCCCCCGCGATCGAGAACCGCAAGATCCAGGACATCCAGAAGGTCATCATCGCCACGACCAGCGGCAACCCGATCTTCGTCCGCAACGTCGCCAGGGTGGTCGTCGGCCACCGGCCCCGGCTGGGGATCGTCGGCCGAGGCGACGAGGACGACGTGGTCGAGGGGATCGTCCTGATGCGGAAGTACGAGAAGTCGCTGCCGGTCTCCGAGCTGGTCGGCCTGAAGCTCGAGGAGATCGAGCGCGAGCACCTGCTGCCGCGCGGGATGCGCCTGAAGGTCTTCAACCAGCGGACCTCCCTGATCCACGTGACCACGCACAACGTCCTGCACAACCTGACGGTCGGCATCGCGCTGGTGATCGGCATCCTGCTGGTCTTCCTGGGCGACCTGGCCAGCGCCGGGATCGTGGCGCTGATGATCCCGCTGGCGCTCTTGTTCTCGATCACGGTCCTGTACATGCAGGGCAAGTCGGCCAACCTGCTGTCGATCGGCGCCGTCGACTTCGGGATCATCGTCGACAGCTCGGTGATCATCGTCGAGAACGTCTACCGGCACATCACGACGCCGGGCGCCGACAGGTCGCGCCCGCTGATCGACCGGATCATCGACGCCTCGCACGAGATCGAGAAGGCGCTGTTCTTCTCGACGACGATCATCGTGTGCGCCTTCATCCCGCTGTTCTCGATGACCGGGCCCGAGGGGCGCTGTTCGGGCCGATGGCCAACACCTACGCCTTCGCAATCGTCGGCGCGCTGATCCTGGCCGTGACGCTGGCGCCGGTGCTCTGCTCGTTCCTGTTCCGCAACAAGGCCGAGGAAGCCGACACGGCGCTCGACCGCATCATGAAGCGGCGCTACCTGTTCACGCTGAGCCGGGTGCTGGGGCACCGCCGCCTCCTGCTGATGGTCATGATCTCGCTGATGGTCGGCACCCTCTTCATCATCCCCCACCTGGGGGGCGAGTTCATGCCGCAGCTGGAGGAGGGGAACCTCTGGATCAGGGCCATCCTGCCGCGCACCATCTCGCTCGAGGGCGCCGCGCGGATCGCACCCCGGCTCCGCGAGGTGATCGCGACCATCCCCGAGGTGCGCGGCGTGATGTCGCACATCGGCCGCCCCGACGACGGCACCGACGTGACGAGCTTCTTCAACGTCGAGTTCAACGTCCCCCTCAGGCCGATGGAGCAGTGGCGCCGCCGGCCGATCCGGCTCCTCGGGCGCGAGGTCTGGGACCGGGCGATCACCCGCGAGGAGATCCAGGACGAGCTGATGGCGAAGTTCCGCGCGTTCCCCGGCGTCAACTTCAACTTCTCGCAGCTGATCCGCGACAACGTCGAGGAGGCGCTCTCGGGCGTCAAGGGGGCCAACTCGGTCAAGCTCTTCGGCTCCGACCTGAAGGTGCTCGAGGAGCTCGGCCAGAGGACCCGGGATCTCCTGATGACGGTGCGCGGGGTCGAGAACGTCGGCCTGTTCCACATCGTCGGCCAGCCCAACGTGGAGATCGAGATCGACCGCGACCAGTGCGCCCGCTACGGCGTGAACGTCTCCGACGTCGAGTCGGTCGTCCAGGTGGCCATCGGCGGTCGGGCGTTCTCGCAGATGGTCGAGCTGGAGAAGCTCTACGACATCATCCTGCGGCTCCCGCTGGACCTCCGCGACGACCCGGGCGTCATCGGCCGGATCATGGTCGACGCCCCCCCCTCCGCCGACGGCCAGCCCGGCGTGCGCATCCCCCTGGAGGAGGTCGCGCGGATCGTCCCGCACAGGCCGGGCGCCTCGTACATCTACCGCGAGAACAACCGCCGCTTCATCCCGATCAAGTTCAGCGTCCGCAACCGCGACCTCGCCTCGGCCATCGCCGAGGCGCAGCGCAAGGTCGACGACCCGCGGGCCGGCGTCCGGCTGCCGGAGGGATACCGGATCGAGTGGTCGGGCGAGTTCGCGCAGATGCAGGACGCCAACGCCCGGCTGATGTGGATCATCCCGCTGTCGCTCGGCCTGATCATGACCCTGCTCTACATGACCTTCCACGGGTTGAAGGACGCCCTGCTGGTCCTGGTCAACGTCCTGGAGGCGACGATGGGGGGCATCTGGGCCCTGTGGCTGACCGGCACGCCGTTCTCGATCTCGGCGGCGGTCGGGTTCATCTCGGTCTTCGGGGTGGCCGTCCAGGACGGCGTCCTCCTGGTCTCGTACTTCAACCAGATGAGGGGCGCGGCTACCCGGTCTTCGAGGCGGTGATGCGCGGCGCCGAGCTGCGGGTCCGCCCCGTGGTCATGACCTCGCTGACGGCGGCGCTGGGGCTGTTCCCCGCGGCGATCGCCACGTCGATCGGGTCGCAGGCGCAGAAGCCGCTGGCGATCGTCGTCGTCGGCGCCATGCTCATCACGCTGTTCCTGACCCGCTACCTGATGCCGGTCCTCTACACCTTCTTCCCGGGCCCGCTCGGCCAGCCGGGGCAGGGCGACGAGGTGGTCGAGGGGTCGCATTACACCGACGAGTTCCTCCCCCGCCTGCTCGGCAGGGGCCATGAGTGAGCCGCGGCCGGTCGCCGCACCCGGGCAATCGACACCTTCCCGACGGGCCTCGGATCGGGGATGATTCGGGGTGGACCATCGGAAGTCCCCGGGCGCCGTCCCGGCCCATCGAACCGCCAGAACCGTGGAGCCCTGCGATGAACCTGTTCAAGCTCGGAGATATGGTCCTGAACATGGACCGCGTCAACGGCGTCCAGGACCACCCGGCGCCGGCCGATGGGGCGCCGTCCGCCGCGCAGGACAGCATCCGCGTCCTGTTCGACACCGCGACCATCGACCTGTCCGGCCCGGAGGCCCATGCCCTGCGCCGATGGGTCCGGCACAACTCCCGCAACCTCGCCCCCACCAAGAACGAGGACGGCGAGCTCCTGATCCACCCCGAGAACCAGCTCTCGAAGGTCGCCGACCTGCTGGTCGACCTGGTCGACCGGGCCCGCCCGCGCGACTCGATGACCCGGAGCGTCGCCCGTCGCCTGGCCGCCATGATCGAGAGTTACATCACCGGGCAGCTCCAGGCCGTGAGCGCCCGGAGCTTCGAGAGGGAGTTCGAGGCGCCTCGGGCCGAGCCCCCCGCCGAGTGACGCGGGCGACGGTTCGGGATATCGACCGCCCGCCTGGTCGTCGCCGGGTCGGGCACGGGGAGGGTCGCGCCCCGCCCCAGGTGCCTCAGCTCATGCACGAACCCGTGTCAAACCGCTTTGGTCGGGATGCCGACATAAAGCGAATCGTATCGCCCGAACTGAGCGAGATCTTGCCACGGGGTGGTGACCCATGAGATCAGTCGTTCCGACTGGCCTGAGGCGTGCATGACCATGAGGATGGCTAGATCGACCGGCGAAGAGGCGAAATGCACAACGAGCCGGACGAGGACACGGAGCCAAGCGTCCCGGACTCCCGGAGGGAGAGCCTTACTCCAGTCGGCGATGTGGGTCATCACTGTCGTGGACTGTTCCCGGGTCCAGCGTTCGCGTCGCCTACCCTCACCGCGCCTCCCACCCTTACCCTTTAAGAAGAGGAGCGCGACAGGAAGAGAGAAGTACGGGGCGGCCAAGATAATCAGGTTGACGAACTCGCGAGTCATATGATAATACGGATCGTCGATCGTGCCACTGGCGCGGGCGTCGTCGTCCAGGTCACAGATGATCTTCCTGAGGTCTAACTGCAGCAGCGTGACACGCACGGACGCCCAGAGAGTATAAGCGATGACCATCCCCAGTCCGAGGCAGCCGAGGACCAGCATGGATTCCGGACTCATAGTTCGCTCCCTCCCCCCGCTGGAGAGGCCGGGGGAGCCGACTCCTCCCGTCCTACCTGATCGCCCGTGCCGCCCTTGAGTCTTTCGATGACGACCTGTTGCTTAAGCCGGGCCCTCAGACGCCATGCGATGTAGGAGGGGGCGCCGCCGGCGCCGAGTATCGCCAGGGCGAACACCAGCCACGCCGGCTTGTCCGTGATCTCCACGGCCGCTCGCGCGATGATCCATACGCAACCTGTTCCGGCCAACGCCAGGACGCAGTACAGGATCGTGTTGCAGATCAGCCTGGCTTTCTCCAGGCCGGCCTTGACCTTCTCCAGTTCAACGTCTTCGGAGGTCGTCTTCGTCCTTGCCATTGGGTATTCTACCGAGGGCAGAGCGAACGGACAGCCTGCGACTCATTTTTAACCGTACATCTGGTTCGCCTTGCCGTAGGTGATCTTGGGGGCCTTGATCAACCCCCCGGCGATCGGCTCGCCGACCGGGTCGACGTAGACCCGGCCGGGGCGGTTGGGGTTCTCGGGGTTCGTGTCCAGGACGTGGATGTTGAAGATGAAGGCGTGATCGCTCTCGGCCTTGAACCAGTGGACGTTGTCCTTGTGGTCGGAGACGGTCGAGAATTCGCCGGGGGTGAAGGTGCGGTCGATCGTCGGTCGGATGACGTAGTGGTCCTTGTGGTCCTCGACGCGGTTGTAGTGCCGGCCGCGGAGGTCCCCCCTCAGGACGATGAAGCCGGTGGCCATGCGGTCGTGGCCGTGAGGGACGACGGACCGCCCCCGCGACATCGCGAAGATCTGCCGGCCGAAGACCAGCTCCGTCGGCAACCCCGAGACGTTCGTGAAGTCCACCGGCAGGCTCCTCGCCCCGCGCCGGATAGTTCACCCCGGCCGCGATCCGGTCGAAGTCGAGCGTCCGGAGCAGCGCGGGCAGGTCCACGCGCCGGTAGAGCGCCTCGAGCGACTCCTGGAACGCGACGTCCTTGACCTTGTGGTCGTGGACGTCGCGGGTGATCGCGTCGAGCTCCTTGAACCAGTCGTCGACGATCGGCCGGACGTCGGCGCCGAGGAGCCGGTGCGCCGCCAGGCCCTCGATCAGGGCCAGGGCGGTCAGCGACCGGAGCGCATGGCTGGTGAACTCGCGGCGGGTCTCGGACGGCATGATACACTCCTGCTGAAAGGAAAGGGCGAGGGAGTGAGGATGGCGGCCAATCTACGACAATCCTTGAACATCCGCCAGGCGCCGCGCGTGCTGGAGATCCCCCGGACGACGGCGGGCGGGGTGCCGCGACCAGGCACCGGGGCGGGCCGAGGCGGGGCTCATCGCGGAGCGGGCATCTTTTCGCTGGAACGGGCGGAGCCTCCGGGCGACACTGGAAGGATGACCCGGCCGGGTCGACGACCGGCCCGCCCGTCTCCTATCATGGATGGGGGCGAGGCCGCCCCCCCGCGCGGGGGGGATACCATGATCACCTCCTCGTCGCACGGAGGCGACACCTCATTGTATTATGATCAAGCCTCACTTACGATAAACAAAGACGCTCGGTGGCACCCATTCGAGAGATCGACGCTCGGAGGAGTCTCGCGGTGATCGGGACGACCCTCAACCAGCGGTTCACCCTGGAGAAGGAGCTGGGGCGGGGCGGCATGGGGGCCGTCTACCGGGCCACCGACCAGGTCCTCCAGCGGACCGTGGCGATCAAGGTCCTCCAGGAGCGGGCGGGCGACGAGGTCGGCCGGCGAGATCCGCCTGGAGGCGCAGATCCTCGCCCGGCTGCTCCACGAGAACATCGTCCGGCTCTACGACTTCGGCGAGGCCGACGGCACTTACTTCCTCGTCATGGAGGAGGTCGACGGGTCGAGCTTCTCGCGGCGATGGAAGCAGATGCCGCTGGCCGACCGGCTCCGGGTCATCGCCCAGGTGGCCGACGCGCTCGACTACGCGCACCACCAGGGGGTGATCCACCGCGACGTCAAGCCGGCCAACGTGCTGCTGACCGCGGCGCGACCAGGCCAAGCTCTCCGACTTCGGCCTGTCGATGCGGCGCCGAGCAGAAGGACGATTCGGGCCTGATCCGGGGGACGCCGCACTACATGAGCCCCGAGCAGGCCGGGGGCAGGCGGCTCGACCACCGGACCGACCTCTACTCGCTGGGCGTGATGCTCTACGAGTGCGCCACCGGGACGCCGCCGTTCCAGGGCCCGGCGATGGCGGTGATCGCCAGCCACGTCGAGGCCCTCCCCGACCCGCCCCGGTCGAGGAACCCGGCGATCTCGCCGGAGCTGGAGGCGTTGATCCTCCGGCTGCTGGCGAAGAACCCCGAGGCGCGCCCGGTCTCGGGGGCCGGGTGGCCGCACGACCTCCGCGACGGGAGGTCGAGCGGGAGCGCCACGCGACCGGGGGTCGCCGACGATCGCGGCGACGATCTCCGAGCGTGCCCAACCCGGTCGAGGCCGCGGCCAGGACCCTGGACGATCGAGCCCGACCGGCCCGCGCCCGCCGCGGTGGCCGCGACCGCCCTCGCGGAGGCCGCGACCGAGGTCGACGGCGCGGTCCCTGGCGCCGCAGGCCGGCGCCGCCGCTGGCCCGGGCGATGCTCGCCGACGTCCTGGCCGAGCCGATCGCGCTGTCGCCCGACGAGCGCTACCTCTGCGGGCACTACCTGGCCTACCTGCTGGGCGGCTCGCGGCGCCGCGGGATCTTCCTGCCGACGGCCGCTCGACCCGCTCAACGCCGACCGCGCCCGGCTGCTGCTGGCGATGACCTGGCTGATCATCGCCGGCGCCGTCCGACGAGGCGATCGCCCGCGGCCGCCGAGCTGCTCGAGCCGCGCCCCGACGTCCGCGCCTCGCTCAACCCGATCGTCGTCACCAAGTACCTGGGCTGCCGCGACACCCCCGCCAAGCGGAAGGGGTTCCGCCAGGCCCGCAGGCGGCTCCAGGAGGCCAGCGCCTACGCCGCAGAGGCGATGACCGACGCCAACGGCGTGCTCAACCCCGGCCTGATGCCGCAGGTGCTCGACGACCTCCGCAAGATCGCCCCGGCGCAGGCCGAGGTCGACGACCAGCTCGTCGGCCGCTGGAACCGGGTCGCCGAGGTCTGGCGCGACGACCCCGACTTCCGCCAGGCCGTGCTCGGCTACGCGACCAGCGACGCCGGCGCGCGACCCGGCCAGCGTCGACCTCTGGCCCGAGGTCGTCTACCCGCTGATCGAGCGCGCCCGCTGGCAGCGCCGGTCGCGCGGCGGCGCCGAGGCGGCCTGGGACTACCTCTGCGAGCGGGCGCTCCACCTCCCCGACGCCGGCGTCCGGCTCGACCGGGCGATCCGGGTGGCGGTCCCTTCGCAGGTCGTCGAGCAGCTCGACGACGAGGTCCGCGGCTTCGCCGACGAGGCGGACCTCGACTTCGACATGGGCGCCGCCGAGCGCCGGCGACCGACTCCGAGTCGTTCGGCCTCCGGATCGGCCACGGCGTGAGCCTCCACGAGCTGGCGGCCGACGGCGCCCCCGCGACAAGACCCTCGTCCGCCTCACCTCGCCCGACCCGATCCGCTTCCTCCAGGGCGACCTCCGCAACCTCTACCAGGAGGCGGTCGCCGCGATGCGGACCCCCGGCGCCAGGCCGGGGCACCGCTCCGTCGCCGGTCGGCCCCTACCGCCTGGCCGTCATCCCCTCGATCCGGGGCAGGTCCGCCGGCCAGGTCGCCGTTCCAGGGGATGCCCAACAAGCAGATCGAGATGCTTCACCCCCTCGATCCGCCTCGGCGGCCGGCGGCAACAAGCCGATCCTCGCCGCCTGGACCTACGCAGGACGACAGCCTGGCGATCGCCTACGTCGACTTCAAGTGGAACGAGCACTTCATCCTCTGGCACGCCCCGCCCGCGCCAGCAGTACAACTTCGACGACCCCGGCGAGCTCAACCACACCCTCTACAACCTCGGCCTGGAGGCCCCCGACCAGCTCGACCGCGCCCTGACCAAGCAGTTCCGGCCCCGCGACGCCGTCTGATTCTTATCAAACGTTTAAATTTTCAAATTTGAAATTTCAGATTTGAAATGCCGGGCCCGGCATCCGCCGTCGGGAATCCGGCCGGCCGGGCCGCTCAGCGCAGGTGCCCGATCTCGCCCGTGGCCAGCGCCAGCAGCAGGACGGCCAGCAGCGCCAGCCCCAGCGCCAGGCGGAGCCGCGAGACGCCGAGCTGGAACCGGCGCTCGGCCTCGGGCCGGCCTTCCAGGCCCTCCAGGAAGGCGATCCGCCGCGCGATGCTGCCGTGCCGCCACGACCGCGCCTCGGCTCCATCCCGTTCAGCGCGGCGACGTTGGCCAGCGCGTTGGCGAAGATCCGGATGCCGACCGGGCAGAGCGCGACCGGCCCGGGACCGACGGCGACGTCGGCATGAGGAGGGCAGGACGCCTGCCCGCACGAGACGGCGCGGCACCCGAACACGTCGGCCTGTGCTCGAACCGGCGCGAGACGTGCCCGAAGACCAGCAGGAAGTAGAGACCGAAGCTCAGCAGCGCCGCGACCGCCTGCAACGCCATCGCCACCGCCCCGTCGCCCCGGATGGCGAGCAGCCCGGGCACCGCCGCCAGGTGCTCGTCGATCACGCCGCCGACCACCGCCAGCACCCCCAGGCTCCCCACCAGGAAGGCGCCGAACGAGAGCATGTGCCGGTGCGCGATGTGGCCGAGCTCGTGGCCGAAGACCGCCGCGATCTCGTAGTCATCCAGGAAGTCGACCAGGGCGTCGGTCAGCAGCACGTAGCGGAACCAGGGCAGGGCCCCCGTCACCCCGGCATTGACCAGCGCGTGCCCCGTGTCCCAGACCAGGATGTCGGTGCAGCGGAACCCGAGCCGCCTCGCCAGGCGTTCGAGGCGGTCGCGCAGGGGGCCCGGGGGGAGCGGGCGGGTCGGCCAGGCCAGCCGGACGAAGACAGGCGAGAGGACGAGCACCAGCGCCGCCAGCAGCGCCACGCCGACCGGCTGCGCCCAGGCGCCGGCCGCCCAGCGGGGCCAGAGCCGCTCGGCCACGCCCTGCCCCACCGAGAAGACGAGCACCACCGGCAGGACCAGGCCCAACGACTGCCTCGCCTTGAGCGTCAGGTGCCGGGCCGGGCCGGCCGTCCAGCCCGGCCGCAAGAGCCTCTCGGCGGGATACAGGCCCCACCACCCCAGCAGTTGCATCAGCAGGAACGGCAGGAGGATCAGCGCATCTTCGGCGAGGATGGCGCCCCGCAGGCCCAGCCCGTCCCGGACCACCCACGGCCAGTCGACGCCGTGGATCATCCAGGCGTAGACGACCAGCGACAGCCCCTCGACGACGCGGACCCCCCAGGCGTATCGCCGACGGAGACCCCAGCCCGCGTCGCCGCGCCGGGACGGCCGTCGCGACACCCCGAGGCCGACGGCGACGGCGATGCACCCGACCAGCGCCACGCCTCCCGCCACCTCTTCGAGGCGGGGGATCAGCGCCGAGCGGGGGATCGGACCGAGGTTGGCCGGCGGATCGAACCCGAACGCCAGCAGGAGGGCGAGCATCAACGGGAAGGGCATGGAGCCTCGCGAATCGGGGGACGAGGTCGGGCGGGCCGGGGCTTCACGGTTGGCCCGGCCCCCGGCCCCTCCCGCATCGCCCTAGACCTGCGCCGCGCCGATGAGGATGATCTGCACGGGGAGCACGACGGGCTGCGTTTCGCCCTTGACCTCCAGGCTCAAGGGGACGACCGCCCCCCAGTGGTTGTGCTCCTCGTCGTGGACCACCGACGGCTCGCCGTTGGACGCCGAGTCGGGCGCCTTGAGCATCATCAGGATGGCCGGATGGTTGGTCCCGGCCGCCTCGGCGCTCTCGGTCTCCAGGGGTTTGCGGGCCAGGTTGGCGGCCGTCTTGTCCTTGCCGGCGGGCAGCAGCAGCGCGTAGTCGCGATAGGTGCTCACGCCGAGGTGGTCGCCGTTGACCGGCTGGAGCCCATATCGGAGCGTGTAGACGCCCGGCGGGATCGCCTGGTCGCGGAAGTCGTGCCCCTCGCCCGAGAACCGCAAGACCCCGAGCAGCTCGCCTTCCTCCAGGATCGGGAACAGGACCGCCCCCTTCGGGCCGGCCGGCTTGCCCGAGGCCGGGGCCGCCTTGCGGAGCCAGACGTCGGCGTAGCTCTTCCCCTGGTCGTCGACGAAGCGATAGCCCTGCCCGTTCAGCACCCCCTTGACGGCGGGTGCCAGCGAGGCGGGGGGCGCCTCCTTGAGGGCCTCGATCTTGTACTCCTCGGCCCGGACGCCCGCCGGCAGCAGCGCGGCGGCCATCAGGAACGCTCGATTCCAGCGCATGCGGTTTTCCGCCCTCCGGATTGTTCGCTCGGGGAATGTCGGCGTCGGGGGAGGCGTGTCGGGGGGCACGGCCTCGGCAGGCCCGCCCCCCGGCGGCAGGATGGTCAGGTCAGAGCGAGAAGCGGCCGACGAAGCTGCTGCGGCAGTTCGGGTCGTCCCAGACGGTGTCCAGCCCCTGGCCCTTGAACTCGTGCCCCAGGGTGTAGGCCGGCAGGGCGGTGACGTTCCGAGACAGGGGCGGGTAGGCGACCTCCTCGTTGCCGCAGAAGTGGTCGCGGTCGTCGAGCGGACGGGTCACGATCTTGGCCAGCCCGGCGGCCCAGAACGAGGCGCGGGGGGCGTGCGGCATGCCGTGGCCCGCGGCCGGCACCACCATGTCGGCCATCGAGTGCGCCTCGACCTTCAGGCTGATCCGCGCGGCCTTCACCTCGGCGACATGGTCGAGCCGAGAGCCGGCCAGCGACCGGGCCATCGCGACCAAAGCATCGCGCTGGCGGGCGTCGGCTCTCTCGTCGACGATCAGGACGGCGCTGGCGCGTTCGGGCTGGTCTTCCGAGAAGGTCGTCGTCCCCTTCACCGCCGCGGCGACGCTCAGGCCGCTCAGGTCCACGCCATTGTACGAGCCTTCGGTCACCTTCCAGGCCATGACGGCCTGGTTGCCGTAGATGAAGACCTCGGCGTTGGAGAAGCAGGGGCCGGTGAAGACGTCGGCCGTGCGGGCCTCGACATAGTCGCCGCGAATCCCGGCCGCGCCGGCCGCGCCGGGGCCGACCATCGCCAGGGCCCCGCAGAGGGCGGCCATGAACCTGAACATCGCTGGATCTCCTGAAAAGGGTGGTCGAGCCGTCGCGTTCGGTGGATCCCTCAACACCCTGGATTATGCGAGCCGCCGCGCGCCGAAGTCAAGGCCGGGTGGGGTCGCCCGCGACGGTTGGCGACGCCGAGGGCGGGCCGCCCGTCGCCGCGAACTGACGCCTCATCCGGTCGACGGCGGAGGCCATCGCCTCGCGCTCCTTCTGGTAGGCGTGGACGCTCTCGGTCAGCCGCTCGACCTCCTCGTCGCGCAGCCTGAGGCGGCGGGCGTCGTCCACGGTGCGCTGGGCGAGGTCCCGGTTCTGCGACCTCAGGCCGAGCACCGTGTCCTTGAGCTGCGCGTTGGTCGCCTGGAGGTTGCGGCTCAGCTGGTGGCACTCGTCCAGGCGCGACCTGGGGACGAGGGAGCACCCGGCCGCCGGCCCGGCGACGGCCAGGGCCAGGGGCCACCGCGCCCACCATCGCCGATGCGTCGCGACCATCCGTTCCGACTCCTTTCGGGACGAGGGGTCCGGCGCGCGACGGCCGTGCCGGCCGTCCCCGACGCGGGGAGGCCGGCACGGCCGTCGGCTCGGGTCAACCGCTGACCAGGCTGGCCAGGCCCCGGACGAGGCCCGAGGCGGGCGACTCGCCCTGGAAGTTGTAGAGGTTGCGGACCAGGTCCATCGAGACGAAGGCCAGGAAGAGCATGAACAACGTGGCGACGCCGAGCATGCCGACCCAGACGCCGCCCCACTCGGCCGTCGGGCCGGCGGGCGCCAGGACCGAGCCGGCGGTGGCCGCGCGGCCGGCGGTCGCGGCCGAGGGGGTCTCGCTCTCGACGTCCCAGGCGCTGGCCATCTCGCCCGAGGTCGCCTCGGCGAACCCGTCGTCCTCGCCCTCGCCCTCCTCCTCATCCAGGACCGCCGGCCCCAGCGCGGTCGCGGCGCTGGTGTCGACGTCCTCCTCGTCGATGGCGAAGACCTCCGAGCCGGTGTCCTCCTCCTCGAGCTCGAAGTCGCTGGCCGCCTCGAGCTGGACGGTCTTGTCGTCCGAGTCGTGGTCGGACTCGAGCGCGTCGACCTCGAAGTCGGTGTCGTCGAAGATGTCCTTCTCGGCCTTCGCCGCCGGGACGGGCGTCTCGGCCGGCGACGGCTTCGCCGGCTTGGCCTTCGGCGGCGGCGGGACCTTGATGTCGTCGCCGCTCAACGGCGCCAGCTCGATCGAGCTGGCGCCGCCCAGGCCGAGCCCGGAGGCCATCTGGAGGTTGATCCCCGAGTCGCTGGGGCGCGACAGGTTGATGCCCGAGAAGCCCGGGTCGGCGGCGGTCACGTCGGAGTCGCCCGGCTTGAGCATCGGCGTCGAGTCGAACTCGTCGCTGGCCTCCTCCAGCGCCGTCAGCTCGAAGTCGCTGCCGCTCTCGGGCTGCAGCGCGTCGATGATCCCGCTGGAGGGGCTGCAGCTCGAAGTCGCTGTCCGACTCGGGCGGGGCGGCGCCGGCCGGGACCTCGTGCGACGACCCCGAGAACGGGCTGGGGCGGATCGCCGTGTCGGCCGAGCTCGGCGGGCGGTGCTCGCCGGTGTCCTCGGCGATCAGCGTCACGTCGGAATCGCTCGCCTTCTTGAAGGTCACGTCGGAGTCGCTCGGCTTCTTGAAGTCCTTCGGCGTCGCCAGCCGGACGTCGGAGTCGCTCGGCCGGACCCCCTTGGGGACGTCGGGGACGAGCCGGACGTCGGAGTCGCTCGGCAGCTTGCTGGTCGTCGTGTGCATCCCGATGATCACCGAGCTCGACGCATTCATCGGGTTGGGGGGCAGCGACAGGTCGTCGAGCAGGATGTCCTGGTCGGAGGACGACCCCGGGTCGGACTTGGGCAGGTCCATCGTCGGCGCGCCGAGGTCAGGCTTGGCGACGCCGAGCTGGAACTCCGACAGGTCGACGTGCTCCTCCGAGTCGGGCGTGGCGACGGGCAATTCGAGGTCCGACAGCCGCAGCTCGGCGTCGCTGCCCAGGCCGCGGCGGCGGGCCAGCTCGTCGACGTCCACGACGCGGAACCGCCACGATCCGCCGTCCAGGAACGCGCGGATCTCGCGCTGCTGGGCCTTGGCCTTGAGCTCCTCGGGGTTCATTCCCAGGACGCGGGCCGCCTCTTCGAGGGTATAGAACTGGGCCATGGTTGTGCTTGCTCCTCGCGGTCGGGGTCGGCCACGTCGGGGCCGTTCGGTTCGCGCCTCACCTCGGGCGTTCTGGGCAAGGGACCGCGACGGCGAACGCGCCCACGCGCCCTTGGGTCAGCGAGACGGATTCGGGTGCCCCAGGGCCCGCACGGTCTGCTCGATCGCGGGGACCTCGGGCTCCTGGTTATTGTACTGGGTGAGCTTCAGATCCCACTGGTACTGCCGCGATCCTTCGAGCTTGACGGCCCCCTTGGGATTGGACGGGTCGATCCGGTAGATGGCGAAGGCGTGCGCCTTCGGGTCGATCAGGTAGAACAATTGCGACGAGCCGACGCCCGCGGTGGTGAAGGCGATCGTCCCGGTCGCGTCGCCGCCGACGGGCGACGGCATCGCCCTGGGCCGCTCCCCGATCGGGGCGCTCGGCGCCTGCGCCACGAGCCCGCGTCCGCCCCCGAACCCTCCCATCAAGGCCACCCCCAGGAACACGCCCGGCAAGCCATAACGGACCGCACCACTCCAGCCGCGCGAGGGCATACCCGATCCTCCCTGAACAACCCTTGGGAACGCGTCCCCGTCCTCCGGGGACGCTCCAGGACGCGGCGACCCGGAGGCCCGCCGGGATCGGCGGGGCGGGCACGCATCGTCACGAGGCGACTGTTCGCTGTATCTTACCACACCGGGCGCCGGAGTCGGGATGACAATCGCGAGGAGTGGTGGAACGTCGCCGGCGGAGACCGAGACTGGACGATTGACCCTTCAATTTTATCGCCTCAACTCGTTGTTGCAAGGCCAGTACCCGCAATTAGTGCAAGCTCCGTGCCGCGCGATCGGGCGGTCGCGAGTCGGTCCGGGCCGGGCCCCGGGCGAGAAATTGTTTCACTTTGCTTGAAAGGCGTGCGCCCCGCTCGGGTATTGTTGGGAGGAGTCGAGACAGGTTGCACCGCGACCGCCCGCCGAAGCCCGCCGCATCTCCGGTCTGGCGCCCGCCAGGTTCCCGGGGGTGCGACTCGCCCGCCGTCCGAACGCGAGGAAGATCACACTGAGGGGAGCGACCGATGAACGCTCGTCGAATCGAGGGGCCTTGGGCCCTCGCCGCCGCGGCCATGCTCGGGCTGACGACCGTCGCCGCGGGGGCCGACGACGACCCGGCCGCGACGATCGGGTCGCCCGAGTCGGTCGCGATCGCGCCGGCGGACGCCACCCTGCTCGGGCCGCCGGGCCACCCGCCAGTTGATCGCCACGGCGACCGACGCCGACGGCTCGATCCGCGACGTGACCCGCGCCCTGGAGTGGACCAGCCTCGACCCGGCCGTGGCGGTCGTCTCGCCCAAGGGGCGGGTCGTGCCCAGGTCCAACGGCACGGCCACGATCGTGGCGCGGCGGGGGAGCGTCGAGGTCCGGACCACGGTCCAGGTCGAGCGGATGGATCAGCCCGCCCCGGTGAGCTTCCGCCGCGACGTGATCCCCGCCTTCAGCCAGGCCGGCTGCAACATGGGCGCCTGCCACGGCACGCCGACCGGCAAGGGGGGATTCAAGCTCAGCCTCCGCGGCTACCTGCCCGACCAGGATTACTTCACCCTCAGCCGCGAAGCGGGCGGGCGCCGGATCAACCCCCTGGCCGCCGAGACGAGCCTGATCCTCCGCAAGCCGCTCGGCCAGCTGCCCCACGAGGGGGGCCTGCGGCTGGCCCGCAACACCAAGACTTATGAGTTCCTCCACGACTGGATCGCCGAGGGGGCCAAGGACGACCCCGCCGCCCCGGCCGTGGTCCGCCTGGAGATCCTGCCCGGCTCCCGCGTCCTGAACGCGCCGGCGCGGACGCAGCAGGCGGTCGTCCTCGGCCACCTGGCCGACGGCTCGGTCCGCGACCTGACCCCGATCTGCTACTACGACTCGTCGAACCCCGAGGTCGCCGCCGTCGACGCCGACGGCTACGTCACCTTCAAGGCCCGCGGCGAGGTCGCGATCATCGCGCATTACCTCGACCTGGTGGCCAACGTCCGTCTGACGCATCTGGTCGACGTCCCCGGCTTCCGCGCCGCCGAGGTCCCGCAGGACAACGTGATCGACCGCGCCGTCTTCGCCAAGCTCAACCGGATGCGGATCAGCCCCTCGGAGCCGTGCACCGACGCCGAGTTCATCCGCCGCGCCTCCCTCGACGCGATCGGCGTCCTGCCGACCCCCGGGGAGGTCGAGTCGTTCGTGGCCGACCCGTCGCCCGACCGCCGCGCCCGGGTCGTCGACCGCCTGCTCGGCCGCCCCGAGTTCTACGACTTCTGGACGCTGAAGTTCGCCGACATCCTCCGGGCCAACGGCCGTCTGATCCAGGCCAAGGGGACCTACGTCTTCACCCGCTGGATCAGGGAGCAGCTGGAGCGGAACACGCCGATGGATCGGTTCGTCCGCGAGCTGCTGACGGCCGACGGCCCCGCGTTCAAGAACCCGGCGGCCAACTACTACCGGATCAGCCGCGACCCGGAGAACTCGGTCGAGACCACCGCGCAGCTCTTCATGGGCGTGCGCATCCAGTGCGCCAAGTGCCACAACCACCCGTTCGAGCGCTGGACGCAGGACGATTATTACGGGTTCGCCGCCTTCTTCGCGCGGGTCAAGCAGAAGAAGGGGACCCTGCCCGAGGACGAGGTCATCTACACCGCCAGCCAGGGGGACGTCCGCCAGCCCCGGACCGGCCAGGTGATGAAGCCGAAGGCGCTCGGGGGCCCGGTCTTCGACGACCCGAAGGTCGCCGACCGCCGCGAGAGCCTGGCGTCCTGGCTGACCGGGCCCGACAACCCGTTCTTCGCCAAGAGCCTGGTCAACCGCGTCTGGTATCACCTGATCGGCCGCGGCATCGTCGAGCCGGTGGACGACTTCCGCGACTCGAACCCCCCCTCCAACGACGAGCTGCTCGACGGCCTGACGGCCGAGTTCGTCGCCGGGGGCTTCGACCTGAAGGCTTTGATCCGGTCGATCCTCCTGAGCCGGACCTATCAGCTCAGCGCCCGCACCAACGAGCTGAACGCCGACGACGCGCTCTACTTCTCGCACGCCTTCACCCGGCTGCTGCCGGCCGAGGTGCTGCTCGACGCGATCTCCACGGTCACCGCGACGGTCACGCCGTTCGACGGCCTGCCCAAGGGGAGCCGCGCGACGCAGTTGCCCGACGGCAAGATGGAGAACCCGTTCCTCAAGACCTTCGGCCGCCCGGCGCGCGAGCTGGCCTGCGAGTGCGAGCGCGAGAGCGACTCGAACCTCTCGCAGGCGCTGCAGCTCATCGGCGGCGCGACGGTCAACGGCAAGCTCCGCGACGACCACGGCCGGATGGCCCGCCTCGCCGCCAGCCCCAGGACGCCCGAGGAGATCACCCGCGAGCTCTACCTGGTGGCGCTGGCCCGCGAGCCGAACGCCACCGAGATGACCGCCGCGGTCAAGCACCTCGCCTCGGCCAAGGACCGCCGCCAGGCCGTCGAGGACCTGGGCTGGGTCCTGATCAACTCCAAGGAGTTCCTGTTCCGCCATTGAGCGGGGCCGAGGGCCCCGCGCGGGCCGGGATCGGCCCGCGGCGGGATGGGACGAGGCCGGGGCCTCGGCCCGGTTCGGGTCAGTTGGGCAGCGACAGCACCACCGAGGAGCGGTTGCCGGCGTTGTCGGTGGTCGCGATGATCCGCGTGATGTTGGTGTTGCCCCCCTTGATGAGGATCGTCCCCGTCCCGGCGCCCGCCAGCACGCCCGCGGCCGAGGCGAGGATCGGCGAGAGCGCCTGCCGGGCGTTGACCCCCGTTCGACCGTGATGGCGTCGAGCCCGTTGGAGGCCAGCGCCACGCGGCCGTTGGCGTCGGTGACGATCGGCTGGCTCGGGTTGGCCAGCACCTGCGTCGAGCGGGTGGAGACCGCCGCGTCGAGGTTGTAGTTGGTCCGCGAGTCGCTCAGGTAGAAGACCAGGTCGATGTAGCGGTCGGACGGGTTCGCGACGGCGGTGCCCAGGTCGATCTGGCCGCTCGCCTCGCCGCTCGCCTCGGGGTCGTAGACCAGCTTGTACTGGCCGTGCCCGATCTCGGTGATGGCCGGCTGCGTGACGTTCGTCCCGTCGGAGAGCTTGTTGAGGAAGACCCACGAGGGGGACAGCCCGGTCAGGGGCTGGCCGGGCGGAGTGGTCGACATGTCGCGCGCGAAGAAGACGTAAGACAGGTTCGCCATAGGGTGAATTCCACAGGGGACAGGAAGACGGCCCGCGCCGGGCCTGGAATCGGCGCGCCGTCGGCGATCCGACGGCATGACCTAACGCACGATGCCCCACGCCGGCCGTTCAATCTTTACTATCGAGGCGGGGCGGGCCTTTGTCCTGTTTGTTTGGGCCGCCACGCCCCCGGCGCGGCCCGCGACGGCCGCGCGCGGGCGTCACGGCCGCGCCCAAGTCGTTGTCGCGGAGGCAACTTGGTGATATCGGCGGCGGCGCCACTCTGGCATTGCCTTTTTTCGGCACTTGGCCAAAAATGCCGCCGCCCCGGGATGATCAGGACGGATCGGGCACCCTCGGCAAAGGAATGGCCGGGGGCACACGGCTGGCAAGGAGGCGAGTGCCGATGGCGCGCTGGTTTGTGGATCGTCTACCCCAGCAGGGGATCCCATCGGTCAGCCTGCGACGACTCCTGCCCGAGGCCCGGTTCGTGGGGTGCCACGACTGGGAGGTCTCCGGCTGCACGGCCGACAGCCGCCGGCTCGACCCGGGCCAGGTGTTCGTCGCGGTCCGCGGGCCGCGGCACGACGGCCACGCGTTCGTCCCGCAGGCGCTGGAACGGGGCGCGGCGGGGGTGATCGTCGAGCGGCCGTGCCCCGAGGCGGGCCGGCTCCAGGTCGTCGTCCCCGACGCGCGGGCCGCGCACGCCCGGCTCTGCCACGCGCTGGCGGGCGACCCGTCCGAGCAGCTCCTGACCATCGGCGTGACCGGGACGTGCGGCCGGGCGGCGACGAGCCTGTTCCTCCGCTCGATCTTCGAGGCGACCGGGGCGCGGTTCGGCCTGGTCGGGTCGCTCGGCTGGTCCGACGGCGTGACGGCCCGCCCGATGGGCGTCGCGCCGCCGGGCGCCGAGGGGCTGGCCGCGATGCTCGCCGAGATGGTCGAGCGCGGCTGCCTGGGGGGCGTGATCGAGGTCTCCGGCGAGGTCCTGGAGCGGCGGCGGGTCGAGGGCCTGGCGTTCGACGCGGCGGTGGTCACCGACCTCGGTGCCCTCGCCGACCCGTCGCCCGAGGCGCTCCGGGCGCGCCGCCGCTCGAAGGCCCGCCTGTTCCGCAAGGTCGTCCCCGGCGGCCTGGCGGTGGTCAACGCCGACGACCCGCACGCCGAGCTGCTGGGGGCGGTCAACCTCGACGCGCGCCGCGTCTCGTTCGCCGTCGAGCGGCCGGCCGACGTGACGGCCAAGATCGAGCGGCTCGACGCCCGCGGCACGCGGTTCCTGCTCCGCGGCTTCGACCGCGAGGCGGCCGTCGAGCTCCGCCTGATCGGCCCGGCCCCCGTCTCGCAGGCGCTGGCCGCGGCGGCCGTGGCCTGGTCGCGCGGGCTGGCGATCGACGCCGTCGTCGCCGGGCTGGAGTCGGTCGCGCAGGTCCCCGGCCGGCTCGAGGCGGTGGCCGAGGGGCAGGGGTTCGAGGTCCGGATCGACCAGGCGCGCGACGGCCTCGAGCTGCGGCAGGCGCTGGCCGCCCTGCGCGCCGATCGGCGCGGCGACCATCCACTGCGTCGTCGGCGCCGAGGGGCTGCGGGACCGCGCCGTGCGGCTCGGGCTGGCCCGGGCGGCCGAGGCGGGCGCCGACCGCGTGATCCTGACGACCGACAACCCCCGCACCGAGGACCCCGACCAGATCCTCGACGACCTGCTCTCCGGCTTCCGCCGCCCGGGCCGGGTCCGCGTCGAGCCCGACCGCCGACGCGCCATCGAGGCCGCCCTGGCCGACGCGCGGCCGGGCGACGCCGTCCTGATCGCCGGCAAGGGCCGTCGCGACCTTCCAGATCCTCGCCGACCGCGTCCTCCCCTTCGACGACCGCGCGGTCGCCGCCCGGTGGCTCCGCTCGGCGCGCCCGCCCGCCCGGCCGCTCCTCCGCCTGATACGGGGCAGGGGATCGCGCCCGATTGCGGGGATCTCAAATTCGAGATCCCATCGATCCGTCTCGAAACCCTCAAAAGAGGGTGGCCGGGCCCCGGAATGTCCGACGGCTACCGGCCCCGTCCCCCGGTCCGGGCGTCCTCCGGGAGCTCGAGGATCTGTCCCGCGACGAGATGGCGGGGGTCGTCGATGACGTCGCGGTTGAGATCCAGGATCTCGTCGGCGCGGTGGCTATCGGCCAGGGTGTCGCGGGCGATGCTCCGGAGGGTCTCGAAGGGGCGGACCTTGTAGAGCGGGCGACGGGGGCGGTAGAGGACCTCGGAGCCGGCCTGCGACCCGGCATCCCGCGACGCCTTCGCCCCGCGATCGGACATCGGGTCGAGGACCGGCAGTGCGAGCTCCCTCTCCGAGGTGGGCCGTACCGGCGTGACGGCGCCGCCGCGATCGCCCCGCAGGACCGGCCGCGACGTCTTGCGCAGGGGCCTGGCCGGCGCCTCTCCCTCGGCGCGGGGGCTCGATCAGGGAGCGGTCGAGCGCCTCGGGGGGCGGGATGCGGATGGTCGTGCCGACGTAGAGCTTCTCCGGCCTCTCGACCAGGCGGCTGTTCGCCTTCCAGAGGGCCATGTAGTAGCGGCCCGAGCCGTAATAGAGCCGCGAGATGGTCCAGAAGTTCTCGCCGCGCTGGACGACGTGCGGCACGGGCTCCACCCGGTCGACGGGCTCGGGGCCGCGCGGCTCGTCCCTCTCGACCGGGGCCCGGCGGGGTCGGACCGGGGCGCCGGACCCTCATCGGCGGCCTTCGTCGCGGCCACGTTCGGGAGCGCGACCCACGAACCCTGCCCGAGATCCGGGCGCCGCCAGTGCGGCCGGGTCGGCGACCGGGGGGGGCGGGGCGAAGTTGGGCACCTCCCGGCGCACGGGCCGGAGAGGGTCCCGGCACTCCCGTCGTCGGCGGCGTCGCGGGTTCGCCCGACGGGCCCGCGCCCGTCGGAGGTACGGGGGTAGCCTCGGAGGGGGGCGGGGCTCGCGGGGGGCACCTGGGCGGCGCCCGGCCGCTCGATGGGCGTCCTCGGCTCGGCGGCGGGCGGGAGCGGCGAGGTCCGGGCCCGCCGGGGCGGCCGGGTCGGGTGGCAGCGCGGGCGCCGCGTCGGCCGGCGGGGGGGGCGCGGCGGCCTCGGCCGTGTCCCTCGGCGGCCGGGGGGGTTGTTCGACGCCCCCGGGCAGGATGGGGGCCTCCGACGAGGCCGGCCCCGCCGGCGCGGCGGGGTCGGCGGGCAACCCCGACGGGACGGGCGTCGCCGCGCTCGGGGCGGGGGCCGGGAGATCCGGCGGCTCGGGCTGGGCGTCCGCCTTGGGGACGACCGGGGCCGGGGGCGTCGGCGCCGCGGAATCGCCCGGGCGAGGGGGGCCCTTCCGTCGGATCGGCCGACGCCAGGACGAGACGGTTCGGGCTTCTTCGGGGCGGGGGCCGGGGCGGGGCTCGGCCTTCGCCGGGTCGGCCGCCCGCTCGTGGGGCCGGGGGCGATCGCGATCCGCCGGGGTCTTCGCCTCGGCCTGCGCGATGGTCATGACGGGGGGGGCGGGCTTCCCCTTCCGACCCTTGTTGGCGATCAGGGCCGTCACCAGGATCAGGAACGAGAGCAGCGCGGCGATGCCGAAGCGAGTCTCCCGCTTCCACCCGAACGCCCGTCCCGCAGCGCCCGGACAGGTGGACGCCGGGGGCGGCCCCAGGCGTCGATTTCTCGGCCGTCGCGTCGCCGGGCGTCGGTCGGCCGGTCAGCGCTCGGGCGCTCCTCCCCTCGGTCGGAGGTCGGTCGGGTTCGGGGGTCCAACCAGGTCCGGACATCGCTCGGCGACCCTCAATTTCGCGCTTCGCGCTCGGGGGTTGACAGCCACTTCCTCGGCCGACGCCACCACGGGCTTGCGGGTCAAGACGGTCAGTCGAGGGTCATCGCGGAAGGCCACCTTCACGCGCCGGTCTTCGAGCGAATGGAAGCTGATGATGGCCGCGCGGCCCCCCGGGTTGAGCAGGTCGGGCAACTCCGCCAGGATCGCCTCCAGGTGCTCGATCTCGTCGTTGACCGCGATCCGCAGCGCCTGGAAGACGCGGGTGGCCGGGTCGATCGGCCCCCACTTGGCCGGGGATGCTCCGGCGGACGAGGTCCGCCAGGCGGCCGGTGGTCGCGATCGGCTCGACCCGGCGGGCCTCGACGATCCTCCGCGCCACGCGGCGGCTGTACCGCTCCTCGCCATACTCGAAGAACAGACGGGCCAGTTCCTCCTCGCCGAGCGTGTTGACCAGGTCGGCCGCGGTCGCACCGCCCTGCGGGTCGTAGCGCATGTCGAGCGGGCCGTCGGACGCGAAGCTGAACCCCCGGGCCGACCAGGAGAGCTGGTCCGACGAGAGGCCCAGGTCGAGCAAGATCCCGTCCGCCCCGCCGATCCCGAGGTCCTCGAAGACCGGGCCGAGGTCGCTGTACGGGGCGTGGACCAGGGTGACCGGAAGGCCGTTCGTGGCCCTCTCGGCCAGGGCGAGCATCTCGGGATCTCGGTCCAGCCCGATGACCCGCCCCCCCGGACCGACCCGGCTCGCCAGCGACGCCGCGTGCCCCCCCGCGCCGACCGTCCCGTCGACGATCACCGAGCCGTCCCGGGGCGCGAGCCGGGAGACGACCTCGTCCAGGAGGACGGGCCGGTGGACCGGATTCGGGGTCGAGGATTCGAGGGTCACGGCCGGCTCGTCGATCGGAGGCGTGCGAGGTGTGATCGGCCGGAGCGGACACGATCCATCGGCGACTCTAACCGCGTCGGGAATCCTGTCAAGCCCGGCCCGCGAGGGCCTGCGCGTGGTCATCCCGGACGGGGTTGCGACGAGACGGACCGGGCCATTCCTTTCATCGGCATCGCGGGGGCCACGGCTTGAGCCTCGTCGCGGGCCGGGTCGGGTACAATCGGAGGGCAGGGGGGCCCGGGGGCCACTCCCCGAATATCCGTCGCGGGGAAATCGGAGGGGCCGATTGCTGACCTCGGAGTTCGATTTCGACCTGCCCGATGAGCTGATCGCGCAGCATCCGGCCGAGCCGCGCGATCGATCGCGATTGATGGTGGTCCGTCGCGCGGCCGGGACGTGGGAGCACCGGACCTTCGCCGACCTGCCCGACCTGCTCGCGGCGGGCGACGTGCTGGTGCGGAACAACACGCGGGTCGTCCCGGCCCGCCTGATCGGCCATCGCGAGGCGACCGGGGGGAAGTGGGAGGGGCTGTTCCTGCGGGCCCGGCCCGACGGGTCGTGGGAGGTCCTGGCGACCACCCGGGGACGGCCGACGGTCGGCGAGCGCGTGGTCGTCGGCCGGGGGCTGCGTCTCACCCTGGAGGATCGAGGGGCCGCCGGCCGCTGGGTCGTGCGCCCCGAGTGCGACGATCCGCCGGCCGCGCTCCTGGAGTGCCACGGGCACGTCCCGCTCCCTCCTTATATCCGCAAGGGGCGCGAGGGTCCCGGCGACCGTCTCCGCTACCAGACGACCTATGCCCAGGTCCCGGGCGCGGTCGCCGCGCCGACGGCCGGGCTGCACTTCACCGAGGGGCTCTTCGAGCGACTCGCCGCGCGCGGGATCGCCTGCGTCGATGCGACCCTGCACGTCGGGCTCGGCACCTTCCGGCCGATCGAGGCCGAGAGGGTCGAGGACCATGCACTGCACGCCGAATGGGCCGAGCTCCCCGCGACCGCCTCGGACGCCTTGCGCGCGTGCCGGGCGCGCGGGGGGCGGGTGGTCGCGGTCGGGACGACCTCGGCCCGCGTCCTGGAGACGTCGGCCGCGGCCGATGGCGACCTCCGCCCGTTCGCGGGCGAGACGGCGCTCTACCTCCGCCCGGGTCACGCCTTCCGCGGCCTCGACGCCCTGATCACCAACTTCCACCTGCCGCGCAGTAGCCTGCTGGTGCTGGTCTCCGCACTGGCCGGCGTCGAGCTGACCCGCGCCGCCTACGCCGAGGCGATCCGCCGGCGCTATCGGTTCTACAGCTACGGCGACGCGATGCTGATCCTCTGACGCTCGCGCGACGGCCGATCGGCGCGGCGGGTCGCGGCGCGAGGAAAACTCGCGCGGAGACCTTTGAGGTCGAGCGGGTGTGTGGTATAGTCCCGCGTCCCACGACCCGGGCTCGGGATGAGCCCGCCCCGCGACATGGAGGTCGTCGTCATGCCCCGGTGGCCCATCCGCGCCAAGCTGATCGCCGGCCTGACCCTGGTGGTCGGGATGATGCTCATCCTGATGGGGGGCTCGATCTTCGGGCTGCATGCGTTCCACAGCAGCAACCTGACGCTCGTCGACCAACTCCCCGAGCTGGGGGCGTCGAAGGACCTGATCCAGTACGTCTTCCGGCTGGAGATCCCCCGCGGCGAGGGCCCAGAGGGCCGTCGCGTGCTGGAAAGGAGGGTCGAGGACGCGCGGCGGGCGCTGGTGGTGTATCATACCAAATTGCGGACGAACACGACGCGGGGCAACCGCGCCGACGACGGCCGCGACGAGCTGGGGTTGGCGTTCCTGATCGACTGCGACCTGACGGCGATCCTGGAGGGGCTCGACCCCGCCGCGACGGTCAAGCCGATGCTGCCCGGCACGGCGGTCTACCTGGGCCGTCACCCCGAGGTCCGCAAGGCGGAGGTCGGCCTGGTAGCGCGGATCGAGCGGCTGAAGCACCGGGTGATGGAACTGCCCGACAAGCTCCACCAGGACTTCTACCAGGTCCTCCTGGTGTCGCAGCGGCAGTACCAGGCCAGCCGGGTCATCGTCTGGACCTCGGCGCTGATGGTCCTGGCGATGCTCATCGGCCTGGCGACGCTGTTCCACCGCTGGGTGCTCTATCCCGTCCGCCTGTTGCAGAGGGGGGTCCGTCGCGTGGCGCGGGGCGCGTTCGACTACAAGATCGAGCTGGCCACCGGCGACGAGATGCAGGCGCTGGCCGAGGCGTTCAACGACATGACCGCGCGCCTCAGCGTGACCTACGCCGACCTCGAGCGCCAGGTCCAGGAACGGAGCCGGCAGCTCGTCCGCTCGGAAAGGCTGGCGGGCGTCGGGTTCCTCGCCGCGGGGGTCGCGCACGAGATCAACAACCCGCTGGCGTCGATCGCCTTCTGCTCCGAGGCGCTGGAGAACCGCCTCGGGACGTTCCTCGACGCCGCCATCGCCGGCGCCGACGCCAAGGTCGTCCGCAACTATCTGCGGATGATCCAGGAGGAGGCGTTCCGCTGCAAGAGCATCACCGAGAAGCTGCTCGACTTCTCGCGGTGCGGCGAGATCCAGCGCGAGCGGACCGACCTGGCCGGGCTGATCCAGGGGGTCGTCGAGATGATCCGCCACATGGGCAAGTACCGCGGCAAGCACATCGTCTTCCAGCCCCGCGAGGCGGTCACGGCGCACGTCGACGGCCAGGAGATCAAGCAGGTCGTGCTGAACCTGGTCGTCAACGCGCTCGACTCGATGGACGCCGGGGGCACGCTCCGGGTCGACCTGCGGCACGCCGAGGGGATGGCCGAGATGGTCTTCGCCGACGACGGCTACGGGATGTCGCCGGAGGTGCTGGAGAACATCTTCGAGCCGTTCTTCACCAAGCGGCGGGTCGGCAAGGGGACGGGCCTGGGCCTGTCGATCACCCACCGGATCGTCAGCCAGCACCTCGGCGAGATCTCGGCAAGCAGCCCCGGCGAGGACCAGGGCGCCACGTTCGTCGTCCGGCTCCCGACCCGCCCGGCCGAGGACGCGGCCGCCGAGACGGGGGCGACGCTCAAGACCCATCGGGCCGCGTAATCGGTCTGGTCTCACGGAGGAGACGCAATCCCATGGAGAAGTCCCACCAGGGCGGCCTGCGCATCCTGTTCGCAGACGACGAGGCGCACCTCCGCGACCTGATGCAGATGGAGCTGCCCCGGATGGGGCACGAGGTCACCGTCTGCCCCGACGGCGCCGCGGCGATCAAGGCGCTGGAGAAGGGGTCGTACGACGCGGCGCTGCTGGACCTGCGCATGCCCGGCCTCACCGGCATCGAGGTCCTGGGGCGGGTCCGCCAGATCAGCCCCGAGACGCAGGTCATCATCCTGACCGGCCACGCCACGGTCGACACCGCCGTCCAGGCGCTGCGGCTCGGCGCGTTCGACTACCTGACCAAGCCGTGCAAGTGGGCCGAGCTCGAGGTGATCCTCAACCGCGTCGCCGAGCGCCGCGACCTGGCCAACAAGGCGGCGGCGCTGGAGACGCGGCTGAAGGCCGCCGAAGGGACCCCGACCCTGATCGGCGACACCCCGGCGATGCAGTCGGTCCGCCGCCTGATCGAGACGGTCGCGCCGACCGACGCCAGCGTGCTGATCCTGGGCGAGACCGGCACGGGCAAGGAGCTGATCGCGCGCAACCTGCACGACAAGAGCCGACGCTCCGGCCAGCCGTTCATCCCGGTCAACTGCGGCGCCCTGCCCGAGAACCTCGTCGAGAGCGAGCTGTTCGGCCACCGCAAGGGGGCGTTCACCGGCGCCGACGTCCACCGCAAGGGCCTCTTCGAGGTCGCCAACGGCGGCACGCTCTTCCTCGACGAGGTCGGCGAGCTCGACAAGAGCGTCCAGGTCAAGCTCCTGCGGTTCCTCGAGTCGGGCGAGATCCGCCGCGTCGGCGAGAACGACCCGTTCCGCGTCGACGTCCGCGTCCTCTGCGCCACCAACCGCGACCTCCGCGAGATGATCGAGGCCGACCAGTTCCGCGAGGACCTGTTCTTCCGCATCAACACGTTCGAGATCCACCTGCCGCCTTTGCGCGACCGCAAGGCCGACATCCCGGCCCTGGCGCGGCACATGCTGACGCGGTACGCCTCGCGACGTGGCGACCTCGACGCGATGCTGACGCCCGAGGCGCTGGCCACCCTGTCGGCGCACGACTGGCAGGGCAACATCCGCGAGCTGGCCAACGCGATCGAGCGCGCCACGATCCTGGCCGGCGGCGGCCCGATCGGCCCCGAGCACCTGCCGACGCAGGTCCCGGCGCGTCGCGGCGCGGCCTCCTCCGCGGCGTCGCCGTCGGCGGTCGCCGGGCCCCACTTCCAGATCCCCGAGGGGAACCCGACCCTCCGCGACATCGAGATGAAGTACATCCAGGTCATCCTGGAGAAGCACAACGGCAACAAGCCGGCCGCGTCCAAGGAGCTTGGAATCAGCCTCAAGACGCTCTACAATAAGATCAACCAGCTCCAGCAGACCTGACCCGACGGACCGCCCCCCGGATGGCCCGAGCCCCATGCGTCCCACCATCGAGCGAACCGCCGTCGCCATCACCCTGCTCATCCCCCTGGTCCTCGCGAGGGCGGCCGACGAGGCGGCCTCGGGGCGGCTCGCCGACCAGGCGAAGCTGAAGCCCTACGGGGGGCTCGTCGGCGACTGGCGAGGCGTCGGCCAGCCCGAGAGGGGCGCTCGAAGGGCTCCTGGCCCGAGACGGCCTCCTGGGCCTGGAAGCTCACCAAGGACTCGGCGGCGCTGGAGGCGACGATCGCCAAGGGCAAGTACCTCAAGTCGGCCCGGCTCCGGCCCGGCCCCAAGCCCCACACCTTCGTGCTCGACGCGACCCTCGCCGACGGCTCCGAGCGGACCTTCGCCGGCACCGTCGCCGCCGAGGGGAAGCCGCTCGTGCTGACGGCCGCCGCGCCCGGCGAGGGGCCGCGGCGGATCACGCTCACCCCTTTGCACGACAGCCGCCTGCTGATGCTCCTGGAGGGCCAGGACCCCGCCAACCCGAAGGCGTTCTATCGGCTCGCCGAGGTCGGCTACACCCGCCAGGGGATCGCGTTCGCCGCGGGCGAGTCGGGCCCCGTCTGCATCGTGACCGAGGGGCGGGGGACGATCCAGGTCTCATATAAGGGCAAGACCTACCACGTCTGCTGCTCCGGCTGCCGCGACCTGTTCAACGAGAACCCCGAGGCCGTCCTCGCCGAGGCCGCCGAGCGGCAGAAGTCCCGCGAGAAGAAGTGATCGGGCGGATGGGGAAAGGGGACTTCTGACTTCTTTTGGTGATCCACGTAATATAGTGAGGCAACTCGCTTGATCCGGGGACGTGGCAACTCTACCCAATATAATCAATCATCACCATAAATTAGGAATGTCACTCTCGTCTCGCCCTAAAACAGTTCTGACCCCTTTGAATTTTTGGCCCCTTTGAATTTTCGCTTCCCTCCGACTGACCCCTTTTCCTCCCAAATAGTTCTGACCCCTTTTCCTCCATTTCTTCCTGAAATAAATAATTCTGACCCCTTTTTCGCCTGGAGCGTTCTGTCGCCTTCTACTCGAAGGCCCTGGCATCGCTAGGTATCACCCAGGTGTCAGTCATCCCAGAGCACCAGGAGCAAGTGGATAACGCCGCCGGTCATCCATCGCGGGATGACCGGCGGCGTTATCGCCTGACCTAACGGATAATTCTCCGGAGCAATTGACTACTGAGCATCCGGGTCCGGATAAAGGGGCCAGCAGACCTCACCTTTTGTTTTTTCCAAGAGTTCGGATGTGAATCTCCGAATCGCTAGGAGACCACCATTGTAAAACGCCACGGAGCCCAAAAGACAAGTGGTTGGTCCCCCAGGGTCGCCGAAGGCGTTGGAATTTGGAGCTCTCCCCCACGGGGAATCCAACCTGCTTTTATAGAGGAGGATGCCCGTGTTCGTGACGCCCAGAAATGACGTCTGATTGGGCATAACTGCCAGGTACCTGACTTCGACGTCCTCATTCGGCAGGAAATTCCAGTCTTTCTCCAGGAGGTATTCACTCAGAACGCCTGTTCCTTGGCCCGGTGAAGATTTCTCGGATTGGCTCGGAACGTGTTTCAATCTGGCCGTTCCGAGATTGCCGCCGGAAAGCTTGGAGCCGACAATCATCCCATCGAGTCTCACCGTCACTGCCGACACGGTCCCGGGCCGAGAATTCTCGACGACTTTCCACTCGTCCTTGGGATCCAGGCTGGCTTTGGTCTCAAGCCGATAGTCCTTGGTGATTCCCAGGATCGTGCCATTGGGCATCACCCTTGCGATGACGAGTCCATACTTGCTGATGCTCTTTGGGACCGGTTCCCACTTCGCGTCCGTGGACGATTTGCGCCACAGCATTTGATCTGTGCCAACGGAGCCAACGGCAAGGATTTCGCTACTGTCGGGTTTCCCAGGGTTCATCGCCGACACGTCTAGCAGGGAGGACATGGACTTGTCTGTCGCTCGATCGGGATCGATAGGCGGTTCCTTCGAGACGGTGTGCCATGGGCCAGTGACGTTTTGCAGGTCGCGGTTAGGCTTGGGAGGGTTCGGGATCAGGTCCAAACGGTCCACTGTCTTGGTTGGGAACCCCAGGACGTCCTGCCAGCCCCCCATGTCCCGTACCAGGGCATTGCTCGTCCAGGAAGACGGAATCCGAATCCGAGTCCGATACTCATTTCGCTCCTTCTTGGTGATCGGAAAGGTCGAAAGTGTGGCCAAGTCGCCATCCAGCTTGATTTTATCCCTGTACTTATCCCAGACCTTTGTGAAGGCGACCAGCAACTTCTTGAGGTCCGTCAACTCATCGGCCTTCCCGAACGCTTCTGAGACCGTGTAGAGGTCGATTTGAGCACGGATAAGTTCCTCCAGATAACGACCTGCATCGGATCGGGCCTCAAGGGTGATTTGATTAAATAGAGGCTTACTTCTCGGCCAGGCTTGATCCCTTCGTTCTTTCCATGGGGCGATCTCCAGGCGGTAACCAGGGCCATTCGGGTTGAATGGAGAAGTGGTGAAAAATATATTGGTCTGCCGATACGGATTCACATTGGGCTGCGGATTCGGGAGCTTCGAGAGGAAAGTCCTGGCGTAGAGTATCCCATCTTCGAGATTTCTGAGCGCTCCCATGGGATTCCACGGGGGTCGGTCCTGCTCGTGTATCGTAGAGAAGCCATCCATGGTAACCACATGGCCAAAGGGGGTCGTGTAGGATTCCCACTCCTTTCGGGTATCGGCAGAGGGCTTGGGATGGCCGAGGCGGGCGTCGCCGTCGCCAAATAGCTCAACAGCGCGGCGGTGAGCCCACGTATCCTGCTGGTAATGGAAGAAGACGCCCAGCCAGAACAGTCTCTCTTTCTGCTGCTCTGGGCTCGGTTGCCAGGATCGCACACCATCATCACCTTTGAGACCTATATCATCTTTGAGATCAAGATTAAGCCACTTATCAAGCGCAATTTGGAAAAGCAGATTCTTCTGTTTGAGGATGTCGCTCGTGCTCTGGAGTCTGTTCTTATTCCAGTCAGTGGGGGCGATTGCATGCCACATCCACTCGTTATCCACGTGGGCTTGGATTCCGCTTTCCGCTCCGGGGGCCGAGCCGGCGGCGACCAGGCTGTCCGAATCGTCCATGGCCACATTGCACAGGGCAACGTATAGGGCCTCCTCCTCTGTGAACCCGACCGTTCGGCAGATGACGTATGTCAGGATATAATGAGTGTCATCCTCGAAAGCCGAAGCGGTCATCGACGGCAGGAGAAGTAAAGCCAACGCCACCACCACGTGTCGTCTGCGAAGCATCGTCTGGCCCCTTTCCTGGTGAACGCTCGGTCTCAGGACTTTGTGGATCCGAATAGGTGTTTGGGAGCCGAAAAGGTGTCTGGAGCCGTTCCCAGGGCATCTTCTCGCGGATTCCTTTGTCACGAGGGTGATTATCTGCGACGCTAACTATGACTCAAGTGTCGATCTGGTGTCGATCTGGTGTCGATCTCCTCCTGGGCCTTGTGGCCTGCGGGAGGGACCTGGCAAGTCGCGGGAGATCAGGCCCTGCCGAGATCAGCGGGAGGGCGATCGACGGCTGCCAGACCTTGCCGACGGGCACGGGCGCGGAGGTAGGGCGGTCGCTTACCTGGCGGCGGCAGGCTCTCTCAAAATCCTGCCCGCGAACTCGGCGCCTTTCGCAGTCAGGACGAAGCAGGTCGTGGGGACGAAGATGAGGCCGCGGCTGGGGCGGAACGAGCGATGAGGGTCGCCGTGGAAGGACATTTCCCGGCCGTGCTCGGCAAATCCCTTCGCAATCAGCCGGCGGAGGTCGTCGATCGTCGGCCCTGTGTCGTACACCCGGTCGCTCTCCGGTGCGAGGTCCCACACGTCTGCGCCGGCATCCTGGGCGTACCGGTAGGCTTGCCACAGCGGGTCCGGCCCGGCACCGAGAGAGGCATTGATCGGTGGGATGACCTGCTTGCCGGACTCATCGGGCTCGGATCCGTCGTGGTCAGCCAACATGACCTCGACTGCAGAGCACGAGGACCCGTGCTTCATCCTCGCACTCGCGGGATCGGGAGCACTCCGAAAAGGCGCTCCTGGTGTATCGCGGGATGCCGCCGACGAAGGGAGCAAGTCCTGCAATCGGCGGTCTTCGAGAGCCCGTCAGTGAATCAAGTCTCGACCTGGTGTCGATTGGCGCGGAATCTCGTTCATTCCGCGCTCGCGATGGTCAGGACCAATCGGGAGAAGGCCCGATGAAGCCCTACTCCGGCAAAGCTTCCGGAGGGGCCCGCACGAAACCCGATCCAGACCCATTGTGGATCACGGCTTCCTGCTCAATGACCCACGCCCCTTGCTTGGGGCAGCGGGGACTGGCGCGTTGTCGGGGATGGACCTGTTCGCGATCGCCGAGTCTCGTGTCCGGCGAACGTGACCGACGGCGAAGCTCCCAGAGGACGCCGGTGCCCGAGCCGTTGCCGTGGAAGCAAAGTAGGGGATTGGCCTGGCAACGGTTGAGCCGATTGATCGCATCGTGCAGCCGGGTGCGGGGGTCGATGTCAATCTTGACCGGCAGCGGGTCGTCGATGCACTCGGACCAGTTGTCTTCTTCGAACGCGCTCAGGATCATTTCCTGATTCTGTGCCGGAACTCGGAATCGCTTGACCATCAGGCCGTCCAGGCTCAACTCGCGCAGGGTGAAATCCCATCGCGGCTTGAGTGCGAGGGCGGGGGTTTGCTCGAGTTCATCGCCCGTCGGCGACCCATTTTCGAGGGCTGAGGACTCGCCGTCAGTCGACGCGGCCTCGATGAGCGGAACTGATCGCGGGGGCAAGATCGGTGCTCTCAAGACATGATCGACGAATGCGGCGCCGGTGGGAGTGAGGATCACGCAGGTCGTCTGATCGAAAAAGAAGCCGTCGCCGCGGCGGAACGAGCGATGCGGACCACCGTACACAGACAATTCCAGGCCGTGCTCGGCGAACCCTTTTGCAACTAACCAGCGGAGGTCGCTGATCGTCAGCCCTGCCTCGAACAACCTGTTGATTTCCAGGGCGAAGTCCCACACGTCCGCGCCGACATCCTGAGCGAGCCTGTGGGCTTGTTGGAGCAGCCCCAGCGCGACCCGTGCGTTGTGGTCAATCTGTACGGTCCTTGACGGCGCAGGCTCATCAGTCCAGCGTGCGTCCTTGGTGGTCATCGGCGATCCCTTTCCCCATCGAAGTCGGACCAGGCTGTTCAGTTCCGGATGGTTGATCGGAATGGTCGACTGTCGCCCGTCATGGGGGGGGCCGGGGTCCAGCGTCGGTTCGATGAGGGAAACCGCTGCCGTCATGAATTCCTCCCATCCGGGATCCGGAAGGGCATCATCCGATCCCGAGGTTGCATGGACTTTGCTTACCTTGAGATCCTTGGTCCGTCTCGACGACGGCAGCCCCGACGCGGGGACGGACCGACAGACTGAACTCGAGGTCCGCGGCGCATGAATCGATCACCCTTTCGGCCAGGAAGACACCCGGCCACACGGGACGGCGAGGGATAGCCAGAGCTTGTCTGCGGCGCCCTGATGGTTCTCCAGCCCTCGGACACCAAAGCTGCTTGGTGCGGGCGTGCCGTCGCACCGATCCGATGACAACGATCGTGGGTCAGTCGTGCCGGCCGACTTCGACCGCAGTCACCTGCGACTCGTGAGCGACGACAAACCTCATCGGTGATTCTGCCCGGATGTCGACCTCCCTTCAGAGCTGGCCCTCCCGGTTCGCGAAAGTGATTCATGACACGCAGGACGGCGACGCGACGTCTACGCTAGGGCGCAGACGGTCAGCATCACGACTCCGGACGGGAAACGTCCTCTCGCTGTGCCTACCTACCGAATACTGCGGGCCGACCGCGATTGTGGACCGGATTGTACTGGCAATGAACGTTATTAAACTTCAGAGCACGATTGTCAAGCAACAAGTGTGATCGAAATGGCGAGATGTGCCGGGATATTGACCAAGAACCAGCCTTTCTTTCCCCCGTTCCTTGAATCGGGCGGAAAAGGCCGGAAACGGGGTCAGGGCCGAATGTCGCACGGATTTCGCGGGAGGCCCAGGTTGCTCGCCGACCTGGGCGGCGCAGCCGCATGAGGTCATGGATCGGACATGCGAACCTTGACCTCCTATCGCCCCGCGCCCCAGGTCGGCGAGCAACCTGGGCCTCCCGCGTGCGAGACTCCAGGAGCCGTGAGGCCCTGGCTCGTTCCGGCCCAGGGGTCGAGAAAGCCAGGACGTCCGCCGGCTCGGGCCCGATCATAAGAGAGAGGCCGTCGTGCCCGCGCGGTCCCTGGCAAGTCGAGCCGGACGGCGATCGGAGTGACACGCCTCGCGCCGAACGAACCCAGCACGCCCGAGGCGAAACGAACCCGATGGCAATCTGCGCAAGATGATCGTGCGGCCGTGCGGGGTCCTCACATCGCCGCGACGAAACGAACCCAATGGTATTCTGGGCAAGATACCAACCGGACCGAACGGGGGCCGGCGCCGGGCCTCGACCGTCTTCCTCGCCGCTGCCGAACGAACCGAATGTTGAACAAGGTCCGGTCGGGCTGCGATCCCGAACGAACTCCACGACCGGGACCAAACGAACTCGACGGCCGGCACGAACGAACTCGATCCCGGCGCCGAACGAACCTAACCGCCGGCGCAAACGAACTCGATACTTCGTGGCGCGGGCACCTTGATCATCCCTAAAGCTTAAACTTGCAACGAGATAAAGGAGCATGTGGCCCCCACCTCGGGATGATGAGGGCGGGCGCCGAACGAACCGAACGGCCGTCGCGAACGAACGGGGCGCCGTGCCCGAACGAACTCGATGGCCGGCGCCCGAACGAACTGGGCGCCGCGCCGAACGGACTCGACCCGGGCGCCGAACGAACCGAAAACCGCGTTCCCGAAACGAAGCCAACGGGGGTCTGGGTAAGATCGCTCCTCTCGGGTCCGGCGGCCTCGGACCCCCGGCGACGGACTTCCCGAAACGAAGCCAACGGGGGTCTGGGTAAGATCCCCCCCGCCGATGGGTCCGGCTATCGGCGGGGGGCGCCGCCCGGCCGCGACGCCAGGTCGGGCCGGGCCGCCGCATCGAGGCGGGCGGAGATCCTCGGCCCCAGCAGCGCGGCGAACAGCGCGTTGCCGGCCGCCGTGGCGTGCCCGTCGATCGGGTAGTAGGCGCCGGATGGGGCGAGGCGGCGGACCTCCGCGGTGACCGAGACGAACGGCACGCCGACCGCCGTGCAGGCGTCCGCCACGACCCGCTCGGGGACCTCGGTGCGGAGCAGCTCCTCGGGCGCCTCGAACCCCAGCCGTCGCCGCGAGGCCAGCGCCTCGGGGCTGACGTACAGGCCGTTCGGCACGCTCACCACGACGCAGGGCGTGCCCGTCGCCCGGCACGTCGCCGCGATCCGCCCCAGCGCCTTACGCAGGCCGCGGGATGCCCTGGCCATCGCCGGGCGGGCCGGGTCGAGCGTCATCGAGAAGAACCGCGGGAAGCGGCAGCCGGTCTCGATCAGGAACGGGTTGATCAGGCCGCGCTCGAACTGGTCGCGGATCTCGGCGTCGAGCGCCCGGTAGCGGCGCGCCTCGTCGGGCGCGAGCCGGGCGAGCACGTCGCGGGGCTGCTGCCGCGAGGGGTTCAGGAGCGGGTCGTGGCACCTCCGGACCAGCTCGCGGACGCGGGGGACCAGGATCGGGAAGGCCGCTTGCATGGCGCCGAGCAGCCGCTTTCCGGGCCTCGACGGGGCCGGCGCGTCGTCACGGCGGAGCGCGAGCTGGGTCAGGTCGTCGCCCTGGGTGATCGCGACGAGGAGCAGGTCGGGCCGGAGCTTCGCCAGCGTGGCCTCGCAGGTCCGGGCATAGGCGTCGGGCTCACCGGCCGGCATGCCGAGGTTGACCACCTCGACCGGCCGGCCCGCCCGGTCGGCCCCGAGCCCGCGCTCCAGGGCCTTGACCCAGGTCTGGTCCGCCTCGACGCCCCAGCCGAAGGTGTACGAGTCGCCCACCGCGGCGACCCGCAGCGTCCCCGGAGGAGCCGGGATCGCGTAGTCGCGGTCGCGCAGGCCCTGCGAGGAGGTCGCGACCGTGTGCCGGAACTCGGCGCTGACGACCTCGGAGCGGATGCGGGGTGGGAAGATCCACCCGCCGTCGATGACCGCCCAGCCTCTGCCGGCGCCGGCCCACACGACCAGATGTTCCGCGCCGCTGGCGACGACCATCATCAGCGCCGCTGCCGCCGCCCTCCGGGCCAGGCCGCGACGCCGGGCCGCGCGGCGTGCCGCCTCGTCGGCCGGGGGAGGGGTCGTGTCGGGACCGCGGTCCGTCATGGGGCCGAAGGACTTCCGGAGATGGGAGAGATCGGTCGGGCGCCCGGCGGCCATCCGATGACCGGCGGTATTCCAAGTCTTAATCGGCATTTCCCGGCCCGCCCCGACAGGAAAAATCGCGGAGCGGCCGGGCGCGGACAGGCCCTCCCTCCGCGCGGCCCCACCGCTGGGGGATGGCCTTCGGGGCGACCGCGGATTGTAATGGGGGCGGCGAGGCAGGCGGCCCCGCGGGGCCGGACAGATCAGATCCAGGGCTTGACCACGGGGGTGGGCGATGGACGCGACTCTTCGACGACGTCGGTTCTTGCAGGCGGCCTCGGCGCTGGGCTCGGGGCGGGGCTGGGACCCTGGGAGGGCCTGCGGACGATCACGCCGGCCCGCGCCGCCGACCTGGTGGTCGGGCCCGACGCGGTCCGGTTCCGGCCCGAGATCGAGCCGGTCGTCCGCTGGATCGAGGAGACGCCTCGGGAGAAGGCACTGGAGGTCGCCGTCGAGCACCTCAAGGACGGGCTCTCGTACCGCGACCTGCTGGCGGGGCTGTTCCTGGCCGGCATCCGCAACATCAAGCCGCACCCGGTCGGCTTCAAGTTCCACGCCGTGATGGTGATGAACTCGGCGCACATCCTCGGCCAGACGGCGCCGGTGACCGACCGCCTGCTGCCGATGCTGTGGGCGCTGGACAACTTCAAGAAGTCGCAGGAGCAGGACATCAAGGAAGGCGACTGGACGCTCGGCAAGGTGGACGAGTCGCGCGTGCCGGGCCCGGCCGCGCCCGCGACGAGTTCTGCCGCGCCATGGACGCCTGGGACGCCGACGCCGCCGACGCCGCCGTGACCGGCCTCTGCCGCGGCTGCGGCGCCGCCGAGGCGATGGAGCCGCTCTGGCGGTACGCCGTCCGCGACCAGAGGAACATCGGCCACAAGCCGATCTTCGCCGCGCAGAGCTGGCGAACCCTCCAGGCGATCGGCTGGCAGCACGCCGAGCCGGTGCTCCGCTCGTTGGCGTTCGGCCTGCTCGACCTGCACGGCGACTCGCGGCACGTCGCCGTCGGCCCCTACGAGGCCAACCTCGTGAACGCCGGCAAGATCCGCGACGACTGGCAGGCCGGCAAGCCCGACCCCTCCGCGACCCGCGAGCTCCTGGAGACGCTCCGCCAGGCGTCGCCCGAAGAGGCCTCGGCCGCGGCGGTCAACCTGCTCAACCGCGGCGTCTCGCCCGACTCGCTCTGGGACGCGGTGGTCCTGGCCGGCGGCGACCTGATGATCCGCAAGCCGGGCTCGTCTCCTTGCACGTCGTGACCTCGGGCAACGCGCTGCACTTCATCTACGGCGCCAGCGGCGACGACATGACCCGCCGCCTGGCCTTGCTCCAGGCCGTCGGCTGGGCGCCGATCTTCCGCGCCGCGATCAAGCCGCCCGCCTCCGGCCCGACGATCGACGCGCTCGACGCGACCAGGCCCGACACGTCGGGCGACGAGGCGATCGGCGAGATCTTCGCCGCCGTCAGCGAGGACCGTGGCGACGCGGCCCGCAAGGCGCTCGGCTACCTGTCGGGCGGCGGCTCGCCCGACCTGGTCTTCGCCGCGGCGCGGCGGATGATCTTCCACAAGGGGAAGGACAGCCACGACTACAAGTACGGCGCCGCCGCCTGGGAGGAGTGCGAGCTGGCGACCGACCCGAAGTGGCGCGCCCCCCTGGCCGCCTCGATGATGTTCAACCTCCCCGGCTCGAAGACCGCCGACAGCCCCCTGATGAACCGCGCCCGCGAGGCCGTCTCGCGCGTGATCGAAGCGAAGGGCTGATCCCTCCGGGGGAATGATCCGGGATCGGGGCCGGTCGGGTCGCGAGGCTCGACCGGCTCCTTCACGCCACCCGGCCGAATTCAAGTGAGGCGGCGTGCTGGCCGGCTCCCGGTACGACCGATGACCCATCATCCCTTCCGGACGCAAGCGATATGGCAGCGACCGATCTCGACGGAGCGGCACTCAAGCGGGCCCTGAAGGAGGCGCTCGCGGAGACCTTGCAGGAGCAGCGCGAGCTGTTCCATGAGGTCTTCGCGGAGGTACTCGAGGATTTCGCGCTGGCCGAGGCCATCCGCGAGGGGCAACAGACCAAGAGCGTCACCCGCGAGGAGGTCTTCCGAGCCCTGCGGGGCAAGACATGAAGACCAGCTTCCGCAAGAGCTTCACGCGAGACCTGAAGAAGGTAAAAGATCAAGCGATACTTGACCGGGTCCGGGAGGTGATCGAGCAGGTGGAGGCAGCGGCCAGCCCGGGGGCAATCCGCGACCTCAAGAAGCTGAGCGGCACCGGGAACGCTTACCGCATCCGGGTCGGGGAATACCGCCTCGGCGTCACGATCAAGGGGGATGGCGTTGACTTTGTGCGGTTCTTGCCCCGGCGCGACTTGTACCGGTTCTTCCCATGACAACCCGGCGGCGTTGCCGCCCGATTGCGCTGCAGCGGGCCCGGCCCGCCGTGGCGGGGTGGCTGGGATCCGGGCACCTGACCCCGGTCCCCGTAATCCCGGGTCTCGAAAGCCGAGACCCCAGCCACCCGGCCGCTGAGGCGGAAACCAAGGAACGTGGCGGATTTCGCTTGCTTCGCGTGATCTTCTTGATTTGAATCACTGTAGGTATAGATGGACGGGAGGGGGGTCGGCCAAATAACAACATCTAATGCTTAGCTCATGTGACCCGACCCTCGCCATGCACCTCGACTGCGGTGTTCAGCAGAGCAGGAGGGTGCCCACAGTGCTCCGCAAACTGTCGCTTTCATCGGTGTTGATCGCCACGCTCTACGCGAGCGTTGTCCCGATTTCGTCGGCCGACGATCGACAGGGCCCATTAGACCGTCTCGATCGGCATGAAAGCCTTGTTGCCTTGGCAAAAGAGTTTGCCCAAGATGATCGAGAGCTTGTTCAAGAGCTCCTAGCGGATCCGGAGGGAATCGACAAGGAATATAAGGCCATTCTTGCGACCCAAAAGTGACCTCCAAGGCCGCCGGGATGCACTGCTCGCCAGACAAAAATCCCTTGAGCAACGGCGACAGACAGTCATTGCCGAACAAAATTCCATCGAAAAGGAAGTCGAGGTATTCAACAGAGACGTCAACGCGGCAAACAATGTTAAAGCAAATTACAAGAACGAACGTACAAGGTGGGTCAACGCATATAAAGCGGGCGGCAGGGGACGCCGCTTGCAAAATCCGCCCGGTAATTTTCAAAGCGGCCGTAGATCCGTTTGCCCAAAGCGGCCGAATTCCCACCGTCATTTCCGATCCCCCTCGTCCTCCTTGGCACTACGACATCCATGTGGTCGCCCACCAAATTCTCTTCAGGCTCGACCCCGGCCGCTACCCGTTTGTAAATAATCGAGTTGACTATAAAGGGGATTGGGAAGCAGCAGCAAATGCCTTCAACAACCTTGCTGACTCTGCAGCTCGGGCTGGAGCGGATCTCGCCGGACGGAAAGCTGCCCTCACCGCAAGACAGTCGCAATTCACTGAGCAGGCTAACAGTTATCAACAAGACATGAAAACTTTTGAGTCCGATGCTTTATCCTGGAAGAAGGAACAAGATGATCTGAGCGAACGCATTTCGAAGCTCGAAGAGAAGATGGCCGACTCCAAGCTTCACAAGGCCCAGAAAGCGATTAAGAACACTGATTCGTCACTGAAGATGCTCAGCAGGGCTTTGTATGTCGGGTACATTTTATCCAAAAATCCCGATCTGAAAGAACTCAGCAAATTTACCAAAGAGCTTGGCAAACCGGCTAGTGAACTCAGCAAGTACTCAGACAAGATCGTTGAGCTGGCAGAAAAGCAAAAGGATAAGACTGCCGCAGAGAATGAAAGCAAAGGCCTTCTCGACAAAGTAAAGCTGTTCAAAATCAAGAGCCAAGCGGAGGAGCTGGAGCGATTGGCTAAGAAAATCCGCGAACTCCCGGTTGGGCTTGTCTCCGAAGATGTTGACGACAATTTCGTTGTCACTGTAGACATGCTGATTAAGGCTCCTAAGCAGGCCGAAGCCTGGTTCAAGTCGTATCTAGATGCCATGACAACCAATATCGAGTATCTGAGGTCGCAGCAGGAACCGCTAGACGAAGCGGGTGAAGTTGCAAGAAATGCTGTTACGTTGTTCAGAGAGTTACAATCGGCTATCGAAAAGGCGATCGCGTTTAGTGGCCCTTATGCCAAGCCGCTAACGGAATTTTATCTGGAGGTGGACAATTTGGCCAAGGCATATGGTGGGCTGGCTTCAGACTGCGCATCGAAGGCGAAGGACATCAAACGAGCAGTTGAGGTCGAGCAGAGGCGACGTGAAAACCTCAAAGTTTCCGTGAGGACACTTTTTGGGTTCGGGTTGTAGGAAAGCTGCAATATGCTGCCTATTAAGAGGACAGGAAGATCCCACATGTCGCCGATACTCGCGGGGAAGCCGCCTCAGTACAGTTCCGGTCAACGGGCCGGAGCTTCTGGGATAGCTTCTTAGAGCGAGAAGTGCGTCGCTCTCATCAGCTGCTGATGGCCATGGCTTCCGTCGGAGCCGTTGCCGAGGGACTCGGGGCCGCGGCCGTGATGGACCAACTTGAATGAGAACGTGATGGACCAAGGTGAATGAGAAGTCGCTGGGACCACTACCTGGAACTACCATCATGATCATATCATCCGTCAGAAGACTCAGCAGACCTGCGAGAGAATTAGGTTTTCGGATAGGAACGGCGATTCTCGCTCTCTTGCTGCTCGCGACCCCTGCAAATGCGTTCTGGGAACTTATCGCAGGTGGCGTTGTATCCTACTTGGTCGGGAAAGGTATGGTCAACGAAGCAAAAGGGGCAGTCAGCTCGGCTATCGCCGATGCGGATCGCAGAGTCAAAGAGCGTATCGATCAACTGGGGGACCGTGCAGACCAATCTGTTAGGATCGCTGGGGAGGAGATGAGGAAGAATCTGAGAGAAGCAGAGAGGATCCTCAACGATGCCATCGATAAGACGAACGGTATGGTTGAGACCCAGCGGAAGGAATTCTTCCGACAAATGGCTGAGGAGCGGAAAGAATTTTTTATAAATATGGATATATTGATGGCAAGAATTGAGGGGACCGGCAATGCTTGGTTGGATCGTTTTGACAACGCGGCGAATACTTTGTTGCGTCAAGCGGCGACCGAGTTGGATAGCCTCGAAATCGTGATAGAGAACATTCGGCTCACTCCACTTGCAAGGCAGGAGCCGAAATTGACTCGCCTTTATGGGTCCGGGCAAATCTACAAATGGGACGGTACGTATGACTTCAGAGCCGTGGGATACGGTTTCGGCGACGAGGGGCAGAGAAAAATTGAATACATGCAAGTAACGCTGGGCGGCCTTAGTATCTCTAGGGAGTGGGAAAGATTTGACAGATCATTCACAAGATTGATATCTGTTCCTTCGAAATTGATCAACAAAAGCTTTTCCGATATAACTCCCATGCCACTGGAGATTGTATTTAAATCTAAAGACTTGTATGCCGGAAGAACCGTTAGGGCCTGGAACGAAACAACTGTTATAATTCGTCGCTGCGGCTCATAATGGACGGATGCCCGACGATCCTGAACTCCAACGGAAGTTCGCCGCGATCCTGCCGAACCTCGACGAGCGGCAGCGACGGCTCCTCGCCGCCGTCGAGGCCCGCTCCCTGGGCTACGGCGGCATCCGCCGCGTGAGTCGGGCCTCGGGCATCTCTCACGCCGCGATCCAGCGGGCGTTGAAGGAACTCGACGCTCCACCCCCTCCCCCCGGTCGCGTCCGACGGCCCGGCGGAGGTCGCAAGAAGCTCCGCGACAAGGAGCCGGCGATCCTCGTGGCCCTGGAGGGACTGATCGCCCCCGAGACGCGGGGCGACCCGATGTCCCCGCTGCGGTGGACCTGCAAGAGCACCCGCCAACTGGCCGAGGCCTTGGGCCGCCAGGGGTTCGCCGTCAGCCATCGGGTCGTCGGGGAGATGCTCCACCACCTCGGCTACAGCCTCCAGGCGATGGCCAAGACCCTGGAGGGCAGGCAGCACCCCGACCGTGACGCCCAGTTCCGCTACATCAGCGAGATCAGCGGGCGGTACATCGCCGCGGGCTCCCCGGTCATCTCGGTGGACACCAAGAAGAAGGAGCTGGTCGGGCAGTACGCCAACCGGGGCCGGGAGTGGCAACCGGCGGGTGAGCCCGAGGAGGCCCTGATCCATGACTTCCCCGACCGCCGCGTCGGCAAGGCGATCCCCTACGGGATCTACGACATGGGCTGGGACCTGGGGTGGGTCAACGTGGGCGTCGATCACGACACGGCCAGCTTCGCCGTCGAGGGCATCCGGCGGTGGTGGTCCGGCATGGGGTCGGAGATGTACTCCGACGCCGGGCGGTTGCTGATCTGTGCCGACGGCGGGGGCAGCAACGGCTATCGGGTCCGGCTGTGGAAGGTCGAACTCCAGCGGTTCGCCGACGAGACGGGCCTGGAGGTGACGGTCTGCCACTTCCCGCCGGGCACGAGCAAGTGGAACAAGATCGAGCACCGGCTGTTCTCGCACATCACGATGAACTGGCGGGGCCGCCCACTGGTCAGCCATCAGGTGGTCGTCGAGTTGATCGCCGCGACGCGGACCGCGACGGGCCTGGAGGTGGAGGCCCGGCTGGATACGGGGAGCTACCCGACCAAGGTCAAGGTGACGAAGCAGCAGATGGAGCGGGTCCGGCTGCATCCCCATGACTTCCATGGTGAGTGGAACTACACGATCAGGCCTGAGTCGTCCGGATCGCACGGCAAGTCGTAATGCTTATTCCGTTCCAGACCCTTATTCTATTTCCTAAGTTCCCGCTCAGATATCACTTGAATATAGATCTTGCTGATGGCACTCCAGGGCGGGCGTATGTCACGAGCCAGGCGGCGATTTCCTCGATGGTGAGGAGTCGCTTGTACGCGAAAGGCTCGCGCAGGTTGGGAGATCCGGTTCCACAGGAGTATTACCTCAGGACGAGGACTCGGCAGTCCGCACGCGTCTGGGCGAAGTAATGAATCTTATGAGGGAACGACTTCCATTCGGCTCCTTCTCCGTCAACCTACCCTTTGGCTCGAAATGGAGGGATTTGGAAGTAACTTGGTTTAATGGCGACCGAGCCATCCTCCATCCATCCAGCACGGAGGGGCTTGGGGACCGAGTTTCGCGTGAACCTGCAATTAGTCAGGAGCGGCTACGAATCGATGTCGGATTACCGCAGGTTCGGGTGGGAGCCTATTGAAACGAACAGCCGATTACATTTCTTGGCCCCTTGGCGGCAAGTAACAACCGGGAGGGTATCATGTTGGAAGAAAATCGAATTGCTCGCCTGGAGGCGGAAGTTCGGCGGACTAGGCGGCAGATGGGGACCGTGGTCCTGGTCCTCTTGGCCGTCGTGGGTCTGGGGCCGTGGCCATGACGGACCAGGCGGTGAGAGGGAAGTTCTCCATCTTGGATGAGAACGGGGGCCCCAGGACCGTCCTCCTACCGAACGGTGACGTCGATGTCGGTGGTGATCTTAAGGTGCGGGGGAAGATCTACACCGGCGGCGTCGACGTAATGGAGAGGATCAGTCAAGCGGAGCAAATCAGTCGAAGTGCAAAAAGACTAGCTCATTCATATTGGGACGTTAGTTATTCAACAACTCCCAGGAACGGTCATATTACTGCATTTGATGGAACAGTGAAGGAATCTCATTTGTACCCATTTATAAAAATTGATCATAAATTTCCGGGGGTTGTTGTGGCGACCTGGACAGAGATCGTCGATGGTTCCACAAACTTGTCGGGATTTTATTCCATTCAAGTAGAGCCCGATGGCGATCGTGTCCAGCTTAGAGTTACCGGCAACCCCAGGGTGAATACTGCCGCAGTAGCCATTCGCGTTCATGTTCTTTATTCCCAAAATTGAAATACGAAAACCTTCTAAAATTCCAGATCCTGATTTTTCCGATCTCGCCGAGATCAATCCCGTCGCCGGTGCGGTCGTAGAGCTTGGTGTTCTTGGGCGACTTGTGGATGGCGATGACCCGGGCGTTCTCTATGGTGACGCCGCTTTCGAGTTAAGAGGGTGTCTTGGAATTCCCGGATCCGACGAAAAACGGTACGACTCCCTTCGGTTTCCAGCCACGGAACGAAAGGAGTCGTACCGATGTCCCACACGGAACGAGCGCAATATCCCACGGACCTGACCGACGAGCAATGGCAGATCCTGCGCAAGCACCTGCCCGGGCCATCGCACCGAGGGGCGCCGCAGACGGTCTGTCGTCGCGAGGTCATCAACGCCATCCTCTACATCGTGCGCGGCGGCTGCGCCTGGAGGCTCCTGCCCCACGACCTCCCCAGGTGGAAGACCGTCTACGGCATCTTCCGGGCCTGGCGCATCGATGGGACCTGGCAGCGGATCCACGATGCGCTGCGGGACATGCTCCGGCGTCGGGAGGGGCGCCAGACCTCGCCCAGTGCGGCGATCATCGACAGCCAGGCCGTCAAGACGACCGAGGTCGGCGGCCCGCGGGGCTACGACGCCGGCAAGGAGATCAACGGCCGGAAGCGGCACGTCGTCGTCGACACGCTGGGTCTGCTCTTGGCGGTCGTGGTCCATCCGGCGAACGTCCAGGATTACGACGGGGCGGTGCTGGTCCTGGCGCTGCTCGGGCAGTTGAAGGCGCGCTTCCAGCGGCTGAAGGTGATCTTCGCCGACAGCGCCTACGGGCGGAACAGCCTGCCGGAGGCCGTGAAGCAAGCGTTCGGCTGGGTGCTCCAGACGGTGTTGCGGCCAGTAGGCATCAAGGGGTTCGTGGTCCTGCCGAAGCGGTGGATCGTGGAGCGGACCTTCGGGTGGCTGGGGCGGTACCGGCGCCATAGCAAGGACTACGAGCGGAACACAGCGACGAGCGAGGCGATGATCTACATCACCATGATTCACGTGATGCTCCGGCGGCTTGCACGCCGGAGAAACTAATTCGCAGACACCCTCTCAAGGCCCCCGTCACACCCGGCCTGTGGGACAACGCACTCGTCCCACGGCCAACGCCCTACCGAAGTCGGCGCGCCCGAGGACGTCACGGCCGCCTTCCCCGGCCAGACGACGGCCCCGGTCCACTTCGGTCCGGGCAGGGCGTGGTACAGCACCGCGACCACCGAGTACACGCCGAACGGGCAAGCTGCCGCCCGCACGACCGTGTCCCGACACCACCCCCGCGTCGCCTCCAGGCCGAGGTGGCTGCGAAGTCCCTGGAAGGTGGTCTCGATATCCCGGCGGCTCGTGTAGCGGGCGATGATCCCGGCCACGTCGATGGCCGGGTCGGTGCGGAAGGAGGACCCATCGCGGTGGGTGCCGTCGCGGTCGCGGACGAACGCCCAGCGGATCGGGACCAGGCCGTGGCCCGACTTGAACCGGTGCCCCGTGCCGGTGACCGTCTCGACCCGCCGGGTGCCCCCGCCATACCGGGCCACCGACAGCCGCCGGTACCGCCGGGCGGCAGACACCGCCTCGCGGGGCCTGGGCCGCCGCGGCCCCTTGACCGGCGGACGGCCGTCGCCCTTGGGGGGCGGGGGCGGGCCGGACGGGTTGGCCTCGGGGTGCAGCTCGCTGACCAGGGTCAGCCGGGCGCGGTGGCGGTGGTGGGACCGGGCGACCTCGTGGGTGCCGTAGCCGGCGCCGCCCACGAAGACGGACCGCCGGTCCGGAAAGCGGAGGGGCACCAGCCGCAACAGCCGGCCCATCAACCGCGCCGGGGCCCGCTGCGGCCGCCTGCGGCGGCGGTCGTCCTCCGGGCCGCGGTACGGGTCGACCGGCACGGGCAGGGCCCAGGGGCGGGTGGCGAAGGCGAAGCGCACCAGCACGGCGAGGACGACCCACTCGTGGCCGTACCGCCAGGCGGTACGGCTGCGGGTCGAGCGGACCGGGTCGCGGTGCCGCGCCTCGCCGTGGGCCCCCTCGCCGGGGTGTCCATCGACGGTGTCGTCGCCGACCAGGACGACGGTGCCGCCGGGGAGCAGGTGGAGCAGGAGGGACCCGGTGAGGGCGCAGCCCAGCTCGGGGGCCGACCAGGGGGCGCGGGAGCGGACCCGCTGGTAGTCGGTGCGGTGGCCGGCCGCGAGCCCGCCGGGGGTCCGCAGCAGGTTGGCGACGGTGCGCCGGCCGGTGGTCAGGACGGCGGCGAGCAGGGGGGTGACGAACCGGCGGTCGGTCGGCTCGTCGAAGGCGGGCGCCGGCGCCGCCAGCGGCGGGGTCGCCTCGGGTGGTAGGATCGTCGGGGTGCCGTCCTCGGTCGGTGCCACGGGAAGCATGGGCAACTCCCCATGCTACCGACGAGGCGGACCCCCTTCAAATTCGGCATCAGTCGAACTTAGAGCGTTCGAACAAAATGACCATCAAGAAGCAAGGAACATCAGACAAATCTGAGAGCAAGCGAGCGACATGAATGCCTTGTGGATCGACGGGAGCCGATCCCGACGCAATCGGAGGCGGCCGAACTGATGCGCCCAGGACAACGTCCGCTCGACGTACCACCGGAATCTGCCCAAGCCACTGCCATGCTCGGTGCGGCGCTTCGCCAACACCGGGGTGATCCCGCGGCGGCGCAGCTCCCGACGGTGGGGCTCGGAGTCGTAGGCCCGGTCCCCCTGCACGCGCCGGGGACGACGGCGCGGATGACCGCGCTTGCCGCGGACCGCCGGTACGGCGTCGACCAGCGGCACGAGTTGGGTCACGTCGTGACGATTGGCCCCCGTCAGCGCCATCGCCAACGGGACGCCGTGGGCGCCGGTCAGGACATGGTGCTTGCTCCCCAGCTTCCTGCGATCCGTCGGGTTCGGCCCCGCGCCCTGACCCCCACACGGGGCCCGGGCGCTGGCACTGTCGATCAACGCACGCGACCAATCGATCCGGTCGGCACCGTGCAGCTCGGCCAACAGGATCTCGTGCAGCCTCTGCCAGACGCCCTGGCACTGCCAGCGCCGCAGATAGCGCTTGCAGGTCAGGCCGCAACCCCAGCCACACTCCGGGGGCAAGTCCTCCCAGGCGATGCCCGTCTTGAGGATGAAGATGATGCCGGTCAGGACCTTACGCGGCTCCAGGGGCTTGCGGCCCGGAAAGCGAAAGCGTCGTGGCTTGGGGGGCGGGATCAGAGGTTCGATCCGCTTCCAAAGGGCATCGGAGACCAAGGGCTTGGCCATGAGAATACCTCCTGGGGAGAGCGATCTCCCCTACCCATTCTTCGCAGGACCAAGCCCGTAGGTTCTCATTTTGTTCGAACGCTCTTAGTTATTGGTTCGATCTTGGGAGCGATGCTCTGCCTACATTGCCACATTTCTGTCATAGGCGTCATTGGAGGTGTCTTGGCTCCAAATGAGTTGAGTGCGTTCAGCGCGAGAGGGTCAACCGCAGAGATGTGGTCGTGTGGCCCACCGTTAGTGGCGTCGTAAAGGTGAATTACTGCCGGGCACTCGATGGAGTATTGTGCGATGACCTCTCGAACCTCAGTCAGCGAAAGTATCCGATCTTTAGGTAAACGGAGATGCATGGGATAACCTCTCCCGGTAGCTGTTCACAGTCCGGGATTGAAAGTTGCCGCTGATGACCCTATACCGTCATCATGACCGCCCCGCTGCCCATATCCGATGAACTCTGGGCCAAGGTGCCGCCGGGCGCACAGGCGGCCATCGCCGCCGTCTTCCTGGCGATGCGGCAGCGGGTCGACGAGCTGGAAACACGGGTCCGTGACCTCGAAGCGCGGCTCAAGCTCAACTCCACGAACTCGTCCAAGCCGCCCTCGTCCGATCCGATCGGGATGAAGCGGAGACCCCCGTCCCCTCCCAGCGGGGAGAAGCGCGGCGGCCAGCCCGGGCATCGCAAGTCCCGGCGCATCTTGGTACCACCCGAGAAGGTCCGCGAGGCGTTCGACTGCAAGCCGACCGCCTGTCGCCGTTGCGGCCAGGGACTCGCCGGCGACGACCCCGCGCCCGTGATCCATCAAGTCGCCGAACCGCCCAGGATCGAGCCGGTCGTCGACGAGTATCGGCTCCATCGCCTGACCTGCCCCGCCTGTCGCGCGACGACCTGCGGCGCGTTGCCCGCGGGCGTCCCCGCCGGGTGCTTCGGCCCTTACCTCCAGGCCGTGCTGGCGATGTTCGCGGGGGCCTATCGCCTCAGCAAGCGGCAGATCCGGCAGGTGGCCGCCGACGTCTTTACGCTCCCGATCTCCACCGGGATGATCTCCAAGCTGGGACGGCGGTCGGCCGCCGCACCGGAGGCCCCCTGCAACGAACTCGCGGTCGCGGTCCATCGCGCCAAGGTGGCGAACATCGACGAGACGTCGTGGCGCGAGCGGCCCCGCAGGGCCTGGCTGTGGGCGACGGTGACCCCGCTGTTCACGGTCTTCACCGTCGCCAGGGACCGCAGCGGCGACGTCGCCAGGGCCCCGCTGGGGGGTGGAGACGGTCAGGTCGTCGGCAGCGACCGGTTCGGCGCGTATGACTGGATCATGGCGCGGTGGCGGCAGGTCTGCTGGGCGCACCTGCGCCGCGACTTTCAGGCGATGATCGACCGGGGCGGCGCCGGCGAAGGGGTCGGCCGGCGGTTGCTCGCGTTGTCGGACCGGTTGTTCCGCCACTGGCACCGGGTGCGCGACGGGGCCCTGGAGTGGGGCCCGTTCCAGGAGCGGATGAGCCGGTTGCGGCGGGAGGCCAAGCGCGCCCTGTCGGACGGGTCGCGGTGCCCGTGCGCGACGACGGCGGCGACGTGCTTCGAGGTCCATCAAGGTGGAGGAGGGGTTGCGGACGTTCGCCCGGGTCAAGGGTGTCGAGCCGACGAACAACGCGGCGGAACGGGCCCCGCGCCACGCGGTGATCGGGCGTCGGATCAGCGGGGGGACCGACAGTGTGGACGGGAGCCGGTTCGTGGAGCGCATGCTGACCGTCGTCGCGACCTGCCGGCAGCGAGGTCGCAATGTCCTGGACTTCCTGACCACGTGCTTTGAAGCAGACTGTCAGGGCCAAGCTCTCCCCTCGCTTCTGCCGGTCACCACGGCCGAAATCGAAGCCGCGTAATCCCGCCTATCCCACCCTGTGAACCGCTGCTTTCCATTGTATTCTGTTTTCTCTCTCTTCCTCCCTCCCTCGGCCTTCCTCTCCGTGTGCTCCGTGGTCTCTGTGGTGAAATCTCTCCCCCTCCCGATCCCACACGATTCCCGGACCTTGGTACAAAGGTAGCTGGTCGTGCCCGTCGGCGTCCTGGTCCGGGTCCTGCGATGATACCCTCTCCGATGGCCTTCTCGCCGGGCAGCGTCACGGGCTTCTTCGTGCCCCGGTTCGGGCCGTCGCCCGCCGAGACGTCGTCGCCCGGCTTCGCGATCAACCTCGACCGGGGCGTCACCGCCGCGGTCCGCCCGGCGCCCGCGCCCCGGGTGCTCCTGAACGGCCGGCCGATCGAGCCTGGGCCCGGTCCGGCAGGTGATCGCGGAGCTGGCGCCCGAGCCGGTCGCGGTCGCGCTGGAGACGGGCTTGCCGATCGGTTCGGGGTTCGGCGTCAGCGCCGCCGCGGCGCTGGGGGCGGCGTTCGCGATCGATAGCCGGTACGGCCTGGGCGCACCCGGGAGGCGCTCGGCCTGGTCGCGCACGGCGCCGAGATCCGCCACCGCACCGGGGTCGGCGACGTGGCGAGCCAGCTCTGCGGGGGGGTCGTCTATCGCCGCTGCCGGTCCGGGCCGTTCGACTGCCTGCGGCTCGACCGGGTCGCGCCCCCGGCGCTGTATTTCCGGAGCTTCGGGCCGCTGTCGACCAGCGCCGTGCTCGGCTCGGCGCCCCTGGGGGCGAGCCTGGCGGCGGCCGGATCGCGGACGATCGCCTGGCTGGAGGAGCACCTCGTCGGCCTGACGATGGACGCCCTGCTCGATCGCTCGCTAGAATTCGCGGAGGAATCCGGCCTGCTGACCGACCGCGTGGTCCGCGAGACGATCGACCGCGTCCGCGCGCTCGGCGGCCACGCGACGATGATCATGATCGGCCGGAGCGTCCTGGCGACCCTCCCGGACGACGACCGGGCCTCCTGGACGCGGTGCGGCGTCGATCGCGACGGGACGAGGCTCCTGCCATGACCGAGATCCCCGACAGCCACCCGAGGGCGGCGTCTCTCCGGCTGCGGGAGCGCCTCGTCGAGGGCCTGCACGCCGGGGTCGTGACGGAGACCGGCCTGATCGCGCATGGCCGCGGCGAGGCGCTCGACTACCTCCTGTCGGAGTGGACCCACCCGTTCGCCGAGAAGGCCATAGCCGCGGCCTCCGCGGCGCTGTCTCTGGCGCGTCATCCGGTGGTCACGGTCAACGGCAACGTCGCCGCCCTGGCCGGCCCCGCGCTCGCCGCGATGGCCGAGGACCACCCGCGCCTCGCGTTCGAGGTGAACCTGTTCCACGACTCCCCCGAGAGGGCCCGTCGGGTCGTCGCGCACCTCCAGGGCCTGGGGCTGCGCCGTGTCCTCCATCACGGCTCGGGCCCCGGCGCCGTCGAGCTGCCGGGCCTCGACAGCAAGAGGCGGTTCATGCACCCCGAGGGGGTCGCGCGGGCCGACGTCGTCCTGGTCGCGCTGGAGGACGGCGACCGCTGCCAGGCTTTGGTCGCCTCCGGCCGGACGGTGATCGCCATCGACCTGAACCCCCTGTCGCGCACTGCGCAGGCCGCGCACATCGCGATCATCAATGAGCTGACCCGCACCCTGCCACTCCTCGGCAAAAGCCTGGCGGACGATCGCGACGCCCCGCGCGAATCGCTGGCCGCGCGTCGGGATCGGTACGACAACGCCGCGGCGTTGCAGGAGTCCATCCGCGCCATCCGGGACGGCTTCGGCGTCGAGCCTCCCCGGCCGGGCTCGTGAACCCCGATGATCACGGCGGGTGGCCCGGGTTGCTCGCCAACCCGGGCGGCGCAGCCGCGAGAGGTCATCCCGAGCGTCACCGGCACCTCTCGTCGCTTCGCGACCCCGGTTTCGAGCAACCGGGTCCCCCCGCCTACCCGGACGCACATGTTCCCCTTCCCCTCTTGCACTTGTCGCGCTGATCCGTTGCACTAGGGCATTAGGACTGGCACGCGCTCTCCGATCGATGAGGGAGGTCACCATGCCGGATCGTCAACAGATCGGCGTCCGCCGGGGGATCTTCCGGTCCCTCGGTCGGTCCCTGGCGAGCTTCATGGCGTGGGTCCTCGTCGTGGGGCTCGTGACGGGTTACTTCTTCGCCCCGATGGCCTGGGAGGCCCAACTCGCCAGCCAGCAGCTTGCGGGCTTCGGTCTCTCGTTGGGGATCGCCGGCGCGGTGGCGGCTTCGGTCGTGTTCGGCCTGGGAGGGAAGGCGAAATGGGCCGCGGAAGTCGCGCTTTCCATCGCGTTGCCGATCGCTTCCTTCGCTGCACTGACCTACTTTGTGTTGTGGGTGAGCCCGATGACAGTCCGCGGCCGGGTCGATGCGTGGACATTCCTGAGACTCCGCCACCAGGCTGGGAACTGGGGGGGGGAACTGCTGGGTTATGAGGTGCCGCTCGGTGTGGGCGTCGGTGGCGCGATCGGAGCGATCGTCGGCCTCCTGGCTCGGCTCGCCCGACGAATGCCGCGACTGGCGGCCTGGCTGGCCATCGGCTTCCTCTTTGCCTGCGCGGCGGGTCCGGTGCAACGTATTGCATCCGACCTCGTAAGCGGATGGGCCCGGGCGATCCGCATGTGGGGCTGGAGCCATGGCATAAGCGATACCGGGGTCTCGGCCGCCAGCGCCATGTACGGCGCGATCGTCGGCGCCGCCATCGCGGGTTTCTTGACGCACCTGGCCCGACGGAAGGAGCGCCTCGCTCCGTCGTCTCAAGTTCAGCACTCTCCATAGGGCACGCTGTCGCATCGCCGACCGTGCTCTTAAATAGTTTGTAGGGTCCGCTCTGCGGACCGATCTCCTGAGCTGAAAAAGGGTTCGGTCCGCAGAGCGGACCCTGCAAGGGCCCCCCTTCGGCGGGTGGCGCTGGTGGTTCGTCCATCGGGCTTGCCGCGGAGGGATCAGATGGGGTCGGCGACCCATAGGGCCCAGGGATCGAATGGTCCACCCTCGATCTTCTTGTACAGCTTCTGAGTGCTGAATTACCGGGCCCGTTTCCCGGACCAGCGCAGGCCCGGCTAAGCTGACGGCTCGGCGGCGAGGAGCCGTTCCACGGCCTCGATCAGGCGCGTCGGCAGCTCGTCGCGCGGGATGCGCTGGTATCGGCCCTCCAGGGGACCGAGCCAGGCCCGCGCGGCCATGCCTTCCAGGGTGTTGCCCACCATCAGGTCGGCGTCGGATTGGAGGCGGGACCGTTCGGCCACCCCGATCAAGGACTCGTCCGGGAGGCCCACCTCCAGCTTGAACTTCACCAGGACGCCCCGGAAGCCCCACGCGCCCCGGATCTGATCGATGAGCTTGGGGGTCGGGACGAGCCGGAGCCAGAGTTCCGCCTCCTCGCTCTTGACCTTGCGGGCCCGGCGATCGACCAGCGTTGGGCCCTCGGAGGTGGTGCCCTCCCAGTGCCCGGTCGCCGGGTCGAAGCGCGTCCCGGCGGAGGGGGCGTAGATCCCGGCGCACGCGAAGTCGCTGACCGCCGCGCAGTGGACGACCGCGTCGAGGTCGCCCCGGGCGATGTGGGTTTGCATGAGCCCCTGGAGGTCGGCGAAGGTGCGGTAGGGCTCGACCCGGAGCCGATCGGCCGCGTCGGCGGCGAGGGGGCCGACCGCCTCGGGATGCGAGGTCAGCAGGGTCGCGCGATGGCCCCGCGACGCCGCCCCCGCGGCGATGCGGGCCCCGGTCCGCCCGCTGAAGATGTTGGTGATCCCCCGCACCTCGTCGATCGGGGTCATCGTGTTGCCGGCCGTGATCAGGCAATTCATGGGATGGTCCCGGTGCCGAGGGGAGGCGCGTCGCACCATCCTAACCGAAGGCCCGAGGGCTTGCCCAAGGCGGCCCGGATTCTCTACCTTGGAGGGCAGGGGATGCGATGACCATGAGATCGAGGCGGGCCGGGACGTGAGCGGGACGCGGATCGCGAGCGTGTCGGGTCTGCGGGGGGTGGTCGGCGACGGCCTCGACCCGGCGATCGTCGTCGAGTTCGCGGCGTCCTACGCCGCCGGCTGCGGCCCGGGCCCGATCGTCGTCGGGCACGACGGGAGGGCGTCGGCGCCGGTGTTCGTCCCGGCGGTGCTGGCGGCGGTCACCGCGACCGGGCGCGACGCCCTGCTCGTGGGCGCCGCGGCCACGCCGACCGTCGGGAGGCTGGTCCGCGACCAGGGGGCGGCCGGTGGCATCCAGATCACGGCGTCGCACAACCCGCCGACCTACAACGGCCTGAAGTTCTTCCAGCCCGAGGGGATGGTCCTCGGGCCCGCGGGCGGCCATGCGGTCCTCGACCGCCTGGAGCGCCGCGCCTTCGGCTGGGCGCCGTGGGACGCCCTGGGGCATGTCCGCAACCTGGAGGACCCCGACCGCACCCACCTGAACCACGTGCTCAAGGTCGTCGACGTCGAGGCGATCCGCCGCCGCCGGTTCCCGGTCGTGCTCGACGCCTGCCACGGCGCGGGGGGCCGGATGGGCGCGGCGCTGCTGCGGGCCCTGGGATGCCAGGCGGTCGTCCTGGGGGGGCTGGCCAACGGCCTGTACGACCACCCCCCCGAGCCGACCGAGGAGAACCTGCGGGCGTTCGCCGCGATCGTCCCCGCCACCGGCGCGGCCGTCGGCTTCGCGCAGGACCCCGACGCCGACCGCCTGGCCCTGGTCGACGAGGCGGGCCGCTACATCGGCGAGGAGCTGACGCTGGCGCTGGCCGCGTCGCGACGATTGGCGCAGGCCAGGGGGCCGGTCGTGCTCAACCTGTCGACCTCGCGCGTGACCGAGGACCTGGCCGCCCGCGCCGGCTGCCCGGTCCACCGCACGCCGGTCGGCGAGATCCACGTCGTCGAGAGGATGCGGGCCGAGGGGGCGATGCTCGGCGGCGAGGGCAACGGCGGCGTGATCGACCCCCGCGTCGGCTTCGTCCGCGACAGCTTCGTCGGCATGGCGCTGGTCCTCGACCTGCTGGCCGCCACCGGCGAGCCGCTGTCGAAGCTGGTGGACCTCCTGCCGACGTATGCGATGGTCAAGGACAAGTATCCGCTGAAGGGGGAGCGCGACCCGGAGGCCATCGCCGCGCTGTGGGAGCGGATCGCCTCGGCGCACCCCGAGGCGAGGGCCGACCTGCGCGACGGCCTGCGGCTCGACTGGCCCGACGGCTGGGTCCACGTCCGGGCGAGCAACACCGAGCCGATCGTCCGGGTGATCGCCGAGGCGTCCGAGCCGTCCGAGGCGCGCGCGCTGGCCGCCCGGATCGGCCGCTGGGTGACCTCGGGAGGGGAAGGTGAGCCATGAGCTGGCCCGTCTTCGACGCCCCTCCCGCCGCCGCCTTCGTCGACGTGGACGGCACGCTGCTGGCCCAGACGACCACCTTCCTGTTCGCCCGCATCCTCCGCCGCCGCGGCCTGATCAAGCGGTCGTTCGTGCTCCGCGCCATGTACCACGGGCTCCAGCACCGCTTCGGGCGGCTCGACTACGGCCGCCTGATCGCCTTCGGGCTCCAGAGCATCGCCCGCATCCCGGTGGTCGAGCTCGAGCGGATCGCCTATGATAACTTCGCGGAGTTCGTCCGCCCCCGGCTCTACGAGGGGGTCGCCGAGCACTTCACCGCGCTGCGGCAGTCGGGGACGGCCGTCGTGCTCGTGTCGTCGTCGCCGGGGATCGTCATCGAGCCGCTGAGCCTCTACCTCGGCTGTGCCGACACGATCACGACGCCGGTGGTGATCGAGCGCGGCCGCCTCGTCGGAATCGGTTCGGGCCCGGCGTGTTACGGCGACGGGAAGCGGTACTGGGCCGAGCGCTGGGCGGCCGATCGGGGAATCGCGATGGACGACGCGGCCGCGTATGCGGATAATTGGAGTGACCGCGCGTTGCTCGAACGGGTCGGCCGGGCCGTCGTGGTCCACCCGCGCGGCAAGCTCGCGCGATCTGGCGAGGGCCCGCGGCTGGCACGTCGCCCGGCCGCACCGGCCCCGCCTCGTGGCGCGGCGCGACCTCCGGCGGTGATCCCGGGCCGGGGATGGATTTGCCCGACCCCGGCGATTTTGCGACCCCGAGCCGTCCGGTCTCGGATGACCGAGCCGGGCCACCCCTGACCGGGTCGCCCGGCGTCCCCGGCGGGAGTTGATGGCCATGCCCCAAGAACCCGTCCAGCCGAACAAGGGCGCCCGGTCGCTGCGGGCCGGCCCGACCGCGATGGCCCTGGTCATCGGCCTGGCCGCGCTGACGGCGCAGGCGGCGACCGAGTCGGACCTGGTCCGCGACATCCAGCGCTACTGCACAGTCTGCTGGCGCAACGCCCGGCTCGACCCGGGCTTGTGGGACGACTGCACCCAGGAGGTCTGCTGCCGATTGCTGGGCAAGGCCCGCGCCGGTCAGCTCGACCTGAACCTCGTCCTGGCCGACGACACCGCCGAGCGTCGCGAGCTGGTCCGCGCCATCGACATGGTCCGCAAGCGGGTCCAGCGGTCGAAGCGATACCAGCCGCTCGACGACCAGTTCACCCCCGGCCCCGACCTCGACCGCCGCCATCGCGACCGCCAGGAGCTCGGCGAGATCCTCGAAGCCGCCCGCCAGGCCGTCCTCAGCCCGCGACAGGACCGGATCGTCGAGCTCTGGACCCGCGGCTGGACCGTCCCCGAGATCGGCGAGACCCTGAACCTGCCCGTCGCCCGCGTCAGCGACGAGAAGTACAAGGCCCTCCGCAAGCTCGAGCGCCACCTGGCCGGCCGACGCGACGAGCTCGACCTCGGCGACGAGCCCGCCGCCGACCTCGACGCCCGCCGCGTCGGCTGATCGGCCCTGAGAGAGTCCATCGGTCCCGAAGCCCCTCAAAGGCCCTTCAGGGCGTCGAGCACGCCGTCCGAGTGGCCGTCCACCTTGACCCCCGGGAAGACCTTGCGGACGATCCCGTCGCGGTCGATGACGAACGTCGTCCGCTCGACGCCCATCGACTTCTTGCCATAGAGATTCTTCTCCTTCCAGACCCCATAACCTTCGCAGACCGTCTTGTCTGGATCGGCCGCGAGGGTGAAGGGGAGGGCATACTTGTCGGCGAACTTGCGGTGCGAGGCGACGTCGTCGGGGCTGACGCCGATGACGTGGGCGCCGGGTGCCTCGTAGTCGGGGCGGGCGTCGCGGAAGGCGCAGGCCTCCTTGATGCAGCCGGGGGTGTCGTCCCTGGGGGGGGGGGTATAAGGGGTTTGAAAGAAGGTAAGTCTCCCGTATCCTGGAGCCTCTACACCAGGGGGCCCAGGAGCTTACGGAGATGCGACCCGAACCCGAGATGATCCCCGTCCTGATCGACGCCGCCAAGGCCCTCAAGGGCAGCCGAAGCGGCTCTTCATGGCCAAGACGGTCCAGGCCATGGGCCGGGGCGGACAACGCTGGGCCGAGGAGCACCTCGGCTGGTGCCGGGACACGATCCGCAAGGGCACGCACGAACTCCGCTCCGGCATGACCTGCGTCGATGCCTTCTCCGCCCGCCGCCGCAAGCCCGCCGAGGAGCACCTGCCACGGCTCCTCGACGACATCCGGGACATCGTCGATGGCCAGTGCCAGGCCGACCCCAAGTTCCAGACCAAGCGGCTCTTCATCCGCATCAGTGCCGCCGAGGTCCGACGCCGGCTGATCACCAAGAAGGGCTACACCGACGAGGAGTTGCCGACCCAGCAGACGATCAACACCAAGCTCAACCTGCTGGGCTACCGGCTCACCAAGGTGGCCAAGTGCCGCCCCCAAAAAAGTCCCCCAGACCGACGCCATCTTCGAGCAACTGAGCCGGGTCAACCCCGAGGCCGACGAGGCCCCCGACACGCTCCGGCTCTCGCTCGACGCCAAGGCCACGGTGAACGTCGGACCGTTCTCCCGCAAGGGCAAGAGCCGGACCAAGACCGAGGCGGCGGACCACGACTTCAAGCCCGAGGCGACGCTGACCCCCTTCGGCATCTTCCTGCCGGAGTACGACGACCTGACGCTGTACATGACCGGCTCGAAGGTCACCAGCGACTTCATCGTGGACCGGCTGGGGGACTGGTGGGAGTTCAATAGGGTGCGATTCCCCGGTGTCACCAAGCTGGTGCTGAACCTGGACAACGGGCCGGAGAACCACAGCCGCCGGACGCAGTTCCTCAAGCGGATGGTCGGGTTCGCCCGGGAGTATCGGCTCGACATCGAGCTGGCGTACTACCCGCCGTACCACAGCAAGTACAACCCGATCGAGCGGTGCTGGGGCATCCTGGAGTTGCACTGGAACGGGGCGCTGCTGGACTCGGTGGAGGCGGTGTTGGGGTACGCCGAGACGATGACGTTGGAAGGGTGGGCATCCCGAGGTCGTGCTGGTCGAGGCGGAGTACCGCACGGGGGTGCGGCTGGGCCGGGAGGAGATGGAGGAGTTGGAGTCGAGCGATCACCCGCCTGCCCACACTGGAGAAGTGGTTCGTCTCCATCCCGAGGAGGCCGAAGAAGAGACGGGCGAGTTAGCTTCTTTCAAACCCCTAACCAGAAGTTGTGTACGAGAGGGTGAAGGGCGGCGGGGTATCCTTGGTGATGCAACCGTTACGAGCACACCATTTGGCCCACGAGGCCGAGGAGTACCCCGCCATGAGTCAGTCTACAACCGACATCCGCATCGTGCCCTCGCCGCAGGGCCAAGACGTGCTGACGGACATCCTCCGAGCGGGTGCCCGGCGGTTGCTGGCCGAGGCCATCGAGGCCGAGGTCGCCGCCTGGATCGATGACCGCGCCGACGTGCGGGACGAGCAAGGACACCGCCAGGTGGTCCGTAACGGCCACCTCCCCGAGCGGACGGTCCAGACCGGCATCGGACCCGTCGAGGTCCAGCGACCCAGGGTCCGAGACCGCCGGCCCGCCGACCAGCGGGAGGCCTTCTCTTCGGCGATCCTGCCGCCCTACCTGAAGAAGACCCGGAGCCTGGAGGGGCTGGTCCCCTGGCCCTACCTCAAGGGCGTCAGCACCGGCGACTTCGCCGAGGCCCTCCAGGCGCCCCTCGGCCCCGACGCCCCGGGGCTGTCGGCGACGACCGTCACCCGGCTCAAGGCGGCCTGGGAGGCCGACCACGAGGCGCGGAGCAAGCGGTCGCTCAAGGGCAAGCGTTATGTCTACGCCTGGGCCGACGGCGTGCACTTCAACATCCGCCTGGAGGGGGGCCGGCAGTGCATCCTCGTCCTGATGCGGGCCACCGCCGAGGGGAAGAAGGGGCTGATCGCCATCGCCGACGGCCACCGCGAGGGCGAGCAGTCGTGGAAGGAGCTGCTGCTCGACTGCAAGGCCCGTGGCCTGGAGGTCGAGCCGAGCCTGGCGATCGGCGACGGGGCCCGGGCTCTGGAAGGCGATGCGTCGGGTGTGGGGGACGACGCGGGAGCAGCGGTGCTGGGTGCCCAAGACGGCCGACGTGCTCGACAAGCTGCCCAAGGGCGCGCAGGCGAAGGCCAAGCGGATGCTGCACGAGATCTGCCTGGCCGAGAGCCGTGCGAGGGCCGAGGAGGCGTTCGACCTGTTCGTGATGACCTACGAGGCGAAGGACCCGAAGGCGACGGGGTGCCCGTCCAGGGATCGCGACGTGCTGCTGACGTCCTACGACTTCCCGGCGGGGCACTGGATGCACATCCGGACCACCAACCCGATCGAGGGTGTGTTCTCGACGGTGCGGCTGCGGCACGACAAGGCGAAGGGCAACGGGAGCCGGTCGGCGTGCCTGACGATGGTGGTCAAGCTGATGGAGGGTGCATCAAAAGGTTGGCGGTCGTTGAACGGTTCGCCGTTGCTGGCCGAGGTCGTCAAGGGGACGGTTTTCATCGACGGTGTCAAGGAGAAGCCCGCCGCCTGAAGAATCCTCAAACACAACTCTTGCACTTACCCCCCCTGGGGTAGAAGTAGAGGACCACCGGCACGCCCCGCAGGGCCGACAGCGAGACCGGCTCGCCGCGCTGGTCGAGGAGGGTGAAGTCGGGGGCGGGCTGGCCTTCGGCGACCATGGTTCGGCCTCCATCGCGTCACGGGTCGGCCCGGGCGCACGCTCGCCCGGTCCGGGCCCCGTCCGTTATACTCGCCGGGGGATCGCACGAGGAGGGGACCCTTGGGCTGCATCGAGACCTTCGACCACACCGCCGACGTCGGGCTGCGGGTCCTGGGGGCGGATCTCGACGACCTGTTCCGCACGGCGGCGGAAGGGGTGTTCGACTACATCGTCGTCAACCGCGACGCGGTGCGCGACCAGGAACGCGAGGATGTCGCGCTCGCGGCCGACTCGCCGGCCGAGCTGCTCGCGTCGTGGCTCAACGAGCTGATCTTCCGGTGCGAGACGAGGCACCTCCTGTATTCGCGGTTCGACGTCCGCGTCGCCGACGACGGCCTCAGCCTCCGCGCCGAGGTCGGCGGCGAGCCGATCGACCGCGACCGGCACGTCCTCGACCACGAGGTGAAGGCCGTCACCCATCATGGGCTGGCACTGCGCCGCGAGGGCGAGGGCTGGCTGGCGGAGCTGATCCTCGACATCCGAGCCCCGGTCCGGCGGCCACCCCCGGCGATCATCGCCCCCCGGTCGGGATGCCCGGTCCGGGAGAGCCTGAGACGGGGGCGGGGGTCGTCCCTCGGACCGCCTTCGAGCCCGCCGCGATCGGACCGCAGGGGCGGACCCCGCACGAGACGACAGGGAACCGAGAACGAGGCCGGGAGCGGCTTCCGGCGTCCCATGGGAGGGCCGTCATCTCGGCCCGGGAGGATGCGATGGGCTGTCGCCGGTCCGGCGTGCCGGAAGTCGGGGTAGACGGAACGCGTTATGTAAGGCACGATGATCTTTCCGGGAATTCCGAGAAAGGTGACCCGGACGAGTGCGTCATCGTTTCCGGCTCGCGGCCATCTCCACGGGATAAGCTACGAACATGAGCATCCGCCCGTTCCTCGGTCCCGTCCTGGTAGCCCTGCTCTCCTGCGGCCCGGCCCGAGGGGCGGGCCTGACGATCGCGGTCGACGAGTATGGCGACGGGGTCGGGACGATCGGCCCGGGCACCCTCAGGCCCGACCCCGGCCCGGGAGGACTCCCCTCCGTGTTGACGTACACCCTCCCCTTCAACGAGGTCGTCGGAGATGTCGAGATCCGGGACGCCGAGGGCCTGTCCGACGTGATCCGATTCAATGGCAACAGCACGCTGGACTTCTATTCGGCCACCGGGCCCGGGCAGCCCGCCGTCAGCCCGGCGGACACGCCCACCCCGCCGCTGGTCTCCTACCCCAATCTCGTCTCCGGGCCCGAATTCGAGATGGGGGGGCGCTCGTTCGCACTCTACACCCCTCTGCCCGGCCAGCCGGGGTACAATCCCGACGCCCAGCCGACCTACTTATTCGGCAGCGACGGGGACCCCACGGGCCCCATGCCCGAGCCCTCGTCGTTGTTGATGGGGGCGACGGCCGCGCTGGCGGGCGTGGGTTATTGCGGGTACGCCCTCGCGGCCCGGAGGCTGGGGGGATGGGGGTTCAGAACGGCTCGACGGGCAGCTCGTGGAGCCGGATGAAGGCGTCGACCTCGGGGCGGGTGAAGACGCCCGCGGTGGTGCCGACGGCGCGGACGCAGCTCGGCGCCGACGGCGGAGGCGAGCCGCAGGCAGTCGGGCTCAGGCAGGTCGTCGAGCAGGCCGGCGATGTAGCCGGCGGCGAAGGCGTCGCCGCCGCCGGAGCCGTCGACGAACGGGACGGGATAGACGCCCACGCGGGCGCGGAGCGCCTCGGAGGCGGAGACCGCGCCCCGGTCGCCGCGGGTGATGACCACCCGCCGCGCCCCGAGCTCGCGGAAGGCGAGCGCCTGGCGGACCGGGTCGGATTCGCCGAGGATCAAAGCGGCCTCGTCCGCGTTGGGCAGGAAGACGTCGGTGTGCGGCAGCACGGCCCGTAGCGGGTCGAGGTAGTTGCCGGGCCCGGGCGTGGCCACGTCGAGCACCGTCCGCGTCCCGTGCGCCCGCGCCGCGGCGAACCGCGCCGCCAGGTCGTCGGCGTCGAGGCCGGGCAGGATCAGGAAGTAGCCGATGTGGAGCACGCGGGGGGGCCGCGCGAGCACCGGGTCGAGGTCAGCCGTCGTGAAGCCGAGGTTGGCCCCGACCGCGTGGATGAACCGCCGGTCCTCGCCCCGGACGTTGACGATCAACGTCTGGCTGGTGGTGCGCTGCGGGTCCTCCGTCAGGGCGCCGACGTCGACGCCGTTGGCCACGAGCGTCTCGGTGGCGAACCGGCCGAAGACGTCGTCGCCGACGCGGGCGCAGATCGCCGCGCGGACCCCCAGCCGGGCGAGGTCCACCGCCGCGTTGGCGGCGCCCCCGCCGATGTTCAGCACCAGCTCGTCGACCGCCACCAGTTCGCCCGCCGCCGGGAGGTGCGGGATCGGCGGGCAGAGGTGATCGGCCACCACCATCCCCGCGCAGACGACCGGGACCCGGGCTGAGGACGTTGTAGGCACGGCGGCAGGCCCTCGGAAGAATTCGCCGCGGAATATTCGGCGGACGTCGAGCCAAAGTCGGTGGATCGGGAGGACGAGATGAGTCTCAGATGGAGGAGACACGACCCTCCTTGCCATCGCGCCGCTCCCCCTACTCTCACTATGTCATGAAGCCACGGCCTCTGGCCGTGTGACCCGAAGAGCTTCGAGCGATCCGGCGTGCATCGGATCGCCAAACGCCATAGGCTCCCCCTCCGGGAAGGCCCTCTCGGGCAGGAGGGGGGGCCTATGCACGGGTGGCAGAACCTGTCCCATGTGCGGTGGGACTGCAAGTACCACGTCGTGATCATACCGAGATACCGCCGGAAGGTCTTCTACGGAAGGCGGCGGCGTCAGATCGGCGCGATCCCGCGGGAGTTGTGCCGTCAGCGGGGGATCGACCTGGTGGCAGGGCATGCGATGCCCGACCACATCCACCTGTGCTTGAGCATCCCGCCCAGGGACAGCGTGGCGCATTCGGTCGGCTTCCTGAAGGGCAAGAGTGCCGTGCGGATCCACCGGGAGTTGCTCCATGAGCGTCGGTTGACCGGGTTGCACTCCTGGGCGGCGGGGTACTGCGTCAGCACGGTGGGCCTGGACGGGGCCCGGGTGCGGCAGTACATCCGCGAGCAAGAGGAGCTGGAGCGTCGTCAGGGTGAGCTCGCCTTCGAGTAAGGGTCTGGAACGGAATAAGCATTACGACTTGCCGTGCGATCCGGACGACTCAGGCCTGATCGTGTAGTTCCACTCACCATGGAAGTCATGGGGATGCAGCCGGACCCGCTCCATCTGCTGCTTCGTCACCTTGACCTTGGTCGGGTAGCTCCCCGTATCCAGCCGGGCCTCCACCTCCAGGCCCGTCGCGGTCCGCGTCGCGGCGATCAACTCGACGACCACCTGATGGCTGACCAGTGGGCGGCCCCGCCAGTTCATCGTGATGTGCGAGAACAGCCGGTGCTCGATCTTGTTCCACTTGCTCGTGCCCGGCGGGAAGTGGCAGACCGTCACCTCCAGGCCCGTCTCGTCGGCGAACCGCTGGAGTTCGACCTTCCACAGCCGGACCCGATAGCCGTTGCTGCCCCCGCCGTCGGCACAGATCAGCAACCGCCCGGCGTCGGAGTACATCTCCGACCCCATGCCGGACCACCACCGCCGGATGCCCTCGACGGCGAAGCTGGCCGTGTCGTGATCGACGCCCACGTTGACCCACCCCAGGTCCCAGCCCATGTTGTAGATCCCGTAGGGGATCGCCTTGCCGACGCGGCGGTCGGGGAAGTCATGGATCAGGGCCTCCTCGGGCTCACCCGCCGGTTGCCACTCCCGGCCCCGGTTGGCGTACTGCCCGACCAGCTCCTTCTTCTTGGTGTCCACCGAGATGACCGGGGAGCCCGCGGCGATGTACCGCCCGCTGATCTCGCTGATGTAGCGGAACTGGGCGTCACGGTCGGGGTGCTGCCTGCCCTCCAGGGTCTTGGCCATCGCCTGGAGGCTGTAGCCGAGGTGGTGGAGCATCTCCCCGACGACCCGATGGCTGACGGCGAACCCCTGGCGGCCCAAGGCCTCGGCCAGTTGGCGGGTGCTCTTGCAGGTCCACCGCAGCGGGGACATCGGGTCGCCCCGCGTCTCGGGGGCGATCAGTCCCTCCAGGGCCACGAGGATCGCCGGCTCCTTGTCGCGGAGCTTCTTGCGACCTCCGCCGGGCCGTCGGACGCGACCGGGGGGAGGGGGTGGAGCGTCGAGTTCCTTCAACGCCCGCTGGATCGCGGCGTGAGAGATGCCCGAGGCCCGACTCACGCGGCGGATGCCGCCGTAGCCCAGGGAGCGGGCCTCGACGGCGGCGAGGAGCCGTCGCTGCCGCTCGTCGAGGTTCGGCAGGATCGCGGCGAACTTCCGTTGGAGTTCAGGATCGTCGGGCATCCGTCCATTATGAGCCGCAGCGACGAATTATAACAGTTGTTTCGTTCCAGGCCCTAACCGTTGAGGCCCCGAGGGGGCCTTCGCCACGTCCTCGCCCCCGAAGGGGGCTACCGCACGGGACCGGCCCCCTCGGGGGGGCCTTCCTAATACCACGGCCATAGGCCGTGGATCTTTATTCATTTCTTCCGTTTTCTCTCTCGCGGAGGAGACGGGGTCTGCGACTGCCTACTCGGCTTTTTTGCCGGAGAGTCGGCTTTTTCCAGTTTCTCGATTGGCTCGCCCGCCTTGATTTGTCCCCCCAACTTCGCCTTCTCAATTCGTTCTCTCTTCATGCTCCTCACGACCAATCACGAAGATCGAAACGAGGCTGCCCAGGCTCCCCATAGCGATCCCGAAGCCAGCCTCAGTAGTTCCCAGAAACCTCGATCCGGTCCGCTAGTTCAGAAGCTCTGAACATAACTGCCTTTCCGTCTCCGTCTCGCCGACCGTCCCGTACGCCTCCTCGATCACCTGGAGCAGCCAATGCAGCAGGGCCCGCAGCCGCAGCCGCTCCAGCCGGATCAGCCGCCCGCCTCGTCGCGGCGTCGAGAGGACCGCGAAATGGAGCCAGACCCACTCGTTGCGCAGCACCAGCGCCAGGCCGGCGTACAGCAGCCGCAGCTCCGGCCGTCGCGTCGAGGTCCGTCCCCGCGCCTGGTTCATCTGCCGGTAGCTCGACTCGATCCCGAACCGCGACCGGTACGTCTCCCGCACCCACGCGCACGACCGGCCCGCCACCCCCCGCGCGCATACACCAGCGCCTGGCGCCCGTGCCGCTTCCACTGGCCGCGGTAGTTGCGGCAGGCCACGCAGATCGCCACCCGCGCCGTCCGCTTCGCGCCGCTGGTCACCGTGTACTCGAACCAGCCGCCCCGCTTCAGGGGCGCGAAGACACGGGTGCCGCCGGGGCCCCGCGGGTGGTCGGCCTTGCGGCCGCGGATGACCACCGGCATCAGGAACGGCTGCCGTGCCGCCTGGAGGTAGCGGATCATGCCCATGCTGTAGAACCCGCGGTCCAGCAGCAGGAGCCGGGGCTTGACCCCGACCGAGCGGGCCTGCTTCAGGAGGCGCTGGACGACCCCCTTGAGCGGCTCGCCCTCGGCGACCGCCTGGAGCGCGACGGTGAACCGCTGGCCCTTGTGGACGAGATAGGCGGTGGCGTAGGCGTGGAAGTGACTGGTGCCGTCCTTGGCCAAGCTGCGGTAGACCTCCACGGGGTCGCGGAAGGGCTCGCCGTGGTAGGGGATCAAGGTCAGGTCGATCGCCAGGCGTTGCGGCCGCCGCCGCAGCGCCCGGGGCAGCCGTCCGGCCAGGGCGCCGTTGAGCTCGCCGCTGGAGCGCGGCGAACTCGGGCAGCGCGGCGTAGAGGGCCTTGCGGATCGTCCCCTCGGAGGCGAGGCCGCCGAGCCGCGCGCAGGCGGCGTGGATCGAGGTGGCGTCGGCGGCGGCGACCAGCAGGGCGGCCCAGAGGGTCGGGGCGCTGACCTTCCGCTTGGAGTCCCGCAGCGGGACATGCTGTTGCAGGTGACTGGTGGCGGAGCGATGGACCTGGTGGCGGTTCAGAGTACGATGGTGTGGGCGCATGGCTCCCTCCGGGGCTGGCTTCGTGTCCAAAGGCCATATTCCGGAGGGACCTTGCGTCCATCTACCTCATCCCCGCCACCAACCGACGAGTTTGGGAACTACTGAGCCTACCCATTTCCCACGCCGGCCACGATGAGGCTTCCGATCAAGCCGATACCGCCCAGGATGCCGCCGATGAACTGGCCGCGGATCGCCAGCGTGTTCTTGGTCGTGACGACCGCGTGCTCCAGGTCTCGCCGGTGGGCCGATTGTGCCTGAAAATCTTCGAAGATGAGCCTGGGTGCATCGGCGTAGATCTCGGCCAATTCCCGGAGGGTTTCGGGTGATGGGAATGGGCCGGCGTGGATCTTGGCCTCGTACCGCCCCTCATAGTAGCGGACCCGGACGGGTTGACCATCAAGAGCCTGAGCGGTCACGAACTGGGCCGCCTCCACTTCGCGGGAGTCCGCCGTGACATGGGCGGTATCTTCGATGACCGCCCGGTCCGAGGGCGGCGATGCGATGAGCTCTGCGGTCGGTTCCGGCGGCTCGGGTGGGCTATCCTCAGCGGGAGCCGGCAAGTTGGTCATGGGAGGCTTGGCGGCCGACGCGGGCCGCGTAGCGGGCGATTGCGTCGTACAGGTCTGCCCCGACAGCATACCAGTCGGATGCCAAGGCGAGGTGGTCCGCCTCGGCTCCCGAGGGGGAGTCGTTGTACTCGTCAAACGTCCCACCCACATCGAGGACGCGCGCAAGCCCCTCTCGGAGAGAGGTTTGTGAATAGAGCAGTCCAGCGTAGTCGTTGCGGCCCATAGCCGATTGTCCCCCCGTCGCTAATATTTCGGGTTCATCCGACTGAAGCGTACCTGGCCTCGTGGATCGCCAGGATCTTGAGCCTGAAGGACTCGTGGTCCCGGAAACCGTATGCCTGCCGCTTCATCGTCTTGATCTTGTTGTTGGTGCCCTCCGGCGGGCCGGTGCTGATCGGGTAGGCGTAGTACGCCAGCAGCCCCGCCCGGTGCCCCTCCAACGTCTTGGCCATCTGCCGGAGCATCGGCACCCCCGAGGCTTCCGCCCGCCGCACCCAGGCCGTCAGGAACGCGCCGGCGAAGGTCTTGCCGGGCTGGTCCCAGGACTGCCGCAGGTCCTCCTCGAGGTCGTAGGCCGTCGCCGGCGGCTTGTTCAACCTCAACGCCTCCTCCGGGCGCCCCGCCTCGTCGCGCTCGGGGTCGAGGTCCTCTGGCGCTCTCAGCAGCAGCCAGCGGCTCCCCTTGAGGGCCTCCTTGTGCGCCTCGTCGGCCTGGTGGTACAGCGACCGCCGCAGGTCGGGCAGCTTGTCGTTGAACAGCTTGATGACGTGGAAGTGGTCGAACACGATGGTCGCCTTCGGCAGGTACGTCGCGACGGCGTCGCGGTCGGCGGGCGACATGTCCATCGCCACCGCCTCGACCTTCGCCCTGCACCGCCGCGGCCGCTTCCGGAAGGGTTCCAGGGCATCGCCCCCCTTGCCGTCGCCGACGAAGACCACCGCCCCGCTCTCCAGGTCCAGGACGACGGTCATGTACCGGTGGCCCTTGCCGACGGAGACCTCGTCGATGGCGATCCCCTTGGGGTGCTTGAGCTTGGGCCTGGCGTAGCGGTGGCTCAGGTCGCGCTTCTGGATGTCCTTGATCACGTCCCGGCTGACGCCCAGGTGGCGGGCGACGTCGAGGATGGTCATGCACCGCGAGAGTTCCAGTGCGTAGCGCTCGAAGGACTTGGTGTAGGTCCTCCTCGGGTCGGCGCAGGGGACTCCCACCCGGCGGACCACCCCACAGCCTCGGCAGGCGACGCGTGGGATGGGGAAGACGACGGCCGTCGCCCGGTTGCCGATGGGCAGCGAGCGGGACCGCCGCTCCACCCGCCCCTTGGGCCGGACGTCAGGCGACCCGCACGCCTCACACCGGAACGTCTTGGTCTCTTGGCGGATGGTGAAGATCACTGCGCCGCCCTGGTACTCGGTGCGGAGGTACTCGTAGCCGCGGATTCCGGAGGCGTGATACAAGAGGCTGGTGGACATGCTGACCTCCGGTTCGGAGCCCTTTAACGCAACTCCAGATGGGGTCAGCATGTCCGCCTTTCTTCAAGATCCGGGACGCTTCCGCCGGATGAACCATATTTCGAGTATATCATCGTGAACCGGACGAGAAGAGCCCAGCCATTCCCGAACAGGGGGAATAAGACACGCCCCCGGCCCGGTTCAGACCGGGTTGTCGATCGACGCGGCGACCTCGTCGCCCGCGACGTCGGACCGGGCCCCGGCGCGCTTGCCGATGAGCTCCTCGATCTCGGAGACGGTCAGGACCTCGCGCTCGATCAGGGCCTCGGTCAGCCGCTCGAGCTCGTCGCGGTGCTCCTCCAGGAGGTGGTAGGCGCGGTCGTCGGCCTCGCGGAGGATGCGGGAGACCTCCTCGTCGATCAGCTGCGCGGTGTGCTCGGAATGGTCGCGGGTCTCGCTCATCTCGCGGCCGAGGAACGGGTGCTCCTCGGAGGCGCGGAAGAAGACGGGGCCGACGCGGTCGCTCATGCCCCACTGGGTGACCATCATCCGCGCCAGCCGGGTCGCCTGCTTCAGGTCGCCCGCGGCGCCGGCGGTCGGGTCGTCGTAGATGAGCCGTTCGGCGGCGCGGCCCCCCAAAGCGACGGTCAGGTCGGCCAGGACCTCGCTCTCGTTGATCAGCATCCGGTCCTCCTCGGGGAGGAACTGGGTGACGCCCAGCGCGCGGCCGCGGGGGATGATCGTGACCTTGTGCACGGGGTCGGCGCCGGGCGTGAGCCAGGCGGCCAGCGCGTGGCCCGCCTCGTGGTAGGCGGTCAGCCGCTTCTCCTTCTCGGTGATGATCTCCTCGCGCTTGGCCCCCATGATGATCTTGTCGCGCGCGGCGTCGAAGTCGCGCATGTCGACCTTGTCCTTGTTCTCGCGGGTGGCCAAAAGCGCCGCCTCGTTGACGAGGTTGGCGAGGTCGGCGCCGCTCATGCCGACGGTCCCGCGCCGATGCTGTCGAGGTCGACGTCGGCGTCGAGCGGGATGTTGCGGGTGTGGACCTTGAGGATGTCGAGCCTCCCCTTGCGGGTCGGCCGGTCGACGGTGACGTGCCGGTCGAACCGCCCCGGCCGCAAGAGCGCCGGGTCGAGCACGTCGGGGCGGTTGGTCGCCGCCAGGACGATCACGCTCTCATTGGGAGAGAAGCCGTCCATCTCGGTCAGGATCTGGTTGAGCGTCTGCTCGCGCTCGTCGTGGCCGCCGCCGAGCCCGGCGCCGCGGACGCGGCCGACGGCGTCGATCTCGTCGATGAACAGGATGCAGGGGCTATTTTCCTTGGCCGTCTTGAACATGTCGCGGACGCGGCTGGCGCCGACGCCGACGAACATCTGGATGAACTCGCTGCCCGAGATCGAGTAGAACGGCACGCCCGCCTCGCCCGCGACGGCCCGGGCCAGCAGCGTCTTGCCCGAGCCGGGGGGGCCGATCAAGAGGACCCCCTTGGGGATGCGGCCGCCGAGCCTCTGGAACTTCTCGGGATTCTTGAGGAACTCGACGATCTCCTGGAGCTCGCTCTTGGCGTTCTCCAGCCCGGCCACCTCGTCGAACGTGGTCCTCTGCTTCGACTTGTCGTGCCTCTTGGCCGGGCTCTTGACGAAGCTGCCGAGGATGCCGCCGTCGAACTGGTCGCGCGCCCGCCGCATCATGAAGTAGAGCAGCCCGAAGATCACGAACATCGGCACCAGCATCGTGATCCAGATCAGGCTGTTGGCCGAGGTCGGCGGCAGCGTCTCGACGCGGGGCTGGTCGAGCTTGGCCCTCTCCGCCTCGGCGCGGAGCTTCGTCGTGACCTGGTCGATCGACGCTTCCGACGGGAAGTAGGTGTAGAACTTCGTGACTGCCTGCGCGATCGTCGCGCCCGGCGCCAGGTAGTCCTGCTTCTTGCGGAGCTCGCCCCGTGCCTCGTTCCCCTGGATCGTCAGGCTCTTGATATTGTTGCCGTCCACCTGGTCGAGGAACCAGGGGCTGTAGCTGACCAGGATTTCGCTCTTCGGCGCGAATTGCCAGAAGATCAGGCCGAACCCCAAGATGAGCACGAGCCAGAGCCAGGGAGGCGTCGGCGACGCGCCCGAGCCGTTCGCTTTGCGAGGGCCGGCGGGTCGGCGCGGGGGTTCCTGAGGCGGTCGACTCTCCATACGATCTCAATTCCCAAAAGAGGATGAACCGGACCGGCAGGGCGCGGACGGCCGTCGGAGTCGGTGACCTCCGCCAAGGGTATTGTAGCGGAAACCGTCCGGGAGTTCAGGGGGGAAATGGTCGGCCGCGGCCCGCCTTCGTAGCGGAGGATCGATGCCAGATGGGCGGGATGGCAGATGACAGGAGGCTCCGAGACCCAACAAATCCTGTCATCTGCCATCCCGCCCATCTGGCATCGATCCTCCGCTACGAAGGCCGCGGACCTGGCCTCAATGCGAGGCGCCGGCCGATTCGAGCCATTTCTCGCAGTCGATGGCGGCGGCGCAGCCCGAGCCGGCGGCGGTGATCGCCTGGCGATAGTGGGTGTCGACGACGTCGCCGGCCGCGAAGACCCCCTCGACGCTCGTGGCCGTGCCGTAGTTGGGCAGCCGATCGATCAGCCCCGGAGGGGCGTCGACCCCGCCCCACGCCAGCGCCGTGCGGGTCAGGATGTAGCCCTCGGGCGTCATCGCCAGCAGGCCCTCGAAGATCGCCGTGTTGGGCGTGTGGCCGATGGCCAGGAAGACCCCGTCGGCGGCGAAGTCGCGGGTCGAGCCGTCGGTGGTCGAGGCGAGCCGGACGCCGGTCAGGGCGCGATGCGGCTCGATCTCGCCGAGGTACTGTTTGACCTTCGCGTTCCAGATGGTGTCGATCTTGGGGTTGGCGCGGAGCCGGTCCTGCATGATCTTCGAGGCCCGCAGCGCGTCGCGGCGGTGGATCATCGTGACCTTGCTGGCGTACTTGGTCAGGAAGGTCGCCTCCTCGACGGCCGAGTCGCCGCCGCCGACGACGGCGACCGGCCTACCGCGGTACAGGGCCCCGTCGCAGGTGGCGCAGGTGCCCAGGCCGTGGCCCATCCAGTCCATCTCGTCGGGCAGGCCGAGCGTCCTCGCCGAGGCGCCGGTGGCGACGATCAGCGCGTCGGCGGTGTACGCGAATGTCTCGGCCGTCGGCTCCTTCGGGTCGGCCGAGGTGGTCACGCGGAACGGCCTCATCGACAGGTCGACGGCGGTGACGGTCTCCCAGCGGCAGTCGGCGCCGAACCGTTGCGCCTGCTTCCGCATCATGTCCATCAGCTCGGGGCCCATCACGCCGTCGGGGAAGCCGGGGAAGTTCTCGACGACGGTGGTCCAGGTGAGCTGGCCCCCCGGCTCGCGTCCCTCGAAGACGACGGGCGCGAGGTTGGCCCGCGCCGCGTAGAGCGCGGCGGTCAGGCCCGCGGACCCCGATCCAATGACGATCACGGCGGAGTGGGACATCGGTTCCTCATCGCGGTCGGACGTCAGGTCGGGAATGGCCGATGGACGATGCCGGATGACGGATCGAGGGGATCAGGCCCATCTGTCATCCGGCATCGTCCATCGGCCATCCGAGGCTTGATCGGGTCACGCCCTGCTACCAGTATACGCCGCGGGGTCCAGCGCCGCGCGGTCCGTCGCGGTTCACGGGTGCTGGAAGCCGGGCGGGAGGCTGGGCATCGTCGGGGCGGCGGCGGCGCCCGCGTCGGGCTTGGCCGCCTTGGGCCGGACCAGCGCGGCGCGGTCCAGGACGATCGAGCGGAAGCTGTCGCCCGGCGTCACGTAGTACCAGTCGGCGAAGCGGTCGGTCAGCTCCTGGACGCGCTTCTGGCCGTCGGCGACCTTGCGCTCGTGGTCGGCCTTGGCGCGGTCGGCCTTCTCCCTGGCCGCCTTCTCCTCGGCGACCCGCTTGGGGTCGTCGGGGGCCTTCTGGAACGGGTCGTCGGGGATGGTCAAAGGGCCGGTCGGCTCGTCGGGCTTGGGCGGCGGGATCAAGGACGGGTCGAACGCGGCCGTGACGAACAGGTAGCGGTTCTCGGCCGCCCCCTCGGGCTTCTTCGTGTCCTTGCCCTTCGCCTTGCCGTCCCTCTCCTTGGCGGGCTCCTCGGTCCCGGCGGTGAGCTCCAGGCCGCTGGCGATGACGACCTCGCCGTAGCGGAGCGTGTAGACGACCCCCTCCTCGGTCGAGACGATCACGTCGCCCTGGTTCGAGTAGAGGCCGTCGCGGGTCGGGTAGAAGCCGCGACGCACCAAAGACTCGAAGGCCGCCTTGCTCGTCGGCTTGACCTCGCCCCCGGCGGAGACCTTGAGGTCGCGGCTCAGCCCCTCGGGCTTGCGGCGCACGCCGACGATCTTCAGGTCGCCCAGCGCCGAGGTCAGCGACGAGAGCTTGTCGGCGTTGAGCTCCTGGCCCTCGGGCAGGGTGGTCCCCTCGACGGTCCACGGGCCTCCGGAGTCCTTGCGCGCGATCGTGACGACGTCGCCCTTGATGAGCTCGCCCCGCTCGGGGTCGACCTTGTGGTTGTCGAAGACGACCTTGCGGACCTTCGTCGTGTCGAGCTTCAGGAGGTTGGTCTCGATCCAGTCGGCGAACTTGGTCGACAGGTCGACCTTGACGTTGACGCCGTAGATCCGCTTCTGGCCGGGGACGCGGACGTAGCGCTGCTCGCGACGGTCGCGGTCGTCCTTGCTCTTGTCGCGGACCTCCTTACCGATGATGAAGTCGGCGAGGACCTTCTCCGACGAGTCGCGGAGCGTGACGCGCTTGCCGCGTCCCTTGAGGCTGGTCGCCTTGGGGTCGAGCGGGTCGATGACGCCCATCTCCTCCTGGTCGTCGGCGCGGTCGGAGCGGATCGTGTCCTTGGCCAGGTCGATCACGCCCGAGGCGGTCTTGGCCAGGCGGTCCTTGGCGTCGGCCGGGTAGTCGTAGTGCGACGGGATGACCCACTTGCCGTCCTTGAACTTGACCTGGAACTCGGAGGCGGTGGCGGTCGCCTCGTCGTAGTCGACCACCTGGAGGTCGGTGCAGGCGAAGGGGTCCTTGAAGTCGGGGAAGAACTTCTGCCCCTGGTCGTTGAAGGCGGCGTCGCGCCCGGTCCGGTCGGGGGCCCTCAGGAACGCCGCGCCGGTCAGGAGCAGCGCCGCGGCGACGAAGGCCAGCGTCTTCTGCGTCTCTCGCATCGTCGTCATCCCTTATTGATATCCATTTCAGATGGCAGATTTGAGATGCCAGATGGCAAATTTATCATTTGACATCTCGAATCTGCCATCCGACATCTCAAACCTCGGCCCCGAGCAACGCGACTCACGCCAGCCGGTTCGGGCTGGCGCCGCGGTTCTCGCGGCGGAGCCGCAGGCTGAAGACCAAAAGGCCGAGGATCATCGGGGGCAGGGGGGGCGCCGCGACCGCCAGCGTGCGGACCTCGTTCTGCTTGCGGCGGATCGCCTGCTCGGTGTCCCCCTTGACCTCCTGGATCTTGCGCCGCTTCTGGTCCTCGATGTTGGCGCGGTCGACGTCGAGCCGGCGGTTGGCGACCTCCTGGAGCTGGAGGACGCGGATCTCCTTGGTGCGCTCGTCCATGTCCTTGCTGGCACGGACCGCCTCGACCTCCTTGTCGAGCCGCTTCTGGAGCGTGTCGAGCTGCTCCTTGGCGGCCTCCTCGGCCTCCTTGGTCTCCTTGTGGCGGCGGTCGACGAACGCGCGGGTGTCGCGTTCGAGGCGTTCGAGCGTGCGGTGCCGGGGGCGGCGGTTGCGGAGCGACACGTACGACTCGTCGCCGGCCAGCACGTCGACGCAGTTGAGCACGAACGTCACGTTGTCGAGCTCCAGGTTCTCGACGCGGCGCCTTCGCAGCTCGAAGAACTGCTCGGAGATGATGTCGAGGTCGGCGACCGCGATGGCGTGGATCTCGGCCGGCTTCCTGGCGGCGTCCTTCTTCTCCTTGTCCTTCTCCGGCGCCGCTTGCAGCGGGGTCGGCGGGGTGCCCTTGACGCGGGCGGCCAGCGTGTAGGCCAGCCCGGAGGGGAAGTGGCGGCGGTTCGGGTTGACGCCCTGGATGCCCATGAAGCCCATCTGCGCCGCCTCGCTCCAGGAGACCGTGCCGCCCGAGCTGTTGGTGCGCAGCAGGGGGATGAACTCGGGGCTGCCCCCCCTCGGGCGGAGCAGGCCGGGGAAGATGCCGACGACTTCCTGGAGGCTCTTGACCGCGTCCTGGTCGGGGTTGAAGGCGTCCTTGGCGCCGCTGCCGTGGCCGACGAAGACGACCTCCGGCGGCAGGTCGGCGAGCTGCGGGTGCGGGTTGTACGGGTTCCAGACGATCTCCGTGGTCGGCCAGTCGATCCCGAGCAGCGTCAAGAGCGGGGTCAGGTCCCCCTTGGGCTCGGGCGGGGGGCCGCCTCCGAACGGGCCGCCCGGCGGCATCTTCGGCACCTCGGGCGAGATCGACGGGTTGTCGTAGAACAAAGGGTCCATGAACAGGAGCGTCGCGCCGCCGTTCTTGACGAACGCCGTCAGGTTGTCGACCTGCTTCTGCGACAGCGACGACGGCTGCGCCACGAGCAATACGTCGAGGTCGGCCGAGATCGGCGAGTCGGGGGACACGGAGCTGACGTCGTACTGCTTCTTCAGCTCGGTGACGATCGACCACTCGGGGTTCTGTCCCATCGAGCGCATGTCGAACCCGCCCATCAGGCGGGCGTCGGTGTTGAGGATGCCGACCTTCTTGCGGTTGCTCCGCGACACGACGCGGATCGACCGCGTCAGCTCGTACTCCACCGGCAGGCCGCGGTCGAAGAAGGGGATGACCACCTCCTCCAGCCCCGACGTGAAAGCGACGCCCAGGACGATCTCCGACGACGTCTGCCGCGCCTCGTCGGCCATCATCACGCGACGGGGCTCGATCCCGAACCTTTTCTCGGCGTCGCGCGCCTGCGGCGAGTAGAGCTCGGCCTCGACCAGGTTGAGCCGGATGCGGTCGCCGCCCCAGGCGGCGTACTCCTTCAGCAAGGCGATCAGGTCGGCCTTGGTCTCGACGAACTCGCGGGGAACCTCGGGGCTGTAGTACGCCTGGACGAAGACGGGTCGGTCCTTGGGGATCTGCTTGATCAGCGCGATCGTCTCGGGCGAGAGCGTGTTGAGCCGTTCCGAGGTCACGTCCATGCCGAAGCCGGTCCGCCCCACCAGCACGTTGAGGCTGGCCAGCGCCAGCACCACCGAGGCGATCCGGACCGCCGAATGCACCCAGCGGCCCCGGCTGGCCTCCCCCCCCGCCCAGTGCCGTCGGCCCAGCAGCACCATGTTCACGTAGAGCATGGCCAGGGCCAGCGAGAGGAAGTAGAAGACGCCCGAGAGCCGGACCATCCCCGTGCCGAAGTCGTGGAACTGCGACGGCACCGACAGGTCTTCGAGCTGCCTCCGCACCCCGCGCCCGGTGGGCGAGCCGATCAGGCCGGCGAAGACCGGGATCGCCGCGAAGACCGCCCCCAGGATGAACGCGACCGTCACGTTCGACGACAGCAGCGAGGCCACCATCCCCACCGCGATCAGCATCGCCCCCATCAGCCAGTAGCCCAGGTAGGTGGCGAACATCACGCCGAGGTCGGGCCGGCCGAGGTAGGCGAGGATCAGCACCAGGCTGAGCGAGAACCCCAGCGCGACCGTGTAGATGCCCAAGGCCGCCAGGTACTTGCCCAGGACCACGTCGACGTCGTGCGCCGGCAGGGTGAACAGGAGCTCGTCGGTCCCCTGCCTCCTCTCCTCGGCCCACAGGCTCATCGTGATCGCCGGGATGAAGAACAGGAGCAGGTAGGGCATCTTCTCGTTGAGCGGGTCGAGGTTCGCCAGGTTGTTGGCGAAGAAGATCGGCTGGTAGAACTCGACCCACGAGCAGACCAGGACGAACAGCGTGATGAACACGTAGCCCGCCGGGTTGCTGAAGTAGCCGGCGAAGTTCCTCTTGAAGACCGCCCCGATCACGTGCGGTCGGAACGGCCACGCGCGGCCCGCCCCGGACGGCTCGCCCGCGAGGGCCGGGCTGGTCGGTTTCTTCTGGAGAGTGGTCACCTTGGTCATCCCTGTAGGGTGCGTGGAACGCACCGGCCTTCGTTTCCGCAAATCACTCGACGACGATCATCTGCCGGGGGATCAGGCGGGCTGCGCCGTCAGGCGGTGGAACTGCTCCTCGAGCGTCCGCCCCTCGGCCCGCAGCGCCGCGGGCTCGCCGTCGAAGACGAGCTTGCCGTCGTGGATGAACAGCACGCGGTCGGCGACCGGCTCGACCTCCTGGAGGATGTGCGTCGAGACGAGCACCGTCTTCGACTGGCCGAGCTCGCGGATCAGCTTGCGGACCCCGCGGATCTGGTTCGGGTCGAGGCCCGAAGTCGGCTCGTCCATGATCAGGACCTCGGGGTCGTGGAGCATCGCCTGCGCCATCGAGACCCGTTGCTTGTACCCCTTCGAGAGTTTGCCGATCGGCTTGTAGGCCACCGATTCGAGCGCGCACTGCGCGAGCACGGCGTCGATCCGCTGGCGCAGCGCGTGGCCCGACATCCCCCGCGCCTCGCCGAAGAAGCGGAGCAGGGCGTGCGGCGTCATGTCGGGGTAGAGCGGCCCGTTCTCGGGCAGGTAGCCGAGGTGGTCGGCGGCCTCGATGCGGTGCGCCTGGACGTCGATCCCCGCGATCCGGGCGTAGCCCCGCGTCGGCGCCACGAAGCCGGTCAGGAGCCGCATCGTGGTCGTCTTGCCCGCGCCGTTGGGGCCCAGGAAGGCGACCACCTGGCCGCGGGGGATGGAGAAGGACACGTCGCGGACCGCCAGGAACGAACCGAACTGCTTGGTCAGCGCGTGGGCCTCGATCATCACGGGCGTGGACATGCCGTCGAATCCCTCCCGAGTTTCATCGCGTTTCGACCCGCCCCCGGCGGTCGGGCCGGGGGAACGGGCGGCCCCGCCCCGTCGCGACGGGGGGGACGCTCATGAGGATCACAGCGCCCGGCGCCGCGGGACGCCGGGGGGATCGTTGGCCTCATGATACGCAGCCCCTCGGCTCGACGCAACCGGCACGGTCGCCGTCCCGGGGCCGGGCCCTGGACCCGACCCGCGCGGGACGTTCTAATCGCGAGGATCGATCCCCTCACCGGCCTCCGAACGGAGGCCCTCCCCGGTAGTATGCTGGGGCGCCGCCGCGTGTTCGCGCGCCGCGGCCGGGGGGCGGATCGGAACCCGTCGAGGTCGTCGGCATGGATTCCTCACCCCTCCTCCGGGGCGCCCTGATCGGCTGCGGCTTCGTCTCGCGATTCCACCTGGACGCGTGGCGCGAGGTCCCCGGGGCCCGCCTGGTCGCGCTCTGCGACCGCGACCCCGACCGGCTGGCCCGCGCCGGCGAGGGGCGCGCCGGGCCCGCCTCTACGACGACGCGGAGGCGCTCTTCGACGCCGGCCCGCTCGACTTCGTCGAGATCTGCACCCGCCCCGAGTCGCACCGCGGGCTGGTCGAGCGGGCCGCGAGCCGGGGGGTCCACATCCTCTGCCAGAAGCCGGCCGCGCTGGAGCGATCGGACCTGGTGGCGATGATCGCCGCCTGCGACGCCGCCGGGGTCCGGCTGATGATCCACGAGAACTGGCGGTTCCGGCCGTGGTACCGCGCCCTGCGGGCCGAGATCGTCGCCGGCGCGATCGGCCGCCCGATCCGGGTCCGGATCGCGCACCGAGAGACCCGCGCCTGCGCCCCGACGGGTTCGCCGACCAGCCCTATTTCGCCGCGATGCCGCGGCTGATCCTGCTGGAGATGGGCTGCCACCTGGTCGACTCGGCGCGCTACCTGTTCGGCGAGATCCGGACGGTCTCGGCGACGCTGGGCCGATTCGGGGAGGGGCACGCGGGCGAGGACGTGGCGACCCTGTCGGTCGGGTTCGCCGGGGGCGCGATCGGCCTGCTCGACATGAGCTGGTGCGCGCCGGCCGACCTGGCCCGCCCCGAGTGGGCCCTGAACGAGACCGTCGCCGAGGGGACGGCCGGGGCGCTGCGGCTCCAGCTCGACGGCTCGCTCCAGCGGGTCGGCCCGACCGGGACGGCCGAGCGGAGGCCGGTCCCGCTCCCTCCGCCCGACCGGATCTACGTCGAGGGCTATCGCGCCACCCAGGCGCACTTCATCGAGGGCCTGATCGGCCCCTCCGCGCACGAGACCAGCGGGGCCGACACCCTCAAGACGATGGATGTCGTCTGGGCCGGCTACCGCTCGGCCGAGCAGGGCCGCACCATCGTGCTCGACGCCCCCGGCGCGGACGGCGGCTGATCGCGGGCCTCGCGGGCGGCCCCTCAACCCCCCGCGGGCCCCGCCCCGATATTTCGGGGCGGTTTGGGGTTTTCTCGCCGCCCCCGGCCCCGTTAGGATATCTCCACCGGGATCACCCCGGCCCGGCGCACCCGTAGCTCAATTGGATAGAGCATCGGTCTACGGAACCGAAGGTTAGAGGTTCGAATCCTCTCGGGTGTATTCGACTTAAGCCGCATCTCGATCTGGACTTAGACTGTCCTTCTTGTCTCCGTTGGACGGGACGGTGTACTCTTGGGAAGCCGGTAGTTTACCGGATTTCGGAGATTACCCCCATGCCCGTCCGCACCCCTCGCCCTCCGAAGTACCGCCTCCACAAGTCGTCCGGCCAAGCCGTTATCACGCTGAGTGACAGAGATTTCTATCTCGGAGGTCACGGCGGTGAGGAGAGTCACGCCGAGTACAGGCGACTCATCGCCGAGTGGCTGACCAGCCACAAAGTCCCTTCGCCTCCGAGGGGCTTGGGCTCGGCTGATCTGACCCTCAATAGGGTCCTTGCGTATTAACCGGGAGGCGTTCCCCGGCTCGATTTCCGTCCTGAACTCAGGCCGCCGCGTCGTCGGTCTTCCGCGGAACAATGCGCGTTCTCCGGTCCACCAGGATGGCCACCATGCGGACCACCCGCGCGGGCCGACCGCGACCCCCGGCATACCTGCCGCGGCACCGGATACCGGGTCAACTGGGCGATCCCATGCCCCACCACGATCCGATACCGCGCGAGGAACCGATTGGCCATCTTCTCGGGCTCGGTCAGCGGGTGGTTGCGCCGCGCCGGCCGGGGGGGTCACGATCGGCACCGATGGAGACTCGGCGCGCAGGCCGTGGTACGCCTTGTCCGCCTGGACATCACGTTCGCGACTCTCGATCGCTCAGCCCACGCCGTTCGCCTTGAACCAGGCGAGCATCCGCTTCCAGCCGTCCTCGGCCTTGTCCTTGCGATAGGACTGCCGGTAGTCGGCGAAGAAGGCGTGGGGAGTGTCGGGATAGACGACGATCTCGGCCGTCTTGTTCGCGGCCTTGAGGGCCGCGCGCATGCGGTCCACGGTCTCGGCCGGGATGCCCTGGTCGGCCCCGCCGTAGAGGCCGAGGACCGGGGCCTTGAGGTCAGTGGCCAGGTCGACGGGGTTCTTCGGGTGCAGCTTGTCGGGCTCGGCGACCAGGCGGCCGTACCAGGCCGCGCCCGCCTTGACGTTCGGGTTGTGCGCCACGTACAGCCAGACGATCCGGCCGCCCCAGCAGAACCCGGTGATGCCCAGCTTCGCGGTGTTCGCCTTGCCGGTCGCCTTGGCCCAGGCGACGGCCGCGTCGAGGTCGGTCATCACCTGCGCGTCGGGGACCTTGGAGACCACCTTGGAAATGATCTCGCGGAAGTCCTCGATCTTCGACACGTCCCCCTGGCGGGCATAGAGCTCGGGGGCGACGGCGAAGTAGCCGAGCTTGGCGAGCCGTCGGCAGATATCCTTGATGTGCTCGTGGACGCCGAAGATCTCCTGCACGACCAGGATGGTCGGGAACGGCCCGCCCGAGGCCGGCATGGCGCGGTAGGCGGGGATCTGGCCGTCGGAGACGGGGATCTTCACCTCGCCGGCTTCGAGGCCGTTGGCGTCGGTCGTGATGGTTTCGGCGGCGACCGGCCGCGTCGCGGCCGCGAAGCCGGCGGCCAGCGTCGTGACGACGAACCCCCTCCTCGTGACGTCGAACTCCGTGAGCAAGCCCCCTCGATCCCGATCGTCGTGCATGGCTGTATCCTCCCGGGGCCGGCCCCGCGCCGCTAGACGCCGGCCCTCGCCTCCTCGGCGGCCGGGGCGCCGCGGGCGCCGGTCGTGGTCGTGGGAGGGCCATGATATCGCCCCTCGCCCCCGAAGGCGAGGGCCGCCTCGCGCCGGCACCGGCCCGGGCGTCGGCCTAGGGCCTGTCTGATGAATCCAAGAGCCGCAGGCACCGCCGGATCATGGCCCACTTGGCCATGGCCACGAAGTGGACCGCCAGCTTCTCGTGGCGCGTCCCCAGCCGGCGGCTCTCCTTCAGCCAGTTCACGCACCGCTCCACCACGTTGCGGCGGCGGTACACCTGCGTGTCAAAGCGGGGGTTGCGCCGCTGGTCCTTCCGCGTCGGGATCACCGCCACGATGCCCCGGCGCCGCAGGTACCGCCGCACCCGCGGGTAGCTGTACCCCTTGTCCCCGGCCAGCCGCCGCGGCCGCCGCCGCGGGCGGCCCCGCCCGGGCCGGGGCAGGCGCACCGCCTCCAGGACCGGCTCGACGTGCTTCGACTCATGCGCCTGGCCCGGCGACGCCGACACCGACAGCGGGATGCCGTGGCCGTCGACGATCAGGTGCAGCTTCGTCCCGAACCCGCCCCGGCTCCGGCCCAGCGCGTGGTCCGATGGCTCGCCCGCCGGGCCCTCGCGGCGGGCCCCGGCCGCCGAGCGACTGGCGCGGATGCTCGTGGCGTCGATGCACCAGAGCTCGTGGTCGATGCGGCCCGCCTCGTCGAGCTTCCGGTGCAGCCGCTCGAGGATGCTGTCGATGGTCCGGTCCTTGCGCCAGCGGCGGAAGCGGTCGTAGACGCTCTTCCACTTGCCGTAGCGCTCCGGCACCTCGCGCCACTGGGCGCCGGTGTGGAGCAGCCAGAAGATGCCGTCGAGGGTGGTGCGGTGGTCGTTCCACTGCGCCCGCGCTTGCCGTTCTTGGGCAGGAGATCCTCGATCGTGGCGAATTGGGCGTCGGTCAGCTCGTAGCGGCGAACCATAGCAGTCCTTTCGTTCAAGGCTCCTGCTATAGTATACGTTTGTGATCTACCAGACAGGCCCTAGTGCAGGCTCACAACTGATCCTGTGCGAGGCCACCGTCGTATAGGGGGGATGAAGCCACCCCTTTTCGTCCGCCCGTTGTCCCCCGAGGAGCACCGGAGCCTTCGGGACGGCCTGCGTTCGCCCTCGGCCTTCACCCTGCGGCGGTCCCAGATCCTCCTGGCCAGCGCCGAGGGGCTCAAGCCCTCCGAGGTCCGCGACCGGCTGGGCTGCGCCACCCAGACGGTCCGCAACGCCATCGCCGCCTTCGCGGCCGAGGGCGCCGCCTGCCTGGAGCCGAAGTCGCACCGCCCCAGGTCCGCCCGGCCCGCCCTCGACGCCCCGGCGGCCGAGCGGCTCCGCGCCCTGCTGCATCGCAGCCCCCGCGACTTCGGCAAGCCGACCTCGCTGTGGGCCCTCGACCTGGCCGCCGAGGTCGCCTTCGCCGAGGGGATCACCCCCAGGCCGGTCAGCGACGAGACCATCCGCCAGGCCCTGAAGCGCCTCGGCGTCGGCTGGAAGCGGGCCAAGACCTGGATCACCAGCCCGGACCCGGCGTACCTGCGAAAAAAGGTTCATCCGATGCTCTGTAGAAAACCCTGACACGTACAACGATCATCACGTTATGTGTGATGACCCGAAGGATGATCTCGCGGCACTGGCTCCCATAACCCCGCGCCGCAGCGCCGAGCCCAGCCGCCGCTTGATCATGCTGTTGACTGTCTCCGTCTGCCACCGCTGACCATACTTCTTCCGGTCGAACCGTTGCTTCATCCGACGCCGCCACTTCCCGGCCGGCGGCTTCGCCGACGGCCGGCCCCGCTCCGGCGGGATCAGCGTGCGAATGCCGTACTCCCCCCGGACGTGCTCGTGGGCCCACTCGCCGTCGCAGTCGGCGTCGGCCAACAGCGTCCCGATCCGCGCCCGGTCGGCGGCCTCCTCCAGCGCCGCTTTGAACAGCACCAGGTCCGAGGCGGGACCCCGGCCGGGGACCGCCGCCAGCACCAGGTGGGCCCGGCAGTCGGTCACCGATACGACCTTTGGGTACCTGGAGCAAGTCGTTTCCTGCGTGCCACTTCCGGTCTTCGCCCGCCGCTTCACGGCGTACCGGCTGACGTGTCGCGATCCCATCCCGGTGCCGTCGACGGCCGCCACGGGGACGCGGCGTTTGCGGACCTTGTCGCGCAACGCCCGGGCCAGCACGGCGTCGAAGAGCTTGCGGGCCGGGGCCGCCACCAGCAGTCGCTCGGCCGCCTTCTGGAAGGTGGTGAAGTGGGGGACGGTTTCCAGGCCGATCAGCCGAGCCAGATCGGGGTGGTCGGCCAGATGGGCGGCGAGGCCGCGATAATCGAGACGGAGGAACTCCTTGAGCACCAAGCAGGCCAGGAGCTGGGGCTGGGTGAACTTGTGGGGACTGTTGACGTGGCTGTAGTCCGGGACCGCCTCGCGGGCGGCATCGAAGGCGACCTGGAGGACCCGGATCGGAGATTTGCTGGTGGTCACACCTCGTCATACGTGCCGGGAAGGCGGAAGGTTCGCGGGTTTTCTACAGAGCACGCCCCCGGGGTTTTGCGACGGGTGGCCTGGGGTCTCGTCATCGTGACCCCGGTCCGACGGCCGGCGTCGGGGCCTCGTCGTCGAGGCCGAACCACCCGGTCGCGTCGGGGACTCAGCGTCGAGGCCCCGCCGATCTGAGCTCACCGCTTGATGGGCCAGCCCGCGGCCCGGGCCGGCCTCGGAGCCGCGGCGATGGTCTGGAGCAGGTTGGAGTGCCGCGACGCCTGGCGGGCGATCCAGCGGCGGAGGTAATCCGAGTCGGGCGTGGGGTCGGCGACGGCGGGCAGGGGGGCGGGCCGGTTCCACCGGGCCCGAGACAGGGCGGGGGTCGCGTGGGAGGCGTGAGCGATCATGGTGTGCTCCTCCTCATTTGAGGAAGTCCGTTTGACGACACCATGACAGTTGCGATCCGGGCGCGGGACCGGGCGAGAATTCCGCCCGGCCGTTGGTTTTTTAACGGTTGGGGGTTGCTCTGTAGAAAACCCTGACACGTACAACGATCATCACGTTATGTGTGATGACCCGAAGGATGATCTCGCGGCACTGGCCCCCATAACCCCGCGCCGCAGCGCCGCGCCCAGCCGCCGCTTGATCATGCTGTTGACTGTCTCCGTCTGCCACCGCTGACCATACTTCTTCCGGTCGAACCGTTGCTTCATCCGACGCCGCCACTTCCCGGCCGGCGGCTTCGCCGACGGCCGGCCCCGCTCCGGCGGGATCAGCGTGCGAATGCCGTACTCCCCCCGGACGTGCTCGTGGACCCACTCGCCGTCGCAGTCGGCGTCGGCCAACAGCGTCCCGATCCGCGCCCGGTCGGCGGCCTCCTCCAGCGCCGCTTTGAACAGCACCAGGTCCGAGGCGGGACCCCGGCCGGGGACCGCCGCCAGCACCAGGTGGGTCCGGCAGTCGGTCACCGATACGACCTTTGGGTACCTGGAGCAAGTCGTTTCCTGCGTGCCACTTCCGGTCTTCGCCCGCCGCTTCACGGCGTACCGGCTGACGTGTCGCGATCCCATCCCGGTGCCGTCGACGGCCGCCACGGGGACGCGGCGTTTGCGGACCTTGTCGCGCAACGCCCGGGCCAGCACGGCGTCGAAGAGCTTGCGGGCCGGGGCCGCCACCAGCAGTCGCTCGGCCGCCTTCTGGAAGGTGGTGAAGTGGGGGACGGTTTCCAGGCCGATCAGCCGAGCCAGATCGGGGTGGTCGGCCAGATGGGCGGCGAGGCCGCGATAATCGAGACGGAGGAACTCCTTGAGCACCAAGTGGGCCAGGAGCTGGGGCTGGGTGAACTTGTGGGGACTGTTGACGTGGCTGTAGTCCGGGACCGCCTCGCGGGCGGCATCGAAGGCGACCTGGAGGACCCGGATCGGAGATTTGCTGGTGGTCACACCTCGTCATACGTGCCGGGAAGGCGGAAGGTTCGCGGGTTTTCTACAGAGCATTCTCCCGCACTTTCCGTGAGGCAGCGGCGTACAATGGGAAGTTGACCGATGTCCCGACTCACTCCGAAGTTCCGATCGGAGTCCTTGCTTGTCGCTGCCGGCCCTCCTCCCCGAATCCGCCCCCCTCGCACTCCAGGGCGTCTTGATCGCCGGTGAGACGATCACCCTGCTCGTCGAAACGATCGGCACCACCACGCCGTGTCCCGATTGCGGTGTACTTTCCGCGCGTGCATAGTCGCTACACCCGCACGCTGGCCGACTTGCCCTGGCAGGGCCGAGCCGTCTGCATCGAGCTGAAGGCCCGCCGCTTCTTCTGCCCCGCCACCGCGTGCCACCGGCCGACCTTCGCCGAGCGACTCCCCGAATGCGCCGCCGTCTCGGCGCGGACGACCACGCGACTCCAGCAGGCGCATCGAGCTCATCGGCCAAGCCCTCGGGGGCGAGGCGGGCGCCCGACTGGCAGCGCCGCTGGGGGATGAGCACCAGCCCCGACACCCTGCTGCGGCGGGGCCGGCGTGCCCCCCGCGCAACCCGCCGCGGTGCGCGTGCTGGGGGTCGATGATTAGGCCTGGAAGAAGGGTCGACGTTACGGCACCATCCTCTGTGACCTGGAGCGTCGCCGGCCGGTGGACTTGCTCCCGAGCGATCGGCCGACTCCTTCGCGTCCTGGCTGAAGGAGCATCCCGGGGTCGAGATCATCAGCCGGGACCGCGGCGAGGAGTATACCAAGGGGGCCAGCCAGGGCGCGCCTCAGGCGGTGCAGGTGGCTGATCGGTGGCATCTGCTGTTGAACTTGCGGGAGGCGTTGATGCGGGCGGTCGACCGGCATCATGCCGGTGTGCTGGAGGCGGCCAGGGCCGTGGCTGCCGGCCAGGAGGCGGAGCATCCTGCCGCTGAAATGCCGACGGTCGCGCCCGCCCCCGCGCCCGCTTCGCCATCCCGCGCCGTCGCGCAGAGTCAGCACCGGCGTGCCCGTCGGCTGGAGCGCTACCAGCGCGTCCTCGAACTCGACGGGCAAGGGGTCTCCCTGAGGGCGATCGCGCGCCGCTTGGGCATGCACCGCGGCACGGTCCGACGTTGGCTCCACGCCGGCTCCTTCCCGGAGCACGCCCGACGCCACGCGACCAACGGCGTCGATCCGTTCGTGGACGACCTGAGGCGCCGCTGGGATGAGGGTTGCCGCAATGCCGCCCGGCTGACCGAGGAGATCCGGGCGCCGGGCTTCCGCGGCTCCTACCTCATGGTCCGGCGACGTGTCGCGCTGTGGCGTCAGGGTGGATCGGTGTCCGGCCAATCGAGCCGACCGGGACCCACCGTGAAGCGCCCCTCTTCCCGGGGGTCTCCTGGTGGTTGCTGACCGAATCGACCGAGTTGGAGCCGGACGAGCGTGGTTTCCTCGATGCCCTCTGGGCTCGGTGCCCGGAGCTGAGGACGGCCGCCGAACTCGCGAGCGAGTTCGCCGCGATGGTGCGTCAACGCCAGTCGGGGCAATGGGACAGTTAGCTGGCCAGGGTCCAGGCCCCCGGAGTGGCTCGCGAGCTGCGTGGCTTCGCGGAGGGGCTGAGGCAGGATGAGGCGGCGGTGAAGGCGGCGTTGTCGCTGGAATGGAGCAATGGCCAAACCGAAGGCCAGATCAACCGTCTGAAGACCCTGAAGCGTCAGATGTACGGTCGCGCCGGCTTCCCCTCGCTCCGGTGCCGATTCCTTCAGGCCGGGTGAGGCGGCCTCTCGGGAGGTCATGAGCGGCTGGGGTCGCGGTGCGCGCCGGCGAGGCTCGTACAGGCCCTTTTGGTGTTGAGAGGTCCGTGTCGAATCCCGGGCGACGCCGTGCTCGACCGTGACGAATCGACTCAATGAATCAACTCATATCGATCACGGAAAGTGCGGGAGAACCAGTTGTAGACGCTCTGCCGCGTCACGCCGAGCATCTCGGCGACCTCGGCGGCGGACCGGCCCCGGTCGAGTTCCAGCACGGCCAACGTCCTGCGAAACGTCCGCGCCTGGGTGGTCGCCTTGAGCAGTCGGCGGAGGCGGCGGCGCTGCCAGTAGGTCAGTCGGAATCGGCTCATCTCGACCCCCGAGATCTGGCGACGGGGGTCAGACGAGCAAATGTCGTGTCAAAAAACTATTGCGGACCTACTTACAGCGTGTGGGGAAAGCAATCGTCTGCCCAATTTCTTCGCGAGCCGGCGGGCCATCAGATGGATCATCGCCAACTTGACGAACGCCTCGCTGCTGGACGTCGTCCCCTCGTAATCCTTCGAGTGCCGCCGCCACCGGCCCAGCCAGGCGAACGTCCGCTCCACCCGCCAGCGGAACGGGATCACCTCGAACGTCGTGGCGCCGGCCCGCTTCGACACGACCTCCAGCCGGAGCCGGTTGCGGGCGCGGAGCGAGCGGACCCACTCGGCGATCCCGCCGTTGTCGATCGAGTCGGCAACGACCACCCGCAGCCGGCTGAACCGGCGCCGCAGCGGCCCCAGCACCAGCTTGGCCCCGTCGCGGTCCTGGATATCGGCGGCGTGGACGACGACCGACAGGATCAGGCCCAGCCCGTCCACGAGGATGTGCCGCTTGCGGCCGTTGATCCCCTTACCGGCGTCGTAGCCGCGCGGCCCCCTTTTTCGGTCGTCCGGACCGACTGGCTGTCGATGATGGCGGCCGACGGCGGCCGCTGGCGGCCGTGGGCCTGCCGCAGGTCGCCGCGGAGCAGGTCCATGAGGCGGTCGAAGGTGCCGTCCTTCTTCCAGATGCGGAAGTACCAGGACACGGTGGCCCAAGGGGGCAGGGCGTGCGGCAGGGCCCGCCACTGGCAGCCGGTGCGGGCGACGTAGAGCAGGGCGTTGACGATCTCGCGACGGGGGTGCTTGGCGGGGCGGCCGCCGGGCTTGGGGGCCGGGATGACGCGCTGGAGCTGGGCCGACTCGGCGTCGGTCAGGTCGCTGGGATAAGCGGTGCGGGTGTTCATACCGCAAGGCTAGGTCACCCTTTCCCCACATGCTGTGAGAGCGATCGAACAAAATGAGAACCAACGGCCTAAGCGTGTGGCCGAGGTTCCCCTACAATTCCGGTATGATCCGCATCCACCTCGATGACGCCACCCGCGATGAGCTGCAAACCCTTCGCCGGGCCGACCTACCGCCCCGGGCGCGGGACCGCCTGGAGATGGTCTGCCTCGCCGACGCCGGGTGGGCGGCGCCTCGGATCGCCGACCACCTCGGCTACTGCGGGCACACCGTCCGCGCCGTGCTCAAGGACTTCCTCGGCCGCGGCATCGCCGCGCTGTTCCCCCGCCGCACCGGGCCGCCACTCGACGACGCCCGACGCCGCGAGGTGACCGGGGCGCTGCGGGCCCTGCTCGGCGACGACCGCACCTGGACCAGCCGCCAGCTCAGCCAGGCGCTCGTCCCCCGCGGGATCGCGCTGAGCCCGCGCCAAATCCGCCGCTACCTCGGGCTGCTCCGGGCGCGCTGGGGCCGGACCGCCGGCTGGCTGCGGCACAAGCAGGACCCGGCCAGGGTCGCGCGGGCCAAGCGGGTGCTGCTCAACCTGAAGCACAAGGCCCGGGCCGGCCGGATCAAGCTCTACTACCTCGACCAGTGCGGGTTCGCGCCGACGCTCCCGACGGCCTACACCTGGGCGCTGCCTCGGCAGCGGAAGCGGGTCAAGTCCGAGGCCCCGCAGGGGCGGCGGGTCAACGCGATGGCCGCCTACCGCCCCTACGGCGGGCGGCCGCGGCTGGATGTCTTCACCGCGGAGCGGACGTGGGACTCGTACGATTTCCTGGCATTCGTGCGGTCGCTGCCATGGTCGAAGGTGCCGCGGGTGGTGGTCCTGGACAACGCCAGCCTGCACACCAGCGGGGTCGTGAGGCGGGCGCGGGCGGGTCTGGCGGCGGCGGGGATCTACCTGTACTTCCTGCCGCCGTACAGCCCGGAGTTGAACGAAATCGAGCCGGTCTTCCGCCAGGTCAAGTACCAGGAGATCCCGGTGCGGAGTCATGCCACGCGGGCGGGGCTGCGCGAGGCCGTCGAAGGCGGGTTCGACTCCTACAGCCGAAGCTTGCGGGCGAAAAGTGAAAAGAAACCCCGGCGGGCAGCTTAGGGCCTGGAACGAAACAACTGTTATAATTCGTCGCTGCGGCTCATAATGGACGGATGCCCGACGATCCTGAACTCCAACGGAAGTTCGCCGCGATCCTGCCGAACCTCGACGAGCGGCAGCGACGGCTCCTCGCCGCCGTCGAGGCCCGCTCCCTGGGCTACGGCGGCATCCGCCGCGTGAGTCGGGCCTCGGGCATCTCTCACGCCGCGATCCAGCGGGCGTTGAAGGAACTCGACGCTCCACCCCCTCCCCCCGGTCGCGTCCGACGGCCCGGCGGAGGTCGCAAGAAGCTCCGCGACAAGGAGCCGGCGATCCTCGTGGCCCTGGAGGGACTGATCGCCCCCGAGACGCGGGGCGACCCGATGTCCCCGCTGCGGTGGACCTGCAAGAGCACCCGCCAACTGGCCGAGGCCTTGGGCCGCCAGGGGTTCGCCGTCAGCCATCGGGTCGTCGGGGAGATGCTCCACCACCTCGGCTACAGCCTCCAGGCGATGGCCAAGACCCTGGAGGGCAGGCAGCACCCCGACCGTGACGCCCAGTTCCGCTACATCAGCGAGATCAGCGGGCGGTACATCGCCGCGGGCTCCCCGGTCATCTCGGTGGACACCAAGAAGAAGGAGCTGGTCGGGCAGTACGCCAACCGGGGCCGGGAGTGGCAACCGGCGGGTGAGCCCGAGGAGGCCCTGGTCCATGACTTCCCCGACCGCCGCGTCGGCAAGGCGATCCCCTACGGGATCTACGACATGGGCTGGGACCTGGGGTGGGTCAACGTGGGCGTCGATCACGACACGGCCAGCTTCGCCGTCGAGGGCATCCGGCGGTGGTGGTCCGGCATGGGGTCGGAGATGTACTCCGACGCCGGGCGGTTGCTGATCTGTGCCGACGGCGGGGGCAGCAACGGCTATCGGGTCCGGCTGTGGAAGGTCGAACTCCAGCGGTTCGCCGACGAGACGGGCCTGGAGGTGACGGTCTGCCACTTCCCGCCGGGCACGAGCAAGTGGAACAAGATCGAGCACCGGCTGTTCTCGCACATCACGATGAACTGGCGGGGCCGCCCACTGGTCAGCCATCAGGTGGTCGTCGAGTTGATCGCCGCGACGCGGACCGCGACGGGCCTGGAGGTGGAGGCCCGGCTGGATACGGGGAGCTACCCGACCAAGGTCAAGGTGACGAAGCAGCAGATGGAGCGGGTCCGGCTGCATCCCCATGACTTCCATGGTGAGTGGAACTACACGATCAGGCCTGAGTCGTCCGGATCGCACGGCAAGTCGTAATGCTTATTCCGTTCCAGACCCTTAGCGGACACGGTCGCTGGCGGCCGCGGCCGTCAAGAATCGCGATGCCCCGGAATCCGGCTGCGCCGAGGCCGCCGCACCTCGGGTCGAGGTCCCACTCCCCGACCTCGGCCGCTTCGATCAACTGCTGAGCAGCCCCGCCGCGGGAGGTGCCGTGAGCGTGTTCTTCGCGTGATCCGTCATCCCTCAACCTCGGAGTGGAAAGGAGTCCGCCGATGGCCGATGTCACGACCGAGTTGCTCAAGACTCAACTGCGGCAGTTGCGGCTGCCGACGATGGTCCGCGAATTCGAGAAGCTGGCGCGGGACGCCGCGGCGAGCAACCAGACCTTCGCCCAGTTCCTGCTCCGGCTCACCGAACTGGAACTCGCCACGCGTGCCACCAACGCGGTCGCCGCGCGAATCAAGGACGCCGGCTTTCCGGTCGAGGAGGATTTCGACACGTACGACTTCAGCGCGATGCCGCAGCTCTCCAAGCCGAAGATCCTCGAGCTGGCGCGGTGCGAGTGGATCACCCAGAAGTCGAACTGCTGTTTCGTAGGGACCCACGGAACTGGAAAGACTCACATTTCGATCGGACTCGGGCTTGCCGCGTGTCGCGCGGGCCTGCGGGTGCGGTTCTTCACGGCGGCCGAGCTGGTCAGTCGCCTGGAGAAGGAGCAGAAGCAGTACACCCTGGACCGCTTCCTCGCGCGGCTCGACCGGGCGCACCTCCTGATCTGCGACGAGCTGGGCTACGGGACGATGAGCCGGGGCGGGGTCGAGTTGCTGTTCCGGGTGTTCGCCGACCGGTACGAGCGCGGCAGCATCCTGGTGACGAGCAACCTGCCGTTCAGCGAGTGGGGCCAGATCTTCCAGGGCGAACGGATGACCGCCGCCCTTCTCGACCGCCTGACCCATCACTGCGCGATCTTCGAGATGGACGGCGAGAGTTATCGCTTCCGCGAGTCGATGAAGACGAAGAAGGGACGCAAGGCCGAGTGAGCCAGGTTCGCCGCTTTTGTCCAGAGCGGCCATCTTGAGGACCGAGGTGGGCCCCGCTTACGAGCTCAGGGTGGGTCCCGCTTACGTGATCACTTCCATTCCGCCCCCAGCCGCGTCGCGTATCCGGCGTAAGACACCTCGGGGGTCTGCCGGAGGTAGATGGCCACGACCTCCACGGCCAGCGCGTGGCCCCCCAGCCGATGGACGACCCGGCGGGCCGCGTCGCGTTCGGTGTCTCCATCGAACGTGCAGTACGTCTCCAGCAGGCGGAGCGCGTCGGCGCGGGCAGGGCGTCGAGCGCCAGGCAATCCAGGCCGGGGAGGCGGGCGTGCTCCTCGACGATGGCGGGGCGACGAGCCGCTCGACCCAGCCGTCGGGGTCGTCGCGGTGGGTGTAGCTGATGAATAGGTCGTAGGACGGTGACGGCGTCGTCATGCGCTCCCGATCGCGAGGGCCCGGCCGATCCGCGGACGTCTCCCCCACATCCCACAATGCGTCCACCGCGTCGCGATCGCAATCGAAATCCCGATCGCGTCCGCACGCCCTACGGGCCGGCCAGCGCCTCGACCTCACGATACGGGAAGATCCACAGGAGCGGCACGCCCCACTTGGCGACGACGAAGGCCGGATGGCCGCGCGCGATCAGGGCCCGGTCGAGGCGGCTGAGGATGCCGGGGCGGTTCTGGACGACGTACCAGGCCGTCACCCCCGGCCCGGTCCAGAGCGGCGCCGTCAGCCGCCGGGTCCGGCGGAGGTAGAACAGCGAGGTCGGCAGGTTGGCGAACCGGACGTTCTGGCCCGGTGCGGTGTGGGCGTTGAGCCAGTCCAGCGCGTCGTCCGACAGCGCGTCCCAGAAGTAGGTCGGCTCCATGCCGAGCGCCGAGGCGCCCGGCAGGCCGCGGACGACCGGGCTGTAGTACGACAGCGGCACCGGCATCATCAAGGCGACGCCCGCGGCCCCCTCCGCCAAGGCGGCGACGACCAGCGCCCGGCCCCACCGACCGAGCCGCTCGACCGCCGAGGCCGCCCCCAGCCCCGTCACCAGCGCCAGCACGCCGAACGCCGGCAGGAACTGCCGCACGCCGTCGTGCCCGGGCGTGTGCGGCAGCGCGCGGAGCACCAGCAAGAACGCCCAGTGACCCACCATCAAGAGGCCGATCGGCTCGGCCCGACGCCTCCGCACGGCCCGCACCGTACCCGCGATCGCCAGCCCCAGGAACCCGACCGGCGTGACGAAGACGGTCCAGACCAGCGTGTTGTACCACGGCAGGGAGCCGTCGGGCGTCGAGTAGATCCGCCCCAGGAACAGCACCGGGATGCGGATCGTCTTCGACCGGGTCAGGTTCGATCGCAGGAACCGCCCCAGCCCGGCGACCGGGTCGTTCCACCACGGCGGGTTGAAGGCGTAGAGCACCAGCACGGCCACGACCCCGCCGACCAGGAGCGTCATCCAACCTCTTCGATCGCGCCGCGGCGCCACCCAGGCGACGAACGGCAAAGGCAGGAACCAGCCGGTCAGCTTGGTGTCGGCCGCGAACCCGGCCAGCGCCCCGAAGGCGGCCACCCACGCCCACCGGGGCCGTCGCGCGCCTCGGGGACCTCGACGGCCTTGGCGAAGGCCAGGATCGACCCGACCCACAGCGACGACAGCAGCGCATCGTAGCCGGCGTAGTGCCCCTCCGCGAACAACCGGGGCTGCAACACCCACGCCCCCGACGCCGCCGCGCCGGCCCAGGCGCCCCAGCGTCGGGCGACGAAGGCGAACACAACGCCGGCCGTCAGGGCGAACGCGAGCATCGGCCCGAGCCGGGCCCGCGCCAGGATCGGCCACGACGGCGCCAGCACGTCGCCGACCATGCCGACGATCGCGTAGAACGGCGGGTGCCCGTGCGGCTCCTCGCGGCCGAACGGCCAGAACCAGTCGATGACGGGCGGGCGGAGCAGCTTGCCGCGGTCGGCGACCTCGTCGGGCGTGGGGGGCGCGAGGCTGTCTTGCACGAGGTCCGACAGCGGCGCCTCGCCGTGCGCGGCGAACCACGACGGGTCGCGCAGCGCCCGGCACCAGGCGCGGATGCGCGCCTCGCGGGCGATCACGTGCCCCTCGTCCCAGACGATCGCCATCCGCGACCCGGTCGCGATCATCAGCGCGGCCGTCGCCGCCGCGATCGCCACCCCGGCCGCCGCGCGGCCGCCCCGGCCGCGGGTCGCGTCGGACGCCTCCGGGGGATCATGGGCGCGCGTCGCATCGGGGTCCAGGGCCGGTCGGGATCTCGAATCCAAATTCGAGATTTCAAATCTGAATCTGAGATTTCAATCGAAATCTCAAATCCGAACTCGGGGCCGCGCGGATCAGCGCCCCGAGCGGCACGAGCGCCCCGGCCGCCGCGCCGAACGCCGCGCCGAACGGCTCGGACGACGACGAGCGCACCAGCGCCGTCTCCTGGCAGCTGGGGAACAGCGGGCAGCGCACGCACTCGTTCCAGATCTTGTGCGGCAGCTCGGCCTTGTCGATCCGCGCGTAGCCGCACTTCTCGAAGAAGCCGGGGACGTACGTCAGCGTGAAGACCGTCGGGATCTCCAGCTCGCGCGCCGCCTCCCAGCAGGCGTCGACGAGCATGCCGACCCACGCCGCGCCCCTGGACGGACTCGGAGACCGCCAGGCACTTCAGCTCGGCCAGGTCCTCCCAGAACACGTGCAAGGCCGCACACCCGACGATCCGGCCGTCGGCGTCGATCGCCACGAGGAACTCGCGGATCGTCTCGTACAGCTCGCCCAGCGACCGGCGGATCATCAGCTTCCGGTCGGCGAACGTGCGGATCAGATCCTGGATGGCGGGAACGTCGCCGACGCGAGCAGGCCGAATGTCCAATCGAGGAACCCCCCAGACCCCGGGTCCGACCCCGGATTCTTGCCCCAACGAGATGGTCGTCCGGACGCCCGGACCCCGCGGGCGAACGGATCATTGTTCAGATTACGTACCCGAGAATCAAGGACGGGAACGGAATTTCGAAATTCCCGCACGGGGCCCGTCATCTGCGGATGGCGGATGACCGATTCACGATCCGCCCTCCGCCATCCGGCATCTGCCATCCCCGACCCGCCCCCCCTCGCCCCCGCGCACGACCCGGTCGATGATGAACAGTGGGCGGCTCTTGCCCTTGCTCGTACATCCGTCCCAGATATTCACCCATGATCCCGAGCATGACCAGTTGCACGCTCCCCATCACCGCCATGGCGGCCATCAGGCTCGTCCAGCCGGAGGCGGGCTTGCCCCACAGCCAAGAGGCCAGCGAGTAGACCACCAGCAGGCAGGCGAACAGCCCGGTGACGATGCCGGCCCAGCTCGCCAGGGCGAGCGGCTTGATCGAGAACGCGGTGATCGCGTCGACGGCGAACCGCAACATCTTGCGGAGCGGGTACTTGGTCGTCCCGGCCAGGCGGGGCTGGCGGTCGTAGACGATCGGCTCCTGGCGGAAGCCGATCCAACTGACCATGCCCCGCAGGAACCGATGCCGCTCGGGGAAGGTCAGCAGGACGTCGAGCGCGCGGCGGCTGATGAGGCGGAAGTCGCCCGTGTCGCGCGGGATCGGCACGTCGGTCAGCCGTTCGATGAGCCGGTAGAACAGCGCGGCGGTCGCCCTCTTGAACGGCCCCTCGCCCTCGCGGCGGCGGCGGCGGCCGTAGACCACGTCGGCGCCCGACTCCATGATCCGGATCATCTCGGGCAGGAGCTCGGGCGGGTCCTGCAAGTCGGCGTCGAGGATCAGGATGCGACGCCCCCGCGCCAGGCTCAGACCGGCCGTCAGCGCGAGCTGATGGCCGTGGTTCCGCGATAGGTTGACCAGCACCAAATGCGGGTCGTCGTCCGCCAGCGCCAGCATGGTCGGCCAGGTCCGGTCCTTCGACCCGTCGTTGACCAGGATCACCTCGTAGGAGGTCGTGCAACCCCTCGCAGACCGCCGCGACCCGCCGGTGCAGCTCGGCCAGCACCTCCTGCTCGTTGTAGCACGGGACCACCACCGACAGCTCGACCGCGCCCCCGACGACATCCGGCGGGACAAGAGCTAGGCCGCATCGAGGGCAGGTCGAATCAATCATGGATGGTTTCAACGAAGGGATGACGACGACGTCCGACGCGACATCCGGTCAGGCGGTCCGACGTTCGACGACGTGAGAAAGGAGCCATTCGGCGAACTCGATCCGTCCCATCCGGCTCGCCGCCAGGCCGAGGATAACCTGCTCCTGCTCGTCGACCGTCGCGGCGATCTCATGCCCGTTGAGGACCAGGAACGTCTCCATGACCGCATGACCGATGCGTTTATTGCCGTCCACGAACGGATGGTTCAGGATCAGCGAGAAGCCGATTGCCGCGGTCTTCTCGACCAGCGTGGGGTACAGTTCCTCGCCTCCGAAGGTCATGCGAGGCTGCGCCAGGGCCGATTCCAGGGCCCCGGTCGCGCACGCCCGAGCGCCGCCGGACTGGGCCAGGACGAGCCGATGCAACTCCAGCACCTCGTCCAGCGTCAGGTAGCGCATGGGTCTATGCCAGCCGCCGATAGAGTTCGGCGTTCTTCTTCAAGACGTAGGCGGCGGCCTCGGAGAAATCGCTCTCTGGGCGAGTCAGCCATTGCTCGACGCCGGTGCGAAGCAGTTCTTCGGGCGTGACCCCGGCTTCCCTGGCCAGCTCCCGGAGCTTGCCCGCCTGCTTGTCGGGGAGGTCGATCGTGAAGGTCGTCATGAGTCTCGTCTCGCCTCGTGGCTCGTCGCCCGCCGGAGCAGGTATCGCGCAATGACCAGAGTCCGGAGAATTTGTACCGGCCGTCGATGTGGTGCTCGATGACATAGAACGCGAAGTAATACGCCCTGGCGAACGCCCACACGGCGAGGGCCAGGAGCAGGGCCACCCTGGCGCTGGGGTGCTCCAGGAGCAGGAGCGATGAGGCCGCCACCCCCACCCCGAGGAAGAGGAGGCCTTTGGCGTAGAGCAGCCCGGGGCTTCGGATATCGGTCATCAATCCCATCATAAGGGGAGCGGGCGTCCGGGGAAACGCGCCGCAGACCGCGATCAGAGCCGGGGCGTGGCGTCCTGGTCCGAGCGGCTGGCGGTGGCCGGGGGTGCGGGCGGGGTCGGGCGGCGGAACGGCAGGACGTGCTCGACGTAGAACGACTCCATGTGGCGGTAGTCGGGCCCGTGCGAGACCTCGACCAGCCCGAACGTGCGGGAGATCTCGGCGGTCGCCTGCTCCAGCGTCCAGCCGCAATGCTTGGTGCGGTAGGCCATCTGGACCATCGAGGCGCGGTTGATGCCGTGGTGGCAATGGAAATAGATCGGGTAGTTGGCCGGGTCGGCCAGGACGGCGGCGGCTTCTTCGAGGTGCTGGTTGATGACCCGGTAGTCGCCCAGGCCGCGGTCATCGACGATCGGGATGTGGACCCAGCGGTAGCCGAGCTCGCGGGCCATCGCCCGCTCGCGGACGGCCAACGGGTGGTCGGGGGGATGCGCCAGCGCCAGGACGGTCTTGATCTTGCGCTCGCGGACGATCCGCCGCATCGGCCAGGGCTGCTGCCAGGCGCCGCGGTAGATCTTGCCCGGCTCGACGACCGCGAACTGGTCGGCGAAGACGTAGTCGCGGCCGTGCCGCCAGGCCTGCTCGCAGGCCAGGATGCCGAGCCCCGCCAGCAGCAGTCCGCGGCGGAGCCAGGCGCGTCGGTTGGTCATCGCGACGTCTCTCCGAATCGTCCCCGATCCCGGGCCCCCGAGGCGCGGGGATCGTAGCAGAGGGCCCCGGGCCCGGCAAGGCCGGTCGCCCTCGTTGGCGCATCCCCTCCGGGGGTTTATCGGCCGATCACCGCCCGCGCGCCCAGCCCGAGGCCGTCGCGTGCCTCACGCCCGGGCCGCGTCCCCGACCCTCCCCACAAAGTCAGCTATCCCGCGATCGAGTTTCGCTTTAGAATCCCGCCCGTCCGCCCCCCGACCGATTCACGGCACGATGCGAGGTCAGGGATGACGACGCGACGCGCGCTCTGGGGCCTGATCGTCTCGACGGGGCTGCTCCGCCTGGCGTGGGCCGCGAGCCTGGGGCCGGGCAACGACGAGGCGTACCACTACCTGTTCGCCGTGCATCGCGACTGGAGCTACTTCGACCACCCGCCGATGGTCGCCCTGGTCGAGAGGCTCGGGATCGCGGCGGCCGGGGGCCACGCCTCGGCGTTCAGCCTGCGGCTGGGGTTCGTGGCGCTGTTCGCCGGCTCGACCTGGCTGATGGCGCGGCTGGCGTCGCGGTTCTACGGCGACCGCGCGGGGCTGATGGCGGCCGTGGCGCTGAACCTGACGGCCTACTTCGGCCTGTTCGCGAGCACCTGGGCCCTGCCCGACGGCCCCCTGCTGTTCTTCTGGCTGCTGACGCTCGACCGCCTGGCCGCGGCGCTCGCGATGCCCGGCCGGACGCGGCCCTGGCTCGGGGTCGGCCTGGCGTGGGGCGGCGCGATGCTCAGCAAGTACCACGCCGTCTTCCTGCCCGCCGGCGCCCTGCTCTACCTGGCGACCGGGCCCTCGTCGCGACGCTGGCTGAGGCGCCCCGGGCCCTACCTGGCGCTGGCCGTCGGGCTGGCGGTGTTCTCGCCGGTCGTCGGGTGGAACGCCGCGCACGGGTGGGCCTCGTTCGCCTTCCAGGGGGGGCGGGCGGTGGGCGAGGTCCGGTTCCGTCCCGAGGCGCTGGCGGCGGCCATCCTGGGGCAGGCGGCGTACCTGCTGCCGTGGATCTGGCTGCCGATGGTCGTCCTGCTGGTCAGGCACGGCCGCCTCCTGCTGGCCGGCCCCGCGACGCCCCCCTCTCGCGAAGGGGAAGGGTCGGGGGATGAACCCGTCGCGGCCGATCGGTTCCTGATCTGCCAGGCGATCGTGCCGCTGGCGGTGTTCCTGGCGGTGGCGTGTACCCGGCCGATCCTGCCGCACTGGACGCTGGTCGGGTTCCTCGCGCTGTTCCCGATGCTCGGGAGGGCGTGGGAGGCGCGGTGGCGGGCCGACCCGCGCCGGTTCGCGAGGCGGCTGGCCGTGATGGCGGCCCTGCCGATGATGGGCGCCGCGATGGTCCTGGTGCAGGCGCACCTGGGCATCCTCCAGAAGGGGGGGCGCGGGACGCTCGGGCTGATCCGCGTGGCGCGCGACCCGACGCTCGACATGTACGGCTGGGACGAGGTCGGCCGCGAGCTGCGCCGCCGCGGGCTGCTCGACCGGCCGGGGACGTTCCTGTTCACCGAGCTCGTGGTATCACAGCGGCCAGCTCGCCTTCGCCGTGCGCGAGGCCGCCGCCACGCCGGTGCTCTGCTACAGCGGCTGGGACGCGCGGAGCTTCGCCTTCTGGAGCCGCCCCGCCGAGTGGGTCGGCCGCGACGGCATCCTCGTCGCCGTCAACGACCACGTCACCGAGCCGCACTGCTACGAGAAGTGGTTCCGCGCCATCGAGCCGATCGGCTCGTTCGAGGTCGCCCGCGCCGGGGCCCCGGTGCGGAAGATCCGCCTGTTCCGCTGCGTCGACCAGCTCGCGCCGTTCCCGTTCGACGGCGCGAAGCTCATCCAGATCCACCACCGGGTCGCGGCCGACGGGGCGAAGGTCCTGCCCCGCCGGTGAGATTTGCGAGGTCGCCGCGCGACCCCGGCCACCCCACCGAACCCGACCGGAACCGCGCCCGCACCGGCACTGCCGGGTCGGCCCCGCGTTGCCTTCCGGGTAGAATGGGGCCGATCGTCGGGTCGCGGCGGGGACACGGTGCCGAGGGGCGGGGGTCGATCCCATGGAGAACGAGCCGGTCACGCTGGCGGAGCGGCCGACCGCCCCGGTCTCGCGGGTCGTCGGCCTGAACCAGACGTTCCTGAGGCGCACCCTCGAGCACTTCTTCCCCGACGCGCTGCTGGAGGCGCAGGGCGACCGGAGCCAGATCAACTGGGAGGGGCTGCCGCCGGTCGGAGCACTTCCGGCTGTCGGACGACCCCGACGGCCTCGGCGTGACGATCGACTGGTTCGGCACGCGGCACCTGTTCCAGCCGAGCAGCCCCGCCCCGTTCCTGCCGGCGCAGAGGAGGCTGGTCGGGGTCATCCTGCGGACGCTCGACATGCGGTTCCGCGCCCTGTTCGACGCCGAGCTGGCGCACCGCCTGGAGCGGTACCAGTATCCGCTCGAAGACCTGGTCGTGGCCGACTACCTCAACCCGAACGACCTGTTCCGCGTCCCCGCCGCGCTGGAGGCGCTGCGGGTGGCGGCGTTGTCGACCTACGAGAACCGCCGGGTCTCGACCGGGGCGCTGCTGCTGGGCACCGACGCCGACCCCGCCGCCCCCGGCGGCGTCGACCAGGAGGGGGCGCCGCGGTTCAACGCCCGGCTGACGGCGATCAAGGGCTACCACCGGCTCTGCGATGGGGTCCGCTCGGTGTTCCTGGTCGACCGCCAGGGCGACCTGCTCCGCGCCGTCGACGTCGGCCGCTGGTCGGCCCGCGCAGGGCCCCGACCCGCCCGTCGACCCCTGCCCCCGCGCCTACGCCAGCCACGCCAAGGCGACCCGCTCGGGGGGGCACATCTGCCTGGTGCTGACCCCGTCGCAGGAGATCAAGGTCTTCGCCCGCGGGACGATGGCGTTCGCCTTCAGCGACGCGCACTGGCGGCTCCTGGACATCCCGACCAAGTTCGCCGACTGGTGCAAGGCGGTCGGGACCGCGTGCCCGGCGAACCTCGCCACCAAGCTGTTCCAGGCGGCGCTGAACCTGAGCGAGGACCGCCGCGGGGCCCTGTTCGTCGTCCTCCGCGACCCGTCGACGTCGATCCCGCACCTGATCGCGCCGGCCGACCGGATCGTCGAGGAGGTCGCCACCGACGACCCCGAGGACCCCGACAACCTGTCGCCCCGATTGGCCAAGCAGTCGCTCCACCACGTCGTCCGCGGCCGGGCGCTGATCGACCTCGACGACACCGTACTGGAGGCGATCGCCGGCATCGACGGCGCCGTCGTGACCGACCTCCAGGGCCGTCTCTTGACCTTCGGCGCCATCCTGAAGATCGACCCCGAGGCGCTGCGGATCGCCCGCGCCGTCGAGGGCGCGCGCACGCTCGCCGCGATCGCCGCCTCGTACCACGGGCCCGTCCTGAAGGTCAGCGAGGACGGCTTCCTGACCATGTACCTCGGCGGCCGTCGGGTGTGGGAGATCTGAGGATCGCCGTCGGCCGTAGGGTCCGCTCTGCGGACCGAACCCGATCGCGATTCGAGGGATCGGTCCGCAGAGCGGACCCTACAAAGGCCAATCGTCGGTCGCACTCAAGCTCGCAATGGATTTGGGGTTCACATGTATGACAGCCATCTGGAAGAATGACGGGCATGGATGGCAGTTGCTTGCCTCAGCCGGATTCCCTGCCGAGGACGCCCTCCACACACTCGTCGAGGAGGCCCCGCAAATCCTGCCCCTCGCCGGCGCCCCACGTCTGGTCATCCTCGGACGGGAAGTTCTGCTGGGCAATAACTACGCAGACCTGATCGCGGTCGAGCCAACCGGGCGACTGACGATCATCGAGGTAAAGCTGGCCCGGAACGCCGAGGCCCGGCGTGCCATCGTCGCCCAAATCCTCACCTATGCAGCCTATCTCAATGGCCTCGACCACGGAGTCCTGGAGCGGGACATCCTCGGACGGCACCTGCGTGACCGGGGATACGCGGACTTAGCCGGTGCCGTCGCCACCAACGACCAAGAGGGGTCATTCGACACAGAGGCTTTCGCGGAGGGGCTGACCGGATGCCTTGCCCGGGGTCAGTTCCGGCTCGTTCTGGTCCTTGATGACGCCCCGGAGGAACTGGTCCGCCTGATTGGCTATCTGGAAGCGGTCACCGCCGATCGGCTCCTGATCGACCTCGTGACGGTCTCCTCCTACAGGGTCGGGGAATCCGAGATCATCGTCCCTCAGCGTGTGGGAGCCGAGCGGCAAAATGTCGAACCCTCGCCTTCGCCACCTCGGTCCACATCCACTGGTTCCGTTGTCCAGGGGGTGGGCGATTTCGACGACTCGATCGCGGCCATGCGGGAAGAGGATCGGCCCGCTCTGCAACGTCTCCGCAATTGGGCCGTCTCGCTGGAAGATGAGGGATTGGTCAGGCTCCAGACGTACCACACCAAGACCCCGAACCGTCTGAGCCTCTTGACCAAGTTGTCCGATGAGAATGCCGGCTTGGTCACGATCTACAACAATGGCGGGAACGCTGAAGTGCGCCCCTGGGATTGGACCACCTTGGGGCTCTCGTTATGGTACGGCGACAACCTCGGCCTGACGACAGTAAATGGGCGGGAATCCCCCGCCAGTGCGTAAGGCGCGACTTGGGACCAGGCCTGGATTGTCAAGCATCCGGACTGCGGAGCCGTTGGTCCTTCAGCCGCCGTCACACGCCCGTTTACTCGCTCGACGACGCTCCCGGCGGGCCTCTTCGATTGCAGCCAGAGGGTGGCATTGGCCCGGTTCAGAAGCGGTGCGCAGGTACCCCCGTCACTCAAGGCGGGAAGGGCCGCACCGCGACTGCTCGATCAATCGATCGTGTTCTCGTGCCGCGGCCGCGCGCTGAAGCTCAGCGCCACCTCTTGAACCATCAGGCCGGCGGACGCCGCCGGATCGCCGGCCCGCTCGATCGGGGCCCCGGTCGCGTTCTCCACGACCACCGCGACGCCCAGGCCGTGACCGACCGGGAAGTTCATCCCGCCCGCCGTCGACCCGAGGTACTGCCGCAGGGTGAACGACCGGGCCTCGCCGTAGTCGGGGCGGATGGTCAGCGAGGCCAGCTCCTGGCCCTGGCGCGGGTCCTTCGACGCGCCCGCGAACCGGAACAGCACGAGCCGGCAGGTCATCCGGCCGCGGAAGTCCGCCTCGAATCGCTCACGCGTGGCCCCGCCGCCGCTCGCCTTCACCGTGAAGGCGTACTCCCCGCCCCGCGCCGAGCGGATCTCCTGCGCCAGGATCGCGCGGGCACCGGCCGCGACGACCGCGGCGGGCCCGAAGCCGAGGGCGATGTGACGACGCGGGGCCTCCTCGGCCCTCACGACCAGCCCGTTACCGTCGGCCTCGGCCCCGAGCGGCCAGCCCCTCCAGCCCTTCTCCCGGGACGCCGGCGCGACGGCGAGCGGTGGCCGGCCCGAGGCGAAGTCGGCGTCGAGCAGCAGGCTCGCGTCGTAGGGCGGGACGAACGCCGGGTCGCCCCCCGGCTCGCACCGCGCGGCCGTGGCCGGCGCGGACCCGAGGACCGCCCGCAGCGGCTCGCCGCGCGTAACCGGCTGCGGCCGGCCGAGCTTGTCGGCGAAGGTACCCCGGGGGTCGATCCCGAGCAGGTGGAAGATCGTGGCCGTCAGGTCGTGGGGGCGGATCGGGTCGGACGCCGGGTAGGCGCCATTGCGGTCGCTGGAGCCGAACACCTGCCCGCCCGCGATCCCCGCGCCGGCCATCACGAAGCTGAAGACGCCGCCCCAATGATCGCGGCCGCCCTTGCCGTTGATCCTCGGGGTCCGGCCGAACTCGCCGACGGCGACCACCAGCGTCTCGTCGAGCAGCCCCCGCGCCCGAGGTCGTCCAGCAGCGCGCTGAAGGTGACGTCGAACTGCGGGCAGAGGACGTCCTGCAGGCGGTCGGCGTTCTGGGCGTGGGTGTCCCACATCGGGTTGTCCACGGCCGCGTCGCCCGGCTCGCGGGCCCAGTTGACGTGGACCAGCCGCACGCCGGCCTCGATCAGCCGGCGCGCCAGCAGGACCGACTGGCCCCAGGTGTACCGCCCGTAGCGGTCCCGCACCGCTTCCGGCTCGCGGCCCAGGTCGAAGGCGGCGCGGGCCCGGCCCGAGGAGACCAGGGCGTAGGCGTCCCTCGCATAGCGGCCCCAGGCCGCGGGGGCGCCGCCCCGCTCCATGCCCCGGAAATACCCGTCGAGCTGGCCGAGGAGCTCCTGGCGACGGTCGACGCGCAGCCGGGGGAGGTCCGCCGGGGGTTCCAGGCCCTCGACGCAATAGTCCGGCGCGGCGGGGTCGCCGACGAACCGCTCGGGCTCCCAGGCGCCGCCCAGGAACCCCGCCGTCTGCCCGGCGGGCGTGACGCTGTCGTTCAGCCGCATCAGGTCCGGGACCCAGACCGTCGTCAGCGCCGGCATCGTCTCGCTCGGCCGGAGCATCTTCACGACCGACCCGAAGTAGGGCCAGTCGGTCGGTTTGATCTGGCGGCGCATGCCCGGGCCGTACGGATAGCCGGTCAGCATCCAGTAGCCGCTGACGTCGTGGTTGGTGTCGTTCGTGGCGATCGACCGCACGACGGCCAGCCGGTCCGCCAGGCGCGCGGTGCGCGGCAGGAGCTCGGAGAAGCGGATGCCGGGCACGTTGGTGGCGATCGGGCGGAACGGGCCGCGGATCTCGGCGGGCGCGTCCGGCTTGGGGTCGAAGGTCTCGTGCTGGGGTGGGCCGCCCTGGAGCCAGAGGAAGATGACGTTCCTGGCCCGGCCGAAGGTCACCCCGTCCAGCCCCCGCCCGAGTGAGGAGTCGGCCGGCGCGGCATGCACCAGGTCGGCGTGGGAGCCGGCCCGCAGCAGCTCGCCCAGGCCGAGCCCGAGCGCGCCGAGGCCGCCTACGCGGAGCCATTCGCGCCGGGTCCGGCCGTCGCAGAGCCTATTCGTCCGATCGTCGAGTCCGAACATAGGTCCATCCTCCGACGTCCTGAAGACCGCCACGCCGACCACGACCGGCACCGCCGAGACCCGTTCCTGCTGGACCTCTACGGCACCGCGCGCTGGAAGAAGTTCCGGGCCATGATCCGGGTTGACCGCGTGCTCTGCGAGGGCCGTTGCAAGGACGAGGGCCGCACCGTCGCCGGCCAGCACGTCCACCACGTCGTCAGCCCGCGCGGCCGCACCGACCTCGCCTTCGACGAGTCGAACGTCCTTGCATGCTAGGAGCCTGCTTCCTGAGTGGACGAACTGCCGGACGACCACAGTTCAGGCGTGTTTACAGCCCGGGCTGGCCTGCTGCAAAGAGTGGCTCGATCTCCCCGGCGCCGAGGGCGCGGCCAAAGATGAGGAATTCGTCCATGCGGCCGTGGAAGTTGCGGATCGGAGTGCTGGTGTTCTTGACCCCCGGGGTCCAGTTTGCCAGCTCGGCGTTGCCGACCTTGAGGGAGACGCTCGATTCCACGGGATTGCTGCCGACCGGCTGGCCATTCACGTAATGGGACACCCGGCCTCCCGCACGGTCGTACACGACGGCGAGGTGGATCCACTGTCCGATCCGCTCGGCGGTGAAGACGACCGGCGACCTGTAATTGACCCCGCCCGAGCCGTCCCTGTCCTGGACGCCGAGCACGACCTGTCCCTCTCGGTTGATCTGCCAGTGCAGATCGCCGAGCTCCCACCCTTCCGACATCATCAACGACCGGATCGTGTTCTCGGCGTCGACGCGAACCCAGGCGGCGAGGGTCATGGAATCGAATTCGCCGGGCACGAGGAGGCGCACCCGGTCGCTGACTCGCTTGAACTCCAGGGCCCGCTTGCCGGGCCAGCGCCCCTCGACCCACTCGCAGCCGACGATCGCGCCATCGGTGTGGGGCGTCGCGCTGCGCGCCGAATTCTTGAGCGTCCTGTCCCAATCCGACGCGGGCTCGAAGCCGTAGCGGACGAGCAGGCCGGGGACATCGTCGGTGGCCCTCCCGGCCGTCTCCCACGACTGCTTCCGCCTGGCCCAGTCCGATGCAGAACGCCGCTCGAAGTCGATGTCGGTCTGGAACGTGTGGGAGGGCACCGTCACGGACTCGAATGTGTTCGATGCGGTCACCCGGATGGCCTCACGCTCGCCGAGCGACCGCCTGGACAGGGGCTTCCCGATGACCGACAGTTCCGCCTGGCCCAGCACGACGTAGACCTCGGTCGTGCCGTCTTGCTTGACGTCCATCGAGAATGAGCTGCCGGCCCCGTCGATCAGGACGCGCGGCGAGCGGACGCGGAACCCTCGGGCCTGGACCGGGACCTGCAGCGTGACCTTGCCCGAGCGGCACAACCCCTCGTCGGCCGAGACCAGCTCGAAGTCGGCGGGACCTTCCAGGATCACCCGGGCGCTGCTGTTGAACTCGACCTGGAGCAGCCCCGATTTGAGCCGCAGTCGGTCGCGGCCGAGGACTCCCGCGGTCGAATGCGTGCCGGCGTCGGCCGGACGGGGCGATTCGGCCTCCCACTCGACGTCGACGGCGCGGGTCAGGACCGCGATGCCCGAGGTCGTCCGTTCCGCCACCATGTTGGCCGGTGAGACGGTCAGGGCGGGGGGGTTGGCCAGGACGAACGCGATCGATGCGGCGGCGACCAGCCATCCCCCGTAGCGGCAAAAGCCCGCGGCGATCGTCCAGGCCATGCGGCCCCGCGTTCGCCGGCCCCGCCCGCTCGAAGCCGGCCCCTCCTCGCCGGAGAGTCCGGCCACCCGCCTGCCCCAGTTCTCCTCACCGAGCTGCCGCAGCGCCGTGTGGATCCGGGCGTGCTCCCAGAAGAGCTCCCGCGCTTGCGACGAGGACAGCAGAGCCTGCTCGAGCTCCGCCTTGTCCGGCGGCGCGAGCCCCTCGTCGACGTAGCGGCCGAGCAACCAGCTTATCCGTTCCGAGTCCATACGGCACCCGCTTCAAATCAAAGGCCGTGCTGCCGGGCCTTCTGTTCCACGCACTCCCGCAGGGCCGTCCTCGCACGGGAGAGCGCCACGTAGACCGCCTCCGCCGACCAGCCCATGAGCGCGGCGACCTCCGCCGGCTTGTGCGGCGTGCTGGTAGCGCAGCTCGACCGCCCTCCTGGCCTTCGGCGCCAGCCGGCCGACGCACTCGGCCAGCAGCCCGATCCAGTCCTCACTGTGCTCGACCTCGGCCGGCTCGCTGGCACACAGCGACTCGATCACCTCGGGCGAGAACGATTGGGGGCCACGGGCATTCCTCCGCCCGTATTCGATGACCTTGAACCGGGCGATTGCACAGGCCCAGCGGAGGAAGCTGGTCCCCGGCTCGAATTCGCCCGCCTTCGCGGTCAGGGTCAGGAAGGTCTCCTGCAACACGTCGTCCACGGCGGCGAAGTCGGGGAGCAGCGACAGGACGAACCCGCGGAGGGCGGGCGAGTGCTGGACGAAAAGCGTCTGCACCCGGGCGACCTTCTCCCCGTCCGGTCGTTGCGGAATGTGCGACACCGTCCCCGACACCCCATCCCCCGGTCGTTCGTCAACAACAATACATCCAGCAGAACAGATGAGCCGGCCAGGCCGAACCTTAGCTTCGGGGATCGTATTTTTGAAGTCCCAGATTTTTTTGCTAAGGTTCGGGTCCGCGTCCCCATTATGTCACCAGGATGCCCCGCTCTGGGATGGGATTTCGGACGGGGCGCTCGGCATCTTTCGGCTTCCGCTCAAGCCGGATCCGACGCAGACCGGGCGCCCCGGTGCGGTTCGGTTCGTCGTCCGCCGAGGCCGGCACGCGGTTGAATAATCGACCGCCATGAGGGAGTTGCGCGAGTTCACCCTGTTTGTACGAGGGAGGACGCTCATGAGCCGCGACGAGTCATCCCGCCACTCGCATCCCGGGTTCACGCTGATCGAGACTCTTGGTGGTGATCGCGATCATCGCCGTCCTGATCGCCCTGCTCCTGCCCGCGGTGCAGGCGGCCCGCGAGGCAGCGCGCCGCTCGCAGTGCGTCAACAACCTGAAGCAGATCGGCCTGGGGCTGGCCAACTACGAGAGCACCCACGGTTGCCTCCCCTGGGGCGAGCCGGCCACGGCCTCGACCTTCCGCAGCGCCACCTCGTCACTGCTGGAGATGCTCCCGCAGCTCGAAATGCAGGCCCTGTTCAACGCCTGCAACTTCACGAATGCGGGCACGGGGGCCGGCGCGACGAACCCGTTCTGGAACTCCCTGAGCCTGATCAACTCGACCGTCCAGACGACGACGATCAACCTCTTCATCTGCCCATCCGACATCAACCGACTGACCTTCTCGCCCGCCTTCGGGCCCACCAATTATGCATCCAACGCCGGGGCCGACGCCGGCAGCTTCGGCGGTTCGTCCACCACGACCATCCCCGTCCCCCCGGGCGCTTTCGCCGGCCCGTTCGGCGGGCTCACTTTCAACGCGAAGTTGAGAGACATCACCGACGGGACCTCCAACACCGTGTCCTTCAGCGAGATCGTCAAGGGGATCGGCATCAGCTCCAGCAACTTCGACCCGATGAAGCCGCCTGCTTCGCCGTCCAAGCTCGCGGCGAAGACGTCCGGTGACTTCGTGACCGACGCCACGAACTGCAAGGCCAACCCCCCCTCGCCGACCTCCCTCAGCGCCGGCTTTCCGTTCGGCGCCGCCTGGTGGTGGGGCCGGTCGTCGCAGACCCGCTACAACCACGTCATGACGCCCAACAGCTGGAGCTGTGATTTCAATAACGGCATCAACGCCGACAGCGACGAGGAGGCGATCACCGCCGCCAGCCGACACGCCGGCGTGATCAACAGCCTGATGGTTGACGGCTCGGTCCGTGGCATCAAGACGAGCATCAGCGCCACCACCTGGTGGGCGCTCGGCACCATGGGCGCCGGCGAGGCCATCTCGGCCGACTCCTTCTGAAGCAGGGCGAGCGTGATCAATTGGAAGGGATCATGGTGGGTTCCGGGGCGGAGGTACACGAGGGCCACCAATCGTTGCAATCGGCCCGCCACGTCTGGCCTCTCGTCGGCCCGTCCCGCTCCCGGCATCCTGCATCCGAGGCGACTGCAAGGTGCGTGTCAACGCACCGACCGATGGAGGCCGCTCCCCTTGCGCCACTCGTGTCGTCACTCTTGCTCTGCGGGCTCACGCCGACGACGCTCGTCGCGGCCGATGGTGCCGCCGGCTTCCGTGAGCACGTCGCGCCGATCCTCGCGAGCCGGTGCATCCGCTGCCACGAGGGGAATGCGCCCAAGGGGGACATCGACCTGACCCGGGCGAGTCGCGTCGTCGAGGGCCGAGGGGAGGGAGGGATCGTCGTCCCCGGCAAGCCGGACGAGAGCCTCCTGCTCGAGGTCGTCTCCGGCGCGACGGCCACGATGCCGAAATCGGGCGGTCGCCTCACCGCGGCCCAGGTCGCGGCGCTGCGGGCGTGGATCGCGGACGGGGCGCCCTGGCCGGACGAGGTCGTCTTGAAGCAGGACCCGCGCGACTGGTGGTCGTTCCGGCCGCTCGAGCGGCCGGCGCCGCCCGACCTCGACCCCGCCGACCGCGCCCGTGTCCGGACGCCGGTCGATGCCTTCATCCTGGCGGGGCTCCGCTCCGCGGGGCCTGACGCCTTCCCCCGAGGCCGATCGCCGGACCCTGATCCGCCGCCTCACCTTCGACCTGATCGGCCTGCCGCCGACGCCCGAGGAGGTCGAGGCGTTCCTGGCCGACCGGCGGCCCGACGCCTACGAGAGGCTGGTCGACCGCCTCCTGGCCAGCCCGCATTACGGCGAGCGCTGGGGGCGGCACTGGCTCGACGTGGTCCACTACGGCGACACCCACGGCTACGACAAGGACCAGCCCCGGCCCAACGCCTGGCCGTATCGCGACTACGTGATCCGCGCCTTCAACGAGGACAGGCCCTACGGCCGGTTCGTCCAGGAGCAGGTCGCCGGCGACGTGCTCTTCCCCGGCACCCGCGACGGCATCGAGGCGCTCGGGCTTCATCGCGGCCGGCCCCTGGGACTTCATCGGCCACGCCGAGGTGCCCGAGACGAAGGTCGACGGCCAGGTCGCCCGCCTGCTCGACCGCGACGACATGGTGGCCAACACCCTGAACACGTTCGCCAGCCTGACCGTCCAGTGCGCCCGGTGCCACGACCACAAGTTCGACCCGGTCACGCAGGAGGACTACTACAGCCTCCAGGCCGTCTTCGCCGCGCTCGACCGCGCCGACCGCCCCTACGACCTCGACCCCGCCGTCGCCGCGGCGACGCTCCGAACTCGCTGCGCGTCGCCTCGGCGCTGGTCGCGGAGGATCGGACGGCTCCGCCGCGCCGCGGAGGCGGCGGCCGGCGAGCCGCCTGGCCGCGCTCGATCGCCGGATCGCCGGCGGCCGAGGCGGCCCGCGTCGCGGAGCCGCGGCGGCACCCGGCGTTCGGCTATCACAGCGGGCTCTGCGCCGACGCCCGACGCGGTCAAGTGGGTCCAGGTCGACCTCGGCCGAGTCGGTCGCGATCGGCCGGGTGGTCCTCCACGCCTGCGACGACGACTTCAACGGATCGGCGCGGGGTTCGGCTTCCCCGCCCGCTTCAAGGTCGAGGTGTCGGACGACCCCGCCTTCGGTGTGGGCGTGTCGATCGTCGCCGACCGGACGGGCGAGGACGTGCCGAACCCCGAAGCTCACGCCCGATGGCCGTTCGACGCCGCCGGCCGGTCGGCGCGCTACGTCCGGGTGACGGCGACGAGGCTGGCGCCGCGGGGCGACGACTACATCTTCGCCCTGGCCGAGCTCGAGGTCCTCGACGCGGGCGGGCTCCAACATCGCTCGCGGTGCCACGGTCACGGCGCTCGACGCGATCGAGGCCCCGCCGCGCTGGCGGCCGGAGAACCTCATGGACGGCGATCTACCCCGCCCCGGACGCGCCCGACGAACTGCCGGCGCTGAGGGCCCGCCGCGAGTCGCTGGTCCGCGAGTCGCTCGACGCCGCCCAGCGGCTCCGGTACGACGCCGCGACGCCGCGACCTGCTCGACGTCGAGCGGCAGATCGCGGCCCTGCCCGAGCCGCGGCAGGTCTACGCCGGGACGATCCACGACGGCGCGGGGGTCGTTCCGGGGGACCGGACCCGACGGCGGCAAGCCGCGCGTGATCCGCGTCCTCCGCCGGGGCGACGTCCGCGACCCGCAGCAGGTCGTCGGCCCGGGGACGGTCCCGATCCTCGACGGCGTCCCGGCCCGCTTCGACCTCCCGCCCGACGCCCCCGAGGGCGAGCGCCGCGCGGCGCTGGCGCGGTGGCTCACCGACCCGCGCCACCCGCTGACCTGGCGGTCGATCGTCAACCGCGTCTGGCAGTACCACTTCGGCCGGGGGATCGTCGACTCGCCCAACGACTTCGGCCGGATGGGCCAGGCCGCCCTCGCACCCCGAGCTGCTCGACTGGCTGGCGGTCGAGTTCCGCGACGGCGGCCAGTCGCTCAAGGCGCTGCACCGGCTGATCGTGACGAGCGCCACCTACCGGCAGTCGTCGGCGGGCGACGCGGCCGAAGGCCGCGGATCGACGGCGACAACGTCGTCGCTCTGGCGGATGAACCGCCGGCGGCTGGAGGCCGAGGCGATCCGCGACGCCGTGCTCGCCGTGGCGCGGCCGGCTCGACCTGCGCATGGGCGGGCCGGGGTTCCAGGACTTCGTGGTCGAGCACCCCGAGCACTCGCCGCACTACGACTATCGATCTCTTCGACCCGGAGGACCCGAGGGCGCACCGCCGGTCGGTCTACCGCTTCATCGTCCGCTCGCAGCCGCAGCCGTTCATGACCACGCTCGACTGCGCCGACCCGTCGATGAGCGTCGACAAGCGGAACGAGAGCACTGACGGCCCTCCAGGCGCTCGCCCTGCTCAACGACCGCTTCATGCTGGCGATGGCGGCGCACTTCGCCGAGCGGCTGGAACGAGACGCGGGCGACCTTCCGGCGCAGGTCGAGCACGCCTATCCGCCTGGCGCTGGGCCGCCCACCGACGGCCGTCGAGTGCGCGGCGATGACGGCGTACGCGCGTCGGTTCGGCCTGGCGAACATGTGCCGGGTGATCTTCAACCTCAACGAGTTCGTCTTCGTCGATTGAGGTGCCATCGCGATGCCCCGGAACGATTCGCCATTCCATCGAACCCATGCGCCGGACCTGCCGGCCACGCGGCGCGAGTTCCTCTGGCGGTGCGGCGGCGGGCTCGGCGGGATCGCCCTGGCGAGCCTGCTGGCGCAGGAGCGGCTGCTGGCCGCCGACGGCGCCGGCGGCGTGCTCGGCGGCGTCCTGCACCACCCGGCGAAGGCGAAGCGCGTCGTGCAGCTGTTCATGGCCGGCGCCGCCAGCCACATCGACCTGTTCGACTACAAGCCCGAGCTGATCAAGCGGCACGGCCAGCCGTCCGACTTCGGCGAGCCGGTCGAGGCGTTCCAGAACGGCCTCGGCCCCTGGCTCCGGCCGGTCTGGGATTTCCAGCCCCACGGCGAGTGCGGCAAGATGCTCGGCGAGGTCGTGGCCGACCTCGGCGACTGCGTCGACGACATCGCCTTCGTCCACAACATGGTCGGCAAGACGGGCGTGCACAGCTCGGCGACGCTGCTCCAGGCGACCGGGTTCCAGACGCCCGGGTTCCCCGGCGCGGGGTGCTGGGTCAGCTACGGCGCTGGGGAGCCTGAACGAGAACCTGCCCACGTTCGTCGTCCTGCCCGACCACCGCGGCTTCGCCTCGAACGGGCCGAAGAACTGGGACACGGCGTTCCTCCCCGTCGCAGCACCAGGGGACGGTGATCTACCCGGGGGCCGAGGAGCCGGTCGCCGACCTCCGGCCCGCCCGCAACGGCTACGTCACCCCCGAGAGCGACGCGGCCGGCCTGCGAGCTGGTCGACGCCTTGAACCGCGACACGCCGCCGACCGCGCCGGCGACGCCCGGCTCGAGGCCCGCATCCGGAGCTACGAGCTGGCCGCCCGGATGCAGCTCGCCGCGCCCGAGGCGCTCGACCTCTCGCGGCGAGCCGCGCCCACATCCTGAAGCTGTACGGCCTCGACCACGGCAAGTCCTCCTTCGACCGCGGAGATCAACGCCGATCGAGGAGACCGACGACTTCGGCCGCAAGTGCCTGGTCGCCCGCCGGCTGCTGGAGCGGGGCGTGCGGTTCGTCCAGATCTGGTCGGGCAACGACAACGGCTTCCCCCGCCGCAACTGGGACTCGCACGAGGACGTCGAGCGCGACCACGGCCCGCTGGCCCTGGGCATGGCCCGGGGCGCCTCGGCCCTGATCAAGGACCTGAAGCAGCGCGGCCTGCTCGACGACACGATCGTCCTCTGGACGACCGAGTTCGGCCGGATGCCGTCGTCGCAGGGGGGCAGGGGCCGCGACCACAACCCCTACGTCTTCACCAACTGGCTGGCCGGCGGCGGGATCAAGGGGGGCATCACCTACGGCCCGAGCGACGAGTGGGGCTACAAGCCCGCCGACCGCGACCACCCCACCCAGGTCTACGACATCCACGCCACGGTCCTGCACCTGCTCGGCATCGACCACACCCGGCTCGACCGTCCGCCACGACGGCATCGACCGCCGCCTGACCGACGTCCACGGCCACGTCATCCGGGAGATCCTGGCCTGACCCTCGCCTCGCTGCGTCACCGTGCGATCCGCGTTCAGCTCCGCGATGCTGGCACTCGGTAGCGGGGGAGCTGGGCGGTGAATGCGGTGCCGGCGCCGACGCGGCTGCCGACGGTGATCGAGGTGTGAGTAGCAATGGATCCTGTTGGCGAATTACGATCAGGCAGTGCGCGTGCGAGGGGGTCCGTAAGGCGGTCGTGATGCGTCAGGTGCCGCTGTCGAGGAGCGCGCTCGATCGCCGCTTCCGCAGGTACTTCGGCCGCTCGCCCCAGGCCGAGATCCGCCTCGTGCAGGTCAAGCGCCTCAAGCAGCTGCTCGCGGAGACGGACCTGCCCCTGAGGGCGATCGTCGACCTGTCCGGCTTCGACCACGTCGAGTATCTCAGCGTGGTCTTCAAGCGGCTGACGGGCCTCAGCCCGGGGAGGTATCGCCGGACGGTCCGAGGCTAGCTCGACGTCCCCCGGGCGATCCTCTTCGTAGCCGCACCTCATATCAGAGAGCAAACCGGCTGCGCCTGCCCAGTGGACGGTGTGTCAGTCGCCCGGGTTTCTACCGATTACCTACGTCACGCCGCATCGAGGAGGATGCCCGATGCTGGGTGCCCTTCAACACACGCTCGGAGTATCCGACCCTGTCCGGATCCACCGATGATCTGGGCGTTTTCGCGCAAAGGACGCACCGCAGTACGGACTGTCCCCGGAGGCGATTGATCTCAAGCCTTCGTGATCACCGGGTCATGACCTCCTCCCCCTTGAGCCATTGCCGCTCGAACTCGGCCGGGGTCAAGTAGCCCAGCGACGAGTGGATCCGCTTCCGGTTGTACACGTCGTCCAGGAACCGACCGAGCTGGCCGTACGCGTCGGCGAAGTCACGGTACTCGGACAAATCGATCTCTTCCTCCCGGATCGTCCGCATCAGGCGCTCGGCGAACCCGTTCTCTTCCGGCTTGCCGACGGCCGCCATGCTGATCGCCACGCCGCGGCTGGCCAGCAGGTCGGTGTAGGCCGTCGCGGCGTACTGCACCCCCTGGTCAGAGTGGTGGACCGCGGGCCGGCGGCCCCGCCGCAACGCCCGCCGCAGGGCCGCCAGGGTGAGCCGCTGGTCGAGGCCGCGCCCCAGCTCCCAGCCCCGGACGCGGCGGGTGAACACGTCCATGACGACCGCCAGGTAGACGAACTCCTCCCGGAGTCGGACATACGTAATATCCGCGACCCAGACGTGATCGGGGCGTGTGACCTCCAGGCCCTCGACCAAGTTCGGGTAGCGCGGGAAGTCGTGGTGGCTGTCGGTCGTCCGCCGTCGCCGAACGGGAGCCTTGCCCTTCAGGCCCATCTCGGCCATCAGCCGCCGGACCCGCTTGCCGTTGACCGACCAGCCTTCGCGTCGGAGCATGGCCGTCAGCCGGCGGTAGCCGTAGGTCGGCCACCGGGCGGCCAGCCGCCCGAGCGCACGCCGCAGCCGGTCGGCGGCGGCGGCCGGGGCGGCGTCGTGGTAGACGCTGCTGCGGGGCCAGCCCGTCGCCCGGCAGATCAGACGGACCGGATACTCATCCATGAGCGTCAGGACGACCTGCCGTCTCGCCTCAGGCCCGAGGGGAGCAAGGCCGAGGCTTTTTTTGCGACTTCGAGCTCCATGGTCAGGCGCCCGATCATCCGTTCCAACTCGGCGATGCGGTCCTGATCCTGATCCCGTCGTTCCCCGCTCTGGAAGAGGGTCTCGAGCCCTTCGAGGGCGATGTCCTTCCAGCGGGCGATGAGTTCGGGCTTCAGTTTGTGCTGCCGGGCGGATTCGGACGCGCTCCTCTGGCCCGAGAGGACTTCGAGGACGACCTGGGCCTTGAACTGCGGGGTGAAAGACCGGCGTCGGCGCTTTGGCATGGGATGACGCTCCTGGGAGGCCAGTATTGACTATGGTACTGGTCCAATCCCAGGGCGCACTTCACGCCGCACTCCAAGTTTTCCGCAGAGTATTGGAGCGGCGGGCGCCGGAGGGGCTCTCCAGAATCGAGCAACTCATCGCCCCCGATCACATTGGGCAAGGCACCTATGTCAGGAACATTACCGATGAGGTTTTGGATGCCTTGACCGCCGCTCACCGGGAGGCAGCAGGGAAACTATGAATGTCCCATGTCAGGTGGCAACGTCCGGCGCCCGGTGAAGAAGCCGGCACGTTCCATATCCCATTCGTACAACTCAATCCGACTGGGTCCATGCGCTTCGACGGGGACCATCCAATGAACGAGGACAAACAAATTTCTCCGCTCGGGGCCGAGATGACGGCCGGTCTATCCACGTTTTGTGACGCTCTCGAATCTGGCGAGTCCGTCGAGAAGCTCTTCACGATCAGGATGGTCCATCTCGGCCTTCGCCACGATCCCTTCGGACGGGCGGATGGGGCGAAGCCGAAGACGTGCCCCGGTGATGATGGCCGTTGAATCCAGGGCACGCCTTCGGCTTGGCCCCGGCCACCCGCCCACCGAACGTTTGGGGGCCACCGCCCGAGCCGACCCCGTCACCGGGGCAGGGCCGCCTTCCACCCCCCCTTGAGCAGGGCCTTCAGCTCCGAGCGGGTCGCGGCGAACTGGGGGCGGTCGGCGAGGTTCGCATACTCGCGCGGGTCGGCGTCCTGGTCGTACAGCTCCGCCGAGCCATTAGGCCATTCGGTGTACCGCCAGCGCTCGGTGCGCACCGTGCGGCCCAGGTAATTGACGTCGAGCTTCGCGCTGTTGCCCCCCTTCTCCGGCGTCCCGTGACGGCCGACGACGGCGAACGCGCCCGTCTTCCACGGCCGATTCGGGTCGACGAGCAGCGGCCGGAAGCTGGTGCCTTCGAGGTCGCCCGGCGGCTCCAGCCCGCACAGGTCGGCGAGCGTGGGGAAGAGGTCGACGAGCTCCACCAGCCGCGACGAGGAGGAGCCGGCCTTCACGCCGGGCGCGGCGACGATCAAAGGGACGCGCACGCCTTCCTCGAAGAGCGTCATCTTGTGGTGGAGGCCGCCGTGCTCGCCGAGGTGGTAGCCGTGATCGCTCTGGAAGACGACGACCGTCCGGTCCCACAGCTTCAGACGGTCGATCGCGTCGAGCAGCACGCCGACCTGCGCGTCCATGAAGCTGATGCTCGCGAAGTAGGCCGACATGACCCCGGCGCGCCTCGCCTCGGGCAGGGTGGGCGCGCCCGGCGGGTAGGTCAGGGCGATGGGAGGGATGCCCGCCAGGTGGCCGGGCGGCTCGGCGGGCCACGTCATCCTCTCGGGCGGGTAGAGGTCGAAGTACTTCCGGGGCGCGATGTAGGGCGTGTGCGGGCGCCGGAAGCCCGCCGCGATGTAGAACGGCCTCCCGCTGCGAGCCGCCTCCTCGATGCGCTCGGCCGCCCGGCGCGCGACCTTGCCGTCCCACGTGTCGGCGTCGTCGGCGTCGAGCACCACGCCGCTGCCCTTCCTCCTGCGGACGATCTGCTCCGTCGGGCGGCTGCTTCGACTCGGCCGTCTCGCGGATGTCGAGGTCCCATGACGGCGGGTCCTCGAACTCGTCGCCGGTGTGGAAGATCTTGCCGACCTTCTCGGTCAGCCAGCCGTGCTGCCGGAAGAACTGCGGCAGCATCACGGCGCCCTTCAGGACGGTGCGCGTCGGCGTGACGTTGTCCACGATGCCGGTCGTGTCGGGCCTCTTGCCGCTGAGGAACGAGGTGCGCGACGGGTTGCAGACCGGGTAATTGCAGTAGGCGCGGTCGAACCGCATGCCCCGCGCCGCAAGCCGGTCGATGTTCGGCGACTTGACGACCGCGTGCCCGTAGCAGCCGAGGTCGTTGTTCAGGTCGTCGGCGATGATGTGGACGACGTTGAGCCGCGGCGCGGCCGGCTCGACGGCGCGCGCGCGCCACGTCGGGGCCGCGAAGGCGAGCAGGAGCAGGATGCGAGCGTTCATGAAGGTTTCGGCCTCCGGGGCGGGTCTGGACGGCGGGGATCAAGGTCGATCGGCCCCCAAGGCCGGGATCTCAACGATGGCCGCGACCCTGACGGCCGAAAGCTCCCTCCCTCAGATCGTCGCCATGATCGCTCTGCGAGCGTCTCGCGCGAGGGCCGCAGCTGGCTCGTCGGGCAGGAGGGCCAGCGGGGTGTCGGTCATCTCCTGCATGGTGACGAAGTCGGGCCGCTCGGGGGCGACGTAGATCAGGCCGGTGAGGAACTCGTCCTTCTCCTGGCTCTCGATCAGGAGCCGGATGGCCGAGGAGCGGTCGGTGACCTTGTGCTCGTCGTGCCGCAGGGCGCGGAGGACGATCCACGAGCCGTCGTGGAGCTGGACGCGGGTCGTCTCGCCGGCCTTCTGCTCGACCTCGATCTCGGGCAGGCGGGGGACGAAGCCGACCTCGTGGAGCGGCTCCTCGTGCTCGCGGGCCCACTCCCAGCCCTTGGTCGAGCCGGAGAAGTCGTTGAAGGTGACGCACGGGCTGATGATGTCGAGCACCGACAGCCCCCGGTGCCTCAGCGCCGCCTTCAGCAGCGGGACGAGCTGCTTCTTGTCGCCGGCGAACGACCGCGCCACGAACGTGGCGCCGGCGGCGATCGCCTCCAGGCAGAGGTCGAACGGCGGGACCGTGTTCTCCTCGCCGGTCTCGCGGCGCAGGTGGGCGTGCAGGTCGGCGGTCGCCGAGAACTGGCCCTTGGTCAGGCCGTAGCAGCCGTTGTCCTCGATCAGGTAGACCAGCGGCAGGTTGCGGCGGCAGGCGTGCTTGAACTGGCCCATGCCGATGTTCGCCGTGTCGCCGTCGCCGCTGATGCCGATGCTCAGCAGCTGGCGGTTGGCCACGCGCCGCGCCGGTGGCCACCGAGGGCATCCGGCCGTGCAGCGCGTTGAAGCCGTGGCTGTACTGGAGGAAGTACGCCGGGGTCTTGCTCGAACAGCCGATCCCGCTGAACTTGACCGTCGCGTACGGGTTCACCCCGACCGACTTGCACGCCTCGATCAGGTAGCTCGTGATGCTGTTGTGGCCGCACCCCTTGCAGAGCGTCGAGGGCAGGCCCTGGAACGCCAGGGTCGGCAGGGTGAGGGTGTGGCCGTTGCTCTCGATCGGTGATCGTCGCTTCGCTGGCCATGATGTCGGATCGCCTCTTGGTGGAGAGATGTCAGGATGGTCGATGCTGATGATCGATGGCGTCGGGTGGCATGCCCACGAGGACGTGGGCATGCCGCGCTCGGGACATGCCCACGAGGGCGTGGGCATGCCACCCGACGCCCGACCGTTGTCTTATTCGGGCGAGACCTCGGGGGCGTGGGGGACGTCGGGGTTGTCGGCCTCGACGTCGCCGGTGGGCCAGCCGGGGCCGGAGGGGTGCTTCTCCCAGCCGAGGATCGGCCGGACGATGTTCGCGGCGGCGATCGGGGTGCCGTTGTAGTGGGGGACCGACACCAGGCGGTCGGCCAGCGTGCCGGGGAGCGTCGAGCGCAGGAGCGCGGCGACCTGGCCGTCGCGGTTCTGCTCGACGACGTAGACCCGCTCGTGCCGCTCGATGAAGTGGGCCGACCTCGTCGGAGACGGGCAGGGCGCGGAGGCGGCAGTACTCGGTGCGCGATCCCCTGCTCGCGGAGCAGGTCGCGGGCCTCGACCATCGCCCAGTGGGTCGAGCCGTAGGCGATCAGGCCGACCCGGGCGCCGACGTCGCCCTCGATCACCGGCGCGGGGAGCTCGCCGCGGGCCGTCTCCAGCTTCAGCGGCCAGGCGGTCGAGGTTCTTCTTCCAGTCCTCGGGCCGCTCGCTGTAGCCCGACTTCTCGTTGTGGCCGGTGCCGCGGGTGAAGTAGGCCGCCAGCGGGTGCTCGGTGCCGGGGATCGTCCGGTAGCAGACGCCGTCGCCGTCGACGTCCTTGTACCGCTCGAACTGGCCGAGCCGCTCCAGGTCGTCGGCGTAGAGCACCTTGCCGCGCTCGAGCGGGCTTGTCGGGGTACGCGAACGGGTCGGTCAGCCAGAGGTTCATGCCGAGGTCGAGGTCGGTGGCGACGAAGACGGGGGTCTGGAACTGCTGGGCCAGGTCGAGCGCCTCGACGGTCATCGAGTAGCACTCGCCGACCGAGCCGGGGATCAGGACGATGTGCCGGCAGTCGCCGTGGCCGAGCAGGTGGAGCTTGAGGATGTCGCCCTGGCTGGTGCGGGTCGGCAGGCCGGTGCTCGGGCCCATCCGCTGGACGTCGATGATGACGACGGGGATCTCGGCGAAGTAGGCCAGGCCGACGAACTCGGTCATCAGCGAGATGCCCGGGCCCGGCGGTGGCCGTCAGCGGCCGCGCGCCGGCCCAGCCGGCGCCGATGGCCATGCCGATGGCGGCCAGCTCGTCCTCGGCCTGGACGACGGCGAAGGTCCGCTTGCCGTCGGGGCCGATCCGGTGCTTCTTGAGGAACTCCTCGGCGTACTCGGCCAGGCTGCTCGACGGGGTGATCGGGTACCAGGTCAGCACGCTCGGCGCCGCCGAAGACGGCGCCCAGCGCCGCGGCCTTGTTCCCCTCGATCAGGATCTTGTCGCCCGGTCGCGTCGATCCGCTCGACGCGGAACGGCAGGTCGTCGGGCATGTTCGCCGCGGCCCAGGCGTGCCCGGCCTGCGCGGCGGCGATGTTGATCTCGGCGGCCTTCGCCTTGCGGCCGGGGAACTCGCGGCGGATGCCCGCCTCGACCGCCTCCATCTCGATCCCGCAGGCGTGGGCGACCACGCCGACGTAGACCATGTTGACGACCTTGCGGAGCTTGTCGCGGTACGCCCTTGTCCTTGTTGTCGGCGGGGTACGCCTCCTCGGCGAGCTTCTGGAACGGGACGGCGAAGAACCGGACGTCGTCGCGGACGCCGTCCAGGTCGATGTCGTCGCGGTAGATGCAGATCGAGCCCGGGCTGGAGCTGGCGGACGTCGTCGGCGGCGGTCTGCGCGTTCATGCAGACGAGGACCGGCGTGTCGAGCCGGTGGCCGATGTACCCCTTGGCGCTGGCGCGGATGTGGAACCAGGTCGGCAGCCCCTCGATGTTCGAGGGGAAGACGTTCTTGCCGCTGCACGGGATGCCCATCCCGTACAGGGCGCGGAGCAGGACGAGGTTGGCCGACTGGCTCCCCGAGCCGTTGACCGTGCCGACCCGGATGGCCAGGTCGTTGACCGAGGCGGGCGACGACGCGGCCCCGTCGCGGACGGGGTATGTCTCGACCACGGAGAGGGTGGGTGACATGGTGTGCCTCGAAACGGGGGGGCACGTCGGCAGTACCCCCGCCTCACGCCCGGCGCCCTCGCCGGCGATCCTCGCGGGAGCCAGGGAAACAGACCTCGGGACCGTGCATGCCCCGAGACATCTCCACTCTGGCACAAGAGGGGGGCGTCCGCAAGGTCGAAGCCATTTTCCCGGGTGGGCATCTCGAAACACGGCCGTCCCGCAGCAAGGGCCCGGGGCCGCGCCGGCCGACGGGCGGATGGCCGCCGTGGCGATGATCGACGACCCGATCCCCGAGGACCACGCCCGCTGGGCCCATCCCGCGGGCCGACGGCCGCCGCGGCAGGCCCGCTACCTGGCCAGCCCGGAGGGACAGGCGACGCTGGGCGAGCCGCTGCGGCGCCAAGCGGCCCAGGTCGGCAGGGACCGCGCCGAGCGCGGGATCGCGCTGTCGGGCGGCGGGGCCGGGCTGGAGGACCGGCTCGTGACGAGCCTCGGCCGGGCGGAGGCGGTGATCCTCGACTCCTACCGCGCCGCGGAGCACCGGGGGGACCTGGCCAGGGCATGACACGGCGCCGGGGCCGAGGCGGAGCGTCGGGCGTGGTCGCACCGGCTGAAGCACGAGGGGGCGCGGCGGTGCTGCAGGAGCTGCGCGCGCTGGACGGCGGCTCGCGGCCGACGGCCCGCGAGGCCCGGCGCGAGACGGTGACCTACTTCGAGGACCCGGTGCATCGCATGGACTACCCGAGCGACATCGCCAAGGGCCGGCGGATCGGCTCGGGCCCGGTGGAGTCGGCGTGCAGGCTGGTCGCGGGGCAGCGGCTGAATCGTCCGATCCGGCCTCGGCCCATTCGGGCCGTGTCGTCGGTGATCCGGGCGGTCGGCGAGATGATGGTAGGTGTCAAGGAAAGATGTGGGCGGGGCGTCCCCGGCCGTGATAGAGTGTCAATGGGGGTCGAATCGACGTGGGTATGGATACGAGGCGGCGATGACGATGAGGTTCGTCGGGGGGCTCCGGCTCCTGGCTGCGGCGATGTGCCTGGGGACGATCGCCGCGACGGCGACGGCGCAGGAGGACGCCTGGGCGACGGCCATGGGCGCCGGGCTGGCGTCTTACAACCAGGGCCATTACGAGGATGCCGAGAAGGAGTTCGAGGCCGCCCTGCTGGCCTCGGAGAACTTCGAGGCGAAGGACCCGAGGCGGTCGCGGGCCCTCAACCTGCTGGCGATCGTCGCCTATCAGAGGGACGACCTGGCCGGGGCCGAGGCCGCCGCGCGGTGCGCCTGGAGGTCGCCGAGACGAACCTGGGCCCGAGCATCCCGAGGTGGCCGTGGTCGCCTCGACCGTCGGGTCGATCGCGCTGGCGAGGGGCCGCCTCGATGAGGCCGAGGCCGTCTTCCTCCGCGGCCTCATGATATTGCAGAAGGAGCGCGGCCTGAATCATCCCGACCTGGCCGAGCCGCTGTGCAACCTGGCGATGGTCGACCGCCAGCGCGGGCGGCTCGTCCAGGCCGAGGCGCGATTGCTGCGGGCGCTCCGGCTCTGGAAGAAGGCGCCGCGGGTCCAGCCCGGGACCGAGGCCGTGGCGCTCGAACAACCTGGCCACGCATTACATCCAGAGGGCCCGCTACGACGAGGCCGCGACCCTGCTGGAGCGGGCCCGGGCGATCGTCGAGGAGGAGAGGGGCCCGGATCACCCCCAGGTCGTCGTCATCCTGCTCAACCTGGCGCTGGTGGCCGAGTCGCGGGGCCGCGACGCCGATGCCGAGGCCCTCCTGAAACGCGCCATGGAGATCCGCCGCGCCGGCTCGGGGACGGCGCACCTCGACGTCGCCACCAGCCTCGACGGGCTGGCGAGGCTCTACCGGCAGCGCCGCAAGCTCGCCGAGGCCGAGGCGCTGCTCCAGCAGTCGCTGGCCATCCGGGTCCAGGCCCTCGGCGCCGAGCACTCCCAGGTCGCGACGAGCCTGAGCGAGCTGGCGCCCTGTACCGCGATTGGAACAAGCCCGAGAAGGCCGAGGCGCTCTACCGCCGCGCCCTGGCGATCCGCGAGAAGGCGCTCGCCCCCCGACTCGCCCTTCCTGGCCGACAGCCTCGACAACCTGGCGCTGGTGCTGGCCGATCAGCGCAAGGACCGGGATTGCCCGGCGCTGTGGGAACGCTGCGCTGGCGATCCGCGAGAAGGCCCAGGGCCCCGACCACCCGCTCGTGGCCGAGACGCTCAACAACCTGGCGAACTTCGACTCGTCGCGGGGCAAGTACGCCGAGGCCGAGCCGCTCTACCTCCGCTCGCTGGCCATCCGCGAGAAGGCGTTCGGCCCCGAGGCGCCGGCCGTCGCCAGGGGCGTCTATAACCTCGGCCTCCTCTACGCCCGCCAGAGGAAGCTGACCAGGGCCGAGGCGTCCTACCGCCGGGCCCTGGACATCTGGGAGAAGGCGGGGCGCCCCGAGGGGATCGAGCTGGCCCGCTGCTACAACGGCCTGGGGCTGATCCACAAGGCGAGGCTCCAGTACCCGGAGGCCGAGGAGGCGCTGAGGCGGTCGTTGGCGATCCGCAGGGAGGCTCGATCCCAATCACGCCGAGATCGGCGAGAGCCTGCACAACCTGGCCGAGCTGGCCCGCGAGAAGGGCCGTCCGGAGGAGGCCGAAAGGCTCTACAACCAGGCGATCGTGGTCCGCGAGCGGGCCCTGGGACCCGACCATCCCCTCGTGGTGCAGGGGCTGACCCGCCTGGCCGACCTGCACCGCCGGGCGAGGCGGTTCGCCGAGGCCGAGGCGCTCCAGGAGCGGGCCCTGGCGGCCCGCGAGAAGGCGCTCGGGCCCGACCACCCGCTCGTGGCCGACAGCCTCGTCGAGCTGGGCAACCTCTACATCGCCACCCGCAAGTTCGCCGAGGCCGAGCCCCTGTACCAGCACGCCCTGACGATCCGCGAGAAGGCCCGGCCGACCAACCGGGGGGGCGTGGCGCAGGTGCTCAATAACCTGGGCGTGGCCTACTCGTCGCGGGGCAAGTACGAGGAGGCCGAGCCCCTGCTCCGGCGCTCCCTGGAGATCCGCGAGGAGATCGATCCCCCCACCTCTGCCGAGCTGGCGAGGGTCCTGAAGAACCTCGCGACCGTGCTCCGCAAGACCGACCGCCCGGACGAGGCGAAGGCGCTGGACGACCGTGCCAAGGCGATCCGCGACCGCGTGCAGCCGAAGCCGCGGCCCAAGCCCGAAGAGCCGGGCCCCGACGACCGTGACGTCCCATCGAAGCCCGACGACTCGCCGCGCGATCAGCCCTCGAAGTGACGCACGGCATGCTCGGCGACGCGGACCACGTACTCGTTCGCGTCGCCCCGGGCCGCCTTCAGGTCGGCCAGCGCGGGGCGGGCCGCGTCGCCGAGGCGGTCGAGGACCTGGATCGCCTGGAGGCGGGCCCACGGGTTGCCGTCCTTCAGCCCCTTGACGAGCGCCGGCAGGGCCCGGTCGATGGCTCCCATCCGGCAGAGGGCGTCGGCCGCGGCGATCCGGACGGTCGCCGCCGGGTCGGCCAGGGCATCGGCCGTCGCCTTCGCGGCCGGGGTCGCCGCGTCGTCCAAGGACCCGATCCCCACGGCCGCCCAGTAGCGGACCGCGGGGTCGCCGTCGCGCAGGAGCTCGACGAGCTTCGGCAGGTCCGACGATTCGCGACGGTTCGCCAGGTCGGCCGCGTCGGCGATCCGCCGCAGGGGGTAGAGCGACGGGTCGCGACGGACGGCGTCATACGGGGCCCTGGTGCCGAACCGGGTCCGCAGGTCGGCCTCTGGGAGCAGGCCGAGGTCGATGATCTCCTCCTGCCAGGCGCGGTGGGCCTCGCGGAGGCGGCGGAGGGTGTCGCGGTGCTCGGGCGCGTCGGCGAGGTTGTGGACCTCGAACGGGTCATCGCGGGTGTCGTACAGCTCCTCCGTCGGCTTGCTCGAGGCCATGAAGATGGCCGACGCGCCGGTCAGCTTCCCCTGGTCGGCCAGGCGCTGCCAGGCCCTCATGGTCGGCATCTCGTCCATGTAGCTGATGTGCTGCGAGCCGAACCAGGGGAGTTGGGGTATGTAATTGCGGATGTACTTGTACCTTGCATCGCGGACCGAGCGGATCAGGTCGGTCCTCTCGTCCATGCGGTCGCGGAAGCCGAAGACGTACTCCCTCGGCGCCGCGGCCCGCGCGCCCAGGAAGGGCTTGCCCTGCATGTGCGACGGGACGTCGACCCCGGCCAGGCCCAGGACGGTCGGCCCGAAGTCGACGAAGCTGACCAGGCGGTCGGTGGCCGTGCCGGGCTTGCCGGGGGCGAGCGCCTCGTACCGCGAGGGGAAGCGGACGATCAGGGGTACGCGGGTGCTGGAGTCGTACAGCCAGCGCTTGCTGCGGGGCATCCCGGCGCCGTGGTCGGAGAAGAAGAAGACGATCGTGTCGTCGGCCAGCCCGTCGGCCTCCAGTTGCTCCAGGATGCCGCCCGCCTGCTTGTCCATGAAGGTGATCATGTCGTGGTAGCGGGCCCAGTCGCGGCGCACCTCGGGCGTGTCGGGGTGGTAGGGCGGGATCGGCACCCGGGCGGGGTCGTGTCGCTCGCGGGGGGTGAAGTCGGCCGTCCTCCTCCGGTACTGCGCCTCGGGCAGGCGGATCTGGCTCTCGTGCGAGGTGGTGAAGTTGAACACGCTGAAGAACGGCTGCCCCGGGCCCCGCTTCCGCCAGTGGGCCTGCTGGCTCGATTCGTCCCAGGTGGCCTTGTCGTGCTTGAAGTTGTAGTCCGTCTTGACGTTGTTCGTGCAGTAGTAGCCCGCCCTCCTGAGATACTCGGGGAAGCACTTGACGTAGTCGGGCAAGGTACCCTGGCAGCGCATGTGCTGCGTCCCCAGCGACGGCGCGTACATCCCGGTGATCAGGCTCGACCGCGACGGCGCACACCCCGATCGGCGCGAACGCGGACGTGTAGCGCACCCCCTGCGAGGCCAGCCGGTCGAGGTTCGGCGTGACGGCGTAGGAGTCTCCGTAGCAGCCCAGGTTCGGGCTGATGTCCTCGCAGGTGATCCAGAGGATGTTCGGCCGCCGGGGCGGCTCGGCCTCCGCGGCGACGGCTGCGGACGTCAGCGGGCAGGCGACCATCGCGGCCATCATCGCGACGGCCCGGAAGGAGGTTCTCATCGGCATGATCCCGTCGGGTAGTCCTCGCGACCGGGCGCCGCGGGCGCGTCGATCGTCCCGGATGCAGGACTATCACAACCTGGTCGCCGCGGCAACGAGTTTCCGCCCTGGGAGATCACCTTCCGACTGGGCAGAATCTCAGGGCGACGGCCGAAGATTTCCGATCATACTGCAGGGGCGATATAATTAGGGCCTGGAACGAAACAACTGTTATAATTCGTCGCTGCGGCTCATAATGGACGGATGCCCGACGATCCTGAACTCCAACGGAAGTTCGCCGCGATCCTGCCGAACCTCGACGAGCGGCAGCGACGGCTCCTCGCCGCCGTCGAGGCCCGCTCCCTGGGCTACGGCGGCATCCGCCGCGTGAGTCGGGCCTCGGGCATCTCTCACGCCGCGATCCAGCGGGCGTTGAAGGAACTCGACGCTCCACCCCCTCCCCCCGGTCGCGTCCGACGGCCCGGCGGAGGTCGCAAGAAGCTCCGCGACAAGGAGCCGGCGATCCTCGTGGCCCTGGAGGGACTGATCGCCCCCGAGACGCGGGGCGACCCGATGTCCCCGCTGCGGTGGACCTGCAAGAGCACCCGCCAACTGGCCGAGGCCTTGGGCCGCCAGGGGTTCGCCGTCAGCCATCGGGTCGTCGGGGAGATGCTCCACCACCTCGGCTACAGCCTCCAGGCGATGGCCAAGACCCTGGAGGGCAGGCAGCACCCCGACCGTGACGCCCAGTTCCGCTACATCAGCGAGATCAGCGGGCGGTACATCGCCGCGGGCTCCCCGGTCATCTCGGTGGACACCAAGAAGAAGGAGCTGGTCGGGCAGTACGCCAACCGGGGCCGGGAGTGGCAACCGGCGGGTGAGCCCGAGGAGGCCCTGGTCCATGACTTCCCCGACCGCCGCGTCGGCAAGGCGATCCCCTACGGGATCTACGACATGGGCTGGGACCTGGGGTGGGTCAACGTGGGCGTCGATCACGACACGGCCAGCTTCGCCGTCGAGGGCATCCGGCGGTGGTGGTCCGGCATGGGGTCGGAGATGTACTCCGACGCCGGGCGGTTGCTGATCTGTGCCGACGGCGGGGGCAGCAACGGCTATCGGGTCCGGCTGTGGAAGGTCGAACTCCAGCGGTTCGCCGACGAGACGGGCCTGGAGGTGACGGTCTGCCACTTCCCGCCGGGCACGAGCAAGTGGAACAAGATCGAGCACCGGCTGTTCTCGCACATCACGATGAACTGGCGGGGCCGCCCACTGGTCAGCCATCAGGTGGTCGTCGAGTTGATCGCCGCGACGCGGACCGCGACGGGCCTGGAGGTGGAGGCCCGGCTGGATACGGGGAGCTACCCGACCAAGGTCAAGGTGACGAAGCAGCAGATGGAGCGGGTCCGGCTGCATCCCCATGACTTCCATGGTGAGTGGAACTACACGATCAGGCCTGAGTCGTCCGGATCGCACGGCAAGTCGTAATGCTTATTCCGTTCCAGACCCTTAGATCGCGTCTCTTCAGTTGATCCGGAGTGGTTCAAATGGCTCTGGGCAATCACGCACTCTACCCATTTGATGATGAGGAGGGCCGACTGGAGAGGCACTGTAAGCTGCCGCTGCACGTCGGCGTTGCCAGTTTGGAGAGACACGGGCAACCCATCGGTCACCAAGTTGAACTCCCAGTTCAACATCTTTCTGCAGGCTTCCTCGTACCAGCGCAAGGAGATTGCCTGATCTTCCTACGCAGCTCAGGGCCCGATCGGTTGAGCCGAAATTTTGGCGCGGGGCTGGTTATTAATGGCGAGTGCCAAGAGGGTCCATTCGAATTTCGCTGTCCGCAGTATTACGTCAGGTCCAACTCGGCCATTACGGATAAGCCTGGTTGGGCCATTGCGCGTCCTTCCAATGGAGCGGCAGTCATTAATTATGGTAATCCACGCCCTATTTCCAAGATCGTTGTTATGATTAATAATTTTGATTTTGAATACGGCAATATCGGGATCGAGGGGCAAGAAACCGAAAGGCGTGCTCGACTACGTGTAGAAGCCTCTGGGAGAATCGTGGAATTTGCCTGGAGAGATGACCGGGGGCAGCTAAAGCGGCTCGTTGAGGCGGGAGTACTCCATTCGACCGCTTTGACGACGTTCTCTTTCTCATCTTGGCCCCATGCAACCGAGGAAGAACTCGAATTGTTCGCGCACGACGTCGCCAGCCTTTGCTCTATAGTCATGATGCAACACACCCAAGTATCAGTCCTTGCTTTCCTTGACGGCAACGGGAGGGTTGTAAAGCGGGTCATCCGAAATCCAGTCGAGTCGAATTACCGGCCCAAGTATATATTAGAGCAAATGCATCTCGGGGCTGAACTACCCAAGCTCTTCCGACAAAGTTTCAACGAGTATACGCGATTACGTAGGTCGAACCTCTGGCGTCGCCTGCCAAGCCTTATCGCCGGGATTGAAGACCCGCCCTACTTGGAGCAGAAGCTTGCAACGTTAATGGCGACAATTGAGCTTTTCATAAGATGCTCACTGATCGAAAACGGTCTTGTCTCCATCGAGGAGGCCGAGGCGAAATCTCTTCCTGAGCTGATTGGTGCATCACGATCGGGGCTTCGATGGAACATCCCTAAACACTACACTGCAAAGGAGCGTCATCGAATTCTGCGGAATGCCGTGTCTCACGGTGCGGAACTCCCAGTGGACATCGCAAAAGTCCGATATGATTTTGACAAATGGTTACTTTTCCTCATGCGACGATTCCTCATAAGGATCGGTTATGACGGATTCGTAGCGTCGCCTCAGCAAGGCTGGTCTTCTCGGTCTGTGGTAGATGAATTCTCCGAAGAGCATAATACGTTCGGTATATGAAATCTGGTTTAAATTCCTCGCTGCACGAGCTTAAGCCATTCCCGAGCACCTAGTCTGTCGAGTGGTTGGAATGCATCGTGCGCGAGAAGTGATAGAGGACGATCCCCGCGGCCACGGCCACGTTGAGCGACTCGGCCCCCGGACGCATCGGGATGGTGATCCTCCGGTCGCACCGCTCGATCCACTCCGGTTCCAGCCCCTCGTCCTCGCGGCCGAGAAGCAGCGCGAGCCGGTCGGGCCGGCATGCGGAATCGAGCGGCTCGGCGGACGGGTCGAGGACCGTCGCCGCCAGCTTGAAGCCCCAGCCCGATCGGAGACGGTCGAGGTCTCCCGCGAGGTCGGCCGAGACGATCGATCGGCATCCGCAGCACCGTGCCCATCGAGACCCGCAGGACCCGGCGGGAGAGGGGTCGGGGCATCGCCCGCCGACCACGACCGCATCGACGCCGAACACGTCGCCGATCCGCACGATCGAGCCGAGGTTCTCCGGGTTGTTCAGGCTCGGGCAGACGACGACCGTCGCACGCGGCCCCGCGTCGCGGACGACCCCGGCCAGGTCGGGCCCGGGGCGGCGACGGCCGCTGGCCAGCACCCCGCGGTGGAAGTTGAACCCGACGAGGAGGTCGATCATCTCGTGGGGCACCACGAACAGGGGGACATCCGGCGGGACCTTCGCCGCCACCCGGCGCTCGTGACGGTCGGTCGCCAGGACCGAGGCCGTCGGGAACCGGCTCGCGAGCAGGCGGTCGAGCAGCTTCTCCCCCTCGACCACGAACTGGTCGGCGGCCCTCGTGAGGTTCGTCGCCTTGAGGTGGCGATAGATCGCCACCCTCGGGTCGTCGAGGTCGTCGATCGGCACCCTGGGCATCCTCGGCAGCCCTCGGCAAAGACGTCCCGACGGCCGGAGATCCCGCTTGTGTTGTCCCGGCCGTCGGACGATAATTTAACAAACGCTTGCCAAATCGGGGTATGGCCACGAGCCGGAGGGGCGCTGATGTTGTCCATCGTCGGGCGATCGCGGGGACGGTTCTGCGACGGCGTCTCGCGGCGCGACGTGCTGCGGCTCGGGGCGCTGGCCATGGGCGGCCTGTCGATGCCGCAGATCCTCGAGGCGGAGGCGCAGGGCCGGGATCGGCGGCTCGACCAAGTCGGTCATCATGGTCTTCCTGGCGGGCGGCCCGCCGCATCAGGACATGTTCGACCTGAAGATGGACGCGCCCGCCGAGATCCGCGGCGAATACAGGCCGATCGCCACCAACCTGCCGGGCCTCGACATCTGCGAGCACATGCCCCGGCTGGCGACGATGATGGACAAGCTGGTCGTCATCCGGAGCATGGTCGGCGCCCACCCGTTCCACTCGGCCGGCCAGTGCCTGACCGGCTACACCGACACCGAGAGCCGGGTCGCGGGGGGCCGGCCCAGCCTGGGGGCGGTCGTCTCGCACCTCCAGGGACCGGCCGACCCGGCCGTCCCGGCGTTCGTCGGCCTCTCGCCCCGGACCGACGAGCCCCGGTGGGGCAACCCGGGCGAGCCGGGCTACCTCGGCATGAAGCACGCCCCGTACACGCCGTTCCGCTCGGAGGTCGGCAACCCGGAGGGGGCGACCATCGACCCCGATCGGCTCCGGGGACGGATGACGCTCCTCGACAGCCTGGACCAGTGGCGCCGCCAGTCCGAGGCCGACGAGGGGGTCGCCGGGATGGACGCCTTCACCCGCCGCGCCCGCGACATCCTGACCAGCCGCAAGCTCTTCGACGCGCTCGACGTGACCAGGGAAGACCCCCGGCTGCGGGCCCGCTACGGCGTCGGCGACATGAACAACGAGGACGACGGCCCCCCCTGCTGCAACGACCACTTCCTGATGGCCCGCCGCCTGGTCGAGGCCGGCGTGCGGTGCGTCACCATCTCGTTCGGCCGCTGGGACACGCACAAATATAACTTCGAGACGAACCGCGTCCGCATCCCCAAGCTCGACGTCGCGCTGTCGGCCCTGATCGAGGACCTCCACGCGCGGGGGCTCGACAAGGACGTGTCGGTCGTCGTCTGGGGCGAGTTCGGCCGCACGCCCACGATCAACGCCAAGGCCGGCCGCGACCACTGGCCCGCCGTCTCGTTCACCCTCCTGGCCGGCGGCGGGATGCGCACCGGCCAGGTCATCGGCTCGACCGACAAGACCGGCTCCTACGTCACGAACCGGCCCGTCACCTTCCAGAGCGTCTTCGCCACCCTCTACCACAACCTCGGCATCAACCCCGAGGTCGCCGTCCGCGACCGCAACAACCGGCCGATGTACCTGCTCGACAAGTGCGAGCCGATCCGAGAGGTCATCTGAAGAAGACCTAGCCACAGAGACCACAGAGGACACAGAGAGAAGACAAGAGATATTAAAAGATTTTGAATCTTGTTCTTCTCTCGGTGTCCTCTGTGGTCTCTGTGGCCAATCTCCTTAAATCAGTTCGGGGATCGGCCGGCCGCCCTCGACGATGTAGCGGGGGCGGCCGACGGGGTCGAGGTAGGTGGCGTCGAGCGGGACGCCCATGTGGTGGTAGATCGTCGCCGCGAGGTCGGCGGGGGTGACGGGCCTTTCCTTGATGTGCCCGCCGTCGCCCTCGGTGGCGCCGACGACCTGGCCGTGCCGGAATCCGCCGCCGGCCAGGGCCATCGACATGACGACCGGCCAGTGGTTCCGGCCGTCGGTGCTCCCCTGGGTGCCCATCATCGGGGTGCGGCCGAACTCCCCCATCGCGATCACCAGCACGTCGTCGAGCAGGCCGCGGTCGTCGAGGTCGGCCACGAGCGTCGTGATCAGGTGGTCGAACAGCGGCAGGAGCGGCTTGAGGCCCTTGCTGATCCCGCCGTAGGGGGGGATGTTGTCGCCGTGGTTGTCCCAGGTGCCCGAGGCCGTGTGGTAGCTCAGGTCGATCGTGACGAAGGCCACCCCCGCCTCGACCAGACGCCGCGCCAGCAGCGCCTGCTGGCACCACAGGTGCTTCCCGTAGCGGTCGCGGACGGCCGCGGGCTCGCGCGACAGGTCGAAGGCGTCCCGCGCCCGGCGGCCGACGAGCAGCTCGGCCGCCTGCTGCTCGAACCGATCGAGGCCCTCCATCGAGCCCGAGCGGTCGAGGTCGGCGCGGAGACGGTCGAGGTCGTGCAGGAGCGAGCGGCGGCCGTCGAGTCGCTCCGGGGTCAGGCCCTCGGGGAGCCGGAAGAAGTCGCCCGGCGTGACCTGGCCGGTGTCCTCGCCGACGTTCGTGTACACGGGCAGCCTCGCGGCGCGGTCGGCGATGAACGGGTCGTACTGCTTGCCCAGATAGCCGCCGAAGGCGACGTGCGACCGCGACTTCATGAACGCGACATACGGCGGCATGCCGGGCCGGTTCGCCCCGCGCATCTTGGCGACGATCGACCCGATGGCCGGGTACATCTCGGCCGACGGGTTGGTGCGCGGCTCGGCCTCGCGGTTGGCGGTCTGGAAGACCTTGTTCGGCTCGTGGTTGCTGAACCGGCAGTCGACCGAGCGGACGATCGTGAACTTGTCGAGCATCGCCGCCTGCCTGGGCAGGTGCTCGCAGAGGAAGACGCCGGGCAGCCGCGTCGGGATCACCCCGAACGGCCCGCGGTTCTCCAGCGGCCGGTCGGGCTTGGGGTCCCAGGTGTCGATGTGGCTGGGCCCTCCGGTCATCCAGAGCAGGATGACGCTCTTGCGGCCCATCGCCGGACGCCCCCCCTCCGCCGCCAGGGACCGACCGCGGAGCAGCACGGGCAGGCTCAGCCCGGCCATCCCCGCCCAGCCCGCCTTGAGCAAGTTGCGACGGCTGACGACCGTCAGCCCCTCCCGATCGAGCGGGTTGAGGCCGGAGAAGGCGTGCCGATGGTCGTGGCCGGCACCGGGCATGGGCTCAATTCCCCCCTCCGTCGGGACATCCGGGACCTTCGCGAGTCCCCGATTATACCGGCCGTCGCGGACCCCGAGTAGGTCCCGGTCCTCCGCCATCCCCATCCTCACGCCCTCGATCCCCCATCGGGATGCTGCCGAAATGCCACGTCACGGCCGCCAGGAAATTCGTACCGGGCGGCGACGTGCGCCGACGGCATCATCCCCCCTAAGAAATCATCGAGCGAGGAGGCTCGATCGTCCTGCGAAAACCTAACGTTCTGTGGAAGGACCATGATCCCGGGGGTTGTCCGACGTATGATCGCTTGCCAAGCCACACACGGGAGGACCTCGGCTCGACGGCACCCGGGCCTCGTCTTCGCCCAGCTCGAACTGGCCACCGAGGCGGACCGGGAGGGCCTGGACGAGGGCGCGGCCTTCGATTCGATCGCCCCGGGCCCGTGGCAATCGACGGCGATCCTGGGATCGCTCGGGCCCGGCGGCTCGGACGCGGATGGCCCGAGGCGAAGCGGCCCGGAGCCGGCCGACCAGAGGCTCGGGAGCTATCGGCTGATCGAGCGGCTGAGGGGGGGAGCCAGGCGCAGCTCTGGAAGGCGCTGCGGGTCGACCCGGACGTCGAGGTCGTGGCCTTGAAGGTGCTCACCCCCGAGCGGGCGCACGACTCGCAGCGGCTGATCCAGTTCCGCCGCGAGGCGGAGCTGGGGACGAGGCTGGTCGGCCCGTCGTTGCTGCCGGTCCACGAGTTCGGCGAGGCCGACGGCCGGGCCTTCATGGCGATGCCCCTGATCAATGGGGGGACGCTCGGCGACGCGATCGCCGCGCGCCGGCGACGGCCGCCGGGCCGCCTGGCGATCGCCGGCCCGTGGTGGGCGAGCCTGACCGACGAGGCGTTCGCCCGCGCGATGGTCCGCATCCTGGCGCGGATCGCGCGCGGCCTGGAGGTCGTCCACGACGGCCGCGTGGTCCATCGCGACATCAAGCCGGCCAACATCCTGCTCGACCGCACCCGCGAGGACCGCCCCTTCCTCTGTGACTTCGGGCTGGGCCGCCACTTCGACGAGCCCCCGCCCCCCGGCCGATGCATCTCGGGCACTCCGCTGTACATGGCCCCCGAGAAGATCCTCGGCCGCGACTGCGACGAGGTGCGGTGCGACCTCTACTCGCTCGGCGTGACGCTGTTCGAGGCCGTGACCCTGGTCCACCCCTTCCCGCTGCCCCGCAACGTCCCCCGCGCCTGCCTGGCGACCTACATCGCCTCGACGGTCCCGCCCCGCCCCCGATCGATCCGGCCCGAGATCCCCCGGCGCTCGAGTCGATCATCGTCCGCGCGATGGCCCCCGACCCCGACCGCCGCTACGCGACCGCCGGCGAGCTCGCCGGCGACCTCGAATGGGTCGCGGCGAGACACGCCCCGGCCGCCTGAGGCCGACCGTCACGACACCTTGTGGGCCCGGGTCTCGGCGACGAGCTGCGCGAGCCATTCCAGGTAGGGCGTGCCGCCCGTGCCCCTCGGGTCGCGCACCCAGCGGGCGATGTACTCGCGGGCGAAGCCGAGGTGGGCCTCGCGGAAGGTCGCCAGCGCCTCCAGCGCCTCGTTGAACAGCGCCGGGTCGGCCAGCCCTCGGATCGTCGGCATCGCCTCGACCTGCTCCACCAGCGCCCGGTGCTCGGCGGGCATGAACCGTCGCATGTCGGCCAGGTGGTTGGTCAGCAGGGTCGGCCGGTGGGGGACCTTGAGGAAGGCCACCAGCGTCGGCACGACGCTGCTCTGAGCCCCGGTCTCGCCCCGGAAGTTGAGCGGGGCGGCCTCGACCCCCTCGTAGACCACCCCCTCGAAGAACCGGATGTAGGGGCGGAACGTCCGGTAGTAGAACGCCGGGTCCATCTTCTCGGGGATGCGGCGGAGCACCTCCACCTGCTCCCACAGGGCCCGGATCACCTCGGCCAGCGCCGGGTCGATGGCGTCGTGATCCCCCTCGGCCAGGGCCCGCTCGGCCCTCCCGATCGCCGCGAGCTGCCGCGCGGCCAGCGCCTCGATCTGGACGTGGACCAGGATGAACCAGTGCTCGTCGTAGAGGTGGACGAAGTCCTGGATCGTATCGATATTGCCCAGGGCGATTGGGCCCGACGGGTCGAACCGCTTCCAGTTGTACAGGGCGTAGCCGTCGTAGCTCAGGATCGGGGGCCGTCGCAACCGGGCGCAGACGTCGCAGAGCGGGACCGCGATGTTCCGCGGCAGGACCGTCGCGGGCTCCTCGCCGACCTGATTGACGTAGGCGGAGGCGAGGAAGCCGAGCCGCACGTAGTAGAGCCGGAGCACCGGCTCGGGGAGCCCCCGATCGGGCAGCGGAGGGAGCCGCAAACCCCGCGCATATTTCCGGAACCCCTTATCGTGCAGGAGGCTGGGCAGGTCGTGCCCCAGGACGTCGAGCGCCTCGAATTCCGAGCCGTCGCCGAACCGGACCAGAGGATCGTCCTCGGGCAGGAATCCGCGACGGGCGAATGTGGTCTCCATGAAGGCCCCCCATCGGGCGAAAGGGTCCGCTTTGCGCGGACAGCTAGGCGGGCGTGTGGGCCGGGTCGCGACGGCCTCGAATCGGTCGCAATCTATGGGAATTGTTCGCCATCAATCTCGGCCCGGCAAGTCGAGCCCGGCCGTGGGGGGCGACTCGGATAGGGCCGATCAACATCTTGCCCAGAATACCATTGGCTTCGTTTCGTCACGGCACCCCGATCCATCCCGCGGCCCCGGTTTCGACGCGCATCCTGAGATGGAAGTCTCATTCCGTGAACCACTTGCGGGCGGAAACCGGGCAAATTGGCTTCGTTCGGGGGACGGGCCACTCCTCAGCCCCGGCGACGACCGAGCGGACGCACAATCGTCGCTGTGTCGCCGTCGATCGCGCGGGCGACGTTGCGGATGGATTTTACCCAGACCGCCATTGGCTTCGTTTCGTCGCGCGAGTACGGGCGGGATTTCGGTTCGTTCGGCAATCGGCCCAGCTTGCCATTGGCTTCGTTTCGTCGCGCGGGGAGTTGGGTTCGCTCGGCGCCATTTGCACTCGGCACGGCTCGCATTCCGGCTTGTCAAGGAACCTCGGGGAGCCTGGGCCCGGGGTCGATCCCCGTGGGGTGCGTGAAGCGCACCGTACTCCTGCACCACCAGGGATGGATGCGTGATACGTACCCTACGGGGGCAGGCCCAGACATCTTTTATCATCGGGGTTGGCCGGCTCCGTCTCCCGGAAATCCCGCCGGGTGTGGTCCGAGGGCCGGCGCCGGGGTCCTGCGGTTGACCGTCCTCGATCCCCATCCTAGAGAGCATCGGGATGGGAACGCGCCTCGACCGGGAGGGTCGGTCGGCCGCCGCGCGGTGGTCACGACTCGGTCGGGGGGGCGGGCCGGGGGCCATGCTGATGACGATGGGGATACGTGCTCCGGACGAGACCGGCCCGACCGGACGAGCCCAGGCTCGTCGGGGGAGCCGGGCGACGGGTTCGCCTGGAGGGTGGCGGCGCGGGTTGCGCTGGTCGCCTTCGTGGCGTTCGCGCTCGTCCTGGAGAATGGCTTCGTCGACTGGGACGACCAGGACAACTTCCTCTCCAACGCCGACTATCGCGGGTTCGGCCCGGACCAGCTCCGCTGGGCGTGGACCACGATGCGGCTGGGGGTCTATCAGCCGACGGCGTGGATGCTCCTGGAATTGGAGTACCTGGCCTCGGGCCTGGACCCGCGCGGCTATCACCTGGCGAGCCTGGTCCTGCACGCGGCCAACGCGGTCGTCCTGTTCGGGCTGACCGTCGTGCTGCTCGGCCGGTGCCGGGCCGGGGATCGCGGCACCCGGCTGGCGATGGCCGGGCTGGCGACCGCGCTGTTCGCGGCGCATCCGCTCCGCGCCGAGGTGGTCGCCTGGGCGTCGTGCCAGCCCTATCTGCCGTGCGCCCTGTTCGCGATGCTCTCGGTGCTCGCCTACCTGCGGGCCCACGAGCCGGGGCGGCCGTCGCGGTCGGGGCGGGCCTGGCTGATCGGCTCCTTCCTCCTGATGGCGGCGGCCATGCTGTCCAAGGCGGCGGCGCTGACGATGCCGGCGGTGCTCGTCATCCTCGATGTGTATCCTCTCCGACGGCTGGGCGATGGGCCCGGCCGGTGGTGGGGCCGCACGGCGAGGCGGGCCTGGGCGGAGAAGGTCCCCTTCGTCGCGCTCTGCCCGCTGGTCCTGGGCGCGGCGCTGCTGAGCAAGCACGAGGACGCGAACCTCGTCCCGGTCGGGGAGGCGGGCCTCCTGGCCCGCCTCTCGCAGGCGTGCTACGCGGCCTGCTTCTACCCGATCAAGACGCTCTGCCCGTTCGACCTGAACCCATACCGGATGCGGCCCCGGCCCCTGGCCTGGTCCGAGCCCCGGTTCGTGCTGGCGATCGTCGCGGTGGTCGCGCTCGGCGCGGCGCTCTACCGGCTCCGCGCGCGGCACCCGGCGTGGCTGGCGACCTGGGCCGCGTACCTGGTGCTCCTGCTGCCCACGTCGGGGCTGGTCACGTTCGGCGGTCAGCTCGTCGCCGATCGGTACAGCTACCTGGCGACGATCCCCGGGTTCATCCTCGGTGCGGCCGGGCTCTGCCGCCTCGCCGAGGGGGGCGCGCGATCGCGGGCCGTCGGGCGGCGGGTCGTCGCGCTCGGCGTGGCGGCCGGGGCGGGGCTGATCGCCCTGTCGTGGGACCAGAGCCGCGCCTGGCACGACTCGGTGACCCTCTGGGAGTTCTCGGTGGCCCACGGCGCGGGGGACGTCGCCGACCTGCACAACAACCTCGGGTCGGTCCTGGCCGCGGTCGGGGAGCTCGACGGGGCGGTCGCGGCGCTCGACCGCGCCCTGAGGCTCCGCCCCGATTACCCCGAGGCGCACCTCAACCGGGGCCGGGCCCTGGTCCGTATCGGACGTCTCGACGAGGCCGCCGCCGAGTTCGCCGAGGCCCTCCGCCTCCGGCCCGAACTCGTCGAGGCGCGGCGGGGCCTCGACGCCGCGCGACGGGCCCGGCGGAGGTCGGTTTCCCACCGCGAGCGTCCGGACCGACCATCGTAGGGGATTCTTCGTAGGGTCGAGGAGGTCATTGCAATTTTCCGCGGGGGATTGCACAGGCTGGGCAAGCTCAGGCCCGAACCTCGATGGAGGGCCATTGGCACCGAAACTCAAGGCAACGCCGCCAGCGACGTGATGAAGGGGAAGGTTGGCTCGAGGGCCCGCATCAGCCGATCATCCGCCGTCAGAAGTTGACACCCCTCCCGCTCGGCCAGCGCCACGTAGAGGCAATCGTACACGCCGATACGAGCCTGGGAGGCGATGGCGAAGGCTCTCGGCAGGAGCGGAAGGTAGGGGTACAGAGCCGGGAGCGTGTGGAGCACGCTGGCGAGCCGCCTTGTGCCGAGAGGGGGCTGAATGAGGCCGCGTCGTTCGGCCCTGGCGAGGGCATGAGCGACCTCGACGGGGTAGATGCTGGGGGCCAGAAGCTCATACTGACCCCGGCGAAACTCCGTCCGGATGCGGACCGCCTTGGGCGTGTCCGGCTCGGGGAGCACCCACTTGATGGCCACGCAGGAGTCGAGGACACATTTCATCCCTCGTCGCGGGCCTCACGGATCAACTCGACGGCCAGGTTGACCTCCCCGAGCCGATGACGGATCTCCTCGCGGCCCTGGTCCATCTCCTCGCAAGCCCGATCCATCGCTTCCGGGTCGCGAACGCCCTTCATGGCGTTATCGACGGCTTTTTGCAGCTCGGCCATGTCTTCCGCAGGGATTGCCCGGGGTTTCTCGACGGTTGCCACAATGTCCTCCTGCGGCTCGGGGGATCGGTCCGCGCGGCGGACCCGACAAACGGCGGTGGTCCGAGCGATTCGGGATCAGGCGGACGGCTCGCGGTTGGCCTCGTCGCTGGGGACCCAGCCCGGTTTCAGGCCGGCCTGATCGCGGAGACGGCGCATCTGGTCCTCCTCGCGGTGGCGGAAGGCGTCCTCCTGGGCCTCGCGCTGGTAGCGGAAGTAGTCGCCGTTGGGGGCGTACAGGGCGGCGAACGAGGCGGGGAGCCGGTGATCGAGGGTCAGCACGTAATAGGTCGTCTTCGGCTGGTTGGGCGCGACGGCCACCGTGCCGGGTTCGAGGCCGAAGTAGGCGTCGCGGAACTCCGGGCCCGCGTGGGGGACCTGCGGGATCTCGGTCAGCGTCGGCGGGCCGTTCTGGAACATCATGCCGGGCAGGGGGAAACCCGGCTGGAGCCGGCTGATGGGGGGGATGGTGATGACGGGGCGGCCGTCGACGATGTCCTGCTTGATCGTGCCCCCCTCCTTGCGGACCTGCGCGGCGAAGTCGCGCGCGGCCTTCTCGGCCAGGGGGCGCGCCTGCTGCGCCTTCCAGGAGAGGATGACCTGCGGGCGGATCTCGTCGAGCGGGGGGACGCGGGGATCGTGGTCCTCGACCTTGCGGGCGAGGAAGCGGCGGCCGAGCGCGTCGGTCAGCTCGACCGGCTCGAACAGGTTCGACCGCGGGTCGAAGAACTCGGCGGCGAACTTGCGGCCCCCGCTCAGGCGAGACAGCCCGACCTCGGCGCCGCCGATCTCGCCGTAGCGCTCGGCCTGGTCGCGGTCGAGCAGGGGGGTGACCTCGTGGTCCAGCCCGGCCTTGCGGGCGACCTCCTTCAGGTCGGTCCAGCGGGGCAGGGCGGGGAGGGCCTTGTCCCCCTCCTTCCTGGCCTCCTCGACCTCGTCGCGCGCGTCGAGGTACTTGTCGGCGAACGGGACCATCACCCCGTCCTTGATCTCCTCGAACTTGGCGACGATCTCGGCCTGCGCCTTCTCCTCGGCCAGCGAGATGGCCAGGTTGGGGCGGATCTCGGCGAACGGGAGCACCTGCGGCGGGGTGAGCTCGGGATGCCCCTGGAAGATCTCGTCGGGGAATTCGGACGGCTTCTTGAACTCCGCCTTGCGGTTTTCGTAGTAACTGAGCAGCTCGGCCTCGGTCAGGCGGTCCTTGATCTTCTGCGCCAGGGCGCCGCCGTCGATCGAGAGGATCTCGACCCGGACCTGCCGCGGGACCTTGAACCCGGGCGTGTCGCGGGCCGGGTCGGGCAGGTCATCCTTGTACTTGTCGTAGAACGCCTGGACCTCCGCCTTCGACGGCTCGCCGACCTTCGCGAGGAAGGACTCGACGGGGAACGCGACCGCCCTGGCGGAGACGCGCTCGTTCTGGTCGCGGTAGGTCTGGTAGACGTCCAGGGGGGTGACGACGGTGCCGGTCAGGAGCCGGCGGACGTTGAGGATGCGGGCCTGGTTGGCGATGTCGGACAGGATCTGCTCGCCGGTGATCTTGTTGCCGAATCGGGGCAGGGTCGCCTCGAAGATCTCGCGGTTCATCATGCCGCCGGTCGCCCGCTTCAGCCACTCGCGTCCCGCCTCGGGACCGGCCGGCATGCGCAGGGCGTCGGCCTCGTGTTCGAGGATCAGGGCGTCGACGATCGAGCGGATCGACAGGTCGCCGAACAGGGGGCGGCCGGGCATCCCCATCAGCTGCGCCATGAACAGGTTGGCGTTGTTCCGCTGGGTGGCCATCTCGGAGATGTCGCTGCGGCGGATCGACTTGCCGTAAAGCCGGACGACCTCGGGATTCTGGTTGCCGCCGCCGTAGCCCGCGTTGAGCAGTCGGGGGAGCGAGTCGGCCAGGACGAACCCGAACATGGCGAGGATCGCGAAGATGGCGAGCAGCTTCCTCTGGTGGCGTCGAAAGACCGCGAACGGCATGGGGGTTCCTCGAGGCTGGGGATCGGGTCGTCGCGGCGGGGGGGATCGGCCTCCCCCCTTGACATGCCTGGATACGCTAGCTATTTGAAGGGCGCGGACTTCGCCGACCGCCCCAAGCCGTAGTGTAGCAGGATTCGTGCCCAGGGCAATCGCAAACAGGACAACCCCGGGACCCCGTCCGGCCCCCTCCCGGCCCGGGGAGGATGACGGAACTCAGGTCGTGGGAAAAGGATAGGAAGACACCGTGGCTCGCAAGTCCGCCAAGACGACGACCCGACCGGCCGACACCGCCGATACCAAGACTTCGAAGCGCCCGGCCGCCTCGAAGCCGAAGACGACCCGCGCCCGGGCCCCGAAGGCCGCCGCCGCGGAGAATGGTTCCAAGGCGGAGGTGGCCGGTCGCTGGTGATCGTCGAGAGTCCGAAGAAGGCGCGGTCGATCAACAAGTTCCTCGGCCCCGACTACGTGGTCAAGGCGAGCATGGGGCACGTCCGCGACCTGCCCACGCAGGGGCAAGGACCTGGGCATCGACGTGTCGCACGGCTACGTCCCGTCTTACGTGATCATGCCCGACAAGAAGGACACGGTCGGCGAGCTGAAGAAGGCCGCCGCCCGCGCCGGGACGGTCTACCTGGCGACCGACCCCGACCGCGAGGGGGAGGCGATCGCCTGGCACCTCAGCGAGGCGCTCGGCCTGCCGCAGGAGAGGGTCCGCCGCGTCCTGTTCTACGAGATCACCGAGAAGGCCGTCAAAGAGGCGTTCCGCCACGTCGGCCCGATCGACATGGACAAGGTCAACGCGCAGCAGGCCCGCCGCTTCCTCGACCGCTTCGTCGGCTACCAGCTCAGCCCCCTGCTCTGGGACAAGGTCGCCCGCGGCCTCAGCGCCGGCAGGGTCCAGTCGGTCGCCGTGCGCCTGATCGCCGAGCGCGAGAAGGAGATCCGCGCGTTCGTCTCCGAGGAATACTGGAAGATCACCGCCACGGTGGCGCCGGCCGGGTCGTCGGCCGAGGCGGACCGCTTCCAGGCCGAGCTCGCCGAGTGGAAGGGGGCGAAGTTCTCGGCCAGGACCGAGGCCGAGGCGCGGGCGATCCGCGACGCGCTGGCGACGGCCCCGTACTCGGTCGCGACGGTCGAGGAGGTCGAGAAGCTCGATAAGCCCGACGCCCCGTTCAAGACGAGCACGCTCCAGCAGCAGGCGTCGATCCGCCTGCGGTTCTCGGGCGACCGGACGATGAAGATCGCCCAGCAGCTCTACGAGGGGATCGAGGTCGGCGGCGACGGCCCGGTCGGGCTGATCACCTACATGAGGACCGACAGCCTCCGCGTCTCCGAGGAGGCGATCGCGCACGTCCGCGACCGGATCAAGGCCGAGTACGGCGACCGCTACCTGCCGGCCAGGCCGGCGCAGTACGCCGCCGGCAAGCTGGCGCAGGAGGCGCACGAGGCGATCCGGCCGACCGACCTGGAGCTGTCGCCCGAGAAGATCCGGGGCCGGCTGACGCCCGACCAGTTCAAGCTCTACCAGCTGATCTACCGCCGGTTCGTCGCCAGCCAGATGACGCCGGCCGTCTTCGCCGTGACCAACGTGGCGGTCGCGGCCGGCGAGGGGACCTTCAAGGCGCAGGGCAAGATCCTCAAGTTCGACGGCTACCGCCGCGCCCTCCCCCCGGCGGGCAAGCAGGAAGACGCTTTGCTTCCGCACCTGGCCGCCGGCCAGGCGCTCGACCTGCACGACCTGTCGCCCACCCAGCACTTCACCCAGCCGCCGCCCCGCTACAGCGAGGCCGCCCTGATCAAGGCGCTGGAGAAGGAGAATATCGGCCGCCCCAGCACCTACGCCGACATCATCGACAAGATCCAGAAGAAGGGCTACGTCGAGCAGCGCGAAGCGGCGGTTCTACGCGACCAACCTGGGGATGCTCGTCACCGACCAGCTCGTCAAGCACTTCCCCAAGGTCATGGACCTGAAGTTCACCGCGCACATGGAGGACGAGCTCGACGACATCGCGACCGCCAAGGAGGACATGGTCAAGGTCCTCGACGAGTTCTACCACCCGTTCCAGGACTCGTTGCGAGACGCCAAGACCCGCATGGAGCGGGTCAAGGTGCTCAGCGAGGTCGAGTGCTCGCAGTGCGGGGCGCCGATGGAGGTCAAGTTCACCAAGGACGAGCGGGGGCACTTCAGCGAGTTCCTCGGCTGCTCGCGCTACCCCGAGTGCAAGGAGACCCGGTCGATCGACGGCAAGCCCCGCTCGACGGCCGTCGAGACCGAGCACCCGTGCCCCAAGTGCGGCAAGCCGTTGATGCTCCGCGAGAGCAAGCGCGGGCCGTTCCTGTCGTGCTCGGGCTACCCGTCGTGCAAGGAGTCGTTCAACATCGACGAGCAGGGCCGCCCGGTCCCCTCGGTGATCGAGACCGAGCACGTCTGCGAGAAGTGCGGCAAGCCGATGGCGCTGCGGCAGGGGTCGCGGGGCAACTTCCTCGGCTGCACCGGCTACCCCAAGTGCCGCAACACGATGCCGGTCGACGACCAGGGCCGGCCGGTCGTGCCGGTGAAGGTCGAGGTCAAGTGCGAGAAGTGCGGCGGCCCGATGGGCATCAAGCAGGGGCGTCGCGGCGCGTTCCTCGGCTGCCTGAATTATCCCAAGTGCCGGAGCACGCAGCCGATCCCCGACGACCTCAAGGCGCAGGTCGGCGAGATCGCCGCCCCGGCCGCTTCGTCGGGGCCCGACCTGAAGGCGATCGCCGTCGAGGAGACGTGCGATAACTGCGGCGGCCCGATGATCGTCCGCCGCGGCCGTCGCGGCTTCTTCCTCGGCTGCGCCAGCTACCCCAAGTGCAAGGGGACGCGCGAGCCCGGCGAGGCGACCCTGGAGAAGATCACCGCCGTCACCGGCGGCTGACGCCCGGGCGCATCATTTGCACCCGTAGGGTGAAACGCACCATCTTCCCGCCACCAAAGGAGATGGTGCGTTTCGCGCACCCTACGAATCGAAGCGGGCCCGAAGGGAGAACGACCGATGAGCCAGCCCAACGTGACCGTCTACGGGTCGCGCCAGTGCCCCGACACCACCCGCGCCACCCGATTCCTCGACGCGAAGAAGGTCCCGTACGAGTTCAAGGACGTCGACGCGACCCCCGAGTACAACGACTACATCGCCGGCCTGAACGGCGGCAAGCGCGTCATGCCGACGATCCGCGTCAACAACGAGCACCTGATCAACCCGTCGGACGACGAGCTCGGCAAGGCCGTCGCTGAGGCGACGAAGTCGTGAGGGGCATTCCAGCGGCGGGACCCCGCTCGCATCGCGGGGACTTGCAAGACGGGGAGGGAGCGACGGTAGGATGAGGCGAGGTGATACCGAATTGCCTGAGTCTGTTGTTCTTTGTAGGGTGGGTCAGCGCAGCGCAACCCACCGAGCCGATGGTGGGTTGCGCTGCGCTGACCCACCCTGCAGAGGACGAGTCATCCCGGCGATTCGGTATGATGTGTGCCCCGCTCGCCTCGCCGACGGTGGAGGACTTGCCATGTCGACGGCCCTCAGCGAGCAAACGATCCTCGATGCCTTGCGGCGGGTGCCCGCCGAGCGCTGGGGCGAGGTCGCTGTGTTTCCTGGATGCGCTGAAAGGTGCCACGCCGCCGATCCGCACGGGGGCCGACCTCTTGACGTCGGACCTCGTCGGATCGTGGGCCGACCGGGACGACCTCGGGGACAGCCGGGAGTTCGCCCGTCGATTACGGCAGCAGGCCGAGACCCGCCAAGGGGCGGTCGATGCTGCTGGATACTGACGTGATGGTCGATATCCTGCGGGGCCACCCCCCCGCCGTGGCCTGGCTGACCGGGCTGGGGGCCGCACCAATCGGCCTGCCCGGACTGGTGGCGATGGAACTCCTCCAGGGCTGCCGGAACCTGGCCGAACAGCAGCGGTTGGAGAAGCAACTCCGCCAATTCGTCCTGCACTGGCCCACTCAGGCCGACTGCCAGCGGGCCTTTCACGATTTCGCGGCCTACCGGCTGAGCCACGGTCTCGGCCTGCTCGATGCCCTGATCGGTCAGACAGCCGGGGGCCTGGGCGAAATGCTGGCGACTTTCAACGTCAAGCACTACGCCATCGTCTCCGGCTTGAATACGGTGCAGCCGTATTGATCAGCCCATCGGACGACGGCCCGCCCTCAGTAGCTGTCGGCCGAGACGATCTCGCCGTTGTTCTTGGTCCCCAGCGACCACCAGGTCACCTGGTTGATCGAGTCCTTGATGAAGCGGACGCTGCCGTCGGCCATCGCCGCGTTCACGCCCCCGGGATGGTAGCTGGTGGCCACCTCGAAGTCGCCGTAGTCCGACCCGCCCGTCGCATTGTCCAGGCGGCAGGCCGACCACGGGTACTGCGACGAGTTGGGCGTGACGACCGTGTTGAAGTAGGTGTACCCGGGCGAGCCGTCGGCCCACCACCGGCCGCGGTTCCAGCTCGTGAAGGCCGAGGGGCTGGCCCACAGGCTGTTGCAGCTCTGGAGGGCGGCCTGGACGGCGGGGATCAGCTGCATCGCGCCGCCGACCATCGTCGTGGGGTCGTACACCCGCGACGGCGAGGTCCGGCCCCCCGCCTGGCTGACGGTGGTGCGATGGGCGACCTTCGGGCTGGAGTTGCCCATCAGCGCCTCGGAGAAGATGAGCGTGTTCGACGTCCCGTCGGTGACCGCGCTGACGGGGTAGGCGCTCAGGTGCGCGAAGATCCCGGTGCTGTCGTTCGACCAGGGGTCGGTCGTCGTGCCCATGCTCCCGTGGTAGTTGTTCAGCATCCGGCCGCCGACCGACGTGACCTGGCCGTCGGACGGGCAGAGGAAGCCGCCAACGGCCGCGTTGTAGACCGTGGCGTTGACCACGCCGCACGGGAAGCCGCTGTAGGGGTTGAGCGAGAAGTTGCAGGCGCTGTACAGCGCCTGCTGCTCCAGGTAGGGGAGCATCATGGCCTGGCCGCTGAAGTTGCCGTAGTCGCTGGGGGTGAGCCAGGAGGTGGTGTAGCCGCGGGTGTTGGTCGCGTTGGCCAGCGGGTAGGTGCCGATGGCGGTCAGGTAGTTGTTGGCCGCGAGTGCCATCTGCTTGAGGTTGTTCGAGCACTGGGCGCGGCGGGCCGCCTCGCGCGCCGCCTGCACCGCGGGGAGCAAGAGCGCGATCAGCACCGCGATGATCGCGATCACCACCAGAAGCTCGATCAAAGTGAACCCGCGGCGACGAGCGAGCATGGCGAGGCTCCCTTGGAAGGAAACGGCTCGGGGGCGGAGCGTCGGGGCGAGGGAGAGGCCCCGATCAGGACTGATGGGTGCCGATGATCTGGCCGTCGGCGACGGTGCCGATGGCCCACCAGGGTGTCCCGGTTGGCCGAGCCGTCAACTATCATAGCGTCGCCGCCGCCGGGTTGGAAGCCGCCGGCAACCGCTGATGGAGTCCATCATGGCCGGGCCCGTGCCGCCGCGATGGTCCACCCGACCGCTTTCCCGCTTCCTTCCGACCCGGAAATCAGGGATGTCCCCCCCATCCTCCCCGGTCATCGGAGGCCCGACGTCCTCCGGGCCGAGGAACGGGAACGGCTCGCGCGGGCTGGCCAACGATTTCGCCAGGAGCCCCTGAAACGCGGAGTCGTGCTCGATCAACTCATTGACCAGATCGTCGTCCGATTCGACGGGTTGGATCGAGATCAGCCCCCGATCTGGCAGCGTGACGACGAGCGGCTGGCCCGAGTCGTAACACCGCCTGAGCATCCCCTCCAGGTCGGCCTGGAGATCACTCAGCGGGATCACTTTGGTGTCCATGGAACTCTTTCCCTTCGACGACGAGCGTATTGCCCACCTTGCGGCCTACGGCCACGATCAGGACTTCGGCGCTCTCCTCGTCGATATTGTAGAGGACGCGGAGGTCGCCGAGCCGCAATTCGTAGCCGGCCAGCGGGTTGGGCCGGAGTGGCTTGACGGCCCTACTGGAACATGCCGGCTGATCCTGGAGGCGGGCGGCGATGCCGTCCCCGATGGTCCGTTGCTCCCTGACCGGGAGGCCCTGGAGTTGGACCTTGGCCTCTCGGGTGATTGTAATGCGATAGGGCAGACCGCGGGGCCCCGAATGCAAGAGACCGCCCGGATTAGGCGCCGCGCGGGGATCACCTGGTCAATTGAACTTCGGTTCACATGATCGGGCCGGGGCTGGGGAGGGGCGCCCCCTCCCGGGCCCGTGGGCGCGTGTCGATCAGTAGCTGTCGGCGCTGATGACCTCGCCGTTTGCCTTGGTGGCGATGGCCCACCAGGTGTTCGAGTTGATGCTGCTCTTGATGAACTTGACCGAGCCGTCGAGGAAGCCAACGTTCACGCCGCCGGAGTGGTTCGAACTCGCCGAGACAAGGCCGTTGTCCGTGCTGCTGCTGCTGCCCGAGCTGAAGACGCACGCCTTCATGTTGGGCGTCATGACGTGGCTGTAGCCGCCGCCGTTGGTGACCTTGTCGTTCATCCAGTCCACCCCCTTGCCGGAATAGTTCAGCGTCGTCGACTTCAGGCACGCCTGCTGGAACGCCTGGAGCGTCTGGCCGGGCGTCTCGGAGGGCCCGGTGTAGACCTGGTCGAGTCCCAGCGAGTTGGGGTTCACGGTGGTCGCATTCGTCCCCTTGATCCACTCGCTGAAGATCGCCGTGTTCGACAGCCCGTCGGTGATCAGCGCAAACGTGATCGTCTGGTTCTCGGGCACCTGGCCCATCTTGTACGCCGGGCCGTCGAGCGCCACGGTGGTGCTCGATCCCACCTGGGTGCGAGTCGTCCCGAGGTTATTCGGGTAGTTCGTCGATCCCACGATGGGGTCGGGCATATTCGGGTCCGACGGGCAGAGGAACGCCGAGATCTTCACGAAGTTGCGGAGCGTCGTATTGCCGGGCCAGGTCGCGTCCTGGAGGAAGTTGATGGCGTTGAAGGCGGCCGACTGCTCCAGGAAGCCGAGCATGCGTGCCTTCATGCCCATGTTCCCGTTGAAATTCGTGGCCGTCGCCGTCGACGTCGGCGGGATTGCCCCGTTGACATCGTGGTAGTTGTTGATGGCGAGGCCCAACTGCTTGAGGTTGTTGGTGCACTGGGCGCGGCGGGCGGCCTCGCGCGCCGCCTGCACGGCGGGCAACAGCAGGGCGATCAGGACGGCGATGATCGCGATCACCACCAGCAGCTCGATCAGCGTGAACCCGCGGCGTCGAGTGAGCATTGAGGACCTCCCTTGGAATCAGTTCGGTGACAATCGACGGCTCGGAGGAAAGGACTTCGCAGCATTCGTTGTGCCGGGGTCGCGGCGGGGACGGGCCTCTCACCGCGTCCGGGCGCGAGGCGACGGGGCCGGTCCGGCCCGGGTCGGGGCTTGAGGGGCTTGATCCGCGGCCGGCCGATCATCCCAGGCGGACTCGGCGGCCCCGGGATCTCGGGCCCTCTGCATCGCCGAGCGGTGATGGCGCCGGATCTCGTCGATCGCGAGCGGATGGTCGTAGAGGGCGACCTCGTCCATCCGGCCGGCGAAGGCGCGGCTGTACAGCCAGTCGTTCTTGGGCACCGTGGACAGACGACCCAGGATGAACTGGCGAGGGACCGTCGAGCTGCCGAGGTGGATCGGCAGCGAGAACGTCGACTCGCCGTCGAGGAAGAGCTCCATGCGCCCCTTGTTCATCTGCCCGACGAGGTGGTGCCAGCGATAGGGGACATACGGGCTCTTCGAGAAGATGTTGTAGCCGCCCGAGGTGCCGGGGGGCCAGCGATCGAGGAACCGCACCGACGCGGGCGGGTGCAGCGCATGACGGTTCCGCGAGGTCAGCTCGAGGAAGAACAGGTGGTTGTTGGTGTCCTTCGGCGAGGTCATGCTGACGAGCGTGGAGTGGTCGATCGTCTCCGGGAGGAACCAGAGCCTCGACCGCATATTCGAGGCGGGACGACGGCTCCCAGAATCCCTCCATCGTCAGATATTGGGCCTTCTCGCCGGCCCGGAACACGGCGCTGCGGTTGTCGTCCGCGGGGCCGGTGAGGCGGATCGGGCCGGTGGCGCGCAAAGAGGCCCGGCCGGGGACCTCGTTCGGGACCATGCCGTCTTGCAAGGTCTCGAATCGCCAGTAACCCCAGGGGCGCGACTCCAGGACCGAGCCCGGATACGACGGGTCGAGCACCAGGGACGGCGTGGCCAGGTCCGTTGGGCGCGATGAAGCCCTCCGACTCATCAACGGCCTCGATCTGGCCGGCGTTCGGGTCGAGCTCGAAGACCTTGCTCCGCTCGATGATCTGGTCGCGCACCTGCTCGCCGTCCTCGGTCTCGGTCCGCACGACGGCCTCGGCCTTGCCGTCGAAGACCGTGACGCGCGACTTGCCGCCGAGGTCGACGTTCAGGCCGAACTCGGTCCCCAGGTCGAGCACGGACGATGACGGCGACGCGATGACGAACCCCTCGGCCCCCTTGGGGACGCGGGACCGCAGCTTGCCCTGGCGGCAGAAGACGCGGTCGATGGCGATCAGGTCGACGTCCGCCGGCCCCTCGGCGATCAGGACCACGCCGCTGAGCATCGTCAGCGTGGCGCGGCCCGACCGGAGCCGCAGCCGGCCCGGCGGCAGGAGGTCCCCCTCCGCCGGGTGCGCCTCGTCGGCCCGCTCCCACTGCACGCCGTCGAGCTTGATCACCATCGCGACCGCGTCGGCCGTCGTGACGGCGCGGCGCCCTCGGCCGCGGGCCCCGTCCGCTCCGTCGCGGCCGCGATCGCGGTCCCGGGCCCGGGGGGCACGATCGCCGGGCGCCTCCCGAGGGCGTAGGCGGTCGACAGCGCCGCGACGACCGAGGCCGCCGCGGCGATCGTCCAGGGCAGCCACTGGTGGCGGTGCGGGGGCGGGCCGGCGCCGCGGGCGCGCGCGATCCGCGGCCTCCCCGGCGGCCCACTCGTGGCCGAGGCGCAGCTCGATCGCCGCGAGGAAGGCCCGGTCGTCCGCCTCGGCGCCCTCCCGGTGCAGGTGGTGGACCTCGGCGAGCGCCCGCGACTGGAGGCAGAGCTGCACGAACAGCCGGCGCTTCGCGACGTCCTCGGCCAGCTCCGCCTTCAGCGCCGCCAGCCCCCCCGCGTCGAGATGGCCGTCGAGCGCCAGCAGCACCCGCCCGATGAACCGATCCTCGCCGTCGTCGGCCGTCTCCGTCGTCGCCGGATCAGCCATGACCGACCCCCTCCCGTAAGCGTTGCCGGATGCAGTCGCCGAGCGAGCGGTGGATGCGGCTGAGGGCCACGTAGACCGCGTTCAGGCTGCGATCCACGACCTCGGCCAGGCGCGACCCGCTGATCCCGTCCACGTACCGGAGGCGGACCAGGTTGCGCGCGTGCGGGCTCAGCCCCTCCAGGCAATGCGCCAGCGCCTCGACCAGGTCGGAAGCCGACGTGGCGTCGCGCTCGGCCCACTGTTCATCCATCTGGTCGAGCAGGGCTTCGTCCAGGAACAGGCACCGCCGCTTCTGGCGCAGGACCTTCAGCGCCCGGTGCCGCGCCGTGAGGCGCATCCAGGCCAGGAAGTGTCCCGCGTCCCGGATCTCGTCGCGCTTGCGGACGGCCAGGACCGCGACCTCCTGGAAGACGTCCTCCGCCAGGTGATCGTCCCGCACGATGGCCGCGATGTAGGCCAGGAGCTTGACGCGCTCGCGCAGCAGCAAGACCACCAGGGACTCTTGATCGATCGCCGGTCCCTCCCTCGCGCGACTGTGGACCCGCCTGTATATCCCCCGAGGACGCCGGGACTGTACATCGCGGGGCGAAAAATCGCGGAGGCGGATGTCGGAGGATCGATGCTCTTGATCTGATCCCGCCGATCCGGCGGGACGGATCAGGTGGCGTCCGTCTCCCGCGACCGGGAGCCGTTGGCGGCGGGCCCCCGAGCGCCAGGGCGTAGGCGGTCGCGTAGGTCCGGCAGTGCGAGATCGAGACCAGGATGTCGCCGATCCCTCGGCCGCGGGCGACCTCCTTGGCACCCCCGCAGATCAGGACCTGCGGCTGGCCGCCGGGCCGGTTGCGGACCTCGATGTCGGTCCAGCCGATCCCGCGGCTCCAGCCGGTCCCCAGCGCCTTGAGGATCGCCTCCTTCGCCGCCCACCGGCCGGCGAAGTGCTCGATCGCGTGCTTCCGCGCCTGGCAATAGCGGATCTCCCGCTCGGTGTACACCCGGCGCAGGAAGAGCTCGCCGTGCTGCTCGATCATCTTGCCGATCCGAGGGCACTCGATGATGTCGGTGCCGATCCCCAGGATCTCCATGCCCGTCCCGTCCCCGCCCGAGGTGTGGTCCGCCCATGCCGGCCGATCCAGTCTAAACCGCGGGACGGCGCCGGGCCAAGCATCCCGAACCTCGGCCGCGCCCGGCCCCTCCGGCAGGGGTGAACTCCCGTCGCCGACGACCCCCGGGCGCGCTATACTGAGGTGGTTCCCTCCGACCCTTGTCCCCGGGCCCACCGTCCGGTCCTTCCCAAGCATGGATGGCTCATGGACCTGCTCGCCGACCTGACCCCCGCGCAGCGCGATGCCGTCACGCACGTCGAGGGGCCCCTGCTGGTCCTGGCCGGCGCGGGGTCGGGCAAGACGCGGGTGATCACCCGTCGCGTGGCCTCCATGCTCGGCCGGGGGATCGCGGGGCCGCAGGTCCTGGCGCTGACGTTCACCAACAAGGCCGCGGGCGAGATGCGCACGAGGATCGCGGCGCTGGTGCCCGACTCGGGCGTCTGGGTCGGGACGTTCCACAGCCTCTGCGCCCGATTGCTCCGCACCTACGCGCCCCTGGTCGGCCTCGACCGCGGGTTCACCATCTACGACCAGGCCGACCGCCTCCGCGCCGTCAAGCAGGCGATGGAACGGCTCGACCTCGACGGCCTGTCCGTCACCCCCGAGCGGATCGACGCCGCGATCAGCCGGGCCAAGAACGACCTGGTCTCCCCCGAGGTCATGGCCAAGCGCGCCGGCGACCACGTCGGCGCCGTCGTGGCCAGGGTCTTCCGCGCCTACCAGGACCGGCTCCGCGAGTCGTCGGCCGTCGACTTCGACGACCTTTTGACGCACATGGTCGCGATCCTGAAGGGGCACCAGGACGTCCGCGCCCACCTCGACGCCAGATTTCGGTACGTCCTGGTCGACGAGTACCAGGACACCAACCTCGCGCAGTACGCGATCGTCCGCGCCCTGTCGACCGACCACCCCAACCTCTGCGTGACCGGCGACCCCGACCAGTCGATCTACGGGTGGCGCGGCGCGAACCTGAACAACATCCTGAAGTTCGAGGACGACTTCCCCGGCTGCCGGGTGGTCAAGCTGGAGCGCAACTACCGGAGCACCAAGAACATCCTCCGCGTCGCCGACCACCTGATCCGGTTCAACAGCCGGCGCAAGGCCAAGGCGCTGACGACCGAGAACCCCGACGGCGCCCCCGTCGAGCTGACCGTCTACGCGACCGAGGCCGACGAGGCCCGCGGCGTCGCCTCGAAGGTCGTCGGCCTGGTCCGCGAGGGGGACACCACCTTCGGAGAAGTGGCCGTCTTCTGCCGGGTCACGGCGCTGACCCGCAACTTCGAGATGGCCTTCCGCGCCGCCAAGATCCCCTATCAGGTCGTCGGCGGCGTGTCGTTCTATGAGCGCCAGGAGGTCAAGGACGTCCTGGCGTACCTCAACCTGCTGGCCAACCCCAAGGATGACGTCGCCTTCGGCCGGGTGGTGAACGTCCCCCCGCGAGGGCTGGGCAAGACGTCGCTCGACCACCTGTCCCAGAGGGCCCGCGCACTGGGGCTGCCGCTGCTGGCGATGGCCCGGCAGGCGCAGGCGGTGCCGGGCCTGAAGGACAAGGCGGCCCGCGCCTTCCGCGACTTCGGCCTGCTGATGGACGAGCTCTCGGCGCTGCGCGACCACACGGCCGAGGAGGTCATCCGCAAGCTCCTGACCCTGACCGGCTACCGCGTTGCCCTGGCCGCCGACGCCAAGGACGGCGGCGAGGACCGCCTGGCCAACATCGACGAGCTCGTCTCGGCGACCCGCGAGTTCGACCGCGAGCACCCCGGGGCATCCATCCTCGATTTCATGGAAGAGATCAGCCTGGCATCGGCCGTCGACCGCTGGAAGGACGAGGGGGGCGCCGTCACTTTGATGACCCTGCACGCCGCCAAGGGGCTGGAGTTCCCGGCCGTGTTCATCGTCGGGCTGGAGCAGGGGATCTTGCCCCACTCGCGGGCCAACGAGGACGAGGCCGAGCTGGAGGAGGAACGCCGCCTCCTGTTCGTGGGCATCACCCGCGCCGAGCGCGAGCTCTACCTGAGCCATTGCCGCGTCCGCGAGTTCCGCGGCCAGAGGCTCGCCACCATCCCCTCGTGCTTCCTGGGGGAGCTGCCCGAGGGGCCCCTGGTCGTCCGCGACCTGTCGGAGGCCGAGACGACCGCGGCGCTGTCGGGCTGGAGGCGCCTCGAACCCCGCCCCGCAACCCCCCCGCGCGAGTTCCGCCTGATGACCGCCGCCGAGCTCGACGGGTCGTCGGCCCCGTCCGGCCCCGGCGACCTCAACGCCTTCCGGCCGGGCGTGTCGGTGCTCCACCCCCAGTACGGCATCGGCCGCATCGTCGCCATCGACGGCGCCGGCCCGAATCGCAAGGGAAGGGTCGCGTTCACCGTCGGCGGGGAGAGGACGTTCATCCTCGCCAAGTCGCCGCTGCGGCCCGTGGTCGGGGGATGATGGCCTTGATCCGAGGCTTTTCATCGCCCTCGCCCGATCATCGTCGGGTTTACGAGGAAGTTGATGACACTTGCGAATCGGCTCGGATTCGACACCATATCCGGCTTCCGGCAATCCGCTCGCGAGAGATTTACCGAAGCCGAGTTGCTGGCGGGACACAGGAATCCATTCGGTGCGATCTATCTCTATGGCTATTCCGTCGAGATGATCATCAAGGCTGCCTATTTCAGGGCATTGGGGCACGGACCGACCCAGGAGATCAAGCCATCGGATCGGGGCTTGGCGAAAGGTCACGCAACGGACTTGGGCATTCGGATCAGCGGTCCCCACGACTTTGTGGGATGGGCCCTCCTCCTGGTAGAATTCAACGGGAGCTTGCCACGCCCGACTTACGACGAGCCTTTCGGTTCGGAGCTGGTCAATCGTGCGATAATGGCATATCGAAATTGGAGGCCTGAGATGAGGTATCGTGTGGCGATCACCTCGCCGCAGGAAGTCGAGGCCGTACGATCGTCGGCGTGCTGGTTCCTGCGTAATGATACCTATTTGTAGGAGGATTCCATGCCTGTGATACGGCCCAGGTCGCGGTGGGATGCATCCATCCCGAGGCAATCCCTGGTCGATGAAATCCTCGATGAACTTTCCGGCTCGGCGGCCCCGGCGGGGCCCGTGATCTTCGAGATCCCCAGGAAAGCTAACGACACGATCCATGTCATCGTCGTGTGGCCGAAATGGGAGGGGATACCGGAAGACGATCGGTCCGCGATCATCCTCGATGCGTATGCAAAACACGAGGAGACCCACCCCGGTGAGGACCGCAGGAAGAAGATCACCGTCGCCGTTGGCGTTACACCCGAGGAAGCGGTGGCATCGGATCTCCTCCCATTCGTCGTCCGGCCTTCGATCGACCGGGCGCATGCAAGTTATGATCAGGTTCGAAGAGCAATGATCGAGGAGGGAGCGATCGAGGATCGTTACAGGATCGAATTGCGCTTCCCGAATCGTTGCAGCTGGCGCGTGACGCTCGCCAGCGGTTGAGTAAGAAATCCTTCGAAGGTGTAGACGATCTACACTGGCAAATCAGCGAGACCGTAGGACGTCTCCACGTCGACGAGTTGGAATAGAAAGGGCCAGGGGACCAATAGTGCCACGCTTGGGTGTCAACATCGACCACGTCGCGACGATCCGCCAGGCGCGCGGGGGCCGCGAGCCCGACCCGGTCTGGGCGGCCGTCCTGGCCGAGCTGGGGGGGGCCGACGGGATCACGATCCACCTCCGCGAGGACCGCCGGCACATCCAGGACCGCGACCTGCGCCTGCTGCGCGAGACGGTCAAGGTCCGGCTCAACCTGGAGGCGTCGGTCGCGCCCGAGATCGTCGCGATCGCGCGCGAGGCTCGGCCCGACCAGGTGACGCTCGTCCCCGAGCGCCGCGCCGAGGTGACGACCGAGGGGGGCCTCGACGCCATCGGGCAGAGGCACCGGGTGGCCGAGGTGATCCGCGGCTCCGCGACGCCGGGATCGAGGTGAGCCTGTTCATCGACCCCGACGTCGACCAGGTCGAGGCCTCGGCGCAGCTCGGCGCGCGCGGCGGTCGAGCTGCACACGGGGCGGTATGCCGACGCCCCCGCGGTCGCGAGAGGGCCCGCGAGCTGTCCGCGCTGGTCCAGGCCGGCGCGCTGGTCGTCGGCCGCGGCCTGGCCCTGCACGCCGGGCACGGGCTCAACTTCGAGAACGTCGGGCCCGTCGCGGCGATCGACGGCATGGCCGAGCTGAACATCGGCCACAGCCTGGTCTCGCGGGCCGTCCTGGTCGGCATGGAGCGGGCCGTCCGCGAGATGAAAGCATGTATGCACCACGCACGAAATCCCTGATCCTGGGCGGTTTTCGAGAAGATATGGTCTTCCCATTTGCGCCTGTGGTCCCTAGAATTCAGATCCATCCCCCGCGCGGCTCATCCGAAGGACATGGCGGAGCACGGAATGCCGACGAAAGGACGAGTGTTCGCGGGCTGCACCGTCGCGCTGGTGACCCCATTCCGCGACGGCGAGGTCGACTACCAGGCCCTCGCCGCATCGGTGGACTGGCAGATCGCGCAGGGGACGCCGATCCTCAGCCCGGTGGGCACGACGGGCGAGTCGCCGACGCTGTCGCACGACGAGCACGAGCGGGTGATCGCGGCGGTCGTCGAGCGCGCCGCCGGCCGGGCCAAGGTGCTCGCCGGGACGGGGTCGAACGCGACGGCCGAGGCGGTCCGCCTGACCCGCTTCGCCGCCCGGGCGGGGGTCGACGGGGCCCTGCTCGTGTCGCCCTATTACAACCGGCCGATGCAGGAGGGCCTCTACGCCCACTATGCCCGCGTCGCCGAGGGCGTCGACCTGCCGCTGGTGCTCTACAACGTCCCCGGCCGGACGGGCCGCAACGTCGAGCCCGAGACGGTCGAGAGGCTCGCGCGGATCGGCCCGATCGTGGCGGTCAAGGAGGCGAGCGGCTCGCTCGACCAGGTCAGCGAGCTGGTGTCGCGGACCGACCTGACCGTCCTCTCGGGCGACGACAGCCTGACCCTGCCGATGCTCGCCGTGGGGGCGGAGGGGGTCGTCTCGGTGGTCGCCAACCTGGTCCCGCGCGACATGATCGCGCTGCGTGGACGCATTCGGGCGGGGCGACCTGGCCGGGCGCGTCGCCTCCACCTGAAGCTGTTCCCCCTCTGCCGCGACCTGCTGGGGGTCGCCGCCAACCCGATCCCGGTCAAGACCGCGCAGGCGATGCTCGGGCGGGGCAACGGCGAGTTCCGCCTCCCCCTGTGCCCCCCCGACGAGCGCGGCCGCGACGCCCTGCGCCGCGCCCTCGTCCGCTACGGCCTGCTGGGAGAAGGGACGCCCGCCGGCGCCCGCCCTGAGGGTGCCCGGGCCCTCGCCTGACGGGCGGGCCCGCCCCCGGCCCGTCCCCCGCGCATCCCCGACCCGACCCGATCCGAGAAGACGCCGCCCGTAAGCCGATCCCTCCCCGTCCTGTAGCCGCCTCGCTCCGACATGATGAAAATTTAAGTATTGAGTTTCTTCGCGCGATGCATACAATTCCGTGGCATGTTATGTGCTAGGTTAAGTGAGGTGTGAACCCTGCGGGATATCGGAACTATCCTGGAGCGCGCCCCTCCGCCAGTCGGGGCCGCATCGCCACGGTGTTCAGGCTCCGGGACCCCCCGGAAGCCGAGGGCGGAATCCCGTGATCTCCGGACCGAAGGCCCAGGGGGCCCCGGCCGCGGCGGGTCGGCCCGCTCGCCATCCGAGAATGGCGGGCCGATCGGCGTCGGTTCGTTCCATCACTGCATTCTCGGATGTCACCACCATTCGGAGGTTACCAGCACCATGCCACGCAAGACGGTCAAGAAGGCGGGCGAGATCAACGGCCACTCGGCCGAGACCCTACCGGAGGTGTCAGAGCAGGCCGTCCGCGAGCTCGCGCAGGTGTTCAAGCTCCTGAGCGACGAGACCCGGCTCCGCATCCTCTTCTACCTCGCCCAGAACAGCGAGCTGCACGTGACCGACCTGTGCAATCGGCTCGGCCAGAGCCAGCCGGCGGTCAGCCACCACCTGGCCCTCCTGCGCGTCTCGGGCCTGATCGAGTCGCGCCGCGAGGGCAAGCACAACTTCTACAGCGTCCGGACCGACCACTTCGGCGAGCTCCTCGTGAGCCTGTTCTCGGCGACCGGCGAGATGCCCAGGAAGGTCCGGTTCCACGATTTTGTGCTCACGTATTCGGGAGAATGATATCTGATCGACGGCGGGGCGACTTGCCCGGCCGCGGGCAAGCGCCTGCCCGGGATCGCCTTCCCCCCCATTTGGCGCACGCACCTTGCGGCGACGACCCCCACTTTCGCCGTCCGAATCTTGCCGCACGATTGAACCGATCCGCGACCCCGCCGACGGCGCCCTCGGGCGTCGAGCACTTTCCAACCTGGATCGTTGACCGGGCCGATCGGCGCCGCGTCCCGCCCATCCGGGCGCGGGCGCGGTGCCGATCGGTGCCCGACCCCTCCCTCCTGAGCACCTGGACCGAGTTCTCCTTCCTCTTTCGGGAGCCCCTGGGTGGCCGGGGTGAGGCCCTATTCGGGAGGGGGAAACGTCCCCGCCGTCGCGGCGGTTCGGCTTGACCTCGGCGGCGGTTCGATGCAGAATGCCGCGCGACGACGGACGCCCCCGGGTCCGCACGCGGTCCAGGCCCCGTTCGCGGGCCGCCGCCCGGCCCGGCCCCCGGCGTGCCGTGCGCCTCGTCGAGGGATCGGCGGGGCGGCCAGCCGGTTCCCGGTCGCGTCGGCGACGGGCTTTCTCGACGATCTCGCGCCGCCGCGGCGGCCGGACAAAGGAGTTGGACAATGATCGTCTCGTCTCGCGCGGTCGTGGCGGCGGGCCTCGGCGTGGTCGGCCTGGGCCTGCTGGTCGGCCCCTCGCTCGGGCAGCAGCCCGATGCCGGGGTCCGCAAGGCGGCGTCGCAGCCGCAGGCGGCCGCGGCCCCCAGGCCCCCCGCCCCCGCCCCCGCCACCTTCGGCTCGATCGACATGGGGGCCGTCTTCAAGGGGTACGACAAGGTCAAGTCGAGCAGCGAGGAGTTCCGCGCCGCCGTCATGGCCAAGAAGAACGAGCCTGATGAAGTTCCAGGCCGAGATGCAGCAGGAGGCCGAGAAGCTCGGCAAGATGACCCCGGGCAGCGTCGACGCCAAGAAGATCGAGGACCGCATGACGCAGCTCAAGGCGCAGGTCGAGGCGGGCCGCGAGTCGGCCGAGCGCGAGTTCGCCCTCCGCGAGGCCGAGATGCTCGCCACGATCTACAAGGAAGTCCAGTCGATGGTCACCCGCGTGGCGAAGCACCGCGGGATCACCTACGTCCTGCGCGTCTCGAACGACCCGATCACCAGCTCGAACCCCAACTCGGCGATGATGGCCATCGAGCGGACGGTCGTCGTGGCCGACCCGCAGAACGACCTCACCGACGAGGTGATCCGCTACCTGAACTACGACTACAAGGCCAAGGGGGGCACGGCGCCGAAGGCCACGTCCGCGGCCCCGGCCGTCGGCACCCGGCCGGCCGGCAACTGAGGCGCCGGACGAGGCCGCGCCCGCCGGGCTTCAGGGCGGCCGGGGGCCTCGCGGACGAGGCCCCGGCCACCCCGACGATCGCGGCCGTGGCCCTCGTCTCGGAGTCTTCGTCGGGTGGGCACCGCCCACCATCCGCATCCCAAACGGCGTGAATGGACCCGGATGGTGGGCGGTGCCCACCCGACGAAGGAGAGTCGCGAGGCGGGGCCGCGGCGCCCCGCGCGATCCCCGAACGGTCAGGGATGATGGAGCCGTCACGGATGACCAGCGCCAGGCGCCTTCAGCGCACGATCGCCCGCGACGCGGAAGTCCGCGGCGTCGGCTTCTTCCTCGGGGCCGACGTCGCGATTGCGGTTCCGGCCCGCCGCGGCCGACGCGGGCGTCGTGTTCGTCCGGACCGACCTGCCCGGCCGGCCGTCGGTCCCGGCGCACATCCGCCACGTCGTCCCCACGCAGCGACGCACGACGCTCCAGGCGCGGCGAGGCCCGGGTCGAGATGGTCGAGCACGTCATGGCCGCCCTGGCGGGCCTGCATGTCGACAACTGCACCGTCGAGATCGACGCCCCCGAGACCCCCGGCTGCGACGGGTCGAGCCGCGCGTTCGTCGAGGCGCTGGGCGAGGCGGGGGTCGTCGAGCTCGACCGCCCTCGCGAGGCCCTGGTCGTCGACCGGCCGGTCACCGTCCGCGACGGGGGGGCGACCCTGACGGCGCATCCCGGCGGCGGCGACGGGCTCGTCCTGGCCTACCACCTCGACTACGGCCGCGCGGGGCCGATCGGGTCGCAGAGCCTCGTCGCTCGACGTCTCGCCCGAGACGTTCCGCACCGAGCTGGCGCCGAGCCGGACCTTCCTGCTGGAGGACGAGGCGAAGGCGCTGCGGCAGGCCGGCATCGGGTCGCGGGCGACCGAGGCCGACCTGCTGATCTTCGGCGACGACGGCGTCATCGGCAACGCGCTCCGCTACCCCGACGAGTGCGTCCGCCACAAGATCCTCGACATGGTCGGCGACCTCGCGCTGCTGGCCAGGGACCTCCGCGGCCACGTCGTCGCGCACCGCTCGGGCCACCAGCTCAACGCCGAGCTGGTGCGCAAGCTGATCGACGCCGTCGAGGCGGGGCGGCCCGACGGCCGCCGCGGCCGCGAGCTGCCGATCGAGGCGGCGACGATCATGAAGATCCTGCCGCACCGCTTCCCGTTCCTGCTGGTCGACCGCGTGCTCGAGCACGAGCCCGGCCGGCGGGTGCTGGCGCTGAAGAACGTCTCGTGCAACGAGCCGTTCTTCCAGGGACACTGGCCGGGCCGCCCGATCATGCCCGGCGTCCTGATCCTGGAGGCGCTGGCGCAGGCCGCGGGGATCATGATCGCCGACACGATCGACGTCGCGGCGAAGGTGGCCCTGATCGTGGCGATCGACCAGGTGAAGATCCGCAAGACGGTCGTCCCGGGCGACCAGCTCCGCCTGGAGGTCGTCGGCCAGCGGCTCAAGAGCAGCTCGGCGGAGGTGTACGGCGTGGCGCGGGTCGACGACCAGCTCGCCGCCGAGGCCAAGATCCGCTTCGTGATCCTCGACGCCGACCGCGCCTGCTGAGGTTGAGGCTGAGGCGGCCCGGGCCGGCGGGCCCGGCCCCCGCCGCGATGGGGACCTCCGAACCGTCTCCGGCGCCAAGGATGGCGCCGGCGGCCCCTCAAGGACACGAGGACCTGACCCAGATGGCCACGCTCATCGCCGACACGGCCTGCGTCGACCCCCGGGCCGAGATCGCCGACGACGTCGAGATCGGCCCCTACTGCGTCGTCGGGCCCGACGTGAGGATCGGCCGCGGGACCCGGCTGATCGGCCACGTCTGCCTCTGCGGCGTCACGACCATCGGCGAGCACAACCTGATCAGCCCGTTCGCGGTCATCGGCGGCGACCCGCAGGACGTCTCGTACCAGGGGACCGCCACCCGCGTCGAGGTCGGCGACCACAACATCATCCGCGAGGGGGTCACGATCAACCGCGCCAGCGAGAAGGAGGAGGGCGTCACCCGCGTCGGCAGCCACAACTACCTCATGGCCACCTCGCACGTGGCGCACGACTGCGTGCTCGGCGACCGGATCACGATCGCCAACGGGTCGATGCTCGCCGGGCACGTCCACGTCGAGTCGCACGCCAGCATCTCCGGCGGGGTGGCCGTCCACCACTACACGACGATCGGCGGCTACAGCTTCATCGGCGGCCAGTCGCGGATCTACCACGACGTGCCCCGCTACATGCTCGTCGACGGCAACCCGTCGCGGGTCCGCTGCATCAACGTCGTCGGCCTGAAGCGCAACGGCCTGTCGGCCGCGAGCATCGACGCCCTGCACGAGGCCCACCGGCTGATCTACCGCGCCAAGATGACCCCGAGGCACGCGGCCGAGATCCTCGAATCGCACGGCCACCTCCTCCCCGAGGTCAAGGGACTACTCGACTTCATCCAGGCCCAGCAGGACGGCAAGCACGGCCGGGCCCGCGAGCGGCTGCGGAGGGCGTCATGACGCCGATGAGGGTCGCGGTCGTCGGGGTCGGGCACCTGGGCCAGCACCACGCGCGGGTCCTCGCCGCGATGCCCGGCGTCGCGCTCGTCGCCGTCGCCGACGCCCGCCCCGAGCGGGCCCGCGCCGTCGCCGAGAGGCACGGCGCCCTCGCCGTGGCCGACTACCGCGACCTGATCGGACGGGTCGACGCCGTCTCGGTCGCCGTGCCGACCCTCCTCCACCGCGAGGTCGCCGGCGCCTTCCTCCGCCGCGGCGTGGCGACGATGGTCGAGAAGCCCCTGGCCACCTCGCTGGCCGAGGCCGAGGAGCTCGTCGCGCTGGCGAGGACCGGCGGGGCGACTGCTCCAGGTCGGCCACATCGAGCGGTTCAACCCGGCCCTGGCGGCGCTCGACGGCCTGGCCCTGCGGCCGAAGTACATCGCCGCCGAGAGGCTCTCGACCTACACGTTCCGCTCGACCGACATCGGCGTGGTGCTCGACCTGATGATCCACGACCTCGACCTCGTCCTGTCGTTGGTGCCGACGCCGGTCCGCTCGGTGGCGGCGGTCGGGGTGAGCGTCTTCGGCGGCCACGAGGACATCGCCAACGCCCGGGTCGAGTTCGAGGACGGCTGCGTCGCCAACCTGACGGCCAGCCGCGCGAGCTACCAGGCCGTCCGCAAGATGCGGCTCTACGGCGCCGAGGGGTACGCCACGCTCGACTTCGCCGCCAGGCAGGGGACCCTCGTCCGCCCCTCCGACCGGCTCCGCCGCGGCGAGCTCGGCCTGGAAGGGCTCGACGTCTCGCAGCCGACGGCGATCAAGGACCACGTCTTCGGCACCCTGCTCCGCGTCGACCAGGTCCATCCCGAGGGGTACGACTCGCTCACCCGCGAGCTGGAGGACTTCGTCCGCTCGGCCCGCGAGCGGACCCGCCCCCGCGTCACCGGCGACGACGCCCTGCGCGCCATGCGCGTGGCCGACCTGATCCTCCGCGACATCCGCGCCCACCAGTGGGAGGGCCTCCCCGACGGCCCGACCGGCCCGCACGAGGTCCCCCTCCCGACGACCCCTCCCAGCCCCGCCCTCCGCGGCCCGATCTCGTGGCGGCCCCGGGGCGCCCGCCGGGCTCGTCCACCCCGGGCGATCGCTGAATCAGAGGATGGGACGCGGAGGGGCGCGAATCGGGGCGGATGGCCGCCGATCCGATCCGTCTTGATCCGCCTCGATCCGCGTCCCTTCCCCCTCCCGGTGCGCGCACCCTCCCCGACGGTCGTTTCGCCCACCCGTGCAGAAAATCAGGACGATCCGGCCGCGGGCCACGATAGTACCCCATAACAGGCCCGCGCGGGCCGACGACTTGAGTGACTACCCTGAGGACTCGCCATGACCCTCTCCTTCGAAGAGCGCAGCCGGATCAACAAGGACAACGCCAGCCACGGCGCGCGGGCCGACCTCCGAGGCGGGCCGCAACAAATCTAAATATAACGCTCTAAAACATGGCGGGCGCGCCCAGACGCTCGTCCTGCCCAACGAGGACGGCGCCGCCGTCCAGGCGCTGCACCACCAGTGGGACGACTTCTATCAGCCCCGCTCGCCCGCCGAGGCCGCCTACATCGACAAGGCCGTCCTGGCGCTCCAGAAGGCCGAGCGGCTCCGCCGCGCCGAGCACCAGGCGCTCTCCGACCAGGTCCGCGCCGCCGAGCATCGCCTCGACGAGGCGCAGGACGAGGAGGTCGAGCGCTTCAGCGCCCTGCTCAAGGAGGACCCCGCCGCCGCCGTCCGCGGCCTGAAGCGGACCGCCGCCGGCTGCCGCTGGATGCTCGACGAGTGGGGCACCCTGAAGGAGGCGCTCGACGAGCGCGGCGCCTGGGCGACCTCGCAGCGCGAGCACGCCGCGCGGCTGCTCGGGCTGCGGCCCGAGGCGTCGCGCGACGACGAGCAGGTCTACCTGCTGCGGCTCTGGAACCTGACGGCGCTGCCCAACCGCAACCCGCAGGCGCTGGACGCGCTCTTGGAGGCCAAGCAGATCCCCGACACGATCCGCGCCGAGCAGGCCGGCGTGGAGCCCGACGCGGCGGTGTGCCGCGAGATCCTGGCCGCGATCGTCGCCGAGCAGGTCGCCGAGCTGACCGAGCGCGAGGAATATCTGCGGACCGAGATCGAGGAGCCGGCGGCCGCCGGGGCGGCCGAGCGGGCGCTGGTGCTGGAGGGCGAGGAGGGTCGGAAGCTGCACCGCTACCAGGTGACGGCGGAGAACGACTTCCACCGCGCCTGACAACGGCTTCCTCAAGGCCCGCGCCAAGGAAGAGGCCCTGGTCGACATGGCCCCGCCGGCGCCGCTGCCGAACGAACCGAATCCGACCGGGTCGATCGACTCAAAACATCCGGAATCCACGACTTCCGGCGACGGCCAGTCCTCCATCCCCGAGGCGGAGGGTCCGCCTCCGGCCGGGCCGGTCGCGCCGCTGCCGAACGAACCGAAATCGGCGCTCGCCGCTCGGGCCGAGGTCGTGATTGCGGAATCCCCCAGCTTGCCCATCTTGTCGCTGACGGCGGGGATCGAGCCGGTGACGCTGGCGACGAGTGCCCCGACCGGGTGACGTCGGGGCGGTCGGGGGCCGTCGGGAGGGGTGGGCCAGGCCCGCCGTCGGGGAGGGTGCGCGGCGCGGGAGGGGAATGGGCCGCTTCGCGAGTGGGGAGTGGGGAGTGGGGAGCGAATCCCATCCCTCTTCAACTCCCCACTCTCCACTCCCCACTCCCCATTCGCGAAGCGGCCCATCCCCGGGGCGGGCGCCGCTTCTTGTGAGGTCCGAAAACGGCCAGCTTTGGGTCCGGGGCTGCGGTAGGATTCGGTCATGAATCTCGAACCCGACGCCTGCTATCGTGCCTTGACCGCCCGCGACCCGCGGTTTGACGGGTTGTTCTTCGTCGGCGTGACGTCGACGCGGATCTACTGCCGCCCGATCTGCCCGGCGCGGACCCCGGGGCGGGATCGCTGCCGGTTCTTCCCGAGCGCCGCGGCCGCGGAGCGGGCGAGGTTCCGGCCGTGCCTGCGATGCCGCCCCGAGCTGGCCCCGGGCAATGCGCCGGTGGACGCGGTCGGGCGGACGGCGCGGCTCGCCGCGATGCGGATCGGCGCGGGGGCGATGAACGACGAGGGGAGCCTCGAAACGCTGGCCGGGGAGATGGGCGTCGGCTCGCGGCACCTCCGGAGGGTGCTCCGGCAGGAGCTGGGGGTCTCGCCGGTCGAGCTCGCCCAGACGCACCGGCTCCTGCTCGCCAAGCAGCTCCTGACCGAGACGGCGCTGCCGATCATCGACGTCGCGTTCGCCAGCGGGTTCGCCAGCGTCCGTCGCTTCAACGCCCTGTTCCGCGCCCGGTACCGGCTCACCCCGCGCGACCTCCGGAGGGCGAACGGCACGGGGGCCCGCGACGAGACGATCCGGCTGGCCCTCTCCTACCGCCCTCCCCTGGCCTGGGAGACCATGCTCCATTTCCTCGCGGGCCGTGCCGTCGCGGGCGTCGAGGCGGTCGTCGGCCGGTCGTACCTCCGGACCGTGGCGCTGGGCGAACTTCGCGGGTGGGTCAAGGTGGGACCGGCCGCCGGTCGCCACGCGCTCACGGTCGAGCTGCCGATGAGCCTGGCCGGCGCCCTGCCCCATCTCCTCGCCAGGCTCCGCAACCTCTTCGACCTGGATGCTCGCCCCGACGTGATCGCGGACCACCTGGGCCGGGACGCCCACCTGAGCGGAAGGGTCCTGAGCAACCCGGGGATTCGCGTGCCCGGGGCGTTCGACGGCTTCGAGCTGGCCGTCCGCGCGGTGCTGGGTCAGCAGGTGTCGGTCCGCGCGGCCACGACGCTCGCGGGGCGATTCGCGGAGGCGTTCGGCGAGCCGATCGAGACCCCCTTCCCGGCACTGTCGCGTCTCGGCCCCTCGCCCGCGCGGATCGCCGACGCGCGCCTCGGCGAGATGACCGGCCTGGGGCTGGTCGCGGCCCGTGCGGAATGCGTGCGGGCGCTGGCGAGGGCCGTGTGCGACAAGGTGGTGTCGCTCGAAACCGGGCCCGATCCCGCGGCCTGCACGGAGAGGCTCATGGCACTCCCCGGCATCGGGTCGTGGACGGCCCACTACATCGCCATGCGCGGATTGCGCTGGCCCGACGCCTTCCCTCACTCCGACCTGGGGTTGCGGAAGGCCCTGGGGGGACGGTCCCCCCGCGAGGTGCTCGCGATGGCCGAGGCGTGGCGGCCGTGGCGGGCCTACGCGGCGATGCACCTGTGGAACGGGTCAACGAACGGCCACCGTGAGGAGTGGGGACGATGAATCAGACGACTTACTACACGATCATGCCCAGCCCCATCGACGACCTGCTGCTCGTGTCGGATGGCAACGCCCTGACCGGGCTGTCCATGGAGCAGACCCGCGACGGCGGGGCCGTCGGAGCGGCGTGGAAGCGAGACCCCGGCCCCTTCCGAGAGGCTGTGCGTCCAGTTGCTGGCGTACTTCGAGGGAGGGCGCGGGCAGTTCGACCTGCCGATCGCGCCCCGAGGGACCGACTTCCAGCAGGTCGTCTGGGCGGCGCTCCGGGCGTTGCGCCTCGGCGAGCGGATCAGCTACGGCGAGCTGGCCCGTCGCATCGGGCGCCCGGGTGCCGGCCGCGCGGTGGGCCTCGCGAACGCCCGGAATCCGATCGGGATCATCGTCCCCTGTCACCGCGTCATCGGCGCGGGGGGCTCGCTCACGGGATACGGCGGCGGGCTGGGCCGCAAGCAATGGCTCCTGGAGCACGAGGCAAGCCTCGTGGCCCATCCCAAGGGCCTCGGGGCGTGGGACTTGACCCCATCCCGGGCCCCGATCTCGGCTGAATGACCGACCCCGGGGGGTCGAGTCAGGGCGGTTTTCGCATGGCTCGACGACAGGCCATGGGACGCGGAGGGGCGCGGATCGGGACGGATGGGCGCCGATCTGATCCTGGAGACGAACCACATCCGAGGGGGAAGACCACCCGGTCGGGAGCCGTTCCGTAGGAGGGCCGGCCGGTCGCTGTCGCCGGGCGAGGGTCTCCTGGGGGCGCTCCTCCGCTCCCACCCCGACGACCCGGCCGCCTTCCGCCACATCGCGCCCCGGGCGACCCCTCGGCCGCCATCCTGCTCGCCCTGCTCACCTCCGACCTTGGTGCCCTCGACGATCCGGCCCCCCGGCGTGCCGACGGCCCTCGCCTTCGGGGCGCCCGCGACGGTCCTCCGGGGCCCCGACTCGCCCCGGTCCGGCGACCGCGCCCGTCACCCGATGACGGCAGCCACGGGTGGCCAAGCTAGGCGAGCGACCGGGGCCACCCGCGGCGACGAGCCCCGACCACCCCCCCTCCCGAGGCCCCGGATGAGCCATTGATTTCCAATGTTAGCTTTAGATTGCAACCCCCGGGGCGATGATGCTTAATATCAACCCTCGCGGCGAGGGGCGTGTTGATTACGGACATCATAGGCGACATGGCGCCCTTCACAGTCTAGATTCACCCCCCAGGGAGGCGATGATCACGCCAAATCCCACCGCCGGACGGGAGCGGCCAATCGCTGGGGATCTCCGCGACGGAGGACTTCCCGGTTATCGACTCGACCCTGCTCGACGACGCATGTCCAAGGCGTGTCGACCCGACCCCGCTCGTCCATCCTCGTCCCGGGAACCGAAGGGGGATATCCATGCTCCGCCGCATCGTCTCGGTCCGTCCCCGCTGTGACCTCACCCGTCCGGCACGATCCCGCAAGGCCCGTCCGCGCCTCGAAGCGATGGAGGACCGCGTCCTGCTCTCCAGCTCCGAGGGGGCGAAATTCGCCTACCCCGACATCACCTACAGCTTCATGCCCGACGGCACCAACGTCGGCGGCACGCCGAGCACCCTGTTCCAGACGCTCAACGCGGTCACCACGACGGCCAACTGGCAGCTCCAGTTCGAGAAGGCCGCCGCCATCTGGCAGGCGGTCGCCAACATCAACCTGACGCTGGTCCCCGACGACGGCGCGGCGGTCGGCTCGGGCAACTACCAGCAGGGCGACCCCGGCATGGGGGACATCCGCATCGGCGCCATCCCGCAGTCGGGCAGCGTGCTGGCGGCGACGCTCCTGCCGCCGCCGTACAACGGCGACAGCTCCGCCGGGGACATGCTGCTGAACTCGTCGCAGTCGTGGCAGGTCGGCAGCGGCAACGGCATCGACATCGAGACGGTCGCCATCCACGAGATCGGCCACGCGCTAGGCATGGGCCACTCGCAGGTGCTCACGGCGGACATGTACGCCTACTACCGGGGTGTCAAGCAGGCCCTCACGCCGGACGACGTCGCGGGCATCCAGTCGATCTGGGGCGCCGCGCCGGGCGAGACGATCAGCAACACCTCCATCGCGACGGCGTTCGACACGTGGCCGTTGCTCAATCAGGACGACCTCCAGGTCATGCTGACGAGCCTGCAGCCCACCGGCGGGGGCTACCAGTACTTCCGGGTGTTCGTCCCGTGGAACACGAGCGGGCAGCTGGCGGTCACGATGCAATCGGGCTGCGCAGGTCGAGCTCCTCGACTCGAACGGCAACATCCTGACGTCGCAGACGTTGGCGCCGAAAAGCGGGTCGACGGCCACCCTCACCTGGAGCGTCTCGCCGGGCCAGGTGTACTACATCGGGACGTCGTCGAACGACGACACCTACGGGCTGGAGTACAACCTCGGGTCGTACTCGCAGGCGCCGATCCCGAGCTCCATCGCGACCGCGATCGATACGTGGCCCCTGCTCAACCAGAACACCCTCCAGGTGGCGATCCCGGGCCTGTATGTCGCCAACAACGCGGACCAGCAGTGGTTCCGGGTGTTCGTCCCGTGGAACACCAGCGGTCAGATGACCGTCACGATGCAGTCGACGAACCTCAGCTCGCTCAGCCCGCGGGTGGCGCTGTTCGACTCCAATGGCTACGGCCTGACGCAGGCGTCGGCGCTGAATGTGTATGGGGCGACGGTCGGCCTCACCTACAGCGTCTCGCCGGGCCAGGTGTACTACATCCGGGCGTCGTCGGCCGGCGCGTCGGCGGGCGGCGACGGCTCCTACGGGCTGGAGATCAACCTCGGGTCGTCCTCCCAGGCGCCGATCGCGCCGCCGAACACCGCCGTCGCCGCCCAGCCCGACCAGGGCGGCGGCGCCACCTCCGAGACGATCGGGGGGATCGCCGCCGGCCGGCCGGCTCGGGCCGCGGATTCGATCGCCATCGGTAACCTCATCGCCGCGGGCGAGGCGATGACGGTGAGCCCCGCGTTCGGGGCCCGCCATCCCGGCCTCAATCCCCTCCACCTCCGGTCGGGGGGGTCGGGCGGGCACCACGTCCAGCGCGGGCCGATCGGGACCGTGCGGGACAGCGGGAACCGCACGGCGGCCCACGATCGTGCGCCCTCGGATCTCGGTGGGCGCCACCACATCGGTTGAGTCGCCGGGCCGGGCCGAGCGTCGTGATCGGATGCCCGGCACCCGACGGGTCCTCGGCCCGGGTCGGTCCCGACTCGTCCCGACGGCCCGTCGGGTGCTTCGAATGAACTCCCCCCGGCCTCGGGTGGCCCAGGTCGCTTGTTCGACATGGCCTGGCATCTTCCCGATGCCGGGAGGACGTCGGTCCCCGAGTGGCCGTCGTCACTTCCTGCCGAGCATCCGGTCGAGCGAGTCGGACGTCTGGTAGACCAGCGCCTCGGGGTAGTGCGGGTAGGGGTGGAAGTACTCGAAGGTCAGGTAGCCCTGATAGCCGACCCCCTCCAGCGCCTCCATCACGGCGGGCCAGTTCGTCGTGCCGTCGAGCAGGGGGCGGAACGATTCGAGCGAGTGGTCGGTCCCCTTCTTGGTGAACTCCTTGAAGTGGATGTTCTTGATCCGCTTGCCGAGGATCGGGATCCAGTGCTCGGGGAACTGGAAGAGCATGATGTTGCCGGTGTCGAAGTGGACGCGGACGCGCTCGCTGCCGAAGCTGTCGACGAAGGCGACCATCTCGGCGGGGGTGGTCAGGTAGCCGTTGAAGAAGATGTTCTCGATGTTCAGCGAGACGCCGAGCCGTTCGGCCGTCGGCAGGAGCTTGCCGATCGACTCGCGGGCCCGGCGGTCGCAGTCGACGATCGGCACCGGCTCGCGGTCGGGAATCCACGGGATGTACACCGAGCCGGCGATCGTCAGGAGGTTGTCGGTCCCGAGGTCGTGCGCGGCCTGGATCATCTTGCCGGCCAGCTCCAGCCGCGGGCTCGCGACGGGCGGGGTCGCCGTCGGTCAGCGAGTAGGGCCAGTACAGGAACGAGCAGAGGCCGCTGATGGCGATGCCCACCTCGTCGGCCATCGTGCGGATCGCGCGGAACTCGGCCGTGCCCGGATCGGGGCGAGAGGTCGTTCTCCAGGTCGTAGTTCAGCTCGATCCCGTCGAAGCCGGCGTCCCTGCGCGAGCTGGAGGCACTCGCGTAGGGACATCCGGCCGCGGGTAGGGGAACGCCCACAGGTTGATCGACTTTTTCATGCCGAACCGCTTCGGCGACCCCCGCCGCGGGTCGGGGGCCGATCGCGGCGCCTCGGCACGGGCCTCGTCCGAGGCGACCAGCGCCGCCCCGCCGGCCGCCGCCAGGGACGATCGCAGGGCCGTCCGTCGCGTGATGGGATCTCCTCCCGATTCGCAAGGTTCGCTCGGCATCGGCGGCGCCTCCGGGTCCGGGGAACGGGCCGTGATGGGCGGCCCTCGGCCCCATGATACCAGGCGCCGGGGGCCGGCTCGCCACCCCCGGGACGCGGGCCCGATTTTTCGGCGAAAAGCCCCCGTCCGGACGAACTTATGCGCCCCGGCCAGCGTAATAATCGGAGGACAATCCCGCACCAAGATCACGCACCACGACGAGGTCTCAGCGATGAGGAGACTGAGCAGCTATATCGCCCGGTACGGCCCCGAGGCGGGGCCGAAATTGTACCACGTCCTCCAGAGCCAGGCGGCGCACGCGGGCGTGAGCGCCCGCCTGAGGAGGAAGATCGAGGCCATCACCGGCCAGCCGCACCGCGCCCGGACGGGACGTCGGCCGTCCGAGGCGCCGCTCCCGCTGTTCCCCGAGCCGGTGGCCGAGAGCGCCTGAAGCCGGAAACCGGGCGGCTCACGGAGGGGCCGTCCCGGCCCAATCGACCGGCCGGAGCGCCCCGAGCCACGCCGCCCGTCCCGAGCGGCGGTGGTCGTCCAGCGCCTCGAAGATCGAGTGCTCGGGGGGCGGGTGCCGGAGCCCGAAGGCCGCGTCCGCCCGGGCGCCGCTGACGTGCAGCCGGAGGAACCCCCCGGCCACGGCGGCGGCCGACACGTCGGCCAGCCGCCCGCGCCCGAGCGCCCGAGCCCCTCCGCCAGCGCGGCCAGGGGCGCCTCGCAGCAATCGGGGAGGACCACCACTCGCCGCGGTCTCCCCGACACCCGCGCCACCCTCGCGGCGAGCTCGGGATAGCTGAGGTACGGCCCGGCCACCACGTAGCGACGGCCCGTCTCGGCCCCCTCCAGCGCCCTCACGTGCGCCAGCGCCACCACGCGGGCGTCGACCACAGGGATTCCCCCCGGCGGCAGGATCGCCACGTCCGTCCCGGCCATCGTCAGCAGCAGCCGCGTCGAGGTCGGCCGGACGTCTCGCGCCCCGATGACCAGCCCCGGGCAAAGGGCCACCGTGCGCAGGCCATTTCCGCTCCGCCCGAGCACCCGATTCTCAGCCTCGCGCTTCGTCTCGCTGTAGGGCGAGCGGATGCGCAGGAGATTCCACTCGGCCTCCTCCTGCGCCGGCGCGTCGGCCGACCCGGCCGCCACCGTCCAGAGGGTTGAGGTGTAGACGAACCGCTCGACGCCCTCCCGGATGCAACAATCGAGCAAGGCTTCGGTTGCGTCGACGTTGATGGTCCGGCTTTCTCCCCGCGGGTCGGGACCCAGGCTGACCCATCCCGCGGCGTGGACCACCCCCCGGACGCCCGCGACGGCCCGATCGAGGTCGGGCCCCTCGCGGATGTCGCCGACCATCCAGTCGAGCGGAGGGTCCATCGGGTCGGGCCGCGGCGGGCGTCGCGTCAGGGCCCGCACGCGATAGCCGGCCCCGGCCAGGGCCCTCGCGACGTGCCCGCCGACGAACCCCCCGGCCCCCGTGACGAGCACCGGCCACCCAGGTCGGGACGGACCCGAGGAAGGGTCATTATTCATAAATCATTATTTTATAGAGATTTGGGGTGACATCATCTCCGGCCCGACCGTCCTATTGACCCTCTCGAACCCCTCCAATTCGGGTGTTTTCATCACGCCGTTTTCACCGGCCAGTCACAATGGCACGCAACGTGCTTTAATTCCTACCGAATCCTACTGCATCCGATGACTCGATCGATCCGACGTGTTTCCTTGAGAATCTCGAAAAAAATGGCAACCCGTGCTGACAAGCATGCATCTGCGACATAGTGTCGTGATGGCGGGGGTGCTCGAACGAAGGCGCGGCGGTGCGTGAGTGGGCCCTTTCGCCCGGAGATGGCCAAGACCGGCATCGCAATTCAAGGGGAACCGACGATGACCAGCAAGTCCGAGGTCGCTGTCACCCTGACTCCCGAGCTGTTCGCGCACCTGAAGGCGGAGGCGGCCCTGTTGGGGCTGCCGATGGAGTGGCTCGTCGCGTCGATCGTGGCCGACACGCTCGACGAGACCGCCGCGGAGCCGGCGCTGGCCTGAGGGCCCCGGCGGGGCGCCCGCTACGGAGGTGCTGTGGCGCCCGGATCGCCCGGCGACGGGCCGAGGCGGCCCAGCGCCCCGGCGGCCAGGCCCCCCGCGGCGGCGATGGCGGCCAGCATCACCAAAGCCACGCCCGCCAGGTGGCTCTCGACGCCGGTGTGGAGCAGGCTCCAGATCTCCTGCGAGATCACGTTCATCCCGGGCGGCGAGACCAGGATCGTCGCCGGTAGCTCGCCCAACGACAGCGCGAACGACACCCCCCAGGCGGCGATCGTCGCCCCCCTCGTCATCGGCATCGCCACCCTCCCGATCTGTCCCCACTCGCCGTATCCGTCCAGCGCCGCCGCGTCGAAGTGCTCGGGGGGGACCGTGCGGATCGCGGGCCAGAGCACCAGCAGCGCGTACGGCAGGGTGCGCAGGACGTCGGCCAGCACGAGCATGGCGGGCGAGTCGCGGACCGGCGGGACCATCTGATACGCCAGCACGAGGGCCATCCCCGCGACCGGCCCGGGGGTCGCCAGCGTCAGTGCGACGACCGCGGCGACGACCCATCGCCACGGCCCCGGCTTCCGGGCCACCCAGGCGAGCGCCCACGCCAGCGCGACCGTGGCGGTCGCCCCCGCGGCCGACCAGACCACCCCCTCGGAGAGGGGCCCCTCCGCGTCCCGGAATGCGCGACCGAGCGTGCCGATCAGCCCGCGCGGAGACCACCGGGGCGCGATCCCCGACGCCGCCGCCCCGCCGACGCGGCCCGCGCGCCAGACCAGGCTGAACAGGGGCAGGGCGACGAGGGTGCCGGCCGTCGTCGCGACCGCCAGCCCCAGCGGCACCCGCCAGCGTCCCAGGCGCCAGACCTTCCCCCCCGAGACGGCCGACGCCAGCCGCGCCGGGTCGGCGCGGAGCAGGCCGCGCGCGGCGACGACGATCAGGATGCCGAGCACCGCCAGAGGCGGCAGCGCCACCGCCGCTGCGGCGGCCGGGCCCTGGCCGAGCTGGTACTGGAGGTACGCCTCCTCGGCGTAGGTGCGGACCTGGAGCAGGTCGGTGACCGTCATGTCGCCGGCCGTGAGCACCGCGACCGCCAGCGCCGCCCCGGCCAGGGCGCCGACGGCCCGCCGGAGCGTCACGCGGCCGAGCACCCGCCAGGCCGGCAGGTCGAGGAGCGCGGCCTCTTCGAGCTCCGGCTCGACCGAGCGCAGGCCGACGCCGGCCAGCAGGACGATCCAGGGGATCGCGGCCATCGCGTGCACGAAGGCCGCGCCGGGCCATCCCACCAGGATCGGCGCCGCGCCGAGGGCCTGCATCCGGCCCGCGTTTCCCAGCGCGCCGAGCCAGGTGGTCGCGTGCAGCGGCATCGGCACGAACGCCGCCAGCGCCAGCAGCCCGAGCATCGCGCGCCGTCCCCAAACATCCGTTCGGAACAGGACGAGCGCCAGGGGCACGCCGATCGGCAGCGCGATCGCCTCGGCGGCCAGCACGACCCGGACCGTCTCCCCGGCCAGACGCAGAGGACGCCGCACCCGCCCGGCCACCACGTCGGCCTCCGCCGGCGCCATCAGCCCGGCGCCCGTCCCCCCTCCGACCCGCGCCTCGCCGCCAGGACCGTCGCCACGACCGGCCAGCCGAGCACCGCGACGAGGATCATCGCCAGCGCCGCCCTGGCCAGGCGCGCGCCCATGATTGGCTCCCGGGAGGGAATGTGACCTCGGATCGATGTCAACGATTCGGCCAAAATCGGGGCGCCGATGTCGGCCGATCTCGTCTCATGTGAGGCAGCGAGTGACATGCGCCTTTATATAATTGAGGCGATGCGCGTTAGGGGATTCGGCGGACCCGGCGCCACGAGGCCTCGCTCGCTTCATAGAAGCGCCACAATCTCCACGATCCAACCAAGGATCGGATAACCGATCCAGTAGAGCCCGAACAGCCTTCCAAGCCGGTCGATCCATCCCTTCTCCGATTCCCAAACGCCGAGCAGGCCGAGGGTCGCCCAGGCCGCGGCAACGGCAAATACAGCCTTGGACGGTAGCCCGAGCATGAGATTCCTGAATAGCGACGAAGGCTGTAACCGCGACGGCCCGAGTCGGATGAGGATAAAGACGACTTCAAGAAACTGCTGAGCGAGGCTGATCGCCAGCGTCAATGCAACCGCGGTGCATGCAAGACATCCCGGTTGTCGCCACAGGGCTCGCCGTGGGGCCGGGGGTGGCGTAGACGGAGGGGGATGAGCGAGAGCGTCGCGATCAGGACGGCCGCGGCAGACCCCATCAGGGCCGAGACCCCCCACCACGCTGGGGGCAGTTTCATCAACGAGAGCATGTAGCGCGCCCACAATCGAGACGGCGGTCACCCCCACCAGGGCCATGACGTCCAAGATCGTTAGGCGGCGTTTGTCCACATCAGGCATCCCATGAATCCGAGGTCGCTCACCCCCGCGAAGATTCACCCCAGCCAACCTCATGCCCTCAGGCCCGCCTCGCGCATCAGCGTCGCGGTCGATTGATAGGCTTCGCGGACCCAGTCCACGATCTTGTCGGGCTCGGGCGAGTATTCGAGCTCGATCGAGACGGTCGCGTCGTCGATGCCGAGGCCCTTGATCGCGCGGAGATAAGGCGGGAAGTCGACGACGCCGCGGCCGGGGGGCAGGTCGCCGTGGACCTTGCCGTCGCAGTCGGAGATGTGGACGTGCGCGACGCGGCCCCGCAACCGCTCCAGGCCCTCGGGCGGCTGGTTGGCGAGGACGAGATGCGAGATGTCGAGGTTCGCGCGGACCGCCGGCCGATCGACCTCGTCGAGGAACCGGGCCATGCTCTCGACGTCGTTGAGCAGCGACAGGTGGAACGGCTCCATCTCGAGCGCGATCTCCAGGCCGAGGCCCTCGGCATAGCGGCCGAGGTCGCGGACGTTGCGGACGCCGGTGGCCCACTGCTCGGCGGGGGGGATCACCTCGCGCTGCCAGATGTACTCGCCGAGCACCAGAAGGACGTTCCTCGCCCCGAAGCCGCGGGCCATGTCGAGGTACGCCTTGACCCGATCGACGTGGAACCGCTGGACGCTCGGGTTGAAGTCGACCAGCCCGACCGCGACGCACGCCACCCCGACGATCGGCAGCCCGGCGCGGTCGCACTCCTCCTTGATCAGCCTCTTCTCGTCGTCGCCGATGTCGAGCGGGTCGGCGAAGATGTCGATCGAGTCGAACCCGATCTCCTTCGTCTTGCGGATGCCGAAGGACGTCTCGCGGCCCGCCTGGGCCCAGGCGGAGTTGATCAGGCCGAGTTTCATGGCGGGGATCTCCGGGAAGCCAGCAAACGTTCCACGAGGACCGTCACGGACGTCGATCCGCCAAATAACCGGCCAGGATCGGGATGTCACCAAATATCAGCACGCCGACATTGCGTATAATACGAAGGTCTTCGGGGCGCCTGCTGTCGCAAATATAAGGAATTTCTTCATATCCAAACTTGGTGATAATAGAGAGGTCGAAATCGGAATGGAAGAAGGGGATTGAGCCGTCGCTGTTCCTGCTCTCGCGCCCGTCATTTCTTCGGTAATCGAATCGAAATGCCACGATATCCGCTCCCGTGACGATCCTCCAGATCGTTATCCTCATCCTCGGGGAGAGCGGCGGACCGGCGAATGTCTGGAAGAATGCGGCGGCCTCGGAGGGATTCTCGTCCAGGAGGGAAAACGGATCGGGATTGGGTGCCTCGCCAAATTCCCTGGTATATCCCGCCATAAACTCGTCGAGTTCCCGCGCTGCCCAGGCCAAAAGCTCGTCACGGTCGTCGCGCTTGAGGACCCATCCACAGCCGGTCCGTTCGAAGGCTTGGGCCACTCGATCGACATCGACATGATTAGCCATGATCGTCCTCACGCGGCACGGACCGGAACCCAGGAGCTTCGAAAACTCCGGTCGAGATCGCGCGCGAATTGCTCAACCTCCGCGGTTCGTTCGCCGCACACCATCGTGAATTCCTGCAGCTCATCCTCACCGGCCGATTTGGCTTCGAGGATGAAGTAGAGCATCGTATTCATGTTTGACGGTGTCGCCCCTTCTCGCCCCCAGTCTCCGACGGCGGCGCGATCCCGGTAAATGAAGAATTCCCTGCTTCGACCGCCTCGAATGGAGACTCGGCGGTCGCCGATGGGGAGCGCCTCATCTTCGTTCGCATCCTGGAACCAGGAATCGGGCCAGAGGAGTCGGACGTACTCAAGGATCAGGTTGGCCAAGGAGACCCCGGGGGGTGCCTCGATGACAATGTCGCTCCCGCCGACGATCATCGGTCTCACTCCTGAACCTGGCGCAGTCGCGTTGCCACGGCGATGGTTTCGCCGTGGTCAATCTGCCGATCCTTCGCGACGACGTAATCCTCCGTCGAATAGAATATCCACCGTCCACGTCCCCCACGCAGGGGGACCAAGTCGCCAACGTCCCTGAACACGAATACAAATTCAAGTTTTACTCCGGGCAGAGAGATGCGCGGCGACAACCCCTTCGTCTCCGGTCCCAATGTCGTGAAATAGGCGGCAAGGGGATGGTTGGTATCGCGCGGGGGCGGCAGGTGGGCCCGGAAGCTCCAATCCACTCTGGCCCGGATGCTATTGTACCCGTCCTTGTCGGTGTAGTGGTACATCAGCCGGGCGATCTGGCCCTCCTCGGCCACCGGCTTGACGCTCATGGTTTCGACGTCGCGACGCCAAAGTCCCCGAAATCCACGACGCGGTGCTCGCGGGCGGCGGCGAGGACGGCCTCGCACAGCGCGATCGTCCTGAGGTTGTCGCGGCCCGAGATGTCGGGTTGGGAATGCGTCTCCAGGGCGCGGAGCAGGCCGCCCATCGTGCCGGAGAAGGCGTCGGGGAACCACGCCTCGGGCCAGCGGGGGCGGTGCCAGGCGCCGCCGTCGCGGGCGGTCGAGTAGTCGAGCGTGCTGGGGACGCGCTCGGGCCAGCCGGGCCAGCCGATCGTGCCCAGCGCCAGGCCCTCGGTCCCCTCGACGCGCCAGCGGATGCCGATCTCGGCCGCCGCCCCCTCGCGCCGGGCCGGCCCAGACGTCGTCCCACGACGCGGCGCGCGCCCCGCCCTCGAATTCGAGGATGTACAGGTTAATGCCGTCGTCGTGCGCGAACGTCGTCCTCGGGTCGGGCCGGGTGCTCGCCAGGACGCGCGACGGGTCGCCCAGCCAGTAGCGGAAGGTGTCGAGGTGGTGGATGCTCATGATGAACGTCGCGAGCGACCGCCCGCCCCGCGCCCACGGCATCCAGTGCGGGATCGCGCGCATGTCGATCGTCGCCAGCACGGGCTCGCCGAGCAGTTCCCGGTCGAGCAGCGTCTTCAGGGCCCGCACCGAGTGGTCGTACCGCATGTTGTGGTTGACCTGGAGGGCCACGCCCGCACCCTCGCACGCCTCGACCAGCGCGCGGGCCTCCTCCAGCGACGGCGCGAGCGGCTTCTGCGCGAGGATGCCCCGGACCCTCCTCGGGTGGTCCACGATCCGGCGGATCACCCCCGGCTGCTCGGCAGGGGGGACGGCCACGTCGACGACCTCGACGGCGGGGTCGTCGAGCATCGTTTCCAGCGAGTCGATAGACGCGGGGCACGCCGCGGAGTCGGGCGACCTCCTCGGCCGTGGCGCGGGTGCGCGAGGTCAGGCCGACGACGAGGAACCCGGCCTCGGCGTAGGCGACGAGGTGGCAGTCGCGGACGATGAAGCCCGCCCCCACGACGCCGATCCCCACGTCGCGGCGGGATGGCGGGGCGGGCACGTGGCCGAGGTCCGTGATGTCGTCGGCAGGCATCGGGGGGCATCCGGGAGGGTGCCGATCGTCTCCTCGGGCCCCTATCGTACCGGGCCGGTCTCTCGTGTCCAGGGGGGCGGGGCGCAGGCCGCGACGGGCGGCTCGTCGCGGGGCCAGGGCTCGAACCAGAGGCGGAACTCGGCCTCGGTCGCGCCCCGCGACACGGCGACCGCCGCGCGTCCGACGGCCAGGGTTGGGGCCAGGACCGCCATGACGCGGACGCCCCGGCGCCACAGGGCGAGCCAGGCGGTCGGGGAGACGAATGCCGCCAGGGCCAGCACGGTCAGGCGCGATCAGGACGACGTGCGGCTCGCACGCCTTCAGCGCGGGCCAGGTCAGGACGCCTCGACCGCGCCGCGGCCACGGGGCCGGGGGTGAGGGCCGCCCTCCGCCTCCGCACTCGACCCGGATCGCGCCGGCCTCGCGCTTCAGGCGCTGGAAGAAGGCCTTGTATCGGCAGTCGTTGTGCAGCGCGAGGCCGGCCCAGCCCAGCGCGATCGCGAACCCCGACGCCGCCCAGCGCACGTCCCCGGTGCGCGCGGCCAGTCCGTAGCCGAGCGCGAAGCCCAGCGACGAATTCGAGGCGTGGTGCAGCAGGTAGTCGAGATACACCCCGTCGAGGCTGGCCGTCCGCCGCCAGCGGGCGACCTGGCCATCGACGTGGTCGAGCCAGAACGCCAGGTGCGCCAGCGCCACCCCGGCGACGAACCCCGCGCGCGAGCCGGTCGCCAGCGCCACCGCCGACGCGGCGCCCGCCACCAGCGCGGCCAGCGTGACCTGATGCGCCGACGCCCCCAGGCGGACCGCCAGCCACGTCCCGTAGACCGCCGTCGGCCGCGCCACCCGGCGCGCCAGCCAGTTGCCGATCTCGCGGTGCCGGTCCTTCTGGACGCGGGCGCGCAGCTCGGCGAGCGTCGGACGGGCGCTCATCGCCGGGCCCTCCCGTCGTCGTGGCGGGCCAGCTCGTCGGCTAGAGCGGTTTTCGCATGGCTGGACCCCAAGGGAATGGGACGCGGAGGGACGCGGATGGCCGCCGATCTGATCCGCGCTGGTCCGCCCCATCCGCGTCCCTCCGCGTCCCGTTGGAGGGGCGTGCGCGACCCGAGGGGTAGGCGCTCCAGGCGATAGATCGCGTAGCGCCGGACCACGCCGTCGGCGTCGGCCAGGTCCTCGCGATACATGGGGGGCCGGCCGTCGAGCCAGGGGGCGAGCAGGCGGGACGAGGGTCGGGTCGAACTCGACGGCCGTCTCGGGCACCGGGGGGCAGAGCAGCAGGTGGGTGAACCCGGCCTCGCGGAGTCGCGCGACGACCGTCTCGGCCGTCTCGCCGCGGCGGCCGAGGCCGGTCCGCCTCCGGTGCGCCAGCTCCATCGTGTAGGCGCGGGGGACGTAGAAGCCGCGATGATCCTGGCCCACCAGATGGGCGTCTCGGGGCAGGTTCGCGTCGACCCATCGCCCCACGCGGAAGGTTGGCTCGCGACGCGACAGGAACTGCTCGGCGGTCTCGCGCCCGAGGACGACGCCCACGCCCTGCCGCGCCGGGCCGCGGCCAAGCCGGCCTCGAAGGCCAGGACCAGGAGGCACGCCCCCACCAGGAGGCGGCCCGGCACCGAGCGACGGTCGCACCAGGTGCTCATCAGCCAGGCCACGGCCACCGACATCGGCCCGACGGCGATCAGGACGAACCGCATGCTCTGGCGCTGGCTCAGGCAGAGCGTCAGGAAGGCGTAGCCGATCGCCGCGATCGCCAGCACCCGGCGCGGGGGCCTCTCCAGCAGCAGGGCCGGCAGGAACAGGAGGAACGCGGGCCCGAACTGGTGCGAGAAGCTGTCGAAGCGGTCGGGCCGGAGGGTCATCGGGCCGAGCGCCGTGAGGAGGTTCCAGGCGTCGACGGCCATCGGCCTCTTGATCGGGTCGAGCACCTCGTCGATCCCCCGCCCTCCGAACGTGTGCCGGAAGAACGGGTACACCGGGTTGCCCGTGCAGGCCCACGCGCGGGCGTACCAGCACCCGCCCGCGAGCACGGCCGCCGCGGCGAAGACGAGCAATATGCGAAAAATTTAACATGATTTGAAACTTGAAATTTGAAATTTGAGATTTTGGATTGGGATGGTCGGAGGGGGAGCCTTGCACGGCGATCGCCAGCCCGATCAGGCCCGTCAGGACGAGCGCCGGGTACTTCACGCCCATCGCCAGGCCGGCGAGGATGCCGGCGAGCGCGGCGGCCGGGCGCCGGGACGTTCGCGGAACCGCGACCAGGCCACCAGCGCCGCGGTGCCGAAGGCGGCCAGCGCCACGTCGTTCAGCGGGGCGGCCATGCCGTTGGAGACCGCCGGCACGAGCATCGCGATCGCGCCCGCCCACCACGCCCGGCCCCCCAGGCTCGGCCTCGCCAGCGCCGTCACGCCGGCCGCGAAGCACAGCCCGAGCACCCACTGCACCAGCCGGCACGCGACCGGCCCCCGCAACGCCAAGGCCGACCGCGTAGAGCATCTCGGTCACGAGCGGATAGACCGTCTCGTGCAGGTCGGGGTCGAAGAACACCGCCCCCCGCTCCAGGAACACCTTCGGGACTTGCAGGTGATAGCAGAGCGCATCGCCGTCGGTGACGGGCGCCAGCGCCGTGAGCAGCGTCCCCGGGACCGCGACCCCCAGGATCGGCAGGAGGACGAGGTCCGGGAAACGATGGGCGGGCGGGACGCTCGCCAGGGATCGCGCGAGCCCGGCGGTCCCGCGCCAGGCATGCTTCGCGCCCAGCGCCCGTGCCGAGGGCCAGGACGATCATCAGGCCCGTCGCGTTCAGGGCACCGAGCTCGCCCAGGCCGAGCGTCGCCAGCGCCAGCACCCCAGGCCGAGCGGGACCGCCAGCGCCAGGGCGTCGGCCGGATGCTCAGGGAGGAGGCCGAGACGGTCCATGACCCGCAGGCCGACGCCCAGCGACCACAGCGACAGGAGCAGGACGAACCCCAGGTCGAGCATCCGTGCCTCGTCGGTTCGATGCCGAGGACCGCCGTCACCCCGTCGCGTCGCGCGAGGACGCCCCCCCAGCCGTGCCGGCGCCCCCAGATCCAGAGGGCGGGCAAGGTCCAGGCCGACAGGATCGCGCAGCGGATCGCGAACCCGCCCCAGCGCCCGGGCCCGACGAGCGGCAGGTGCGCGGCGAGCAGCGCGCCGGCCGCGTACCAGGAGAGCGTCCGCGCAAGGCAGGCCTGGTGCGCGACCCACGCCCGCCAGCCCAGCGCGGGGACGATCGCCGTCGCGATGGTCAGCGCCGAGACGGCCGCATAGCCGATCGTCATCCCCGAGGCCACGCCGACGATCCCCGCGCGGTCGGCCCCGATCGCCCCCGCGAGGGCCGTGACCGCCAGGCCGGCGAGGGTCGCCAGCAGGAGGCGGCCGGGTCGCCCGACGGCGATCAGCATCTGCCGGGCGGGCCAGGCGAGGCCCAGGAGCACCGTGCCCGGCAAGAGCGGCCGGAGCGCGGGGAGGCCCTCGACGTACCGGGGCATCAGGGCGCCGAGGAAGACGGGGCCGACCAGGTAGGCCACCGCGGCGCCCGCCGCCAGGATCGGCGCCTGCGATTCGGTCGCCCGCGCGGCCTGTCGCGCCACCTCGGCCGGGTCGCGGGTCCGGCCGAGCGTCGTCTGGAACGCCGTGTACATGACCAGCACGATCCGGCCGGCCAGGTCGAGGCTCCAGCTCGTCCCCATGATCGCCACCGTGTACAGGCCCGCCGCGCGGGCGCCGTCGGGGACGCGCCACAGGATCAGGACGCGGTCGAGGTTCAGCACCGCGCCGAAGGCGGCCGTGTTGGCCAGGATCGGCAGCCCGAGCCGCATCAAGCCGGGCCGTCAGCGGGAGGTCCCAGGCCCATCGGAACCGCAGCGGGTGCCGGGCGTGCAGGTAGGCGATCTTCAGGACCAGGATGGCGCCGACCGCCGCCAGCAGGCCCCAGAACCCCGCCACCCAGAGGCCCACCCCCACGGCGACGATCGAGACCAGCGACTCGAAGATGTCGAGCTCCGTCGTCAGCCCGAACTCGCGGTGGGCCCGCAGGATGGCGACCAGGAAGCTCTCGTATCGCTTGATCAGCGCCAGGCCCGCGACCGCCACCAGGCCCCAGGTCCATTCCGCCGCCAGCGGGTCGCCCGCCAGGAGCGGGGCGCGGAGCCAGGCCCACGCGACCAGGCCGAGGGCGTAGGCCAGGCACGTCAGCGTGTTGGTCGTGTAGGCGACGTCGGCCACGCGGCGGGCCTCGTCCTCGCGGCCGGAGGCGCGGAGGATCGGGATCTCCTGCACCGCCCCGAGCCCGACGCCCAGGCTCGACCGGTTCGTGTTGTCCAGGTAGAGCCGCAGCCCGGTGTAGACCCCCAGCCGGGCGGGGTCGAGCCCCCAGCGCAGCGCCAGGGCGGTCAGCGTGCCGAGGGCCCGTTCGAGCTGGCCGCCGATCGTCACGACCAGGCTGTCGCGGACCACCTTCCGGCCCTCGGCCGAGGGCGGCGCGGCCCGCCGGCGCCGGGAGACCTGCGCGATCAACGAGGCCACGGCCGGGCCACGCAGAATTGCGACCGGCGCGGCCTCCGGGCCGATCGGGATCGGGCCCGATTCGACCAGCGGGATGCCGGCCGCGCGGTACCAGAGGGCGGTGTCGTAGCCGAATCGGTTGTAGCTGACGTCGGTGTCCTCGTTGTGCGCCGTATAGTGGCGAGAGACGCGGATCACCTCGCGGCGGATGCGCTCGGCGACCGGGGGGGGGTTGTGGAGGATCACGGCGGAGGTCAGCACCAGGTCGAACGAGCCGTCGGCGAACGGCAGCTCGGCGCCCGAGCCGAGCGCCAGGCCGACCCGGTCGAGGTCGTCGAGGTAGTCGCGCGCCGGGCGATCTGGGTGGGGCTGAAGTCGACGCCGACCATCGGGACGTCCCAGAGCCTCCGGATCGCGCGGAGCTGCTTGCCGTAGCCGCAGCCGACCTCCAGGATCGAGGCGGGCCGGTACGACGCGACCCTCGCGGCGATCCAGGCGGCGCGGCCGGAGCGGGCGGGCTGGCCCTCCTGTTCTCGGAAATAATCGTCGCCGCCGCGGAGTGTCCAGTAGGCGCGGGGGTCGGCGTAGAGGAGGCGGCGCTTCCACGACGGCCAGCGGCCGAGCGACCGCCGCAGCGCCTTGTGCCAGGCGTAGCGGGCGCCCCGGCCCCGCCAGGCATGCCAGGCGCGGACGGGCAGGGGGGGGGACGTGCGATTCTCCACCGCGAGGCTCCCCAGGGCGGGCGTCGTCGCGATCCGGGTCCGGGGTCGGCGTCCATCGGGTCGCGGTCGTCGGACCGGGAGTGTACGGGCCGGGCGGCGGGCGGTCAAGGCGGCCTGACGACCGCCGGTGTTCGTTCCGCGAGACATCGGCGCAGCTCGGTTTGCTGATCGCCGCGCGGACGTAATATAATGGGGTAACGATGTCCGTGTCGCACCAGCGAGCCGGCTGAGCGGAAGGGAGTTGCGGGCATGGGGGTGAGCTTCGGGCGGTCGCGGGTCGCCGACCTGGCCTTCCAGGTCTTCGGCAGGACGATCCACCCCGACTGGTTCGCCGTGCGGGCGCATCGCCGGGTCGCGCAGGACGGCTGGGAGGCCGACGTCCGGATCATCGAGGGGGGGCACGCGGTCATCTTCCGCGCCGGGCCGGTCCGGCTGACCGAGGTCCTCGCGGGCCCCGAGACGCTCCTGCCCGAGCCCGGCCTGCTCTACCATTCGCCGGTCCGCCACGAGCGCTCGACGACGCTGCGGCCCGGCGGCGGCGGTCGAGTACCAGACGTGCTTCGAGGTCGAGCGGGTCGACCCCGAGGTGTTCGCCCACCTCAGCGACGAGATGGCCCTCGACCCCGACCGCGGCGGGCTGTTCCACCGCTTCTCGCCCAGCAACCGCATGGCCCCCGCGGCGATCAGCCACGTCCGGATCGAGGCGAAGGTCCGCGGCCTGACGATCCACGCCTTCCACACCTTCCCCGACGAGAGGGCGATCGTGCGGACCCAGTCGCTGTTCGAGCCGAAGGTCGCCCTCCCCTCACGCTGACCCGGCGGCGACGGCCCGCCCCGGCCGCGGAACACCCCGCGGGGCAGCAGCGGCACGAGCAGCCAGCAGCACGCCGTCGTGGCCGCGCCGACGGCCACCAGCGCCCGGAACGCCGCGCGACTGCCCCAGCGCCCGGCCCAGGCGTCGTACCACCCGCCCCCCAGCCAGGCCCCGGCCGAGATGCTCAGGTTCTCCAGCGCCATCAGCAGCGCGAAGACCGTGCCGGCCGCCTCGGGCGGGCACGCCTGCGCGGCCAGGTCGAGCTGGATCAGGGTCGCCGTCATGTGCGCGGCCCCGACGGCCAGGGTCACGGCCACCACCGACCGCCCGTCGGTCACCGTCGCGTACGCCAGGGCGCTGAAGACCCCGAGCGCGATCGACAGTGCGCCAGCACGGGCATCGGCACGCGGCGGCAGTACGAGGCCGTAGGCGAGGCTCGCCGCGATCGACGCCACGGCCGTCAGCGTGACCGTCCCGCCGTAGAACCGCTCGCTGAAGCCGAGCTCCCGGGTCAGGTGGACGTAGAGCACGGCGTTCGAGAACGGGTTGAAGTTCCATAAGACGAGGAACGCCGCGACCCCCAGCAGCCGCGGCGATCGCAGCGCCCGCGCAGGCGCGCCCGGCGCCTCTCGCCGCGCCCGCGACGGGCCGGCGGCCGGCTCGCGGATGCCGAGGGCGGAGATCGCCAGCGTCGCGACCGCCCCGGCGCCGCAGAGCAGGAAGGCCCACGTCTCGCGGTGCGCCTCGCAGAGGAACCCGCCCGACCGGGCCGATGACCAGCCCCGAGGCGTAAAGCGCGGCCCACTGCACCGCCTGGAGCCGCCCCGTGGTCCCCCGCGGCTGGCCCGTCTCGACCATCAGGGCGTCGGCGACGACGTCGGAGAACGCCACCCCGACCGACGGGACCAGGAGCCACGCGAGCAGACGCCCCCGCGACCCCGCCGGCACCCCGAAGGCGAACAGCCCGAACAGCGCGGCCGCCGTCGCGGCGCTGGCCGCGATCAGGTAGCCCTTGCGCCGCGTCCCGGCCAGCGGCACGAAGTCGGACAGCAGCCCATACAGCGGCTTGAGCCACCAGGGGATCAGCAGGAGCGCCGAGAAGGCCGCGATGTCCGCCGCCCCCCGGCCCCACGTCTTGAGCAGCGAGGCGACCGGCTGCGCCAGCAGCCCCTCGGTCGGCTCGCCGACGCCCAGCAGGAAGGAGATCGAGCCGAACAGCAGCCCGAGCCTCCAGGTCTCGCCCGGCGGGGCGGCGGGAGGGTCCTGGCCGGAGGTCGCCATCCGTCCTCCCGACGGCCCGTCGCGACGAGGCCCGCGGCCGGACCGTCAGCGCGGGCCGTCCCCGCGCAGCGGCACGAGCCAGATGTTGCGGTACTGGACCGGGTTGCCGTGGTCCTGGAGCATGATCGGGCCCGGCGTGCTCGGGTCGCCGCCGAGGCCGGCGAGGGTGTTGTCGACCGGGATCTTGACGTCGTCGTGGATCGTGACGCCGTTCTGGACCACGCTGATCCGCGCCGGCTCGACCTTCTTGCCGTCGGCGAACCTGGGGGGCTGGAAGTCGATGTCGTAGCTCTGCCAGACGGTCGGGGCCTTGCAGGCGTTGACCTTCGGCGCGGCGACCTCGTAGATGCCGCCGCAGTCGTTGTCCTTGCTCGTCGAGGCCGTAGCTGTCGAGGACCTGGACCTCGTAGCGCCCCTGGAGGTAGACGCCGCTGTTGCCCCGCGCCTGGCCCTTGGCCTGGGGCATGTAGGGGACGCGGAACTCGACGTGGAGCTTGAAGTGGCCCGTCGAACTTGCGTCGCGTCATGATGTTGCCCCCCTTGACCTGCATCGCGCCGCCCTCGACCAGCTCCCAGGAGGCGGGGGACTTGCCGTCGACCTTGACCCACGCGTCGAGGCCCGTGCCGTCGAACAGGACGATGGCGCCGGGAGGGGGCGGCGACGACCGGCACGTCCACCTTGTCCTCGGGCCGGGCGACCGCCAGGTCGCCGATGTCGCCGTAGGGCTTGGCGTCCTGGGCCGTCGCCGGCGGCGCCGCGGCCAAGATCCCGAGGCCGAGCAGGACCCGAGGATCGTCAGAGTCCGATCGGAGACCGTCCATCGAGCCGAGGTCCGACTCCCGCGGTCAGTCGACCCGGTGCCTGGCACGACGCCGCCTGGATCGGCACCGGGCCAGTCGCGACCCCCAATGTCCCCGGTGACCGGGCGGTCGTCAACCCGCTGGCCGTCGCATCGAGCGTTTCCCGGGCGGTCGGATCGTCCGTCGCGACCGGCGCCGCGCCGGGGGCCGGGTTCCGCGTCCCGCACCGTTCCGCACGGTTGCGCGGCGGCCCGTTCGCGAGCGTCCCGATTCTCGCCGCCCGCGATTGCTTCGCCGCGCTCCGGCGCGCCGATAGTATGCAGGTCGCCCGGCCGGCGGGCGCCGCGACGCCCCGCGCGGCCGGTGGCGACGATCCCACGCGCTCGGTGGTGCTGAGTCGGTCCTGGACATGCCGACTTGGCGATCGCTCCAGAAGGGGTCAGGTCAGGTGCAGGTGCTCCGGGGACGAGGATGAACGCGGCTCCTGATTCCACTGATCATCTGCTCATAAAACGTAGCCGGAGGGATGGCGGTCGGGGTGAAGGGCGTGCGTCCCCGCGGGGAAGATTCGTGAAGAATCGGAAAAAAAACCGCGGGCGCCCCGACGGTTCCTAAGTGGAACGGTGGTCGGGCGCCGGTGTTGCCATCGAGCCGTCAGGGACCTCGCCTCCGCGTGGCCGCGGGGAGATTTCCGTTGGCGAGGTCTGGACACGTCGGTTAAAGTTCGTGCGTCCCGACGAGAAGGGGCCTCGGCCGACCTCGGCCGGGCACCCCACGATCCGAAGGAGCCTAGCCCCGATGCCCCAATTGACCCGCCTCGACCGAGTCCGCGGTTGCCTGCTCGGTTTGGCCGTCGGAGATGCCCTGGGGGCACCGCTGGAAGGGCTCAGTGCCCAGCAAATCCGGGCGCATTACGGCCTTGTGACCGACTACGTCGACGGCGCGCGGGCCTGGAAGAAGAAGCCGTATCGCTGGCGGATGCTCGGCCTGTATTCCGACGACACGCAGCAGGCGCTGGCGCTGGCCGACGTCCTGCTCGAATGCGGCGCGGATCGACCCGCACCGCCTGGCCGAGATCTACCTGGGGCTGGCGACGCCGCGGGGGTCGTACGTCGGGGCGCATCGCGGGGTGGGCCGGAGCTTCCGGCAGGTCCTGAACCGCCTGGAGGAGGGGGTCGCGCCGCTGGAGGCGGGCCAGGACTCCGCCGGCATCGGCGCGGCGATGCGGATCGCCCCGGTGCCGCTGTACTTCGGCGACGACGACCCCGAGGCGATGTTCGCCGCCGTCATGACGGCCAGCCTGATGACGCACCGCGACGTCCGGAGCCTGTCGGGCGCCCTGGCCGTCGCCAACGCGGTCCGTCGCCTCGTGCGGGGCGAGCCGCGCGTCCCCAGCTTCCTGCTCCGGCTGGCGGGCGACGTCGCCCGCGACGAGGGCCGGATCGCCGCCGAGCACGCCGACGCCGTGGTGTCGCTCGTCCGGCACCCGCGGAGCGTCTCGCAGGCCGTCGCGCACGCCGAGTCGGTGCTCGACCTGCCCCGCGAGCAGGCCCTGGCCGCCCTGGTCGAGGAGGCCAACCGCCACGGCGCCGAGCCGATCTGTCGCCGCGCCACGATGGGCTTCCCCCCCGCCTGCATCCCCACCTGCCTGTACCTGCTGCTGACCACCGACAGCTTCGAGGAGGCGATCGTCGAGGTGATCAACCTCGGGGGCGACGCCGACTCCGCCGGCGCGATCCTCGGGGCCCTGGCCGGGGCGCATTACGGCGTCGACGCGATCCCCGACCGCTGGCTCGACCGGCTCCAGAACCGCGACGCCATCGACCTCCGCGCCGTCGCGCTGTCGCGGCGCTCGGCCGAGGGGCTGGACATCCCCTGCCTGATCGCCCGCGAGCACGAGCTCAGCGCCAAGGAAGGGGCCTGCCGCGACCGCCTCCAGGCCCTCTCGCAGAACGGCGGCGACCGCGGCGCCAACCGCCGCCTCTGACCCGGCCGCCGGGCCCACGGGGCCTGTCGGATGCCCGCCACACTCTTCCCCACCCCTAGATTTTGAGGTAAGCTATCCACGCCGGGGTCGATCGGGACGATGGCCCATCCGCCCGAGGGTCCGCCGGCGCTCGGGCCCGCGACGTTCAGGCTCAGGGGGAGACGGCGGGGCGATGAGCCGCATCATCCGCGACCGGATCAAGCGACAGCTCGACGAGGCCGAGGGCTACCTGCTCCTCAAGCTGCCCCGGCGCACCCTGGAGATCCTCGAACGGCGGTCGGACTGGGCGACCATGCAGTTCGAGGCCAGCTTCCTGATGGGCGAGGCGCTGCGCTCCTGGAGCGCTACCGCGAGGCGCTGAAGCCCCTGGAGGTCGCCGCCGCGCTGCGGCCCTCGCCGCTCCGACGTCGCGATCGCGCTGGGCTGGTGCTACAAGAGGACCCACCGGCTCGCGCAGGCGATCGACGCGCTGGAGCGCGCCGAGCGGTACAACCCCGACGAGCCGCTCCTCCACTACAACCTGGCCTGCTACTGGACCCTCGCCGACAACCCCTCCAAGGCGCTCGACGAGCTCGCCGCGGCGCTCGACCTCGACCCCGACCTCCGCGCCAGGATCGACGACGAGTCCGACTTCGACCGGCTCCGCGGCAACCCCGAGTTCGAACGCCTGACGGTCGGCCCCGCCCCCCTGGCCTGAATCCGATCGGATCGGATTGAATCGCCCCGACCGGCTCGGGCCGACCCTCAGGTCGTGCATGCCCCTGCATAGGACGGGGGCGGATGGAGCGGATCAGATCCGCTCCATCCGCCCCCGTCCGTCCCATCCTCGCTATCGCGCCGGGCTGCGCCGCGACGAGGCGAGCTGCGGGGCGAAGGGGGTCGCCGAGGATCGAGAACCAGGTCTTCTTCTGCTCGTCCGAGAGCGTGGCGAGCGCCTGCTCGGCCAGGCGCTTCTCCTCGCCCAGGACGAGGGTCCCCGGGGCGCGCCGGCTGCGGTGCTCGTCGATGGCCCGCTTCAGGGCGGCGCGCTGCTCGTCGGTCAGCCTGAGCGCATCGGCCACGATCGGCCGGCTGATCAGCGCCGAGGGGCCTTCCCACTGCAAGTCGATCTGGGCGAGCCGGCGGGCCTGCTTCTCCGAGAGATGGTCGTTGATCCAGCGCCGCTCCTCCTCGTCGATCTCGCGGCGGGCGGCGACCGCCTTCTCGCCGGTCATGCCGCGGCACCGTGCCGCGCCTTGGCGTGCAGGTCGGAGATCGCCTTCAGCGCCGCGGTCGTCTGCGACGGGTCGAGCGCCAGGTCGGCCCGCACGTCGGGGCGGCTCAGGAGCAGCAGAGGGGCGGTCCGGATGCCCAGGCGCTCGTCGGGCAGCGAGGTGAGCTCGCCGGCCGGGCTCGGGGCCGGGACGAGGGTCGCGACGAGCAGCAGCGCGGGCAGGAGACGAGACGCTCCCAGACGCATGGTCCGGTTCCCTCCGTGGACCGATCGGACCGGGGATCGATCCTCGACAGGACGACGGGACCGGGGCGGATCCCGTCCTCCGCCCCGGCCTCGTCGCGATGCTCTTATACGCGGAACCCGACGATCGGGAAAGAGCAGACCTCGGCCTCGACGGCCCGCCCGGCGATCGTCGTCAGGCGACCCGGGCCTGCGCTTCGTCGTGCCGGCGGCCTTGGTCGATCCCGTCTTCGTCGCGGCGGCGCCCTTGGTCGCTCCCGTGGTCCCGGTCGCGGACGATCCCTTGGTCGTGGCGGTCCATCCGCTGGCCGGGGTCGCGGCGGCCTTGGTCCGGCGGCCCCGTCGCCGCCGGGGTGCCCGTCCGCCGCGGCCGCCCGCCGGGCTGCCGCTCGCGGTCCGCCGCCCGGCCCGCCCGCCCGCCCCCCGGGTTGAAGGGGTTGTTCGGGCCGTCCCCGTCGTTGAGGAGAGCGACGTCGAAGGGCTTGCCGAGCATGGAGTTGAACTTCGTCTTCTGGGCCTTGGTCAAGATCTTGCCGACCTTGGTGATCGCGCTTCTCCTTGAGGCTCACGCGAGTCCGTCGCGCAACTTCTCCATCGCGGCCTGGATCTGCTGCGCGCTGCGCCTGCTGCTCGGCGTCGCTCAGTTGCGCTGTGCCGTTGTTATTGTTGTTATCACCGGGACCGCCGCGACCGCCGCGACCGCCGCGGCCACCGCCCATCGACCGGAACATCTCGCGACGGGCGTTGTTGAGCTGGTCCTGACCCTCGGTCAGCTGGGTGATGACCGCCTGGATCTGGGCGATCTGGTCCTCGGAGAGGTTCAGCGCGTGGGCGACGTCGGGCCGGGCGACGACCAGCGGCCCCGCCTCCTGGAGGTCGATCTGCTGGACCCTCTGGAACTGGGTGGGCTTGAGGATCTTCTTCAGCGCCGCCTCGGACTGCTGCTGGAGCACGGTGGCGTTCTCCGCCCTCGCCTCCCGCTCGGCCTGGCGTGCCGCGTCCCGCGCCGCCTGCGCCGCGGGATCGGTGGGCTGCCCGCGGCTCCCGGAGGCCACCAAGCGCCATCCCCTGCTGCTGGAGCTGGGTCCGGATGGCGTCCCGCGCCTCGCGCGACTGCTTGCTGACGGAGGCGCTGAGGCGCGTGACCGCGCCGAGTTGAGCGTCGGTGATCTTGATCTCCTCCCAGACCGCGCTATCCTCGGTCAGCGTGAGGAGGTGCGAGCTGCTCGACTCGAAGCCCGCCGCCCCAGCCGCCGAGGCCGCCGGGCCCCAAGCCGCCGGGGGGGCCGAAGCCACCGCCGGGGCCGCCGGGCCGGGCTGGGCCGATGCGAGCGTGGCCATGAACAGGACGGCCGAGGCGCATGCCGTGGCGATCAAGGGAGTTCGCGTTCGTCTCATGGGTTCCTCCTCGGGGGGAAGTCGGCGCCAGGCATGTGCGGCGGTCGATCTCATTGAAGCGATACGAGATGTAGCGGCAATCCGCAAGGGGTTGTCCCCATTATTTGATCGGATTGCATCAAGCCGTGCGCCGATCCGCGGAGGGAGCGTGATCAACCGCGCGGCCAGCCGATCCAGGCGGCGAGGGCGGCGGCGGCACCGAGCGAGGCGAGGCGGACGAACATCCGGTACACGGACGAACCTGCGGCGGATGCCGCGGGCGTCTTCCTCGGCCTCGTCGCGGACGGCCTCGTCCGCCTCGGGTGCGGCGGCGACCTTGGCGAGCGACCAGCGCCGGAGGCTGGCCAGGGTGTTCATGCCGACCAGGTGGACCAGCCCCAGGACCAGGAAGCCGAACCCCTGCTCCAGCCAGGCGCGCCAGGGGACGGGGGGTATCCCGGGCTTCCATGCGCGAGGGGGTCGTCAGGGGGCGGTCGGACTGGTAGACCACGAGCCGGGCCATCCGGCTGGCGCGGTCCTGGCCGTCGCTGACGCGGAGCGTCAGGGCGACCGGCTCGGCGACGCCGGCCTCGGGCGTGCCCCGGATGCATCCTGCGCCGGGGTCGAACGACAGGCCGGAGGGCAGGGGCCCGTCGACCGCCCATCGGAGCGGCCCCCGTCCCCCCGTGGCCGCCAGCGCCACGGTATACGGATGGCCGGCGATCGCCTCGGGCAGCGCCTCGGGCGTGGCGATCGCCAGCGGGGCCGGGGCCGGACCCGCATCGGCCGTCGCCTTCTCCGACGAGGGGAGGTCGATCGCCTTGGGCAGCAGCGCCATGATGACCATCGTCAGCAGGAGGATGAACAGCAGGGCGCCGGTCAGCTTGGTCACCACGACGGCGACGAACGAGTCCTCGCCCGAGCCGCCGAACTCCAGGCCCGCGTGCCCTCCGCGTCGCGATCGCCGCATGCCGTCCCCTCCTCCACGTCACGCCGCGCGGATGCCGTCGTGACCCTGGCCGCCGGCCCGGTCGTCGAACATCTTCTTGACGATGTTGCGGTACAGCGCGTTGCCCTGCTCCATGCTGACGTTGAGCAGGTCGAGCGCGTCCTTCAGGCTGTTGAGCGTCCTGGCGAGCTGCTCCTGGGTGGCGCGGCTGGAGCGCTCGTAGGCCACGGCCCACGAGCTGGCCAGCCCCTCGACGGCCGCGCAGGTGCGCTCGATCCCCTGCTTGATCTCGTCGAGGTGCTCGGAGGGGTGCTCGCCGGCCAGGGTCGCCTCGATCCGGCCGAGCGAGGCGACGCCGCGGCGGATCGAGTCGCCCGCCTCGCCGAGCGCCTCCAGGTCGTCGCCGATCCGGCCGATGGCGTCGGCGCCGCGCTGGAAGCCGGACAGGGCCGGCGGCAGGCGGTCGACCGCGCTGGGCGAACTGCTCGACCTGCGCCCCGAGCCGCTCGCCCCACCGCGACGATTGCGCCTCGAACGACCGCGCCGCCGGGGCGATGATCGCCGCCAGCTCGGCCCGCAGCTGCTCCAGCTGCGGCCCGATCGCCTCGGCCAGCCCGACCGCCACCGGGTCGGCCGCGCCGACCTGCGGCAGCAGGTGCTCGACCACCCAGCGATCGACCCGCGCCAGCAGGTCCTCCGATCGCCGGAAGACCAGCGTCTGCACCAGCATCAGCGCGGCGCTCAGGAACAGCGCCAGCAGCGTGCTGTCGAAGGCGATCTGCAGGGCCGACGTGACGCTCGTCAGGTTGCCCATGAACCCGTCGAGGTCCTTGACCATCGGCAGGACCCGGCTGATGTTCATCAGCGCCTTGGAGATCCCCTCGACCGTGCCGATGAAGCCGATGACCGGCAGGAGATAGAGGATGTATCGCGTCAGGGTGAACCGCCCGGCCATTTGCTCCTGGTCGAGCCCCGACGCCTCGCGGTTCAGCTCCATGAGCTGCGTCGAGGTCGCGCGGCCGGCCGCGCCGACGTTGCGGGCAAGCTGGCGAATCCGGGCGGGCAGGAGGCGGCGGTCGTCCTCGTCGATCCGGCCGGCGGCCGGTTTCTTGTCGTCCGCCGGCGGCGAGCGCCTTCTTGAGCAGCGCCGGGGCATCGTCGAAGGCACGCTCGTTCCGCCAGAGGCGGGCCAGCTCCATCGTCAGCGTCAGGACGGCCCAGGCGTAGATGGCCGTCCCGACGTACTGCTCCCAGCCCCTCTCGAACATGAGCGTGGGGTTGAAGATCATCAGGGCGATCGGGAACGCCAGCGCCAGGCCCAGGATCGCCAGGGTCACGGGATAGGAGAGCCGCGACGCGCCGTGAGCTCCGCTCGGCATGGGATACGCCCCTTCCTTTGGGCCGGTCGAGAACGTGGGAATGCGGCCGGTCGCCGTGGTCCTGGCGTCCGGCCCTCACGCCCCATACCTTCGCGATAATCGGCAAATTGTCCAGGCGACTTGAGGGGGCCAGGACGCGGTCATGAGGCGTCGGGAGGGTCGGCTGGAGGGGCGCCCGGGCGCGGAAGCGGAAGTCGCAGTGCGACGCCCCGCCCATGATCGTCTGGGTGCGGGTCAGCTCGATGGCGGGGTTGAAGCCCTCGATCAGGGCGAAGTCGCGCTGGCAGGAGAGGCTGGAGCCGAGGTCGGCCAGCCCCAGGGCCCGGTACATCTCGGCGTATCGGCAGCGGGTGACGTTGAACGAGAGCCGCTCGGGCGTCTGCTCGATCATCTCGATCTCCAGGGCGCCCCCTCGCGCCAGCGGTCGAGGCCCTGCGCGAACGCTTCCAGGGTCGCCGTCGCCGAGCGCGCGGGCGAGCTCGGCGCCGCCCTCGCGGGCGAGGTCCGAGATCACGCGGCGGAGCAGGGCGAGGGCCCGCTCCTCGCCCAGCTCGTCGCCGACGGCGCGGATCAAAGGGCCGACGATCCTCGCCTCGATCTCGCGCTGCTGGAGCAGGGGCAGTTTCGGCCACTCGCCGGCCATGCGTCGGGTCCCCTCGTCTCGTCCGCGGGGCGGCGGCCATCGGTCCGGCTCAGACGCGGATCGAGCGGAGCCGGTCCAGGAGCGTCGGCAGGTCGATCGGCTTGGTGATGAAGTCGACCGCCCCCGCCTCGCGGGCCCTCTGCTCGGCCTGCTCGGTCGCGTCGGCCGTGATCGCCACCACGGGCAGGTCGGCGGTCGCGGGGTCGGCGCGGAGCCTCTCGATCAGCTCGACCCCGTCCATCACGGGCATCATCAGGTCGGTCACCACCAGTTGCGGCCGGAACTTGCTGACGCACTCCAGCGCCTCGCGGCCGTCGTTCGCCTCGAACACCTCGAACCCGTGCAAGCGCAACAATCGCCCGAACGCGTAGCGGAGGAAAGGAGCATCCTCGACCAGGAGCAGGCGTAGATTCTGATGATAAGCGTCCAACATCGGAACGACTCCTCCGGAGCAGTCGGGGCGCGTCCGCCTCCCGGATGAGAGAACCCGCCTCGTCCCGGACATCTCGAGATTCATCCCGCCCTCCTCCCGAACGGACGAGGTTTGATGATGCTGATCACATTGGGGGACTGCAAACGGCGGACCAATGGGCCGCCTCCCGGCCCGGGGGACGCCATAGTGGGCGGGCCCGGCCCTCCTTTCCATGCGAGCCGATATCACCGCCAGGATGCGAACAGGGCCCGGGGATCGGCCCTCGGGCTTCCTTGCCGAGGGGGCTTACGACCTCATAGGATGACAGCGGCACCCCGGCGAGGGGATGATGACGGCTCCGCGGAGGATGCACCGGATGGCGACGAACCCCGATCTCGGGCCGAGGCCCGGCCGCGGCGGATGGGCCCGCCTGCTCCGGGTGCTGGCGTGGGGGGGCCTGCTCGGGGCGGCCGGCTTCCTCGTGCGCGCCGAGGTCCAGCGCCCGGGCCCCCGCGGGGCGTGGTCCGGCACCCGGACCTGGTCTATCGGACGGTCGACGGGCGCCGGGCGAGGCTCGACGTGTACGTGCCCGAGGGGGCCGCGCCCCCGGGGGGCGCCCGGCCGTCGTGGCGATCCACGGCGGCGGCTGGCGCGGCGGGAGCAAGGGGGACTACGGGGCGAAGGCGGCCCGTCTGGCGCAACACGGCTACGTGGTGGTCGCCGTCGATTACCTCCTGTCGCGGCCCGGGTCGCCGAGCTGGCCCGGGGCCTTCGAGGACGTCCGCGAGGCGGTCCGCTGGGCCCGCCGCCACGCCTCGCGGTACGGGGTCGACCCGCGCCGGATCGCCGCGATGGGCTCGTCGGCCGGTGGCCACCTCGCGGCCCTGCTCGGGACCGTCCCCGACGCCCCCGAGGCGCCCCGGCGGTCTCGGCGAGGGTCCAGGCCGTCATCGACTTCTACGGGCCGACCGACCTGCTCGGCCTCTGGACCGAGGAGACCCCGGCGGCCCGGCCGGTCGCCCTCCTGATCGGCGGGCCCCCCGACGGTCGCGAGGACCGATACGAGGCCGCCTCGCCGGCCCTCCGCGTCGGCCCGGATGACGTCCCCGATGCTCCTGATCCACGGCCGGGACGACCGCCACGTCCCCCTCGAACAATCGGAGGCGCTGGCCTCGGCGCTGAGGAGGGCGGGCGTCCGGCATCGCCTGATCGTCGTCGAGGGGGCCCGGCACGGGTTCGGCTTCCAGGTCGAGGGCGCGACCTGCTGCCCGAGGTCCTTGCGTTCCTCGATGAGGCTTGGGACGGCCCCGCGCGGCGAGGTGCAGTGATCATCCGGGATGTCACCCGGGGCCGGACGAGGCGTAACCTCGCAGGTCCCGCGCCGTCACCGCGACGGGCCGAGGCCCGGGTGGCCATGACGGGCGCATTTGTCAGGAGCCTCCCGGCGCATGGCCCACCGACAAGCGAGTTCGTCGGGTCCACCCCGCCTCATGCGCAGGACTGGAGATAATCGACGGGCCCCGATCGCGAAACGGGTTGCATTTCCGGCGCCATTTTGGAAGGATGAGGGCGTCTGTCCACGTCGATGCCTCGTCACGGATTGTCTCGAACGCGCTTGACGGTCGGTCCTCGGCCATCCCGGGAGGCGGGCTAGTGGAGTCGTCAACCGAACTGGTCGCGATGTCGACGGCCCTCGGGGAGGATTTCGACCGCGTGCTGCACACGGCGGGCGACCGTCCCGACGCGGACAGCCTGCCGACGCCGGCCGACCCGACGGCCGACCACCGCGACCAGGCCGTCACGAGGCGCCGCGAGGACGTCGAGGAGAAGCACCGCCGGGCGATCGCCTTCCTCGACGCGACCCAGCACGATGCGCTGGTGCTGGGGAGGGCCGACTCGGTGTCGTGGTTCACCTCGGGGGGCGACCTGGCGATCGACCTCGCCTCCGAGCTGAGCCCGGTGTTGCTCTACATCAACCGGACCAGCCGGGCCGTGATCACCGACAACGTCCAGAGCGCGCGGGTCTTCGAGGAGGAGCTGGCGGGCCTGGGCTTCGCGCTGAAGGAGAGGCCCTGGTTCGAGGAGCCGTCGCGGGTCGTCGCCGAGCTGGGGCACAACAAGAGGGTGGCCTGCGACCTCGGCCCCCCCTGCTCCCCGTGGGCGGGGGAGGCCGACGCGATCCGCGCCCTGAGGCGGCGGCTGACCCCGCTGGAGCGCCAGAGGCTCCGCGAGCTCGGGCGGACTCTGACGCTGGCCGTCGAGGCGACCTGCCGCAACTTCGACCGCGGCGAGCGCGAGGCCGACGTCGCCGGGCACCTGGCGCACCGCCTGATCCGCGAGGGGGTCGTGCCGGTCGACCTGCGGGTCTCGGGCGACGACCGCCTGGCCCGCTACCGCCAGCCGACGTTCAAGGCCGCGCCGATCGAGAACCGCGTGACGATCACCGTCACCGGGCGGCGGCATGGGCTCTGCGCCTCGGTCTCGCGGACCGTCTCGTTCGGCCCCCCCGACGACGAATTCCGCAACCGCCACGTCCTGGCCGCGATGGTCGACGCCACCTGCATCTACTTCGCCCGCGCCGGCGAGCCCGTCGCCGAGGTGTTCCGCCGCGCCCGCCGGATCTTCGAGAAGTTCGGTGCCCCGCACGAGTGGACGCTCGACTACCTCGGGTGCGTCCTCGGCTACTCGCCCCGCGAGGTGCTCCTGCGCCCCGACACGCCGATGGTCCTCGACAACGACATGGCGCTTTGCTGGAGCCCGAGCGTCGGCCCGGGCCGCTCCAGCGACACCACGGTGATCGACGCACGCGGCTACGAGAACGTGACCGCGGCGCAGAACTGGCCGCAGCTCGACGTGTCGGTCAAGGGCTACACCGTCCCGCGTCCGGGCATCCTGGAGCGCCGAGCGCCCCCGCGTCGGCCCCCCTCGCCCCGCATCGCGCCATCGATCGGCGCGAGTACCGCCAGGACCACCCATTCCCAATGACAGCCATCCGGCAGGGCCGACGCCCCATCGGCCCTGGTTCAGACGATCCGGCGGCTGCTATACTATCATCGTGGCCCAAAGACACCGAGGCATCGAGCGGGGGCGGGCCGTCGTGGAGGGGACGATGGAGAGTGGCGAGGGTCGGCCGGGTGTCCTCCCGGACGGGCCGCCCGCGCCCCCTCCCCTGTGGCCCTACCTGCTCACCTGCGCGGGAGTCGCGCTCTGGATCGACTTCGGGACGATCCATCGCGACCAGCATAGCGACTCGATCCTCAACGTCCTGGTCAGCCTCCAGCGCTGGACCCCCTTCGTGTGGGAGCAGGACCGCTTCGGGATGGCGGTACCGCTGCTGGCCTCCCCGATCAAGCACCCGCTGGCGAACCTGCTGGTCCAGGGGTTCCTGTCGAGCTTCGCCGGCCTGGCCGCCTTCTTCCTGCTGGCGCGGTACACGATCCGGGACGCCTCATACCCGCGGGTCGGTACGCTGGGCGCGGCGTCGTTCGTGGCTCTGACGCCGCACTATTATCGGTTCGAGTACCTGATCGACACCTCCTACGGGATCGGCCTGAGCCTGGCGCTGTGGGGCCTGATCCTGGTGGAACCGGGGACTCACGGCGTGTCGTGGCCGCGGCGGATCGGGGCGCTGGCGCTGATGGCCGTGGCGCACTGGGTCAACAGCGCCACGGCGCTGTTCCTCGGCCCGGTCGTGCTGCTCCGGGGGGCGCTGGACCCCGGGCCGCCTTCCCGGTGGCTCGATCCGATCCTCGGGAAGCCCATGATCCCGCTCGAGGATCGACTCGGAGCCCTGGCACGACGCCTCTGGCGGACCGAGACCGTCCAGGCGTCGCTCGTGCTGGCGGTCGGCTATGTGATCGGCCAGCAACTGATCGGCCTGGCCCCCTATCAGCCGACGACCCTCGCCGCGCTGCCCGCGTCCGAATGGCGCGAGGCGTGGAGGCATCTGGCATGGCGGACCCAGGCCGCGCTGGAGCCGTCCTACTGGCCCCGCGCCATGGGACTCGAGCTGATCGTGGGGGTCGTCGGGTTGATCGGCGCGGCCGGCGACGATCCGCCCGCATCTGGCGAGAGGCCGCCGCGCTCGTGGCGACGGCGCTCCTCCTGGCACTGCTGATGGGCACGCGGGTCTGGGTCATGATCAACGACTACGAGTTCCGCTACCTCTTCCCCTCGGCGCTCCTGACGCAGACGGCCGCCGCGGCGCTGGCGACGGCCGCGCTCGGCGGGGCGTACCCGTCTCGGCCAAGGGCCCGGCGGGGGTTGCCGTCGGGGCGGCCGTCGTGCTGCTGGCGGCGGCGGCCTGGAGCTACGGATGGCCCTCGCCCTCCGGCGTGCGGCGCGACATCGACCGCAGGTGTGGGGCCCTGACCGATGACCTCCTGGCCGCGCGTTGCACCCACGTCGCGGGCAACTACTGGACGGTCTGGAAGGCGGTCTTCCACGCCAACCTCGTCCTCCACGAGCGCGGCGAGTCGCGGACGCTCTGGGGCGTGGCCTTCCGAGCCCAGCCGACCTCCCGGCTCTGGAGGGCGATGCCGAGGGACCGTCTCCTGGCCGGCGTCCCCGTCGGCGACGGGCTGGGCGAGGTCTGGCTCGATTCCTACCACTTCACCCCGCTCCGGGAGGTCGAGGTCCGGCCGACGATCCGCGTCCTGCGGCCGATCCCCCGCCCCGCGAGTCATGAGTGATGAGCTGCCCTGGGACGAGGGGCGGGATGAGGCCCGGCGGGTGCTCGCGTGCCGCGGCCCCGTCGCCGCGACGATCCGTGTCCGGACGATCCGTGTCCGAATGAGAATCTATCAGGGATTAGGCCCACAGAAGATCAAGAAGACGATTGGCTATGTCAAGTTGTAATATTTTCAATTTATCAGTTAATTATATTATAAATTAAGAGGAACGGTCAGGCTCTTGTGACAGGCCAACCCTCTCGGAGATCGGGCGGCCCCGAAGTGTCGAGCATCCGTAGTTGCTCTCCTCCGTGGATTGAGGGTCCTTTGGGGTGCGTGAGATGCACCGCCCTTCGACACGACGGATACGGATGATCCGTCTCGCGCCCCCTGCAGAACGCGGACCCCCAAACAGCCGACAAAGACATGATCGGGGAGATCGGCGGATTTGTTCCCCAAATCCGCCGCGACGGGCGCGCGTCTCAGACTTCGAGGATCTCGGCCGACTTCTTCTCGGCCAGCGTCGTTGACCTTGCCCTCGAACCGCTTGGTCAGGGCCTGGATCTCCTCCTTGCAGGTCTCCAGGTCGTCCTCGGTGAGGACCTTCTCGGCCTGCTCGTGGTCGGCCTGCTTGTTGGCGTCGCGGCGGATGTTGCGGATCGCGACGCGGGCCTCCTCGGCGAGGTCCTTGACGCGGCCGACGAGCTTCTTGCGCTGCTCGACCGAGAGCGAGGGGACGTTGAGCCGGACGACCTTGTTGTCGGAGTTGGGCGTCAGGCCGATGTCGCTGGTCTGGATCGCCTTGACGATGTCGCCGATGACCGACGGGTCGAACGGGCGGATCAGGATCTGCTGCGGCTCGGGGGTGCTCAGGTTGGCCAGCTGCTTCAGCGGGGTCGGCGAGCCGTAGTACTCGACGCGGATCGAGTCGACCAGGCCGACGTTGGCCCGGCCGGTCCGGACGCCCCGGAACTGGTCGGTCGAGCAGGGCGACGCTCTTCTCCATCCGCTCCTCGGCCTCGAGCACGATCTCTTCGATGCTCATGGCGGCACCTCTCGCGGTCGTCGCGGGCCGTCGGGCGATCGGCGCCCGGACTGTCGATCGGCGGTCGCGGCGGATCGGATCGGCGCCGGCACGGCTCAGGACGCCGGTCGCGGCCGGCGGCCGGGGCCGGGGGGCGTTGCTGACCCAGGTGCCGATCGGCTCGCCGGCGATGGCCCGCTCGATGTTCCCTTCCTTCTTGAAGTTGAAGACCAGGATCGGCAGGCCGTTGTCCAGGCACATGCCGATGGCCGTCATGTCCATGACCTTCAGGTCGTCGCGGAGGACCTGCTCGTAGGTCAGGTGCTCGTAGCGGACGGCGTGGGGGTTCTTCTCGGGGTCGGCCGAGTAGACGCCGTCGACCCGGGTGGCCTTGAGCAGGACCTCGACGCCCAGCTCCTTGCCCCGCAGGGCGGCGGCGGTGTCGGTGGTGACGAACGGGCTGCCGGTGCCGGTGGCCAGGATGACCACCCGGCCGCGCGCCAGGTGCGACAGGGCCCGGCGGCGGATGAACGGCTCGGCGACCTCGTCCATCCGGATCGTGGTCATCAGCCGGGTCTCGCAGCCGAGCCCCTCCAGGGCGTCCTGCAGGGCCAGGCCGTTGATGACGGTGGCCGTCATCCCCATGTAGTGGGCCGTCGCCTCCTTGATGACGTCGGAGCCGCGGGTGAGCGTGGCGCCGCGGAGGATGTTGCCGCCGCCGACGACGATCGCCAGCTCGACCCCGCGCGCGGCCACCCGCGACGCCTGCCGGGCGATCCGGCTGACCTCCTCGACGCTGATGCCCCCCTCGCCGGGCCGGCAGAAGCTCTCGCCCGAGAGCTTCAGCAGGACGCGGCGGAAGACCGGGGGGCCGTAGGCGTGAGGCGGCGTCCATCGAGTCCGGTCCTCGGGGGTCCGGGGGGAGCGTCGGACCGGGCCGCGTCGGCCCGGAGGCGAGTCGGCGGGCCGACGCGCCGGCCGTCACGGCCCGGGGTCAGCCTCGGCCGGCTCGGCCGCGGCCGACTGGCCCTCGCCGACGACGAACCGGGCGAACCGGCCGACCGTGATGTTCTCGCCGGTCCGGGCGTTGACCTCCTGGATCACTCGCGGATCGTCTTGGCGTCGTCCTTGACGAACGGCTGGTCGAGCAGGACGCTCTCGCCGTACCAGGCGTTGAGCTTGCCCTCGGCGATCTTCTCGCGGATCGTTCTCGGGCTTGTCGGCGACCTGCGGCATGAAGACGCCGCTTCTGCTCGGCCAGCGCCTCGGCCGGGACGTCCTCGCGGCGGACGTACATCGGGTTGGCGGCGAGGATGTGGAGGGCCAGGTCCTTGGCGAGCTGCCGGAACTCGTCGTTGCGGGCGACGAAGTCGGTCTCGCAGTTGACCTCGACCATCGCCGCCTGACTTGCCGTCGTGGTGGATGTAGACCTCGATCCGGCCCGGCCTTGGTGGCGCGGCCGGCGCGGTTCTCGGCGTTCTTGCCGTGCTTCTCCTTGGCCAGCGTCATGGCCTTCTTGAGGTCGCCGTCGGCTTCCTTCAGGAGCGCCTTGCACTCCATCAGGCCCAGCCCGGTCGCCTTGCGGAACTCGTTGACAGCCTGAGCCGTGATCTCGGCCATCGGCGTCTCTCCTTCGCGATCGTCGTGCGCGGCGCGATCGGGCGGTCGTGGGACGGCCGGCCCGGTCCGGTCGCCCGGGGCGTCGTGGTTCGGCGGGTGCGTCGGGCCGATCCGGCCGGGTCGCGGCCGGCCGGCGACCGGCCGCTGGCCGGGCCGATGGCCGGGTCCGCCGGCGTCGGGCGGTCCGGCTCGGTTCGACTGGGCCGAGGGGGGACGTCGGTCTCGCCCTGCGAGCCGGGGATGTCGGTCTCGACGGGCCGGCGGGCGGTCGGGGCCGCCTCGGTCGCGGCGCGGCGGGCTCGGCCGCGGGCTCGGGCGCCTGGGCCGGCGGCCTCGGGCCCGCGGCCGGCGGTCCGGGCGCGCCGAGCGGCTGACGCCGCCGCCCGGCGCCGCCGCGGCCGCCCCGCCGCCGCCGCCGCCGCCGCCGCGGCGGTCGCCCCGGCGGTCGCGGTCGCCGCGACGCTGGCCCGCGCCGGCGGCCTGCACCTCGCGGGGCGGCGGCTCGGCCGGGGCCGCGGCCCGGCCCTCGATGATCGCGTCGGCCAGCCGCTTCACCACCAGCTCGATCGACCGCATGCTGTCGTCGTTGCCCGGGATCGGCAGGTCGACCAGGTCGGGGTCGCAGTCGGTGTCCAGCAGCGCGACGACCTTGATGCCCAGCTTCCGCGCCTCGGCCACCGCGATGTGCTCGCGGTGCGGGTCGACGACCAGCAGCGCCTCGGGCAGCCGGGTCATGTGGCGGATGCCCGAGAGGTTCCGCTCGATCTTCCGCCGCTCGCGGGTGAGCGTCGAGATCATCTTCTTGGAGTAGCTCAGCGCCTGCTCGCCGTCGAGGATCGATTCCAGCTCCTCGAGCCGCTCGAGCCGGCTGCGGATCGTCCGGAAGTTGGTCAGCGTCCCGCCCAGCCAGCGCTCGGTGACGTACGGCATCCCGGCAGCGGGTGCATTCCTCGACGATCGTCTCGGCCGCCTGCCGCTTGGTCCCGACGAACAGGATCAGGCCGTTCGACGCGGCGACCCGGTGGAAGAACTTGGTCGCCCGGAGCAGGCCGCGGACGGTCTCCTTCAAGTCGATGATGTGGATCAGGTTGCGCTTGCCGTAGATGTACGGCTTCATCTTCGGGTTCCACCGGCTGGCCCGGTGGCCGAAGTGGACGCCGGCATCGATCAGGTCCTTCACCACGAGCGCCACGACGGGAACCTCCTCCCAACCGGACCGATCATTCCGGGCCGCGACCCCGCGGGCGACCTGCCCGCGGGCGACCGTTCTGGGGGCCTGAGAAGTTTCAATCCGCTCCCGGCGATGAGGCCGGGAGGAACAGTCCAGAGCCGGCCAATATAACGCCCCCGCCGGCCGCCGTCAAATCCCGCGCGCTCGCCCCGGACCGTTGCCGACGGCGGGCCGCGGGGCTAACTTCGGGACCGGTGCGTCCCCGTCGCGGACGCCGACAGACCGGTCCCCTCCCGCGGAGTCTTGCCACCATGAACGTGATCCGCCTGCGATCGGCCGCCGTCACCGCCTCGCTGGTCCTGGCCACCGCCTCGGCGACGGCCCAGGAGAAGCCGACCCCGCCGACGATCGGCTCCATCGAGCGGAACGACCCGAGGTTCGATCGGCTCGTGCCCCGCGACGCCGTCATCGAGAAGCTGGCCGACGGCTTCGACTGGTCCGAGGGGCCGGTCTGGGACAAGCGACGGGGGTTCCTGCTCTTCTCCGACGTGCCGCAGAACACCGTCTTCCGCTGGAAGGAGGGGGAGAGGCGTCAGCGTCTTCCTCAAGCCGAGCGGGTACACCGGCACCGACCCCCGAGGCGGCGAGCCCGGCTCGAACGGCCTGAACATCGGACCGCCAGGGCCGCCTGATCCTCTGCCAGCACGGCGACCGCCGCGTCGCCCGCCTGGAGGGCGGCAAGTTCGTCACGCTCGCCGACCGCTACGAGGGCAAGCGGTTCAACAGCCCGAACGACTCGGCCTACAAGTCCAACGGCGACCTCTACTTCACCGACCCGCCGTACGGCCTGCTCAGGCAAGAACGACGACCCGCCAGAAGGAGTTGCCGTTCAACGGCGTCTACCGGCTCGCGCCCGACGGCACCGTGACGCTCCTGACCAAGGAGATGACCTTCCCCAACGGCATCGCCTTCTCGCCCGACGAGAAGACGCTCTACGTGGCCAACTCCGACCCGAACAAGGCGATCTGGATGGCGTTCAACGTCAAGGACGACGGCACGCTCGGCGAGGGCCGCGTCTTCGCCGACGCGACGGCGTGGGTCAAGACCCGCAAGAAGGGCCTGCCCGACGGCATGAAGGTCGACCGCGCCGGCAACCTGTTCGCCACCGGCCCCGGCGGCGTGCTCGTCTTCGCCCCCGACGGCACCCACCTCGGCACCTTCGCCACCGGCGAGGCCACCGCCAACTGCGGCTGGGGCGAGGACGGCTCGACCCTCTTCATCACCGCCGACATGTACCTCTGCCGGGTCCGCCTCGCGACCAAGGGGCCCGGCTTCTAATCTTTCGAAGTGCTGAGTGCTTCGTGGAAGGTGCTGAGTGCTGGGTAAGGCCCTGTGGGGCGTGTGCAACGCGCCCTCCAAGTGACGCGACCGCGCCCGGAGAGCCGACCGCGGTCGCGTTATGGCTCAGCACTCAGCACTCTTTTCGAAGCGAAGCACTCGGCACTTTTCCCATCAGGCCGCTTCCTGCGCCCCGTTGTCGTGGTGGAGGACGTGCAGCCCGAGGCGATGGAACTCCTCGTGGGTGACCTCGAACGGCGAGCCGTGAAGGGCCCAGACTCCTCGACTACCTCTTCAGGGGTGCGGTCGGGTTCCTCCCACGTCACGATGAACTGGCTGTCGTCGCGGATCAGCACGTCGAGACCCATGTCGGCCAGGTGCTCCTCGATCTCGACGCGGTGCGCCGGGTCGATGGTGAAGGTCCAGCGGATCAGGTCGGGCGCGGTCGTCTGCGTCTGTGCTCCGTCGGCCATCGGTCGATCTCCTCCGAGCGTCGCAAGGCCCATCGGTTCGGGACCCGAGCGGTCCGTCGGTCTCGCATCGTCCGGAGAGGCATCGAGAGTCGAGCGGGATTTCGATCGGACCCGCCCTCGCGGGCCGGTCGTGCCGGTCGTGCCGATCGGGGGGCGGGCATCCCGTGCAAATGGCGTAGTCGATGCACGACGTGGAGTGGCTCAGCGACTCGATCTCGACCCGCTCGGAAAAATGATGCGCCCCGGGGGAAGCGGCGCGGGCCCATGTTATATTATTAACGGTCAGGACTTCCCCCGGAGGCTCGCGCCATGAATGCGACGCTCGTGCTCATGGTCCTCGGCGGAGTGTCCATCGTGGCCGTGGTCGTTTACCTCCGCGCGCAGTCGCAACACGCTCAGGGCGAGGCCTATCTTCATTTCCTTTGCCCCGGCTGCCGGCACCGGCTCCGCTACCAGGCGAGGCAGGCGGGCCATCGGGGCAAATGCTCCAATTGCGGGCATGTCCTGACCTTCCCCCCCGCATCCCAATCGATCGATTGAGATATCGCGCCTCTTCCGTCGGGACCCGTTGGTACGACACCGGGTCGAGACGGCGGCGCCGCCCGGTTAGAGTGTGGCGAAGGGACCGCCCGCTGTACCCGAGCCGAGAGGATGCCTTCGTGGAACCGAACATGATCGGGGCCTATGGCCCCTGGGCCGCCTCGCTGGCCGGCGACGGCCCCGCGCGGCTCTCCTTGCGCAACGACCGCTTCGGCGACCTCGACGCCTGGCGTCGCGAGGCCACCGCCCGCGCCCGTGCCTGCGTGCTGGAGCCCGTCTCCGGGGACGCCCCGAAGGCCGAGCTCCAGCACCGGCTCGTCTACGACGGCCTCCACGTCGAGCACCTCACCTGGCAGCTCCCCTACGGCCCGCCCACCGAGGCCTTCTTCCTCAAGCCCGAGGGGGCCACCGGCCGCCTGCCGGCCGTCCTCGGCCTGCACGACCACGGCGGCAACAAGTACTTCGGGGCGCGCAAGATCGCGCAGGTCAGCGACGACCTCCATCCGGTCATGAGGCGACACCGCGACCGCTACTACGGCGGGGTGAGTTGGGCCAACGACCTGGCCCGCCGCGGCTACGCCGTGCTCGTCCACGACGCCTTCGCCTTCGGCAGCCGCCGCGTCCGCGCCGGCGACCTTCCCGAGCGGCTGAAGGACCGCCTCGGCGCCAATTACAAGGAGGCCAGGCCCGAGTCGGAGGCCGAGATCGACGCCTACAACCAGCTCGCCGCGCAGCATGAGGACGTCATGTCCAAGAGCCTGTTCTGCGCCGGGACGACCTGGCCGGGGGTGGTGCTGGCCGAGGACCGCCGTGCGCTCGACGTGCTCTGCGCCGCCCCGATGTCGACGCGGCGCGCGTCGGCTGCGCCGGGCTGTCGGGCGGAGGCCTGCGCACCGTCTACCTCGGCGGGCTGGACGACCGCATCGCCTGCGCCTGCTGCGTGGGCATGATGACGACCTGGCGCGACTACCTGCTCAACAAGTCGTTCACGCACACCTGGATGGTCTACGCCCCCGGGCTGCCGCTGGATCTCGACTACCCCGAAGTCCTCGGCCTGCGCGTCCCGCGGCCGACGCTCGTCCTGAACGACGAGGAGGACCAGCTCTTCACCCTCCCCGAGATGCGGCGCGCCGACCGCATCCTGGCCGATGTCTACGCCAAGGCCGGCGCCGCCGACCGCTACCGCGCCTCGTTCTACCCCGGCCCCCACAAGTTCGACCGCCCGATGCAGGCCGAGGCCTTCTCCTGGTTCGATCGCTGGCTCAAGTGCTGACCCTCCGGCGCGTCCGCCCCAGTCGGCCGACGTGCGCCCCGACGCCTCGTGGAGTGGAGCGGCCGGCCGCGCCGAAGGAGACCCTGCGCCATCCCCACCAGGAGGGTCGGCGCGCGGCGGCCAAGGCGCCGCCGCAGATCGGGCCGGTCCCGGAGGTCGTCGACCACCTCGTCGGTCTGCTCGGGAGCCGCGACTGGGCCGTCTGCCCCTCGCTCGCGCAGGCGCTGGCGGGGGTCCGATCGAAGGAGGTCCGCTGTCCCGGATGGGCGCCCGGGGAAGCGCGAAACCCCCGATTCGCCCGGGGGTTTGCGGCTCCAGTACACCCGAGAGGACTCGAACCTCTAACCGTCGATTCCGAAGACCGAGGATGTCGCCCACGGCCTCCGGACGATGACACCGCAAGTCGCAAATTGCCAATGGGTTCCGGACTGTTGAGGTTGCGGATAACGGAGGAAAATACCAGCTCGGGCGGCAATAATCAAGGCGTAGAACGACACGGATCGACGTTCATCGGTGGATCTCCGGGGACTCCCGGGTCCACTCCAGGCCATCCGGGACCACTCCAAGCCCTTCCTTCCGATCTCACAGGTGTCGGGTCGTCAGCCCCCGGCCGGGGAAGGCCTCCTTGTCCCGTCGAATTCAGAGGTCATGCCATCATGAGTGATGGATGGCACCAAGAACCCGAACAGTAAAAGTTGCGAAGAAAAAAGTGTTGGGGAAAATCGGGCAAATTATTGCCTGTGAATTTAGGCGATGTAGATTGACTTTACGTGGAGGAAAGATCTCGAAAAAGTCATTTGCGACCTCATCAAAGCGAGGCGTCCAATGTCCAGTCGTTCGAGGGCCTGGCGGCGACGGGCACCGGGTTGGTCCTGCGGCGGACGGGCGATGGCGCCGCGGGTCTCCGAGCTCGAGGCGAGGCGGCTGCTCGCCGCGTCGACGCAGGCGAAGCCCGCCGTCATCGCGTTCGTGACGAACCTCTACGAGACCGTCCTCTTCCGCGAGCCCACCGCGGCCGACGTGGCGGTCTGGTCGGGATCCCTGACGCGGGGCGTGGGCAAGTGGGCCATCACCCGCGCCTTCCTCCACGGCCGGGAGCGGGCTGGGCTCGTCTGGCGCTGGGTGTCGACCTGGGCGGGACGCCGCATCAATTCGTCGACTCGCTCTACACGGACCTCCTCGACCGCGCGCCCGACGCGTCGGGCAAGGCGTTCTGGGCCAAGGACGTCCGCCACGGCGCCGATCGCGAGGCGGTCGTCCAGGCGTTCCTCGAGGCGGGGGACTTCCCGGGCGTGGCCACGTCGGTCGTGCTGGGCGCCTCGCCGACGGGGACGACCCAGGGCGGCGACGTGACGCTCACGGCGGTCGTGACCCCGAAGGCCGGGTCGCTCCCCGCGACCGGATCGGTCGCGTTCTTCAACGGCGCGGCGCTCGTCGCCACCGCCCCTGTTTCCGGCTTCCAGGCCGTCGCGACGACCACGGCGCTGCCGGCCGGGACCGACGCGATCACGGCGGTCTACCCGGGCGACTCCCACTACCGGGCGAGCACCTCGCCGGCCGTCGCGGTCCGGGTCCTGCGGACCGCGACGACGGCGATCATCGCCTCGCCGGACTCGACGAGGTTCGGCGATCCGGTGACGCTCACGGCGACCGTCTCGTCCCCGGCCGGCGGCGAGCCGACGGGGACGGTCGAGTTCTTCGATGGGGCGACCGACCTCGGCCCCGGCACGCTCTCCGGCGGCACGGCCACGCTGACGACCTCGGCGCTGGCCCCGGGCTCGCACGCCCTGACGGCGGCCTACCTGGGCGACGCGGGGTTCGCGGCGAGCACCTCGCCGGCCGTCGCGGTCCGGGTCCTGCGGGCCGCGACGACGGCGGTCGCCGCCTCGCCGGACTCGACGAGGTTCGGCGATCCGGTGACGCTCACCGCCGCCGTGACCGGCTCCGGCGCGACGCCGACCGGCACGGTCGAGTTCTTCGCCGGGGCGACCGACCTCGGCCCCGCGCCGCTCGACGGCGCCGGGATCGCCACGCTGACGACCGCGGCCCTGCCCGCCGGCGTCGCGGCGGTGGTGGCCGTCTATCCGGGCGACGCGATTTACGCGGCCAGCACGTCGGCGCCCGCCGCCGTGACGGTCGCCCGGGCCGGCACGACGACGGCCCTGACGGCCTCGCCGACGTCGGCGACGCCCGGCAGCCCCGTCCTGCTCACGGCCACGGTCTCCTCGGCCAGCGGCCCGGCCCTACCTGTGGGGACGGTCGAGTTCTTCGCTGGCACGACCGACCTCGGCCCCGGCACGCTCTCCGGCGGCACGGCGACCCTGACCACCACGGCGATTCCGCTGGGCTCGAACCAGATCACGGCCGCCTACGCGGGCGACGCGAACCTCAAGGCCAGCACGTCGCCGGCCGTCGCGGTCACCATCGGCCAGGCGACGACGACAACCCTCGACGTCTCGCCCACGACGGCCACGTACAGCGACCCCGTGGAGCTCGACGGCGAACGTCGCCGCGACCGGTGGCGGCCTTGTGACGGGCCAGGTCGAGTTCTTCGACGGCACGACGGACCTCGGCCCCGCCGACGTGGACCACGGCGAGGCCGTGTTCGTCAGCGATACGCTGACCGGCGGCGTCCACTCCTTCACGGCCGTCTACTCGGGCGACGCCAACAACCTGCCGAGCACCTCCGCGCCCGCGAGCGCGACCATCTACCAGGCGGCCCCGCAGCTCAGCCTCTCCGCCTCCCAGACCGACGTGTCCGACGGCGCCCCCGTGACCTTCACCGTCTACGTCGTCTCGTCCACCGGCAACGGCACGCCGTCGGGGAGCGTGACGTTCTACGACGGCACGACCGCGCTCGGCACCAAAACGCTCCCGGGCGTCCCGGGCCAGATGGCCGTGCTGACGACCTCGTCCCTGTCCCACGGCACGCACACGATCACCGCGAGCTACGGGGGCGATACCAACTTCGGGCCGGGCACCTCGGCGCCGGTGACGGTCAACGTCGGCGTCATCGGGACGACGACGTCGCTGACGTCGTCGCTGCCGCTCGCCTTCTACGGCAACGATGTCACCTTCAGAGCGACCGTCACGCCGGACAGCGGCACGGGCACGCCGACGGGGACCGTCGAGTTCTACGCCGGGACGACCGACCTCGGTAGCGCCACGATCGGGAACACCTTCCCGCCCAACGCGGTGGAATTTGATTCCTCCACGATCCCGGCGGGCACCACGTCGGTGACGGCCGTCTACCTGGGCGACAACCAGTACGGGACGAGCACCTCGCCGCCCACCTCGCAGGTCGTCGTGAAGGCGCCCACGATCGTGTTGCGGGAGGCATCGGCGACCTCGATCACGTCGGGGAACCCGGTGACGATCACGGCCGACGTCCGCTTCCTCGGTATCAGTCCGGCGACGGGCGCGACGGGCACGATGACATTCTCCGAGGGCTCGACCGTGCTGGGCGCCGTGCCGGTCGCGAACGGAGAGGCCAAGCTGACGACCTCGTCGCTGATTGCGCCCGGCCCCCATCTGATCACCATCGACTACAGCGGCGACGCGAACTACACGGAAAGCACCACGATCCCGTTGATCATCTACGTGGGTCAGGCGACGACGACGGCGCTGGAGGTCGTGCCCATGTCGTCGACCTTCGGCGATGCGGTCACGCTCACGGCCACGATCGCGCCGGCGTCCGGCTCGGGGACGCCGACGGGGACCGTCACGTTCTACAACGGCGATGTGGTGCTCGACCAGGACATCCCGGTCTCGAACGGGGTCGCGACCGACACGGTCAACGACATCCCGGGGGGCGACTCGACCATTACGGCCGTCTACTCGGGCGACCCGACCTACGCCACGAGCACCTCGCCAGGCGTGCCGGTCTCGGTCGCGAGGCTCGCGCCGACGATCACGCTCACCCCCTCGGCGACGTCGTCCCCCTTCGGCGACCAAGTCATCCTCACGGCCGTCGTCTCGACATCCAACTTCACCCCCTACGACCCGAGCGGGTCGGTGGAATTCTTCGCCGGGACGACCAGCCTCGGGTCCGAGCCGGTCCAGCAAGGGACGGGCGCGGGCAACGCGGCCATTCTCTTCGCAGATAATATCCCGCTGGGCGATAACATCTCGCTGACGGCCGTCTACTCGGGCGACAGCAACTTCCTGCCGAGCACGTCGGCGCCCGTGCCGATCACGATTACGCCGGCGCCGACGGTGACGTCGCTCGCCGCCTCGCCGACCTCGGCGAGCCCGGGCGACCCGGTGACGCTGACGGCGTCGGTGTCGAACGTGGGCGTCACGCTGACCCCGCCCGGCTCGGCCGACTTCTACGACGGCTCGACCCTGATCGGCTCGGCCCCGATCTCACAGGCCACCGCCAACGCCCAGATCACGGTCACGACCCTGGCCTCGGGCAGCCACTCGCTGACGGCCGCCTATCCCGGCAGCACCGCGTTCCTGCCGAGCACCTCCGCGGCCGTGACGGTCGACATCAGCTAGACGCCGGGACAGCTTCAACGCTGGATACCCCGCTCGGCCGGCTCGCCCCCGCGATGTCGCGGCGTCGGTCCGGGTCCGGCCCTCCCAATCGGGCAGTCCATCTCGCCGGTCATGATCCTACAAGGGTTTTCATGCCGCAAGAGGGTCGGTTGGCACTGGGGCATTTCTCCGCGGTAACCGTTCACGGGCCGAGGGTGACAAAAGTATAACAACAGCGAGGCTGTGGCTGCGCCTCGCATTCTCTGTGGAATCGCTTGCTGGCGACGCCAAACCATTCCTCAGATGGCAGGTCATACGAGCGAACTCGCCGATCCGTTCAGTGGGCCGTGATGGACTCAGTAAGAGGTTCATCCGCCTCGTCCTGGATTAGTTTGCCCTTGTCGGCAATCACACCGAACAAGTAATAAAGGCCGGGAATGACCAAGACCCCAATCAAGGTGCCCACGAGCATCCCGCCGACTGAGGCGGTGCCGATGGTGCGGTTTCCGATCGCCCCGGGGCCGGTGGCAACGACCAACGGAAGGAGACCGGCGATGAAGGCGAAGGAGGTCATCAGAATCGGCCGGAAGCGCAATTTTCCGCCTTCGATGGCTGCCTCCTGGATGCTCAGGCCCTCCTGGCGCCGTTGCACCGCGAATTCGACGATCAAGATCGCGTTCTTGCCGAGCAGACCGACCAGCATGACCAGACCGATCTGGGCGTAGACGTCGTTGGACAACCCCATGACCTTCAGTAACAGGAAGGCACCGAAGATCCCGACCGGCAGCGACAGGATCACTGCCAGCGGCAGCATGAAACTCTCGTATTGCCCGACCAGTACCAGATAGACGAAGACGACGACGATCAGGAAGATATAAACGGCCAGGTTCCCCTTTTTCGCCTCGTCATAAGAGAGGCCTTCCCAGCCGAGGTCGTAACCGGGAGGCAGCGTCTCGGCGGCGACCTCCTGGATCGCCTTGATCGCTTGACCGCTGCTGTAGCCGGCAGCCGGTGCACCTTGAATGGCGGCGGAGGGATACAGGTTGTAGCGGTTGATCTCGTTCAAGCCCTGCTGCTTCTTGATCTGCATGAACGAGGAGTAGGGGACCATTTCCCCATGCTCGTTCTTGACGAACATGTTTTGCAAATCCTCGGGGTACCGCCGGAACTCCGGCGAGGCCTGGACGAAGACCTTGAAGAACTGGCCGAAGAGGATGAAGCCTTGCTCCCAGGTGCTGCCGACGACGATGGATAGGTTGTCCATCGCGTTTCCGATCGACACCCCCTTCTGCATGGCCACGTCGTTGTTGATGACCAGCTCATACTGCGGGTAGTTGCTGGCGAAGAAGGTGAACAGGCCCTTCACCTCCTTGCGTTTCGACAGGGCGTCCATGAACTTCTCGGTCACTTCTCCGAGCCGCTTGTAGTTCGTTCGAGTTCGTCTTGTCGAGGACGACGTACGGAGAAACCCCCGGCCGCGCCGAAACCCGGGACCGCGGGCGGCTCGAAGAACTCGAGCTTCACATTGGACATCTGCACGGCATTTTTCCTCGAGCTTCTCGATGATCTGGCGTCGAGGTCAGCTTGCGGTCGGACCAGTTCTTCAAATTGATGAGACAGGTCCCCGCGTTCGAGCCCCGGCCCTCGGTCAGGACCTCGTAACCGGCCAACGAGGAGACCGAGTTGACTCCTTCGATGTCTTTGGCGATCGCCTGCAGCTCGTGGGACTTGGCGTTGGTGTACTCGAGCGTCGAGCCCGGAGGCGTCTGGATGATCCCGTAGATCATGCCCTGGTCCTCGAGCGGGATGAAGCCGGACGGAAGCTGCGTGTTCACGAGGTAAATGGCGGTGCCAAAGCCCATGATGACGAACATGGTCAGCGCGCGGCGCGTGACGATCCGGCGCAGGACCGCGGCATAACCGCCCGTGACCTTCTCGACGCCACGGTCGAAAAGATGCAGCAGCATGGCCAGCGGCCCACGCTTCTTCACGTGGCCCGTGTGGGGCTTGAGGATCATCGCACAGAGGACCGGCGTGAGCGTCAGGGCCACGACGCCGGAGAGGACGATGGACGTGGCCATCGTGAGGCCGAACTGGCGGTAGAAGACGCCGACCGGCCCGGTCATGAAGGTCACCGGAACGAAGACTGCCGTCATCACCAGGGTGATGGCGATGATCGCGCCGCTGATCTCGTGAACGACCTCCATGGTCGCCCGATAGGGTGAGAGGTGCTTCTCGTGCCATCTTGGCATGCACCGCCTCGACCACCACGATCGCGTCGTCCACCACGACCCCGATCGCCAGCACCAGCGCGAAGAGCGTGATCAGGTTGATCGAGAGGCCGAGCAACAGCATGAAGAAGAAGGTCCCGATCAGCGACACCGGGACCGCCAGGGTCGGGATCAGCGTGGAACGCCAATCCCCGAGGAACAGGAAGACCACCAGGGCCACCAGCACGAAGGCCTCGAACAGGGTGTGGAGCACCTTCTCGATGGAGGCCTCCAGGAACGCTGGAGACGTCGTAGCTGACCTGCGAAGTCCATGCCGGGAGGGAACGACTCCGCCTTGATCTCCTTGAGCTTCTCCTTGACCTCCTCGATGACGGTGGCGGCGTTGGAGCCGGGGGTCTGCTTGAGGACGATGGCAGCCGAGGGATGGCCGTCGATGTCCGAGTAGAGGTTGTAGTACGCGGCGCTCAGCTCGACCTTGGCGACGTCCTTGAGCCGCAGGATCTCACCATCAGGATTTGCCTTTAGAATTATATTTTCATACTGCTCCGGCTTGTTGTAGCGCCCCACCCAGGTCAGGACGTACTCGACCGTTTGCGACGTCCTGCCCGTCGCCTGGCCGAGTCGTCCGGGCGAACCGATCATGCTCTGCTTCCCACAGCCTTCATGACGTCCGTCGGAGGACACGTTGTAGGCGCGCATGCGGTCGAGATTCAGCCAGACCCGCATCGCATACTGGCGGCTGCCGAGGATCGTGGCGGTGCCGATGCCCCGGATCCGCTTGATCTCGGGCAGGAGGTTGACGAAGGCGTAGTTGTAGAGGAAATTCTGGTCGACGCCTTCCTGCCGTACTGTAGATGTTCACATACATCAGCATGCTCGTCATGACCTGCATGACGATGATCCCCTCCCGCTCCACCAGGGGAGGGAGCCTGTTCTTCACGATGTTGATCCGGTTATTCACGTTCAAGACCGCCACGTTCGGGTCCGTGCCCGGCTCGAAGATGATCATGATCGTCGCCTCGCCGGCACTGGTGGCGGCGGAGGCCATGTAGCGCATGTCCTGGACGCCGTTGATGGCCTGCTCCAGGAGGATCAGGACCGAGTCGACCAGGACATTGGCACTGGCGCCGGGATAAGCGACCGTGACCACCACGCTCGGCGGCGCGACGGAGGGGAACTGGGAGATCGGCAGGGTCTTGATCGCCAGCGCCCCCAGGAACAAGATGATCACGGAGATCACGATCGCCAATGCCGGTCGATAGAGGATTCCTGACATGGTTCTGACCTGCACTTTCCGGACGATTGCGTGAATGTGTGTGAACCGGATCTCGGCGCCGACTGCGGCAACCCCGGCGCCGAACGTCAGACCCTCACGATACCCATCGATTGTAACCATTTCCGCCGGATCGTTTCGGATCGCTCGGCAGGCCGTCGGCGTCGACCGACCCGGCCCACGCCACCGCCGATTCGCCCGCACCCTTCGGGGTCCGAGTCGACTGGGCGGAAATCCGATAGGGCCGGGGATCGGCCTCAGCTTTCGAGATCTGGTCTCGGAAAGTACAGTTATAAGACAATCTGGTCGAGTTCCGTGCCGGGAAGCGGTTGCTATTCCGCCCTGTTTTTCAGGCTTGCGATGACCAGTTCCGGGCTGACGGAACTCGTATTCCACCTTCTCGCCGTCGCGAACCTGCTCGGATCCCCTCGAGGACGATCTTGTCGTCCACACCGAGTCCGCTCTTGATGACAAAGATGTCATCCATTCCAGTCGTGTTCTCGATCACGATCTCGCGCTGATGCACCACGTCATCCTTGCCGACGACGTAAACGTACCGCTTGTCGAGGATCTCGAAAGTCGCCCGCTGAGGGATGACGATGGCGTCCTTCAACACCCGGCGGATCAACACGGTGCCGGTCTGGCCGTGACGCAGCAGGCGGTCCGGGTTCGGAAAATCCGCGCGGAAGGGGATGTTCCCGGTCTCGTTGTTGAATTTGGCCTCGATCGCACCGATCTTGCCGATCTGATTGAACTTGTTGCCGTCCGCCAGCACGAGTTCGATCTGCTGATCCTCCTTCTGCTGACCCAGGCCGGCCATGTATTCGAGGTACTGGGCCTCGGGCACGTTGAAATAGACCCACATCACGCTGTTATCGGACAAGGTCGTGAGGATGTCCCCCTCCTTGATCAGGCTGCCCTGCTGCTCGTGCAGGCGGTCGACGATGCCGTCGAAAGGTGCCCTGACGTTGGTAAAGTTCAATTCGGCCCCCGCCAGCTTCGCCTTGGCCTGGGCCTTTGCCAGTTTGGCCCCGAGCAGTGCCACCTCATTCGGGGAGACCACTTTTTGCTCGGACAACTTCTTGGTGTAATTGAACTCCAGTTGCGCGAGGTCTGCTCTCGGCCGCCTCGGCGTCCAGCCTTGCCTGGTAAAGAATCGGCACGATCTTGAACATCAGATCGCCCTTCTTCACCGCCTGGCCCTCCTTGACCGAGATCTCCTCGAGATACCCGCCCTCCAGGGCACAGACATTGATGTGGCGCTGCGAGTGGATCTGGCAGACATATGGCTGGGTGATGATGACGGCCTTCGCCTTGGGGCTGGTGACCACGATCTTATGCTGCTCCTGGTGGGGCTCCTCCTCGTGCTCGTGAAAATACGACTCGAACTGGCCGACGATGTACCCTTTCATCTGCTTGGCGCCCATGCCAATGTAATCAAGATACGCGTAAATCTTGGGGGTGTTCAGCGGCGGGATGTCCACACGCATCTTGTACAGGCCGAGGACCCCGCCGCTGATCAGGGCGACGACCAGCATCAAGGTGGTCACCGGCCGTCGCATGACGAACACAATCGGATTCATTGCAGGGCTCCTGTTCGACTCTTCTCGACTCGACTCTGTCCCGATTCCTTGGGCAAGGAAACGCGGTGTGGATTGGAGGGATTCGAGTACGGACGGCGATCCGACTCGGTTCGACGCCAGGGGAGGCGAGGTGGCGTCGGAAGGCGCGCGGGATGATCTCCCGACCAGGTCGTCGTCGATCGATCGCGGACGTCGGCGTCCGGGTCACGCCGAACCGACGACCACGAGGGACGTCGAGCCCAAGACCTGGGCATTGGCGAGGCACGGTTTGGCCGAGTCGGCGACGTCGATTGCACGCCATCCCCCAGGCCGGGGCCTGGACGACGCGTGAAGGACCGGCGACACATCAGCCGGTAATCAGGGGTCCATCAGCGGACGATCAACAGCGGAGGGGGTAGAGGGAGAGGATCGAGCGGGGGGCGATCAACTGGCGATCGGGGACCTTGCGGAAGGAACAAGGGATCAGGAAGGAAACTCGAGGCTCGTCCAGAGCATCGGCCCGATCCTGCTCTTCATTCTCGGAAGGAAGGGCATTCACCTGCAGGACGGCGTCGGTGGCCATCGCTGCGCTGAGGCGGGTCGTCGGTTGGCCCGGGGGTAGGGCGAAATTGCGGCGGAGGCAATCGGGCCGGGACGAGACGGTGACGAACCCCGACGTCCGGATCGGCGCAACCAGCACCGACGCCAGCAGCGCCAGCGAGGATGTGAGCCAGAGCGTGGAGACGAGGCTTTTACGGTCGGGCATGGCCCCTCGCTTCTCGAACGTCGTGATTCGAGGCTCGCTCGCCGGCGTCCGGCGAGATGGCTTTCTACCAGATCGCTTCGCGAATTCTCCGGCTGGCCGGGTGAAGCCCACGGCCTCGCACTATATACTCTGTTTCGACGTGCGAGGGGACCCCAAAATTCCGGACAAACAATACACGACATCCAAGTCGTAAAATTTATAGCTTCGCTATCGACGGAAGTCAAGAGACGGCGCATGGTTGTTCGAAACATGGCAAACGGTCCCGAGTGGACATTCCTGAGTAACCACGCCCACGTGCTGCTCTGCATCGCAAGAGAGCCCGAGGTGCGCCTCCGAGAGGTGGCACATCGGGTGGGGATCACCGAGCGGGCCGTCCAGCGGATCGTGGCCGACCTCGAGGAGGGAGGTTACCTCTCGCGCTCGCGCGAGGGGCGGCGGAATCGCTACGAGGTGCACCTGGACCGCCCGCTGAGGCATTCGGTCGAGTCGCACCGCGAGGTGGGCGTGCTCCTCAACCTCATCCTCCGGCCTGACCAACCCGATCCGGGGGACCCGGAGAGCTGACAGGTCGCGACGAACCTCGGGCCGTCCTCGATCATACCATGAGCGAATCGGCCGGTCACTTCCCCGTCGTCGCCGGCTTCGGCGAGGCCGCGGGGGGTTTGGTGCCGCCGGTGGCTTTGACGGCGGGGTCTTCGGTCCCCTTCTGGCCGAACGGGCCAGGCATGCCTGCGGGTGGTGGCGGGGGCAGGGGGGAGGGTCGCCGGTCCGTCGACGGGCACCGTCTCGGGGAGGGGCGGGGCAGGCGCGGGGACCTCCTCGATCAGGGCCGGGTCGAGCTGGTCGGGCCGAGGGATGATGATCTTGTCGCCGACGGCCAGGCGGTCGAAGGCGGGGACGGCATTCTTGTTGGCCGCCCAGAGGGCCTTGCAATACCGGCCCGACCTGTAGTAGAGCAGCGAGATCGTCCAGAAGTTCTCGCCGCTGCGGACCGTGTGGGTGTACGGGAATTGACCGTGGAAGTCTGCCGGAGTTGAAATCGACAACACACCGCCGCCGAGGGCTTGATAGGTGTTTACGATGGCAGACAGTTGCTCCGCCTTGGTGTCGATCAAGGCCACTCTCGCGTCCCTGAGGTCACGCTGGGCGAGTAGCACGTCGAGGTATTCGGTGCGGGCATTCTGAAAAAGATTGTTGGCGACTTCGACCGCGGCCTCGAGCGATTCCAACTGCTGCTTCTTGATCTCGATGCTCCTGCTGTAGTTCTCCACCATGGGTCACGCGGTTGATCACCTCGGTGAAGGCGTTGAGGATGACGCGCTGGTAGTTGTAGATGGCTCTGCAATTGCCTGGCGTTCGCGGTGAGGTACTGGGCCCTGATCGCTCTCCTGTTGACCAACGGCCCGACCAGGCCACCGGCGATATCGCCGATCACGGCTTGCGGCTCGAACAGATATCTCAGGCTGAAGGACTGGAGGCCGACGCCGCCGTTGATCACCAGCTGAGGAAAGAAGTTGACCCGGGCGACCTTCACGTCGAGCCCGGCAGCCGCCAGCTCGCGCTCGGCCTGGCGGATATCGGGTCGGTTCTGGAGCAACTGCGAGGGCACTCCTACGCTCAGCGGGTGAATGTTCAGATCGTAGAATCCCGCAGACACGCGTTCGACAGGCTGCGGGTAGCGATTGACGAGGAAGTTGATCCGGTTCTCGGCCACGATGATGTCCTGATTAACGATCAGCTTTTCGCTCTGGTTCCTTTGAACCTCGGCCTGGAAACGCAGGACACCCAGCTCGGTGCCGCGGGCGGCTTCCTTCCTGGCCTTGGCGATCTCGAGGCTTTGCTCCTGAAGCTCGATGATTTGATCCAGGTTCTCAAGCCGTTTGTCGAGCGCCATGAGCCTGTAATAATTCTCGGCGATCTCCGCGACCAGACGGGTCACGAAGTAGTTCCGCCTCTCACTGGCGGCGACGTAGCGCTGCCCCGCCGCGTCCCTGGCATTCCGCAGCTGCCTGTAGATGTCCAGCTGCCAGGTGAGGTTGATGCCTCCCAGGAAATTTCCCAGCGGATTGGGAAAGAACTTCCCGGGGAGATACGGGTCGTCGCGTATGCCGGCATCATGGAAGCGTGAAGCGGCTGTATCTGTCCAGCCCCGCGCCGGCCGCGACACTGATGAAGGGAAGGTACGCCCCTGACCGCGCCAGGACCTCGTTGCTGGCGATCTGGACGTCCTCATTCAGGACCTTCAGCTCCCGATTGTCGACCAGTGCCTTTTCGATCAAGCACGTAAGCATCGGATCATTGTAAAACTCTTCGATCCCGAGCTGGGCTGAGTTTTCCGAGCTGGTCGCTCCCTTGAAGTCTGCCGGCAGGCCTGGTCCCGGCTCCGGATGACGGAGAGGGGGGATTCCACAGGACGGCAGGACCAGCAGCATGATGCTGCAAGCGATCGCTCTCGCAATCACGTGCTTCATATGCTTTGCGTTCGAAAATCTCACTGAGAGGTTCATCTGCCTCGTCCTTGAGGAGTTTGCGCTTGTCGGCAATCCCGCCGAACAAGCAATAGGCCATCAACTCCTGGCTCGTGCAGGGCTCATTCGTGAGCGTCCTCAGCGAATGGTCGAATAGGCCATGCCAGCGGAGGACTGTCTATTGATCGGCTCGTGCGGGTTGTGACTTTAGTAGCGGATTTCGCGATTGGGAAAAATGACAGCAATTCCCGGCGCCGATCAGCGCGACGACCAGCATGAGCGTGGTCACCGGGCGCCGCATGGCAAAGACAATCGGATTCATGACCAGACTCCTGCTTGACTGGCCACGGACCCAATTTTTGGTGACGGCAACGCGACGGGGGATCGTTCGCTATCGAATCGCGAAGTCCCTGCGACAGGTGGCGTCGCCATCGTGGGCGGGGCCACGTCGTGGAGGAACGAGTCCGATCTCGGGGCACTCGGCGGGGCCCGTTCGGAGGCCTCGGCCCGGGGCGGGGACCGACGGCTGACGGCGTGATTCATCTCCGCGAGGCCCTGAGCCGGCCGGGAATCGATCCCGGCCGGGGTCGGGGCGAGGATCGGCGACCCAGGCTGGCGGCGCATCGCCGACGCGAGCCGAGCCGGTGGCTCAAGGCGCCGGGGCCCGTCCGCGCCTCAGGGAAGGGTCAGCATCGGAGCGGGTAATACGCCTGCGTCGGGCGAGGGACGACCCAGTCGTGGTCGGGGGCTTTGGGATGTGAGGAGGAGGTAGCGAAGGGGTGGCAGGGGTTGGGCAATGTCCCATCCGTCTCCTGCTCTTCGCTCTCGGATTGGAGGGCGTTGGCCTGGATGACCGCGTCGCCCTCGGTCACGCTGCTGAGGCGGGTCGTCTGACAGCGTGTGGGGAAAGCTATCGTCTGCCCAATTTCTTCGCGAGCCGGCGGGCCATCAGATGGATCATCGCCAACTTGACGAACGCCTCGCTGCTGGACGTCGTCCCCTCGTAATCCTTCGAGTGCCGCCGCCACCGGCCCAGCCAGGCGAACGTCCGCTCCACCCGCCAGCGGAACGGGATCACCTCGAACGTCGTGGCGCCGGCCCGCTTCGACACGACCTCCAGCCGGAGCCGGTTGCGGGCGCGGAGCGAGCGGACCCACTCGGCGATCCCGCCGTTGTCGATCGAGTCGGCAACGACCACCCGCAGCCGGCTGAACCGGCGCCGCAGCGGCCCCAGCACCAGCTTGGCCCCGTCGCGGTCCTGGATATCGGCGGCGTGGACGACGACCGCCAGGATCAGGCCCAGCCCGTCCACGAGGATGTGCCGCTTGCGGCCGTTGATCCCCTTACCGGCGTCGTAGCCGCGCGGCCCCCTTCTTCGGTCGTCCGGACCGACTGGCTGTCGATGATGGCGGCCGACGGCGGCCGCTGGCGGCCGTGGGCCTGCCGCAGGTCGCCGCGGAGCAGGTCCATGAGGCGGTCGAAGGTGCCGTCCTGCTTCCAGATGCGGAAGTACCAGGACACGGTGGCCCAGGGGGGCAGGTCGTGCGGCAGGGCCCGCCACTGGCAGCCGGTGCGGGCGACGTAGAGCAGGGCGTTGACGATCTCGCGACGGGGGTGCTTGGCGGGGCGGCCGCCGGGCTTGGGGGCCGGGATGACGCGCTGGAGCTGGGCCCACTCGGCGTCGGTCAGGTCGCTGGGATAAGCGGTGCGGGTGTTCATACCGCAAGGCTAGGTCACCCTTTCCCCACATGCTGTAAGAGCGATCGAACAAAATGAGAACCAACGGCCTAGTCCTTGCGAGCAAAGAATAGGGAATACCGCTCTCGCCAAGAGGTGCTCTCATGGCTAAGCCGCTGGTCTCCGATGCCCTTCGGGAGCGGATTGAACCGCTGCTCCCACGCCCCAAGCCGCGACGCTTTCGCTTCCCGGGCCGCAAGCCGCTGGAGCCGCGTAAGATCCTGACCGGCATCATCTTCGTCCTCAAGACGGGTATCGCCTGGGAGCACTTGCCTCCGGAGTGCGGCTGGGGTCGTGGTCTGACCTGCAAGCGCCACCTGCGGCGCTGGCAACGCCAAGGCGTCTGGCAGGAGTTGCACGCGGTCCTCTTGGCCGAGCCCCACGGTGCTGACCGGATCGATTGGTCGCGTGCGCCGATCGACAGTGCCAGCGTCCGGTCCCCCTGCGGGGGCCAGGACACGGGACCCAACCCTACAGATCGCAGGAAGTTGGGGAGCAAGCACCATGTCGTGACTGACGCTCAAGGTATCCCGTTGGCGATGACGCTGACGGGAGCCGATCGCCACGACGTGACCCAACTCTTGCCCTCGATCGATGCCGTGCCGGCAGTGCGCGGCAAGCGCGGTTGTCCGCGCCGGCGGCCCCGGCGTGCGCAGGCGGATCGAGCCTACGATTCCGAACCCCACCGTCGGGAACTGCGCCGCCGCGGGATCACCCCGGTGTTGGCGAAGCGCCGCACGGGACATGGCAGCGGCTTGGGTGTCTACCGCTGGTTCGTCGAGCGGACGTTGTCCTGGGCGCATCAGTTCGGTCGCCTCCGCTTGCGTCGGGATCGGCTCCTGTCGGCCCACAAGGCATTCATGTCCCTGGGCTGCTCTCTGATCACACTGACGTTCCTGACTTGATCCTCATTTTGTTCGATCGCTCTAAGAGACGGGCTTGGTAGCTTGGCCAAGGAGCCCCACGGAGGGTCAACATGGCCAGCACCGGTTCCCCCGCCTGCCCCGAAGACGTCCGCTCGTGGGGCCTGCAGCGCGACGAGGTGGCCCGGCGGATCGGGGCGCGGTTCCCCCGCAGCGAGACCCGCGACCGGGTCCGGGCTTACCTCGCCGGCCTCCTCGGCCCGGTCCAGCGGAAGGACGCCTGGCAGGTCGCCGAGCAGATCGGCGACGGCGACCCGTACGGCGTGCAGTACCTGATGGGCCGGGCCGACTGGGACCCCGACGCGGTCCGCGACGACCTCCGGGGCTACGTCGTGGGGGCCCGCGGCGGCCCCGACGCCGTCTCGATCGGCGACGAGACCGGGTCGCTCAAGAAGGGGACCCGGTCGGCGGGCGTCGCGCGGCAGGACACCGGCACGGCCGGGCGGATCGAGGACGCCCAGGTCGGCGCCTTCCCGGCCTACGCCAGCCGGCACGGCACCGCCTTCCTCGACCGGGCGCCGGACCTGCCCCAGGAGTGGACCGACGACCCGGCCCGCTGCCAGGAGGCCGGCATCCCCGAGGGGACCGCCTTCGCCACCAAGATCCGGCCGGCCAAGCTGATGCTGGAGCGGGCGTTCGCCGCCGGGGTGCCGGCGGCCTGGGTTAGCGGCGACGAGGTCTACGGCGCCTGGGAGCTGCGGCGGTGGCTGGAGGGCGAGAAGAGGCCGTACGTGCTGGGGGTCCGCGGCAACCGGGACGTCACGGTCGGCTGGCGGCAGGTCACCGCCGCCGCCCTGGCGGCCGGGCTGCCGAAGCGGTCCTGGCGCGATCACGGTCGCCGCGGGCAGCAAGGGGCCTCGGCGCTACGCCTGGGCGTGGGTGGAGATCAACCACGACCTGGGGCCGAGGTGGCGGCGGTGGTTGCTGGTCCGCAAGGGGCTCGACGAGCGCGGCGAGCTGGCCTACTACGTCGCGGCCGGCCCGGCCCGCACGACGTTGACCCGGCTGGCCAAGACCGCCGGGACCCGGTGGGCGGTCGAGGTCGGGTCCGAGTCGGCCAAGCAGGAGGCCGGGCTGGCCGCCTCCGAGGTGCGGAGCTGGACCGGCTGGCACCGCCACGTCACCTTGTCCCTCCTTGCCCGCGCCGTCTTGGCCGTGGTCCGGAAGCTGGCCGACGACCGGCCGAAAAGGAGTCGGGCGGCGCCCCGGAGCTGATCAGGTTGACGGTACCGGAGGTCCGCCGGCTGCTGGTGCGGCCGCTGTGGAGCCGCTTGCCCGAGGCCGATGAGGTCCCGGATTGGTCGGGCTGGCGGTGCGCTCACCAGGCGTTCGCGCGGCGCTGCCATTACAGGAGGCGGGGCGCCGAAACCCCGGATTAGTTACAATTGTAGTATTAGCCATGATCATGATCTCCCGGAAAGGGTAGTCCCTCAGGATGTTGGTCCGGTTTTCCGGCGTTTATCGCGGTCCCGGGCCGAGGTTAGCACGTCCTGCCGCTCCTCGGCCCAGATCGCTCGGGTGAGGTCGTCGACGTGCACCGGATGGCGGATGTACTCCCGCACCGACCAAACCCGGTCGGTCAGGCCGAGCGCCATCGCGGGCGTGCGCCCTCGCAGCGACCCGTGGACCCGCACCCAATTGTAGAGGTCGCGCCACAGCCACAACGACCACCGAAACCGACGAGTGTCCCGCGACACGCACCGCGGCCGCCGCGCCAGCTGGCCGCGCATCGTCCCGTCGAGTCGCTCCAGGTGCGACGTGTTGACCGTCGTGCCGATCCCCAGCCCGGTCACCCGCTCCCGGATCGCCCGGAGCCGGCCGGACGGCGTCCTGGCCCGCACCTTGAGCACGTCGCCGGAGGCGTCGCGGACCTCGTGTACCACCCCGGCCAGCAGCCCCGCGGGCGGCTTCAACCCGGGGTCCTTCCTCCGCCCGCGCCGCCGCAAGCGGCGGCGGTGGAGCACCGCGCCGAAGACCTGCAACAACGCCGACGGGTACGGCGGGTGGTTGTCGACCAGCATCAGCGGCGGCGCGGCCCCGGGCGGGGCGCACAGCGCCACCGAGGCCACCAGCTCGGCAGCCGTGGCCAGGTCGCGCGGGCCGACCCGCACGTCGATCAGGAGCCGGCCGACGACCGGGGGCGCCGCGTGAGCCCAGACCCGACCCAGGCCGCGACGGCGCCGCGCAGGCCCTCGGGACCCCCCTTCTTCTCCGGCCCGGGGCTGACGCGGCCGTGCAGCTCGTCGCGCTGGACCGCCTCGGCGCGGCCGGGAGCCGCCCCACCTGGAGGCTGGTGGGAGTCCTCGGCGCGGCGGCCGGCCTGCTCGAGGAGGCGGTCGACGGTGCGGGGATCGACGTCGCAGATGTCGGCCGTGGCCGCGACCGAGCAGCCGTGGGCGAGGCACTTGACGATCCGGACGACCGTCTCCTCGGGGGGCTTGGAGTACCGCAGGAGGGTGCCCTGCCGCTCGGTGGACCGGCGCTTGTGTATGGCCTTCGGGTTCTCTGGACGGGGACTTGATGGTACTCACGCCGCGGTTGGGACGCCAGCGAGGAGGCCACGCCGCACCTGGCCGGGCGGCCGGTGGCCGTGACGGCGGATCAGCCATCGCGCGTTGTACGCCCGCTTGAACTCGCTCAACGCCTCGGCCCACTCTCCCACCGCGGCGAAGCTCCGCACCCGGAGGAGATCCTCCTCGAGGGTGCGGATGGACCGCTCGGCACAGCCGTCGCCCTCCGGCTCCCGCACGAAGCTCGGCGCGCTCCGTGCCGAGGTAGGCCAGCTCCCGCCGGGAGTCATCGCTCATATAAGCACTACCGCGGTCGTGGCGGATCGCCAGCCCCTCGGCGACCTCCGCCTCGAACCGGCCCGAGTGCTCCCGCACCCCCGACGCGAGGACTCCAAGGCCTCGAACCGGTCGCCCCGCTTGGCGGCGTGCGGCCCGGCGCACTCGCAGGTGCAGCGGCCCACGGCGACGAAGACGTGCACCGTCCCCTCGCCGGTGGTGACGGTGGTGGTCATGTCGGTGCCCCACATCGTGTCCGGCTCGTCGGCGGTGATGGTGCCGTCGTGGGCCTTCGGGCCGTGCCGGCTGCCGCCCCGACGGGGGGCCTGGAGGTGGTGCCCCCGCATCAGCCGCCGCACCCGCTCGGAGGCCGTGCGGACGCCTTGGTGCCCGAGCCTCGCCCAGGCCTTGCGGTCGCCCCCGCCGTGGGACGGGCTCTCGGCCAGCGCCCTCCGGATGTGGCCGACCGGCTCCTCGTCGGTGGCGGCCCCGACCGGCCCCCGCTCCCCGGGCACGGGCCGCCGCTCGGGCGGGACGGACCCCCGGGACTTGAGGCAGTAGGCGGTGGACCGGGCCATGCCGAAGATGCGGCAGGCCCGCTGCATGCCGTATCGCCTACCGGTGCCGGGGGAGGCGGAGCGGTCAGCCCGCTCCGCCTCCCCGGGGCAAAAGGGCGGCCGGCCTCCGGGTGCTGGCACCCGGTGCCCAACAGCTCGTTGTCCATGGTGGGCTGGCCGACCTGGGCCTGAAGCCGAGCGATCAGCTCGCCCCGGTCGTCGGCCGGCCGGCTCTTCAGCGCCGCCCTGCCGCCGTCCAGGAAGGCTTCCGGCCAGGAGGAGGGGGTGGCGGCGGTGACGCCCGGCCCCCGGGGGAGGGTCTCCAGGCCCTCACCCCGGAGCAGGCGGAGGACGGCGTCGGTCTTACGGTCGGCCGAGGAGCGGCCACGGTCGGGGGAGCCGGTCTTGGTACGCTTCCGGGCCATCTCGGGCACTCCTTCCGGGACCATCATGGTCCAAGTGGGTGTCCAGAGAAAACCTCAGGCCAAGGAGCCCCTCCGCCGGGCCGCCAGCCTCTCGGCCGCCTCCTGGAGGTGGCTGTCGAGCAGGTGGCCGTAGTGCCGGTAGATCATCTCGGGGCTGGTGCCCGTCAGCTCGGCCACCGTCGGCACGTCCACGCCGAGCATCAGCAGGGTGCTGATGGCCGTGTGCCTGAAGCGGTAGTTGACCAGCCGGTCGTGCCCCTCGTCGCGCACCGTGGTCGCCGCCCACCTCCGCTCCCAGGGCGACACGTGCTCGCCGCACCGCAGCCGCTCGCGAAGTGCGGCCTGGTGGCCCAGGAACCGCCGCCGGACGCGGAGGACCGTCTTGGAGAGGACCGACCCCGACGGCCACGGCTCGCCCGCGCCCTTGCCGCCGCGCCCCCCGCCGTGGACGAACACCCACTCGGGGTGCGGCGCCCCGCGGTCGTGCAGGCGGCGCAGCGCCCGGGTCAGCGCGGGGGTGAGGTAGATCGTCCGCGGCTTGCCGGTCACCTTCCCCGCCTTCCAGCGGCCCGCGGGAATGATCTCCCTTGGCGGCGATGTGCCCCTCGGCCGTCCTCCACCCATCCCACCGGATGTCGCCCCACTGGAGCTTGCACAGCTCCATCGGGCGGGCCCGGTGCGGATCAGCACCCGCTCCAGCAGGAGCGTCAGCCGGTCGTAACGGCCCCGCACGGTCCCCCGGTCGGCGGCCGACCGCCAGAAGCTCAGGAACGCCGCCGCCTCGGCCCGCTCGGCGAACCGCGCCGGCATCCGCGGGATGGCCGGCGCCCTGAATCCCCGGACCGGGTTGCTCTCCAGGTGCTTCGCCCGCACGGCCCAGTTCAGGGCCGCCCGCGCCGAGCCGCAGATGTTGCGCGCGTAGGTCGGGCTGTAGAGCGCCAGGAGGCCCTCCCCGAACGCCGTCATGTCGTCGGGCACCAGCGCGCGGCCGGCCGCGCGGCCAGGGCATGGGCGAAGATGGCCAGGTGGATCGCCTTGTTGGCGTACTCGGTGGCGGCCAGCTTCCCAAGGTCGCGCCGGGCCTCGGCCCAGGCCAGGTACCGCTCGCAGATGCCGTCCACCGTGACGTCGTCCGCGACCGGGGCGGCCTCCGCCTGGCGCTCCCCGCCGGGCCACCTCGGCCCGGAACCACACCCAGGCCGCGGCCTCCTCCTTGGGGCCGATCGAGCCGGGGGCGAACACCTCGCGCGCCGCCCGTCGGGCCCCGCTCGCCGACGTTGGCGTACCACAGCCGCCGCCTCTCGTGCCACCGCGGCCGCGCGATCCTGGGCATGGTCGGACCCTCCATCGATTGTTCTTGTGATCGCTATCTCGGGGTCCGCAACCTCTTCAAGTGTCCTCGTGGTCGTTTTAGGGGTTTGGAAAGTAGGTAAGTCGCCCGTATCCTGTAGCCTCTACACCAGGGGGCCCAGGAGCTTACGGAGATGCGACCGGAATCCGAGATGATCCCCGGGCTGATCGACGCCGCCAAGGCGCTCAAGGGCAGCCAGAGGCGGCTCTTCATGGCCAAGACGGTCCAGGCGATGGGCCGGGGCGGGCAACGCTGGGCCTTGGAGCATCTCGGCTGGTGCCGGGACACCATCCGTAAGGGCACGCACGAACTCCGCTCCGGCATGACCTGCGTCGACGCCTTCTCCGCCCGCCGCCGCAAGCCCGCCGAGGAACACCTGCCCCGGCTGCTCGACGACATCCGGGACATCGTCGATGGCCAATGCCAGGCCGACCCGAAGTTCCAGACCAAGCGGCTCTTCATCCGCATCAGTGCCGCCGAGGTCCGACGCCGCCTGATCACCAGGAAGGGCTATACCGACGAGCGGTTGCCCACCCAGCAGACGATCAACACCAAGCTCAACATGCTCGGCTACCGGCTGACCAAGGTGGCCAAGTGCCGCCCCCAAAAAGGGTCCCGCAGACCGACGCCATCTTCGAGCAACTGAGCCGGGTCAACCCCCAGGCCGACAAGGCCCCGACGCGTTCCGGCTGTCGCTCGACGCCAAGGCGGCGGTCAACGTCGGCCCGTTCTCCCGCCGGGGCCGCAGCCGCACCAAGACCAAAGCCGTGGACCATGACTTCAAGCCCGAGACCACGCTGACCCCCTTCGGCATCTTCCTGCCGGAGTACGACGACCTGACGCTGTACATGGCTCGCTCGAAGGTCACCAGCGACTTCATCGTGGACCGACTGAAGGATTGGTGGGAGTTCAATCGGGTCCGCTTTCCCGAGGTGACGAAGCTGGTGCTGAGCCTGGATAACGGGCCGGAGAACCACAGCCGTCGCACGCAGTTCCTCAAGCGGATGGCCGAGTTTGCCCGAGAGACCCGCCTCGACATCGACCTGGCGTATTACCCGCCGTACCACAGCAAGTACAACCCGATCGAGCGGTGCTGGGGCATTCTTGAGTTGCATTGGAACGGGGCATTGCTCGACTCAGTTGATGCCGTACTGGGCTATGCCGAGACGATGAGCTGGAAGGGCGGGCACCCCGAGGTTGTGCTGGTCGAGACGCAGTACAGTAAGGGTGTGAAGCTGACCCGCGAGGAGATGGAGGCGTTGGAGTCGGAAGTCGTCCGCCTCCCCGCACTGGAGAAGTGGTTCGTGTCCATCGGGTTATAACCAGAAGTTGTGTACGAGAGGGTGAAGGGCGGCGGGGTATCCTTGGTGATGCAACCGTTACGAGCACACCATTTGGCCCACGAGGCCGAGGAGTACCCCGCCATGAGTCAGTCTACAACCGACATCCGCATCGTGCCCTCGCCGCAGGGCCAAGACGTGCTGACGGACATCCTCCGAGCGGGTGCCCGGCGGTTGCTGGCCGAGGCCATCGAGGCCGAGGTCGCCGCCTGGATCGATGACCGCGCCGACGTGCGGGACGAGCAAGGACACCGCCAGGTGGTCCGTAACGGCCACCTCCCCGAGCGGACGGTCCAGACCGGCATCGGACCCGTCGAGGTCCAGCGACCCAGGGTCCGAGACCGCCGGCCCGCCGACCAGCGGGAGGCCTTCTCTTCGGCGATCCTGCCGCCCTACCTGAAGAAGACCCGGAGCCTGGAGGGGCTGGTCCCCTGGCCCTACCTCAAGGGCGTCAGCACCGGCGACTTCGCCGAGGCCCTCCAGGCGCCCCTCGGCCCCGACGCCCCGGGGCTGTCGGCGACGACCGTCACCCGGCTCAAGGCGGCCTGGGAGGCCGACCACGAGGCGCGGAGCAAGCGGTCGCTCAAGGGCAAGCGTTATGTCTACGCCTGGGCCGACGGCGTGCACTTCAACATCCGCCTGGAGGGGGGACGGCAGTGCATCCTCGTCCTGATGCGGGCCACCGCCGAGGGGAAGAAGGGGCTGATCGCCATCGCCGACGGCCACCGCGAGGGCGAGCAGTCGTGGAAGGAGCTGCTGCTCGACTGCAAGGCCCGTGGCCTGGAGGTCGAGCCGAGCCTGGCGATCGGCGACGGGGCGCCGGGCTCCTGGAAGGCGATGCGTCGGGTGTGGGGGACGACGCGGGAGCAGCGGTGCTGGGTGCCCAAGACGGCCGACGTGCTCGACAAGCTGCCCGAGGGCGCGCAGGCGAAGGCCAAGCGGATGCTGCACGAGATCTGCCTGGCCGAGAGCCGTGCGAGGGCCGAGGAGGCGTTCGACCTGTTCGTGAGGACCTACGAGGCGAAGGACCCGAAGGCGACGGGGTGCCCGTCCAGGGATCGCGACGTGCTGCTGACGTCCTACGACTTCCCGGCGGGGCACTGGATGCACATCCGGACCACCAACCCGATCGAGAGTGTGTTCTCGACGGTGCGGCTGCGGCACGACAAGGCGAAGGGCAACGGGAGCCGGTCGGCGTGCCTGACGATGGTGGTCAAGCTGATGGAGGGTGCATCAAAAGGTTGGCGATCGTTGAACGGTTCGCCGTTGCTGGCCGAGGTCGTCAAGGGGGCGGTTTTCATCGACGGTGTCAAGGAGAAGCCCGCCGCCTGAAGAATCCTCAAACACAACTCTTGCACTTACCCCGTGTCCATCTCCGGGAGGCCGAAGAAGAGACGGGCGAGTTATAGTCTCGCCGATCCAGTACTTCCTACAATTGCCGCCAGAGACAGGGGGTGGGACACCCTGGTGAACTGAGCCGTGAGGTTGGCGGGACGGAGCGATGAAGGCGATCCAGTTGACTCCCCGGCAGCGGAACGACATCAGCGAGCGACGGCGACACGCCCAGGACCGGCGGATTTACCAACGGCTCTCGGCGGTCCTCCGGAGCGATGACGGACGGACCCGTGAGGAGATCGCCGAATTGGTGGGGGTCTCGACCCGCCGGGTCGGCCAGTGGTTCCGCATCTTCCGCAACAAGGGACTCGATGAACTCTGCACCTTGCACTACCAGGGCGACCCGGGCCGCCTCGGGCCGGCCCAGGTCAAGCGACTCAGGCAGGAGATCGAGACGGGGGTGTTCCACAACGCCGAGCAGGTCCGCACCTGGATCGAGGCGACCTTCGGCGTGACCTACTCGGCCTCGGGCGTCAAGGGCCTGCTCCGCCGGATCGGGGCCAGCTTCCACAAGGTCTCGGGGTCCTTCTGGAAGACGGACGTCCAGAAACAGAAGCAGTTCGTCCGGAAGTACCGGCGGCACAAGCGTGAGGCGGGGCCGGAGACCCGGCGGTATTTCGTGGACGCCTGCCACCCGGTCTGGGGCGTGGGCCTGCTGTACTCCTGCTGGCTGCTGACGCGCCAGCGGCCCTACGTGGGGGTGGGCAACGGGCGGAAGCGGCTGAACATCCTCGGGGCCTATTGCCCCGACGACCACGACTACGTGGACCTGCGGCCGACCGGGGAGAACGTCACCGGCGAGCAATTCGTCAGGCTGCTGGAGGCGTTGCGGGCCAAGCACCCGGAGGCCAGGGGGTCCCTGCTGTACCTGGACAATGCGAGGTACTACAGCAAGCCGTGCGTGAAGGAGTGGCTGGCGGCCCATCGGGAATTCCGGCTGGTGCCGCTGCCGGCATATTCGCCGAACCTGAACCTGATCGAGCGGCTGTGGAGGTTCCTGAGGAAGAAGGCCCTGAGTCGCTGGCACGTGACCTTCGAGGCGATGCAGGGGGCGGTGGCGGGTGTGCTGGATCGACTGGGCGACTATCGGGACGAGTTGTCCACGCTGATGACGGAGCGGTTTGCGATCGTGGAGGTGGAGCAAGCGGTGGCTTGAGGCCGGGAGCCAGCGAGGTCCGTCGAGACGGAGGACCGGGAGTCGAAGGCCGCAGGGAGAGTCCGTCCCGCCCTCGTGAAGTGACTGGAGTTGCTCACCATGAGACCTCGGTCCAAGTGTGAATCAGCCGTCATACACCACTGAAGGAAGTACTGGATCGGCGATGGTATAGCTTCCTTCGAACCCCTTAGAACGACGGGTAGAACGACACGCGGCGGATCGCGGCCGGCCGATCCGATCCCCCGGGAAACACGAAACCCCCGATTCCTTCGGGGGTTTGCGGCGTGAGTACACCCGAGAGGACTCGAACCTCTAACCGTCGGTTCCGAAGACCGATGCTCTATCCAATTGAGCTACGGGTGCGGCTACGATCGCAGCGGGTGCATTCGATTAGTATAGTCCGATCGCTTCGGCTCGGCAAGGCACCGCGCCTCTGAGGGGTGCACCAGGGGTGCGGTAACGGAATCTGGTCGCTACCCGGCCGCCTTCTTCCAGTAGGCATCGAGCGGGTCGCCGTAATGCAAGCAGCACAACGCCGCCATCCGCTCCAGACGCCGCACCTTCCACCGCGCCCCGGTTTGCTTCAGGCGCTTGCCGATGGCTGTCTTACACGCCCCCTCCACCATCCCGCTACCGATCGAACGGCCCTCGGCCAGGCGCTCTCGGTACGGCGTGTGGTCGCGGTGGGGCCCCAGGTAGCCGATCAACTCCGAGACGTCCCCACTCGCGGCCGCCAGCGCCGTCAGCAGGCCCGACGCCCCGCTCTCCAGCAGGGTCCGACGTCGGTCCTCGTACCACGCCTCGGCCGCCGGGCCCGCCCCGTGCAGCGCCACCGCCGCGTCGTGCAGGTGCTCGCTGGCGTGGTAGATGTCCAGGATGCCGGCCGCGCCCGGCAGGTTCCGCTCGATCTCGGTCCAGATCCACTTGGCCCCATCAGCCAAGGCCGTCACCTCGTCCGTGCGCTTGATCCCCAGCCGCCCCGCTGCCCGCCGCCACTGCGGCCCCAGCGCCTCACTGGTGCGGATCGCCGCCGTCGCGACCCGCGCGTGCGGGGCCGGCAGCCGCTGGTCGTCCCAGTCGTCCAGGTCGAGGATCGGCTCGCCGCGACGGCGCTTGGCGAAGATCGACAGCCGCACCTCCCGCCAGCCGCCGGTGGTGTTGACGCAGGTGCCCTCGGTCTGGAACTCGACGTCGCCTTTAGCCGTGCGGAACGGACGGGACGCCTCGGGGTCCTCGCGCTGCCAGGCGCGCATCAGACCCCCCTGCCGGTCGCAGACCTTGCGCACCGTGTTGTCGCAGACGACCAACCCGGCGACCGCGGAGATGCCGGGCGCAGCGCTCGAACGACCAATCGGCCCCGAGCGTGCAGAAGGGCCGCTGGGCGTGCGGACTGACGAAGCCGTCGAGTCCCAGGCGGTCGTCCAGGGCGTGAGCGTGCTGGCCGCAGCGGCGGCAGGTGAAGTAGACGCGACGCAGTGTCACGTCGCCGGCGGCGGTGACGAGCCGGCGGGTAGCCCGGCCGTGGTCCTTGCGTGGGCCGCCGCAGGGGCAGGCCCAGCCGCGCCCCCCTTTTTCTCCAGGTCTTTGGCTTGGGCGTTGAGCACGTCTTGGAGCCGATCGCGGACGGACCGTCGGCCGAGCTCGACGGTGGCCTTCTCGACGCGGGCCAGGACGTGGCCGTCGGGCGTGGCCTCGGCCAGTTGCCTCAGCTCGCGGACCATGGCCCGAGCTTGCTCCATGGCGGTGGCTTCGATCTCGTCTTCGGCGTCTAACAGCGTGTGGGGAAAGCAATCGTCTGCCCAATTTCTTCGCGAGCCGGCGGGCCATCAGATGGATCATCGCCAACTTGACGAACGCCTCGCTGCTGGACGTCGTCCCCTCGTAATCCTTCGAGTGCCGCCGCCACCGGCCCAGCCAGGCGAACGTCCGCTCCACCCGCCAGCGGAACGGAATCACCTCGAACGTCGTGGCGCCGGCCCGCTTCGACACGACCTCCAGCCGGAGCCGGTTGCGGGCGCGGAGCGAGCGGACCCACTCGGCGATCCCGCCGTTGTCGATCGAGTCGGCAACGACCACCCGCAGCCGGCTGAACCGGCGCCGCAGCGGCCCCAGCACCAGCTTGGCCCCGTCGCGGTCCTGGATATCGGCGGCGTGGACGACGACCGACAGGATCAGGCCCAGCCCGTCCACGAGGATGTGCCGCTTGCGGCCGTTGATCCCCTTACCGGCGTCGTAGCCGCGCGCCCCCTTTTTCGGTCGTCCGGACCGACTGGCTGTCGATGATGGCGGCCGACGGCGGCCGCTGGCGGCCGTGGGCCTGCCGCAGGTCGCCGCGGAGCAGGTCCATGAGGCGGTCGAAGGTGCCGTCCTTCTTCCAGATGCGGAAGTACCAGGACACGGTGGCCCAGGGGGGCAGGTCGTGCGGCAGGGCCCGCCACTGGCAGCCGGTGCGGGCGACGTAGAGCAGGGCGTTGACGATCTCGCGACGGGGGTGCTTGGCGGGGCGGCCGCCGGGCTTGGGGGCCGGGATGACGCGCTGGAGCTGGGCCCACTCGGCGTCGGTCAGGTCGCTGGGATAAGCGGTGCGGGTGTTCATACCGCAAGGCTAGGTCACCCTTTCCCCACATGCTGTAAGGTGCGGTGGGACATGGGGCGACCTCCGTGGGGTTAAGATCGCCTGATTATCCCAGATGACTCAGCCGGACCAGAAACAATTACCGCACCCCTGCACCAGTAGATTCTGGCGGTATCAGGTTACCGGGGTAGCCAGGCTCGTGTCCGCCAGCCCGGAGAATTGCCTCGGTCTCAGTAATGGGCCCAGATGATCCGCAGCCTACACCCCAGGGCATTTTCCAATGGGTTATAACCAGAAGTTGTGTACGAGAGGGTGAAGGGCGGCGGGGTATCCTTGGTGATGCAACCGTTACGAGCACACCATTTGGCCCACGAGGCCGAGGAGTACCCCGCCATGAGTCAGTCTACAACCGACATCCGCATCGTGCCCTCGCCGCAGGGCCAAGACGTGCTGACGGACATCCTCCGAGCGGGTGCCCGGCGGTTGCTGGCCGAGGCCATCGAGGCCGAGGTCGCCGCCTGGATCGATGACCGCGCCGACGTGCGGGACGAGCAAGGACACCGCCAGGTGGTCCGTAACGGCCACCTCCCCGAGCGGACGGTCCAGACCGGCATCGGACCCGTCGAGGTCCAGCGACCCAGGGTCCGAGACCGCCGGCCCGCCGACCAGCGGGAGGCCTTCTCTTCGGCGATCCTGCCGCCCTACCTGAAGAAGACCCGGAGCCTGGAGGGGCTGGTCCCCTGGCCCTACCTCAAGGGCGTCAGCACCGGCGACTTCGCCGAGGCCCTCCAGGCGCCCCTCGGCCCCGACGCCCCGGGGCTGTCGGCGACGACCGTCACCCGGCTCAAGGCGGCCTGGGAGGCCGACCACGAGGCGCGGAGCAAGCGGTCGCTCAAGGGCAAGCGTTATGTCTACGCCTGGGCCGACGGCGTGCACTTCAACATCCGCCTGGAGGGGGGACGGCAGTGCATCCTCGTCCTGATGCGGGCCACCGCCGAGGGGAAGAAGGGGCTGATCGCCATCGCCGACGGCCACCGCGAGGGCGAGCAGTCGTGGAAGGAGCTGCTGCTCGACTGCAAGGCCCGTGGCCTGGAGGTCGAGCCGAGCCTGGCGATCGGCGACGGGGCGCCGGGCTCTGGAAGGCGATGCGTCGGGTGTGGGGGACGACGCGGGAGCAGCGGTGCTGGGTGCCCAAGACGGCCGACGTGCTCGACAAGCTGCCCGAGGGCGGCGCAGGCGAAGGCCAAGCGGATGCTGCACGAGATCTGCCTGGCCGAGAGCCGTGCGAGGGCCGAGGAGGCGTTCGACCTGTTCGTGAGGACCTACGAGGCGAAGGACCCGAAGGCGACGGGGTGCCCGTCCAGGGATCGCGACGTGCTGCTGACGTCCTACGACTTCCCGGCGGGGCACTGGATGCACATCCGGACCACCAACCCGATCGAGAGTGTGTTCTCGACGGTGCGGCTGCGGCACGACAAGGCGAAGGGCAACAGGAGCCGGTCGGCGTGCCTGACGATGGTGGTCAAGCTGATGGAGGGTGCATCAAAAGGTTGGCGATCGTTGAACGGTTCGCCGTTGCTGGCCGAGGTCGTCAAGGGGACGGTTTTCATCGACGGTGTCAAGGAGAAGCCCGCCGCCTGAAGAATCCTCAAACACAACTCTTGCACTTACCCCCGGCAAGGGCCACCGGTACATGACCGTCGTCCTGGACCTGGAGAGCGGGGCGGTGGTCTTCGTCGGCGACGGCAAGGGGGGCGATGCCCTGGAACCCTTCCGGAAGCGGCCGCGGCGGTGCAGGGCGAAGGTCGAGGCGGTGGCGATGGACATGTCGCCCGCCGACCGCGACGCCGTCGCGACGTACCTGCCGAAGGCGACCATCGTGTTCGACCACTTCCACGTCATCAAGCTGTTCAACGACAAGCTGCCCGACCTGCGGCGGTCGCTGTACCACCAGGCCGACGAGGCGCACAAGGAGGCCCTCAAGGGGAGCCGCTGGCTGCTGCTGAGAGCGCAGAGAACCTCGACCCCGAGCGCGACGAGGCGGGGCGCCCGGAGGAGGCGTTGAGGTTGAACAAGCCGCCGGCGACGGCCTACGACCTCGAGGAGGACCTGCGGCAGTCCTGGGACCAGCCCGGCAAGACCTTCGCCGGCGCGTTCCTGACGGCCTGGGTGCGGCGGGCGGAAGCCTCGGGGGTGCCGATGCTCCGGCAGATGGCCAAGACGTTGGAGGGGCACCGGGCGGGGCTGCTGGCGTACTACGCCTACCCGATCAGCACCGGCCCGCCGGAGGGCACCAACAACAAGATCAAGACGATGAAGCGGCAGGCATACGGTTTCCGGGACCACGAGTCCTTCAGGCTCAAGATCCTGGCGATCCACGAGGCCAGGTACGCTTCAGTCGGATGAACCATAGATATCGATCAACTCCGCCGCGCCGGGGAACTGCGAGGCGACCTGAGCCCAGATCCACGCGGCGCCATCGGCCAGCACGCTGAGCCGCGTCGGATCGACCAGGCCCAGCCGCTCAGCCCACGGCCGCCAGCGGGCCCCGAATGCCTCGCTGGGCTCGATCGCGGCGAAGGCCACCCGCGCCATCGGCCGGGGCGATTCGCGGCCCTCCCATTCGGCGGCCGTGGCCGGCTCGCCCGGGGGGCGCTTGGCGAAGATGCCGATCTTGACATCCCGCCAGCCCGTGTCGGTGTTGACCTTCGCCGCATCGGTCTGGAACTCCGGCAGGCCCCCGGCGGTGCGGAAGTCGGCGACGGCCGCCTCGGCCGTGGGCCGCCAGGCCGCGATCGCCGCGGCCTCCGCCTGGCAGGTCCGGCGGATCGTCTCGTCACTGACCGTCCAGCCGCCCAGTTGCTCCAGGGCCTCGGCCGCCTGGGCGAAGGCCATCCGGCCTCCCGTCCAGCAGACGACCCGCCGCGCCTGGCGGGAGAGCATCCCGGCGATCCCCAGGCGTTGATCCAGGGCGTACTCGCCCAGGCCGCACGCCGGGCAAGCCAAGTAGGCGCGCCTCACGTTGAGCCCGCCCAGGGCGGTCACGACCCGGCGCGGCGAGCGGCCCTTGTGCCGACGCTCGGCCCCGCAGGCGCAGCGCCGGCCGGGCCCCCCTTTCTTTCGACGGCCTGAGCCTGCTGCTCCAAGGCGGCGGTCAGGGCCTGCCGCAAGAACTCCCGGCCGGCCCCCAGGGCAACCCGCTCGCAGCGGTCCAGGATCTGACCGTCGGGGGCGCCGTCGGCCGCTTGCTCCAACTCCTTGGCCAACGCCAAGGCCTGCTCGACGATCAGTCGCTGAAAGGGGGTCTGAACTTCGACGAAACGCTCCATGAGGCCCCTCCGTGATCAGGTGAAAGGCCTATGGTGCCGATCCGGCGACAGAAATGCCAGAATCCGCTGGCGCACCCGCCTCTGAGTCATCCCCACCGTGGCTTCTGAAAGGAAGACACAGTGGCTCCCTGCCTTGCGTGCGGGACAATCGGGGTTCCTACTCCGACCGATCGTCGCACCCCGGAGGGAGCCACCGTGTCCACCCAGTCGATCCTCGGATGGGTCGCCTGCGTCACTGCCAACCCCCTGCCCAGCCAATCCCGCACCCTGGCCGTGCTCGTCGCCGCCGCGATCCGCACCGAGCGGCCCAACCGCGCCACCCTCGGCCGCCGGCTGGCCGGCCCGACCACCGCCGAGGCCGCCCTCAAGCGCGCCTGGCGGTTCACCGACAACGCCCGCGTCGAGGTCGCCGACGCCATGGCCGGCGTCATCGCCCGGTTGGTGCGCGAGCGGAAGAAGCGGCTGATCGTCAGCTTCGACTGGACCGAGGTCCGCTCCTTCCACACGCTGATGGCCGCCGCCAGAATCGGCGGCCGGGCGGTGCCGCTGCTCTGGGCCAGCTACCCCGAGTGGGGCTCACCCGCAGCCAGGACAGCCTGGAGGAGGGCCTGCTGCGGCGGCTCCGCACCCTGATCCCCGAGGCGGTGCCGGTCGTCATCCTGGCCGGCCGCGGGTTCGGCCGGGCCGAGTGGGCGGCCGTCCGTCAGGGGCTGGGCTTCCGCTACCTGGTGCGGATCAAGCCGGCGGTGGCCGTCTCCGGCGCCCGATACCGCGGCGTGCTCAGCAAATACCCGGTCGGCAAGGGGATGGCGCACGTGCTGCGCGACGTGCAGTACCGCAAGGGCGCGCGGGTGACGCACCACGTCGTGATCCGCGGGCGGCCCGGCTTGCCGAAGGAGCGGGACGAGCCGTGGTATCTGATGACCGACCTGGGTGGCCGCGCCGCGGCACTCTGCCGGCTGTACGCCCGCCGGATGAGCGTGGAGGAGCTGTTCCGCGACCACAAGGGCCGGCGCAAGGCCTGGCGCTGCGCACCACGCGGATTCAGGAGGTGGAGCGGTTCGATCGGTTCGTGCTGATCGTGGCGTTGGCCTACCTCCTGCTGGTGGGGCTGGGGCTGCAGGCGCGGCTGGACTTCGACCCGTCGGCCTGGTGCACCAACCGGCGTGCGCGGCAGTGCAGCGCGTTCACGATCGGCGAGGCCATGCTCCGTCGGACCAACTACTTGCCTGAACAACTTTTACTCGGAGTGCGATGGGCCACCATCGAGGCTGCGTAGCAGTGGGGATGACTCAGACCGCGCCTCGGCCCGGCATCGATCGATTCGTTCATGATGGGCGGGGGACGCGGCCCGCGCCCGGAAAAACGGACGGCCCCGGGTTTCCCTCCCCGGGGCCGTCGGCGGGATGCCTGTGGCCGTGGCGGCCGGCGGGACGGATGCTCTGCGGCGGCGAAGGCCCGATCCTTGAGCCTGTCCACACGACAAGGGATCGGCCCCGCGCGGCCCGGGCCTCCAGAAAAACCGTTTCCTCTAGCATGACCGTCGGATCGCCCGGACGAGCGCGGCGACGCGCGCGGCATCGATCGCGGCGCGGCGGTCCCCGCCGACGCAGGCCGCCCCGCGGACGGCGAACAGGTCGGGCCGTAGCGGGGCGAGCCGCGCGATCGCCGTCTCGTCGAGGCCGCCCGCCAGCGCCGTGAGGCGCCCGCCGTCTCGGGCCCGTGCGAACCAGCGCTCCCACGAGCCATCGACCGGGGCCGGCCGCCGTTTGTCCCAGGTATCGACGAGGATGCCGGCGCAATCGTCCGCCTCCAGCGCGATGGCGAGCACGTCGTCGGGATGGGGGGAGCCGGCGCGGGCCCAGTCGGCGTAGGCCACGGCCACCCACGGGGGGCCGGGCCCCCACCGCCGTCGCAGATCGGCCCAGGCGCGGGACCAATCGCCCCCCGCGCCCGACAGGCCGAGCTTGCGGTAGGAGATCCCCGCGAATCGACCCGGCCCGGGCGCCTCGGCATCGCCCCACTCGGGCAACTCGCCGAGCGCGACGCTGATGGGTACCTCGCCCGCGACGGCGGATCGGATCGCGCCCCAGGTCGCGAAGTCGGCGCGCCCGAGGGGCCCCGCCCGGGCTCCTTCACGTCGATGACCGCGGCGCCCCCGCTTAGGGCGGCCCGGGCTTCGTCCACCGTCCGGACGCTGACGAGCAATCCCGCCACGATGATGCCGTCCCCCGCGACCGGAAGGGCCGCCCCTATCGCTCGACCAGCTCGTAGCGGTGGACGCGATCGAGCCGGAACGATTTCTCGAAGGAGTCCAGGTGGCAGAAGGCGACCAGGTACGCGACGCCCCCGCGCTGGACGAACCCGCGGGGGGTGACGTCGCGGGGGATGGTGCCGCGGGTGCCGCCGGCATATTCCATGCGGACCGTCAGGCCGAGCGCGATCGCCTCGGCGAGCCGGTCCCACCCGATCGGCGCGAGGGCCGGTCCGCCGGGGTCGTAGATCGGGAAGGAGACCAGCGCGGCGACGGGCTGCGCGGCCCCTCCAGGGCGATCCAGAGCCCCTTCACGCGCAGGCTGTCGGCCAGGGCGCGGTGCGGGCCGCCCGGGTCGAGGTTGAAGAGCCGCGACAGGGTGTCGAGGCGGTGGTCGCGGGCGTCGGGGACCTTGCTCCGGGCCAGGGCCAGGGTGTCGATGACCGCGTGCCCGGGAGGGGCCTGGCCCAGGCGGCCGAGCTCGCGGCCGAGGAACCCCGAGTCGAACGCGGCGTTGTGCGCCAGCAGCGCCGTGGGGCCCGCGTCGCCCAGGAAGGCGACGAACTCGGGCAGGACCGCCCGCGCGGGGGGCGTCGGCGAGGTCGGCGTCGGAGATCCCGTGGACCGCCTGCGCCGCGGGCGACATCGGACGGCCGGGGTTGACCAGCCTCTCGAACCGGCCGATCTCGCGGCCCGAGGCGTCGAACCGGACGGCGCCGATCTCCACCACCCGGTCGGTCTCGGCCATCAGGCCGGTCGTCTCGAGGTCGAAGGCCACGTATTCGCGGGCTGGACCGGGTTCCATCGGGGCCTCGCCTCGTCTCCGCGCCGGGTCGTGTCGTGTGGGTGGGACCCTTACCCAATTATGGAGGATCGACCCGGCTGCGGCCAGCGGAAACGGGGGCGACCCGCCGGGAAAGACTTTCGAAGGTGCGTCGCGGCGGCCGAACCATCGGGGTATGAGACGCGCGACCCTCCGCATCGCCCGCGACGGCGCGGCCCTCGTCCTGGCGCTGTCGGGCTGCGCCGCGCCCCCTCCGGGCGGCCGTCCCGCGACCGCCGATGCCCCCCGAGTCGCGGCGTCCGACCCCGGGGCGGTCACCGCGGGGTTGGTCGAGGCGCACAACCAGGCCCGGCAGATGGCCGGACTCGACCGCCTGGAGCCCGACCCTCGCCTCGCCGCCGCCGCCGGGCTCCACGCCCGCGACATGGCCCGCCGCCACCGGATGTCGCACCGGGGCGCCGGCGGCTCGACCCCATTCCGTCGGATCGAGGACCAGGGCTACTCGTTCCGACGCGCCGGCGAGAACGTCGCCCGCGGACAGGACACGATCGCCTCGGTCATGGATGACTGGATGAACAGCCCGGGTCATCGCCGCAACATCCTCGGTCCCTATTCCCAGATCGGCGCGTCTTGCGCGACCGACGAGGACGGGACGCCCTATTGGTGCGTCACATTCGGAGCTCCCCGGTGACGCGGATCGGCCGCGGCGGGCGCGAACGTCGGGTATCCTTCAGGCGTATCAGGGTCCAATCCCCCGGTCGCAGGGAGGTCCCCGAGGGCCCGAAAGGATACCGATCATGTTGCGTGGACTGCGATGGCCGGCATTGGCCTTGCTCGTGATGGCGGCGACGGGGTGCCATTCCAGCCCCATCGCGCGGGGCGAGGACGGTTGCCGAACCGGCCCTGACGACCCCGGCCGAGCCGGGCACCACCGTCGTCGAGGCGACGCCCCCGCCGTCGAAGGCCGTCACGTTCGTCGACCGCCACCCGCTGCTCTACAAGCCGCGCGAGTATTACGACACGACGACCGGCAAGAGCAAGGTCGTCAAGGCCGCCGCCGCGACCGTCATCGGCGTCCCGGCGGGCGTCTTCGGCGAGCTGAGGCAGATCGTCGTCGGCGCCCCGGCCGACCCGCGTTATTGATCGGCGGGGGCCCCGCGATGGATCTTCGCCGAGCCATCGGATAGATTCCTGCTTTGCAGGGTCGCATCATGGAGAGTCCCCCCGGAGGCCCGCCGATGGCCAACATCGTCAAGATCAACCAGATCTACCTGAACCTCGACCGCGTGCTGAGCATCGAGGACCTGTTCGCCGGCACCAAGGAGGACAAGGTCGTCGTCCGCTTCGGCCCCGAGGAGCGCGATTCGCTGACCTTCAAGGGGCGCGACGCGGACGACCTGCGGACGTGGCTCAACTCGGTCGCCACCAACCTCCACGAGACGATCCAGCGCGACTCCGAGGGCTGAACCCGCCCCGCCCGCGCAGGATGGATTGACACGTCGGTGGAGTTCCTCTAAGGTCCGGGCCTCCCCCCTCGGCGAGGAGAAAGGAGGCTCCCGTGACCTGGCGATGGACCGCGCATCGGTGGCTCATCTCGGCCTACCTCCTGATCCACCTGTCGGCCACCTTCCTCTGGAACCTGCCCGCCTGCCCGATCAAGCTGCGCACCTGGGGCGTCGCCAAATACTACATGCTGCCGCTGGGACTCTGGCAGTTCTGGGGGATGTTCGCCCCCGACCCGGTCCGCGACTCGGTCACGCTCGAGGCCGAGGTGATCGACTCGCACGGGATGCGGCAGGTCTTCTCGTTCACCCGGCTCTGCGACTACTCGAAGCTGGCCGGCATGCTGAAGGTCCGGCACTCGAAGTACGCGGCGAACATGCACGGCGATGCCCTGCCGATGGCCCGCGAGTTCGCGGCCCGGCACGCCGTGCGGACGCTCGGCCTGCCCGAGCACGCGTTCCCGGTCGACGTCAACATGCTCTACCAGGTCACCCCCACGCCCCCGCCCGGCACGCCGCTCGACCCGATGACGCCGACCGTCCCGATGGTGCTCGGCACGTACCACTTCGCGACCCTCGCCGAGGTGCGACCATGAGCCCGCTCCGCGCCTGGAATCGGTTCTGGTTCGCCCCGATCTCGGCGCGGCCGCTGGGGGCGTTCCGCGTCGTCTTCGGGGTCATCTCGCTGGCCAACCTGGCGCTGCTGACGGTCGACTTCGACCACTGGCTCACCGGCGCCGGCCTCCTGCGGGGGACCGAGTCGCGCGAGGTGGCCGGGCCGTTCCGGCAGTCGTTGCTGCACTACGTGCAGGACCCGACCTCGGTCCGGCTCTTCTTCGCGGCCACGGCGGTCGTCGCCGTGCTGTTCACCGTGGGCTGGCACACCCGCACGATGGGCGTCCTGCTCTACCTGGCGACGCTCTCGATCCACCATCGCAACATCGTCACCAACAGCGGGGCCGACGTCCTGCTGATGCTCGTGACCTTCTACATGATGCTCAGCCCCTGCGGCGCCGCCTACTCGCTCGACGCCCGCCGCGAGGCCCGTCGCCGCGGCGGCACACCGGCCGAGCCCTTGATCGTCCCCTGGGCGCAGCGCCTGATCCAGATCCAGGTTGCGCTGATCTACTTCGTCACCGCGGTCCTCAAGAGCAACGGGGCGACCTGGCTGGGCGGCACGGCGCTGCACTTCGTCCTGAGCAACGTCGAGGTCGGCCGGTTCCGGCTCGACCCGCTCACGCAGTACCCGCTGGCGATCAACGCGCTGACGATCGGGGGGCTGCTGATCGAGTTCTCGCTGTCGGCCCTGCTCTGGTCGCGGGCGACCCGGCCGTATGCGGTCGCCGCGGGGATCGCCCTGCACGGCGGGATCTTGCTGATGGTCAACATCCCGATCTTCGGCGAGCTGATGATCGCCAGCTACCTGACCTTCATGGGCCCCGACGAGCTCGACGCGATCCTCCTCCGCCTCGACCCGAGGGCCTGGCTCGGCCGAAGTCGGCGGGCCGCGGCCCCTCGCGGCCATCCCCGGCCGGGTCGACGGGCCGGAACCCCGCCGCGGTCCCCATCGCGTCCCGGAATCGCCCCGGACGGCGGATCAGACCCCCTCCACGACCGCCTGAGGCTCCTCAGCCCCCGTCCTTGGCTTGATCCCACTCCGACTCTCCCCCTCCCGTAGCCCGGAAGCCCCTGTCATCGGGACCGACTTCCGGGCGGCCGCCCTCGGCGCGACGGGGCGTCGAGGGACGCGGCGGTGTTGCCCCCCAGCAGACCCGGAAGTCCGCGACCGGCACCCGTCCGAGGGCACGCCCCGCGACGACGGGCGTCGCGGGCCGTGCAACTCGACTCGTACCGCCGCAGCCGCTTCAGCTCGGCGTCGTCGTACCGCCCCGCGATGGCCGCCTCGCGCTCCGCCGCGTCGACCTCGGCGAGCACGCCCTCCTGCAACTCCGACAGCCGCGCAATCTCGTCGTCGGCCAGCGCCTTGAGGTGCTCCACCGGGTCGGCGCCGGCGGGCGGCTCCAGCAGCATCGAGCCGGCCCGCAGCGCCACCGGCACGCCGAGCAGGTCCAGCGCCATCGCCTGCTGCGCGTCGTCCCAGCCGCCGGAGGCGATCAGGATGAGCTTGAGCAGCTCCCACCGCCCCAGCAGGGCCGCGCACCCCTGCGCCGTCGTGCGGAGCTGGCGGCTGACCAGGGCGGGCTTGCGCCAGCGTCTCGGCGAGCGCGGCGGCGTCGAGCGCGCGGACCTCGTCCCAGGAGAGCTCGGCGCGGAAGGCCAGCAGGGCGCGTTGGTCGGCCTCCTGGCGCTGGCAGCGCTCCACCCGGACCGACTCCATCGCCGCTCTCCGATCGCCCGGAAGACCCCTCCCCGTCACGAGTTCAGGGCGGCCGGCCCGCGTCGCGTTGTCATCCGGCAACGCCGGGCCGACGGCCGCGGGGCCGCGCCGGGGCGCCGCGACCTATCCTGGAATCGGACGCTCCATCTCTGCGAGCGCGGGGCGACGGAGCCCGGCCCGGTGCCATGTCCGCTCGGGAGAGCTTCCGCCCCGCATTGTGAGGCCGATCGGGAGGAACCATCGCGATGAACCCAGTCGCCGTGCTGCGCCCCAACGTCCGCCACCTGCTGATCGTGGCCGCCTTCTTCGCCCTGATGCTGGGCGTCCTCGTCCCCCTGGTCCGGCATCTCGGCACGATCGGCGTGATCCAGCCGTACTTGATGATCCTGGTCCTCTCGCCCTGGCTGCTCGGCATCCTGGTCCTGGCGATCGACCGGCCGTCGCCGGTGAAGTATTGGGCCGCCCCGCTCCTGCTGTCGCTGATCGCCCCGGCGCTGGCCGTCGGCCACGACTGGCTGATCATCCGGTCCTGGATGCTCACGGGAGGACCGCCCGACGCCGTGGTGACCCTGCTGCTCGAACATCGCCCTGATCATCCCATTCTGCTTCTCCATCCATCACATGAGCCCGCGGCTCTGCCCCGACTGCGGCCAGCGCGCCATGATCCCCCTGCTGAGGCCCTGGGGCCGAAGCCGGAGGACCGCCCTGACCCGCTGGTGCGGGTCGTGCGGCGCGAGGTACCGGAGGATCGGCGGCGGGCCGTGGAGGAGGGAGCGGCGGACGACCTGGCTGGAGCCGACGTCGCCGCCGAGGCCGCCCCGGCCGAGGGGCCGCAGCGGACGGCCGCGCGAGTGCCTCGCCCCCCACCGGGTGCCGACCGCGGGGCGCGAGGGACACCCCGAGCGGCCGACGCCGGCCTGACACCCGGCGGCAGGGACGGGCGCGGACTCGATGTCTCCGAAAAGCATCGCGACGGCCGGGGCCCGGCCGTCGCGATGCCGTGCGTCCACGAGGAGATGGGCCGATGTGGCGAGGACGGGGCCCCGATCAGTCGATCAGGTCCTTGACGACCTTCGCCAGCTCGACGCCCGTGTCGGTCAGGCCGTAGAAGTTGTTCTTGCCCTGGCGGCGGGGGACGATGATCCCGCCGTGCCGCAGCAACGCGAGGTGGTGGCTGACGGCCGGCTGGCTCTGGCTGAGCTGCTCGCTGAGGGCGCCGACGTGGCGTTCCCCCTCGGAGAGCATCAGGACGACCTGGAGCCGGGTGGGGTCGCTGACGTGCTTCAGGAGCATCGAGGCCCTCTGGGCCTGCTTGAGGCGCAGGTCCGCCTCCTTCACCTTCACTTGCCCTTGCCGGACCCGGCCTTCTTCGTTCCCACGGACTTCGCGCTGGTGTCGATCGCCATCGGGCTGCTCTCCAATCCCGGGCGGGGATAGCGAGGCCGGACCACCCGCCTCGGACGGCCCTGCCCGGGAAACCTGGGAAATCGCCGGGATCTGTCGGGATCGGCACGACCTCGACCGGACGCCGCCGCCCGCGATCCCGGAACCGCATCGGAGCCGGATCATAACAGGATCGCGACTCGATTGTAGGTGATTTCAACACTGCTGCTTCACAATTTATCATAATGAGTCCGACCTACAAGATTTTATTTCCACTTTCTTTATGAATCTAGGGGAGTTGCCGGGATCATGGGATGATTTCTCTCACCGATTTACTCGCCCCCGTGACCGCGCGAATGTGAGCGCAAGTGGTCCGGTGCTCACATCAACGTCGGATTCGACACCCGATCCGATCGAGATCGGCCTGCGCCGGCCCCGCTCGGCCCGTCCCCGACGCAGGCCGACCCGACCCGCGGGCGATCGACCGCGGCCGCGGCGGATGCGCCGACGGAGAATCGGCTAATCCCTTGATCAGACTTGGATTTCCGCGCGACTGGCTAAAGAACCCATAGATCAGATTTTTTTATTGACCGCCGGGGTCCGTCCGCCAAAATGCTTCTTCGCACGGGGCTATGGATGGGTGGAGACACGGCCTCGGACATCCGACCGAGGACCCTCCACGCGAGTCGCTCAGCGACGACGATCAGGATCGCGACCCCACCTGCATGCATGCTTGATTTGCCGGCCACTCTCGCGCGGCGGCCGGGGGATGACCGCGCCGACACTGGCGCGGTGCGGGGGCGCGTCGGAGTCACGGGACGGGCATGTCGGCCGTTCCTGATGGGATGGTGGGAGTCTGGGGACCGCCAGGGGAGGCGGAGGGCGAAGGAGCCTCTAGCGATGCTCAGTCACTTCGAAGACCTGCTCTGTTCGACGGCGAATGAGGGGGCGTCGGCCCCGACCGGCATTTCGAACGCCCCGTCTCAGGCCGAGGTCGATCTCCTCATGGAAGCCTGGTTCCGGGAGCGTCAGGACTGCATCGAGTACAACCTGTGCCTCGACCGCGCCGAGCGGTTGCTGCGCCGCATCCTCGCCGACGGGATCATCACCAACGCGAGTCGGCGCGAGGCGAAGCACCTGCTGATGGCCATCGGAGAACTCGGCCCGGGCTGCCGGCGCGACGACGTCTGACGCGCGAGCGACCGCGATCGATCGGCCGTCCGATCGATGTCACCCCGGTCGTCGGGGCACGGACCCGGTGTGCAGGCGGGGGGTGCCCAGGTCGTGGCGAGCGCCGCGAGATTCCGTGAATTCACCGGGCCGACCGAGCCGAAAGATCCCAGGGGTCTGGGCCGGATCGGCGAGGGCGGCGCCCGGTGAGGATACGGCAATGCGGCGGTTCGTCGCGGTTCGATCGGTCGGGTTCCTGCTGGCGTGCGCGGGTCGAGGGGTCGCGGGCGACGACCTCCCCCCCTGATCCCCCCGGCCTCGGGATCGGCCCCGGCACCCGGGGCGGCGACCGGGGACCTGCCCCCTGCGATCGAGCCGTCCGTCGCGCGGCGCGGGCCGTCCTGGCCGTGCCCGGCCTCGCCCGGCCCCGGCGCGGCCCGCGCCGACGTCGGCCGGTCCGACCGTCGCCGACTCGCCCTGCCCTGATCGGGCCCGAGATGTCCGGGGCCGCGCCTGCCGGCCGGCCCGCACCGCCCGCGGCGCCGCAACCCGGCCGCGTGACGGGCCCTCTGATCCTCGAATCGGTCCCCGCGGGCGAGGCGGACCTCTCGCCGCCGCCCGCTCCCCGGCCGGGACGCACCGCGACGCCGGCGCCGACGCCCGGCCCGGCCATCCCGCCCCAGCGACGCCCGCCGGGCTTATTCGGCCGCCTGCTCGCGCCGCCCTTCGTCCGGCCGCGGCCGGACCGACCCTGCCGACTCGATCACGGTCGAGCCGAGGACCGACCCGGCCGCCGACGCCGCCTTGAAGCGCCGGATCGAGAACCAGGTCCGCGAGGCCGTCGGCGACCGCGCCCGTTCGGTCGAGGTCCGCGTCGTCGGCCGGAACGTGTCCATCCGGGCGCACGTCCCCCGCGATCTGGCAGCGGCGGGGCGTCCGCCGCTCTCTCGAATCGCTCCCCGCGCTGTCCGGGTTACGCTCGACGGTCGAAGTCGTCGATTGAACGGCGGACGGCGTTCGGACTCCGGAGGTCAGTCTCGCCTTGAGGAGCGTCGCGGCGTTGTCGCGGAGGACGCGGAGGGCGGTCGGGTCGTCGAGGTCGAGCACGACGCGGGCGACGGCCGAGTAGGGGATGAACAGGGGTGCATGGGAGCCGAACACGAGGCGGTCGCCCCAGGGGGTCCGCATCAGTTCGGCGACGGTCCCCATGCCGTCGGCCTGCGAGGTGTCGGCCCAGAGGTTCCGCGCCGCGGGCAGGCGGGCGGCCATCGCCAGCAGGGCGACGCCCTGGGCGCCCGACAGGAGGACGGCGAGCCCGGGGTGTCGCGCGGCGGCGTCGCGCACGGCCGAGGCGGGCACGTCGGGCACCTGCGCCCGGCGGTGCTGCCGCCTCGGGTCGTCCATCCGCACGATCACCTGGGCGACCACCCCCCGCGCGCGCCAGGGCGTCCAGGAGCGGGTCGGCCTCCTCCAGCGAGTAGCCGCCGTAGGAAGGCAGGAGCCGGACCATCGTCAGGGGCCCGCGCGGGCGAGGCGGTCGAGCTCGTCGGACCAGGTGGCGACGGTCGGGTCGAGCACCGGGACGCGGACCACGCCCGGAGCGGGCCGCTCGCCCAGCCGGTTCGCGTCGTGCGGGTCCTCGAACCAGAGGGCCTCCAGCCGCCCGGCGTAGATCCGGGACACGCCGAACGGGGCGAGCAGGCCCGCCAGCCCGTCGGCGTCGAGCCCGACGGGGCGGCGGTCCCAGGGGCCGAGGTCGGCGCAGACGTCGGTGATCATGGCGCGCGGTCCTCGGGGCAGGGGGCGTCGTCGCCGATCGGCCGCACGCCGGCGCGGGCCGGGAGCAGCCGCGCCAGGTTGTCCCAGAGGATGCGCCTCCTGGCGACCTCCGACAGCGAGGCGCCGGCCACCTTGCCGAGCTGGGTGCCGAAGGCCCGCCCGGTCGCGTCGGAGCCGAACACCACCCGCCGCGTCCCGAGCCGTCGCACCGCCTGCTCGACGATCCCGCGCTCGGGGTCGCTCCCCCCCGTCTCGGCGACCACGTTGGGATAGGCCGCGATCGCCTCGATCCCGCGCAGGCCGCCGCCGTTGAGGTGCCCCATGATGATCCTCGCGTGCGGCACGGCGCGGGCCAGCGCGGCCACGTCGGCGGGCGACGACTCGCCGGGCTCGTTCCCGCCGGCCTTGTCCCAGACGTGTTGCAGGACCGGCACGTCGAGCGCCACGGCGCGCTCGACGATCGCGCGGACCCGGGGGTCGGAGGCCCGCACCGCGACCCAGAGCTTCACGCCGACCATCCCCGACCGGCCGACGCAGCGGTCGAGCTCGGCGAGCGATTCGTCGGGGAACGCCGGGTTGACGTAGCAGAAGGCGAGGAATCGGCCCGGGGCCTGATCGCGGATCGCCAGGCACTCGTCATTCCCCCTGCGGAACGAGGCGGGGGCGGGGCTCATCTCCCGCGATCGGGCCAGGCCCAGCAGGACCATCCGGGTCACCCCCGCGCGGTCGGCGGCGGCGATCAGCGCGTCGGCCGCGTCGCGGGGCGAGGCGTCCCGCCCCAGCCCCCGGATCGGCAGCGGGTGGACGTGGACGTCGATCACCGGCCCGGGGGGCTTCAGCAGGCCCCGGAGGGTCGCGAGGTCCATGACGGCCTCGTGCAAGTCCCAGGGATTGTCTAGGTTGAATCCAGATTATCTCAAATCTGAAATTTCAAATTTGAAATCCCGGATCTGGTCCCGGCCGCGCGGTACGCGCCGGGCCGTCGCGGATCATACCATACCTGGGCCGGGCGTCCGACCCCCACGAGGGGAGGGCGACGGGGGGCCTGTCATCGGGCCCGAGGGCCGGGGGACGGGGTGGCGGTCGTCCCCGGCCCGGCGGCGTCCGGCGGCGGCTCCGCCCCGCGCGCGAAGGCCTCGGCGGCGGCCTTCATCATCTTCTGGAGGCCCTCGTGGCCCGGGTTGAGGTGGACCCCGACCCGCGCCTGCTCCTGCGCTTCGCGGAGGTCGCCCCACTCGATCAGCCAGGCGACGAACTCCTGGCGCCACTCGTCCTTCAGCGGCTCCAGCTCGAGCGCCTCGGCCATCTGCTTGTGGGCCTGGTCGCGCTCGCCGAGGCGCGCCCGGATCTGCGCCTCGACCCAGAGGCGATCGGCCTCGGAGGCCGCGAGGGTGGGGTCGTCGGACAGCCGGCCGAGGGCGGCCCGGAGCAGCCGGCCGCGGGCCTCGGCCTTGTCGTCCGCGGCGTAGAGCAGGTCGGCGAAATCGACCGCGAGTCGCTCCTGCGACGCGAGGACCTGGCCGGCGATCTGCTCGGGCGTGAGGATCGCGGCGGCGGATTGGGCGATCTTCGGCCAGCCCTGGGGGTGGATCGACAGCGACTTCCGCCAGCATCGGGCCGCGAGGTCGCGGGCGTCGACGTCGGCCGCGACGATCCCGGCGAGGTCGAGCACCCGAGAGTCGTACCCGGTCAGCCGCAGGGCGCGCTCGGCGTGGACCGAGGCGGGCTCGCCGCGGTCGAGCAGGTAGTCGAGGCTCCCGAGGCGGGCGTGGCTCAGCGCCAGGTCGGGGCTGCACCGCCTCGCCTGGAGGAAGCAGCGCGCCGCCGGGACCAGGTAGCGGCGGACCGGCTCCTCGGCGAGGATGTCGCCCAGCTCGGCCATCTGCTCGGCCGTCGCCGAGTGGATCTTGCCGTGGAGCCAGATCGGGTTGGAGGCGAGCAGGACCGTCGCCGCGTCGGCCTTGGCCTCCCGGAGCGAGCGCGCCGTGTCGTGCTCGTAGAACCCCACCAGGGCCATGCCGAGCCGGAGGTGCCCCTCGGCCCAGTCCGGCCGGTAGCGCAACGCCTCTTCGAGGGCCGGCCTCATCCGCTCCAGGTCGGCCCGGGGGAACCGGCCGACCTCGTCGGACGGCATCATGACCCCCGGGCGGGGCAGCCCCGCGGCCGAGACCACCGCCTCGGCGCGGGCGAGCCGGTAGCCCCGGACGACCAGCAGCAGCGCCGAGGCCGACCGTCGCCAGCCCCACCAGGACCGGCCCGGCATACGCCGGTCGGGCCTCGGCCGGTCGGGCCTCGGTCGCGAGGCCCCGGCGCGAGGTCCCTCGCCTCGAAGCCCAGGCGGCAGAGGTGCGCCGCGAGGATCGCGGCCGAGGCGCCGACGGCGGGGATGTGCAGCGGGAAGTCGCCGAGGCACTGGATCATCAGCGCCAGGCCGCCGAGCAGGGCGCCCAGCAGCAGGGCCTTGTCGCGCCGCGAGGTCGCCGCCCCCTGCGCCAGACGCCCCAGGCGCGCGACGGCCGCCAGCGCGAGCAGCGCCAGGCCCAGCCCGATCGCCCCCCCCTCGGCCAGGACGTGCAGGTATTCGCTCTCGGCGTGCGAGTAGTAGCCCCCGGCGAGCTCGCTGCTGCCGAAGCCGCTGGGGTAGAAGCGGGCCGACCCGGCGGGGAAGCTCCCCAGGCCCAGCCCCCAGATCGGATGCGCCGCCCAGGCGCAGAGCGCGATCCCCCAGACCATCGTCCGGCCGTTGAAGCCCGTCGAGCTCGCCCCCGGGATCGTCGCCAGCCTCCGGAACGACGACGAGGTCCCCGTGGCGATCACGAACAGCAGGACCAGCGCCAAAGCCGCGGCCAGGCTCCCCCGCAGCCGGATCGTCTCGGGCCGCAGGAAGACCAGCGCCACCACCGTCGCGACGACCGCGGCGAGGCAGCCCCCCCGCGAGTGCGACATCAGGAGGCCCGCGACGATCACCCCCAGCGCGTAGAACGACCACGCCGACCGGCCCGACGCCCCCCTTCGTCTTGCGGGGGTCCCAGGCCATCGTCTCGGACCGATCCTGGATCGTGGCCAGCAGGAAGCCCATCGCGAATCCGAAGGCGAGGTTCAGATAGGCCGCCAGGTGGTTGTGGCTGACGAACGGGCCGCCCACGATCCTCCAATCCGCGATCGGGACCTTGCGGATCCCGTAGATCTTGCCCGACCACGAGAACCCCTGCGCGATCGCGAAGACCGACAGCGCGACCCCGTTGCAGACCGTCATCAGCCCGAACCGCCGGAGCGGGCCCGTTGCCGTGGCCCAGGGCGAGGGCGGCCTGGAACAAGATCCACGCGCCGGCCAGTTGCGCGGCCGTGCGGAGCGAGGCCTCGGGGTCCTGGCTGATCGTCGTCGCGGGCGGTGCGACCGGCCCCCCCGCATCCCCCTTCACCCGGCCCGCCGCGCCGGGCGCGAGGCCCGCGCGGAACGACGAGGTCGCCGGCGCGATCGCCCTCAGGACGCCCGACGGCAACGGCACCGCCTGCACCAGGGCCAGCAGCGCGAGACCCCCCAGCGCCAGGCTCGGCACGCAGAACAGGCGGCGCCGCCAGTCCGATCGCGTGCCGGTCAGCGTCCCCAGGATCGCCAGGAGCACGAGCCCGACGTCCAGCACGAGCTGCGCCCAGGCGTCCACGGCGCCGATGGCCCACGGCGCCAGGCCGGCCAGGACCAGGATGATCGCCTCGCAAGCCCGCCTCAGATGCTCGATCCTCGGCCTGTCTCGCATGCGCCTCGCGGCGGACCCGCGTCGCCTCGACGCGGGCGGGCGCCGCCCTCCTCGGTGGTTTCGGGGATCGTATCCGCTCGTTGGGTCAGCCCCGTCTACCCTATCTGCACGCTCCGCGATCCATCCCGACGAGACCAGCCAGCGGCCTTCAACTGATTCCTCAATCTCGCGTTTCGGAACGCGACCGCCACCTGGGTAATCTGAGACGGGTGTTCGGGGTCGGTCCTTTGCCAAAGACTTCGCAATCTTACCATGTATTCCACCGCTCCGAGAATCGCGCGGTCCCGCATGACATGATGCATGATGGAAGAGGGATGGTCGGAGTTCGACGGTGACGAGGGCCTTCGTAGCCCGGCGAGGAGTCGCGAGGACTGCGCACCGCCGTGAGAGGACGTCGGAGGAGGGGCCGCCTGGAGGGCACGGAGGGGAGGACGAGCGGAAATGGACAAGCCCCGATCGTTCAAGATCGGGGCTTGTCGAAGCGTACCGGCCTCACGGTCACTGGGACAGGGTCACCGGGCCCGTCCCGTACGGCCCGCGGCTCACGATGGCCGCGATGAGCGAGTCGTTCGTGTACGCCATGTTGGTGTACGCCGTCGTCCCGCTCGGGTCGAACGACGACACCGCGTTGAGCGTCAGGTTGTCCAGGGTCGCGAGCCGCGACGACAGGACGTTGATCTGATTCTGCTCCTGGAACACCGCGCTCCGGAACCGGCCGATCTGGCCCACCGCTCGCCTGAGCTGCGACCGCGTCAGATCGCCGTCGCTGTAGGCCGTGGTGAGGAGGTTCAACTGGGCGAGGCCGTAATTCTGATGATTGATCAGGTAATTCGGCCCTCGCGATGCCGATGTTCTCCTTCCCAATCAGGAAACGCACCAGCCGCACCGACGACTGGCCCTGCCCCTGCCCCTGCCCCTGCCCCGGCAGAATCACCACCCCGACCTGGGCCTGCGCCGGCTGCAAGTCAGCGGCGCCGAAGGCCCCCAAGACGGCTCCGAATGCCAAGAGGTGACGTACCCGCATGGTTGTCAGTCTCCAGCTCCAATGACGCCTGCATGGCCCGACGATGGCCGCAGGGACACCATACAATACGCCGTCTTCAAGGTCTGGGGCAAGGAGTTAAAAGGCGGGAAATACATTTTTTCTGCGGCCTGATCCCGCCCATATCCTCGGCGTTTGACATAAATCTCGTGGCATTCACAATTTGGAATTTCGGTAATTTGGGAAATCCAGCAAAAATTTCGCGGTTCAACCACTTGGGACGACCGTTTCAGAAACGAGTTTTTTCTCGTTAATTTGAATCGCTTCGACCCGGCCCAAAATCCCGATCTCGGGTCGAGATGCTGGGGCAACCCGCCCCAGGTTCCACATCGCGGCCCCTTCCCCCTGCGTCTTACTCTCAAGGTCAGGTGCCCTTCCCATGCCAGATACGAAAAAATATTGAAAGTTTATAAAATTAACAATATTTTGATATAAAATGCGTCTTTACCAACCATTCACCTGAAGCCCTCGCATCGGCGTCGACGGCTTCTGGCAGCCTGAGAAGATAGCCTGTGAGGATGGAGACGATCTGATAAAAGGGGCAGGATTTTCGATTAAGAGCTTGACGCCTCGTCATAGACTCCCTAGACTCTCTAAAGTACAAAACACAAGATACTCGCTTTATTAAGCATGTCCGCCATTTGCTCTCGTCCCACTTTTTTCCTTCCCTATCCATGATTTGATGGTAGCAATATTACAGGGTAGCGTTTCGATGCCAGATTCACGGCCGGTTCGGCCGACAAACAATCGGATATCTATCCACTCTTGTCCCCTAGTGATGAGGATATTTCTTGTGACATCGATGACGACGTGTTCCTTTGACTTGCGGGGGACGCACACCTGAGACGACCGCCGGTTTCGCGGCCTACATCCGGGACCTTTCTTTACTGGAGCGCCGCGATCCCGATGAGGGGATAGGACCAGTCGCATGTTCGAGCGCATCACCGCGGCGCTATGGCCGGCGAGCGGCGCCGGCGGCGGCGCCGACGACGAGCTGATCGGCTACCTCCGCGACCAGCTCGAGGTCCTCCGCCGCTCGTGGAGGACCGTCGCCGCCGCCGTCGCGGTCGCCCTGACGGTCGCCGTCATCTACCTGGCGCGGACACCGCCGCTGTACCGCGCCACGGCGCGGCTGCTGGTCCTCCAGCAGGGCGCACGCCCGCTCAACGTCGCCGGCAACGAGCCCCGCAGCACCGTCGACGGCGGCGACGACTACATCCCCACCCACGCGCTGATCATCGCCAGCCCCGCCGTCGTCGACGCCGCGCTGCACGACCTGGGCCCGCCGCCACGCCCGCGCTGATCGACCGCGCCCGCCGCGCCGACAAGGCCCCCGCCGAGCTGGCCATCGAGCGGCTCCGCGTCGCGCGACCCGACCGCATCGCCAAGGTGCATCCGCGTCGACTACGAGGCCGGGTCGCGCACCGAGGCGGCGCGCACCCTCGCCGCGGTCGTCGCCAGCTACCGCACCTTCCTCGACGCCACCTTCCGCAAGAACAGCGGCCAGGTCGTCGCCCTGATCACCCGCGCCCGCGACGACCTCAGCCGCGAGCCTCCGCGACCTGGAGGCGCGACTACCTGGCCTTCCGCCGCGACAGCGACGTCCGCGCCGCCTACGAGACCGGCCGCTCGTTCATGGCCTCGCGCCTGGAGCACTCCGACCGCGCCGTCGTCGACGCCCGCTCCAAGGCGCTGCAGCTGCGGCTCCAGCTCGACCTGGGCCGCACGCTCGCCGCCGAGGGGGCGGCGCTGTGGGCGGTGGCGCACGCCATCGGCCAGCTCGGCGGCGACTCGGCCGGGCTGCTGGCCAACCTCAACGCCGCGCAGGCCACCGCGGGCGCCACCGACTACCTCCGCCACCTCGTCGCCGAGCAGCACCAGATCGCCGACCGCTACGGCGCCCAGAACGCCCGCGCCAAGGAGCTCGACGCGCAGATCGGCCGGATCCGCGAGCGGGCGCGCGACGCGCGGCTGGGGCTGGAGTCGGGCGAGCTGCGCGACCTGCTGGTGTCGATCGAGCGGAGCTACCAGGCCGTGCAGGCGATGGAGGCCGAGCTCGAGCGGCGCTACCAGTCCGACCAGGAGCAGGCCAAGGGGGTCGAGATCGGCCTGATCACCGAGTCGAACCTCAGAGCCGAGGTCGAGCGGCAGCGCAACCTGTTCAACACCGTCGTCGACCAGCTCAAGCAGGCGCAGTTCGCCGGCGACTTCGCCGGCATCAACAGCGAGGTCATCGAGCCGGTGCACGCGCTGCGCCGGCCGGTGTCGCCGAAGGTGGCGCTGGTGCTCGCCGTGGCGCTGCTGGCCGGCGCGGCGGCGGGGGCCGCCGCGGCGGTCGCCGCCGACCGGCTCGACCAGCGGGTCCGCTCCCTCGCCGAGCTGCGGCGGGTGCTCGACTACGCCGTGCTCGGGCAGGTGCCGCAGGTCCGCCCCGACCAGGCGGCGGCCGTCGGCGAGTTCGGCCTGGTGGCGCACGCGCTGGGCCGCTCGCCGTGGGCCGAGGCGTACCGCGCCGTGCGGACCAACCTGGAGTTCCTCCGCCGCGACCGCGCGTTCGGCGTGGTCGTGGTGACCAGCCCGTACGCCGGCGACGGCAAGAGCAGCACGGCGAGCAACCTGGCGATCAGCCTGGCGCAGGCGGGCCGGCGGGTGCTGCTGATCGACGCCGACCTGCGCAAGCCGTCGCAGCAGCGGATCCACGGCCTGCGCAGGAGCCCGGGCTGTCGGGCGCCCTGGGCGGCGCGTGGGGGCTGTCGCGGGTGGTGCAGCGGACGGCGGTGCCGGGCCTCGACCTGGTGGCCACCGGGCACGAGCCGCCCAACCCGGCGGAGCTGCTCGGCTCGCCGCGGCTGGCGGCGCTGCTGGCGGAGGCGCGCTCGGTGTACGACACGGTGCTCATCGACAGCTCGCCGATGCTGGCGGTGACCGACCCGGCGATCGTGGGGGCGGCGGCCGACGGGGTGGTGCTGGTGGTGCGGCCGTCGCGGCTGAAGGTGCACGACGCCGAGCGGGTCGCCGAGCAGCTGGGGTCGCTGGGGACGCCGGTGCTGGGGCTGGTCGTCAACGGCGTGGGGCGCGAGCGCGGCGGCTACGGCACCTACGGCACCTACGGTACCTACGGCGGCGCGGCGGCGGCGCGGGGCGGGGCCGAGGCCGGCGCCGCGGTCGCGGTCGCGGTCGAGCCGGCCGGCGCCGCGGCGGCCGGCGCGGGGATGCCGGACCCCTCGGCCAACGGCCACGCCCGCGACGACGACGCCCCCTGAGCCGAGCCGAGCCGAGCCGAGCCATCGCCCCGAGCCGAACCGACCCCGGGAGGAGACGCCATGACCCGCCGATGCCCGACCTGCCTGCCGCTGCTGCTGCTGCCGCCGCTGCTGGCGACCGCCCCGGCGGCGCGCGGCGACGACGCGCCGGCCGCCTCGGCGCAGGCGATCGTCGTCCGCCGCTGCGAGGTCGAGTACGAGCGCTCCAGCCTGGTCGGGCCGGCGCTGACCGCGGGCGGCGCCACCGTGCTGCAGGACTGCCTGGTCCGCCGCGGCGACCGCGTCGAGCCCGGCCAGGTCCTGGGCCGCGTCGCCGACGGCGAGCTCCGCGCCGAGCTCGAGCTGCGCGCCGCGCAGGCCGAGGCCGACATCGACATCCGCGTCTGCGAGGCCCGGCTGGCGCAGGCGCAGAACAAGCTGAAGCGGTCCGAGACGCTGCAGCGTCGGGTCTACGTCAGCGTCGAGGAGCTGCGGCGCACGAGCTGGAGGCGACGACGGCGCGGCTGGAGGTCGAGCAGGCGCAGCTGCGGCGCAAGGTCGCCGCGATCGAGCGGCGCCGGGTCGAGGCGCTGCTTGAAGGGCGCGAGTGCGCGGCGCCGCACGCCGGGATGGTCGTCGAGGTGCTCCGCAACCGCGGCGAGATGGTCGGCGCCAACGAGCCGATCTTCCGCGTCGTCGACGACCGGACGCTGCGGGTCGTCGGCCGGGTCAACCTGGTCGACTACTGGCGGGTGAAGGTGGGGCAGCGGGTGGTGGTGCGGCCCGAGCTCGACGGCGAGGAGCTGGCGGTGGAGCGCGAGGCGTTCGAGGGTCGGGTGGTGTTCCTCGACAGCCGGATCGACCCGGAGACGCGGACCGCGCGGGTGGTGACCGAGGTGGCCAACCGCGACGGCCTGCTCGCCTCGGGGCTGGAGGCGCGGATGGAGATCTTCCCCGAGGCGGCGGCGGCGCCGGCGGCGCCGGCGGCGGCGCCCCAGCCCGAGGGGCGCCCGGCGGCGCGGGCCGAGCCGCGCCCGCCGCCGGCGCCCGCGGCGGCGGCGCCGGCGACGGCGACCGCGGCGGCGGCCCGCCGGCCGCGGCGCGACCCCTGAGCGGCGCCGCGGCGGGGGGCAGGGAGCACGGAGCAGGGGGCGGGGGGCAGGGAGGTGCGGCGCCGGCCCCGGCCGGGGCGCCGGGCCTCGCCAGGGAGGGTGTTGGCGCGGCCGCCGCGCCGAGCGCCGCCGGCCGCCCCCGAGGGCCAGACCAGGCCGGACGAGACGAGACGGCACGAGACGACACCCGACGACACGCGACGCGACGACCCCCCGGAGGACCGCACCGATGAGCACCTTCTCGCCGTCCGAGCCCGCCCCCGCGCCCTTGCTGCGGCTGGCCGGCCCCCCCGCGCCGCGGGCCGCGACGGCGGCGGGGCCGGCGTACGAGGCGGCCAAGCGGGCGCTGGACCTGGTCGCCGCGCTGGCGCTGCTGGCGGCGGCGGCGCCTTTGATGGCGGCGATCGCGGCGCTGGTGAAGCTGACCAGCCCCGGCCCGGTCCTGTTCCGGCACGCGCGGCTGGGTCGGCACGGCCGGCCGTTCTCCTGCCTGAAATTCCGCACGATGGTCGCCGACGCCGAGGCGCGCCTGCAGGCCAGCGCCGAGCTGCGGCGGGCGTTCGAGGCGAACTTCAAGATCAAGGACGACCCGCGGCTGACGCCGGTCGGTGCGGTGCTGCGGCGCACCAGCCTCGACGAGCTGCCGCAGCTGTGGAACGTGGTGCGCGGGCGAGCTGAGCCTGATCGGGCCGCGGCCGATCGTGGCGGCGGAGGTGGCCAAGTACGGCGAGCACGCCGGGCGGCTGCTGTCGGTCAAGCCGGGGCTGGGGGGGCTGTGGCAGGTCTACGGCCGCAGCGACACCACCTACGCCCAGCGGGTGGCGATGGACATGGCGTACGTCGAGCGCCGCTCGCTGCGGCTCGACCTGAAGCTGCTGGCGCTGACGGCCGCCGTCGTCCTCCGCGGACGGGGCGCCTACTGACGACGGACGCGAGATGACAGGGTCGGGGTCTGTCCTCTCGGTCACGGGCCTTCGGTTGCGGTCGAGGGATGGGCGGGTGACGGCCCGGGCGGACCCTCCTCCTCGCGGTGGAAGGCGATCACGGTCCGGAGGATCTCGGAGAGGGCCTGGCGGGGGCGGAAGCCGATGAGGGCGGCGACCTTCGCGATGTCGGGGACGCGGCGAGGCATGTCCTCGAAGCCCTCTTCGTAGGCCTCGCCGTAGGGGACGTGCACGATCTCGGAGGCGGAGCCGGTCTGGTCCTTGACCCTCCTGGCGAGCTCGCCGATCGTGACCTCCTCGTCCGACCCGATGTTGAACACCTGGCCGACTGCCTCGGGGCGGTCCATCAGCCTGACGAGGGCGTCGACCACGTCGCCGACGTGGCAGAAGCAGCGCGTCTGGGTGCCGTCGCCGTGGACGGTGATCGGCCGGCCCGCCAGCGCCTGCTTGACGAACGTCGGGATCACCATGCCGTACCGGCCCGTCTGCCGGGGGCCGACCGTGTTGAACAGCCGCACCACCACCGTCGGCAGCGCCCGCTCGCGACAGTAGGCCAGCGCCAGGAACTCGTCGATCGCCTTCGAGCAGGCGTAGCTCCACCGCCCCTTGGTCGTGGCGCCCATCACGAGGTTGCCGTCCTCGCGGAAGGGGACCTCGGTGCTCAGGCCGTAGACCTCGGAGGTCGAGGCGACGAGCACCTTCTTCTTCTTCTTGCTCGCCTGCGCCAGCACGACCTCGGTGCCGTGCACGTTGGTCTCGATCGTCCGGACGGGGCTCTCGACGATCAGCCTGACGCCGACCGCCGCGGCCAGGTGGAACACCACGTCGCTCTGGTCGACGAGCTCCGCCACGATCGGGCGGCGGTGGACGCTGTCGACCGTGAGGTGGAAGCGCGGGTGCCCCCGGAGGTGGCGGACGTTGGCGACGCTGCCGGTCGACAGGTCGTCGAGGGCGTAGACCTCGTCGCCGCGGCCGATGTAGGCATCGGCGAGGTGCGAACCGATGAACCCGGCGCCGCCGGTGATGAGGACGCGCAACGCTCGATGTCCTTTCCCTGGATGCCGCCGCTCAGGCCCGGAGGATGACCGCCCCCCCCGGGGTGCGTTCGAGGCCCCGCGTCGCCCCGCGGGTGTCGATCAGCAAGGAGCAATGCCGGACGATGAACCCCCAGTCGAACGCCGCGTGGTCGGTCGCGACCAGCACGCAGTCCTGCGACGCCAGCACCTCGGCCGTCAAGGGCACGCTCTCCAGTCGGATCGTGTGCCCTCGCAGCGCCGGCAGGGCCGGGACGTGCGGGTCGCTGTACGACACCTCCGCACCCCGGTCCCGGAGCAGTTCCATCAGCTCCACCGCCGGGCTCTCGCGGCAGTCGTCCACGTCGGGCTTGTACGACGCGCCCAGCACCAGCACCCGGCTCCCGCGCAGGGCCCGCCCGCGGTCGTTCAGCGCCGCCATCACGCGATCGACGACGTGATGCGGCATCGCCGTGTTGATCTCGCCGGCCAGCTCGATGAACCGCGTGTGCAGCCCGTAGGTGTGCGCCGCCCAGGTCAGGTAGAACGGGTCGATCGGGATGCAGTGGCCCCCCAGCCCCGGGCCCGGGTAGAACGCCTGGAACCCGAACGGCTTGGTCTTCGCCGCGTCGATCACCTCCCACACGTCGATCCCCATCCGCTCGAAGACCAGCTTCAGCTCGTTGACCAGGGCGATGTTGACGGCGCGATACGTGTTCTCCAGGATCTTGCACGCCTCGGCCACCTCGCACGAGGAGACCGGCACGACCTGCGGCACCACGGCGCCGTACAGGGCGCAGGCCAGCTCGCCGCCGTCGCGGTCCCAGCCGCCGACGACCTTGGGGATGTTGCCGGCGGAGAACTTCGGGTTGCCCGGGTCCTCGCGCTCGGGGCTGTAGGCCAGGAAGAAGTCGCGCCCGGCGGTCAGGCCGCCGGCCTCGAGCTCGGGCCGCAGGACGTCGCGGGTGGTGCCGGGATAGGTCGTGCTCTCCAGGACCACGAGCTGTCCGGGCCGGAGGTGACTCCCGATGGCGCGCCCGGTGGCGACGACGGCGGACAGGTCGGGCTCGCGGTGGGCGCCCAAGGGGGTGGGGACGCAGATCAGGATGGCGTCGGCCTCGGCCAGGCGGGCGAAGTCGGCGGTCGGGTCGAAGCGCCCGCCGTCGAGCAGCGCGGCGATCCGCCCGGAGGCGATGTGGCCGATGTAGCTGCGACGGGCGCGGAGCCGGTCGACCTTGGCCTCGTCGATGTCGAAGCCTAGCACCGGGAAGCCCCCCCCGGCGAATAGCTCGACCAGGGGGAGCCCGACGTAGCCCAGGCCGATCACGCCGACCCGCGCGGTGCGGTCGGCGATGGCCCGCCGCAGCGCGTCGACCCGCCCCTCGTGGGGACGGTCGCGAGACGGGCCGGGAGGCGCCTCCTCCACGCCCACGGATGCCTGTGACATGGTCCTGCCCCCCTCTCCCGCCGACGGGCGCGCGGGCCGCCTCCGGATAATCCGCGGCGCATCGGCCGGCGCGGTCGTCGGCCCGACAACCCTAGTGTAGTGGAGGCGGGCCGGAATTGGGACGGGGATTCCGGGTCGGGCCCGGCGACGTGGCGGATCGGCGCGGCCGAGGCGGATTCATCCGGCGGTCGGCGGCTTCGGCCGGTCGTCACCGATCAGGAGGCGGCTCCCGGGATGCCGCCACCGCCAGTCGCCCCAGGGGACCGGCGACGGCTCGCCGACCTGGCGGAGCCGCGCCCCCTTGAGGCGGCCCGCGACGGCCCGCAGCGTCCCCGGCTCCTCGACCCAGAAGCTCTCCGAGCCGCGGTCGTAGAACAGGGGCAGGCCGTCGAGGAAGTAGCCGCTGGTGCCCATCGTCAGGCGGCTGCCGTCGACCACCGGGTCGTAGATGTGGACCGCCCGTTCGGAGGGGGCCGACGGGTTGAAGACGATCAGGAACGGCCGCCGACCGACCTCGTCGTTGACCGCCCCCACCTTGGCGAGGACCTGCACGGGGTAGACGCTCATGACCCCGGCGAGCTCCTGGCCGACGACGGCCGCCTCGTCGGGGATGCGGCCCCAGATCGGGCCCCCCGAGACCTCGACCAGGGGGTGGTCGATCGCCTGGACCACGTCGCGGCCGATCGGCAGCGAGATCCGCTCCCGCGCCACCTCGCCGCGGCCGACCCGGAACCAGCCATGCCCGTCGCGGTCGGTCCAGCCCGACCAGAGCAGGGTCGATTGGCCGTCGTGGTGGAACCAGTTGTCCGGGCGACTTGCGTACGAGGGGTTGGGGTGGATGTTCTTGTAGCCGATGACGGCGCCGCGGCGGACGGTCGCCAGGTCGTGCCGCAGGTCGCCCCACTCCTTGCAGAGCGCCAGCCCCTGCGCCACGACGAAGGCCAGCAGCCCCCCGAGGGGGACCATGATCAGCCCTCGCCGCAAGGCGCCGAGGCGACGCGGGGGAAGGTCGGCGCCGGGGAGCGAGGCGGAGTCGGCCTGGGTCATGCGAAGGTACTCCTGACCCGGACACCATCGGGCAAAGGGGGCGTCGCCTCCGCGTTGAGGCGACACCCCTACCGTTATGCCGCGCGCCTCTCTCCCGCGTCAACTCCCCTGCCGGCCCCTCCCCGATGGGGGGGCCTCCGTGTTGATCTCCCGTGTCGGGAGGGCGCCACGGGCGGTCCTCGACCGGGACGGGCCCGCCCCGGTCGGAGGGAACAGCGGCTGAAGACCATCCCCGGCGCCCGTGCGCATCCGCCAGAGACCCCGGATCGCCCAGATCCCCGGCGACGCGGCTCATGCGGGGACCAAATGAATCCATTCGGATGAATGATGATCGAAACTACAATTCGCTTCGTTTCGGGAACGGGCCGACGGATGGACGGCCGAGGGAATCATCCGTTCTTTTTGGAGGATTCATGATCAAAACCTCAAGTCGGTTCGTTCGGCAGCGGCCCGGCAAGGAGACGAGCGGAGGAGGGCCAATTGATCCATTCAAATGAAATTTGATCAAAAGTACAATTCGGTTCGTTCGGCAGCGGCGCGACGCCCCCCGGGGCGATCCCCGCGTCGTGGTCGGATCGGGGTCGGATCGAATGGCCAAGGAGCCGTCGGGCGCTCGGGCCGCTTATCCTTATCATCGGGCCCGGGCGACCCGGCGTCCTGCCGATCCGGACGACGGGGGCCAATCGGCGGCGGCGCGAGACGGGTCGGCGATGGCACGTCGGGTGTCGGCCCGATGGGTCATGCCCGTTCGAAAAGGACGATGCCCGCACGCCGTCTCCGCGGTGCGCGGGCATCAGGTCCGGGTCGGTGCGCGATGCGCCCGGGCGCGTCAGGCCTTGGCGGTCGCCTTGGCCTCGGTCTGGGCCTTCTTGACGACCTCCTCCTGGAAGCGGGCGGGGAGGCGCTGGTACTTGAGGAACTCCATGCTGAAGCCCGCCTTGCCCTGCGTCATGCTCCGGAGGTCGTTGGAGTAGCCGAACATCTCCGACAGGGGGACCTCGGCGGAGATGACGGCGAAGCCCTCGCGGCTCTCGGTCCCGAGGATCACGCCCCTCTTGGCGGAGATCCCGCCGGTGACGGGGCCCTGGAACTCGGTCGGCGTCTCGACCTCGACCTTCATGATCGGCTCCAGGAGGACCGGGTCGGCCTTGCGGAAGGTCTCGCGGAAGCAGTCGCGGGCGCAGATCTGGAAGGCCATGTCGGAGGAGTCGACGTCGTGGTACGAGCCGTCCTGGAGGACCATCTTGACGCCGATGACCTCGTAGCCGGCCACGGGGCCCTTGTGCAACGAGTCGCGGAAGCCCTTCTCGACCGACGGGATGTACTCGCTGGGGATGCGCCCGCCGGTCACCTCGTTCTCGAACTCGAACGGCTCGGGCGCGTCCTCGGGCAGCGGCTCCATCACGCCGACGACGTGCGCGTACTGGCCCGAGCCGCCGGTCTGCTTCTTGTGCTTGTAGTTGAACGGCGTCGCCTTGGTCGGCGCCTCGCGGTAGCTGACCTTGGGCATGCCGACGGTGCAGTCGACCTTGTACTCGCGCCTGATCCTTTCGACGTAGATCTCCAGGTGGAGCTCGCCCATGCCCGAGATGATCGTCTCGCTGGTCTCCTTGTCCTGGTGGACGCGGAAGGTCGGGTCCTCGCGCATGAAGCGGTTCAGCGCCTTGGCCAGCTTGTCCTGGTCGGCCCTCTTGGCGGGGTTGATGGCCAGGTCGATGACCGGCTCGGCGGCGTAGATGCTCTCCAGCGAGAGGTTCGTCCCCTCCTCGCAGTAGGTGTCGCCGGTGGCGCACTCCAGGCCCATCACGGCGACGATGTCGCCGGCGCCGGCCGAGTCGATGTCCTCCTTCTGGTCGGCGTGGACGCGGAGGATGCGGCTGATCCGCCCCTTCTTGCGCTGGCGGCTGTTGTAGTAGAAATGCCCCTTCCTGAGGGTGCCCTGGTAGATCCGCATGTACGTGACCTGGCCGAACGGCTCCTCGACGAGCTTGAAGGCCATCGCCACCAGCGGGGCGCCGGGGTCGGCGGCGAGCGGGACCTCGGCCATGCCGTTGTTGTTGTCCTTGGCGAAGACCTCGCGGTCGAGCGGGGTGGGCAGGTAGGCGTTGACCGCGTCCAGGAGCAGTTGCACCCCCTTGTTGCGGTACGCCGACCCGACCAGCACCGGGCAGACCTGCTGCGCGATCGTCGCGTCGCGGATCGTGCGGTGGATCAGGTCGACGGGGACCTCCTGCTCCTCCAGGAGCAGCCCCATGATCTCGTCGGAGACCATCGACAGCGCCTCGAGCATCCCCTGGCGGGCGCGCTCGGCCGTCTCGGCCAGCGCGGCGGGGATCGGCTCGCGGCGGACCTTCTCGCCGTTGTCGCCGTCGAAGTAGACCGCCTCGCGGGCGATCAGGTCGATCACCCCCTGGAAGTTCGACTCGGCGCCGATCGGGAGCTGGAGCGGGATCGCCGTCAGCCCGAGCTTGCTCTCGAGCTGCGCGATCACGTTATTGGGGTTGGCGCCGGTGCGGTCCATCTTGTTGATGAACGCCAGGCGGGGCACCGCGTACCGCTTCATCTGGCGGTCGACGGTGATCGACTGCGACTGGACCCCGGCCACGGCGCAGAGCACGAGCACGGCGCCGTCGAGGACGCGGAGCGACCGCTCGACCTCGACGGTGAAGTCGACGTGGCCCGGCGTGTCGATGATGTTGATCTTCTTGTCGAGCCAGCGGACGGTGGTCGCCGCCGAGGTGATCGTGATGCCGCGCTCCTTCTCGAGCTCCATGTGGTCCATCACCGCGCCTTCGCCCTTGACCTCCTTGATCACGTGGGTCCGGCCGGCGTAGTAGAGCACCCGCTCGGTGAGCGTCGTCTTGCCCGAGTCGATGTGGGCGGAGATCCCGATGTTCCGGACGTTGCGAAGGTTTTCCATGGTTGCGATCGAGTCTGATCCTCGAAGGGTGGAACGCCCTTCGGGCAGGGGTCACCGTTTCGTGGCAAGGCCGAGGGGGGCCCAGCCCGCCGTTCCAGGGGGGGCTGTCGTGTCGGCCGAGATTCCCACTATGGATATCGGGGGGCACACCGAGCCGGATGGCCTATAGATTACTGGTGGTCGGTGTGCGGCATGCGAGGAGCCCGCGAAGGTCAGGTGTCTGAGGGTACAATATTCTAACAAGGCTTCAGATGCGGTCAAGGCCACAGCGCAACCCGACCGCGGCCGAGCGGCGATCGGGGATGGCCGCGCGGCGGACACCAGACTACTATACGACGATCCCCGGGCGAAGTTCACCCGAATCCCCACCTTTTCCGCGGGCCCAGGGCGGGCCCCTCGTCCCCGGGGGGCGGGCGTCGTTAGGATGTCGGACCGCTCGATGACCCCGAGGCCACCGGGCCGGATGGTGGATCAGGACCCCGCGCATGCCCTCCTTCGACGACGACGCCGCCCGGCTCGACTGGGTCGCCTCCTCCCTCTATAGCGGGGTGCTCAGCGACGCCTGCGACGCCGCGGGGCACCGCGACCGGGCGTTGGGGCCCGACATCCGGCCCCTGGACGAGTCGCGGGTGCTGGTCGGCCGGGCGAAGACGGTCGTCTGGGCACCGATGTTCCACGTCCCGGACCGGCCATTCGATCGCGAGATCGCCGCGGTCGACTCGCTGCGGCCGGGCGAGGTCTTCGTCATGGCGGTCGGACGGTCGACCCGGATCGTCCCCTGGGGCGAGCTGCTCGCGACGGCGACCGCCGGCCGGGGGGGACGTGGGGCGGTGCTCGACGGGCTGGTCCGCGACTCGCGACGGATCGTCGCGATGGGCCTGCCGGTCTTCTGCACCGGGCGTCGCCCCTACGACTCGTGCGGGCGCGGCATCGTCGTCGATTTCGACGTGCCGATCGCCATCGACGGCGTGCCGATCGCCCCCGGCGACCTGGTCTTCGGCGACGCCGACGGCGTGGTCGTCGTCCCCCTCGCGGCCGAGGCCGAGGTGCTGGAGCGTGCCCGGGCCAAGGTGGCCGGCGAGGATGCCACCCGCGACGCCCTCCGCGCCGGCCGGACGCTCGCCGACGTCTACCGCGAGTACGGCGTCCTCTGAGCGCGCAGGGCGTCGGGATACCCCGTCCCGCCGATTCGCGCCCGGATTTGCGCGCACCTTTCGCCGGGCGACGACGTCTAATCGGGAGAGCGGGCCCGGGATGGCCGCCTCGGAGGATTTCATCCCCAATTTTTGAAATCTTCGCACGAATTCCCCTCGGGTCGGGCTTCCCAGGGCCGCCCTGTCGCTCCTCTCCTGGGGATTTGACAAGGGCGAGCGACCGGCGTAGGATACCCTGACAATTGTAACAGGATGTCCCGGGGGGCCGGAGCCCCCGGGCCTCGTCGCCGAGCGGACGGGGAGGGTGACGCGCGATGCTCTCACGGGGGCGTGCTGCCGGGGGGGACCGGCCGATACCGGCCGCCGGGCCGAGGGCGATGCCCGCCGCGGGGTTGAAGATCCTGGTGCCGGGCTATGCGCAGTGGTCGTGGCGGCAGAAGGAGCGGGGCCTGGTCCTGTTCGGCTCGTTCGCGATGGCGCTGGGCGTGGCGGCCTTCGCGTGGGGGACGGCGCTGGGGCTGGTGGTCCTGGCGTTCGCCTTCGGGACGCACGTGGCGTCGGCCGTCGACGTGATCCGGCAGGGGTCGTTCCCGGGCTTCGGGCGGTGGATGCCGCTGGTCTCGGCCTCGGGGGGGCTGGCGGTCGGCGTCTACGCGCCGGCCCTCGGGGTGGCGACCCTGCTGGCGTGGCCGGCGATGCCCGGCGCCGCGGCGCCGGACGGCTATCTGGTCAACCGCTGGGCCTTCCGCGATCGCGCGCCGGGGCGGGGCGAGTGGGTCTGGCTGCGGTCGTCGCCGTGGGGCGACCTGCGGGTCGGCCGGGTCGTGGCCGGCGCCGGCCAGGAGGTCGAGTGGTCGGGCCAGCGGGTGCGGGTCGACGGCCGGTTCGGCGCGCCCCCCGCGCACCCCTTCCGATCGTCCTGGACCCCGGAGGAGATGGCCTTCACCGTCCCCGAGGGGCACGTCCTCGTCAACCTCGAGGCGGGCCGCAGGCCCGGCGACGGTGCGGGGGGGACGGTGCTCATCCCCCACGACCAGGTCGTCGGTCGGGCCTGGGCCCGGCTCTATCCCCTCTCCAGTCGCGAGCTCCTCCGCTGAGGCGAGGATCGGTCCCGTCGGGCACCGATGGCCACGGCGCCGGGTGCCACGGGTTGTCCTCGACCCGTGCGCCGCAACCCTTGGCTCGGACACGGGTTGAGGACAACCCGTGGCACCCGGCGAAAGTCCGCTCACCCATCCTCCCCCATATTACCACGATCCCCTACCCACGGTTTGCTCGGCCCGCCAGCGCCCGATCGGCGTGGATCGGTGCGTCTTCATGACCGGGAGACCGTCGGATTGGCGTGCCGAGCGGCTCCGGGCGGATGGGGCCGGGTCCGATCGGGCGGGGGGGCGATTCGGAAAATGGAGTGCAGTCGCGACAAGGCGGCGCGATGCTGTTATCATCGGGTGCATCTTGGCATGCGCTGTCGGGCATGTGGACAATGATGCACGAAGCATTGTCGGGATCGGACGGGGCGTCGGGCCGGGGCCGGGGAGGGGTCGACGAGGCGACGATGGATCAGCTCTGGGCACCCTGGCGCGCGCAGTATATCCGCGAGTCCTCGGACGGGGGCGGGGCGGATGCGGGGTGCTTCCTCTGCCGAGGGTCTGTCCGGCGACGACGACCGGGGCAACGTCCTGGCGTGGCGGGGGGTACACTCGGTCGTGTTCCTGAACCGGTTCCCTTACAACAATGGACACCTGCTGGTCGCCCCGGTCGTGCATCGGGGGACGCTCGGCGAGCTGTCGGGGGCCGACCTGACCGAGCCGATCGAGACGGTCCGGCGGATGGTCGGGGTGCTCGACCGGATGCTCCGCCCGCAGGGCTACAACATCGGCCTGAACCAGGGGAAGGCGGCGGGCGCGGGCCTGCCGGGGCACCTCCACTGGCACATCGTCCCCCGCTGGGACGGCGACACCAACTTCATGCCGGTCCTCGGCCAGACGAAGGTGATCGTCGAGAGCCTGTACGAGTTTTACGACCGGTTCGTGGCGGAGCTGGCGGGCGAGGGGGTCGCCGCGTCTCGCGGATGAGCCGCATCCTCCCCATCGATCCCCCCGCCGGCCCTCGGCGACGTCGGAAAGGTCTTCGGCCATGCTGCTAGTCGTGATCCGGGCGTCTTCGTGCTGGTGGCCGCGGGCCTGGGCGTCCGGATCGCGCGGACGGCGGCCGAGCTGGAGGTGGCCAACCCGTACATCGTCTTCGGCGCGGTCATGGTCGCGGCCGTCGTCGCTCGTCGTGGTCGACCTGCTCACCCCCCGCAAGCGAATCCAGACGATCTCGGCCATCTACTTCGGGCTGGTCGTCGGGGTGGTCCTGAGCAACCTGGTCAAGGATGCGCTCGAGCCGACGCTGAGCCTCTCGACGAACAAGGAGGTCCACCTGGCGATCCAGGGGATCTTGATGATCTTCATCTGCTACGTCTGCGTCAGCACGCTGTTGCAGACCAAGGACGACTTCCGGTTCATCATCCCGTACATGGAGTTCTCCAAGGAGGTCAAGGGGTCGCGGCCGCTGGTGCTCGACACGTCGGTGGTCATCGACGGCCGGATCGCCGACGTGGCCGAGACCCGCGTGATCGACCAGCCGATGGTCGTGCCCCGGTTCGTCCTCCAGGAGTTGCAGGGGATCGCCGACAGCTCGGACAAGCTCCGCCGCAACCGCGGCCGTCGCGGCCTCGACATCCTGAACCGGCTCCAGAAGTCGCCCGGCGTCGAGGTCAAGATCCACGACGCCGACATCCCCGAGCTGGCGGGCATCCGCGAGGTCGACCAGCGGCTCGTCGTCCTGGCCAAGCACCTGGGGGGGAAGGTCGTCACGAACGACTACAACCTCAACAAGATCGCGCGGCTCCAGGGGGTCGAGGTCATCAACCTGAACGACCTGGCCAACGCGATGAAGCCGATCGTCCTGCCCGGCGAGGGGCTGACGGTCAAGCTCATCAAGCGCGGCGAGGAGCCGGGCCAGGGGGTCGGCTACCTCGACGACGGCACGATGGTCGTCACCGAGCAGGGGGGCTACCACCTGGGCGAGACGATCCGCCTGACCGTCACCAGCGTCCTCCAGACCAGCGCCGGGCGGATGATCTTCGGCCGGATCGACCCGACCTCCCCGTCGCGGAACGCGGCCAACGCCCCGGCGCAGCAGGCCCAGTCGCATTCCCAGCCGGAAGGCCAGGGCCGGTCGAACGCCTGATCGCCCCGGTCGGGTCAGCCGGCGTCGGGCCCCTCGTCGCCACCGCCGCCGTCGTAGGGCGTCTTGCACCAGTGGCAGACGAGGACCGCGCCGCAGGAGGGGCAGGCGATGGCGACCTCGGGCCGGGAGAGGGCCTGGTATTGCTCCGCCGAGGAGGGGACGTACTCGGCCTGGCAGCCGTCGCAGATCAGGGGGCGCTCGCAGTAGGCGCACGACACCACGGGAACACCTCCCTTCGCGACCGGGCGCATTCGAATCGGGATGGCCGAGGGGCCTCGTCCTCAGTTGACGGCCTTCTCGGGCTTGAGGCAGCGGCCGATCTGGCGGACCGCCTGGCGGAGCCGCTGCTCGTTCTCGATCAGGGCGAGCCGGAGGTAGCCCTCGCCGACCTCGCCGAAGCCCGCGGCCGGGGCTGACGGCGACCTCGGCCTCTTCGAGCAGCTTCATGGCGAAGTCGATCGACCCCATCCGCGACCGCCACGGCTCGGGGATCGGCGCCCAGACGAACATGCCGGCCCGGGGCGTCTCGACCTCCCAGCCGAGCCGGTTCAGCCCCTCGACCAGCACGTCGCGGCGCTGCTGGTACTCGGCCACCTGCGCCAGCCGCGCCTCCTCGCCGTGCCGCAGGGCGACGATCGCCGCGATCTGGACGGCCTGGAAGAGGCCGTAGTCGTAGTAGCCCTTGATCGCCTTCAGGGCGTTGAGCATCATGCCGGTTGCCCGCCGCGAACCCGACGCGCCAGCCGGCCATGTTGTAGCCCTTGGACATCGTCGTGAACTCGCAGCCGACCTCCTTGGCGCCCGGCACCGACAGGAAGCTCGGCGCCTGGAAGCCGTCGAAGCTGATGTCGCCGTAGGCGAAGTCGTGGATGACGAAGAAGTGGTACTTCCGCGCCAGCGCCACGACCTCCTCGAAGAACGGCCGCGTCGACGACCGCCGCCGTCGGGTTGTGCGGGTAGTTCAGGATCAGGATCTTGGGCCGCGGGAAGAGGCTCTCGCAGACCCGCGCGACGTTGGCCAGGAACTGCCGGGGGTCGCGGACGTCGAGCGCGATGACGTTGGCCGAGGCCAGGGCGACGGCGTGGACGTGGATCGGGAAGCTCGGCGCGGGCACCAGGGCCGTGTCGCCCGGCCCGAGCAGGGCCAGGCACATGTGGCTGAACCCCTCCTTCGAGCCGATCGTCGCGACGACCTCGTGGTCGGGGTCGAGCGCCGACGCCGAACCGCGCCTCGTACTTCGCCGGCACCTCGCGGCGGAGGTTGTAGACGCCGGCGGCGACGCTGTAGCGGTGGTTCTTCGCGTCGCGCGCCGCCTCGCAGAGCTTGTCGATGACCCAGGGCTCGGGCGGGTCGGTCGGGTTGCCCATGCCCAGGTCGATCACGTCGATCCCGGCCCGGCGCTTGCGGTACTTCAGCTCGTTGATCTTGCCGAACAGGTACGGGGGCAGGCCGCGGACGCGCGGGGCGACCTCGATGTCGTAGCTCTCGACCGAGTCGGGGTTGGTCGTGTGGTCGATCATCGCGGCGGGAATCCTGGCATCAGGGCCGGCCGGGTCTCGCGGCCGGGGCCTCGGCGTCCGCGGCCTCTCTTCAATATAACGGAGCGCGGCCAGCGGACGCATCCCGACGGCCCGTGATTTCGGACGGCCGGCGGTTTTTGCCGAACCTCCGAGGCCGGTCGGGTCGATATCCCATCTTGCCACCAGGACGACCCGCGACCCCTCGAACCCGCCCCCTCGACGACCGCAGCCGGCCCTCGGGCCCGTCCGGATGATCGATAAACGACGAGGGGCCGGCCCCGGAGCAATCCGGGGCCGGCCCCTGCGTCGCTCGATCGGGCCGGACGGCGGTCCGATCCGGACCGCCGTCGCCCGGCCTACCGGCTCGTCCTTACTTCGCCTTGCTCAGGGTCACGAACCGGCTCCGCCTTGGTCGACTGGACGTAGAGGGCCAGCTCGTCGGCCTTGGCGGCCAGGTCCTGGAACTCCTTGACCGTCTTGACGCGTCTGGAGCTTCTGGTCCTTGACGACCTTGGTGATCACGTCGCCCGCCTCGATGCCGGCGGCCTCGGCGGGGCTGCCCTCCTTGACCGAGCTGACGAGCAGCCCCTCGACGTCGGCGGCGAAGCCGAGCGGCTTGGCCAGCTCGGGGGTCAGCGGCTGGACCTCCAGGCCGAAGTCGCCGATCGTCGTCTTGGGGGACTCGGCCTTGGCGGCCTCGGGCTCGTCCGACGACTCGCCCCTCTCCTGGGCGAAGACGACCTTGTCGGCGGGGGCGGGGACGATCTTCGTCGTGTGCTCCTTGCCGTCGCGGAAGTAGGTCAGGCTCGAACGACTTGCCGACGTCGCTGGCGGCGACGGTCAGGCGGAACGACGGCAGGCTGACGACCGGCTGGCCGTTGAAGCTGGTGATCACGTCGCCCGCCTTCAGGCCCGCCTTCTCGGCGGGGCTGCCCGGCAGGACGTCGCCGACCAGGACGCCCTTGGTCTTCGGGTCGAGGCCGAGCTGCTTGGCGATCGCCGGGCGAGAGCGGCTGCGAGCGCGATGCCGACCCGGGCCCGGCTGACCTTGCCGTCCTTGATCAGCTTGTCGGCGACGTTGCGCGGCCATGTCGATCGGGATGGCGAAGCCGACGCCGTCGTTGCCGCTGGCCGCCGGTCACGATCGCCGAGTTGATGCCGATGACCTGGCCGTCCATGTTGACCAGCGGGCCGCCCGAGTTGCCCGGGTTGATCGCCGCGTCGGTCTGGAGGAACGACTCGTACTCGTTCGATGTTGATCCCAGTCGTTGCGCTCGGTGGCCGAGATGATCCCGGTGGTCACCGTCTGGCTCAGGCCGAACGGCGAGCCGACGGCCATGACCAGCTCGCCGACCTTCAGCTTGCTGCTGGAGCCCCGGGGCAGGGGCCGGTAGCTCGGTGTTCTCGACCTTGATGACCGCGACGTCGCGTCTTGGGGTCGGTCCCGACGACGGTGGCCGTCGGCCTCGACGCCGTCGTGGAAGGTGACGGTGATCTTGCCCGCGCCCTCGACGACGTGGTTGTTGGTCAGGATGTGGCCCTTGTCGTCGTAGACGAAGCCCGAGCCGGTCCCCTCGGCCGCGGCGGCCGAACTGCTCCTTCTCGAACTTGAAGTCGGGCCCGAAGAACTTCTTGAGCATCTCCTGAAGTCCTTGGGGTCGATCGCGCCGCCGGGGCCGCGGGAGACGGGGAACGGGGTTCTGGCGCCCCCGGCCGGGCATGCGGATCGGCGCCCCCCTTGCGCTGGACGCTGATCTGGACGACCGACGGGCTGGCGAAGTCGGCGACCGCCTCGAAGGCCTCCGACAGGGCGCGGGCCGCCTTCTGGCCCTCGGCGGGGATCGCCGGCGCGGCGGGCATCGGGCGGGTCATGCCCCGCGAGCTGACCAGCGCCGCGGTCGAGACGACCAGCGCCGCCCATGCGACTGCATTGCGTTTCATGCCTGATTCTTCTCCTGAAGACCTGTTGTTCGTGCGGGTCACGACCGAGAACGGGACGGGCCCGTCCGGCCGCGTCCCTGTGTCTTTTTGCTACGATCGAACGGCCGGGAAGGTTTGGTCGCCGGAGGGTCGGACTCCCGATTTTCCCGCAAACATTCGCCCGCGACCGTCCTGCGCGACGGAGGCCGGACGGAGACGGGGACGCCTTGGCGTCCGGACCCGCCGCCGCTACTCTAATCCTATTCGGCCGACTGTCAGCCTTATTTTCCTCGATCCCGCCGGAGGGTGGTCGTGCTCGACCCGCGCGAGCTGCGTCCCGACGAGTTCCGGGCCGAGGCCCGCCGCCTCGGCGCGAACGACCTGGCGGCGCGCCGGCTGCTCTCGGCCCTGCTCGGCCGCGGCATCCACGACCCGGGCGTCTGGGGCCGGTCGTTCCAGGTCCCCCGCCGCCTGGGCGACGCGGTCGGCACGCTCCCCCGCCTGGCCCTCGACCGCATCGCTCACCTCGCCCCGCGACGGCTTCCAGAAGCTCCGGTTCCGGACCCACGACGGCCTCGCCGTCGAGACCGTCCTGATCCCGCTCCACAAGCCGGGGGCCGTGAGCGTCTGCCTCTCGTCGCAGGTCGGCTGCGCGATGGGCTGCGCCTTCTGCGCCACGGCCCGGATGACGACCCGGAGGAACCTGGCAGCCTGGGAAATCCTCGACCAATGGGTGCAGGCCCGCGACCTCGCGCGGTCGCAGGGACGGCGGGTCACCGGGGCGGTCTTCATGGGGATGGGCGAGCCGTTCCTCGAGAGCTACGACCGCGCGTCCTGACGGCAGCCTCATGGCTCTCGCTGCCCTTACGGCGGCCAGATCGCCGCCAGGAACGATCACGATCAGCACCGTCGGCATCGTCCCCGAGATCGACAGTACACGGCCGAGGGGCACAAGTACCGCCTTGTCGATCAGCCTCGGGGCCGCGACCGACGAGAAGCGTGCCCGCCTCGTGCCCGTCGCCTCGCGGTGGCCGATCGCGGAGGTCATGGCCGCCGCCCGACGGCACGCCATGTCCCGCCGCGATCGGGTGATGCTGTCCTACGTCTGCATCTCGGGGGTGAACGTCGGCGAGGACGACGCCGAAGGCGCTGGGCGAGCTCGATCGGCGACACCCCGGTGCGGCTCGACCTGATCGACGTGACCGACCCGACCGGCCGGTTCCATCCGCCGTCGACCGAGGAGATGCGGGCGTTCCGCGACGCACTGACCCGGCACGTCGGCCAGCCGGTCGTGCGTCGCTACTCCGGCGGGAAGGACATCCTGGCCGCCTGCGGCACCCTTGCCGGTGAAAGTTGACCGCCGTCGCTCGCAGGGCCGCAGCCCGAAGGTGGGTCGCAGGACGAAGGCGTTTCCCCATCCGATCATCTCTTTCATGACGTGACCTCGCATGGGACGATCCGGCCGGGGATTGCCCCGGCGCATGGCTGGGGAATCACTTTTGCAGGTAGCCATGACGAATCTGCGAGGATGATCCGGCGGGAGCCGGCGAGCGGGGGACGCCCCGGGTCCTGATGTCGACGTCCTCTGGAAAGGGCCGCCCGATGAACCGCTTCCTGCGCCTCGCGCTCCGGTCGCCGCTGGCTTGCTCGTTCGTCGCGGTCATCCTGGCGTCGTCGGCGGATCGTGGCCGCGCGGCGCCGCCCGATCCCCCCGCGCTGGGACCCGGCGAGAGGGAGACGCTGCGCCGTTACGCCCGCGACACCTGGAAGTCGTTCGAGGCCATGGCCCCGCCCGACGGGTTGCCGGCCGACGGCCTCCGCCGAGGCGGCGACGGCGCGTGGAAGCCGACGGAGAAGACCTCCCCGACGGACATCGCCTCCTATCTCTGGAGCACCCTGGCCGCCGAAGACCTGCAAATCATCGAATCGTCGGAGGCCCTGCGGCGACTCGATCGCACGCTGGCGGCGCTGGCGCGACTGGATCGCGTCCGGGGCTTCCTCGTCGACAGGCTCGATCCCCGCACCGGCGACACCCCTGAAGACCTCGCCGGACGACGGCAAGCTGATCCGCCCGCTGATCTCGGCGGTCGACAACGGCTGGCTCGCGGCCGCCTTGATCATGGTGGGCAACGCCCGACCGGCGCTGCGGGAGCGCGCCGAGGGGCTCCTGAAGACGATGGATTTCGGCTTCCTCTACGACCCCTACAACCCGGCCGATCCCGTCAAGCACCCGGGCCAGTTGCACGGCGTCTTCTGGCCCGACGACGGGTCGTTCGGCACACTCCACGGGCTGGTGAACACCGAGCCGCGGATCGCCAGCTACATCGGGATCGCGCGCGGCCAACTCCCCCCCGAGCATTACTACCGCATCGGACGCACCCTGCGGCCGGGGCAGGGATCGCAGAGGCAGGTGCCGCAGGGCGAGCCCCGCACCTACCTGGGGGTCGAGGTCTTCGAGGGGCACTACACGTATCGGGGGATGCGGATCGTCCCGAGCTGGGGCGGCAGCATGTTCGAGGCGCTGATGGTGCCTTTGTTCGTCCCCGAGGCCCGCTGGGCGCCGCGGAGCTGGGGCGTGAACCACCCGCTCTACGTGCGGGCCCAGGTCGAGCACGGGCTGGTCGAGGCCCGCTACGGCTTCTGGGGCTTCTCCCCGGCGTGCCGCCCCGAGGGAGGATACCGGACCTACGGCGTCGACGCCCTCGGCGTCGATCCCAAGGGCTACACCTCCAACGATGGCGACGTGCCGGCCGGCGCGGGCAAGGGGCCCGCCGATTTCACCAACGGTGTCGTGACTCCGCATGCGTCGTTCCTGGCCCTGCCGTTCGCCCCCCGCGAGGCGATGGCCAACCTCCGGGCGCTCGCCGACAAGTTCCCGATCTACGGGACCTACGGCTTCCGCGACTCGGTGAACATCTCCAGCGGCGTGGTCTCCGACTGCGTGCTGGCGCTGGACCAGGGGATGATCATGGCCGCGATCGCCAACGCGCTGGCCGATGACGCCATGCAGCACGCCTTCGCCGACGGCCCGATCGAGGCGGCGATCCGCCCGCTGATCGCCCGCGAGGAGTTCACCGCGGGGACTTCCCAGGACGGCGGCGGCGACAAGCACGGCGAGTCGCGACCGTCCCCTTGACCATCCCTCGGGAGGGCCCCGATCGGGAGGACGGATGGGCCCCGTCCGTCAGCGATCGCGATTGCCGTCGAAGGGGTCCTCCGGCGGCTCGCCCCGGCCGGCCCACGTGGCCTTGAGGGTGTAGAAGACCTTGCCGGCCCTCGGGTTCCTCTGGCGCACGACGCCGAAGCCGCGGCGCTGGAGGCGGTCGGCGATGTCGCGGATCTTCGCCTCGTCCTGGTCGATCGCGTCGACCTTGCTCGGCCTCCCGTGCTCGTCCTTGCGGGCGTAGACCGTCACGCCGTCGACCTTGTGCAGCTTCGTTTCCTGCTCCCCCGTGCCGGGCTTGGCGGACTGCTGGGGCATCGCCGTCTCCTTTCCTGTTGGTCAACTCCGCGAGAGGCGCCCGCGGGTCAGGGCCCACGCGACGCCGAGCCCGGCCAGCATCCCCAGGCCGGCGACCGCCGCGACGGCGGCCGGAGACGGGGCCGGCTCCCACTTGCCGAGGGGCTGGTAGTCCCGCTCGGGCAGCGGCCGTCGAGGGCCGTCCGGGCCCTCGCGCAGCGCCATCTGGATCACCTGCGCCAGGTGCAGCGCGCCGCGGTCGGTCAGGCCGGCGATCTGCTCGCGGCAACTGAAGCCGTCGGCGATGACCAGCGTGTCGGGGTCGGCCCGGCGCACCGCCGGCAGGAGGCGCCGCTCGCCGACGGCCACCGAGACGTCGTAGTGCTCCGCCTCGAAGCCGAACGAGCCGGCCATGCCGCAGCAGCCGGAGTCGAGCAGGTCGTAGTCGAGCCCGAGCTTCTGGAGCACCGCGTTCTCGGCGTCGAACTTCATGACGTGCTCGTGGTGGCAGTGCTTCTGCACCAGGGCCTTGCGGCGGAGCTTCGGCGGGCGGAAGTCGGGCGCCTTCTTCTCGAGGAACTCGCTCAGGATGAAGGTGTTGGCCGAGAGCCTCTTGGCGTCCTCGTCCATCGGGAAGAGGTTCATCATCTCGTCGCGGAAGACGGCCACGCAGCTCGGCTCCAGGCCGACGACCGGCGTGCTCGCCTCGATCTCCGGCCGCAGGACGTCGAGGACCTGGCGGAGCATCCTCTTGGCCGTCTCCAGCATGCCGAAGTCGTAGAGCGGCCGGCCGCAGCAGAGCGGCCGGGGCGGGATGACGACCTCGAATCCGGCCGCCTCCAGCACCTCCACGGCCGCCCTCGCCGTCTGCGGGTGGAAGTGGTTGTTGAACGTGTCCGGCCACAGGAGCACGCGCGGCCGGCCGACGTCCCGGGGCGCCCGCCGGCGGAACCACGACACGAACGTCTCGGGGGCGAACGACGGCGTCGTGCGACGGGTCGAGATGCCCCCCAGCACCTGGAAGGCCTTGCCGACGACGGGCAGGTGCGTGACGAGGTTCACCACCCCCGGCGCCAGGGACGCCAGGCGCGCCCACCAGTAGATCAGGCCCATCGCGTAGGCGTGCCGGGGGCGCGGCCGCCCCTCGTAGTAGTGCGAGAGGAACTCGGCCTTGTACGTGGCCATGTCCACGTTCATCGGGCACTCGGAGCGGCACCCCTTGCACGCCAGGCAGAGGTCGAGCGCCTCGCGGACCGTGTCGCTCTTCCAGCCCCCCCGCATCGGGTCGCCCTGGAGCATCTCGAAGAGCAGGTGGGTGCGCCCCCGCGTCGAGTGCATCTCCTCCTTGGTCACCATGTAGCTCGGGCACATGGTGCCGTGCTCCTCCTTGCGGCATTCGCCGATGCCGACGCACCGCTCGGTCGCGTAGGCGAAGCTCCCCTTGTCGTCGAGGAACCGGAAGTGCGTCTCGACCTGCGGCGGGTTGTAGGTGGGGCCGAGCCGGAGATCCTCGCCCGGCATGTAGGGATCGACGACCTTGTGCGGGTTCATCCTGTTGTCGGGGTCCCAGATCGCCTTGAACTCGCCGAACGCCCGGACCAGATCCTCGCCGAACATCTTGGGCAACAGCGCCGCTTTCGACTGGCCGTCGCCGTGCTCGCCGGAGATCGACCCGCCGTGGCTGACGACCAGGTCGCCCGCCTCGTCCAGGAACTTGCGGAAGTGCTGGACGCCCTCGTAGGTCTTCAGCTCGAAGTCGATCCGGGTGTGGATGCAGCCCTGGCCGAAGTGGCCGTAGAGCGAGCAGTTGTAGCCGTACTTCTGGAACAGCTTGCGGAGGTCGCGGAGGTAGGGGCCGACGCGCTCGGGGGGGACGGCGGAATCCTCCCACCCCTCCCAGGCGTCCTTCTCGCCGGGGATGCGGGCGGTGGCGCCCAGGCCCGACTCGCGGACCTTCCACAGGTGCTCCTCCTCGGCCTCGTTGTCGAAGAGCTTCATCGACGGCGGGTTGCCCGCCGTCTTCAGGCGGTCCATCAGCGTGCGGGCCTTGTCGTCGGATTCCTCCTTGCTCTCGCCGCCGAACTCGACCAGGAGCCAGCCCCCCCTTCGGGCAGCAGGGTGATGTCTTGCGGGTGGATGCCCTTCTTCTTCATGTCGTGGACGAGGATGTCGTCGAGCCCCTCCAGGCCGGTCGGCCCGGCTTGCAGGATCTCGGCGACGTGGTCCCCGGCGCTGTAGACGTCGGGATAGCCGAGCACCAGGACCGACTTGACGGCCGGGCTGTGGACCAGGTGCAGGCTCGCCTCCAGGACCGTGACGCACGTCCCCTCGGTGCCCGACAGCGCCCGGGCGACGTGGAACCCCTTCTCGGGCAGCAGGTCGTCGAGGTTGTAGCCCGAGACGCGGCGCGGGAGGTTCTTGGGATATCGGCGGCGGATCTCGTCGGCGTACCGATCGCGGAGGGCCTTGAGACGGGCGTAGATCTCGCCCCGGCGTCCCCCTTCGCGGATGATCCGCTCCAGCTCCTCCTCGCCGGTCGCGCCGACGGTCAGCCGGGTGCCGTCGTAGAGGAGGATGTCCAGCTCGTGGACCTGGTCGGAGGTCCGCCCGGTCCCCAGGCCCATCAGCGAATGGACGCCGCAGGAGTTATTGCCGATCATGCCGCCGAGGGTGTTGTGCGTGTGCGTCGAGGGGTCGGGCGCGAAGGTGAGGCGGTGCCGCTCGGCCTGGGTGCGGAGGATGTCGAGGACCGTGCCCGGCTGGACCCGCGCGAGCTTCGTCCCGGGGTCGATCGCGAGGCACCTTGTTGAGGTGCTTCGACCAGTCGATGACGACCGCGACGTTGCAGCAGCCGCCGGTGAGGCTGGTGCCGCCGCCTCGCGAGAGGATCGGCGCACCGTGGCGGCGGCAGACGGCGACCGTCGCCACCACGTCGTCGATATCCTTCGGGATCACGACGCCGATCGGCACCTGGCGGTAATTCGAGCCGTCGGTGGCGTAGAGGGCGCGGCTACCGGCGTCGAACCGGACCTCGCCGCGGATCGCCCCGCGCAGGTCGGCCGCGAGCGCCGAGGCGTCGATGTAGAGGGGCCCCGCCACCTCCTTGCGGTGTCGTTGCGTCGTCGTGGTCGCGGTCGCGATGGCCATCGGCATCGTCCTTTCGTTGATCCTCGGATTTCAGACGGCATACCGCCCGGCATCCCGCCGCTTGAACTCGAGTCCCAGGCCGGGGCGGGACAGGTCGGGCCGCAGCGCGCCGCCGACCGGCGTCGACGCGCCGTCGAAGAGCATGTGCTCGATCCGGTCGTGGTCGTGGAAGTATTCCAGGTGGCGGAAGCTCGGCAGGGTGCAGGCCGGGTGGGCGTGCAGAGACGGCGCGCAATGGGCCGACAGCGGCAACGACCGGGCCTCGCACAGGGCCGCGACCCGCAGGAAGCCGGTGATCCCGGCGCATCGCGTCGCGTCGGCCTGGAGGACGTCGACGGCGCCGGCCTCCAGCATCCGCCGGAAATACGGCAGGTCGTAGCCGTACTCCCCGGCGGCGATGTCCATGCCGGCCGGGCCCCGGTCGCGCAGCAGGCGCAGCCCTTCGAGGTCGTCGGAGGAGACCGGCTCCTCGAACCAGCTCACCCCCAGTTCGGCGAACCGCCCGGCCTGGGCCAGGGCCTGCTTGCGGCTGTAGGCGCCATTGGCGTCGACGAACAGCTCGGCGTCGGGCCCGATCGCATCGCGGGCGGCGCGGACCCGGTCGAGGTCGTCGGCCGGGTCGCTCCCGATCTTCATCTTGACCCTCGGGATGCCGGCGGCGACCCAGCCGCCGAGCTGCTCCCGGAGTTGCTCGATCGAGTAGGACGTGAAGCCGCCGCTCCCGTACACGGGCGCGGACTCGTGGACCGCCCCGAGGAGCGTGACCAGGGGCAGGTCGAGCAGGCGGCCCTTCAGGTCCCAGAGGGCCGCGTCGACGCCGGAGATCGCCATCGAGGCGACCCCCGGCCGCCCGATGTTGCGGATCGTCGCGACCATCGCCGACCACGACCCGGCCACCGCCATCGCGTCACGGCCCCGCACGACCTCGGCGAGCGAGTCGCGGATCAGCGCGGCGGTCGCCGTGTCGGCGTACGAGTAGCCGAGGCCCGTCTTGCCGCCGGCCGTCGCCTCGACGACGACGAGGGTCGTCTTCTTCCAGGCGTAAGTGCCGTCCGACTCGGGGAAATCGGTCGGCACGGCGTAGGCCGAGACCTCGACCGTTTCGACGCGGACCACGCTGTCTCCGAACCGGGTGCCCATCGAGCGCGCCCCTGTCCTTTGTCCTCGACGATGACCTCGGTCGGCGGCTCCTGCTCGACCGCCGTGATGGACCCCATCACGACCCGGCGGCCGGCGCAGGCGACCTGCGCCCCGATGGCGTCGGGCAGGCCCGGTGCCATCGTCGCCGGGGTTCCCGAGCAGGCAAACTTCATGCCCGGGCGGACCTTGATGTGCCGGGCGGCCGATCCGCCCTCTCCATGCCATCCGCGGCGAGTGCGCCGGGGATGGGAGTCGGCCCCCCGCCGTCCCTCCGGGACGCCGGGCCGCGGCTTGCCCGTGATCTCCCCCCGGCCCCATCCGAAACGATGGGCTCGGCGGCCGGTTCCACTCTCTTGAGGGGCACGTGAGACGCACCCGCCTCTTCGCCGATCGTCCGAATGGTGCGTTTCGCGCCGCCCTGCGGGCGAGGGAGGATCAGGCCAGGTGCCGCTCCACCTCGGGCAGGAGCCGGGCGAAGTCGAGCCGGTTGGGGCAGGCGGCGCGGGCGGCTTCGAGGTCGGCGCCGGACCAGTCGCGGGCCTCGGCGGAGAGGCGCGGCGTACTGGCGGCGGGCCTCGGCGCGGTCGCCGAGGTGCTCGTGGTAGGTCAGGAACCGCGTCAGGTTGCCGAGCTCGGCCCTGGTCCCGGCGGCGACCGAGCAGCGGCCGTCGCAGTCGGCGCAGAGCGTCGGGCCGTGGGCCAGGGCGGCGTCGCGGAGCTGGCGGATCTCCGCCGTCCTTCAGCGGCTCGAAGCGGCGGGCGGCGTCGGTGTTCTCGCGGATCTGGTCGGTGTTCCGCATCGACACGCAGCATGCTGCTGATCCGCTCGTCGGTCCAGATCGCGTGCAGGAGGCCCTGGAAGGGCGTCAGCTTCTTCTCGGCGAGCATCGGCACCCGGCGCGACCACGTCCTCGAGGATGTTCCCCTTGGGCTTGTCGCCGAAGAACTGGCCGGCGATCTGCTTCATCGAGATCAGGCCGATGCCCCTGCTCGTGGCAGGCGTCGAGGGCCGGTTGAGCGGCGAGTCCTTGTCGAGCCAGGGGGTGTACTGGAGCATGATCGCGTCGACGATCCCCCCCTCGGCCGCCGCCTGGATGATCTGGGCGCGGTCCTTGTGGTGGGTCGAGAAGCCGACGAACCGGGCCTTGCCCGACTTCCGGATCGCCTCGGCCACCTCCTTGAACTCCCGGCCCTTGACGAGGTTGATGGCGTCGTCGAGGCTGTGGTGGTCGCCGAAGCCGTGGATGAAGAAGAGGTCGACGTAGTCGGTCCCCAGGGTCGCCAGCCGCTGGTCGAGCATCCCGATCATCTGCGCAGGGGGTGCGGGGCGTGTCCTTGGTGACGAGGAAGATCTGCTTGCGGACCTCGGGGGCCTGGTCGAACCACTTCTTGAAGTTGGGCTCGGAGCCGTAGACCTTGGCGGTGTCGAAGACGCGGACGCCGCTGGCGAAGGAGAGCCGGAGGATGCGGTCGAGGCTCGGGCCCCGGACGGCCCCCTGGTCGAGCATCGTGACCTCGACGCCGGTCTTGCCCAGCGTGCGCCGGGGGATCGTCGGCGACTGGGGCGGGGCGTCCTGCGCCTTCAGCGTCGGGGGCCAGGCTCGCGGCCGAGGCCGCGGCGAGCGCCCCGGCCTGGAGGAACGTGCGGCGATCGGTGCGGTTCGTCTCGTCGTGGGCCATCGCTCTCGACTCCTCGGGGGGCGGAACCGATGCTCGATCACTTCGACTTCCGGATCAGGGGCGTGAGTCTCGACGTTGCGGTAGTAGACCTCGGCCCCTTCCGACTGGAGCAGGATCTTGCCGCGGGTCTCGCTGGCGTCGGTCCCCTCGCTGACGACCACGCCGTTGACGATGTTGGTGATCTTGCCGCCGTCGCAGATGCACTCGACGGTGTTCCACTCGCCGGACGGCTTCTCGGCGTCCTTCTTCTTGATGACCCGCCCTCCCGTGACCTTGCGGCCGTCGACGACGATCGAGGTGCCGTCGACGAGCCAGAAGTCGCCGCAATCGTGCTCCTGGATCTGGCACTCGATCGACTTGGGCCAGACCTTGTCGGGGCCGACGCAGTGGAGCAGGATGCCCGAGTCGCGCACGGCGTTCTCGCGGGGGGGCCACTTCTTCTCGCCCCACTTGAATTCGAGCTTGAGGCGGTAGTCGCCGTATTCCTTCACGGTCAAGAGGCAGCCGAATTCCTCGCCCGAGATGTGGATGAGGCCGTCCTCGACCCGGAAGACCCCCTTGGGGTCGGTCTTCGGGTCGGCGCCGTCCGTGTGGGGGACGAACGTGTACCAGCCCGAGAAGTCCTTGCCGTTGAACAGCGGGACGGGTTCGCCCAGGGTCGGGGGGTCGTCGACGCAGGCCGTGGCCGCGGCGGCCAGCGCGGCCGCCAGGGCCAGGGCGGTCCCGAACGGGCGTCTCGCGATGAGCATGGTCGTGGTCCTCCCCGCGATCGAGGTCCCGCCGGCATTCGTCTCGTCGAACGGGCATCCTAATCGTCGCGGGGGGCCGACTCAAGCGGCCGGTCTCAGGAGAGGCTGGGGCGCGAGCGGCGGGCCTGCTCGCGGCGGAGGGCGGCGATCAGTTCCAGCGTGGGGGCGAGGTAGGGGACCAATGCCGGCTGATCGGCGACCCACGACTCGGCCTCGGCCGTCGGCTCGAACACCCGCCGCCCCTGCCGCGAGGTGCGGGCGACGACGCCGCGATCGACCAGGAACAGCAGGACCGCGACCCGCCGGGCCAGAGGCGCCTTCGACCAGTAGTCGGACCGGCTGAGGTCGTTCTCCAGGTGGAGCCCCGTGTAGCGGAGCGCCTCCTCGATCAGCGCCTCCAGGTGCTCGTCGTGGCGGTGGCCGCGGTAGTGGGCGAGGCGGCCGGTCCACTGGCGGGCGATCTCGCGGACGGATGGAGCGGGCACGGAAAATGCGATCCTCCCGGGGACGGGCGGGCGCCGGTCGGTCGGTCGCCCCGCCGAGCTCATCAAGGGGATTCTAGGCCCCCGAGACAAGCCCCTCCCCCCCTCCGCGCCCGGGACGGCCTCCCCGGCCGCCGCCGCCGATTGGCTTTGACAGGGGCCGATCGTTTCATTATGTTCCCCCTAAGTCAGTTACGATCGTTCGGCGGACACACGGGACGGGCGGCGAGGCGCGGATCGCCGCGGCGGGGCGATCGATCCCCGGATTACGGATGCGACACCTCTTATGTTTGACTCGATCGCCGCGGTGGTCATCCGCCGGGCCTGGCTCGTCGTCCTGGGATGGGTGGCCCTCATCGGCGTGCTCTGCGCCGTGGCGCCGAAGTGGGAGCAGGTCAGCAAGGACGACGACGTCCGCTTCTTCCCGCCGAAGTATCCGAGCGTCATCGGGCAGGAGCTGCTCGAGCGCGGGTTCCCGCTCGACTCGTCGAGCTCGACGGTGGTGGTGGTCGCCGAGCGCCCCGACGGCTCGCTCGAGCCGGGCGACTTCGCCTACGTCGACCACCTGGTGGCGCTGCTGAACCGGCTCCGCGAGGCGGACCCGAAGCTCGGGATCAAGCAGGTGATCACCTACCGCAGCCCGGTCATCGGCCCGAGGCTGCTGGGCCGCGACCGCGACGGGAAGGGCCAGGCGGTCCTGACGATCGCCTCGCTCAACGGCACCTACCTGGCCAAGACGACCCGCCTGGCCGTCGACCGCCTGGAGAAGGAGTTCAGGGGGCTGACCCGGCCCCCCAAGGGCCTGCGCCTGGCGATGACCGGCTCGGCCTTGGTCGGCCACGACATGAACACGGCGTCGAACCGGAGCATCGACAGCACGACCTACACCACGATCGCGCTGGTGGTGGTGATCCTCCTGGTCGTGTACCGCTCTCCCCTGCTGGCCTTGATCCCGCTGGTGACGATCGCGCTGTCGGTCTTCGCCTCGATCAAGGCGATCGCGCTGCTGACGAGGCTGCCGGGGCTGAACTTCCAGGTCATCAACATCACGAACGTCTTCGTGGTGGTCGTCCTCTTCGGCGCGGGGACCGACTACTGCCTGTTCCTGATCGCGCGCTACCGCGAGGAGCTGATCCGGGGCCGGTCGCGGGACGACGCCCTGGCCGAGGCGATCCGGCAGGTGGGCGGGGCCCTGGTGGCCAGCGCCGGCACGGTGATCGTCGGGCTGGGGATGCTCTGGTTCTCGACGTTCGCCAAGATCCAGTACACCGGCCCGGCGATCGCGCTGAGCCTGGCGATCGCGCTGCTGGCGGCCTTGACGCTGGCGCCGGTGCTGCTGCACTGGCTCCGCGCGGCGGTCTTCTGGCCGTTCCGCCAGCCGCACCACGAGACGGGCGCCGACCTCGAGCGCGAGAGCCTGGAGCAGCTGCCGCTGTCGGGCTTCTGGCTGAAGGTGGCCGACCTGGTCGTCCGCCACCCGGCGGCGATCCTGGCGGCGTGCGTCCTGGCGCTGCTGCCCTTGGCGATCATCGGCGCGCGGACCAGGCCGAACTACAGCCAGCTCGCCGACCTCAACCCCGACCAGCCGAGCGTCGTCGGGGCGAAGACGGTCCAGCGCTACTTCGCCGTCGGCGAGCTGGGGCCGACGACGGTGCTAATCCGCCACCCCCGGTTGAACTTCCGCTCCGACGCGGGCCGCGCCGTCATCGACGCGATCAGCCGCCGGATCGCCGCGACCCCCGACGTCGCCGAGGTCCGCTCCTTGACGCAGCCGCTCGGCCAGCCCACCGTCCCCGAGGCGCAGAAGAGCTGGTTCGAGCGCTCCCGCGACCTCCTGATCGCGCGGTCGGTCGACATGCGGTACGTCAGCACCAAGCCGCTCGACAGGGCCGACACCAATCACGTCACCAAGATCGACGTGGTGTTCGCGACCGACCCGTTCTCCGAGCAGAGCCTGGAGGCGCTCGACGCCGTCTACGCGATGCTCAGGGGGGTGACCGCCCCGGGCGAGCCCCTGGAGGGGGCCGCGGCGACCGACATCGGCCTGGCCGGCGCCTCGGCCTCGGTCAACGACCTGCGCAAGGTGACGACCGAGGACGAGAGGCGGATGTACGTGCTGGTCACGGTGGGCGTGTACCTGATCCTGGTCGTCCTGCTCCGACGGCCCGGGATCTGCCTCTACCTGATCGCGACGGTGGTGCTCGGCTACCTCGCCTCGCTCGGCCTCACCGAGCTGGTCTTCAAGGCGATGCACGCCGGGCCCGACCCGTGGGTGGGCTCGACTGGAAGGTCGGCTTCTTCCTGTTCGTGATCCTGGTGGCCGTCGGCGAGGACTACAACATCTTCCTGATGTCGCGGGTCATCGAGGAGGAGGGCAAGCACGGCCGGATCGAGGGGACCCGCCTGGCGGTGGCGCACACCGGCGGCATCATCAGCTCGTGCGGGCTGATCATGGCCGGCACGTTCGGCTCGATGCTCACCGGCAGCCTGACGGCCCTGCGCGAGCTGGGGTTCGCGCTGGGGCTGGGCGTCCTGCTCGACACCTTCCTCGTCCGGCCGATCCTGGTGCCGGCCTTCGTGGTCCTGACCGACCGCCTCCGCCCGGCCCGCCGCCGTCGCGTCGCCGCCCGGCCGGAGGAGCCCGGCCCGATCCTGCCGATCAAGGTGGACTACGGCGTCAAGACGACGCGCCGCTGAGGCCATATCGATGAATCCCAAGGAGAGAATGGGACGTGGTTGGGTGGCTGGGGTCTCGTCTGCGAGACCCCGGTCCCATGGCCGCCGCGCCGGGGTCTCGCAGACGAGACCCCAGCCACCCCCTCCGCGGCCCTCCGCGTCCTATGTCTTCGGCCTCGGGATCATCCTCCTGGTCGCCTCGACGGCCGGGGCCGACGAGCCGGACAAGGCGCGGGTCGAGTCGGAGGCGATCGGCCAGGCGGCCGAGGCCGACCGCCTCTTCAAGGCGGGCGACTTCGCCGCGGCCCTGCCGCTCTACGAGGCCGAGCGCGCTCGTGCGCCAGGCTGGGCGACGTCCGCTACGAGGCGTACGCGGCCCTGCGCGGTGGGATGCTGCCACGAGAGGCTCGGCGACCTGGAGGCCGCCATCGTCGCCCTGGAGGCCGCCCGCCGGCTCGACTCCCGCCGCGAGGATAAGGGCTTCGAGGGCTATGACATCTTCCTGATCGCCCGGGCGCAGTACCGCCTCGGGCGGGTCGAGGAGACGCATCGGTCGCTGGTCCGCGCGATCCCCCTGCTTTCGAAGGCGGTCGACGCCGACCACGAGGCCGACGCCCGCCTCGTGATGGCCCGCGTGCTGACTGACCTGGGCGCGCCCCGAGCAGGCCCCCGAGCACCTCGACCGCGCCCGGGCCCTGGCGCTCGGCCTGAAGGACCCGAAGCGGCATGCCGACGCCTGCGCCGAATCGGCCCGCGTGGCCCTGGCGATGGACGAGCCCGGGCCCGCCTCGGAGTGGCTGAGCGACGCCCGCGACGCCTACGACGCCCAGGGCCGAGCGGCCGAAGTCGCCACGATGGACCGCATGATGGGGGGCGTCCTGCTCGACCTCGGCCATCGCATCGCGGCCTATGCCCGCGTCGAGCTGGCCGCAAAGGAGCATGAGACGCTCCGCGACCCCGCCTCGCTGGCCGACGACCTCGAGTTCCTCGCCGCCCTCGCCGTCGAGGCCAACGCCCTGGACCGGGCGCGGGCCCTGGCCCGTCGCGCGGTCGACGCCCGTCGCGACGCCGATGACCCTCCCGGCGAGATCGAGGCCCGCGTCCTGCTGGCCCGTTGCCAGAGCCTGTCCGACGACTGGGCCGGCGCCTCCGCGACCCTGGCCCCCGCCGTCGAGCTCGTCCGCCGCGACGGCGTCCCCTCCGAGCAGGTCCGCCTCCTGATCCTGGCCGCCGACGTCGATCGCCGGCCCGCCGCCCCGACCGCGCCGACGCCCTGCTCGACGAGGCCGGCAAGGTCGCCGTCGCCGACGACAACGGCGCCCTCAAGGCCCTCGTCGCCGACGCCCGCCGACGTGCCCGCTGAGAGCCCTCCCATCGGGCCTGTCTCCGGATGGGGTGTGGCCCATCGTCCTGGCATTCCGCCTGGCGGCCCGCCAGTCCCGGCCGGCGCAGTCTCCAGATACCCCTAATCGCCCAGTCTTTCGGCGACGCGACTCACTCGGACCAATTGATTCTTTTAAATCAAATGTGATCTTAACTACAATTCGCTTGCTCTGAAAATAACCCGGACCTCAGGCGGCCAACGGGGTTGCGCCGTACTCCCGGTATCCCGCCCCCTCCCTCAACAGCTTAGCGATGATCACGAGGGTCTTGTGCCCCACCGCCACCGGCGCCCCCTCCTGGCCCAGCCGCTTCGACCACCGCCGGTAGGTCGCGCCGAGGATCGTCCCCCGGGCCTGCACCGCCGCCCACGCCACCGGCACCAGGACCGCGCGCGGCCACACGCTCCCCTTGGGCGCCCGGCCGCTCCGCCGCGCCGCCGCCGCTCTGATCGTCGCCCGGGCACATCCCCGCCCAACTCGCCCGCTGCCCCGCCGTCGCGAACCGGGTCATGTCCGGCCCGATCTCCGCCACGATCACCTCGGCCGCCGTGGCGCCGCGGCCCGCGATCGTCCGCCGCCGCGCCGCCGCCGCGGCGAACGGGGCCATCGCCGCGGCGATCCGGTCCTCCAGCCGCGCGCCCCGGTCCTCGGTGTGCTCGATCCGGTCCAGCAGCAGCCGCAGCAGGGAGCGGTGGTGCTCGCCGACGCGGCCGGCCAGCGCCTGCTTCAGCCGGGGGACCTTGCCCCGCAGCCGCTCCCGCGCCAGCTCGGCCAGCGCACGGGGCCCTCCCGGCCGGCGATCAGCGCCCGGATCATGGCGCGGCCCGAGACCCCGAGCCCGTCGCTGGCGGCGCCGGCCGGCTTGATGTCGGCCTCCTCCGGCACCTCCGGCACCCGGTCGACGACCGCGACGCGGTCGTGGACCGGCTCCGTCCGCTGCCGCGTCAGGCGCGCGGCGCGGACCTCCGGCGGCGGCACGAAGCCGGGCGCCAGCAGGCCGTGCGCCAGCAGCCGCGCGATCCACGCGGCGCCCTTGACGTCGGTCTTGCGGCCGGGGACCTGCTTGATGGGGCGGGCGTTGACCAGCAGCGGCGCGAAGCGATCCCCCAGCAGGTGCCGATCGGCTCCCAGTAAACGCCGGTCGATCCCATCGCGACATGGCGGACCCCCGCGGCCTCGAGCCAATCGCCCAGAGCCGGCAGCTCGGCGGTCCTGGTGCCGAAGGTGCGGACCTGGCAGTGCGCCTGGCCATCGGGGTCGGCGCGGCGGATGCAGGCGACGACGGTCTCCTTGTGGACGTCCAGTCCGGCACCGCAGCGGTGGATCAGGTCCATCGGGGTGACTCCGGGGTGATCTCGGCTCGGCGATGGTCTCGGCCCCGGGGCGACCTCGGCGCATCGAGCCGTTTGCTCTGCGTGCTCCCCGGGTGGTCCGGGGGCGACGGGGTCGGGTCCGACGTGGCGTCGGTCGCGGTCGGGGCCCGGTTCGTCTCCGGGCCCGAGGCACCAAAGAGAAGACGGCCTTGCCCCGGGCCGAGTCCCTCCGGGATAGACCCGATGCGATCCATTTTCATGGGGTCGGGTGCCCCTCCCGGGGGGCATGACCGTTCGTTTCGGGAAACCGCCCCCGGCGCCTCGGACGGGGGCCCCTCGGCGACCGCACCGACCCCGGTTTCGACCGTCTGGGCCAGCGCCTCGGCCTGCTCGCCGCGCCCTTGATCGCCTTGACCAACGCCGCGTGGCGCGGAAGAACGTCGACCGCGACTCGCCGTAGTAGCGCAGGAACAGCCGCGCCTCATCCTTGTCCTTCAGGATCAGCGCCCGCTCGGGCGCCTCGGCGCGATCGGGGACCTCGATCGCCTCGCGCTCGCGCAGCGGCCCCAACTGGTCGGCGATCATGGCGCGGAGGATCGGGCGGGCCTCCTCGGCCGGCGGCATCTGATCGGCGCTGTAGGTGTCGATGAACCGCTCGGGCATCTGCGCCTCGGCGAAGAGCCACACCGGCAGGTAGGTCCACGGCCGCGGGAAGCAGGCCATGTTCATCATCCGGTAGAACCAGGCGTCGGGGTGGGACCGCAGGTGCTCGCCCTCGGGGCGGTAGCCCAGCAGCCGGATCGCGTCGTTGCGATCGACCTCGCACCAGTTCCCCTTGGTGGCGAGCACCTCGTCGAGCGCTTCCCAGGCCGGATCATCCAGCGGCATCCGCTGGCGCTCCTGCGGATCTCGCGGACGGCGGCGGCGGGGTCGGTCTTGAGCATCTCGATCAGGTGGGCGAGCGTCTCCTCGTCGCGTCGGAGCCAGTCGCCGTCGGCGTCGCGGACCTGCTCGGCGACCCTGGCGTTGTGGCGCGGAGGGCGCGGCCGGAGAGGATCTCGGCGCCGACGCAGAGGGTGACGAAGTGGTGCTCGGCGGGGTCCTGGGGGCGGTAGGAGGCGTCCCAGTCGTCGGCGAGTTGCTGGGCGACGGCGGGGTCCTCGTTGGGGAGGGTGAACGACCTAGGGCCTGTCTGATGAATCCAAGAGCCGCAGGCACCGCCGGATCATGGCCCACTTGGCCATGGCCACGAAGTGGACCGCCAGCTTCTCGTGGCGCGTCCCCAGCCGGCGGCTCTCCTTCAGCCAGTTCACGCACCGCTCCACCACGTTGCGGCGGCGGTACACCTGCGTGTCAAAGCGGGGGTTGCGCCGCTGGTCCTTCCGCGTCGGGATCACCGCCACGATGCCCCGGCGCCGCAGGTACCGCCGCACCCGCGGGTAGCTGTACCCCTTGTCCCCGGCCAGCCGCCGCGGCCGCCGCCGCGGGCGGCCCCGCCCGGGCCGGGGCAGGCGCACCGCCTCCAGGACCGGCTCGACGTGCTTCGACTCATGCGCCTGGCCCGGCGACGCCGACACCGACAGCGGGATGCCGTGGCCGTCGACGATCAGGTGCAGCTTCGTCCCGAACCCGCCCCGGCTCCGGCCCAGCGCGTGGTCCGATGGCTCGCCCGCCGGGCCCTCGCGGCGGGCCCCGGCCGCCGAGCGACTGGCGCGGATGCTCGTGGCGTCGATGCACCAGAGCTCGTGGTCGATGCGGCCCGCCTCGTCGAGCTTCCGGTGCAGCCGCTCGAGGATGCTGTCGATGGTCCGGTCCTTGCGCCAGCGGCGGAAGCGGTTGTAGACGCTCTTCCACTTGCCGTAGTGCTCCGGCACCTCGCGCGACTGGGCGCCGGTGTGGAGCAGCCAGAAGATGCCGTCGAGGGTGGTGCGGTGGTCGTTCCACTGCGCCCTGCGCTTGCCGTTCTTGGGCAGGAGATCCTCGATCGTGGCGAATTGGGCGTCGGTCAGCTCGTAGCGGCGAACCATAGCAGTCCTTTCGTTCAAGGTCCTGCTATAGTATACGTTTGTGATCTACCAGACAGGCCCTAGCCGTCAATCCATGCCTGAGTGCATTATACTTGGATTGACTGGTATCTTTGGGTCGGCCCTTGCCGCAGCCGCCGTTGCGGCGGTTGATGGCGCGGGCTGCGGCTTGGTGAGCTTCTTCCTGACGACTTTCTTCCCGGTGAGCGCCTTCGTGGTGCGCGTTTCGTGGCGACTTTCGCCCTGGTGAGCTTCCTCGCGATGCGCTTCATGATGGTGCCTCGATCGGCTCGCTCGGACGACGGATCGGTCGGTCGGGTGCCCAGCGCACCCACCATAATGTCATCATCGAGGGATCGGGCCGTGGCGCTCTCAAAATCGGCCCGGGCACCCGGATCGGGCTTGCTTTGGTCCCCGCGGCCCCCTCCGGGTGGCCTGCCCACGGCTTCGCGGGCGGGTCATGCGGCCTCGGACATGCCCGCGAAGCCGTGGGCAGGCCACCCACCGAGCGCACGGGTTCCGCGGACGGAACCCGTGGCACCCGGATCTTTTGCGTTCGATGGCTCGGGCAAGGCTCACCTCAAATTGGTGCGCATGGGCGTCGTCCCGCTCGGCCCCGGCCGGACGGAGCGAATCGGTTCCCATCGGGGCTCCGGAACAGGGCCCGGCCCGACGGGGCTTGGCCGCCCCGATCGGCCGCTTGTACGATGGGGGACGGGCCGGGCCTCGATGGCGAGGCGGCCCGAGGGAGGCCGTCGGCGCGTGGAATCGGACCCGAGGGCGAGAGAGCACGACCCGGAGCTCGACCCGCCGCGGCGGCCGTCGCTCCACCTCCGCGACCCCCTGCCCGAGGAGTATCAGAGGCTGGTCGCCAACCCGTTCCTCGCCGTGCTCGGCCTGATCGCCTGGTCCCAGATGCTCCGCCTCGCCTACGACGCCCGCAATCCCCTCCTGCTGCTGGGCGTCGTCCTGAGCCTGGCCGGCGTCGCCTACCTGCTCCACTACCACTGCCTCGACTGCGGCCGGACCGGCCTCCTGATCCGGTGGCGCCGGCACGCCTGCGAACGGGTCGTCGCGCGGAGGCTCGCCGACCGCCCCCGCCGCGTCCGCGGGCCCAACCCTTCGGTCCAGGTCGTGCTCTGGGGCTACCTGCTGCTCGGCCTCGCGGTGCTGGTCGGCATCGTCTACCGGGCGATCCCCTAGGTCCCGAAACCGTTCCGGAGCGGACCCTACGGACTCGTCGCCTAGGTTGAAACTTTCGCGTTTTGAGGGTCTTCGATCAAACGGCGACCGATATCGCACAGGAACTGCACCGCTCCTCCATCAGAAGCAAGGGAGGAGATGAATCCGTGAGCGATCTGGTTCCGCACACGAAATAGGGTCTCAAGCTTGCGAAATTCGTCGGCGGTGACGATACCATTGGAATAGAGTTCGTTCAGCATCGTCCGTGGTGAAGTTCCCCAGCCGGTCCTTTCTCCCGCCGCGCGGAGCCTAAGCCGCATCGCCGCTTCGAAGCCAGCCCAAGCGGTTATCACGGCGGGGCGGAAAAAATTCAGCTCGGACATTCCTGCTGATTCTACAAATGATCGTTCTATATCTTGTTCCGTAAATTCTCGTGCCCCGTCAATCTCCCTGGTGCTTGGTTCCGACGCCCCCAGGATGGCGAAATCGAACCTCCAACCCTCGTGCGAGCGGGTGATTTCGGCATAGCGGGTCAAATTTGAGTCTGCGGCCACTTCATCACGGTCCCTCTTCGCCGCGACGAGAACGCCTTCAGTCCCTCGCTTGGCAAGGATCTCGATGTTGAAATCCCTCGCGAATGGCGGCAGGTCGTCCGGCCCAGGCCGGATAGTCACGTGATACCCTTGCTTCTCGTAGGTATCGGCCACCTGCCTCAATTCTCTTTCGAAGTCCATGGTGTCACTTCGGGAGTGGGAACGGGTCGACCGGGTCTTCGATTCGCACGTAGACGAACTGGTTACCAGCCTGCACGGCCGCGACGAGGATCCTGGACGCCCCGACGAATACGAACGGCGCCTCGATCCGGACGTGCGTCAGTTCCGCCTGCCTGACCTGGCGATCATTCTCGTACACGATGCCCTGCATCGCATCCAATATCGGTTTCGACATGTTATCTAAGTCTATAGACGGTAGAGAGCCTATATGAAAATTAATGATAATAGCTTTCAGTTTGTTCTTGAGGATGGGTTTGCCCCCATGCTGGCTCGCGGCTTCCGCCGCCACCGACGCCTTCCAAGCCTCCAGGTTGGGACCAACTGACTGGTTTGATATCGGCGGTCCGGGGACCACGAACTCAAGATGCATGCTCGCCGACCCTGAACCGCACGGCCTTTGAATTGGGGGAAGTCGCCGCTAACAGGGTATCAGGATCGATACGGGGTGCCAACGGGCGGGCAGCACACAATCAAGCATGCAATTCCGATTCCCCACCATGTCTTGGCGGGATAGCGTCACCTGCACCTTAGCTCTGGGCTACTGACGTTACCCCTCCGGGGCTAGAGGGCCATCACGAGCGCGGGTCGTTTTCCGATCGCCAGCTGCATTTCTGTGACAGTTGAAGTGGGTCCTCGTGCGTCGATCGCTCGGGTCACGCACGCTCCGGGGATGGGACGCGAAGGGACGCGGACCAAAGCGGATCGGCGACCATCCGCCTTGATCCGCGTTTATCGGCGTCCTATTCGTTTGGGGTCCAGCCCTGCGAAGACGACCCCGGGCAGGCTGCGCAATCTGGGTGATGCCTCCCATCCACCCGGCATTGACAGCCGTGCGCGGGAGGTCGGATAATCAGGCTCCGCCGAATTGGGTGAAGGTGTGCGCCCCGCCGGGCCCCGCCATCCCCAGCCTCCGGGACTCGCCGATCGCCCCTCATTCCGAGATGGTTGCCGATGCCGAACACCAAGCCTGGCCTCCTCGAAGAGATCCTCGCCGAGCGGATCATGGTCCTCGACGGCGCGATGGGGTCGATGATCTACGCCCATCAGCCGACCGAGGACGATTACCGCGGGGACCGCTTCGCGGACCATCCCGTACGACCTCAAGAACTGCACCGAGATCCTGGTCCTGACCCAGCCGAAGATGATCGAGGACATCCACCGCGCCTACCTCGAGGCCGGGGCCGACATCATCGAGACCGACACGTTCAACAGCAACGCGCTGTCGATGGCCGAGTTCGGCCTGGAGGAGCACGTCGTCGAGCTGAACCAGGCCGCCGCCGCGATCGCCCGCCGCGCCGCCGACGACTATCACGCGGCGCGACCCGCGACAAGCCCCGGTTCGTCGCCGGCAGCATCGGGCCGACCAAGAAGCAGCTCTCGATGGGCATCCACGTCGACGACCCCGGCCGTCGCGACGTCACCTTCGACGAGATGGTGGCCAACTACACCGAGCAGGTCCGCGCCCTGGTCGACGGCGGGCGTCGACATCCTCCTGCCCGAGACGTCGTTCGACACGCTGGTCATGAAGGCGTGCCTGTTCGCCATCGACCAGGTCTTCGAGGAGACCGGCGACGCGGCTGCCGGTGATGATCTCGGGCACGATCTTCGACAACGGCGCGGACCCTCTCGGCGCAGCCGGTCGAGGCGTTCTACGACTCGGTCTCGCACTTCGACGCGCTGAGCGTCGGGCTGAACTGCGCCGTCGGCGTGGACCTGATGCGGCGGCCGATCGAGAGCCTGGCGGAGGTCTGCCCGGACGCGCGTCAGTTGCTACCCCAACGCCGGGATGCCCGACGGCTTCGGCGGGTTCAAGGGCGACCGTGACGCACACGGCGGCGACGCTCGGCGAGTTCGCCCGCAACGGCTGGCTCAACCTCGTCGGCGGCTGCTGCGGGACCACCCCCGACTGGATCGCGGCGATCGCCGAGGCCGTCGAGGGCGTCGCGCCGCGGAAGGTCCCCGACGCGCCGCACTGGACCCGCCTACAGCGGGACGGAGCCGCTGGTCATCCGCCCCGAGACCAACTTCGTCATGGTCGGCGAGCGGACCAACATCACCGGCTCGAAGCAAGTTCGCCCGCCTGATCCGCGACGGGCAACTACGAGGAGGCGCTGGCCGTCGCCCGCGAGCAGGTCGAGGGCGGGCGCCAACATCATCGACGTGAACATGGACGAGGGCCTGATCGACGGCGCCGCAGGCGATGACCCGGTTCCTCAACCTCGTCTCCGCCGAGCCGAGCATCGCCCGCGTCCCGATCATGATCGACAGCTCGAAGTGGGAGGTGATCGAGGCGGGGCTGAAGTGCGTCCAGGGCAAGTCGATCGTCAACTCGATCAGCCTGAAGGAGGGCGAGGCGAAGTTCCTCGAACAGGCCCGGCTCGTCCGGCGCTACGGCGCCGCGGTCGTGGTCATGGCGTTCGACGAGGAGGGCCAGGCCGTCACGCCGACCGCAAGGTCGCCATCTGCGAGCGCGCCTACAAGCTGCTGACCGAGGAGGTCGGCTTCGCCGCCGAGCGACATCATCTTCGACGCCAACATCCTGACCGTCGGCACCGGGATCGAGGAGCACAACAACTACGCCGTCGAGTTCATCGAGGCGGTCCGCGAGCTGAAGCAGCGGTTCCCCGAGGCGAAGACCAGCGGCGGCGTCAGCAACGTCTCGTTCTCGTACCGCGGCAACGACACCGTCCGCGAGGCGATGAACGCCGCGTTCCTCTACCACGCGATCCAGGCCGGGCTCGACATGGGGATCGTCAACGCCGGCCAGCTCGAGGTCTACGACGAGATCCCCAAGGACCTGCTCGAACGGGTCGAGGACGTCCTGCTCAACCGCCGGCCCGACGCGGCCGACCGGCTCACCGAGTTCGCCGAGACGGTCAAGAAGAAGGGGAAGAAGGACGCCGGCCAGGCGCTCGCCTGGCGCGAGGCGACGGTCGAGGAGCGGCTCAAGCACGCCCTGGTCGCACGGGATCACCGACTTCATCGACGCAGGACGTCGAGGAGGCCCGCGCAGAAGTACGACCGGCCGCTCGTCGATCATCGAGGGCCCGCTGATGGACGGCATGAACGTCGTCGGCGACCTGTTCGGCGCCGGCAAGATGTTCCTGCCGCAGGTCGTCAAGAGCGCCCGGGTGATGAAGAAGGCGGTCGCCTACCTGATGCCGTTCATGGAGGCCGAGAAGGCCAAGGGGGGCGACGGCGCGCGCAAGGCGCGCGGCAAGGTCGCTGATGGCGACCGTCAAGGGGGACGTCCACGACATCGGCAAGAACATCGTCGGCGTCGTCCTCGGCTGCAACGACTACGAGGTGATCGACCTCGGCGTGATGGTCCCGTGCGAGACGATCCTCGGGACGCGCCCGCGAGCAGGGGGTCGACATGATCGGCCTGTCGGGCCTGATCACGCCGTCGCTCGACGAGATGGTCCACGTCGCCCGCGAGATGGAGCGCGAGGGGTTCGAGGTCCCGCTGCTGATCGGCGGCGCCACGACCAGCGCCAAGCACACCGCCGTCAAGATCGCGCCGAGCTACCACGGGACGGTCGTCCACGTCAAGGACGCCTCGCGGAGCGTCGGCGTCGTCGACCGGCTCAACCGGCGCCGACCGCCGCGGCCGAGATCGACCGCGAGAACCGCGCCGTCGCAGCAGCGCGAGCGCGAGAGCTTCGCCCGGCGCCGCCAGCGCAAGCTCGTCCCCTACGCCGAGGCGGTCCGGAGGCGGTTCGCGATCGACTGGGCCGGCTCGCCGATCGCCGTCCCGCCGTTCCTCGGGCGCGCAGGTCCTGCGCGACTTCCCGCTCGGCGAGATCGTCCCGTACATCGACTGGTCGCCGTTCTTCATGACCTGGGAGCTGAAGGGGAAGTACCCCCGGATCTTCGACGACCCGACGGTCGGCCGCGAGGCCCGCAAGCTGTTCGACGACGCCACGACGCTGCTCGACGCGAGATCGTCGAGCGGAAGCAGCTGCTGCCGGCGCACGGCGTCTACGGCTTCTTCCCGGCCAACGCCGACGGCGACGACATCGTGGTCTTCACCGACGAGTCGCGGACGGCCGAGCGGGCCCGGTTCCCGATGCTCCGCCAGCAGTGGGAGCGCGAGGGGCAGACGGCGTTCCGGAGCCTGGCCGACTACGTCGCGCCGGTCGCCTCGGGCGCGGCCGACTACCTCGGCGCGTTCGCCGTGACGGCGGGCTTCGGCGCTGGAGGAGCTCGTGGCTCGCTTCGCCCGCGAGCACGACGACTACAACACGATCATGGCCGAGGCCCTGGCCGACCGCCTGGCCGAGGCGTTCGCCGAATACCTCCACGAGCGCGCCCGCCGCGACTGGGGCTACGGCCGCGACGAGCACCTCTCGAAGGACGACCTGATCGACGGAGAAGTACCGCGGCATCCGCCCCGCCGCCGGCTATCCCGTCGTGCCCCGACCACACCGAGAAGGGGACCCTCTGGGACCTCCTCGACGTCGAGGCGGCGACCGGCATCCGGCTGACCGAGTGCGTTCGCGATGTACCCCGGCGCGTCGGTCAGCGGCCTCTACTTCGCCCACCCCGAGGCGCGGTACTTCGCCGTCGACCTGATCACCCGCGACCAGGTCGAGAGCTACGCCGCCCGCAAGCAGATGCCGATCGCCGAGGTCGAGCGCTGGCTCGCCCCCAACCTGGCATACGACGCGGGGTGAGCGGGCCCGGCGACGATCGTCGACCTCCATGCGCCCTCGGCCGCGACCCAGCATGATCCCCGATGGTGACCCACGCCCCCGAGCGGGGGAAGGCCGTGGGGCGGGAGCCGATCCGATGGGAGATGCCGACCCATCGTGATCGTATGACCGTGGGGGGTGACGCGCCTCGACCTTGACGGAGCGATCGGGACTGCCTCGGTTCGCGCATGAAAAGGCCTATCGTACTCGCGCCTTTCGACGCTTTCGGATAGGCTGCCAGGGAAAGGACCCGACGGCGCATCGTCTCGAGTGAGTCCTTGTCGCTCCCTGGACGTTCCCGACGGCTGCGACGGTTCAGCCCTCAAGGCGACCCCCGAGGGGACCACGGCGCCAGACGAGCATCCCTGCCAGCCCGATGCCGAGCAGGACAAGCGCGCTGGGCTCCGGAACGACCGTCACGCCACCAGCGACATAATCCAATGCCGTAGCCTGGGTCGCGACCGCGACACCGTAATCGATGGGGCCGGTCCCGCTGGGGGTGCCGACGCTCCACAAGTCGACCACTCGGCCGCCACCAATATCGAAGAGCAGTCCGTAAATATCGAGGATTCCGCCGTGCAACGGGTAATCGGAGGCCGTTTGCGACGAGCCGTTCGGCCAGTACAGGTTGGTATAGGTCAGGACGCCGTTGCTCTGCGCGGGTAGGCCGGTCGCGACCGCGAACCTACTGAAATCGTTCGGTGCCAAGGAATTGGTGAGGTCCGGCTTGTCGTGCGTGATTGGCACGAGCGGACCGATCGGTACATTCACGATGTCCAGGCCTTGGTTCGAGTCGGAGAAGGTGCCGCTGATCCCGGTCACCTCGAAAGCTTGAGGATAGTTCGCGTCCGCCGCCGGGCCATAAGTCAACTGAACGGTGCCGCTGACCCCCGGGGCGGAGAAACCGAAGCTGACCGTGCCGGCACGTGCCCGGCACAGGAACGGCGCGACAAGCAGCGCCGCCGAGATGAGAAGCGTCTTCATCATGTGTGAGTCCTCCGATCTCCTGAATGTGACGATGTTCGCGTAGCAACACGCTGACGCGGTACAACCGGACCTGCCGACGAGCAGGGCATCCGCAGTTCGACAATCCGGTGACGAACCCGGTACCAAAATCCGGGGATTGTAGCCACCCAGGCGAGTCGGAGCAAACGAAAAACCGCCTCCGCAGGAACGGCCTCGCATCAGCGAGGCTCACACCAGATTTCTCGACAGACATTTTCCAGATGACCGGAGGGTCCAGGCGGTTTATTGAGGGTCAGGAAAGAGATGTCCGCGATCGTCTCGTCCTCCGCAGCCCCGGAGGGGCGACCGTCCCTGGCCCAGGGCGACAGCCCTGGGCTGAGGGCCTCGGGACATGACCCAGGGCTGGCGCCCTGGGCCAGGGACGGTCGCCCCCCCGGGGCTGCAAAGGCGCGGACATCGCTTTCCTGACCCTCAATAAATCCGCTCCTCGTCACCTGAAGCGCAATGGGTGCAGGCCAGGACGGCTCCATCAAGTCTCCACGGGGTCTGGCTGAGGAATCGAGCCTGCTTTGGCTTCCAGGACACGCCGGGTGCCATTGGCGGCTGGCCCGCCAGTATCTTCGTCGGACCGGAGCACCGGCGGCGGGGGCGGTCCCAGGGATCGCCCGGGGGCGTCTTTGCCCCGGACGGCCCCGTGCATTAGAATAACAGGGTGGCCGGTCCCGTCGCCCCGACATCCGGGTCACGCACGATCCTCCCGGCGCACGAGGTGCTTCCATGAGCCATTTCCGCCGAGCCGCCTCCGCCTTGCTCGTTTCGGGTGCCGTGGTCACGCTGGCGGAGGCCCAGGCGCCTCCCAATCCCGTCAACCCATCCTCCACGGCCGGCGCCCGGGCGAACCCGCCCCGCGCCGGGTCGCAGGCGCAGCCGTCGGCCGCCGCGCAGGCCAAGCCGAGGCGCAAGAGCATCGTCCATCACTATCCCTATCCCTACCCGGCCTATTACCACGGCGACCTGACCGCCGGCTATCGGAACCCGGGCGGGGTCGGGCGGTACGCGGAATACTACCCGCCCGGCGACCGCTTCCAGGTCGCCGACCAGGACCCCGTCCGCGTGGCCAGCTTCGACCGCGGCGGCGGACCCAACTGGGATGAGCAGTCGCGGCGCAGCAGGTCGGCATCCAGCGGTACAACTCGATCCAGCAGCACATCGACAACTACGCCCGCCCCTACATCGGCTACGGCTTCGGCGTCGGCTACTTCGGCGGGTTCTATTGATTTGATCGGTCGGCTCGCGACCGGCCCCGATGACGATCATCGCCGACGGGTCGGGGGAGCGCCGACTCCCCCGACCCGCGATGGCCGACCGCAATCGTCACCCCCAACCCGCCGTCACTCCTCCTCGACGCCGGCGCGGGCCTTGGTCCAGCGGTCGATGATCGTCTGCTGGATGTTGGGCGGGACCGGCTCGTATGACTTGAACTCCATCGTGAACGAGCCCCGGCCGCCGGTCATGCTCTTCAGGTCGGTGGCGTAGCGGAGCACCTCGCTCAGGGGCACGGTCGCCTGGATCGACTGCACGCCGCCGGGCTGCGCCTCCATGCCGGTGATGTGGCCGCGGCGGGTGGCCAGGTCGGCGGAGATGTCGCCGAACTTGTCCATCGGCACGACCACCTCCAGCGTGACGATCGGCTCCAGGAGGCTGCGGCCTCGCCTCGAGGAACGCCTTGCGGAAGGCGTTGGCCGACGCCGTCTTGAACGCCTGCTCCGAGCTGTCGACCGCGTGGTAGCCGCCGAAGAAGACCTCGGCCTCGACGTCGACGACCGGGTTGCCCGAGACGACCCCCTTCTCCAACTGCTCGCGGATGCCCTTCTCGACCGCGGGGATGAACTGGTTGGGGATGACCCCCCCCTTGATCGCGTCGACGAAATTGAAGCCCTCGCCGCGGGGACGGGGCCGGATGCGGAGCTGGACGTCGGCGAACTGGCCCCGGCCGCCGGTCTGCTTCTTGTGGCGGTGGTGCGCCTCGGCCGTCCCTCCGATCGTCTCCAGGTAGGGGACGTGCGGGATGTGCGTGTTGATGTCGAGCTTGTAGCGGCTCTTGAGCCGGTTCTGGATCACGTCCAGGTGCAGCTCGCTCATGCCCGAGATGACCAGCTCGTGCGTCTGCGAGTCGCGGCGGAAGGTGAAGGTCGGGTCCTCGTCGGCGATCTTGGCCAGGCCGACCGAGATCCTCGGCTCGTCCTCGCGCGTCTTCGGCTCGACGGCGCGGGGGACCATCGGCGTGGGGAACTTGATCGGGTCGAGCACCACGCGGGGCGCGTGCCCGGGGGCCGCGGCGGTCACCGTGTCGGAGATGTGCAGGTCGTCGAACTTGGCGATCGCCACGATGTCGCCGGCGATCGCCTCCTTGACCTCCTCCTGCTGCTTGCCCTGGAGGCGGTAGAGGTGGCCCGGCTTGGCCGTCTTGCCCGTGCGGAGGTTCACCAGCATCGTGTCGTGCGCCATCCGGCCCGAGTGGATGCGGAGGAAGCTGAGCTTGCCCATGAACAGGTCGTTGGTCGTCTTGAAGACCTGCGCGATCAGCTCGCCGTCCTCGTGCGGCTCGAGCTCGACGTCCTCCTGCTCGGCGCGGTGGCCGTGGCGGTGGACGTCGGAGGGGCTCAGGCTGCAATCGGCCATCACGCCGAGCAATTCCTTGACGCCGACGTCCTTGCGGGCCGACGACGGGGACGATCGGCACGAGCTGGCCCCTCGCGATGGCGCGGCAGGCCGCGGCGCGGAGCTCCTCGGCGCCGAGCGACTCGCCTTCGAGGTAGCGGTTCATCAGGTCGTCGTCGGTCTCGACGATCTGCTCGACGACCATCTGGTACGCCTCGGACGGGTGCATCGGGCAGTCGGCGGGGGCGTCCTCGGGGGGCTCAGCGCGTCGAGCACGCCGGAGAACGACGGGCCCTGGCCGATCGGCACGAAGAACGGGACGCACCGCGGCGCCGAAGCTCTCGCGGAGCTGGCCCAGGACGCCGAGGAAGTCGACGTTGTCGGCGTCCATCCGGGTCATCGCGATCACGCGGCCGAGCTTCAGCCGGGTCGCCTCCTGGAAGATGCGGCGGGTGTTGACCTCGATGCCGGCGGTCGCCGAGACGGCGATCACGACGTTCTCGACGGCGGCCAGGGCGCTCAGGGCGTGGCCGATGAAGTCGGGGTAGCCGGGGGTGTCGATCAGGTGGACCTGCTTGTCGCCCCAGTCGAGGTGGAGCAGGTGGCTGTCGATGGTGAAGTGGCGGCGTTTCTCCTCGTCGTCGACGTCGGAGATGCTGGTCCCGTCGTCGACCGACCCGCGGCGGTCGGTGGCGCCGGCGGCGTAGAGCAGGGCGTCGGCAAGGCTGGTCTTGCCCGACGCCCCATGTCCAGCCAGGGCAATGTTGCGGATATCGGTGATGTGATAGGTCGTGGTCATGGCGTCTCGTCTCTCCCTCGGGGTGTGAGCTGAGCCAACCGCCGCAGGCCGACGACCGAGACACCGCAAAAGCGAGATGGGCGGGTCGAGACGACCCGCTAGGGTGCCACAGGCCGGTCGCCGGCCCGTTCCCGCGCCTCGTTGAGCCGGAAACGACCGTCGTACAGGGCCCGCCCGACGATGCAAGCCGCGATCGGCAAGGCCGCCAGGCGGTCCAGATCCTCCAGGCTGCCGACGCCCCCCGACGCGATGACCGGGGCCGTCAGCCGCACCGCGAGCGCCTCGGTGGCGGCCAGGTTCGGCCCACCGAGCATCCCGTCGCGCGCGATGTCGGTGTAGACCACGCCGCCGAGCGGCAGGTCGTCGAATTGCTCGGCCAGCTCGGTCGCCTCGACCGAGGAGACCTCCAGCCAGCCCCCGGTCGCGACCCGGCCGTCGCGGGCGTCGAGCCCGAGCACCAGGCGCCCCGGATAGGCCTCGATCATCCTGCGGAACCAGGCCGGGTCCTTCAGCGCCTGCGTCCCGACGATGACCCTTTCCAGACCGGCGTCGAGCCAGGAGGCGATCGTCCCCTCGTCGCGGACGCCCCCGCCGAGCTGGCAGGGGACGGACACGCGGCCGAGGATCGCGCGGACCGCCTCGACGTTGACCGGCCGACCGGCCTTGGCGCCGTCGAGGTCGACCAGGTGGATTCGGGTCGCCCCCTCCGCCTCCCAGTGTGCGGCCATCGCCGCGGGATCGTCGCCGAAGATCGTCTCCCGGTCGTAATCCCCCTGGCGGAGCCGGACGCAGCACCCTCCTCGCAGATCGATGGCCGGGATCACGTCCATAGCGTCCCTTCACCCAGTCTTCGGCCGGTCTTCAACCGAGTCAAATCTAAACGCGCCCGGCGGGGGTCGCAAGAGAGTGGGGAGTGGGGAGTGGGGAGTGGGGAGTGGGGAGTGCTGAATCCTGTAGGGCGTGTGCAACAGGCCATCACCGGACGGGGTTCCCGCAGAGGGCGTGTTGCACACGCCCCACAAGATCCGGTCTTCGAGCCAAACATGCCTCCCCACTCTCCACTCCCCACTCACCACTTCAAAGATGCGAAATTGGCATACATCGCCAGCCCGACGCGCTGGCTCTTCTCGGGGTGGAACTGGCAGGCCATCAGGTTGTCGCGCCAGACCATCGCCGCGAACGGGTGGGGGTGGTCCGACTCGGCGGCAACGTCGTCGGGGTTGGCCGGGACGGCGTGATAGGAGTGGACGAAGTAGACCGAGGGCCCCGGCTCCAGACCCTTGAGGATCGGGGCGGGCCGGCGGACCCGCAGCGTGTTCCAGCCCATGTGCGGGACCTTCAGCCCCGGCGCCGGCGCGAACCGGACGACGCGGCCGGGCAGGAGCCCCAGGCCCTCGTGCTCGCCGTCCTCCTCGCTGGCGTCGAAGAGCAGTTGCAGGCCGAGGCAGACGCCCAGGCACGGCTTGCCGGCGCGGACGGCCTCGCGGAACGCCTCGCCCAGGCCGGTGCGGCGGAGCTCGGCGACGGCGTCGGCGAACGCGCCGACGCCGGGCAGCACCACCTTCTCCGCCCGCCGCACCCGGTCCGGGTCGGAGGTGATCTCGGCCTCGTGGCCGACCGCCTCGATCGCCTTCTGCACGCTCCGCAGGTTGCCCATCCCGTAGTCGACGATGACGATCATGGCAGCCCGGGCCCATCGCGTGACGACTTGCCTCCGGACCGATCGTAACAGCCCGCGAGCCGTCGCGGCAACTCGGGCGGGGTCCGATCAGCGGACCCGGGACTTGGCCTTGGGCGTCGCCGGGTCCTGCGCGACGGGGAGCCAGCGGTCCGGGTCGTCGAGACGGCTCTGCGGCCCGAGGTCGTCGCGAGGATGCGCCGAGGGGGGTTCGAGCGGCTCGCCGCCGATCGGGTCGGGCGCCTCGTCGGCCGGCACGGCGTCGATCCGGCCCGGGATGCGCGCGAACGGGGGCTTGCGGGGCTTGCGGTTCGACCGGCCGGCCGGGAGCGTCGTCGCCGGCTCGGACGGCCACTCGTCGCGGGGACGGGCCGCCGGACGGTCGCCGTCGGCGACGTCGTAGCCCTTGGTCTTCAACAGGTTGCGCGCGTCGTTGAGGCGCGCGATCAGGTCGCCGTTCTCCGTCTCCTCCTGCGTCAGGCGCTGCTCGATCTCGCGGTTGTCCGACTCGATCTGCGCGACCTTGCGGCGGAGCTGGTCGTTCTCGAACTCCAGGTGGCTGACGCTCGCCTTGAGCGACCCGACCGACGTGCGGTGCGAGGCGATCGGGCCGGTCTGGCGCAGCCGGCCGCGAGCATCAGGACGGGCGCCGCCAGGAGGAGGGCGATCTTGGTCGGGGACATGTCGGGACCTGGCCGATTGCGGCACGGTTCGGGATTGGGGGTCCGGGCGTCGTTCCCTCAGGACCAGCGCGACTCGGGGAATCCGTCGGTCGTCTTGGAGGCGTAGTCCGACGGCGGGCGGTCGTCGGGCAGGGGGGGTCCCCCTCGTCGTCCGCCCGCCCGCCCCAGAGCCTCCTCCGCCTCATCGAGAACACCAGCGTCAGGGTCAGCCCCGTGGCCAGCGAGCCGAACAGGGCGCTCAGCAGGATGACCAGCCCCACCGTGCTGCCCAGGCTGCCCAGGCCGAACGGGAACGCCACCGTCACGGCCGCGCTGTTGGCCCAGATGAACCAGAGCAGCAGGCCCAGGACCATCGCCAAGGCGATCAGGCGGCGGTAGATCCAGAAGTTCCGCACCAGGGACGGCCTGCGCCTCTTGTAGGGGGATGCCATCGGTCCGCCTCCGCGGGGTCACGTCTCCTGACCGCTCAGGTACAAAAATAACACGCGAACGATCTCGAAGTAGGGCCGCGCCACGCCCGGCCAGGACCAGGGCCACGACAGGACCAGCGCGACCGCTGCCATGCTCAGATAGGGCCCGAAAGGCATTTCGCGATCGGCGCTCGAAGATTGCTCGCCGCGGAGCCGCTTCCCGACGTAGGCGGCCATCTTCCCGAGCGCGTGCGCGATGCCGAAGAACGACGAGCCGAAGAACGCCAGCACCGCCGCCTGCCAGCCGAGGAACGAGCCGATCATCGCCATCAACGTCACGTCGCCGAACCCCATCGCCTCGCGTCGCACCGCCAGCGACCCGAGCAGGCGGACCGTCTGCGTCAGCCCCCCCCCGACGAGCAGCCCCGTCATCCCCACCCAGAAGCCGTCCCAGTGCGTCGTCGCGCGGGCCGGCTCGGGCCGGATCTCGGGGAACCACCACCCCAGGCCGATCCCGACGATCATGCCGGTCACGGTGACCTGATCGGGGATCGTCATCAGGTCGTAGTCGATGAACGTCGCCGCGACCAAGAGCGCGATCAGCACCGCGTGGTAGAACCACGTCCCCAGGGACGACACCGGGACCTCGCCCCAGGGGGTCCTCGGCCCGTCGATCACGTCGACGAGGTAGGCCGCCAGGAAGAGCAGGCCGACCAGCGCCTCGACGATCGGATACCTCGGCGCGATCCGGGCCCCGCAGTCGCGGCACCGGCCCCTCAGCACGATCCACCCGAGGATCGGGATGTTGTCGCGCGCCGCGATCTCGGCCAGGCATCGCGGGCACCGCGACCCGGGCCAGATCAGGCTCTTCTGCCAGGGGATGCGGTAGACGCAGACGTTGACGAAGCTCCCCACGACCGTCCCGATCGCGAACAGCCCCGCCCCCACGATCACCAGCACGGGCAGCATCGGGTACACGGTGGAGACTCGGGCGGGTGGATCGGTCCGAAGAGGATTCAGTCCTCGTAGGGTGGGCACCGCCCACCGTCTGTGATCTCGGATGGTGGGCGGTGCCCACCCTACGAAGATTCTCCATCCCGTCCTGAATGTTACTCGTCTGCGCCCATCTGCGTCACCTGTGGACCATCCTTCCATAGATCGACGATCACGTCGGCGACCTCGTTCGCCGAACGGCGGCCGGTCTCGACGACGGCGTCGGCGACCTCGCGGTACAGCGGGGCGCGGGCCTCGAGGGTCGCGGCGAGCTCGGCGAGGGTGCCGGCGGGCGTCAGCGAGGGCCGCGAGGCCAGCCCGCGGGGGCTGGCGCGGAGGCGGGCGGCGAGGACGGCCGGGTCGGCCGAGAGCCAGACGACCAGGCCGAACGCGCGGAGCACCCGGCGGTTCGCCTCGCGGAGCACCACGCCCCCGCCGGTCGCCAGCACGGCGCCGGGGCGGGTGGCCGCCAGGTCGGCGAGCGTCCGCTCCTCCCAGTCGCGGAAGGCGGGCTCGCCCTGCTCGGCGAAGATCGCGGCGATCGGACGGCCGGCCCGCGCCTCGAGCTCGGCGTCGGCGTCGGCGAACGGCCGGCCCAGCCGCCGCGCGACGAGCCGGCCGACGGTCGTCTTGCCGGTCCCGCGCAGGCCCACCAGCGCCAGGCCCCGCGGGACGTTCGGGCCGGGGGTCATTCGCGGGCCGGCGCGAGCTTGCGCTTCAGCGTGTCGCGCATGACGTCCATCGGCGCCTCCTTGCCGGTGTAGAGCCGGAACTGCTCGGCCGCCTGGTAGATGAACATGTCCACCCCGGTGATCGTCCGGCAGTCGCGCTCGCGGGCGAGCTTCAGCATCATCGTGTTCTCGGGGTGGTAGATCGTGTCGAAGACGAGCAGGCCGCCCGGCTTGTTGAAGGCGGCCGGGGGCAGCGGGGTGTCGTCGACGTGGGGGTGCATGCCGACCGGGGTGCAGTTGACGATCACCTGGTCGAGCGTCCCGGCCGCTGGCCCCAGTGGATCGACCGGCAGCCGACCTCCTCGGCGAGCCTGCTGGCGCGGTCGTCGTGGCGGTTGGTGATCGTGACGCTCGCGCCCCGCTTGGCCAGCCCGTGCGCGATCGTCCGGGCCGCGCCCCCCGCGCCCAGGATCAGCACCCGCTTCTCGAACAGGGGGCTGTGCTGGCCCTCCGCGACGCGGCCCCCCATCGCCTCCTCCAGCGAGTCCATCGCGGCGAGGTAGTCGGTGTTGAAGCCGAGCTTCTTGCCGTCGCGGACCACCATCGTGTTGCACGACCCGGTCCGCTCGACCGACGGGTCCTTGCGGTCGAGCAGCGGCAGGACCGCCTCCTTGTGCGGGATCGTGATGCTGAACCCCTTGATGTCGAGCCACTCCAGCCCCTTGAGCGACGGGACCAGCGCGCCGTCGGGGATCAGCAGCGGGACGAGCACCTTGTTCATGCCCAGGTGCCGGAACGCCGCGTTGTGGATCGCCGGGCTGAGGCTCTGCTCGATCGGGTCGCCGATGACGGCGTAGACCTCGGTCTCCTTGTCGATCTGGTCGTAGAAGTAGTCGCGCTGCAAGGTCCGGAAGTTGAGCATCCCGGGGGCGAACGATCCGCTCGGGGTTGAACGCCGGCGTAGGTGAACGGGGCCCCGAACTTCGCCCCCAGGATGCGGGTGAAGACGCCGAGCGGGCCCATCGCGATCGGGACCGTCGGGACCTCGGCCTTGGCGCCGAGGCTGGAGCACCCGCGAGGCGTCGGAGACCTTCGTGGCCATCGCGGCGACCTTGACGACGTCGGCGTCCATCTCGTCGCACTGCTCGGCGATCTGCTCGAGGTCGGCGGGCACCCCCTTGTAGTTGTGGTAGCTGATGATCCGCTTGGTCTTGCCGAAGCGGCGGATGTTGCGGGCGATGTCCATCTCGAGGTCGACGTAATCGACCCCCAGCGCGATCGCCTCGCGGAGCAGCGCCACGCCGCTTCTCCTCGCCGCCGCGCCAGAGGCCGCCGTCGGCGCCCCGGCGGAGGGTGAAGATCGAGCGGCGTGGGCCGCTTGGCCAGGATGCGCTTCATGTCGGGCTCGCGCCGCAGGCAGTCGACCCGGAGCTCGACCAGCCCCACGCCGGCGTCCGCCGCCGCCTTCCACTCGTCGGCGAGCGACGAGTGCCGGCCTCGCCCGATCGTCACGCAGATCATCGCCGGAGCCCCCTCACGCGACCCGAAACATGAGCCGATCCGGACGGATTGTACGGCGCGGGCGGGCCGTCGCGAAAGGTGGCTCTTCTTGAGTGGGGAGTGGGGAGTGGGGAGTGGGGAGTGGAATCGCTGTCCTGATCTCCCCACTCCGCCACTCGCGAGTCAGATCCGGCCGAACTGCTTCTCCAGCTCCGTCTTGGTGAAGACCAGCGCCGTCGGCCGGCCGTGCGGGCAGTGGTGCGCGTCGGAGACCAGGTGCCGCCTCGCCAGCAGCGCGGCGATCTCCTCGGGCGTGAGCCTCTGGCCCGCCTTGATCGCCGCCTTGCACGCGACCATGTGGAGCAGCTCGGCGAGCAGCCCGTCGGCCGTCGGCGGCAGCGGCCGCGTGCGGAGGTGCTCGGCCAGGTCGCGGACCAGGCGGTCGGGGGCCAGCCCCGAGAGCATCGCCGGGGCGCTGACGACGAGCACCGTGTCGCCGCCGAACGGCTCGACCTCGATCCCCAGCCGTCGCCAGCGCCTCGCGGTGTTCGAGCACCGTCGCCGCCTCGACCGCCGGCAGGTCGACCGGCTCGGGCACGAGCAGCCTCTGCGACTCGACCCCGCCCCGCGCGACCTTCTGCCGCAGCTCCTCGTACAGGATGCGCTCGTGCAGCGCGTGCTGGTCGATGACCATCATCCCGTCGCTCGTCTCGGCGATCAGGTAGCTGTCGTGGACCTGGATCGCCCGCGGCGGGGCCGTCGCCGGGTCGGCCACCCGGGGCGAGGTCGGGGCCGGCGTCGAACCCTCCGCGACCGTTTCCGCGGCGGCGGGCGGCGCCGCGGCGGCCGGCGAGGCCGCGGAGGGGGCGGCGAACTCGTCGAAGGCGACGGCCGACCGGGCCGGGGGCGCGGGCGGGAGCGTCCGGGCCCACTCGGGCGTCGCCGGCCCGCCGCCGTAGCCCGGCGCGGGGTACGTCTTGAATTCCGGCGACGCCTGGCCGGGCGCGAACCACGACGCGACCGCCTGCCGATCGGCGGCGGTCGCCGCCAGGTCGAACCCGGCTCCTGGCGCGGCCGTGGCCGGCTCGGCCATCCCCGGCGGCGCGGCCTCGGGGGCCTGGAGCCGCGAGTGGAGGTCGCTGGCCAGGAACGTCTGGCGGACCGTCGAGAGGAGCTGGCTGTAGATCCTCTGGCCGTCGCGGAACCGGACCTCGATCTTGGTCGGGTGGACGTTGACGTCCACCTCCTCGGGCGGGATGTCGAGGTGGAGGAAGGCCACCGGCATCCGGCCGACCATCAGGAGGCCGCGATACGCCTCGGTCAGCGCGTGGACGAGCGAGCGGTCGCGCACGTACCGCCCGCCGACGAAGAGGTACTGCCCCTTGGCGCTGGAGCGGCTCTGCGACGGGTGCGCCACGTAGCCCCAGAGGTGGATCGCCTCGATCCGGCTCTCGACCCACAGCAGGGCGTCGGCCAGCTCGGGCCCGAAGAAGACGGCGACCCGCTCCTTGATGCCGGTCGCCGCGGGGAGGTCGTGGACCAGCTTGCCCGCCGAGCGGAAGGTCAGGCGGACCGTCGGGTTGGCCAGCGCCACGCGGGCGAACGTCTCGGCGACGTGGCCGGCCTCGGTCGCGTCCGACTTCAGGAACGTGCGCCGCACGGGCGTGTTGTAGAACAGGTTGCGCACCTCGACCACCGTGCCGGGCGGGCACCCGCACGACCGCACCGGCCCGGCCGAGCCGGCGTCGATGGCGATCTCCGACCCCTCCGTCGCGTCGGCCTGCCGCGTCTGGCAGCGGACCTTCGACACCTCGGCGATCGCCGCCAGCGCCTCGCCGCGGAACCCGAGCGTGCGGACGCGGAACAGGTCCTCGGCGTCGTTCAGCTTGCTGGTGGCGTGCGGGGTGAAGGCCAGGGGCAGGTCGTCGGGCGCCATCCCCCGGCCGTCGTCGGCCACGCGGACCAGGTCCTTGCCGCCGCGCTCCACGGTCACGTCGATCCGGCCGGCGCCGGCGTCGATGGCGTTCTCCAGCAGCTCCTTGACCACGCTCGCCGGCCTCTCGACGACCTCGCCCGCGGCGATCTGGTTGATGACCGACGGCGGCAACTGCCGGATGATCCCCATCGCACGCCCCCTTGCGCCTCGTGACCCGCAGACAACAGATTATAACCTCTGATCTTCCGTACAGAAAGACGAGGGCGCGACGGGCGACCTCGCGGGCCGCGATGACGAGTCCGGACCACAATCGGCGGTCCGGCGTCGGAGCGGCCCGATCTCGCCCGGCGGGTGCTTGCCGCCGGGGGAAAACCCGCCATAAAATCGACGCGATGAACACACGGCTCGGCCTCGTCGTTCGGTCCGCACTGGCGCTCCTGGTGGTCGCCGCCCCGGCGTCGTCGGACGACGCGGCGCGCCTCCCGGGCGCCGTCGCGAGGCGCTGGAGAGGCCCGAGGGGCGGCGGATCGCGGGGACGGTGGTCGGCGACGCCGCGTCCGGGTTCCGGTTCGCGCCCGAGGCGGGCGGGGTCGATCCCGCTGGAGGTCGGCTCGGCCGTCGATTTCGAGGGCCCCGACCTCGACCCGACCGCCGTGGCCCCGCCGTTCCGCGTCGAGCTCGGGATGGGGCGGCGGATCTCGGGGCGCCTCGGCGCCATCGACGGGGCGAGCGTCCGCCTCGAAGGCAGCTCGGTCGGGGGCGTCGTCGCCGTGGCCCGGCCGGGGGTGCTGGCGGTCGTCCAGCGGTCGGGCGAGGTGCAGGCGCTGGGCGAGGGGTTCGAGGCGATCGGCGGCGGCCGATGGTCGATGACCGGCGACCCCGAGATCGTCGCGATCGCCCCGGGTCGAGAAGGAGCACAGCCTGCGCATCCCGGCCGGCGGGGCGTCGCTGACCTGCCGCCTGGCCGAGCCGATCGGCGCGGGGAGGCTGGAGGTCGCCTTCCACGACGGCGGCGAGGTCGTCCCCGGCCAGCAGTGGTTCGCCGACCTCCTGTTCCGCGGCCCGACCGGCCCCGAGACGGTCCGCGCCGTCCTCGGCTGGGCCGAGGAGAGCCTGGCCGTCGAGACGCCCGGCGGCCCCGGCCTGGCCGTCCAGCGCCTGGCGCGGAAGCCCGGCTGGCACCGCCTGGCCGTCCGGTTCGACCCCGACCAGACCGAGCTCGCCGTCGACGGCAACAACCTGGCGCACGGCAAGGGGCCCGGCGGCCCGCTGGTCGAGATCCGCCTGGCCAGCTACGCATCCGAGAACGTCGAGCCCCCCGACGGCCTGGCCGGCCACTTCGACGACCTCCGGTTGATCCGCTTCTCCGAGCCGAGCCGCGGCCTGGAGATCGACCCCGCGCAGGACGAGGCGCGGCTCTCGGGCGGCGACCAGGTCTTCGGCACGCGTCCGCGCCGCCGACGAGGAGCGGGTCGTCTTCCGCGCCGCCGGCAAGGAGGTCACGCTCCCCTGGAGCGACGTCTCGGGCCTGTACTTCCGCCGCGCGTCGGCGCCGGGGAGGATGGTGGAGGGGCTGCTCGTCCGCCTGGAATGGCGGTCGGCGCCCGGCCACGACCCCCGCGACCTCGACCAGGCCGACGGGGCCCTGGTCGGCCTGTCCGACGCGGCCCTGACCCTGGCCACCCCCTACGCCGGGACCCTGGCCGTGCCCCGCGACCGCCTCGTCTCGCTGCGGGTCGTCGGCCGGGGCCGCCGGCTGGTGATCGACCCGACGGCGCACCACCTGGGCAACGACATCGTCTCGCAGCCCCCCGCGCTCGACCCGCCGCAGCCCGAGGGGGGCGTCCTGGAGCGGTCGTTCGAGCTGGCCGCGGTCCCCCCGGGCCCGGCCTTCGTGGTCGGCCGACGTCGGTCCAGGTGGCCGGCGAGGCCCCCGGCCTCCAGTTCGCCAACCTCGTCAAGAACGGGCAGTTGCGGACGACGGTCCGCCTCAACGGCCGCGAGGTCGACTACCTGAACCGGCACGTCGCCACCAAGAACGAGGCCCCCGAGCGCGTCCGCCTGCCGATCCCCGCCGGCCTGCTGAAGGCGGGCCGCAACGTCCTGCGGTTCGAGCAGGCGGGCATCGCCAGCGACCCGAACTACCTCGACGACCTGGGCATCCTGGAGATCGCGCTGGAGTTCGACGCCGATCGGCCCGCCGCCCCGGCGCCGGCGAGGGGCCCTGAGCCCGTACCGTCCCCCTCACCGATCCTCGCGCGGCCGCGCGGATCGGCAATCTCGAACAAATCGGAAATCTCATATTTGAAATTTTCAATTGGAAATCTCATAGTTCTGATAGCTGTAGGAGTTACGCAGTTGGGGTGTTGGTAGGGTGGGTCAGCCGAGTCTTCGAGTGCAACCCACCGATCCGATGGTGGGTTGCGCCTCGAAGACTCGGCTGACCCACCCTACAAAAGACCGCCTGTCGACAGCCAACTGCGTAACTCCTAAGCCGTTCCGCCGATCCCGCGAGCCCCCATCGAGCCGCGAGCCCCCCGTGAAGACGCTGACCCGGAGCCTGGTCCGCCACGCGCACGCGATCGCCCGCGAGGTGGGGGCGCGCGTCGTGCTGCTGTACGCCGACGTGGTCGAGGACGACAAGGACCTCGCCGACCTGATCCAGGACGTCGACTTCCGCGTGATCCTGGTCTCCCGCCGCGCGGCGTTCCAGGCGCCGGAGGGCTGGGCCGACCTGTGCGCGATCGTCCGCGTGCCCGACATGCCGATGACCCGCGCCGGCCAGATCAAGGTGGCCACGCTCGTCGCCGCCGCCGAGAGCCTGCTCCGGATGGGCGACCGGATCGTCTGCCTGACGGGGATCGACGGCTCGGGGACGATCGACACGATCATCGTGCTCGACCTGGGGACCGAGATCGAGATGTTCGCCGCCGGCGCCGCCGACCCGCTGCCGGCCGACGTCACGGCGGCCGTCTTCGAGCGGCTGCTGACCCTGGCCAGCGAGCTCGGCCTGGAGGGGCGCGAGGGGCGGCCGGTCGGCACGATCTTCGCCGTCGGCGACAGCGACCGCGTCCTGTCGCAGAGCCACCAGCTCGTGATCAACCCGTTCCACGGCTACCCCGAGTGCGAGCGGAACATCCTCGACCCCCGGCTGGAGGAGACGATCAAGGAGTTCTCGGCGATCGACGGCTCGTTCGTCATCCGCGGCGACGGCGTGATCCTCAGCGCCGGCCGTTACCTCGCGCCGCAGGGCAAGCTCGACGAGCCCCTGCCGCAGGGCCTGGGGACCCGCCACGAGGCCGCCGCCGCGATCACCGTGACGACCGACGCGGTGACGCTCTGCATCTCGCAGTCGACCGGCACGATCTCGATCTTCAAGAAGGGCCGCCTCCTGACCGACATCACCAAGCCCCGCGGCCACGCCGCCGAGGGCCTCTGACCGGCCCGGCCGCCCGGCGGTTTCAGCCCGGCTTCCCGAAGAGCTTGCGGAACAACTCCTCGGCCCTCGCTCTGCCCTCTTCGGTGATCGTCACCGACAGCGCCTTGCCCTTGGGATCGCCGATGTAGCCCTTCTCGTGGAGGCGCCTCATGGCCTCCCAATCGTGACCTTTCCAGGCACGGACGCCGAACTTGCCCCCGGACATCGTCAGGTACAGGAGGGCGAGGACCGCGTCATCAACCTTGTCGGTGTTGTAGTCCATCTGGCGGGAAGGGCTTGGCACCCGGATCGGATTCGGGTCGGCGCGACATCGCGTTCAAGGCGCATGAAGCAGTGCGCTCCGCACCTCGGCGGGGACCTCGATCATGACGAAATACGCCGCGGGATACAGGTAGTCTTCCCCGCTTTCATCCACGACCCGGATGTCGCCCTCCGGGGCCGCATCCTCGTCGGGCAGCACACGGTAGATCTTGTGCAACTCCAGCGACGCCGGATAGCCGCGGTTGTTGATGCATACCGCGAAGAGGGGATCGTCTCGAATGCGATCGCTCATGCCCTGGTCCAGGTAGCGCTCCCGCTTGATCTCCATGCGACCGATGCCGTGCGCCTCGTACCAATGCACCTCGGCCCGCCGCATCCTCCCGCTCGGCAGCCCGATCGTCGCGGCACCCTTCCTCTTACGCCACCGACCCCGGCCGTATTGCTTGCGCAGCGCGACAACTCGCGGATGGCCCTGCCGACCGCGATGGGCTCGATGTCGGTGATCTCGCCGATGATCTCGAAGTCCATCGACGAGAGTCTGGGCGACTACCCCCGGGATTGCAAGTCGAAGCCCAACGGCTCACAACCGGCCTTTCAACGCCGCACGGACGGCGGCCGGGCGGTCGGGGTCGCGCCGCAGCCCCGGCCACCCGCGTGCCGCAACGCCGCGATGGCCTGCTCGCGGGTTACGCTCGGGAAGTCCTCCAGGAACTCAGTGAGTGAATCGCCGGCCTCCAGGTAGTCGAGCAAGGCCCGCAGCGGGACGCGGGTGCCGGCGAAGACCGGCGTGCCGCCGAGGATCTCGGGGTCGCTGTGGATGATGGGTGACGTTGAAGGCATGGCGTCCTCCTCCCTCACCGATTGTGCAGGACCCCGTTTCCCCGACTATTGATCTCGGGATCGGTTGCCCCGCGGGAGCCGCCGTGAGGCGTGGACGACTGCGATGATATCGACCTGCTGATCCAGAACCCGGTAGATGATGCGATACGGGTCCTCGAACAATTCCCGGATCGTCTCATCGTCGTATTCCGGGACCACCGGGCCCGTCCGCGGGTGGGTGGCCAACTGCTCGCTGCGGGCGAAGACCCGCTCGACGATCACCCGGGCATAGTGCGGGGAGTGCCGCGCGATGTAATCCTCGGCGGCCCGCAGGTCGGCCAGCGCGGACTCGGTCCAGTGGACGTTCATGCCGGCCCGAGCCCGAAGCGACGGTGCGCCTCCGCGATGGGGACGGTCCGCCCTTCCCGCGAGTCTTTCAGGCCGGCTTCAATGGCCTGTCGGACGTAGACCTCATACTGGAGATCCTCCCAGCTCGCGTCCTCGGGCAAGCGTTCGACGAGCCGGCGAGCCTCATCCTTCACGGTCGGGTTCGACATGAGGAATCTCCCCAGACAAGGACCGGAGCACTCCCCCAGTGTACTCGAAGGCTCAGCCCAGGGGAACCGCGGCGGGCGGCTGCGGTTGTTACGCAACCCCGGCACGATCGGACGATCCCGAGCCGGGGTTGCGCAGCAACCCCGGCCACCCGCCCGCTCATGCGGGTGCTGCCGGTGACCACGGCTGTCGCCGCGTAGGTGCGCAGGCGGGAGTCGACGGGCGTGATCGATTCGAACACGAGTCGGCCCGACCCGATCACCGCGAGCAAGGCATCCTTCGGGACCTCCGACCCGCTCATCACGTCGATCAGGAGGAAATCGTCGGCGAGGACCCGTTCCAGGGCGTCCACGTCGGCCTCGACGAGAGCGGTGAAGAACCGTCGCTCCGTCGCGAGTGCGTCCTGATCATCTCCCATCGACGACGAGAACCGTCCTTTCCTCGGCGGGGTGGCTGGAGCCACTGATTCGTCAGGCCCGGATTGTCTTTCGGGTGCCACTGGTAGTCTTCTACCAGTGCTCCGGGACGGTCGGATGAAGACACTGGTAGAAGACTACCAGTGGCACCCAGAAAATGCCACCAGTGTCACCCGTCGCGGCAGGGAGCCGGTTCGTGGAGCGGATGCTGACGGTAGTGGCGACGTGCCGGCAGCAGGGCCGGAACGTGCTGGACTACCTGACATCCTGCTTCGAGGCGGCTCGAAGTGGCCAAGCAATCCCCTCCCTCTTGCCAGCGGAACCACCAAAGGTCAAGGCTGCCTGATACCGGCTATCCCACTCCGTGAAGAGTTACCCCGGCCGGTCCACTGCAGTTGGTGGTTATGTAGTTCGGCCGCGTGGCCGTCAAAGCTCCGAACGGAAGAACGACTCCCAAATCCTCTTCGCGTCCTTGTGACTGTCACGCCCTCGACTGAATGCCCCGCTAACGTCTACGGAATCCATATCGAATCCTCCGTAAGAGGCAATTTGCGGTCTAGTGAAACCGAACGGTCGGTCGCCTTCAGGGTGCACGTAGGGTACAACAATGCAGAAGGACTGCCGCGGCTCAGAGAGCCGGTGGCCATTCAACTCGATCGCGTCAAATTTTCTCTCATCGATCGTGACGTAGCCATCGGATGTTACGACGGCGAATTTGTCGGATGGCGAAAACCGGTCCAGCAGCCCTTCGATCTTCTCGAAGGTTTCCCGTGTCACGTCGTCGAAGATCGTAAACGCGCGCTTTCCTGCCGGATTCTGCATCACGACTGAAGGCAGGAGAGCTGCTTCACCGGGCTTCAGCTTTGTCTCGTTTTTCCCGGACAGATTCAGTAGCGCCTCGGCCGCACAAAAGCCGGCGAGTTCGAAGACGGGCGTCATATCGTCTGCCATCACAGCCACCTTCCGAACTGCACAACTTGTGATTCCCTCACGAAAGCGCATCGATAATGACGGGCCAAAGTCGGCCCGTCAATCAGTGAACTTCCAAATGACTCGATGGGTTAGGACGATTCCAGCCGCGCGAACTGCATAAACATTTGTTGCGCGGTTCGCAGCTCGACCGCTCAACCTTGCGACAGGAGTTAAGGGGCCTGGTCTCGGACGAGCAGGCCCGCTGACCTGTTCCGCATCTCCCCCGCCACGCGCCATCACCCCCGGCGCAGTCCGTCGAGCCACTCATCCCAGAGGTCGCATTGCCGTCGGGCCTCCGCATGCGACTCCGCCACCGACGCACCCTCCGGGTTCCCTCTGGCCGTCTAGCCGTTCAAACGGCTCTGATGCTGCCGCACCTTTTCGCTGCTGAGCGACTGTCACCCTCGCCCCGTGAACGCGTACGCGGCGGGTTAGGCGCCGGCCTCGGGTATCTCGTCCGGGCGGGCTGGCCTCACACAGCCGATCGAACGCTCATTGCAGGCCCCCAACCGCCGATAGTTCTCCCGTGCCTCGGTGAGGCTCAGCGAGCCATTCATTGGGGCCACCGCGAATGTCGCCCGCATCATGGTCATCTTGACCGTCGTCTTCCCAGAAGCAGACGGGGCAGATCTCGAAGGCCCCTCGCTCGGTAAACGTCTTGCAGTAGCAGCAAGGGCAGCGAAGGGGCAGGTCCGCCGGCTGGACACTGAGGCGGTCGGTATAGACGTGAAACCATGCGGTCCGACGGGCGTTTTTCTCCGATGAGGGATCGCCTTCCGGTTGAACCACCATCGGCGGGGTCTCCAACGCCTACCAACGAAGCTCAGCGATTTCTCCCGCCGAGAATGACCCTCATTTCCCCTTATTGATCTGGTCGAAGTAGCCGCGGATGTGCTTCTCGACGTTCTTGGGGACCTTCTGGTTGGTCAGGGCCTCGGCGGAGAGGCCCTCGGAGGTGGCGATCTCGGCCTGGATGTCGAGCACGCTCTGGCCCTTGAGCGGGTTCTTCGACTGGGTGAACCCTTCGAGGACCGCCTTGCCCTGGCGGTATTGCTGCTGGACCTTGGTGTTGTAGGTGTTGGTCGCGTCGGGGGCCTCGGGGCGGTCGCCCCGGCCCCGGCCGCGGCCGAGGCCCTGCGCCTGGTTGTTGTTCATCCGGTTGCCCATGCCCATCTCGGCGAGGTTCTCGCCGATCTGGTTCATGGCGTCGCCGGCCATGCCGTTCTTGGCGTCCTGGATGTCGGCCATCGCGCCGTCGAGCGTGGCGAGCTCCTGCATCTGCCGGGCCATCTCGTTGAGCTGCTGCTGCGCCATGCCGAGCTGCGCCGCCGCCTTCTGGAGGTCGCCCTTGTCCATCTGCTGGCCCGCCTGGCCGAGCTGCTTGGCCAGCTTCTGGAGCTGCTGGAGGCCCTTGGCCTGGTCCTCGAGCTTGGCCATCTCCTGCTTGAACTGCTCCTCCGACAGGCCGCCGTTCTTCCGCGCCTCCTCGAGCTGCTTCTTGCGCTGGTCGAGGTTGGCCAGCTTCTCCAACTGCTTGGCCATCTCGCCGATCTGCTCGCGCAGGGCCTTCTTCTCGGCCTCGGTCATCTGGCCCGACTTGAGCTTCTCCCGGAGCTTCTGGATCTCCTGCGCGGCCTTCATGAAGTCGCCCTTGGCCAGGTCCTTGGCGAAGTCGTCGGCGGGGCCGTTGCTGGCCAGGTCCTTGAGCTGCTGGAGCTGGCGGTTGATCTGCTCGGGCGAGCCGAGCTGCTTCTGCCGCTCCTTCAGGGCGTCGGTCAGCTTGTTGAGCTCGACCATCGCCTGGTCCTTCCGCGCGGGGGGGGCCTTGGCCAGCGCGTCGGCGGCCTTCTCGATCTCGGCCAGGAGCTTGTCGGCCTCGTCGAGCTTCGTCTTGTCGAGCTCCTTGCGCTGGCTCGCGATCCGCTTGGCCAGCATCTTCGACTGGTCGGCGACGAGCTTCTTGTCGACCTTCTCGGACGGCCTGGCCTGGGCCCTCCTCTGGATGAGACCCGGGGGGACCGTCATCAGCGCGACGGCCAGGGCCGCAGGGATCAGAGGCACCCAGGCGCGGCGGGGGAGCCTTGGCGCGAACTGCGAGCCGATGTCGAGGCCCGAGGCGTGCCGGATCGCGTCGGCCAGCAGGGCGCGGCCGGCGGGCGTCCGGCGCAGGTCGTCGGGGAGCGTCAGCGCCGTGCTGAGCCGCTCGTCGAGGTGGAAGGCGTGGTCGATCGCCACCGCGGCCTCGACCCGGCCCGGCCCTCCCGCCAGCGCGACGACCGCCGCGGCGACCAGCCCGACGCCCCCGGCGATCGCGAACGGCCACCAGTCGGCCCCGGGCAGCGGGCGCGCCGCGAACTTCTCGACCGCGATCGCCACCGCCGCCAGCGCCAGCGCCCCCCCCCAGCACCAGACCAAAGCCGTCAGGAACCTCTGGAACCGCATCCGCCGCCAGACCCGACCGATCGGCCTCTGAAGCTCTCGCACGGCTCGGCCCTCCCTCGCGCCCCGGCCCGCATCCGACGAACGTCTGACGCCCAGTCTAACCGCCCCCCGCCCGCCCCGCAAGCCGCGACGCCGAAACAATTCGTCCTGGCCGCCCCGCGACCCCCGCGAATTCTCGCGGACGCGGACGGCGGACTCACAGCCGGCGCCCGTCGAGCCGTCCCTGCCGCCCGAGGCGGGGGGTGGCCGGGGTCCAACCCCAGATCGACCGGATTCCGTGACCGCACCACCCGCCGCTTTTTTGGCTTGAGGACGGGGTCCACATCAAGGTAGATTAAGCCGAGAGACGCCCCGTCCACTCCCCGCCGAAGGACGACGCCCGCCCCGGAAGGCGCAAATGTGACTCAAATGTTTATTTTTAAGAATAATTTCATGTGGATTTTGGCTTGTTGCGGGGCGCCGGCCCTGGGCGGCTGCGGCCCCGCCGCGGTGGATGACCTCCCGAGGGAGGCCGTCTCGGGCCGGGTGACGCTCGACGGTGCGCCGCTGGCCCGGGGGACCATCGCCTTCTCGCCGACCGCGGAGTCGCCGACACCCGGGATGGTGTCGATCTACGACGGGCGGTATTCCATGCCCCAGGCGTACGGGCTCGTGCCCGGCCCTTACAAGGTGTCGATCGAGAGTCTCGAGGGTGCGGTGCCCGTCGAGGAGCCCGGCGAGGTCCCCGGCAAGGCGGCGCGAAAGCAGGCCGACGCCGCCGACGCCAGGTATCAAGAGTCGGTGAGGTCGGGCAAGGCGGCCCTCCCCCCCAACCGGATTCCGGCGCGGTACAATACGGCCACGACCCTCGTCGTCGAGGTGAAGGGGGGCGCGTCGAATTCCTTCAATTTCGACCTGAGTTCCGCCGCTGCGCCCAAGAAATAGAGGGGGCCCGGCTCCCTTCGGGCCCGACCGCTCGGCGATCCGTTGCTCGCATCCCCGGCCCCGATCCCGGCGCCGGGCTCTGTTTCCTCCGAGGTGTAGGCCCGCGGATTCCCCTTCTCGAGGGTCAATGCCATGAAGAGACACTCCTCTCGCGGTTTCACCCTGATCGAGCTGTTGGTGGTGATCGCCATCATCGCCGCCCTGATCGCCCTGTTGTTGCCCGCGGTGCAAGCCGCCCGCGAGGCGGCCCGGCGCGCCGAGTGCGTCAACAACCTGAAGCAGATCGGCCTCGCCATGCACAATTACAACAGCACCTACGGCTCCCTGCCCCCCGGCTCGAGCAACTATGGGTGGGGGACGTGGATCATCTTCATCCTGCCCTACACCGAGGAACGCGCGCTGTTCAACGCCTGGAACCAGGGCAGCGCCGCTTCCGATCCCAACGGCACCCTCCTCACCTACGGGTCGCCGCCGAACACCACGGTTTCCCACACCCGGATCAAGACCTACACCTGCCCGAGCGACCTCGAAGACAAGGCGTACGGCGTCTACCCGCTGTACAACTACGCGGCCAACTTCGGGACGTCGACCATCCAGGGGCATTTGAATGCGGCCCCGGACCCGTACTACGCCGGCAAGTCGCTCATCTGGACCCCCGCGCCGTTCGCCGACATGACGTACGCCGGCAGCCCGGGATGGCGCGCCGTCGGCGGCGTCTTCAGCCTGAGGGACATCACGGACGGCACGAGCAACACGCTGATGGTTTCGGAGGTCGTCCAGGGGCAGGGGGGGGGTGGGGTGAACATCCCCGGGCAACAGCCGAACCAGACCGACTTCCGCGGATTTACCTGGTGGGGCGACGCGTGCAGCTTCGAGACGGCGATCGGGCCCAACAGCACCTTCCCCGACATCATTTACCAATCACTCCATTGCGCCTATCCCTACAGCATCAATCCGCCGTGCGTCTACTCGGCGGCCAACCTCGACTATTTCGGCTCGCGGAGCCGCCATCCCGGCGGGGTGAACTCGGTGATGTGCGACGGCCACGTCCAGTTCATCAAGAACGCGACCCCGATCCAGACCTGGCGGGCCCTGGGCACCATGCAGAGCGGCGAGGTCATCAGCAGCGACGCCTATTAACCCGGGCGATGAAACCGCACGCGGGGTCGTTTCGACGGCGATGCGCGGGGCTGCGCCGGACGGGATGCGGGACGGAGGAGCCGAAGACGAGTCATGTACATCCCCTCCGCCTTCGCCGAGACCGGCACGGCCAAGCTGCACGAGGTCATCCGGCGGCACGGCTTCGCCGTCCTGACCTCGCGCGGCGCTCATGGGCTGATCGCCAGCCACCTGCCGATCCTCCTGGACGCCGACGCCGGGCCGCACGGCCACCTGCTCGGGCACATGGCGCGGGCCAACCCGCAGTGGGAGCACGTCGAGGGCGAGGTGCTGGCCGTCTTCTCCGGGCCGCACGCCTACGTCTCGCCGTCGTGGTACGAGGAGCCGGCGACGGTCCCGACGTGGAACTACGTCGCCGTCCACGCCTACGGCCCCCTCCGCGTCGTCGAGGGGCGTGACGCCCTGCTGGACATCCTCCGCAGGAGCGTCCGGACCTACGAGGGCCCGAGGCCCGGGCCCTGGGCCTTCGACGAGACGGCCCCGAACGTCGACGCGCTGCTCGGGGCGATCGTGGGCTTCCGCATCGAGATCACGAGGCTCGAAGGCAAGTGGAAGCTGTCCCAGAATCATCCCGAGGAGCGGAGACGTCGGGTGGTGCGGGCGCTGGAAGCTTGCGCCGATGACGACTCGAAGGCGGTCGCCAGGCTGATGCGGGAAGCGACGACGGCGGGTCAACAATCGTCAGCCATGTAGGGTCCGCTGTGCGGACCGCTCCAACCCAGCATCGGATGGTCCGCACAGCGGACCCTACCAGGCTGGGGCTGCGGACAATGCCGAGATCGGCTCCTGACCCCTTTCCGCCTCATGCGAGTTATCGGTCTCCCCCGAGCTCCAAAAGCGGCCCGAGGAATGCCGCGTAGTTCCTCCATTTCTGGACGGATGACCGATAGATTGGCCGACGCACTTGCCACTTGCTTGCGGTATCGACTCGCCTCGGATGGTTGCAGAATTCCGACCAGCCCTCGTTGTAGGGAAGCCCGCAGAAATCATGCAGGCCGCGAACCACGGGCTCCGGGTCCGATACCAATCGCTCATACGATGACTCAAACATGCCCCCGGCGCCTAGCACATTCCTCCAATGGTTCATGATAAGCTCGTACATGCGGTATTCCGAGGCCAAACTCTTCAAGTCGGTTACGAACTCTAAATATCTAAAATTTTGCATGAAACAAGAAAGGCAAGTGTCAATCGGATGTCTTTGGCTGTGGACAATCTTCGCGTTGGGAAACAAGATTTTGATGAGTCCGACCTCCCAGTAGTCGCCGGGCAATTTCGTGACGACTCGTGAGGAGGAGCCCGATGACTGGCACAACCGCTTGCGAAGAGAACGCGATATCTCCCGTACGTCTCGGGACGTCATGGCCTCACAGCACAACGGATACGGATGGCGGCTCCGAAGCCGCGCCTGCAACCCCTTCGCGAGGAGGAAGAAGTCCGGACGCTCGCCCAGACCCACCACGTTGGGATGCGAGCTGAGGATCTGTTCGAGGAGGGTGGTCCCCGACCGAGGCATGCCAACGATGCAAATCAAAAAGTCATCTTGATCGCCATGTTTACTTAGTTCGAATATTAATTTTTTATCAAATATTTTCATTCTCGATTCGGCCCCCTCGGCCGTGCGCCCTCGTCGAGCCGCCCCGTTTGACGCGACCGGAGCAGGCTCGCACGAATCGTGTTCGCAACCATAAAATGCGCAAATGCTGCTCCGTATTGCCGGCCACAATCGTACACCCTGCCCAGCGCGTAATGCAAATGCATGCGCCTCCTGTCCCCGAGGCGGCCGGATTCAAGTAATTTGATCATCGATTCAACAATATCATCTGATGGAGTGAAATTTTCCTGAACCGTGACAAGCTGATAGTAGCTCGCTGTCACGTTCGGCGCGAGGTCAATCATGCGGCTGTAGAGCCTCTTGGCGTCGTCCTTGCGCGGTGTCCGCGAAACAGCCTGCGAGCCCATTTAATGCCATGAGCTGGTCATTGCGCGATGAAGCCAGTGTCAACGCAGTCTCGAAGCAGCACACCGCGTCGCCGGTACTCCCTCGGATTCGGCAAAGCTCGCCAAGCAAAACCCAGACGCGCCGGGACGTCGGATAGGCTCGCTTGGCTTCCTCGAGACATCTCCCTGCGGCGTCCAAGTTGTAGAGTTCAAGGAACAACTTCACCGCATGACAATAATATTTGATTTTATTCAATTGACCACTGTCAACCGCCGCGTGGAGGGCCCTCCCCGCGGTATCGGTATCGCCCAAGGACAACGCAATTTTGGCAAGATAGAAATGCAGCAAGGGTATGGTAGGAGCCAGCTTCGCCAGGCGCAGCGCGATCCTGAGCGATAGGTGGGCACGCCCCATACGCGCCAGACGCACTGCGCGGCGCAGGCCCCATGCGATGATTTGGCGCACCCAACGACTTTGTGCTATTTCGGACACCCGTTTTTCTCCGCAGGGGTGTCGCGAGCACGAGGCTCCCACGCGCCCGGCTGGAATATTATGGACCAGAGGGGTTGACGGCGGCAAATAGTTTTTGTAACGTTGCCTGAATCTCAACCTGGGTGAAGTCGGCACGGCAACCACCGCATGATACGGCATCGCTGACAAGTCTTGATGAGAGCCTTACCGAGGGCTCGCGACATGGCGGAGATAGGACCGCAAGTCCGGAACTTCGCGTGCAGCACGGTTGCCAGGGTCAGCCGAAGCCTCCTCTTCCGCGTACTTTCGTTGACCCTGATCATCCTCGGTATTAGCGCGGGTTACGCCTACTCTCGCTTCGGCTCCTTGGCGATAATGTTGTCCGCCATGCGAGGTGGTGCGCTGGTGGTCACGCCGCCGTTCCAGTCGGTGGCTGGGGTCCGTCCCGGCAGTCGCGTTGCCCTTCGCTATGCCCTGACGAACACCTCCAGACATCCGATCAGGTTGATCGGCATGAGAGCATCATGTGCATGCACGGTGACGCGAGATCTTCCCATGACTCTCGCGGCTTCGGAAACCAAGTCGGTCACGGCGACGGTCAACACCCGCGAAGGTCAGACCGCGCTCGATGGATCAATCTTGCTGTACACGGATGATCCCCGCTCTGCTGAAATCGTCGTGGGCTACAGTCTCCATTTTGCACCCCTCACAACCGGAGGACTCAGACCGAGATGAGATGACCCAGGATCGCGCAATTCAGCGGTGCCATTGACTTCCCAACCCCATTCAAAGTGGAGATGAATCATGCGCCATCTGCAGAGGGCGGCCTCGGTGATTCTCTTCTCCCTGTCCCTCGCCTTCGCCGTGCTCGCGATCGCCTCGACGTACGCGTGGGGGGCGGCTCAGGTGATATGCGCAAAAATGAGGACGTCGAACGGTGCATGGATTTGCCCGTCGTCAGGTTGTTCTAATTCGGAGACCTGCACGAGGGTGAACCAAGGCCCTGGTCCTAGTCCTCCATGGATCTGTACGTGCGAATAAAGGGGACCGGCCCCCTGTGGTTTCGACCATGATCGCTCCTGGCTCAGTTCCTCATCGTTCTCTCGTTGTGCTACGGACTTTCCAAGGGGGTATCCTGGCCTGATCGCAAACCTCGGGTGTTCGGCGTAAGTTTGAACTCGGGTGAAGGTTGCAGCACAGGGTAGGATCCTGGCCATCGCCCCCCAACCTATTGGCCATCCTCAACTTACGACCGATTCACAGCCAGGCCAGGACACCACCTCGGAGCTTACTCCTTAGATAGTTCCGGTACGTTCCTCGAATCCATGCATAGAACCATCGGGCTCCATGTGGTCATCCTTTTGATCCTGCTCGGGACCGCTCCCGCCATAGATGCCGGTGAGGCCGAACTGGGCCGTGTCAAGAGCGAGTGGCCCGCTGCCGCCCGGCGTCTTGACGCGATGTTTGCCCGCGTGCGAGGCACGGCCCGAATCTGGCGCGAGAAGCCTCGCACGTCTGCGAAGGTGGACTCGATCCTCACCGAGGCCCACTTCGCCATTGATCACAACATGGAGAAGGTTGAGCTTTTGCGTTTCACACGGGATTCCCGGCCGAGGAAGCTCGGAGAAGTCGTCTATTGCGTCGGGGAAGGCACTGCGTTTGAGCCCCATCGTCCCGCCAACGCGAAAGGCTACACCGTCCGAGGGATCGGTACCACGGGGAAGGAGGGGTATCGATACTTGGCCGCGTTCGGGCGGTTCGTCATGGCCCACAACGGGGTGGCGGGCCTTCCTATGGCCCGCTTCCTCGATAGTCCCGGCCTCGAGATCACCGCGGCCGAGACCCTCGACCAAGGCGGCAAGATCCTGACGAAGGTCGAGTGCATGTCCGGTTCGGGTGCGACCAAGTCGCAGATTTCATTCGTCCTGGACCCCGACGCCGGCTGGACCGTGCGGTCGTGTCGGTTCCACCCGAGCAACAATCCCGCCGACCTGACCGCCTACGAGGTCGAGTACGACCCGTCTCGCGGCGGGGTCCCGCTCCCACGTCGCGTCAAGCTCGACATGCCCGGGGGCGTCGTCCATCACTGCGAATTCACGGATTGGACCTTCGCCCCCACCCCGATTTCCGAGTTCAACATGGCCCATTACGGGCTACCCGACTTGGTCCACGCGGCCCGGCCTCGCAACACTCTCCCGTACTGGCTCGCCGGCATCGCGGTTCTCGTCGGTGCCATCGCCATCGTCCTCTGGCGTCTGGCATCTCGCGGCCCTTCGCTGGCCCGAGCGTGAGGCTGTGGCGAGGGCCGGTTCCCTGCCCAAGGACACCGGCAACGGGCGGGTCAATTGAGGGCCATCTCATGGCGACTCGACCAATTTCGCCGACAAGTGGCCGGCCTCTCGGCTTCGGGGACGCACGCGCCCCCTACGCCGCGTCATGTCCTTGGCGCGGGTTTACCCTGATCGAGACCATGGTCGTGATCGCCCTGATCGGAATCCTCGCGGCGCTCCTGCTGGCCGCCGTCCAGTCCGCTCGCGAAGCCGCTCGCCGGGCGAGTTGCACGAACAACCTCCGCCAGATCGGTCAGGCCCTGCATTCCTACCACGGCGCCCTCGGCTGTTTCCCGCCCGGCCGCCTACGCACCCACGACCCCCGCCAACTCGTTCCAGGGGTCCCCTGTTCCGGGCCGGTCGACCGGAGCTTCCTGATCGCGATCTTGCCTCAGGTTGAGCAGGCCCCCCTCTACAACACGTTCAACCTCTCCCTCTGGATCCTGGCCCCGGAGAACACCACGGGCCACGCCGTCTCGGTCGGCCTCTACCTCTGCCCGAGCGACCCGGAGGCCTCACGCCTGCGCCGGAGAGCCTTCGACGACTTCGACTGGGCTCCGCTCCCGGACGACTCCGCGATGGCTTGCTCCAGCTATGGCGGCTTTGCCGCGTCGCAGATCGCCGGGGCCCTCCCCAACCCTCGCCGGAACTGCACCATCGACCCTCATTCTGCCGCCCGATCCGACGGCTTCTTCGGCGACGTGTTGCCGATCACCTCCGCCTCCATCACCGACGGCCTCAGCCAGACCCTCATCGTGGCCGACAAGTCCACGACGACCGTGCAGATGGTCGATGACCCGGCCGATCCCCACCTGCCCGACCACGTCGGCTGGTGGGTCTCCGGCGGGATGGGTCAAACACTCCTCTCGGGCGCCTTTCCGCCGAACGTCTACAAGCGGAAGCCGCCCGGCGCGATGTCGCACACCGCGGCCTGGGCCTGGTCCGCCTCAAGCCTCCACCCCGGTGGCGTCAACGGCCTTATGGCGGACGGCTCCGTCCGGTTCATTAAGGAGACGATCGACGCTTCTCCCCTCGAGCCCACCCAACTTGCCCCCATTGAAAACTCACCCCCCGGCCTCTGGCAAAAACTCATCACCCGAAACGGTGGCGAAGAGATCGACGCCGGCAAGTTCTAATAGGTTATCTCGAAGGGCGAGAGGCGGAAGGGGTCAGGAGCCGATCCTGCATCGCGTCGGATGAGGATTGGCATCCTGATCGTGAGCATCGTCGACGATTGTCGAGGATCGTCGAGAATGCTCAGCATCCGTGGCCCTTCTCTGATCGCATGAGGCGGGGCCGAGAGCGGGAAAAGGGTCAGGAGCCGAAAGCGGCGGGTGGCCGGGGCAAAGTGGCGCGGAGCGGGACGTGCCCTGGAGGGCGGGCTCGTCACCCGGCGTGCGACGGGGCAGGGAGGCGGAGGATGCGGCACGTCTCCTCGTAGCTCGGCTCCAGCTCCAGGGGCACCGCCAGGTCGGCGGCGAGCCACAACGGCAGGGTCGGCAACGGCTGGCCCAGCGCCAGGGGATGCGCCCAGGTCTCCAGCCGCCAGGCGTCCCCCCTCCTCACCCAGCGACAGGCGACGGCGTAGAGCGGGGGAGGACCGTCGGCCAGGGAGGGGTCGGCCAGGCCCAAGAGCTCCATCAGGTCGCCATAGAGGTTGGACGTGCGGGTCGTGACGGGGTCGACGATCGCGACGCAGACGTGCTCCCGGAGCATCGCGGCGCACTTGGCGACGAAGGCGCGACGGTGCTCGGGCCGGTCCTTGTTGCTCGGGCTGACGATCTCGACGGCGGCCACGAGCCGGTGGCCGCGCCTGGTGTCGTAGATGCGGACCTCGTACTCGTCCACGGCGGGCAGGTCGGTCGCGACGGCCAAAGTCGGCTCCGGCGGCGCCCAGACCGCGGTCGCCACCCCACCGCCCTCGTCGCCCCCACCGCCGGATGCCGGGACAGCCGCCTCGTCTTCCTCGAAGGTCGCCACGTCAATCTCGATCCCCGAGCCCAGGTGGATCTGCGGTTCGGCGACGTAGCGCTCGGGCAGCCTCCGGCTGAGGCCGATGACGATCATGGCCGGCCACTGCCCATGAAAGCCATCCCATGGCCTTCGGTCAGCGAGTGGCGGGCGGAAATGATCGCGGAGCGGCATGGTGGGACCCTCCTCAAACGCCATCATAATCGGTGAGCCACCCCGTTCCCAGTCCGACACCCCGGGCCGTCCTCTCACGGCCCGGGGTCGCGACCCGGCCGGCATCGGGCGCCGGCAAGCCGACGGGCGGCACAGGGGCCGAGGAGGACGCGCGATCGTGGGGCCACGCGACCGCGGGGATCATCGCCGTCGTGATGAGCGAAATAGGGAGAAAGCGAGGACGCCCGACCGCTCCGGCCCGATCCTATAGATAGGGCCACCTGGCCTCGTGATCCTTGGAAAGCCGGGCCTCCAGGCGATTGGACCGGGACATTGCTCGCGCCGAACGAACCGAAATCCGACGCGCCGAACGAACCCAAGGACGTCGGCCCGTGGCTGAAAGTCGGTGGGTGCGAAACGAAGCCAATGGTAAGCTGGGCAAGATGAATTTACGATGGTGCCGATCGCGTTCGCGTCGCGACGAAACGAAGCCAATGGTAAGATGGGTAACATTCCGAACGGTCCGGCCGAAGCCGATGCCATGTTGCCAGGACGGACCCGACGGCGATCCGGGCCTTCTGCCGAACGAACCGAATGTTGAACAATCGGCGGTCGGGTGCCCTTCGAGGAGGGCCGGATCGCACGCGGTGACGCTTCCCGAAACAAAGCAAATTGAGGTTTGGTTCGCAAATCCTTTGGATTGGTCGCTTGGCCCCATGCTGCAAGGGGAACCCCGGATCATCCGGGTCGTCCTCTCCAGACCCGATCGCGGGCCGGCGGCCCATCAGTGACGGTGATCCCGAAACGAAGCCAACGGTAGTCTGGGCAATTTCTCGCTCGTCTCGACGGCGGGCCTCCGGACGCCGGGCACGATCTTACCGAAACGAAGCCAACGGCAAGTTAGGCAAGTTCGCTCCGATCGGTCGCGGAGGGGCGTCGGACGAGGGAATGGCCGGTCACTTCATGAGCCCGAGGGGGAGCTTGAGTACCCCGGCGAAGAAGCCGACGGCCGTGTCGGCGACGGCGATCGAGGGGTCCAGCGCGACGGACGGGCTCTTCAGCGTCCCGGTGACCCGGAGCTTCAGAAGGCGGTTCGACAGGAAGTTGGCGACGCGGAGCACCGCCTCCTGGCTGCGGCCGAGGACCTCGCGCAGGCCCGGGATCAGGGAGATCAGCGCCTGGCCCGTCTGGGGGATGATCTGGTTGGTGTTGATGAGCACCTCCAGGTTCAACTGGCCGTCGAAGCCGACCGTGCCGGTGATGTGCAGCTGGGCCAGCCGGCCCTGGAGGGTGAATAGATCGATGTTCAACTGCCGATGGGCGATCGAGCCGGCGAGGTCGCCGTCCTCGAACACCCCCCCCGCGCCGAGCCGAGGAAGCGGTCGATCTCGTTGACGATCGGCAGGGCCACCAGCGAGGCGTCGTCGAGGTCGAGGACGACCCGGCCCCGGTAGCCCGACGGCAACGACGGGTCGGGGCCCGACAGCGAGACGGTGCCCGAGATCCGGCCCGAGGCGGGGCGGCGGGCGTCGGTCATCAGGCGGGCGATCGCCTGGAGGTCGAGGGCGGCGAGCTGGACCTCGGCGCGGAAGGCGCGGTCCTCGCCGAGGTGGAACCAGGCGTCGCCGCGGAGCTGGCCCCCCGCCAGCCGCGACGACCAGCGGCGGACCTGGAGCACGCCGGAGCCCGTCTCGGGCACGAGCGACAGCTCGGCCGGGGCGCGGAGTTCCGTCACCGGGAGGCCGGCGAACCGGGCGTTCGCCACGTCGACCTCGGCCGTGGCGCGGAACGTCTCGCCGAGGTCCCCCGCCATGTGGACCGTGCCGTCGCCGTCGAGGTTGCGGGCCAGCGTCGGCTCGAACGCCAGCGCCTGCTTCAGCGAGGCGCGGTCGAGCCGCAGGTCGAACCCGAGCCGCCTGCGCCCTGCGCGGGCGTGGTCCCCCAGAGGGACCCGCTCGCCAGCCCCCCGAGGATGGCGCCGGAGAGGGGCTCGACCCGCCACGAGGCCGGCGTCTTCACGACGATCCCGCGGAGGCGGCCCAGCGGGTACGCGCCCCAGCTCAGGTCGCGCAGCTCGACCACCCCGTGCGCGTAGAGGCCCGGCGCGGGCCCGGCCAGGACGTCCCGCAGGTTGGCGTCGATCGCCCCCAGGCCCTCCAGGCGCGCCAGGGCCCCGGTCATGCCCAGCGCCTTCCAGACCTGGTCGAGCGTGAACCCGGCGGCGCGGAGCTCGGCGTCGGCCGCCGCCGGACCGGCCTCGGGGAGGGCCGCCGGCGCGGCGGTCAGGGGGAAGTCGCCCTGGAACTTGACCTTGCCGCCGAGGCTGTCGGCCGTCACCTCGTACCGGAGCACCCCCCGCCGCGCCTGCACCGTGGCGTGGACCCGCTCGGCCGGGATGCCCTGGACCGCCAGGTCGGGCGCCGACAGCCGCACGGTCGCCTCCAGCGCCTTCGCGTCGGCGGGGATCGCGAACTTGACCTCGCCGTCGGCCTTGCCCGAGAGCTTGAGGTCCTGCCCCGGCATCGCGGCGGTGATCCGCGAGGCGTCGATCGCGGCGAAGGTCGCCGTCCCCTCGGTCGCCTTGCCGGCGACGGTCGGGACGCGGGCCTCGGCCGTGACCGTCCCGCCGAACGGGTGCGCCTCGACGACCGACAGGACGATCGCGTCCCCCCGGGTCGTCCACCGGAAGGGGACGTCGCCCAGAGGCACGGGACCGGCGCGGAACGCGGCGAGCTGGCCCCGGCCCTGCGTCTCGATCGACCAGGGGGAGGCGGTCCCCTTCGCCTCGGCGTGCGCCGACAGACGGCCGACGACCGGCGCGGGGTGCGGCGCCCGGGATCACGGCCAGCAGCGCGGCGAGGTCCCACTCGGTCACGTCGAGCGTGCCGCGGAACGACCGGGGCGGCCTCAGGTCGACCTGCCCGCGCGCGACCAGGGGGCGCCCGAGCAGTCGGGCCGAGAGCTCCTGGATATTGAGCCCGCCCCGCTTCAGGTCGAACCGGAGCGAGGCGCCGTCAAGAGCGGCGCCCCGGTAGCTGATGTGGACGCTCTCGACCTGGCCCGAGGCGGTCCACGACGACGGGTCGCGCGCTGCGCGGAGGTCGGCGGCGGCCTCGACCCCGATCGTGGCCAGGCCCGACAGCGGCGTCGGCCGCGGCAGGACCGGCGCCCCGAGCTCGCCCAGGGGGAGTTGGTTGCCGTCGAACCGGACCGCCAGACGCCCCGGCGGCGACAGCTCGGCGCGGACGTGGGCGCGGAACCCTCCCGGAGGCAGCGGGCCCCGCGCCGCGACGGCCAACGACGCCTCGGGGGGGTTGTCGGGGCCGCCGTCGGGGAGGTCGACGAGACGGCCGCGGAGGTCGGTCAATTCGAGCACGCCGTCGGCCAGGTCGATCCGCGACGCCAGCCGGCCGAAATCGACCCGGAAGATCGACGCGCCGGTCAGCGTCACGTCGCCGTGGAAGACGTAGCCCTTCAGGTCCTTCAGCGCACCCAGGGGGATCGTCGCCTCGGCCTTGAGCGACATCCGCCCGGTGATCGGCACCGGGATCGGCGCGCCGAGCAGCATTTGCGCGCGGCCGATGAGCTGGGTGACGTCCACGTCCTCCAGCTCCAGCTGCGTGGTGATCGTCCGGGGCAGCTTCACGCCCCCCGCCTTCGGCTCGGGGTGGGGGGGTTGTAGCGCCACGAGTAACCCGACCAATCTTCGGAGGGGGCCGTCGGCGCGGGCCTCGCCGGCCGCCTTGGTGTTGTATTGCAGGTCGTTGCCGCTGGCCTGCATGGCGAGCTTGAGCGTCTTGAACGGGATGCCCTGGATCGTCCCCCCCTCGACGACCCCCTCGCCCGAGGTCCCCGACAGATCCACCCCCGTCGCCGCCAGCACCGCGCGGAGCTTGACCTTGCCGGTCAGGAGCCCGGTCACGCCCGCCTCGTCGAGCTGCCACGTCTTGGGGGCGTCGGCGACGTTGACCTTGTCCAGGGCGAGGGCGAGGTCGAAGCGCGGGGGCGTCCGGGAGAAGTCGAGCACCCCGCTCGCGGCGACCCGGCCGCCGAGCGACTCCCCTTCGACGTGCTCGACGCGGACGACGCCATCCTCGACGACGAGACGGCCGGTGGTGCCGGTCGTGACGAGGCCGAGGGTCGGGAAGGCGCCCCGCGTCCCCAGGAACGTGACCTCGACCCGCGTCCGGACCGGCCCCACCCCGCCGATCCCCCAGCCCAGGACGAGGGCCACGCGGGCCGGGCCGGTCGGGGCGACGTTCGCCCAGACGTCGGGCGGGACGAACGGGACGCCCGCGAGCTTCTTCGGGTCGGCCGCGACCCGCTCGCCGTCCAGGCGGACCGATCCCTTGCCGAAGCCGGGGTCGATCGCCCCGGAGGCGGCCCACCGGCCCCACGACGGGTCATCGGCCTCGGCCGAGACGACCAGCACACCGGGGCCGGGCCGGAGGCGGCCGGAGACGCCGGAGACGACCATCTCGGGCCTCCCCTCCTGGCGGAAGATCACCCGCGCGTCCTGCGCCACGACCTCCGGCACGCGCGACGGCCCCCCGCCGCCCCCGCGGAACTCGGGCAGGTTGCGGAACCGGCCGTCGCGATCGAGGCGGAAGTCGAGCACGGGGCGCACCAGGGACACGCGCCGGGGCGTGAACCGGCCCCGGAGCAGGCCCCTCAGCGACAGGTCGGTCTCGACCCTCTCGGCCGTCGCCCACGCCGACGACCCCGCGCCCGGCCCCTCGTGCAGGGACAGGCCGACCACCCCCGCCGAGCGGCCGTCGAGCCACCAGTCCCGGATCGTGACCTTGCCCCCGACGCGGGCCCGGATCTGCCCGGCGATCACCACCGGCACGACCCACGTCCGGACGACGACGAACCCCAGGACGGCCGCGATCGGCAGGGCGATCGCGGCACGCTTCAGAGCCTTGGACGAGATCGGCATCGTCGGTTCCTTCTACCTTCGAGACCGGCGTCTTCGCACCCGACCGGATCTCAATGCAAAAGCCTTACCGACCCGGGGCCGAGACGCCGCCCCGGAGGTCCGGCGATCGTCGGATTCGCGGGCCGCATCGGTCGCGGCGGTGCGGGGGATGGGGAGGGCGGGGCCCCGGCGATCGCCCGCGGATCAGGTGGCCTCGTAGTGCGCGACGACGACGGTCACGTTGTCGGGCCCTCCGCGTTCGAGGGCCAGGTCGACGAGGCGGGCGCAGGCGCCCTCGGGGTCCTCGTGGCGGGCGAGGGCCTCGGCGATCCGGTCGTCGTTGACGGGCTCGGTCAGGCCGTCGGAGCAGAGCAGCAGCGTGTCGCCGTCCTCGACGGCCAGCTTGTGGATCTCGGCGTGGACCCCCTCGCGGGGCCCGCCGACGACGTTGGTCACGATGTTGCGGCCCTTGTGCCGCTTGGCCGCCTCGGGCGTGAGCGTCCCGCCGTCGACCAGGGCCTGCACGAGCGTGTGGTCGCTGGTCAGCTGGATCAGCTCGCCGCGGCGGAACAGGTAGGCGCGCGAGTCGCCGGCGTGGACGACGAACAGGTCGCACCCGACGCTGTAGGCCATCGTCAGGGTCGTCCCCATGCCGTGGAGGGCCCGATCGGTCCGGGCGCGCTCGAAGAGGGTCCGATCGGCCTGCTCGAGGCTCCGGCGGAGCTCATCGAACAGCGCGTGCTCCTCCTGGTCCGCCCCGAGGTGGAAGAACCACTTGAGCGTGTTCAGGGCGAAGTGCTCGACGGTCTCGACGGCCAGGGCGCTGCGCGCTTGCCCGCCGCGGCGCCCCCCATGCCGTCGGCGACGACGACCAGGTATCCCTCGTCGTCGGACAGGTGGGTCTCTCCGGCGTCGGGCAGGCTGGAATGGATCACCCGCATCGCCTTGGCCAGCCGGGCGACGAGGTAATGGTCCTCGTTGTTCTTGCGGACCCTGCCCGGGTCGGTCCGCGCCCCGAACTCGATCCGCACGCGCCTCGGGCGGGGGCGGTCGAGGATCGGCTGTTCGCCCGTCAACTCGGCGGCCGGGTCGGTGGTCGCAAGCGCGTCGGGAGGATGCATCGTCGCGGTCCTTTATCGCGGCACTTCGCGAGGCGTTTCGGTCACGTCATCATGCCCGTCATGCAAAATCGGGGCCGGATTCGCATGCCTGCCACGGATCAGCTCAAGGCTCACCGGGGACCCCGTCCTCACCTCATACCGGATGATTTCCTCCTTCAGCTGATTGATGTAGCGGCCGATCGATTGGCGCGACAAGTCGCGGACGTGTGGACTCTCGGCGGGCTCGCGCACGAGGCGCTCGTAGGTCTCCTCCGATCGCCGGAGCTTCTCCCGCGTCACACGCAATTCGGTCTCATCTCTCAGTTCCATGACAGGATCTCGCGACGGGTCGGCCGGGATTCAGGACGGATGCCTCGCGGGCGCGCCCGCCCTCGTCTCGTACCGGATGATCTCCTCCTTCAACTGGTTGATGGTGCGTCTCAGAGAGTGGAGCGAAAGCTCGCGGACGTGCTGGTCCTCGACGGGTGCGCGGAGGCGTTCGGCGTAGTGCTCTTCCAAGAGCCGAAGTTTCTCGCGGGTGTTGGTCAATTCTTCGTCGTTTCGGAGGTCCATGACATAATCTCGATCATGCCTTTGGGGACCTGTAGTCGATCGGTCGCGAAGAGCCTCTCGACCAAGAAGTCGAAATCCTCCCGCTCCACCAAGTCCATCCCGATGTACGGCAAGCCGGAGCGCAATTCGGTCTCGGCCGCCGCATCGAGCGGGAACCCCGGCCCGACCAACAGCGCGCAGTCCACGTCGTTCGGCTCCAGGACGTCGGTCACGAAGCTCCCGTTGATGACGATCCGCAAGACCCCGCGCGAGCGGCGAGGTCGACGAGCCAGCGCAGCGACTCCATCTGGGCGCGTCGCGATTCGGACTGGCATCCGAACCGCTCGGCGACCTCTTCCATCGTCGCACCGTGGATGCCGGGCGGCAAGTAGCCATTTTCGTCGAGGTCGGGGATCATGACATCCTCGCGCCCGACGGGTCAGTGGACCGTCTCGGCGGCCTCGCGCTTGCCGATGGGCGGGGGCATCGCGGCGCGGGGACGCGGCGCGACGGAGAACCGGATGCCGAGCCGGCGGGTGAAGTTCACCCACATGTCGAGCAGGGCGTAGAAGACCGGCGTGACCAGCAGCGCCAGCAGCAGAGACAGCGCCTGGCCGCCGATGATCACCTTGGCCATGCTGGCGCGGGCGCCGGCGCCGGGCCCTGGCCCAGGGCGATCGGGACCATCGCGGCGATCAGCATCACGGTCGTCATCAGGATCGGCCGGAGCCGCGTGTGGTTGGCCTCGACGATCGCCTCGTGCCGGGGTAGCCCCTTGCGCGGAGCTGGTTGGTCGCGTCCACCTGGAGGATGCCGTTCTTCTTGACGATCCCCACCAGCATGAACAGGCCGAACATCGCGTAGATGTCCATCGGCGAGCGGAACATCACCAACGACAGCAGCCCGAACGGGACCGTCACCGGCAGCGCCATCAGGATCGAGATCGGCTGCGTCCAGCTCTCGAACTGCGCCGCGAGGATCAGGTACATGAACAGGATCGACAGCCCGAAGGCGACCAGGAAGTAGTAGCCCGTCTCGCCCATCGTCTTGGCCTGGCCGCTGAAGACGTAGGAGTACTGCGGCGGCAGATTCATCCCCTTGAGGATCGCCTCGGCCCGCGAGACCGCCTCGCCCAGCGGGATCGTCTCGGGGTTGCCCAGCACGGTGACGATCCTCTCGCGGCTGAGCCGCTCGATCTCGGTCGGCCCGCGCGACTCGACCAGCTTGGCCACGCTCGACAGGTCGATCAGCCCGGCCGTCACCGACGGGAGCTTGAGGTTGTACAGGTCGTTGGTCGTCGACCGCTCCCCCTCCTCGGCGCGGAGCCAGACGTCATATTGCTCATCGCCGTCGCGGAACTTCGTCACCGGCATGCCGCCGACCAGGATGCGGAGCGAGTCGGCCACGACGCCGACCAGCACGCCGAGGTCGGCGGCGCGCTCGCGGTCGACGACCACCTGGACCTCGGGCTTGCGGAGCGACAGCGTCGTGTCGAGGTCGACGATCCCCGGCTTCTCCTTCAGCTTCGCGATCAGCTCGTCGGAGTAGCGCGGCGAGCTGGGCGAGGTCGGGGCCCGACAGGTTGACCTGGAACGTCTGCGGCCGGCCACTCCCCTGGAACGCCGACACGTCGTTGACGCTGGCGCGGAGGTCGGGGTAGTCCTTGAGCAGGTCGCGCGCCTCCTGCTGGACGGCGAACTGCGTGTAGTCGCGATCCTCCAGGTCGGTCATCCGCACGTAGACCTTGCCGCGGGTCACGTCCCCCTGGCCCTTGACGACCCGTCCGCCCGACGACTCGCCGATCGTCGTGAAGATGTGGACCGTCCCCTTGAGCTTGCGGAGCCGACCCTCGAGCTCGGAGCAGAGCCGGCTGGTGCGATCCAGGCTGTAGCCCTCGGGCGTGGTGATCGTGACCTCGTACTCGCTCTGGTCGTCGCGGGGGATCAAGGACAGCCCCATCACCTTGGCGATCGGCACCGTGCTGGCGATCACCCCGATCGTGATCAGCACGACCAAAGGCTTGAACCGCAGGGCCCGCGCAGGGTCACGCCGTAGCCGCCGTCGATCAGCCGGTAGATGAACCCCGACTTGCTCTTGGCGTGCCCGGCCTCGCCCGGGTCGAGCTTGAGGAACCGGCTGCACAGCATCGGCGTCAGCGTGAACGAGACGAACAGGCTCATCGCCACCGCGAAGGCGACCGTCGTCCCGAAGCTGGAGAAGAACCGGCCGACGATCCCCCCCATGAACGCGATCGGCAGGAAGATCACGATCAACGACAGGCTCGTCGCCATGACCGGCAGCGCGATCTCGCGCGTGCCGAGCGACGCCGCCGCCATCGCGTCCATCCCCTCCTCTTCCATGTGCCGGAAGATGTTCTCGTGGACGACCACCGCGTCGTCGATCACGATGCCGATGGCCAGGATCAGCCCGAGCATCGTGATGTTGTTGAGCGTGAACCCCATCGCGCTCATGAACATGAACGTCGGCACGATCGAGGTCGGGATCGCCAGCGTGGCGATCACCGTGGTCCTCCAGTCGCGGATGAACAGCAGGATCGTCGCCGACACGAGCACGGCCGCGAGCAGCAGGTGGAACTGCACCTCCTCGATCGACTTCTTGATGAACCGCGACTGGTCGCGGATCACCTCGGTGACGATGTCCGGCGGCAGCGCCGGGCGGACCGCCTCCAGCCGCGCCTTGACGGCGTCGACCACTTTGACCGTGTTCATCCCCGACTGCTTCTGCACGACCAGGCTGACGGCGTTGCCGCCGTCGAGGCGGGCGAGGGTGCGCGGCTCCTCGAACGAGTCCTCGGCGCGGCCGACGTCCCTGAGGCGGACCGGGTAGCCGCCGCGGTTGGCCACGATCATCGCGTTGAACTCGGCCGGCGTGCCCAGCCGTCCGAGCGTGCGCAGGACCAGCTCGCGGGGGCCCTGGTCGATGCGGCCCCCCGGCACCTCCAGGTTCTGCCGCAGGAGCGCCATGCGGACGTCCTCGACCGACAGGTTGTACGCCGCCAGCTTGTCGGTGTCGACAATCACGTTCATGGCGCGGGTCCGGCCGCCGACGAGCTTGACGGCGCCCACGCCGTTGACCGTCTCCAGCCGTTCCTTGATCCGCTTGCGGGCGATCTCGGTCACCTCGCGGAAGTCACGGCGTCCGCTGACGGCGATCGTCATCACGGGCATCGACCCGGTGTCGAATTTGTCGATGATCGGCGCCTCGGTCCCGTCGGGCAGGTCGGCGAGGATCGTGTTGACCTTGTCGCGCACCTCCTGCGTGCCGACGTCGCCGCTCTTCGAGAGGAGGAACTGCACCGTGATCGTCGAGACCCCCTCGGTCGTCGTCGAGCGGAGCTCGTCGATGCCGCTGACGGTGTTGATGATGTCCTCCAGCGGCTTGGTGACGGAGGTCTCCATCTCCTCGACGCTGGCGCCGTTGAGGACCGTGGTGACGGTGCAGACCGGGAAGTCGACGTCGGGGAACAGGTCGACCCCGAGGCTCCCGTACGAGGCGATCCCCAGCACGACCGGGATGGCCACCAGGACCCAGGTGAAGACGGGACGCTTGATGCAGACGTCCGAAATGGTCATGCCGGGTATGACCTCCGATTGATGTGGCGGTCAGCCTACGATGGGGACGACCTGTCCAAAGAATGCTAAGGACTTCCCTTGTCGGTTGCCCACCCGATTGTCCTGGGCCAACTCGTAACCCATTCCGGCAAGTTGGCTCGGTCTAGAAAACTGTTCAAATGTGGCGAGTTGAATTGTCTGTCGGCCCAAAACAGGACACGGCAAGGGTTATATTCGATTCCAATTTGTGCAAGATGAACAAAATCAGGAGGCACCCAGCTGATCAACCAGCCTACCCAAGGAGGCGCCGGTTCGGATGGCTCGAACACTTCAATCCAAGAGTCCCATGGAGGAACATCGCACTCATCGAAGAAGCCTTGACTTACATAGTGAGACGCCTCGCTCGCATCGGAAGCGGCGTAATCACAGACCAGCAATCGGCTCCCTCTCGCTGCCGATTCTAGGCATTCATCGGAGGCGAATGAGCGTTCAACCGTGAGAAGTTGAGAACGGCGCAGCACAACTTGGCGGATGATCGAGTTGTCCTGCCAGTACGACTTTAGGGCACGCTGCTCCGAGACCACATCTATGATTAGCCCCAGTGAGCGGAGGGACGTAGCAGGTGCATCGAGTGTTGCTCGACCGTGGCACCATGCGATTGTCTCTCGCAAGCAAGTCAAAAAGTGACTCGCCGTATTGTGGCGCAGGGGGACGTAGCATGCTGCTCGGGCTACTCCATGAAAATAATTTTGACCAATTCATGGGATTCTTGATCCCCCCCCTGTTTGCACCGCACGTCCTGGGTTCTCGCCTGCGAGCGTGTCGATCGGACAGGGGCCTTTCTTTTGACACTTCTCCCAATCGGTTGCGGCCGGGTGGCTGGGGTCTCGTCTTCGAGACCCCGGGGTATTCCGGCCGAGCCCCGGGGTCTCGAAGACGAGACCCCAGCCACCCAACACCACTCTCTTGAAAGTTCTCGACAAAGGATTGGGAATGGAAAAATCACCAATTGGAGATAACATCTGTCATGCCGAGGGCCTCACGATCACGAGGGGGAGACTGGCGCGGGTCGCTTCTCGGCCAGGGCCCAGATCACCGACGACCAGTACTTCGGCGCGTCGAAGCCGAGCAGCCCCAGCCGCATCGCCTCGACGCGGCGGGCGGCGGTGCTCAGCATCCGGTACGCCGTCCGCAGCGGGGAGACCGGCGCCGGCCACGGGTCGCGGAACGCGACGACCTCCAGGTCGTGGCAGAACAAGAGCTCCGTCAGCGATGTCGGCGTGAACGAGATCTCGTGCGTGATGTCGGCATACGTCGAGCGGAGGCCGTGCGGGCTGTCGGCGTTCGGCACGCTGGCGATCAGGCGGCCGCCGTCCGCCATCCGCGACGAGACCGCCTCCAGCAGAGGGAACAGCTCCTCTCGGGTGAAGTGCTCCAGGATGTCGAGCATCGCGACCACGCCGTACCGCCTCCCCTCCGGCTCGCCGCCGAGGAATTCGAGCACCGGGGCGCACCGGCAGTCGAGGCCGAGCGACCGGCCGATCTCAACCTGGGTCTGATCCACATCGATGCCCACGAGGTCGGTGAACCCTTGCTGCCGCAGGAAGTAGAGGAATTGCCCGCTGCCGCAGCCGATGTCGAGCACGGGCGTCTCGCGGGGCAGGTCGAGCCAGTCCCGCGTGTACCAGCGGTAGTAGGCCGCGCGCTTCTCGTGGAGATTGCGGACGTCGTCGGCGCCCCGGTAGCCGTGCCACTCCGCCTGCCTCCGGTAGAACGCTTCGCGATACGGGTTCATGGCCTGGTCCCTCGGGGTGCCGATCGTCTCCTCGTGGAACCGGGTGGTTTAGCAGATCGATCGCCGCCACGATAGAGCGGTTTTCGCCGTGGGAATGGGCCGCGGAGGGACGCGGATGGGACGGATTTCCGCCGATCTGATCCGCATTCATCCGCCCCATCCGCGTCCCTCCGCGGCCCATTTCAAGATCTCAACCGGAAGGGGCGGCATCGGCCTTCGCGGGCTCGCGGACGATGACGGGCGTGCCGTCGGCGAGCTGTGTCTGCCCGGTCGTCACGACCCGCGCCGTCTCGGGTAGCTCGCCGACGACCTCGACCCAGCCTGGGCCCTCCAGGCCGGTCTCGACCTTGATGGCGCGGGCCTTCTGGTCCTCGACGACGAACAGCTTGGTGACGCCCGCGAACCGGACGATCGTCTCCAGCGGCACGACCGCCGCCCTCGCGCTGGTCTCGACCTGGATCGACGCCTTGGCGAACCCGCCGGGGTGGAGCATCGCGGCGTGGTTCGGGACGGCCACCTCGACCTGGAACGTCCGGCTCACCGCGTCGACCGCCGGGTTGATCCGCGTGACCTTCCCGTCGAAGGGGGTGGCGTGCGACGCGACGGCGACCTTGACCGGCTGGCCGACCCGGACCTCGGCGCCGAACCGCTCGGGGACGTTGGCCCAGAGCCGCAACGGGTCCTCGACGACGAGCTCGGCGACCGACTCCCCCTCGCGGATCATCTGCCCCTCGGTGACCGACCGCTTCGACACGGCGAAGGTCAGCGGGGCGGTCACGCCCGGCGGCTGCGACAGGACCGGGGCGCGGATCTCCATGTCGGCGCGGGCCTGGCGGGCGACGTCGACGTTCACGCGCAGGGCCCGGGCGTGCGCCAGGGTCGATTGCGCCGACAGGATCGCGTTGGCCACCGCGGCCTCGCCGATCTGCTCGTCGTTCTCGGCGTTCTGGAGGTCCTGTGTCGTCCCCGCGCCGCGGCGGTTCAGGGTCTTCTCGCGGGCCAGGTTCAGCCGGACCCGCTCCAGTTGCAGCTTCGCCTGCACGACCGCCGGCACCGCCGCGACGTCGAATTCGCCCGCGGGCAGCTCCGTCAGGCCGACCTTGCTGAGCTCGGCCTGGAGCTGCCGCTCGGCCTGGCGAACCGACAGGTCGGCGTCGACCGGGTCGAGCGTCGCGAGCGGCTCGCCCGGCCTGACGCGGTCGCCGATGTCGTGGTGGACCTTGAGCACGCGGCCGTACCGCTTCGAGCCGACGGCCACGCGCTCCCAGCCGTGGAGCGTGCCGACCACCTCGACGGTCCTCTCGACCGTCCGGTGCTCCAGGGGGGCGACGGTCACCGGCACCGGCTTCGGCGCGGTGCTCGCCCTGGCCGCCGTCTCGACCCCGCCGCGTCCGCCGCACCCGGCCAAAGGGGCCAGGCCCGCGACCCCCAGGACGAACACCCATCGTCTCGCCATCATGACCGCGACCCCCGTCCCCAGGCCCCCGGCTCGCCGAAGCCCCGCAGCAGGTCGCCCACGAGGCGGCCGGCCAGCCCGGGCCCGAGCTCGGTCCCGTTGTAGATGAAGCCGATCGTCGAGATGACGATCAGCCCCTGGCAGGCCGTCGCGCACGCGACGGCCCGGTCCCGCGCCACGACGCCGGCATCGGCCAGGCGGCCGACGGCGGCCTCCATCAGCCCGCACAACGAATCCCGGAACCGATCCATCTCGCCCGACAGCCCCGTCCCGAGCGGCCCGAACAGCAGCGCGTACACGAACCGCGCCCGGTCGGGGTCCTCGCGGCAGAAGGCGAAGTGCGCCTCGAACGTCCGTTCCAGCATCGCCACCGGGTCGAGGTCGGCGTCGATCAGGCCCCGCAGCGTCCGGGCCAGCCCGTCCAGGGGGACCGTCAGCAGCGCCTGCGCCAGCCCCTCCTTGCTGCCGAAGTGGTAGTAGAGCGTCGGCTTGGTGACGCCCGCCGCCTCGACGATCGTCCGCACCGGCGTCGCGTCGTACCCCTGCGCCGCGAACAACCGCGCCGCCACCCGCGCGATGTGCCGCGCCACCTCGCTCGTCTCGCCCCGCGACGCCGCCGTGACCATCAGTAGACCCCGTCTCCGAACCCCGGTTCGCAGCGCCCTTTCGACCGTATACCGACCGGTAGGTATTATCAGCACAATCGCGAAATCGATCAAGGTCGGATCGAGAAAAACCCCGGCTCGGGTGAGATTCGTGGTGGAAGTGGTCGGCTCGCAAGCCGTCGGATGCCCCCTCCGGCCGCCCACCCGTGTTGTGCCTTCGTGATGACACTTTTTGTTTAACATTTCGCCGGGGGGTCGCCCCCGGCGGGGTCGTTCGGCTTCGATTGACAGGTTATAATGATTAGAAATAAAACGAGTTAAGTCCAAATTCTCCGGGGCTTTGAGGAGGGATCGGGTTCGTTTCCCGAAACGAAGCGAATTTGCGCCACCGGAATGTCACGATTGCGGCCCGGACCCGCCCAGGGATGCCGCTCCCGAAACGAAGCGAAATGTTAAACAAGGGTTGGTGGCGGCCTCTCCGGGGGGTCGCATGGTCGTTCGTTCCGGTCGCCACCGTCGGAATGAGAGGACAACTTGGCCCGGTCGGCGGATAATACGTTTGAGGGGGTCGAGTGGGTTGGCGGCGGGTCCGGGTCGGGTTAGCCTCGGTGGGTGTGCGGGCGGAGGTCCCGCGGGATGAGATTTCGGGAGGGGGACGCCATGAAAGCACGACAGGTCGCGCCGGGCATCACGATCGCGGACCAGCCGACGGCGGAGGAGCTGCGCGGTTTGAAGGATGAGGGTTACGTGGGGGTCGTCAACCTGCGGAACGACGGCGAGCCGGAGCAGCCGCTGGGGACCGCCGCCGAGGGGGAGCAGGTGCGCGGCCTGGGGATGGACTACCTGCACTATGGCGTCGGCGGCGCCCCGCTGTCGGAGGGGGGGGTCGAGTCGGTGGCCGACTTCCTCGACCGCCACGCCTCGGGCAAGGTGCTGGTCCACTGCCGCAAGGGCTCGCGGGCCGCGGCGCTGGTCCTGCTCCACCAGGCGAAGGCGCACGGATGGGCACCCGGCGAGGTCTTCGACAAGGGCCGCGCGATGGGCCTGGAGGTCGACGGCGGGCTGCGGACGCTCGTCGAGAATTACCTCCGCGAGCATGGCGGAGGCGCCTGAGTCGAGCGATGATCGCCCGGCTGGACCCCGAGAAAATGGGCCGCGGAGGGACGCGGATCGGGCGGATCGCCGCCGATCTGATCCGAGTCGATCCGCCCGATCCGCGTCCCTCCGCGGCCCATTCCCGTCTTGTTAGGGTGCCGGTGCATGCGGCCCCGTCCGGCGGCTTGACGGGCCTTTCCGGGACGTCGTAGATTGGACATCGAGGCATCGCCGCGACGAATCCAGGGGCCCGTGCCTCCGCCGGAAGTCCAGATTTCATTAACGTTTGAGGGGTCCGCTCATGCTGCGATGGGCGATCGTGCTGGCCGCCGCGATGGCCGGGGTCGGGGTCGGACTGCCATCGACCCGGGGCGACGAGGACGTGCGGACGGCGCCGGCGTTCGTCCAGGGCCTGCGCGAGCACAGGTACTACGACCTGGCGACCGAGTACCTCGAACGGCTCCGCAAGGCCCCCGCGACCCCGGCCGACCTCCGCGCCACGATCGATTACGAGGAGGGACGCGTCCTGCTCGACGAGGCGTCGACCACCGGCGACCTGGGCCGTCGCAAGGAGCTGCTGGAGGAGGCCCGGACCAAGCTCGACGCCTTCACCAAGGCGAACCCGAAGCACGAGCGGTTCGCCGAGGCGTCGGTGCAGAAGGCCCGCCTGCTCGTCGAGCGCGGCCACCTGGCGGTGCTCCAGGGGGACGAGTCCGAGGACAAGGCCGAGAAGGCCGCCAAGCTCGCCGAGGCCCGCTCGTCGTTCGACCAGGCGCGCACCGCCTACGCCGAGGCCGACGAGCGGCTCCAGGCCGCGCTCAAGCCCTTCCCCCCGTTCATCCCCGACGGCGACCCCCGCAAGGCCGAGCGCTATCGCATCCACACCGCGATGATGGACGCCCAGCTCCAGAAGGCGATCGTCGACTACGAGCAGGGCCAGACGTACCCCCCCGGCTCGAAACAGCGCGCCGACTACCTCGCCAAGGGCGTCACGCAGTTCGAAGACCTCTACAAGCGCTACCGCGAGCAGTTCTCCGGCCTGACCGCCCGGATGTGGCAGGGCAAGTGCTACGAGGAGAAGGGGGAATATGGCCCCGCGATGGGCATCTACAACGAGCTGATGGGCCACCCAGCCCCCCAGCTCCGCAACCTCCAGCGCCACGTCGGCTACTTCCAGGTCATCCTCTACAACAAGAGGAAGGAATACCCCCTGGCCTACAAGGGGGGCCAGGGGTGGCTCAACGCCTACACCAGCCCCGACGAGCAGCGCTCCAAGGAGGGCCTGGGCGTCCGCATGGAGATGGCCAAGGCCCTCCTGCGCAGCTCCCGACGCTCCCCGACGAGGCCGAGAAGGCCCAGGCGCGGGCCCGGGCCGTCGACCTGCTCGGCCAGGTCGTCCGCGTCGCGTCGCCGTTCAAGATGGAGGCGATCGAGTCTGCTGAAGCAGTACAAGCCCCGGACGGCCGCCGCGGCGCTCGACCCCGCGCGGCTCTCCTACGAGGACGCGATGGGGCTGGCCGAGCAGGCGATGGCGTCGCACGAGTGGGACCGCGCCATCCCCGCGCTGAAGATCGCCATCCGCAAGGCCGACCCGGCCCGCGAGCCCGACAAGGCCAACATGGCGCGGTTCCAGCTCGCCCTGAGCTACTACAAGAACGGGCAGTTCTACGAGGCCGACGTCCTGGCCGACCACCTGGCGAGGCGCTACCCGCGGTTCTCGCTCGCCTCGAAGGCGGCCGAGATCGGCATGGCCGCCCTGGCCGACGCCTACAACACGCTCAAGGAGATCGACCGCTCCGCCGACCTGAAGAACCTGATCGCGCTGGCCGCCTTCACGGCCGAGGCCTATCCCGACACCGACCAGGGCGACGCCGCCCGGATGACCCTGGGTCAGATCCACGACGGCATGGGCGAGCACGACAAGGCGATCCAGGATTACGAGTCGGTCCGCCCGAAGGCGTCGCGGTGGGTCGAGGCGCGGACGAGGCTCGGCACGTCGCGCTGGGAGCGGAGCCTGTCGCTGCGCCGCAAGGGGACGCCCGAGGCCGCCGCCGAGGCGGACGCGGAGGTCAAGAAGGCGCTGGAGACCCTGAACGCCGCGCTGAAGGCCCGCCGCGACCAGGGCGCCGCGCCCACCGACCCCGGCCTGATGGCCAACGCCTGCGACATCGCCGACATCGACCTCCAGACCGGCAAGGCATCGGAGGCTTTGACGCTGCTCGGCCCGATCGCGCAGGGGCAGGCGGGGCAGGGGGGGGGCAATCCCGCCTTCCCCCGGCTGATGGCCACCCTGCTCCGCGCCCACGTCGCCACCGGGCAGGTCGAGCAGGCCCTGGCCGACATGGCCGCGCTGGAGAAGGCCGGCGGCGGCAACGACGCCCAGCTCTACCTCAGCCTCGGCGAGCTCCTGGAGAAGGAGATGGACGCCCAGCGCAAGAGGGGCGACTCCTCCGGCCTGGCGAGGACCCAGGCGGCCTACCAGAAGTTCCTCTCCGCGCTGATCGAGGCCAAGACGGGCCAGACGTACAAGTCGCTCGAGTGGGCCGGCGAGAGCATGCTCGCGCTGCGCAACGCCAAGGAGGCGGCCGCCGTCTTCAACCGCGTCCTCGACACCTTCGGCAAGGACCAGACCTTCCTCGCCTCGCCGACGGGCCCCGCGCAGATCCTCCGGGCCCGCCTGAAGCTGGCCGCCGCCCTCCGCGGCCAGGGCGAATTCGATCGGGCGGGCGAGCTGGTCGAGACGCTCATCAAGGAGAACCCCCGCGCGATCGAGCCCCGCTTCGAGAAGGGGATGCTCCTGGAGGACAAGGCCGCCGATGGCAAGGGCCCCTGGGCCGCCGCGTACAACCACTGGCGCACCCTGGCGCTGCAGATGGCCAACGCTGCGCCCCAGGCCCGCCGAATATTACGACGCCAATTATCACGCCGCGCTGGCCCTCTGGAAGAGCGGCCAGGCGAGCCTCGCCAGGCAGACCCTCGGCGGCGTCCTCCGCCTCTCCCCCAACCTCAGCGGCCCCGAGATGAAGGCCAAATATCAGGATTTGCTAGCTCGCATCAAGTGAATTCTTCGCAGGGTGGGCACCGCCCACCTTGCATTGAAGACGGTGGGCGGTGCCCACCCGACGAAGATTCATGAATCAGGAGATATCCGAGATGATGTCCCGCTTCATCCTCCCGCTCGTGCCCCTGACCCTGGCGGCCGCGCTGTCGGCGACGGCCCGCGGCGACGAGGTGGTCCTGGTCCCCGACTCGACGGTCAAGGGGGCGATCGGCGGGCGGGTGCGGGGGGCGATCCAGGCGGAGACGCCCTCCGAGGTCGTCGTCAAGCTCGGCAACACGACGACGACGGTCCCGACCGGCGAGATCGCCTCGATCAGGTACGACGGCCAGCCGCCGAGCCTGGCCTTGGCCGAGTCGCGGGAGGCGGCCGGCCTGCTCGCCGAGGCGGCCGACCTGTACAAGAAGGCCGCCGCCGAGGCGTCGGCCAAGCCGTTCGTCCAGGAATCGGCCCTGTTCCACCAGGCGGAGGCCCTGGCCGATCTCGCGCAGACCGACCCGGGCCGCGCCTCCGAGGCGATCGGCCTGCTCGACGCCTTCGTCAAGGCGCACGCCAGGGGCCGGCACGTCGTGGCGGCGCTCGACACCCTGGCGAGGCTCCAGCTCCGCAAGGGGGACTACGCGGCCGTCGAGCGCACCCTCGCCGAGATGGCCAGGCAGCCGCAGAGCGCCGACCGCGCCGCGGTGCTCCGCGCCACCGTCTCGGCCCGCCAGGGGCATTATGACAAGGCGATCGCCGAGTACGACCGCCTGATCAAGGAGTCGAAGGAAGGCTCCGTCCGCCTCCGCGACGCGAGGCTGGCGAAGGCCGAGGCGCTGGCCGCGCAGAAGAAGTACGACCAGGCCGAGGCCGAGGTCCGCGCGGTCATCCAGGCCGCCCCCGCCGAGGACGCGCAGGTCCAGGCCGCCGCCTACAACACCCTGGGCGACTGCCTCCGCGCCGCCAACAAGCCCAAGGACGCGCTGCTCGCCTACCTGCACACCGACGTCCTCTACGCCAAGGACAAGGAGCAGCACCCCCGCGCCCTGGCGCAGATCTCCAAGCTCTGGCGCGAGCTGAAGCGCGACGACCGCGCCGACGAGGCCTGGGCCCGCCTCAAGCAGGAATACCCCCAGAGCCCCTGGCTCGCCTCCGCCCGCCCCGGCCCCGGCGGGCAATGAGCCCGGCGCCATGTCGCGAGTCCTTGTAGGGTGCATGAAGCGCACCGATCTTTTATATCAAAGAAGATCGGTGCGGTTCGCGCGCCCTACAAAGAACTATGGTTTCGGCTCCGGATAGCGTGGCCGGCGCGGCCAGTAGATCGCCGCCGTGCCCACGGCCCAGGTCGCGAACCCCGCGGCGATCCCAGACGCCAGGACGATCCAGAGCATCCGGACCTGGGCGAGCTTGGCCGCGTCGGCGGGATCGACCCTCTGCCGGGAGATCGAGAGGAGCCCCAGGAGGCAGACCGCCTCGACGATCAGGCCGATCCTCCGGAGGCCCCGGCCGGTTTCCTTCGTCATGACCGACCTCCGGGAGGCTCGCGCCGACGACCCAGCCGGTCAGACCTTGGGCAGCTCGAAGCCCTTGCGGGGCTCGCGCGCGAGCAGGGCGTTGGCCTCGGCGTCGTCCTTGAACGTCTCGGCCTCGGCGTCCCAGACGAGCTTGCGGCCGAGGCGGTAGGCGATGTTGCCCAGGTGGCACGTGTTCGTCGAGCGGTGGCCGATTTCGATGTCGCAGGTCGGCCGCTCGCGCGACTTCAGGCACGCCAGGAAGTTGGCGACGTGCCCCGGCTGGCCGTCCTCCCCCTTGACCTTGTCCGCCTGGAGGTCGATCTTGCGGAGCGGCCGGTCCCCCTTGACGGACTTGATCCCGTAGGGCAGGACCACCTTGTCGGGGATGATCTCGTAGCCGCCCCGGTTCAGGAACAGGCTGCCGTCGGTCCCGCAGAACAGGATGCCGTAGTTGTGCCCGTTCAGGGGCAGGCCGTTCCCCTTGCGCATCGAGTAGGTGAGCGTGCAGCCGGGGAAGTCGTAGATGACCTGCAAGGTGTCGGGGGTGTCGCGGTCGTCGTCGCTGGTGAAGACCCCCCCCGAGGCGGTCACCGACGTCGGCGCCTTGGCGTCGAGCGCCCACAGGACGATATCGTTGAGGTGGACGCCCCAGTCGCTCATCATGCCGCCGGCGTAGTCGAAGTACCAGCGGAACAGCATGTGGAAGCGGTTCGGGTTGAACGGCCTCTTGGCGCGGGCCCGAGCCAGAGGTCGTAATCGACGTCGGGCGGCGGCTCGGCGTCGGACTCGCGGCCGATCCCCTCCGGGCTGATGTTCTCGTAGTTCCAGGTCTGGACCCAGAAGACCTTGCCGAGCTGGCCCGAGCGGACGACCTCGACGGCCTTCTGGAAGTGCGACGACGACCGCTGCTGCGTGCCGACGGCCATGATCTTGCCCGTCTTGCGCGCGGCGCGGATCATCGCCTGCCCCTCGGCGACGTTGTGCCCGACCGGCTTCTCGACGTACACGTCCTTGCCCGCGAGCACCGCCTCGATCGCCGGCAGGGCGTGCCAGTGGTCGGGGGTGGCGATCACCACGGCGTCGACGCCTCGGCTGTCGAGGATCACGTGGTAGTCGCGGGTCGTGGTCGGCGTGCAGCCCCGCTTCTTCTTGATCTTCTCGGACGTCTCCGTGGCGTGGCGGTCGTCGACGTCGGCGACGGCGACGATGTCCACTTCGGGCCGGTCGAGGAACGTGCCGAGGAGCTGGTTGCCCCGGCTCCCCGCGCCGATCAGCCCGATCCGCACCTTGTCGTTGGGCTCGACCGCCGCCGAGGCGGCGCCCGCCCGCAGCGCGGCCGCGCCGGCGGTCGCGCCCATCGCCCCGACGAACCCGCGCCGCGTGATCCCGGTCGTCATGGTGGCCATCCCCCTTCCCGGACGGGGCCCGCGGCCACCTCCCCGGCGCCGCCGCCCCGCATCGCCCGATCGTAGCCGCGCGGCCGGCCGATCGCCAGGGGAGACCGCGGCCCGGGGGCGAGCGGCGTGGCGGGTCGATCCCGGGATGGCGGATCGAGGATGACGGGCGCCGGATGGCTCGGAGTCCCTCGATCCGGCATCCGGCATGGGCCATCCGCCATCCCGGGATCAACCGAGGGCCGGGCCCGGCTTCCGCAGCAGATAGGCATCCTGCCGCGGGTTGCCCAGCGCCCCGGGGACGAAATCGACCACCTCCAGCCCAGCGGCCGGGGCCAGCGCGCCCCGCACGTACGACTCGGGATGGAACGCCGCGCAGGCGTTGCTCCCCGCGCGCTCCGGGGCGACGACCACCAGGCAGCCCGCCCGGAATCGCGCAGTCGGCCTCGGAGAGCCGCGAGGCGTAGTGCTCGCCGTGCACCGTGAGGAACAGGTAACCCCCCGGCCGAAGCACCCGCGACACTCCCCGATCCACGCCTCCTGCGAGGGCCCCGCCAGGTGCGTGAAGACCGACAGGGCATAGACCAGGCCGAACGTCGCATCCTCGTAATCGAGCCCGCCGTCCAGGCCGTTGACCCGGAACTCGGCGAACGGGAGGTTCCTCGCGCACCAGGAGACCAGGGCGGGGTTGTAGTCGGTGCCGTGCAGTACGGGACCGCGGAGGGCCTCCCAGTGCCGGATGACGCGCCCGCACCCGCAGCCGAAGTCGAGGATCGCGCCCAGGGCCTCCGGCTCGACCCCGCTGCGGCCGAGGGTCGCGCGCAGGCCCTCGGCGGCCCGTGCCCCCCCCTCCAGGAACCACGCGACGTCCTCCGACGCCGCGACCAGGTGCATCAGCCGCGACGGCGGCAGCGGCAACCCCCGCCCCCGGTGCGCCGCGCGGATCGGCAGGCCCCGCACCCGGTCGCGCGCCCGGACCGACCACCCCACGACCCGATCCATCGCCCGGGGGACGATCCCCGATCGTACAGCTTGCATCCGTGCGCCCCTCCGGTTGTCGACACAAAGGCCCGGCGTGTTTTTATGCGGGTCGTTGCAAATTGTCAATGCGAGACGAGGACCGGCCCCGAGGGGCGGCCGGGTGGTGCGTTGACGGGCCGGGCCGGGCCGACTAGGGTGAAGCGAGGAGCCCCGGGGGTGGGGCGCCCGGGGATCGGCTCCCATCGGCATCGGGGGTAGGCCATGTGGGTCCGCGTCGTGTCGGCGGCGCTCGCGATGGCGGCTTCGGGGATGGCGATGGGGCAGGCGCCCCCGACCTCGGCCCGGGTCGAGACGGCGCCCCTGGAGTTGAAGTCGCCCGACCGCTACCAGGTCCCCTGCGTGCTGGAGCCGATCCGCAAGGTCACGCTCACCGCCCCGTCCGACGGCGTCCTGCGGAACATGGAGGCGCAGGTGGGGGCCGCGGTCCGCGAGGGGGCGGAGATCGCCCAGTTCGACCGCGCCGAGGCCGCCGCGCGGCTCAAGATCGCTCAGGCGCAGGTCAAGGAGCAGCAGGCGACGCTGAAGCTCGCCGCGAATCCGGGCCACGCGGCGGTCGCGCAGGCGCAACTGGAGGCCGCACAGGCCCGCGCCGAGATCGCGCAGCTGGCGCTCGATCGCTGCACCCTCCGCGCCCCGTTCTCCGGCCGGCTGATGGTCGTGGCGGTCAGTCCGGGACAGTACCTGATCAAGGGGGCGACGGTCGCCGAGCTGGCCGACGAGTCGAGCCTGCGCGCCCTCGTGCCCCTGGAGCGCGCGACGTCCTCCTCGGCGACCGTCAACCTGGACGTCGAGGGGCAGGCGGTCGCGGGCAAGGTCCAGGCGACGCTGCCCCTGCCCGAGTCGCTGGCCGTCCTGCGCGAGCTGGCGATGCCGCTGTCGGCCGCCTGGCTGGTCGTCGCCAACCCGAAGGGGGCGCTCGAGCCGGGCCAGCGCGTCCAGGGCCCGGCGCTGCCGGTCGCGCCGATCGCCACGATCCCGGCCCGCGCCCTGCACCAGCCCGCCAAGGGGGAGGCGGGCGGCCCGAGCGTCCAGGTGATCCGCAACGAATACGCGACCAACGTCCCGGTCCGCATCCTCGGGCATCCCGGGCCCGACCGGGTCCAGGTCTCGGGGTCTTTGCGGCCGACCGACACGCTGATCCTCGCCTCGTCGGTCCCGCTGATGGCGGGGACCCTGATCCGCTTCGGGGGCGGCGAGGAGCACAAGCTCATCGAGGCGACCAGCCCGAACCCCGCCGAGGGGGGCAACCTCGCGGGGATCTCCCCGCCCCAGGACGCCGTGCCTTCCGCCGCGGTCCCGAGCCGGGCCCCCGCGACGAAGGGGGCGGCGCCGAGCCGCACCGGATCGGCCCGCACACCCTCGCCCGCGACCAGGCCCGCCGCCACGACCAAGGCCGCGGTCCCGTTCTGACCCGATCCGACCCGAGGAGGATCGCCGCGTGCGCGTGCTGATGACGGGCGGTTACGGCTGCATCGGGTCGTGGGTGGCCCTGCACCTGGTCGAGAGGGGCGACGAGGTCTGGATCTTCGACCTCAAGCGGGACACGCACCGGCTCGACCTGCTGCTCGATCCCGGACAGGCGGACCGGGTCCACTTCGTGCCGGGCGACGTCTCCGACCCGGCGGCGGTGCGCGGGGCGGTCGAGCGGGTCGGGGCGACGCACCTGCTCCACCTGGCCGGCTTGCAGACGCCGACCTGCCGCGCCGACCCGATCCTCGGGGCGCGGGTCAACGTGATCGGCACGCTCGCCGTGTTCGAGGCGGCGGCCGCGCTGCGGGACCAGGTCCGGCGCGTCGTCTACGCCAGCTCGGCCGCGGTCCACGGCCCGGCCGACCCCGACGCCGTCGGGCCCCTGGCCGACGAGGTCCGGCTCGCCCCCCTGACGCATTATGGAGCGTACAAGGTCTGCAACGAGCTGAACGCGCGGGTCTACTGGCTCGATCGGGGGATCACCAGCGTCGGACTTCGCCCGTGGACGGTCTACGGCGTGGGCCGCGACTTCGGCATGACGAGCGAGCCGACCAAGGCGATCAAGGCGGTCGCCGCCGGCCGCCCCTACCGGATCAGCTACGGCGGCCTCCAGGACCTGCAATACGTCGGCGACGTCGCCGCCACGTTCGTCCGCGCCCTGGATGCCCCCTTCGAGGGGGCCGACGCCTTCAACGTCCGCGGCGCCGTCGCTCCGATCGAGACCTTCGTGGCCACCCTCCGCGACGTCGCCCTCGAGGCGGCCGACCTCGTCACTCACGGCGATCGCCAGCTCCCGATCGCCCCCGACCTCGACGACTCTCGTCTTGAAGCCAAGCTCGGCCCTCTCCCCCGCACCCCTCTGCGCGACGGCATCGCCGAGACCCATCGCCGCTTCGCCGCGCTCCGCGATCAGGGGCGACTCGACCTGTCAGACCTGGACGCCTGAGGGTTCAATTCATTCGGCTCGGACTTGCTCCCACGCAACAGAAGGTGAGCGACGGCCGTGATTCCAGAACTCGATCACGGCGGCTCGCGCGGAGGATTCGGGTATCAAGTGGCGGCGACGGATTGGTGTGTGGTGCTCGCCGTGCAAGTAGAAATCAATGACGCCCTGAACCCCCTGGTCACCGAGGGTGAGGAAGTACGGCGGCAACCCCGATGACGGCGTCGTGTGGACGAACGCGAGGCCGGACCAGAATCCGATATCGAGATGGTGGTCATGCACGTCGTCGAGCGAGACGATGGGAGGGGAGCGTTTGCGCACACGATGCGAAATGACCCGGAGTTGGCGATCAAGCTCCTCCTCCGAAGTGACCTCACGCACGTCGGATCGGCTGACGGTGAGCGTTGCCATCTGAACGAGTCCGATCCCATCTACAAAGACTTCAACAAAGCGCACCCAACTCGGCCCAGGTCGTCTCCGGTTGGATGGCTTCAAGAGGAAGTCCCGTGCTCTCCGCGACGATGAGCCGGACCTTCAGGGCGATCTCATTCCTCGTCCAGCGATACCCGCTGTCCTTGTGGTCGGCGAAGCGGGTCGAGTAGATGACCAGCTCTCCCACGGTCCTCAAGTAAGGGGGGAAGTGGACGGCCCGACGGCGACTCGCCCAGGACACGACCACCGCCAGGGGAACGATCAGGAGCAGGGCGGACCACCTCTGCAAGGAGACGGCGAGCGAGACGGCCGGCCTCAGCACGCCCAGGACGTTGCGCCTCAGATCGCGCCCGACAGCCCGAGGGCGGGCAGTCGGAGACCCCTCTGTTGCAGATGCAGCCAGACCTCCCTCCGCCTCGACTCGGGCAAGAGCGATTCGAGCGGCGTCTCGGGGCGGATCTCGTGGCGATCGATCTCGATGCGGCTCATCAGGCCCGCGCGGAGTTGACAGAACGTCCGGACGATCGGGCTATACGCCTCGGGCATGGCCCCTCCTCCGAGGAGTCCTCTGCGTGTGCCGCTCGCGATTCGAGTAGAATGGCGGCATCGGAACAATCAGGGTCACCCGAAGAATCTGTCCAGAGAATGCCGATGACGCGAGATCAACTACTGGCGCCGACCAAGGGCGAGCCGTTTCACCCGTTTGAAATCCACACGACCGGCGGCGACACCTTCACGGTGACGCACCCCGAACAATACTGGGTCTCGCCCTTGGGCGAGACGGTCCTGGTCTACCTGGCCGACCGGATCGCGTTCATCGACGCCGATCATGTGGCGAACTTCGTCCGGATGGTGGCGCCGAAATCGCCTCCTCGATCAAGCAAGTGACCGCCGGGAGCCTGGGGAGAGCCCGCCGCGGGGGCCCGGGTCGCGATGCCCGGGGCCGATCGTCAGGGCACCAGGTCCGCGAGCGGCACCCGGCCGACGATGCGGCCGTCGATCTCCACAGGGATCTCATCGCCGGCCACATAGGTGTGACAGTCGGCATAGCGCGGGTCGGCGCCCGGCCCGGTCGGCCGCGTGTAGACCTCGACGGCCCCGGCGGGAAGGTTCACGATCCAGGCGACCGGGATGCTCGCCCAGGCGTAGCGTGCCAGTCCCCGACGATCCTCGGGGAGGCTGGAGTCGGCGACCTCGACCACCAGGGCGATGTCGCCCGGGTCGGGCTTGTGGTCGACGTAATCGCGAATCCTGCCGCGGACGACCGACACATCCGGCTCGGGCGCGCTGTCGGCCCCCTGGGGCCCGGCGGGAAGGGCGACGGGGGATTCCTGGCGGACATGCCAGCCCGCGGGCACGATCCCCCGCAACGCCTCGATCGTCAGGAACGTCGAGGTAACGTGCCGATCTCCCTTGGTCATCTTGGTCACCAATAATCCATCCAGGAGGACGACCGGGTCGCCCTTGGCGAAGAAGCCGTCGGCGATCAGGCGCTCGTACTCGGCGAGGGTGAAGCGCCTCAGCGAGCCGCCGAGGGGCGGCGCGGCCGGCGGGGTGATCGTCGCAGTCGCCATCTCTCGGACCTCCCGACCGATGTGGTCGGGCCTACCGCAGCAGACCCGACCGCCCGGAGACTCATCGCTTCGTGGCGTCCTTGGGCGCGGCCGCGCCGCCGGTGGCGGGGGCCGGCTCGGGGGCGGGGGAGGGCGGGAACAGGTCGGCGCGGCATCGGCTTGACGTCGACCTTCGCCGTCTTCCGCTCGGCCGTCAGGATGTCGCGCTGGAGGTCCGCCGCGTAGGTGTTCACGATCAGGGGCTTCTGCTGCTCGAAGTCGACCGTGCCCCCCTCCTTGCGGTCGGTCACCTGGATCAGGTGGTAGCCGTAGGGGGTCTCGACCGGGTCGGAGACGTCCCCCTTCTTCAGCGCGAACGCCGCCTTGGCGAACTCCTCGACGATGCCGCTGTTGAGGCCGAAGTAGCCGATGTCGCCGCCCCCCTTCTCGGAGTTGGCGGGGTCCTCCGAATACTTGTTGGCCGCCTCGGCGAAGCTGAGCTTCTTCGAATCGATCTCGTTCTTGATGCCCAGCAGGCGCTGGCGGATCTTCTCCCTCTCCTCGGCCGACGCCTTCGGGTCGACCCGCAGCAGGATGTGGCTGGCGCGGACCTGCGTGCCGTTGAGCAGGTCCTTGTGGCCGGCGGCGAACTTCTTCAGCTCGGCGTCGGTCCCGCGGGCCTTGACGTAATCGACCCAGCGGAGGCGGTCGGTGTACTCGCGGCGGACGTCGGCCAGCGACTTGCCGCTCTCGACCAAAGCCTGCGCCAGGCTGGTGCCGTCGGCCTTCAATTGCTTGTCGAGGTCGTTGATGGCCTGGTCGAGCTTCTCCTGGGGGACCGCGATCTTCTGGCGGGCGAGGAACTGGCCGATCAGGCGCATGTTGACCAGCGTCTGGACGGCGTCGCGATAGACCATCTCGTCGTCGCCGGGAGGGATCTGGTAGCGGCTCAGGAAGTCGATCAGGTTGCCCTTGGTGATCGCCTCGCCGTTGACCGTCGCGACCGGCTTGTCCAGGTCGGCCGGGCGCGGCGGCGCGGCGGGCTGGGTGGCGGCCGGGGGCGCCGCCCCCTTCTTGGTCGCCGGGGGGGCCTGCTGCGCGCGGGCCTCGCCGACGGCCAGGCCCAGCACCACCAGCCCCATCACGACGTGGCGGACAGTCGCTCGCATCGAACACGTCTCCCTGAGATCGGGGATGGAATCCTCGGCCCGCAGGCCGGAGGGTCGCCGTGCGACCGGATTGCCCCCAATTATACGGATCTCAGGGCGTCTCGCCGCGCCAATCCTGGAGATCGCCGGACCGGCATCCACGGCCAAGGACGAGGCAAACTCGGCGAAGGCGGGTGTCTCGGGGGGATGCCCGGCCTCACCGCCACCAGGAGGGGGCCGTGCGGAACGGCCAGACGGGGGGGGCGGGAGGGTCGAACGTGAGCGGGCCTTCGGGCCAGACCTGGATCACCCGCCAGGCCAGGTAGCTCAGCAGCGCATACATGAGCAGCGTGGTCCACGGGTTCGGGGCCCACAGCTTGATCGCCGTGCCGAACGCCTTGTTGACCCGGGCCCCGCGGAGGTCGACGCTGCAAATCTCGTCGAGCAAAAGGTGCGAGAAGAACCCCACGATCACCGCCAGGCCCATCATCAGGCGGATGAGGTGCTGCTGCTCGGGCCCGTGCTGCCGGGCCGGATAATACAGGTAGGCCAGCGCCCCCAGACGGCGCAGGTCGGCAGGCTGTGGCTGATCCCCCGGTGGACGGTCAGCCGCGACATGATCCGTCGCAACCCGTGCCGCACCAGGATGTAGGCCGCGACCACCGCCCAGAGGTGGAATTCGAACGCGGGCTCCGGTCGGACGTTGGCCAGCTCCTGCCAGACGGCGACCGCCACCAGCACGCCGAGGATGCCGGTGAACCCCTTGAGCTCGACCCCCGAGTCGGAGTCGAGGTCGGGCAGCAGCCCGCTGAGCGTCGCCAGCAGCGCCGCGACCGTCCCGTACATCCAGTGGATGCCGGCCAGCACATAGGCCGCCCACCCGTAGACGACGCCCAGGGCCCCGGCGAAGGTGATGTGCTGTCGGTAGTTGCCCACTTGCACGGTGGGGAGCGGGGAGTGGAGCGTGGCGAGTGAAGACGGGAGGATCACATGGTGGGTCCATCTCCATCTTCGCTAGCCATTCCCCCACTCTCCACTCCCCACTCTCCACTCCCCACTCATGCCGCCTGGAGCCAGCGACGGATGCGGACGAGCTCGCCGCCCCAGTCGGAGCCGGTCCGGCGGCGGCCGTAGGCATCGTACAGCAGGTCGAGCGTCTCGACCAGATGGCGCAGGCTGTCGACGCGGGCGGACTGCGCCTCGGGGCCGGAGAGGCCCTCGGGCTTGGGCAAGGCGGCGCCGGAGACGGCGAGGGTCTCGGCCTGGAGGGTCAGCTCGTACTGCGCGCCGTGGCGGACGACGATCAGGCCCGCCTTGCGCGGCAGCTTGCCCGCCTGGAGGGCCCGGAACGCCTCGGGCAACCGGGTGGGGCCCTCGTTGGTCAGGCAGTCGCGGCCGGTCTCGCCGCGGGGGCAGTCGAGCGTCAACGTCTTGGCGACCATCACCGTCGCCTCCGAGCCGTCGGGCAAGGCGATCGCGTCGCCGTCGTTCTGGAGGACGTGCCAGAGCCAGATCAGGAACTCGTTGCCCCAGAAGTCGCGGCTGGAGGCGTCGCTGTCGGCCCAGGCGACCGACGAGTACGTCCCCTCGCCGACGAACCCGACCGGCCCGAAGTCCTCGACCTGCCTTCCCTGGCCGCGCTCCTCGGCCAGCGCATACGCCAGGCTGCCGGCCGTGATCGGCTCGAGCGTCCGGTCGAACGTCTCGCGGAAGAGGGCCTGGAGGCGGTCGAGCACATTGGCGCTGGTGGCGCCGGCGTAGAGGATATTGGTCCGACCATCCCAGAGGACCGGGTAATGGGCCATCCTGCGGAACCGGCCGTCGGCGGCCTCGGACTCGGCGCGGATGTGGGCCGCTTCCTTCGCCTCCTGGCGCTGCGCCTTGGTCGGCTTGCCGCTCGGGTTGAGCTGGGCGCGGGCGTCGGTCTCGATCCTGGTGTACGCCCGCAGCAGGGCGCCGGGGATCTTGTCGGTGTCGACGCGGATGGCCAGGTGGAGCGCATCGTTGACGACGTTCTTGGCCAGGTCGAAGTTCAGGTCGAGGACGTGGTCGCCGCCCGCCCAGCCGAAGGAGACGCCGTCGGCGGGGTCGCCGGCGCCGTGGCGGCCGATGGCGTGCAGCTGCGCCTGCTCCAGCGCCTCCTCGCCGAACGGCAGGGGACTCGGCCCGCCGACCCGATAGCGGACGTAGGTGACGCGACCGTTCAGGAACCCCATCGCGATGATCCTCCATGAGCGCAGCCGGTGGCGCGGCCCCCGACGAGGGCTCGTCCGGCGGCCGTGACCCCTACATCATCGGACGCGCCGCGCGGGGCACTCGAACGAAGCTTGGGCCGACCCGTGGCCTCCGCGCGTGTCCTGCGCGTGGTCCTTCTCAGGCGAAGTTGACGAACTGGAGCGGATATTCCGGCCCTTGCTCCTTGAGGTGGGCGATCACGGCCTGGAGCTCGTCGATCTTCTTGCCCGTCACGCGGACCTTGTTGTCCATGATCTGCGCCTGGACCTTCAGGCCGAGCTGCTTGATCTGCTTGACCATCTTCTTGGCGTCGTCGGTCTCGATGCCGATGTGCAGCGACATGACCTCGCGGACCGAGTCGTGCGACGCCTCCTCCATCTTGCCGCGCTTCAGGGCGCCGACCGCCACGCCGCGCTTGGCCATCTTCTCCTTGAGCACCTGGACGACCGTGTCGAGCTGCCCCTTGTGGTCGGCCAGGAGGGTGAGCGTGTTGTCCTTCTTGTTGTAGTCGATCGAGGCGCGCGTCCCCTTGAAGTCGTAGCGGACGGCGATCTCGTGCTGCGCCTGGACGACGGCGTTGTGCATCTCGGCGGTGTTGATCTCGCTGACGATGTCGAACGAGTGGTTGTCGGCCACGGCTTACGCCCTCCGTCTCGGGCCAGGTCGGGGATGGGGGCGAGCTCGCTCAAGGGACGCGACCCCGCAGCGATCCCCGATTCTAGCACACCCGCGCGGCGAGGGCGCCGGCGATGCCGCCCCGTCTGCCATCCTGGCAGTTGGGTTCGCTCGGCGCTCGCGACGCCTCGTCCCGCGAGCCCTGCGGTGACAATCCAGTGGGAGGGAATTCGCTTTGTTTCGGGAAACACGCTCCGCCAGCCGATCCCGGCGCCGAGACGATTTTCTTAACTTGTTGTTAAATATTACGTTAAGTACGAGTGGACCGGACATGACCGTTGCGGACCGGAGGGGGTCGATCCGACGCGGCAATGGACCCGACAGTGTCAAGCGGGAGTCGCGGTGATCCTGCGCCGTCCCATGCGATAAGAAACGGGCCACGGTTGCTGAGCATTCCCGATGATCCTCGACGATCGTCGACCATGCTCATGATCGGGATGCCAATCCTCGTCCGACGCGATGCAGGATCGGTTGCTGAGCCCTTCCGCCTCTCTCACGCCTTCAGTTGGGCCTCTCCCGAATATCGGGCCCCTCGGCCGGATTTTGAGAACGATCCGGCCCGCGGGCACGATGATAGGGTTGTCGGTTGTATGAAGGTCTATGGTTGCGGCGCGAGGGGCGGGGTCCCGGTTTGGCGGCCGGTCCCCGCCCCTCGTGCGTCCCCGGGCGGGTGGCCCTCGACACCGTTCAGCCTGTTCTCGTGGGTGGCTGGGTTCTCGTCTTCGAGACCCCGGCGCATCGGCCGACGTCCGGGGTCTCGAAGACGAGAACCCAGCCACCCGTCCGCCGATCTCTCGGGCGAGAAGGGTGAGCCGGGGAGGCCCGCGCCTTTTCTGATTGCGTCCCGGGGATGCGTCGCGATACAGTGTGGCGACACAGTTCGGCGACTCCGCGCGTATCCATGAAGACGTGGGTATACCACCCGGCCAGGGAGCGGCTCAAGCCGTCGCGTCGGCCGGCGGTTGCTCCGCGCGGACCATCGCCCATCCCCATCGGAGGCCGACCCAACACCCGGGAGGTTCAAATCCTATGAGCGCCTTGGACCAGTTGAGTCGGTATCTTCCCTCCGCCAGGCGGGGCGACCGGGCCAAGCCCCGTGCGCGACGGGCCCTCCCCCAGATCGAATCGCTGGAAGGGCGAGCGGTCCCGACCGCCATCCCGGCTCCTCAGGTCTATCAGAACCCGTTCATGGCCCCGAACAACTTCAGCGAGATTCACCTGAATTCCTTCCAGACCGATACCTTCTCGATCCCCGGCCCCGGCAGCTCCGCGCGACAGACCGTCCAGCAGGCCCTGATCAGACCGCCGGCCCAGATCGCCGGGTCGCTCGCGTTCGATTCGTTCGGGCAGCTCGTCACGGTCCGGGTCGGCGCAGCCGACGAATACGGGCATCATGAACGCCCAGACTCTGCTACTGATCGACCCGGCGACGCTCAAGATCCTTGACCAGGTGCCCCTCGCCTCCAGGCCCCCGGGGGTCAGCTTCTCCGGGGGGGGATACTTCTACCTGGCCAATCCGGTGGACAATCAGGACCGCGCGGTTATCATCACCGCGGACCAGCACATCCTGATCTACGCGATCCAGGATAACCAAATTGTCCATGACCCCATCCAGGACTACAACCTCGCCCCCGCGATCAACAACCCGAGCGACGTCCCGAATTCGGTCCTCCCCGACAACGTCGGTAATCTCTGGTTCATCACGAAGCTCGGGGCCGTCGGCTATTTGAATCCCTCGACGGGGAATATCCAGGTCACGCACCTCCAGGATGTCCCGGGGGCGAACCCGAACGAGACGAACTCCAAGTCGTTCGCGACGGATGACCAGGGGGGCGTCTACGTCGTCTCGGACTATGCGCTGTATCGGTTCCAGGTGGGCCCCAACGGGGTGCCCGAGGCCACCTGGCGGACCGTGTATGACCGCGGGAGGCGCGTGAAGCCCGGCCAGGTTCAGCAAGGGTCGGGGACGACGCCGACCGTCTTCGACGATCTCGCCGGGAACCAGTTCGTCGCCATCGCGGACAATGCTGACCCATACTTCCACGTGAACGTGTACAACCGACAGACCGGCGCACTCGTCGCGCAGCAGAGGGTGTTCCTCAATCGCCCCTTCCTGAGTGATACGGAGAACTCCCTGATCGCCGTGAACGACTCCATCCTCGTGGAGAACAACTACGGGAACCGCAGTCCGGTGAGCACCCTCGGCAAGCGGACCACGCAACCCGGCGTGACACGGGTCGATTTCAACCCCACGACGGGCAAATCCCGTGTGGTCTGGAACAACTCCCAGGTCTCGGTCCCGTCCATCGTCTCGCAACTCTCGACGGCCGATGGATTGGAATACACTTACGGCAAGGATGCCCGCGGCTGGTACTTTGCGGCGCTGGACTTCCAGACCGGTAAGATCGTCGCCAAGTCGTACGTCCCCGCGTCGAGGATCCTCGGCGGCGTCCTGGCGAACAACTTCTACGGGGGGCTGGAGGTCGGCCCCGACGGATCGGCTTATGCGGGCGTCCTCGGCGGCATCGTGGCCTGGCGTCCCCTGACCCCGGGCACCGGATCAAGTAACCCCTGATCCCGAGATTGGTCTTGCGATCGTCGGGTAAGGGCCTGGAACGAAACAACTGTTATAATTCGTCGCTGCGGCTCATAATGGACGGATGCCCGACGATCCTGAACTCCAACGGAAGTTCGCCGCGATCCTGCCGAACCTCGACGAGCGGCAGCGACGGCTCCTCGCCGCCGTCGAGGCCCGCTCCCTGGGCTACGGCGGCATCCGCCGCGTGAGTCGGGCCTCGGGCATCTCTCACGCCGCGATCCAGCGGGCGTTGAAGGAACTCGACGCTCCACCCCCTCCCCCCGGTCGCGTCCGACGGCCCGGCGGAGGTCGCAAGAAGCTCCGCGACAAGGAGCCGGCGATCCTCGTGGCCCTGGAGGGACTGATCGCCCCCGAGACGCGGGGCGACCCGATGTCCCCGCTGCGGTGGACCTGCAAGAGCACCCGCCAACTGGCCGAGGCCTTGGGCCGCCAGGGGTTCGCCGTCAGCCATCGGGTCGTCGGGGAGATGCTCCACCACCTCGGCTACAGCCTCCAGGCGATGGCCAAGACCCTGGAGGGCAGGCAGCACCCCGACCGTGACGCCCAGTTCCGCTACATCAGCGAGATCAGCGGGCGGTACATCGCCGCGGGCTCCCCGGTCATCTCGGTGGACACCAAGAAGAAGGAGCTGGTCGGGCAGTACGCCAACCGGGGCCGGGAGTGGCAACCGGCGGGTGAGCCCGAGGAGGCCCTGATCCATGACTTCCCCGACCGCCGCGTCGGCAAGGCGATCCCCTACGGGATCTACGACATGGGCTGGGACCTGGGGTGGGTCAACGTGGGCGTCGATCACGACACGGCCAGCTTCGCCGTCGAGGGCATCCGGCGGTGGTGGTCCGGCATGGGGTCGGAGATGTACTCCGACGCCGGGCGGTTGCTGATCTGTGCCGACGGCGGGGGCAGCAACGGCTATCGGGTCCGGCTGTGGAAGGTCGAACTCCAGCGGTTCGCCGACGAGACGGGCCTGGAGGTGACGGTCTGCCACTTCCCGCCGGGCACGAGCAAGTGGAACAAGATCGAGCACCGGCTGTTCTCGCACATCACGATGAACTGGCGGGGCCGCCCACTGGTCAGCCATCAGGTGGTCGTCGAGTTGATCGCCGCGACGCGGACCGCGACGGGCCTGGAGGTGGAGGCCCGGCTGGATACGGGGAGCTACCCGACCAAGGTCAAGGTGACGAAGCAGCAGATGGAGCGGGTCCGGCTGCATCCCCATGACTTCCATGGTGAGTGGAACTACACGATCAGGCCTGAGTCGTCCGGATCGCACGGCAAGTCGTAATGCTTATTCCGTTCCAGACCCTAAGGAGGCGGAGTTGGAGGCGGCCCTGGGTGAGGGGCCGGCAGGCGGGGGCGCGGTGGTCGAGTCTCTACGGCGGTTCCTGGCCGCTGGGGCGGGCGGGGGCGGTACGCCTAACCCAGCGCCGCAGCGGACCCGGCCCGCCGCGGCGGCTTCCGGGGATGCGGAGCAAAATTCTCTAGACAAATAATTCTGACCCCTTTGATTTTCCGTTTGCGCGTTCGTCGCCAGTCAAAGACCACCCCGGCGAGCATCAGCGAGGCTGCCGTCATGGCACCCGGTGGTGTCAAAATCCATCGGCGTGCACGTCCGGCTGGGACATCCCATAATTCGACCGACCAGTCGGTCATCGGATTCCACGAGCTCCATGCGAAGTTCGCGGGGCGGTATCTCACGATCAGCGTCTTGCTATCGGGCGAGAATTCCACCTCCGGCAACGACGGGCCATCCTTCGAGCAATTGATCGCTTCGACAAATCGCCCGGTCGAGGCGTCATGTAACCTAATGTCGCGAATCGCGATCGATGACCTGTTCCCGGTCAACCAATACGGCCTCATGCCGACGGAACGAAACACCGGGCCCAAGATGGCGACGATCGCGAATGATCCGGTGAATTCCCGGCGGGCGGATGGCAACGCTAGCATCTTGCCGTCCGGGGAGATCGTCGCATCGTGAACGCCGGTCGCCTTGAACTGGACCCGGGGGAGCGGAGAGGGGAGGTCAAACACCTTCACCACGCTGTTGTCACGCGCCTCGGGGTACCAGCGAGAGGTATGATCGTAATGGGCGGTCGCCACCCTGCTGGCGTCCGGTGCCGCACCTCCCGCCGGACATTCGACGATTGGCAACGGTGTTGGTCCGGAGAGATCCCAGACCTGGATACTCCGGGCGTCTGTATATCCGCCGAGATTCTCGACGAAGAGTAGCCGCGAGTCGCGACTGAACCAGGCGGCTTTCGGGCCGAACCAGGACGTACGCCGGGCATACACCCCACGCGGCTCGGCGAGGGCCTTGATGTTGTCCTCTTCAGGCGACCCGGATGCTTTGGAGGCTGCTGAGATATTGAGTATCAATGGCTTGCCCCCTCCCGCTACACCCGCCCATTGCCTCCTGTCGCGCGAGAATGCGACAGGCCCGGCATTCATGGCGCGCGAAGGCGCAGGGTGGGCCGCGCGAGATCCGGCGAGCCGATCTGTCCTCAGTGTGCGAACCGCGGGGAAGGTCCCTTCGGGGCGACCGTCTCCATGGACGATCCTGCTCCCATCGGGAGCGAGTGCCAGCGGCGGAGTACCCCGGAATTCGGCTACGGCTTTCTCGGCATCGACGTCCCAGACCGTCACCCGACCCTCTTGACGGTCCGACATTCGGGTGAACGCCAGGGTCAAGCCATCGGCGGAGAGCGCGTATTCCGGGGGCGGTAGGGACGAGCCGAACCAGAGGTTCGAACCGACTCCCTCGAAGGACGCCAGCCTCCCGCCCCGTCGCTACTTCGAAGACGGCGAGTGTGATGGTCCGATCCCGACCGAACCTCGGCCCACCGAGCTGGACGATCAGCCGCCTGCCATCCGCCGTGAAGTGGGGCCAGGTGATGTTGGTCGCTCGCGACGCGCCGTTTTTATTGTTCCTCATGAGGCGCGAGAGCACGAGGCCCGTAGCCGCATCCCGCACGCATCCACCCGAGTCGCCGTCCGTCACCATGACCCGGCTGTCGGGAGAAAACTCCACAATCCGCGCTTCATGCTCAGGAAGGATCACCCTCGGCCGGGCCTGTCTCACGGGACGCACGGGGACGATGGCTATACAGATCAGTAGAGCGAACAATATCCCGACATGCCCGACGAAGGGCCGACGAAGAGAGGCCATGCCCCCTCCCTGTGTCGTCCAGGACGTGTCGACGGCGTGCCGGTTACCCGAGCCAATCTTCGCCGCCCTCCCAGCTCAATGATCCTACCGGCAGATCTCGCCGGCAATCCCTCGCATTCCGGTACCCCACCGCCTCCACCTTGGCCGCGGTCGGGTGGCTGGGCTCTCGGAGACGAGACCCGGGGAGCTGAAAAGGGGTCTGGGAGCGACGGGTGGCCGGGGCAGAGCGGAGCGTGACCTGGGATCGAGGCTCCAACTCCCGGGGTACGCTCCGCTCTGCCCCGGCCACCCCGCCGAAAAAATCGGATCGGGAACGTCAGGGGGGAGATCGGCCGCTCAGAGCCACTTCGCCGCGAGCGCCTGGAACATCGGGTCGAGGTCGACGTTGCCCCCGGTGACGATCACGCCGACGCGGAGGCCGCGCACCGCGAGCCGCCCCGCCAGGATCGGCGCGACGGGGACGGCGCCCGACGGCTCGACGATGACCTTGAACCGCTCCCAGACGAACCGCATGGCGTCGAGGATCTCGGCCTCGGTCGCGGTCACGATGTCGTCGACGTGCGCGCGGATGATCGAGAACGGCCGGGGGCCGAGCGAGGTCCGCAGGCCGTCGGCGACGGTCCTCGGGTCGTTCGCGAGCTGGATCGCGCCCGATTGGAGCGAGCGCCGCGCGTCGTCGGCCGCCTCGGGCTCGACGCCGATCACGCGCGTCGCGGGCGAGCGCCCCTTGACCGCCAGCGCCGTCCCCGAGAGCAGCCCGCCGCCGCCGACCGGGCAGACGACCAGGTCGAGCGGCCCGGCCTGGTCGAGCAGCTCCCAGGCGGCGGTCCCCTGGCCGGCGATCACCCGCCAGTCGTCGAACGGGTGGACCAGCTCGTAACCATGCTCCGCGATCTGCTCGGCGACGGTGGACTCGCGCGCCGCCAGCGTCGGCTCGCAGGGGACGACGCGGGCCCCGTAGCCTTCGGTGGCGGCCCTCTTGATCGCCGGCGCGGTCCGCGGCATGACCACGCACACCGGCACGCCCAGCGCCCTCCCGGCCGCCGCCAGCGCCTGGCCGTGGTTGCCCGACGAGTGCGTGATGACCCCCTTCGCGCGGGCGGCCTCGTCCAGTTGCAGCAGCGCGTTCATCGCGCCGCGGAACTTGAACGCGCCGACCTTCTGGAAGTTCTCGCACTTCAGGACCACCGCCCCGCCGCACCGCTCGTCGAGCGTCCGCGAGCCCAACACCGATGTCTGATGGACCCACGGCTTGAGCCGCTCGGCCGCCTGGCGGACGTCGTCGATGCCGATCGTCACGGCGAAGCTCCGTTCATGAATGACGAGTCAAACCCTCCGACGCTCGGATCTAATCCGGATAGTAGAACCAACCCCCCTCGGGCGTGTAACTGTGCGATGTGTACTCGGCGCCGATGTGATAACCCAAGCAGAACGCGGGGCTGGGGATGCCCGTGCCGTTCGTGCCGGTCCTGTACCAGAATTCCAGGGCCATCTCGGGAGGTTGAAACGAGTACCCGCTTAGGTTGGCGGGATAGGCCCCGTGCCCGGCGTGATACGCCTTGAGGTAGGAGGTGATGAGCCGGGCCTCGGCATCGAGCCGATACCAGCGGGCTTCCAGGGCGAGCTGATACGGCACGAGCATCGCGGCGAGCGTCAGCAGCCAGACATATCCGAGCCGGCGCGTCCTGGCGAACAGGCCCAGGATCACGAACGAGGCGCCGGGGATGAGGATCGCGAACCAATAGCCCGTCGCCACGATCTCACCGATCGTGTAGTACGCCAGGTGCGCCGCGTAGATCATCAGCGCCATGGCGACGCTCGCCACCCCCAGGAAGATGGCCGCATCGCGGGGCCCGGGAGGCTTGCGCGGCAGGGCCAGCGCCGGGATGGCGGTCGTTGCGAAGATCGCGATGAAGGAAAGGGGCGGAGGTCATCCCACAGGGCGAGGGTGACCGCCACTCCCGCCGTGAACAGCATCAGCATTCGCAGCCGGAACTGCCACGGTCGGCGTCCCCCTTCGACTCCGATGGGCTGGGCCACCTCGGCATTCGCGATGTCCGACATCCGCACGCCCCTTCATGTCGACCACAGATCAGTATTCATGCTGCTCTGACTGGCCCTCGTCGGGCGGGGGCGTCAGCGGAGGGGCGGCCTGGCGGATGGTGCGGGCATCGGACTCGGCCTTGAGCCTCGCGACGGCCTCGGCCAGGGGCATGGCACCGCGGTCGCCGTCGACGCGGTCGCGGTATGACACGGCCTCGGACTCGGCCTCCTTGGCGCCGACGACGAGCATCACGGGGATCTTCTCCAGCTGCGCGTCGCGGATCTTGGCGCCAATCTTCTCGGGGCGGGGGTCGAGGCTGGCGCGGAGGCCGGCGGCCTGGAGCGCGGAGAGGACGCGGCGGGCGTAGTCGATGACCTTGTCGGAGATCGGCAGGACGCGGACCTGCTCGGGGGCCAGCCAGAGCGGGAAGGCGCCGGCGAAGTGCTCGATCAGGATGCCGAGGAACCGCTCCATGCTCCCGAACGGGGCCCGGTGGATCATCACCGGGCGGTGCGGCTGGTTGTCGGGCCCGGTGTACTCCAGGCCGAACCTTTCGGGCAGGACGTAGTCGAGCTGCACGGTGCCGAGCTGCCAGCGGCGGCCGATGCAGTCGTGGACGATGAAGTCGGCCTTGGGGCCGTAGAATGCCGCCTCGCCGGGCGCCTCCTCGTAGGGGCGGCCCATCTCGTCGAGCACGGCGCGGATGTCCTCCTCGGCCTTCCGCCAGGTGTCGCCCGCGGCGCCGGCGTACTTCGGGTCGTCGGGGTCGTGCCTCGACAATCGCACGCGGTAGTCGGTCAGGCCCAGGCTCGTCAGGACGAACTCGGTCAGCTCCATCGTCGCGCGGAACTCGCCGCGGACCTGCTCGGGGGTGCAGAACAGGTGCGCGTCGTCCTGCGTGAAGCCCCGCACGCGGGTCATCCCCGACAGCTCGCCCGACTGCTCGTAGCGGTACACGGTGCCGAACTCGGCCAGGCGGACCGGCAGGTCGCGGTAGCTCCTCGGCTGCGCGGCGTAGATCTGGATGTGGTGCGGGCAGTTCATCGGCTTGAGCAGGTACTCCTCGCTCACGCCGTGCTCCTCGACGTACTTGATCCTCCCGGCGCGGTCGAGCGCCCAGTAGCTGACCTGGCCAAAGACCCCCTCGACGTCGCGCGACCCCTCGACCGGCCTCATCGCCGTCGGCATCGCCTCGGGGATGCCCGCCTCGGCGAGCAGGACCTTCTGCGTCGTGTCGTCGATCCCGTCCTTCTCCAGCCCTCCGATCAAAGCCATCGCGGCGTCGTCGAGCATGCGGAGGACGGGGAACTGCGAGTCCTTGTAGTACGGGTAATGGCCGCTCGTCTGGTAGAGCTCGACCTTGCCGATGTGCGGGGTGTAGACGGGCTGATAGCCGCGCTTGATCAATTCGTCGCGGACGAAGTTCTCCATGACGCCGCGGACGATCGCCCCCTTGGGCATCCAGAGGATCAGGCCCGAGCCGACCAGGGGCGAGATCGTGAACAGGTGGAGCTCCTTGCCGAGCTTGCGGTGGTCGCGCTTCCTGGCCTCCTCGACCTGCGCGAGGTGGGCGTCGAGCTCCTTCTTGTCGAAGAAGGCGGTCCCGTAGACGCGCTGGAGGACCTGGCTGTCGGTGCGCCCTTCCAGTAGGCGCCGGCGATCGACAGGAGCTTGAAGGCGCCGACCTTGCCGGCGTGCGGGATGTGCGGGCCCCGGCAGAGGTCGACGAACTCGCCCTGGCGGTAGAAGCTGAGGACGCCGTACTTGTACAGCTCGTCGTCGATGTGCTCGACCTTGTAGCGCTGGCCCAGGCCCTCGCAGAACTGGCGGGCGTCGGGCACGGGCAGCGAGAACCTTTCGAACGGCTCGGCGGCGCGGACGATCTCGGCCATCTCGGCCTCGATGGCGGGGAAGTCATCCTCGGAGAGGGGCCGGCCGGGCAGGTCGACGTCGTAGTAGAAGCCGCTCGCGGTGGTCGGCCCGAAGGCGAGCCGTGCGCCGGGGAACAGCCGGAGGATGGCCCTCGCCATGATGTGCGCCGACGAGTGCCGCAGGACGTCGAGCGCCTCGCGGTCGCGGGGCGTCAGCAGGCGGAGCTCGACCGGGCGATCGGCCCCGTCGTCGAGGGGCCGGTCGAGGTCGACGACCGCGCCGTCGGCGACGGCGGCGACCGCCGCGTCGGCCAGCCTCTTGCCGATCGTTTCGGCGACCTCGCGGGGGCGGACCCCCTCGGGATATTCCTTGATCGTCCCGTCGGGCAGCTTGATCTGGACCATCGTCCGCGTCCGGCTTCGGGGCCGGCCCTTCCATCCGGGCGGACGGCCCACCCCCCGACCCACGACGCCGGTCCGGTGCCGCCCCGCCAGGCCAAGCGTAATCCACCGGATCGGCCCGTGCCAAGGCCGGCGCGCCGAGCGCCGTCTCTTTGACGCCCGATGCACTGACTCTGTATATAATGAGTGTGCCCGTCGTCGAGGATCATCCAGGCGGGACCGCGCCTCGGAAGGCGAGAGGCTGACCTGAGATGCCCATCAGCGTCGACCTGGACGTATGCTGCCTGAACCGTCCGTTCGACGACCAGAGCCAGGACCGAATCCGCCTGGAGGCCGAGGCGGTCCTCCTGATCCTGGAACATTGCGAGTCCGATGAATGGATCTGGATCGGCAGCGAAGCGATGGGGCTCGAGGTCGGGCAGACTCCCGATCCGGAGCGACAGCTCCGGGTCGAGATGCTGATGCATTCGATCGATCGGTCCCTCCAACTTGAGGAGCCCGACGTCCGGCGTGCCGAGGAAATCGAGGCGCTCGGATTCCATGCCCTTGATGCCTTGCACGTCGCATTCGCGGAGCGAGGGACTGCCGACGTCTTCCTGACCACCGAAGATCGGCTGCTCCGCCGCGCCAAACGCGAGTCCGCTCGGCTTCGCGTCCGGGTCGAGGACCCTCTGACGTGGCTCCAGGAGATCGCACGACCATGAACCTCAAGACGCTGAACCTGGAGCAAATCCGACGGGCCGGGTTGGAGGCCATCGCACGCGAGCTCGGGCCTGTCGGCCTGGTGCGCTTCCTCCAGATGTTCGAGACCGGCTCGGGGGATTACTCGTCCGAGCGCCACCAATGGCTCGGCGAGGACGATGTGGGCGCCTTGGCCGGGAAGATTCGGCAACGCCGTCCACCAGGCTCCTGAATCCCATCGGACATTTCGGGACGGATGGGCTGAGGGCCCGGGATGACGGCCCCCGAGGCGTGTCCTATGGTCGAGGTATCGAATCGACCCCGGAACCGTCGGTCGAACCACGTGGCGTCACCCACCCCGAGTCCCGACGATGAACACCCTCTCCGCTCGTCTCGCGGTCGTCGCGACGCTCCTCGGCCTGACCTCGCCGGCCCGGGCTTGTACCGGCATCCGGATCAAGCCCGCCGACGGCTCGGTCGTCTACGCCCGGACGATGGAGTTCGCCGTCGATCTCCGGTCCGACATCGTCATCATCCCGAGGGGCACCGCGTTCGTCGGCTCGGCCCCCGGCGGGGGGCCGGGGGTGCGCGGGGAGGCGCGATACGCGATCGCGGGGGCCAACGCCTTCGGAGAGCCCCTCGTCGTGGACGGCCTGAACGAGAAGGGGCTGGCGGTCGGGATCTTCTACTTCCCCGGCTACGCCCAGTACCAGGAGGTCAAGCCCGACGACATCGGCAAGGCGCTCGCGCCGTGGGAGCTGGCTACCTACCTGCTCGGCCGCTGCGCGAACGCCGACGAGGCGGTCGCCGCCGCGAGGGCGGTCCGGGTCGCCGCGGTGTCGCACCAGGCGCTGGGCTTCGTGCCGCCGTGCCACTACGTCGTCCACGACGCGGGCGGGCGGTGCGCCGTCCTGGAGCACGTCGGGGGGCGCTGCGGGTCCACGACAACCCGCTCGGCGTGATCACCAACTCCCCCGCGTTCGACTGGCACGTCACGAACCTGCGGAACTACGTCAACCTCAGCGTGCTCGACGTCCCCGCGGTCGACCTGGCGGGCATCCGGCTGGGCGGCTTCGGCCTGGGGACGGGGATGCTCGGCCTGCCGGGCGACTTCACGCCGCCGTCGCGGTTCGTCCGCGCCGTGGCGTTCTCGCAGTCGGCGCCCCCGGTCGCGACGGCCCCGGAGGGGGTCCTCCAGGCGTTCCACATCCTCAACCAGTTCGACATCCCCAAGGGCGTGGCGCGGGGGACCGACCGCGGTGAGGCGCCGTCCGACTACACCCTCTGGACGGCCGCCTCCGACCTGAAGGGCCTCCGCTATTACTTCCACACCCACGACAACCGCCGCATCCGGATGGTCGACCTGAAGCGGACGGATCGCGACGCCCCGGGGATCAGGACCATCCCGATGGCGGGCCCGGAAGCCGTCGAGGACGTGACGGGCCGGGCGAAGTGATCGGCTGACCCAAGCTTACGCGCCGCGAGGGCCGCGACGATCGGCGCGGGCGAACCAATCGCGCAGCGGCAGGGCGAACCCGGGCAGGACGTCGCCCCCGTCGAGCGTATCCCCCTCGCCGAGACGGACCGATCGACCGTCGGGCGTGTGGACCTCGACCGTGCGGGTCCTCGGGTCGGCGTACCAGACCAGCCGGACGCCGGCCTCGAAGTATTCGCGGAGCTTGCGCTCCATCTCGCGCTTCGTGTTGCTCGCGCTCAACACCTCGACGGCAAGGTCGGGGACCATGTCGGGGATGGGATCGCGCGGGATCTTGTCGCCGGGGAAACGTTCCCAGGAAATGAAGGCGACGTCAGGAATCCGCACCAGGCCGGGCATCAGTCGCATCGTCCCGTCGGGAGCCGTGACGACCCCGATGTCGTGCCGCTTGAGGAATTCCTCGATGAACCCGATCAGGACCGCCGCCCACAGCGACTCGTTGACACCCATCGCCTTCTCCACCAGCGTGCCGTCGACCAGCTCGAAGAGTTTCCGGTCGCGCTTCCGGACGGCGATCACATCGCGCTCGGTGGCCGTCCCCGGCGCAGGACGGAGCAGGACTCGTGCGGGCGAGATATCGCCCAGCGCTTCCAGTAGATCGGCCACCGTCTCGTGCCCCGCGGTCGTCGCCTGAGCCATGATTCGTCCCTCCCGATGAGATGTCCCGGGCCCATTGTCCCGCCGGGACGATGGGAGGGCAAGTGACGGCGACCGCTCGCCCACCCCGCGGTCAGGGCGTGCGCGGCGTGACGTGCGCGGCGAACTGGACGATCTGGCGGTCGGTCAGCGGCCGGATGCGGGCGTGGAACGAAGCGTCGAGGGCCTCGATGATCGTGTTGGCGATGATCCCCTGGCCGACCGTCCCGACGTGGATGTCGTCGACGAAGAAGTGGTGATAGTCGTGCCCCGGGGTCGTCAGGTCGATCGTCGTCCCGCCGAACGGGACTGAGCCCCCGGCACCTGCGACAGCGCCGCCGACACGGTCGCCAGGTCGTTCAGCGCGATCCGCGACGGGTCGCTCGCGGCGATGCCGCGGAGGACCTGGTTGTACTGCCCGATCGCCTGGGTGGTGGCGGCGACCAGCGGTTGCGCGAGGGGGTACGCCGCCTCGGCCTGCCGGACGATCGGCGTCTCGGCGACGGACGGCACCGTCGTGACGACCAGCTTGACCCTCGGGCTGGCCGCCAGGAGCGTGGCGACCGCCGTGCTCACGTTCGCCTCGGCCGTCGCGGTGGTCTGGACGAGCTGCGCCTGGAAGGCGGCCTCCTGGGCGGGGCCCAGGCTCCCCTGCGCGGCCTGCACCTGCTGCGCGACGCCCTGCAAGAAGTAGAGGAAGTCGTTGCCGCCGACGAAGATCGAGGCGTACTTGACCTTGCCCTGCGCCACCTGCGCGGCCAGGCCGGGGAGCTGGTCGGCGACCATGTCGCTCGTCGTGGCGCCGGAGCGGGCCCAGTCGGTCGCGAAGCCCTGGTCGCGCGGCTCGCCCCGGCTGCGGGTGCTGTACGGGCCGAAGCTCGCGCGGCCGGTGTCCGCGAGGATCTCGACCCAGTTGCGGGCGTGGCTCTGGTCGGGCGGGTAGAACCGATACTCGTCGCTGTAGCTGTCGCCCAGCACCCCGATCGTCACCCCGGAGCCCGGCTTCGGGTCGGCCTTATTCGTGGCCGACTGGATCAGCCCCACGATCGGGTCGGCCTTGAGGAAGTCGAGGAAGCCATTGCTCAGGACGATCCGCGCCTCCAGCGCCTCGGTGGCCGTCGGGCAGAATCCCTTGCGCTTCGCCATCGCGATCCCCCCTCCTCGCAACCCCACGGCCGGGGCGATCCCCGCCGCCCCCGGCGCAGTCACCGGCATTCCCAGATTATCGTTTCAACCGCATCGGAATCCACACCCCCGATCCGGACGCCCCCGGCCGACGGGCCCGGATCGTCCGATCGGGGGGACGTTGCCGGTCAGGACGGAGCGTCGTTCCAGGTCAGGAGCTCCTGCCGGACGTCTGCGGATGGCGGGGTGGGGGCGGTCGGGGCGAGGTCGAAAACGACGGCCGGATCTGCGGGACGGTGGGCGGGCTTTGCCTTCTTGCCCTTTTCGTACTAACCCTTGCGTGGGGACAAGGGCTGCGATGGCCATTCCGATCGGCCGGATATTGCGATCATCGGTACCCTTCCGGGAAATCGCATGTCGAGCCGATCTCAAGACGAAGGCTGGACCATGACGACGCTCCGCCGCGTGAGTTGCTTCAAGTTCGGGCCCCCGAGGGCGCAGGCCCGCTCAAGACGTCGAGCTTCCCTGAATCCAACGCTGCGCGGCGTTGAGGTCCTGGAAGACCGGCAACTCCTGTCGACATTCACGCCGGCAGCCCACCATGTTGCCGCACCACATTCACCCCTTCACGCGATCGTCGCGTCCCAGGCGCAAAGCGCCCGGGTGCCGAGCGTCACCTTTTACAACGCCGCGGACACGACCGACGCGAGCCAGTTCCCGATCTCGGGCTGGCAGGGCATCAAGGCCGGCGACACGCCGGGGCAATACCTGATCACCGGCACGTCGGCCGCGACGGGCATCCTCTATGTCGGCTCGATCGACGGCACGGGGACGAGCTATCCCGTCAACTTCCCCGGCGCCTCGCAGACCAGCGTCTATGGCGTGAACAACCTGGGCGGGAATCAGGTCCAGCTCGTCGGCAGCTACGTGAACGCAGACTCCTCGACCCGCCACGGCTTCTTCTTCCAGGGCACGTACGGCGATGGGGCTGTGACCGGGACCTTCAGCACACTCGATGTCCCGGGGGCGACGTTCAACTACATCCACAGCACGATGGGCGGCCTGGCCGTGGGCAACTCCGACGGCCCGACCGCGAGCGGACTGCCGCTGGGCCCGGGGATCGCCAATGTCTACAACGTCTCGACGGGCCAGGTCGTCGCGAACGTCAAGTTCCCCGGCTCGGTCTCCAACTCCGCCTACGGCATCTGGTACAACGGCGGCACGAGCTACACCATCGTCGGCGGGTTCAGCAGGTTCGTTGCCAATAACATGAGCGACCAGACCGCGCCCATCGGCACGGGCTATATCGTCGACTACAACTCGGCCACCGGACGCTTCTCGCACTGGAAGGCCATGACCTATCCCAACGGGCGCAACCTCCTCACGCACTTCGAAGGGATCAGCAGCACGCAACCGGGGGTCTACCAGCTCGCCGCCGACTCGATCCAGGTCGGCACGGGTCATTTCACCCAGGGCTCGTGGGTGGTGTTGAATCGCAACCCCAACGGCTCGTTCGGCAAGAGCTCGTGGGTCAACCTGAACTACCCCGGCGTCACGGGTTGGACCAGCAACGACTCCGTCGCCGGCAATCAGGCGGTGGGGATCGTGGTCAGCAACACGGGCGTGATCTCGTACCAGGCGACGGTCAACACCGCCGTCCACCCGGCCCCCATCAAGGTCGGCCGCCGTGGTTTCGATCGCCCTTGACCGGATGCGTGATTTCAGGGGCGGCGGGGTGGCCGGGGTTGCTCCGCAACCCCGGCGCAGCGGGACCGGGGTTGCTCCACAACCCCGGCCACCCGTCGGCGATTCATCGTCCATCCTCAATCATCGTCGCGCCTCGTCCGCTCCAACCGGTTGTTGGGCAGCCGCCCGATCCGAGCGCAGCAAACTATAGACGTAGAAGTCGTGTGGTTGCCCACGACACACACGATAACTCCTCAGGCAACCCTCACGCACAAACCCACTGCGCTCGAGCAAGCGCTCCGACCGCCTGTTGTCGACCCTGACGAAGGCGTGCACCCGATCGACCTGGTCCTGTCGGAAAGTCCACTGAAGTGCCGCGGCCACGGCTTGGCGCATCAGTCCCTTGCCCCAGTGAGCCTGCGCCAGGTCGAACGCCAGCTCCGCCCAGCGGTGTACCTGGGACCACTCGTTGAAACCGCAGGTGCCGACAAGCTGATCATCGTGCTGGAGCGCGACCCCCCATCTGGACAGCTCGCCCGCCGCCCAACGGCTCAGTGACCGCTCGATCATTGCTTCGACCATCGGTACCGACGCAACGGGATAGCTGGTCAGCTCAGTCACGACGGGATCGCGCAGGTAGGCGTAGAGCGCGGCAGCGTCGGCCACACGGAGCGGGCGCAGGCGCGCTCCGTCGAGCTCAATCGTCGGCGGATGTTGTGGCTTGTCTGCCATAGGTCTCACTGCCCCGCTCCGTCATGTCCGCCCAACGGCCAAGCTCAGCGGCCCGGTCCCCGGTGGCCTTCGCGTACCACAAGCGTAACACGGGGCCGGTCAGGCATGTCACGCCGCAAGTGGACGAAGGACAACAATCACGACAAATCGCATGAAATCCCGGTGGAGATTAGCGAGAAGTCTCGATTCATCCAGGAAAATGCGGCGACACGGGAGGCTCGCCCCTCAGCCTCAGAACGGCGTATCGTTCCAGGTCAGGATCTCCTGCTGGACGTCGCGGATGGCGGGGTGGAGGCGGTCGGGCGGGGCGCCCTTGGCGACCTCGTGATAGTACTCGGCGTGGCCGCGGAGCATCTCGGCGACCGGGACCGCCAGGTCGGCCGTGCGGACGGCCAGCAGGAGGCGGTTGAACACCCCCATCGCGGCGAAGCGGTTCAGCTCGACGGCCGCGATCAACGTGGCCTGGAGCGCCACCGTCTTGACCTCGGCGTGGCGGGAGGCGGAGAAGATGGCCCGCATCCGGCGGGCGACCGCGTCGGCGTAGCCGAAGTTGGCCCGCGACACCCGCGACCGCAACGCCTCGCAGTACGACCGCAGGACCGGCAGCAGGTCCTCCGGCAGGGCGCCGGCCAGGGCCGGCAGGAGGCCGTCGGGGATGCGGTCGAACGCCTCGATCGCCGCGGCCGGCTCGGCGCGGTCGAGGTTGGCCAGCAGCGCGAGCACCTCGCGCAACAGGCCCGGGTCGTGCTCGCCGCGGCGGAGCAGGCCCTCGGCCTGCACGACCAGGTTCTCCAGCGCCTCGCGCGTGTTCCGCGCCGGGTCCTTCGACAGCTCGTAGTACCGCAACGCGTCGAGCAGCTCGCCGAGGTCCTGGTAGCGGTCGTCGGGGTTGACGCTCGTGGCCCTCAGGAGGATGTGCGCCAGGCCCGTCGGCACCGCCGAGGGCTCGATCAGGACGGGCGACTTGCCCGTGATCACCTGGTACAGCACCTTGCCGAGCTGGAAGATGTCGGTCCGGACGTCGGCCCCCCGACTGCCCGCGGGCAGGAGCTGCTCGGGCGCCAGGTACGCCAGCGTGCCGACCACGGCGACGGTGCGCGTCAGGACCGTCGTGTCGCGCGCCTCGAGCTTCGCCGCGCCGAGGTCCGAGACGGCGATCCGACCCCCGGCGAACCGGAGCACGTTGGCCGGCTTGATGTCGCGGTGGACGATCCCCGAGTCGTGCATCGCCTGCACCCCGCGGCAGATCTGCCGGAAGATCGCCAGCGCCTCCGCCTCGCGGCCGACCAGGCCCGGCAGGTCCCACTCCAAGGAGCCCTCCGCCAAAGGCATCAGGAAGTAGGGCGGGTCGTGCTCCAGGTTCGCGTCGAGGATCGGCACCACGTGCGGGTGCCGGACCTTCTCCATCATCCGGACCTCGCGCGCGAACCGCTTCAGGCGGACCTCGTCCGGGTGGCAATACTTCAGCGCGTATGGCCTGCGGTCGGCCACCCCCTCGACCCGCAGCACCGACCCCATCCCCCCCCGCCCGATGAACCCACGGACCGCGTACCGGCCGTCGATCACCTCGCCCGGCCCGAACTCGACCTCCGCCGCCACCTTCGCCGCGGGCCAGTGGACGGTCGTCGCGTCGTCATGAGTCGTGGTGGTCATCACCCCCCGCCTTTCCCCATCCCTGGAACGGCTCCTCACCCGATCGCCCCCCGGACAATATCGGCTAACTAAACACTTGTCCAGTAAAATCCGGCCCGATTCCGGGGACGCCGGAGCGAAGATGTTGATCGGGGGGGTCGCACGTCCGGACCGCCCGGGAATGGGGAGCGGATCGGGCGGATGGCCGCCGATTGGGCCCGTGCATCACACCCTACGAGCCCGTCCGCCGTCCCGGTCTTTCCCGAGCCGGAAGAACGAGGGGACGCGCCCCGCCCCCGGCCCGATAATAAGGATTGCGGACTGAATTACATCTCGCGGTGACGAGAGGCTCGGGTGGCCCAGGGGTTGCGGGACGCAACCCCGGCGACCCTCAATTCGGGACGTGATTCGGTCTCTGCTCCCGAACGGGCGGAGGCCCACGCGCCCCCTATGCTCTTTGACAAGCCGGAACGACCTCGGAGGGTGGGACGAGGGACGTCGCAGTTGAAACGCGGGGAGGATTGCCGGCGCCGAACGAACCGAAATCCGCCTCGCCGAACGAACCGAATGCCCGGGCGCGAAACGAAGCCAATGGTACTCTGGGCAATTTGCTGGACGAACGGACCGACCGCGCCAAACGAACCGAAATCGCGATGACGAAACGAAGCCAATGGGTATCTGGATAAGATATCGCCCGAGTCGCTCCGCGCAACCCTCCTCGCTTGCGAACCCATGCCCGCGACGCCCGACGCGACCGGATCGGGCGAAGCGGGCCTTTCCCGAAACGAAGCCAATTCGGACGTTTCTCTTCGTAATCTCTTGCTAAATATTTGAGGCTCAAGATGGATTCCGGGGTGGTGGCATACAAGGGCCCCGGAATCGTTACAATCGCCCCGGCCCGTCGGGCCTCTCATTGGCCCGACCTCCCTCTGCATCCGGCATCCGAGGCGTTGGCCGATGGTGAACATCCAGGACCTCTTCGACGACGCCAAGTGCTACCAGACGATCCGGGAGATGCGCTGGCCCGACGGCGTCACCTGCCCTCATTGCTCCTCGGATTCGGTCATCAAGAACGGGCGGGATGACACCGAGCCCCATCGCCAACGCTACGAGTGCCGGGGCTGTCGCCAACGCTTCGACGACCTGACCGACACCATCTTCGCCGGCCATCACCAGCCGCTGCGGACCTGGATCGCCTGCTTATACCTTATGGGCCTGAATCTATCCGGGTTGCAGATCGCTCAGGAGCTTGACACCAACAAGGACGACGCCCGGGCCATGATCGGACGGCTTCGCCAGGGGATCGTCGAGCGTCGCCCTCCGGTCGTCCTGGAGGGCGAAGTGGAGTGCGACGAAGTCTATGTGGTGGCGGGACATAAGGGCCATCCCGAGGCGGTCAAAAAAAAGGGAGGCTCCCCCGCCGAAGACGCCTGAAGGGGGAGCGCGGCCGAGGGACGCTGGGCAAGGAGAAGCCGCCGATCTTCGGGATGTTGCAGCGTGGTGGCGAGGTCGTGATCCGGATGTCGGAGGACGTCAAGCAGAGGACGATCGGGCCGCTGATCGAGAGGACGATCGCCAAGGGGACATTGGTCTACACCGATGAATATGACATCTATAGTCGGCTGGTCGAGTGGGGCTATGGTCACGAGACGGTCTGCCATGCGGCGGGCGAGTACGCCCGTGACGACGACGGCGATGGGTTCTGCGAGGTGCATGTCAACACGCTCGAAGGGTTCTGGTCGCTGCTCCGATCGTGGCTCCGTCCCCATCGGGGGATTCCGCAAGAGAGCCTGCCGCTGTACCTGGGATTCTTCGAGTTCGTGCACAACGTCCGGGCTCGGGGCAAGAGGCTGTTGGGGTCGCTGATCGGCCTCCTGCTTGCACCACCCTGGAATCCATCATGAGCCATATTTGATTACGCTCCTCACGATCGTCCGAAACGTGAGTCCCGAGACGGACCCGGGCCCCTCGATCGATCGTGACGAAACGAAGCCAATGGCAATCTGGGCAAATTTCCGAACGAACCGAATCGATTCCCGAAACGAAGCGAATGCTAAGGGTCTGGAACGGAATAAGCATTACGACTTGCCGTGCGATCCGGACGACTCAGGCCTGATCGTGTAGTTCCACTCACCATGGAAGTCATGGGGATGCAGCCGGACCCGCTCCATCTGCTGCTTCGTCACCTTGACCTTGGTCGGGTAGCTCCCCGTATCCAGCCGGGCCTCCACCTCCAGGCCCGTCGCGGTCCGCGTCGCGGCGATCAACTCGACGACCACCTGATGGCTGACCAGTGGGCGGCCCCGCCAGTTCATCGTGATGTGCGAGAACAGCCGGTGCTCGATCTTGTTCCACTTGCTCGTGCCCGGCGGGAAGTGGCAGACCGTCACCTCCAGGCCCGTCTCGTCGGCGAACCGCTGGAGTTCGACCTTCCACAGCCGGACCCGATAGCCGTTGCTGCCCCCGCCGTCGGCACAGATCAGCAACCGCCCGGCGTCGGAGTACATCTCCGACCCCATGCCGGACCACCACCGCCGGATGCCCTCGACGGCGAAGCTGGCCGTGTCGTGATCGACGCCCACGTTGACCCACCCCAGGTCCCAGCCCATGTCGTAGATCCCGTAGGGGATCGCCTTGCCGACGCGGCGGTCGGGGAAGTCATGGATCAGGGCCTCCTCGGGCTCACCCGCCGGTTGCCACTCCCGGCCCCGGTTGGCGTACTGCCCGACCAGCTCCTTCTTCTTGGTGTCCACCGAGATGACCGGGGAGCCCGCGGCGATGTACCGCCCGCTGATCTCGCTGATGTAGCGGAACTGGGCGTCACGGTCGGGGTGCTGCCTGCCCTCCAGGGTCTTGGCCATCGCCTGGAGGCTGTAGCCGAGGTGGTGGAGCATCTCCCCGACGACCCGATGGCTGACGGCGAACCCCTGGCGGCCCAAGGCCTCGGCCAGTTGGCGGGTGCTCTTGCAGGTCCACCGCAGCGGGGACATCGGGTCGCCCCGCGTCTCGGGGGCGATCAGTCCCTCCAGGGCCACGAGGATCGCCGGCTCCTTGTCGCGGAGCTTCTTGCGACCTCCGCCGGGCCGTCGGACGCGACCGGGGGGAGGGGGTGGAGCGTCGAGTTCCTTCAACGCCCGCTGGATCGCGGCGTGAGAGATGCCCGAGGCCCGACTCACGCGGCGGATGCCGCCGTAGCCCAGGGAGCGGGCCTCGACGGCGGCGAGGAGCCGTCGCTGCCGCTCGTCGAGGTTCGGCAGGATCGCGGCGAACTTCCGTTGGAGTTCAGGATCGTCGGGCATCCGTCCATTATGAGCCGCAGCGACGAATTATAACAGTTGTTTCGTTCCAGGCCCTTACCAAGGACAAGGGGATTCGGCGAAAGCCTGTAGAACGGGATGCGGTCATCGCCTCGCGAGTCAAACTCTTCACGCTCCGAGGCGGGAATATGACGGGAGAACAGATGGCCGATACTTTCGTCAGAAATATCCTCCGCATAGGACGATTTCTCAAGAAATACAATTATGCTTTCATAGCCAGAATATCAGAAGAAGAAATTGTATTGGCTTATCCCGATCCAACGCAGCATCAATCGGATTCTTGAGATCCTGCCGTTCGAAGGAAAGCAACCCCTCTCCCGGCCTTCTCCAATTCCTTGCGGGCAACGGCTCTCAGTCGCTCGCGTACCCAAGCCGACAGCGCCAACCCGGAGAGCCGGGCGGCGTCATCGAACGCGCACTTCTCGGCCTCATCAAGCCGGACCTGTAACAATTCGCCCTTGGTCTTCCCCGAACCCTTGGGGGGCCTTCCGCGTCTAGTGCTCATGCCCGGATTGTAAGGACAAAAAAATTACGAGTCAAGCGGATCGCCCTTGATTTGTAATTCGTTTGCCATTACAATAAAGCTGTCGGGTGGGCACTATCGCCTCATCCGAAGTCCCGGGGGGCGACGGAGATGGACGTTCGCGAGCAGCGCGGTTTGGTGATCGCCGCTCAGGCCAAGATTACTCGGAAGAATGGCTTCTGGATCGTCCCTTCATCGACCGGAAACGGCAGCTATCGAGTGCATCTCAGCCCGCCGAGTCCCGCGATCCCGATGTGCAACTGCCCGGATTTCGGGGAGCGAAGCCAGAAGTGCAAGCACGTCTTTGCTGCGGAGTATGTCGTCAAGCGCGAGACGGGAAATGACGGGACCGAATCGGTCACGAAGACTCTATTACGCATCCCGAAAAATTTATACCCGGTCTGTTGCGGGAACTGCCGATTAGGCAAGATGAGGCCGCCCGAATCACTGCACGGAGGTCTCATCAATGTTCGTCGCCGATCACCATACCACCGAAGAACTCCGGGAACTCGCCCAGGACTTCAACCAGAAGCGAATCTGGCGCCGCGCCCAGGCCGTCGTCCTCGCCAAGCAGGGGCGAACCGCCACCGACATCGCGGACGCCCTTGGGTGTTCCCTCAAGGCCGTCAAGAACTGGGTCGCTCAATACAACACCGGAGGGATCGAGGCCCTCTACGAGCGACCCCGGAGCGGGCGACCGCCGCTGTTGGACCCGGCGCAATACCCCCGGTTGAAGCAACGCCTGGGCGAACCGCCTCGTCCCGAGGACGGCGTCTGCACCCTCCGGGGCCTCGACGTCCGGCAGATCCTCGGGCGCGAATTCGGTGTGTTGATGAGCCTCCAGGCCGTCTACGACCTGCTCCAGCGCCTGGGCTACAGCGGCCTGATGCCGCGACCGCAGCACGAGGACGCCAACCCCGAGGTGCAGGGGCTCTTCAAGGAGATCGTCGTCGATCAGATCGACGCCATCGCGCAGCAGCACCCGGGCCGGGAGTTGCGGATCTACTTCGAAGACGAGGCGCGGTTCGGCACGCAGGGGACGATCACGCGGGTCTGGGCCCCGAAGGGGTCGCGGCCGAGGGCCGTGCGGCAGAACGGGCGGGAGTGGCTGTACGTGTTGATGGCCGTCTGCGCCAGCACGGGGGCGGCCTCGGCGCTGATCATGCCGGGATTGAACACCGGCGTACTCAACCTGTTCCTGGAGCAGTTCTCCGGCGAGTTGCCGGCAGGGGTCCACGCGGTGTTGATCTGGGACGGGGCGGGCTATCACACGGGCAACGATCTGGTCGTCCCGAGCAACGTGAGCCTGATCCCACTGCCGCCGTACTCGCCCGAGTTGAACCCGGTGGAGAGCCTGTGGCATTACCTGCGCCGCGCATCACTGGTCCAATCGGGAGTACGAGGGCTACGAGGGCCTCAAGACGGAGGCCATCCGGAGCCTCCTTGCCGTCTCAGACGCGAAGACGCTCAAAAGCATCTGCAACACCGATTACGTGCAGCAAAGGGCATAAACTTTCCGGGTTCCGTATAACGCTACGGGAGAAGAGGACTACTTACAAACAGGACTGGCCCGCATACAACAAGGCCCAGACGACGGAAAAAGCCCGCTTCCAAGACTTACTCCGCGATCTCTGCCGGGGGATCGTCGAACCGCCGCCGCGCAAGGGCCCGGGCCGTCGTCCCGCCCCGCTCGCCGATCTCGTTTTCTCCGTCGCCTTCAAGACGTACTCGACCCTCTCGGTTCGTCGATTCATGACCGACCTCGGAGATGCGGCGACAAAGGGCCATGTCTCCCGCCCCCTGTCCTTCTCTGCCGTCACGAAGGCATTCGAGAATCCGGAACTGACGCCCATCCTCCGCGCCCTGATCGTCGAGAGCAGCAAGCCGCTCAAGAGCGTCGAGGTTGATTTCGCCGTCGATTCCTCCGGGTTCACCTCGTCTCGCTTCGTCAGGTGGTTTGACGCGAAATACGGGGTCGTCAAGCAGGAATACGATTGGGTGAAGTGCCACTTGATGTGCGGCGTGAAGACGAACATCGTCGCGGCGGTCGAGATCGGCGGGCGATATGCCGCCGACAGCCCTCAGTTCGTTCCTTTGCTCAACGCAACGTCCAGATCATTCAAGGTCAACGAAGTGTCGGCCGACACGGCATATTCGAGTTACGAGAACTGCGATGCCGTTGCGGCGCTGGGCGGAACGCCGTTTATCGCCTTCAAGTCCAACGCGACGGGTACCAAAGGCGGCACCTATGAGAAGATGCTCCACTACTACCAGTTCCGCCGGGATGAGTTCCTCGCCCACTATCACAAACGGAGCAACGTGGAGTCTACCAATTCCATGATCAAGGCGAAGTTCGGGGACCACTTGCGAAGCAAGACGGACACCGCGATGGTGAATGAGGCGCTCTGCAAGGTACTCTGTCACAACATCTGCGTGCTGATCCAATCGGCTTGCGAGCTTGGGGTCACGGCGACGTTTTGGGCAGACGAGGAACCGGCGCCCCCACCCGCCCCGCAACGGGTTGCGCCTCCCGATGTCGATGACCTTGTGTCCATGATGGCTTGGATCTGACGGGCGATAAAAAATCAGGAATGCGGTTTGATTCAGAAATGCATTTAGTGATCAGATTTTTACGCAAAGCCAAGCCAATGGCAATCTGGGTCGTTTCCGAACGAACCGAATTTCCGGGCAGCGGGCCGGGTCGGGACCTCGGCGGAGGGCCCCGGCCGGGGCGAGGGGAGGGGTCGAGCCGGGGCAACCCGCGACCGGTCCGGGATTTGGGATGGTCGGGAATCGGGCGAGGTGCGCTTGCCAAATCGGGCGGTCGGGGGATAGGCTCAGACCGTCGGGGTCGAGGGCGACCGCGGCGGTCGGTCGGCTCGGGGTCAGAGGGGACGTCCTGCCATGCCCGTCGGCGATCCTCCCCGGAGCGAAGAGGGCGACATCCCGGCGTTCCTGGCGCGGATCCAGGGGGGCGACGAGGAGGCCGCCCGCGAGCTGCTGACGCGCTACGAGGCCGAGGTCCGCCTGGTCGTGCGGCGGCAGTTGCCGCGGCTGTTGCGGTCGCGGTTCGACTCGCTCGACTTCCTCCAGAGCGTCTGGGGGAGCTTCTTCCGGAGGGTCCGCAGCGGCCCGGCCGAGTTCGAGGATTCGCGGCACCTTGTCGCCTTCCTGGCCCGGGCTGCGAAGAACAAGGTGATCGACGAGTATCGCCGCGCCGCCAGCCGCAAGCAGGACATGCACCGCGAGGAGCCGCTCTGGCCCGACGGGGGGCGCCCCAAGGAGCTGCCGGCCGTCGTCGACAGCCCCAGCGAGGTGGCGCAGGCCCGCGAGGTCCTCGGCCGGCTCCGCGAGCTGGTGCCCGAGGACCGCCGCACGGTCGTCGAGCTGAAGGCCGAGGGGCTCTCGAGCAAGGACATCGGCGACCGCCTCGGCATCAGCGAACGGACGGTCCAGCGCGTGCTGGAGGAGCTGCGGCGGCGCACCGAGGCGGAGTTGGAGACCTAGGGATGGACGTGTCGGCCTCGGGCCGGACGTGGGAAGACGCGTCGTCCCCCGCCGCCGTCCGCCTGGCTCGGCGATTCGAAGCCGCCTGGCGCAACGCGCCCGGCCGCCGCCCCGAGCCCGACGACTTCCTCCCCGACGACGACGCCGACCGCCCCGGGGCCCGCCTGGCTTTGCTGAGGGCCGACCTGGCGCTCCGCTGGGAATCGGGCGAGCGGGTCGACGCGCGGTGGTACCGCGACCGCTACCCCGACCTCGACGGCGAGGCGCTGGTCGCCCTCATCTATGAGGAGTTCTGCCTCCGCGAGGAGGAGGACGGCCGGGCCCCCGACCCGTCGGAGTACCTGTCGCGGTACCCCGAGGTCGCCTCGCAACTGCGGCGGGTGCTCGACATCCACGGCCTGGTCGGGTCGGGGTCGGGCATCGCCACGGGGCGGACGAACACCTTCCACGCCTCGGCGGGCGCGGCGGCGATCGCCTACCCCGAGGCGGGCCAGACGATCGCCGGATTCCACCTGGTCAAGGAGCTCGGCCGGGGGGCCTTCGCGCGGGTCTTCCTGGCCCGCGAGCGGCAGCTCGCCGACCGCCTGGTGGCGCTGAAGGTGGCGCGGGCCGGGTCGCGCGAGCCGCAGACCCTGGCGCGGCTCCAGCACACGCACATCGTCCCGGTCCACTCGTCGCGGACCGACCCGGCGACCGGGCTGCACCTGTTGTGCATGCCCTACTTCGGCCGCCTGACGCTGGCCCGCGTCCTGGCCGACCCGGCGGTCAAGGCGGCGCGGACGGGGGCCGAGCTCGTCGCGGCGCTCGACCGCCTCGACCCCCCGAGGGGCCGCCGTCGGGGCGGTCGTCGGGGCGCGCGGCGCTGGCCCGGCGGTCGTACGCGCGGGCGATCGCCTGGTGGGGCGCCCGGATGGCCGACGCGCTGGAGCACGCGCACGACCGCGGCGTCCTGCACCGCGACATCAAGCCGACCAACGTCCTGGTCACCGGCGACCGCATGCCGATGCTCCTGGACTTCAACCTGGCGCGCAGACGGCCCCCGACGGCCCCGAGGCCGCGACCGGCCTGCTCGGCGGGACGCTCGACTACATGGCGCCGGAGCACCTCGAGGCGCTGGCCGAGGGCGAGGCGGGGCGGGTCGACGGCCGGTCGGACATCTACGCGCTGGGCGTGCTGCTGCACGAGGCTTTGGTCGGCGCGCGGCCGTTCCCGCAGCCGCGCGGGGCCCGCTCGGCGCATGAGATGCTGCTCCGCGCCGCCGAGGACCGGCTGGCCGGGGCGCCGCGGCTCCGCGACGAGCACCCCGAGGTGCCCGAGGCGCTGGAGGCGGTCGTCCGCCGCTGCCTGGCCCCCGGGCCGTCGGACCGCTACGGCGCGGCGGGCGAGCTGGCGGCCGACCTCCAGGCGGTCGCCGACGACCGCCCGCTGCGGTTCGCCCGCGAGCCTTTGCCGGCCCGCGCCGGCCGCTGGCTCCGCGGCCACCGCCGCGCCGTGGCGATGGCCGCCCCCGCGGTGGTGGCGCTGGCCGTCGCCGGCCGCTACGTCGAGAGGGACCTCGCCGAGAGGGGCCGGGCCCGCGACGAGTTCGCCAGGGCCACTACGAGGACGGCAAGAGGCACTACGAGGCCGGCAACTTCGACCGCGCGATGGACCGGTTCGAGGCGGCCGACCGCCTGGCCCGCGGCCGGCCCGACCTCCGCCTCCCGCCCCAGGCGGGGCTGTCGGCGACGCGAGCTGTACGTCCTGGCCCGCCAGCGGAGGGGCGCCCGCGCCGACGCCGACGCGCTGTTCGTCGCCGCCGAGCCGCTCCGGTTCCACCTGGTCAGCATCGGCTCCGACCCCGGGTCGGCGTCCGCCGAGCTCCGCGAGGCGCTCAAGCCGTTCTTCGTCTTCAGCCCCCGCGTCCCGAGGTGGGCCGAGCTGCCGATGCTCGACGACGACCGGAGGAAGCGGGTGGTCGACCTGGTCGACGAGCTGCTCTTCCTCTGGGCCGTGGCGCTGGACAAGGCCGGGGGCCGCGAGGCGGCGCGGGGCGTCTGCGACCGGGCGCTCGGCTTCGCCGCGCCGAAGGGGCCGTGGCTGGCGCTGCGGGAGAGGCTGTCGGCGTCGCCGGGCGCGCCCCCGCGGCCGACGCCCGCGACGACCCCGAGTCCGACCCCTCGGCGCTGTCCTGCTCGCAGTGGGGGCTGCTCCGCGAGCTCCAGGGCCGCCGCGGCCCGGCGATCGCCTGGCTCAAGAGGGCCGTCGACCTGGAGCCCGACGACTACTGGCGCGAATACCTGCTGGCCTTCAGCCAGGACCGCGCCCGCCTCGACGACGAGGCGTTGAGGCACTACACCGCGGCGGTCGCGCTGCGGCCCGACTCGCCGTGGGTCCGCTACAGCCGCGCCCGGATCTTCCGGGCCCGCTCCGCCTGGGGCCGGCGCAGGAGGACCTCCGCCTGGCGCTGGAAGCGTTCCGCTCGGCGCATCGGCCCGAGGAGAGGCCGACGCGGCTGGAGATGGGCTACGTCCGCCAGGCGCTCGGCGACCAGCGGGGTGCCCGCGACCACTACGACCGGGTGATCGCCGCCGACGCCGGGGGCAAGTACGCGAGGGCGGCGCGGGTCAACCGGGCGAAGCTCGACGTCGACGTCGGCGCGGCCGACCGGGCGCGGGCCGAGTACGACGCCCTGATCGCCGAGGACCCGGCCGACGCCTCCGCCGCCTCCGCCCTCCTGGGCCGCGCCCTGCTGGCGCTGCGGGTGGGGGAGCCCGGCGCCGCCGAGGCCGACCTGACCGCGCTGCTGGGCCGCCCCGAGGGCCTCGACCCCGACGACCCGCCCCGCGCCGAGGTGCTGGCGCACCGGGCGCTGGCCCTCCTGATCCTGGGCCGCCCGGACGACGCCGAGCGGGACGCCGCCGAGGCGTTCCGCCGGGCGCCTTCGCCGGCCCGCGAACGGCTCTGGGCGCGGGCGCTCGTGGCGACGGGGCGCGTCGACCCGCTCCGGCTCGACCGCCCCGACGAGGTGGCGCGTGGCCCGCGCCGGGGCCGGGGCTGGCCGACGCGCTCCGCGCCTCGGCCGAACGGCTCCGCGACGAGGCGGCGGGCACCGGCCCGTCGGCCCTGCGCGCCGCGACGGCCCGCGCCGTGATCCTGGCCGCGCTGCGCGACCCGAAGGCCGAGGCCGAGGCCGACCGCGCGATCAGGATGGCCCCGCTCTCGCTCCAGCCCTACCTGATCCGCGCCCGGGTCCGTCGCCACCGGGGCGCGACGGCCGCCGCGCTGGCCGACGTCGCGCAGGGGCTGAAGGTCCGGCCCGACGACCCGCGGCTCTGGGAGCTGCGGGGCCTGCTGGCGCTCGACGCGGGCGACCCCCGCGCGGCGCTGGAGGCCCTCGACCGGGCGTCGTGGCTCCAGGCCGGCGGGTCGGTCCACGGCCCGAGGGCCTCGGCGCTGTTTGGCGCTGGGCCGCTTCTCGGAGGCCGCCCGCGGCTGGACCGAGGCGCTGTCCTACGACCCCGAGGACCCCGAGGCGTACCTCGGCCGGGCCCGCGCATTCCTCCGCCTCGGCCGTCGAGACCAGGCGCGGGCCGACCTGGAGCAGGCGGCCGACTGGGCCGTCGGCCGGCCGGGGCTCGGCCTGCGGATCGTCCTGGAGGCCGCCGGCAGCCTGGCCGCCGGCCCCGCCGACCTGCCCCGCGTCGCGGCCCTGGCCCGCCGCGTCTTCCCGCCCCCCTCCCACTGAGGGATCAGGCCCCGTCGCGTCGCGGCTTGCGCCGGAGGCGGAGGCGGAACCGTCGCGGCTCCCCCTCCTGGAAGGTGGAGACCAGGTCGGGGAGCACCAGGCCGAAGCCCAGCGCCATGGCGACCGACAGCCCGGACATCGCCGACGCGCGGCGGCCGGACCGCGACCGGGTCCGCGCCTCCGGCCGCTGCTCCGCGGCCGGCGACGGGGCCCGCGCCGGGACGTCCACCGAGGCCGGCGACGCGGCCCAGGGCAGCAGCGCCGCGATCGGGGCCATCGGCGCGATCGGCCGGGCGCCGCCCAGCCCGGAGGCCAGCAGGGGGAACCCGCCCGGGCCCCGGATCGCGACCAGGGGGCCCGACGGCACGCCCTGCGGCTCGTCGGCGATCACCTCCGCCCCCGGGCCCCCGGGCGGCCCGACGCCTCCGGGTCGATCAGGTCGAAGTCGACCCGCACGGCCTCCAGGCGGTCGATCGCCGGGACGGGGTTGCCGTCGTCGAGCACCCCGCCCAGGGCGCGGCCGACCGCGCCGGCAGGGGGCCCGTGGCCGCCGGGATCGCGGAGGGCCCCTGTCCGATCGGCGCGGAGGTCAAGACCACCAGCGGGCTGGTGCCCTGGCTGGAGGCCGGATTCGGCGACGCCTGCGGCCCGCCGTCGGCGAGCCCGGTGCGGACCGCGCCCGACGGCAGGGGGATGATCCGGAAGTCGCCCGTCGTGGGCAGCTCACCGGGCGGGGAGGCGGCGAACTCCCGCGAGATCACCAGGACGAACGGGCTCATCGCCGGGGTCGTCGGCGACGCGGCGCTGCCCTGCGGGGCCGCCGCGATCTCCAGGTACAACCACCGCCTCGTCTTGAACCCGCGGACCATCATGGGGACCGGCACCGAGAGGCCATCGGCCTTCGATCCCGGGGGCAGGTCGCCGAGGTTCCGACCCGACGAGTCGAACACCGCCATACCCTCGTCGAGCGGCTGGCCCGCGGACTGGGGGCTGAGCTTGAACTTGAGCGTGACCGTGCTCGAGTCGACCGGGATCTGATACCACACCCTGAACGGGCCGAGCCCCGGTGTCGAGTTGTCGATCGGCGCCGGGCCGGGCACCGGCCCGATGATCGGCCCCGGGGCGGGCGGGGGGACCGGGTCGGAGCCCGGGCCCGATTTCAGGCCGAACCCCCCGGGCGCGTCCGGCCCCGTGGCGAGGCCCGTCGGTGTGGTTGGGGCCTGGGGAGCCGCCGGGCCGGTGATTTCAAGCCGGGGGGCGTCGGGCAGCAGGACGCTGTTCGCCCAGTCCACGGGCGAGGCGTCGGTCGGGGGCAACTGCGCCGGAGGTGGGGACGGCGAAGACGACGCAACCGGCGAATCCGACGGGCTTGAGGCCGCGATCGGGACGTGGATCAGCACCGGGGCCGCGTCGACCAGCCGGGTCAGGTTGTCGATGCGAGGCAGGACATCAAACCGGGATTGCGACCCATCCAGGAGGAACCGGGGCTCGAGCGCCTCCACGCGGCAACGGGCCCGGAGCCGAGGCCGGCGGGGCCGGGCGGTCCATCCTCGACCGAGCCGCGACATCAATCCTGGCAGCGCTGGCATCCGTGTCACCGTAGGGAAGACCTGACAGTCCATCGTGGTCGCAAAGCCTGTCCCCCTCGTCCCCCCGAACGAAGGCCCCGTGAAGCGGAGGCACGGCCGCGGGCGCGCGCCGGAGTGGGCCCCGACCGCCCCGGAGGACTCCCCTCGGGACGAGGTCCGATCGCCGGGCCCTGGGCAGCAAGCCCCCTCCACCGTAGTCTAACGGAATCCGCCGCCATCGCCCGACAAAAAAATCCCGCCCGGGCCGCGCAACCCCCGGGGTGGGGCGCACGAACGACCGATCGGCCAGAGGCTTGCGCAACGATCTTGGCATCGGGACGGCGATGCGGCGCGGCCTCGTCGCACCAAGGAATGCCGACCTCGAACGTTGACCTCTCACGCGGGGATGATCCCCCGCCGCGGGGCACCGGCACCGAGCGGCGCTGATCTCCGGATCAATTCGGACTGGCGGCGGGAACGGGGTCCCGACCGTCGGCGTCAAAAGGGGCGCCGTGCGCCCGTCGTCCTCCGGTCCCCCTCTCCCCGCCACCCGTCTCGGAGATCCCTCCCGTGACACCGCGCACCGCCCTCGCCCTGGTCGGTTGGGCCGGAGTCCTCGCCGGGCTCCTGGCCCTGGAAGTCCGCGCCGCCGAGCCCGAGGCCGAGCCCCGGCCGTCGCGGCCGATCGCCGCCCGCGAGGCCGTCGAGCCGCCGCGCCGGTGCTGCCGGCCGAGGTCGTCGCGGCGATGCAGGAGGGGCGGTACGCCGAGGCGATCGCGGCGCTCGACCGGCTCGCCGCGCGGGGCGAAGACGGCCGACGAGGCGGCCTATTTCGCCCTGATCCGGGGGATCGCCGAGCGGCTCGCGGGCCGCGGACGACGCCGCGAGGCGGATCCTGGCCGACGCCCTGAAGGCCGAGCCCGAAGGGCCGCTGGGCGGCCAAGATCCGCTTCGAGCTGGCCGCCGTCGAGCTGGCCGCCGGCCGCGCTCGCCGACGGCCGAGGCGCTGGCCCGCGCCGAGGCCGAGACGCTGCTGGCCGGCGACCGCAAGGACCGGCTCGCCGAGGTCTACCACGCCTTCGCCCGCCGCCTGCTCAAGCCCGACGACCCGATCGCCCGGCCCGACCCCAAGGCCGCCTACGACCTGCTCGCCCAGGCGCCGCGGCCTGGCCAAGGGCGAGGCCCTCCGCGCCCGGCTCCTGTTCGCGATGGCCCGCGCCAGCCAGGCGGCCGGCAACCCCGGCCGCGCCATCCAGGACTTCCAGGCGTACCTCAAGGAGTATCCCAAGGGGGCCGACCGCCCGCCGCGCGCTTCCACCTGGGCGAGGCCCAGCTCGCCGCCGGCCAGGCCCTGGCCGCGCCGGCTGACCTGGACCGACCTGGCCCGCGACCTCGACACGCAAGGACGTCGCCCGAGAGGACGCCGAGCTCCGCGCCCGGGCGCTCTACCAGATCGCCCGGACCTACGGCATCCCGAACCCGCCCGACGACACCAGCCTCAACCTCGGCGTCGCCGCCCTGCGGCGGTTCCTCGCCGCCTACCCGGCGCACCCGCGGGCCGTCCGGCGCCTCGTACGAGATCGGCGCGTCGTACCTGGCCCGCGGCAAGAGCCAGGAGGCGCTCGCGGCGTTCGACGCGCTTCCTCAAGGAGGAGGGCTTCCGGGCCGAGACCGACGAGGCCAAGACGCGACCTGGCCGACCTGGCGATGACCGCGACGTTCCAGGTCGGCCAGGTCCTCCAGGGGCAGGGGAAGTTCGACGAGGCGATCGCCGCCTGGAAGGGCTACCTCGCCAAGTTCCCCAACGGCCCGCAGTCGGCCGACGCCCAGCGGGCGATCCTCGACACCCAGCTCCTGATCGCCGACGACCACCTCGGCCGCGAGCAGTACGCCGAGGCCCGCGCCGCCTGGCAGGCGTTCGTCGCCCAGAACCCGCTCGACGCGCCGCGTGCCCGCAGGTCCTCTTCCAGGTCGGCGAGAGCTTCGTCGCCGAGAAGAAGTCCGACGAGGCGATCGCCGCCTGGGAGCCGCTGATCGGCAAGTTCCCCGGCACCGAGCCCGCCGCGCACGCCCAGTTCCTGATCGCCTCGATCTTCGAGACCGAGAAGGGCGACCCGGCCGACGGCGATCGAGCGGTTCAGGAAGGTCGCCGTCGAGCCCTGGAAGTCGCAGGCGCAGCAGCGGGTCGCCGTGATGGAGGCGAAGGCGCTGACGGTCGTCACCCCGCGCGCCTTCCGCTCGGGCGAGACGGCCGCACCTGAAGGTCACGACGCGGAACCTCGAGAACGCTCACCTTCACCGCCTACAAGCTCAACGCCGAGGCGTATTTCCGCAAGAAGCACGCGCTCGGCGGCGTCGAGTCGCTCGACATCGGCCTGGTCGCCCCCGACGCCGAGTGGACGGTCGCCGTCCCCGGCTACGCCAAGTACAAGCCGGTCGAGTCGACGTACGACCTGAAGGTCGAGGTGCCGGGCGTCTACGTCGTCAAGGTGACCGACGAGAAGACGCTCCAGGCGACGACGCTGGTCGCTCGGCAGCGACCTCGACGCGATCGTCAAGGCGTCGCGCGAGCAGGTCCTCGTCTTCGCCCAGGACATGAAGACCGGCAAGGGCCGCGCCGGGGCCCGGGTGCTGGTCGCCGACGGCGACGAGGTGATCCTCGAGGCGAAGACCGGCGACGACGGCGTCCTCCTGAAGACGTGGGACAAGCCGCGCGACGCCGGACGCGGCGCTGCGTTACCTCGTCCTCGACGGCGCCGACGTGGCCGGCTCGGGCCTGGGCGTGCCCGACAAGGTGGCGCAGGGGCTCTCGCCCCGCGCCTACATCTACACCGACCGCCCCGCCTACCGGCCCGGCCAGGAGGTCGCGCTCCGCGGGGTCGTCCGCGAGGTCGACGGACGGCCAGTACGCCAACGTCCGGCGGGCGCAGTCTACCGGCTCGAAGTCGACCGACAGCCGGGGCCGGCTGCTCGTCGCCCGGCCGGTGACGCTCTCGGAGTTCGGCACCTTCCACGAGGCGCTCGCCGCTCGACGCGGCGGCGCCCGGTCGGCACGTACCGCGTCCGGCTCTACCAGCCGGGCAAGAGCGAGTTCGCCGGGCCAGTTCGAGGTCCAGGCGTACCAGCTCGAGAAGATCGACCTCGCGTTCGACCTGCCAGAAGACGGTCTACTTCCGCGGCGAGACGATCGAGGCCGACCTCGTCGCCCGCTACCAGTACGGCGCCCCGGTCGGCGACCGGCCGGTCGCCGTCCGTCTGCCCGACGGCCGGATCGCTCCGCGGCACGACCGACGCCGCCGGCAAGTTCCACGTCGAGTTCCCGACCGAGGGGTTCGCCGAGGAGCAGGCGCTCCGGCTCGTCGCGCAGCTGCCGCAGGACAACGTCGCGGCGGCGGCCGACCGTCATGCTGGCCGTCCGCGGCCTTCGCGATCGACCTGGAGACGACCCGCGACGTCTACCTCGACGGCGAGTCGTTCCAGCTCCGACGCCACGACCCTCGACGCCCAGGGCGAGCCGACCGGCCAGACGCTGACGCGTCGCGGTCCTCAAGCGGGTCGACGCAGGCCGGCGCGGATCACCGAGCGCGAGGTCTCGCGCAAGGCGCTCACGACCGACCCGAAGACCGGCAAGGGGCACGCTCTCGCTCGCAGGTCGAGGACGAGCAGGGGGGCCGGTACGTCGTCCGCGCCGTCGGGCACCGACCGGTTCGGCAACCCGGTCGTCGCCGACCGCGCGCTGACGATCTCGGGCAAGGAGGACGAGACGAAGCTCCGGCTCCTGGCCGACCGGCAGTCGTTCAAGGTCGGCGAGGAGGCGACGGTCAACCTGCACAGCCGCGGCCGCGGCCGGCACGGCGCTGCTGGCCTGGGAGGCCGACCGCATCCTCCAGTACCGGCTCGTCGACCTCAAGGAGGGGGACAACCCGGTCGCCTGGGCGGTCGACGGCGCCCAGTTCCCCAACTTCACCCTGACCGCCTCGCGGATGGCCGGCACGCACTTCGACGAGGCGCGGCTCGACGTCCGCGTCGAGCGCGACCTGCGCGTGACGGTCGACGCCGACGAAGCCGGCGGTCGGGCCGGGCGAGGAGGTCGAGGTCGAGGTCACGACCGCCGACCAGCTCGGCCGGCCGGTCGCGGCCGAGGTGTCGCTGGCGCTGGTCGACCGGTCGCTCCTGCGGCTCTACGGCGACACGCCTGCCGCCGATCGGCCCGTTCTTCTACGACCAGACCCGCACCGGCGCCTTCGCGACCGAGGCGACCAACACCTTCCGCGTACGAGCCCGCGACGACGCCGGTCGCCGAGGCGGTCGTCGAGGAGGCCGAGCGCGCCGCGGCGATCGCGGCCAACCAGGCGGGCCGCGGGGCGGTCATCGACGCAGGCCAAGGGGTTCGCGTTCATGGGGCTGCCGGCCGACAGCGCCACCTGTGCCTCGCCGGCCCCGGCCACCCCGCCGGCCGCGCCGAGGAGGCCAGGCCGCCGACGAATACGCCCTGGCGGCCGCCGTCCAACGGGCGCCGCACCGGGCAGACTGGCGCGTCGGGGAGTCCGGGGCCGCCGCGGGCAAGCCTGCGGGCACGGTCGTGTCCGCGGATGAGCTGCGCGAGCGCCCGACGGCTCCGAGGTGCAGCTCGCCGCGAACTCGGCGATCTGCGGGCGATCGACAAGGACGCCGAAGCGGAGGGGAGGCGGCTGGAAGCATCGCCGCTCGGACCGCAAGGCGGGCGATGGCCGAAGCTCCGACGGCTTCGCCGGCGCGAACGCCGCGGCCAAGAAGGAGGCGGGCCCCCGGCGCAGCCCCGCGCAGCGGTTCGTCGAGACGGCCTACTGGAACCCGGCGGTCGTCACCGGCAAGGACGGCAAGGCCCGCGTCACGTTCCGGCGCCGATGGCCCTCTCGGAGTACCGCTTCACGGCCCGGGGCGTCACCGGCGCCGACACGCTCGTCGGCCAGGCGACGGCCGACCTGGCCGTCCGCAAGGACTTCTTCGTCGACCTCAAGGTCCCCGCCGCGCTCGACGCAGGGGGACAGGCCCCGGTTCGTCGGCGCAGGTCCACCACGTCGGCGTCACCGGGCACGGTCGACGCTCAGGCTGACGGTCTACGCCGGGGGCCGCGAGCAGGTCTATCCCGAAGACGATCGACGCTCAAGGCCGACGGCGTCGACGAGGTCCTCTTCGAGCCGTTCGAGGTCCCCGACGGCGACGACGTCCGGCTGACGCTCGACGGCGACGGTCGGCGACGACGACGGACGAGCTGGTCGTCGAGGTGCCGATCCGCCCCTGGGGCGTGCAGGCGTTCGCCTCGGCCTCGGGCACGTCGAGCGACGACGCGACGGTCTTCGTCGGCCTGCCGCCGGGCCGGGCCTACGAGAACCCCGAGATGCTCGTCGTCATCTCGCCGACGCCTCCGCCGGCTCCTGGTCGAGCTGGCCCTGGACCGCGACGCCTATCCGCTGAACCGGTACGCCGCCCGGTGCATCTTCCCGCCGCCGCCGACACGACGGCCGACCGCGCCTGCGACCTGCTCGCGGCGACCTCGGCGCTGGCCTACCTCCGCGCCGTCAGGGCGACCGCCGCGCCCGAGGCCGAGCGGCTCACCGACCGCATCCGGGGGCTGGTCGCCGAGCTGATCGCGCTCCAGAACGAGGACGGCGGCTGGCCCTGGGTCGTCGGCGCCCGAGCCACCTCGAAGCCGAACGCCCGGCGGAGCGACCGGATGACCTCGGCGCGGGTCGTCTGGGCCTCGCCTCGGCCGAGCCGCTCGGCCTGCTGACCGACCCGGCGGCCCTCGACAAGGCGACGGCCTACCTGGCGCAGGAGTTCGCCAGGGCCGGCGGCGCCGACCACGAGACCCGCGCCGTGCTCCTGCACGCCCTGAGCACGCGCGGCAAGGCGACGCTTCGAGCAGGCCAACAGCCTGAACCGGCTCCGCCAGGGCCTCTCCGACGCCGCGCTGGCCTACCTGGCGCTGACGCTTCGCCAACCTCGACCGCGCCGCGCTGGCCGGCGAGGTGCTCGACGTCCTCGCCGGCCGCGGCCAAGACCGAGCCGGTCGGGCCGGGCCAGCGCCCGCGCAGTACTGGGAGGGCCGGAGCAGCCTCGCCCTTCAACCGGGGCCCGGTCGAGACGACCGCGCTGGCCGCCCTGGCCTTCGCGCAGGCGCGGCCGGCCGACGCCCGAGCTCGACGAGGCCGTCGACTGGCTCCTGGCCCACCGCGACGGCACCGGCTGGCAGCCGCACAAGGCCAAGGGGCCGGCGCTGGCCGCGCTGGCGGCCTACTACGGCCAGGCGCGAGGCGGCCGAGGACCGCTACCGCTGGTCGTCACGGTCAACGACGACCGAGGTCTACCAGGCTCGAGGTCGCCGGCCCGGCCGAGGGCAAGGCGATCCTCGTGCCCGCGCGAGGCGCTGAAGGTCGGCGACCGGAACCGGGTCCGGTTCGACATCGAGGGGCGCGGCACGTTCGGCTACGCGGTCACCCTGACCGGCTTCACCCGCGACTTCGGCCCCGACCAGGACGCGCGGCCAACCGCTCGGCCGTCGATCGACCGCCGCGTCTACCTCGCCGGCCGACCCCGAGCTCGACGGCAAGGCCCTGCCGACCGGCTTCGGCGTCGGCGGTCAACGCCGCCGCACGTTCGAGAACCAGGTGACCCAGGTCGGCGCTCGGCGGCCAGGCCCGCGTCGAGATCGACGCCACCCGCAACGAGCCGGCGCAACCGGCCCGAGTGGGAGCGCGACTTCCTGGTCGTCGAGGAGCACCTGCCCGCCGGCACGACCCTGATCGAGGGCTCGGTCCAGTCGCAGGCGCAGCTCACTACGACGCTGGCCGACGGCGTCCTGACCTTCTACTTCGCCCCCGGACCAGTGGCCGGGCCGGATCCGTACGAGGTCTTCGGCTACCTGCCCGGCCAGTACCGCGCCCTGCCCGCCTCGATCCGCAGCGCCTACGAGCCGGGCCGGTCGCACCTCGGGCCCGGCCGGCGAGCTCCGCGTCCTCGCCCCGGGCGAGCCGCCGACCGACCCCTACCGGGCCACGCCCGACGAGCTCTACGCCCGCGGCAAGGCCCTCTTCGACGCCGGCCGGCTCGCCGAGGCCGCCGCGCCGCTGGAGGAGCTCTTCGGCGGCTACACCCTCCGCGACGACGTCGCCAGGGACGCCGCGCGGATGCTCCTGCTGATCCACATCCAGGACTACCAGCCCCGCAAGGTCGTCCAGTACTTCGAGGTCGTCAAGGAGAAGGCCCCCGAGCTGGTCATCCCGCTTCGACGAGCTCCTCGTCGTCGGCCGGGCCTACCGCGACATCGGCGAGCACGAGCGCGCCTACCTCGTCTGGCGCGGCGATCGTCGAGGCGAGCTACCTGGAAGACGCCCAGGTCGGCGAGGTCCTCCGCCAGCGCGGCAAGACGCTCGACGGCGATCGCCTACCTGCTCGACCTCTGGCGCGAGTACCCCGACACCGCCTCGATCGAGAGCGACTTCTTCGGCCTCTCGCAGGTCCTCGCCCGGCACGCCGGCCAGGCGATCACCGACCCGGCGCTCCGCCGCGAGCTGGCCGACGCCGGGCGTGACCCGGTCCGAGCTGCTCCTCCAGGCGATCCGCCTGATCCAGGTCGTTCCTGGCGCAGTCGCCCAGGAACCCGCTGGCCGACGAGGCGAGCCTGGCGCTGGTCGGCGACTTCCTGGAGCTGGAGGACTTCGAGGCGGTCGTCAAGCTCGCGGCGCGGTTCGCCAGGCTCTACCCCAAGAGCACGTTCCTCGACAGCTTCCAGTACAGCGAGGCGCTGGGCGACTTCCACCTCGGCCAGTACGACCGCGCCGTCGAGGTCGCCGAGGCGATCGCCAAGGCCACCTACAAGGACGCCAACGGCGTCGACCAGCCGAGCCCGAACAAGTGGCAGGCGCTCTACATCCTCGGCCAGATCTACGACGCCCGCCGCCAGCCCGGCCAAGGCGCTCGGCTACTACGAGCAGGTCGCCGACCGGTTCACCGACGCCGCCGGCGCCGTCAAGTCGTACACCCGCAAGGACCTGAAGCTCCCCGAGGTCTCCGTCGTCCGCCCCGGCGCCAGGGCCGGCGACGCCGGCGAGGTCGGCCTCCGGCCGATCGCGCCGAGCCGCCGAAGGCGACGGACAAGCCCGGCGTGACGCTCGACTACCGCAACATCGCCGAGGCCGACGTGAAGGTCTACCCGGTCGACCTGATGCGGCTCTACCTGACCCGCCGCAACCTCGACGCGATCGCCGGGATCGACCTGGCCGGGATCACGCCGCTGTTCGAGACGACGGTCAAGCTCGGCGACGGCGAGGACTTCGAGGACAAGGCGCAAGTCGATCGACCTGCCGCTTGGAAGGAGGGGGCGTACCTGGTGATGGCCCGGGGCGACAACCTGTACGCCTCGGGGATCGTCCTGGTCACGCCGCTGGAGCTGGAGGTGCTGGAGGAGCCCGAGGCGGGCCGGGTCCGCGTGACGGTCCGCGACGCCGCAGACCAAGGACTTCGTCCCCAAGGTGCAGGTCAAGGTGATCGGCAGCGAGAACCCGACCTTCCTCTCGGGCGAGACCGACCTGCGCGGCGTCTTCGTCGCCGAGGGGGTGCGGGGCCAGGTCGCCGGCGGTCGCCCGCAAGGGGGCCGCGCAGTACGCCTTCTACCGCGGCACCACCCGCGTCGGCGCCCCGCCCGCCTCGAATACCGCGCGCGACATGCAGCAGCCCAACGCCCCGCCGGCGAAGCGCCCGCCTCGGAGACGCTCGAACAGAACCTCAAGATCCAGAACACCTCCAACCAGATGCGGCAGATCGAGCGGCTCCAGAACCGCTACAACCAGGGAGGGCAGGGGGGCGCCGCCGCCAAGGGCTTCAAGTGACCCGCCGCCGCAGGGTCATTCAAAAGTCTAGCAACTGGGAGTGTGGGGCCCTATAACTCATGGGCGAAGGAGTTGCCCCATGAGTGCCGATCCCTCGGAAGGTTCGCTCTACCAAGTCTTTTCGGAGATCCCCGACCCGCGGCACCGCCGCGGCACGGTCTACCCCCTGGCATCGGTCCTCACCTTGGTCGCCACCGCCAGGCTCTGCGGCTGCCGCAGCCTGGCGGCCATCGCGCAATGGGGGCACGATTATAACCACCTCGCCCCGGCGCTCGGCTTCTCCCGCAGGACCGAGGACGGGGCGCGCTATCGCACCCCCTGCACCAGCGCGCTGCATACCCTCCGGGCCGCGCTGCCGGCCCCGGTGTTCGAGGCCGCCTTGACCCGGTGGATCCTGGCCCAAGGCGCGACGGACCTGGGCGCGCGGGTCGTGGCGATCGACGGCAAGACCCTGCGGGGCAGCCAAGGGCATCAACTCCCGGGGGTCCACCTGCTGGCCGCCTCCTGCCGCGACGTCGAGGCGGTGCTCGCCCAGCTCGCCGTCCCGGGCAAGACCAACGAGCACAAGACGGCGCTGGAGCTGCTCAAGCTGATCCCCCCTGAAGGGGACGCTGATCACCGGCGATGCGGCGTTCACGCAGCGGGACCTCTGCGAGGCGGTGGTCCAGGGCCGGGGGGATTACTTCCTGACGGTCAAGGAGAACCAGCCGGCGCTGGAGGCGGACATCCGGGCGGCGTTCGGCCCGGCGTTTTCCCCCCCGGGAGGAGAAGCGACGGGCCACCGAAGACGACCGGGCCGAGGTCCGGAGCAAGGGCCACGGTCGGGTTGAGACCCGCTGCATCCGGACCACCGCGCGGCTGGCGGGGTACCTCGACTGGCCCGGGGTCAAGCCGGTCTGCCTGCTGGAGCGGGTGCGGCGGTCGAAGGGCAAGCGGTCCACCGAGACGGTCTGCGCGATCACCAGCCTCGGCCCCGACCGGGCCTCGGCAAAGCGACTGCTGGCGATCGCGCGGGGGCATTGGCACATCGAGAACCGGTTGCACTGGGTCCGTGACATGAGCCTGGGCGAGGACGCCTGCCGGGTCCGCACCGGGGAGGCGCCCGAGATCCTGGCGGCGATCCGCAACGCGGGGCTGCGGGTGATGAGGTCGAGCGGGCTGAACGAGATCGCGGCCGCGCTGCGCCGCCACGCCGCCAAACCACACGAAGCGCTGCGGCTGGTCATGAGCTTCGCTCCTTCATGACCTTTGAATGACCCTGCCCGCCGCCGGCCCTCCCTTGAGCCGGGGCCCCCGCCGGGCTATAACCGGGCGTCCGGTCCCAAACCTCAGGGGAGAGCACCGATGATCCGCGCCTTGACCACCGGCCTGCTGCTGGCCGCCCTGGCCGCCCCCGCCCTCGCCGCCGACGACAAGGGCCGCTCGGCGTCGTCCGAGCGCCGCGTCTACGAGCTGCGGACCTACACCACCAACCCCGGTAAGCTCGACACGCTGAACACGAGGTTCCGCGACCACACCTGCCGGCTGTTCAAGAAGCACGGGATGGAGATCGTCGGCTTCTGGACCCCGCAGGACGAGAAGGAGGGCAAGGCGAACAAGCTGGTCTATCTGCTCGCCTTCCCCAGCCGCGAGGCCGCCGCGGCCTCCTGGAAGGCGTTCCGCGACGACCCCGAGTGGAAGGAGATCGTCAAGGAGAGCGAGAAGGGCGGCAAGATCAACCAGAAGGTGGAGTCGGTCTTCCTCGACCCGACCGACTACAGTCCGATGAAATAGGGAGACGGGAGATTGACCATCCCCTAACCCCTATCTCCCATCCCCCATGTCAGGGGCGGCCGAGCGTGTCGTTGACGACGATCTGAAGGCTCTCGCCCAGCCCCTTCTGGCGGATGTGCTCGATGTCGGCGCGGCAGGCGAAGAGGGCGTCGACGATCCCGGGGTCCCACTGGATGCCCGCCCCCTTGCGGAGGATCTCGTCGATCTGCATGGGGGTGAGGCGCTTGCGGTAGGGGCGGGTGCTCGACATCGCGTCGAACGAGTCGGCCACGGCCAGGATGCGCGCCTCAAGCGGGATCGCGTTGCCGGCCAGGCCGTCGGGGTAGCCCTTGCCGTCGAGGCTCTCGTGGTGGTGCCGCACCCCGGGCAGCAGGTGGTGCAGCTTCTTCAGGTCGGACAGGATGTGGACGCCGATCTCGACGTGCGACTGGATCAGGCGATACTCGGCGGGCGACAGCGGGCCGGCCTTCTTGAGCACGTTGTCGTCGATCCCGATCTTGCCGACGTCGTGGAGCAGGCCCATCAGGTAGAGGTCGCTGCGCTGGTTGGCCGGCATGCCGAGCTCCTCGGCCAGGCGGACGGCGATCCGCGCCATGCGCTCCGAGTGCCCCGAGGTGTACGGGTCCTTGGCGTCGATGGCCGCCGTCAGGGCGCGGATGACGCCGAAGAGCAGCTCCTTCAGGTCGGCGTAGAGCCGGGAGTTGGTCTGCTGCGAGACGATCAACGAAGCCGCGGGCTGGAGCAGCTCGACCTCGCCCGGGGTGAAGGGGCGGCCGTCGAGCGGGTCGACGGCGACGAGCCAGCCGGTCGCCCCCTGGCTGTCGGCCGCGACGGCGATGACCCTCCGGGGCGTGACCTCGGCCGCGCCGACCGGCCGGTTGTCGATGTGGATCGGCTGGTTCCGCGACGCGGGGATCAGGGCCCGGAACCCGCCCGGCTTCAGTCCGGCGAGCTCGCCGCTGACGATCACCGGCTCGTGGGGGTGGGTGGGCACCCATGCCACCGCCGCCACCCCCAGGGCGTTCCGCAGCGCGTGGGTCGCCAGGCTCTGGAACCGCTCGGGGGGGTCGGAGATCTTCGAGCGACGGATCAGGCGCGCGATCAGCAGCCGCTCGCTCCCCTCGACGCGGACCGAGCCCGTCGCGGAGATCAGACGCGCCGTCGCCTCGCCGCGGAGCTGGATCGGCCACCACCTGCCCCCAGGCGCAGAGCGCGTCCTCGGGGCAGGCCGGGCCCCAGTCGGGGGCCGACGCCGCGTCGAGCGACGGCGCGAACCCGGCCAGCGCCACCAGGTCGCCCCCTTCCGGCCGGGGCACCGGCACCGCCAGCCAGGCGGGACCGGCCTCGCGATCGGCGGCGCCAGACCGCCGCCCGGCCCGGGCCCAGCCCCCGCTCCGCCAGCGCGGCGAGCAGCGCCGCGTCGGCTTCGGGGAACCGGACGGCCTCGGCGCCGGCCCGTGCGCACCAGACACCCCGCGCCGGGTCGAGTATCCCGACCGGCGCGCCGAACTCGCCGGCGAGCCGCTCGACGACCTGATCCGGGTCGGCCCAGGCCCTCGGGCCGCTCGACCTCGGCTCGGGCGGCCTCCCCGTCGTCAAGCTTGATCCCTGCATGGTTCGGACCCCAACCCGAGGGCTTCGCCCCCATCATCCTCCGGGCAACTCTAGGTCACGGTCGCCTTCGAAGCCAAATCCGGCCCGTCCCGCCGGCGCGACGACCCGGGCCCGCGCCCTCGCGTCGGCCGTGGGCGATCGTACATCGGCGACTGGACGGACCACCGGGCGCGGGCTATAGCCAGGAAGGGGCCAAGGGCGCGGGCGCGACGACGGGGCGAGATGAGCGAGCGATGGACAGTTCCCCTCCAGGCATGCCGGACGATTCGACCAGGGACCTGCTCGACGAGTGGGGCCTCGCGCAGGAGCCGGATCGATCGGCCGGCGCCGAGGACTCGCTGTTGGCCCCCGCGCCGGGGTCGCGGTGGGACGTCCCCGGGGAGGTCTCCGGGGCGTGGCCCGCCGCGGGCGACGGCGCGGCGAGCCGCGATGGCGGGATGTTCCGCGCCTTCTCGCTCGATCCCCCCGCCGACGAGGCGGGCGGCGACCCAGCCGGGCGCGGGTGGTCGGCGACCGGCGCCCGCGACGGCCGGGCGGGCGCATCGCGCTCGGCGCCATGCCGGGGCCGGGCGACGCGCTGGGGGGGTTCCTGATCGTCGGCGAGCTGGGGCGCGGCGCGTTCGCGCGGGTCTACCTGGCCCGGCAGGAGGACCTGGGCCGGCGCCTCGTGGCGCTGAAGGTCTCGCGCCGAGGGGGACGAGCCGCAGATCCTGGCGCGTCTCCAGCACACGCACATCGTCCCGATCTTCTCGGTGCACGACGACCCCGCGACGGGCCTCCGCCTGATGTGCATGCCGTACCTGGGCGGCGCCAACCTCGCGCAGGTGCTCGACGCCGCGAGCACCGACGCGCCCGCGCACGAGGGGGGTCGGAGCCTCGTCCGGGCGCTCGACCTGGTGGGCATCCGCCACCAGGCGGCGACCGCCCTCGACTTGGCCGCGCCGCCGCCCGGCGCGCGCCCCGAGGCCGCTCCGCGACGGGTCGCCGACGTCCGGCGCGGCCTCGGTCGGCCGCCCCCCGTCGCTCTGGGCGCGGATCGCCGGCCGGGGCCGCGCGGCGCCCGAGGCGATCCCGCCCGCTGCCGACCGCGATGGGCACGACCAGCCCGCGCGGCAGTTCCTCCGCGAGGCCGACCACATCCGGGCCGCCGTCTGGATCGTCGCCCGGCTTGCCGAGGGGCTCGACCACGCGCACTCGCGGGGGCTGTTGCACCGCGACCTGAAGCCGTCGAACATCCTGATCGCCGGCGACGGGACGCCGATGCTCCTGGACTTCAACCTCGCCACGGCGAGCCGGCGCGACCCCGAGGAGGGGGCCAAGGCGCTGCTCGGGGGCACGCTCCCGTACATGGCCCCCGAGCACCTCGACGCGCTGGACCCCCGCGGCACGACGCCCCCCGGGGCGGTCGACGAGCGGGCCGACCTGTACGCGCTGGGCCTGATCCTCTTCGAGACGATCGCCGGCGAGCACCCGTTCCCCGAGCCGCCGCCGGGCCCGTCGATCGCCGAGGTGATCCCGGCGATGATCGAGCGCCGCCGCCGGGCCCCGTCGCTCCGCGCCGCGTGCCCCGACGTCCCCTGGAGCCTCGACTCGCTGGTCGCCCAGTGCCTCGACCCCGACCCGTCGCGGCGCTACGCCCGCGCCCGCGACTTGGCCGAGGATCTCCGCCGCTTCCTCGACGACCTGCCGCTGAGGCACGCGCCCGAGCCGAGCCTCCGCGAGCGCCTGGGCAAGTGGGCCCGCCGCCACCCCGGCGCGTGCGGCTCGACCTCGATCTCGCTCCTGGCGATCGTGCTGCTGGTCGCGGCCGGGACGTTCATCGGCCTGCTCTCGACGAACCTCCAGCACGTCCGGGCCCGGCTCAAGTACCAGGCGTTCGAAACGGTCTTCGGCGAGTGCCAGTTCCTGCTGAACACCACCAGCGGGCCGTCCGACCACCTGGGCCGGGGGATCGAGCTGGCGGATAAGGCGCTCGACCTCCAGGGGTTCGACCGCCGGGTCCGGCGGCGCGACCAGGCGTGGGTCCGGTGGCTCTCCCCTCGCGAGCAGATCGTCGTGCGCCAGCAGGTCTCCGAGCTGGTCCTGCTGGAGGCGCGGGCCCGCGTCTTCCTGGCGGATCGGGGGGGGTCGGAGGCCGACCGCCGCACGGCGCTGGAGTGGGCGGTCGGCGGGCTCGACGCCGCCGAGGCGATCGACCCCAAGCCGACGGCCGCGCTGTACGCCGACCGGGCCCGATACCTGTCGGCGCTGGGCCTGTCGGGCGCGCGGCGCGGGACCGGGCGCGCGAGGCGGGGGCGAGGCTCATCGACGGCCGCGACCACGCCCTGCTGGGGACCTCGCTGCTGGCCAGAGGCGACCGCGCCGGGCCGAGGGCGCGCTGCTCCGCGCCGTGACGCTCGACCCGAAGCGGTTCTGGGCCTGGTTCGCGCTGGGGCACTGCCACTTCGAGCAGGGTCGCTACCTGGAGGCGGCCGGCGACTTCGGCTCGTGCACGGCGCTGCAGGCGAACTTCGCCTGGCCGTACATGAACCGCGGCCTGGCGCTGGCCCGCGCCGGCCGCCTGTCGGAGGCCCGCGCGGCCTACGACCGCGCGCTGAAGGTCAGCCCGCGATTCGTCGAGGCGCTGGTCAATCGCGCCCTCTGCTGCCTCGAGCTGGACGACCTGGCCGCCGCCGAGGCCGACCTCGACCGTGCGATCGCGCTGGGCCACCCCGGTCCCGCGGCGCTGGCGGCCCTCGGCGAGGTGAAGGCGCGGCAGGGGCGCCGCGACGAGGCCGAGCGCCTCTTCGGGCGCCTGCTCGGCGACGACCCCGACGACGCCTCCTACCGCATCGCGCGGGCCGTCCTCCGCCTCGACTCCGACCCCGCCGGGGCCCGCGCCGACCTCGACCACGTCCTGGCGCGGTCGCCGCGACACGCCCGCGCCCACTACGTGCTGGCGCGCCTCGTCCGCCGCGACGACCCCCGCGCCGCGCTGGCCCACCTGGGGACGGCCCTCGACGCCGACCCCGACCTGCTCGACGCGGTGCAGCTCCGGGCCCTGGTCCGCGCCACCTCGGCGAGCTGTCGGCGATCGACGACGCCGAGCGCCTGGCGCGGACGCCGACGGCGCACCGGCTCTACAACGCCTCGTGCGCCCTGGCGATCCTGTCGAGGACGGCGCACCAGGAGGGCCTCGCCTCCCGCGCCTGGCGCTGCTGGGCCGCGCCCTGGACGCCGGCTTCCCGCCCGTCGTGGCCGAGGCCGACCCCGACCTCGCCTCCCTGCACGGCTCCCGCGAGTTCCAGGGCCTCCTGGCCAAGGCCCGGCCCTCGCGCGGGGCCCCGATGAGATGACCGTCGCCTCCGGCGCGATCGGCCGCCGATTTGCATGTGCAAGGGCCGGCCGCCTCACCTCGCCACGCGATCGGCACCGTCCTCCTCGGGAACGGAGCGACCATGGCACCGTCGGGATCTCTGTTCGACCGCCTGGAGAAGCTCGGGCTGAAGTGCGACCACATCTCGCTCGGCGAGGTTACCTCCGCGACGGCGGCGCTGGCCTGCTTCCCGATGTACATGGTCGCGAACGTCCACCACTGGACGGACGCCCGGAAGGCCCGCCTCCCGATGATCAACCTGCCCGGGCCCGATGCGCTCCGCGAGGAGATCGAGATCGGCAAGCAGCAGGCGTCCTGGGAGATCGCCGAGGAGCACCGCCGCGTGCTCGGGACGCTGCTCTCGTCGGCGAAGCCGTCGGACCGGGTGATCTACGACTACGCGCTGGCGACCCTGAAGCAATTGCTGGTCGAGGCCGGGCCGGCGCTGGCCGAGACGCTCCGGACCGGGATCGCCCGGATGATCGTCGCCGTCGCGCACGCCGCGGGCGACGGCGTCCTCGGGGCCGGCGAGAAGGTCAGCCCCGAGGAGCGCACCTGCATCCGCGAGATCAACGCCGAGCTCGGCCTCGACCAGACCGAGGCGGGCGCCTGGCTGATGCAGCACCTCGGCGCCTGACGCCGTCGGCCGTCCGAGACGAGAGGTCCCCACAACTCCATGAATGGATCGACCCGGGTTCGTGCTGGGGCTTGATGGGACGGCGGGATACTGATAAAGTATCCTGAAGGCCTTGATCTCTATGGATTTCGGCGAATTTCGTCCGGGCCCATCTCGGTCGGCGCAGTCTCGGAGCAAGCCCGTGTCCGCCTTTGCGATCCGTCTGATCGTGTCCCTCCTGGTCGTGCGGACCATCGCCGCCCCGCTAGCCATTCGCCCGATCGGCGGCGGCCCGGCCCACCGGCACGTCGTGACGATGCGGGTCTGTTCCTGGCCTCCGCAACGGCTCCAGCGGTTCTCGGCGTCCTCGCGGCTCTTGCAACTGCTCCAGGGGAGGGGCCGGGTCGAGCCCGATCGGGTGGGCCGACTCCTGGGGCATCGTCCATCCTCGAGCCCCTTCGCTTCGCCCGCCCTGGAAGTCCGACGAGACCGGGAGGCGACCCGGCCCACCGACCGCCTCCGCTGCTGATCGACCCGGCCCGGCCCGACCTGCGCCGGGCCGACGGTCGCGCGATCGGCCCGACGGCGCGGTTTGACGGGGGCTTCTCAGCTCGTCGGTGTGGGCGTCGGGGGGCTTCCAACTGGGCGTCCGACAGGTCATGATTGGACTGAGGATCACAGGGGCCGACTCCCCTCGCGGCTCGCCATGCCATGCCTGCCGTCCCCCGCGCGACCGGGCAGGTAACGTCACGAACAGATCGGACATGGAGCGAATCCTGGGTTCCCTGATCTCGGAGGTCCTCGACCGTGTCAATGCAAACCAAGGCAGCGTCCCCCCCGGCCCACGTCGAAGCGCCGAGGCGATCTCGCACGAAGTGGTGGCTCCTGCTCCTGCTGGTCGTGGCGGCCGGGGTAGGGGGGGCGGTCTGGTGGAATCGTGAGCATAAGGTGAAGGCCGCGCACGCGGGGACGACCGCGACCCCGGAGCACTCGGAGGGGAGCACGGGCGCGGTGCGAGTGGAGGCGGTCCATCCCCAGAAGGGGGGGTTGACGCGGACCTCCACCCAGACCGGGTCGGTCCACCCGTTCGAGTGGGCCGAGCTGTACGCCAAGGTCTCGGGCTTCTTGAAGTGGCAGGAGGTCGACATCGGCAGCGCGGTGAAGAAGGACGACCCCCTGGCCGTGATCGACGACCCGGAGGTGTACAAGGAGCGCGACCGCGCCGCGGCCGCCGTGACCCAGGCCGAGGCCGCGGTCGTGCAGGCGACGGCCCGGGTCAAGAACGCCGAGGCCGACGTGAAGTCGTACGAGTCGCTGGTCGTCAAGGCGCAGGCCGAGATCGCGCAGGCCACCTCGCGGAAGAATTACCGCCAGAAGGAGCTGGCGCGCTACCGCACGCTGTATTCTCAGAACGCCGTCCCGCAGCAGGTCGTCGACGAGTACGAGGAGCATTATGACTCGGCGGTGTCCGAGGAGCGGTCGGCGGAGGCGGCGGTGGTCGTCGCCAAGGCCCAATTGACGGCGGCGCAGGCCAAGGTCGACCAGGCCAAGGCCGACCTGGCGGAAGCCAAGTCGAACGTCGAGGTGGCCAAGGCCACCCTGGAGAAGGACAAGGTGCCTGGTCGACTACACCAAGATCACCTCGCCCTACTCCGGCGTGATCACCCTGCGGACCTTCCACGTGGGGGACTTCATCCGCTCCGCCGAGGGGGGGAACGAGAAGCCCCTGCTGAGCGTCGCGCGGACCGACAAGGTGCGGGTCGTCACCTACGTCCCCGACCGCGACGTGCCATTCGTCGACGTCGGCGACAAGGCGGTCGTCACGCTCGACGCGCTGCCGGACATGAAGTTCGAGGGGACGGTCTCGCGCTACTCGTTCAGCGAGGACATCGAGAACCGGACGATGCGCACCGAGGTCGACCTGGAGAACCCCAAGGGCCTGCTCCGCCAGGGGATGTTCGGGCTCGCCACGATCTACCTGGAGCCCGACACGTCGCGGCTGACGATCCCCTCGGGCTGCCTGGTCGGCAAGATCGAGGGGGGCAAGTCGTCGGTCTTCGTGGTCCGCTCGGGCCGGGCCCACGAGGTCCCGGTCACGGTCGGGACCGACGACGGCATCCGGATCGAGATCCTCAACGGCCTGGGCCCCGACGACGAGGTCATCACGACCCGGGGGACCATCTCGGAGGACACGCCGGTCGAGGTGACCCGCCCCGCCGCGGTCGCATCAGCCGGAGCCGGATCGCACTGAACCGGGCCGGCGTGGGACGACGATGCCGCCCGTCCCCTTCGCTCGGGAAGGGGGAGGGCGGCATGGGGAGGGGGGCCGGGCCCGGCGGATGTCGGCCGTGATGGCGAGTCGCCGGTCAGAAGAAGATCTGGAAGCGGGCCGTGAGCCCGTCGCTCGAGAGCTGCGCGGCGATCCGGGGCGAAGAGGACCGGCTGGCCGAACTCGGCGTGGTTCCAGTCGAAGTACATCTTGATGTACTGGGTCAGGTGCCAGTTGATGCCGACGTGGGTGATGAAGAGGCGATTGGTCCACTCGTTCGGATCGGCCAGGCCGTTGCTGAAGACCTGGTTGCCGACGTCCATGTACTCGTAGCGGAAGAACGGCTCCCAGGCCCCCGTGCCCCACCCCTGGCCACTGCCCTTGTAGACCGGGTTGTTGGGCTTGACGATGCCGATGCTGCTCCGGGTCTCGCCGGTCAGCAGGTAGCTGGCCTGGACGTAGAAGCTCTGGACCGGCACCTTGGTCCGTTGCTGGGGGGAGGTGCTGAGGGCGTAGTCCTGGAAGCCGCTCCCCCACTCGCCGATGACCGCCAACCCCCCGTAGTAATAGGCGGCGTGGAGGTCCCAGAAGGCCATCGAGCCGGTCGTGCGGACGTTGTTGTTGAACGACAGGAACGGCACGCCCAGGATGGCATTGCCCGAGGTGGGGACGATCGTCCGCAAGGTCTGCGGGACAGGCGCCTGGTTATTGTCGGTCGCGAAGACCGAGCCGCCGATGTTGAAGTTCTCCAGGAGCGTTTCTGCCTCGTCGCCGAACGGCCGGTAGTTGATGAAGGCCGAGACGGCCTTATGGTCCTGCTGGGCCAGGAACCCGTTGCGGGTCCCGTTGAAGATGCCCGCGGCATAGTCGACCTGGTTGTTGAAGATCCGGCCGAAGGCCATGAGGCCCAGGTCGCGGTTCTGGGCGAAGTTGTTGAAGAAGACCGACCGCTCGGGGACGACCAGGCCCTGGATCGGCTCGACGAAGAACTCGTAGGTGAACGGGGTCTTGAAGCGGCCGAACCGGAGCCGGAACCTGGGATCGATGTCGATGTCGACGAAGACGTCGAGGATCGAGAAGGTGTCGAACCCGTTGGCGAACGAGACGAAGTAGCCGAAGGGCTTCGTGACCCGGCCGCTGAACATGAACCATTGCCGGGGGATGGCGAAGGTGTCATGGACCGCCGTCTGGCCCCCTTGCAGGTAGCCCCGATAGTCGACCTGGGTCAGGTCGTGGAACTGGAGGATGTACTCGTCGTCGTCCGATCGGATCTCGAAGCCCGGGCCGAACTTGACGTTGCCCTTGACGCTGATCGAGGGTCGCCGGCGAATTGAACCGCGCCGACGGCGCCGGGTTCGGCGGCATCGACTGGCCGGGGGATCCCGCCCCGCCTCTCGCGGAGGGGGCGACCGCCTCCGCGCGCGTCCCGACATCCGGGGCGGCCGTGCCCCGAGGGGACGTGCCACCCGCTTCCAGGTCGGGATTCGCGGGGGTGGCACCCGAGGGTGTGAGCAGCCCCGCCCCCGCGGTCGCGGGCGTCCCGGCACCCGCGGGAGGGACGGGGCCCGCCGGTGCCATCCTCTGCACCTGGCCCGCTAGCCTGTTGACCATCGACTCCAGTTGGCGAATCCTGCGCCTCGAGCTGCTCCTCGCGCGTCGCCCCCCCGAGGGCCCCCGTCGCGGGGGGGACGGCGGGGACCGGGGCGGGCGGCGGGACGGGCTGGGCCCCGAAGGGCTCCTGGTTCGGAGTCGCCTGGGCGAACACGGTCGTCGCCGCGAGCGAGGTCGCCAGGGCGAGCCCGAATGGCAGCCCCCGGGCCCTCCGGCATCGAACGAAGACCCCCATGATCCGCTCTCCCCCTCCTGGGATTCGGAACGTTAGGACTCTCGCCCGGGTGCGGTACTCTCCTTATTCATCGGGTTCCGGGCCCGACGGACTGGAGCAATTCGGCGAACAATTCCGATCGTCCGGGTTCGACGGGCCGTGCGCCCGACCCTCCCGACCGTCCGGTGGTCGATTGGACCGACCGGCTCTGCGATTTGCGCCGACAATTGTGTGGTAGGTTATTGATGGACGGGTCCGGCCCGTATCTCATTGTGAAGATAGCGCCCCGGTCGTGATGGCGGGGTCGATCCGGTCATGTCACTCAGGCCCTGCCATGCGAGGCGTCGCATGTCGGGCATCGCGGCCGTCGGCGCCCTTCTGGGACTGACCGCCCCCACGGCCATCGCCCAGCCCCCGGCGAACCTCGCCCCGGACTACTACTACCCGGCTCCGGGCACCGCCAGCCCGGCCCCGGGCTACTACTACCCGGCGCTGGCCGCCCCCCGCCCCCTTGCGGGCTACGACTATCCGGCCGCAGGCGCTCCCAGCCCACCCCCGGGCCATTATTCCTTCTCGGCCTACTCGGCCCCGGCCGCGAACCCGGCCCCGGCCTCCTCCTACCCGGCGCCGAGCAGGGGCTGCTTCGGCTTCCCGAGAGGCCGGGGCGTCCCGCAACCGGGCGGTAATGATACGTATGCTTACAAATCGTAATTGAATCGCTCCCGGTGCCGAGGACCCGGGAGCGGGGCGAAGCCGAGACGGGGCGCGGGCCCGGCCGCGCCGCAACGGCTCATCCGTTCGCCCGGGGTCGGGACGGCGTGATTCCACCCCGGTCGGCCGGCGGCTTCGCGTGCGGGCTCCCGCCATCGCCGCCCCGAGCCGGTTTGTCTCCGCCCGCGTGGACGTCCACGTCGGCGACCCGGGTCGCATGCCGGGCCACGCACCGCCACGAGCCACGCTGCTTCACGAAGACGTCGGTGTGCTGGAAGGGGGTCTCCATGGGTCGTCCCCCGGCGCGCACCTTCATCGTGAAGCGGGAGATGACCACGGCCGTATCCCCATAGACCCGGACCGACGTCCGGTCATGGCCCACCCCCTTGACCTCGACCGCCTCCTGCTCCGGCGACCGGAAGAACTCCAGTAGTTCCCCCTTGGTCACGATCAGTCCTTCGGGGGTCGTCAGGACGTAGTCCCCGGCGAGGATGCGGTCGAGCCTCATCGTGTCGCGCTTCATGATCGCATCGTTCCACTCGCGCTCCAACGCGAGCAGCTCCTGCCCGGGGTCGCGGGCCTTGGCGATGTCGCCGCCCTGGCCATGCACGGACAGGCTTCCGGTGAGGAGCAGGATGGTGAACAGCGGGATAGTCCTCAAGGCATTACTCTCCAGGGGAAGGTCCATCATCAGATCGTGGGATTCCAGCAGGCGCTGTCAGCACTTTAGGTCTGATTGTCGCAAAATCCAGGCGGTGGCGTCATCGAGCGGCCGGGGGGATTTGCGCGAGATTGTCGCAAGTTGTTGGAAAACAAGTTATTGCGGCAGTGAATACTCCACCGCCTGAAGGCGGTGGCTTCGGGGTAACGGACTCAAGTCCTGTTCCGAACGGAGTTCGGCTGTAAGACTCCGACCCAAGGTCGGCTCGAAGGACTCCGAGCCAAGCTCGGCTCAAGACCTCCGGCCCGAGGCCGGCTGAAGCTACTCGACACCACCCTCGACCCGGAAGTCGCCGCTATGACCCCGCCCCTGGTTCTCGATATACGCCGCCACCACCTCATCCGTCACGTTACCGCTGCTGCAGCAGAAGTAACCCCGCGCCCACAGATGACGGCCCCAGAACTCCTTGCGGACGTGGGCGAACTCCTGCAGCAGCTTGTACGCCGTCTTCCCCTTCAGCCGCTGCACCAGGCGGCTGATCGTCACCTGCGGCGGGATCGACACCAGCAGGTGGACGTGGTCCTTGCTCACGTGACCCTTGATGATCAGCACGTCGCAGGTCCCGCAGATCTCGCGGATCAGGTCCCGCACGCGGGACCCGACCGCGCCGACCAGCACCGGCTTGCGGTACTTCGTCACCCACACCAGGTGCAGGTGGATCTCGAAGACACTGTGGGGCCAGGCCGGTACTCCGTCATGCGGCCCATGATACCGCCGAGGGACGCTAAAGCCGTCGCCTAAAGGCGAGGGTTTTGACCCTCCCAGCAGATGACAATAAACAGCTCACTCTCGAAAACTACATATAAAAAAAGTTGATTTATGTACAAATCGTGTGCCTGCCCTTTCAAGAGCGGTATTCGCGGCGCGAAGTCGCGGCCCGACGTCCCGACCGCTCCTGCGGACACTCGACCGCTCTGCTCCTGTGCCCGGAAGGATCTCTGCGGCACACGAACCGGCGCCATGAAGATCGATCGCCGTTCGAGCGATCTGCGCCGATGCCGGCCTGCCTCACGATCTAACCCCAATTCCCTCTCGGAGGATCGGGCGAGGCCGTCTTGGGCATCGAGAGGACCCCGTCAGTTGATCGCAATTTCCGTAAAACTTAAGACTTACAACACGAGATTCTCCGTGCTACTCCGTTCCGATTCCGAGGGGAAGACAGCATGGGTTGCAGGACGCAACAGGATCGGATCAGAAGAAGAGCTGGAATCGCAGCCAGAGCAGGTTGGTCTTCCGGATGAGGTCTCCCGGGCCGTTGTAGACGGGGTTGCCGAAGACGGCGTGCTGCCAGTCCATGTAGATCTTCGTGTACCGGTTCAGGTACCAGTTCAGCCCGGTGTCGATCGCATAGGCCTGGTTGGTCCAGAGGTTGGGGTCGGCCAGGCCGGCGGTGAAGACATTGTTGCCGATGTTCAGGGCGCTGTAGCGGGCGAAGATCTCGATGGCGCCAGGGCCGGTGAACGGCGCCGTTCTTGAAGGCGAAATCCTTCAGCGGCTGGATGTCGACCCGGCGCGTGATCTGCTCGCCCGTCACGAAATAGAAGACGGTGGTGGAGAAGCCCTCCAAGGGGACGTGCGTCCTGGTGCTCTTGGTGGTGAGCGAGTAGTCCTGGAAGCCGCCGTCGTATTCGGCCAGGACGTTGAAGCTGTTCCAGAACCACATGATCCAGCCCGCCCACTGGGCGCGGCCGCCGTTCTCCATCACGTTGCTGTTGAACTTGAAGAAGGTGGGCGAGAGGCTCTGGACGACGGGGTCATTGGAGAGGGACGTCTCGTCGTTGGCGGTCGTCAGGACATTCGGCTGGAGCGGGTTGTTTTCGGTGCCGAAGTTGTAGGCGCCGCCGAAGTTCATGTAGTGGAGCGCCTTGAGCGTCTCCGACTTCTGGAACGGGCGGACGTTGTAGAACAGATAAAGATCTTTATCGCTGTTGAAGTCGCTGAACGACCGTCGCGGGCCGTTGAACACGCCCACGGCCCATTCGGCGCGCTTGTCCTGGATCTGGCCGTGGAACATGAAGCCGTCCTGGCGATTGCCGGCAAGGTTGCCGATGAACAGCGACCGCTCGGGGGCGATCAGGTCGCCTTCCGCAATCTGGTAGTATTCGTATGAGGTGGGAGTCTTGGTCCGTCCGGCGCGGAACTGGATCCTCGGGTCGAAGTTGAAGTTGAGGAACGCATCGAGCAAGTCGAGCGAGCCGTAGCCGCGGTTGATCACGGTGTAGAACTCGACGTTCTTGGTCGCCCGCCCGGTGAAATACCACCGCTGGCGAGGGATGAAGAACTGGGTCTTCAGCGGGCTCTGGTTGCCGACCCCCGGGAAGTTGCGGATCTCGGCCTGGGTCAGGTCGTGGAACTGGAGCTGGAACTCCTCGTCCTCGGAGTCGAACCGGAGGCCGTTGCCGATGGTGACCTTGACGGGGCGGTCCTTCTCCTTCTTCGCGCCGCCCGCCTCCGGCCCGCGCCCCTTCGCCCCGTACGGCGCGGCACCGACTCGGTCGCCGCCGGTCCCCCCGGCGCCGCCCCCCTCCTGGTCCCCGGCGGAGCCGCGGCCGATGGTCCCCTCCGGCCCGACTGTGCGGCGGTCGTCCGGGGCGCCGCCGCCTGGTGTACCCATCCCCCCCCCGGGCGCGCTCGGGGCCGCGCCGGCAGCCCCCTGATCCCCGGCGGAGCCGCGGCCGATGGTCCCCTCCGGACCGGACGGCCGGCGGTCGTCCGGGGCGCCGGGCTGGAGGTCCATCCCGCTCGTGGACGCGCTCCGGACCGGCACGGCCTGCTGCTGCAAATGGCGCTGGAGTCCCTGGAACTCCTTGGAGAGCGCCTCGTAGCGCTCGCTGTGCTTGCGGTCCATCGACTCGTAGTGCTGGAGGATCTTCTGGTTCATCTCCTCCAGCTTGCGCAAGCGTTCTTCGAGCTCTCGCTCGCGCGGTGTCGTTGGGGGAGGTATTTGGGATGGTGCGGCGGATGGGGTCGGCGTGGGAGGAGGCGTCGTTTGGCGCGAGCGGCCGGGAGCGTACCGAGGCCCCAAAAAAAGAGGGTGGCGAGAGTCCAGGCGGCGGGGCTCCCTCGATTCACGTCCATTTCTCCTGGCCTTCTCCTCAATGTCCGACGAGACTATCGGCCGCCCGAGATGGGAACCTTGAGGAGATGTTCCGAGGATGACGGTTCTATCGATCGCGAGGGCCGGTCGGCCAGGCTCCCGGAAGCGATGCGGGCCTGAGGGCCTCGTCCGGCGCCCGTCCGACGAGATCGACTCCCAGGCTCGATGGTGGGATCGTCCGTCCCCTCGGGAACGTCGTCCGATCGGTCCCGAGGGTCGGATTCGCGTAGCTCGGGGGCCTCATCAAGTCGCCGCGGCGGCCCGAGGCCCGATGCGAGGAACATCCGGCGACGGCCAAGACGAGCAGCGCAACCGGGATCGTCCGTCCCCGGCGAAGGCCCCCGGCCTCGTCCATGACCCCGACCCCTCGACCATCAAGGCGCCCCCGGGCCACCAGCCCGCCCCGCCCTCGGAAGGAATCCGCCCCTCGCGGGATGGGTCGCACGTCGTCATGTATCGGCCTCGCGGCGGCCCGGCTGGAGGGCACGGGCCGGGGCGTTCCCCGGGAGATACGCCGAGGCGGGCCGCCGCGTTTGTTGACTGGTCAGCGACCGCCGTTATGATGGAGTCATCCTGCTGCGGTGTCCGGGGAAGGGGTCGTGACGAGTCTGCGGGCCCGAGTCGTGGTGGCGATCTTGGTCGCCGGGGCGACCTTCGCCTCGCCGCTCCACCGCCTGGCGGTGCTGGACCCGGCCCCGCGCGGACTCGGTCCTGAAACGAGTCGACGTCCGCACCGCGAAACGGCTGCGGTCGCCGATGACCCTCGCCCCCCGGCTGACCCGGGCCGCGGCTGGTCTGGATGGCGGTCGCTCTCGGCCGGTGGGGGCCGGTGGTCCGCTCCCGCCCATCGCGCCCGACCCCAACTCGCCGCGGGGCTGGCCCGCGCCGGCGGCGCCCGGCGGGCCGGGCACGCCCTTCCCGCTGCGATGCTGAGCGTCCCGACCCCGCCGTCCGCGGGGCGCCGCCGCGCCCATCCGTCATCGCTCGCCGTGATCGAACCCCGGGGCGACGCCCCCTCCGCCCGGGCCTACCCCTCCAGCGTTGCGTGAGGTCTCGTGCCATGAACGGGCTGATCCGTGCTTCCTTGGGCAACCCCTACGCCGTCACCGTGATGTGCCTGACGCTGGTGATGCTCGGCACCGTGTCGGCGACGATGATCCCGATCGACATCCTGCCGGTGTTCAAGAGCCCGGCGGTCCAGGTGCTGACCTTCTACGGCGGCATGCCCGCGGCGAGCGTCGAGAAGGACATCTCGAACCGGATGGAGCGCTGGGTCGGCCAGGCGTCGGGCACCTCCCGCCAGGAGTCGCGGTCGATCGTCGGCGCCAGCATCGTCCGCGACTACTTCCGCAGCGACGTCGACCCCAACGGCGCGTTGACCCAGGTCAATTCGCTGGCGCTGGCGGTCGTGCCCAACCTGCCGCCGGGCACGCTGCCGCCGGTCGTCCTGCCGTTCGACCCGACCAGCACCGTCCCCGTCTGCATCGTCGCGGTCGACAGCCCGGACGGGTCGCAGAACGAGTCGATCCTCTACGACGTCGGCCGCTACGAAGTGCGCAACATGCTCATGAGCATCAACGGCGCGATCACGCCGGTCGTCTACGGCGGCAAGATCCGCGCCGTGATGGCCTATCTCGACCGCCAGAAGATGCAGGCCCGCGGCCTCTCGCCCCTGGACGTGATGAACACGCTGGACAACTACAACGTCTTCCTCCCCACCGGCGACGCCAAGATCGGCGACACCGACTACGCGCTCGACTCGAACTCGCTGTACGACTTCGCCAAGGAGATGGGGAGCATCCCGCTCCGCACGAAGCTCGGCAACACCGCGTACCTCCGCGACGTGGCCACCCCCATGGACGCCAACTACATCCAGACCAACGTCGTGCGGGTCGACGGCAAGCGCGAGGTGTACATCCCGGTGTTCCGCCAGCTCGGCGCCAGCACGCTCAAGGTGGTCGAGACCGTCCGGCAGTCGCTCCCCGAGTTCACCAACCGGCTGACCCGCGGCGGGATCAGCCTGAAGCTGGTCATGGACCAGTCGGTCTACGTCCGGCAGTCGATCGCCAGCCTCGTGCAGGAGGGCGTCATGGGGGCGGTCCTCTGCTCTTTGACGATCCTGCTGTTCCTGGGCGAGTGGCAGATGACGGCGATCGCGATCATGACGCTGCCGATCTCGGTCATGTCGGCGGTCATCTTCCTGTATTACACCGGCAACACGATCAACGTGATGACGCTGGCCGGGCTGACGCTGGCGATCGGCCCGATGGTCGATAGCGCGATCATCTGCCTGGAGAACACGGCCCGCCACCTGGGCATGGGGGCGAAGCCCTCCGAGGCGGCCTACCTGGGGGCCAGCGAGGTCGCGATGCCCGAGCTGGTCTCGACCCTGTGCACGTTCCTGGTCCTGTCGCCGCTGGCGCTGATGCCCGGGCTGGGCGAGTTCCTGTTCCGGCCGATGGCGATGGCCGTGGCGTTCGCCATGTGCTCGGCCTACATCCTGTCGCGGACGCTGGTCCCCGCCTGCTCCGCCAACTGGCTGAAGGCGCACGGAGGCCACGGCGGGCACGGCGAGGGGGAGCACGGCAACGGCAACGGCAACGGGCACGGCAACGGCGGGAACGGGTTCAGCATCGGGGAGAACGGCCACGCGCGTCGCGGCAACATCCTGACGCGCGGCTACGCGCGGTGGGTGAGGCTGGTCGACTCCTTCTTCGAGGGGTACGCCAACTGGCTCGACGCGGTCCTGAGGCATCGCGTCCTGACGATCGCCGTCGGCTTCGGCCTGCTGGGAGTCACGCTCGCCGTGCTCTGGCCGATCATGCGCCGCGAGTTCTTCCCCGAGGTCGACGCCGGCGCCTTCGAGCTCTACGCCCGCGCGCCCAGCGGCACCCGGATCGAGGTGACGGAGAGGAGGGTCGCGCAGGTCGAGACCTTCATCCGCAAGAGCATCCCCAAGGCGGACCTCGAGCTGATCATCTCCGAGCTCGGCGTCAACTCCGACTGGTCGGCCGCCTACACCCCCAACGCCGGCCCGATGGACTCGGTCATCAAGGTCCAGCTCACGGCCGAGCGGAGCCGCTCGGCGCAGGAGTACGTCCACATCATCCGGACCGGGCTGATCAAGGACGGCCGGTTCAGCGACATGGACTTCAGCTTCGACGCGGGCGGCATGGTCCGCGCCGCCATGAACGAGGGCAAGTCGACCCCGATCAACGTCCGTGTCACCGGCAAGAAGCAGGAGCTGGCCCGCGCCATCGCCGAGAAGATCCGCGACCGGGTGGTCCGGATCGACGGCGTCGTCGACGCCCGGATCATCCAGCGGCTCGACTACCCCGAGTACGTCATCAACGTCGACCGCGCCAAGGCGGCCGACCTGGGGCTGACCCAGACCGACGTCATGAAGAACGTGGTCGCCGCGTTCAACTCGAGCATCCAGTTCAACAAGAGGAACTTCTGGATCGACCCGATCGGCGGCAACCAGTACTTCGTCGGGGTGCAGTACCCCGAGAACGACATCAAGTCGATCGATACGCTGATGAATATCCCGATCACCGGCACGGACCAGAAGAAGGTGGTCCCGCTGAGCAACCTCGTCACGCTGGTGCGGAAGACGGTGCCGACGGAGGTCACGCACGCCAACATCCAGCCGACGATGGACCTGACGATGGGCGTCTACGGCCGCGACCTGGGGCACGTCTCCGACGACGTGACGAAGGTCATCAACGAGTTCGGCAAGCCGGTCGAGGGCCAGCACGGGACGTGGGCGCCGTACGACCCCAAGTCGAAGGGCAAGGAGCTCCTGAAGGGGTCGAAGATCGTCCTCAGCGGCGAGTACGCGCGGATGCAGGAGACCTTCCGCAGCCTCGGCTTCGGCCTGATCGGCGCGTCGGTCCTGATCTACTTCCTGATGGTCGGCCTGGACAAGTCGTGGATCGTGCCGCTGACGGTCATGCTGATCGTGCCGCTCTGCCTGGTGGGCATCCTGCCGATGCTCTACCTGACCGGCACGGCGGTCAACATCCAGTCGCTCCTGGGGTTCATCTTCATCGTGGGGATCAAGGTGGCCAACACGGTGCTGATGACCGACTTCGCGCAGGAGCTGAGGCACCAGGAGGGGCTGACGCCGACGCAGGCGATCCGCAAGTCGGCGTCGATCCGCGTCCGCCCGGTGACGATGACGGCCCTGGCGGCGTTCTTCGCGATGGTCCCCGGCGCCTTCGCCCTGGAGCGGGGCAGCGAGGCGAACGCCCCGCTGGCCCGCGCGATCCTCGGCGGGTTGCTGGCCGGCGAGCCGGCCACGCTCTTCGTGCTCCCCTGCCTCTACTCGCTGATGGTCCGCGACCCGAAGGGGGGGCCGGGACACGGCGCCGAAGGGGCCCAAGCCCCGGAGGTCTCCCACGAGGCCGACCCGCACCACGACGAGGGCTGGGTCTGATCCGACCGTCGGCCCCGGGCCCCCCGGCGGGGCCCGGGGCCGCGTCGCCGAGGGGCGCGACCCCGGCGCGAAGGCGAGATTGGAACGGCGTTTGCGACGACCGGATGCCACGGACCGGGGTCCGCGGCCAAGGCGACCGACCCTCGGCCCCGCTCAGCTCACCCCCCTTTGCGGTCTCCTTCGAGGGCCCACGACGATGACCGAGCCGATTCGCGTTGCCGTGACCGGGGCTGCCGGCAGGATCAGCTACGCGCTGCTGTTCCGGATCGCCGCGGGGTCGATGTTCGGGCCGAACCAGCCGGTCGAGCTGAGCCTGCTTGACATCCCCGCGGGCCTGCCCCTGCTCGACGCCACGATGCTGGAGCTCCACGATGGCGCGTTCCCCCTGCTCGCCTCCGTCCGGGGGGTACCGACGCGGCCGAGGCGTTCGACCGCGCCGATTGGGTCATCCTGATCGCCACCGGCGCCACGCCCCGGCCCGAGCTGTCGCGGACCGACCTGCTCCAGGCCAACGCGCCGATCTTCCAGGAGCAGGGGCGGGCGATCAACGAGGCCGCTCCCTCGGCGAGGGTCCTGGTGGTCGCCAACCCGTGCAACACCAACTGCCTGATCGCCCGGTCGGTCGCCCGCGACGTCCCGGCCGAGCACTGGTTCGCCATGACCCGGCTCGACCAGAACCGCGCCCAGGCGCTGCTGGCCGACAAGGCGGGCGTCGCCGTCGACCAAGTCACCCGCGTGACCGTCTGGGGCAACCACAGCCCGTCGGTCTTCCCCGACTTCCACAACGCCTTCGTCGGCGACCGGCCCGCGCCCGAGGTCATCACGGACGTCGACTGGGTCCGCAACGTCTTCGAGACGACCATCGGCGGCCGGGGCGAGCAGATGCTCCAGATGCGCGGGGCCTCGCCCGCCGGCGCGGCCGCGCAGGCCATCCTCGCGTCGATCCGCTCGATCACCACCCCGACCCCCTTCCTGCACCGCTTCAGCACCGCGGTGGTCTCCGACGGCAGCTACGGCGTCCCCCGCGGCCTCGTCTTCGGCTTCCCCCTCCGCACCGAGGACGGGACGACCTGGTCGATCGTCCAGAACCTCTACCTCGACGAGCACGCCCAGGGGCGCCTGGCCGCGAACGTGGCCGAGCTCGAATTCGAAGCCTCCGTCGTCGACCGGATCCTCGGCACCCTCCGATGCAGCGCACCTCGGACGGCGCGTCGCGAGGGGGGCGGGCGGATGCCGCCCCCTCGATCGTGGGGTGACCCGGCTCCGCCGCGGGCCTAGGACTTCCTGGCCTCGCGGTTCCTCTTCCGCGTCTCCGCCGCCTTCTTGGCGGAGGCCGAGCGCTGGGCGGCGGTCCGGGAGGACGACGCCGCGCCGCCCTTCTTGCCCCCCTTCTTGCTGGAGGCCTTGGTGTCGGGCTTACCCCGGCCGCTGCCCGACTTGTTGCCGCCCCCCGACTCCTTGTTGACGGTGGCCCAGGCCCGACGCTCCGCCTCCCCCTCCGGGACGCCTCGATCCTCGTACCCCTCGGCGATGTGGTCCGCCTTCCGCTTCTGCTTGTCCGTGTACTTCGACTTGTCGCCCTTGGCCATGATTGCCCCCCGAACGCTGGTGCCGGTTCCGATGCAAGTCATTGAGGGTCCGACGGTAGGGGTGGCCCGCAGATCGTGTGCCAGGCCCGTCACCAGAACTTCCAGTCCCCGGTCGCGAGCACGTACAGGCCGAGGCCGAGGTTCGCGGCCATGTGGCTGACCACGCAGGACGAGACGCTCCGGGTCCTCGCCAGCAGCCAGGCCCAGGCGAACCCGGTGATCAGGCCGGGGAGCCATTCGGGGTGCTCCAGGCCGAAGCAGACCGCGGTGATCGTCGCCGACAGCGGCGTCACGCGGCCGATCGGGACGCGGACGAAGTCGGGGTCGATGATCCAGCGGATCAGGAACGACCGCCAGAACAGCTCCTCGATCAAGGGCACCAGCACGGCCAGCCCCAGCAGGCGGACGGCCACGAAGGCCCACTTCGCGGCCCCGCGCAGGACGTTCGGGTCGAAGCCCGTGCGCTTGCCCAGGAAGCCGAAGGTCGGGTAGAGCCCGTCGAGCCCGACCCAGAGCGCCGCGACGAGGAGCCCGAGGGCCGCCGAGAGCGCCAGTCCCGCCGGGCCCGGTCGCGGGCGGAGGTCGCGCCACGACGAGCGGCAGGCCCAGGCCAGCGCGGCCACGATCGCGACCTTGGCCGTGTAGGCCAGCGGATACCACGACGGGCCCGCCTCCTCCCCGGACGCGGGCAGGTACGCCTCCGCCTGGGTCAGCACCAGGAAGCCCGCCATCGGGATGATGTAGGGCAGGGCGGGGCGGTCCAGGTCCCTCGGCGGCGGTGATGACGGCTGGGTCATGGGTCAGATGACAGAGGGGTCATCCGCGGACGACCCTCTTCGACTCCTCCGGGCGCGGACGCTCTCGGGGAACAGCGATTCCTGGTCGAGGGTGCCCCGGTCGTCGAAGGGGATCGGGGCGAAGTCGGTCTCGAAGGCCAGGCCGGGGTGCGCCTCGACCTCCGCGGCGAACGGGCGGGTGACCCAGAGGGTCGTCAGCTCCAGCGTGTTGGGGATCAGGACCAGGCGGGCCTCCGAGCGGTCGATCCGCCAGCAGGTGTCCAGCGCCGCGGCGATCGCGTCGCGGTCGGTCGGCATCGCCAGGGGGACGCGGGCCCGGGCCAGGAAGTTCGACGTCATGCAGTTGACCCGCATCGGCACCGGGTCGATGGCGCCGACCAGGCGCTCGGTGGTCAGGTCGGCCAGGCCGATCCCGGTCGCGTTGCCCCGCGCCTCGGCCGACAGGTCGAGGACGGCCAGGCGGGTCACCACGGGGCGGGGCAGGTCGGGCATCGTCTCGACCCGCTGCCGGCCGATCACGTTGGGGTCGAGCCCCGTGCCGCTGTAGTTCTTGCCCAGCTCGCCGACGACCAGCGCGTCGACCTGGTCGAACGGCAGCCTGGCCATCAGCGCGCGGGCCTCGTCGAGCAGGAGGGGCTCGACGTCGAGCAGTTCCTCGGGCTCGACCGCGACGACGCGGGCGGTCCTCTCGTCGGAGTTCTCCAGGAGCGCCACGCCCAAAGCCACCGGGGCGGCGCCGAGCAGGAAGGCGCCGACCTCGGGCAGGAGCCGCACCAGCCCCGGCAGGCCGAGCTTGTGGACCTGCTCGGCCCCCTGGCGCTTGCCCAGGCCGATCGTGAGCATCTTCAGCAGGCCGCTCTCGTACCGCCCGGTGAACGACGTGTGCGGCTTGACCCGGTTGAGCAGGACGATGCCGTCGGCGGCCCTCGCGTTCCGGTCGAAGTGGATCGGCAGGCCGAAGGCGTTGGTGCCGAGGACCGTGGTGTCCATCTCGGAGCGGATCGGGCAGCCGAGAGATGCCTCCGTCACGCCGAGCTCGGCCAGCAGGCGCGCTGGCCCTCGGCCGTCCCCCCGCCGTGGCTCCCCATCGCCGCGACGACGAACGGCCGGAAGCCGAGCCCCTCGAGGGCGTCGACGGCCGCGCGGGCGATCCGGTCGATCCCGGCGATCCCCCGGCTGCCGACGGTCAAGGCGACCGAGCCCCCGGCCGGACCCGGCCGGCGATCCGGCTGTCGCGGATCGCCCGCGCGACGGCCTCGGGGACGTCGGCGACCTCGGGCTGGTCGAAGTGCTGGCGGACGCGGGCGATCGGCGGGAGGTCCATCGGCGCGGGCTCGGCTCGGTCGTCTCTGGGAAGGGCGGCCCGCGCGTCGCGTCGCGGCGCGGGCGGGCGTCGCCGGATGACCATGATACCGGCAAGCCCGCGCGCCAAAGCCCCTCGTCGTGACGAGGGGCTGTCGGCGGTCATTCGCGACGACCCCGGGCCGGGTCGGGCCCGGCCGGGGCGGATCGGGATCGGGGTGCGGCTCAGGCGACGGCGGGGCGGTTCTTGCGGACGCGGCGCACCAGCACGACAGCCCCGGCCATCCCGGCCCAGGCCAGGATCGTCGCCGGCTCGGGGACGGGCACCGGCTCGATCGCGCCGCCGGTCGCCGCGTAGGTCTGCGTCAGCGACGAGCCGGGTGCGATCGGGTCGGGGCTCTGGATGTTGACCGGGTTCTGCGTGAACGGCTGGTTGGAGATCACCACGAAGGTGGCGCTGTTGCCCCCCGCGCCGAGCGCGGCGACGTTGTTGGCCGGGTCGACGTACGAGGCCACCAGCGACCCGTTGGTGCTGCCCGGGGCCCAGTTGATCGACGCGGGGTTCAGGACCGTCTGGCCGGGCGCCGCCTGCGGCAGGTTCAGGCCGCCGACCTGGCCGTTGATCGTGTACGCGTAGACGTTGTGGCCCGCGTTCTCGAAGTTGGTGCCGACCGGCGTGCCGTTGAACTTCCACGACGCGCTCTGGAGCTCGACGGGCGAGCCGTCGCCGTCGGTGACGTTGTTGACGCCGAGCTGGTAGGCGTAGGCGTACAGCCCCGCGGCGGCGCCCGTCCCCTGGAACACCTGCGACTGCATCACGCCCGACGTCGGGGCCCCGTTGAAGGTGAAGTCCGACGTCAGGACCGGGGCGGAGCTGATCGGCTGGAACAGGTTGTTGAAGTCGGAGACCGACATCGAGGTGGTCGGCAGCGTCTGGATCATGGGGTCGGCGTGCGCCGACGGGGCGGCCAGGCCCAGGGGCAGGGCGGTCGCCAGGGCGATTGCGAGGGTCAGTTTCTTCATGTCTCGTGATCTTCCAGGGTTGATCAGGGGGGTTCGTCCGGCAACCCCCCTCGTGCGAGTCGGTCCGTAACTCGCCGACCGGAGAACGTCTCCGGGCGGGCCCCGCGGGCGGGACCGCGATGGTCCTCCCCCTCGGGGCGACGGCCGGACTTGCGAGCCTCGCCCCCAGATCCCGGCCGCGCCCGGCCAGCCCCGTGGTCCCGGGGCGGGTCCGAGTCGCGCGGCCGTCGCGCTGGCGGACGCGTGCGGGCTTCGGCTCGTCAGGGTACTTCGCCCGGCACGGGAAGCCGTCCCGTCCCGAGGCGACGCGGAGGGTATCACCGCCGGCCGGCGCGGTCAACCCGACTTTGCCCCGCGCCCGGGGGCCGATCAGAGCGGGTGCGAGCCCATCGTCCGGGGCCGCGCCGCCTCGGCCCCCCGCGCGACCCGTGGCGGCCCGTCGGCGGGCGGGGCGCCCTCCGCGACGGCGGCGGGGCCCGGCGGCGACGGGCACCCCGGCGGGGCCTCCGGGCCGTGGTGCGCGTGCAGGTCGTCGGGGGGGAGCGGCACGTCGTCGGCCACGAGCACCGGCGGGCCGACCGGCAGCCCGGCCCGCCGCCGCGCCTTGAAGTAGCGGTGGAGCAGCCACGCCGCCAGCGCCACCGCGGCGACCGCCGTCAGCCAGTGCTTGACCTTGTCGAAGCTGGCCTCGATCTGGTGCGCGAAGACGTAGCCCAGCCCGAACATCAGCAGCGTGCTCAGCGACGCCGCGAACAGGTCGGTCAGGAACAGCCGCAAGGGCGGCAGCTTGAGGATGCCCGCCGTCAGGTAGGCGGCGGTCCGGAACCCGACGGCGAACCGGCCCAGGATCAGGATCTTGATCCCGTGCCGGTGGAAGTAGCCCTTGATCTGCACCTCGCCGCCGGGGTGAGGAACTTGCGGGTCAGCGGCAGGCTCATCACCTTCTCGCCGTAGAAGAACCCGAGGAAGTAGACGACGAAGTCGCCCACCAGCACCCCGACGAAGCACGCGGCCAGCGCGGGCGGCCACCACATCTGCGCGTTCTTGGAGAGCACGGCGGCCAGGATGATCGGCGCCTCCTCGGGGACCGGAAGCCCCAGGCCGCCGAGCACCAGCAGCAGCGCGATCCCCAGGTAGCCGAGCTTTCCGACGAGTGCTTCCGCCAACCCCGGCTCCCCGTCGCTCCCCCGGCGCCCGCCGCGCCGGGCCCGTGCCGATCCACCGAAACCGTCGTAACATAACGCCGCCCGGTCGTCGAGGGCGTGCCGGGAGGGGTGGGGAGTGGGGAGTGATGAGTCAAAAAATTAAAATTTCTAAACTCCCCACTCCTCCCGGCGGTCCGCCTTGACCCGATCGGCGATCGCGGTTAGCCTCCGCGGCGAATCCCAGGCGGGGGTGGGCGCGGACGCCCTCCGCCGCGGCGGGCCCTCGACCCGGGCCCGGCCGTGCCCGCGGCCCGAGCCGCCGACCCGCGCGAGCCGCCTTCTCAAGGAGGAGAAGTCGCCATGCCGTCCCACGACCGTCGGGCCGCCGGCCGCCGCCGCGCCTGGGGCCGAGGCCCCATCATCCTCCGGTTCGAGCCGCTCGAAGGGCGGCGGCTGCTCACCGCCACCCCCCTGCCCGACCTGGTCGGCGCCTCGATCTCGACGACCTCGTTCGCCGACTGGGGCGACTCGATCGAGGTCCAGGCGGAGATCCTCAACCAGGGCAAGGGGATGGTCAACACGCCGTTCAACGTGGCCATCTACGCCATGGCCACGCCGAGCATCGGGGGCAAGTCGGTCCTCCTGGCCGAGGTCCCGATCACCACCGCGCTGGCGCCGGGCCAGGAGACCGCCATCGACAAGACGGTCCAGATCCCCTCCTCGCCGATCCCCAACTACTCGAGCCGGGCCCGATCTACATCGGCCTGAAGATCGACCCCGAGGACGTGGTCGCCGAGAGCAACAAGAACAACAACCAGGGCGTCGGCGCCGGCTACGACACCGCCGCGGTGCAGATCGCGCCCAAGGCCGGCGCGAACCTGGTCGGCAACTCGCTCAACGTGGTCCCGGTCGTGGTCGATCCCACCGGCGCGGCGACCACCGTCGGCGCCCCGCCCACGGCCATGTGGGGGGGCACGATCCAGGTGACGGCGCAGATCGTCAACCAGTCGCAGGGCGACGCGCCGGCGACCCGCGCCGCGATCATCCTGACCCCGGCCGGCGACGTGCCCGGCGACGGCACCGACGTGACGTCGGCTACCTCAACATCCCCGCCATCCCCGCCTGGCAGACGATCAACGTGAGCCAGACCATCACCCTGCCGGCCATCGCCCCCTCGCTGCTGGCCGGCAGCACCAGCTTCACGCTCTCGATGATCCAGGACGCCGACTACCTCACCAACATGCTCTACCCCCACGCGGCGTCCCAGGGCGATGGCAAGGACATGGTCGCCATCACCATCAACCCCGGCCTCGGCCTGCAGGCCCCGACGGGCCCCTGCCGGACCTGGCCGCCGGGGGCGTCCAGGTGGCGAGCAGCCCGATCTTCTGGGGGAACTCGTTCCAGGTCAGCGGCACGGTCCAGAACCTCGGCACGGGCGCCGCCGGGCCGTTCCGCGCCGACCTCCTGCTGATCGGCTCCGACGGGTCGCTCACCAACGGCCTCTTCCTGGGCGAGGAGAACTTCAGCGGCCTGCAGGGCGACTCCTCGCAGAGCTTCACCATGACCCTCCAGCTCCCCTCGCCTCCCCGCCGGCATGACCATCGAGGGCGCGTCCGTCGGCCGGATCGCGCTGATCGTCAACCCGGACAACGCGGTCGATGAGGGAGGCAAGTTGTCCAACAACGCCTCCGAGTCGAACCCCGTGACGCTCCGCCTGCTCGGCACCGACGGCACCAGCACCGTCCCCACCGCCGCGGCCGTCACGACCACGCCCGCCCCCCTGGGCAAGCCCAAGACCGCCGGGACGCTCCAGACCGCCGCGAACAAGAAGGCCCCGCTGACTGGGCCCGGCGGCCGATCCGTCCCCCTCCACCGCCATATCGTCCCCACCACCCATAGCGGCACCTTTTCCCAAATCGTCCATAATCTCACCGTCTTCCCCAAGGAGACCAGAACCTGTTCAACAGCCTGTTCAAGCTCAAACACACCCCCAAGATCCAACCCAGGAAGCCGAAATGAACCCGGAACCCGGCGCCGACGACCCGCGTGCAACCGTCAGAACCCCTGGGGTTTCTGGCAATTTGCCCAGCTTTCGGCGACCACGCAAAAAAACTTGAGACAAAATCCAAATTAACTGGGCGATTTATTGAAGAGCGGCAATTTCCTGGCTATGCTTTGCGCAAGACCAGCACGGCCGGAGACAGTCCTCGGCCTGTCACTTGCGAGGTCGGACGCGACCGGCGAAGTTCGGCCCGTGGACCGCGCCGTCTTGCTCTGCCGCTCCGAGGAGCACCCGCGATGTCCAGCGACCGGCTGAACGCCCCCTCGTCGCATGACACGACGGGCGGGACCGCCCCGGCGCGCTCGTCGAGGCGCGGTTCATCCCGCAGCGGTACGAGCCGAACTACCCCTATCCGCTGCTGGTGCTGTTCCACGCGCGGGGGGGCGACGAGCAGCAGATGGTCCGGTCGATGCCGGCCCTGAGCTGGCGGAACTACGTGGGGCTGAGCCTGCGCGGCCCCGAGCCGTGGACCCGGAGGGGCCGGCCCGAGGGCTTCGGCTGGGGCCCGGCCTTCGCCCGGCCCGACCGCCGCGCGCCGCGGCCCGCCCCGGCGGTGCCCGAGGCCGAGCTGTTCCGCCGACGGCTCCAGGACGCCTCGCCCGACCCGATCGACGCGCTCGAGGACGGCATCTTCGCGGCGATCCGGCAGACCCGCCGGCGCGCCTGCACGTCCACTCCGAGCGGATCTTCCTGGTCGGCGTCGGCGAGGGGGCGGCGGTCGCCTACCGGCTCGGCCTGAGCTATCCCGAGCGGTTCGCCGGCGTGGTCGCCATCAACGGCTGGCTCCCCGGCGGCTTCCGCCCCCTGGCCCGCCTCAAGGCGTGCCGCGACCTCCGCATCCTGGTCGTCCACGGCGAGTGGAACGCCCGGGTCCCGGTCCGCTCCGCCCGCCGCGACGTCGCCATGCTCCGCGCCGGCGGCCTCCGCGTCGCGTTCCAGTCGTATCCCTGCGCCCATCGCCTCACCTCGCCGATGCTCTCCGACGTCGACACCTGGCTGATCAACCACTGCACGGCCGAGCTCTGACCCGAGGGCCCCGGCCATCCCCCGAATCCGCCCTCACCCATCCCCCGCGCGTCGCTATCACTCCGCCTCCGTATCCGATAGAATTGAGACATCCCACCCCGGACGGGCCGCCGACCTCCGGAGCGACGCTTCCAGATTAAAGGGAGGCGGTCGGGATCGTCGGACGATCGCGGGCCGTTGGACCTCGTCGGGCGGATGGGGCGTGCATCGCGTCGGGTACTGATACTATCGAGGCGCCGGCGGGGATCGTCTCGCCATTCCGCCCCGCGCGTCGGATTCCCCGCGCCGGGACGGGGCGGGGGTCGCGGGAGGGGTGGGGATGGACAGGACATTCGCCTGTCCCGAGTGCGGGAACGAGGTCGGCGCTGAAGGGGCTGTCGGCCGGCCGGCAGGTCCGGTGCGGCTGGTGCAACACCTGGGTCGAGGTGCCGTTCCTGCCCCGGGCGGGGCGGTCGCCGTCTCGAGGGCGGGCGGGGGCGACGGCCCTCCTGGGCCCCCTGGGCGTGGGCCGCGCTGGCGGTCGTCGGGGTGCTGGCCGTGGCCCTCGGCGTGCGCCACGCGTCGCGGGTGCGGGAGCGGAAGGAGTTCGAGAAGGCCCTGTCCGAGCTGACCGCGACGGCGACGGCCGACGAGGAAGCGGGCCGGTTCGACCAGGCCGTCGCCGGGTTCGACCAGGCGATCCGGGCGGCGGGGCGGGGCGAGTCGCCCGAGCTCGCCGCGGATCGCCGACCTGCGCCGCCGCCGCGACCGCGCGGCGAGGCGATGGGCCCAGGACCGGCTCGCCGCCGCCGCGGCGCTGATCGCCACCGACCCCGGCGGCGCCGTCTCCGCCGGCCAGACGATCCTCGATCGCGTCCGCCGCGACCGGGCCCTGAAGGACTCCGAGGGCGAGGTCCAGGACCTGATCGAGCGCGCCCGCGGGCGTCAGGCCGAGCTGAGCGTGGCCTCGGCACACCGCGCGTTCGACGCCGGCCGGTTCGCCGAGGCGCTCGCCTTCTGCGACCAGACGGTCGCGACGGCCGGCTACCTCGACTCGGCCACCAGCCGCCGCCTCCGCACGGATGTCGACGCCCTGGCCGCCGAGATCGTCGGCCGCCGGGGCGTCGTGTTCGGCCCCACCACGGGCGAGTTCACCCTGGGCTCGCCCCGCGACACCGACCAGACGCTCCACCCCCCGCTGGCCGACGCCCTCCGCAAGCACGGCTACGTCCCCCGCCCCTCTTCCTCGCCCTGGCTCGCGCTGTGGGACGAGCGCGCCCCCTATCGGATGACCGTCGCCGTGACCGAGGCGTGGGGGAAGCTCTACATGGACTCGAACAGCCGGACCAGCGTCCTCATCGTCCGGATCACCCTGACCCACCAGGGGACGACCATCTGGACCGAAGGCCCGATCGTGGCCCGGACCCCGGTCCCCCTCCCCAAACTTCCCGCCTACCAGGCCAGCCGGATCGCGCTGGAAGGCCACCGCACCGCCGAGCTCAATCGCCTCCTCTATCAGGAGGCCCACGCCAAGCTGCTCGAGAGCTTCACCGCCCGGCTCCCCAAGCTCCCCGACGCCAGCCACACCGCCCCCGGGGCCTGACCCGGAACCGGGCCCGGGGCGGGTCGCTCGAGTCCGGTGGGAAGCTTACCCAGAGTGCCATTGGCTTCGTTTCGTCGCGGGCCGTGGCTGGTGGCCGATGGCTCTCGGCTGGCGATCGGGAACTCTATCCAAATTAACATTCGCTTCGTTTCGGGAACACGATTCGGTTCGTTCGACAACTTGCCCAGACCCCCATTGGCTTCGTTTCGTCACGCCCCATCGCGAGGCTTGGGATCATCTCCCATCTCCAATCTCGATCATCGTAATGGACGGAAATCAATCTTGTCTAGCTAATTACGGCGTGAACGCGGCCCATTTGGCTTCGTTTCGGGAAATGGCCTGCACCTCGAATCCGGAGCACCTCAGGGGTCGCAAGATCGCCCCAGATGCGCGACGGACGCGAATGATTGGACCGAGAGACATCTTACCCAGAATCCCATTGGCTTCGTTTCGTCGGCGCGGTTTCGGTTCGTTCGGCGCAGTCGATCCGACCGTCCAGGAAATTGCCCAAACCCCCATTGGCTTCGTTTCGTCGGCGCGATTTTCGGTTCGTTCGGCGCGACGAATTTCGGTTCGTTCGGCGCAATCGGCCGGTCGATGAAGAGCGGGGAGGGGCCACGAGTCCGGACCCGTCTTGCCCGAGAGCGACGAACCTTCCACTGATATCATCGGGGATGGCGCCACGCGTGTTCCGGGATTCCGGTATGAAGTTTTTGACGGACCGACACACGCCGGTTACGATTGGGGCCGGATCGCCCCAGGCCCCCGCCGTCGCCATCGCCATCGTCGCCGCGAGGACGCCCGATGCACATCCCCGATGCCGTGCTTAATCCCAGCGTGGCCGCGGCGACCGGCATGGTCGGGGCGGGGGGGTTGCTGTACGGGCTGCGGCGGCTGGAGCGGCAGCTCGGCGAGCGGACGACGGTGCTGATGGGGACGATGTCGGCCTTCGTCTTCGCGGCGCAGATGGTCAACTTCCCGGTCGGGCCGCTGCCGATCTCGGGGCACCTGCTGGGCGGGGTCCTGGCGGCGGTCATGCTCGGCCCGTGGGCCGGCGCCGTGGTCATCGGCGCCGTGCTGATCGTGCAGTGCCTGCTCTTCGGCGACGGCGGGTTGACGGCGCTGGGGGCGAACTTCGTCAACATGGGGCTGATCGGCGCCGTCGGCGGCTACGCGATCTATGCGCCGATCCGGCGGGCGATCGGGGGCCGCGCGGGGGTGCTGATCGGCGCGATGGTCGCGGCGTGGTTCTCGGTCCTGCTCGCCTCGGGGGCGTTCGCCCTGGAGCTGGCCGCCTCGGGCCGTCGGGCCGACTTCTTCCACGTCCTCGGCTGGATGGCGCCTGGTCCACGCGGCGATCGGGCTGGGCGAGGCGATCATCACCGGGCTGGTCCTGCGGTTCGTCCTGCTGACCCGGCCCGACCTGATCGACGGGGCCGGGCCCGGCGGGGCCGGCCCGTCGCGATGGGCGGGCTGGGGCCAGTTGGTCGTCGCCGGGCTGGCGATCGCGCTGGGGGTGGCCGTGTTCCTCGCGCCGTTCGCCAGCGAGCACCCCGACGGCCTGGAATATGTCGGCGGCAGGCTCGGGTTCCTCAAGGGCGAGGCGCCGACGGTGGTCCCGGCGCCGATCCCCGACTATCAGCTCGCGATCCTCGGCGCGGGGCACGTCAAGGCGGCCACGGCGGTCGCGGGGGTGGTCGGGACCCTGGTCGTCTTCGGCGTCGGCCTGGGGCTCGCCCGGATCTTCTCCCGAGGCGGGCCGGGGGGGGTCTCCCCGGATGCGGCTTGAGCAGCTGGAACGGCACGGCGAGGGGGATGGCCCGCTCCACCGCCTCGACCCGCGGGTCAAGCTGGTCGCGACGCTCGCCTTCGTCGTCGCCGTCGTCGCCACGCCGGTCGGCTGGTGGCGGCCCCTGGCGGCCGAGGGCCTGGTGCTGGCCTTCGTCGTCGGCCTGTCGGGCGTCCCTCCGCGCGAGCTGCTGGCGCGCTGGCTCGCCTTCGCGGCGCTGGTCGGGTTCCTCGCGCTGATGGTCGCGCCGTCGCACCCGAGCCGCCCGTCGCTGGGCGTCGCCGCGGTCGCGCTGACGATCGTCGCCAAGAACAGCCTCGCCTTCGTCGCCACGCTGACGCTGGTCAACGTCACCCCGTTCCGCAAGCTCCTGGTCGCGATGCGGCGGCTCGGCATCCCGCCGGCCTTGGTCGCGACGCTCCAGTTCATGTACCGTTACCTCCACGTCCTCGCCGATGAGCTCGATCGCATGGTCAAGGCGCGGCGGTCGCGCACCTTCCGCCGCTCCGGGAGGCTCGACTGGGGCCTGCTGACCGGCCTGATCGGCATCCTCTTCCTCCGCACCTTCGAGCGCGGCGAGCGCGTCCACGCCGCCATGCTCGCCCGCGGCTGGGACGGCACCATCCGCACGCTTGATGGATGAGAAGAGGATTAGCCACAGAGGACACGGAGGGAGAGAGTAGGAAATAAAAGAATAGATTAGGAAAAAATTAAATTATTTAATCCTTATTTTTCTCGGTGCTCTCTGTGTCCTCTGTGGCTAAACTCCCGGATTCCTCCACCATGACGAGCGACGCGGGTCCGGCGGTCCGGGTGAGCGACCTGGTCTATCGCTATCCCGACGGCCGCGAGGCGCTGCGCGGGGTGGACCTGACGATCATGCCGGGCGAGGCGGTCGCGCTGGTCGGCCCCAACGGCGCGGGCAAGAGCACGCTGCTGCTGCACCTGAACGGGATCTTGCCGGGTCGCGAGCGATCGGCGACGGTCCATGCGCATGGCGGCGGGCTCGGGGGGCGGGCCGGAGCGGAACGGCGCGGCGCACATCTGGATCGACGGGGTGGAGGTCAACGCGAGGAACGCGCCGAGGTGCGGCGGCGGGTCGGGCTGGTGTTCCAGGACCCCGACGACCAACTCTTCAGCACCTCGGTGATCGAGGACGTGGCGTTCGGCCCGCTCAACCTGGGGATGCGCCGCGACGAGGCGCGAAGGCTGGCGCTGGAGTGCCTGGCGCGGGTCGACCTGGAGGGGGTCGCCGACCGGGCCCCGCACCACCTCAGCTTCGGCGAAAGGAAGCGCGTCTGCCTGGCGGGGGTGCTCGCGTGCCGCCCCTCGGTCCTGGTCCTCGACGAGCCGACGGCCAACCTCGACCCGCGCGGCCGGCGGCGGTTCATCGCGCTGATCCGCGGCCTGGCCGCCACCACGCTGATCGCCACGCACGACCTGGAGATGGTCCTGGAGCTCTGCGGACGCACCGTCCTGCTCGACGCCGGCCGCGTCGTCGCCAACGGCCTGACCCGCAACGTCCTGGGCGACCCCAACCTGCTCGAGGCGCACGGCCTGGAGATGCCGCTCAGCCTGAAGATCGGCCGGGCGGGGAGGTGAACTGCGCGCGATATTAATGGAAGATAATCGATCCGCAGATGACGCAGATGGACGCAGATAGGAGAGGAAGAGGAAAGATTTAAATCCTGAGACATTTCTTCTTTTAATCTGCGTCCATCTGCGTCATCTGCGGATCGATTATCTTCCATTAATCAAAAGGAGGCCCTATGTACGCCAGCCTGAACGCCCGCGCGCTCGGGCTGGGGCTGTCGGCGGGCGAGGCGATCGACCTGGCCGCGGCGGCGGGGTTCGCGGGGGTGGACCTTCTGGTCCGCGACCTCGTCGAGCGGGGCGAGGACCCCCGGGAGTTGCGGGCGCGGATGGACGGGCTCGGGCTGCGCGGAGGGGCGTGGCCGTTGCCCGTCGACTGGCGGGGCGACGCCGGGCGGTTCGCGCGCGACCTGCAACGGTTGCCGCGCCTGGCCGAGGCGGCGGCGACCCTCGGGCTGTTCCGCACCGGCACCTGGGTCATGCCCGAGACGCCCGCCGTGCCCGATTCGGACGAGGCCCGCGCCTCGCATCGCGCCGAGACGGTCGACCTGCACGTCCGCCGCCTGGGGGCGATCGCGCGCGTCCTGGCCGACCACGGGAGCCGGCTCGGGCTGGAGGTCATCGGCGTGGAATCGTTCCGCACGGGGCGGGGCCTGCCCTTCGTGCATCGGCTGGCCGACCTGGACCGCGTCCTCGGCGCCCTCCGGGACGAGGCGCCCAACTTCGGCATCCTGGTGGATGGGTTCCACCTGTACGCGGCGGGCGAGGAGGTCGAGGCGGGGCTGTCGTGGGGGGTGGATCGGGTGGTGTGGGTCCACGTCGCCGACGTGCCCGCGTCGGCCGGTCCCGACCGGCGGGCGATCCGAGATGACGACCGGGGCTTGCCCGGCGAGAATGGGGCGGTCGATGCGCGGTCGCTGCTCCGGAGGCTGGCGGAGCTAGGCTACGACGGCCCCGTCACGGCCGAGCCCCTGGCGGGGTGCCGTGCGCTGGCCGGCCTGTCGGCCGATGCGGCCGTCCGCCGCGTGGCGGAGGCCGTCCGCTCGGTCTGGCCGGGGTCCACCTGAATCCCACCCATCTCCCGTCGCGAGGCCACGATCCGCCTCAGCGGGACAGGGCCGGCTCGCCCTCGGCCGTCTTCAGGGGGCGGTTCGGCGAGATCTCCTCCCGGTAGACCGGCACCTCGTGCGGCGCCTCGATCCCGATCCGGATCTGGTTGCGGTCGATCTTGACCACCGTCACGACGATATTGTCACCGATGACGATCTTTTCGCCCAGCTTCCTGCTCAGAACCAGCATGGAAAACTCCCGGTTGTGGTGGAGTACCCGATGTCCAACCCCCTCACGACGGCCCACGCCGACTGAGGCTCGTCCTCTTTATAAGCACGCACCATGCCAACGTCCAGCATGATTTACGAAGGGGCGACGCAACCCCAATCCATCCTCCGATTTCAAGTGTAATCGAATCTAGTTTATGCTTATTTTGTCTTGGGCCCAGATTGCCAACATCAACGCCCCTTCTCGGTTCCCATTGTAAAAATGGGAGGCCAGGTTTCCACCCGGATGGCGGACCCATCAGCAACCTGGGGTTGACGCCGACCGGCCCCGCGCCGGGGACCGTCCCCGGGCGTTGTCCTGGGGAGGAAAGTCCGATCGTCGGGGCGTTGACAACCATTCATCACCCTCCGCAATCGACTACTTCCCTTCCCATTTTGCGCCCCGATCAGGACGGCATCGTTCGGGATTGTGCCGATCAATCCCCGCTCTCACCGGGTCGAGGGATCGAGTCGGAGGGGCCGGAAGCCGATGGCGTCGGCGGCGACGCAGGCGTAGCGGACGCCGCGGACGTCGCCGTGGGCGGCGAGGGACCATTGGCCCTCGATGTGGAGGTGTCCATAGGCGCAGGCGGTGGCGCCGGCCTGCTCGAACCGGGAGACGCACGGGCCGGGGCGGCGGTGCTGGTCGAAGGGGGGATAGTGCCAGAGGACGTAGAGCGGCTCGCCCCCGGTGCGGAGGCTCGCCGCGTGGTCGAGCGCCCGGTCCAGGGCGGCGAGCTCGCGGTCGGAGGCGGCGAGCTGGTCAGAAGTGGGGTCGTCGGGGAGCACGGGGGCGCCGAGCGTCCCGCAGACGACTGCGCCGTGCGTGGCGACGGCGTCGCCGCCGACGGCCAGCAGCGATTTGCGGAGCATCGGCCGGATCTTCTCGACGCCGTTCCACCAGGCGTCGTGGTTGCCCGGCGCGAGGACCTTGGTCCCCGGCAAGCGGTCGAGCCAGGCGAGGTCGGGCTGGAGGTCGCGGTGGTTGCGGGCCATCGACAGGTCGCCCGGCAGCAGCACCAGGTCATCGCGCCCGACGACCGCGCGCCACTCGCGCTCGATCTTGTCCGCATGGTCGCGCCACCGCGCGGCGTAGCGCTCGCGGCGGTCGGGCCGCGCGAACGACAGGTGCAGGTCGGCGATCGCCCAGACGCCCATGAGCCGGCGGACTCCCGAACCCCGATCGGGTGTGACATCGAAGAATCCCGGGGGAATCGGCCACGTTCAAGGCGCCGCTCTCGCCGCATGAGAAGCAGCAAGTGGCAAGCGCCGTTTATAATTCAGATGTATCATCTCTCCTCATTCGTTATGGCGTCGCTCCTCGCCACTCACGGTCGGGTTTAGGCTTGTCGCCACTCGAACCAACGCCCTATCGGTGACACATCCCAAGAGGGTCCTGCCGCGACATACTGGGCCAAGCTTTGAATGACCCAGGAAGCAATGATGACGGCTGGCACCTTGAACGAAGCGTAGTTGAGCAGGAAAACCGGGAGGCTGCCGACTAGGAACACGAGGAATCCGAACACCGCCCCACCGGCTACGCCGTGGAAGGGAGAGTTCTCCTTCGTAGTGTCATGGGCGATTCTAAAGACCCAAGCGAAGGCAAGGCCGTACGCGAACGGGTAGAGGGCCATGTAAGGTCGCGTCCAGCCAAGCCAAGGCCGGAACACCTCGGGGTGATCCCTGTATGCGATTGGGATGGAAGGCACGAGGAGCGGGGTCAGGACGTGGAAAAGTGCTCCCATGGCGAACAAGACCACGCCTGCCAGCAAGCCCATACCTAGGTTGTTTACCACCTTCATGGGTCGTTGCTCGCAGATCAACTGGGGCCACTTGAAAGCAATCTCGGAAATCAGACAATCCCCAAGAAACGCAAGAACGGGGTTAGAAGAAATGCTAAGAAGAACACGACCAAAGCTAAAACGCCACCACCGATAGCCTCTGCAATGGCACCGCCGAAACTGTCCTGGGGCTCGCCTCTCAGATGCACAAGACCGAACGTGAGAATGAACACGAATGCCCTTCCAATCAATACGGCGATAGAAACAGCGACCTTTTCTTCAATTTCATGTCGATTCGACTTATATTTTAGAATCATTTCAGTGTTTCCACACTGGATAATTACTAAAATTGATTGTCAAATTTGATTATTAAATCTAATTCATACATATTTAATTCATACATCGCTCGTTCCACTTTTCACTCGACGTAAGTCCCACGACATTGTATCAAAAAGCGGCTTTTCGGGCCGCATATTGAGGCGTTACAATTTTTACATTTATCGTAAGGGCCTCTCTGCCCCGGCTCATAGCCGTCACCGGAAGGATCGAACCGATTGACCAAGTTCACATCAACCCGAGATCGCACCCTCCCGATCCCCTCGGATCAGCCCAGCCGGTACAGGCCGGCGTTCTCGCCGACGAACGGGTTGCTCCGCTTCTCGGCACCGACGGTCGTGGCGGGCCCGTGGCCGGGGTAGACGTGGGTCGCGTCGGGCAGGTTGAAGAGCTTGGCGCGGATGCCTGCCAGCAGTTGCGGGCCGTTGCCCCCCAGGTCGGTCCGGCCGACAGAACCGGCGAACAGGACGTCGCCGCCGAAGACGACCGGAGGGTCGAGACCGTCGGCCACGAAGACGACCGAGCCCGGGCTGTGGCCGGGGATCTCGCGGACCTCGAACGACCAGCCCGCCAGGTCGAGCCGCTCGCCGTCGGCGACGAGGCGGTCGGCCTCCGGGCTCGAAATGGGAAGGCCGAAGCCCGCGCTCATGTTGGCCTGCGGGTCGCCGAGCAGGTGCGCCTCGTGGCGGCCGATGATCAAGGGGGCGTCGGGGAACGCCTCCTTCAGCGCCGCGTTGCCCGCGATGTGATCGACGTGGCCGTGCGTGTTCAGGATCGCCGCCGGCGCAGCGCCCTGCGCGGGCGAGGCGGTCGAGGATCGCCCCGGGGTCGAAGCCGGGGTCGATCACCAGGGCGTCGTCGCGGCCGGCGCGCCAGATCACGTAGGACATCTCGCCGAACGGCGCCGACTCGATCGCCTCGATCGCGAAATCCTGCGCGGCCATCGTCGCTCCTCTCCCACCGGGCGGTTGTAAAAACTCCTCGACGCTCTTCTTCCCATTGTAAATTCATCCGCCCGATTGCAAAAACCACAACCCGCGCGGCCCCCGCCGACCGTCAGCCTCGGAATATCCTCGCACCCCGACCCGAAAAATGGGCGAGGGTTTTGATGGCTCGGGACTTGCGTGATACACTCGCGAGGCACAGGGAAATCCGCCCGGCGACCGCGACTTCCGTCGCCCCTCGCCGTCCGGGCGGTGCCACTCGCGGGGCACCTCGTCTCGGGGACGTCGGGGTCAATTCGCATCCACTGGCCGGTTCGCCAGACTAGGGATATCCCATGCGCGCACGAATCCTGGGCCCGGGCCGGTCTCGCCGTTCCGGTGCCGGAGGTGGGGAGCGTCTCTGCTGGCGGGGCTCGGGGTGACGATCGTCCTGGCCTGGGCCGGTGAGGGTCGCGGGGCGTGGCCGCCCGCCGGGACCCTGTACTATTCGACCGCCCCGGCGCCACGCGACTACGACGGCCCGCGGCCCGTCCTGCTGGCGCTGAACGAGCCGACCTCGTCGCGGGCCGACATCGAGGCGGCCGTCGATCGCCAGGTGCTCCGGGCGCAGGAGGTCAGGCCCGCGCCCGCCCCGGCCTCGGCGTCGCCCGCCCCGGAGCCCTCGGGGGTCCCCCGCGTCGCGAGCGCGCTGGGGCACGGGGCGACGCCGGCCCCGACCCCGGGCGCGGCGGCGGCCGACCCGATCACGCTGGCCAGGAGGGCGGTCGCCGACTGCCAGGCGAGGTTCCGGCAGGTGCACGACTACACCTGCACCTTCCACAAGCGCGAGCGGATCAACGGGCGGCTCACCTCACCGCACATCATGGCGATGAAGGCGAGGACCGAACCGACCAGCGTCTACTTCAAGTTCCAGGCGCCGAACAAGGGCCGCGAGGCGATCTACGTGGCCGGCCGCAACGGCGGGCGCATCCTGGCGCACGACGTCGGGTTCGGCAAGCTGCTGGCCGGCACCATGCGGCTCGACCCGAAGGGGACGATGGCGATGGAGGAGAATCGCCACCCGGTCACCGAGGCGGGCATCGGCCACATGCTCGACACCATCGCGCGGCACTGGGCATTCGAGCTGTCGCCCGGCGAGTCGCTCGTCTCGTTCCACCACGACGTCCGCGTCGACAACCGCCCCTGCACGATGATCGAGACGATCCACCCCAGGAAGAACCCCGAGTTCCTGTTCCACGCCGTCAAGCTCTACATCGACCACGAGCTCGGCCTGCCGATCCGCTTCGAGGCCTACGACTGGCCCAAGCACCCGGGCTCGGCCCCCGAGCTGGTCGAGGAATACACCTACCGGAACCTGCGGGTCAACGTCGGCCTGCGCGACCAGGACTTCGACCCGTCGAACGCGCAGTACTCGTTCGGCCGGTTCTGACGGGTCGCGACCCCGGCCCGGGGCCCTCGCATCGGGCCCGATCGGCAGAATCCTCACGAACGCCCCGCGCGGCGGCCGATAACACCCCTGCGGCGCGGGGGGCGGACCGGCGTGCGGGCCCCCTCCCGGCCGTCGATCCGGCGAGGTCGCCGGGTCGGGGGAATCGGTCGCGGGGCCCGCCTAATCTGGCGGGCGAAGCGGGCTTGGCAGGGGACGGGGCCTTCGCTAGAATCCGCCTCGCCCCGGGGGACCGGCCGCGGCCTCGAGCCGACGGGGCCGGGACCACCGGCCGGGGTGTCCCTTCCTGTCCGGCTTGGCCGCTCGCGCCGACGACCGATGCGGGTCCGATATCGCCGACCGCCCCCGCCGCGGGGGATGGTCTCCGTCCGTCCGTTCCATGGAAGGAGGCTCGATGAGCACGGTCCCGACCGCCAAGGCTCAGGTCCGAGTCCATATTCGCTGGATGATCCGCCGCGACATGCCCGAGGTCCTGGCCATCGAGCACGCCAGCTTCGAGTATCCCTGGTGCGAGGAGGAGTTCCTCCGCGTGTTGCGCCAGCGCAACTGCATCGGGATGGTCGCCGAATATGGGGAGCGCGTCGTCGGGTTCATGATCTACGAGCTGCACAAGAACAAGCTGCACGTCCTGGACTTCGCCACCCACCCCGAGTTCCGCCGCCAGGGGGTCGGGCACCAGATGGTCGCCAAGCTCGTCGGCAAGCTCTCGACCCACCGCCGCACCCGCATCTCGCTGGGCGTCCGCGAGTCGAACCTGCCGGCGCAGCTGTTCTACCGCGTCCAGGGCTTCCGCGCCCTGGAGGTCGTCCGCGAGCACTATCCCGACACCGGCGAGGACGCCTACGTCATGCAGTACCTGCTCGACGAGTCGGTGCTCGACGAGCCGCTCGCCGCCAACCGGATCGCCAAGCAGTTCGAGAACTGATCGCGGCCGGCCGTCCCCCCGGGCCGGGCCCGATCGATCCCGAAATGGGCACGGCCCTCATCCCGACCCCGAGGGGAGTCGAGACGAGGGCCGTGCCCGTTGCGTCGAGTGCGATCGGGGCGCCCGCGGCTCAGCGGCGGTCCTGGAGCTTGCGGAGCAGGCGGAGGATCTCCAGGTAGAGCCAGACCAGCGTGACCATCAGGCCGAACGCGCCGTACCATTCCATGTACTTCGGTAGCCCCGCGTCGGCCCCCTTCTGGATGAAGTCGAAGTCGAGCAGCAGGTTGAACGCGGCCAGGCCGACCACGAACACGCTGAAGCCGATCGACAGCGGGGTCGCGTCGTTGAGGAACGGCACCCGGTACCCGACCAGCGTCAGCACGAACGAGATCAGGTAGACCAGGCAGAGCGCCCCGGTCGCCGCGACGATCCCGGCGCGGAGCCGGTCGGTCACCCGGATCAGGCCGGTCGTGTAGGCGAACAGCATGCAGAACAACGTGCCGCAGGTCATCGAGACCGCCTGGATGGCGATGCCCGGATAGCCCTTGCCGATGCTGTGCTCGATGAAGTACGACAGGATGCCCAGGAACACCCCCTCGAACGCCGCGTACACCGGCGCCGTCCACGGGGCGAGGGTCGGCTTGAAGATCGTCAGCATCGCCAGCACGAAGCCGCCGATCATGGCGGCGGGCAGGACCACCGGCTGGATCTGGCCGCGGCCCGTGGCGGTCCACGACCAGATGGCGGTCGCCGACAGGATGCCCAGCAGCCCGAACGTCTTGCCGACCGTCCCCTGCACGGTCATCGCCGTGCCCCGAGAGGTCCCGTAGACCTGCTCGTAGCCGGCGAACATCTCTTTCGAAAAGGCGGGATTGCTCGTAGCCAAGGTCATTGCTCCTGGTATCTTGGGGGGAGTGGTCGTCGTCGCTCCTCATCATCCCGCCGCGACGGCGCGGACGGAGGTCGGTCGAGGGCCGGACGCGCCCGCCCTCGGATTACCCCTATTCTGGGTCGGCGGGCGGGAAATGGCAAGGAGGCCGGGCCCGCCGGCCCCGCCGGTCACGTCGGGCCGCCCTCCGGATGCGGTTCGTTCCCGGCCTCGGGCGCGGGGGGTGCCTCGGCGCTGCCGGGGGCGCCGGCGGCGCGGGCTCGGTCGCCGGGGGCGCCTCGGCGGCGGGCGGCGGCTCCGGGCCCGGCTCCTCGGTGCGCGCCTGCCAGAGCTGCTTGAGCTGGCCGAAGGTGCGGAGCGGGACGCTCCCCTTCAGCGCATCCTCGGAGAGGGGGGCCTGCGGCGCGGCCGGCTTCGGCCTGGCCGGCGGGCGGGGCGGCTGGGGCCGCTCGGGACGGCCGGGGCCCCCGCCGGGAGGGCCGCCGCGATTGGCGAACCGGCCGGGCCCGCCCGGGCCGCGACCCGGCCCCCCGGGTCGCGGGCCGCCACCGGCGGGCCGGTCGGGGCGTCGCGGCGCCCCTTCACCCGGAGGGCCCGACGGGACCGTGCCGGCCGGCTGCGGCGACAGCCCCGAGGCCGGGCGCTGCGGACGTCCCGACGGCGGGCCCCCCCCCGCGCGTCGCTCGCGGTCGCCGCCGCGCTGCTCCTGCGGGCCGCCGCGACGGCCGCCCCCCGGCGCCCCGCGAGGCGCGCTCGGTCCCCGGCTTGACCATCGTCAAGGACACCCGCTTCCGCTCGTGGTCGACCCCCATCACCCACGCCGTCACCACGTCGCCGACGCTCACCACGTCGTGCGGGCTCTTGATGTAACGGTTGGCCAGCTGGCTGATGTGGACCAGCCCCGAGTCCTTCAGCCCGATGTCGACGAACGCGCCGAAGTCGACGACGTTGAGCACCGTCCCCTTCAGCTCCATGCCGGGGGCGAGGTCCTCGAGCTTGAGCACCCCCTTCTTGAAGATCGGCTTGGGCAGGTCGTCGCGGGGGTCGCGCTCGGGGCGGGCCAGCGCCTCGAAGATGTCGTGCAGGGTCGGCTCGCCGACCTCCAGCTCGCGCGCCAGGGCCGGCAGGTCGGCCTGGTTGAGCTTCTCATGGAGGGCGGCCAGTTGCTCCTTGTCGCGGACCGCCTCGGGGGCGAAACCGAGCGTCTCCAGCAGCTTGGTCGCGACGCCGTAGCTCTCGGGGTGGACCCAGGTCCGGTCGAGCGGGTCCTCGCCGCCGGGGATCTTCAGGAAGCCGGCCGCCTGCGTGAAGGTCGCCGGGCCGATCCCGTCGACCTCCATGAGCTGCTCGCGGCGGGCGAACGGACCCTTCTCCTTGCGATGGTCGACGACCCGGCGCGCCGTGAGCTGGTTCAGGCCCGAGACGTGCCGCAGCAGGGGGACGCTCGCCGTGTTCAGGTCCACGCCCACGAAGTTGACGCAGCTGGAGATGACCGACTCGAGCGACTCCTTGAGCTGCTTCGAGTTGATGTCGTGCTGGTACAGGCCGACGCCGATGCTCTGCGGCTCGATCTTGACCAGCTCGGAGAGCGGGTCCTGGAGCCGCCGTCCGATCGAGACGGTGCCGCGGAGCGTGGCGTCAAAGTCGGGGAACTCCTCGCGGCCGACCGGGCTGGCCGAGTAGACGCTGGCGCCGGCCTCGTTGACGACGACGTAGGCCAGTTGCACGAGCTGCGCATCGGCCGGGTGCGGCCTCGGGGGGGTCGGCGCGGGCTTCGGCCGGGGGGGCCGGGGCTGCTCCGACCGCGCGGGCCGGACCGGAGGCGCGGGCGCCGGAGCCGGGGCGGGGGCCGTCGCGGAGGGGGCGTCGCCGGTCGCCTCGGTGGTCGCCTCGACGGCGTGCGTTTCGTTGGTCGATTCGGCGGGGGCGACCGTCTCGGGGGGCGACGGGGGCGTCTCGCCGGGCACCTCCTCGGCGGGCGGCGACACCTCGGCCGGCGCGTGGTCGGACGGCGCGGCGGCGGGCTCGCCCAGGCTGGGGCTCCCCTTCTCGACCTCGGGCCCGGGGGCGTCGCCCGCGGGGGACTCGGCGGCGGACGCGGACGGCTCGGGGGGCGGGGCGTGGTCCGGCTCGCGGTCGGGGTCCGGCGTCCGGTCCGTCGCGACGAGGTGGTTCTTCCCGTGCGCCTCGGACTCGCCGGACGACGAGGGGGGCTGCGAGTTGGAATGCGCGGCCTCGGCCTCGGCTTCCGGCGACACCTCGGGGGCGCCCCCGGAGATCGGCGGCAGCGGCTCCGCAGGCGCCTCGATCGGAGGTGCGGTCTCGGGCGCGGTCGCCGTCTCGGGCGGGGCGGCGTAGGACGCAGGGGCCGGCTCCGACGGGGCGGCCTCCGGGGGCACCGCCATCTCGGCCTCCGGCGGCGGCGCCTCGGCCTCCGGCGGCGGCGCCTCGGCCGGGGCGGGCGCGGCCTCGGCCGGGGGCGTGGTGGTGGCCTCGGCCGCGGCGACGTCGGCCCGGCCGCCGGGGGCCGTCTCCGGGGCCGTCGAGGGCGCGGGGGCGTGGCCGTTGCCGCCCGGCCTGTACTCGGTCACGCCGGGGTGCTCGTGGAAGTAGGTCCCCTCGGCGATGATCTCGGCGATCAGCTCCTCGGTCTCGCGGCAGGCGCTCTGGTTGCCGATGGCCACCACGCCCACCTTGTGCCGGCCGACGAGGTCCTTCAGGAAGAGCTTGGCCTCCGAGCGGCGGTTCTGCGGCGGGTGCGGGTGGATGACGCCGTGCTCCAGGAGGTTGCCGTTGGGGTCGAGCACCGCGACCTTGCACCCGGTCCGGAAGCCGGGGTCGATCGCCAGCACGACCTGCTTGGGGATCGGCGGCTGGAGCAAGAGGCTCCGCAGGTTGCGGGCGAAGACGTCGACGGCGTGCCTTTCGGCCAGGTCGGTCAGGTCGCGGCGGACCTCGCGCTCCATGCTCGGCAGCAGCAGGCGGTCGAGCGCGTCGAGCGCGGCGTCGCGGAAGGCATCGGCCTGCGGGTGCCCCTCCAGCGGCAGCTGCGCGAACAGGGCCTCCTCCAGGTCGGGCCGCGACACGTCGAGGCGGACCTTGAGCGGGCCCTCCTTGTCGCCGCGGTTGATCGCCAACACGCGGTGCGGCGGGATGTGCGCGATCGGCTCGGAGTAGTTGAAGTAGTCGCGGTATTCGAGCCCCTGGCCGTCGGGGATCTCGGCCTTGGTCGTGACGACCTTGCCCGTCTTCCAGACGACGCGGCGGACGGCGTCGCGGACGCTGGCCATCTCGCTGATCGCCTCGGCCAGGATGTGCCGCACCCCCTCCAGCGCGGCCTCGGCCGTCTCGACCCCCTTCTCGGTATTGACGAACTCCTGCGCCGCGGCGGCCAGGTCGGTCAGCGTCTCGTCGCGGTCCCAGATCCGCAGCGCCAAAGGCTCCAGGCCCTTGTCGCGCGCCTCGGAGGCCTTGGTCTTCTTCTTGGGCTTGAAGGGGAGGTACAGGTCTTCGAGCCGCTTCGGGTTGTCGGCGGCGCGGATCGCGGCGGCGAGCTCCTCGGTCAGCTTGCCCTGCGCCTCGATCGTCTTGAGGATCGTCTGCTTCCGCTCGGCCAGCTCGCGGAGCCGGCCGACGCGGACCTGGATCTCGTGGATCGCCACCTCGTTCAGGTTGCCCGTCCGCTCCTTGCGGTAGCGGGTGATGAACGGCACCGTGTTGCCCTCGTCGAGCAACTGGACGACGCTCTCCACCTGCACGCGCCGGATCTGCAAGTCCTGCGCGATCCGCCCCAGGTCGACCTGAATCGGGGTGTCCATGGAGGCTTTACACCTGATGAGGGAGGACGGCGACGACGATTGGCGGACGTGAGGTCCGCCGCCGCGACGGGGTCGCGAGACGAGCGCACGGGAACACGCAGCCTGAGATTCAGTGCGGGCCAATTTAGAGGATCGACCCCGACCTGTCAAGCCAACTCGACACCCCCCTCCGCACCGAACCGGAATCGGCGAAATCGGTTCCGATGCGTCGGGCATTCTGGGAAAATTGGGGTGGACATGGCCCGACGGGCTGAACTGAACGGTCGGGCCGGTCGGTCGGACCGTCCCGATCCCTCCATCGTCCCATCGCGTCGCGACCAGGCCCGCCCGGAATCGAGCCTCCATCGACGCGGCGTGAACGGGCGGTCACGATGACTTAACCCTTGCCGGGCATCTACAATACAGCCTTGCAAGGAGGGCCGGAGTCCGCTCCGACGAGGCGGGCCCGATCGACGTCCTTCCTCCGCATCTCCTCCGACGAAAGAAAGATGAGGAATCCATGAGGCGTCGCGGGTTCACGCTGATCGAATTGCTGGTGGTGATCGCGATCATCGCGGTGCTGATCGCGCTGCTGCTGCCCGCCGTCCAGGCGGCGCGCGAGGCGGCGCGGCGGGCCCAATGCACGAACAACCTGAAACAGCTCGGCCTCGCGATCCAGAACTACATCGACAGTAACGGCTCGTTGCCGCCCACGTGCATGAACACGACCGTCACCTCCAGCCTGTACGGGAACGATTTCTCGATGAAGGCGCGCCTGCTCCCCTTCCTCGAGCAGCAGGCCGTCTTCAGCGCGCTGAACATGAGCGCCGCCTACTCCGACGCCCGGAACGCCACCGCACGCGCGACGCAGGTCAACACGCTGCTCTGCCCTTCCGACACGAACCCCGGGGGCTACGCGACGAACCTGAACGGCGTCTCGCGCGTCCCCGGGGCGACCAATTACCCGAATAACATCGGGACCTATCCGCGCAACCACAACAACGCCAACGACGGCCCCGCCTGGTCCCTGGGCGATACGACGAACGGCCTGCCCCTCACCCCGGCGAGCATCACCGACGGCACCTCGAACACCGTGATCTTCAGCGAGTGGATCAAGGGGAAGAACCAGTCGGGGCAGCAGGGGCTGTTCCAGGTCTACTCCGCGAACGCTAACTCCGACAACGCGAGCCCCCTGCCCACGCTCCAGGCCGCCTGCCAGGCGAGCACGACCTTCTTCACGCAGACCGGCAGCCCGACGGATTGGGACCGCAAGGGGGAGGAATTCCTCAACGAGCAGTGCGGCTCCGGCGGCGGCTACTCGCACACCCAGACGCCCAACAAGAAGGCGTGCGTCTTCAATTCCGGCGGCAATAGCGGTCTGCACACGATCATCACGATCATCGGCGCCAGCTCGAACCACTCCGGCGGGGTGAACGTGGGGCTCCTCGACGGCTCGGTCCGGTTCATCAAGGACAGCGTCAACCCGCTCACCTGGTGGGCCATCGCCAGCTATAACCTCGGCGAGGTCGTCAGCGCCGATGCGTTCTGACCGCGAGTGCTGAGTGCTGAGTGCTGGGCAGGCAAGACTGGCTGCGGATTTTAACTCAGCACTTTGAACTCAGCACTCAGCACTTTCTTCAGGGGTTGAGGACGACCTTGATGCACTCGTTCTGGTGGTTGTAGAAGGTGGAGTAGCCCTTCGCGGCGTCGTCGAGCGCCATGCGGTGGGTGATGACGAACGAGGGGTCGATCTCGCCCTTGCGGACGTGGTCGAGGAGCCGCTTCATGTAGGCCTGGACGTGCGTCTGGCCCATCTTGAAGGTCAGGCCCTTGGCGAAGGCCGGGCCGAGCGGGAACTTGTCGAGGAACCCGCCGTAGACGCCGGGGATCGAGACGGTCCCCCCCTTGCGGCACGCCCGGATCGCCTGCCGCAGCGCGTGCGGGCGGTCGGTGGCCAGGAACAGCGCGGCCTTGGCGCGATCGGACAGCGCGTCGAGCGTGTGGCCGTGCGACTCCAGCCCGACGCAGTCGATGACCGAGTCGGGGCCGATCCCGCCGGTCATGTCGCGCAGCGCCTCGTAGACGTCGACCTCCTCGTAGTTGAGGATCTCGGCCTTGCCGTGACGGGCCATCGCGAGCCGATTGGGGTGGTGGTCGATGCCGATGACGCGCCCGGCGCCGAGCAGGAAGGCGCTGCGGATCGCGAACTGGCCGACCGGGCCGCACCCCCAGACGGCGACCGTGTCGCCGGGCTGGATGTTGCAGTTGTCGGCGGCCATGTAGCCGGTCGGGAAGATGTCGGAGAGGAACAGCACCTGCTCGTCGGTCAGGCCGTCGGGGATCTTCAGCGGGCCGACGTCGGCGAACGGCACGCGCGCGTACTCGGCCTGGCCGCCGGCATAGCCGCCGTACAGGTGCGAGTAGCCGAACAGCCCGGCCCCGCTGAACCCGTTGAGCATCTCGGCCATCCCGGCGTTCGGGTTCGAGTTGTCGCAGAGCGACCACTGGTCCTTCTCGCAGAAGAAGCAGCGCCCGCAACTGATCGTGAACGGGACGACGACGCGGTCGCCGACCTTCAGGTTGGCGACCTCGCGGCCGACGTCGACGACCTCGCCCATGAACTCGTGGCCGAGGATGTCCCCCTTCTGCATGGTCGGGATGTAGCCGTCGTACAGGTGCAGGTCGGAGCCGCAGATCGCGGTCGTCGTGATCCGCACGATCGCGTCGCGGGGGTTGAGGATCTTCGGGTCGGGCACCGTCTCGACCCGGACGTCGCCGGGGCCGTTCCAGCAGAGGGCCTTCATGATTGATAGTTCCCGAAAGTAGTCCTGAGTGCTGAGTGCTGAGTGCTGAGTGCTTCGTGGGAAGTGCTGAGTGCTGAGTGCTGAGTGCTGAGTGCCGATCTTTGTAGGGCGTGTGCAACACGACAATTCAGCTCGGAGTCGGGAGAGCGGCGTGTTGCACACGCCCTACAAAGATCGGCACTCAGCACTCAGCACTCAGCACTCAGCACTCAGCACTCTCCACTTCCTACGAAGCACTTCAAGAAGAGCGGCCCGAGGGCTGCCCCTGGATGGTCGGGATCTCGCCCGCCTCCATGAGGTGCTTGAAGTGGCGCAGGTCGTCGCGGACCTGCTGCTCGGGGTGCTCGCCGAAGAGGCGGGCGATCGTGGCGCCGAGGCGGCCGGCGGGGGGTTCGAAGTTCAGCTCGACGGCCACCACGGTGCCGCGGTTGCCCGGCGCGGCGCGGAACCGGACCGAGCCGGCGTTGTCGACGTCGGCCCCCTCGAGCGAGCGCCACGAGATCAGCTCGTTGGGCACGTCGGCGATGATCTCGGCGTCCCACGAGACGGTCCCCAGCGGGCCCCGGGCGACCCATCGCGACCGCTTCCCGTCGTGGACGGTCACCGATTCGAGGTGCTCCATGAAGCGGGGCAGGTTCTGGAAGTCGCGCCAGAAGCGGTAGCACTCCTCGGGCGGGCGGTTGATCGTGAACGTCCTGGTGACCTTCAGGCCGCGATGGACCGGCCGGTAGGTGCGCGACTTGCCGGCGGTCGAGATGTTCAGCGCCTCGTAGGCCTCGCAGTGGCCGGTCACGGCGCGATAGCCCAGCGCGCCGCCGAGCAAAGCGATCGCGGTCCCCCCCAGCCGCCGCGCCGCAGGCCGGCGGCGACGAGCGCGGCGCCGGCGATGCCGCAGGCCAGCCGCTCGGCCCCGCCGACGTTGGCCTCGTGCGCGTGGCCTTGCGTCTCCTCCAGCTCGCGGATGCGGTCGGCCCGCGAGCCGGGCGTCAGTGCGGTCGTGGACATGGGCCTCATCTCCTGGTGTGTCGTCGCGTGCGAAATCCCCGGGTGCAGCCCGGCGAAGCCGGCCGGTGACGAATGGCCTCTCCCGGAAAGCAACTGGCGCGCCCGGCGGGCCCGGTTTTCGGGCCGTCGCGACGGAGACCGATGGCCAGCCGCCCGTCGGGTCGCGATAATGGGGGCGGAGCACCTCGAATCCACGACCCGATCGACGGCCCCTCATGACCGATCCGAGCCGCGGCGAGACGAACGAGACGGCCCTGGCGCGGGCGGCCTCGGCGCTGGAGCGGATGGCCGCCGCCCTGGAGCGGATGGCCGCCGCGCTGGAGCGGGCGCCGGTCGTCCCGACTCCGGCGCCGGCCGCCGCGCCCGACGCGAGGGCCCGGGCCCTGGGCGCGATCCGGAGGGCGATCCGGGGGGCCGTCTGGGACGAGGCCGAGGCCCTGGTCCTCGCGTTCGTCGAAACGCACCCCGACGACCCCGAGGCCGCGCGGCTCGGCGGCGAGCTCGCCGCGGCGCGGCAGCACGCCGCCCGGTCGCTGCTCGACCGGATCGTCGCGGCGCGCGGCCAACGACGCCGAGCGCGTCCTGGAGCTGCGCGACGCCGCGGCCCCGCTCCTGCCCCGCGACGACGCGGCCGAGCTCGACCGCGACCTCGCCCGCTGGTTCATGGCGATGATCCAGAAGCGGCTCCGCGGCGGCGCGATGCGCCCCGACGTGGCCATCCTGGCGGCGCGGGTCGCCGAGAGCCTCGACGCCACCCCCGAGGGGGCGAGCCTCCGCGCCGCGCTGCCCACCCTCCGCCGCAGCGCGGGCCTCTGCGCCCGCTGTGGCGAGCCCTACACCGGCCTCGCCGACGCCTGCCCCAAATGCCTGGCCACCGCGATGCTCTCCCCCCTCGGCGCGCCCCCGATCGCCGACTCCCCCAACGGCCAGCCCATCGAGGACGGGCCCGCCGGGGAGGCCGATGCGCCCGACGTGCCCGAGGACGACCTCGACGCCTTCCGCGATGAGATGGATGCCCCCTGATGAGTCGGGAATGGCCGGATGACGGATGACGGAGCATGCCCCTCGGCATCCGGCATCATCGATTGCGAGGGTCGGATCAGGGCCCTCCGGGCTATCCGGCAACCACCATCCGATATCCGCCATGCCGGGCACGCCCGGCCCCTCGCCGGGGCGATCCCCTCCCGTATAATCCAATGCAGGCCGCACACGACGCATCTCCTCCCGCATCGACTCCGATGGGTCGGGCGTTTTCCTAAAGTTCCCGCACCGCCCAGCTTGACGAGATGCCCGGCGTCGGCTAGGGAAAAGGGAGTGACGTCTTCCACCTTCGAGTCGCAGCACGCGACGGCAACGGAAAGGAGCGGGCCATGTCCCGCCGACTCGTCCTGGCCTGCCTGGTGATCGCATCCGTGGGTCCGACCGCGAGGGGCCAGGTGCCGTTCGCGCGCGACCTAGTCCCGGCGCGGGCGCGCTGATGCGCCTGGGGCTGGAGCGGCACTGGATGGCGATGGTCCCGATGTCGCAGACCGAGCGGCTGCTGAGCATCAGCGTCGCCGAGGGGATGCTGTTCGGCCAGACCGACCACGGGAACTTCTACACCTACGACGCGGAGTCGGGCCGCCTGCTCTGGTCGACGATGGTGGGCCCGCAGGCCCGGGTGGCGCGGCCCGCCTCGGCGAACTCGAAGCTGGTGTTCGTCACCAACTCGTACTTCCTCTACGCGCTCGACCGTCGGACGGGCCGGACGGCCTGGAAGGTGGACCTCGCCACCATCCCCTCCAGCTCCACCACCTGCGACGAGGACAAGGTGATGGTCGGCCTGTCGTCGGGCCTGCTGAGGGCCTTCCACACCGAGGACCGGGAGAGCAAGGCGACACCGGGCCACATCGTCAAGGGGGGGTCGTTCGCGTTCAACTGGCAGACCAACGGGCCGATGACCGCGCGGCCGATCGCCGCGGGCCGCCTGATCGCCTTCGGCAGCCACGACGGCCGCGCCTACGTGGCGCAGGCCGAGCCGCCGGTGATGCTCTACCGGTTCAAGACCGGCGGCGCGGTCTCGGCGTCGATGGGGACCTACGGCGAGCGGACCCTGCTGGTCCCCTCGGCCGACCAGGCCCTCTACGCGATCGACCTGTTCACGGCGGAGGTCAAGTGGACCTTCTCCGCGGGCGCGCCGGTGGTCCAGGAGCCGCTGGTCAGCGGCGACGACGTGTACGTGGTCAACGCGGCGGGCATCCTCAACCTGCTCGACGCCCCCACGGGCCGGTTGCGCTGGAGCACCTCCACGCAGGGGGGCCGGCTGATCGCCGTCAGCGCGACGCGGGTCTACCTCGAGTCGCACGACGACGACCTGTTCATCGTCGATCGCGCCACCGGCCGGATGATCGCCGGCCCGCGCGACACCTTCCAGAGGGCCGGCCTGAACCTCCGCCATTACGAGCTGGGCCCGACCAACAGCCTGGACGACCGCCTCTACTTCGCCACGAACTCGGGCCTGGTGATCTGCCTCCGCGAGAAGGACCAGCTCCAGCCCCGCCTGCTCCGCGACCCGAAGCAGAAGCCGTTCGGCTACATCCCGACCGAAGGGATCGACCTCCGGCCCAAGGCCGCCCCCGGTCCCGCGGCCGAGCCGGACGCGACCCCCAAGGACGAGGCCACGCCCGCCGCGGCGCCCGCCGAGGGTGTCCCGGCACCCGAGCCGAAATAGAAAATGCTTCGGAAAGCGCTGAGTGCTTCGGAGAGTGCTGAGAGGCTGTCCGGGCAGCCCCGGAGGGGCGACCGTGCGTAGCCAGGGGCGCAAGCCCCTGGGCCGTGCCACGCGGACCACGTCCCTCCCCACGACCGTTGCGGGGTCGCCGATCGTACCCCGGCGCCCGTCCTGGCCCAGGGGCTTGCGCCCCTGGCTACGTACGGTCGCCCCCTCCGGGGGCTGCAAAACGACTCCTCGGAGAGACTCAGAGTGCTGAGTGCTTCGGAGAGTGCTGAGTGCTGAGTGCTGAGTGCTGAGTGCTGAGTGCTGAGTAGGCAAATCTGGCCTGCTGTTTTACACTCGGCACTCAACGCTTTGAACTCAGCACTTTTCCTTTGGGGGATGGATGGACGACGTCGTAGCGATACGTCGGGCGCTGCTGAGCGTCTCGGAGAAGAGGGGGCTGATCGACCTGGCGCGGGAGCTTGCAGGACGGGGCGTCCACCTGCTGGCCAGCGGCGGGACGCGCGCGGCGCTGATCGAGGCGGGGTTGGACGTGACCGAGGTCGCCGACTACACGGGACAGCCCGAGATCCTGGGCGGGCGCGTCAAGACGCTCCACCCCAAGCTGCACGGCGGCATCCTCGCCCGTCGCGACGTGCCCGATGACCTGGACGCGCTGGAGGCGCAGGGGATCGAACCGATCGACCTGGTCGTGGTCAACCTGTACCCGTTCGAGGAGACCGTCGCGAAGGCCGGCGTGACGTTCGAGGAGGCGGTCGAGAACATCGACATCGGCGGCCCGAGCCTGATCCGGGGCGCGGCCAAGAACCACGCCCACGTCGCCGTGGTGACCGACCCGGATCAATATCCCGCGCTGATCGAGCAGCTCCGGGCGTCCGGCGGCACGACCCTGGCCTTCCGCCGCACCCTGGCGCGGGCCGTCTTCGAGAGGACCGCCGGCTACGACGCCGCGATCGCGCGCCACCTGGCCGAGGTCATCCCCGACCCCACGGCGGGCGGCCCGTTCCCCGACCCTCTGGTCCTCTCCTTCCGGCGTCGTGCATCCCTCCGCTACGGCGAGAACCCCCACCAGGAAGCCGCGTTCTACGTCGAGCCGAGGACCCGGGGCCCCGAACCTGGCGACGGCGCGGCAGGTCCACGGCAAGGAGCTGTCGTACAACAACCTGCTCGACCTCGACAGTGCCCTGCGGCTGATCCGCCTCTTCGCCGGGCCCGCCGCGACGATCCTCAAGCACAACAACCCCTGCGGCGCGGCGGTCGCCGACAGCCTGGCCGAGGCGTTCGAGCTGTCCTACGAGGGGGACCCGGTCAGCGCCTTCGGCGGGATCGTCGGGCTGAACCGCCCGCTCGACCGCGCGACCGCCGAGCGGCTCTGCGTCCCCGGCCGGTTCATCGAGGCGATCGTCGCGCCCGGCTTCGAGCCCGACGCGCTGGGGCTGCTGACGACCAGGCCATCCTGGAAGAACAGCGTCCGCCTGCTCGACCTCGGCGCGCCGATCGGCCCCGACGCGCCCGCCCCCGGCGGGTTCGACCTCCGGCGGGTCGAGGGGGGCCTGCTCGTGCAAACGTGGGACTCGGTCGAGGAGGACCCGGCGTCGGGGGCCGTCCCGACCCGGCGGCAGCCCTCGCCCGAGGAACGCGCGGCGCTGGGGTTCGCCTGGCGGGTCTGCCAGGCGGTCAAGTCGAACGCGATCGTCGTGGCGCGCGGACGGCAGCTCGTCGGCGTCGGGGCCGGGCAGATGAGCCGGCTCGACTCGGTCCGGATCGCCGCCTCCAAGGCGGGCGACCGCGCCCGGGGTGCGGTGCTCGCCTCCGACGCCTTCTTCCCGTTCCGCGACGGCCCCGACGTCGCCGCCGCCGCCGGGATCACCGCTTTGATCCAGCCCGGCGGCTCGAAGCGCGACGACGAGACCCTCGCCGCCTGCGACGAGCACGGCGTGGCCATGATCCTGACCGGCCGCCGCCACTTCCGCCATTGAGCCGGGCGAGGCGGTCCTCCGGTTCGAAACGGGACGGCCCGTCGCGAGACGAGTGCTCGCGACGGGCCGGGTTCGTTTCCCGGTGGCGGGCGAGCCGGGTCAATGATGCCCGCCGCCGCCGTGGCCGCCGCCCATGCCGCCCATGTGGCCCATGCCGCCGCCGCCGAAGCCGCCCATGTGGCCGCCGCTGAAGCCGCCCATGTGGCCGCCGCCGAAGCCGCCCATGTGCATCGAGGGGGCGTAGCCGCCTCCGAAGCCGCCCAAGTGTGGGGCGCCGCCGTATCCCCCCATGCGAGGCGCCGCGAAGCCGCCGTAGCCGCCCATGTGCGCCGCCGAGGGGACGCCCGCGAAGCCGCCCCCCAGGCCGCCATAGGCGCCCGCGTGGTGGGTCGGCATCCCGCCGAGTCCGGCGCCGCCGAGGCCGCCGGTGCGCGGCATCCCGCCGAGTCCGCCGGCGCCGAGGCCCGGGCCGCGATACATCGATGCCCCGTTCCCGACGCCCCCCAGCCCCGCGGCGTGATTCGGCTGCATCCCGCCCAGGTGGCCCAGGCCCCCCGCGCCGAGGCCGTGGTTGAGCCCCGGGCCGGCGGTGCCGAGGCTGCTTCCCGGCAGGCCCCCATGATGGACCCCGGCCCCCCCGAGACCGCCATTCATGCCGCCCAGGCGGCCGCCATTCATGCCGCCCAGGTTCCCTGCGCCATGCAAACCCGCCCCCGTGTGGAGGCCCGAGGCGGCCGAGTTGAAGGCCGGGCGTGCCGCGGTGTGCGTGACCGGCGTGTGGTGGACGCCGTTGAAGCCCGAGTTCCAGTTCGAGCCCGACAGCCCCGCCCGGTTGCCCGTCATCGAGGCCGAGTGGAACGGGTTCGCGAACGGCCGCGACGACGGCGGCGGCATCACCCCGTTGCGGTGCATGCCGGCCGAAGTCAGCGACGCATTCCGGAACGCGCGATTATTGATGTTGTTGTTCACGAACCGCGAGCCGGCGGCGTTGATCATCCGGTTGTTGAGGCCGTTCCCACCCTGAGTCCCGGTCCCGTTATTGCCGGCCCAGCGGTTGACGCCGCCCGGGTGGAACGGGAAGCCACGATGGAAGTTGTTGGAATTTCCAAACCTGTTGTTAATGAACGGGCCCCCGAAGCCCCCGAGGCCCCCGAAGAACGGGAAGCCGAAGCCGCCGAAGCCGAACGGGAAGCCGAAGCCGCCGAAGCCCAGGCCGCCGTAACCCAGCCCGCCGAAGCCATAGCCCAGGCCGCCCATGCCCAGACCGTAGCCGTAGGACCCCAGGCCGCCGAAGCCGCCGAAGCCCAGCCCGCCGAAGCCCAGCCCGTAGCCGAGGCCCATGCCCAGCCCGTAACCGAGGCCCCCCAGGAACGGGTAACCGAAGCCCAGGCCGAGGCCACCCAGACCGAGGCCGAAACCGCCGAGACCATACCCGCCATAACCACCATATCCGCCGTAGCCGCCATACCCGCCATAACCACCATAGCCCATCCCGTAGCCACCATACCCGCCATAACCACCATAGCCCATCCCGTAGCCACCATACCCGCCGTAGCCACCATAACCACCCATCCCGTAGCCGCCATACCCGCCGTAGGTCCACGGCTGGGCGAGATAGGGATAGCCGAGGTAGCCGGTATAGGGGTAATCGAGGTAGCCGTAATACGGGCTCATCGAGCCGTATTGAGCGTAGCCGTAGTAGCGGCCGGTGGAGTCGTAGTAGCAGCCGGGGTAGCCGTCGTAGTAGCTATTGGGGCGGCCGAAGGCGCCGTAGAGCAGGCCGTAGCTCTGGGGGGAGATCTGGGTATACGGCTGATAGACGGTGTTGGGGTTGTTCTGCGCGCCGGCGCGACCTGCGCCGGGGCGAACAGGGTGCCGCGGTCTTCGAGGGTGCGGTCCCAGTAGCCTTCCTGGAAGGTCCAGCCCTCGGGCTGCTTGACCCACTGCGCCGGGACCCACGCCCAGCCGGGCTGCGCCTTGGCCCAGAAGCCCGGCTTCCAGGCGACGCCGTCGCCGTCGGGGACGTAGTGGCCGGGGATGTAGAAGTAGTCCTGGCCGGGCGAGGGGCCCGGGTCGTCGTCGGGGTGGTCGGCGGGGGGGCCGTCCTTGCGGAAGTCGATCCGGTCGGTCTTGCGGTCGCTCCAGAAGCCCGGCACGCGGACCCACCCCTGGTCGTCGCGCTTCCAGTAGCCGTTGACCCAGAACCGGCCCGGGGGCGGCACGCGCCAGGTGCCGGTCACCCAGACGAAGTCCTTGCGGCCGGCGTCCCACTCCCAGTAGCCGGCGATCCACTGCGCGTTCGGGCTGGACGCTTCGACGCCCGGCCGCTCGGCGATCGGCGCCGGGGGGGCGCGGTCGATGTGGACGGGGTCGCGGTCCTTGGCCGGCGACAGGAACGCCTCGTGGAGCGGACCGTCGGTCAGCGCCTTGACCGGCTGGTCGTCGTTGGGGGCCAGCGCGGCCAGTTGCTCGGGCGCGTCCTGCGCCGCCAGCGGGGCGTCCTGCGCCCGGGGGGCCTCGACGGCGGGTCGCTCCAGGGGGGGCGGCGCATCTTGCTGGGCCGCCCGGGCCGGGCTCCATCCCCCGGCCCAGGACAGCGCGGACAGGCCAAATCCGAGCCCTAGCACGAGCACGCGGTTCATGGGAAGCACTCCGCCAGGCGGATGGGTGGATTCGACACGAGGGGGGTGGGTCTCTCTATTCTATACGAGCGGAGGTTCGCGAAAGGATAGTCCTCGACACGATTTCGCACGATCCCCGCGCGGGCCCGCCCGCGCCGGCCCGATGATGGACCTCAGGTGCGATTCACGTGCCAAGCCCCCTCGGACGGAACGCGAGGGGCCTCCAGTGTTTCGATCCGGCAACATGGCCCCGCGGGCCGGACCCGCTCAGGACGGGCGGAACAGGTCGAGCGGCTCGAAGCCCGGCCCGATCACCGGCCCGGCCGGGCAGCCGAGCCAGGTCTCCAGCAGCGCGGCGTAGGCGCGGCGGAAGTCGGTGTGGTGCCTCAGGTCGCCGTCGTCGAGCACGTCGAGGCTCGGATGCTCGCCGACCAGCCCGGCATGGGCGACCGGCCCGACGACGAACAGCGGGGCGGCGGCGCCGTGGTCGGTCCCCTGGCTGGCGTTCTCGGCCACCCGGCGGCCGAACTCGCTGAAGGTCAGCAGCGCCACCCGGTCGGCCTGGCCGGCGGCGGCCAGGTCGGCGTGGAACGCGGCGATCGAGTCGGACAGCTCGCCCAGGAGCGCCGCGTGCGCCCCGGGCTGGTTGGCGTGGGTGTCGAAGCCGTCCAACGACGTGTAGAAGATCCGCGTCCCGAAGCCCGCCTTGATGATCTGCGCGACCTGTTCGAGACGCCGGGCCAGGCCGTGGTTCGGGTAGCTCGACTTGCCGGCCGAGGGGGCGACCTGTTCGAGCCGACGGCTGGATTCGTAGGCCGCGAGCGTGCTCCGCCGCATGAACCCGAGCAGGGGGTCGTCCTCCGGGCGGTCGAGACGGGCGATCTGGTCGAGGGCGTCGCGCGCGGCGCCGGCGACCTGGAGCCGATACTGCTCCAGGGTCTCCAGCGAGGGGACCTCGGTCCTTTTCGCCCGCAACGCCAGGGGGAGCCGGCGTGCCCCGACGTGCAGCGCCGGCGCATCGGCCCCCGGCGGGACCGGCTTCTCGTCGATCGCGCGGCCGAGCCAGCCCGTCTCCGTCGCGCCGGCGTCGAGGCGGGCCGTCTCCCAGATCTCCATCGACCGGAAGTGCGAGCGGTCGGGGTTCGGATACCCGACCCCCTGGACGACCGCGAGCCTCCCCCGTTCGAGCAGGCCGGCCATCTTCCCCATCGCCGGGTGCAGGCCGATCTCCGGGGTGATCTTGTGGACCTGCCCCGCCGGCAGCCGCAGCGCCCGACGCGCCCTCGCGTAGCCGTCCAGGCCGTGCGGCACCACCGTGTTCAGCCCGTCGTTGCCGCCGATCAACTGGACGACCACCAGGATGCGGTCGTTCGGCTTCGTCGCCCCCGCCGCCCTCGCCGAACGGCCCAGGAAGCCCGGGATGGTCGCCGTCCCCATCGAGACCAGGGTGCAGTTTCTCAGGAAGTCGCGGCGGGACGACATGGCGGGAACCCTCGTCGAAGTGTCAGCCGTTCCTCATCAACGCATTGCGGAGCGCATAGAGCTGCCGCCCCAACGACTCCGCCTGTTCGAGCGTCTGGCCCACCGCTTCCTCCGCGAGGTAGCCGAGCCTCCCCGAGAGCTGGACTTGCGTCTCCAGCTCGGCCAGGGTCGCCTGCGCCAGCCCGACCAGGTGGAGGTAATCCTTGAGATGTTCTCGCGTGTGCCCCTCGGCGATCCGCGACGGGATCGTGATCACCGCGCGTCGCATCTGGCTGGTCAGGCCGTAGGTCTCCTGCTTGGGGAAGTCCTGCGAGAGGCGGTAGATCCGCACGCTCAGGTCCATCGCCGCCTGCCAGACGCGGAGGTCGCGGTAGCTCTTGATCTCCATCGTGATCTCTCCTGAAACCCGTCACCCGGAATCCGAAACCTGTCTTCAAGATAGTTGATATTCCGGTGACGTGAGGATCAGGGTCGCAGCATCCTTCTCATCCTTGGCCTCCACGCGCCCAGCCACATTCCGATCGAAGGCGTCCTGCACGAGCAGGTCGATGAGGAACAGGGCGGCCTCCTTCGATCCGTCGAACCCGTGGCGGGCGGCGAGGGCCTTGGGGTCGCATCGTGAGGTGTCGGCCAGCAGCGCGAGGGCGAAGTTGGCCCGGGTGAGCATGGTGGCGGAGTTGGCCCACGAGGTGCCGCCGTCCCAGCCGGCGACGCTCGGCGGGGCGTACAGACTCTGGCCCATCCGTGCGCACGACTCGGCCAGGCTGTTGGCTGGGACGGTCGGCTTGAGAACCTCCAGCGCCCGGATCGTCCCGACGGCGAACTCGACCGGCCCCTTGACCCGTCGGCGGCGCGACCTCGGGATCGAAGAACAGGTTCGAGCGGAGGATCATCTCCACGGGCACCCGGACGTCGTAGTCCGTTTCGCGGAAGGCCCGCGCCAGCGGGGCGATCAGGCCCGGAGGGGGGTCGTCCACCTCGCTGACGAAGTGCCGGAACAGCTTGCCGCAGAGGAATTCGGCGCAACACGGCTGGTCGAGCAGGATGGCCGGGATGTCGTCGCCGTCGAAGTCGCCCATGCGGCCGAGGATCGCCTTCGGCCCGGAGTCGTGCTGCGCGGAGACCTCGCGGAACCGCCCCTGGACCACGAACCAGCCGGTGAAGGCGCGGGCGGCCTCCTGCACGTCCTTCTCGGTGTAGCGGCCCCGGCCCAGCGTGAACAGCTCCATCACCTCGCGCGCATAGTTCTCGTTCGGGTGCGCCTTGCGGTTGGCCGTCGAGTCGAGCCAGATCAGCATCGCCGGGTCCTTGCCGATCGCCGCGAGCAGCGCCCTGAAGTCGCCCAGCGCGTGCGACCGCAGCAGGGCGTTCTGGCGCTGCATCAGGGCCGAGTCGTTGACCTTGGCGTGCGAGGTGGCGAAGTGGTTGTGCCAGAACAGCGTCATCCGCTCGCGGAGCGGGTGGGGCGTGAAGATCATCCGGTAGAGCCAGATGCCTTGCAGTTGCGACAGGCCGGACCCCGGCGCGAGCTGCGCCGACATGGCGTCGAGCATCGCGGCGAACTCGGCGGCCGGCGTGCCGTCGCCGCTGGAGGGCCCGCCCGAGAGCAGGCGATCGACGCTCGCGGCCGGGCCGTCGCGGAGGTCGCGTTGGAGGGTCGCCCACGGCGCGGAGAAGCCGGCGCGGCGGTGCAGGTGCGCCACCCTCGGCAGGTCCCAGCAGTCGCCGGGCCCCGCCTCGAACGGCGCCCAGGCGCGGGACGGGTCGGACATCAGGGCAGCGGGATTCATGGCCTGTCGTCCCGGCCGGGATCGCCCAGCGCGAAGTTGAGCGACAGCCGCACCGCGTCGGAGTCCTTGCCGTCGCGGACCGTCAGCCGGGCGTGGCCGAGGTAGCGGACCAGCCCGAGCAGGCCGTCGAACCCGGCCTCGGCCGCCGGCTTGTCGAGTCCCTTGCGGAGCATGTCGCGCATGACCAGCCGGGCGCGGTCGCGCTCGAGCAGCGCGCGAGCTCCGCGCCGTCGGCCTCGGCCACGAGCGTGGCGCCCTCGGCCTGGCGGGGCGATTTCAGGGCGCGGATCAGGTCGCGGGCCAGGCCGACGCTGGAGCTCAGGATGAAGCGGTCGCCCACCTGCGCCGCCGTCGGGCTGTAGTTGTGCCGGTAGTGGACCGCCCCCGTCCCCTCCTCGGCGGGGGGGACCTTCGGCCTCATGAAGCGCGAGGTCAGGATCGTGACGCCCTCGCACGTCTCGGAGCCCAGCTCCAGCGGCGGCGCCTTGGTCTGCGCCGCGCCCAGGTTGGCCAGGCCGACGAACGACTGGAACGCGACCTTGAGGCGCTGCGCGAAGTCGTCGTCGTCGGGCTTCAGGTCGACGATCAAAGCGACGGCCGGCAGCTTGAGGTCGGGGGCGGGGTCGAGGCCCTTCTCGTCCTGGCGGGCGACGACCAGGCGCCAGTCGGTGCCCAGCGAGCCGAGGACGCCCGAGCCGAAGTCGCGACCGCCGAAGAACTGGCCGGCGACGGTGTCGAGCTTGGCCAGCCCCTGCACGACCTCGGGCGCGAACAGCTCGGCCCGCGCCTCCCAGATCGCGGCCAGGTCGCGCCACAGGCCCAGGCTGGCGATCGTGCCCGGCGGCGCGACGAGGCCCGGCGCCCCGGCTCCCTTCGCCGGCAGGAAGCCCGCGAAGGCGTCGCCGAACCCCCCCTCGGGCACGGGCAGCGTCAACTCCGCGGCGAGCTTGCGGCCGGTCCAGGTCAGGCTCGCCGACGCCCACGACGCCTTGCGGACCGCCTCCAGCCACGAGCCGAACAGGAAGGTCGGCGGCGGGCCCAGCTTCTCCGGGAGCGTGAACCGCTTCGGGTCGAGCTCGCGGAGCCGGTCGAGCCGCGCGAAGCCCCACCCGAACGCCTCGGGCGCGACCTCCGCCCGGCGGGCCTTCCAGAGTGCATCGTCGCCGATCGCCCCCCCATCCCCGGGCCCGTCCAGGGCGCGATCGATCACCGCGCGGAGGGTCTCCGCCGTGTCGGCGACGACCAGCCTCCCCGCGACGATCGCCAGCGCCGTCTTGCCGCCGAAGGCATAGCCGCCGATGCCCCGGTGCTCGCCCCTGGCGATCGGGTCGGGCCTCCCCTTGTCGGCCGCGTCCGTGCGAGCCATCTCGAGCAGCGCATCGAGCGTCCGCGACATCAGCGCCGGGTCGGTCGGCGTGACGACCGCGAACCCCCGGGGACGGCCTCCGCGAGGCGCCTCGACGGCCAGCACGATCCCGCCGCCGGTCAGGTCGCGGAGGGCCTTGTCCCACGCCATGCCGAGCCTCTCGGCGACGAGGCCGGCCGTCCCGCGCAGCGTCCGGAACGTGTTGCTCTCGGCGTACTTGTCGACGCCGGGGACCGCACCCATGACCGCGCGGAACGGCTCGCCGAGCACCTGATCGAGGACCGCCGCCGGGCGAGTCACCTCCACATAGAGCGCCGCGTCCGCCCCGACCCAGCGCGCCGCGCGGGGCGGCTCGGCCCGCGCCGTCGCGGCGATCGCCAGCACCACCGCCGCCCAGACCGCCCCCGGATACGCACCGCGAACCCACCGCATGGCCCGCGCAGTCATCGCCCTAACCTCCCCTCGTCCAACGGATTGAGCGTCCACGCTCCTTAACCCGATTACCCGCCCGCTTACATGTCGGTTTCAAGAATCGGACGACCGACCTCCTCGATTGCGTGACCCCATGATATCTCGCAAGCAATAATCGTTGGCGGAGTTGTCGTGCGAGTGAGGATCAGGTAGAATTGTCGGGCGGAAGTCGCCCGAACCGCCGCCCGTCCGTCGCTCGCCCGCAGCACGTCAAGGGATCGCGCCATGAAAGCCGAACTGGTCCCGGAGAACGGGGACCCGCCAATCCCGATCACGCGCGACGTGACGGTGGTCGGGCGTCGCGAGTTCTGCGACGTGGTGATCGCCGACGCGAGCCTTTCGAAGCGGCACTGCGTGATGATCAAGACGGACGGCTTGCTGGTGGTCCGCGACCTGGCGAGCACCAACGGGACGAAGGTCAAGGGGCAGAAGATCCGCTGGGCGGCGCTGCTGCCCGACGACCGGCTGACGCTGGGCAGCTACAAGCTGCGGGTCTACCTGGGTCCCGACCACGCGCCGGCGCCGTCGGAGCTGGCCCGCGCGGGGGCGCGGCGCGTCGCCCGGCCGCGCCGCCCGCGGCATCGGCCGTCGCGGGCGGCGCAGCGCCCCCCGGCGATCGACAGCCGCCCGACCCCTCCCGAGGATGCCATCCCCGCCGCCCCCGCCGTCTCCTGGTCGATCGACGAGCTGCCCGAGGACGACGACTCCGGCTGGCGGAACCTGCTGCCCGCCGCCGGCAAGGAGGACGACGACGTCGTCATCGAGCTCGATTGAGGGGGCGGCGCGGGGATGTCCCGGACGTCGTCTCTCGTATGGTTATTTCAAATTTGAAATGTCGAATTTGAGATTCGGATTTGATATTTCGGCCCCGAAGGCCCGGGGCCGGTTCGAAAAGGGCGAGCCGGGCGCACGCACCCGGATGGTTGCCGGGTGCGTGCGTCCGGGCGGATGCGGGATCGGGTCGGCGGGGCGGGGGGATCGGGCCGGGGCCCGGGCCCCCGCCACTCGACGCGGCCTCAGAGGCCGTCGACCCGCGGGCGACGGATGTCGCGCCGGAGCGGCGGGTTGAGGTTCTCGAGCTGGCGGGCGTCCTGGGGTTCCAGTCGGCTCGCCTGCCGGTTCTCGCGTTGAATGGCCTCGTACACCTCTTGGCGGTGTACGGAGATCTCGATGGGGGCCGCGATCCCCAATCGTACCTTGTCGCCCCGGATATCCACCACGGTGATGACGATGTCATCGCCGATGATGATGCTTTCGTCGCGGTGTCGGGACAGGACCAGCATCTTCTAGGCTCCTTCCTCCTGCCAACGAGACCCGTGACCGTCCCTGATCACGTTGCCCGGGCTCTCGGTTACCACGACGGGGCTGGGTTGGGATGGGACGTCGCCGCCGGCCCTCGGTCGCCTGGCCGTGCCGTGCCGCGCCCCGGTCAGGCCGACGCGCGGAGCGGCGCCGGGCCGGGGAGCAGGGTGGGTGCCGCGGCCTGGCTCGGGTCGAGCGGGTACCGCACCGCGTAGCGACTGGAGGTCAGCACCAGCTGCCGGCCGAGCCGGCGCACCGGGTTGAACACCAGAGGCCCCTGGAGGTTGGCCGTCAGGCCGCCCCCCTCGCCGCGGTTGAGGATCACGTAGATGAGCGCCGAGCGCTCGTCGTCCAGCTCCAGCGCCGCGCGGTCGCCCGCGCGGAGCTCGACCCGGTAGTCGCTGATCGCCAGGGGGGGCGCGATCAGGCCGAAGGCCAGCTCGGGCGCGGTCGCGCTCTGCAACCACGACAGGCCGGCCACCACCGGGTCGGGGATCAGGACGAACTGCGTGAACGAGCGGAACCCGACCAGGCCCTCCGCGATCCGGATCAGCTCCGTCTCGGGCGCCTGGACCAGGCCGAAGCGGGTCGTGACGATGTTCACTTCCTGTTACCTCCTTGGATGGACGCCGGACGGGAGCGGTCGCCACCGCCCGGCGCGACACCTTGGCGCCTCCGACCGAACCGGGGCCGACCCGCCGGGTCAGAATCAGCGGCCTCTCGGGCCGATCGCCTCGGCCGGACCCACCGCACGCGGCCACGACGCATCCCGCGGACACTCCCCACCCCGGCGCCCCCGGCTTCCCACCGAGGCCCCGAGGCAGGATTGACCGACCGTTATATCGTCGCGCCACCGAGCCCACGCCCAGCCCCGCTCGCCGGAAATGGCGGACTGCCGGCCCGTTGCGATGGCCGTGCCGGTTGCTCCGACGGTGCCGGGAGTGTCAACCCAAAGGCAGGGCATCCCGCGGCGATCGTCCGGGGTCGAGGCCCGGCCCGGAGGGCCGGAGGGCGTGCCGCGACCTCAACCGCTCGGCCGCCGACTCGCGGCCGAGGCCTCCCATCGGGATCGGGCCCGTGCCCGGGTCGGCCGGCGCCCGCGATGCACCCGCGGTGCGCTAGGGTGCGAGCAGGGTCATCAGGGCATCGTAATCGACCGGCTTCACCAGGTGATGGTCGAAGCCCGCTTCTCGCGAACGGCGGAGGTCTTCGGGTTGGCCGTATCCGGAGACCGCGACGATGAGCGAGCCCTTGCAGCACTCCTCCATCCGGAGCCGCTTGACGACCTGATAGCCGTCCATGCCGGGCAGGCCGATATCGAGGAGCACGATCTCGGGCCGGTGGGCGCGGGCAACCTCGATGGCGGTCGTGCCGACATAGGCCACCTGGACGTCGTGCCCGAGGAGCTTCAAGAGCCTCGCAAGCCCCCTGGCATTGTCGGCGTTGTCGTCGACGACGAGCACGCGAGAGGATCGACCAGCGGCACGCGCGAGCGTCTGCCCGGGGCCCGTCCTTCGAGAGGCCGGGACCTCCAGGGCGGGCAGCCGGACCGTGAACTCGCTCCCCTTGCCCGGGCCTTCGCTGACGGCGAGCACGCCCCCGCCGTGCATCTCGGCGAGCTTCTGGACGAGCGTCAGGCCGATCCCGAGCCCGCCTTCGGAGCGGGCCATCGTCCGGTCCCCCTGCGCGAAGAGGTCGAAGATGCGGGGCAGCAGATCGGGCGCGATGCCCATGCCCGTGTCCCGGACCTTGATGACGACGTCGGCCCCCTCGCGCCGTGCCGTGAGCGCGATGGAGCCCCCGGCATCGGTATACTTTGCGGCGTTCGTCAGGAGGTTGACGAGGATCTGCTCGAGCCGGAGCGGGTCGGCTTCGAGCCGCAAACCTCCGGCGACGAGCGAGACGCTCAGCTCGTGCTTTCGCTCCTCCAGGAGCGGACGCACGGCCTCGACGGCGCTCCCGACCACCGGGGCGAGGTCGAGCGGCTCCGTCCGGAGGCTGATCTTCCCCCGGGAGATGCGGGAGACGTCCAGGAGGTCGTCGATCAGCCGGGCGAGGTGCTTCACCTGTCGCTGGATGACGTCCTTCGCCCAGAGGAGGTCTTCCTCCGCCTCCAGCGTCCCGAAGAGCTGGACGGCGTTATTGATGGAGGAGAGGGGGTTCCGCAGCTCGTGGGCGAGCATCGCCAGGAACTCGTCCTTGCGGCGGTCGTTCTCGGCGAGCTTCTCCGCCCGCGAGTGGAGTTCCCGCTCCATCCGCCTCCGGTCCCCCACGTCGTGGAAGATGAGGACGACCCCTTTGACATGGCCCCCGGGCTCGCGAATCGGGGCGGCCGTGTCGTCGATCGAGTACTCGGTCCCGTCCTTCGCGATGAGGAGCGTGTGATTGGCGAGGCCGACGATGGCGCCTTCCCGGAGGCACCTCGTGACCGGGTTCTCGACGACCTCCCGCGTCTCTTCGTTGACGATGCGGAAGACCCCTCCCAGGGGCCGGCCCGAGGCCTCCTCCTGCCCCCAGCCGGTCAGCGAACCGGCGACCGGGTTCATGAAGATGACCCGGCCCTCGGTGTCCGTCGCGATGACGGCATCGCCGATGCTCGAAAGCGTCACCCCGAGCCATTCCTTCTGCTCTCGGAGCTCCTCCTCGACCTTCTGTCGCTTGAGGATTTGCCTGCCGAGTTCGTCGATCTTCCGATTGAGCGTGAGGAACTGGCTGATGGAAGCGTCTTTCGATTCCAGGCGGAGCATGACGATCGCCTGGGACGCGTCCGACGAAGGGGCGAGGACGCTCCCATCCGAGCGGCAGGGAAGTTCCCCGCCGTCGACCCGCTTGAGGGTCAGCGAGCCGGGGACCGGCTCGGAGGTCCTCGAGCATCGACGGAGGTACGCCACGACGGCCGCGGGCGGCTGGGCCGTGACATCGGAGAGGGGATTCCCTCGGAGGCGACTCGGCTCGATCCCGAGCCGGGCGAGGCGCCGGTTCGCCCCGAGCACCACCCCGTCCCCCGACACGAGAAGGCATGCGTCCGGCAGGCGGTCGATAACCTTGAGGAACGCCTCGACGGGCATTGGCGAGCCTACCCCTTGAAGTATTCTCGTCCGGTGGCGGCCTCCGCGTCGGGGGTCGGCTTCAGATAGACGACCACCCGACAACCGGGGCTGCCCCCCGCGATGGTTTCCTCAAGGACGACTTTCGCGTAGCCGAGGTTCTCCGCCGCGATGCTGCCGAAGACGTTCGATGTCATCATGCACATCGCCGGGCGGCCGATGACCTTCTCGGCGAAGGGGCAGGCTCGGTTGCCGAAGACGATCTTTTCCTCGTCCTCGTCGATGACGAAGAAGTCGCCCTGGATGCGACGCTTCAGGTCCACGAGGACCGCGGCCACCTGCTCCCTGGTGAGCTCGAGAGACGTTGAGGGCCGACTTGTAGCTCTCGTTGATCTGTTCCCCGACGTTCTGTCCGACGACGCTGACGAAGCCCGAGGCTTCATCCAGGCCCACCACCTCCTGGAGTGTCCCGGCCAATTCCCGGATCAGGGTCCGGAGGAAGACATCCCGCTCCAGCGGGATGGGCAGCTCCCGCACGATTTTCAGGGCCGAAGTCGAGTCGGTCTGGGTGGTTGCCATGCGCTCACTCCGTTGGTGTGCTCCGGACGAAACCCCTCGGGACGCAATCCGCTCAAATTCCTCGAACGTGAGCGTATCACCATCCCTTCCAGCGCGTCTAAGACGAGGCGAGAGGCCTTCGCTCCGGCCTTCCGGTCTCCCGCCCGGGTAACCCGAGGGCCCATGTGAACAGCCGGAACCGGCCCGGTCAAGCACGAACAGGACGTCCTCGGGCGCGGACGCCCCATCTCGCCTCCTGAATGGGTGGCAACGCCATCATAAAATCATATTATCATGTTTTTAACAAAATCACCGGCTCATATTAGCCCTGTGGCGGAAGGGATTGAGGGTGGGTGGCCTGGATGAAGTAAAGCCCGCGCGGCGGGCATGCCTCGGTGCGGAGGCTGAAGGTCCGGGGCATGCCCGCCGCGCGGGCTTTACCCCTGTCACCCAGCCGCGCCTAATAATCGATCCAGATGTAACGCAGGGAGATGAACATGGCAGAGATGATCCAGAAGGAACCCAGGACACGGCCCAGCCAGTCGATCCAGCTCGCCTCCGGACGCCAGCGGCCACTCCATGCCAGGGTCGTCCAGGCCACGGCCGTACTCAACGCGAATGGGGCGGGATTCGATGCCCGTGCTACGAGGTAAACAACATGATCGTAAAGGCTTTCTGAGAGAGTGAATTCCGCATAGAGGTTGCAGACGAAATCGAGGGCAGCGGCCACGATGAACGAAACGCCGACGAGCATTCCCGGTTGTCGGCGCAAGCGTCGCCAGGAAGGTCGGGGACGACGCAGCCCCAAGAGCGGTAAGGCCAGTGTCCAGAAGAACGCGATATACACCGCATAATCGATCGCGACTTCCGTCACGCTTTTCAGGAGCGGGCTCTCGATTTTCGCAAGATGGTGGGCCCTGATACGCTCCGCGGCGAGGCCGAGCGCCGTCGCCGCCACCAGGATCATCCCATCAACCAGGTTGAACTTCCGCGCGGCCTCAACCGGCATGGGTAGCCCTCCGGGGATCTTCGTTCACGAGCGGTAGTTCTCCTCCAGGCCCCAGAGGCGCTGGAGTTGGCGGTCGCGCTTGCCCTGCTCGAAGCGATAGATGGCGAGCTCCTCGATCGCCTCGCCGGGGGCGGGCTCGTAGTCCTGGCGGCGCTGCTCGGCGTCGCGGAAGACGGGGCCGAGGTGGTCGGAGCAGGCGAACCCGTAGGTCTTCAGCTCCGAGAAGCTGCCGACGCTCCACATCGCGGCGACCTTGTAGCGGGCGGCGCTCCGGGCAGCCGGGCAGCGAGCACCGGACGACGGTGGTGGACATGGGCGGACCCTCGCGAGACAAGAGGCGGGGCGATCCTGGCTGCGGCGCTGCCCCGCCCGATCTTACCGCCGGTAGTAGGCGGTCGGCAGTAGGCGGTCGGCAGTGGAAGACAAGAATCCTCTTCACTGCCGACCGCATACTCCCGTCAGGAGATCCTGCGGAGGATCGCGCGGGTGGCGTCGGCGGTCGAGGCGGTGCCGCCGAGGTCGGCGGTGCGGGCCTCGCCGGACTGGAGCGCGGCGGCGACCGCGGCCTCGATCCGACGGGCCGCGGCGCAGGGGGCGGGGTCGTCGTGGGCGTCGGCCAGGTGATCGAGCATCATCACGGCCGAGAGGATCGCGGCGACCGGGTTGGCCACCCCTTGACCGGCGATGTCGGGGGCGGTCCCGTGGCAGGGCTGGAAGACCGCGTGCCCGTCGCCCACGTCGGCCGACGGCGCGACCCCGAGGCCGCCGACCAGCGCGGCGGCCAGGTCCGAGAGGATGTCGCCCAGGAGGTTCTCGGTCACCAGCACGTCGAACCGGCCGGGCCGGCGGACCAGCTCCATCGCGGCGGCGTCGACGTACAGGTGGTCGGCCGCGACGTCGGGGAACTCGGCGGCGACCTCGTCGAAGACCTTGCGGAAGAAGGCGAACGAGCGGAGGATGTTCGCCTTGTCGACGCAGGTGACGCGCGGCCGCTCGCGGCCCCTCTTGCGCGCCAGCCGGAACGCCGCGCGGACGACCCGCTCGGTCCCGCGGCGGGTGATGACCTGCGTGTCGGTGGCGAGCTGGTCGCCGAGCACGATCCCGCCGCCGAGCGAGGCGAAGATCCCCTCGGTGCTCTCGCGGACGACCACGAAGTCGATCTCAGGAGGGCCCGCCAGCGGCGACGGGGCCCCGTCGAGCCGCGCGCCGGCCGGATGCCCGCGTACAGGTCGAGCTCGATCCGCAGCGTCACCTGCGGGATGATCTCGGTGCCGTCGGGGTAGCGGACGTCGGGCAGCCCGCAGGCGCCCAGCAGGATCGCGTCGGAGGCGCGGCAGGCCGCCAGAGACGAGGCGGGCAGCGCCTCGCCCCGATCGAGATAGGTCCCCGCGCCGGCCGGCGCCGGGACCCGGTCGAGCTCGAAGCCCGAGACCGCCCGCCTCGCCTCGGCGACCACGTCGAGGGCCCGGCCGATCACCTCACGGCCGATGCCGTCCCCCTCGACCACCGCGATCCGATACGTCCTCATCCCGCGCCTCGATCCATGATCAAGAGGATTTCACCACGGAGCACACGGAGCACACGGAGCACACGGAGAAGAGGAGAGAAGTCCAGGAGAGGTCAGGATTATCTTTCCATCCTCTCCTCTCGATTTCTCCTCTTTTTTTCTCCTCCGTGCTCTCCGTGTGCTCCGTGGCGAAATCTTTTGATCGAGGCGAGACCGCGGCGACGGCGCCTCAGTAGCGATGGAACGCATAGGCGGGGTTGGCCGGGTCGAAGTCGAGGGCGGAGAGGGAGGCGTCGAGGTCGAGGTCGTCGTAGCGGTAGCGCTCGGCCAGGGGCAGTTCGCCCTGGTGGCCGGGTTCGGGCCAGTCGAAGTTGGTGACCTGGATGGGGAACCGGGTCTCGGGGTCGTAGAGCACCTCGACGCGGGCGAAGGGGCGGTCGGGGGCCGGGTGCGGGTGGAGGTGGAGCGAGCGGAGGTAGCTCCGGCCGTCGGCGTCGGTGGTCCGGTCGAGGACGGTCACGGCCTCGGGGTCGCCGAGGTCCTTGCGGCGGAAGTCGATCAGGCGCCGCGACAGGTTGGCCAGGCCCGCCTCGGTGACCGGGTGCCGGGCCTCGGCCAGGGCGATCGGGTGGTCGGGCGGGACGGCGAGGCGGGGGACCAGCAGGCGCGAGACGCCCGTCGCGTGGGCGATCATCTTGTTGTCGTGGTGCCCCTCGGCGTAGACGATCTCCTTGCCCTCGACCGGCGCGAGGAACTTCAGGTAGATGGCGAACGGCCGGTGCCGCACCTTCATCGCCAGCGTCTGCTCGGGCCCGAGCGCGCCGCGGAGCCGTTCCCGCTTGCGGAGGGTGGCCGTGTAAGCCTCGACCCGGTCGATCCGCGCGGCGACGTCGACCAGGATCTTCAGGACGAGCCGCTTGGCCTCGTCCCCCTCCAGGCGGCCGAGCGGCCACTCCGGCGGGGCGTCCGGCCGCGTCGCGACCGGCGCGGGCGCCGGGGCCGGCATCGGCGCGGCGGCGGGGTCGTCGAGCGATGCGGTCAGCCACCAGCAGGCGGAGGCCAGCGCGACCGATGCGACGATCGGCACGGCAAGCCATCCCCGGCGACCGAGGCTCGGGGGCCTCAAGGCGAGAATCGGACGCGCCGTCATGGCATCGGCTCCGTGGGGTGGATCTCGGGCAGATGAAGTTCGGAGAGCAGTCCTCGGCGCTCGCGGCGTTCCCTTCCTGGTTTCATCGACCAGTCTGGGCGGAAAATTCAGGATCGTCAACCGATTTCATGAAGAACCGGGCACGGGACCGTCCCCGCCACGGCCCGCGCCGGGCGAATTGACCGGACCGGGGCCCTCGACTTACGATAGGGGATTCCGTGCGGCCCGCGCCGCGCCCGGAGATCGGACCATCGCCGCCCACGACGCCCTCGGAGGAGGCTCTTCGCACCATGACGCAGATCGAACAGGCACGCCAGGGGATCGTCACTCCCGAGATGGAGCATGTCGCCCGGCGCGAGCCGCTGGAGCCCGAGACGGTGCGGGCCGAGGTGGCGCGCGGGCGGATGGTGATCCCGGCCAATGTCGTCCACCTCCGCCTCGGGCTGGAGCCGATGGGCATCGGCATCAGGGCGAAGTGCAAGATCAACGCCAACATCGGCAACTCGGCGGTCACCTCCGACGTCGACAACGAGCTCGCCAAGCTCAAGATGGCCGTCGAGCCTCGGCGCCGACACCGTGATGGACCTCTCGACCGGCGGCCAGATCGACGCGATCCGCGCCGCGATCATCGCCGCCAGCCGGGTGCCGATCGGCACCGTGCCGATCTACCAGGCGATCCAGCAGGTCAAGCACGTCGAGGACCTCTCCGAGCAGGACCTGCTCGACATGGTCGAGCACCAGGCGAGGCAGGGGGTCGACTACATGACCCTGCACGCCGGCATCCTCCGCGACTACATCCCGCTGACGGCGCACCGCGTCACCGGGATCGTCTCGCGGGGCGGCTCGTTGATCGCGCAGTGGATGATCGCGCACAACCGGGAGAACCCGCTCTACGCCCGGTTCGACGACCTGTGCGACATCATGCGGCAGTACGACGTGACCTGGAGCCTGGGCGACAGCCTGCGGCCCGGCTCGATCGCCGACGCCTCCGACGCGGCGCAGTTCGCCGAGCTGAAGACCCTCGGCGAGCTGACCCGCCGCGCCTGGTCTCGCGGGTGCCAGGTGATGGTGGAGGGCCCCGGGCACATCCCGATGGACCAGATCGCCATGAACATGGAGAAGCAGGCGGTCGAGTGCAGCGAGGCGCCGTTCTACGTCCTGGGCCCCCTGGTGACCGACATCGCGCCGGGCTACGACCACATCACCTCGGCCATCGGCGCGGCTTTGGCCGGCTGGCACGGCGCGAGCATGCTCTGCTACGTGACGCCCAAGGAGCACCTCGGGCTGCCCGAGGTGGAGGACGTCCGCCAGGGGGTGATCGCCTACAAGATCGCCGCGCACGCCGCCGACTTGGCCCGCCACCGCCCGGGCGCCCGCGACCGCGACGACGCGCTGAGCCGGGCCCGCTACAGCTTCAACTGGGAGGAGCAGTTCCGCCTCTCGCTGGACCCCGAGACGGCGCGCCGGATGCACGACGAGACGCTGCCGCAGGAGGCGTTCAAGACCGCCGCGTTTTGCAGCATGTGCGGGCCCAAGTTCTGCTCGATGCGGATCACCGAGGACCCTCCGCAAGCACGCCGCCGAGGCCGCCGCGCTGGTCCAGCTCGGCAACCCCGAGCCGGAAGGGGTCGGGGCCTGATCGCGCGGGTTGCTATGATATTGATGAGGGGGCGGCCGAGGTGACGGCCTCCGGCCGCCCTCTCGTCATGTGGAGGCCGGTACATGCTATCCGTTAAAGGCACCTTCCATAACGGCGTCGCCCAGCCCACCGATCCGGTGGAAGGACACGACGGGCGGCCGGTCATCATCACGTTTCTCGACGAGCAGGGGCCCGCGAGCAGTCCCTCGGATCAGGATTCGGACTGGGATGCCCTGGATAAACTGATCGAGAGTTGCACAGTCCGCACCGGCATCGGCGATCTGGCTTACCAGCACGACCACTACCTTCACGGCAAGCCGAAGAAGCCATGAACCGGGTTTTCGTGGACACGGCCGCCTGGATCGCCCTGCTCGATGCGACCGATGGGCTGCACGCATCGGCGCGTCGGGTCCATGCCGATCTGAGTCGCGAGCGTGCCCCATTGGTGACGAGCGAGTTCGTGCTACTGGAGGTCGCCGACGCGCTCTCATCGCCATCGGTTCGCATGGAGACGGTGAAATTCCTTCGAGGGCTGCGACTCCGGAAGACCGTGCGAATCGTCCCTGCGGACTCGGCGCTGTTCGCGAAGGGTTGGGACCTTTATAGCCGACGTCCCGATAAGGAGTGGGGATTGACCGACTGCATCAGCTTTGCCCTGATGGGAGAGGAACAGCTAATGCGAGCATTTACATTCGACCACCACTTCGAGCAGGCGGGGTTCGTGGTCTTGCCCGCCCCTCGATGAGCCGGAGCACGAGAAGACGCCATTCGAACTTTGCCCGATCGCGGCGGAGCCGCAGCCGCGGGGACCAAGCCATGCTATCCGTCAGGGGCGTTTTCAAGAACGGCGTCGCCCAGCCCACCGAGCCCGTCGAAGGATACGAAGGCAGATCGGTCCTCATCACCTTCCTCGATGAGGAAGGCGCGGCGGACGATCCTTCGGATGTGGATTCGGGTTGGGATTCCCTGCTCGAGCTGATTGAACGTTGCAAGGTCGACACCGGTATCGGTGACCTCGCCCACCAGCATGACCATTACTTGTACGGCAGACCGAAGAGGCCGTAGGGGTCGAGCGCGGTCTTCGGAAACCGGCCGGCATGGATCGAGCCAGGCGATTTGCAGGATTCGCTCCGCGCATAGAGCGTGTTATGAACTTAAGCCCCTTGTTTCTAGGGATTTTCGCACCTCTGAGGGCCGAAATCGGCCCTCTGGAGACGTCGAAACCCTGAAAACACCGGAGATTCCAGGCTCGCAGTTCATAACACGCTCTAGGCTCGGGCAGGTTCTCGTCGCGCTCCAAAGGTGGACGCGCGCCGGGGGCGGGCGAGTCAGAACTCCTCCGGCTCGTGCGTGGGTCACTCCGAGGTGAGGTCCCAGAGCGTGACGGCGTTGCCCCGGCCCGCCGTGGCCAGGGTCGAGCCGTCCGGGGAGACGACCCCATCATGCTCGGACTTGAGGCGGGCGCGCGGACGGCCGGTGGCGACATCCCAGACGACGACGTCGGTGGGGATCGGCCTGGCCCGACCTTTGGGGCCGACGAGCCGTGAGAGCAACTCCATCCCCTGGCCGACGGGGCTCATGGCGAAGTCCCAGTTGCTGACGGAGGTCACCAGCGTCCGGGGCGAGCCGGACGCGAACCGGATCGTCTCGACGCGATCGCCCGGGCCCAGTCCGCGGAGCGACGACCGCAGGGTGCGGGTGGTGACGTCCCACAGTTCGAAGACACCGGAGTTGTTCCGCCCGACCGCGAGGGTCCGCCCGTCGGGCGAGAACTCGCACGCGTAGTTGCCCGTCGCGGGAGGCGTCAGGGGCGTGGGCAGGGTCGCGAGCTTCACCCCGGCGGCGTCCTGGAGCATGACGTCGGGCGCGTACGGGTCGAGGGTGGCCACGACTTGGGAATCGGGCGAGACGGCGGCCACCCGTTCGAGGGCACGCCAGGGCTTCGGGACGGGCGCCCGGAGGCCCGGCCGCTCGCGCGAGGTGGCGGTGTCCCAGGTCCGGATGGTCCAGAGATCCTTCGGGGGCACGCCCCCGCGCGGGGGGTCGCAGGCGACGGTTTGGAAGGTCGTCCCGTCCGGGGAGAATCGCAGATCGAGCAGGGTCGGCATGCCGAGGCTCGATCGTCGCGAGCTCCCCGCCCCGTGGCGACCTCCACCACGGAGACGACGTGGAAGATCGGCGGCTTCGCCCACCCCGCCAGGGCGAACGACCGGGAGTCGGGCGAGAAGGCCGTGACCGTGCTCGCGGCGACCTGTCGGAAGGCGGTGCGCGGCCGGCCCGTCGCGACGTCCCGGAGGGTGAGCCTTCCGCTCTCGTCGCGGGTCGCGAGCAGCGCCCCGTCGGGCGAGAACGTCAGGGGCAACTCGCCCTTCGAGCCGTCGCCCCGGAGGATAGCCCTCCGCGGCAGGGCGGGCGGCCCCGGCCTGGTGAGCCAGGCGCACGCGGCGAGCGCCGCCAGCGCGAGCGCCACGACCCCGGCGAGGCGCCTCCCGCGCCGGGTGCGAAGATCCCGGATCATCGGTCCGATCATCTGCTCGCCTCAACCCCGGACGTCGATTCGCGACGGTCCCCCGAGATTATCAGGCGGGGAGGGCGCGGGCCCAGGGCCTCGGATCGGGCCGGGATGGATCGACCGACGGCCGGGACAGCCTCCCCCGCGGGGCCCCGGCGCTTCCGAGACGCCGGGGCCCTCGGTTCGGCCCGCTCTCAGCTCGCCTTGGCGAGCGTCAGCGTGCCCTTGGTCGCCGCGGCGGCGGCGGTGAAGGCCTCGATCAGCTGCATGTCGAGCGAGATGTTCCCCTCGTTCTCGGGGTGCCACTGCACGCCGACGACCCACCACGACGGGTCCTTCCCCTCGTAGGCCTCGATCAGGCCGTCGGGGGCCAGCGCGCCGACGCGGAAGATCGGCGCGAGCTTGCGGATGCCCTGGTGGTGGTAGCTGTTGACGCGGATCTCGCCCGGGCCGTAGATGTCCTCCATCCGCGTCCCCGGCTCCATGACGACGGTGTGGCGGTGCGGGCCCCCCTGCGGGTCGCGGTGCGGGATGCCGCGCGGCATGTCCTCGGGCAGGTGGAGGAAGATCCCGCCGCCGTTGCAGACGTTCAGCTCCTGCATCCCCAGGCCGACGGCCAGCACCGGCATCTTGCGCTGCTGGATCAGCTTGCAGAGCAGGCGGTCGGAGGTCTCGCGGCGCTCGGGCATGACGGTCACCGACGGGTGCGGCGCCAGGCCCATCTTCTTCGGGTCGAGGTCGTCGCCGCCGGTCAGGAGCACGCCGTCGAGCCGGTCGAGGATCGGCGACAGGTCGGGCTCCTTCGTCAGCGGCGGGATCAGCACGGGCACGGCGTTGGCCGACAGGAGGCAGTTGTAGTAGCCGCTGTGGATGAGGCTGTGGGGGATGCGGCCCTTGGCGTTCGAGCGGATGTCGGTATTGATTCCGATGAGCGGCCGGTCCTTCATGGCAGGCGTCCCTTCCTTGTGCTGGCGACAGCGAACTCCGTTCGTCAACCACCCCGGGGCGATGCCCGCGGTCCGTCTTGGAACGCCGGGCGCAGTTGCGCCGGGCGGGGTGGTGCCATCCGCGGCGAGCCGGGCGGCCCGCCGCGTCCACATTTGCCCGCGACCCCCTCCCGCGGATGCCGGGCCGATCGGTCCCGACAAGGCCGAGGAGGTCGAATCGAATTGTCTCAGCAGGTGTCAGGCCCGAGTGGGATCAACCTCGATTGATCGGATTGCATTCATCCCTGAAGCGAGTGCGAGTCTAGCCGCCGCGCGCGGCCGACTCAAGGAAAATCCCCGGGATTTCGGCCGTTTTTCCGAGATTTCCGCAATTCGCGCCGATCGGGAAGTCGGGGTATCGCAATGGTGCCGCCGCGCCTCGACCCTGCTGTTCAGCCGTCCCGCGATGTCGTCATCGGGGGCACCGCGGCTGCCCGTTTTTTGAGAAGCCGGGTGGACGCGACCACCACGATACCGGGATGTCCGATGGCGGCAGCCGGTCCCGGCGGCGTAAGTTCCGGTCCGCCGCGACTCGGTTCGGTTCACCCCTTCCGCCGTTTCCCCGACCCGTTGGCGACGGGCTTGACTTCCAGGTCGGTCACCAGCAGGAGATCGATGACGTTCAGCGTATCATCCGCCTGATAAACGGATAGGGTGCGACCGCTCGGGGCGGCCATGATGAACTCGCGATGGTTGACGGGGACCTGGCGGCCATCGGCCAGGTGGATGATGAAAGGACGAAACGGCTGAGCGTTATAGAAGGTGCGAAGCTGCTCGATGGTCATCCCAGAGTCCTCGGGCGAGGGCCGATCGGCGTCGGAAGCTCCGGAGTGGACACCCCTTCAGTCTATCTCGGATCTGGGGGCGACATCCAGGGTGAGGATCAGGGCCGGGTGGACTTCGCGACCTCATCCCGCGAGGGGGCCTCGGAGCGATCGGGGGCGCCCGGGTAATCGCCCTTGAGGTAGCGGATGAGGGTCTCGGCGTCGTTGCGGGTCAACTGGTCGTCGCCGAAGGGGGGCATCTGGTCCTTGGCGTCGAGGTAGCCGTACAGGTCGTCGGCGCCGGGCTTGCGGATCATCCGCGCGATCCACTGGGGCGAGCCCCAGGCGAAGAGGCGGGGCGCGTCCTCGGCGCCCCCCTCGGAGAGGCCGTCGACGGCGTGGCAGGTGCCGCATTCCTTCGTGAACGGCTCGAGCCCGGGGTGGCTGTCGAGGCCCGGCGTGTTGAGCCACTCCGTCGGCGTCATGTCGGCGGGGATCGTCGCGAACGAGGCGACGAAGTCGGCCACGTCGTCGAGCTGCTTCGGCGAGAGCTTGGACGCCTTCTTCCACCTGGCCATCCCTCCGCATTGCGGGACCTTGCCGAAGTACGACGGCGAGGCGGGGTTCGCCAGCAGGCCGCGGACCCACGCGCGGGTGCCGAAGCCCTTGAGGTCGGAGGCCGTCTGGGTGCCGGCGCCCTTGCCGTCGTGGACGTGGCAGCCGAGGCACTTCCTCGCCAGGACGGCCGAGCCGTGGTAGAGCGGGTCGCGCAGCAGGACGTAGGCCGAGCCCTCCGGCGGCACGCCGAGCCTGGCCAGCCGCAGGGCGCGCTGGCGGGCCTCGTCGGCCAGGGCGCGGTCCTCCTGGAACCTGGCGTTGCCGGCGTCGTCGCGGGCGGCCTCATACGTCAGGTAGCCCGCGCCGCCGACCAGGCCGAACACCAGGCAGCACGCCAGGAAGTGTGCCAGCTTGCCCGGCAGGACCCGGTCGAACAACGGCAGCAGGAGCAGGACCGTCATGATCGCGCCGGGGATGACGATCGTGCCGACGACCTCGCGGTTGCCGGGGAAGTATTTGAGCATCTGGAACAAAGACAGGAAGTACCACTCGGGCCGCGCCGGGTAGCTGGCGCTGGAGGGGTCGGCGGGGGCGTCGAGGTTGGCGCCGTGCTCGCCGAGCACCAGCAGCAGCAGGACGCCGAACACGCCGACGCTGGCCACCGTGTCCATGAACAGTTGCTCGGGCCAGAACGTGCCGGCGGCCAGCCGGTGCGCGTTGCGGGGAGGGGTCAGGCCGTGGCGGCGGAACAGCGCCACGTGCGCCGCCAGGCACATGACGAACAACGCCGGGAGCAGGCCGACGTGCAGGCCGTAGAACCGCGTGAGCGTCTGGTTGCCGTAGTCGGGGCCGCCGACGACGACCTTCTGGAGGTACGGCCCGACCCCCGGCGCACCCCCCATGATGTTGGTCGCGACCTTGGTCGCCCAGTAGCCCTTCTGGTCCCACGGGAGCAGGTAGCCGGTCAGGCTGAACCCCAGCGTCAGGGACAGCAGCGCCATGCCGAACCACCAGTTGACCTCGCGGGGCTTCCGGTACGCCCCCGCCCAGAGCACCTGGAGCAGGTGCAAGGCCAGCAGGACGACCATCGCCTGCGAGCCGAAGTGGTGGATGCCCCGGATGAACCAGCCGAGCTGAATCTCCTCGCTGATGTAGTAGACGCTCCCCCAGGCCGTCGACGACGACGGGCTGTACGACGCCATCAGCAAAAGCCCCGTCGCCGCCTGGATCAGGAACGTCGTGCTCAGGGCCGAGCCGAAGACGTACCGCCACCGCGCCCCGCCCGGGATCGGCTCCTCCAGCGCCTCGTGCAAGAGCGCCCGGAAGCCGGTCCGATTGTCGAGCCAGTCGGCCAGTTGCTTACGCAAGGGGGATCTTCTCCTCGGACTGGGTCCGGAACCGCCGGAACCTGACCTCCACGCGGGCGTCGTCGGTGACCCGGACCTCCAGCGTGTCCATCCCTCGCGGCGGGACGGCGTTCAGCGGCTTGCCGGAGAAGTCGAAGCTGCTGGTGTGGCAGGGGCAGAAGAAGTTCGTGCCGTCGGCCGACAGGTTGACGGCGCAGCCCAGGTGGGGGCACTCGGTCGTGAACGCGACGACCGGCACCTTCGACCCCTCGGGCTGGCGGACCAGCCAGACCGAGCCGATCGGCTCGCGCGGGTACTTCACCCAGGCGTCCTGCCTCTCGTCGACGATCGCGAACGCCTGCGGGGCCCCGACCGGCAGCTCGTCGAGCTTGGCCAGCGGCGTGAAGCCCCCCGCCTTCGTCCTGCGGCGGAGCGGGTCGGCGAGGTAGGCGACCCCCGGGACGCCCAGCGCCAGGGCGACCAGGCTGCCCAGGACGGCCGTCCCGTAGCGGTAGACATCGCGGCGGTTCATCGTCGGCGACTCCCTCGATCAGGCCGGGGGAAGGCCCGCGCGGGCGCGGCGGGCGGGTCACGAGCGGGGCGGGGCCGGGGGGCGGAAACCCAGGATTTCAAATCTTAAATTTGAAATTTCAATTTAATCATCATCTTTTCAAATTCGCTCGGCCTCATCCGGGACCGGCGCCGGGCCGAGCGCCCTCCGGACCGCGGCCAGGACGCGCCCGACGCCCTCGGAGAGCGGCTCGGGCAGCGTGGCGCCGGCCGCCGCGCGGTGGCCGCCGCCGCCGAAGCCGCCGGCCAGGAGCGCGCAGTCTAGCCCGTTGCGCGACCGGATGCTCAGCTTGATCCCGCCCCGCGCCTGCTCCAGGAACAAAAGCCCGACGTCCACCCCCTTGAGGCTGACGGTGAAGTCGACGAGGTCCTCGGTGTCGTGCGGGATCGCGCCGGTGCGCTCGATGTCGTCGCGGGTGACGACCGCGTACGCGACCCGGCCGCCGACGTCGGTCCGCATGCCGGCCAGCGCCTCGCCCATCAGCTTGAGCCGGCCCAGGCTATTCCTCTCGAACAGGAGGCGGTAGACCTCGTCGATCGCCGCCCCCGACTCGACCAGCTCGGCCGCGGTGCGGAGCGTCTCGGGCCGGGTGTTGGGGTGGCGGAACCAGCCGGTGTCCATCGCGATCGCCGTCAGCAGCCCGGTGGCGACCTCGCGGGTGAAGACGCCCCCCAGCGCCTTGATCGCGCGGACGACCAACGTGCCGGTCGCCTCGGCGGCGGTGTCCTTCAGGAAGGTCGCCCCCAGGTCGTCCTGGCTGACGTGGTGGTCGATCACCACGCGGGGCCCGGCGAAGGCGCGGACGAACTCGGCCATGTCGCCGAGCTGGCTCCAGGCCGACAGGTCGAGGATCACCACGACCTCGCGGTCGGCCAGCGCGGCGGCCGGGTCGGCCATCGTCCCGAAGTGCTCGAACAGGCTCGCCGACGGGTCGAGGTAGTCGTACCGGGGCGGGGTCCGGCTGGAGTTGACGACCCGGACATCCTTCCCCTTCTGGCGGAGCAGCCCCGCCATGCCGACCTCCGAGCCGAGCGCATCGCCGTCGGGTCGGACGTGCGTGGTCACGAGGAAGCGGTCGTGCGTCTCGATCAGGTCGGCCAGCGGCGTCCAGTCGATGCTCATGACGGGCCCTAAGGGGGGTGTGGCAACGTCGCCATCTTAGCGGAGTTCGGGCCCCGGCCGCAACCACCCCGGACGCCCTCGAGGCCGCGTCGCCGAATCGCCACACCGCCCGCTCGATCCGGCGATTTCGGGCGAAGATCGGCGGGAAATCCGAGGATTCCCTTGCCGGCCCTCGCCGTCGCCGGAACAATCCTCCCGGCCCGGTGTTCGAAAGGCATCGGACTTGCGGAAACCCACCGTTGTGCCCGCCCCCCTCCCCCTTGATGATCGACCCATCCCGACGATACCGAGAGTGGTCTCATGAGCCGTCTTGGCAACCTGTGCATCTGGGCCGCGCTGGCGGCCGGCCTTTGGGGTACGATCTCCGTCTGCTCGAACGCCCGAGAACCGGGGCCGTCGGCGGCGTCGAAGCCGGACTTCGGCCCCGACCACCCGCCGACCTGCCCCCTCTGCAACGACCCCGGCCCCGAGCTGCCCGACGAGATCGACGCGACGAACGTCCACATCAAGTCCACCTGACCGGGCCCGGCCGCGAGCCGAGGGCCCCGGCTCTCATGCCCGCGCCACTGCCCGGGCAGTGGCGTCCTCCAAGCCGAACGGTAACGGCGGGGTGGCCGGGGCCGTCACGGCATCGACGAGAGCAGCGCGATCGCGTGCCCCGGCAGGCTCCTCGCGAGCCGGTCATCCGCCGTCAGCAGTTCGCACCCCTCCCGCTCGGCCAGCGCCACGTAGAGGCAGTCGTACACGCCGATGTGGGCCTGGGAGGCGAGTGCGAAGGCCCGGGGCAGGAGCGGGATGTACGGGTGCAGGGCGGGGAGGTTCGCCGAGATATCGGCCAGCTTCAGCGCCCCTTCCGGTCGCCGGATCACCCCCCGCCGCTCGGCCCTGGCGAGGGCGTGGGCGATTTCAACCGGGAATACATCCGGTGCCAGGAGCTCGTGGACGCGGTTGTTGAGGTCGTCCCTGACCTGGAGGGCCTTGTCGGAGCCGGGCTCGGACAGGACCCACTTGATCGCCACGCAGGAATTGAGGACGTACCTCATCCTTCGTCGTGCGCCTCGCGGATCAGATCGACCGCGATGTTCGTCTCCCCGATCCTCTGCCGCAACTCCTCCCGCATCCTGTCCATCCGCTCACACGCCTTCCGCGTCGCTTCCGGGTCTCTGACGCCCTTGACGACCCTGTCGATCGCGTCTACCAACTCCGCCATGACGTCGGCCGGGATGGCCGAAGGTTCGTCGAGCTCTTTCATCGTCGTGTCCTCCTGTTCTCGATTCTATCCGACCGCAGGGTGCGTGAAATGCACCGGCCTCTTGCCATCAAAGAAGACTGGTGCCTTTCACGCACCCTATGGGATCAGGTCGCGTAGGAATCGACGCGGAACAGGCGGAGGTTGTCGCGGACCCAGGCGATCGTCTCGTCGAGCGCCTGGTCGAGCGTGTACCGCGGCGACCAGCCCCAGAGCTGCGCGGGCCGTCGCGGTGCCGGCCAGGAGGCGGCCGACCTCGCTGGCGGCGGGGCGGACGCGCTCGGCATCGGTCTCGACGCGGAGCGGCTTGCCCAGGCGCGAACCGATCCGATCGACGAGCTCGCCGATCGTGACGTCCTCGCCCCGGCCGATGTTGACGACGCGGCCCAGCGCGGCGTCGCAGCCGGCGATCGCGACGAAGCCGGAGACGGTGTCCTTGACGTAGGTCAGGTCGCGCCGGGGGTCGAGGCTCCCGAGCCGCACGACCGGGCGCGTCAACGCCTGGCTGATGATCGTCGGGATGATCGCGCGGGCCGATTGGCGCGGGCCGAACGTGTTGAACGGCCGCAGGATCGTCACGGGCAGGCCGAAGGCGCGGTGGTAGCTCTCGCCCAGGGCGTCGGCGCCGATCTTGCTCGCGGCGTAGGGCGACTGGCCCCGCAACGGGTGCTGCTCGTCGATCGGCACGTACTGCGCGGTGCCGTATACCTCGGAGGTCGAGGTCAGCACCACCCGCTCCAGCGCCCGGGACGCGCGGCAGGCGTCGAGCACGTGCGCCGTGCCCACGACGTTGGTCTGCACCACGTCGAGCGGGTTCTGGTACGAGTAGGGGATCGCGATCAACGCCCCCAGGTGGAAGACCCACGCCCGGCCCTCGGCCGCCCGTCGCACCGCCTCGGGGTCCTTCAGGTCGCCCCGATGCACCTCGATCGCGGACCGGACCTCCGGGTCGAGACGATCCAGGTGGCCCCGATCATCGCGCCCGTTGTAGCGGATGAAGGCCCGGACCTCGTGGCCGTCGCGGACCAAACGCTCGGTCAGGTGGCTCCCGATGAAGCCCCCGGCACCCGTCACCAGGACCGTCTTGCCCATCGCCGGCCCCTCCCTTCGCCGTCGCGCGAACCGCCCCCTCCGGGCCCTCCGTGGGCCGTCATCCTACGATTTTCCCGATCCCTGACAACACGAACCCGCCGTCCGGCCTCACCAGCTCACTCCATCTTTCGCCATGCAAAGACCTTCGCCGAATCGCTCGGAGACCCTAAAGCCTCCGGATTACCCCGTCGATATTGTTCAACAGCGTCCAGGAGGCTCAACGCTCGATATCCACGAGGGATCGACCCCATAGACGGATGACATCGCCATGACGATGCCACTCAATCGCGGAGCTCAACCGATGGTGTTGCGATTGATCCTGGTAGGGCTGGTGGCCGGTCTCGGCCTGTCCCTGCCGAGTCAACGAGACCTGGAGACGTTGCACCGCTCGGCGCAACGGTGGGTCGAGGGGCGTCTGAAGGGGGACGCGCCTCGGACACCGGACGCCGACGGCGTGTTCGTCTTCGTCGCCGACGAGTCCCCGACAACTCCGATTCCGACCCTGACCCCGGCGCCGGCCCCGGCCACCGCGCCGACCCAGGATCCCGACCGGGCCCCCGCCGAGACCCTCGACGAGGTGGCCGATGTCCCCGCGGACGACGACTCGCCCGCCGAGGTTGTCCCGCCGCTCCGGGTCGCCGAGGCTCCCGCCCCGGCTTTCGGATCGCCCCCCCTCGACGATCTCCTGCTCGCCGCCCCGACCGAGCCCGCCGCCGAGGTCGTCGAGACGAAGACCGCCGAGGCCATCCCCGCCGAGGCCGAAACCGAGATCGACGTCGCCGACATCGAGGCCGAGATCACCGGAGCCGAGATCGCCGAGGCCGAGCCGGTCGACCCGGATCGCGACTTCCTCACGGTGGTCGACGAGATGGCCGCCGCGTTCGCCGCGGACCTGGCCTTGATGCGGGATCGCGAGGCGGAGGCGACGCGGCTGGCGCAGGCCGCGCCGGAGGGCGAGGCGCCGGAGGTGGGCGAAGACCTGTACCCGGGCCTCGCCTACGCCCTGAACCGCGAGGCCGAGGGGCTCGACCTCGCGCCCCGGCCCCGGAGGCGCCGGCCGAGCCGGCCGTCGCGACGGCCTCGCCGACCGCCCGGCTGTCCCACGCCGTCCGGCTGACCCGCGAGGCGGTCTTCGCCTGGGCCAGCCTCTTGCATGGCCCTGCCGTCGTCGCCATCTCCCAATAATCCGGACTCATCCCGCGCTCGCGGCAGGCCATCTCCCCCGACGACCCGAGGCCGAGCCTGGCCCCGGGTCGTCGTCTTTTTTCGAAGGTCGTGCAGATTCGGGGGAATCCTCCCCGCCCGCCCCCGATGATTCTTCCGGGGGCTTTCGTCTCCACCCTCGTTGGCAAGCCGGGATTGGGATCGGACCTGCTCAGGCCCTCGGAAGGCCCACCAACACGAGGGTCGATTGCCGCAGGGAACCCGCGGCACTTTGAGGGAGATAGGTCCACTCTCCCGGCGGACCCGCGCGGGCGAGCGCGCCACGCCGAATGAACCCGACGGAGGGCCCGAACGAACTCGACGTGCGGCAAAAACGAACTCGATGCCCGGCGCCGATGAACGCGAGGCCGTGCGCCGAACGAACCGAAATTCGCCGCGCCCGAACGAACTCGACAATCAGCCCGAACGAACTCGACACCGCGCCCGAACGAACTCGACGGCATCTTGGGAAAAGTGGGCCGGTATTAACGGGGCGCGATCTGCGGGTCCTCGGCTGATCTGGCGCCGAACGAACCGAACTCGACGCCGCGCCCGGGTGAACCGTCATACCCGTTGGAAGGGCAACCCGCCTCACGGAACGAGGGACGAATCCACCGGGACTCGGGACAATTCCCCATCATCCCGGCCACCGGCCCGCCTCTCAGATGCCGAGAGATGCCTGGAGGTCTGCGGGTTCTTCGCTGTCAGGGGCGAAGCCGCGACGTAGGGTGTTCTCGGTGATGGTGCGGGTCAGGAGGAATTCGAGGAGGTAGTCGGCCCCTCCGGCCTTGGTGCCGATGCCCGAGAGCTTGAACCCGCCGAACGGCTGGCGGCCGACCAGGGCGCCGGTGATCGGGCGGTTGATGTAGAGGTTGCCGACCCGGAACTCCCGCTTCGCCCGCTCGATGTGGGCGGGGCTGCGCGAGTAGAGGCCGCCGGTCAGGGCGTAGTCGGTGCCGTTGGCGATCCGCAGCGCGTCGTCGAGGTCGTTGGCCCGCAGGACGGCCAGGACCGGGCCGAAGACCTCCTCCTGCGCGATCCGGGCGTCGGGCTCGACCCCCGCCACGATCATCGGGCCGACGTAGCTGCCGCGGTCGGCCAGATCGCCGACGTCGACCGACAGGACGACCTGGCCCTCCGCGGCGGCGACCCTCTTGTACTCCTCGATCCGGTCGCGGGCGCGGCCGTCGATGACCGGGCCGATGGCGGTATCGGGGTCTTCGGCGGGGCCGATGGGCAGGGCCTTGGCGGCCTCGACCAGGCGGGCGAGGAAGGCGTCGTAGACCCCGTCGAGCACGACCGCCCGCGAGCACGCCGAGCACTTCTGGCCCGAGTAGCCGAAGGCGCTGTGCAGGACGCCGACGACCGCCTCGTCGAGGTCGGCGTCGTCGTCGACGATGATCGCGTTCTTGCCCCCCATCTCGGCGATCACCCGCTTGACGTGGTCCTGGCCGGGCTTCGGCTCGGCGGCGCGACGGTTGATCGTCAGGCCGACCTCGCGGGAGCCGGTGAAGGCGATCAGGTCCACGTCGGGGTGATCGACCAGGGCCTGTCCCACCTCCTCGCCCACGCCGGGCAGGTAGTTCAGGACGCCGGGCGGGAGGCCGGCCCGTTCGAGGATGTTGACCAGGTGCCAGGCGATCACCGGCGACTGCTCGGCCGGCTTGAGGATGACGGTGTTGCCGGCCACCAGGGCGGCGACGGTCATCCCGGTCGGGATCGCCAAAGGGAAGTTCCAGGGCGGGATCACGACGGCCACGCCGCGGGCGATGTGCTCAATAGCGTTGGTCTCGCCCGGCACGTCGCGGTGCTGCGTCTCGGCCAGGCGGATCATCTCGCGGGCGTAGAACTCGCAGAAGTCGATCGCCTCGGCGACGTCGGCATCGGCCTCGCGCCAGGGCTTGCCGCACTCAAGGATCTCCGTCGCCGCCAGGCCGAATCTGGCCTGCCGCATGATCGCCGCGGCCCGGATCAGGACGGCCGCCCGTTCCCGCGCCGGGGTCGCCGACCACGACGGGAATGCGGCCCGGGCCGCGGCGACGGCGGCCTCGGCGTGTTCGGCCCGGGCGCGGGACGTCCGGCCCACGATCATTGAATTGTCGCCCGGGTTCGGCGAGACCATCTCGTCGTCAGTGCGAACCTCTTTCCCTCCAATAATGAGGGGATAGCTCTGGATGAGATGGAGATGGTCTTTCGTGAAGTTCAGCTCATACCGCATCCCCTCCCGATTCTCGACGAAGGTGAAGTTCGTCGGAGGCTCGTTCTGGAACGGAGGCAGGGCAGGGGGGGGTTCCGTCTGAGACTTGGGGCGCGATTTAAGACCCCACATGGCTCCGACCTCCTCGGGGTTGCGCAGCAACTCGTCGGCGCGGGCGCGGCCGGCGGTGCTGGCCTTCAGGAACGACTCGTTCGACGTGTTCTCCAGCAGGCGGCGGACCAGGTAGGCCATCCCCGGCAGCATCGCCCCATACGGCGTGTAGACGCGGACGCGGTAGCCGTCGGCCACCAGGGCGCGCTGGATCGGCTCGCCCATGCCGTGGAGCATCTGGATCTCGTAGCCCTCGCGGGGGACGCCGCACGCCTCGGCGGCGGCGATCGCCGCGGACAGGCTCCGGACGTTGTGGCTCCCCAGCGCGGGCCGCAAGAGGTTGTGGTTCTCCATCAGGAACCGGGCGCACCGCTCGTAATTGGCGTCGGTCTCCCACTTGTGGAGGTAGACCGGCACCGGCCAGCCGAGCTGTCGGGCCAGGACGACCTCGTAGTCCCAGTAGGCCCCCTTGACCAGGCGGACCGTGATCGGCGTGCCGCGCCGCTTCGCCCAGTCGGCCAACGACCGCAGGTCGGCCTCGGCCTCGGGCAGGTACGCCTGGACGACGATCCCGACGTCGGGCCAGTCGCGGAACTCGGGCTCCGACAGGACCGAGCGGAAGATCGCCAGGGTCAGGTCCTTGTGGGCATACTGCTCCATATCGACGTGGATGTACGCCCCGAGCGCGCGGGCCTCGCGGAGGATCGGGCGGAGGCGGGCGGCGACGCGGTCGGCGGTCGCCTCGGCGTACAGGGCGTCGAAGCGGGGGCTGAGGCTGGTGAGCTTCAGGGACAGGTTGGCGCGCGGGATCGGGCCGCGGTCGTCGCGGTCGATCTGGGGGATCTCCGGCTCGGCGGCCAGGCGGGGGGCCAGGCCGCGGATCAGGTCGAGGCAGGTCCCCTGATAGGCGTCGGCCTCGGCCTCGGTGATGATCGCCTCGCCGAGCAGGTCGGCGGTGAAGGCGATCCGCCGCCGTCGCAGGACGAGCACGGTGCGGAGCGCCTCGTCCGGGGTGGCGCCGGCGATGAAGCGGCGCGCCATGTGGGTCGCCCCGGCCTTCGCCGCGGCGGCCAGGGCGCGGGCCCTCCGCGACCCGGCCGGCGCCAGCGCGACGGCCGCCCGCAACCACCACGGGACGCGGTCGCCGGCCTCGTCGAGATACTCGGCCAGGTGGCGGCGGATCGCCTCGGGGCCCGCCAGCGTGGGCATGGCGTCGACGAAGCGGAAGAGCTGGACCTTGACCGTCGGGTCGCCCAGGGTCAGGCCCATCATCCGGTCGTCCCACCAGCCGCGGTCGACCGGGGAGGGGCCTCGGCCGACGCGCTCGAACAGGGCGCGGCCGACCTCCCGGGCCCGGTGCTCGCGGGGGTCGTCGGCCGCCGGGATGGCGGTCCGTTCGTCGGTGGTCGTCGCCATCGCGGGCTCCTCTCCGGGGCGGTGCGGATGGTCGCGCCCTCCCCGTGTATTCTACGCCGAGACGGCCCTCCGGGATCGGTCCCCGGCCGCAATCGGAGGGCCCGCGCGGGCCGGGCCTGACAAACGCGCGGCCCGCGGCGGAAAGTTCTGGTGGCGGGGGACCACCCGGCGTATAGTCCGGTGTTGAATCGCGAGCATGCGGCCTTCGCGGCCGATCGGCCCCGGGGGATTCCGGCGTCGGAGTCCCGGTCGTTCGCGCCCCTGGCCGCGCATCCCCCCGCAGAAAGGTCCGACGATGCAGACACGACGCTCCCTGATCCTTTGCCTGGCGACGGGCCTGACGGCCCTGTCGATGGTCGTCCTGCCCGCGCTGGCCGACGAACTGTTCGGCGTCATCACCAAGGTGGATGTCGACGCCAAGAAGCTCACCGTCGTCGAGAAGGGGTCGGATAAGGAGGTCATGGTCACGACCAACGATGACACGGAGGTGGTCACGGGCAAGGGCAGCAGCAAGATCGACCTGGAGAAGCTGGCCAAGGGCGTCGCGAAGCAGCAAGACGCGGGCAAGAAGGGCGTCTTCGCCGTGATCACGCACGAGAACAAGGTGGCCTCGAAGATCAAGGTCGGTGGTAAGAAGAAGGCCGACTGAGGGCCAACACCCGCCGGGCGGGCCACTACCTCGCGTCGAGTTCGGTGTTGAATCAGGGGCACGCGGCCGGGACGGGGCCGACTCGCCATCCTCGGGATTCCCCGGTCGGGAATCCGGTCGGCCCGCGCCCCCGCCCGCGACCCGCCAACCAGATGAGGTCCCATGATGCAGACGCGCCGCTCCGTCATCCTGAAGTGCTCGATGGTCCTGCTGGCCGTGTTCGCGATCGTCCTGCCGGTCCTGGCCGACGAGCTGATCGGGACGATCAAGTCGGTCAACGCCGACGCCAACAAGTTCGTCGTCACCTCGAACGCCGACAACAAGGACGTCGAGGTGAAGGTCAACGACTCGACGGTCTACGAGACCCCCAAGGGCAAGACCCTCAAGAAGTTCTCGCTGGAGCGGCTCAACACGGGGGGCACGGTCGAGGTCACCCACGACAACGGCACCGCCTCGAAGGTCGTCCTGAAGAAGGGGGCGGTGAAGAAGAAGGACGCGAACTGATCCTGGGCGCCGCCGGGGCCCCGGCCCGCCCGGCCGGGGCCCTCGGCCCGCAATCCGCGAATCCGCGCCGGGCGGGAGTTCCCGCTTGACTCCGGGTCGTCCGCCAGGGTAGAGTTGCCCGATCACAATTCGGTGCGCATCTTATCCAGAGTGGCTGAGGGACGGGCCCTGCGACGCCACAGCAACCGGTCCACCATCGCGGTGGATGCTGGTGCTAACTCCTGCCCAGTGTCCGCGAGCCGGGATTTCGGCTCGGGACACCGATGGGACAGATAAGATGGTCCTCGGCGGACGGCGCCCTGTCGCCCGCCCCCGGCCTGCCTTATCCCACCTCGATCGCCCGCCCGCCAACCCGCACCCGCTCCGGATCGCCGCGCACCTGGGCGCCGCTCGCCTCGTCGGCGAGGGCCATCCGCCGTCGCACTCTCCCGGCCCGATCGCCCCTCGCGGCCCGGCCCGGAGACCCAGGAGGACCGCCGGTGTCTGGAGAACTCGTCAGCGGCCTGAAGTGTCGCCTCTGCGGCAAGCACTACCCCAAGGAAGCCCTCAACTTCTGCACCGAGGACTTCGGCCCGCTCGAGGTCGCGTACGACTACGAGGCGGTCGCCGCCGCGATGTCCCGCCGGGCGATCGAGGCGCGGCCCCGGACCATGTGGCGCTACCGCGAGCTCTTGCCCGTCGACGGCGAGCCGACCGTGGGCCGGCACGTCGGCGGGACCCCCCTGATCCGCGCCGACCGCCTGGCCAGGGCGCTGGGGGTCGCCGAGCTGTACATCAAGAACGACGCGGTCAACCACCCCTCGCTGTCGTTCAAGGACCGGGTGGTCGCCGTGGCGCTTTCGAAGGCCGTCGAGCTCGGGTTCCAGACCGTCGGCTGCGCCTCGACGGGCAACCTGGCCGGCAGCGTCGCCGCCAACGCCGCCGCCGCGGGGCTCGACGCCTACGTCCTGATCCCCGACGGCCTGGAGCAGGGCAAGGTGCCTGGGGGCCACGATCTACGGCGCCAGGGTGATCGCCATCGAGGGCAACTACGACCACGTCAACCGGCTCTGCTCGCAGATCGCCTTCCGCTACGGCTGGGGCTTCGTCAACGTCAACCTCCGGCCGTTCTACGCCGAGGGGCTCCAAGTCGATGGGCTTCGAGATCGCCGAGGACCCTCGGCTGGCGCGCCCCCGACCACGTCGTCGCGCCGATGGCCGGCGGCAGCCTGATCGGCAAGCTCTTCAAGGCGTTCAAGGAGTTCGAGACCCTCGGCTTCCTCGACGGCCCGGTCCGCACCCGGATGTTCGGGGCCCAGGCGACCGGGTGCAATCCGATCTCGAACACGGTCAAGACCGACGCTTTGAAAGTCCGGCCGGTCCGCAACCCGAACACGATCGCCAAGAGCCTCGCGATCGGCGACCCGGCCGACGGTTACTTCGCCTCGCAGCTGATCCGCGACACCGGCGGCTGGAGCGAGGACGTCGACGACGAGGCGATCGTCGACGCCATGCGGCTGCTGGCCGAGACCGAGGGCATCTGGGCCGAGACCGCGGGCGGCGTCACCCTGGCGGTGGCGCAGAAGCTGATCGCGCAGGGCAAGATCGACCGCGACGGCTCGACCGTGCTCTGCGTCACCGGCAACGGCCTGAAGACCCAGGAGGCGCTGATCGGCAAGCTCGCGCGCCCGGTCGTCATCAAGCCCACGCTCGACGCCTTCGAGGCCCTGGTCGGCGCCGACGCCCCCGAGCTGGTCGCCACCGGCGCCTGATCGGCCGGGCCAATCGGATCGATCGGGATTGGCAGGACGCAATCCCCCGATTCCTCGATAATGTCTTAAGGGCGGACGCCTCACGCCGGGCGCGTGCGGCACGCCGTCTTCGAAATTCTCTCCAGTCCCGCGCGTTAAGGACCCGCAATCATGGCCGTCGTCCGCATCCCCACCCCGCTCCGCCCGCACGCCGGAGGGCTCGACACGGTCGAGGCGCAGGGCGCGACCGTCGGCGAGGTCCTCGGCCACGTCGGGGCGCAGTACCCGACGCTCCGCGACCGGATCTTCGACGGCGCCGAGCTCCGCCGGTTCGTCAACATCTACGTCAACAACGAGGACATCCGCTACCTCGACGACCTCGACACCGCCGTCGCCGACAGGGACGAGATCAGCATCATCCCCGCCGTCGCGGGCGGATGAAGGGAGCCCGACCGCATGACGACCGAGCAACTCCGGGCCGCCACGGCGGCACGGCCGTTCATGCCGTTCACGATCCGGACGGCAAGCGGCCAGACTTACCGGATCGACCACCCCGAACTCGTGCTGGTCCCGCCGCAAGGCCGCAGCTTCGCCTTCAGCCAGGACGGCGCGACGATCTCCGTCCTCGACGTGCTGATGATCGAGGCGATCGAATACGAGACCGAGAGGGCCCGAGGCGGCCCCTGATCGGTGACTCCTCGTTCCCACGCTCCGCGTGGGAACGCCGTCTGCGACGCTCTGCGTCGCCATCACGGACGCGGAGCGTCCGCAAAGACGTCCCCACGCGGAGCGTGGGAACGAGGTGAACGAGGTGAGGGTCAAAATCCCGATCTTTTCCCATTTATCTGCGAAATCTGCGTCATCTGCGGATGATTCTTCCCCAGGACCATCATGGCATTTGATCCCTCCGACCCGCTCGACCGCTACAGCCGCCAGATGCGCTTCCCGGCGCTCGGCGAGGCGGGACAAAGGAAGCTGCTGGAGAGCCGGGTCACCATCTGCGGCTGCGGCGCGCTCGGGACCGTGCTGGCCAACCACCTGGTCCGGGCCGGCGTCGGCCGCGTCCGGATCGTCGACCGCGACTTCATCGAGACGCACAACCTCCAGCGCCAGATCCTCTTCGACGAGCAGGACGTCGCCGACAACCTGCCCAAGGCCGAGGCCGCCGCGCGGAAGCTGCGCCTGATCAACAGTTCGGTCGAGGTCGAGCCGGTCGTCACCGACATCGACCACACGAACATCCTCGACCTGGTGGGCGACGCCGACCTGATCCTCGACGGGACCGACAACTTCGAGACGCGCTACCTGATCAACGACGCGGCGGTGAAGCTGGGCAAGCCCTGGATCTTCGGCGGCGTGATCGGCAGCGAAGGGCAGACGATGACGATCCGGCCGGGGATCACGCCGTGCATCCGCTGCCTGATCGAGACGAGCCCGCCGCCGGGCATGACGCCGACCTGCGAGACGGCCGGCGTGCTCGGCCCGGCGGTCGCCGTGATCGCCTCGTTCGAGGCGGTCGAGGCGATCAAGCTCCTCAGCGGCGCCCTCGACGCGCTGAACACCGAGCTGATCATGGTCGACGTCTGGGACTGGACGTTCCGCCGCCTCAAGGTCGCCGGCCTGCTCGGCAAGGTCGACTGCCCCTGCTGTCAGCAACGCCGATTCGAATGGCTCGACGGGGCGCTCGGCTCGCACACCACCACGCTCTGCGGCCGCAACGCGGTGCAGGTCGCCACCCGCCGCGCCCAGCCGCTCGACTTCGCCGAGCTGGCCGCGCGGCTCTCGCCCCTGGGCGAGGTCCGGCACAACGCCTTCATGCTCCGCTTCGCCGCCGAGGGGCACGAGTTCACCGTCTTCCCCGACGGCCGCGCGATCATCAAGGGGACCAACGACATCGCCAAGGCGCGGACCCTGTACGCGCAGTTCGTCGGGAATTGAACGGGAGTCGGCGGTGGGCAGCGAAGCGGAAATTCACGAAGATCGATCCGCAGATGACGCAGATTTCCGCAGATAAACAGAAACTATGAGAGAATTTTAATTTATCTGCGGAAATCTGCGTCATCTGCGGATCGATTCGTCTTCTCCTCAACTACCTACTGCCCACTCCCACGGCAGGATGAGATCATGATCTACCTTGATAACGCCGCCACCAGCTTCCCGAAGCCCGAGCCGGTCTACCAGGCGCTCGACCACTTCGCCCGCACGCAACTGGCCAACCCGGGGCGGTCGAGCCACCGGATGGCCAAGGAGGCCGAGCGGACGATCGACAACACGAGGCTGGCGCTGAACCGCCTGTTCCACGGCGAGGCCCCCGAGCGCTGGATCTTCACGCTCAATTGCACCGACGGGCTGAACCTGGCGATCAAGGGGGCGGTCCGGCCGGGCGACCACGTGATCACCTCCGACCTGGAGCATAACTCGATCAGCCGCCCGCTGCGGGCCCTGGAGAAGGCGGGGGTCATCACGCTGTCCCGGGTCGCCTCGGAGGGGGGCTACATCGAACCCGACGCCGTCCGGAGGGCCCTGACCCCGACGACGGCGCTGGTCGCGCTGACGCACGCCTCGAACGTGCTGGGGACCGTGCAGCCGATCGAGGCGATCGCGGCGATCGTCCGCGAGGCGGGGGCGCTGATGCTGGTCGACGCGGCGCAATCGGCGGGGGTGGTCCCGATCGACCTCCGCGCCTCGGCGATCGACCTGCTCGCCTTCCCCGGCCACAAGGCGCTCTACGGCCCGACCGGCACCGGGGCCCTCTACGTCGGCCCCCGGGCGCGGCTCCGCGCCTGGCGGGAAGGGGGCACCGGCGGCGACTCGAAGAACGAGGTCCAGCCCGAGGAATTGCCGCACGCCCTGGAGGGGGGCACGCCCAATGCCCTGGGGATCGCCGGCCTCGCGGCGGGGGTCGCCTGGGTCGCCGAACGGGGCCCGAGGCCAACCGTCGCCACGAGGTCGCCCTGCTCCGGAAGGTCGTCGATTGGGTCGAGGGGCAGGGCCGCGCCGACGGCTGGAAGGTCGCCGGCCGCTGGGACCCCGACGCCCACGTCGGGGCCCTGTCGCTGATCACGCCGAACCTCGACTCGCATCACCCGCAGGAGCTGGCCGAGATCCTCGACACCAGCTTCGAGATCGCCGTCCGCCCCGGGCTGCACTGCGCCCCGTACATCCACCGCGCCCTGGGCACCTTCCCCGACGGCACGCTCCGCCTCAGCCCCGGTCCGTTCACCACCGAGGCCGACATCGACACCTTCCTCGGCGCGCTGGCCGAGATCACCGCAGGCGTGCTCTGACCCCATCCGGCCCCGCCGGGGGGGTCGCGGCGGCCTTGGAGGTGGTCGTCGCCGGGCGTGCCTCCTTGGCCTTGGCCCCAGCCGCGGCCTCCTTCTCCTTGGGCCTGGGCGCGTCCTGGGCCGCCGTCGCGGGCTGGGGCGGCGCCACGAACGGCAGGACGGCCTTGCGGCGACCCCCCTCCAGGTGGACGACGACCGGCGCGGCGCCTTGGCGTTCAGCGCGATCGTGCGCGTCTGCTTGTGCTCCCGCGACGTCCCCTCGTGCGTGATGACCTCCAGGGTCGCCTCCAGCGCCGGCTTGTCGGGGTTGTTGTAGAAGGGATCGACGCGGATCGTGTAGTCGCCGTCGAAGGCGCGGGGGCAGACGTAGACCGCCTCGGGATGCTTGCCGTAGCCGTCCTTGATGATCGAGCCGCCGAAGACGGTGCGCGGGGCCGCGTACTTCGCGGTCGCGCCGAGAGGCTCGTCGACCGTCAGGCCGAGCCCGGCGTCGCCGACCCAGGCTCAGGCGGACGTACAGGTCGCGCGACTCGGACTCCGTCAGGCGATTCGTGAGCGTCTCGGCCTCCGCGTCGCGGTTCTCCTCGCGGAGGGCCTTGGCCAGCGTGTCGGCCACCCGGTGCGCGTCGCGGCGGAGCTTCTCGTCGTACCCCGGCCAGCCGAGCGACAGGAGCTTGTCGACCGACGTCGCCATCCGCTCGGGGTCCTTGGTCTTCGCCGCCAGGTTGATCGACATCATCAGAGGCTCGGCCCGGTGCGGGAGCTTCCCGATCGCCTCGTCGATCAGGGGGGCGGCCCGCGCGTATTCGCCGTGCAGGAAGAGCTGGTCGGCCACGCTGAGCAGGTGGTTCGGGTTCCGGGTCTTCTCCGCCACGTCGGCCGCGTACTTGAGCGACGTCTTGGCGTCGGTCGCCTTCCCCTTGTTCATCTCGATGGCCAGCGCCAGCGCCTCGTACATCCAGGGCTCGGCGTTCTTGGGGTGGGCCCAGAGATACCCCTTGAGGATCGCCTCAACGTCCCTCGTCTTCTTGTAGAAGTTCAGCAGGGTCACCTTCTCCTTCACGTCGGCCGCCGACTCGTCGTGCTTGCGATAGTAGTTCATCCAGTACTGGAAGGTGTCGGCGGCCTTGCTGTGGCCCTTCAGCGCGGCCTTCGGGTCGAACGGGATCGCGATCTTGCCCTCCGTCGCCTGGGAGGGCTTGAGCGGCTGGATCGTGGGAGGCGCGTCGCGGTCGGGCTTCCGCGAGCGAGGGGGCGGGGACGAAACGGCCCCGGGACCGCTCGGCAAGGCGCCGCGACGGTCCCGGGGCTGAGTGGAGGTCGGAGGGGGGCTAGTCGGGTTCAGTTGCTTTTTTTTTGCAGGAAGGCGCCGTCGTCATCGCGAGCGGCGTTCGGGTCCTGGGGTGGGACCGACATCATCCCCATGCCCATGCCGCCCATGCCGCCGCCCATGCCGCCGCCCATGCCGCCCATCATGCCGCCGCCCATGCCGCCGCCCATGCCGCCCATGCCGCCGCCCATGCCGCCCATGCCGCCGCCCATGCCGCCGCCCATCAGCGAAATGGGGATGATCGCCAGGTCGGCGACGGGATAGACGCGGATCTCGGTCGGCGTGTCCTCGGACGACTCGTTGGTGATGGTCAGCAGGCCGTCCTTGACCGTGTAGGTCAGCCCGAGCTGCTTCAGCAGGAGGCGGAGCGTGGTCTTCAGGGGGACGCCTTCGAGGTCCACCGTCACCGGCGAGGTCATCGTCTTCTCGGCCTCCTGGAGGCCGACCGGGTCGACGTAGATCGGGATGCCGGTGCCGTTGGCGTCGGCGGTGGCCGACTTGATGTACTTGAGCACGTCTTCGAGCGGCGTCTCGTTGGCGAACGACATCGCGATCGGCTCATCGAGCTTGGCCAGGATCGACTTGGTCTTCGGGTCGCGGTCGAGCAGGTCGACCGCCTTGCCGTACCGCCTGATCCGCCTCTCCGACATCACCTTCCAGAGCTCGGCGTCGGGGTACTCGATCGTCTGCGTGTCGGGGAACGGGACCGCGGCGCGGTCGACGTCCTGGAACGAGAGCATGTAGCGGAATTCCTTGACCTGCTCGTAGGCGAGCTCCTGTGCCAGGAAGCCGGTGGTCTGCGCCACGAACACGCCGGCGTGCCCCGCGGAGTTGCTCGGCTCCAGGCGCGGGCCTTCTGCGCCAGCAGCCGCGCCTCGTAGAACGGCGCGGAGGTCGCGACGATGTCCCCCAGGCCGCCGTTGAACAGGACGTTGTACTGCCCCTGCGCCATCAGCGCGTCGAACTGCACCATCATCGTGCCGACGGTCTGCTGGTTGCGGTTCAGGAGGTCGAGCGCGCGGGCTTGCTGCTCGGCGGTGGCCTCGAGGCGGAGCGCCTCGGCCTGCTCCTGGACGATCCGCTCCTCGGCGCGGACGGCCGAGAGCATCTCGGTCTGGATGCGGCGGTCGAGCGCGTTGCGGAGGTCGTCGCCGGCCTGGTCGGCGGAGCGGACGACCGACTGCGCCAGCCTCAGCGCGTTGATCGCCGCGTCGGGCCGCCCGGTCCGGAGCAGCTCATCCGCCGCCTGGAGCCTCTGGTTGATGTCGGCGACGAGCTGCTGGTTGACGACCTCGGCCATCCGGGCCTGCTCCTCCAGCGTCGCGGCGGCCTGGCGGCCCTCGGCGGGGGCCTCCGCCGGGAGTGGTTCGGTCGCCGGAGGCGCCGCGGGATCGGCCGGCGCGGGGGCATCGGCCGGCGCGGGGGCATCGGCCGGCGCGGGGGCCGGGTCCTGCAGCGCGACGCGGCGGACGCCGGCCTGGCGGTCGAGGGCGCGGCGGGCCTCGCCGTTGGCGGGGTCGAGCTGCAACGCCTTGCGGAAGAAGGTCCGCGCCTGCTCGGGGCGGCCCTGGGCGATCGCCTGGCGGCCCAGGTCGGTCAGTTGTTGCGAGAGCGGGGCGGGCCCGGCGGCCCGCGAGCCGCCGCCGAGCAGCAGCAGGCCGCCCAGCGTCCAGGGCCCGACGCCCTTCCACAGTCGCGCGGTTCGGGACATGCTTGCACCTCTCCAGGAGAAAGGGGGCCCGGCTCCGGGTCCGGCACGGGCGCGAGGCGTCATGCTTCGATTCTTCGGGACGAGACCACCCGCGGCAAGACGGCAATCCGGGCCGGGGCGGGCGCCGGGGGCGACGAGGCGCCCGGTCGGGACGCCGCCCGGGCCGGGACGCGGGCACTCCGGGGCGAGGGGTCGGACCTACGCCGAGCCCTCGGCTCCATTATGCCTCATGGATGGCGACGCTGGAACCGCGTGCCGCCCCGACCCCGTATGGCCTGGAGGCAACGCGGCGGGGTCGCCCCGCGTTGACAGCCCCAGAGGCGTGTCCTAACAACCTTTAGGGCAAGGAGCCGGTCCGGATGCTCCGCGGGGGGCCGTCGGCGGAGGCCGGCCCATCCCCGGCCGACCCGGGCACGGCCGCCCCGGCCCGAGACGCGCCCCGACCTGTCCTCCGAGATCCGACCATGAACGCCAATGATGAGACGAGCGGGCGGGACCAAAAATTCGATTTCACCTCGTTCCCCCACGACACCCTCTTCTACGACCGTCGCACCGGCCGCGAGCGGCGCGGCCCGGGCGGCGCACCGGGGCCGAAGCCCGACCGGCCCCCCCGCGACGCGACCGAGCGCCGCGCCAAGAAGGAGCGCCGGCGCCGCATCGACCCGACCACCTTCGAGAAGCAGTATTCCGACGACGAGATCGAGTTCATGAACGCCATGCAGCGCTTCAAGGTGCAGACGGGCAAGTCGTTCCCGTCCTACGGCGAGGTCCTCAAGATCGCCTCCGCGCTGGGCTACCGCAAGCTCGTCGTCGACGACGCGGCGGGCCCGGCCCCTCGGACGACCGGGGCGTCGCCGCGGCCGGCGACTGAGGCCGAGGCCGGAGGCCCATCCCCGAGAGGTCCCCCTCACCCCGCGCCGGTGCGAGGTCCGTCGCCGCTTCGGGGCGATCGCCAGCGCGAACCGGGCGCGGACCGGGGCCTCGATCGCCTCGTAGTCGCGGAACCGCATCCGGACCCCCTCGTGCCTCGCGTTGGCGACGAAGACGATCTCCGGGCCCTCCGCCAGGCTCGCGTCGACGACCGTCGTCAGCCCATAGAGCCTCCCGAACGGCGGCAACGCCCCCCGCTCGCAGTCGCCGAAGGCGCGCTCGACCTCGTCCTCGGTCGCGATCCGCACCTCGCGGGCGTCGAGCACCTGCGCCAGCCGCTCCAGGTCGATCCGCATGGTCGCCGGCAGCACCGCGAGGGCATACTCCGGCCCGGCCCGCACCAGCACCCCCTTGGCCACGCTCCGCCCCGGCACGTGGACGCTCTGCGCCCGCTTGGTCGCCGACGAGGAGGGCGCGTGCAGCAACGTCTCGAACCATACATGCTGATCGCGGAGATAGTCGCGGATGCACATCGCCGGTCGCCTCCAGGTCCGGGGGTCCACCCTTAGTATATGCTATCTGGAGAAAATGGAGATTTTAGGCCCGGGATTCCCGGAGTCCGGATTCGGGAAGTCGGCGGGAGTCATCGTCCTAAAAAGGCGACCGCCGGGCCCGGATTGTGCTGGAGAATCGGGATGTCAAGGTTATAATCGAGGATGGGTTCGTGGCGGGTCGGATGACCGCCGGGCGCTCGGTCCCCGAGGACATGCCCCGGAGGAAAGTCCGGACTCCACAGGGCGCGGTGGTGGGTAACGCCCACCGCCCGGTCACGGGTAGGGAAAGTGCCACAGAAAACAAACCGCCGCGGCGGCCTCGGCCGTCGCGGTAAGGGTGAAACGGCGAGGTAAGAGCTCACCAGCAGGCCGGGTGACCGGCCTGGCTCGGCAAACCCCACCGGGAGCAAGACCAAATAAGGGGGCAGCGCGGCCGGCCTCGCCGCAAGGCGGGGCGGCTTCGGCGGATTGGCCCGATCCGTGATGACCCCCGGGTAGGTCGCTGGAGACGCCGGGCGACCGGCGTCCGAGAGAAATGGTCATCCGGGGGCGGCTTCGCCCCCGACAGAATCCGGCTTACAGGCCCGTCACGACCCCATCTCGCGCCGGTCCGAGGAAGAAAGCCGAAGAATTCCATCGACATGTCCCGCCGCCTCGTGTATAACGCCTATCTATAAGATAAGACGACAAATCGATCCATCCGGCCATCCCCGATGCCGCCCCATCCGCATCGATTCGCCGGCCGCGCCGCCGCCTTTCCGAGGGGAACTCCCTTGCCTTCCAAACGACCGTCCGCTATGATGGATGCAATCGATCAAGCGATCACGGGCCCCAACCCTCGCCCGGTCCCGTGTTGTGGGGAGGAGCAGCGGATGGACACGGAGATGGTCGTCACCGGCGCCATCGTGGATTCGTGGGTCGAGCCCTCGGGGGCCTCGGGGGATGCGTCGCGGCTGGTGCTCCAGGTCGCGCCGAAGGGGCGTCCCAAGGACCTGATGATCGTGGAGGCCGAGGCGTCGCTGGTCCCCGACCGCGACTGGCTGGAGGACCTCGGCGAGAACCTCTGCCACGGCAGCCCGGTGGCGGCCGTCGGGCGGATGACGCTGCACGGGTTCATCTCGGCGACCCAGCTCCGCCTGGCCCGCTAGTCGCGTCGCGAGCCGCCCCGGCCCGCGCACCCCTCCGGTTTTCCGGGGTGCCCCCTTGACCGCGCCCCTCCTCCCCTCTACAAAAACCTAGGTTGTGCTGATCCGCGGCCAGGGCCCGGTCGGGCTGCCGACGGGGCCATCGTGGCCAGGCCCCGGGCCCGCCGAGCCCCCTGATCGGCCCACCCCGGGGACTTCGCCCCTCATGTCAGAGACACTCCGCAGCCCGCGCGCCTACCGCCGCGGGGCCTGGTCGCGCCTCGCCGAAGGGCTCCGATACGGCGGGGGCGTCGGCCAGTGGTCCTGGCTGATCCACCGGGTCACGGGGCTGGGCATCCTGGCCTACCTGGTCGCCCACATCACCGACACCTTCTTCGTGGTCGTCAACCCGGCGTGGTACGACCACGCGCTGGCGCTCTACGGGGGCTGGGTCGCGGGGCAGTATTACTGGCCGATCCGGTGGGCGTTCCGCCTCGGGGAGCTGGGCCTGATCGCCTCGGTGCTGTTCCACTCGATCAACGGCGTCCGGATCGTCCTGTTCGACTTCTGGCCGAGGGCGGCGCAGCATCAAAGGCCGATCTTCTGGGCGGTCGTGGTCGTGTTCCTGGCCATCATGATCCCGGTCGCCGTCTGGGTCGTCCTGCCCCTGGGGAGCGCCCCGAAGCACCGGCCCGAGCAGGCCGAGGCCGGCGACCTCCGCGTCGGCCCTCGGGTCGCGCGCCGGCGCGATCCGGGGGTCCTGAGAACCGAGACGAAAGGGGTCGAACGTGGCGCAACGCCTTGGGGGGCGCCGGGTCAAGCCGGTCGGCGGCTTCGAGCTGACGGCCTGGTACTTCATGCGGATCTCGGGCCTGGTGCTCATCCTGCTGGCGCTGGGGCACCTGGCCATCGTCCACATCCTGTACAACGTCGAGACGATCAACTACGCCTTCGTGGCGGACCGCTGGTCCGCCCCCGGCAGCGGGGTCTTCTGGCGGCTCTGGGACCTGGCGATGATCAACCTGGCCGTGATCCACGGGTTCAACGGCCTCCGCGAGATCCTCGACGAGTACGTCGTCCGGCCCGGGCGGCGGATCTGGGCGCACACGCTGATCTGGATGGCCGCCACGGTGCTGATCGGCATGGGCAGCTACGCCATCCTGATGTTCCAGAAGGACACCGACTACATCAAGGCGCATCCCCGGATCACCGAGCCGAACGCGACCGTCGCGGCGGGCGAAATGGCCGGGACGCGCTGACCGGACGCCCACGACCATGAACTACCACAGGTTCGACTGCATCATCGTCGGCGCCGGCGGCGCGGGGCTGATGGCCGCGCTGGAGTCGAGCAGGGGGGTCGGCACGGCCGTCGTCAGCAAGCTCTACCCGACGCGGTCGCACACCGGCGCGCGCAGGGGGGGATCGCCGCGGCGCTCTCGAACCTGGAGGCCGACTCCTGGGAGAACCACGCCTACGACACGATCAAGGGGGGCGACTTCCTGGTCGACCAGACCGCCGCCGAGATCCTCTGCCGCGAGGCGGTCGAGTGCATCTACGACCTCGAGCACATGGGCCTGCCGTTCGACCGCACCGCCGAGGGGCGGATCTCGCAGCGACGCTTCGGCGGGCACACCAAGCCGAACCCCGACTACGACCCCTCGGCGCCCGCCGGCACGCCCAACGCCCGCCCCCGCATCCCGGTCATGCGCGCCTGCCACTCGGCCGACCGCACCGGGCACATGATCCTCCAGACGCTCTACCAGCAGTGCATCAAGCAGGGCGTCACGTTCTTCGATGAATACCACATGCTCGACCTGATCATGGTCGACGGCGAGTGCCGCGGCGTGGTCGCCATCGAGATCGCCACGGGCAAGCTGCACACGTTCCACGCCAAGACGGTCCTCCTGGCCACCGGCGGGTTCGGCCGGATGTTCAAGGTCTCCTCCAACGCCTACGCGCTGACGGGCGACGGCCCGGCGATCGCCTACCGCCACGGCCTGCCTCTGGAGGACATGGAGTTCTACCAGTTCCACCCGACGGGGATCTACCGGCTGGGCATCCTCCTGAGCGAGGCGTGCCGCGGCGACGGCGGCGTGATGTTCAACGACAAGGGGGAGCGCTTCATGGAGACGTACGCCCCCAACCTCAAGGACCTGGCCAGCCGCGACGTCTGCTCGCGGTCGATCTACCAGGAGGTCCGCGCCGGCCGGGGCATCGGCGGCAGCGACTTCGTCCACCTCGACATCCGCGCCGAGACGATCAACAAGTACAAGACCAGCCCGACCGGCACGACCGTCGACAGCGCGTGGGTCGAGCGCCGATTGCCCGACATCATCGAGTTCGCGCGGACGTACCTCGGCGTCGACCCGATCAAGGAGCCGATGCCGATCCAGCCGACGGCGCACTACGCGATGGGGGGCGTGCCGACGGACCTCGACGGCCGGGTGATCCGCGACGCGGTGGGGACGGCCGTCGCGGGGCTGTACGCGGCCGGCGAGAGCGCCTGCGTGAGCGTCCACGGGGCGAACCGGCTGGGCACCAACAGCCTGGTCGACCTGGTCGTCTACGGCCGCCGCGCCGGCCGCGCCATGGCGCGGTACGCCCTGGAGCACGAGTTCCACCCGACCCCGGCCCATCCCGAGGCACCGACCCGCGCCGCGATCGACGCGCTGCTGTCGCGCCCCGGACCGAGCCCTGGGCCCGTCTCCGCGACGCGATGCAGACGACCATGATGGACAACTGCGGCGTCTACCGCACCGCCGAGACGCTGACCCGCGCCCGCGACGACATCGCCGGCCTGAAGGAGCGCTACGCGAGGCTCGGCGTCGCCGACAAGGGGACCGTCTTCAACACCGGTCTGCTGGAGATCCTGGAGCTCGGCTGCCTGCTCGACCTGGCCGAGGCGACCGTCGCCTCCGCCCTGGCGCGGACCGAGAGCCGAGGCGCCCACTCGCGCGAGGACTTCCCCGACCGCAACGACGCCGACTTCTTCAAGCACAGCCTGGTCTACCAGTACGACGGCAACCGGACCAGCGTCGTCTACAAGGACGTCGACGTCATCGTGGCCGAGAAGGACGGGCAGCAGGTGCCCAAGTATCCGCTCGAGATCCGCAAGTATTGAGCCGGAGGTGAGCGATGAGCACGACGACCGAACCCTCCGCCCCGTCGCCCTCCGCCCGCGCGGCCGAGCCCCTCGAACCCAAGGCCCGCATCGTCCTGGAGGACGTGCCGTGGGACCTCTACGAGCAGCTCCGCGAGATCCGCGCGAACTGGCACATCCAGATGGCCTACGACGACGGGAGCCTGGAGCTGATGTCCCCCTCCTACCGCCACGAGCGTGGATCGCGTCGCCTGGCCTCGTTCGTCCGGGCGGTCACCACAGGGCTCGGGATCCCTTGCATCGACGCGGGCCAGACGACCTGGAAGCGGCCGGGCAAGCGCAAGAAGAAACCCAAGGGGAAGGGGAAGGAGGCGGACACGGCCTTCTTCCTCGCCAATGAGCCCGGATGCGCGGCAAGAAGGACCACGACCGGAAAAACGACCCACCACCCGACCTGTGCATCGAGGTGGACGCCTCGCATAGCTCCGAAGAGGCCCTGCCCATCTACGCCAAGCTCGGCGTGCCGGAGGTCTGGCGATACGACGGGGTGTCCCTCTGGATCGGCCGGCTCCAGGATGATGGCACCTACGCCCCGTGCGACCGGAGCCCGGGCCTGCCCATGCTGACGCCCGAGATGATCCTCGACTGGCTGGACCGGGCCGATGTGGTCGGGGAGACCCAATGGTTCCTCCAGGTCCAGCAATGGGCCCGCGACGAGCTGGCCCCCCGCCACGGCGAGGGTTGATCCCGAGGAGGTCCCGATGGCGACGATCACCCGAGTCGAGCCCGAGACGAAGTCCGACGTCCCGTCGCCGCACGCCGAGGCGAGGTTCCTGCTCCATGACGTCTCCTGGGAAGTCTACGAGGCACTCCGCGATGCGGGAGCGAATTATCACATCCGAATGACGTATGACAACGGGAGCCTGGAACTCATGTCGCCTTCGCAGAAGCACGAGGAATATGCGACATGGTTCGCGATCTTCCTGATCGAGATCGCCGCCGTGCTCGGCATCCCGTGCAAATCGCTGCGATCCACGACTTGGCGGAAGAGGAAGCGCGAGAAGGGCAAAGAGGCCGACGATTGCTTCTACATCGCGAACCTCGACCGCGTTCGCGGCAGGGAAATCGACCTCCGCGTCGATCCGCCGCCCGATTTGGCAGTCGAGGTCGAGATTTCTCGCTCGGCCCTGAACGCCCTGAGCATCTACGCGGCGCTGGGCGTGCCGGAGGTCTGGCGCTTCGACGGGGAGACATTCCGCATCCACTTGAGGCAGGCAGACGGCTCCTATATCGAGTCCGACCGCAGCCCGAGCCTTCCGTTCTTGCAGCCCAGCGAAGTTGTGCATTGGATGCAGCGGGCCGAAGAAATCGGCGACGACGCCGCGTGGAAGGAAGAGGTCCGCGCCTGGGCGCAAGCCGAGCTGGTCCCGCGCCACCGGCCGGCGTGACCGGAACCGAAGTTCAACAGACGGCTGATCGAGGACAACCCCGCATGGCCACCGACACGGCGCTCCGGAAGCTGACGGTCAAGATCAACCGCTACGACCCCGAGCGCGACGACAAGCCGCACTGGGAGCAGTACGAGGTCGAGGCGCACCCGATGGACCGCGTGCTCGACGTGCTCCAGCAGATCAAGTGGGAGCAGGACGACGCGCTCGGCCTGCGCCGCTCGTGCGCGCACGGCGTGTGCGGCTCGGACGCGATGCGGATCAACGGCACCAACGCGCTGGCGTGCAAGATCCTGGTCCGCAACCTCCGCGGCGACACGATCACGGTCGAGCCGATCCTCGGCCTGCCGGTCATCAAGGACCTGATCGTGGACATGAAGCCGTTCTTCGACCACTACAAGTCGGTCATGCCGTACCTGGTCAACGACGACCCGGCGCCGACGACCGAGCGGCTCCAGTCGCCGGCCGAGCGGGCGCGGTTCGACGACACGACCAAGTGCATCCTCTGCGCCTGCTGCACGACCGCGTGCCCGCCGTTCTGGGGCGACCAGAAGTACGTCGGCCCGGCGGCGATCGTCAACGCGCACCGCTTCATCTTCGACTCGCGCGACCGCGGCGCCGCCGAGCGGCTCGACATCCTCAACGACACCGAGGGGGTCTGGCGGTGCCGGACCGTCTTCAACTGCACCAGCGCCTGCCCGCGCGACATCAAGGTGACCCAGGCGATCCAGGAGGTCAAGCGCGCCATGCTGACGGGCGACGTCGACCTCGACGACCCGTCCGGGCCGGTCGGGGCCTGAACGGTAGCGTAAGGAGGTCGTCATGACGATACGGGCCGCGTGCCGGGCGCTGATGCTGTCCCTGGGCCTGACGGTCGCGGCGACGCGGGGCGCCGAGCCGCCGGAGGCGCGCGTCGAGGCGATCCTGAAGACGCCCCCCTACCAGGACGGGCATTGGGGCCTCCTGGTCGTCGACGGCGCGACCGGCAAGCCCGTCTACGAGAGGAACGCCGACCAGCTATTCTGCCCGGCGTCGGTCACCAAGCTGTTCAGCACGTCGGCGGCGCTGGCCGGGCTGGGCGCCGACCACCACTTCGAGACGCCGGTCGTCCGCCGCGGCGAGGTGGACAAGGACGGGACGCTCAAGGGGGACCTGATCCTGGTCGCGCAGGGGGACCTCTGCCTCGGCGGCCGGACCGGGCCCGACGGCAGCCTGCTGTTCGAGGACAACGACCACACCTACGCCGGCGGCAACCTCGACGCGACCCTCGTGCCGTGTGACCCGCTGGCGGGGCTCGACCACCTGGCGCGCGAGGTGCTGGCCTCGGGCATCAAGGCCGTCGCGGGCGACGTGCTCGTCGACGACCGCCTCTTCGGGCCGGCGGAGGCCACCGGCAGCGGGCCGTCGCGGGTCGCGCCGATCGTCGTCAACGACAACGTGGTCGACGTGGTGGCGACCCCGGGCGCGAAGCCCGGCGAGCCGGCGACGGTGCGGATCGTGCCCGAGACCGCGTTCGTCGCGATGGACCCGCGGGTCGAGACGGTCGAGGAGGGGACCTCCTCGCGCCTGACCGTCCGCGCGGCCGGGCCGCGACGGTTCGCGGTCCGCGGGCGGCTGGCCGTCGGCCACAAGCCGGCGGTCAAGACCTACGAGGTCGAGGAGCCGGCCGCGTTCGCCCGGACCCTGCTCATCGAGGCGCTCCGGAGGCGCGGGGTGAAGGTCGAGGCGGCGTCGATCGGCGACAACGCCGCCGATCGCCTGCCGTCTCGGGCCGAGGTGGCCAGGCTGCCCGTGGCGGCCTCGTACACCTCGCCGCCGTTCCGCGAGTACATCCGGGTGATCCTGAAGGTTAGCCACAACCTGCACGCGAGCACCCTGCCGCTACTGCTGGCCGCCCGCCACGGCGAGACGACGCTGGCGCAGGGCCTGAAGCGCCAGGGGGAGCAACTCAAGGATCTGGGCGTCGACGTGGCGACGATCTCCTTCGGAGGGGCGCCGGCGGGGCGCGCGCCGACCTCGTCACGCCGAGGGCGACGGTCGCGCTCCTGCGGGCGATGGCCGCGCGGCCCGACTTCCGCGCCTTCGACGCCGCCTTGCCCGTCCTCGGCCGCGACGGCACGCTGGCCAAGGCCGTCGCGCACGACAGCCCGGCGCGGGGCCACGCCCGCGCCAAGACGGGCACTTACTGGGTCGACAACGCCTTGACCGGCAAGACCGTCCTGACGAGCAAGGCTTTGGCCGGCTACATGGAGACCGCCTCGGGCCGCCCTCTGGTGTTCGCCTTCTTCGTCAACGAGGTCCCGATCGACGGCCGCGTCTCCGACGCCACCCTCGCCGCCGGCCGCCTGCTCGGCTCGCTCTGCGAAGTCTTCTACGCCTCCGACGCCCCCGACGATTCCAGGAAGGACGAGACCAAGAAAGTCCCCGAACCCGCCCGCGCGGGACCGTGAGGGCCGATCCCCGTGGGATTCGAGAAATCCGATCGCCCTTTTCCTCCCCCATGAATCTGCCGTTTCAGGGCGCACCAACACACAGGGCGATTGCTGAAGCGATGTCATCCAATTGAGTCACGGTAACCTGGCCCAGCAGGCGGACGAACCGAGCCTGCGAAACCGACTTGGTCTGAAAGGCATCGGCCCCCGAATCCTTGGTCAGCCCATTGGCCGAAGACGCAGGCAATTCCACGAACCACGGATAGTTCGCATATCGCGGCTTCCAGTCCGTGATCGGGACGACCAGGCGCAGGGGGAGACGACCGATCGTATCCATGCTGATGACCACAGCCGGTCGAATCTTCTGAATCTCGGCCCCGACGGCAGGATCGAAATCGATCAGCCAGATTTCACCTCGTCTCAGCGCTGGAACTGCCGCCATGCAGGTCGTCCTTGCCGAAGGCTTCGAAGGCCGTCAATTGAGGATCGCTTCGGTAGTCTTCCTCGGCGAGCCTTGCGGCCGCCTCCAGGATCGCATCCCGCTGCGGGGGGGGGAGCTTACGCAGCTCGGCTGCTGTCCATCTTCGATTCAGCGGCGCGGCATTCTCAACGTTCATGGCGTCTACTCCAGACCCCGAAAGCTCTATCGATCGGCCAATCTCCACGGGAGGACCGGGGCACGCTGACGCTTGGCCCCGGCCACCCGCCGAAGGCTTCGAAGGCGGTCAATTGCGGATCGCCCCGGCCACTCGGCCGCTTCCAGGAGATTCAGGGGGATTGTCTTGGTGTCCACGGTACTCCTCCCCGGCGACGATTAGCCTGTTGCCGACCTTCCGCCCCACGACCACGACAACGGGGCCTCCGGGATCGGGTAATCTCCCTGACGAAGTTCCCCCTCATCGACCTGGAGCCAGAACGGGCGGGTGGCCGGGGCAAAGCCGAAGGCATGCCCCGGGGTTTTGGCCTTGATCTCCGGGGCACGCCTCCAGCTTTGCCCCGGCCACCCGGCCGTTACGAGTTCTCCTCGTCGAGGGGATAGGGTAGCGGTCGGAGCCGAGCGCCCCGCCGATACCGGACAAGCCGCGTCTGGCCGCTGCGCGGCGGGACCGGCCGGTAATCGAGGGGGCCTTCCGGCTCCTCCGGCCCGGCGTCGGGTGCGGGGGAGTCGACACCACCCACCAGCCGGCTGCCCAGGACCCCCCCCTGTCCGACGAGTGCGGTGGTATCCACGTCGCGTTGGTTCATGACCCATCTCCACCCCGATTCTATCGACCCGAGCCGCGCCGGTCTGCGCAGGTTGATCAGCGGGGTGGCTGGGGTTGCGGGACGCAACACGGGCGCCCCTCGACCGGGCTTGCCTGCCCAATCCGGCCACCCGGTCCGCGGAAAAGCGGAACGATCCGGCGGCGGGCCACGATAGTAATCATGATGGCTCCAATGGGACGACGACTCGGAATCCTCCTTCATGGGAACCCGTACATGACTCTCTCCGCTGAAGAGCGCAGCCGGATCAACAAGGACAACGCCTCCCACTCCCGAGGGCCGACCTCCGAGGCCGGGCGCGACAAATCGAAGTATAACGCCCTGAAGCACGGCGGGAGGGCCGAGACCCTGGTCCTGCCCAACGAGGACCCGGACACCGTGCAGGCGCTGCGCGACCAGTGGGACGACTTCTACCAGCCCCGCTCGCCCGCCGAGGCCGCCTACATCGACAAGGCCGTCCTGGCGCTCCGGAAGGCCGAGCGGCTCCGACGCGCCGAGGACCAGTCGCTCGACGAGCAGGTCCGCTCGGCCGAGGACCACTTCGACGAGGAGCGGGAGGACGAGGTCGAGCGCCTCGCCGCCACCCTCAAGGAGGACCCCGCCGCCGCCGTCCGCGCCCTGAGGCGCTCCGCCGCCGGCTGCTGCTGGCTCCTGGAGCAGTGGGACGACCTGAAGACCGACCTCGATCGGTACGGCGCCTGGATCGCGCCGTCGCGCCGGGACCTGGCGATCCGCCTGCGGGGGATGCGGCCCGAGGCGTTCCGCGAGGACGGCGACGTCTTCTGGCTCCGCCTGAGCAACCTCTACGTCCATGAGGAGCGCTACACCAAGGCGATCTGCTGGATGCTGGAGCCCGAGCGGGTACCCGACACGATGCGCGCCAGCGTGGCCGAGAACATCCTGCCCGTCCCGGAGTTGAGCCGGCAGTGGCTACTCGACCTGGTGGCCGACGAGGTCGCCGACCTGAAGGAGGTCGAGGAGTACCTGCGGGTCGAGATCGAGGAGCCGGCGCGGGCCGGGGCGGCCGAGCGGGCGCTGGTGCTGGAGGGCCCGGAGGGCCAAAGGCTGCACCGCTACCAGGTGACGGCCGAGAACGACTTCCATCGCGCCTATCAGGGCTTCCTCAAGGCCCGTGCGCAGGAGGCGAAGCTGGTCGAGATGGTCCCGCCGGCGCCGCTGCCGAACGAACCGAATCCGGCCGGCGACCTCGACGCAAATGCCGGAATGTCGGCGGTTTCCGTCGAGTCCGGTTCCGCCCGTGCCGAGGCGGAGGGTCCTCCCGCGGCCGGTTCGGGTGAGCCGCTGCCGAACGAAGCGAACGCGACGCTCGCCGCGCGGACCGAGGTCGGGATCGAGGAATCCCCCAGCTTACCCATCTTCTCGCCGGCAGCGGGGATCGACCCCGTGATCCTCGGGGCGAGTGCCCCGATCGGGTGACGGCGGAGGGGTCGAGGGCCGTCGGCAGGGGCGGGCGAGGCCCGCCGTCGGGGAGGGTGCGCGCGGTTCGAGTGGGGAGTGGAGAGTGGAGAGATCAGGACAGCAATTCTACTCCCCACTCCCCACTCCCCACTCGCGGCGGGTGGTTGGGGTCTCGCCGAGCGTGTACTCGAAGTCGTACGAGTGCGTCCCGTCGGCGATCTTGATCGTCATCGTACCCGCAAGGCTCGCGAGTTGATCGGTGCCGGAGTCGGGCACCACGGTGACGGTCAGGTGCGGGGCGCCGCGCGTCATGGTGCCGCTGTGCTGGAGCACGAACGTGCCGCTGCGGCCGTGGAGCGTCCCGCGGACCTGCTCCATCGCGACGTAGCCGGCCGAGCCCTTGACGGCCGTGCCGGCGCTCAGCATCTCGCCCCGGCTGGTCGCTTCGAGGTCGCCGCGGAACTGTTTATCGATCGACATCCTGCCGAGGGCTGCGACCCCGGTGCCGTCGTCCGTCGCTTGCGGGGTCAGCTTGACCTCAAACGGCCCGCTTGCACGCATTCTCATCATCTTTCCCTTCTGGGCAGTTGGGGATCTCATCCGCCTACTCGTCCACGCCGCGGTGGCAGTCCTCGACCGGCTCCGGGACGTGCGGCGGCTGCGAGCCCAGGCGGGGCGAGGGCGGGGTCGGCGAGGCGGGGTCGAAACGGCCGGATGGCCTCGGCATCGCGTCGAAGTCGGCCGGGGTCGAGAGCGTCTTGACGTGCAGCTCCTGGGTCGGCAGCGGGATCGCGATGCCGGCGCAGCCGAACTGGCGCTGGATCTGCGCGAAGAGGCGATGGCGGACCCGCGCGCCCAGGCTCGGCTCGGGGACGTGGACGTGCAGGACGAAGACCGGGCCCGAGTCTGCGAAGTCCTCCATGAACGAGGCGGGCAGGGGGTTGCGGAGGACGTCGGGGTCCTCGCGCGCGATGTTCAGGAGCAGGTCCGAGACGCGGTCGGGGTCGGTCCCGTGCGCCGCCTTGACCCGGATCGAGACGCGGATCACCTTGTCGCGGAGCGTCCAGTTGACCAGGTCGCTCGTGATGAAGCCGCGGTTGGGGACGATGATGCTCTGGTTGTCGCCGTTGGTGATCGTCGTGGCGCGGATGTTGATCCGGTCGACCTTGCCGGTCATCCCCGAGACGGTCACGATGTCGCCGACGCGGATCGGCCTCTCCAGCAGCAGGATGATGCCGCAGACGAAGTTCGACACGATCTCCTGCAAGCCGAACCCCAGCCCGACGCCCAGCGCCGCCAGCACCACGCCGATCTTCTCCAGGCCGAGGTGGATCGCCGACAGCCCGGCCAAGAGCCCCACCCCCAGGACCGCGTAGCGGCACAGGGTCAGCACCGCGAACCGCACGCCCGGGTCGTCGCGCATCCTCGGGAAGACGGCGACGGCGAAGAAGGTGCTCATGTGCCGCCATGCGGCGGCGCAGAGGCCGAGGATCAAAGCGGCCTGGGCGAAGTCGCCCACCGTCACGTACACCGGCTCCTTGGCCGGGCCCTTGGCGTCGGCCAGCCAGAGCGGCTGCTCGCCGAGGAACCGGAACAGGGCCCAGTCGACCCCCCAGATCCAGGCGGCCGCGACCAGCCCGAGCGCCGGGACGAGGTAGCCGGCGAGCCTCCGGAGCCGGTCGGCCAGGTCGTCGAGCTGGACCGAGTCGGCGGGCGCCGGGTCGGTCGCCGACGGCTGGCCCGCCCTGATCCAGCGCCAGGCGTGGTGGTCCACGGCGCGGAGGATCGCCACGTAGAGGGCCCGGCACAGGCCCAGCAAGGCCAGCGACTGGCCCGCCCCGATCGCCAGCCGGCGCGCCGTGAAGCTGTACCCGAGCACGTCCAGCGCGATCACGCCGCCGATCGCCGCGAACGCCGACCAGCACGCCCGCCGCCGGTGCCGGTCGAGCCAGCCCGTCCGCTCGGGCCTCTGCTCGATCCACCGCCAGAGCGGCGAGCGGCGGCGGACCAGGCCGAAGGCGACGGCCCAGACCGTCAGCTCGAAGCCGAGGATCAGCAGGCGCCCCAGCGACGACGCCGACACGGGCCTCCCGCCCGGCGCGATCAGGCCGCGGTCGAGCAGCCACTCGGGCAGCAGCAGCAGCGCGCCGGCCGCCGCCACGACGAGCATCGACCGGCGCACCTGACGGGTCACGTCGGCCGGCGCGCCGAGCACGCATTCGGCCCAGCCCGACGGCCGGAACGGCCACCGCGCCAGGTTGGTCGCCACCCCCATCGCCGCCAGGGCCGCCAGGGCCGTCGCCGACGGGAGCCCCAGGCCCCTCGGCCACGGGCCCTGCCGCGCCAGGTACGCCACCAGGCCGAGGTACGCCGGCGCGAGCGATGAGCAGCCGACGCCGATCATCACGACCCGCGCCGTCGCCAGGCCCGAGGCGGCGCGCCTCGGCTCGCGCGTCAGCACGACGAGCAGGCGACCGAGCCGTCGCAACGGCCAGGGGAGCACGACCATCGCCAGCAGGGCCGCGGCGAACTCGGCCGAGACCCGGCCCCAGAGCGAGCGGTCGCACGCCTCCAGGGACAGCCGCCACAGCCCCTTGCCGAGGCGCACCGCCTCGCGCCGCGCCTGGCCCAGCGTCGTGGCGCCGATCGGCTCCTCGTCGCGCACCCAGAAGATGTGCGTGCGGATGAAGCCGTACTGGTCGTCGAGCGTCCGGAGGCGGCGCTGGACCTGCTCGTGCGTCGCCTCGGCGCACTGCGCCAGCTTCTCCAGCACGGCGCGGCGGCGGGCCAGGAGCTGCTCGTGCCTCCTCTCGTACTCCGCGAACAGCGCCGTCGCCGCGGCGTGCCGCGACGCCGGCAGCGATTCGAGGACCCGGTCGAGCTCCAGGCGGTCGTCGCGGGTGTCGTGGATCAGGTCGAGCTCGACGCCGCTCAGCGCGTTCTCGTAGAAGGTCATCTGGTTGTTGACGGCGGCCAGCTCGCGGGCGACGATCCGCGCCCGCTCGGGGCCGATGCGCCGGAAGTCGTTGTTCAGCCGCAGCGCGTCGAGGTGGCTGACGTGGCCGTCGTCGAGCAGCTCCTTGAGGCCCGCGAAGTCCTCGACGGCGCGATCGGCCAGGCCCTTCTGCTCCTCGAACGAGGGGGGCGGGCCGGTCGCCAGCGCGTCCTCGTCCTTGACGGTCCGCGCCTCCAGCTCGAGCAGCTCGGCCGAGCGGCGGGCGCGGTAGCGCTCCAGCGGGTCGTCGGCCTTCGCCGCGCGCTCCTGCGCGACATCGGCGGCGCGCTTCAGGTCGCGCTCCTGGCGCTCGGCGATCGAGCGGTAGCGCGCCTGCATCCGCTCCAGGGCCCGCGTCGCCAGCGCGACGTGCGCCTCGAGGGCCTGGACGTGCGGCTCGACGAGGTCGGCGCGGCGGGTCTCCAGCGCCAGGCGGGCCTCCGCGGCGAGGAGCCGCTCGGCCTCGACCCGCGCCTCCCACTCGGAGTTGACCAGCCTCTCGCGCGCGAGCTCGGCGGCCTCGGGGGACCTGGCGGCGACGGCCGCGGCCTCGCGCGCGGCGACGTCGCGCGGCTTCAGGCTCGCGACCCTCTGGTGGATCTTGTCGCGCTCGGCGCGGAGCGTCGCCAGCGCGGCCGTCCCCTTGCGCGCCGCGTCGGCGCGGACCGATTCGAGCTTGGCCTTCCAGTCCTTCAGCTCGTCCTGCGCCGCGCCGAGCGCCTCCTTCATCTCGGCGCGGGCGGCGTCGGTGACCTGCGCGGCGGCGCCCCGGAACGCGTCGGGCAGCAGCGAGTCGGGGTCCCTGGCCGAGCGGTCGAGCCGCGCCGGGCCCGCTCCAGGTCGGCCTTCAGCTCGGCGGCCTGTCGGTCGTGGCTGGCGTCGGGGTGCTCGGCCTCGCGGCGGGCCCTGGCGGCCTTGTCCCACTCGTCGAGCCAGTCGAGCCGCGCCTGGAGCACCTCGCGGAGCGCCTTGACGGCGGCCGGGGCGTCCTTCGCGTTGGGCTCCCCCAGCCGCTTCAGCCGCGCCTCGACCTCGGCGCGGGCCGCCGCGGCATCGGCCGGGTCGGCCCCCGAAGCCTCCGGGTCGGCGGGCCTGGCGGCCGTCGTCGCGGCCGGCGCCGGAGGGGACGCCGGCGCGGGGGGTCCCCCGACCGCCGCCGGCTTCGCCGGCTCGTCGCCCCGGGCCGCGATCGCGATCAACAGCACGCCGAACGCCGTCACCAGGCGCCCTGGCCAGGTCGCTTCCATCCTTGGATGCTCCACGGGGGGGAGGGCCTCGCCTCATGCCAGGCCCGGGCCGCCGGTCGGGGCCGTAACGTAGCCCAAGCGGCCGGGCCCGGCAAGCCGAGATCCCGGCCGCGACCGTCCCCGACGGCGGAGCAAGGGCGCGCGGCCGGGCGGCATCGGACCGGGTCGGGAGGCCCCGCGAGCGGCCCCCGCGGCTCAGAATTGGTCGGCGCCGACGACCTCGCCGCCCGAGCGGGTGCCGAGGTTCCACCAGGTGAGCTGGTTGATCGAGCTCTTGATGAACTGGACGTGGCCGTCAGCCATCAGCGTGTTGACGCCGCCGGGATGATTGCTCGTCGCGGTGGCGAAGGTGGCCTGGTCGGGCCAGCCGCCCGTGGTCATCCGGCAGGCCCCCCACGGGTACTGCGTCGAGTTCGGCGGCGCGATGGTGTTGAACAACGTCATCCCGTTGGCGCCGACCTCCCAGAAGATCCCCCGCGCCGATTCAGGCCCGTGCCCGACCGCCAGGACGTGTTGCAAGCATTCAGGCCGTTGGCGATCGCCGCCGGGTTCTGCTTGGCATCGTACATCTGGGCCGAGCTGACGCTGCTAATACCCACCATGGAGTTCCCGCGGTTGTTGTTGAACGCCGACGCCCCGGTGCCCACCAGCGCCTCGGAGAAGGCGACCGTGTTCGACGTGCCGTCGATGCAGTCGCGGACGCCATAGGCCCGATAATACCAGAACAGCCCGGTGCTCCCCTGCGAAGCCCAGCTGCCCGAGGTCGACCCGTTCGGCGACAGGGTCGTGGTCCCGATCGAGCCGACGTAGCTGTTGTCGAGGGGGTCCGGGCGGCCGTTGCTGCTCACGGTCACGACCCCGGCATTGCCGTCGGACGGGCACATGAAGAAGCTGAGTCGCGCGCCCGTGACCGTGCTGTTCATCGGGTATCCGGCGCCCGTGTTGTTGCCGACCATGAAGTTGATCGCGTTGTACATCGCGACCTGCTCCATGGCGCCGAGCATCATGGTCTGGGCGCTGCCAGTTGTCCCAATGGAAGCTGGTGGTCGGGACGTAATTCGAGACCCCCATCGGGAAGACGTCCTGGGCCGAATGATAGTTGTGCAGGGCCAGGCCGATCTGCTTCAGGTTGTTCGTGCACTGCGCCCGCCTTGCCGCCTCGCGCACCGCCTGGACCGCAGGCAGCAAGAGCGCGATCAGCACGGCGATGATCGCAATCACCACCAGCAGCTCGATCAGCGTGAAACCCGGACGCCTCGACCTCCGACCCGTGCCGATGCAATTCATGTGGGAATTCATGGCTGTATCCTCGGGAAATAGGGCCCGGCCCGGGGTGGTGCCCCGGCACCCGCGCACGGGCCCTAGACGACATCCCGTACACGCAAAAACCAGGCCGAGTTGTGACGAAATAGGCTGCGAGGGGGTGCGGACCGACGCGATGGCATCACGAGTGGTTGGATTTGACCGTGATCACGCAAGGGTTTTCATCCGCCAGGATTATGATTAAGAGACCATGCCTCCGGAGTCAAGGGGGTCCCCCGTCTTTCGAACAAATTGATATAATTTCATGAAAAGGCCCGGTGCGGGCGTCTGGACGACCCTCCGCCCGGGGTCATCCGCCCGGCGAACCGGGCCGCGGCACCGGCCGTCGATGCCCCGGCCCGATCATCCGGGGCCGTGGGCCGAACGCCCCGCGGGCGGCCCCGCGTGGCATCGCGATCCGGCTCCCTCCCTGCGGGCGGCGGACCCGTCTTGACGTGCCCCCGCGCGACCCTATCATTCCATCAATCACGTTGGTCGCGGTGTGACGGTCCTCCGGCACGCCATTCACCCAAGGCGTCATGCTTGCATGCCGGATGGTGAGGACCGTTCCGGCGCCGGGCCCGGATCACGGGCCGGGGTGGCGGCGTGGCGGGAGTCGGCCCGATCGCTCACAACCTCGGTATCCGTATGGCGGTATTCCCCCGATTGGCCCTGGCGGTCCCGGCGACGGGGCCCGACCCCTCGCCCGCGGCGCTGGCGTGGCTGGCCAGCGCGACCGGGCGGCGGCGGCGGGTCCAGCACTTCCGGACGCGGGCCTGCCTGTTCGGCACGGAGGCGATCGGGCAGGTCACGGGGCTACCCGGCCGGCACCTCGACGCCTGGCTGATGCCCGACGAGGTCTGCCGGCGGCTGTTCGTCCGCGGGGCGCGGCGGGCCGACCTGTCGCTGGTGGAGGGGACGCTCGCCGAGATCACCCCGATCGTCGAGTGCTCGCAGTTCGACCGGCCGGGCGAGCTGGGGCCGATCGTCGAGGCGCTCGACCTGCCGGTCGTGGCGCTGGTCCCCTGCCGGTCCGGGGCCGACTTCCACCTGCCCCACCTGCCCGAGGGGGTGGACGCGGTCCTGCTCGACGAGCTGGAGGACCCCGGCGAGTTCGAGCAGATCAAGGGCCTGATCGCGCTGACGCTGAAGAAGCCGGTGCTGGGGGCCGTCGAGGCGCTGCCCGAGGTCCGCGCGGCGTTGCGGGCCGCGCCCGCAACCGGCCGCTGCCCGAGGACCTGATCGCGCGGCTCGGCGCGAGCTTCCATCGGTTCGCCGACCTGGCCGCGATCCGCGCCCTGGCGGTCAGCCGCCCCTTCCCGGCGACGGAGGACGAGCCGTGCGGCCCGCGGCTCGGCCCGCGGTTCCGCGTCGCCTACGCGCAGGACGAGGCGTTCGGCGCCTACTTCCCCGACACGCTCGAGACGCTCGAGGCGCTGGGGGCGGAGCTCGTCGAGTTCTCGCCCCTGGGCGACGAGCGGCTCCCCGAGGCGGTCGACCTGGTCATGATCGGCTGCGGCCACCCCGAGCCGATGGCCGACGCTCTGGCCGGCAACTACAGCCTGATCGCCGCGCTGCGGTCGCACGTCTGCCGCGGCCAGCGGATCTACGCGGAGGGGAGCGGGACCGCCTACCTCGGCCGCTCGTTGATCATCGGCGGGCGGACGGTGCCCGGCGCGGGCATCCTGCCGTTCGACGCCGAGCTGCTCGACGACTTCCCGCCGCCGGCGCCGGTCTCGCGCACTGCTGGCGCGCGACAGCTGGCTCGGCCCGAAGGGGACGGTCGTCCGCGGCTACAAGGCGGAGCGGTGGCGGCTCCGGCCGGGGGCCGACCCGCTCGACTGCCCCAATTGCTTCGGCCCGCTGACGGCGCAGGGGGACGTCGCGTTCCACCACCACGCCATCGGCGGCCTGCTCCACCTCCACCTCAGCGCCCTGCCCGAGGTGGTCCGCGCGTTCGCCGGCCCGCACCGCCCCTCGCTCACCCGCCCCTCGGCGCGGCCCTGACCGGCGCGCAGGGCCGCGCCCGACCGGGACGATCGCGCCAGCGCCCCCGGATCAGTACTGGTCCGCCGAGATGACCTCGCCGCCGTTCTTGGTGGCGATGGCCGCGTAGGTGCCCAGGTTGATGCTGTTCTTGATGAACCGGACCGAGCCGTCGAGGAACGCCATGTTGACGCCACCCGCGTGGTGCGAGCTGGCGGCGACCATGTTGCGATACTCCGTCGACCCCCGGCCGGTCGGCGGCGAGTCGGTCGGGAAGACGCAGGAGGCGTGATTCGGCGCCATGATGTGGCTGTAGGGGCCCCCCTGGCCGCCCCAGCCGTCCATCCAGTTGTACCCGATCAGGTCATATTGCGGGGTGTTCTGGCTCGTGCAGGCCGCGTTGAACAACGCCAGGGTCTGCTGCATCGACCCGATCAACTGCGGATTGGTCTGGCTGTTCTTGGGGGTGTCGCCCCCGGGGACGACCATCTGGTAGACGACCCCTTGCGGCCCGTTCTGCGGGGCCACATTGTTCGCGGTGCTCGTCCCCCTCCCCTTGAGATATTCGCTCCAGATCGCCGTGTTCGACGTGCCGTCGGCGATCTGGGCCATCGTCACGGGGGGCCCGTACGTGCTCGTGTCGACGAAGTAGGCGGGCCCGTCGAACTGGCCGCCGTTGAACGAGAGGGTCGTGCCGAGATTGTTGCCGTAGTTGCTCGGCCCCACGATGATCCCGGCGCGGGAAGTTCGGGAAGACGTTGTCGGACGGGCAGAGGAACGTGGCGACGGCGTTCTTGTAGACCGTCGAGTTGGGGTTGCCGGCGGAGAGGTTCCAGGACAGGCCCCAGTTGATCGCGTTGTAGAGGGCCTGCTGCTCCATGAAGGCGAGCATGCGCGGCTTCATGCCGAAGTCGACGCCGTCCGAGGCCTCCGCGGTCGGCGGCAGGGCGCCGTTGACGTCCGCGTAGTTCTGGACGGCCAGGGCCATCTGCTTGAGGTTGTTGACGCATTGACTCCGCCGGGCGGCCTCGCGCGCCGCCTGCACCGCCGGCAGCAGCAAGGCGATCAGGACGGCGATGATCGCGATCACCACCAACAGCTCGATCAGCGTGAACCCGCGGCGACGATCTCCCATAATGGCCTCCCCGGATGGTGTGACGTGAGGTGATCCGAAGAATGCGCCGCCTCCGCTCGTCTCGTCGCGCCCGTGCGTCGCACCGCGACCGCGGGCCGGGCGATGCGTTCGAGGCCGCCGATTCAGCCGCCGGGCCGATCGATCTCGTGCCCGATGAGCCTGTCACCGCGACGACGCGCAGTCCTGCACCGCCTGCCCATGCCGGCCGGTCATGCGACTCGCCCCTCGGACCCGGACCGTCGGACGAAATGTGAGAGCGGAGACCTGTGATCCGATCGTGATTCTAGGGCGATGAGGCCGGCCTCGTCATGGATTTTTTTGCCAAATACTAGCACGATAGCGACAATCTTTTCGGCGGCCCGGTTCCGGCCCTCAGGGCTGGCCGCGCGCCGCGCCGACCTGGTCGCCGATCCGCTTCCGCTCGGCCTGGATGACCTCGGCGCGGGGCGTTCCTTCCAGGTCGCGCAGGGCGTCGCGGAGCCGGGCGTCCCAGGACGCCCGGCGCGGGGCTGTCGGCCAGCGCCGCGACCCGCGCGGTGACCGCGTCGAGGAACTCGCGCGGCGCCGGCGTGCGGATCGCCTCGTCCCAGAGGCCCATGGCGCCGCCCAGGTCGCGCGACGTCGCGAGCCGTTGCAGGTCGGCCAGCAGGCAGCCCTCCCAGTGCCTCTGGACCGACTCCGACCGCTCGGGCGGCGGGATCTTCGCCAGCATCGCCCGCAGGTCGGCGGGCATCGCGTCGATCAGCAGGGCGTCGCGGAGAGGCCGGAGCGGGGGCGAGAGCCGCTGGCGGTCGATCGCCGCCAGCGCGGCCGGCAGGTCCGCCCGCCGCGACGCGCCGGGGTCGCGGCGGAGACGGAGCAGCGCGGTCTCGACGGCCCAGGTCAGGCGGACGTCGTCGGTCGCGCCGTCGCCGGGGTCGGCGGATGCCTCGTACTCGGGCCACGACGCGACCGGGGCCCACGAGGCGAGCCGGGGCCGGTCGTCGGCCCGGACGCGATAGAGCGGGTCGCCCAGGTAGACCAGCCGCCAGGGCTGGCCGAACGGCTCGCCGCGCGCCTTCCGCGCCGCGGCCCCCAGGGGGATGCCCTCGGCGATCCCCGCCGCGACCCGCTCGGGCGTCTGGAACGAGTTCAGGTAGGGCTCGTTCATCGCGCCGAAGTAGACGAACGCCCCGCCGGCCAGCCAGCGGCCGGCGATCGTCCGCGGGTCGGTCGGGTTGGCGGCCGAGAAGCTGTGGGTCATCAGCACGGCCGCCGGCACCGAGGGGGCGATGTCGGCGGTCGTCGCGGTGCCGTCGGCCACGTGGAACTGCGACGGGCCGCCGTGGGTGTTGATCAGGACCAGGCCGGAGCGGTTGACCGGGTCGAACGCCTCGTGCCAGCCCGACAGCCCGGCGCGGGCGCCCGAGCGGTGCTCGACCGGCAGGAGCGCCGCGAGGCGCTCGGAGGCCCCCTGCATCGCGTACGAGGACCAGGGTGCGCCGTCCTCGTCGTAGGTATTGAACAGGATCGCCGAGCGGGGCTGGAGGAACAGCGCGCACATCGCCTGATAGGCGGCGGCCGTCGCGCCGCCGACCAGGCGGCCGACGAACGCCCAGCGCTCGCGGTTGTCGACGAACCGGCCGACGAGGTCGTCGAGGGCCTGCTCCCCCTGCGGCTCGCGATATTTGTAGGGCCAGTTGCCGGCCAGGGTCACGAAGTCGCAGTCGTCGCCGAGGCGGCCGTAGTCGCGGACCCGCGCGCGACCCGCGTCTCGAGGTCGAGCGCCAGCCCGCGGGCCTCGGCGGCGTCGATCACGTCGGAGAACCGCCGGGGCAGGTCCCACCGGATCAGGGGCTGGAACCGCCCGGCGGCCAGCGCGACGGCGCCGGCGAGCGTCGGGCTGTCGGGCGACGACACGACCACCCCCGGAGGGGTCGGCCCCGCGCCCCTCGGCGGCGCATGGCCCGGCATCACCTCGGACGCGGGCGCGCCCGCCTCGGCCCACGACCGCCCGACCGCGGCGACGGCGCGGTCCCAGACCCGGTCGGCCTCCAGGGGCCCGGCGCGGCGGGGATACCGCACGATCCGCGCGGGGCGGAAGGCGCGGAGGAACTTGAAGGTCAGCTCGACGTCGCCGATCAGGACCGGGAACCAGTGGCCGCGGTCCCAGGCGGAGACCGCCTCCAGGAAGGTCGGCAGGTCGGGGACCAGGCAGACCTGGTCGACGACCTGCCGCGCGGGGCCGGCGCGGCGATCCCACTCCGCCGCCGCGCGGCGGACCTCGTCGCCGGGGCCCTCGGCGCGGGCCTCCGCCGCGATCGGCCCGAGGCATCCCAGCCCCAGCGCCACCCAGAATCGCATCCTTGTCCGGCTCATGGGCACCCCTTCGTGGCGGCCTAGATGCTGGAGGCGGGCGGGCGGAATGGTTATAATTCGGCGAGGAGGGGCGACCCCGGCACATCACCCCCGGCCGCATCCGAGGCACCCGCGCGGCCTCCGCGCGCAGCACGGCACGATGAGGGATTCGGTCCGATGAAAAAAGGTGGCATCCTCAACCCGGCGATCTGCTCGCTTCTGGCCGAACTGGGGCACATGGACGAGCTCCTCATCGTGGATGCCGGCTATCCGCTCCCCCCCGACGCGCACGTCATCGACCTGACCCTGACGCCGGGCATCCCCCGCTTCCTCGACGTGCTCCGCGCCGTCGCCGAGGAGCTGGTCATCGAGTCGATCACCGTCGCCAGCGAGATCACCGAGTACAGCCCGAAATTGTACCAGGAAATCCTCCGGATCGTCGGCGACGTCGACGTCGACGAGGTCCCGCACCACGAGTTCAAGGAGCAGTCGCTCGGGGTCAAGGGGATCATCCGCACCGCCGAGTTCACCCCGTACGCGAACGTCCGCCTCCTCTCGGGCTCCGCGTTCTGACGGCCGGGATGTCCTTCCGATGCGGAGAAAGACCCCGCAGGAGTCCGAAGTCCCCGATTTCCGACGCGCGGCGAGGCAACGCCTCAAAGCCGCACGCTACCTCCTGGAGAGCGAGGACTTTCGCCTGGAGGCCATCTATCTGGCCCTCTATGCCGCCGAGTGCGCCTTGAAGTCACTGATCCTGGCCCGCCTGCGGGAAGACAAGCGAGAGGCGATGGTCACGAAATTTATCAAGGATGGGGAGAAATCCCATTACTTTCCTTACTTGAAAGACGTGCTCGAAAGGGATCTCGACGTGCGGGTCCCGTCCCCCATCGTCGAGCAAGTGCAAGTGATCGCCCCCGAGTGGAAGACGGGCTTGAGGTATATGGCTGGCAGGCGAGGTCGAGACAAGGCCCGACCGTTCATCGATGCCGCGACCAGCATCCTCGAATGGACGGAGAAGAGTTCATAATGTCCGAGGCGCGAACCGACAAATCCAGCTACTCGCGGCAGATCAAGAAGGCCCTGTCGCGAGAGTTTCCAAGGGATGCGATCACCGTCTATAAATACAACCCGGTCTCCTGGCGCGTTCGCGTCATCGACCCGCGGTTCGCGGGGTTGACTACCGCCGAGCGCGTTCAGTTGGTCCGTCCGCTCATCCGAACGCTGCCCGACGAAATCCAGGGGGATATCACGTTCCTCCTGATGCTGTCGCCCGATGAGATCGAGGGCTCGTCGTCGAACCTGGAATTCGAGAAGCGGAGTCGATCGATGCTGTAGCCTCACTGATCGCCGCGTCCCTCGCGAATCTTGGCCGCTTGCTCGAAGGCCGCGCGGACGGGGCGGCCGCGCCTCGGATGGGCGCGGCCGCCCCGGTTCGTCCTCGCTCCGGCGCCGGAGATCGGCTCAGAAGGCGTCGCCGCTGACGACCTCGCCGCCGGCGATCGTGCCGATGCCGTAGTACGGCTGCGGGCCGATGCTGTCCTTGATGAACTTCACCGACCCGTCCAGGAACAGCATGTTCACGCCGCCCGAGTGCGTCGAGCTCGGCCCGATCAGGCTGCCGATGTTGCGGAAGCCGTAGGTGCCGCCGGTCTCGTCGCACGCCTTCTTGTTCGGGAAGGTGATGTGCCAGTAGCCGCCCCCCCGCCCCGAGTCCTGGCTGGTCCAGAACTGCCCCTTGCGGTCCCAGACCAGGCTGGTCTGCTGCTGGCAGGTCGCGGCGTCGGCCTGCGGGTTGCCGGTCATCGACGAGCCGGAGAGCGCGTAGACATTGCCGGTGATCGGGCCGGTGGACCTGGCGTTGGTCCCGAGGCTGCCCCCCTTGACCCACTCGGACATCATCGCGGTGTTGCTCGTGCCGTCGATGACCGACGCCAGCGTCAGCCGGTTGCCCAGGAACGGGTCGCCGCCGACGTACCAGCTGACGCCGTTCATCCGGCCGCCGGTGAGGATCGGCTCGATGCCCATGTTGCTGCCGTAGTTGGTCACGCCGCAGGACGTGCCGTTCCACTGGCTGATGACGTCGCCGGGGTTGGGGTCGGACGGGCAGGTGAACACGTTGACCTTGGTGTAGAGCAGCGTGCTGTTGCCGGCGCTGCTGAAGGGGGTGCCGTAGTCGCCCCAGCTGAAGTTGTAGGCGTTGGCCAGCGCCTGCATCTCGAGGTAGGGGAGCAGGCGGACCTTCATCGACGCGCCCAGGTTCTGGCTCCAACCGGCGTAGGTGCCCGACCCGCCGGAGGAGCCGTTGGGGTAGTCGGAGTTGATCGGCGGGTTGGGCGAGTTGACCCAGCTCCCGTTCGGGGGGATGGTGTCGTTGGCCGAGATGTAGTTGTGGACGGCCAGGCCCATCTGCTTCAGGTTGTTGACGCACTGCATCCGCCGGGCCGCCTCGCGCACCGCCTGCACGGCGGGCAGCAGCAAGGCGATCAGCACGGCGATGATCGCAATGACGACCAGCAGCTCGATCAGCGTGAAGCCCGAACGCGTGTCGCTCCGCTTCGAAAACATGGTCCCCGACTCCTCTCGCTTAGGAGCTTGCAGTGTAATCCGCCCGGATGGATGCTCGGGGTCCGCGGGTGCCTGAGGCGCGCCGGGAGAGGGGGACCGAGCTTCCTCACGACCACAGCTTTGCCGGGCCCGCGACATCCGCCCCTGGGAAGGCGGTCGCGCCTTACGAATCGCATTGTACGGGTGGTGGCAAGGATACCTCACCGTAGGAATACTGTGAGCAAACGGCGCGCCCCCGCCGGGGGACTGCCCATTTCGCGTTTCCCGTCCCTCGGAGACCGGGACGCGAGCCTCAGTGGCCGGGGGGGACCGCCACGCCCAGACGCTCGGCCAGCTCGGTCAGCTTGGCCCAGTGGGCGTCTTCGAGGGGGATGCCCGAGGCGGAGCGCGCCTGGAGGGTCCGGCGCTCGGGGTCGCCGGGCAGGGTGATGGCGTCGACGCCCGGGCGCGGGGGGTATCGCGGACGTACTCGGCGAGCTGCGACGACTCGCGGACCTGCGCCTCGCGGCCGGCGAAGTGGGCGGGGTCGAGCGCCACGAAGACGACGTTGTTGCCCCGCGCCGCCGGCGCGCCGCGGAAGCTCGACCGGCCGCCGGAGAGGCCCCCCGAGAGCATGTCGAGCACCAGGCTCAGGCCGAACCCCTTGTACGCCTGCGTCCCCCCCATCGGCAGGATCGACCCGAGCGGAGGGTTGTACAGGACCGACGGGTCGGTCGTCGGCCGGCCCTGCGGGTCGAGCAGCCACCCCTCGGGGACCGGCCTCTTGTTGATGTGGTAGACGCGCACCTTCCCCTCGGCCACGACGCTGGTGCCGAAGTCGAGCACGACCGGCTCGCCGTCGGTCGGCACGGCGGCGCAGAGCGGGTTCGTGCCGAGCCGGGGCTCGACCCCGCCGGGGGGCGCCACCCTCTGGCCGGCGCCGCAGTTGTTGACCGTCGCCAGCAGGATCAGCCCGCGCCCGGCCGCGCGCTCGGCGTACTCGCCCAGACGCCCGATGTGCCCGCAGTCGCGCACCGCGCCGGCCGCGACCCCCAGCGCCTCGGCGCGGGGCAGGACCAGGTCGAGCAGGCGGTGCGACTGGACCTGCCCCAGCCCCCACTGGCCGTCGCACACGACCACGGCGGGCGCCTCGTGCTCGACCCGCAGCGCCACGCCCGTCTTGTACGTCCCCTTCTCCAGGAAGTCGGCGTACTGCGGGACCCGCATCACCCCGTGCGAGTCGTGGCCGCGGAGGTTGGCGCCGACCAGGCTGGTCGCGACCGTCCGCGCCTCGCCCTCGGGCACCCTCACGGCGACGAACAGGCGGGTCACGAACTCGGTCAGGGCGTCGGCGGTGAGCGTCGGCATGGCGCGGCTCCGGGGGGTGGTCGTCGGCAGATTCCGATCTTACGCCGCCGCGCACCATTTGCAATCGGGAGCCGTTGGCGTTCGAATGGGCGCCCGTCGATCGAATTGAAGAGATTTCGCCACAGAGGACACAGAGGACACAGAGGACACAGAGAAGAGCAAGAGGAGAAAAGCCACAAAGATTTGAAATTTCTAACAATTTTGATTTAATTAATTTTGATTTTCTCCTCTCGCCCTTCTCTGTGTCCTCTGTGTCCTCTGTGGCGAAATCTCTTCCTCCCAATTCCCGCAGCGAGGGGGTTCCCCGACGATGGCGCACCGGATCAGCACCCAGGAGCACGGCACGAGGACGGTCTACACCCTGAGCGACGAGGAGACGGGGTCGTCGGCCTCGATCCTCCCCTCGTACGGCTTCAACCTGTATGACCTGCGGCTGCCGGTCGCCGGCCGGGTGCGCCCGGTGATCGCGGCGGCCAACGACTTCGCCGACAACCCCCGGACGCCGGGCCGCAACGGCACGCCGATCCTATTCCCTTTCCCGAACCGGATCGACCACGCCCGATACTCGTTCAAGGGGAAAGAGTACAGGTTGCCGGTCAATTCGGCGCCGCACGCCATCCACGGGTTCGCGATCGACGCCCCCTGGGACGTGGTCGACCGGAAGGCCGACTCGCAGGAGGCCGCGCTGACGGGCCTCTACCAGATCTCGCGGCACTCGCCCGAGCAGCGGCCGAATTGGCCGACCGACGCGATCCTCCAGGTCCGCTACGCGCTGAGCGGGCGACGGCTGACGATGACGGTCACCGTGACGAACCCGACCGACGAGGATCTCCCCTACGGCTTCGGCATCCACCCGTATTTCTTCCTGCCGCTCGACCCGGCGGGCGACCCGGAGAAGACCCGGGTGATCCTGCCCGCGTCGAAGTCCTGGGTCCTGGAGGGGTACATCCCGACCGGCGAGGTCCGCCCCGTCGACGCCCGGCTCGACTTCCGCAAGGGACAGCCGCGGGCGGGGCTGAAGCTCGACGACGTCCTGACCGGGCTGACCTTCGACGGCGACCGCTGCACCTGCCGGCTGGTCGACGAGGCGCTGAAGGCCGAGTTCCGCCTCGGCTTCGACCGCAACTTCCGCGAGATCGTCGCGTTCACGCCCCCGACCAACCCCCGAGCCATCGCGGTCGAGCCCTACACGCAGACGACCGACGCGATCAACCTCGATGCCAGGGGGATCGACGCCGGCCTGCGCCGGCTCGGGCACGGCAAGCAGGACACGATGACGATCGTCATGGAGACCCAAGGTTGAGTTTGGAAGTGGAAAGTTGAACGGCGAACGGGGAAAGTAGACGGTGCCGAGTGGGTGGGCCATCGTGCCGCCGGCCCCCGGCACTTGAGGCGTTCGACGTTCCCCTTACGACCATCCTGGAGCGGGAGAGATCATGGAGCCGCTCGGGCCGTCTGGGCCTCTGGACCTGCGGAGCCTGCGGATCGACATCCTGCGGCAGGCGGTGGCGACCTACCTCGGGCTGGCCTACGCGACGGGCCCGCCCCCCGAGGTGGTGCGACGCCGCCTGGAGTGGCCGCCCGACGCCGACGCCGAGGCGCTGCTGACCCATCCCCCGTTCGAGCGCGCCGGCAAGGGGGGCGAGGCGGGCGCGGCGCCGATCTTCGCGCTGCGGCTGGGCAACGCGCTACCCGCACATGAAGCTCCAGGTGCAGCCCTGGCCCAACGCGGCCGGGTTCCTGCTGTCGGTCAACACGCACGACCAGATCCTGGCGCTCGACCCCAACGCCGCCGACGCCCCCGCCTTCCGCGAGCTCCAGGCGGAGAACCAGCGGATCAAGGAGGCGATCGAGACCGCCTGGGACCGCGAGGGCCTGCCCACCTTCCTCCGCTACCTCCGCGAGTACATCGAGGACCGCGCCGGGTCCGAGCCTGCCCCGGAATCCTGAATCCCCAGGACGAATGCAGCCCTCCTAACCGGATTGTCTTAGCCTTCGCTCAAGGTCATCCACCGGGGTGAAAACCAAGACCTTCCCCTGCTTCTTCTGATTCAGCAGCCCTCGGTCCACGAGGTCGAGCAGGTCGGATCGTGCCGTCTGGTAGACCACGCTGTGGCTGGTCTTGTGAGACTCGATTGTGTATCGATGGCCGGGATGTCGGAGCGCGTGGCCGATCAGGTCCCGCTGCCTGTGATTCAACATGCCCATGCCACGCAATTCCGCCTCGACCGCCCGCAACTGCCGGGAGCGGCGTTCGACGTAACGATGCAGTTCGTCAACGGCCCGACGTATCACTTCGGAGTGATATACTAAAAAATATGTCAAATCATTATCATCAGTCTCGGTATAGAGAAAGGCCCTCCCGTATTTCACGGGGGCTTTCAAGATAATTTCCGATATCGATATGAACTCGCACAGCCAGTAATTCAAATGGAGCATGGACCAGTAGAACAGCGCCCTCGCCGTCCTGCCGTTCCCGTCGACGAACGGATGATCGTAGGCGAGCCAGAAATGCAAGATCATCGACCGGATGACGGGGTGGATGAATTCGGGCGATGCACCGCCGTTGGCGAAATCGCACATCGACTCCATCCGCGCGTCCAATTGGTCGGCCGACGGCGGCTCGTGCAGGGTCTCGCCCGTCGTATCGCTGACGACCACACGCTCATCGGGCCTCCGGAACCTCCCGGCAGCCGAAGGATCATCGAGCGTATCCATCGTCACCATGCGGTGGATCTCGAACACCAAATCCCTCGACAACAGCTCGCCCCGGAGCGATTCAATCCGCTGCATCGTGCGATAATTATTGAGGATCATCTTCTCGCTACGATCGCGCGGCGCCCGGCCTTGGCGAATCATCTCCTTGGCCACTTCGCGAGTCGTCGCGGCACCCTCCAGTTGGCTCGACGTGATCGCTTCCTCGATGAGTGATCGAACGATGTAGCGATCTCTCGTGTCAGGGTTGGTGACGGGCTCCGGCATCTGGACGTTGCCGCCCGCCGACAGGTCGATCATGTGCAGGCTTTCCGGGAGCGGATCGACGATTGAATAGGTGAAGCTGGTTCCGTCCCGGTCCCGCAACGGGACGGGTCGAGCGAGGCCCTCTCGTTGCATCTTCAACGCAAGCCACCACTCCTCATGCGAGAGGTCGGCGGGCGGAGGCAAATGGCGGAGTTTATCCCAATGGATGTATCTCCCGCCCACTGTTGGACTAATGTTGGCCTGGGCGATTCTCTTAAAAAAGTTCAGGGCGGGGGTTAATTTCCTGAAGAAGGCGTCGGGATCGGGCGGGCGGGCGGGTATCCTCATGACTTTAGACCCTTGAGACGATCTACTAATCTCCTACTAATTTCTACTAAATTAGTATAACGAGCGCAATCCGTTCCAGCAAGATGATTTGCAAGAAACCGTGATGGACCTTGGGCCGATCGGAAAGCTCGGCCGGTGTTCTGGCCTGATATGGAGGAGACTTCGAAATTAACCCGTCAGGCCCCGATTCGATCCGCCGTCGGGGTGACGGCCGTCGCCTCGGGAGCGGAGGGGGCGGGGGGGGTGTGATGGCGGGGGAGGGTGAAGGCGAAGGTCGAGCCGGCGCCGGGCTCGCTGGCGAACTCGACGGTGCCGCCGTGGAGGCGGACGAAGGCCTTGACCAGGCAGAGGCCCAGGCCCATCCCGCGCTTGCAGAACTGGTACTCGCCCGAGGAGTGGTGCCGGGTGTCGAACCCGGTGAAGAAGGGCTCGAACAGGTACGTCCGGTCGGCCTGCGGGATGCCGACGCCCGGGTCGCTGACGCGGAACCGGACCCGCTCGGCGCCGTCGGGGCCGGCGGCCACGCGGATCGTGCCGCCGTCGGGGGTGAACTTGATCGCGTTGACCAGCAGGTTGGTCAGGACGTCGGCGAGCTTCGGCGCGTCGACCTCGGCCGAGCCGAGCCCCGGGTCGAGGTCGAGTTCGACCCGCTGGCCGCGCGCGCCGAAGTAGGGGGAGAGGTCGGCGACGGCCTGGCGCACGAGCGGCTCCAGGCGGGTCGGGGCCAGGTCGAGCGTGTGGCCGAAGTCCTCGGCGCGGACCAGCTTGAGCATCCGCTCGACCGTGGCGGCGAGTCGCCTGCCGGCCGTCTCGATGCGGCCGACCCAGGCGCGCTCGGCGTCCGAGGCGCGGGGCCCTGCGCCATCTTCCACAGCTCGGTCATGCCGAGCATCACGGCCACCGGCGTGTTCAGCTCGTGGCTGGCGACCTCCAGGAACGCCCCCTTGAGCCGGTCGGCCTCGACCAGGCGGCGGTTGGTCTCCTGGAGCTCGGCCATCAGCCGGGCCTTCTCCGCCCGCAGGTCGTGGTGCTCGACCGCCTGGCGGATCACCGCCTGGAGCTCGCGGGGGTCCCACGGCTTGGCGATGTAGCGGAAGATGCTCCCCTGGTTGATCGCGTCGACCACGGCGCGGATGTCGGCGTGCGCGGTGAACAGCAGCCGCGTGGCGTCGGGCTTGAGCCGGCGGGCGTGGTGCAGGACCTCGACGCCCGTCATCTCGGGCATCCTCTGGTCCGACATCACGACGTGGACCTCGCCGGGCGCCTCCAGGATCCGCACCGCCTCGGCGCCGCGACGGCAGGTGACGACGCGGTAGTCCATCCGGAGCAGGTCGTGGACCGAGCGGAGCACCTCGGCCTCGTCGTCGACCACCAGCAGCGTCGGCCGCGTGCCGTTCATGCCCGGGACCGCCTCGGGTCGTGGGGGGGTGGCGATCGTTGGAGTGGACAGTGGGGAGTGGGGAGATTCAGGATCGGCTTCACTCCCCACTCTCCACTCCCCACTCCCCACTCGGCGGCCCGCCCTGGTCCAGGGCGAACCGCTTGATCAACGTCACCTCGTTGCCCGCGTCGTTGTAGCGCAATTCATCGACCATCCCCTTGCAGATCATGAGGCCGAAGCCCCCCGCGCGGAGGCCCAGCTTGTCGCGCACGTCGAGGTGCGAGAACGGGTCGTCGTCGGCCGCGGCGTGCGGCAGGTTGTTGATGTCGAACCCGCTCCCCTGGTCGCGGATGATGATCTCGATGCGGTCCTCGTAGACGCGGTAGGTGATGTTGACCAGGCGGTCCGACTGGTGCCGGTTGCCCCACTCGATGGCGTTCTGCGACAGCTCCAGGACCGCCTGCCGCAGACTGCATGACCTGCTCGTTGGTGAACGGCGTGGAGCGGCAGACGTTCATCAGGAAGTCGTTGAGGTCCTGGAGCAGGGTGATCTCGCTGTTCAGCTCGACGTGGATCTCGCCCTGGAGGGCGCCCTGGTCCATCTCGGCCCGCCAGGCGCGGGCGGCGGCGATGGCGTCGAGCAGGTCCTGGATGCCGTACGGCTTGGTCACGTAGGCGTTGGCGCCGACGCGGAAGCCGTGGCGGCGGTTGTCGGCGTCGCCCAGGGCCGTCAGCATCACGACCGGCGTGAGCATCGTGGCGGGCTCGCTGCGGAGCCGCCGGCAGACGTCGAACCCGCTGATGTCGGGCAGCATCAGGTCGAGCACGACGACGTCGGGGTCGTGCCGGCGGGCCATCTCCAGGCCCGTCTCGCCGGTGTCGGCGACGATCGGCTCGTAGTTGCGCAGCCGGAGCAGCTTGGCGACCATCTCCGCCTGGTCGGGGTGATCTTCGACGATCAGAGCCGTGCCCATCGTCCCGTCCCTCGCGCCGGCCGCACCGACCCGATCCGATCCCGTCCGTCCTCAGAGATGAAGTTCGACGACGTCGGCGTCGTGGAGCTCGTGGTCGCGGCCGACCGACTGCCCCTCGAAGGCGCCCGTGCCCCAGACCCTGGCGAACTTCAGCGCGTGCTCGAAGTCGCGGTGGATCTCCCGGGCCAGGTCCAGGACCGTGCCGCCGACCGGCAGCGTGAAGGGTTTGGTCCGATCGGCCGGCTTGCCGGGGAGCTTCGTGTAAACCCTCATGACGTCTAATAGATCGTACGAGGCGCGCCTCAGGTCGTCCAGCCCCTCCCCCCGGGTCGCCGAGGTCGTCACGATCGGCCATCGGCCCGCCGCCCACTCGCGGACCACGTCGAGGCGGTCGCCGGCCCCCTCGGCGTCGGCCTTGTTGGCCACCACCAGCGCCCGGACGTGGCGGATCGCCTCGTCGTCGACGTCGTGCGGCACCGCGCCGACCAGCTCGGTGTGGGCCGCGGCCAGGCGCGCGAGCACCGCCTCGGCGGCGTCGATCGCGTCGTCGCTGCCCAGGTCGACGACCAGGAGCGCCCGTCGGCCGAGCGGACCAGCCCCACGGCCCACGGCTCCAGGTAGTCGGCCGTGACCGGAGGCAGGTCGACGAGCTGGACCCGGACGTCCTCCCAGGCCATGATGCCCGGGACCTCGGCGCGGGTCGAGAACGGGTAGGGGGCGACCTCGGCCCTGGCGTGCGTCAGCGCCGCCACGATCGCGCTCTTGCCCGCGTTGGGAGGCCCGACCAGCACCACCTGGCCGGCCCCCTCGCGCGGCACCCGATGGCTGACGCCTCCCTTCTTGCCCGCCCCCGCCTTCGCCCCCTCGACCTCGTCCCGCGCCCGGCTGATCTTCTGCTTCAGGTCGGACTGGAGCTTCTCCGTCCCCTTGTGCTTGGGCAGCAGCCGGAACATCTCGCGGAGCTTCTCGAGCCGATCGGAGGGCGACGCCGCCTTGCGATACTCTTCCTCGGCCTTGCTGTATTGCGGAGGAAGGTTGGCGGGCATCGTGGCGAGCACTCCGGCGGCGCTTCGACGTGGACCCGTTGGCGAACCCTAGCAAGTCCCGAGCCCGGAATCAAGTCCCTATTTCTCACATAAGAAATAACGTGCGCACCCGCCGCCCGATGCGATTCCCAGGATCGACAGAACACCCCCGCCCCCCGCCCCGATGATGTCTTTGGGGGACATTCTCCACCGCTCATTGACAGGTCGGACACGCCCTCCGGAAGAAGTGTCGAGAGGGGGCAATCTGGATGATCGATCGCGCCGAACGAACCGAAAATCGCCGCGCCGAACGAACCGAAATCACGGTGACGAAACGAACCCAATGGTATTCTAGGCAATCTGACAGATGATGAAATCTCATGCGCCGAACGAACCGAAATCCCGATGACGAAACGAACCCAATGGTATTCTGGGTAGATTTCTTCCAATAGCGATCCGCGATCGTTCCTGTCCCAGGAGGAGTGATCTCCCGATCTCGAAATGCCCTGGCTTTCAGGAGAATGATTTTCCCCGAACGAAGCCAATTTGACCGTTTCCTCGACATAGATCAGTCAAAGTAATCGACTTCCGTTCCGTTCGTGGGTCGAATCGGGGCCGGTGAAACGGACCCGAATATCGCGATCGACGGTGACGAAACGAAGCCAATGGTAATCTGGGAAATTTCCGAACGAACCGAAATCCCGTGAGCGAAACGAAGCCAATGGAATTTTGGGTAAAATTCTCCTTTCCGCGGTCAAGGACCGCTGACCATCGACCACGGCCCGTGCGAAACGAACCCGATGGTAATCCGGGAAATTTCCGAACGAACCGAAATCCCGCGTCGGACGGACCCGACGCCATCAGCCTTCGCCGGGAACTCCGTATCTCGCCGAGGGCTGGGTCGCGACCGGGAGGGAGCGCGTCGCGGACGGCCGCGGGCACGAGGAATCCCACCGGCCCTCACTTCCAGATCCGCGTGTTACTATCCCTCGGATCTGCGCAACGATTTGCGCCTTTTATGGCTGACACCGGGATCGAAGTCCGATCCCTGGAGAGTGGTGAAACGCACCCATCCCTTGCGACCCAAGGGAGGAAGGTGCGTTTCATGCACCCGATGGGTGGATCGCTCACAGAGGCCGCCATACAGCCAATTATAGCTTGGGAGAGATGATCTGGGAAGGCGAGTTAAACTGCGAAACCTCGATTTTGCGGAGGATCTGGGCATTCTGTCCGTCCCAGAGGAACAGGACGCCGTCGGCCCCCCCGGCGGCGACGCGGGTCCCGTCCCTCGAGGTGGCGACGCCGAAGACGAAGTCGGAGGGGCCGGTGAAGGTGCGGGTGATCCGGCCGGTGTCAGCATTCCAGAACCGGACGAGCTTGTCGCCGGAGGCCCCCGCGATGTCGGGCTTGCCGGGCACCCAGCGCACGGCGGTGACCTGCTTGCCGGCGGGACGGGTCGTCCGGATCTGTTCGCCCGTGGCGAAGTCCCAGACCTTCAGCACGTTGTCCGCCCCTCCGGTGACGAGCTGGGTGCCGTCCGACTTCCAGTCGACGGCCAGGACGTGATGGGTGTGGCCCTCGAACGTCCGGAGCTCCTTGCCGTCGGCCACGGCGATGACCTTCAGGAGCCGGTCGGCGGCGCAGGTGGCGAGCTTCGTCCCGTCGGGGCTGAACCGGACGCCGAAGACGGTGTCGGAGTGGAGCGAGTCGAGCGTGCGGACGGTCTCGCCCCGGGCGACGTCCCAGATCTTAACCTCGCCCGACCGCGACGGGTCGCCGCCTCCGGTGGCCAGGAGCGTGCCGTCGGGGCTGAAGTCGAGCGCCAGGACGCGGGAGACGTGCGGGCCGAGGGTCCGGGCGCGGACAGCGCGCCGTCGGCCGGGACGTCCCAGACGGTGACGACCCGGTAGCTGCCGGCCGCCAGCCGCGTGCCGTCGGGGCTGAACCGGAGCGACTGGATGATGTCCTTGTGGCCGCCGAGCGCGGCGACCTCCCGGCCCGAGGCGGCGTCGACGACCTGGACGACGTTGGCCCTCCCGAAGGCCACGCGGGAGCCGTCGGCCGTCATGTCGACCGCGACGATCGGATGCACGCCGGGCGGTAGCGTCCCCAGCTCGACCGGGCGGGCCGCCGGGGCGCCCTCGGCCGAGTCGTCCCTGGCGCCGGCGTCGATCCAGAGCTTCAGCAGGCCGAGCTCCTCCGGGGTGAGCGGCGGGAGCTGCCCTTCTTCTTGGCGGGGGGCATGACCGGCTCGACGGCGTGCGAGGCCATGCGGAACAGGAGGCTCTCGTCGGCCTTGCCCGGCACGATCGCCGGGCCATGCTTGCCCCCCTTGAGCATCCCGGAGACCTCCTCCAGGTTGAGCTTCCCCTCGGCCAGCGCCGCGCCGTGGCAGCCGACGCACTTGGCGATGAGGATGTCGGCGACCTCCCCGTCGTAGCTGACCGGCTCCTTGCGATCGGGCACGACGACCGGGATCGGCGCCGGCGGGGCGGCCAGCAGGAGGGCGAGGAGCGGGGCGATGCACATCGCGGCGGGTTCCTTGGGGCGGTGCGGGCGGATCAGACTCACCACAAAGGCACGAAGGGCACGAAGGAAGACACAAAGGACAGAACAGGAGGGGCGTTTTCCTCGATACTACCTTTGTGGAGGCTGTACGAGCCGGTCGGGCAGGAATCCCTCGCCCCCACGCGGGGCGCGGGGACGAGGATCGAAAGCACGCGGGAGGGGACGGCAGGAGCCATTTTCCTGGGTCTTCCCTTTGTGTCCTTTGTGCCTTTGTGGTGAGCTTTCTCTTCTTCAAAGGAGCTCGTCGATCGCCCGCCCCTGGTTGAGGGCGGCCAGCGGTCGGCCGGCGTCGTCGGGGAATTCGTGGCGCGGGTCGATGCCGAGCACATCGTAAATGGTGTGGATCACGTCCTCGGGGCGCAGGGCGCGTTCGATGGGGTGCTCGGCCCCCCGGCTGGACGCGCCGACGACCTGCCCCATCCGGAGCCCGCCCCCGGCGAGGACCGCGCTCGATGCAGCCCGGCCAGTGGTCGCGGCCGGAGGCGCCGTTGATCCGAGGCGTGCGGCCGAACTCGCCCCAGGCGAGCACCAGCACGCGACGATCGAGGCCGCGGTCGTGCAGGTCCTCGACCAGAGAGGCGAGCGCGGCGTCGAGCGCGGGGAGCTGCTTGCGGCAGTTGGCGAAGAGCTGGCCGTGGTGGTCCCAGCCCCCCTCGACGACCGTGACGAACGTCACGCCCGCCTCGACGAGGCGGCGGGCGAGCAGGCACGTCTGGCCGACCGGGGTCCGCCCGTAGCGGTCCCGGGTGCGCGGGTCCTCGGCCGACAGGTCGAACGCCGCGCGGCGCGAGGGCCGGCGATCATCGCGTAGGCCTCGGCGGTGAAGCGGTCCATGCCCTCCATCATCCCCGAGGCGTCGCGGCGCGCTCGAGCCGGTCGAGCCTCGCGAGCAGGTCGCGGCGGTCGTCGAGCCGTCCCAAAGACAGGCCCGGCGGCCGTTCCAGGTCGCGGACCCTGGCCCCGGCGGCCGGGTCGGCGTCGGGCGAGAACGGGTTGTATCCCGGCCCGAGGTACGCCGCCTGCGCGTACGCCGCGCCCGGGGCAGCGCGACATAGGGGGGCACGCCCGGCCCGTTCGCCCCCCGCAGCCGCGCGACGATCGACCCGACGCTCGGCCTCTCGTTGGCCCTCGGCTGGTCCTGCGCGGGGCGGAACCCGGTCGCGATCCAGTGCGACCCGGCGCCGTGGTCGGCCGAGTCGTGGTGCAGGCTCCGGACGATCGCCAGCTTGTCCATGACCCGCGCCTGCCTGGGCAGCAGCTCGCAGATCGTCGCGCCCGGCACGGCCGTCGCGATCGGGCGGAACTCGCCCCGGAGCTCGCGGGGCGCGTCGGGCTTCAGGTCATACGTGTCGATGTGCGACGGCCCGCCGCCGAGCAGCACCTGGATGACCGCCGTGTCCCTCGGCCTCTCGGCCCGCGCCCGCAGCCGCAGCAGGTCGGCCAGCGCCAGCCCCCCCAGCCCCAGCGCCCCGACGCGCAGGAAGCTCCGCCGGCCGAGGCCCTCACACGTCCCATAGCGACCAGCGAACACGTCGATCATGGCCGGGCCTTGATGAATGGGAAGAGGGATTTCACCACAGAGACCACAGAGCACACGGAGAAGAAGAGGAGAGGAGGAGAGAAAAAATAATGAAATTAATTTAATTTATTCAATAACTTACTTTTTTACTTCTTCCCTCCCCTTCTTCTCCGTGTGCTCTGTGGTCTCTGTGGTGAAATCCCTCTTAATGATTAAATAAAAATTCCTTGGCGTTGATCAAGGTCCAGAGCAGGTCTTCGAACCCCTCACGGGCCTTCCCCCCCGATCGGCGGCGGGCGAGGTGGGCGAGGCAGACGGCCCGCTCGTCGGCGGTCGGTCGGCGGGCGAGGGCGAGGCGGTACAGCTCGACGATCTTATCAGCATCCGGCCGCGGGTCGGAGGCCCATCGGGCGGCGCGGCCACGGTCGTCGGCCAGGCGGCGCTGGATCGCCTCGGAGATGAGCAGGTGGAGCCCCTGCGACAGGCTCGGCTCGTCGCCCCGTTCGCACTCGCAGACGCTCGCGCGCCCCGGGCGGCCGAAGACGTCGAGGAAGGGTGACGCGAACCCCTCGTCGGGGAGCTGCACGGCGCGGGTCGCGGCGGGCATGCCGTCGAACGCCTCGGGCAGCCCGGTCATGCGGCCGATCGCGTCGAGCAGGGCCTCCGCCGGCAGCCGTCGCGGATAGAACCGGGCGAAGTTGCGGCGGTCGCGCGCGTTCGCCCCGTTCGGCAGGCTCGACCGATCGTAGGCGCGGCTGGTCGCGATCGTGCGGACCAGACGCTTCAGGTCGTAGCCGTGCGCGACGAAGTCGGCGGCCAAAGCGTCGAGCACCTCGGGGACGCTCGGCGGGTTGCTCGCCCGCAGGTCGTCCTCGGGGTCGACCAGCCCCCGGCCGAAGAAGTGCTTCCAGGAGCGGTTGACGACCGCCCGCGCGAAGTACGGGTTGTCGGGCGACCGGAGCCACGCGACCAGGTGCCGCCTCGGGTCGTCGCGCGGCCCGAGGTCGCCGAGCTCGGGCCCTCCGAGCATCCGGGGAGCATACGAGCGGCCCGTCATCGGGTCGGTCGCGCGGCCCTCGGGGAGGACGTACACGAGCGGCGAGACCGGGTCATCCCCCGGCTTGCGGCCGACGCGGGCGAACGTCGCGGCGAAGCCGTAGTAGTCGGCCGGGCCCCACGAGTCGGATGGATGGTGGTGACACCGGGCGCACTGGATGCGGAGCCCCAGGAACAGCTGCGCGGCGTCGTCGGCCTGCTCCTCGACCGTCCTCGCCTGGCGATACCACGCGACCGGCGGGTTGACCGCCGCGTCGCCCAGGGCCGTGAGGGCCTCGGCCACGAAGCGGTCGTAGGGCTTGTTCTCGGCGATCGACTGCCGGATCCAGGCGTGGAAGGCGAACGTGCCGGGCTTCGACAGGTCCCCGAGGCTCCTCTTGTTGCGGAGGATGGCCGACCAGGTCATCGCGAACAGGTCGGCGTACTCGGGCCGGTCGAGGAGCCGATCGACCCACTTGATCCGCTTATCGGGATCGGGGTCATCCTCCAGCGCGGCCACGTCGTCGGGGTCGGGGAGGATGCCGCAAATGTCGAGCGCCGAGCGGCGGGCGAACTCGGCGTCGGTGCAGGACGGGCTCGGCGGGATGCCGAGCTCGCGGAGCTTGCCGAAGAGCAGGGGATCGATCAGGTTGTTCGAGGGGGGAGGCTCCCAGTCTGGGCCTTCGGCGACGTTCGGGACCACGAGGCGGGCGACGGCGACCCGGCCTCCGAACCTTGCCATGATCGCGGCCTCGCCCACGCCGTCGCCCGCCTCGACGAGCCCGTGATCGTCGGCGACGGCCAGGTCGGAGGCGTTCGTCTGGAACTGGGCCAGGCGGGTGACGTCGGCCTCGGCCCCGTCGGCGAAGTGCGCCACCACGCGGAGCTGCTGTCGCCCATGCCGCTCGACCCGCCTCCGCGCCGGGCTGACTTCAAGCCTCGCGAGCGCCGGCCCCCCCTCGGCAGCGAACGGGCAGCCTTGCGCGATCCATCGGGAAATGGTCCGATATTCAGGCGATCCGACCTCGATCCGTTTCCCGCCGCCGTGGGGGACGCGGGCCGTCGGCTTGAGCAGCACCAGGCTCGCCCCGGGCGCGGCGGGGAAGACCCGACGGCCCCGGTCCTCGCGGACCAGGCTTTCGTGATCGAGCGACGGATCGGAGCCGATCAGGCTGAGCCGGAACCCATTCTGGCCGGTCGCCTTGCCGTGGCAGGCCCCGGCGTTGCAGCCCTTCTTCGTGAGGATCGGCACGACCTCGCCCGCGAACGAGACCGGCCGGCGGTCGGCCATGTCCTCGACCGTGACGCCGATCGAGGCCGAGTGCTCACCGGAGCGGATGATGATCTGTGTCCGGCCATCGCCCACCGGGAGGACTACACCGCCGGTCTCGACGCGGGCCACGCGGGGATCGAGGCTCTGATAGTAGGTCGAGGGGTCGTGCGTACGGTCCACCGGCCTCCCGTCGAGATCGGGGCCCGTCACGACGAGTTGCGCGGCGCCGTCGGAGCCCCGGATCACGACCTCGGCCGGATCGACCTCCAGGCTGCGCGCGGTGCGGCCAGGAGGTTCGGCGCGAACAGGATGAGGCTTGGGATCAGCACCGTGATGCATCCTCCGGGTCGGGCCGGCTACGGCATCCCGAACCCTCCGATGGGCCGAGGCCGGACGATGTTCACGATCCCGAGGCCCCAGAAGGCGAGCGCGAGCACGACCCAGAGGATGCCGACGACGCGCCCCGTCCGGTCGATCCAGCTCGGTTCCGGCCGACACAGCCGGCTCGTGGCCAGCAGCCCCCAGCAAACCGGGACTGCGAAGGCGACCGGTCGCAACGAGGCATCGACCAGCCCGATCAGGTTCCGGTGGGGCACCGAGGGGGTGCCGGCGTTGATGGCGTTGACGGCGTATTCCACCGAGCCATCCAGCACCCCGACCACCATCCCGACGGCCGCTACGGCGCAGGCGACCGCCCCCGGCTGGAGGAGCAGGCGGCGGAGTGGAGGTCTCGGCCGTCGCAGCCTCAGCACGAGCAGGGCCGGTGTGATCACGGGGAGCGACGGGATCAAGACATCGACGCCGGTTTGCAAGACGGCGTCCATCCGACCCGACCAATCCTGCTTCGACCACCCATCAAACACCCCCCCGATGCCAATCTCACGGGAGGACGCGATCGCGACGGCCGACGCCGCTACGAGGATCATCCCATCCAAGAGGGTGAACGTCCGGCTCGGCGTTGTGGTCATGGCGGTCAATCCCGGAAGGGCAGGGGACCTCTCCCGAGATCGATTCTAGGCGACGCCCGGCAGACGCCGCCAGCCATTTGGAGGGACCAGTTCGCCGCAGGCGTCGGAATCGATCGCGGCGGCGGCGATCCGTAGGCTGGCCTCCAGGCGGGGGCCGGGCCGCGAGAAGTAGGCCGAGCCGTCGACCAGCACGACATCCCCGTGACGCACCGCGGCGAGCCGTGCCCACTCGGGCCGCGCGGACAGGGCCGGCAGCTCGGACTCGGACCGTTCCAGCGTGAACCCGCACGGCGAGAGCACGATCACCTCGGGATCGGCCGTGGCCACCTCGTCCCACGACGCCCGGCGCGACCGCTCGCCCGCGAGGCCGAGCACCTCGACGCCGCCGGCCCGCGAGACGATCTCCGGGTTCCAGTGCCCGGACGAGTACGGTGGGTCGAACCATTCGAGGTGGAGCGTGCGGCGGGTCAGCTTGCCGCGACGCTGGCGGGCGACCTCGGCGGCGGTTGCCTCGAAGGCGGCGATCAGCCGCTCGGCCGCGTCGCGGGCGTCGAGCAGGTCGCCGACGCGGCGGAACATCGCGTGGACCCCGTCGAGAGAGGTCGGGTTGACGCTCTCGACGCGCGGAGGGCCCGGCAGCGCCGAGGCGACCCGACGCACCGCCGCCTCGTTGACCGCGCAGACGTCGCACTGCTCCTGCGTCAGCACCAGGTCGGGCGCGAGCCTCGCGAGCAGGTCGGCGTCGAGCTCGTAGAGGCTCCCCGCCTGTTCGGCCACCATCGCGTCGATCGCCCCGCTGGAGGCGGCGGTCGGGATGCGGCTCCTCGTCAGGTGGGGCCGTGTCTCGACCCCCGGCGGGAAGTCGCACTCGTGCGACACGCCCACGAGGTCATCGCCCCGGCCCAGGGCGCAGACCAACTCGGTCAGGGAGGGGAGCAGGCTGACGATGTGCATGGGTTGCAATCAGCCGGGGAAGATCCGGGAGACGGGCAGCACGACATCCGGGAACGCCAGCGGCCGGGCTTCTTCGCCGCGTTCGAGGGTCTGAACGGTGCGGTAAGCGTTCCCCTGGGGATCACGCCGGATTTCGAGACATCGCTTGCGGACGTTGACGATCCAGTAGTCGGCGATCCTCGCCGCCGCGTAGAGCTTGCCCTTCTTGTTCCGGTCGCGGGATACAGTGGAGTCGGAGACCTCGATCACGAGCAGGACGTCTTCCGCGAGGGGGCGTTGCTTCGAGTAATCCCGCCTCCGCATCCAGGCGATGTCCGGCACGGTCAGGCTCTCGAGCTCGGGGATACCCAGCGAGTTCTGGACGCGGACCCGGGCCGCTCCCGCCGGGAGGGAGGTGAAGCTCCACTCGTTCAGGTCGTCGACGATCGACTCGCGCGGGGATCGGGCAAGGGCATGATGTCGATCTCGCCGAAGAGGAGCTCGATCCGTTCCTCGGTGTCTTCGAACTCTCCCCGCCGGATCATCTCATCGAACTGGTCGTACGTGACCCGAGTCTTCGTGCCCATGGGGTCCTCCCGGCCCGCGCCTCGATCCCGACCCTCAATTATCCGCTGTCCCTCATCAGTGGGCAACGCGAGCCTGATGGTAATATGTCACGGCACCATCCAGACTTCGGTCCCGATGGGCACATCCTCTTTCCGGATTTCGGGCGGGAGCAAGATCAGACCAACCAATCGGGGGGGTTCATGAGAGGCAACTCGATCGCCCGGATCTTCGTCGCCACCGAAGATCCATCGGGCCGACGCAACTCGATCGCGGTGTCCCCCGGGCGAATCCCGGGCGGGATCGATTCGATCTTCAATCCAGGAACGAGCACGACCCCTCGCGTCGGGATCGTGAACACATCCTCGACGACGAGGAGGAGTTCCGCCATTGCCTGTTCTCAACCTTTCCCGGCCGCATCCGACAGGTAGCGGCACAGCGAGCAATCCTTCAGCCCCTTGAGGCCCTCGACCACCGCGGCGGCGTTCAGCGCCGCGCCGGCGTCGTTGGTGTGCGTGTGGTCGCCGGGGAAGTACGTCTTCACCTTCTCGGGCCCGGCCTCCTCGTAGCGCCTGGCGACCAGGTCGTTGAGGTCGATGAAGGCCGCGCCCTCGGCCTTCGCCGCCTCGGCGGCCCACTTGCCGTAGTCGTTCGAGGCGCGGATGACCGTCCCGTCCCTCCACATGTTCCGAGGGACCGGCGAGAGGACGATGGGCGTGGCTCCCTTGGCCTTGGCGTCGGCGATGTACTTCCGCATGTACCAGCCGTAGGTGTGGACCACCTCGGTCTTGCCGGTCGCCTCCATCACGACCTCCTGCGTCTCGTCGCCGGTGCCCTTCAGCGAGGCGCGGGCCCGCCCCGTGTTGAGCGGGCCGCCGTCGTTGTGGCCGAACTGCATGAGGACGAAGTCGCCGGGCTTCATCTCGGCGAGGACCTGGTCCCACAGCCCCTCGGTCTGATACGTCCGGCTGCTCCGGCCGCCCCGGGCTCGGTTCTCGACCCGGATCTTCGAACTGTCGAAGAAGGGGGCGATGCGGTCGCCCCACCCCCACAGCCCGTCCGCTCCCTTGCCGCTGCCGTTCTTCACGGTCGAGTCGCCGATGAGGAACAGCGTGGGCAGCCCGTCGGCGGTCGCCTTCGCCCCGGGCTGGTCGGCGCGCGCGGGGGCGTGCAGGATGAGGATCGTCGCGAGGATGGCCATCGCGTGACGCATGAAGACCTCCCAGACTCATTCCGGCGGGTGGATGTCCGTCGTCGGACCGACCGACACGATGGTCATCGGCAGGAGGGGATACGCCTCCATGACCCGGCGCAGGTCGTCGAGCGTGACGCGGGAGAAGGCGTCGAGCTCGTCGGCGACGGACAGGTATTCGCGGCGGTACGTCCAATGGAAGCCGAGAGACGCCAGGCGGCCCATCGGGCGCTCGCTCCGCAGGACGGAGCGGGAGAGCACCTTGTTCTTGGCCTGCGTGAGCTCGTCCTCGGTCAGGCCCTTCGCCATCGCGCCTCGGAAGACGTCGGCGATCCGGCCGAGGTTCGCCTGCGCCTCGCCGGGCTCGCAGCTCAGGAAGGTGAACAGGGCGCCGGCCTGGTTGTAGTCCTGGTACGAGACCTCGACGCCGTCGGCGTGGCCCGGGTCGATCAAAGACCAGTAGAGCCGCGAGCCGGTGTGGTCGCCCAGGACGGTCGCCAGGAGCTGCGCGGCGTAGCGGTCGTCGCCCTCCAGGGGGGGGGCGTCGGCGACGCCGATGATCGTCTGCTGCTGGTCCTCGGCGCGGAGGAGGGCGCGGAACGACCCGGTCCCCTTCGGCGGCACGGCCTGCCGGCCCGCCTCGCCTCCCTGCCAGCCCTCGCAGCGCTCGCGGGCCAGGCCGACGACATGGTCCCAGTCGGTCTTGCCGGCGAAGGCCAGCACGATGTTCGCCGGGCTGTACCGCCGGGCGAAGTAGTCGCGCATCTGCTCGACCTTCATGGCACCGATCGTCTCGGCCGTGCCGAGGATGCTCCTCCCGAGCGGGTGCGGACCGAAGTGCGCGTCCTTGGCCGCCTCGTAGGCGACCGACATCGGGTTGTCCAGGTACATCTTAATTTCTTCGATGATCACCTGCTTCTCGGTGTCGAAGTCGTCCTCGCGCAGGGTGGGCCGCAGGATGTCGGACAGGACGTCGAACGCCTGCGGCAGGTACTCGGGCAGGCAGGTGACGTGGTAGAACGTGTCCTCCTCCGACGTCTGCGCGTTGTGCTTGGCCCCGACGCGGTCGAAGTCGCGGTTGACCGCCAGCGCGTCGCGCCGGGGGGTCCCCTTGAAGATCATGTGCTCCAGGAAGTGCGACAGCCCCGACTCTTCGGCGCCTCGTCGCGGCTGCCCGTCCTGACGAAGAACCCCGAGGCGACCGAATGCGCCTGGTCGTTCAGCTCGGCGATGACCCGCAGGCCGTTATCGAGGACGGTGTGGTGGAAGCGCATGGTTCGTGGCTCGGAATCCGTGTCGGCGAGTGGCGTGTGCAACGCGCCCTACATGGGGAACGTCAAAGCGTTGGGGCCAAGGGTCAAGATCGTCATGTCGGCCAGGCTCCTGGCCCGCGGCGTACTCGCTGACCGACTCGGGCGTCAGCGCGTCGAGCGCGGCGGAGATCTCGGCCAAAGAGCGGACGCGGCCGAGGTAGAACCAGTCGGAGGCGAGCGAGCCGGAGCGGGCCATGCTCGACTCCTGCGCCATGATCAGCGAGCTCTTCAGGCCGGCGCGCATCGTCTCCAGCTCGTCGGGCTCGACGCCCGAGCGGGCCAGGCGCCCGATCTCGGCGACGGTGACGTCCAGGGTCTGCTGCGCCCGATCGGCGGCGGTGCCGGCGTAGCAAAGGATCGCGGCGCGGTCGCGGTGGCTCTCGTAGCTGGCGTAGACCGAGTAGCACAGCCCGCGCTTCTCGCGGACCTCGGTGAACAGGCGCGCCGACGAGTAGCCGCCCAGGATCGCCGCCGCGGCGCGGGCCTTGTAATAGTCGGGGCTGGCGACGGTCGCCGACGGGTAGGCCAGGGCGATCTGGATCTGCTGCGTCTCGCGGACGATGTGGTCGCGCCGCGGGCCGGTCGGGCGCTCCTGCACGGCGGGCTCGGGCCGCGGCGCCCAGCCGCCGAAGAGGCGGCCGACCGCGTCGCGCAGGGCCGGCCAGTCGATCGCCCCGGCGACGCCGAGGATCGCGCCGTTGGGCCGGTACGAGTCGCGGTGGAAGCGGCGCAGGTCGTCGGGCGACAGCGCCGCGACCCCCTCGGGCGTCCCCGGCGCGGGGCGGCCCCACGGGTCGGGGAAGTGGCGGCGGCGCAGCTCGTAGATGACCTTGGTGCCGGGGTCGTCCTCCAGGCTCCGCAGGTTCTGCATCGCCAGCGCGCGGATCGGCTCGACCTCGTCGTCGTCGAGGTGGGGCCGGAGCACGACGTCGGCGAAGATCTCCAGCGCCGGCACGAGGTTCCTGCCGAGCGTGGCGGCGGCCAGGCTGGTGTGCAGCGTCTGGGCGCTCTCGCCGTGGTTGATCCCCAGGTTGTCCAGCGCCGAGAGCAGCTCGCGGCTGTCGCGGTCGCCCGCGCCGCGGGTGATCCACTCGCTGAGCATCGTGGCCGCGCCGCCGCGGTCGGCGGCCTCGTAGGCCGACCCCGCCGGCAGCAGGAGCGTGAACGCGGCCGACTGCACCCCCGGCATCGCCTCGGCGACGAGCACCAGGCCATTCGGGTAGACGTGTTCCTCGATCAGTGATGCGTCCGGCACGGCGTCCTCGGGGGTGGCTTACAGTCGTCAGTCGTCAGTTCTCAGTCGTCAGTAGAAAGATACCGGAGCTTACTCCGGCTGACCACTGACGACTGAAAACCGAGAACTGATGACTGACGACTGGCCGCGGCCCGCTCAGCCGTCGACCGCCTTGTAGAGCGTCTTGGCGCGGCGGAAGCCGACGGCGCGGTAGAGCCGGACGGCGGAGGCGTTCTCGGCGGTCACCTCGAGGTAGACCCGGCGGAGGCCGGCCTGGTAGAACCCCTCCAGGGCGCGGCGGACCAGCGCGCGGCCCAGGCCCAGGCCGCGGTAGGAAGGGACCACGCCGAGGTTCTGGATCGCGCCGATCGGGCCGCGGTCCATGACCCCCTGGACCGTTCCGACGTACCCCCCGGGGCCGGCGATCAGCCAGGTCGCCCCCGCCAGGAAGCCCGGCTTGCGGCGGATCTCGCGCATCAGGCGCTGGCAGCCGTGGCGGTCGCCCAGGCAGGGGAAGACGCTCGCGTCGATCTCGCCCCGGAAGCTCAGGTACTTGACCTCGGCGTGCTGGTCGACGAGCGCCTCCTCCCACGACACCCAGGCGAACGGGGGGGGCAAGGCGGTCGGGGCCGGCGAGCCGTCGAGGTCGACCTCCATCCGGAACCGCTTGTAGTACGTGATCGCCATCGCGCCATGACGGTCCGAACGCAGCCCGCTCCGACTGTCCAGGTGAGCTCGCCCCCATTCTAGGCATGCGCCGCGCCCACGGTCAACGCACCCGCGCGGCCGCGCGAGCGGGCCTCGAATCGGGGGCCGGAGGAGGCCCCCGACCACCCCCAACCCCGGGAGCACGCCCGACGCGCGGGCTGTCCGTCCCGGGTCAGACGACCGCGTCGGACTCGGGTTCGGGCTCGGGTTCGAAGGAGGGGGCGGGGGGCTGGGCCCTCGCGGGGTCGCCCGCGTGCGCGGCGCGGTCGGGGCGGGCGATCAGCATCGGGATGTCGAGGCCGTGGCGGACCTTGTCGACCGTCTGGCCGAACAGCAGGTCGCGCACCAGGCCGTGGCCGTGCGAGCCGACGACCAGCAGGTCGACCGGCTCGCGGCGGAGCTGCGCCACCAGCAGCGCGGCGCGGTCCGGGCCGTAGAGCAGGACCGGGCGGGCCGTGTAGCCCATCCGGTGGAGCATCCCGACGACCTCGTCCAGGTAGCGCGCGTCGGCGCCGGTCTCGCGGTCGGCGGTCTCGGCGCCGTAGACCCGCGCCATCGGCGTGTCGACGACGTGGAGCAGGACCAGGCGGGTCCGCCCGGGCTGCGCCAGGCCCAGCGCCCGGTTGAGGATCTCCGCGTCGGCCCGGTCGTGCTCCAGCGCCACGCCGATCGTCGCCAGGGGGCGGGGCCGGACCATCTCGACCCAGTCGAGGTGGACGCTCGGCGCCGGCTTCCAGGCGGGCGAGGGGCGGACCAAGGGCTTCAGCGATACCCAGAGCAGCAGCAGCCCGATCGAGCCGGCCAGCCCGTACAGGCCCGCGGCCACCAGCCACGAGGCGGGCAGCGGGCCGACCGTCACCCCCGAGGCCGCCGCCAGCGCGACCCACTCGCCGACCTTGTCGAGCACCAGCTTGCCGTTCAGCGCCACGATGATCGCCGCCGTCGCCCAGGCGAGCGCCTGGCCCCACCACGGCGTCGCGAACGCCCCCATGTTCCTCCGGTTCGACGTGAAGTGGATCAGAGGGATCACCGCGAACGACAGTTGCAGGCTCAGGATCACCTGGCTCAGCACGAGCAGTTGCTGCGTCATTGACTCGCCCGCGAAGTAGATGACCAGCACGGCCGGCGTCAGCGCGACCAGGCGGGTCGCCAGGCGGCGGAGCCAGGGGGCGATCCGCAGGTGGAGGTAGCCCTCCATCACGATCTGGCCGGCGAGCGTCCCGGTCAGCGTCGAGCTCTGCCCGGCGCAGAGCAACGCGATGCCGAACAGCACCGGCGCCGCCGAGCCGAGGAACGAGGGGAGCAGCTTGTGCGCCTCCTCGATGCTGGCGACCTCGACGCCGTGGCGGTGGAAGACCGCGGCGCTGAGCACCAGGATCGCCGCGTTGACGAAGAACGCCGCGTTCAGCGCGATCGCCGAGTCGACCAGGTTGTAGCGGCACGCCGTCGACCGGCTCGCGGCGTCGCCGCCGATCCGCCGCGACTGCACCAAAGCCGAGTGGAGGTACAGGTTGTGCGGCATGACCGTCGCGCCCAGGATGCCGATCGCCACGAACAGGGCCCCCGGCGGCAGGCTCGGCCGCATCCCCGCCAGCACCGCGGCGCCGTCGGGCCTCGCCATGAAGATCTGGATCAGGAAGCACGCGCCGATCGTCGCCACCAGCGCCAGGATCACCGCCTCCATCTTCCGCATCCCGAACCGCTGGAGCCACAGCAGCGCGAACGTGTCGAACGCCGTGACCAGGCACCCCCACAGCAAAGGCATGCCGAACAGCAGCTTCAGCGCGATGATCGTGCCCAGGACCTCGGCCAGGTCGGTCGCGGCGATCGCGACCTCGGCCAGGACCCAGAGCACCGCGTTGACGCCGCGCGAATACTCGACGCGGCAGGCCTGCGCCAGGTCGTGCCCGGTGACCACCCCGAGCCGCGCCGCCAGGGTCTGGAGCAGCACGGCCATCAGGTTCGACATCAGCAGGACCCAGATCAGCGCGTAGCCGAACCGCGCCCCCCCCTCCAGGTCGGTCGCCCAGTTGCCCGGGTCCATGTAGCCGACGCTCACCAGGTAGGCCGGGCCCATGAAGGCGAACAGCCGCTTCAATGCGTTGCCATGCCCCACCCGGACCGACCCATGCACCTCCTCCAGCGACCGCCGCTCCGGTCCCGTCTCCGCCACCAGCGCCATAGCCTCCGTCCCCTTTCCCGCCGCCCAAGCCCCGGTCGGCGTATGGCTCAGCAAATCCTGGGTCAAGATCATCATAATCTCTCCTTTAGGTCAATTACAATCTATTTTCGGTCGCCGTTAAATTTGAGTTTAGGATGTCCAAAAATCCGGGTTGGCCCGGTTCGGCATGCCATCTGCTTCCGAAATTTGTCCTATAACGATGGTGAGGAAGCTCGGGGCTGCGCCGACGGGGCCAGCCCCTCACCCGAGGGAGGAGCAACGAGCCATGCGACGACTTTTCGGGATCGTGTTGGCGGGCGGGATCGTGCTGGGGCTGGCGTCATCGGCGAAGGCGCAGTTCGGCCTCACGATCGGCAACCCCTACGCGGGGGGGATCGGGATCGGCAGCGGGTATTATGGCGGCCTCGGCTACGGCAACCCCTATTATGGCGGCTACGGGCTTGGTTATCCTGGCTATGGTTACGGGTATGGCGGCCTCGCCTCCGGGTTGGGACTGACCTCGTATAGCTCGGGGTACTCCGGCTACATGGCGCCGGGGGCCACCTACATGGGCACGGGGCTTTATGGCGCCTCGCCCTACTACGGCTCGATGGGGTACGGCTACGGGACCGGGTACGGCTTCGGGTATCGGCCCTATTACAACTACCGTCGATACCGGGTGCCCGGGATGATGTGGAGGAACCGCTGGGGCGGTCGGCGCTGGTAACGGCGCCTCGCGGGGCGTAGGCTGGATTTCGACCGTCGCCGTGACGGGCCTCTTGAAGGCGGGAGGGGCTGGGGCGTCTCGCCGAGGAGCGGGATCGATCCGATCCGATCGTCGCGCGGCGCGGCCCAGGAGCACGGCTGTTCCGATCTCTACTTCTGAGAGGGGAGAACTTCGATGCATCGCATTCTCGGGCTGGTGATTGCGGGCGGCCTCGTGCTGGGGCTGGCCCCCACGGCGCACGCCCAGGGTAACCTGAATGCGTTCGGCGGCGTGCCGGCGGGGATCACGACGGGGTCGCAGTTCGGCTATTACCCGGGCGGGTATAACGGCCCGTACTCCTCGACCTCCGTCTACAACATGGGGCCGAGGGCCAACGCCTACCCGTCGACCTATTACAGCTCGGGCTTCTACGGCGGCGTCCCGGGCACGACGACCTACGGCCCCGGCGTGAACTACTCGGCCTCGACCGCGTACCCGGGCGGGACTTACGGCTACTCGAGCGCGTACGGCCGGGTCCCGATGTACGGCACCAACTACGGCGCCTACACGACCCAGCGGCGCGGGTTGCTCCGCGGGGGGATGTTCGGCCGGCGTACGGGTATCGCTGAGCGGCGACGCCCCGGCGGCCATCGCATCGCGAGGCGGGAGGGGGGACCGGGCGTCCTCCCCTCCCGCCTTTTTTCGTCCGCGGGGGGCGGAATTCCCTGGGACGGGCCTTCCCCTCCGCGAAATGTCGGGAAGAATTACCGGGCGGGCCGGTCCACGAGGTCAGCATCGAAGGAGGGTTCCCATGCGTCGTCTGATCGCGGTCCTGGTCGTCGGCTTCGCGACGGCGGCGCCGGCCGCCCCGGCGCGGGCGCAGGTCGCCGTCGGGGGGTTCACCAGCCCGATGCGGATCAACGGCTACTACGCGGCGCCCGGGCTCTTCGGGATGGCCTACGGCTCGCCGAGCGTGGGGATGAAGCGGACCTATACCGAGTTCTCCTCGCCCTACCCGGGGGGGGGTTACGGCTACGGCTACGCCCCCTACGGGATGCTGCCGGGCCGGTTCGGCGTGGGACTGTGGCGGCCCGGCTTCGCGACCGACGGCTACGTGTACGGCGCGTCGTACTACTACCGGACCTTCCCGGTCCCGTACACGCCCGGCGTGAACATCCCAACCCCGCCGGTCGGCGCCTACGCCGCGGGCTCGGCCCGGGACTGTCGTCGTACTATTCCTGGTGATCGGGAGCCTCGGGCTTGCGGGCCACGGCCAGGGTGACGCCCGGCCCCACCTGCTTGGGGACGAGGATGCCGCATCGCCCCCGCGGCCCTTAGCGCGGCGGGCTCGGCCACCGCGGCGATCCCGATCTTCGACCGCACCCGCTCGCTGGGCGTCTCGATCCCCGGCTGGGCATCCAGTTGCTCGGGTGGGAATGCGAGCAGGGGTACACCCAGTACCTCGGCCAGTTCGATCAAACCGGGCTCGTCGGCTTTCAGGGTGACGGTCGCCAGCGCGGCGAGGCTCCCTCGCGCCAGGCGATGGTCGGCGAACACCCGATCGAGCCAGGCTGCGAGCGCCTCGACCGTCGTCCCGCGACGGCATCCCAGGCCCGCGACGAGGGTCGGCGGGCGATAGACGAGGGTCGTCGCAGAAGGTAGCCCCTCGGGCTCGATCCGGTCGCTGATGACCAGCACCGCCGCGGGCCGCAGCGCCGCGAGATCATCCCAATCATCGACCCGGACGAAGTGCCCCGGCCACGCCCCGAACGGCCGCCACCAGACGGTCGATCCGGCATCCTGCCAGACGGCAACCGTCTCCCCCCGGACGACGGCCGCGGCCACCCGCGTCAGGTTCTCGGCCCTCTCGACCTTCCACCCCAGGTCTCGGCCGATCCGATCGACGGCCGGTAGCCCGTGCGCCTCGCTGGCGGTCGTGATGACCGGCGTCGCGCCCAGGACCCCGGCGACCTCGCGCGCCAGGACGTTCGCCCCCGCCCCGTGCCCCCCCAGCACGCTGACGGCGAACCGCCCAGCGTCGTCGACCACGACCACCGCCGGGTCGCGCCTCTTGTCCGTCGCGAGAGGCCCGACGAGTCGGACCACGATCCCCAGCGCCATCACGGCGACGATCGCGTCGGACTCATCCCAGATCGCCGGGAACGCCGTCCGGAGCGGCCCGACCCACCCGAACACGCCCGGCTCTTCCGTCTCGAAGATCCGCTCGCCCCCCACCGCCGGCCCTCCGCACGCCCCGACCACGCACGACGGCCCGAAGATCCTCGTCCCTCCGGGCCGGGCGTCGCGGAGACGACGGGCCAGCTCAAGGCCGTCGCGCGTCAGGATGAGGATCGCCGTCTGGCGCGCCGGAGTGCCAATCGGGGCGGGGCCGGTCTCGGCGTTCACCTCGGACTCCCCGTGTCGGCGGGCTGGTCCTCCAGCGCGAAGGTCAACCGCTTGCCGATGGCTTGGGCGTAGCGCCAGGGTGAAGGCCGTGGGGTTGATCTGCTGGCCGTTCTCCAGCCGACTCAGCGCGGCCTTGTCGATCCCGGACCGCTCGGCCACGTCGGCCAGGCTCAGCCCCCGCGCCTCGCGCTCGCGGCGCAGGGTCGCCAGGAATCCCTTCAGTCGTTCCAGCTCGACCTTCGGGACGAACTCCCCGATCGTCCTGATGCGCCCGGTCTCGCGATACTCGCGGTCGAGCACCGCGCGGTCGGCGGCAACCTGAGCGCGGAACTCAGGTGTCTGGGTCCGGGCGATCGCCTCCTCGGCCTTGGCCCGCTTCTCGGGGGGGAGCTTGTCGAGTTGCTGACGCGTCCGCTCGGAAATCTTGATGGGTTCCATCGGCTCAATCTCCATACTCGGGGACGGGATAGGCGGTGATGGGGTAGATGATCACCCGATCCTTGTCACCCTGATCCAGATAGACGACCGCGATCCGCTCTCCGTCGGGTGTCGTGCCGAAGACGATCGGATGCCCGCTGCTGTCGCTGTAGGCGTCGGGCCCGCCCTGGTGGCCCCGGAGCACGTGCGCCACCTCCCCAGGGGTCAGCCCGGCGGCGTCGATGTGACGGATGTTGCCATCGGGGTCGTCCTCGTCGTCCCAGACGATCAGGTCGATGTACATGGCGAAGCGAGCCTCCCCTGCCTCCCGCGTCATTGAATTATTTTACAACCTTATTTGGTAATGCTCAATATCGAAACTTGACCATCGCGTTCCACCCGCCGTCGGGGTGGTCGGGTGGCCGGGGCAAAATCCACCCGGGGCACGCCCTTTTCGCTCGCTCGGGGCCCGTGCATACTCGGATTCGACCCCGACCGATCCGATCCCGTGACCGCACCCATTCGGAGATCAAGCGAGCGGTCGTGGAACGTGGGCGACTCCCCTGATAGAATCGGGATCGGGCCGAGAGGGGCCGGGGAAGGTCGTCTCATGACGTTCCGAAACGAAACGGACAACTGGACCATCTCGGGCAAGAACATCCTCGCCCCGCGCAACCTGGCGACCCTCCGCGAATCCCTCGAAAACGGGCCGGTCATCGTCGATCACTGGTTCTATTACGGCGGTCGATCTCCGGACCGCCTCATCTTCGACGACTTCGACGAGCTGCACACATACCTCCAGAACAGGGCGATCCCCGGCGACGCCTTCTGGATCTGGGATTATTCCTCCGTCTGCCGCGACGACAATCCGCTGGTCATGGGCAAGCGTCCCGATGCCGACGGCTGCGTCCCCGAAAAAGGCGCTTACTAACCTCACCCCGACATCAGGAACTCCTCGTATGACGTTCCCTCCCCTGGCGCGTGTTCGACAATCCGTCCCCCAGCCGAGGGTGGCCGACGTGCCGGGGACGGTGCGGCGGCTGATCCTGGAGAGCCGGCTCCGCGAGCGGGTCAAGCCGGGCGGGACGATCGCCGTCGGGGTCGGCAGCCGGGGGATCACCGTCATCCCCAAGGTCGCCAAGGCGGCCGTCGACGCGCTCAAGGAGATGGGCTTCCGGCCGTTCATCGTCGCCGCGATGGGCAGCCACGGCGGCGCCAGCGCCGAGGGCCAGCGCGAGCTGCTGGCCGGCTACGGCGTCACGCCCGAGACGATGGGCGTCGAGGTCCGCACCGACATGGACACGGTCGAGCTCGGGACCAACAACGTCGGCCTGCCGATCTACTTCGACCGGAACGCCTACGACGCCGACGCGATCGTCATCCTGAACCGGGTCAAGCCGCACACCGACTTCCACGCCTCCTACGAGTCGGGCGTCCTGAAGATGATGGTCATCGGCCTGGGCAAGCGCCGGGGGCCGAGCAGGTCCACAAGCTCGGCCTCCGCGGGCTGAAGGAGATCCTGCCCTACGTCGGGAAGTTCCTGATCGAGAACACCCCCTTCGCCCTCGGCCTGGAGATCATCGAGAACGCCGACGACGTCCCCGCCGAGATCGTCGCGGTCGAGCCCGAGACGCTGCTGGAGGTCGAGCCGGTCCTGCTCGGACGCGCCCGCGCGCTGATGGGACGGCTGCCGTTCGACCAGATCGACGTGCTGATCGTCGGCGAGCTCGGCAAGAACTACTCGGGCGCGGGGATGGACCCGAACGTGATCGGCCGGCTGATGGTCGAGACGCAGCCCGACTTCGACCGGCCCGTCATCACCCGGCTGGCGGTGCTCGACGCCTCGGAGGAGAGCGCACGGCAACATCGTCGGCATCGGCTTCGCCGACCTGACGACCGAGTGCCTGGTCGCGAAGATGGACCCCGAGCCGTTCCGGATCAACGTCCTGACCGCCTGCATGCTCGAGCGGGCCCGCATCCCGATCACCCTGCCGACCGACCGCGACGTGTTCGAGGCGGCGCTGCGAGACCTGCTGGCGGATCGACCCGAACGACGCCCGCCTGGTCGTCATCCCCAACACGCTGGAGCTGAGCACGCTCTGGGTCTCCCCCGCGCTGGAGGACGACGTGCAGGCCCACCCCCACCTGTCCCGCGAGACCGACTACCAGCCGATCCCGCTCTCGCCCGACGGCACGCTCGACCAGGAGTCGCTCTTCCCCGAGAGCGTCCGCGGCCGGCGGGCCGTCGGGGCCTATCGATCGAGTGGGGAGTGGAGGGTGGGGAGTGGGGAGCGGAGACGAATGGAGTTTACTCCCCACTCCCCACCCTCCACTCCCCACTCGATCGTGGTGAAATCCGAATGAGCCCACCGCGGTACCGGATCCTGGCCCTCGACGTGGACGGCACGCTGCTCGACAGCGGGGGCGTCCTGCGGCCGAGCACGGCCGAGGCGGTGGCGCGGGCGGCGCGGGCGGGCATCCGGCCGGTCCTCTGCACCGGGCGGCGCTACCGCCGGGCCCGGCCGATCGCCGAGCAGCTCGGGCTCGACGCCCCGCTCGTCTGCAACTCGGGGGCGCTGGTCAAGGACCCGGCCGACCACCGCACCCTCTGGCGGGCCGACTTCGACGCCGGCTTGCTGGCCGAGGTGCTCGCCGTCTTCCGCGACCGGGACGAGCCCGCCCTCTCGTTCACCGACCGCGCCGCCGGACGACTCCGACTTCGTCGTCGACCGCGCCCCGACCGGCCGGCCCCTGTTCGACGACTACCTCGACCAGAACCGCGGCCACGCCGAGGTCGACCCGCGGCTGGCCCGAGCGGCCCGGCGACGGCCTCCACTTCCACCTCTGCGCCATCGGCACCCGCGCGGACGATGCTCGACTTCGAGCGGGCCGTCCTCGACCGGCTCTGCCGGCCGCGTCCGGACCTTCGTCCAGAAGAGCCCGCGATACGCCGGGACGATGTGCGAGGTCCTCCGGCACGACGCGAGCAAGTGGGCCGCCGTGCTCCACCTGGCCGAGACTCTGGGGCGTCGACCCCGTCGGAGATCTGCGCCGTGGGCGACGACATGAACGACGTGCCGATGCTCCGGGGCGCGGGCCTCGGCGTGGCGATGGGCCACGCCCCCGCCGACGTCCGCGCCGCCGCCGACCTCGTCACCGGCGACCACGACAACGACGGCGTCGCCATGCTCGTCGACGACGTCCTGCTGGCCGTGATCGTCCGGACCGAGGAAGGCCCCGACCATGCGCGAGTCCATCCGCCCCCGAGCCCGAACGCCGTCCTGGCATCTGGGTCCGCGACGGCGACGGCGACCGGACGATCGAGGAGAACTGGCTGTTCCGCCTCCGCCGCGAGCGGTATCGGTCGCGGGCGACGGGCCTGTCCCACGACTTCTACGTGATGCACCTGGCCGACGCCGTCAGCGTGATCGCGCTGACGCCCGACCGCCAGGTCGTCCTGGTCCGCCAGTTCCGCGCCGGGTCGGGCCGCGACAGCCTGGAGACCCCCGGCGGCCTGCTCGACCCGGGCGAGGACCCGCTCGCGGCCGGCGCCCGCGAGCTGCTCGAGGAGACCGGCTACGCGGGCGACCCGCCCGAGTTGCTCGGCACCGTCTGGTCGAACCCCTCGATCATGACCTCGCGGACCACGACCATCGTGGTCGCCAACGCCCGCCGCGTCGCCGAGCGCCGAAGCTCGACCACGGCGAGGAGGTCGTCGTCGAGCTCGTCCACGAGAGCGCCATCCCGGCGATGATCCGCGACGGCCGGATCGACCACGCCCTGGTCGTCTGCGGCCTGCTCTGGTGGCTCCAGTCGCGCTTCCCCGGCCGGCTCGTGAGGCCGGGGCCGCCGATGAGGTGGAAGCTCGCGACGGTCATGAAGGCCGTCGCGGCCCTGGCCCTCATCCTCGGCCTGCTGGTCAACGTTCACCCCGACCGACCGGGACTCGTGAGCCTGGAGGCGGCGTTCCTCTTCGCCGTGCTCCTTCGCATCTCCTGGCTCGGATCCCGGAAGTCCCTGTCGAACCCGTAAGGCACTCCCGAGGGGCACCGCGGCCGGCCGTCCCGGCCGAGGTCCCCGGCGCGGAGGCAAGCTCAGCGGAGCACGATCGCGCCGGCCGCCACCTCCTGCTGGACGAACGTCTGGAGGTCCGCCAGCGAGTTCTTCCGGGCCATGAAGAACGCCCCGGCGACGCCGGAGTTGATGTTCGTTTCCAGGTCCGAGACCTCGTTGGTGATCGCCTGCTCAAGACCCTGGTGGTAGAACGGGATGATCCGCTCCGCGTTGTGCAGGTGCCTCAGGAGCAACTGGATGTCCTGCGAGTGCTCGGCGAAGTTCTCGTAAGCGTACTGGATGCGGTTCGACGACAGGATTAAGGTCTGCGTTGTCAGGATCGCCGGGCCCGCGACGGCGGCGGAGTTCAACCCTTGCGACAGGACCACCCGGTCCTCCAGCCGCCCCAGAGCGGGCGGCACGAACGCGTGCTTCTTCGTCCCCATCAGAGTGCTCCCCGCCTTGGCCTCCCCGGCGAAACCGGCCAAGTTCTCGGCGTTTTTCCCGGCCCCTGTCGGTGATGGAGGCCGATCGGCCCGGCCGTCCCCACGGGGCCCCGGATTCCCTCCCCAGCGTCAGTAAGAAACTACCACCTTTTTCGACGGGACGAAAAACGCGCATGGACAAGATGCCCGAAGTCCGAGCATCACGAGGCGCCGGGTCGATCCGCGGTCGCCTCATGATCGTCAAATCGGCGCCATCCCGCATGATCCGGCCAGGTTCGCTCGATTCATCCCCCCGCGACGGCCGATGAATCGATGGGGCGGACTCGTCGAGGGCGGGCCGCCTCCGGGGAATGAACGAGCCGAATGCGGGATGAGAACGTCACTCGGGACGATCGGGGTCTGCTCGTCCCTGGTCCTTGTCGCCGTCGCGCTGACCGCCCCGGCATCGCGCGCCCAGACCGCGGCGCCCCGGGATGGCGGATCGTCCGCGCCCGGAGAGGTCGACCTGACGGTCCCCCGCGCCGAGAGGGGGGACCGGCACCGAGCCGACCGGCGCCGGTGCCGGCGGCGGATCGTCGGCGTCCGCCGCGCCCACCCCGGACACTCCCACCGGGGCCGACCTGACGGTCCCCCGCGCCGAGCGCGGCGGCACCGGCACCGAGCCGACCCAGGCCGAGCAGCCGACCGAGCCCCTGCCCGAGGCCCCCAAGCTCCTGATGAAGGCCCTCGACATCGAGGACTCCCCGGTCAAGCTCTACGGCTGGATTCAGAACAGCTACACCGGCAACGCCAACGGCTCCCCGCGCAACGGGATCAACTTCGGCGTCTACCCGAACCACCTGGCCAACCGCTGGCAGGGCAACCAGTATTACCTGATCGTCGAGAACCCGAACGAGCTCAACGACCGGCCCAACCTGGGATTCCGCTACGACATCCTGTTCGGCAACGACTGGCAGTTCACCAAGGACTACGGCCTGTTCGACCGCGCCTTCACGCCGAACCACTTCGCGGGCGTCGACTTCCCGCAGCTCTACGCCGAGCTCCACCTCCCCTGGCTGACCAAGGGGGGCCTGGAGATCGTCGGCGGCCGGTGGTACTCGCCCGCCGGGTACGAGGGGGTGCAGGCGATCAAGCGCCCGCTCCTGTCGGTCCCCTACACGCTCAACTTCACCCCGTTCACCTTCTTCGGGCTGCTTAACCACGCTCCACCTGACCGACGAGGTCAACCTCCTGAGCGGCACGGTCAACGGCTGGGACCGCTGGATCGATCAGAGCTACAAGTGGAGCTACATCGGCGGCCTGACCTGGACGGCCAAGGACACGAGGACGAGCTTCAACTCGATCTTCGTCGTCGGCCCCGACCAGCTCCCGCGGTTCGCGGCGGCCGGCACGCCGTTCTTCCCGACCGGCACCACCCCGCCGCCGTTCCTGGCGAGTCGCCGGAACCTGGGCTACGGCTCGAACAACCGCCTGTACTGGTCCACCGTCCTGACGCGCCAGTGGACCAAGAAGCTCACCGAGGCGCTGCAATCGGACCAGGTCATCGATTTCAACACCCCCGGCTTCGGCCCCGGCGGCTCGCCCCATGACACCGAGTGGTACAGCCTGGTCCACTGGCTGCTCTACGAAATCCACCCCAAGGTGCTGGGCGTCTCGCGACGCCGAGGCGTTCCGCGACAACAACGGCGCCGCCACCGGCGTGGCCGACACCTTCTACGAGATGACGCTGGGCCTGAAGCTGACGCCCCGCCCCTGGCTGTGGGTCCGCCCCGAGGCCCGCTACGACTGGGCCCGCGGCACCCACCCGTTCAACGACGGCACCCGCGCCAGCCAGTTGACGCTGGCCCTCGACGTGATCGTGCTCTTCTGAGACGACGGGGACCGCGACCGGCCGGGCGGCCGATCGCGGTCCCCGCACGGCCCGGGGCTCAGCGGATGACGATCCGGCCGTCCGCCACCTCCTGCTGGACGAACGACTTGAGGTCCGCCTGCGAGGCCAGCATCGCGGCCCTCACCGCGCCGGCCTGCCCGGCGCCGATGTTCGCGGCCATGTTCTGGACCTCGCCCTGGATCGTGCTCGCCAGCCCGTCGGCGCGGACATACGGGATGACCTTCAGCGAGTTGGTCAGGTCCGAGGCGAGCCGGACGTAGTTCTGCCCGTCGGTCGCGAACCGCCGGAATGAGCTGTTGATGCCGCTGGACGCATTGTTGTACGCGCGGGTCGTCAGGACCGCCGCGCCCGACGTGGCGAACCGCACCCCGCCCGACAGGACCACGCGGTCTTCCAGCCGGCCCAGCGCGGACGGCACGAACGCATGCTTCTTCGCCTTCATCGCAAGTCGCTCCTGGTGTGCCCTCGAACGATGCCCCACGAGATGGACGCCCCGGCCCGTTCCCGTCGGGCCCCGGCCGCCCCGACCGGGCGGCGCAGGCGCGCCGCGAGACGGGCCCGCGGCGACGGGGCTTCGGATCGCTCAATCCCTGATCCCTCGGTCGAACCGATCGACGCCGATCGGGTCGCTCGCAATTGCATAGACTGGTGCGAAACCGATCTCAGGTCAAGAACTTTTTTCGACTCATTTGATTGCGATGACCGAAGTTCACATCGTTTCCACAAAATAAACCATCCGAGCGTTTTCTCTGGCCGGAACGGCCCGTCCGGACTGCTGACCGCAGCCGTCGTGGTCGGTCCCCCCGACCGGCATCGTAAGAGGCCCGAACGTCCCGCGTTCTTAACCCGACATTCGGCGCCGGCCGGCGGCCGCGCTCAGCGGGCGGCCTGCGCCTCCAGGAGCATCGACAGCGCCTCCTGGCGGGTCCCCTCGGCGGCGGAGTCGCCGCGGAGCATGGCGGCGATCTCGTCGACGCGGTCCGACTCGCCCAGGGGCGTGATCGTGGTGCGGGTCCGCCCGCGCTCGACCTGCTTGCGGATCGACCCACTGGCGGCGCGCGTAGCTGGCCATCTGCGGCAGGTGGGTCACGCAGATGACCTGGTGGTGCCTCGCCAGCTCGGCGAGCGTCCGGCCGAGCACGGCGCCGAGTCGGCCGCCGACGCCCGTGTCGATCTCGTCGAAGACCAGCGTCGGCACGCGATCGGCGCCGGCCAGGACGGTCTTGACCGCCAGCGTCACCCGCGACAGCTCGCCGCCGGAGGCGATCTTCCGCAGCGGGCGGGGGGCCTCGCCCGGGTTGGGCGAGAAGACGAACTCGACGCGATCGAGGCCCGACTCGGGCGGGGTCGCGGCGGTCGGGTCGTCGCCGGGGTCCTGCGCCGCGACCTCGACGGAGAGCTTCGCCCCCTCCAGGCCGAGCGCCTTGAGGCGGCCCTGGATCGCCCTGGCGAACGCCTTCGACGTGCGCTGGCGGGCCGCCGAGAGGGCCGTCGCCGCGACGATCAGCGCGCGCCAGGCGTCGGCCAGGGGGGCGTCGAGGCCGACCAGGTCGGCCTCGTCCTGCTCGATGGCGGCGAGCTGCGTCTCGACCTCGTCGCGGCGGGCGGCGAGCTCGTCGGCGCGCAGCGGAACCGCGCGGCCAGGCGGCGGTAGGACGCCAGGCGCGCCTCGACCTCCTCCAGCCGCTCGGGGTCGTCGTCCCAGTCGCGGCCGAGGTCGCGGAGGCTGTAGGCGACCTCGCGGACCTCGTCGGCCAGGCGGTCGAGGTCGGCCGCGGCGGAGGCCAGCTCGGGGATCGCGTCGGCCAGAGGCGCGACCAGCCGCGCGACCCGCTCGAGCAGCCCCTGCGCCGAGCGGTCGGCCTCGTAGAGCAGGGCGTAGCCCTCGGCCGTCGCCGTCCGGAGCTGCTCGGCGCTGGCGCAGGCGGTGCGCCTCGCGGACCAGCTCGTCGGTCTCGCCGGGGCGGGGGTCGAGCGCGGCCAGCTCGTCGCGCTCGAACTCCAGCAGGGCGCGGCGGCGACGGCGGTCCTCGGCGGCGCGGATCAGCTCCAGGCGGCGGCGTCGCAGCGCGTCGTGCGCCTCGCGACGGGCGCGGTACTCGGCCAGCGCGGCCTCATGGCCGCCGTGCGCGTCGAGCAGGTCGCGCTGGCGGTCGGGGTCGAGCAGGGCGTGCCCCTCGCGCTGGCCGTGGACGTCGATCAGGCGGGCGCCGAGCGCCTGGAGGGTCGCCACCGTCACGGGCATCCCGTTGGCGTGCGCCGCGCCGCGGCCCTGCGCCGAGACCCGCCGCGTGAGGATCAACTGGTCGTCGTCGAGCGGCCCGCCGAGGATCGCCTCGACGTCGGCCCTGCGCGGCGGGGTCGGCCACCTCGAACACGGCGGCGGCGCGCGCCTCGCCCTTGCCGGCGCGGACCAGGTCGGCCGACGCCTTGCCCCCCAGCACCAGCCCCAGGGCCGTCAGCAGCAGGCTCTTGCCCGCCCCCGTCTCGCCGGTCCAGGCGCAGTAGCCCTCCTGGAGCTCGACGCGGGCGTCCTCGATCAGCGCCAGGTTCTGGACGGACAGTTCGCGGAGCATGGCCCCCCACCCCCATCATCTGAAATTCGCGGTCTCGAATTCGAAATTAATGATGCAGCAACATGAATAAACGCAGTCTACCGCCTCGTCCAGGCCGAGGTTCCGCGCGTGGAACGCGATCGCCTCGCGGACGTGCAGGTCCCAGTACGCCCAGTCGTGCCCGCCCGGGAACTCCTCGTACTCGTGGGCGATGTGCAGGCGACTCCAGGTGCTCGTGGAACGCGCGGTTCTGGTCGAGCAGGAACGGTCGTCGGTCCCGCAGTCGATCCGCAGCGCGGGGATGCGGCCGTGGTCGACCTGCTCGACGATCGCGAACGGGTCCTCGGGGCCGTCCTTGGGCGACGGGCCGAAGATCCGGGCGAACTCGGGGCGAGGTCCTTGAACTCCGCCGGGTCGCGGCGGAGGATGCCCGAGCACGCCCGAGTGCGAGTTGACGCTGGCGAACATCTCGTGGTGCTTCAGCCCGATCTTGACCGCGCCGTAGCCCCCCATCGACAGCCCGCCGATCGCCCGCCCCGACCGCTCGGCCTTGACGGGGAAGGTCCGGTCGACCAGGCCGACGACGTCCTTGATCAGGTCGTCCTCGTAGGCGTAGCCCGTCGACCGGCGTTGGTGTACCAGCCCCGGCCGCCGTCGGGCATGACGACCACCAGCGGGCAGCCCGCGACGTACCGCTCGATGCTCGTCCGCCGCATCCAGATGGTGTGGTCGTCGGAGAGCCCGTGCAGGAGGTAGAAGACCGACCACGGGCGGGGCACGGCCGGGTCGTCGGGGAAGATCGACGTTGAACGACGACGCCTTGTTCAGCGAGCGGCTGTAGTAGTTGATCGTCGCGAAGGCCATCGCGGTCCTCCGGTTCAGGGGACGGGGATCGGTGTGACGTCGCGACGGGTCGGCGCCCCGGCCGCGGAGCCGGTCCAATTCGCCGCCTCGGCGCGGGCGATCAGGGCGTCGCGATCGACGCGGACGGCCAGGGCCGACAGGTCGATCCGCTGGAGGATCGCCTTCGTGATCGGCCGCTTCGCGTCGCGGAAGGTCAGGGCGCCGAGCAGCCCGAGCGCCTCGGGGTCGTTCAGCATCGCGGCGAGCATCGCGGCCTGCTCGGGCGATCGGCAGGGGAGGAAATAGCACGGTGTCGTCGAGCATCACCGGCCGGCCCCCGTCCGGGCCGACCGCGCGGAACGTCGGGGCCTTGTGCAAGCCCGAGACGGCGACCTTGTACGGGGCGAAGCTGTACGGCCCGACGCCGAACATCGCGAACGGCGGCCGGCCTCGTAGATCGACGACCGCCGCCGCGCGAAGGCCGCGGCGTGGGCCTGGAGGTAGGCCCAGAGCCGGGGCGCCGTCGCCTCCAGCGGTCGCGTGTCCTCGCCGAGCCGCCGCTGCGTCACGACCACCGCGCGCGCCGGACGTCGCGCGGCCGGGACGGCCAGGTCGGCCCCCTTGAGCAGCGGATAGACGTGGTCCGGCTCGACGTCGACCGGCTCGCCGAGCCGGTTGCGCAGGGTGCCCGTATCGCCCTCGCGAGCGAGCTCCATGACGGCCGCGGCGTCGTGCTTGACCCCCTGCCGCCAGGACATCGGGCACCGGCCGTCGGCGAACGCGCGAGGCTGGTAGGCGTCGAGGTCGGCGACGAGCCGGCCGCGGGCGAAGCCCATCACCGCCTCGGGCACGTCCGCCTGGAGGTCGGCGAAGACGGGCACGCGCTCGGGACAGCGAGCCTCGGGCCGAGCGTCACGCGGAGCAGGCAGGCGTCGACGGCCGCGCCGAACCAGCGGCGGGCGTCGATCCGTGCGAGCGAGGCCGCGGCCACCGGCAGGCCCGTCCGCGCGGCGCACTCCAGGACGTTCCGCGCCACCGCGGTCTTGCAGAGCAGGGCGATCGTCGGCGTCTGGTCGGCCAGCTCGGCGATCAGCTTGAGCCAGACGGCCTCGGCGATGTCGAAGTTCGACGGCGCCGGTCCTGGCGTCGAGGCCCCGCAGCCCCTTGATGTTCGACTTGCGGGGGTGATTGTCGCTGCCCAAGGCCCCGAGTTCGGCGCTCGTGACCCAGGGCGGGTTGCCGACCACGAGCAGCGGCCCCTCCCCGCGCCAGGGCAGGTCGCGCCGCAGGTCGAGGTCGAAGAGGCTCGGCGCGGATGACCTCGACGCGGCGACGATCCCGCCACGGCCTCCCGCGCCGCGCGGCAATGGTCCTCCTGGATCTCGATCCCGATCACCTCGCGCGGCGGGTCATCCGACGCGACCAGCGCCGCGAGGAATGGCCCCGGCCGCACGTCGGCTCCAGCACCCGCGGCCACCGCCGCCCGATCGGGCCGAGCGCGTCGAGGACCTCGGCGACCAGGGCCGGCGGTGTCTGGAAGTCGCCGAGGTCCCGACGCAAGGCACCACTCCCGGAAGAGATTCACCGCAGAGACCGCGGAGCACGCGGAGAGAGACAAGAGGAGGAGTTAAGGTCAAAAACGCACTCCGAGAGCAGAAACACTATCCTTCATCATCCGGTTCCCGGCTCTTCCGGTTCTCTCTTTTTCTCTCCTTGCCTGTCTCTGCGGCCTCCGCGTGCTCTGCGGTGAGTCCTCCCACTCTTACTTGATCTTCGCCCCGACCTGCGCACGCGGGGTCGTCGACCGTCAGCAGGACGACCCGCTCGCCCGAGGTGGCGGCCAGGAGCATGCCGTTGGAGGTCTCGCCGCGGAGCATCGCGGGGGCGAGGTTGTTGACCACCACGATCAGCTTGCCGACGAGCTGCTCGGGCGTGTAATGCTGGCGGATGCCGGCGACGATCTGCTTCGGCTCGTCGCCGACGTCGACCTGGAGCAGCAGCAGCTTGTCGGCGTTGGGGTGCGGCCGGGCCTCCAGCACCTTGGCGACCCGCAGCTCCACCTTGGCGAAGTCGTCGTAAGCGATCGGGTCGGCCATCGTCGGTCCTCGCAACGGAACGGTCCCCGGGACGTGCCAGTGAACCGGCATCGTAGCCGGGTCGCGCGGGACGTGTCAAGGCGGAGTCTGTACCGGCGTTCACGATCCGCGGCCCGAGCAGGTCGTCGGGGCGGACTTCCAGGCCGGGCAGGAGGTGGGTGCGGTAGGTCGCTCCGGCCGCGACGACGACCTCGTCCCAGACGTCGCCGGCGCGCGCAGGACCAGCATCTGCGCGGGCCTTCGGGTCGATGACCCAGTATTCCCGCACGCCGGCGCGGAGGTATTCCTCGCGCTTCTCGACGTTGTCGCGCTTCTTGCTCCCCCGGCTGATGACCTCGACGACGATGTCGGGCACCCAATGCGTCCAGGGTTGATCGCCGGGAGGGCGGGGCCTCAGATAGACCGCGTGATCGGGATGGCGGTCCGATCTCATCCCGGGCAGCCGCAAGCGGCATTCGCCCCCGCCCGCGTTGTAAGTGATTCGGCCGGGATGCTGGTCATCATACCGGAAGAACAGCCGGGCCACTTGGCGGACGATCCGCCCGTGGTTGATGCCGGGTGTGTCGGTCACGACGATCACCCCCCGGGCCAGTTCGTAGAGGAAGTGACCACCCTCGAAGTCGGCCTCGATGAACTCATCCAGCGTCATCCGCCGGCCGTGGTCGGCCCGGCCGATGCCCGTCGCGTGACGGTGGCCATCGCCCAGGGTCCCCCGAATCAATCGCGTGACGATCCCGATCCGATTCCAGCCTACCGCCCGCGGTGGGGCGTCGCCAACCATCCCACGCGCGGCCGATACCTACATCATCGTGGCCCGGGCCGGGGTTGTCCTGCCAAAATGCCGATCGCGCCGGATTCCGCGACGATCATCGCCCGCGGTGGGGCATCGCCAGGCGGAGGAGGCCACCGAAGAGGCCGCGGATCACCGCCCAGGCGATCACGAACGGGGTGCTCGGGTGCTTCAGGACGGTCGGCATGTTCCCCTCGAAGGCGAAGTGGCCGAGGAACATCAGCGCGTAGCCGCCGAGGAACAGGCCGAGCGACCAGAAAGGGCGGAACGGCAGCAGGATCACCGCCAGGGCGCACATCGGCCAGCCGACGCCGACGTGCAGGACGTGGTTGACCGGGTGGGTGTGGTCGTGGCGATACTGGGCCACGAACCGATCGAGCTTCGACGGGGCCGCCGGGGCGCTCATCGCGGGACTCCTTCCCTCAGGGCTTCTCCCGCCGCGCCGACCTTGGCGGCCTGGCCCCGGTGGACCTTGGGGTCGGTGTAGGTGTCCAGTCTCGTGTGGGCGACCTGGCCCCAGTAGGTCGCGAAGTTGAAGTGGGGCGAGTTGTCCTCGTCGTGGCAGCGGAGGCACAGGCCCCCCTTGTCGGCCGAGGCGGCGGTGCGGGCCATCGCCTTGCGGAAGTCGGGGCTGTCGGGCTCGGCCACGTGCTTCGACGCCGGCCCGTGGCAGTTCTCGCACTGGTTCCCCTTGAGCTGCGGCGTCGCCTCGGCCGATCGCCAGCCCGAGGTGTACTCGAACCCCGTCGTGTGGCAGCTGACGCACTCGGCGTCGAACTGGTGGTCGCTCCTCTTGCCCTTGGGGTCGGTCACGATGTCGTCGAAGGCGCGGGCGTGCTTGGTCGTCGCCCACCTGGCGAAGGTGTTCGGGTGGCACGACCGGCACGCCTCGGCACCGACGTAGGTGGCGCCGTCCGCGCCGCCGACGAAGGCGTGGCGGGGGAAGTTCTCGACCACCCCGGCCGCCTTGAGCGTCTCCTGGAAGTCGTCCTCGATCAGCTTCCGCATCGGCTCGGCGGGGCCGTTGTAGTTGCTCCCCAGCGTCACCCTCTGGTAGCGGAACTTCACCTTCGAGTCCTGGAACAGCCCGACCACGCCGACGTACTTGCCCTTCTGGCCGACGCTGACCAGCATCGTCCTGCCGCCGTTGAGCATCTCGGGCTTGTCGGGGGGGTCGGCGAACGGCGAGGTCGCCACGACGACCGTGAAGCCGGGGAACTTCTCGGCCAACGACTTGGCCATCGCGGGGGGCCCCTGGACCATCAGCACCTGGACGTGGGTGTCCTTCTCCAGGTCGGCCAGGATGCGGGCCCAGCACCTCCTCGGGGGCCTTGACGGTCGGCAGCAGCGCGTCCTTCGCGGAGTCGGGCAGCGCCTTCAGCGCGGCGGGGTCGATCACGGCGGTCACGCCCACCTTGACCGGCCCGGCCGCGGTCTTGACGCTCGGCACGATCACCTGCGCGAACCCCGGGTCGGGCACGACGTTGGCCGCGACGACCTTGGGGCCCTTGTCCAGGTTGAGGAACCGCCCGAGCGCCTCGTCGACGCCGACCTTGAGGTCCTCGGCCGACAGCGCCAGGGCGTCGTACGTCATCAGGCCCAGCGCCTTCAGCGCCATGTCGAGCTTGATCTTCGACTGCTCGAAGCCGCCCCTCGCCGAGGCCGGGTCCTTGATCAGGCCGCCGAGGTCGACCTTGGCGAGCGGCCAGCCCTGGTCTCGCATCCTCTCGATCAGGTCGAACCGCCTCCGCAGGCCGCCGGTCTGCCCCTCGGTGCAGCCGCACGGCTCGAGGTAGCCGTCCTGCTCGCCCGAGATGAGCAGGGCCCCGGCCGGGGTGGGCCAGTCGGCGAACAGCTTCGGCTTCTCGGCCGGAGGGGTCGCCGCGCCCTCGGAGGAGGGGCCGGCCCCGGTCACCTTCGGCGCGGTCTCGGGCTTCGAGGAGCACCCGACGTAGCCCATCAGGGCCGCGACCAGGCCCAGGGCGGCCAGCGGCCGGCAAGAGGTTCGGGTCATCGTCATCCTTCTCCCGGGTCGGGTCGGGTCGGGGCGCACGCGGGCCGGCGACGACGCCCCCACGGCCTCGGCCCGTCCTGCGCGAGGTCCGGGGCTGTTATAGCGTCACCCCGGCCGTCGGGTAAGGCCAATCGATGCCGGCATGGCCGATGCCGGCATGGCCGATGGCGGATGACCGATGCCGGATGGCCCGAGGTCCCCGATCCGCCATCCGGCATCCGCTAGTTGCCGTCGTGGACGTAGAGGTAGACGGGGACCTTCAGCTCGGCCGCCTTGGGATGGTCGGTCTTCAGGACGATCTCGTCGTCGACGGTGCCCGGGGCGATCCCCGGCAGGGCGGTGACGGTCAGTTGATACTCGCTGGCGTGCTCGTGCTTGGGGCCCGGCTCGACCTGGACCTTGATGTGGTCGGGCTGCTTCTCGACCCGGAACGCGGTGTCGCGCTGGCCGCGGACCATCATCTTGAGCGTCCGCGACTCGCCCCGGCGGCTCGACACGTCGGGCATCCGCACCCGCTCGGCGGGGGTCATGCTGATCGGGCCGACCATCTTGCCCATGACGTAGAGCCGCACCTCGGGCTGCTGCGGGTGGTTGGTCCCGATGACCACCTCCTCGCGGAACGCACCCAGGGGCATCCCCGACTTGACGTCGACCGTCAGCCGGTATCCCTTCTTGGCCTGGAAGTGGTCGAGCTCCTCCTTGGCCATCGGCTCCTTCTCGACGAGGAGCACGCCCGGCTTCGAGGTGCTGATCTTGGTGATCTCGAAGTCGTCGCGGTCGATCGTGTAGACCCCCGCGCGGCCGGTGTGGTCCTCCTGGTCGTTGCTGATCTCCAGGAAGTTGACCGTCTCGTCGGCCGGGAAGACGATCACCGCGGGGCGGACCGTACCCTCCACCGCGAGCACGAACGTCGGGTGCTCGGCGTCGTTGGTGCCGATGGTGGCCGACTTGCTGTAGGCGCCGTTGTTCTTGCGCGTCTCCCACTCGAGCTCGACCTCGGTCGTCTCGCCCGGCTTGACGGTCGCCGTCTTGCCGTCCTTCAGGTTGGCGATCGTGCACGAGCAGGTCGAGCTGACCATCGTCAGGAGCAGGTCCCCCTTCCCCTCGTTGCGGAAGGTCCACTTGCGGTGCCCCTTGTCGTCCTGCCGCATCGAGCCGAAGTGGTAGGTCAGGTCGCCGTCGACGACCGCCCTGGGCCTGGCCCCCTCCGCGGGGGTCGGGAACGCGAGCCGGCGGTTGGGCTCGGGGCCCGTCGGCACGATCTGGACGACCACGGTCGCCGCCGCGCGATGCCGACCACGAGGACCGCCAGGATGATCCAGCGCATCATGGGTAGATAACTCCATCAACAAGGACGACCGACCGGGGACGATCGATGACGACGGAAGGGAAGATCGGGCCGGCAGATCCTCCGATCTTAAGACCCGGGACGGCTCGCGGTCAATCGCGCGCGGCCCTCGCGGGCCGTTTCCCCCGGCCCGCCGCGCGCACGGCGATCGTCGGGGCCGGTCGCGAGCGTCGCGACCCCCTCGAAATCGGGTCGTCAAGGCCGTCCGACGGCCCTACGCACCCCCGCCGACGATCGCGATCGGCACCCTTTCGACCCCGGTCGCGACGTCCCACCCCCCGTCGTCGAGCCGGACGACCGGCATCGCCCCGTCGCGAGGCCGCCCGGCCCGACCGTCACGATCGCCCGAAGTCGAAATCTCACAAGACCCTGCGTCCTTCTCGGCGGCCGATTTCGCTTCGTTTCGGGAAACCGCCCCCGGCGCCTCGGCCGGCGGCGGGATCGGGGGCACTTCGGGGTCCGGATCGACCCCATTTTCGACCGTCTGGGCCAGCGCCGCGGCCTGCTCGCCGCGCCCCTTGATCGCCTTGACCAACGCCGCGTGCGCGCGGAAGAACGTCGACCGCGACTCGCCGTAGTAGCGCAGGAACAGCCGCGCCTCGTCCTTGTCCTTCAGGATCAACGCCCGCTCGGGCGCCTCGGCCCGGTCGGGGACCTCGATCGCCTCGCGCAGGTACGCCTCCCGCTCGCGCAACGGGCCGAGCTGGTCGGCGATCATCGCCCGGAGGATCGGCCGCGCCTCCTCGGCCGGCGGCATCTGATCGGCGCTGTAGGTGTCCATGAACCGCTCGGGCATCTGCGCCTCGGCGAAGAGCCACACCGGCAGGAGGTTCCACGGCCGCGGGAAGCACGCCATGTTCATCATCCGGTAGAACCAGGCGTCGGGGTGGAACCGCAGGTGCTCGCCCTCGGGGCGGTAGCCCAGCAGCCGGATCGCGTCGTTGCGATCGACCTCGCACCAGTTCCCCTTGGTGGCGAGCACCTCGTCGAGCTGCTCCCAGCGCCGGATCATCCAGCGGCAGCCGCTGGCGCTCCGGCGGATCTCGCGGACGGCGGCGGCGGGGTCGGTCTTGAGCATCTCGATCAGGTGGGCGAGCGTCTCCTCGTCGCGCCGGAGCCAGTCGGCGTCGGCGTCGCGGACCTGCTCGGCGACCCGGGCGTTGTGCGCGCGGAGGGCGCGGCCGGAGAGGACCTCGGCGCCGACGCAGAGGGTGACGAAGTGGCGCTCGGCGGGGTCCTGGGGGCGGTAGAAGCGGTCCCAGTCGTCGGCGAGTTGCTGGGCGACGGCGGGGTCCTCGTTGGGGAGGGTGAACGACCTGGCCGTCAATCCATGTTTGATGGCATTATGCTTGGATTTGCTGGTATCTTTGGGTCGGCCCTTGGCGCAGCCGCCGTTGCGGGAGTTGATCGCGCGGATCTCTTCCTTGGTGCGGACCATGATGTCACCTCTTTCGGATGATCGCTCGGACAAGGACGTGGTTCGGGTGTTTCGCGCACCCCCTATCCACATCATCGAGGGATCGGGTCCGCGCGCTCGGGAAATCCGCCGGCCCATGAGGCCAGATCGGCGGGGCGGTCCCGCCGGCCCGCGCGGCGGACGGCCCCAACTCGGCCCCGCGAGCCGACTTCGGGATGGAATCCGGGGAGGGGACGGCCGGCGGAAATCGCGGGCCGCTCACTGTCGCGGGTCGCGCGGCGCCCGGCGGACGCCCAGGATGGGGACGGGCACCGGCACGTCGCCCGAGCCGATCAGCGAGCCGAGGACCACGGCGCCCATCGAGACGACGACGCCGATTAGCGCGTACCACGAGGCCGACCGCGCCACGCGCCTCGCGGCGGCGGGGTCGACGTTCGCGCGCGCCACGTCGGGCAGCGCGGCCGGGTCGGATTGCACCCGGCGGATCTCGGACACCGCCTTGTCGGCCGTCGCGGCGTCCACCCCGGACCGCCTCATCGCGTCGCCGAGGCGGGCGTAGTCCCACTCCCCCGCGTCGGTGGTGTAGGCCCCCGAGGCGGTCCCGACCAGGGCCGCGTAGCCGATGCGGATGCCGTTGCCGACCAGCCAGAGCAGGCCCGTGAAGAGGACGCCCCAGAGGATGACGCCGTAGAGGACGGCCTCCAGCTTGGTCTCGCCCACCGCCAGGCGGCTGGTGGCCCAGCCGCCGAAGAACATCGCCAGCAGCAGCGCCACGATCGCATAGATCGCGGCGCCGGCGCCGACGTCGTACCCGCCGCCGCTGGCGGCGGCCTCGATCCCCAGGGCGACGCCCAGCAGGGTCAGGACGGAGTAGACGGCCAGGGCGACCATCGCGCCGGCGGCGATCGACCCCCAACTGACGCGGCTGCGCACGGCCAGCAGGTCGGTTGCCTTGAGGCTCGGAGTCGGGGAGTCGGCCATGTCGATCCTCGCGGGAAGGGTCCGTGGTGCGGGCGTCTCGACCGGCCCGCATCCCGCGAATCGCGTGCCCAAATCCCCGGCGAGCCGGCCGTCGCTCCTCCGCCCGCGTCGCTAACCCGGCGAGGCCGCGAGAGGCTGGCTGTTGGGGAGACTCGCCGACCCGCACCGGCCGATCCGATCCGCACGCCTCCTGTCGCTCCGCGACCCGGCCGACAGAGTTGCCCGGGCCACCCGCGGCGGGCGGCGCCGGGGAATCCCCGGCCTTACAGGCTGCCGGCGGCGATCACCTCGCCGCCGGCCTTCGTCGCGATGCCCCACCAGGTCTGCGGGTTGACGCCGTCCTTGATGAAGCGGACCGAGCCGTCGAGGAAGCCGACGTTCACGCCGCCGGGATGGAACGAGCTGGCGCCGACGCACACCGCCGTATCCTCCAGGGGCCAGGCCACTGGTTGATCCTGGAAGATGCAGGCGTTCCGATTCGGTGTCATGATGTGCGAGTAGCCACCCCCCTCGGCGGGCTGATCGGTGCCCCAGATCCGCCCCTTGGAATCCCACCCGGCGCGCGCCGACGCGCCCTGGCACGCGTCCAGGTACGTGGTGAGGGGCACGTAGGTGTTCGCCCTCGGCTTGGGGAGGGACATGAGGTAGAGCTGGTTCGGGCCTTCAATCGTGGTCCCGTTCCTCCCCCGGACCATCTCGCTCCAGATGACGGTGTGGGACGCCCCGTCGGTGACGCTGGCCATGGTGACGATCAACCCGAGGGGCCACACGCCGGTGTTGCTGACCCCCATGAAGTAGGCCGGGCCGTCGTACCAGCCGCCGTTGTTGGTCTGGGTCGTGCCGAGGTTGTTGGGATAGCTCGTGTAGGCAATCTGCGCGCGCCGGGTCCGCTCACGTCGAACGTCCCGCACGGCACGTTCCCGTCCGACGGGCAGACGAAGGTGTCGACCATCGTCGTCAGGTTGGTCGCATTCTGCGGCGTCTGCTGCCAGTAGCACATGTTCATCGAGTCGAACAGCGCGGCCCGCTCGATGAAGGGGAGGACGCGCGCCTTCATGCTGAAGTTGTTCGAGAACTCGGGGCCCGCGGACGCCGCGGGCGGCAGCGCGCCGTGGGCGTCGCTGTAGCCCTGGACCGCGAGCCCGAGCTGCCTGAGGTTGTTGGCGCACTGCGCCCGCCTGGCCGCCTCGCGCGCCGCCTGCACCGCCGGCAGCAGCAGGGCGATCAGCAGGACGACGACCGTGATGACGACCAGCACCTCGATCAGCGTGAACGCGCGGCCCGGTCGCCGCCCGGTCGGCGAAGCCTTCATCGCACCCTCCTCGAAGCCGGAGGAGGCGGCACATCGCACCACCTCCCGGGCTAACGACAAGTGTACGAGTCTTCGCTCCGGGCGTCAACAGCGGCGGGCGGCGCCTCCCTGACTCAACCTCGATGCGATCGCTCACCATCCGAAGTTCGAGCGGTTCGAGGCTTCGGGCGGCTGGGGCCCGTCCTCGGCCCCGGCGCGATCGCCCCCGGACCGGGGCCCGAAGGCGGGCCCAGCCATCCGGCCGTGCCCGGTGGAAGGCATGGCGGGGTCTTCCGTCTTACGCCGCGATGAGCCCATCCGCCGGGTCTGGCGGGTCAAGGGGCCCCAGCGCCACCTGGCGCGGCGGGAGGGGCGAACAGCCCCTTGATTCTCCGTGCCCTGACCTTCTTCTCCATCCCTTCCTTCCAGACCCGGTCGGTCGGCAGGATCTTCCCCGTGGACGCCAGTTGCTTGAGACTCTGGGACGAGACGGGGCCGATCATCTTCTGGCCATCTCGCGTGTAGAACCATCGGTTCGGCATCGAGGACTCCTTGCGAACATTTTGTGGTGAAATCCAAGTCCGTAGCAGTTCAAAATACCAAGAAATTTGGGATTTTTCAAGACACAAGACGCGGCGGGGTGGCTGGGGTCGCGGAGCGACCCCGGCGGATTCGGACCGGGGTCGCGGAGCGACCCCAGCCACCCGCCGTCCGGATGTCCCGGGCCTCGTCTTCGCCTGCCTTATTGTCCGCCGACGACTCGTCATATCGGGCGGCGGCCGGCGAGGTTGATGCCGTGGCCCTGGCCGGCGTGGTAGAAGACCTGGGCGCGCGAGCAGGTCGTCGACCTCCACCAACCCGGCGTCGCGGAACCAGCCGAGGACCTCCTCGATGGTATGCCGCGACAGGAAGCGGGGGGCGTACCAGTCGAGCGTGTCGCAGACGCGGACCTCGGGGTCGGGGTGCATCGACACGCCGATCGTCAGCAGGTGGAGCGCGACCCCGAGGCGTGCACCAAGCGGGCCGGGCTGGCCATCAGCCGGCGCTTCAGGCCGCCGACGGGGGCCGTCAGGCGGCTCAGGGCCAGGAGCACCCCGAGCGGCAGTCGCGACGAGACGGCGCGGTGGGCGCGGACGATCGCCTCCAGCGCGGGCGCTCGCGGGGATAGACCCAGATCGCGATCCGGCCCCCCGGCCGGAGCAGCCTCGCCAGCGCCAGGAACGCGGCGCGGGGGTCGGGCGTGTGGTCGAGCACGCCGAGCGAGTAGATGTGGTCGAACGTCCCCGTCGCGAACGGCGGGCGCAGCAGGTCGCCCCGCACGACCGACACCGCGGGCAGGTCGGCCGTCAGGTCGCGCGCCGCCTCGACGGCGCCGCTCAGGTCCATCCCGACGGCCCGCGCCCCGAGCCTCGCCGGCCACCCGCAGGTAGCGCCCCATCCCGCACCCCGCGTCGAGCACCGTCGCGCCGGCCAGATCGGCGCCCGACAGCCCCGTCCGGTTCCGGAACGTCGCCCGGTCCTCCTCCGGCCGGATGATCCGGAAGCGGTTCCACTGGAGGGAATACGTCGCCTTGGTGCGGGTCTGGTCCATCGTCGGGCAGGGCCGTCTTCGTAGGGTGGGTCAGCGCAGCGCAACCCACCATCGGGATCGGTGGGTTGCGCTGCGCTGACCCACCCTACGAAGATTACTGCCTCCGGCTTACTTCCCCAAGGCGGACCACTGGTCCTCGGCGGCGCTGCGGCGGAGGTAGAGGGGCTCGAGGAAATAGGGGTCGTCGCGGCGGCCGTCGCGGTGGGCCTCGCGGGCCATCGCGACCAGGAGGCGGCCGTCGGGCCAGTGGGCAGCGTCGTCCGCGGCGATCGCGGCGAAGGGCAGGGGAGGCACGCGGGCCACGCCGGGCCCGAGGACCAGCGCCGTCGGATCGAGGCGGGCCGTCCAGGAGGCGATCGGCTCGATCCGCGTCGGCGCAACCCGCACCAGGGGCACGCCGGGGGCGTCGCGGGCGAAGTCGGCGGCGTAGAGGTCGCCGCGCTGCGCGTCGGCGATGGCCGCGACGCGCAGGGCGTCCTCGGGCGCGTTCCGCGCGATCGCCTCCAGGCTGTCCAGGCCGATCAGGGGGCGGCCGAAGGCATACGCCAGCACCTTGGCCGCGGTCAGGCCGACCCGCAGCCCGGTGTACGACCCCGGGCCGAGCCCGACGGCGATCAGGTCGAGCGCCCCGGGCGGCAGCGCGGCCTCGGCCAGCAGGGCCCGGATCGTCGGGACGAGGTCGCGGCCGTGCCTCCGCGACGGGTCGGCCGCCGCCACGAGGACGGCGCCGTCGGCCGTCGCGACCGCCACCGCCGGCGCGGGGTCGAGGTGTCGAGCGCCAGGACGTTCACGGGCCAACCTCGGGGTCGTATCCGGGAGAGATCGGGAGAGGACCCCGGCCGGGGCGAGGGCCATCCGACCGGCGACCGGCCCGGGGACAACCGCACGAGGCCCCCGGGCCTCAAGATTTACGAATGCCGCGAAGATAACGGTGGTGAGGGCTTGACCTTGACCCCCACCCCGGGATCATTCTATCTTAGATGGATTGTGAGGCATCCTGGCCGGTCCGTCCCGATCGTCCCCGTCCGTGACGCCTGTCCGCTCGGAGGTTCCCCCCGGTGCGCCGTGCCCTGATCAGCGATATCCACGGGAACCTCGAGGCCCTGGAGGTCGTCCTCGACGACATCAAGGCGCAGGGCCTCACCGAGATCTTCTGCCTGGGGGACATCATCGGCTACGGGCCCAACCTGCGCGAGTGCATCGATCGGGTCATGGCCACGTGCCAGATGACGCTCCTGGGCAACCACGACCAGGGGGCGATGTACGACCCCGACGGGTTCAACATCGGCGCCGAGCGGGCGATCTTCTGGACCCGCGCCCAGTTGGAGAGCCCCGCCGACCGCGCCAACAACGAGCGCCGCTGGGAGTTCCTGGGCGACCTGCCGCGGTCGCACCGCATCGAGCCGTTCCTGTTCGTCCACGGCTCGCCCCGCAACCCGCTGAGCGAGTATATCTTCCCCGAGGACATCTACAACCACCGCAAGATGGAGCGGCTGTTCCAGCTGGTGGACCGCTACTGCTTCCAGGGTCACACGCACGTGCCGGGGGTCTTCACCGAGGGGTTCCAGTTCTACTCGCCCGAGGAGATCGACAACGAATACACCCTGGGCGACGGCAAGGTGATGATCAACGTCGGCTCGGTCGGCCAGCCCCGCGACGGCGACCCGCGCGCCTGCTACGTCGTCCTGGACGACGGCCGGCCCCCCTCCGACGGCGACGACGACGCGACGGCGGGCGCCTCGGGGCCGATCCGGGTGACGTTCCGCCGCCTCCCCTACGACTTCGAGACGACCATCCAGAAGATCTACGCCATCTCCGAGCTCGAACCGTTCCTGGGCGACCGGCTCCGGCAAGGACGCTGAGAAGCGATTCGGGACGTTGTTGTTAGCCCCCGGAGGGGGCGACCGCCAGTAGCCAGGGGCGACAGCCCCTGGATCGAGGACGAACGCCGTGGGTCGCTTGACAATCCCCCTCCGCGCCGAACTCGCTGAAGATCAGCGAGTTCGGGCGCGGAGGGGGATGAATCGGAGGGGCGATCGTGGTCCGCGAGCGATCCAGGGGCTGTCGCCCCTGGCTACTGGCGGTCGCCCCTCCGGGGCTGCCCGGGTCGCCTCTTAGCCCGCCCCCAACCATCCCCCATCACTGGAAGCCCGATCGCACGGCCTGAAGGTCCCCTCCACGATGAGCAGTGAGAAGCGGCTCGCCCTGTTCCTGGTCCTGACGTTCACCTCGATCCTGACCATTCAATTTGCGATGGAGAAGACGGGGCTGGTCCCGCCCCCCAGGCCCCGGCCGCCGGTCGCCGAGGCCAAGCCCGCCGAGGACAAGGACAAGGACAAGGGCAAGGACGAGGGCCCGGCCAAGCCCGCCCCCGAGGTCGCCAAGGCCCCCGCCGCGGCCGTCGCCGCCAAGGAGGAGAAGGAGCCGGAGGGGGAGCCGGCCGGGCCGCCGAAGGTCGAGAAGCCCAAGGTCGAGATGGTCCCGGCGTCGGAGCTCGTGCTCGGCTCGGTGCTCGACAAGGCCCCCGACGGCTATCGGCTGAGGGTCGAGCTGGAGCAGGTCGGCGCCGGCGTGGCGCTGGTGGCGTCGTCGCGGTACGAGGCCGAGCGCCTCGCGGGCCAGCCGCGACACCTGCCGCTGGCGATCCTCCGCTACGACCCCAAGGCGCCCCCGTCGCTGGCGCTGAGCCTGGTCCGCGACCGCGCCAAGACGGCGGCCGGCGGCGACGACGAGGACGACGAGGCCCGCAAGGTCGTCATCACGCCCGAGGGGGGCGACGTCCCGCTCGACGCGCTGCCCTGGGAGGTCGTCCGCGACGACGCCGGCCGCGCCGTGCGGGCCGTCACCAAGCCCGGCCCCGACAACAAGGGGCGCGTCGAGGGGCAGGAGATCGAGTTCCGGACGACGGTCGACGACCTCGGCGTCGCGATCACCAAGCGGTTCCGCCTCTTCAAGGGCGAGGACGGCTTCGACCTGGAGCTCGGCTTCGAGAGCCCGCAGCAGGACAGGGCGATCGTCTACCGCCTGCTCGGCCCGCACGGCGTCCCGATCGAGGGGGAGTGGTACACCGGCACCTTCCGCGACGTCTTCTTCGGCCAGACCAAGGGGACCAAGACGGAGGTCGTGACCAAGTCGGCCTACGACGTCGCCAAGCCCAAGGCGCCCGAGTTCGACAACACGGCGCTGCCGTTGCGGTTCGCGGGGGTCGAGAACCAGTACTTCGCGTCGTTCGTCGAGCCGGTCCCGCCCCCCCGGACGCAGGAGGAGCGGTGGGACAGCCGCGCCGTCGCCGTCGTCCTGCACGCCGACAAGGACGCGCTGCAGAAGGCCGACGTCGGCGTCGAGATCATCTCGAAGCCGGTCGCGGTCGGGCCGAACCGGCGGGTCGTGCAGTCGTACCGCGTCTTCGCCGGCCCCAAGACCCCCGACGCGCTCGCCCCCTTCGGCGCCGAGGGGCTGGCGTCGTACCGCAAGTATCAACTGTTCAGCATCCCGGGCGCGTCGTGGATGGCCTTCAACGTCATCTCGCCCCTGCTCGACCGGATCTACGCGCTGACGGCCGAGGTGGCGCAGCTCTTCGGCGGCAAGGCGGGCAGCTACGGCATCGCGATCATCCTGCTGACGATCACCGTCCGCATGCTGATGTTCCCGATCGGCTTCAAGCAGGCGCTGATGTCCAAGAAGATGCAGGACCTCCAGCCTCACATGAAGGAGATCCAGGAGAAGTACAAGGACAACAAGGAGCAGCTCGGCCGCGAGACGATGGCGCTGTACTCGCGGCACGGGGTCAACCCGGTGGCGGGCTGCCTGCCGGCGTTGATCCAACTGCCGATCTTCGTCGGGCTGTGGCAGGCGCTGAACAACAGCGTCCACCTGCGGCACGCGCGATTCCTCTGGATCGAGAACCTCGCCGCGCCCGACATGCTGTTCAAGTTCCCGTTCCCGATCCCGTTGATCGGCGGCTTCCTCGGCGATTATTTCAACGTCCTGCCGCTGGTGGTCGTCTCGCTGATGCTGGTGCAGACGAAGCTCTTCGCGCCCCCGGCGACCACCCCCGAGGCCGAGGCGCAGCAGAAGATGATGAAGTACATGATGGTCTTCATGGGCTTCATGTTCTACAAGGTGCCGTCGGGGCTGGGGCTGTACTTCATCACGAGCAGCCTGTGGTCGATCGGCGAGCGGCTCCTGCTGCCGAAGTTCACCCGCTCGGCGGCCCCGCCCAGGCCCGAGGCCGACGAGGAGCTCCCGCCCGGCGGCGGCGGCAAGGGCCGGGGGGGACCCGGCGGCAACGGCAACGGCGCCGGGCCCGCCAGGAAGGGGGGCTGGCTCTCGCAGAAGATCGAGAAGCTCCTGGACGAGGCCGCCAAGGACCCCACCATCCGCAACGCCGGCCTCCTGCCCGGCAAGGACAAGGACCCGGGCAAGGACAAGGGCAAGCCCCTGCGCCCGCCCGGGCCGGCGGCGATAGACGGAAAGTGGGGAGTGGAGGGTGGGGAGTGGGGAGCAGGAATTTAATCCCCTGGGTCTTCGCCCCCCACTCCCCACCCTCCACTCCCCACCCATGAGTCCCCTCGACCCGACCGACACGATCGCGGCGGTGGCGAGCCCGCCGGGGCCGGGGTTCCGGGGCCTGGTGCGGCTGACCGGCCCGGACGCCTGGCCGATCGCGACGGCCACCTTCGCGCCCGACCGCGACGAGCCCCCGCCGACGAGGGCCGAGAGGCGGACCGGCCTGCTGGCCGTGGACGGGCTGCGGGTGCCCCTGCCCGCGGCGGTCGCGCTCTGGCCGGGCCCGCGGACGTACACGGGGCAGCCATTGGCCGAGATCCACACGACCGGCTCGCCGCCGTTGGTCCAGCTCGTCCTATCGCACTGCCTGGCGCGGGGGCGCGGCCGGCCGAGCCGGGCGAGTTCACCCTGCGGGCGTTCCTCTCGGGGCGGATCGACCTGACCCGCGCCGAGGCGGTGCTCGGCGTGATCGACGCGAGGACCCCCGCGCAGCTCGATGCCGCGTTGGAGCAACTGGCCGGCGGCCTGGCCGGCCCGATCGCGGCGCTGCGCGACCGCCTGCTCGACGTCCTGGCGCACCTGGAGGCGAACCTCGACTTCGCCGACGAGCCCGACGTCGACCCCCTGGGCCGCGCCGCGCTGGTCGAGGAGCTCGCCGCCTCGGCCGCCGGGGTGACGGCCCTGGCCGACCGCCTCCGCGATCGCGACCGCCCCGAGGGGCACCCTCGCGTCGTGCTGGTCGGCCCGCCGAACGCGGGCAAGAGCCGCCTGTTCAACGCCCTGCTCGGCGAGGCACGGGCGCTGGTCTCGCCGCAGTCGGGGACGACCCGCGACTACCTCTCGGCCCCCTGCGCCTGCGACGGCCTGACCGTCGACCTGATCGACACCGCGGGCCTCGAGCCGGCCTCCGGCCCGATCGCCGCCCGGGCGCAATCCCTCCGCGACGAGCAGGCCGCCCGCGCCGACCTGCTGCTCTGCTGCCGCCTCGGCCGACGCCCCCGGACCCCTCCCGATCGCCCCCGACCGCCCCCGGCTCCGCGTCTGGACCAAGCTCGACCTCTCCCCGCCGCCTCCCGATGCCGACATCCTCGCCACCAGCGCCGAGACCGGCGCGGGCCTCGGCGCGCTGCGCCGGGCGATCGCCTCGGCGCTGCGTGGTCAGTCCGCCGACGGCGACCTCCCCGCCAGCACCGCCGCCCGCTGCCGCGACAACCTCGCCCGCGCCGGCGGATCGCTCCGGTCCGCCTCCGAGACCCTGCTCATCGGGGGCGGCGACGAGCTCGTCGCGATCGACCTCCGCCAGGCGATCGACGAGCTCGGCAAGGTCGTCGGCGCCGTCGTCACCGACGACATCCTCGACCGCATCTTCCGGCGGTTCTGCATCGGGAAGTAGGGCGTGCGCAACATGCGGGAGATTGCTGAGTCGCTCACGTCAGCGTGGTCGGGGCACGCCTTCGGCTTCGCCCCGGCCACCCTATGGGGTGACGCCCCGCGATGGCATGTCCCGCGATGAGAGCTCTGGACCTCGCCCCGAGCTACCCAGGATCGGATCAATTCCGCCGCACGCCGGACGACCTCGTCAGAAAGTGCGCAGGAGAGGACCAGTTCGCGGATCGCGCCCTTTTCTCCTTCGAAGGAGTCGATCCAGTATTCAAGTTCGCCCCGGTCCTCCGTGGGCTCGTGCTGGATGACGCGGACCCCGAGCTTTCGTGCTGGGGAGACGGCGCTGAAGATCGGGTTGCCATCGCGGAAGGGCGTCCCGTCGGCGAAGGTGGTCGAGAGCCACGGGGCCCGCCACTGGTCCGCTTGGTCCTCCGCCCCCAAGACCTGATCCCACAGGTTGCGCCAGTATCTTTCCGCGCGCCCGTATTCCTTCTCATCGCTGAGGAAGGACTCGAAGAAGTGTCGGATCATGGGAACGATCCCTTCAAGGTCCGCTGGTGGGTTTCGGAGGGTCGGGGACGAACGCCAAACCTTTCTGGACTTCGATATCGACCCGGATTCCGCCCTTCAGCGGGCGCCTCGGGAACGACCGTTTCGTGACGCCCACCCCTCCGCATCGTGCGGCCCGCTCGATGAACTGACGCGCCTCGGTCAATGCTCCCTGACGCGCCTTGAGTTCCGAGGGGTTGAGCGTTGAGGCGAGCTGATCCAGGAAATCTTGGCCCTCGGACTCGGTGGGCGGCTCGCTCTGGGCCCAAGCGACCGACTCCTCTGTACCTCCTCCTTGCGCCTGGACCCGTCCGCGATGCTCGGTCGTCCCGCTCCCTCCCGGCTCGGCGGAATCGGCCATCAACACGGTCGGCCCTCGTGCGCGGGACGTTCCATGCCCTGATCATGCCGCGAGCACCGGCGAATCGTGGCTCAAGCTCCATCTTATCCTGAACATGGACCGAGAGGGAGTCGCATCGATCCGTGGCCCGACGGCGGGTGGCCGGGGCCGAGCCGAAGGCGTGCCCCGGGTGCATCGCCGGATGCCCGAAGATTTCTCCGATCCCCCCCTTGCGAAAGATATCCGTCGAGATTATATACGGAGACGGATATTCGGCACCGGAGTACAATCGATGGCCGCGACCAAGTCGTCGTCGAACCCGCTGGCCCTGGCGGTGCTCGTGCTGCTGTTCGAAAGGCCGATGCACCCCTACGAGATGGCGGCGACGCTCAAGCTGCGCAACAAGGAGAAGAGCATCAAGCTCCGTTACGGCTCGCTGTACACGGTGATCGAGGCCCTGGTGCGCGAGGGGTTGATCGTGGCGAAGGAGACGGTGCGCGAGGGGCGGCGGCCGGAGCGGACGATCTACGAGCTGACCCCGAGCGGGGCCGAGCGGATGCGGGCCTGGCTGCGCGAGCTGCTCGGGACGCCGGTCAAGGAATATCCGCAGTTCGAGGCCGCGCTGTCGCTCCTGCCGGCCGTCCCGCCCGACGAGGCGGTCGCGCTGCTGGAAGGGCGGGTCGGCCGGCTCGGGGAGGTCGCCGAGGGGCTGCGGGCCTCGATCGAGGCGGTGTCCAAAGTCGTCGAGCCGCTGTTCCTGGTCGAGGTCGAGTACCGCCTCGCGCTCATCGAGGCCGAGCGGCAGTTCATCGAGGAGTTCGTCCGGCGGATCAAGACCGACGCGGACTACGTGCGGGCCTGGCAGGGGTTCCACGCCGGCCCGGCCGGGGAGCGGCGCACGTGACCTGGAGCGAACTGGCCCCCGGCGCGGGGCGTCCCCACCGGGCCGGAGGGCGAAGCCTTGACGTTCGATTGCGACGGGAAGGCCGCGACGGCCGTCGCCGCGGCGACGATCGATGATCCTCGCGGTCCAGGAGGGCCCCGCTCATGAGACTGAATCACCTCAACCTCACCGTCCCCGACGTCCCCCGGACCCGGGAGTTCTTCGAGACCTATTTCGGCTCCGGTGCATCGCCGAGAGGGACGTCCTCGTCGTGCTGGTCGACGAATCCGGGTTCGTCCTCACCCTGAACAACTTCAATGGGGCGGCCGAGGTCGAATATCCCGGCGCATTCCATGTCGGCTTCAACCTGGAGAGTCGCGAGCGGGTGGACGAGGTCCATGAACGCCTGAAGTCCGCCGGATTCGACATGAAGCCGCCCCACGAGTTCCACGGCGCCTGGACGTTCTACCTCCGCGCCCCGGGCGGCTTCCTCGTCGAGGTCCTGCACCAGCACCGGCAGGGCGGCTGAGGGTCGGGGAGGAATGCCCGCGATCGCTCCGCCCTCCGTCGCCCCGGGCCACCCGCCGGACCGGCCCGCAATCTACCGGACGGCCGCCCAGGCCCGCGCGCGCCGGCCCGCCGATTGACTCGATCCTGCATCGGGGATTCGGATACCGCCTCACGGCGGCGGGACGAGCACGACCCCCGCATCTGCCGGCGAATCGGCATCGGGGAGTGACGCGGCACGGCCCTCCGGATTCGCCCCCGCGGACGATCTCCGGCATTGGTCTTGCGTGCGGGGATACCCCCGTCGATCCAGGCGCGATCAACGTCCGGCAGCCCGCGACGCGGGGATGAGGCCCCGGCCGCCCGGGTCCACCGGCCTGGCATAGGCCCCGCGTCCCCTCGTCGAGGACGGCCGTCCCGCGGCGGATGATCGCGAGGATGGCCGGAATCCGTCGCGCCCGGATGGAAGGCCCCGCCGGCCCCCATCGGGAGGATGACCCCATGAAGACGATGCCGTTGATCGCCGCCCTGATCCTCGCCGGAGCCTCATCCGGGCGCGGCCAGGGCGCCGACGGGGAGGCCGATGCCGCACGGGAATTGATCCGGCTGGAGCGCGAGTGGGGCGACGCCATCGTGAAGCGGGACGTGGCCGCGATGGACCGCATCCTCGCCGAGGACTACGTCATGACGAGCCCCGAGGGGCTCGTCGTGACGCGGGGGAAGATCCTGGAGTTCTTCCGATCGCCGCGCGACGCCCCGCCCGCGATCACGGGCGCGGACAACGACGACATCTCGGCCCGGATCTATGGGGAGACCGCCGTGGTGTCCTACCGCTTCACGCTCAAGCTCCGGTCGGAGGGTCGGGATACGGAGAGCCCGTTCCGGCACACCGACGTCTTCGTCAAGAAGGACGGCCGATGGCGGTGCGTGTCCAGGCAGGCCACCCGGATCGCCGGGGAATACGGCCACGCGCGCGGAGACAAACCACGACGGGACGTGACCGACGGCGGCTGAGCGCCGCCCCCGGAGTCTCGCGCCGGACGGGGTGGGAAATCCTCGGGATCTCGGGCGTGAGGCGGGACCTCCGCACCGGCGCCGGGCCCCGGGGGCGGCCCCGGGCGCAGGGATGGGGCCCGCCGCGACCCCGGCCACCCCGGGCCGAGTCGTCGGGTGGGCACCGCCCGCCGGGCTCGGCGCCCGGACGGGACACGACGGCGGGCGGTGCCCACCCGACCAGGCCACGGACCCTCATCAATCAGGATTTGTAAACATAGTCATCATTGGCCCCCGATCTCGGGCCGGAGGGGGTTCCCCTCGGGAAGCCGAAGAAGCCCCTCTGGATCGGGACGGAGGGGGCCGGGTTGCGGGCCGCGGGCGCGGCCGGCGGACGGTACGCCGAGGCCCGGTTGGAGGCCGGGGCCGGGCCGGAGGACGTGTCGTTGTAATTGCCCGGCGGTGGGGCGGATACGCCCGGGGCCGGGTAGTAATAGGGGCCCGCGGGTCGGCCGGCATTCGCCTGGGCCGGGTTATTGCCCGGGCGGGGACCGGCGGAGGTGGGGGCCGGGTAGTCGGAATAGCCCGGGGACGGGCTGGCGGAGGCCGAGGCCGAGTAGTAGTCGGTACCCGGGGCCGACCTCGTTGCGACCTGGGCGCGGGCCGCCGGGGCGGCCAGCCCCAGGAGCGCGCCGATGGCCAGGGGGCCTGACACCAAGGCTTTGCTCAGGGATCGTCTCATGGCTCCTCTCCTTGGGGGGAGAGAGGGGAAAGGAACTCCAACCGGGACGGAACGCCTCCTCGAGACGCGGCACGAGCCGGAAGCACGCCAATCGATCGATCGCGGCCTCGGACCCGTCTCGGACGGCCCGAGGTCTCACCCGGAGACACGGTGCGGACTTCGGTGAATCTGATATGCCGACTTCATTTATACGCCGGGGAATCGTAGTCTACAACAAAATTCCGCCTTGACAGGTCCGGAATTTCGCGCCCCGGCCCGTCGCGACGAGGGGCCCCGACGGGCCGCCGTCGGGAGGGGGCTCGGGGCCCCCCTGGGGATGACGACCCGCGGAAATCGAGGATTGGGACGCCGCGACCGCTGCATATACCCAGTAGGCGCACACCGAAGGGAGGGCCGGGCGGGATGGCGAGCGCACGGGCGAGCGGGTTCCTCCGAGGGTTCGACGTCCTCCTGGGCGGGGGGGCGACGGCGGGGTTGTCGGATCGGGAATTGCTCGATCGGTTCGTCGCCAGGCGCGACGAGGCGGGCGAGGCCGCGTTCGCGGCGCTGGTGGGCCGGCACGGGCCGATGGTGCTGGGCGTCTGCCGTCGGGTGCTCCGCGACCCGGCCGACGCCAGCGACGCCTTCCAGGCCACGTTCCTCGTGCTGGTCAAGAGGGCCGGCTCGGTCCGGGTCGGGCCGTCGCTGGGGCCGTGGCTCTACGGGGTCAGCGTCCGCGTCGCGCGGAGGGCGCGGGCGGTCGCGGTCCGGAGGCGGGGGCGGGAGACGACCGTCGTCGCGATGCCGGAGGTCGCGGCCCGCGACGAGGGGGATCGGGAGGCCGCCGACCTCCGGGCCCGGCTCGACGAGGCGATGCGAGGGCTGCCGGCCCGCTATCGGACGGCGCTGGTGCTCTGCTACCTCGAAGGGATGACCCACGAGGAGGCCGCACGACGGCTGTCGTGCCCGGTCGGCACGGTGCGGAGCCGCCTGGCGCGGGGCCGCGACCTGCTGCGGGCCCGCCTGTCGCGACGCGGGCTGGCGCCGTCGGCGACGGCCCTGGCCGCGGCGCTGGGATCGCGGACGGCGCGGGCGGCGGTGCCCGAGGTCCTGTCCGCTTCGACGGCCCGGTCCGCGATGCGACTCGCGGCGGGCCGGGCGCTCGCCGGGACGGTCCCGGAGGGCGTCGCCACGCTCGTCGCAGGAGTCTCCCGGATCATGACGATGACCAAGCTCGCGACGTCCGCGGCCCTGCTGGCCGCGGCCCTCATCACCGCGGCCGGCGTGGCCGCGCTGGCGGCCCAGGGGCCGGGGACCACAGGCCGGTCGGACGCCCCCGCTCGCCCGAAGGCCCCGGCCGCGCTCGCCCAGAGGGCGGCCAACCCGGCGAAGGACGGCGAGGCGAAGGAGTCCAAGGATCTGACCGGAGAGCCCGAGCCCTTCGTCGAGTTCCCCCCGTTCGTGGTGAGCACGGTCCCGCCGACCGGCTCCCTCGACGTCGATCCCGGCCTCACCGAGATCCGCGCGACCTTCAGCAAGCCGATGCAGAACGGCAGCTGGTCGTGGGTCACGCTGTCCGAGGAGACGTTCCCCAAGATGACGGGGAAGCCCCACTACGAGAAGGACAGGCGGACGTGCGCGATCTCGGTGAAGCTCGAACCGGGCAAGCTGTACGCGATCTCGCTCAACTCGCCGCGGTTCCGCAACTTCAAGGACCCCGAAGGCAACCCGGCCACGCCGTTCATGCTCGTGTTCCGGACCAGGAAGTAGCGAGGCGGGCCCGCGGCCGACGACGACCCTCCGGGGCGGAGGGTGGGCCCCACCCCGGATTCCCTCACCTCACCTCATCTAACCCGCCTCGCGGCGCGGTCCCTTCCTCGGACGCCGGCCTCGCGCCGGCGTCCGTCCCGGAGTCGGCCCGACTGATGCCGAGGGCCCACGAGCACCCGCCTCGCCTCAAAATCCCAACAAATCGGCCCCGGATGTTGTATCGCACGCATGGACCCGTTATACTTGTGAGTGCATCCCACCTCCGGGCACCGCTCGAATGCCCTCGAGATGGCGCCGGCGACATTGTCATCAACAAACAGGCTCACGCGATCCATCCGAAAGGGTGACCATGCGCCCGCTCGCACCGATGTTGGCCGTCCTCCTCGTGGGGCCCTCCCCGACGGCGCGTGCCCAGCCCCGCCCGACCCGCGCGACGGGCGGGAACCCCGCCGCGGCGATGCAGCGCGCGATGCAGCAGGAGATGCGCCAGCAGCAGCAGATGATCCAGCAGCAGCAGAGGGCGATGCAACAGCAGCAGAAGGCGATGGAGCAGCGGCAGAAGGCCATGCTCCAGCAGCAGCAGAAGGCGATGGAGCAGCGGCAGAAGGCCATGCTCCAGCAGCAGCAGAAGGCGATGCAGCCGCATGCCGCCGCGAACGCGACCGCCGGCAACCCGACCCCGGGTTCGGCGTCGTCGGCCCACGAGGCGCAGGCCAATCATGGGGCGAAGGCGGGCCACGGGGCGACGTCGTCGCACGCGGCCAACCGCGCGGGCGTCACCGCGCACGGCTCGAACCGACACTGGCTGAGGGCAGCTGGCCCTCCTCGTCGACCGCATCGTACCGGCACCTCATGGCGCTGAAGCAGAGCCTCGACTCGATCGCGAGGACCGCGACCCCCTCGACGGCGCAGAAGGCGGCGCTGAGGAACAACCTGTCGCGGGTCATCGTGAACTCGCCCCACCCGTCGTCGGCCCGCATGCAGACGCTCTCCGATCACCTGACCGCCGCTCTGGCCGGCCGCGGGACGCCTCCGGTCGACACGAAGTCGCTCGCGATGCAGCTCCGCGCGATGATGAACGTGGTCCACCTGCCGGCGTCCCAGGCCGACGAGGCGCTGGTGGAGCACCGCTCCACCCTGATGCACGGCGGCGTCCCGGCGCCGCAGATCAACACGATCGCCGGGGACCTCCAGACCCTCGCCTTCGAGATGGCGAGCAAGGTCCCCTGAGCCGCCCATCGACGGGACGCCGGCGGGTGGCCGGGTCGAACCGGGAGGTGGACCCCGGCCACGGGTCGGCTCCTCGGTCGAGGGGGCGGGAAACCAAGGACGCGATGCTCCTTCGAAACCTTCGGTCGGTCCTGCACCCCCCGACCCTCCCCGCGCGGGGGCCAGTTGGGTGGGGATGCGACCATCCCCGACGAGGGTCTCGGAAGAGCAAGGCCGGCTCGGGGCGGCCCACGCGGCGGATCTTGTGTCTTCGGCGTGCGCCCGCCCCTTGCAAATGCCCGGGATTCGATCATGATATCGCGGTCCCGCCGAACGTCCGGGAGCCGCGAGGATCACCCATGCCCCGCCGACCGGCCGAACATCCTGCTCATCCTGACCGACCAGGAGCGCGCCACGCAGCATTTCCCGGCGGGGTGGGAGGGGTCGAACCTCCCGACGCTGACCCGGCTGAAGCGGACGGGCCTGGCGTTCTCCCGGGCGTTCTGCAACGCCTGCATGTGCTCGCCGAGCCGGTCGACGCTGTTCTCGGGGCTCTACCCGTCGCAGCACGGCGTCATCGCCACGCTGACCTACGGCGGGACGTTCTCGCCGACCGAGGCGGAGCTCTCGCCGAGCCTGTCGAACCTGGCCCGGATGCTCTGGGGCGCCGGCTACCAGGTGCATTTCCGCGGCAAGTGGCACCTGAGCAAGGGGGCGATCTCCGAGAGCCCGCTGGCGACCGACGTGGCCACCTTCGGCTTCCAGGGCTGGGTCCCCCCCGATGCCGGCGAGGACACCGCGCCCGAGCACTTCGGCGGCGGGTTCGCCGACAACGACGGACCCTACCTCCGCCAGGCGATCGAGTTCCTCCGGACCGTCGACGAGACCAAGGGCCCCTTCCTGCTCGTCCTCTGCCTGGTCAACCCGCACGACGTGCTCTCCTGGCCCAACGGCTACACCGACGCCGACCTCGAGGGCGACATCGAGCTCCCCTCCACGTGGGACGAGAACCTGCTGGCCAACCACAAGCCGAGGGTCCAGCGCAAGTCGCTGCCGGTGATCGCCGCCGCGTTGGGGCCGCTGCCGACGGTGGAGGACAAGCTCAAGTACATCAACTTCTGCGGCAACCTGCTCAAGAAGATCGACGGCCAGATCGGCCAGGTCATCGACGCCCTGGAGGCCCCTCGCGGGGGCCGTCCGCCGCTCTCCGGGACGACCTGGGTGATCCGGACGTCCGACCACGGCGAGATGGGGATGGCGCACGGCGGACTGCGGCAGAAGGTGTACAACGCCTACGAGGAGTCGATTCGAATCCCGCTGGTCTTCTCCAACCCCGTCGCCTTCCCGCCGGAGGGGGGGCCGCGCGCCACGGACCAGTTCGCCTCGCTGATCGACCTGATCCCGACGATCGCCGGCCTGCTGGGCCTGGCGCCGCCGTCCGGGATGAGGGGGGGCGACCTCTCCCCCGTGATCCGCGACCCCGACGGCGCGGCGACGGTCCAGGAGGAGATCCTCTTCACCTTCGACGACATCCGCGCCAACGCGCCGAACCTCCTGGAGTCGGTGCCCCAGGCCAACCGCGTCCGCTGCGTCCGCGAGGCCCGCTGGAAGTACGCCCGGTATTTCCACGCCGAGAGCGCCTACCCCGAGCAGTTCGAGATGTACGACCTCGACGACGACCCCGACGAGGTCGCCAACCTCGCCGCCCCGGCCCATCCCCGCTACAACGACCCGGCGATCACCGCCGAGCGCAAGCGCCTGGCCCACAAGCTGGCCGAGCTGGAGCTCACCAAGCTCCGCGCCGAGCCGGGCACCTGACCCGGGACCGCCCGGGCTCACGGCGGGGTGGCCGGGGCCGAGCCGGGGGCATGCTCCGACCGTCCCGCGTCGGCCGCGGGTCGATTGGCGCCCGGCACCGAGGGCGATACGCTCAGGTCATGGACTACCATCATCTGATCACGATCGAGCCCGGCAAGCGGAGCGGGAAGCCCTGCATCCGTGGCCTCCGGATCACGGTCACCGACGTCCTCGAATACCTGGCCGCCGGGATGACCGTCGATGAGGTGCTCGGCGACTTCCCGGATTTGACGGCGGAAGACATCCGGGCCTGCCTGGCGTTCGCCGCTGACCGCGAAACACCGGCGGCGGGATGACTGTCGTCGCCGTCGAGGTCCCGGTAGAATCAATCGGCGATTCGGCGTTCCATCGCGTTCGAGACCGGAGGATGCGCATGGCCGCAATCCGACCGCGCTACAGCAAGGAGGAGTTCGCGAATCGAGGCGACGCGATCTACGAACGCGAACTCCGCCCCCTCCTGGGGCACGAGGATGAGGGGAAGTACGTCGCGATTGACATCGAGACGGGGGCCTATGAGATCGACGCGGACGAGCTGGCGGCGGCCGATCGCCTGCTCGCCCGCGTCCCCACGGCGCAGACCTGGCTCCGTCGCGTCGGCTCGCGCCATGCTCGCCGCATCGGCGCCCGTCCCCGGCCGGGCGCCCCGTGATCACCGGTGTCGTCACGGCCGACCGTGAGGCAATCATCCGCCTGGAGGTCCGCAGTCCGTCCGGTCAGGTCCAGACGGTCGATGCGGTTATCGACACGGGCTTCGACGGTTGGATCAGCCTACCGCCCGCCCTGATCGCCCAACTGGGGCTCGCCTGGCGTCGCCGTGGCCGCGCGCTGCTGGCCGACGGCTCCGAGAGCATCTTCGACATCTACGAGGGGACAGTGACCTGGGACGATCAGCCGCGCCGCGTCGCCGTGGATGAAGCGGACATGGTCCCGCTGGTGGGCATGTCGCTGTTGAACGGCTACGAGTTGAATGTCCATGTCCGACCCGACGGTCGGGTCATGATCCGGGCGTTGCCCTGATGATCGTCGGGCCTTCAGGAGCGAGGATATCCGCCGGATTCGGACCGGGGTTGCTGCGCAACCCCTGCCACCCCGCCGCCGAGAAGAGGTCACTATTCGAATTCCCGCATGGCCTCCCTGATCCAAGACTCGTGTTCCTCGATGGTTTCAGGGGCGGCTTTCATCCTTTCCGTGAAGAGAGCGAGGAGTCGCTCGACATCCTTGTGCTCGGCACTCTCCTCGAAACACCACCGATGGAATGCGGCGTCACTGAACCGGGCAAGATGATGAGTCGGTCGAAGAAACGACGGCGTCCCTACGACGTCATCGTTCAACGCGATCACGTGGCCACAGAGCGGGCAGATCGTCTTCCCTCGCATCAAGAGAGCCATGCCACCCCGTGCCCCTGTGCGGCCCGCATGAACTCCGATCTCCCGCCCTCACTCGTGACCTTCGGTCCTCACATCGTCCGGTCGACGGCCTCGGCGATGCGGCGGCACTGCGCCATCATCTGCGCGAAGGCGGCGGGGGTGATCGTCTGCGAGCCGTCGCTGACGGCGTGCTCGGGGTCGTCGTGGACCTCGATGATCAAGGCGTCGGCGCCGGCGGCGACGGCGGCCTTGCACATCGGGGCGACCAGGCGGGCCTTGCCCGTGCCGTGCGAGGGGTCCACGACCACCGGCAGGTGGCTCTTGTCGTGCAGGTACGGGACGGTCGCCAGGGGCAGGGTGAACCGGGTGTGGTCCTCGTAGGTGCGGATGCCCCTCTCGCAGAGCATCACGTTCGGGTTGCCGCGGTCGAGGATGTACTCGGCGGCCAGCAGGAACTCGTCGATCGTGGCGCTCATGCCGCGCTTCAGGAGCGCCGGCTTGCCCGAGTCGCCGACGGCCTGCAAGAGCTGGTAGTTCTGCATGTTGCGGGCGCCGATCTGGAGGACGTCGGCGTACTCGGCGACCATCGCGACGTGCTCGGGGGCCATCACCTCGGTGACGATCGCCAGCCCGGTCTCGGCGCGGGCGGCGGCGAGCATCTTGAGGCCCTCCTCCTTGTGACCCTGGAAGCTGTACGGGCTGGTCCTCGGCTTGAACGCGCCGCCGCGGAGGCCGGTCGCCCCCTGCGCCTTGAGCTTGCGCCAGGCCGACGATCTGCGCCTCGTCCTCGACCGAGCAGGGGCCGGCGATCACCGCGACCCGCGACCCGCCGACCTCCAGGCCCCGCACCTTGATCACCGTCCGCTCGGCCTTCAGCTCGGAGGAGGCCCTCTTGTACGGCGCCATGATCGGCAGGACCTTCTCGACTCCCTCGCCCGGCTCCAGCGCCTCGGTCAGCCCGGGCCGTTCCTCGCCGATGGCGGCGATGACCGTCTGGTGCGTCCCCCGGATCACCTGCGGCCGCAGGCCCAGGGTCGCGATGTGCGCGACCACGTGGTCGATCTGCTCGGACGTCGCGTCGGATTTCATGACGACGATCACGGTATCCCGCCCTCCCCGCACGGTGCGCCGCAGGCACCGGGCCCGGCCCCCGAATGTGTCCCCGGTGCGCGTCGTGCGCACCCGACGTGGTATCAACCGTCGCGACGGCCGCGACCCTAACGGAACGGACGAAAAAAGCCCCGGGACCAGTCTCAGGTCCCGGGGCCTCGATGGCGATCTCGGAAGATCCAGCGGGCGGTTCAGTCCCCGCCCTCGGCCCGGCGACCTGGGGTGTGCCGCGTAAACGCGGGGTGCCACCAGCCACGGTAGGCGACCAGGCCAAGGCTCGCGGAGGGCTGTCCCAAGTTCGACGCGCTCCAGATGGCAGGTTCGAGTCGAGTCGATCCGATCTCTTCTATTCGGGCGAACGAGGGCCGGGCCGAGGTCAATCGGGCCCGGCCGCGCTATCAAACAGGCGAAAGGTGCGGCTGCCCGACGGGCAACCCGTCGGCTGCCGTTAGGCGAGCCGCCTCTGGTTACCACTACACACGCGATCACCTCCTTTACGAATAAGCCTCCCCGGTCCCGCGGGAGTCCAGCCTCGTCGCAGGAGCGGGCTCTAGCCCGTCGTACCACGTTCCGTACGACCCGTAATCGGCCGGGCACGTGGACCCGGCCGACAATCTTACTATACCGGTGCGGCCCTCATAATCAATCGGCCACCCGTCGGGTTTCCCGATTTTCTCGGGGCGGGCCGGCGGCCTCGATCTCGTCCAGGATGAGCCGGCACCGCGTCGCCAGCGTCTCGAGGCGCGGTTCGCCCGAGCCGAGGCGATCGACCGTCGTCCGATAGTACCCGAGCACCTCGTCGCGACCGGCGTTGAAGATCGACCAGACCGGCCGGCCGTCGCGCAGGTCGAGCGCGATGCTCAGCAGGTTGTGCAGCTTGTCGGCCAGGACCACCCCCCGCGCGTCGACTGTCGCGCCGGCCAGCGCCGAGGTGGTCGCGCTTGCGGTCGAGCCAGGGCCTTTTCCTCCCCTGCGCGTCGAGCTTGACCTCGGAGCAGGCCGCCACGATCTCGGCGGCCCGTGCGCCGAACCGCGCACGGACCTCCTCCACCGTCACCCCGGCGTCCTCGACCGCGTCGTGCAGCAGCCCGGCGATCACCACCTCCTCGTTGAAGCCGACCCGGTCGAGGATCATCGCCACGCCGACGACGTGCTCGACATACGGGACGTCACCCCCCTTGCGCACCTGCCCCCGATGGCAGACCGCCGCCCACCGCAAGGCCCGTTCGAGGTCCGGGCTGAACAGATCACCGCTCGCGACCATCGGTCCGGGCCCCGTGTCGTGGTCCTTCGGCGTCGTGCAGGCTCGTCAAGGCTTGCGGAAATATTGGATGTCATCTTTGATCAAAGGCAGTGGGGGCGGAAGCGATAGGGGCGGAGGCGGCAGCAATCGGATGTCATCGTCGATGAAGGGTGGCGGGGGCGGAGGCGGCAGGAAGCCGACGGGAGGGCGTATCCGTTGGAGGACAACCTGGACCCGGGTAGGGCCTTCTTGAGGTCTTCAACCCCCTCCTCACTCACCTCCGTGAAGCTCAGCTCCAGCTCCTTGAGGCCGGACAGTCGTTTGAGGTGGACGACCCCGAGATCGCTCACCTTCGTGCCCGTGAGGTTCAGCTTCCTGAGGCCGACCAGGCCCGTGAGATGGGACAGGCCGACATCGTCCAGGCGCGTATAGGAGAGGTTCAGCTCTTCGAGCCTGGTCATCCCCCGGAGATGGTCCAGCCCCGGGCCGCGGACCTGGGCACGGGTCAGGTCCAGCGCGGTCAGGTCGGTGAGTTTCCGGAGGTGGATCAGGCCCGCGTCGGTGACGTCCGAGTTCTCGATCCGCAAGCGCTCCAGGTTGACCAGCCCGCGGAGGTGGGCCAGCCCGGAGTCGTTGAAGGGCCTGTTGTCCGAGAGCGACGGATCGAGGATCAGGCTGGTCAGGTCGAGGAGCCCCGCGAGGTCGGTCGCCCCGATGTGGAAAGCCCGATCCTTGAGGAATCGGAAGTCGGCCTCGGTGGGCCTCAGGTCCGGGTCGTCCATCACCTCGGCGAGGCGGACGGTCTTGCGGAGGAGCCCGGCATAGTCGGCCTCGGCCTCCTCGGCCTTGGCGACCCCGGTCGGCGACGCCGTCCGGGCCCCCTTCTCGCGGATCGCCACCGCCCTCCTCAGCAGCGGTATGGCCTCGCGATACTTGCCCTGCTCGGTGTCGTCCTGCGCCAGCAGGGCGAGCGTCTCGGCGACCTTGGGGTGCTCGGGGCCGAGCGTCTTCTCGCGGATCGCCAGGACCCGCCGGAGCAATGGCCCGGCATGGGCATGATCCTGGCGCAGGCTGTAGCAGCGCATCAGGTACTCCAGGAACTCGACGTTCCCCGGGTCGTCGGGACCCAACGCCTTCTCCCGGATCGCCACCGCCCGCTCGAGCAGCGCCCCGGCCTCGGCGAGCTCGGCCTCGGCCTGCTTCTCGACCGGGCCCTTCTCGTCGAGCAGGGATAGGGATGCGCGGAGCCGGGCGTTCCCCCCCTCCGCCAAGTGGAGCACGGCGATGTTCCTGAGCGTCGATGCCACCTTGAGGTGCCCGGTCCCCAGCGCCTTCTCCTGGATCGCCAGGGCCCGCCGGAGCGCCGCCTCGGCCTCGGGCAGCTTCTTCTTGGAAGCATAGGCGACCGACAGGTTGGTGAGGGGCGTGGCGAGGTCCGGGTGGTCGGCCCCGAGCACCTTCTCCTGGATCGCCAGGGCCCGCTTCAGGAACGTTTCGGCCTCGTCGTAATCCTTCCGAAAGAGCCTGACCGAGCCCAGGGCCTGGTAGGTTCGGCCGAGCAAACCCTGAGCGACGCCCGGGGTCTTCGCGAGGATGCCGAGCGCCCGCTCCAGGAGGATGTTGGCCTCGAAGGGTTGTTCCTGGAAGACATAAACGTGCGCCAGGTCGACGAGCGCCTCGGCCACCTCGGCCCTCTCGGGGCCCAGCTTCTCCGCCTCGACGACCGCCCGCTTCAGCAACTCCTCGGCCCGGGCGTGCTGGCCATCCGCGAGGGCCTTGTTCCCGGCCTCGTCGAGCCCTTTCCAGCCGGCCTCGTCGGCGGACACGGACGACGCCATGACCACGATGACCGCGATCGGAATCCAACCCGGCCCGAATCTCGACATCGGAATTCCCTCTCGTTGGCTGGGTCCTTCGATGTCCCCGGACGGACGATCGCGCCCGCGGCGGACGGCCGACGATTGTATTGGTTGGAGACGCATCCGTCGATGTCACTTCTCCCTCGACGGGCCCGGGAGGCTCGGCGGATTCGGCCCGTCGTCCCCTGGACACAAATCATCAGGGCCAGGGCCCGCAAACGCGGGCCCTGGCCCTGTGTTCCCGATCGAGGTACCGCGCCCCCGTCGGGCGCATTCAGCAGGTCGAGTGCCGGACCTGCCGCAGCAGCCGCCGCGCGTGCCGGGCGACCTCGTCGCGGTGGGTCAGGAAGGCGACGTGGCCGGCCCCCTCGAGCATCTCGAACCGGGCCCCGGCGATCGCCGAGGCGAGCGCCTTCTGCCGAGACGCCGGGACGATCGCGTCGCGAGAGCCGGCCAGGACCAGCGTCGGGACGTCGATCCGCCAGAGCCGATCCGTCACGTCGAAGGATTCCAGCATCGCGATCCGACGCGCCATGACGCTCTGGTCGGTCTCCCAGCACCGCTCGACCACGAAGTCGGCCAACGGGCCCGGCTCCGGCCGCCCGCCGTGGAGCAGGTTGAAGAACTGGTTGACGAAGCCGTTGTCGGCAGGCAGCGGGAACCGCTCCAGCACCCGCCGCGCGATCGTCGCGCCGAGGTTCGTCCGGAACCGGGCCTCGGCCCCTTGCACGATCAGCGCCCCGAGCCGGTGCGGGTGCGCGACGGCCATCTCCAGGGCGATCGCCCCGCCGAACGAGACGCCGAAGACCGTCGGGCGCTCCAGGCCGAGTTGCTCGATCAGGCAGGACAGGTCGTGGGCATGGTCGCCCAGGTCGTGGACCGGCGTCGTCCCCATCGGGAAGCGTTCGCCCCGCAACCCGGCCACGATCACGCGATGATGGTGCGCCAGGCGGCCCGCCAGCGGCGCCAGCAGCTTCCACCCCCCCGCCAGCCCGGGCACCAGGACGATCGGCTCGCCCCGCCCCATCTCGACCACGTCCACCCATTCCCCGCCAAGCCGGAACTGGTGCTGCCTCCCGTCCTGGATGTGAGCCATCAAGATCCACTCTGCCCGACGCTTCGCTGCTAGCCGCATGGATCCTCCTCGACTCCGGCTCAATCGCACGGGTCAGTTCATCGTGAAGCCGGTCCGATTCGGAATCCCTGTTCAGGCAGGTTGCGTTCCCAACCAAAATTGCCGTCGAAAAGGGACGATCTCCCGCGTCTTCGGCGCCGAAACCTGGCCAGCCAAATGGGGATCGTCATGACGACCGTCGAAATTTCGGCGCCGATCAGGCAAGATACAGCAAGGAACCAGCGATTCGCAAAATCTTAAATTTTTTCTATTTACTCTATTTACCGCAATCAAGGGAGATACTCGGGTCTTTGGTCGTTTTCGTCGTGGTTGGTTCGATTTAGCAACATGCATCGAGGGATTGACCGCCAGCGTCACAATGATGGAGTGGGGCGACACGAAACGTGGGCCATGTTAGCGAAAAATCGTCAGCGAACCTTGTATTTCGGCGCCGATTGGTCCATTCTGGAGTGGAGTTGCTGATCATCGACCTGGGTTTCTCGACCTCGCCTCTCCGAGTTTCTTCATGAGTTTTTCGCCCCTGTCGCGCCGAAGCTATCGGATCGAGATGGCTACTTCCACCCGCCCGGGGATGGGGCGTACAAGGGTCCGTTCGCGAGGCGGACGCCGCAACGGGTGGTGCTGGCGGTCTCGTCGCTGGTGGTGCTGGCGTATTCGCTGTGGGTACTCGTCCTGGTGGCGACGATGGGGGACATCGGCGTCCGCTGCGTGTTCGGGACGAAGTTGACCGAGCCGATCGCACCGGGCTACGAGTGGCGCGGCGCGAGGCCGGAGAAGGACGACGCGATCCTGGCGATCGAGGGGATGTCGACGGTCAACTATAGTGACTACGTCCGGGCTCTGCGGGGTCTGGGGGACCGGGTGGGGTCTCCTGTCGAGGTCGCGTGGCGGGACCATGCTAGCGGAGAGACCCGGACGGGGGTCGCGACGGTGCGGTATCGGCCCCGCAGCACCTATATCTGGTCGGTGATCTGGTTCCTCCAGGAGATGGTGATCTTCGCGGTCGGGGCGCTGGTGTTCTGGAAGAGGCCGCACGACGTCTCGGCGCGGCTGTTCTTCTGGCTCTGCATCGCGACGGTCGGCGCCTACATGGGGGGGTATCACTGGACGGAGATCGTCATCCGCCCGGTGCTGATCTATGCGTTCGCGCTGTTCGCGGTGTTCGTGCCGGTGGTCAGCCTCCACTTCTACCTGGTCTTCCCGAGGCCGAACCCGATCCTGGTGCGGCATCGGCGGTGGGTGCTGCGGGCGCTGTATGGGGTGCCGTCGGCCTACCTGGGGGTGCTCTGGGCGAGCATGCTCCGGGCGCGCTGGCTCGGCGACCAGGGGGCGGGCGAGCCGCCCGCCTCGGCGCTGCGGACGGTGCGCGGGCTGGCGCTGGGATACGTCGCGCTGGCGACGGCGACCTTCGGCCTGTGCATCCTCTGCCTCTGGGCGAGCTTCCGCTCGGCGAGGACGCGGGCCGAGAGGAACCAGGTCCAGTGGATCTTGCTCGCCTCTTTGATCTCGGCGCTTTTGATCGCCTACCTGCTGCGGCAGGTCTGGTTCGACCCCTCGACGCTCGGCCGCGACAGCGCGGCATGGCCGATGATCGGCGTCTCCCTGCTATTCACGGTGGCGTACGCGCTGAGCATCACGCGGTACAAGCTGATGCAGGTCGAGGAGATCGTCAACCGGAGCGTGATCTACTTCGTGCTGAGCGTGATGGCGGGGCTGTTCTACTCGGCGGTGCTGCTGGTCAGCGGCGTGCTGATCGGCGAGCAGCTCCTGTCGGCCAACCCGACGTCGCGGGGGGCGATGGTGGCGGGGCTGACGGTGATCGTGATCCTGATCCCCCTGGAGGTGGCGCGGGAGCGGTCGCGCAAGGCGATCGACCGCCAGTTCTACCGCGAGAAGTACAAGTTCGACCAGGCGATGCGGAAGATGGGGGTGGCCGTCGGCAGCCTGGTCGACCGCGAGACGCTGGGGCGCCGGCTGCTGGAGGCGGCGGCCGAGGTGCTGCGGCTGGAGTGGGGCGCGATCTACCTGCGCGAGGCGCCGGGGGGCCCGCTCCGGCTGGCGGCCTGTCACGGCCCGGCCCCCGACGAGCAGGCGCTGGGGGCCGACAACCCCCTGGTCGAGCGGCTACGGCGCGTGCCGGCGATCCGCGTCCCGCACGCGATGTCGCTGGCCGGAGCGCCTCCGATCCGGCGACCGACGCCATGATCGCGCTGGGGGGCGAGGTGGCCAACGCGCTGCAATCCGACGGCGACCTGGCCGGGCTGCTCGTGCTCGGCCCGAAGCGGAGCGGGATGCCCTACGAGGACGAGGAGATCGCCTTCCTCGGCGCCCTCGGCTCGGTCGCGACGCTGACGCTCCACTCGGCGGGCATCCAGGAGACCTTGGAGGTGCTCAACCAGGAGCTGCGCGACAAGGTCGACAAGATCGCCGAGCAGCAGAGGCGCATCCTGATCCTCCAGGACCAGCTCACCGACCGGGGCGAGACGTCGCGGGGCGCCCCGATGCCCCCGCGACGGCCGGCGACCCGGCGGTCTTCGACGAGATCAGGGGCTCCAGCCGCGCCGTGAGGCGGATGATCGAGGTGGCGCGCAAGGTCGCGGCCAGCCCGTCGGCCGTGCTGATCCGCGGCGAGAGCGGCACCGGCAAGGAGCTCCTGGCCGAGGCGATCCACGCCGCCAGCCCGCGCGCGTCGCGGCCGTTCGTCAAGGTCCACTGCGCGGCGCTGTCGCAGGGGCTGCTCGAGAGCGAGCTGTTCGGGCACGTCAGGGGGGCCTTCACCGGCGCCGACCGCGACCGCGTCGGCCGGTTCGAGCAGGCCGACGGCGGCACGCTCTTCCTCGACGAGATCGGCGACATCAACCTCGAAGTGCAGACCAAGCTGCTGCGGGTCCTCCAGGAGAAGGCGTTCGAGAGGGTCGGCAGCTCGCAGCCGATCGCCGTCGACGTCCGGATCGTGGCGGCGACGCACCAGGACCTCGAAGCGTTGATCCGCGCCGGAAGGTTCCGCGAGGATCTGTACTACCGCCTCAACGTGATCCCCGTGCGGACTCCCGCGCTGCGCGAGCGGCAGGAGGATATCTTCGAGCTGGCCGTCTGCTTCCTGGGGCGGCACGCGCACCGTCTCGGCAAGGCGGTGGCGCACCTCGACGACGAGGCGGTCGAGGCGCTGGTGGCGTACCACTGGCCGGGCAACATCCGCGAGCTGGAGAACGCCATCGAGCGCGCGGTGGTCCTGGCCGACGGGCCGGCGGTGACGCTCGACGACCTGCCGCCCGAGGTCCGCCAGCCGTCGCGGCGACGGCCCCGGCCCCGCGCGACGGTCGCCGCGGCGATCGACCGCGGGTCGGCCGCGGCCGACGGGCCCGTCTGGGACGCCGACGTCCTGGCCTTCGAACGCCAGCGCCTCCTCGATGCCCTCGACGGCGGCTCGGGCAACAAGAGCGAGGCCGCCCGCCTCCTGGGCATGCCCCGCAGCACCTTCATCAGCAAGCTCAAGAAACACGGCCTGCTCTGATCGCCCGCGATCCCGAATGGGACGTGGAGGGACGCGGGGAAGACGGATGGATGCGGATCTGATCCGCCTCGATCCGCGTTCCTCCGCGTCCCATTCCCGGGGCGGGCGCCCGATCGCCTATTTCACGAGCTTCATGGTCGTCGAGGTGTCGTGGCTCTGGGTGATCTCGGTCTTCTGCACGGTGACCAGCATCTCGACCTTCTCGGTGATGGTCGAGTCGACGATCCGCCCGGCGGCGGTGTCAAAGAGGAAGGTCCCCTTGCCCTCCTGCGACTTGATCTTGAGGTGCCTTGATCTTGGGGTCACTGTTGGCGACGGGGGCGAGCTCGATGCCGATCTTGGTGTCGAGCGTGACCTTGTCGAGGTTGGGTCCGGCCTGGGGGTCGGGGCCTTCGTAGGTGTAGGTCTTGTCGAGGGTCATCGCCCCCACCGGCGGGGTGGGGACCTTGGTCTGGCGGGTCCACGACCGGCCCTTGGTCAGGTCGTCCTTGGGCAGCGCCAGGCTCGACTCGGCGATCATGTTCTTCAGGCCATCCTCGGAGAACATGCCCGCGGCGCCCCCGGCCGGCCCCGCCTCGCGCAGCGCCTTGGTCACCTGGTCGGGCACCTTGATGTCGCTCGAGCTCGCCCTGCGGGCTCATCTTGAAGGCGAACTGCGCGCCGACCAGCGCCTTGAGCAGCGGGACGAGGCTCGCCGCGATCGGCCCCTCGGGCGCCTTCTCGGCCTGCGAGTCGTACTCGAACGCGCCGAACGCCGTCTCGATCCTGGTGCGGACGCGGTCGATCGTCTGGGTCATCTGGGCCGATTCGTCGGCGGCGACCTCCTTGACGGCCCAGGTCATGTCGATCGTCTGCGTCAGCGTCGTCTTGACGTCGAGCCCGCCCGCCTTGGCGTCGGGCCCGCCCGCCTTGACGGCGGTCACCGTCTTCTGGTCCATCACGTAATGGAGCGTCTCGCCGGGCTTGAACTTCCAGCGCAGGACCGCGGCGCGGGCGTCCCGGCCGACGGCCCCCGCGACCACCACCAGGCCCAGCAGCCCCCACCGCAGCGTCGTCGTTCGCATCCCTCGTCCCCCTCTCTCTGGTGCCGACATGCCGGATGCCGGATGGCCGATAAGCCTGAGCATCCCGATCCGACATCCGGCATCGGCCATTCGCCATGCCGGGCCGCCCTCTCCCCGAGCATAGCCCACCGGGGCGACGAAATCATCCCGGTCGCCTCACCTTGCAACTCCTAGTCCGATCCGGGCTGGGGCTCGTCGCCGACCAGGACGATCAGCGCGAGGAAGTCGTAGACCGCGTGCGCGATGATGACCGAGAGCAGGTTGCCGTCGATCAGCCAGAGGCCCCGAGGTAGGCGCCGACGGCGGTGGCGATGGCGATGTACGACACCGAGATCGGGTGCATCAGGCCGAACAGCAGGCTCGCCCCCGCCAGGCCGGCCCACCGCCCGATCCATCGCGACAGGGCGGCCTGGATGACGCCGCGGAAGAGCATCTCCTCGCCGATGCCCGCCGCCAGCGACAGCAGCGTCAGGTCGGCGCGGCTGCGATCGACCAGGATCGGCCGCGCCTCCTCCTCGAAGAACTGCTTGATCCGCGCCAAAGGGCCCACCGGACGGCTCATCGCGACCAGCAGCAGCCCGAACATCGGCATCGCCGCCAGCGCCCCGATCGCGGCGTCGGCCAGGCTCCACGAGAAGCCCTCCAGGGACGGCTGGCCCAGGAGCCAGCCGAGCCCCAGCGCCAGGGGGGCCAGGCACGCCTCGAACAGCACGAGGAGCTCGAACGAGATCGGCGCACCCCGTCCCGCTCCATCCCCCCCCGACGCATCCGGCACGTCATCGTCCTCGAAGTGTGTGGATCGCCAGTCCGGCCGCGTCGATGCCCCCGTGTCGTGTCATGCCGAGGCGGGCGTGCCCGCCATGTCCATCGTAAACCCCGGATTGACGACCCGCGAGGATCTCAGGCGGCGGGCGGGTCGGCGAGCAGCGCGCCGCGGAGGACGGTCACGGCGCGGCCGCCGAGGAGCACCCGGGGCCCCGCACCCGCACGCGGACCACCCCGCCGCGCGGAGACGCCTGGTAGGCGAGCAGGTCGGTCCGGCCCAGCCGCCCGGCCCAGTACGGCCCGAGGCAGCAGTGCGCCGACCCGCAGACCGGGTCCTCGTCGATCCCGACGCGGGGCGCGAAGAAGCGCGACACGAAGTCGAACCCCTCGGACTCGGCGCGGCTCGTGACGATCACGCCCCGGACCGGCACCGCCGCCAGCCGCGCGATGTCGGGCCGCAGCGACCGGACGACCGCCTCCGACTCGACCTCGGCCAGGCAGTCGAACTGGTTGAACGCGGCGTACCGCACCGGCACCCCCAGGGCCCGGGACAGCGCCTCGGTCGGCGCCGTCGCGGCGCCGATCGGGGTGGCGGGGAAGTCGAGCTCGATCCACTCGCCGCGGCGACGCGCCGTCAGCGGGCCGCTGCGGGTCGCGAAGTGCGCGGCCGCCTCGGCCGGCAATCGGCCCTCCTCCCAGAGCACATGCGCCGTGGCCAGGGTCGCGTGCCCGCACAGGTCGACCTCGATCGTCGGGGTGAACCAGCGGAGCCGCCAGACGTCGCCGTCGCCGCCGGCCTCGGTGTGGATGAAGGCGGTCTCCGACAGGTTCATCTCCCGCGCCACGTCCTGCATCCAGCGGTCGTCGCACGGGCCGGGCAGGATGCAGACGGCCGCCGGGTTGCCCGCGAACGGGCGGTCGGCGAAGGCATCCACCTGGACGATCGTCTGCGGCATGGCGTGCGGCTCCTCGTCGAGTTCCGGGCCCCAGGCTAGCGGACGGCCGACCCATTGTCGATGGCTCGTCTTGCGCCTTTGACGGTTCGGTCCACCCGGTTAGGCTGGAGGACATGGCGAAACCTCGACCCCCGTCCCCCCCGCGACGAGCCGTCGGACGACGCTGACGCCCCGCGTCAAGGTCTGGTTCGAGGCCGAGGGGGGCTACAGCTTCGGCTCCGGGTTGATCGCGATCCTCCAGGCCGTCGACCGCGCCGGCTCGATCAAGCAGGCGGCCGGCGACCTCGGGCAGAGCTATCGCCACGTCTGGGGCCGGATCAAGGAGGCCGAGCGGGCCGTCGGCGCGGCGTTGGTCGAGACGCAGGTCGGCGGCCAGGGCCTCCAGCGGAGCGGCCTGACCGAGCCGGCCCGCCGCCTCATCGCCGACTTCCTCGCCCTCCGCGCCCGGATGGTCCAGGTCATGGACGAGGAGCGCACCCGGCGGTCGTCCGAGCCCCCTGAAGCCGAGGCGCACCGGCCCCTCGAACAACCCGACACGGCAGCGCCCGGCGGGTTCGCTCCCTCCTTGGATTCGTTCCCCGATCGGGCTACAATGACGCATCAGGGGGTGCAACATGGCGAAGACGGAAACGATCCGGGCCCGGGTGGACGCCAAGCTCAAGGACCAGGCCGAGGCCGTCCTCAAGAAATTGGGGCTCAATGCAAGCGATGCCATCAGGCTGTTCTACCGCCAGGTCGCTCTGCGCAAGGGGCTGCCATTCGACGTGGCCATCCCCAACGCGGCCACCCGCAAGGCCCTCCGGGATGCCGACGCGGGCCGCGATCTCCTGGGGCCGTTCGACGACACGGACCAGATGCTCCGGGAACTGGGGGGCTGAATATCCACGCCGGGCGGGCTGAGGCTGAGGCCGACGACGGCGTTCGACCGCGACCTGAAACGCCTGGGCAAGCGCGGCAAGCAACCTCAACAAGCTCCGCGATGTGGTCGAGCGGATTCGAACCGGCATCGGTCTGGAACCTCGCCATCGCGACCATCCCCTCTCGGGCGACTGGCAGGGATGGCGCGACTGCCACATCGAGGGGGACTGGGTGCTGGTCTATCGCGTCGACGAAGGCGAGTTGATCTTGGGCCGGATGGGGACGCACTCCGACCTCTTTGGATGACCGGCTAAGATTCCAGCAGCGGCACATATCGGCGGAACCGGGGCGTCAGCGCGTCGGCCAGGCGCTCGGCCTCGGGGAAGAGGTCGTCCGGCCCCGAGGCCAGCGCCAGCGAGAGCGCCTCCTGGCCGAGGTTGACCCGGATCAGGCCGAACGCGACGGCGCGGGTCCGGCCGAGGCGGCCCCAAAGCGGCGGCGAGGACCGCGTCGTCGTCGGGGCCGATCGGCTCGGGGGTCAGCACCAGGGCGGTCAGGCCGATGACCGTCGCCACCGGGCGCCGCCAGGGGGGATAGCGGCCGTTGACGGCCATCGCCAGCCGGGTCAGGAACCTGCGGTAGTCGGCCTCGCGACAGCCGACGTCGAACGGCTGCCTCGCGACCGCCACCACCCCCAGGGCGCGGCCGACCCAGGGCATCCAGTGCATCCGGACCGGCCTCCGGTAATAGCGGAGGACGTCCAGCGGCGGCTCGCGATACTCCTCCCCCGGCTCGGAGATCGAACCGAGCTCGCGGAGGACCGGGTCGACGGTCGCGAAGAGGTCGTCCTCGATCATCGGCGGGAGGTCCGCGCGCCGTCGGAGATCGGCGAAGATGGGATGGGGACGGACCGGGACCAGCACGGAGACGGATACGTGAGCGAGGACCTTGCCGCGAAGCCGGCCGCCGCGTCGCGCGTCAGCCTGGCGATCATCACCGACCCGGGCCAGGCGAACCCGTTCGGCACGCTGCACGGCGGGGTGCTGCTCCGCCTGGCCGACGAGTGCGGCGCCGTCGCCGCGCTGCGGCACATCGGCGGGGGCCGGATCACGACCGCCGCGATCGACGCGATGACCTTCCTCGGGCCGGTCCACGTCGGCGAGCGGGTCGAGCTCGTCGGCCGAGGTGTCGCACGCCGGCCGGACGTCGCTGGAGGCGAAGATCGTCATCCACGCCGAGCCGATGGACCGCGCCGAGAGGCGACGGGTGGCCGTCGGCTACGGCCTGTACGTGGCGCTCGACGACCGGGGTCGGCCCCGCCCCGTCCCCCCTCTGGTCTCGGAGACCGCCGCCGACCGCCGCCGCGACGAGGCCGCGCTCGCCCGCCAGGCCGCCCGCCTGGCGCGCCGCGACGAGGCGAAGGCCGAGCCGGACGACGCCCCCTGAGGTCCCGGCCCCGGGCCCGGCCTCAGTCCTGGGTCGGCTGCGGCTCGTACTCCATGTGCGGCACGGGGGGCGACGTCGGCGGCTCGAACTTCGGCACGGCGGCCTCGGCGTAGTCGCCGCCCGGCTTCGATTCGGCGCGGCGGGCCGGGACGCTCGACGACGAGGTTGAGGTCGAGGTCAGGTCGAACTCGTCCTCGATCCCGCGCAGGCCCTTCTTGAACTCGACGATCCCTTTGCCCAGCGAGCGGCCGACCTCGGGCAGGCGCTTGCCGAACAGGAGGACCGCCACGCCCATGATGACGACCATCTCCATCGGGCCCAGTTGGGGGAACATCGCGGTCAGCTCCGTGTGACGTGGGTCGAATCGGTATCGGACTTCTCCGAGGGGGGCGCCGGCTTCTTGTCGGCGGTGACGGCCTGGTCGATGTCGTCCTCGACCCCCGAGATCCCCTTCTTGAACTCGGTGACGCTCTTGCCCAGCGAGCGCATCACGCTGGGCAGGCGGTTGCCGAAGATCAGCAGCGAGACGAACGCGACGACCATCAGCTCGGTCGTGCCCAGGTTGGGAAGGAAGGCGAACGGCGGCATGGCTCGGGCTCCTCAGGGGGCGGTAAGACGCCGGACGGGACGCGGCGGATCAGGTCGGTGCAGTGCGAGATCCCGGGTCTAGCGCGACGGCCCCGGGTTGCCGAGGATCAGCGTGCGGGTCACGATCCAGGCGGCCACGGCCGTCGCGGCCACGATCGCCAGGAACCAGAAGACGCGGCCCTCCCACTTCGCCTTCGACGGCCCCGGGGCCTGTGCCGCCGGGGCCGTCGTGCGCCGGGTCGGGGAGAGCCAGGGCCGGAGCATCCGGACGTACGGGTGCTTTTGCAGCCCCGACCGGCCGTAGAGCGCCAGCGCCACCAGCGCCACGAAGACGGCCTCTTTGAGGCCCAGGAAGGCCCAGATTCCCCCCGAACCGATCATGGGCGCACGACTCCGGCCCGGCCCCCCGGCGCGGACGGTCCCCGCGCGGACGGCCGCGGTCTTTTCCATGATATCGCGGGACGCGCCCCGGGGCGCTCGCGATTTCGCTCGTCTCGGTGGAATATCACGGCGGGGGAACACTTCGGCGGGGGGCCGACAGATCGGCACCGACCGAGGCCAGGGCGTCTCGACAGGGACGACGCGGGGCGGGTTGACTCGGTTAATGGTATCGCGAGCGGGCCTCCTGTCAACCAGTTTCCCCGGTCGGACCCTTGGATTCGACCTCTCGTCCCGACTCGCCGAGAGGAACCGACACCCGGGCCCTCGGCCTCGATCGACTCGGGGCACGCCCTGGCGGGCTTTGCCCCGGCCACCCGCCCCGTCCTGAACGGTCGGTGCGTGAAACGCACCTTACTTGGGAGGGCCGGGATAGTCCCAGTCGTAGGAGACCTGGAACGGCTCCCACCACGGGGCGACGCCGGTGGCGGGGTCGGAGTGGCGGCCGAGGCCGCCGGCCGACGGCGGCCGGACGTCGTAGATCAGGCGGTAATGGCCCGCCTCGGGCATCGCCAGGCTCGCGCCGTAGTGGAGGCCGTCACGCGCGACCATCGGCATCAACTCGCCACGGTGGATCGGCGCGCCGCCGTCGGCCGGGACGACCTGGTAGGCGATCTTGAGGTAGGGGACGAACTCGTCCTTGGCGAAACCGTTGCGGTTCCCCTCGGTGGCATGGACGTCGGCCTCCAGGTGGATCACGTCGCCGCCCGCCGACTCCATGCCCTCCATCGCGACCGGCGGGAGCCAGACGGCGGCGATCGTCATCTCATTCCTGGTCTGCGGCTCGCCGATCGGATACTCGCGGAACCCGACGGGCGGGCCGGCCTTCGGCGCCGGGGCGGCGGGTGTCGCGGGTGGGGGCGCGGGCGACGACCCCTTCAGGTCGAGGTTGAGCACCAGGATCAGCGCCACCCCGCCGACGATCAGCGCGGTGACCAGCGGGCCGCGCCCAGCGCGTGCTCACGGGGATGCTCCTCGTCGGGCCGGCGCCGCGGCGGATGGCGGGCCGAAGATGCCGAAAATCAAATGCCAAACGACCGATCAATCAATTCAAATTTGAAATTCGGATTCGTAACCCGGCCAGTCCCTCTCACGCCCCGACCCCGGCCGTCGGCGCCGGGCCGACGGGCCGCGCCTCGCGCGAGTCGGCCGGGCGGTCGGGGACGGCCAGGAGCACCAGCGCCAGCGCCGCGCCGGCCAGCAACAGGCCCTGCACCGACAGCGCCTGGACGTTCGGGTGCAGCCCCAGGGCCGGCACCCCCGACCCGAGCCAGCCCAGGGGCGTGACCTTCAGGATGCCCGACGACTGGAGCTCGAACACGCCGTTGCCCGCGAACACGACGGCCATCGCGAACAGGACGAACCCGGTCACCTTGAAGAACGCGCGGAGCGGCAGCCGGACGCTCGTCGCGCGGATCGCCACGGCGATCCCCGCCAGCAGCACGAGCCCGACGCCCAGCCCCGCGGCCAGCCCGAGCAGGCCCGCCCGCGCCCCGCCCTGGCCGCCGATCATCGCCTGGTACATCAGCGCGGTCTCGGCCCCCTCGCGGTAGACGGCCAGGAACGCCGTCAGCGCCAGCGTGCCGTGCCCGCCCAGCGCCACGCCGCGGCTCGCCTGCCGCTTGAGGAAGTCCATCCACCGCTTCGACTCGCTCTGCGAGATCAGCCAGTAGCTCACGTAGAACAGCACCCCCGCCGCCGCGAGCATCACCGACCCCTCGACGATCTCGCGGGTCCTGCCCCTGCGCCGAGGCGACCATCAGCCCCAGCGCCGCCGCCGTGGCCGCGCTGGCCACCGCGGCCAGGACGACCCCGCCCCAGATCGCCCGCAACGCGCCGGGCTGGCCGGCCTTGGCCGCCAGCGCGAGCAGCATCGTCAGCAGCAGGATGACCTCGACCCCCTCGCGGACGATCGTGATCAACGAGGCCGCGAACGCCGGCCCGAACGTCCCCGACGGCTGCGCCTCGCTCCGGCCGAGGGCGGATTCGACCTCGCTGCGAAGCCCCGCCAGCGCGCCGCCAGCGCCTCGCCCTTCAGCCCCGCGCCGAGTTCGCCGCGGATCGCGTTGAACCGGGCCTCCAAAGGCTGCACGTCCTGCGGCTTGTGGACGGCCACGAACCGCTCCAGGGGCTCGAAGTCGTCGAAGTAGGCCGCGGTCATCGCCGAGGAGGCCGCGTCGGGATCGCCCCGGTCGGCCAGGGCGCGGACCCTCGCGAACCCGCGATCGAGCGCCCGAGCTGGCCCGAGGATCTTCGACGCCGGCCGGGGCGGGCGCGACGGCCGGCGTCGCCGTCGCGGCGAACAGGTGCGCCCGGTCGATCACGCCCTTACGGTCGAGCTCGCCGGAGGCCCGCACCAATTCGAGCAGGAGCTTGCGGGTCAGGTCGGCCATGTGCGACGGCTCGCGGCGCCCCTCGGCGACGGCGCGGGCGTCGGAGATGATCGCGAAGAACTGCCTCTCGATCGCGCCGGCCCGCGCGAAGCCCAGGTGGCCCCGCACGGCGGCCTCCATGTCGGTCGCCTCGAACTCGCCCCAGTAGGCGTCCTCGGCCAGCTTCTGCGCCTTGCGGAGCCCGCCGGGCCGGGAGGCGGCGTCAAGGCTCGATGCGAGCTTCATGCCGATCCGGTCGATCACGTCGGCCCAGCGCCGGGCCGTCGCGGTCGCGCGTGCCCCGGGGGCGGGCGCCGGCACAGTCAGGGCGAGGGAACCCAGGTCGACTGGTCCATCGCCCCCGACCGTCACCCCGTGGCGCAGGGGCGAGCCCATCTCGTGCCAGACGTTCAGGACGTAGCGGCCGTCGGGGACGCCGACGAGCCGGAAGCCCCCCGTCCGCGAGCACACGCGGACCCACGGCGAGGCCGACACGACGACGTAGCCCCTCATGTGGCTGTGGACGTCGCACCCGAGCCGGACGACGCCGGACTTGCCCGGGGTCCACTCGCGGGCTTGGCCGGGCGCCATCGACTGGTTAAAGTCGAACCCCGGCGACAGGACGTGGACGTTGTGCGTCTCGGCGTCGGCGTTGGCGAACCGGATGGCCTGCCCCCGCGCGATCGCCTGCACCCGGGGGACGAACTGCAAGCCCCTCTGGTCGATCAGCGCGACCTCGGCCGGGCCCGCCGTCGCGGCCGTCGCCGCGACGCGACCATCCTCCGGCTCCAGCCACACGACCGCCGGGCTGACCTCGGGCGAGCAGACGTCGGGCATCTCCACCCGACCCCTCACCTCCGCCCCCCGGGCCGTCGCCGCGACCAGGACCACCAGCCAGGCCGTCGTCAGGATTCGTCGCATGAGGCTCCTCGCCGCGTCGCAGGTCCGTTGAAGGCGGGCATCCGTCGGGGGGTCGCATCCCGTGTGTATTGAGATTCAATCTCAACTGCCTCATTCTATTCGCCGAGGACGGCGGGCCGTCAAACGAAATCCATGCGAGTTGAAAAAAAGATTGAAATAGCGTCAACTTCGCGGCTGGACACGTTTTACGACGGCCCGGTGGGGGTTTCGACGCTCACGATCGGGGGCCGGGCGACCCGCCTGGTGCGGCCGGCGGAGCCCGATCGCCTGCTCGACGCCCCCGAGGTGCTGGCGAGGAACCGTCGCGACGACTACATGCCGTACTGGGCGTATCTCTGGCCGGGCGCGACCTTGCTGGCCGAGGCGGTCGCGCGCGAGCCGTGGCGGGCGGGGCTGTCGGCGCTGGAGATCGGCTGCGGCCTGGGGCTGGCCGGCCTGGTCGCGCTGGGGAGGGGCCTGCGGGTCCGGTTCACCGATTACGACGAGGCGCCCCTGCGGTTCGTGGCCCGGAGCGCCGCGGGAGAACGGGTTCGACCCGACGTCTTATTCGACCGGCCTGCTCGACTGGCGCGACCCGCCCGGCGACGAACACTATCCGGTCATCCTGGGCGCCGACGTGCTGTACGAGCGCCGTTTGGTCCCTCTGGTGGCCGGCGTGCTCTCGGCGCTGCTGGAGCCGGGGGGCGTGGCGCTGATCGCCGACCCGAACCGCTCGGCCGCCGACGGCTTCGAGGCGTGCCTGGAGTCGCGCGGGCTGCGCTTCGAGGCCCTCGCCGTCGCGACGACGACCGCCGAGCACGGCCGGATACGAGGCCGACTTTACTGGATCGGGCGGGGTTGCTGAGGTCCGTCCCCGTCGCCGGCCTCCGGCTCGACCTCGACGGCCTGGCCGTCCTTCAGGCGGGCGGGGTCCGCGGCCACGACATCGCCTTCCTTCAGGCCCTCCAGGACGATGGCCCGGCCGCCGCCGCTGTACCCGAGCTTGATCGGGGTCCGGACCGCGCGGCCGTCCTCGACGCGGAAGCAGTATGCTTGGTCAGCGGTGAATGGCCCGACGAGGGCGGTCCCGGGGATCGTCAGCACCCCGGGCAATCCCTCCAGGACGATGGTGGCCAGGCCGAACATGCCTTCGCGGAGCGCGCCGTCGGGGTTGGGCAGGTCGACCTCGGTCCGCATCGTGCGGTTCTGGACTTCTTCGGTATTGGAGAAGCGATCGACCTTGCCCCGGAAGACCCTCCCGGGCAGGGCGTCGAAGCGGACCTCGGCCGGGTCGCCCCGGTCGACGAGCGGCACGTCGCGGTCGGGGACCTGAATGATGGCCCGCATCGCGTCGGTCCGGGAGACCGTGAATACGGGGACGTTCATCCCTGCGTCGGGGGCGCGGACGAAGTCGCCGGGGTGGAAACTGCGACGGGTGACGACGCCGTCGTAGGGGGAGATGAGCCGGGTGTAATCGACCATGACCTGGGCCTTGGCCCGGATGGCATCGGCGACCTGAAGGTTGGCCCTGACCTCGGAGAAGTCGGCCTTGGCCTGATCGACCTTGTTCTTGGCGGTCTCCAGGTTCGCCTTGGCGGTCGCCACGGCCGCCTCGGCCGCGCCTCGGCCGCAGCGGCCTCGTCCCGATGATCTTGATACTCATTGAGGATCTGGAGCGGCACGGCATTTTTGTCGTGAAGATCCTTATACCGCTCGAATTCCTTCTCGCGGTATTTCCGGGCCGTGGTGCGGCGCGACGACCTCGACCTGGGCCTGCGCGACCGTCGCCTCGGCGGCTGTCACCTCACTCCTGGCGGTCACGACCCGGACGGTCGCCTGCCCGTGCATGGCCTGGGCCTGCGCGACGGTGGCGGAGGCGCGGTCGGCCTCCCTGGACAATTCCGGGGCCTCGATCACGGCCAGCACGTCGCCCCGCTTGACCCGGTCGCCGATGTCGACCGCCTGGCTCTTCAGGTAGCCGGAGACCTTGGCGAAGAGGTCGGCCGACTGGAATGCGTGGACCGTGCAGGGCTGGGTCGTCGTCCTCCGGATGTCGCCCCGCTTGAGCCGCTCGACCCGCAGGCGACGGGGCGGGTCCTTGCGATCGGGCGCGTCGGGCCTGGGGGCCTGATCGTCGCGTGGTCTCGCATCGTCTTGCGCCTTCGGCTCCTCGGCCTTCGGCGGCGGGGCGGAGGCGGAGCGGGCCAGCTTGACCGACCCGAGGACTCCGACGGCCGCGACCACCGCGACGGCGATCGCGGTCCGCGACGGCCAGCCGAGCAGGCAGCGCGACACCCCCTCGCTCCGCTCGATCCACGCCAGGCGACGGCCGAGCCTCGTCGTGCGCGACATCGCCAGGCCGAGCGACGGCCCGGGGCGGCGGACCAGGCCCGAGGCCATTTCCAGCAAGGTCGCACGATAGTCGGCCGTCCCCCCCAGCCAGGAGACGCACAGGTCGTCGCACGCCTGCTCGCGCACGCCGGCCACGATCCGGCCGACCGGCCAGACCAGCGGGTGCGGCCAGTAGATCGCCTGCACGAGCCGCAGCAGCAGGTTCCAGGGATAATCGCCCCGGCGGACGTGCGCCAACTCATGGAGCAGGATCGCGTCGATCGTCGGCGGCGCGGCGCGGTCGACCAGGCCCTCGGGCAGCAGGATCGTCGGCCGGAGCCAGCCGACGACGACCGGCACGCCCACGCGACTCGACCGGGCCAGCCGCACGCCCCGCGACAGCCCCAGCCGCCCCCGCCAGCGGTCGAGCGCCTCGACCCAGGGCCGTTCCTCGACCGGGACGCTCGTCCGCACCAGCGCCCCGACCGCCGCGAGCGACAGCGCCAGGCGGACCGCCAGCGCCGCCGCGATCGCGAGGTACGCCAGGACGACCGCCGAGGCCCAGTCGAGCCGCGTCGGCGCCTGGGGCCGGACGAGGGGCGATTCGATGAGATTCGGCCCGTCGAGGGGATCGGGCGACAACGGCGGCGGCGCGACCGCCTCGCGCACCGGGCCGAAATCGGCCGGGGCCTCGCGGCCGGGCAGGCAGGCGACCCGCAGGCCGGGGAAGGCCACGGCCGCCACGGGCAGCACGAGCAACCCCAGCAGGCAGGCATTCCACAACACCGAGCGCAGCAGGGCCCGCCGCCGGCCCGAGCCCAGGTGGATCGCCAGGGCCAGCAGCACGAGGACCGTCGCCTTGAGCGAGACGTCGAGGCCGAGGGCGATCGTCTCGCGCGCCCACGGCGAGGCCGGGCCGAGGATGCCGATCATGGGGGATCTCCTTTGCGACTCTGTCGCTTGCCGCGGGGCGGGATGGCCCGGCGGATCTCCTCCAACTGCTCGGGGGTGATCTGCTCATCCTCGACCAGGCGGAGCACCAGGTCCTCGGCCGAGCCGCCGAAGAACCGTTCCAGGACGCTCCGGACCGCCGTCCTCTGGACCCTGGCGCGGTCCACCGCGGCGCGGAACGTGTACGACGTGCCGCGGTCGTCGTGCGTGACGTAACCCTTCGACTCCAGCACCCGCAGCAGCGTGCGGACGGTCGAGTCGTGCGGGCGGTCGGGCAGCGCCTCGCGGACCCGGTCCGCGGTGGAGGGGCCGAGCCCCCAGAGCACGTCCATGACCTGGGACTCACGCTCGGTGAGCGTCTCGGAGCGGGATCGGGGCACGGCCGCGGGCCTCACTTTAATTGAATAACGGATATCGAAAGATATACGGGAGCCAATGGCATGTCAAGGGGCGAGGCGGGCGATCCGCCCGGATCGACGCCGGGGCGGGTCGATCGCGGGATGTTGTGGCTGGATTGATGCAGCCACATTCGGTTAGAATCCTCCCGGTCCGGAGATCCCATCGACGACGATGCCATCGCCCGGCGGAGCCGGCGGGTCTCGGGCCGGGCAGGGTCGCCCCCGCGTGGCCCCAGGTTCGAGGTCGACGATGACCTTCGATTTCGCGTGCGGCGGATGTGGCCGGGCCCTGGCCGCCGACTGGCGGCAGGCCGGGCAGCCGATGGCGTGCCCCGGGTGCGGGGCGACGGTCCTCGTTCCGGTGCCGCGCGGGCTCGCCGGCCCCGGGGCGGATGGCCCCGTTGCGCTGCTCCCGGTCACGTCGCTGCGGTTCTCCTGCGCCGGGTGCGGCCGGCGGTTCTCGGCCAAGCCCGCGATGGCGGGCAAGCGCATCCGATGCGGCGGCTGCGGGGCGAAGGTCGACGTCCCCGGCCCCGGCGGGGCGGTCCCGGGGCGCCCGCACGGCCGTCTCGTCCCCCGCGGCCGGCGCCGCCGCGGGGGCGTCGCGGCCGGAGACGGCCGCGAGGGCGCAGGCCGTCTCCGACTCGCCGCCGGAATTCCGCTTCAAAGTCCAGGAGGATGAGCCGACGGCGGTGCGGCCCCGCGCCCGCGGCCTCGCCGACCCGGCCCCCGTGCCGCCGCCGAGGCCCGCCGTCGCGATCGGGCCGATCGGGGGCGCGGCGCCCGCGACGGCCGTCCGGACGGCCCGCAAGACGAAGAGGAAGCCGATCGCCTCGCTGCCGGGCTCGGCCCGGGCACGCCTGCTCGGCCTGGCCTTGATCGTTGCGGGGGTCGTCGTGATCGCCTTGACGCAGGACCAGGCGGAGGCGACCGGATGGTTCTCGCTGAAGGGCGCGTTCCTCGGGCCTTTGATCTTCAGCGTCGGCCTCTGGTACGCGATCGAGGGGCCGGCGCTGCCGGACAGCCCGAGGGATTTCTCCCTCCGCGAGATGTCCCCGCTGGGCTGGGCGTTCTACGTCATCGGCCTGATCGCCGGGGCCCTGTACGCGAACTTCCTCCGCTCGGGCGACCCCTTCGCGCCCCCCTGGTGAGGCGGACCGCGTCGCGATCGGCTCAGGCGCGGTTGGATCGGAGCGTGCCGACGACCTCGTGGACGTTGCGCACGCCGGCCTCGGCGAGCCTGGCCGCCAGGTCGTCGAGCAGGCGTTCGGAGGCGGTCGGGTCGTAGAAGGTGGCGGTGCCGACCTGCACGGCCGAGGCGCCGGCGACCAGGAACTCGAGCGCGTCGTCGGCGGAGGCGATCCCGCCGATGCCGACGATCGGCAACCCGGGCAGGGCGCGGGCGACGTCCCAGACCATGCGCAAGGCCATCGGCTTGATGGCCGGGCCGCTCAGGCCGCCGACGTCGTAGGCCAGGATCGGCCGCCGACGTCGCCAGTCGACGGCCATCCCGCGGAACGTGTTGACCAGGCTGACGGCGTCGGCGCCCGCCTCGGCGGCGGCGGCGGCGATCGCGACGACGTCGGTGACGTTCGGCGTCAGCTTGGCGATCACCGGCAGCGGGCAGGCCGCGCGGACCCGCCGCACCAGACGGCCGACGGCCGAGGCGTCGACCCCCAGGTCGAGCCCATGGCTGACGTTCGGGCACGAGATGTTGAGCTCGACGGCGGCCAGCCCCTCCTCTCCGCCGAGCACCTCGGCCATCGCGACGAACTGGTCCTCGTCCTCCCCGGCGATGTTGGCGACGACCGCCGTGCCGACGGTGCGCAGGTACGGCAAGTGGTGCGCCCGGAAGTGGTCGAGGCCGTCGTTGTCCAGCCCGATCGCGTTGAGCAGGCCCGACGCGGTCTCGACCGTCCGCGGGGTCGGGTTGCCCGCGCGGGGGCGGAGCGTCACCGTCTTGGGGATCACCCCCCCCAGCCGCTCCAGGCGGACGAACGGGGCCATCTCGCGGACGTAGCCGAACGTCCCGGAGGCGACCAGGACCGGGTTCTTCAGCTCCAGGCGGCCGAGCCGCACCCGCAGGTCCACCACGAGCAACCTCCCGACGATCCCCCACGACCCATCACCGGGAGACCATCATCCCCATTCCGGCCCGCGCCGTCCACCGGGCCGGCCCGACGCACACTCATCGGCCGTAACTGGGCGGAGGCCGGCGGGGTGGTATAATGTCCCGTGAGGTGCCCCCATGACTACGATCACACTCCCCCCCGACCTTGAAGAGCGGCTCGCAGCCGAGGCCCGCAGGCGCGGGACCACGGCGGAGTTCCTCGCCCTCGATAGCCTGCGCCGGCTCTTCGTCCCGAACGGGGCGGGTGACGAGGTGGTCGCCGGTGAGAGCCTGTTCGACGACCTCTCCACGTACATCGGCACCGTGGACGGTACGTCCGAAGCGCTCTCGGAAGATTGTGGCCGGCGCCTCGCGGAAGGCTTGGCGGAGCGTCAGCGGTAGGGTCGGTTGTGATCCTCAGCGATACCGGCCCGCTTGAGCGACGGCTCGGCCCTGGAGGTCGCCCCGCAGTCGCGTGCTGCCGCGTCGGCCTCGACCGGCCGAATCGGACCGCTGCGTCGTATGGCAGCGACCCGTCGAGGTACACCAGTTGCAAGGGGATGACGAGGGGCCCGGATCTCCCCTCGCTCGCCTCCTCGACGGGACCGACGCGCCATGGCCCTGCGGATCGAAGACTACGCGATGATCGGCGACTGCCGGACGGCCGCGCTGGTCGGGCGCGACGGGTCGATCGACTGGTTCTGCGCCCCCCGGTTCGACTCGGGGGCGTGCTTCGCCGCGCTGCTGGGCACGCCCGAGAACGGCCGGTGGAAGGTCGCGCCGGCGGGCGAGGTCCGGGCGGTCCGGCGGCGATACCGGCAGGGCACCCTCGTGCTGGAGACCGAGTTCGAGACCGACTCGGGCGCGATCACGCTGGTCGACGCCATGCCCATCGACTCCGGCGCGCCCCGGATCGTGCGGCTGGTCGAGGGGACGCGCGGGCAGGTCCCAATGCGCCTGGAGCTGGTCATCCGGTTCGACTACGGCGCGATCGTCCCCTGGGTCCAGCGGAGCGACGGGGGGATCTCGGCGATCGCCGGCCCCGACATGCTGCGCCTCCGCTCGGCCGTCGCGACGCGCGGCGAGGGCTTCACGACGGTCGCCGAGTTCCTCGTCTCGGAGGGCCAGCGGGTCGGCTTCGACCTGGCCTGGCACCCCTCGCACGAGCCGCCCCCGTGCGCGGTCGACGTCGAGGGGACGATCCGGGACACCGAGCGGTGGTGGTGCGACTGGTCGTACGGCTGCTCGTCGCAGGGCCGATACCGCGAGGCGGTCATGCGCTCTTTGATCACGCTGAAGGCGCTGACCTACGCGCCGACGGGCGGGATCGCCGCCGCGCCGACCACGTCGCTGCCCGAGTGTCTGGGGGGCCAGAGGAACTGGGACTATCGCTACTGCTGGCTCCGCGACGCGACGTTCACCCTCTACTCGCTGATGGTCGCCGGCTTCCTCGACGAGGCCCGCGCATGGCGCGAGTGGCTCCTCCGCGCCGTCGCGGGCAAGCCGTCGAACCTCCAGATCATGTACGGCCTGGCCGGCGAAAGGCGGCTGACCGAGCTCGAATTGACCTGGCTGGCCGGCTACGAGGGGTCGAAGCCGGTGCGGCTCGGCAACGCGGCGTCCGACCAGTTCCAGCTCGACGTCTACGGCGAGGTGCTCGACGCGCTCCACCAGGCCCGCCGCGCGGGCATGGCGCCGCACGCCGACGGCTGGCGGGTGGAGCGGAACGTCCTCAACTACCTCGAAGCGGCCTGGACGAAGCCCGACGAGGGGATCTGGGAGGTGCGCGGCGGCCGCCGCCACTTCACCCACTCGAAGGTGATGGCCTGGGTCGCCTTCGACCGCGCCGTCAAGTCGGCCGAGCAGTTCGCCCTCGAAGGCCCGATCGACCGCTGGCGGGCGGTGCGCGACGCGATCCACGAGGAGGTCTGCCGCGCCGGGTTCGACACCGGCCGGAACACATTCGTCCAGTCCTACGGCGCGACGGAGCTCGACGCCAGCCTGCTAATGATCCCCCTGGTCGGGTTCCTGCCCCCCGACGACCCGCGCGTGCTCGGGACGGTCGCGGCGGTCGGGCGCAAGCTGCTGGTCGACGGGTTCATCGCCCGCTATCGCACCGACTCGGCGGTCGACGGCCTCCCCCCCGGCGAGGGGGCCTTCCTCCCCTGCACCTTCTGGTACGCCGACAACCTCGCCCTGCAGGGGCGCGGCGACGAGGCGCGACGGATCTACGACCGCCTGCTCGACGTCCGCAACGACGTCGGCCTGCTGGCCGAGGAGTACGACCCCCGAGCCGGCCGGCAGCTCGGCAACTTCCCGCAGGCGTTCTCGCACGTCTCGCTCGTCAACACCGCGCACAACCTTGGTGCCGACGGCCCCGGCCCGGCCGAGCACCGGCCGCAGGGGTGATGAGCGGGATGGCCGTAGCCGGGGGCGATCGCCCGGGTTATCCTGGTCGAGGGAGGCGGCCATGCGCTCCAAGGTCGTGCTCCGCCGCACGAATGAGGGCATCCGCGCCTCCGTCCCCACCCTGCCCGGGTGCGGGTCGGAGGGGGACACCGAGGAAGAGGCGCCGGAGGACCGGACGCGGGGCGAGGACGTCCGCGGAGGGGTCATCGCATGACCGAGTGGGACGCGGACGAATACGAGCGGCGATCGGGCCTGCAGCGGGCGATGGCCGCGGAGGGCTGGCGCGGCTCGACCTCGCGGGCACCGAGCACGTCCTCGACGTCGGGTGCGGCGCCGGGAGGATCACGGCGGAGATCGCCGCCCGCGTACCGCGAGGCGCGGCGCTCGGCGTCGACCCGTCGCGGGACATGATCGCGTTCGCTTCGGGCCACTTCGGCCCCCGGGGCATCCCAACCTCCGCTTCGAGGTGGCCGACGCCCGCCGCCTGCCCTATCGGGGCGAGTTCGATCTCGTCGTCTCCTTCAATGCCCTCCACTGGGTCCCCGAGCAGGATGAGGCCCTGCGCTCGACCCGCGCCGCCCTGAAGCCGACGGGCCGGGCGATGCTCCGGTTCGTCCCCGAGGGCGGGCGCAGGAGCCTCGAAGACGTGATCGAGGACGCGTGCCGGTCGGGGCGATGGGCGGGCTACTTCCGCGACCATACCAGGCCCTTCGTGCATTTCGCGCCCGAGCAATACCGCGCCCTGGCCGGGGCGCCGGCCTTCGGGTCACCGACATTCGCGTGACGGATCGGGCGTGGGATTTCGAGACCCGCGAGGCATTCGCCGCCTTCTGCCGGGCGACCTTCGTCGAATGGACGCGGTCCCTGCCCGATCACGAGCGGCCGGCCTTCATCGAGGACGTGCTGGACCGCTACCGGCCCGTGGCGGCCGGCGACCCTCGGGAAGAGAATACGTTCAAATATTATCAGATGGAGGTCGCGATGACGCCGGCCTGACGGTCGAGGGGTGCCGCGAGCCGCTCCGGCGGGTCGGCCGCCCGCTCGTCTGGTTGCGGGATGGCTCGCCACATTAAAATGGTGCGATGAGCACCACCATCACCACCGACCGCCTCCGCGAACGATTGAGCCGGGAAACGCGGGCCGAGGTCTACTTCGACCGCGGGATGCGCGGGATCTATGCGACCGACGCGAGCCTCTACCAGATTGACCCGATCGGCGTGGTCGTCCCGAGGACGGCCGACGACGTGGCCCTCGCCGTGCGGATCGCCGCCGAGGAGGGGGTGCCGGTCCTCCCCCGAGGGGCCGCGACGAGCCTGTCGGGGCAGACGATCGGGCCGGCGGTCGTCATCGACCACTCGAAGTATCTGAACCGGATCGGCGTCGTCGACCGCGACGCGATGACCGTCCGCGTCGAGCCCGGGGTCGTGCTCGACCGGCTCAACGCGCACCTCAGGCCGCTCGGCCTGATGTTCGGGCCCGACGTCTCGACCAGCGACCGCGCCACGATCGGCGGGATGATCGGCAACAACTCGGCCGGCGCCCGGTCGCTGCGGTACGGCAAGACGGTCGATCACGTCCGGGCGGTCGAGGCCGTCCTGTCCGACGGCACGACCGCGACGCTCGCGCCCGTCGCCGACGATGAGCTCGATGCGGTCTGCGCCCGGCCCGACCTCGTCGGCACGGCCCACCGCGCCGTGCGCGACGCGGTCCGCGAGCACCGCGAGGCGATCGAGGCCCGCTTCCCGAAGATCCTCCGGCGGGTCAGCGGCTACAACCTCGACGAGTTCATACCCGGCCTGCCGGTCCGCCCGGTCGGCTGGCCGGACGAGCCGTGGCGGTTCAACCTGGCGCGTTTGATCGTCGGCTCGGAGGGGACGCTGGCCGTGGTCAACGCGGCCGACCTGAAACTCGTCCCCCTGCCCCCGGCGCAGGGGCTGGTGGTCCTGTCGTTCGCGACGATCGCCGCGGCGCTCGACCGCCTGGCCGAGATCGTCGCGACCGGGCCGGTTGCCGTCGAGATGCTCGACCGGATGATCCTCGACCTGGCCGCCGACCAGCCCTCGTTCGCCGGCAAGCTCGACTTCGCCGCCGGGCGGCCCGAGGCCGTCCTGGCCGCTCAGTACTACGCCGACACCGCCGACGAGCTCGCCGCGAGGGCCGACGACCTGGCGCGGCTGTTCGAGGGACGGCCGGGCGTCCTGGGCATCCGCAAGAGCCTGACCGACGCGGCCAAGGACGACTTCTGGAAGGTCCGCAAGGCGGGCCTGTCGTTGCTGATGGGGGTGGTCGGCGACACCAAGCCGGTCGCCTTCGTCGAGGACACGGCGGTCGCCCCCGCGCGCCTGCCCGAGTTCTACGAGAGGTTCCGCGCCATCGTCGCCCGCCACGGGACGCACGCCGCCTGCTACGGCCACGCCGACGTCGGCTGCCTCCACATCCGGCCGATGCTCAACATGAAGACGCATCGCGGGGTCGAGCAACTGCGCGCGATCGCGCGCGAGGTGGCCGGCCTGGTCGTCGAGTTCGGCGGCGCCATGAGCGGCGAGCACGGCGACGGCCTGGCCCGCAGCCTCTGGAACCGCACGCTGTTCGGGCCCGAGGTCTACGCCGCGTTCGAGGCCGTCAAGCGCGCCTTCGACCCCGACAACCGGATGAACCCCGGCAAGGTCGTCGCCGACTCCGACCCCGGCGCGGACCTGCGGATCGGCCCCGACTACCACGCGCACGAGCCCGAAACGACCATGCTCGACTTCTCCGGCCAGGGGGGCTTCGCCCGCGCCGTCGAGATGTGCTCGGGCGTCGGCGCCTGCCGCAAGACGCACACCGGGACGATGTGCCCCAGCTACATGGTCACCCGCGACGAGGAGCACACCACCCGCGGCCGCGCCAACGCCCTGCGCCTGGTCCTCTCGGGCGCCCTGCCCGCCGAGGGCTTCTCGAACGAGACGCTCCACGAGGCGCTCGACCTCTGCCTCCAGTGCAAGGCGTGCAAGACCGAGTGCCCCTCGAACGTCGACATGGCCAAGCTCAAGGCCGAGGTCCTCCACCAGTCGTACCGGGGCAAGAACGTCCCGCTCGGCTCGCTCTTGATGGCCCACATCTACCGGCTCAACCCGATCGGCTCGGCGACCGCGCCTCTGGCCAACTGGACGCTGCATCAGCCGGCGTTCAAGTGGCTATTGGAGAAGCTGGCCGGCATCGACCGCCGACGCACCATGCCCACGTTCTCCCCCGACCACCTCCGCAAGTGGTTCCGTCGCCACGCGCCCGACCCGTGCGCGGGCACGCGGGGCACGGTCCTGTTCCTGGACGACTGCTTCACGACCTACAACACGCCCGAGGTCGGCCGCGCGGCGGTGAAGGTGCTGGAGGCGGCCGGCTACCGCGTCGAGCTCGCCGGGTTGCCCTGCTGCGGGCGTCCGGCGATCTCGAAGGGCCTCCTGCCCCTGAGCCGCGACCTGGCCCGCGAGAACGTTCGCCGCCTCGTCCGCCACGCCCGCGCCGGCACGCCGATCGTCGGCTGCGAGCCGAGCTGTCTGCTGACCCTGGTCGACGAGTACCGCGACTTCCGCCTCGGCCCCGACGCCGATCTGGTCGCCTCATCCGCGATGCTCGTCGATTCGTTCGTGGCCGACCGCTCGCGCGCCCGACCTGCCTTTGATGCCGCGCGCGGGGCGTGTCCTGGTCCACGGCCACTGCCAGCAGAAGGCTTTGGTGGGGACGTCGGGGACGCTCGCGGCCTTGCGGCGCATCCCGGGCCTGGAGGTCAAGGAGCTCGACTCGGGCTGCTGCGGCATGGCCGGCTCGTTCGGCTACGAGCTCGGCCACTACGACGTGAGCGTCGCGCTGGCCAACCGCGTGATCCTGCCGGCTGTCGCCGCCGACCCCGAGGCGCGGCTCGTGGCGCCCGGCTTCTCGTGCCGCAGCCAGGTCCACGGCCTCGCCGGGTTCACCCCGCAGCACCCGATCGAGGTGCTGGCCGAGCAGCTTGAGGACCCTTCGGACGAGCTCACGCACGACCCACGCTTCTTGAAGCGGATTGAGGCGACTCGCCGGAGCCTGCGGACAAAGGGGGGCGCGCGCCTGGAGGATATCCCGGAATAGCCGGCCCGGTCGCATCCAGGGCACGCCTTCGGCTTTGCCCTGGCCACCCGCCGAGAGCCAACGGAGGCCCCAATGATCAAGGCAACGTCTCGTCACCGATGGCGGGTAACGCTCGGCGGACTGATGGGTGCGGTCGCCCTGCTGGCGGTGTTATTCACCTGGCTCCATCCCATCTCCCGAGACGAGGCGATCCGGATCGCATCCAGACGGCTCCGGCAGAATGCCCACCCCGGCGCATCCGAATGGGCCGGCTATCGGACACGTGTCTCTCTCTCTAGCGGTGGTGACGGGAGGGATTATTGGATCGTGAATTTCATCAATCCGGTGAACAACGAGCCCTGCGCACAGGTCTCGGTGGACCTGAGGGGGAACCCCGTCTCAGAGATCCTGGCTCCGCCCGGCCAACCGCCGCCGTGAACTTGTTGAGCTCGGGTTGCACCAAGATCCCCCAAGGACCGTCTTACCATCATCAAGTCACGCTGAAATCGATGTGCTGCCGGATCGCGGGGTCGCGGAAGCTCAGGACGATCCGCTCCTTCGGCACGCCGGCGCGGATCAACTCGACGGCGATCCCCTCCTCCGTGCCGTCGCGCTGAATCCAGAGCTTGCCATCGATGATGTCGATGTGGACCAGGCTGCCGTGGACGCGCTTGCCCTGGTCCCAGCCGACGTTCATGAGCAGATACCGATCACGGGTCCGATCGAAGACCTCTTCGGTCTGGATCTCGCCGTGGGCATACGGTATCCGGGTATGCTCCGTCAGGATCGATTCGATGGCCTGGCGATAGGCATCCAGAGAATCCATTTGACGATCGCCTCGGCGAGCGGGCCGGCGGTCTAGCAGGTGGTCGCGCACGCCGGTCGGATCATACCGGGACTCGTTCTCCCGGCGGACGGCTTCGGCGAGGTCTCGGCGGGCTTGCAAGTAGGCGTCCACCTCGCGGCGACGCTTCAAGTAATAGCCGATCACATGATAGATATCGGCGAGATCGAGGGTCGGATAGCGCTGGGCGATCTCCTCGGCCGTGGCGCCTTCCGAGAACGCCATCACGACGGAATCGAGCGTCACGCGGGTCTTGCCCACCCGCACAACTCCGTCGTCGCCGGCCTCCAGGGGGACCGGCTCCGTCGCGATCGAAAGGGACATAGTTGACTCCCCACCGAGGCTCCCGCTCCCTCTTAAACTACGATACGGACGACCGCCTCGACAGTCCAGGGGAGCGGCCTCACCACGCCCGGTCGAGCAGGCGTTCCATGTCATCCTGGGTGCAGGGGCGGGGGTTGGTGCGGTGGCAATGGTCGAGCATCGCCAGGCGGGCGTACTCGGGGATGCGGTCGTGCCGCAGGCCGGCGACGTCGCCCAGGCGGCGGGGCAGGGGGAGGCGCGCGAGGACCAGTTCGGTCAGGGTGATCAGGTGCGACGCGCCCTCGCCGCCGCGGCCCAATCCCAGGCGCGCCGCCAGCTCGCTCAGGCGGGGCAGGGCGGCCTCGCGGTTGAACCGCAGGGCGTGCGGCAGCAGGATCGCGTTGAGCGTGCCGTGATGCACGCGGCCCTCCGACCCCAGCGCGTGCGACAAAGAATGCACCACCCCCAGCCCCTTGTGGAAGCTGATGCCCCCCAGCAAAGACCCCATCATCATCGCCTCGCGCGCCTCGGCGTTCGAGCCGTCGCGCACGGCCGCCTCCAGCCCCTTCGAGACGTGCCGCAGCCCCTCCAGCGCGATCCCGTCGCAGATCGGGTGGATGGTCGTCGACAGGTAGCTCTCGATGCAATGGGTGAAGGCGTCCATGCCGGTCCCGGCGGTCAGGATGGGGGATAATCCCCGGGTCAGCTCGGGGTCGCAGATCGCCACGCTCGGCAGCAGGTGCGGGCTGAGGACGATCGTCTTACGGCCGGTCTCGGGGAGCTGGATCAGCGCGCCGCGGCCCGCCTCGCTGCCGGTGCCCGCCGTGGTCGGGATCGCGACCATCGGCGGCATGTCGGGCCTGATCCGCTCCAGGCCGCCGGCCGTCAGGTTGTAGTCGGCCAGGCGGCCCGGGTGCGAGGTCAGCAGGCGGACCGCCTTGGCCGCGTCGATCGGGCTGCCGCCGCCGAGGCCGACGACGCCGTCGCAGCCGCGGCGGCGGTAGCAGTCGAGGCCGGCCAGCACGTCCCCTTCGGTCGGGTTGGCGTGGACCTCGCCGAAGACGACCGCGCCCTCCAGGCCCGAGACGACCTCGTCGACCAGCCCCGTCGCCTGGAGGCCCGCGTCGGTGACGACCAGCGGGCGCGACACGCGAAGGAAGGCCAGCTCCTCGGCCAGAGATGCCCGCGCACCCGCTCCGAACAGGATGCGGTTGGGAAAGGTGAAGATCGCGGGCATCGCGGCTCCGTCGCTGTCGGCCCGGCCCGCGCCCTCGCGGCGAGCGGGCCCCATCCGATCCATCGGTCCGGTCCTGCGCGGCCCGGCTCAGCCGAGCTGCGTCAGCAGCCCCTCCATCTCGGCCGCCGCGTGCCAGTCGCCCCGGGCGCGGGCCTTGTCGATCCCCCGCCGCAAGGTCGCGATCGCGGCCTCGGCCTCGCCCGCCTCCAGGTACGACTGGCCGAGCTGCTGATAAGCCGCTACCTGGTCATCGGGATGGTCGGCGATCAGCGCCGACAACCGTTGCCGACCCTCCTCGACATCCCCCTCGCGCAGGCACTGGAGTCGCCAGCCCATAACGGAGGAAGGTGTCGGTCGGGTCCGCGGCCAGGCTCTCCTCCAGCTTCACGCGACGCGGCGTCTTCTCGGCCATCTCGACCCCCCTCGCGGCCCGACCCGGCCGGCGGCATGCAACCAAACTACAAGCCCCCGCCGCGCCGTGTCAACCGATTCAGAACCGTTCGCGATCACAACGGGATCGGAAGCCACAAGAGGCGCGGCACGATGGCAACCTGGTTAAAGAATTCCGGTAATTACAGAAGATAGAGACTCTAGGTTAAAACCGATCATCCTGGCTCAAGCCGGAGATTGGGGTAACCGATCCAAAGCAGGTCGGAAACGAGCCTCCGGGATGCTGGAAACGGGTGCATAGGGGCCGGTCGCGGGGCGAGGCCCAACAATATCGCATGGGGACGACCGCCGTGCCACTTCCGGTGATGCGACGAGGATGGGGACGTCTTGCGACCGCGGCCCTGCTGGCCCTGGCAGCGTCCGGCTGGCCGGCCCCGGGGCGGGCGTCGGCCGCCACGAGGCGGTCGCCGGTGGCCGAGGCGGTGCGGCGGGTGCAGGCGAGCGTCGTGAGCATCTCCAGCGAGAAGAAGGCGGCGTCGCCGAGCCGATGGCCGTTCACCCCCGAGGAGAACCAGAGGCCGCGGGTCAGCGGCATGGGCACCGGCGTGATCCTCGACGGCCGCGGCTACATCCTGACCAACCACCACGTCGTCGACAAGGTGCAGGGGGTCGAGGTCCACCTGCACGACGGCACCGTCTACCCGGCGCGGGTGCTCCAGTTCGACGAGGCGATGGACCTGGCGATGCTCAAGGTCGACGCCGGCCGGCCGCTGCCGCCGATCCCGGTCGGCTCGTCGGCCGACCTGATGGTCGGCGAGGACGTGATCACCATCGGCAACGCCTTCGGCTACGAGAACACGGTCTCGGCCGGGATCGTCAGCGCCCTGAAAAGGAACGTGACGCTCTCCGACGAGCAGGTCTACCGCAACCTGATCCAGACCGACGCCTGCATCAACCCGGGCAACTCGGGGGGCCCCTGATCAACATCGACGGCGAGCTGATCGGCATCAACGTCGCGGTCCGCGCCGGGCGCAGGGGATCGGCTTCGCGCTGCCGATCGACGACGTCAAGCGGGTGGCGGCCGAGATGATGAGCACCCGTCGCCTGGCCTCCACCTGGCACGGCCTGGTCGCGGCCGAGGCGCAGTCCGGGGCGTCCCGCGCGGTCGTCGTGGCCGACATCCAGCCCGGCAGCCCCGCCGAGGTCGCGGGCCTGAAGGCCGGCGACCAGATGGTCCGCGTCGGCGACCTGGAGGTGACCAACGTCATCGACATCGAGCGCGGCCTGCTCGACGTCGCCCCCGGCCAGCAGGCGAAGGTGGTGGTCCGCCGCGCGGGACAGGAGCAGGCGCTGGCCCTCGAGCCGAGGCCGCTCTCCCGCGCCGCGGCGGCCGACGCCGGGGAGCAGGTCTGGCGGGTGCTCGGCCTGAAGACCACGCCGGTGACGCCCGAGTACGTCACGGTCGCCTCGCCCAAGCTCCGCGGCGGCCTCTACGTCCAGGCGGTCTCCCCCGGCAGCCCCGGGTCTCTGGCGTCGATCCAGCAGGGCGACATCCTGGTCGGCATGAACGCCGGCACCCGGCACTGGGAGACGATCCGCCCCGACAACATCCTGTTCATCCTCCGCCAGCCCGAGGTCGCCAGCGCGCAGACGCTCCAGTTCTACATCGTCCGCAAGAACGGCCTCCGCCAGGGCGTGATGAGCCTGGCCGAGGTCCCCGCCCGCAACACCATCAGCCGCTGAGCCGGTCATCGCGCTGCGGCCTCCCCGCCCGGCCCCATTCCGTCGAGGAACCGCGCGAAGGCGACGAGCACCCGACGGCCCCCGGCCGCGAAGAACTCGTTGTGGTCGGCCCCTTCGATGACCAGGTGGGTGACGGGCCCCCCGGCCGCGGAGGCCAGCCGCTCCGACATCTCGAAGGGGATCAGGCCGTCGGCCCGGCTGTGGCCGATCAGGACCGGGCACGAGACGCGGGCGATCTTCCGCTCGCTCTCGAATCGGTGCCGCAGCAGCACCGAGACCGGCAGGAAGGGGAAGTGCCGCCCGGCCATGTCGGCCATGCCGGTGAAGGTGCTGAACGCCGCCAGCCCGGCGACCGGCCGCCGCGACGCCAGGTCGATCGCGACCGCGCCGCCGAGCGACCAGCCGGCGGCGACGATCCGGTTGGGGTCGATGTCGATGCGTCCCCGCAGGTGATCGTAGCAGGCGTCGGCGGTGGCATAGCAGCCCGATTCGCCCGCGCGGCCGCCGCTGAGGCCGTAGCCGACGTAGTCGGGGATCATCACGTTGACCCCCAGCCTCCGGAACGCCTCGAACTCGACGAGGCAGTCGGCCAGGCACATCCCGTTGCCGTAGAAGTAGAGGACCGTCGGCCGCGAGGCGGCATCGAACCGGGGGGCAAGCCCTTGAGCCGGCAGCGCGGGCCCGAACAGGGCGACGACGCGGTCGCCGCCCCGGGTCGTCAGCGTCACCAGCCCGGCGCCCGGGGGCGGCTGGACGCGGGCCTCGGGGCGGCCCTGCGTGGCCTGGCCGGGGAAGATCAGTTGCGATTGGAACCGGGTGAGCACGATCAGGAGGCCCAGGTAGACCAGCAAGGGGATGCGAGCGACGCGCCAGGCCCTCCTCCGGAAGGTAACACGCCGGGGGCCGGACGGAGGGAATTCGGGCACCTCATCCTGGCTCGGTTGGCTCATGCGGAGTCGTCGGCGCAATCTCACGACGGGGCAGGGGCCCATTCAACTGTTCTACTTAATATTATCGCCCCAACCCGCCCCCCCGCTCCGCGATTCCGGCGGGAAGTCCCGGGACCCCAATTCGCTTCGTTTCGGGAAACCGGGGTGCGGCCCATTTCGCTTCGTTTCGGGAACCGCGCCTGGATCGATGCGGTGACATCCGGTCCGCGCGATTTCGCTTCGTTTCGGGAAATGCGCATACATGGCCCGGCCCGTGTCGTCATCCTAAAATTTAAATGTTTTCTATATAAAGGCTTGCGGTTAAAACACGGGCCGACACGCGGCGGGGTGGCGGGGGCGATCCGGCCAGGACGTTAAACAAAAAGTGACGTTTGAATGACCCGACGCCGGGAGGATCGTTCGGAGGGCCGGTCGCCGCGCCCGATCAGAACGAATCGGCGGAGATGACCTCCTGGCCGTTGCGGGACCCCAGCGCCTGCCAGGTGATCACATTGGTCGAATCCTTGACGAACTGCACGTGGCCGTCGGCCATCAGCGAGTTGACCCCGCCGGGGTGGCGGCTCCTCGCGGCGATGTTCAGCGAGAGGTAGTTCCAGAGCGGGTCCGACCGGATGCTGTGCGGCAGGCCGCCCCGGCAGTCGGGCTGCTCGTCGTTGGGCGGCCGGCGGTGGTTGTACATGCTGTGCCCCGGCGCGCCGTAGTTCCACCGCACGCCCTTCGTCGCCTGGAATTGCGTCGTCGTCGTCGGCATGCCCAGGCACTTCGTCGCATAGTCCGAGTCGGAGACGATCGCCGGTCCGGTCGAGTCTGTTGTTCCCGGTGATGAGGAAGACATTCAACGGGTCGTTGGCGTAGGTCGAAGCCTGCTGCGACCGGACCGTCTCGGTGATGGCGGCCGTGGTGGACATGCCGTCGAGGAAATCCGCCGGGCCGACGCGGGAGTTCTCGTAGAAGGGGCCGTTGGGATCGCCCGAGAACGGGGGGCTGGGCTGGTTCGCGGCCGAGAGGCCCCCGACGACCGGGTAGTTCGACCCGACGTTCATGTTGTAGTTGTGCGTCGCGAACGGGCTGCCGCCGACGGTGATCAGGGTCGCCGCCGAGTCGCTCGGGCAGATCAGGTTGTTCAGGAACGTCACGTTGACGGTGATGTTGGCCGGGTCGGGCGTGTCGGGGGCCTGGCTGAAGTTGCACGCGTTGAACAGCGCCTGCTGATCCATCTGCGGCAGGAGCTGGGCGTACAGCCCCCAGCAGTGGCCCAGCCCCGTGATGTGGGTGTTGATCCGCCCCGGCGGCAATACCCCCTGCGCCGTCACGTAATTGTGCAGCGCCAGGCCGACCTGCTTGAGGTTGTTGACGCACTGACTCCGCCGCGCCGCCTCGCGCGCCGCCTGCACGGCGGGCAACAGCAGCGCGATCAGCACGGCGATGATGGCGATCACCACCAGCAGCTCGATCAAAGTGAAGCCCACCCGGCCTGGCCTGCCTCGATCGCGCATCGTGCCCTCCGTCCGCGAGTCAAATGGTACGATCGTGCCATTTCAGACCGCGGAGTTTACGGGAGCGGCGATCGCGAGGCAAGCGGGTGATGACGGGTCGAGCCCGGGGAGGTCGGCTTGCGTGCCCATCGGCGACCGAGCATCATGGAGGAGACGTGTCACGCCGAGGCCGGACGGGGGCGTGTCGAGAAAAGGGGGGCGGACGATGAGGACGATCCGGACGACAGCCGTGATCGATGCCGACCACCGGGCGACGATCCAGATGCCCGAGGACTTGGCGCCGGGCGAGCATCGCGTGGTGGTGGTGATCGAAGAAGGGGCGATTGAGGGGCCCGTGTCGAGGTCGCTCGCCGACTTCCCCGTGATCGACGTCGGCCGCTGGCCGGAGGGGCTGTCGCTCAGGCGCGAGGACATGGATGGCGACGGCCGTTGACCCCGTGTTCATGGATACTCCGGGTCAGTCTTCGTAGGGTGGGCACCGCCCACCGGGCTTTCGATCGAAGAGGATGGTGGGCGGTGCCCACCCTACGAAGGCTGAAGCAGCCAGAGGGCGTGCGGCAGGGCGCGGCGGGCGGTGGGGTCGTCGCGCGAGGCTTCCAAGGCCGAGCTGACGCGGCGCGGGGTCGAGCGCGGGGGCGAGCACGACGCGGGGCAGGGTGCAGTAGTCGGGCGAGTCGACCTCGACGTGGACCTCGGGCGAGAGGGCCGACGGGCGGCGGAGGCGGAAGGTCTCGGCGCCGTCGGGGCCTCTGGTCGTCAGGGTCGTGCCGCCGAGGCGGGCGAAGTCTAGGCCCGCAACCGCCTCGGTGGCGATCTCCACGGCGATCGGGCCCGAGGGGCCGGCGAAGGTGGCCCGGAGATGGCCCCCGGAGCGCTCGGGGCGGCCCCGCGGGGCCCAGTGGAGCTGGCCGGCGAGCCAGGCGGCCAGCCAGACCGCCAGCCGCGGCGGCGCCGAGGCCGACGACGCCAGCGCCTCGATCCGGACCGAGTCGAGCCGCGATAGGGTCTCGTGGTGCTGCGGGGGGTCGAAGAACTGCGCGACCAGCTCGCGCCAGCGGGTCAGAGCCGACCACGAGGTGTCGCGCGCGTAGGGGCAGATCGCCGGGTCGAGGCCCAGGCGGATCGCGGCGACGTCGGCCCCCGGGTCGGGCAGGTCGAGGATCAGCCGCGAGCACTCGTCGCCCAGGTCGCGGAACAGCGCCTCGTCGGCGCGGGGGTCGTCGGTCCACCAGAGCACGAAGGGGATCTCGGCCTCAAGCAACGGGCGGACGGCGCCCGGCAGGAGGCCCGTGGCCTCGGGCCCGGCGCGGAGCACGATCCGCTCGCTGCACACCTGCGGCAGCCCCGGCGCCGGCAGGTGGCAGAGCGCCGAGACCTCGGCGGCCAGCGACCGGCCCGGCGCGTCGGTCCGGCTCAGGACGATCGTCCGGCACGGGTACCGCGTCGTCACGGCGTCGAGCACCTCGTCGAGCCGCGCCGAGCACCTCGGGCCGACTTCGACGACGAGGTTGGCCAGGACGATCCGCGTGACGTGCGGCCGCTCCAGGTCGGGACCGCCGGCGCGCTCGGCGGCGGGCCCCAGAGCCGGATCAGCTCGGTCTCGACGTCGTGGAGGTCGACCGGGACCCCCTGGCCGGTCAGGAAGGCGTCGCTCGATGTCTCGGCCATGCGCTCAGAGCCTCCGCCATCGCGTGTGGTCGCCGACGATCAGGGCGTCGGCGGCCTCGGGGCCCCAGGTGCCGGCGACGTAGGGGGCCGGCGGCGGTGCATCGGGGCGCCGCCAGGCGTCGAGGATCGCCGTGCAGAACCGCCAGGCGCTCTCGACGGCGTCGGTCCGGGTGTACAGGGTCGGGTCGCCGAGCATCACGTCCAGGAGGAGCCGTTCATACGCCTCGGGGGGGGGACGGCGAACGCGGTGCCGTAGCGGAAGTCCATGCGGACCTCCTGGAGCCGCCGCCGAGAGGCCGGCACCTTGGCCTGGAACGCGAGGCTCGCGCCCTCGTTCGGCTGGATGCGCAGGACCAAAAGGTTGGCGCCGCCGGCCTCCTCGGTGTCGATCTCGAACAACGACGTCGGCGGCAGGCGGAACTGGATGGCGATCTCGGTGGCGCGCTTCGGCAGGCGCTTGCCGGTCCGCAGGTAGAACGGCACGTCGGCCCATCGCCAGTTGTTCAGGGACACCCGCAGCGCCACGTAGGTCTCGGTCGTCGAATCGGGCTTGACCCCCTTCTCCTGGTGGTAGCCGGGGACCTCCTTGCCCTCGATCGAGCCGGCGGTGTACTGGCCCCGCACGACGTCCTTGAAGACGTCGTCGGGCGACCAGCGGGGCAGGGCGTCGAGCACCTTGACCCTCTCGTTGCGGACCGCGTCGGCCGACAGGTCCACCGGCGGCTCCATCGCCACCAGGCAGAGGAGCTGCATCATGTGGTTCTGCACCATGTCGCGCAGGGCGCCCGAGGTGTCGTAGTACCCCCCGCGGCCCCCCGCCATGCCGAGCTCCTCGGCCACGGTGATCTGCACCGACGCGACGTGCCGGCGGTTCCAGATCGGCTCGAAGATGGAGTTGCCGAACCGCAGCGCCAGGATGTTCTGGACCGTCTCCTTGCCGAGGTAGTGGTCGATCCGGTAGACCTGGCTCTCGTCGAGGACGCGCGACACGTCGCGGTTCAGGCGCAGGGCGCTGGCCAGGTCGCGGCCGAACGGCTTCTCGATCACCACGCGGCTCCACGGGCCCTCCTGGTCGGCCGGGTAGATCAGGCCCGCCTTGCCGAGCTGCTCGATGATCGGGGCGAAGAACTCGGGCGCGACGGCCAGGTAGTAGAGCCGGTTGCCGCGCGTCGCGTGGGTGGCGTCGAGCGCCTCCAGTTGCGCGGAGCCTCGCGAACGCCGCCGGGTCGTCGAACGTCCCGGGCGCGAAGACGATCCGCTCGGCGAACTGGGGCCAGGACGCGGCGAAGTCGGGTTCGCCGGCCCTGGCGAGGCTCTTCTCCAGGTCGTCGCGGAGCTGCGCATCGTCCCAGTCGCGGCGGGCGAAGCCGACGATGGCGCACTCGGAGGGGAGGTTCCCCCCCCTCGCGAGGTGGTACAGGGCGGGGATGAGCTTGCGGTGCGCCAGGTCGCCGGTCACGCCGAACAGGACCACGGCGCAGGGGTCGGGGACGCGGGTCCTCGGCAGGTTCTCCCGCAGCGGGTTGACCTCGGCCGCGCTCGTCGGTTCCGCCATCCGGAGTCCCCCCGCGCGAAGCGATCCGCCGCGGCGCCGCACCCGGCGGGCGACCCGGGCCAGTGTACGGGCCGCGGTCCCTCGCGATCAAGAGGACCCGCCCGGGGGCCCGGGGTCGAGCGGTTGTTCAATCTGTGTCGCCTCGATCCTGGGTGCCACGGGTTGTCCTCAACCCGTTCGGTGCGGCCCCGGCCATCGCGCACGGGTTGAGGACAACCCGTGGCACCCGAGCGGGGAGTGACCCGGGGCGTCGCGGCGAGTCGCGACGCCCCCGGCCCCGGGATCGGGTGCCTCACTGGCCCTTGTGCGCCGAGTGGCACGCCTTGCACGAGGCGGTCAGCTTCTTCAGCGCCGCGTCGGTGGCCGACTTGTCCCTGGACTGCGCCGCGTCGTCGATCGCCTTGGCGTTCTGGAAATAGGCCGTGGCGAGCGCCTTGTACGACGCCGCCTCCCCCTTGGGGGGGTCGTTCTTGGCCAGAGAGGCGCCCAGGATCACCATGTCCTTGGTCGACTTCTGGACCTTGTCCCAGTCGGGCGAGGCGGACTTCAACTGCGTCTTGAGCTGCGCCAGGGGCGAGTTGGCCCCCTTGTGCAGCTTGCCCATCACGTCCTTGATGGAGGGCGTCTCGTCGTCGGCGCCGGCCGGCCCCGCCGTCAGGACGACCAAGGCCAGCAGGGCCAGCAGGCTCGCTCCGCAGACCAGGCTCTTCATCGCGCGATGCTCCTCGGGTTGGTGACACGAACCGGACCACCGCCGCGGGCCCGTCGGCGCGCGGCGAGCGACCATTCTGCCCGTTCGGGGCGGCCGGCACCACGAGGAACCCGGCGTGATATCGTGATACGCATCCCGGGAAGTTCTTGCCCGATGTTCAGGCCCCCTCGCCGAGGGGGTGTCGCGCCGGTCGCGACGTTTTTCCGCAAGGGGAGGCGCCCGGGCGCCGATCTTGGGGGATGGAACGGGAGGGTCGCGCCTGCGGCCTCGCGCGGCGCCGCCGCCCCGTCGTCAACGGTCCCGAGGTTCCCCAGGGGACCCGGATCGCTTTTGGGAAAGGAGTTCCCATGCGCTGCCTGTCCCGGATCGGTCTCGCCCTGCTCGGCCTGTCGCTGGCCGCCCCGCCCGCCTCGCAGGCCGGCGCACCGTTCATGAACGGGTCGTACACGCCGCCGTCGAAGCCGCAGGAGCCCGCCAAGGCGGACCAGGGCCGCCGGGGCAACGACCCCCAGCCCGACGAGGCGCTCTGCCCCGATTGCCAGAGGGCGCAGCTCATGGCCAGGGGGATCGCGGTCCCGCCCCCGCCGCCGCCGCCGGACGGCGTGATCGTCGGGGCGCGCCCCTGCCCGAAGTGCCACAAGCCGGCGTCGTACACCGTGATGACCCCGGAGCGCATGGGCCGGCCGACGACGGCGGCCGCGCCGATGATGGTCGTCAGCGGCGAGGCGCCGGGCCGCGCCGTCGTCGGCGGCGAGATGATGCCCGGCTACGCGGTCGTCGGCGGCACCGTCCCGATGTCCGAGCCCGCGCCGGTCGGCGTGATGCGGACGAACTACGCCGGCCCGGCCGCCGGCCGCCCGTCGCCGATGGATCGCGCCGCGATGGGCCCGGTCCCGGCCGCGCCGACCCCGTCCGGCGCGGTCGGCGATAACCGCCCCCATATCCTCGCGCACCTGTTCGGCATCTCCGCCATGAGGCGCGACCTTAGGGAGTCGCGCGAGGCGCGGCAGGAGAGGAAGCGCGAGATGCACGCCGCGACCACCTACGGCCCGCAAGACCCGTCCACCGTCTCCGAGCTGCCCGCGTCGATGGTCTACGGCCGCCGCTGAGCGCCGACCCACTCCCATCCACCCCGCGCCATGGTCGGCCCGCCCCGCTGCGCCCCGTCCCGGCCGCGCGGGGCGGGCCGCCGTGCGCCGCGGGCGGATTCGCTCCAGAACCGGGACCGATCGGGCCGATGCTCTATCACTAAGGTCAAGGGGACCGCGCCGAGCCCCCGGGCTCGCAGGAGATGATCCGGCCGCCCCCGGGGCGGGTCGCGGCTTGGCCCACGATGCTGGCTTGGCCCGCGCAGGACGGCGCGGGCCACGGCCGCCGCTCGCTCGACCCAGGACACTCCAGGAGGGAACCACCGAACGACCATAAGGGAGTGACCATGCGTTTCGGTAATCGGCGAGGGGTGACGCTCGCCCTGGCCCTGGTCTCGGCGATCGCGGCCGGTTCGGCCGGCGGCGCGCGGGCCGACTGGTTCTGCACGATCCCGCGCGAGGTGGAGGCCGTCGACGTCAACACCGGCGGGCCCTACTTCGCCCCCCCGTCCCCTACGGCCACTACGCCAAGGACGGCCTGCTCGGCTGCGTGACGGCCCCGTTCGGCTCGCTCTGCGGCCGTCTGGGCGGGCTGCTGCACGGCTGCTGCGGCGGCTGCGGCAAGAACGGGTGCGGCCACTGCGGGAACGGCGGCTGCGGCCACTGCGGCAAGGGGGGCCTCTTCGGCGGCCACTGCGGCAAGGGGGGCGACCCCTGCGGGGGCGGCCTCTGCGGGCGCGGCGGCGGGCTGTGCGGCGGAGGGGGTGATCCCTGCGGCAATGCCGGCTGCGGGACCTGCAAGGGCCGGGGACGCGGGCTGTTCCACGGCCACGGCGACCCCTGCGGCGGCGGGCTCTGTGGCACGGGCCACGGTCACGGCACGGGCGTCGCGGCGCCCTTGACCTCGGCCCAGGCGATCACGCCGTCGCCGCAGATGATCTGCGGCCAGCCCGGGTGCCTGCTCAAGGCGCGCCACTTCCACCGCCAGGGCAAGGGCTGCACCCTCTGCCAGGGCGCCGGGTGCGGGATCTGCCAGGACCCCGGCCTGATGTCGGGGAGCGTCTGCGGCGGCTGCCACGGGTCGGGCTGCGGTCTCTGCGGCGGTCGCGGCCTCTTCGGGCACGGCCACGGCGGCGGCGGCTGCGACGCCTGCGGCGGTCGCGGCTGCGGGCTCTGCAAGGGAGGACACGGCTGCAAGGCCTGCGGCGGTCGCGGGTGCGGGCTCTGCGCGGGCGCCACAGCCTGCTCGGTGCGCCGCACGCGCTGCTCGCCAAGCTGCTCCACAAGGGGGAGATCGAGTGGTTCGTCGGGGCGGGGGGCCCGGTCCCCCTGACGCCGGGCTACGTGCCCTACGTCGTGGCGACGCGGTCGCCGCGCGACTTCTTCGCCTTCCCGCCGTTCATGCCCTAGCTCGGGGCCGGACCGAGCGGCGTCGATTCGATCCGATCCGGGCCGGGGCCGTCGGCGAGAGCCGTCGCCCCGGCCCCCTCGCGAGGCCCGGCCGGACGCGCCGGGCCTTTCCCCGTCGGCGTCCGACACGATCACGATAAGGAGGTTGGTGTGATGCGACGCGGACCCTCCCGAACCGGCCGGGCGACCCTGCGGGCCCTGGCCTGGCTCTGCCTCCTGGGCCCTCCCGCCTCGCGGGCGGTCGCGCAGATCCCGCAGCCCGAGGTCCCCGACACCGAGAAGCGGAGCGGCCTGTTCACCCACTTCGGCTGGATGCAGTACCGCCAGCCCCCCGACTGGCGTCGCGACACCCTGTACGACAACACCCGGTTCGTCGACAACCCCCAACCCCATTTCCCCAACAATAACTGCAACGGCGGCATGTACGGGTTCAAGTGGCGGGGCGACGACACCGCCAGCGTCTATCCCTACTTCTACGGCAGCCCCGGCCAGAGCACGATCACGCCCTACTCCCGCTGGTGGCGCCGCCCGCACCGCTTCGTCCAGGCCATGACCCACCAGGGCAACTTCCACCCGCCCAAGCCGGTCGGCATGTACTATCACGACGGGTCGTACGTCCCGATCTACGACCTCGACCCGGTCGTCCCCGGCCCCGGCCCGTACCCGATCCCCTGGTTCTTGCGCGAGCCCAAGGGGGGCTGATCGACCACCGCCCCGTATCCGCCACGATCCGCCGGCCCCGGGCCAGGCCACGCATCGCGGGCCTGTCTCGGGGCCGTGCCGCGTCGCGATGTCCCCACCTGTGACAATCGGACGCGCCCCGATTCGCTTTGTTTCGGGAAACGCGCCAATGCCGGCCCAGATCGCGCCGGGGTTTTTGCCGTAATCACTCTGAAAAAACCGAATTATGAACGTTCATCCGGACCCGTCCGCGCCGGACGGGGCGCGCATTCCCCCCCGGGTCTCCAACAAAAGTGACGATCGAACGGCACGTCACGGAAGAGCAGCCGAGGACTTCTCCGGCGTGATACTCAACTTGTTTGATCGACATAGTGCAAAATAGAGTAGGCTTGTGATGGTCGGATTACCGATCCTGGAGCCCAGGGGCGGGCGGAAGGTGCTGGAAGTCGGGACGCCGAGAGGCGATGCTGGGGGGCCGGTCGGGGCCCGCGGCGGCCCCGGGGACCGCGGCTCGACCCCGGAGACGAGGATGGGATCGTGATGGACAGGGCAAGGCAATGGACGGTCGCGGTGCCTATCGCGACGCTCCTGATCCTGGGCGCCCGGGCCGGACGCGCCCCGGCGGCCGAGGGGCGGCCGAACGTCGTGCTGATCCTGGCCGACGACCTCGGCTGGGGCGACGTCGGGTTCAACGGCCGGACGGAGTGGGCGACCCCGAACCTCGACCGCCTCGGCGCGAGCGGGACGATCTTCAAGCGGTTCTACACGGCCGCCGTCGTCTGCGCCCCGAGCCGCGCGGCGCTGCTGACCGGCAAGTACACGATCCACGACGGCGTCACCGGCAACAACGAGGACCTGCCCGCCTCCGAGGTCACGCTCGCCGAGGCGCTGAAGGCGCCGGGGCTACGCCACGGCCCTGTTCGGCAAGTGGCACCACGGCAAGCCGAGGGACGGGCGCGACGTCCTACGTCCACCCGATGGACCAGGGGTTCGACGAGTTCTTCGGCTTCACCGACGCCGTCCACGCCTGGGAGAAGTTCCCCGAGGACCCTCTGGGACGGCCGCGAGCAGGTGCCGGTCTCGGGCTACGCCGACGACCTGTTCACCGACCGCGCCGTCGACTTCCTCCGCCGGCACAAGGCGGGCCCGTTCTTCCTGTACCTGCCCTACATCACCAGCCACTTCAACATCGAGGCCCCCGCCGACGAGGTGGCGCTGCACCGGGGCAAGTTCGCCGAGGCCGACCCGAGCCGAGCCGCTCAACGCGACCTACGCGGCGATGGTCACGCGGCTCGACAAGAACGTCGGCCGGGTCCTGGCCGCGCTCGACGAGCTGGGGCTGGCCGGCGAGACGCTGGTCATCTTCTCCAGCGACCACGGCGCGACGTTCGAGGCGGGCAACCAGGGGACCAGCGACTTCCACGACAGCAACCGCCCGTTCCGGGGCCAGAAGCGGACGCTCTGGGAGGGGGGCATCCGCGTCCCCGGCGTCGTCCGGTGGCCGGGCCACATCCCGGCCGGGGTCGTCTCGAACGAGGTCGTCCACATGACCGACCTCTTCCCGACCGCTCCTGGCCGCCGCCGGCGCCGCGCCCGACCCGTCCTGGAAGGTGGACGGCATCGAACCTCCTGGCCCGTCTGGACCGGCCAGGCTCCCGTCGCCCGAGCGGACCCTGTTCTGGGAGTGGCGGGTCGAGGGATCGGACCAGCTCGCCGCGATGCGAGGGCGGTACAAGCTGGTCGTCACCGACGGCGGCCAGCCCGAGCTGTTCGACGTCGAGGCCGACCCCGCCGAGCGCCGCAACGTCGTCGCCGCAGCATCCCGACCTGGCCAAGCGGCTCCAGGCCGAGCTCAAGGCGTGGCTGGCGACCGCGATCGATGACCCATCCCGAAGCAAGGCTGAAGTCGGCGCCCCGGGGCGCCCGGTCCTTTCCCCGGAGAGGTGAGCGAGATCCCTGCGATGAAGACGAGACTGGCCGGTTGGCTCCTGGTCGTGATGTCCGCTCCCGCGTCGTCGGCGATGGCCGCCGAGGCGATCGCCGGCGACCTCGGCCGGCTCCAGGGGTGTTGGACGACGACGGCGGGGCCCGGTCGCGACATCGCCGTGACGCTGGGCGTCCGGGGCCGCGCCATCACCGTCAACGTGGCCACGCCGCAGGGGCTGAAGATCTCGGTCGAGGGGGAGATCAAGGTCGACGAGGCGGCCACGCCCAAGGCGATCGACTGGATCAAGCTGACCCTGTCCGACGGCACCGGACTGCCCGACACGCTGGGCATCTACGAGATCGACGGCGACGCTTTGAAGCTCTGCACCGGGGGGCCGAGCAACGGCCGGCCCTCGGCGTTCGTCGCCGGCGCCGGGGCCCTGGCCGACGTGGTCGTCTTCACCCGTCGGAAGGCCGAAACCCGGGCCGAGCCGGGGAAGTCACCCCGATCGGACACGCCCCCATCTCCGAGACGCACCCGATGAGAACGCTCCTGCCCGGCCTCGTGCTCGCCGCGACGGCCGCCGCCGTCGCACTCGCCGACGAGCCGGCCCTCAAGGGGGACCTCGCCCGGTTCCAGGGGACGTGGTCGGCCAGGGTCGGGCCGAAGAAGGACATCCCGATCGCCCTCACCTTCAAGGGGGCCGAAGCGACGCTCGTCATCACGGCCCGGAACGGGATGCAGTACAGGTCGAAGGGCGAGATCAAGGTCGATGACGCGGCCCGCCCCCGGGCGATCGACTTCATCAAGTTCACCCGGCCCAACGGCGATGCCGCGCCCGAGAACCTGGGGATCTACGAGATCGACGGCGACGCGCTGAAGCTCTGCACCGGCGGCCTCGGCAACGCACGCCCCGCCGAGTTCAAGGCCGGCGAAGGCGGACCTCCCAACCTCCTCGTGCTCACGCGCGAGAAGGAGTGAACCGGGCGCCGCCGGGCCGAGGTGGACTGCGGCAGGATGCCCGGGGGTTGTCGCCCCGACCCGCGCCCGGTCGCGATCGAAGCCGAAGGAATGCCTTCCTCCCGAGGGGATCAGGCTTTCTCCTTCTTCGGCCTGGCGGCGGACACGACCTCGGAGACCTGCGAGACGTCCATCATCGCGATCGACTGGCCCCCGACGTGGACGATCACGGTCTCCCCGTCCGGCGACTGCCAGGCGACTTCCGGATGGGTGACGTTGTACGCCTCGCCGCTCTGCGTGTGGATCGTGAACGGCTTGAATGGGGTCATGCGCAGCGCGCTGCGGAATTGCTCGGCCTTCACTCGTCGGTGCTCCTGTTCGCGATGACCGGCAATGGCCCCGGGGAGACTTGAACTCCCACGTCCTTTCGGACATCGGCTCCTAAGGCCGACGCGTCTGCCGTTCCGCCACGGGGCCCCGCCGACGATCATGGTATGACGCGGGCGCCCCCCTTGCCAAGGGGGGCCTTCGATCCGCCTCCGGGGTGTCTCCGTCGGCCGTGATGGGCCCGGGCGGGCCCTTGCGACCGCCCCGGACGGGGCTATAGTGGCGCGTTTCGAAGGCCCGCCCGGCGATGCGGATCGACCCGGGAGGGCGGGCCGCGCGGGGGACGTCACGATGAGCCAGAGGAAGATGCGGGTGGGGATGGTCGGCGGCGGCGGGCCCGCCAATTTCTTCGGGGGTCCGCACCGCCGCGCGATCCTGCTCGACAACTCGGCCGAGCTGACCGCCGGCGCCCTGCGGAGCCAGCCCGACGAGTCGCTCCAGTCGGCCCGCGAGCTGTTCTTCCCGCGCGGATACCCCGACTGGCGCGCCCTGGTCGAGGCCGAAGCGAAGCTCGGCGAGGCCGAACGGATCGACTACCTGACGATCGTCACGCCCAACGACGCGCACTTCGGCCCGGCCGAGGCCGCCGCCAACGCGGGGATCGGCGTCCTGTGCGAGAAGCCTTTGACGACCACCCTCGACGAGGCCCGTCGCCTGCACGCGGCCGTCGCCTCGAAGGACGTGCCGTTCGTCGTCGCCTACACCTACACCGGCTTCGCGATGGTCATGCTCGCGCGCGAGATGGTCCGCGACGGCAAGATCGGCGAGGTCCGCAAGGTCGAGGCGTGGTACCCGCAGGGCTGGCTGGCCACCAAGCTCGAATCCGAGGGGCAGAAGCAGGCCTCCTGGCGGGTCGACCCGATCGAAGGCGGGCGCCTCGGGCTGCGGCGGCGACATCGGCACGCACGCCTACGAGTTCGTCCGGTTCGTCGCCGGCCGCCACGCCACCCGCATCCGGGGCCGGCTCAAGACGTTCGTCCCCGGCCGCGCGCTGGACGACGACTTCACCGTGCTGGCCGAGCTCGACAACGGCGGGATCGCCACCGTCTCCGCGTCGCAGATCACCATCGGGGCCCAGAACGACAACGGCTTCCGGATCAGCGGCACGACCGGCACCCTGGAATGGTCGATCACCGACCACACGGTCCTGAAGCACTACTCGGGCGGCCACCCGCTCCACCTCTACCGCCAGGGGGCCGAGTACGGCTACATCCCGGGCTCGATCAAGCCCTACCTGCGGCTCCCCTCGGGCCACCCCGAGGGCTTCCACGAGGCGCTGGCCAACCTCCACCGGACCCTCGAATGGACCATCCGCCGCAAGCGGGGCGAGACGCCCCCGCCCCCTTCGAGCACCCCGGCATCCTCGACGGCGTCGCCGGCATGGCCTTCGTCGAGGCCGCCGTCGCCAGCTCGAACCAGGACGGGGCGTGGGTCGAGATGCCGAAGGTCGGATAACTTGGCCACAGAGGACACAGAGGGCCACAGAGAAAGAGAAAGCAGGAAATTTTGAAAATTTTATCTCTTTTCTCTTTCTCTGTGACCCTCTGTGTCCTCTGTGGCTAATCCCCGTCTTCCACGAGAGGATCAAGTGAAAGACCCGCTCGTCCGGTTCAGCGTCGCGATCGGCGGCGAGCTGCTCCAGAAGTTCGACCAGTACCGCGAGACGCACCGCTACCCGAACCGGAGCGAGGCGGTGCGCGGGCTGATGCGCGCGGCCTTGATCGAGGAGGTGGTCACGTCGGAGGAGGGGGACGCGATGGGGGTCGTGACGCTGATCTACGACCACCACGCCGGGCGGATCTCCGAGCGCCTGACCGAGCTCCAGCACCGTCACCTGACCCGGGTGGTGACGACCACGCACGTCCACCTCGACGCGAACCGCTGCCTGGAGGTGATCCTGCTGCGGGGCTCGGCCCGGCTCGTCCGCGAGCTCGCCGACGGCCTGATCGGCACCAAGGGGGTCGAGACCGGCCGCCTCGTGCTGACCTCCGCCGAGCCGATCCCCGACCGCGCGCACGAGCACTCGCACGACCACCACGGCCACGACCACGGCGAAGGCCCGCATCACCATTGAGCCGGGCCCCGACCCGAGGCGTCAGGCCCGGTCGGTCCCCGCGGGCGGGGCCGCGGCGTCGGCGCGGCCCTGCGCCTTGAGGAGGTCGCGGATCTCGCCCAGCAGCTCCTGGTCCTTCGTCAGGGGAGGGGCCTCGGTCTTGATCTTGATGACCCAGCCCAGGAACTTCTTGATGAACAGGAACAGCGCCAGCGCCACGATCAGGAAGTTGACCACGTCGCCGAGGAACTTGCCGTAGGGGATGGTCTTGCCCTGGATCGTGGCCACCCACGTCTCGTAGCCGCCGCCACCCGGCAGGATCACGCCGATCGTCGGCATGATGAGGTTCTCGACGAGCGACTTGACGAGGCCACCGAACGCCCCGCCGATGATCACGCCGACGGCCAGGTCGATCACGTTGCCCTTGAAGGCGAACGCCTTGAACTCGTCGAGCAGCGACCGGGCGTGCTGCCGGGGGTTGAGGCTCTTCAGGTCCATGGGTTCACTCCGGATCGGGGACGGTCGCGAGATGTCCGCCCGGAGCCTGTGACAAACGGCGCGCCGCCGCGACCTCCGAGGCCCCGCGAGGGGCCCCGAGGTCGCGGCGGGTCCGGGGCAACGGGCCCGCCCCGGGGATTCGGATCGCCGTCAGGCCCGGCTCAGGGCTGCGGCATCGCGCCGGCGCCGCCCGGGGGAGGAACCTCGCCCCCCGGCGCGGGGACTCCGCCCGGCATGCCCCCCGGAGGCGCGGCCCCGGGGCCGGGCCCGCCCGGCACGACATCGCCCGCCGGGGCCGCGTTGCCCGGCACCTCCTGGTTCATCGGGCTGCCGCCGGTGTCGCTCGGGCGGCCGATGTTCTGCGACGGCGGGATCGCCCCCGGCGGCGTCGGCACGATCAAAGGCCCGGCGCCGGCCTGCGGCACCTCGATGCCCATCGCCTGCATCCGCGCCCTCTGCGTCGCCGCCTGCGTGTTCGCCCACGGGAAGGCGGGCCCGGGCGCGAAGTACTGGACGTCGTCGCGCATGTACTTGCCCGAGGGCAGCGTCATGCCCGCGTATTCCACCTGGCAGCCGACCGAAGGCAGGAGCCAGCCCAGGCCGAGCGCGGCCCACGCCGCGGCGCGACGGCCGCCCAACCCGGTCCGTCGCGGCGATCCCGTGCGGGGGGATGCCATCGTTTCCACCCTCCTTGGCGTTCATCGGCGGCCGGTCGATCCGACCCCGTCCGATCGATCCGATCCGATCGGGGCCGGGGCCGCCGTTGAGGATTCCGTTCCCATCCGAGTCCGATGGTCGCGACGAGCGGTCGGCGCGGTCGTCGGGCTTCCTACTCACCGAAGGGATCGGCCGATCGGGCCGGTCAAGGCCAATGATTCCGCCGCGGGGCGGAAAACCGGGCCCGGCGATCGGCCTTTGGTCGGCGCGGCCGTCTCGCTAGAATGCGGCCACGGTGCCGAGGGCGGCCGTCGCCCCCGGCCGCGACCGGACCGACTCACGATCGACCGGGGAGGGGCGGGGCCCTGATGTACTCGCTGGCCGAGGCGCGGGCGAAGATCCTGGAGCGGGCCGTGCCCGGCGAGCCGATCGAGGTCCCCCTGACCGAGGCGGTCGGCCTGGTCCTGGCCGAGGCGGCGACCGGCGACGTCGACGCGCCGCCGTTCGACCGCGCCGAGGTCGCCGGCTACGCCGTCCGCGCCGCCGGCGCCCCGGCCGGGGCCCTCCTGCGGGTCGTCGGCCAGGGGAGGGGCCACGGGCCAGGGCGCGGCGAGGTCGAGGTCGGGCCCGACGAGGCGGCGCACGTCGCGGCCGGGGACCCGATGCCCGTCGGCGCCGACGCGGTCGTCCGGACCGAGGACACCCGCCCCGAGCCGGGCTCCGGCGTGCCCCGGGTCGTCGAGGTCCTCCGCCCGGTCGCCGAGGGGCGCAACGTCGTGCCCCGCGGCTTTTACCTCCGCGCCGGCTCGGCGCTGGCGGCGGCCGGCGCGCGGCTGAGGCTGCCGATGGTCGGCCTGCTCGCGTCGCAGGGCTGCGCGCACCCGGTCTGCCACCGCCGGGCCCGCGTGGCGGTCGTGGCGGTCGGCGACCAGCTCGTCGGACCCGCCGACGCGCCGGTGATGCACCGCGAGCGGAACGCCACCGGCGCATCGCTCGTCGCCCCCTGCCTCCGCCGCGGCGCCACGGCCCACGACCTGGGGGCCGTCGCCGTCGCCGACCTCGACGCCGCGCTCGCCCGCGCCCTGTCGGCGCCGGTGGCGGTCGTCGTCGGCGAGGTCGACGGCCCGATCCCCCGCGCCCTGGCCCGCGCGGCCGTCGAGCCGGTCTTCTCGGGCGTGTCGATCCACCCGGGCAAGCGGCTCTCCTATGGGGTCGTGCTCGGCGCGTCGGGGCGCGTCGAGCACCACGTCTTCCACCTCCCCCCGGGCCCGAACTCCGCCCTGACGATCGCCACCCTCCTGATCGGCCCCCTGATCGACCGCCTCCACGGCGCCCCGGCCGATGCCCCGGGCGCATCGCCGGCCGTCTGGACCGCCCCGCACCGCCCGACCGATGACCGCACCTGGGCCGTCCCCGTCACCCTGACGACCGACGACCGGGCACGACGTCTGGCCACGCCCCTCGACCACCGGGGCAAGGACGACCTCCCCGGCTTCTCTCGCGCCGACGCCCTGGCCCTGCTACCCCCTCGTAGCGGCCCCTGGCGCGGCGGCGAGGTCGTCGCGGTCGTCCCGCTGGACCCTTGACCGCGGGCCGATCGCCGCTCAAGGTGGGGGGCCGGCACCACGTCGCAAACCCCCCGGGCGAGACACCCATGAGCCTCCGACACCCCAGGATCGCCGCGGCCCTCTGGCTGGCCCTCGCCTCGCAGGCGGCGGCGGAGCGGCACATCATCGTCGCCGACCACGACAACCGGAAGGTGATCAAGATCAAGGACGACGGCACACTCCTCTGGGACGCGACCAACAACAACGGCCACGACGTCCAGCTCCTGCCGAACGGCAACTTGCTGATCGTCAACACCCCGGTCGTCCAGGAGGTGAGGCCCGACAGGACGGTGGCCTGGGAGGTCGGCAAGCCGGTCGTCGAGGTCGCCGAGTCGGCGCAGAGGCTCCCGAACGGCAACACCGTGATCGCCGACAACGGCCGGCATCGCGTGATCGAGGTCACCCCCGCCAGGGAGGTCGTCTGGCAGTTCGTCGTCGAGAACACGAACCACCGCCCCCGCCCGACGATGCGGCAGGTGCGCCGGCTCCCGAACGGCAACACCCTGATCTGCGCCAGCACCCAGGACCGCGTCATCGAGGTCGCGCCCGACGGCCAGATCGTCTGGAGCTTCGCGATCCCGTTCCCCTACCTGGCGACGAGGCTGGAGGACGGCCACACCCTGATCAGCAGCGGCAGCGGCTTCGGCAGCGAGCCCGGCTACTACCTGGTCGAGGTCGACCCCAGGGGCGAGGTCGTCTGGAAGTACGGGGGCGCCGACAGCCCCCCCGACCAGCACCTGAACTGGCCCTCCGGCTTCGTCCGCCTCCCCGGCGGCAACATCCTGATCTCGATCGCCCGCGATGGCGTCATCCGCGAGGTCTCGCCCGACAAGAAGACCATCCGGACCATCCGCAGCCCGGCCATGAAGCACCCGTGTACGCTGGTGGTCGTCGACGAATAGCCGGCGCGAGATCGGCCGCGCGACGGCGTTACCCATATCATCGTAGCCGCGGGCCGCCGCGCTCCGAAATTCCGGCCGTGACAATCGGACGCGGCCGATTTCGCTTCGTTTCGGGAAACGCGCGTTCGCGCGCCGTCCGGCGCGGGATTTATCCCCATATCTCGTTATCATTCAACGATTTACACACAAGGAACCTGGACCGACCTGCCCCGTCCGGGAGGGGCCGGGTCGGCCGGGAGATTGAACACATAGTGACAATCGAACGACATGGACCGATGGGGGCGGATGGATCGCCGCGCGGTCGATCCCGGGGCGCCCGGCGACGTGGGACGGGCTCAACCCCGGCCGCCCCCGGCCCAGGTCGCCGTCCCCCGACTCGTGCCCGATCCGGCAAAATCATTTCTCCCAGCTTGCCAGTCGTGTTTGTGCATGCCTATGATAACAAAATAGCTCGGGCGATACGCCTTTTCGGTAAAAAGGGCGTTCGAACCGGGCCTGAAATCCAGGAGGACATCGCCGGCGCCAGCGGTTGCCGTCGGCCGGAGGTGCGCCCCGGGGAGGGGCCTCCACCGGGATCTGTCGGGCGATCGCCGATGCGCCCGTATCTCTATGCGAGGGATCAGTCCGGCCATTCGGGGATCAGGCGGGAGTGCCCCGGCCGGGCGTCCCTCCGGATGCTGGCAGAGAACAACGGCTGAGGAGCATCCGGAGGGAGCAAAACCCCGCCCACCGGGGGGGCCCCAGAACCCTTGGGGCCTCCCCGGACTTTCCGCGCACTGTCGGCGAGGTTTTTGGGACCGGCCGCGGATCGGGATGGATTATGAGAGAACGGAGCGGCTTCCGATGCCCGGACGGGCGTCCCACTCCTTTAGAAAGTAGCGGCATCCCGGCTCGACCGGGCTCTCCGCGTTCACGAAAGCATAGGGTGCGTTCGGTTAGCGAGCAATAGAAAAGGACGTCCAGCGGGCCGATCGTCCCGCGAGGTGGCGATTTCACCCGATGGGCGGCGCGGTCGTCGCGGTCGTCCCGCTGGGCCCTGGACCCCGAGCTGATCCCGGCCCATCTCCTGAGTCGCCCGCCTCGATCCCATCAGCCCGCGGTCAGTCGCTCCAACGCCCAGGCGATCCGCACCCCCAGGACATCGGCGTACCGCGAGAGCGTGGCCACGGTGGGATTCTTGTTCAGGCCGATCTCCAGCTTGTGGATCGCCGCGCGGTCGATCCCGGAGCGCTGGGCGACGTCGGCCAGGCTCAACCCCTGCCGCTCCCGCTCCGCCCGCGGCGCGGCGACGAGCGTCCGCAACGGGTCGGCGGGAGGGCCCTCGGCCCGCCGACGTTCGGCCCGGTCGTAAGCGTCCCGGGAGATCTCGCCGGATGCGAGCAACTCGCGAAGGCCCGGCTTGTCCCGGAATCGTTCCCGGATCGCCTGCTCGGCGTCCCTCGGCTCGGGGGTCCGCTCGACCTTCGCGCGGCGGGGGTGGTCCGTGGCCATCGGCAGTCCTCCTTCAATCCCCGCCATCGCCACCCGGGTCGAGCCCGTAGTAAACGATTACCGCAACAGAGGTGAAGTTGTCGAGCAGCCTTCGCGGGGTGGCCCGGACGGCTCGCCCGTCCGGGCGGCGAAGCCGCAAGAGGTCCGCGGGGCGCCGCGACGGCTCCCGGAAGCCGGGGCCTCTCGTCAAGCCTCCTGTCGCCTCGCGACCCGGACGGGCGAGCCGTCCGGGCCACCCCGCGGCTGTTGCGGAGTCTGCTTATATGAAGTTCGAGGAGTCTCAAGGTCTTCCTGGGTCCAGCGAAACAACATTGTAATGCAGTTTGCGGGAAGGCGATTTTTGATATAGTAAGAGGACCACTGCTGAGGGCGAAGGATGCCGCAAGGCTGAAATTCTTGGCTCAAACCGAAATGGCAGGATCAATCGGAGGTCAGTTCCCCAAGATTCAGTGGACACCGAATCCCGGAGGACAGACAAGGTCAATTGGAGAGGCAATTCAAATCGCCAAGGATCATGGAGTGGAAATCCCTGACGACGTGGCATTCTTCGTGGATGAATTTGGAGAGCTGGGACCGGGGACCACGGCGAAGGGATCGAGGATCTCGAAAGAGGCAGGCGGTTACGTCCAGTTGTCGGACTTCGTACATCCGGAGACCCGGAGGGTCCCCTTCCTGATCCGTCCCGACATCCTCGGGAGCGACGAGGCAATTGTAGCTGTTTTCACACATGAAATGTATGAATTAAATGCAATTCGCGATATGATCCGCCGAGGCGGGATGACCATCGAGGACTTCGGCCTGCATACATCGGCGGGGATCCCGGGCAATCTTCACGATCTGGCATGGGACCTGGCTGATCGGGCGGTCCTCAGGATGCGAGGGCAAACGAGATGAGGACCCAGCAACTCGTCCAAATGTACGAAAAAGGGGCAGTAACACCTCATCATTTGGTTCTTGAATTTCTGAACATGATCGATCCTGCCAATGTCGGAGAGGTGCTGGAGGCGCTGCCGCCCCGCGTTTACCCCGAATTGGTGGCTTTCATCGAGGAGTACCGACCCGGCAAGATGGTCGCGAACTATGGCCAGGTCCCTCCTCCGGAGAGTGTCCGCCTGGCGAAGCACTGGCTGGAAAATCGTTCGATCCATCAGCGTTGCGGCCCTGGAGCTCCTACCCTCGGCCAACGGAACACGTAGACCCGTGTCGGGGGCTTCTCCTCGATCCCGCCTCCCACGTCTCCCTGCATCCCGGCCGCAAGGAAATTCCTCTACGGTACGGGAGCACACGCATAACAATCGATTATGAGGCCTTCGCGGCGCGGTCGAGGAACCGGGTCGCGGCGTGCATGATGGCCTCCTCGGTGGCCTCGGCGCGGGGGAGCTCGGCGGTGAGGCGGCCCTCGCAGAGGACGATGATCCGGTCGGAGACGGTCAAAAGCTCGGGCAGCTCGCTGGAGGTCATGATGATGGCCATGCCCTGCGACGCCAGCCGGCGGATCAGCGCGTAAATTTCGGCCTTGGCGCCGACGTCGATGCCGCGGGTCGGCTCGTCCAGGAGCAGGAGCCTCGGCCCGGTCAGGAGCCAGCGGCCGAGGATGCACTTCTGCTGGTTGCCCCCCGACAGGCTGGTGATCGGGGCGCGGCCGCCGGCCGTCTTGATCGACAGCCTATCGATCGTCTCGGCCACGGCGCGGGCCTCGGCGCGGCGATCGATCAGGCCGATCGGGCTGCGGGACAGGGCGTCGAGGTGGCGGATCGTGATGTTCTCGGCGACGGTCATCTCGGCGAACAGGCCGAGGTTCTTGCGGTCCTCGGTCACCAGCGCGACCCGCGCGGCGATCGCCTCGCCGGCGCTGCGGAACAGCGCGGGGCGGCCGTCGAGGACGACCGTGCCGGTCGGCGCGGCCGGCGCGGCGCCGAAGAGGGCTTCGAGCAGCTCGGTGCGGCCCGCCCCCAGCAGGCCGGCGACGCCCAGCACCTCGCCGGCGCGGACCTCGAACGACAGGCCCGACAGCGACGGCCGCCCGCTGTGCGGCGGGCTCGGCAGCGACAGGCCCTCGACTTGCAGGACCGCCTTGCCCGACGCGGGCGGGTGCTCGAAGTGGAGGCCCGCGATCTCGCGGCCGACCATCCACCGGACCACCTGGTCGGGGCCCGTCTGGTCGCGGGGGGCCGAGGCGACGAACCGGCCGTCGCGGAGCACGGTCACGCGGTCGGCCAGCGCGAAGACCTCGTTCATCTTGTGCGAGATGTAGAGGACCGTCGTCCCGTGCCTTCGCAGGTCGTCGATCACGCGGAACAGCCGCGACACCTCGGCGTCGGACAGCGCCGAGGTCGGCTCGTCCATGATCAGGATCGCCGCGTCGAACATCAGCGCCTTGGCGATCTCGACCATCTGCTGGTCGCCGATCCGGAGGTCGCCGACCGGCGTCCTCGGTCGGATCGGCGCCCCGAGCCGCTCGAACATCCGGCGGGCCTCGGCCTCCATCGTGCGGTCGTCGAGCCAGCCCAGCCCGCGGGACCGCTCGCGGCCGAGGAAGATGTTGGCGGCGACCGACAGCTCGGGGACGAGGTTGAGCTCCTGGTAGATGATCCGGATGCCCGCGTCCTCGGCGTCGCGGGGGCCGGCGAAGCGGACCTCGCGGCCGTCGAGCACGATCCGGCCGTCGTAGTCGGTGATGGCGCCGGCCAGGATCTTCATCAGCGTGCTCTTGCCCGCGCCGTTCTCGCCGCAGAGCGCATGGACCTCGGCGGCGTGCGACTCGAAGGTCACGTCGCGCAGCGCGTGGACGCCGCCGAAGCTCTTGCTGATCTCCCGCATCGAGAGGCGGGCCGGTGGCGTCTCGGGGCGCTCGGCGCTCATGGGGGGTCGTCCGTCAGGGGCATCGCGTAGTGGATCTGGCGGCACACCTCGCGGAACCCGAGCGACGGGTAGAGGTGGCGGCCGATCGCGTTCTGTTCGAGCGTCTCGATCTTGGCCACCGTCATCCCGCCGTCGCGCAGACGCGCCAGGGCGTGCTCCAGGAGGAGGCGCCCGAGCCCCTGGCCGCGCAGGCCGTCGGCGACCGCGAGGTTGTGAATCCAGCCGATCCGCGTCTCCGGGTCGAGCTGCATCGTGACGTAGCCGACCGTCGCGCCGGTCCGGTCGTCCTCGGCGACGGCGAGCTCGCCTCCCGGCCGGTCGATGTCCTCGTCGACCTGGCGGGCCTTGCGCCATCGCCAGTCGCGCCCGGCGACCGGGCCGAGCACGAGGTCGATGCCCTGGTCGATCGAGACCCCGTCGAACGCGGCGACCGTCAGGTCGCGCAGCGCCTGCCGGTCGGCCTCGCGATAAGGACGGATGACGATGCCCATGACGCCTCGCGTGCTCCTCGCCGGGCCCATCCTAAGCGACGGCCCCGCCGCGCGGAAGGGGCTGGCATCTCGCCTCGGGTCGGGCGGGATCATCGGTTATGATGGTCGTTCGTCGGGGCCGAAGTCGGGTTTGATGAAGGGTCCGGTTCACTCTCGCGGAGGAGGATCGCCATGAGCGTCGACGCCCCACCATCGCTGATGACCGCCGAAGAGATGCTCGCCCTGCCCGAAGACGACATCGGCCGCGAGCTGATCAATGGAGAATTGAGAGAGGAGCCGATGACGAGACGGAACCAATGGCATAGCGGCACCGAGGCGAACATCGCTCATCACTGATGAGTTGGCGCGACCAGAATCCCGGCGTGGGGGGGCGGGTCGTGAGCGGCGAGGTCGGTTTCCGCCTGCGACGCAACCCGGACACGGCGGTCGGCATCGACGTCGCCTACGTCTCGCCCGAGGTGGTCGCCAACACGCCCAGGCAGGCCAGGCTCTTCGAGGGGCCGCCGGTGCTCGCCGTCGAAATCCTCTCGCCGTCGGATTCACACGGGAGGGTCGCCGAGAAGGTTCGCGCGTACCTGGAGACGGGCGTGGCGCTGGTCTGGCTGGTCGATCCCGAGTTCCGCACCGTCATCGTGTACCGGCCCGACGCCGAGCCGGAGCTGTTCAACGTCCTCCAGGAGATCTCGGGCGGGGCGCACCTGCCCGGGTTCCGCGTCGCCGTCGCCAAGCTCTTCGATGCGTGATCGGGATTCGTCCGGAATCTTTCGGGCATCCGGGCCGACGACGGGTTAGGATGCGATCATCTTCACCTCAAACTCGCGCACGCCATCGGCGCCGGGGGCCGCGATCGTGGAGCAGCCGGAGATCACCTCCATCGTGGGCTACCCGTGCCCGCGCTGCCGCGCGATGCTGGAGGCGAGGTCGGGCGACGCCTACGGCTGGCTCCGCTGCCCGAAGTGCGGGCGGGCGAGCCTCCCCCCGGAGCACATGAGGGAGCCGCCCCCCGAGAGGCCCCCGCTGGGCGACGACGTCCTGGTCATCGGCCCCTCGGTCGAGGACCGTCGGGACGCGCCGATCGGCGCGTCCCCGCGCCGGTCGCGGGCCTTCCCCGGGGGCGTCCGCCGCATCGTCGTGGCCGCGGGGCTGATCGTGTCGCTCACCCTGCTGGTGGTCTCGGTGCTCGACGAGAACGCGCTGAACGCGATGATCTTCGGCGTCGTCGGGCTGGTGCTCTTCGGGGTCCTGCTCCAGTCGTCGAGGCGGCGCTGAGGCGGGGCAGCGGGGACCGGGTGAACGTCGTCATCGCGAGGGCGAGGCCGTGAACCGCATGCCGCTGGCCGACCAGCTCCCGTATCGCTTCTATCCGCCCCGGCTGGACCCGCTCTGCCTGTGGGTGTCGGACCGGGTCGGGCCGCTGATGCTCCGGCGGGACCATCGGGTCGAGGAGGTCGACATCGCCGGGACCGAGCACCTGGCGCCCCTGCTGGGCCGGGGCGACGGGGTCCTGCTGACGCCGAACCACCCCGACCACGCCGACTGCTTCCTGATGTTCGAGCTGGCGCGGCGGCTCCGGCGGCCGTTCTACTTCATGGCCGCCTACCAGATCTTCCGGGGCAAGAACCAGTGGCTCCTGCCTCGGATCGGCGTGTTCCCGGTCGACCGCGAGGGGTCCGACCTGACCGCGTTCAAGGCGGGCGTCGACGTCCTGGCCCGGGCGAGCAACCCGCTGGTGATCTTCCCGGAGGGGGAGATCTACCACGTCTCCGACCGCCTGACGCCGATCCGCGAGGGGGCGGTCGCGGTGGCCGCCGCCGCGGCGAGGAAGCTGCGCCGACGCGGGCAAGACGGTCTGGATCGTCCCGGTCGCGCTGAAGTATCGGTTCCTCGACCACGCCGACCCGATGCCCGCGATGCTCCGCGTGATGGACCGCCTGGAAGCGCACGCCAACTGGTGGCCGAGGGCCGATCGATCGCTCGTCGAGCGGATCTACGACTTCGCCGGGGGGATGATGGGCCTGAAGGAGTACGAATACCTCGGGGAGTGCCGGTCGGGGCCGCTCCCGGGGCGGATCGCGGACCTGGCCCGATCGATCCTCGACCGGATCGAGGACCATCGCGCCGGCAAGCGTCGCGACGACACGGTGCCGATCCGGGTCAAGGAGCTGCGGCGGGCCTGCCTCGACGCGCTGGCCGACCCGGCGACGACCCCCGAGCAGGCGCACGCGCTGCGGCACGACCTGCACGACCTGTTCGTCGCCATCCAGTGCTTCAGCTACCCGGGCGACTACGTGCGCCGAGCGCCGACGCTGGAGCGGGTCTCCGAGACCCTGATGAAGTTCGAGCAGGACTTCCTCGGCGCCGGCGAGGTCGCGCCGCACGGCCCGCGGCGGGCGATCCTGCGGGTCGGCGAGCCGATCGACGTCCGCGCCCGCCTGGCCGCCTCGGGCCGGGCCGCGCCAGGCGGTCTCGGCGCTGACGAGCGAACTGGAGGCGCGGATGCAAGGTCTGCTCGACACCATCGGGCCGGGCCGACCCCTGGAAACCCGGAAGGAGGAGGATTTCACCACGGAGACGGCAGAGAAGAATTTCACCACAGAGACCACAGAGAGCACGGAGAAGAGGAAGAGAGAGGGAGGATCAATCATAATTTAAATTGATAATATAAATTTTAAATTTGAAATTCTCATCGGTCCTCTTCTCTCTCCCTCTTCTCCGTGCTCTCTGTGGTCTCTGTGGTGAAATTCTTCTCCTTCACTGCCCCCCGGCGAAGGCATCGTCCTCGGGGCGGTAGCCGATCAGCTCGGCGGTCGCGGCGAGGTCCCAGCGGGTGCCGCGGTTGTTCGACATGCCGTTGACGACGACGCCGGCGCGGTCGCCGAGGTCGGCCTCGACGGCGCACTCGAAGAGGCGGACGAGGTCGGCGTTCGAGAGCCACATGGCGCGGGCCCAGTCGTCGGGGAGGGTCTCGGGGCGGTTCTCGCCGGGCTGGACCCAGCCGATCCGCAGCGCGACGAACGACAGGTCGAAGGCCCGTGCCAGGCTCAGCCCGAGCCGCTCGCCCATCAGCTTGGTCGCGCCGTAGGGGCCGTCGGGCCGCGGGGGCAGGTCGACGGTGATCGGCATGTCGCCGAGCTCGCGATAGCCGCCCATCGCGTGGTTCGAGCTGGCGAAGATCAGCCGCTCGACCCCCGCCAGCGCGGCGGCGTGGAAGACGTTGAACAGGGCGTCGAGGTTGGGCCGCTCCAGCTCCTCCCAGGTGGCGAACTCGTTCGGGTCGGCCGCCAGGTGGACGACCGTGTCGACGTCGTGGAAGTGGGTCATCCAGTCGTCGTCCCATCGGCCCAGGTCGGCCTCGATCACGTCGGGGTCGTCGGGCCCGGCGGCGCGGTCGATCAGGACGAGGTCGTAGACGTCGGCCCACGCGTCGCGGAGCTTCCGGCCGATGTTGCCGCAGGCGCCGGTGATCAGGACGACCCTCGGCTCGTCGTCGAAGTCCTCGTCGTCCTCGTCCCCGTGCTCGAACGCCTCGGGGTCGAAGATCGGCAGCTCGGGCCATCCGGCCGGGCGATGTTCCTCGGCCGGGTCTCGGGATTCATCGGGATGCATGCACGACTCCCTGGCCGATGTGGCGGGCGACGGCGCCGCGCCTCACGCGCAGCCCGCGCCCCGCTGCCGGACGCCGAGCGCCTTGGCGACGGCCTCCAGGAAGAAGTAGTCGCCCCACATGACCGACTCGTCGACGCCGAGCTTCTTGTGGAAGTGGTAGACGCCGTGCATCAGGACCCCCTCCCAGCCCGGCGTCTCCCAGGCGAGGTAGCGGTCGGTGCAGAGCGAGTCGAGGATCGTCAGGGCGGCGTCGCGGTAGTACCTGGCGCGGCCGGCGTCGCCGATGAGCTGGGCGAGGTCCCAGAGGCCCGACGCGGCGATCGCCGAGGCCGAGCTGTCGTCGATCCGGTCGGGGCCGTCCGGGACGTCGAAGTCCCAGGGGGCGACGAGGCCCTCGGGGCAGCGGTCGAGGAAGTGGATCGCGTTCCGCCGGAGACGTCCAGGTCGGCCGGGTCGTTGGTGTAGGTGGAGACGGTCGAGTAGCCGTAGAGCGACCAGGCCAGGCCGCGGCTCCAGTCGGAGTCGCCGCGGAGGCCCTGGTGCGTCGTCTGGCGGAGGAATCGGCCGGTCTCGGGGTCGAAGATCCCCTCGTGCGCCGTCCCGCCGTCGGGGCGGACGAGCGTCCGCTCGGTCGTCCGGCAGTGCGCCACGGCCAGGTCGTACAGGGCCTTGTCGCCCGCCTCGCGCGCGGCGTAGAAGATGATCGGCACGTTCATCATGATGTCGATGAACAGGCTCTCGGGGGCGACGAACGACCGCAGGTACTGGCCCTTGGGGTTGAACCGCATCGCCAGGGTCCGCCCGGCCGTGATCAGCACCTCGTTGAGATGGGGGTCGCCGGTGAGTCGATACCAGGGCCGGTAGGTGTTGAGGAAGATGAAGCCGAGGTCGTGGACGTCGCGGTCGTGCTGCTTGGTGCTCCAGGAGCCCCGAGTAGTGCTCGGCCTGGGCGCGCCACCAGGGGTCGCCGGTGCGCTCGGCGATCAGCCACATCATGCCGGCGTGGAACCCCGCGCACCAGTCGGTCCAGAGCTCGCCCCCGTGCTGCCACCGGCCGCCCTCGGTGTAGATCGGGAAGTAGTCGGGGGTCCGCTCGATGGTCGCCTTGACCTGTCGGGCGGCGAAGTCGAAGGCCCGCTCCAGGCGGGGCCGCAGGGCGTCCAGGTCGATGGCGCGCGGTTCGGCCACGGTCGGGTTCCTCAAGGGGGATGACGGGCGACACGGGCCCGGGGTCCGGAACCGTCGTTTTACCACGACGGCCCGCCCTGGGGAATTCCCAGCCCCGGACGGTCGCCGACGCATCGCCGCGCTCCCGTCGCGCAGGGATTTGCCCGGCATCAGGCAGTCATGAACCCGATCATACGCCGACGTGAGAGCCCAGCGTCTCGCCGGTGCCGCCCCGGTGGTGCCGCTCGTGGTGCCGGCGCTCGTGGTGGTAGGCCAGGCCGACGAACAGCAGGCCGATCCCGACCAGCGTCACCAGGATCAGGGTGACGAGGATCAGCAGCATGGCGGTATCGAGGTCCTTCAGCTTGACGTAGACCATCTGCGAGGGGACCGCCGCCAGGTTCTGGTATCGCGTGCCGAGGCCCAGGGCGGTCAGCCCCAGCCCGATCAGGCCGCCGGCGGTGACGATCGCCGCGGTGAGAGCGCGCATCGTTGGCTCCTTGGAGATGAGGGTCGAGGGGACCCGGCCGGGGGCCGCCCGCTACATGTTGCACGACCGGAGCAGCCCGCCGAAGACCAGCAGGATGCCCGCCAGGATCATGAACAGGCCGCTGCACCCGCACCCGGGATAGGCGCCGTAGGGTCCGCTCGGCCGGTACATACCGCCACCGCCCAACATGCCGCCGGGTCCCATGCTCATGAGATGCTCTCCCCTGGTGAAGGGCCGTCGAGGATGGCCGACACGCCGCGCGATCGGCGCCGGATCGGCGGGCCTTCAAGGCGAATCGCATGCCGAGGGGATGGGCGGAATACGGGATCGGGCCGGCCGACGGAATGGCAGATGGGGGATGGGGGATGGGGGATGGCGGATGGGCTTTCCCATCTGTCATCCGCCATCCGCCATGCCGGCATCACAACCCACGGCGGGTCAGGCGAAGAGCTGCTTGACGACCTTGCCGCCGTCGACGATCTTGATCGGCCGGCCGAGCGGGCTCATGTTCTCCTTGGCCGGGTCGATCTTGAGGGCGTGGCAGAGGCTGTAGAGCAGGTCGTTGACGGCGACGGGGTTGTCCTTGACCTCGGTGCCGTCGGGCGACGAGGCGCCGATGACCTGGCCCCCCTTGATCCCGCCGCCGGCCAGGGCGACGTTGAAGACGCGAGGGAAGTGGTCGCGGCCGGCGTTCGGGTTGATCTTGGGCGTGCGGCCGAACTCGCCCATCCAGACGACGAGCGTCCGGTCGAGCATGCCCCGCGACTTCAGGTCGCGCGATCAGCGCGGCGAAGCCGGGGTCGACCGACTCGGCGTTCTTGGCGACGCGCTCGGCGCTGTTCTGGTGGGTGTCCCAGCCGTTGGAGCGGACCTCGACGAAGGTGACCCCCGCCTGGACCAGCCGCCGGGCGAGCAGGCAGCCCTGGCCGAACGGCGACGTAGCCGTAGGAGGCGCGGACCTTCGGGTCCTCGCCCTCGAGGTCGAACGCCTTCATCCGGGGCGACAGGACCATGCCCGCCGTCTGGCGGTAGAGCGCCGTGTGGTCCTTCACCTTGTCGGCGCCGCCGTACCGCTCGAACGCCGAGTGCTCCAGCGCGTGCAGCAGGCCGAGCCGGCGCGAGAACCGCTGCGGCGAGACGGCCGGCACGGCGTTGGCCGGCGGCTTGCCCGGGTCCTGGACCAGGAACGGCTCCAGCGAGACGCCCAGCATCCCCGCGCCGACCGTCTTGCCGCCGATGCTGACGATGTGCGGCAGGTCGAACTTGGGGTCGCCCAGCTCGTTGGCCACCACGCAGCCGAAGCTCGGGTGCTTGACCGTGCCCGAAGGGGGGTAGCCGGTGTGGAGCTGGTAGGTGGCGCGCTCGTGGTTGCCCTCCTTGTTGGTCATCGAGCGGACCAGCGCGACCTCCTTCATCACCTGCGCCGTGCGGTTCCAGCCCGAGGCGACCTGGATGCCGGGCACGGCGGTGTCGATCGGCCTCGATCCCGCCGCCGTTGGCGTGGCCCGGCTTGGGGTCGAACGTCTCGAACTGGCTGGGGCCGCCCGCCATCCAGAGCAGGATGCAGGCCATCTGCCTCTTGCGGAGCTCGTCGGCCTGCAGCGCCAGCAGGTCGGTGAAGCTGACCGCCGACAGCCCCGCCGCGCCCAGCGCGACGCCCCGCAGGAAGCCCCGCCGATGCAGCACGCCCTGGCCGTTCATCGCCACCTTGACGATCGTCTTTTCGAACATGGCTCGATGGGGGTTGGAGGGTGGGGTTTCAGCGCCGGGTGACGAACTCGGTGGAGTTGATCAGGCTCCAGAAGATGTCCTCGAAGGCCTCGCGGCGGTTGCCGACCGAGTCGAGGTAGCGGCCGCAGATCTTGACCTCCTGCGCGGTCGGCTCGCGGGCCAGGACGCGGATGTACAGCGCGCCGAGGGCCGCGCGGTTGTCACCGGGATTGTTGGCCAGGATCTGGCCGAGCACGCCGCCGAGCGAGCGGTTGATCTGCGGGCTGTTCATCAGGAAGAGGGCCTGCGGGATCGTGCCGAGGATCTCGTCGTTGGGGGTCGAGGGGTCGACGCCGAACAGGCTCGTTGAAGTCCCTGCGCACCCTGTCGTTGCCCCGCCCGCCCCCCTTGCCCTTGGCCTTGCCGGCGGCTCCCTTGAGGTCCTGGGCCAGCCCCTTCTTGACCGCCGCGCCCTTCCGGGCCGCCGGGGCCTCCCCCGGCTTCTCGCCGAGCGGCAGTTGAGCACCTGCGCCAGCGAGTCGAGGATCTGGTCGGAGCGGAGCCGGCTCGGGCAGACCGAGGCGAACGGCGTGCGGCCCGCGGCGGTGAACGTCGAGCGGACCTCGCGCTGATAGGTCGCGCGAGTTGAGGATCGTCCGGAACAGCCAGCGGACGTCGTAGCCCCCCTTCTGGAAGGCCGAGGCCAGCGCGTCGAGCACCTCGGGGGCCTTCGCCTCGCGGTTGGGGCCCATGTCGTCGACCGGGCTGTAGAACCCCTCGCCCATCAGGACGTACCAGACGCGGTTGACGAACGCCTTGGCGAACCACGGGTTGTCCTGCCCGGTGACGTAGGAGGCCGCCATCGCCAGCCGTTCGGCCGCGGTCAGGCCGTTGGGGAGCACGTCCCCCTTCGGGTCGAGGAAGAACTTCGGCGCCACGAAGATCTGCTTCTGCGGGTCCTGCTTGTCGGGCATCGTGTACCGCGGCTTGCCCTGTGCGAGCAGCTCGACGACCCGCCCCTGGCCGGCCCCTCCCTCGGCGACCTGCCGGCCCTTCAGCCCGGCGAAGTAGGCGGCGAACTCGTGGAACTGCTGCCTCTTCCACGAGTCGCTCGGGTGGTCGTGGCACTGGGCGCACTGGATCTGCACGCCGAGGAAGATCCGCGACACCTCGCCGGCCAGCTCGACCGCCTGCGTCCCGTGCGCCAGGGCGACGTTGACGGCGCCGTTCTCGTCGTCGCGGCCGGTGGCGGTGATGATCCCCCTGGCGATCTCGTCCCACGGCCGATTCCTGGCGAACTGGTCCGCCAGCCACTCCTCCAGCTCGTCGTAGAGCACGCGGTTGCCGTTCTGGGTGGTCGCGCGGAACCGGACCACGTCGCGCCAGTAGCGGGCCCAGTTCTGGGCATACTCCTGGCCGTTGAGCAGGTGCTCGATCAGCTTGCCGCGCTTCTCGCCGGATGAGGTCATGACGAAGGCGCGGGTCTGCTCGGGGGACGGCAGCCGGCCGGTCAGGTCGAGGTAGACGCGGCGGACGAACTCGACGTCGGAGGTCGGCGTGGCCAGCGGGACCTTGGCCGAATCGAGGAACGTCTCGACCAGAGCGTCGAGCCCGGCGGAAGTCAGCGACGGCTTGGCGGCGGCCCGCGCGGGACGCGCCGGGAGCTTGATCCCCGAGGAGGTCACGCCCGCCTCGACCCCCTTGCGGGCCTCCTCGGCGAGCCTCTGGAGCTCGGCGGGAGGGGTCGGCTCCGCCTTGGGCTTGTCCTTCTTCGTCTTCGCTTTGGCCTTGGCCTTGGGTTGCTCCTTGACCGACGCGCCCTCCGGCTTGGCCGCCGCCGCAAAGGCGACGACCAGGACCGCCGCGACCGCGACGCACCACCGGACCCGCCCGCCGAAAAACCTCGCCATACCCGACCGTCCTTTCGGCGCCGACCCATGCCCCGCATGCGACCCCTCATCCGATCTAACCCGCGGCTCGCCCTCCGGTTTCGAAGGAAACGCGGGGCCGGGGTGCGGCTGAGGGTCGCGCGATGGGAGGATTCTCCCCAATTCTAGGTCGGCCGGGCGGAGTTAACCAGTTGTCGCGTCGGGAAATGGCGCCGATCGAGGCGGCCGGGGAGGGTTCACGACGGGGGCGGCGCGGCCTGCTCGTTGGCGGTGATCATCAGCAGCATCAGCACGGCGGCCACCGCGAGGCTGACGACCGCCATCAGGCCGTTGGGCATGAACTTGCGGTTCTTGGTGGCGAACCGATAGCCGAAGAAGACGAACATGACGATCGCCAGCAACAGCCCGAGCGGCCGTCCCAGCGGGCTGCCGGTGATCGACAGCCCCAAAGCCGCCAGCGCGGCCAGCGCGCTGACCACCCCGGCGATCAAGGACGGCCGGCTCCGCGCCCGGCACGAAGCCCATGACGCCGCCACCGGCCAGCAGCAGCGCGTAGATGGCCAGGGTGACGTGTCCCACGATCGGGCTCATGGTGGTCGGCCTCGTCGGATGGTCGAAATCGGGGCGCAAATGCCTGTTGCGCCGGAGATTGGGGCATCTCCTCCGCGACCACTGTAGGGATGCGACGGGGCGGCGTCAACCGGCCCGGGCCGGGCCCCAGTGGGCGAGGGCGGCCGTCCCCCCGTGGGTGGAGCGGTCGCCCTCGGCTGTCGGGCTCGGATTGCCGGCAGTCGGCTCAGTAGGAGTCCGCGGAGACGACCTCGCCCTGGTTGCGCGAGCCCAGCGCCCAGAGCGTGTTGAGGTTGGTACTGCTCTTGAGGTACCGGACCGAGCCGTCGCACATCAGCACGTTGGCGCCGCCGGGGTGGTAGCTGCTCAGCGTGAACATGCCGGGGGACACGATCGCGGTGAGGGACGTGGAACAGTTCGGATACGGGGGGTTCGGCGCCAGCAGCACGTTGCCCATCGAATAGCTCACGATGCCGAAGGCCCAGTCGATGCCGAGGTCCACGACGTGGTTGTTGGTGCGGTTGGTCTTGACCGCCGCGACGCAGCCGGGCAACCAGGCCTGGAAGAGCGCGCCCCCGGCGGGCATCGACAGCTGTCGCCGTGTTCGCCGGCGAGGGGGAGGCCGACTGCAAGGCGATGTCCTGGGGGATCGAGATGGTGCCCAGGTTGCCGGTGCCGAGCCTCCATTCGCCGAAGGCGATCGTGTTGCTCGTCCCGTCGGTGATGCCGGAGAGGGAGATGGGGCGCTGGGTCGTCATGTAGGCGAACACCCCGTTGGGCGCGCTGTTGGCATTGGTGGCCAACCAATCGAGCGACGACCCGATCGAGGCGAAATAGCTGTTGCCGGGGGCGTACCCCGAGACCCCGAGGTCTTGCTGGCTGAGGTTGTAGCTCGGGGGGCTGTCCGACGGGCAGATGAACGTGCTGATCCGCGTCGCGGTCACGGTCGTGTTCATGACGTTCCCGCCGCTCTGGTCGGCGAAGCCGGCGACGGCGAAATTCGCGGCGTTGTAGAGCGCCTGCTGCTCGAAGGCGGGCAGGAGCCGGGCCTGCGCACTCCAGCCCGAATTGGTCCCCCCCATCGCGCCGGTCGCGAGCCTCGCGGGGTAGGCGCCCGGCGGGAAGCAGTCGTTGGAGGAGTGGTAGTTGTGCAGCGCCAGGCCGATCTGCTTCAGGTTGTTGACGCACTGGGCGCGCCTGGCCGCCTCGCGCGCCGCCTGGACGGCGGGCAAGAGCAGCGCGATCAGCACGGCGATGATCGCGATGACCACCAGAAGCTCGATCAGCGTGAAGCCGCGTGATCTCCGGATGTCCATCGTTCGACTCCTGATCCGATTTTCGAAGGGGAAACGAGCGGCGGGATGCGGCGGGGCCCGGCCACGACGAGGTGATCCTATCCTTCGGCCTCGACCGTCACGGCCATGCCGACGCGGTGGACGATCGGCCCGTGACGCCCGACGATCGCGTCGAACGCCTCGCGCGAGCGGGTCAGGCAATACTGCGCGAGCAGGTCGAGGTCCATGCTCATGCGGGGGCACCCTCGGGCACCGGGCCCTCGATCGGGCGGGAGCCGGCGGCGATCGGGACGATCCGATGCGGCGATCGGCCCCGACGCCCTCCGCGAACTCGACGTGCCGGGCCCCGCTCGCTATGATCTTAACACCGCCGCGACGCGGTCTGGGACATCGATCCGGACGATTCCGAAAGGCGGTTGCCCGCCCGGGATCGGCCGGATTTCGCGCGTCCCCCCGCCCCTCGGGTGGCCCGATCACGGAGCGCCCCGGATGAATCGAACCTGGCCTCGCCCGCCGGCCCTGCTGGTCGCCTGCATCGTGCCGCTTGGCCTGGCGCGGGCCCCGGCCGCCCGGGCGGGGGTCGCGGAGACGACGGCGTCCTACGAGAGCCAGGGCAAGACGATCGCCGTCGATCGGTTCGAGCCGGACGGGCCGGGCAGGCATCCGGCGGTCCTTTTGATCCACGGCGCGGGGGGCCTGAAGGGGGGCGTCGTGTTCCGCGAGTACGCCCTCCTCCTGGCGCGGCGGGGATACGTCGCGCACGTCGTCCACTACTTCGACCGGACCGGCGACGAGGTCGCCAAGGTCCCGTCGTCGCTCCAGAACTTCTCCGCCTGGCGGGCCGCGGTCGCCGACGCCATCTCCCACGCGGCCGCGCAGCCCAACGTCGACCCCGGCCGGATCGGCCTGGTCGGGTTCTCGCTCGGGGCGTACCTCTCGCTCTCGCTGGCGACCGACGACCCGCGGGTCGCGGTCGTCGTCGACTACTTCGGCGGGTTGCCCGAGGTCCTCGCCCGCGACGTCAATGCGATGCCCCCCGTCCTGATCCTGCACGGCGAACGGGACCGGATCGTCCCGGTCCAGGCGGCCCGCGACCTCGAACGGATGCTCAAGCAGAAGGGGGGGCCCTACGAGATCCACATCTATCCCGACCAGGGCCACGGCTTCCGCGGCGACGACAGCCGGGACGCCCTCGACCGGACGGTCGCATTCCTCGACAAGCACCTCAAGAAGGCCAAGCCCGACGACCCCTCGTAGGGCATGCTTCACGCGCCCTACCGCGGCCTGCCCCAGCAGGCGACCCACCCCAGGGGGCGGCCGATGTAGGGGGCGGCCCTCGGCACGATGCGGGCCAGCTCGGGGGGGACGATCAGGGACCGCTCGGACTCGACGACTAGCCCCGCCACGGCGGCGGCCTCGTGGTACTGGGCGGCGGTCCGGTGGTAGGTCGTGATCGGCCGGCGGCGGCCGGTCTCGGGGTCGATGAAGCGGGCCCTCTGGCCCTCGGCGGTCCGGTCGGGGTGCAGCGCCGACACGATGCAGCGGCCCCCCGGCACGAGGACCCGCGCCACCTCGCCGAGTGCGCCGGCCAGGTCGGCGACGTGCTCGGCCACCAGGCCCAGGACCACCAGGTCGAACGTCCCGGCGCGGAACGGCAAAGGACCGGGCAGGGCATGCCTCGCCCAGACGACGGCCCGGTCGCGGAGCTTGGCGCGTGCCCGGGCCATCATCTCGGGCGACGGGTCGAGCGCCGCGACGGTCGCGCCGGCCTCGACCAGCGCCCTCGTGTGCCGACCCGTCCCGCATCCCAGGTCGAGCGCCCGACGCCCCGCCAACGGCCCGAACCATGCGCGGACCGCCGGCCCCTCCAGCGCCGTCAGCGGGTTGCCGTCATCGTCGTAGCACGCCGCCCAGGCGGCGTAACCCTCTCGCGGCGAAAGCTCTTCGGGCAGTTCCATCGGGTCGGTCCGGGGTCGGTGACGTGCGCTCCGCCCGTCATTGTACGCCGCCGTCCCACCGCGCCCTCGGATCGCCCTCATTTCTCTTCCCCGATCCGGGGAATGCTTGTATGATCCGTACCCCCGAAGCTGGGGGATGAGACCGCTCTACGGAGGGAGCCCTGTGATGTCCATCACGACGCGCCCCGCCCTGCCGAACCTCCGCGACGCCCTGGCGGTGGCCGAGCTGTTCGTCAGCTTCTTCCGCCGCGACCTGCTGGCGTTCTACCCGCAGAGCCGATTCGAACCGGGCCTCGACGGCTCGGGCCCGTATCACGTCCGGAGCGGGCCCGACTTCCAGCTGATCGAGGGCCCCGACGACGGCGAGGACTCGATCCAGGTGGCGATGTTCGGCGTCCGCTATCGGCTCTCGGCGCGGGCCGGGAGCCGGTTCACGCCGCACGACCGGCGCCTGATCCGCGCCATCGGCGCCGTGCTGACGCTCCGCTATCACCAGCTGTTCCAGGTGGCGCACCACGCGCCGCGGCTGGAGCTGTTCCGGGGCGGGTCGGAGGACCATTACATCGCGGCGTTCATCGAGCCGCCGGTCTACGCCGTGCCGGCGGCGCGGACCAGCCGGATCGCCTCGACGATCCACACGCTGCGGACCGCCGCGCTGTCGACCTATGAGAACCGCCGGGTCTCGACCGGCGCTGCTGCTGGGCCTGCACGAGGATCCCGAGCCGCCGGGCCGCCCCAGCCCCCCCGACGCGCTGCCGTACGGCGTCGAGCTGACCAGCCTCAAGAGCATCCACCGGCTCTGCGACGGCCAGAGGACGCTCTTCCTGGTCGACCGCGCGGGGAAGCTGGCCGACATCATCGACGTCGAGCGGTGGGCGGCCGAGATGCCCGGCGCGACGGTCGCGGAGGTGCCCTGCGCCTGCGCTTACACGGCGCATGCGCGGGCGACGCGCCTCGGCGGACACGTCTGCGTGGTGCTCAGCGCGAACCAGGAGATCAAGCTCTTCGCCGGGGGCTCGCAGGTGTTCGCCTTCGCGCACGGCCGGTGGCGGTTCCTCGACCCGGCGTCGAAGTTCGCCGTCTGGGAGGCGGCGGCGGCCAACCCGCCCCTGGCCCGCGCGCTGTTCCAGACGGCCCTCGACCTGGCCGAGTGCCGGCAGGGGGGCCTGCTGGTCGTCGTCTCCGACCCCCGCGCGGCGATCGGCCGCCTGATCGCGCCGCACGACGTGCTGGCGCGCGACGTGCCGAGCGGCCCTCCGCCGGAGCTGACGCCGGGCGACCCCTTGGCCAAGCGCGCCCTGCACTACCTGGCGCGCGGCCGCGACGTGATCGGGCTCGACCCGGCGGTGCTCGAAGCCCTGGCCGGGCTCGACGGCGCCCTGGTGACCGACCGCGGCGGCGCCCTGATCGCCTTCGGCGCCATCCTCCGCCACGACGCCTCCAGCCTCCCCGGCCCGACCACCGCCGAGGGCGCCCGCACCACCGCCGCTTTGGTCGCCAGCCGGTTCGGACCCGTCCTGAAGGTCAGCGAGGACGGCGTCGTCTCCTGCTTCCTCAACGGGGCGAGGGTCTGGGACCTCTGATCCGCTCGCCCGGCGCAGTTATCTCACATTACCCAAATCATCCATCCCCCGAGGCCCCGCGCGTCGCATCGGCAAAATTGATCAATCCGAATCCATTGCTATCAAAACTTCAATTCGCTTGCTCTGAAAATAACCCGGGACTCATGATGGATTGCAGGGTGGTGCCAACAATTGGCCGATCAGGGCGCCCAACAGCCTCTTGCCACGAGCCCGGATGTTATGCACGAACTCGAAGAACCCCAGATACAAAGGCAGGGTCTCTTGAGGGATTCCCCGGTGAGGGCGAAGCCACGAACGGAGCAGCGACCAGAACCCTTCCAGCGTGTTGACATGCACCTCACAGAACCTGTCTCCATCGTCGTCCCGGGCGTACTCGCCCGCCGCATGGCAGACCGCCTCGTGATCATAGCCCCACTCGGCCAGGCGGCTGTAGATGTCATATTCATCGGTGTAAATCACGGTCCCCTCGGCGATCGTCTGCTCGATCAAGGGGCCGATCGTCACCTGCTTGACGTCCTCCAGCATCCGGATCACGACCTCGCCACCCCGCTGGATCATCCCGAAGATCGGCGGCTTCTCCTTGGCCAAGGTCCCCCGGCCGCGCCCCCCTTCAGACGGCGCCGTCGGGGCGGGCGGCCTTTCTTTTGATGGCCTCGGGATGGCCCTTATGTCCCGCCACCACATAGACCTCGTCGCACTCCACTTCGCCCTCCAGGACGACCGGGGGGCGACGCTCGACGATCCCCCGGCGGAGCCTGCTGGATCGTCGCCCGGGCGTCATCCTTGTTGATATCGAGTCCCTGGGCGATCTGCAATCCTGATAGATTCAGGCCCATGAGGTACAAGCAAGCGATCCACGTCCGTAGCGGCTGGTGATGACCGGCGAAGATGGTGTCGGTCAGGTCGTCGAAGCGTCGGCGGCAGCCCCGGCACTCGTAGCGTTGACGATGGGGCTCGGTATCATCCCGGCCGTTCTTGATGACCGAATCCGAGGGGCATCGAGGACGGATCACACCGTCGGGCCAGCGCATCTCCCGGATCGTCTGGTAGCACTTGGCGTCGTCGAAGAGGTCCTGGATGTTCACCATCGGTCAACGCCTCGGGAGCAGGATGCCAGAACAGGTCGAGCGGACGAGCGGCCCGACGGATCGAGCCGATTGTAACGACTTGGGGGCCCTTGCGAACCACCACCCCGGAATCCATCATGAGCCATGAAGATTTACGAACAGGCATGGGAATTCATCAAAGTCTGGCCCGACATCGTGGAGAACGCCAAGGGGACCACGCCCCGGATCTTCGAGGTCTCGGGCGGAGGGGGGCTAAAAGTTGAAATATTATATATTTAAATATTATTAATTGCGGTGCCCGTTTCGGTCTGGGGGCCATGGGGGCGTGCCCCCGGGGTGTATACGGGGTGTAGCTCTCGATCCTGGAGTTTAGGCGGCGGGCCTGTCCCACAGGCCCGCCCACTCCGGCGTATCGACGGCCGCGATCAGCGCCGCCATCCCGTCGACGTTCCCGACGGACCAGCCGCGGCCCGGGACCTTCAGCCGTCGGCCCATCCGCCGCGCCAGCCCCTCCACCGCCCCGCTGCCGATCGACCGGCCGGCGCGGAGCCGCCCGTAGTAGCCTAAGCGTGTGGCCGAGGTTCCCCTACAATTCCGGTATGATCCGCATCCACCTCGATGACGCCACCCGCGATGAGCTGCAAACCCTTCGCCGGGCCGACCTACCGCCCCGGGCGCGGGACCGCCTGGAGATGGTCTGCCTCGCCGACGCCGGGTGGGCGGCGCCTCGGATCGCCGACCACCTCGGCTACTGCGGGCACACCGTCCGCGCCGTGCTCAAGGACTTCCTCGGCCGCGGCATCGCCGCGCTGTTCCCCCGCCGCACCGGGCCGCCACTCGACGACGCCCGACGCCGCGAGGTGACCGGGGCGCTGCGGGCCCTGCTCGGCGACGACCGCACCTGGACCAGCCGCCAGCTCAGCCAGGCGCTCGTCCCCCGCGGGATCGCGCTCGAGCCGCGCCAAATCCGCCGCTACCTCGGGCTGCTCCGGCGCGCTGGGGCCGGACCGCCGGCTGGCTGCGGCACAAGCAGGACCCGGCCAGGGTCGCGCGGGCCAAGCGGGTGCTGCTCAACCTGAAGCACAAGGCCCGGGCCGGCCGGATCAAGCTCTACTACCTCGACCAGTGCGGGTTCGCGCCGACGCTCCCGACGGCCTACACCTGGGCGCTGCCTCGGCAGCGGAAGCGGGTCAAGTCCGAGGCCCCGCAGGGGCGGCGGGTCAACGCGATGGCCGCCTACCGCCCCTACGGCGGGCGGCCGCGGCTGGATGTCTTCACCGCGGAGCGGACGTGGGACTCGTACGATTTCCTGGCATTCGTGCGGTCGCTGCCATGGTCGAAGGTGCCGCGGGTGGTGGTCCTGGACAACGCCAGCCTGCACACCAGCGGGGTCGTGAGGCGGGCGCGGGCGGGTCTGGCGGCGGCGGGGATCTACCTGTACTTCCTGCCGCCGTACAGCCCGGAGCTGAACGAAATCGAGCCGGTCTTCCGCCAGGTCAAGTACCAGGAGATCCCGGTGCGGAGTCATGCCACGCGGGCGGGGCTGCGCGAGGCCGTCGAAGGCGGGTTCGACTCCTACAGCCGAAGCTTGCGGGCGAAAAGTGAAAAGAAACCCCGGCGGGCAGCTTAGGGTCTGGAACGGAATAAGCATTACGACTTGCCGTGCGATCCGGACGACTCAGGCCTGATCGTGTAGTTCCACTCACCATGGAAGTCATGGGGATGCAGCCGGACCCGCTCCATCTGCTGCTTCGTCACCTTGACCTTGGTCGGGTAGCTCCCCGTATCCAGCCGGGCCTCCACCTCCAGGCCCGTCGCGGTCCGCGTCGCGGCGATCAACTCGACGACCACCTGATGGCTGACCAGTGGGCGGCCCCGCCAGTTCATCGTGATGTGCGAGAACAGCCGGTGCTCGATCTTGTTCCACTTGCTCGTGCCCGGCGGGAAGTGGCAGACCGTCACCTCCAGGCCCGTCTCGTCGGCGAACCGCTGGAGTTCGACCTTCCACAGCCGGACCCGATAGCCGTTGCTGCCCCCGCCGTCGGCACAGATCAGCAACCGCCCGGCGTCGGAGTACATCTCCGACCCCATGCCGGACCACCACCGCCGGATGCCCTCGACGGCGAAGCTGGCCGTGTCGTGATCGACGCCCACGTTGACCCACCCCAGGTCCCAGCCCATGTTGTAGATCCCGTAGGGGATCGCCTTGCCGACGCGGCGGTCGGGGAAGTCATGGATCAGGGCCTCCTCGGGCTCACCCGCCGGTTGCCACTCCCGGCCCCGGTTGGCGTACTGCCCGACCAGCTCCTTCTTCTTGGTGTCCACCGAGATGACCGGGGAGCCCGCGGCGATGTACCGCCCGCTGATCTCGCTGATGTAGCGGAACTGGGCGTCACGGTCGGGGTGCTGCCTGCCCTCCAGGGTCTTGGCCATCGCCTGGAGGCTGTAGCCGAGGTGGTGGAGCATCTCCCCGACGACCCGATGGCTGACGGCGAACCCCTGGCGGCCCAAGGCCTCGGCCAGTTGGCGGGTGCTCTTGCAGGTCCACCGCAGCGGGGACATCGGGTCGCCCCGCGTCTCGGGGGCGATCAGTCCCTCCAGGGCCACGAGGATCGCCGGCTCCTTGTCGCGGAGCTTCTTGCGACCTCCGCCGGGCCGTCGGACGCGACCGGGGGGAGGGGGTGGAGCGTCGAGTTCCTTCAACGCCCGCTGGATCGCGGCGTGAGAGATGCCCGAGGCCCGACTCACGCGGCGGATGCCGCCGTAGCCCAGGGAGCGGGCCTCGACGGCGGCGAGGAGCCGTCGCTGCCGCTCGTCGAGGTTCGGCAGGATCGCGGCGAACTTCCGTTGGAGTTCAGGATCGTCGGGCATCCGTCCATTATGAGCCGCAGCGACGAATTATAACAGTTGTTTCGTTCCAGGCCCTTAGGGCCTGTCTGATGAATCCAAGAGCCGCAGGCACCGCCGGATCATGGCCCACTTGGCCATGGCCACGAAGTGGACCGCCAGCTTCTCGTGGCGCGTCCCCAGCCGGCGGCTCTCCTTCAGCCAGTTCACGCACCGCTCCACCACGTTGCGGCGGCGGTACACCTGCGTGTCAAAGCGGGGGTTGCGCCGCTGGTCCTTCCGCGTCGGGATCACCGCCACGATGCCCCGGCGCCGCAGGTACCGCCGCACCCGCGGGTAGCTGTACCCCTTGTCCCCGGCCAGCCGCCGCGGCCGCCGCCGCGGGCGGCCCCGCCCGGGCCGGGGCAGGCGCACCGCCTCCAGGACCGGCTCGACGTGCTTCGACTCATGCGCCTGGCCCGGCGACGCCGACACCGACAGCGGGATGCCGTGGCCGTCGACGATCAGGTGCAGCTTCGTCCCGAACCCGCCCCGGCTCCGGCCCAGCGCGTGGTCCGATGGCTCGTCCGCCGGGCCCTCGCGGCGGTCCCGGCCGCCGAGCGACTGGCGCGGATGCTCGTGGCGTCGATGCACCGAGAGCTCGTGGTCGATGCGGCCCGCCTCGTCGAGCTTCCGGTGCAGCCGCTCGAGGATGCTGTCGATGGTCCGGTCCTTGCGCCAGCGGCGGAAGCGGTTGTAGACGCTCTTCCACTTGCCGTAGCGCTCCGGCACCTCGCGCCGACTGGGCGCCGGTGTGGAGCAGCCAGAAGATGCCGTCGAGGGTGGTGCGGTGGTCGTTCCACTGCGCCCGCGCTTGCCGTTCTTGGGCAGGAGGCCCTCGATCGTGGCGAATTGGGCGTCGGTCAGCTCGTAGCGGCGAACCATAGCAGTCCTTTCGTTCAAGGTCCTGCTATAGTATACGTTTGTGATCTACCAGACAGGCCCTAGCCCCCCGGTGTGCTTGGCGAAGTAGCCGATCAACTCGTCCAAGGCCGCCTGCCCGGCCGCCGTCCGCCCCTCGGCCGGCGTGCCGCCGACGTGGTCCAGCAGCCCCGGCCAGCCGTCGGCCAGCAGGGCACCGCGGCCCCGGTCGGTCCAGTCGGCCGCCGCGGGCGTCCCCTCGCCGTGCAGGCCGGCGGCCGCCGCGGCGAGGTACCCGCTGGCGTGGAAGATGTCCAGCACCTGGCCGGCGGCCGGGAGGTGCTCGGCCGCCGCCGCCCAGATCCAGGCCGCTCCGTCGGCCAGCACGGTCAGCGCGCCGTCCGGGTCGATCCCCAGCGCCGCGGCCCGGCGGGCGCCACCGCGCCGCGAACGCCTCGCTGTCGGCCGTGGTCGCGTAGGCGACGCTCGCCGTCGGGCCGGGCAGCGCGCGGTCGGCCCGCGCCGCCGGCTCGGCCGGCTCGCCGCGCGGCCGCATCCGGAAGCGCGCCAGCTTCAGCTCGCGCCAGCCGCCGCGCGTCGGGGCCATCACGCCGTCGACGAGGAACTCGACCTCGCCCGCGGCGCCTTCGAAGGCCGCCTTCGGCGGGCCGCCAGGGCGGCGGCGGCGCGGTGGACGTGGCGTCGGATCGTCTCGCCATCGAGTCGCACGCCGGCCAGCTCCTCCAGCCGCGCCGCGGCGACGTCGAACGACCAGCTCGCCGCCGCCAGGCAGGCCCGCCGGGTCGCCTGCGGGCTGAGGAAGCCGCCGGCGCCGACGCGGGCGTCGCGCGGGTGGGCCGTCAGGCCGCAGCCGCCGCGGCGCATCGCGCGGCGGACCAGCTCGACCCGGCCGGCGGCGGTCACCGTCGTCCGGGGCGCCTTGCCCGTGACGGTGCGCCGGCCGCCGCAGGGGCAGGCCCGCCCCGCGGCCCCTTTTTCTCGGCCGGGCCGGCCTGGCGCTGCAGGGCCGCCTCCAGGGCGACGCGGGTCAGCCCGCGGCCGAGCCGGGCGGCGGCCCGCTCGCCCTCGGCCAGGACGGCGCCGCCGGCGGCCGCATCGGGGACCGCCTCCAGCTCGCGGGCCATGGCCAGGGCCTGCTCGACGAGGATCGACTCCAGCTCGGTCCGCGCCTCGACCATCCGGGCCATCGGGCTACCCCCGGCAGAGGGAAAGCGCCCAGTCATACCAGCGGCCGGGGCAAATCTCCAGGATCGAGAGCTACACCCGTGGATACGGGGGGAGGAGCCGGGTAAGCGTCAGATTTGTGGGTGGTTTAAGTCAGTTCGGCGCCGGATGCCAGTAGGCGTCCCACTGCCGGTCTCCGCTCTTGAACAGCGCCCGCAGATGGCTGAGGCCGTCGGCGCCGTCTTCCCCCCAGCGCATGCCGGCTCCTTTCATACGTTGACCGATCACCGTCTTGCACGCCGATTCGACCGGCCCCGAACCGATCGCCCAGCCCTTGGCCACATAACCGGGGTAGTCCATCCGGTGCGACTGGTTCTCGAAATACGCGCACGACGGCCGCCAGCGCCTCACGCGCCGCGCGGCCACGAACCTCCAGGCCGCGAAGGTCTTCCAGCACCGCCGCACCCCCGTCGTGTTTGAGGCGGTGGCACCAGCCGTCCAGCCAGGCCGCACGCACCCCCTCGTCCTCGGGGTGCAAGGCCCGGCCGAGGTCGCCGAGGTATTCGCTCGCGTGGTCGAAGTCGAGGATCACCGCATCGACCCGGCCGAAGTTCGTCCGCAGCCAGTCTTCCAGGCCGGCCCCGCCGTCGCTGATGGCGATCCAGCGTGCTGCCCGATCCATCCCCACCCGCGCCGCCTGGCGGCGGAGCGGTTCGCCCAAAGCCGCGATCCCGTCCAACCCCGCCACGTAGCGGACGTTGAACCGGGGGGTCGGCCCGTCGGGGCAAGCCCGCCGGTCCTTCGCCTCGGGTACCGGGTTGTAGACCATCGCCACCGTGACCATCCGCCCCTCGGCCTGGGCACCGTCGGGGCCTTGTTGACGGACCCCAGTGGCGTCGAGCGAGACGTACGCGCAGGTCTTGCCCTCGCCGTCCTTGTGCCAATCCCAATCCCGAGCGGCGCCGGACGCCGCGCCACCGGCCAAGCGGGCGCCGACGTCACGGCCCACCGCCTCGGTCGTCCGCTCGACGGTCGATTCGCTGAGGCGCAACCCCGTGAGCTTGGGCAGCGCCGCCGTGGCCCCCTCGGCGAAGCTGGACAGGATGCCGGCCAGGCAGACGACCTCGTGGGCCGCGGGCGTCGGCGCGTCGTTCGACAACCGCACCACCTCGTCCCAGGGGACCGAACCGCTGTGGCAGCGGGGGCAGTGATAGTGCGCGCGTTCGAGGCGGAGGGGCCCGAGCGGGCTGACGAGGGCCTTGCGACGATACGCGACGAACCGGGCCGCCGCGTGGCAGGAGGGGCAGCTCAGGCTGGAGCCGTGGTACCCCCCTTCTTCCGCCCGTCGAGGGCGACCTGCATCGCCTTGGCCCCGGTCTTGTGCACCAGGTCGCGGACCTGATATTCGGTCCCGCCGAAGACCTCCCCATCGGCCTTCGAGGCAAGCAGTTGAGCGACCTGCCAGTGCTCGTCCTCCGAGGCTCGGTGCAGCGCCTCGTAAATCCGCTCGGCGTCGGCGACTTGCTCGGGCGTGAGGTCGGGTCGAGGGGTGCGCATGGCAGGACGTCCGTGAGGGGTCAGGGGTGAATTCCGTCGGTCCCATCAGTGTCCCCTGTTGTACGGGATTTCCCACCTACTTTCGAGACGCTTACCCGGAGGAGCCAAGTCGGCTTGAATTCTTTTGGCGCGGGGACCTGACGTGCGGTATAGTCTTGTCATCGCCAGGTCGGGCCCGGTTGCCCGACGTCGGTAGCGCCGCGTGATTTAGGACCTTGCCGCACCGCAGCGGCTGCGACCCGAACTCCTCGCGACGCGGTTGAAGGCGCCCTCGGGGAGACGATCGTCGGTCGTCAGTCCGGTTGTTACGCACCAGGCCCGGCCCCTCCGTCCCCCCGGGGTCGAGGGGGCCGGGCCGGCGATTTCTGGGATGAGGATGCCCGGTCCCTTGTCGAAGGACTCCGACACCGAGCCCGGGACGGGGCTGCACCGTCCGCCCGCTCCAAGACCTCCGCCGCCCGAGGATCGGGAGTCATCCGGGTCCGATCGGCGGGCCGGGAGACGAGGATGAGTCCGGGCCGGGATCGGCGCGGGGGGGGCTGGCGGTGCTGGTCGTCGCGCTGCTGCCCGCGGTGGCGGCGGTCTGGTGCGTCCCGTGGTTCGTCACGCAGGACGGCCCCGCGCACCTCTATAACGCGCACATCATCGCGCGGTCGTCGGGGCCCGATTCGCCGTTCCGGCCCTATTTCACCGTGCGTTGGGAGCCCCTGCCGAACTGGGCCGGGCACCTGGCGCTGGCCGGGCTGGTGGCGATCCTGCCGGCGCGATGGGCCGACTGCGCGATGACGACGATCACGCTGGTCGGCCCGGCCGCGGCGATCGCCTGGCTCCGCTGGAGGGTCCGCGGCGGCCGAGGGATGGCGGCGGCCTCGGCGATGGCGGCGCTGCTGGCCATGAACGTCACCTGGCTGCTCGGGTTCACCAGCTTCCTGCTCGGCGCGAGCCTGTTCCCGGTGACGCTCGGCGTCTGGTGGGGGGGCCGCGACCGCCCGAGGCCGCGGCTGGCCTTCGTGCTGGGGGGGCTGATGGTCCTGGGCTATTTCTGCCACCCGGTCAGCCTGGGGCTGACGGTCGTCGGGCTGGCGGTCCTGGCCGCGACGACGCCCGGCCCGCGACGGCTCGCCCGCGCGTCCTGGACGGCGGCGGGCCTGGTCCCTTTGGTCCCCCTCGGGCTGATCTATCTCCGCCTGACCCGTCGCGGGGGGCGGATGGCGCCCGGCTGGGACAACCTCGACGACCCGTTCTCGCTACGGTCGTGGGCGAGGCAACTGGGGTGGGTCGACCCGATCTCGCTGGGCAGCCGGGTGATTATGCCGTTCCACGAGGGGACGGCGACGGGCTATGCGCTGCTGTCGCCGATTTTTTGGCTCCTCGTTGCGCTGGCGCTGGCGGGGGTCGCCACGGCGATGGGGTCGCGGGGCGAGGCGTCGCGACGGCCGAGCCTTGTCGGAGCTGCGCGGCTGGGGGGTGCTGGCGGGCCTGCTCCTGCTGGGCGGGGTGGCGGGGCCGGACACGCTCGGCGAGGCGCACGGCCATTACCTGTCGCAGAGGGTGGTGCTGCTCGGCCTGGTGGCGCTGGTGCCGCTGCTGGACCTCGGCGGCCGGGGGTGGGCCGCGCGGGGGCCGTCGCGGCGATCGCGCTGGCGGTCGCTTTGCAGGCGGCCTTCGTCTGGGATTATGCCGGCTTCTGCCGACGCGCCGTGGGACCCCTGATGGCGGCGCGGGGGGTCGTCGGGCGCAACCAAAGGGTGGTGGCGCTGCCCGGCCGGATGCCCCCTCGCTATCGCGCCAACCCTATGATGCACGCCGACAACCTGCTCGGCGTCGGGACCGGCAACATCGTCTGGAGCGACTACGAGACGCAGTTCTACTACTTCCCGGTCCAGTTCCGCGACGGCCTCGACCGCCCCCCCGCCCGCCGGATCGAGGAGGTGGCGCTCGGCCAGGCCGGGCGTGCCGCCGACTGGGCCGATCTGCTCGACCGCCATCATCGGTCGATCGACGTCCTGGTGCTCTGGGGCGCCGACCCCCTCCTCGTCGCGACCGCCGGCCGCTGGTTCCGGACCGTCTTCCGCGACGGGGACGTGCGGGTCCTCCGGCCTCGCTCCTGAGCCTGGCGGCGGCCTCGCGGAACGGCACGATCACCGCGCCCGATGGTCCGACCGTCCGGGAGGGGGCTTGTCCCGCCCTCGTCGGGAGGGGACGATGGGGCGGGGATTCCCGCACGGATGCGACCGCGAGACGAGACGGGGGCAGGTCGCGATCATGGGCCAGCGGCTCGGGGTGAGGGCGCTCGGGTGCGGGCCGGCCTGTCTGCGGGCCCGGGTCGGGATCTGGGCCTGGGTCCTGGTCGCGGCGACCGCGGCGACGGCCGGGGCGGCCGACCGCCCGACGCCGCTCGACAACTGGACGTTCCGGCCCACGGTCCTGGTCCGCAAGGGGACCGCGCAGGGCAGCGGCACGGTGATCGCCTCGGTCGACGACGAGACGCTCGTCCTGACGGCGGCGCACGTCGTCTCGGGCCCGGGTCGGCTCGCCGTCGAGCTGCACCGCTACAACGTCGGCCTGGAGCGCGTGCGGTCGCGCGACAGATGGCCGAGGACGGTCGCCGCCGAGGTCGCCGCGACCGACCCGGCCGCCGACGTGGCGATCCTGCGGATTCGCCGGATGGTGGCGCTCCCGTTCGTGGCCCGCCTCGCCCCGCCGGGGGCCGCGCTGGAGGCGGGCACGGTCGTCACGTCGGTCGGGATCGACGAGGGGGCGCGCCTCAATAGCTGGACGGCGCACGTCGTGGCGGTCGACCAGTTCGAGATGGAGGGGGCGGGCGTCGAGCGGCCGTTCGTGATCACCACCCGCCCCCCCGAGCACGGCCGCTCCGGCGGCGGCCTGTTCCGGGACGACGGCACGCTCGTCGGCGTCTGCGTCGGCCGCGTCCAGATCATCAAGGGGAGGCGGTCGGGGATCTTCGCCGCCGGCGCGAGCGTCGTCCGCCTGCTCCGCGACAACGACCTCGACGCCTCGGTCGCCCGCTCGGCCCGCCGCGTCCCGTTCGCCCCCACCCGCGCCCAGCCCTGAAGAGTGGGGAGTGGAGGGTGGGGAGTGGGGAGTGAAGACAAGACCAGGGGGACTGGATTCCTACTCCCCACTCCCCACCCTCCACTCCCCACTACTCGCCGAGGCTTCCACGCCTCGTCGAAGAAGCCGGAGGCCCGGGGCCGCTCGTCCCGGTCGAAGACGGGGATGACGGCGTAGTCGCCCAGGTGGGGGTAGAGCAGCGCGTTGGTGCCGGCGAACTCCTTGGCGCCGAAGGTGTGGCCGCTGTTGACGACGACGTAGCGGAGCGGGTTGAGCGGGTTGGGCGCGATCAGCACCGGCGCGTGGTCGGCCGCCGGGAACCGGCCCCCGAGCGCGACCTCGGAGCGGGTCCACTTCAGCGGCAGGTCCTGGAGGATGCGCGCGAGCAGGCGGTTCGAACCCGGGTCGCCGAAGAGGATCAGGTGGTTCTTCTCGATGTCCTCGGGCGTGACCTCGGCGTCGTCCTTGATGCGGACCTCGCCGCGGAGGAAGCGATACCAGTCGTCGGCGAACCGCTCGAGGCGCGCGTCGGCCCAGCGCCCGACGGCGGGGCTCCAGGGGGTGGCGGTCCCCCGGACGCAGAGGAACGGGCCCGTGAAGGCGTCGTCGATCGGCCCCTGGACGTCGTGCCTCTTGGCCCTCGCGACGTTCTCCTGCACGTCGCGCGAGGCGTCGTAGTCGAGCGGCTCCCAGCCCCCCGCGCCGAGCCGGAAGTAGACCGACGGGAGCAGCCCCTTGACGGCGTTCTCCAGCGGGAACTCGCTGCCCGCCGAGCGCGATCGTCTCGCCCGCGTGGCGGTCCACGCCCGAGCACGGCGACGTTCTCGATCGCGCGGACCACGACGCGGCGGTCCTGGATCTCGGCGTCGACCCAGGCGCGGCGGTAGTGCTCCTGCATCGCCTCGATCGTCAGCCAGGCGCAGCGGTTGTACTTCAGCGTGTAGGTGACGAACTTGATGCGCTTGCGGTCCGGGTCGGAGCCCTTCGCGGCGTGCTCGTCGTGGAAGGCGGCCAGGATCTGCGCGCTCGCCGGGTCGACCTTGTGCCCCATCCTGGCGCCGACGACGCGGAGGAAGTCGATCCCCTCGGCGCGGGTGACCAGGCCCTCGGTCTTCATCGGGTAGCCGAGCGCCTCGAGCGCCTCCTCGATGTTGACCGACGCCTGGCGCTGGGGGTCGTCCTCGCCGCCGTAGCCGGCGATCGGCACGTCGAAGGCGTTGGCGGCGTAATCGACCGCGTCGTAGATGTGCAGCACCTTGGCGACGACCGGCAGGATCTCGCCGAGCCTGGCGTAGTTCCTCGTCTCGGAGAACCCGGCGCCCGCCTCGACCGATGACCACAGGCTCGGGTGGTGCAGCCCCAGGTGCCACGCCCCCGCGCCCCCCATCGAGAACCCGCGGAGGACGACGCGGCGGTCGTCGATCGGAAGCAGGTCGGCGGACCGCCGCGATCGCCTCGAACACGTCGGCCTCGCCGGCCCAGCGATAGGCGTTGTTGGTCCGTCCGAAGACGTGCAGCGTGACCCGGCCCTTGTCCCCTTCGGCCGCGGGCTTGCCGTCGTGCGCCCGGATGAAGCTGGACCTCATTGAGCGTCGCGCCCCGCCCGTGCAGGACCACGTCGAGCCGCATCCGCGACTGCCCCGAGCGGTCGATCCCCGGCGGGACGATCACCGCATACGGCTGCACCGAGCCGTCTACCTTCGACACGTAGCCCCGGATCGACGACCCCGGTTCGTCCACCCACGGCCTCCGGCCGTCGGCCAGTTGCTCGGCCCTCTTCAGGCCGCGCGCCAGGACGTCGAGCGTCGCCGGCACCCCCTTGGGTCCGTAGAACTCGCCCAGCCGCAGCGCCCAGCGTCCGGCCTTGAGGTAGACGGCGATATCCGGCAGCGCCTCGCGGGCCGCCCCCTCGCCCTGCGGCAGGGCATCGATGGCCTTCGATAGCTTGACGATCGCCGCCTCGATCTCGCCCCTTTCCTGATCGGTCGGCGTGTACCGCTCCGCGGCCTTTGGCGCCTGGGCCATCGCCGTCGGGCCCAGCCCGATTATCGCCAGCACGCCGAGGACGGCCAGCCGTCGCGAACCGTGCGTTTTCATCAGCCCACCTGCCCTTTCGAGGGGACCATCCGCCCAAAGGGCTTGATTCTATCCCGGCGGCCTTCGCGTCGCACTCGGGGACGGAATTTCTTCATCGCTCGGGTTCGACCTGGCAGGTGAACGACGGCGCGATCCGCCGTGGAGGCCGTCGCGGGTGATTGGTCCACTGAACGCCAACTCGCAACCGATCGAATCGATCCAATCGTCTCCGTATCAAAGATTCCTCTACTCTCTCACTACTTAACACCCACCCGATCGGCCGAATGCCTTTTTTGGCACCATGCGATCGGGCGAATTCTGGACGGGCACCTGACCGAGCGCCCGGTCGATGCATCCGGTTCCAACGAGGTAAGGCCAACGATGAGTCGAAGAGACCGCCAGCGAGTGCGGCCGAGGGGGGCGGAGCCGCTCGAAACACGCCGGCTGCTCTCGGCGCCGCAGATCCCCGGCAACGTGGGGCAGGTCATATCGAGCCAGTTTCAGCCCTTCGGGTTCAAAGGGACCGTCGGGGCGCAGCTCTGGCATGTCAAGACCGGGGGCCCGATCCGGGTCGATGTCGCGAGCCCTGCCCCCTCGGCGGGCCCGGGCCAGGCGATCCCGGCCCCTCCCATCAACTCGGGCCTCATCGGGCACAGCCAGTTCAACGGCGGAGGGTTCCTCACGGTCGGGCTGCAATTCGATCGGGTCGATCTCGGTCGGGGATTGACGGTCAGCGGCTCCGATAACGAGGATGTCGTCGCCGCCTCGGCCACCGGCACATCCTCCTCGGCCGCGGGCACCGCCCCCGCCGCCACGACACCCCCGGCGCTCATCAACCGGAACCTGATCGACGCCTCGCAGTTCAGCGACGGCGGGTTCGGCATCCTCGAGCGCAATCCGGACGGGAAGGTGGTCGCGCGAGGGCCGAGTCGGCCTCCAGTGGCGCGACACCCATGTCGGCGGCCCGGTCAACGTCGGGCTCGACATCCGGGTGATCCAGCCCGGGGCCGGCAGCACCACGCCGGTCGCCTCGGGCGTCTCGGCCGCCAACTCGAACCCGGGCAAGACCGTGGTCGACCTCACCACGAACATCGGGCGGATTCAAGGCTCGCAGGTCAACGACGGCGGGTTCGGCGACATCGGCATGCAATGGTCGGACGTCGCCGTGGGCGGACACGTGGGGACCTCGTCCAACACCCTCTTCATCAAGCCCCAGCAGGACAATGGCGGGCCGATCACCATCAAGGATCAGGTCTTCGGCCAGACGCCATCGGCCACCTCGGCGTCCGCAAGCGTCCGTGCAGCGGCGGCCGGACCGGCCAGCAACTCCGCCGTCCCGGCCGATCGTCTCGGTGCCCGCGCCACGGCCCAGCCCCTGCCTTCCCTGACGACCTACGCCAATTCGGCGACCAACAGCGGGCGGATCATCCACGGGCAGTTCAATGACGGCGGCTTCGGCGACATCGGCCTTCAATGGAAGGGCGTCCGGGTGGGCGGCAGCGTGACGGCCGTTCACAACTCGTTGACCGTCCAGCCCGAGAACCACGGCCAGGGCCTGATCACGGTCCAGGGGATCCAGTTCCCGACAACACCCCCGGCGACGCCCCAACCGGCCCCCCAGCCGATCCGCGAGCTCCCGCCCGACCCTGCCGTCGTCGCGAAAGACGGCGACTCGGTCTCGCATCTGTTGCCCAGGCCGACCGGGCCGCGCAGCCCGTTCTTCCCGACGCCGTTCGGTGGCGCGGGGACCTTCACGGTCCCCTACCCCGGGAATTACCCCCTGGTCAATGCGGCGAGCAACAGCGGGCTGATCGCGGGCGGGCAGTTCAACGCGGGCGGCTTCGGCGACCAGGGCCTCCAGTGGCAGAACGTCCAGGTCGGCGGCAACGTCCAGCTCGTGCATAACTCGCTCTCGGTGCACCCCGAGGGCTCGAAGCTGGCGGGCATCACCGTCTCCGATGTCTCCTACGGGCCCCCGGTCTCGCCGGGCGTCGCCCGCCACCTCAAGGTGCTCCCGGACGTGGTGATCACCCCCGATACCTCGACCGCCGCGACCTCGACCACCGCAACGGCTCACAGTAGTCGCCCCGGGATCGTCCTCCATCCGCCCAACGACCGCTGGCTGACCGATCAGCAGCTCGCCGCGGCCAGCGGGACCGACGTCTTCCTCCAGTGGAATGGGATCGAGCACCGCGGCGGCCTGGTGCTCGTCCACAACATCATCCTGCTCACGGGCGTGGGCCCGACGACCGGGCCGATCACGCTGACCAACATCCGGTTCCCGTTCAAGGTGCCGACGTTCGCGCCCCTGAAGGTCGCGGCGGTCCCCGCCATCTCAACCGCGAGCGCCCCTTCGAGCGGGCCCGTGCTCCTGAATGTGGCGAACAACAGCGGCATCCTCAGCCACGCCCAGTTCAGCGACGGGGGGTTCGGCGACACCGGCCTCCAGTGGCGCCACGTCAGCATCGGCGGCTCGGTCGCCGTCGTCCACAACACGCTGGCGGTGGATGAGACGGCGGACCTCCCGCCCGGCGACGTGCCCGGGCCGATCGCCATCTCGAACGTCACCTTCAACAGCACGGCCCTGAGTGGCCTCTCGAAGCAGGATCAGGTCCTCCTATCGCCCCCCGACATCTTCCAGCGCGTGTCGTCCCGGCCCGTGGACCTCGGCCGACCGCTGCCCCAGAACCCGGCCGTCCGCAACGGGGCCACCAATTCCGGCATCATGGACGGCGGACAGCTCTCCGCGGGAGGCGCCAACCACGCCCTCCTCCAGTGGCAGTATGTCAAGAACCTCGGGAAGGTCGTGGTGATGGACAACGTCCTCTCGATCAGCGTCCTCGATCGGCCGACCGGCCCGATCACGATCTCGAACGTGACGTTTGCCTGACAACCCGGCCTCGACTTGGAGGTTGAACAGGCCGCTCCGCGGGCGGCCCCGGTTGCTCGCCGACCGGGGCGGCGCAGTCGCACGAGGTCGCTCGGCCTAAGCTGCCCGCCGGGGTTTCTTTTCACTTTTCGCCCGCAAGCTTCGGCTGTAGGAGTCGAACCCGCCTTCGACGGCCTCGCGAGCCCCGCCCGCGTGGCATGACTCCGCACCGGGATCTCCTGGTACTTGACCTGGCGGAAGACCGGCTCGATTTCGTTCAGCTCCGGGCTGTACGGCGGCAGGAAGTACAGGTAGATCCCCGCCGCCGCCAGACCCGCCCGCGCCCGCCTCACGACCCCGCTGGTGTGCAGGCTGGCGTTGTCCAGGACCACCACCCGCGGCACCTTCGACCATGGCAGCGACCGCACGAATGCCAGGAAATCGTACGAGTCCCACGTCCGCTCCGCGGTGAAGACATCCAGCCGCGGCCGCCCGCCGTAGGGGCGGTAGGCGGCCATCGCGTTGACCCGCCGCCCCTGCGGGGCCTCGGACTTGACCCGCTTCCGCTGCCGAGGCAGCGCCCAGGTGTAGGCCGTCGGGAGCGTCGGCGCGAACCCGCACTGGTCGAGGTAGTAGAGCTTGATCCGGCCGGCCCGGGCCTTGTGCTTCAGGTTGAGCAGCACCCGCTTGGCCCGCGCGACCCTGGCCGGGTCCTGCTTGTGCCGCAGCCAGCCGGCGGTCCGGCCCCAGCGCGCCGGAGCAGCCCGAGGTAGCGGCGGATTTGGCGCGGGCTCAGCGCGATCCCGCGGGGGACGAGCGCCTGGCTGAGCTGGCGGCTGGTCCAGGTGCGGTCGTCGCCGAGCAGGGCCGCAGCGCCCCGGTCACCTCGCGGCGTCGGGCGTCGTCGAGTGGCGGCCCGGTGCGGCGGGGGAACAGCGCGGCGATGCCGCGGCCGAGGAAGTCCTTGAGCACGGCGCGGACGGTGTGCCCGCAGTAGCCGAGGTGGTCGGCGATCCGAGGCGCCGCCCACCCGGCGTCGGCGAGGCAGACCATCTCCAGGCGGTCCCGCGCCCGGGGCGGTAGGTCGGCCCGGCGAAGGGTTTGCAGCTCATCGCGGGTGGCGTCATCGAGGTGGATGCGGATCATACCGGAATTGTAGGGGAACCTCGGCCACACGCTTAGCATCACTCGACCTCGAGTCGCTCTGCGGCGGGTGGCACTGGTGGTCCGCCACCAGTGTCCTGCTTCGATCGGCTGGGAGCACTGGTGGCGGACTGCCAGTGCCACCCGCCGCAAAACTGGGCGAGACAGCGACAATTTGATGATTGCGTGAATTCTTCCTTTGGCAGCGGCGAAGTGCAATGTAACGTTGGATGAAAAGGCTAGACGCCCGAACAGGAGGTAAGTAAGCTGCTCTATGCAGAGGCAAATTCGGTGGCATGCTCAGGGCGACTGGCATGGTTAAGAAAAACAAGGCCAAACCGGATGCAACAAGCGGAGAGAAAAGTGCCATCTCTCTCCCGAAAGATGCTATTAGCCGTATAAATTTAGGTAATTCATTTGCAGAGTATGACAAATCATTGAGTAATCCCTACGTCTTTGTAAAAACTCCCGCTATGAACGCGGCCTTGGAGGCTGCCTGGTCGAAGTGCTTCTTCGTTGGACGGCGAGGCACAGGCAAGACCGCTATCACGTACTATTTACAGGAATCTGATAAAAGGACAATCCAACTGCACCGGTGGTGTCCTAGGCAATTTGAACCTTTGCGAGGGACTGGACGTAGGATGAGTGACGATCCCGGTACCTATGCCCTGGTCACAACACGTCCCCTTCCACGGGGCCCATTCGCCTCATGCACGATCTCGCTCGCTTCTGCTGCCAGAACCCCGACTGCTCCCTCTACGGCCAACGGGACGTCGGAAATCTCTCGGTCTGCGGCCGCTACGGCAAGGACAAGCAGTTCCGCCAACTCTACTGCAACGCCTGTCGCGCCCGCTTCTCGGAGCGCAAGGGCACGCCGCTCTACCGCTGTCACCTCCCCGAACCGACCGCCGTCTCGGTCCTGGAGCACCTGGCCGAGGGCGACGGCATCCGCCAGACCGGCCGCCTCGTCGGCGTCCATCGCGACACCGTCGTCCGACTGGCCAGAGCCGCCGGGGAGCATGCCCACGACGCTCATGACGAGCTTGTGGCTTTTTCCCCCTCGGACCACTGAGGTCCAGTTCGACGAGAAGTGGTCGTTCGTCAATAAGAAGCAGAAGAACTGCGACCCCGCCGATCCCGCCGACGATCACAAGGGGGACTGGTGGGATCACGTCGCGATCGACCCCGAACATCGGCTGGTCTTGGCCGTGGTCCCGGGGGCGCGCTCGATCGAGAACGCCGAGGAGATCGTCGCCACGGTCAAGGACCGCACCGACGGCGCTACGCCTCGGTTGATGACCAGCGACGAATACCCCGCCTATGCCTCGGCGATCGAGAGGGCGTTCGGCGTGCCGGTCTCGGGCCCACGACCGGGCCGGGCCGGCGGCCGATCCTGCCCGAGCGGCGGTTGCCCCAGGACTTGACCTACGCCACGGTCCACAAGGCACGGGAAAACGACCGGGTGGTCGCGGTCGAACGTCGGCTGATCTTCGGCACCGAAGGCGGTCTGAAGGCCGCCCTGGGCGCGTCGTCGGTGAGCCGGGCGGTCAACACGTCGTTCATCGAGCGCCAGCACGGCACCGACCGCGGCCAGAACGCGCGGAAGGCGCGGAAGACGTACCGGTTCAGTAAAGATTGGCGTGTACATGAGGCGATGAGCTATTACACGCTGTATCGCTACAACTTCTGCTGGGTGGTCCGCACCTTACGGCAGCGGGACGACAAGGGGCGTTGGCAGCGACGGACGCCCGCTCTGGCCGCCGGGCTAACGGATCACGTCTGGACTACCCGCGAATGGGTCAGCTTCCCGGCTGTTCAAGTGGCATAGGACACCACCAATATCGCAACTTCCGGCTTTTGGGAGATCGTACGCCAGAGATATGACGCCACCCAAATCATTTGGGAATGCAAAAATTTTGTTGATTTGGGTGCCGGAGTTTTCCAACAAGTTAACTATTATATGAACAAACATAGCGGTCCCTTTGTGGTCCTTACTTTTAGGGGGGAAAGAAAGAATTGGTATAATCAACACATTCGAAGAATCTCAGAAGTGCATAACGGGACGGGATGGTTTTGTTATTGACCGACCGATAGTGACCTGGCTACTTTCATGAGGCAGGCTCGCAAGGGAAAAGATAGCGACAATCATCTTCGAGATATCTTCGACAAGACAGTACGATCTGTATCGTGAATAACGAACGGACCAGGCTCACTGGTTTTTGTTAGCCGTCGACACGATCATTAGTATTTCAGCACTTAAGCCGGGCTTTTGCTGAGCCGGTCCCGGCTGCGAATGTAGGTGAGGGTGGTACGTGGGTCGGCTTGCCCGGCAAAATCCTGCAAATCGATGATGTCCGATTCCCGCTCCCTTGCTGCGGTTAGGGCGGTGACGCGAAGCGAATGCACCGCACGTCGGGATTGAGGCCCAGGGCCTGCACATACCGGCCGGTCAGCTTTTCAATCGCCCTGGTCGTCATCGCCCTGGCGGCGAATCCGTCCCGGCCCATGCCTCGGGCCGATCGGGTGGCGGGAAACAGCGGGCCGGCCGGATTGTCTCTGATACGGGGCACGGCTAGCCATTCGCGGGTGGCCCCGGTGGCTCGCCAACCGGGGCGGAGCAGCCGCATGTGGTCGCTAGGTCTGGCATCGCACAACCTCTCGTCGCTCCGCGACCCCGGTTGGCGAGCCACCGGGGCCACCCGCGGATCTTCGGGAGATCGGCAGGACGCCGGGGCGTCCGGGCCCGATGATAAGGAAGAGCGGCCCGTATGCCCGACGGCTCCTTGACAACTCGATCCGATCCTGATGCGTGATCACGCCCGGACGCCGAGCGCCGCTGCCGAACGAACCGAATTATATTTTTGTTCAGATTTGATCTGGATGGATCAAATGGTTCTTGTCGGCCCGCCCCCCATGCCAGGCCGCTGCCGAACGAACCGAATTGAGGTTTCGATCAGGATTCGTCCGGAATGACCATTTTGTTTCCTTGCCTGACTGTCCATAGGCCGGTTCCCGAAACGAAGCGAATTGTAGTTTTGATCATGATTCATCCGAATGGATCAATTCATGCCCCGTGCGAGCCGTGATGCCGGGGCCTGGGCAATACGGGGACTCTGGCTACCGAGACGACCTCGCGATTCGTCACCGTTCGGCTTGGTTCACCGGCCGGGCGAGGGCCAGTACTCGCGGCGGACCTTGGCCAGGTAGGTGAACGTCGGGTTGACGAACTGGGTGCAGCGGGCTTCGAGGACCTGGCCGAGCCAGAGGTAGGCGTCGCCGCGGGGCATGCCGTCGGCTTCGATCCAGAGGATCATCGCCTCCAGGGCGGCGCGGAAGGCGTCCTCGGCGGGGCGGCCCTGGGCGGCGACCATCTTGTGGGTGGCGTCCTCGATCCGGGGCCAGGAGAAGCCCGGCGGGCGCGGGGGACAGCTCGCAGCGGAGCTCGACGACGCCCGAGGCCTCGATCCCCCCGGCGCCGCAGATCTCGCCGTCGCCCTGGCGGGCGTGCATGTCGCCGACGTGGAGCAAGGCCCCGGGGACGTTCACCGGCAGCGTGATCCGGGCGCCGGTGGTCAGCTCCTGGACGTCGAGGTTGCCGCCGTGCGAGGCCGGCCCAGGTGTTGCCCCAGGTCTCGTACGCGGGGCTGGTGCCGACGAACCCGAGCATCGGGGCGACCGGCAAGGTCCGGCCGTCGCCCCAGTCGATCCGGCCGTCGCGGATCGCGACGATCCGGTGCTGCGGGCCGACCCCCGAGCCGCCCAGCCAGCCGGGCAGGGCGCCGTTGGCGCCGCGGAACCGCGTGAAGCCGAGCGGGTCGAGCGCGATCGGGCCGACCTGCGACGGTCAGCACCATGCCGGGCTCGGCCCCCTCGACGTAAATGCAGCCGCTGGCGGGATTGCCGCCGCGCAGCAGGGCGCGGAGCCGGTCGCCGTCGGGGTGGTCGTCGAGCCAGGGGCCGCGGTTGAGCTGGGTCTGGACCTCGGAACGTCTCGCCGGGGCGGACGCGGAGCGTCGGGCGGTTGGCCGGGCCGGTCTCGAAGTAGAGGACGTCGGTCGTGGCGCGATTGCATGGGACTCCGGGGATGCGCGCCGAGGCGGGATCGGACGCGGTCGCCCCTTGGCCCGGTCGGTCGGGTGACTATAATCCCCGAAAGCCCGGCCGTCGCGTGCCTTGGACGGAGTCGGGCCGAGGGATTCGGTCTCCAGGACCGGACGACGGACGGAGCCGATGGGACGATTCGCCTGGCGGAACCTGCTGACCCGGCCGCTGCGGACGGCCCTGGCGCTGGTCGGCCTGTCGATCCCGATCCTCGGGCGTGCTCGGCCTGTTCAGCCTCTCGCGGGGGCTGCGGAACATGGTCGGCGACACCCTCAGCCGGGTCGAGGGGGTGATGGTCCTCCGCGAGAACACGCCGAGCCCGGTCTTCAGCGACCTGCCGGCCGACGCTCGGCGACAAGATCCGCAAGCGTGCCCGGGCGTCCGGGTCGTCGCGCCCGAGGTCTGGAAGATCGCCCCGACGATCGAGGGCACGGAGCATGATCGGCGGCCTGGTCGACGGCAAGGGGGCCGCGGTCGCTCTTCGACCAGCCGGTGATCCAGGGGCAGGACATCGCCGCGCACCACGACCTCAACAGCGCCGTCTATCCCCGGGCGCTCAAGGAGAAGGGCGAGGGCCGGTTCCTCGACGCCTCGACGACGCGGGGAAGCCGAACATCGTCATCAGCCGGAAGATCGCCCGCGACTACCCCGAGCGCCGACGGCAAGCCCCGCGAAGGTCGGCGACACGCTCCGGATCGGCGGCAAGCCGTTCACGATCGTCGGGATCTACGAGACCGGGTCGATGCTCCTCGACGTCGTCATCGTGATGGACATCGACACGGCGCGCGAGCTGCTGGGCGTCTCCGAAGGACACGGTCTCCAGCTTCTACGTCGAGACCGACGACCCGACCCGCAACGACGAGGTCGCCGCAGGCGATCGAGACGGCGCTGCCCGAGCGTCGACGCCCGGAGCATGAACGAGTTCATGGCCAACTTCGGCGCGATGATGGGCCAGGTCGACAAGTTCCTGCTGATGACCGTCAGCCTGGCGCTGCTGGTCGGCGTCGTCGGGATCATCAACACGATGCTGATGAGCACCACCGAGCGGTTCGTCGAGTTCGGCGTCCTGCGGACCAACGGCTGGTCGCAGGGGAACGTCCTGTCGCTGGTGACGCTCGAGAGCGCCTACCTCGGCCTGCTCTCGGGGGTCGTCGGCTGCGTGCTGGCGGTCGCCGGTGGCGGCGGTCGCCAACCAGTTCATCTCGGGCGGCGTGCGGCTCGACGATCCCCCCCTGGCTGTTCGCGCCTGGGCATCGGCCTGTCGCTCGTCACCGGCACGCTCGGCGGCCTCTACCCCGCCTGGCGCGCCGCCCGGCTCGTGCCGATGGACGCGATCCGGCTCGGGTCGCATTGAGGATGGGCGAGTGCGGGAGTGGAGAGTGGGGAGCAGGAAGATTTCGATTTTCTTGGCTCCCCACTCTCCGCTCCGCCACTCCCCACTATGAGGGGCCAGCGATGATCGAAGTCGTCGACGTCCGCAAGTCGTACAAGAGCGGCGACCGCCAGGTCGAGGCGCTGCGGGGGGTGAGCTGCCGGATCGCCAAGGGGCGGTTCGCGTTCATCGTCGGGCCGTCGGGGTCGGGCAAGAGCACGCTGCTCTACCTGCTCGGGGCGCTCGACCGGCCGACGTCGGGGACGATCCGGGTCGAGGGGCAGGACCTGACGGCGATGTCCGAGGCCGAGCAGAACGCCTACCGCCGCGACAAGGTCGGGTTCATCTTCCAGTCGTTCAACCTGATCAGCAACCTGACGGCCGTCGAGAACGTGCTGGTGCCGTTCCTGCCCGCGCGGGGTGACGCCCGAGCTGAAGGAGCGGGCCGCCGAGCTGCTCCGACCGAGGTCGGCCTGGGCGACCGGCTCGACCACCGCCCGTACCAGATGTCGGGCGGCGAGCAGCAGCGGGTGGCGATCGCGCGGGCCCTGATCAAGGACCCGATCCTCGTCCTCGCCGACGAGCCGACCGGCGAGCTCGACTCGAAGACCGGCGACGAGATCTACCGGATCCTCCGCCGGCTCCAGGACCAGCGGCAGACGACCCTGGTGGTCGTCACCCACGACCGCCGGTTCATCACGCCCGACGACCTCGTGCTGGAGATCCAGGACGGCCAGCTCAAGGCCGACGGCCTCGTCAGAGCCGCAGGACGACCTTGCCGAAGCCGAGGTTGGATTCGAGCCGCTCCTGGGCCGCGCCGGACGTCCTCGAAGGCGAAGACGCGGTCGACGACCGGGCGGACCAGCCCGCGCTCTAGCCAGGGGACGACCCGCGTCGGCGAACCGCCGGGTCGCGGCGATCTTCTCCTCGAGCGGCCGGGCGCGGAGGGTCGTGCCGACGACGCGTGAGCCGCTTGCGCAGCAGGGCCGACAGGTCGACCGTCGCCGTCCCGCCGCCGAGCAGGCCGACCAGGACGAGCCGGCCGCGCGTCGCCAGCGCCGCGAGGTTCGCCTCGCCAGCGCCGGGGCGCCGATCAGGTCGAGCACGACGTCGACCCCCGCGCCGCCGGTCTGCTCGGCGGACGACCTCGGCGAAGTCCTCGTGCGGGCGTGTCGATGCCGACGTCGAGCCCGAGCGCGGCGGCCTGCTCGAGCTTCTCGGCGGTCCGCGAGGTGCCGAAGACGGTGCAGCCCATCGCGTGCGCGAGCTGGACGGCCGCCGTGCCGACCCCGCTGCCGACCGCGTGGATCAGCACGCGCTCGCCCGGCCGGAGCCCGGCCCTGGGTCTCCAGGGCGTCGTGCGCGGTGATGAACGACCTCGGGGACGGCCGCGGCCTGCTCGAAGTCGAGGTTCGCCGGGATCGGCACGGCCATCCGCTCGTGGGTGACGACGTACTCGGCCTGCCCGCCGCCGCCGACGATCCCGAAGACCCGGTCGCCGACCCGGAGCGGCCCGATGCACGTCCGGGCCCGAGCGCGTCGACCTCGCCGGCGTACTCCAGCCCGGGGATGTCGGCCGGCACGCCCGGCGGCGCGGGGTAGTAGCCCCGGCACTGCATCAGGTCGGCCCGGTTCAGCCCGCACGCCCGGACCCGGACCCGGACCTGGTCGCCCCTGCGGCTCGGGCGTCGGCACGTCGCGGACCTCCAGCACCTCGGGGCCGCCCGGCCTCGGTGATGACGACCGCTTTCATGGCGGATCTCGACGCCGTCGCCCGCGATCCGCGGCTCGGTCGACCCTGTCACTCGCCGGTTCCAGTAGATCCGGACGTTGTGCGTCGAGCGGCCGCCGGCGATGATGTCGGGGCGGCCGTCGCCGTCGAGGTCGGCGGCGACGAGGTCCTCGCAGCCGACGCCGCCGTCGTCGATCACGTGCCGGGTGAAGGCCAGGGGGCGTCGAGCCCGGCCTTCGGGGTCGTAGACGAAGACGCCGGGGCCGGCCGGCTCGCGGTTCGGGTCCTTGCTCTTGTCGCGCTGGCCGACGATCGATCTCCTCGTCGCCGTCGCCGTCGAGGTCGGCGCACCAGACGGCGTGGCCCCACTGCACCGGCTCGTCGATGACCTGGCGGTCCCAGAGGCCGTCGGCCCGACGCGCGGCGGCGTGTAGACGACGACCTGGAACCCGTGCCAGGGCTCGATCGTGGCGATGTAGCGGCGGCCGTCGGCGAGGCGGCCGACCTTGACCTCGCTCGACCCCTTGGACGGCGTCGCCTCCTGGTTGCCCGCGCCGAGCTGCGTCTTCGACCAGTGCCCGCCCGAGTCGCGCGTCGAGCACGAAGACCCCCTCCCAGGCGGCGACGACGATCTCGTCCTGGCCGTCGCCGTCGAAGTCGATGAGCTGGAGGTTGTGGGTCGTGTGCAGCGAGTCGTCGGCGACCTCGACCGGCCAGGGGTCCTTCGCCGGGTCGTCGGGGACGGTGTAGACCAGGACGCGGACCCCCTGCCCCTCGCCCCAGTTCGGCCCCTTCGTCCCGCGGCCCTGGAGCGGGGCGACGACGAGCTGCTTCTTGCCCGTGCCCAGCACGTCGCCCCAGCGGATCCGGTGCAGCGTCGGCTCGGAGCCGATCGGGATGACCTGCCAGGGCTGGTCGCCGTCGCCGGTCCGCGGCGGAGCCACTGGAGCGTGCCGCCGGCCTTCGGTGTTGGTCGGCTGCCAGCCGGCGCCCGAGGGCGAAGTCGACCTTGCCGTCGCCGTCGATGTCGTGCGGCTGGATGCAGACGTTGTCGCGCTCGGTCGCGCCCTTGATGATCGTGTGCTTCGTCCCAGCGACGGGTTGGCGAACCAGACGACCGCGTCCTCGGTCACGGCCACGACGTCGGGCTTGCCGTCGCCGTCGACGTCGGCCGTCGTCACCGCGTAGCAGACGTTGCCGACGTGCGGGTCGATCTCCTGCGGCCTGGAACGTCGGGAACTCGGCCGCGCGGGCCGGGGCCACGAGGCCGGCCAGGGCCAGAGACAGGGCGATCATCGGGCGCACGGCATCCTCCCAAATGAAAGTGCTGAGTGCTGAGTCCAAAGTGCTGAGTGTAAGGCAGCGAGCCAGACTTTCCTACTCAGCACTCAGCACTCAGCACTCAGCACTCGAGCACTCAGCACTCAGTTTGCCTTGTAGCCGGCGCTGGTCTTCATCTGGGCGACCATCTCGCGGCACGACTTCTCGCACTCGCGGAGCTTCTTGGCGGCCACCTTCATCTCGTCGGAGTCGAACTTCTCGACCTCGGCGTAGGTCGTCTTGCACGCGTCGGCGCAGGCCATGCACGAGTACACCATGAGCGGGCTCATCTTGGCGATCATGCACGCCGAGAGGCCGCAGAAGCCCGCGCACTCGGCGGCCAGGCGCATCGACTTGGCGTGCTCCTTCTTGCCCTGGACGACCTCGTGATAGCAGTGGTTGAAGGTCATGTCGCAGGCCTTGGCGCAGTCGGCGCAGGCCTTGAGGCAGTCCTCGTGGACCTTGTCGAGATGACAGCACTCGTCGCTCTTCTCGTCGGCGTGCGCGGACAGGGCCGTCAGCCCGACCGCGCCGGCGCCAGGGCGCCCAGCCATTCGCGGCGATCCATGAGTGTCTCCTTGCGTGATGGTGTGCGGATTCTGCAAGGTCAATCCCGTCGCCGGGGCCGTCGGGCCGCGGCGTGGCCTTCCTTGCCGGGTGGAAGGTCAGGAGGAATCGTTGCAACTGGCAGGCCCATCATGCGGAAAATGGCGGTTTCGATGTCAGCCTGGATGCAAACAATGGGCCGCTCGATCGTGGAGCGGCGACCTCAAGGTCTTCGCTCCCGCGGGTTGGCCGCAGTGAGGGATGGTCGGAGGGCGGTGTGGGATCGGTGCATCGGAAGTTGCCCGGCCGCATCGGATGGAGCCGAAGCTTCAAGGAATCATGAGATTCGGAAAAAAAATCCTTGCCATAGGGATGGGGACCAGTATTTTGTACCCGAACTGAGCTTGTTAGAGACGATTAAGAGTGAATTGAAACGATTCGCTGATACATGTTAGGCAGGAAAGCCCTGCCGTCAATTTCCGGCTGATTCTTCCCAGATTTGGCGAAACGACCCCGATCCGGGCGGCCCTCGGTGCTCGATCTCTCCCCCCAGGGTCGAGGCGCACCGAGGGCCGTGGTCGCGGGCTCACGGTGGGGACGGGGGGGACGATGCGAGCGATTCCGGATCGAGGGGGTGGCGGGCGCGGTGGGGTGGGGCGGCTGGCGCGCCGCGTGGCGGCCGGGGTCGTCCTGGCGTCCTCAGCGGCCTGGGCCGGTCCCATCTTCATCTCCTCGGGGACGCCGGGCCCGACGGCGGCGGTCGAGGTCGACGACGCCTCGCGGGGCATCGCCGAGGTCGAGCAGGCGATCAAGAGCTTCGAGAAGCGCGACTTCGACGCCTGCCTCCGGCAGCTCGCCGAGGCGGTCAAGGCGCATCCCGAGCTCCCCCGGCGCACGCGCTGTTCGCCAAGCTGGCGTTCCTGGCCAACCAGACGGCTTTGATCCGCCCCGCGCTGGAGAGGGCGGTCACGGACGCCCCCGAGCATCCCGAGGTGTACATCCTCTTCGGCAACCTGGCCTTGCTCGAAGGCCGGACGACCGACGCCGCGGTCCATTTCGAGAAGGCGGCGGCGCTGGCGACCTCGAAGGGCTGGACGGCCGAGCAGCGGCGGCGGTTCGAGCGGCTGTGCCATCAGGGCGATGCGCTCGTCGCCGAGGGCCGGGGCGACTGGAAGGCCGCGCGGCGGCGCTCGCCGCCTGGCTGGCGCAGGAGCCGGCCAACGCCCGGGCCCGCCAAAGGCTCGGCAAGGCGCTGTTCAACCTCGGCCAGAAGGACGCGGCCTATCAGGAGTTGCAGCAGCGCCGCCAGGGAGGACGCCGCGCTCGAGCCGGCGGCGATCAGCATGGGATGGCTCTACACCCGCTCGGGCGACCCGAAGAAGGCCGAGGAGTGGATCGATTACGCGGTCAAGACGGCCCCCGACTGCGCCGGCGGTCCGCATGGGGGTGGCGGCCTGGCTGCTGGAGCAGGGCCGCGGCGACGAGGCCCGGCCGCACGCCGAGGCCGCCGCCCGGCTCGACCCCAAATCGGCCGAGGCCCGCAAGCTGGTCGGCCTGGCGGCGCGCGCAGCGCAAGGACCTCGCCGAGGCCGAGCGCGTCTTCCAGGCGATGGCGACCGAATCGCCCGGCGACGCCCGCGTGCGCAACCAGCTCGGCGTTGGTCCTGGCCGAGCAGGACGACGAGGCGAAGCGCCGCCGGGCCCTGGAGCTGGCCGAGCTGAGCGTCCGCCAGGACCCCAACAACCCCGAGGCGCTGGCGACGCTCGGGACGGTCTACTACCGGCTGCACCGGCTCGACGACGCCGAGAAGGTCTTGCAGGCGGTCGTCTCCAGCGGCAAGGCGAACTCCGACGCCGCCTTCATCCTGGCCCGCGTGATCACCGACCGCGGTCGCCCCGACGGCGCCGCGCCCTTGTTGAAGATGGCCCTCGACGCACCGGGGCTATTCGTGTCGCGCAAGGAGGCCCGGCAGTGGCTCGATCGCCTGACGACGACGTCGAAGAAATAGGGGGCGTGGCGAGTCCCCGTTCCTGGCACCACGATGAGGAGGGAGAAGGATGAGAGGAATCAAGTTGGATCGATTGAGGGCAATCCGCGGGAGGATCGCGCCGATCGTCCCCGTGATGCTCATGGCCGTCCTCGGCGCCCCGGCGACGCTCCGGGCGCAACTGGTCAACGATTCCTGGACCGGCACGACGTCCAACCTGTGGAGCGTCGCGGGCAACTGGAACAACGGCGTGCCGAACAACGGCTCGCCAGCGGGGACCACCTACAACGCCTCGATCACCAGCGCCACGAACAACCCCGTCCTGATCGACATCAGCCCGACGATCAGCGGCCTGACGCTCGGGTCTACCAACAGCCTGTCCCTGAACAATGGCCAGAGCCTCACGATCGTCGCCACGTCGCCCTCGCCCGGCACGACGATCAGCAACGCGGGGACGATCACCCTGAACGCGGGCATCAACTTCACCGACCTGGTCCTCAACGGTTCGAGCGGCTTCGTCACGCTGAGCGGCGGCGGCACGCTCACGATGTCCAGCAGCGGCAACGCCCGCATCCGCGGCGCCAACAACAACGAGACGCTGATCAACGCGAACAACACGATCCAGGGCGCCGGCAACATCGGCAACGGCCAGGTGGCGCTGATCAACCAGGCGACGATCAACGCCAACCAGACCAATGCCCTGTTGATCAACCCCAATAACGGCGGCGTGACGAACACCGGGACGCTGGAGGCGACCGCGGGCGGCACGCTCAACCTGACGGGTCCCTACACCAACACCAACGGCACGATCCTGTCCACCGGCACCGGCTCGACGGTCAACCTGAGCGGCGCCACGGTCACCGGCGGGACGTTGACGACGCAATCGAGCGGGACGATCAACAGTGGGGGCGGGACGCTCAGCGGCGTGACGATCAGCACCGGCAGCACCGTCACCACCGCCAACGGCACGACCACCACGCTGTCCGGGACGATCACCAACAACGGCTCGATCGCCGTCAACTCGGGCATCAACTTCACCGACCTGGTGCTCAGCGGCAACGTCACGCTCAGCGGCACCGGCTCGGTGGTGATGGACAACAGCACCGCCAACCGCATCCGCGGCGCCACCGGCACCGAGCAGCTGACCGTCGGCGCCAACCAGACGATCCAGGGCGCCGGCAACATCGGCAACGGCCAGGTGTCGCTGATCAACAACGGCATCGTCAACGCCAACCAGGTCAACGCCCTGTCGATCAACCCCAACTCCAACGGCGTGACGAACAACAGCACGCTGGAGGCGACCGCGGGCGGCACGCTCAACCTCCAGGGCAGCTACGCCAACGGCAGCGGCACGATCCTGTCCACCGGCTCGGGCTCGACGGTCAACATCGGCGGGACGGTCACCGGCGGGACGCTGACGACGCAGTCGGGCGGGGCGATGAACAGCGGCGGCGGGACGCTCAGCGGGGTGACCATCAGCACCGGCAGCACGGTCGCCACCGCCAACGGCACGACCACCACGCTGTCCGGGACGATCACCAACAACGGCTCGATCGCCGTCAACTCGGGCGTCAACTTCACCGACCTGGTGCTCAGCGGCAACGTCACGCTCGGCGGCACCGGCTCGGTCGTGATGAGCGGCGCCAACGGCCGCATCCGCGGCAGCGTCGGCACCGAGCAGTTGACCAACGACATCACGATCCAGGGCTCGGGCAACGTCGGCAATGGTCAGATGTCGCTGATCAACAACGGCACCATCAACGCCAACTCGTCGACCAACGCCCTGGCGATCAGCCCCAACGGCACCGGCGTGACCAACAACAACGTGCTGGAGGCCACCAGCGGCGGCACGCTCAACCTGGCGGGCACCTACGCCAACGGCAGCGGCACGATCCTGTCCACCGGCACCGGCTCGACGGTCAACATCAGCGGGACGGTCACCGGCGGGACGCTGACGACGCAGTCGGGCGGGGCGATGAACAGCGGCGGCGGGACGCTCAGCGGGGTGACCATCAGCACCGGCAGCACGGTCGCCACCGCCAACGGCACGACCACCACGCTGTCCGGGACGATCACCAACAACGGCTCGATCGCCGTCAACTCGGGCGTCAACTTCACCGACCTGGTGCTCAGCGGCAACGTCACGCTCGGCGGCACCGGCTCGGTCACGATGAGCGGCGCCAACGGCCGCATCCGAAGCGCCACCGGCGCCGAGCAATTGACCAACGACGTCAACCACACGATCCAGGGCTCGGGCAACGTCGGCAACGGCCAGATGTCGCTGATCAACAAGGGGACGGTCCTCGCCAACGCGAGCACGGCCCTGACGATCAACCCCAACTCCTCGGGCGTCACCAACCAGGGGACGTTCCAGGCCAACAGCGGCAGCACGCTCGCCGTCAACGGCAACCTGACCAACTTCAGCGGCACGACGCTGACCGGGGGGACCTACAACGTCTTCTCGGGCACGTTCCAGTTCACCGGCGCCAACATCGCGACCAACGCGGCGACGATCCTCCTCGACGGCAGCACGTCGCGGATCATCGACCAGAACAGCAACAACGCGCTGGCCAACTTCGCGACCAACGCCGCCGCGGGGAACTTCACCATCCAGAATGGCCGCAACCTGACCACGGCCGCGACGGGGAACTTCACCAACGCGGGGACGATGACCATCGGCGCCAGCAGCACGCTCACCGTGGGCGGGACGGGCAACTACGTCCAGACCGGCGGCACGACGATCCTGGCCGCGGCCACCAGCGGGCTGGCGGTCGCCACCGGCCAGCAGGTCAACATCCAGGGGGGCCTGCTGGAGGGCATCGGCACGGTCACGGGAAACGTGATCAACGCCGGCACCGTCCACCCGGGCCTCTCCCCCGGCACGCTCACCGTGCTCGGCATCTATACCCAGACCGCCGCCGGCGCGCTGAACATCGACCTCGCGGGCGGGACGCCCGGCAGCGGCTACAGCGTCCTGAGCATCTTCGGCACGGCCGCGCTCGACGGCACCCTCAACGTCAGCTTGCTCAACGGGTTCGTCCCGTTCGACGGCGAGACCTTCACGATCCTGACCGACAGCAACGTCCTGGCCAGCGTCCCCGTGACCGGGACGTTCTCCGCGTTCCACGTCTTCGGGGCGCCGAGCAACGTCACCTTCACGATCGGCTACTTCCCGAACGACGTGATCCTCGACGCCCACGTCGGCCAGTCGGTCGTCCCCGAGCCGGCGTCGGTGGTGATGCTCGGACTGGGCCTGGCGGGCGTGGGGGCCTTCGCCTCGCGCCGATCCCTGCGACGTCGCAAGGCCGGGGAGGGCGCGACGCCAGCCTGACCAGCACCGATCTCCGAGCGGCGCGGTGCCGCGGGCCCGATGGCCGGGCCCGCGGCACCGCGACGCTCGGATTATCAGGACGCCGGGCCGCCCGCGCCCGATGATATAGATGACCGGCCCGAGCGCCCGACCGGCTTTTTGGCAACTCGATCCGACCTCGATCCGACCGCGACGCGGGGAGCGCGGCCGGGCGCCGCGCCGCTGCCGAACGAACCGAAATTGTATTTACGATCGGAATTCATCCGGAACGTTCACCGGGCAATCTCCGCCCGTCGCTCCGCGGACGCCATTCCCGAAACGAACGGTCATGCCCCCCGGGAGGGGCACCCGACCCCATGAAAATGGATCGCATCGGGTCTATCCCGGAGGGACTCGGCCCGGGGCAAGGCCGTCTTCTCTTTGGTGCCTCGGCCCGGAGACGAACCGGGCCCCGACCGCGACCGACGCCACGTCGGACCCGACCCCGTCGCCCCCGGACCACCCGGGGAGCACGCAGAGCAAACGGCTCGATGCGCCGAGGTCGCCCCGGGGCCGAGACCATCGCCGAGCCGATATCACCCCGGAGCCACCCCGATGGACCTGATCCACCGCTGCGGTGCCGGACTGGACGTCCACAAGGAGACCGTCGTCGCCTGCATCCGCCGCGCCGACCCCGATGGCCAGGCGCGCTGCCAGGTCCGCACCTTCGGCACCAGGACCGCCGAGCTGCTGGCTCTGGGCGATTGGCTCGAGGCCGCGGGGGTCCGCCATGTCGCGATGGGATCGACCGGCGTTTACTGGGAGCCGATCGGCACCTGCTGGGGGATCGCTTCGCGCCGCTGCTGGTCAACGCCCGCCCCATCAAGCAGGTCCCCGGCGGCAAGACCGACGTCAAGGGCGCCGCGTGGATCGCGCGGCTGCTGGCGCACGGCCTGCTGGCGCCCGGCTTCGTGCCGCCGCCGGAGGTCCGCGCCCTGCGCGCCTGACGCGGCAGCGGACGGAGCCGGTCCACGACCGCGTCGCGGTCGTCGACCGGGTGCCGGAGGTGCCGGAGGAGGCCGACATCAAGCCGGCCGGCGCCGCCAGCGACGGGCTCGGGGTCTCGGGCCGCGCCATGATCCGGGCGCTGATCGCCGGCCGGGAGGCCCCGTGCGCTGGCCGAGCTGGCGCGGGAGCGGCTGCGGGGCAAGGCCCCCCGGCTGAAGCAGGCGCTGGCCGGCCGCGTCGGCGAGCACCACCGCTCCCTGCTGCGGCTGCTGCTGGACCGGATCGAGCACACCGAGGACCGGGGCGCGCGGCTGGAGGACCGGATCGCCGCGGCGATGGCCCCGTTCGCCGCGGCGGCGGCGCGGCGGCGGACGATCGCGGGCCGCGGCGCCACGGCGGCCGAGGTGATCGTGGCGGAGATCGGGCCGGACATGACCCGGTTCGCGACGGCGGGGCAGCGGGCGAGTTGGGCGGGGATGTGCCCGGGCGACGATCAGAGCGGCGGCGGCGCGGCGGAGCGGCCGGGCGCCCAAGGGGAGCGTGTGGCCGCGCGCGGTCCTGGTGCCGGTGGCGTGGGCGGCGGTGCAGACCCGGGGGACGATCCTCGGCGCGACCTACCGGCGGTGGTCGAAGCGGCTGGGCCAGGAGGGGGCGCCGGTGGCGGTGGGGCACAAGACCCTCGTGATCATCCCTAAGGGTCTGGAACGGAATAAGCATTACGACTTGCCGTGCGATCCGGACGACTCAGGCCTGATCGTGTAGTTCCACTCACCATGGAAGTCATGGGGATGCAGCCGGACCCGCTCCATCTGCTGCTTCGTCACCTTGACCTTGGTCGGGTAGCTCCCCGTATCCAGCCGGGCCTCCACCTCCAGGCCCGTCGCGGTCCGCGTCGCGGCGATCAACTCGACGACCACCTGATGGCTGACCAGTGGGCGGCCCCGCCAGTTCATCGTGATGTGCGAGAACAGCCGGTGCTCGATCTTGTTCCACTTGCTCGTGCCCGGCGGGAAGTGGCAGACCGTCACCTCCAGGCCCGTCTCGTCGGCGAACCGCTGGAGTTCGACCTTCCACAGCCGGACCCGATAGCCGTTGCTGCCCCCGCCGTCGGCACAGATCAGCAACCGCCCGGCGTCGGAGTACATCTCCGACCCCATGCCGGACCACCACCGCCGGATGCCCTCGACGGCGAAGCTGGCCGTGTCGTGATCGACGCCCACGTTGACCCACCCCAGGTCCCAGCCCATGTTGTAGATCCCGTAGGGGATCGCCTTGCCGACGCGGCGGTCGGGGAAGTCATGGATCAGGGCCTCCTCGGGCTCACCCGCCGGTTGCCACTCCCGGCCCCGGTTGGCGTACTGCCCGACCAGCTCCTTCTTCTTGGTGTCCACCGAGATGACCGGGGAGCCCGCGGCGATGTACCGCCCGCTGATCTCGCTGATGTAGCGGAACTGGGCGTCACGGTCGGGGTGCTGCCTGCCCTCCAGGGTCTTGGCCATCGCCTGGAGGCTGTAGCCGAGGTGGTGGAGCATCTCCCCGACGACCCGATGGCTGACGGCGAACCCCTGGCGGCCCAAGGCCTCGGCCAGTTGGCGGGTGCTCTTGCAGGTCCACCGCAGCGGGGACATCGGGTCGCCCCGCGTCTCGGGGGCGATCAGTCCCTCCAGGGCCACGAGGATCGCCGGCTCCTTGTCGCGGAGCTTCTTGCGACCTCCGCCGGGCCGTCGGACGCGACCGGGGGGAGGGGGTGGAGCGTCGAGTTCCTTCAACGCCCGCTGGATCGCGGCGTGAGAGATGCCCGAGGCCCGACTCACGCGGCGGATGCCGCCGTAGCCCAGGGAGCGGGCCTCGACGGCGGCGAGGAGCCGTCGCTGCCGCTCGTCGAGGTTCGGCAGGATCGCGGCGAACTTCCGTTGGAGTTCAGGATCGTCGGGCATCCGTCCATTATGAGCCGCAGCGACGAATTATAACAGTTGTTTCGTTCCAGGCCCTAAGCTGTTGAGGGAGGGGGCGGGATACCGGGAGTACGGCGCAACCCCGTTGGCCGCCTGAGATCCGGGTTAGGCTCATGATGGATTCCGGGGTGGTGGTTCGCAAGGGCCCCCAAGTCGTTACAATCGGCTCGATCCGTCGGGCCGCTCGTCCGCTCGACCTGTTCTGGCATCCTGCTCCCGAGGCGTTGACCGATGGTGAACATCCAGGACCTCTTCGACGACGCCAAGTGCTACCAGACGATCCGGGAGATGCGCTGGCCCGACGGTGTGATCCGTCCTCGATGCCCCTCGGATTCGGTCATCAAGAACGGCCGGGATGATACCGAGCCCCATCGTCAACGCTACGAGTGCCGGGGCTGCCGCCGACGCTTCGACGACCTGACCGACACCATCTTCGCCGGTCATCACCAGCCGCTACGGACGTGGATCGCTTGCTTGTACCTCATGGGCCTGAATCTATCAGGATTGCAGATCGCCCAGGGACTCGATATCAACAAGGATGACGCCCGGGCGATGATCCAGCAGCTCCGCCGGGGGATCGTCGAGCGTCGCCCCCCGGTCGTCCTGGAGGGCGAAGTGGAGTGCGACGAGGTCTATTACGCATCCCGAAAAATTTATACCCGGTCTGTTGCGGGAACTGCCGATTAGGCAAGATGAGGCCGCCCGAATCACTGCACGGAGGTCTCATCAATGTTCGTCGCCGATCACCATACCACCGAAGAACTCCGGGAACTCGCCCAGGACTTCAACCAGAAGCGAATCTGGCGCCGCGCCCAGGCCGTCGTCCTCGCCAAGCAGGGGCGAACCGCCACCGACATCGCGGACGCCCTTGGGTGTTCCCTCAAGGCCGTCAAGAACTGGGTCGCTCAATACAACACCGGAGGGATCGAGGCCCTCTACGAGCGACCCCGGAGCGGGCGACCGCCGCTGTTGGACCCGGCGCAATACCCCCGGTTGAAGCAACGCCTGGGCGAACCGCCTCGTCCCGAGGACGGCGTCTGCACCCTCCGGGGCCTCGACGTCCGGCAGATCCTCGGCGCGAATTCGGTGTGTTGATGAGCCTCCAGGCCGTCTACGACCTGCTCCAGCGCCTGGGCTACAGCGGCCTGATGCCGCGACCGCAGCACGAGGACGCCAACCCCGAGGTGCAGGGGCTCTTCAAGGAGATCGTCGTCGATCAGATCGACGCCATCGCGCAGCAGCACCCGGGCCGGGAGTTGCGGATCTACTTCGAAGACGAGGCGCGGTTCGGCACGCAGGGGACGATCACGCGGGTCTGGGCCCCGAAGGGGTCGCGGCCGAGGGCCGTGCGGCAGAACGGGCGGGAGTGGCTGTACGTGTTGATGGCCGTCTGCGCCAGCACGGGGGCGGCCTCGGCGCTGATCATGCCGGGATTGAACACCGGCGTACTCAACCTGTTCCTGGAGCAGTTCTCCGGCGAGTTGCCGGCAGGGGTCCACGCGGTGTTGATCTGGGACGGGGCGGGCTATCACACGGGCAACGATCTGGTCGTCCCGAGCAACGTGAGCCTGATCCCACTGCCGCCGTACTCGCCCGAGTTGAACCCGGTGGAGGACCTGTGGCATTACCTGCGCGCATCACTGGTCCAATCGGGAGTACGAGGGCTACGAGGGCCTCAAGACGGAGGCCATCCGGAGCCTCCTTGCCGTCTCAGACGCGAAGACGCTCAAAAGCATCTGCAACACCGATTACGTGCAGCAAAGGGCATAAACTTTCCGGGTTCCGTATATGTGGTGGCGGGACATAAGGGCCATCCCGAGGCCGTCAAAAAAAGCTAGGGCGGCAGAACCTTCTTGATCAGGGCCTCCTCAAGCGATCGCAGGTAGGCCACCGGATCACGGCGGAAGCGGCGGCCCAGCGTCCGCACCTGCTCGCCGCCGCTCCAGCGACCGCGCAGCTCCCGCCATGCGCTCCAGGTCGCGCGGGCACCAGATCGGCCACGCTCGATCGGCCGCAGCCGGGTCGCGGCCGACGCCACCAGCCGCACCGAGCCGCGCACCACCGTCCCCGGGCAGGCGACCTTCGCGACCGCTGGCACCGCCGCTCGTGGTAGCGGTACGAGCCGAAGAACTGCTCCAGCTCGTTGTTGGTGCGGGGCAGACCGGCGACCTCGTAGCAGCGGAACAGCCCCGGCCAGTAGCTCCGCGTCACCTTCAGGAAGTGCGCGAACGCCTCGGCCAGACGGCCCGCGGCCCGGCGATGGCGGGCGATCGCCGCGATCAGCCCGCGGTAGCGCCGCCGCACCCCGGCGGCGTCCAGCCCCTTCTTGTTGCGGAGGACGGCCGCCGCGCGGTGCACCCAGCCGAAGGCCACCCGCACGTCCGGCCACAGCGCCGCGGTCGCCTCCAGGCCCTTCGCCAGGATCGCCCGCAGCCGCGTCAGCTCCTTCGGCAGCCCCCTTTGCGCCGACCCGGTCCAGGCTCGCGGCCACCTCGGCTCAGCCGGCTCCTGCAGCTTCAGCCCCGAGGCCTCCAGGGGCGGGCGGCCGTCGTCGGTCACGCGCCGAGCGCACCGCCGCGCAGTAGCCCCGGATCACCTCGGCCTCGGCGTCCTGCCGGCCCTCGACCTCGCGCTCGATCGGCCGAATGCCCGCGGACCTTCTTCTTCAATTGGACCTTGATGTGGCGATCCGCCTCGTAGACCGGCGTGGCCGCCTCGCGAAGGTAGTGGAACTGGCAGAGCTGGTGGGGCACCCCGTCGAGGGCCGCCTTCGCGACCGCGTTGCGGATCGAGGCCTGGCCGTCGGAGACCACCCCGGCGATCGGCACCGGCAACGCCCGCCTTCACCTCGCCGATCAGCTTCGCCAGGTCATCCTGGCGGGAGGACAGCAGGCTCCGGGCCAGGAGCACCTCGCCGCTGAGGACGTCGCGGAGCACCCAGAGGACCTCGTGGCCGACGTCCGGCTGCAGGCCGTCGATGGCCAGGATCACCCGCCCCGCCTCCGACGTGATCCGCCGCAGCCGGCCGACGTCCGAGCAGGACAGCGCCAGGAGTTCGTCGTAGCGGTCCAGGAGGTCGCCGACGCTGCGCGAGCAGATCGGCACGCCGCGGCGGACCAGCTCGGCGTGGATCTCCGGGACGCTGCGGTGCTCGGCATGGCGGAGCCGGCCGACCAGGGCGATGACGTCGAGGCCGAACTCGTGCTGGGGCAGGACCGACCCGCCCTCCTGCTCGGGCCGTAGTGGCACGCCGAACCGCCGGCACTCGCGGTTGCGGCACCGGCGGACCTGGAGTCCGAGGCGGACGAGGCCGTCGAGCGTGGTGACGGTGCGGCGGGTCTTGTAGGCGGCCCACAGCGCGGCGCCGCACTCGGGGCAGGTCCGCGCCAGGGCCGGCAGATCGACGTCGCGGGTCGGCTGAGGGCGGGCGGTCCGTCGGGCCATCGGTCAGCTCCTGGAAAGGTTCCGTCCCAGGCGTAACCGATGCGAAAAGGCCGATCAAGAAGGTTCTGCCGCCCTAGAAAAAAAGGCCGCCCGCCCCGACGGGGCCGTCTGAAGGGGGGGCGCGGCCGGGGGACCTTGGCCAAGGAGAAGCCGCCGATCTTCGGGATGATCCAGCGGGGTGGCGAGGTCGTGATCCGGATGCTGGAGGACGTCAAGCAGGTGACGATCGGCCCCTTGATCGAGCAGACGATCGCCGAGGGGACCGTGATTTACACCGATGAATATGACATCTACAGCCGCCTGGCCGAGTGGGGCTATGATCACGAGGCGGTCTGCCATGCGGCGGGCGAGTACGCCCGGGACGACGATGGAGACGGGTTCTGTGAGGTGCATGTCAACATGCTGGAAGGGTTCTGGTCGCTGCTCCGTTCGTGGCTTCGCCCTCACCGGGGAATCCCTCAAGAGACCCTGCCTTTGTATCTGGGGTTCTTCGAGTTCGTGCATAACATCCGGGCTCGTGGCAAGAGGCTGTTGGGCGCCCTGATCGGCCAATTGTTGGCACCACCCTGCAATCCATCATGAGCTATCTTCATATACATCCACTGCTTCGACAGGCAGAAGAACGTCAGCTTGGCTTCCCTCAGCGCCGACAATTCGGTCTTGTTCTTCAGGATTCTCTCATCGCCACTGATGACGATCCATGGGGGATCGTCGGCGGCGAGTCCCGTGATCCACTCGATGTCCGGGGTCGTGTCGGTGAAACGGTCGTCATCGTAGTAGGAGCGGGCCGTATGTTCCCGCTCGAGGGCATCCACCATCCGGGCGAGTTGCGGTGGCATGTTCCTGTCGAAGAAGAACCTCATGCAGCGATGCTTCTCTCGAAATCTACCGCCGCGATGACGTGTCGGGGATGGACTTTGTACCAATCGGAGACGAGCTCGGCATTCCGATCGTTCGCCTCATAAGAGGCCGCCAAGATTGCAGTTGCAATACCTGCACCCTCGATGATCGGCTTGCCGAGGCAGATCGTGGGATCGATGACGACCAGATTTGCGATGTACCATCGTCTTGCCATCTCCGTGGTCTCGTCATAATCAATCCGCTCAAGGAAGGGGAGCAAGACCTCGGGGAATACCCGCTGCCGACTCACGGACCTCGATCACTTCCTCTCGCCCCGCGCCATCCAATCCACTGGTGAATACATGATCATTCTTGGTGAGGATCTCGCGTCGACAGAAGGGATGTTTCGTCTTCAGGTCTTTCTGCAACTGTTTATGCACTCTCCTCAATGATTGCAGGGGGACTCCATGGTCTCTCAACTGCCCTCCCACGTACAGCTCGATGAGGTCGTGGAAACTGACCGCACGATCTCCGTCGACGGACTGATAATCGCTCCGGAAGACCGGCCTGCGTGCCTCCCCTCGTGGACGCCCGTGGAACCACTCCCGTACCCTTTGGGGCTTCAAGTGGGTCAGCCGAGCCGCCTCGGGCAGGCCATAGACGCCGTGGCCCAAGATCTCCATGATGCAGCCTCCAAACGATCGCTGTCCGCCGTCAACTTCCGTACAGTAGAGGTCAAATATCTCCCATTATCGTCCCCCCGTCCAGGTGTGCCAAATCATTTCGGCCCGTGGCGCGATTCTGGGCAGCCTAGAGTTGAAATGAAACCTCGCGTCGGTCACAAAGATGTCGAGACCCGTTATCTATCCATGCCGGCCGGTGAAGAAACCGACGCGGCCCCTCCCCACGAGCGGACCGGCCCGGCAATCGAGACGGAGAGCGAAGGAGACCCGCCCATGCGTCCCACCCTCACCACCCTGGCCCTCCTGGTCGCGACCACGTTCGCCGCGGCGCACGCCGGCGAGCCGACCCCGGCCCCGGCTCAGGTCCCGGGCACCCCGGGCAAGGCCGACCTCAAGGCCCAGCGGCAGCAGGAGATCGAGAAGCTGCTCCAGAAGAAGAGGGCCACCCAGGTCAACAAGGCCAAGGCCCGCGCCAACCAGGCCCAGCAGCGCCGCCAGGATCAGGAGCGGGTGGCCCCGATCGTCGCGCAGCAGCAGCAACAGCAGGCGCTGATGCAGATCGAGGCCCAGAAGGCCGCCGCCATGCAGCAGATGGCCAACGCCGCCGCCGCGCAGGCGCAGGCCGCCGCCAACCAGGCCCGCATCCAGAGCCAGGTCCTCGGCGTCCCCCAGATCCCGACCGCCAACGGGTTCCAGCCCTACCCCTACAGCATCGCCCCGTACGGCATCCCCGTTCGCCAGGTTCCCTGAGCCGGCGGACGCCGAGACTCCCAGGCCGGGGGTGGGGAGCACACCGGCCGTCGAACACGGGGGCGTGCTCTGCAGGCCCTTCGCCGTTGCGCGGCGGGGGACGTCACCGGGCCAACTCATAGAGGTCGTACTCGACCTCATCCAGACGGCCCACCGGCAGGGCCAGCCGTCCGAGCAAGTTGAGGACCCGCCGCTCCCCATCGTCGGTGGCCCGGAAGACTTCGACCTCCTCGGCGAGTGACGGCCCCTCGTCGAAGTGGACTTCCCCGCCCTGTTCGAACCATCGCCTGACTCGGGTGCCCCCGCGATAATACTCGAAGCCATAGAGCGTGTTATGAACTGCCCGATCAATCAGACGTAAATTCGGGCTCAGCAATGATTTAGGGCGAATGACGTCCGAATGGATTCGGCGGCATAAGTCCTGTCTTTGTAACGACCTGTGGAGAGTTCATAACACGCTCTAGGACCCCGACGCCCCTTCGAGCAGCAGGGTGAAGACGTCCGCATCGCGGGAGATCCTGGCGAGCGCGTCGGTGTCGCCGTAGAGGATCGGCCCCCAGATCGAGGTCCAGCCGTCGATGGTGGCGACGGCCGCACCCGGGCCGTCCCCGAACTCGCCGAAAATCGAGATCGAGGTTGCCTCATCGAACGAGGTCGAGCCGACGCGATGGGCGCCGGGGAATCCGATCTCGTCCAGCAGGCCGACGATATCGCCCGATCGGTCCGCATGGATCATGATCGCGCAGGAATGCCAGGACATCGACGGCGCCCTTGGTTCGCTGTCTTGCTGAGATCCTCGTCCCAGGCATCGGATCGCATCAATCCCGCCGCCGGGTCAGCCGTCCTGCCGGGTGGCCCCGCGCGAGCCGGCGTAGAAGCCGTAGCGGCCCTCGATCGCCTCGTGGCCGGGCTTGGGGCTGGCGTAGACCCAGGCCACGTCGCGGACGGTGCGGCCGTCGGGGCCGACGTAATCGACCCAGTGGCAGGTCCCCTTGTACGGGCAGGTGTAGGTCCGCTCGGTCACCCGGAGGACCTCGCCGCGGACCGCGGCGGGGTCGAAGTACAGGTTCCCCTCGTAGGAGATCAGACGATCGCCGGGCTCGGCTTCGGCCAGGGCCGTCCCCGAGCCGGTCTCGCGGATGGTCACGCCCATCGGTGTGCGTCCCTCCTTTCCCCTCGGCCCGCATCGGGGCGGATGGCGCGGCCCGGGGAAGTTGAACGCCGGGATTGTATCCACGCTCACGGACCGCGGGAAGGGACGGGCTTCGAAGATCCCGAGGCCAGACCGGCGCGCCCCACACGCCCGACAAGACTCAGCACTCAGCACTCAGCACCCAGCACTGACCAAGGCGAGGTCGCGGAAGTGGGTCACGCGGTTGCGGCCGAGCTTCTTGGAGTGGTAGAGGGCCTGGTCGGCCTCGTCGATCAGTTGCGAGGCGTTGGCGGTCGCCGGGGTGTTGGTGGCGACGCCGAGGCTGGCCGTGATCGGGCGCAGGGGCCACGGCTTCGACTCGATGACCGCGCGGGTCCGCTCGCAGAACAGCCGGGCCTGCTCGGCGGGCGTCCCGGGCAGCAGGATCACGAACTCCTCGCCGCCGTACCGCGCCACCAGGTCGTGGTCGCGCGCGTTGTCCAAGAGCGTGGCGGCCAGGTCGGCCAGCAGCGAGTCGCCGGCCGGGTGGCCGAACTTGTCGTTGTACGGCTTGAACTGGTCGACGTCGAGCATCACCACCGACAGCGGCAGCCCCTGCCGCACCGCGAACGAGTAGCTCTGCTCCAGCACCTCGCGGAAGTGGCGGCGGTTCTTCAGCCCCGTCAGGCTGTCGCTGATGGCCGCCTCGGCCAGCTTGGCGTTCTTCCGCTCCAGCTCGGCGTGCGCCTCCTCCAGCTCGCGCGAGCGGCTCTGCAACTCCTCCTGCATCGCCAGGATGCGCAACGCCACGTGGACCCGCGCCATCAGCTCGCTGCGGTCCAACGGCTTGACCAGGAAGTCGTCGGCCCCCGCCCGCAACCCCTCGATCCGATCCTCCCGCTGCTGCTTGGCCGTCAGCAGGAAGATGTAGATGTACGCGCGGTGCGGCCGCGACCGGATGCGGCGGCAGAGGTCCAACCCATCCATGCGCGGCATCATCCAATCGGAGATGACGAGGCGGATATCGTCCTGCTGGACGCGATGCCAGGCGTCGACGCCGTCGACGGCGGTGACGATCTCGTGGCCCATCTTCTCGAGCGTCTTGCGGAGGACCAGAGACGACAGCAGGTCGTCCTCGACGATCAGGATCTTCATGCCGCCCTCGCCGGTGCTGGGTGCGTCTCCGCGGCGGGTGCCGTGGGCGCCCCGAGTCAGACCATCGATGCCAAATGGGTGGGATGGCGGATGACAGGATTTATGGGATCTCAAAGCCTTCTGTCATCCGCCATCCCACCCATTTGGCATCGGTGGTCTACGAAGACTCCGCGGTTGGTCTCGTCCGGTGACCGACCCGGATGCGCTTCAAGCTTAGTTCGCGTTTCGGGGGTCGTCGCGGCGGGCCGAGTCCGGGCGCGCTGCGACCCCCGGCCGTCGGGCGGTGGGCTCGCCCGGGGCCGAGGGTCGTGGGTGCGGGAGAAGGTCTTTTCGCCGGGATCAGGTCGGTGGTCGGGGAAGACGAAGTCGGTGAACTGGAATCCGTTGCGGGCGACGAAATTGGGCTCCGTACCGGTGAACGGCGAATTGGAGAAGGTATTGTTCGGGTTGAGAAAGCCCGGGGCTGGGGGGCGGGAATCTGGCTCCCCAGGGTGGAAGTGCCGATCACGGCGCCGTTGACGAGGAAGGCTTCGGAGATGGTGACGGGCAGGGTGCCGGTGATGCCTGTCGTGATCGACGTGTTGGGGATGCCATTGTTCACGGTGAACGTGCTGCCCGCGCCGAGGATGAGGTTGCCCCTGATGTTCCCGGCCAGGCCGGGGAGGACGGCCGCCGAATTGGTCCCGAGCAGCGACTGGTTCAGCGAGAGGAAGTTCGACCCGTTGCCCGTCCCCTTGGGCGGCTGGGGTTGCAGCCCGAGGTAGCGCCCGACCCGGATCGAGGCCCCGTTGCTGAGGTTCACGTCGAGGCCGACGTTGATCAGGTTCAGGTCGCGGCCGATGACGATCCCGGGCCCGCTGTTCAGGTTGATCCCGTTGAGCACGTCGAGCGTGTTCAGGTCGCCGCCGGTGACGATCGAGGCCCCCGGATGCAGGGCGTCGAAGGAGATCCGGTCGACCGGCTGGGTGCCCGAGACGACCAGCGGGCCGGACAGGTCGGCGGTGTGGTAGCCGTTGATCGCGCTGATCACGCCGGTGTTGACGGTGATCTGGCCGATGTTCAGGATGTGCGACTCGCGCCGCCTGCGCGTAGGCGAAGCTGTGCGCGTAGCCCTTGCGCTGCGGGAACCCGGCGGAGCTGATGTCGAGCTCGGTCTGCGTGTTCGAGCCGTCGACGATGAGGCCGACCCGGCCGCCCGTCATCGGGTAGGCGCGGACGGTGCCGATCGGCTGCACGCCCGCGGCGCCGGGGATCTGGCCCTGGATCGGGTTCTGGCCGGTCGTCGACGGTCGTCGCGCCGATCGCCGTGGTCGGGAGGAACTCGGTCAGCTGGACGTAGAACGACGCCGTTGGGGGTGGCGACCTTCACCGACTGGCCGCCGTGCGCCGTGGCGATGTTGACGCCCACCTTCTCCTGCGGGGCCTGGTAATCTGGAACGGCGGCGCGTTCCGCGACAGGAACGGCGGCTGCTGGAGCTTCCAGGCGACGCCGATCTTGGGGTGATGCAAGAGGGAGTGGCGACGTCGTGACCGATGCGACAGCACCAGTCGCGGCTCCAGGCCGCCCTCCAGCGTCGGCCGGAACGCCCGATGGTTCGTCCGGCGGCCCTCCGTGCGTTCAACCGACATCGTTCGACCCTCCATGATCCCCTGGCGGGGAGAACCGATCCATCCTGGGCCCGAGGCGGCCCCGCTGTTCTATCGGCGCATCGCGCGTCGCTCCGACGCCGAAACGCGCGCCCCGGCGGCCGCCGCGGGTCGCTCGGCGCGTCTGGCGACGGATCGCGCGATCCTGGCGCGGGGCGGTCGGACCGATGTTGCGGGATGGCCCGCGGGTGGGCGACAATGGACTCCGCGGCGACGGTGCGGGGCCACGGGCCGTCCTCGAACCCGTGCGCTCGCCGAGCTCCGACACACGGGTCGGCGCCGGCACCCACCGACCGCATCCCGACGAGATCGGCCCGATGCAACCTCCCCTGCTCTCGCACAAGGCGTCGCGGTTCACCGAGAGCGTGATCCGCGGCATGTCGATCGAGGCCGTCCGAAGCACGGCGCCGTCAACCTGGCGCAGGGGATGCCCGACTTCCCCGCGCCGGCCGAGGTCAAGGCGGCCGCCTGCCGGGCCATCGAGGCCGACGTCAACCAGTACGCCATCACCTGGGGCGCGCGGAGCCTCCGCGAGGCGATCGCCGAGCACGCCGCCTGGCACCTCGGCCTGGACGGTCGACCCCGAGACCGAGATCACCGTCACCTGCGGCAGCACCGAGGCGATGCTCGTCGCCCTGCTGTCGCTGATCAACCCGGGCGACGAGGTGATCCTGTCGCAGCCGTTCTACGAGAACTACTGGCCCGACTGCGTCCTGGCCGGCGCCACGCCCGCGGTTCGTCCCGCGTCCGCCCGCCCGGCTGGACCTTCGACCCCGACGAGCTGGCCGCCGCCTTCAACGACCGGACCAAGGCGATCGTCCTCTGCAACCCGAACAACCCGACCGGCACCGTCTTCACGCCGCGACGACCTGGAGGCGATCGCCGCCCTCTGCCGCAAGTGGGACGTGATCGCGATCACCGACGAGATCTACGAGCACATCGTCTACGACGGCCGCCCGCACGTCGCGCTGGCGAGCCTGGACGGGATGCGCGAGCGGTCGGTGACGATCGGCGGGATGTCGAAGACCTACGCGGTGACCGGCTGGCGGGTCGGCACGATGATCGCGCCGCCGCGACCTGACGCACGCCTTCCGCCAGGTCCACGACTACGTCTCGATCGGCGCCGCCGCCCCGCTGCAGGAGGCCGGCGCGTTCGCCTACCGGCTGCCCCGCGACTACTACGACCGGCTCGCCGCCGACTACCAGGCCCGCCGCGACCGCCTCTGCTCGGCCCTGATCGAGGTCGGCTTCGACCTCGAGCCGCCCGCAGGGCGCCTACTACGTGATGGCCGGCATCGACGCCTTCGGCGCCACCGACGACGTCGCCTTCGCCCGCCACCTCGTCCGCGACGTCGGCGTCGCGACCGTCCCCGGCTCCAGCTTCTTCCGCGACAAGGCGCTCGGCCGCCGGCTACATCCGCTTCTGCTTCTGCAAGAAGGACGAGACGCTCGACGCGGCGATCGAGCGGCTGCGGAAGCTGCGGGTGATCGTCTGAACGGCGACTCCTCGACCCGGATCTTCGCCCTGATAGAATGAACGCGGTCGGCTCAACGCACCGGCCCCGAGGGTAACCCCGATGCCCGTCGTGATTTCCGACGAGACCCTACGAGAGGCCGGCCTGACCGAGCGTGAGGCGGTCGTCGAGATCGCTTGCCGCCTGTTCGACGCGGGCAAGCTGCGCTCTGGGCCGGCCGCGAAGCTCGCCGGGCTGAGCCGGGCCGAGTTCGAGGGCGAGTTGATGGGCCGAAAGATCCCGGTCTATCGCCCGACCGAGCGAGACGTGGCCGACGACCTCGCCACGCTGGAGCGGCTGAGGAATCGGCTGTGATCATCGTCGTCAGCGACACTTCCCCGGTTCGCCGCCGTCAGACGGGGGCGGTCGAGCCAGAGGTCGAATCGGCCGACGGCCCGCCTCGTCAGCAAGGCCGCGGTGCCGGTGACGATCGCCAGGAGGAGCAGGCCGACCGTGACGTCTCCCGCCGAGATCACTTCGCCGATCCCCCCCATCCTCGCCACCCCCCACGACTCGGCGACGAACCCGTACGACACCAGCGGGCCGGCCGCGAGCCTCGGCAGGGCCCCCAGCAGGGAGAACGACGAGTCCCAGCCGAGATCCCCGAAGAACCACCGGACGAGCAGGATGGGATAGGCGTTGAAGACGCACAGGGCCACGATCGTCGTCGCCAGGGCCCGCGACGTGCTCCGGGCCCGCAGCGAGGCGTGGACCCCCAGCGCCGCGACGAACCAGGTCAGCACGCCGACCACGGCGACCGAGGCCAGCAACCCCAGCGGGTGCACCGCCCCGGTCAGCAGGCCCGCCGACCAGATCAGGACGAGCACGGCGCCGAATCCCGCTGGTTCCAGATCGCCCCGAGCACCTTGCCCCGGAGGATCTCCCGGCCGGTCAACGGGGTCGAGGTCAGGCCGACCCAGGTGTCCTCCTCGCGCTCGACCGTCACGCACGACGCCGAGGCGCCGGCGACCGCCAGCAGCCAGAACGCCGCGTACCAGCCCGAGGTCGACCCGCAGGGCCCAGGCGAGCTCGTCGCGGAAGAACTGGCCCGCGGAGCCGGCCGCCAGAGGTTGACCAAGGCCCGGCCGACCGCCCCGTCGACCTCGGTGAGGAGGGCCAGGGGGACGCTCACGACCACGACCGTCGCCGGCAGCAGCACCAGCTTGGTGAAGACGTCGTTCGGGGCGAAATACCGCTCCTTCCAGAGGACCGCGTCGTCGCCGCAGTCGGGCCGGGCCAGCCATCGCCGCCGCCGACGGGCCCCTCGGGCGCCGAACCAGGTCCGCCGCGGCCGGGGTCGCCTCCTGGCGGCGGAACGTCGGCCGGAGCCGCCAGACCGCCAGCAGGAGCCACACCGCCGCCGCCCCGAGCTGGAGGCCGACCATCCACTCGAACTCGGCCCACGGCCCCCCCAGGCCGAGGCCCGGCCTCCAGCGCCCGATCCGCGTCGAGGCCCAGACGCCGAACGGGCTGGAGAGCCGCAACCAATCGAGGATCGGGCCGACCCGGGCGAACGACGCGGGATACAAGGCCCGGCCGAACGTGGCGACGATCGAGGGCAGGAACAGCCAGGCCAGCATGAACACGTAGGAGATCAGGACCGCCTGCCGGACCCGCCTCGCCAGCGTCGAGACCAGGACCGTCAGCGCCACGGCGAACGCCGCCGTCGAGAGCGTCCCGACGTAGGCGACCGCGACGTACTCCGCCGGGATCCCGCCGAAGAGGCCCAGGAGGCTGACGACCGGCAGGCCCATCGCCAGGGTGATCCCCAGGTGCGGCACCCGGCCGAGCACCTTGTCCAGGACGATCTCGCCGCCCGAGAGCCGGCTGGCCATCAGGTAGTGGAGCGTCCTGCGCTGCTTCTCGTCGGCGATCGCCCCGCCGAACAGCGGCGGGACCAGGACGAGGACCGTCGCCAGCTGGACGATCGCGAACGTGATGAACGTCTCCTCGGCGAACCGGGCCACCGCGGCGATCGTCGCCCTCGGCGCGCCGCGGAACGTCCCCCAGTAGCCGCCCCAGACGAGCAGCAGGAGCACCGCCCCGTAGGCGGACCGCAGCACGTAGTAGCGCCCTCGGCGAGCGGTCCGGAGCAGCTCGGCGCGGAAGACGGGTCCCAGGAGCATGGTCTCTGCACTCCGGGCCGGGCGGACTTCGACCTCGGTCGAGAAGCCTGATGTGGGACATCGGCCAGCATAATGCAGGCCCGACCCCCACGCCAACCGAAAAGCCGAAGGAATTCAGGGAACAGAGAAAACCCCTGGGAGATCAGGCCCCAACATCGAGAATCCTCGGAATCGCTGGAACACGATCCGCCTCGGCTGCTTTACCCCGGATCGCCCACGAGGCCAGGCGTAGGGCCGGCTCCGCCGGCCGGGTCGAAGCGTGGCTGGCACAGCCGGCCCTACGATCGTGCCCCGTCTTCCTCCTTCGTTCCTGACTTTGCAGTCCCCCCTTGCGAATCCGCCCCTCGGGAAACGTGTGGACTTGGCCGACGAAGGCCCTATCATCAGGGATCGGGGCAGTACCGGGCTCATGGGTCGCCGATGCGTGGACGGCCGTCCCGGTGGGTGTCCGGATCGAGATGCCTCCCGACCCGCTCGTCCCGCCCCGTTTCCCATCGCTGGTCACTCATACCCGGGGGTGCGACATGCGGTCACGGCGTCGTCGCGGGTTCACGCTGATCGAGCTGCTGGTGGTGATCGCGATCATCGCCGTCCTGATCGCGCTGCTGCTGCCCGCGGTGCAGGCGGCGCGCGAGGCGGCCCGGCGGGCCCAGTGCGTCAACAACCTCAAGCAACTCGGCCTGGCCACGCAGAATTACATCTCGGCCAACGACGCCTTCCCGCCGCTCTTCACGAACTTCATGATCTTCCCGATCTCCACGCCGGCGAATACGATCGGCAAGGGGAGCGGCGCCTGGCCGCTGGGGTGGGCCGTGGCCCTGCTCTCGACGATGGAACAGCAGGCGCTGTCCAACACGGCGAACTACTCGTTCGGCGCGCAGGCCGTGCAAAACTCCACGCTCTCGTACTCGACGATCCGGGCCCTGATCTGCCCCTCCGAGAGCCAGTCGTCCGGCCCCCGTTGGAGCCTCCTGGACCAACTACGCGGCCAACTACGGCGGCCCCAGCCCGATCATGGCCTGGAGCGGGCCGATCACCCCGATGGCCACCGGCGGCCCCGGCACGAACGCCCTGGACTACTCGAACGGAAACGTCGGGACGCACGGCATTTCGGGCATCACCGACGGGACGTCCGCCACGGTCGCGTTCAGCGAGAAGCTGGTAGGGTTGAGCACCACGTCGGCGATCTCCCCCGGCTCGTCCGGCCAGGCGCTGCGTGCCGCGTTCCAGGTGCAGGTGACCGTGCCCGCAGACCAGGGCAACGCGGCGTCGGCGCTGCAGGTCGTGCAGGCCTGCAACAGCCTGCCGTCGTCGACGACCTCGGTCCCCGCCGGCGTCAACTGGTATACGGGGGGCGTGTGGAGCGGGAGCCACGGCAGCACGCTCCGATTCAACGCCTACAACCACTTCAACACCCCCAACGGCCTCACCTGCATCGACACGTCGCAGGGGGACACGCAGGCCCCCGGCGACTACAGCGACGCGCTCACGGCGACCAGCAACCACCCGGGGGGCGTCAACGTCGGCTTCTGCGACGGCTCGGTCCGCTTCATCAAGAGCAGCGTCAACATCCAGACCTGGTGGGCCATCGGCAGCCGCAACAATGGCGAGGTCGTCAGCGCCGACGCGTTCTGATCGGGGACGGCGCGGGCAGCCCGTCGCGGCGGAGGGCAGGGGGGATCTCTGGACGATCGGGTCCGAAAGCGGTTAGAACGGGGCTTTCTCGGACGATCGGACCCACGTTCAGGGAGCGAGCAACCCCATGAGACGCGGCATCTTCCCCCGGCTCGCCGTCGCGGCGGCGGGCCTCCTGCTGGCCGGGGCGTCGGCCCGCGGCGACGAGCGGGCGCCGCAGGTCCCCGACCTCAAGGTCGAGAAGTACACCCTGCCCAACGGCCTGGAGGTCATCCTCCACGAGGACCACACCACCCCGGTCGTCGGCGTCAACCTCTGGTACAAGGTCGGCTCGAAGGACGAGAAGCCGGGCCGGACCGGGTTCGCCCACCTGTTCGAGCACCTGATGTTCCAGGGCTCGCAGCACCACGACGACGAGTACTTCGGCCCGCTCGAGAAGCTCGGCGCCGAGATCAACGGCAGCACCAGCACCGACCGGACCAACTACTACGAGGCCGTCCCGAGCAACGCGCCTGGAGCTGGCCCTCTGGCTCGAATCGGACCGGATGGGCTTCCTCGCTGCCGGCCCTGACCCAGGCGAAGCTCGACAACCAGCGCGACGTGGTCAAGAACGAGCGCCGGCAGCGGGTCGACAACGTCCCGTACGGCCAGTCGCACGAGAAGCTCGCTCGAGGCGCTCTACCCGCCCGGCCACCCGTACCACCACAGCGTCATCGGCTCGATGGCCGACCTGTCGGCCGCCAGCCTCGACGACGTCTCGGCCTTCTTCCGCACCTACTACAGCCCGAACAACGCCAGCCTCTGCATCGCCGGCGACTTCGACCCGGCCGAGGCCAAGACGGCTGGTCGAGAAGTACTTCGGCCCGCTCCCCGCGGGGCCCGAGGTCGGCCAGGCTCGAGCCGCAGGTGCCGACGCTCGACGAGCCGAAGCACCTCACGATGACCGACCGCGTCTCGCTGCCCCGCGTCGAGCTGGTCTGGCCGACCGTGCCCGCGCGGCGACGCCGACGAGCCGGCGCTCGACGTCCTCGCGATCGTCCTCGGCGGGCTCGACAAGGAGAACCGGCTCTTCCGCGCCCTGATGTACGACCGCCAGCTCGCCGCGCAGCGTCGCGGCCGGCCACCCCACCAGCCGCCCTGGCCGGCGAGTTCGCCGTCACGATCTACGCCCGGCCCGGCCAGGACGCTCGACGAGCTGGTCAAGATCGCCGACGCCGAGATCGACCGGCTCAAGGCCGACGGGCCGACCGAGCGACGAGGTCCTCAAGGCGCAGAACACCCAGGAGAGCCAGCTCGATCGTCGGCCTCCAGTCGGTCCAGGCGCAAGGCCGACTTCCTCAACGAGCTACAACGTCGAGTTCGGCGACCCGCTGGCCTACAAGGCCGAGATGGTCCGGCTCTTCGCCGTCACGCCGGCCGACGTCAAGCGGGTGGCGAAGCAGTACCTGACCGCCGACCGCGTCCGGCTCGACGTCGTCCCCGGCCCGCCGACCGCCGCGGCCCGCCGAGGTCGACGGTCGACCGCTCGAAGCAGGCGCCCGCTGGCGAGCCCGAAGGCCGCCGCGGTCAAGGACACGTTCGACCGCTCGGTCGATGCCCAAGCTCGGCCCGACGCCCGAAGTTCACCCCGCCGCCGGTCGTGCGCCGGAGGCTCTCGAACGGCCTGGAGGTGCTGATCGCCGAGCGGCACGAGCTGCCGATCCTGACGCCTGAACCTGGTCGTCAAGGGGGGCGAGACGCTCGTCCCCGCCGGCAAGGAGGGGCTGGCCTCGCTGACCGCCGACGCTGCTGACCGAGGGGACGACGTCGCGCGACTCGCTCGGGCTGGCCGGCGCCCTGTCGGAGATCGGCGCCTCGATCGACGCCGGCGGCGAGCCTCGAGTCGAGCACGCTCTCGCTGACGACCCTGACCAAGCACACGGCCAAGGCGCTCGACCTCTACACCGACGTCCTGCTCCACCCGGCGTTCCCGGCGAAGGAGCTGGACCGGCTCCGGCGTCCAGCGGCTCGCCGCTGCTCCAGGCGCGGCTCGACAGCGCCGAGGCGATCGCCGGGGTCGTCTTCCCGCAGGCTCCTCTACGGCGAGGACCACCCCTACGGCCGCCCCGACCTCGGCACGCCGAAGACGGTCGAGGCGCTGACCCGCGACGACGTCGTCGCCTTCCACAAGCGGCTGTTCCTGCCCAACAACGCCGCCCTGATCGTCGTCGGCGACACCACGCCCGACGCGATCACCGCCGGTCCTGGAGAAGGCGCTGAAGGACTGGAAGCCGGGCGACGGTCCCCGAGCCGACGCTGCCCGAGCCGCCGCCGTCGAAGGCGGTGACGGTCTACCTCGTCGACAAGCCGGCCGCGGCGCAGTCGGTCCTGGCCGTCGGCCAGGTCGGCGTCGCCGCGGAGCACGCCCGACTACTTCCCGCTGACGGTGATGAACGCGGTCCTCGGGCGGCCAGTTCTCCAGCCGGATCAACCTGAACCTCCGCGAGGACAAGGGCTACACCTACGGCGCCCGCTCGCACTTCGCCTTCCGGCATCGGCCCCGGCCCGTTCGAGGCCGGCGGCTCGGTCGCAGACCGACGTGACCAAGGAGGCGCTGGTCGAGCTGGTCAAGGAGCTGACCGACATCACCGGCCCCCGGCCCGTCACCGACGCCGAGCTCGGCCTTCGCCAAGGACCGGACTCATCAAGGGCTTCCCGGGCGGTTCGAGACGACCTCCGACGTCGCCGGCACGCTCGCCGAGCTGGTCCTCTACGACCTGCCCGACGACTACTTCACCACCTACCAGGCGAAGGTCGAGGCCGTCACCAGGGCCGACGTCGACCGGGTCGCCCGGAAGTACCTCGACCCGAACCGGCTGACGATCCTGGTCGTCGGCGACCGCGCCAAGGTCGAGCCGGCGCTGCAGGTCGCTGCCGTTCGCCAAGGTCATCAACGTCCTCGACCCCGAGGGCAACCCGCTCCCCGGCGCCGAGACCGGCGACGGCGGCGGGGCGAAGTAGACTGGCGGGCCCGGGGCCGCGTCACGTGACGCGGCCCCGGGCCCGACCCGCGACAGTCCTCCGGATGGTCCCGAGCATGACGACCCACCAATCGGGCGACACGGCCTACGCTCGCGAGGTCCTCTCGCTCGGCCCGGCCGGCTACTGGAAGCTGGACGAAACCGGCGGCACGACCGCCCACGACTCCTCCGGGAACGGGCGACACGGCACCTATCAGGGCCATCCGTCGCTGGGCGTGACCGGCACGGTCGGCCCCCGCGCGGTGCTCCTCAACGGGGTCGATCAGTACGTCGAGATCCCCGACGACGACGCGTGGAGCCAGCCGACCACCGGCGCCATCACGGTCGTGGCCTGGATGCGCCCGACAGCCTCTCCATGCCCGTCCAGGAGGGCACGGGATACGTCCACTGGCTCGGCAAGGGCCAGCCGAGGCAGTACGAGTGGACCTTCCGGATGTACCAGGACGGCAACTCCGAGGGCCGCGACAACCGGATCAGCTTCTACGCCTTCAACCTCGATGGGCACCTCGGCAACGGGAGCTACTTCCAGGACGCGGTCATCCCGGGCGAGTGGCTGATGATCGCCGGGATCATCAACGCGACCGAGGTCTCGATCTTCAAGGACGGCCTCCGGCGCGACCGAGACCCCCTGGATCAATCCGCCACCGGAGGGCCGGTGATCATCCCCGAGAACGGGACGGCGCCGGTCCGCCTGGGCACGCGCGACCTGAAGAGCTTCTTCCAGGGGGCCCTGGCCGAGGTGGCGATCTTCCCTCGCGAGCTCGCCGATGGGGAACTGGCCGCGCTCTGGGCGAGCGCGCGACCCTGATCCCCAATCGACCCGGCCGCGTATCCTCACGGCGGGGTCGTCAAAGTCCGCCCCGTCTTCCTTTTTTCGAATTCCCGCGGATTTGACGCGACATCCGACACCGCCCCCTCGACGTCGCGGCACGTCCCGAAGCGGCGGGCGGTTCCGTCGGCGCGGCCGTCGTCCAACGTCACCTCATCGCCCTGCATCTCGCGTCCCGGGGCCGCCCGGACGGGCGATGGGGTCTGGCATCGAGGGTCGCCGTTGCTACAATGAGGCCCGTCACGGAAGGCCCCCACGATGGCGCGGCCTCAGACCAAGGAAACTGCCCGCGATCGCGCCGCTGTTCGGGCCGGCGAGGTCGCGGGAAACGGGCGGCCGTCACGGACTGGAAGGCCGCCCCCTTCCCGGGTCTCGACGGGAAGCAATGAGTAATGAGTGATGAGTAATGAGTAGAAAACGAGAAAATTTAGGTTTGCCACTCATTACTCATCACTCATTACTCATCATTTTCTCTCCCGATCCGCCTCGATAAGCTGGTCGCCGAGCGGTTCGGCCTGTCGCGCAGGGCGGCGCAGGAGGCGGTGCGCAACGGCCGGGTCGACGTGGCGGGCGACCGCTGCGACGAGCCCGGGCGCGAGGTCGAGCCCGACGCCGCCGGTCGCGTTCTTCCCGAGCCGGCCCAAGGCGCGGACCGTCGCCGGCCGGCTCCGCGTCCTCCACGAGGACCGGCACGTCCTGGTCGTGGACAAGCCGGCCGGCGTGCTGACCCTGCCGACGCCCGACCGCGAGCGCGACACGCTGATCGAGCGCGCCGGCCGCTACCTGGCGATCCGCCACGGCGGTGCGCAGGCCGTTCGTCGGGGTCGTCCACCGGCTCGACAAGGACACCTCCGGGGCCCTGGCCCTGGCCCGCTCGCCCGAGGCCGTCCGCGCCTTCCAGGCGCTGTTCCGGGCGCACGACATCGAGCGGCAATACCTCGCCGTCGTCGAGGGGTCGCCCGCGCCGCGAGGCCGGGACGATCGACCTGGCCGCTGGTGACCGACCGCGGCGACCTCCGCCGCGGGCGTCGCCCGCGGCCCGGGCGAGGGGCGAGCCGGCGGTCACGCACTACCGCGTCGTCGAGCGGTTCGGCCCGGTCGCGACGCTGGTCGCCTGCTGGCTCGAGACCGGCCGGACCCACCAGATCCGCATCCACCTGGCCGAGATCGGGCACCCCGTCGTCGGCGACGCCGTCTACCGCCCCCGCAGCCGGCCCCGGTCCAAGGCCCGGTTCCACCGCCAGGCCCTCCACGCCCAGACGCTCGGCTTCCGTCCACCCCCTGACCGACCAGGACGTCCGCGTCGAGGCCCCCCTCCCCGCCGACCTCGCCGCCCTGATCGTCGACCTCCGCAACCGCTACGGCATCCCCGGCGCGGGAGGATGAATGGGGGACTGGCCACAGAGGGCACAGAGGGCCACAGAGAATACAAGACAATTTCATTTAATTCAAAGTTTGGGATTCAACTTTCTTTCCCTCTCTCCTCCCTCGGTGGACTCTGTGTCCTCTGTGGCTCATCTTTCTTCTCATCGGCCGGTCTTTCGAAGATGATGATGTGCTGCCAGGGGAGGAATTCGAGCGTCTCCTTGAAGGTGAAGCCCTGCGGCTCGACCTCGCGGCGGACCTGGGCGAGGGTCATCTTGTGCTCGGGCTTGATCGGGACCTCGGGGTCCTCGCCGCGGAACTCGACCAGGACGAGCCGGCCGCCGGGCTTCAGCGCCTTGCGGAGGCCCTGGAGGGTGGCCTCGGGGTCGGCGCACTCGTGGTAGACGTCGACCATCAGGACCAGGTCGACCTGCGCCCTCGGGCAGCTTGGGGTCGGCCGGCGGTGGCGCGGATCGGCTTGATGTTCTTGACCCCGGCGGCGCGGGCGTTCTCGGCGAGCATCCGGAGCATCTCCGGCTGGAGGTCGGTCGCCAGGACGGTCCCCTTCGGCCCGACCCGCCGCGACAGGCGGAGGCTCGTGTAGCCGACCCCCGCGCCGACGTCGGCGACGGTCGCGCCCGGCTGGATCTTCAGGGCGTCGAGCATCGCGCTCGGGCTGCTCCTCCTCCTCGCGCTCGGGGCGGACCAGCCAGTCGGCCCCCTGCGAACGTCATCACGTCGGCGATCGGCCGGCCCATGTAGGTGCCGGGCGGGTCGCGGCGGGCGTCGGACCGTGGCGGCTTCGCCTTCGGCTTGGCCGTCCCGGCCTGCTGGGCGCCGGCGGCCGGCGACGGGCGAGGGCCAGCGCGAGCGCGAGCGCAGGGCGACGGGCGACGAGGCGAGGCGCGGCATGGCGGGTACCTCCGGGGTCGGCCGATCGGGCCCGGGCCGGCTCAGTCGGCGAAGGCGTAGCGGACGATGCAGTAGAGGGCCTGGACGCCGTCCTTCCAGCCGATCTTCTTGCCCTCGCTGTAGTCGCGGCCGTTGTAGCTGACCGGCATCTCGTAGACCCGGCACCGCCGCGCCGGGCCGGCCCTCGAGCGGCGGGACCTGGAACCGGGCGACCTTGGCCGTCACCTCGGGCTCGAACCCGAACCGGTCGCTCTTCAGCGTGATCCCCTGGATCACCTCGCGGCGGAAGACCTTGTAGCAGACCTCCATGTCGGTCAGGTTCAGGTTGGTGAACATGTTCGACAGCAGGGTCAGGAACTTGTTGGCCAGCGAGTGCCAGAAGTAGAGGACCCGGTGCGTCTCGCCGATGAACCGCGAGCCGTAGACGACGTCGGCCTTGCCCTCGACGATCGGCTGGATGAGCTGGAGGTACTGCGCCGGGTCGTATTCGAGGTCGGCGTCCTGGACGATGACGATCTGGCCGGTGGCGTGCCGGAACCCGGTCCGCAGGGCCGCCCCCTTGCCCTGGTTCTTCTCGTGGAAGACGATCGTCAGGTCGGGCTCGTCGGCCGCCAGGCCGCGGAGGATCTCGCGGGTGCCGTCGGTCGAGCAGTCGTCGACCAGGATGATCTGCTTGCGGATCGGCACGGCGCGGACCTGGCGGAGGATCTCGTGGATCGTGTTCCGCTCGTTGTAGACCGGGATCACGACCGAGAGGACCAGGTCGTCGGGGACGCGGTAGATCCCCAGTGTCGGCAGAGCGCCTCGCCGAGGTTGCGGATCAGCCACTCCGTGCGCTCGCGCTCGTCGTCCGGGGGCAATCGTCCGTCCATATGATCCACGAGATGCGACGTCGGGCGACTGGTATCCATCGCAATCGGGGGCTCCGGGTTCCGCGCCATCACGAACGGCGGCCGGCGTCCCGCCTCTCCGGGGCCCGGCTCCGCGGATTATACGGCATGCGCCCGCGGAACGGAACGCTTTCGGTGCCATCGCGGGCGCCTCATGCCGCCCCGGCACCCGGTGGGATGAAATGGAAACGGTCCACCGGGGCGTCGCGACGCCGCGATGGACCGTCGGGCCGCTCGGGCCCGATCTCATCGACCCGGAGCGGGCCGGGGCCCCGCCGGGCCGCGAGGGGGGGCGTCAGGTCCTCGGCGTCGGTGGTCTCGGTGCCCGCGGGGGGCGGGGGCGGCGGGGCCGGGGTCGACTCGGGCCGGGCGCCGCGGGCGCCGGCGCCGGGCGTCGGCGGCTCGGGGGCCGGGCGTCGTGCCGGCGGCCGTCGCCGGGGTGGTGCCGTCGAGCCGCGCCGGCGCGATCGTCTCGCCGACGGCCGGCGGCAGCGCGACCTGGCCGGCCGGGTACGCCGTGCCACATCGCCTGGCCCGCCGCGTACGGCCGCCGTACACCGGCGTGTAGCTGCCGTAGACCGGAGGCGCGTAGCCCAGGCCGTAGCAGCCGCCGCCGCCGTAGCAGCCCGCCATCAGCCGGCGCCGTAGTCGCAGCAGTAGCTGCTCGCTGCCGGCCGCAGCAGCCGGCCGAGCAGGCCGCCGCCGCCGCCGTGGTGCTTGCCGAAGCACCCGCCGCCGCCACCGCCGCCGTAGCAGGCGCCGCCACCGCCGCCGTAGCAGCCGCCGCCCCAGCCGCCGTAGCAGCCGCCGCCGCAGTTGCCGCCGCCGTAGCAGCCGCCCCAGCCGCCGGACATGCCGCCGTAGCAGCCGGTGTAGCTGCCGCTGTAGCCGAGCGAATAGCACGAGCCGTAGCAGGACGGCGCGACGTACGTCGTTGTAGCTCATCGGCGCGTAGCTGCCGTAGCAGCGCCGCCGAGTAGCCCGACCCGTAGCACGCCGGAGCGTAGGCCGGACCACAGCTCTTGTGGTGACAGCCCAGGCCGCTGAGGGCCATCAGCATCACGATCGTTCCCTGCATGTCTGACCTCCCCAGGTGCACATCGAAGTGGGTCCAGTGCACGGCATCGGCAACCCTCGGGACCCCTATCGTCAACGGTCGGGCGCGCAAGGGCCTCGCTCCCCCCGGCCGGGGCCGTTCGACCTCTCCCTGTTAACCCGCCGAGTTGCCTTTCTCGTCATTCTCTTCTCAAGTACCGCAAATTCTAATCCCGGCCGAAATCGATTGCAACCGTCGAATGTGCAAAATAGCGGAAGAATAGGGATCTGGGGAATTTGTGATAGATTTTCGGATCGAGTCATCGGACGCGACCGGTCGAACTCGTCCTGGTCAGGGCGGTCGGATACGGGTTAGGATGGGCCGCGCGGATCGCGGTCCGGGACGACCGGCGGTCCGGATCGTCGTCGCAGACGATCGGGGAGGGGCACGTGGGCGGCCAGAAAATCGGCAAATCCGATGCCGTCGACCCGATCGACGCGGATCGGGGCCGACGCTGGCCGGCCTGGGCGCGGCGGCTGGTCGTCGGCGGCCCTGCTCTTCCACGATCGCGGCCGTCGCTGGCCGGCGGCGCTGGCGGCGCCCGCCGTCGTCGCCGCTCGAGCGCGACGCTGGCCGAGCGGTTCGCGCCGTATCATCAGGTCGATCGACCAGGGGTACGCCTATCGCTACTACGCCCCCGAGCCGCGCGCCGACGCCGGTCGTGACGGCGACGATCCGCTACGCCGACGGCCGGCCCGAGGAGACGGTCCGGCTGCCCGACGCGGGGGACGTGGCCGCGGCTGCTGCTATCAGCGGCAACTGGCGCTGGCCAACCACCTGTTCGCGGACTTCGAGGCGCGCCCGGCGCGGACGGGCGACGGCAGCCGGAGCCGCTGGGCGCGGTCGTACGCGCGGCACCTGTGCCGGACGCATCCCGGGCTGCCCGGCGGTGACGCTCTCGCGTCCAGATGCACCTGATCCCCGACCTCGAGCGCGTCCGCGAGGTCGCTGGCGAGGCCGCGGTCGGGCGCGGTCGACCTCGACGCCGAGGAGTTCTACACGGCCCGAGCGGATCGGAGACTACCCGTGCGACGCCTCCTGACCGGGCCGGCGGCCTACCTGGCCGAGCTCGGCGCGCGCGGCCGCGCGGGGCTGGGACGCCTTCTTCTTCACGCCGGCCGACCCGACCCCGCTGGGCCTGATCCGGGTCGTGCGTCGGCCTGCTGCTGCTCTGGAACCTGGTGGTCTACGGGCTCGACCTCCACGCCTTCCTCGGCTCGCGACGGCTGGGCCGACCCGGCGGTCGTCCGCGCGGTTCCGAGGCCGAGCGGATGCCGCTAGGCCTGGTCGTTCTGGTTGCTCGTCCCCGACGGCCTGCTCCGGCCGGCCTGGGTGGCCTGCCTGGTCGGTCCTGGCGCTGTTCACCGTCGGGCTCTGGAGCCGGGTGACGGCGGTGCTCGCCTGGGCGATCGTCGTCTCGACGGTCCGTCGCGTCGCCGGTGGCGGTCTTCGGGTTCGACCAGATCGTCTCGACCTGGCCCTCTACCTGGCGGTGACCGGGGCGAGCGGCCAGGCGGTCTCGCTCGACCGCTTCCTCGCCCGCTATCGGCAGGCGCCGGCGCGGCGGTCGCCCGGCGCCGGCACGACGGCCGCTGGGTCGTCCCGCCGGGGGTGCCCGAGCCGTCGGTCTCGGCCAACCTGGCGCTCCGGCTGATCCAGCTCCACCTGGTCCTGATCTACGGCATGGCGGGCCTGGCGAAGCTCCAGGGGGCGGCGTGGTGGACCGGGATGGCGATCTGGGGGACGCTCGCCGCGGGCGAGTTCCGCCTGCTTCGACCTGACCTGGCTGGCCGCCTACCCGTGCCTCCTGAACGTGATGACCCACGCCGGCCTGGCGCTGGAGCTGAGCTACCCGGTCCTGATCTGGGTCCGGCCGCTCCGCCCGCTGGTGCTGGCGGCGGTCGTCGCTGATGCACGTCGGGATCGGCCTGACGCTCGGGGCTGACCGAGTTCGGCCTGGCGATGATCGCGGGCGAACCTCGCGTTCGTCTCGGGCCCCTGGCTGCGGAGCCTGGTCGCCGGGCGGTCGCAGCCGGCCGGGCGGGTCCTCTACGACGGCGCCTGCCCGCGGTGCCGGGCGTCGATGGCGCTGGTCACCGCGGGCGACCCCGACCGCGTCGTCGAGCCGGTCGACCTGACGGCCGTCGACGTCGCGACGATCCACCCGTCGCCTGACCCGCGAGGCGTGCCTGCAGGCGATGCACCTGGTCCGCGCCGACGGCCGGGTCGACGTCGGCTACGACGCGGTGCTGACGCCTGGGCCGGCTGGACTGCCGCTGTTCTGGCCGCTGGCGCTGGTCGGCTCGCTGCCGGGAGTTTCGCACGCTGGGCCGCCGGGTTTACAATGCGATCGCGGCCACCCGGCCCCGCGACGTCCCCTGCACCGACGAGGCCTGCGGCATCCACCCCGCGCGCCGGCCAGTCGCGGGGACGCCCGGCCCCCCGCGCCGCCGACCACGAGAGGGCACGCCCGATGAGCCTCGACCGACGACCAACCCCCGAGCCGCCCGCCTCTTCCTCTACGAGCCCGGCTGGCGGGTCGGGCTGAAGGTGGGCAGCGACCGCGAGTTCTGCTACATGATGGCCCCCGGCCAGGACTACTATCACCGCCTCCTCGACGGCGAGATCTATCCTGTCCACGCGGCGACGAGCGGCTCTGCCTGGCCTGCGCCGAGCGCCGCGGCCTGCTCGCCTACGAGCCCAGCAGCCTCCGCGACCCGCTCGCCGCGATCGTCGGATCGACGCGCCGGCCGAGGGGGACGACACCGTGGACTGGCCGTCGCAGGATTAACTTCCGCCCGAGCCGACGATCTCCTCCGTCGTCGCCATCCTCGGGCTCGGAGGGCGCCGGCATCCGCTCCCGCGCTGCCCACCTCCTTATCTTGACTTCCCTGGTCGAAATAGGGATGATTCACTCGACCGGGACGGGGGTGTCGTGCCGATGAGTGTGTCGTCGAAGTGTTATTACGCGATCCGGGCGATCTACGCGCTGGCCGAGCACGCGGGGCCGGAGCCGCTGAAGATCGCCGAGATCGCCGAGCGGGAGCTGATCCCGATCCGGTTCCTGGAGGTGATCCTCGGCCAGCTCAAGGGGGGCGGGTTCGTCCAGAGCCGTCGCGGGGCGGAGGGGGGCTATCGCCTGGCCCGGGCGGCCGACGAGCTGACCGTCGGCGAGATCATGCGGTACGTCGACGGCCCGATCGCCCCGGTCGACTGCGTCAGCCAGTCGCGCCCCAAGGAGTGCGAGTTCCACGGCGAGTGCCACTTCTTCGGCTTCTGGGGCCGGGTCCGGCAGGCGATCTCCGACGTCGTCGACCAGACCACCTTCGCCGACCTGATCCGCGAGAACCGCGAGCGGAAGCGGGGTTACGTCGGCGACTGGATCATCTGAGGTCGAGGCCGGACCGGATGACGCGAGGCATGCGACGATGCCCAGGCGGTCGATCGTCGCTGGCGGCCTGGCGCTGGTCGTCGTCCTGGCGGCCTGCGCGGTCCCGGCCTGCGCGCCGACGCGCGGGCGAGCCGGCGGGCGACCGACACCCTGACCATCGGCGCCTACTCGGTCGTCCGCGAGGCGTTCCACGACGGCGCTCCTGCCGGCCTTCGCGGCGCGATGGAAGGCGACGGACCGGGCGCGACGGTCCGGTTCGAGGAGTCGTACAACGGCTCGGGCGCCCAGAGCGCGGGCCATCGCCTCGGGGTTCGACGCCGACGTCGCGGTCCTCTCGCTCGAAGGCGACATCACCCGGCTGGTCAAGGCGGGGCTGGTCAAGCGAGGACTGGAACGCCGGGCCGGACCGGGGGATCATCACCCGGAGCCTCGTCGTCATCGGCGTCCGCGCCGGGCAACCCGAAGGGGATCCACGACTGGGCCGACCTGGCCAGGCCCGGCGTCGACGTCCTCTACCCCGACCCGAAGACCTCCGGCGGCGCCCGCTGGAACATCAACGCGATCTACGGCGCCGGCCTGCTCAGGCCCGACGGGACGACCGACCCCGAGGCCGCGCCGCGACCTGCTGGCGCGGGTCCAGGCGCAGCGTCGTCAACATGGACGCCTCGGGCCGGCAGAGCATGGCCACCTTCGAGCGCGGCACCGGCGACGCGGTCGTCACCTACGAGAACGAGCTGCTCCTCCAGCGCAAGCTGACGGGGCACGACCGTCCCCTACGTCATCCCGCCGGCCACGCTCCTGATCGAGGGCCCGGCGGCGCTGGTCGACGCCTCGGTCGAGCGGCACGGCAACCGCGAGGTCGCCGAGGCGTTCCTCGCCTTCCTCCGCTCCGAGGAGGGCCAGGCGATCCTCGCCGACTACGGCTTCCGGCCGCTCGACCCGAGGCTCGACGCCGACCCGGGCCGCCAGCCCCTGCCGCCCCGGCTGTTCACCATGGCCGACCTCGGCGGCTGGGCGCAGGATCAACAAGGAGGTCTACGACCCGGGCGGGCGTCTGGGACTCGCTCTTCACCCGGCCGAGGGCGCGGGGCGATGAGCGATGCGACCCGTCGGGCCCGGCCCGCGTCGCCGACCGAGCTGCTCGTCCGGGGCGCGACGCTGTCGTACCTGGGCGTGATGGTCGTCCTCCCCCTGGTGGCGCTGGCGGTCGCAGGCGGCCGGGCCGGGGCTCGGCGGCGTTCTGGAAGGCGCTGGCGAACCCGTTCGCCTGGCACGCCCTGAAGCTGACCTTCGCGACGGCCGCTGGTGATGGTCGCGATCAACGCCGTGACGGGGACGGCGACCGCCTGGGTCCTGGTCCGCTACGACGTTCCCCGGCAAGGGGCTCATGAACGCCCTGATCGACCTGCCGTTCGCCGTGCCGACGGTCGTCACCGGCCTGATGCTGGTGGCGCTGTACGGGCCGTCGAGCGTGCTGGGGGCGTTCCTCGGCCGGCACGGCTGGGCGATCATCTACCAGAAGCCGGGGATCGTGCTGGCCCTGCTGTTCGTGACCTACCCGTTCGTGGTCCGGAGCGTGCAGCCGGTCCTGCTGGAGATGGACCGGGCCGAGGAGGAGGCCGCGGCGACGCTCGGCGCCGGGCCGCTGGACGACCTTCCGCCGGGTCACCTGCCGACGCTCTGGCCGGCGATCCTGACCGGCACGGCGCTGGCGTTCAGCCGGGCCCTGGGCGAGTTCGGCAGCGTGGTGATGGTCGCCGGCAACCGCCCGCTGGAGACGAAGACCGGCCCGATGTACATCTTCGGCGAGATCGAGAGCGGCAACCGCCACGGCGCGATGGTCGTCTCGGTCGTCCTGCTCGCCTGCTCGCTCGGCATCCTGATCGTCCTGAACCGGCTCCAGCGGCCGAGGCGAGGAGCGTCGAGCATGGCCGTTGAGACCGTCGACTCGAGCGCCGACGCCGTCGCGCCGAGCCCCGAGCCGCGCGCGCCGTCGCGGCCGCGGCGGGCCGTCGCTCGGCCGGCTGGCTGCTGATCGGCGGCGGTGCTCGGCTGGTTCGCGCTCCTGATCCTGGTGCCGACGCTGGCCCTGGTCCGCGGCGGCGCTGGCCGGGGGGCTCGGGCCGTTCGTGGCGGCGCTGCGCCTCGCCCGACGCCCGGCGGGCGTTCGGCCTGACGCTGGGGATCACGCGTGCGTGGCGACGGTCGTCAACACGGTCTTCGGCCTGGCCTTCGCGATGGTCCTGGTCCGGCACCGGTTCTGGGGCCAGACGCTGGCCGACGGCCTGGTCGACCTGCCGTTCGCCGTCTCGCCGATCATCGCCGGGCTGATGCTGGTGATCCTCTACGGCCCGCAAGGGCTGGCTCGGCCGCTGGCTCGAGCCGGCTGGGCATCCGGGTCGTCTACGCCTGGCCGGGGATGCTGCTGGCGACGATCGTTCGTGACCCTGCCGTTCGTCGTCCGCGAGGTCGTGCCGGTGCTCCGCGAGTTCGGCGTCGACCAGGAGGAGGTCGCCTACACCCTCGGCGCCGGGCCGCTGGCGGACCTTCTGGCGGGTCACGCTGCCGTCGATCCGCTGGGGCCTGGCCTACGGCGTCACGCTGACCGTCGCCCGCTCGCTCGGCGAGTTCGGCGCCCTGCTGGTCGTCTCGGGCAACATCCTCGGCCGGACCCAGACGGCCACCCTCTACGTCCACGACGGCATCGAGAGCTTCAACACCGAGGGGGCCTACGCCGCCAGCGTCGCTCCTGGCCGGCGTCTCGTTCGTCCTGCTGATCGGCATGGAGACGCTCCGCAAGCGCGTCGAGGCCCACGAGACGCCGGATTGAACGGATCGATGTCGGATCATTTGCAGATTCGGAATCGATCGAATCTAGCATCGATCACGGGAGGCGATGACGTGGGCATCGTGGTCAGGAACCTCTCGAAGCGGTTCGGCTCGTTCCAGGCGGTCGACGGGGTCTCGTTCGAGGTCCCGGCCGGCCAGCTCGTGGCGCTGCTCGGGCCGTCGGGGTCGGGCAAGAGCACGATCCTGCGGATCATCGCCGGGCTGGAGCCGGCCGACTCGGGCGACGTCGAGCTGACCGGCGAGGACGCCACGCAACCTGCCCGTGCAGCGCGCGGGGCGTCGGGTTCGTCTTCCAGCACTACGCCCTGTTCCGGCACATGACGATCCGCCAGAACGTCGCGTTCGGCCTGGAGGTGCAGAGGCCCCGGCCGCCGGCGCGAGATCCGCGAGCGGGTCGACGAGCTGCTCGACCTGGTCCAGCTCCTCGGGCTACGCCGAGCGCTACCCGTCGCAGCTCTCGGGCGGCCAGCGGCAGCGCGTGGCGCTGGCGCGGGCGCTGGCGCCCCGGCCCAAGGTCCTGCTCCTGGACGAGCCGTTCGGCGCGCTCGACTCGCAAGGTCCGCGACGAGCTGCGGACCTGGCTCCGCCGGCTCCACGACGAGGTCCACGTCACCAGCCTGTTCGTCACCCACGACCAGCAGGAGGCGTTCGAGGTCTCCGACCAGATCGTCGTCCTGAACAAGGGGAAGGTCGAGCAGATGGGCCCGCCGCAGGAGCTCTACGAGCACCCGGCGACGCCGTTCGTCACCGAGTTCCTCGGCTCGGTCAACGTCCTGCAGGTCGAGACGGTGCTCGGCATGGACGCGGCTCGGCGACGAGGCGCCGCTGCCGCTGGACGTCCCCGGCCCCGACGACGCCGGCGCTCGGTCTACGTCCGCCCGCACGACTTCGAGGTCACCCGCGAGCGCAACGGCCGCCCCGCCTGGTCGGCCCGGATCCGCCGCCTGACCCCCCTCGGGCGGCCTGGTCCGCCTCGACCTGACCCTCCTCGACGGCACCAGCCTCCACGTCCAGCTCACCCGCGAGCGCTGCCTGCGAACTCGCCCTGGCCGACGGCGAGGACGTCTTCGTCACCCCCAAGGACCTGAAGGTCTTCCACGAGTCGAAGGCGTTCGTCGAGAACTACGTCATCTGAGCGCCGATCCCCGACTCGTTCCCGGGTCGGCGAACCTCCTCGGCGACGCGCCGTCAGACACTCCGGATTGCCCAGATCCCCGCCGCTTGGCGTGTGTTGGCTCACTGAACAATTCGATGAAATCGTGATCGAACCGACGATTCGGTTCGTTCGGCGCCGGGCATCGAGTTCGTTCGCGCCGGCCCGTGGGTTCGTTCGGCGTCGCGTCACGAGTTCGTTCGCGCCGGCCGGTGGGTCCGCTCGGCGCCGGCCGTCGAGTTCGTTTGGGCCGGATATCAAGTTCGTTCGCGCCCGGCGTTCGGTCCGTTCGGCGCCGGGCGGTGGGTTCGTTCGGCGCCGGCGGTCCCGTTGTGATTCTTCGTAGGGTGGGCACCGCCCACCATCATAATTCCTTGAGGTAGAAGAAGATCCGGAGTCGGATCGTGCCCACCCCGCGGCGACTCCGGGGGGCGGTGGGTTCGTTCGGCGCCGCGTCACGAGTTCATTAGGGCCCGGCGCCGAGTTCGTTCGCGCCAGATATCGAGTTCGTTTGGGCCGGGCGTGAGTTCGTTCGGCGCCGCGCCGGGAGTTCGTTCCTGCCGGCCGTCGAGTTCGTTCGCGCCGGGCGTGGGTTCGTTCAGTGCATCGGATTTCGGTTCGTTCGGCGCCGCGCCGAGTTCGTTCCTGCCGGACGCCGAGTTCGTTTGGGCCCGGCGCCGAGTTCGTCGCGCCGGCCGGTGGGTTCGTTCGGCGCATCGGATTTCGGTTCGTTCGGCGCCGAACCAGCCGAGGGGTCCCAGAGTCAGGAATCGGCAAGACCAGCCCATCTTGACCAAGGTCTCTTCGGGTTGGCTTTGCCCATGAAGTCCGTCGGCGCCGGCGCAATCCTCGCATCGCGGTCGGATCGGGTCACACGGCTTGCCAAGGATCTGTGCGGCGCCCAGGCCGCTTATCCTTATCATCGAGTCCAGGCGCCTCGGTGTCCTGCCGATCCGCCCATCAGGGGGCGCCGCGATCCCGGGGCGGGCGGGTGGCCGGGGTCCGGCGAGCGGGGCGAGCGTGCCCCGGGACCATCCGGCGGGTGGCTGGGGTAACGTCCTCGTTACCCGGTCTGCCACGTCCCGGACCGGGGTTTCGCGGACGAAACCCTAGCCACCCGCCGAGGGCGCGGAAGGGTGGCTCCTGACGCTTTTCCCTCCTTCCTCACGTACTCTGTTCGCTCTGATAATTTACTTCAATCGCCCACCCACCCATTAAAGGTGTGTGTCGTTCCATTGCCATTGTTATCAGCAACATTAATGTTTATATGCACATTTCCCCATCCGCTTTGAAATACAAGTGTACATGCATAATCAACCGTTCGAGCCTGGACTGGATCGTCCTCTGCATCCATATCTGGAGCTACATAAACGAGATTTTCATCCTCATCATAGATAACTGCTGTGGTCTGCCCTTTGTCGACTGGAAGGTCATTCTCTCCCCACGAAACTTCACCCGAAGCACTGTAATTATTGCCAGGGGAAAGATTTTGCAAATCTGTTGAAGTTGGATAATCCATAGTGAACATATATCCACCATAAGCATGATAGGGGAGGGCCACGGAGATGGTCAAGGCGAACAAGCAGACGCAGAAGAATGTGCGCATGGTCGAAGCCCCTTGGTTACACTTGGTGACTACCCCCATCCGATCCTATAAGTCATTGCCGACTACTTCGCCTCCGGCGCGAGTGCTGACGGCTCGCCACACATCGATCGCGATAGTCTCTTTGAGGAACTGGACGTGTCCATCGGCGAAGAGAGCATGGCACCCGCCGGGATGACGGCTTCCAGCTGAAAACGCACCCTCAAACACAAAACCTTTATTCAGGCACGAAAAACCATTTATCGAATTAGAATGGTTGTATATAGTTTTCCCGTGATCGCTACTTATCCAACCCTTCCCTTTGTCACGGAGCACAGGTTTAGGCGATGTTCTGATAACATCGACACACTCAGAAATAAATTCATCAAATTCATTTGGTTTTGTACGTCTATTATATGTACTATATATATAAATTTTTCTATCAGACGGGGAAACTCTGGGGTTTCCGAGGACCCATTCTGCCCCCATCACCGTATAAGATGCACCGTCATAGATCGATGCGGGACTGGTCGGAGGGGCCGGCCTCATCACGAAAACGCCGTTCCATCCGAACGTTTGGTACGCATAACCAACACTGCAAGCGTAGTTTGTCCAAGCCCCCTTGCCATTTACATGATCCGAAGGACACAAAAATTCCGATATTAAAATATTAGAAATTGTTTTATTGGCTTTTTCAATATGCTTCAAATCAAAATTTATGCCATTATAGATATTGCGCATCCCCAAATTTGGCAATATCATCGAATGGATTGAATAGCCTTTTCTACCGTTATTTATATGTGGAAACGAGAAAGTCGTTGCAGCATAGGTTTCGAGGGCGATACCGAGTCTGACGAAGGTTATTCGCGCAAGCAGCTCTGCGTGACGCCTCTGCGCGCCTTGGACAGCCACGAGAAGTAAGCCTGCAATAATGCCGATCACCGTAACGGCAACAAGAACCTCGATCAGTGTAAAGGCTTTGCGAGCGGAGCCGGATAAAACGATATCAGACTTCGATAACATTTTAAAAAATCACCTCGTTCTCGTTTCGCCAGGACCGGTCACCGTAGACACGAGCTATTATGCATGCCAAACAATAGGAGCCTACGCAAGAAAAAAATAAAATTAATTTTTATTTTGTATCGGTTAATTTTTGCTTCGCTGTCGCTTGGGGCGGAAAAGGGTCGGGAATCGATCTTGGGAGGCGTTCGTCGTGAACCACGTCATCTAACCCCGGCGCGGGTGGCCCAGGTTGCTCGCCAACCTGGGCGGCGCAGCCGCACGAGGTCGCGGCTCGGACGGGCGAGCCCTGACCTCCCGTCGCTCCGCGACCCAGGTCAGCGAGCAATCTGGGCCACCCGCCGTTTTCGTGTCACTCATGGCTCATCGGGCGGCCGTGTCCGCTGAGCTTCGGTGTTAGGCGGCGAAAAGATGAGGACATCGCGCTCGGCCCTCACATTTCCACCCTTCATACTCCCCGGTAGGATGGGAGGATGCCGCCGCCGGTGTTCCTCGACATCGATCCGCGGACGCTGCACCTGCCGCCCTCGTCGCGACACGGTGCCGACCCCGCCAAGTTGCAGCGGCAGGGTGGCCCGGACGGCAAGCCGTCCGGGTCGCGAAGCGACCGGAGGCGTGAGATTGGAGCCCGGCCTTCGGGCAACGACCTGTCCGACCCGGGGCCTCGTGCGGCTTCGCCGCCCGGACGGGCGAGCCGTCCGGGCCACCCCGCGGAATCCGACGCCCAAGTATCGCGAATCTCAGCAGGCGACCCGCGTCTTACGGCGGATCGCGGCGACGACGCCCAGGCCGGCGACCCCAATCCCCAGGCTGATGAGGCTGGGGGGTTCCGGGACGGCCGCTCCGACGGCCGTGGACACGGTGACCGACCCGAAGTTCGCCGAGCCGCCAGTCTGACCCTGCTGACTCGCGCCGACGAGCGCCGGGGTCGCCGCGCTGCCCAATGCGCCATTCAGCGTAAATCCGTTCAGATCGCCGCTGAAGCTCTTGTGACCCGAATTGAAGCCCGATGTCGAGGTCACGACGACCCCCGTCGGGTCGATCGTGAGGGTCAAGTCGATCGCGCCGCCGGTGTAACCGGCGGCCTTAGGGTCTGGAACGGAATAAGCATTACGACTTGCCGTGCGATCCGGACGACTCAGGCCTGATCGTGTAGTTCCACTCACCATGGAAGTCATGGGGATGCAGCCGGACCCGCTCCATCTGCTGCTTCGTCACCTTGACCTTGGTCGGGTAGCTCCCCGTATCCAGCCGGGCCTCCACCTCCAGGCCCGTCGCGGTCCGCGTCGCGGCGATCAACTCGACGACCACCTGATGGCTGACCAGTGGGCGGCCCCGCCAGTTCATCGTGATGTGCGAGAACAGCCGGTGCTCGATCTTGTTCCACTTGCTCGTGCCCGGCGGGAAGTGGCAGACCGTCACCTCCAGGCCCGTCTCGTCGGCGAACCGCTGGAGTTCGACCTTCCACAGCCGGACCCGATAGCCGTTGCTGCCCCCGCCGTCGGCACAGATCAGCAACCGCCCGGCGTCGGAGTACATCTCCGACCCCATGCCGGACCACCACCGCCGGATGCCCTCGACGGCGAAGCTGGCCGTGTCGTGATCGACGCCCACGTTGACCCACCCCAGGTCCCAGCCCATGTTGTAGATCCCGTAGGGGATCGCCTTGCCGACGCGGCGGTCGGGGAAGTCATGGATCAGGGCCTCCTTGGCTCACCCGCCGGTTGCCACTCCCGGCCCCGGTTGGCGTACTGCCCGACCAGCTCCTTCTTCTTGGTGTCCACCGAGATGACCGGGGAGCCCGCGGCGATGTACCGCCCGCTGATCTCGCTGATGTAGCGGAACTGGGCGTCACGGTCGGGGTGCTGCCTGCCCTCCAGGGTCTTGGCCATCGCCTGGAGGCTGTAGCCGAGGTGGTGGAGCATCTCCCCGACGACCCGATGGCTGACGGCGAACCCCTGGCGGCCCAAGGCCTCGGCCAGTTGGCGGGTGCTCTTGCAGGTCCACCGCAGCGGGGACATCGGGTCGCCCCGCGTCTCGGGGGCGATCAGTCCCTCCAGGGCCACGAGGATCGCCGGCTCCTTGTCGCGGAGCTTCTTGCGACCTCCGCCGGGCCGTCGGACGCGACCGGGGGGAGGGGGTGGAGCGTCGAGTTCCTTCAACGCCCGCTGGATCGCGGCGTGAGAGATGCCCGAGGCCCGACTCACGCGGCGGATGCCGCCGTAGCCCAGGGAGCGGGCCTCGACGGCGGCGAGGAGCCGTCGCTGCCGCTCGTCGAGGTTCGGCAGGATCGCGGCGAACTTCCGTTGGAGTTCAGGATCGTCGGGCATCCGTCCATTATGAGCCGCAGCGACGAATTATAACAGTTGTTTCGTTCCAGGCCCTTACCGAGCAGTACGATCATCTGATTGAGGTTCTTGGTCGGATCTGTCTCGGCGATGAAGACGTTGCCCGTCGAGTCGATGCCCGCCGCGAGTTCCCCACCGGCCGTCAGGCCGATGAGCCCGAAGATGGCGTTGCCGATCGGGCTCGCGCTCGTGCTATTGATGTGCACCGAGTCCGTCGTCGTGACCGTCCTGGGATCGAAGGTGGAGGACGACGGAGTCGAGTAGATGCCGGCGCCTCCCCCTTGGGAGTCGGTCATCACGAGGTGCCCACTCGACGCAACACTGACATCTCCACTCTTCCCGAGGAACTGGGTCCAGTTGTTGGGAAAACTGGGGAATTGGGACTGGTTGCTGAAGTTGTCCGCGAGGATCGTGGCCCCGCAGGCGGTGTTCGAGAGGCCGCAGAGGGCGAGAATGCCGAGGAAGGGACGAACCCATGTCATGCGCCGAGACATCTGGACCTCCAGTGAAATCATCCCCGAGGGCATCCGGCCTGGCCCCGCGGCCGGGTCGGTGCATCCTGGAACGCGACTCGAAGCACCGGCCGCTCCGAGTCCCCTGCGCCTCAAAGTACAGATCTGCGGATCAGACCGCAATCTGATAACATCTCTCTTCTGGGAGGCGCGTGACGCGCGGGGTGGCCCGGACGACTTGCTCGTCCGGGCGGGCGGGTGGCTGGGGTAACGTCCTCGTTACCCCGGTCTGCCACGTCCCGGACCGGGGTTTCGCGGACGAAACCCCAGCCACCCGCCCGCGATCGCGGGGCGGTCGAGTGGTCGGGGCCCGGTGCGCGGGGCGAGCGTGCCCCGGGACCATCCGGGTCAAGCGCCGGGGCCCGCCGTCCGGCTCGGCCCCGGCCACCCGACCGGGACTACGCTCGGCGTGCGCCGCGGCGGCGCCGGACGAGGCCCAGGAGCATCAGCGCGGCGGTGGCGGCCGGCACGAGGGCCGGGGGTCGGGGACGATGGGCCCGGGACCCTGGGCGAACACGCCGGCCGATCCGGGGCCTGCGCCCGGGCCGCCCGCGATGCCGCCGCTCAGGTTGTAGCTGGCGGCGTTGCCGGTGAAGGAGTTGGCCAGGACGAGGAGCCGACCGCCGCCGCCGCCGCCGCCGTCGAAGGTGCCGACGCTTAAGGGGCCGCCGAAGCCGCCGCCGACGTCCAGGACGTCGGTGCCCGCGAGTGTCACGACGTTGGCAAACAGCAAGACCCCACCGCCGCTGCCGCCGCCACCGCCGACGGCGCCGCCGACGCCGCTGGAGCCGCCACCACCCCTCGCCGAGATGATCCCGCCGATGATGGAGAGGGTCCCCGAGGCCCCGAGCTCGATGGCCCCACCCCCACCGCCGCCGCCACCGCCGTTGCCGGCGCCGACGCCGCCGGCGCCGCCACCGCCGCCGCTCCCGCCAATGAGCGCCTGGGACAGGTTACCGTAAGTCCCGCCGCCGCCGCCGCCGAAGACGCTGACGCCGCCGGTGCCGCCGAAGCCGCCGCCGCCGCCGCCGAAGCCGGCACCGCTGCCTGCCCCGGGGCCGCTGCCGCTGCCGCCATTGAAGCCGCCGACGCCGCCGAAGCCGCCGCCGAAGCCGCCGCTCCCGCCGACGCCGCCGCTCCCGCCGGTGCCGCCGCTGGCGGTGCCGCCGGCGCCGCCATCCAGGCTGAGGCTCCCGCCGCTGATCGTCAGGTTGCCCTGCGACAGCAGCGCCAGCGGGTTCGTGCCCGTGACGCTGAACGTCCCGCCGCTGATGGCCACCGAGCTCGAAGTCGAAGACCGCCACCCCGCCGGAGCTCGTCCCGGTGATCGACGTGCCGGGGCCGGTCAGCATATCGGTGTTGGTGTTGAACGTGTAGCTGCCGCCGGTGGCACTGAACGCCCCCTGCGCCGGGAAGGCGCGGGTCCAGCGGCGCCGCCTGCGCCGTCGCCGTGCCGAGCAGCCCCACCGCCGCCGCCGCGTGCGCGGTGCGCCGCCATCGCCCTGCGGTCCTGATCATCGCACCCCTCCCGAGGTCGTTGTCGGATCGGTCCGGGTCGCCGGGGGCCGCAGGTCGCCCGTGGGGGGATCATCGGACCGGGCGGGTCGGCCGGCGCCGGGCGGGGTCCGCCCCGTCCCGGCCGCGCGCGTGCGACGGCGATCGTCGCCCCGGGGTGTCCGGGACTGTGCGCCACTATGGCGGGGCGCGAGGCCTCGGTCAAGTATGCGGTGAAAGAGCATCTTTCGTGGGCCTGGGTGCCGGGATGGGGCGATCCGATCGTGCGCCCGTCCGGGGATGGGCTGCGGAGGGGTGCCGAGGGGCGGATCGCTGCGGACCGGATCGGCGGCCATCCGCGAAAGAACCTCTCGTGTGGTTATGGGCCTCAGGAAGGTCGGCCCTCACATTTCCACCTTTCGTACTCCCCCGGTAGGATGGGAGTATGCCGCCGCCGGTGTTCCTCGACATCGATCCGCGGACGCTGCACCTGCCGCCCTCGTCGCGACACGGTGCCGACCCCGCCAAGTTGCAGCGGCAGATCGCGCGATTCGGGAGGTCGACGGTGGGCATGCCCGCGCCGTGGGTCTACCGGGGCTCCGATGGGGCGCTGGTCATCTCCAATGGCGTGACACGGGCGACCCGCGTCGCCAAGCTCCTGCCCGGTGCGCTCCTGCGCGTCGAGGTCATCGGTGACCAGAAGACCCCGGTCGGCCACGATCCCACAGGAGGAGATCGCCTGCCATGATCGATCCGGTGCGCAGAGAGGTGCTTCGTGTCCTGGGAGAGTTGAGCGAGACCTGTCCGGAGTATCGGTTCGGTCAGATGATCGCGAACCTGGCGATGCTGGCGCGGGGGGATGCCGAAGGCGCCATCTGGGACATGGAGGATGAGGAGTTGCTCGCCGCGGCACGGAAACACCTGACGGATTGGAACGAGCGGCATGCACCGGTCGCCTGACCCGGCTCCGCCCGATCCGCCTTGCGGCCGGCGGGGCCTCGGCATACCTTGGACGTTCGCCCGGAGAGGACCGCGAACACGAGGGATCGCGCGCCCATGGAACGCCTCGCCGACGAGCTCGAATTCGTCAAGGAGCTGGCCCGCGAGGCCGCCGTGCTGGCCGTGGCGCGGTGCAAGTCGGTTACGCCGGAGGAGAAGGCCAACCGCAGCTACGTGACCGACCTCGACAAGGACCTCGAGCGCCTGATCCGCGAACGGATCGCCGTGCGGTTCCCCGACGACCGGCTGACCGGCGAGGAGTACGCCGCCTCCGGAGGCTCGGGGCCGAGGCGGTGGTCGATCGACCCGATCGACGGCACGGGCAACCTCGTCCACGAGCCTGCCGCTCTGGGCGATCAGCATCGGCCTGCTCGAGGCGGGCGAGCCGGTCCTGGGCGTGATCGCGATCCCCCCGCTGGGCGAGCTCTACTGGGCGACCAGGGGGGCGGCGCCTGGCGCGACGGCGAACGGCTCGCCACGCCCGACGCCGACGCGTTCCACCCCCAGGACAACGTCTGCGTCGGCACCAACGCGCTGCGGGCCGTCGACCCGCGGTCGCTGCCGGGCCGGCTCCGCGACCTCGGCAGCGCCTGCTGCGAGCAGGCGTTCGTGGCCTCGGGACGGCTCGTAGCCTGCACGTTCCTGGGCGAGGCGGCGCACGACGTCGCCGCCGGGTCGCTGCTCTGCCGCCGAGGCCGGCTGCCAGGTCGCCACGATCGACGGCCAGTTCCTCACCCCCGCCGAGATGGTCGCGCGCACCCCCGTCCCGCGGCCCACCTTCATCGCCGCCCCCGCGACGGCTCCGGGCGCTGCTGGCCTCGGCGAGGCCGCTGCCGGGCGTCCCCGCGCGGGATGGATCGTGATCGCCCCGACCGGAGCGGAGATGCCCTCGCCCCCATGAATCGCACCATCGCCAGCCTGCCCGAGACGGTCGCCGAGCTCTGCCTGGTCCGGATGGGGATGCGCGCGCCGGGGCCTGCGGGCCCGGTGGTTCGCCGCGCGGATGATGCGGGCGATCGACCGCGCGGCGGCCGAGGCGATCGCCTCGGGGGCGGGGCTGCTCCTGTCGGAGCCGTTCGCGATGGGCCGGGGGCATCGCGGCGTCCTGCAATACTGGCGGAGCTTCGACGACCTGGAGGCGTGGTCGCGACGGCCGCCGCACTCGGAGTGGTGGCGCGTCGCCGTCGAGCGGATGCGGGCCCGGGACGACTTCGGTGTCTACCACGAGGCCTTCCTCGTGCCCCGCGACCGCGTCGAGTCGATCTACCTGAACTGCCCGCCCACGGGCCTCTCCGCGTTCGGGACGCCCGGCGAGCCCGTCGGCCCCCGGACCACAGGGCGGGGACGGCTGGGCTTATTGCGGTAGAGATGGGAGCGGAGGGCCGTCGAGCGATGGGCCACTGGGGCGTGAAGAGCTACGAGAACGACGACGCCGCCGACGCCCTCGACGCCGGCTTCGACCGCGTCCACGGCGCGTCCTACGAGGCGCTGATGGACGATCGCAACCCGACCCCGTTCGACCAGGTCCAGCGCACCGCTCGCCGGCCCCGCGACCCTCGCCGCCGCGCTCGACGCGCTCGGAGAGGCGGTCGGCGCGCCGTTCGAGGAGTGGGACGACGCCGAGCGGCTCGCCTACGCCGGCGTCGTCGTCCGCCACGCCGAGTTCGGCGTCCCGATCCCCGACGACATCCGCACCCGCGCCCTCGACTGGCTCGAACGCGAGGAGATCGACTGGGACGAGGCGACCGCCCGCCGCCTCCGGCGCGACCGGGAGATCGGCCTGTTGAAAAGGTTCTGAGGGGAAATCGCCCTTGTGGGATCAGGATCTCAACGGGTAGAGTGCCGCCCGAATCGCCTTCAATCCCCGTTACGGAGGACAACCCGATGGCCGCACGACGCGAGCTGACGATCGACAGCCTCGGCCGGGTGATGCCCGAGGTGGACCGGCTCCTGGAGGGGCACGAGACGGTGGGGCGGTGGTCGCTGGGGCAGATCTGCCACCACCTGGCCGGGGCATTCATCGTGTCGGTGGAGGGGACGACCTTCCGGGCCCCCTGGCTGCTGCGGATGGCGGTCGCCCCGTTCGCCCTGCGACGGGTGTTGAAGACGGGCCGGATCGCCGAGGGGATCAAGCTCCCCGAGCAGGCGTTGCCGAGGCCCAGCCTCGATGCCCGCGCCGAGGCCGAGGCGCTCCGCGCGGCCCTGCGCCTCTACGAGGCGCACACAGGACCGATGGCGGCCCACCCGTTCTTCGGCCCCCTCGACCGCGACCGATGGACCCGCCTCCACTGCATCCACTGCGCCCACCACCTCAGCTTCGCCCGGCCGGACGCGGGGCGCCGAGGGGCCTCAGCTCGTGATGCCCTTGGTCAGGTGCATGAAGGCGGTCTCCAGGTTGATCTCGTCCTCCTTGAACAGCGTCAGCTCGAAGCCCTGCTCGATGAGGCGGTTGGCCAGGAAGCTGTACTGGTGTGACGCCCTCGTTCATCTTGACGACGAGGACGCCGTTCTTGTCCTGGACGGTCTCGACCTCGGGCTGGCCTTCGAGCAGGTTGGCGGCGTCGACCTGGCGGTCGGCCACGGCGATGTTCAGCACGATGTCGGTGCGGACCTGCTTCATCACCTCGTCGACCGGGCCGTTGACGTGCAGGATGCCCTGCTCGATGATCCCGATCTTGTTGCAGATGTCGGCCAGCTCGGGCAGGATGTGGCTGGAGACCAGGATCGTCTTGCCCATCGTCCGCAGCTCCTTCAGCAGGCGCGGATCTCGATCCGGGCCCGCGGGTCGAGGCCCGACGCCGGCTCGTCCAGGAGCAGGACCTGCGGGTCGTGCAGCAGCACCCGCGCCAGGCCGAGCCGCTGCGTCATCCCGCGCGACAGGCTCGTCACCAGCGCGTCGCGCTTGTAGGTCAGGTCGACCAGTTCGAGCACCTCCTCGCAGATCTGCTTCCGCGTCGGGCCCTTGATCCGGTAGGCGGCGGCGAAGAATTCGAGGTACTCGATCACCTTCATGTCGTCGTACACGCCGAAGAAGTCGGGCATGTAGCCGATCGCGCGGCGGATCTCCTTGGCGCCGGTGTAGATCGAGTAGCCGCAGACGGTCGCCTCGCCCCAGGTCGGGTTGAGCAGGGTCGCCAGGATGCGCATCGTCGTCGTCTTGCCGGCGCCGTTGGGGCCGATGAACCCGTAGACGTCCCCCTGCTGGAGCGTCAGGTTCAGCCGGTTCAGGGCGTACAGGTCGCCGTACATCTTCGTCAGGTCGTGCGTCTCGATCATCGCGCGGGCCTTGTCTTGGTAGGGTGCGTGATACGGCACCAAATTATGTCGAAAACGGCGGTGCGCTTCACGCACCCTGACTCCTGCCCGGCCGGCTTCAGCGGCAGGATGACGCGGAGCATCGTCGTCTGGTCGATCCTGGGAGGGCCCGGGGCGTGGCCCAGGACGAGGCGGGTGCCGGGGCGGTCGACGCGGGCCACGAGCATCGGCCGGTCGAGCGCGAGCTGGCCGGTCAGGTCGAGGTCGTGGAGCGGGCCGCTGGCGATCGCCGTCTCGGTGCTCGGCGGTCGTCTCGCTGTCGTGGAACATCAGGGCGAGCAGCAGGTCGGGCCGGCTGATGCGGAACTCGCCGCCGGCGTACGGGGTCGAGCGGCCAGGTAGCTCGTGCGGACCTCCTGCAGGTGGCCCGACAGGTGCCGGTCGTGCGTCAGCTCGACCTGGATCGGCTCTGCCCCGGCGCGATCGTGCCGAGCTGGTAGACCTGCTCGTTGAAGGCGAGGATCGGCCTCGTTCAGCGGGATGTCGAGGCGGTTGGTCACCGTCCCCGCCAGGCGGTCGGTCCCGACCGGGCGGAGGTCGGCGTCGATCGCCGTCGGCCGCCGGGGCCGAACCAGCGGGCGGTCAGGCACTTGGTGCTCCAGATCGGCACGCGGACGCCGGCCAGCGACTCGGCCCCGCCGGCCGGCTCGTAGGCGTAGCCGCCGGCGCCGAAGCTCATCCGGCCGCTGCCCCCCATGCCGCCGAAGCCCGGCTCGGGGACGCCGAACCAGCTCAGCAGCACCTCGGTCCCGGCCGGCAGCCTCGGCGGCCCGGCGTCGGCGCCGTCCGCCGCTCGGCGCGGGCGGTCGATCGGCTCCGGGACGACCACCGCGTCGTAGTCGCGGTTCTGCGGGCTGAAGACGTCGAGGAACGTGCTCCCCCGCGCCAGCGCCGGCGGGCTGGTCGATGTCGACGACGTCGACCTTGTTGACCCGCAGCTCGGTCCCCTTGATCGCGTAGGCGGCCACGTAGGCCAGCGACGCTGACCGTCACGACGATCGTCGGGAAGGTGATCCAGGTCAGCTCCATCCGCTTGAGGACCTTCTTGACGAAGCAGGTAGTCGCCGGGCCCGATCAGGAGGATGTACAGGAAGATGAAGAAGGCGACCCAGCCGAACGGGACGAGGTCGACGCCCGGGAACTGCTCCAGCGCCTGGCGGAGCTGGCTGGAGAGGTCGTTGACGCCCGTCTGGTAGAGCCGCCCGTGCCCCCGGCGACCCGGCCGCGGCGACGTCGGCGTCGGCGGCCGCGGCTGCGGAGGTCCAGCGCCGGACCCAGAACAGGGCGCGGTCGGCCCAGGTGGCGAACGGGGCGCTGGTCGACGTCGAGCGCGACGACCGTCACCCGGCCGAACCCGTACGGGCCGCGGACGACCAGGGGGACGGCCCCGGGGGCGATACACCTTGCCGCCGCGCTTGTCGATCTCTTCGAGCCTGGCGACCTGCACCGCCGAGCCGGGGGGCATGATCTGCTTGGTCGACCCGCAGAACGACTCCAGGGCCCCGAGGTCGGTGACCCGCTCGGTGCCCGAGGGGAGCGCCGGCAGGATCGGGCGCGAGCGAGCGCTGTCGCGGACCCTCTGCCAGTTGGCGCCGACGGCGACGACCAGGTGCCCGCCGCGGCGGACCCAGTCGATCAGGGCCCGGTCGCGCAGGGCGCCCAGCGCCTCCATCGCGGCGGCGTCGTTGGTGTCGAGCACGACGGCCCGCGCCGCGTCGTAGCCGTACCACCGCCCCGGCAGCAGGCCGGCCGCCGGGTCGAGCCGCGCGACGCGTGACCTCGCCCCCCGGCGTCGCCTTGTCGGCGGCGAAGCTCGGCAGGGTCGGGATCAGCTCGACCCCCTGCGGCTTGCCCAGCGTCAGCAGCAGCACCTCACCCGGCCTCTGCGCCGTGACCGTCGCCAGCGACGTCCCCGGCGCGTGGGCCCGCCGCCGCCCGGTGGAGTCGTAGACGTTGATGTCGAAGTCGGGGTCCATCGTCCCGGCGCGGGCGTAGGCGGTGAACCGCCGGCCCTCGCCCGGCGCCAGGTCGATCGCCAGGCGGGACGAGGTCGGCACCCCGTCGTCGTCCGGGACGACCACCTCCAGCGTCCCCGAGAACCGCTCGGCCCCCGCGCGGAGCTGGACCCAGACCGGCACCCACGCCCCCACCTTGAACAGGTTGTTCCGGTCTCCGGCGGCGAACCCGACCCGCAGGTTCTCCACCTCGACCGCCGGCCTCGGCGGCGCGGCCGCCGTGGAGACGGCCATCAGGCCCGCCATCGCCACCGAGAGCGGCCAGCATCCCCGACGCACCGGCCTATTCGTCGTCATGGGCCTCGGCCTCCTCGGGGGTCATCGGGACGATGACCGAGACGTACTTCATCTCGTCGAAGCTCAGCTTGTCATCGAGGACGTCCCAGATCATGCCCACCCGGTCCTTCGTGTCCACGGATCGGAATTCGTCCGAGATCACGGACCCGTAGACACCGTCCCGACCCCTCAGGCGCACGACGGCCGGCGGACGGAATCGGCGCCTCAAGAGCGTGCCCACTTTCCTCCGGAGCGGTTCCATAATCGTTCCCCTTCCTGGACGATCCAGCTCGCCGCCTGGATGAACCGATTCGCGTTGGCCTTCAGGATGTCTCCCTTGACCTTCTGCACGAGCCCGATCTTCCTCAAGTGGGTTCGGAGGCGGGCCTCCGATGCATATCGATAATCATTCGACCAGCTGACGCTCACCGTTGTTGAGCGATCAACGAACTCGCGGTTGTACCCGGCGATGACCGCCGAGGAAGCGCCCTGTTCTTGCTTGTCCTCCAGCGCGACTGCCTTCAATCCGCTTTCGGATAGGAGGAGGGAGATGTTGTGCCCCGTCTCCAACTGGCCTCGGCCCTTCCTCCTGATGATGTAGGCCCGGAGCATGCATTCGACGGCGACGCCCGCGACGTACATGGCCAGGGCGAATGCGCCTCGGTCGTAATTGGCCTGGGCCTGCTCGATGCGCTCCAGCGCCGCCAGGCGGTAATCCTCGGCGTTCTTCTCCATCAGGGCTTCTCGGCCGGGTCGCAGGCGCAGGGCACGGCGTGGCAGCCGGGGCAGGAGGTGCCGTACTTGCGCCGGACCGCCGCGTCGAGGTCGATCCCGCGGATGTTGGCCAGCGTGGCCAGCCAGGCCAGGACGTCGGCCATCTCCAGCGCGAGCTCCTCCGGCGTGCCCGAGCGCAGCGCGGTCGCCAGCTCGCCGAACTCCTCGGCCAGCCAGAGGAAGGTGGCCGCGTCGCCCCGCGCCTCGTCCTTGGCGCCGTAGATCGCGCGGATCTGCCGCTGCAACGCCCCGAGCGTCAGCCCTCCGGTCGGTTCTTCGCTCATTTGACCCCCATATTACAAAAGTCCTTACCCCGATTGCAAACCCCCGGCCTTCGTCGCGGGAAGCGGGATGACCTCGATTGCGCAGTCTAATGCAACCGAGACATCCCCAAGCCGGCCCGCTCCGTCCCCATCGTCGGCCGATCGAGCGGACGGATCTCGCCCCGGCGCCGGCATCGGAAATCATTCCCCGGTCGGATTCCCTTCGCCAGCCGGCGCAGGTTGACAATCGGCACCGAAATTGCGATCCCGCCCCGACCAGAACCTCTAAAGACGTCCAGACTTGGGCATTTCCAGAGGCGAGTATTCCTTCCACCCACGAGGCCTCGGGCGGGCGTTCGTCGTCCGTGCGAGGGGGCCGCGCCATCACCCACCGGAGCCGACGACCATGCGCAAGACGAAACGACGGGCCATCGCGTTCGAATCCCTGGAAGACAAGACGCTGCTGTCCGGCGCCCGCCATGCGGCGATCCACGCCGCGGCGCTGCCGCGCGGGCGCAGATCAATGCGACCATCGTGGCCCGAGAGCAAGCCGCCGCGCAGGCCGTCGCCGCGCAGGCCGTCGCCGCGACGGCCGACCCCCAGGCGGCGATGATGCTCCCCGGCCCCCAGACCATGACCGTCCTGAACGCCTCCGCGCTGCCCAACAGCGACATCCAGGCGCTCCAGCAGGATGCCTCCGGCGCGATGCTCGAGCTGATCCTCTCGCAGATCGAAGTGGTCGAGGGGACCAACCTCCAGGCCAAGGGGTACGCCGCGCAGGTGGCCCAGGACCACCAGATGGGCGACATGCAGCTCATGCAGTTGGCCATGGCCAAGAACGTGATCCTGCCGGGCAGCGTCGCCGGGCAGGACCAGCAGACGGCGAAGACGGTCCTCGCCGCCATCGGCTCCGCCAACTTCGACCAGACCTACCTCCAGACCATGGTCCAGATCAACTCGCAGAGCGTGTCGCAGAACCAGACGCTGGCCAGCACCACCACCGACGCGGACGTCAAACAGTTCGCCACCAACGAGGTGGCCACCGACCAGGCGCACCTGGCCGCGGCTCAGGGCCTGCTCAACGGCACCGGCAACGGCTCCTTCACCAGCCCCGCGATGGGCGGCACGGGGACCCCGAACCCCGCCCCGCCGCTCTCGGCCGGCGACCTCCAGTACGTGCAGCAGCAGCTCTCCGGCAGCACGCTGGAGATGGTCCTCTCGCAGGTCGAGGCGCTGACCGGCTCGACCTCGACCGCCCAGCTCTACGGCCAGAACCTGGTCCAGGCCCACTCGATGGTCGACAGCCAGCTCGTCTCGATCCTGCTGGCGCACGGCCAGGTCCTGCCGGCCGTCCTCCAGCCGGCCGACCTCGCGACCGCAAAGCAGGTCCTCTCCGCCGCCAACACGACGGGCTACGAGACGGCCTACCTCAACGCCATGGTCCAGTCGCACCAGCAGGCGATGGCCCGCAGCCAGGCGGAGCAATCGGCGACGACGGACCCGAACCTCAAGGTGTTCGCCATGAACGACGTCGCGATGGACAGCCTCCACCTGACCGCGGCCCAGGCGCTGCTGAACGCCGGCAACTCGATCATCGCGGGCATCGACACCAGCGGGATCACCAACGTCCGCGAGTCGTACAACCACCCCGGCAACGGCACGCTCGCCTATAACCTGACCTTCAGCGCCGGGGGCTACACCTACGCGAACCGCTACACGCTCCGGATCACCGGGCACGCCCAGCCCTCGGCCGGCACCGCCCTGACCGGCCGCGACGCGGTCAAGGTGTTCCTCCAGTCGCTGCTCAACCGCATCAACAATGAGGCCGGGACCGGCAATCAGAGCGGGACCGGCAATCAGACCGGGGCCGGCCAGTCCGCGACGAGCACCGGCGGGTCGTCCGGCTCCGCCCCGTCCTCGCATGTCGGCGGCAACCGGGGCACGCACCCCGGCGGCGGCGAGCGGCGGTGACGACCGTCGCCGACCCGGGTGCGACGCGCGGGCGCGGGGATCTCCCCGCGCCCGCTCCGCTTTCGAAGGCCCCCACCCGGCATCACGCCGCGAATCCGCCACTTCCAAAGACCTTCACCGTGTTCAACAATTTTGCGTCATGGCATGCATTTTTGAACGAAATCCATCAGTTCCGAAGGTCTCGATTTTTTTGAAGTACCTCCTTGCGGGATTCGAATGGGATGGCTAGGATCTCGCTTGCGCGACTCAATTCAAGCGTGCTTCCGCTCTTCGTCCGACATCCCACGACAGCAGGTGACTCCGATGAGGTCCACTCGCGTGGATTCCGAGCGGTCCGTGATCGCCCGCGCCCGGCGCGGGCTGAAGGCCTTCGGGAAAGGCCCGTCGTCGCGTCGCGCGGCCCTCCGCCGGTCGTGCGCCCTGGAGTCGCTGGAGGCGCGCACCCTGATGCACGCCAACGCGGTCGAGGACGCCGAGCACGTGGCCGTCTTCGGCACCTACGTCACCGATCAGGCCACGGGGCAGCGGGTGGAGATCGGCGGCCTGGTCCCCGACTCGTCGGTGACCATCGAGAGCCTCAATCCCGCCCCGGCCAGCCCCGGCGCCACCCCGCCGGTCCTCAACTGGAGCGACCCGAATTCCTGGGTGAAGGTCGCCAACGGCGTCCCCACCGGCCAGCACGCCGTCCCCCAGGCCGGGGACAACGTGCTGATCACGGGAGGCACGACCGTCATGGTCAACGGCGACGAGTCGGCCGCCTCGCTGCACGCGATCCGCGTGGACGGCACGCTGACGTTCTCGACGACGGTGAACACCAAGCTGCTGGTCGACACGATCATCGTCGAGCCGCAGGGGTCGTGGATCGAGGGGACCGCGGCCGACCCGATCCCGGCCGACGTGACGGCCGAGGTCTCCTTCGCCGACGACGGCGACATCAACACGTCCTGGGACCCGGGCCAGTACAGCCGCGGGCTGATCACGCACGGCACCGTGAGCATCTACGGCTCGGAGGTCGCGAGCTTCTACCCCGTGGCGGCGACCGCCGCCGACGGGTCCACGACGGTCGCCGCCGGGTCGAAGCAGATCACGCTCAACCTGGCCGCGGCCCCGAGCCTGCCCCCGGGGGTCGCCGGGCCGGTCCCGACGACCTCCGCGCCGCAGGGCTGGAGGGTGGGCGACCGCCTGATCATCACCGGCGACACGGCGCCCAACGCCGCGGGCGTCGACCAGGACGAGCAGGTGGCGATCGCCGCCATCAACGGGGCCACGATCACGCTCTCCGCCCCGTTGCAGTACGCCCACACCGCCCCGGCGGGCGAGTCGATCTACGTCTCCGACGTGACCCGCAACGTCGTCTTCGACTCGCAGAGCGTCGCGCTGGGTGACAACGACGTCGCGCACCGCGGCCACATCATGTTCATGCACAAGCCGACCGTGAACGTCGACGCCGTCGGCTTCTACGGCCTGGGCCGCACCGACAAGCTCAACCCGATCGACGACCCCGACCCCGTCGAGGACGTCCTCGCCGAGCAGGCGCTCGCGGCCAACCCGAACGCCCCGTTGCCGGCCGATGATTTCTACGTCCTCGCGACCGACCCGACGACCGGCGACTACCTGGGCGACAAGGACGGCAACCCGATCTACGCCACGGCGACCGTCAACGGCAAGCCGCTGCTCGACGTCAACGGCAACCCGGTCCGCGAGATCGAGACGACCGACGTGCTCGACGCGAAGACCGGCCTGCGGGTGATGGTCCCCGTCATGGATGCCAACGGCAACCCGATCCCCCTGTATCAGACGCCCCAGGAGACCCAGGTGCCGATCCCGAAGGGCCAGCCCGTCCCCTCGGGCGACACGCCTCTGTATCAGACCGACTCCGTCACCGGCCAGACGCTCACCGACTCCAACGGCAACCCGGTGCCCCAGTACGAGCTCCAGGTGGCCAAGAGCGGGCTGAACCCGCGCGGGCGGTACGCCGTCCACTTCCACCGGACCGGGACGTCGGATGGGGTCGGCGTGGCGACGCTCAACGACAGCGCCGTGGTCGACACCCCGGGCTGGGGCATCGTCAACCACAGCAGCGACGTGGACGTGACCAACAACGTCGTGTTCAACGCGACGGGGGCCGCGTACGTCACCGAGGCGGGCGACGAGCTCGGCACGTTCGACCACAACATCGCCATCCACTCGCAGGGCGCCGGCGGCGGAATCGAGGACCGCAAGAACGACAACGACTTCGGCCAGCTCGGCGACGGCTTCTGGCTCCAGGGGGGCAACGTCTCGGTCACCAACAACGTCTCGACCGGCCAGCGCGGCTCGGGCTTCGTCTTCTTCCCCGTCGGCCTCAACCAGGCGGGGCTGGGGGTGACGCAGATCGCCTTCGACAACCTCACGCCCCAGGTCCAGCAGGCGCTGCTGGACGTCGAGCCGCGCTGCAGAAGGCGGTCGCCGCCGAGCAGAAGGCCGAGGCCGCCCTCCCGCCCGGCCAGGCGCTGCCGGAAGACCAGCTGGTGTACGTCCCCGACGGCGACGTCCCGCTGAAGCAGTTCTCGGGCAACACCGCCTTCGCCGACGGCGACGGCCTGGAGACGTGGTTCAGCCTGCTCGACTTCTCCACCGCCCAGCTCGCCACGATCGCCAAGGACCCCAAGGCGAGCCTCCAGACGGTCATCAGCAATTTCAACGTCTGGAACACCGGCGGCGGCACCGGGATCTTCGACCCCTACACCAACTCCTTGGCGTTCCGGAACGTCACCGTCCTCGGTGCGCTGAACAACACCAACCCCAACACGACCGCCTTCAACCGCAACGACGTGACCGAGAACCTCTCGTACACCGACGTCAACGTCCAGGGCTGGGGCATCGGCATCAACGCCCCGATCAACGGCGTCAACACGATCCTCGGCGGCACCTTCAACAACCTCAAGAGCATCTACATCAGCACGGCCAACGACCCGGGCCGCGTCGTCAACATCGCCGACAACGGCGCGGGCGACCCGATCAAGTTCCCCGACAACCTGACCACCACCACCACGACCACCACGACGGCCACCAGCACCGTCAACGGCAAGGCCGTCACGACCAAGACGACCAAGACCGTCGTCTCCGACCCGCAGCAGTACGACATCTTCCTCCAGTCGAACTTCAACCCGAAGCTGGAGGACATCACGACGCTGTTCAACCCGGACGTGATCAAGCTGGGGACCGTCACGTTCAAGGGCCAGCAACTGTACTACGACGAGCAGGCCGCCGACTTCGTCCCCTTCCCCGCCCCGGCCAACACCGACCCGACGAAGGGGCTCGTCCCGCCGTCGCAGCTCGTCGGCCTGACCAACCAGCAGATCTTCGACCAGTACGGCCTGGCCATCGGCGGCATCCTCGCGCCGTCGGCGACGGGGGCACGACCAACCCGAAGGTCCACGCGATCATCGGCCCCTCGGCCACCTACCTGCCCGACCTCCAGCTCCTCAGCGCCAAGTACGCCCAGTTCGACCCGAGCAACCCGAGCTACACGCTGAAGTTCAAGGTCAAGGCCCCGAACGGCTTCCCGAGCACCTTCTCCGTGCCGGCGAACTGGACCGTCTCCAAGCCCGACAGCAACGGCTACGTGACCGTCGCGGAGACCACGTCGAGGCAGCTCCAGGCCGGCTGGAACCTGCTCAAGATCCCCGATCCGTTCTACGTCGCCGGCCAGGCGGGGCCGCCGCAATACCGGACCCTGCTGGTCTTCGGCGACGACACGGCGCCGACGTTCACGCTCAAGGCCGGCTCACCGCTGGTCGTCAACCGGGCCGACGTCGACAACGGCTCGACCTACTATGTCCAGGGGACGATCAACGACAACAGCTTCGGCTCGAAGGACTTCGAGATCGCGATCAAGCTCAACGACCCCACGCACATCAAGCCCGTCTACCTGGCCGACGGCAAGACCGTGGACCCCGACCACATCATGATGACGTTCCAGGTCACCGACAACGCCAACAACAAGTACACCGTCATGCTCGAGCTGGCGATCTCCGACACCGCGGTCCTGCTCAAGGACGTCGGCCGCAAGGACCTGCCGACGATCGCGCCGTCGGACACGCTGATCGCCCTGGTCCTGATCCTCGACCCGGCCGCGACCCCGAAGAAGACGGGCTGAGGCCCGGCCGAAGCCGAACCGACGGCCCCGGGGACACCCTCCCCGGGGCCATTCCGCGCAAGCCCTGATGATCATGGCGGACGCGATTGGAGCAGGTGATCGATCCTGCTATTGAGGGTCAGGGAAGAAATGTCCGCGATCTTCTCGTCCTCCGCAGCCCCGGAGGGGCGACCGTCCCTAGCCCAGGGCGACAGCCCTGGGATGAGGGCCTCGGGACATGACCCAGGGCTGTCGCCCTGGGCTAGGGACGGTCGCCCCTCCGGGGCTGCAAAGGCGCGGACATCTCTTTCCTGACCCTCAATAAAATGGCCGTGGCAGCAGGATCAATGACGAGTCATCCCCCGGCAAGCGAACGAAGGCCCGAGATGACACAGCAAGAATTCAATCATTTTCTGCAAAACATCGACGCCCTGTCTCCGGAGCAGATGCGGCAACTTCGCCGCGAGTTGGACAGCAAGCTCGATTCACCGGCCGCCGCCGAGCAGCCCGACCTCACGCCGGAGGAATTGGCCGGCCAGGAACTGCAACGTCGGCTGTTCGAGGCTGGCATCTTGAGCGAGATCAAACCGCCACGGCGGCTCATGCCCGAAAGGGAGCGATCCGCGCCGGTCCCGATCGCGGGAGAACCGCTCTCCGAAACCGTCATCCGCGAGCGGCGCTGACGTGGCGGTTTACTTCCTGGACACCAGCGCGGTCGCCAGGCGTGACGTCCAGGAAACCGGCACCGCCTGGATCAGGAACCTCGCCGATCCGGTGGCCGGGCATTCCCTCGATGTGGCACGCATCACGGACGTCGAGCTGACGGCAGCCGTCGCGAGGCGCCGCCGCCAGGGCAGCCTGGGCCTCGCCCAAGCCGGTGCGGGCTTGCACCAATTCCGCCGGGACTCCGCCCAGGATCACCGCATCGCGGAGATCACCATCCCCTTGCTGCGGCACGCTTCGCAGCTCGCCGATACGCATGTGCTGCGGGCCTATGACGCCGTGCAACTGGCGGCGGCCCTCGAAATCCGGCGGCAAGACCCGTCGCTGACGCTGGTCTCGGCCGATGCCGAACTCGACGGCGCCGCGACGGCCGAAGGAATGACGGTCGAAGATCCCAATACGCATCCCTAGACGACCATACCGGGGAACCCCGGCCGGGTGTCACGGTTGGCAAAAACGGACGGGCATGGTAGGCTGGGAAGCGAAGGAGAACACGCATTATGACGATTCATTTACCCGAAGATTTGGAACGCTCGATCCGCCAGGAAGTCCTGAGCGGCCATTTCGCCACCGAGGACGACCTGGTCGCCGCCGCCGTGCGCGATTATCTGCAACGCAAGCGGCAGCAAGCACCGCCTCAGCAGTCGACCGCCGAGGCGCATAAGCCGATCTGGGAGGTGGTGGAAGAATTGCGGAAGAACGTCCCGCCGGAGGAATTCTCGAGGCTTCCGAGGGATGGGGCGGAGCAGCTTGACCATTACATCTACGGATCACCCAAGCGGCCGACGGCATGAGGCGGGTCTTCGCCGACGCCCAATACTGGGTCGCCCTCCTCAACGATCAGGACCAGGGCCATTCAGCAGCACTGGCGATCAGCCAGACGCTCCGAGGGGTGATGGTCGTCACCACGGACGAAGCCCTCACCGAAGTGCTGGCGTTTTTCAGCGAGCGAGGCCGGCACCTTCGGCAACTCGCGGCAGCCACCGTCCGCAGTATTTATGCCAACACGATGATGCAAATCGTACCGCAATCCCGCCAATCCTTCCTCGCCGGTCTCGCCCTTTACGAAGCCCGACCGGACAAGGGATACAGCCTGACGGACTGCATCTCGATGGTGGCGATGCGGCGGGAGGGCATCACCGAAGTCCTGACGCATGACGGGCATTTCACGCAGGAAGGCTTCACCATCCTGCTCTAGCGGGCGGTACCCTTGACGACGGGTGGCCCCGGTGGTCCGTCCGGCGCGGGGAAATCCATTGTGACGGTTGTCCGAGCATGATAGAGTCGCCGGATCGAGATCCTGGAAATGTCCAGATCCTTTGATCCCGAGGCCCTCCCTATCCCGAAGCCGGCGGAGGCGGACATGCGCACCGACATGAGACGTGCGGGGCGGAGTCCGGACGGGGCCCGCATGCCGCGGATCGGCGCGGTCGCGCTAGCGATCGGCCTGGCCATCGGTGCGACGGCCTCGGCGCAGGCGCCATCGGCCCCCCCCGCGCCGCTTTCCTACCGATACCAGGGATTCGGGATCAGCCCGTTCCCGGCCCCGAAGCTGACCCTCCTCCGCATGGAGCGCATCCAGGAGGAGTCTGAAGATGACCGAGGCCCAGAAGAAGCGTCAGGCCGAGGTCTTCGGGCAATTCCGCGAGAAGATGCAACGGGCCGCCGAAGGTGCGGCCGACCGCCAGCAATTCCGGGCCGCTGGCGACGCCATCTTCGCGGAGGCCGAGGCGGCGCTGCAGGAGGATCTGGAACCGGGGCAGCGGGATCGCCTCGATCAGATCCAGCTTCAGGTCGAGGGGCCGCTGGCCTTCGTCCGCCCCGAACTCGCGCGACGGCTCAAGCTGTCCGACGATCAGGCCGACCAGGTCAAGACGATCGCCGAGCAGTGGCGGGAGGATGCGAGGAGGGCGCCCGCCGTCCCGCTCAACGTCAGGCCCGAGGACAGGCCGACCAACCTGGAGACGGCCCGCAAGCTGGCCGAGAGCCGGGAATTCCAGGAGGCCAAGGAGACGAGCAAGCGGGCGATGCTGGCGCTCCGCGAGGCGGCGATGGGGCGGATCGACAAGATCCTGACCGAGCCGCAGCGCGCCTCCTACCGGGCCATGCTCGGCGAGCGGTTCGATTCCGAAGGCGCTCCATGTGGGCAGGGGCAGCGAGGCGGAGGCCGACGTCAGGGCCGTGGCGAGCCAGGCGGGCCTCCTCGGGCAGCGCGCCGACCCCGACTTCGACGCCAAGGTCGCCCGCCCCGCCTATACGTCGGAGCACCCGAGGGTCCTCTTCGACGAGGCCCACCACAACTTCCACACGGCCGGAGGCCGGTACAAGGCGTTCGCGGACCTCGCCACCAACGACGGCTACCGCGTCGCGCCGAGCACGGAGAGGCTCTCGGCGGACGTGCTGGCCCGGGGCGACATCCTGGTCGTCGCCAACGCCCTGAAGGACGGGGAGGGGCCCGGATTCACCGAGGGCGAGTGCGCGGCCGTCCGCGACTGGGTCAAGGCCGGCGGGGCGCTGCTGCTGATCAGCGATCATCCCCCCTTCGGCCTGGCCGCCGCGGACCTGGCCAAGTCCTTCGGGGTGGACATGAGCCTGGGCATGACGTCCGACCCGGCGAACTCGGATCGGCAGGACCCCACGTCGCCTGCTGTTCACCCGCGACAACCACCTGCTGGGCGACCACCCGATCACCAACGGCCGCGACGAGTCCGAGCGGGTCAACCGCGTCCAGACCTTCACCGGCCAGTCGCTCAAGGGGCCGGAGGGGAGCGTCGCCTTCCTGAAGCTGGCCGACACGGCGACCGACCGGACGATGCCCGGGAACAAGCAGGTCCCGGCCGCCGGCCGGGCCCAGGGCCTGGCGCTGGCCCATGGCAAGGGCCGCGTGGTCGTCCTGGGCGAGGCCGCTCAGCTCTCGGCGCAGGTCGCGGGCCTGGAGCCGATACGCTTCGGGATGAACGTCCCGGGCCTCGACAACCGGCAGATGGCCCTCAACATCATGCACTGGCTCTCGGGCCTGATCGGGCCATAGTCCGGCAGGGAGGGCGACGCCCGCCCGACAAGACTCAAGGGCCTTCGTAGCCGTGCGGGCCGACCTGGTTCATCTCACGGGGATTCGGCCCGCACGGACGACCCTACAAGACGGGCGGGCGAGCCGCCGCCGCCACCCGTCCGCATCACCCTTCGGCTTGCGATGCGTCTTGTTTCTTCTCATCTCTGCATATCTCTTCAACTTGCATGTAGCCCCGCGTTTCGATCTCCTCGTCCTGGGCGTCGACCACGACGATGCGGTTCCAATGCTCGGGCGCGAGGCCGCGGGCGACCAGGGCTTCGAGCCGGCGGAACGGGGCCTCGCCGATCCGCTGCATGCACTGCTCCAGGTCGAACGCGTCCCCGGTCCCGTGGGCGATGGGGTAGGGGCTGAAATAGAGGAATCGGCCGCGAGACTCGTTGGAGAAATCCGCCACGCATGGCACACGAGTGCCAACCTCGCGCGAATGGCCCGGCAATGACCAGAGATCCGCGCGGGCCAGCGCGAACTCGCGGCCTTTCTTCTCGGGGTCCTTGCCCATGTCCGCCAGGCCCACCACCGCCAGCGGCTTGCTGGAGACGACCACGCCGGGGATGAGCAACCCATGACGGAAGTGCCGGGCCCACTTGCGGGCCATCCAGACCATCCCCAGCGCGAGGATAGGGCCGAGCAGGATCATCAGGCCGCCGACCCCGCACAGGGCCACGCCCAGCAGCATGGTCTTGATCCGATGCGCACCGAGCAGCTTCGACCCGAGCCAGATCGGCAACAGGCCGAGCGGCGTCACGATGAACAGGAAGACGTAGGCGGAGCGCCAGTGCGTGTCGTGGAGGTGATAGCGCCAGAACCGAGGGCTGAGGCCCGAAGAGACCGAGGCCCGATATCCGTCGATCTCGTCGCCGCGATGCGGCAGGCTGCTCTCGTCGATCATGGGAGGGTTTTCCGGAGGGAGTCGGGACCGGACGCGCGGGAACGAGGGGTGGGCACCGTCCACCATCCGATCGCCCGGTCCGGGACGGTCGGAGATGCCCACACGACGGGGATCACGAGATCATCCGCCCTCGGCGATCTCGTCGCGGAGCGCCTTGGCATCGGGGTGCTCGGGGTCGTCCTTGAGCAGGCCGTCGAGGGTCGCCCTGGCGTCGTCGCGGCGGCCTAGGCCGAGCTGGGCCTTGGCCAGGCGGTACTTGAGGTCGTTGGGCTTCTTGGCCTTCAGGTCGAGCGCGGTGCGGTACTCGTCGATCGCCGTCTCGTACTTCTTCGACGCCGCCAGCGCGTCGGCCAGCAGGACGTGGCTGGCGGCGTCGTAGACGTTGATGTACAGGCACTCGGTCGCCCACTTCTCGGCCTGGTCGGGCTGGTCGGCGCCGAGGTGGCGCTCGGCCAACGCCTTGCGGACGTCGAGGTCGTCGGCGTCGTTGTCGGCCAGCATCGCCAGGTCGGTCAGGAAGCTTGGCGTTGTCCTTCTTCCGCAGGTGGACCCGCGCCAGCCCGGCGATCCACTTCGAGTGGACCGGGTCGTCGCGGCGGGCCAGCTCGTAGAGCCTTTCGGCCTCGTCGAGCTTGCCCGCCTTCATCTGGAGCTCGGCCAGGAGGTCGATCACCCGTTCGTTCGGCTTCTCGGGGTCGAGCGCCGGCTCCAGCAGCGCCAGAGCGGCGTCCGAGTCGCCGATCAGGAGCAGCAGCCGGGCCTTGACGTAGCTGGCCAGCGGGTGGTGTTCCTTGAGCTTCAGGGCCTTGTCGGCGAAGGGGCGGGCCTCCTTGTAGTCGCGGCGGGCGTAGTGCTCGTAGGCCATCCGCGCGTTCAGGTCGGCGTCGTCGGGCTTCTCCTTGAGCATCTTCTCGAGCTGCGAGAACTTCACCGGCTTCTCGTCGTCGACGCGGGTGCGGATCGTCTTGACCACCTCGTCGAGGTAGGTCAGGTACTCGGCCTCGAAGTCGGCCTTCTCGACCTGGAAGCACGAGGCGATGGCGCGGTCGGTGGTCAGGCCGCGGCGGTAGGCGTCGAGCATCTTGATCAGGGCGTCCGACCCGAACCGCTTGAGCATGTACCGCGCGTAGAGCTGCGCCTGGCAGTAGGCCATCTGGCGGTCGTCGGGCTCCTTGGGGCGGATGAAGCCGAGGTTGATCGTGTCGAGGTTCAGCAGCTTCGATCGCGACGGCACCCGCTCCAGGAGCATCTTGTTCCACTCCTGCGGGCGGGGGTAGCCCTCGCTCTCGACGGCCAGGGCCTCGGTGTACCAGTGCGGGATGTTGAACTCGGTCTGCTGCAAGGTGATGACGTGGACGACCTCGTGCTTCAGGACCCGCGCCCAGTTGAACGGCTTGTTGGTCGCCTTCGGGCTGGCCAGCGCGACCACCTTGCCCGTGCAGGCGCCGACGGTCGGGATGAACGGCAGGCCGATCGTGCGGGCGCTGAACCACTTGTGGTTCTGCATGATCTCGATCTTGGTCAGCCCGGGGGGCGCGTAGCCGAACCGCGCGATCAGCTCGTCGGCGATCGATTCGAGGTAGCGCGACATGTACTTGCCGAGCAGCTCGTCCTGCTTCGGGTCGACCAGGACGCTGAAGTGCCCCGAGACGATCGGGCGGTACGCGGCCATGTGCTTCAGCGTCAGCATCTGGTTGTTGGCGCGGACGTTGAACGGGTCGGCGGCGAAGGCGTCCTTGAACAGGGCATACGCCTCGTCCTCGCGGCCGACCTGCATGTAGAGCATGCCCAGGCCGATCGGCGCGTCGGCGCGGCGGGGGTCGGCGGCGGCGGCGCGGAGGAAGGCGCGCTCGGCGTCGTGGTACTTGCGGCGGTCGGCCAGCCGCTCGCCCATCGCCGCGTAGAATGTCGCCGGCCGCGGGTTGCTGGGCCAGGCGCCGCCGCCTCGGCCGCCGCGGCGCCGACCGGGTCGACCATCAGCCGGCACGACGCCGCCAGGCGGCCCAGCGCGTCCTCGTCGCGGGGGTTCTCGGCGACCGCCTTCGACGAGGCGGCCAACGCGTCGGGGAACCGTTCGTCGGAGATGTTCAGGTCGGCCAGGAGGACGTGCGCCGGCGCGTAGTGCGGGTTGATCTCCAGCGCCCTCTCGGCCTTCGACCGGCCCGCCGCCAGCTTGTACGACTGGAGGTCGGCCTGGCCGATCGTCACCAGGACCTCCGCGGCGCTCGGGTTGATCTGCAGGCGCGGGTCAGCTCCTTCATCGCCGACGACTCGTTGTAGCCCGACAGGAACAGCCGCCCTTCGAGCCACGGCGCCTGCCAGCAGTGCGGGTCGGCGCGGAGGGCCCCCTCGTAGATCTCGTTGATCACGTCGTTGAGCGAGTCGCTCAGCTCGTCGCCCCTCGCCACGGCGCGGTAGTAGCGCTCGGCGGCCTGGCCGACGATCAGCATCGCGTCGGCGTCCCTGGTGATCTCGCGGCGATGGTCGTTGTAGCGGTCGACGAACCACTTCCAGGCGTCGAGCGCCTGGTCGAGCTCGCCGCGCGCCTCCATCAGGCGGGCCTCGACCCAGCGGGCCGCGAGGTGGTCGGGGTCGGCCTTCAGCGCCGCCCTGGCCGCCTCGGCGGCGCCGTCCCAGTCGCCGCGGGCGAACTTCAGCTCGGCCAGCCGGGCGGCGGGGGCGGGGTTGTCGGGCTGCTCCTGCGCCAGCGCCGCGACCGCCTCGATGGCGCGGGCCGCCTCGCCCTGGCTGGCCAGGCAGTCGGCGCGGCCGAGGACGGCGCGGGCCTTCTCGGCGGGTGCGGGCCCGTCGGGCCGCTTGAGGATCTCCTCGAACGCCTCCTGCGCCTCGGCGTACCGCCCGTTCTGCCAGAGCCGCCGCGCCGCGTCGGGCCCGGCCGGGCTCGGCGGCCATCGTCGCGGCCAGGGCCAACAGAATCTCGCGTATCATGCCCACCTCCTGTCCCTCCCACGCTAACATAGGACGGTGGGGATTTGAACCACCGAGGCGGGGGCCCGGCCGGACGGGGGGACCAGCGATGGCGACGAACGACCCGCGGTATCGCCTGGTGATCTTCGACGAGGTGGACGACCCGCAGGCGGTCCGCGACCTGTTCGTCCGCGTCACGGGCACGCATCCGACCGACGCGATGCAGTGGGTCGCGCGGCTGCCGGGGGTCTGGCCCAAGCCGCTCGACGAGGCGTCGACGCGCACCCTGCTCGACGCGCCTGTACGACTTCGGCGTGGCGGCCGAGGCGTGGCGCACCGACCAGTTCCCCGAGCTCGCCCCGGCGCGGACGATCCACGACGCCGCCTGCCTGCCCGACGGCTTCCGCGTCAAGGGCCTCCGCGGCGAGCCGACGCACTGGGTCCCCGTGGGACAAGGTCGAGCTGATCAGCGCCGGGCGGATCGTCGCCGACGACGAGTTCCGCGGCGTCAACCCGCCGAAATGGACGTCGGGGCTGACGCTGGGCCTGCAGGCGATGGCGCTGCGACGCGCCAAGCTCCCCCCCGCCGCGCCCGCGCCCAGAGGATCGTCCGCGACCCGGTCGGCGAGGTGATCGTCGTCCGCCGCGACCCGCGGATCGCCTTCCGCGTCGTCGAGAACCAGATGAACTACGCCTACCTCGGCGACCGCCTGAGCACCTCCGCCGCGGAGAACTTCCCCGTCTTCGTCGCCGACCTCTGCGCCGCGCCGACGACGCCTACCTGACCCATCCCACCCGCGCCCTGCTCGGAGCGCCGCGACCCGGCCGAGTACCAGTTCCCCAGCTCGCAGGCGCTGCTCGACTACACGACCCACCGCCTCCTCTGGAGCTGGTACCGCCGCGACCGCGACGCGCAGCAGTCGACCGAGTCGTGAAGCGCACCGTCAAGTCGGATCGGCCGGCGGGGCGCCGCCGGTCCCGCCCGGCTCACGGCACCCGCCGGTGGTTGCTGTCGTGCCAGTACAAGTCGTAGCGCGACGGCTCGTAGTGGTTCTCGGCCGTGTAGGGCGCGGCGAAGTGGTCGCCGAGCAGGTCGTCGCGGACGAAGAAGGCGTTCACCCCGCTGATGTTGCAGCCCACGAGGCTGTACCCCTTCCTGGCCCCGAGCTCCCCCAGCGCCTTGAGGCTCGCTCCCGTATGCGACGTCCCGTCCCACATCCCTTTCGGGTCGTAGGGGATCACCCACGACATCGTGGGCGGGTACAACGGGTTGTACTCGACGATCGCGACGCGGGGGCGATAGCGGGAGATCCTCTCCCACACGTAGTAGTCGTTGCGGTCGATGTCGATCGAGAGGAGGTCGGGCTCGTCGGGGACCCTGGCCCGGCGGAGAGGTCCTCGATGTTCTCGGCGGTGACGAAGTCCTGGAAGATCGTCAGTTGCTGGCCCTCGATCTCCGGGCGGAAATGGTCCCTGGCCCGGCCCGCGGCGGCGGGATCGCCCTCGATCCACAACCCATTCCATCCCTGCCGGAGCAGCAGGACCGTGTTGTTCTCGATGCCGTCGGCGGCGCCGAACTCGACGAAATAGCGGTTCGTCGTGCCGACCCTCCGGAAGACCTCGGCGATGATGCCGTCCTCGCCGTTCTGCGAGAACACCCGGTACTCGTGCCGGTTGAGCCTCTTCGGGTCCTGATACTTCGGCTGGCCCAGGATGGTCCGGAGATCCTCCGCACACCGCGACCGATTGGCGACCTCCAGCGCGGCCTCCACCCGGGCGTCCGCCTTCTCCATCTGCTCGAGGGTCCGGCCGAGGGTGAAGACTTCCCGCTTCAGCTCCCGGAGCGGATAGATCACCCCGACGCCGAGGAAGACCGACGCGCCCGCGGCCAGGAGGACCGGCGCGATGACCGGGACGACGTGCCGGGCCCCGCCTCGCTCACGGGCCGGTCGCCGGGAGACCGCCAGCGACACGGCCAAGCCGAAGAGGCCCAGCAGCGCCAACGCGCCGCCACCCGCGACGGCCAGCGCCGACTTCATCCCGATCAGCATGGAGTCCACCTCGGATACCAATATGGGACGGCCGAGGGCCCGCCGCGGGCCCTCGTCGTCCTCGTGCTCCCCGTCGATCCGGAGTCGTCCCCCGCTCGAAAGGGTCGAGAATGAGCCTATCAAGCGGGGAGGAGGGCTTCAACGAGGGCGGCCCACGGGAGGTCGAGATCCCTCGGAGGCGTTTCGCCTTTACCTCACGGGACCCCACCCGGTCGGGTCGCCACGACCGACCCTCGCCGCAGGCGCGAAGACCTGCCGGGACGCTCGACCGCCCGCTCCTCGCCGCTGGGCCCCATCCCTCTCGTCGCGGGCTCAGGCGGTCGCGGCCTCGGGTCCCGCGGCCGATCCCCCGGCCGCACGCGCGTCGTCCTCGCGGGCGCGGGCGACCAGGCACATCGCCAGCGCGAGCATCGCCAGGCACTTGCCGACGAAGAGGATCTTCGGGCCGACGCCGGGCAGGCGGAAGGGCTGCCACCATAAGAGGGCCGGCAGCATGAGGAGGTGCACGGCGGCCCGGTCGCGGCGATCCCAGACCGCCAGCGCCGTCAGGGGGAGGTAGAGCAGGCTGTAGTCGTGCGCGATCTTCGGCAGGAACGTGGCGGTCGCCGCCAGCCAGGTGAAGTAGGGCAGGAGCAGGTTGGGCCGATTCGGCCGGCGCTCGAACGGCAGGCTCACCCAGAGCGCCAGCGGGAAGAACGTCCCGAGCCAGACGACCTCCCCCGGGATGCGCCGAAACGATGCACCAGCCGCCTCCCCTGCCACAGGTGCTTCCAGGTGCCGCTCAGCGAGTGGACCGAGGGATCGACCAAGCTGGGGGCCTCGCGCGACGAGAGCGCCCGGAGCTGGTCGATGCTCGCGATCATCTGGTCGAGCGAGAGCGTCGCGATCGCCGCGAAGGTCAGGGCGCAGGATAACACGGAGACCCAGCGCCGCAGCGCCACCAGCCCGAGCACGAGGAATCCCGGATAGACCTTGTACATCGCCCCGATCGCCACGCAGGCGCCGGCCAGGGCGTCGCGGGCGGGCGTCTGCACGCGGAGCAGCCAGGCGAGCCCGACGATCAGCATCAGGTTCAGGCAGTCGGTGTTGCCCCTTTCCACGGCGTACAGCAGGGGCGTGGAGAGGAAGACGAGCGCCCAGGCCAGGGGGAACGGGATCTCCGACAGCCCCAGGGCCCGCCGCGTCCGCCAGCAGGCGTAGGTGCCCAGGCTCAGCAGCGCGACGATGACCGCGGTCCAGATCCTCACGGCGGCGGTCGGCCCGACCAGGGCGGCACCAGGCGAACGCCGGCAGCGTCGGGGGGGATAGACGTAGGGGCGGCCCACCGGGTCGCCGATCGGCTCGCGGTAGGGGTTGCCCCCGGCCATCCAGTGCCGGCTCCCCGCGTAGCAGTTCAGGAAATCGACCCCGATCATCTCCCAGCGGAAGAACCAGATCCTCGGCGGGTCGACGACCCATCGGCCCGCCCTGAGGCTGGCGATCAGCCAGACGGCCCAGGCGGCGATCAGGACGAACCCGACGACGTATCCGAGGGCCCTCGCCTTCGACCACGCAGGGGCCGCGCCCGCGGAGATGGGGGCGTTCGATCCTCGATGACTGGCCATCGGAGCGTCACCCCCCGCGGACCTGCCGGGCCCGAGGGGGCCGGGCTGCGTGGATCATCGACTCATGACGGCAGCCCCCGAGGCGGTAATCCCCCTCGGCCACGCATGTCGCGCCGCGATCCCAATATGTGGGAGGGTAGCCTATCATGGGGCCGAGGCCCGATGCAAGGAAGGTTCGGCATCGGGTGGAAATGCCCATCCCGGTTCCCGTGGTCTTCCCACTTGAGGACGGCCGGCGGTATCCTGTTGCACGACCTTGCCCCCGGGCACAGCCTGGATTCTCCAGGAGACCGGGACGACCAGACGACGCCCCCTTGGGATCGCATCACGATCAGGAGATGCCTCGGACCATGAGCCTCGAAACCTCCGAACAGACGGCGACGCTCGAGCCCTCGGCCCCGCCTCGTCGCGTCCACGTCGACCTGTTCCTCATCAGCTTCGTCATCCTGTTCTTCGAGCTGGCGTGCATCCGCTGGTTCGGCAGCACGGTCATCTTCCTGACCTTCTTCACCAACCTCGTGCTGATGGCCTGCTTCCTCGGGATGTCGGTCGGCTGCCTGGCGGCCTCGCGGCGGGCCGACTTCATCCGGGCCGTCCTCCCGCTGGCGTTGCTGGCGGTCGACCTGGCCTGCGGCATCGTTCTGGGCGTACAACCGCTTCGGCACGGATCATGATCGACGTCGGCGGCCAGGGTTCGCCGCAGCAGGTCTTCTTCGGGACCGAGTATCACGCCGAAGGACCCGTCGCACTTCATCGTCCCGATCGAGGCTGGTCGCCGGGCGTCTTCTTCGTGCTGATCGCGCTGATGTTCGTCGGGCTGGGCCAGGTGATGGGCCGGGCGTTCGACGCGATCCCCAACCGCGTCGCGGCCTACACGATCGAACGTCCTGGGGAGCCTGGCCGGGATCGTGGCGTTCGGCCTGGCCTCGTACTTCCGCACGCCCGCCTGTCCTCTGGTTCGCCGTCGCCGTCGGGCTGTCCTCTACTTCGTCCGGCCGTTGGTCGCTGGTCGCAGGTCGTCGTGCCAGGTCGCGCTGCTCGCGCTGGTCGGCTCATGTCGCTCAACATCGCGAAGCTGACGCAGCCGATCGGGCGGCAGATTCTTCTGGTCGCCGTACTACAAGATCGCGTACTCGCCCAGAAGACGCGCTGATCTCGACGAACAACATCGGCCACCAGGCGATGGTCCCGGTCGGCGAGGCGGGGCCGGCCTACTTGCTGCCCCACCTGCTCAACCGCGACGCCGGGCGGCCGGCCGTTCGAGGACGTGCTGATCATCGGCGCCGGCTCGGGCAACGACGTCCAGGCCGCCCTGCTCAACGGCGCCAGGCACGTCGACGCCGTCGAGATCGACCCGGTGATCAACGAGATCGGCCGGGCGGACCACCCCGACCGCCCCTACGACGACCCGCGCGTCACGATCCACCTCGACGACGGCCGCAGCTTCGTCCGCAAGACCGACCGCAAGTACGACCTGGTCATCTACGCCCTGGTCGACTCGCTGGTGCTCCACTCGGGCTACTCGAGCCTCCGCCTGGAGAGCTTCCTGTTCACCGAGCAGGCGTTCCGCGACATCAAGGCGAGGCTCAAGCCCGGCGGCGTCTTCGCCATGTACAACTTCTACCGCCAGGGCTGGGTCGTCGGCCGGCTGAAGAAGATGGGCCAGGACGTCTTCGGCACCGAGCCGATCGTCATCTCGCTCCCCTACCAGACGACGATCAGGCCGGACGGACAGCCAGTCGAGCCAGCTACACGCTTCCTCGCTGGTCGGCAACGCCGACGCGTCGCCGGTGGAGGCGATCCGCAAGGCGCTGGCGGAGCGGACAGATCTTCTGGCTGAACAAGGCCCCGCGGCGTCAACGAGGCGGTCAACGCCTACGGGCCGAGGCCGCCGTCCGAGGTCGCCGAGGCGGAGCCGGGGGCGCTGGCAGAAGATCGGCCCGGCCGCGGTCGACACGCCGGGCGTCGACCCTGGTGCCGACCGACGACTGGCCCTTCCTCTACCTCCGCGAGGCGACGATCCCCGGCGCTGAACCTGCGCGGGATGGCGATGGTGGCGGTCGCTCTCCCTGGCGATCCTCTTCGCTCTTCGCCCCGGTCCGCACGGCCCGGCCCAACGGCCAGATGTTCTTCCTGGGGGCCGGGTTCATGCTGCTGGAGACCAAGGGGGTCGTCCACATGGCGCTGCTGTTCGGCTCGACCTGGATCGTCAACTCGATCGTCTTCTTCGCGATCCTGGTGATGGTCCTGCTGAGCAACCTCTTCGTGCTGGCGCCCGGCCCCGGACGACTCTGGCCCTACTACGCGCTGCTGATCGCCTCGCTGCTGGTCAACGCCCTGGTGCCGATGGACGTATTTCCTCTCGCTGCCGGGGGCGAGCCAGGGTGATCGTCTCGTGCGCGGTCGTCTTCGTGCCGATCTTCTTCGCGGGGGTCATCTTCGCGGCGGCGTTCCGCGACAGCCGGCAGCCCGACGTCGACTTCGGGTCGAACATCGGCGGGGTGATCCTGGGGGGCCTGAGCGAATACTTCTCGCTGGTGGTCGGCTTCAACAACCTGCTGTTCATCGCCATCGCCTACTATCTCCTCTCGGCGCTGCTCCGGCCGCGGGCGCGGGCCATCCCGGCGCCCGCGGACTGATCCGCCGCCCGGGCCCCGAGACACCGGCCCGGTTATTTTCGCGCGATGCGTTAGCAAGCGCGGCCACCCGGGGCCTATCGACTCGGGCGGGGGCGTGCCGGGGCGGCGCGTCACGGGCCCGACGTCGGCCCGTAAACCTTGCGCCCCCCGCTGCCCGTGCGACGGCGCACCATGACGCTCGACCGCCTGCTCCACCCCGACGGGCCGCACCTCCACCTGGTGGTGGCCGACGAGTCCCCGCTCTGCGATGAGGTCCGGGCGCTGGGGGGGTCGGCGGACGGGCGGACGGTCGCGCGGGTCGTCCGCGGGACCAAGTCGCGCACCCACGGCGCCCTGTTCGACGAGTTCGCCGCCGCGCTCCAGTTCCCCGGCGATTTCGGCGCGAACTGGGCCGCGCTCGACGCCTGCCTGGGCGACCTCCATTGGCTGCGGGCCGACACCGTCGTCCTGGTCATCAGCCACGCCGTCCGGCTCCTCGACGGGTCGCACCCCGAGGAGTTCGCGCTGTTCGTCGAGCTGGCCAGCCAGGCCGCCCGCGACTGGGCCGCGCCGGTCGCGCCCGACGGCCGCACGGCGCAGACGCCCCGCGATTTCCACGTCGTCTTCCACGCCCCGCCCGACGACGAGGCCGCCCTGTCGCGCCGCCTCCTGACCGCCGGCGCCGTCTTCGACGTCGCGATGCTCGGCTGAAATGCCGTCCCGGGACCCCTTGATCGCATTGCCCATCCGTCCTATGTTGTCCAGATTCGCGAGCCAAGCCGCCGCTTTGTTGACGAAAACGGATGATGACCGGGGGCTTTCCTTTACATCGTCCCCGGCCGGTTGCTAGACTCGTCACCCGGGGCTCGCCGGCAGTCGCGAGCAGCAGATGAGGCCCGTCGGGATGCGCCGGGGCCGTTCCACCATCCGAGGCCGTTGGGAGGCAGAATTCCGTGCCGCGACACGATCGGTATCTTGTTCACGAGCGAATCGGTCTCGATGGGCCATCCCGACAAGATGGCCGACCAGATCTCCGACGGCATCCTCGACGCGATCCTGGCGCAGGACCCGCACGCCCGCGTCGCCTGCGAGACCCTGCTGACGACCGGGCTGGTCTGCCTGGCCGGCGAGATCACGACCACGGCGATGGTCGACTACCCGAGCGATCGTCCGCCAGGTCGTCCGCGAGATCGGCTACACCTCCAGCGACATGGGCTTCGACGCCACGACCTGCGCCGTGATGGTGGCCCTGGGCAAGCAGTCGCCCGACATCGCCCAGGGGGTCGACGAGGACGCCGCCAGGGGCAAGGACATCGGCGCCGGCGACCAGGGGATGATGTTCGGCTACGCCTGCAACGAGACCCCCGAGCTGATGCCGCTGCCGATCGCCCTGGCGCACCGGATCATCAACCGGATCACCGAGCTGCGGCAGGACGGCACGATCCCCTGGCTGCGGCCCGACTCGCAAGAGCCAGGTGACCGTCGAGTACGACGGACGGCACGCCGGTGCGGATCGACACGGTGGTCGTCTCGACGCAGCACGCCCCGGACGTCGTCGCACGCGACGATCCGCGAGGCGGATCAAGAAGCAGGTGATCCTGCCGGTCCTGCCGACGGAGCTGGTCGACGACGAGACTGATCTACCACATCAACCCGACCGGCAAGTTCGTCGTCGGCGGCCCGCACGGCGACTCGGGCGTGACCGGCCGCAAGATCATCGTCGACACCTACGGCGGCATGGGCCGCCACGGCGGCGGCGCCTTCAGCGGCAAGGACCCCACGAAGGTCGACCGCTCGGCCGCCTACATGGCCCGCTACGTCGCCAAGAACGTCGTCGCCGCGCGGCCTGGCCGAGCGCTGCGAGGTCCAGCTCGCCTACGCCATCGGCGTCTCCGAGCCGGTGAGCGTCCACGTCGACACCGTTCGGCACCGGCCAGGTCGCCGAGCCGCAGATCGCCGAGCTGATCCGCCAGGTCTTCCCGCTGACCCCCTCGGGGATCATCAAGCACCTCGACCTGCGCCGGCCGATCTACCGCAAGACCGCCAGCGGCGGCCACTTCGGCCGCTCCGAGCCCGAGTTCACCTGGGAGCGGACCGACAAGGCCGACGCCCTCCGCCAGGCCGCCGGCGCGGTGGCGGTGGCCTGACGTCGGCCCCGCGCCGGGATGACGGATGGCCGATGCCGGATTTGATCCTCGTTCCCACGCTCTGCGTGGGGACGCCATCCTCGACGCTCTGCGTCGCCATCGGACGGACGCGGAGCGTCCGCAAAGGCATTCCCACGCAGAGCGCTATGCATTACCCATAACTTCGGGGGCCGGGTTATGAAGTGATAAATTCCATCCTGTAACGAAGTCCTCAAGCCGTCGCAAGCCGCGCCAGATCGCCTTAACCCCGGGCTCCCCGTCGCCTTTGCGGGCGAGGAAACCCCCGAGCCGGGCGATCTGGCGCACCGCCTCCCGTAAGCCGGGAGGAGACGCCGGGACCATGTCTGTCTTGTGGACCACCCGATGCAACACCTGCCACTGCTCGCGCGGCAAGACCGCCTCGCACGACGCCTCGGGGTGGCGCCGCGCCTCGTAGGTCAACCACAACAGGCGCCAGGCCACCACCGCATAGGTCGCCAAGGCCCGCTCCAAGCGCCCGGCCGTCTCCAACTGCAACCGTTCGACCCGGCAGCCGCTCTTCAGCACGTAATGATAGCGCTCGACCAGCCACCGCAGCGCGTACCAACGCACCGCCCGCTCGGCATCGGCAAGGGTCGCGATCGGCACGGTCGTCAGCAGCCACCAGCACACCGGCCCCTGCCCCTCCGGCGGGCTTTCCTCCTCGGCCAGGATCGCCGTGAGCCTCAGGTGGGGCAACGTCTTGCGGCGGGGATGGGTCGAAGGGGGGGCGATCTCCAGGGTCACGAACCGAATCGTCAGGGTCGCCCGTCGCGCCGGCCGATCGTCGCCCCGTTTGAGGTCCACGGTCATCGTCCCGGCCGCCGCATTGGCGCGCACGGCCGCCCCCAGGAGCCGTTCGACGTGGCGGACCCGCCGCCTGGGCTTGGCCCGGATCAGCAGGTGCGACCCGGGCCGTCGCGGCGCGGCGAAGAGGTCGTAGAAGTCGGCCTCGCGGTCGGCCACGGTGAGGACCATCTGCTCAGCGGGCATGGCGGCCTCGGTGGCGGCCAAGGCATCGAGCCAGCGCTGAGATTCCTTGTCGGCGGTCTCCTTCTTGTTGCGGCCGGCGCGCTTGCCCAAGGTCGCGGGGTCGCGGGTCCAGGTCCGCTGGTCGATCACGCCGAGGGGGACGCCCGCGGCGGTGACGGCGAGGACCGAGTGGAGCCACAGCCCCGAGCGTTTGCTGTGGGCGAGATAGCCCAGGCCGGTGGTGTCCGGATGGTCGGTGAAGTCGAGGCTGGTGGTGTCCTGAATCGTCAGGAGCCACTCATCCTCGCGGTCAGGGAGCCGTCCCAGGGTGCTGTCGCGGTGCGCGGCGCGGATGTCGTCCGGGTCGATGCGCGGGTTGTCCCAGAAGCGATAGGCGGCCTTGGTGGCGGCCCAATCGCCCGAGGCCTGAGGCACGCTGGCCTCCGGCGCGCTGAGCAGATCGTCGACCAATTTGACCAGGCGTCGGTTCAAGCGTCGGTCTCCGAGGTCGACGTGGCGAAGTTCGAGTGCTGACCACATGGTGTTCTTACGAACATCCGGGCCGGATGGATCGAACTTGTGGGTAATGCATAGCGCAGAGCGTGGGAACGAGGGACGATGGATGACCGATGCCGGATGACGGATCGACGATCTCGAATCGATCCGTCATCCGGCATCCGAGACTTGTCATCGGGGATCTCGAATCCCCGCCCTCGCGATTCCAATCCCCGGGGACGATCCGCGATGCCCTCTGCGTCGGAAGCCGCCGCCCGCTCGGCGTTCGGGGAAGTCTTCGGCGGCGCGCCGGACGTCGTGGCGCGGGCGCCGGGGCGGGTCGAGCTGCTGGGCAACCACACCGACCACAACGGCGGCCTCGTCCTGGCCGCGGCGATCGACCGTTTCACGGCCGTCGCCGGCCGCGCATGCCCCGGCGCGAGGCGCGGGTCGTGTCGTCGAACTTCGAGCAGGCCGAGGCGTTCGACCTCGACGCGCTCGGGCCCGGCGAGCCCGGGTCGTGGGGGCGGTACGTCCGCGGGGTGGTCTGGGCCCTGCGCCGAGAGGGGGCCGGCGGCGTCGGGGTTCGAGGCGGCGATCGCCGGCGACGTCCCGCTCGGCGCCGGGCTGTCGAGCTCGGCGAGCCTCCAGGCGTCGGTGGCGCTGTTCCTGCTCGGCGGCGGGATCATCGGCCGAGGGCCCGGCGCGATCCTCGACGACGCCGACCGGCTCGCCCTGGCGCAGCGCGCTGCGGAGGGGCGAGAACCAGTTCGTCGGCGTCGCGTCGGGGCTGCTCGACCAGTTCACCGTCCTGTTCGGCCGCGCCGACCACGCGCTGCGGCTCGACTGCCGCAGCCTGTCGTACGAGCGGCTGCCGCTGGGCGACCCCGCGCCGGCGATCGTCGTGTGCGACTCGAAGACGTCGCGGAGGCTGGCCGACGGGATGTACAACCGCCGCCGCGACGAGTGCGAATCGGTGGTGTCGCACTTCCGATCGAGGGCGGGGGGCGAGGCGGTGCGCGACCTCCGCGACGTGTCGCCCGACATGCTCCAAGCTTCGTGGGGCGCGCTCGACCCGGTCGGGCGGCTCCGCGCGCGGCACGTCCTGTCGGAGAACGAACGGGTCGCGCGGGTCCGAGGCGCTCCGCGCCGGCGACGTCGCGGCGCTCGGCCGGCTGATGTCGGCGTCGCACGCCTCCAGCCGCGACGACTTCGAGAACAGCGCGCCGGCGCTCGACGCGCTGGTCGAGGCGGCCGAGACGGCCCCCGGCTTCCTCGGCGGCAAGCTCTCGGGCGCCGGCTGGGCCGGCTGCACCGTCAACCTCGTCGAGGCGTCCCGCGCCGAAGCCTTCGCCGCCGCCGTCCGCGAGTCCTACGCCCGCCGCGCCGGCATCGAGCCGGCCGTCCACGTCTGCCGCGCCGCCGACGGGGCCTCGGTCGGCCCCTCCTGAAGCGGTCCTCGTCCCGTGTGCCGCCGTCCTGGAACCTTCCCGAAGGGGGCCCGGCCCGTTACGGTGGGATGTGCCTCCCCCGCGGCGGGCCCGGCGAGGCGGGCCCCTGACGAGCGAGTCGGATGATGCTGCGGCTCACCAGGTCGAGGCCGGTCGTCGAGGCGCAACGCCTGCTCCCGTTCCAGGCGCGCGGCGCGGCGGGAGCGGCAATTCAAGAGGGCGATCGTGGCGGCCACGACGGTCACGATCGTCGGCCTCGTCGCCGGCACGGGCATGGGCCGGTTCGCCGCGGCCAGGGTCGCCACGCGGGCCCGCCGGGCGCTGCTGCGGGTCACGATCGGGCTGGAGCCGAGCCGCGAGGAGATCGTCGCCGACCGGCGGCGCCGGAGGCTGCGGGGGATCGAGGTGACCCGCGAGCGGTATCGCAGGTACTTCGAGGCGGAGGCGACGCCCGGGTTGAGGCGGGTCCTGGCGGCCGGCGGGATGGCCCCCGACGACGCGCTGGTGCGGTGGGCCAACTACGACTGGACCGTGATCTGGTCGTCGAAGGTCTTCGAGGCCGACGACCACGGCCGCTCCTATCGATTGCGGCCCAACACCCGCTCCTGCTGGATGAGCCCGGTCGACCTGCCCAACGGGATGGTCGCGCTCTTCCTGCTGCCCGACGCGCCCGAGGTCCGCGAGGCGCTCGTCGGGTCGGGCCAGCGGCTCGTCGAGATCCCCCAGACGACCAACTCGTGGGGCTGCCGCGGGCCCGAGCCCGACCCCGGCGCGACCCTCCGCGGCCTGGTCCTGGGCGACTCGTTCATGCAGGGCCTCTTCGTCGGCGACGACCAGACGCCGCCGGCCCGCCTCCAGCACCACCTCGCCGAGGCGCTCGATGTCTCGGTCTCGGTCCTCAACACCGGCACGGCCGGCTACTCGCCGGAGCAGTATGATTCCACGCTCCGCGCAGTTCTCCGACCGGATGCGCCCGCACTTCGTCGTCGTCGGCATCGCCGAGAACGACTTCGGCGACGCCGACGCGATCCGGCGGGGGGAGGGCCCGGCCTGGGACGACGGCCGCTATTACCTGGGCGAGATCCAGCAGTTTTGCCGCTCCCGCGAGATCCCCTGCCTGGTCGCGATCATCCCGTCCGAGGATCAGGTCGTCGCCGCGAGGCACGCGGGGTCATTCCCCGGCCGGGTCTCCGACATCTCCCGCGACCCCGCGCCCTTCTTCCTCGACCCGACCGACCCGTTCATCGACGAGCACCTTCGGCTGATGGCGGAGGCGACCCGCGGGGGGCCGGCCGTCGTGCAGCCCGCTATTCAACGGCCACATCCCCGACGGCCACTTCTCCGCCCCGGGTTCGGACCTCTGGGCCCGCCTCGTCGGCCGCCGGATCGTCCGGCTCCTGGAGGATTCGACCCACCCCCACGCGCTGCCGCCGATCCCCCGTCTCCGGTCCGCCCCGCCTTCGTGAGGTCTCCCCGGGGCCGAGGCCCACGCCGGGGATGCCGACCTCCTCCGGCGCCGTCCCGGCGGCGATCCGCCTGCGGGCTTGCGCGTAGCGCTCCTTCCAGGCCAGCCGCTCGGCCGGGTCGAACCGATTGGTCGCCGTGACCTCATAGAAGTAGGCCGTCCACTTGCAGACGTTCTCCCAGGCGTCGCGGTCGATCCCGAAGTGGGCCGCGCAGGCGACCGGGTCGATCGCCGGGACGGCGCCGCGGGTCCACCCGAACGCCCCGCGGGCCCGCAGCTCGCGCAGCACCGCCTGCGCCAGGGCGACGTGGCCCCGCAGCTTCGGGTGCTGCGCGTCGTGGAACAGGTCGTCGTCGAGGATGCCGTGCGCGCTGATCGCGCGGAACTCGGCGGGGCCGTCGATCAGGATGCAGCCGTGCCGCGCCGCCGCGCGGCGGTAGCAGTCCTGGAACGACGACGGGCAGCGCTGCGGGAAGCCGTCGAGGTCGCGGGCCAGGACGTAATGCCGGTCGGCCTCGCCGTACCGCCCCGAGTGCTCCAGCAGGCGGGCCAGGCGGTAGTGCGCCTCGGCGAACCGGGGGTGCCGGTCGAGCAGGGCCCGGTAGCGGGCCATCGCCCGCGGCGGGTCGGACTCGGAATCGCGGGCCTCCTGGAAGTCGCGCGCGATCGCCCGGCGATCGGCCGCGGCGGTCGCCTCGGGCAGGACCGAGCGGTTCGGCTCGAACCCGGCATCGTTGCCGGGCGGGATGACCAGGATCGGCAGGGTCCCGACCCGGTCGCACCACGAGACGATCGCCTCCAGGCGGTGGCCGAAGTCGTCGCGCTGCCACTCGTATTCATCGGGCCGCGCGACCGGCGGGTCGATCAGACTCGTGGTGCATCAGGCTGGGCGGCTGCATCAGGCGGAACTTGCGGATCTCCTCGCAGATCAACCGGCCGAACGGGGTCCACTCGCTGATCGCCATCACGACCCGCAGCGGCTGCCGCGGCACGCCCTGGATGCGGCTGGCGTCGCGGTCCCAGTCGAACCGCGCCTGGAACTCGTTGTGGCCGACGTAGAGGATCAGGGCGTCCGGCCGGCGCCGGAGCTCCTCGAGCCTCTGGTGCTCGAACTCCAGAGGGACCCCCGGCGCGGCCAGCACGTCGGCCGTCACCCGCCGGCCGCCCAGCGCCTCCTGGAGCTTCCAGGCGGCGATCTGGCCGATCGACAGGTGGGGGGCGTAGGGGGAGCCCATGGCGCTCGACTCGCCGACGACGGCGATGACCGAGCTCGCCGGGGGGGGAGCCGGGCAGGTCGGTCGGCAGGGCGGGGAAGCGATGCGCCCAGGCCAGCCAGGCCGCGCCGCCGACCTCGACCATCGCCAGGCCGAGCAACGTGCCCGCGCAGAGCAGCAGCAGGCGCGCCGCGACCGGCCGCCGCCGCCCCGACCGCCGGGCCCGCACCACGATGGCGCCCAGCGCCGCACCGCCGACGACCGCGAGGACTAGCGCCGTCCAGTAGCCCAGGAGCATCCCCCAGAGGAACCGCTCGACGAGCCGGTCGCGGACCGAGTGGGGGAGGGTCATGAACAGGTCGGGCAGGAGCGACAGCCCCGCCCCCAGCAGGGTGAACGCCGCGGCCAGCCCGGCCAGCACCACCCACCGCCGCCCGACGGTCCGCGACCCCGCATCTCGCCCCATGACGCCCCCTCACGACTTCGGACCGCGAGACATCACGCCCGCCCCATCCGCCCCGAGGCGCGACCCCTCGGGCGACTCGAGGCGCGAGGGCCGCCCGACGGAATCCCGACCCTACGGGGTGGCGGGAGTTCCGGCCTTCGTCGGGCGGGCACCCCGCACCATCCGGTCCGGGCGCCGAGCCCGGTGGGCAATCCTCACCCGACCCACACCACCATCGTAGCAGGGGCGGGGCTCGCAGGGCCATTCCCGCCGGGCCGGAGCCGCCGATTTCGTCTCCCGGTCGCCAATTCGGCTCCCATCCGCCCGATCCGCGTCCCTCCGCGTCCCATTCCCGGGACCTGCGGACCAAATTCGCAAGATTTCCAGGATTCGGAGAGCGCGCCGGCCCGATCCCACGATGATGTCTATGAAGCGCGTGCGAAACCGCCCCAGAGACACCACACCCGGGATCACTCCGATGGCCACCGCCCGCCAGATCGCCGCGAATCAAGCCAACAGCCTCCGCAGTACCGGCCCGCGTACCCCCGAGTGGGAAGCGAGCCTCCTCCGCAAACTCTTACAAGCACGGACTTTCCGGCCACGGCATCGTCCTCCCGCACGATGAGCTCGACGCCATCGCCGAGCGGTCCGCCTCGTGGAGCGAGACCTTCCAGCCCCGCCGACGACTATGACGCCGGGATGGTCGAGACGACCGCCTTCGAGAGCGTCCGCGTCGATCGCTGCCGCCTCCACGAACTCGCCCTCCGCGAGCGGCAGGCCCTCCGCGCCGACGACTTCTGGGACCTCGACCGCCGCCGCGCCGCCGCCGAGCTCGCCGCGAGGCTGCCCAGGCGGCCCGAGGTCGTCTCCTGGCAGTTGCAGGAGACGATCCAGGGGGTCGAGCTGCTGATCGGCCGCTGGGAGATCCTGGGCCGGACGTTGGCCCTGCCCGGGCACCTGGGACGAGCCGCAGCGCTCCGACGGCCCTGGACCTGCTGGGCGTGCCGCGCGACCAGCGCCAGGGCTGGACGGTGCTGGTGCCCGACGCGGCGGGCGGGCTGACCGAGGCCGAGTGGCTCGCGCAGACGGTCGAGCGCCGCCTCCGCGCCCTCCGCGCGCTGAAGCCGCGCGCTCGCCGAGCACGACGCGGCCGAGCGGCTGCGGGCGATGGAGGGGTACGTCTCGCCGGCCGACGCGGAGCTGAAGCGGCTGCGGCGGTACGAGAAGGGTTGCCTGCGCAGCCTGCAATGGGCCGTGGCGCAGCTCAAGGCGCGCCAGAAGGCGGCGCCGGCGGCCGACGCCCCCGGCTCCGGGGCCTCCGGTGGGCCCGGTGACGCGGCAGTGGCGGCAGGAGCGGCGCGAGGAGTCGCGGCTGCGCATGGAGCGGTTCGCGGCGTGGGCGGAGCTGTCGTCCTCGGGGGTCCACCACGACTCCCCCGACCCCGACGCGGTGCTCGCCGCGACGCTCCAGGAGGCGGGGCCGGCGATCGACGACCGCGCCGGATGCCCCTCCGGTCGCCGACGACGAGCCCGACGACGGGCCCCGATCCGGGGCCGTCGCCGCAGGCGGCGGCGCGCGCCGCGCGGCGGCGCGGGGTTGCTGAAGCCGGTGCCCCTGACCTCGGCGCTGTTGAAGACGGTGCCGAACAACCGCCGGGCGCGCTGCGCGGCCAGGAGCCGCGCCCGCAAAGGCTGATCGGCCCGCCGGCCGTGTGCAAAACAACACGTCAACGAGGGCGCCGCGGGCCGGCCCTCGTGCCCCCGCGCGCCCGACGCGCGAATTCTCCCCCCGATCGGCCGCTCGGCCGCTAAAATGAACGGGCCGAATTCCTTCGGAGGGCCATTTCGGCCCACCGAGGCGCGGTCCGGGGCCGTTGGCATCGATCGCGGAGGGCCGTCCCGACACGAGGTCGCCATCGTGGCGAAACGAAGCCAATGGTGATCTGGTCAAGTCTGTGAATCTGCAAGGGAAGGGCGATCCCGGAGAGGGGGTTCGGGAAGGGGGGATTGCGATGCTCTGGCGCGGGTGCTGGCCGACGTGGTGGTGGTGGTCCATGCGTTGTTCGTGGGCTTCGTCGTCGTCGGGATGATGGCGATCGTGGCGGGGCTTGTGTTAGGCTGGGGTTGGGTGCGGAACGTCCGGTTCCGCGTGCTGCACCTGGGCGCGATCGGCGTGGTGGCCTTGCAGGCGATGGTCGGCGTGGCCTGCCCGCTGACGGTCCTGGAGGACCACCTCCGGCGGCTGGCGGGCCAGGAGACGTACCCGGGCGCGTTCGTCGGCTACTGGGCGCACCGGCTGATCTTCGTCCGGGCGGAGCCCTGGGCCTTCACGCTGGCGTATGTCCTGTTCGCGACGGCGGTGCTGGTCGCCTTCGTGCTCGGCCCGCCCCGGCGGGCGAAGCGGACGCCCGCGGACCGGCCGGACCGTCCGGCGACCCCCTCGACGCGCGAAGATGAAAGGATGTCGCAGCGATGACGATCCCCTCTCGGCGGGCGATGTTGGCGGTCGGCCTCGGCGTGCTCGGTCTCGTCGGCCGCGCCTTCGGCGGGGCCCCGGTCGCGGACGAGGACGATCCCAAGGAGAAGGATAAGGATAAGGAGAAGGACAAGGCGGGCGCCCCGAAGCCCGACGCCCCCGGGCCGGCCGGGCTGATCGGCACGGTCGACATGAACAGCGTGATGAAGGGCTACGTCAAGGTCAAGGAGTCGGGCGACCAGTTCAAGGAGGACCTCCAGGCCAAGAACGCCGAGCTCCAGAAGCTGGCCGCGCGGGCGAAGCGCGAGTCGGACGACCTGGCCACGCTCCAGCCCGGCACCCGCGACCACGCCGAGCTCGCGGCGAAGGTCAAGAAGCTCAAGGACCAGGTCGAGGCGATGCGAAGGCAGGCCAGCACCGAGTACGGCAAGCGCCAGGCCGACATGCTGGCGGGGTTCCAGCACGAGATCCAGGAGGCGATCGCCATCGTCGCGCGCCGCCGCGGCCTGTCGCTGGTCCTGCGCGCCCCGAAGGGGGCCGAGGAGGGGGCCAACCTCGGCACGGTCGTCGCGACCATCTCGCGCGAGGTCCTCTTCGTCGACGCCCGCGCCGACCTGACCGAGGAGGTCATCACGCTGCTGAACACCAAGGCCTGACCGGGCCGGGCGTGTCCTATGCTCGGGGCAGGGGGCGGGTGCGAACCGCCCCGAGCCGCCCCCAGGACCCGCGCCGCCCATGTTCCAGACGCCCCGGACCGCGTATCCGCTGCTCGTCGCTTGCCTATTGCTCCTCGGCGTCGTGATCGCCCGCAGCGCCTGGATGTGCGACGACGCCTACATCGGGTTCCGCGTCGCCGACAACTGGGTCCACGGCCTGGGGCTGACCTGGAACGCCGGGGAACGGGTCCAGGTCTTCACCAACCCGCTCTGGATCATCCTCGTGTCGGCGCTGTACGCCGCGACGCGGGAGATGTACCACACTGTCCTCGCGCTCTCGATCGCCCTGTCGGCGCTCGCCGTCGGCCTGATCGCCCTCCGCGCCTCGCGCCGGGCGATGGCCGCCGTGCTGGTGGTGGCCGTCGCGGCGTCGTCGAAGGCGTTCGTCGACTACGCGGCCTCCGGGCTGGAGAACCCGCTGAGCTACCTGCTGCTCGCCGCGTTCTACGCGACCCTGCTCGGCGACCCCTCGGCGCCCGGGCGGGCCTTCCGGCTCTCCCTGCTCACGAGCCTGGCGGCCTTGAACCGGCTCGACACGCTCGTGCTCACGCTCCCCGCCTGGCTCGCGGTCGGTCGAGGCGCGATGAGCCGTCGCGGCGTCCGCTCGGTGTTGCTGGGGATGCTCCCGCTGGTCGCGTGGGAGGTGTTCTCCTTCCTCTATTATGGGTCGTTCGTGCCGAACACCGCCTACGCCAAGCTGAACACGGGGATCGGCCGGCTCGCGTTCCTCGGCCGGGGCCTGCACTACCTGGGGAACTCATTGGTGCAGGACCCCGTCACGCTCGCCTTCATCGCGATCGCGGTGCTGGGATCGCTGGCCGCCGGAGACCGCAGCCTGCGGGCGATCGCGCTGGGGATCGCGGCGAACCTGGCTTACGTCGTCTGGATCGGCGGCGACTTCATGAGCGGGCGGTTCCTGACCGCCCCCCTGGTCGCGGCTTTGGTCCTGCTGGGCGAGCTGCGGCCGTCGCGGACGCTGGGGGGCCTGCTGCTGGCGGGCCTGGCGGCGCTGAACCTCGTCGCGCCGCACGCCCCGCTGCTCAGCGACGCCTCGTATGGCTCGAAGGACCGCGGCCGGATCATGGACCATCTGGGCGTGTCGGACGAGAGGGCGTGCTACTACCCCTGGACGGGCCTCCTGAACGCCCGGCCCGACATGGCCGAGCCGTTCCACGCCTGGGCCGAGTCCGGCCGGCAGCTCCGCGCGCGGGGCAAGGTCGTGGTGGTGGCGGAGAACCTCGGCTTCACCGGGTTCTTCGCCGGCCCCGACGTGTACATCATCAACTGGCACGCGCTGAGCGACCCGTTCCTCGCCCGCCTGCCCGCGCCTCGGGGGGACGTCTGGCGGGTCGGGCACCAGAGGAGGCCGATCCCCGAGGGGTACGTCGCGACGAAGGCCACCGGCACGAACCACCTGGCCGACCCCCTCCTGGCGAGGCGGTACGACCGCATCCAGTACGTCATCTCCGGCCCCCTCTGGGCCGCCGACCGGCTCCGCGCCGGCGCGAGGCTCGCGATGGGCGAGCTCGACTGATCCCCGACCTCCTCGATCCATGACCATTGGCCGAGTGGCCGGGGCCAAGCGGAGCGTGCCCCGGGGGTCGAGGCCGGGACTCCCGGGGCACGCTCCGCTTGGCCCCGGCCACACTCAAAGGCCAGTCATTCGAGCAATCCCGGATCAGGCGGGCCGCCCCGACGGAGGGAACAAGGCGGGCGCGGCGGACGTCTAACCCCTCGGGCCGACCGCGGCCCAGGAGGGCTGACGATGCGATCGACGACCGTCCTGGACCGGGTCCGGGTCGCCTCGCCGTGCCGAGAGGCGTGGGACACGATGCCCGGCGACGACCGGGTCCGGTCCTGCACGTCCTGCCAGAGGCACGTCTACAACCTCTCGGCGATGACGGCCGCCGACGCCGCGGCGCTGGTCGAAAGGGCCGAGGGGCGCACCTGCGTCCGGTTCTATCGCCGAGGCGACGGCACGATGCTGACGGCCGACTGCCCCGAGGGGGCCCGCGAGGCCCGCCGCGGCCGGCTGCGGCGGCTGTCGTCGTGCGCGGTGGTCGCGCTGACGGTCGTCGTGACGGCCCCGTTCGCGCGAGGCGGCTCCGGTCGAGGCTGGAGGCCGCATCTCGTCCCGATGCCGAGCGGGCCCGGGGTCACGCTCCGCGATTGGGCGGATTGGGCACTGGATGTGCTCGATATCCGGCCCGAGCCGGTGGACATCCTGGGCGAGATGGAGTGCCGGCCGATCGAGGCCCCTCCGCTGCCGCCGGCGCCGCCCCTTCCGGCGCGGGGATGAAGGCGTAGGCGAGGTGCGAGGATGGCGGTGACGGCCGAGGCGCGGGCGACCCGCGCGTTCGTGATCCTGAACCCGGTGGCCGGCGGCTTCGTGGGCGAGGCGGTCCGGGAGGCGCTGGGGCGGCACTTCGCGGCCGTCGAGATGACCTACGAGGTGTACGAGACGGGCGAGCTCGACCGCGCCTCCGACCTGGCGCGGCGGGCGCGCGAGGGGGGCTTCGGCCTGGTCGTCGCGGCCGGCGGCGACGGGACCGTCTCGGGGGCGGCCAACGGGCTGGTCGGGACGGCGACCCCGCTGGGGATCATCCCCCTGGGCACGGCCAACGTCCTGGCGCGCGAGCTCGGCATCCCGGTCGACCTGGAGGGGGCGTGCCGCCTGCTCGCCGGCCCGCACGCGACCCGGAGCGTCGACGCGATGCGGGTCGGCGGCCAGTGCTACTTCACGCAGGTCGGCGTCGGGATCGACGCGCTGATGATCCGCGACACCCGCCGCGAGCAGAAGCGCCGCTGGGGGCGGGTCGCCTACCTCTGGACGGCCGCGAAGCAGTTGGCCGGGTTCTCGCCTCGGCGGTTCGCGCTGGAGGCCGACGACCGCCGGATGCGCCCGCACGCCTCGGAGGTGCTGGTGGCCAACGGCGGCATCCTCGGCCAGCCGCCGTTCCGCTGGGGCCCCGACATCCGCCCCGACGACGGCCGGGTCGACGTCTGCATCGTCCGCGCCCGGACGGTGTGGGATTACCTGGTGCTCGGCTGGCACGTCGCGCTCGGCCAGCACCGCCGCGACCCCCGCGTCCGCTACCTGCCCGCGCGGCGACGGGTCGCCATCGCCACCAAGCACCCGATGCCCGTGCAGGCCGACGGCGAGATCATCGGCGAGACGCCGGTGGAGGTCGAGGTCGTCGCCGCCGCCGTCCGGGTCGTCGTGCCGGCCGAGGCCGACCTCTCGACGGCCTGATTGATGAGGCCGTGTGGCCGGGGCAAAAGGTCCGGGTGGCAGGGTCTCGTCTTCGAGACCCCGGTGCATCGGCCGAAGATCGGGGTCTCGAAGACGAGACCCCCGCCGCCCGACGCAAGCCGACGACCCTACGCCGTCGTGACCCAAGGGACCAGCGCCATGCGGGCGGCCTCGGCCTCATCCTCGTGCCTCAAGATGACCCGCAGCTCGTCGAGCGCGCGGGTCGCGGCGCCATCGGCGAGCACCTGGCGAAGTGCGTCGAGGAAGTCGGCAAGGGTGAGCGGCCCATACCCCGTGGCCAGCGCGGGGAGCGCCACCGACCGCGCCCGAGACTCGCCGCCTCGTCGAGCCCCAGCGCGACGGTCCGCCGCACCGACTCGACAGTGGAGCCGTAGAAGCCGTCAATCGCGACGGCGTGGAGGATGGACCCGACAGCCAGCGGCCCGGGCCCCGTGCGCACGACCGTCCCAGGTGGGACGAAGTTCGCCCCGATCCGACGAAGGTGGTCGCGGAGCTCCTGCTGGACCCCTTGGCCGCCGCGGAGCAGCAGGGCGCCATTGATCCCCCCCGACATGGTCAGATGCACGTTCGCGCTGCAGATCAGCGCGTCCACCTGCTCGTCCAGGATGTCGCTGGACTTGACGACGATCCTCATGGTCATCCGGATCTCCGCCAGGATTCCAGAGCGCGCGGCCGCGCGGGGCGATAATAAGGGTAAGGCCGTCGCGCGGGCCATCCTTGTCAATTCGGGTCGTTGAAGCAAGCGGGCGCTCAGCAGAACGGCCTGAGCGCCTGGCGCATCGCGGTGGCGGTGGGGTAGCGGTCCTTGGGGTCGCGGGCCAGGCACTTCGCCAGGACGGCGGCCAGGCCGGCGGGGACGTCGGGCCGGCGCTCCTGGATCGGCACCGGCGTCTCCTCCAGGAGCATCCGGATCAGGTCGCCCGCCTCGGCCACCTCGTCGTAGATGAACTGGCAGGTCAGCAGGTAATAGAGCGTCGCGGCGGTCGCGTACAGGTCGCCCGAGGGGAGCACCGTCTTGAAGTCGAGCATCTGCTCGGGCGGCATGAACGGGACCGTGCCCCGCATCTCGCCCGAGAAGGTCAGGCCCGACAGCCCCAGGCCCGCGGAAGCTCTTGGCCAGGCCGAAGTCGGAGATCTTGGCGACCAGGCCCTCGGGCTGGCGGCCGATCAGGATGTTCTCGGGCTTGATGTCGCGGTGGACGAACCCGAGCCGGTGCGCCTGCTCCAGCCCCTTGAGCACCTGGCAGGCCATCCGGCAGGCGTGGTTGACCGGGTAGCGGCCCGGCTCGGCCTGCGCCAGCGCCTCGAGGTTGGTGCCGTTGACGTACTCCATCGCGAACCAGAACTGGCCGCGGGTCATCCCCTGCTCGAGCCACTCGACGATGTTCGGGTGCTTCAGCTGGCTGATGACCGACATCTCGCGGAGGAAGCGGTCGACGGCCGAGCGGGTGGTCGCCGTCTCGGGGACGATCAGCTTCAGCGCCACGAGCTGGCCGGTCTGGTTGTGCCGCGCCTGGTAGACGACCCCCATCGCGCCCCGGCCCAGCTCGCGGAGCGTGGTGTAGTGCGGCACCGGCTGCGGCAAGGCCGACGGCTCGGCGCGGCAGAGCGCGCAGAGCCACTCGACCGCCTCGCCGGCCACCTCGCCGTGGTCGCTGCCGCTGGCGACGTCGACGTCGGCCGGCGCCGCGGCGCCGCAGCCGGCGCAGACGATCGGCCGGCCGCCGTTGATCGCCAGGCGTCAGCCGTCTCGTTGCCGGGCTCGACCGCCGAGACCGACTCGTCGCCGCCGACGGACATCGACGCCTCGACCCGGACCCGGAAGACGCTCTGCCCGGCCGCGATCCGGTCGCCCGACTTGAGCCGGACCCGCTCGACCCGCCGGTCGTTGACGAACGTCCCGTTGGTGCTCCCCAGGTCGCGGATCTCGCACCGCGGCGGGTTGATCTCGATCAGGAAGTGGTCGCGCGACAGCGCCGAGTCCTCGGGCATCGGGCAATGGACGAACCGCGACCGCCCCACGATGAACGTGTCGTGGCGGTCGAAGACGAACGAGTGGCCCTTGCGCGGGCCCTGGAGCACATCCAAGATGACTCGCATCACCCCTTATCCATCCTGCCGCGGCGCACCCGTTCGGATTATACTCTCCCTGGTATACGCTTGATGGGCCGGTTTGTGCCGGAAACCCTGACCGAATCCGGAGTCACGCCTGATGTCAACCATCACTGCTCCCGCACCGCCGATCGCCCCTCCCGGCGAGGCCGAGCGCCGGTTCGTGCTCCCCCACGTGAGTTGGGAAACCTATGAGAAGCTCCGCGATGAGTACGAGTGCCGGAACGTGCGGATGACCTACGATCATGGGAGGCTGGAGCTGATGTCGCCGTCGCTGCCGCACGAGGAGGACTCGATCCGGTTCGATCTGTTGTTCTACGAGATCTCCCGGGGCCTGGGCTTCCGGTGCAAGCCCGCGCTCGTTGACCTTGAAGAAGGCGGACGAGGTGGGCAAGGAGGCCGACGCCTGCTTCTACCTGGCCAACGAGCACCGCGTCCGGGGCAAGAGGAAGATCGACCTGGCGATCGACCCGCCCCCTGACCTGGCCATCGAGGTCGAGGTCTCGCCCCCCGCCTCGGATATCGAGTCGGTCTACGCCGCGCTCGGGGTCCCGGAGATCTGGCGATACAAGGGCCAGTCGCTGCGGATCTTGGAGCGCCAGCCCGACGGGACCTACGCTGGGCGCGACCGCAGCCCGGCCCTGCCGTTCCTGCCGACGGAGGACGTCGTGCGCCTGCTGCGGGAGGCCGAGGAGCTCGACGACAACGCCCGCTGGGGCGATCGGGTCGCGCAATGGGTCCGCGACGTGCTGGAGCCGCTCTACCGGCAGCACCCGCATCCCTGAAACAGGGTCGGGATTCGCCCCGGGCACCGGACACGAAAGGATCGACGACGATGGCCCGATCGCACCGGATCTCCGAGGAGGTGGCCGAGGCGCTGGCCGAGGGGCCGGGGGTGGTGGCTTTGGAATCGACGCTGATCGCCCAGGGGCTACCCTGGCCCGAGAACCTGGAGACGGCCCTCCGATCGGAGGAGGCGGTGCGGGCCTCGGGGTCGGTGCCGGCGACGATCGCGGTCGTCGGCGGCGTGGTCCGGGTCGGGCTGTCGGGCGAGGAGCTGGAGCGGATCGCGCGGTCGGGGACGTTCGTCAAGGCGGGCCGCCGCGACCTGGCGGCGGCCGTGGCGCGCGGGCTCGACGCCGCGACGACCGTCTCGGCGACGCTCTGGCTGGCGCAGAAGCACGGCCTGGAGGCGATGGCCACCGGCGGCCTCGGGGGCGTCCACCGCGGCGCCGCGACCAGCTTCGACGTCTCGACCGACCTCGACGAGCTGGCCAGGGCGCGCGGGGCGTTGGTCGTCTGCTCGGGGGTCAAGTCGATCCTCGACGTGGCGGCGACGCTGGAGGTGCTGGAGGCGAGGGGCGTGCCGGTGGTCGGCTACCGCTGCGGCGAGTTCCCCGCGTTCCTGGCCCGTTCCAGCGGCCTGCCGCTGGAGGCGCGAGCCGACTCCCCGGCCGAGGCCGCGGCGATCGTCCAGGCGCACCGGGCGTTGGGCCTGCCCGGCGCGGTCGTCCTGGCGCAGCCGGTCCCCGAGGCCGCGGCGATCGACGGCGAGGCGCTGGAGGCTGCGACGGCCGCCGCGCTGGACGAGGCCCGCGCCCTCGGGGTCGCCGGCAAGGCGGTGACCCCCTTCCTGCTCGGCCGCATCCGCGAGGCGACCGGCGGCCGGGCCCTGGCCGCCAACCGCGCCCTGATCGTCGCCAACGCCCGCCTGGCCGGCGAGGTGGCCGCCGCTTTGCAAGATCGGGGCATGGTCCGATGAGCGCGCGTGCCGGGCGACCGGGGCGCCCGCGAGGGGCCTGACCCTCTCCTCGGATCACCCCCCACCCAACCCTCCCCCGCAAGGGGGGAGGGCTTCAAAACTCCTTCCGCTTGCGGGGGAGGGTTGGGGTGGGGGTCGGAAGGCCAACCGGGCCGGGGGCTCAGGGCCGGGGGGATCGGGGCGCCGTCGCGGCCGGGGGCCGGTCGGAGGCCGTCGTCTCGAACCGGAAGGTCTTGAGGATGTCCTCGGCCTTGTCGCGGAAGGGGATGGGGTCGTCGAGCGTGGTCCTCGCCTCGACGATGAGGCTCTCGTCCTGGCCGAAGAGGACGAGGTACTGGTCGAAGTGGAGGCGCTGGGCCCCGCGGGCGGCGGCGCCGGTCGCCCGGAGGACGACCTCGGTGCGGTGGACCTTCATCTTGGCCTCGGCCCACTCGGCCTCGGGGAGCCAGCCCTTCTTGCCGGGGATCGCGTCCAGCTTGTTGAGCCGCCACTGCTCCTTGAGCGTCTGGTACTGGAAGTCGGGGTCGCGGAGGCGGCGGTCGGCCTGCGGGTCGCCGGTCCTGGGCTGGAGCTGGAAGGTGATGAGGTCGAACCCCTGCGGCCTGTAGCGGGCGAGGTCGATCGTGGGCCCCTCCTGCGGCCCCGGCGGGCGGAACTCCTGCGGGTGGCGGAAGTGGAACCGGCCCTGGACGTCGGTGTAGGTGACCCACGAGTTGGCCTCGGTCGGCTTCGGGGTGGCCTCGGGCACCGTCAGCGGGGCCCCGGTGTCGTTCAGCTCGCGGCCGATGATCAGCTCGCGGGTGGTGGCGACGCGGAGGCGACCGGGACGGCCGTCGGGCGCGGGCAGCGGGGCGGTCGCCGCCTGCGCCAGCCGCAGCTCGGTGATCGCGCCGGGCACGTCGATCGTCACCTGGCCGGTGACGGTCCGGCGGCCCGCGTCGGGCCCGGCGCCTCGGCGAAGGTGAACACCAGCCGCGCGTTGACCGTCGTCTCGCCCTTGGGCAGCGTCGCCTGCCCGGTCACGTCGATGATCGCCTCGGGGGTCGTCTTGCCCTTGCGCACCTGGGAGAGCGTCGCCGTCAGGTCGGCGCGGCCCGGGCGGTCGCCGAGCAGCGAGCGGAGGGCCCCGCCGCGGACCGGCCAGCGGTCGCCGATCCGGGCCGACGCCGACGGGAGGATCGACCCCAGGTCGGGCAGGAAGGCCTGGCGGCTGGCGAACATGACCTCGGTCTCGCGGAGCTCGCGACGGCCCATCAGGCTCAGGACCATCGCCTCCTCCCCCGGCCGGTGCTGGAACCAGACGAGCATCCCCTCCATCAGCGGCCGGTCGGGCGGGCGTCGCGAGGCGGGGTCGTTGGGGAGCCGGAACGTGAGGTAGCGGCGGACCACGGCCGTGACGATGCCGGCGACGCTGACCTCCGCCGCCTTCTCGCTGTAGACCATCTGGACCGTCGCCTCGGTCCGCTCGGGGGCGCCCTGCGGCCGGTCGACGGCCGTCTTGATCGTCTCGAGGACCCCGACCCGATACTGGCCGATCTTGCCCGGCTCGGGCTGGCCCTCCTTGGCGGAGTAGTCCTCGAAGAAATGATAGCGCGTCGTGATGTCGCCGAAGCCCTCGGCCTCGCCGCGCGGCGCGGCCGCCTCCCCGCGCGGCGCGGCGGCCCGGCCGCGCGGCCGGGCCGCCTCCTGCGCCGAGGCCGAGACGGCCAGGGCCAACCCCAGCGACCACGCCGCGATCGCCCCGAGACCAACCGGCCCTCTCGATCGGAACCGCCTCATGGCACGACCCCTGCTTGTGCGAGTGCGAGGTGGAAGGGAAGGCGCGGGCCGCCTCGACCGGATCGAGGGGGCCCGATCCATCCATAGTAAGCGATCGCGAGAGGCCGAATCCACCCGGACGCCCCGAGGGCCGCGGGGTTCTTCAGGGGGCGTTGGCCGGCGGCGACGCGGCCCAGCGGAGCGAGCCGATCAGGCGGGTGTCCTGGTCGGCGAACGCCTTGGCCGCCGAGGCGGCCAGCGTGAAGGTGGCGAGCAGCTGGTCCCCCTCGGGGCCGGCGACCAGGAAGTAGTCCCAGACCACCGCGAGGTCCCCCTCGCGCCCCTGCACGCCGACCTTGTAGCGGAACCCGCCGGCCGGGTCCCCCTCGACTTCTCCCTGCCCGAGGAACTGGCCGAACCGCGGGCCCAGGGCGCGGCGGACGTCGTCGCGGAACTGGTCGGGGTCCTGGTGCCGCCCCGGGCCGGCGTTCGGGCCGGCCGCCAGGTTGCACTGCGCGACGACCTCGCCGTGGTCGAGCCGCTTCAGGACGGTCAGCCGGGCGTCGTCCCAGTAGGTGTGCCAGTCGCGGTCGTGCCGCAGGGTGGACTTGCCCCCCGGGGCGATCAGCAGCAGCTCCTCGCGGGCGGGGTCGGCGTCGCGGGGCAGGCCCGCGATGACGCCGTCGGACAGCTCGGCGGGCGCCGCCTCCAGGCCGCGACGCTCGACCGTCAGCGTGCTCTTGACGTCCAGCCCCGCCTCGACCGGGCCCGGCTTGCGGGACTCGGCCCGCGACAGGGTCAAGCGGTCGATCCGCCCGGCCCGGCGGTCGAACGTGAACGTCCCATCGCAGGCGATCGTCCCCTCGCCGCCGAGCACCGCGCCCCGGACCGTGCCCGACAGCCGGACGCGGGCCGAGGCGTCGTCGACCGCCTCCAGCTTCGCCTCCAGCGCGTTGGCGGCCAGGGCGTCGTAGCCGCTCAGCGCCCGGGCGGCCTCGGCGCCGGGCGCCAGGTGTCGCCCGGGGCGACCGCCTTCCCGGGCAGCAGCGCGGGCAGCGCCAGGGGGTCGCCCACCCCTTGTACCACCTCCAGCTCGGGCCGGGTCAGGGGCCCCGACGGGCAGGACACGACCACCCCGGCGTCGCGACGTTCGGCGACCAGCAAGGCCCGCTCGGGGCGGAGCATCGCCGACGACGGCCGGACCTCGCCGTTGATCGCCGAGGCCGCCTGGACCACCCTCCGGGCCGTCCGCGCCGCGCGGCCCTCGGCGTTGGCGTCGAGGACCCTCTCGGCGAAGTCGAGCCGCATCTCGACCCGCAACGCCAGCGGCTTGGCCGACTTCGGCGCATCCTTCGCCGCCGCCGGGGGCGGCCCGGGCCGATACAGCCCCTCCGCCTTCAGCACGACGAGCACCCGCGTCGCCTCACCCGGACGTCCCCTCTCCCGGAGCTCGACCGCCTTCTCCGCCCCGGTCGCGACGGCCCCCACCCCCAGCACTGCCAGGACGACCACGCCCCTCGCGACGAATCCCGCCATCCTAGCGCCTCCCTCGGGCCATCGGGCCCGGCACGACCGGCGGCGAACCGCCCCGGCAAGCCCCGCGACCACTCTAGAGGGCCCGCCGGAAGCCGTCAATTCGACCCGACCATTTCGACCTCCGGACCGTTTTCCTCGAACCATTTCTCCCCCTCGGGAATCAAAGAGAGGGACGTCTCAGAACCGGCAGCTTCGCCCCATCCTGTCCGATTTTGAGATGCGACTTGAATCTTGATCTCATGGATGGTCACATGAGGGAGAGGCCACCGTAAAAGGCCCACCAGGAGCTTCCGTCTGGAACAATGGGGTCTGCGAGGGATGATTTTTCCGAGATGAGCCTCGAACTCGGTCCGGGGGAGCGAACAAGGCAGTCGCACCGATCGTATACTTAACGTGGCCTGGTTTCCTGATTTGGGACACAGATTCGCCGGGGCGCCCCGATTCGCATCGACTGAACGTATTCGGGGCACTGATTTTGCGAGACCACCCGGCGCGGCCAGGGTTGAATCCGGGACAGGGTTGAATCGACGGCCGTCCTCATCAAGATCCGTCGCGTCCGGACGAATGAATTCGTGGCATCGCGCGGAGGGCCGTGTCCCGAGCGGGCGGGCCGATTTCCGTCGCCTCGGGTCGAAAGATCGCGGCGATTCGCGATAGGTAGAGTAGAGAAGTCGCTCGGAGGGGCCCAGTCCGGCCTCCTTCGGGAGAGGACCAGGGGATGGGGAACACGTACCGCCATCCGGCGCTGAAGCAGTTGAAGGATCAGCAGTCGCGGTTCGCGCCGCGGGAGGAGCTGCTCGCGCAGGTCGACCGCGCCGAGGTCCTGCTCGGCGAGATCGACGACCGGAAGCGGTACCCGTTCGAGTTCCTGTGGTACCGGATCAAGGGGTTCCGCCCCGAGGCGTCGCCCGACCTGGTGCTCGACGGGAGCGTCATCCGGCACGACCTTCGCTTGTTCATCGAGGATCTGTCGGGGACGGTCGGCCAGGAGGCCGAGCAGGCGTCCGAGCCGGTCCTGACGGTCGACGCGGTGAGCCGCCGCTTCAACGTGTCGACCCGGACGGTGGCGCGGTGGCGGCGGCAAGGGCTGGTCGCCCGCCGGTTCCTGATCGGGGGGCGGACCAAGGTCGGGTTCCTCGAGTCGAGCGTGTCGCGGTTCGTGGCCGCGCACCAGGACCAGGTCGATCGAGGCGCACGGTTCCGGCAACTGACCGACGCGGAGCGTGACGAGATCGTCCGCCGCGCCCGTCGCATGGCGCAGGTCGATCAGGCGGGCCTGATCGAGATCGCGCGGAGGATTGCTCGCAAGATGGGACGCTCCACCGAAACGATCCGGACCACCCTGAAGGCGTACGACCGCGTCCATCCCGACCGGCCGATCTTCCCCCCCTCGACGGCCCCCCTGGACGACGAGGCCAAGGCGCAGATCTACCGCCAGTACCGCCGCGGCGTCTCGGTCGAGGTCCTGGCCGCGCAGTTCCACCGCACCCGGTCGAGCATCTACCGGGTGATCAACGAGATGAGGGCGCTGCGCATCCTCGGCACGCGGCTCGAGTTCATGCACAACCCGAGCTTCGACGACCCCGCCAACGGCGCCGAGATCCTGGCGCCGATGCCCCAGCCGGCCGACGGCAAGGCCCCGCGCAAGACCAAGCCGCCCAAGGGACTGCCCCCCTACCTGTCCGACCTCTATGAGAACCCGCTGCTGTCCCGCGAGCAGGAGGCGCACCTGTTCCGCAAGATGAACTACCTGCGCTACCTGGCCAGCAAGCTCCGCGGCCAGGTCGACCCGTCGCGGGCGCGGACCGGCGACCTCGACGAGATCGAACGGCTCCAGGAGGAGGCTTTGGCGATCAAGAACCAGATCATCCGGTCGAACCTGCGGCTGGTCGTCTCGATCGCCAAGCGGCACGTCGGCCCCTCGAACAACTTCTTCGAGCTGGTCAGCGACGGCAACATGTCCTTGATCCGCGCCGTCGAGAAGTTCGACTACTCGCGGGGCAACAAGTTCAGCACGTATGCGTCGTGGGCGATCATGAAGAACTTCGCGCGGACGATCCCCGAGGAGAACTACCGCCGCGACCGCTTCGTCACCGGCCACGAGGAGATGTTCGAGGCCGCCGCCGACACCCGGATCGACGAGCACGAGTACGAGACCGCCCAGAAGCGGAACCAGGAGGCCGTCAAGGGGATGCTCGGCCGCCTCGACGACCGCGAGCGTCGGATCATCGTCAGCCGCTACGGCATCAACGGCGTGAGCGAGCAGACCCTCGAACAACTCGGCCGCGAGCTCGGCATCACCAAGGAGCGCGTCCGCCAGATCGAGTCCCGCGCCCAGGAGAAGCTCCGCCGGATCGCCATCGAGGAGAAGCTCGACCTGCCGATGCTCTGAGCGATGACACCACACGGCAATCATCGCTCGTCAGGCGCATGCGAACGAGGCCGACGCCCCACAATCCCATCAGTAGTTTCTCGCGGTTTCGGTCACATCGTGCTATGATCCCTCAGCTTGTGGCGAGCATTGTGGCCGGATGACGTGATAAAACGCTTCATTTCGGCCGTCGAGTTCAGTTAGGCGGGGCAGGAGGCTCCACGATGGCGGAAGCCGCGGACGACCCGTACTCGGATGTCGCCTTGGTCTTCGCTGGGTTCCTGTGTCAGCGGTGCCCGGCGGAGCTGCTCAAACTCCCCGACTGGCGGCCGGCCGACCCCGCCGCCGATGAATGGCAGGCGTTCGGGCAACTCGGTCGCGAGGCCGGTTGGCGGGTCGAGTGGCAACCGGACCGCAACGATTGGCTGGTCCTATGCCCTGGCTGTGCAGAGGGTGGTCGCGCCTAACCATCCGCTGGGTGGCCCGGACGACGGGTTCGTCCGGGCGGCGAAGCCGCGAGAGGTCAGATATGAGCGGGCAGGAGGGTGACCGCAGCGTGACGGGCGGGTGGCAGGGGCAAAGTCTTCGCGCCCCTGTCCTCGGCGGCCGCCCACGGGGTTATGGTGAGCCGTCCGAGAGATCGAGTTCCAGAGCCCAGGCGATGGCTTTCTTGATCTCGCCCACGGTTTCCGTAGGGAGGGTGCCGATCCTCCGGCCGAGTCGAACAGTCGGCAACGATGCGATCCCCTGGACGTTGGCAACCGAGCCCTTCTGGAGAAACCGCGTCTTGGGGAGCATCACTTCGTAGGGACTTTCCCGGTCCTGGGTCGTGATCGGTACGTAGATGATCAAGGCCCGGGGTGGGTCGGGATCTTGACGCGAGACGACGACCACCGGTCGAAACTTGGCCGCAAAACCGAGGTCCGCCATCCAGACTTCACCGGGTCGTGGGCTCATCGAGGAGATCCAGGACTTCCTGCTCCACTTTGCGAGACCGGACGATGTCGAGAAGACCTTGGTCGGCCAACTCAATGATTTCGACCACCCGGCTCCGGACCTGTTCCGCGGTCTCCGGGCTCCATTCCCGGAGCTTCTTGTCCAGTCGCTCAGCGAGGACGTCCATGGATTATCGCCACCGTGTCTGGGTGCCGAGCATTGACAGTCATCCACAACCCAAGGATACCAGTCGATTCCGAGGCTAACCAGATCCACCTCGCCTGTGCCGTGGAAGCCGGGGCTGACGACCTCTGCACCTGAGACGACCGGCTCCTCAAGCGAGCGCGAGCCGTTCACACCGGGCCGCCGAAGGTGGTCAGCCCCCTCGAACTCGTCACGGAGATCGGGATATGACCGTGCAAACGAAGCCGCTCGCGGAGGTCACGCGGCGGGCCATCGAAGTGCTCTCTCGGGAGCTCGGGGCCGCCGACGCGCTCCGGTTCGTCAATCAGTTCACGACCGGGTACGGCGACTATACGGCGGAGCGGGATTCGCTGTTCGGGCAGGAGACGCTGGATCAGATCATCGCCGAGATCAAGGGGGCGGCTTCCGAAGTCGACGCCTGACCGCGCACGGAGCGGGCCCGGCCCCCCGCTGGGTGGTCCGGACGACTTGCACTCCCCGAGCGGGCGACGGCGGACGCCCTCCACATCGCCACGGCCGCGGCGCACGGGATGGATTATCTGTTGACGTGGAGCTGCACCCACATGGCCAACGTCACCTTGCGCGGGCCGATCGAGATGGTATGCCGGGATGCGGGGTTCGAGCCACCGGCGATCTGCACGCCGGAAGAGCTGCCCGGAGGCGAGGACGATGTTCGAGGATGATCCGGTGCGGGAAGTGCGGGCGGCCCGCGAGGAATACTGCCGGCAGTTCGGATACGACTTGGGGGCCATTGTCCGCGACCTGCGGGAGCAGGAGCGGGTCGGGGGTCGGGAGGTCGTTCGCCTGCCGCCACGCCGGCCGTCGGGAACGGACTATCAGATCATCCGTAGGCCCGCCTAACCGGCGGGGTGGCCCGGACGACGGGTTCGTCCGGGCGGCGAAGCCGCACGAAGCGAGGGGACGAGCGAAGCGAAGGGTTCGGCCGGGCCTTCTCATCTACACTCCTGTCGCTCCGCGACCCAGGCGCCGGGGCATCCGGGAAAAACGATTTAGGCAACGATCCTGCCCCTTGCGGAAAACCCCTTCGTCCGGATAGGATAGGTTGCGTGGCGCCGTCTCCACAGGTGTTCGTCGTGTTCGACCGCGTCCCGGAGGCGGACCCGTCCGCCCCTGGCCGAACGCGGTCGTGTTCGCTGGCGAACCCCTCCGGAGGACGCCGTGTCGTGTCCGATGGGTCACCCGGCCCCGGCATCGAATTGGGCCGGGGGCGGAAAGTCCCCTTGCGTGGAGCGTCCTCGACGATATAGTTGGAAATTTCACGGCCCCGGATCGCTGGCGTAGCTCAATCGGCAGAGCACCGGTTTTGTAAACCGACGGTTGTGAGTTCGACTCTCACCGCCAGCTCTGCCCCGAGGGCGGGGCCGCGACCGGGGCGCCGCGGCCCGATCCGGCCCCCGCGGCGCCGCGGCTCGATCCGGGTGGATACCCAAGCGGCCAAAGGGGCCAGACTGTAAATCTGGTGGCACTGCCTTCGCAGGTTCGAATCCTGCTCCACCCATCCACGACGGTCGGACGGATCGACCGGGGATGCCGACGCGGGTGTAACTCAATGGTAGAGTACCTGCCTTCCAAGCAGGCAACGTGGGTTCGATTCCCATCACCCGCTCTCGGTCTTGGCGGCTGATGGTCGCCTCCCGGCGGGCGGGGGTGCGGGTCGGGAGGGCCGAGCGAGTACGATTGCGGCTGCCGTGGCTCAGTCGGTAGAGCGCGTCCTTGGTAAGGACGAGGTCCTGGGTTCAAATCCCAGCGGCAGCTTTCTCTTGGGGGTCCGACCCCGGAGTGGATTCCGGGCGGTGCGGGCGTCGGGCCCGGCGGTCGGCCCCAGGCCGCCGGGATGCTCGCCCGAAGTGGGCCACGTCGACGTGTGGGGCGGCTGGGCGGGTCTCCGCCCGAGTGTCTGACTCAGGGACGCCGCGAGGCGTTGAGCAAAGCAGCATGGCTAAGGAAACTTTCACCCGGACCAAGCCGCACGTCAACGTGGGCACGATCGGGCACATCGACCACGGCAAGACGACCCTGACGGCCGCCATCCTGTCGGTCCTGGCCGCGCAATGGCAAGGCCAAGACGAAGTCTTACGCCGACATCGCCAAGGGGGGCACGGTCCGCGACGCCAACAAGACGGTCACCATCGCCGTCTCGCACGTCGAGTACGAGAGCGAGAATCGGCACTACGCGCACATCGACTGCCCGGGGCACGCCGACTACATCAAGAACATGATCACCGGCGCCGCGCAGATGGACGGCGCCATCCTGGTCGTGTCGGCGGCCGACGGCCCGATGCCGCAGACCCGCGAGCACATCCTGCTGGCCCGCCAGGTCGGCGTCCCGGCGCTGGTCGTGTTCCTCAACAAGATCGACCTGGTCGACGACGAGGAGCTGCTGGAGCTGGTCGAGCTGGAGCTCCGCGAGCTGCTGACGCACTACAAGTTCCCCGGCGACGAGATCCCGATCATCCGCGGGTGCAGCCGCCCGGCGTACGAGAACCCGACCGACCCGGCCGCCGCCAAGCCGATCCTCGACCTGGTCAAGGCGATGGACGAGTACATCCCCGAGCCGGTCCGCGCCATCGACAAGCCGTTCCTGATGCCGATCGAGGACGTCTTCTCGATCAAGGGGCGCGGCACCGTCGGCACCGGCCGGATCGAGCGCGGCAAGGTCAAGGTCGGCGACCCGGTCCAGATCGTCGGCTTCGGCTCGGACAAGGCGTCGACGATCACCGGCGTCGAGATGTTCCAGAAGACGATGGACGAGGGGATCGCCGGCGACAACGTCGGCGTGCTCCTGCGAGGCATCGAGAAGAACGATCTCGAGCGGGGCCAGGTCATCTGCAAGCCCAACTCGATCACGCCGCACACCAAGTTCGAGGCCGAGGTCTACGTCCTCGGCAAGGACGAGGGGGGCCGGCACACGCCGTTCTTCAAGGGGTATCGCCCCCAGTTCTACTTCCGCACCACCGACGTGACCGGGTCGGTCCTCAACCTGCTGTCGGAGGACGGCAGCGAGGCCGAGATGTGCATGCCGGGCGACAACATCAAGATGACCGTCGAGCTGCACACGCCGATCGCCATGGAGGAGAGCCTCCGGTTCGCGATCCGCGAGGGCGGCAAGACCGTCGGCGCCGGCGTCGTGACCAAGATCCTTCAATGACGAGTGCTGAGTGCTGAGTGCTGAGTGCTGAGTGCTGAAGAGGGATTCTGGCTCAGCACTCAGCACTTTCGGACTCAGCACTTCCCGAAGGGGCGGGCGATGCGCGAATACGTCTGGCTGGAATGCACCACGTGCGGGGACCGGAACTACCGGACCCAGAAGGAGACGCGGGGCGCCGAGCGCCTCGAGCTGAAGAAGTACTGCCGGCGCGAGCGGAAGCACACGCCGCACAAGGAGTCGCGGAAGAAGTGACGTGGACCCCCGGCGGCGAGCCGCCGGCCGCGGGCCGTCCTGTGGGATCGAATCGGTCGCCCCGCCGGGCGGGGCCTGCTCGCGACGAGCGTAGCTCAATTGGTAGAGCACCGGTCTCCAAAACCGGCGGTTGGGGGTTCGATTCCCTCCGCTCGTGCTGCTCGGTCGCACGGCGAGTGAAAAGTCGAAAGTCAACGAGCGAGCACGGGAAGCGAAACGTTGCGAGTCCGGCGGGGAGGGCACTCCCCGCCACGCCCTCCCCGCGAAGACATGCACTTTCTCCTTTTCACGTTCCGCTCGTAAGAGACAGGTGCCATGGGCAAGGTCAAAGATGGGACGCCGGCTTCGAAGGCGCCGAAGCCCTCGAAGGGGGGGCAGGGTGGCGGCGCCCGGCGGCGCTTCGCCCAGTTCCTGGCGACCCTGGTGCGGGCCGACCTGTACAAGCCGAAGCAGGGCTGGTACGCCCGGCTCTACACGGCGCTCGGCCTGGGGGTCGTCGTGGCGCTGGGGCTGTGGCGGCTGTACGAGACGCTGATCACCTCGTCGCCCGCGACCCGGTTCGGCGTGCCGGTGGCGCTGGGCCTGGCGCTGGGGTGGCTGATCTTCCGCCTGGTCGAGTACCCGCCGTTCGTCGAGTTCCTGATCGCCACCGAGGCCGAGATGAACAAGGTCTCGTGGACCAGCCGCGATGACCTGTACCGGGCGACGACGGTGGTCCTGGCGACGGTCTTCCTGATGTCGGTCTACCTGTTCGGCGTCGACTGGGTCTGGTCGAACCTGCTCCAGTTCCTCGGCGTGCTGAAGTTCGGCGGGGGCGGGGCGTTCGGCTCGAACGCCGGCTGAGCCCGAGGGCGTGCGGCCCCGCCCGCCCCGGCGCCGCCGCCCCGTCCGCGACCCGCTGGTCCCTGGCCCTCCTTCCCCGCGTGGCACCGCATGAGTCACCCGACCGACGAGATCCCCGAGCCGCTCGCCCCGCCCGTCGCCGAGGCGCACCCCGAGCCGTCGCCCGCCGCCGCGACGGCCGACGAGGCCGGCACCCCCGAGGGGCCGCAGGTCGAGGAGCAGGCCCCCGACGGGGCCCGGCTGTCCGCCCCGGCGCCTCCTCCGGCGGAGGCGCCCCCGGAACCGCCGCCGGCGCCCCCCCACGACGACGACGACGAGCCGCCGCCCGAGCTGGTCTGGTACGTCCTGAAGGTCCAGAGCTCGCGCGAGGACACGATCCGCGACGCTCTGGAGCGGCGGGTCAAGATCCAGGGCCTCCAGCAGCTACTTCGGCCGGATCGTCGTGCCGACCGAGAAGATCACCGAGATCCGCAACAACAAGAAGCGGATCGTCGAGCGGAAGACCTACCCCGGCTACATCATGGTCGAGATGGAGCTCAACGAGAAGACCTGGTTCGTCGTCCGCGAGACCCCCGGCGTCGGCGACTTCGTCGGGGCGCACGGCACCCCGACCAAGATGACCGAGACCGAGGTCAACCAGATGCTCGGCCAGCAGGTGGCCGCCTCGACCGAGCAGCCCCCCAAGGTCCGCATCGACGTCGAGCGCGGCGACCGCGTCAAGATCAAGGACGGCCCGTTCGAGAACTTCGAGGGGACCGTCGAGGAGGTCATCGAGGCCCGCGGCCTGGTCAAGGTCATGCTGATCATCTTCAACCGGCCCACGCCGGTGGACCTCGAATACTGGCAGGTGGAACGGATCTGAATCGAAGTTGACGAGTGCCGAGTGCTGAGTGCTGAGTCCGGAGACGAGACTCAGCACTCAGCACTCAGCACTCAGCACTCAGCACTTGAGAGAGCGACGATGGCCAAGGTGATGACGGCGAAGGTGAAGCTCCAGTGCCCCGGCGGGCAGGCGACCCCCGCGCCCCCGGTCGGCCCGGCGCTCGGGCAGCACGGGGTCAACATCGGTCAGTTCGTGATGCAGTTCAACGAGCGGACCAAGGAGATGAAGGGGACGACCATCCCCGTCGAGATCACGATCTACTCCGACCGCTCGTTCGAGTTCATCACCAAGAGCCCCCCCGCCGCCGTGCTCCTGAAGCAGACCGCGGGCATCGCCTCGGGCTCGGCCGAGCCGCACAAGACCAAGGTCGGCACCGTCACCGCCGACCAGGTCAAGAAGATCGCCGAGACCAAGTTCAACGACCTCAACGCCCGCGACATCGAGCACGCCTGCCGGATCATCGCCGGCACGGCGCGGAGCATGGGCATCGAGATCAAAGGATAATTCAGGGAATCGATCCACAGATGACGCAGATGGACGCAGAGAAAAGAATGAAATTTGATCTAATCTGCGTCCATCGGCGTCATCTGCGGATCGATTCGTCTTCTCTTGCGACCCGACCCGGCGCGACCGCCCGCCGGGAGCTGAGCTGATCGGGATTTCGACGGCGGCAGCCCTCCGGAAAGGGGCGAGACCTTGGCATACCACTCGAAGCGCTACCGGGCGCTGAAGGCGCCGGCCGATCCGGTGCCGCTGCCGGACGCGGTCCGGCAGCTCAAGGCGTTCGGCACGACCAAGTTCAACCAGACGGTGGAGGTCTCGACCAACCTCGGGATCGACCCCCGCCAGAGCGACCAGAACGTGCGCGGGTCGGTCGCCTTGCCGCACGGCATCGGCAAGAGCGTCCGCGTGGCGGTCTTCGCGCAGGGGGAGAACGCCGAGAAGGCGACCGCCGCCGGCGCCGACATCGTCGGCGGCGACGACCTGGCGCAGAAGATCAAGGGGGGCTTCCTCGACTTCGACGTGGCCCTGGCCACGCCCGACATGATGGGCGTCGTCGGGCCGCTCGGCCGGCTGCTCGGCCCGCGCGGGCTGATGCCCTCGCCGCGGTCGGGGACCGTCACGACCGACATCTCCTCGGGGGTCCGCGAGTTCAAGGCGGGCAAGATCGAGTTCCGCAACGACAAGGGGGGCAACGTCGCCGCCCCGGTCGGCAAGCTGAACTTCACCGAGGAGCAGCTCGTCGAGAATATCAACGCCTTCCTGAACCACCTGAAGACGGTCAAGCCGTCGGCCGCCAAGGGGACGTTCCTCCGGTCGGTCACGATCTCGGCCACCATGAGCCCCGGCATCCGGGTCATCGCCTGACACCGACGCCGACCTGGTCGCGAACTATCATGAGCAAATATGTCAAAGAGCTGATGATGGACCAGCTCCGGTCGGACCTCGACGGGAGCCGATCGGTCCTGATCCTCGACCTCAAGGGGCTGGACGGGATCTCCGAGCACCAGTTCCGGCGCGACCTGCGCAAGAAGTCGATCCGGGTCCGCGCCCTGAAGAACTCGCTGGCCCGCCGCGTCTTCTCCGAGATGGGGATGGACGGGCTGTCGAAGTACCTGGAAGGCCCGTCGGTGGCCGTCTGGGGGGGCGCCGGCGTCGCCGAGCTCGCCAAGGAGATCTCCGCGCAGGTCAAGGCGCTGAAGAAGCCCGAGATCAAGGGGGGCGCCGTCGACGGCGTGGTGATCGGCCCGGCGCAGGTCGAGGACATCACCAAGCTGCCCAGCCGCGAGGCCCTGATCGCCCGCGTGGTGGGCCTGGCGCTGGCCCCCGCCCAGCGGGTCGTCTCGCTGGCCAACGCGCCGGCCGGCGGCCTGATGGGCCAGTTGAAGACGATGGCCGAGGGCGCCCCATCGGGCGACTCCGAGGCCGCCCCCCCGCCGAGGGGGCCTGACCACGATCCGATTCTCCCTCGGGAGCGCCTTGCCCACCGCGGCGGTGGCGAGTTCCCGGTTGTCTGCCTGTCGAACCCCACTAGGTCGGTCGGGTGCAATCGCCACCGAGACGACGCCAAGCGCAAGGAAAGGACCTGACGACTCATGGCCACCGCCGAAGCCCCCTCGTTCGCCGACAACATCAAGAGCCTGGGCGACTCGATCGTCAAGCTGACCGTGCTCGAGGCCAAGGCCCTGGGCGACTACCTCGAGGTCGTCCACGGGATCAAGCCCGCCGCCGCCGCGGTCGTCGCCGGCCCCGCCGGTGGCGGCGGCGGAGCCGTCCGGCCGAGCCGGTCGCCGAGCAGACCGAGTTCGACGTGGTCCTGGAGGCCATCGGCGCCAACAAGATCAACGTCATCAAGGTCGTCCGGGCCGCCACCGGCCTGGGCCTGAAGGAGGCCAAGGACGCGGTCGAGGCCGCGCCCAAGCCGGTCAAGACCGGCGTCTCGAAGGAGGACGCCGAGAAGCTCAAGAAGGACTCGAAGAGGCGGGCGCCACGGTCAAGATCAAGTGAGGCCCGCCGCGCCGTCCTTGACGGCATCTGTAAAATAGTCCACTGGCGACTCGCACGCGACGGCGCCTCGGCCCGGCCCCCAGGGATGGGGCGAGGCGCTTGCCGCCCGTCCGGAAGACTCGAACCGCCCCGGCACCGGCCCCTCGGCCGGGCGCCGGGGTGTCTCGGCGCGCCGACGGAGGGCAGGGATTCGATCCCCCGCCCCCGGGAACTCCGCCCCGAGGCCGGCCGGGAGCGGCCGGGCCCTCGGGGTCCACCGGGCCCCGGCGGCATCGACCGCCGACCCCCGACGCGCCCACCCATCTCCCCTTGAGGAGCGCAGCGACATGCCCACCGCGAGCACCGTGCGTCGGATCACCCCGCCCAAGCAACGGAATTTCGGGCGGATCTATGACGTCTTCCCGGTCCCCGACCTGACCGAGATCCAGACCCGCAGCTACGAGCGCTTCCTCCAGGCCGACGTCGCGGCCGAGGAGCGCGCCGACAGCGGCCTGGAGGGGGTCTTCCGGGAGATCTTCCCGATCGAGAGCTACGACAAGACGCTCAAGCTGGAATTCATCAAGTTCGACCTGGGCAAGCCGCGCTACGAGCCCGACGAGTGCCGCCAGCTCCGCCTGACCTACGGGCGGCCGCTGCACGTCTGGCTCCGCCTGAACAAGGGCGAGACGGCGATCGAGGAGTCGGTCTACCTCGGCGACATGCCGATCATGATCGGCGGCGGCGAGTTCATCATCAACGGCGCCGAGCGCGTCGTCGTCAGCCAGCTCCACCGCTCGCCGGGCGTCGACTTCGTCGTCGAGGTCGAGGCCGGCGACCGCAAGCTCCACGCCTGCCGGATCATCCCCGAGCGCGGCAGCTGGATCGAGCTCCAGGTGACCAAGAAGGAGACGCTCGGCGTCCGGATCGACCAGTCGGGCAAGTTCTCGGCCATGACGCTGCTGCGGGCCATGAGCCCGCAGTTCTCGTCCGACGAGGCGATCCTGTCGGCCTTCTACGACTCGGAGACGATCAACGCGTCCGACGCCAAGTCGGTCGCCAAGCTCGAGGGGCGGATCGCCTGCGGCGACGTCGTCGACCCGAACACCGGCGAGGTCCTGGTCGAGAGCGGCACGACGATCTCCAAGACGCTGGCGCAGATGCTGGGCGACGCCAAGCTCGGCAAGATCACCGTGCTGAAGGAGGCCAAGGACCCCCTGATCCTCCAGTCGCTCCAGGAGGACCCGACGACCGACCACGAGAGCGCCCTGCTGCGGATCTACCAGAGGCTCCGCCCCGGCAACCCGCCGCAGCTGGAGAAGGCCAAGGAGCTGTTCCACGAGAAGTTCTTCGACACCAACCGCTACCGCCTCGGCCGGGTGGGCCGGTTCCGGATCAACCGCAAGTTCAGCCAGGACGTCCCCGAGGACCAGATGACGCTGGACCCGGTGGACTACGTCAACGCGATCCGCTACATCCTCAACCTCCGCAAGGGCAAGGGGCACGTCGACGACATCGACCACCTGGGCAACCGCCGCCTCCGGACCATCGACGAGCTGGCCGCCGACGAGCTCCGCAAGGGGTTCCTCAAGCTCCGCCGCACCGTCCAGGAGCGGATGAGCCTGAAGGAGGCCGAGGACATGACGCCTCGGTCCTTGATCAACCCCAAGAGCATCAGCGCCGCGATCGAGTACTTCTTCGGCCGGGGCGAGCTGTCGCAGGTCGTCGACCAGACCAACCCCCTGGCGCAGCTGACGCACGAGCGAAGGCTGTCGGCGCTGGGCCCCGGCGGCCTGAACCGGAAGCGCGCCGGGTTCGAGGTCCGCGACGTCCACATCTCGCACTACGGCCGGATCTGCCCGATCGAGACCCCCGAGGGGACCAACATCGGCCTGATCAGCTCGCTGGGGATCTACGGCGGCGTCGACGAGTACGGCTTCCTGGTCACGCCGTACCGCCAGATCAAGCACGGCTCGCGCACCGAGAAGGTCGTCTGGATGGCGCCGACGAGGAGAGCGAGGCGTACCTCGCCCCGGCCGACTCGCCGGCCGACGACCACGGCAAGCTGAAGGGCCCGGCGGTCATCGCGCGGTACCAGACCGACTTCCACACCATCCCCGTCGAGCAGGTCCAGTACATGGACATCTCGCCGAAGCAGATGGTCGGCGTCTCGGCCGGGCTGATCCCGTTCCTGGAGCACGACGACGCCAACCGCGCCCTGATGGGCTCGAACATGCAGAGGCAGGCGGTGCCGCTGCTGGTGGCCGAGCCGCCGATCGTCGCCACCGGGCTGGAGCGGTCGGTCGCGATGAACTCGGGCATGATCGTCAAGGCGCAGCAGGACGGCGCGGTCACCTACGTCGACTCGTCGAAGGTGGTCGTCAACAACACCGAGGTCTACAAGCTCCGCAAGTACGTCGGCCTGAACGAGCGGACCTGCCTGAACCAGAAGCCGGTCGTCGCGGTCGGCCAGAAGGTCAAGAAGGGGGACATCCTCGCCGACGGCGCCTCGACCTACCAGGGCGAGCTGTCGCTGGGGCGCAACGTCCTGGTCGGCTTCATGGCCTGGGACGGCTACAACTTCGAGGACGCGATCATCATCAGCGAGAGGCTGGTGAAGGAGGACGTCTACACGTCGATCCACATCGAGGAGTTCGAGATCGAGATCCGCGAGACGAAGCTGGGGCGCGAGGAGTTCACCCGCGACATCCCCAACGTCTCGGAGAAGGCGCTGCGGAACCTCGACGAGAACGGGATCGTGCGGATCGGCACCTACGTCAAGCCGGGCGACATCCTGGTCGGCAAGGTGGCGCCGAAGTCCAAGAGCGAGCTGACCCCCGAGGAGAAGCTGCTCCACGCGATCTTCGGCCGCGCCGGCGAGGACGTCAAGAACGACTCGCTGGAGGTCCCCTCGGGCGTCGAGGGGATCGTCATCAACACGCAGCGGTTCAGCCGGCGGATGAGCCTCAACGAGGACGAGCGCAAGGCGTTCGAGAAGGAGCTGAAGGACACCGAGGCGGCCGAGAACGCCAAGATCGCCGACGAGTACAAGCAGATGATCAAGGCCCTGGAGGAGGCCGTCGGCGGGCCGGTGCTCGACCCCTCCACCGGCAAGCCGCTGGGCCGCGGCAAGGACCCCAAGGAGCTGGCCGACGAGAGCGAGCGGTTCAAGCTCGAGGCGCTCGACCTCCGCAGCCCCGACCGCGCCGAGGCGGCGCGCAAGGTCGTCCGCCAGCACGCCCCCCGGATCGAGGCGCTGCGCGACGAGAAGGACCGCCGAGCTCAACAGCCTGAAGACGGGGCGACGAGCTCCCCTCGGGCGTGTTGCAGATGGTCAAGATCTACATCGCGACCAAGCGGGTCATCTCCGTCGGCGACAAGATGGCCGGCCGCCACGGCAACAAGGGGGTCATCGCCAAGATCCTCCCCGAGGAGGACATGCCGTTCCTGGAGGACGGCACCCCGGTGGAGATCCTCCTGAACCCGCTGGGCGTGCCCGAGCCGGATGAACGTCGGCCAGATCCTCGAGACCCACCTGGGCTGGGCCGCGGCCAAGCTCGGGTTCCAGGCGATCTGCCCCGTCTTCGACGGCGCCAGCGAGGAGACGATCCGCCAGTGCCTGAAGGACGCCGGCCTGCCCGAGAACGGCAAGGCGCAGCTCTTCGACGGCCGCACCGGCGAGCCGTTCGACCAGAGGGTCACGGTGGGCTACATCTACATGCTCAAGCTGCACCACCTGGTCGACGACAAGATCCACGCCCGCGCCACCGGCCCGTACTCCCTGATCACCCAGCAGCCGCTGGGGGGCAAGGCCCGCTTCGGCGGCCAGCGGTTCGGCGAGATGGAAGTCTGGGCCCTGGAGGCCTACGGCGCCGCCTACATCCTCCAGGAGCTCCTGACGGTCAAGAGCGACGACGTCGAGGGCCGCACCAAGATCTACGAGAGCATGGTCAAGGGCGAGAACACCCTCGAGGCCGGCACCCCCGCCAGCTTCGACGTCCTGACCAACGAGATCCGCGGCCTCGGGCTGAACATGCAGCTCGAGAAGAAGCGGATCTGACCGCCTGGTCGTCATCGATTTGTCGACATCGCAGGTGGCCGGGGTGATCTCGATACTCGCCCGGCCACCTGCCGTTGATCGAGCGAGTGCGTCCACGCCAGCAGGAGGCATCCTCTGGACTTGACGGACGGGTGAACGAATGCATGGCCTATCGCATTGAATATTCGCCCGAGTCGGCAAAGACCATCTCCGGTCGTTAGCGGCGCGGCAACGGGTGATCATCTTGGATGCCGATTGACGAGCAGTTGACCCATCAACCGACCATCGAGACCCGCAACCGCAAGCTGATGCGACCGAACCCTGTGGCACCCTGGTAGCTCCGGATCGGAGAGTTCCGGCGTGTATCTACGAGGTCGTGCTGGACGACCCCCGAGGGGGTCGTGCATGTCCGCGTTATCGGGATCAGAGGATCATAACGTGGTTCGGATCGGAGGGGAGGAGGTCTCGCTGTGAAGACCATCGAATCGGGGAGGCGTCGAGACCCCTGGCCGACTACGTCAGGGAGTTTGGCGAAGAGGTCCTCGGTATCGACCGATAACGGGGCGCCAACGGCCGTGATCCTGCCGCTCGTCGACGTGGACCTGGAAACCGTCTCGCTCAGCACAAACCCCAAGTTCATCGCCCTGATCGAACGATCTCGCGCATGCGCCGGGCGGAAGGCGGCATCTCCGCCGCCGAGATGCGGCGCGCGTCCTACCTCCGCCCTAGTCCTTACAGTGTGGGCGTCGCCCACCTGTTCCCTCCAGAGTTCACAGGAGGTGGACGATTCCACTTGACGACGGCTTTGAGCAGGCTCTCCGTTCGACCGAACCGGTGAATCAGCTTCGATCCCTGGCGCTCCGCCTGCACTCCCAGGGGTTCGACGGGGCGGCGATCATCGAGAAGTTCGAGGGGGCTCGCCGGCAGTTGCGGCTGGCCGACCGCGAGGCGGACGAGGACGCCGTCATGGACGCGATGGATTGTCTCGTCGGCTGGTGTAGCCCCCAGATGACACTCCCCCTCGACCATCCTCATGAGGTCTCCGCCGACGGGGGCGAGGCTCGGATGGGCGGACGGGAATGACGCCCCCTCGTTGATACGGCCAATCCCTCGGCGTGAGCCTCGGAGGCGCGACGGACATGGCGACGACCCAGACCCGCATCGGCCCGGCCGACCACGGCCGGAGGATGACCCTCGACGAGTTCCGCGACGCCGAGGAGGAGCCGGGGTATGTCTACGAGTCGCACGGGGCGCTCGAAGTGATCGAGTTCCCGAAGACGCCGCCCCGGCGGATCGCCTCGAACCTCTTCAGGGTCGCCGCGAACTACAACCGCGACCACCCCGGCGTCATCGACTACTTCGGCGGGGGCATGGAGGTCCGGATCTGGAAGGTCGGCATGGACATGGCGCGGCATCCGGACCTGGGGGTCGTGCTCCTGGGTGCGCCGACCGACACCGTGGGCGACCCGATGCCCGCCCTCGTCGCCGAGGTCGTCTCCCGGAGCAGCAAGGCCCGCGACTACCAGGCCAAGCGGGACGATTACCTGGCCTATGGGGTCCGAGAATACTGGATCGTCGACCCGTTCCTGCGCCGCGTGACGGTGCTCCTCCGCCAGGGGGACGGGGCGGAGGCGACGTGGGCCGAGCGGGCCTTCGAGGGCGATGAAGTCTTCGTCGGCGAGGTGCTGCCGGGGCTCGCGGCCCGGGTCGCGGACCTGTGGGCCGGGGTCGACCTGGAGCACCTATGAGCCGCCTCGGCGTGGCGCAACCGGCTCTCCCCGAAAAAATTTGCCGTTGTCAAGCGAAATTTCCTTGGAATCAACGCGGCGATTTCGTATGATCAACAGGAACCGACTCCATCGGAAGGGCGGCCCGCCGACGTCCGGGCCGTGCCCCCGCCCTCGTATCGAGGTCCCTGGGCTTGGATCGTGGAGTCTTCGACAAGTCCGGCGAAGGAGGAGGCCGGTGGGGCAGGAACGGTCCCGGATGACCGTCTGAGACCGCGGCGGTCTCCTCGGCTCGTTTCGGGTGCGAGGGGATCGGCCCGCGGACTCTTTTTTGGATCGACGTCCGCCGACTTGGGCTTGGGAACCGAACGTCCGATCGACCGCTGAATTGAACCGAACTGACCTTCTCCCGAAACCAACCCCGCTTGCGCACCGCCCCGGGCGTGCAGAGGAGAGTGTCTCGTGAGCATGGGCGAGAGTGCCTACGATCGTATCAATGATTATGGCGCCGTCAAGATCGGGCTGGCCAGCCCGTACGACATCCGGAGCTGGTCCTTCGGCGAGGTCAAGAAGCCGGAGACGATCAACTACCGGACCTACCGCCCCGAGAAGGACGGCCTGTTCTGCGAGCGGATCTTCGGGCCCGAGAAGGACTGGGAGTGCGCCTGCGGCAAGTACCGCGGGATGAAATACAAGGGGATGATCTGCGACCGCTGCGGCGTCAAGGTGACGCACTCGCGCGTCCGCCGCAAGCGGATGGGCCACATCGAGCTGGCCGCGCCGGTCGTCCACATCTGGTTCTTCAAGGCGATGCCCAGCCGCCTGGGCACGCTCCTGGACATGAAGACGACCAGCCTGGAGCGGATCATCTACTTCCAGGACTACGTCGTCATCGACCCCGGCGACACCCCGCTGAAGGAGCGCCAGCTCCTGACCGAGGAGGACTTCCGCAAGGCCCGCGAGCAGTTCGGCGACACCTTCCAGGCCGACATGGGCGCCGACGCCATCCGCAAGCTCCTGGCAAGGCTCGACCTCGTGAGCCTCTCCAAGCAGCTCCGCCAGGAGCTGACCGAGACCTCCAGCAAGCAGAAGCTCAAGGACCTGACCAAGCGGCTCAAGGTCGTCGAGAGCCTGCGCGACAGCGACAACCGCCCCGAGTGGATGGTCCTGGAGTGCATCCCGGTCATCCCGCCCGACCTCCGGCCGCTGGTGCTGCTGGATAGCGGCAACTTCGCCACCAGCGACCTGAACGACCTCTACCGCCGGATCATCAACCGCAACAACCGGCTCAAGAAGCTGGTCGACCTGAACGCCCCCGAGGTGATCATCCGCAACGAGAAGCGGATGCTCCAGCAGGCCGTCGACGCCCTGTTCGACAACAACCGCTGCAAGAGGCCCGTGCTCGGGTCGAGCAACCGGCCGCTGAAGTCTCTGACCGACATGATCAAGGGCAAGCAGGGCCGGTTCCGCGAGAACCTGCTCGGCAAGCGGGTCGACTACTCGGCCCGCTCGGTCATCGTCGTCGGGCCCGACCTGCGGCTGCACCAGTGCGGGCTGCCCAAGAAGATCGCGCTGGAGCTGTTCCAGCCGTTCATCATCCGCCGCCTCAAGGAGCTCGGCCACGCCGACACGATCAAGTCGGCCAAGAAGATGCTCGAGAGGAAGGTCGAGGAGGTGTGGGACATCCTCGAGGAGGTCATCCACAACCACCCGGTCCTCCTGAACCGCGCCCCGACCCTGCACCGCATGGGCATCCAGGCGTTCGAGCCGGTCCTGGTCGAGGGCAACGCGATCCGCATCCACCCGCTCGTGTGCAAGGGCTTCAACGCCGACTTCGACGGCGACCAGATGGCCGTCCACCTGCCGCTGTCGATCGAGGCGCAGGTCGAGGCGATGACGCTGATGATGTCGACCAACAACATCTTCAGCCCCGCCAACGGCAACCCGATCATCAGCCCGACGCAGGACATCGTCATGGGGTCGTACTACGTCACCGTCCAGCGCCCGGGCGAGCCCGGCGAGGGGATGACGTTCGCCAGCCCCAACGAGGTCTTCCTCGCCTTCAGCCAGCGCAAGGTCGGCGTCCACGCGATGATCAAGCTCCGCCTGCCGGCGCACAAGAAGCTCAAGGGCGAGGGGGAGAAGGAGTTCACCCCCGGCATGGTCATCAAGACCACCACCGGCCGGGTGATCTTCAACGACATCCTCCACCCGAAGATGCCCTACTACAACCTGGCGCTCGGGCAGAAGCAGCTCCAGGGGATCATCGCCGACTGCTACCAGATCCTCGGCCGCGCCGAGACGATCAACCTGCTCGACAACATGAAGGACCTGGGCTTCCGCGAGTCGACCCGCTCGGGCCTCTCGTTCGCCACCGACGACCTGAAGACCCCGGCCTCCAAGGAGAAGATCCTCGCCGACACCGAGCGCGAGGTCGCCAAGGCGGCCAAGCTCTACCACCGCGGGATCATCACCGAGCAGGAGCGGTACAACAAGGTCCTCGACTACTGGACGCACGCCCGCGAGCAGATCACCACCGAGATGATGGAGCAGCTCCGCCACGACGTCCGCAACGGCCAGGTCTACCTCAACCCGATCTTCCTGATGGCCGACTCGGGCGCCCGCGGCGGCGTCGAGCAGATCCGCCAGCTCGCCGGGATGCGCGGCCTGATGGCCAAGCCCTCCGGCAAGATCATCGAGACGCCGATCAAGGCCAACTTCCGCGAGGGCCTGTCGGTGCTCGAATACTTCAGCTCCACCCACGGTGCCCGCAAGGGCCTGGCCGACACGGCGCTGAAGACCGCCGACTCGGGCTACCTGACCCGCAAGCTCGCCGACGTCGCCCAGAACGTCGTGATCACGATGGAGGACTGCGGCACCTCGCAGGGCATCACCAAGGGGATCATCTACAAGGGCGAGAAGGTCGAGGTCTCGCTCGTGCAGTCGATCCGCGGGCGCGTCAGCCGCGTGAACATCGTCAACCCGATCACCGACGAGGTGGTCGTCCGCGAGAACGAGATGATCACGGTGGCCGCGGCGCGGAAGCTCGAGGAGATGCAGATCGAGAAGATCCAGGTCCGCAGCCCGATGACCTGCGAGGCGAGCCTGGGCATCTGCCGCCGCTGCTACGGCATGGACCTGGCGACCGGCCAGCTCGTCGAGCCGGGGATGGCCGTCGGGATCATCGCCGCGCAGTCGATCGGCGAGCCGGGCACGCAGCTCACCATGCGGACGTTCCACATCGGCGGCGTCGCCACCCGAGGCGTCGAGGAGAAGGAGCACAAGGCCAAGCGCGAGGGCAAGGTCAAGTACGTCGGCATCAACCTCGTGACCAACGACGAGGGCAAGAAGATCGCCCTGTCCCGCAACGGCGAGATCCAGATCCTCGACGCCAAGAACCGCGAGATCGAGAAGTACGACGTCCCCGACGGCGCCGAGATGAAGGTCGAGGACGGCCAGCAGGTCTCGCGCGGCGCGGTGCTCTGCGAGTGGGACCCGCACAATATCCCGATCCTCGCCGAGGTCGGCGGCAAGGTCCGCTACGAGGACATCGTCGAGGGCGAGACGATGCGGATCGAGACCGACGCCTCGGGCCACGTCCGCCGCACGATCATGGAGCACAAGGGGGACCTGCACCCGCAGGTCCTCATCGAGGACGCCGAGGGGCACATCCTGGCGTACAACTACATCCCCGAGAAGGCGGGCATCGAGGTCCAGGAGGGGCTCGACCGTCACCGCCGGCACCCTGCTGGCCAAGACGCCCCGCGAGGTCGGCGGCACGCAGGACATCACCGGCGGCTTGCCCCGCGTCACCGAGCTGTTCGAGGCCCGAAGGCCCAAGGAGCCGGCCGTCATCGCCGAGATCGACGGCCGCGTCGAGCTCCTGGACGAGAAGCGCCGCGGCAAGCGGACGATCATCGTCAAGAACGAGAGCGGCATCGAGCGCGAGCACCTCGTGCCGCACGGCAAGTACCTCCGCGTCCACGGCGGCGCCCGGGTCCGCGCCGGCGACGCCCTGGTCGAGGGGCCGCTGGTGCCGCACGACATCCTCCGGATCTCGGGCGAGGAGGCCGTCCAGCGCTACCTGCTCCGCGAGATCCAGAACGTCTACCGCTCGCAGCGCGTCGAGATCGACGACAAGCACCTGGAGATCATCGTCGCGCAGATGCTCCGCAAGGTGCGGGTCGACTCGGTCGGCGACACGGGACTGCTGCCCGGCTCGGTCATCGACAAGTTCGAGTTCCGCGGCAAGAACCAGGAGCTGATGAGCTGCGTCAAGATCAAGGACCCCGGCGACACCGACTTCCGCCAGGGGGACATCGTCCCGCGCGACCACTTCGACGCCGAGAACCTCCGCGTCGAGTCGACCGGCGGCAAGAAGGCCGAGTGGATCCGGCCCAAGCCCGCCTCGGCGCAGACCCAGCTTCTGGGGATCACCAAGGCGGCCGTGCAGTCCGACAGCTTCATCTCGGCGGCGAGCTTCCAGGAGACGACCAAGGTGCTGACCGAGGCCGCTCTGGCGGGCAAGGTCGACTACCTGGTCGGCCTGAAGGAGAACGTGATCCTGGGCCACCTGGTCCCCGCCGGCACCGGGTTCAAGACGCACCAGGAGGCCGAGGTCCGCATCCGCCCCGAGGCGCTGGAGGCCCTGGCCGAGAAGGGCCCCGGCTACGCCCGCTACCCCCGCGACGAGGCCCCCGCGCCCGCCGCCCGGGCGGCGGAGTGATCTCGCTCGGCGAGACCCGTTGAACCCTCATTCCGCCGGCCCGCATCTCCCCCCGGAGGTGTCGGGCCGGCGTCATTTCCAGGGATGGCCGATACGGATAACGCGACTGCCGGTCGCCGCGAGCCGGCCTCGATGACCCTCGCCGAGCTGTCGACCCTGGTCGTCGGCTGCGCACTGGCGTTCTCCCTACCCCGGCTCTATCCACCCTCATTGACGATCTCGTTCAATAATGTGCCTGCTCCGCGATGGATCGTGGACCTCTACTTCGCCAGCGAGTTCGTCATGAAGATCGACCTCGCGATGGTCCCGGTGATCCTGGCACGATGCGCCCGCTACGGGGGCCTGTGCCGGCCCGCGGAGTGCCTCGTCCTCCTGTGCTCCTTGTCCTTGTCGAATCGACATCTTGAAGTTATTCATCGGATGAGGCAGTTCTCTCATCGAGTGGTGCTTTTTCGTTCGAATTCCGTGATCTTTGTGCCGGGGTCCGGGCTCTGGCGGTGGAAGCTGGGCGCCCAGTTGGCGTTCCCGGCCGCCGTGATCACCTTCATTTCCCTCCGGAAGAAGCTCCCGGGCTGGGCCGCGACGGTGCTGCTCTCGGTCGCGGCCCTGGCCTGGCTGGGCGGGGCGAGCGACCTGTTCGACCGCGGGGCCTCCTGGATGGCCGAACAGCTCACGGCCCGGCTCGGGCCGTCGGACTACGTTTGGACCGCGAGAGATGCCCTTGCATCCTTGCCGACCTGTCTGCTCTTCGGCGTCCCCGGCATCGCGGCGCTGTTCGAACATCGCCGCAGAGCCCGGCCGGGCTGGACCTGGGTCGAGTGGGTCGGGGCGTCTACGGCGGAGATGCTGCTGCTGAAAGCACTGGTGACGGACGTGTTCGCGGACCTCGTGGCATTCTCGGCGGTGCCACCCCTCCTTCGGGCTAGGGCCTGTCTGGTAGATCACAAACGTATACTATAGCACGACCTTGAACGAAAGGACTGCTATGGTTCGCCGCTACGAGTCTGACCGACGCCCAATTCGCCACGATCGACTGACCTCCTGCCCAAGAACGGCAAGCGCGGGCGCAGTGGAACGACCACCGCACCACCCTCGACGGCATCTTCTGGCTGCTCCACACCGGCGCCCAGTGGCGCGAGGTGCCGGAGCGCTACGGCAAGTGGAAGAGCGTCTACGACCGCTTCCGCCGCTGGCGCAAGGACCGGACCATCGACAGCATCCTCGAGCGGCTGCACCGGAAGCTCGACGAGGCGGGCCGCATCGACCACGAGCTCTGGTGCATCGACGCCACGAGCATCCGCGCCAGTCGCTCGGCGGCCGGGGCCCGCCGCGAGGGCCCGGCGGACGAGCCATCGGACCACGCGCTGGGCCGGAGCCGGGGCGGGTTCGGGACGAAGCTGCACCTGATCGTCGACGGCCACGGCATCCCGCTGTCGGTGTCGGCGTCGCCGGGCCAGGCGCATGAGTCGAAGCACGTCGAGCCGGTCCTGGAGGCGGTGCGCCTGCCCCGGCCCGGGCGGGGCCGCCCGCGGCGGCGGCCGCGGCGGCTGGCCGGGGACAAGGGGTACAGCTACCCGCGGGTGCGGCGGTACCTGCGGCGCCGGGGCATCGTGGCGGTGATCCCGACGCGGAAGGACCAGCGGCGCAACCCCCGCTTTGACACGCAGGTGTACCGCCGCCGCAACGTGGTGGAGCGGTGCGTGAACTGGCTGAAGGAGAGCCGCCGGCTGGGGACTGCGCCACGAGAAGCTGGCGGTCCACTTCGTGGCCATGGCCAAGTGGGCCATGATCCGGCGGTGCCTGCGGCTCTTGGATTCATCAGACAGGCCCTAGCCGTGCTTCTCATCAAGCTGACCTCCACGGGCCTTCTCAGTTGGCTGATCGTTGAGCACCTCGGCCCGGCCTGGAGCCGTCGGGAGACGCCGAGGTACAATGATGCTATCGGGGAAAACGGCCCGGCTATCCTGTGAGACTCGCGAATCATGGCCACCACCACCGCCCTCCGCATCGGCCCGGCCGACCACGGCCGGAAGATGACCTTGCAGGAGTTCTGGGATGCCGAGGAAGAACCGGGATACCGCTACGAGCTGGCCCGAGGAGTCCTCGAAGTGACCGAAGTCCCGAACGACCCGCATGGTGTCATCGAGTGGAAATTCCTCCGAGCCTTCGCTCGCTACGACCAGGAGCATCCCGGCGTCATCTACCGCTCCGGGGGCGGGTCGAGCTTCCGCCTTTGGCTCCCAGGCATGATCTCCGGTCGCAACCCCGATGTCGCGGTGGTCCTCCGGGGCACCCCCAAGGACGATCAGGGCCGTCGCCCTCCAAGCCTCGTGGTCGAGGTCGTCTCCGAAGGGTCCGAGGCCCACGACCGCGATTACGTGACCAAGCGCGAGGAGTACCTGGCCTTCGGCCTCCGTGAATACTGGATCGTCGACCGATTCGCCCGCCGAGTCACCGTCCTGATCCGCGCCGGCGACGCCTGGGCCGAACGGTTGTTCGTGGATGGCCAGGTCGCCGCGGGGCTCGTCCTGCCGGGGTTCGCCGTCCCGGTGGCCGACATCTGGGCCGCGATGGAGGACGCCGAGGACGACCCGGAGGGTTGATGCTGCCCCGCACCGTCGCCCGAGACGTCCGACGGGCCCGACTGGAGGCGTTCAACGCTCGGCTGCGGGCCTGCCGCCGATGCCACCTGGCGGGTTTCCTGGATGAATCGGAGTCCGTGCCGATCGCCCGCGACTCCGAGCCCGGCGCGGCGGTGCCGCGCATCCTGCTGGTCGGCCAGGCGCCGGGGCTGCGGGGGACGCGCGAGGCCCGGCCGTTCGCGGGGGCCGCGGGCGAGAAGCTGCGGGCCTGGTTCGAGGCCGGCGGGATCGCGCGCGACGACTTCTACCGCAAGATCCACTTCGCCGCGATCACCCGCTGCTACCCCGGCCGCCTGCCCGGCGCCCGGGGCGACCGCGTCCCCTCTCCGGCCGAGCAGGTGCTCTGCCGCCCCTGGCTCGACGAGCTGCACGCGATCGTCCGGCCCGAGGTCGTGCTCCCGGTCGGCCTGCTGGCGATCCGCACCCTGCTGGGCCGCTCGGCGTCGCTGTCTGCCGTCGTCGGCACGGCCGAGGTCCGCGACGGCGTCCGCTACCTGCCTCTGCCCCACCCCTCGGGCGTCAGCCGCTGGCTCAACGAGCCCGGCAACGTCGCCGCCGTCGCCCGGTCGATGGCCATCCTCCGGGGCTGGGTCGAGGAGCTCGGGCTCTGAAGGCCGATGGCTCACGCCGGCCTCAGGGGCGTCCGGCCAGGGCGGCGACGAGGCGGTCGTTGGCGGCCTGCCAGCGGAAGCCCTCGGCGACCGCGCGGCCCAGCGCGACGCGGCGGACGCGCTCGTCGGGTTGGTCGAGGAGGGTGCGGAGGGCGGCCGTCAGCGAGTCGTCGTCGTCGGGGTCGAAGTACCAGCCGGCCTCGCCGCCGATCTCGGGCAAGGCCGTCGAGTCGGCCAGGGCGACCGGCACGCCCTGCGCCATCGCCTCGACGGCCGGGATGCCGAAGCTCTCGCAGAGCGAGGGGAACACCAGCGCCGTCGCCCCGGCGTAGACGGCCCGCAGCGCCCGGCCCTGGCGGTAGCCCGGCATCCGGACCAGGGCACTCGCCGCCGGCCGCGGCGGCCGCCTCGCGGCAGCGCGTTCGCCTCGGCATCCGACCCGGTCCCGAGCAGCACCAGGGCCAGCTCGCCGGCCGCCACCTCGGGCAGGCGCGACGCCGCGCGGACCAGGCGGGCGAGGTTCTTCCTCGGCTGGAAGTTGGCCACCGACAGCAGGTACGGCACCCCCTCGGGCAGGCCCAGGTCGGCCCTCGCCGCGGCGACGCTCGCGGTCGCTGGCCGGCTCGAAGAACAGGTCCTCCGCCGCGTTCGGGACGTACGCCACCCTGTCGCGGCAGGTGGGGAACGCCTCCAGGAGCCGCTCGGTGTTGAACCGCGAGACCGACAGGACCAGGTCGGCCCGGCCGAAGGCCCGCGCCAGGCGCTCGAAGGCCCGCGGCCCCTGGCTCAGGTTCTGCAAGACGTCGTGGCTGGTCACCGCGCGCCGCGCCCGCCGGACGGCGACGTCGTACTCGGAGGGGCAGTAGACCCAGTCGACCGGGCCCGACCACCACTCGACCGGCGGCCAGTCGGCCAGCCGCCACCACCGCAGGAGGTCGCGGGTCCGCACCGGCAGCTCGCGACGGCGGCAGGTCGCCGAGCGATCTCCCAGAAGGCCAGCCCGTCGGGCTCCGCCATCCGCCCCGAGACCACCGTCAGCTCGACCTCGGGCCGGCGCGACAGCCGCTCCAGCTGCGCCAGGGCGTGCCGGGTCACGCCGGTCGGGTTCCGGCACCCGTCCATGTCGTAGACCAGGGCAACCCGCATCGTCCCCCGCGTCACCCGTCTTCACAGATCCCGGCGCCCCGGAACCTGACCGGGCACCATCCGGGCGCGATGGTAGGGCAGGCGAGCGCCCCTGTCAACCGGCCCCGGCGCGGCGGCGCGTTCGGCTTGACAGGATCGTGCGGGCGGGTACACTACGTGCTTCGGCGTCGTCCGGCCGGCGGTGCGCGTCTGCGCGGTGCCGCGATCCCGGACCCGAGCAGGACGCTCGCACGCCATCCCGAGACCGGATCGAATCGACCCCGCCGGTCGCGGCCGGCCGGGGAGAATGGGACTTTCGACTCATGCCCACGATCAATCAGCTCGTCCGCAAGCCGCGCCGCCCGGTCGTGTACAAGACCAAGTCGCCGGTGCTCGAGCAGTGCCCGTTCAAGCGCGGCGTCTGCCTCCAGGTCAAGACGATGACGCCCAAGAAGCCGAACTCGGCGCTGCGGAAGGTGGCGCGGGTGCGGCTCTCCAACGGCAAGGAGATCACCGCGTACATCGGCGGCGAGGGGCACAACCTCCAGGAGCACTCGATCGTGCTGGTCCGCGGCGGCCGCGTCCGCGACCTGCCGGGCGTGCGCTACCACATCGTCCGCGGCGTGCTCGACAGCCTCGGCGTGGCCGACCGCAAGCAGGCCCGCTCCAAGTACGGCGCCTCGGCCAAGAGCGCCGCGCCGGCCAAGAAGAAGTAGGAAATTGAGCCACAGAGGACACAGAGGGCCACAGAGAGGGAACGGAAAGAATTCAGGATTCCCTCTCTGTGGCCCTCTGTGTCCTCTGTGGCGAATCTGTTCCATCCCACAGGACGCACGCGACATGGCCCGCAAGTTCACCGCCAGCAAGGCCCAGCTCCGCCCCGACCCCCGGTTCAGCTCGAAGCTGGCCAGCAAGTTCATCAACTGCCTGATGCACGACGGCAAGAAGAGCGTGGCGCAGAAGGTGTTCTACGACGCGATGGGGCTGGTCGAGCGCCGGCTGCCGAACGAGAACCCGATCGACGTGTTCACCCGCGCGGTGGAGAACGTCAAGCCGATCATCGAGGTCCGCTCGAAGCGCGTCGGCGGCGCCACGTACCAGGTGCCGATGCAGGTCAACAAGGTCCGCCAGCAGACGCTGTCGATCCGCTGGATCCTGATGGCCGCCCGCGAGAAGAAGGGCCGCCCGATGGCCATCAAGCTCGCCGACGAGCTGATCGCCGCCTACAACCGCGAGGGCGCCGCCGTCACCCGCCGCGAGAACGTCCACCGCATGGCCGACGCCAACAAGGCGTTCGCCCACTTCGCCTGGTGATCGCGATGGCGGGCGCGGTCCCCTCGCGCCCGCCATCATCACGCCCCGACGACCCGGAGGCCCTCCCGGTGTCCACCGTCGCCCGGCCTCCCGACGATGACCCTGGAGCAGTTCCTCGCGCTGCTCGACGACCGGACGGATCGCGAGCTGATCCGCGGCGAACTGCGGGAGAAGCCCATGACCTTGCGGAACCGCAGGCACAGCCGCCTGCGCAGCGCAGGTAGGGACAGTCCCTCGTCACCTGGCTCGGCACGCAGCCGGAGCCTCGCGGCGAGGTCGTGAGCGGCGAGGCCGGGTTCCGCCTCCGCAGCGACCCGGATACCCTCGTGGGGATCGACCTGGCCTTCGTCTCAGCCGAGGTCGTCGCCCGCTCGCCGGACGATGGGTTCTTCGAAGGGCCGCCCGTCCTGGCCATCGAGATCCTCTCGCCCTCGGACACGCAGGAGGAGATCGACGAGAAGGTCGCCCTCTACCTGGAGATGGGCGTCGGCGGTCGTCTGGGTCATCAGCCCGCGGTTCCGGACCATCACCGTGTACCGGCCGGGGGCCGAGCCCGAGCTGTTCAACGCCCTCCAGGAGCTGTCGGCCGAGCCGCACCTGCCGGGGTTCCGCGTGCCCGTCGCGCAGCTCTTCGCGGACTGAACCCTCCCGGCCACACCGAACCCGATCGCGGCGCCCGGCGTCTGCCCCTGCGGGGTCGGGGTTCGGAGGACCGCCATGCTCCTGGAACTGGCCATCGGCGACGCCTACGGCGCGGGGTTCGAGTACGCGCCTCCGGGGCTGATCTTCGCGCACAATGACGCCACCCATTACGTGCAGCACCCGAGGCACGCGATCCGGCCCGGCCGCTACACGGACGACACGCAGATGAGCCTCGCGATCGCCGAGGCGCTCGTCTCGGGCGAGCGGTGGACGCCGGAGAACCTCGCCGACCGTTTCGTCGCAGCCTTCCGGCGCGACCCGAGAGAGGGCTACGCGCGGGGGTTCTACGCCTTCCTCCAGGAGGTCGGCAGTGGTCGCGAGTTCCTCGCGCGAATCCGCCCGGACAGCGACAAGAGCGGCGCAGCCATGCGCGCCGCGCCGCTCGGCGTGCTCCCCACGGCGGGCCAAGTGGTCGACCGCTGCCGGGTCCAGGCCTCGCTGACGCACAACACGCCCGACGGCACCAACGCGGCGGTCGCGGCCGCGCTGATGGTCCATTACCTGCTGTATGACGTCGGCCCCAAGGCCGACCTCGGCGCGTACTTGGAGGGCCGGGTCCCCGGCCCCTGGGGTTCCCCCTGGGCGGGCAAGGTCGGTCCGAAGGGATGGATGAGCGTCCGCGCGGCAATCACGACGGTCGCCCGCAACCGGAGGCTGAGCGACCTGCTCCGCGACTGCGTCGCGTTCACCGGCGACGTCGACACCGTCGCCTCGATCGCGATGGCCGCCGCCTCGTGCGCCGGGAATACGAGCATGACCTCCCCGAGAACCTCGTCCTGACGCTCGAAGACGGCCCGTTCGGGAAGGACTACATCGTCGAGCTCGACCGCAAGCTGAGGGCGCTGGCGACGGGGTGAGGCGTCGACTCGCGCTGTGCTTTGCCGCGCGGGGCGGTAAGCTAGTACCGCGAGCCGACCCACCCGACCGATTCCTCGACCCCGACAACGCACGGACTGGCACCATGGACAGCGACCCAGCGCCTTTGCGATCGATCCGCAACATCGGCATCATCGCGCACATCGACGCCGGCAAGACGACCACCACCGAGCGCATCCTCTACTACACGGGCGAGATCCACCGGATGGGCGACGTGGACAAGGGGTCCACGACCACCGACTACCTCGAGGAGGAGCGCGAGCGCGGGATCACGATCGTCGCGGCGGCGATCACCTGCCACTGGAAGGACGCCGAGGGCCGGCCGATCACGATCAACATCATCGACACGCCCGGCCACGTCGACTTCACCGCCGAGGTCGAGCGGTCGCTCCGCGTCCTCGACGGCGCCGTCGTCATCTTCTCGGCCGTCGAGGGGGTCGAGGCGCAGAGCGAGACCGTCTGGCGGCAGGCGACCAAGTACCACGTCCCCCGGCTCTGCTTCATCAACAAGATGGACCGCATCGGCGCCGAGTTCGAGCGGGTCTTCGGCGAGATCCAGGAGCGGCTCGAAAGCCACCCGATCCCCGTGCAGATCCCCATCGGCGCCGGGCCCGAGGGGACGATGGGCGAGTTCCAGGGCCTGATCGACCTGATCGCCATGAAGGCCCTGCACTTCAAGACCGAGGACCTCGGCTCGACCTTCACCGAGGACGAGATCCCCGAGGCGCTCCGCCCCGACGCCGAGCTCTGGCGCGAGCGGATGCTCAACGCCCTGAGCCGACTTCGACGAGCAGTTCGCCGAGGACTACATGGCCCACCTCGAAGGGGCCGAGCTGACCGACCGACCAGATCGTCGCGGCGCTCCGCCGGGCGACGCTGACCGGCCGGGCGCAGCCGGTCCTGTGCGGGTCGAGCTTCAAGTACGTCGGCGTCCAGCGGCTGCTCGACGCGGTCGCCGCCTACCTGCCCAGCCCGCTGGACCGGCCGCCGATCGTCGGCCACCACCCCAAGAAGGGGACCGAGGTCGTCCGCAAGCCCGACCCCGACGAGCCGTTCTGCGGCCTGGTCTTCAAGATCACCAACGACCAGCACGGCGACCTCTCGTTCGTCCGGATCTACTCGGGCGAGCTCAAGGCCGGCAGCCGGGTCTACAACCCGGGCAAGGACAAGAAGGAGAACTGCTCGCGGCTCTACCACATCCGCGCCGACGAGCGCGAGAAGGTCGAGCAGGGCCGAGGCCGGCGACATCGTCGGCGTGGTCGGGCTGAAGGAGTCGGTCACCGGCGACACGCTCTGCGACGCCGTCGCACCCGATCCTGCTGGAGCGGATCGAGTTCCCCGAGACGGTCATCAGCATGTCGATCGAGCCGGTCAGCTCGGCCGACAAGGGGAAGCTCGCCGACACCCTGGCCGCCCTGGCGCGCGAGGACCCGACCTTCTCCTACAAGGTCAACGAGGAGACCGGCCAGACCCTGATCTCGGGCATGGGCGAGCTCCACCTGGAGATCCTCAAGAACCGGATGATCCGCGACTACAAGCTCAAGGTCCACGTCGGCCGGCCCCGGGTCAGCTACCGCGAGACGATCAAGCGACGCCGTCAAGAGGGTGCAGGGGACGTGCATCCGCCAGACCGGCGGCTCGGGGCTGTACGCCAAGGTCACCATCGACCTCGAGCCCGAGCCGCAGCCCAAGGGGGCGCCGGTCCTGGCGTTCGTCAACAAGCTGAAGGGGGGCGTGATCCCCTCCGAGTTCATCCCGGCGATCGAGGCGGGCCTGCGCGAGGAGGCGAAGTCGGGGGGCCGGACCGGCTTCCCGCTGGTCGACCTGAAGGTCACGCTCATCGACGGCGACACCCACGACGTCGACAGCAACGACCTGGCCTTCCGGTTCGCCGCCTCCGACGCCCTGCGCAAGGCGGTCGCCGAGGCGGGCGCGGTCCTGCTGGAGCCGATCATGAAGCTGGAGGTCGTCACGCCCGAGGACTACCTCGGCAACATCACCGCCGACCTCTCCAGCCGCCGCGCCCTGATCGACCGGACCTTCACCCGCGGCAAGCTGATGGTCATCGAGGCCCGCGCCCCCCTGGAGAAGATGTTCGGCTACTCGACCGCCGTCCGGAGCCTCAGCCAGGGCCGCGCCAGCTACTCGATGGAGCCCCTGGAATACGCCGCCGCCCCCGACAGCCTGCTCGAGAGCCTGGCCGGGGGCTGAGCCACGTCGGCGCGGGTCGCGGGCCTCGTCGCGCCTCTCCTCGGCCCAGGCACGGTCCTCCGGCCTGAGCGGGAGCGTCAGCGGGGCATCGTATCGGATCGAGCGGGCGTAGCGGGCGCGGTCGTAGACCGAGGTGAACAGGGGAGCGAGGTCGATCCGGACGTCGGGATCGGGGGGCAAGAGGGGGATGGGGATCGTCGGCAAGGGATCGCGGACCGTCCAGGTGAAGACCTCGCAATCGGGTCGATGCTCGCTCCGCGCCACGTAGGCGTGATAGTCACCCTCGCGCGGGGGCCGGGCCATCGGCAGGCGGCGGCCGGCGACCAGGAAATCGAACTCGACGAGGTGCACGTCGAGCTGCATCAGGCCGTTGCGCTTTGTCAGGTAGTCTCGACGACCTTCCCCCGTCTTGTTGCTGGGTGAGAGCAGTTCCACGACGCCCACCAGCCTCCAGTCCGGGCTGTGGAAGATCTCGAGATAGACCTCCCGGTATTCCTCCAGGAACTTGAGGGGGATGACCTCGGGTTCCAAGGTCAGCGTCCCCGTCTCCGACGACGCGGGCATCGGTTGCGCGGGGAGATCGGCCATGTGCTTGGCGACGGCCATGTCGGGGCGGATCAGCTTGGCTTCCTCGGCGGGCACCTCCACCAGGTTCATCCGCTCGTCGATCCGCGCCACGTAGGGCTCGGGCAGACGGTCCGCGATCGCGTTGCGGCAACTCCGCGAGGAAGCTCACATGGAAGTCGGGCCAGAGGCCCTGGACTTCCAGATAAGGATCGATCCCGGGAAAGGGGCTCGGCATGATCTCGCCTCCGGCATGGGGCCGACCTCCAGTCTACCTCCGTCGCGGCGCCCGCCGGCCCGACGCGGCGCGACGGGCCGATCGGAAAAAGTCGCGGGAGGTTTATTGACTCCGATCGCGCGAGTCGTTACATTCTTACTTTCCCGCGTGGCATGCGGGCGCGTTGAGGACGAGCGCACGGGTCGGCGGTCGTTTCGAAGGGAATATCGCGTGGCGGGCATCAGCAACGAACGGATACGCATCCGGATGGAAGCGTACGACCACACCATCCTGGATCAGTCGGCCAAGGACATCGTCGACACCGCCAAGCGGACCGAGGCCATCGTCCACGGGCCGATCCCCCTGCCGACCCGGATCGAGCGGTACACGGTGCTCCGGAGCCCGCACATCGACAAGAAGTCGCGGGAGCAGTTCGAGATCCGGACGCACAAGCGGCTGATCGACATCGTCCAGCCGACGAACAAGACCATCGACGCCCTGAACAAGCTGAGCCTGCCGGCGGGCGTGGACATCAAGATCAAGGCCTCCCCGGCGGGGGCCTGATCGGATCGGCCCGCCGCCCCTCGCGGCGGGACGAGGCCCGGGGTGTCGCGGGGGTCGAGCCGAGGCCCGCGACGACCGGGGATCGGCGGGAGTGCGGGGACGATCCCGCGGCCCCGACCGTCGAGGGCGTGGCCCGAGGGCCGCGGCCCTCGCGTTGTGATCCAATGACGGCGAAAGACGACCCGGCGGGCGCGACGCCCGGTCCCGTATTCTCCCGGCCTCGGGGAGCGGATCGAACCATGCGTGTCGGATTGCTTGGCCGCAAAGTCGGCATGACCCAGATCTACCAGGACGACGGCACCGCCGTGCCGGTGACCGTGCTGGAGTGCGGCCCCTGCACCGTGCTCCAGGTGCGGACCCCGCAGCGCGACGGCTACTCGGCCGTGCAGCTCGGCTTCGCCGACAAGAAGCGGAAGAACGCCACCCAGGCCGCCCGCGGCCACGCCAGCAAGGTCGACGCCGAGCCGAAGCGGTACATCCGCGAGATCCGCCAGGAGAAGCCCGAGGACGTCGCCGGCGTGGCCGAGGGGCAGACCCTGACGGTCGAGGTCTTCAACGAGATCCCCCGCGTCGACGTCATCGGCACGAGCAAGGGGCGGGGCTTCTCGGGCGTCATCAAGCGGCACGGCTTCAAGGGGCTGCGGGCCACGCACGGCGTCAAGCGGATGCACCGCCACCCCGGCTCCTCCGGCCCCGGCGCCGACCCGGCGCACACCCGCAAGGGGATCCGCAAGCCCGGCCAGTACGGCAACGCCCGGATCACCGTGCGGAACCTCAAGGTCGTCCGCGTCGACCCGACCAACAACCTGCTCCTGGTCCGGGGCGCCGTCCCCGGCCCCAACGGCGGCTTCCTGACGGTCCGCCAGACGAACAAGGTCTAGAAAACTAGCCACAGAGGACACAGAGACCACAGAGACCGAGAGAGACGAGAAATCGAAATTCCTCGGTGCTCTCTGTGTCCTCTGTGGCTGATTATTCCTGGGTTTTTGAACCATGCTGACCGTACCCGTATACAACCCCGCCGGCGAGAAGGTGGGCGAGGAGACGATCGACCCGGCCGACTTCGGCGGGGCGATCAACAAGCAGCTCCTGCACGACGTCGTGCTGATGCACCTGGCGGCGCGGCGGGTCGGCACGGTCAACACCCGGGGCCGCGCCGACGTGGCCGGGTCGGGCAAGAAGCTGTTCCGCCAGAAGGGGACCGGCAACGCCCGCGCCGGCTCGAAGCGGACCAACAAGCGGAAGGGGGGCGGCGTCGCGTTCGCCCGCCGCAACCGCGACTACCGCTACGCGATGCCCAAGAAGGCGGTCCGCGCCGCGATCCGCATGGCGCTGCTGTCGAAGTTCCAGGACAACCAGGCGCTCGATCATCGACGGCCTGTCGCCGGCGCCGGCCAAGACCAAGGTGGTCGCGCAGGCGCTGCGGGCGATCCGCCGCCCCGACCTGACCGAGGACGAGGCGACCGTCGCCGTCGGCGAGTCGAAGGCCAAGGCGCTGGGCCGCACGCTCGACCGCCGCACCGTCCTGATCGGCCTGCCGCAGCACGACCCGGCCTTCCACCGCAGCGCCCGCAACATCGAGGGGGTGCGGGTGGCGCCGGTCGCCGACTTCAACACCTACGACATCCTGCGGCAGCGCTACCTGCTGCTGACCCGCGAGGCGCTGGCCGCCTTGAAGGAGCGGGTCAAGCAGAAGCCGGCCCGCCGCCCCGACCGCACCCAGACCGCCGCCGCCCCGGCGGCCGCTTCGGAGGCCTGAGCCGATGGTCACGCTCCGCCGAGCACCCCAGTACACGCGCAGCGGCCCGGTCCTGGAGCCGTACCAGGTCATCCTCCGCCCCCTGATCACCGAGAAGGCCACCCACCTCTCGGAGCGGCACAACGCCTACACCTTCGAGGTCAACTCGCTGGCCACCAAGACCGAGATCAAGCACGCCGTCGAGGAGCTGTTCCACGTCAAGGTCGCCGACGTCCGCACCCAGAACCGCCGCGGCAAGCTCCGCCGCCACCGCCTCAAGGTCGGCCGGATGCGGAACTGGAAGAAGGCGATCGTCGAGCTGCACGAAGAGTATCGGATCGATTTCTATTGATTGAAAGTGCTGAGTGCTGGGCTCTGAGTGCCGAGAAGAGTCTCCGAACTCGGAACCCAGCGACTCCCCGATGCAATCCCAGGGACGTGATCGATGGGTATCCGCTACTACAAGCCGACCAGCCCCGGGCGCCGGAACGCCTCGGTCAGCGACTTCTCCGAGCTGACCGACAAGAACAAGAAGCCCGAGAAGAGCCTGACCGAGCCGCTCAAGAAGACGGGCGGGCGGAACAACCAGGGGTTCATCACCGCGCGGCACCGCGGCGGCGGGCACAAGCGGATGTACCGGATCATCGACTTCCGGCGCAACGACCACGACGGCGTCCCGGCGCAGGTGACGCACATCGAGTACGACCCGAACCGCTCGGCGCGGATCGCGCTGATCGTCTACCCCGACGGGGTGAAGCGGTACATCCTCGCCCCCGACGGGCTGAAGGCGGGGATGACCGTCAACAGCGGCCCCGACGCCGAGCCGAAGGCTGGGCAACTGCCTGCCGCTGTGCGAAGATCCCGACCGGCATGACGATCCACAACCTGGAGATGCAGCCGGGCGGCGGCGGCAAGCTCTGCCGGTCGGCCGGCGTCGGCGCCACGCTGACGGCCCGCGAGGGGACCTGGGCGCAGATCACGCTCCCCTCGGGCGAGGTCCGCCGCATCCCGGCGGCCTGCCGGGCCACGATCGGCATGGTCGGCAACCCCGACCACATGAACATCCGCCTGGGCAAGGCGGGCCGCAAGCGCTGGCTCGGCCGCCGCCCGCACGTCCGGGGCGTGGCGATGAACCCGGTCGACCACCCGATGGGGGGCGGCGAGGGCCGCACCTCGGGCGGCCGCCACCCGTGCTCGCCGACCGGCAAGCTGGCCAAGGGGGGCAAGACCCGCCGCCGCCGCAAGCCGTCGAACTCGGCGATCATCCGCCGCCGCCGGAGCGTCCGGTACGGCCAGTTGAAGCTCTAGCTCTAGCTTTGGCTCGCGCGCCCGAAGCCGCGACAGCCGCACCCGAGGCCGGTCGCCGCACCCCGATCGCGGCGACCGGCCGGTCCGTCTGATCGACGAGACGTCCGCACCCGACCCCGAGGATCGCCCGGAACCTGACCCATGGGACGTTCGCTCAAGAAAGGCCCGTACGTCGTCGAGCGGCTGCTCGAGAAGGTGTACCGGGCCGACGCCACCGGCAACCGCGAGCCGATCAAGACCTGGGCCCGCGCCTGCACGATCGTGCCCGAGTTCATCGGCAAGAACTTCGCCATCCATAACGGCAAGAACTTCATCAAGCTGTTCGTGACCGAGGACATGGTCGGCCACAAGCTCGGCGAGTTCGCCCCGACCCGGACCTTCCGCGGCCACGGCGGCAAGGGCGGCAAGTCGGGCAAGAGGTGATCGTGAGACGGGACTGCGGCGGGGACCAGCCCCGCATTCGAGTCGTTCGAGATGACCGCCCGAGTCGAGACCACGGCCATGAGCCCGATCTCGCAGTACACCGCCAAGCACCGCTTCGCCCGGATCTCGGTGCGCAAGCTCCGCCCGCTGCTCGACCTGATCCGCGGCAAGTACGCCGACGACGCCGTCGACATCCTCAAGTACATGCCCCACCGCGGGGCGCGGATGATCGAGCGGGTGCTCAAGAGCGCCATGGCCAACGCCGAGGACCGCGGCATCCGCAACGTCGGCGACCTGGTGATCGTCGACGCCCGCGGCGACGGCGGCCCGATGTTCAAGCGGCTGATGCCGCGGGCCCGCGGCATGGCCTACATGATCCGACGCCGCAGCTCGCACATCGAGATCGGCCTGACCGACCTGGCGGCGCTGGACGAGGCCGACGGCGAGGACCGGGACTAATCCTCAGATTGATGATGAGCCATGCCGACGGTATTGCGAAGCGGCCCGTATCGGTTCTATTTCTGGAGTCACGAGCTCAATGAGCCGCCTCACATCCATGTGGATCGGGAGAAGTTCTCGGCGAAGTTCTGGCTAGGGCCGGTATCCCTGGCGCGCAATGTCGGCTTTCGGGCACATGAGTTGAGGGACATCCAAGCCCTTGTGGTTCAACATCTGGCCGAGTTTCTGGAGGCATGGCATGGGCACTTTGGCGCTGGCGGCGGATGAGCGAGTCGCTGGGGTCGAGGTCACGGACGATACGCTCGTCGTCTCGCTGATGGATGGGAGGACGATTTCCGTCCCCCTGGTCTGGTATCCCCGGCTGTTCAACGCGACGCCGGCGCAGCGGCAGAATTGGCAGGTCGCCGGTGGTGGCTACGGCATCCACTGGCCGGACATCGATGAAGACCTCGGCACCGAAGGTTTACTCCGCGGAGCACCCGCCCCGCGCCAGAGTCTCAAAGCATGAATCCGAGAGGACGCTGAGCCATGGGCCAGAAGGTGAACCCGACCGGGTTCCGCGTCGGGATCATGGAGGACTGGCGGAGCCGCTGGTACGCCTCCAAGCACGAGTTCTCCGACCTGCTGGTCGAGGACTTCAAGATCCGCAAGTTCATCAAGGGCAAGTACAGCTACGCCGGCATCCCCAAGATCGAGATCGAGCGGACCCGCGACGCGGTGACCGTCTTCCTCTCGACGGCGCGGCCGGGGATCATCATCGGCCGCAAGGGGGCCGAGGTCGACCGGCTCAAGGAGGAGCTCCAGGAGCTGACCGGGCGGCGGATCGAGGTCAAGATCGTCGAGGTCAACCGCCCCGAGATCGACGCGCAGCTGATCAGCGAGGACATCGCCGAGCAGCTCAAGAAGCGGTCGAGCTTCCGGAGGACGATGAAGCGGGCGCTCGAGCAGACGATGGACGGCGGCGCCCGCGGCGTGAAGATCCAGCTCTCGGGCCGGCTCGGCGGCTCGGAGATGTCGCGGACCGAGGGGGGCAACCTCGGGTCGATCCCCCTGAGCACGCTCCGGGCCAAGATCGATTACGGGTTCTCCGAGGCCAAGACGGCGCAAGGTCATATCGGGATCAAGGTGTGGGTCAACCAGGGCGATTACCTGAAGACGGAGGGCGGCACCGATGCCCCTGATGCCCAAGCGGGTCAAGTACCGAAAAAGCCAAAAAGGCCGCGTAAGAGGTAACGCCACCCGCGGCAACTACGTCGCCTTCGGCGAGTACGGCCTCCAGTCGCTCGAGCCCGGCAAGATCAGCGCCGCGACGATCGAGGCGGGCCGCGTCGTCGCCAGCCAGTCGGTCAAGGGGGGCGGCAAGCTCTTCATCCGGATCTTCCCGCACAAGAGCATCACCTCGATCCCCGCCGAGACCCGCATGGGCAAGGGCAAGGGCGAGGTCGAGTACTGGGCCGCGATCGTCAAGCCGGGCACGATCCTCTACGAGATCGGCGGCGTCAGCGAGGAGGTCGCCCGCGCCACCCTCGCCCGCGTCGCGCACAAGCTGCCGGTCCACTGCCGGTTCGTCACCCGCCGGCCGACTCTGTGAGTCGTCAGTCGTGTCAGTCGTCAGTCGTCAGTCGTCAGTCGTCAGTCGTCAGTCGTCAGTCGTCAGTCGTCAGTCGTCAGTCGTCAGTCGTCAGGTGAGGATTATGGCACGATTCCCGGACCGTGTCGGACCAGCGGCACGCGGCTCTTTCTTCTGTTTTCTGACTGACAACTGACAACTGATAACTTCTTCGAGGACGCACCCATGAGCAAGGCCGCCGAACTCCGCGAGCAGAGCGACGAGCAGCTCGAGCTGCTCCTGAAGGAGACCCAGCAGAACCTGTTCCGGCTCCGCCTCCAGAGCGAGACCGAGCGGCTGGAGGCGCCCAGCGAGATCATCAAGGCGAAGCGCGAGATCGCGCGGATCAAGACGATCCTGCGGCTCCGCGAGATCGAGCGCGGCCAGGCCGTCGCGGCCCCCGCCCTCTAACCCGGACTCGACCCACGAACACGAACCCCACGGTAGGCCGCGATGAGCGAATCGACCCCCAGCCCCGCGATCGTCCCAGGCGCCGGCCCGCCGCCGCCGCAAGACGGAGATCGGGGTCGTGACGTCCGACAAGATGAACAAGACGCGGCGGGTCGAGGTCGAGACCCTCGTCCCGCACCCCAAGTACGGCAAGCTGCTGAGGCGGCGGACCGTCTGCCACGCGCACGACGAGCAGAACCAGTCGCACGTCGGCGACCTCGTCGAGATCATGGAGACCCGCCCGCTCTCGAAGCTCAAGCGGTGGCGGATCGTCCGGATCGTCCGCCTCGGCGCCCAGCAGGCGCTGGCCGGCGAGGGCGAGCCGGCGGCGGCCTCGGCGCCGCCGGAGCCGGCGCCGACGCAGCCCTGAGGGGCCGCGGCCAGGATCATGTGAGGCGGGCGCGGCCCGCCTCGGTTTTCGCGGGACGGTGGGCGGTGCCCACCCGACAAGGCACGACGCGGGCATCCGCCAGGTAGCGTATCATGATCCAGATGCAGACTCGGCTCGACGTGGCCGACAACACCGGGGCCAAGGAAGTCATGTGCTTCAAGGTCCTCGGCGGCAGCGCCTCGCGGTACAAGAGGCGGACCGCCGGCCTGGGCGACATCATCATCGCCAGCGTCAAGAAGGCCAGCCCCGGCGGCGACGTCAAGGCCGGCGACGTGGTCCGCTGCGTGATCGTCCGGGTCCGCAACTCGACCCGCCGCAGCGACGGCTCGTACGTCCGGTTCGACCGCAACGCCGTCGTCCTGATCGACAACGAGAAGAACCCCCGCGGCACCCGGATCTTCGGCGCCATCGCCCGCGAGCTCCGCGACCGCCAGTTCATGAAGATCATCAGCCTGGCCGCCGAGGTCGTCTAGAAGTCCTGAGTGCCTCGGTAGTGCGGTGAGCGGCGGCAAGGCACTCGCAACGAGCGCGAGGCCATGCACATCCGCAAGAACGACCTGGTCGAGGTGATCTCCGGCAACGGCAAGGGGCCCGAGCCGCGCAAGGTGCTGCGGGCCCTGCCGGGCCGCAACAAGGTCGTCGTCGAGGGGGTCAACCGGGTCTACAAGCACATGAAGCCCAGCGCAAGAACCAGCAGGGGGGCCGGCTCTCCAAGGAGATGCCGATCGACGCCTCCAACGTCATGCTCTACTGCTCCGGCTGCAAGCGGGGCGTCCGGATCGGCCACCGCTTCACCGACGCGGGCCAGAAGCAGCGCTACTGCAAGAAGTGCTCGGCCAGCCTGGGCAACGTCGGCCCCGCCAAGCCGGCCCACGCCGCCGGGGCCTGAGCGGAGCGATCGGATCGACGCCAGCGAAGGAAGAAGGACGACGGCCATGGCTCGCCTGCTCGACCAGTACAACGCGACCATCGCCCAGGCGATGGCCTCGAAATACAACCTGTCCAACAAGATGGCGATCCCCAAGCTGGTGAAGATCGTCATCAACATGGGGGTCGGCCGCGCCACCCAGGACAAGGCGCTGCTGGACGCGGCCGTCGAGAGCCTGGCGCCGGATCAGCGGCCAGAAGCCGCTGGTGACCCAGGCCAAGGTGTCGGTCTCGGGCTTCCGGCTCCGCGAGGGGAACGAGATCGGCTGCAAGGTCACCCTCCGCGGCCGGCGGATGTACGAGTTCCTCGACCGCCTGGTCTCGATCGCCCTGCCCCGTATCCGCGACTTCCGCGGCCTGAACCCCAACAGCTTCGACGGCCACGGCAACTACACGCTCGGCCTGGCCGAGCAGGTCGTCTTCCCCGAGATCGACGCCGACAAGCTGCACCACACGCAGGGCATGGACATCACGATCGTCACCTCGACCGACAACGACGACCAGGCCCGCGAGCTGCTCCGCTCGTTCGGCATGCCGTTCCGCAAGCCGCAGCAGCCCGCGAAGTAGCTGCCAGTAACAGCGTCAGCGCAGTGATCAGTCCCCGAGCAGCTGACGCTCGATCGCTCGTGACATCGGCCCGACGACGAGCCTGAATGGCCTGAAGACGAACTGACAACTGTGAACCAGGTGAATCCGCCATGTCGACCAAGGCCCAGATGATCAAGTCGCAGACGCCCCGCAAGTTCGCGGTCCAGCACCGCAACCGCTGCAAGCTCTGCGGCCGTCCCCGCGCCGTCTACCGCAAGTTCGGCATCTGCCGGATCTGCTTCCGGAACCTGGCCAGCCGCGGCCTGATCCCGGGCGTCAAGAAGGCAAGCTGGTGACGAATGGAGTGGAGCCGACTTCGGCTCCGCGAGAGCCGCCCGTCGAGAGCCTGATCCGCCCCGCCGCGCCGACGCGGCCCGCCCCGGCGACCGTCTCGCCGGGCGGGCGCGTTACCCGCGGCGGTCGATGGGAACGACCCCGCCATGATGACCGACCCGATCGCCGACATGCTCACCCGGATCCGCAACGCGGTCCGGATCGAGCGCGAGCTGGTGGAGATGCCCACCTCGAACATCCGCCGAGGGATCGCCCAGGTCCTGAAGGACGAGGGCTACATCTGGGACTTCGACGAGATCGACACGGTCCCGGCCCGGACGCTGCGGCTCCACATGAAGTACGGGCCCAACGGCGAGCGGCTGATCACCCGGATCGACCGGGTCAGCAAGCCGGGCCGCCGGGTCTACCGCGGCTACAAGGAGCTGAAGCCGATCCTGGGCGGCATGGGGATCCAGATCCTCAGCACCCCCCGCGGCGTCGTCAGCGACCGCCGCGCCCGCTCCGAGAAGGTCGGCGGCGAGGTCCTGGCGCTGATCGAGTGACCGATCGCGGCCCGGGTCGGCCGTCGAGTCAGCGACCAGGTCAGGCCGAGGGTGCCCCGAGACGCGAGAGGATGATGGTCCCATGTCCCGTATCGGACGCAAGCCGGTCGTCGTGCCGGCCAACGTGAAGGTGTCGATCGCCGACTCGACGATCCAGGTCGAGGGCCCCAAGGGCAAGCTCTCGTTCTCCTATCGCCGCGAGCTCGGCGTCCGCTTCGACGAGGCCGGCCAAGCAGGTCGCTCGTCACCCGCCCCGACGACGAGCGCCAGAACCGCGCCCTGCACGGCCTGACCCGCAGCCTGATCGCCAACATGGTCCAGGGGGTCACCGAGGGGTACACCAAGAAGCTGGAGATCGTCGGCGTCGGCTACCAGGCGCAGCTGAAGAAGGCCAACACCGTGGCGCTCCAGGTCGGCTACGCCAACCAGGTCGTCCTGGAGGCCCCCGCGGGCGTCACCGTCGTCGTCCCCGACCCGACGCACATCACGTCAGCGGCGCCGACAAGCAGGCCGTCGGCCAGTTCGCCGCCGAGGTCCGCAAGGTCCGCCCCCCCGAGCCCTACAAGGGCAAGGGCATCCGCTACGAGGGCGAGGCCGTCCGCCGCAAGGCCGGCAAGGCGTTCGGGTCGAAGTAGTCAGTCGTCAGTCGTCAGTAGGGTCAGGTCGGAATCGCGGCCAGCGGCTCTGCGGCACGCCGTTCAATCTGCATTCTGACTGACTACTGATCACTGACCACTGACAACTCTCCAGAGGGCTGGGCGTCCGGTCGGCAATCGGCCGCCCCGAACCCCGATCGAGGATCAGCAGCGATGTCGTCCGGTGAACCAGAGGAAGCTCGTCGAGGTCCGCCGGCTGCGGCGGCAGCGGCACGTCCGCAAGCGGCTGTACGGGACGCCCGAGCGGCCCCGCCTGGCCGTCTTCCGGAGCTCGAAGCACATCTACGCCCAGGTGATCAACGACGCCGACGGCAAGACGCTGGCCTCGGCCAGCACGCTCGACCCCGAGATCCGCGGCCAGCACGCCTACGGCGGCAACAAGGCGGCCGCCGCGGTCGTCGGCAGGGTGGTCGCCGAGCGGGCCAAGCAGGCCGGCGTCGACAAGATCTGCTTCGACCGCCGCAGCTACAAGTACCACGGCCGGGTCCAGGCCCTGGCCGACGCCGCCCGCGAGGCGGGCCTGCAATTCTGACCGCCGGATCGGGACTCCGATCGGGATCGATCGAAATCTCGAGATTTGCATCAAATCTGAGAGAGATCCGATGTCGACGGGGAGCCCGCCATGGCGAGCGACAATCGAGATCGCGACCGCGGGGAGTGGTCCGAGAGCGTGGTGGCGATCCGCCGCTGCGCCGCGGTGGTCAAGGGGGGCCGCCGGTTCAGCTTCAACGCGCTGGTGGTCGTCGGCAACGGCCGCGGCCAGGTGGCCTGGGGCTACGGCAAGGCCAACGAGGTCCCCCCGGCCGTCGAGAAGGGGGTCAAGGACGCCCACAAGCAGATGAACCGCGTCAACCTCCGCGGCGGGACGATCCCGCACCGCGTCATCGGCCGGTTCGGCGCCGCGCGGGTGGTGATGCTCCCGGCCAGCCCGGGCACCGGCGTGATCGCCGGCGGCGCCGTCCGCGCCGTCGTCCAGGCGGCCGGGATCACCGACATCCTGACCAAGAGCTACGGCTCGACCAACAAGCTCAACCTGGTCAAGGCGGCGATCAACGCCCTGACCCAACTGCGGACCAAGGACGAGGTGGCTCGTCTCCGGGGAGTGGCCCTCTAATGCAACTGCACGACGTCCACCAGGGCATCCACAAGCGCAAGAAGCGGAAGCGGATCGGCCGCGGGCCCGGCTCGGGCCACGGCAAGACCGCCGGCAAGGGGCACAAGGGGCACGCCTCCCGCCAGGGGTTCAAGCTCAACCCCCTGTTCGAGGGCGGCCAGATGCCCCTGGCCCGCCGCGTCCCCAAGCGCGGCTTCAACAACGGCGCGTTCCGCAAGGACTTCGCCATCGTCAACCTCGTCGTCGCTGGAGGCCTGCTACGACGCCGGCGCCACCGTCGACGAGGCCGCCCTCCGCGCCCGGGGCCTGGTCAAGGGCCGCCACGACGACGGCGTCAAGATCCTCGGCGACGGCGAGATCACCAAGCCGCTGACCGTCCACGCCCACAAGTTCAGCGAGTCGGCCGCCGCCAAGATCGCCGCGGCGGGCGGCACAGGCCGTCGTTGTCCAATGAGCTCGGCGAGTCAGCGGTCAGTCGGCCGGTGTCGAGTTGATGCGAGGCTCTGCGCCGCCTGTCCATCTCCGGCGCTCTGGCTGGCCCAGCCGACTCGCCGACGACCGCCGACTCGATCCCCAGGAGGCCGCCGTGGGCAAGCTCTACACGATCCTGTTCAAGGTCCCCGAGCTGCAGCGCAAGATCCTCATGACGGCCATGTTCCTGGCCATCTACCGGGTCGGCTTCTACATCCCGCTGCCGATCGTCAACCAGGACCAGCTCAAGAACTGGCAGGAGCACCAGAGCACCAACGCGGCGGGCAAGATCTTCGGCACGGTCGCCATGTTCGGCGGCACGTCGATCGGCATGAGCACGATCTTCGGCCTGGGGATCATGCCCTACATCTCGGCCTCGATCATCTTCCAGCTCCTGGGCAGCGTCGTCCCCTCGCTCGAGGCGATGATGAAGGAGGGGGAGAGCGGCCGGAAGAAGATCAACGAATACACCCGGTACGCGACGGTCTTGTTATGCGCTGGTCCAGAGCGCGTTCTGGGTGCAGTACATGATGAGTCCCCAGATGGGGGTCGTGCTACCCCAGCACCAGAACTTCTGGGACGGCCTCGTCTGCGTCTGCGTGATGACGGCCGGGCACGATCTTCCTGATGTGGATCGGCGAGCAGATCGACGAGTTCGGCATCGGCAACGGGATCAGCCTGCTGATCATGGCGGGCATCCTGGCGCGGATGCCGCTGGCGCTTGAAGGGGCTGTGGGAGAACGCCACGCCGAAGCTGACGCCCGAGGCGGGCAAGTACGGCATCACGACGATCGTGCTGCTGGCCGGCCTGTTCGTGGCGGTGGTCGTCGGCGTGATCGCGATCACCGAGAGCCAGCGGCGCATCCCCACGCAGTCGGCCAAGCACGTCCGCGGCCGTCGGGTCTTCGGCGGGACGCGGCAGTACCTGCCGCTGAAGGTCAACCAGGCGGGCGTCATGCCGATCATCTTCGCCTCCAGCCTGCTGATCTTCCCCTCGTTCATCCTCAACAGCCTGTCGCGGGCCACCGCAGGGCTGGCAGTCGCCGACCGCTGGACGTTCAGCTCGGCGTTCGCCGCGTTCATCCAGCGAGTCGGCCGACGCCTTCCAGAAGCAGAGCTACGTCTACACGGTCTTCTACATCGTCCTGATCTACTTCTTCTGCTACTTCTGGACGGCCATCACCTTCAACCCGAAGGACATGTCGGAGAACCTCAAGGACTACGGCAGCTTCATCCCCGGCTACCGCCCCGGCCGGCGGACGGCCGACTACCTGGAGAAGGTGATGCTCCGGATCACCTACGTCGGCGCGGCGTTCCTGAGCCTGGTGGCGGTCATCCCGTCGCTCGTCCAGAGCGCGCTGAACGTCGACTTCACCATCGCCTCGTTCCTGGGCGGGACCGGGCTCCTGATCGTCATCAGCGTCTGCCTCGACCTGGTGCAGAAGATCGACAGCCACCTGATCATGCGGAACTACGGCGGGCTGGTCAGCAAGCGATGACCGGAGGTCTCGCCCGGCCCGCGCGACCGGCCGTCCCTGCGGAGGCGCAGCGATGTTGCGGAACCCCGAGTCGCGTCCCATGATCAAGCTGAAGAGCCCGCGCGAGATCGGCCTGATGCGCGAGGCGGGCCGGGTGGTCGCCCAGGCGCTCGAGCAGGTCCGCAAGCTCGCCGTGCCGGGGTCGACCACCGCCGACATGGACGAGGCCGTCGCCGCGGTCTTCCGCGAGCACGGGGCGATCCCGCTGTTCCTCGGCTACCCCAGCTCGGTCAAGGGCAAGCCGCCGTTCCCGGCCGTCATCTGCGCCAGCGTCAACGAGCAGGTCGTCCACGGCATCCCCAACCGCCGCCCGCTGCGCGAGGGGGACGTCGTCTCGATCGACACCGGCTGCAAGCTCAACGGCTGGTGCGGCGACGCGGCGGTCACCCTGGCCATCGGCGCGGTCCGGCCCGAGGTCCAGAAGCTCCTCGACGTGACCTCCGAGACGCTCGACCTGGCGATCCGCGCCATGGCCCGGTGCCGGACCTGGTCCGAGGTCGCCGGCCTGATGGAGCGGTACGTCAAGAGCCAGGGGATGTACGTCGTCGAGAAGTTCGTCGGCCACGGCATCGGCCAGGACATGCACGAGGAGCCGCAGGTCCCCAACTTCGTCAGCAAGGCCCTGCGCAAGAACGACATCCGGCTGGAGCCGGGGATCGTCCTGGCCGATCGAGCCGATGGTCGCGCTGGGGACCAAGGACGTCCGCACCCTCGACGACGGCTGGACCGTCGAGACCAAGGACCGCCGCGCCAGCGCCCACTTCGAGCACACCGTCGCCATGACCCCCGACGGCCCCCGCGTGCTGACCTACCTGGACGACTGACGGGCGCCGGAAACCGCCGCCGCGCCGAAGGATTCCGGCCTTGCGGATCGTCGGGGCGATCCGGTATATTCGCCCATTCGGCCCCGCACGGTGAGGCGGATCGGCGACGGGGCGGGGTCGCCCCGGGTCGGCCTCGCGACGACGGGAAAGTGAGTGGCCCAGTCCGATGAAGATCCGATCGAGCGTCAAGCGGATCTGCGAGCACTGCAAGATCGTCCGCCGCCGGGGCAAGGTGTACGTGATCTGCGAGAACCCCCGCCACAAGCAGCGGCAAGGCTGAGCCCGCGCCGGCCCTCGCCTTCGCCCCACGGAGATTGGACGGATGCCTCGTATCCTCGGTGTCGACATCCCCAACGACAAGCGCACGGTGATCTCGCTGCGCTACATCTACGGGATCGGGCCGTTCCTCGCCGAGCAGCTCTGCGAGCGGGCGGGGATCAGCCCCGACAAGCGCGCCCGCGACCTGACCGAAGACGAGCTGGCCAAGCTGGCCGACCTGCTCGACAACGAATACGTGGTCGAGGGGCAGCTCCGCCGCCAGGTGCAGCAGAACATCGCCCGGCTCCGCGACATCGGCTGCTACCGCGGCCTGCGGCACCGCAAGGGCCTGCCCGTCCACGGCCAGCGGACCCGGACCAACGCCCGGACCCGCAAGGGCCCGCGCAAGACGGTCGCCGGCAAGAAGGGCGTCAAGGAGATGCGGTGACGCCCGCCGCCGCGCGGGCCGACCTGCCGGGGCCTCGCCGCGCGGTGCGGATGCCCTCGCCATGCCTCCGTCGCCCTTGATCGCGACCGCCACGCCGCCGTGATGGTCGCCCGGATGGCCGGTCGCCCGCGGCCCGGCGACCCGTCAGCCGACGTCTGGGACCCGATCACGCCGCGAACACCCCGATTTCCGAAGACCGACGCAGGGAGCAACGGACCCGTGGCCAAGGCCAAGAAGCGGAAGACACGACGCAACGTCAGCCGGGCGGTCGTGCACATCAAGGCGACGTTCAACAACACGACGGTGACGATCACCGACCCCAACGGCGACGCGTTGTGCTGGGCCTCGTCGGGGACCGTCGGCTTCAAGGGGAGCCGCAAGAGCACCCCGTTCGCCGCCCAGCGCGCCGCCGAGACGGCCGCGGCGACCGCGACCAAGTACGGCGTCAAGGAGGTCGAGGTCAAGGTCAAGGGCCCCGGCTCCGGCCGCGAGAGCGCGATCACCGCGCTTGCAGGCCTCCGGCCTGTCGATCAAGGCGATCGAGGACGTCACCCCGCTGCCGCACAACGGCTGCCGCCCCCCCAAGAAGCGCCGGGTCTGATCCAATCTGATTCGAAAATTGACGATGGGAAGTGACGACCCGCCGGGGCGCTCGGGCGGCTCGGGGATTCGGGTTGCCGGCCCCTCCGAGACGCCCCGCGGCGGTCGACGTTCGTTGCGGATTTCCGAGACTCTCGCCGAGGAACCCAGGCCCCTGCGGCGGGCCGGACAATTCGGCCAACCAACCCGATCTCTCGAGGATCGCCGAGACGCCATGGGACGACACATCGGACCGGTCTGCCGGCTCTGCCGCCGCGAGGGCCTGAAGCTGTTCCTGAAGGGGACGCGGTGCGACACCCCCAAGTGCGCCGTCGACCGCCGCGAGGGGGTGCCGGGGATGCACCAGTTCCGCCGGAGCAAGGCGAGCGAATACTCGATCCGGCTCCGCGAGAAGCAGAAGGTCAAGCGCGTATTACGGCGTCTTCGAGCGCCAGTTCCGCAAGTACTTCGAGCTGGCCAGCCGCCGCCCCGGCAACACCGGCGACGCCCTGATGTCGCTGCTGGAGCGCCGGCTCGACAACGTGGTGACCCGGCTCGGGTTCGCGACCAGCCGCCCGCAGGCGCGGCAGATGATCACCCACGGCCACATCACCGTCAACGGCCGCAAGCTCGACATCCCGAGCTACCTGGTCCGCCCCGGCGACCAGATCCAGGTCAAGGACCGCGAGCACTCGCGCAAGCTCGCCGCCAACAACCTGACCGTCGAGGGGATGCCCCCCGTCCCCGACTGGCTCGACCGCACCGCGACCGAGCCGCCCGAGGGCCGCGTCTCCCGCCTGCCCGCGACCCAGGACATCTCGCTGCCCGTCACCCCGCAGTTGATCGTCGAATTGTTGAGCCGCTGAGACGAGAGTCGTCAGTCATCAGTCGGTCAGCTGTCAGCCATCAGCTTCGGGCCGCAGATGCGTGATCGATGAGCCTCCGCCCCGCGGAGTCCGGTCCGACTGACAACTGATGACTGACAGCTGACGACTTCCCTGGAGACTACGCGATGCGCATCCGTTGGCGTGGCCTCGAACTTCCCAGCCGGGTCGTCTGCACCCGCGAGAAACTGACCGACACCTACGGCGAGTTCCACGTCGAGCCGTTCGAACGCGGGTTCGGCCACACGGTCGGCAACAGCCTGCGGCGCATCCTCCTGTCGAGCCTGGAGGGGAGCGCCGTCACCAAGATCAAGATCCAGGGCGTCCAGCACGAGTTCTCGTCGATCCCCGGCATGGTCGAGGACATCACCGACCTGGTGCTGAACCTCAAGGGGCTGGTCGTCAAGAACCACTCCGAGCAGAGCCGGACGATCCGGATCGAGCGCGACCGCCGCGGCGTCGTCACGGCCGCCGACATCCTCCACGACGAGTCGATCGAGATCATCAACCCCGACCACATCCTCTGCACGCTGACCGACGACGTGCCGTTCGTCGCTGGAGATGACCGTCGAGAACGGCCGGGGCTACCGCCCCGCCGCCGAGGGGCACACCGACGACCTCGAGGTCGGCGCCATCCCGATCGACGCGATCTTCAGCCCGGTCATCCGGGTCGAGTACCGGGTCGAGAACACCCGCGTCGGCCAGCGGACCAACTACGACAAGCTCGTCCTGCGGATCTGGACCACCGGCACGCTCGGCCCCGAGATGTCGCTGGTCGAGGCGGCCAAGATCCTCCGCAAGCACCTCAACCCGTTCGTCCAGTACTACGAGCCCGGCCCCGGCCTGCCGGCCGACGGCCGCCGGCGCCGACGGCCACCGCGACGAGCCGCTCGACGCCGAGCTCGAGCGCAAGCTCGACATGAGCCTGGCCGAGCTGGAGCTCTCCGTCCGGGCCACCAACTGCCTGGAGAGCGAGGGGATCACCACCGTCCGCCACCTGGTCAGCCGGACCGAGGACCAGCTCCTGACGGTCCGCAACTTCGGCGAGACCACGCTCAAGGAGGTCCAGGCCAAGCTCCACGAGATCGGCCTCGACCTCGGCATGGACGTCCCCCTGAAGCAGGGGGGCTGATCGGCACGGGAAACCGGATTCTGACGAGCCCCCAACCCCAAACCCCCGGCCCCTACCCATGCGTCACCGAAAGCCGGCCGCAAGTTCAAGCGGTCCCCGTCGCACCGGCGGATGCTGCTCCGCAACCTGGCCACGTCGCTCCTGGAGCACGGCCGGATCGAGACGACCCTGGCCAAGGCCAAGGAACTCCAGCCGTTCGTCGAGAAGCTGATCACGCTGGCCAAGGACGGCTGGAACCTGAACAACTTCCGCCGCGTCCTGGCCGTGCGTGACCAAGAAGGACGTGGCGTTCGACGCTCTTCAAGGAGATCGGCCCGCGGTTCCAGGGCCGCCCGGGCGGCTACACCCGGATCTACAAGCTCGCCAAGGTCCGCCAGGGCGACGCCGCGCCGATGGCCGTCATCGCCCTGCTGGGCGCCGACGAGAAGGTCAAGGCCGCCCGACCCAGCCCGGCCGTCGTCCCCGCCGCGGCGAGCGGGTCCTGACCGGCCGGATCATCGCGAAGGCCCGCACGGATCGCCGGCAGAGGATCTGCAATCCGGACTGTCCCGTCGAGATCGCCGATCGTCGCGTTCACCTCGACGGGGATCGGGAAGGGAGCCGCCGCGCCGTGTCTCGCCACCCGCACGCCCCGGATTGCCTCTTCTGCAAGATCGTCCGGGGCGAGATCCCCTCGGCCAGGTCCTGGAGACCGACGACGCCGTCGCCTTCCTCGACATCAGCCCGGTCAACCGGGGCCACGTCCTGCTCGTGCCCAAGGCGCACCACGCCGACCCTGCCGACCTGCCCGAGCCGCTCGCCGCGCACGCCGCGACGCTCCTGCCCCGGCTCTGCCGCGCCGTCAAGGCCGCCACCGGCGCCGACGGCCTCAACGTGATCGTCAACAACGGCCGCGCCGCCGGCCAGACGATCGACCACGGCCACTGGCACATCATCCCCCGCTTCCACGACGACCCCGTCGACTGGCCCTGGCCCCACAGCGAGTACGTCGGCGACGAGCTCGGCCAGATGCGGTTCGCCATCGAGCGCGAGCTCGACCCCAAGGGCGCCGATGATTGATGATTTGGGCAGACGATGACAAGCCTTGGATCAAGCAATGGAGGAGGTACAATGGCCGAGGTCGAGCGATTCTGGAACGGGCATGATTGGCAGGTCAAAACGACTATGCATCAGTTGCTCGGTAATGATACATCGTGCCTGATTTGTGGTGGGGATCCGACAGCCTTTTGGCAAGGTCCGGGAGGCACCCTCACAATCTGCCGAAGCTGTGCAGTCGAGAAGTTGCCCTTGGTAATCGCTGATGCAATCGCAGGCGACCATCGTGCAAATACGCTCACTGCTCAGCAGTTCGAGCCGGCGATTCCAACGATCACTGGCGCCTTCTGGCGGGGTGCTGCACTTGCTCTCAGTCGGCGTACTCGACCGGGATTCGACCGCGACACGAGCATGGACGAAGCTGATCCACCTGTCGACGAAGACAACGGCTTTGACCTCACAGCGGGCACCAACAACGATTCCTGAAATTTGTAAGATCGACTCCGTCCGCTTTACGGCGGGTGGCCGGGGCAGAGCGAGCGATGCGAGCGTCCCCCGGTCCTGGAGGTGGCCGGTCCGTCAGCGAGGCTCATGCGATCTTGACATTGTCCGGCATAATGCCGTACATTAGGTCGGGAAGAGAGGATGTCTGATGCCAAGGGAACAGGGCCGCACCGCGCGCATCGAGGCTCGCATTGCTCCCGAAGCGCTGGCCGTCGTGAAACGCGCCGCCGAACTCCAAGGTCGCAGCGTCAGCGACTTCGTCGTTGCCGCCGCCCAGGAGGCCGCGCACCGGACCATCGAGGAGACGCATCTCATTCGCCTCTCGGTGGAGGATCAGCGCCGTTTCGTCGATCTCCTCCTGAATCCGCCGGAGCCGTCACCGGCCCTGTTGCGCGCCAAAGAAGCCCATGCCCGACTGATTCGGGAACCCCGGTGACGGGGACGTTTCTCATCGAGGCCCTTGGCCCGGATCACGACAGGGCGGGTTTTTCTTGCGGTATCGATGCCCTTGACCGCTATTTCCGGGAGCAGGTGACGCAGGACGTGCGCCGTCGCGCGACGGCCTGTTATGTGGCGCTGGAGGCTCCCAGGGCCAAGATCGCTGGCTACTATACACTCTCCGCCGCTGGCGTTCCCCTGGCTGATCTGCCGGCAAAGCTCACCAGGCGGCTCCCGCGCTATCCGTCGGTCCCCGTCGCGCGGCTCGGTCGTCTGGCGGTGGACCAGGCCTATCGCGGGCGCAAGCTCGGCGGCGCCCTGCTCTGGGACGCAGTGGCGCGATCCCTGCGTTCGGAGATCGCCGTCTTCGCGCTGGTGGTGGATGCCAAGAACGAAACGGCGGAAGCTTTCTACCTTCACCACGGGTTCGTGTCTTTCGGCAGTCAACCGAGGCAGCTCGTCCTGCCGCTCGCGAAACTCGGTGCCGGAGCGTGATTCATGACCGCCGCCGACCGATGCCTCAGGCTTCCGGTGTGAAGCCGAGGACGATGTCGAACCGCGCGACGAGCTCGCCGATGCGCGAGCCTTCCAAAGGGGCGAAATCGACGGTGATGGACTCGCGCGCCTTCGGGTCGCGGATGCTCCGGTAGATGCCGTCCCTCTCGTTCGCGGGATGGCCCTTGACGTAGCACTGGGTCGTGAGCAGCTCCTTGTCGCCCCGCCGGATCTTGTAGTGGATGTGCGGCGTCCGGCCGGGATACTTGACCGGCTTGATGGTGCGGAAGGTGTACTCGCCGGTCGACCCGGTCAGGAAGCGGCCGTAGCCCTGGAAGTTCGTGTCTCGCTTGTCGCGGTTGTTCGTCCCGCTGTGCAGGTAGGCCCCGTTGTTGTCCACCTGCCAGATCTCGACCAGGGCGTTGCGCAGCGGGTTCCCCCGCGCGTCGAGGATGCGACCGCCCAGGTACGTCACCTCGCCCACGGCGGGGGTGGTGGCGTCGTTGATGATCAAGAGGTCGTTGTCGGTGTCGAGCGGGAGCTTGTCCGGGTAGAACGGCCCCTCGGTCTGCCGGGGCGTCCGGAAGAGCTCCTCGGCGAACAGGCCGCGCGTCGTGAAGGCGGCGGCTCCCATCGTCAGCGCGCCCAGAAAGGCGCGGCGATTGCGACGCGAATGGATGTGCATCATCGGGGACACGGCCTCGTGCTGGAGGAATGGGTTGGGAAGGGCGAGAACGAAGCCCCACCATCATTAGGCGATATTATCCCGACCCGGGGGCCTCGATCTCGTAAAGGATCGTAAATTCATGCCCGGCGCTCACCCCTTGGGCCGGGCGTGGGCCAGCGCGAGCAGGCCGTAGGCGGTCACGAGGTTGGGGTCGCCTTCCATGAAGCGGTCGGCGGGGTTGACCCAGCTCCCGTCGGGGTTCTGCCGCTTGGCCAGGGCGGCGACGAGCTCGGCCCGCCAGTCGTGGGACTCGGCCCGCGGCGTCGGTGAACGTCGGCTTGCCGAGCATGGCCAGCGCCTTGGCGAAGGTCTGGTAGTAGTAGTACAGGCCCTGCTGGCCGAGGCCGGGGTTCTCGTCGAGCGTGTAGTGCCTGGCGATGTAGGCGCAGGGCCGCCTTGACGCGGGGGTCGTCGGCGGTCAGGCCGGCGTAGATCATGCTCTTGAGGCCGGCGTAGGTCATGCCGGCGTAGGAGCGGAGGCCGCCGTCGTCGGCCTTGCCGGCGAAGCTCGACCCGCCGTTGGCCGCCGTGTAGACGAAGCCGCCGTCGTTGACCTTGCCGGCCCAGGGCTGGTCGTTGAACTCGCTCTTGAGGTTCTGGCACCGCGAGACGAACACCAGCGCCTTCTGCAAGGCGGGGTCGTCGGCGGGCAGGCCGGTGTCGCGGAGGGCCTCCATGAAGAAGGCGGTGTTCGACAGGTCGGGCCGGCTGTTCTTGCCGCCGTAGCCGGCGCCGCCGTAGAAGGCGTCGTCCTTGCCCTTGCCCTCGGCCTCGTCCCACTGCTTGTCCTTGAGGAAGTCCTGCCCGGCCTTGATCGCGCGGTCGTACCGGCCGTTGGTGTTGGCCTCCTGGAAGGCCATCAGCGCGATCGAGGTCGTGTAGTTGGCGTGCGGGACCTCGTCGAGCCCCCCCTTCGGGCCGAGGAACCGCTCCAGGTAGGCCAGGGCCCGCGGCGACGGCCGGGTCGGCGGGCGTGACCCGCCCCGAGCGGAGCAGGGCCGTCGACGACCAGAGCGGTGATCCCCGGCTCCTTGCGGTCGGTCGGACCATCCCCCCGCCGCGTCCTGGCGCGTCCGCAGGAAGGCGACCGCCTTCTCGGTCATCTCCTCGACGGAGGGGGCGGCCGACGCCGCCAGGGCAGTCGTCAGGGGACGTCCGGCCAGGCCCAGCATGCCCAGCGCCCGGGCGCCCTGGCCGAGGAACCGACGGCGGGAGGTCGTGACGGGCATCGCGCGATCCTTAATCTCGAGGGTGTTGTGGCCATCCGGGCGTCGTCCGTACCCATTATACCGACCGCCCCCCGACCTGCCACGCCGAACAGCTTCGGGGGTTGCCCGGTTCGGTTCGCGGCCGGCCCGTGTTGCGATTGACGGGCCGCGCCGTTCCGCCTAGACTCCGGGCCTCGGCCCGTCTCGTCGCGGGCCGTCCCCTCGTCGCTTCACGTTCCTCCCGGGTCGCCGCGGAAAGGATTCCGCACCATGGACCGTCGGATCGGGGCGCTCGTGCTGGCCATGATGGTCGTGGCGGGCTGCACGCTCAACCGTGCGGAGCTGCGCAAGGAGACCGTCCTGACCCGGATCGGCGGGCCCGGCGGCCAGCTCATCGAGCCGAAGCGGTGCGTCCTGGAGGTGGCGATCCTGTCGCGCCCGCTGCGCGACGAGGCGATCAACGAGGCCGTCTGGAGCGCGGCCGACGAGCAGGTGATCGCCCCCTCGGCGAGGCACGCGCTGGGGATCAACGGGGTGCGGATCGGGCGGATCACCGGCGACCTGCCGGCCGCGGTCGAGGCGCTGCTCCAGGCGCCGCCGCCGCACAAGGTCGAGCCGATGCAGATCGTCCTGCCCGACGGCGACCACACGCTGGTCAGCCTGTCGGATTCGGTGCCGCGGGCGAGCCTGCTACTGAACCGCGACGGCGCCGCCTCGGGCAAGGACTACACCGACGCCAGCGGCTGGCTCCGCGTGACGGCCGAGCAGGAGGGGGCGACCGGCGTCCGGCTGCGGATCGCCCCGGAGATCCACCACGGCCCGATGCAGAGGGCCTTCGGCGCCCTGCCCAGCGGCGGCACGATGGCGCCGCAGCAGTTCATGCAGAGGGACGGCCAGCAGGAGGACACCCTCCGCGACCTGTCCGCGACGCTCTCGCTCGAGCCGGGCCAGGTCGGCGTGATCGGCTGCCGCGCCGAGGCGGCGCGCAGCCTCGGCGCGTTCCTGTTCACCCGCGCCGAGGCCAACAGCGACCGCCTTCTGCAACGCCTGGTCCTGGTCTGGGCCTCGCGCACCAATCTCGGCGCGCCCGGCACTCACCCGACGACACCCCCGCACCTGGAGCCGGTCGAGCCCCCGACATGCCCCTGGAAGCCAGGAAGCCCGGCGCCGCCAGGCCGATGGCCGACGACCGACGGTGAGTGGATCAGAAGAGAGGAGGCTCCGCGACGGTCCCGACATTCCTCGTTCCCATGCCCCGCGTGGGGACGTCCCTGCGGACGCTCCGCGTCCGAATGGGCGACGCAGAGCGTCGAGGAATGCACTCCCACGCGGAGCGCTATGCATTACCCACAAGTTCGATCCATCCGGCCCGGATGTTCGTAAGAACACCATGTGGTCAGCACTCGAACTTCGCCACGTCGACCTCGGAGACCGACGCTTGAACCGACGCCTGGTCAAATTGGTCGACGATCTGCTCGAGCGCCGGAGGCCAGCGTGCCTCAGGCCTCGGGCGATTGGGCCGCCACCAAGGCCGCCTATCGCTTCTGGGACAACCCGCGCATCGACCCGGACGACATCCGCGCCGCGCACCGCGACAGCACCCTGGGACGGCTCCCTGACCGCGAGGATGAGTGGCTCCTGACGATTCAGGACACCACCAGCCTCGACTTCACCGACCATCCGGACACCACCGGCCTGGGCTATCTCGCCCACAGCAAACGCTCGGGGCTGTGGCTCCACTCGGTCCTCGCCGTCACCGCCGCGGGCGTCCCCCTCGGCGTGATCGACCAGCGGACCTGGACCCGCGACCCCGCGACCTTGGGCAAGCGCGCCGGCCGCAACAAGAAGGAGACCGCCGACAAGGAATCTCAGCGCTGGCTCGATGCCTTGGCCGCCACCGAGGCCGCCATGCCCGCTGAGCAGATGGTCCTCACCGTGGCCGACCGCGAGGCCGACTTCTACGACCTCTTCGCCGCGCCGCGACGGCCCGGGTCGCACCTGCTGATCCGGGCCAAGCCCAGGCGGCGGGTCCGCCACGTCGAACGGCTCCTGGGGGCGGCCGTGCGCGCCAATGCGGCGGCCGGGACGATGACCGTGGACCTCAAACGGGGCGACGATCGGCCGGCGCGACGGGCGACCCTGACGATTCGGTTCGTGACCCTGGAGATCGCCCCCCCTTCGACCCATCCCCGCCGCAAGACGTTGCCCCACCTGAGGCTCACGGCGATCCTGGCCGAGGAGGAAAGCCCGCCGGAGGGGCAGGGGCCGGTGTGCTGGTGGCTGCTGACGACCGTGCCGATCGCGACCCTTGCCGATGCCGAGCGGGCGGTGCGTTGGTACGCGCTGCGGTGGCTGGTCGAGCGCTATCATTACGTGCTGAAGAGCGGCTGCCGGGTCGAACGGTTGCAGTTGGAGACGGCCGGGCGCTTGGAGCGGGCCTTGGCGACCTATGCGGTGGTGGCCTGGCGCCTGTTGTGGTTGACCTACGAGGCGCGGCGCCACCCCGAGGCGTCGTGCGAGGCGGTCTTGCCGCGCGAGCAGTGGCAGGTGTTGCATCGGGTGGTCCACAAGACAGACATGGTCCCGGCGTCTCCTCCCGGCTTACGGGAGGCGGTGCGCCAGATCGCCCGGCTCGGGGGTTTCCTCGCCCGCAAAGGCGACGGGGAGCCCGGGGTTAAGGCGATCTGGCGCGGCTTGCGACGGCTTGAGGACTTCGTTACAGGATGGAATTTATCACTTCATAACCCGGCCCCCGAAGTTATGGGTAATGCATAGCGCGGAGCGTGGGAACGAGAGGGAAACGTTGCTGATGACGGAACGGGATGGTCCTCCGGCCCGTCGCTTTCCACTTTCGCCTCCCCGCGTTCGACTTGTATCTTGGTGCAGGAGTCTCGGCCATGGATCGGCAACCCGCGACGCCGCGGTGGGGATGGGATGGGGGCCGTCCGGTCGGGACGAGGCGCTGGGTCGCGCACGCGCGCCACGCATCGCCGACGGCACCGCATCGCCGGCCCCATCGGATCGGGCCAGGGTCTCGGGAGACGCTCGCCGTGACGGCCTCGCCGCGCCTGATCACGCTCGACGGTTCGAAGGGGGAGGGGGGCGGTCAGATCCTCCGGACCGCCCTGTCGCTGTCTTTGCTGACGGGCCGCGCGTTCCGGATCGTCAAGGTCCGCGCCAACCGCGACAAGCCGGGCCTCCGCCCGCAGCACCTCACGGCGGTCGAGACGGCCGCCGCGCTCGGCGGCGCCGAGGTCTCGGGCGGCTCGGTCGGGTCGCGCGACCTGACGTTCCGGCCGGGCGAGTACGCGCCCCGCGACCTGCGGGTCGACATCGGCACCGCCGGCTCGACGTGCCTGGTGCTCCAGACCTTGCACCTGCCCCTGGCGCTGCGGGCGGAGCAGGCCGTGCGGGTCACGCTGACCGGCGGCACGTTCAACCTGTCGGCGCCGTCGTTCCCGTTCCTGGAGACGACCTGGCGCGCCCACCTGGCGGCCCTGGGCGCGCCGATCGCGCTGGCGATGCCCGCGGCCGGGTTCTACCCCCGCGGAGGGCGGCCAGCTCGACGCCTGGATCGAGCCGGCCGAGCTGCGGCCGATCGCGCGGGCGGATCGCGGGCCCCTGGCCCGCATCCGGGGGGTCGCGGGGGTGGCGAACCTCCGTCCCGACATCGCCGAGAGGATGCGCGACCGCGCCTCGGACCGCCTGGCCGGCGCGGGCTGGAGGCCGAGATCGCGACCGACCGATGGCCGGGCATCGCCCCGGGCGCCGCGATCGCCCTGACGGCCGAGCACGCCGGCGTGGCGCCCGCCACGTTCGTCGGCCTCGGCGCACGCGGCAAGCCCGCCGAGGCCGTCGCCGACGAGGCGGTCGACGAGCTGCTCGCCTACCTCGACGCCGGGCCCTCCTGCGTCGACCCGCACTCGGCCGACCAGATCCTCGTGCCCCTGTCGCTCGCCCCGGGCCGGAGCGAGTACACCGTCTCGGCGGTCACCGAGCACCTGCGGACCAACGCCGCGACCATCCGCGCCTTCCTCGACCGCACCATCACGATCGACGAGCCCGACGGCGACCGCCCCGGCCGCGTCGTCGTCGAGTGACGCCGCATCGCGCGGATCGCTGACCTTCGAGGATGGCCGACTCGACCCGGCTTGCCCTCGGGTAGTCCGGACACAACCGTCATTCGCCGAATCGTCAGCCTCACGCGGGACTGTCGCTCGGCCTGACTCCGGGCCGACTGTAATCACCGCCAGTCGAGGTTGACGACCGGATTTCCAGTAGGGGTCGGATGAGCGGAGACCCTTTTGCCCTGGAGGTCCGTGATCACGATATCGATGCGACCCTGCTGTAAATCCGGGCGCGGGGATCTGCCCGACGATGGCTTCGGGTTCAAGACCTCCGACCCGTATCGGAAAAGCGTGCACGCCTTCTGGAGGGGCAGGAGGTGGGCCGGCGGGGCGGTTCTCCACAGCGAACGCAAGCCGTCCCCCGTCAGGGGACCAGCAGGCCGGGGCGGCGATCGGGTGGACGCGGCGAAGGTTCTTTCCGTCGATGTCCATGACGAACGTGCCCGTCTTCGTCGCGTCCGGATCGGTACGGGTGCAGAGGATCTTGGCGCCGTCTGGCGAGAACCGTCCGACTCCGGAACCCCCGTGAGTGAGCTGAACCTCGCCGGTGCCGTCGAACCGCCTCCGGTACATCTCCCAGGGACCTTGGCCGCGCTTCCCGCTCGTCAACAACCACTGACCGTCGGGTGAGACGTCGAGGACGAAGTCGGTGGCCGGGACGGGGATCTTATTCCCCATCCCCATTTTCGAGTCGCAGCGGAACGTCTCATACCTCATGTCCGGTTCGACATCCAGGATCCCCGAGGCGATGACACTCTTGCCGTCCGGGCACCAAGCGATATGGGGCGCGTAGATCTCGGGCAGCTCGGGACTGCCGAGCTTGCCGATGACCGTCGGGGTCGGGCGAGGTTTCAAAGGAGCGGTGAAAACGAACCCACGCCTTCCCAGGGCGACGACCGCCCCATCCGGTGAGAGCCGGGCCGTAGGGCCCTGTACGAGCGATCGTTTGCCATCCGGACGATTCGGGGTCGAGGGCTTCCAGCCGATAGACCTCCAGATCCTTTGATGAGACGACTAGGACTTGACCCTGAGACGCCTTCTTCTTGAGAGTGGCGTTCGTATCATCATCCGCGTGCGCGTGGGACACCGTGATCGCGAGCGAGAGGCCCAACAAGGCGTATCTCAGCATGTGTTTCGCTCCACGAAGGCGGGCCAATGGCTACGCCTCCTCGTTCTCGCGGATCTGCCGGTCGATCTCGTCGGGATGCGCCGCGACGTAGGCCCAGGCGTTGACCAGGTCGGCGGCCCGCAGCCCCGGGTAGGAGGCGAGGATCTGGGCCTCGGTCATCCCCAGGCGGCGGTACTGCTCCAGGGTCCAGACCGCGATCCGGGTGCCCGCGATCCGCGGATCGCCGCCGCAGACACCGGGCGTCGACTCGATCCCCGAGCCGAGCCGGGCCAGGAGTTGCTCGACCGTCGCCGTCATCGCCGTGGACCTCCCGCCTGGAATCGTACCGCCGAGACGTGCGTGCGGCAATCTACGTCGGGTGTCGGGTGGCATGCCCACGTCCTCGTGGGCATGGGATGGGGCCCCACACCATGCCCACGAGGACGTGGGCATGCCACCCACACTTTGGCCCGACGAGGTTGAGAGGCGCTCCTACCGCCCGCTGTAGCCCTTGCGCTCGGAGTTGGTCCGGCCGGGCAGGCGGAGCAGGCCCCGGAAGGGCTTCTTGGGCTTGGGCGGGGGCTCGGGCAGGGGGCCGGCGCGGCCGCCGGTCTTGGCGTCGACGAGCTCGTAGTTGACCGGCTCGATCGCCGTGTGCTCGCCCGTCTTGTGGTTGTACCGGAACGCCCGCATCGGGGCGAAGGTGAAGGGCTGCCCGTGGCCCACCTGCTGCGCGAGGATAGACGTGGCGGCCGTTGAGGCCGTAGGCGTAGAACAGCTCGCTCTGCGAGTCGTAGGTGATCAGGTCGCCCTGGATGACCTTGTCGCCGGCCAGCGCCTCGGCGTTCTCCCACGCCTTGAGGAAGTTCCGCGACGCGCCGGAGCCGGGCCCGACGTGGCCGGGATCGGCTCGCTGACCAGCCGCATCGTCTGCGCGGTCAGGTAGGTCGAGCCGGCGGGGGGGTGGTCGAAGTCGAAGGTCGCGTCGAGGCCGTCGACCCTGGCGCGGAGCGTCTGGACGTCGCCGAAGAAGTCGGCCCAGCGGGTCTCGGCCTTGTCGTCTCCTTGCCGGCGGGGAACCGGCCCCGCATCTCCTTGCGGAAGCTGACCTGGATCAGCGTCAGCGGCGGGACGGGCTTGTCGGCCGCCTTGGTCGCGGCCGGGGGCCGGGCGGTCGGGGCCTGGTCGCCGTCGCGGCCGACGACGGCGGGGGCGGCCCGCGACCCGCCGCGACGCGGCCGGGTCGGACACCCGGACGACGCCTCGGCGCGCCGCCTCGGACGCGCCGAGGGCCGGGCCGGTCGGCTCCTGGCCGCCGCGGCTCCAGATGTAGACCATCCCCGCGCCGGGGACGTGGAAGTCGCCCGTGAGCTTGTCGTAGGTGAGGTAGTCCCCCTCGATCCGCTGCTGCTGCATGGTGATGCGGCGGACCGGGTCGACCTTGCGGCTGATCGCCACGACGTTGTGGATGCACTCGACCAGGGTGATCTCGGCCTGCGGCTCGGGCTCGGCCGTCGTCGGCGCTTCGGCGGCGTCGCCCTTGGGGCGGACGAGCGAGACGGTCCGGTCGATGTAGACGTTCATGTCCTGGCAGACGATCAGGCGGTCCTCCATCTCGGCGCGGACGCCGGTGGAGAACTCGGCCCAGGCGACCTGGTCGACCTCGGGGCTGGTCCGGCCGGCCGTAGAACCTCATCTTCGTCTTCCAGGAGATCGTCAGGGGGACCTTCGGCCTGGCCCTGGCGGCGGCCTTCGGTCGCGGGCCCTGGCCTCGGCGTCCTCGACGAGCGACCTTGTCGGTCAGCAGGTCGGGGTCGGACCAGCGGGTGAGCGTGCCGCGGGCCGTCGACCCAGGCGCGGTCGGTCGACTGGTCGAGGCCGATGACCGGGCCGGTGACCTTGAACTCGTCGGTGGTGACCACGGCCGGCGGGGCCTCGTCCTCGGGCTTCGGCGCCTCCTTCGTCGCCGAGGGCGATCAGGCGGGTCGGGCGGGGCCGCGCCGACTCGGGGCCGGTCGGGTCGATGTTGCGGACCTTGAACCGCGACTTGCCGTCGCCCAGGTTGAGGACGTCGAGCGCCTCGCCGGTGACGTCGGTGCCGCGCGCCTTGCCGGGCGCGGGGTCCTGGTGGAAGACGACGCCGCCGCGGAGGCGGACCTGCCTGACCTCGTCCTGCGACCCGTCGCGGCCCGCGCCGAGGCCGCCCGCCCCGGCCGCGGCGGGCTTCGCGCCGGGGCGGCGGAGGATCTGGGCCCAGACCATGTTGGCCCGGACGGTCACGTCGGGCTCGGCGGGCTTCTCCGGCGGCTTCTCCGCGGCGGGTGCGGCCGTCGCGGCGTCGGTGGCCGCGACGGGTTCGCCGGCGCGGCGGCCGGTGCCGCGGCGACGGTCGCGGCCGGGGCCGGGGCGGCGGCCGGGGCCGTCGGCTCGAACACGGCGGTCGAGCACGTCGCGGGCGGTCATCGTCTTGCCGGGGGACTTCAGGTGGACGTCTTCGAAGGCGACCAGCCGCTCGATCTCGTACGACCCGGAGGCCGGCCCGATGCCGCGGTCGCGGGCGCGGGCGCGGCCGGGGCGGGCGCGGCGGGCGTCGGCCGCGGGCCGGAGCCAGACGATGATCGTCTTCGTCGCGTCGAGGGTGGTGCCTGCGCGATGTCGATGAACTTGGGGCGGCCGGTCAGGGTGATCCTCTTGTGGACTGCCTGGTCGCGCTTGCCTCGGCCGCGCCAGGTGCTCCTCGGGCTGCATCAGGAGGTGTGTCCTGCCAGATCGCCTGCCGCTCGACCGGGCTTGTCGCGCGCCGGGCGGATCTCCAGGATGCCGGGGCCGCGGGCGACGACGGTCGAGTTGTCGTTCCCCTGGCCGTTGTCGAAGATCGTCGCGTCGATCGCCCGGATGGTGGTGACCGACTGGACCTTCCCCTTGTCGGGCCCGTCGGCGGCGGTCTCGACCTTCTCGACCCAGAGCTTGCGTGGTCGCGTCGCCGCGGAGATAGGTCTCGTCGGGCTGCGTCGGGGGCGAGCTTCTTGTAGATCAGCTCGTTGCACCGGGCCTTGATCCCCTGCGACGGCGACTGGAGCCAGACGGCGTGGCCGGTGGCCATCGGCACGGCGGAGGGTCAGCCCGCCGCCCGGCCCGCCCGCGGGGGCGCGCCGGGGTCGGCCGGGGTCGCCGCGGGCGACCCCGGTCCCGCGGCGCCGGGGTCGCCCGCGGCCACCCCGTTCGCGATCGTGGCATCGGCATCGGCGGGCTGGGCGGGTGCCGGGGGCTTGTCGGCGGGCAGGAGGGTCAGGTCGAGGTGGTCGCAGTTGAGCTGGTCGGGGGTCTGGCCGGCCTTGCCGCGGACGACGATCACGTCGCGGACGAACGTCGCCAGCGTGGGCAGGGGGGGCGCGGGGGGGCCGACGAGGACCGGGTCCCTCGGCTTGGGCAGGTCGATCTGCATCGGGCCGCGGGCATGCAGGTCGAGCGGGGTGCGGTCCCCCTGCCTCTGCTCGGGCTTGGCGGTGCCGGGCAGGATCCCCGACGGGCCGACGTCGTGGAGCATGATGTGGACGTTCTTCTTCAGGAACGCCGTCTTGGCGCCGTTGAAGCCCCCCGCCCCGCCCGCCGGGCCCGCCTCCTCCTTGGGGCGGAGGTTGATCAGCAGGCCGGTGCCGGTGACCCGCATGTCGCGGTCCTGGATCACGACGTCCGAGTCGCTGGTGATCTGCAGCGTCGGCTCGTCGTACTCGACGTACGGGCATCGGGCCGATCGACGCAGGTCGTCGGCCGGGTCGGCGGGCGTCCCCTTGTCGTCGCGGAGCCGGACGTTCCCCTCGAGCTTGGCGTGGATGACGCGGACGCCCGGCGCGCTCGGCTTGTTCGACAGGCCGAGCGGCTGGTCGAGGTCGATGATCGCCTCGTCGCTGGTGGCCGTCTTCAGCTCCTGGCCGTCGCGCGACCGCCAGATCAGCGCGAACGGCGTGAACGTGAGCTGCTTGCCGTCCTTGCTGCCGCTCGTAGTCCTGGGCGTACATCCAGTAGCCGCGCTCGTCGTTGTAGTAGCGGAACTGGAGGTCCTTGTCGCCGGTCCAGTGGCCGGGCCCGAACGCCTTGCCGGCCAGCGCGATCGCCTCCTGCTTGGTCGCCGACTCGGCGGCGAACGCCCGCAGCGCCGGCGCGCCCGCCGGCGCCGAGCCGCGCGGCGGCCACGACGCGAAGACCCGGACGTAGCCGGCGTAGCCCGCCAGCAGCACGCCGAAGGCCATCACGACCTGGAGGACTTTCTTGAACACGTTCGTATCCGTAGGTCGGATGGATGCCGGCCGCGCGTCGCGCCGCGCCGCCGTCAGGCCGTCGCCCGCGAGCGGCGCCGACCAGGCGCGTCCCAGGCCCCCTGGTGCTTCAGGATCGCCTCGACGACCTCGCGGACCGCGCCCCGGCCGCCGGGGGCGCGGGTCACGAGGTGCGGCGCCGCGACCACCTCGGGCGCGGCGTCGGCGGGGCAGGCGGCCAGGCCGACGGCCGCCAGCACGGGCAGGTCGGCCAGGTCGTCGCCGACGTAGCAGACCTGCCGCGCGTCGAGCCCGAGCGCCGGCGATCAGGCCGCGGAACGGCCCGCCCTTCTCGGCGGCCCCCTGGATCACCGTCGCGATGCCGAGCTCGGCCGCGCGGCGGTCGACCGCCGGCGCCCGCCGCCCCGAGAGGATCGCCGCCCGCTTGCCCGCCTGCTGCCAGAGGCCGAGCGCGCTGCCGTCGCGGACGTGGAAGTGCTTGGTCTCGACCCCGTGGTCGTCGAGCGCGATCACGCCGTCGGTCAGGACGCCGTCGACGTCGACCAGCAGCAGCTCGATCGGCCGCGCACCGCGCGGCCAGGTCGGGGCAGGGGGGAGCGGCCATCGCCGGTCACTCCTCGAAGTCGGCCGGGACCAGGCCGATCACGTCGGTCAGGTCGATCAGGCCGACGAGCCGCCCGCCGCGGTCGACGACCGGCAGCTCGCTGATCTTCCGCGCCTTGATCGCCTCGACCGCCTCGGCGAGCGTCGCGCCGACGGTCGACCTGGACCGGGTCGGGGGTCATCACCTCGCCGATCGGCCGGTCGAGGTCGGCCTCGCGGCGCGTCTCGAACAGCCGGGCGAGGTCGCTGTCGGTGAAGATGCCCAGCAGCAGCTCGTCGTCGTCGACGACCAGGACCGCGCCGGAGCGCCGCCGCGGCCCGGCCAGCGCGGACGAACACCTCGCGGACCGTCTCGCCGGGCCGCGCGCGGCGGATCTGCCGGCCGGTCCGCATCACGTCCTCGACCCGGCCGAGCTTGCGGCCGAGGCTGCCGGCCGGGTGGTACAGCGCGAAGTCCTCGGCGCGGAAGTCGCGCATCCGGCTGACCAGCAGCGCCAGGGCGTCGCCGACGGCCATCAGCGCGGTGGTGCTCGCCGAGGGGGCCAGGCCGAGCGGGCACGCCTCCTCGATCGGCCCGAGCGCGATGCACAGGTCGGCCGCGCTGGCCGAGCGAGCTGCGTCGCCCGCTCGGTGATCGCGACCAGGCACGCCCCCAGCCGTCCGCAGCGCCGGGACGCAGCCGGAGCACCTCGTCGGTCTCGCCGCTCTGCGACAGCGCGATCGACGACGTCGTCGGCACCGGATGCGGCCGAGGTCGCCGTGGACCGCCTCGGCCGGGTGGAGCGGGAAGGCGCGGGTGCCGGTCGAGGCGAGCGTCGCCGCCAGCTTCTGGCCGACCAGCCCCGCCTTGCCCATCCCGGTGACGATCACGCTCCCCGGGCAGCGGAAGATCAGGTCGGCCGCCCGCGCGATCGACACGCCGAGCCGGTCGCGGACCCGCTCCAGCGCGTCGGCCTCGATCCGGAGCACCTCGCGGGCGAAGGCCAGCCCCTCGGCCTCCGTCTCCAGGCCCAGGGACGCGTCCGTGATCATGGCCATCGTTCGTGGGCCTCCCTGCCCGACGTCACCCGATCTCGCGCCGACATCGCCGTCGAGAGCGATACGGGATGGAACCATAGCCCATCCTACGCCACCCGTCAACGCGGGCCTCGCCAACTTCCCGCGCCGCCGTCGCCGGGCGCACAACCTTGGTTTAATCGGCAGGACCGCGCGGCAAGATGAGGGCGGGGCCGGATTGCCCCCGGCCTACCTGGAAATTCCGATCCCCGTTAGAATAACCCCTGGAGGACCACGATGGCGACCATCGACAAATCATCAGCTCAGGCGGACCTCGAAGAAGTTTGCCGCCTCATCGCGGAAGGTAAGAAAGTCACCGATCCCGATTTGCGGAAACGCATTGAGGAACGCTCGGGGCGGGCGACCCGCGAGGTCTTCGAGAAGCACGGCCTCCTGAACGTCGCCGTCGACCTGATCCGCGAAGGCCGCGATGAGGGATGAGATACGTCCTCGATTCCAACGTGGCTTTGAGGCCCACGTAGGTCCCCCGTGACCCGGAGGCGACAGGCGATGCCCAGGGCGAAGACGTCGGCGAGGCCCGATGCCAAGGAGACCAGTAGCGGACGAGTCCCGCTGGTGCCGCGCGAGAGCGCTGGCAAGTGGATCGCCTGGTCGGCGGACGGCCGTCACATCATCGCCGTCGGCGACACCTTCAAGGCGTGCGAGCAGGCCGCCGCACGCGCCGGCTACCCGGCGAACCAGGTCGCCATCGACCGGGTGCCGCGATCCCGCCAGCGGACCACCGGGTCGGGGATGTGAGGTTCGATTACGCCGCGCGGGAAGTGGACCCGCTGCCGGGAGAGACGGGGTCCCAGATCATCCACGAGCCCATCATCCTGGTGCGGCGGGTGGCACTGGTGGCTCGTCCACCCGTGCTCCGCTTCAACATCAGAGCACAGGTGGACGAGCCACCAGTGCCACCCGCCGGGGCCGTACCGCAGGAGCAGGCGGTTTTCCTGCCGTAGGCCAGGGCGAGGACGGACGCGATACCGACGCCCAGGAGTAAGAGGCCGCTTGGTTCAGGGACTGCCGTGAATGTGTCGAATGAGTCCACCGTCACGGTCCCGGTGTAGCTTGGCAGGCTGTCAATGATAGATGTGGTCAGGATCGTAGTGGGGTCCGGAGACAAGGAAGAGCCGTCCTTGAAGGTGACCGTCGTCGTCTCGGGGATCGTGCCGTCGGTCACAGTCAGCATCTCGCCGAGCGTGAGCGGATTCGGGCCGCTATTGTAGCCGGCGACATCCACCACGGCTACCACGGTCGTCGGTGCGGAGAAGGCGGGGTACATGAATGGCTCGAGCGAGGCCACCGTTTGTAGGAGGGGTGAGAGTGATATCGGTGTGGTGTCTCACTCCCTTGATCGTCTTGGATACCACAACTCCGGTGACGGTTTTCTCGTCGAAATTATGGTCCGCGAAGCTAAACGTCGCCGGACCGCTCGCGAGGACCGGCACCAGGAAGAGTCTGATGCACCCCGTTGGAATCAGTAAATTGGACCGAGCCATCGGTCTTTTGATCCCCCCCTTTGATGGTGATAACACCGGCCCGAAGGGAGGAAGGAATGGCCCCGAACGAGGCCAAGGCGGCGAACAAGAACAAGATGTGAATTTTGCGCATATGAACCCATCCGGTACGTTGACATCCGTCACCCCCAGGTCCGTCGGTCCCGAATCTAACTGCTGCCCTTCCTTCAAGTCAAGGGGGTACTATACATCATGGCGGCGGGTGGCACTGGTGGCTCGTCCACCCGTGCTCTGATGTTGAAGCGGAGCACGGGTGGACGAGCCACCAGTACCACCCCCCGCGATTATCCGGGCCGGCCACCGGCCTGGAAATGTCGCCGGTTTCCACATGCATTGACCCGGCCGGGATGACGGGATTAAAATGGCGTCGTCCGCGCCCCTTGGATACGCGGTGATCAGGGCCTTATCAACGAAAGGACTCCGCCGTGCCCCAACCCACCATCGAGGAACTGAAGAGAGTCTTGACCGCCACCCGGGCGCGGCGAGAGGCCCCGCCTTTCCGACGGCTGGCCGGCCCTCCGGGACGTGCGCAAGCCTCGACCCTCCGGCGCGAGGCCGACGGGCTCCTGAGGTCGTTCGTCACGAAGGCGGGCCTCGACGTCGCGAAGCTCGATCAGATCCGGGAGCAAATCCGGCGCGACGAGCAAGATGCGTTCGCGAAATTCGCGGCGGAGGCGGCGAAGCATGCCGACCGGGACAGGCAGGCCCTGCGGCATGGGATCGAGGGGAAACGCAAGGCCTACGAGGCCCTCAAGGCGCCCCCGTTCCTCCCGCCGGCCGGGCCGTCCCTCATCGTGCTCGACAGGCCGTTCCTCATCTGGCAGATGCCGCAGGAGTACGGCAGCGAGTTCATCGACTCGTCGTACGGGTCGATGGACAGCTCGGCCAAGTTCACGGTCGAGACCAGCACCGGCTCGCAGTCCACGCAGATCATCTTCTACTTCTGGTGGGTGAACGACAGCGACTTCCTGGCGGTGGTCAACGTGGACACGAGCCTGATCCTCAACGGGGTCTGCGAGGTGGGGGCGGGGACGGGCTTCTTCTCGGGCGATTCCTGCTTCCTCGACCTGACGGCCCAGCTCGCCCTGCTGGAGTGGTGGGACCAGACGAGCGGCCAGCCGGCGCAGCCCATGCCCGAGTCCACCCAGACGATGTTGGCGGCGAGCCTGAGCGCCTCGGGCGGGGGGATCTTCTCGTCGCCCGTCTTCAAGTCCCAGATGTTCATCAACGATCCCTTCGACCTGAGCTACACCATGTTCGCGGTCCCCGGCAATTCGGGGGTCTTGTTTGAGGTCAGCCTGGTCATCGAGTACGCCTTCACCTCGGGCGGCCTGAACATCAGCGACCTCATCCTCGTGGACTTCGCGACCGGTGCCAACAGCATCATCTGCCCGAGCGTGAACCTGACGCTCCTCACGGCGCCACCGGGCGCGGCCCGGAAATAGTTGACGGCCCCGCCGCACGCGGATTCCCGAGACCCGCCACCGCCGCCGAATTGGCGGGTGGCCCGGGTCGCTCGCCAACCCGGGCGGCGCAGCCGCGAGAGGTCGTCCCGCGCGTCACCGGCACCTTGCGTCGCTTCGCGACCCCGGTCGCGAGCAACCGGGGCCACCCCGCGAGGTCGTCAGCGCCGATTCTTACTGAGTCCGTAGGGTCCGCTCCGCGGACCGATCCCCAGGGCCACGAACAAGTTCGGTCCGCGGAGCGGACCCTACTAGGTCCCCCTCCGGGGCGGTCCGGGACCAGCCTTTGTCGGTCCGGATCGGCCCATTCTCCGGAAAAAAAGGGAAAAACGGAACGAGGGGCGTCCGGGCCACGATAGTAAGCATTGCAGGGCGCGCCGCCGCTCCGCTCCGCAGACCGCCGACGCTCGGCGACCGGACCGGCGGCACGCCCACCCGCCAGGACGCACCCATGACCGACACCCTCGACGACCTGACCGCCCCGGCCATCACGACCGCCCCCGCCCCCCCGAAGCGCGGAGGCGGCCCGAAAACCCCCGGTGGCAAGCTGAACTCGCGGCGCAACTCACTCCGCCATGGCCTCTGCTCCAAGGAGGTGCTCCCCGACGACCTGGCCGAGGTCGTCGAGCGGCGCACCGAGGAATTCATCGCCGAGTTCCAGCCCCGCACGCCCTACGAGGCGTTCCTGGTCCGCGAGATGGCGCTGGCCTCGGCCCGCCTCGACCGCTGCGCCGAGATGTCGATCCTCGACGTCGGCCGCGTCCGCCGTGCGCCGCGGTGATCTGGGACCACGACCGCCGCGTCGCCGTCGAGGAGATCGGCGCCCGGCTGGCCAAGGACCCGGCCCGCGTGGTGCCGGCCTTGCGGGGCCGCCAGCAGGGGGCCGACTGGCTGATCGAGCGCCTGGAGGCGCTGGGCGTCATCCTCCGGAACACGGGCGCCTGGACCGACGACCAGCGCCGGCTGGCGCTCGACCTGCTCGGCGTCCCGGCCGAGCTGCGCGAGGGGAACGACGTGCTGCCGCCCCCCGAGGATGTCGAGGCTTTGGCCGAGCTGGTCGCCGACCAGGTGGCGATGCTCCGCGAGGACCAGGAGGCGGTGCTCGGGGCGCTGGACGCCCAGGCGCGGTCGATGGCGATGGCGGGGATGCCGGCGGAGGAGGACGCGGCGTCGGCCCGGCTGCGGAAGTACGAGGCGAGCTGCCGCCGGGCCCTGAACGCGGCGCGGGCCGAGCTGCTCCGGCTGCGGGAGGCGACGGCGACGGCGGCCGAGCCGTCCCGGGCGGGCCCGCCGCCGTCGCACCGGGCGCCGCTGTCGGGTGCGGCGGTCGCCTACCTGGCAAAGCGGGCGCGGGTCGCCATCGAGGTGTGGGCCGAGGCCCGAGGGGAGCAGGCCGAGGCCCCGGCCCCGGTCGTCGAGCGGCCCGCCCCGGAGCCGGCGCCGTCCCGCCCGGCGCCGGTCCCGGCGTCGGCGCCGCTGAACCGCCGCGAGCGCCGCGCCCAGGCGAAGCGCGATCGGCAAGCCGCCCGCCGCGCCGGCTCGGCCCGATGAGCGCGGCCTGAACGGCCCCCGTCGCGCCCCCTCGAAGTCGCCAACGCCGTCCCGCATGCCCCCCCGGCGCCCCCCGTGCGCACGGGCGACCGTCCCGGCCCCGGCGAGGCCCGCCGAGGGGGCGCCCGGCCCTCCGGGACCGCTCCCGACCCCTCCCGGGGCCGACGAGGAGGGCCGGGGATGTCGCGGGCGCGAACGAACTCGATCCCGGGGGCGAGGCGGGCGCGAACGAACTCGACGACCCGCCCGGCCTCTCGAAATTCAGGAAGTCTTCGCAGGATGGGCACCGCCCACCATCCCTAAATCATTTGTTCTCAACACGTTAAAATGGTGGGCGGTGCCCATCCTGCGAAGAAGAGCCATGAACAAGCCGCCCGGCCATTCACCGTCGAGGAGACTCGTCGGCCCTTCAGAGATAGCCCAGGTCGGCCAGCCGCTGCTGGATCGCGGCGTCCTCTTCCTCGGTGTAGGCGACCGGGACCGCGGGCCCGTCGGCGGCGGCGGCCGGCGTCGCCGAGGCGACGGCGGGGGCGAGGGCGGGGTCGAGGATCTCGGTCAGGACGCGGCCGTCCATGTCGTCGGGGACGGGGACGCCGAGCAGGTGGAGGACCGTCGGCGCGATGTCGAGCAGGTTCGCCCCCTCGGGCGACGCCCCGGCGCGGAACGCCGGGCCGGAGGCGATCAGGACGCCCTCCATCCGGTGGTCGCCGGTCGGGCCGAAGGCGGGCGAGATCAGCCGGTTGGTCGTGAAGTCGTGCAGGCCGATCGTCCGGTACCGCCAGTCGCCCAGGACGACCGTCAGGTCGGGGGCGAGGTGGGCGTGCGGGCCGTGGTAGAGCTCGTCGCGCTCGTAGACCCGCTCGACCAGCGGCTCGCCGGTCTCGGGGTGGGGGATCGCCAGCAGGCCCGCCTTCAGGTCGTCGAGCAGGGCGCGGGCGTCCTCGGGCGCGACGCACCCCTGCGGCTGGCGGCCCTTGAGGTTCAGGAAGATCTGGCCGAAGTTGCCCTGCGCGTAGGCCTTCGTCCGCGACCAGTCGATGTGCCGCCGCGACAGGAAGGCCGACTCGGCCAGCCGCTCCAGCCAGCCCGTCTGCTTGCCGCGGAACCGGCCCACCCGCTGCTCGGCCAGGCCCGAGCCGGACCATCAGGTTGTAGAACCACTCGGGGGTCACCCCGCGGCGGTAGAACCAGTGCTTCTGCCGGACGTAGAACGAGTCCTCGCAGCGCGATGTCGCCCCGTTCGAGCAGCCAGACGTTGAAGTTGACGTACCACTCGATCGGCCCGAACCCGTGGTCGCTCATCAGGATCAGGGTCGTGTCCGGCGGGCAGCGCCGCCTCGATCTCGCCGATGCCGCGGTCGAGCATCCTCCAGAACTCGACGAACCCGGCGCGGACCGCCGAGAGGTCGCGCCCCTGCGCGGCCGCGGTGGTCCGGCTCCCAGACGTGCCAGAGCTCGTGCTGGATGCGGTCGGTGGCCATCAGGTCGAACATGAACAGGTCCCACTCGCACCGCCGCATCAGGAACTGGACGGCCTTGAGGTGGTGGTCGAGGAACTCGGTCAGCTCGGCGAGCGTCTCGGCCTCGTGGCCGCCGTCGTGGACGGCCGTGGACCAGGGCCGATAGGGGCCGACCGCCCGCTCCAGCTCGGCGAAGATGGCCGGGTCGCTGGCGAAGTCGGGGGCGTCGGCCGGGCTGAGGAAGTCGCCGAGGTAGAACCCCGGCGCCGGCCGCGGCGGGTAGCTCATCGGCACGCCGCCGGCCACCGTCGTCTTGCCGTGCCGCCCGGCGACCTCCCAGACCAGCTCGGCCTTGATCGCCCGCGACGAGTTGACCCGCCCGCCGAGCGGGTTGTGCGCGTATTCCAGGAACTCGAAGACCCCGTGCTTGCCCGAGTTCTTGCCCGTCATCACGCCGGTCCAGGCCACCGGGCTGAGCGGCGGGAAGACCGAGCCGAGCGTCCCCGACGCCCCCCGCTCCATCAGCCTGGCGAGGTTCGGCAGCTCGCCCGCCCGGCCAGGGGCGCCAGCACGTCCCAGGTCGCCCCGTCCAGGCCGAGCACGAAAACCTTCAAGGAATATCCCTTCCAGCCAGGCAGCCCATCTTCAATGAATGCGAGGCAGGACGTCCCGCGTCGCCGGTGCATTTTACACGACGATCGTGCAATTGCGACGGTCAATTTCGCGGCGGCGCGGCCTTACTGCCTATCGAGCTAACAGAGTTGCCGACAAAACCAGCAACAGGGTCCGCGGGGCCATCCTCCTGCACGATCATCTTTCCCCGGTGGAAAACCCACAATCAAAGGCACGTCAACGCTTTGCGAATCCCAGGCGAGATGGCCCTTTTCCCGAGAGTGGGATGGCACGCGAACTGCCTTAGATCCCGACACCTCGAAACCAAGGGAAGGGCGAACGAGGCCTTCCCGGCGGGCGACGCGGCCTGCGGCATCGGGCGCAAATCACGAGCAAGCGTCGTTCTCCCTGGCTGTGCCCGGGCCCCTCGTGGGGGCCCGGGCTTTTTCTGCGCCGATCGAGCCGGGCCGGGGTCGGGGCGGCCGAAGGTCCCCGATCGCCACGGCCCGGCACTGCGGCCTTGCCATTCCGGGAAGTCGGGCCCAAGATGTGTGTCTACGTCTCGGATCGTCATCTAACGCTCATGCGAATTTTCCCGAGGGTGAACGACGGGCCATGCCGGGTGCGACGATTGACGAGCTGGTCTCGCGGTGGGAGGCGATGCGCTCCTCGGGCCAGGAGACGAGCGTCGAGGGCAGCTTTGCCGCGACCAGCCCGAGTTGATCGCGACGCTGAACCGGGCGATCGCCCGGCGTCGGGCCGACCTGGAGGCGACGGAGACCCTGGACCTCGGCGCGACGCGGGCCGGGTCGCCGGGCGCGACGACCGACGCGGACTATGAGCTCGACACCGAATGCCTGGCCGACGGCCTGGCGCCGCCGCAGGGGCCCGGCGAGATCGGCCGGCTCGGGCCGTTCGCGGTGGTGCGGCTCCTCGGCGGGGGGGGCATGGGGGCGGTCTTCGAGGCGGTCGACCTCCAGCTCGGCCGCTCGGTCGCGCTGAAGGTGATGCGGTCGCACGCCTCGGCTCGGAGACGGCGCGGCGGCGGTTCCTCCGCGAGGCGAGGGCCGCCGCCGCGCTGGGGCACGACCACGTCGTGCCGATCTACCAGGTCGGCGAGGACCGCGGCATCCCCTACCTGGCCATGCCGCTGCTCCGCGGCCGGACGCTCGAGGGCCGGCTCCGGGGCGGCCCCCGGCCGGCCGTGGCGGAGGTCCTGCGGATCGGCCGCGAGGTCGCCGAGGGGCTGGCCGCGGCGCACGACCTGGGGCTGGTCCACCGCGACGTCAAGCCGGCCAACATCTGGCTGGAGGAGGGGAGCGGCCGGGTCAAGATCCTCGACTTCGGCCTGGCCCGCACGGCCCACGAGACGGTGCGGCTGACGCAGGAGGGGACGATCCTCGGCACGCCCGCCTTCATGGCGCCGGAGCAGGCCGTCGGCGGGCGGGAGGTCGACCACCGCTGCGACCTGTACAGCCTGGGCGCCGTCCTCTACCGGATGGTCGCCGGCCGGCCGCCGTTCTCGGGTCGGAGCGCCGCGGCGCTCCTGTCGGCGCTGGTGCAGGACGACCCCGCGCCCCCCCGCCGGCTCGACCCCGACGTGCCGGAGGGCCTCGACGGGCTGATCCTCCGCCTGCTGGCCAAGGACCCCGCCGCGCGCCCGCCGACGGCCCGCGCGGTCGTCGAGGCGATCCGGGCGCTGGAGAGGCCCGCGGAGGCCGCCGCGCCGGCGATCGAGATCGGCATCCGCCTCGACGCCCCGGAGGCGCTGGGGCTGCGCCCCCGGCCGAGGCCCGGGCCATCGGGCCGGCGACGGCTGCCGGTCGCGATCGCCGCCGTGCTGCTGGTCGGGGCCCTGGCGGCGGGCGTCGCGCTGCTGCCGGCGCTGCACGACGCGGCCGAAGGCGAGGGCCGTCTCGTCATCGAGTCCCCCTCGCCCGCCGTCGTGGTGACGGTCGTCCACGAGGGGAGGACGGTGGGGGTCCTCGACCCCTCGTCCCGTCCCGCCCTGCGACTGCGGGCCGGGTCGTACGCGCCGGAGCTGGCCGACGCGACGGGACAACTGGCGCTGGCGACCGATCGGGTGACCCTGCGGCCGGGGGAGCGGAAGGTGGTGCGCGTGGTGCCGGCGCCCCCGGCGACGTCCCCGCGGCCCCCTCCTCCTGCGACGGTCCCCTCCTGGCCGGTGCCGACGGCCGACGACCGCGGGCTGCCCGGGTTGATCCCCCGCCCCCTCCGCCTGACCAACCTGGGGCGATGGCGGGGGGAGACCCGTCGTCCTCGCCGGGCGGTCGTCGTCGACCCGGTCGAGGGGCCCGGCCGCGTCGATCTCCTGACGCGCGAGGAATTCGTCAAGGAGGCCGCCGGCACCCCGGATTGAGGATCGGAGACGAAACCACCTCGCCGACCGCACCGCCGTCCGAGAAGGCCCATCCCCGCCCCTCCCGAATCCCGGGGACGCGGCCCCACCCCCGCGCCGGCCCGCCTTGGCTGCCCCCATGCTCACAATCATACATCATAGATAGCATCATCGCGTATCAATTCATGCGTCAGTCGATTAAGACATCATTTGTGAGTTGAAGCGGCCCAAACCGCCCGATTGCGCGTGCCGATGCCCCCCAATCATCCCGCCCGGGAAAGTTGTGGCATCTTGACAAAGTTTCCCTCGATGATACATTTTGCCTAAGCTGAAAATTTCGTGGAGATCCCGTCGGATCTTCGCGCCGAACATCCCATGAGGTCGCGATCGCATCCCGGAGCGGGGAGAGGAACGATGATCCAGGTGCGGAGGGACGCGATGGAGCAGGTGACGACGGTGTCGGTCATCGGCCTCGGCAAGGTGGGGCTCTGCGTCGCCGCGGCGCTGGCGGACCGCGGCTTTCGCGCGATCGGCTTCGACGTCAGCGAGAAGCGGGTCCGGGCGGTCGAGGCGGGGGACCCGACGACCGACGAGCCCGAGCTGAACGCGATGCTGCGGAAGAACCGCGACCGGCTCGCGGGCACCCGCGACGTCGGCGCCGCGGTGCGGGGCTCGGACCTCTCCTACGTGATCGTGCCGACGCCGTCGGAGGACTCGGGCGCGTATTCGTTGTCCTACGTCCAGAGGGCGTTCGCGGAGATCGGCCGGGCGCTGCGCGACAAGGACGGGTATCACCTGGTCAGCCTGGCCAGCACGGTCCAGCCGGGGGCGACGCGGGGGCTGATCGCGCACCTGGAAGCGGCCTCGGGCAAGACCTGCGGCCGCGACTTCGGGCTCTGCTACAGCCCGGCGTTCATCTCGCTGGGCCAGGTCATCCGCGACTTCCTCAACCCGTACTTCACGCTCGTCGGCGAGTTCGACGGCCGCTCGGGGGGCCTGCTGGCCGAGCTCTACGGGCGGGTCGTCCACAACGGCGCCCCCTGCAAGAGGATGGGCATCGAGAACGCGGAGCTGACGAAGCTGGCGGTCAACACCTACGTGACGGCCAAGATCGCGTTCGCCAACATGCTGGCCGACCTGTGCGAGAGCATCCCCGGCGGCGACGTCGACGCGGTGGCCGACGCCATCGGCGCCGACCTGCGGATCGGGCGGCGGTACTTGTCGGGGGGCCTGGGGTTCGGCGGGCCGTGCTTCCCCCGCGACAACGCGGCGCTGGGCTTCTTCGCGAGGCGGGTCGGCCGCTCGGCGCCGATCGCCGAGGCCGTCGACCGCGAGAACCGCGCCCGCCCGGCCCGGGTGCTCGAACACCTGGGGCTGGGCGACCTCGACGGGGCCCGGGTCGCGGTGCTCGGGCTGTCGTACAAGCACGGGTCGAACGTCATCGAGGCGTCGCAGAGCGTCATGCTGGCGCGCGAGCTGGCCGCCCGCGGCGCGATCGTCCGCGCCTTCGACCGGGTGGCCGGCGACGTGGCGCGCAAGGCCGTCGGCGACGAGTTCGCGGTCGAGGACGATGTGTGGGCGTGCCTGGAGGACGCCGAGGTCGTGATGGTGACGACCCCCGACCCCCTCTTCCGCGACGCGGTCCAGACGCTCGCCGGCCGCCCCGGCCGCCCCGTGACCGTGGTCGACTTCTGGAGGCTGCTGGCCCCCGACGCGCTCGGCGACGGCATCCGCTACGTCGCCGTCGGCAAGAACTCCGAAGAGACTGCGATCACCACCCCCATCCTGGAGTTCGACGCCCGCGACGAGATGGTCTCGGTCAACGGCCATTGAGCCGATCCTCTCCGGTCCCGACCGAACCCGGCCCGCGCCATCCGGCGTGGGCCGGCCCATTTCCCCGGGTCGACCCCGTGTCCGACGGACGCGCTTGACTCGGGCGGATCGGCGTGTAGGATCGTGATGGCCTCGTCGCGAGGCCGTCCGACTCCCCGCCCCATCCCGAAGGAAGGAGGCCGACGATGCGACGCCCCATCCTCTTCATTGCATCGCCGAGCCTGCGCCCGCGCCCGGGTAACGTCTCCCCTCCGATCGGAAGGCCCGGCCGGGCCAGGCTCTCTCGCGTCGGGAACACGAACGGATCGAGTCCGTCGGCGCCCGCGATGCGCGCCGATCATCCCCATCGTGAGAGCGGAGATGACACCCAAGAAGCCTTCCCTGAAGCGTCTGCGATCGCTCTGCGCCGAGGTCCACCCGGACGACGGCGCCGACCCTCGCGAGTGGTCGAAGGACGGCCGACCGGGCCGCAAGGTCCGGCGGAAGACCCGGCAGCTTTGCGGCCAGGTGGCCGAGGCGCTCGGCGCGGCCCTGGCCGGCGCCTGCGGCGACGACGTGTTGCGGGACCTGCAAGTCGTGGCCGTCGAGCCCGCGCCCGACGCCTCTCGGCTGCTGGTCACCGTCCGCGTCGATCCCCCCTCGGCGACCGTCGGGCCGGTGCAGGTTCTGGAGCACCTGGAGCGCGCCGGCGGCCGTCTGCGGTGCGAGGTCGCGGCGGCGATCACCCGCAAGCGGGCCCCGGTGCTCGCCTACCGCGTGGCCGTCGGCAGCGGGACCTGAGCCCGTCCGACGATCCGAAAACCCCACGCCGGCCCGGCCCGAATCCTGGTAAGCTATCCCTCGTGCCACGAGACAGGAGCGAGCGGATGAACCATCTGCACCAGGAATTCGACGCCGGGCCGGATGATGTCGTGGAGGTGACGCTCGACGGCCCAGCCAATGTCATGCTGCTCGACACGACCAATTACGATCATTACCGCAAGGGCGAGTCATTCCGCTATCATGGGGGCCTGGCGAAGGTCTCGCCGACGCGACTCGAGCCCCCCACCAAGGGCACTGGCACGTCGTCGTCGACCTCGGCGGCTATGCGGGCCACGTCCGTGCCGGAGTCCGGCTGCTCAAGAGCGCCAACGCCGCGAGGTGATGGTGGCCGCACGCAAAGTTCACGACCCCCGCCCGGCTCCGCCCGTGGTGCTCTACGGGCCACTGGGTGTGCTGAAGGTCTACGAGATCTCCGAGGCGGAACTGGAGAAGCTGGAAAACGGACCGCCAGGCCAGATCCACCTCAGCTTCGCGCTGGCGATGCTCCCAGCGGCCCTGACGATCCTGATCACGCTTTAAACGGTCGAAGTCAAGCCGGATCGACTCTATGACGGCTACCTGATCGCGTTCTAGGTGCTCTTGGTCCAGGGGACCATCTCGCTCATCCAGTGGGCCGTCAAGCACCGCTCCCACGGCCGATTGATCGAAGACATCCGGGCACGGATGCCGGCGCGGCCTGGTATCCCCGAGCAGATCATCTCCCTCCCTGCACCGGCCGAAAGCGAGCCCGAGCCGCCTCAGCCCGGTAGTTGAGCGGCGGGCCGGGCCCGCGGCCGAGTTGGGTTAGGCATTCTTCGAACCGGCCAACAGCTGACGGATCGCCGGCAGGAGCTTGTCCGGGACGGTGATGACCGTCTGTCCCTCGTGCTCCTTCACGGCGGCCTCATCCTCAGCGACCTGTTCTTCTTCGGACAGCGCCTCGTAATGTGCGATCAGTCGCCTCACGCGCTGTTCGTCCCAACCTGGCGGGAATCGTGACTCGCTCATCGCCCCCTCCTCCGGCGGCGCCGGCGATACGCCTGCAACGGCTTACCTCGGAGCTCAAACGCCGTGACCACGAAGACGCTATCGGCGCCGAGGTCGGGGACATAGATGACGCGGAGGTGACGCCCGGCCTCGGTCTGACCGAGAGCATGCCGGGAATCGTCGCGCCCGGGTCGGTCTTCTCCGGGGTGCCGCAGGACGTACTCCACCTCGGCTTCGGAGACGCCGTGCCCGTAGATGTGGGGCTGGCCGGTGTCGGGGTCGAGGTAATAGCGGACGTCCACACGGCGCCTCCGGTATCGCGCCCAGCGGCAAGCCGCTGCATGCCAGTGTACCAGATGCACCCCCGGGGCATCACGCCCCCGGGCCGGGGCCGCTACAGCGCGAGGTTTGGCAATCTACCCGAGATCCCAGGTGCTGAAGCCACCCTCCAGCATGACATCCTGGACACGGCGGAAGAGGGTACTCCCATAGTCCATCTCCGGCGGTTCATCGGGCAGGTAGACGACGATGCGCGGCCTCGTGAAGAAGTTGAAGAACCGCTCCGAGGGCGGGTGGAACCAATCGCGCTCGCCGACCGGCGGCCAGCGCGGACGCCACCCGAGGCGGGCGAGCCACCGCCAGAGGAAGGCAGGGCGAGGCCACTCGGCGATGTCCGCGAACCGGAAGGACGCCCACCGTCCCAACGAGAGCAACTCCAGACGGTCGGGGTAGACCACAACCTCCGTGACGCCGGGGAGCCCTTCGACACGGCTTGGGACGAACCGGAGGCCACTCCCTTCTGACATCGTGCCCCGCCGCCTAACAATGGATGAGACGGACCCCTCGCCCGCTCGGCTCAATAGCGAAGCAGGGTCCGCTTGGAGCGGACCCTGCGAACTGGCAAGCAACCTGGGCCAACCGCACACGCCATCAGGAATCCTTCCTCAGCTTGACTTGGCCGAACGTCATGAACACCCTCGCCGTTCCCGCCGGCCCGCGATACGCGCCCTGCACCCGGCCAGCATACATGCCAAGGCGGTCAGCCTCCCAACACTGCTCTTCGGGGCAAGCCAGCTTCGGCGCCGTGAGGATCTCATAGCCCCTCTCCTCCCCATAGGCTTGGACCCTCCTGGCATGTTCCGTCAGCGGCCCCTCGATCGACGGATTAGCCCAACCCCAGAGCCAGGTGCTATCCTGCGTGTTGTAGCTGCCGATGATCTGCACAGGCGCCGTGGCGTGGACGTCCTCCGGTGAGGTGAAAGTGATCGTGCCTTCATCCTGATCGACACTCCAGGCGGCTTGGCCGATCTGCCACATCCGGTCATGGGCGGCCGTCAGAGCCTGCAATCCGGACATAGCCCTCTCGATCTGCGGTTGGAGGTCTGCCGGGTATGCGACCTTCCTCTCACCGCCCCGGAAGATGCGGCCGAACAGGCCCATCAGTCCTCCCCGTGCGAATGGCCCCGGCGCCTAACAGTGGATGAGACGGACTCCGCGCCCGCTCGGCTCAATAGACCTCGCCCGCGCGGACGACGTGGCCGCCGGCGCCGCCGGCCGACTTGGCGTAGGGGGCGTAGCGGGCGTGCCAGCCCTCGCTGGCGCGGATCGTCGTCATCTCCTCCTGGGTCAGGCCGTACCTGGCGAACCAGGGGGTGCCGTTCTCGCGGACGACCGCATCGACGTCGGCGACGCGCTTGCGGCCCTCGGTCGCGGCGAAGCGGGTGCGCGCCTCCTCGCCGTCCTGGAGGAAATACTCCTTCCAGAACGCGCGGCCGCCCAGGACGCCCGAGCAGCCGCACTCCATCGCCATGCTCGACCTGCTTGTAGTAATCGGGGTAGTCCACCCCCGCCGACAGCAGGACCCAGGGGCGAACGCTCGCCTCGCTCAGCGCGTGCAGGTTGTCGCGGAGCTGGTCGTCCGAGTCGTGGCCGAGCGTGCCGGGGAACTCGGCCTTGTAGACGTCGCAGTACCGGCTGAGCTGCCGCGCCGACTCGATGACCGTCTCGGCCTTGCGGTCGAGGTAGGCGGCGTCGGTCTTCTTCTCGCCGCCGAACGGGAAGGCGACCGGCTCCAGCAGGAACAGGATGTCGTACCGGCGGCACTCGGCGGAGACCTGGTCGATCAAAGCGAGCTGGTGCTCGCCCGAGATCGGCTCGCCCGGCTCGAACGGGAGCGAGCAGCTTGACGGCGTCGGCGCCCATCAGCTTGATCTTCTCGACGCTCCAGCCCGGCTCGATCTCGCCCATCGGGCCGCCCGACCTTGTTCTTCGGGCTGCCCGACTTCTCGACCCGCACGAGCATCCCCTTGTCGGGCGGGATCGCCTCCGAGGCGATCGCCGACCAGGCGCCGTAGTAGCCGTCGATCAGCACGCCCGAGGCGGCCGGCGCCATCTGCCGCATCAGGTCGAGCTTGGCCTCGACGATCTCGGCATACGACGGCTCGCGGTCCTGCCCCTTGCCCTTGAGGGCCTTGTGGGCCATCTCGATCATCGAGCTGTTCTGGTCCAGGGCCAGCATCGTCAGCGTCCCGTTCGGGTTGCTGATCCGCTGCAGGCCCCGGAGCTTGCCCGGCGTCAGCCCCCGGCTCAGCAGCACGGTGGCGCCCAGGTGGCGGTCGGTGGTGGCGACAGACATCGCGGGGTGATCTCCCAGTTCCCGAGGTCGAAGTTCGAAGGTCGTGTGTCGGTAGGCCAGGCCAGACTGGAATTTAGGGGGGAGCCCATGCAGTGCCAGGCTTCCGGTCGATCGCGGCGCGGCAGAGTTCTTCCCGGTGGTCAAGCCCCGATTCTAGCGACCTCCCCCGCGTTTGCAAGCCGCCCGACGACCCGGCCCGACGCCCGCGACGCCGCGCCGATCCGCCGCGCCGCGCGAAGAATCGTTGCAGACGGACCCCCGGCAATGCCGATCGAACTGCTGTCGATCGGAGGACCAGACCGGCCAGGGACGGCCGGGAGACGGACCCGCACGAGCGGGGCGGTCGCGCCCGGGGCCAGGGATCGGCCCCGTCCAACAACCCGAATTCGCGACGCACGGCGGGCCAGGCCCGACCCGCGCCGCGGCCGGCCGCTGCCCGCGCGCGGGACCTCGTTCGGCGAGGCCCACCAAAACCGCCGGGCAGCGGCCGCATCCTATTTCGAAGAGAAGAGATTCCACCACGGAGACCACAGAGCACGCGGAGAGGAAAACAGAGAAGAGATAGAGAAGAGAGAAATTAAAAAAATTCAAATTGAAAAATTTAATTTGCTTTGAATGCTTTGGTTTTCTCTCTTCTCTCCTCTGTTTTCCTCTCCGCGTGCTCTGTGGTCTCCGTGGTGGAATCTCTTCTCTCCTTCAACGGGCCCCGACGCCGATCAGCAGGCGGTTGCCGTTGGGGAGCTGCTTGTCGCAGAAGAAGAGCTGGTTGGGGGGGGTGGCGACGAGCGTGGCGAGCTTGGGGACCGTGTCCTGGAGCAGCTCGCAGCGAAGCTCGACCTTGCCGTTCTCGTCGAGGGTGCGGACCAGGATCGTCGAGGCGACGAAGCCGCCGCCCAAGTCGCAGGTGACCGACTGGCCGACGGCGAGCCGCTTGCTGCGGACGTCGATCAGCCGAAAGCCGTGGTCGGGCAGGATCTTGCGGAGCTGGGGCGCGATCGGATCGAGCCGCGGGTCGATCGTCGGGTCGTTGGGCGTGGCGATGATGCCGAAGAGGGTCACCTGGCGCGCGGCGTCCCCCATCCGCCCAAGCGACGGCGACGGCACGGCGGCGAGCAGCAGGATGGCCAGGACCAGGCCGGGCGCCCCCGCCCGCCGCGCGGGACACCTCGATGGGGCGGGCGTCGTCATTGCAAGGACGCCGTCGACTCGAAGCTGGCCAGCGACTCGATGGCATTGAAAAAGGCCAGGTCTCGATCGTGCGAATTGGCCCCTTCATTCAGGTCGCAGTCCCGCACGCCCCGGCCGTCGGCGCTGATGATGAGGGTCTGACCCTCGTCGGCCTCGTACGCGCCGGCGGCGGGGGCCGGCACCGGCTCGATGACGGCGGGCGGCCCGACGTGGACGACCCCGATCGGCCCCGGACCGGGTTGCGGGCGAGGCCAGGCCAGGACCGCGATCAGGATCGCCGCCGCCTGCGCCAGCCCGATCCCGACGATCGCGGCGCGGCGCACGACCCGACGGCGGGGCGGGATGGGGATCGTCCGGGGACGATCGAGCGCCTCCGAGGCGCGGGCCCAGATCGCATCCCAGGCGCCGGCCGGGGGCTCGGGCCGTGTCGCCTCCCAGAGGCGGCCGAGCTTCGCGTCGCGTTCGGACCAGGCCGCGCAGCGCGGACAGCCGGCCAGGTGCTCGGCCAGAGCGGACGGGTCCGCCGTGCCCATCGGCACCGCCAGCTCGCGGATCACATCCTCGCAACGCATCACTCACCTCCGCGGGGCGTCCCGTTCTCCACTCATCTCTACGACAGTCGGACGGCCCCGGTTCAATCCCCTTCGATCCGGTCCAAGTCGATGTAAGATTGTAGCTTCTGTCGGGCGTAGTTGAGCCGGCTCATCACGGTGCCGATCGGGATATCGAGGGCCTGGGCGATCTCTTTATAGCCGAGGCCCCCCTCGGCGAACAGGATGAAGGTGTGGCGGATCTTGGGGGCCAGGCGGTCGAGGGCGGCGTCGAGCTGGCGGCGGAGATCCTGGCGATACAGGCCTTGCGCCGGGTCGTCGAGGCAAGGCGGGTCGGTCCCTCCGGGGGGGCCTTCGGCCGGGACCTGCCCTGATCCCTTGCGCCGCTTCCGCTTGCGGCCGGCGTCGAGGGCCGCGTTGTGCACGATCCGCAGCAGCCAGGTCCGGAATCCGCTCCGGCCGTCGAAGTCGTCCAGGTGGGCGACCGCCTTCAGCAGCGCGTCCTGCACGGCGTCGAGCGCGTCGTGCTCATGGCCGAGCAGGCGATACGCCACGCGGTAGGAGGCGTCCCAGTGGCGGTGGAACAGCTCCTCGCAGGCCGGGCGGTCCCCCTGGCGAGCGAGGGCAACCAGTGTCTCGTCGTCGGACGTCGGCACGCCGATGGGGGCCCCGGGCATACGCTCACCCGCTGTCCTAGACGCTCGGCAGGCCCTCCGTATTCGGTCGGGCGGGGGCCCGGGCCTGCTCCGACGGGCGTCGGGCCCATTGTCGGGCGGCCGAGGGCGCGGGGCAATCGGGATTATCGACCGATTCCGCCTTGACCGTGAAGGCTCGTCGTGGCAAATTCCCGCCCGACGGCACTCGGCCCCGCCGACGGCGAGGCCCCGGCATCTGGGATCGTCACCATCCCCCCTCGGCTCGACGTCCGGGCCCCCGGCCAGGCGCGATGGCCGGCCGGAGAGGCCGGCGCGGGTTCGCGCATTCCGCGGTCTCAGGCCCCGTTCAAGGAGGAACCCTGTCGTGAAGCGGCGTTGTCCTGCTCCCCTGGCCGTGCTCTCGCTCACGGCCCTCCTGCTCTCGGCCCCGCGGCCGACCCCGGCCCTCGCCGACACCAGCACCAGCACCGACATCTTCCCCGTCGTCTCCGACGGCACGGCCACCTATTTCCTGACGACCACCGCCGCCATCCCGGCCGCCGACCCGACCTCGACCGGCCCGCAGGTCGTCCTCGACATCCAGCCCCCCGGCACGGTCCTGCCCACGACCAACGCCGACGGCACGCAGGGCAGCCCTCTGACCGTCCTGCCCGACTCGACCGGCCTGGACGCCAGCAAGCTCGTCGTCGGCCTGAAGGACGCCGCCTCGGGCCAGCCCGCCGACCAGCAGCTCGGCCTGGGCTTCTACGGCAGCGGGTTCCAGCAGGGGGGGATGCTCCACTTCTCCTTGAACGTCCAGGACCCCAAGGACGCCCCCATCCTCGTCCCGGAGACCGCGGGGATCGTCCCCGGCCCCGAGAGCATCCAGGTGCCCGCCAGCACCGGCTCCTCCTCCGGCGGCAACCCGCCCCCCACCTCGACCCCCACCACCCCGACCCCGACGACCGACGTCTCGAACACCCCCGAGCCGATGTCGATCGTCGTCTGGTCGGCGCTGGCGGGCCTCGGCCTGCTCCGGGCCCGGGCCGCCTCCGGGCGTCGTCCTGAGCGGCCGAGGGGGACGACGGATGTCCCCTTGGCAGGGGGCGGGCGGTCGGACATGATGGAACCGCGACGGTCGCCGTCGTCCCGCGACGGCGACCGGCCGCGCCCCGTCCTCTCCACCCGACCCGAATCAGGCAGGGCCGCCCCGTGGAAATCCTTCTCGAAGAGGCCCAGATCCAGGAACGGGTCCGCCAGCTCGGCCGCCAGATCGAGGCCGACTACCAGGGCAAGCCGCTGACGATCGTCGCCGTGCTGACCGGCAGCCTGATCTTCCTGGCCGACCTGATGCGGCAGATCCAGCTCCCGCTGCGGGTCGCGCTGTTGCAGGCCAGCAGCTACAAGGGGACGACCACCGTCGCCGGCGCCCTGACGATCAACGAGGCGTTCATGCCCGACGTCGCCGGCCGCGACGTCCTGCTCCTGGACGACATCCTCGACACCGGCCACACCCTCTCGACGCTCGTCCGCCGCATGGGCGACCGCGGCGCGCGCAGCGTCCGGACCGCCGTCCTGCTCCGCAAGACGGGCCGGCAGGTCGTCCACCTCGACCCCGACTACTGCGGCTTCACCATCCCCGACGCCTTCGTCGTCGGCTACGGCCTCGACTACGCCGACGACTACCGGCACCTGCCCCACGTGGCCGTGCTGCCGCAATAGTCATCAGTCATCAGTCATCAGTCATCAGTCCGCCGGGTCTCCTCGGAGGGCGTGTGCAACACGCAATCCCGAACTGATGACTGATGACTGACAACTCCCCGCTCGTCAGCCGCCGGTCACCGTCACGTTGGTGAACGAGGCCGTCGCGCCCGAGAACGACTGGTTGGTGAATGTCCCCTCCGAGCTGCCGTTCAGCGAGGGGTCGCCGCCGGTGCGGTCGGTCCAGCCGGCCTGCGAGATCATCCAGGTCACCGGCTCGGGCTGGCCGACGGGCCAGATGCTGGCGTAGAGCACGCCCCCCCGCGACTCCATCTGGATGTTGTACCAGGTCAGGCCCGGGCTCGATGAAGTCGGGACCGTGATCGGGTACGTGATGGAGTTGCCCCAGGCGACGCCGTCGTCGAGGAACTGGAGCAGGTCGTGCTGGCCCCCGCTGCGGTCGTCGCGGATCACGATGTTGTAGCCCGCGCCGGGCGAGGACGAGCCCGAGCCCGTCGTGGTGGCGAGGGAGTCGAGGCCGACCCCGACGCGGGCGAACTCGCCGGGCTTCCACGCCGTCACCGCGAACTGCGCCGAGATCATCAGGCTGTTCGGGGCGGAGCTGGCCGAGACGGTGTTGATCACCGCCTTCTGGGGGTCGGCGGCGACGGTGTTGTTCGTCTGGCTCAGGGTGTGGTTGGTGGTGAGGTCCCACTGCCAGGCGCCCGACGCCGCCGAGTCGAGCGTCCAGTTCGTCTTGTTCGTGGAGCCGTTGAAGCCGTCCGAGAACAGGGGGGTCACGTTGGGAGCCTGGGTGGAGGCCGGCTGGCTGGGCTGGGACGACTGGACGGAGTTCCTGGCGACGACCTCATAGGTGTAGGACTGACCGGGCGTCACGCCGGTGTGCTCCGCCGAGGTCGTCGTGGTCGTGAAGAGCAGGGTCGAGGTGTTGCCGTTGACGAGGTAGACGTCGTACGCCGTCGCGCCGGGCACGGCGGACCAGGACAGGGCGATCGGGCCGGCGGGGTCGGCGGTCGCCGACAGGTTCGCGGGGGGGGTGAGCGGGGCCGGCGGCGGTGGGGTGACCAGGGCCGCGACGATCCCGTCGGCGTGGGGGGTGCCCAGGCCCGTGACCAGGTCGTAGTTCGCCTGCGCCGAGTAGTTAGGCGTGCCCGTGCTGGCCCCCGTCGTGATGTCGTGGAAGTAGGTCGAGTTGTAGCCGGCCGTGGAGAACAGGCCATACAGGATGGATTGGGCGAGATTGCTGCTGGTGCCCGTGCCCGTCGCCTGCGCGGGGGTGCTGGTCAGCGCGTTGCCGGGGGCGCCGCGCCCCTGGTCGGCGATCGCGACGAGGGCCGCCCACTGCGGGGCGCCGGCGCTGGTGCCGCCGACGGCGGTCCAGTTGTAGCGGCGCCCGTAGTAGGCGACCGAGTCGTAGATGGAGAACCCGGTGCCCGGGTCGGCGTCGTAGGCCACGTCGGGGTTGGCGCGCACGGTGGTGCTCTGCGTCACGACGCCTTGCTGGTAGGACGGCTGGGCCTCCGAGCCGTTGCTGAGGCCGCCGCCGCTGCCGCTCCAGCCGGCCTCGCTGGCCCACGAATTGTCCCCGTTGAGCTTCAGCGTCGTGCCGCCGACCGCCAGGACGTTGGGCGACACGGCCGGCCAGGAGATCGGCGCACCGTTGTCGCCGGAGGAGGCCACGAACGTGACCGGGGTGTGGCCGCTCGGCGTCGTGAACGAGCCGTCGTTGGCCATCTCCCCGCCGCCCCAGCTCATCGAGACGACGACGACCCCCGGCTGCTTCGCCGCGGTCTGGACGGCGGTGAGCAGGTTGCTCGTCGAGCTCGAGCTGGCCTCGACCAGCACGATGCTGGCCCCGGGCGCGATGGCATGCGCCCACTCCACGTCGAGCGTCTCCTCCATCTCCCAGCCGCCCGTCGAGTCACGACCCGGGAGCTTGCTGGTCGAGCCGGTCTGGCTCATCCTGGTGAGGCTCGGCGGGGCCGGGATGTTGTAGGCGGTATCGAAGGTCGCCAGGTCGCTGGCGATGTTCGGGTCGTCGTAGGCGTCGACGATGGCGATCGTCTCGCCGGCCCCCGGCAGGGGGAGCCCGCTCCCGGTCGTGTAGGACACGGATGCGATATTGTTGAAGCCGTAAGCCGTCCGGATCTGGGTGGGGTTGTACGCGCCCGACACGGGCGAGCTCGCGAGCGGGTGGACCGCCGGGGCGAGCTCCAGGAACGTGTGCATGCGGGCCTGCGGTCGCGCGGCCGAGGCCGCGTGGAGCCCGGCCGGGGCGGCGGGCCGGTGGTGGTGGACCTGCGCGGCGTGCTCCAGCCGCAGGATCTCCGCGGCCCGCGCCGCCAGGACGGTGTCCAGCGGCCGGCCCGCGCTGAGCAACGCGCGGACCTCAAGGCTCCTCGGCCCTGAGCAGGAACGCGGATCGGCGGGACGACCTGCGGCGGTCGGTGTGGCGCATCGGTGGCATCTCCTCGGGTGACGAACGTCGTCGCCGTGGACGAGCAGGGTCGGGGCGCGCGGCCTTGCGCGGGGCGGCCCCCGGTGCAGGGGGCCATCCGACCCGCCGCGACATTCGGAGTCCCGGAGGCGCCCTCGTCCGTCGAGGCCCCGGGTCCCCGACCATCCGGGGTGTGCGTCGAGATCAAGGTCTAATCGACTGGCGGCATCGGGTACCCGCGCGGGGGTCCGGGCGCTTCCGGCTCGTCGACCTCGACCCTCGGGCCCACGGTGGCGGGTGGGAGACTTCACGGTCTCCGGAAAGGCTCTCCATCGCCGCGGATCAACCGACCGGGAGGGCGCCCCGTGCGGCGGGGCGGGCCTGGATCATCGGCCGAGCCGCGGTTCGGCAAGACATAGTGACGTCATGCCCCATGCACCGTCAAGAAGAAATTTATCTCTAACAGGGAATTCGCTACCCGAGATTGGGCCGGCGGCTCGGGCGGGTCAACCGGCGGGGAATCCCGACCCCGGGGGTGCCCGGAGGACTTCGGCGGTGGCAAACTGATAACGGACGACCGACGACCGACGACCGACGACTCGCCGCCATGAAGATCGCCCTGGTCACCCGCCGCTATCCGCCGTTGATCGGCGGGGCCGAGAAGGTGCTGAGCTACCTGGCGCCGGCGCTGGCCGAGGCGGGGGCGGAGGTCGCGGTCGTGACGGCCCGGCCGCCGGGGATGGCGGTGCCGGGGCGCGAGGAGGTGCCGACGGCGGCCGGACGCCTGGTCGTGACCCGGCTGGCGACGTCGCCGGCGCGGTTCGTCGGTACGTGGCTCTACATGCGGAACCTGCGGCGCTGGTTCGCCCGCAACCCGATCGACCTGGCCTATGTCTCGATGCTCAAGCACGACGCCTTCGTGGCCGTCGGGGCGGGCCGCCGGCACGGGTTCCCGGTGGTGCTCCGCCCCGAGGGGGCGGGGGCGACCGGCGACCTCGCCTGGCAGCGCTGGGGCCGGTTCGGCCGCGCGATCGGCCGTCGCTGCCGACGCGCCGACGCGGTCGTCTCGATCTCCCGCGCGATCACCGACGAGCTGCGGGCCGACGGCTACGAGCCGTCCCGCATCCGCGAGCTACCCAACGGCGTCCCCGTGCCACCGGGGCCCTGGCGGCCCCGCCCCGACTGGCCCTCCAGGCCCCGCGCCGTGTTCGTCGGCCGCCTCGCGCTCGAGAAGGGATTGGACACCCTGATTGCATCCTGGCCGATCGTCCTCGGTCGCCATGCCGACGCCCGCCTGATCCTGGTCGGCGAGGGCCCCGAGCGTCCCGCCCTGGAGGCCCAGGTCGAGCGGCTCGGGCTGCGCGACGCGGTCGCGATGCCCGGGGCGCGGGACGACCCGTCCGCGATGCTCCGCGCGGCCGACCTGTTCGTGCTGCCTTCGCGCGAGGAGGGGATGAGCGTCGCCCTGCTCGAGGCGATGGCGCTGGGCCTGCCTTTGGTCGCCTCGGCGATCCCCGGCAACCGCCGGCTGATCAATGATTTCGCGCAGGGCCGCCTCGCCCCGCCGGGGGACCCCGCCGCGCTCGCCTCGGCGATCCTCGACCAGTGGTCCGACTTCGACCGCGCCGTCGCAATGGGCCGCGCCGCGAGGGAGCGGGTCGCGCGGGACTACTCGATCGCGGCCGTGGCGCGGGCCCACCTCGAACTCTTCGAGCAACTGTCCCGACCTCGACGTGTTCAATACCGTTATTTTAGATAAATCGGCGTGCCGAACCATTCGTGCATCTCCCGATCGAAGGGGGCGACCACCTCCGGGGGCTCGGGGAATCGGCCCTGGTCGTCGGTCTCGACGATCCAGCGGTCGAGCTCCCGCCGCAGCCGGTCCAGGGCGCGGCGATGTTCGGGGTCGGGCGAGCCGATCAGGTTCGTCACCTCGTACGGGTCGTTGGCCAGGTCGTACAGCTCTTCGTCGGGCAGGCGGGGCGCCATCAGCACCTCCTGGACCGGGGTGAGCTTGCCCTGCCGGTGCAGCTCGCGCATCAGGGGCATGACCAGGAAGCATTTCTCCTTGTAGCGGTTGAGCGCCGTGAACGGGCGGTCGGGCATGAAGTTGCGGATGTAGCGATATCGATCGGTGCGGGCCGTGCGGATGCGCTGGACCGTCTCGTCGATGCGGTCGCGTGCGGAGAAGGCGATCGATCGCGGGGGGTCGGCCTCGGCTCCGAGGAAGATGCGCGACTGCATCGCGGGGGGCTTCGCGACGCCGGCGATGGCCAGCGTCGTGGCCGTCAGGTCGAGAAGGCTGAGGATCTGACCGTCCGCGGTGCCCGGCCGATATTGCGGAGGCGCCGGGATGTTGCGGGGCCAGCGGACGATCAAGGGCACCCAGAGCCCGCTGTCGTAGCACCAGTGGATGCCCCTCGCCTCGAGGCGGCCGTTGTCGGCGAAAAAGATCACGACCGTGTCATCCGCCAGGCCATCCGCCTCCAGCCTGGCGAGCACCCGCCCGAGGCGGCGATCGATGCCCGAAACCGAGTCCAGGTAGCGCGCCCATTCGCGACGGGTGACGGGGTGGTCGGGATAATACGGCGGCAAGGTCACCTTCTCGGGGTCGGCGATCGCGGGGTTGTCGTCCTCGCCCACCCACTTGACGCGGTCCTTCGAGGCGGACTCGCGGTCGTAGATGTCCATCTCCACTTCGAACGAGTTGACCTGGGCGAAGAAGGGTTGATGGGCCTTCAGGCCGGACCAGACGGCCGAATCGAACAGGGTCTTGTCCACGGCGAAGTTCAGGTCGACCTTGCCCGTGCCGATGGGCCGGCCGTCCATCGTCGTGACGTTGGCGGTGAAATAGCCGGCGTCTCGCAACCGGCCCGTGATCGGGCGGACCCCGTCGGGCAGGGCGAAATGGTCGTCGCGATGCGACCGGGCGTTGTGCGCCCCGATCGTCGTCTGATACATGCCGGTCATGAACGCCGAGCGGCTCGCCGAGCAGACCGGGGCCGTCGCGAAGACCTTGCGGTATCTCATCCCCTCGCGGGCCAGGCGATCGATGTGGGGCGTCCGGACCTGGGTCTCGCCGTTGCACCCGAGGTCCGCGGGCGCGATGTTCTCGGCGATGAACCAGAGGATGTTCGGGCGGCGGGCCGGCGCCGGGGCATCGGCCCCGACCGCGACCGGGCCGCCCAGGATCACGGCCCCCAAGATGATCAGCGGACCCAGGATGTGCGGATGGCTCATGGCGTCTCCCCGACGTCGATCCCCGAATTACGGCGCGAACGCCTTCCTCCCGCCGATATCATCCTATTACACTGCCCGCTCTTCGGAACGAACCTTCTTCAGGAACCGCTGGTGCTGAACGTCCTGCAACTGATCCCGACCCTCGACCGCTCGGGGGCGGAGAAGCAGATGGTGATCCTGGCCAGGGGCCTGCCCCGGGACCGGTTCCGGGTCGAGGTCGCGGCGCTGACGAGGCTCGGGCCGCTGGAGGCCGAGCTCCGCGAGGCGGGCATCCCGGTCGCTTCGATCGGCAAGAGGCTCAAGGTCGACCCGCTCGCGTTCGCCCGCCTGATGCGCCTGCTGTGGTCGCGGAAGTTCGACGTGGTCCAGACCTGGATCTTCGCGGCCAACATGCACGGCCGGGTGGCGGCGCCTGGCGGGGGTGCCGGTCGTGGTCACCGCCGAGATGGCCGCCGACCACTGGAAGGGGCGGATCGAGCTGGCCATCGACCGCCTCCTGGCGCGGTGGACCGACTGCGTGGTGGGCAACTCGCGCGCGGTGGTCGAGTTCTACCGCAAGGCGGGCGTCCCCGACGACCGCCTGGCGATGATCCGCTCGGGGATCGAGGACGAGGAGCCCCCGAGGTCGAGCCGGCCGAGGTCCGCGCCGGGCTCGGGCTGCCCGGCGACGCGCCGGTGGTCCTGTTCGTCGGCCGCCTGGCGGCGCAGAAGGGGGTGGCCGACCTGATCGCGGCGCTCGACCTGCTCCAGCACGTCCGGCCCGACCTGCGGGCCTTGATCGTCGGCGACGGCCCGCTGCGATCGCAGCTCGAGGAGACGGCGCACGCCTTCCGGCTCGACGGCGCCGTGCGGTTCCTCGGCCACCGCGACGACGTCCCGCGGCTGCTCGCCGCCGCCGACCTGCTGGTGCTGCCCAGCCTGTACGAGGGGCTGCCCAACGTCGTGCTGGAGGCGATGCGGGCCCGCAAGCCGGTCGTCGCCACCGCCGCGCCGGGGACGACCGAGGTCATCGCCGACGGCCGCACCGGCCTGCTCGTCCCGGTGCACGACCCGACGGCCCTGGCCCGCGCCATCCGGACCGTCGTCGAGGACCCCGCGCTGGCCCTCCGCCTCGGCGCCGAGGGCCGCGCCCGCGTCGAGTCCGAGTTCCGCGCCGACGCGATGATTTCCCAGTTCGCCGAGCTCTACGAGCGCCTCGCCCGCGCCAAGGGGCTGGCCGTCTGATCCACGGGCACGCGGCGGCCGGGGTCGTCTGCGGCGCGAGGTCAGGCGATCCCGTCGGTCGGCGGCGGCTCTTCCCAGTTCAATGCCGGCCCGTCGAGGAGAAGCCGGACGCGGTTCAGGACGTTACGCCCGATGATCCCGACCTCGGACTCGACCTGGAGGAAGCGACCGCGGAAGGACTTGTTCAGGGAGACGATGACCGCGCCCGTAGCCTCATAGGTCGTCACTTTCATCGACCGGCATCTCCCTCGTCAGGCCCCGTCTCCCAACCTCCGAGAGCAGACCGCTGACCAGAGTACGCGGAAAGCAAGGGCCGACCCACCGATCCGCAGAGCTATCCCGATGATAACGATCGGCAGGTGGGCACAGCCACACCCCTGACCCCAACTCCCATCGCCGGAGTCGTACACCACTCTCCCACCAGGTTTGGAGCCAGGCCTCAGCCGCCTCACGCCCAGATTCAGCGGCCCGCGCAGCGGGTCCGCCACAACCGTTGGTTAGGCCGTGAAATCCTCTGGATTGCCCTGCCAACCACGAGAATTAGGAAGTTGGCCTGATTCGACGAGCCGCCGCGCTCGATCGCGCCCAAGGATATCATCGAGGAAAGTCGCCGCCGCGCTCACTCATTCGCGGGAAAAGCCTCCCGGATCAACGCCTCGGCCCAGGCGCGGTCCTCGGGCGGGAGCGGTGGAACGCCGGGCTCGATCGTAGCGGAGCAGCTCGCGGTAGTGGCCCGCGTCGTAGGCCTGGGCGAGCACGGTTTGGAGGTCGAGCACCACGTCGGGGTCGACGTCGGCCAGGGGGACGCGGACGCGCGGGGGTCGTCCGCGCAGGCCGCGAAGGTAGAGCTCGAACGTATCGCGCAAGCCTCCGGCCCGGTTGACGCAGACCAGGCTGGTGTAGTCGCCGCGCCCGCGCGCCGCCCACTCGGCGACCGCCACCACATGCGGCCCGTGGCGCAGCAGGTCGATCTCGATCAGGTGCGTCGGGCTGCTGCGGACCTCGCGCTGCTGGGCCAGGTACGAGTCCCGACCGGGCCCCGAGAACTTGTTCGTCGGGCTGACCACCTCGATGACGGTCACGACTCGCTGCCCCGATTGTCGGTCGACGATGGCGACATACGTCTCGTGGATCTCCAGCTCGGGCACCCGGACCAGGACGGGCGCATCCTCCTCCAGCACGGCGACCCCGCCCGCCTCGACGTCGGACCGGCTCCTCTTGAGCAGGACGTCGGGGACGGCCTCGCGCCGAGGCCCTTCGACGAACACGCGCTCCCGGATCGTCGCCACGTAGCGGGGTCTCAGGAACGGCTGCAACTGGTCGCACAGGTAAACGATCAGGCGGCTATGCACGCTCGGCCAGATCGCGGGGTTCTCAAGGTAAGGGTCCATCCCCGGGAAGCTCATGCTCATCGTGCGGGTCTCCTGTTTCGGCCCGGTCGCCTCAGGCCGCCGGGGCGTCGAGGTGGTTGCGGAACCACAATTCGAGCATCAGCAGGCACCAGAGTCGATAGGTGTGCTCGCGACGGCCCGAGACGTGCTCCTCGACCAGAGCGGCGACCGCCTCGGGGCGGAACAGCCCGCGGCCCAGGGCGACGGGGTCGAGCAGCACGGCGCGGAGCTCGTCCTTCAGCTCGCCGCGGAACCAGCGGTCGATCGGGACGCCGAAGCCCATCTTGGCGCGGGTGCGGATCGGCGGCGGGATCAGGTCGGCGAACGCCTGCTTGAGCACCACCTTCGACCGCCCGCCCCGCAGCCGCAGCTTGCGGCGGACCGGCATCATCATGGCCAGCTCGACGACGCGGTGGTCGAGGAACGGGCCGCGGCATTCCAGGCTGTGGGCCATGCTGGCCATGTCCACCTTGACCAGCAGGTCGCACGGCAGGTACGTCAGCAGGTCGGCGACCATCGCGCGGGTGACCGGGTCGCGGCGGGGGGCGGCGGCGAAGGCACGTTCGAGCATCGAGGCGGGGTCGGCCTCGTCGGGGAGGGCCTCGGCCGCCTCGGCCAGCGCGCCGATCCAGGCGTCGGAGTACAGCGCGGCGCGGCCGGGCTCGTCGAACTGGCAGGCCCACCGGAGGTAGCGCAGGACCAGCCCCTCGCCGACCCCCTCCAGCCAGCGCCTCATCCTCCGCAGCCGCGTCCTCGATCGCGCCGAGGCCGGCAACGCACGCGCCAGAGGGCCGCTCAGGACCCCCCGAGGGCCGGCCGGGAGCCGGTCGATCAGGCTCGCCAGCGCGACCGCGCGGTAGCGGTCGTAGCCGGCGAACAGCTCGTCCCCGGCGTCGCCGGTCAACGCCACCGTCACCTCGCGCCGCGTCTCGCGCGACACGTACCACGTCGGCACCGCCGAGCTGTCGGCGAACGGCTCGTCGAACTGCCACGACAGCGCCGGCAGCGTCTCCCACGCCTTGGGGGAGACGACGAAGGCGTGGTGCTCGGTCCCCAGGTGCCTCGCGGCGAGCTCGGCGTAGCGGCTCTCGTCGAAGGCCGGGTCGTCGAACCCGATCGAGAAGGTCTTCACCGGGCGGGTCGAGGCCCCCTGCATCAGCCCGACGATGATCGTCGAGTCGATCCCCCCCGACAGGAACGCCCCGAGCGGCACGTCGGCGACCATCTGCTCGCGCACCGCCTCGCCGAGCGTGTCGCGGAGCCTTTCGACGTCCTCGCCGGGCGGGCCGCTCCGCTCGAGATCCCAGTCGGGCTCCCAGTAGCGCCCGATCTCCAGGCGCCCCTCATGCCAGACGGCATAGTGGGCCGGGGGGAGCTTGTGGACCCCCTGGAGGATCGTCCACGGGTGGGGGACGTAGCCATAAGTCAGATAGCGGTCCAGCGCCAGGGGGTCGACCCGCCGGGGCATCTCGCGCGGAGGCATCGCCAGGAGCGACTTCGAGCTCGCTGGCGAAGACGATCCGCCCGCCGTCGTGGCGATAGACCAGGGGCTTCTGCCCGAGGCGGTCGCGACCCAGGACCAGCCGCCTCCGTGGCGCGTCCCAGATCGCCAGCGCGAACATCCCCCGGAGCAGCGCGAACAGGCCGGTCCCCTCATCCTCATAGAGGTGGACCAGCACCTCGGTATCGCCGAGCGACCGGAGCGTGTGCCCCCGCGCCTCCAGCCTCCTCCGGAGCGCGGGGAAGTTGTAGATCTCGCCGTTGAAGACGACCCAGACGGTGCCGTCCTCGTTCGAGAGGGGCTGGTGCCCCCCCTCCAGGTCGACGATCGAGAGCCTGCGGAACCCCAGCGCGGCGTGGTCGTCGCGGTACGTCCCCTCGTCGTCGGGGCCTCGGTGGGCGATCCGCGCCATCATCGCCGCCAGGACGTCCCCCGGCAGGGCCCGACCCCCTCCGTCCAGGCCGCGCCGGTGATCCCGCACATGCAATCACCCCCCCGGCAGATCCCGACCCGATCGGTCCGGCGACTCCCGCATCCTCATCCAGTGTCGCACCCCGGCTCGGGATACGGCCAGGGGATTCCTCGGGTTCGTCCGGCTCCCCGGGACGGCACCGGCCCCGGGCGTTGGCTTCGTTCGGGAACCGACCCAGAGTCCCATTGGCTTCGTTTCGTCGCGAGGGGCCGGGACCACCATCGACGTCCGGGATCTTACCCAGTGCCCCATTGGCTTCGTTTCGTCACGACGCTTCGCGGGGCTCGGGACCATCCCACAGGGCACGATTCCTCCATCCGGGCTGGACCGGAAATGGAATTGGTCATGGCATTTATGTCACGATGCCGGCCGAATTCGCTTCGTTTCGGGGACCGACCCTCCGGGACATCCGGGACACCCCGCAGGCCCGGGTTGGCCTCACGCCCTCGGTCCGGCCGGGTCCGGGACGACCCGAGGGCGATCTTACCCAGAGTCCCGTTGGCTTCGTTTCGCACGCGCCGAGGCCCGGGGATTCGGTGGGGCGAGGAATCTTGCCCGGAGTCCCATTGGCTTCGTTTCGTCGCGGCCCCGCGGGCGATCACCCTCGGAGATGCCCCGAGATCCCCCCTAACTTCTCTGCGCGAGATGCGCGATGGGCGAACCAATCGGGACGAAAGCTTTCTCGAAGTGAACGGTGGGTTCGTTCGGCGTTTGACCCCGACCGAGGCGCGGCGGTCGTCCGATGGCCGGACTGCCGTCGGGTCCATGGCGCACGAGGCGTTTTCGGTTACTCAGAAAATCTCCCGCGGGGCGCCGCACGGCGCTTCAGGCGGCCTGGGCGGCGCTCGCAGCGTTCACGATAATCGGCCTGGTCCTTCAGCAGGTGGTACACCACCACCAGGATCTTCCGCGCCACCGCCACCAGCGCCTTCTTCTTGCCCAGACGCTTCGCCCACCGCCGGTAGGTCGCGCTGAAGATCGTCTCCTTGACGTGGACCGCCGACCACGCCGCCTGCACCAGGGCCGACCGCAGCCACTGACTCCCCTTGGTCGTCCGGCCGCTCCGCCGTCTCCCGGCGCTCTGGTCGTTGCCCGGGCACAGCCCCGCCCAACTCGCCAGGTGCCCCGCACTGGGGAACTTCGCCATGTCGACGCCGACCTCGGCCACGATCACCTCGGCCACCTCCGCGCCGACCCCCGGGATCGTCCGCAGCCGCCGCGCCGCCTCGAAGAAAGGGGCCATCATGACCCCGATCCGGTCGTCGAACTGGGCGATCAGCTCCTCCAGCACCTCGACCTGGTGCAGCAGCGCCCGCAGCAGGAACCGGTGGTGCTCGGCGACGCGGCCGTGCAGCGCCGGCCTCAGTTGCGCGATCTTGCCCCGCAGCCGCCCCCGCGCCAGCACGGCCAGCTCATCGGGGTCGTCGGCCCCGGCGATCAGCGCCCGGATCATGGCGCGGCCCGAGGCGCCGAGCACGTCGCTGGCGACGCTGGCCAGCTTGATGTTGGCCTCCTCCAGCACCTTCTGGATGCGGTTGACCACCGCGGCGCGGTCGCGGACCACTGGGCCCGCTGCCGCGTCAGGCTCGCGCAGGGCGCGGATCGGCGGCGGCGGGATGAAGCTGGGGGCCCGCAGGCCGTACTGCAAGAGCTGGGCGATCCACTCGGCGTCCTTGACGTCGGTCTTGCGCCCCGGGACCTGCTTGAGGCGATGCGCGTTGACCAGCAGGACCTCGAGTCGGCCCTCCAGCAGGTGGAAGACCGGCTTCCAGTACACGCCGGTCGATTCCAGGGCGGCGTGGCGGACGCCCTCGGCCTCCAGCCAGTCGCCCAGCGCCAGCCAGTCGGCGGTCATGGTGCCGAAGGTCCGCACCTGGCAGCTGACCTGGCCGTCGTCGGCGAGGCGGCGGGCGCAGGCGACGACGGTCTTCTTGTGGACGTCCAGCCCGGCACAGCAGCGATGGATCAGGTCCATAGGAGTGACTCCCTGGGGGGTCCGGGCCGGTGGGACGACCGCGCGGGTCGAGCAGTTGACTCGGCGTGCTCCCCCGGGGTGCGGGGGGCGACAGGGTGGGGTGCGACGTGGGTCGCGGCGCGGTCGGGACCATGTTCGTTCTCGGGCTGAGCGCACCAAACCGAAAACCGGTCTCACCCGTGGCCGGACCCGGCTAACGTACTCCACATGCCCTCCATTTTCATGGGGTGGGGTGCCAGGTCTTCCTGGCATGGCTGTTCGTTCGGCGCCCGGGTCGTGCGGCACGCGGCACGTCCCTGTCGGCACTCGGCACTCCCGGCTCGGGTTCGGTCGGCGCGAGGCCCATCGCGGAACCGGCGGCACGCGGCTCGTCTTGTCAAGGATCGAGAAGGCACGAGGGCCTAGCTTTTATCATCGGGCCCGGGCGGCCGGGTGTCCTGGGATTCCGAGGGGATTTCGGGGACGACCGACATCGTTCCATGCGATCAATTCCGACCCCTTTGAATTCTCTCGGACCCGATGTCCTGGTGTGATACGATTCAAAGGTGGCCGTAGACAAATGCGGTCCTACCGCCGAGGTCTCTGGACGTTCGCCTGCCCTGGGGGCGTGCTGTGGCAAGGCTCGGAACCAACGAGTGGACTTCAGCAACAACGCCGCTCAGGTCATTTCAGAAATCCTGAATGATCCACAGTTCTCCGCTTCTCCTCTGGGACATGCTGAGGCGGAGCCAATCCTCTTCACGCAAGACGAAGACTTCCTCGCGATCGCCCATGAATGGCCGGGCGCCGGCCGCGACCTCGCGGGCCTGGCCTATGCCCATCAGCACAGGATCACCATCGGCCAGGCCGTCGGCGACCTGGAGCTCATCGCCGTCGCGCACGATCCCGAGGAGATGCGAAACCGCGTCCTCTACCTGCCTTTCCCCCGAGCGCGGCGGGGACTTCCCTCGGCGGTTTACTTCGGCGAGACGAGCGCGGCGGAGTCGTCGAGGACCAGGTAGTGGCCGTGGTCGGCGCCGACGATCAGGACCGAGTCGTCCCAGTTGCTGTTCTTCTCGACCCACTCGATGACCGCGCGGACCGCCTCCTCGCCGCTGAGCACGGCGCCGACGGCGTTGTCGAGGTTGTTCTTGTGCAGCGCGAAGTCGACGTCGCCGGCCTCGACGAACAGGGCGAACGGCCGGTCGGGGCGGCTCGCCAGGACGGTCAGCGCGGCGCGGGTCATGTCGGCCAGGTTCGGCTGCTCGTCAAGGTCGGCCCTGGTGTACTTCTCGGCCTTGCCGTCGAGGTCGGGGGCGGGGTCGTAGCCGCCGTCGGCGGTCCGGTACGGGAGGTGGTTGAACGCCTTCGCGCCGTAGAACCCGAACAGGCGGTGGCCCTCCTTCGACGCCTGCTCGGCGGCCTCCCGCAGGGCCAGCGGCGCCGTTGACCCCGCGCTCGGTCTGCGCCACGACGTACTTGCCGCCGTGGCGGACGTCGATGGCGCGCTTGTCGGCGTCGGCGATGTGCAGGTTGCCCGCCACGCCGTTGCGGCCCAGCGCCTGGAGCGACCGGGCGGTGGTCTCCTGGCCGAACCCGGCACCGATGACCACGTCGAGCCCCGGGTGCGGGCCCTCCTTGCCGTCGTCCTGAGTGATGCCGCGCAGGCCGAGCATCTCGCGGGCGAGGTCCTGGTAATCGTCGCGGTCGACGTTGTGCGCGTACATCGCCGCGGGCGAGACGTGGTCGAACGGCACGCTGGTCACCGTCCCGAGCCCCACCCCTGCGCCTGGAGCTGGTGGAACAGCGTCGGCACGAGCCGACCCCCCTCGGCGACGTTGACGCCGTTGTTGTACGACTTGACCCCGCTGACCAGCTCGGCGGCGCTCTGCGACGAGTCGGTGTAGGCGTGCAGGACGCCGCCGACGGCCACCACGCCCTCGAGGTCGGCCTTGTTGGCCGACTGCCCCTTCAGGTAGCCCGGCGCCCGGGCCGAGCGGGCCGAGGGTCCACGGGTTCGGCCCCGCGATCCTCGCGTCGTAGCCGCCCGCCAGGCTGTCGGCCGGGATGACCACCGTCTGCGCGTCGACGTCGGGGTCGTTGTTGTCGTGCGTCGGGCTGGTGACGTAGTAGCCGAACTGCGCCGAGCCGTCGGCGCGGTAGTCCTGGAAGAGCAGGCCCGACCCCTTCCCCTCGGCGTAGACCCGGCCCGTCTTGGCGATCGCGGCGGCCTGCGTGGTCGGCCAGTCCATGCCGTCGAACCAGACGATGAACAGGTGCCTGGCCCCTCGCGCGACCGCGTCGCGCTGGACCCGGTAGAGGTCGCTCTGGTCGGCGTACTCGGCGCCGGGGTTGACCGTGTTCTCGGGCAGCCTCCCGTAGAGCGTGCGGAGCCGGTCCGGGTCGCGGTACACGCTCCGCTCGCCCGTGACCGCGCCGAGGTCGGCCTTGCGCCCGAAGACGTAGACCGGGATCAGGCGGTTGGAGTGGCTGGCGTGGTTCGAGAAGACGTCGCCGGGCCCCTGCGAGCCGAAGTGGTACGGCCGGCTCGCCTTCTCGGCCTTGGTGGCGACGTTGGCCGCTTGCAGCTCCTTGAGGCGGTCGCCCGCCGTCGCGGGCAGGGGGGCCGGGCCGAGCAGGGCCAGGGCCCAGGTCACGATCGGGACGGCGAGGCGCCAGGCCGGGGCAGGGGGAAGGACGGTCACGGAGGCCTCCCAGGGCAAGGGCAGGGGGTGGGGAGCGTCGTCGCGCGGGCGATGGCGGGCGAGGTCCCCGGACGATCCGGCGAAATCGCCGGTCCGCCCGGGATCAGGTCCGCCCGGGCTCAGGGGACGGATCGCCGAGATTTTTCGATCGTACTTCCAGGGGGGCGCGGCGCCCTCCCCGCGCCTCGCGGCCGCGACCGCCGGGGCGGTCCGGGTCGCGCCATCGCGACCACTCTATCAGAACGGCCGGCGGCGGCGAAAGGCGATCGTGGCCGGGCGGGACGCCCGTCCGGCCGTTCCTCGCCCCGACCCCACTGGCTTGTTGGATTGCCCCCACCTCGGGCGCACAATGGGGGCTCCGACCCCGAGGTGATCCGGTCCATCGTGCGGAGGTGAGCGGTGCTTCGAGACGTCCTGGCCATCGTCCTCGCCGGGGGGCGGGGCACCCGCCTGGAGCCCCTGACGAGAGACCGGGCCAAGCCCGCCGTCCCGTTCGGCGGGATCTACCGGATCGTCGACTTCACGCTCTCCAACTGCATCAACTCCGACCTCCGCAAGATCCTCATCCTGACGCAGTACAAGGCCGTGAGCCTGAACCGGCACATCGACCAGGGCTGGAAGTTCCTGTCGCGCGAGCTCGACGAGTACGTCGAAGTGATCCCGCCGCAGCAGAGGATCGCCGAGCACTGGTACCAGGGGACCGCCGACGCGATCTACCAGAACGTCTACACGATCGAGAAGGCGGCGCCCCGCGACACGCTGATCCTGGCCGGCGACCACATCTACAAGATGAACTATGCCGACATGATCGCATTCCACCGCGCGCGCAGGGCCGACCTGACGATCGCCTGCCTGCCGGTGTCGAGGCCCTTGGCGCGCGACTTCGGCGTGATGGCCGTCGACGACTCGGGCCGCGTCGTCAGCTTCCTGGAGAAGCCCGACGACCCGCCCGGGATGCCCGAGGCCCCCGAGCTGTCGCTGGCCTCGATGGGCATCTACGCCTTCGCCACCGACGTGATGTACGAGCTCCTGTTCCAGGACGCCGCGAAGAAGGAGGCGAGCCACCACGACTTCGGCAAGGACATCATCCCGGCGATGCTCGACCACGCGCGGGTCTTCGCCTACCCGTTCCGCGACGAGAACCGCAAGCAGGCCGCCTACTGGCGCGACGTCGGGACGCTCGACGCCTACTTCCAGACGAGCATGGACCTGATCCAGATCGACCCGATATTAAACCTCTACGACCGCGACTGGCCGATCCACACCTTCCAGCCGCCGATGCCGCCGCCGAAGTTCGTCCACACCGACCCCGACCGCCGCGGCGCCGCGTACAACTCGATCGTCTGCCAGGGCGCCATCGTCTCGGGCGGCCAGGTGTACCGCAGCATCCTCTCGCCCGGCGTGCGGATCAACAGCTTCGCCCTGGTCGAGGACTCGATCTTCTTCGACGGCGTCGACGTCGGCCGCCACGCCCGCATCCGGAGGGCGATCATCGACAAGGAGGTCAAGATCCCCCCCGGCTTCGACATCGGCTGGAACCGCGACGCCGACCTCGCCCGCGGCCTGGTCGTCACCGAGGAGGGCGTCACCGTCGTCGCCAAGGGCGAGGACCTCGAACGCTTCATGCCGCAGGGGGGGTAGGTGTGCGGGACTCGGGGCAGGGTCTCATGACCATCGCAGGATCGGCCATCTTCACGACGCCCCGGACCGTCGATTATCCTGAATCAGCGCCGTCCGAGCCCCGGACGAGGCAACCGGATGCGCAAAATGCCATCTCGTGATGCCATCGGGGAACGAGGAGAGGCGCTCTTCATCGTGCGGATGACCGACCCCTGCGGCCCGAACCGGGAGCCGCTATTCCGGCCCCACTTCCTTGGAGCAAAATTCCCGACCTTCGATTATCTCGTCGAATTGCTCGGGCTGACGGGGAGGACCGCTTACTTCTTCGCTCAAGTGAAGACGACGACCACGCCAGCGACTCCGCCGGTGCGATTGAAGGTCCAGGTCTCCCAAAGGGACATCGATCGGATGCTGGCCTACCCCGCTCCCACCTACGTCGTCGGGATCGACGAGAGGAACGAGCAAGCGTACATCGCGTCGGTGAACGGAACCGCGATGGGGCGCATCTCCGGCCTGCCGACAACCTACCCCCTGAACACCACGAACCTCCCGCTGCTATGGCATGAGGTGGAGAAGTTTTGGAGGAGCAAGAACATGATATTAAAAAATTCTAAATTTAAAATTTGAGGAGAAGTGTGATGTCAGCCAGGAATTCGAACTGGTACATCAGCGAACGCACCCGGGCACTTGCCGTCATGCACCTGACGCGCAGGGATGACCTGGTGGTCAAGGAAGAGGTTCGGGAACCCGATCAGGTCCTGGATCTCATCGTCGAGATCGTCGATCCGCGGAAGACCGGCCAGAGGAGATTCGGGGTCTACTTGCAGGGGACGCCATCGACGACCACCGAAGAGCATGCCAACAAGGTCTTGGGGATCAGTCTCCGGCGTTTCCACGGGTACGGCGAGGTCCCATATCCTTTCTGCCTTTTCTATTTCACGATGGAGGACAGCCAGGGCTATTTCACCTGGGTCGCGGAGCCGATGGTCGACGATGGGAGGCCGAGACTTCGGTATCACGAGGAGGCCCACTGCACCCAGCTCGACCGGGATGTACTCGACCGGATCGTCCTGCGGGTTAACGCGTGGTACGACGCCTTCTACAGTACGGTCAAGGTGTGATTTGCCGAGGCGCGGTGCCGAGTGGCGGTTGTCGTCGCGGGCGGTCGCGGGTATGATGCGGGCCGGGACCGATGATGGATCGCACGCTCGTTGAAGGATCGATGAGATGAGCACGGACCCGTTCGCCGTCAAGCGGCTTCCCAAGTGGCACCCGAGGCGATTGGCCTTCAAGACGCTCGCGATCAAGGGCGAGTGGGAGGCCCGGAGGCGGTTCGGGCACTACGCCCTCCCCGAGAAAGACCTCGACGACCTGCCCGCGTTGCCCGAGGTCGAGTGGTCGAACACCTCGGTCACCCCGATCCAGATGCGTCACCTGCTCGGTGCGCTGGCGATGACCGAGCACCTGGCCGGCACGGTGGCCGTCGAGGTCGGCGCGTACCGGGGCGAGACCACCCGCTGCCTGTCGCGGGCGACGTCGCGGCGGCTCGTCGCCGTCGACCCGTTCACCGGCTACGGGGGCGCCGAGCAGGAGTACCGCCACTTCCGAGGTCGGGTCGCCGGGCTGGGCAACGTCGTCCACGAGCGCAAGACCTCGGGCGAGGCCGCACGAGGCTGGGCACACGGCCCGGCGAGCCTCGCGTTCATCGACGCGGTCCACGACTACGTCAACACGGCGTTCGACATCGAGACCTGGTCGCGGATGCTCGTGCCGGGCGGCGTCCTGGCGCTGCACGACACCGACCACGAGTGGTTTGCCGGGACCCGCCGCGCCGCCTTCGAGGCCCTCGAATCCTTCGACCTGCTGGCCCACCCCGACAACCTGACGCTCCTGGTGGCGCGGCGGGGCTGACCCGTCGATGGTCGTTGACCCTTTGTAGGGTGGGTTGCGCTGCGCTGACCCACCCTACAAAGGGTCAACGATCGAGGTGATTCGCCCTCAGTACTTGCGGAAGTCGTCCCGCTCGATCGGGGCGACGCGGGGGACGGGGATCTTGGTCAGGTGGTCCTCGATCCCCTCGGCCTTGAGGTAGAGGCGGTGGGTCTTGTCGGGCTGGTCGGCGACGCTCCGCCGCGCGTCCCGCCAGCGCATCAGGTCGAGGGCGGACTGCGGCTCGGAGGCGAGGATCGGGACCTCGACGGCCGAGGACCCCTGGAACGTCCCGTGCGGCACCGGGAACAGCTGCGCGAGGCTCTCCCCCCTGGCGAACGCGACGGTCCCCGGCTCGACGACCTTCCAGTTCAGCGTGAACGTGTAGTTGAGCCACCAGGTCTCGATGACCCCCTCCAGGGGCGTGCAGTTGGGCTTCCAGCGGTTGCCCGGGCCCTTGGCGTAGAGGTCCCAGCCGGGGGGCGTCCGGAACAGCCAGGGGGGCGAGAAGGTCACGATCCCCTGGCCGAACTGGCTCTTGATCGCGGCCGCATAGCGGGGATCGACCTCGACCCGCAACCCCGAGGGCCCGGGCGTGCCGTCCCACGACGCCCGGACGTCGGTCGGGCAGAGGAGTCTGCCAGCCCCACTGGTTGGCCACGGTCATCGGCAGGCACTGGTACGACCGCGGGATGCCGTCCATCCAGTGCCGTCGGGTCGGCGAGGGGCGCAAGCTCCATCCCTCGCCCCAGCCGTCGGCGATCACCCGCATCGCCTTCAGGGCGAACGGGGGCGGGTCGCGCCCGTCCTCCGCCAGCCGGCGCTCCAGCTCGGCGACCCGTTCCTCGAGCGCCCGGCAGCGCGGGCAAGTCCCGGACGACGTGCGATCCTCGACGTCCATCGGTCCTCCAAGCCTCCCCGTCGCCGATTTCGAAGCCGCGGGGCTCGCGGGCCCGCCGACATTGTATCGCGCCGGGCGCCCGCCGGGCAGGCGAGGTTCCCCGGCACGATTGCCGGTGCGGGGGGCCGCGGATATCATGCGCACGGTCGGGGCCCGGCCGTCCCGTCGACCGATCAACCCGGGAGGGGTCGTCCATGCGAAGGCGCCTGACCGCCGCAGTCCTCGCCCTGGCCGCCCTGGCCGTGACGGATGCCTCCCCGGCCGGCGAGAAGCCCCGCGCCCGCGACCTGGGCGTCCCGTTCGAGGGTTCGCCGGGGCCTCTCAACGCGATCACCGACGTGAGGGGCGTCGAGGTCGGCCACACCACCCTCATCTCGGGCGACGGCAAGCTGGAGGTCGGCAAGGGGCCGGTCCGCACCGGCGTCACCGCCATCCTGCCGAGGGGCAAGGGCCCCGCCGGGCCCGTCTTCGCCGCCTGGTTCTCGCTCAACGGCAACGGCGAGATGACGGGCACCGCCTGGGTCGAGGAGTCCGGGACGCTCGAAGGCCCGGTGATGATCACCAACACCCACAGCGTCGGCGTGGTCCGCGACGCCGTGATCGCGCACCGCGTCCGGGAGGGCCGGGACGACCCCGCCGGCGCCTGGTGGTCGCTGCCGGTCGTCGCCGAGACCTGGGACGGCTTCCTGAACGACATCAACGGGTTCCACGTCAAGCCGGGGCACGTCTTCGAGGCGATCGACGGCGCGAAGGCGGGCCCCGTGCCCGAGGGGAACGTCGGCGGCGGGACGGGCATGGTCTGCTACGGGTTCAAGGGGGGGATCGGCACCTCCTCGCGGCGGCTGGGCGAGCGCCGGGGGGGCTACACGGTGGGCGTCCTGGTGCAGGCCAACCACGGGGGGCGAAACCAACTCCAGGTCGCCGGGGTGCCGGTCGGGCGGGAGATCGCCGAGGGGGCGTCCCGCCGCCGGGAGGCCGGCTCGATCATCATCGTCATCGCCACCGACGCCCCGCTGCTGCCGCACCAGCTGAAGCGGCTGGCCCGCCGCGCCTCGCTCGGGCTGGCGCGGACCGGGAGCGTCTCGGGCAACGGCTCCGGCGACCTCTTCCTCGCGTTCTCGACATCGAGGCCCGGCCCCGCGAAGGAGGGCGAGAACCCCAGGGTGGAGATGCTCCCCCTGGACCGCATGGACCCCCTGTTCGAGGCGACCGTCCAGGCGACCGAGGAGGCGATCGTCAACGCGCTGGTCGCCGCCGAGACGATGACGGGGATCGACGGGCGCACGGTCATCGCGCTGCCGCACGACCGGCTCAAGCGAGCGATGGCCAAGTACAACCGGCTGGACGAGGCCGGGCGTGGGCCGGCGCGAGGCGCTCGATGAACGGCGACCTGCTCCCCGAAGGCGGGCCCGGGTGCCCCCGGCACGGGACCCGGGTCGCCATCCCCGGCCGCGGCCCCTCCCGAGGACATCGGCGCGCCCTCGGCGGAGTCCCCTGTGTTTACTTAAGCTGAGTCATATGAATGATTTCTGGGTTCGCACAGGCTCCGCCCGCTCGGCCTTCCACCCGCTCGTCCCTGTTCCATCGCCGTGGCCGGTGTTATGATAGTGGGCTAAGAATAGAGAAAATCTTCGACGTGGAGACACGCACGCCCTCGTGCATGATAGCATCGAATCAACATCCCATCGGGTCCTTGCGCCTATTGCCCGGGTTTTATCGATCGAGGCCGATCATCCTGGCCCGGGGATGGCCAGGGGGATGGAGGAGGAAGAGGCGCGCCCCATGACGCCATCGTTGGAACGGCTCGCCGAGATGGTCCGGCAGGCCGAAGCGAAGTCGCGGGCCAAGAAGCTGGGGGCCGAGGCGGAGCAGGCGGCCGAGCAGCTCCGCGCCGCCGAGCAGCGCGCGGGCGGCCACGCAGCGGCTGCGCGAGGTCCGGCCCGCCCGGCTCCGCGACCTGGAGCAGGCCGACGCCGACGAGCATTACCTGAAGGAGCTGGTCCGCAAGCTCGCGCAGTTCAAGGCGTCGCTGGCGTCCGACGCCGACGCCGAGGCGCTGATCGCCAACTCCCGCGCCGAGATCGACCGCAAGCGCGGCGAGGCGCAGGCCGAGCTCGCCGGGCTCGGCCGCGAGTCGGACGAGGCGCGCCGCGAGCTCCGCGCCGCGATGGACCATTTCCAGCAGGTCCGCCGCGAGCTCGACCGGCTCCAGCCCGAGCTGGCCGAGCGGTTCGGGGCCGAGGACCGCCTCCTCTGGGACGCCGAGATCCACTTCCCCGGCGGCCAGCTCCAGGCGCTGTCGCGCGAGGTCGAGGCCAGCGTCAACTACTTCGGCGTCCTGGGCAAGCTCGAGCAGTACGCGCAGCTGAAGATCTGGATCGGGCGGCTCCGGATGCACCAGGCGGCCGGTGACGACGAGCCGACCGAGGAGGGCCAGGCGCTGGCGCAACGGGTCTTCCACCAGCTCAAGACCCTCTCCAAGACCTATGAGCCCGGCTACATCGAGGCGTTCCGGCACGACTTCCACACCGACTGGCCCGCCTACGTCGTCGAGGCGCAGGAGCAGATGCAGCAGGCCACCGAGACGGCCCGGCGCTCCCGCGGCTGGGAGCAGCAGCGCGTCGAGCGGCAGGCGCGCGAGCAGGAGCGGCAGCAGCAGAACCGCGAGGCCGGCCTCGCCGCGCTGGAGGAGCTCAAGGCGCTGATGGCCCGGACCCACCTGCCCGACGAGGGGGTCGACGAGTTCCTCGCCCAGCTGAAGCTCGTGATCAACGGGCTGGGCGCCTCCGACCCCGACCTGCTCGAGCTGGTCATGCCATTCCGCGAGCTGATCTCCGGCGGCAACGGCCTCCGCGCCCTGCGGCGCAACCTCGACCGCATCCGCCAGGGGGAGGCCCGCGACGACGAGACCCTCCAGGAGCGGTACGAGGACCTGATCTCGGCCACCCAGGGGCTGCGCGTCTTGATGATCGGCGGCAGCGTCCGCGAGGACGCGCGCCGGACGCTCCAGCGCCTCTTCGAGTTCGACCGGCTCGACTGGGAGCCCTACGAGGACGCCAAGCCGGCCCTGCTCGACTCGCTCGAGCAGCGCATCCGCAACCGGGGTGTGGGACTGGTCCTGATCCTGAAGAGCTTCATCGGCCATCACGTGCCCGAGCGGCTCCGGCCGCTCTGCGAGCAGCACGGCATCCCCTGCCTGATGGTCGAGCGCGGCTACGGCCCGGCGCAGGTCGGCGAGGCGCTCCGCCGCGGCCTGCTCAAGTCGGCCTGAGCCCCGGGCGCGTCGCGACGGGCCGCCCGCATCGGCGATCCGAATTGCCAAGCCCGGATCGATGCGCAGCCGATGGCAAAGGCGGTGAGCCCCCACCGGCCGGATCGGCAGGACGCCCAGGCGTCCGGGCCCGATGATATGGATGAGCGGCCCGAGCGCACGACGGCTCCTTGGCAACTTGTTTCGATCCCGATCCGATCGCAAAAGGCGGATCGCGCCGAGGCGCCCTGCGCCGCTGCCGAACGAACAGCCATGCCAGGAAGACCTGGCACCCCACCCCATGAAAATGGAGGGCATGTGGAGTACGTTAGGGCCTGGAACGAAACAACTGTTATAATTCGTCGCTGCGGCTCATAATGGACGGATGCCCGACGATCCTGAACTCCAACGGAAGTTCGCCGCGATCCTGCCGAACCTCGACGAGCGGCAGCGACGGCTCCTCGCCGCCGTCGAGGCCCGCTCCCTGGGCTACGGCGGCATCCGCCGCGTGAGTCGGGCCTCGGGCATCTCTCACGCCGCGATCCAGCGGGCGTTGAAGGAACTCGACGCTCCACCCCCTCCCCCCGGTCGCGTCCGACGGCCCGGCGGAGGTCGCAAGAAGCTCCGCGACAAGGAGCCGGCGATCCTCGTGGCCCTGGAGGGACTGATCGCCCCCGAGACGCGGGGCGACCCGATGTCCCCGCTGCGGTGGACCTGCAAGAGCACCCGCCAACTGGCCGAGGCCTTGGGCCGCCAGGGGTTCGCCGTCAGCCATCGGGTCGTCGGGGAGATGCTCCACCACCTCGGCTACAGCCTCCAGGCGATGGCCAAGACCCTGGAGGGCAGGCAGCACCCCGACCGTGACGCCCAGTTCCGCTACATCAGCGAGATCAGCGGGCGGTACATCGCCGCGGGCTCCCCGGTCATCTCGGTGGACACCAAGAAGAAGGAGCTGGTCGGGCAGTACGCCAACCGGGGCCGGGAGTGGCAACCGGCGGGTGAGCCCGAGGAGGCCCTGATCCATGACTTCCCCGACCGCCGCGTCGGCAAGGCGATCCCCTACGGGATCTACGACATGGGCTGGGACCTGGGGTGGGTCAACGTGGGCGTCGATCACGACACGGCCAGCTTCGCCGTCGAGGGCATCCGGCGGTGGTGGTCCGGCATGGGGTCGGAGATGTACTCCGACGCCGGGCGGTTGCTGATCTGTGCCGACGGCGGGGGCAGCAACGGCTATCGGGTCCGGCTGTGGAAGGTCGAACTCCAGCGGTTCGCCGACGAGACGGGCCTGGAGGTGACGGTCTGCCACTTCCCGCCGGGCACGAGCAAGTGGAACAAGATCGAGCACCGGCTGTTCTCGCACATCACGATGAACTGGCGGGGCCGCCCACTGGTCAGCCATCAGGTGGTCGTCGAGTTGATCGCCGCGACGCGGACCGCGACGGGCCTGGAGGTGGAGGCCCGGCTGGATACGGGGAGCTACCCGACCAAGGTCAAGGTGACGAAGCAGCAGATGGAGCGGGTCCGGCTGCATCCCCATGACTTCCATGGTGAGTGGAACTACACGATCAGGCCTGAGTCGTCCGGATCGCACGGCAAGTCGTAATGCTTATTCCGTTCCAGACCCTTAGCCGGGTCCGGCCACGGGTGAGACCGGTTTTCGGTTTGGTGCGCTCAGCCCGAGAACGAACATGGTCCCGACCGCGCCGCGACCCACGTCGCACCCCACCCTGTCGCCCCCCGCACCCCGGGGGAGCACGCCGAGTCAACTGCTCGACCCGCGCGGTCGTCCCACCGGCCCGGACCCCCCAGGGAGTCACTCCTATGGACCTGATCCATCGCTGCTGTGCCGGGCTGGACGTCCACAAGAAGACCGTCGTCGCCTGCGCCGCCGCCTCGCCGACGACGGCCAGGTCAGCCTGCCAGGTGCGGACCTTCGGCACCATGACCGCCGACTGGCTGGCGCTGGGCGACTGGCTGGAGGCCGAGGGCGTCCGCCACGCCGCCCTGGAATCGACCGGCGTGTACTGGAAGCCGGTCTTCCACCTGCTGGAGGGCCGACTCGAGGTCCTGCTGGTCAACGCGCATCGCCTCAAGCAGGTCCCGGGGCGCAAGACCGACGTCAAGGACGCCGAGTGGATCGCCCAGCTCTTGCAGTACGGCCTGCGGGCCCCCAGCTTCATCCCGCCGCCGCCGATCCGCGCCCTGCGCGAGCTGACGCGGCAGCGGGCCCAGCTGGTCCGCGACCGCGCCGCGGTGGTCAACCGCATCCAGAAGGTGCTGGAGGAGGCCAACATCAAGCTGGCCAGCGTCGCCAGCGACGTGCTCGGCGCCTCGGGCCGCGCCATGATCCGGGCGCTGATCGCCGGGGCCGACGACCCCGATGAGCTGGCCGTGCTGGCGCGGGGGCGGCTGCGGGGCAAGATCGCGCAACTGAGGCCGGCGCTGCACGGCCGCGTCGCCGAGCACCACCGGTTCCTGCTGCGGGCGCTGCTGCACCAGGTCGAGGTGCTGGAGGAGCTGATCGCCCAGTTCGACGACCGGATCGGGGTCATGATGGCCCCTTTCTTCGAGGCGGCGCGGCGGCTGCGGACGATCCCGGGGGTCGGCGCGGAGGTGGCCGAGGTGATCGTGGCCGAGGTCGGCGTCGACATGGCGAAGTTCCCCAGTGCGGGGCACCTGGCGAGTTGGGCGGGGCTGTGCCCGGGCAACGACCAGAGCGCCGGGAGACGGCGGAGCGGCCGGACGACCAAGGGGAGTCAGTGGCTGCGGTCGGCCCTGGTGCAGGCGGCGTGGTCGGCGGTCCACGTCAAGGAGACGATCTTCAGCGCGACCTACCGGCGGTGGGCGAAGCGTCTGGGCAAGAAGAAGGCGCTGGTGGCGGTGGCGCGGAAGATCCTGGTGGTGGTGTACCACCTGCTGAAGGACCAGGCCGATTATCGTGAACGCTGGAGCGCCGCCCAGGCCGCCTGAAGCGCCGTGCGGCGCCCCGCGGGAGATTTTCTGAGTAACCGAATCGTCGTTTCGATCGCGATTCATCCGAATTGTCCAGTTCGTCTCCCGCCCCGCGGCCGGATGGCCTGAGATCGTCTTCGGTCCCGTCTCCTAGATGTGTGCGTCCGGAATCGGACACCTACCCTTCGGAGGCGCCGCTACCGAACGAACCAAATTATACTTTTGATCGTGATTCATTCAATTTGATCCATCAATCTCCATGATTTGCACAATAATCGGGGCTTGGGCAATTCAGGCATTTGGCGATTGTGTCGTCACGGTCGGTGAGCCAATCGAGAGGAGGCCGGGGGAGGGTCTTCCTTGGTGAGAGAGGAAACCGCCCTGGTCGGTTAACCCTCTCCCCCCGCCTCGCGGAATCTGGTATGGTGCCGCGCCGGTCATGGAGGCCGGCCCGAAGGGTGTGGGGGTGGTCGCATGGAGCCAAGGATGGCGGCGCGGCCGGGGCGGACGAGGAGGGCCCGCGCCGAGGGGTCGATCGCGCCGCCGCGGCCCCTGGTGCGGCCGGCGCCCCGATCGGCGATGTTCTTCCCGCTGGTCGTGCTGGTGGCGGTCCTGCCGGGCCTGTACGCCCTGACGAGCTGGGACCTGACGCCGCCGGGGCCGTGGTGGGGGCTGCGCGGCCTGGCGGTGCTCGACGGCCTGGTCGTCGACCAGGTCCCCGCGGCGTCGCAGATCGCACCCCCTCCGGAGGCGAGGGCGTTCCGCGCGGTGGCCTTGCAGCCGCCGCTGTACGCCTGGCTGGAGGCGGCCGGCCTGGCGCTGGGCCGCGCCCGCAACCCGCTGGCGACGGTGCTGCCGAGCTACGTGGCCGGGGCGTTGGTGGTCGTGCTGGTCTACCTCCACGGCCGGCTCTGGCACGGCCCGGGGCTGGGCCTGATCGCGGCCGTGCTGACGGGCTTCAACCGCAACCTGCTGATCCAGATGCAGCAGGCGTCGCCGACGACGCTGGGCCTGGCGGGGGCGCTCGCGGCTTTGCTCTGCTACGGCGAGCACCTGCGCCGAGGCGCCGACCCGTCGCGCGTCTGGGGCCGCGGCGGCGCGGCCTCGTGGGCGATCCTGGGGGGGCTGGCGCTGGCGGTGGCGCTGATGTCGGTGGGCCTGTTCGCGCTGATCGCCATGCCGGTGGCCCTGCTGCACCAGGCGTACCTCCGCGCCGGCTCGCCGCCGGGCGGGCGGGCGGGGCGGCGGTGGCTCTCGTGGCGGACCGACCCGAGCCTGGCGGTCGGCGCGGTGGTGGTGGCGATCGCCCTGGCGCTGGCCGCCCCCTGGTACGGCCGGATGTTCGCCTCCTACGGCGCCGAGGCGTGGGGCGCCTGATCGCGCCGTTCCAGCCGACCGGCGCGGGCCGATCGGGGCTGCTGGCGCGGATGGTCGGGCTGGCCCCCGCCACGATGCCGCTGGGTCTGTTCGCCGCCGCCCGGTCGATCCGCCAGGCGCTGGTCGACGAGGACGACGACCCGCACGTCGTCGGCGGCGTGCTCTGGGTGCTCTGGCTGTCGGCGGCGGCGCTGGGGCCGGCGTTCTGGCCGAGCGGCCCGCGGTCGATCGCGGGCCTGTTCCTGCTCGTGCCGCTGAACCTGCTGGCGGCGCGGGCGATCGCCGACCTGGCCGATCGCCGGATCGCCGTCCGGACGCTGACCTGGCTGGCGCCGGCGACGGCCGTCGCGGTCGCCTGGTGGGCCAGCGCCTCGCTGCGCAACGCCTTCGACGGCCTGGTCCGCGGCCGGCTCGACGCCGCCACGGCGCTGGGCCTGCACCTGGCCTTCGACCTGCTGGTGGTCGTCGTCGTGATCACCCGCGGGCTCGACCGCTGGGCCCGCCGCCGCGACGACCGCCAGCGCCGCGTCCTGGCCGGATATCTGGCCGCCGTGCTCGCCGTGACGGTCGCCTCGGGGTTCCGCGAGGTCTGGTTCCGCCACCGCGAGACCAACGACCTGCTGATGCTCCGCGCCATGATCCTCCGCCGCGACCGCCAGCAGCCGTTCACGATGGTGGCGGTGGTCAGCCCCGACACCTTCCAGCTCGACCCCGACGGCCCCGCCCCCGGCGGCCGTCTCCGGTTCATCCTCCGCTCGGCGCTGCCCCGCCTGCCGCAGCGCGACCTGACCTCCGCCGACGGGCTGCTGAACCTCCCCGAGGGCCAGCGCCTGGTGATCCTGACCGGCTCGGGCCAGCGCCTCTCGTACGCGGCGCAGTCGCGGCTCGGCCTGGAGGCGATCCACCCCGGCCGATCCGGCATCCTCGACGCCTTCGCCACCGCCCCCGACGCCCAGCCCGCCCGCCGTCCGGGGTCCTAGTGACCTCTTGTCCCCGAGTGGCCTCTTGTCTCCCATTCTGACGTTCAGTACACTCGTGAACGTTAGCTAGGGGACTGGCCCCGCGGCGCCGGGCCCCGCGCCGGACGATCCGGCGCGGCGGGCCCGGAGGATCGCCCGGGGCCCACGGAGGGAGCGGCGATGACGATCCTGTTGGGGGGCCTCCGGCCGAGGCGTCGCGGCGCCCGGCCCTCGGTCCGCGAGGTCCGCCTGCTGGGGGGCGCCCGCCCGGGGCCGGGCTGGGCGTCGGGCGAGCGGGTGACGCTCTCGGGCCGATCCTACCGCGTCGCGGCCACCCAGGCCCGCGTCGCCGACGGCGCGCCCCGCTACGTCCACCTGGCGGACGAGGAGGGGGCGACCGGCCGCGATCATTCGCGTTGATCTCAAATTCGATAGATAAGCATCCATTAGATGAGGCCCTCGCGCGGGGAAGGACGCCGCGATGTCGACGCGCCTGCGACGGAAGCCGGCCCCGCTGTGCGACCGCGACCCGTCCGACCCCGCGCGCCAGGCGGTCGAGCTGGTGCAGAGGGGGCGGATGATCCTCGACGTGGCCGCCGCCGACCTGGAGGCGGCCGAGGCGGCCCTCGGGCCGTTCCACCCGACCGCCTGGCACTTCCGGGCGCCCTGGACGAGGCCCGTCGCTCGTGGGACCGCCTCCGCGCCGAGCTCGGCGGCGCGACCCTCGAGGCGGCCCTGGCCGAGCCGCCTTTGACCTCGCTGACCCTCGGCGGCACGACCCCCGTCGTGCTGATCCCGATCGCCGGCCGGACCTACCGCGCCCTCCGCGTCGCCGGGACGCCGCTCGCCCCGATCCAGTGGCGGCTGACCCGCCTCCGGCCCCCCCTCGACGACGGCCCCTACTACGCCTGCCGCCTCCAGGACGGCTCGACCCAGTGCGACTGCGCCGAGTGGACCTACCAGGTCGACGGGGTCCGCGATTTCGCCCATTGCAAGCACCTGGCCGCGCTCGACGCCCTGGGCTGGATCGGATCGGATCGGGCCGGATCGCGCCCGGAATCCGTGCGCGAGGTTGCCGACCCGGTAAAATAGGGCGGATTCCCCGCGCGGACATCGTCCCCCGGCGCGAGCCTTCGCGACAGGAGAGCCCGTCGTGTTCCGACGCCCCGTCGAATCGAGCCTGATCCGATCGGTCGGCTACGACCTGGCCAGCAGCATCCTGGAGGTCGAGTTCGCCGGCGAGAACCGCGTCTATCAATACTTCGACGTGCCCCTATCCATCTACTCGGAGCTGATGGCGGCCGAGTCGAAGGGGAACTACTTCAACGACTTCATCAAGGACTTGTACCCGTACCAGGAATCGGCCCCGCCGGGCGAGGCCCCGGCCCCGGGCCCGGGGCCCCGCGGTCGGCTGGCCGGCCGTCTTCGAGGAGGCCCTATCCTATACCGCGTTCCTCGACCTCTATGCGACGTCCACGCAGCGGTCGCGGTGGGATGCGATGCACGCGAGGATGCGGCTCACCCCCGATCAGGAGGGGCTGCTGGGCGGGTTCGTGCGGCGAATGCCGGTGCTCTGCGTCGCCGGGGCGTGGTGCGGCGACTGCATCAACCAGTGCCCGGCCTTCGACCACTTCGCGAGGGCGTCGACGGCGATCGACCTCCGCTTCCTCGATCGCGACGCGAGGCCCGACGTCCGCGACGCCCTGACGATCAACGGCGGCCACCGCGTCCCGGTGGTCGTGTTCCTGAGCGAGGACGGGTACGAGGTCTCCCGGTACGGCGAGCGGACCCTGTCGATCTATCGCCGGCTTGCCGTCGAGCAGCTCGGCCCGTCCTGCCCGACCGGCCTGGTCGCGCCGGCCGACGACGCGGTCGCCGCGACGACGGCCGAGTGGCTCGCCGAGTTCGAGCGCGCCCAGCTCATCCTCCGCCTCTCGCCGAGGCTCCGCAAGAAGCACGGCGACTGACGTTGTCCCGGCACTTGATTCGCGGGCAATGTCCCCCGGGCCGCCCGCACGAGGGGACCCGGAAGGGCTTGCGATGTATGCCTGGGAGTTCCATCCGGCGCTGGTCCATTTCCCGATCGCGCTGCTGCTGGCGGGCATCGCGCTCGACCTCTACGCCTGGCGAGGGTCGCGGGAGGGGCTGTGGCGGGCCGCGACCGGCCTGCTGATCGCGGGGGTGGTGGCCGCCGCGCTGGCGGTCGCGGCCGGCTGGGTCGCGTTCTTCACGGTCCCCTCGACGCACACCGAGCAGGCGCACCGCCAGATGCCCTGGCACATCGGCACGGCGGCGACCATGTTCGTCCTGTTCGCGGGGGTCGCGATCGTCCGCTGGCGGAACCGGGGGTCCGCGCCGTCTCCCCTGGTGCGGGCCGTGGGCCTGGTCGCGGCCGTCGTGCTGCTGGTCGCCGCCTACCTGGGCGGGACCATGGTCTACCACGGCGGCATGGGCGTCGATTCCAAGATCATGGCGCCCGCGCTCCACAAGGACTCGAACGGGTGAGGCTTCCCCTCGCGTCGCATGACGATCTCGCGCTCCGCGAGGGGAATGCCCGGCTCAGTCCTTCAGCCTCTCGTCGCGCCACAGCCAGCGGAGCGCGTCGGGCATGATGGCCCGGCCGTGCTTGTTGCTGTGGAAGCCCTGGCCGTAGACGAACCTGGAATCATACCCGGCGAACTCCAGCGCCTTGGCCATCTGCTGGTTGGCCAGGGGCCAGTTGCCGTTGGCGTTGTCCAGGTCGTTGGAGCCGTCCTGGAGGAAGGCGCGGATCGGCTTCTTGGGGGTCTTGCGGATCATGGCCTCGTAGTTGTGCCCCCCCTCGCGCCCGGTCTTGCCGCTGGCGATGTTGGTGAAGCTGCCGACCCACGACAGGACCTTGCTGAACTCGTCGGGCCGCTCCCAGGCCACGGTCCAGGCGCAGATGCCGCCGCTGCTGCTGCCGGCGATGGCGCGGCCCGCCGCGTCGTGGCGGAGCTTGACCATCTTCTCGACCTCGGGCAGGATCTCCTCCAGGAGGAACCGCGCGTACTGGTCGGAGAGCGTGTCGTATTCGAAGCTCCGGTTCGCCTTGCCGTCCTTGAACACGCCCGGGTTGATGAAGACGCCGACGGTGACCGGCATCTCCCCCTTGGCGATCAGGTTGTCGAAGACTGTGGGGACGAACTCCTTGTAGCCGCCGCCGTCCTGGAAGACCATCACGCAGACCGGATGATCATCCTTGTACTGCGACGGGACGTAGACCCACCAGTCGCGGGTCGTGCCGTCGAAGATCTTGCTCTCCCACTTCTTCTGCTGGGTGAGCTTGCCCTTGGGCACGTCGGAGCGCTCGGCGGCGTCGGGGTGCTCGGCGTAGACCTCCAGCTGGCCGGCGTTGCGGCGCTTGGGGTCCCAGTTGCGGCGCTTGCCGCCGACCTGGTAGGCCCACCGCATCGCGGCGCCGTCGGGGAACGGGAAGGTCGCGGCGTAGACGTCGGTGTCCCCGATCCGGATCAGGGGCAGGGTGAACGAGCCGTCCTGCGAGACGACCAGGGGCGCGTCCGACGGGTCCTTCGTCTCGAACGCCCAGGCGACCTCGAGGCCATCGATCTTGGGATTGGGCCCCTCGCGCAGGGCATCCCTGCCGAACCAGGCGCGGACCGCGTCGGCAAGTTTCTTGGCGTCTTCCCCCTTGGGCCGGGCCGCCAGCCTGGCGCTGAGCGTCTTGGGCGTGAGCTTCCCCTCGTCGGGATCGGCGGCCCGCCCGACGGCGGCCGTCATCAGCAGGACCGCCCCGAACCCGAGCCTCATCAGCAAACGTCGCATCGTCATCTCGGCTCGTCTCCCCGGTGATTCCGACGGTCCCGACGGCGGCGCGCCCCGCGGACCGCGACCCTCGGGCTTCAACATTAGCGCGCCGGGGCGCATCTGCAACGACCGCGAGGCCGGTTGGGGCCCGCGAATCGACGCGATCCCGGGCCTCCCGCCGCGAGGCGCGCCGAGCATCGCGGGCCTATACGACGTAGCACCGCCCCTGGTGGAGCGGCTCGATGACGCTGGCGGCGTGGTCGAAGTCGTCGGGATAGTGGATCAGGCGCATCTTGTCGCGGATCGCGGAGGGCAGGGCGGCGAGGTCCTTGTACGGGGTGTGGACCCCCGGGTGGCCCTCGACGGTCGCCTCGTGGACGATCAGGTCGGCGGCGGACAGCCAGTCGATCAAAGAGGGGTCGAACCCCGTGTCGGCGCTGAAGGCCACCGTCCGGCCGCCGGCGCGGATGCGGAAGGCGGTCGTCGGGATCGGGTGGATCGTCGGCCGGCACTCGATCGCGAACGGGCCGAACGAGACCGGGCCCGCGACGTCCAACGGGATGAGGTCGAAGTACTCGTCGAGGCACTTCGCGACGATCGGGCCGCCCGGACGCTCGCGGACCCGGCCCATGCCGGCGGCGAGCAGGCCGTCCCAGAGCCGCGCCGAGACGTCGGGGTGCGCCAGGAGCCGGGCGCGGCGGCCGAGCGCGAAGTAGGAATAGTAGCCGTAATCCTCCAGCCCCGAGCTGTGGTCGGCGTGCAGGTGGCTGATCGCGACGGCGGAGATCCGGTCGAGGTCCAGCGCGATGCCGGCCGCGTGCGACGCCTCGCGCAGCATCTTGCGGACCGGGTGCGGGCAGTCGAGCAAGACCCAGTCGTCGTCCACCCCCACCGCCAGGCAGGTGGTGTAATGCACCGCGCTGAACGCTTCCCCAACCCCCAGAGGTATCAGGCGGACTTCACCCATCGCGGATCTCGTTTGGAAGTGCTGAGTGCCTCGGAGAGTGCTGAGTGCTGAGTGCCTCGGAGAGTGCTGAGTGCTGAGTGCTGAGTGCTGATTCACGACGACATCAAGGCCGCGGTTATCTCCGCTCCCCCTGAAGTATTATCGAGGCCTTGGGGCAATCTGGTCCGGAATTCTTGAGAAATCGGCCTTCGTCGGGTGGGCACCACCCACCACTTTCGACCCGGATGGTGTGCGGTCCCACCCGACGAGCACTCAGCACTCTCCGAGGCACTCAGCACTCAGCACTCTCCGAGGCACTCAGCACTCTCCGAGGCACTCAGCACTTCTTGCCGTGCCGATTATACCACCGGCTGCGGGGCATAGGTCAGGCCCCCCTGGGGGAAGACGCGGATGCGGGGGGCGGTCGAGTCGCCCAGCGCGGAGGAGGCGGCGCGCCAGAGGAGGCCCTGGTCGGCGAAGAGGCGGATCGGCCCGAGCCGGGGGCCGATCCGGTCGCGGAGCGGAGGGGCGTAGACCAGCACCGTCCGGTCCACGACCAGCTCGCGGGCCCATCGGATCATGAAGGCGGCGGGGCTGCCGACCGCCCCGGCGAGGCGGTCGGCCGCCGCCAGGCCGCGGCGGATCGCCCAGCCCCCCGGGCGCCCGAGGCCGCGATCGCGCGGAGCGAGGGCATCGGGAACGAGCGGTCGATCTGGTCGGGATCGGTCCAGAAGAAGCCGACCAGGACGCCCCCCGGCCGGCTCGCGGCGCGGTGCTGCAACAGCACCTTGAAGCTCTGCATCGGGTCGCCCGGCCAGGGATGGTTGCCCGCGACGACCAGGTCGGCCGGCGGCGAGGAAGGGACCTGGAACCGCCGTCTGCGCCTCGGCCGCCAGCCGCTCCTGCACCGGGTCCGGATGCCCGGCCTCGACCCGCACGACCTGCCCCGGCGCGCCGAGGATGTGGCTGATCGAGACGCACGGGCCGCGCAGCAACCGGGCCGCCTCCCGGACCGCCCGCCGCATCGGGTTCGACCCGGGGTCGTTGCCCAGCAGGAGGCCGGCGTCCCCCGCCAGCCCGGAGCGGTGCAGCGCCCCCAGGGTCGATCGGTGGCTCGTCCCCGGGAAGATCAGCTTGTACCCGCCGCCGAACCCCGCCTGGAGGTGCGGCAGGACCGAGCCGATCAAGATCCGGAGGTCGGCCTCGGCAACCGGGCGGAAGACCCGCACCGGCACCCCCCCCGGCGTCTCGCCCAGGTGGACGTAAGCCGATCGGTCGTCCACCGGAGGGCTGAAGCACCGATACGCATCCACGACCGCGTCCCCGACCCGGCTCCGCATCTCGTCGGCGTCCACCGCATGATGACGGCCGACCCCGACGCTGATCGAAACGTCCGACGGGCGTACGCCCGCGTCGCGGAGCCGGCCCAGGACGATCGGCAGCGCCTCGCGGACCGGGGTCCAGCGCGACGGGTCGTCCACCACGATCGCGACCGACGAGCCCGGCCCGACCTGATCCTCGACCCTCGGGCAATCCTCGGCGCATCCAGGGCTTGGCCCAGCGCGGCCGGATAGTCGTCGATGACCCCGCCCAGGTCGGGCCAGGACACGTCGGCCGACGGCCAGCCTGCGGGGAGGTCCAGCGCCAGGGCGTCGTCCGGTCCCCAGGGCAGGGCGACCGTCGCGGCCGGTTCGGTCGGGGGGACGGTCATCGGTCGTCGAGGCTCCGGGCTCCAGTCGCAATGGCGATCCGCGTCGCTCCGCCCCACGCTAACCGGCCCCTGCTCGGACGCCAAGCCGAGGTGCCCGCGCGGCTTGCTCGGGTCAATGGTCGTCAAGGAGTGGTGGGCGATTTGCCGATGCTTGGTGAGCATGGGGAAGCTCGGCGGATCGTATCCTGGCCTGCCGCGCCCGGCCCGACGGCCCTCCCCCCGTTGCCTGGACCCGCCTCGATCGGTCGTGAGGGATTGCGATCGCTCGGCCCTCGTTCGTCCCAGGATGGACCCTTATCGTCCGGTGATGCCATGAATGGAGTCGGCAGACGGCGGAGCAGGAATTACCGGCCCCAGGCCGATCGCCTGGAAGGGCGGCTCGTGCTCAGCACGATCCCGCCGATCAATTTGCGACACCCGTTCGTCCACCCGATCGGGGTCGAGGCGGCCCGCCCGAACACCCCGGTCGCCCCCTACGGCGCCAGCCACACGCTTTCCAGCTTCATCGATCCCTCCGCCGGGATCGTCCACGGCGAGCACGTCATCATCGGGTACAAGGACTTCATCGGCCCCTACGCGAAGCTCGACGCGACCACCGGGCTGATCAAGATCGGCAACGGGTCGAGCATCCTGGACAACGCCACGATCGTCAGCAACCCCACGGGCGCGAAGGACCCGACGACGAGCGTGCTGATCGGCAACGCCACGCTGATCAGCTACGGCGCGACGGTGACGGGCCCGAGCACGATCGGGTCGTTCGACCCCTCGGCCAAGCCGACGGAGGTCGGCAACAATGCGGTGATCGACGGCGCCACGGTCGAGCCGGGCGCGATCGTCGGCGGGCTGGCCTACGTCGGGCCCGGCGTGACGATCCCGGCGGGTGTCCGGGTCCTGCCCGGCGCGAGCATCACGACGCAGGCCGACCTGTCCGACCCCACGAAGGCCACCGCGGTCACCGCGGCCGACTACGTCACGCTGAGCACCCTCCTGACGAACAACCAGGCGCTGGCCGCCGGCTACACGCAGCTCTACCAGGGCAACTCGGCCACGGGGGCCTCGCCGGGGGTCACCATCAGCGGCGTCAACAACGGCAGCCTCGCCGCCGTCGAGGGCGTCAGCGCCGAGCCGGGCAGCGGCAACGGCCCCGCGTTCGAGCCCCTCCAGCGCCATCAGCCCGACGTTCGTCGGCCCGCGGGGCGGGCAGATCTCGACCCAGCTCGTCCACTACTTCACCACCCGGATCACCGGCCAGGTGATCGCCGAGGAGCGGGCCTACCCGTTCGGCCACCGCCTCGGCCAGCAGAACGCGATCCGCGCCGACGAGGGGCAGCCGATCATCTTCACCGGCTACATCTTCACCGGCAACTCGGTCACGATCAACTGGCCGCTGTCCACCAGCACCGCGAACAAGGGCGTGTTCGTGTTCGGCCAGGACGTCCACATCGGCACGCACGCGGTGATCCTCGGCACGTCCAACGGCTCGATCGGCTCGAACGCCACGATCGGCTCGGGCGCGGTCGTCACCGGCTCGACCGTCGGCGACGGCGCGACCATCGGCGATCGCGCCTACGTGTCCGGCTCGACCGTGCCCGCGGGCACGACCGTCCCCGACGGCGAGATCCTGATCAACAACAAGGTCATCGGGTTCGTCCAGTCGTGACGCGACCCGACGCGGCGGCGCGGGCCTGCACCTCAGCGGAACCCGCGCCTGACCTCGTGCCACTGGCCCGGCTCGAGGACCACCGGCACGGCCACCGTCTCGCGGCGGACCCGGTCGGCCCAGGCCCTCGCGTCCTGGACGATCGGCGGGAACGTGCCGTAGTGGATCGGGATGACGGCCTTGGGCCCGATCATCTTGACGGCGCGGACCGCGTCGTCGGGGCCCATCGTGAAGTAGTCGCCGATCGGCAGGGCGGCCAGGTCGATCCCCTCCTCGCCGATCAGCCTCATGTCGCCGAACAGGCCGGTGTCGGCGGCGTCGTAGATCGTCGTGCCGTCGTCCAAAGCCAGGAGGAACCCGCACGGGTTGCCGCCGTAGGTGCCGTCGGGCAGGGCCGACCCGTGGAAGGCGAGCGTCAGCTTGACGCGGCCGATGCCCTCGAACCGACGGCCGCCGCCGTGCTGCATGCCGTGGACCTTGTCCGCCTCCAGCCCCTGCGCCTTGAGCCACTCGCCGATCTCGTAGTTGGCCACGACGGTCGCGCCGGTCCTTTTGGCGATCGCGACCGCGTCGCCGACGTGGTCGCCGTGGCCGTGCGAGATCAGGATCAGGTCGGCCGCGACGTCGTCGGCCGTGGCCGCCGCCCTGGGGTTGCCCGTCAGGAACGGGTCGATCAGCACGCGGCGCCCGCCGCTCTCGACCATCAGGCACGCATGGCCCAGCCACTGTACGCGGGTTGACATGGCAGTCCCTCCGTCCGGGTCGCCCGCCCCGGTCCCCTCTCCGGGGGCGGGGGCGACCGCTCGCCCCGTCTCCCGCGCATCCCACCACAACGGCCCCGGCGTTGGCAAGCCGTCCGGACCACCCCTCCCGCGATTAGGTCGGCGGCCGGGAGGGACAGCTTGCCCAGTCTCACATTCGCTTTGTTTCGGGAAACGCGGTCGGACGCCCCATCGGCGGCCGGGATCTTACCCAGACTCACATTCGCTTCGTTTCGGGACGACGCATTGCGCCGCCCGGGACCGCCCCCCAGGGCCCAATCTCTCCGGCCCGATCGGATCGGAAGTGGGATTGAACATGGTGTTTACGTCCCGAGTCCGGCCGATTTCGCTTCGTTTCGGGAAACCGTCCTCCGGGACATCCGGGACACCCCGCCGACCCGGGGTTGACCCTTCGCCCTCGGACCGGCCGGGCCCGGGACGTCCCGGGGACGATCTTACCCAGAGTCCCACTGGCTTGGCTTTGCCTACAAAGCCATTTATGGGCGCCCTTTTGTGGGCAAGTCGGGGACTTTATGGGCAAGGTGCCGCACCGGTTGATCCTCGGCAACGCATTCACGCCAAATTTGGCAATCCTAAAAAATTCATCAGTACACTATATTTATTCACGCGCACCGCTCGTTTAGGCTTGCTGATTCCGGCTCGATGCGGGACCGGGGTCGCCGAGGGTGGCGGCTTGTCCGTACCGGCCATGACGGCTTCGGTTTGACCAGCCGACGGTGAGCCGTGAATATCTCCCAATTCGTCGCCAAGTGGCGCAAGTCCCCCTGCCGCGAGCGTTCCCACTCCCAGGAACACTTCATCGACCTCTGCCACGTCTTCGATCACCCAACCCCGGGTGATGATGATGACGACTCGTTGACCTTTGAGCGTGAGGTTGCCAAGGCGAACGGTCGTCGGGGACGCGCCGACGTATGGAAGCGTAAATTCTTCGCCTGGGAATACAAGTCGAAGGGCAAGGATCTCAACAAGGCCCACGACCAGCTCCGCCAGTACCGCGAAGCCTTGCTGAACCCACCATTGCTAGTCGCGTGCGACATGGCAATCCTCGACATCCGGACCAATTTCCCGGACAAAGAAACCAAGAGTTACATATTCCCATTGGTGGACCTAGGCGAAACGGGGAATCGGCGCATCGTCGAGCGCCTTTTTTACGAGCCGAAGAAGCTTGAGCCGGGGCAGGAAGTCGAGGCGATCACGGCCAAGGCTGCGGGTGATCTGGCCGATATTGCAAAACGCATGCGAGACCGCGGCCTTGACCCGACCCAAGTTGCCAGGTTTCTCGATCGGGTTGTCTTCTGCTTCTTCGCGCAGGATGTCCTGTTGTTGAATAATTATGTTTTCACAAATATTATTGAGAAAACTCATCGCGATCCCCGTTGGATCTCGCGGGAAATCTTCAATCTCTTCAAGGCGATGAACACGGGGGGAGATTCCGCCTGGAGAAAATCCCCCACTTCAACGGTGATCTCTTCGCCAATGTCCAGCCCCTTGAATTGACGGGTTTCGAGGTCGAGGCGATCCATAAGGTCGCACGACAGAATTGGGGTGAGATCGATGCATCGATCATCGGGACTCTCTTCGAACGCGGGATGGATCCGACGAAGGAGACCGAGATTGGCACGCATTACACGAAGCGGGATGACATCTCGGCGATCGTCGAGCCCGTCGTGATGGACCCGTTGCGGCAGGAATGGACTCGGGTGAGGGGGAAGCTCGACGATCTATTGGAGGAACGCGATAGGGAATTCAAGCCGGGCGGGGAGAGGGCGAAATCGCCGATGAGAGATTCGACGACGATCAGGAAGGCCCGATCGATCGTGCTGGATTTCCTCCAGCGGCTCCAGGATGTCACGGTCCTTGACCCCGCGTGCGGCTCGGGCAACTTCCTGTTCGTGACCCTCCAGAAATTGAAGGATCTAGAGAAGGAAGTCCTCGTCTATTCCAACGAGCGGAGGATTGCCGCCTTCCTGCCCGGGGTCGGCCCGTGGCAGTTGCGTGGCATTGAAAAGAATCAATATGCCTATGATCTAGCCCGCATGACGATGTGGATCGGGTGGCTTCAGTGGACCAAGGCTAACGGGTACAAGGTCGATTGGAAGCCGATTCTCAGGACGCTGGACAACATCCGCAACGCCGACGCAATCCTCGATCTTTCATGCCCCGATGATCCCAAGGAACCCGAATGGCCGGATGCCGAATTCATCGTAGGAAACCCGCCGTTCCTCGGCGCGAAGAAGTTGAGGACCGAACTTGGTGACGATTATGTGAACAATTTATTTTCAATGTATCAGGATCGAATTCCAAATTTCAGCGACCTGTGCTGCTACTGGTTCGAAAAGGCGAGGCGCAGGTCGAATCCGGGAAGGCCCGGAGGGTCGGTCTCCTTGCCACCCAGGGGATTCGGGGCGGGTTGAACTGCGAAGTCCTGAAGCGTATCAAGCGGAGCGGCGACGTCTTCTTTGCCTGTTCCAATCGAAAGTGGATACAGGACGGCGCCAACGTTGGCGTGAGCATGATTGGTTTTGACAAAGGGTTGCAGGCGGCCAAAGAACTCGATGGCCGGGTCGTTGAAACGATCAACCCGGATCTTACATCCACGAGCAACATCACGCTGAGTCGCAGACTTGAAGAAAACAAAAACATTGGTTTTTATGCCGATGTCAAGTCAGGGAAGTTTGATCTCCCGTTGCACGAAGCGGCTCGATTCCTGGATTGTCCCAACCCTCACGGTAAGCCCAACAGCGACGTCGTGCGTCCTTGGTCCAACGGCCGCGACATCGTGCAGCGCCGAGCGACTATTGGATCATCGACTTCGGGGTCACGATGAGCAAGGCGGAAGCCAGCCGCTATGAAGAGCCGTTCAGGATCGTCCGGGAGCGGGTCGAGCCGGAGCGGAGAAATGTTAAGAGGAGAAAGTATCGGGAATTGTGGTGGCTCCACGCGGAGCCGTGCGGCGAGATGAAGGCGCGATCTCCCGCAATGATCGATATATTGCCACAACTATCGTTTCTAAGCATAGAATATTTGTATGGATTCCTTCGTGCGTGCTCCCCGACCACGCCCTCTTCGTGGTCGCCCGTGATGACGACTACACCTTCGGGGTCTTGCAATCCAGGGTTCATGAGGTTTGGTCGTTGAGGCGGGGGACTTTCCTGGAAAACCGTCCGCGCTACACCCCCACTACCTGCTTCGAAACTTTCCCCTTCCCCGAGCCTTTCGCCGGTTTGGAGTCGGTCATCGGCGAAGCGGCACGGGACCTCGACGCGGAGAGGAACAATAGGCTTACCCCGCCCGAATGGACGAGGGAGGAAATCCTCGAATTCCCCGGTACGGTATCCGGCCCTTGGGGGCATCTCGTCCGTGATCCGGATGCCCGGGGCGTCGGCACCGTCCACTACGCACGCCGCGTACCCAAGAACGCCGAGTGCGCGAGGAAATTGGCAGGGCAGACCCTCACGAAACTTTACAACGACCGGCCGACATGGCTCGACTTGGCCCATCGCAGGCTCGACGAGGCCGTATTTGCGGCCTACGGGTGGACGCCAGACCTGTCCGATGATGAAGTCTTGTCGCGACTTCTGGCCCTGAACCTGGAGAGGGCAAGCGAGAGAGACCAAATACAGGAAACGGAACAAGCGAGCGAACAGGTACATGTTCACAAAAGTTAGACGTGGAGGAAAAGGGGTCAGAACTATTTATGATGCTAGAAAATAGTCAGGAGCCGATTCCTCGATAGGAGGGTCCCCCTCCCGCGGGTGGGGCGGATCAAGTTGTCCGGGCCACCACGCGGCGGGGTGGCCGGGGCCAAGCGCCCGCGTGCCCCGGGATCGAGGCCGGTCCTCCCCGAGGCACGCGGGCGCTTGGCCCCGGCCACCCGTCCGGTGTGGGGTTGGATCGGGGCGCCCGCGGTCGCATAATGGACCGCGCACCCAGGCCAGGATTTCCCTTCCCCTCGGACGGCGGGCGGCACCAGCAGCACCACCCGCCGTCCGGCGCACCGGAGGATCATCATGGCGAGCATGTCGGCTCCGGCCTCCTCAGGCCCGCCGCGGGCCCGAACATCCGAGGGACGGACGATGAACTGGAATCGGAAGCGGTGTCGCGAACTGCGGACGTTACTCCTGGGGGGGGCCGTCCTGGGGTTCGGGCCGGGCGCGGCCCGGGGCGATTGGTGGGGGTGGGGCTTCGGGGGCTTCAACCATACGTCCCCGACGACCGACTTCTTGAACCAGCGCGCGTTGAATAGCGCCGCCAACGCCACGCGCGGTCCGGCCTCCAACAGCGTCTATGCGGGCAATTCCAACGCCTACTTCAACCGCATCCGTGACAACGGATTCGTCCCCTCCTACAACGTGGCGAGGCGGGTGCCCTCGTCCCAGCGACGGGATCGCCCGGCCTCCCCGGGTGAAAGGCCGGGGCCCGGCGCCGTCCCCGACGGCCGGCACCGCCCCCAGGCCGGTGGTCCCCCTCGCGAGCTTCTTCGACGGCGCGAAGCGGCTCCTCTGGCCGAGCGATGCCCCGGTCGCCGGCGACTTGCAGCAGAAACGGGACATCGCCGACGAGGGCTCGCTGGTCGTCCTCGGGGAGTTGCAGGCGCAGGGCAGGGCCTCGATCGCCTCGGTGGCGGACTCCCGCCAGAAGCTGCTCGACTACGGCCAGCCGGCCCTGAGGGAGATCCGGGCCTCCGCCACGCCCCCGGTGGCCGAGACGTTCCACGCCTTCCTGTTCGCGCTCTACGAGTCGTTGGCCCAGGCGGCCGATCCCCCGGCCGCCTCGCCCTGAGGGCATCTCCGGGCGGCCGCGGGCCCCGGCCGACGGGTCCGCGACTCAGGGCCCGACGACCCGGGAGAGCACCGGCTCGGCATTCTGCCGGACCAGGTCGATCTGGGCCACGTTCCCTTCGCGGTCGATCAGGACGTTGGCCGGGATGTCGGTGATCCCGTAGGCCCTGGCGTAGTCGCGGTCGCCCGCCCCGTTGACGAGGGTCGGCCAGCGGACGTTGTGATCGATCAGGAACCGGCGGACGTTGGGCAGGACCGTCTCGAGCTTCGGGCCGCCGTCCTGCACCGCGTCGAGGTCGATCCCCACGACTTGCAGGCCCCGGCCGCGGTGGGTGTCGTAGACCTGCTCGAGCCACGAGATTTCGGCGGCGCAGGGCAGGCACCAGCTCGCCCAGAAGACGACGAGGACGACCTTCCCCTTGGAATCGGCGAGGTCGAAGGGCTTGCCGTCGATGTCGGTCCCCCGGATCGGGGGGGCGGGCCTGCCCACCCGGTCGAGCCGGTCCAGGCGACTCCTCAGGAAGTCCTTGACCTCGGGTTGCCTGGCCTCGTCGAGCGCGAGCCGGAACGCCTTCCGGGCGATCGCGAACTGGCCCGCGTGGACCAGGCGCTGATAGTACGCGTCGCAGATGCCCACGACCTCCTCGGCCGCGAGGGTCGCCCTGGCGGCGCCGGCTCGTCCTTCCTTGTCCTTCTCCCTCTGCGCGAGGGCCTGTCGCAGGCAGTCCAGCGAATCGTCATAGGCCCCGCGGTCGGCCCTGGCGATGATCCGCACCAGGTGGGCCAGCGCCAGCGTGGTCGGCGAGGGGCTGCCGTCCTTCGCCACGGCGTCGGCGGCCGCCTCGGCGTCGCGGAACAGGTTGGCGGCGATCCCCAGGCGGAACAGCTGCTCGTAGGTGGCCGCGGCGCCGGCGGGCTCCTGCCGCGCCGCGAGACGGCCGAGGCGCCCGAGGCGCTGCCGGTCGAGCTGGAGGAGCTTCTCGTCGTACTCGTCGTTGATCGTCCGGATGCTCTCATCGGCCCGGGAGGGAACGGCCTGTGCGGGATTGGGCGTCGCGGGCCGATCCGGCTGGCCCGCGGCGATTCGCGGCATCGCCACGGCCGCGACCAGCGCCAGGGATCGTGCGAACTTGCGGGCGGAGGGAGGAAGTCGCATGTCGGTCGAATCTCCCGGGAGGGATCATGCCATCGAACCAGCGAGCCAGGGATTCCCGGCGGCGACGTTACGTCCCCCGAATCACTCTACCGCGGTCACGGCCCGGGGGAAAGCCCGCGGCGGGTGGCCGGGCTTCCGTCTTGGGTCCCGGATGGGGCACGGCGGCGGACCGGGAATGTGGAGTTGACGCGCGTTCAGAGAGCGGGTATCGTCCCGCCGCGGTTCACGTCGATGTCTTCCAAACCTGATGGGAGGAGAGATGACGATGTCTCGAGGATCGGGACGGCCCGAGCACATGCCGTGGGTGTCGCCCTACCTGACGGTCCGCGACACCGCGACGGCGCTGGGGTTCTACGAGAGGGCGTTCGGGTTCAAGACGCGGTTCGCCATGCCGAAGCCCGACGGCACGATCGGGCACGCGGAGATGGCCCGGGACGACGGCGTCGTGATGCTCGGCCCCGAGGGGGATTGCCCGACCAAGGCCCCGGCCACCAGCGGGACGGCGTCGCCGGTGCAGCTCTACGTCTATTGCGACGACGTCGACGCGCTGTACGACCGCGCCGTCGCCGCGGGTGCGCACGGCAACGCTCCGCCCGAGGACACGTTCTGGGGCGACCGGATGTGCCGGGTGACCGACCCGGAGGGCTATTGCTGGTGCTTCGCCACCCACGTCAAGAAGGTCGACTGGGCCGAGGCGGCCGCGCCCGCCTGACGCGACGCCCGGCGACGAGGCTCGCGACCGGGGCACCCTCCGCGACGGGCGCCCCGGTCGGCGATCGCGGGCCCGTCGTGATACAATGGCGCCGTTCGGTCCCGCGCCCGATCGAGGAGGCCCCCATGTCAGTCGGCACGCAACCCGCCTGGGCCCCCGCCCAGCCCCCGCCCCTCCCCATGCGACGATTCACGGTGGACGAATACCACCGGATGATCGATGCCGGCGTGTTCGCCCAGGACGAGCGGTTCGAGCTCCTGGAAGGATGGATCGTCGCCAAGATGACCCGCAAACCACCCCACGATGCCACGATCGAATTGCTCACGGATGTCCTCCGCGACCGCTTGCCGGCCGGATGGCGGGTCCGCGTGCAGATGGCGATCACGACCGCCGACAGCGAGCCCGAGCCGGACCTGGCGGTCGTCCGGGGGACACCCCGCGACAATATGAATCGCCACCCCGGCCCGGCCGACCTGGCGATGGTGGTCGAGGTGGCCGACTCGTCGCTCGCCGACGACCGCAGCCTCAAGGCACGCCTGTACGCCAGGGCGGGCATCCCGGTCTTCTGGATCGTCAACCTCCTCGACCTCCGCGTCGAGGTCTACACCGACCCGACCGGCCCCGTCGCGGCGCCCTCCTACCGCTCGGACCGGGCATACGGCGTCGGGGACGCCGTGCCTTTGATCGTCGAGGGCCGCGAGGTCGCGCGGATCGACGTGCGGGGATTCCTCCCCTGAACCCGCGCCGTCCGGTATCGGAATTGCTTGCAGATCCCTGCATACGCCTCCGTTTCGGCGGGCGTCGTCCCGAGGGCTCGATTCCCGGGCGGAGGCATCCCGACGGGGCCCCCGTTGCAGGGAGGACGGCATGGCCGAGACGACGCGCGACGCCTCGAACGACCGCGACCGCTGGTCGGGCGACGGCCTCTATTACGAGTACAGCAAGGCGGCCAACCCGATCGGCGCCGGGCTGATCTCCAAGGTGCCTCTGGCCGACTTCCCGAGGCACCTCCACGAGGAGGGCCCGACCCGGATCATCCCGTTCGACCTCAGCGAGCGGCTCAAGTGCCCGGGGCCGGCGACGAGCCCCGCGCTCGTGTGCCAACTTCATCCGGATCGAGCCGGGCGCGCGGGTCGCGACGGCGCCGAACGCCACCTCGGAGCTGTACCACGTCATCCGCGGCGAGGGCGTCACCGAGGTCCACGGCGATCGCATCCGCTGGCGGAAGGGCGACTTCCTGACGCTCCCCGCCGGGTCGGAGGCGACGCACCTCGCCGAGTCCGACGCGGCCTTCTACTGGGTCCACGACGAGCCCCTGCTGCGCTACCTGGGCGTCCGCGCCACCACCCCGCGATTCCGGCCGACGCTCTACCCGCACGACAAGGCGGCGCTGGAGCTGAAGAAGGTCGAGCACGACCCCGAGGCGAGCAAGAAGAGCCGGGTCAGCGTCCTGATGGCCAACCGGGAGTTCCCCCAGACGCGGACGATCACGCACGTCATCTGGGCGATGTACGGGGTCCTGCCGGCCCGCTCGGTCCAGCTCCCGCACCACCACGAGTCGGTGGCGCTCGACTTCATCATCGACTGCCCGGAGGGGTGCTACACGCTGATCGGCGACAAGGTCGACGACCAGGGCAAGATCGTCAACCCGACGCGCGCCGACTGGAAGCCGGGCTCGGCGTTCGTGACGCCCCCCGGTCTGTGGCACTCGCACCACAACGAGGCCGACGAGCCGGCGCACCTGATGCCGATCCAGGACGCCGGCCTGCACACCTACCTGCGGACGCTCGACATCCATTTCGTGCACAAGGACCCGACGGTCTACATCTCGCAGAAATGAGATGAGGGGCCCGTGCCCGTCGCGGCCCCCGTCCGCGACGCCTCCTCCGACCGCCTGGCAAACCGCCCCGCGACGGTTATGATGGCGGCGTGCGGCGGGAGGCCGGGGACTGCCCAGGGGACGCGACGGGGACCATCCCATGCATCGGCACCGGACGACGTTGAGCCTCGCGATCGTGCTCCTGGCGGCGGGGGCGGGCGCGACGGCCGAGGGCGCGCCGTGGAGGGCGTACACCGAGAAGCCCGACGACTGGTATCGCGGCCCGGAGGGGCGCGGGTCGCGGCGAACATCCTCTCATACCAGTCCCGGCTGGGGGACTGGCCGAAGAACATCGACACGTCCGCGAAGCCCTACGACGGCGACCCGGCCAGGCTCCGCGGGACGTTCGACAACGGCGCGACCGTCGGCGAGATCCACTTCCTGGCGCGGGCGTATCGCGCCACCGACAAGCCCGAGTATCGCGACGCCGTCCTCAAGGGCCTCGACCACATCCTCGCCGCGCAGTACCCCACCGGCGGATGGCCGCAAACCTCGCCGCCGGGCAAGGGCTATCCCCGCCACATCACGTACAACGACAACACGATGCTCAACCTGATGGGGCTGCTCCGCGACGTGTCGCGGTCCGACGACTTCCGCTTCGTCGATGCGCCCCGCCGCGAGGCCGCGCGCGCGCCTTCGACGCGGGCATCCGGTGCATCGTCAAGACGCAGGTCAAGGTCAACGGCGAGCTCGACCGCCTGGTGCGCAGCACGACGAGGTGACGCTCGAGCCCCGGCCGGCGCGGACGTTCGAGCCGGTCTCGCTCAGCGGGTCGGAGAGCTCGGGCCTGCTGATGCTGCTGATGAGCCTCGACCGGCCCGGCCCCGACGTCGTCCGCGCCGTCGAGGCGGGCGCCCGCTGGTTCGACAAGGTCAAGCTCACCGGCATCCGGCAGAAGGTCGTCGACCGCAACAAGGTGATCGTCAAGGACCCCGCCGCGCCCCCGCTCTGGGCCCGGTTCTACGAGATCCCGACCATGCGTCCGATCTTCAGCGGGCGCGACAGCGTGATCAAGTACGACATGTCGGAGATCGAGCCCGAGCGGCGCAACGGCTACGCCTGGTACGGCGAGTGGGGCGCGAAGGTGGCGAACGAGTACGCCAGGTGGTCGAAGACCAGGGGCGCTGACGCCGGCCGGTAGGACATCCTACAAGGCGCCGCGCCGACCGCCGCGACCTCGCCGTCGGCCTCGACGCCCGTCTCGTCGCGCACCCGAGAGTGGCCGAAGGCGAGGTAGAGCGGCGGGCATCAGGAACAGGTTCAGCACGGTCGAGGTGACCAGGCCGCCGAGGATCACGACGGCCATCGGGTGCTCGATCTCGTGGCCCGGCTTGTTGCCGGCGATCGGCCAGCGGCACCAGCGCCAGGCCGGTCGCCAGCGCCGTCATCAGGATCGGCGCCAGCCGCTCGACCGAGCCGCGGATCACCAGGTCGAGGCCGAACGGCTCGCCCTCCTCCTCCTCGAGGTGGCGGTAGTGGCTGACCAGCATGATCCCGTTCCGCGCGGCGATGCCCAGCACCGTCACGAACCCGACCAGCGAGCCCAGCGACAGGACGCCCGCCGCCGAGCACCGCGCCGAAGACGCCGCCGATCAGGGCGAACGGCAGCGTCAGGAAGACCAGGGCCGTCAGGCGGACGGTGCGGAAGTCGGAGTGGATGATCAGCAGGACGCCCAGCAGCGACAGCGCGGCCAGGGCCATCAGGCGGCGGCGCGACTCCTCGCGGGCGGCGTACTCGCCGAGGAACTCGGGGTGGTACTCGCGCGGCGAACGGAGAGCTCGCTTGACCTTCGCCTCGATCTCGCGGGCGACGCTCCCGAGGTCGCGCCCCTGGACGTTGCAGGTCGACGTCGATCCGCCGCGAGGCCCCCTCGCGCTTGATCTCGTTGGGGGCGGGCACGATCGCCACGTCGGCCACGTCGCCCAGCGGGACGTGGGTGCCCAGCGGGCGTCTCGATCGGCAGGTTGCGGAGCTGCGAGACGTCGTCGCGGACCCGCTCGACGCCCCAGACGAAGACGTCGAAGATCTTCTGGTCCTTGTAGAGCTCGCCGACCTTCGGCCCCTTGACCAGCGTGGTCGCCGCGCGGCGGACGTCGCCGGGGGTCAGGCCGAGCCGGGCCGCGGCCTCGGGCCGGAGCCGGACGTCGAGCTGCGGCACGAGGATCTGCGGCTCGACCTTCAGGTCGGTCACGCCCGGGACCTCCTTCATCGACCGTCGTCGACCTCCTGCGCCTTGTCGCGGAGGACCGCCGATGTCGGGGCCGAAGATCCGGACCACGACCGTCGCCCCGGCGCCGGTGAGGACCTCCTTGATCCGCTCCTTCAGGTAGGTCAGCACGTCGCGGAACAGGCCCGGGTAGCCGTCGATGACCTTCTGGATCTTGGCCATCGTCTTGTCGTGGTCGGCCTTCGGGTCGACGCTGATCCAGAGCTCGGTGAAGTTCGGCCCGACGACCTCGTCGGCGACCTCGGCGCGGCCGATGTGCGAGCCGAAGTTGCTTCACGCCCGGGATCGCGCGCAGCTCCTTGCTGGCGTCCTCGGTGATCCGCGTCATCGCCTCCAGCGACGTGCCCGGCTTCTCGACCCAGTGCATCAGGAAGTCGTTCTCCTGGAAGTTCGGCATGAACTCCTCGCCCAGCCCCACGACGGCGCACGCCGGTCGCGGCGAACGCGACCACGAGCACCAGCGACCGCGCAGCCCGGGCCGGCGGACGAGCGCCGGCAGGATCGCGCGGTAGATCGCCTTCAGCCCGCGGACCAGCGGCGACTCGCGCTGCCGCTCGGTCGCGCCCGGTCAGGAGCATCAGCGACAGGGCCGGCGTGACCGTCAGGGCGACCAGCAGCGAGGCCAGGATCGCCAGCACGTAGGCCAGCGCCAGCGGCCGGAAGAACGACCCGGCCAGCCCTTCGAGGAAGAAGACCGGCAGGAACACCAGGATCACGATCAGGCTGGCGTAGACGACCGCGCTGCGGACCTCCAGCGAGGCCGTCGAGCACGACCCGGAACGCCGACCTCGGCCGCGCCGACGCGCGGTTCAGCCGGAGCCGCCGGACGATGTTCTCGACGTCGATGATCGCGTCGTCGACGACCTCGCCCATCGCGATCACCAGGCCGGCCAGGACCATCGTGTTGATCGTCGCGCCCATGTAGACGAGGACCAGCGTCGCGGCGATCAGCGAGAGCGGGATCGCCGTCAGGCTGATCAGGGCCGTCCGCCAGTCGAACAGGAACGACGACGAGGATGATGACCACCAGGACGCAGCCGACCAGCATCGCCTCGCGCGAGGTTGTCGAGCGACCGCTCGATGAACGTCGCGGGGCGGAAGATGGTCGGGTCGACCTCGACGCCCTTGCAGGCCGGGCTCGAGGTCCTCGAGGGCCTTCTCGACGTTGCGGGTGACCTCCAGGGTGTTGCCCGTCGGCTGCTTCTCGACGATCAGGAGCAGGCCCGGCCCGTCGTTGATGACGGCGTCGCCGATCGGCGGCGGGAAGCCGATCTTGACCTCGGCCACGTCGCCCAGCCGCAGCGGGCGCGCCGTTGCGGAAGGCGACGGTCGTCCTGGCGAGGTCCTCGGGCGTCTCGATCGGCGAGCGGTGGCGGACGGCGATCCGCTGGTTGGGCATGTCGACGAACCCGCCGCCGGCGACCGCCGAGGCGTCGGTGACGGCCTTGACGACCGTGTCGAGCGTCACGCCGTTGGCGCGGAGCCGGTCGGGGTCGACCAGCACCTGGTACTGCCGGTCGCGCTGGCCCCAGATGGCGACGTTGGCCACGCCGGGGATCGCCATCAGCCGCGGGCCGGATCGTCCACTTGGCCAGCAGCGGTCAGGTCCATCTGCGAGAGCGTCTTCGACGACACGCCGATCTTCAGCAGCCGGCTGGTCGACGACAGCGGCGACAGGATCACCGGCGGCCTGGCCGCCGCCGGCAGCCGCGACGCCTCGACCGAGAGCCGCTCCTGCACCACCTGCCGCGCCGCCATCAGGTCGGTCCCCTCCTTGAGGATCAGGACGACCGACGACAGCCCGAGCACCGACTTCGACCGGATCGTCTTCAGCCCGATCGTGCCGTTCAGCGCGTTCTCCAGCGGGACGCTCACCAGGCTCTCGACCTCCTCGGTCGACAGCCCCGGCGCCTCGGTCTGGATCTCGACCAGCGGCGGCGCGAACTCGGGGAAGACGTCCAGCGGCGCGTTCTGCGCCGTCGCGGACGCCGACGATCATCAGCACGACCGACAGCGCCAGCACGAGCACGCGGAGCCGGAGCGACGTGGAGACGAGCCAGTTCATCATGGCAAGTAGGGCAGGCCACGGCCCGCCGACCCCTCGAAGTCATGAGTAACGAGTGATGAGTGACGAGTGGTCGGGGCGAAGAGGCCGGGACTCTCAGGTTCGTCGCTCATTACTTATCACTCATTATTCATTACTTCAGTTCAAGTATCCGCGGCACCCGGGGGCGCCGCAACGGCAGGGCACTCTCTCATCGTCCACATCGAATCCATAATCGAAGGACAGCTCGTCGCCGGGGCGGATCGCCTCGCGGGCGATCGATGAACGCCCGGCCCCCCTCGCGACGGATCGTGCAGTTCGGCGCGCACGAGTGGTTGATGAACCTCGCCTCGTTGCCCCCCGCCGAGCCGTCGATGAAGGACTCATCGTCGTACCGGAAGATGTACGTAACACCCGGGGTCGCCGCCTCCCTGCGCCGGGCCTCCTCGCGGGAGACCCGCTCGCCCGTGTATTCGAGGATCACCGCCCCGGCCGGGACCTCCTCGACGGCGATGGACCCCGACGCCGTGGACCGGAGATCCTCGGACCGAGACACGCGGGTAGGACACGGCACGACCTCGAACGACCCCATCGACGGCGGACGGCTCACCGCCCCCTCCAACCGCGGCGCCAGCTCGTCGCGGACCCACTCGCGGAACTGGCGGAGCCAGGTGGTCTGGCCCATCGTGTCGGCCAGTCGGAGCCAGCGGACGACCTCATCCAGGGGCAGGAACGGCAGGCTCGGGCTGGCGGTCACCTCGGCATAGGTCCCGTCGGGCTGGAGCTGCTCGACCCGCAAGGCCTCGCCGTCGTACCGCCAGACCTCGGGCACGCCGAGCGCGGCGTAGATGCCCATGCGGTCCAGGGCGCTGCGGCTGATCTCGACCTCGATGGCCAGGTCGGGGGGCGGGTCGACGTCCAGGTCGACTTTCCGGCCGATCACCCGCTCGGCAGTTGGCCAGGTAGTAGCATTCGTCCGGCTCCAGGCCGCGGTCCGCGATCGGCTTCCGCCAGGTCGTCGAGCCGGCCGCCTCGGCACGGGATGTCGAGCTCCATCGGTCAGGGTCTCGATCAGGCGGCCGATCAGTGACTTGAAACGCTCGTGGTCGTACGACGGCGACATCAGTTCCACATCCCCCCGGTCGTAGGTCAGTCGGACGGGCCGGTCGCCGACGATGCCGAGCATCGCCTCGTATCCCTGCCAGCCCACGCCGCGCAGGACGAACCGTTGCTTCGGGTTCGAGCGTCCCGGGCCTCGGCTCGGCGATCGTCGCCATCACGCACCCCCTCGGCTCGTGACCCGGGGCCAACTCGTCGCGGACCCACTCGCGGAACCGGCGGCCCCATTCGGACTGGTCCTCGATCTCCTCGGCCAGGCGGAGCCAGCGGACGACCTCATCCGGGGGCAGGAACGGCAGGCTCGGGCTGGCGGTCGACCTCGGCATAGGTCCCGTCGGCCTGGAGCTGCGCGATCCGCAAGCGCCTCGCCGTCGAACCGCCAGACCTCGGGCACGCCGAGCGCGGCGTAGATGCCCATGCGGTCCAGGGCGCTGCGGCTGATCTCGACCTCGATGGCCAGGTCGGGGGGCGGGTCGACCTCCAGGTCGATCGTCTTCTTGCCCGCGGACCCGCGGGAAGTTGGCCAGGTAATAGCACTTGTCGGCTCCAGGCCCCGATCCTTGAGTCTGCTTGCGCCAGGTCGTCGAGCCCGCACGCGTCGCACGGGATGCGCAGCTCCTCGGTCACGGTCATCGACGATCCGGCCGAGCAGCTCCCCGAATTCCTCGTGGTCGAGTCGACGGCGACATGAGTCTCCAGGTCCCCCCGGTCGTAGGTGAGGCGGACGTGGCATCGGTCGCCCACCATGCCGGAGCAGCGCCTCGTATCCCTCCCAGCCGACGCCGCGCAGGACGACCCGCTGCTCGGGTTCGAGCGTCCGGTCGGTCTTGCGGTTCGACGATCGTCGCCATCGCGTGCTCCTCCTCACTTGATCCCGCCGAACTCGGCGCCGAAGAGCTCGGCGGCGCCGGCGGTGACGACCTTGGCGCCGGGCTTGAGGTGCCGCCGGCCGAGGACGGCGAGGTCGCCGACGACGCGGTCGACCAGGACGCGGCGGCGGGCGTAGGTGTGGGCGGCGGTCTTCTCGTAGACCCAGGCGCCGCCGTGGATGTCGCGGAGCAGGGCGGCGCGGGGGACGGCCAGGCTCTCGTCGTCGCCCTTCAGCGGGAGCGTCACGCCGACGCGCTGGCCGGGCCGGAGGCGGCCGTCCGTGTTCTCGACCTCGTAGAAGACGTTGACCGTCGCCGCCAGCGGGTCGCCCGAGGGGGGCGCGGCGACCGGCTTGCCGCGGCGGACCTCGGCGCCGGGGGCGTCGGCCAGGCCGCCGACGCCGGCGTCCCGGTCGGCCGCGAGCCGCGCCAGGTCGCCGACGTAGACCGGCACCCTGACCCAGACCGGGTCGAGGCTGGCGACCTCGAACAGCGACCGCGCCGGCGGCGACCTTCTGGCCGGCCTGCGCGTGGAGGTTCTGGAGCATGCCCGAGGCCGGCGCCTCGATCGTCTGGCGCGTTGATCGACCCCGTCTCGGCGTCGGCGGCCACCTTGGCGAGGATCTCGCGGCTGCTCTCGGCGGCCTGCAGGTTGGTCTGCGCCAGGTCGTACTGCGCCTTGGCGTCGACCACCGCCGCCGTGCCGCCGAGGTGGTGCGCGGACGAGGCTCCTCGGCGCGGTCGAGCGTCGACCTTGGCGATCTTGAGCTGCTCGGTCGCCTGCTTGACCTGCCCCTCGGCCTCGATCAGCAGCGGGGCCATCGTGGCGCTGCGACTCGGGCGAGAGGATCGGCACCAGCACGAAGATCGGCTGCCCCTGCTTGACCGCCGTCGCCCGGCATCGGGCCGTCGGCCCTCGGGGGGGGCCTTGAGCGTGCCGTTGAACGGCGAGGTGACGACGATCAGGCGGCCGGTCGGGATGATCACCTCGCCGCCGTAGTTGACCGTGCCGCGGCACCGCCTTCCGCTCGACGCGGCGCCGTCGCCATCGCCAGGCCGCTCTCGGCCTCGGGCGTCAGCATGACGGTGGCCAGGTCGGCCTCCTTGACCGGCGTTGACCTTCGCCGGCGCCGGGCGGCTTCGTCACGGCCGCCGGGCTGCTCGCTGCCGGCTGGCAGCCCGCCACGCCCGCGCACACGATCAGCCCGGCCGCCAGCGACAACGACAGCGACAGCACGGGCCCGGGCGTCCACCTTCGACGGGTCATGATCAATCCCCCGACCTCCGCATTCCGAGACAAGTTGGCCAGCCCTCGATTACGATAAGATACTCAAGAGCCGGGCCTCGTCGCGCGGGGAGTTTCGATAAATTTTTCTTAACCCTCGCGGGGCGCGATGATATCCGGCCGATCCCCTTAATGCGACAGGCTCCCCCCGCGGCCGGCAGGACGACGGCCGCCGACGGAACCGCGATCGGGCGCACCCGCGGTCGCGATGCGATCACGAGAGCAGGATGCGAGTCCCATGCGCGTCAGACCTCGCCTTGCCGCTGCTGGCCGCCGCGGCGACCCTCGCCGCGACCGCCCAGGCCGGCCCGCCGGCGCCGTCGATTCCCGCCGCCCTCCGCGGCGACCGCGCCGCCGCGCCACCCCCGGGGGCCGGTGCTGATCGCCCCGCGACCGCCCCGGCCCGCCGCCGACGCCCCGGTCCGCCGCGCCCAGGCCGGCCCGGCCGACGCCGCCGGCCGCTGCCCGGCGCGAGCCTGCCCGCCGGCGGCGTCCGCCCTCCGCGCGACCCCCGTCGCGCCTCCGGCGGGCGGGCAACTCGCTCAGCCTCCAGGCCGCGCTCTACGGCGCGATCACCAGCAACCCCGACCTGGTCGCCCTGCGCAACAGCAACATCGCCTCGCCCGAGGCGGTCGAGGTCGCCCGGCGGTTCCCGACCACGCTCAACCCGACCCTCTGGGTCGACTCCGGCCGATCACCCTGATCCCGCCCGACACCTTCGCCAACCAGGGGACGGCCGGCACCGACGGCCACCACACCGGGCCGTATTACCACACGGGCAAGGTCTACTTCTACATCTCGTACCGCCAGCCGATCGAGCTGGGGCACCAGACCACGCACCGCTACGGCATCGCCCAGGCCGCGCTGACGCCAGCAGCAGTGGACCGTGGTCCAGGCCGAGCTGCTCGCGCTGGTGCAGACCTACCGCTTCTTCCAGACGGCCGCCTACCGCCGCGAGAAGCTCCGGCTGGCCGGCGACCTGGCCGACTTCAACGACCGGCTCCTCCAGGCGCTGCACGCGCGGGCTCGAGGCCAACCAGGTCGCCCCGGCCGACGTGGCGCTGGCCGAGGTCGAGAACCAGGCGACCCGCCAGCAGGTCGAGGTCGCCCAGCAGGACTACGCCAACGCGCTGACCGACCTGCGCAACCAGATCGGCATCCCCGAGACGGCCGGCACCGCCGAGCCGCTGGGCGAGTTCGTCCTGCCGCGGAACATCCCCGACGCTCGACGAGCAGGCGCTGATCCAGATGGCGCTTGCAGAGCCGGCCCGAGATCCACGCCGCCCGCGCCGCGGTCGCCGGCGCCGAGGCCGCCGTCCGGCTGGCCAGGGGGGACCGCATCCCGACCCCGTCGTCGGCCCGCTCTACCAGATCGACGAGGCCGGCATCCAGTACATCGGCCTGGTCTACATCACGCCCGCTCCCGATCCTGAACAACGGCAAGCCGCTGGTCGTCCAGCGCGAGGCCGACGCACCGCCGCGCGATGGTCGACCCTCCAGCAGGTCGAGCAGCGGACCGTGACCCAGGTCAAGGCCGCCGCCGCCAAGTGGAACGCCGCCAACCGCCTGGTCGCGCCAGACCACCGGCCTGACCGGCGGCCTCAAGACGCAGGTCGACCGGCCTGGAGCGCCTCTTCGAGGCCAACCAGGCCGACCCTGGCCCAGCTCCTCCAGGCCCGCCAGCGGCTGATCCAGCTCGAGAACGCCGAGCTCGACGCCCTCTGGCAGGCCACCCAGGCGCAGGCCGACCTGCTGACGGCGCCTGGGCGTCCCCAACCTGATCGCCGCGCTCCACCAGCAGGAGATGGCCGACGCCACCGCCACCGCCGCGCCCGCGCCTCCGGCCGCCCCGCGCCGTCGCCCGCGCCCGCGAGGCCGCCCGCCGCGAGCGGCCGCGCCCGCGGCTCGCACCGCCGGTCGCGCCCGCGTCCCGCTGAGGTCGGCCCCGCGTTTGCAGCCCCCCGACCCCCGCCGAGAGCCCCTTGTGGAGGGGCCCCGCGCCGGCTAAAAGCTGAGATCGTCTCACGATCCGATCCCGGGTGGCATGCCCGCGTCCTCGCGGGCCTGTCCGGGCCCCAGACCATGCCTACGAGGATCTGGGCATGCCACCCGAGATCGCACCGGAGCGTTGCACCGAGCCCCGAGATCACCCAACCAGGAGAGACCCCATGAGACGCACGCAGATTGTCCCCGTCCTGGCGACCGCCGGCCTGATCGTCGCGGCGGCGGCGGTCGGTTCGCGGGCGCAGGCCCCGCACGCCGGGATGATGGCCGGCTCGCCGGTCAGCCACGCCATCGCCGTGCTCCAGCCGACCAAGGACAGCAAGGTCAGCGGGACGGTCACCTTCGACCACGCCGAGGGGGGCGTGCAGGTCGTGGCCAAGATCGACGGCCTGACCAAGGGCCCGCACGGCTTCCACATCCACGAGTTCGGCGACGCCAGCTCGGCCGACGGCATCGGCGGCCGGCGGCCACTTCAACCCGACCAAGGCCGAGCACGGCGCCCCGACGTCGACCAAGCGGCACGTCGGCGACCTCGGCAACATCGAGGCGAACGACGACGGCCACGCCACGGTCGAGATCGTCGACCCTGCGCTCAGCTTCACCGGCCCCAACTCGATCCTCGGCCGCGGCGTGGTCGTCCACGAGAAGGCCGACGACCTGAAGACGCAGCCCTCCGGCAATGCCGGCGGCCGTCTCGCCGTCGGCGTGATCGGCGTCGACCAAGGCCGCCGGCGCCGCCAAGGCCAAGTAGCCCCCCGCCGAGCCGACCTCGCGCCGAGCGGCCTCGCCGGCCGCTCGGCCCCCTCACCCGTCGGGCCACCGCGAGCCGCGACGAGCCCTCGCCGCGACCCTCTCGCCCAGCGCGATCAGGCCGACCATGATCACGGCGACGCCCGCGGACCCGATCACCGCGGCCGCGGCGCATCCCGTCCCGACCAGGACGACGAGGGCGACGACCCTGGAGAACGGGTCGAGGACGACCCACGTCCCGACCCCCGCCAGCGCGACCGCCACCATCAGGGTCCGGAGCCGGAACTGCCGCCCGAGACGCATGGACCAGCCCTCGCGGGGTCGGCAGGCCGATGGCCGCCCGCCCTCTTGTCGGGCCGCCGCGAGACGCGCCAGGCCCACCCCACGACCCGCTCGCCCAGCGCGAACAGGCCGCCTATCAACCAACCCAGCCCGAAAACCAAGATGACATTGAGCGTCAAGGCCCCGATCACCATCAGCAGGGACAGGACGATCGGCGAGAAGATCGGGTCGCGGATGGCCCACATCCCGACCCCCGCCAGCGCGACGGCCATCATCAAGGTGCGGAGCCGGAACTGTCGCCCGAGACGCATGGAGCGGCCCCCGCGGGGCGTACCACGCCGCCGCACCCTCAGATCGTAGCCAAACCAGCCGCGAATTGTTACGATCGATCCGCGGCGAAACGCTGGACGATACGGAAGCTCGACCGTGTCCAGGTCCGTCGCGAAGAGGGGACAGAGCCACCCGGAAACGGGTGCCCCGACCATTTCCGAAACTCCCCCGATCCTCGGCAGGTAAACCCCTGCATCCACCATCGGCCGGATCGCCCCGCGCCGGGAAGGATGCGACCCGTCCCCGTCCCGGAATCCTCCCGACGAGCGGGGGGCGTAAGGAGATTGCGATGCTTCGATGCCGCACCCTCATCGTGGCGATCGGCCTGTCCCTGACGCTCGCGGCGGCCGTCCCCGCGCGCGGGCCCAGATCCCCGGGCGCGGCGGCGCCCCCGGGCGATCCCAACGCCCCCGCGGACGGTCCCAACGCTCCCCCGGGCGGCCCCGGCGGCAACATGGTCGGCGCGATGCGAGGAGGGCCGCAGAGTCACGTCCAGATCCTCATGGCGCCGGCGGTCCAGAAGGAATTGAAGCTCACCGACGCCCAGAAGACCAAGGTCTACACCCTCTCGCGGACCGCCGGCCAGAAATTCAGCGACTTCACCCGGGCCATGATGCTCTCCGGCGGCAACAATCCCCAGACGATCATGGCGTCGGGCTTCAAGCTGCGGCAGGAGATCGACCGCGAGGTCGCCCAGATCCTCGACGCCAAGCAGAACGAACGGCTCAACCAGATCGCCCTCCAGGCCGAAGGCCCCCTGGCCGTCGCCCGCCCCGAGATCGCCTCCAAGCTCAACATCAACCAGACCCAGAAGGAATACATCCAGCAGATCATGCTGGAGCTGCAGCAAGGCCAGCGCCAGATGATGATGATGATCCGCCAGAACGCGATGCAGGGCCAGGTCGACCCCGACCAGTTCGCCCAGATGCGCGAGATGACCGCCAACCTCCGCCAGGAGGCCGTCCAGCAGATCGGCAAGATCCTCGACAAGAAGCAGAAGACCAACTTCAACAAGATGCTCGGCGAGCCCTTCGACATCACGAAGCTGGAGAACGCCGCCGCCCCCGGCGCGGCCGAACCTCCGGCGGCCGGCGGCGGCGACGACGAGACCAACAAGGCGGCGGGGACCAACCCCACGCCCGAAAAAGAAGCACCCAAGGACACCTCTCGCCCAGCCCGCAAGAAGACGCGCACCAAGACCGGCTCGGGCCAGTAGCCGATCTCCGGCCACCACGCCCCTTGGTTGACAGACGCCGCCTCGGCTGCCTAAAATGGTGGACGACTCGTGCCGAATCTTCGTGCACGACGATCTCCCGCTGAGGAGCCGGCGACGGTGGCGAGCAAACCCTGGGGCGGGCGGTTCGGCGACAGGACCGACCGCCGCGTCGAACAGTTCACCGAATCGATCTCCTTCGATCGTCGCCTCTTCGAGCACGACATCCGGGGGTCGATCGCGCACGCCGAGATGCTCGCGCACGTCGGGCTGATCACCCCCGACGAGTGCCAGCAAATTGTGCGGGGCTTGTCGGAAATCCGGGCTGAGATCGAGGCGGGGCGCTTCGCGTTCGTCCTGGAGCGCGAGGACATCCACATGCACGTCGAGGCGGCGCTGATCGACCGGATCGGCGACGTCGGCCGCAAGCTGCACACCGCCCGGAGCCGCAACGACCAGGTCGCCACCGACCTGAAGCTCTGGGCCCGCGACGCCCTGGACCGGGTCGACGCCCGGCTGCTCGACCTCCAGCGCGCCCTGGTCGCGGCGGCCGAAAGGCACCGCGACGTGATCCTGCCCGGCTACACCCACCTGCAGCGCGCCCAGCCGGTCCTCGCCCCCCATTACTTCCTGGCCTACGTCGAGAAGCTCGCCCGCGACCGCGGCCGGCTGGCCGATTGTCGCAAGCGATTGAACATCTTGCCTTTGGGAGCGGCCGCGCTGGCCGGGACCACGCTCCCGATCGACCGCGAGCAGGTGGCCGGGGCGCTCGGCTTCGACGGCGTGGCGGCCAACAGCCTCGACGTGTCGAGCGACCGCGATTTCGCGCTGGAGTCGGCCTTCGTCCTGACGATGATCGCCGAGCACCTGTCGGGCTGGGCCGAGGAGTGGGTCCTCTGGAGCACGCAGGAGTTCTCCTTCCTGGCGCTGCCGGACGCGATCTGCACCGGCAGCAGCATCATGCCGCAGAAGAAGAACCCCGACGTCCTGGAGCTGATCCGGGGCCGGTCCGCCCGCGTGGTCGGGTCGTTGACCTCGCTCCTGGTGCTGATCAAGGGGCTGCCGCTGGCCTACAACCGCGACCTCCAGGAAGACAAGGAGCCTCTGTTCGACGCCTTCGACACCGTCGAGGCGTGCCTGGAGCTGGCCGCCGTCGTCGTCTCGGGCGCCCTCCTCCGCGCCGACCGGATCGCCGCGCGCCTCGACGAGGGCTATCTTGATGCCACGACCCTGATGGAACACCTAATTAAGCAAGACGTACCGCAGAGGACCGCGCACGAGGTGATCGGCCACCTGGTCGGCCTCTGCGAGCGCCAGGGCCTGCGACGCCTGGCCGACCTGCCCGACGACGAGTTCGCCCGGGCCCATCCCCGGCTCGGGCCCGGGGTGAAGGAGATCCTGGGGGTGGCCAACGCGGTCAAGGCGTTCCGGTCGTACGGCTCGACGGCGCCGGCCGAGGTGGAGAAACAGCTGACGCACTGGAAAGAGAGGGTGGGATAATACAGAAAAACAACAATGGAAAAGATAATACCACAATATCATACATTTTTCAATCCGATCCTGAAAGCCCTGAAGACTTTAGGGGGATCGGGATCGATCAAAGAGATCAATGACAAGGTCATCGAGCTTTCCGGCTTCAGCAACGATGTTTTAGAGCGACTGCACGACCCCGACTCTGGCAATGAAACCGAGATCGAATACCGACTCGCATGGGCACGCACGTACCTGAAAAAATTTGGTCTGATCAATAATTCGTCCCGCGGTGTCTGGGCGCTCACAGATAAGGCCGAGAACGTTCAGGAAGTAAATCCCGATGAGATCATGCGGGAAGTACGAGATCAATTGAAGCGTCAAGAGAGAATCGCGGGGACGATCCCGGCCGGACAGCGAGACGATAGCAAGATTGATGAATTATATGAGGACCCGCAAAGGTTTCCCGAACAAGAATTGCCTGAAGAAGATCAGTCGTGGAGGGCTCAACTGCATAGAGTAATGATCAAGGGACTCGAACCCGCGGCGTTTGAACGCTTGGTCCAGAGAATCTTGCGTGAATCAGGCTTCGTCCAAGTCGAGGTGACTGGGAAGACCGGCGATGGGGGTATCGACGGCAAGGGGATTGCCAGAATCCATGGTTTAATGAGTTTTCATGTTATTGTCATCTGCTGGGAGGGTCAAAACCCTCGCCTTTAGGCGACGGCTTTAGCGTTCCTCGGCGGTATCATGGGCCGCATGACGGAGTACCGGCATGGCCCCCACAGTGTCTTCGAGATCCACCTGCACCTGGTGTGGGTGACGAAGTACCGCAAGCCGGTGCTGGTCGGCGCGGTCGGGTCCCGCGTGCGGGACCTGATCCGCGCGATCTGCGGCACCTGCGACGTGCTGATCATCAAGGGTCACGTGAGCAAGGACCACGTCCACCTGCTGGTGTCGATCCCGCCGCAGGTGACAATCAGCCGCCTGGTGCAGCGGCTGAAGGGGAAGACGGCGTACAAGCTGCTGCAGGAGTTCGCCCACGTCCGCAAGGAGTTCTGGGGCCGTCATCTGTGGGCGCGGGGTTACTTCTGCTGCAGCAGCGGTAACGTGACGGATGAGGTGGTGGCGGCGTATATCGAGAACCAGGGGCGGGGTCATAGCGGCGACTTCCGGGTCGAAGGTGGTGTCGAGTAGCTTCAGCCGGCCTCGGGCCGGAGGTCTTGAGCCGAGCTTGGCTCGGAGTCCTTCGAGCCGACCTTGGGTCGGAGTCTTACAGCCGAACTCCGTTCGGAACAGGACTTGAGTCCGTTACCCCGAAGCCACCGCCTTCAGGCGGTGGAGTATTCACTTTCCAATGCAAGAGATACCAGGGCGCGGTCTCGGCGGGTGAGATCCGCGATTTTCGCGGAGCCATGGTCGGAAGGGCTGACAAGGGGCTTTTCATCACCACGGGATCGTTCACCAGAGAGGCGATCAAGGAGGCGACACGAGACGGGGCTCCGCCGATTGACTTGCTAGATGGCGATCAATTGGCCGAAAAACTCAAGGAATTGAAACTCGGCGTGAAAACTGAATTCGTCGAGCAAGTGATCGTCGATCCCGAATGGTTCAAGTCCATTTGAGCGGACATATCGAGAATCGATGTCTGAGGAATGAGCAATCCGGCCCTGGACCGTCTAGACGAAACGATCCTAATGGTAGTCCGGGCAATCTTAGGCTGGGATCTTTTGTCCCACCCTTTTCATGGCACACGACAATGCTCGGCTCACAGATCACCCTGACCGAGGTCAATGTCGATCGACTTCGCGTCCTGTCGCAAAACACGGGTCGGTCGGAAGAAGATTTGATCCGGGAGGCCCTGGATCTCCTCGCGATCCGTCTCGAGAGGCAATCTCGGCTCGCGTCGCTGAGGAGGGCCAAGGGGGTCTGGCGAGGCCGCGAGGATTTGCCGGATCTCTCGGAATTGCGGGACGAGTGGGACCGCGACTGATGCCCAGCGAGGAGTCGAATGGCGGATCACTGACCGGCGTGCCGACTACGCCCAACCGAGACGAGAGCCGAAGAGACTCATGGACCACTTCCACTACCGCGACGGCCAGCTGTATTGCGAGGACGTCCCGGTCGCCCGGCTGGCCGAGGAGTACGGGACGCCCCTGTACGTGTACAGCCAGGGGGCGTTCCTGGGCCAGCTCAAGGCGCTCCAGGAGGCCTTCGCCGAGGTCGACCCGCTGGTCTGCTACTCGGTCAAGGCGAACTCGAACCTGGGCATCCTCAAGGTGATGGCCGAGCACGGCAGCGGGTTCGACGTCGTCTCGGGGGGCGAGCTGTACCGGGTGGGGCTGGCCGGGGGGCCGGGCGATCGGGTGGTCTTCGCCGGGGTCGGCAAGACCGACGAGGAGATCCGCGCCGGCCTGGAGGCGGGCGTGCTGATGTTCAACGTCGAGAGCGAGGCCGAGCTCGACGCCATCGCCCGCGTCGCCGCCGAGGCCGGGCGGGTCGCGCCGATCGCGCTGCGGGTCAACCCCGACGTCGATCCCAAGACGCATCGGTACATCGCGACCGGCAAGAAGGAGACGAAGTTCGGCATGGACATCGCCCGCTCGCTCCGGCTGGCCGAGGCGGTCAAGGCGATCCCGAGCGTCTCGATGATCGGGATGCACATGCACATCGGCTCGCAGATCACGACCTCCGAGCCGTACGGCGGGGCGGTGGCCAAGGGGGTCGAGATCATCGCATGCGCTCCGCGCGATGGGGCACCCGATCGCCTGGTACAACATGGGCGGGGGGTTCGGGATCGACTACCGGGGCGGCGAGGCGAGGCCGATCGCGGAGTTCGCCCGCGTGATCGTGCCGGCCGTCAAGCGGACCGGCTGCCGGCTGGCGATGGAGCCGGGGCGGGTGATCGCCGGCAATGCCGGCATCCTGGTCAGCCGTGTGTTATATACCAAGCAGTCGGGGGAGAAGCGGTTCCTCATCCAGGACGCCGCGATGAACGACCTGATCCGGCCGGCGCTCTACGAGTCGTTCCACCGGATCTGGCCGGTGGCGGTGCCGGACGGGCTGCCCGCCCCCCCCGACGACTTCGAGGCGGCGATCCCCGGCACCGAGCCCTGGGACGTGGTCGGCCCGGTCTGCGAGAGCGGCGACTTCCTGGCCAAGGACCGCGCCCTGCCCCGGCTCGACCGCGGCGCCCTGCTGGCCACCTTCTCGGCGGGGGCGTACGGCATGGTCATGGCCTCCAACTACAACACCCGCCCCCGCGCCGCCGAGGTCCTCGTCGCCGGCGCCGGCGCCCGGCTGGTCCGTCGCCGCGAGACCTACGAGGACCTCGTCCTCCAGGAGCGGGCGGCGATCTGACCCGGTCGCCACGCCATCCGTCAAACCTCAATCTCGAATTTGAAATTTCAAATTTGAAATTTACATTAAGATGAAAAACCGCGAACCCGAAGAGACCCGAGGCCCCGAGCGAGGCAGGCCCGCCATGCGCCGAACCTCCCAGCCCCGCGGCCGCCGGTCGGCCGCCCGCGTCGTGGCCCTCGCGGCGGCCCTGGCCGCGCCCGGCATCGCCCCCGTCGCGAGGGGCCAGGAGGAGCCGCCCGCCCGCCCGGCCGAGGGGGCCAACCCGCCCGCCGAGGCGCCCGCGCCGACGCCGGCCCCCGGCCCGCGCCCGAACCCGTACGGCGTGCCCGGCCCCGAGGTCTTCGTCAAGCCGCCCGAGACGCCGCTGGAGCTCTGGGACGCGGTCGACTACCTGGTCCGGACCGGGCAGGTCCAGCAGGCGGTGCCGTACCTCAACGCGCTCCTGAAGAAGCAGCCCGACGACGCCACGCTGCTCCAGATCCGCGACCGCTACGGCGCCGGGTCGATCCTGCGGCTCGACGACTATCCCGAGACGAAGGCCCAGGCGAGGGTGCTGGTCGACATGCTGGCCGCCGCGTCGCGGCGGTCGGCGACCCGGCCCGAGCGGCTCGCCCGGTACATCGACGCGCTGACGAAGAGCCCCGAGGAGCAGCAATACGCCGTCGAGAGGCTCCGCGAGGCGGGCCCGTACGCCGTCCCGGCGCTGGTCGAGGCGCTGCAGCGCGAGGGCCTCGACCCCGAGGCGAGGCGCCTGATCGCCCGCAACATGGGGCGGCTCGACCGGGCGGCGGTCCCCCCCCTGATCGCGACTCTCGACGGCCCCGACCCGCAGCCTCGTCGCCGACGCGGCCCGCGCCCTGGGCGTCGATCGGCGACCCGAGGGCGGTCCCGCACCTGTCGTACCTGGCCGCCGAGAACGGCGCCGACACCACGATCGGCGGCGCGGCCCGCCGCGCGATCGCGGCGATCACGGGCCGGTCGTTCGAGTCGCAGCCCCGCTCGCCGGTCCGCCTCCTGGTCGACGAGGCGAGGGGGTATCACACCCACGCCGTCCGGTTCCCCGGCGACGAGGTCGTCGTCTGGGCGTGGGACGACGCTCAGAAGGTGCCGGCGCCTCGGCAGGTGTCGCGGGGCGAGGCCGAGGGGTTCTTCGGGCTGCGGCTGGCGCGCGAGGCGCTGCGGATCGACCCGGCCGACGTGCCGGCGCAGGTCGTCCTGATCAGCCTGGCGCTGGAGAAGGCGATCGAGAGGGCGGGGGGCGTCGCCGGGTTCACCTCCTCGGCGGGCGACGCGGCCGACACGTTCGCCGCGGCCGTGTCGGCCGGGCCGGCGGTGCTCGGGCGGGTGCTCCGCTCGGCGATCGACGACGGCAAGTGGGACCTGGCCGCCGTCGCCGCGACGGCGCTGGGGCTGGTGACCGACCGCAACGCCCTGGCGACCGACCGCCGCCCGCACCCGCTGGTCGAGGCGCTGTGGGCGCCCGGCCGCCGCGACGCAGTTCGCCGCCGCGAGGGCGCTGGTCGAGCTCGACCCGAGGCGGCCGTTCCCCGGGTCGAGCCGGGTCGTCCCGGTGCTCGCCCGGTTCGTGGCCAACCAGCAGGCGCCGAGGGCCGTCGTCATCGACGGCAACATGGCCCGCGGCAACCGCCTGGTCGGGTTCCTCCGCGAGCTGGGCTACGACCCGACGCTCGCCCCGACCGGCGACGAGGGCTTCCGCGCCGCCTCCGAGACGGCCGACGTCGAGCTGATCGTGATCGACCCGCACATGATCCAGGGGTCGTGGCGGCTGCTCGACACGCTGGCCAACCTCCGGGCCGACGCGAGGACCGCGGGCGATCCCGACCTACGTGGTCGGGCCGCTCGGGTTCGCCCCGCAGCTCGACTCGACGCTGGCGAACTTCCCCGGCGTGAAGTTCCTGGTCACGCCCCCGGACGCGGCCAACCTCGAGCGGCAGCTCGGCGGGAGGCCGTCGCAGCTCTCCGACGCGGAGCGCGCCGGCTACGCCCGCGACGCGGCCGCGCTGCTGGCGCGGCTGGCCTCGCGGCCGGGCAGCCCGTTCGAGGCCGACCTCGACCTGCGCCGAGCCCGCGCTGGCGATCGCGCTGAACACGCCGACGACCAGCCTGGCCGCCTCGGCGGCGCTGGGCGACGTGCCCGACGCCGCCGCGCAGCGCGGCCTGGCCGACGTCGTGCTCGACCCGTCGCGGCCGGCCCCGCTGCGGCTCGGCGCGGCCGTGCAACTGTCGCGGAGCATCCAGCGGTTCGGCCCGCTGGTCGAGGCCGCGCAGGAGGCGCAAGCTGCTCGACGCCCTCGACGACGAGACCGACCCCACGCTGCGGACCGCCCTGGCGGCGGTCGTCGGCGCGATGCGTCCCCAGGCCCGGCCCGATCGGGGAGCGCCTGCAGCGCCTCGGCCTCCCCGCGACGCCCCCGGAACCGACCCCCGAGCCGGCGAGCCCGGCCCCCGGCGCGGCCCCCTCTCCGCCGTCGCCGGAGGCGGCCCCGCCCGCCAACGCCGAGGCGCCCGCCGCGCCTCCGGCCGATGCCAACCCCCGATGACCGCCCTCGAGATCGGCCCGCCCCGCCGCCCCGACGCACCCCGGGGCCGGGCCCGGGCCGGGCGGGCGGTCGAGCGAAGGATTGATCGAGGAGAGGAGGGCCCGATCGGGCGAGCCGCGAGGCCCGGCCGAACGGCCCTCGGAAGGACGCGCGACGATGCCCTATCCCTACGACCGCACCCCGCCCCGCAGCCGGGCGACGGCCCCAACCCGGCCCTGCCGGGCATCATCGGCTCGGGCCCGGCCATGACCGAGGTCTTCCGCACGACCCGCCAGGTCGCCCCCTCGCGCGCCTGCGTCCTGATCGTCGGCGAGACCGGCACCGGCAAGGAGCTGATCGCCCGCGCCATCCACGACCTCAGCCCCAGGTACTCCGGGCCCTACATCCGCGTCAACTGCGGCGCCCTGACCGAGAGCCTCCTCGAGAGCGAGCTGTTCGGGCACGTCAAGGGCTCGTTCACCGGCGCCGTCGACAACCGCACCGGCCGGTTCGAGGCGGCGCACACCGGCAGCATCTTCCTCGACGAGGTCAACAGCACCTCGCCCAAGCTCCAGGTCAAGCTGCTCCGGGTCCTCCAGGAGGGGGAGTTCGAGAGGGTCGGCGACACCAACACCAAGAAGGTCGACACCCGGATCGTCGCGGCGACCAACCGCGACCTGCTCGACGAGATCGACGCCGGCCGGTTCCGCGAGGACCTGTACTACCGGCTCAACGTGGTGCCGATCTACCTGCCCCCGTTGCGCGAGCGCCGGGAGGACATCCCGTCGCTGGTCGAGTTCTTCCTGAGGAGGTACGCCGAGCAGAACCGCCGCGACGTCAAGCGGGTCCACCCCGAGGCGATGCGCCTCCTGCGCGACCACGACTGGCCGGGCAACGTCCGCGAGCTGCAGAACTACGTCGAGAGGGCCGTCATCCTCGGCGACGGCCCCGACCTGCTCGCCGAGCACCTGCCGCCGCAGCTGCGGGGGGTCGCCGCCCCGCGGCCGATCCGCTCGCGGGGCGGCGACCTCGCCTCGCTGACCGCCGAGCTCGTCCGCCAGGGGGTCCGCGCCGCCGGCCCGCAGGCCAACGACCTCCACGACCGGATCGTCGGCCAGGTCGAGCGCGAGCTGATCCAGCAGGTCCTCCAGTCGTGCGAGCGGGTCCAGATCAAGGCCGCCGCCCGCCTGGGGATCAACCGCAACACCCTGCACAAGAAGCTCGCCGAGTTCCGCATCGACGGCCACGAGAACGGCGACGGCGGCGCAGGGCGAGCCGGGCCGCCCGCCGACGAGGCGATAAAGACGACGAGCCACCGAGGACACAGAGAGCCACAGAGAGGAAGAATTGGAATTGATTAATCTCTTTCATCTCTCTGGGCTCTCGTGTCCTCTGTGACTGATCTCGATTGACCCTTACAAGAGGTTGCCAGGCGCATGACCCCAGGACCCACTGCCGCGGCCGATCGCGTCCTCCAGGGCGACTGCCTGGAGCTCTTCCGGGGCGTCGAGACGGGGTCGATCGACCTGGTCTTCGCCGACCCCCCGTTCAACATCGGCTACGACTACGACGTCTACGACGACCGCCGCGACGCCGACCAGTACCTCGACTGGACGAGGCGGTGGGCCCGCGAGGTCGTCCGGGTGCTCAAGCCGTCGGGGACGTTCTGGCTGGCCATCGGCGACGAGTACGCCGCCGAGCTGAAGCTGATCTTCCACCGCGAGATGGGCCTGTCGCCGCGGAGCTGGGTCATCTGGTACTACACGTTCGGCGTCCACTGCAAGAAGAAGTTCGCGAGGAGCCACGCGCACCTGTTCCACTTCGTGAAGGACCCGAAGGACTTCACGTTCAACGACCCGGCGATCCGCGTCCCCTCGGCGCGACAGCTCGTCTACTTCGACTCGCGGGCCGACCCGCAGGGGCGCGTCCCGGACGACACCTGGATCTTGCGCCCGCAGGACGTGCCCGGCGGGTTCGCCCCCGACGGCGACACCTGGTACTTCCCCCGCGTCTGCGGCACCTTCAAGGAGCGCGCCGGCTGGCACGGCTGCCAGATGCCCGAGCAGCTTTTAGGCCGGATCATCCGCGCCAGCTCCGACCCCGGCGAGGTCGTGCTCGACCCGTTCGCCGGCAGCGGCACGACGCTGGTCGTCGCCAAGAAGCTGGGCCGGCGGTACCTCGGCTTCGAGCTTTCGCCCGAGTACGCCGCGCAGGTCCGCTCCCGCCTCGACGCCGCCCGCGTCGGCCAGCCCCTCGAAGGGGGCGAGGAGCCCCTCGCCGGGGGCAAGGGACGCCCCGCGAAGTCGAAGGCCTGATAGCCCTCCCTGACGCGCTGGGGTGACCGGGGTCACGATGCGCGAAGTGAAAGGGGTGCTCCCGCCGGAGCCGAAGGTGATGGACCGACGGGCGTCCGTCCGAGTAGATTCAACGGGTCCCGGTCCGACCACTGGTGCGGAGGCGACCCCCATGCGATGGCCCCGGAATACGATGCGATGGCTCCCGGCCGCGAAGCGGTTCGGGGTTTTGCTGGCGCTCCTGATGGCCGCCCCGGTCTCGCGGGGGGCGGATTCCAATCCGGCGGAGACCCTGGCGGGGCTGAAAAAGGAGTACGAGGCCATCGAGGAGAGGGAAGGCTCCGTCAAGGCCGGCACGAGCGAGTCCGAGGCCTTTGCCCTCAACAAGAAGCTCGCCGCCCTCGCCCGTCGTGCCCTGACGCTCGCCGAGGCCAACCCCGACTCCCCGGTGGCCCCCGAAGCCCTCGCCTGGATTCTAACCCGCACCGGCAGATACTCCGAGGACACGGCCGATGTGTTCGACGCCTCCTACGATCTCATAACCGACCGCTATCTCGACCGTGATGCGATCGTGCCCGTCTTCTGGCGCGCGAGGCAAGACGGCCTGAACACCACCCACAGCGTGGCATTCCTCCGTGCGGCGGCCGAGCGGAGCCCGGACTCCAAGGTGCGGGGCCTCGCGTGCTTCACCCTGGGCCGCAGCCAGCACGAGCTCGCCCGCGTGGCACGTGCCCTCGAAGACCCGCTCACGAGACCGATCATCGAGCGCAACCTCGGCCGGAGGAGGTGCCAGATGGTCCGCGCACACAGGCCGGACGAGTATCGGAGCGAGGCCGAGGCCGCCTTCGAGCGGACCCTCAAGGAGTTCGCCGACCAGCCTGACCCGATCCTTCCGACCTTCCCGCCCCTGGGCAAGCAGGCCGAAGGGGCGCTGTTCCGGCTCCGCAACTTGGAGGTCGGCTGCACCATGCCCGAGGTCGAGGGCGAGGGCACTCGACGGCCATCCACTGAAGCTCTCCGAGTTCCGGGGCAAGGTCGTGATCATCACCTTCTGGGCGGCGTGGTGCGGCCCGTGCATGGGCCTGGTCCCTTCCGAGAAGGAGCTGGTCGAGCGGATGAAGGGTCGGCCGTTCGCCCTGCTCGGCGTCAACGGCGACGAGGAACGTGCCAAGGCGAAGGCGATCTCCGAGAAGGAGGGCATCAACTGGCGGTCGTTCTGGGACGGCGGCCCGAGCGGCCCGATCGCGACGAAGTGGGGCATCGCACGCTGGCCGACGATCTACGTGGTCGATGCCGAGGGCAAGATCCGCGACGACGGCATCCTCTACTTCGAATACTTCCACCAACACGCGCTCGACAAAGGCTTCGAGCACTTGGTCGCGGAAGCCGAGGCGAAAACGCCCTGATCGAACGGGGCTCGGCCTCGGGTCGCTCCTCACGCCGGAGACAAATGGGTATGAGGGACCGCTGTATGAACGAGACCTGGCGGCATGTCCGGTCGTCCCCGGGGCGAGTAGAATAGGGCCCAGGAGCGACGATCCCTCACGGAGTCCCGGACGATGCCCTCACCATTCCCCGGCATGGACCCCTATCTGGAAGCTCCGGACATCTGGCCGGACTTCCATCATCTCTTTGCTTCACTGCTCAGCATCGAACTGAATCAGGCCCTACCACGCCCCTACTACGCGCGCCTCGAAATGCGTCAGGAGCTCGGCATTGTCGAGGAAGGGAGGGTCACGCGGCGAATCGTCCCCGACGTCGCCGTGGTCAGCCACCCTCGTCTAAAGCCGGTCGCCGCGGGGGGCACGGCAGTGCTCGAACGGCCCCGGAGAGACGTCTCAAGACTCGCTCGAAGTCGCAGTCCACGTCGAGTCGATCCGGCACCATTTCGTCGAGGTCCGCGACTCGGCGCGCGGGCACAAGCTGATCACGCTGATCGAGATCCTCAGCCCTTCGAACAAGCGGCCCGGCCCCGACCGCGAAGCCTACCGGGCCAAGCAGGACGAGATCCTGGGGAGCGACGCGAACCTGATCGAGCTGGACCTGCTGCGCTCGCGGCGATCGCGTCTTGCCCGACCTCAACCTCGGGGCCATGCTCGGCCAGATCGAGCCCCCGGCCGATTACGTGGTGCTGGTCAACCGGGCCTGGCGACGCCTCGCCTATCAGGTCTTCCCGTTCACCTTGCGCGAGCCGCTCCCGTGCATCCCGGTCCCGCTGAAGCAGGGGGAGGCCGAAGTGCCGCTCGACCTCCAGTTCGTCTTCAATCGGGCCTATGACGGCGGCCCTTATCGCCTGGGCGCGGTCGACTACACGCAGCCCCCCGACCCTCCCCTCTCGGGCGACGACGCCGAGTGGGCCGAGCGGTTGCTCCGCGAGCGGGGCCAGGCCGGCCCGGAAGCTTGACATCGGCATACGCTATTGCGTCCACGTTCGCCCGACCTTGATGAGAGCCGCGGTTTCTTGCTAGGATCGTGAGATTTCCCGGGCCGCGTCGCCCCGGCCGTGCCGGGCGGGCGCGGCCCGCGGTGCGCCCGACCCGAGCCGCCTCCGCCCGAGAGCCCTGCCGTGCCCAAGAGAACCGACATCAAGAAGGTCCTGATCATCGGCGCCGGCCCGATCGTCATCGGGCAGGCCTGCGAGTTCGACTACTCCGGCACCCAGGCGTGCAAGGCGCTGCGCGAGGAGGGGTTCGAGGTCGTCCTGGTCAACAGCAACCCCGCGACGATCATGACCGACCCCGACATGGCCGACCGGACCTACATCGAGCCGGTCACGCCCGCCTTCCTGGAGCGCGTCATCGAGGCCGAGAGGCCCGACGCGCTGCTGCCCACCCTGGGGGGCCAGACGGCCCTGAACGTCGCGCTGGCGCTGCACGAGTCGGGGCGCTGGAGCGGTACGGGTGCCGCCTGATCGGCGCCGGGGCCGAGGCGATCCGACGCGCCGAGGACCGCGACCTGTTCCGCCAGGCCATGGACGAGATCGGCCTGGAGAGCGCCCGCAGCGGCCTGTCGCACTCGCTGGAGGAGGCCCGCGCCATCCGCGACGCGATCGGCCTGCCGTGCGTCCTGCGGCCCAGCTTCACCCTGGGCGGCTCGGGCGGCGGGATCGCCTACAACCGCGAGGAGTTCGACCGCATGGTCGCCTACGGGCTGGAGCTCAGCCCGGCGCACTCGGTCCTCGTCGAGGAGTGCCTCGTCGGCTGGAAGGAGTTCGAGATGGAGGTGATGCGCGACGGCGCCGACAACGCCGTCATCATCTGCTCCATCGAGAACTTCGACCCGATGGGCGTCCACACCGGCGACAGCATCACCGTCGCCCCGGCGCAGACGCTGACCGACAAGGAATACCAGCGGATGCGCGACGCCTCGCTGGCGATCCTCCGCAAGATCGGCGTCGAGACCGGCGGGTCGAACGTCCAGTTCGCCATCGACCCGAAGACCGGGCCGGATGGTCGTCATCGAGATGAACCCGCGCGTCAGCCGCTCCAGCGCCCTGGCGAGCAAGGCGACCGGCTTCCCGATCGCCAAGATCGCCGCCAAGCTCGCCGTCGGCTACCGGCTCGACGAGCTGGCCAACGACATCACCGGCCAGACCTGCGCCTGCTTCGAGCCGGTGCTCGACTACGTCGTCGTGAAGATCCCCCGCTGGGCGTTCGAGAAGTTCCCCGACGCCGACGCCGCGCTGACGACGCAGATGAAGTCGGTCGGCGAGGTCATGGCCATCGGCCGCACCTTCCGCGAGGCCTTCCAGAAGGCCCTGCGAGGGCTGGAGCTGGGCCGCTTCGGCCTGGGGTGCGACCCGAAGGACCTCTGGTACACCGAGGCCCGGCCGTCCGACGACCGAGATCGCCGCCAAGCTCGCCACCCCCAACGCCGAGCGCGCCTGGTATCTGAGATATGCCCTGCTGGCCGGCATGACGATCGAGAGGGTCCACGACCTGACCGGCATCGACCCCTGGTTCCTGGCCAACGTCGCCGAGCTGGTCGCCACCGAGGCCGCGCTGCGGGAGGTCCGCTCGCTGGAGCAGGCCGACGACGCCTTGATCCGCCTGGCCAAGCGCGACGGGTTCTCCGACCGGCAGCTCGCCCACCTGTGGGGCACGGCCGAGGCCGAGGTCCGCCGCGACCGGAAGCGGCGCGGGATCTCGGCCGTCTTCAAGCTGGTCGACACCTGCGCCGCCGAGTTCGAGGCGGCCACGCCCTACTACTACTCGACCTACGAGGCCGAGGACGAGGCCCGCGTCGGCTCGAAGCCTCGCGTGGTGGTGCTCGGCGGCGGTCCGAACCGGATCGGCCAGGGGATCGAGTTCGACTACTGCTGCTGCCAGGCCGCCTTCGCGCTGCGGGCCGACGGCTTCGAGGTCGTCATGGTCAACAGCAACCCCGAGACCGTCAGCACCGACTACGACACCAGCGACCGCCTCTTCTTCGAGCCCTTGACGGTCGAGGACGTGCTGAACGTCTGCGAGCGGGTCGAGCCGGTCGGGGTGATCGTGCAGTTCGGCGGCCAGACGCCTTTGAACCTGGCCCGCGCCCTGGAGGCGGCCGGGGTGCCGATCTGGGGCACGAGCCCCGACAGCATCGACCTGGCCGAGGACCGCTCGCGGTTCGGCGCCCTGATCGAGAAGCTCGGGCTGCGGCAGCCGCCGGCCGGGTCGGCTACCCGCCTGGAGGAGGCGCGGCGGGTCGCCGAACGGGTCGGCTACCCGGTCGTCGTGCGGCCCAGCTTCGTGCTCGGCGGCCGCGCCATGGAGATCGTCTACGACGAGATCGGGCTCGCCCGCTACCTGGCCGAGGCGGTCGAGGCCAGCCCCGAGCACCCGGTCCTGATCGACAAGTTCCTGGAGGACGCCGCCGAGGTCGACGTCGACGCCGTCTGCGACGGCGAGCGGACGATCGTCGGCGGCGTGATGGAGCACATCGAGGAGGCCGGCATCCACTCGGGCGACTCGGCCTGCGCTCTGCCGCCGTTCAGCCTGCCGCCGGCCGTCGTCGCCGAGCTCGAGCGGCAGACCTGCCTGCTGGCCGACGCGCTGAAGGTGCGCGGGCTGATGAACATCCAGTTCGCCGTCAAGGACGGCGAGGTCTACGTCCTGGAGGTCAACCCTCGGGCGTCGCGCACCGTGCCGTTCGTCTCGAAGGCGACCGGGCTGAACCTGGCGCAGGCGGCGGCGCGGGTGATGTCGGGCCGCTCCCTGGCCGAGCAGGGGATCGTCGCCCGCCCGTCGCCGTCGCACGTGTCGGTCAAGGAGTCGGTCTTCCCGTTCGCCAAGTTCCCGGGCGTGGACATCGTGCTCGGCCCGGAGATGCGCTCGACCGGCGAGGTGATGGGGATCGCGCCCGACTTCGCGGCGGCGTTCGCCAAGAGCCAGCTCGCGGCGTCGAACCGGCTGCCGGCGTCGGGGACGGTCTTCGTCAGCGTGGCGCCTCGCGACCGCGCGGCGATCGTGCCGGTGGCGCGGCGGCTGTCGGAGATGGGCTACGAGCTGCTCTGCACCGCGGGCACGGCCGGGGCGCTCGAGGCGCACGGGGTCTCCGCCGCGGTGGTCAAGAAGCTCCAGGAGGGGCGGCCGAACCTGCTCGACCACCTGGCCGACGGCGTCGATCGCGCTGGTGGTCAACACGCCCAGCGGCAAGGGCGCCCGCACCGACGAGGGCCGCATCCGCGCCGCGGCGGTCGCCCGCGGCGTGACGTGCATCACCACCATCGCCGGGGCCCGCGCCGCCGTCGCCGCGCTGGAGCGGCTCCGCGGCGGCGACCTCGACGTCTACGCCCTGCAAGACCTGCTCAAGCGCTGACGACCCGGCCCGGTCCGACGACGATGAACCGCCCCGCCCCCCCCGACGTCATGGTCCCGCTCGTCCCGTCGCGGGCCGAGCACGTCCCGGGCTGCCGCGGGGTCGGCCGCCGGAGGGTCGCCATCGAGCACGCCCTGGCCCTCGGCCAGCCGGTCCTCTGGGGCGAGGACGCCCGCTGTCCCCGCAGCGCCGTCCTGATCCGCGAGGGGGACGGCCGTCGCGAAGCCTTCGGCGCCGGCCTCGCGTGGCCGGCGGTCGCGTGGCTCGCCCGGGGGGGGCAGGGGGGGGCCACCGCCCTGATCGCGCCGCCTTCGTGGGGCGCCCCGGTCGGCGAGGTCTTCGGCCCGGTCGATCGGGCCCGGGTCGAGACGTGGTCCGCGCTCGCCGCCGCCCCGGGCCGCCCGCCCCCCGAGGCCGTCGCGAGGCGCCTGACGCCCGATGATGCCGACGCCTTCGCCCGCGACGCCCCCGGATGGGCCTTGCGGAGCTGGCGATCGTTCGCGGACCTGATCGCGCACGGCGCGGCGTTCGGCGTCGCCTCCGGCGGGTTCGCGTCGCTGTGCTGGACCTTCGAGCAGGGCCGCGACCACGTCGCGATCGGCGCCTGGACCGCGCCCCGGCTCCGCCGCCTCGGCCTGGCCCGCGCCTCGGCGATGGTCCTGATCGACCACATCATCCGCGAGGCGGGCAAGGCGCCGATCTGGGTGACCGCCCCCGAGAACGTCGCCTCGCGCGCCCTGGCCCGCTCGCTCGGCTTCTCGCGGCGGACGACGGAGACGCTGCTCCTCTGGCCCGCGCGCCGCCGCGGCCCCTCCTGTAGTGGACCATCTACTCTAAAATGGTCTGTGGGTAGTTTTACAGCCGCAGGAATTCGACGCCTTGGTGTTTGGCCCGCCAGGTCTTCGCGTGCGCCCTCCGGGCCACCTCGTTCCGCCGCACGTGGTAGTCCACCAGCGCTGTCGCCCGCGGCAGCCTCAGCTCCGGCTCCGCCAGCGCCGCCTCCAGCAACCGCACCGTCCGGTCCAACGTCAGGCCCGGCACTTTTTTCGAGAGTTCTCGCTGAACCCGACAGCCTGATGGTCAGAAGTCAGGCCACTTTACGCTTATCAGGCGGCTTCCGCGATCTCGCTTCCGGTACTGAGGCTTGTGGGTCCCCCCGCTCGATCTGACGCCATCGGTCCAGGATCAATACCACGGATCGGACCAGCGTCCGCCGACGCCTCCATTTATAGCGCACCTTCTCCAGGAACCTCAGCCGGCGGTTGGTCCGCTCCACGTGGTTGTTCGTCCGCACCCGATGGCCTGCTGGGCTGGCCAGGAAGGCGATCATCTTGGCGAACTTCTCTTCCGTCAGCATCCCCATCGCACCGGCCAACTCCGGCACGGCGGCGAAGTCCGGCGACCGCAACAATGCCGCCCGACGGCACTTCGCTCGGTGGGCCGATTGCCCCTCCTCGAACAGGCCGTATACCCGATCCACGAACGACCGCAACGTCGCCAACTCGGGCAGGTAGGAAAGCATCGTTGCCAAGTCGTCGCGTTCCTGATCGGTGAGGTTGTCGCGGCGTTTGACGACGAGGTAACGCCGCTTGAAGACGTAATGGGCCTTCTCCTTGTTCGTCAGCCCCTTCCGCTTGGGATGGGACTTGGCCGGTCGGCCGCGCTTTCGCTTACGGCCCCGGTTGCCTCGACGAGCCATCTGCCGTCGCAGCCGCCGCACCGCCTCCAGGACCTTGGCGTTGACGTCCTTGAGGACGTGGAACACGCAGGGCTGGTGCCGGGCCTCGGGCCATAGCTCGGCCAGCAGGGCTGGGTAGAGGTTCGAGCCGTCGGTGACGACGACCTGCGGGGTGAACCCGTGGGCCTTGAGGTCCTTGAGGGACCGCCGCATGTGATCGGCATCGTTCTTGTCGACCAGGGCGAAGGCGACCGGGCGGTCGCGCAGCGGGTCGGTCGCCAGGAGCAAGGTGAACCGACCGAGGTGCAGCTCATCGACGCAGAGGGTGCCGCTGAAGCCCTCCAGGGTCCACTTGCGGTAGTCGGCCATGTCCAGTGACTCGGCCTGCTCGCGGAGGCAGTCGTAGACGAACCCGTCGGACAACTCCAGGAGGAAGTCGCGCCGAAGCGAGGCGCGAGCGGCCTCGACGCTCATGCGGTCGTCGAGGATGCGGTCGAGCACGGCCCGGCGGACCTTGCCGTCGTAGCGGTCGCGAACGCCGACCCCCGGCGGGTGGGTCCGGAAGGTCGTACAGCAACCGCATCGGGCGCGATACTCGCCGTAGGTGATGTCGAGGTAGGCGACCCGGCGATATACCAGGGTGCGGACCCTGCGGAGGAGAACCTGCTTGCGACGCCCGAGTCTCCCGCAAGTCGGGCACGGGGCTTTGCGTGGCGCGCACGAGATCGGTAGGTTGAGGGTGTGGGGCCTTCGGGTTCTCATGGCCTGCGTGCTCCGGTGGTCCAGTTAGGGCCTGGAACGAAACAACTGTTATAATTCGTCGCTGCGGCTCATAATGGACGGATGCCCGACGATCCTGAACTCCAACGGAAGTTCGCCGCGATCCTGCCGAACCTCGACGAGCGGCAGCGACGGCTCCTCGCCGCCGTCGAGGCCCGCTCCCTGGGCTACGGCGGCATCCGCCGCGTGAGTCGGGCCTCGGGCATCTCTCACGCCGCGATCCAGCGGGCGTTGAAGGAACTCGACGCTCCACCCCCTCCCCCCGGTCGCGTCCGACGGCCCGGCGGAGGTCGCAAGAAGCTCCGCGACAAGGAGCCGGCGATCCTCGTGGCCCTGGAGGGACTGATCGCCCCCGAGACGCGGGGCGACCCGATGTCCCCGCTGCGGTGGACCTGCAAGAGCACCCGCCAACTGGCCGAGGCCTTGGGCCGCCAGGGGTTCGCCGTCAGCCATCGGGTCGTCGGGGAGATGCTCCACCACCTCGGCTACAGCCTCCAGGCGATGGCCAAGACCCTGGAGGGCAGGCAGCACCCCGACCGTGACGCCCAGTTCCGCTACATCAGCGAGATCAGCGGGCGGTACATCGCCGCGGGCTCCCCGGTCATCTCGGTGGACACCAAGAAGAAGGAGCTGGTCGGGCAGTACGCCAACCGGGGCCGGGAGTGGCAACCGGCGGGTGAGCCCGAGGAGGCCCTGATCCATGACTTCCCCGACCGCCGCGTCGGCAAGGCGATCCCCTACGGGATCTACGACATGGGCTGGGACCTGGGGTGGGTCAACGTGGGCGTCGATCACGACACGGCCAGCTTCGCCGTCGAGGGCATCCGGCGGTGGTGGTCCGGCATGGGGTCGGAGATGTACTCCGACGCCGGGCGGTTGCTGATCTGTGCCGACGGCGGGGGCAGCAACGGCTATCGGGTCCGGCTGTGGAAGGTCGAACTCCAGCGGTTCGCCGACGAGACGGGCCTGGAGGTGACGGTCTGCCACTTCCCGCCGGGCACGAGCAAGTGGAACAAGATCGAGCACCGGCTGTTCTCGCACATCACGATGAACTGGCGGGGCCGCCCACTGGTCAGCCATCAGGTGGTCGTCGAGTTGATCGCCGCGACGCGGACCGCGACGGGCCTGGAGGTGGAGGCCCGGCTGGATACGGGGAGCTACCCGACCAAGGTCAAGGTGACGAAGCAGCAGATGGAGCGGGTCCGGCTGCATCCCCATGACTTCCATGGTGAGTGGAACTACACGATCAGGCCTGAGTCGTCCGGATCGCACGGCAAGTCGTAATGCTTATTCCGTTCCAGACCCTTAAGCACCCACCAGCACGCAGGCTTTTCCACCTCCGGTCAACGGGGGGCAGACGATGCCTCGGGAAATCACCATAGCGCGGCGCGACGGCTCCCCCCTCGGCGACGCCGCGTCGGTGCGGCATGCCGTGGAGTCGGCCCTGCCCGGAGTCCGATTCTTCCGCGACCCGAGCGGCTCGGAGAAGATAGCCGCCTCGGGTATCGAGTTCCCCGAGGCCCTACGCCGCCACCTCGAAGGTGCCCCGGCGACGGCCCAAGCCGACTACGAGGGCGAAGGGTATTCAATCCGATTCTTCCTGGGAGCCGGCCCCGAGGTCGAGCGGATGGATGGCGAGGTCCGAGGTGACGGCGATCCAGGGCCCGAGCTATGCCGCCTCGCGGATCTCAACGGTTGGGTGGTCCTGGACGCGGACGGAACCCAAGTTGCCCCGTGAACTTGCCGCGCGGCAAACCGTCGGGGCTGGAAAACCTGTCGGGTTCGGCGAGAAGTCTCCTTTTTTCGGAGGCGCTTCTGCGCCAGGGTCACGAACAGGTGCGCCAGCCCCACCAGCGTCATGTGGTGGTGCCAGCCGACCCACGACCGCGTCTCGTACTGGGCCATCCCCAGGTAGCTCTTGCAGTCCTCGAAGAACTCCTCGACCCGGCACCGCGTGCAGGCCACCAGCGCCAGCGTCGACAGCGGCGTCTCGGCGTCGGCATTGGAGATGTAGTACTTCAGCTCGGGCTCGGCCCCCAGCGACCGGCGGATCAAAAGCCAGGACGGCGGCCCCGGCTTTCGGTGCCGGAGGCCCCAGACCCGGACCGCCGCGAACTCGAACACCAGCGGCCCGAGGGCCCCCTCGCGCACCCGCAGCGGCCGCCACGCGGAGGCGGGCAACTCGTCGGCTACCTCGGCGGCGGTGCGCGCCGCGTCCCGCCGTGGGGCCGTCGGCTTGCGGCCCCGCCCGGTGTAGGCCGGGATACTGCCCGCTGGGTCGGCCGTCCAGAACACCCACGTCACCGGCACCTCCAGGACGTAGCGCTGCTCCAGTTGCTCCAACTCATCGAGAAAGTGGCCCGCCCGGCCGTACTCCGAGTCGGCGACCACCCAGTCCAGCGCCACCGCGCCCGTCACGTCAAGGTTGCGGACCAGCTCGGCCGCGATCCGCGGCTTGGTGCGGAACGGCAGATCTTCGGGGGTGTGCGCCCGCTCGCGACGATCTTTGGCCTCGGGCGTCTGCTCACACCAGGGTCGGGCAAGAAGAGTCTGATGGTCCAGGAGGGCCGACCCGCCGGGGGTGACCCCGACCAGGAAGACGCCGACCTGGCAGTTGTCCTCCTTGCCGAGCCGCCCGTTGTGCTGGCGGGCCACCCCGGCGCTGTGCGTGCCCTTCTTGGTGAAAGCCGTCTCGTCGACGACCCCGACGACCCCGACCGTTGTGCCGGCGGCCGTGGGGACCAGCTCATCGACGAACAGGGACTGGGCCTCGTCGAGCACGTCGTTGTAGGCCCAGGGGGCGCTGTTGATGAACTTCTGCAGGCCCGAGACATCACCGTGTCCGACCGTCAGGGCGATCGGCTCGATGCTCTTGCGCTCGGGGCAGACCATCAGGCCCTTGAGGTAGTCGTAGGCGTGATCCTGCGCCTGTTCCTTGCCGAAGAGCGGGGCGAAGCGCCCGTGGAAGTCGACCAGGAGCTCGGCGGTGGCGCGCACGTCGTCCGGCGTCATGGAGGTGTCCCCTGACGAAGGTGGCTTTCGACGTCGAACCGGCCGGTCCGTCAACCTCGTGCGCTTAGAGCGTGTTATGAACTCCACCAGAAGTGGGAGGCGGCCCTGTGAAGCATCAAGATGCTGAAGGCGACATAGTGCATCCCTTCCAGTGTCTCACTGAGGCGCTCGTAGTCGCGAGCCAGCCGGCGGAATCGCGCCATCCAGCCGAACGACCGCTCCACGACCCAGCGCCGCGGCAGGAGCACGAAGCCCCGCTTCGCCTCGGGGAGGCTCACCACCTCCAGCTGGATGCCGTAGCTGGCCGCGTCGGCGTCCGGCTCGTCGCCGGTGTAGCCCTGATCGACGAACGCCAGCTCGACCGACTCGCCGGTCGCCTCCTGCACGGCCTCGGCCAACACGGCGACCTGGTCCCGCTCCTGCTCGTCCGCGGGGGTGACGTGCAGGGCCAGCAGGTGCCCGAGCGTGTCGACCGCCATATGCACCTTCGACCCCCTGCGCCGCTGGTAGCCGTTGTAGCCGGCCCGGGCGCCGCTCTCGGGGGTGGACTGGAGCGTGCGGCCGTCGAAGATCGCGGCGGTCGGCTCGGGGTCCTTGCCGGCGGCGAAGCGGAGGATGGCGCGGAGGTCGTGGACGATGGCCTCGAAGCAGCCGGCGGCGAGCCGGCGGCGGGTCTGCTGGTAGACCGCCTCCCAGGGGGGGAAGTCCTTGGGCAGGTAGCGCCAGGGGGAGCCGCTGCGGACGAACCACCGGGCGGCGTCGAAGATGTCGCGGAGGTTGTGGACGCGCTGGCCGGCATCCTCGGGGAGCAGGCAGAGATAGGGCGCGACGAATTCCCATTCGGCGTCCGAGACGTCGCTGGGGTAGGGTTGGTGTGTGATCATGCCCTATCCTACGCCGGCGACTGAACTAAAGTTCATAACACGCTCTAGGCTATCCGACACCGAAGCGAAGGCAAGATTCTTCTGCTGCTGTAGAAGTAGAGATGCCGCAATCTGATCCGTGCATCTTGTGTCGTGAACGTCCAGATCACCCGCCCGCCTTCGGCGTTGCGGTCCCGCTCCCACGCCGCGCACTCGCCCTTCAACTCCTGCGGCGTCCCGATCCGCCGATCCAAGCATTGACGCGCCAGCACGCTCAGCTCGATCTCCGCCACGTTCAGCCAGCTGCCGTGGCGCGGCGTGTGGATGATCTCCAGCCGCCGCGCCAGCCGGTGCGCCTCCTCCGGCGGGAACGTCGCGTACAGCGCCGCGTAGTTGTGCGTGTTCAGGTTGTCGCACACCAGCCGCACCTCCCGCGCCTGCGGGTAGTCCTCGTCCAACAGCCGACGTACCTCCAGCGCCCAATCCTGCCGGGTGCGGCTCCCCCGGCAGCTGACCCGCCGCCAGCCGCGGTGCGGGTTGAAGAACAGGAAGATCGCCTGCACCCCCTTGCGCTCGTAGTGGTAATCCTCCCGGGCGGCTCGTCCCGGGGCCGGGGGGATCGCGTCGTGCAGGCCCTCGAGCAATTGCTTGGACGCCTCGTCCATGCAGACCGTCGGCTCCTCGTCGCTCGGCGGCAGGGCGTAGACATCCAGCACCCGTTCCATCTGGGCCACGAACCGCGCCGCGTCCCGCTCCGGGATGCACCACGACTCGGTCTTGAGCCAGGGCTTCAGCGCGTTTTTTTCTAGGGCGGCAGAACCTTCTTGATCGGCCTTTTCGCATCGGTTACGCCTGGGACGGAACCTTTCCAGGAGCTGACCGATGGCCCGACGGACCGCCCGCCCTCAGCCGACCCGCGACGTCGATCTGCCGGCCCTGGCGCGGACCTGCCCCGAGTGCGGCGCCGCGCTGTGGGCCGCCTACAAGACCCGCCGCACCGTCACCACGCTCGACGGCCTCGTCCGCCTCGGACTCCAGGTCCGCCGGTGCCGCAACCGCGAGTGCCGGCGGTTCGGCGTGCCACTACGGCCCGAGCAGGAGGGCGGGTCGGTCCTGCCCCAGCACGAGTTCGGGCCCGACGTCATCGCCCTGGTCGGCCGGCTCCGCCATGCCGAGCACCGCAGCGTCCCGGAGATCCACACCGAGCTGGTCCGCCGCGGCGTGCCGATCTGCTCGCGCAGCGCCGGCGACCTCCTGGACCGCTACGACGAACTCCTGGCGCTGTCCTGCGCGGACGTCGGCCGGCTGCGGCGGGCCACGTCGGAGGCGGGGCGCGTGATCCTGGCCATCGACGGCCTGCAGCCGGACGTCGGCCACGAGGTCCTCTGGGTGCTCCGCGACGTCCTCAGCGGCGAGGTGCTCCTGGCCCGGAGCCTGCTGTCCTCCCGCCAGGATGACCTGGCGGAGCTGATCGGCGAGGTCAAGCGGGCGTTGGAGGTGCCGATTGACGGGGTGGTCTCCGATGGGCAGGCCCCGATCCGCAACGCGGTCGCGAAAGCCCCCGATGGGGTGCCCCGCCAACTCTGCCAGTTCCACTACCTTCGTGAGGCGACGCCGCCGGTCTACGGGGCCGATCGCCACATCAAGGTCCGATTGAAGAGGCAGATCCGTGGGATTCGGCCGATCGAGCGCGAGGTCGGAGGCCGGCAGGACGCCGAGGCCGAGGTGATCCGAGGCTCTTGCGCGGCGGTCCGCTCGGCGGTGACCGATGACGGCCGCCCGCCCCTGGAGGCCTCGGGGCTGAAGTTGCAGAAGCGGCCGAGCGAGGTGGCTGCGAGCCTGGACCGGGGCGGCTCAACGGGGGGCTCCCGAAGGAGCTGACGCGGCTGCGGGCGATCCTGGCGAAGGACCTGGAGGCGACCGCGGCGCAATGGCCGGACGTGCGGGTGGCCTTCGGCTGGGTGCACCGCGGCGGCCGTCCTCCGCAACAAGAAGGGGCTGGACGGCGCGGGGCGCGGCGCCGCTACCGCGGGCTGATCGCGGCGATCGCCCGCCATCGCCGGGCCGCGGGCCGTCTGGCCGAGGCGTTCGCGCACTTCCTGAAGGTGACGCGGAGCTACTGGCCGGGGCTGTTCCGCTGCCACGAGGTCGCCGATCTGCCCCGCACCAACGACGAGCTGGAGCAGTTCTTCGGCTCGTGCCGCTACCACGAGCGGCGGGCCAGCGGTCGCGAGGTCGCCTGCCCGGGGACGGTGGTGCGCGGCCCAGTGCGGCTGGTGGCGTCGGCCGCGACCCGGCTGCGCCCGATCACCGTGGCCGATCTGGTCCCGAGCGACCTGAAGCGATGGCGGGAGCTGCGCGGGTCGCTGGGGCGCCGGCGGCAGGTTCGGGCGCTGGGCCGTCGATTCCGCCGTGATCCGGTGGCCTACCTGCGATCGCTTGAGGAGGCCCTGATCAAGAAGGTTCTGCCGCCCTAGCTTTTTTTGACGGCCTCGGGATGGCCCTTATGTCCCGCCACCACATAGACCTCGTCGCACTCCACTTCGCCCTCCAGGACGACCGGGGGGCGACGCTCGACGATCCCCCGGCGGAGCTGCTGGATCATCGCCCGGGCGTCATCCTTGTTGATATCGAGTCCCTGGGCGATCTGCAATCCTGATAGATTCAGGCCCATGAGGTACAAGCAAGCGATCCACGTCCGTAGCGGCTGGTGATGACCGGCGAAGATGGTGTCGGTCAGGTCGTCGAAGCGTCGGCGGCAGCCCCGGCACTCGTAGCGTTGACGATGGGGCTCGGTATCATCCCGGCCGTTCTTGATGACCGAATCCGAGGGGCATCGAGGACGGATCACACCGTCGGGCCAGCGCATCTCCCGGATCGTCTGGTAGCACTTGGCGTCGTCGAAGAGGTCCTGGATGTTCACCATCGGTCAACGCCTCGGGAGCAGGATGCCAGAACAGGTCGAGCGGACGAGCGGCCCGACGGATCGAGCCGATTGTAACGACTTGGGGGCCCTTGCGAACCACCACCCCGGAATCCATCATGAGCCTAACCCGGATCTCAGGCGGCCAACGGGGTTGCGCCGTACTCCCGGTATCCCGCCCCCTCCCTCAACAGCTTAGGGATGATCACGAGGGTCTTGTGCCCCACCGCCACCGGCGCCCCCTCCTGGCCCAGCCGCTTCGACCACCGCCGGTAGGTCGCGCCGAGGATCGTCCCCCGGGTCTGCACCGCCGCCCACGCCACCGGCACCAGGACCGCGCGCGGCCACACGCTCCCCTTGGGCGCCCGGCCGCTCCGCCGCGCCGCCGCCGCTCTGATCGTCGCCCGGGCACATCCCCGCCCAACTCGCCCGCTGCCCCGCCGTCGCGAACCGGGTCATGTCCGGCCCGATCTCCGCCACGATCACCTCGGCCGCCGTGGCGCCGCGGCCCGCGATCGTCCGCCGCCGCGCCGCCGCCGCGGCGAACGGGGCCATCGCCGCAGCGATCCGGTCCTCCAGCCGCGCGCCCCGGTCCTCGGTGTGCTCGATCCGGTCCAGCAGCAGCCGCAGCAGGGAGCGGTGGTGCTCGCCGACGCGGCCGGCCAGCGCCTGCTTCAGCCGGGGGGCCTTGCCCCGCAGCCGCTCCCGCGCCAGCTCGGCCAGCGCACGCGGGCCCTCCCGGCCGGCGATCAGCGCCCGGATCATGGCGCGGCCCGAGACCCCGAGCCCGTCGCTGGCGGCGCCGGCCAGCTTGATGTCGGCCTCCTCCGGCACCTCCGGCACCCGGTCGACGACCGCGACGCGGTCGTCGACCGGCTCCGTCCGCTGCCGCGTCAGGGCGCGCAGGGCGCGGACCTCCGGCGGCGGCACGAAGCCGGGCGCCAGCAGGCCGTGCGCCAGCAGCCGCGCGATCCACGCGGCGCCCTTGACGTCGGTCTTGCCGCCGGGGACCTGCTTGATGGGGCGGGCGTTGACCAGCAGCGGCGCGAAGCGATCCCCCAGCAGGTGCCGATCGGCTCCCAGTAAACGCCGGTCGATCCCATCGCGACATGGCGGACCCCCGCGGCCTCGAGCCAATCGCCCAGAGCCAGCAGCTCGGCGGTCCTGGTGCCGAAGGTGCGGACCTGGCAGCGCGCCTGGCCATCGGGGTCGGCGCGGCGGATGCAGGCGACGACGGTCTCCTTGTGGACGTCCAGTCCGGCACCGCAGCGGTGGATCAGGTCCATCGGGGTGGCTCCGGGGTGATATCGGCTCGGCGATGGTCTCGGCCCCGGGGCGACCTCGGCGCATCGAGCCGTTTGCTCTGCGTGCTCCCCGGGTGGTCCGGGGGCGACGGGGTCGGGTCCGACGTGGCGTCGGTCGCGGTCGGGGCCCGGTTCGTCTCCGGGCCCGAGGCACCAAAGAGAAGACGGCCTTGCCCCGGGCCGAGTCCCTCCGGGATAGACCCGATGCGATCCATTTTCATGGGGTCGGGTGCCCCTCCCGGGGGGCATGACCGTTCGTTTCGGGAATGGCGTCCGCGGAGCGACGGGCGGAGATTGCCCGGTGAACGTTCCGGATGAATTCCGATCGTAAATACAATTTCGGTTACTCAGAAAATCTCCCGCGGGGTGCCGCACGGCGCTTCAGGCGGCCTGGGCGGCGCTCCAGCGTTCACGATAATCGGCCTGGTCCTTCAGCAGGTGGTACACCACCACCAGGATCTTCCGCGCCACCGCCACCAGCGCCTTCTTCTTGCCCAGACGCTTCGCCCACCGCCGGTAGGTCGCGCTGAAGATCGTCTCCTTGACGTGGACCGCCGACCACGCCGCCTGCACCAGGGCCGACCGCAGCCACTGACTCCCCTTGGTCGTCCGGCCGCTCCGCCGTCTCCCGGCGCTCTGGTCGTTGCCCGGGCACAGCCCCGCCCAACTCGCCAGGTGCCCCGCACTGGGGAACTTCGCCATGTCGACGCCGACCTCGGCCACGATCACCTCGGCCACCTCCGCGCCGACCCCCGGGATCGTCCGCAGCCGCCGCGCCGCCTCGAAGAAAGGGGCCATCATGACCCCGATCCGGTCGTCGAACTGGGCGATCAGCTCCTCCAGCACCTCGACCTGGTGCAGCAGCGCCCGCAGCAGGAACCGGTGGTGCTCGGCGACGCGGCCGTGCAGCGCCGGCCTCAGTTGCGCGATCTTGCCCCGCAGCCGCCCCCGCGCCAGCACGGCCAGCTCGATCGGGGTCGTCGGCCCCGGCGATCAGCGCCCGGATCATGGCGCGGCCCGAGGCGCCGAGCACGTCGCTGGCGACGCTGGCCAGCTTGATGTTGGCCTCCTCCAGCACCTTCTGGATGCGGTTGACCACCGCGGCGCGGTCGCGGACCAGCTGGGCCCGCTGCCGCGTCAGCTCGCGCAGGGCGCGGATCGGCGGCGGCGGGATGAAGCTGGGGGCCCGCAGGCCGTACTGCAAGAGCTGGGCGATCCACTCGGCGTCCTTGACGTCGGTCTTGCGCCCCGGGACCTGCTTGAGGCGATGCGCGTTGACCAGCATGGACCTCGAGTCGGCCCTCCAGCAGGTGGAAGACCGGCTTCCAGTACACGCCGGTCGATTCCAGGGCGGCGTGGCGGACGCCCTCGGCCTCCAGCCAGTCGCCCAGCGCCAGCCAGTCGGCGGTCATGGTGCCGAAGGTCCGCACCTGGCAGCTGACCTGGCCGTCGTCGGCGAGGCGGCGGGCGCAGGCGACGACGGTCTTCTTGTGGACGTCCAGCCCGGCACAGCAGCGATGGATCAGGTCCATAGGAGTGACTCCCTGGGGGGTCCGGGCCGGTGGGACGACCGCGCGGGTCGAGCAGTTGACTCGGCGTGCTCCCCCGGGGTGCGGGGGGCGACAGGGTGGGGTGCGACGTGGGTCGCGGCGCGGTCGGGACCATGTTCGTTCTCGGGCTGAGCGCACCAAACCGAAAACCGGTCTCACCCGTGGCCGGACCCGGCTAACGTACTCCACATGCCCTCCATTTTCATGGGGTGGGGTGCCAGGTCTTCCTGGCATGGCTGTTCGTTCGGCAGCGGCGCGGCGCCCGGGCGCGCTCCCCGCGTCGCGGTCGGATCGAGGTCGGATCGAGTTGCCAAAAAGCCGGTCGGGCGCTCGGGCCGGTCATCTATATCATCGGGCGCGGGCGGCCCGGCGTCCTGATAATCCGAGCGTCGCGGTGCCGCGGGCCCGGCCGTCGGGCCCGCGGCACCGCGCGCCGCTCGGAGATCGGTGCTGGTCAGGCTGGCGTCGCGCCCTCCCCGGCCTTGCGACGTCGCAGGGATCGGCGCGAGGCGAAGGCCCCCACGCCCGCCAGGCCCAGTCCGAGCATCACCACCGACGCCGGCTCGGGGACGACCGACTGGCCGACGTGGGCGTCGAGGATCACGTCGTTCGGGAAGTAGCCGATCGTGAAGGTGACGTTGCTCGGCGCCCCGAAGACGTGGAACGCGGAGAACGTCCCGGTCACGGGGACGCTGGCCAGGACGTTGCTGTCGGTCAGGATCGTGAAGGTCTCGCCGTCGAACGGGACGAACCCGTTGAGCAAGCTGACGTTGAGGGTGCCGTCGAGCGCGGCCGTGCCGAAGATGCTCAGGACGCTGTAGCCGCTGCCGGGCGTCCCGCCCGCGAGGTCGATGTTCAGCGCGCCGGCGGCGGTCCGGGTGTAGCTGCAGACCACGGTGAGCGTGCCGGGGGAGAGGCCCGGGTGGACGGTGCCGGCGTTGATCAGGTTGCCCGCGATCGTGCCGACGCCCTCCAGCAGGCCCCCCTGGATGTTGACCTGCTGGCCGGTGGCGACCGCCAGCCCGCTGGTGGCCGCGGCCAGGATCGTCGTGCCGCCGGCCTGGACGTAGTCGTCCGCCCCGCCCACGGTGAGCGTGCTGCTGGCGCCGATGGTCATCGTCCCGCGTTGGTGAAATTCCCCGTCGTGGCCGTGGTCAGGTTGCGGCCGTCCTGGATGGTGAAGTTCCCCGCGGCGGCGTTGGTCGCGAAGTTCGCCAGGGCGTTGTTGCTGCTCTGGTCGATGATCCGCGACGTGCTGCCGTCGAGGAGGATCGTCGCCGCGTTGGTCGCGATGTTGGCGCCGGTGAACTGGAACGTGCCCGAGAAGATGTTGCAGGTCCCCCCGGTCAGCGTCGTGCCGCTGAAGTTGGTCAGCGAGTTCGTGCCGATGACCGAGAGCGTGCTGCCGCTGTTGACCTGGAAGACCCCCTGGTTGGTGGCGCCCCCGGAATTCGGGAGGATAAACAGGGCATTGCTCTGGTTGGCGAGGATCAGCCCCTTGTTGATCAGCGACATCAGGCCGCCGCCGACGGTGCCGGAGCCCTGGATCGTGATGTCGTTGGTCAGTTGCTCGGTGCCGACGCTGCCCAGGATGCGGTTGTCGACGTTGTTGGACAGGACCACCGAGCCGGTGCCGGCCAGCGTGACGTTGCCGCTGAGGGCCAGGTCGGTGAGGCTGCCCGCCGCGTTGACCGCGATCGTGCCGTTGTTGGTGATCGTCCCCTGGAGCGTGGTGGCCGTGGCATTGGGGGCGGTGAACGTGCCGCCGGTGCTGATCGTCACCCCGCTGAGCGTCCCGGAGTGTAGGCGTTCAAGGCCCAATGTTGGGCTTCATGGCTTGGCCAGTGTGACGATGGGCAATCAGGCGGCTTGAGTGTTGGTGGCGGCAGGGAGCAGTGACGGCACCGTCTGACCTTCCAGGCTGGCCTGATAGCACCGGGTCAGGTACTCCAGCACATTGGTCTCCCGTTGGCGGCACGTCGCCACCACGCTGAGAATCCGCTCCACGAACCGGCTCCCCGCCTCGCTGTCGGTGCCGCCGCTCGTCTTGCGGTAGATCACACCGTGTCTCAACGCACGCTCGGCGTCGTTGTTCGTCGGCTCCACGCCCTCGACTCGCACGAACGTCCACAGGTGCTTCTCACCCGCCAGCAACTCCCGGCATGTCGCCGCCGTCTTCGGGCTGCCGCATCCCAGCCCACGGCGCAGGTCCTCCCGGAATGAGAGCCTCATCATCGCCACCTTCGATCGCAGCGTGGCCCGGGCCATCGTCCCGTCCCGCACCCGGTGCCACCAGTCGAACAGTCGGACAGTGTGGCCCAGCAGGAGCCGACCGACCTCGGCGGGCTCGCCGCCCCGATCGACCATCGCCTGGAAATCTCGATTCAGATGGGCCCAACAGAACTGACGTCGCTTGATCCACAGGTAGCTGCGGGATCGGTCGCTGACGACGACCTTACGGTCGTCGGCCCCCAGCATCTCCCTGGCGACGTCGGCCCCCCGGCCCGGGGCGATCGTGAAGACCGTCACCGCCCGGGTCACCGCCGCCCAGAGCCACATCTTCTCCCGGCCCTGCCACCACGAGGTCTCGTCGATGTGGGCCACGGCGGCAGTGCGGACGTACTGGCGTAGCTCCTCGACGGGAGCCTCCAACTCCTCGGCGGCTTGCCGCTCCAACCGGGCGATCATGCCGATGGAGATCGTCAGGCCCAGCAGGTCGAAGACCAGTTGGCGGGCCGGACGCTTGCCCAGGCGGTAGCCTCCGACCAGGACGCTGAGGATCGCCCGTAGGCGGGGGCCGAACGCCCCTCGGGGTACGCCAGGCGGCAGGGTCGCACAGGTCGAGGTGCGGCATCGGGGGCAGATGAGGCGATGGAGCCGGTACTCGTCCACCGTCGGCTGGACCGGTGGCACCTCTGCGACCTGGTGCCGGATCGGCTCGGGGTCGTCACCGGAGAGGGCGGTGCGGCACCAGCGGCACTCGGGCGGCTTGCAGTCGATGACCTGGCGGAGTTGCTCGGGCGGTACGAGTGAGCGGACTTTGCGATGATGGCCGGGTTGCCCGCCCCGCTTCTTGCCCGTGGCGGGGGCCGGGGGTCGCCGCTTGACCGAGGGGGGATCGGAGGAGGGCGGCTTGGAGGAATTGGTGGAGTTCTTGCCGAGCCGTTCCTCCAGATCGGCGATCCTCTGCTCCAGGCATCGGACCAAGGCCGAGACAGCCGCCTGGGCTTCGACGGAGAGAGTATCCCAGAGTGGCTCAGGCAGTGGTGGCTGCTCCTTCATGCCGCCGTTCTACTGTGATCGCACCCAGGAAGCAACAATGGGCCTTGAACGCCTACATGGCGACGTTCTACTGGCATCACCCCCTGAAAGCAACAATGGGCCGTGAACGCCTACCCCGGAGTTGCTGTTCATCGTCCCGCCGCTGGCCGTCGTCAGCGTCCCGCCGGCGACCTTGCCGAAGATGTTGACCGTCGAGCCGGCGCCGGTGGACAGGATCGTGCCGTTGGTGTTGGCGTAGCTGCCCAGCAGGTCGAGCGTCCCGCCCGCGGTCGCCTCCAGCGTGCCGTTGTTCGTCACGCCGGCGGCGTTGGGGTTGATCGTCAGGGCGCTGGCCTGGTTGGCGTTGATCGTCCCCTGATTGGTGATCGCCAGCAGGCCGACGCCGAGCTGGCCCGAGCCCTGGATCGTGTTGTTGGCGTTGACCAGCGTCTCGTTCCCGATGGCGCCGAAGATGCGGTTGTCGGCGTTGTTGGACATCGCGACGGTGCCGCCGCCGCTCAGCGTGACGAAGCCGTTCGCGCCGCTGAGGATCAGGTCGGTGAGGATGCCGGACGAGTTCAGGGTGATCGTGCCCGCGTTGCTGACCGTCGTGCCGGGCGAGGGCGTCGTGGCGACGATCGCGAGGGCCTGGCCGTTGTTGAGGGTCAGGCTGTTGGCGGACCCGAGCGTCAGGCCGCTGATCGTCGGGTTGATGCCGCTGATCTGGACCGGGTTGTTCGTGGCGGTGGTGATCGAGACGTTGTAGGTCGTCCCCGACGGCGTGCCGTTGTTCGGCACGCCGTTGTTCCAGTTGGTCCCGACATTCCATTGGTTGGACGTGGTGCCGGTCCAGGAGTCGTTGATCAGCTGCGCCGCAGCGCCCCCGGGCCGCCGAGGACGAGGACGGCCATGAGCACCACGGGGAAGATCGGCGCGATCCTCCCGCGGATTGCCCTCGATCGATCTACCCTGAATCCTCTCATCTCTCTACCTCCTCTTGCTGGGATCGGCGCAAGGAACGGGGCTCGCCACGCCCCCTATTTCGACGTCGTCGTCAGGCGATCGAGCCACTGCCGGGCCTCCTTGCGGGCCACGAACAGCCCCGGTGCGTCGAGGGCCATCTTCAAGAGCGGGGCGGCGCCGTCGGGGCGGCCCCGCTCGGTGATCACACGGGCCAGGATGTAGGCGGCGTCGGAGTTCGCCTTGCCGCTGGAGACGACCGCCTGCAAGACCTTCTCGGCGTCGTCGAGCCGGTGCAGCCGGTAGTAGACCGTCCCGAGCGTCGCCAGCGCCTCGGGGTTGTTGAGGTCCTGGCGGACGCTCAGCTCGGCCAATTCCAGGGCCCGGCGGCGCTTGGACTCGTCGTCCTGCTCGGCCAGGACCAGCGCCAGCTGGTTGCGCACGCGGGCGTCGCCGGGCGACTCGGTCGCCATCGCCTGGAAGATGCGCTCGGCCTCGGCGAGATCCTTCCGCTCCCTCGCCGCCAGCCCGACCAGCCGGCGGGCCTCGGCCGATTTGGGGTCGAGCTTGACGGCGGCCTCGGCGTGCGGCCGGGCCTCGTCGCCGCGGCCCTGCTCCAGCAGCCAGGCCGCCGCGCCCATGCGGACCGCCGGCGCGTCGGGGGCCGTCTTGACCGCGTAATTGATCCACTCCTCGGCCTTCTTCGGGTCGCCCGAGCGGGTGTAGAGCCATCCCATGCTGATCGCCGCCGGCTCGAGCGCGGGGTCTTCCTTGGTGGCGCGCTGCAACTCCTGATAGGCCGCATCCCTCTGGCCGAGGTGGAACAGCGCCTTGCCGAGCCTCTGGCGGGCCCGGGCGTTGCCCGGCTCCTGCTCCAGCCAGGCGGCGAGATCCGCGCGCGGCCTTCCAGTCGCCCCGGGCCTCGGCGACGAGCGCATCGCCCTGATGGCACAGCCGCTCGAACCGCCGGCGCTGCTCGGCCGTCCAGCCCTTCGACGTCGCCAGCGCCGCCGCCTTCTCGAAGAGGACCGCGGCGTCGGTCGTCCGCCCTTCGAGCAAGGCCAGGTTGCCGAAGAGGATGTACACCTCGGGATGCTCGGGGGCCTCCGCGACCGCCCTCTCCAGCGCGGGGCGGATCAAGGCCGCCTGGTTGCTCAGGAAAGCCAGCTTGGCGAACAGGGCGTGCGCCGGGGGCAATTCGGGATGCGCCTTGACCGCCTCGCCGAGCTGCCGGAGGCAGGCGTCGAAGTCGCGCTTCTCGAAGCTCTTGATCGCCTGCTCGACCTCGGCGATGCCGCGGGAGGCGTCGTCGACCTCGACCGCCGCCGTCGGCCCCGACGTCCCCGAGGGGGCGAAGATGGGACCGGCCCAGGCCGACGAGGCCGATGCCAGCACGACCCCGGCCGCCACGCGGCGCGCAGCCGCCCCACCCCACCGCGCCCGCCACCCCCCGATCCGGAATCGCTCGCATCGTCCCCCCATCCCCACCGTGAGCCCGCGACCGCGGCCCTCGGTGCGCCTCGACCCTGGGGGAGAGATCGAGCACCGAGGGCCGCCCGGATCGGGGTCGTTTCGCCAAATCTGGAAGAATCAGCCGGAAATTGACGGCAGGGCTTTCCTGCCTAACATGTATCAGCGAATCGTTTCAATTCACTCTTAATCGTCTCTAACAAGCTCAGTTCGAGTACAAACTACTGGTCCTCATCCCTATGGCAAGAACTTTTTTTCCGAATCTGGCTTTGCCTAGCGAATAAGGCAACTGAGACTGCTTATGAGTAATTGGATGACAGGGACAAATTGGGTATGGGGAAGCTGGCCACCTACTTCTCCCGCTCCCGCCAGACTCCCATAAGCAAACCTGCTATTGAGATTCGGGTGGTGTCTTAACGTCGTTGAACGCCTGGTATCGTGATCCATTCGCTCATCGTCCAGACATGGTCGGCCAGACCCGCCGCCATCGCCGGTGTCCTCCGCCGCCAGTGCCCTCGGTCGTCCCGTCTGTTGAGCGTTCGCACAGGCCAGCAGGAGTTATCACTGTCCATCGTGAAGTAGGTCATCGCCTCGTGAACCCGCCAGTCCTTACTGAACGTGTAGGTCTTCCGCACCTTCCGGGCGTTGTGGTGCCGGTCGGTCGCGTCCTGCCGCTCCAGGGACGAGGGGTTAATCCTCCGACTCACCCTCGACTTCGCCAACGCCGCCTGCACCGCCGCCATCGTGCCGAAGGCCACCCGGGTCACGATCGCAACCACCCGGCCCCTCTCCCGCCGCTTCTCCACCGCGGCGTCGTTCCTCCCCGGGGGCGGCACCTCCTCGGGGACCATCGTGCGACTCGGCCGGCCCGCGGCCGTGGTCGCGACCTCCTGCCCGTAGGCCCCGCGCAACGCCGTCTCGTACGCCGGGTCGTCGTCGCCGGTGACCAGATCGAGCACCCGACCCCCGGTCCGGTCCTTCACCTCGCCGACCACCTCCTCGACGCTCTCGGCGTCCCGCGCCCCGGGGACGACGGCCAGCACCAGCCGGCCCTCGGGGTCGAGCGCCACATGGTCCCACCAGCCCCCGTGGTGGTCGTCGGCCGGGTCGTCGGGGTCGCAGTGCTCCTGCTCCTTGAACACGAACGACCACTCCTCGTCGAACTGGACCTCACGGGTGTTCGGGGGAAGAAGCCACGCGCTCGTCGTGGAGCTGCCGGGCGTGCCCGCCGGCCAATCGGGCGTAGCGGGCCACGGTGTTGCGGTTCACCTTCACCAGCCGGGCGGTGGCCCGGACGCCGTTCCGCTCGGCCAGGTGCTCGAAGATCGACACCGCTTGTTGCTCGGTCAGTCGGGGGCCGAACAGGGGCGTGCCCTTGCGCTCGGAGGACCGCGCCTTGCAGGTGCGGCAGTAGAGCATGCGGCGCCGCTTGTCCTTGCCGTAGCGGGCGCAGACCGACAGGTTGTCGATCCCCCGCTTGCCGAAGTCGGGGCAATGCTCGTTCTGGCAGCAGAAACGGGACAGATCCTCCAGCATGGCGAAGCCTCCCTGATCCCCGCGTCGGATGGGGCCAGCTCAAGTCAGGACGTTATCCATACCAAGGTCTTATCCCGTTCAGCAACCCTAAGACACCACCGCGATTCGGCCGGGGTGGCACAATGAGGCGACGGAATTGAGCAACAAATTTACATGTGCCCTGAGCGAGACATGCGAACCCATTCCTTAATCATAGTTTTGTGCGCGAGGTCGGCGCAATCGGCCGGATCGAGGCCGGGCGCGACGGGTGGCGTTGCGCCGACCCACCCTGCCGACTCAGCGCGCCGGCTCGTTGTCGGGCTTCGGCCCCTCCTCGACGAGGGGGCCGGGGGGGCGGAAGTCGACGACGACCCCGCGGGCCGTCGCGCCGGGACCGACGGCGACGGCGACGGCCCCTTGCCAGGGCTCGGCGGATTTCTGCCACTCCGAGGGGTCGATCTTGCCGGGTTCGCCCCGGGGGACGTGTGGGTCTTCGTAGGCGTCGTGGCCGGCCTTCAGGCCGTAGCGGCCCGGCGGCAGTCCCTCCAGGCGGAACGTGCCGTCGGAGGACGCGAGCGCCTCGCGACGGATCACGCCGCCGTCGAAGGCGACGACCCAGACCTGGCCCGCCATCGCGGCCGGCACGCCCTCGACCCGGCCCTCGATCGCGCCCCCGTCGGCCACGGCCATGTCGACCGGCAGCGCGCGGTCCTTGTCCGTGATCTTGATCGGGCCGACGACCGTCGGCGCCCGGCCGGGCTCCTCGTACACGAAATACCAGGGCCCGAACCGGGGGTCGGCCTTGAGGTTCTCCAGCGCATAGGAGCCGTCGGGACCGACTCGCGCCCAGGCGAATTCGAAGCCCGCCATCGCGACGACCCGGCCCCGGTGGATCGCGGCGTTGACCCGATTCTGCTCCTTCCGGCGCTTCCGCCAGCCGCCGACGCGGCCCCCGCCGGCCACCGGCTTGCCGTCGCGGGTGACGACCCCGGTCACGCGGGTCCTCTCCTGCTTCGCCTTCGCGCCGGCCTCGCGGGCGAGCTTGACCACGATACCCGACAGGTTCTGCTTCGCGGCGAGCTTGCCGAGGAACGCTTCGCCGTCGAGGTAGCCGTCGGCCGTGACGGCGATGTGGTACTCGTTTTCCTGGCCTTCGTAGGTGATGCCGAACCGCCCGGGCTCGGTCTGCTTGAACTCGCTCAGTCACCCGCGGAGCGAGTACGACCCGTCGGGTTCGCGCACCACGATGCAGAGCTGGACCGTGTCGATCGGCACCGGCTTGCCGGTCTCGGCGTCGACGGCGGTCCCGTGGATCTCGTAAGCCTTGGTCACGGTCAGCTTGAGGTCGCCGTGGTCGGGGGCGAGGTCGATCCGCCTGGGGGCGAAGTAGTCGTTGGATTGGAGCATGAGGAACTTGGGGTCCCGGCCGACGCCCGCGACGGTGAAGCGGCCCTCCCGGTCGGTCTTCGCCGAGTTGTCGTAGTCGTAATCGACGATCACCTCGACCCCGGGGGCGGGCGCGCCGTCCTGGTCGACCACGACGCCCCGGATCGGCACCTCGTCGGGGAGCGCGACGTCGCCGAGGTCGGCCTCCGCGGTCCCCGGCTCCGCCTTGCGCCCGATGTGCGTCCGGACCTTGCCGGGCGCGGCGATCAGGAACTGGGCTTTTCCGGCGGGCAAGGGGGGCGTGGTGAAGCGGCCCTCCGCGTCGCTGGCGAGCGTCCACTCGGTCTGGCCATCGGTGATCGTGTGGCCGAGGACGTGCCGGTAGTCCTTGACCATGATCTTGGCCCCGGCGACGGGATGGCTCTGGGCGTCGACGGCGCGGCCAGTCATCCTCGTGCCAGGGAGCAGGGCCAGCGGGCCGATGTCGTGGTCGCGGCCGGCGAAGACGTGGACGTCATCGCGCCTCTCGCGCCGAAGCCTTGCGCGTCGGCCCAGACGGTGACGGGCTTGTCCTCCTTGAGCGGGGCGAGCCGGAAGAGGCCGTCGGCGTCGGTGCGCGCCGCCCCGACCTTGTCGCGGGCGGTCGCCCCCCGGGCGATCCCCCAGACCTCGGCCCCGGCGATCGGCCGGCCCTCCCGATCGACCACGCGGCCGGTGATCGCCCCGGTCGCCGCCGCGTCTCCGCCGGCCTTGTCGTCCGCACGGGCCGAGGAGGCCCAGGCGATGAGGGCCGCCGCCAGCAGTGTCACGCCGTCTCGTCGTGCCATCATCCACCCCCCGAATTCAGGATCACACGGCCGGGTCTCCGCCGGCCCATGCCCGCGTCGCCCCATCTTCGACGTTTGTCATTGCTGTTTCAAGGGGATCGCCGTCTCGGGCGGAGTGGGGTGCGGTCACGGATTCGGGTCGGTCCGAGGTCGAATCCCGGGTGGCCGGGGCCAAGCGAGCGGAGCGAGCGTGCCCCGGAGGAGCGGCCCTCGACCCGGGGCACGCTCGCTCCGCTCGCTTTAGCCCCGGCCACCCCTCCGTGACTTCGAGCGACCAGAAAGAAATACGGCACCCGCGGAGTGTGTGGGGTTGCGCAGCGACCCCGGGGGCTTCGGGACCGGGTCGCTGGCCCGAGTGCCACGGTTCCCCGATGTCCTGCGGCCCTTCATCGGCGTCACCCGGGGCGGCGGGCCGGTCAGAACGAGTCGGCGGAGACGACCTCGCCCTGGTTGCGCGAGCCGAGGCCCCAGACGGCCTGCAAGCTGGTGCTGTCCTTGAGGAACCGCACCGAGCCGTCGCACATGCCGACGTTCGCCCCCCCGGCGTGGTAGCTGCTCGACCCGATCAGGCTGGGCCGGTCGAAGTCCCCCGAGCTGGCGGTCTGCTCGGTACAGTTGGGATACAGCGGGTTGGGGGCCAGGATGAAGTTACCCAGGGCATGGCCGAGGACGCCGAAGGCCCAGGTATCGCCGAGGAACGATTTATTCGTGGCCGGGGTGGAGAGGGTCGTCTTGCAGCTCGCGAGCCACGCCGTCACATTCCCCGGGCTCGCGTACCAGCCGGCCGGCATGTTCATCGTCTGGGTGTTCCGGGTGATGCCGGCCGGGAGGGTCCCCGGCGCATCGCCCACGTCCTGGGGGATCGAGATCTTGGCGTTGTTGAAGTCGCCCATCCGCCACTCGCCGAACGCGATCGTGTTCGAGGTCCCGTCCACCACGTCGCGGATGCCGATCGCCCGGCCGCGCCACTGGAAGACCCCGTTCGGGGGGCCGATCGCATAATTCCCGTCGTACTCGAAGCTCGACCCGACCGACCCGAAATAATTGCAACCCGGGGCCGCCACGCTGAACCCCCCGTTCCAGTCCACGTTGCCGCTCGGCAGGGGCGAGGAGGGGCAGAGCAGCGCGTTGAGCTTCGTCCTGACCGCGGTCGCGGCGATCGGGCCGGCGAAGGTGTCGCGCTGGCCCGTGCCGAGCATGAAGTTGATCGCGTTGTAGAGGGCGACCTGCTCCAGGTTGGGGAGCATGTACGCGAAGCAGCTCCAGCTGGTGTAATTCGTCGGGGAGATGGTGCCATCCTTGACCGAGAAGGTATTCAGGGCACCCGGCGGGAAGCAGTCGTTCGTGGCGTGATAATTCGCCGCCCCGAGGCCGAGCTGCTTGAGGTTGTTGACGCACTGTGCCCGCCGCGCCGCCTCGCGCGCCGCCTGGACGGCGGGCAGCAGCAGCGCGATCAGCACGGCGATGATCGCGATCACCACCAGGAGCTCGATCAGCGTGAACCCGCGACGAGGGCGCATGGGGAGGCTCCTTGGATGACGGGTCGATGAGGCGAGAAGGGAGGGTCTCTCGATTATCGCAATCAGGCCGAGCCACGTGCAAGATCGACGTGGCTCGGGGCCGCCCCGTCGACCCGCCCTGCATACCCACTCACGACGGCCTATCGAAGCTGGACATGGTTCGGGATTGTTCCCGCCCCCTTCAATAAGCATTATCGAGGGAAGTCGTCGGGGCGTCCTGCCATTCTTCGGGGAGGGCCGGTTTCGCACGCGACCCGCGGGGAGGATCGACCAGGCCCGGCTATCCGATCGAGCTCGACCTGCCCGACCTGGCCTGGGGCCGAGGCGGCGGCCATTGCCCCCCGACAGGATTCCATCATGTCGCGGCACCGGCGACCGCGGCGCCCCCGCGGGTTGAGAACAGCGGGGCCAGCTCCGCCATCGTCGCCTCGTCCTGGCCGAGCGGGACCAGCACGCGGTTGATCGCCTCCAGGGTTATCCTGTTGGGGGCCGTGATCTCCAGGCCGATCGGCCGGCCATCCGCCGCGAAGTCGACCACCCGGCTCGGGCTCGGCGGTCCGCACGCTGACGTCTCCCGGCCGACGGCCGAAGGCCAGGTAGCCGGCCATGAGGCGACCGTCTCGGGACGAGATTTCCAGGGTCCTGCGGCTTTTCATCGGCATCACCCGGGGCGGCGGCTTGGCGCATCAACCCCAGACACCCCGACGTCGCCTTGTCAGTTGCCGAGGAAAGGAGCCAACTTGATATGAGAGGCGCTGGGATGAACGATCGGCTCGCCGTCGGGACCATAATGAGGCTTGGAGCCCGGCGTAGGCTCACTATGCGAAACACTGTCGTTGGAAAATTCCCACACCCCGCCCTTGTGAGAGACCTTGCCGGTTTTATTCAGGACCGACTTCAAGAGGTCGCTGTACTCCTTGCAAAAATTGTATTTCTCATAGGACTCGATCAGATCGGCTAGGGTCTTCAACTCGAAAATTGGCACGGGTGGAGGAGGGATCGTGGCTAGTTTCGCCTCGATCATCTCGGAATTCTCGACCACCGCACCACGGATACGTCGGACAACCGTCTCACCGAGGTTCGGGGTGTCGGCAGGCATTGGCGGGAACAGCAACGGAATTTCGCCCAAATCGAGATCATTACACGTCTTCCCCTCTGGAATCTGATAGATTCCAGTCATGAAGACCTTGCAGAGGGCGTCGTCCCCTATGAAAACGTCTGCCTGGCGTTGCCCTCCGTAACCGAGGTTGATGTATGCCGTGACGCATGAATAGGGCATACCCGGGAAGTGCTGTCGGTGGGTGCCGACCCCGGCGACCTTGAAAGCGTTCTCAACCTCCTGGACCTTCGACTCTCGGAAACGCATTTGCTCATCTGTAGAAGACATTTTATTCCCTTGCGTATTGGATTCAGAATAAATAATCTTGGTGGCATGCCCGCTGATCCCAGACCTGCCCACGTCCGCGTCGGCATGCCGCCCATCCGACAACTCGATACATTAGAGATTCGGCCCTTTTTTCCTGTTGCATTCCTCGCACAACAACTGAAGATTTCTGGCCGTGGTCGCTCCTCCAAGAACAACTGGAATAATGTGATCGAATTCTGAATTAAACTTACTTCCGCATGAAACGCACTTTCCTCCATCTCTATTCCACACAAATATCTTAACTTCATCTGGAATTGATTGACGACCTTCCCACTCGATTTGATCCTTTTGTTTTGCCCTTGCAATCGCCCGTGCGATTTTCCCCTTATGCCTCTTCTCGGCATCCAATAGCAGAGCTTCTATATCATCGGCAGCCAGTGACTCGGTCGTGGAATAAACGGTGGTGTCCTAGGCAATTTGAACCTTTGCGAGGGACTGGACGTAGGATGAGTGACGATCCCGGTACCTATGCCCTGGTCACAACACGTCCCCTTCCACGGGGCCCATTCGCCTCATGCACGATCTCGCTCGCTTCTGCTGCCAGAACCCCGACTGCTCCCTCTACGGCCAACGGGACGTCGGAAATCTCTCGGTCTGCGGCCGCTACGGCAAGGACAAGCAGTTCCGCCAACTCTACTGCAACGCCTGTCGCGCCCGCTTCTCGGAGCGCAAGGGCACGCCGCTCTACCGCTGTCACCTCCCCGAACCGACCGCCGTCTCGGTCCTGGAGCACCTGGCCGAGGGCGACGGCATCCGCCAGACCGGCCGCCTCGTCGGCGTCCATCGCGACACCGTCGTCCGACTGGCCAGAGCCGCCGGGGAGCATGCCCACGACGCTCATGACGAGCTTGTGGCTTTTTCCCCCTCGGACCACTGAGGTCCAGTTCGACGAGAAGTGGTCGTTCGTCAATAAGAAGCAGAAGAACTGCGACCCCGCCGATCCCGCCGACGATCACAAGGGGGACTGGTGGGATCACGTCGCGATCGACCCCGAACATCGGCTGGTCTTGGCCGTGGTCCCGGGGGCGCGCTCGATCGAGAACGCCGAGGAGATCGTCGCCACGGTCAAGGACCGCACCGACGGCGCTACGCCTCGGTTGATGACCAGCGACGAATACCCCGCCTATGCCTCGGCGATCGAGAGGGCGTTCGGCGTGCCGGTCTCGGGGCCCACGACCGGGCCGGGCCGGCGGCCGATCCTGCCCGAGCGGCGGTTGCCCCAGGACTTGACCTACGCCACGGTCCACAAGGCACGGGAAAACGACCGGGTGGTCGCGGTCGAACGTCGGCTGATCTTCGGCACCGAAGGCGGTCTGAAGGCCGCCCTGGGCGCGTCGTCGGTGAGCCGGGCGGTCAACACGTCGTTCATCGAGCGCCAGCACGGCACCGACCGCGGCCAGAACGCGCGGAAGGCGCGGAAGACGTACCGGTTCAGTAAAGATTGGCGTGTACATGAGGCGATGAGCTATTACACGCTGTATCGCTACAACTTCTGCTGGGTGGTCCGCACCTTACGGCAGCGGGACGACAAGGGGCGTTGGCAGCGACGGACGCCCGCTCTGGCCGCCGGGCTAACGGATCACGTCTGGACTACCCGCGAATGGGTCAGCTTCCCGGCTGTTCAAGTGGCATAGGACACCACCGAATAAACCGCATCTCGGAAAACCCAATAGTACCTTCCGTTGGTCGCTATCATGGATGCCGAATACTTGGGCCTGAGGGGAAGGGGAGCTGAATACTGCTCATCTTTCGTAAAAGTCGGTAAAAAGACGGTCGATAAAAAATCGATTGAATCGATGGAATTTCTTTTTCTCTCTTTAACTTCTTGAAAATCGCCATTCCGAACCTTTTTATCAAACGGACAAATTAAGCCACGCCTCAATTTTTGTACTCCTTCTGCCCATGCTGAGTCGTACTCAATGGCTACTAATCTCCCACGGTCGCTCTCATGCGATTCATCGTCCGCAATAACGACCAAATCAGGTTGAAGAGTGCCACGTTCAATAGACTTGCCTAGTTCACCAGCGTTCAGCCTCCTCGTGAATGGGTCGAGATAAGAATCTACGATGAGAAGTGTCTCCTCCTTTTTAAGCCATTTCATACATTTTTTGCTCTCTTTCTCGAATGACCTGTTCGGTGTCACGCCGGAGTTCAGAGGTGATCGTGTTAATGAGTCCCTCCGACTTGATTTTATCAGAAACTTAATGCCTTGAAACCACCCGCCACCCGCCACCCGCCCGGAGCGACGAAGCCATGACACCCGGTTTCGTCGCTTCCGTCTCTAGTATTATCCTGAAAAGGGCGGGTGCGGTTCACTCATTTGACGAAATCCCTGTGGCGACGGGTGACCGGGATCGCATGCCGCGACCCCGGCCATCCCACGACAGATCGGGACATTGTCTTGTTCCCGGCCTTTATCGTCCCCTTTGATCCCGGACAACCAACCATGCCCGGCTATCCGATCGAGCTCGACCTGCGCGGTCGAACGGCAGTGGTCGTCGGCCTGGGGGCGGTCGGCCGTCGCAAGGCGGCGGGGTTGGTCGAGGCGGGGGCGCGGGTCGTCGGGGTCGACCCGAAGGCCATTTCGGAGGACGCGACGGAGGGGGTCGAGGTCCGGGCCGAGCCGTACCGCGACGAGCACCTGGAAGGGGCCTCGCTGGCGATCGCGGCGGCGACGGCCGAGGTCAACCGGCGGGTCGTCGCCGACGCGAGGCGGATGGGCGTCTGGGTCGGCTCGGCGAGCGACCCGGCCGAGGGCGACTTCACCGTCCCGGCGGTCTGGCGCGACGGGCCGCTGACGCTGACCGTCTCGACCGGGGGCGCCAGCCCCGCGCTGGCCGCGATCCTGCGCGACCGCGCGGCGAGGGCGCTGGGGCCGTCGGCGGCCGGGCTGGTCGCGCTGCTGGCCGAGCTCCGCCCGATCGCGCTGGCCCGCGTGGCCGACGCCGAGGCCGTCGCCGCCTCCTGGCCGACTGGGCCGACCCGCGCTGGCTCGACCTCTGGACCTCCGACGGCCCCGAGGCCGTCCGCGACGCGTTGATCCGGGGCATCGCGGACGCGGCCGGGCCCGGGGGGCCGCGTCCCGTCGCATAAACCCGACGCGCATACCGGCCTTGTCAGGCGGCGGGCGCCGCCCGATAATGCATCCGTGATCGGGCGCGACGACCGCGATCCGGTCGATCGCGGGGCCGCGACGCCCCGGAGGCCCCGGGGCCTCGGACATCCCGCCGTCTTTCCACCTCGCGAGGGAACCGCATCGTGAAGATCGCCGTCGTCGGAACGGGCTACGTGGGCCTGGTCACCGGCACCTGCCTGGCCGAGAGCGGCAACGACGTCGTCTGCGTCGACAAGGTCGCCGAGAAGATCGAGAAGCTCAAGCAGGGCGTGATCCCGATCTACGAGCCGGGCCTGGCCGAGCTGGTCCACCGCAACCACCGCGACGGCCGGCTCCGGTTCACCACCAGCCTGCCCGAGGGGATCGCCGAGGCCGAGCTGGTCTTCATCGCCGTCGGCACGCCCGCAGGGCGAGGACGGCGGCGCCGACCTCCGCGGCATCTGGGCCGTCGGCCAGGAGATCGCCGAGCACCTCGACGAGCCCAAGATCATCGTCATCAAGAGCACCGTCCCGGTCGGCACCAACGCCGAGCTCGCCCGGCGGATGGCCGAGGTGACCGACGTCCCGTTCGACGTCGCCAGCAACCCCGAGTTCCTCAAGGAAGGGGCGGCGATCGACGACTTCAACAAGCCCGACCGCGTCGTCGTCGGCGTCCGCCGCGCCGAGGTCGGCGAGCGGCTCCGCGAGCTCTACGCGCCGTTCCTCCGCACCGACCGGCCGTTCCTGGTCATGACGCCCGAGTCGGCCGAGATGACCAAGTACGTCGCCAACTGCCTGCTGGCCACCAAGATCAGCTTCATCAACGAGATGGCCAACCTCTGCGAGGCCTACGGCGCCGACATCAACGAGGTCCGCCGCGGGATCGGCCACGACCAGCGGATCGGCTTCAGCTTCCTGTTCCCCGGCGTCGGCTACGGCGGCGTCGTGCTTCCCCAAGGACATCCGCGCCGTGATCCACATGGCGCAGTCGCGCGGCCTGCCGGCGCGGATGATGGAGGCCGTCGACGCGGTCAACGAGGCGCAGAAGGACGTCCTGGTCCGCAAGATCCTCGACCACTTCGGCGACGACGCGCGGGGCAAGACGGTGGCGATCTGGGGCCTGGCCTTCAAGCCCAGGACCGACGACATCCGCGAGGCCCCCGCGCTGGTCCTGATCGACGCCCTGCTCGCCGCCGGGGTCGCGCTCCGGGTCCACGACCCCGAGGCGCTGGCCAACGTCCGGGCGATCTACGGCGACCGCCTGACCTACTGCGACCGCCCCTACGGCGCCCTCGAGCAGGCCGACGCCCTGGCGATCGTCACCGAGTGGAACGAGTTCCGCAACCCCGACTTCGAGGTGATGCTCCGCCTGCTGCGCCAGCCGGTCATCTTCGACGGCCGCAACCTCTACGACCCCGCCGCGGATGGCCGCGCTCGGCTTCACCTACCACGGGATCGGCCGCGCCCAGGCCGCCGCGCCCCTGACCGCCAGCCAGGTCTGAGGGGCCCGTCCGGGGCGCGGTCGATCGCCCCGCATCCCCCCCACGTCCCGTCTCGTCAACGCGCCCGGCCCGGCGCCGTTGCCGAAACGCCACGCCGACGCCGCGGGCCGGTCGGATCTTCATGATCCGGGCACATTCACACGGACGACGGCGGTCACACGCGGGCAACCACGCCCTATCATCGGAGAGGGGGGCGCGCGGCGCTTCGACCGCGGATCGTCCCGCAGCGGCGACGGTGCCGCCCTCGTCCGATCGGGGGGAGGGGAGCCATGATCACCCGCCGGGACGGACCGCCCCGGAGGCTTACGAGGCCAGGTATGGCCCACGCCCATCCGCCCGACGGGGGGGACCTCGTCCCATCGTCGACGGCCCCCGCGGCGGCGACGGCGGCGGGCCGCCACCGGATTCGCCCGATCGCCGGGTTCGTCCCGTTCGAGGCGGGCGCCATCGAGCGATCGATCCCGGCCCGGTTCGGGCGCCAGGTCGCGGAGCACGGGGGGCGCCTCGCCGTCTCCGGGCGCGACGGCGCGTGGTCTTACGAGCAGATCGACCGGCTCGCCAACCGGGTGGCGCGGGCCGTCCTGTCGGCGAGGGGGCCGGGCGCCGAGCCGGGCGCCCTGCTGATGGAGCGCGACGCGCCGCAGGTCGCGGCGATCCTCGGCGTGCTCAAGGCGGGCAAGTCCTACGTGCCGCTCGCCCCGTCGTACCCGAGGGCGCGGAACGAGCTGATCGCGGCCGACTCGCAGGCGCGCCTGGTCGTGACCGACGCCCGCAACCGCGACGCCGCCGCGCACCTGGCCGGCGACCGGGCCGCGGTCCTCGTCGTCGACGACCTCGACCCCGCGCTGGATGACTCCGACCTCGGGCTCGACGTCCCGGCCTCGTCGCCGGCCTACATCATCTACACGTCGGGCTCGACGGGCGCCCCAAGGGGACGGTGGAGACGCACCGCAACCTGCTCCACAACATCCGCAACAACACCAACGAGCAGGGGCTCGGCCCCGACGACCGGATCGGCAGCCTGAGCGGGTTCGCCTTCAGCGGCAGCCTGAAGGACCTCTTCGGGGCGCTGCTCAACGGCGCCGCGCTGGTGCCCCTGGAGGTCGAGCGCGACGGCCTGCGCGGCGTGGCGCGGCGACTCGCCGACGAGGGGATCACCATCCTCAGCGCCGTCTCGACCGCCTTCCGCCACCTCGCCGCCGAGCTCGACCGACCGCGACGAGTTCCCGGCGCTGCGGATCGTCCGGATCGGCAGCGAGGAGGTCACCCCGCGGGACGTGGCGCTGTTCCGCCGCCACTTCCCCCGCTCGTGCGTGCTGGTCAACGGCTACGGCGCCACCGAGACCGGGACGGTCCGGATCAACGTCATCGACCACGACACGACGATCCGGGGCGTCGTCCCGGTCGGCTACGCGGTCGAGGGGCAGGAGGTCGTCCTGCTCGACGACGACGGCGACCCCCTGGGCCCCGGGCGGGTGGGCCGGATCGCGGTCCGGAGCGCGTACCTGTCGCCGGGCTACTGGCGGAGGCCCGACCTGACGGCAGCCTCGTTCCGCGACGACCCGGCCGGGGGCGACATGCGGACCTACCTGACGGGCGACCTCGGCCTGATGCGGCCGGACGGGTGCCTCGTGCATGTGGGCCGCGAGGACTTCCAGGTCAAGGTGCGGGGCCACCGGGTCGAGGTGGCCGAGGTCGAGATGCTCCTGCGCGACGTCGCGTGGGTCGACGAGGCGGTCGTCGTGGCCCGCGACGACCTGCCCGAGGACCGTCGCCTGGTGGCCTACGTGGTGCCCCGGGGGGGCCTCGCCTCGGCGCCCCCCCGCCCGGCGAGCCTGCTGCGCGGCGTGCTCCGCGAGGGATCCCCGACTTCGCGGTGCCGTCGGCCTTCGTCGTGCTCGACGCGATGCCGACGGGCCCCACCGGCAAGGTCGACCGCAAGGCGCTGCCCGCCCCCGACCTCGGCCGCGACGGGCTGTCCGACGGCTACGTCGCGCCGGCCGGCGGGCGCGAGGAGGCGCTGGCGAGCATCTGGGAGGAGGTCACCGGGTTCAGCCCGGTCGGGGCCGACGACGACTTCTTCGAGCTCGGGGGCAATTCGCTGCTGGCGGTGCAGGTCGCCTCGCGGGTCCGCGACGACTTCGGCACGGCGCTGCCGCTGGAGGCGCTGCTGGCGGCGCCGACGGTCGCGAGGCTGGCAAGGGTGCTCGAAGACCGGGCGCGGGCCGAGGCGCAACCTTTGGTCATCGCGCTGCGGGCGACCGGGTCGAAGCCGCCGCTGTTCTGCCTGCCGGGGGCGGGGGGCCACGTCTTCTCCTACTACGACCTGGCCCGCCTCGGCGACCCGGAGCGGCCGTTCTTCGGCCTCCCTTTGCCCGAGCCGGGTCGGGGCCGGCCCATCCCCGCGACGATCGAGGGCCTGGCGGCGCTGTACGTCCCCGAGGTCCGCAAGATCCAGCCGGAGGGGCCCTACCACCTGGGGGGCTACTCGTTCGGCGGGATCGTCGCCTACGAGATCGCCCAGCAGCTCATCGCGCAGGGCGAGGAGGTCGCCCTGCTGGCCCTCTTCGACACCTGGGCCAAGGGCTATCCCCGGATGCTCCCCTGGGCCCTGCGGCTCCCCCTGCACCTGAGGCGGATGGCCGCGATGCGGCCGGCCGAGATGCGCTCCTATCTCTCCGGGAAGGTGCGGAGCCTCGCCTGCAAGGCCGCGGGGCGGGCCCGCCCCGCGCCGTCCCCGAGGGTCGAGGCCGCCATCGCCCCGGTGGCGACGACGGCCGAGGACGTCGCCGCGATCAACCACCGCGCCGCGAGGGCCTACGAGCCGCGCCCGTACCCGGGCCGCCTGGTCGTCTTCCGCGCCAGCCAGGTCCCCGACTGGCTCGGCGTACGGTTCGACGACCCCGCGCTCGGCTGGGGGGACCTGGTCGCCCGCGGCGCCGAGGTGCTCCACGTCCCCGGCGCCCACCTGTCGCTGTTCGACGGGCCGCACGTCGCCGCCCTGGCCGAGGCGCTGCGGACGTGCCTCCCCTGACCCGGCCCGGGCCGCGACGGCCCGCGGGGGCGCCCGTCGATCGATCCATGCCTCACTCCGAGGTCCGAGTCTTCGTCGGGTGGGCACCGCCCACCGTCCGGTTCGAGCGGAAAGCCAGGTGGGCGGTGCCCACCCGACGAAGACCATGCCTCACTTCGGGGCTCGGGCATAGGCGTAGATCACGACCCCGAGGGCATCGCCGACGCGCAGGGGACGCTCGCCCTCCCCGTCGGGCGGAGGGAACGCGGTCGCGCCCCCCTCGTCGTGGCATTTCAGGCAGGCTTGCCGGTCGGCGCGCACCGGGCGGGCGTCGATCGACCATCGGCCGATGGAGGCCGTGTAGGAGTCGGCCACGTCCGACGCGGCCAGGGCCTTCCGGGCGTGTCCCCAGAGCTCCCAGGGGCGCGGCAGGTCCGGGGCCTCGCGGGCGCGGCCGACGGCGACGGATTCGCTGATCGTCCGATTGAAGTCATATTTGCCGCCCTCATACCATTCCGCCTCGGTGATCCCCGACCTCTCCAACAGCTCGCGACCGCCGAGATAGAACCCCACCTCCCAGCCGCCTTCCCGGAGCCCCGACACCGCCACCTTCTCCTCCGGGGTCTTCGGGTAGAAACCCCGGGAGTGGACACCCATGCGCGACATGCCGAACGCCTCAAGATTATGGAACCGGGCCTGGATGCACCGATTCAGCGACTCGATCGGGCTGTCCTCCGTCGCGAGCGAGGGGCCCGTCGCGGCGGGGGGCTTGCGGTCGCGGGCCGATCGCGTCCAGGACACCGAGGCCGACACGGCGGTCGTCGCCAGCAGGGCGAGCGTGACGATGATCCGGTTTCCCATCGGGACCTCCGATCGGGTGTGGTAATTGTTTCTGGTCCGACGACGGGATCTGCGAAGATGGGGGCCTCTCTCGATCACGGAGGTGTCCCATGATCCGCCGCATGATGGAGTTCCGGGACGAGCACGAGCTGGTCGCCGCCGAGCAGGCCATCGCCATGGTGCGCGAGCTGAAGGCCTTGGCCGACGCCACGCCGGATGGCAAGTGTCCTCGCCGTCGTCGAACGCCAGGCGGTCGACCGCGGCCGCCGGTTCATCCGCGACCGCCTCCAGGATGTCCTCAACGCCCAGGCGGCCGGCCTGGAGCAAAAGGGGGGCGCGGATGGTCCTGCCCCTGCGGCGGGCCCCGCAAGAGCCACGGGCCGGCTCAGCGGCGGCTCGTCAGCGCCGCCGGTGATGTGACGCTGCGCCGCCGTTACTTCACCTGCCGCCGCTGCGGCGCCCATGCTCACCCGCTGGACGAGCGGCTCGGCGTCGACGGCCTGGTCAGCCCGCACGCCCAGCGCCTGCTCTGCCTGCTCGGCGCCGAGCACGCCTTCGAGCACACGGCACGGCTGCTGCGCGAGGTCACCGGGCTGTGCGTCTGCGACAACACGGTCCGCCGGATCTGCGACGAGCACGGCGGCCGGATGCGCACCTGGCAGCGCGAGGGCCCGAGGCGATGGGCCCGTTCCGCGCGGCGGAGGGCGATGTCGAGTTCCAGACCGACGGGACCTGCGTCAACACGACATCCGGTTGGCGTGAGGTCCGGTTGTCGATCTTCGCGAAGCGGCCGCGCGGCGAGCCGGTCGTCGACCTCGACGGTTGGGACTCGGGGCGGCTCCCCGGGCCGACGGCCCGGATCGCGACCGCGGCGATCCGGACGTCCGCCGCGCTGGGGCCGCAGTGGCGGCGGGCGGCCGGGCGGCCGGGGATCAAGCGGACCGCCGAGCTGACGGCGCTGGCCGACGGGGCGAAGTGGATCTGGGCCGAGCTGGAGAAGAACCTGCCCGGTGCGGCCGGGGTGCTGGACATCGATCACGCTTCGGGGCACCTGCACGCGGCGGCGGTGGCCCGGGGCGGCGACACGGCGGCGATCCGGGCCTGGTACGAGGCGCGGCGCCGGGCGCTGGTGGAGTCGGGGGCGGCGGGGCTGCTGGAGGAGCTTGCCGCCCGGGGCGAGGCGGTGCCCGAGTTGGCCGAGTACCTCGGGCCGCACGTGGACCACACGCCGTACCGGGAGCGGTTGGCCGAGGGGCGCTCGATCGGCAGCGGGATGGTGGAGGGGGCGCGCAAGACGGCGATCGGCAAGCGGCTCAAGCAGACCGGGGCGCGGTGGCGGGTCCGTCGACTGGGGCGGATGGCAGCGTTGTGCTGCCTGCTCTACAGCGACCTGTTCGAGGCCTACTGGAGGCAAACCGCCGCATAGTGACCGGATTCCGTTACCGCACCCCCTCCGATGCTCCGATCGAGGCGGACGAGGCAGCCGCGACGGGCGTGCTGCCCAAGGATATTATCGGGGACTCGGGGTGGGTTGTCCTCCGATTCCGGGCCGGGGTCACTGGACGGTGATGAGGTCCTTGATCTTGGAGAACTCGCCCTCCTTGATCCCCTTGACTTTCATGACGTCCTCGACCGTCTTGAAGGGGCGGGCGTCGATGATCGCCTGGGCCTTCACGGGGCCGATGCCCGGCAAGGAGTCGAGCTCCTCCTTGGGCGCGGTGTTGAGGTTGACCCGCTTGCCCGTCGCGGGCCTGGACGTCGCCGCCGCGGAGGGCTTGGCGGCGGGCCGCGCGGCGTCGACACTGGGGGCGGCGGCCGGGGGCGGCGCCGGGCCTTGGCAGTGACCAGGCCCCGCAGCCCGTTGAGACGCGCCTTGCCCAGCCCCTTGATCCGCGCCAGCTCGTCGACCGTCTTGTAGGGCCGCCCCGCGACGATCTCCTTGGCCAGGACCGGGCCGATGCCGGGGAGCGTCTCCAGGTCGGCCAGGCTGGCAGTGTTCAGGTCGATCGGCGCCGCCGGCGCCGTCGCGGCGGCCTTCGGCTTCGCCTTGGCCTTGGGCTCGGCCGTCGGTTTCGGCGCCGCCTGGCCCCTCGCCGGGGCGCCCGAGATGACGACGGCCAGCGCCAGCCCCAGCGCGAGCGTCGCCGCGCCCTTGGCGAGATCGAGACATCGAGTGACCATGCGATTCTCCCTTTCCTCGATTGCGACGGGTGGCCGGGTCGGCCATCCCCCGAGTATAGGGGTCCAGCATGGCCGATGGAACATGACGGATGCCGGATCAGGGAAGATCGGCCATCCGCCATCCACCGTGCAGCCATCAGCGGTCGGGTGGCCGGGATTGCCGCAGGCAACCCCGTGCCCGCCGCCCTCAGCGGGAGGTCTCACCGGGGCGGTCGAGCTGCCCCGCGAGGGTCTTCAGGTCCCCCTCGACGAGCTTGCCCTCGGGGTCGATCAGCAGGAGGTTGGAGACGCCGCTCCCCTCGAGCCCGAACCGCTCGTAGGTCTGGAACGTGCTGTCCAGGAGGACGGGGAACGGCAGGTCCCGGCCGCCCCAGACGGCCTTCTTGACCGGCCCCAGGCGCCGCTCAAGTCCCTTGATGTCCTTCAGCGTCTCGCTGAAGTCGCAGCAGAAGGCGAGGATCTCGAACCGGTCCCCCTGGGCCTTGTGGGCGTCGTGGAAGGCCATCAGCTCCGGCAGTTGCTTGCCCAGGCACGGGGCGCAGCTCGGGCGACCAGAAGTAGAGGACCACCCACTTGCCCCGGAAGTCGGAGAGCTCGGCGTCCCCGGCAACCCCCTTCGCGTCGGTGAGGTGCCAGCGGGGGGGCGTCTTGCCGAAGTTCTCCTTGAAGTTGCCCCAGGTGCCCCTGCGCCTTGGCCCGGTCGATGCGCTCCCGGAGCCCGAGGGACGGCCGGAGCACCAGGGCCCCGAGGTCCACCTGCTCCTGGCCCTCAGCGACGGTGACCGTCCGGCCCTCGACCGTCGCGGCGATGCGGGTCCTCGGAGGAGGCGCCGATCTCATAGGTCCCGGGGGGGACGAGGAACGCGAAGCGAGCCTCGAAGCTGCCGCAGATCGCCATCCGTCGGAAGGCCAGCGGAGAACCCTCGTCGGACGGCAGGTTGAGGTACACGCACGACCACTCCATCGGCGTCTCGGCCCCCGCGAGCCGGGTGGTGCCGAAGACCCGGACCAGCGGCCGCAACCGGGCCTCGACGGGCCCCTCGGGGTGCTCGGGGTCGAACACGATCACGGCCCCTCGGCGGCGTTCGCGGTCGTAGGCCAGCAGCGCGTCCTTGCGGTGCCCCGGGGCCGGGATCGAGAACCGGCCGTCGGCGTCCGTCACGACGCGGACCTCGCCCCAGGGCTCCATCTTCCCCTCGTCCTGCCAGAGTCCCTCCGGTTCGGCATCGCGGATCGCGACGACCTGGTCCCAGTCCAGCCCGTTCGCCCCCCACGTCCCGGAGACGCTCGCCCCCGGCACGGGGCGCCCCGCCTCGTCCACGACTCGTCCACAGATTCGCTTCGCCTCGTCCTCGGCCGCGAAGCCCGGCGAGGCGAGCAGGAACAGGACGGCGATCACTCCGAGACGAGAGGTCATGGGCGCTGTCCTCCGGCTGATGACACTTGTCACAGGCCCCCATCTTACAGATGGCCATCCCGGTGTAAAGCAGATGGCCGATCCCGGTGTAAAGGAAGCCCCCGAGGTCATTGAAGCGCCGATCCCTGAGCTTGCCCAGAATCCCATTGGCTTCGTTTCGCCATCGCCCCGCCGACGGGCGATCGCGTCCCCCGGGATCGCGGCCGACGCCCCCCCGACCGCGCCGCGACGGGCCGGGATCGGTCCATGAACGAATTCGGACCCCTCGTTTTCGGGTCCGAGGGGCCGTTTTCGGGCGAAATCGCGAGGAGGGCGCGCGCCGGGACGAGGGCCGGCCCGAGGCGCCCTCGTCGTCCCGTCGTTTTGCACACGACCCGGGGCCGATCAGCCCTTGCGGGCGCGGCTCCTGGCCGCGCGGCGCGCCCGGCGGTTGCTCGGCACCGCCTTCAGCAGCGCCGAGGTCAAGGGCACCGGCTTGAGCAACCCCCGCGTCGCCGGGGCCGCGACCGCCGCCGCCTCGGGCAAGACGTCGCCGGGCCCCGCGACGGCGACGGGTCCCTCCTCGCGCGGCGACGCGGCGACCGTCACGTCGAGGGCGTCGGGCCCGCCTCGCGGCGGGGCGATGGCCTGGGCCGCCCACGCCTCCAACGGCTCATCGCCCTGCCGCTCCTGCTCCGCCGGGGTCATCGTCGGACAGTCGCCGGACCCGGGCTGGTCGGCCGACGGCACCGCCGCCCCGTCCTTCTTGCGCGCCTTGAGCTGCGCCACCGCCCACTGGAGGCTCCGCAGGCACCCCTTCTCGTACCGCCGCAGCCGCTTCAGCTCGGCGTCCATCGGCGAGGCGTCCCCCGCCATCGCCCGCAGTCGCTCGGCCGCGTCGTGATCCTCCAGCCCGGGCCTCAGGGCGCGGAGGTCGCGGAGGCGGCCCTCCACCGTCTGCGCGAACCACTCGGCCTCGCCCAGGCCGTCCGCCGGGTCGGGCACCAGCACGGTCCAGCCCTGGCGCTGATCCCGAGGCACCCCCATCAGGTCGAGCGCCGTGGCGCGCTGCGGGTCGTCCCAGGTGCCCGAGAGGGCCAGCGACTTGCCGAGCACCTCCCAGCGACCGATCAGCAGGTCGACCCCCTGGATCGTCTTCTGCAACTGCCACGAGACGGTCTCGGGCCTCCTGGGCAGCGCGGCGGCCAGCTCGGCGGCGGCGAGCTTGCGGTCGATCTCCCAGAAGTCGGCGGCGCGATCGGCCAGCCGCTCGCGGAGGGCGACCTCGTGGAGCCGGCAGCGGTCGACCCGGACCGACTCGACGACGGCGGTCTGGACCATGAAGGCGTCGTAGTCGTCGCGGGGCCGGAGCGACTGGCCCCAGCCGTCGAGCCGCGCGGCGATGACCGCCAGCTCGTGGTGCGGGAGGACGATGCCTCGGCCGGAAAGTCCGTGCTTGTAAGAGTTTGCGGAGGAGGCCCGCTTCCCACTGGGGGTACGCGGGCCGCTACTGCAGGCGCTGTTGGCTTGGTTCGCGGCGATCTGGCGGGCGGTGGCCATCGGAGTGATCCTGGTGTGGTGTCTCGGGGCGGTTTCGCACGCGCTTCATAGACATCATCGTGGGATCGGGCCGGCGCGCTCCCTCAATCCTGGCCCGCGGCCGATTTTTGCCGGGATGGCGGCGGTCGCGACCGCGATCGGCGGGGCCTCGGGCGAATTTTCGATACCAATTGCCGGGGACGGCGACGTTTCTCATCGAGTGCCGGATCGGGCATCGTTCCATCCCCAGCGGTCTTCCCGGTCCGCCCCTCCCGCCCGGATGAATCAATCCCCCTGCGTCGGCGGCACCGCCGATGCCGATCCTGGCCGCCCGGGTGGGCCGCCGTCGGGTGGTCCTCCCTCATCCGCTCACCATCGAGGAGATCCCTTCATGCGGCGTCGCGGATTCACGCTGATCGAGCTGCTGGTGGTGATCGCGATCATCGCCGTCCTGATCGCCCTGCTGCTGCCGGCGGTGCAGGCGGCGCGCGAGGCGGCCCGGCGGAGCCAGTGCGTCAACAACCTCAAGCAACTGGGCCTCGCCGTGCAGAACTACTCGGACACCCAGGGGCTCGCTCCCGCCGCACGCCAACTACTTCAACAAGAGCGCGACCCCCTGGTCTACACCAACGAGCTGCCGATGAAGCCGAGGCTCCTGCCCTACCTGGAGCAGGTCGCGCTCTACAACTCGTACAACATGGTCCTGACGTACGGCGACGTCCAGAATTCGACGGTCCGGGTCACGCAGATCAATACCGTGATCTGCCCGTCGGACCCGAACAGCCCCAGCGCCGGCACCATGTACACGGCGCCGGGGGGGTACACGGGCCTGGTCGCGTCGCACAGCTACCCGAACAACATCGGGACGCTCAACGCGTACAACAACGGCCAGTTCGACGGCCCGGCGTACTACATCGGCCAGCCGCAATACGGGCCGACCCTGACGCTGGCCACCGTCAGCGACGGGACCTCGAACACGGTGATCTTCAGCGAATACATCCGGGGCCGGAACCTGCCGACCGACCAGGGGTTGATGCAGATCTACATCACGACCGACTCGAACAAGGGGACCGTCGCGCCGGCGCAGCTCCTCCAGGATTGCCAGGCGGCGACCACCTACGGGCACCCCAGCAAGGGGACCGAGTGGCTCTACTCGCTCTGCGGCAAGGGGGGCGGCTACAGCCACATCATGACGCCGAACAAGAAGGCCTGCTGGTTCAGCAACGCGACCGGCGGGAGCGTCGAGTCGACCCTCGTCGGCGCCAGCTCGTACCACTCCGGCGGCGTCAACGTGGGGTTCCTCGACGGCTCGGTCCGGTTCATCAAGGACGGCGTCAGCCAGCAGACCTGGATGGCCATCGGCACCCGGTCCAACGGCGAGGTCGTCTCCGCCGACAGCTTCTGAGGCGAGGCCGTCGCGTCGGGGCGCGGGCCGTCCGGAAATCCCGGGCGATTCCCATATCGATCGATCCGGCCGCGGACGTATCCTCGGGTAGGAGGGCGGGCCGGGCCCGTCGCATCCGGGGACATCTCCCGGTCCGCCCGCCTCGCCCAGGCGGCGAATCCCTTTCATCGGCCGTCCGGGAGGTCGCCATCGGGTCATTCTTCTCATGTCCTTCGTCCCGGGGGAGGCCCGTCATGCGCCGTCGCGGATTCACGTTGATCGAGCTGCTGGTGGTCATCGCAATCATCGCCGTGCTGATCGCGCTGCTGTTGCCCGCGGTGCAGGCGGCGCGCGAGGCGGCCCGGCGGAGTCAATGCGTCAACAACCTCAAGCAGCTCGGCCTGGCCATCCAGAACTACCACGATGCCCAGGCGCGCTGCCGCCGGATGGCAGCAAGGTCGTTACCATCCCGACGAACGACTTCACGATGAAGCCGAGGATGCTGCCCTACATGGAGCAGGTGGCGCTGTATAACTCGCTGAACATGAGCACCACCTACGGCAACCCGCCCAACTCGACGGCCCGGGGCACGCAGGTCAACACCGTCCTCTGCCCGTCGGACACGAACAACCCGAGCAGCCAGTTCACGCTGCCGGGGGGCGGGGGGGCGACGGCGGCGTATCACAGCTACCCGAACAACATCGGGACCTATCTCACGAACAACAGCAATCAGTTCGACGGCCCCGCCTACATCCTGAACGTCCCGGCCAATGGGCTGGTCCTGACGCTCGCCAACATCACCGACGGGGCCTCGAACACGGTGATCTTCAGCGAGTTCATCCGGGGCAAGAACGACGGCGGCGTCACGGTCGGGAACCATCAGATCTACACGACGACCGACCCGGACAACGTCGTCGCCGCGCTGGCCAAGCTCGCGCAGGACTGCCAGAACGCGACGACGTTCAATCACGCCACCAAGGGCTCCGAGTGGCTCACCAACATCTGCGGCAAGGGGGGCGGGTACAGCCACATCCAGACGCCGAACAAGAAGTCGTGCTGGTTCAGCAACGCGACCGGGGGGACCGGCGAGACCACCCTCGTCGGCGCCAGCTCGTACCACGCGGGGGGCGTCAACGTGGGCTTCCTCGACGGGTCGGTGCGGTTCATCAAGGACAGCATCAACCCGACCACCTGGTGGGCGATCGCCACCAGGGCCAACGGCGAGGTCGTCTCCGCCGACAGCTACTGAGCCGGGGCCGGCCCGGCGACGGCCGGGCGGGCCCCGGATTTTCCGGGTGATTTCCATACCAGTCGGCGCGTCGGCCGACGTATCCCTGGCAGGGGGCCGCGACCACCCGGCCGATCGGACCGCGAGCGAGGGTCAGCCGCCGTGTCCCAGACGGGCCCGCACGAGCCGGACGGCGACGAGGGCGACGACGATCGCGATCGGTCGCCGGCGTCCAACGAGGAATTCCTGCGGCTGTTCGCCGAGACGAACCACCGCATCTACGGCTTCATCGTGACGCTCCTGCCCCACCCCGGCGAGGCCGACGACGTGTTCCAGAGGACCAGCGTGGTGCTGTGGCGCAAGTTCGCCGAGTTCCGGCCGGGGACCGACTTCGTCCGCTGGGCGTGCCGGGTCGCGCAGCTCGAGGTGATGAACCACCGCCGCGCCGCGCGGCGCGACCGCCTCCAGTTCGACGAGCCGCTGATCGCCCGCCTGGCCGACGAGCGGCTCGAGCACGAGGGGCTGCTGCGGGCCCGCTCGGCGGCTCTGGCCGGCTGCCTGCGGCGGCTGGCCGAGGCCGACCGCGCGCTGCTGCGGCTCTATTACGACGCCAATTTGACCATCCCCGAGATCGCCGGCCGCCTGAGGCGCCCCGCCAACACGCTCTACAAGGCGCTCCAGCGGGTCCGCCGCGCGCTGCGGCGGTGCATCGACGCGCGGCTCGCCGCGGAGGGCTGGACATGAACCGGCCGGCCGGGCCCCCGGATCGCCTCGTCGAGCTCGTCGACCGGCTCTGCGACGGCCGCGCCGTCGCGGGCGAGTTCGCCGAGCTCGAGGCGATGCTCCGCGACGACCGCGAGGCGAGGCGCCACTACATCGAGGCGATCGAGCTGCACGCCGCGCTGCGGCGGAGCCGCCTCCCGGCGATGCAGGGGCGCCCGGCGCGGGCCCCGAGGACGACGGCGAGGCCGCGACGCGCGACCTCCTCGGCGCCGCATCGCGGCGCGCGAGGCCGTGGCGGCGCCCGGGCTGGGCGGCGGCGGCCGTCGCGGCGGTCCTCGTCCTCGTCCTCGCCGTCGCCGCGACGGTCCGGTCGCGTCGCGGCGCCGAGGCCGTGGCGACGGTCGTCGCGTGCGACGCCGCGCGGTGGTCGGGCCCGTCGCCGGAGCGGCTGGCGGTCGGCTCGTCGCTGACGGTCGGCCAGGCGCTGCGGCTCGACGGCGGGTCGGCGCGGCTCCGGTTCGGCCCCGACGTCCTGGTCACTTTGGAAGGGCCCGCCGAGGTCGAGCTCCGCTCGGCGATGCGCGTCCGCGCCGTGCGGGGCCGGGTCACGGCGCGGGTCGGCGCGATCGCGGGGGTTCACCGTCGAGACGCCCAACGCCGAGGTGGTCGACCTCGGGACCGAGTTCGGCCTGGAGATCGACACGGGGAGGACCGGCGTGGTCGTCTTCCAGGGGGCGATCGACCTGTCGTACGACACCGCCCGCGACGCGACCCAGGCGCGGGGCCAGACGCGGCTGACGCAGGGCGAGGCGCTGCGCATCGGGCCCCGCGGCGACATGAGCCGGATCGTGTCGGTCGAGCGCCGCCCCGCCGACGGCCGCTGGTCGACCGGCGAGGCCACCGGCGACGACGCCGTGATCCAGGGGGTCGGCGACAACATCCGCGGCCTGGGCAGCACCAAGTATTACCAGATCGTCCCGCACGGCCTCGACGAGGACGCCCGGGCGTTCGTCGATCGGCCCCACGAGTGGAACGGCCTCGACGCGGGCGGGCTCCCCGAGCCCCTCCGCGGCGCCGACTACATCATGCCGTTCAACGACGACAAGCGGTCGCGCGACATCCGCGTCGAGGTCTCGGTGGCGCGGGCGGCCACGCTCTACGTCCTCTTCGACGACCGCGCCGAGGTCCCCGCCTGGCTCGCCGGGCAGTTCACCGACACCGGGCTCGACGTCGGCCTCGACGAGGGCCCGTCGCCGGAGAAGGACCTGGCCGTCGACGCGGGCCCGGGCCGGAGCATCGACACCGTCTTCTCGGTCTGGGGCCGCGACCTCGACGGCCCGGCGACCGTGACGCTCGGCGCGATGGTCGACAAGGGGCCCGGCAAGGCCATGTACGGCATCGCCGCGGTCGCCCGTCGCGGCGCGGACGATTGAAAAGCGCAAGCGGATTAGCCACAGAGGTCACGGAGGACACGGAGAATTTAAAAATTGTATTTTATAATTTCAAATATTTAATTCAGTTTTTAAATTCTCCGTGTCCTCCGTGACCTCTGTGGCTGATCCCCCCGTCCCCGAATGTTGGAGGATGCTGATGGCGAGACGAGCGTGGACCCGTCGCGAGTGGATCGGTGGCACCGTCGCGGCCTCGGCTGCGTGGGGGGTGGCCCGGTCGGCGCGGGCCGTCGACTACGACAAGCCGGTGCCGGGCTCCGACCGGATGACGGCCTACCAGGCCGGGTCGGAGGTGATCGTGCGATGGAGGAATGCCACCCTGGCCGCCTACCGCGCGCACCCGTCGCAGAAGTACCCATACTTCTACCCCCTGGCCGGCCCGATCACCGGGGCGCCGCTGACGACCGAGTCGTCGCTCCCCTACCCGCACCATCGCGGGCTGTGGCTGGGGTGCGAGCCGCTCAACGGCGGCGACTACTGGGGCGACAACGCGCTCGCCAAGGGGCAGATCCGCTCGCTCGAGCTGAAGCTCGGCCCGGCGACGCCCACCTCGGCCGTGATCGCCGACCGCTGCCGGTGGGAGCGGCCGGGGCCCCGCGCCCCTGGAGGACCAGAGGACGTTCACCCTCCGCGTGCCCGACGAGAGGACCCGCCTGCTCGACGTCGACCTGACGCTCTCGGCGCTGGAGCCCGTGAGCATCTTCAAGGCGAAGCACTCGTTCTTCGCCCTGCGATGCGCCCGGACCTGGCGCCGATGTACGGCGGCGTCCTGATGAACTCCGAGGGGGGCGTCGGCGCCGAGGGGACCTACGGCAAGGCGGCCTCCTGGTGCGGCTACCACGGCCGGAGGGCCGGTCGGCCCGACGTGGTCGAGGGGATCGCGATCCTCGACCACCCCGAGAACCCGTGGTCGCCCTGCCCGTGGCTGACCCGCGACTACGGCCACCTGTCGCCGTCGCCGTTCAACTTCATCAAGCAGCCGTGGGTCCTGCCGGCCGGCGCGTCGGTCCGCCTGCGCTACCGCGTCGTCCTGCACGCGGGCGACCCCAAGGAGGCGGGTCTCGACGCGATCTACAAGCAGTGGGTCAACGGCTGACCCTCCCATCGTCGCGGATGACAGATGCCGGATGACGGATCGCCTTGGGTCCGCCATCTGTCATCCGGCATCTGCCATCCGCCATCCCGCCTCAATCCCCGGTGGCGGGCGGGCCGCCTCGCCCGATCGTGACCGAGCCGCGGACCCGGATCGGGTCGGACCGGCCGATCGAGACGTCGAACTTGATGGTCGTGGCCGGGTCGTCGGCCGCCTCCGCTTCGGGCCGCCCGTCGGGGGCGGTCTCCAGGGCGGTCCGCACGACGTCGCGATCGCCCTTGGGGAGCCATCGCGCCCGGGCACCGGTCGTCTCCTCGATAGCCGCGAGGGCGCCGCGCGCCGGGGCGTCGGGCGGGATCGGCTCGTCGGCCATCGCGATGTTGTCGTACGTCAGCAGCGTCCCCTTCGCCTCCTCCAGGGCCACGATCGCGACGTTGTACGTCGTCTTGAACTGCGCCTCCTGCGCCTCGGCGCTGGCGCACTGGCTGATGGCGTCGAGGTAGCGGTCGGCCGTGATCCGGCCCTCGTCGTAGAAGGCCTTCTGTGCCTCCAGGCGCTTCGCCGCCAGCTCCCGCAGCCGCGAGGCGGCCTGGAACCGCTTGTAGTTGGCGTCGATCTCCAGGAAGAACCGGGCCAGGGAGTGCGTCGTCTGGTGGACGACCTGCCGGAGGTAGGCCCTCTGCTTCAGCAGCGTGTATTGCGCCTGGCGGGTGTTGGCCAGGAACGAGCGACGGGGCAGGGCGGGATTCGCGGCGACCGCGAGCGGGGCCAGGTCGACGCGGCCGTGCGACGAGCGGGCGAGCTGGAGCAGCCGCTCGGCCGTCCTTTCCTCCTCGCGCTGGAGGAGGATGTCCGGCTGGCTCGCCTCCATCGCCGCGAGGCTGGCGTCCCAGTCGGGCTCCAGGCGGGCCTCGCAGGGGGCCGTCGTGGGGATGATCCGCCTCGCGTCGGCCGGCGGCAGGCCGAGGATGTTGCGGAGCTGCCGCTCGGCCGTGATCACGTCGGAGGTCTTGGTCACCAGGTCGAGCCGGAACTGCTCGAGCCTCTGCTGCATCTCGGCGGGGTCAGCCACCGTGCCGCGGCTCACTTCGAGCTCCGACTGCTCGCGCTTGATGATCTCCTCGGCCAGTTCGACGGCCTTCTCGCTGCTCCAGAGCTGGGCGTGCTGCTGCGCCAGGCTCCAGTACTGCTGCTCGATCGAGCGGACGTGCGCCATGACCTCGGCCTTGAACCGCCAGGCGTTCATCTCGCGATCGGCCCGGGCGATGACGACCGGCCCCCGGCCGCCGAGCGAGACGAGGCGGACGGCCTCGGAGTTGTCCAGGCCGATGCGGATCGCGTCGCGGAGCGACAGCTCCCACGGCTCCTGCGCCTCGGGATCGTTGACGACCCTCGGCCTGGCCACCTTGGGCATGGGCGGGCCCGCGCACGGGCCGGGCACGTCGCCGTCGTCGACCATCCGGCACGATCCGGCCCAGGCCGCGTGCAGCAGGTGATGGAATTGCGAGAGCAGGTCGGGGGCGTCGTCGAGGCGGATGTCGACCTCGATCGGCGGGCCCGCGGGCTCCGAGGCCGAGGCGACGCCCGCCCCGATCAGGGCCGGGACCAGGACCGCGAGTCCGAACGCGACGCGCATGAGACGACCTCCCTCCGTGAAGGGCCGAGGATGTCCCGGGGGCGATCCCGCGGGCACGACACCCCAAGGGGACACCGCCCGCGATCATCTTCCCGCGCCGGGCCCGCGGGCGCCCGCGTCGCCGGGGCAATGGCGAGGGGCCGATCGTGATCGAGGCGAAGGGCCCCGCCGGGGGGGAGGCCGAGCGGCCGGGTGGCGGGGAAAGGCGAGGCGAGGGCGGGTTACTTCTTGCGGTGGTCGTGCGACCCACCCGTGTGGTCGTGGCCGACTCCCTCATGGTGGCCACTCTCATGATGGCCGGTCGCATGATGGTCGTGGCCGGGGGCCTTCGCGACCTCCGCCGAGACGCCCGTCGCGCTCGGGGCGATGCGAGGTTCCAGCCCGTCCAGACCGGCCGGATGGAAGATGATCCGCCGTCTCATCACGGTCCTCCTTGCGTCCTGTGACGGTCCGATGGGACCGATATCTCCCCCGGTCCTCCGGGGCGACCCGTTCGTCGTCCCGGACGGGGCGAGGCCCGACACCCTCGTGGTGGGGGCGGGCGATCATAATGGGGAGGGGGGGACGGGAAAAGCCCAGATGTCATATCGGCATCCGGGCCCGGCGGGCTCGACCGAAACGTCCCCGCGGGGGCGTCGGCCGCATGGGCGCCGAGGAAGACCGCATCTGGATCGGGGACGATCGGGCCGTCTATGCGATCTCCGACGGGCGCCGGATCGTCCTCGTGCTCCGCGTGGCCCACCGCCGCGAGGCCCATCGGGGCGACGATCGACCCCTCCCACACCCCTTCGGGGCGCAACCGGCCCCGGCCACCCCGCGACCGCCGGCCGCGGGGGACGGGGCCCGGGGCCTTTCATTCCTTCGCCTCGGCCTCCTCCACCTTGGCGCCGGCCGCCTCCTTCTGGATCACCTCGATGGCGTGCCGGCAGTCGGCCTTGGCCTTGTATCCCTGCCCAGACGTGGCGATCACCTGGCCGTTGGACGCCTTGAGGCGCCATCGGTGTTCCTTGCGGGCGTCCTGGTAGATCTCGAAGGTCAGGCCGGCGGCCTCCCGCGCCGAGGCGAGCGCCCGCGAGGCCGCCAGGCCCCCCGCGACCGCCGCGACCGCCCCCCCGAGCCATCTCCTGCGAGGCATCGTCATCGTTCCGCCCTCCGGGGACCGGCACGGCGGGAGCCGACCGGCGGGCCGTCCGCCGGCCGAGCCCGCGGCGCCGGGTCACCCGGCGATCCTAACCGGATCGGGCCGCGAAATCCAAGGCCCGCCACCCCGCGGCAGGGCCGTTTCATTTTCGGATTGGTCTTGACAGGACGTCCAGAGACTCCGCCGGGTTGCAGACGAAGTGCCGCGTCGCCTCGGCGGCGTTGTCATGCCCCAAGCGCTTGAATAAGAAGGCCACGATGTTCCTCAGCGCGGCCATCACCTGCGGCCCGGACCCCTTTCCGGACCCGGCTCGCATCCTCGCCGAGCGTCCCGTCGCGGACGCCGTGCAGCCCGTCCTCGATCCCCCAGTGGCCCCGCGTCAGCGCCAGCAACCGCTTCGCCCCGGCGCGCCCCCGCGGCAGGCTGGTGATCCCGCAGACGACCTCCGTCTCGACCTGCGCACCCGCCTTGCGCACCCGCGTCAGGCGGAACACCTGCGCAGCCGGGCCAGTCCGCCCCCAGGTACCCCGCCAGCGCCGTCGTCACCTCGATCGACCGCCGCTCGACCCGGCCATGCCCCTTATCGAGCTCCGTCGCCCGCTCGATCGCGGCCTCACGCCGGGCGGCCCGGAGGGGGGGAAAGGCCGGCCTCGGGCGCGGCGAACTCGGCCGCGATGTCCCGGGCCAGCGTCGGTTGGTCCTCCTTGACCGGCAGGACGTAGCCCCCGCCCCCCTCGATCACCGCGGCGCAGACGTCGCGGTGCGTGAACATGGCGTCGCCGGTGACGACCTTACCCGCCAGCGGCAGGACGCCCAGCAGCTCCAGCGCGGCCTTGTGCTCGTTGGTCTTGGCATCGACCCGCAGCTGCGCCAGGACCGCCTTGGCGGCCGGGGCGTAGGCCGACAGCAGGTGCACCCCGGGCGCGTCGCCGTCGCGGCTGCCGCGGGCGGTCTCGCCGTCGAGGCACAGGTGCGCCGCGTCGCCGGGCCCCAGCCGCCCCCGGACCCAGCGGCCGACCCGCGCCTCGAGGTCGGCGGCGTCGATCCGCCGGAAGACCCGCGAGTAGGTGGCCTTGCACAGGCCCCGCCGCCGGGTGAACCCCAGCAGGCGAAGGAACTCGCCGCCCCGCTTCTTGCCGTAATCGGCGAAGGCCTCGGAGCTGGTCATGCCCGCGAGCATGGCGACGACGGCCAGGCCGAGGAGGGCCGGCAGGGGGTGCCGCTTGCCCCTGGCCCCGCGCGGATCATGGACCCCTTCCAGCAGTTCCATCAACGAGGCGGGGGCTTCCATGCCTGAACCCTTATCTGAAGGCCCTCCGGTGCGATCGGCCACAGGACATGGGTATAAAACAGAGCACGGATTCTGGATAGATCAAAAGGAAACAGCCCTGCACCCCGCGGCATCACGAGGAGGCGACGGGCCCGACGACCGGCTCGGGCCTCTGCCCGGAGCCGTCGTAAATCCGACGGGCCAGGAGGCCCCCCGCCAAGGCGGCGAGCATGGGCGGGAAGAAATCCACCACGATGAGCAGGAGCAAGAAGGCGAGTTCGAGGGCCACGGCATAGGAGTAACTGCCCCCGCCGAGCGTGGTTCCTAATCGTTCGAGCGGGCCCTCCACGACATGGCCGTAACCTCTCCAGGCCGCTCCCAGGGCCGACCGGGGGAAATACGCAGCCCCGAGGAGGGACAGCGTCCCGACGGTGCCCCCCCCTACGAACCCGAGCCAGTAGCGCGGGCCCGGCCGCGCCGCCGGAGGGCGCGAGAGACCCCGACCTGGAGCACGATCCCGATCACCTCCCCACCGAATAGGAAGTCGACCCTGCGCGTCAGGAACAGGGCACGCAGCAGGGCGAGGTTGATGGCGACGACGGCCACCACGATCATCAGCCTGCTGATCCGGAAGCGGACGCGTAGCGGGTTCATGACGACCCTCCGTGGACGACGATCCGGCCCCTCACCGCCGGGATCATATCCCGGGACGCCGGCCGGGTCGATCCCGAAACCGTTCGGGGATGGCCGGCGCACCCCGACGCCTCGGTCGGGTGGCCGGGCCACCCCGCGGTAGAGGGCGCCGGACGATCGGCTCGCCCGGGCCGCCCCGCGGGCCGGGCTCAGTAGCTGTCGGCGCTGACGACCTCGCCGCCGTTGTAGGTGGCGATCGCCCACCAGGTCCGCTGGGCGACGCTGCTCTTGACGAACCGGACCGAGCCGTCGAGGAATCCCACGTTCACGCCGCCGGGGTGGTTCGAGCTGGCGCCGATCATCGTGTTGCCCGGCTCTTTCCCCTGGTCGGCGAAGTTGCAGGCCTTCAGGTTCGGCGTATTGATGTGCGAGTAGCATCCCCCCTCGCCACAGTACTCGTTGATCCAGATCTGACCCTTGGTATCCACCCAGAACGTGGTCGAGCCCTGACACGCGGCCGAGAGCGCCGCCAGGTTGACGGCGCCGAGCGGGGGGAGGTTCTGGCTCGGCTTGTAGGTCACGTTCAGGCCCATGCTCGTGCCGCCCGACATCTTCCCCCGGACCCATTCGCTGAAGATGACGGTGTTGGACAGGCCGTCGGTGATACTCGCCAAGGTGATGGTCGGCCCTTGCTGCGGGAAGTTCAGGCGATAGAACGGCCCGTCGAAGAAGCCCCCGTTGCCGCGGAAGACGGTCCCGACGTTGTTGGGATAACTGCTATACCCAATCTGGCGGGCGCCGGTGCCGTTCTTGAACGTCCACATCCCGCATGGGACGTTCGTATCGGAGGGGCAGAGGTAGGCATTGACCTGCGCCGTGATCACGGTGTCGTTCGAGCCGGTGGTGGTATCCTCGGGGTTGAAGGTCATGTTCAGCGCGTTGTACAGCATCCCCTGCTCCAGGAACGGGAGGAGCCGCGCCTTCATGCCGAAGGTGCCGAGCGGGATCGTGGTGACGTTGACACCCGAGGGGGGCAGCGCGCCGCTGCTGCCCTCGTAGTTCGCGACGGCCAGGCCGATCTGCTTGAGGTTGTTGATGCACTGGCTCCGCCTGGCCGCCTCGCGCCGCCTGGACGGCGGGAAGGAGCAGCGCGATCAGCACGGCGATGATCGCGATCACCACCAGGAGCTCGATCAGCGTGAACCCGCGATCGCGACGCCTGGGCATACAGGGATGGGGGGCTTGCATCATCGAACTTTCTCCGTGGCCGGGGACGTAGAACCTGGATGAAGGACGAGGTTGTATCTCGGGGCGCGGGGGAGATCATCTCGTCGGGGACCATCTCCGACGGATGGCGATCTCGGACGCCGATGGGCCGTGCCGCGCGAAGGTCGTTGGGGGACGAATCCGGGGGACCGCCTGCTCGGGCCGTGGAGGCAGGTGTCAACAGCAATCGGGCGAGGTCGAATCACGGTACTTCCGGAACCATCCCGCATAATATCCTACCGGGGCGACCGCCCGCTCGAAATGAGATCGAGCGTAATAGTCCTGAGATCCTTTGCCAACCGAGTGGCCCCCGGCCCGGTCCCGAGCGGATACCGCCTCGACGCCCGAGGCGCGGGACGCGGTGCCGAATTGAGGCGAGAGTTGCGACCGGGGATCGTCTCAGCGCGAGCCCAGGTCGTCCATCTTCAGCGGGTTCGCCGGGTGGTCCGGCAGGCCGAACAGGTGGCGGACGGCGTTGAGCAGGGGTGGGGGTGCTCGGGGGCGGGCTCCGAGGCGGCCGAGCGGAGGGTCGCCCGCGGCTGGTGCAGGATCTGGTTCTGGAGCCGCAGCGCCATGTGCTCGATCGCCTCGCGGTCGGCGGGGTCGAGGCCCGGGCGCGAGGCGAACAGGGCGTCGAGCTCGCGGCGTCGGATCGCGTCGACGTGGTCGCCCAGCTCGCGGAGGACGGCGCCGGCGTACCGCTGGTGCCGCAGCGCCGCGTGGCAGGCGGCCGCCTCGCGCTCGATGATCGCCAGGGCCGGGTCCACCCCTCGCTGGCGGCGGCGGCGGTTCTGCTCGGCCTGGGCGCGGAGGTCGTCGACGTTGTAGAGCATCACCCGGTCGAGGTCGCCGACCGTCGCCTCGAAGTCGCGCGGGATGGCGATGTCGAGGATCAAAGCCAGCCGGTTGCGGCGGGCGCGCTGGACGCGGGCGTATTGCTCGTAGGTGACCACCGGCTCGTCGGCCGCGGTGGTGCTGATGACCAGGTCGGCCTCGATCAGGGCCTGTTCGAGCCGGTCGAACGCGACGGCCCGCCCGCCCCACTTCGCGGCGGCGGCCTCGGCGCGGTCGGGGCTGCGGTTGGTCACCAGGATGCGGCCGGGCCGCAGCGCCTTGAGGTGCTGCAAGGTCAGGTCGCCCATCTTGCCGGCGCCGATGACCAGCACGGCCTTGTCGGCGAACGTGTCGAAGACGCCGCGGGCGACGTCGACCGCCACGCTGGCGACCGACAGCTTGCCCTGGTCCATGCCGGTCTCTTCGCGGACCTTCTTGCCGACGTGCAGCGCGTGCTCGAAGACCTTGTGGAGCACCGTGCCGGCCGTCCCGTGCCGGCGGGCGTCGCGGAAGGCGTCGCGGACCTGGCCGAGGATCTGCCCCTCGCCCAGCACGAGGCTCTCCAGGCTCGCCGCGACGCGGAACAGGTGGCCGATCGCCCCCTCGTCGTGGTAGCTGACCAGGTGCCCGGCGAAGCCCGTCGAGCGGCGCCGCGTGGAACTCGGCCAGGAACGCCGCCAGAGCGTCGGGCCCGGGGACGCTCTCGGCCGTCCCGGCGACGTAGACCTCGACCCGGTTGCACGTCGAGAGGACGACGAACTCGTTGCCCGGGAAGGCGCGCCGCAGCGCGTCGAGTCCGCCGGGACCCTTGGGGCCGTCGAAGGCCAGGGCCTCGCGGACCGCCGCCGGTGCCGAGCGGTGATCGACCCCCAGCGCCAGCAGCTTCACGGCGCCCTCCCCGCGTCGCCGGCCCCGGGCGGCATCGGCCGTGCGCCGTCGGCAGCCGCAGCGCCTCGACGCCGACCCAGGTGAAGACCAGGAAGCCGAACGCCACGATCGTCAGCACCCCCACCCCGCGGCCCCTCATCTCGGGCCGATACCGCGCGTGCAGCAGGACCGCGAAGACCAGCCACATGCCCAGGGCGCTCGAGGACCTTCGGGTCGCCCCACGACGAGCGCCATGCCGGTCGATCGGCGCGTGGCCAGGTCGAGCACCATGCCGATCAGGAGGCCGAACGTCAGCAGCGGGAAGGCCACCGTGATCCACGCGCGGTTCCACCGCTCGGACTGCTCCAGGCTCGGCAGCGCGAAGCCGAACGGCGGCGGCCTCTTGTGCTTGAGCCGGTCGGCCTGGACCAGGTACATCAGCCCGGCGGCGAACGCCACGCACGTCGCGACGGCGCCGGCCAGCAGGAACAGGCCGTGGACCATCCCCCAGAAGGCGGTCGCGCTGCCCCACCGGCTCCAGTCGGCCTGGCGGGGGGCGTACCCCCCGGCGACCACCAGCGCCAGGACCATCGGCAGGACGAACACGCCGACGGCCACCGGCCTCGGCGCCGGACCATCAGGTACAGGCCGATCAGCGCGAAGATCCACGACAGGACCATCAGCGACTCGAACGCCGAGGTCACCGGCACCCGGTGCTTGGCCCACGCCAGGTTGGCCAGGTAGGCCGTCTGGACCATCCAGCCCAGCAGCGTCAGCCCGACGGTCAGGTACCACCGCGCCGCGCCCCGGACGACGAACCGGGCCAGCTCGCTCGCCAGCGCCAGGCCGTAGGTCCCGCCGAAACACAGGACGGTCAATCGATCCATGCCGCCGCCATCCCCGCGCCGCCATCCCGATATTGCGATCCGGCCCCGCGACGGCCCGGCCCCATTCTAGCCTCGCCGCGCGACGAATCCCAGGGAGGAGCACCCTCGGCCGCCCGCGACAGGTCGTTGATCCGGGCCGTCGTGTCCTGTAGCATCGACGTCTCCCGCGGACCTCCCGCCACGCCCGCGTCCCGCAGAGCGCCCGGCCATGACCATCCGCAAGGCACGAGAGGGCGACTTCGTGGCGTGCGTCGCGATCGCGCGGCGGGCGTGGCCCGAGTTCCACGAGCGAGAATCCATCTATCATCTCTTCTGCAAATTTTTCAGTGACACCTGCTTCGTCGCCGAGGCCGACGGGGCGGTCGGCGGGTTCCTCCTGGGCTTCGTGTCGCAGGTCGACCCCGAGGAGGCGTACATCCACCTGGTCGCCGTCGACCCGCCCCATCAGCGTCGCGGGCTGGCGCGGCGGCTCTACGAGGCCTTCCTCGCCGAGGCGCGGGGGCGGGGCGTCCGCCGCGTCCGCCTGATCGTCAACCCCGACAACGCCGGCTCGATCGCGTTCCACGAGGATCGGGTTCGTGCCCGACCTCCGCGGCGAGACGGTGACGATCGACGGGGTCCGCGCCGTCAAGGACTACAACGGGCCGGGCATCCCGATGGTGCCGTTCCGCCTGGACCTCGAGCCCGGAGGGCGAGACCGATGAGCAGGCCGCCCCGAGGCTGGCCCGAGTGGCTCTCCGATACCTTCGCCCAGATCGGGCTGTGCATCGCCGCGATCGTCGTCGCCGTCCGCGCGTACATCGAGGGCAACGTCGAGACCGCGCTGTTCCTCCAGCTCATCCTCTGGCTCGTGTTCGCCGTCGTCACCTACCTGGTGGTCAAGGGGATCCGCGACGAGTCCGACCGGAGGGAGATCCGCGCCCTGGCCGACTCCGTCGGCCGCCTGGGATCGCCGCGGTCCGAGTGCGACCTCCGGCTGGTCGAGTGCCCGAGGCGCACCGCGGACTACAAGGCCCTCTGGGGCGGGTTCACCGGCGATTACTTCGCCTTCAACCCCGCCTACAAGCTCGAGGAGAGCGCCGGCGTGAGCCTCGACACCCTCCTGCGCGAGGTCTTCATCCCCCGGTTCCGCGACCCGTCGTTCCGGTCGAGCTACATCTTCCTCGTCGGCGACGAGTCGGGCCGCGAGGCTCTGGAGTACTTCCGGAAGCTCGCCGCGGGGGTCCGGAGGGCCTGCCACGACGCCGAGAAGCGGATCGAGGTCAAGGTGATCGACAGGCCGGCCGAGGACGACTGCGAGATCTACCTCGGCACGAAGCACGGCCGGCCCACGTCGATCGTCGAGCCGCGGGAGAAGGCCCTCTCCGTCGGGAGGGGCTCCCCTTACTTCTATCTCGTCGTCGCCGAGGCCGAAGACCAGGACCACGTCTACACCAGGCTCCACAACTACTTCAACGCCCACTGGACCGCCAGGGACGCGATGAAAGTCAACGTCTTCGATCAGGCCAGCTCGATCGGCCGCGCCCCCTCGCCGTAGCCGCCCCCCGGACCCCCGCCGACCATCCCGCCCGCCGTCGCCCCCGATCGGCCCCGGCGGGTCCCTTGACTCGCCCCCACGCCCTTTGTATCATTGTACTAATACAAATATCCGGCGGGAGGGCGAGGCCGTGCAGATCCACATCTCTCCCACCGACGGCGTGCCGATCTACCAGCAGATCGTCAACCAGGTGAAGTACCTGGTGGCGGCGGGGAGGCTGGCGGAGGGGGAGGAGCTGCCGCCGATCCGGGTGCTGGCCGAGCGGCTGGTCGTCAACCCGAACACGGTGGCGCGCGCCTATCGCGAGCTCGAGGCGGCGGGCGTCGTCGAGAAGCGGCGGACGGCCGGGACGTTCGTCTCCGGCGGCCCCTCGCCGCTGGCGCGGCGCGAGCGGCTGAAGATCGTGACGGCGCGCGTCGACGCCCTGCTGGCCGAGGCGAGGCAACTGGGCATCGGCGTCGACGAGGTCGTCGAGTTGATCGGCGCAGGGACCGCGCGATGCAACCATCCGGGCGAGGGCCAGGGGCCATGAGTGCCGACGAGGGCGGGGCGGTGGTCGAGGTCGAGGGGCTGTCGCGGCGGTTCGGCCGCACCGTCGCGCTCGACGGCGTGAGCCTGGAGGTCCCCCGCGGCGTCGTCTTCGGCCTGGTCGGCGAGAACGGCGCCGGCAAGACGACGCTGATCAAGCACGTCCTCGGCCTGCTCAGGCCGCAGGCCGGCACGGTGCGCGTCTTCGGCCGCGACCCGGTGCGCGACCCGGTCGGCGTGCTGTCGCGGGTCGGCTACCTGAGCGAGGACCGCGACCTGCCCGACTGGATGCGCGTCGGCGAGCTGATGCGCTACCTCCGCGCGTTCTACCCGGCGTGGGACGACGGCTTCGCCGAGCAGTTGCGACGGCGGTTCGACCTCGACCCGTCGGCGAAGATCAAGGGGCTGTCGCAGGGCCAGAAGGCGCGCACCGGGCTGCTGGCGGCGCTGGCGTACCGGCCCGAACTGCTCGTCCTGGACGAGCCCTCGACGGGCCTCGACCCGGTCGTGAGGCGCGAGATCCTGGCGGCGATCATCCGGACGATCGCCGAGGAGGGGCGGACGGTCATCTTCTCGTCGCACCTGCTCGACGAGGTCGAGCGGGTGTCGGACCACGTCGCGATGATCGACCGCGGCCGGGTCGTCCTGTGCGGGCCGCTGGACGAGGTCAAGGCGTCGCACCGGAGGCTCACGCTCCGGTTCGACGAGCCCCGGCGCAGCCGCCGGCGCTGGGCGGCGCGCTGCTCTGGGAGGGCTTCGGCCAGGAGTGGTCGGGGGTCTGCCGCGGCACGGTCGAGGAGATCGCCGGCCAGGCGGCCGGGCTCGGGGCCCGCGTCGTCGAGGAGCACGTCCCGTCGCTCGACGAGATCTTCGTGGCCCGCGTCGGGTCGCGGCTGCCCGTCGCCGTGGAGGACTGATCCGATGCGCATCCGCTCGCCCGCGACGGCGATCGCCTGGCAACTCTGGCTGCGGCATCGGCGGGGGGTCGTCGCGGCATCGGCGGCGCTGCTCGCGATGGTGGTGGCGTCTCCGTTGATCTTCCGGTACGTCCCGATCGAATACGCGCTGTCCGGCAGCCTGCTCCCGATGATCGGCGTGCTCGGGTTCTTCATGAACGCGCTGCTGTTCGTCGACGAGGCGGGGAACCTCGCCTCGGGCTACCCGCGGCGGATGTTCGCCCTGCCGGTGCCGTCCCGCACGCTGGTGATCTGGCCGATGCTCTACGGGGCGGCGATCCCGGCGCTCGTGTGGGTGGCGATGGCGTGCCTGATCTACCGCCCGGCCGGCTTCCGCACGCCGGTGCTCCTGCCGGCCCTGGGGCTGGCCGCGGCGATGGCGTGGTTCCAGGCGCTGTCGTGGTCGCCGCTCAGCCCCTCGTGGACCCGGCTGGTCGGGGCCGTCGTGGTGGTCGGCGTCCTGGGGGGGATCGTGATGGGTCTGCGCCTGATGGGGGACGTCTCGCACGCGGGGCTCTCGGCACTGGCGGCGGCCCTGCTCGCGGCGGCCTACCCGCTGGCGCTGGCGGGGGTCGCGAGCGACCGCCGGGGCGATCCCTGGCGCGTCTGGCCCGAGCGTCTCCGGCTCCCGGAGGGGGCGGCGCGGGCCGGGCGGCGGCCGTTCCGATCGCCGGCCGAGGCGCAGCGCTGGTACGAGTGGCGCTGCCACGGGCTGGTGCTCCCGGTCGCCGTCGGCGGGGTCCTGCTGTTCTTCCTCGCGGCGGCGATCGTGTCGGTGCGGGCGCACGGGCATCGCACCCTGGCGGGCTTCCTGGTCATGATCCTCGGCATGCCGATCTGGCTGGCCACCTCGGTCGGGCCGGCCGTCGCGCGGATGTCCCCGTTCTGGATCAAGCAGCGCGGCGTGATCCCGTTCCTGGCGATCCGCCCGATGACCAGCGGCGGCCTGGTCGCGGCCAAGTTCCGGATGGCGACGCGGAGCGTCCTGCTGACCTGCGCCGTGGTGCTCGTCGCCGACGGCGCTGCTGGTCGTCGCCGAGGGCCGCGCCGGCGACGCGGCGGGGCTGTGGGACGCCTGTCGCGCGCGATACCCCGGCTGGAGGGCCGCCGCCGTCCTGGCGCTGGGGACCGTGCTCGCGCCGGCGCTGACGTGGAAGCAGTTCACCGACTTCACCCCCATCGGGCTCACCGGCCGCGCCTGGATCGAGAACGTCGCCGCCTTCCCGATGGTGATGGTCCTCGTGGTCGGCCTCCTGGCCGCGATCCGGTTCCAGATGCACCCGGAGGACCTGGCCCGCTTCCTCGCCGCGCTGCCCTGGCTGGTGGCGATCGTCGTGGCGCCCAGGGCTATCCTCGCGGCCTGGGCCTTCCGCGCCGCGATGCAGAGGGACCTGATCGCGGCCCGCGACCTGCTCGGCATCCTGGCCGCCTGGCTCGTCCTGGTCGCCGCCGCGATCGGCCTCGCGGCGCTGACCCTGCCGGCCGCGATGCCCCCGGCGTCTCGGGTCGCCGCGATGCTCGGCATCGCCGCCTTCATGCCGCTCGCGCGGTTCGCCCTGTCGCCGCTGGCGCTCGACTGGAACCGGCACCGCTAGCCCGAACGATAAGGTCGTGGCCTTGGCCAACACCACCGGGACGCAGTGGTTCTGGGACCTGGCGGCGGGCCGGGCGCGGGTCGTGGACCGCGGCGACACGGCCCACTCCTATTCCGCGTCCTTCTCGCCCGACGGCACCATGCTCCCTGCGGCCCGAGCGTCAAGCTCCTGGACGTGGCCTCGGGCAAGGTACGGACCGCGCTCGACTCGCCGTCGCACCAGATCAAGGCCGTCGCGTTCGCCCCGGATGGCGAGTCGCTGGCCATGACCACCGAAGAAGGGGACGTGCTGATCTGGGACCTGGCGGCGGGCCGACCGCAGCTCGCCATCCGGCGCATGCGGGCAGCACGTATCGCATCGCGTTCGCCCCCGACGGCCGGACCCTGGCCTCGACGGGTGCGGATGAATATATCAGGCTCTGGGACCCGGCGAGCGGTCGCGAGCGGCTCGCGGTCCGCGAGGGCGGGAGTTCCGTCAATTTGGTGGCGTTCGCGCCCGACGGCCGGGGCGTGGTCACGGCGAGCCGCACCGGCCCCGTCGCCAGGCTCTGGGACATGACCGACGGCCGCGAGCGGCTCGCCTTCCGGGGCCCTCCGAGTTGGATCTCCGCCCTCGCCCTGGCACCCGACGGCCGGTCCCTGGCGACGGGTCGGTGGGACGGGGACATCATCCTCTGGGACACCGCGACCGGACGAGAACGTCGGACCCTCCGGGGCCATCGGGGCCAGGTCCGGGTGCTGGCGTTCTCGCCCGACGGCCATCTCCTGGCGTCCGCCGGGGACCAGACCGTCCGCTTCTGGGACCGGGAACAGCTTTCGTCCGACGGGGAGCGGTGATCGTCCCGTCCCGGCGATCACGCGCCGGGAGGCCTCACGGGCCGGCGGGGGCCTGCGCGACGGGCTCGAGGCGGACGTCGTCGATCCACATCTCGCCGGGGGCGTTGTCGCCCGAGATGCGGAAGCCCGGCGCCAGCGTCGTCGCGTCGGGCTCGGTGCGGAAGGCCCGCTCGACCTTGACCCAGCGGCCCACCGTCGTCAGGCACTGCTCGTGCGCACCCTCCGAGAGGATCTTCCACGCCGTCGGCATGTCCTTGTACTGCGCCACATGCACCAGGCACGGGCCCTCGGTCCCCGACGCGATCAGGTACCAGAGTCGTGTGCGAAGCGTCGCCCTCGGGGATGGCCGGGGCCGCCGCAGTCCACCCGGGCCACCCGGTCGCCGGCACAACGGGTCTCGGGATCAGGCATTAGGGCGATCGCCTGTAGATTTATTGAGGGTCAGGAAAGAAATGTCCGCGATCTTCTCGTCCCCCGCAGCCCCGGAGGGGCGACCGTCCGTAGCCCAGGGCGACAGCCCTGGGCTGAGGGCCTCGGGACATGACCCAGGGCTGGCGCCCTGGGCTAGGGACGGTCGCCCCTCCGGGGCTGCAAAGGCGCGGACATTTCTTTCCTGACCCTCAATAGGTTAAGAAATCAAATAATCAGGGCCTCTCGTGACAGGCCCACATCGAACGGGGCGGCGACCATCTCGGCCATCGCAGGCCCGCACGGGCGGCCGAGGGGCCCGCCGCGCCCACCGCGAGACCATTCCGATCATCGGGGAAAATAATGCTGGCCAAAGTCCGAATGATTTAGTAATTAGTTGGAAATGTCGCCCGACTGCGGTCGCGGCCCCGGGCGGGCCGGCTGAATCCGGAGGGGGCGCGGGGCGATGCGAGGCCCCGCATGACCCGGGGGGATGATGCCATGATTCGGTATCCGGTTTCCGACGAGGGGCCTGGCGCGGGATGCGACCGCCGATCCGATCGGCCCCGCCCGGTGCGAGCCGGTGCGGGTCAGGCTGCTGACGAGGGGGCTGTCGGCCTGCCTCGTCGCGGCTGACGATCGGCCTCGGCATGCTCATCGGGCGATTCTCGACCGAGGCGGACGAGGCGGACGGGGCCTCGTCCGCCCGGCCGGCGGGATACATCTCCTCGCTGGCGTTCGCGCCCGACGGGAAGACCGTGGCCTCGACCAACACCAACGGGATGCTGAAGGCCCTGGGACCTGAGGGCGGGCCGGGTGCGGGTCAGCGGACCACTGCGACATGACCCCCTCCTTCGCCGCGGCCTACTCGCCCGACGGCACCGCGCTGGCCGTCGCGAGGTTCGACCCGGTCGTCGAGATTCTCGACGCGGCCTCGGGCGCGGTGCGGGTCGCGCTCGACGCCGGGTCGAGCCACGTCCGGTCGCGTCGCGTTCGCCCCCGACGGCGCATCGCTGGCCATGGCCACCCTGGAAGGGGAGGTGCTGATCTGGGACCTGGCGGGGCCTCGGCAGAGGCTGGCGCTCCGGGCACACGACGGCATCACGATCCACGTCGAGTTCGCCCCCGACGGCCGCTCGCTGGCCTCGGCGGGGAGCGACGGATGCATCCGGCTCTGGGACCCGGCGAGCGGCCGCGAGCGGTTCGCGATCCGCGGCGAGATGCGGTCCGTCCCCCCGATCGCGTTCGCCCCCGACGGCCGGTCGCTGGTCACGGCGGGGCAGTTCGACCGCCTGGCCAGGCTCCGCGACGTGGCCGACGGCCGCGAGCGGCTCGCCTTCGGCGGGCCCGGGGGCATCGTCTCCGCCGTCGCGATGACCCCCGACGGCCGGACCCTGGCGACGGGGCGTCAGGACGGGAGCATCATCCTCTGGGACGTCGCGAACGGCCGCCCGCGGCGGACCCTCCGGGGCCATCGGGGCCGGGTCCGGGTGCTGGCGTTCTCGCCCGACGGCCGCCGCCTCGCGTCCGGGGGGTCCGACGAGGCCATCCGCTTCTGGGACCTGTCGGCGCCGGCGTGACGCGACGGCGCCGCGACGGTCAGCCCTCGCGGGGCCTCGCGGCCGAGTGCAGCAGCGCGGCCATCCCCTCGAACAGGGCGCCGAGGGCGGATGCGGCCTCCTCGGGGGCCTCGATGACGACCCGCCCGTCCCCCTCGCGGCGGATCTGGAGCTGCGCGAAGAGCTGGCGGACGTCGCCGACGGCCGGCATCGGCCCCGCGTGCCCGTTGTCGCGATGGGGGGCGCCGTCCTCGGCGCGAGGGGCCCGGCGGCGGGGCGGGAGCCTCCGCGGCGAGGCCGTCGCCGGGGGGGGCGACGACTACGTCCTGCGCCTCGTCGGCGGCGTCGAGGATCTCCTCGAACGGGTCGGCGACCTCGTCGTCGAGGCCGTCGTCGGCGAGGTCGGCCGTCCCGTCGTCGGGGCCCGCCGGCGCGGCCGAGGCCGCGACCGCGGAGGGGTCGTAGATCGTCTCGACCCGCGACAGGAACGACCCCGACTGGTCGAACTGGACCGCGTCGGTGTCGCCGTCGAAGAGCCCCTTGAAGAACGCCTGCTTCGAGCCGACTAGGCCGGCGATCCGCGACTCGATCCCCTCCTCGCAGACGAGGTTGTACACGTCGATCGGCTGCGACTGGCCCAGCCGGTAGATCCGCCCGATCCTCTGCTCCAGGACGGCCGGGTTCCAGGGCAGCTCGAGGTTGATCACGCAGTTGGAGGCGTGCTGGAGGTTCAGCCCGACGCCCCCGGCGTCGCTGGCGAACAGGAGGCGGAAGTCGGGGTCGTCGTGGAACTCGACGATGTTCTGCGTCCGCCTCCTCTGTCCCTCGGCGCCGGTGAAGAAGCCGGCGCGGAGGGCGTGCTCGGAGAGTAGGTCGCGCACCGCCCAGTGCGCCAGCGTGAGCATCCGCCGCCACTGGCTGAAGACGACGACCTTGCGCCCCTGGTCGACGGCGATCTGCCGGACGAGCTGCCGCAGCTCCAGCAGCTTGGGGGCTGACAGCCCCTTGATCACGCTCTCCTCCGGCGCAGGGGCGGATCGCCGGCCAGACCTCCTCGAAGCGGAGCTGCGCCAGGCCGTTGGAGATGATCCTCTGCGTGGTCAGCAGCGTCATCAGCCGGAGGAACTCGGGCTGGGTCAGCGGCCGGGCCTGGGCGCGCTGGACCAGCGAGGCGATCGGCTGGATCAGCGCGTCGTGCTCCTCGCGCTGCGGCTCGGTCATCTCGACCGGGACGCGCGTGTCGGTCCGCGGCGGGAGCTGGTCGAGGACGTCCTGCCGGACGCGCCGCACCATGCACCCGCGGAGCCTCTGCCTCAGCGTGTCGAGGTGGCGCACGCCCGTGATCTCGCGGCGGCCGTCGGCGCGGACCGCGTGCACGGCCCCCAGCCGCCACTTCGGCTCCAGCGCCATGTCGTCGACCCACTCGACGATCGACGCGAGCTCCTCGACCCGGTTCTCCATCGGCGTGCCGGTCAGCACCAGCCGGTATGGCGGCGCCAGCCCCTTGACCGACAGCGCCGTCTTGGTGGCCCAGTTCTTGATCCTCTGCGCCTCGTCGAGCACCACCAGGTCGGGCGCCCAGCGGCGGATCGTCTCCAGGTCGCGGATCAATTGCTCATAATTGATGATGAACAGGCCCGTCCGGTTCGCCCCGTAGAGCGCCTGGCGCTCGGCCGGCGAGCCGTCGACGACGGTGATGGGCAGGTCGGAGAACAGGGCCCATTCGCGGGCCCACTGCGGCTTGAGGCTCGCCGGGGCGATGATCAGGGCGCGTCGGACGCGGCGGGTGCGCCAGAGGATGTCGCACGAGGCGATCGCCTGCGCCGTCTTGCCCAGGCCCATGTCGTCGGCCAGGAGGAGGCGGCCCGCGGCCAGGAAGCGGCCCACGCCCTCGCGCTGGTAGGGGTAGAGCGTCCTTTTCAGGCCGCCGATCGCCGCGTCGACCTCGGCGGGCGTCAGCGCCTGCTTCGCGACGAGGCGGAGGCGCCCGCGCTCGCCGACCAGCAGGGCGCGCAAAGCCGGGTCGCCCCGCCCGCCGGGGGGCACGACCCGCAGCAGGTCCTCGACCAGCGCCAGGCGCCTCGGGGGGTCGTCGGGGAACGTCAGCTTCAGGACCATCGCCTCGCCGTCATCGCCGCGACGGAACCACTTCAGGGCCCGCGACCATCGCTCCGCGCGCGGCCCCTTCGCCTCGGGAGGGCGGGCGCAGGAGACGCGATCGAGCCAGTCGCCGGGGCCGGTCAAGGGCCGGATCGGGTCCCAGCGCAGCCCGGCCGGGGGCCTGCGCGGGCCTGCTCCTGCTCGGCCAGCGCCTGCCGCAGCAGGCGTGGCCGTGCATACAGGTGTTCGAGCACGACCAGGATGTGCTTGCAGGCCCCCAGCGCGTTCTTGAGGAAGTCGGGGCAGTCGCACCGCCCCGCGATCGGGTCGACCCCCTCCAGGACGGTGCAGTAGGGCCGGACGCCCGAGCCCGGCCTCCTCGTCGCATACGGGCCGAGCAGGCGACCCCCCTCGGGCCGGGCGTCGATCCGCAGGGCGTCGCGGCGCGACGACTCGAGCCGCCGCATCAGCGCGTCGATCGCCTCGACCCGCACCGGCCACTCCCCGGCCGGGACGCAACCCAGCACGTGCCGCACCAGCGCGTCGGCCGGGATCTTGGGGTCTTCCGGCCCACGCCGCGCCAGGAGCGTCTTGTACGCCTCGGTCTGCTCGGCCGTCGGCTCGGGTTCGGCGATCGCGTCGATCATGGCGTCGGGTCGTCGTGGTGCCTTGCCGAGATCGTCCTCCGGATCGTCGTATTATTCCGACCCGAGGCCGGGAACGCCAGCGATTCGCCGCCCAATCCGACAGGCCCGATCGACGACCCTCCTCGCGGGGCGATCCGGTGCGCCCTGCGCATGGGCAGCGGACGCGCCCAGGTCCGAAGATAATGATTATTCATTTATTAAAAATTTCAATCGTACAAATATTAAATTAATATGACTCCCCAGATATCTCTTGCAATCCATAATCCGACCGGCGTATAATGAACCGGCCGGCAGGATGCGCTTCCCGCACACGATCCGCCCGAGGGCCTGGATCATCCCGGATGACGTCATCCGCGAAGACCCGTCTCGGGCCATCCCAAGGGAGAGAGGAGGAGCGTATGAAGTCCCAGCGACGGCTCGACCTGGCGATGCTGATGCTCGGCCTGGTGGCATGGGCAGGGCCCGGCGGGGAGGCTGAAGCCGCCTCCCTCGTCATCAACTTCGACAACCTCGCCTCGATGCCCAATGCTCCGGGTCTTGCGGTGCCGATCGCGGACCAGCTCTCGAATCAGCTCCTGTCGACCGACGGGGTGCTCTTCAGCTCGGACTCGAGCAGCAATTTCGTCGCAGTCGCGGATAATAGTGTTACGGGCACGACCAGTTTGCCCAATGCGATCGGCGGCGTGAACAACGCGGGCCAACTGTCTTATGGGACCCCGATCCTGATCAGCTTCTTCCTCCCGACCAACACCTCGGTCGCGGCGGCAACGAACAGTGTCGCCATCTTCGGGGACACGGATCCTCTCCACGGGACGATCACGCTCAATGCGTTCGACGTCAATGGGGCGCTCGTCGGCTCGGATACGGAGATCGATGCCGGGGGCACGAAACTCCAGGTGACGACGACGAACCCGATCATCCATTCGATCTCCGTCCTCGAAGCGGGGGCGAGCTTCGGGAACGTCGCCTTCGATGACCTGACGTTCACCACGCCGCTCGTCGCGGTTTCACCCTCGACCGTGCCCGAGCCCAACTCGCTGATGCTACTCGGCATCGGCGCGATGGGTGTGCTCGGCTACGCCCGGAGACGGCGCCGGGGCGCCGCCTAGGCCGCCTCGCGCAGGGGAATGGCCCGCCCCTCCGGGCCCGCGGGTGATCCGACGGACGATGCCCACCCTACACAAGCGAGCGAAGGCTGCTTTAGAATGGCCCGGGTGCCCGAGACCGCGCCGGCGATGATGTCCGCCGGCCGACGGCCCCGGGAATGTAGGGTGGGGGCCCCGGCCATGCGAGACGACCTGTCCTCCCTCTATGCGTTCAACCGCTGGGCCGACGACCGCGTCGTGGAGGCGGCCCGGAAGCTCACGCCGGAGCAGTACACGAGCGAGCCGGCGCCCGGGTGGAGTTCGGTCCGCGCCACGCTCGTGCACGTGGCCGACGCGACCCGCATCTGGGCCCGCCGCATCGCGGGCGAGACCCCCGCTGCGCGGGCGACCGAGGCCGAGGTGCCCACGGTGGACGACGTCGCGCGGCTCTTCGCCGAGGCGCACGACGCCTTCGACCGCCTCCTGCCCACGCTCTCGGCCGAGCGGCTCGCGGCGGTCTGGTCGTACCGCAACTTCGAAGGCAAGGAGCTGCGCCTGCCGCTCTGGGCCGTCCTGCGGCACGTCGTCAACCACGCCAGCTACCACCGCGGCCAGGTCGCCTCGAAGCTCGGCCGGCTCGGCGTCCAGCCCCCCTCGACCGACCTCGTCGTCTGGGCGATCGAGCGGACGGCGCGGGGTGTGTCCTAGGGTTCGCGGGCCCGTCCCCTCAGCGGGCGCGGGCCCGGCCCGGCGGCGCCGGTCGTAGCCCAGCACGCCGAGCACGCCGACGGCCATCATCGCCAGGCTGGCCGGCTCGGGGACCGCCGCAGCCAGCTGCGCCGTGATCACGGCGTAGCCCGTCGGGTTGGGGTGGACGTTGCCGGGGATCAGCGGGTTGGCCACGTCGGTGTAGGCCAGCTCGTGGCCCTGGAACGGCGTGTAGAGGTCGACGTAGGAGGCGCCGAGCGCCTTGGCGTCCCCCGCGAGCACCTGGTCGAGCAGCGGGATCGTCAGGCCGGCGAGCTGCGCGGTCGGGTAGAACGGGCTGGTCGGGTCGCTGGCGAAGGGGCGAACGGGTTGTAGTACCCGAGCACGAAGAGCTTCGCCCCGGGGGCCACCTTCTCCAGCTCTGTGAGCAGCGCGGCGACGTTCGCCTGGACCGCCCCCAGGGCGCCCTGCAAGATGGTGAACTGGTCGGCCGCGCTCTTGGCCAGGAACGTCGGGTCGAGCGCCAGCGCGAAGATGTCGTTGGCGCCGAGCTGGATGGTAACGTCGCCGATCCGGTTGCCCGCGGCCTGCTGCGCGGCGATCGTCGCCAGGAGCAGGCTGTTCTGCGTCGGGTAGGGGGTCGCGTAGTTCGTGTTCAGCGAGTAGGCCGGCTTGCCGACGTCGGGCCCGGTGCCGAGCGGGCCGCCGTTGAAGAAGGTGTTGGAAGTCTCGCCGCCGACGCCCAGGTCGATGACGTTGGGGCGCACCCCGCCGTTGAGCCCGGCCAGGCGTCGGCGAACGGCCCGACGTAGCCGCGATGGTCGCCGTTCGAGGGGTTGTCCTGGAAGCGATACTCGCCGAAGGCGAGTGAGTCGCCCACCGCGATGTAGTCCACCTGGGCGGCCGAGGCCTCCCTCGACGAGGCCACGACCAGGGCGGCGAGGGCCAGGCGGGCCGCCAACGCCCGCAAGATCGATCGGTCCATATTATTGACATAGTTTCATATTTCATAAATGTCGATTTCACGCCCGCGATGTCGGGATGATAACAACCCGCCTCCCGTGCCCGCAAGTGGCATCATCATGAATTCCGAGGACAATCGGCCCCCCCGTCGGGCAGGGCCCGCGTCCCCGTCGGGCACGCCGTCGGGCTGTGGGTCAGCGAGGTCGGAGGTCGGTGGCCCCGAGTTTCTTCGTGGCACGGCGGCGCGGGGCCGGATAGGATCGACGATCGTTCCTCTCGCATCGGGCCCGGCGGCGTTCGAGGGTCCTCATGAGGCGAATCCGGCTCGTCACCCTGATCCTCCTGATCGTGATCATCGCCCAGGGGCTCGCCCTGTACGTCCAGCATCGCAGGGCGGAGCAGCTCCGGTCCGCCCTGCTGCTCTATCGCAATCACGCCCAGGAGGAGATGCTGGACACGCTCGAAGAGGAGTACGACTTCGCCGAGACCGGGTGGGGGCCAGCCTACGGCAAGGCGATGCCTCTGGAAGACGTGCTGATGATGGTCAAGAGGCGCACCAAGGGGACCTGGCTGCCGAAGGGATTCCCCATCTATGTCGATCCCGTCGGCCTGGAGGAGGCGGGGAAGACCATGACCTCCCCGGTCGGGACGGAGCCGGCGAAAGGGCCCCTCCGCCTCGGGGACCACCTGCGGCGCATCCTGAAGCCGATGGGGCTGGCTTACGAGGTCAAGTACGGGCTCCTCATGATCACGTCGGAGGAGGCGACGGATGCGCCGAGGAGAGATGCCCGCGAGCGAGATTTGACCCGGGAGGAGCTGTATCGCAGGTATCGCAATGTCCTGCGGTAGCCCCGCCCTGCCCGAGGCCGATCCCCGGGGATGATCCGGGCCCGAGCTGCGGGAGTGCCCAACACGCGGAGAGGGGGTCGAGATGAGATTATCGCGACGGACTTGCCTGGCGATGGCGATCGGCCTGCCGGCGGCCGTGGCCGCGGGGGCCCGGGCGTTGCGACCGCGGTCGCAAAAGGGGTCGGCCGTGGTCCGCGAGGAGGTCGCGGGCCGGGTCCGCGTGCTGGAGTCCAACGGGCTGCCGGGGCACGCCACCGGCGACTTCCCTAACGCGCACGACCCGGTCGCGATCCGGCGCAACGCCACCACTTCGAGATGCCCGCGCGCCCGGCCGAGGCCGCGCGGGCGACGCCGCTCGGCCTCTGGTTCTTCGGCGTGGCGGTCAACGGCGTCCCGTTCGACCCGTCGGGGCCGTTCTGGGAGCGCGACGGCCGCAGCGGGTGGCAGTTCGAGGTCATGTGCCCGGCCAATGCCGTCGCGCTCGGGATCGACGTCAACCGGGCGCACGTCCAGGGCCGGGGGATCTACCACTACCACGGCCTGCCGACGGGCCTGCTGTGGCAGGTGCGGGGTCGCAACCCGGGCCGGCCGATGGACCTGCTCGGCTACGCCGCCGACGGCTTCCCGATCTACGGCCCCGAGGGACCCGGCGCGGCGGAGGATGGCGGCAGCCCCACCAGGCGCCTCCGCCCCAGCTATCGCGTCCGCTCGGGCCGACGCCCCGACGGCCCCCGGGGGCGCTTCGACGGCACGTTCGTCGCGGATTACGAGTACGAGCCCGGCCTGGGCGACCTCGACGAGTGCAACGGCCGCCGAGGGCCCACGCCCGAGTTCCCCGACGGCACGTATTACTACGTGATCACCGACGAGTTCCCGTTCGTCCCCCGCCTGTACCGCGGGACGCCCGACCCCAGCTTCCGCCACGGCCCCCCGCCCGGCGTGTCGCCCCCCTTGCCGGCGGAGTTGCGCGGCTATCACGGCGTCGGTTGAGCGGGCCGTTGCGGCAGGATGGCCGGGGCAACTCCTGGTACAATGACACCGGGGTCCACTCCGTCGGGGAGATCGAAATGTCTCGGCTCATCGAGCAGGCCATCTCGAAGGCCAGGCAACTGCCGGAAGAGGAGCAGGATGCCATCGCCTCGATTATCCTCCGCGAGATCGAGTCGGAGCGGCGATGGAATGAGTTGTTCGCCCGGACCGAGTCGGCCGACCTCCTTTCACGGATGGCCGACGAGGCCCTGGCCGGAGGAGGCCGGACGGGTCCGGAAGCTAGACTTGGGCGGGCTGTGAACTCGCCCCCCACCCGGCAATTCCTGACGCGCAGCAGGGGGATCGAGCGTGGACCGGGAAGATCGCATCAGCGTGGACCCGAAAGGCCTGGTCGGCAAGCCCGTCATCAAGGGCACCCGGCTTGCCGTCGAGTTCCTGTTGGAACTGCTGGCCGAGGGGTGGACCCACGAGCAGGCCCTCAAGAACTACCCCCAGTTGACGGGCGACGACATCCAGGCGGCCCTGCACTACGCCACCGAGGCCATGAAGCGGGAGCGGGTCTATCCCCTGCCGGTGTGACGCATGGCGACGTTCCTGGCGAACGAGAATGTCCCCGCCGATGCGGTCGAGGCCGCGCGCCGGGCCGGTCATGACCTGGCGTGGGTCCGCGAGGTCATGCCGGGGGCCGACGACGATACCGTCCTGGCCTACGCGCTCTCCGAGGGGCGCGTCCTGGTGACGTTTGACAAGGACTTCGGCGAGATGGCCTTCCGGCAGGGTAAGCGGGCGACTCATGGCGCGATCCCCTTGCGGCCCCGGCTGCGGTCGCCCGAGTACCTGAGCCGGTTCATGGTGACGGTGCTGGCCCAGACAATCGACTGGGAGGGTCACTTCTGCGTAGCCCAAGAGGGCCGTCTGAGGGCAGTCCCTCTCTCTCCATGAGGGTCCCCCGGACGGCGTGCCATCACGGGTCACGGGCCGGCAGGGGCCTGCACGACGGGTTCGAGGCTGACGTCGTCGATCCACATCTCGCCGAGGGCGTTGTCGCCGGAGATGCGGAAGTCGAGCGCCAGGGTCGTGGCGTCGGGCTCGGTGCGGAAGACGCGCTCGACCTTGACCCAGCGGCCGACGGTCGTCAGGCACTGCTCGTGCGCCCCGTCGGAGAGGACCTTCCAGGCGGTCGGCGTGTCCTTGTACTGCGCGATCCGCGCGCAGGCACGGCCCCTCGGTCCCCGAGGCGATCAGGTACCAGAACCGCAGCCGCATCTTGGTGCCGTAGCGGACCGGGCGGTCGGGGAAGCGGTAGATACTGGTTGCCCGGCACGTGCGCCTCCAGGTGCAGGCTGTCGGGGGCCGAGACGAAGTGGCGGGTGTCGCGGCGGTCCTCGGGCGGCGCGGGCCAGGCGAACTTCGGCTGCGCCAGGTACTGCTCGCGGTCCATCGGCACGACGTCGCGCACCGTCGCGGCGCCCAGGCGGAGCTCGACCTCGCGGAGGCCGAGCAGCGGGTCGTAGTCGCCGTAGAGGAAGTGCTGGTGCTCCAGCCGGAGCCGGACCCGGACCGTCCCGCCCGGCGCGACGCTCAGGGTCGGCGGCCGCTCGGCCCCGCGCGCGGGCGGTCGACGACGCCGACGCCGACGCCTTGGCGGACCGGCTCGGGGGGGGCCTCGGGCTCGTCGCCCGTCCAGACCTGGAGCACGGCCCGCTCGCGGCACCGCTGCGACTCGTCGGCCGCGGCGATCACCTCCGAGCGTGCCCGACAGGCCCGACGGCCCCGAGACGACCAGCGACGACCGCCGCGGCACCGCGTGGCTGGCCACCCGCGAGTTCGACACCCACGCCTCGACCTTCGCCTCGACCTCCGCCGGCGCGACGACCGCGACGGCCTCGCCGCCGTAGCGGAGGCGGTAATCGATCCGCCAGCCCCCCTGGTCCTGCGCGACCGAGCGGCTCACGATCGTCAGGGGTCCCGGGGCCGGGTCGGAGCCGAACGCGGGCGCGGCGGCGGCCCCGATCAGGGGCGCCAGGGCGGCCAAGAGCGGGCGGGGCGGGCGAGGACCGGCGGGCGCAGGGACATCGTCGTCGTCCCTCCTTAGAGAAGAGGATGGCACGCCGTCGGGCCGGGCGGGGGGGCTCGGCCCAAGGTCTCGGGAGGGCAATCTCCGTGGGGGCCAATCATCGACCCTGCGCCGCCGCGACGACGCGGCGGAGGCCGGCCCCGGGCCGGGCGTGCGGCGCCCGGGGCCTCGGCCTCATCGAGACCTCTCCTATATCATCGTAGATCACGGTGCCGTGTTCTGCAAAAGCGCCGCGACGCGGTGATGGTCGCCGGGGAGAGCCGCTCAGTCGGGGTCGTCGAGGTCGTCGGGGTCGGTTCGCGTCGGTGGCGCAGTGCTCGAGGAAGCGGGGCAGGAAGCGATCGACGAAGACCGAGACGGCGATCTGGGTCGTGGCGTTGTCCATCCCCCAGACGCTGGCGCGGGGCTCGTCGAGGTCGGGGTCCATCTGGATGTAATATTGCTCGTCGACGGCCAGAGAGACGGGGACCTCTTCGAGCCAGCGATGCGCCAGGGCGTTGACCCCGGGCCCGCCGACCGAGATCGTCGGCAGGGCCTGGAGCGGCTCGTCGTGGATCCAGCGGAAGTCGGCCACCACGCGGACCTCGACGGGCGCCGCCGACGGGTCGCCGGCCGCGCCGAGCTGCTCCTCGATCCGCTGCTTGAGGTAGTACGCCAGGGGGCGGTCCACCTCCTCGGCCCGGAGCGTGCTCCCGCTGACGATCAAGAGCAGCCTGGCCGACGGCTCGGCGGCCATAGGACTCGGGCCTTCCTGGGGGATCGCCCCGGCGAGGGCAGAAGGGACATCCGGCGATCGTCCCCGACCTTATCAGACCCGCCGGGTCGTGACAACCGTCGGGCCGGCGACCGGGCCGATCGCGGGCCCTCATGGTCGCGGGCCCTCGGTGGCGCCGCCAGAGGGCGACGCGCCGCAGGCCGTCCGCGCCGCCTGGAGGTCGTCGTCCCCCTCGGCCTCGAACTGCTGGCGCGACGGCGCGGCGGCCGGCCAGCGGGATCACGCAGTGGAACCGGACCCGGCCGCCGGGCTCCCCCTCGATCCCGTAGCGGGCGACGCCCAGCTCGCGCATCGTGCGGCGGACCTCGGCCCAGCCGTCGGCCACCCCCGGCGACCGCGGCCGTCGCGGGGCCCGCCGCGGGGCGGGGCGGGACCGCCGCCGCGGGCGCCGAGCCGGGCGCGTCGGCCCAGGGCTCGTCGCGAGGGCGGGCGCCCCGGTCGCGATCGCCCGACGGCGACAGGGGCGCCGGCGGCTCGAGCGCGGGGGCGCCTCCGATCGGCAGCGCGACGGCCGCCGCGCGGCCTATCCTTCGCCCCCTGGGCCTTCTCGGCCCGGCGCCTCGGCCATCCCGGCCGGGGCCTTCACCACCGAGGGGTCGAGCGGCGCCGGGGCGGGCGGGGCCGGCTCGGCGGCCGGGGGCGACGAGGCTTCGGCCGCCCTGGTCCGCCGCCGGGGCCTTGGCCTCCGCCCTTCGGCTCGGGCCCGAGGACCAGAGGGGGGATCGGGGCCGTCGGGAACGGCTCGGCCGGGGCGGGCGCGGCGACGGCCGCCGCGCCGGGGGCGTCGCCGACCTTCGCGACGTCGGCGACCAGCTCGGGGGCGTTCAGGATCATCTCGCGGGCCCAGCGCAGGCCGGGGCCGTTGACCGCCGCCCCCCCCGCGAACGAGGCGGCCACGAGCACGATGGCGAAGAACAGCTTGCGCATCGGAGCGGCCTCCCTGCCACCCGTCGCGATCGCGACTCCGAAGACCCCGACCGCCCAAGGGATCGCCGCGGCCTCGCGAATCACCCTCGGGAGAAAGTGTGGGCATTTGACCCGAGATCGGCCGATCGGGCAAGAGCAGTCCGCGGCGGATCGCCGTTCCCGAAGGTCCCTCGGTGTGATAGGCTGAAAGTCATGCTGGATACCGTGTTCGGAGCGATCTGGACGGTCCTCACCCTGCCGTTCCGCCTGGTCTTCTGGGCGGTCGAGATGCTCGGCCGCCTGACCGGGCTGGTGCGTCGGGTTCGCGCTGATGGTGGTGGGCGTGGCGCTCTGGGCCGGGCCGCTGTTCATCATCGGCATCCCGGTGTTCATCGTCGGGCTGCTGCTGACGCTCCGCAGCCTGGGCTGACCGCGACGCCCCGAGCCACACCGGACATGGAACCGATCTACCTCGACCACAACGCGACGACGCCGCTCGACCCCGAGGTGCTGGAGGCGATGCGGCCGCACTGGCTGGCCGGCGGCAACGCCGAGAGCCGGCACGCCGCCGGCCGCGCCGCGAGGAGGGCCTGGGAGCACGCCAGCGAGACGGTCGCCGCGATCCTCGGGGCCGACCCCGACGAGGTCGTCTTCACCTCGGGGGGGACCGAGGCGAACAACCTGGCGGTCTTCGGCCTGGCCGCGCCGGAGCGAGGGCCGGGGCACGTCGTCTCCAGCCCGATCGAGCACCCGGCGGTCGCCGAGCCGGTCGCGCGGCTGGAGGCGGACGGGTTCGCCGTCGACCGGCCGGCGTCGGTCGCCGACGGGCTGGCCGACGCCGACCGGATGGCCGACGCCCTCCGCCCCGACACCCGGTTGGCCACTCTGATGCTGGCCAACAACGAGACCGGCGCCGTGCAGCCGGTCGCCCTCCTGGCCGAGCGGGCGGGCGAGCGGGGGGTCCCGGTCCACACCGACGCGGTGCAGGCGGTCGGCCGCATCCCGGTCGATTTCCGCGCGCTGGGGGTCGCCACGCTGGCGGCCAGCGCGCACAAGTTCCACGGCCCGGTGGGGGCCGGCCTGCTCCTGGTGCGGCGGGGGGTCAAGCTCCGCCCGGGGCTGCTCGGCGGCGGGCAGCAGCAGGGCCGCCGGCCGGGGACGGTCGCCGTGCCGATGGCCGTCGGCCTGGCCTCTGCGCTCGGGCGCTGGCACGCCGAGGCGGAGGCGAGGCGGGCGCGGTGGACGTCGCCTGCGCGACCGCCTGGAGGCGGGCCTGGTCGCGGCCCTGGGGCCGGGGCGGGTCGTCCGCAACGGCCCGGCCGACGACGCGCACCGGCTGCCGCAGACGGTCAACCTCGGCTTCCCCGGCCTCGACGGCGACGCCCTGCTGATGCAGCTCGACCTGGCCGGCGTCGCCGCCTCGCTCGGCTCGGCCTGCGCCAGCGGGTCGGCCCGCCCCTCGCCCACCCTGGTCGCGATGCGCGTGCCCGAGGACCGCCTCCGCTCCTCGGTCCGCTTCAGCCTCGGCGCCGGGACCACCGCCGCCGAGATCGACGACGCCATCGCCCGCATCGCCGCCATCGTGGCGAGCGCTTCGCTGAGTGTTGAGTGCTGAGTGCTGAGTGCTGAGTGCTGAGTAAAAACTTGGTCTCTCAGGACTCAGCACTCAGCACTCAGCACTCAGCACTCAACACTTCGATGCTATCGGATCTGGCCCCGCTCCTTCGCCTCCTTGAGCGACATCTCCAGCCCCTTCAGCGCCAGGATCGTCTCCTTCGACACCTGGATGTGCGCGTCGATCAGCGCCTGGATCTGCATCTGATACGACTTCTGTTGCTCGCTGTGCTGCTTGGAGAGCTTCAGGATCTGGTCCTGGAAGTTCCTCTGGCTCTCGTAGAGCAGGTCGTGGAAGTGCTTGGTCGTCGTCTTCAGCATGCCGTCGACCTTGTCGAAACGTTTCAGGAAACTGATCAGGATGATCACCACGATCACCGAGACGACGCTGGACCCGTCGGGCAACACCTTGATGAGTTCGATCACGAGACGGCCCACCGCCCGGAGGCCATCACCTCCGAATCATTGACATTAACGTTCCGTAACATTTCTTCTACCTTTTCTTCAATCCGATACGCCCCGCCCGGATGCGGCGCCACCGGCCTGGTAACGACTCGCGAGGTCCCCCGGGCGACAGCGCCCGGCGGGTGGGCCATCGGGCCCGGGCGACCGCCACGATCCGGTTCGCCCAACTCGTCGTCCGACCAATAGTTACCATCGTGTCCGGGCCGCCCCGTGTCCTCTCATTTTTTCCGGACGACCCCATCAAGCCGCGCACAACCCCACGTTCGAACCCGCTTGTGCTTTGAACATGGCCTTCGCATGGTCTCCTTTCCGATCGATGCAACCCGTTTGTACATAGGGGTTAAATTTCTTGGACGGTCCCCGAGGGGCCCCTCGGCCCGCGGGCCGCGCCCCGCTTGAGCCTGGGGGTCGGAGAGTTTACAATTTTACGGACGGGCGCGAGGACGACTCCGGCATGGGAGGTGGGGCTTGGGCGCATGGAATGATCCCGAATTGACCGCGCGGCGCGAGCAGTTGCTCGGCGTCCTGCGGGGCTACGGCCGGGTGGCGGTCGCCTTCTCGGGCGGCGTCGACAGCGCGGTGGTCGCCCAGGCCGCGCACGACGCGCTGGGCGACGCGGCGATCGCCGTGACGGCCGTCTCCGAGAGCCTGGCCGCCGGCGAGCTCGAGGAGGCCGAGGCGCTGGCGCGGCGGATCGGGATCCGGCACCGGGTCATCCGGACCGAGGAGTTCGCCGACCCGAACTACCTGCGCAACAGCACCGACCGCTGCTATTTCTGCAAGAGCGAGCTGTACGGCCGGCTCTCGGGCCTGCTCGGCGAGCTGGGCGTCGACGCGATCGCCTCGGGGGCGAACCGCGACGACGCGGGGCGACCACCGCCCGGGGATGCGGGCCGCCGCCGAGCACGGCGTGCGGCACCCGCTCCAGGAGTGCGGGCTGGGCAAGGCCGAGGTCCGCGCCCTGGCCCGGGCCTGGGGCCTGCCCACCTGGGACAAGCCGGCGACCCCCTGCCTGTCGAGCCGGATCGCCTACGGCGAGGACGTCACCCCCGAGCGGGTCCGGATGATCGACCAGGCCGAGCAATGGCTCCGCGGCCGCGGGCTGCGGCTGCTGCGGGTCCGCTACCACAAGGGGGACCTGGCCCGCATCGAGGTCCCCCTCGACGAGCTGCCCCGCCTGGCCGACCCCGAGGTCCGCGGCGAGCTGGTCGCGCGCCTTCCGCGCGCTGGGGTTCAAGTTCGTCACGCTCGACCTCGAAGGGTTCCGCTCGGGCAGCCTCAACGCGGTGATCCCCCTCGAAAGCCTCCAACTGACGAAGTCCTGAGTGCTTCGGGGAGTGCTGAGTGCTGAGTGCTGAGTGAAGTTACTGATCGCTGCGCAAAGAAGGTCAAGTTCCTGAGTCCAGAACCCCAGGTTTTCTGCGACAGAATGCTCCGACGACTTGACGTTCTTTGCGCAGCGATCAGTAACTTCACTCAGCACTCAGCACTCAGCACTCAGCACTCAGCACTCAGCACTCAGCACTCCCCGAAGCACTCAGCACTGTGAGACGGGATGCCCCCATGGCCCGGGCGACCTGCCGCTGCGGCACCACGATGAACGTCCCGGCCGACAGCCCCGACCGGGTCGTCTGCACGAACTGCGGGGCGAAGATCCGGGTCCGTCGCACCGACCCCCGGGGGCTGGCCGACGGCTACATCCGGTTCGTCTGCCCGTGTGGCCGACGGCTCAAGGTTAAGGCCGAGGGGTCGCCCTCGGCGGGCAAGTGCCCCGACTGCGGCCGGATCGTCCCCATCCCCTCCTCGGACGACATCCCGGCGCTGCCGGCGACCCATCCCGACGCGCCGACCGAGGAGCTCAGCGCGGACGACGTCGCCATGCTCGAGCAATGGTCGCTCGACCGCCTGGAGCGCCAGGCCCAGGCGGTCGCGCCCCGCCGGCACCAGCACCGGCGCCGGCGGCCGGGTCGCCATCCCCGCCGGCATCCCCCCCGGCGAAGGCCGAGGCCGGCCTGCGCTTCTGCCCCCGCTGCGGACGCCCCGTCCACCTCGGGGCCGTCGCCTGTCGCGAGTGCGGGGCGCACGTGCCCAAGCGCTGAGCGGGGCCGGTCGGGCCCGTGATCGGACCGGGGACCGACGAGCAGGGGGACCGTGTCGCGATCAGCGACGAGGCCCCTTGGCCCGACCGCGGCCGTTGGTCGCCGCCGGGTGCCACGACCGGGACATGATCGGCATCAGGCCGATCTTGAACTCGCAATTCGACCGGATGTGGTCGAGCATGGCCCGCCGGCATGCCGACGGGTTGCCTTCCTTGAGCGCCGAGATGATGCGAATGTGCTGCTCGAAGCCGATCTCCCGGATGCGCTGCCGCTCGCCCGGGACGAGCCAGCCGCCTCGGATCAGGACCAGCTCGAGCTGCTCGTGGATCATCACCGTCAGGCGGTGGAGCTTGGGGATCTCGCGCCGAAGATCGGGTTGCCGGAGCGCATCGCCACGGTGCGGTGGAGCTCGATGTCGAACTCGCTGAAGGCGAGGTAGCCCGACGCCCGCCGGTCGTGCGCCGCGAGGGACAGGCCATCCAGGTGGGCGAAGTCCTCGGGGGTCAGTCGCCCGCAGGCGAGCTCGACGGCCATCCCCTCGAGCACCTCGCGGGCCTGGTGGAAGTGGACCAGCTCCCCGGGGCCGATGGGGCGGGCCACGACGGCGTGGTTCGGCCGGGTCTCCACGATCCCGAATTCGGCCAGGCGCCTCAGGGCGTTGCGGACCGGGGTTCGGTTCACCCCGAGTCGCTCCGCCAGCTCCGCCTCCTGGAGCGGGACGTGGGGCTTCAGCTCGAGGGCCAGGATCATCCGAAGCAAGTGCTGATCGACCTGCTCCGGGGGCGTTTGCATCCGGATCATCGTAATTCATCCATTCCAGGAGGTCTTCGTCTCTTCGGGGGCGACCCGTCCTCCATCCGGATCGCGTCGGTCGTGCGAGCGACTTCGCCGGGATGTCGGCGTGTGGCCCGGACCCCGCCCCGGCTCCCCCCGATGGCCCCACCTCGCCCCCGGGCGGGACGGTCGTGGCCATCGGGCCGTATCCGGGAGGCCATCTGCGGCCTCAGTACGAGTCGGCGGAGAGGGCCTCGCCCCCCTGGCTGGTGCTCAACCCCCTCCAGGTGATGTAGTTGGTCGAGTCCTTGAAGAACTTGACGCTGCCGTCGGCCATCCCCGCGTTGACCCCGCCCGCGTGGTAGCTCCGCGTCAGGGTGAACGTCGGCGTATTGTTGGTGCACGGCGGGTTGGTCTGCCACGGATACTGACACCCGCCGTTGGAATTGTCGGGGTATGTCGTGTTGGGCGGGGCGTAGCCGTTGAACATGCAGCCGTTGTAGTCGTCATTGAAGACATCGCCCCGGTGGTCCTGGCTGGTGCCTTTGGGCAGGCCGACCTTCACCTCGCTCATGAGGAGGGTGTTGCTCGTGCCGTCGGTGATGGTCTGGACGCCGTAGGATTTGTCGATCCCGAACGGAGCGCCGAGGAACCGGACTCCTCCCGCATCGCCCGGGACAAAAGGCGGTTTGGGGGACATGGGATCGCCCGAATCGCCCTGGAAGTACTGCGTATTGCCCCAGTTCGCCATGTAGTTCACCTTGCGGACCGGGTAGCTGCCGACGTCGACGAAGCCCATGTTGGGGTCGGAGGGACACATGAACGTCGCGGGGATGATCCGGACCGCCGTGTCATGGACGTGGTTGTTGAACTCCAGGCTGTAGTTGATCGCGTTGGCCAGCGTACCCTGCTCGAGGTAGGGCAAGATCAGCCACGCCCAGGTCCGCCGGGCATGCCCCACCGCGGTGCCGGCCGGATAAAAGCCCGACGCCGCATACGTGGGGCTGCGGAAGCCCATCAGGCCGATCGGGAACGTGCCGATCGTGTTGTTGTAGTTGTGCATGGCGAGGCCGGGCTGCTTGAGGTTGTTGATGCACTGGGCCCTCCGCGCCGCCTCGCGCGCCGCCTGCACCGCGGGCAGGAGCAGCGCGATCAGCACGGCGATGATCGCGATGACCACCAGCAATTCGATCAGCGTGAAGCCGCGATGATCCTGTGACGTCCGCATGGGGAAGGCCCTCGGGTGATGTGCATGACGAAATCGGTGATCGGCCCGGGCACGAACGAATCCCGGCGCCCCCGCAATCCTCCGATCCGCGACGACTGTTGCGACCCGTGTCGGCCGCGACGGGACGGACGGCGACCCTCGGCACGCGCGACCCCGCCGAGCGTCGGCGCGGGTCGCGGCCTGCATCGATCAGCCTTGGGACATACCGGGACGGTCCTGATGTGACGGCGTCCCGCGGGTCTCGTCCGAGGATCACGCCCGCCCTCGACCCTCAAGGGCATGCGTCGACTCGGAGCATATCACGGGTCGGGAGGGCTTTCATTGAAGCTTTGCATCAACCTATTGATATTTTTCGCATTGAGGTTTTGCGTCAAGGTGTTGAGTTTTTTCGCGCGGTCGAGCGGGGTGCATGCGCCAAGGCCCCGGAAATGAGCCCCATGCAGAAACGGAGAATTGAGCAATCTCACGTTTTCAAGGAGGGGCGTGCGGCCCCGGCAGACGAGGGGCCAGGGGTCGCATTTCCGGGCGAGATGTGACCACGCCCCCTCACAGCGTCCGACTCGCGAGACGCCCGCGCCCGCGCGAACGGTGGGCCATGAAGGTATTACATAAGTATTCAAATATATATATTCATATATATCCGATTGGCACGAACCATCCCGGGCCGCGGCAAGGCCGGCGCACGCCCCGGATGACGTCACGGTCGGCCGGACCGCGATCGCACGGGGACGTCCCGAGATCCCGGATTCGAGGGCGACGGGAGGCTCATCCCCCGACCAGCCCGGCGAACCGCCCGGCGGCGTCGTCCCAGGCGGCGGTGTCGCGGGGCTCGTAGACGGCGACGGGGAACGAGCGGGCGACGATCGGCGCGGGCGTCGGCCAGCGAGCCGATCCGGCCGCGGGCCATCGCCTGCAGCAGGACGTTGCCCGCCGCGGTCGCCTCGATCGGGCCGGCGTGGACCGGGCGGCCGCAGGCGTCGGCCGTGAACTGGCAGAGCAGGGCGTTCCGCGTCCCGCCGCCGACGACGTGGATCGTCGCGGATCGTCGTGCCGAGGATCGCTTCGAGCCGCTCGATCGTCCAGCGGTACTTCAGGGCCAGGCTCTCCAGGGCGCAGCGGACGAACGCCCCCTCGTCGCCCGGGCGGCTCCTGGCCGGTCCGGATGCAGAACGCGGCCGAGCCGCGCGGGCATGTCGCCGGGGGCGAGGAACGAGGCGTCGTCGGGGTCGACCAGCGCGGCGAACGGCCGGGCCGCCGCGGCGCGGGGGATCAGCTCGTCGTAGGACCAGTCGCGGCCGCGGCGGGCCCAGGTCCGGCGGCACTCCTGCACCAGCCAGAGCCCCATGATGTTCTTGAGCAGCCGGGTCGTCCCCGCCACGCCCCCCTCGTTGGTGAAGTTGTACCGCAGGGTCTCGGCGGTGATCACCGGGCGGGGGACCTCGACGCCCAGCAGCGACCACGTCCCCGAGCTGAGGTAGCACCAGTCGGGGGGCCCGACGACCCCGGCCACGCCCGCCGGCCGGACGACCGGCACGGCGGCCACGGCGCTGGCCGTGTCGTGCGTCGCCGGCGCCAGGACGGTCAGGCGCCGCCCCGGAGATGCCCACCTCCTCGGCGACCGACCTGCGCAGCGGGCCCGATCTCGGTCCCCGGCTCGATCAGCTCGGGCAGGATCGCGCGGGGCAGGTCCAGGGCGCCGGCAGAGCTCGTCGGACCAGCGCCCGGCCCGCGGGTCGAGGAGCTGGGTGGTCGAGGCGTCGGTCCGCTCGCCGACGCGGCGGCCGGTCAGGAGCCAGCCGAACAGGTCGGGCATCATCAGGAGCGTCTCGGCGACCTCCAGCAGCGGCGAGTCCGCCAGCCGCATCGCCAGGAGCTGATAGGCCGTGTTGAACGGCAGGAACTGCAGGCCGGTGATCTCGTAGATCCGCTCGCGGGGGACGCGGCGGAAGGCGGCTTCGAGCATCCCCTCGGTGCGGGCGTCGCGGTAGTGGACCGGGTTGCCCAGCAGCGTGTCGCCGCGGCCGACCAGCCCGAAGTCGACCCCCCAGGTGTCGACCCCGACGCCGTCGAGCCCGGGGTGAGCGGCGACCGCCTTGCGGAGCGCGGTCTTCATCTCGTCGAACAGGCGGGGCAGGTCCCAGTGGAGCGTGTCGAGCATCCGGACCGGCCCGTTGGGGAACCGGTGGACCTCCTCCAGCGCGAGCCGCTCGCCGTCGAACCGCCCCAGCAGCCCCCGGCCGCTCTCGGCCCCCAGGTCGAGGGCGAGGTAGTCGCTCGTCTTGGCCATGGCGCGTCGCGATCTCCCGCCGGAAGCGTCGCCTCGAATCGATGGGACCGTTCCCGGCTGCCCATCATAAGGGCGGCCACACTCCGGGACAAGGATGACGCAAGCCGACGGGCAGGCACGTGCGGAGCACTCGGGATGTGGCACCTACCCTCGGGCACATACTTGCGATCTCTGATAGGGATATTATTTAGAAAAACCCCTTGATCGCTACCCTGGCATCGTAATCGATGCCAGGGTAGCGATCAAGGGATTCTCGAACCCAGACCCCTTCTCACGCGGGGCAACTACGAGTGAGGAGCTCATCCTTGGCCTCGTAGGACGACCCCATCGGCTTCAGGATACGGCGTCAGTGAACGCCTGCCTCAAGGATTGCGAGGAGCCAAAGCAACCGCAAGGGGACTGAACGGTTACTCCACGACATTTCGGACGTCAACTTCAGGTTAGGCGGCGAGGAAGAACCCCACAGGAGGGCAACCCATGAAGCGATCGGTTTGGAGCTTTGTTGCCGTAGCATTGTTGTCTGTCGTCCCGGCTGCGAGGGCTACCTCGGTGGCGGACCTCAACACCGATTGGAGCGACACGAGCAACCCGAACACAGCGTCATTCGGAAGTTGGTCTTACAGGCAGGGGACGTCCCTGCTGCCTCACGTCGCGGACTGGACGCCTCTGGGGGCTGCGACGCCCCAGCCGGCTTGGGCCCCCGGAACTGCGACCGGGGATTTCCTACCCGCGGAATTCAAGGCGACGAGCAGCCAATTGAACTGGCTGACGGGAGACATCGTCGTCCACACCACGGATCCCTTCAACGGTGACTCGAATGGACCCGCCAACTTCCTCTGGAGCAGCCCGATCACGAGCACGGTCACCATCTCCGGCAGCGTGTTCGAAGGTCGTGTCACCCCTGGCCGAGACAATACCTGGTCCCTGTTGGTCAACGGGGTGGTCGTCTCCTCCGGCACGCTGATCGCCGGCGATGGCCACGATCGGTCAAATCCCTTCCTATTCAGCAACGGCTCGGGTGGTGCCGCGGCTTTGATCCAGAATGTCACAGCCGGCTCGACCATCGACCTCCAGATTGCCGAGACCGCGACGAGCGCCGCAGGCGACTTCGTCGGAGTGAACCTGCACCTCGTCGGCGTCGCCGCCGCCGTCCCGGAACCTGCGAGTGTCGTGATGATGGGTCTTGGTGTCGTCGGTCTCGCATGCCATCGAAGGCTCCGCTGCAGGAGGACTCACGCCTAACCTCGCGCGGCGGGTGGCCGGGGCCAAGCCGAAGGCGTGCCCCGGTCCCTCGATGCCCGGCGGGGTGGCATGGCCACGAGACCGGCGCCCTCGGCCTGCTGGGCTACGGCTGGCGTCGCAGGCGGGCTGCTCCGCGGCTATAATACTCCGAGGGAGGGACGTTGCCATGACGACGCTGCTCGAGCGGGCATTCGCCGAGGCGGCCAAGCGGCCGGCGGCCGAGCAGGAAGTGCTGGCGTCTCGGCTGCTGGCCGAGCTGGCTGCCGAGGACGACTTCGACCGCGCGATCGCCGGGTCCACCGATAGGCTCGCGCGGCTGGCGGCGGAGGCGCTCGCCGAGCATCGCGCCGGGCTGACCGAAGAATTGGACCCGGATCGGCTATGAGCTCGCGCACCACGCGACGGTTCCGCGAGCTGTTCTCGGCCCTACCGGCCCACGTCCAGCGGCAAGCTCGGGAGGCGTATCGACTGTTCCAGCAAGACCCGGCCCATCCGGGTCTCCACTTCAAGCAGGTCCATGCCGACCCGCCCCTCTACTCGGCGCGGGTCGGCATCAGCTATCGAGCCGTCGGCGTGCGTGACGGGAATACGATCGTGTGGTATTGGATCGGATCGCACGCCGCCTATGATCAACTCCTTGCCCAGTCGTAAGACCTAACCTGGCGCCGCAGCGGACCCGGCCCGTCGCGGTGACTTCAGGCAGCGGCTCTCCGGGTCGAGGAGCCGGTCCAGGACATCGCTTCTTGGGCTTGGCTCATGGCCTCAGCAGCCCCCCTTCCGTTCGCGCTGGATCTGCTCAAAGACCGCGTCGAATTCAGGATCATCAGCGAGGGCGCCGGCGCACCGCCGCAGGCCCTCGCCCCAGGGTTCCTTCTTCTTCACGACGCGGACCACGACCTCGACCGCCTGGCCATCCTCGATGCCGGGGTCGTCCTTCAATTCGAGCGTCTTGCCGTGGATGATCCCCTGGATCACGTCTAAGCTGCCCGCCGGGGTTTCTTTTCACTTTTCGCCCGCAAGCTTCGGCTGTAGGAGTCGAACCCGCCTTCGACGGCCTCGCGCAGCCCCGCCCGCGTGGCATGACTCCGCACCGGGATCTCCTGGTACTTGACCTGGCGGAAGACCGGCTCGATTTCGTTCAGCTCCGGGCTGTACGGCGGCAGGAAGTACAGGTAGATCCCCGCCGCCGCCAGACCCGCCCGCGCCCGCCTCACGACCCCGCTGGTGTGCAGGCTGGCGTTGTCCAGGACCACCACCCGCGGCACCTTCGACCATGGCAGCGACCGCACGAATGCCAGGAAATCGTACGAGTCCCACGTCCGCTCCGCGGTGAAGACATCCAGCCGCGGCCGCCCGCCGTAGGGGCGGTAGGCGGCCATCGCGTTGACCCGCCGCCCCTGCGGGGCCTCGGACTTGACCCGCTTCCGCTGCCGAGGCAGCGCCCAGGTGTAGGCCGTCGGGAGCGTCGGCGCGAACCCGCACTGGTCGAGGTAGTAGAGCTTGATCCGGCCGGCCCGGGCCTTGTGCTTCAGGTTGAGCAGCACCCGCTTGGCCCGCGCGACCCTGGCCGGGTCCTGCTTGTGCCGCAGCCAGCCGGCGGTCCGGCCCCAGCGCCGCCGGAGCAGCCCGAGGTAGCGGCGGATTTGGCGCGGGCTCAGCGCGATCCCGCGGGGGACGAGCGCCTGGCTGAGCTGGCGGCTGGTCCAGGTGCGGTCGTCGCCGAGCAGGGCCCGCAGCGCCCCGGTCACCTCGCGGCGTCGGGCGTCGTCGAGTGGCGGCCCGGTGCGGCGGGGGAACAGCGCGGCGATGCCGCGGCCGAGGAAGTCCTTGAGCACGGCGCGGACGGTGTGCCCGCAGTAGCCGAGGTGGTCGGCGATCCGAGGCGCCGCCCACCCGGCGTCGGCGAGGCAGACCATCTCCAGGCGGTCCCGCGCCCGGGGCGGTAGGTCGGCCCGGCGAAGGGTTTGCAGCTCATCGCGGGTGGCGTCATCGAGGTGGATGCGGATCATACCGGAATTGTAGGGGAACCTCGGCCACACGCTTAGCATGGTTTGCACCTCCGGTCTTGGGCGGGGCACGGATCATCGAACGGCCCCGGCCTCCCGAGCGATCGCCTCCCGCCAGTAGTCCAGCATATCGCCGAGCGTCCGGTCGATCGAGAACCGCGGCTCCCAGCCGGTGGCGGCGCGGAGCTTGGAGGCGTCGGCGACGAGCAGCGGTTGGTCGACGGGGCGGACCCGCGTGGGGTCGACGTGGACGTCGATCGGGGCCCGGGCCAGGCCGCGGAGCGTCTCCAGGGCGTCGGCGATCCGGGTGCCGCGGCCGGTGCCGAGGTTGTAGACCTCGCCCGCGGCGCCCCGCTCGGCGAGCAGGCGGTAGCCGCGGACGACGTCGCGGACGTCGGTGAAGTCGCGGACGACGTCGAGGTTGCCGACCTCGACCCGGGGCCGTCGGCCCGCCTCGACCTCGGCGACCTGCCGCGCCAGGCCGCTCAGCACGTAGGTCGGCGACTGCCGGGGGCCGGCGTGGTTGAACGGCCGGACCATCACCGCGTCGGTGCCGTGCGACAGGTGGTGCTGGATGCCCAGCAGGTCGGCCGCGGCCTTGCTCGCCGAGTACGGGTTGTTCGGCCGCAGCGGGCACGACTCGGAGACCGGCAGGTGCTCCGGCGCCGGGTTGCCGTAGCAGACCCCCGAGCCGACCAGCACGACCCTCGGCCGCAGCCCCGACGCCTTGACCGCCTCCAGCAGGTTCAGCGCCCCGCCCAGGTTCAGGGCCCACGTCCCGCGCGGGTCGGCCACGCTCGCCTGCGGGTTCGCCTGCGCCGCCAGGTGGTAGATCACCTCGGGCTGCTTCCGGGCGACCTGCTCGGCCAGGTCCGAGGCGGCGTCGGACAGGTCGCACCGCTCGATCCGGACCTGCCGCGACAGCCCCGCCAGCTCCCCCGGCCACCGTCCCGAAGCCGACAGCCCGACCACCAGGTCGCCCGCCTCGATCAGGTGCTCGGCCAGGTGCCCCCCCACGAACCCCGAGACCCCGGTCACCAGCACGCGCATCGGCGATCCCTCGCTATGAGAAGGATTCACCACGGAGGCACAGTCTCTGTGGGGAATTCCATACCCGCGATCAGTTCCGGATCGTCGCCCAACCTATCCGCCGGGGTCGAATGCGACAAGGGACGTTGCGCGGACGTTGCATGTCGTCGTCGGACAACGGCAGGGCCAGGCGGGCCGGGATGCGGAGGCAAGGCATTGCGAGATCACCGCCCCCTCGGCGGGTCCGCTTCGGCGCCGGGTTGGGCGTGGTAGCCTCGCAAGTACGTGACCAACCCCGACTCATCGGTGAGTAGCACAACTTCGCTACTGTTCCAGTCAGCAAGCAAAAGCTCCGGCGAACGGGGCAGCGACTGCAACGCCCGACACCACGGCCCGACCTGGTCTGGGGAGATACCGTGAAGCGACAGCCAGATGGCGCGGACAACCCCATCGGCTCCGACTCCCGCGAAGACCGCCTCCGAGTCGTTGATGCCCCACGCGTGGACCGATTGGCATGTCTCGCGGTGTGAGCTGTACCCCGTGTAGACCTGATCGAACGGGGCGAGGGCAGCACCGATACCCGAACACAGATCGGCGAGCGTGATCCCCAACGAGCCCAATGAATCTGGCGGGCCGCCTCGCATGTAGATATCCGTGAAGCCCGCTCCGTCCCAATGTGCGGACGCAAACTCGTCGATCCGGCCCATCTCCCGTACACAGTAGCCGTGGACAGTAACGGGCAGAATCTCGACCTGGCAATAATCGTCTTCACGGAAGAACGCCGACCGCATCGGCTCGCCTTCGCCGCATTCCGGACGCAATACGGAAATCACGGGCCGGGCGGCGACTGGCGGACGCCGTCCCAGAGCTCGACGTACCTATCCCGGACGAAGGGATTCAACTGCTCGGCCATGTCGCGGGGCAGGTCGAGCGTCCGGATCAGCTCCTGCACGTCGCCGAGATCCTTGAGGCGGCCCGGGTTGGTCATGCCCGAGGCGACCTTCAACTCGACGAGGCGGGGGAGGCTCAGGTAGGAGATTCCTTCGATCTCGACGCGGACCTCGGCGGGGTCGGGGAACGCCACGGGCTTCGGCTTGCCGTCGCCGGGATACTCGCCGGCGATCAGGAACTCGATGCGGACGCCGTGTTCGGCATCACGGAGGTTCTTGCTCTTGGTGAACGGAGGGACGTAGCCCAGCCCCTCCAGCCGTTCATGGATCACCTTCAGCCCGTCGCGAGTCACCAGGATGTCGACGTCCTCGGTGAACCGCCGGAATCCGTGCGCGAACAGCGCCATGCCCCCCGCCACGGCGTAGGGGATCTCAAGGTCATCAAGCCGACGGGTGATCTTGTGGAGGGCCTCCTGGACGGCGCTCTTGCCTTCGAAGTGACGACTCCCTTCGCTCAAGGCCCACCTCCTGTCTTGATCCAGAAGCTGCTCATAAACGGGCATGGCTCACCTCGCCCACAGATCCTCCAGCCGGCGACGATCCCGTCGCGATTGATCACGAAATCATGGTCTGTATACCCATATCCTCCGGATCGATCGGCGGTTCCGAGGAGGCCGGAGCGCAGGAGTTGACAGGGTGCAACTGCCTCTGTTGATCCCAGGAAGCTCGGAGGAGGTCGCTCAACATCTCGATGTCGGTGTCAGTATTCAAATTGACGCAAGACCATCCGAGCTGAGGAAGCGTGACGGGGAATGAAGGGACAAGCCCTTGGGCTTGCTCGGGAGGGATCGGGACCCAAAGGCAAGGGCGCTTTCGGTCGAAGTAAAGACGACAGATGACCCAAGTACGACGTTCTGGAAGATGGACCTTGAAATACGAGGCCGTGTCCTCGTAGGCAATCGGCCTCTCGGGGCCGAGCAGACCTTGGATGGTCGCGAATCCTTCCAATTCCTCCTTGGTCGTCTCGACCTTGGTTGCGGCGTTGCCCGAATTGGCATTGGCCTCGTTCGAGGGCGGATTGCTGAGGACCATCGACAGCATGCGCTGCTTGACCCACTCCTCGATGGCGCTCGCGACGACGGGCTTCCACGTCTCAAGCACTCTTTCAGTCAACATACGTGTTTCGATATTCGCAATTGCCAATTTAATAAATTCGCGCGATGGCTCCAGCAGTCGGTTGAGCTCCGAGACGAGGAGGTTCTGATGGTGCTTCCGCTCGGCGAAGGTCCGGATCAGTTGGGGGTTGAATTGCGACTTCTGGAGCAGCGTCAGGAAATCGAACGGCGGTTCTTCATCGAGGAGGACGTCCCATTTGACGAACGGTTCCTTGTCCATCACGTTGGAATTGACGATGTCGGTGAAAAACCGCCACTGGACACCATTCGTCAGGATGCCCAGCTTGGCCTCCGGCGATTTCGCGAAGTAGTCCGCAAGCTGCTCGTCGAAGTTCGGGAGCTTCTTGCCGACTTCCTTGGCCTCGACGAAGAAGATCGGCCTGCCGCCCTGGAGAAACGCCCAGTCGATCGGCTTGATCGATCTGGTTGGGCCGAAATCCACGCGATATTCCGGGATACACTCGCGTGGATCGGTCAGGTCGTGTCCGAGGATGGTGAGGAGGGGTCCAATCAAGCTTTGCTTCGTCGCCTGCTCATTTCCTCTGACGTGCTCTGCGAGCTCCTTGACACGCTTGACGTAGGCGATGATGGCCTCGCTCATCTGTCCCCCCGATCGCGGCGATTCTTCGGCCTATGGCAGGAACACCCGTTGTACCGAACCACGGCTTCGATGTCGTCTCACACTATCATTACACCTCCAAATCCAGAAGTCGAGCCTCCATTACATTTTTCAATCACACGAAGCCTCCTGTATTTTCAGGCTCCGCCTGGAACAAGTATCCAGCATGTCGTCTCGACTCACGCATCGGGTTCGCCGTCGGCGTCGAGGTCGTCGATGTGGTCGCTGGCCTCGGCCTCGCCGACGCCGTCGTCGAGGATGTGGGGGGCGTGGCCGTCGGCCGCCGCGACGTCGGGGGCGGCGACGGCGTCGGCCTCGAGCTCGCCGTTGGCGCCGAGCTCCTCCTCGGGGAGCTTGGCCAGGCTGGAGACGCTGTCCCCCTCCTCGACGCGGATCAGGCGGACGCCCTGGGTGTTGCGGCCGATCAGGCGCATGTCGGCGACGGGGGTGCGGATCAGGATGCCGCCGGTGGTCGTCAGCATCACCTCGTCGGCGTCGGTCACCTTGGCGATCGCGACGACCGGGCCGTTCCGCTCGCTCGTCTTGATGTCGATCAGCCCCTTGCCGCCCCGCCTCTGCGAGCGGTACTCGGTCAGAGGCGTGCGCTTGCCGAAGCCCTGCGAGCAGACGGTCAGCAGGCTCGCCGGGTCGTCGTCGCCGTTGGCCACGACCATGCCGATCGACCTCGTCGTCGTCCTCCAGGCTGATCCCCTTGACGCCGTGCGCGGGGCGGCCCATGGCGCGGACGTCGGACTCGTCGAACCGGATCGCCATGCCCTGCCGGGTGCTCAGGATCACCTGGTCGCCGGCCCTGGTCCGCGCCACGCCGATGAGCTGGTCCCCCTCGTCGAGCCCCAGCGCGATGATCCCGCGGCCCAGGGGGCGGCGGAACGCCGTCAGCTCGGTCTTCTTGACCGTCCCGCGGCGGGTGACCATCATCAGGCACTCGTCCTCGCGGAACTCGCGGACCGGGACCAGCCCGGTGATCTTCTCCCCCTCGGCCAGTTGCAGCAGGTTGACGATCGCGCGGCCGCCCGAGGTCCGCGTCGCCATCGGCAGGTCGTAGACCTTCAGCCAGTAGACCTTGCCGCGGTCGGTGAAGAAGAGGATGTAGTCGTGCGTCAGGCGCGACGAACATGTACTCCAGGAAGTCGCCTTCCTTGGTGTTCGTCGCGGCGATCCCCCGGCCCCCGCGGTTCTGGGCCCGGTAGGTGCTGGGCGGGAGCCGCTTGATGTAGCCGTCGTGCGTGACGGTGACGACCATGTACTCCTCGCGGATCAGGGCCTCCTTGTCGTAGTCGCCGAGCTCCTCGTCGGAGATCGCGCTCCGGCGAGGCGTCGGCGTACTTCGCCTTCAGCTCGCGCAGGTCGGCGCGGATCAGGTCGAGGATCAGCCGCTCGTCGGCCAGGATGCGCCTCGTAGCCGGCGATGTCGCCCTTCAGCCCGGTGTACTCCTGCGCGAGCTTGTCGGCCTCCAGGCCGGTGAGGCGCTGGAGCTGCATCGCGAGGATCGCGTCGGCCTGCATCCGGGTCAGGCTGGTCGCGGCGCTGGGCCTCGGGGTCGTTCAGGGCGCGGCGGAGGATCTCGGCCGAGACCTCCAGGCCCATCAGCCGCGCCCGGGCCTCGGCCGGGTTGGCCGACGACCGGATCGCCCGGATGATCTCGTCGATGTACGACAGGGCGACGAGCAGCCCCTCCAGGATGTGCGCCCGCGCCCGGTCGCGTCGCAGGAGGAACTGCGTCCGCCGCCGGATCACGTTGACGCGGTGGTCGACGAACAGCCGGAGGAAGTCCTTCAAGGGGAGCGTCCGCGGCCGGCCGTCGACCAGCGCCAGCATGATCACGCTGAAGGTGTCCTGGAGCGGCGAGAACTGGTAGAGCTGGTTCAGGACGACGTTGGGGTCCTCCCCCTTCTTGACCTTCACCACGATCCGGACCGGCTGCTTGCGGTCGCTCTCGTCGACGATGTCGGAGACGCCGGTGACGCGGTCGGCGTTGACCAGCTCGGCCAGCTTCTTCAGCAGCGGCTCCTTGGTGAGCTGGTAGGGGATCTCGGTGAAGATGATCTGCGAGCGGCCGTCCTTCTGCTCCTCGATCGCGTACTTGGCGCGGACGATCACCTTGCCGCGGCCGGTGCGGTACGCCTCGCGGATGCCGCAGCGGCCGCAGATCGTGCCGCCGGTGGGGAAGTCGGGGGCGGGGATGATCTCCAGCAGCTCGTCGAGCTCGATCTGCGGGTTGTCGATGTAGGCGACCACCGCGTCGCAGACCTCGCCCAGGTTGTGCGGCGGGATGCTCGTGGCCATCCCGACGGCGATCCCCCCCGAGCCGTTGACCAGCAGGTTGGGGAACTTGCCGGGCAGGACCCGCGGCTCCTGGTACTTCTCGTCGTAGCTGGGCTGGAAGTCGACCGTGTCGAGCCGTGATGTCCTCGAGCATCTCGGCGGCGACCGGGCTGAGCTTCGCCTCGGTGTACCGCATCGCCGCCGGGGGCAGGCCGTGGATCGACCCGAAGTTGCCCTGCCCGGTGATCAGCAGGTGGCGCATGTTCCACCACTGCGCCATGCGGGCCAGCGTCGGGTAGATCGAGTTGTCGCCGTGCGGGTGATACCGCTTCATCGTCTCGCCGACGATCCCCGCGCACTTGCTGGTCGCCCCGCCGGGCGTCAGGCCGAGGTCGAGCATCGCCATCAGGATCCGCCGCTGCGACGGCTTCAGCCCGTCGCGGACGTCGGGCAGGGCCCGGCTGATGATGACCGACATCGCGTAATTGAGGTAACTCTCCTTGAGTTCCTCCTCGATCTTCAGGGGCAGGGGCCGCAGGTGACCGGCGGCCGGCGTCTCGGCGGTGCTCACGGGCGCTCCTTCGTCGGACGCCGCGCGCGAGGCCGTCCGGCCCATCCGGCCGTCCGGTCGCGCGCGGCTTTTGAGGATTAGGGTTCAATTGTACCCGGATCGCCCCCCCGACGCAACGCCGGACGCCCCCGACCGATTGAACCTAAGTCCCAAATTTCCAAGCTATTTCGTCTGATTCCAGCGGAGGGTTGGCCGAGGCAAAGCGCCCGCGTGACCCGGGATCGAAGCCGGTCCTCCCGGGTCACGCGGGCGCTTTGCCTCGGCCAACCGCCTGCATCAGATCGATCCCGAAGGCAGGACCGAACGAAGTTGCTCCAGAGGCGAACTAGACGCTCGCGTATTCCAATGGAAATGATGGGCATTCTTCCCAAGCAGACGGCACGATCGTGGGCCGATTCACCTGGAAGCGGCCGTTCTCTTGGATTGAATTCTGATCCTCCTCGCATCCGGCCACCAAGTCCTCGATCAGGATCGAAATGGTGTGGTCGGGCATCACGATTAAGAGCCGCCGATCGGCGAGGTAAGCATCAACGGCTTGGAGGGGTAAAGTCCTCACGACCGTCGGTCCATCGGGCCGTTCGCCGCCCAAGAAGCGAGAAGCAAGCCCCGTGAAAACATAAAGCCAATCGCTCGTCAGCAGGAAGATGTGGCCTTGGGCACTCAAGATCCGGTAGGCGGTGCCACGCAACCCCTCGAACCGCAAGGTCGGAGGCCGGCGGTCGTCCAGGACGTTGCGGATCAGATGCACGGACCTGTCGATCCCCACGGCGGCGGCGGCAAGCGGATGATCTTCCGAATCGAGACCGCAGACATCGGCGACGTCGAGATCGGTTGATATGAGCGTACGAATGAAACCATTCGTATCCCCTTGAGGGATGAGCAGAGTTACCAGGCCGTCGCGTCGTGCCGCACCAGTCAGCACCTCGCCTTCCGGGGTCGACGCCAGGCTCGCGACTTTGTAGATGTTGGTGATCTTGCCTTTCGGCTTGATCGTCATGGTATTCCGACGATCGCCGATTCTCGGACCCGTGAAGAGCAACCCGCGAATACCGAGCGGGGCGACGAAATTCCCCGAAGGGGTGGCGGTGATCCCATGAGCACCCCTTCCATAAGTAACTTTGTGGAAAAGATCTTCATCTGTGGCATTAACTTGCCAGAAAACGACCTCGCTCCGCGTGCTGACGGCCATCAGATCGCCCGCGAAGGCCACCCCGTTGATAGCTTCGCCGGATTCTGCGACGACAATCGGGTCAGGCCCTTCGGGGCTATCAAACTCCGAAAACTTGATCCTGCCGTCCTCCGAGCCGAAGCAGAAACCATCCCGCCAGGGTCTTGACTCCCCGGCCCAGGAGATGTCGAAGCCAGGGAAGTGGAAGTAGGAGGCGGGGAATTCGTGCTCGTTACCGGTTGGTAGAAACACGCTCATACATGATCACCTTTATATAATCTCTTCCGCTCCCGGCTGGTCAGCAGGTTGGCCTCTTCCATCCTGCGGAATACATCCCTCGATGGGCGGTACTGCTCACCCTTTCGATTGTCCGGCCCGTCCTCATTCAGGGGCCAGAGGGGGTAACCGTGCCAAAACTCGTCCGGCCGGGCGAGCGGAAACTCGGCGACCTGCTGACCCCACGTCCCCAATTCGAGCATCCCGCCCCCGGCGTCACGGCCAATGCCGTAAAGCCATCCTCGTTCATCGGAGAGTTCATGAAGGTCGGCCGAATCGAAGACACTGAATTCCTCCTCGGGGCCCAGGCTTGGATTCCACTGGGCAGCCCCGCGATCACCGCCGTGGTGCTTGATATAGAAGAAATAACGATACCCGCTCCGTTGCGTCGGCACCGGGTGAATCGGTCCCGCCGTCTCGCCGGTTGACATCCGAACTCTCCGAGCGCTATGCGACCCGACCAGGCCAGTGGGAAGCATGGGTCTCTCCGTTGAGTGACCTACCGCTATTCTACCAAACCGGGCCTGCGAATTGATCTACTTGCGGCGGGGTGGCCGGGGCAGGGGGCCCGCGTGACCCGGGATCGAGGCCAGTTCGCCAGCAGGAGGATTCAGGGCGGGCACGTCGCAGCGTCGGAAGGATCGCCGGCCAGTCCGATCCGACCGTCGATGGTGCGCAGGGCTTCGGCGGGCTTCCGCGGAGGCGCGCCGTCCTCAATCCGGGCCGCGGGGCGCGTCGGGGCGTTCCACGTCGAGCTCGTAGGACTTGCCGTCGGAGGTGACCGTCACGCGGCCGCTGAAGCCGGTCGCGAAGACCTTCGAGCCGACGGCGCCGTAGACCTTCCAGGCGGGGATGCCCTTGGCGTATCGCGGGAAGACGCTGGCGATCGTCACCTCGGGCCGCGCCGCCTCGGCGAACTCGGGCACCGCGTGGATGCCGTGCCCGGGGGCGACCAGGATGCGGCACCGGAGCTTGTCCCGGTCGACGCTCGGCAGGAGCGACTGGAGCTGGTCCTCCTTCTGGATGTCGCCGGGCAGCAGGAACGTCACGTCGCCGTGCTTGATCCGGATGCCCAGCGAGTTGGCGTTGACCAGGTAGTGCGCCGGCGGGTCGCTCTTGGGGCGTCGCTCCGGGTGGGGCTCGGTGAAGAACTCCTTGGGAGGGGCGATGACCTCGACGTCGAGGCGGTCGTCGAGGCTCGAGGCGATCGCCGGTGTGGACCTCGCGGTACACGCCGGGCTTCTCCTTGAAGCGATCGCGGAGGCGGTCGTAGGCGGCGAGCTCGGCGCCGTAGGCGGCCGAGCTCTCGCCCCGGAAGTGGTAGCCCGCGTCGTACAGCCGGGCGATCGGGACGTGATCGACCAGCCACAAGAGGCCGCCGAAGTGGTCGTAGTGCGCGTGGCTGATGATCACGCCGTCGAGGGCCTTGATCCCCTTCGACCGGAGATAGGGCATCACGGTGTCGCGGCCGGCGTTGTAACCCCCCCTCCAGCCGTCGCCTTCGGGGTAGCCGCTGCCGGTGTCGTACAGGAAGGTCTTGCCGCCCGGCGTCTCGATGACGACGGCCAGGCCCGCGCCCCCCTGGATGTCGCGGATCTCCAGGCAGGTGAGGACCATCGTCCCGGGCCCCTGCCCGAAGACCGGGCCCGAGAGCAATCCCAGGATGAGGGCCATCCCCGCGATCGGGAGTAGCGTGGTCCGGGAGCGACGGTTGATCGACATGGTCCACCCCTCCGGATGAATGCCCGCCGTCGGGACGGCCTTATCATGGAGCGGGCACGACCGAAACACTTGTGCAAATCTCTCCCGGCGCGCCTCGGCCTCGGATGACCACCTGCGCGAACGCGACGCGGTCCGAGCCGGTGAAGGAGAGTCCCTCGCCGCCCGGCCTGAGCGGGCCCGATTCGACGAACGGCGTCCCGTACGCGGTGCCCGCCTGCCACCGGACGGTGACCTGACCCTCGGCACCGTCACGCCACTCGACGACGAGCCGATAATCGCGGCCCGGCTGGAGCGGGAGGAATTCGCCGGTCCATGTGTCTTTGGGGCCGGCGAGCCAGGCGTCGGGCCGCGTGCGCGACGTCCAGCGCAGCGCCATCTCGCCGTTGCGCACCAGGCTCGATCCCCCCGGCGAGGCGGACAGTGCGACATCGCGGGAGGTCTCCCGATCGGCGGCAAGCTCCACGTCCGCGGTCGCGACCGAGCTCCCGGGGCGGAGCACGGCCATCGTGTACGATCCGGGCGGCAGTTGCCGGAATTCGTAGCGCCCGCCCGCGTCGGCCAGGGTCGAGAACGTCGTGCCCAGGAGCATGACCTTGGCGGGCACCTTCTCGAGCCCGACGGCCGGCGTCGAGGCGACGGTCCCGCGCAGGACGGCCGTGCCCGGCCGGGGCTGGTCGGCCAGATGGCCGAGCGTGTGCAGCAGGTCGGCGACGACTCGCGCGGTCTCCAGCGCGCTTTCCAGCACGATCGGCTCGGTGGCCGCGCGATCGCCGGCAAGGACGTGCGGCCGGGCCCGCTCGCAGCGCTGTCGAGAGAACGCGATCAGCCCGTCCATCCGGTCCAGGAAGCCGGCCACGGCCTCGTCGTCCGTCTCGCCGAGCAACCGCGGCCGGTAGCCGGGGATGGTGATGGCCTTCGCGACGACCCAGTTCTCCATCTTGCTGTGGACGTCGCCGCGGACCTCGCCCGCGTGCGGAGGCGACCCGGTGTCCTCGGTGAAATGGAGGATCGAGCCCACCCAGCGCGCGGCGTTGATCGGGGTCTCGGTCCGGAGCGCCTGCAGCGCCCTCCGGAAGAACGGCTCGTAGGTCGCCTTGACGTCCGGGCAGAGGTGGTCCACATGCTTGGGCATCGCCGGGAACAGGAGGTAGTCATCGACGTAGAACCACTGGTCGGGCTCCCGGCGGATCGTCCGTCGCCAGTCGGCCATCCAGCAATACTCGGGCAACCTGTCCGCCTCGCGGCCCAGCCTCCGGATCAACGCATCGTCCGGGCCGAGCGCCTCCATCGGGGCCCGGGTGATCTGGGGATGCGGGCCCCATGCGGACACGATCGCCGGCAGGCCCAGCAGCGCGAGGCATGCGACGAACGGCGACCGGACTCTCGCGAGAACTATCCTCATAGGTGTTGGCATCCCAAGGCGGTGGGACCGGGCCGGACGACGCTGGAGGAGCACTGGTGGACAAGCCACCAGTACCACCCACCCGCCTCGCGGCCCAGCCTCCGGATCAACGCATCGTCCGGGCCGAGCGCATTGGTCGAGTCCGTGGTGATCTTGGTGTGGAGCCCCCAAGCCCAGCCCGACCGGGCCAGGAGGAAAACGAGTCCGGCGATCAACGAGAGGCGGACCCGGGGCACACGGGCCCGGACGGGGCCGGGGACCAGACCCGACCATCGGCAATCTCCGTCATACGGTATCATGACGTTATAGGAACGTCGTGAGGCCCCCTCATCGCGGGGCGCCGGGGGCCTTCGGGGCCGGATGGGACGATGGGGGCGGGCCCGCACTATCCTTGAGGCTCGACGTATCCATAGTTGGCCGGGGGAGGGCCCGGCTTGATGCCCCCTCCGCATCCGGCCAGGTTGAATGTCAGGGCACCCAAGAGCAACCAAGTACCCGAGCGGCGCATGCGACTGTCTCCTTGAACGTCAGTAACTGTCAGCGCTGACCACCTCGCCCCCGTTCCGGGTGCCGAGGGCCCACCACGTCTGGAGGTTGATGCTGTCCTTGATGAACTTGACCGAGCCATCGCAGAAGCCGACGTTAACGCCGCCGGGATGGTTGCTCGTGGCGGGTGCCGAGCCCCGCGAGATGTCGCAGGTGTTGGAGCCGGCGTCCGTCAAGTTGTGGCAGGGGATCATGTTGGGCGGGGCGAAGTGGTTATAGGAGTCGCTCCCGAGGTAGGCCGCGCCCGCGACCCAGACGTAGCCGAGGCAGGCACCGGAACTAACCGGCGCCGTCGTCAGCGGTAAGCTTCGGCAGAGGGAGACGAACTGATTGGCGCCGCCGTGCCGGTCCCCCCCGCGACGCCGGTCACCGGGAAGTAGTACCGCCGGGCATTGTTCCCGACGCCGCCGAGCGTCAAGGCGGCCATCTGCGCGCCGGTGAGGTTGCCGATGCCGATCAGGCGCTCGCTGAACATGCCCGTGTTGGACGTGCCATCGACGATCTTCTGCACCCCGATGTTCCCCAGGTTCGGGCTGGTGGCCCAGCTCGTCCCGGCGACGATGCTCCCGGACCACGGGTCGATCACGCCGGGACCGCCCATGTTCCCCGCGTAGCTCGTCGTGGCCCAGGGGAAATAGGGCGCCTGGGCGAGATTCTCGGAGGGGCAGATCAACACGGCCAATTGCGAGTAGCCGACGGTCGTCTGCTCCGGGCCCCTCGGCTTGACCGCGAAGTTCTCGGCATCGAAGAGCGCCTGCTGCTCCAGGCCGGACAGCAGCGCGACCGGCCAACCCCACGACCAGCCCCCGTCGTAGGTGTAATTGGACGATGTGGCCGGGAGGATCTGGCCGGAGCACTGGGGAGGGAGGACGTCGTACCGGGTGATGTAATTATGAACGGCCAGGCCCAACTGCTTCAGGTTGTTGACGCACTGCGCCCGCCGCGCCGCCTCGCGCGCCGCCTGGACGGCCGGCAGGAGCAGGCCGATCAGCACGGCGATGATCGCGATCACCACCAACAGCTCGATCAAGGTGAAGCCCCGGGGAGGGCATACGACCTGGCGTTGGGTTGTTTGCCGAGAGCGACGCATGGGGGTCTCCTTTCGGGTCGATCCGAAGAGATGAGACGACGGAGGGGGAAATAGCCACGGGATCGGCGATCATCCAGGAACCTTCGTGGGTCCGGTCACTTTGGCCAGGGTCCCGGGGACCGCTCACGGGCCTCGGGAGGACAGGGTTTACAACGCGTCCGCCCATCCAAGGCGTGAAGGAGATGATGATCCGATCTCGGCCGATAATAAGCGATATGATATCCCGATTTCAATCCACGGAACTATGGGATTTCAGAGCGAATCAACGGTCGAGATCTCCGATGCGGGGCGCCTCGTCCATCCTCGCACGATCTCCGCGCGGGGGAGTCATGGGCTGGGAATCCCCCGCTCGTACAGGGCCCGGACCTCGTCGGGGCCGAGGGCCTCGCCGAACAGGGCGAACTCGTCCATCCGGCCGCACAGGTTTCGGACCGGCGCCGAGTCCATTTCCCGGGGCACGCCCCAGTTCCCGAGCTCGGCATCGCCGATCCGGAGGACCTCGCGCCGGACGATCGCCTCGCTCCCGACCGCGGCGCCGTCGACGTAATGGGTGACGATCTCGGCCCGGTGGTCGTACACGGTGGCCAGGTGCGTCCACCGCCCGAATCGCTCGGGAGTCAGCACCCTGGGCGAGGTATAGTTCTTATAGTTCTTCCACGACAACTGGGGGCCGGGCTCGCCGCGGACCCCCAGGATGATCCGGCCGGAGTCGTCGATCTGCCAGTGCGCCTTGCCGGGCTCGAAGCCGTCGGTCAGCATCAGGCTGTTGTACCGCTGCTCGATCGCGTCGATCCGCACCCAGGCGGCGAAGGTCAGCGACTCGAACTCGCCGGGCACGTAGATCCGGACGCGATCGCTGGGCCTCTTGAACTCCAGCGCCCCCTTGCCGGGCCAGCGGCCGGCGACCCATTCGCAGCCGATGATCGCCCCATCCATCGAGCGTTCACCGCCCTGGTTGAGCAGGACCCGACTGCCGGGATCGCGGTCCCCCTCGAACGAGAAGTAGGTGACGAGCCGGCGGTCGTCGCGGAGGGAGGCGGACCGGGTCGCCCAGCGGTCGTACCGCTGTCGCAACCCCTCCTGGTAGCGCCTCTCCAGGACGGGCGACGAGAGGAAGGCGGGCGAGTCGGCGGCCAGGGGGGTGACGTCGCCGCGCATGCCGATGCGGACGCCATGCCCCTGGCCCAATTCCAGCCGCGCCGCCCGTCCCGAGCGGGAGGCGGTCTCGTAGAGCTCGACCTTGCCGTCGAAGACGTGGACCTCGGAGTTGCGGCCGGGGACGACCTGCATGCCGAACTCGGTGCCGAGGTCGACCAGGTCAACCGCGGGCGATTCGACGCGGAAGCCGCGGGCCCGCGGCGGGACCTGCGCGCGGAGCTTGCCGTACCGGCAGGCGATCCGGTCGATCGCCTTCAGCTCGATCTCGGCGGGCCCTTCGATGACGACGGTGGCACCGCTGTAGAATTCGAGCTGGAGGCTCCCCGACCGGGGGCGGAGCACCCCCTTCGCCAGCGTCGAGCCGATGGCCGGTGCCGGGCCCCCGTCGTCCCAGACGACGTCGACGGCGCGGGTCAGGATGGCGACGCCACGCCCCTTGGGCTCCCCCGCCCGGTCGCCCACCGGGTCGGACCTGGCCGGTGCGGTCGCATGCACGACCATCGGCGTGACGGGTTGTCGTCGCCGCGCGATGCCGATGAACAGGAGCGGGGCGACGGCAGCTATCAGGACCGCGGCGACCCGCAGCGCCACCCGTCGGCGACGGGCCCTCCTGGCGGCCGGGCCGAGGCCCCGGCCCTCTCGACCCCCTCGCTCCATCGGCCGAGCAGATGCGCCGCCGTCCCCGGCTCCCTGGCGGTCGTCGTCTGCTCCCACGCCAGGTGCGAATCGACCAGCAGGTAGGACACGTACCGCGCCCTCGCCTCCGGGTCGTCGCGGAGATGCGCCAGCAGGCCCGCCTGCTGGTCCGGCGACATCGCCCCGTCGACCACGTCCATCAGCCATCGGTCGAGGTCGGGGTCGGGGTCGGGGTGGTTCATGGGCCTTCTCCCCGGCGAGGGCCCGTTCGATGCAGTCGGCGAGCAGTTGCCGCAGCCGGTGGAGCGTGACCCGCACCGAGCCCGACGGCCGGTCGAGCTCGCCGGCCACCTTCTCGACCGAGCCCCCCGGCTCGTACCGCGACAGGAGCATCCGCCGCTGCGATGGCGACAGCTTGGCCAGGCAGCCGCGGAGCGCCTCGAGGCGGGCGTCGATCCGCTCGACCTCGGCGGCCACGCAGTCGGCCAGGTCGGCCAGGGCGCCCTCGTCGAAGTAGACGTGCTTCTCGCGCCTCCGCTTCTGGAAGTGGGCGAGCACCTGGAGGTAGGCGACGTGGCAGGCCCACGACAGGAACTCGCCCCGCCCCTCGAAGTCGTCACCCCGCCGCCACAGGACGAGGTTCACCTCCTGGAGGATGTCGTCGACGTCGCCCGACGGGCCGACCAGCGTGCGGATGTACGCGAAGAGCGCCTTCTGCGACGCGGCGATCCGCGACATCAGCTCCTCGGAGCGGTCCATCCGAGGGCCGTCCGTCGCCGATTCGACCGTGTCGTTGGCGGTCAGGTGCATGCGATCGCCCCCCATTGCCGCCCTCGGGGTCGCTCCCCACCGATCCTGAAGTCGCCGACCCGGGCCGGGATCGATCGGGGCGCTATTGATAGGCTATAACGGCCCGCCCGGGCGCGTTAACAAGAATCCGCCCGATCCGCCGCGGCCCCTGAATCCATCAACCCATCGGGCCATCCGCCGGGATCGAGGCGGGTTCGCCGATCGGATCGTTCAAGGCGGGCCCGCGGCATCGCGGGAGGGATCGCCGCCCCGTGCCATCCGGGTCAGGTCAGATAGGCATCCGCGGCGGCGCGGGAATAGGTCTGTTCGAGGTCAATGGCGATGGATCGATCGACCGTCAGCGGCAAGGGGATGGTCGGCAGCGCGGCGCCGACGGTGAGCGGGCGGCGCCAGATGGCCAGGAGCCGGCCGCCGGTCGCCGACGGCTCGCCCACGCGGTAGCTGACGGCCAGGGGAGGCGGGCAGGGGGGTTGCGCGACGTGCAGCTCCTCGGCGATCCGGTCGGCGAAGGAGAAGGCGAGCGGTCGGCGATGGACGTCGATCATCAGCAGGTGCACGGCTCCCAGCAGGTAGCCCATGTAGCGGGAGAGATAGGCGGCCCGGGCGACGGGCCGGTCCTCGTTGCGGGGAGAGATCAGCCCCACGGCGGCCACCAACCGCCCCCGGCTCTCCACGAAGAGCGCGGTGCCCGGATCGAGCGCGGCGACCGCGACCTCGACGTCGGGCTCGGACTGCTCCCCGTCGGCCGGAGCCGGGGCGGTCGACGGCTCGGGCCCGGGACCCGGCCCGGCGGGCCAGGCGTGGACGCCGACGTCGGGACGCTCCGCGGGCGCCCCCACCGCGAGCATCGGGGCGGCGCCGATGAAGGCGCGATACCCCGCCGGCAGGCGCGGCTTCACCCAGCGGAGCAGCTCCGCGATCCACAGGTGATGCACCCCCTCCCAGCCCGCCCGGTCGGTCCAGTCGTGGAGCGGCATACTTTATATACTATAGAAATCAATTTATTCTTAATGAGTTTCTACCCGGAAGCCGGGACGCAGGGCCTGATCGATGCTCGTCATTGTACAGGGTGGGGCCGCACGACGCCCAGGGTTTCGAGGGTCGAGGGGCCCGGGCCGATACTCCTTCCGAGGGATGGAGGATGGGGGTATTTTGGGAAAAACCGGGGGCCGCACCCGTGCGGACATCGCTATTGACCACGGGGCGCGAGGGGCCTGAAGGCGGGCCCGATCGCGCGCCTCGACGGTCCTGGATCGGAGGAACACCCATGAAACGACGATCGTTCGCCGTCGCCTCGCTGCTCGGGGCAGTGCGGCTGGCGCAGCCCGCGAGGGCGCAGCAGCCGGGCACCGGCGACCGCCCCAAGGATCAGGCGAAGCCGTCGCGGCGCGGCCCCGGCGGGGCCGCCGCGGAGGGGGGCAGCGACCTCCAGAAGCCGCCGATGCCGAAGGACGACGAAGAACGGAAGATCCTGGCCGCCCTTGAGGAGGAGCGCGGCGGCCCGCGCTACGCCAACGTGTCGGTCGCCGACGGCCGCCTCCTGCGGCAGTTGACCGAGGCCGTCGGCGCCAAGAGGGTCGTCGAGCTCGGGACCTCCACCGGCGAGTCGGGCATCTGGTTCGCGATGGCCTTGCGCAAGACCGGCGGCCACCTCTACACGCACGACGTCGACCCGGGCCGGATCAAGGTGGCGCGCGAGAACTTCAAGAAGGCCGGCGTCGACCACCTGATCACCATCATCGAGGGGGACGCCCACGAGACGGTCGAGCAGCACAAGGAGCCGATCGACGTCCTGTTCATCGACGCCGACAAGCCGGGCTACCCCGATTACCTCAAGAAGCTGCTCCCTCTGGTCCGCCCGGGGGGCCTGATCCTCGCGCACAACATGCGGAGGCCCCCGCCCGACCCGGCCTACATCGAGGCGATCACCACCAACCCCGACCTCGACACGTCGTTCGTGCTCATGGAGGGGGCCGGGATCGGCATCACGCTCAAGAAACGATGACCCGACGCGCGACACGGCCGGCGCCGGATCGGCGCCGGCCGTCGCGACGGGGACGCGACCGTCAGGGCGGCGGCGCCGAGGAGGACGGCGCGGGGGTGCCGTCGACCGTGTTCGGCTCCATCAGCTCGAGCCGCGTGCCGTCCGGGTCGAACAGGTTCAGTTGACGCTTGCGATTGACGCCGGTCTTGACCTCCAGGGGGCGGGTGTAGCCGTTGCGGGTCGCCCGCGCCTCCAGGGACTGCCTGGCCTTCTCGATGTCGGGCACCTCCAGGCAGATGTGGTGCATCACGCCCAGACGCTCCGGCGACGGCGGGTCCTTGTAGAGCATGAACTCGACGTAGTCGTCGCCGTCGGGGACTTTCATGTTGACCCACTGGAGCTGCCGGCCGCTGGCGCTGCCGCGCCAGATCTCCTTGAACCCGAGCAGGTCGCGGTAGAACGCCATCGCCGGCTCCAGCGCGCGGACGGCGATCCCCACGTGCATGATCCGCGGCGAGATCCTCCCGTCGGGCAGGTCCTTGCCCTTCTGCCGCATCGTCCGGCCGTCGGGCAGGTACTGGACGATCTCGACGGTGTGGCCGTCGGGGTCGGTGATGTTGAAGTTGGCGTTGCCGATCCGGCCGACGGGGGTCTTCTCCGGGACCTTCACGCCTCGCGACGCCAGGTAGGCCCGCATCGCCCCCGCGTCCTCGACCTCCAGCGCGATGTGGTTGAGGCGGTCGGTGCCGGCCTGCTTCTCCGGGAAGACCTCGACGAACTGCCGGTCGCCGACCTTGACGAACGCCAGGTGGAGCTCGCCGCCCCCCCGGTTGAGCCGGAACGGGTCGGCGTAGCCCAGGAAGTCGCGGTAGAAGGCCAACGTCTTGTCGACGTCGTGCGCGTAGACGGCCATGTGCGCCACGCCGGTGATGCGCGGCCGCTCCGCGTCGCCCGCCGTCGCGGCCGACGCGACCAGTGCGATCGCGACGGCGGCGGCCCAGGATCTCGTCATCATGGCAGGTCGTCCCTCGTGAGGTGGTCCATTCCCGCGAAACGGCGTCAGCGGAACATCGGGCTCTCGCGGTCGCCGCGCGAGAGGAGGTAGGCGACCAGGTCGAGGACCTCGTCGCGGTCGAGCGTGTTGAGCAGCCCCTGCGGCATCATCGACGTCGGCGAGGGCTTGATCTCCTCGATCTTGGTGCGGTCGATCGAGACCTGCGCGCTGGGGTCGAGCATGTTGGTGTTGACCATCATGCTGTCGCCGTGCAGGTTCATGATCCGCCCGGTGACGACCCGGCCGTCGGTCGTGGCGATGACGACGGCCTCGTACTGGTCGCTGATGACCTTGCTGGGCAGGACGATCGACTCGAGCAGGTCGCGGACGCTGAACCGCCCGGAGACGCCGGTCAGGTCGGGCCCGGCGGCGCCCCCTCGTTGTTGAACCGGTGGCACGAGAAGCACGAGGCGGCGGCGAACAGGCGCCCGGCCGCGGTCGAAGTCGCGCTTCCGCTTCAGGCCCGCCTCGACGACCGGCACCAGCTCGTCGAGGGTCCAGTCCTTGACGAACGCGCGCGGGGCGGCCGCGGCGTTGCGGCTGCTTCGGGCGCGGGCCGGCGCCTCCAGGATCGGCTTCAGGTCGGCCTTCTCCGACTCGCTCAGCGTCGCGATCGCGTCGTCGCGGATGTGTCTTCAGGAACCCGGCGAAGCTGGCCCGCCCTTGAAGCCGGCGCGCGCTCGGCCGAGCCACGAGAAGTACGCCTTGCGCAGCGCGGGGGTCCAGCCGGTCCGTGAGCACGCGGAGGGCCCGGGCGTAGTCGATCTGCTCCTCCTGGGTCGGGGCCCTGGCCATCAGGTCGAGCGTCTTGGCGGCCACGTCGGGCGCGCCGAGGTAGACCAGCAGGTTGCACAGCTCGACGTTCAGCTCGCGCCCCTGCGCCGGGTAGGCGGCGTCGAGCCGGGCGACCAGCCGCGAGCACGTCGCGTCGTCGGGGCGGCCCGAAGCGGTTGAAGCACGACCTGGTAGACGCGGAGCAGGTCGAGCTTCTGCGCGTAGGAGAGCGCGTCCCAGTCGAGCCGGTCGAGCGCCGCGAGGATGCGGTCCCTCAGAGTCCGGGTCGGGCGCCGGGTCGGACGGGCCGCGGTGGGCCGGGTCCTGGCGCCGAGACGCGGGCCAGGGCCAGCAGGCTCTCGAGCGCCGCCTGGGGGTCGGTCTCGGCCAGGGCCTGGTCGCGCCAGGAGGCCGGGTCCTGGAACTCGATCGCCACCCGCGCGGCGAAGCGGAGGAAGCGGTCGGGGTCGGACAGGACGGGCCAGGCGGCCGCGACGGCCTTCGGGTCGCGGCGGCCGTGGAACGCCTCGAGCGCGCGACGCCTGGCGCGGGCCTCGGCGCCGGCGTCGGGGCCCTGCGGGGCCGAGGGGGTCGTCGGCTCGTCGCCGACGTAGGTGACCCGGTAGAGGCCCGAGGTGGTCTTCCGGCCGCCGATGGCGAAGTACATCGCGCCGTCCTTGCGGGTGGACCACGATGTCGGTCAGCGGCAGGGGCGTGCCGGTGACGAACTCCTCGACCTCGGCCGTGTACGAGGCGCCCGAGGGCTTCAGGTGGACGGCGTAGAGCTTGCCGTAGCTCCAGTCGCAGATGAACAGGGCCTCCTGGTACTTCGCCGGGAACTTCGCCCCGTAGCCGAAGGCGACCCCGGTGGGCGAGCCGGGGCCGATGTTGACGACCGGCGGGCAGGCTGTCGATGTAGTACGTCGGGAACTTGCCGGCGCCGTTGCGGTAGCCGAAGTCGGAGCCGCTGACGGCGTCGCAGACGCGCGTCGGCCGATACCAGGGCGTGTTGATGTCCCACTCCATGTCGGAGTCGTACGTGAACAGGTCGCCGTCGCGGTTGAAGGCCATGTCGTAGGGGTTGCGGTAGCCCATCGACGACGAGCTCCCAGTCCTTGCCGTCGGGGTCGACGCGGCAGATGCAGCCGCCGGGGGCCTTCTCGTCGGCCATGAAGCCGCGGCCGTCGACCATCCGGGGCAGCAGGCTGTCCTCGCCCCAGACCCTCGGCACGAGCGAGCCGGCGAGCTCGGGCAGCTTGGTCGCGTTGCCGGCGACGACGTAGAGCGACTTGCCGTCGGGCGCCGAGCACGACGGCGTGCGGGCCGTGCTCGCCGCCGCCGTCGAGCTTGCGGAGCAGCTCGACCTTGTCGAGCTGGTCGTCGCCGTCGGTGTCGCGGACGCGGTAGAGGCCGCTCGGGATACTTGCGCGCCCCGGTTGACGACGACGTAGAGGCTGTCGAACGCCCAGAGCAGCCCCTGCGCCTCGCCGATCTCGACGGCGATCGGCTCGACCTTCGTCCCGGCCGCCGCGCCGCCGACCGGCGAGGGGGTGACGCGGTAGAGCTTGCCGTACTGGTCCGAGGCGATCAGCCGCCCCTTGGGGTCGACCGTCAGGCTGACCCACGAGCCCTGCTCCTCGCGGGGGACGGCGTAGACCAGCTCGACCTTGAACCCCTTGGGCTTGCGGAGCCGCTCGACCGGCGTGACCGCCGGGCCCGGCCCGCCGGCACGGTCCTCCGCAGCGCCTTGACGACGGTGTCCCTGGACTTCGCCTTGGGTTTGCCGGCATCCTGGGCCATCACCGCGCACAGGCCGAGGGAGGACAGCACGACGGCCATCGCCGCGCGAGAGGGATGGATCGCGAACATGGGAGCTTACCTCGTGGGCTGCGGAGCCGGCCGGGGCCAGCCCATCTCGGGGCGGGTCATGGTCCCAGTATACTCGCAGCCGGGGGCGCCTTGCCTAACACTTTCTTCGGACGACCGCGGCCCACCGTCCCGGCACCCGTCGGGCCCTCGCCCGGCGGCCGGATCGGCAGAACATCCGGGCGCCCGGGCCCGATGATATGGATAAGCGCCCGAGCGCCCGCAGGTTCCTTGGCAACTCGATCCGTCCCCGATCCGACCGCGATGCGCGATGACGCGCGGCCATCGCGCGCCGCTGCCGAACGAACCGAATTGAGGTTTCGATCATGATTGATCCGGATGGATCAATTGATCCCCGTCCCCCTCACCCACCGCAACCGCCACGGTCGACGAGCCGTCATGCCACGCCGCGGCACCCGGGACCGTGAAAATCGGTCGGTGGTCGCAACGCGCCGGACGAATCCTACGCCCGGCCCGAACGAACTCGCAGCCCGTCGCCCGAACGAACTCGGCGGCCAGCCCAAACGAACTCGGCGGCCAGCCCAAACGAACTCGACCGGGCGCCGAACGAACCCAACGGCCGGCCCGAACGAACTCGATCTTCGTCGGGTGGGCACCGCCCACCATCCCTCATGTTCTTGAATCTGAAAGAGATAGGGAGGTGGGCGGTGCCCACCCGACGAAGACAGCCGTGGATGCCGAACGAACCGAACGGCCGGCCCGAACGAACTCGGCCCGCGCCCGAACGAACTCGAAGGTCGGCGCCCGAACGAACTCGACCCCGGGCGCCGAACGAACCCAACGTGCGCCCGAACGAACTCGGCCGCCGGCGCCGGACGAGCCATCAGCCACGGCGCGGCACCCAAGGTTATGAAAATCGGTCTCGCGGAGGGCCCTCAGGAGGCCGAATCTGTCTGGCGAGTTCTGAAGAATCGAATCCGAGTTTCGATCGCAATTCATCCGGACGGATCGCTCGGTCTTCGCGAGCCGCGTCGTTGGGGACCTGGGCAATCTGAGGTTTCTGGTGGCTGCGCCGGCCTGGGTCGGCGAGTCATCCGGCGTATGGGGCCAGGGCGGTCGGCCCACCCGTCGTCCCTCGGCGATGTCCACCGGCCCTCCGGTGCCCGCGGGTCAGTACTGGTCGGCGCTGACGACCTCGCCGCCGCTATACGTAGAGAGGCCCACCAGGTGGTCTGGTTGATGCTGTCCTTGATGAACTTGACCGAGCCGTCGAGAAACCCGACGTTGACGCCCCCCTGGTGATTCGAGCTGGCGCTGATGTTGCAGATGTACGAGCTGGCGCTGGCGTCGGTGAAGTAGCAGGCGTTCTTGTTCGGCGTCATGGTGTGGCTGTAGCCGCCCCCCTCGCCGGTGTTCGCGTCGAACCAGTTGCTCCCCTTATCGTCCTTGGTCCAGAGCTGGGTCGTGGACTGGCAGGCATTGACGATGTTCTGAAGCGGGGTCGCCGACTTGCCCGAGATGCCCGCCACGTAGATCTGATGCTTCCCCGTCGTGATGATCCCGTTCTTGCCGCGGACGAACTCGCTGAAGATGGCTGTGTTCGACAGGCCGTCCTTGATCAGGTTGAACTTGATGGTCGGCCCGTACTTGGGGACCCCCATGTTGTAGGCGGGGCCGTCGAAGTTCTCGTTGTTGTTGTAGATGAACGTCCCGACGTTGTTCGGGTAGCTGTGGTAGGCCTGCGACCCGCCGGGGTTGTTCGTGTCCGAGGGGCAGAGCATCGAGTTGACCTTGGTGTTCGCGGCCGTCGCATTCGTGGGGTCGCCGCTCGTGGTCATGAAGTTGATCGCGTTGTAGACCGCGGTCTGCTCCAGGAAGTTGAGCAGGCGCGGCTTCATCGGGAGGCCGGTCCCGACCTGGCCCGGCCCCGAGGAGCCGTCGGTATTGGGCGGCAGCGCGCCGGCGACGTCGCTGTAGTTGTTGATGGCCAGGCCGAGCTGCTTGAGGTTGTTGATGCACTGGCTCCGCCGCGCCGCCTCGCGCGCCGCCTGCACCGCGGGCAGCAGCAGCGCGATCAGCACGGCGATGATCGCGATCACCACCAGCAGCTCGATCAGCGTGAACCCGCGGCGACGGACTCTCATGGGACGGTTCCTTGGGATGTCGGGGGATGTTCCTGAAACGATGATGCAGGATGAACCGGGCATCACCCCGGATCGGGCGAATCGGACGGTGGCCGCGAGCCGCGACGGCGCGACCGCATATCGCCTCATCCCCGGGATCGGAACGCGAAGGTCGATCGAGATGCCCCGACCCCGGCTGGCCTGGATGCACGATTTCGGCGGGCTAATCAATTCTTAATGATCGGGGGCGGCCGGGCCATCCGATTTCGTGACATTCTTTTCTAATTTCGCGACAGGGCCGGGCCGACCCGTCGGGTCGGGGAGGGCCGGGGGGCATGTCGGCGCGATCCTTTATCCATTTTCACGACGTCGCCTTTCGGTGATAAGATGGGGGGCATGGCCTCCTATCCGCACGTCGCGCTGATCGTCGAGACGTCGAAGCAGTATGACCGCGGGCTGCTGCGGGGCATCGCCCGCTACATCAAGGGGCATGGCCCGTGGTCGGTCTACCTGGAGGAGCGCGGCGCGCGCGACGCGATCCCGCACTGGCTGCGGACCTGGAAGGGGGACGGGATCATCGCGCGGATCGCCACCCGGGCGATGGCCGAGATCGCTCCTGGCCGCCGGGGTGCCCCTGGTCGAGCTGAGGAGGCAGGTCACGGACCTCGTCCTGCCGACGGTCTACTGCGACGACGCCGCGATCGGCCAGCTGGCGATCCGCCACTTCAAGGAGCGGGGCTTCCGCCAGTTCGCCTTCTGCGGCCGCGGCGGGACCTTGTGGAGCGACCTCCGCGAGGATGCCTACCGCCGCGGCCTGGCCGAGCTCGGGCACGACTGCCTCGTCTACGAGGGGTCGCGACGCCGCCGGGCCCTGACGTGGGAGCAGGAGCAGGACGACGTCGCGCGCTGGCTCCGGTCGCTCCCCACGCCGGTCGCCGTGCTGGCGTGCAACGACATCCGCGGGATGCAGGTGCTCGACGCCTGCCGGCGGATCGAGCTGCGAGGTCCCCGAGCGGGTCGCCGTGCTCGGCGTCGACAACGACGTGGCGCCTGTGCGAGCTGTCCGACCCGCCGCTGTCGAGCATCGACCAGGACCTCGGGCGGATCGGCTACGAGGCGGCCGCGCTGCTCGACCGGCTCATGGCCGGCGCCGGGCCGCCGGCGGGGCCGGTCCTGGTCGAGCCGCACGGCGTCGTCAGCCGGCTGTCGACCGACGTCGTCGCCATCGACGACCCGGCCGTCGCGATCGCCCTGCGGCTGATCCGCCAGCACGCCTGCGACGGCCTGGGGATCGACCACCTGGCCGACCGCGTCGGCCTGTCGCGCCGCGCGCTCCAGCGCCGGTTCGTCGCGATGACCGGCCGGACCCTCCAGGAGGAGATCCTCGACGCGCAGCTCGGGCGGATCAAGCAGATGCTCGCCGAGACCGACCTGAAGCTCGACGGCATCGCCGGCAGGTCGGGATTCCACTACATCGGCTACCTATGCTCGTTCTTCAAGAAGCGGACCGGCATGACCCCGGGCGAGTATCGCCGCATCCACTCCCGGGGCCCGTCGCAGGCCGACGGCTGAAGGGCGTCTGGGTGGCTGGGGTTGCGGCACGCAACCCCGGCTCGGGACCGGGGTTGCTGGCGCAACCCCAGCCACCCGGGGGGCGCGGCGGCCGGCGCCGCTCAGGCATCTCCGGACGAGGCCCGCGCGGCCGCGGGGGGCCGGAGGTGCTGGCGGAGGGCGGCCAGCGCGGCGGCCAGGGCGGGGTCGGCGGCGAGGCGGGCGGCGGCGGCCCGGCAGGCGTGGCGGACGGTCGCCGGGTCGCGGCCGCCGAAGTAGGCGCCGATCGACCGGAAGCTCAGGCCGGTCAGGGCCCGGGCCAGGTGCATCGCCAGGTGCCGCGGCCCGGCGATCGTCTGGCGGCGGGTGGCGGAGCGGAGGTCGCGGAGGCGGACGCCGAACCGCTCGGCGACGGCGCGGGCGATCTGGTCGATGGTCGGCGCGGCCGGGGCGCCGTCCTCGGCCAGGAAGGGCGCCGACGAGGCGGCGGTCGAGCGGGCGGCGGTCGACCTGCGCGGCCAGGGCGAGCCGGGCGAGCCAGCCGTCGAGCGTCCGGTAGCCGTCGGCGGCCTCGGCCAGCGCGTCGACCGCGTCGGCCGCCAGGCCGATCCCCCGCGCCCGGGCGCGGTCGAGCAGGTATCGCCGGCGCGAGGCCAGGCCGGGCGGATCGACCCGGACGGCCAGGCCCCCGACCAGGCGGTTGACCAGCCGCCGCGGCCAGCCCGACCACTGCCCCGGCCCGGCCCGCGCCGAGACGGCCACGCCCGCCCCGGCCTCGTCCAGGGCGTCGAGCGTGTGCGACAGCTCGGCCAGCGCCAGCGGGGCGCGCTCCAGGGCGTGCAGGTCGTCGAGCACGAACAGGTCGAGCCCGCGGAACCGGGCCCGCAGCTCGGCCCAGCCGCCGGGCTGGCCCGGCCGCCTCGGCGCAGGCCGCGCGAACGCCTCGGCCTCCAGGTGCGCCACGGCCGACTCGGGCCGCCGCAGGAGCCGCTCGGCGACCAGGCCCGCCAGCAGCCGCGACTTGCCCACCCCCGACGGCCCGTGCACCACCAGCGGCGAGATCCCCGTCCGCCTCGCCCCGCGCCAGGGCCAGCACGCTCGGCATACGCCAGCTCGTTCTCGGGGCCGGTCAGGAACCCGTCCCAGGGGTGGGGGATGGGAGCTGGGGATTGGGGGCTGGGCGAGGACTCGAGTCGGCTCGATCCGTGGCCATCGCCCGATCGCCGATCCGCTCTCGCCCGGTCTAGAGCCCCGGCCGGGCCGGACCGTCAGGGTCAGCTCCTTGCCGTCGCGGAGGACGACGACGGCGACGGCGCGGCCGGGGGCGACGCCCGAGGCGGCGGCGTAGGTGTCGGCGATCGAGGTGGTCCAGCGGCCGTCGAGCGTCGTCAGGACGTCGCCGGCCTTCAGCCCGGCCGCGGCGGCGGGGGAGTCGGCCAGGACCGCGCCGGATCGGCACGCCGGGCGCGTCGAGCCCGCCGGCCGGCTCGCCCAGCGTCCAGGCCCCAGAGCGCCGCCGGGGCCAGCACCGGCGCCGGCGCGACCTTCGGGGCCGGCCAGGCGGTCGGGGAGGTCCTTCATCAGGTTCGCGGACCTGCGAAGTCGACCGGCTCGAAGGTCATCTGGCGGGCCTGGTAGTCGATCGTCGTCCGGTACCGGGCGAAGAAGGTGTAGCCGATGATGCCGTCGAGCGGCCGGCCGAGGAAGTCGCCCAGCGCCTTGAGGATCGGGTGGTCGAGGACGATCACCGGCAGGTCCCTGGCCGTCAGGTCGCCGACCTCCAGCGTCTCGACCTCGCGCCTCGCCCCGGATCGAGAACAGGAACGACGCGGGGGGCGTCGGCCTTGATCACGCCCGACGCCTCGGCCGCCTGGTTGCTCAGCAGGGTGATCGGCGCCCCCAGGTCGAAGATCAGCCGGAACGGCCCCTTGCCGTTGATCCTGGCGCGGACGACCATGTGGTTCGTCGGCGAGCATCTCGAACGGGACGACCGCCCGCCCCGACGGGCCCGCCGCGGGCGGCGGCCAGGGCGGGGCCGAAGGCCGGCAGGACGATCAGCGAGGGCGGCCAGGGCGACGGCGGCGGGCGGGGTCGGTCATGGCTTACAGGCCCTCCCCGGCGGTCAGGGTCAGCTCGCGGGTCTCCGGCGCCGCGGCGGACCGTCGAGCGCGACGCGGTCGCCGGGCTCGACCGTCGGCGACGGCGGCGCGGGCGGCCTTCGAGCGTCGTCGACGTCGCGGTCGAGGAGCCGGACGAGGCGGTCGCCGGCCTGGACGCCCGGCCTTCGACGGCGGGCGAGTCGGGCAGGACGCCGGGCGACGCGGACCCCGCCGGGCCCGCTCGGCCAGCTCCAGGCCGAGGAACCCGCGCGGGCGGAGCTGCTCCTCGGGCTGCTTGCCGATCAGGACGGCGGCGAGCCTTGGCGAGCGGGCCGAGCAGGTTCATCGCCTGGACCTCGGCCGGCGGCGGCGTCGCTCGGCCTGCCGCCGCGGGACGGGCGGGTCCTTCGGGCTCGTAGTCGAGCCGGGTCCAGGTCATCCGGTCGCGGGTCGGGTCGAGCTCCAGCCGGAACCGCGCCAGGACCGTGAACCCGAGGATGCCGTCGATCGACGCCCCGGGCAGCCCCAGGGCGTTCATGCCGACGAGCTGGAACGGGTCCTCGACCCGCGCCTTGAGGTCCGTCAGGCGCGCCCCCCCCTCGAAGTCGAGCCGGTCGATCGGGCGTCCAGAAGTCGTCCTCGGCGGGCTTCAGGCCGACCTTCCGGGCCGTCTCGGTCGCGACGTAGAGGGCCGGGGCCCCGGTGTCGACCAGGAAGTTGAACGGCCCCTTGCCGTTGATCCGGACCCGGACCAGGAAGTGGTTCGTGTCGGTGAGCCGGTAGGGGACCTGGTACGACCGGCCGACCTCCGGGTCCCGGGCCGGGGCGTCCGGGGCCAGGGCCGACAGGGCCAGCAGCAGGCCGAGCCGCGCGAGCCGTCGATTCATGGATGCGTGTCGCCTTTCGAGGCTCGGGCCGTGACGGGATCGGGGACTTCCCCGACCCCATTCTATCCGATTATACGAACAACATTCCAACCGGCGACGGTCCCGCGCGCCGCGGCGCGGGCGGATTCGCCGAGAAAACGGGCCGGCGAAGGTTTGCGGCGCGCCGCGCGGCGCGGTAACTTCGACTGACCGATCGCCGATCCGTCCGGACCATCCCGCAACCGACTCGGCCCGACCGCCCCACAACCCGCGAGCGCCCTCTCCATGTCGATCGCCACGCCGACCGCGCTGGACCGCGCCCGAACCAAGGCGTATCGCCGGCTCCTGCCGCTGCTGTTCCTCTGCTACGTGATCGCCTACGTCGACCGGCCAACGTGGCGATCGCCAAGCTGACGATGACGCAGGACCTGCCGGGCTTCAACAACGCGGTGCATCGGCTTCGGCGCGGGGGTCTTCTTCATCGGCTACTTCCTGCTGGAGATCCCCGGCACGCTGCTGGTCGAGAAGTGGAGCGCGCGGAAGTGGATCAGCCGGATCATGATCTCCTGGGGGATCGTGGCGGCGCCTGACGGCGCTGGTGAAGGTCCCCTGGCACTTCTACACCGTCCGGTTCCTCCTCGGCCTGGCCGAGGCGGGGTTCTTCCCCGGCGTGATCGTCTACCTGACCCACTGGTTCCCCAGCCGCGACCGCGCCCGGGCCCTGGCCTGGTTCTTGATCGCCACGCCGATCGCGCAGATCATCAGCCCGAAGCTCTCCGACCTCCTGCTCAAGATCGGCACCGACGAGACGATCGACGGCGTGATCGTCCATCACCCCGAGGTCCTGGGGCTGGAGGGCTGGCAGTGGGTCTACATCGCCTGGGGCATCCCGGCGGTCGTCCTCGGGGTCCTCGTCCTGTTCTTCCTGACCGACCGGCCCGGCCAGGCCCGCTGGCTCGAGCCCGACGAGCGCGAGGCGCTGGAGGCGGAGCTGGAGCGCGAGAAGGCGCTGCACCACGGCCGGCCGGCACATGACGCGTCGGCGAGGCGCTGCAGCAACCCCAAGGTGCTGCTGCTGGCCGCCGCCTACTTCTTCATCGTGACGGGCAACTACGGCGTCGAGTTCTTCCTGCCGAGGATCCTCGAGAAGTGGTACGAGCCTGAACCTCGACCAGCTGACCTGGCTGGTGATCCTGCCGCCGATCGGCTCGCTGGTCGGCCAGCTCTTCGTCGGCTGGAGCTCCGACCGGACCGAAGGAGCGCCGGCTGCACGCGGCGATGCCGATCTACCTCGGGGCCGTCGGCCCTGGGCCTGACGCTCCTGCTCGACGGCCCGCCGCTCTGGCTGACGGTCGCGCTGTTCACCGTCGCGATGACCGGGCCTGAAGGCGTACCTGCCCGCCTTCTGGTCGCTCCCCAGCCTGTTCCTGACCGAGGCCGCCGCCGCCGGCAGCATCGGCCTGATCAACTCGGTCGGCAACCTCGGCGGGTTCGTCGGGCCCGTCGGTGCTCGGCATCGGTCGAGAACCGGACCGGCTCGTTCCTGCCGGGCATCCTCTTCCTCTGCGTCTCGATGGCCATCTCGGCCACGATCATCCTCTGCCTCGGCCTCGGCCGCCGCGACCGCCAAGCCCGCCGCCCGAGCCCGACCCCCTGGCCGAAGCCGACGCTCATCGAGCCGGTCTGAACGAAGACTCAGCCGCAGAGGACACAGAGGACCGAAGAGGAAATGACGAGAATTTGAATAGATCCTACATTATCTTCTGTCTTCCTCGGCCTCTGTGGCCCTCTGCGTCCTCCGCGGCTGAATCCTCCCGGCGTGACGCGGAAGAGGAGGAACGTGCGGTCGTCGACCCGCGAGGCGCGGGCCCGGAGCCTCGGGCCGTGCGCGAGGGTCTCGACGCGGCCGAGCCGGCGCAGGGCGGGCAGGTCGCGGTCGCGGCCGATCACCGCGAACGGCGGCGGGCGCGGCGCGGGGGGCTGCTCGGCGAGCGCCTCGGCGCCCTGCCGCCAGCAGGCGGGGCGGTCGAGGTAGAAGAGCCGGACGGCCAGGTCGTGCGGGACCGGGCCGAACGGGGTGGGGTACGGGAGGCGGTCCCAGTCGTCGTAGAGCAGGGCGAGCGGCTCGCCGGGCCGGAGGCGCCGGCCCGCGTCCTCGTAGAAGGCCCACTCCGCCGCCCCGGCGGTCGAGCCAGGGGCCGAGCACGGCGAAGCCCAGGCGCGTAGGCCAGCCCGAGCCCCGCGAACGCCGACCGCCGCCGACCGCCGGAGCGCGATCGGGCGACCAGCCCCGGCGCCTGGCAGCCGGCCGCCCAGCCGCACCAGGCCCAGCGCCGCCCAGACCGACCAGGGCGGCAGGGCGTGGATCGCGTAATGCGGCGTTCTTGACCGTCGCCAGCGAGAGCAGGGCCACCGGGCCGACCGCCCAGGCCCAGAGCAGGCGGTCGGCCCCCGCCGCGCCCGCGGACCGGCCCGGCCGAGCGACCGCCACGCCCCCGACCAGCGCCAGCGGGGTCCAGGGCAAGACCTGCCCGAGCAGGCGCGGGGCCGTACTGCCACCACGGGCCGCCCGCGAAGTGCTCGGGCTGCGCGGCCAGGCGGTCGGCGACGTGCAGCGTCCAGAGCCCCAGGGCCGACGGGTGCCGCAGCGCCACCAGGACCGGCCAGGCCAGCGCCAGGACCCCCGCCAGGCACCAGCCCCCGGGCGACCCCAGCCGCCGGAGCGTCGCCGCGGTCGCGGTCCCAGGCCAGGACCGAGCGCCACGACCGCCGCGACCAGCACCGCGCCGAACCCGATCCCCTTGGCCAGCGACGTCAGCCCGAGCCCGGCGAAGAACGCCCACCGCCAGGCGCGCCGGCGCGCTCCTCCTCGGCCCGCAGCCGGTCGAACGCCACGAGCGTCCAGGCGACCAGGCAGGCCAGGAGCATGTCGGCCTCGGCCAGCCGCCCCCGCAGGACCGTCCAGGCCGTCGTCGCCTGGACCAGCCCGGCGAGCAGCCCGACCGTCGGCCGAACCGCCGCGCGGCCAAGGTCGCCACGCCCAGGCCAGCAGGGCCGCGGCGACCGCCGACGGGAGCCGCGCCACCGCCTCGCCCACCCCGCCGGCCGACCGGCCCGCCAGGGCGACCAGCCAGATCGCCAGCGGCGGCTTCTCCAGCCAGGGGCGGCCGCCGATCGTCGGGACGAGCGACGTCGCCCGCGCGCGATCATCTCGCGCGCCGCCTGCGCCACGAACGCCTCGTGGTACGTCAGCCGCCCGGCGCGGCCCAGGCCCGGCCCCGAGCGTCAGGGCCGCCAGGCCCGCGATCGTCGCCACGCGCACGCCACCCCAGGCGGGTCTCGGGCATGGCTCGGGCCCTCCTTGACCCCTCGGCCACTCCTCCGGGCCAGATCGGCCGGCGATTCTAACCCAAACCCCGACCCGTGGCCGCGCCAGATGCCGGACAGTCCGTCCGCGGACGGCCGATCGCGTATAAGACGTATGCGAGAGCCGTTTACGCTACTTTACGCACATCAAGCCCGTACGTCCGCGCCGAGACGCGGCCTCGATGCCCGGTCGAGATGCCGGTTCGTCGGGCCTGCCACGGGCCGCGACGACGGATCCCGGCGGCCCCGGGCCGGCTCAGCGCACGGGCCCGAGGCCGGAACTCGTGGCGACGCATGCGCATCACGGATCTCGCGAGGCATCGCGAGCCGACGTCGACGACGGGCTCTCGGCCGGGCCGCGACCGTCGAACGGGCGGCGGGGGAAAACCTGTCGATAACCCGTCGACGCCCGGCGCATCGGCGGCGGGGTTGTCCACGGCCCCGATCCGGGCCCGACCGGCGCGGCCACCGCGGCGGCGGCGCATGCCGGGCGGCGCGACGGGGTTATCGACGGGTTTTCCCCCGGTGAACAAGGGCGCGTTGTGCCCGGTTAAGTTCTTTGGTATCATGGCTTTGCTTCGAGCCCCGTCCGGGTTATCCACGAGGACGGGTCCGCCCTTCGACGATGACGACGGTGGAAGCTTTCCCTTCTCTCTCCGGAAGAGAAGGCCGGAGAGGCATGCACGCCCGCGCGGAGGCGGGCGACGGCGTGCGAGGGCTGGGCCGAAGCGGCCGGGAAATGGATGTTCGAACAGGACTCCCGCGGGGGAAGCGCATGAAGGCCCTGTGCAACCGCGAAGGATTGCTCGCCGCGTTCGGGATGGTCAGCGGGGTGGTCCCGGCCCGGAGCCCCAAGCCGATCCTCCAGAACGTCAAGCTCGTCGCCGACCCCGACGAGGGCTCGATCCTGATGGCCACCGACCTGGAGGTCGGCATCCGCCACCGGGTCCTCGGCATGAAGGTCGAGCAGCCCGGCGCGGTGATCCTGCCGACGGCCCGGATGCGGGTCGATCCTGCGGACCAGCACCGACGAGGAGCTGGCCCTCGAGGCCGACGGCGACCAGCCTGATCGTCCGCGGCCTGCACGCCGAGTTCACGCTGCCGGGCGAGGACCCCGACCTCTACCCCGAGGTCCCCGACTTCGCCGCGACGAGCTACCACGTGGTCGCGGCGGCCGACCTCCGGAAGCTGATCCGCCGGACGATCTTCGCCACCGACGTCGAGAGCACCCGCTACGCCCTGGGCGGCGTCCTGGTCGAGCTGACCGCCGAGTCGATCACGATGGTCGGCACCGACGGCCGCCGCCTGGCCAGGATGTCGGCCCCGGCCGAGGCCGAGAACGGCGCCGCCAGCCCCGACCGGCAGCCCGGTCATCCCGGTCAAGGCGCTGAAGCTGATCGAGCGGAACCTCGACGACGACGACCCGCCGGTCCACCTGGCCATCCAGTCGGGCGACCGCCGTCCTGGTCCGGACCGAGCGGCGCGGTCATCTACAGCCGGCTGGTCGAGGGCCGGTTCCCCCGCTACCAGGACGTCTTCCCGGCCAACGTCGAGGTCAAGATCCCGCTCGAGGCCGGCCCGCTCCGCCTGGCCGTCGAGCAGGCGTCGATCGTCACCAGCGAGGAGAGCCGCGGGCGTCGACTTCCAGTTCGGCGACGGCGTCGCTCAAGCTCGCCAGCCAGGCGGCCGACGTCGGCAGCTCGCACGTCGAGCTGCCGATCGCACTACGAGGGCAAGGCCGTCGAGATCACCTTCGACCCCCGCTACCTGGCCGACGCCCTGAAGACCCTCGACGACACCGCCGCGATCACCGCCGAGCTGATCGACTCCAAGAACGCCGCCGTCTTCAAGACCGACGACCGACTACACCTACGTCGTGATGCCCCTGACCCGCGACCGTTGAGCGGGCCGCCTCGCGATCGCGACGGCCGGTGAGGATTGACCCGATGGAATCGACGGCCACGACCACGACGGCGGCCACGACCGCGGCCCGACGGGTCGCCAACGCCGCTGGGTCGAGATCCATGACGTCGCTGGGACGAGTACACGGCGATGCTCCGGCGTCCTCGGCGATCGCCCGTCCCCCGGTGATCTACCTGGACGGGAGCCTGATGTCGTGACCATGTCCCAGGCCCACGAAGGATCAAGAAGCGGCTGGCATGTCGTCACGGAGGTCGTCGTCGGCTTCGACATCCCCCACCTCGCCACGGGCAGATGACGTTCCGCCGCGAGTCGCGGGCGGGGGCGTCGAGGGGGACGAGATATTACCTGGCCAACGTGGGGCGGGTCATGGGCAAGACGATCGACCTGGAGGTCGACCCGCCCCCCGACTGGCCGATCGAGGCGGTCGTCGGCAACCCGGCGAAGAAGGCCATCGCGACCTATTGCCGGCTCCGGGTGCCCGAGGTCTGGGCTGCGACGAGGCCCGGCTGCGAATCCTGGTGTCGGGGACGACGGCCGTACGCGAGTCGCCGACCAGCGCGGCCTTCCCGTTCCTGACGGCGGCCGAGATCTTCGACTGGGCCAGCGGCCTGACGTGATCGACGATACCGGATGGGTGCAGGAGGTACGCCGTTGGGTGGCGGAGGTGCTGGCGCCGCGACGGGCCGTAGGCGTGCGCGTTCCGGGCCGGGAGGAGATGGCGTGGCCGCACGCCCGACGGCCCGAATCGAAGCGAGACCCTTCGCGAGGGGATCGGGAGCGATGGCCTCGATCGGCGAAGGGCGATCCGATTGCCGTCGACGCGTCCGGTCGGTATAATGAAAGACGTTCACATTGTGAGCACGCCGCATGGCCGAGCCCGAACCGTCGTCGCGGACCGAAGCCCCTCGCCGACATCCTGGGCGAGCTGTTCGCCGCGCGGGGCTTCGGGCGGCTCCGGGCCCTGAAGGAGCTGGAGGACGCCTGGAACGCGGCGGTCGGCGAGCCGGGGTGCCGCCAGACCCGGCTCGGCGAGGTCCGCCGCGGGGTCCTGAACGTGACGGTGGCCCACCCGACGCTGCTGGAGGAGCTGGCGGCGTTCCAGAAGCCGACGCTGCTGGCCGCGCTGCGGCGCGACGCGCCCGGCACGTGATCCACGACATCCGGTTCCGCGTCGGCCCGATCGACCCGCCCGACCAGGTCCCGGCCGATCCGACGGCCGCGAGGTCCCGGCCGGCGTCGACGGCCGCGACGGCCGGCCTGATCGCCGTGACCGATCCTCGACCCGACCGCGACGGCCCGACGCGATCGCCCGCACGACACGACCGAGGTGAACCCGCGATGGATTTGAGCAAGACCGACGCGATCGGCCGTCGAGACCCGACCGAGCCCTGGACCGCGACGCGCCGGCCGACGGCGACGGCCGCGGGCGACTACACCGAGGCCAACATCCGCGTCCTCGAGGGGATCGAGGCGATCCGGCATGCGCCCCGGCATGTACATCGGCGACACGACCCCGCGCGGCCTGCACCACCTGGTCTACGAGGTCGTCGACAACTCGATCGACGAGGCGATGGCCGGCTACTGCCGGCACATCCACGTGACGGTCCACGCCGACGGCTCGGCCTCGATCGTCGACGACGGCCGGGGCATCCCGGTCGGCGTCGCACCGCCGAGATCGGCAAGAGCACGCTCGAGGTCGTCCTGACCAAGCCGCACGCCGGCGGCAAGTTCGACCACGACACGTACAAGGTCTCGGGCGGCCTGCACGGCGTCGGCGTGACGGTCGTCAACGCCCTGTCGGAGTGGCTCGAGGCCGAGGTCCACCGCGACGGCCAGGTCTGGCGGCAGGACTACGAGCAGGGCGATCGCCCAGGGGCCCGTCCGCGCCGACCGGGCCGGCCAAGACGACCGGCACCAAGATCCGCTTCCTGCCCGACGCCGAGATCTTCGACACGATCGACTTCGACTACGACGTCCTGGAGAAGCGGCTCCGCGAGCTGGCCTACCTCAACCAGGGGATCGCGATCCGCCTGACCGACGAGCGGGGCGACGAGCCGCAAGCAGCGAGGAGTTCTTCTCGTCGGGCGGCCTGGGCGAGTTCGTCGCCTACCTGAACCGGGCGCAGACGGCGCTGCACCCGCCGGTGGTGCTTTCGGGCAAAGACGAGGAGCGGGCCGTTGAAGTCGAGGTCGCGTTGCAGTACAACGAGTCGATCAGCGAGATGGTCGTCTCGTACTGCAACAACATCAACACGGTCGAGGGGGGCACCCACCTGACCGGGTTCCGGACCGCCCTGACCCGGACCCTGAACACCTACGCCAAGGCGGCCGCGCCGGCGAAGAACAAGGACCTGGCGATCACCGGCGAGGACTTCAAGGAGGGGCTGACGGCGATCGTCAGCGTCCGCGTGCCCGACCCGCAGTTCGAGGGGCAGACCAAGACGAAGCTGGGCAACGGCGAGGTCGAGGGGATCGTCGCCAAGGTCGTCAACGACAAGCTCGCCGAGTTCCTGGAGACCGAACCCGCAGGCGGCCAAGAAGGTGATCGCCAAGGCGCATGCTGGCGGCCGAGGCCCGCGAGGCGGCCCGCAAGGCCCGCGAGCTGGTCCGCAACCGCAAGGGGGTCCTCTCCGGCGGCGGCCTGCCCGGCAAGCTGATGGACTGCACCACCCACGACCAGGACTCCAGCGAGCTGTTCCTCGTCGAGGGCGACTCGGCCGGCGGCACCGCCGAGGGGGGCCGCGACCGGCTCTACCAGGCGATCCTCCCGCTCCGGGGCAAGATCCTCAACGTCGAGCGCGCCCGGCTCGACCGGGTCCTCGGCAACGAGGAGGTCCGCAACATCATCACGGCCGTCGGCAACGGCATCGGCGACGAGGAGGACCCGGCCAAGCGGCGGTACGGCAAGGTCGTCATGATGAGCGACGCCGACGTCGACGGCTCGCACATCCGCACGCTCCTGATGACCTTCTTCTACCGCCAGATGCCCCGGCTCGTGGCCGAGGGGCACCTGTACGTCGCCCAGCCGCCGCTCTACATGCTCGCGCAGCAAGAAGGAGCGGCGGTACGTCCAGACCGAGGCGGAGATGCAGGCGATCCTGGTCGAGACGCGGCCTGGCCGACGCCCGGCTCGCAGCCGGCACGGCGTCGACGACGAGGACGCCGGGCTCGGCGGCGACCGGCTCCGGGCCCTGCTCGACGTCGTCACCGGCGCTCGACCACGGCGCTGCGCGCCTTCGGCCGCCGCAACCTGCCGCTCCGCGACTTCCTGGCGCCACGCCCACCCGGCGGCCGACCCGAAGGTCGACCCCGGCCGGCCTGCTCCCGCTGTACCTGGTCGAGGACGACGGCCGGCGAGCACTGGCTCTACACGGCCGAGGAGCTCGAGTCGTACCGCCAGCGCACGCACGCCCCCGGCCGACGGCCGACGGCCGGCGCCGAGCGCGGCGGCCGGCGGCCGCGGCCGAGGCCGCGCGGCCGAGCCGGTCGCGTCACCGAGCTGCACGAGGTCCGCACCCTGAACAAGTGGCTGGCCCGGCTCCGCGACGAGTTCGGCCTGCGGGCCGACGTCCTCCTGCCGATCGAGGTCACCGGCGACGAGCCGCCCGCCCCGGTTCGTCCTCCACCGCGACGGCGAGGAGCACCCGCTGCTCGACCTCCGCGCGCTGGTCGCCGACGGTCCGCCACCTCGGCGAGAAGGGGATGAAGATCACCCGGTTCAAGGGCCTCGGCGAGATGGACGCCGAGCAGCTCTGGGAGACCACGATGGACCCGACCCGGCGGACCCTCCTGCAGGTCCAGCTCGAGGACGCCGCCGCCGCCAACGACCTGTTCACCACGCTGATGGGCGACGACGTCGAGCCCCGCCGCGAGTTCATCGAGAAGCACGCGCTGGAGGTCAAGAACCTCGACGTCTGAGCGCGGCGGCGACCGGGTCCGCGGATCGCGCCGGTCGTCGGCATGCGACCGACGTCCGCGTCGGGCATGGCCGCGACGGGATGCGGCGACGGACGCGATCGCGGGATGGCGCGGTCGGCCATGCGGGTCGATCCGCCGACGGATGGGTCCGAGGCCGTCGACGCCGGGGATAGGCCGACGGCCGCCGGATCGGTCCGCGGTGGCCTGGATCCGCGATCGAGCGAGGCCCGGTCGGAGCGGGATCCGACGGCCGGGACGTCCGACGGGCCGGGCGGATCGCGGCCGGTCCGACGGGCCGGCCGGTCCGGGCGACCAGCGTGCGCCGCCGGCCCCGGCGGCGGACGCCGGATCGGGATCGGGCGTGCCGGGCCTCGCGTCGGCCGTCCGGCCGGCGCCGATCGCCGTCGGGCTCGGGGATCGGGATCGCGACGGACCGAGGCCGGCGGGTCGGCGCCGCGTCGGCGTCGGCCGCGTCGGGCCGTCGGCCGGAGTCGAGGGGCCCCGGACGTCGTCGGATCGGCCCGTCCGAGTGAGAAGCGGATGATGGGGATCGCCCAGAAAGTCTCGCGCGACTTCAGCGACGCGGTCCGCTCCCGCGGCCAGTCGTACTTCGCCAAGGGGCGGGTCGTCGTCACGGCGGCCGTCGGCGGGCGAGGTCGTCGCCAAGGTGCGGGGGACGGCCAAGTACCGGGTCCGGCTCCGGCTCCGCGGGGCGCAAGCTCCACGTCTCCTGCACCTGCCCGTACTTCACGCCGACCGGCGAGCCGTGCAAGCACCTCTGGGCGACGATCCTGATGGCCGACGCGCGGGGCCTGCTCCAGGCGCGCGCCGGTCCGCCCGCTGAAGCTGGTCAGCGACCTCCGCCGCGCCGCGGCCGACGACGGTCCGGGCGGCGCCGCCGGGCCCGGCCCCGGCCCCGGCGCCGGCGCGCGCTCGGGCCGGACCCGCACGGGCCGGCACGGCCCGGGGCGGGCGGACCGGACCGGGCCGGCCGGCGCGGCGCGGCGCGGGCCATCCCCGGACCAACGGCAAGGCGCCGGGAGCGAGGCGGCGGCAAGCCCCGCGCCAAGGCCGGTCAACCGCAACTCGAAGCGGCTGCTGGTCTACATCCTCGACGTCCCCGCCGACGCTCGGCCAGAACCAGGTCGTCATCGACCTGGCCCGCCGCCAGCGCCGGCCGAGCGGCGACTGGGGCCCGCTCAAGCCCTGGTGGCACGCGCCGGCGTCGCCCCAGGCGAAGTACGACCCCGAGGACCGCGACCTCCTGGCCTGCTGGAGGAGGCGCAGGCCGCCGCGCCGCCGGGCCCCGGCCGCTCAACGGCGCAACGGCGCACGGTCGACTCGATGGGGACGCGCCGGTTCGTCCTCCGGCACGACGCCAGGCGGCGTCGTCGAGCGGCTGGCCCGGAGCGGCCGGCTCCGGCTCCGCCGGACCGAGGGCGAGGACGACCCGCCGACGATGCGCTGGGACGACGGCCCCCCCTGGCGGTTCGCGCTCGACGTCCGCCCCGAGCTCGGGGGCAAGCGCTGGTCCTGGCGCGGCTCGCTCCGCCGCGGCGACGGCCGCGGCCGACCGGATGGACCTGGCCGAGCCCCTGGTGCTCGTCCCCGGCCTGGTGATCCTGGGCGTCGGCCGCGCCGCCCGGTTCGACGACGTCGGCGTGATGCCCTGGATCGTCCGGCTCCGCCACGAGAAGGAGATCGTCTTCGCCGAGCCGCAGCAGGACATCATGCTCGGCCGGATCCTGGCCGAGGCCCGGGTCGCCGCCGGCCGAGCTGGTCGAGACGCTCCGGCTCGAGGAGATCGACACCACGCCCGCGGCCCTGCCTGACCCTGCGCACCCCGCGGCAGAACTGGGGGCCGGCGGCCGACCGGCTCCTGGCCGAGCTCGAGTTCGACTACGACGGCGCCCTGATCCCGGCCGGCCGGACCGACGCCGCTGGCCGTCTCGACCGAGCTCGGCCTGGTCGATCCGCCGCGACCCGAAGACCGAGGCCGCAGGCCGACATCCTCCTGTTCGAGCTGGGGTTCCGCGAGTCCAAGGACCCGCGGGTCGACCCCGGCACGATGGAGCTGCCCGCCAAGCGGATGGCGCAGGTGACCCGCGAGCTGGTCCAGGCCGGCTGGCGGGTCGAGGCCGAGGGGAAGCTGATCCGCCCGGCCGGCGAGTTCAAGCTCGCCGTGACCACCGGCATCGACTGGTTCGAGCTCGGCGGCCAGGTCGACTTCGGCGGCCAGGCGCGTCGCCCTGCCCGACCTGCTCGCCGCCGCCCGCCGCGGCGAGACGATGGTCACGCTCGGCGACGGCTCGATGGGGATGCTCCCCGAGGACTGGCTCAAGAAGTACGGCATGCTCGCCGACCTGGGGACCGAGGAGGACGGCCACCTCCGGTTCGGCGGCTCGCAGGCCGGCCTGCTCGACGCGCTGCTGGCCGCGCAGCCCGAGATCCGCGTCGACGCCGCCTTCGAGAAGGTCCGCCAGAGCGCTCCACGAGTTCGAGGGGGTCGAGCCGCTCGACGCCCCCGCCGGGTTCCACGGCGAGCTGCGGCCCTACCAGCGCGAGGGCCTGGGCTGGCTCGACTACCTCCAGAAGTTCGACTTCGGCGGCATCCTCGCCGACGACATGGGCCTGGGCAAGACGGTCCAGGTGCTCGCCCTGCTCCAGCGCCGGCGGTCGCGCCGGCAGGCCGAAGGGGCCGTCGCTGGCCGTCGTCCCCCGCTCGCTCGTCTTCAACTGGATCGCAGGAGGCCGGCCAGTTCACCCCCAGGCTCCGCGTCCTCGACTACACCGGGCCCGACCGCCACGCCCTCCGCGACGACGTTCCCCGACTACGACCTGATCATCACCACCTACGGCACCCTCCGCACCGACATCGTCGAGCTGAGCCAGTTCGAGTTCGACTACGTGATCCTCGACGAGGCGCAGGCGATCAAGAACGCCGACAGCCAGGCGGCCAAGGCCGCCCGGCTGCTCCGGGCCGGCACCGCCTGGCGATGAGCGGCACGCCGATCGAGAACCACCTGGGCGAGCTCTGGTCGATCTTCGAGTTCCTCAACCCCGGCATGCTCGGCACCGGCGTCGGTCTTCAAGCGGCACACCGGCGCCGCCGGCGCGCTCGACGACGAGGACCGCAGCGCTGCTGGCCCGGGCGCTCCGGCCGTTCATCCTCCGCCGGACCAAGGCGCAGGTCGTCAAGGACCTGCCCGAGAAGACCGAGCAGACCCTCCACTGCGACATGGAGCCGGCCCAGCGGCAGCTCTACGAGGAGCTGCGGGCCCACTACCGCCAGGCCCTGCTGCGCAAGGACGCCGCCGAGCTGAACCGCTCGAAGATCGAGGTCCTCGAGGCCCTGCTGCGGCTCCGCCAGGCCGCCTGCCACCCCGGCCTGATCGACCCGGCCCGCGCCGCCGAGCCCAGCGCCAAGCTCGACATGCTCCTGCCGCAGCTCGCCGAGGTCGTCGAGGAGGGGCACAAGGTCCTGGTCTTCTCGCAGTTCACCAGCTTCCTGGCGATCGTCCGCGACCGGCTCGACGCAGGAGAAGCTCACCTACGAGTACCTCGACGGCCGGACCCGCAACCGCGCCGAGCGGGTCGAGCGGTTCCAGAACGACCCCGACGTGCCCGATCTTCCTGATCAGCCTGAAGGCCGGCGGCCTCGGCCTGAACCTGACCGCCGCCGAGTACGTCTACCTGCTCGACCCCTGGTGGAACCCCGCCGTCGAGGCCCAGGCGATCGACCGCTCGCACCGGATCGGCCAGACCCAGCACGTCTTCGCCTACCGCCTGATCTGCCGCGACACCGTCGAGGAGAAGATCCTCGAGCTCCAGCAGAAGAAGCGCGACCTGGCCGACGCCATCCTCAACGCCGACAACCGCCTGATCCAGAACCTCACCCGCGACGACCTGGAGTTCCTGCTCTCCTGAGGCGGGTCCGTGTCAGGGCAGGGTCGCGTAGATGACGACGTTGGTCGCGATCCTCTCGGCGCTCTCGGGGGTGTACCCCTTGCAGTCGACGGTGGTGGTGCGCTGCAGGGCGCAGCCGATGTCGAGCCGCGAGTAGATGACGGCCCAGCGGCCGTCGACCTTGACCCCTTCGAGCTGAGGATGGCCGATCCCGCCGTCGGCGGCCTTGTTGCGCCGCTCCCGCGAGAGGTCGTAGCCGGACCGCGCGGTGTAGAGCTCGTCGTCGCCGGGGATCGGGACGAGCGGGTGCCCGGGGACCAGCTCGGTGACGAACTTGCGGAAGGCGGCGTCGAAGGCGGAGCTGCCGCAGGCGGCGTCGGCGAAGATCGTCCGCCCCCCGGGTCGAGGTGGCTCCGGAGGTGGTCCAGGTCCTCACGGTCGAACGTCGGCGCGGCGCGGCCGTGCACGTAGATCAGGGGGTAATGGACCAGGTTCGGGTCGCGCGGCGAGAGCTCCTTGTGGTTGATCACCACGTCGAACCCGCGCTTCTCCTTCAGGATGGTCGTCAGGTTGGGGATCGCCAAAGGCGCGATGTTCCAGTCGCCGGAGTGGCGGAGCTTGGCGATGTAGAGCGCCCCGCGACGGGGGGAGTCGGCCCTGAAGTCGCGGGCCTCGCGGATCGTCAGCTTGTCGGCGGGGAGCTCGTGCCCGGTGGCGTAGTCCACCACGTTCTGGCCGACCTTCTCCGCGACGATCACCGCGGGGTGGTCGCGGTGGTCCTCCATCTGGTTCCACCAGCACGACAGGTCGCCCGGCGAATAGATCACCACCGTCCGGCAGCCGAAGTCGATCCCCTCCAGGCGGTGATCGGCCGGGCGCAGCGGCCACCGCGACCGCCAGACCGGGTGCTCCTCGGGCAGCGGGTGCAGCGCGGATTCCGGCGCGGGGAAGAGCCGTTTCATCAAGGCGCGGAACCCCCGGTCGAACTCGGGCCGGCCGCAGCAGGACTCGGCGAAGAGGAAGCCGCCCTGCTCGACGTAATCCCGCAGGCGCGCCTCGGCCTCGGGGCCGAGCCCGGGGGCCTCGTGGCCGTTGAGGAAGGCGATCGGCGCCTGGAGCATCCCCGCGACGCCCGCCGAGCCGGGCTCGACGACCTGCCAGGTCATCAGGTGCTTCCAGTCGCGCGAGACCAGGCCGACCAGGTTGCGGACGTCGTCCGGGTCGTTGTTCCAGTCGTCCCCCGGCCCGTGTCGGAGCTTGTGGACCAACACGGGGGCGCGCCCCTTGGCCAGGAACAGCAGCGCGAAGCTGGTCGAGACCAGCGGGCCATACCCCTCGTTCCATGCCCCCACCCCGCGCCGCTGGGTCTGGACCAATTCCTCGGCGCCTTCGCGATACCAGTCGTGGTCGCCGAAGAAGCGCAGCCCCGTCAGGCGCCCCGCGCGCTCCAGGCCGTAGAGGTAATACAGGTTGCCCTTCACCGTGAAATTGCTGCCGAGCCAGTCGATGCCCCTCTGGAGCGGGATGTCGGCCTCGACGTGGCCGCAGTCGTGGATCGTGTGGCCGACGAGGGCCTCGCGGCCCCTCGACAGCCTGGCGCCGGTGATGACCAGGCTGGAGACCCCCGCGGTGGTCATGCTGGGGGTCGCCTTCCTCTGGGCCGCCATGTAGGACCAGCCCCCGTCGGGGGCCTGGCACGCCTCCCAGTGGTGCCGGGCGGCGAGCCAGACCTGGGCGGGGATCGGGACCCCGGCCTCGCCGGCCGCGTTCAGGCCCAGCAGGGCATATTGCGTGTTGGAATTATCGCCGCGGCCCGTCCGATTCCGCGCGACGCGGCCCCACTCCCGACCATAGGACCACGAGCCCAGGGGGATGCCCCCATGCGCCAGGCCCCCGGGGTTGACGGACACCAGTTGGGTGGCGATCAGCCATTCGGCGTTGCGGGCGATCTGATGCCGGTAGGCCAACGGATCGATGGCCGCGAAGACCATCGTCTGGAGCCCGATGGTGTAGGTCTTGTGCGGGTCGACGAAGGAGGCGGGGTCGTGATGGCGGCGGATGAACTCGATCGCCCGGCCGATCTGGGGGTCGTCGGCCGGCTCGCCGGCCGTCAGCAGGGCCAGGGTCGCCAGCTCGGTCGCCCCGGACTCGCCGGGCCACGAGCCGTCCTCCTGCTGGGTGTTGCGCAGGTAGCGGACGCCGTCGCGGATCGCCCGCTCGACATCCTCGCCCGTCACGGCCGCGCGCGCCGGCAGCGAGGCCGCCGCCACGCCGGCCACCCACAGCACGAACGACCATCGCGCGACCCGGGCCATCTGGGTGCTCCCGCGACCGGGCGAGTGCGAGGGACCCCGGGGACGGCCGCCGGGCGGCGAGCGATCGAGCACCGGGCGGATCGTCGCCCGACCCCCGCGCACCTCCCCGCGCCGGCCCGGCGTCCGGCGAGGCCACGAATTCATTCGATCTCAACATCCCGCCCGGCGGTCCACAAGCCCCCACGGGAAATTGGGCCACCGCCGCGCCGCCCGCGACGACGGTAGCCCTCCCGTCCTGGGCCGGGGCTGCGCCGGGAGGGGGGAGGGTCGGCGACTACGGCCCGTCGAACCGCGCGACGAAGCCGCCGCCGGCGCGGAGGTCGATGGCGAGCGGGTCGCCCTGGAAGACGGTGGTCGTCTCGACCTTCACCGCCGCCGACTCGCCGGGCCGGTCGCGGACGATCAGGGACTGATGGTCGCCGGGGGCCAGGAACGCCGCGGGGACCTGGATCGTGCGGGCCGTCGGGCCGTTGGCGACGGCCAGGAACCAGCGGTCGCCGCGGCGGCGGGCGAAGGCGGCGACCTCGCCGATCGCGGAGACCGGCAGCACGACCGTCTCGTCCCACACGCTCGGGATGCTCTTGATCATCTCGACGGCGGGGTTCTCCAGCATGCTCTTCGGGCTCGCGGCGTAGACCAGCACGGGCGAGGTCAGGATCGCCGCGGTGGCGATCTGGTGCGCCCAGGAGGTGTCGCGGCGGCGGTCGCCGAAGTGCATCGGCGTGTAGTCGGCGTGGCCGGCGAGCATCCTCGTGAACGGCCAGGTGGCGTTGTGCCGCGCCCACTCGCCGGTGCGGCTCCCTTCGAGGCCCTTGATCGCCTCGCGGGTCATCTCGTTGGGGTAGGTGCGCGACTCGCCCGCCGGCTTGTTGGCGCCGTGGAAGTCGACCATCAGGCGAGACTCGGCCGCCTCGCGGAGCAGGGTCTCGTAGAGCTCGACCACCTCCCTGGCCTCGTGGTCGAAGAAGTCGATCTTCGCGCCCGCCGCGCCGGCGTCGCGGCACACCTGGAAGAAGTCGCGACGCGCCTCCGGGGTGCGGAGGGCCTTGCTGTGCTCCCAGAGCCAGATCCCGACGCCCCGCGCCTTCGAATAGTCCACCACGTCGCGCAGCTCGTCGGGGCCCCACCGCGACCAGAAGCCCTCGACGATCTGGTGCTCGAAGCCGAGCTCGCCGGCCAACCGGGAGAACTCCTTGACGCCGTCGGCGGTCTTCTCGCCGCCGTCGAGGTACATCCAGACGGCGCGGCCGGGCCTGATCCAGTCGGTCTCGGGCCCCTTCGGGAAGAGCTTCGGGTCGGGCGGCGGCGAGACGTTGGACACGATGTCGCAGTTGACCAGCGCGTTGAGGTCGGGGCCGACCATCACGATCCGCCAGGGGGTCGTGATGGTCCCGGCGATCGTCGCGGGCCCGGACAGCCGCTTCGCCTCCTTCTCGCCGTATCGCAACGTATACGGATACGACGCCGGGTGCGCGTGCCCCAGCCGGGCGGCGAAGCCCGAGCGGCCGTCGGCCTGGAGCGCCATCCCCGCGAAGCCGATCAGGGCCCCCTCGGTGATCGCCGCGTAGCCGCGATCCTCGGGCAGCTTGATCGTCATCGGGGGGGCGGCCCAGTCGCCCTCGGGCACGTCGGCGAGGGCCTTCCGCGCGTGGAAGCCCTCGTAGTGCCCGCGCAGGTTGTGATACCAGACCGTGCTCCCGTCGACGGGCCGGAACGCCGTCGCCTCGTCGACGACCCGCGCGGCCGTCGCCGGGCACGACGTGCCGGAAGGCCACGCCGTCGTCGAAGACGCGGACGTCGATCGTGTAATCGGCCCCGCTCGCCGCGTGCCGCGCCGAGACCCGCGCGCCCTGGAAGCGGTTGACCGCCCGCGAGTGGACCCCTCGCGTCGGATACGTCTCGTCGCCCCGATAGGTCTCGACCCGACCGAGCCCGGCCCCCCGGCCGAGGTCGCGGCCGTCGACGACGATCCCCAGCGGCGACGTCGCGATCGCCGGCCGGCCCCCCAGGCTGATCGCGTACCCCAGATGGTCCGGGCCCTCGGCGATCGTCAGGAGGATCTTGCCTCCCGGGCCCTCGACCTCGACCCTGTCCGCCGCGGACGCCCGGGGCGGCGAGGCCCCGAGCGCCAGCAGCACGATCGCGACCGCCGATGCGAGGATCTTGCTCGTCATGGGGAGGTGCCTGCTCCGGGGTGGACCGCGCTCAGAGGCTGTCGGCGCTGACGACCTCGCCGTTGTTCCTCGTCGCGATGGCCCACCAGGTGTTCGGGTTGACGGAGCTCTTGACGAACCGGACCGAGCCGTCGAGGAAGCCGACGTTGACGCCGCCGGAGTGGTTCGAGCTGGCGCCGACCATCGAGTAGTAGGTGTGGCTGCTCGTCTCGTCGCTCCAGAAGCAGGCTCTTCTGGTTGGGCAGGACGATGTGGCTGTAGCAGCCCCCCTCGGCGCAGTTCTGGAACGACCAGTCCTCGCCCCGCAGGTCCCAGGGGGCGTTGGGCTTGTACCAGCCGCTCGGCCCGTTGGGGACCGCCTGGCAGGCGGCGGACAGGGTCGGCAGGGGGGTGGCCGTCGTGCTGGCGTACTGCTGGAGCTGGTAGTTCTGGTGCAGCCCGTCGGTGGGCGACCCGTTCATGCCGCGGACCCACTCGCTGAAGATCGCGGTGTTCGAGGTCCCGTCGGCGACCAGCGCCAGCGTGACGGGCGGGTCGGCGCCCACGCGCCACGAGGGCCCGTCCAGGTTGTTGTTGCTGTTCTTGTAGAAGGTCCCGATGTTATTCCCGTAGCTGGTGTACCCGACCTGGCGCGACGACCCGTCGGGCATCTTGAGCAGGCCGCACGGGATGTTGGTGTCGGACGGGCAGTTGATCGTGCCGAGCACCGTGGTGTAGACCGTCGAATTGACGGCATTATTATACGTCTGGTTGTACCAGTTGATCGAGTTGTAGAGCGCCTGCTGCTCCAGGTAGGGGAGGATGCGCGGCTTCATCGACATGCCGTTGACGGTCGGGCTGACGGAGTAGGCCGTGGGGGGCAGCGACCCGTTGGCGCCCTCGTAGTTCATGACGGCCAGGCCGAGCTGCTTGAGGTTGTTGACGCACTGCGAGCGGCCGCCGCCTCGCGGCGCCGCCTGCACGGCGGGCAGCAGGAGCGCGATCAGCACCGCGATGATCGCGATCACCACCAAAAGCTCGATCAGCGTGAAGCCGCGAGACCTCGTCGATGTCCGCATGAGATGGCCCTCCGACGGTGGATGATGGCCCCGGCCCGCCGGCCCGACCCGATTCGGGCCTGCGTCCCGGTCCTGTGTATTGATGTGGGGCGGTCGATATGTGGCCGCGGGCCCCGCAACGGACCTCGACCGGCGATCGGCAAACGGGCTCGCACCTACCGATACGAATTGTAGGAGCGGATGGGGGGCCTTGTCATTGAGGGTTTGCGTCAATTTATTGAGGTTTTTCGCGCGACGCGGTACGATGGGCCCGACGGCGGGCCCGGCGACGGCGCGGGTCACCCGTCGTCTCGTTGAATATTCTCACAATTCTGGGGATGTCCCCCCATGGCGATCCGCCCCCGCGTGGCCCTGCTGGTCGAGTCGTCCCGCGCCTACGGCCGCGGCCTGCTGCACGGGATCGCCGAGTACGTCCGGCTGCACGGCCCCTGGTCGATCTACCACGCCGAGCGCGGCCTGGCGGACGTCCCGCCCCCCTGGCTCCACGGCTGGGACGGCGACGGGATCATCGCCCGGATCGAGGACCGCCGGATCGCCAGGGCGGTCTGCGACCTCGGGCTGCCGACGGTCGACCTCCGCGGCGTCCTGCCCGACCTCGACGTGCCGGTGATCGTCACCGACGACGAGGCGGTGTCGCGGCTGGCGGTCGACCACTTCCTGGAGCGGGGGTTCCGCAACCTGGCGTTCTGCGGCTTCGCCAGCGCCGACTACTCGGAGAACCGCTCGCGGGCCTTCGCGCGGATGGTCGCGGAGGCGGGGCTGTCGGGCCACGTCTTCGAGGCGCGGCAGAAGCCCCCCCGCGACACCGGCACCCGCGCCCTGGAGCAGCGCGGGCTGGTCTCCGAGGCCGAGGCGGCGCGGTGGATCGAGGACCTGCCCAGGCCGGTCGGCCTGATGGCGTGCAACGACATCCGCGGCCAGCAGGTCCTCAACGCCTGCCGCGAGGTCGAGATCGCCGTCCCCGAGGACGTCGCCGTCCTCGGCGTCGACAACGACGACGTGCTCTGCGACCTGTCGTACCCGACCCTGTCGAGCGTCGTGCCCGACACCCACCGGATCGGCTACGAGGCGGCGGCGATGCTCGAGCGGATGATGGCCGGCGAGCCGGCGCCGGCGCCGGTGACGTACATCCCGCCCCTGGGCGTGGTGACGCGGAGGTCGACCGACGTCCTGGCGATCGAGGACCGCCACCTCGCCCGCGCCGTGAGGTTCCTCCGCGAGCACGCCTGCGAGGGGATCACCGTCGAGGACGTGGTGGCCAACGTCCCCCTGTCGCGGAGCGTCTTCGAGCGCCGCTTCGCCCGCCTGTTCGGCCGCTCGCCCAAGGCCGAGATCCTCCGCGCCCGGCTCGACCGCGTCAAGCAACTGCTGGCCGAGACCGAGATCCCCGTCAAGCAGATCGCCCTGAAGGCCGGCTTCGCCCACCCCGAGTACATGAACGTGATCTTCAAGGCCCGGATCGGCCAGACCCCCGGCCAGTACCGCGCCTCGACCCTCCAGCGGAGATAGCCCCGCCTCGCGGCGACTACGCCCCGCCGGGCGTCGCGAACAAAGCCCCGACCCGGCACCGGAAGCCGGGGATCACGTCCTCGCCGTCGAGGCTCGTCGTCCTCCCTCAGCGCCTGGATCGTGCCGTCGGCCCGGTGGACCAGGACCGTGCGCGACTTGGGGTCCACGACCCAGACCAGCCGCACCCCGGCGCGGAGGTACTCGGCCACTTTCTCGTCGGTCTCGTAGGCGAGGTCGTTGGGCGAGACCACCTCGACCGCCAGGTCGGGCGGGATCGAGCTATACCCCTCGGGGAGCTTGTTCTCCGGATAGCGGCCCAGGCGGACGAAGGAGACGTCGGGCCTGCGGACCAGATTCGGCCGGTCGGGGAAGCACTGGTAGCCGTTATCGGCCGGGAAGACCCAGCCCAGCCGATGATCCTTGCAATGGGCCTTGATCAGCCAGTACAACTCGCCGCCGACGTAGCTCGACTCGGCTCCCGTGTTGCGCTCCACCAGGTGTCCGTCGACCAGCTCGTAGCGGTCGCCGTCGGGCATCTTCAGCAGGTCGTCGGGCGTGATCGGCGGCTTCGCTTCGACGGTGCTCATGGGCGGCGTCCTCAATCGGGACCTGATCGGGGGACGATCTCCGAATCCATCTTATCAAATCCCGCCGGGCCTGGTGAGCGTCGGCGGGGCGACCTCGGGCGGTCCACCGACCCGATGCCGCACCCGCGGCCCTATAACATTATCGTGGTCCGGGGCGATCGCGTCCCCTTTTTCCGGCGGCGAGATCGCGGTTCGCGGCGATTGACGGGGCCGGGCCCGGCCCGTTACGATCGCGATCGGTCGGCCTCGCGCCGGGCGCGGCGGGCCGGAGTCGTCCCGCCCCGGCCTCGTCCTTCACGGTGCTCGTCTCGTGCAGATCTTGCTGACCAACGACGACGGCGTGTTCGCCCCCGGCCTGCGGGCCCTGCGCAAGGAGCTGATGCGGCTGGGGACGGTGACGGTCATCGCCCCGGCGCTGGAGCAGAGCGGGGTGGGGCACTCGATCACCCTGCTCAACCCCCTGGTCGTCAAGCAGGTCGACGACGACGACGGCCCGACCCTCGGCTGGATGGTCGAGGGGAGCCCGGCCGACAGCGTCAAGCTCGCCATCTGCGAGCTGATGCCCCGGCCCCCCGACCTGATCGTCTCGGGGATCAACTCGGGCGCCAACGCCGGGATCAACGTCCTCTACTCGGGCACCGTCGCGGCGGCCATCGAGGGGGCGTTCTTCAAGATCACGAGCGTCGCCGTCTCGCTCGAGCTGGCCGAGCACTTCGACTACCCGCACGCGGCGAAGCACGCCGCGCGGGTGATCGAGCGCATCCTGGCGAACCGGCCGCCGGCCGGGTCGCTGTTCAACGTCAACCTGCCGGCGCACTCGCGGGGCGAGCCGCAAGGGGGTCCGCGTCGTGCCGATGGGCGTCGGCCGCTACGGCGAGGGCTTCGAGCGCCGCCAGGACCCCCGCGGCCGGACCTACTACTGGATGACCTACCAGCCCCCCTACCACCTCGACGGGCCCGAGACCGACGTGACGAGCCTCTGCGAGGGCTACATCACCGTCACCCCGCTCCACTTCGACCTGACCCGCTACGACCTGCTCGCCGACGTCGGCCGCTGGGACTGGGACGACGGCGCCAGGCCATAGCCGCGGATGGGAGCCGGCAGGAATCCTCTCCACCGGGGATGGTGGGCCGGGTAAAATAGGCCCAGGGAGCGGGCCGGGGACTCCTCGGCGACCCATCCACGCCCGGAATCCGTCCCTCCCGGGGCCGTTCGCGCCGAATGAATCCCATCCCCCAACCCAAACTCCAGCATGTCTATTCCAAGCATGCCGCCGACTTCGGGTTCGCGGGCGCGTGGAACCAGGCGAGCGGGGCCGCTTTCGAGCTGGCACTCCACGGCCATGTCAACAACCCCGCGGTCACTCGAATCGTCGGGACTTACCGCGGGACGCTGGCCGTCACCCATTATTATGACCCGACGAGCCACCTCAACGTCATGGTCGATATGTCCGGCGACCTCGTCGGCGCCTGGAAGCTGAGCCCGAATCAGGTGGCACACCTCCTCGCCTCGGGGAATATCCAGTGAAGAGGACCCGTGCGTTGAGCTACTTGGCCAACAAGAAGAAATACATCAAGGTCATGTTCTCTTTCGTCAAAGGCGACCTCGGCGGCCCGGCGTTCGTCCGCAAGTTCCTCAAGTTGTGGAAGGCGGACAGGGACGCGCAGTGGGCTGCCGAGGGAGACGGGATGAAAACCATCGACGAGCCATTGCAGGATGCCTTCGCCAACCGGCAGCCCCCGACCCCGAAGGGGCGTCAACAATCGAACCTGGAGATCAAGTTCATCGACATGCTCGACAAGGTGTTTTCGGCCTGCGATGCATTCAACGTCGATCCGAAAGACGATTGGGAGCTTGACGAGGGACAGCTCCGTTCGTTCGTCGCCGAGATGCTGGAATCGTATTTCCTGGTCATCCTGTAGGCTGGAGCCTGTCGGACGAGGACGCGACACGTCGAGCCGCACCAACCGCCGAGGACATTCCCCATGTACATCCGATCGCGATCGCCCTGGCTGATGGTCCCCGCCTTCGCCCTCGTGCTGGCCGTCGGCTGCGAGGAGCCCCGCAGCGTCGGGGGCAAGAAGGCCGCCGCGCCCCCGCCGCCCAAGGATAACTTCATCGTCGGCAAGAGGACCCAGGACATCAAGGAAGCGACCCCGGAGGCCACCCAGGGGTCGCAGCAGGCCAACATGAAGATCACCGCCAAGGACCCGATCACCCTCTCGGGCAACGCCTACGTCACCTCGGTCGGCCGGGTCGCGATGATGAGGATCGAGGATGCCGTGAGGAAATTCCAGGCGGCGAATGATCGCTATCCCAAGGACTACGACGAGTTCATGAACGAGGTCATCAAGGCCAACGGCATCGCCCTGCCTGCGCTCCCCTTCTACCAGGAATATTTCTACGACGCCAACGAGCACAAGCTCATGATCCGCGAGTACCCCGACCGCAAGGCCGGCCCCCTGCCGAAGTGAGGAGTGGGGAGTGGGGAGTGGGGAGTGACGAATGCCGGCCTCTTGACTCCCCACTCCTCACTCCCCACCCTCCACTCTCTAGGGCATGGGCATGCCGCGGGGGGCGCGGGTCGGGCTGATCCGCTCGACCTTCCAGACGCCGGGCCCGGTCTCGCGGAGGCCGAGCGAGAAGTCGAGGTTGGTCGAGGCGAAGTTGAGGTCGGCGCCCGAGTGGCGGCGGGAGCCGCCGGTGATCACGCGGAACTCGGCCTCGCCGCGGCGGGTCTGGCGGCCCGCCCGGGCGCGCAGGCGGGCGATCCGCACGAAGTCGAACCGGGCCTGCTCCAGATTCGTCTGAATGTAGGCCCGCAGCACCGCGCCCGAGATCGTGGTGCCGATGCGGGGCCAGATGAACCGGACGTCCGGCGTCAGGTGCGCGAAGACCGCCGGGGCGTCCGAGCGCTCGACGGCGTGCGCCAGGTCGTAGACGACCCGCTCGATCCGCTCGGCGTCGGTGACCCAGAGCCGCTCGACGACGACCACCAGCAGGGCCAGCGCCAGCGCCGCGACGGCGGCGATCAGGTATCGGCCCCTCTGCGTCACCCGGACCGCGATCAGGAGCGCCAGCCCGAGGATCACGAGGCCCCCGGCCAGGTACGTCGGGTCCTCGGAGAGGAATTCCATCGGTGCTCGCCTCCGCGACGCCCCGCCCCGCGACGCCCCGCGTGTCGGGGGCGGGCCGCGGGCCCCGTCGTCCTACTTCGGCTCGCCCTTGGCCTTGGCGGCGGGCGGGGGCCCGGCGTCGCGGTCGGGCGCGGCCTCCTTCGCCCTGGGGGCCTCGGCGGCGGGGGCGTTCGGCGCCCCCTTCGGGGCCGCCTCCTTCTCCTTCTCCTTCTCCTTCTCCTTCTCCTTCTCCTTCGGGGCTTCGGCCGGCTTGGTGTTGCTGACCATCTTGACGTCGATGAACGGGACGGGGGCCAGGTTGTAGCGGGGCTCCCAGTCGACGCGCGACTTGAGCTGGACGTGGGGCTCGAAGAACTTGGCGATCAGCGCCGTGACCTTCGGCTCGAACCTCAGCAGCTTGTAGCCGTGGAGCTTGGAGGGGAAGAACTCGACCTTGTTGAGCCGGGTGCGCTCGACCAGGGGGGCGACGGCGCGGACCGGGTTGCTCGAGGCGGGGTCGCTCTCGCCGGCCATGATCATCAGCGGGATGCCGCGGCGCGATGTCGGCGACGACCTTCGAGAGGACCAGCCCCTCGCCGTCGCTCATCGGCGAGACGAGCACCAGCGCGGCGAGGTCGGAGGTGGTCCGTCCCCTCGCTCGAGACGGCCCCCCCGGGCGACGCCGCCCACGCCGCGACCAGGTTGGCCCCCTCGCCGACCCCGAGCACCCCGAGCTGCGCCAGGTTCAGCTCGCCGCGGTTGTGCCGGTCGAGCAGGAAGACGTAGGCCGCCTGGAGGTCGTCGACCATCATCTTCCACGACTGCGGCGTCAGCGGGCCGCGGACGTTGGCGCCGTGGCCGCGGAGGTCGAACGTCATCACGGCGTAGTTCAGCCCCTGCATGTGCTCGGCCAGCCCCTGGCCCTTCAGGTCCCTGATCGGGTCCTCGAAGTCCTTGCTCGAGCGGTCCTTCTCGTGGACCATCAGCAGGACGGGGGCCTTGATGCCGAGCTTCGAGGGGTAATAGTTGGCCGTCAGCGCGAGGCCGTCGGGGGCGCGGAACTTGAGCCGGAAGTGGAACGTGCCCGGCGCGGGGTTGGCGCCCGGGGGGAGGAGCTTCGGGTCGGCCAGGGGATCGGCGGCGTTGGGCGCCGGCTTCTTGGCCGGCTCGCCCTCGGGGCGCCCCCTTGCCGCGCACCGTCTTGGCCGTCGCCTTGCCCCGGGCCGGGGCCTCCTGCGCCACGGCCAGGCCGACCGTCGCCGCCGCGGCCACGATCGCGACCACCGCCCGCGCCGCCCAGGCCCGCCCCGCCCTCCGGTCTCGCATCGCGACCCCTCCCCGGACGCCCCTCGCGGCCCGGCCTTCGAGGCCGGGCGCCACCCCTATCCTAGGGCCACTCCGCATTTGGGACAAGCGAACATCCCCGGCGGGGTGATCCGGACAAATCGTCCACGTTTCGCGATCATCCCACGTCCCGCCGCGACGGCCGTCGCCGCGCGCACCCTCCCCGGGGACCGCTCCCGGCCCGCGCCCGACGACCCCGATCCGACCCTCCTGGAGGCCCTACGAGACCCCGTCGAGGCCCCCGATCGGCACCGAAATGACCCCCGCGACCGCCTCCACCGCGCCGAGCGGCCTCTCGATCGCCGTCGGGACCGCGATCGCGCCCCCTCCGAGGCCCGCGCCGGAGGGCCTCGCTCGCCCTCGGTTTCGCCGGAAGTCACTTCTTCCTCAGCTTTTACAGCCGTTTCGTCGGCCGATTTCGCTTCGTTTCGGGAAACCGCCTCGGGCCCGTCGGACGGCGGCCCCTCGGCGACCGCATCGACCCCGGTTTCGACCGTCTGGGCCAGCGCCTCGGCCTGCTCGCCGCGGCCCTTGATCGCCTTGACCAAGGCCGCGTGCGCGCGGAAGAACGTCGACCGCGACTCGCCGTAGTAGCGCAGGAACAGCCGCGCCTCATCCTTGTCCTTCAGGATCAACGCCCGCTCGGGCGCCTCGGCCCGGTCGGGGACCTCGATCGCCTCGCGCAGGTACGCCTCCCGCTCGCGCAAGGGGCCGAGCCGGTCGGCGATCATGGCGCGGAGGATCGGCCGCGCCTCCTCGGCCGGCGGCATCTGATCGGCGCTGTAGGTGTCCATGAACCGCTCGGGCATCTGCGCCTCGGCGAAGAGCCACACCGGCAGGAGGTTCCACGGCCGCGGGAAGCAGGCCATGTTCATCATCCGGTAGAACCAGGCGTCGGGGTGCGAGCCGCAGGTGCTCGCCCTCGGGGCGGTAGCCCAGCAGCCGGATCGCGTCGTTGCGATCGACCTCGCACCAGTTGCCCTTGGTGGCGAGCACCTCGTCGAGCTGCTCCCAGCGCCGGATCATCCAGCGGCATCCGCGGGCGCTTTGGCGGATCTCGCGGACGGCGGCGGCGGGGTCGGTCTTGAGCATCTCGATCAGGTGGGCGAGCGTCTCCTCGTCGCGTCGGAGCCAGTCGCCGTCGGCGTCGCGGACCTGCTCGGCGACCCTGGCGGTGGTGTGCGCGGAGGCGCGCGCCGGAGAGGATCTGGCGCCGACGCAGAGGGTGACGAAGTGGCGTTCGGCGGGGTCCTGGGGTCGGTAGAAGCCGTCCCAGTCGTCGGCGAGTTGCTGGGCGACGGCGGGGTCCTCGTTGGGGAGGGTGAACGACCTGGCCGTCATGCCATGTTTGAATGCATTATGCTTGGATTTGACTGGTATCGCGGGGTCGGCCCTTGGCGCAGCCGCCGTTGCGGGGTTGATCTCGCGGATCTCTTCCTTGGTGCAGACCATGATGTCACCTCTTTCGGATGATCGCTCGGACGAGGACGTTGTTTCGGGTGGTTCGCACACCCACTATCCACATCATCGAGGGACCGTCCCCGCGCGCTCTCAAAATCCGGGCGAAGGTCCGAATTGTCCCCGCCCGGGTGGTGTCCCCGGCGGATGGGGCCGCCGTCGCGGCGCCCTCATCGCCGTCCCTCACCCGGCCTCCGGCCACCCTCTCCCCCCGGGAGAGGGCGGGGGTGAGGGCGCCGCGGCGGTCCCATCCGCCGGGGACACCACCCTCGCCCGGCCCTCCTCTGAACCGGATACGATACGACCCGAAAGCCGAGCCGGACCGATTGCCGGATCTCGGGCGGCCGGATAGGATAATGGATGGAGTCAATGTATCGTTCCCCGACCGATCGGGTCGGCGCGTCCGGTCGGGATGCAGGAGGAGTGCTTCGTGGAAAGTGCTTCATGGAAAGTGCTGAGTGCTGAGTCCTGAGTCAAGCCGGGCGGTCCCGCACTCAGCACTCAGCACTCAGCACTCAGCACTTTCCAAGGCGATCCCGGGGGAGATGATGCCGTGGGGATTCGAGCCGCGGTGCGCGCGGCGCGGGATGACGAGGTGCGGGGCGGCCTGCGGGGGATGCTCCGGCGGCTCGATCGGCGCTACCCCGACCTGTCGCGACGGCTCGGCGGGCGGCTCGACATCGAGGTCCCCGCCATCCTGGCGAGCGTGGGGGTGCATCTGGTCCTCCTGCTCGCCCTGGCGACGGCCGGCTACGCGGTCGCGCCGCAGGCGCTGCGCGAGATCCAGAGCCGGATGGTGGACACGGCGCTCGATCGAGCCGCTGTCGCGCGGCGAGTTCCAGGACCTCGACATGACGGCCGAGCAGCCGACGAACGAGCCCAGGATCGGCTCGTTCTCGCCCGACCTGGCGCCGGAGACCGTGGCCCCCTCGGCGGCGGCGGGCGCCGCGACGGGCGCGGGCCGCGTCGCCCGAGACGGCGATCGAGCTGGCCCGGTTCGACGTCCGCCAGGCGACCAGCGCCATCGCGCCGACGGCGACGATGCTCGGCCAGAGCGTCGCGATCCGGGGCGAGGGGTCCGAGCACGTCGGCGGGGTCGAGGGGGCCGTCGACCGGATCGCCGACGAGATCCTCCGCCGCCTGGAGGCGGGCCGCACGCTGGTCGTCTGGGCGTTCGACGCCTCGGGCAGCCTGGTCGCCGAGCGCGAGCGGCTGGCCAAGCACATCGACGCGGTCTACACCCACATCGCGCAGCTCGACGACAAGCAGCCTCAGCGACGACGGCGGCCTGCTGACGGCCGTCGTCGCCTTCGGCCGCGACCGCAAGGCGATGACCGCCGCGCCGACGGCCGACAAGGACGAGATCATCGCCGCCATCAACGCCGTGCCGCTCGACGAGACCGGCTACGAGTCGACGTTCCAGACCGTCGTCGACGTCGTCCGCCGCTGGGGCCGCTACAAGGACCCCGCGGGGCCGCCCCTACCAGACGATGGTCATCGTCGTGACCGACGAGGTCGGCGACGACGACAAGGAGTACCTGGAGCCGGCCATCGAGGCGGCCTCCAGCGCCAAGGTGCCGGTCTACGTGCTCGGGTCGCAGGCGATCTTCGGCCGGGCCGAGGGCTTCATGGACTACACCGACCCGAAGACCGGCAAGACGTTCCGCAACGTGCCGGTCCGCCAGGGCCCGAGAGCGCCATGCTCGAGCAGGTCCGCCTGCCGTTCTGGTACGGCGGCCAGCAGTACGACCTGATCGACTCGGGGTTCGGCCCGTACGCGCTGAGCCGCCTGGCCGGCGCCACCGGCGGCATCTACTTCATCACCCGGATGAGCTCCGACCCGGATGGCGTGCGACCCGGCGGCGATGCGCGAGTACAAGCCCGACTGGGTCAGCCCGAAGAAGTACGAGGCCGAGGTCATGGCCAGCCCGGTCCGCCGCGCCGTCATGGAGGCGGCGCTGCTGACCCAGCAGAAGCTCCCCGGCCAGCCGTCGCTGAACTTCCCGGCCGTCGAGGACGACTTCAAGGACGCGCTGGAGAAGCAGCAGGAGGTCGCGGCGCGGACGGCGTACACCGTCGACGAGGCGCTGTCGGTCGTCGCCCCCGCGGCCAAGGCCCGCGACCAGGAGCCGTCGCGTCGCTGGCAGGCGCACTACGACCTGATCCGGGGCCGGCTGATGGCGATGAAGGTCCGCTGCTACGAGTACAACTGGGCGTGCGCCACGATGAAGAAGGACCCGCCCAAGTTCCAGAAGCCCGACTCGAACGCCTGGAAGCTCGTCCCCGACGACGAGATCCATTATAGTGACAAGGCGGCGGAGGCGGCCAAGGCCGCCCGGGACCTCCTCAAGAAGGTCGTCGACGAGCACCCGGGCACCCCCTGGGCCCTGCTCGCCCAGAGGGAGCTGAAGGACCCGTTCGGCTTCAAGTGGGTCGAGACCCACGTCAAGCCCGTCGCGCAGCAGAAGGCCGAGGCCGAGGCCCGCGCCAAGGCGAAGAAGGAGGCGTCGAAGCCGATGGCCAGGCCGGTCCGAGCTGCCGAAACTCTGAGGCCCGACGCCCGAGCCGAGGACGAACCGCCATGGAACTCCACGTCCCCGCACCGCCGTCGAGCGACGGCGGCTACGACCTGGCGAACGACCCCGCGCCGCCGCCCCCGGCGCCCGACCGCGGCAGCCGCCCGGCCTCGGCCGCGGCGCCGCCGACGGCCCGCCGCCGAGCCCGCCGAGGCCGCCGCGACGGCCGCCGCGCCGGCCCGCCCGAAGAAGAGGCGGAGGCGGGCCAACCGGGCCCAGATGTCGGCGTCGTGGGCCATCTCGCTGGTCGTCCACGTGGCGGTCCTGACGGCGCTGGGGCTGTACACCTTCGCATGCCGAGGTCAAGAAGGCGGTCGCCAACATCAACTCGGCCCTGGTCGCCACGCCGGGGGCGTCGGAGGAGGTGCTGCACGTCCTGGCCGAGCCGGCGGCGGAGCGCGCCACCCGGGCCGTCCGGCAGCGAGGGCGCGCCGTCGGCCGCGGGCGAGCGAGGGGGGCGGCGGCGGCTTCGGCGGGATCGGCACCGGGCCCCCCTCGGCCACGCCCAGGGTCGCCGGGGTGGGCGCGCGGCGTCGGCCAGGGCGAGGGGCTGCCCGGCGTCAAGGTGGTCGCCAACGTCTCGGGCCTGAGCCTCGTCCCGTCGGCGTCCCGGCTGGGGTCGACCTCGGCGGCGGCGGCATGATCGGCGGCGACGTCACCTACGAGGCCAAGGACGTCGGCACCGCGCTCGACCAGATGGCCCGCGAGATCCTCCGCCACCTCGGCCAGCACAAGCTGACGGTCGTCTGGCTGTTCGACGAGTCCGAGAGCATGAAGGACGACCAGAAGGCGATCCGCGAGCGGTTCGACACCGTCGCCAGCCAGCTCAAGGTCCACGTCGACGACAAGAAGAAGCAGGCCGCGGCGCTGACCCACGCGATCGTCGGGTTCGGCGAGGGCATCCACTACGAGCTCAAGAAGCCGACGGCCGACATCGACCAGATCGGCGAGGCGATCGACCACCTCAAGGTCGACTCCTCGGGCACCGAGAACACGATGCACGCGATCCGGGAGGTGGTCTCGACCTACTCCGAGGTCATCAGCAAGGACCGCCGGCTGCTGATCGTGCTGGTGACCGACGAGTCGGGCGACGACGGCGACTTCGTCGAGGAGGCGCGGCAGGCGGTCGTGAGCATGAAGGTGCCGGTCTACGTGATCGGCCGCCAGTCGCTGTTCGGCTTCAGCCGCGTGCGGCTCCGCTACGTCGACCCGGTGACCAAGGACGTCTACTGGCCGACGATCCGCCGCGGCCCCGAGACCGCCGACGTCGAGCAGCTCCAGTGGGACGGCCTGCACGACCGCTGGGACGAGCAGCCCTCGGGCTTCGCCCCCTACGAGCTGGCGCGGCTGGCCAAGGACACCGGCGGCATCTACTTCCTGCTGCCCAGCGAGGAGACCCTGCGGAACATCCGCAACCGCGAGGCGCTCTACTCGATGGCGACGCTCAAGGAGTACGTCCCCGACTACGAGGGCCGCGCCGCCTACGTCGACCGGCGGACGCGGTCGGACTTCCGCCGCACGATGTACGAGGTCATCCTGGCGACCAAGGACTTCCCCTTCCGCCGCCACTTCCCGGTCATGCCCGACCCGATGCGGGCGGTCGCCGCCGAGGCGGGCCAGCTCGCCTCGGCACGGCTCCAGGACCTGATCGCGATCCAGAAGCGCCTCGAGTCGCTCAAGAAGCTCCGCGACCGCGAGCCCGACAAGCGCTGGCAGGCGCACTTCGACCTGATGCTGGCGCAGATCGTCGTCTACCAGATCAAGGCCTACGAGTACCGCGCGCTGATGGCCGAGATGATCAAGACGCCCCCGCAGCCCAAGAAGCTGCCGTCGCCGGACCTGGTCGTCGTGTGGGAGGTCAACCACGCCAAGCAGCGCGATCGCCCCCAAGTCGGAGACCGACGCGAAGTACGACGAGGCGAACAAGCTGCTCGCCAAGGTGATCGAGCGCCACCCCAACACGCCCTGGGCCGACCTGGCCAAGGACGAGATCCGCCGCGGCTTCGGCGTCCGCCGCGACGAGTGGACCCACAACCCCAAATATGTGATCGCCAGAAGCTCGTGCCCAAGTATTGAGGCGGGGGTCGGGATGCGTGGCGTCAAAGGATCAGGTTGAACCTCGTTCCCACGCTCCCGCGTGGGAACCCCGTCCCCGACGCTCCGCGTCGCCCGGACGGACGCGGAGCGTCCGCGGAGGCATTCCCACGCGGAGCGCTATGCATTACCCACAAGTTCGATCCATCCGGCCCGGATGTTCGTAAGAACACCATGTGGTCAGCACTCGAACTTCGCCACGTCGACCTCGGAGACCGACGCTTGAACCGACGCCTGGTCAAATTGGTCGACGATCTGCTCACGCGCCGGAGGCCAGCGTGCCTCAGGCCTCGGGCGATTGGGCCGCCACCAAGGCCGCCTATCGCTTCTGGGACAACCCGCGCATCGACCCGGACGACATCCGCGCCGCGCACCGCGACAGCACCCTGGGACGGCTCCCTGACCGCGAGGATGAGTGGCTCCTGACGATTCAGGACACCACCAGCCTCGACTTCACCGACCATCCGGACACCACCGGCCTGGGCTATCTCGCCCACAGCAAACGCTCGGGGCTGTGGCTCCACTCGGTCCTCGCCGTCACCGCCGCGGGCGTCCCCCTCGGCGTGATCGACCAGCGGACCTGGACCCGCGACCCCGCGACCTTGGGCAAGCGCGCCGGCCGCAACAAGAAGGAGACCGCCGACAAGGAATCTCAGCGCTGGCTCGATGCCTTGGCCGCCACCGAGGCCGCCATGCCCGCTGAGCAGATGGTCCTCACCGTGGCCGACCGCGAGGCCGACTTCTACGACCTCTTCGCCGCGCCGCGACGGCCCGGGTCGCACCTGCTGATCCGGGCCAAGCCCAGGCGGCGGGTCCGCCACGTCGAACGGCTCCTGGGGGCGGCCGTGCGCGCGAATGCGGCGGCCGGGACGATGACCGTGGACCTCAAACGGGGCGACGATCGGCCGGCGCGACGGGCGACCCTGACGATTCGGTTCGTGACCCTGGAGATCGCCCCCCCTTCGACCCATCCCCGCCGCAAGACGTTGCCCCACCTGAGGCTCACGGCGATCCTGGCCGAGGAGGAAAGCCCGCCGGAGGGGCAGGGGCCGGTGTGCTGGTGGCTGCTGACGACCGTGCCGATCGCGACCCTTGCCGATGCCGAGCGGGCGGTGCGTTGGTACGCGCTGCGGTGGCTGGTCGAGCGCTATCATTAGGGCCTGGAACGAAACAACTGTTATAATTCGTCGCTGCGGCTCATAATGGACGGATGCCCGACGATCCTGAACTCCAACGGAAGTTCGCCGCGATCCTGCCGAACCTCGACGAGCGGCAGCGACGGCTCCTCGCCGCCGTCGAGGCCCGCTCCCTGGGCTACGGCGGCATCCGCCGCGTGAGTCGGGCCTCGGGCATCTCTCACGCCGCGATCCAGCGGGCGTTGAAGGAACTCGACGCTCCACCCCCTCCCCCCGGTCGCGTCCGACGGCCCGGCGGAGGTCGCAAGAAGCTCCGCGACAAGGAGCCGGCGATCCTCGTGGCCCTGGAGGGACTGATCGCCCCCGAGACGCGGGGCGACCCGATGTCCCCGCTGCGGTGGACCTGCAAGAGCACCCGCCAACTGGCCGAGGCCTTGGGCCGCCAGGGGTTCGCCGTCAGCCATCGGGTCGTCGGGGAGATGCTCCACCACCTCGGCTACAGCCTCCAGGCGATGGCCAAGACCCTGGAGGGCAGGCAGCACCCCGACCGTGACGCCCAGTTCCGCTACATCAGCGAGATCAGCGGGCGGTACATCGCCGCGGGCTCCCCGGTCATCTCGGTGGACACCAAGAAGAAGGAGCTGGTCGGGCAGTACGCCAACCGGGGCCGGGAGTGGCAACCGGCGGGTGAGCCCGAGGAGGCCCTGGTCCATGACTTCCCCGACCGCCGCGTCGGCAAGGCGATCCCCTACGGGATCTACGACATGGGCTGGGACCTGGGGTGGGTCAACGTGGGCGTCGATCACGACACGGCCAGCTTCGCCGTCGAGGGCATCCGGCGGTGGTGGTCCGGCATGGGGTCGGAGATGTACTCCGACGCCGGGCGGTTGCTGATCTGTGCCGACGGCGGGGGCAGCAACGGCTATCGGGTCCGGCTGTGGAAGGTCGAACTCCAGCGGTTCGCCGACGAGACGGGCCTGGAGGTGACGGTCTGCCACTTCCCGCCGGGCACGAGCAAGTGGAACAAGATCGAGCACCGGCTGTTCTCGCACATCACGATGAACTGGCGGGGCCGCCCACTGGTCAGCCATCAGGTGGTCGTCGAGTTGATCGCCGCGACGCGGACCGCGACGGGCCTGGAGGTGGAGGCCCGGCTGGATACGGGGAGCTACCCGACCAAGGTCAAGGTGACGAAGCAGCAGATGGAGCGGGTCCGGCTGCATCCCCATGACTTCCATGGTGAGTGGAACTACACGATCAGGCCTGAGTCGTCCGGATCGCACGGCAAGTCGTAATGCTTATTCCGTTCCAGACCCTTACGTGCTGAAGAGCGGCTGCCGGGTCGAACGGTTGCAGTTGGAGACGGCCGGGCGCTTGGAGCGGGCCTTGGCGACCTATGCGGTGGTGGCCTGGCGCCTGTTGTGGTTGACCTACGAGGCGCGGCGCCACCCCGAGGCGTCGTGCGAGGCGGTCTTGCCGCGCGAGCAGTGGCAGGTGTTGCATCGGGTGGTCCACAAGACAGACATGGTCCCGGCGTCTCCTCCCGGCTTACGGGAGGCGGTGCGCCAGATCGCCCGGCTCGGGGGTTTCCTCGCCCGCAAAGGCGACGGGGAGCCCGGGGTTAAGGCGATCTGGCGCGGCTTGCGACGGCTTGAGGACTTCGTTACAGGATGGAATTTATCACTTCATAACCCGGCCCCCGAAGTTATGGGTAATGCATAGCGCGGAGCGTGGGAACGAGGGGAACAGCTCCTCGGCCGAGGCGGGGTGAATGCCTCGGTGCGCCTTGAAGGTCGGACATCGCGAGGTCACGCCCCGAGCGCCCGCTCCAGAGCGGCCAAGGCGTCGGCGACGGTCTCGAAGCCGGCCAGCAGCGGCTGGCGCCCCTCGTCGCGGAGCCAGCCGAAGACCTTCTTCTCGGCCGAGATGACCGTCGAGTGGTTGCGGCCGCCGAAGTGGCGGCCGATCTCGCTGTAGGCGGCGCCGGTGTGCTTGCGCGACAAGTACATCGCCAGCATCCGCGGGTACGTCTGCGACCGGGCGCGGCTGGCCGACTTCAAGGCGTCGGGATCGACCTCGAAGAGCTGGCAGACGGCCCTCTCGACGTCTCGCAGCGCCACGGCCTGCGCCGTGTGCCGGATCGTGTCGCGCAGGGCCGTCTTCGCCAGCGACAGGTCGAGCCGCTTGCCCGTCAGCGTCGCGTGCGCGATCAGGCTGTGCAGGGCCCCCTCCAACTCGCGGACGCTGGAGCGCAGGTGCTCGGCGATGTAGGCGAGGACCGGCTCGGGGACGTCGATCCCCCTGGCGGCGGCCTTCGCCTTGAGGATCGCGCGGCGGGTCGCCGGGTCGGGCGCGTCGAGCTTGACGACCATCCCGCCCAGGAACCGGGTCGCCAGCTCGTCCGTCAACTTCGCGATCCGCCGCGGGTGCTGGTCGGTCGCCAGGACGATCGGCACCCCCTCGGCGATCAGGGCGTCGAAGGTGTGCAGGAACTCATCCTGCGTGGCCTTCTTGGCGGCCAGGAAGTGGACGTCGTCGATGATCAGCGCATCGGCCGAGCGGTACCGCGAACGGAAGGCCGCCAGCGTGCCCGCGCGCATCGCGTCGAGGAAGCCGTTGGTGAACGCCTCGGCCGTCGCGTGGATGACCTTCAGCCCCGGGTGTCGGGCCCGCATCGCGAGGCCGATCGCCTCGAGCAGGTGCGTCTTGCCCAGCCCGACCCCGCCGTGGACGACCAGCGGGTTGAACGTCGCGCCCGACGACTGGACCATCTCCGTCGCCGCGGCGTGCGCCAGGCGGTTGCACGGGCCGGTCGCGAACGTGTCGAGGCGCCGCGGCGGCCTCGCCTGGTTGCGAGGGCGCTCCGACGGCACCTGCGGCGGGGGGGCCGACGGCACCGCGACGGTCGGCTTGCCGCGGCCGTCGGGCGGAGGCGTCGGCTCGACCACGTCGCCGACCTTCGGCTCAGCCTCGTCGTCGATCCGGAACGACAGCCGCAGGGCCCGCCCCGTGACCTCGCGCGCCGCCTCGGCCAAAGGGGCCGCGAAGTGCCCCTGAATCCACTCGCGGAAGAAGGCGTTGGGGACGCCCACCTCGAGCGCGTCGCCCGCCACGCCGAGCCGCACCCCCTCGCCGAACCAGAGCCCGAACCGCGCCTCGCCGAGCCGCTCGGCCACCGCCGCCCGCAGCGACGATTCCACCCCCGCCCCGCCGTGGTGTCCCACCATGATCCGTCACCCTCCCGCGCCCGTCGCCGTCATGCGAGGCTGGGGAGGACCCTCGACCCGATCCCGTCCCTCCAGCCAGTGAGGATATGCGCGCTGCGCGGGGGGTTGTCAAAGGGCGAAAGACGATGCTCTGCGGAATTTGGTGGGGATGGAAAGATTGAGCGGGCGCGGCCTTGCGCGATCGGAGCAATCGTCGCGCCTCACTCCATCGAGCACATCCCCGAGCCGCATGGGCCGGAGCCGCAGCCGAAGGGGTTGCCGCCCATCTCGCAGACGGGCAAAGAGGCGTCGGAGCCGCGCCCCGGTCTGCGCCGCGGCCGGGACGCTGAACTGCTTGGTCAGCTCGATGCCCCCGCACTTCGGGCAATGCGCCGCGTCGCCCCGGTTGCGGACCAGCGTCTCGAAGGTGTGGTCGCACGGGTCGCAATGATATTCGTAAATTGGCATGATGGAGGATCTCCTCGGAGGATGGCCGAGCCACACTCAGGACTTCGCACTCCGCACTCCGGAATCATTTTGAGGATCGGGGCGGGGGTTGTCAATGCCGGGTGATTCGATTCAACTCCTAACCATGATCGGCACTTGGGAGGATAGGTCGTGGACATCCGGCCGTTGTCGAGGGACGAGGTCCGGGGGATCGACGCAAGGGCCGCCGACGAGCTGGGGCTGCCGACGTTGGTCCTGATGGAGAACGCCGGCCGGGGCGCGGCGGCCTGGCTCCGCGACCACATCGGCGACCCGCAGGGGCGGCCGGTGCTGATCGCCTGCGGACGGGGTAATAACGGAGGCGACGGCGGGGTGGTCGCGCGGCACCTCGACGCCTGGGGCTTCGCCGTCCGGGTCGTCTGGCTGGCGAGGGCCGACGGGCTGGCGGGCGAGGCCGCCGTGCAGGCGAACATCCTGGGCAAGGCGGGGATCGAGCAGATATTTCCTGGCCCATGTCGATGCGTTCGATCATGCCGCCTTCGAGGCGATGGTCGCGGAAGCCGGATGGATCGTCGATGGCCTGCTCGGCACGGGCCTGACGCGGCCGGTCGAGGGGGCGTTGCGCGCGGCGATCGAGGCGATCAACCGCTCGGGGCGCCCGGCCCTGGCGCTCGACCTCCCCTCGGGGCTCGACGCCGACACCGGCCGCCCGCTCGGCGCGGCCGTCCGGCGCGGGCCACGGCCACGTTCGTCGCCCCCAAGCTCGGCTTCGCCGCGCCGGCGCGCGCGACTACACCGGCGAGGTGGTCGTCGTCGACATCGGCGTCCCGCGGTGCATCCTGGGGCCGTACTTGAAGCCCTGATCGGGCCCTCGCGCCGGGTGCCACGGGTTGTCCTCAACCCGTGCGCCGCGAGTCTCGGACCGGCGCACGGGTTGAGGACAACCCGTGGCACCCGGCGCCGGACGAAAAACACCCCCGGGGAGGTCCCGGGGGTGTCGTCGATGCCGAGGCCGGCCACATCGGGCGGGCCCGGCTCAGTAGTTCCGGCCGCGGAGCGGGGGGCCGACGCCGGTGAGCGGCAGGTAGTACATGTCGGTCGGCACGCGGTCGCCGGGCCGCCAGTAGCCGAGGTCGTACTCGGCCTCCCACGGCGGGTCCATGACCAGGTTGTAGGGCAGCGCGATGATCTGGGCCGCGAACAGGCCGATCGAGAAGAACGGCTGCGTGAGTCTGGTTGCGCTGGTTCGACTGCGTCGGGTCGTCGATCGGATAGGACAGGAAGCGGCCGATCGGCCCGAAGAACTGCTCGGTGCTGTGGCCGTACCGCTCGAGCGAGGCGTCCTGGAAGTAGAGCGGCATGTGGCAGGTGGCGGCGGCGGCCCAGTACTTGCGCTGCGGGGACCACTGGCGGGGGGACAGCGGGACGAACTCCTCGGGCACGGGGATCGCGCGGATCGGCCGGGCCTCGGTCGGGCTGGGGGCCCGGCTGATCTCCAGGCGCGTCGACGGGTTGCCGGTGGGCGAGCCCCCGGCTCTCCGCTCGGGTTGCCCGGCGGGGTCGGCCTGATGCGGTCGGGCGGGCCGTTGCGGCGCAGCTCGTCCTCGTCGCGCTGCGCGATCCGCTCGACCTCCCTCCTCAGCTCGGGCGAGAGCGTCGAGGCGGCCGTGGCGCGGGGCTGCGGGATCCAGCTATCGGAGGCCCGTCCCAGCGTCGTCGGCCCGACGGCCGCCGGGGCCTGCATCGGCGCGGGCGCGGCTGGGCGCCGGGTTCGGGACCCAGATCGGCGCCGGGGCTGGCTGGGGCGCCGGGTTCGCGACCGGCAGGACCGGCCGGGCGATGATCGGGCCGGGGGCGCGGCCGATCTCCAGCCGCGTCGAGGGGGTGCCCGAGGGCGAGCCCCCGGCCCTCCGCTCGGGGTGCCGGGCGGGGCCGGGCCCCGAAGGGGAGGGGGGACTGCGGCGCGTCCGAGGCGACGGGCGCGACCGGCCGCGAGGGCCCCTGGGGGATCGCGGGGCCGGATCGAGGGCCGGCGACGGGCCCGGGTCGCCCGGCATCGGCGGCAGGGGCGGCAGCGCGTCCGACTCGGCGGCCGGCATCGCGGCCGGGGGGGGCAACTCGGCGACCGGCGCCGCGGGCAGGGGCGGCGGGGCCTCCGGCAGCGGCGGGGCGACCGGCTCGGGCCGCGACGGCTCCGGGTCCGCGGGGACCGGCATCGCCGCCGGCGCCGGCGCGGCTCGACCGGCGCGGCGGGCGCCCGGCGGGCTCGATCGGGAGCGTCGCCTCGCGCGACAGGGGAGGCAGCGCCACCTCATCGGCTCCCGTCGAGACCGGGACCACCTCGCGAGGCTTCGGCGGGTCGGCCGCCGGGGCGATCGGCTCGGGCTTCGCCGGGGGTGCGGTCGGGGCCGGGGCCGGGGCCGGGGCCGGGGCCGTCGCCGGCATCGACGCCGACGGCGATGGTGCCTCGAAGGCCGGAGGCTCGGGCGCCGGGGCCGGCTCGGGCAGCGCGGCCGGGATCGGCGGGGCCGCCTCGAGCGCGATGACGGGCGGCGCGGCCGGGGTCGGCGGGGCCGGCTCGGGCCCGGGCGTCGCGACGGGGGCCGGATCGGGCTTGAGTCCGGGCAGGGCGGGCGGGGCCGATTCGGGCCCGGGCAGCGGGGCCGGGGTCGGCGGGGCCGATTCGGGCACCGGGGCGGGGCTCGGGCAGCGCGGCCGGGACCGGCGGGGCTGGGGTCGGGGCCGGGGCCGTCGCCGGTCCCTGCGACGGGGCCGGGCCGGTGGGGAGCGCGGGCCGCTCGACCTGCTCCATCGTCGCGGCGCTGGCGGGCGCGGAGGCGACGGCGACGGCGGCGCCGGCCAGCTGGATCGGCTCGGGGGCCGGCGCCGCGGCCGGCTCGGGCCGGGTCAGCGCCATCGCCCCCGGGCGCCGGTTCGGGCCGCTCTTGGCGAACGCCGGCCGCGGCGCGTTGGCCGCCTCGCGCATCCCGCGACGGGCGCGGTCGATCCCCTGCGCCAGCGCCTGGCGCTCGGCGTCGTTCAGCTCGGCCTTCCGCCCCTCCGCCTCGCGGAAGAAGGCCAGGGCCCGCTCGTACTCCTGGTACGACAGGTAATCCCAGCCGTTGCGGAGCAGGTGCCGCGCCCCTCGCGACGCGGCCATCGGCGAGAAGATGGGGGGCATCCCGTCGCCTCCGGACGGCGACGGCTGCTGGGCCAGGAGCGCTGAGGCCGTCAGGGCGGTCCCGAGGGCCGCCGCGGTCAGGGCCGAAGTTGGGCGACGCACGCCACGCCTCCTTTGATGCTGAGTGCTGAGTGCTGAGTGCTGAGTGCTGAGTGCTGAGTGCTGAGTGCTGAGTGCTGAAGTGCTGAGCGAGATGTGCTGGCTGATCGGAGAAATTCGACGGGGTGGCACTTCCGCGCCTTTGCAGCCCTGGAGGGGCGACCGTCAGTAGCCCAGGGCGACAGCCCTGGGATGAGAGGCCGTCGTCGGCACGGGACATGACCCAGGGCTGTCGCCCTGGGCTACTGACGGTCGCCCCTCCGGGGCTACAGAGGACGAGACGATCGCGGACATCCCTTTCCTGAGCCTCGATAACCGTCGACCATCGACCGGGGATCAGGTCGACGCCGCGGCCCGACTCGTTCTCGCCGCTGAAGCTGGAATAGTTGGGCGCTTCCTGCGTGATGACGATGTCGTGCGGATGGCTCTCCTGGACCGAGGCGCCGGTGACCTGGATGAATCGCGCCTTGGTCCGCAGCTCGTCGATGGTCCGGGTGCCGCAGTAGCCCATGCCGGCGCGGAGGCCGCCGACGAGCTGGAAGACGAAGTCGGCCAGCGGCCCCTTGTAGGGGACGCGCCCTCGACCCCCTCGGGGACGAGCTTCTGCGGCGCGGCGCCCTTGCCGTCGGCCCGCGAGACCCCCTCCTGGCGATACCGCTCGTGCGACCCCCTGGCCATCGCCCCGATCGACCCCATGCCGCGATACGCCTTGAAGCTGCGGCCGCGGTAGATGATCGTGTCGCCGGGGCTCTCGGCCAGCCCGGCGAACAGGCCGCCGATCATCACGCAGTGGCGCCCGGCGGCCAGGGCCTTGGTGATGTCGCCGGAGTAGCGGATGCCGCCGTCGGCGATGATCGGCACGCGCCCCTCGGCCGCCTTGGCGGCCTGGTAGATCGCCGTGACCTGCGGCACGCCCACCCCCGAGACGACCCGCGTGGTGCAGATCGACCCCGGCCCGATGCCCACCTTCACGGCGTCGGCGCCGGCGGCGATCAGGTCGCGCGTCCCCTCGGCGGTCGCGACGTTGCCGGCGACCACCTCGATGTCGTGGTCGCGCTTGATCCGCTCGCACCGTCTCGATCACGTTGCGGCTGTGCCCGTGCGCCGAGTCGACGATCAGCACGTCGACGCCCGCCTCCAGCAGCGAGCCGATCCGCTCGTAGTCGTGCACGCCGACCGCCGCGCCGACCCGGAGCCGCCCGCGCTTGTCCTTGCAGGCGTTGGGGTACCGGTGCAGCTTGTCGATGTCCTTGATCGTGATCAATCCCTTCAGCCGGTATTCATCGTCCACCAGGAGGAGTTTCTCCACCTTATTTTTGGTGAGGATGCGGTCGGCCGCCTCGAGGCTGGTGTCGGCCGGGGCGGTGACCAGGTTGTCCTTGGTCATCACCTCGTCGATCTGGAGCTCGTTGGACTCGAGGAACCGCAGGTCGCGGCGGGTGAGGATGCCGCGGAGCTTGCCATTGACGGTGATCGGCACGCCCGAGATGTTGTGCCCGCGCATGATCTCGCGCGCCTGGCCGACGGTGGCGCGTCGGCGGCAGCGTGATCGGGTCGACGATGATCCCGTTCTCCGACCGCTTGACCTTGTCGACCTCGCGGGTCTGCTCGTCGACCGTCATGTTCTTGTGGATGACGCCGAGGCCCCCCTCCTGCGCCAGAGCGATGGCCAGCTCGGCCTCGGTGACCGTGTCCATCGGCGCCGACAGGATCGGGATGTCGAGCGCGATCCTGGCCGTCAGGCGGGTCCGCGTCTCGACCTGTCGCGGGAGCAGCTCGGAGTAGCCCGGTTCGAGCAGGACGTCGTCGAAGGTGATGCCCTGATAGGCGATGCGATCTTGCATCGGGAAAAGCTCCGAGGCGCGACTCGGGGTCCGTACCGAAAACGATCGATCCGACGCCGGGCGAGTCCGGGTGCCTTTCCTTACCCATTACAACCGCGACGGCCTCGGCTGGCAAGGTCAACCGGGGCCGCGGGAGTGGAGAGTGGGGAGTGGAGAGTGGAGAGTCATGCCGGCCTCTTGACTCCCCACTGTCCACTCCCTCCTCCCCACTCTCCACTCCCCACTCTCCACTCCCCACTCGAATTGGGGTTTGGCGGCGCGGGGGGGCGGCTATGATTGGGCCCGCCGGCCATCGAGGGGCGACGCCGACGGTTCCCCGGGACGAAATGGATCGCGTGACCACGGCCACCGTGCAGCCCAACGCCCGACACCTGCCCCCCGTGCTGGGCCGCCTCCTGAGCGGGACCTTCTGGCTGGCGCTGCGGACCCCGCTCCAGGCGGTCTTCACCTTCTGGACGATCCGCCTGGTCCTCGGCACGATCGGCAAGGACGCCTGGGGGGCCTATCGGTTCGCCTGGGGGTTCGGCTTCTTCCAGTTCCTGCTGGAGTTCGGCATCGGCTCGGCGCTCCAGCGGCGGATCTCCGAGACGTGGACCCGCGGCGACCGCGCGGGGGTCGATCGCGCGATCGCCTGCGGGATGAACTTCTACGCGGGCATGGCGCGTGGCGCAGATCGCCGCGCTGCTGGCGGTGGCCTACGGGGCCTTGCCGTACACCCAGTTCCGCGGCGAGTCGTACCGCCTGGTCGTCCGCCTGCTCTGGCTCCAGGCGCTGACGGCCCCCTGCTACGGCCTGACGATGGTCGTCACCAGCGTGCTCCAGGCGGCGCGGCGGTACGACTTCATCCCCCGGCTGGAGGTCGCGGTCGTCGTCCTGCGGTTCGCGATCCTCTGGGCCGGGCTGAGCGCGGGGATCGACTTCTTCGCGCTCGTCGTGGCGCAGACGCTGGTGCAGGTCGCCTTCGCGCTGGGGCCGGCGCTCTGGGTGATGGCCCGCGAGCTCGGGCACGTCCCCCACTTCGGCGGGGCCCGCCGCGGCGACTACGCGGCGCTGTTCCACATCAGCTTCTACATGTCCCTGATCCAGCTCAGCATCGTGCTCGGCGACAAGATCGACACGACGATGCTCGGCTTCGTGCTCGCCGACCCGGGGCAGGCCAACGCCGTCTACGACGTCGTCAGCAAGCCGTTCTTGCAGGTCCGCCAGACCGGCTGGATGCTCGCCTCGATGGTCATGCCGGCGGTCGCCAGCCTGGCCGCGGCGCGCGACGAGAGGGGCCTCGACCGGATCAAGTACGACGGCCCGAGGCTGCACATCGGCGTCCTCCTGCCGGTGGCGCTTCTGGCCTGGATCTACGCCGGCCCGTTCCTGTCGCTGTGGGTCGGCGACCGCCTCGGCTACGACGCCGCCGACGTGGCCCCCCTGATGCGCCTGTTCCTGGTGGCCGCGCTGCCGATGGTCCTGTGGGTCTCGGCGCAGATGGCCATCGGCATGAACCGGATCGAGGTCATCGCGCTGGCGTCTTTGGCCGGGTCGCTGGTCAACCTGCCGATCAGCTACGTCCTGACGAGGCGGCTGGGCGTGGCCGGGGTGATCTGGGGGACGGTGCTCACGACGTTGATCTCGAACCTGCTGGTGCCCGGCGTCTACGTGTTCCGCGTGCTGGAGATCCGCATGCGGACCTACCTGTCGCGGACGCTCGGCGCCCCCCTGGCCGGCGCCGCGTCCCTGGTGGCGGCGACGTGGGCCTGCCGCGCCCTGATGCCGATCGCGCCGCAACAGGCGCCACGGTGCTGGGGCGGTCGGTCCCGCTGCTGGTCCACCTGACCGTCGGCAGCCTCGCCTACCTGGCCGGCTACCTGGCCGTCCCGCACGGCCGCGCCGACCTCGCCGCTTTGGCCGGGGTGCTCCGCCGCCGGTCGGCCCCGGGCCCGCCCGTCGCATGATCATCCTGCCCCTCGACTCATGGCGTGGGCGGGTTCCAATTCGGCGGCATCTTGCCGAGGAAAGTGCAGAGGAAACCCCGGCAATCTCTCACCGCAATCGTCTCGCCACCTTCTTCATTGTCATGGACCAGGCGGTTGCGGTAACCACGGACGCGATGGGCGTTGGCGCGTTCGTCGTAGCTGATCCCGTGCCGCGCCGCGACTCGATCGATAATCTCCGCGATCCGAAACGGCTCCGGCTCGATCCGTGTGGCCATCCAGAAATGGCGTAATCCGGTTTCGAATTCGGCGAACAACCGCGTGGCATAAGTCCCCCCGAGGTTGTCCAGCGCCACACCAATCCCGCGGACCCTCATGTCCCTGTCCAGGATCGTGGGGTCGCGCCCCACGTCGGCCGCCAGGCGGTCCATCGCCATGCGGGCGACCCGGTATTCGTGCTCGATACCCTTGAGATTCCGGATCCAAGCCAGCGTCTCAAGCGGCATGGCAGGCCATCCCGTCGAGGATCTCGGCGAGCGTCTCCTTGGTCAGGGGCCGGGCTTGAGCATCGCGGACGGTCGCGACAGCCTCGGCGTTCGGGAGCTGATAATGGATGTTCCATCGGCCGTCGGAGAAGTACAGGCTCGCGATGTCATCGAACGCGGGCATCACGTAGAGGTCGACCAACCCCTCCGAACCGGGTGTTGCACGCCCGATCGGGTCGAGGATGATTCGCGTGAATTCCTTCTGCATGAGCAGGCCGGGGGCCTGGTAAGGCCCGATCAGCGAATCCTTCATCGGCTTGTCAATCCGCCTGGTCGTCCAATCGAGCGCCTTGGCCCACGTCTCGACGTCATCGACGAGACGATTTAAACGGGCGATCCATTCCTCACGGATCGCGTCGGTGTTCTCCTCGGCATGGGCGTGCGGCATCATCGGCTCCTCATCTCTTCTCTTCGGCAGGTTCCGTCAATCCGGCGGCCCTACCCCCGATCCTCCCGCGATCGTCCGGACTTTCCGGGGAGATGTCATGATTGGACCCTCCTCCATTTTAGTGAGTCGCGGTTGATACGGCAATTTCGGCGGTCGGGCGCGGAGACTGGGCCGGCGATGCGATCGATCCGCGCCCTTTTCTCCATCCCCCGTGTTGGGGAGTGCCGGGTGGAGGGCGTACGTCAGATCAGCCCGGGCGCCCGGGCCGCGCGCCTCCTTCCCGCCCGGCCGGAGAGGGACTACACTAGGTCCCGGGGACCGAGCATGCGGGGGCATCGGGCGGGGCGAGGCGATGCGGTGACGGGCGACGACGGCAATGCGGGCGACGGCCCGCCGCGGCGGTGGCGGCTCGACGGGCTCGCCTGGGCGCGCGCCGAGGGCCGTCGGCCGGAGGCCGCGACGCACTCGGGACGACGGTTCGTGATCGCGGCCGGGCTGGTCGTGCTGACGACCTGGGGGGCGCTGTACCTCGCCTTCCTCGACTGGCGGGCCCGCTACCCGCGCGGGCCTCCTTCGGCGCGCGCCAGGTGGCCCCGGCGATCGACCCGCTCGGCGACATCACCCCCGAGGGCGTCGACGCCGGCCGCTGGCGCCAGGCCGTCGCCGAGACGCACCGCATGCTCGTGACCCTGACCGCCTCGAACCTGCTCGACGAGGCGCAGATGCGGGCCCTGCGCGACCGGCTCTCGGCGCGCGTCGCCGCCGCGCGGCCCGCGACGGCGCTGGGCGAATTGGCCGCGATCTGGGACGACCTGGAGGACCGCGCCGGGCCGATCCTGGCCGCGCGCCACCCCCGCCCCAAGCTCCTGCCTTCGCACCCGCGTCGATCGCCGCGATGACGGCACCGGGCCCGGGGCGTGGCGGCGAGACATCGGGCCTCGCGCGACGCCCCGGGTCGGGGCCGGTCGGGGGTTCAGCCCGCCCGGTGCAACACCGCCGCGTGGAGCTTCAGGGCGCCCGGGTGCGCGGCGCCATGGATGGCGTCGACCGCGAGGCCCAGCCCCGCGGAGGCGCGCGTCTGGTGGATGAAGACGGTCACGGCGTCGGAGGTGGCGACCTCCTGGACCAGCTGGGTGGCGGTCCCGGTCGTCGCGGCGATCGTGCCGGTCCCGTTGGAGAAGGTGCCGGTGCGGCCGCTCTCGACGGCGGTGCCCGTCTGGGTCAGCGTGCTGGTCGTCGGCGCGATCGTGCCCGAGGCGCCGGTCAGCGCGCCGGTCTGGGCGCCGAGCGAGGCCGTGCCGGTCTGCGTCAGCGTGCCGGTCGAGCCGCCCGCCGTGCCGGTCAGGCCGGTCACGGTGCCGGTCGTCCCTCCCTCGGTCCCGGTCTGGCCCGAGAAGGTGCCCGACGACCCGGTGACGGTCGCCCCGGGGTTGATCGTGATCGTGCCGTTGGTGATGGCGCCGATGGTGCCGCTCGACCCGCCGACGGTGATCGTCGTGCCGGCCGGGACGGTCAGCGTGCCGGTCAGCCCCGAGATCGTCCCGACGCCGGTGGTGAACGTGCCGCCGGGCAGGGTGATCGGCGCGCCGGTCGTGGTGATCGCGCCGTTGCTGAGGCTCAGCGTGGTCCCGGCCGGCGTGACGACCGAGCCGGTGATGCCGCTGATCGTCGTGCCGGCGGCGAGCGTGATCGGCCCCGACAGGCCGCTGATCGTGCCGGTCGGGTTGGCGATCGTGCCGGTCAGCCCCGAGAGCGTGCCGGGGTCGAGGCTCACCGACCCGTGGAGGCCGCTGATCGTCGTGGCGTTGATGGCGAGCGCGAGGTCTCGACGGCCGACGCCGTCTCGCGCGCGACGAGGAAGTTGACGTCGCGGCGGGTCGTGCTGGGCAGCGAGACGACGGCCGAGTAGCGGCCCAGCGCGTCGGGCGTCGTCGTCGCCAGCGGGGCCCCGCCGTTGACGATGTTCCCCGCGCGGTCCTCGGCGAAGATGCTGACCTGCACGGTCGTCCCCGGCGCCCCGGGCTGGGCGTCGCCGGAGACGTGGATGTTCGCGGGCTGGATGATGCTCACCCCGCCATGGCGGAGGTTCCGCACGCCCGGGCCGTTCTCGACGAACAGCGTCGGCTTCGAGCCGATCAGGCTCAGGAGGTTACGCTCTTCCAGGGACTCGAGCCGGGGGGCGCGGGACCGTGGGTCGCGGTCGTTCGTAATCATCGGGGATCCCACTCATTCTTGAGGTGCGGACCACCCTCCCTGGCCTGATCAACGCCTCCGTCCTGCGGAGCGCCGGACGGTCGAGCCCGTCTCGACCCGATCCATTGAATCCTCGATCGGCCCGCTTGCCCCCGATCTTCATCCAATCCTTGAATATTAAACTGGGTTGACCCGAAGGCGCCGCGAGCGATCCCTACGATCGTCGCCGTCGCCCCGGCCGAGGGCTACCAGTCGCGCCGGACCGGCCCGCCGTCCAGGACGATCCAGCGGAGGGCGCCGTAGAACCCGGCGGCGAGGACCAGGACCCCCATCAACATCGTGGCCAGGGCTTCGATCATCGTTCCTCCCTCGGTGGTGCCGGGTCCTTGCGTCGATCCGGTCGAGACATCTCCAGGTCCAGGGACGTCAGGATAGACCGCGGAGGGGGGAGAGGTCCAACACGTCCTCAATTATCGACGGCCGCCGCGCCGGGGCGTCGCGTGCGGGCAGCGCGGCGCGGGCCTCGCGATCGCTCGGGTCAGGAGGGGAGCGACAGGGGGCCGATCTGCGGGAGGTGGGGGACGACGGTCACGCCGCCCCGATCGGCGTAGATCCGCGCCGTCGACAGGATCGTGACGTTCGAGCGGACCGGCATCTGCGGGTGGCCGAACGGCTCGCCGATGAGGACCGAGTTGGAGGTGTTGTGGATCTTCACCAGGTTCAGGTTGCCGGCGTCGTTGAGGACCAGCCCGTTGGCGTCGTGGGCGCGGACCGACTGGACGTTGCCCTGGATGTCGACCAGCGCCGAGCCGACGAGGTCGGGGCGGAACGACCGGGTCAGGCCGATCAGAGGGTTCGCGTCGTCGAGCGGGAACGAGCCGCCGACCGACAGCGACGTCGGGTTGATCTCCGTGACGACGTTCCGGCCGTTGGAGACGCCCGTCACCAGGGCGAGCGCCTGGTCGACGCTGCCGAAGGCCTGGGTCAAGGGCGGGGGCGAGCCGGTGTTGACCGACTTCCCGTTGAACAGCAGCTCGGTCCGGGCCGACTCGCCGAGCTTGTCCCCCCGGGTGTTCATCGACAGGATGCCGAACTGCGTCAGGCCGGGCTGGAACGTGTCGAAGAACGCCGCGCCGGTGGCGTAGAGCGTGTTCGAGGCGGGCACGCTGCCCAGCCCCGCCGTCAGCAGGAACTCGCGGGTCGGGGTGAACGGGCTGCCCACCGCGACCGCCTGGCCCGAGGCGAGGCTCGCGGCCACGTCGATGATCTGCGCGGTGCCGTCGCCGCCGGCCGCGGTGTCGACGACGACCGTCCGGGTGTCGGTCGAGCCGATCCCGTCGACGGTGGCCAGGCCGTCGGCGGCGAGGCTGGCCGTGCTGAACTGCCCGACCGGGGCGCCGCTGACGGCGTCGTAGGCCAGGATGGTCGAGCCCCTCGTTGACCAGCGCCACGAGCTCGCGGCCGTTGCGCGCCAGGGCGACCCCCCCGGCGGGCGTCCCGGTGGCGGGCAGGTGGATCGTGTTGACCGGCGCGCCGGTGCTCGCGTCGAAGAGGATCAGGGTGTTGGCCACCGGGTCGACGCCGTAGACCAGCGGGTCGCCCAGGCCGACGGCGGTGCGGACGCCCCGGATGTGGTTGATGTTGAGGACCAGCCCCGGGGGGGCCGGCGGCGCCCCGGGGTTGTGCCCGTTGCCCTGCGACCCGTTGGCCGGCACCGACGTGCCGGGCGTCGCGATGGTCGTCCCGATCGCCGTGCCCGCGGTGACCGTCGCCGTGGTGCCGGTGCCGACCGCCGCCCCGGTGCTCGTCGTCGTCGTCGGGTTGGTCACCAGGTTGAGCCCGGCGGTGAACTGGCCGCTGACCGAGGCCAGGGTGAGCGACAGGTCGGTGCCGATGGTGTACGTCACGGTCACGCCGTTGGTCGTGCCCGTGATGAGGTTCGACGGGCTCGACGACGCGGAGAACGACGCGGGCAGGGCGCGGAGGCTGAGCTGGGTGTTGGCGCCGACCGAGTCGAGCAGGAGCGTCTGGACGCCCGCCTCCAGGTTGATCGTGCCGTTGTCGACGAGGTCGAAGTCCTTCAGGTGGACCTGGGCCAGCGGGCTGGCGCCGACCCCGCTGAGGTCCTGCTCGGTGATCCTCGCGTCGCGGAAGCTGCGCAGGGGGGCGCGGCCGGTCCCTCCGGAGACGTGGCCGACGATCGCCGTCTCCGCGTTGGTGCCGCTGTACCGGAGGTTCAGCGCGCCGTCGGGGTCGACCGTCGTGCCGGCCAGGGTCCCGACGCCGAACAGCCGGATCGTGACGTGCGACCCCTGCGGGGTCGTGTAGGAGAACTTCTGGATGGCGGACGGGTCGGCCTGCGCCTGCACGTCGGCCTGGGTCGCGACGGGCGCCGCGCTCAGGAGCTGGCGCCCTTCCAGGCCCTCCAGCGACGGCCGGGCGTGCCGCCCCGCCCTCGTGATCGTCTGCCTCATGGCTCCCCCCTGGCCTCCGGCCGCGCCCCCGGACTCCGCCCGGGGCCCGATGCTCCGATCTCGGACAGAAGATTCATTCGGCAGCCGCGCCGGCCGGCATGACCCCAGCTTCCGGGTTTTTCGTCGCGACCGGCACGCCGGTCCCCGGCGCAAGTGTCGGCGCCACCGGGGCGGGCGGCACCTCCGGGGTCGGTCCCGATGCGGCCCAATGTCCCTGGCATGCCGGCCTCGCCGCCGTTACACTCGGCGAAAAGCCCGCCCGCTCCCGGACGCGGGCCGAGGCTCATCACTCGAACCCGTTCCCCAAGCCAAGGAGATCCCCTGGTGCGCCGTTTCGCCACGCTCGCTCTGTCGCTGTCCCTGGTGCTCGGCCTGGCCGGCACCGCCCGCATGTTCGCCCAGGACGAGAAGAAGGACGCCCCCAAGGCCGAGGACAAGGCCGACACCCCGAAGACCGAGACCCCGAAGGCCGAACCTCCGAAGACCGAGACCCCGAAGGCCGAACCTCCGAAGACCGACGCCCCCAAGGCCGACACGGCGACGCCCGAGCCCGCCAAGGAGGTGCCGATCCCCAAGGAGGTGGAGGAGAAGCTCGAGGCCGCCCGCCGCGCCGTGGCCGAGGCGATCGTCGCGGCGCAGGACGCGGGCCTCGTGAAGACCTCGATCGACCCGCCGCCGATCCTCGACATCCTGATCACCGGCCGCGCCACCGACGAGAAGACGCTCAAGGACCAGACCGGCGTCAGCCCCGAGGTCTTCGGCGCCTGGTACACCGGCTTCGGCAAGGTCGAGGGGATCACCCCCACGAAGGACGTCCGCATCGTCCCCCCCTCGAAGGGCCTGACCGACTGGTACAAGCAGCGCGCCGAGATCCTCAACCGCCACATCAAGGCGGTCCGCGACGCCAAGGGCCCCGCCGCCAAGAAGGACGACGAGGCCAAGCCGAAGGACGAGCCCAAGAAGGAGGAGACGAAGAAGGACGAGCCCAAGAAGGACGAGGCGAAGTGAGGGCCGATCGCGGCCCGGGCGCGTGAGACGCACCGATCTTGTTTGATCGCAAGACGTTGGTGCGTCTCGCATCCCGCGACGTGACGTAGGGCGTGGGGAGCACGCGGGTCTTCCGGACGGGGGTGAAGACCGGCGTGCTCCCCACGCCCTACGTTTTGTCCGCGGCCGGAAGTTGCCCGGCGCGGTCGCGATGGATAAAGTGTCGTCTGCGCGTCCGGGCCCGCGTGCGGGGCCCGGGCCGGGCCCACGATCGGCGACGAGACGAGCGAGGCGGCTCACCGTGACGACGATCGCCATGAACCGGGCGACGACGACCCTGCTGGCGCTGGCCTGCGAGGCGGTCGGCCGCCTGGGCGCGGCCGGTCTGCTGGTCCTGCCCGAGGGGGCGATGGACTGGCCGGCGATCGCCGCCCTGGCCGACGACGTCAAGATCCTGGTCGCGGCCGACTCGCCCCGCCACCTGGCGGCGATCCGAGAGGCGGGCCTGGCCGCCGTCGAGGTCGAGCCGACCGAGGCGCCGGTCATCGAGAGGATCACCCTGGCGTTGATCGAGGCCGTGGCCAACGACCAGCTCGCCGCCGGCGCGGGTCGTCGTGGTCCACTCGGGCTTCGAGCCCGACGCGCTCGACTCGATGACGGTGGTCCGCCTCGGCGACCACCTCGAACGCCTCACCGCGCGCGACCTGCGGGCGCTGGAGACCTCGGTCCCGTTCGAGACCTTGAAGGCGGTCGTCGACGTGGCCGTCGAGATCGGCCGCGAGGGGCGCGAGGGGAAGGCCGTCGGCACGTTGATCGTCGTCGGCGACGTGCGGAACGTCCTGGCCCGCGCGGGTGCTCGGGTTCGACCCGTTCAAGGGCTACCGCCGCAAGGAGCGCAACCTCCGCGACCCCCGCGTCCGCGAGGCGATCAAGGAGATCGCGCAGATGGACGGCGCCTTCGTCGTGGCCCGCGACGGGACGGTCGAGGCCGCCTGCCGGATCATCGACGCGCCGACCACCGGGCTGACGCTGCCCAAGGGGCTGGGCACGCGGCACTGGGCCGCCGCGGCGATCACCAACGTCACCTCGGCCGTGGCCGTGGTCGTCAGCCAGTCGACCGGCACGGTCCGCCTGTTCCAGAAGGGCGAGGTCATCCTCCGGATCGCCCCGATGCGCCACGCCCGCGCCATGAAGTGGCAGGACGTCGACGCCGAGCCCGCCCCGGCCCCCGCCCGCCCCGAGAAGGGGGCCTGAACCCCGCCGACCGATGACCGCGGGATGGCACCGGCGGGGCTGGCCTTGGGATAGCAACCGGACAAAAACCAACGGTCGATAGTGACCGTTGGTTCAGAAGTGCCTCTTCTGTTGCGGGGAGCGCTGAATCCCCCGGCCGCCCTGGGTATGCTACCTCTCAACCGGCAATGGCAGGCCCTCGGGGGCTACATCCTCGACGTTCAGATCGCCGTAGACGACCCGGTAGGTCCGAGAATTCTTCGGCCGATACCAGCAGACAATCTTGTCCTTGTCCCCGAGCCTCACGCCCTTCCCGAGATATTTCCAACTGCCCTTGGCGATGATTCGGTTGATGAAGACGTGCATCGGCCCCGGGCCGGGGATGCCGGTCTGCCACCACTTGTGCATAGCTTCCACCATCTTCATCTCGGCCGGCATCGGCTCACGACCCTCGGCCAGCGGTTCTCCTCGCCATCGTTTCTGCACGTCGCGCTCAACCCGTTCGAACCTGAGATATTCGTCTCCCTCGTGATTGAAGTAGGGGAACCGGTCGGGGAACGTCCCTCCGAAGTAGTTAGCAACGATGTCAATGAATGCGATTATATCTTGCTCGGTAATCGGAGGGGGTTCTACCGCCTTGAGGGCGAAGCCCTCAGGGGGGATAAGGCTGAACAGCGAGTCGTCGAGAACCACGTCGAAGGCGATGTCGCGAAGGATGTAGCCCGTGTGCCCGGGTTGCCCCCCCTCGTCTTGGTTCGGGAGGAACACCGTCCCGCGATATTCGATCCCCTTGACTGGGAAGGCCACTTCTCGATCCTGTACGATCTGGGCGGGGTCGAAGATGTCGCCACCGGGATCCCGGCATAGGACCAACCGCTTAGTCACCGCGTCGATCCAGAAGTTGTAGCTATAGTCTCTCTCGATGACTCGATCAAAGAACGCGTACCGGAATCCGTTTGCCTCCCGACCGGCCACGTCACTCTTTCCCAAGGACTTGAGGTCATCGCGCTTCATGAGGTCCAGGTACTTGCCGAAGGGGCCATCCGGGTGGTATGCGGATGGGGATGCGCCTAAGGGGGTCAAGGTGGCCGTCTTCTGCTTGTAATCGATGTCGAGCCTGGCCTGGCTCACCTGGTCTTCGATGGACGCGAAGACGACCTCGCCGTCCTTGTTCAGGTCTTCGCGCCGGTATCTACCGGGAGACTGGTAGGCGAATCTCAGCTCGTTGTTTGAATCCTTGAACCATCGGGTCTTCTTGCGATCCTCGCTGCAGAGTTGCTCGTAGTAGGAGACCTTCCAAGTCGCCGACTTCGCCCCTTCGACCCGTTCCCGCGCCTTGGACAGGACGTCGGCATGAAGCCGGCCGCCAGCGGGGCCCGTGATCGGATGCGAGATGGCGATCCCCGCGACAATCAGGACGGCGGCGGCGGCGGCGAACTTCGCGATGCGTCTCATGGCCTTGTCGCTCCTCAATTGGAGGGCTTGCTCGCGAACGATCCGATCCATGACCGAGTTTGTGATCGAGAATTCGGGGGCTTCCTGAGCGTCCTGTCCGAGTCGATCGAAGAGACGGCGGGTCTCGTCCAAGGCCGCCCGACAGGCCGGACACACGGCCAAGTGCGCCTCGAGCTGATGACTGGCATCCTCCCCGAGGAGGCCCTCGAGTTCGGCGGCGAAGAAATCCCGGCAGTCAGGGCAATTCATGGTTCGACCTCCGCATCTGGTTCGAGCACGCGCAACGCCTCCCGGAGCAGGGCGTAAGCCCGCGAGAGCCGGCTGGTGACCGTCCCCAGGGACACGCCCAGGTCGCGGCTGATCGCGGCGCACGACTGGCCCCCATAGAACCGCATCAGGATGACCTGCTGGTGCGGTTCGGGGAGATCGGCTACCGCCTGGAGTAGCTCCGGCCCCGGCCGATGGTTCGGTCCCGGTCCGGCCCCGGTGCGATCCGGGATGGCCTCGATGTTGACGTCGGCCGATGGAAACCGCCGCTTACGGCGGGATTCCTTGGCTACCCGGTCGGCGATGCCCAGCAGCCAGGAGGAGAAGGCTTCCATCCTTTTAAGCTTCGGCAAGGCAAAGTACGCCCGCACCATGGTCTCCTGCGCGGCCTCGACGGCCTCGTCCTGATTCCCCAGCCGGGCGGCCAGGTACTTAAGGAGTGGGCTCTCGTAACGTGTTACCAACAGCCGGAACATCTCCGGATGCCCGGAGAGGCACAGGCGGACGCACTCCGCATCGGTTCGGCTCATAGGCGCCGCCCCAAATTGAAAGAACCTGATTCCGCCCATTAGTGACACGGCGGCCGATTTTGCTGCACGCACGATGGAAAGAATATTGGATCCCGTGCCATGGACGAGGCAGTGCGTGTTCCGCATAGAAAGGCGCAATCCGGACTCGCTCGCCCCGCAGGCCCCGACACGCCCGGAATCGCGGGGTGGCAATGACCAACTCGTTTATCAGTGTCCCGCCCGGGACCCGGGCACTGACAAACGAGTTGGTCAATGCCACCCGAGGCAAGACCGGATCAATCATCCGTCGGGCCCGGTGCGCTCGTCTTCGAGGCCACCCAGTTGAGGAGCATCAGGCACGGGACGACGAACGGGAACACCCCGTAGAGCGTGTCGCTCGCCGAATGCGACCTCCGATCCACGGCGAGGAAGACCTGGACGCAGAAGGCCGCCGCCAGGACGACCAGGGCCACCGCCTGCCACGACGACGGCCGATAGATCCACCCCCAGGGCTTGAACCACGCATGACTCATGAGACGCCCCCCGCGAGCGAGACTCGATGCGAGCAGGACGAGGACCAACTTTGTATTACAAAGTGGCGGGCCGGGTGTCAAGCCCGTGTCGTCGCGGGGGGCTGGTCGCGCCGCGGGTCGTGTCATAGACTGGCTTGATGATGCTCTATTCGACGCTGGTGAAACGGGTCTTCCGGGCGCTCTACGGCGAGCCGCCCGACCTTTCGAACGACGTTGATGGGGAGGGTCGTGGCCTGGTGCTGGTGGCCGACGGCGTCGGCGGGCTCGACCTGTGCGGCACGGGGCTGCGGTACGTGATGGGGTCGCTCGGGGCTGCCGCTCGCGGTGCGGGTCGTGGCGTGGGGGCACGGGTTCGGCCGCTGGCACGCCGACCTGACCAACGCCGAGAACCGCGACCTCCGCGCCCGAGAGATCGCCGCCGAGGTCGAGGCGTTCCGCGCCCTCAGGCCCGGCGCCCGGTCTATCTGGTCGGCAAGTCGGGCGGGACGGGGCTGGTCGTCAAGGCGCTGGAGCACCTGCCCGACGACGCGGTCGAGGTGGCCGTGCTCCTGTCGCCGGCCCTGTCGCCGACGTATGACCTGTCGCGCGCCCTGCGCGCCGTGAGGCGCGAGATGGTCGTGTTCTGGTCGCCGCTCGACGTGATCGTGCTGGGGCTGGGGACGCGGGTGTTCGGCACGATCGACCGGATCAGGACCGTCAGCGCGGGGATGGTCGGGTTCCGGCCCCCGCCGGGGCTCGACGAGCGCAACGCGCCCTCTATGGCAAGCTCCGGCAGGTGCGCTGGCATCCAAATATGGCCACGACGGGATACCTCGGCGGACACGTCGGGCCGGATAGTCCGGCCTTCCTCAAGAAGTACGTCGTGCCACTCCTGCGGACGGCCGACCCCGGCGGCCTCTGATCTCGGGCCCGGTGTCAAGCCGGCGCGCGCCGCGCCGATAACGTTATGGCCCGGGGGCGGCATCATCCGGCCGTCGCGACGAGCCGGGGATCTCGGGGACGAGGTTCGGGCCCGCCGGGCCGACCTCCCCGAGCGACGACGGGATCGGGTTGAGAGCGTCCGGGCCGCGGCCCTCCCTTCGGGGCCCCGGCCCGTGCGCTCTCCCGAGCCCGGGCGAGTGTCCTCGAGAACTGGCACCCTGAGGCCTCATCGCGTGGCGGTCTCCGTCCCCCGACCGGAGACATCCTCCCAACCGTGCTCCTTGCCCACCAGGGTGGGCGGGACCGCCTCGCGCTTGACTTTTTTCCGCCGATGTCGGGAAAGTAGGGCGTGTGCAACACGCCGGCCTTCCGGCCCCGGGCCGGATTGGCGTGTTACACACGCCCTACGGGGATCGCCAATACGAGTTGAGCTGGTCCGAGCCATCCGCCGCCCCTCCCCCGCGGCCTGTCGCCGATCCCGGCCCGACCGAATCCTACCTCCGTCCTTCGCTTGTGGAGCCCTCGCACCGATGAGCACGCACCCCGCCCCGATCGCCGCGGTCCGCGGCCGAGAGATCCTCGACAGCCGGGGCAACCCCACCGTCGAGGTCGACGTGATCCTGGCCGACGGCACCCTCGGCCGCGCCGCGATCCCCTCCGGCGCCAGCACCGGCGCCCACGAGGCGGTCGAGCTCCGCGACGGCGACAAGAAACGATATCTCGGCAAGGGGGTCGTCAAGGCCGTCCAGAACGTCAACGACGCGCTGGCCAGGGCGGTCGTCGGCCGCGACCCGGCCGACCAGGTCGGGCTCGATCGGGCTTTGATCGACGCCGACGGGACCCCCAACAAGGGCAAGCTCGGCGCCAATGCGATCCTCGGCGTCTCCCTGGCCGCCGCCAAGGCCGCCGCCGCATCGCATCGGCTGCCTTTGTACCGCTACCTCGGCGGCGCCAACGCGCGCGTCCTGCCGGTGCCGATGGCCAACATCATCAACGGCGGCAAGCACGCCGACAACAAGATCGACTTCCAGGAATTCATGGTCATGCCGATCGGGGCGAGCCGCTTCTCCGACGGCATCCGGATGGTCGCCGAGGTCTTCCACCACCTCAAGGGCATCCTCAAGAAGGCGGGCCACAACACCAACGTCGGCGACGAGGGGGGCTTCGCGCCCAACCTCGACAACGAGGAGGCGATCCAGTACATCCTCGAGGCCGTCGACAAGGCCGGCTACGCCGCCGGCCGCGACAAGGACTTCGCCATCGCGCTCGACTGCGCCTCCTCCGAGCTGTTCGACGAGGGGGGCAAGAAGGGCTACAAGTTCTGGAAGTCGGACCCCGACCGCCTCTTCACCAGCCGGGAGATGGTCAACCTGTTCTCCTCGTGGGTCGACAAGTACCCGATCGTCTCGATCGAGGACCCGCTCGACCAGGACGACTGGGACGGCTACCGCGCGATCACGCAATCGCTCGGCGGCCGGGTGCAGGTCGTCGGCGACGACTTCTTCGTCACCAGCCCGGCGCGGCTGGCCGAGGGGATCGCCAAGGGGTGCTGCAACAGCATCCTGGTCAAGGTCAACCAGATCGGCACGCTGACCGAGACGCTGGAGGCGGTCCAGCTCGCGCAGAGGCACCACTACACGGCCGTCATCAGCCACCGCTCGGGCGAGACCGAGGACGCCACGATCGCCGACATCGCCGTCGCGACCAACGCCGGCCAGATCAAGACCGGCAGCGCCAGCCGCTCCGACCGGATCGCCAAGTACAACCAGCTCCTCCGCATCGAGGAAGAGCTCGGCGACAGCGCGATCTACGGGCTCAAATAGGGGTTGACGCCGGAGCCTCTTCCCTGCTCCGATCAAGGGAAACACACAACCGGGGGGATCGTTCCTCTCCTCGATCGCCCTACGGGAGCAGGCCGAGGGACAGGCTATGGCCACGGACATCCGCCGTTCTGATCCGATCAAGCCGCCGACCGACGAGCCGGAAGTCGTCCCGCTGGCCTGCGTCGGCCGATGGGTGGCCTGGTCCTCCGATGGGATGCGTATCCTCGCCGTCGCGGACACCATCGAGGAGGCGGAACGGTTGGCCGCAGGAGTCGGAGAGCCCGATCCGATCCTCCAGCGGCCCCCGGCCCCGCATCGCCTGTGACCTTCAAGTTCCGACGCGCCGAGGTCCAGCCGACTCCGGCCTACCCATCGGGCGTCATCCATCGTCCGGTCATCCCGATCTGGATCGGGGCCGCGGGGGCCCGCCAAGCCCTATTTCGGCCTCCTGGACACCGGCTCCGATGACACCAAATTCCCCTCGGCGGTCGCCGAGCGACTCGGGGTGGGATTGGATCGCGACCATCCCGTCCTGTTCCGCGGGGTCGACGGCGAAGCCGTCGGGTATTTCGGTGAAGTGATCCCGGAGCTGCGCCAATCACCGAGGTCGTGGTGCTGGGCCGCTCGTGTGGCCTTCCTGCCCGGGCCGATGGACGACTCGGCCGAGGATCGAATTACGATCACACTCGGTCATACCGGCTTCTTCCGGTACTTCCATGTTGGCTTTGATTATCAACGCGGCCGGGTGCGTATTCGGCCGAACGGCCTGTTCGTGGGACTCCCCTCCTGAACATCATCGGTCTTCAACCATGAGATGCAGGACGTGCTTACCCCCTCTCCGCGGGATAGCAATCCTGGTCACGGTCGTCGGGGCGGCGCGATTCCTCGCCACGGCCGAGGAGGACGGGCCCGCAACGCCGACCGAGGGCCCGGGCTTCGAGGCGACGATCCTGGCGCCGCTGAAGGGCCAGGCGGGGCTCGTCGCCCGCAAGGAGCACTGCTCGGCGGACGCCGATCGCCTCCGCGCCATCGGGGGGGCCGTCGGGCATCAGGTCCGCGTCTACCGGGATGATTCGGATGTCGCCCTGTTCACCGTCAGCGAGGCCCGCGACGAGGACCCCGACACGATCGTGCGCATGGGCAAGATGGCCCGCGACCGGCTCGGGACCCCCCCCGGCAACTTCCCGGCGCGCGTGCGGGCGTTCGCCCCGCACCCGACGCTCACCGACGCCGAGGCGAGGCGTCGCGGCGAGTTCGTCGAGCGGTCCGGCGGCGACGGCACCGGCCTGCTCGTGCTCGCCCCGCACGGCGGCGACATCGAGCCCCCCACCGACGCGCAGGCCGAGCGCCTCGCCGTCGCCCTGGCCGGCAAGGGCAAGGCGGTCACGACCTGGCGGTGCAAGGGCTGGTCGCGGGAGGGGGGCCGGCCCGCCTCCGCCCGCTGGCACATCACCTCGACCGAGATCAGCGAGGCGAGCTTCCCGAGGCTGGCGCGGATCGCCGGCCGCCGCTACGACTACGCCGTGTCGTTCCACGGCATGGCCCGCGACGCCATCCTCATCGGCGGCGGCGGCCCGAGGGCGCTCAAGGAGGAGTTGCAGGCCGAGATCGGCCGCGCGCTGGACGGCTCGGGCATCCCGGTCCTGATCGGCAGGCCGGGGGACGCCAACGGCGGGATCGACCCCCGCAACATCGTCAACCGCTACTGCCGCGGCACCGGCATCCAGGTCGAGCAGTCGCCCCGCGCCCGGCGCGACCACTGGGAGGCGATCGCCGACGCCGTCGCCCGCGTCTACGCCGCGAAGCTCTGAGCCGGCGCGAGGGCGACCCCACGCCATCGCAGTATCCGGCAATTCCGGGAATTTCCCGAGACGCTTGACGGTCTTCCGACGCTCTCCTACCATTGGCTCACCTCTCTCCGTCCGGATTGTCTCCTTCCCGACCGGGTTCCCTGGCCTTCCCTCGCCACAGAGGACACCATGATCGCAGGCATGCGTTTGCGTGGGCGACGCGGCTTCACGCTGATCGAGCTTTTGGTGGTGATCGCGATCATCGCCGTGCTGATCGCCTTGCTGTTGCCCGCGGTGCAGGCGGCGCGCGAGTCGGCGCCGCGGAGCCAGTGCGTCAACAACCTCAAACAGCTCGCGCTGGCCGTCGCCAATTACGAGGGCTCCAACGGGTGCGTGCCCCCCACGAGCAACCCCGGCACCAGCGCCACGAACACCATCAACGACTTCTCGATGAAGGTCCGCATCCTCCCCTTCATCGAGCAATCGGCGCTGTACAACTCAGTCAACATGGGGTTCCACTACAATTCGCCCCAGACCTACACGATCGTCACCACGCAGATCAACACGTTCAACTGCCCCTCCGACACGAACCAGCCCAGCCCGACGCTGACGCTCGGCGCGGTGTCGCTCGTCGCCGGGTCGACGAGCTACCCGAACAACGTCGGGACCTTCATCGGCAACAACGCCGGCATCCACGACGGCCCCGCCTACTCGTTCCCGACCCCCTCGGGCAACGCCTACGGGCCGATCGTCACCTTCGCCAGCGTCAGCGACGGCCTGTCGAACACCGCGATCTGGAGCGAGTACGTCAAGGGCCTGTTCCAGACGGCCTCGACCGGCCCGGACCAGACCTGGTCGATGACGACGATCTCGTACACGAACCGGACTACCCCCATCAACCTCGACGCCGCGGTCGCCGACTGCCAGGCGACGACGAAGATCTACCAGGAGACGGCCGGCACGAACTGGGACCGCAAGGGGGAGCTGTGGGTCCTGCACGTCTGCGGCGAGGGGGGCTGCTACTCGCACATCAACGCGCCGAACAAGAAGGCGTGCGCCTTCGCCGGCGCGACCGGCCTCGACTCGTATTACTCGGCCGTCGGCGCCGGCTCGCGGCACCCGGGCGGGGTGAACGTGGCGTTCCTCGACGGCTCGGTCCGGTTCGTCAAGGACTCGGTCAACATCACCACCTGGCGCGCCATCGCGACCAAGGCCGGGGGCGAGGTCGTCGGCGCCGACAGCTACTGACCCGGCCGACGTCGGCCCGCGCCCGGCCGGTCAGGGGGCGGGATCTTTCTTCTCGAATCGCTTGATCAGCGTGACCTCGTTCCCCTTGTCGTTGTACTGGAACTCGTCGACGAGGCCGCGGGCGAGCATGATGCCGAAGCCCCCTTCCGGGCGGATGCCGAGCCTCCTTGCGGACGTCGAGGTGGCCGATCGGGTCCTCCGGCGAGGCGGCGTGGGGGATCTTCTCGGGGTTGAAGCCGGGGCCCTGGTCGCGGATGATCAGCGTGACGGCGTCGGGGTCGATCCGGTAGGTGATCCGCAGGACCAGGTCGGCGTTCTTGCGGTGGCCCCACTCGATCGCGTTGCCCCCCATCTCCAGGACGCACTGCTTCAGGTCGCGGATCTGCCGCTCGGTCAGCGACGTGTGCGCGAACAGGTCGGCGAGCATGTCGTTGGCCTGCTGGAGGGAGGCGAACTCGCTGCGGACGTCGAAGTTGATCTCGCCGCGCGTGCCGCGCCGCTCGTGCTGGTGGCGCCACGGACAGCGCCTCGTCGATCGCCTCGAAGAGCTGGTCGGGGGAGAACGGCTTGGTCAGGTAGCCGTTGGCGCCGACGCGGACCCCGGTGGCGCGGTGCTTCGCGTCGTGCAGCGCCGTGACCATGATGATCGGGACCAGGTTGGTCTCGCGGTTCCGCTTGAGCTGGTCGCAGATGGTGAACCCGTCGACGTCGGGCAGCATCAGGTCGAGCAGGATCAGGTCGGGGTTGCGCCGGCGGACGACGTCGACGACCTGCGCCCCGGAGAAGAGCTGGATCGGCTCGAACTTGCGGGCCTGGACCAGGCTGGCGAGGATGTCGTTGGTGTCGCGCTCGTCGTCCACGATCAGCACGGTACGCGGCATGGGCAAGGACTCGGATGAGTGCGACGATCCGGGCCGGATCGCGGTTCGGTTCGGCCTGGCGCCCGGCGGTCCCCGTCGTCGCATTGTCCCGCGCCACCGCGCGGCTGGCAAGGCGCCCGAGCCCCGCGCCCCTTCAACCTTGCGGGGCGGGTCGCGGCCAGGCCACAATGGGATCGGGTCGCGGTGCGCGACCGGGGCTGGCCGGGCCTGAGATCCGCTCATGGACATCACCAAGATCATCGACGCGTTCGGCTACACCATCTACGCGGCGCTGGCGCTGCTGGCCGTCTGGGGCGTCTACAACGCGATCCTGCTCTATCGCAACCTCGACAAGAAGTCGATCGCGCAGGCCGGGCCCTTGCTCCGGCAGGTCGACGAGCTGTGCGGCGCCGGCAAATTCGACGCCGCGCTGGCGCTCTGCCAGGGGCCCCCCACTGGCACACGGCGCTGGCGCAGCTCATGGCGGTCGCGCTGAAGAACCGCGACAAGGGGCTGGCCAAGATCAAGCAGCTCCTGGTCATGGAGTTCCACACCGAGGTCATCGCCGGCATGGAGAACCGCCTGGCGTCGATCTCGACGATCGTCCGGATGGGCCCTCTGCTCGGGCTGCTCGGGACGGTCGCCAGCATGATCGGCGCCTTCGGGCGGATCGGCGGCGCCGAGAAGGTCAACCCCACCGACCTGGCGCACGACATCAGCCTGGCCCTGTGGGCCACCGGCTCGGGGCTGCTCATCGCCACGCCGATGATGATCGTGGGCAACCACATCCACGCCAAGCTCCGGCTCCTCCGCGACCGCACCGAGCGCCAGCTCCAGGAGTTCCTCGACATCCTCGAGGCCCTCGAAGCCCCGGCGCAGCGCAACGCCCCCGGCTCCCGCTCCTCCGGGACGCACCGCGCCGTCCTGCCGCGATAGAGTCGTCAGTCATCAGTGATCAGTGATCAGCCAGAGAGTGGGAGAGATTCCCATGCCAGCGGCCGATTGATCTGACTGACGACTGACGACTGACGACTGACGACTGACGACCGACGACCGACGACCGACGACCGACGACTGGTGATCCATGCTCCTGCGGCGCCAGGCCACCGAAGAGCGCGACGAGCACATCGACATGACGCCGATGGTGGATGTCGTGTTCCAGCTCATGACGTTCATGCTCTTCTCGGTGCAGATCGCCAACGACGCGAAGGTCGAGGTGCCGACGGCGCGGCACGGGGTGGGGGTCGAGGAGACGACGGCCACCGTCCTGACGCTGCTGCGGCCCTCGGCGTCGGGCGCCGCGCCGAGGGTGGTGCTCGGCCGCGGCGACGGCCCGCCCGCGACCCTCGACCAGGTGCGACAGGCCGTCGCCGCGGGGGTCCGCGAGGGCCGTCGCAAGGTCGTCCTCCAGGCCGACGGCGCCGTCCCGCACGGCGAGGTCGCTCAAGCTGGCCACCGCCGTCGCCGAGGTCGAGGGCGTCACGCTCCACATCGGCGTCCAGGAGGCGCAACGCTGAAAGTTGCTGCGATGAGCACCCTCACCCCGGCCCTCTCCCGCCGGGAGAGGGAGGGAGCTATCCGGTCCCCTCTCCCCCTGGGAGAGGGTTAGGGTGAGGGTGGTCCCAGTTCGGCCGTCATCGGGTTCGGGCTTCTGTGTCGAGCCCCGCGCGGAGGTGAGGCGACGTTGGAGACCTGGGACGTCTTTCACGCCGATCGCCTGGAAGTCGAGCGGTCGCTGAGCACCGTCGCCGTCCGCGAGGCGCTGGCGCGGGGCGACCTCCGCGACGACGACCTGATCCGCCCCGCCGGCACCGCCGTCCCGTGGGCCCGCCTGGCCGACCTGCCCGCCCTGCTCGAATCCCCGCCCGAGGGCGGGGCCGGATTCGAGGCCGGAGCCGCGCCCGGCCCGTCGAGGAGGCCGGCCCTCCGGCCTTCGCGGACGACCTCGACGACGAGGAGGACGACGAGCCCTATGACGCGACCGTCCCCGGGCCCGAGGATGAGGACGACGACGCCGTCCTGGGGGAGGGGCTCGGCCGCGACGATCTCGACCTGCGCGACGACGAGAGCCACCTGGCGCTGCCGGTCGTCGGCTCGTCGTGGGACGAGCCGGAGGGGTACGACCCGCTCGACGAGGACGAGGAGGCCGCCGAGTTCACCCTGTCGCGGGACGCCCCGCAGAGGGTCGAGGAGCTCGACCTCGCGGCGATGGTCGACGTCGCCTTCCAGCTCGTCCTGTTCTTCCTGGTGACGGCGACGACGGTGCTCTACAAGAGCCTCGAGGTGCCCAAGCCGAACGCCGAGAGCCCCGCGGCGGCGCAGCAGGGGCGGTCGCGCGGCCTCGACGACCTGGAGGACGATTACATCCTGGTCGAGATCGACCCGGCCGGCGCCATGAAGGTCGACCGCGAGCCGGTCGCCGCCGACATGACGGCCTTGGTCGAGCGGCTCCGCCAGGCGCGGGAGAAGACGCACCGCAAGGCGATGCTCCTGATGGCCGACACCGCCACGCCGCACCGCCATGCCGTCCTCGCCTACGACGCCGCCAACGAGATCGGCTTGGGCATCGCCATCGCGCGCCCCCAGGGCGCCCCGCCGACGCCGCCGGCCCCCGCCCCGAAGAAGCGCGCCGCCGGCTGAGCGCCGACGGAATGTGACGAACCGAGGCATAGGGGCGGTTGCTGGGGGGAGCCATGCGACGCCTCCGGATGAACACGCGGCGGATGATGATCGCGGTGGCGATCGTCGCGGTGCTGCTCACGATCGGCATCACATGGCGGAGGTGGAGATCCTTCGCGAGGCAGGCCGAATTTCACGCGAATCAGCAGGTCGCTTACCTGATGGAAGCCGCGAACTCCTGGCAGTTGGCTACCGATGAGGCGAGATCGGGCCGGGAAGACGGCGTCCGCGGGTTCTACGGCGAGGCCCTGGACCACCTCAAGACGGCCCTGTACCACGGCAGCATGCGTAAGAAATATGAACAAGCCATGTGGGCCCCCTGGAGGCAGGCTCCTCCCCGACCCGCCGCCCCCCTGATCACCGCGGCATCGAGACGGCCGCGGTCATGCCGTGCCGTTGCGCCCCTTGCCGTCGGCCAGCAGGTTCTCCCCCTCGTCGCTGACGCGGCTCTCGGCCTGCTTCAGGGCGTGCTCGATCGGCGTCCGATGGCCGTCGTCGACGGGCGAGGCGTGCTCGGCGGCGCGGGTGTCGTGCCGCAGGTTCGCCTCGGCCTGCGCGGCGGAGACGGGCGGGGCGGTCGCCGATGGGATGGCCGCGGCCTGCTGCAGCGCGACCTTGACCTTGAGCTTCAGGTCGCCCTGGAGCTTCATCTGGTCGACGCCCCGCGACGGCATCCAGTAGTAGGCCCGCAGGCGGACTCCGCCCGGTTCCAGCGCCTCGACCAGGGCGCGGGCCGGGGGGTCGGCCAGGATGCCCTCCTGCTCGCGCAGGACCCGGTTAATCGCCTCCAGCGCCGAGGCGGTCGACGCCTCGTTGGGCACGACCGCGTCGAAGCTGCCCCTCGTGCTCGACGACGCCGACGCGTTGACCATGATCTCCTTGTAGATGATGTTGTTCGGGATGCGGACGTGGTTGCCCTCGAGCGTCACCAGGACGGTCGCCCTCGTGTTCAACGTCTTGACCACGCCGGCCTGGCCGGCCACCGTGATGTAGTCGCCGATCTGGAACGGCCGCCGCACCCCCAGCAGGATCGACGCGATGAAGTTCTCGGCGATGTCGCGGAACGCGAACCCGACGGCCAACGTGATCACGCCGGCCAGCCCGAGGATCGAGACCACCGCGTGCGTCAGCCGGAGCACCCCCAGGCCGAGCATCAGCCCCCCGACGATCAGCAGCGAGCTCAGCAGCGAGCCGACTACCGAGCGCACCATCACGTTGCGGATGAATGGCGCCAGCAGCATCTCTGAATAAGAATTGAAGACCCGCGCCAGCGCGAAGGCGCCGAGCGCCAGCGCCACCGCGATCAGCGCCAGCAGCCACTTCTGCGCCACGACCCCCTCGATCTCGCCAAGCATCTTGGCCGCGAGCTGCCGCGCGGTCATCACCTCCTCGTCGGTCTCCATCCGGTTGAGGACCAGGCGGACCCCCTCGACCCTCGTGGTGAACTGGGTCACGTCGTCCTGGGTGTCGTCGTCGTCCACATGCCCCTCGAGCGTGACGATGCCGTTGCGGACGCGCACCGAGACGGTGCGGACGCCCGGGAACCTCGGCAGGAGCTCCTGGAGGGTCGTCTTGATCTCGTCGTCGCCGACCTTCGTCTCGACGGCGATCGGCCCCGAGGCGGTCGCCACGGTCGCCTGGGGGTTGTCCTTGGTCGGCGCCCTCTTCTCTCCCTTGGCGGGCTCGGCCGCCGGCTTCGGCGCCCCGGGCAGGCCCGGGATCTGGGCCCTCGCGGCGGTCGCCTCGGCCAGCATCAGGGCCATCGCGGCCAGGCAGGCCGCGACGATGGGGCTCGCGGGTCGCTTTGAGCAATCCATTTCTCGGGTCTCCATAGGGGTCGGCCAACGAGCCGACGGCCGGCTCGCGGCCGGGTTGCGCGATTCCCATTCTCCGGGGATGCCGCCGGGGGGCCGCGGCGGAGAGAGGCCCGGCCAACGACGGCCAGGGATACATCCCGGGACGGGGTTACCTGGCAAATCCCGGACCAATCCGCCGGCTGGTCCCGGGCGGCAGGGCCGTTTCCTTCTCCGACTTTCGAGACGGTACGACCCTGTCTCGGGCGGGACGTCGCATTGTGGAAACCGGGATCGTTTGTTACGACAGTGCGGAGGATCGCGCCCCGGCCGTCCTCGGCGGCGACGGCCCCTCCCGCGCGCGCTGTGCAACCCCCCGGATCGAGACCGCCCGATGACGGACCGCCGCCGTCGCAGACGCCGTTTCGTCGCGATCGCCATCCTCGCCGTCCTGGGGGCGGTTGTCCTGGGGGCCTGGCGATGGCCGTCGGCGCCCGTCGCGGGGGTCGGGGCCCGGCGCGGTCGTCGGACGGGGTGTTCCTGGTCAAGCCCTACGTGCAACTGGGCGATGCGCCCCGCGCCTCGGCGACCGAAAGGGTCGAGGTACTCTGGCAGGCCCCTGACCGCGACACCTCCTGGACGGTCGAGGCGAGGGCGGGCGGGGCGCCCTGGGCGGAGGCCGGGCCGCCGTCGTCGCGGCGGTACGCCCCCGCGGGGATCGAGCCGCGACGGCTGGTCCGCGCGACGATCTCGGGGCTGGAGCCGGGTGCGGAGTTCGCCTACCGCGTCCTCCGCGGCGGCGTGCCGGTGTTCGAGGCCCGCGCCGGGCCCGCGCTGGGCCGGGCCGCCCGCATCGTTTCGTCGCGTTCGGCGACGGCGGCATCGAGGGCGCCGCGTCGCGGGCCGTCGCCCGGCGGGCGATGCTCGAACGGCCCGACTTCGTGATGATCGCCGGCGACCTGGCCTACTACAAGGGCCGCCTCGCCGACTATCTGGACGAGGTCTTCCCGACCTACAACGACGACGCCCTGACCCCCTCGTCGGGCGCGCCTTTGCTGCGGTCGACGCTCACGCTGGTCGCGCCGGGCAACCACGACCTGTTAGAGCGCGACCTCGACGTCTATCCGGACGCGCTGTTCTACTTCCTGGCCTGGTCGCTCCCGCTCAACGGCCCCCTCGCCGTGCCGGGCCCGGCCAACACGCCGAGTCTGCGCGGCGCCGAGGCGCGTCGGCGCGCCTTCCTCGACGCCGCGGGGCCCGCGTACCCCCGCATGGCGAACTACTCGTTCGACTTCGGCGACGCGCACTGGACGGTGCTCGACACGAACCCCTACGCCGACTGGACCGACCCGGCGCTGCGCGACTGGCTGGCGCGCGACCTGGAGGCGGCGCGGGCGCGTCGTGGCGGTTCGTCGCGTTCCACCAGCCCCCGTTCCACTCGTCGCGGGTCCACGCCGACGAGCAGGCGACGCGCCTCCTGGCCGTCCTGTTCGAGGAGCACGGCGTCGACCTGGTCATCTGCGGCCACATCCACAACTATCAGCGGTCTTATCCGCTCCGCTTCACCGCCTCGCCGGGCCCCGGCGGCCGGATGGTCGACGCCGAGGGGCACGTCGCGGGCCGATGGACGATCGACCGCTCCTTCGACGGCCGCACCCGCACCCGCCCCGACGGCGTGATCTACCTGGTCACCGGCGCCGGCGGCGCGCGGCTCTACGACCCGGACCAGACCGACGCCCCCTCGTCATGGCAGCCGTTCACCGCCCGCCTCGTCGCCGACGTCCACTCTTTGACCGTCGTCGACGTCGACGCGGCCCATCTGCTCGTGCGCCAGCTCTCCGCCGACGGCGACGAGCTCGACCGCTTCGTCGTGACGCGGTAGCTGATACAATGGCCGCGGCGGCGGACGACGCCAAGGGGGGCCTGCCATGAGAGCGATCTGTTGGGACATCCGCCGCGAAGGGCGACGGTGGTCGAGCGATGAGTTCGAGGGTCGAATCCGGGAGGCCCCCGAAACGATCGAGTATGCGGGCGGGATCTTCGGCAGCGATCGCCAGCGGCTCATCGTCCTGGCCATGCTCCTCGAAAATCTCGGCATCGATCGCGTCGTGCGATTCGGGAGGCTCGAAGACTGGAAGGCCGCGATTTCCGACCTGGAGAAGCAGCGAAGTCAGCCCTCGTAGGGCGAGCACCGCCCACCATCCGAGATCCTCTCCAACGAATGGAGGACGCTGATGGCCACCGAAACGACCCCGCCCGAGATCGTCCCGCCCGACGGCGACATGCTGTACGAGGTGGTCGACGGCCAGATCGTGGAGAAGACCTTGGGAGCACGAGAAGCGGAGCTTGCCACCCTTCTGAGCGCGATCCTTGTCCCGTTCGTCCGGGCGAATCGGCTCGGGAAGGCCGTGACCGAGATGCTCTTCCGGATCGACATCGCCACGAAGCTCGAGCGCCGGCCCGACGTGGCGTTCGTCTCGAACGAGCGCTGGCCCTGGAACCGGCCCGCCCCGGACGAGGCGGCCTGGAGCATCGTCCCCGACCTGGCCGTCGAGGTCATCAGCCCGAGCAACAAGGCCAACGAGGTCCAGCGGAAGGTCCAGGAGTATTTCCGGGCGGGCGTGCGGCAGGTCTGGGTCGTCTACCCGAAGACGTTCCAGTTCTATATCTACGATTCTCCCAATCAGGTCCGCATCCTGGGCCGCCACGACGAGCTCGACGGCGGCGCGCTGCTGCCCGGCTTCCGGCTCGCCGTGGCGACGCTCTTCGAGGACGAGGCGGAGTAAGGTCGGAGGTGACGACGTGAGCCTCTATCTGTGCATCTTCGATGACGAAGGAGATGAAGTGGCCGGTTTTCAGGTCGGCCATTACTCCGACTTTGGTTATTTCCGGGACACGATCGCCCGGCATCTCGACCCGTCGAGGTATCCGATCCTCATGTCGCACTCGGACTGCGATGGCGAATGGTCCGCCTCGGAGCTCCCGGCCTTGAGGAGGGAATTGGGCGAGATCGCGAACGGCTTCCGAGAATTGCCCCCGGAGGAACCATCCTCAGCGTTCGAGCACACGGCACATTGTCGGGCCGGGGCGACTTCGCTCTACGATTGTTTCCACAATGTCGATGAGGAGAACCTCTTCTCCGCTTTGATCGAATTGTGCGATGTCGGTATGAGGATGAACCGGCCGATTTCCTTCCAGTGAGTTCGCTGAACGGCGTGGACGACACGCCGCGATGCACGAAGGATGTTGCACATATCCTACCCCGATTGAAGGTTCGAGGTCACACCGCACCCATTGACGCACGCGCATCCCCGCGTCACCTTCGAACGAAAGTCCCGCCCCGGCCCGCCGGGATTGGCCGACCGCACCCGAGGACCGCACATGCCGCCCGCCTCCCACGCCGAGACGACCGCCGACGAGGCCGCCGCCGTCGCCGCGCTGGCGGAGCACTACCGGAGGCTCCGCGACGAGATCGGCAAGGTGATCATCGGCCAGGATGCGGTCGTCGAGGAGCTGCTGACGGGCCTGTTCGCGCGCGGGCACGTCCTGCTGGTCGGCGTGCCGGGGCTGGCCAAGACGCTGCTCGTGAGCACGGTGGCGCGGATCTTGAGCCTGTCGTTCCGCCGCATCCAGTTCACGCCCGACATGATGCCCTCGGATATCACCGGGACCGACATCCTCCAGGACGACCCCGAGACCGGCCGCCGCCGGTTCGCGTTCATCGCCGGGCCGGTGTTTGCCAACATCATCCTGGCCGACGAGATCAACCGCACCCCGCCCAAGACGCAGGCCGCGCTCCTGGAGGCGATGCAGGAACGGCACGTCACGGCGGGGGGGACGAGCTACCCCCTGCCGGACCCGTTCTTCGTCCTGGCGACGCAGAACCCGATCGAGCAGGAGGGGACCTATCCCCTGCCCGAGGCGCAGCTCGACCGCTTCATGCTCAACGTGACGGTGCCGTACCCCGACGCCGACCAGGAGCTGGAGATCCTGCGGCGGACGACCGGCGACGAGAAGCCCTGCGTGACGACGGCGCTGTCGGCCGAGCAGATCGTGGCGATGCAGCACCTGGTGCGGCGGGTGCCGGTGCCCGAGCACGTGTTCGTCTACGCCCGCGACCTCGTCCGCGCCAGCCGCCCGAACGAGCCCGAGGCGACGGCGATGGTCAAGGCGTGCGTCTCGTGGGGCGCCGGCCCGCGCGCCGGTCAGTCGTTGATCCTCTGCGCCAAGGCCCGCGCCGTGCTCCAGGGCCGCTACCACGCCGCGATCGCCGACGTCCGCCAGATGGCGCGGCCCGTCCTGCGGCACCGGATCGTCACCACCTTCCACGCCGAGGCCGAGGGGATCGACGCCGACGCGGTGATCGCCAGGCTGCTGGACGAGGTCCCCGCCCCCCCCGAGCGCGCCGCCGCGAAGCTGGTCGGCGCTTGACCCGAAAGCTGCCTGGATCGACGAACCGTGGAGGCAAGCGGATGGCCATCTCCTTGGAGCCGGTCAGCCTGGACGAGACGAGCGCGATCCGCGTGCGGTTCTCCCTCGGCCGATCGTCCCGGGCCGCGGGGAAGATCCTCGTCGTCGGGTACGACGGGACCTGCCGATCCGGGGACGAGGGCGAGGCCGACGGCCGCTTCATGCTCGCGATGGGACAGGCCGGGTTGATGGCCTGGGAGCCCGACGGGATCGTCCTGAACTTGACTGAACTCGACTGCCGGCACCTGACCGATGGCCTGACGGCGCTGCTCTCCCTGGGCGAAGGCCTCTTCGGCTGCGAGAACCTGCCGCTGGCCGTCGTCGCGGGGCCGCGATGCGAGCGGACGATCCGGCCGTTCTTCCTCGGGGGCGGCGGAGACCAGTCCGAGACGTCGGAGGGATGGTCCCCTGACATCGCGGGCGCGCTGGGCCACGTCGAGGACGAGATGGCGAGGCTGGATGCGTTGTTCTCCCGCAGGGGTCGATGACCCGGTTCTCCGTGAGGTTCGCTCGGGCCGGCGACCGATCGAGCGGCGCTTGCCCGCGATCGCGGGGGTATCTACCATGCATGGGGATCATTGCAACACGGTCCCGGATCGGGGATAGCTCGGCCGGGCCGTCGAGCGGCGGGCCGACCGGGCGGCCAGGGGCGGGAGATGATGGACGAGCGCGAAATCAACCCATACCAGGCCCCGAGGGCGGAGATCGGCCCGACTCCGGCCGCCAAGCCGGCGAGAAGGATGACGCTCATCGAGGTGTTGGTTGTCTGGGCGATCTGCTCAGTCTTGTTCGCGCTGGTCGCGCCCAACCTGTATTAGGGTCTGGAACGGAATAAGCATTACGACTTGCCGTGCGATCCGGACGACTCAGGCCTGATCGTGTAGTTCCACTCACCATGGAAGTCATGGGGATGCAGCCGGACCCGCTCCATCTGCTGCTTCGTCACCTTGACCTTGGTCGGGTAGCTCCCCGTATCCAGCCGGGCCTCCACCTCCAGGCCCGTCGCGGTCCGCGTCGCGGCGATCAACTCGACGACCACCTGATGGCTGACCAGTGGGCGGCCCCGCCAGTTCATCGTGATGTGCGAGAACAGCCGGTGCTCGATCTTGTTCCACTTGCTCGTGCCCGGCGGGAAGTGGCAGACCGTCACCTCCAGGCCCGTCTCGTCGGCGAACCGCTGGAGTTCGACCTTCCACAGCCGGACCCGATAGCCGTTGCTGCCCCCGCCGTCGGCACAGATCAGCAACCGCCCGGCGTCGGAGTACATCTCCGACCCCATGCCGGACCACCACCGCCGGATGCCCTCGACGGCGAAGCTGGCCGTGTCGTGATCGACGCCCACGTTGACCCACCCCAGGTCCCAGCCCATGTCGTAGATCCCGTAGGGGATCGCCTTGCCGACGCGGCGGTCGGGGAAGTCATGGACCAGGGCCTCCTCGGGCTCACCCGCCGGTTGCCACTCCCGGCCCCGGTTGGCGTACTGCCCGACCAGCTCCTTCTTCTTGGTGTCCACCGAGATGACCGGGGAGCCCGCGGCGATGTACCGCCCGCTGATCTCGCTGATGTAGCGGAACTGGGCGTCACGGTCGGGGTGCTGCCTGCCCTCCAGGGTCTTGGCCATCGCCTGGAGGCTGTAGCCGAGGTGGTGGAGCATCTCCCCGACGACCCGATGGCTGACGGCGAACCCCTGGCGGCCCAAGGCCTCGGCCAGTTGGCGGGTGCTCTTGCAGGTCCACCGCAGCGGGGACATCGGGTCGCCCCGCGTCTCGGGGGCGATCAGTCCCTCCAGGGCCACGAGGATCGCCGGCTCCTTGTCGCGGAGCTTCTTGCGACCTCCGCCGGGCCGTCGGACGCGACCGGGGGGAGGGGGTGGAGCGTCGAGTTCCTTCAACGCCCGCTGGATCGCGGCGTGAGAGATGCCCGAGGCCCGACTCACGCGGCGGATGCCGCCGTAGCCCAGGGAGCGGGCCTCGACGGCGGCGAGGAGCCGTCGCTGCCGCTCGTCGAGGTTCGGCAGGATCGCGGCGAACTTCCGTTGGAGTTCAGGATCGTCGGGCATCCGTCCATTATGAGCCGCAGCGACGAATTATAACAGTTGTTTCGTTCCAGGCCCTTACTTGGACCAGTCGGGGGGCGAACGACGAAGGCTCTTGATCGTGCTGGGCCTTTGTCTCATCATCCCCTTCGTGGTGACAGTCGTCTTCGCCGTCGAACGCCTTTACGATCTATGGGCCCGCCGCGAGGATCGATCCTGAGTCCGTCACTCACCGGGTCCCTCATGATCCCGACTTCCTCGAAGTCCGACCTTCCCCTCGACCCCACCGCGCTGGCCCGCTTCGGGCGGCTGGAGCTGATCGCGAGGCTCGTGGTCGAGGGGGTGATGGCGGGGCTGCACCGCAGCCCGTTCAAGGGGTTCTCGGTCGAGTTCGCCGAGCATCGCCAGTACGGGCCCGGCGACGAGATCCGGCACATCGACTGGCGCGCGTTCGGCAAGACCGATCGCTATTACGTCAAGGAATATGAAGAGGAGACGAATCTCAAGGTCTACCTCGTCGTCGACTCATCGGCGAGCATGGCCTACGCGGGACGGACGGTTTCGAAATTCGAGCATGCGCGGCGGCTCGCGGCGTCGCTGGCCTACCTGATGATCCGCCAGCGCGACGCGGTCGGGCTGGTCACGCTGGACGGTGCGGCCCGGTCGATGATCCCGCCGCGGTCGGCGCCCGGGCACTTCTCGGTCGTCTGCAAGGCGCTGGAGGGGGCCCGGCCGGGCGGCGAGGCGGCGCTGGGGGGCGTCCTGCACGCTTTGGCCGAAAGGGTCCGGAGGCGCGGGCTCGTCGTGATCCTCTCCGACGGGTTCGGCCGGCTCGACGACCTGGGCGCGGCGCTGCGGCACCTGCGGCACCGCCGGCACGAGGTCCGTCTCTTCCACACGCTGGCGCCCGAGGAGGAGGAGTTCCCGTTCCGCCGCCCCGCGCGGTTCCGCGACCTGGAGCATCCAGGGCATCGACTCCGGGTCGATCCTCTGTCGCTCCGCGCGGCGTACCTGGAACGGTTCGGCGCCTTCTGCCAGGAGCTCAAGGAGCGCATCCGCGCGATGGACGCCGACTACCACCGCGCCTCGACCGCCGAGGCCGTCGAGACGACCCTGCTCGATTACCTGTCGTCGCGATCGCGGCGAGGAGGCTGACTCCCCTCCCGCTCATGACCCCTCCGCCGGGCGCGGCGGCCGGGCCGGGGATGGGCAGCAGTCGATGGGGCAGACGTCGTGGCTCGGGCCGAACCGGCCGATCGCGCGGCCGTCGGCCGGGCCCCGGACCCGATCCTCGACCAGCTCGCCGAGCATGGCGACGAACGCTGGATGCGTCCCGACCGTGCCGGCCCGGACCATGTTCAGGCCGATCGCGTCGCAGGCGTGGCGCGCCTCGTCGTCCAGGTCGTACAGCACCTCCATGTGGTCCGACAGGAAGCCGATCGGGTCGACCACGACGTCGGCGACCCCCCGATCCTTCAGGGCGCGCAGGTGGTCGATGATGTCGGGCCCCAGCCACGGGTCGGTCGGCCGGCCGCTCCGGCTCTGGTAGACCAGTTGCCACCGGCCCGGGCCGATGCCGACGGCCTCGGCCACCAGCCGGCAGGTCTCGGCGAGCTGGTCGACGTACGCGCAGTCCTCGGCCATCGCGGCGGGGATGCTGTGCGCCGTGAAGGCCAGGTGCGCCGCGGCGCGACGCTCGGCGGGGATCGTCGCGAGGGCGTCGCGGACGCGGTCGGCATTGGCGGCGATGAAGTCGGGGTGGTTGTAGAAGACGCGCACCTTGTCCACCCGCGGCGCCGATCCTCCGACCGCCTCGCGGGCGCGCTGGATATCCTCGCGGTACTGGCGGCAACTGGAATAGGAGCTGTACGCGGCCAGGACGACGGCCAGGCCGTGGCGGATGTCGTCGTCGGCCATCTGCTTGAGGGCGTCGGCGAGCATCGGGTGCCAGTTGCGGTTGCCCCAGTAGATCGGCAGGCCGACGCCGCGGCGTCGCAGCTCGGGACGGAGGGCGGCGATCAGCGCGCGCACCTGGCCGTTGATCGGGCTGACGCCGCCGAAGTGGTCATAATGCCCGGCGACCTCGAGGAGCCGCTGCGGGGGACGTGGCGGCCTCGCGTGACGTTCTCGAGGAACGGCATGACATCCTCGCGCCGCTCGGGGCCGCCGAAGCCGACGATCAGGAGGGCGTCGTAGGGGGTGGCCGATAGTTCGCTGGGAGTCATCCGGATCGCCTGATCCTTCGCGGGAGGGCCGGCAACGGCCCGGCCCGGGGGCCGTCGGTGGGCGGAGCGTCCCCGAAGGTCCGACCCGCCCCCCATCCTCTCTACCAGATCCGCGGGTCGATTGCATCACGAGACGGCCGGCCGCCGATCGGTGCGGCGCCCTCGCCCCGTGCCCCTCTTCGTGCGGTCGCGTAGAATGGAGGCCGGCCGACCGCGGGAAGCCATGAATCCATGACCGGCGATGGGACGAGCTCCGGAAGATGAATTTTCCTGGCTGGGGCGTGCTCAACGGCGCGATGCTCGTGGGGCTGCTCGGCGCGGCCGTGCCGGTGGTCATCCACCTGCTCGACCGCCGCCGCGACCCGGTGGTCGACTGGGGGGCGATGCAGTTCCTCGACCTCGGCCGCCGGGCGCGGCGGAAGCTCCGCCTGACCGAGCTGCTCCTGATGCTCGCGCGGATGGCCCTGCTGGCGCTGGTCGCCCTGGCGCTGTCGCGGCCGTTCTGGTCGCGGACGGCCGCGAGGTCCGACGACGGGGCGGGGGGGGCCTGACGCCCATCGCGCCGCGCGACGTCGTGCTCGTGATCGACGGCTCCGCCAGCATGGAGCGGAAGGCCGGCGGCACCACCCCGCGCGACCGCGCCGTGCGGTGGGCCCGGCGGTTCGTCGGGACGGCTGCGGCCGGGCGACTCGGTCGCCGTGCTGGTCGCGGGCGACCGGGTCCGCCCGCTGGTCGACCCGCCGAGCTTCGACGCGGCGCAGGTGGACGCCGCGCTGGCGGGCCTGGGGGCCGGCCGGGGGTCGAGCGACCTGCCGGCGGCGCTGGCCGAGGCGTTCCGCGTCCTCGAACGGACGGAGAACCCCCGCCGCGACGTGGTCGTGCTGACCGACGGCCAGCGGTCCGCCTGGCGGCCGGGCGAGGCGGGGCGCTGGGGACTCGTCCGCGAGCTGCGGCGACGCCTGCCCGTCCCGCCGCGGATCTGGTCGATCGCCTTCGGCGCGGGGATGCCACCCGACGCGCCCGAACGGCTCGGTCGGCCCGCTGACCGTCTCGCGCGCGCTGGTCACGCCGGGCCTGCCGATCGCCGTGACGGCCGGACCTGGCCAACGCCGGCCCCGGCCCCTCGACCCGGACGGCCGAGCTGCTCGTCGACGGCCGCCCCGCGCCCGGGACGGCGCAGGCGGTCGGGCCGATCCCGGCCGGCGGCAAGGCCCCGCTGTCGCTTCCGCACGACGCTCGCGACCCCCGGCGCCCACCTGCTCGCCGTCCGGCTCGTCGGCGGCGACGACGCCTGCCCGGCGACGACGAGGCGGCGCTGCCCGTCGAGGTGGCCGCGGCCCTGCCCGTGCTCCTGGTCGACGGCGAGCCCGGCCTGGAGCCCCTCAGCGGCGAGACCGACTTCCTCCGCGCCGCGCTCGCCCCGACCGGCGACGACACGCCGCAGGTCCGGGCCACCGTCGTCTCGCCCGACCGATTCGGCGCCGTATCCCTCAAGGGTCAACGTGTGGTCGTGCTGGCGAACGTCGATCGGCTGTCGCCGGTCCAGGCCGCCGCGGTCGGGCGGTTCCTCGACGCCGGGGGCGGCCTGCTGATCGCCCCCGGCGACCGGACCGACGCCGAGACGTCCCACGCGCTGCCGTGGATGCCGGCCCGGCTGGGCGAGCCGAAGGGCGCCGGCGCAGGAGTCGCCGGCGCACCCGGCGCCGCGGACGTTCGTCGGCCCGGTGCTGGCGCCCGTTCGGCCGGGGCGATGCGCCCCCGCTGGCCGAGGCCGACCTCTTCGCCTACCGCGTGCTCGAACCTGCGCCCGGGTCGGCGGTCTCGGCCCGGCTCGACACGGGCGACCCCTGGGTCGTCGAGCGCCCGCACGGGCGGGGTCGCGTCCTCCTGCTGGCCGCGCCCGTCGACGCCGAGGCGGGCACGCTGCCGGTCAACCCCGACTTCGTGCCCCTGGTCCACGAGTGGGCCTTCCACCTCGCCGGGGGCGCGGCCGCGCCCCGGGTGGCCCGCGCCGGCGAGCCGCTGGTCTTCGACCTCGACCCGCCCCCCGCCCCGGGCGTGACGAGCCTGCCGCTCCGGACCCCCTCCGGCGCGACGGTCGGGGTGCCCGTCGTCGCGGGCGACGCCGACGGCGCAGGCCCGCTTCGACGCCACGACCGAGGCGGGCGTCTACCGCCTGACGCTGCCCGACCCGCCCGGCGGCTTCGCCTACGCCTCGGTCGTCGGCGACGGCCGCGAGGCGGACGCCGCGCCGCTCGAGCCGGCCGAGGCCGCGAGGCTCGCCGAGGGCTGGCCCCTGGCCTTCGAGACCGACCCGGCCCGTCTGTCCGCCCGCCTCTTCGAGGCCGGTCGCGGCGGCCGCCACGAGGTCTGGCGCGCGCCTGATCCTGGCGGCGCTGGCGGGGCTCTGCCTCGAAGTCTACCTCACCCGCCGGCTCGTCCGCGGCCAGGGCCTCGCCGCGCCGGGACGTCCGGGTTATGATCGTCGGGACCATGTATTCCATCGTCACGAAAACCTTCTTGCAGCCGATGGTCCTGCTGCTCCTGCTCGTCGGGGCGGCCATCGCCAACCTGTGGCTCAGGCGGCGGGAGTCCCGCGGGCGGCTGCTCCTGCTGACCATCCCGTACCTCGTCCTGGTGCTGGCGAGCACCCCGGCGGTGGTCTTCCCGCTGCTGGGCACGCTGGAGTGGCAGGTCCCGCCGCTCTCGGCCCGGCCCACGGACGCCGACGCGATCGTGGTCCTCGGCGGCGGGGTGCGGGGGGCGGATGCGGCCCGACCCCGTCCGGTGCTCACGCCGGACTCGCTGTACCGCTGCCTCCGCGCCGCCGGGCTCTATCACGAGGGGGGCCCTGCCCGGTGATCGTGACCGGCGGGACCTCGGACCCCGGCTCGACCGACCCCCCCGTCGCGGCGACCATGCGCGACACGCTCGTGCGGCTCGGCGTGGACCATGCGGACGTGATCGTCGAGCCCGCGCGGGGACGACGTATGAGAACGCGGTCGAGACCCGGAAGATCCTCCGCGAGCGGGGGCTGCGCCGGGTCGTCCTCGTCACCGATGCGACCCACATGCCCCGCGCACTGCGCTGCTTCCGCAAGCAGGGGATCGACCCGGTGCCCGCCGCGTGCGCACACCGGGCGGTCGACTTCCGGTTCGAACTCCCCGCCTTCCTCCCCTCGCCCGGGGCGATGGGGGACCTGACGGCGGTCGTCCACGAGTGGATCGGCCTCGCCTGGTACCGGGCCCGGGGCAGGATCTAGGCTCGCGGACGGGCGGCGAGGGGCAACGACTATGACGCTCGGGCTGCCCGGGGGACATCGCCTGCTCCTGGCCGGGGCCGGCCTGGGGTGGTTCTGGGCGGTCGCCGGGGCGGTGGCGCTGGCGCTGCTGGTGGCCCTGTATCGCGAGGAGCGGCGGCTGGTCCCGCGGAGGGCCGGGCTGGGGCTGCTCGGGCTGCGGCTGGCGGCGGCCGGGGTGCTCGTGGCGGCCCTGTTCGAGCCGATCGCGGCGCGGACGGTCCGCGAGACGGTCAAGGGGCGCGTGGTCGTCGCCGTCGACGTCTCGGAGAGCATGGCGACCGTCGACACGGGCCGGTCGGCCGACGTCCGCGCACGGCTGGCGAGGACGTTGGGGCTCAGCCCCGGGGCGACGGTCGAGGGGATGACGCGCCGCGAGGTCGCGCGGCGGCTGATCGCGGCGAAAGGCTCGCCGATCGGGCGGCTCGCGGCCGACCACGCGGTCGAGGCGGTCGCCTTCGCGCGCGAGGCCGTCCCGGCGACGCGCGCGACCCTGGCCGCGTCGCTGGCGCATCCGGGCAGGCCCGACGACCCCGCGGCGCTGACGACCGACTGGCTGCCCGCGCTGGCCGAGGCGCTGCGGCCGGGCCGGCGCCGGTGCTCGGCGTCGTGCTCGTGACCGACGGCCGCCAGAACGCGCCCGGCGACGGCGGCGCGACCGTCGATCGGCTGGCGGCGCGGGGCATCCCGGTGTATCCCGTGCTGGTCGGCTCGACGGCCCCGCCTCGGGATGCCGCGGTCGCCGCGGTCAAGGCCCCCGAGGCGGTCTACGCGGGGGACGTCGCCAGCGTCGAGGCGACGCTCAAGCTCGACGGCTACGCCGGCCGCGAGGTCGCCGTGGCGCTCGAACGCCCCGGCGCCTCGCCGCTGCGGCAGGTCGTCCGGCGCCGGCCGACGGCTCGCGCCCGGTCGTCGCCTTCCGCGTCCCGATGGAGAGGACCGGCCCCGTCCCCCTGACCGTCGCGATCGAGCCGCTCGACGGCGACGCCCGGCGCCGACAACGACCGCCGCACGGCGACCGTCCAGGTCGCCGACGACAAGGCGCGGGTCCTGCTGGTCGACGGCGAGGCGCGGTGGGAGTTCCGCTACCTCCGCAACGCGCTGGCGCGCGACCCCCGGGTCGCGCTCGACGCGGTCGTCTTCCGCCAGCCGACGGCCGGGCAACATGATGACGTTCACCTACGCGACCGCCCTCCCCGCCCGTTCCGACGGCGCCCCCGACCCGCTGGCCGGCTTCGACGCCGTCGTGGTCGGCGACGTCGCCCCGGCCGACGCCTCGGCCGAGGTCTGGGCCCGGCTCGACGCCTTCGTGGCCGAGCGGGGCGGGACGCTCGTGATCGTCCCCGGGCCCCGCGGTCGTGGGCGCGGTCGTGGCGGGCGAGGCGTCGCGCAAGCTGCTGCCGGTGCTCGACCCGCAGGCCCGTCGCGGTCGATCCATCCGCGATCGACCCGCGCGCACCCGAGCCTGTCCCCCGGCGTGCCGGTCGCGCCGACGGCCTCGGCCGTCGCGGAGGCCGACGCCTGGCCGATGCTCCAGCTCGGCCCCGATCCCGCGCGGAGCCGGGCGATCTGGGCCGGCCTGCCGAGGCTGCCGTGGGTCCTGGCCGGCCGGGCCAAGCCGGGGGCGACCGTCCTGGCCTCGGCCGGCGACGACGAGACGGCCGCCGTCATCGCCGCGCAGCCGTACGGGCTGGGCAAGGTGCTCTGGGTCGGCACCGACGGCACCTGGCGATGGCGGCACGGCGTCGGCGACGCCTACCACCATCGGTTCTGGGGCCAGGTGGTCCGCTGGGCGGCGTCGGGCAAGCTGGCGGCGGGCAACGCCCTCGTCCGGTTCGGCCCGGCCCGGCCGCGGGTCGCCGAGGGGGAGCGGCGCGGCTCCGGGCGAGGATCGCCGAGGGGGTCGCCGGGGTCGGCCCCGACCTGCTGGTCGCCGCCCGCGTCTTCCAGGCCGACGCGACCGCCGGCGCCGCGACCGCCTAGCCGGTCGCCGTGGTGCCGCTGCGGCCGGTCGCCGGCCGGCCCCGGACGTTCGAGGGGACCGCCCCCTCGCTGCCGGTCGGCGCGTACGCCGTCCGCCTCGACGTCCCCGGGCTCGCCGAGGCGCTGCACCTCGTCGCCGCCGGGGGTGCCCCGCCCATCCCGCAGGCGGCGCTGGAGGTCGTGCCGCGCACGACCTCCGAGCGGGTCGAGCTGGCCGCGGCGCACGACCCGCTCGACCGCCTCGCCGCCGCCACCGGCGGCGCCGTCCTGGCCGACCACGAGGCCGACGCGCTCGCCGCGCGGCTCCGCGCGACGACCCGCCGCACCGCCCGCACCGAGGAGACCCCGCTCTGGGACCAGCCCGCCGCGCTGGTCCTCTTCGTCGTCATCCTCACCGTCGAGTGGGCGGCGCAAGCGGCTCGGGCTCCTCTGACGGGCACGGCACGGGTGGATTTGCATTGTTATTTTTTAATATTTAAAATTTTCAAATTTGAGATTTGGACCCGGTCGGGGCGCGGGTCAGCCCCCGGGGCGGGCGGCGTCGCGGAGGGCCTCCAGCGCGCGGTAGAAGCCGATCTCCAGGCGGTTGCTCCGCAGCGACTCCAGCGCCTCGCGCACCAGGCTGACGCAGGCCGCCAGCATCAGGCAGACGCCGACGATCGCCGTGGCCGTCGGCAGGGCGGGGAACCATTGGCCGGTCCAGACGTCGAAGGCGAGCGTCAGGCTCGTGCCCAGGAACATGCCGAAGGACAGGTAGAGCTGGACCAGGGCGAGCCGGATGAAGCCGCTCCGCCGCATCAGCCGGGAGACCTGGTCGCGGAGGTGGGCCCGCCGCTCGGCCACGAAGTCGAGGTCCCCCGGGTCGCGGCCCAGCTTGTCGTTCGCCTCGTTGTGGACCCGGATGCGGTCGACGATCCGCGCCATGCGGTTCGAAGTCGAGATGATCAGAGAGCCGTTGGACGTCATGAACAAGGCCGGCGTGATCATGGCCGAGAGCGTGGCATAGCTGGGGATTTCGAGCGGCATGGTCGCGGACCTTCCCTCCGTCCTCCGGGGCCGGCACCCGAGCCGATCCCGCGCCGCGATCATGCGGCGCGGCGGCGGCCGGCGTCAACGCCGGTCACGGGATGCTGGGCGGGGACCGCCGCCGGGCGGCTGCCCGACCGCCCGCTGGAGGCGGAACTGGGCGCGGTTGTAGGTCAGGACCGAGTCGAGGTAGTCGAGCCGGCCTGCGCCAGCGCCTGGATCGGCTGGAGGACCTCGATCGGGCGCGGGTCGCGCGGGCAGGCCGGCACCCTGCTGCATGTTGATCATGTTGAGCTTCAGCGACTCGACGGCCTCGTTCACCGTCTCCCGCGACTCGGTGATCTGCCGCGACGCCGCGAGCGCGGGACTCGTAGGACGCGGCGACCTCGGCCGCGACGCGGGTCTCGACCTGGATCAGCTGGAGGTCCGCCGTCCGCTTCTCGGCCGCGCTGCGGCGCATGGCGGCGATGTCGCTGAAGCCGAGGTGCTGGAGCTCCCAGAACAGGCTCGCGATGTAGTCGCCCCGGGCGCCGAAGTTGCCGAAGAACGCGTCCTTGCCGCCCCCTTCGCCGCCCCCCACGTAGGTCATGGCCACGCTGGGGATCCACGGGCGGAGCCTCGCCTGCCTCAGTCGCAGGATGGCCGCCTGGACCAGCTCCTGCGACTGGGCCAGCTCGGGGCGTCGCTGCAATCCCTGGATGATCAGGTCGTCGAGCGGGGCCTCGTCCGGGATGAGCCGCAGGATGGCCTCCGCCGGCTCGACCGGGGCGATCACCATCCGGGCGTCGAGCACCAGCAGGCGGATCAGGTTGGCCGAGGCGACCAGCAACTGGCCGGAGGCGGCCTGGATGTTCTTGCGCTGGTGCTTGAACTCGGCCAGGGCCCGGCGGTGGTCGGCCTCCACCCCCTCGCCGAGCCTGGCGTACGAGCCGGTGATCCGCGACAGGATCTCGGCGTTGCCCGCGGCCTCGCGCGCGATGGCGAGCCGACCGCTGGCCGTCTGGAGGTCGAGGTAGGCCTCGGCAACCTCCAGCAGGGCATCGTTGTTCGCGACCTGGACCCCGGCCCGATTCGCGCCGACGACCCGCCGCGCGGCCAGGGGCTCGAAGATCATGTCGGAGATCCGGACGACCGTGCTCAGGCTGTTCAGCTGGGGATAGCCGGTCCCGGGGGACGGGGCCGGGAAGCCGTTGGGCAGCGAGGCCTTCCCGCCGAGGAACAACGAGCTGCGATTCACGTTGACGACCTGGCCGGTGACCGTCTGGACCTGCCCGTCGGCGCGATAGTAGGTCGGGCCGATGAAGATGCTGGGCAGCCACAGCGCGCGGGCCGACTGGAGGTCGGCCAGGGCCGAGCAGACCCGCTGCCTGGCGATGGCGATGTCCAGGTCGCGCTCGCCGGCCAGCCGCAGCGACGCTGACCAGGTCGATCGGCTCGATCGCCCGGCCCGGGATCAGGGTGGTGTCGATCCCGAAGTTGATCGGCGCCGCGGCGACGGGGGGCGCGGCGTCCGGCGACGTCGCGGCGGCATCGCCCGGCGACGGGCCCGGGATCGGCGGCGGGACCGGGGCCGAGGCGCCGCCGATCGCGGCGGGGGCGCCCCGCGGGGGGCCGGGGATCGGCTCGGGCGTCGAGGTCGAGGTGCGCCGCAGAGCGGGATCGGACGGCCGGATCGGCCGGGGCCAGGGGATCGTCGTCGCGGGACGGTCGGGCGCGGCGGGAGGCCCGGCGGGGGGGGCCGCGATGAGGCCCGGGCTCCGAGGAGCACCACCAGGGCCCCCAGCGCGACCGCGAGTCCCAAGGCTCCGGAATCTCGACCCATGACGACGATCCTCCCCTGGTTGACGCGACGGTCCGTCGCGGGCGTGCTTCGCCCGTCGGGGGCCTGCCCCTCGCGGGGGGCCTCGATGTCGCCGGCGCCCTCACCCCGAGGGGCGAAGGGCCGTGCGCAGGCCCGGGATTCCGGCATGGAGGCAGGATCGGGTGGCTGGAGGACTCCCCGTCCGTACCCCTTATTTCGGTCGTCGCGGTCCGTCGCTTGATTCCTCCTGGCGCGGTCGCGACGAGGACGAGGGCCCCGGCGGCGACCCGGGCCGTGCGAAATCGCCCCGGTCGGGCATACCCCCCGGGCCGCGAGGGGCGTATCGTGGGACGGCGCCGGCCCCGCGATGGGCCGATGACATCACACCCACCGGAGACGGAGGACCCCATGTCGAGACGATGGCATTGGGCGGGATGGGCATGGGCCTGGCGATGATCGCGGGCGGCGGGGACGCGAGGGGTCAGGGGGCCATCCCGGGGATCGGGCCGACGGGCGAGGTCGTGCGGGCGGCGACCGGGTTCGTCTTCACCGAGGGCCCGACCGCCGACGCCGAGGGGAACGTCTACTTCACCGACGTCCGCGCCAACAAGATCCTCAAGCTCGACGCCTCGGGCAACCTCTCCACCTTCCTGGAGGACAGCCAGGGGAGCAACGGCCTGGGGTTCGACCCCAGGGGCCGCCTGATCGTCGCGCAGGGCACGGCGGCGCGGGTCGTCGCCATCGACGTCGCGACCAGGCGGGTCGCCGTGCTCGCCGACGCCTGCGACGGCAAGCGGCTGGAGAGGCCCAACGACCTGGTCGTCGACCGCCGCGGGGGCGTGTACTTCACCGACCCGGCCCCGGGTCGGTCTACTACGCGACCGCCGAGGGCCAGGTGTCGCGAGTCGTCGGCGACCTGCCGCGGCCCAACGGCGTGATCCTCTCGCCCGACGAGGCGACGCTCTACGTGGTCCCCTCGGGCTCGCCCGACGTGATGGCCTACGCGGTCGAGTCGCCGGGCCAGGTCGGCCGAGGCCGTGCGCTCGCCCGCCTGGAGCAGGCCGACGCGGCGAAGCCCCGCGGCGGCGACGGCCTGGCGGTCGACGCCGACGGCAACCTCTACCTGGCGGTGCCGGCGCTGAAGGCCATCCAGGTCGTCACGCCGGCCGGCAAGACGCTCGGCCTGATCCGCGTCCCGGAGAACCCGTCCAACTGCGACTTCGGCGGCAAGGATCTGCGCACCCTCTACGTCACGGCGCAGACCTCGATCTACGCCGTGCCGACCGGGGCGAAAGGCCATCGCTTCGGCATCCCGCCGCGGTGACCCTCGGGCCGTCGGCCACGTCGGGGATGGTCATCAGGCCCTCCTCGGGCAGGCCGACGTCGCGGGTGCGGCCCTCGCGCCAGAGCTGGGCCGTCAGGGCGCAGACCACGGCGTCGAGTTGGTGCTCGGAGGCCCTCGGGTGCCTCAGGCCGGGCACCAGGGGCCGCAGCGCCCGGTAAATCTTCCGGCGGCCTTGCGGGGTCCTCTTGCCCCGCCAGGGCAGGCCGAGCAGGCGGAGGGTCGCGAACGGGTAGACCTCCAGCGGCTCGTAGCCCAGGTCGCGCAGCGCCGCCGCGATCCGGCCGCCGCGACGGGCGAGGATCTTGATCAGCGCCGTCGCCAGCGCCGGGACCCCCATGCGGGCCAGCTCGCGTTCGAGGTGGCGGCTGCGGGTGCCGGGGTCGTGGCGGCAGCGGCAGTCGTCGTCGAGGCAGCAGCGGCCCAGCGGCCGGGTCAGCGGGGCGTTGATCGCGACCGTGCCCCACCGGCCCGCCAGGCGGGCCAGGGCCAGGATCTCGTCGTCGCCGCCGGCCGAGGTCAGCAGCTCCAGGCGCCCCTTGCGCAGGACGGCCACCCCGGTCTCGCGGTGCGCCACCCCGGCCAGGTCGATCCCCACGCAGACCCCCGGGGCCCTCGGCCTCCTCCGTCGTCCGGCCAAGTCAACCTCCGCCCTCGGATGTCGCCCCTCCTCGACATCCGTGCAGGATAACACCGAGGGCGTCCGGAGGCTACGCCCGAGATGGGCGGCCGGCGGGCGGGGATGGGGGCCGAATTACGTGAGGGTGATCTGCCCTGCGCGGAAATCGATGGTGAGGGACAGGTCCCGGAAGAAGTCCAAGCCGAGGAGCCCATCAACGGCGGCTTCGGCGGGGAGGTCGTGGGCCAGCACGCGCAGCCCGAGGGCATGCATTCCCAGGGCGCTCAGCCGGTTGACCATCAGTCGCGGGGCCGTCTCTACCGCGGTCCCGGTCGCCATCCGGGCGCCTCGGTCGCCGCGTCGGGGTCGTAACCGACCGAACGCAACAAGCTCACATTGAGCACCGTGCTGGTGGCGCCGGTATCCAGGACGAGCGTCGCGCCGGCACTCCCCGTCGGACCGGAGACCTCCGCCTCGACGAGGATCAGCCCGGTCCTGGCGTTGAAGGGTTGGCTCACAGGACGAACGCCATGTCATCGGGCAAATCGCCGAGGTAGCGGAACGCGAAGTGCCCGGGATGGAGATCGATCGCCTTCCGGTATACCTCCTCGCGATCCGGGCTGTGGAACAGGACTTTGCCCGCGCGGAGTCGCTGGAGCTCATCCATCTGGGGCTCGCCGATCAGAACCCAATCGGGTGCATAGCGGGCCTTGATCTCATCCATCGTCAGCAACTCGGCCATGTTCACCTCCCGTGCGACGGCACGATGTCCATGATCCCGCTCGCGAGTCGCACTGTCAACGGCGCCCGACGGCCCCGCCGCGACGGACCTTGCCCGTCGTGGCCCATCCGTGGCACGGGCCCGGAAAAGCAATTGCTGATTCGGCGGCCCGGGCATACGCTGGAGGCGGCTCGGGCGGATTTTTGAGGGGATTGGACCGGGCCGGAGGACTGCCCCGATGGCCCGCGCCACGACCGCCAATCGACCCATCCCCGCGGCGTTGCCGGGCCGATCCGGCGCGCCCTGGCGCGGGTCGATCGGCGGCTGCGGACGGCGGCGGCGATGAGGGGGCTGGGGACGGTCGCCTTGCTGGTGGCGATCATCGCGGCGACGGGGATGGCGGCCGATTTCGCGTGGGTGCTCCCGCGGGCGATCCGCTGGGCGATCTGGGGGGCGTGGGTCGCGGCGGGCGGGCTGGGGGTGGTCGGCCTGGTGCTGAGGCCGCTGGCGAGGCGACACGGGGCAATCGAACTGGCCGCCGTGGCCGAGCGCGGGCAGCCCGGGCTCGGCGAGGGCGTGACGGGGGCCGTCGACCTGCTCGGCGGCGGAGGCGCGGCGCACGGCTCGCCCGCGCTGATCGCGGCGGCGATCGACGCCGCCGCACGGAAGGCCGCGACGATCGACACGGCCCGCGCGGTCCCCCTGGGCAAGGCCGCGCGGAGGATGGCGCTGGGGATCGCGGCGCTGGCCGTCGTCGCCGCCCCGGGCGCGATCGGGCCCGCGCCTTGCCGCACCATCGCCCGGCGATTCCTGGCCCCCTGGGCCGAGACCGAGCGCATCGGACGGTTCGTCGTGACCGTCGCGCCGGGCGACCGCGTCGCGGCGATCGGGTCCGCCCTGACGGTCTCGGCCCGCGTCCGGCCGAGGTTCGGCGCGGCCCCCGCGGCCGGGACCGCCTGGCTCGAATGGTCGGACGAGCGGGGCGCCTCGCATCGGGTCGCGATGGCTCCCGAGGGGCCGGACGCCTCGTCGCCGTCGTCCCGCGCGTTCGCCGTCACGCTGCCGAGCCTGTCCGGATCGATGGCGTACCGGGTCGTGAGCGGGTCGGCCGCGAGCCGTCGCCACCGGATCACGGCCGTCGCGCCCCCGGCCGTCGCGTCGCTGTCGGCGCGGGTCGCGCCCCCGTCGTACACGGGGCTCCCCGCCGCGACCGCCCGCGACCCCGTCCGGATCGTCGCCTGGGAGGGGAGCCGCGTCACGCTCGACATTGCGACCCGCGCCCGGTCTGCTCGATCGAGGTCCGGTGGCCCGGGCCCGACCCGTCCGGCGCGCCGCTGCGGGTCGCGGCCGCGATGGCGGCCGACGGACGGAGCGGCCGGGCGACCCTGGTCGCCGGCGCGACCGGCCCGTACTCCGTTGCGCTCCGCGACGAGCACGGCCTGGAGGACCGGCCCGAGCCGCCCCGGCGGGTGGTCGTGCGGGCCGACGCGCCGCCGGTGGTCGCCGTCCGCGGCGGCGCCGAGGCGCAGGAGGCGAGGCCCGACGACGTGCTGGCCGTCGCCGTCTCGGCGCGCGACGACGTGGCGGTCGCCTCGGTCGAGGTCCACTACGAGATCCGCCGCGCCGGCAGCGCGGCCGAAGGTCCCGACCCCGAGGCGGGCCACGTCGCCGCGCCCCTGGACGGGATCGGGACGCGCACCGCCGAGGGCGAGGCGGCGCTGCGGCTGGCGACGCTGGGGCTACGGCCGGGCGACGCGCTGTCGTATCGACTCCGGGTGGCCGACAACCGCCCCTCGCCGCGAGGGCCCAACGTCTCCTGGACCGAGCCGAGGGCGCTGGCGATCGTCGCCGACGCCGAGCCGTTGCAGGCGCGTCGCGGGCGGGCCGACCGCGAGGCCATTCAGGAGAAGCTCGACGCGATCCGCAGGGCGGCGGCCGAGAACCGCGACGAGGCCGAGCAGCTCCGCTACGCCGCCGACGCCGCGCAGAGGGCCAACGGCCCGTGGGACCGCGCACGCCAGGACGCGCTCGATCGCCGCGAGGCCGAGGCCCGCGCCGTGGCCGACCGTCTCCAGCTCCTGGCCCGCGAGCTCGACGACGGGGCCCGGTTCCGCCCCCTGGCCGCGCCGGCGCGCCAGGTCGCCGAGGGGGACGCCGAGGAGGGCCGCGCCCTGCTCGACCGGGCCCTCCGCGACGCCGACCCCGCGCGCCGCCTCGACGACCTCCGCCGTGCCGACGCCCGCCTGGCCGCCGTCTCGGACCGCCTCGACGACCTCCGCCGCCAGATCGATGACCTGTCCCTCCGCGACGCCGAACTCGGCGATCCCCCCCGACAGGCCGCCGCCCCCGATCGCGCGACGGCCGACCCGGGCCCCGCCGACCTCGCCGAGTTGAAGGACATCGTCCTCCACAAGACCGGCCACGCCTGGGGCGAGCTCCCCGGCCACCTCCGCACCGAGATCCTCCAGATGGCGCAGGGCCGCTACCGCGACGACTACGCCCGCCTGATCCAGCTCTACTACCGCGAGATCGCCGCCGGCGCCTCGGGGACCGGGCGATGAGGAGCGTCATGGGCCTTCCCCTCCGAGCCTGGATCGCGGCGATGCTCGCCCTGATCGGGTCGGTGCCGCCTCGCGGCGCAGGAGGTCCCCGCGACCCCCCGGCTCGGGTGGCGCCGCCGCGGGCCGACGCGGCGGTGCTGAGGGCCCTCGACTATCTGAAATCGAGCCAGAAGCCCGACGGCGCGTGGGAGTCGGGGTTCGGCCGGGCGACGTCGGTCACGTCGCTGGCGGTCATGGCGTTCCTGGCCGCGGGGCACGTCCCGGGCGAGCCGGGGCCGTATCGCGAGGCGATCGACCAGGGCATCCGCTATGTCCTGGCCAGCCAGAGGCCCAACGGCATGCTCGTCTCGAACACCAGCCACGGCCCGATGTACTGCCACGGCATCAGCACGCTGATGCTCGCCGAGGTCGTCGGCATGATGCCCGACCCCGTCACGGCCGAGCAGGCGCGCGACGCCCTGGCGCAGGCCGTCAAGCTGATCCTGCTGGCGCAGAACCTGGCCAAGAACCCCGACAACGCCGGGGGCTGGCGCTACCAGCCGACCAGCCGCGACAGCGACCTGAGCGTCTCCGGCTGGCAGGTCATGGCCTTGCGGGCGGCGAAGGCGGCCGGGTGCACGGTCCCCTCCGAGAACATCGACCGCGCGGTCGACTACCTGAAGCGGTGCGCCTCGGCCGACGGCGGGTTCGGCTACCAGCCCGGCGGCGGCCCGAACAACCCGAGGACCGGCACCGGCATCCTCGCGCTGGAGATCTGCGGCGAGCACCTCTCGGCCGAGGCCGTCGCCGGCGCCGAGTACCTGGTGAAGCACCCGCCGCGCTGGGCCAGCCCCTACTTCTTCTACGAGGTCTACTACGGCTCGCAGGCCATGTTCCAGGTGGGCGATCGGTACTTCTCGGCCTACTACCCCAGGCTCGTCGCGATCCTCCTGGAGCACCAGGACCGCGACGGGAGCTGGCTCTCCGGCGACGGCAACGACCGCGCCGGCGGCCGCGCACTACTGCACCGCGATGGCCGTCCTGGCGCTGGCGGTCGAATATCGGTACTTGCCGATCTATCAACGATGAGCGGGACGGGCCCGACAGGACCAGCCGACGACTTATCGGCGACGTGTGGGCGTGGTCGAAGGTCCGATCCTGCCGATCAGCTAGGCTGCGAGGGCGGGAGCGACGGCCTGGCTGTCGGTTTGTAAACTCGCCATCGCTTTGGGTGGATGCCCTGCCGAATTCCAATGGACTCCCCCCGCGAGCATACTATACTGAATTTCAGGGCTTCGCCATGTGAATTTGCATCGTCCGGGCGGGGAGCAGATGTCATGAGCGCCAACGGCCTCGATGGATGAGGTGCCGCCCCTGCCCGTCCTCGAAGGACTCGCACATGCTGATCAGAGACGAGTTTTCGAGCGGATTGGAATGGGTCAAGGATGTCCGCCTGGACAAGTTCACGCCCAACTACAGTACGCCGCTCGGGGCGATGTTCAACACGGATTCCATCAAAATTCTCAATGCCATCCCGAGCGACAGCGTCGACCTTGTGATGACATCGCCCCCTTTCGCGCTCACCCGGAAGAAGGAATATGGCAACGAACCCATTGAACGATACCTCGATTGGTTCATGCCCTTCTGTCGGCAGATCTACCGCATCCTCAAGCCGACCGGCAGTTTCGTCCTCGACATCGGCGGGGCCTGGGTGCCCGGTGTCCCTGTCCGGAGCCTTTACCACTTCGCCTTGGCGGTGCGACTCGCCGAAGACCTGGAATTCCGGCTTGCCCAGGAGTTCTACTGGTACAATCCCGCCCGGCTCCCGACCCCGGCCGAATGGGTCACGGTTCGCCGCTGCCGGGTGAAGGACGCGGTGAATATGGTCTGGTGGTTCGGCAAGACCGAATGGCCCAAGGCCGACAACAAGAGGGTCCTTCAGCCCTACAGCGAAAGCCAGAAGGCCCTGATGAGGAATGGCTACAGGGCCAAGAGGCGACCTTCCGGCCACGACATCTCGGAGAAGGCCTTCGCCAAGGACAACGGCGGCGCCATCCCGCCGAACCTCCTGCAAATCGCCAACACCGAATCGAACTCGGCGTATCTGCGGGCCTGCAACGATCGCGGCATCAAGCCCCATCCCGCCCGTTATCCGGAAGCCCTCGTCAAGTTCTTCATCGACTTCCTCACCGACGAAGGGGATTTGGTGGTCGACCCGTTCGCCGGGAGCAACGTCACGGGCCGGGCATGCGAGACGGCCCGACGCCGCTGGCTCGCGTCCGAGGTCGAGGCCAGCTACATCGAGGGTTCCCGCTTGCGGTTCGAGGTCGGCCCGCCGGCAGGCGAACCCGAAGAAGTTAGCCCCCTGCCGCTATTCGACAAGAAGGGTCGCAACCCGCGGAGTTAGCCGGCCGTGGCAGGCATCAAGTTCCCGCGCCTCGTCGCCGACTTCATCGCCCAGCTGGAACGACTCGGGGCGGAAGTCGTCCCCGAGAATGACGATCGGGAGCGGCCCGCCCGCATCCTGATCACCCAGCCGGGCCGACCCCGACGCTACTTCGTCTTCCTCTGGACGGTGACGCCGGGCGGTGGTGGCCCCGCCGTCCGGCCGGTCAACGAGCGGCGAATCCAACTGACGAACGTGCAAGGACTTCGCCAGGGGGCACGCGGCCGGATCATCCTGGGAGGGTGGAGCGAGGAGTTCGGCGTCTATGCCTTCTGGGACGCCCGCCGACACGTCCGCTTCTCGCAGAAGTCGCCCAGCCTTCAGGTTGGCGCCCAGACGCTCGAAGGGGCGGGGGCCATCGGCATCGCCGCCCAGGTCAGGCCCTCGCGCGAGGGCACCGAAGTCGTGGTGGCCATCCATCCCGATTCGCTGCTGTGGTATGTCCAGCAAGGCGAACCTCTCCACGATGCCGAGGATGTGGCAACGGCCGTCGCGGAGCTGGTCGATCCGACCCCCGAAGTCGAAGATGCCATCCTGAACGCGGACCCCGCGCCGGATGGGGCCGTTCGCCGCTCCCGTCTCGTCATGACCATGCAGTTATATCGAGAAGCGAGGTTCCGGCCCGCCGTCCTGAGGGCCTATGGCTACCGCTGTGCGGTCTGCGGCTACTCCCTCAAGCTGGTCGATTCGGCCCACATCATCCCCGTGGCCGACCCTCGCTCGAACGACCATGTGACGAACGGGCTTGCCTTGTGCCGCCTCCACCACGCCGCCTATGACACGGCATTGCTCGGGGTGAAGTCGGATTACAGCATCATCATCAACCCGGGACGGGTCGCTAACCTCACGGCGTTGGATCGCGTTCACGGGCTGGAAGATTTCACGGCCCGGCTTCAACTTCCGAGGGCCATCACACCCCCCAAGGTGGTCGAGGTCCGACCCAACCGGGATTACCTCGCCTTGGGCCTCCAGGCTCGGAACTGGCCGCAGAACCTGATCGGGTAGCCCCCCTGCCTCTGGACACGACGAGATACCGCCGCTCATCACCGAATCGCCCGGGCACGGCCCACCTCGATGACTGCTCAGCGCACCCCCAGCCGGAACAGCAGGAACAGCCCGGCCGACAGGGCCATCGCGGCGGGCAGGGTCAGGAGCCAGGCCAGAGCGATGGCGCGGACGGTGGCCCATTGCAGGCCCGAGCGGTTGGCGGCCATCGTGCCGGCGACGCCCGAGGAGAGGACGTGCGTGGTGCTCACGGGAAGGCCGCCGAGGTCGGCCAGGCCGATCGTGCTCATCGCCACGAGCTCGGCGGAGGCGCCCTGCGCGTAGGACAGGTGCGCCTTGCCGATCTTCTCGCCGACCGTCTCGACGATCCGCCTCCAGCCGACCGTCGTGCCCACCCCCAGCGCCGTCGCCACGGCGACCAGCACCCACGACGGCGCGTACTCGGTCAGCCCGGCGAGCCGGAGCCGGTCCCTCCGGATCGCCGCGCGCTCGTCGCGCGACAGCCCCTCCCCCCTGCGATGGGCCAGCGCGTCGAGCCCCTTGACGATCCGCAGCAGGTCGGCGCGGACCGCCAGCCGCTCCCCCTGGGGAACCTCCCGGAGCCGGTCGCGGCCCTCCAGGTCCGACCGGACCGCGGCCAGCCCCCGGCGGAGCGCCGGGACCCCGGCGACCCCCTCGTGATGGGCGAGGATGGCGTCCAGCTCCATCGCCGACGCGACGGCCCGCCCGGTCGCCCGGGCGTCGGCGTCGGGGTTGAGGGCATACCGGGCGGGGAGGATGCCGATCAGGATCAGCATGATCAGGCCGATCCCCTTCTGGCCGTCGTTCGAGCCGTGCGCGAAGCTGACCCCCGTGCAGGTCAGCACCAGCACGCCCCGAATCCACGGCGGAGGGGGCCGGTCGCCCGGCGGAGGGCGGTAGAGGTCGGGGTCGCGCACGATTCGCTTCAACCCCAGCAGGAGCAGCGCCGCCAGCGAGAAGCCGATCAGGGGCGAGATCAGCAAAGACAGCCCGACCTCGCCCACCTTGCCCCAGCTCACCCCGCGCGGGCCGGCGTGCGCCAGGCCGACCCCCAGGATCGCCCCGACCAGCGTGTGCGAGCTCGACGCGGGCAGGCCGAGGTACCACGTCCCCAGGTTCCAGGCGATCGCCGAGACCAGCAGCGCCATGACCATCGCCAGGCCCCGCCCCGCCCCCGCCTCGATCAGGAGGTCGACCGGCAGCAGGTTCACCACGCTGTAGGCGACCGCCGTCCCTCCCAGGTACACGCCGCAGAAGTTGCACAGGCCCGACCAGAGCACCGCCGCCCGGGGCGACAGCGCCCTGGTGTAGATGACCGTCGCGACCGCGTTGGCCGTGTCGTGGAACCCGTTGACGAACTCGAACCCCAGCGCGATCGCCAGCGACGCCGCCAGGAGTGCCAGCGTCCCGCCCCCGATCGTCCCGTCGAACAGAGAGGTGCTCATGGGATCGACACTATCTCGCCGGGCCGGCCCCCGCCAGGCCGCGTCCGGGGACATTCATGGGACCTTCACGTCCGTCGCCCGGCCCCTCGGCGGACCGTCGGAGGGAGCACGACCCCAGGGAGGAGGTTGGCACGGAACGAGGCCGATGGCAAGCTGGGCGATTTCCTGAAATGCCATCGGGATCGTCGGGATGTGTTGAGACGGCGGCCGGGACCGGATAGGATGGATCATCCTGCCTCCGGCCCTTCGAAACTGCGGGGGACCTCCCACCGATGCTGCGGATCACGGCGGGTCAGCGACGGCTGTGCGACGGCGTGAGCCGCCGCGAGGTGCTGCGCGTCGGCGGCGCGGGCCTACTCGGGCTCGGGCTGCCGGGGCTGCTCCGCGCCGAGGCGCGGCGCGGGGACGAAGCCGCGCGCCAGGTCGATGATCCTGATGTTCCTCGAAGGGGGCCCGGCGAGCCAGGACCTCTGGGACATGAAGCCCGACGCCCCGGTGGGCATCCGCAGCGACTTCAAGCCGATCGCCACGACCGTCCCCGGCCTGGTCTTCTGCGAGCACCTGCCGAACCTGGCGAAGCAGGCGCACCACCTCGCGTTCGTCCGCTCGGTCCACCACCGCGTCGGCGACCACAACGCCGGCGCCTACTACGCGATGACCGGGCGCGACCCGTCGGTCGGCGGTCGCCTGATCACCGCCCCGGCGCCCGAGAACTTCCCGCCGATCGGCGCCGTGCTCGCCAAGCTGCGGCCCACCGGCCACGTCCTGCCCGACTTCGTCCACACGCCCGACTGGATGAGCAACAACGGCTCGTTCCTGCCCGGGCAGGACGCCGGGTTCCTGGGCGCCTCGTTCGATCCCTTCCTGGCCGGCGACCCGAGCGTGCCCGACTACCAGGTGCCGGGGCTGGAACTGCCCCGCGAGCTGTCTTTGGAGCGGGTCGGCCGCCGCCGCTCCCTGCTCGACGCGCTGGGCCGGGCCCTGGAGCCGAACGCGGCCTCGGACCAGCTCGACGCCCACTACCGCAAGGCGTTCTCGCTGGTCGCCAGCGCCGAGGCGCGCCGGGCGTTCGACATCGCCGAGGAGCCGCGGGAGGTCCGCGAGCGGTACGGGCTCGACCCGACCAACGACCGCAAGCGCGAGGCCCGCAAGTTCGGCGGCCTGCCCCACCTGGGCCAGTGCCTGCTGCTGGCGAGGCGTCTGATCGAGGCGGGGGTGCGGGTGGTGACCGTCTGCACCGGGGCGCGGTACGACCAGACGTGGGATACCCACCGCGACCACTTCCCGCTCTTGAAGCGGTCGATCCTGCCGATGTTCGACCGCGGCTTCTCGGCGCTCCTGGCCGACCTGCACGACCGCGGCCTCCTGGACGAGACGCTCGTCGTGGCGGTGGGCGAGTTCGGCCGCACGCCCCGGATCGGCCAGGTCACCTCCAGCGCCGGGGCTGACAAGGGGGGACGCGACCACTGGCCCTACTGCTACACGGCGATGTTCGCCGGCGGCGGCATGCCCGGCGGCGCGATCTTCGGCGCCAGCGACGCGCACGCCGCCTACCCCGCCCGCGACCCGGTCACCCCCGAGGACCTCGTCGCCACCGTCTACCAGGCGCTCGGCATCCCCCCCGAGACCCAGCTCCGCGACCCCCTCGACCGCCCCCACACCCTCTGCCTCGGCACCCCGATCCGGGCACTGGTCGGATAAGAGAAGAGGATTCACCACGGAGACCACAGAGATCACGGAGAAGAAAAAGAGGGAGTGAGAGGAATCAGGATGGGGAAAGCCGATCGTGTTTCCCTCCTCCGGGATTCCCTCCCTCTCTCTTCTCCGCTCTGTGCTCTCTGTGGTCTCCGTGGTGAATATCTTCTCTTCTTCAGGCTTTCTGCTTGCCTGCGACGAAGGCCAGCGCGTCGGCGGTGCGGGCCAGGATGTCGTCGACCTGGGCGGGCGATTCGAAGCCGATGATGAAGGCGTTGACCGTGCCCAGGCCGAGGACGTACCGCAACGAGGCGTCGCGCCGCTCGGGCTCCTTGAAGGCGCCCTCGGCGAGGATCTTCATGCCAATGACCCCCTTGCCGGCGTTGTGCATCTCCTCGAGCCTTGAGGCGACCTCGTCGGGCTTCTTGTCGTCCATGATCAGCCCCTCGGGGTTGATCCGCGCCAGGTCGACCTCGACGAACGGGCTGCGGGCGGCGATGTTGAGCGGGTCCATGCCGTGGCAGCTCGGTGCCGTGGGCGCGGATCAGCTTCTCCTCCTTGGCCCGCATCAGGTACTCCATCGAGCCCCTGGTTCTCGGCGGGCCAGTTGGCCTTCCTCATGCAGTGGAGCAGGACGATGTCGATCATGTCGACGCCCAGTTCCATGCGGTAGCGTTCCAGGTGGCTGCGGGCGTCGGGCGCCTTGGTCGCGTGCGTCTTGGTCTGGATGACGTACTTGTCGCGCGGCACGCCCTTGAGCGCCTCGCGGAGGTAGACGTGCGAGCCGTACTGGTCGGCGACGTCGAACAGCGTGATGCCGCGGTCCAGGGCGTGGCGGACGACGCGGGTGAACTCCTTGACGCCGAGCTTGGTCTGGTTGCTCGCCTGTCCCGAGCCGTGGCTGCCGGTGCCCATGCCCACCAGCGACACCTGGATGCCGGTCTTGCCCAGGGTCACCTGGTCGGTCGGGCCCTTGGCCAGGGTCGTGCGAGCGGCGTGGGCGGTCGTCGTCGCGGCCAGCGCGGCGGTCGCGGCGGTCGCCTGGGCGAGGAAGTCGCGGCGGTTCAGGGGCGGCGTCATGGCGCGGGGCCTCCCAAGGGCAAGGGATCGCGGAACACGGCGGGCGATGCCCCCGATCGTACCTTCGGGCGGCCCGTGCTACCATAGGGTGGTGGTACGCCCGGGGCCGTCCCTGGTGTGCCGACCGGCGCCGACGATACCAGGTCTCAGGCCACGGCGGCGATCCGCTGGCGTCGGCGCCGGCCGAAGACCAGGAGGATGGCCGCGCCGGTCCCGCCCAGGACCAGGGTCGGAGGCTCGGGGATGGCCGTCAGGACGCGGACCTCGTTGACGGCAGCCGTCGTCGTGAAATTAAACGTGAGCGTCCGATCATCGGCGCTCAAGGTCGCCGTGTCCGTATTCTCGAGCCCGCGAGCTGCCAATCCGGTCGGGTAGAGCGTGCCGGGGTGCCCCAGGCTCGCGTCGGTCGCGTCGAGCAGGGCCGATGTGACGATGACGCCGAGGATATTCGTGCTGAACGTCACCGATCCCGCGTAGTTCTCGGGCCCGTTGCCGACCGGATCGGAGTGGAAGAAGAAGATGTCGGCCTTCGTGCCCGCGGCGATCGTGGTCGGCGAGGGGTTGAAATTGTTCGCCGCGTCGGCCGTGCCCGGCGCGCTGAGGTTCACCACGACATTGTTGGGGATCGCGTATTGCGTCCTCTCATTGAAGGCGATCAACTGGGTGTTGCTCTCGCGGGCCCCAGCTGGACCGAGGGGGGCGGCACGACCGGCGTGACGGCCCCCGTCGTGCTGACGATCATCCCCGCCACCGACGGCGAGGCGGCCGCCGTGACCAGGGCGAACACCGCCAGCGAATATCGACCCTGCCTTCGTGCGTGCTTCATGATGGTAAGCTCTCAGGTTCGACGCCCGATTCGGGGACGGCCCGATGCGCCGGCGGCGCATCGGGACGGGGCGAGCGACAGGCGGTCGGGCCGCGGCCGCAACGCGCGGCCCTCGGCCGGAACGATGACGCCCCGCGTGCGGAATCCGGCGTCTCGGTTCCGTTTGCGACTCCAGGGTCACGAGCTTGACCATGCCGGATTGTTCGGTCAAGAGAAAAATGGAACCAAATCGGATGCGATCGCTGTTCGGATCGGGACGAAATCCCTTGGATTCTTAGCTGAGGCGGGGCGGTCCGCCCCGCCCGCATCGGCGGCTGGCACCCGCCATGCTCGGGAGTGCCTCATGTTCACCGGATTGGTCGAAGCCCTGGGGCGGGTCGAGCGGGTGGCCGAGGAGGGGCCGGGCCGGAGGCTGTCGCTGCGCTGGCCGGGGCTGAGGGAGGCGCTGACGATCGGCGAGAGCGTGGCGGTCAACGGCTGCTGCTTGACAGTCGTCGCGGTTGATGGCGAGACCTTCGACGTCCAGGCGGGCCCGGAGACACTCCTCCGCACCAACCTCGGCGGGCTGGCCGCGGGCGGCGCGGTCAACCTGGAGCGGTCTTTGCGGGTCGGCGACCGTCTGGGAGGGCACTTCGTCCAGGGTCATATCGACACGACGGCCGTCCTCCGCGAGCGTCGCCGGGAGGGCGAGTGGGAGTTCCTCGCCTTCGCGATCGACCTGGAATGGACGGCGCTGATGGTCGCCAAGGGGTCGATCGCCGTCGACGGCGTGAGCCTGACGCTGGTCGACGTGTCGGCCGACGGCTTCTCGGTCATGCTGATCCCGCACACCCTGGCCGTCACCACGCTCGGCGCTGCGCGCGGGGGGGCCGGGTGAACGTCGAGACCGACGTGCTGGCCCGGCACGTCGCCAGGCTGCTGGGGCGGGCGACGGCCGATCGGTGATGGCGGATATCGTAACTGAAATTTGATATTTAAAATTTTTCATCAATTCATAACCATGCCCGCCCCCCGCCAGACGCAGTCGTACCTCCGCGGCCTGTTCGAGAGGCACGGGATCGCGCCGCAGCATCGGTACGGGCAGAACTTCCTCGTCGACCTGAACATCCACCGTTTGATCGTCGACGCGGCGCAGGTCGGGCCCGACGACGTGGTGCTCGAGGTCGGGCCCGGGGCCGGTGCGCTGACGGCGCTGATGGCCGAAAAGGGCGCGGCGATCGTCGCCGTCGAGATCGACCCGGGCATGGCAAGGCTGACCGCCGAGGCGGTCGCCGGGAGGCCCAACGTCCGCGTCCTCAACGCCGACGCGCTGGCCCGCAAGCACGAGATCAACCCCGAGGTGCTCGACAACGTCCGCGCCGGGCTGGCCGTCGCGCCCGAGAGGCGGTTCAAGCTGGTGGCGAACCTGCCGTACAACGTCGCCACGCCGATCATCTCGAACCTGCTCGTGCATCCCGAGCTCTGCCCGGGCCTGATGGTCGCGACGATCCAGCTCGAGCTGGCCGATCGGACTGCGCGCCGAGCCGGCCACCGAGTCCTACGGGGCGTTGTCGGTGCTGGTGCAGGCCCTGGCCGAGGTCGAGGTGGTGCGGGTGCTGCCGCCGAGCGTCTTCTGGCCGCGCCCGCGGGTCGACTCGGCGATCGTCAAGATCGTCCCCGACCCGGCCCGGCGCGCGGCGGTCGGCGACCTGGAGTGGTTCCACTCGGTCGTCCGCCGGGTCTTCCTGCACCGCCGCAAGAACCTCCGCCGCGTCCTCTACAGCCTGTGGCGCGACCGCTGGACCAAGCCCGAGGTCGACGCGATGCTCGAAGGGCTCGGCCTCACCGGCCTGGTCCGCGCCGAGGCGATGAACGTCGAAGAGCTCTTGTCACTTTCTTTACAACTTCGTGAGCAACTCAAACTCAATCAAGAGAACAACTTGTAGGAAATCTGGAGGCTCTCTTTCCTTTGCTTCCAGCCTGAAGAAGGGCTCAAATCCCGAGTTGGTCATGGCTGATCGAGTCATGGACGGCCGTGCTCTGGAGGAGCCGTGACCGGCTTGACCCGGAAGGCGTTGAATTCACGCCTGATGGGCACAAGCAGGAGAATTCCTCGCGTGGACCTGGGCTGCTCGGGCGCCCATAGGATCATGCCTTGGCCGACAACCTGGGCTACGATTGGGCCGCGCCCGATGTCGACGGCGCAGACCCGTCTGCCGCGGAGTCCCACCGCCTCTGAGATGATCGTCCAGCGAAATGTGCCATGCGAAGGAACCATGCAGGACCCTCGGCCGACGGCCGACCGCGGGGTGGCCCGGACAACCGGCTTGAGACCCGCCCGGACTATCGGTTCGGGCAGATGATCGCGGTCCTGGCCATGCTGGCGCGCGGGGATGCCGCCGGTGCGGTCTGGGAGATGGACGACGCGGAGTCTGATCGCCGCGGCGCGGAAGCACCTGGCGGACCGGAACGCGCGGCATGCGCCGGTCGCCTGACCCGATGCCGCAGCGGACCCGCCCGGTTCAGCCGGGCGGCCAGGGAGGCGGTGGCGCGCCTGTCCGGCGCAGGTCGCGGACGACCGGGGCGAAGAGCCCCAGCGCCAGCAGCATGTGGCAGCCCATCCCCCGCGCGGCTTGCGACGCCAGGCCGAGCCAAGAGGCGACCGCCGCGGCGACGAGCAGCCGGGGACGGTCGATCAGGAACAGCGCCGCCGGCAGGGTCCAGAGGAAATAGTGGGGCCAGCAGATCGGCGTCGCGGCGAGCATCACGATCGAAGTCAGCGCGAACATGCCGAGCCACCCGCGACCGTCCTCCGCCCGCGACGCCGGCCGCAGCGAGGCGAGCCAGCCGGCCGCCAGGACCGCCAGGATCGCCCACCAGGTCATCCAGATCGGTCCGAGGGGCAGCCGCGCCAGCGACACGGCGCGAGGGTCGCGATGGCCGGGGGGGAGGTCGCCGAAGGTGCGGGCCAGGACGATCGGCAGGCTCTCGTTGTTCGGGCGGAGGTCGCCCCCCCTCGCGACCAGGTGCCACGGCTTCTCCCGGTCGCGGACCCACGCGACCTGGGTGCGGATCGCCCCCAGCGCCGGTTGCCAGCCCACCGCGGCGACGATCAGGCCGAAGCCCAGGGCGACCGTCAGCGCCATCCCGACCCACACGTCCCACGACCGCCTCCGGGCCAGGAGCGTCCCCCAATGCACGATCGGCAGGATCTTGATGAGGCCCGCCAGCCCGACGAGCCCCGCGCCGGCCGCGCCCCGGCCCTCGCGGGCGGCCACGAGGCCGGCCGTCACGAGGAAGAGGTTGATCGGGTCGCCCTGGCCCAGGATCAGGGCGTCGACGAAGAACGGGGCGACCAGGGCCCAGGCCGCGAGCTGCCGCCTCGGCTCGATCCCCGAGAGCCGCCCGAGCATCCGAGGCAGAGCCGCGGTCGCCGCGACCGACAGGGCCGCCCAGATCGCCACCGCCGTCCTGAGCGGCAGGCTCGCCAGGGGCGCCAGCATCACGTGGAGCGTGACCGGATACCGGGGCTGGGCCCGGACGTTCAGATGGCCCGTCGTCCAGAGCAGGCGCGCCGCGCCGTAGGGGTACTTGAAGTCGCTCCCCCGGTTCGCCCCCCGATAAATGACATATGTTAAAAATGGGAGCATGACGAGGGCGAGGACGATCTTCGGATGCTTGAGCTTCATGCCGGACAGGCCTGGAGGTCGGGGCGATCCATCCCGGCGGCCGGGGCTGGCCCTCGCCGGGGGGTTGTGGTAGATGTTAAACATCGGACGATCGTCCTCGTCAAGCGGTCCGGGGGCGGGTGTCATGGGGGCCTTCGGGGTGAGAGCGACGACGCTGGGCATGGCCCTGTCCTGGGCGCTGGCGGCGGCGACGGCGGCCGGCGACGAGGCCCCGACCGCCGAGCAGGCCCGGTTCTTCGAGGCTGAGGTCCGCCCGGTGCTCGCGGCGAAGTGCCAGAAGTGCCACGGCCCCCGCCAGCAGCGCGGCAACCTGCGGCTCGACTCGCGCGCGGCGGCCCTGCGGGGCGGCGAGACCGGCCCGGCGGTCGTCCCGGGGGACGTCGAGGAGAGCCTGCTGGTCGAGGCGATCGGCTACGAGACGCTCGAGATGCCGCCCGACGGCAAGCTGTCGGACCGCGAGGCCGCCGCGCTGACGTCCTGGGTGAAGATGGGGGCGCCCTGGCCGTCGTCGGGGCCCGCGAAGCCCGCCGAGGCGGCCGGCACGATCAGCGACGAGGACCGCGCCTACTGGGCGATCCGGCCGGTGGAAGACCCGCCCGTGCCCGTCGCAGACGACGGCGGCTGGTCGCGCAACCCGATCGACGGCTTCGTCGCCCGGAGGCTCGAAACCAGGGGGCTCGCGCCCGCCCCCGAGGCCGATCGTCGGGCTTTGATCCGCCGCGCCTCCTACGACCTGATCGGCCTGCCGCCGTCGTCCGAGGAGGTCGAGGCGTTCCTGGCCGACCCGTCGCCGACGGCCTACGAGGCCCTGATCGATCGCCTGCTCGCGAGCCCCCGCTACGGCGAGCGCTGGGGACGGCACTGGCTCGACCTGGTGCGCTACGCCGAGTCGGACGGCCACGGCGCCGACCGCTACCGGCCCGAGGCGTGGCGGTATCGCGACTACGTCATCCGCGCCTTCAACGACGACAAGCCCTACGACCGCTTCGTCCTCGAACAACTGGCCGGCGACGAGGTCGCCCCCGACGACGCCGACGCCCTGACGGCGACCGGGTTCCTCCGCCACTGGACCTACGAGAACAATCAGCGGCAGCTCCGCGAGGTCCGCGAGATCATCCTCAACGACGTGACCGACGTGACCGGCGAGGTGTTCCTCGGCCTGGGCATCGGCTGCGCCCGCTGCCACGACCACAAGTTCGATCCGATCCTCCAGGAGGACTACTACCGACTCCAGGCGTTCTTCGCGCCGATGCTCCCCCGCGACGACATCCTCACGGCGACCGAGTCGCAGCGCGAGCGGTTCCGGGTCGCGCAGGCCCTTTGGGAGGCCGAGACGGCCGACGTCCGCCGCCAGATCGAGGCGATCGAGGGGCCGGTCCGGGCGTCTTTGCGGGAGCGCGAGGCCCGCCTGCTGCCGCAGGATCTCAAGGAGATCGACCGCAAGCCCCGCGAGCAGGCCACCCCTCTGGAGCTCCAGCTCGCGGCCCTGATCGACCGGCTCAAGGACGGGGCGTCGCGGACGATCGACGGCGCGTTCAAGAAGAAGCCGGAGAAGCTCAAGGCGTTGCAGGGGCTCCGGGATCAGCTCGGCAAGTTCGACGGGCTGAAGCCGGGACCCCTGCCCGCGCCGATGGTCATCACCGACGTCGGCCCCGAGGCGCCTCCGACGGAGATGCCCGGGAGCCGCAAGGCCGTCGAGCCGGGCTTCCCGATGGTGCTGGGCGGCCAGTCGGCGCGGGTCGAGGCGCCTCCCTTGGCCCCCCTCTCGACGGGACGGCGCACGGCGTTGGCCCTCTGGATCGCCTCGCCCGACAACCCGCTCACCGCGCGGGTGATCGTCAACCGAATCTGGCAGCACCATTTCGGCGCCGGGCTGGTGGCGACGTCGAGCGACTTCGGCCGGCTGGGCGACCGGCCGAGTCATCCCGAATTGCTCGACTGGCTCGCCTCGCGGTTCGTCCGCGACGGCTGGAGCGTCAAGGCGATGCACCGTCTGATCATGACCTCGGCGACCTACCGCCAGGGTGCGCTGGATGCGGGATCGGAGGCGGCCTGGCGCGACGACCCGAACAACCGCTGGCTCGGGCGGATGCCCATCCGCCGCCTCGACGCCGACCAGGTCCGCGACACGATGCTCGCCGCGTCCGGCGAGCTCGACCCGGCCGTCGGGGGCCCGAGCGTCGAGCCGACGGCCCCCCGGCGCACGGTCTACACCAGGAAGCTCCGCTACACCCCGGAGCCTCTGCTCCAGGCGTTCGACGCCCCCGACGGGTTCGCCAGCACCCCCCAGCGCGACGTGACGACGACCGCGACCCAGGCCCTCTCGCTGATGAACGGCGCCTGGACCCTCGGCCGCGCCGCGGCGATCGCGGCGCTCCTGCTCCGCGATGCCGCAAGCGACGAGCCGGCTTTGGTCGCCACGGCCTACCGCCGGGTCCTCGGCCGCTCCCCCGACGACTTCGAGGCCGCCGCGGCCTTGCAGTTCCTCCGCGACCAGCCGGCGCGGGTCGACGGGACGGCGTCCCGGCCCGGCCGCGAGCAGGCCCTGATCGACCTCTGCCACGTGCTCCTGAATTCCAACGAACTGATCTACACAGATTGAATCTTCGTAGAGTGGGCACCGCCCACCGTCTTCGATCGGATGATGATCGGTGCTTACCCTTCGAGGCCGGGAGTCGAGGACCATGAGGCCGACCAGGTGGAATGTCGCAGCGGCGTCGGCGCTCGTGTTGGGGTTGGTCATGGTGGGGGCGAGTGCGCTCGCTCAGAAAGAGCCAAATGTTGCTGATCGTGCGGCGACTGTACAGGCCGACCTGGCCCGCAAGGCACTCCGAGTCATTGTTGAGAAATCAAAGGTTCAGCCGGTTAGGTGGTGTCCTAGGCAATTTGAACCTTTGCGAGGGACTGGACGTAGGATGAGTGACGATCCCGGTACCTATGCCCTGGTCACAACACGTCCCCTTCCACGGGGCCCATTCGCCTCATGCACGATCTCGCTCGCTTCTGCTGCCAGAACCCCGACTGCTCCCTCTACGGCCAACGGGACGTCGGAAATCTCTCGGTCTGCGGCCGCTACGGCAAGGACAAGCAGTTCCGCCAACTCTACTGCAACGCCTGTCGCGCCCGCTTCTCGGAGCGCAAGGGCACGCCGCTCTACCGCTGTCACCTCCCCGAACCGACCGCCGTCTCGGTCCTGGAGCACCTGGCCGAGGGCGACGGCATCCGCCAGACCGGCCGCCTCGTCGGCGTCCATCGCGACACCGTCGTCCGACTGGCCAGAGCCGCCGGGGAGCATGCCCACGACGCTCATGACGAGCTTGTGGCTTTTTCCCCCTCGGACCACTGAGGTCCAGTTCGACGAGAAGTGGTCGTTCGTCAATAAGAAGCAGAAGAACTGCGACCCCGCCGATCCCGCCGACGATCACAAGGGGGACTGGTGGGATCACGTCGCGATCGACCCCGAACATCGGCTGGTCTTGGCCGTGGTCCCGGGGGTGCGCTTGATCGAGAACGCCGAGGAGATCGTCGCCACGGTCAAGGACCGCACCGACGGCGCTACGCCTCGGTTGATGACCAGCGACGAATACCCCGCCTATGCCTCGGCGATCGAGAGGGCGTTCGGCGTGCCGGTCTCGGGCCCACGACCGGGCCGGGCCGGCGGCCGATCCTGCCCGAGCGGCGGTTGCCCCAGGACTTGACCTACGCCACGGTCCACAAGGCACGGGAAAACGACCGGGTGGTCGCGGTCGAACGTCGGCTGATCTTCGGCACCGAAGGCGGTCTGAAGGCCGCCCTGGGCGCGTCGTCGGTGAGCCGGGCGGTCAACACGTCGTTCATCGAGCGCCAGCACGGCACCGACCGCGGCCAGAACGCGCGGAAGGCGCGGAAGACGTACCGGTTCAGTAAAGATTGGCGTGTACATGAGGCGATGAGCTATTACACGCTGTATCGCTACAACTTCTGCTGGGTGGTCCGCACCTTACGGCAGCGGGACGACAAGGGGCGTTGGCAGCGACGGACGCCCGCTCTGGCCGCCGGGCTAACGGATCACGTCTGGACTACCCGCGAATGGGTCAGCTTCCCGGCTGTTCAAGTGGCATAGGACACCACCGCCGGTTAATCCGGCAATGAATTACATCTGGTCACGACGTTTACTCGAAGCCGAGACCGCACTGAGCCCTGGGAGGGCGGAGCGGGTCGCCGCCGCTCAAGCTCACTTCGACAGGATGAAGAAGTTGGAGGAAGAGACAGGGAAAGCTTTCAAAGACGGGGATGCCGATCTTCTATCCGTCCTGGATACTCAATATTGTCACAACGAAGCGGTGTTGCTGCTCGCGAAAGAAAAATCGGAGTGATCTCGCAGGGTGGACACTGTCCGCCATCCGATCGAAGACGGTGGGCGGTGCCCACCCTACAAGCAAGGCTACGAGGCTCTGAGGCTGCGGAGGGAGGCGGGCGATGGGACGCGACGATGCGAGCGGAATCGCGACACTCTCGCGGCGCGACCTGCTGCTGAAGGCCGGCGCGGGCTTCGGCGCCGTGGCCCTGGCCGCGATGCTCGACGGCGACCGGGCGATCGCCGCGGGCGGCACGGCCGACGCCGCGACGACGGGCCCGAGGCCGCCGCACTTCCCCGCCAAGGCCAGGAGCGTCATCTTCCTGTTCATGGAGGGGGGGCCGAGCCACATCGACACGTTCGACCCCAAGCCGTTGATCAACCGGCTCGACGGGCAGCCGATCCCGCCGGGGTTCAAGGGGCACCTCCAGGCGATGACCGCGGCCGAGGCGGGGTCGCGGATCATGGCCTCGCCGCGCCAGTGGACGCAGCACGGCGAGAGCGGCCTGTGGGTCTCCGACTGGTTGCCGCACATCGCCGAATGCGTCGACGACATCGCGGTGATCCGCTCGTGCTGGACCGACGCGGTGAACCACGCGGGGGCCGTCTACCAGATGAACTGCGGCACGCCGATCGGCGGCCGGCCCTCGCTGGGGAGCTGGGCCAGCTACGGCCTGGGGACCGAGAACGAGGACCTGCCCGCCTTCGTCGTGATGCTCGACAGCGACACCGCCCGCGTCTTCAGCGGCGTGCGCAACTGGGGCCCCGGGTTCCTGCCCGCCGCCTACCAGGGGACGCGGCTCTACGCCTCCGCCGAGCCGATCCGCGACCTCCGCCCGCCCGACGGGGTCGGCGACGCGCAGCAGAGGGGCAAGCTCGACCTGCTCGGGCAGACTCAACAGGCACCACGCCGAGCCGCGATCGCACCAGAACCAGCTCGAGGCCCGCATCCGCAGCTATCAGCTCGCCTTCCGCATGCAGGCCGCGGCGCCGGAGGCCGTGGACCTGTCGCGAGAGACCGACGAGACCCGCCGCCTCTACGGGATGGACGACGAGGCGACCGCCGCGTTCGGCCGCAACTGCCTGCTGGCGCGCCGGCTGGTCGAGCGCGGCGTCCGGTTCGTCCAGCTCTACCACGGCGCCGGCAGCAAGTGGGACTCGCACAATAACATCGAGCGTGCAGCATCCGCCGATGTGCCGGTCGAGCGACAGGCCCGTCGCCGGCCTGCTCAGGGACCTCAAGCGGCGCGGGCTGCTCGACCAGACGCTCGTCGTCTGGGGGGGCGAGTTCGGCCGCACGCCGATCGCCGAGACCAACACCGGCCGCGAGGGCAAGGGGCGCGACCACAACCCGACCGGCTTCACCATGTGGATGGCCGGCGGCGGCGTCCAGGGGGGCCGCACCATCGGCACGACCGACGAGCTCGGCCTCCACGCCATCGAGGACCGGCTGCACGTCCTCGACCTCCACTCCACGATCCTGCACCTGATGGGCATCGACGCCTCGAAGCTCACCTACCTCCACAAGGGCCGCCCGGAGCGTCCCAACGGCAACGTGGGGATGGCGTACAAGAAGATCGCGACCGGATAGCCCCGCCACCACGCCTCGCCGCGCGAGTCTTCGTAGGGTGGGCACCGCCCACCGTCTTCGCCTTGATGGACCGAAGATGGTGGGCGGTGCCCACCCTACGAAGAAGATAAAGGTAGGGTGGGTCAGCCGCCGCAGGCGGCGCAACCCACCATTGGGAGCGGTGGGTTGCGCCGCCTGCGGCGGCTGACCCACCCTACCAAGGCTACTCCCGCTTCGATCCCTTCTCGTCCCGCTCCGCCTTCAGGCCCTTGACCACGTCGATCAGCTCGTCGAGCTTCTTCTCCAGCTCGTCGATCCGGCGATCCTGGTCGGGGGCCCTGTGGACGAAGACCTGGGGAGAACCCGGCCGGACGACCGTATACGTCCTCGTCGATCGTTCGGCCTGCTTCCGAGCCCGGGCCCGGGGGGCATCGGGGCGAGCTGGGCGGCGAACGGGGAGAAGCGGAATACGTCCTCGCCCATGAGCTTCGCCTGCGCCTCCAGCAGACGGGCCAGGGCCTTCTCGTGCGCGGCCCGCGCCTCCCTCTCCTCCTTCCTCAATTTCTCGACCTCGTCGCGGAACCGATCCACGCCTTCCTTCCGCCGCCGTTGCGCCTCGATGAGCTTGTCTCGGAACGCCTTCCGCTTGTCGAGATCCTCGGACGTCTTCGCCTTGGGCTTGTCCTTATCCTTGTCGTCATCATCGTCGGCCTCGGGGAGATCCGGGAGGGCCTTCAAGGTCATCCGGACGAGCTGATCGGTCGCCCTCCTGAGCTGCTCCTCCGCCTCCGGCGCGACCTGGGCCCCCCGCTTGAGGTCGCGGACCTGCTCGGCGAGCGCCTCGATCGTCGCCTTCATCCGCTGCCGTTGGGCCTCCGTCGCCGTGGGCGTCTTGTCGTCAATCCTCACCTCCGGCGCGACGACCTCGACCTCGACTTCCTTGTCGTCGGCCTTCTGGGCCCAGGTGGGCGAGAGGGGGAGCATCAGGGCCGAGAGGCCCAGCACGGCCAGGGCGCCGGTGCGGTTCAGGGTGCGGTGGGTGGTCCCTCGCAGGATCATGGTCAGCCTCCGTTTCAGGTGCTGGGCCTGCCCCAGTCCGCTGGCCAACGACGGCACGGCGGGGGCGGGCCCGGAGAGGAAATCGACGGCCTCCAGCAACGTCTCGGCATACGTCCGGGCGGCGTCGGGGAAGGCCCAGACGACCCAGGCGTCGCAGCACTGCTCCTCGGCCTCGCGCAGCTCGCGGCGGGCCCACCAGACGGCGGGATTCCACCAGTAGAGGCCGGTCGCCACCAGCTCCAGGCGCGCACCCAGTGGTCGCGGCGCCTCAGGTGCGCCAGCTCGTGGACCAGAAGCGTGACCCTCTGCCGGTCGTCGAGCCGCTTCCACAGGTCGGCCGGCACGATCAGGAGGGGCCTCCCGCCGGCCGCCCAGAGCATCGGAGAGACGGCGCCGGGCATCCACCAGACCTCCGGGGGCCTTGCCAGGCCGAGCCTCGCGGCCAGCGCCTCGACCTGCGCCACCACGCCGGCCGGCGCGGGGCGGCCAAGCCGCAGGAGCCTCCGGAACCGCGCGACCCGCGCCGCCGCGATCGCGAACGCCAGCAGCATCCCATCGATCCAGGTCCATGCGGCGATCGTCCACCACGGCAACGCGGCCGGCTCCGTCGCGGGGTCGGGAGCCATCGCCCGAGGCGCCGGCTCGGGCGACGCAGCCGGCTCGACGGCCTCGACCACGTCGGGCGAGCCGCCCACGGCCAAGTCGAGCCTCGTCGGGTGCCGCGCCTCCCTCGACCCGGACCACCACCCGCCCCGGCCGCGCTTCGCCCGGGGCGGCCAGCCAGGCGACCGGCACGACCCAGACGGGCGGGGTGACCAGCTTGATCAGGACCAGCAGCCACAGGCCATGCCTCGCGCCGGGCGCCGCAGCAGCAGAGGCCCGACGCACCCCGCCACCACCGCCAGCGCCGCGGCGACCGCCGCGTTGCCCAGGCCCGCGCGAAGCGACGTCTCCCACACGGCCGACCTCCTCCCGACCTCGATTGAGAGGCGAAGGCAAGATGAGCCACAGAGGACACAGAGGGCCACAGAGAAGAATAATGAAAATTTTGAAATTTAGATTATATTTTTATTATTTTAACTCTGTGTCATCTGTGATCTCTGTGGCCCATCTCGTCCGAGATTCATCGATCCCGGTCGAGCTGCTCGATCAGCGCGCGGAGCTCCTGCCGCTCGCGCTCGGACAGGCGACGGCCCCGGACCAGGTGCGTCAGCAGGGGGGTCAGCGACCCCCCGCAGAGGGTGTCGGCCACCGCGCGGAGGCGGCGGTTGATCAGCTCGTCGCGGTCGACGGCCGCGCGGAAGACGTGGGCCCCGCCCCCCCGGTCGCGCGCCACGAACCCCTTGGCCTCCAGCCGGTCCAGGAGCTTCTGGACTGTCGCGTAGGACGACGATCCGCCCTGGCCATACACCGCCTCGGCCAGCTTCCGGATCGGTGCCGGCCCCCGCTCCCAGAGCGCCTGCAAGATCGCCAGCTCGGCCTCGGTCACGTCCTGCGGTGTCCTCGCCATCGCCCCTCCCGGCCGAAGACAGAATGTCTGAAGCTCAGGGTAAGACAATCGGTCTGAGCCGTCAAGCGCTTTCCCCGGATTTTGCCGGTCGGGGGCCGATCATCGGGGCGAGCGGCGATGGGATCGCGCCTCGCGTCGTGTCCTCCGGTTGTCACTCCGGGACGATCCTCGGGCGCGGGGCGGCCCTCCATCCGGGCGCGGGGGCCGTCGCGAGGGATGGCTCCGGTCGGGCCCCGGGTGGTCCTCGGGCCGATCGCCCCCGGGACGCGCCCCCCGGCACCGGGGCGCCGAGCGAACCCACCGTTCACTTGCGCCAACATCGCGGGCACGACGGCCGGCGCGGGCATCCGGCCGGAGAGGATCGGGACGCTCGCCCGCGGAGGGATCTCCCAAGGTGTTGGCGGCCCGGCATTTCTCGCCCAGGGGGCGCGGACTGCCCGGGCCGCGCCCCCCGCGTGCTCCCGGCGCCGAGCGAACCCACCGTTCGCTTGCGCCATCCTCCCGGCCCCTCCGGATCGCGCGCCCGCCCGATCGCGGGATGACCCCGAGGGTCACCAGGGCCCGGCGGGGCCGCATGGGTCGGGTCATCGCGACGTGGCGGCGTGAGGGACCGCGGGGGCGCGTCTCCCGAAACGAAGCGAATCGGGCCCGTCGGAGTGTCACTGCCGGAATCAGGGAGCGCGGCGGCGAATTTCCTCGATCGTGTCAGGTACAAGCTGGTGACGATGCGAGCCATTGGCCGACGACCCGGGCCCGAATCCGAGGGGGCATGTCGAGATGGACTGGGCTCGCCTCCGATCGCGGGCGCGGGCATACTGCCCGGGCCCGGCCCGCACGCCGGGCGGGTCGCCGTGCAACCCCGGGGAGGTGTCGCATGCCGGGATCGGATCGGTATCGGTCGGTCGGGTCGCCGGCCCCTCGGCTCGCCTTCCTGGACGGCCTGCGCGGGCTGGCGGCGCTGTACGTCGTGCTGCATCACGCCGCGCTGATGGTCCCTCCCGAGGGCCTGTCCGCGACGGCCACCGTGGCCCGGTCCCTGCTCCGCCACGGCCACTCGGCGGTGGCCGTGTTCATCGTCCTGTCGGGCTACGGCCTGATGCGGCCGGCGGCCCGCGACCCGGACGGCCGGCTGCCGGGCGGCCTGCTCGCCTACCTGGGGCGGAGGGCGCGGCGGATCCTGCCGCCGTACTACGCGGCCCTCGGCGCTCGGCTGGGCCCTGATCGGCCTGGTCCCGGCGCTGGGCCGTCCGGAGGGCGCCCGGTGGGACCGCGCCCTGCCGGCCGACGGGATGGGGGTCGTCGCGTCGCACCTGCTGATGATGCACAACCTGGACGGGCGCTGGCTCTACAAGGTCGACCCGCCGATGTGGAGCGTGGCGACCGAATGGCAGATCTACCTGCTGTTCCCCGCGCTGCTGGCGGTGTGGCGGCGGCGCGGGATCGCGGCGGCCGTCGCGGCCGGCTTCGCGCTCGGCTACGCGGTGGCGGCGCTGGCGACCCCGCTGGGCAACCCGGCCCTGCGACAGCTCTGCCCCTGGTACGCCGGCCTGTTCGCGATCGGGATGGCCGGGGCCGTCGCCTCCCGCGGGCCGCGGCCGGCCGCCGCCGGGCCCGCCCCGGGGGGCCTGCTGGCCGCCGGGCTCGGCCTCGTCGCGCTGCTCTGCGCCGCCTCGGTGTCGGCCGGGATCGGCAACCCTTACGTCGTGGCCGCCGACCCCCTCGTCGGCGCGGCGACGGCGTGCCTGCTCGTCCGCTGGGCCCGCCGCGCGGCGCCGGGATCGGGGGCGCCTCGCCCGCCCGTCCTCCGGCTCCTGGAGTCGCGCCGGGCGGTCGCGCTGGGGTCGATCTCGTACAGCCTCTACCTGATCCACTACCCCCTGCTGGCCCTGGCCGATGCGGCCCTGCGATCACGAGCCTGGGGCCCGGGGCCCGCATGGCGGCGCTGTTGCTGGTCGCCTCGCCGCTGTGCATCGCCGCCGCCTCCCTGTTCCACGCGGCCTTCGAGCGGCCCTGGCGGCCCGCTCAGTCGCGCCCGGGGGCCGAGGCCGGGGGGCACCGTCGCCTCGCGCCGTCCTTGACGGGGATCGGACACGGCATGGCGCTCGTCCCGGCCCCCCGCCCACCGATCGGGGCCGGGCGCCCTCGTCGCGGCGGAGGGTTGCCAAGGCGCGGCGCCCCGGTTCCATATGGATGCCGGGATGATGCGGCGGAGCATGTCGGCCCGATCGGCGGGGTCACGAGCGCCCGCGTCGAGGCCTGATCGTGCCGCGCGGGCCGCCTTCCCCGCCGGGGCCATCGATCATGGACCATCGATGCCGTCGCATCGGGCTCATCCTCGTCATCACCCTCGGCCTCGCCCGGCCGGGGCCCGCGGGCCGAGGACCCGGAGGTCGTCGCGGTCGAGGCGCAGCCGCTGGCGGCCAATGCGCGGCGGCTGGTCGAGGCGCTCGGGTCCCTGGGCAGGCCGCCCCCGCGGGAGACCTGGCGATCGCGGGGGAGCCGGATCGCCCCGGCGGGGCGCGAGGAGGCCCGGAGGGCCGTTCGATCGCGCCCTCGCGACCTACCGGGACATCGCCGCGGTGGCGCCGGACGTGGGCGATTGAGCCGGTCGCGAGGGATGGCAAGCGACCGCGGTAACCCCGATCACTTCGTCAGCTTCAGGAGCGCCCCCTGTCCCGGTGCCAGCCAGGTCTGTTCGCCCTCGAATGGCACCGTCTGACCCGTGTAGGGCGACACCATCTCCGGCTTCGAGGTCGTCTCGCGGAACTGCGGCCGGCAGGGGGCGGACCCGGTGAGGTCCTTGTTGACCACCATCACGTACCGCGTGCCGTCCTCGTGGGTGAAGTCGCCGACGAGCATCGGGCCGGCGATCGCCCCGACCAGGCCCCGGTCGTCGGGGCCGGAGCCGCCCCGGGGGACGTCGCCGAAGTGGTAGACGCGATCCGATTTCAACTTCAGCAGCGTCGGCGCGAGCCGGGCCACCCGGAGGTTGACCGCCTGCATCCGTCGCCACGTCTCGGTCTGGTTGCCGAACTGGTCGATGGGCGCCATGCGGTAGTTGCCCACGGGGGGGGCAAAGTAGGTGAAGTAAGCGATGCCCCGGGCGCCGTAGGCCAGCGACGTGTCGACCTGGAAGCGGAGGTCGGCCGCCGTGGCCTCGCGGTAGTTGAAGTGGGCGACCGAGAGCACGATGTTCCAGAACGGGAGGCCGTGATCGACCGCGGCCCGCCGCATCGCCTCCAGGTTGGCGAAGTAGCCCTCGCGGAGGCCGCCCCCCTCCATGAGCGCGTAGTGGTCGTAGCTGAGGACGGTGGGCCGGCAGGCGTCGACGAACTTCGCGAGGTAGGCGTCGTATGATGGCGCCCCGAGCTGATCGGGGGTGGCGTAGTTGGGGAACAGGTTGATGTACGGCCAGGCCCCCGGATGGAGCTCCTTGATGACGTCCGCGACCGTGGCCAGGCCGGGGAAGAGGTCGGCCGACGGCTCGTCGCGGAGGTAGTAGCCGTAGACCGCGGGATGGCCCCGCACCCGCCGCACCAGCCCCGCGGCGCGGGCCCGCGCCGCGGCGGGGTCGACGTGCCGCCAGTCGTAGCCCGACGCCCTCTCGTCGGAGACGATCGCCCTCAGCCCCGCGGCCTGGCAGTTGTCGAGCCCCTCGGGCCGGACGAATCCCGCGACCGTGAGGCCGCACTCGCGCATCGTCTTCAGCACCGCCGGGTCGTCGGGCGGTGCGTTCCAGGCCATGATCGGGAAGAAGGAATCGGGCTCGCCCGCCGCACAGGGGATCGACGCGAGCAGCCACGACAATGCCGCCGGTAGGGATCGCCACGACATCACGTCCGGTCTCCTCTTCGCACGACTCGGGTATTTCGGGGATCGGCCCGGGGCCCCCGCGGAGCGTAGCCGGCCCGCATCCCTTGCGATAGAGTCTATGATGCTCGATTCCGGCGCCGGGTCATCCGACACGCCCCCGGCCCCCATCGCCGGGGGGACGCCCTCCGCCTACGACGTCTCCGACATCCGGGGCGGCCGGGAGACGATCACCCATACGAGAATCCCGCATCCCCTCGATGCCTCAGGTCTCGCATCGCGAGATATGTTTGATCTGCCGCAGCCTGATGGCCAGAATCGGGATGAGATGGCCGCACGCCGATCGGCGGCTTTCGGTGGGATCGGGCTCGATCGGGTTGAGGGTTGTGCCCACGGAGAGCCGTCGATGAGCGAGGATGGCCTGGTGGGACTGACTTCGCTCTCGGCGACCCAGGCCGACCTGGTGGACCGGGCCTGCGACCGATTCGAGATGGCCTGGCGATCGGGCGAGCGGCCGCAGATCGAGGATTACCTCGTCGGCCTGGAGGGACCGGTCTGCACGGCCCTGCTGTGCGAGTTGCTGGCCATCGAGATGGAATTGAGGCGGGTCCGAGGCGAGCGACCGGCCCCCCAGGAATACCGCGAACGATTCCCCGCCCTGTCCACGCTGCCCGACTCGGCTTTCGAGGCGACGATCGCGGGCCCGCACCCCCCGGCCCGACCCGGGGCGTCCGGGACGAACGAAGGGACCGAGCGGGACATGCTCCCGGATCGCCCGGCACCGCGGGACGGCGGCGCCGACGAAAGGACCCGGAGGGGGACAGGCGGAGCCGAGACGGTGACCCGGCCCGGGACGGACCGACCCTCCGTCGGGGAAGGGCCGACGCTGAAGACCGAGGGGGCCCCGGGTCCCGCCCCGCCGATCGCCCTGGTCCCGGGCTTCGAGATCCTGGAGGAGGTCGGCCGCGGCGGGATGGGGATCGTTTATCGGGCGTTGCAGCGCAACCTGGACGACCGCCAGGTCGCGTTGAAGTTCCTGCCGCCCGCATTCGCCTCCGATCCGACGCGGCTGAGGCGGTTCCGCACCGAGGCGTCGATCGCGGCCAACCTCCGGGACGCGAGGGTCGTGCCGGTCTACGACATCAGGGAGGTCGGGGGGACCCTCGTCCTGATCATGCCGTTCGTGGAAGGGCGCGACCTCTCGCACATCCTCGCGGACCGGAAGAAGCAGATCCAGGCCGAGGGCGACTCGGGAGAGGCCCGATTGCGCGGCAGCACCGTCGAGGAGCAGGATTACCTGGCGTCCATCCTCCCCCTGCTCGACCAGGTGGTCGCCGCCGTAGCGGCGATCCACGAGGCGGGGGTCATCCACCGGGACATCAAGCCCTCGAACATCCTGGTCGACGGCCGCGGCAACATCCAGCTCACCGACTTCGGGCTGGCGCGGCTGGGCTCGAGTCGGGCATCACGGCGGGCGCCGTGGGGATGGGGACCCCCGGCTACATGAGCCCCGAGCAGTGGGACGACCCGGGCGACGTCGACGGCCGGGCCGACGTCTTCAGCCTCGGCGCGACGATCTACCTGGCTTTGACGCACGAATTGCCCTACGGGAAGCAGCGGATCTCCCCCGCGGACCCCCTGCCGACCCGCCCCAGCCGGAGATGTCCCCGCCTCTCCGCCGACTTCGACGCCGTGATCCTCAAGGCCCTCGAGCCCGACCGCGAGCGGCGCTACCGCTCGGCCGCCGAGCTCCAGGACGATTGGCACCGTGCGCGCACCGGCCTGCTCCCCAAGGCCACCCGCCCCCGGCCGACCCGCTACCTCGCGCGCTGGGTGCGACGACGCGCGTGGGGCCTGGCGTCCATCGGGATCGCGTCGACCCTGCTCGCGACCGCGGGGATCGCGCTGCTGAGGCCGTACCTGGCCACCCCCCCCGCGGACCCCCCGCGCACGGTGGACCTGATCACCAAGCCGCCGGGCGCGCGATTCGTCCTCGTGCCCCTCGACGACCAGACTGGTGAGCCCGATCCCGGGCGCATCATCCGCCCCGGTCGCGGGGCGACGACCCCCGCCCGGCTCCTCGCCCCTCCCGGGGATTATCTCGTCGAAGTCGCCTGGCCCGACGGCCGCTTCCACGAGGTGTACCGTCACGTCTCGAAGCCGGGTGAGAAGCCCGGCGTCTTTCGCCACACCCGTTGGTCTATGCACGGCGAGGTCGTCCGGCTCCCCGCGATCGAGATCCCGCCGGTGTCCGTCCTGGATCGGATGACCTACTTCGACGGCAAGGCCGGATTCGTGAGCGGCTCCCCGATCCCGGGCCGATCTCCCCGTGGGCCGGGCCTGGCCCCGTACTACCTGGACCCGTACGAAGTCACCGTCCGGGATCTCCTGAACCTCAAGGTCGAACCCCTGGCCCATCTGGGCGCCCGGGCGACGAGCCCGGACAACGCCGTGCGGTCGATCTCGTGGGATGAGGCCACACACTATATCGAGTGGATGGGGAAGCGGCTGCCGACGGACGCCGAATACGAGTTCGCCGCCACGGGCGGAGGGACACGGCGATTCCCCGGGGTCGATCCGGACCCGTATCTCAAGAACGGCATCTGGGCCCTCGGGCCGGTCGGAGTCCCCGACTACGACCGGACCGACACGAATCCGCCGGTGTTCGGCCTCTACTCGAACGTGGCCGAGTGGACCTCATCCTGGTTGACCTCCGACTCGGGGTTCGTCCGCGATTCCTCGACGACCGACTCCCCGAGCCAGCTGCGCATCGTCCGGGGTGGCCCCCGCTCGGTCGTCCGGGGTGCACCTGATCCGTCCGAATTCGCGACCTGGCCGCTCAAGCTCCGCATCGGGGAGAGGCGAGGCATCTGGCCCCCGGGCGTCGGGTTCCGCGGCGCACGCAGCGCCAGGCCCAGGTTCCTGGACGATGGCGGGCCCGCACCATCGCCCTGAGATCGCCGAGGCGTCGCCGGGCAAGCATGCACCGTCGAGGGCCTCTCCCGGTCGGGCGTGCCCCCGGCACACCGAACTCTTGCGCCCGAAGCCGGCGTGCCGGGAGCACGCCCGGCCGGGATCGATCCTAAGTCGTCAGGATGTGGAAGATCTGGTTGTTCCCGCTATAGATCGGGTTCGCCTTGGCGTCTTGCACCTGGTGATACTTGGGGCAATTCTTCGGGTCCGGCTGTTTGGAGAGCAGCGGATTGTTATTGACAGTGTTGTTGGAGTCGGTCGCCTCCTGACCAAACCCGAACTGTTGCTTCAACCCCGGGACCTGGAAGAGGAAGAGACAAACGGGGACCGTCGTACCAGCCGGTGTTGTCATTTTGATCTTCTTCGCAGCCCCGGTGACGAGCTTAATTGACTTCGACCATTGAAAATAAAAATCATCGGACAATGTATTCCCCAGCCCATCTTTCGGGAATTTCTTTTTGGTAAAAACGTGAGTGTGATTGCCTGATGGGTGGTTGGTGCCGAAGGCGTCGTTATAATGCTGCCCGCGGCGCGGTCCTGTCGGGACCGAAAGCGTGCCGATTGCACGCGGTGACGGCGCTTTTTTGGAGGGCGCAGGCGCTGTTGCCGGGGGTGCCTGAAGCGGATCTTGAGCACAGTTCGGATCGTCGTCGCAGCCGAAGCTGTTGTCATCGAACAGGACGGGGGCTGTCATCCCGTAATACGTGTCCTGGCATGGGCAATCGGTCCCGTAATAATAGAAGACCTGATTCCCATCATCATCTTCGGTAAAGCCGATGAAACCCACGGGGCAGATCGTGAGTTGCTGGCCGAATGCGCGCGGCCCCCCCAAAACGACCCGTGCAGTCCGATCGCCGCGACGCCCGCGCGGAGGATAGTCCGGCGGTTCATGACCCCCTCGTGACGACCTTGGAAGAATCCCATGGTTTGCCCCTCGTGGGTTGCGGGAGGTGGACTCCGGACACACCGACTCCGGGATTGTCTACATGGTTCAACTGCAAATCAAATCAATTTCCCACTAGACACTTTCCCATCTGATGACAATACCGGCTCGATCTCCGCGCGGGAGCCGCCTTCGGGCCCTGGGTGATGGCGTGAGGGGGTCCCCACCGCCGGCATTTTCGCGCCCGATCGTCGGTCAGTAGGCGTCGGCGGAGACCGTCTCGCCCCCCGCGCAGAGCTCAGCGCCCTATAGGTGACGATGCTGATCGTATCCTTGAGGAAATGGACCGACCCGTCGGCGAACGCGAAATTCGCCCCGCCGGGGTGCTTGCTCGCGAACCCGTCGCTATAAGACCAGTTGGTCGGGTCGCTGTTGAACTTCTGGTTGAGCGGGATGGTCGCCACGGCCACCGAATGCGTGCTGTTGACCCAGGCGTTCCACACGCAGGCGTCGGGCAGGGCCTCGCCGGCCATCAGCGTGCCGCTCAGCCCGTCCGTCACCCCCGCCATCGGGAGCTTCATGGTCCCCCGCCAGAAGATCCCCCGCGCCGAGGGGATGCCGCCGACCAGGTCGCCCAGGGGCAGCCCGAAGGGCGAGGGGAAGTTGAGCGTCGGGTTATCCCCGAGGTTGCCCTTGTAGCATGTGCCCGCCACCATCCACTGGTCCACCATCGGCTTCGGATAGTCTCCCCGCCCGTTCAACGCGGTCGGCCCGGGATAGCTCGGGCAGAGGTAGGTGTTGATCTTCGTCACGATGACCGTCTGATTGTTCCACGAAAAGCCCGGCACGTCGGGATAGCCGGCCGAGTTCGGGCCGTTGCTGAAGTTGAAGGCGTTGAATAGCGGCTGATTCTCCACGAAGGGCAGGATCTGGAGCATCCATCCGACGCGCGAGTCCGCCGCGACGTTCCAATTCGGGATGCCGCCGATCTGGGTGGGGAAGACCCCGTTGGCGTCGTGATAATTGTGGACCGCGACGCCGATCTGCTTGAGGTTGTTGACGCACTGCGCCCGCCGGGCCGCCTCGCGCGCCGCCTGCACCGCGGGCAGCAGCAGCGCGACCAGCGCGGCGATGATCGCGATGACCACCAACAGCTCGATCAGCGTGAAACCCCTGTTGGCCCATCGTGGTCGCATCGCAGACTCTCCGATCGAAGGCCATGATAAACATCGGCGACAAAAGACGAGGCACCTTTCCCCCCAAATTTTTAACCCGGTCACGTCGCTTATCAAAGCCTACCCTCCGGATTTGATAAGCGGAACGACGTGAGCAAGACGTGATCCGCATGGCGTCGTACCGCGTCATGCACCGAGAAAAGTCCCCGATTCCCCCGATCCCGAGCGGGGATGGGCCCGCCCCGCGATCGCGGTGCGTTCGGCGACGCGACCGGCTTCGGGGTTCGAACGCCCCATATCGAGGGCGGTTACCCTCGGGTCCCCCTCGCCGGTTTCAGCCGATCTCGGGCGGCGGGCCCGACCGGGACGGTCCCCGCCCGATGGCCTACCCGCGGGCGATCGTCCGATCTCCTGCCACTCCCGCATCGGCCCCTCCTCGACCAGTCCGGCTGGGCGTCGGCACCGTCGCCCCGCGAGTGCATCGGGGCCCGATCATCTCCGCGGTCGCTCGGCGCGGAGTGGCGGGTCCCGACGCGCTCGCGTGATTCAAGGGCCATCATCGTGTCGCGATCATCGCCGGCGAGTTCGACCCCAGCCTGAGGCCCGGCACCTCGCCCGGCTACGTCCCGCCCGGGGAGATCGTCCCCGAGAAATACAACCGGCCCGACGCCTCGGGGCTGGAGGCCACCGTGAGCCGAGAGAAGACGTCGTTCGACTTCGACCTCAAGTGATCGAGTCGTCCCGGGGCCGTCGACCTCTCCTCGAATCCGGCCCGCCATGATGGCCGGATCGGCCCCTCACCCGCGAGGGGCGTGGGCCGACCACCGCTTGCGGATCACCCCTGAGCTTGCGCCCCACCGTCCGCGGCCCGGGAGCCCGGCCCCAGCGAACACGGCCCGGACCAGGTGGTCCGGGCCGTCGAATCCGTGTGCCCGATCCGCAAGGGGGAGGGCCCGGCGGCCCCCGCCCACCCACCGCCGAGACCCCGGCCAAGCGGGAGGATCGGCTGGATCTCCTCGCTCGGCCGGGCCCGATCGCGACCAGGGCAACGGGCTCAGCGCATGACGACTTGGCCGGAGGCCACTTCCTGCACGACGAAATCGTGCAGGTCCGCCTCGGCCTGCCGCAAGGCGGCGATCACCGACCCGGGCTGCCCGGCGCCGATATCCCCGGCCATCGTCGCGACGTCGCCCCCCAGGTTGGCCAGCAACCCGTCGCGGCGATTGTACGGGATGACGCTCGCCGCCCGGGCGAGGTCCCCGTCGAGGCGGGCGTAGTTCATGCCTTTCGTGGCGAACCGCACGAAGGCGGACTCGATCCCCCCGGCCGCGCGTTCGAAACGCGCCGACCGTCAGGATTGCCGCGCCTGAGGCGGTGAAATGCGCCCCTCCCGACAGGGCCACACGGCCCTCCAGGCAGACCGGCGCGGATGGCTGGAACGCATGCTTCTTGTTCATCGGCGGTGCTCCTCTTGTGCTCGGGTGAGGGCCTCGAAACCCCCGTGGGACGCCCATTCCGCCCGGCCCGACGCGGGCCGGGGCCACGGGGGCGTCGCCCGTCCGGCGCGGGCGCGGCGAGCCCGCGCCTGCGCCGGACGGGCCTCGGGACGAACGAACTGGGCGGGGCCGGGGGCCGTGTCGAGGCCGAGGCCGTAGGGCCTCGGCCCCGAGTCCGATGCGGGCCCGGCCCGATCCCCTCCACCCCGGCGGAAGTCGGGGCGGGTCGGGATCGGGGCGCGTGGCCACTTCGCGGGGCGATGCGCGACGCCCCTCCCGGGCCCTGCACCTGCCGAGGTCCCGGTGGGCGGACGCGACATCGTCGGGCCGGGCGGCCGTCCCGGCCGCTCAACCCCGCCCCTCGTGCGGCTGGCTCCCCGTCGGCCGCTCCTCTGGATTCATCAACAGCGGGGCGCGAGGCCCGCCAGGCTCCCGGCGGAGGTCCGCGAGAGGGCCGTCCGCGTCCCCACGGCCCGTCACGAGGGCTCGCGCTCCCACCGCTTGCGGATCACCCCGAGCTTCCGCTCCACGGTCCGCAGCCCGCAGCCGAGCCGTGCGGCGATCTGGTCATTGCTGTAGCCGTCCATCTTCATGACGGCGAGTTGGCGCAGCGAGTCGTCGCGGAGCAGGTCGAGGAGCCGTCGGCACTCGTCGGCCACCATCGCGGCGAAGGCGGGGGTCGGCCCGGGGCCGACGACCTGGGCGAGCCCCGGGGCGTCGTCCCCGGACCCGACCAGGGCCGCCTCGCCGACGACGCGGCCCCGGCCGCGCTTCGCCCGGCCCTCGTGGCGCCGGAGGTTCGAGGCCTTGCGGGCGGTGATGACCATCAGGAGCCGCCAGAGGTCGTCCCGGCCGCCCAGGTTCGGGAACCGGCCCTCGGCCGCCCCCTGGCAGAAGCTGTCGAAGGCGCTGCAGCGCCACATCCTCCTCGTCGGCCGGGCCGCGCGGGGCCGCCACGAGCTTGGCACGGGCCAGCGTCACGAGCTTGCCGAAGTAGCGCCGCCAGAGCCGCTCGGCCGCGGCCTCGACGTCGTCGCCCCCTTGGAGCTGGGCGATCCATCGGGTCACCGTCTCTTCATCGAGATTTGCCATGATGCTCCTCCTCGCGGGGATGAAGCTCCCCCGGCCCGACCCGCCCCTCCCTCGATCTCCCGCAGGCCAGAACGTAGTTATTAACAAATGTAAACTATATGGAAGCGCGCGCCGCCCTCGCGCTGACGGCGGTCGGCCCGGGTCACCGAACGGACGATCCTGTTGGCCGCGAGTGTCCTGGGGCCGGGATCACCGGGGCGGCCAGAGGTGGTGGCCGGTCATCGTGGTGGCGACCCGGTAGAGACCCTTGCCGGCGGTGATGTAGAGGGTCGTGCGATCGGGCCCGCCGAACTCGACGTTGGTGGGGGGCTCGGGGACGGCGATGAAGCCGATCGGCTCGCCGTCGGCGGCGAAGACGTAGACGCCCCCCTTCGCGCCGGTGCCGGCGGCGGCGACGACCCGGCCGTCGGCCGTCGTGGTCATGCCGTCGACGCCGCGGCCGGCGCCGAAGTCGTGCAGCACCCGGGGGCGGGCGACCTCGCCGTCGTCGCCGAGGTCGAGCGCCAGCAACGCCCGCCGCGCCGGCCCGTTGTCGGAGACGTACAGGGTCTTCCCGTCGGGGCTGATCGCCAGGCCGTTGGGCCTGGCGGCCGTCGTCTCCAGGCGATGCACGGCGCCGTCGGGGTCGATCCGGAACACCCCCTCGAAGTCGAGCTCGCGGGGGTCGTCGCCGACGTAGCGGGGGTCGGAGACGTAGACCCTCCCGAGGCGGTCGACGGCGACGTCGTTGGGGCTGTTGAACCGCCGGCCCTGGTAGCGGTCGGCCAGGGTCCGGACGCCGCCGTCGCGGCCGGTGATCGAGACCCGCCGGCCCCCTCCCGAGTTCGCCCCCTCGGCGGCGATCAGGCGGCCCTGCGGGTCGAAGATCAGCCCGTTGGCCCGCCCGCTCGGCGCACGGAAGGGGGTGACGGCCCGCGTCGCGGGGTCGAAGCGCATGATCCGGTCGCCGATGTCGGAGAACAGGATCGAGCCGTCCTCGGCCAGCGCGCCCCCTTCGGTGAAGCTCCCCTCGCCCCAGAGCTTCTCCAGCGCCGCCCCCGGCGCCAGCAGCCCGGCGGCCGACCCCGGCTCGGCCCCCAGGGCGATCGCCAACCCCGCCGCCAGCGCGCTCGCGGACATCACCATCGCCAGCCCCCCGCGCCGGCGCGGCGACACCCCGTCGCACCGACCGGACGCGCGCCCAGGCTACGATGCGCGCCGGGCCCGATCAAGATCCCGGCCCGTCCGCGAGGGCCCGATCAGCGAGGACGGGGCCGGAGCGGTCGCGACGTGGCCGAGAGGCCCACCACCCTCGGCTCGACGATGATCATGGCCGGATCGACGTCGGGCGCCGGCACCACGAAGTGCGGGTCGAACTCCGACGAGGCGACCGGGACGAGGCAGCGGTCGTATCCCTGGGGCGGGTACGGGGCGATCGCGCGGTCGGGGAGAGGGACGGTCCAGGGACGGGGCGCCGGCACGCCCCAGGGCCGGGGGATCGCCGGCCACGAAGGGGGCCGGACGCGATCCTGGGCCGCGTGGTATCGGGCCTCGCGGAGCGTGCGGACATCCTCCGGCGCCCCGCCCAGCGACGACCCGATCAGGACGACCGCGATCGCGGCCCGGCGCCGGCGACCGACCGACAGGACTGGTTCCATCGCCGTTGCCTCCGAGTTCGAGTCCGAAGAAACCCGGACAACCGCGATTGTCGGCCCGGACGGCCTCCCGAGTCAAGGGCCGGGGCAGCCGTCGAGCTGACGCTCCTGGGCGACGAGCTGGAGCTGCTGGTCGATCCACGACTCGACCCGCGCCGGGACGGGATGCGCATCGCCATCGTGAGCACGAGCAGGAGGGCCAGGCCCAGCGTCGATCGGCTTTCCGTCGAGCATGTACAGCGATCATCGCGAAGAACGCCGAGCCCTTCGGTGATCGCGGCGCCGGCGATCCACCGGGCCTGATAGACGCCGGCAAGCTTCAGCGCGTCGCTGATCGGTTGCGGTTCCGGCGGCGCGACGGCGGGCCGGCCGGCCGGTCTCGGAGGGCGCCACGTCCCCCGGACGATCCGCCGCCTTGAAATGGACACGATCCGCGACGGGACGGACTCCAGGGCCACCCCCCCGGCCGCGCCGATGACGACCGCAAGGGCGAGGCCCGCGGTGCTCGCCTCCCGCCGCGCACCCGGCGGCATCGCCCGTTGCTGCGCCCGGACGAAGGCCACCAGCCCCAGGAAGGCGATCAGGAGGGCGATCAGCACGGCGGCCATGATCCGGAGGATGCGGGTCATCCGGACGATATCGGCCTGGTCGTCGGCGTCGGACATCCGCGGGGTCCCGTCGGGGCCGTGGTCGGTACGGCTCCCGCATCGTACCAGGCCGGCGGGCCGCGCAGAGGCCCTCGTGATCGCGGATGGCGGATGGCGGATGGCATGATCGGGGCTCCCCGATATGTCATCTGCCATCGGGCATCCGCCATCCGCTCGGATCAGCGGCCCGACGGGACCAGCGAGGATTCCAGGAGCCCGGCCAGGGCGTCGCGGAGCCGGGCGACCTCGACGTCGAGCGTGCGGTACACCGCCTCGGCCAGGGCGAGGTCGCCGGCGCGTCCCATCGTCTCCAGGTCGCGCGCCGCGTCGATCGCCGCGAGGGCGCCGAAATGCCCCATGCTCCCCTTCAGCTCGTGGGCGACCTCGTTGAGGCGGCCGGCGTCGGCGGCGTCGATCGCCTCGCGGATCGTTGCCATCAGGCGGGTCGAGCTCTCCAGGAACAGTTCGATGATCTGGTGGAGCAGCGCCTCGTCGCCGTCGACCAGGTCGAGGAGGGCCTCGCGGTCGAAGGCGGGCGCCGCGCCCGGGGCGGCCGTGGCGGACCCTTCGGGTTCGGCCTCGGTCGCGGCGGGGGCGTCGGGGCGGGGCGCCCAGCGGTCGAGGAGGTCGTAGAGGGCCTGCGACCGGAGCGGCTTGGAGAGGTAGTCGTCGAAGCCCGCCGCGAGGCACTCCTCGCGGTCCCCCTTCATGGCGCGGGCCGTCATGGCGATGATCGGCAGGTGGTGGCCCGTCTCCCGCTCGCGGCGGCGGACCTCGGCGGTCGCCTCGAACCCGCCGAGGTTGGGCATCTGCACGTCCATCAGGACCAGGTCGAAGGGGCGCCGGCCTCGCAGCGCGGCCAGCGCCTCCAGGCCGTCGTCGGCGACCGTCACCGTCGTGCCCGCTTGCGCCGGAGCAGGTGGACGGCCAGCGTCTGGTTGACGGCGTTGTCCTCGGCCAGGAGGATGCGCAGCGGCCGCGCCGGCCGGCGCCGCCGCGGCCCTCGGCCGTTGCGGCGCCGGCGACGGCGGCGCCGGCGGACCGCAGGACCAGCAGGATCGCGTCGAGCAGGTCCGACTGCTTGATCGGCTTGGTCAGGTAGTTGGCCACGCCCAGGGCGCGGCAGCGGGCGGCGTCGCTGGGCTGGTCGGCCGAGGAGAGCATCATGATCAGCGGCGCCGGCGAGCTGCGGGTCGTGCTTGATCCGCTCGGCCAGGGTGAAGCCGTCCATCTCGGGCATCATGGCGTCGCTCAGCACCAGCGGGAACGGCAGGCCCTGCTCGACCGCCCGCCGCATCAGCGCCAGCGCCTCGCGGCCGGACTCGACGGCGGTCGGCCGCATCTGCCAGTGCGCCAGGATCTCCTCGAGGATGCGGCGGTTGGTCGCGTTGTCGTCGACGACCAGGACGGGCAGGCCGCGGAGGTCGGCCGGGTCGAGCGGCGGGCCGGGCCGCACGGGCGCCTCGGCGACGCCCAGCCGCGCCGTGAAGTGGAACGTGCTGCCCGCGGCCGGGCTCGCTCTCGACCCAGATCCGGCCCCCCATCATCTCGACCAGCCGGCTGGAGATCGCCAGGCCCAGCCCGGTGCCGCCGTACTGCCGGGTGGTCGAGCCGTCGGCCTGCTCGAACGGCGCGAAGATCGCGCCGCTGCTTGCTCGGCCGGGATGCCGATGCCGGTGTCGGTGACGCGGACGTGGAGCAGGAGCCCGTCCTCGCAGGCCGGCCGTGGCCCGGGTCGAGGTCGACCCGCGCCACGACCTCGCCGCGCTCGGTGAACTTGATCGCGTTGCCGACGAGGTTGACCAGCACCTGGCGGAGCCGGACCGCGTCGCCGACCAGCGCCTCGGGCACGTCGGCCGGCGATGTGGTGCGCCAGCTCCAGCCCCTTCTGGTGCGGCCCGCAGGCCGAGCGTCTTCATCGTCTCGCCGACGAGGTCGCGGAGGTCGAACGGCGATCGGGTCGAGGTGGAGCTTGCCCGCCTCGATCTTCGAGAAGTCGAGGATGTCGTTGATGACCGTCAGCAGGCCGTCGGCCGAGACGCGGACCAGGTCGAGGTACTCGCGCTGCTCGCGGGTCAGCTCGGTGTCGAGCGCCAGCTCGGTCATGCCGATGATGCCGTTCATCGGCGTGCGGATCTCGTGGCTGACGTTGGCCAGGAACTCGCTCTTGGCGCGGCTGGCGGCCTCGGCCGCCTCGACGGCGCGCTGGAGCTCGGCCTCGGCGCGCTTCCTCTCGGAGATGTCGTGCAGGTAGGCGGTGAACAGCGGCGGGCCCTCGGTGGCGATCGCCGTGACGGCCAGCTCGACGGCGATGATCGACCCGTCGGCGCGCATCGCGGGGACCTCGACCCGCTTGCCCAGGATGGCCCCTTGCCCGTGGCGAGGAACCGCTCCAGCCCGCCGCGGTGCGCGGCGCGGTGCTCGGGCGGGATGATCAGGTCGGCGACGTCGCGCCCGAGCGCCCGGTCGCGGGGGTATCCCAGCACCTGCTCGGCGGCCGGGTTGAACTCGAGGATCGCGCCGCGGTGGTCGATCGTGATGATCGCGTCGAGCGCCGCCTCCATGATCGCCGCCTTGCGGGCCTCGCTGTCCAGCAGCGCCTGCTCGGCGCGCTTCCGCTCGGTCACGTCGCGGTTGACGCCCACGAAGTTGGTCAGGGCGCCCGCCTCGTCGCGGATCGGCTGGACGCCGATGTTGATCCAGTACTCGTGGCCCGCCTTGTGGTAGTTGACCAGCTCGACGTTGAACCCCTCGCCGCGGCGGATGCGCTCGCGCATCAGCGCCACGACCTCCGGGTCGGAGCGGGGCCCCTGGAGGAGCGAGCCCGGCGTGCGGCCGATCGCCTCGTCGGGGGCGTAGCCGGTGATCCGGGTGAAGCCGTCGTTGACCCACTCGATCCGCCCGGCGGCGTCGGTGATCAGCACGGCGTTGTCGGTCCGGCTGGCGACCAGCGCGAGCTTGCGCGCCTCGGCCTCGCTGGCGCGGAGCCGCCCGGTCAGCGTGGTCAGCGTCTCGGTCTGGGCCCGGAGCTGCGCCGTGCGGTGCTCGACGGTCTGCTCGATCCGGGCGCGGGTCGTCTCGAGCTCGGCCTCGCGGCCGGCGGTCTCCCACATCTCCCAGGCGCCCTGCACGCAGGAGGGGATGAGGAAGAGGTCGGTGAAGACGACCCAGCCGGCGTGCTCGACGGCGCGCCACGGCCCGGCCCACGGCACGCCGTAGACCGACAGCGGGTAGTAGGCGCCCCGCAGGAGGTGGTCGGCCGCGGTGACCAGCGACGCGGTGACCAGGACCCGCCAGTCGCGGTAGAACGCCAGGAACGCCAGCGAGCCGAAGATGTGGAAGTGCGTCTCGATCCGCCCGCCCGACAGGTGGATCAGCAGCGCCGACATCAGCATCTGCGCCGTCGCGATGACGTGGCGGTTGATGGCCTGGCCCGGCCGCGACACCACCAGCAGGATCGGGATCGAGACGATCCAGCAGCCGAGACGGACGGCGGCCCAGACGTGCGGGTGGACCTGGCTCGCCTCGCCCAGCCAGGTGCGCGGCGTGAGCCACAGCGCCGTCAGCATCGCCGCGACCCACTCGAAGGCGAGCAGGCCGGCGAACAGGCGGTCGGTCCGCACGAGGATCTTGTGGCGGTGGGCGTCGTACAGCGCGCGTGTCCGCCGCGCGACCTCCCGGCGGTCGCGCGCATCAAGCTCGCTCGGCTGCATGGCGAAGCATCCTCCTGGTCCGCTAACCCGCGTCGAAGAGCGGGCAGCCGAAGACGAAAGCCGAGGCCCGAGGCGCCCCGGCCCGATCGATCCGGGCGCGATCCAGCAGCGCGATCACGGCGTCGCGCCCCGCGCCGGGGCCGGCCTCGCCCCGCGCGGGGGTGATCCCGCCCGCGAACAGGAGGCGGCCGGAGGGGTCGTAGACCGCCACGAAGCCCGACGTCCGGGCGCCGAAGCGGAGGCCCTCGACGCCCCCCGGGTCGGCCACGACGCGGGCCCCGGGCAGCGCGGCGGCGGCGCGCCAGATGTCGCCCCCCCGCCAGTCGCCGGGCCGGTCGCGCGGCGTGCGGAACGCCACCGTCGCCCGCACGCGCCCCGCGCCCCGCGCCAGGATCTCCCCGAGCTCCGCCAGGCTGGCGCCGTGCACGGGCAGCGCGGGTGCGCGAACATCACCAGCGTGAGCCGGTCGGGGTCCAGCGGGATGGCGGACCCGGACGGCCATCGCTCCCGAGGCTCCCCGGGCGCGCCGGGCCTCGTGGCGAATTCCGCGAGCCGCCTCTCGCCCGAGGCGATCCCCGCCCACCAGATCACCACCAGGCCCAGCACGATCGGGACACGGACGCGCGCGCTCATGGACGCCCCGGAGAGAAGCTCGGGTCACGGTCGATCGGGGCGTCCCCGGCGCCGAGGCGCGGTGCCGATCGCCCTCGATCCCCCCGCCCCCTAGACCATAGGTCACGGATCGCGCCCTGGCATCCGGGCCCGGGGGCGCCAATATCGGGAATTGGCTTCCGAATCACCGGGGGATGGCCGTATCGTGGGACGGTCCGGCCGGGCCGAGGCCGGGCGAGGTCGCGCCCCGGGTCGGGGCGCCGGGAGGCCGTCGCGGGCCCTGGCATGAGGAATCCACCCACGAGGCTGAGGGTCCACGCCCGCTACCTGCGGTACCTGCTCTGGGAGTTCCGCTGGTCGCTCGGGGTCTTCTGGACGCTGGTGCTCGGCGGCGGGCTCGTCCTGAAGCAGGCCTACCACCACCACCCGCTCTCCTACCCGGAGGCGTGCTACAGCGTCTTCCTGCTGATCTTCATGGAGCCGAACCTCGCCTTCCCCGACGAGTGGTACCTGCAACCGCTGTTCTTCCTCCTGCCGATCGTCGGGCTCGGCGCCGTGGCCGACTCGTTGATCCGGCTGGCGTACCTGGTCTTCAGCCGGAAGAACCAGCTCCCGGAGTGGCATCGCATGGGCGCCTCGCTGCAGAGCCATCACGTGGTCGTCGTCGGCGTGGGGAAGGTGGGCTACCAGATCATCAAGAGCGTGCTGGCGCTGCGCGAGCCGGTGGTCGCCGTCGAGAGGCCGGGCGCCGACTCGGCGCTGCTGGAGGAGGTGCTCGACGCGGGCGTGCCGGTGATCCGGGGCGACGGCCGGACCGCCAAGACGCTCGACGCGGCCGGCGTCGCGAGGGCCCGCGCCGTGATCCTGGCCACGAGCGACGACCTGACCAACCTCGACGCCGCCCTGACGGCGCGCGACCTGAACCCCTCCGCCCGGATCGTGCTCCGCCTGTTCGACGAGTCGCTCGCCGCCAAGGTCGCCGGCGCCTTCGCGATCCCGACCGTCTCGACGGCCAAGGTCTCGGCGCCGGCGTTCATCGCCGCGGCGACGGGTCGGAAGGTCTACCAGGAGTTCCAGCTCGGCGGCCGTCAGCTCCACCTGACCGACCTGACCGTCTGCCCGACCGGGTCGCTGGTCGGCCGCACCGTCGGCGCGGTCCAGGCCGACACCCTCGTCAACATCGTCATGCACCAGGGCCCCTCCGGCGTGGACGTCAACCCGGCGCACGGCGTGGCGCTCGGCCCCGACGACATCGTCCTGGTCATCGCCCCGCTCGACCGCCTCGTCGCGCTGGAGGCGCTCAACGAGCCGTGCTCGGGGCGCGACGCCGGGGGGCTGATCGTCCGCGACGGGCACGCGCCGGCGATCGACCGCGTCGCGGGGCCCTCGGGGGCCGACGACCCGGCATGACCCCCGATCCGCCTTGACCGAAACGGGACGAGAACGTATGTATCGGGGACATCGACCGGACGGGGCCCCTCGCGGGGTGGGCCTCGGGCCGGTAGGCCATGCGCGGGGACCGAGACCGATGGCCAGGGTCCGCGTCGGCTTCACCGGCAACATCCAGCGCCACGTGGCGTGCCCGAGCACCGAGGTGGACGGGGCCAGCGTCCGCGAGGTGCTCGGCGCCGTCTTCGCCGACAACCCCCGCGCCCGAGGCTACGTGCTCGACGACCGCGGGGCGCTCCGCAAGCACATGACCGTCTTCGTCGACGGCGAGCAGGTCCTCGACCGCGACGGCCTCTCCGACCCCGTCCGCGACGGCGGCGAGGTCTACGTCTTCCAGGCCCTTTCGGGCGGCTGAGCCCGCCCAGTTCTCACTCAGGGAGGATGCCGAGATGGGACAGCGACTCCTGGTCGGGACGCGCAAGGGGCTCTTCACGGTCGAGAGGACGGGGACGGGCTGGTCGGTCGCCGACGTCGCCTTCCTGGGCGACCACGTCCCGATGACGATGGCCGACCCGCGCGACGGGTCCCTCTACGCGGCCCTGGAGCACGGCCACTTCGGGACCAAGCTGCACCGCTCGGCCGACGGCGGGGCAACCTGGGAGGAGGTCGGGGTGCCCGTCTATCCCGAGCCGAAGCCCGACGAGGTCGACCTCCACCCGTTCAAGAAGACGCCGATCGCCTGGCGGCTGGAGAAGGTCTGGGCCCTGGAGCCGGGCCTCGCCGACGAGCCGGGCGTGCTCTGGTGCGGGACGATCCCCGGCGGCCTGTTCCGCTCGGAGGACCGCGGCCGGTCGTGGTCCCTGGTCGAAACGCTCTGGAGGCACCCCGCGCGGAGGGCCTGGATGGGCGGCGGCGCCGACCTGCCGGGCATCCATTCGGTCTGCGTCGACCCTCGCGACCGCCGGCGCGTGGCGGTGGGGGTCTCGTGCGGTGGGGTCTGGGCGACCGACGACGCGGGCTCGTCGTGGGAGTGCCGCGCCTCGGGCATGAGGGCGGCCTACATGCCCCCCGACCGCGTCTACGACCCGAACGTCCAGGACCCGCACCGCGTCGTCCGCTGCCGCGACGAGCCCGATGGCCTCTGGGCGCAGCACCACAACGGCATCTTCCGCTCGACCGACGGCGCGTCCTCGTGGCGGGAGATCCACGACGTCCCGCCGTCGTCGTTCGGCTTCGCGGTGGCCGTCCACCCGCGCGACCCGGACGTCGCCTGGTTCGTCCCGGGGACCAGCGACGAGAGGCGCATCCCCGTCGACGGCCGCCTCGTCGTGACCCGCACCCGAGACGGCGGCCGGACGTTCGACGTCCTGACCGACGGCCTCCCGCAGAGACACGCCTACGACATCGCCTACCGCCACGCGCTCGACGTCGACGGCCGGGGCGAGACGCTTGCCTTCGGCTCGACGACGGGCTCGCTCTGGGTGTCGGACGACGAGGGCGACTCCTGGCAATGCGCCTCGGAGCACCTCCCGCCCATCTACTGCGTCCGGGTCACGGCCTGATCTCGGCCGATCCGGTCGTCCCCCGATGGGCGTGTCCCCACAACCCCGGCGGGGCGCGCACCGTCCCCGTCGTGATCGCGATGACGGCGGCCGGCACCCCCTCCCGACCTCACCAGGACCGCTCGTGGACCCGCGCCAGGCCGACCGACGTCGGCCCATTCCCCCCGCTCCGGAAGGGGGAGGGGAGCCGGACCGCCTCGCCCCCAGCCATCAGCGCCGGGGGACGACTCGCCGGGCCCTCCTCCGCCCCGCTCTGCCCCGGTCCGCCGGCCCGATCGACGGCCGGCGCCGGCGCCCCGCCCTCGACCGAATCCTGTTCCTCGTCATCCTTTTCGTCGAACTCGCCCGCCGCGGTGGGTTCGCTCGGCGCGAGGCACCCCGCCCCCGCGGTGGGTTCGCTCGGCGCGAGCGGCCCGACGTCCTCGGCGGATTCGCTCGGCGCGACCACCGGGGCCTCGGTGGGTCCGCTCGGCGCCTCCGCGGTGGGTCCGCTCGGCGCGATCGGCTCGGCGTCCCCGGCGGGTTCGGTCGGCGCGATCGGCTCGGGCCGGCCCGCTGCCCGCTCCCCCCTCGCCACTCCCCACGGTGGCAGCCGTGACCGCGTCCTCCTCGTCGGCCAGCCGCTGCGCCTGCGCCACCCGCAGGTCGCGCAGCGCCGACCGCAAGGTCCGCTCGTGCATCGCCTCGTACCGCTGCCGCCTCTGCCCCGCGGCGCTGTCGTCGAACGCGGCGCGGTCGGCCGCCGTCGCCTGACGCCGCGCCTCGACCTCCTCGACCCACTCCAGGCGCGCCCGCAGGTCGGCCCGCGCCTCGGCGACGACCTCCTTGAGCCCCGCGCGGCCCTCGGCGTTGCCCGTGGCCAGCGCCGCCATCGACTCGAGCTCCTGCTCGAACTCGACCGGGCTCATCGCCGCCGGCTTGCCCCCGAGGGCGAACCGCACGTCCGACGCGGTGGTCTGCACGCCCCGTCGCGCCGACAGGTAGCCCATCACCACGCCGGTGACCTGCCACTCGTCGCGCCACTGCGGGGCGGTGAATCCCAGCAGGCCCAGCGCCAGGTGCAACCGGCTGTGCTCCCAGAAGCCGGCCTCGTCGAGCGTCGCGCCGAGGTCATCCCACCGCCGGAGCATCCAGCGGCAGCCGGCGACGGTGGTGCGGAGCTTGTGCGCCACGGCGGCGGGGTCCCTGGCCAGGCGGGCGCCCAGCCGGCGGGCCCTGGCGTCTTCGGCCTCGGGGTCGGGATCGGCGGCGTCGAGGACGCGGTCGGTCAGGACGGCGGTCTCGGCGCGGAGGCAGCGGTCGCGGCGCCACGAGGCGACGACGGCCGTCTCGACCTGGTAGCGCTCGACCGCGCCGTGCGGCTGGAGGTCGCCGGCCCAGGCGTCGAGGCGGCGCCGGAACTTCTCCTCATCCTCGCCGGGCAGGAGGACGAGGGCCTCGGCCCTCATGCCGTGGCGGAGCCCGTTCATCCGGGACCGGCTGCGGCCCTCCGGGGTCTTCGGGCCGCCGCGCTTGCCGTTGCGGGCATTGGCGGCGCGCTTCGCCTCGGAGACGGTGGATTTGGACATGGGGATGCTCTCTCTCGATGGATGCCAGTCGTCGAATCGGGCCGTCGCGCCGCGCGGCCCATTACCCTTACCATCGAGGGAAACGCGCGCTTCGTCCTGCGAATCCGCATCCACCCCCAGATTCGCGGGGTGGCCCGGACAACGTGTTGAGGCCGTCCGACTCTTCGCGAAGGTCCATGTGACGCGGAGCCTGGAAAACCAGGGGATTTCGACGGCCTTCCGCCCGTCGGGCCGACCGCCTCGTCGCGGCGGACACCCGGTCGGTGCTCCCGGCCCCGGCGGTCATCCAAAAACCCCTCATCTTACCGGGCCCGCGACGTTCATAAGCATCGGCGAATAGTCGGACGGCCTCAAGCAAGTTGTCCGGGCCACCCGCGATCAGAGAATCCGGTCGAGGTCGCGGTTCCCGCGGAGGACGCGGAGGATCTCGATGCCGTCCGCAACCGGGCGGTAGAAGACGATGAACGTCTTGAAACCATCGACCGGCCAGGTTCGCACGCCGGCCAGTCGGTGCCGGCCGCGCGGCACCGGCCACGCGGTGCCGACGCCCGGGTCCTGCGCCAGGAATCGGAACGTCACGCGGGCCTGGTCGATCCACCGATCGGCCGTCTCGGGCGTCCCCTGCTCGTGGTAATACGCAGCCTGCTCGTAGAGGTCCCGATCCGCCTCGGGGAGGACAAGGACGTTAGGCCCCATCTGTCCTCCGCTCGCGGGCCCTCCGCTTCAGGTCGTCCCAGTACGCCTCGTCGGCGACGACAGGCGGCCCGGAGTCGAGCGACTGGAGGAGCATCTTGTTGACCCGCTCGACCTCCCGGCGCCCTTCGTCGGTGAGGCGCTGCCACTCGGGGGTCGTCTCCCCGTCGGCGAGGATGAGGTCGCGGACGTAGTCCTCGGCGCTGGCGTAGCCGCCCTCCTCGACGCGACGCATCACCAGCGGCTCCAGGGACTCGGGCAGGGCGATATTCATCGGTATCCTCCTCTCCCTGAAGGGTAACACAGCCGGCCGGGACGGCCAACGCCTTCGACCCCCACGCGGGTCTGAGGACAAACCCTCCACCACGAATCCGACATGAGTCTCGGGCGGCTCAATCCTCCGGGCGCGTCGGGCGATAGCCGGGGCCTCGGAGGACGCGCCCCGGGCGGGCGCCGGTGGGCTGGCCGTCTTCGAGGACGGGGAGGCCGTTGACGAGGACGAACCGGATGCCCTCGGAGGGGCGGTTCGGCTCGGCGAAGGTGGCGAGGTCGCGGATTCGCTCGGCGTCGAAGGCCACGAGGTCGGCGGCGGCGCCGGGCACCAGACGGCCGCGGTCGGGCTGCATCAGCTCGTTGGCGGCCACGGCGGTCATCCGCTGAATCGCCCCCTCCAGGGAGAGCACGCCCAGGTCGCGCACGTACCGCGACAGGACGCGAGGGAAGGCCCCCGAGCCGCGCGGGTGCGATCCGGTCGGAGGGATGCCGGCCGGGCCCATGTCGGTGTCGAACGAGACGAACTCCTGGCGCATCGCCTTGATGACGTTCGCCTCGGTCATGCTCTGCGGCATCGCCGAGGCGCCGAGCCGCACGGCCTCGAAGAACACGTCCCACGGGTCGCGGCCCGTCGCGCGGGCGACCTCGGCGAGCGTCTTGCCGTTGTGCTCCGCGAAGGGCGGCCCCTTCAGGGCGCCCACGACGACCTTGTCCCAGTCGGAGCCGACGTGGAGGAACCAGTTCTCCCAGTCGGTCCTCTGCTCCATCTCGCGGCGGATCTCGGCGCGGGCGGAGGGGTCGTCGAGCCGCCGCATCAGCCCGGCCGGGCCCTCGGCCGAGTGGCGGGGGTGGATGAACGACTTGAGCCCCAGGCCGTTGTTGATGTACGGGTAGATGTCGGCGGCCACCACCTGCCCCGAGGCGCGCGCCGCTTTGATCCGGGCGATCGCGCCGTCCATCTTCGGCCAGTTGGCGCGGCCGGCCGCCTTGAGGTGGAAGATGTGGACCGGCGTGCCCGATTCCTTGCCGATCGTCAAAGCCTCGTCGATCGCCTCGAGGAGCCGGTCCCCCTCGTTGCGCATGTGCGTGTAGTACCGGCCGCCGTATTCGCCGACGACCCGGTTCAGCGCGACGATCTCGTCGGTCGGGGCGTAGACGGCCGGCGGGTAGATCAGCGAGGTCGACAGCCCGATGGCGCCCGCCTCCATCGCCTCGCGGACGAGGGCCTTCATCCGGCCCAGCTCCTCGCCCGTCGCGCGGCGGTCCACGTCGCCGATCACGACCTGGCGCACCTGCGTGTGGCCGACCGTCTGCGCCACGTTCAGGGGCATGCCGGCGCGGTCGAGCCGCTCGAAGTACTCGGCCATCGTCGACCATCCGGCGCGGCTCGCCTCCTCGCCGGCCAGGGGAGCGGCCGAGTCGCCCTCGCCCGCGTTGATCGTCGTGATGCCCTGCATCAGCAGGTTATCGCCCGCGTGCGCGTCGGCGAGCAGCGGCGTGGCCGTCTGGCCCATCATGTCGATGAACCCGGGCGCGACGACCAGCCCCCGGGCGTCGATCGTCCGGGCCCCCTTCGCGTCGCCGAGCCGCCCCATCGCGGCGATCCGGCCGTCGCGGACGGCCACGTCGCCCTCGTACCAGGGCGTCCCGCACCCGTCGACGATCCGGCCGCCGCGGATCACCAGGTCGTAGGGCTCATCGGCCTCGGCCCGGCCCAGGGCCGCGACGACCAGGGCCACCATCCCGACTGCGACGCCGTTGCGACCGAGCATGAGATCACCCCTTGCCGTACACGCCCTTCGAGAGGCCCTAATGTCCGGATGCCCAGATGACCCCTCGGTAGAGCATGTCGTGCAGGCCCTCGGTGCGTTCCGGATGCGGGCTGGAGCAGAGGACGCGCCCCTCGCCGAACCGCCCGGCGGCCACGGCCGTCGTGCCCCTCATCACCCCCGAGGGCGCCCCCTTCTTGGCGATCTCGCCGTCGAAGAGGGCCAGGACGTCGTAGTCGGGGATCTCCGGGTCGTCGCCCGGCGCGAGCAGAGGCCCCTGATAGTAGTAGATCGACGGCCTCTCGGACTCGACCCCGAGGATCGCGCGCCCTCCCGGGGTCATGGCGAGGTCGACGAACCCGGTCCCGCGCAGCCCAGTGGGCCTTGTCGACGACCTTCGCGTCGAGGATGTGGAGCGACCAGGGGTAATCGCGCGTGGCGAGGTAGGCGCCGGCGCACACGCCCACGTACCCGCCGCCGTCGCGGACGAACGCCCGGACCCGCGCGCGACCCTCCTCGCCGAGCGCCTTGCCCTGCTTGCTGCCGCTCCCCCCCGGATGGAGCAAGACGTCATGCCCGGCGAGGCGGCCGTCGCGGATCGCCGCAGCGTCGAGACGGTCGACGCAGAGGTCGGGGTGCTCGCCGAGCACCTTGAGCACCGCTTCGAAGCTGCGGCCGGTCCCGGCGTCGTCGTAGAGCGCGACGCGCACCGTGCGCGCCCTCGCGGGCGGCTCCGCGGCCGGGATGACGCGAGGGGCGAGGGCCGCGGCGGGACCCGCAAGGGCGATGATCAAGGTTGCACGCTTCAGCATGGTTGTCCTCCCTCGGGTTGGGGCGCGGCGCGCCGGACGGATCTCGGGCCCCGATCATCGGAGCCGGGCCTCCAGGCGACGGATGAAGCGCGCCGAGTCGCGCGCGATCGTCTCGCCGCCGGCGCCGAAGTCGAAGACCTCCAGCGAGAGCCAGCCGCGATAGTCGAGATCCTTCAACGCCCGGAGGACGGGGCGGTAGTCGTACGGGCCGGTGCCGGGGTGTCGCCCGTCCATCTCGCTGAGGTGGACGTGCCGGATGCTGCGGAAGTGCGCCCGGACGAGGTCCGCGTGGGGCGCGGCCTCGGCGACCGCGTTGTGGAAGTCGAACATGGCGGAGACGGCCGGGCTGCCGACCTGCTCGACGATCGCCACGGCGCGGCCGAGCGAGGTCACGACGTCGCTGAGGTGGGGCGCCGAGGGCTCCAGCAGGATCAGCACGCCCCGGTCGCGGGCGGAGGGGGCCACCTCGGCCAGCCCGTCGCGGAGGCGGGCCTCGGCGTCGGCGACCGTCGAGCCGCCGGTGGTGCTCCTCTGCCTGGCCGAGCCCAGCACCATGATCCCGCCGGGGCCGAGGTCGGCGCACAGGTCGATCAGGCGGCGGACGTACTCCCAGCTCCGTTTCCGCACGCTCGCGTCGGGGGTCGTGACGTGCAGCCCCTTCGGCGCCGACAGGAGCGCGTGGAGGCCGACGTACGCGATCCCCTCGGAGGCGATGGCCTGCCTGAGCTCGCCGCGGCGGGACACGGGGAGGGAGGCCGGGTCGTCGGCGAGCGTGGCCGGGGCGATCTCCACGCCCGTGTAGCCGGCCTCGCGCGCCATCCGGCAGGAGACGCCCAGGGGGACCTGGCCGAACGTCTCGTTGCAAACGGCGAGGCGGAACGGGGGATCATCGGCCCCGCGCGCGACGGCCCCCGGGCCGAGCGCCGAGGACGCCGCCAGCGACGAGAGCGATCGGAGCAGGTCGCGCCGCGTGACCCTCATAACCGGAACAGCTCCCGGGCGTTGCCGCCGAAGACCTTCGCCTCCTCGTCGGCGGGCAGGCGGAGGCTCGCGATCGCGTCGACGATCAGCTTCGGGTCGACCCACGGGTGGTCGCTGGCGAAGAGCAGGCGGTCGGCGCCGACGAAGTCGCGGCCGTAGCGGATCGCCTGCGGCAGGGGCGAGACGCAGTCGAGGTAGACCTGCCGGAGATATTCGCTGGGAGGCCGACGGAGGTGCTCGGCGCCTCGCTTCAGGACCATCGTCTGGTGGTCGAGCCGGCCGATCAGGTACGGCAGGGCCCCGCCCACGTGCGGGCAGACCAGCTTCAGGCGGGGGAACTCGTCGAGCAGGCCCGCCAGGATGATCCTCGCCAGCGCGATCGTCGTGTCGAACATCAGCCCCAGCCCGCCGGTCAGCTCGTGGCCCCTGGTCGCCTCGTAGGTCGTCGGGTAGGCCGGGTGGAGCAGGATCGGCAGCCCCATCGCCTCGGCGCGGGCGAACAGGGGGCGGAACTCGGGCTCGTCGGGGAAGCGGCCGTCGAGGTTCGAGTAGAGCAGGATGCCCTTCATGTCGAGCCGCCCGGCGCAGCGGTCGAGCTCGGCCAGGGCCGCGGGCATGTCCTGGAGCGGGAGCACGGCCAGGCCGAAGAACCGCGACGGGTGCGCGCGGACGACCCCGGCGACGAAGTCGTTGGCCATCCGCGACACGGCCGGGCCGTCGTCGCCGAAGAGCTCGGGGCCGGGGTCGTTGATGCTCAGCGCCGTCAGGTCGATGCCGCTGGCGTCCATGTCGGCGAGCTTGGCGGCGACGTCGGTGTGCTTGGGCAGGACGCGGCGGGTCCAATGGCCGACGACGACGAAGCGGTCCGCCCCCTTGCGGTACGACAGCGGCGGCGCCGGCCGCTTCTCCATCAGGTCGAGCAGCTCGGGCGCGAACAGGTGGCTCTGGCAGTCGACCCGGGCCGGCCGTCGGCCGTCTCCCGGCGCGGCCGCGGCCCCGGAGGGGGGCAGGGCCGCCAGGGCCAGGCCCGTGGTCGAGAGGAACTCCCTCCGGCTGACGGGCCCGGGATGCGGATTCATGGAGGCTCCTCGCTCGCCCCGCGGGGCGCAAGGACGGCGCGCCGACGTCGGCGCGGTCCGGCGCGGGACGGCATCCGCCGTCCCGGCCATGATGACGATTGTACGCCGTCGCGCCCCCCGTGTCTCCAGGCAGGGCCGATCCGTTCTTCACTCCGGGGGCCATCGCTCGCGGCTGCTGGGTGCCACGGGTTCGTCCGCGAACCCGTGCGCCGGGGCCGTGGCGCGGGCGCACGGGCTCGCGGACGAACCCGTGGCACCCACCGACCCATTCAACCAGCTTGAAGAATCGATCGGCCCTGCCAGGGGACCGCGGGACGTCGGCCCGGATCACCCCAGGACCGTCGCCGCCAGGTCCTGCGCCTGCCGCAGCCACCGCGACGCCCTCCCCCACGGCCGCGACGGGGGCATCCCGGCCGACTCGTCGCGGAGCCAGCGCCGCAGGCCGTCGGCGAGGCTCCTGGCACGAAGCGTACCGATCCCTCGGCCGCTTGGCCAGCGCCTTCAGGCAGATCGCCTCCAGCGCGCGCGGCAGCCGAGGGTCGAGTGAGCCGGGGCGGGGCGGCTCGTGGTGGATGGCGGCGATGAGCACGACCAGGGGCGGCCCGCTGAACGGCGGTCGGCCGCAGAGCAGCTCGTACAGGACCACCCCCAGGCTGTACTGGTCGCTGGCCGGCACGGGGTTGGCGCCGCCGCCGCGGGCCTGCTCGGGCGCCATGTAGGCGGGGGTGCCGAGGATCGCGTCGTCGCGCGACGGGCCCGCCGCCGAGTCGCGCCAGTGGGCCAGGCCGAAGTCCATCAGGTGCGCCGCGCCGTCGGCGTCGAGCAGGATGTTCGCCGGCTTCACGTCGCGATGGACGACGCCCAGCCCGTGCGCGTAGGACAGCGCCTCGGCCACGTCGCCGATGACCCGCGCCGCGACGCGGGGGCCGACCGGGCCGTCGGCGACGACCTCCGACAGCGTGCGGCCCTCGATGAAGGGCATGGCGATATAATAATGCGCGCCGTCGCGCCCCGCCTCGAAGATCGGCACGATCCGCGGGTGCCGGAGCCGTGCCAGCGTCTTGGCCTCGCCCAGGACGTGCTCGTCGCCCTCGGCCCGGTCGGCCCTCCGGCGTGGAGGGCCTTCAGCGCCACGTCGCGGTCGAGGTACGGGTCGTAGGCGCGGTAGGTCGTGGCGAAGGCCCCCGTGCCGAGGGTCTCGCGGATCAGGAACCGCCCGAGCCGGCCCGTCGCCGCGGCGTCCGTCGCCGGGGCCGTCGCGGGCCTCCCGGCCGCCTCCGGGCGCGGGGCGGGATCGGCCGCCGTCCCCGGGGGACGGTCGGGCGGGCCGGCGGGCGTGAGCCTGGTCCGGCAGCCGGGGCAGCGGAAGACGCGGCCGAGCCCGTCGTCGCCGAGGTAGGAGACTCGGCCGCAGGCCGGGTCCGGACACCGTACTCTCATCACCATCGAGCGCCTCCCGCCTCGCGATCATGAAGATCGGCGGCGATCCCTCGCGATGCATATCATTGTCTCATATCAGAGGCAAGGAGTTCGAGGGGACTTTCCGCCCGATTTTCGGGCCGTCGCCCGCACGGACGGCAAGGTCGGGCCAGTTTGCCGGCGCCGTCCGCATCCTTATAGAGCGGTATATTCGCCCGGCTGGGCCCCGAGAGGATGGGACGCGGGGTGGCCCGGACAACTTTCGTTGCCCGGGCGGCGAAGCCGCGAGAGGTCGTGGGAGATTCGGGCCGTCCCAGGGGCCGGGCTCGATCAGGCGCCTCGTGTCGCTGCGCGACCCGGACAACAAGTTGTCCGGGCCACCCCGCGGGTTCGGACAACCGCCACCAGGGGGCCGGTATCGGCCACCGCCCGATTAGCCACGCCCGAAGCCTTCCCTATGCTTGGGGTTGGTGCTGAGATCGGTCGGGGAACCCGGCTCGCCCTCGATGCAGCCGATGAGCCCGCGCGCCGCGCCACGTCGAAGGCGGTTTCTTCGCCATCGCCGGAATCCGCCCGCAACGGGGCCGGCTGCTCCGCCGCGGCCATCCGACTCTCCAGCTCGCGGTGAAGCCGCCGCATCTGGTCGGGGGAAAGGGTATCGATATTGGAGATGATATAATTAAATTCGCTATGGGACATGGTCTGGTCCCTCCCGCGCCGAGTGCCATGAGTCGTATGGCAATGGGACATCACGTCGCGTATGTCGGTCTATCCTAGCGGAAACCGCGACTCCTGGCAAACCCGCGGGGAAGGGGCCATTTCCTGACGTTGGTTCCCCGACCGGGTTTCTCAACGCGAAGAGGCAGGGCCTTTAATATGACCCTGCCGGGATCGATTGATAGATGGCATGCCCACGTCTTCGTGGACATGGTATCCGGGACACCAAGACATGGACACATCTTCGCGGGCATGCCACCCGCCGCCGTCGTCCCACGATTCATGTTCAAAAATCACAACTTTTCCAAAAAACCGAGCGATTATTTCGTAGCAATCCACACCGAAAGTAGCTACGATCTGTCCGCGCCATCATCCGCGGCATCCCGCCCAGCCAGCCTGCGACGAGCCACGTCGGTTCGGGCGAGCAGCGTCCGCGGAGCACGCGACCGGAGCCGGTCGCGCCCCGACGCCGTGCCCCGGATGGTGCTACCGGGGGCGAGAGACGATCCTTCGGGCGGTGCATCCCGCCGTCGTCCGCCGCCCCCACGTCCTCGACCCGGTCGGGCCGGGGGCCCGGTCTCAACCGCAAAGGAGGTCCGATCCGATGACACGTCCATTCCGTACCACGCTGGCCCTCGCTGCCTGGGCCCTACTGTCCCCCCCCCCCTCCCAGGCCGCCCAGTTGTTGTATGTCGCTAACAACGGCAACAACACGGTCAGCCAGATCGACTCGACAGGGCACGTGAGCACCTTCGCCTCCTCGGGGATGAATAACCCCATTGGCGTGGCGTTCGACGCCGCGGGCAACCTGTACGTGGCCAACGAGGGCGACGGCACGATCAGCGAGTTCTCGTCGACGGGCGCGTCGAAGGGGACCTTCGCCTCGGGGCTGAGCGCTCCCGAAGGCCTGGCGTTCGACGCCGCGGGCAACCTGTACGTGGCCAACTTCAACGGCAACACGGTCAGCGAGTTCTCGTCGACCGGGGCGTCGAAGGGGACCTTCGCCTCGGGGCTGAATAGCCCCATTGGCCTGGCGTTCGACACCTCGGGCAACCTGTACGTGGCCAACCAGGGCGGCAACACGGTCAGCGAGTTCTCGTCGACGGGTGCGTCGAAGGGGACCTTCGCCTCGGGGCTGAGCAATCCCACGGGCCTGGCGTTCGACACCTCGGGCAACCTGTACGTGGGCAACGAGGGCACCGGCACGGTCAGCGAGTTCTCGTCGACGGGTGCGTCGAAGGGGACCTTCGCCTCGGGGGTCGATCCCGTTGGCCTGGCGTTCGACACCTCGGGCAACCTGTACGTGGTCAACGAGAACATCGCCACGATCAGCGAGTTCTCATCGACGGGTGCGTCGAAGGGGACCTTCGCCTCGGGGCTGAGCAATCCCGAGTTCCTCGCCTTCGCGCCGACGCCGTCGGCGGTCCCCGAGCCGAGCGCGCTGACGCTGGCGGGCATCGGCCTGGCCGCGGTGCTCGGCTACGGCCGGCTCCGCCGCGGGCGGGCCACGCCCGCGCCCTGACGCCGCGCCCTTTTCGTAGGGTGGGTCAGCGTCGCGCCGCGACGCGCAACCCACCACCGGCCGATGGTGGGTTGCGCCGCCTGCGGCGGCTGACCCACCCTACGAAGACGGGATCAGGCCAGGGTGATCAGGCCGCCGCGGAAGTCCAGGGTCAGGGAGTGGCCGCGCAGGAAGTCCAGGCCAAGGAGACCATCGACCCCGGCGGAGGGGGGCAGGGGGTGCGCCAGGACCGGGAAGCCGATCCGATGCTGTCCCAGCGCCGTCAATCGAGTGAGGACGAGGCGCGGGACCAGCGCGACCCCGCTGCCCATCGTCACCGAGACGAGGTCGGTCGATTGACTCGGGTCGTAACCGAGGGCGATCAGGATGGTGTCGCGGATGAGGCTGGTCGTCGCCCCCGTGTCGAGGAGGAGCTGGAGATCGGCCTGTCCCAGGGGACCCGAGGCGCCGGCCTCGACGAGGATCGGCCCGCGATCGGGATCGAAGCGGAAGCTCATAGGACGATCGCCGTGTTCTCGGGCATGGTCCCCAGGAATCGCATCGCGAATCGCGACGGGCGGAGCTCCAGGAGCTTGCGGTCGACCTCGTCGCGGTCCGGGCTGTGGGACAGAGCCTTGCCCGCCACGAGCCGCTGCGACGGGTCCGCTTGCGGCTCCCCGATCAACACCCACTCCGAAGGGAATCGGGCCTTGATCTCGTCGATGGTCAGGAAATCGCCCACGTTCGTGCTCCTTCCTTCGTCGTGCCGCCTTCATCATTCTTGGTCCAAAGCCGCGCCGTCAACCCGAATCGGCGGATCGAGGATTTCATCACGGCTCGTAGGGTGGGTCAGCGTCGCGGCGCAGGCGCAACCCACCATCGCCCCGTGCGGTGGGTTGCGCCGCCTGCGGCGGCTGACCCACCCTACACGAGCCCCGCCTGCTCCGCGGCGAATCCCTCATCCGTGCGCGTGCCGGCGACGTTGACGCCGCTGCCGATGATCAGGTCGTGGCGGTAGGCCCAGTCGTAGAGCCGTCCCGAGCGGGCGGGGGGGAGGACGGCCAGGCCGCCGAAGCCTTCCTCGACGAACCAGCGCCGCAGCTCGTCGGTCGTGTGGTGCGACTGGTGCCGGGGGGCGTACCAGTCGAAGCTGTCGCAGACGCGGAGCGTCCGGTCGGGGTGGTTCGAGAAGTTGAACACCTTGTTCAACGTCCGGTTCAGGACCGGGACGCCCCCCAAAACGCCGAGCCCGCGCAGATTGGCTCCAGCACGCGATCGGGCAGGCGGGTGGTCAGGGCGCGGAGGGCGGTGTTGAGCCTTTCCTGCGGCGGGGTGTTGCGGCGGTAGAGCCAGACGGCCAGGCGTCCTCCCGGCCTGACCCGCGCCGCCACCTGCGCGAACGCCCGGCGCGGGTCGGGGCCGTGGTGCAGGACGCCGATCGAGAAGGCCAGGTCGAAGCACCGCTCGGCCAAAGGCAGGTCGAGCAGGTCGGCCTGCGCGACGGCTACGCCGGGCAGCCCCGAGCAGAGCGCGGCGGCTTTCTCGACGGCCGTGCTGAGGTCGACGCCGACGACCCTCGCCCCGTGCCTCGCCGCCAGCCGGGCATATCGCCCTCCGCCGCACCCGGCGTCGAGCACGAGCATGCCCGACAGGTCGCGCGGGTCGACGCCGGTCTTGACGCGGAACGTGGCCTCGTCCTCCTCGTCGCGCGCCACGTCGTAGCGGTTCCATTGTCTGCCGAAGCTCGCCGCGTACGACTCGCCCGCGAACCGCGGGATGCCCCCGACGATCGGATACGACGAGCCGCAGCCCCGGCACCGCATCGCGGGCGGATCATCCGAGACTTCCAACGCACCCCGGCACTTCGGGCAGCGGAACAGAGTGAGGAGGTCGGCGTCCATCGACCCATCTTATCCCCATCCCATCGCAGACGCGATCGGCGAAGGTTCCTGTCCTTTTGAGCTCGAAGCAGAGAAAATAGGGAGGGGAGGATCGTCTGCCTTCACGTTTCGATTGAGTGAGGAGCATCATCGTGAATCCTTCACAAGCCCTGGTCAAAGGGACGCTCAGGCCGGATGGCACGCTGGAACTTGATGAACGCCCGGGATTGCCTCCGGGGCGCGTCCAGGTCGCTGGTCACGTCCGAGGGACCTCCCGCCCCTCCGATGGAAGACACGAGGGCTGTCCTGGAACGGATCTGGCGGGAGCGCCAGGCCCTGGGGATGGTCGGTCGGACTCGGGACGAGATCGACGCCGGCATCGCCGCACTTCGAGACGAGCTCGAAGGACGAGTGGCCCGGGTCGACCCAAATGACGAGGCGACCTCGGAGTAAAGAGCTTGCTGGTTTACCTCGACTCCAACATTGTGATTTACCTGATCGAGCAGCCCGCAGCCTGGGGACCGAGGGCCTCGCTCCATGTGGCGGGCCTGCTGGCCAACGGTAACCAAATCGCGGTGAGCGACCTGACACGCCTGGAATGCCGCATTCATCCCCTGGCCGCGAACGATACGATCACCTTGGCGCAATACGATGCCTTCTTCGCGTCGCCCGATGTCCATATCGTCCCCCTCTCGGCGGCGGTTTACGACCGAGCTGCCTTGATCCGGGCCCGGCACGGCTTCAAGCTCGGCGATGCGATTCATCTGGCGGCCGCGGTCGAGTCGGGGTGTCCCATCCTCCTCACGAACGATACTCGCCTGAGCCGCTTCTTTGATCTCGCCGTGGTAGAGCTTTCCTGAGCCTCGTTTCGGGAGAAGCCGTGCCCGTATCCTGGATCGAACGAATCGAGGGCGTGTCGCGCCGCTGGCTCGACTCCGGCCTCGGGCCCGGCTGGATGGTCGCCGTCTCGGGGGGGAGCGACAGCGTCGGCCTGGTGCGGGTCCTGCATCAGATCGCGCCGGGCTGGGGATGCGGCTCTCGGTGGCGCACCTCGACCACGGGGTGCGCGGCGAGGCGGCGCGGGCCGACGCCGAGTTCGTGGCCCATCTGGCCGATTCGCTCGGCCTGCCGTTCGACCTCGGCCACTGGGGCCCGACGCGCCCCGGCCACTTCGAAGCCGACGCGAGAAGGGCCCGCTACGCCTGGCTCGCCGAGGTCGCCCGCGCCCGGGGCGCGGCGGCCGTGGCGGTCGGCCACACCCGCGACGACCAGGCCGAGACCATCCTCCACCGGATCGTGCGCGGGACCGGACCCCGAGGGCTGGCGGGGATGCCGTCGCGACGGCCCTTGTCGGATTCGGCGACGCTCGTGAGGCCGCTCCTGGGGGCGTCGCGGGAGGAGGTCCGCGCGTATCTCGCCGCGATCGGCCAGCCGTTCCGCGACGACGCGAGCAACGCCGACCTGTCGCGCACCCGCGCCCGGATCAGGCACGACCTGTTGCCCAGGCTCGCGGCCGAGTACAACCCGAAGGTCGCCGACGCCCTCGTCCGCCTCGGGCGTCTGGCCGCCGCATCCGATCGCGCGGTGTGCCGGGGGCTGGAGGAGGTGGCGCGCGGGGTGACGATCGAGGAGGGGCCGAACGCCCTCGTCTTTCTCAATGCCAGGCTGGCGCGACTGCCCCGGCTGCTCAGGGCGGAGGTCATCCGCCTGGCCTGGCGGCGCGCGGGATGGCCCGAGGCCGGCATGGACGCCGCGCGCTGGCTCCGGCTGGCCGCGATGGTCCGCCGCGATCGAGGGCGGTTCTCCGTCGGGGCCGGAATCGACGCCTGGCTCTCGGCCGATATCCTCCGGCTGGCCCCCGCGCCATCCGATCCCGAGCTCGCCACTCGACCGGCCCCGGTGCACCTGCCCATCCCCGGCTCGGCGATCTGGGGCGGGGGCCGGGTCGTGGCGACCCTCGACCCCGACGCTCCCCGCGATGAGACGATCGACCTCGACCGTCTCGCCCCGATCCGGACCGCGTCGCAGGGGGTCCAGTTGTGCATCCGCGCCCCGATGCCCGGCGACCGCTTCGCGCCGCTCGGCATGGACGACCGGGAGAAGCCTTTGAACGACTTCTTCCGGGGCCGTCGCGTCCCGCGGGAGCATCGCGGGCGCGTCCCCTTGGTGTGCGACCGCGTCGGGATCGTCTGGGTCGTCGGCCACCGGATCGCGCACCGGGTCCGCCTGACCGATGGACCCGGAGGACGGTCGGCCTGCGCTGGGAGGCCCCGGAGGGGGGATGAGGCCGGACGGTTGCGGTTGACCGCGCCGGCGGCTTTGGCGTACCATCCTGCGCCCTTCCGGATCGTCCCCCTGGATCGACACCCGTCTCTCGCGACGGCGGCCTCATGGCGGAACCCTCGTCCCGACCCCGCGTGCTGGACCGGCTCGCGTCGCTGGCGCTGGTGCTGGAGTGGGCGTTCGGGCTCCGCGTGCTGGCGGCCCTGATAGTCCAGTGGTACACCCATCGCAAGGGAGTGCTGTGCGTCTTCCCCGATACCGCGATCTACTGGGCCCTGGCCGGGACGATCCGCGACGGCACGCCTTACGAGGTGTCGCAGTGGGGCATCCCCCACTTCGCCCTGCGGACGCCGGGCTATCCGCTGTTCCTGGCGGCCTGCCGGTGCGTCTTCGGCGATCGTCTGCTGCCGGTGCGTCTGGTCCAGGCGGCGCTGGGGGCGTGGAGCGTCTGGCTGGTCTTTCGGCTGACGCGGCAGGTGGACCCCGGCGAGACCGGGCGGCGGGGCTGGACCGCGCCTCTGGTGGCGGCGGCGCTGGCGGCGATCGACCCGTACCTCGTGGCGACCTCGGCGCTGGTGCTGTCCGAGGCGGTGTTCATCCCGCTGATGCTGCTCAGCCTGTGGGGCCTGGCGGTGATCTGGCCGCCGCGGGGGGCCGGGCCGTCGCGGGGCTGGGAGCTCTGGGCTTTGGGCACGGGCGCGGCGACGGGGGCGGCGGTGCTGGTCCGGCCGTCGTGGGCGCCGTGCGTGCCGGCGATGCTGCTGGCCTGGGTCGCCCTGGCGGGGCGCGGGCGGCGGCGCGCGGCGGTGCGCGGCGCGGCGCTGGTCGGGCTCGGCCTGCTGGTCGTGATGATGCCCTGGTGGGCCCGCAACGCGAGGGTCTACGGCCGGTTCGTCCCGACGGCGCTCTGGGCCGGCGCGAGCCTCTACGACGGCCTCAACCCCGACGCGACCGGGGCCAGCGACATGCGCTTCCTGGAGGCGCCCGACGTCTGGCCGCTCGACGAGGAGGCGCAGGACGCCGCGCTCCGGGCCCGGGCGCTGGCGTTCGTCCGCGACCACCCGGGCCGGGCCCTGCGGCTGGCGGCCGTCAAGCTGGCGCGGTTCTGGAGCCCCTGGCCCAACGCCGACGCGATCCGCTCGCCGCTGGTGGCCGCGGCCAGCGCCCTGATCACCCTGCCGCAGTTCGCGCTGATGGCTCTGGGCGCCTGGGACCGCCGCCGCGACGCCCGCGCCCTGGTCGTGCTGGCGGGCCCTCTGCTCTACTTCTGCGCCCTGCACCTGGCCTTCGCCAGCTCGATGCGCTACCGCATCCCCGGCGTCGCCCCCGCGCTGGGGCTGGCCGCGCTCGGCCTCGTGCGGGCGTTCGGCCGGCCGCGGGCGGGCCGGGCGGAGATCTGAAATGTCAAATTTGAGATGTCAAATTTCAGATTATTAATTAATATTTGAAATTTTTCGTATTGCATTTGTCATTGAGTTACGATCGAATTCCTCCAGGGAAGGGGGGCCGGGCCGATGGGCATCCGGAAGCGCGCGCGGAGGGCGATCTACTGGGGGGCGGTCCTGCTCCTGACGAGCCTGGCCGGGGGGCTCTGGTTCGCCTACACCTACGTGACCGACAGCAACACGCTGGCCGCGCTGATCCGCGCCGAGGCGCCGCGCTACCTGCCGGGGTCGCGGCTGGATCTGGCGCGGGTGAGCGTCCACCCGTTCGTCGGCGTGATCGAGCTGACGCGGGTCAACGTCCGGCAGTCGCTCGACGGCGCGCCGTTCCTGGCGGCGAGCGTCCCGTGGATGAAGATCCGGTACGACGCGCGGGCGATGCTCCGGCGGAGGCGGTTCGCGCCCGGCGAGGTCGTGGTGGCGCAGCCGATGCTGCGGCTGCGGCGCCGCAAGGACGGGACGTGGAACCTCCGGGGGCTGCTCGCCGACCCCTGGCCGGGCCCGCCGATGAAGGGGACGCCGCCGATCACGATCCAGAACGGGACCGTCGAGCTGTCCGACGGCGATGGCGAGGCGCGCGAGGTCGCGGCGATCCTCCGCGACGTGACGGCCCGCATCGAGCCGGCCGGCGGCGACGGCGACCGGCTCCGGTTCGAGGGGACGGCCAAGGGGGACGTCTTCGACCGCCTGGCGCTGCGGGGGACGATCGACCGCGCCACCGGCCGCGTCGAGCTCGAGGGGGACCTGGCGCGTCTGGTGATCTCGGAGACGCTCCGCAAGAGGCTCCCGCCCGACTGGCGCCCGGCCGTCGACCAGGCCGGCCTGACCAGCGGCGAGGTCGACCTGCGGATCGGCCGCCTGTCGTACGACCCGGCGGCCCGCCCCGCGGTCCGCTACGAGGGGACGGCGCAGCTCCGCTCGGGCGTCTGCACCTGCCGCAAGCTCCCGTTCCCGCTCAGCGACGTGTCGGCCGCCGCCTCGGCCCGCGACGGCGTGCTCGCGATCGAGCGCGCCGAGGGCTACAACGGCCCGACGACCGTCCGCGTCGAGAAGGGCCTCATCGGCCTGGACGACCCCGCGCGCGGCCCGCTCGACCTGCACGTCGATATCGTCGGCCTGGAGCTCGACGACCGCCTCCGGCGCCGGACGCCGCCCGAGCTCGCCGGCCTGTGGGACGAGTTCGCGCCGTCGGGCCGCGTCAGCGTCGCGCTCGACGTCGCCCGAGGCCCCGACGGCAGGCCGACCGTCACGAGGTCGCGCACCGAATGCCTCGACGTCGCGATGGTCTACAAGTACTTCAAGTACCCGCTCGACCACGTCCGGGGCTGGATCGTCCGCGAGGGGTCCCGCGTCCGCCTCGACCTCCGCACGGTGGTCGGCAACAAGCCGATGTCCGCCTCCGGGACGATCGACGACCCCGGGCCCGATGCGCACGTCGTGCTCGACTTCCGCGGCGAGGCGCTGCCGATCGACCGGACGCTGCTCGACGCCATGCCCCCCGACGTCCGCGCGGTCGTCGACCAGTTCCACCCCACCGGCACGGTCCAGGGCGAGGCGCACGTCGAGCGGACCCCGCCGCGAAGCCCCTCCGAGCCCCCCGAGGGGACGGTCGTCATCGACGCGGTGCTCGACCTCAACGAGCGGTGCGCGATCCGGTGGGACGGCCTGCCGTACCCGATCGAGAACCTGACCGGCCGGCTCGAAGTGCACCCCGACCTCTGGACGTTCCAGCGACATGCGCGGCGGCAACGGCCAGGCGGTCATCACCGGCAGCGGGACGGTCAAGAAGCTCCCCGGCCCCGGCGACCTCCTCGACGTCGACCTGCACCTGAACGCCGAGCGGCTCCCGTTCGACGACCAGCTCCGCGCGGCGCTGCCGGCCGACTGGCGGACGGCCTGGACGGCGCTCAACCCGGTCGGGTCGAGCGACGTCGACGCCCGGATCAAGGTGCAGCCGGGGCGGCCCGACGACTACCAGGTGAAGATCGTCCCCGAGGCCCGAGACGACCATCCGGCTCGAATTCAGCCGCGACCCGAAGCCGGGGATCGACCCCGGCGGCACGTTCGAGCTGCGGATGGAGAACGTCAAGGGCCGGTTCTTCTACGACAACGGCACGGTCCGGATGCGCGACGTCGGCTTCCTGTTCTACGGCGCGCCGGTCCAGTTCGAGCAGGGGGCCGTCCGCCTGGAGAGCGGCGGCCGGTTCCTCCTGCGGGTCACCGAGCTGTGGGCCCGCAACCTCCGGCTCGACCAGGCGCTGCGCAAGATCATGCCGCCGGTGATGCAGCAGTTCGCCCTGCGCCTCGACGACGGCAAGCCCTACAGCGCGATCAAGGGGGACCTGGCGCTGGGCTGGCAGGGCCCCGGCCAGTCGGTCTGGTGCGGCTGGGAGAACGCCACGGTCGTCTTCAACGACAACGCGATCCAGGCCGGCATCCCGCTGAAGAGCCTCCAGGGCCAGCTCGACCACGTCCGCGGCCGGTTCGACGGCGAGCGGCTCGCCGTCGACGGCGCCCTCCGCCTGGCGAGCATCAGCATCCACGGCCAGCAGGTCACCGAGCTCGAGTCGCCGTTCCACGTCGGCCAGGGCTGGGCCCAGCTCACCAACATCCGGGGCACCTTGCTCGGCGGCGAGGTGGGGGGCCAGCTCGGGATCAGCCTCGACGCCACCCCCCGCTACGCCGCCAAGCTGACGGTCCGGCAGGCCGACCTCCGGCGCTATTCCCAGACGCTCCCCGGCCGCCAGGACTTCCGCGGCCTGGTCGACGCCCGGCTCGACCTCAACGGCCTGGGCAACGACCTGCACACCCTCCAGGGCCGCGGCGAGGCGCACATCGTCCAGGGCGACCTCGGCGAGCTCCCCCCGTGGTCCGCCTGATCAACAAGCTGAAGCTGGCGCAGAAGCCCCGGACCGCGTTCGACTCGGCCGACATCTTCATCAACATCCAGAACGGCGAGGCCACGCTCGACCCGATCAAGCTCACCGGCAACGCCTTCAGCCTCGAAGGCAGGGGCAAGCTGCACGTCCGCGGCGACCTCGACCTGAGGCTCACCGTCCACCTCGGCCGCGGCCGCCTCGACGTCCCCATCCTGACCAACGTCGTCTCCGGCCTCGGCAGCCAGCTCGTCACGATCCGCATCCAGGGGACCCCCGCCTATCCCCAGGCCAAGCTCGAACCCCTCCCGTTCACCCGCCGCAGCCCCCTGGCCGACCCGCGCCGCAACTGATTACCCCCGGGATACGCCTAATAATCGACGATCCGGCCTTTGATTTCTCGCCGAAGGACGGATTGTTGCGGGATTGCATCATCGTTCCAAGATGCTTTGTTAATCGCGTCGCGTCGCGTTATGGTCGGTCGTCCCGCCGGGCCTCTGGCCGTGGGGGGCTGATCGAGCCCCCTCGGGCCGGGTCGTCCCGGCCGCGGTGGTCGCGGAATGAGTGGCCAAGAGCGGAGGGATCGCGATGCGCAAGGCGACGACGAGGACGGCGGCCCTGGTGCTGCTGCTCGGGGGGGCGGGGGCGGCGGCGGCAGCCCCGTTGAATCCCGACGATTACGGCTCGCTGGGGACGCTGGCGACCGCGGCGGGGGCGTACACGATCAACACGAGCGGGACCCCGACGCTGAGCGGGCCGGGCGTGAACCTCTCGGGGGTCGTGGTGGGGGGGGTCGCGGTCTTCGACTTCGACTCGATCACGATCGGCGCCGGCACGACCATCAGCGCGTCGGCGGCGCTGCCGCTGGCGCTGCTGTCGAGGCAGGGCGTGTCGGTGGGGGGGTCGATCGACGTCGGCGCCCCCCTGTTTTCCCCCTCCGGCGCGGGAGGGCCCGGGGCGAGCAACCTCGGCATCGGCGGCGCCGGGCAGGTGGTCCCGACGGATTATTATCCCTACGGCCCGCCGCAACCCTACACCATCACCGGCGGCTTCGGCGGCGGCGGCTTCGGAGGGCAGGGGGGCGCCGGGGGGGATATGCACTTCTTCAATTTCGGGAGCGGATCGAACTTCGTCGCGCACGGCGGCCTCGGCGGCGGCACCTATGGCGACCTGTCGGCCCAACTCCAGGGAGGCAGCGCCGGCGGCGGGGGCGCGTTCGGCGGCGGCGGTGCCATCGAGCTCGGCGCCATCGGGGCCATCACCATCACCGGCTCGATCGCGGCCAACGGCGCGGGCGACCTCTTCGGCAATCCCTACAGCGACCCGTATGCCGGCGACGGCGGGGGGAGCGGGGGCGGTATCCTGATCCACGGCGGCGCGGTGACCCTGAACGGCCTGTTGAGTGCGGTGGGCGGCGCCGGAGGCCCGAGCCCCTACGGGGCCCAGGTGGAAGCGATCGGCGCGGGGGGTGGCGGCGGCGGCGGCCTGATCCAGATCGAGACGGCTGCCGGCCGCGTTCAGCGCGAGCCCTGGGCTCGTTCGACGTGTCCGGGGGGGGCGGGGGCCAATCGGGCCGGGTCGTCATCGACCTGCAAGGCCAGTCCGTCGGGGATGCGGCGATCGTCGCCGCCGCGGTCCCCGAGCCCGCCAGCGTGGTGATGCTGGGCGCGGGCCTCGCGGGCGCGGTCGTGCTCGCGCGGAGGCTCAAGGGGTCGAAGGCCGCTTGACGGGCGCCCGGCGCCGCGCGCTCAGGGACGGACCCCCCGGTCGCCGGGGGGTGCGGCGCCCCAGCCGAGCTTGTCGCGCAGGGTGCGGTAGAAGCTGTGGCCGGGCAGGCGGACCATCGGGAACGGGGACCTGCCGCGTCGCACGATCACCCGGTCGCCGCAGCTGATCGGGATCTGGATCTGGCCGTCGACGACCAGGACGGTCGCGACGCCCGCCCCGTGCGGGACCATCTCGTAGACCTTGTGCGTGCCGTCGACCAGGGGGCGCTGCGTCAGCGTGTGGGCGCACAGCGGCGTGACGACGAACATGTGCGCGTTGGGCGGCAGGATCGGGCCCCCCGCCGACAGGCTGTGCGCCGTCGAGCCGACCGGCGTGGCGATGATCAGCCCGTCGCCGCGGTAGGTCATCACGTCCTCGCCGTCGATCGACAGGCCGATCTCCAGCAGGTGGAAGAACGGCGCGGCGCGGAGCACGACGTCGTTGAGGCCGCGGACCTCGCGCGACGGCCCCTCCCGCGGGGCGAGCGTGCACGACAGGGTCATCAGGTTGTCGATTGTGTATCGCCGGTCGGCCAGGTCGCCGAGCCGTTCCAGGAACGCCCGCGGGGTCAGGTCGGCCAGGAAGCCGAGCCGGCCGATGTTGATGCCGAGCACCGGCGTGGGGTGGTCGCCCATCCTCCTGGCGGCGTGCAGCACGGTGCCGTCGCCGCCCAGCACCAGAGCGACGTCGGCCCCCAGGCCCGACAGGTCGGTCTCCGGCGCCAGGTCGACGCCCACCAGGTCCAGCGCGGCGTGGCCCGCCACCGCGTCGGCCAGCCGATCGGCCTCGACGACGACCTCCGGCTTCGAGCCGTTGCCCAGGATCGCCACGCTCAGCGGCGCCGTCCGAGACTTCGATTGCACCGCGGGAGTGGGTCCACCGGTGAGATCCATGCCCAATCCCTCGGCCGCGAATGTTGATTCAGGGGTAGTCCTGCATGCCCGACACGATCCACGCATCGTTGCTCGGGAATCGGCCGATGATACGCAAGGCGCGACGCTCCAGGACCCGGTCACCCCCGTTGAAATCAAGGATTCGCGCCGTGACATCTCCGATGTCGGTCAGGGGTTGGATGATCTCATCGTCGAAGGCGAAGTGGTCCGCCCACCTGTCGCTGCGTGGGTTGAAGAACCGGATAAACTCGCCCGTCCGGACCGAGATCGAACCGACGTCGCTGCCTTTCTGGCGATTGCAATTGAAGCAGGCATAGGCCAGATTCTCGGCCACGGTTGGGCCGCCGTGCTTCTCGCTGATGACGTGGTCCACCTCGCAGCCGAAGAACGTATCCTCCTCGTGGATCAGGCAGTATTCGCACACGCGACGCGCCCGCATCGCCACGGATCGGCGGAGCTCGGCGGCGACGTAGCTACTCATGGGCGAGGTGATGCTTGGCGCGGGCCTTGGCTAACCGCATCATGTGTTCCAGATGCTGGTAGTGATCCAGTTCGGACGACTCGTCGGGCGACAGGCCCGTCGTCTTCTCGCGCGATCAGGTCGGCGACCCGCTCCTTGGCTGCCTCGGAGGGGTGGAATGCGACGAGGTTGTCGGGAGTGGTCCCCGCCGCGAGAAATTCGATGATTTCCTCATAAGCTCGCGTCATGATCATCGCCTGGGGCTCCCCGGCCGATCATCCCACATGCTACCGCTACGATGAGTCCGGTCGCGGTCACTCGTATATTTTACCCAGATAGAGAAGCCTCGCGACATCAGCCCAGGTCGGCTGCCCCTCGAATCCTCCCGGCTGGGCCACGAAACCCGCGAGGGCGCATTCCAGGAATGACTCGATTGACGTGTTCTGCCAGCCCAGCGCGCCCCCCAATCGGTAGTAGTCCGGCTGCTCACGCTCCATCTCCGCCGCCCTCTCCCGCTCCGCGATCAGCGCGTGGGCGAACCGGAGGAAGGTGTCGAAGTCCCGCACCTGGTCGAGCAGTTCCCCGAGGTCCATCTGATCTTCTCGCGGCTCAGGTCGCACACGCCTGGCCGTTGGCGGCCAGCAGGACGGTCAGCCCGGCGGCGCGGGCCAGCTCCAGCGCGGCGCGGGTGATGCCGTCGACGTCGAGGCCGACCTCGGCGAGCTGCTCGTCGCGCTCGGCGTGGAGGATGAAGCGGTCGGGCAGGCCGAGACGGCGGACGTGCGCCGTCGAGAGGCCGGCGTCGTTGGCCGCCTCCAGGACCGCCGAGCCGTAGCCGCCGGCCAGGCACCCCTCCTCGACCGTCAGGACGAAGCCGCACTCCTCGATCGCCTTGAGCGTCGTCGCCACGTCGAGCGGCTTGACGAACCGGGCGTTGACCACGCCGACCCGCAGGCCGTAGTGCTGGCGGAGCCGCTCGGCGGCCCGCAGGCAGGCGCCGACGACCGTCCCGCAGGCCAGGAGCATGCCGTCGGTCTCCCACTCGAGCACCTCGGCCTGGCCCGGCTCGATCGGCTGGACCTCGCGGTCGATCGTCTCGAGGTTCGCCTTCGGGTAGCGGATCGAGGTCGGCGCGTCGTGCCGCAGGGCGAAGTCGACCATCGGCGCCACGTCCTTCTGGTCGCCGGGGGCCATCACGACCATGTTGGGGAAGACGCGCATGTACGCCAGGTCGTAGGTGCCGTGGTGCGTCGGCCCGTCGGGCCCGACCACCCCGGCGCGGTCGAGCGTGAAGACGACCGGCAGGTTCTGGAGCGCGACCTCCTGGAAGATCTGGTCGTACGACCGCTGGAGGAACGTGCTGTAGATGTCCACCACCGGCCGCGCCCCGCCTTGGCCATGCCGGCGGCGAAGGCGACGGCGTGGCTCTCGCAGATGCCGACGTCGAAGAACCGGTCGGGGAAGGTCTCGCGGATCTTCTGGAGCTTGTTCCCCTCGCACATCGCCGCCGTCAGGACCGCGACCCTCGGGTCGCGCTGCATCGCCGCGAACAGGGCCGCGCTGACGGCGTCGGTGTACGCCTGGCCGGAGGAGGCCTTCAGCGGCACGATCCCGCTCTCGGCCGTCTGGAACGGCGCCGGGGCGTGGTACTTGACCGGGTCCTTGACCGCCGGCTCGAAGCCGTGCCCCTTGTCGGTCAGGACGTGGAGCAGGACCGGCCCGTCCATCGCCTTGACCTTCTCCAGGTAGGTGCGCAGCGTCCGCAGGTCGTGGCCGTCGATCGGGCCGATGTAGGCGAACCCGAGCTCCTCGAAGAGCATGCCGCCGCCGTGGACCGTCGCCTTGATCGCGTCCTTCATCTGCTGGAGCCAGCGGTCGGCCCCCTCGCCGACGACCGGGATCGTCGGCAGGAGCTTGCGGACGCGGCGGTTCCAGTCGGTGTACGCCGGCGCCATCCGCGCCTTGTCGAGGTAGTAGCCCAGCCCGCCGACCCGCGGGCAGATCGACATCTTGTTGTCGTTCAGGACGATCAGGAACTTCTTGCGCAGGCCCCCCGCGTTGTTCAGCGCCTCGAAGACGATCCCCGAGGGGAAGGCGCCGTCGCCGATGACGGCGACCGAGTGGCGGTCGTCGTGCCCGAGCAGGTCGTCGCCCGCCTTCAGGCCCAGAGCCGTCGAGGGGGCGCAGCCGGCGTGGCCGGTCATGAACAGGTCGTAGTCGCTCTCCGCCGGGTTGGGGTAGCCCATCAGGCCCCCCCGGGTGCGGATCGTGTGCATCTCGGCGGCGCGGCCGGTGATCAGCTTGTGCGGGTAGATCTGGTGGCCGGTGTCCCAGATCAGGCGGTCGCGGGCGAAGTCGAACGCCAGGTGCAAAGCCAGGCAGAGCTCGACCACGCCGAGGTTGCTGGCGAAGTGGGCCGACCGCCGGCCCACCACGCCGATCAGCTCCTGGCGCATCTCGGCGGCGAGTTGCTCGAGGTCCGTCTCGGAGAGCGATTTCAGGTCGGCCGGCGACCCGATCGTCCGCAACATCGTGCTGCCCATCAACGGTCCCTTTCCAGAAGGTCCAGGGCCAGCGCCCGCAGCCGATCGCCGCGCGCCCCCAAGGGCGCCAGCGCCGCGACCGCCTCGTCGGCCAGCTGGCGGGCCCGCATGCGGCTCCCCTCGATACCCAGGAAACCGGGATACGTCCACTTTCCTAACCCGAAATCCTTGCCGACCCTCTTGCCGAGCTTCGTCTCGTCCCCCTCGACGTCGAGCAGGTCGTCGACGATCTGGAACGCCAGGCCCACCGCATGACCATAGACGTCGAGCGCCTCCAGGCTCGCCCGGTCGCCGCCGACGGCCAGCGCGCCCAGCCGCAGAGAGCCGCGGAGCAGGGCCCCGGTCTTGCGGCGGTGGATCGCCTCCAGCGCCTCGGTCGTGCCGTCGTCGCGCCCTTCGGCGAGCAGGTCGGCCATCTGGCCGCCGACCATCCCCGCCGGGCCGGCCGCCTCGGCCAAAGCGGCGACGCACGCCGCCGCCGCCTCGGCGGGCCGGACGTGCCGCGCCGTCACCTCGAAGGCCAGCGTCAGCAGCGCGTCGCCCGCCAGGACCGCCGTCGCCTCGTCGAACGCGCGGTGGCAGGTCGGGCGGCCCCTCCTCAGGTCGTCGTCGTCCATCGCCGGCAGGTCGTCGTGGATCAAGGAGTAGGTATGCACCATCTCTAAGGCACAGGCCGCGGGCATCGCCCCGAACGGGTCGCCCCCGCACGCCTCGGCCGCCATCAGGCAGAGCACCGGGCGGAGCCGCTTGCCCCCCCCAGGGCGCTGTACGCGCATCGCCGCCGCCAGCCGCGACGGGCACGACGCCCCCGCGCCCTCGTCGGCCGAGGGCAGGTAGACCCCCAGCGCCTCGTCCACCCGCCGCCGCGCGTCCGCCACGAACGCCGACAGCCGGGGACCCTCGATCGACCGGGATGCGGATGTCGTCATGGGCGGAAGACTTCGGAGCGGCGAACCGATGGCGGGGCGGCACGCCATCCATGCGCGCCCCAGATCCTCATCCCACCACGGGGGCCACCTCACCGACTGTGCTTATTGTTGACAAACCCCGCCCGCTTGTCCACACGGGTTCGCAAAAAACTTTGCGATGCAAAGTAAGAGGGTGCGCGACGTCAACGTGGGGGCCGACCGGGGCCTGCGCCGCGCGGGGCCGGGGAGGCGCCGGCCGCCGCGATCTTCGGCGTCCTTGCCTGCGAGGGTGCGCCCTCGGCCCCGGGGAGGCGCACCCACCCTCACTCTAGTGGAGGGCCGTCTTCTTCAGGACCCCGCCCTCGGCGTCGGACAGCGGATGCACGACGATGAACGCCGCCGCGTCGATCGCGCGGCGATCCCCCTGACCTTGCCGATCTCCAGCCGCGTCACGACGCAGAAGAGGATGTCCTGGTCGGCGCCGGTCATCCCGCCCCGCCCCTTGTAGACCGTCACCCCGCGGCCCAGCATGCCGGTGATCGCCCGTCGGATCGGCTCGCTCCGCCCGGAGATGATGGTGATCGCGGTGTACTCCTCGATGCCGTGGAGCAGGAAGTCGAGCGTCTTCGAGGCGGAGACGTACGTGAGGATCGAGTAGAGGGCGGCTCGACGCCCAGCGACGAACGCGGCCGCCAGGAAGATGACGATGTTCAGGCCGAGGATGACGTCGCCGACCCGGAACAGGTGGCTCCGCTTGCTGATCAGCAGCGCCGCGATGTCGGTGCCGTCCAGGACGGCGCCGCCGCGCATCGCCAGGCCGATCCCGGCGCCGATGAAGAACCCCCCGAAGACGGCGGTGAGCAGCTTGTCGGGCGTGACGTCGGGGTAGTGGACGGTGGCCAGGCACGCCGCCAGCCCGACGATCGCCAGGGCGCTGCGGATCGCGAAGGCCCGGCCGATCTGGCGATAGCCCAGCGCGATGAAGGGGAGGTTGATGACGAGGATCAGCGCCGAGAGCGGCAGCCCGAAGACCTGGGCCAGCAGCATCGAGATGCCGGTGACGCCGCCGTCGATGAAGCGGCTCGACAGGAGGAACCCGTGGAGGCCCATCCCCGCCGACAGGATGCCCAGGGCGATGAGCGCGGCATTGGCGAACTCGCGGAGGGGTCGACTCATGGTTCAGAATCTATCCCGCGAGCAGGCGGACGGCAACCGCGTCGGGGTGGTGCGCCGGCCTTCCTACCGACGCATCGCCGATCGTCAATTATGTGTACAAGAATGCATGAAAACGGCCTTGGCAAACCAGACGATCTGGTCTAGACTAGGTGCGACAGACCAGATAAATCATGGAGCAATTTTTATGAAATCGGTGGGCTCCTACGAAGCCAAGACGCACCTGCCCAGGCTGCTCAGCCGGGTCGAGAAGGGCGAAACCATCACCATCACCCGGCGCGGCAGGCCCATTGCCGTACTTTCTCCCGCCGGGGAGCGGCCGGAGCGGGATGTGAAGGCGATCATCGCCGAGTTCCGCGCCTACAGCCAACGGCGGGGCCGTGCCCTCGGCGCGCTGACGCCCGGGGAGATCAAGGAGATGAAGGAGGAGGGACGGCCTTGAGCAAGAAGAAAGGAATCGCCAGGGACCCCAAGGAGGGGCTGGTGCTCGACAGCTCCATCGCCGTCGCCTGGTGCTTCCCCGACGAGCAGGATGTGTATTCGCAACCCATCCTCGACGCCCTCGCCGATCAGGCCGCCATCGTCCCGTATCTCTGGCATCTGGAAGTGGCGAATATCCTGATCGTCGGCGAGCGCCGCAAACGCTCGACGCAAGCCGATACCGTCACCTGGATGAACTTCCTGACCGGCCTGCCCATCACCGTCGATGAGGAGACCAAGGCCCATGCGTTCGGCGACATTACGAGCCTCGGCCGGGCGCATAACCTCACCGCCTACGATGCCGCCTATCTGGAGCTGGCCATGCGGCGCAGCCTGCCGCTGGCAAGCCTGGACGAGCATCTGAAAATCGCCGCCCAGGCCGTCGGCGTGCCGCTCTACGGCGTGCATTGAACCTTGGACGACAGCCCCACTCATGGGAAAGCGGATACTGTCCAGGTTGGCAAGAGCTTAAACCTCCCCTTTTCTTCAAGTTGTCCATCAACGGTTCCCGCCCCTTTTCTTCCCCCGGGCCAACTCCCTCTTCCCGGGCCCTTTCCCAGACCCCTCAATCGACCTCGCTCATCCCGGCTCGAGGATCATCCGCCAGCGCCTGGGCACGGAGTCGAAGGCGAGCCGGTAGGTCTCCTCGAGCGGCACCGCGACGTACCGACCCGGGTCAAGGAACAGGGGCATGTCGATCAGCGCGTCCCCCGCGCCGACCGGCTCGATGAAGGCCCGCACGCCCGCCCCGGCCTCGTAGGAGGCCAGCGTCAGGGGCTTGTCGGTGGGCCGGGTGTACTCCTCTCCAGCGACCTCATCCCAGATCGCGCCATGGACCCCCTGGGGATCGCGCGGGGTTGTCGGTTGCAGGTCGAGGATCAGCAGGTGGACCCGGCGGCTCAGGAGCTCGGCGGCCTTGCGGACGAAGTCCTCGAAGGCCTTTCGACCCGACTTGTTCCCCTTCGACACGACCTCGACGATCGCGACGAGATGGTCGCCCGAGACATGTCGGACCGCCACGACGTTCTGCTTGCGGCGGTAGAACTCCAGGCCCGTTTCGGCCGTGATGCGGACGCGCGGATCGGCCACGAGCACCCCACCCCCCGCGGCCCGATCCCGGTCGTCCTGGCCCGGGGGTCGCGCCGCGGGCGGTTGCGCCGCACCGTCATCCGGCTCGGGCGCCCCGCCCGCCTTGAGGGTCAGGATGTCGGGCTCGAACCCCGCCCCTTGCTGCTCGGCCAGGGCGTAGTATTCCCTCGGGAGCAGTCGCTGGTTGAGGACGTCGGTGATGGCCACGATCCAGCGCTGGTGGAAATGATGGAAGATCCCCGCATCGACCCGCGTCCAGTCATGGATCGGCATGAGCGTGCCCCTCGGCTCCTCGCGGAGGCGCCGGTCCAATGCCTCCCCCTCCATCATAACGGCCGGCAGCCCAGGAGTACCATCCACTCGCGCGGACCCTGAACTGTATCGAAGTGATTCCCCCTGATTCCGGGTGCGGCAATCTTACCCAGTCTACCTGACCAGCGCCATAAATTAGGAATGTCCCTTTCCCGGCCCACCCCGTGACCTCTCGTCGCTGCGCGACCCCGGTTGCTTCAACCGGGGCCACCCGCGGATCAAGCAACCGGCTGTTCCAGCGACGTGCGTCAACTGAACGTTACGGCCGGGCCGCCATCGGATTCGGGGTGGATATGGCCGGGTTCGTTGAAAATCTGGGTGTTCCCGAACCAGGTGGTTCCGTCGAAGGTGGCGATGTTCAGGTCGTTGTTCTGAGGGGCTCTTGTAAAACACAAAAAGGCGGTCCTGGAACACCCCAAGGCCGGGGTTGCAGCTCGACTCGGGCCGGATCCCACCCGGCTGCTTCCAGATCTCGGAGTTGCCGTGCCAGGCGGTTCCGTCGAAGAAGGCGTAATTCAGGTCGTAGTTGTTGGGGCTCCTGTACACCATGTATAGCCGGTTGTTGAACACCGCCAGGCCCGGGGCGCCGGTGGACTCCGGTACGATGCCGCCGGGTTGACTCGAGATCTTGACATCGCCGGTGAACTCCGTGCCGTCGAACGTGGTGAGATAAAGGTTGTTTGAACTTTCGCCTTTATAAATGATATAAAGTTTATTGTTGAAGGCGGCGACGTTGGGCCCGACGTTGGACTTCGGGGAGATGACCCCGTTGGTCAGAATCGAGATGCTGATGCTCCAGTGCCAGTAGCCCATGGTATCCAGGTAGGCCACGAACAGGTCGTTGGAGTTCGCATATTTGAAAACAAGGAACATGGTATTGTTATAAGTGGGGACAGGAGAATCGTTAAACAGCGCGACGGCGGGCATTTGATCAGAGATCGGCGGGCGGATCGAGCCGTGAAAACCCTTGATCTCGACGTCCTGATCCCACGAGCTGCCGTTGAGCGAGGCCATCCTCAGCTCCGTGGAATCGGCAGCCTTGTAGACCATGAGTACCTGCCCGCTCGTGACATCCTCATTGGGAGACCAGGCGGCGGCGGGGGTGCAGGTGGATTCCAGGAAGGCGGGAACGAACCCCGCGGCGCCGCTCGAGGTCCTGATCTTGTCGTTTCCGATCCACTGGCTGCCGTCAAAATGGCACGAGAACAAATTGTTGGTATCCGCGCCCTTGTAGAGGAGTAAGATGCCCATGGGAGAGCTCCTGAAAGACATGCGCGAATCTGATGAGATCGATCGCACTGCTGTACAGACAAGCTGCAAACCGAGCTGTCCGCGCGGGACGTGCGAACGGCTCGGCCGAATGGATCAACAGGCTATCGGGTACGGCACTGGGGGTCAAGCACATACGCCCTTCCTAAAGGGAGTTGGGTGTAAGCCGCAGTTCGCAGAATCGAGTCGGGCTGATAGGATGTCAAGCCAGGTTTCCCAATTCGCTTGCTTGCCGAAGTCCAAGGAGGGACATGTCATGCCTTTCGGGGAAGCAAAGGGGACATCCCTGAATGGCATTAAGTTAAGCCGAAGCCCAATTTGACGTAAGACTTACGCCGGGATTCGGCGAATTTCTTAGGAGTGATTTGCAGATGTCGAAACCTGGTGATTCCTGCATCTGGCGGAGAATCAGTGGGTGTTCGCCAGATCGCCCAAAAATCAACCCCAAATCGGCGAAATTTGGATTTGCCTCAATTCTTTTGGAGATAACGAGTTGCGGCTTAACTTAATGCCATTCGGGACATCCCTAATTCTCGTGGTTGGCGGGGCAATCCGGGGGATTTCGGAGCGGGGTCGGTCCTCCGGAGTGGATTCTCCTGGCCCTCAGCCATTGTCACTGCCACGCCATTCGGGGGCCCGGCTGGCGTGCCGGCGCACGGCCGCCTCGGGGCCGATCGGCTCACGGATGAGATGAGGCGCGGGGACGTGTTCCCGCGAACTTTCCCGGGACGCCGATCACCCGGCGCCCGATAGTATCGATGTCAGGATTCGTTCCCCCGCGCTCCTGGACCGGCCGGGCCGGCCCGCGACGGGCCGACGCGCCGCCCGATCCCTATGAGCGCCGAGCGAACCCACCGTTCACTTGCGCCAACATCCCGCGCCCGCCGGATCGCCCGGGGATTGGGGCGGAGGGGGCCGCACCTCCCGGGCGGGGTCGGATCTCGCGAATGGGTTGGCAGGTCGCCACTTCGGGCCTCGGATGCGCGCGCCATCCGACGCCTGCCGCCCGCGGCCCCGGGGGCGCCGAGCGAACCCACCGTTCACTTGCGCCATCCTCGCGGACGGGCGGTCGGGCCCGCCGCGGAGGGCCCCGGACCACTTCGAAGATCGATGATCGGGACGCCCCGGATGAGGGCTGGCGATCGGGGTGGTGCGCAGACAACCCGGGGCGGGCCGACGGCCTCCCGGACCCGGCCGGGGCGCGGGCCGTCGTCGCGAATGGCGCAAGTGAGTACTTTCCCGAAACGAAGCGAAACGGGCCGCGCCCGGGTGTCACCGCAAGATTGGGAGGACGGGGCGGCCCATTTTGCGGATGATTTATGGAGGGGCCGTCGCGTGGGTCACGATCCCGCCGCAACGGTCCACCTCGACCGCGGGCGCCTCGGCCCGGGACGTCAGCACAGGCCGCGGAGGCGGAGGTCGTCCTCGATGGTCGTCATGAAGTCATCGGTGATGCGGCCCTGGAGGAGGTCCCATAGCAGCAGGATGCTCTCGCGGGCCGGCGAGGCAAGGACGTACCGGCCCTCGTCCGCCGGGGAGACTCAGAAGGGGACCACGTCGTCGTCCGATGGGAGGGGCGACGAGGCGGCGGGGTCGGGGCGGTCGGCGGTCGCGGTCGCGTCGAAGGGGGCGACCTGCGGGTTGCCCGCGTCGTCGACGCCCGACAGCAGCGCCACGGTCCGATCGGCGCCGTCGAGCAGCGCGTGGCAGTGCGCCAGGATGCGGACCCCGCGCTCGTACTTGGCCAGCGCCGAGGAGAGCTCGGGCTCGCCGCGCTCCAGGTCGTCGACGATCGATTCGAGCTGGTCCAGGGCGTCTTCGAAGGTCGGTTCGGTGTCCATGATCAGGTCGTCCGTTCGACTCGGCTGACGATCCGGCCCGAGGCGAGCCGGGTGTGGATGAGGTCGCCGGGGCGGACCTCCGCGGCCGACCGGAGCGGGGTGGCGCCGTCGTCGCGGAGGGTCAGGCTGTAGCCCCTCGCCAGGACGGCCAGAGGGCTGAGCGCCTCGAGCGCGGCGGCGGCGCGGGCCAGGCGGTTGCGGCGGCCGTCGAGGTCGCGGCGGATCGCGCGATCGGCGCACTCGGCCAGGACGTCGAGGCGGTCGCGGGCCTGCCCGACCCGCTCGCGGCCCGCCCTCGCCAGGCGGTCGCGCAGGTGGCCGAGCGCCTGGCGGACCTCGCGGGCGTCGGGGGCGACGATCTCGCCGGCCTCGCTGGGGGTCAGGGCGCGGCGGTCGGCGGCGAGGTCGGCGATCGTCAGGTCGACCTCGTGGCCGATCGCCGAGACGACCGGCACCGCCGAGCCGACGATCGCCCGCGCCACGACCTCCTCGTTGAACGCCCAGAGGTCTTCGAGGCTGCCTCCGCCGCGGGCGACGATGATCAGGTCGGCGCCGGCGACGCGGTTGGCCAGCGCGATCGCGGCGACGACCTCCTCGGCCGCGCCGGGGCCCTGCACGCGGGTCGGCGCGATCAGCACGTCGGCGGCGCGCCACCGCCGGCCGAGGACCTGGAGCACGTCGCGGACCGCGGCGCCGGTCGGGCTGGTCACGACGACGATCCGCCGGGGGAACCGGGGCAGGGGGCGCTTGCGGGCCGGGTCGAACAGCCCCTCGGCCGCCAGCCGGGCGACCGTCTGCCGGAACGCCAGCTCCAGGGCGCCGATCCCCTCGGGCTCGATCTTCTCGATCGTGAGCTGGTACTCGCCCCTCGGGGCATAGACCGACAGCCGCCCCCAGGCGCGGACCGCCAGGCCGTCGGCCAGGTCGAAGACGAGCCGTTGCGCGTCCCTCCTCCAGAGCACGGCGCGGACCTGCGCCGCGTCGTCCTTGAGGACGAGGTAGACGTGCCCCGACCGGGGCCGCGACACGTTCGACACCTCGGCGCGGAGCGCCACCTCGGCGAAGCCCCCCTCCAGGGCCGCCTTGATCCGCTCGGTCAGCTCCGAGACCGTTTCGAACCCCAGCCCGGCCGGCTCGTCGGCGGCGTCGAACAGCGACAGGAGGCTCATGCGTCCGTGGTCCTCGATGGCATCCGGCCCCTCCCTGAATCACCCCGATTTGCTATGTCACTTGCGCAAGGGTGAGGTTGGGATGCTGCGGCTCCTCCCACGATGCCTTATCAAAGGTGGGATTCGTGGAGCCCTCCATCAACTCGCGCGAGAAAGGATGAAGTCGATCTTCCAGGCCAATGAGTTCGCTAATATGGTAATGTTCGCATTTATCAGGCAAGATCAGAAAGATCTCGTCGTAGGCCAAGAAGGCGTCAACCGCGTGGATCGGCATACTTATGGTTCTCATGGGGCGATCGATCGGCTGACCTTCGAGGAACCGTTTCGCTAGGTCCGGGAGTATGACGAGCGAGTTGCTGGTCAGCAGGAAAAGATGCCCATGCGAACAGAGCACTGAATAAGCCTTACCCGTCAAGCCGCCGATCCGCAATGTTCCGGGGCGTTCGTTGAGAATATCACGGCTCAGGAGCAAGGTTCGATCGATTCCTACGGCGACCGCCGCCAGGGGCCACTGCGACGATCGCAGCGAACAGACGTCGATGAGGTCGAGCTCGGAGAACGGATGGAGGATCGAAGCCCCGACTTCATCCTGGTCGAGGGAGATCGCTGCGATTCCGAAGTTTCGCGCGGCACAAGCAAAGACCTCGGCGTTCCCGTCTAAGCCTAGACGAGCGATTTTATGGAAATTCAACGGTGGACGAAATTGGCCGACTTTCGTCCGGTACGGATGATTGGCCCCGGATGTGTGGAGCAATAGGCCATCGATGCCGAGCGGCGCAAGGAGGCCGTTCGCAGTGGCCACGATGTCATGGGCTCCTCCGTCGAAATGTTTGACCTGGAAATGCTCGCCCTGCTTGATGGGGCGATCGCCGATTACGACACCGCTCCGAGTGCTCAACCCTACCAAATTTCCTGAGAATGCCACGCCATTAATCGCCTCCTCCGAAACCGGACCAAGTATGATCTCTTCGGCATCGGGCCTGGGCACGAGGAGTTTGCCGCTTTCGGTCCCGAAACAAAGCATCCCCGTCCAAGGACATTCACCCACCCAGGAGATCTCCTCCCCTTGGCGTTGGAGAAATCTGCCTTCGAGAAGTCGACTCATACGGGTTTTCCTCTTTCCAACCGCCTCCGCTGGGCCGCGTCCAGTAGCCCTCTCTCTTCCATCCTACGCAGTGCTTCCCTCGGGATCGGGCGTATTGGCGGCTGGGGCTGTCTGGCCTTTTTCAAGGGCCCGAGCGGGAACCCATGCCAAGGCTGGTCGGGATGGGCATGGGGAAACCTGGCCACCTGCTGCTTCAACGTGCCCAGTTCCAGTATCTCAAGATCGGGTCCGATCCGCAGGCCGTAGAGATTACCTGTATCGTCGGACAGGTCGAGTTCATCGGCTCGGCCAAAGATCCCGAATTCCTCCGGCTCGCTCAGGTCTTCGGCCCACTGGGCCGCTTCGGGGCCGCCGCGTCCGTGGTGCTTGTCATAGAAGAAGTATGGATAGTCGTGCGTTCGGGTCCTCTCCGGGTGCAGGTGCCCTGGCTCCCCGCCCGTTGACATGCCCGATTCCCTCAACCATTCGACGAAACAGCCCGGGCCCGCCGTCCTGAATCCTACTCTTTTCTCCCTACGGGGACAATTCAGGCCGGCGCGGGACCCCCGCCGATGCCCGGCCGAATCCGGGCCGAACTTGGGTCGCTCAGAACATCGTGTAGATGAACGGCGCCGCGCCGGTGGCCGCCAGCGCCATCAGGACGCCGAACAGGCCGAGCATCAGCAGGATCGGCAGCAGCCACCACTTCTTGTTGTGCTTCAGGAAGTCGAGCAGCTCGGCCGCCAGGCTCGGCTGGGGGACCTCGCCGAGCCGGTCGAGGCTCATCTCCTCGCGGGGCGCGTCGGGCATCGGTCGTCCTTCGGAAGGTTGGGTGGCTAGGGTCGTGCGGCCGGAGACCCCGGCCGCCTGGCGCATCCATCATACTGGAAACACGTTACGCTCGCCATAAGCTTATGATACCGAAGTATCCCACGGCCAGGGCTTATGATACTTTTTGCCAGAAAAGTATCATAGAGGCCGCCGCGGGGGCCGTCACCGGGACGGCAAGGCCGAGACGATCGCGACCGTCTCGACGCTCATGCGGACCACTTGGCCGACCAGGCGGACGATGGATTCCAGCCGGTGCTGGAACACCGCGGGCGGGATGTCGGCCAGCGTCAGGCTCGCGTTGACGACCAGGCTCGTCTTGTCCTTCGACAGCTTCGTCCGCTCGACCCGGTACGACAGCGGCACCCCCGCCGCCTCGTCCCACTGCAAGGCCACCCGATCGCAACGAGGATCTCGACAAGGGGGGAGCGGCCCTAGGATTTCGATCCGGCTCCCGTTGAGCGGGGCCCCGGCCTCGCCCGCCGACCATGTCTCCGGGCGCGGTGGATGATCCCGGAGACGACCAGCGCGATCGCCGAGAGCGTGGCCGAGCCGGGCTCGGGGACGGCCTGGAAGGCGATCAGTTCGGCGTGGCTCAGGTTGAGGACCGTGTCGGTGACCGTCGCCGTGACGATCACGGGGGCGCTCTCGATATTGACGAGGAAATCCGGCACGTCGAACGTGCCGCCGTTCGGCGAGAGCGACAGCGAGGCCATCGAGAAGGCCAGCGTGCTGTTCGAGGTCGAGGGCGCGAGCGGGCCCCCGTTCTGGATGTCCAGGCCGCTGTCCTGCCAGACCTGGAGGTTCGTCACGACCAGGTTGTCCGCGCCGGGGTTCACGAGCTGGAGCGTGACCAGCCGATTGGTGAGCATCGACGTCAGCGTGAAGCCGAGCGTCAAGGTCTGGAGCTTGGCCCCGTTGGCGGTCAGGTAGGTGTTGTTCGGGTTCGTGTCCAGCGAGCCCGACAGGGGGGGATTGAAGAACGGGGGCGCCAGGGCGGTGTAGGAGAAGGTCATGAACCCGAGGGGCGGGACGGGGACGATGTTGTCCGCGGGGGCGTAGTCGAAGGTCCGACTCTGGGCCGGCGTGAAGGTCTTCGGGAAGAACCAGGGTATGCCATCGATGGCGTCATCCGTGAACCCGCTCTTGAAGACGACCCGCCCGTCCGTCAAGGTCGCGTGGAAGTCGTTTGCGTTCTGGTTGGAGAGGTTGACGACCCCGTAGTCGCCCCGCCAGACGACGAAGAGCGGTGCCGATCGGGCCGTGTTCGGCACCCCGGCCGTGACCGCCAGGATCGCGAGGAGGACCATGAACCGACGGGACCACCGTCGGACGAGCGTGGCCGAGCGCTGCTCTGCGGCGTTGTGGGCGTGCATCCCAGCCTCCGATTGAGAATGGGCCGCGCGATGACGACGGGTCGACGAGCCGCGCCTCCCCGTCGTGAAGGCGATCGCGCGTGACGGGTAAGATCCTGGATGACAATCATGAGCCATATCCATTGCAACTGCAATCAGTTTCCAGTGACGCCACCATACGGATGGCCCGGACCACACCCGTCCGGGCCAGCCGGGGCCGAGCCGGCCATGCCCACGAGGACGTGGGCATGCCACCCAGGAAGGTTCGAGCCCGGGCCGTGTGCGATCGACCTCAGCGCCAGGCGACCCCAAAGTTCAAGTTGGGTTCATCCTGGCTCGTTTCGATGCGGCTTTCGATCGCCCGGCGAGTTCCCTGATCGAGCGCGAAGGAAGGGGGCACTCTCCGGCTGGGTCGTGAGGCGGGAATCGGGGAGGAGACCGCAGGGCCGTAGCAGGGCCAGAGGAGGTGGGCGACGGCGTCGGCGGGGTGGGCGGCGATCTCGGCTTCGAGGCGGGCGCAGGTAGCGGGCGACGGCGGCGGGCTCGTCGCCGGGGGCGAGGGTCCAGGGGGGCTCGATGGTCAGGGCGAACCGGCCGCCGGGGCGGTGGGTGCAGAAGACGAGGAAGACCGGGGCGCGGGCCAGGACGGCCAGGTCGGCCCAGACCGACAGGAACCGCTGCGGCTGGCCGAGCAGGCGGCCGGGGCGGGCGTTCGGGCCGGGCCAGGGGATGTCGCCGGTCAGGTAGACGGCCAGGCCGTCGCGCAGGGCCGCGCGGGCGCGGAGCATCCGCTCGACGGCCTCGGCTCGGCGACAGGCCGCGGCGGAGGAAGAAGCCCGACTGCGGGTGCGGCCCGTCGAGGTCGAACCGCCGGTTCAGCTCGCGCGAGACGTGCCGCGGGCCGCTGGACCAGCAGCCGCAGCGGCACGCCCGCGGCGGTAGAGCCAGTGCAGCGCCGCGATGTGCGCCCCCAGGTGGCTGCCGACCAGGATCGCGCCCCGGCCCCGGTCGAGCGCGTCCTGCAGAGGCGCTCGAACCCGCGGACGTCGAACCGGGCCAGGGCGTCGTCGTCGCGGTGCCGTCGAGCGGGTAGTCGCGGGCCAGGAACCGGGCCGCGTTGGCCGCCAGCGCCGGCCGGATGCGATCGGGTCGTCCCAGTCGGCGCCGAGGGCGGCGCCGGGCGCGGGCCAGCGCCGCGGCGAGGGCCGCGGTGCCGGCCGGGCCGACGTCGCGGCGGCCAGCCGCCCCAGGCCGCCGAGCGACCGCGTCGCCCCGCGACGGCCCGAGGCGGCGGAGGGTCGGCAGGAGGGCCTCGTAGAACAGAACTTCCAGGAGGTGACGTCGCGGAGTCTCATGGGTCCGGCCCTCGCAGGGCGGCGCGGGGGGTGCGACCGCCCGATGGTCAGGCGGGTCCGGCCGCGAGGCGCTTCAGGCCCTGGTAATCGACCTTGTCGGTCGAGGTCGTGGGCAGGCTCGAGACGAACGTGATCGAGTCGGGGACCATGTAGTGCGGCAGGTAGAGCGTGCAGTGCCGCTTCATGGCGATGATCGACGCCCTTGTGCGCCGGCTTCATCGCGACGAAGGCGGCGATCGCGACGCCCGCTCGTCGTCGGGCCGGGCGACCACCGCGGCGCGGTCGACCCCCTCGTGGCGGTAGAGGGCCGACTCGATCTCGCCCAGCTCGATCCGGTAGCCGCGCTTCTTGACCATCCGGTCGCGGCGGCCGTGGAACGCGAAGCAGCCGGCGCCGTCGTCGGCGACGAGGTCGCCGGTGCGATACCAGGGCGTGCCGTCGTCGTCGCGGAGGAAGGCGCGGCGCGGTCAGGTCGGGCCGGCCGAAGTAGCCGCGCATCACGCCGGGGCCGGCGATGACCAGCTCGCCGACGTCGCCCGGCCGGCACGTCGCGGCCCTCGCTCGTCGACCACCCGCGCCCGCAGCGGCGGGCAGACCGGCCGATCGGGAACGGCGTCGTCGCGGTCGTCGGGGATCGTCGTCGGGGATCGGGAACGCGGTGCAGACGTTCGTCTCGGTCGGCCCGTAGAGGTTCCAGAGCTCGGCGTCGGGCCAGAGCGCCGCGGAGCCGCCGCAGCGGGCGCGATCGGGAAGACCTCGCCGGCGAACAGCACGAGCCGGGGCGCGGGGAAGCCGGGCCGGTCCAGCGCCGCCGTGCTCGCGTCAGCAGCGCCAGGATCGACGGCGCCGAGTACCAGACGCTGATCCGCCGCTCGGCCAGGAACGCCGCCGAGCCGCGCCGGGTCCTTGCCCAGCGCCTCGCCGATCAGGACCAGCGTCGCGGCGTTGCCGGCACGAGGCGAACAGGTCGAAGACCGACAGGTCGAAGTGGAACGGCGCGTGCGAGGCGAAGCCGGTCGTCGTCGCGGAGGCCGGAAGGTCCGGTCGCACCAGTCGAGGAAGGCGAAGGCGTTGGCGTGCGAGAGCATCACGCCCTTGGGCTGGCCGGTCGAGCCCGAGGTGTAGAGGATGTAGGCCAGGTCGTCGGCCGTCGCGCGGCCGGGGGCAGGGGCGACGGGCGCGTCGTCGGCCATGGACCTCGTCCCAGGCGGCGTCGGCCGGCGCCGAGCGTCGGCCCGTCGCCGACCGACGACGATCAGCCGGGGCGACGGGCCGGGGCCGGGCCAGGCCGCGCGGAGGCCGGCGGCCAGCTCGGCGGCGACGACCACCGCCTTGACCCCGCCGTCGGCGAAGATGCCCGCGCCCCGCGAGCGCCGGGCGCGGTCGGGTCGACCGGCACGTACGCCGCGCCCGGCGCGGAGGACGCCGTGGATCGCCGCGACCGCCTCGAGCCCCTTGGGCAGGAACAGCCCGACGCGGTCGCCCCGGCCGACGCCCCACCGCGCCAGGCGGGTCGCCAGCCGGTCGGCGGCGCGGAGCAGCTCGGCATAGGTCAGCGATGCGGCCGTGCTCGTCCTCGACGGCCGGGTGGTCGGGCCGCGTCGCGGCGGCCCGGTCGAGCAGCTGGCTGAGGTGGGGTCCGTCCATGGGTCGTCTTCGCTTCGGCTTGGCGGATGGCGGTTGTCGAGTCGTCAGTGATCAGTCGAGCACGGTGGGCAGCGCCCACTCTACGAGCGGCCGGCGGATCGTCTACGCACTCGACGACTGACGGCCACTGACTACTGGAAGAGCGTGTCGTACAGCGGGTCGGTCCTTGATCAGGTGTGGGCCAGGGCCGCGGAACAGGCGGCGGTGGCCGAGGGCGTTGGGGTGGTCGTCCCAGGCGGCGATCTCGAGCGTGGGCGGGGTCGTGGTCGTCGAAGGTGCCCGACAGGTCGAAGACGGGGATGGCGTGGCGGGCGGCGATCGCCGCGCAGCCGGGCGACGGGCTCGGCGCGGGCCTCGGGGGCGTCGGCCTTGCCGACGCGGGGGATGATCATGCACGCCAGCGGGATGCCCTCCGACCGGCACTCGGCCGCCAGGGTGCCGAGGGTCGGCGTCGTAGATCGGCCAGTACTGCGGCTTGAGCTTCCGCTTGAGCGCGTCCTTGTGGAGCGAGCTTGTCCTGCGCGGTCGAGCCGGAGGTCGTCGGCCGTCGATGCCGGCGTCGGCGACGCGCCTCGCGGAGGAAGTCGTACGTCGAGGTCGGACCCGCGCCTGGAGCAGGTCGCAGAGGTGGATCTCCATCAGCCGGATGTCGAGCATCGTGGCCGAGTAGATCACCAGGTCGGGCTGGAACGCGACCGCCTTGCGGCGGAACGACTCGAGCCGCTGGAGCGGGCTGTAGGCGGCGACGGCGAAGTTGAGCACCTCGAACCGCCGGGCCAGGCCCCGCCTGCGCGGCGTGGGCGTTGAGCCAGTCCTCGAGCAGGTTGACGTACGTCTCGTCGGTGCCGACGCCCCAGCCCATGTCCATCGACGAGCCCGAGCACGGCGATCCGGAAGGTCCCCTCGGGCTTCTCGCGGGCGCGTCGGCCGGCCGCGCATGCCGTAGGCGTTGGTGGTGAACGGCTGGCCGAAGAGGGCCTGGTCCGTGTTCGGGCTCGAGCTCGAACTGGAGGAAGTCGCCGTCGAGGATCTGCGGATGACGTTCGCCGCGTTGAACCGGACCCAGTCGGTCGGGCTTGCCCAGCAGCCGCAGGTCGAGCTCGTCCGAGGCCCCGTCGCGGCCGTCGACGCCGATCAGGCTCTCGTAGTAGCCGCCGGCGGTTGGCCTCGCGGTCGGCGCGGTTCGGCTCGGGCGAGCGGGCGCTGTCGAGCGACCGACCGCGCCGGCCCAGCCGACGGGCAGCGGGACCAGGCCGAGCGGCCAGCACGAGCAGCGTCAGCGCGAAGCAGAGCGCGGAAGCGGCGCGGCGCGGGCAGGGTCGGTCGCTCGGTCGGTCGGCTCCCGGGCTCGGCTCCGGCCAGCAGCCGGCGCAGTCCGGGCAGGCGAGCCAGGGCCGGCGTCGAGCCGGCGGGCCAGCCGGGCGTGGCCCTCGGCGTTGGGGTGGTAGTCGTCGGGCCGATCGCCAGCGCGGCCGGGTCGAGCCCGTCGTAGGCGTCGGACAGGTCGACGACCGCGCGCGAACCCCGCGGCCCGCGCCAGCGCGATCAGCCGGCGCGCGCTCGGCCGGGTCGGCCGGCTTGCCGACCCGGGGGATCAGCACCCAGACGACCGGCACGCCCCGCGCCCGGCAGTCGGCCGACGATCGCCCGGTAGACGCCCGCCAGGATCTCCCAGCGGTAGCGGCTGGAGCGCGCGCCTTGTACGTCTCCGGCGTCGCCGCCCGGCCGCGACCCCGAGCGCGGCCAGGACGTCGCGGTAGAGCGGCGAGTCGCAGCCGACCCCGCGCGGCAGCAGGCCGCGGAGCCGGCGCTCGTCCCAGCCGAGGTCGGCCGGGGTCGCCTCGTAGACGACCAGGTCGGGGCCGCATCGCCCAGCCGACCCGCGCGAAGTGCTCCCAGCGCTGGCCGGGCCCGTGGCCCGGGCACGGCGAAGTTGAGGACCTCGACCGCCGGCCCGCCCGGCGCGCCGCGACCGCTCGTCCAGCGCGCCGCTCCAGGCTCGGCTCGAACCCCTCGCCGTCGTCGACGCCCCAGCCCGCGGCGATCGAGTCGCCCACCAGCGCGATCCGGAACGTGCCGGGCGGCTTGGCCGTCGGGTAGTCGCGGTCGCGCATCCCCTGCGCGTTGGTGCTCCAGCGGGCGCCCGTCGTGGACGATCGACAGGTCCGGCTTGAGGACGAACTCGCGGACGTCGTCGACGCGGATCAGGGTCGAGCGGCCCGGCGCTCGAACGGCGCCGGCTCGGCGGCCGTCGGCAGCCGGCAGGTCGCCCGAGGCCGTCGAGCCGGCGGCCGGCGTCGAGGAGCTGCTCGTAGTAGCCCCGCTCCATCCGCTCGTAGTCGGCCGCGTTGAGCAGGTCGCTGCGCGAGCGCCTCGCGGACCCGCAGCGCCGGCCCCGACGCCGGCGGCGCGGCACCAGGCCCCAGGCCAGCAGCGCCAGGCGTCGCGAGGATCTGCGGGCCAGCTGCGACGGCGGGCATCGTCCGGGTCATCGTCGCCGATACGGGCCACCCGGGATCGGATCCAGTTGTCGGATCAGTGTCAGCGCAGTCTCACGGATCGACATCGGACCTGCATCGGCGACCGCCGCGGCCATCAGAGCCCACGCCCCGCCGCAGCATCGCCGAGCCAGGCGCCGACGCTCGGGCTCGACCAGAGCGACCAGAGCAGCGCGATCGTCGCGAACGTGCCGGCGACCTTGGCGGCCCGGACGCGCCAGCCTGGCGCGGGCGTCTCGCGCGGCCCCTGCGCGGCGACCGGCCCCGCGGGCGGCGGGCGTCGAGCTGGACGTTGACCAGCACCAGGCACGCCGAGGATGCCCCAGAACAGCGCGTCGGGGACGCTGAAGCCCCAGTCCCGCGCAGCCAGAACGACTGGTAGGCGTGCAGCAGCCAGGTCGCCACGAAGACCACGGCCGTCGCCGCCGCCAGCGCCACCGGCTGCGGCCAGCGCTTCAGCCGGAAGACCACCGGGTTGAAGACGACCCGGACCATGAAGTCCTTCCAGTAGATGTTGATCCGCCGCCAGTAGTCGGTGAAGCTCGGTCGCCAGCAGGTAGCGGTGGTGCGTCTCGGGGAGCTGGTAGCCGAACAGGTGGAGCATCCCGCAGGCCATGTGGAACTGGCCCGAGACGTGGAGGTAGAGCAGGTAGTTGCACGACCAGGTAGCCGGCCAGGCTCGCCGACGTCGTGCACCTCGCTCGGCGCGGGATCAGCAGCTCGTGGTAGACCAGGCGGTAGAGCAGCAGGTGGACCGTCCCCCGGAACATCATCGCCAGGCCGCGGCGCTGGATCGCGTGGACGTCGGCGGCGAAGTAGCCGCGCTGGAGCGTCCGGTAGTCGACCACCGGGAAGTGGAGGAAGCAGTAGTTCGGCAGCAGGAAGAAGTAGCCGAGCGTGTCGACCAGCGGCTCGGGCCTCTTGGCGTGCTTCAGCTCGTACAGGTAGAGGATCATCCGGAACATGAACATCGTGGCGAGCGACCGGCCCAGACGTCGTCGGGGACGGCCGGCGGCGACCACGCCGGCCGCGGCAGGCGACGGCCAGCGCCAGCGCGACCGCGGCGACGATCGCGGCGCGGGCCGCCCAGGGCGATCGGCAGGTAGCAGACGCCGATCAGGACCGCCGCCGAGCGCCAGCGACGATCGCCGCCGTCGCCGGCGCCGAAGACCCAGACCAGCCCGACGATCGAGACGGCCACGAAGAGCGGCTTCTTCCAGCGGAAGGGGAGCAGGTAGTGGACCGGCAGCGCGGCCAGGGCGAGCGTCACCAGCGCCTGGAAGGCCCGGCCCTCGACCTGGTAGACGTGGAAGACCGCCAGGAGCAGGCCGAGGTGGACCAGGACCGGCAGGAACTGGCGGAGGTTGCGGCGGCAGGCCTCGGGCTCGCCCGGGTAGAGGCCCGCGCCGACGTCGGGCGCGGCGGGCCGCGGCACGAACCGGCGGTGCGGCGCGGGCCGTCGGGTGACCGGGCTTCGGATCTCAGGCCGCATGGGCCAGCCCCTTCCAGTTGGCATGGCGAGTCGAGTCGGTCGATGTCGCGTCGGGCCCGATCGCCCCGCCCCGGGGCGATCTCGGCGAGCGGCGATGTGGGATGGTCGAGGGGCGCCCGCGGCGGTCGTCATGAAAAGGCGGGGGCCGGCCCATCCTTGAGCCGGTTGGTCCCCCGCGCAGACACGATCATCCCTGAATCGCCTGATAGTTCGGTCGTGAATCCGCGTCCGGGTCGCGCAGGGGGGCGCGACGGCGGGGCGACGACGCCCGCACCGGAAGGGGGTTGGTCGATCCCTCGACGGGACCCGACCTCATCCCGATCGGGCCTCCTCCCTGAACGACGAACGGGATATACCCGATCCCCCGAGGGGCTGTCAACCCGACTGGACGGCCCGGCCCCGACGGCCTCCCCGACCCCGGCAAGGCGAGCGTCGAGGTGGACGCGGCGGGCGAAACCGGCTTCGAAGTGGGAAAGGAGGATGGAGATCGGGCCCCCAGATTTCTCGGGCCGCTCCTATCCCGGGCCCTCGCCTGTCGGCGGGGCGATTGCCCGAAGGAAGGCCGCCGGATCGAGGATGGTGAGCCCCGGGTGTCGCGCGCGGAAGTCCTCATCCGCCATCAGGTCGAGGAGGTCATTGTCGCGCGACACGAGATACCGGGCACCCGCCGCGATCGCGAGGTTCAGGTAGGGCTCGCCCTTGGGATCTCGCTCATACCGGATTTGCCGAGGGACGTCGAGGCTCAGGGTTGCATGGCCGATCACGTCTTGCAGGAAGGCCCCGACCCGCTCGTCCGTCAGGCTGGGCATCTTCCTCCGGAGCTTGGGACGGCGGAGGACCTCCCCGACCTCGGCGAGGATCTCGGGGCTGACCTGCAAGGTTGCCTGGCCTCCGCGGATGAGCTCCAGGCAGCGTGCCGCCGGACCCACGGCGTTGGCCGCGGCCTGGACGAACACCATGCAGTCGAATACGACGGCCGGGCTCATGTGCCGCCGCCCGTGCCCCCGCGCTTCTCCTGCCAGACTCCTCGCGTGCTTCCTCGACGAGGGTATCGAGCTCGTCTTCGGTCATGCCGCTGTTGCGGAAGTCCTCACGGATCGGGGCGAGGAGCTCATCGAGGCCCTTGGGCAGTCGGATGTGCGTCTTGAGGATCTCGCGGGCGTACTCGGCCAGGCCTTGACCGTGCCGAGAGGCTTTCTCGGCGAGCCTCTTCTCCTCGTCCGGTGAGAGTTCGATGTGGATGGACATGGTATGCTCCGCCTTGGGCCCCGAGGCCGATGATGAGATTGTATCGCAGCCCGATGCGAGATCAACTTGCGGCTGATGGTCTCGGTCGGGCGGCTCGTCTCCCGAGGAGGCTGGACCGATGACGCACACGATCAGGACGCTGGACGAGTCCGACCTGGAGGCCGCCGACCGGATCTTGCGGCTGGCCTTCGGGCGGTTCGTCGGCCATCCCGACCCGCCGCAGATGTTCGGCGACACGGGCACCATCCGCACGCGCTGGAGGGAGGCGCCGAGGCGGCGATCGGGGCCTACCGCGACGGCGTGCTCGTGGGGCTCGAACTTCGCGACGGGGTGGGGGAGCGTCGGCTTCTTCGGGCCCCTGTCGGTCCACCCCGACCACTGGGGCCAGGGGATCGCGTCGCCCCTGATCGGCGCGGTGCTCGACCTGTTCTCGGCGTGGGGGACCGAGACCGAGGGCCTCTTCACGTTCCCCCGTGGGCCGTTGCACATCGGCCTCTACCAGAAGTTCGGCTTCTGGCCCCGCTTCCTGACCGCCATCCTGAGCAAGGCGGCCAGCCCGATGGATCGCCCTCCGGGCTGCGCGCCCGACCCCGAGGACGGGGCGGTGCCGGACGAGGAATCGCGCGACCTCTGCGGCGCGATCCACCCGGGGCTGGACGTGGGTCGGGAGATCGTCGCCGTGCGGCGGCAAGGGCTGGGGCAGGTCGTGGCGCTGCGGGAGGATGGGGCGCTCGTCGGCCTGGCGGTCTGTCACCTCGGGCCGGGGACCGAGGCGGGGAGCGACACCGTCTTCGTGAAGTTCGGCGGCGTCCGCCCCGGCCCCGACGCCGGGCCCCGGTTCGATCGCCTGCTCGCCGCCTGCGAGTGGCTGGCGGCGACTCGGGGGATGGGCCGGGTGGTCCTGGGGATCAACACCGCGTGCCGCGACGCCTACCTCCGCGCTGGCCCTCGGCTTCCGCAACGAGTTCCAGGGGGTCGCGATGCATCGCCACGACCGCCCCTCCTTCTACCGGCCCGACGCCCACGTCATCGCCGACTGGCGGTGATGCCATCAAAATTAGTTATTAATTATAATATTATTAATAAATTAAATATTATAATTAAACGTCGGGACGGCCCCGCGCCTTGTAGCCCCGGAGGGGCGACCGTCCGTAGCCCAGGGCGACGGCCCCGGGTACTCGGCCGCCGCGAGACCTCCCCTCCGCCGCCTTGGGCCCCGCGGCCGGGCGGGCCTCGGGGTCATCGTCCGGGGCCTCCCCGCCTGGGGCCCGACCCAGGGCCGTCGCCCTGGGCTACGGACGGTCGCCCCTCCGGGGCTACAGCGGACACGACCATCGGGAGGCGATCGAGGAGTTCCTTAATTCCGGCTCTCGATCGCCTCGGCCGGCCTGTATACTAGGAAGTTCGGGGAGGGCCTCCATCTCACCGAGTCCGAGCGAGGGGCCGGACCATGAGACGACGACCGGGCGCGGGGATCTGGGCGGCGCTGGCGTGGCTGATGTTCCCCCTCGTGCCGGCCGTCTTGGAGGACGTCCATCACGGGATGTGCAACCTCTCGCAGGAGGACCCCCACGAGTGGGGCTGGTCCGCCTGGGTGATCCTGATCGGTCCGCTCGTGGGGTATGGCTTCCTGGCGGGGGCGACGGTCGGCCTCCCCGACGACCCGGATCGGCGCGGCGTGCGGGGGTGGCTGTCGCGGCGAGCGGTCTGGGTGGGGGTCGGCCCTTGGATGGGGTTCCTGGCCTGCGCGGCGGTCTTGTATGGCTACTCCTGGCTGATGTGGCTCTTCTCCTCGATCGAGGTCCTGCGCCGGCCAATTGGCTATTCATCATCGGCCTCGTCGCGATCTGCCCCTACGGCTGGCTGCCGCTGGCGCTGGCCGCGATCCGCCGCGCCGGACGGGGCCGGCGCCGCGAGGCGATCGGGCGGGGCCTGGCGACGGCCGTGGCGTTCGTCGGCTCGCTGTTCGGCGGGTTCTGGGCGATCGTCGAATCGTGGCGGAGCGTCTTCTTCGACACCCGGCCGTATGTCCCGCTGGTCCTGATGGCGGTGGGCCTGGCGATGATGAGCGGGTGCGCCGCGACCCCCACCTACGGCGAAGTGCGCCGTCGCGAGCTGTTCCACGCGATGCTGCTGGCCTGGACGATCGGCCTGGCGCTGATCTGGCGGTGGTGGGGCCGTCCCCGGACGAAGCCCCCGCGGCCGTGACCGGGTCGGCCGGGGCCATCCCCGTGATCGGGAGGAAAGAGGGAACGCGGCGCGCCCCCGGCACGATGATGATGTTGGCGGCCTCGCGCCGCGATGCTCATTCCCAATCCGGACGTGGCCCGACCAGGACCCTTTCATGGGGTCGCACGACCGCGTCGGACGAACCCGATCGCCCGGCACGGACGAACTCAAGGCCCGGCGCCGAACGAACCGAACGGCCGGCGCGAACGAACTCGACGGCCGGCGCGAACGAACTGGACACCTCGCCCGAACGAACTCGACGGCGGGCGCGAACGAACTCGACGCCCGCTGCCGAACGAACCGAATTGAGGTTTGGATCGCGATTAACTCGATTTGAACACTTGATCGTATCTCCCGAAACGAAGCCAATGGGGCTTGCGCAAGCCTGGGTGTCGGGACGTGCCGAGTCGGCCGGGTGGCTGGGGCAGGGCGGCAGCGATGCCCCAGCCACCCGACGGCGCCCGAACGAACTCGACCCGGGCGCCGAACGAACCGAACGGCCGGCCCGAACGAACTGGGCGATGCGCCCGAACGAACTCGACGGCGGGCGCGAACGAACTCGACGCCCGCTGCCGAACGAACCGAATTGAGGTTTGGATCGCGATTCCTTCAAATTGAACACTTGATCGCATCTCCCGAAACGAAGCCAATGGGGCTCTGGGCAAGCCTGCGGGTCGGGACGTGCCGGGGTGGGTACGGACGGGTCGGCTTGTCGCCGGGGGGCATCCGGGGTATTGTCCCCGGGAATCCCCCGGGCGAGGGGGACGTCCCCGAAGGAACCGGGGTGGCGCGAGGGTCTCAGGGAGGAGACGATGCCGACGACGGCCGCGATCGACTGGGCCCGCCGGAGGGCGCCCGAGGCCGCGCTGGCCGCGCTGGCGGGCGTGGTGTTCCTCGGCTTCCTCGGCTCGCTCGACCTCTGGGGCCGTCGCGAGCAGAGGGCGTCGGCCGAGGCGCTCGACACGATCGACCATCGGCACTGGCTGGTCGCCGAGATCCAGGGGCGACCCCGGCTGGAGAAGCCCCCCCTGCCGCGCTGGGCGATCGCCGCCCTGGTCGCGGCCACCGGCGCGCGGGACGAATGGGTCGTCCGGCTGCCGGGCGCCCTGTCGGCGCTGGGGATGGTGGCGCTGGTCTACGGCCTGGGATGCCGGCTGGGGGGCGGGCGGTCGGCCGGGCGTCGGGCCTGGCGCTGTCGTCGATGGCCTACTTCGTCGTCGAGCTCCGCCAGGCGGGCAACGACGGCCCGCTCGCCTTCTTCACCACGCTGGCGCTCTACGCCGCCTGGCGGCGCCTGCACGGCGAGCCGGCCGAGGAGGGCGAGGAGGCGATCGGCCCGAGGCGGTGGAACCTCGTGCTCTCCATCGCGATGGGGCTGGGGTTCCTGTCCAAGGGGCCGATCGTCGTGGTGCTGGTCGCGGTGACGCTGGTCCCCTACCTGGCGACCGTCGGCCGGCTGCGGAGCGGCCTGCGCGCCCTGGCCGACGGGCCGGGCCTCCTCCTGTTCCTCCTGCTGGCGATGAGCTGGCCCTTGCCGGTCTGGCTCAACGACCCGAACGCCGCGCGGGTCTGGTATCTGGAGATGGGCCAGAAGGTGGGGACGGCGGGGGCTGCCCGGCATCGGGCGCGCGACATCCTGGCGGCCGACTGGCCCTGGATGACCGCCCCCTGGGCCGTGCTCGCGACGACGGCGGCGCTCCGGCCGCTGGCGGCGCTGCGGAGGAGGGCCCCCGGCACCCGATCAGGCCGTCGGGCTGGTTCGCCTGGTGGTGGGCGGTCGGCAACCTGGCGATGTTCTGCACCTGGCCGGTCGCCAAGCCGAGCTACTACCTCCCCTGCCTGCCCGCCGTGGCGCTGCTGGTCGGCGGCGAGTGGGTCCGGCTGTCGCGGACGGCGCGGGCGCCGGCCCCGGGTCGGCCCTGGCGCGGCTGATCCTCCAGGCGCACTGGGTGGCGCTGTTCGTGGCGGCGGCGGTCGCCCCGGTGGTGGTGCGGCAGGTCGTGCCGCAGCACCTGTTCTGGGTCGCGGCGCTGTCTCCGGTGGCGGCGCTGGCCACCGTGGCCAGCGCCCGCGCCTGGCGCCGCGGCTCCGACGCCGGGGCGCTGGTCCCGTTCGTGGCGGCGTGGGCGGTCGCCGTCCTGATCGGCTACGGCGCCATCGCGCCGTCGTACAACGCGGTGCGCGGGCACCGCCGCCTGGCCGCCGCACTCGACCGCGTCCTGCCCGACGCGGCGCGCACGGTCATGTTCTTCCAGGAGCTCGACGAGGGGGTCTGGTTCTACCTCCGAGGCCGGGCGCTGGTCCCCGTGCCGGGGAGCCAGCCGCGGTACAACAAGGGCTACGCGCTGGACGACGAGTCGCGCACCGCACGGCCCTCGCCCGGCGCCAGCCGCCGGCTCGAGGACGGCAAGCGGGCCCTGCTCTCCTGGATCGAGCGGCGCGACCGGCCGTCGCCGTTCGTCCTGATCCGGGGCCGCGACTACGACCGGCTCGCGCCCGCGCTCGACGGCCTGGCCACCCCCGTGTTCCGCGAGGAGGGCCCGAGGCGCGACGGCCTCGTCCTGCTCCGCGTCCCGCCGGCCACCGCGCGGCTGTCGGGCGTCGCGAACTGACGGCGACCTTTCCGATTGGGCCGATCGTGCCCGTCGGCGAACCCCTCCGGCCGCGAGTCTGCCGATTCTCCGGATCGAGCGGCCATCCCTCTTTGCGCAGATCGCCCGGGTCGCGCGACCGCGACGATCGTCAAGGTGGCTCGACCTAACTCCTTGGCACAAAACACGAAGCGCGTTCAAGGGTGGTGGCCGCGATGACGATAGAACGGGTGGCTCGCCAAGGTAAATCCACGGCGAGGACTCGGGAGCACCGAAATGGGTGGTGTCGTCTGAAGGGGAGGGCCGCGAGGCCCCGGGTCCTCGGGAAGGCCCGCCGACAGAAGATGCCGTGGACTGGCCCAAGACGGGGGCGGAGCGAGACGGCCGGCCGGATTCGCCGCCCTTGACCGAACGATTGCCAAGGAGATCATCTCCCATGTTGAAGCCCTTGACGTTGAGCCTCAGCTTCGCCCTCGCTCTCGGCGCGTCCAGCGTGAGCATGGCGGGGCTGTTCGACCACGGTGGCGGTGGTGGCGGCTGTTCGACCTGCGGCCTGGCGTCGCCCCAGGGCGTCATGCCCACCGCGCAGGCGCCCATCGCCTCGGCCCAGTGCGAGACGGGGCTGCGCCCGCGCCAAGAAGCACTGCCTGAGTGGCCTCTTCAGCGGGTGCCACAAGCCGAAGTGCTACACCTACGAGTGGGTCCTGAAGAAGAAGAGGGTCCGGGGCCACGGCGGCGGCGGCTGCGGCGGCGGCGGCTGCGAGACCTGCTCGGCGGTCTATCCGTCGGGGCAGGGCCCATCTCCAGCCCGCAGGCGTATGGTAGCGGCCAGTCGTACGGCGGCATGTACGGCGGCAGCGGCCAGGCCTATGGCAGCGGCCAGTACGGCAGCGGCCAGTACGGCAGCGGCCAGTACGGCGCCACGTCGGGGACCGCCCCGGCTCCCGCCCCGGCCCCGGCCCCGGCCGGCGACGAGGCCCCGCCGGCCCCGAACGCCCCCTCGGCCCCCTCGGCCCCCGCCGAGGCTCCCGGCCCCGCCGGCGCCGAACGCCCCGCAGAGCAGCCTGCTCTTCTCGACCCCGTCGGGCAACTGAGCATCCGGCCCTCTCTCGGGCAGGGAAGAGTCCCCACATCCCCTCCGGGTCGGCCGTCCTTCGGGACCGGCCGGCCCGGAGGGCACGAGACGGCCCCCGCATCGCGATGCGGGGGCCGTTTCGTTTGGTCGCCGGGGCGACCGTCCTCAATCGGGCGCCGCGCGATTGACAAACCGCGCCGATTGTGGATAACACTGCCCTCGCAGGATGCGACGGGCCCCATGATCCCAGGACGGGATGGCGGCCGCTCGCGTCGGGCCGCGGGGGCCGATCCGGCTCCGATCTCGTCGAGCCGGCACCGCTTGGCGTCGTCCCCGCACGTCCCGTCGCCGGTGGGCCGACCGGGCCCCTCCCGTCCGCTTTCCCCGCTCTCGCGCCTCGCCGTCGCCCCCGACCATCCCGGGGCCCGCCACGGGTCCGCGCCGGGCGGCCGGGCGCGGCCGGGGGCCCGGAGGAGAGACGATGCGGACCGACAACCCCCCGCCACTGCCCCAGGCGATCGCGCGGCTCCGCGCCGCGCTCGACCGCGCCGGCCGCCGGGTCTGGCGCAGGGGCCGGCGGCGCGATGGGCCCTGGCGCTCGCCGCCGGTCGTCGCGATCGTGGCGATCGGCTACCTCGCCGTCGCCGTCGCCGACGCGGGGCGTCTACCTCCGCTCCGGCCAGCGGTTCTCCTCCGACGAGATCGCCCGGATCGCCCGGGCGCTCGACGCCAAGCACCTCGACTACCGCGTCGACGACCGGCGGCGGGTCGAGGTCGCCGCCGACCACTTCGACGAGGCGGCCGACGCCCTGGCCAAGCTCGACGTCGGCCCCCCCTCGATCGACGAGATCCGCAAGCAGCCCTGGAGCCGAAGCTCCTGGGAGCTCGCCGGGGACGATCGAGCGCCGCCAGGACCAGGCGCGCGAGGAGATCCTGGCCGCGATGATCCGCAGGTTCGACGGCGATCGTGTCGGCCTACGTGACGATCAACCGCCCCCGCGGGCACGGGCTTCCGCCCCGGCCCCGACCCGACGGCCTTCGTCTACCTCGAGACCGAGGGGGACCGCGAGATCGCGCACAAGACCGTCCAGGCGATCCAGAACCTCATCGTCGGCGCCGAGCCCGACCTGAAGCGCGACGCGGTGACGATCATCGACAAGCAGGGCCGCCACTACCTCGACGCCGGCGACCCGGCGACCGGCGAGATCTCGCGCACCCGGGCCCGCGAGGAGGAGCTGGCCGGCAGATCCTCGACCAGCTCGACTGGATCAAGGGGGTGCGGGTCGTCGTGCAGCTGGTCGCGGCCCCCGCGGCCGACGGCCGCCGCGCCCTCGCCGGCCTCGGGGCCGGTCGACGCCGGCGCGGGCGTGAAGGTCAACCAGCCGGTCGACGACCCGGAGCCGGGCCCGGCGCCGTCGCCGTCCGCCACCGACGGCCGCGGCCCGAGGTCGCGCCTGGCGCGGGTCATGGTCAACGTGCCCCGCAGCTTCTACTACCTCAAGGCGCTGCCGAACCGCGCCCCCTCGGCCGACGACCTGCGAGCGGATCGTCACCCGGACCGAGGCGCTGATCAAGACGAACGTCGACCACGTCGTGCCGCCCGGCGAGCTGCGGAGCGAGGTGCTCGTCAACACGATCCCCGACGACATGCCCGCCGTCGGCGCCCTGAGCCCGCCGACGGTCGCCGAGGCGAGGCGGCCGGTCGCCTGGTGGGTCCCGGCCGGGGCCGCCGGCGCGACGGTCGCGGCGCTGTCCGTGCTCGGCCGTCGGCCTCCGCCTGCTGGCGACGCGGAGGCCCGGGGCCCGGCCCGCGGCGACCGACCCCCGGCGCCGAGACCGCCGCGACGTGGCCTCGGAGGCCGGCCGCGGCGCCTCGGAGCGGGTCCGCGAGCTGATCCGCCGCAACCCCGAGGCCGCCGCCGGCGTCCTGAACCGCTGGATCGGCCAGGGAGGGCACCCGGGATGACCGCGCCTGGAGCCCCGCCGACGGGGCGGCGGCGATGACGACGCCGCACGACGACCCGCCCGCCGACTTCGCGGCCGACGCGACCCCGCTCCGCAAGGCGGCCATCCTCCTGGTCAGCCTCGAGCAGCCGCTCGCCTCGCAGCTGCTCGCGCAGCTCGACCGGTCGGCCGTCGAGGCGGTGACGCTGGAGATCGCGCGGCTGGAGCGGATCGCGCCGGCCGAGCAGAGGCCGTCCTTGAGGAATTTTACGGCCTGGGCCTGCGCCGGCTCCGATTTGTCTTCGACGACCTGGCCCGGATGGACGATAGAGAGATCAGGGAAGCGTTCCACGACGAGGACGCCGCGACCTGGGCGCTGGCCCTGGCCGGCTCCTCCCGCCCCGTGCGGGACCGTGTCCTGGGGCGCTGCCGGCCGCCTCGGCCGAGGCGCTGCGCCTCGCGCTGGACGGCCTGGGGCCGTTCCGCCTCGACGACGCCGAGGCCGCGCAGGCCGAGGTCGCCGAGCGGCTCCGGCGCCTCCACGACCACGGCCGTCTCACCCTGCCCGACCCCAGCGGTCAGGAGGCGATCCTTGTCTGACCTCGTCGATTTCGAAGACCTCGAGCTGCTCGACGGCGGCGACCTCCGCGCCGTCTTCGACCAGGTCTCCGAGGACCAGGTCCTCGAGGCCCTGGCCGGCACCCGGCCCGGCCTCCGCCACCAGCTGCTCACGAAGCTCCCGGCCGCCTCGGCCGGCCAGCTCGAGGCCCAGATCAACGCGCACGGCTCGGTCTCGCTCGACTCGGTGCGCGACGCCCAGCGCGCCGTCGTCGAGACCCTCTGCCGGCTCAGCCGCGCCGGGCAGATCGCCTTCGACGACCCCGAGGACATGGTGGCCTGAGGTTCATGTGAGCCGGTGAAGAGACCGATCGAGACGAGACCTCGTCCCCGTGCCCGGCACGGGGGCGGGCGCTCGGCCCCGGGTCGGAGGATACCCGGTCAGGACAACCCACTTCGATTATCGGCCATCGCGGGCCGGTTCGTGAGCGAAGGTCGGCCGCCGTTTTCGCGAAGGACTTGCGGATGACGAGACGGATCTCCTGCCGGATCGCGATCGCGGGCGTGACGGCCCTGCTGGCCCTCGGGGCCCGGCCGGCGCGGTCCGAGCCGCGCCTCCCGCCGCCTCGATCGCCGGCCCGGCGGTCGCCGAGCGGCACCGCATCGCCCCCCGCGGCGCCTCGGGCCGCCGCGCGGGCGTGGAGGCGGAGGGGACGGCGCGGCTGGTGGCTCGGGACCGCGGGGATCGCGCTGGCGCTGGCCGCGTGCGGCGGGATCAGCGTGGCGGCGCGCCGCTACGGGCCTCAGGCCGCCGCGGGGCCCGCTCCGCGTGGTCGGCCGCACCAGCCTCTCGCCGAGGCACACCGTCTACCTCCTGAAGGCCGGCGGGCGCGTCCTGATCGTCGGGACGGGCCCGCAGGGGCCCCGTCGCTCCTGGGCGAGCTCGACGACCCCGACGAGCCCGGGCCATCGCCGCCTCGGCGCCCAGGCCCGGGGCTTCGACCGCCTCGTGGGGGGGAGACGACGCATGAGCGCGGCCCGATTCGCCCGGCCGGCCGTCGCGGCCGGGATGCTCGTCGTCGCGGCCCTGGCGCTCGGCGCCGGACCTCCCCCGGCGCCCCGGCCGGCCCCGGCCGCGCCGCCTCGCGCGGTGGGCCTCGAACCCGAGCAGGTCGTCCGCAGCGCGCAGACGGTCGCCCTGTTCGCGGCGATCTCGCTGGCGCCGGCGGCCGTGCTGATGGTCACGGCGTTCGTCCGGATCAACGTCGTGCTGATCCTGCTCCGGCAGGCGCTGGGCAGCCCGCAGGTCCCCGGCAACCAGGTGCTCACCGCGCTGGCGCTGCTCCTGACGGCGCTGGTGATGCGGCCGGCGGCCGACGCCGTCTACACGAACGCGATCGAGCCCTACCGCGCGGGCCGGGCGACCGAGGCGCAGGCGTGGGAGGCGGGCACCCGGCCGATCAAGGCGTTCATGATCCGGCAGATCGAGCGGACCGGCCACCAGGACTACCTGTGGCAGCTCCACGACTACGCCTCGCCCCCGACCGCCGGCCGGCCCGACCCGCAGTACGGCGACGAGTTCCCGCTGCGGGTGGTGGCCCCCGCGTTCCTGCTGAGCGAGCTGACGACGGCCCTGGTGATCGGGTTCTACGTCTACCTGCCGTTCCTGGTGATCGACCTGGTGGTCTCGGCGGTCCTGGCGGCGATGGGCCTGTTCATGCTCCCCCCGTCGCTGGTGGCGCTGCCGTTGAAGCTGATCCTGTTCGTGCTGGCCGACGGCTGGATGCTGGTCGCGACGATGCTCCTGCAGAGCTTCGCCGCCTGATGCCCCGGTCGCCGATCTCGATGCGGGGGCGACGGACCGGCCGCGCCCGAGGGAGGTGAGATGGAGATGTCGCACGTGATCGACTGGTCGCGCGAGGCGTTGCGGATGTCGCTGCTCCTGGGCGGCCCGCCGCTGGCCGTGGCGCTGGCGGTCGGGCTGCTGGTCGGGATCGGCCAGACGTTGACCCAGCTCCACGAGCCGGTGGTGGCGCTGGTGCCGCGGCTGGTGGCCGTGCTCGGGCTCGTCCTGGCGCTGCTGCCCTGGTTCCTGGGCCGCTGGGTCGCGTTCGCCGTCAACCTGATCGCGACGATCCCCGAGCGGCTCTGATCCGACCCGGATCCTCGACGAATTCGATCCGAATCGGGGCCGACCTCCTCATGACGTCGAGCGTCGTCGACTGGCTCCTGGCGCACGCGGGGGCGACGGCCCTGGTGCTGTCGCGGGCGTGCGGGCTGGCGTGGACGGCGCCGGCGCTGGCGACGCCCGGGCTGGGCTGGCGGTTTCGCCTGCTCCTGGTCGCGCTGCTCGGCGCGATCCTCGTGCCGGTGGTCGGGCCGGCGGTCGCGGCGCCGGGGGGCTGGGGCGCGATCGTGCGGGCGTGCCTCGTCGAGGGGGGCGTCGGCGCGGCGCTGGGCTCTCGGCGGCCCTGATCGTGGCCGGGGCGCGGCAGGCCGGCGAGGTCGTCGGCGCGCAGGCCGGGCTGTCGGCCGCGGCGCTGTTCGACCCCGAGGCGGGGGACGACCTGACCCCCCTGGGCCACCTGTACGGGCTGATCGCGCTGGCGATCTTCCTCGCGCTGGACGGCCCGCTCGTCGCGGTCCGGGCGCTCGTCGAGAGCTACCGCGTGGTGCCGGCCGGTGGCGCGGTCCTGTCGGCCGAGGCGGCGGGCCTGGCGTTCGGCCAGGTGGGCCGGGCGCTGGAGCTGGCGGTCCGCGCCGCGGCGCCGACGGCGGTGGCGCTGGCCCTGGCGGGCGTGGCGCTCGGGCTGCTCGGCCGCGCGTCGCCGTCGTTGCAGCTCGCGGCCCTGGCGCTGCCGGTCCGCGCGGTGCTCGGGCTGGCGGTGGTCGGCCTGGGGATGATCACGCTGGCCGCGACGCTCGCGGCGGCCTGGGGGGGCTGGCCCGGGGGGTGGTGACGCATGGCGGAGGAGCACGAGGACCGCACGCAAGGCCCGTCGAAGCTGCGACGGCAGCAGGCGCGCGAGCGCGGGCAGGTCGGCGCACAGCCCCGAGCTGACCGCCGCCGCGGGGCTACTCGCCGCGTCGCTGCTGCTGGGGGCGCGAGGCGGGCCGCTCGCGGCCGCGCTGATCGGCCTGGTCCGCGAGCCGCTGGGGGCCGACCCGATCGTCGCGGCCGACGCCGCCGAGGTCGTCGCCCGCCTGCGCCATCTGGCGCTGGCGGTGGCGTGCCCGCTGGGCGCGGTGGTCGTCGGCGCCCTGGCCGCGGCCGTCGCGGCGCACCAGGCGCAGGTGCAGGGCCTGTGGGCGCCCGTCCTGCTCGCGCCCGACCCGTCGCGGCTCTGGGCGGCCGGCACGGCCCCGGGCTCGCCGCGCGGGGGGCGGGGCGCTGTGGTCCGCTGATCAAGGCCGCCGTCGTCCTGGCCGTCGCCGCCTGGGCGATCCGCTCGGGATGGCCCGGCCACCAGCGCCTCGGCGCCCTGGAGGCGCACGCCCTGGCGCCGCGCCGCCGGCCAGGCGGTCCGCCACCTGGCGCTGGCGCTGGGGCTGGCGACGCTGGCCCTGGGGCTGATCGACTTCGCGCTCCAGCATCGCCGGTTCGAGGCGCTGCTGCGGATGACCCCCGAGGAGCATCGCGAGGACCTGCGCTCGACGGAGGGCGACCCGGTGCTGCGGTCGCGGCGCCGGCACCTGGCCCGGTCCTGGCGGGCCGACCCGGGCGAGGTCCTGGCCGGGGCGTCTCTGCTGCTGACCGGCCCCGCCGGGCTGACGCTGGTCATCGGCGGCGGCCCTCCGCCGCGCCGCATCTCGGTCCGCACCGTCGTCCGGGGCGCCTCGGGGACGCGCCTGCGGAGGGCGGCCGAGTCGGCCAACCTCCCCCGGGTCGACGCCCCCGACCTGGCCCGCCTCCTGTCGCGACGCCCGACCCCCGCCCTCCCCGTACCGCCCGAGGCCCTCGCTGCCCTGGCCGCGCTCTGGCCGGACGCCTCGGGCCGGGCCGAGCGGGCCCGGGGTTGAGGCCCCGGCCGTCCCGGGAAATCCCCTCGCATCTCCGGCCCGGAGACCGGCCCCGGTACAATGGCCGGTCCGAGACGACGCCGGTGGGGATGGACGACGAAGGGGAGGACGAGCGATGGGGGACGACGGAACTCGGCGGGGACTTCGGGCGACGGCGGCCGGTCCGGGCGGCCCCGGCCTGAGCCGCCGCGCGGTGTTGAAGATGGTGGCGGCGGCCGAGCTCGGCGCGGCCGTCACGGGGGTCTCATCCGGCCGGGCCGCCGCCGCGGGACGCGCGTGGCGCGAGGCGGTCGCGGGATATCTCGAACGCCTCGCGCGCCCCGACGGCGGGTATGCGTGGGAGGACCAGGAGGGGTCGCACCTGTCGCCGACGTTCGCCGTGATCGGCTGCTTCCGCCTGCTGAAGCACGACCCTCCGGACAAGGCCCGGCTGGCGGATTTCGTCCGCACCCACCACCCGTCCCGATGGAAGAAGCTCGAACAGGAGCACCGCGAGTTCGAGTTCCAGCAGATCCAGGGCCTGCTCTGGCTGGGCGAGGACGCCTCGTCGTTCCGCGAGCTGGTCCGCAGCTGGAAGGCCCCGCAGCCTTATCTCAGGCAATACGAGCAGCATGCCTATCCCGTCTTCCGGTTCCAGTTGACGGCGTTCACCTGCCGCGAATTGCTCGGCCTGCCGCTGGACGACCTCTCGCCGCGGTTCGTCGCGTACCTCGACGATCGCCGGCGCGCGAACGGCAGCTTCAACAACACGCCCGCGGCCGACGGCGGCGACGGCCACGTGATGAATACGTGGTGGGGCCTCCAGGCGCTGCGCGCGCTGGGCCGCGCCGGCGAGAGGAAGGACGGAGGCCGTCGCGTGGCTCCGCGCCTGCCAGCTCCCGGGCGGCGGCTTCACGTACCGGCCCGGGGCGGACGTCGGGGGCGTGGACGACGTGGCCTACACGCTGGGCGGCGGCCCGCGCGCTGAAGCTGCTCGGGGCCGCGCCGGCGGATCGCGACGGCGTGCATCCGCTACCTCGTCTCGCTCTGGAACGCCGACGGCGGCTTCGGCGACCGGCCCGGCTGGGCGAGCAACCCGATGGCGACCTATTACGCCCTCGATGCCCTCGATGCGCTGGGCGTGCTGGACTCGGTCGCGATCGACCGGAAGCCCGCGCCGGCCGCGTCGCGCGGCGATCCCGCCCGACCTGAGGGCCTTCACCATCCAGATCGAGGCCCACGGCAAGGGGAGCCCGGCCGAGGCCGTGGACCTGGCCGGCGCCCTGCGGATCCACCTGTGGGGGGCGAAGAACGCCCGGCCCGGAGTGGATCGCCAGGGCGCAGGCCATCGCCGACCGCCGGGGCGTGCCGGTGAAGTTCTTCGTCGCGGACGAGGAATACGGCACCTGGGTGGACGTGCCGGGCCTGGGCACGTACAGCCACACGAGCGACATCATCGCGCCGGCGGGGGTCGACCTCGGCGCCGTCGCTGGCGAACAAGGGCGTGGTCTCCTGGCCGGAGTTCCGCGAGCGGCGGCTGGCACCCGCTGCAGAAGGCGGGCGGGCGGCTGGTCTGGCAGTTCGGCGAGAACGAGGAGCTGGTCCGGATCTACCTCGACGACTCGCTCGAGCGGGGCGGCTACGCGGCGATCAGCACGTTCCACTTCGGCAACCCGGACTTCACCAACACCGAGCCCTTCCTGAACCGCTACCGGGGCCGAATCCCGTTCGTCGCGCTTGCAGGACGCGCACGGCAACGAGCCGTGGTGGTTCGCCGACATGACGACGGGCTTCCGCACCGTGTTCCTCGCCCGCGAGCCGACCTGGGAGGGCTGGCTCGACGCGCTGCGGCACAACCGGGTCGTCGCCGTCCGCCGCGACGCCGTGAGCGGCTTCCGGACGTGGATGCACGGCGGCTCGCCCGAGGTGGTGGACTTCGTCCGCCGGCGCGATCGCGACTGGCGGTGGTGGGACAACCCGGAGATCCGCCGCCCGCTCGTGTCGCTCGTCGCCGTCACGCCGGGCGACGAGTTCGAGGCCGCGCGGCCCGACCGGGGCGTCACGATCCGCGTCCGCTGCGCCTGGGAGAACACCGCCCAGGGCCTGCCCAGGCAGCCCATCGCGGAGCTGGTGAAGCTGACCGTGGACGGGTCGGACGCCTCCCCGACGCTCGTCGCGAAGGAGAGCGACCGGCCGGCGCGGGCCTCGAAGACCACTACCACCAGTTCCACCTGGCCGACCCCGCGCCCGGCAAGCACACGGCCACGGCGGTCGTGCGGGCGATCGAGACGGGCGCGGAGTCGAGCCGGTCGATCGAGTTCGTCGCCTGAGCCGGGTCAGGCCAGGAAGAACAGCACCTCCGCGAGGATCGCCCCGAAGTACGCCAGCGGTATGACCCGGAGGATCTTCCGCTGGAGCGCGCGGGCCGCGTCGGCGCCGTCGCTCAGGCAGGTCAGGTGGACCTTCGTCACCAGGAGCATCCCGATCAGCATGAAGAGGAAGCTGGTCACCGCATAGGTGTCGATGAACGTCAGGTACGACACCTTCGGCAGGGTGAAGTCGATCGAGAAGTTGAACATGATGACGTTCAGCAGGATGGCGACCGTCGTGCTGATCAGGGGCTGGAGGTTCGTCGGGTCGAACCGATAGACCACCCACGACGTGAGCACCAGGAGCGTCAGCGGCATCAGCACGCGACAGAGATAGAAGGTGGACTTCCGGGCGATCGTGATCTCGAAGACGAGCCGGGAGTTCGTCCGGTAGAACGCCGGATAGTGCGCGTTCGACCACCCTGGCCTTGACGTCGCGGATCGTCCAGTCGGTCAGGAACGCCGTGCTCATCCGGCCGATGTGGTGGTGGTTGACGACGAACTGGACGTCCTTGACCTGGCGCTCGAAGGGCTCGACGAGCACGGTGAGCGTCTGGCCGTCGAACGGGAACCGGCGGAGGTCCAGCGGCCAGGAGAACTTGCCGGAGAACCGCAGCCGCTGGGTGATCCGGCCGTCGTCGGCGACGACCAGGGCCGCCTCGTTCTGGATCTTGACCTGCTCGGCGGCGTTGGTGAACTCGTAGTTGGGCGTCCAGAGTTCATCGGGCATGAACCGCCGCTCGCCCCGGTGCTCGCCCGACTTGAGCGCCAGCGCCGGGTCGACCCAGGTCGCGGTGAGGTAGCCCTGGAGGTCGAACGTCTCCTCGCGGCCGCTGATGCGGGCGAAGTCGATGAGGTAGAAGCCGATGCTGATCTCGATCGGCCGGGGGATGTGCGCCGGGAATGGCTGCTTGGGGTGGGCGCCGAGCGTGCTCATCTGGGCGACGGCGGGCCGCCCGCCCGGGACCAGGGCGAGGGCCGCGACCGCCGCGAGCAGCCCGGCGCGGCGGGCCCGGGGCGGCGATGCATCGTGGGGCGGCATCGGAGTCTCCGTGGTGGACCATCGGCCCGCATCGGGTCGCGGGCCCGCCGGGGGGGTCGCCCTCGACGGTGAGGGCCCGGGTCGGCGTCTCACCACAACACTAGTTCATGCCCGGCCGCCGCGATAGGGGCCACCCCCGCGCGGCCGGAGGCCCGCGGCGGCCGTCGCGTTTCGATCTGGACAGCCGGCGCGATCGGCGGTATCGTCCGGCCACACGTCCGACGCTCATCACGGAGCGGTCCTCCGAAATCCCGATCGTGACGGCCCGAGGTCGCCCCGGAACCGGGGCCCGGTCGAGCAGGGACGCTCGCCACCATCGGGGCCGAGGCCGATCGTCTCCCGAAGGTCGTGGAGGGGAACGGATGCCTCCCACATCGCCGAGCGCCCTCGCCTCCGGATGGTCGCGCCTCTCGGGCGCGGTCCTGCCGGCCACGATCGTCGGCGCGATCCTCGTGTTCGTCGTCCCGGTGCCGCCGGGCGTGCTCGACCTGCTCCTGTCGGCCAACGTGACGCTCGCGGTCCTGATCCTGCTGACCACGCTGGCGATCCGCACGCCGCAGGAGTTCAGCGCCTTCCCGACCATCCTGCTGACCACCACGCTGACGCGGCTGGTCCTGAACGTCGCCACGACGCGGCTGACCCTGACCCGCGGCGGCGAGCACGGCCTCGACGCGGCCGGCGGCGTCATCCGCGCCTTCGGCGAGTTCGTCGCGGGCGACCAGGTGGTCGTCGGCGCCATCCTGTTCACGATCCTGGTGGTCATCCAGTTCGTCGTGATCACCAAGGGGGCGACCCGCATCAGCGAGGTCGCCGCCCGGTTCATGCTCGACGGCCTGCCCGGCCGCCAGATGGCCATCGACGCCGACCTCCACGCCGGCCTGATCGACCAGCACGAGGCGCACCGCCGCCGCGAGATGGTCTACCGCCAGGCCGACTTCTTCGGCGCCATGGACGGCGCCGGCAAGTTCGTCCGCGGCGACGCGGTCGCCGGCATCGTCATCACGCTGATCAACATCGGCGCCGGGCTGTTCCTCGGCGTCGTCAACTACGGCATGAGCCCGGCCGAGGCGGTCAACGTCTTCACCAAGCTGACGATCGGCGACGGCCTGGTGAGCCAGGTGCCCGCGTTCCTGATCTCGCTGGCCGCCGGCCTGATCGTGACGCGGTCGTCGTCGGAGAGCGACCTCGGCCGCGACGTGACCGAGCAGCTCTTCACCCGCCGCGGCGTGCTCGCCGCGGCGTCGGCCTTCCTGGTCCTGCTGGCCTTCACGGCGCTGCCGAAGGTCCCGCTCCTGACGCTGGCCGCGGCGCTGGGCGTCGGCGCGATGCTGCTGGGGGCGAAGCCCGCCGGGCCCGAGCCGATGCCCGACGAGCCGGCCGACGTCGCCCCGTCGGCCGAGCCGGCCGCCGAGCGGATGGAAGACCTCCTGCACGTCGACCCGCTGGAGCTGGAGATCGGCTACCGCCTGATCGCCCTGGCCGAGCCGACCCGCGGCGGCGACCTGCTCGACCGGCTCCGGTCGGTCCGGCATCGGGTGGCGCGCGACCTCGGCCTGATCGTGCCGCAGGTGCGGATTCGCGACGAGATCGGCCTGGGCCCGCACGAGTACCGGCTCAAGATCCGCGGCACGGTGGTGGGGCAGGGGGTGGCCTACGCGGGGCGGCTCCTGGCGGTGCCGCCGTCGGGGCTGGTGGCGCGGCCCGACGGCCGCGACGGCGTCGACCCGGTCACGGGCCAGCCCGCCGTCTGGATTCACGCCGACGGCCGCGAGGTGGCCGAGCTCGCCGGGTGCCGCATCCTCGAAGCGTCGGCGGTCGTGGCGGGCCACTTCGGCGAGATCGTCCTCGGCCACGCCGACGAGCTGATGACCCGCGAGCAGGTCGGCCGCCTGCTCGACCGGGCCCGCGACACGTCGCCGGCTCTGGTCGAGGAGGTCGTGCCGGGCCTGCTCCGCGCGGGCGAGCTCCAGCGCGTCCTGCAGAACCTGCTCCGCGAGCGGGTGAGCATCCGCGACCTGGAGACGATCCTCGAGACGCTGGCCGTCCACGCGGGCCGCGTCAAGGACGCCGACGCGCTGACCGAGCTGGTCCGCTGCGGCCTGGCGCGGCGGATCACCGAGCAGTACCGCGGCGCCGACGGCCGGCTCCACGTGGTCACGCTCGCGAGGGCGCTCGACGCGCGGCTCGCCGCCGCCGGGGTCCAGTCGGAGACCCGGCCCGACGACGCGCTCGGGGCCGACCTGGTCCGGAGCATCGTCCGCGCCGTGGCGGCGGCCGTCGGCGCCCTGGTCGAGGCGGGCTCCCCGCCGGTCGTCCTCGCCTCGGCCGAGGCCCGGCCCGTGCTCAAGGACCTCACCCGCGCCGACCTGCCGCGCCTGGTCGTCCTGAGCCGGCGCGAGATCCCCCGCGACACCCCGGTCGAGTCGATGGGCGTCGTCGTCGAGGAGGATACGCCGGTCGTCACGTCGTTCTCCACGTCGGTCCACGCGATGTCGGGATGAGAGTTGTCGGTCGTCAGTTATCAGTCGTCAGACAATCAGGGATTGTCGCGGTCGAGTCGGGCGTCGTTTCTTGGCAGCCCCGGAGGGGCGACCGTCAGTAGCCAGGGCGCAAGCCCCTGGAAGACTGCCCTCGGCGCGAGCCGGAATCGGTCGTGTTGTCGCGGTCCAGGGGCTTGCGCCCCTGGCTACTGACGGTCGCCCCTCCGGGGCTACGGAGATGTGATCACCGGGAACTGATAACTGATAACTGATAACTGATAACTGACGACTGATAACTGACGACCGAGCACTCCGATCAAGCGAGGGTCAAAGCGCCGATGGCAGCGAGAACCTACCGAGCCGGGACGATGAAGGAGGCGCTGGCGCAGGTGCGCCGGGACCTCGGCGGGGGCGCCGTGATCCTGGGCACGCGCGAGGTCCGCCGCCGTCGCCTGTTCGGGCTGGGCAAGTGCGAGCTGATCGAGGTGACGGCGGCCGAGGAGGGCACGCCCGCGACCCGGGTGGTCGCGCCGCGGGCGGGCGCCGCGGGCGGGGCCGGGGCGTTGCAGGCCCAGTTCGGCGAGCAGTTGAGCCGGCTGCACGCGATGGTCGAGGACCTGAGCCGGCACGGCCGGATCGACCACCTCCTGCCCGACCTGCCGGGCGAGCTGGTGCCGACCTATGCCCAGCTGCTCGAGGCCGAGGTGCCCGAGGTCCTGGCGCGGCGGCTGGTCCGGCACGTCGCCGACGGCCTGGAACCCGACCAGGTCCACCGGCCCGAGGCGGTGCGCGACGCGCTGCGCGAGGCGGTCGAGTCGTTCGTGCCGGTGGCGCCGCCGATCGCGGCGGTCGCCGGGGCGCGGCGGGTCGTGGCGCTGGTCGGCCCGACGGGCGTCGGCAAGACGACCACGGTGGCCAAGCTCGCGGCCAACTTCAAGCTCGCGCACGGCTTCCGCCCCGGGCTGGTCACCGTCGACACGTACCGGATCGCCGCCGTCGAGCAGCTTCGGACGTATGCCGAGATCATCAACCTGCCGCTGGCCGTGGCCAACGCCCCGGGCGAGATGCGCGCGGCGATCGACGAGCTCGGCGACGTCGACCTCGTCCTGATCGACACGGCCGGTCGCAGCCCTCGCGACGAGGTGAAGATCCGCGAGCTGGCCGACTTCCTCGCCGAGGCGCGGCCCGACGAGGTCCACCTGGTCCTCAGCGCCGTCGCGGGCGAGCGCAGCCTCCGCGCCGCGGTCGAGCGGTTCGCGCTGGTCCACGCCGACCGCCTGATCCTGACCAAGCTCGACGAGGCCGACGGCCTCGGCGGCCTGCTCGCCGTGCTCGGCCAGGCCGACCGCCCCGTCAGCTACATCACCACCGGCCAGGCCGTCCCCGACGACATCGAGCCCGCCGACCGTCGGCGGCTGGCGGGGCTGATCCTCGGACATGAGGTCGTCTCGTGACGCCGGACCCGGCCCCGAGGGGGGATTGTTCGATGGGACGGAAGCATTGCCTGCTCATCCTCGCCCGTCCTGGCCTGCTTCGCGTCGATCGGATGCGCCACGTTCGATGAGCGATGGGTGGGATTCCGGGACGCGGTCGATCGGCGATGGGAGGGTGTCAAGGGCCGGGCCAGGATCGATCGGCATGACGGCGACCGTCCCCCGACCGATCCCGCGTCGGCGGCGCAGGAAGCCAGGTCCACCCTGTGGAGGAATTTCTTGAGAGGAATGATGACGAGTTATGCATGGGATCGCGTCGCCACGAGCCCTGCGGTGAGGGGCTTCTGAAGGGCGATCGCGGGCTGCCCACCAAAGGGGGAGGGTTCCGATGAGATGGGAGCGTTGCCTCCTCATCCTGCTCGCCCTGGCCTGCCTCGCTCCGGCCGGGTGTGCTTCGACCAGCCAGCACTGGAATGACTTCAAGGAATGGAGGGAAACATACCTCGAGGGAGCTGCGAGACTGAGAGTCCTGTAGGGTGGGCACCGCCCACCGCTGTGATGGTCCCGGTGGGCGGTGCCCACCCTACTCGACGATCGATGCCAAATGGGTGGGATGGCCGATGGCAGGATTCACGGGATCTCGAAAGCCTTCTGCCATCGGCCATCCCACCCATTTGACATCGATCGTCCACTACGAGGAATTTCGAGGATTTTCATGTCCGACCAAGCCGACGGGCTGAGGCAGTTGGTCCAGGCGCGATCGGGGACGACGGCGCTGGCCGATCCGCCCGCGCCGGCGCGGCGATCGGCGCCGGCGAAGGCGCGGTCGCTGGTGCTGACCAGCGGCAAGGGAGGGGTGGGGACGTCGAACCTGGCGCTGAACCTGGCGATCGCGCTGGGGGAGCTGGGCCAGAGGGTCGTGCTGGTCGACGCCGACCTCGGGCTGGCCAACATCGACCTGCTCTGCGGGCTGTCGCCGGCGAGCGACCTGGGCGACGTGCTGGCGGGCGACTGCACGCTGGCCGAGGCGATCGTCGAGGGGCCCGGCGGCATCCGGATCATCCCGGGCGCGCACGGGGTGCGGACGCTGGCCGACGTGCTCGGCGAGGGGCCGACGCGGCTGGTCGCCGAGCTCGCCGAGCTCGAGGCCGCGGCCGACTTCCTGCTGGTCGACGCCGGCTCGGGCCTGGGCCCGAACCTCGCGACGCTGGCCACCGCGTCGGACCAGGTGGTGATCGTCACGACCCCCGAGCCGACCTCGGTGGCCGACGCGCACGCGGTGATCGGCCGGTTCCGACGCCTGGCGGGCCCGCCGTGCCTGCGGGCGGTCGTCAACCAGGCGGCCTCGGCGGCCGAGGCGGCCGACGTCCTGGCGCGGCTCGGCGCGTCGAGCCGGCAGTTCCTCGGGGCGGTCGTCACCGGGCTGGGGCACGTCCGGTCCGACCCGCACGTCCGGATGGCGGTCCGCGACCGCCGGCCGTTCGTGGTCGCGTATCCCGGCTCGGTCGCCTCGCGCGGGGTCCGGCGGATCGCCGCGGCTCTGGTCGAGGAGCGACAGCCCCGCGACCGCCGACCCGGGTTCTTCGCCGCGCTGGCGGCGCGGTGGGCCTCGAGCCGGGTCGCCTGGTGACCGGCGCCGTGCCGGTCGGATCGGTCGTGAAGAGCGTTCCGGTGGCGCCGTTCAAGTCGGTCCCGCCGGTTGTCCGATAGAAGAGGACTGCGGGTTCCTTGGACCGCGAGGGGTCAGGGCGGGAGGCAGGTCGCGACGGCTCGGCCCGGATCGGCCCCACGACGTCGGATCGCGACGCGCGAGCGGAACATCTCCCCCCGGGCACACGGACGTGCACCCCCTCGCGCACCGACACGGAGGTCAGGATGTCAACAAAGCTGGACGTGGACGTGACGGAACTCTGGCGAGAGTTCAAGGAACACCCCACCACGCCCTTGCGCAACCGCCTGGTCGAGCGCGTACCTGCCGCTGGTCAAGTACAACGCCGAGCGGATCTGGCAGCGGCTGCCCGAGGGGGTCGACCTCGACGACCTGATCTCGGCGGGCGTCTTCGGCCTGATGGACGCGATCGACGCCTTCGACCTCGGCCGCGGCGTCAAGTTCGAGACCTACTGCGTCCCCCGCATCCGCGGCGCCATGCTCGACGAGCTGCGGACGATGGACTGGGTCCCCCGCCTGGTCCGGTCCAAGCACACCAAGATGGAGGAGGCCCGCAAGTCGCTCGAGGCCCAGCACGGCCGCCCGCCGACCGACGCCGAGCTCGCCGAGCGGCTCGGCCTGCCGCTCGACGAGTACGAGAAGATGGCGATGGACGCCAACGCCGTCGGCCTGATCAGCCTGAACAAGAAGTGGTACGAGACCGACAGCTACAAGGACGTCCGCGAGATCGACATCCTCGAGGACAAGAAGGGCGAGGACCCCACCCGCCGCCTCCAGCGCAAGGACCTGATGCGGATGGTCACCAAGGGCCTCAACCGCAACGAGCGCCTGATCATCATCCTCTACTATTACGAGGAACTGACGATGAAGGAGATCGGCGCCACGCTCGACCTGAGCGAGTCGCGGGTCTCGCAGATGCACTCGTCGATCATCCAGCGGCTCCAGTCGCAGCTCTCGTCGCGACGGCCCGAGTTCGGCACCTGAGCCCGACCCGACCCGCTCCGGAAATCCCGCCTCATCCTTCCCGGGCCCGCCCCGGCGCCCTCCGTCCCCGGACGGGGGTCGCCGGGGAGGGCCTCGAGCTTTTCGCCCGGAGGTCCGGATCACTTCGGGGCCGCCTTGGTCGCCTCGGGCGGCGGACCGCCTTGGTCGGCCTCGGGCGGGCCCGCCTTGGACGCCGCGGGCGGGCCCGCCTTGGACGCCTCGGGCGCGGCCGCCTTGGCCGCGGCGGGCGTGGCGGCTGCACCGTGGGGGTCCGGGTCTTGTACACGATCCGCTTCTTCTGCGGGCGGATGGTGGCGATCGTGGCGACGAGCAGGAGCACGACCAGCACGCCCACGGCCCACAGCGCCGCCTTCTCGACCTTCGAGAGCGGCGCGGCCGGCGTCTCGTCGAGGTACTGCGGGAACGGCTTCATCGGCCCGGTGGCGGCGGAGGGGTCCTCGAACAGCTCGGACTTCCGGGCCTTGATCGATTGCTCCTGCTCTCGGGGCGGCTTCTCGGAGGGCATGGCGGCCGGCTCCTGGGGGTCGCGTCGTGGGGTCTTCGCGCCTCGTCGGGTCGTGCGGCCCTCGCGGGCCGGGGAATCTCCAACATCAAAACCCAATTTTCAAATTTGAAATCTTAAATTTCAATAGGAGTTACGCAGTTGGCTGTCGACAGGCGGTCTTTTGTAGGGTGGGTCAGCCGAGTCTTCGAGGCAACCCACCGATCCGATGGTGGGTTGCGCCTCGAAGACTGGCTGACCCACCCTACAAACACCCCAACTGCGTAACTCCTATTCAAATATTAAATACGAGATTAGAGAACGATGCTCCGGACCTCATCGACGGGGTCAGGGCCGGGCCACGAACGACCAGTCCCAGCTCCGCGGGTGGTCGGCGAAGTCGGCGCCGCCGGCCAGGCTCTCGTCCCAGGGGTAGAGCACCTGGCCGAGCTCGACCGAGGCGAACCCGGCCTTCGCCAGGCGGTGGCGGATCTCGAACGGCTGCCAGAACTTCTGCCGCAGGCCCAGGAACTGGAACCGGCCGAAGGCGAACTCGTAGTAGTGGTGCTCGGCGTGGAACGCCGCGGCCCGCTCGGCCTCCTCGGGCGACAGGCCGCGGTCGAGCGCCTGGTCCATCAGGAGCATGGTGTGGTAGTGGATCGCGTCCATCGCCGGGACGACGCCCAGGAACACGCCGCCGGCGCGGAGGCCGGCGCGGATGGCGCGGAGGGTCGCGGTCGATCTGCCGGACGTCGGGCATGACCACCGAGTTGACCGCGACGGCCACGTCGAGCCGGCCGGCGTAGTCGTCGAGGTCGTCCATCGGCCGGGTCTCGAAGGTCACGCGGTCGGCGTCGGGGCCGAGCCGCTCGCGGGCGCGCGCGATCATGCCCGGGGCGAAGTCGAGCGCGATCACCCGGCCGAACCGCCGGACCAGGCGGGGCAGGAGCGGGCCGGTCCCGCACCCGAGGTCGGCCACCGTCTTGCGCCCGGGTCGGGCACCGCCTCCAGCGCGGCCAGCAGCGGGTTCTCGACGGCCGGGGTGGAACGCGTCGAGGAACAGCTCGTCGTAGCGCGCCGCGTGGCGGCTCCACTGGCGGCCCTGGTCCGGGGTCTGGGTCTGGTCGGCACGGGACTCGGCGGTCTCCTCTCCTCGGTGTCGGGGCCCGGGCCTCATCTCACGAGGGTCGGGCGGTCGGGTCCGGGGGCGGGTCGGGGTCGAACCGGATCACGTCGATCGCCAGCGCCTGCGGCGTGCCCACGACGTCGCGGCGGTATCGTCCGCGGGTAGCCGAGCTTGGGGTCGGCGGTGAACCGCAGGACCACCCGCGTCCCCTTCGGCTGGCCGAACGGCGCGTCCTTCTTGAGCTGCGCGAGCTCGTCGGCGATGATCACGAACAGCCCCTCCACGCCGTAATACCGCGGCTCGCCCGGGTGGGCCTCGACGGTCCGGCCGTCGGGCAGGACGGTCGCGATCGACCGCACCTGCCCGCCGCGGACCGCGACGCGGTAGTGCCCGCTCCTCAGCCCCGTGCTCGTCCATTCGAGGTCGTAGTCGCGGATGCCGGCCTGCTCCCAGGTCCGCCGCGCCCTCGCGAGCGACTCGGGCGTCACCTCCTCGCCCCCGCCGCAGCCGGCCGGGGCCAGCGGCAGCAGCGTCGCCAACAGCGCCCATCGCGCGATCCGGGTCGGGCCGTGCATGATCGTATTGTAGGGAGCCTAGCATGCCGAATGGAACATGCCGGATGGCGGATGACCGGAATTCCCCCGTGTGTCATCTGTCATCGATCCTCTGTCATCGGCCATGCGGCCCGGCTCATCGCCGGGGGAGCCGGCCGAGGAACGCGGCGTAGGAGGCCAGCGCCGGATAGCGCGCCGACAGCGGCGTCGGCGCGGAGCGGGACGTCCGTCGCCAGCGCCTCGCCCAGCGCGTGCGGGACCTCGGCCGCCGATCGGCGCCGCGCGCGCCGGGTCGTCGTCGAGGTGGAACGACCAGGCGAGCGTGTCGAGCTGCCAGCGCAGCGGGCCGCGGCGAACCCGGCGGGCAGCGGGCGGTCGTCGGCGAACCGCCGCACCCGCTCGTCCCACCGCAGCGCCAGGGCGCCGTCGCGGCCCGCCTCGGACCCGAGCCGCGACCGCTCGTCGGCCGACAGGAACGGCCCCCGGTATCGGAGCCGATCGGCCAGCGCGACCATCAGCGCGACGGGGTCGGCTTCGCCGGCGGTCGCCCGGCCTCGACCACCCCGAACCGCTCGGCCAGGTCGACCAGCGCCTCGGCCACCCTCCGGCGCTCGTCGGGGTCGATCGGGCCGTCCCGGTAACCGGACGGGTCGGGGGCGTCGCCGGCCCGGGTCGATCGTCGCGGCGGCGAGGGCGCCGCGCCCCCCTCGCCCCGGTGCCAGGCGACGCCGAGGCCGATCCCCGCCAGGACCGCCACGGCCCCGAGCGCCGGCAGCCCGCGCGGCACGCGCCACGACCTCCGCCTCCCCTGCGACGGAGGAGGGGGCGGGCGACGCGACCGTCTCCGCTTCGAGGTCGAGCGTGACGTACGACGGGTCGAGCGCGACGCCCGCCAGGCGGGGCAGGGCGACGAGGTCGAAGCGGTTGCCGTTGCCGAACGCCCAGGTGGCCACCGACGCGCGCCTCCGGACCCGCTCGGGCAGGGCGGGCCAGACCTGCCGCGCCAGCGCGTCGATCGGCCCGGCCGCCTGGACCGCGACCCGCGCCCCCGCGCCAGGGCCGCCACGATCCGGGCGGCGGGGCCGTCGGCCGGGGGGGCCGTCGTCGCGGGGGCCTCGACCGGCCAGCGGCCCGGGGGCAGGTCGCGGACCTCGGCGGTCCAGTCGTTGCGCAGGGCCTCGGCGAGCGCGAACGGCGAACGGCCCGCGCGGCGGTACTCGCGCGGGGACGAGGAACAGGGCGTGGAACGCCAGGGCGCCGGGCCGGCCGCGGTCGTCGCGCCCCTGCGGGCCGACGCCGACGACCACCCACGGCCCGTCCTCCAGCCGGAGCGCGAACAGCCCGCCCGCCTCGGCCGCGCCGGCGGGCCGCTCGCCGTACCGCTGGCACGCCGCGCGGAGCGCGGCCAGCCACTCCGGCCGGCACCCCGGCGACTGCGCCAGCACGGCGTAGCCCCGGTCCCAGAACGGGAAGCTGCCGTAGACCGCCTGCTCGAATCGGACCGTCGCCGCGATCTCATGACCGATGATTTCAAATTTGAAATTTCAAATTTGAAATTTCGAGGGCCACGGGGCCGCGGGCGGGCCCGCTCATTCCGGCGGCGCCAGGCGGGGCATCGCGAAGTCGGACGCGAAGACCAGGGCGATGCCGCCCCCCTTCGACGGCCTGACCGTCCCCGACAGGTTGCGGATCGCCAGCGGGTCGCCCTTGCGGCTGTGGAGCGTGAGACGGTCGAGTCGGACCAGTCGTAGTCGATGAGTCGGATCGTGACCGGGTCGCCCGACTTCCACCGGATCGGGCGGGGGAAGGTGTAGTCCCAGATCGGCCGGTGGGTGTTGCGGACGACCGGCGAGGGCCCGTACGGTCACGCCCGCCACCTCGACGATCACGCCCAGGTCGGGCCGCCGCCGCCGAGGTACTTGCCGACGTCGGGCCGACCTCGCCGCGGCGCAGGGTGACGCGGTACTCGCCGGGCACCGAGACCTTGTCCCACCAGGCGAGGTACCGCCGCGCGTCGGCGGCGTGGCGGCCGTCGGGGTGGTCGCGGAGGTAGTCGCGGAGCCGGCGGGCGACCTCGGCCACGTCGTCGGGGTGGGCCTGGAGGTGGTCGTACGCCTGGCGGTAGGTGTAGGCGTCCCACTCGCGGAGGACGCGGTCCTTCGCCTCGATCGCCTCGCTGATGTACCGGCCGCCCGCTCTGGTGCGCCTTGAGGTAGTCCTGGTAGCGCTCGATCCGGGTCGCGAAGTGGGTCGGGTACTGCTTCGAGTACTGGCGGGCGCGGTCGATGTCGCGGTCGTCGAGCGTCCGGACGTAGCCGTCGAGCCGGCGCTCGACCTCGGCGCGCCAGTCGCTCCGCGGGTGCTCGGCGAGGAACTGTCCGGGCGCGGTCGATCAGGTCGCGGAAGTCGGCGTTCGGGCAGCGCCTCGGCGCGCGCCAGGTCGTCGACGATCGCCCGCTCGGCCGCCGCCTCGCGCGCGGCCACCTGCGCCTTGAGGGTGCCGACCAGCGCCAGCGCCTCGGCGCGGTGCGGCGTCTCGGGGAAGTCGCGGAGGAACGAGCCGAGCGCCGCCAGGGGCCGCTCGGGCTCGTCGGTCGGCGCCAGCGCGTCGGCGCGGACCGCGTCCCACCGCGCGTCGTGCCGCGCCCGGTCCTGGCGCTGCTCGACCCGCCGGATCGCCGGGGCGAGGTCGGGGCGCCTCGTCCTTCAGGACGTCCAGGCGCTCGCGCAGGTCCGGGCCGGCCGTGCCGTTGGCCACCTGGACCTCGGCCGCCTTGACCGCCCACTCGGCCTGCTTCCGCCGCGCGCGCTGCGCCCGGTCGGGCCAGAACAGCGGCGAGCGTCGGGTGCCAGGCCAGCAGGTCCGCCCAGCGCCCCGCGACGGCCGGCGCGGGGTTGTCGCGCTCGAACGCCAGGGCGGCGCGGTAGCCCCAGGCGTCGTAGCCCGCCAGCGCCGCGACGACGACCGCCCCGGCCGCCGCCAGCCGCGCCGCGGCCCGCCGCCGCGAGCCGTCGCCGCAGCGCCCGGAGCCGGTCGCGGAACCCGATCGTCAGGTCCGACTTCGGGTAGCGCCGCTCGAAGGCGGCGACGCACCGCGACAGCCGGCGGCAGGTCGTCGGGGGCGAGGTCCCAGAGCCATTCGAGCTGCTCGCGGTCGCCGGCCTCGAGCTGCTCGGCGAGCCAGCCGAGCGGCCCCTCCAGCCCGAGCGGGTGGAGCTCGGCGGGCGGGCGGCCGTCGCGGGCCTCGCGGCCGTACGAGCTGACCGCGAAGATCGCGCCTCCGCGGCGCGTGCCGCGCCAGGGCGTGCCGGGTCATCCCGTACATCCGGTCGACCAGCCGCTCGACGCCCCAGCCCGCCGGGTCGTCGCCCGGCGGCGGGTCGCCCTCGCGGGGCGGCTCGGCGGCGAGCACGCGGTCGAACTTCGTCAGCACCAGCGCCACGGGGCGGCCGGTGGTCGCGTCGCCGGAGCGCTCGATGTACCGCTCCAGCAGGTCCTCGACCTCCTGCTGCCGGCGCCGACGGTCGGCCGGGCCCGCCGGGCCTTCGGGGTCGAGGCAGAGCAGCACGGCGTCGCAGTCGGCGAAGAACGCGCGGATCGGCTCGTCGGAGCCGAGCGAGACGTGCTCGCCCTGGTAGTCCTTGACGATCAGGTCGAACCGCGCCGGCGTCGTGGTAGAGCCGCAGCTTGCAGCTCGGTCTCGGCCAGGGTGCCGGCGGGGGGCTCGCCCGCCTCGATCTGCGCGATCTTCTCGGCCAGGTACTCGGCGCTGGCCGCCTCGGCCGCCGCCAGCCGCAGCCCCGGCACCCGCCCGGTCGACGCCTCGCGGTAGAACATCGCCAGCAGCGTCGTCTTGCCCACGTCGCGGTGCCCGAACAGCGCGATCCGCTTCGGGCCGGTCAGCCGCTCTTCCAGGGCGTCGAGATGGGCCTTGCGACGGTTCGGCATGCGTTGGACCTCGTATGGCGGTGCGCCGGCCCTCGCGCCGGGAGTCCGCCCTTCCTCCGATTGCGTCCGAACGGACCGGAAGGATCGCTCATCTCAGGCCGGCAGGGATCGCAACCAGCCGAGGAGGCTCCGGGCCTCCGTGAAATACCTGTCGATGCCGACCTCGCGCAAGGCCGCCCGCGCCCTCTCCCCGCCGAAGTGCTTGGTATTGCCGCTCAGGAACGCCTTCGCTTCGGAGGGAAGGGCCGGCGTGCATGCCCCCTGATGCAGGAGAGGATGAGGTTATCCGTCGGATCATCGACGGTCTCCTCGCCCAGACTTTCACCGATGGTGAGCGGAGTCAATTCAACAATCTCCGCGCTCTCGGCTGAGCTGGCCGAGGGTCTGATTGAAGCGTGCTTTCACCTCGTTCGCGAGCCCGTCGACTTCCACGCGGGCTTGGACCAGATGGTGGAGGAGCACCTGCGCCTGCGGAGAGATCCGGTCCCTGGCGACCTGGGTGATCTGTCGCTTGAGCTCGTCGCTGAAGCTCCTCCGGAGCCAATGTTCGTGCTGGATCGCCCCGAGCAGCCTCCAGGAAGCAGATGCTCGGGATCACCAACCGCACCGAGGGGTCGGTCCCCGAGAGCAGCGATGCCGCCTCCGGATCGCGCCCCATCGCGATGCTCATCGGGAAGTTCGTCTCAAGGTATAGGATAACCGCCAATGGTCACCTCGCGCCGGGTCGTCCCGCGGTCCAGGAGGGGGAGCAGCCCGATCTCCGTCAGCGGGACCGCGCCCGGCGGCTCCTCCGACTTCCAGCGATAGGCCAGGTCGTGCAGCCATGCTTCGATCAGCGTCACGAAATAATCCTTGTAGACCCGGACCGTGCCGTAATCCTCGGCGTAGTGGCGGAGGATCGGGGTCGTCTCCGCCGCGAAGACGGGCCCCGAGAGATGGCTCCCATCCCAGGTATAAATCCGGATCTGGTCGAAGTCGGCGAGCAGGGCGTAGGGGATCGTCGCGTTCGCCGCCTCCAGGTGGGAGCGGAGTTGCTCGACATGCTCCGGGCCCGCCTTGCCCGCCTTGACCTCGCCCAGGAGGATCGCCCGCCCGTCGGGGTCCTCGGCGATGAGATCGACCTGCATCCGAGGTGGTGCTTCACGTTTCCCGATCGACATTGGTCGCTGCCTCCCAGCCTTCTCGCGTCCCTCTCAAACCCGAGCGATCCGCCGGTCCCGAACCGCCCTGTAGGCCCATCCGAACGGCCGGAACAGCCAGCCGATCGGCAGGCCGAGGAGCACCATCGTCGCCAGGACCGCCACCATCGCGGCCAGCCCCATGCCGAGGTAGCGCAGCGCGGCGAAGTCGAGGCCGCGATCGGCCAGCGCCCGCGAGATCGAGGCTTCCAGCCCGCGGGCGGCGCCGCCGCCGACGGCGCCGGCGAGCGTCACGCCGGCGCGGGCGAACTCGCGGACGGCGTAGTCGGTGGCGCGGCCGGCGTAGTCGACGAACTTGTCGGGATTGGCCAGGAAGGCGGCCAGCACGCCCGCGGCCAGCAGCTTCTTCTTGTGCGGCAGGACCTCGTGCGTGAAGAACGACCAGCCGCCGCGGCCCGTCTTGCGGAGCACCCCCAGGCTCTCCGGGCCCTCCTTGGCGACCACCTCGGCCACGTCGTCGCCGAAGACGCGGACCGCCGAGAGGCCCTCGGTGCCGAGCTTCCGGATCATCGTCTCGGCCTGGTCGGGGTATCGCCTCGCGAGGTGCTGCGCCGTCTCGCCCATCTCGACGACCAGCCTCTTCTCGGCCGGCGCCAGGGCGGAGAAGGTGCGGGCGGCCTCGGGGTTGTCGCGCATCAGCCGCGAGAACCGCGCGTTCAGCAGCGCCTCGGAGGGGCGATCGACCCGCCGTCCGAGCCGCGCCAGGTCGTCGTACCGCCTTGCGACGACCTCCAGCCCCTCGTCGGCCTCGTGGACGAACAGCCGTCCCGCCGCCCGCGCGCCGACGCCCTCGTGGGCGACCGCGCGACCTCCCGCGCGGGCCTCGACGACCACCTCCTGCACCACCTCGTCGAGCCACGACAGCTTCCCCGCCCAGGCCGGGACCGGGAGCGTCGCCAACCCGACCACCAACCCCGCCAGGACCAGGCGGGGCCTCGTCAGCCGTCCGCGACGGCGAGCGGATCGTTCACTCATGGATACAAGCCCTTCGGGCGTCAACCCGTCAGGAGATTCGTCATCCGGTGGGGAATTATTCGGACGGAACCGGCGGAATGGAACGGGCTTTCGGCCCGGATTCCGGTCGGGCAGGACGGGCCGGGCGAGCGGGCGCCCCCGGGAATCGAGGCGGGCATCGTCACCCGGAGAGTCTCCGAAGACGTCGTCGCCGACCCCACCCGACAACTCTAACACGGCCCTCCGGATTGACCAATCCGAAGCGCACGAGAATCGCCCCGGGGCCCGTCCGTTGGGGGATCATTCGAGATGCACCGCGACGCCGAGGGTGATCATCATGGATCTCCGCCCCCTGGTCCCGTTGGGTCTGATCCTCGCGGGGGGGACGGCCCTCGTCCTGGCGCTCGCGTGGATGCAGCGACGGGGCTGGGTCGATCCCAGCAAGGATCGGGTCCGTCGCGGCACCGGGCACGCGATGATGGGGCTCCGGGAGTTCATCGAGCCCTCGGTCGAGTACGTCCTCCAGGCCGAGAACGCCGAACAGGTCGAGGAGGATGACCGCGACGCCTCCGGGGACGACCGGGAGGCGATCGTCGCCGACCTGTCGACGAGCCTGGGCCGCGATCCCGTGGATCACGAGGAGGTGAGGCGTCACCTGGCCTCGGCTCGGAGGGCGGGGCTCGTTTGGCGGGAGGTCTACGAGAGGGCGGTGCGGGACGAGCTGGCCGCCCGGCCGTTCCGGGCCCCGTCGCTCCCGCCGTCCTGGAGGGTCGCCCCGAGGGAATGAGTCTTCGTCGGGTGGGCACTGCCCACCATCCTTCCGTCCGCGCACCGCGGGAGGGATCTTACCCAGACCCCCATTGGCTTCATTTCGTCCCGGCCGTCGCCGAGGGCCCGAGGTCGGTAGGCCCGAAGGAGGGGATTTTACCCAGACCCCCATTGGCTTCGTTTCGGGCGGGGCGTCGCGTTCGCCCGCCCCGGCGGTTGGGTTCGTTCGGCGCCCGGGGTCGAGTTCGTTCGGGCGCGGCGCCCAGTTCGTTTGGGCGCCGGCCGTCGAGTTCGTTCGGGCGCGGCACCCAGTTCGTTCGCGCCGGCGTTCGGTTCGTTCGGCGCCAACCCTCGTCTCCCCGGGGCGGAGGCCGCGAACTTCCCGATCTCTTTACTAATTAAGGAATTATGAATAACAGGTGGTGCCCGCGCCATGAAGATCAAGTTCATGCGTGCCGGCGATTGGGGTCCGTTCGGCGCCGGATCAAGTTCGTTCGTGTCGGCCATCGAGTTCGTTCGGGCTGGCCGCCGAGTTCGTTCGGGCACGCCTCTCCGACGGGGAATTGTTCAACATTCGGTTCGTTCGGCAGCGGCGACGAAGGCCATCGGGCCCGGCGCCGGCGCTCGTGCGTTGCGTCCGGAATCTTGCCCTGCTTGCCACTGGGTTCGTTTCGTCGCGTCGCCGCGAGTGCCCCGCACGACCGCGCGGCCATCCTGCGCAGATTGCCATCGGGTTCATTTCGTCTCGGGCGAGTTGGGTTCGGTCGGCGCGGAGTGCCGCCCCGATCTCCGTCCGGCTCGACTTGCCAAGGACCGCGCGGGCCCGACGGCCTCTCTCTCATCATCGGGCCGGAGCCGGCGGATGTCCTGACTTTCTCAGCCCTCGGGCCGGAAACCGTTCTGACCCGAGCGGCTCCTGGAGTCTCATTCGCGGATGGCCCAGGTCCCGGGGCGCGGAGCGATGGGAGGTCAGGGCTCGGATGTCCGACCCGCGACCTCGTGCGGCGGCGCCGCCCAGGTTGGCGAGCAACCTGGGCCACCCGCGGCCGGTGATTCTCCCAGCGGATCATCCCGGTTTTGGTGGGGGGTTGCCCGGAAATAGAAACGACCGGGTTCCTACCCGACCATTCTTACCCAATTTTCAAGCAATTCAACGCTTTAGGATAAAAAAGGACTGGGGGTCGCGTACACGACCCCCAGTCCGGTGAGCCCCTCGAATGCCTGCATTCGGGAAGACCCTACTAGGCATAACGAGCCGGGCTCATGTCAGGATTGTATCTTACCGCCGGTCCCTGTCAAGGGGCCCGTTGGCTCAAAACACCCTTAAGATACTATCGACCGGATGGCCCAGCACGTCCACTTTTCCTGCCTCGAAAAACCTGAGATTTCGTAGTTCGGTGACCAGAGCGTTCATGTGGGCCTGACCTTCCAGTGATCTTCTGAATGCCCCCGCGATGATGTCCGACACTTGTAAAGGAGGTAGGGCCGAAGAACTCCCGTAGGTCACTCCTCCTCTTAACAAATCCATTTTGTTGGTGACAACCATGCTTGTTACGCACTGAGACGTGTGATGATCCATTTTATATGTCGACCAATCGCACACGATCGACCCCGTCTCAGCCTTACTGATAATTTCGGCGTTGAATTTGGCTACCAGTCTCTGAAAGGCTAAAGGGAAGAACTTAGCCTCGTCTAAAGCGTCATTGGCTCTCGCCTTTTCGAGACTAGCTACATAAACGTGGCAACCGTTCCTCTCCAGTATTCTGACGAGCTGCTGACAGAGACCGCGCCGTTTTGCCCGCTTCCAGGCATTTGACGTCAGAAAATCTGTACTCTTGACCTCCCAATCGTAGGGCTTCCCGTTCGTAGGGAAGTAATTTCCCTTTGCTCCATTGATCTGCCGAATAAACCTGTGCCAGTGCCCCTCGTCAACCGAGAATCCGGCCAGCACGAAGAATTTCGAATGGTCATTCGTATGGATCTTTCCCGAGTCGTCAAGATAGAGGTATTTCATTTCTATTTGTCACTCTCTTGATAAATGAGGGGGGGTTCCGAATTCAGTCCTCGCCCTCGTCGGGTTCGTCCGGCAGTAGGCTTCCCTGCCTTATCTTTCGGCGGGAACGCCTTGTTGAAGTGATGTTCAAAGACTGTCCAATCTTTGGAAATGCGCATGAGCGTCGTAACCGAAGCGACCTGTTTTTCGAGGTGGACGTTCCCGATATCCGGTGTCAAATACTGATGATGCTTATATTTACGGTAGTCCTTCTCGTAGACCGGCGGGTTCTTCCGCTCCAGTTCCTCCAAAACTCCCGGCGGAAGCTTCTTGTAGATTAGCACCTTGGTGAGTTTGCCAACCATTCGTGGGCACTTAACCGACATCGGGTCAAACTGCCACCCCTTCAACCGGAAAAGCTCTTGGTAAAACTCTTTAGGGAACCGTTCCGCCCATGCCAGCAGCTTCTCCCGAGATGTATGCTTCAAGGATGCGGCGGAGTTCCTGTCTGTCCCGATCCTCTTGATAGCCGGTCGCCTCATCGACAAGGGCAATGATCCCGACATGTGCCAGCCCCCGCATCAGGATTTCGGCCTGCTTTGCGATGCGATCTTGCGGCCCCGTCAGGACACCTGCGTCGCGGGCACTCAGGTAGATTTCACAGATCTTCGGCAGAAGTGCGGCGTGGAACCCCTCTGCCCGCGCACCTGTCGGGGTTCTAAACTCCACCAAAGAAAGTACCGAACTTAAATCATTTCCAATATAGGCTTTAAGATTTTTGGCCTCCAAGAAGACCGGCAGTTCGGTACCAGCGTACTTCCGGCCACGCCACGTCCGCCCGAGTGCTTTCATCATGCCGCGAGTCGAGATGATCCGGCATCCGTTGTCCAGGACGTAGCACTGAATCTCTGTGTTACCGATTTTCAGAACGCCCGCGTGTGTAGCCTGTGGCGGCGGTTCTTTCCCCTGCTTCGCCCATCGCGCCTCTACGGCACGCCTCGCGATGTCGCTCCGCTGCTCGGCTGTCAATTTTTCGGCGCGAGCCTTGCCGCCCTTCGATGCGCCGAGCTTCCCGAGCGCCTTCGCCGCCTCGCTCGCCTTCGTCTCGTCGCTCATGATGTGGCCCCGGAGAGGATTTTTTCGTTCCCGGGCAAGTATATCCTTGCGTTCGTTCCCGGGCAAGTATAGAATTCGGGGGTCAAACAAAAACCCCAGGTCAGAAAAGGGGTCAAAGGTCAGAGAAGGGGTCGGAACAGTTTTTCATAAGAACAGAAAAGGGGTCAAAACTAAGAGAAGCAAGGAAAAGAAAAGGGGTCAGAACTGGAGCGGAAAAGGGGTCAGAACTGAATGGCACTCGGTTAAGCGAAAACTCAAGGCAACAAAAGGGTTATGCCTAGAATCACCAAGTGCATTCGGGGGCCGTTTTCATATCAGAAACCGCTGATTGATCTCGCGCCCTGGAAAACAAGGACTGCGGATTCGGCCTCCGGAAAAAATGACCTCAAGTACCCCGGAATTTTGCTTTTCACAAGTTCAAGGGGGCTTGAAGGTTACGCCTTAACCGAGTGCCATTCGGGTCAGAACTATTTTCGGCAGCGGAAAGGAGTCAGGAGTCAAAGACGCGGAAAGGGGTCAAGACGCGGAAAGGGGTCAGGAGTCAAATTGACAAATGTCGTGGTCCAGCCTGGCGATGCAGCGGACCCGCCCGGCGCAGCAGCCGGAGCGCGGGTCATGTAAGCTGGGGGGCGACCGATCCTGAACGGAGGTGACCCATGCCCTTGACCATTGACGTTGATCTCCCGGCCGACCTGGCCCGATTGCGGCTCCCGGCGGCCGTCGCCTCGCGACTGCAGAACCTGCTGGACCGCCAGGATGCTGGCTACCCCCTGACCGCCGATGAGCGGGCCGAGGCCGAGGGGCTGGCCGACCTGGCCGACCTGCTCACGCTGCTGCGGCTGCGGGCCGAGCGGGCGATGTCGTGAGCGACATCCCGCCGACCCTGCGCGACGAGGTCGTGCTGCGGGCCGGCAATCGTTGCGAGTACTGCGGGCTCTCGCAGGCCGGCCAGGAGGCGGCGTTCCATGTCGATCACGTGGTGCCGCGGGTCGCCGATGGCCCGACCGTGTCGAGCAACCTCGCCCTGGCGTGCGTGTCGTGCTCGCTGCGGAAGTGGGCGCGGCGCTCGGCAATCGATCCCGTGACGGGGTCGGAGGTCCCATTGTTCAGCCCTCGCGATCAGGTCTGGGGGGACCACTTCCGGTGGGAGGGGGCGGTGGTCGTGCCGCTGACGCCGACGGGGCGGGCGACGGTGGCGGCGTTGGCGATGAATCGTCCGCTGGCGGTCGCAATCCGGGTGGAGGAGGCCGAGCGGGGCCGTCACCCGCCGCCGTGAGCATCGCCTGAGGGTGTGAAAACCCGGCGTCAGTTCCGTTTTCAGGGCCATGAGGGATTCTCATCGACCACGCCCAGGGCCGGGGCCGCTCACAGGCTCAGGAACGGCACGGGCAGCAGGAAGGCGTGCTGCTCGGAGAGGCTCCCGATGCCGTGCCAGGCGGTGTACTGGGTGAAGAAGACGATCACCGCGTACGCCAGCCCGACCGGCAGCATCGCCAGGCGCCCCGTCCAGCGGAAGAACCCGTGCCGGGGGCCTCGCGGCGGAGCGAGCGGGCGTAGGCCCAGCCGGCCAGCAGGCGGGACGGGACGATGAACGCGAGGAAGACCAGGCCCGGCAGCCAGGCGGTCTCGCGCGGGATCATCTCGATCTTGAGCAGGTACAGCGGCACCGCCAGGGTGAGCGTCAGCGACGCGGCGACCGCGAACGCCCACGGGGCCCGGGCGAAGCGGTCGCACACGGCGCGGGACTCGAACAGGGCGCCGAAGCGGCCCTCGACGGCGAACCGCACCTGGAGGAACGGCAAGGCCAGCGCGACGACCCCCAGCATCATCCCGCCGACCAGCCCGACCAGCCCGGCGCGCCGGCCGATCGCGATCATCGTGACCGGCACCGCCAGCCACGCCAGGGTGCCGACGAACCCCAGCAGCCCGAGCCGGAAGTAGTACGGCAGCCGCAACGCGGCGACGAAGTCGCAGGCGGCGTCGCGGGCCGCGATGTACGAGGCCGACGCGCCGCCCCGCCGCAGGCGACCGGCCGCCCGGATCGGGTTGCCGTAGGGCCAGAGGAAGTGGCGGAGCCGGCCGCCCCGCGCCACGACGCGGCGATGTGGAGGATCACCAGCACGGTCAGCGCGACCAGCCCGGCGCGCCACCGCCGCGCGATCGGCCCGCCCGGGTCGATCAGCTCGGCCGAGGTCGCCAGCGACGAGACCAGGCGCAGCGGCAGCAGCATCAGCCAGGCGCCGACGACCATGCTCCCGAGCCTCGCCGCGCGGCGGACCCCGATCAACCCGTCGCACAGGCGCCCGGAGCGCGCCACCCGTCCCCCCGCTTCGAGCAGGTAGCCGAAGCTCAGGAACTGCACGACCGGCGCGGCCGACAGGATCGACAGCCCCAGGACGATCGCCACCGCGCCGAAGGCCCACTCGGCCGCCCTCCTGATCGCGTCGGCCGCGCGCCCGAGACGGCCCCGCCCCCGGACGCCGATCGTCTCCGGGGCATCCCCGACGGCGGTTGTCGACGGCACGTCGATCAGCATGGCTTCGCTCATGCCAGTCTCTACAGCGGCTCGGCGGCCCGGGTTTCACGTTTCTCGATCCCCGCCCGCACGCCGCGCCCGGAATCCTCGCGCCTCCCGGGAGATTCCCAGGACACCTCCCGCTCTCGCCTCGATGATGATCTTGGGATGTTTGCGCCGTCTCGATCGTTGACAATCCGGACGAGACCGGGGTGAGGCGCGACCCATCGCGCCGAACGAAACGAATGCGTCCCGCCCGAATGAAGCCGGTGGCAGATTGGGCAAGATGGCTTCGAGGTCTCGCCCAACTCTCACCGTTTCGCGACGAAATGAAGCCGATGGTAATTTGGGTAAGATCATCCGTGATCCGCTCGGTCCCGCGGCCGGGACGGTCGCAAGATAGGGCGTGCGATGCGGGAAGTCCCAAAGGTCGCGGGGCGAGCCTTTCCCGAAACGAAGCCAAATGGTCCGCTCAGTGAATCTAAGTTGCAATGAATCCAGGGGTTTGGTTTGAAAAGCCGCCTGGAAATCGGATCATCGGGACGGCCCGGGCCCGAGGATTGGCCGTGACGAAACGAAGCCGATGGGGGTCAGGGTCCGCTGCCGAACGAACCGAAATCGCGTGTTCCCGAAACGAAGCCAACGGGGGTCTGGGTAAGATCCTGTTCGATCGGGCAGGGGACATCGGCCCCCGGTCACGGCTTTTCCCGAAACGAAGCCAGCGGGGGTCTGGGCGGTTTCCTGGACGGTCGAGCCCGACGCGCCGAACGGACCCAACCGGAGGTGCCCCGGGGAGGGACCTGAAACTTTTCGTGTTCGATGGTGGTAATGAAGTCCCGACGGATTATGTTGAATTTGAGGTGATGGTCATGTGGGGTCGTAACCTTCTATTCCTCGGCCTGGTGCTCGGCGGGGGCGTCGCGCTGGGCGTGGGGCTCTGGCCGCCGAAGGTGGCGGGGCGGGCGGTGCCGGTCGGGGCCGTCGCGACGCCGGGCGCGGAGCTCTCGGCGGTCGTCCACGGGGTCGACGGGGCGTTCCGGCGCCAGTGGTCCGAGGAGGGCCTGGAGCCGGCCCCCCGGGCGCCGAGCTGGCCGTCCTGCGACGGCTCGCGCTGGCGATGACCGGGACGATCCCGTCGCTGGAGGAGATCCGCCGGTTCGAGGCGCTGCCGGCGGGCCGTCGGGTGCCGGCGTGGCTCGACGCGATGCTCCGCGACCGCCGCTGCGCCGACTACCTGGCCGAGAGGCTGGCGAGGGCGTTCGTCGGGACCGAGGGGGGGCCGTTCCTCCTCTACCGGAGGCGGCGGTTCGTCACCTGGCTGAGCGACGAGCTGATGCACAATCGCCCCTACGACCAGGTCGTCCGCGAGATGATCGCCGCCGAGGGGCTCTGGACCGACCGGCCGGCGACCAACTTCGTGACCGTCACCTACGACCCGAACACCAAGACGTTCGACCCCGGACGGCTGGCCGGTCGGGTCGCCCGCGCGTTCCTCGGGGTCCGGATCGACTGCGCCCAGTGCCACGACCACCCGTTCCAGCCCTGGACCCGGCGCGACTTCCAGGGGATCGCCGCCTTCTTCGGCCAGGTCCACACCAGCTTCCAGGGGACCCGCGACGGCGACGGCGAGTTCCGCACGACCGACCGCAAGATCGGCCAGGCCAGGGCGATCGAGCCTCGCGTCCCGTTCGCCCCCGAACTGCTCCCCGGCGACGGCAGCCGGCGGTCGCGGCTGGCCCGATGGGTGACCGACCCGAGGAACCCGAGCCTCGCCCGCGCGACCGCCAACCGGGTCTGGGCGCTGATGCTCGGCCGCCCCCTGGTCGAGCCGGTCGATGACCTCCCCACGGCGGGCGACCCGCCGGCCGCGCTGGCGCTGCTGGCCGACGACTTCGCCGCGCACGGCTTCGACCTGCGCCGCCTGATCCGGGCCATCGCCGCGACCGAGGCGTTCCAGGTCGACAGCGCCGCCGTCCCCGAGCCGTCCGAGGCGCACGACCGCGCCTGGGCCGCCTTCCCTCTGACCCGGATGCGCCCCGAGCAGGTCGTCGGCGCCCTGTTCCAGGCCGCCTCGCCGACGACCATCGACGGCGACTCGCACATCCTCGTCCGCCTGGGCCGGTCGTTCGGCCAGCAGGGACTTCGTCCGCCGCTACGGCGACACCGGCGAGGACGAGTTCGACGCCGGCTGCGGCACGATCCCCCAGCGCCTCCTGATGATGAACGGCCGGATCGTCCGCGACCAGACCGAGGCCGACCCGCTCCACGCCGCCGGCCAGATCGCCCTGCTCGCCCCCGACGACCGCCTCGCCGTCGAGGTCGCCTACCTGACCGTCCTGACCCGCCGTCCCTCCCCCGCCGAGGCCGCGCACTTCGAAGCCCGCCTGGCCGGCACCCGCGGCCGGGACCGCGCCCGTTGCGTCGCCGACCTGCTCTGGACCCTGGCCAACTCCACGGAGTTCTCCTGGGAGCATTAGCGCCCAGATCCGACCGAAACCCGCCCCGATTTGTTAAGAAATTGTCCCGTCCCGGCCCCGAATAACCATCCAGGTGTCAGAATTTCCCCAGATGCCATTGAATCACGGCCCCCGGCAGCCTACGATCTTATTAATGCTCCCAAGCATCCATGCGGCCCTCGAGGCTCGATGATGAGCGACTTCTCCTATTACGAACGGCTCGTCGAATCGGCGACCCTGGTCGTCCGACACCCCGACTTCCCCGACAAGGCCCAGGCGGTCGACCAGTGCCGGCAGGAGGTCGAGGATCTGCTCGATGACGGGCGGATCACCGTCGGGCAGGCCGAGGCGCTGCGGACCATCCTCGGCATCGCCCCCGGGGCGCGTGCGGTGGACGGCCTCGACGAGGGGAGGGGCCGGTGGTTCCGGCCGGACCACCTCGGCCGGGGCGACGTGAGGGGGAGGGCGCGGGCGTCGTTGCCGTTGTGATGGGGTCGGGGTTGAAACCGGGAGGGCCGTTGCGGGGGTATCCCGCTCCAGGACATGGCGCCTCCGATCGCCCCGAACGGGTAGTCCGATGGGACCTCGCAACGGCGGGCCCGCCCCCGGGCACGCGCACCGCGGACGGCGCGACGAGAGCTTGATCTCCCCCGACCGCCGCGGCTTCCTCCGGCTGGCGGGCCTGGCCGGGCTGGGCTGGCTGACGCCGGTCGGGCACCTGCTGGCGGCGCGGGCCGAGCGGGCGAGGGAGCCGGCGCGGTCGATCATCCTGATCTGGCTCGCCGGGGGCCCGAGCCAGCTCGAGACCTTCGACCCGCACCCCGGCACGAGGATCGCAGGAGGAACTCGCGCGATCCCGACCGCCGTCCGCGGGGTGCGGCTCGCCGAGGGGTTCGCGAGGCTGGCCGAGGTCATGACGAGCGTCTCTTTGGTCCGCTCGCTGGTGAGCCAGGAGGGGGACCACGAGCGCGGGACGTACCACGTCAAGACCGGCTATCGCCCCGACCCGACCGTCGTCCACCCCGCGCTCGGGGCGATCTGCTGCCACGAGCTGCCCGAGGGGGGGACGAGCATCCCGCGGCACGTCTCGATCCTGCCGTCGCCGTGGCCCGGCCGGGGGGGCTTCCTCGGGGGCGAGTACGACGCCTTCCAGGTCGACGACCCCGCGGCACGGCTCCCCGACGTCGTCGCGCCCGTCGCCGCCGACCGCGACGCGCGACGGGTCGGCGACCTCGACGTGGTCGAGCGCGCCTTCGCCCGTGGCCGCCTGGCGCGGGTCGAGGCGACCCTGCACCGCGACACGGTCCGACGCGCCCGGGCGATGATGGCGTCCGAGCAGCTCAGGGCGTTCGACCTCGCCGACGAGCCGGCGAGGCTCCGCGGCGACTACGGCGCGACCCCCTTCGGCCGCGCCTGCCTGGCCGCGAGGAGGCTCACCGAGGTCGGCGTCCGGTGCGTCGAGGTGACGCTCGGCGGCTGGGACAGCCACGTCAACAACCACGAGGTCCACCGCGGCCTCGTCGCCGCGCTCGACCCGGCGCTCGAGCGCCCTGATCGGCGACCTCCGCGACCGCGGCGCCCTGGACCGGACCGTCGTCGTCTGCGCCGGCGAGTTCGGCCGGACGCCGAAGGTCAACCGGCTCGGCGGACGCGACCACTGGCCCAACGGCTTCAGCCTGGCGATCGCCGGGGGCGGGCTCCGCGGCGGCCGGGTCGTCGGCGCGACCGACCCCGAGGGGATCAAGGGACCGGCCGACCCGCGCCCGATCGCCGACGTCCACGCCACGATCCTGACGGCCGTCGGCCTCGACCCCGCGCGAGAACCTCTCGCCGGTCGGCCGCCCGATCAAGCTCAGCGAGGGCCGCCCGATCGCCGCCCTGCTGGGCTGACCCGCGGGCCCTCCGAAGCGGCCCGCGGGATCGATCGAATCCGAGCCGGCGAATTGCTGAGCGCCCGAGGGCCTTGGCCCGATGATATAGTTATTGCCCCGGCGACGTGGTTGGGGCCGGCGTCGGTCGTCCGTCCAGCCCTCGTCGGGGTGTCCTCCTCATGGTGTCGCGCGCGCCAGGGGCCGTCGCCCGGCGTTCGAGGCGCTCGAACGGCGGGCCGTCCCGAGCGGGTTCCATCCGGTCGCGCGGGTCCGCGCCGCGTCCGCCCCCGCCGTCCAGGCACCGGCCGCGGCGCCCGTCGACACCGCGTACCTCGGCACGGACGTCACCGACCCGAGCATCATCAAGGACGGCGACACCTTCTATCTCTTCACCACGGGGCCGAACATCCCCATCCGGAGTTCGACCGACCTGACCCACTGGCAGGAGGTCGGCCAGGTGCTCGACGGCCTGCCGGCCTGGGCCGTGCAGGAGGTCCCCGGCGCCACCGAGCCGTGGGCCCCGGACATCTCGTACTTCGACGGCCAGTACCACCTCTATTACGCCGTCTCGACCTTCGGCAGCCAGCGGTCGGTGATCGGGCTGATGACCAACACCATGCTCGACCCGGACGTCGCCCGGCTACCAGTGGGTCGACCGGGGCGAGGTGCTCGAATCGACGCCGGGCCTGAGCAACTTCAACGCGATCGACCCGAACCTCGTGCTCGACGGCTCGGGCCGCCCCTGGCTGGCGTTCGGGTCGCAGTGGAGCGGCATCAAGCTCGCGCCGATCGACCCGGCCACCGGCAAGCTCGCCCAGCCCGGACGCCCGTTCCTCTCGCTGGCGGCCCGGCCGGCGTCGGGGCCGATCGAGGCGCCGTTCATCGTCCACGCGAATGGATATTACTACCTGTTCGTCTCCTTCGACGTCTGCTGCATGGGGGCCGGCAGCACGTATCGCGTGATGGTCGGCCGATCGAGGCGCGTGGCCGGCCCGTACCTCGACCGCGCCGGCACGCCGATGCTCCGGGGCGGGGGCACGCCGGTCCTCGTCGGCGCGGGGCGGTACCGAGGGCCGGGGTCGAACGCGGTCCTGATCGACGGGAGCCAGGCGTGGATCGTCAACCACGCCTACGACGCGGACGAAGGCGGCAACGCGAAGCTCCAGGTCCATCCCCTATCGTGGGACGCCCAGGGCTGGCCGGTCGCGGGCGCCCCGATCGCGACGTGACCCCGTCTCATCCGGGGCGGCGCTCAGGGGTCCTGCGGCCGTTGTGAGGTGAGGTGCTCTTCCATATCGCAAAAAAATATCGATTCCCGCAAGGTCAAACGGTAAAATGACTTTTGGCAGGCGTTGGCAACACCTGGGCAACGTAATCCGAGGCGAACCGTACACCCCCTCGGGAACCGTCCGATGCGTAAGCCATTCTTCCGCCCCGACCGCTTGGCGTGGTTCGGTCGTAAACGGCAAGCACATCCGAAGGGTGATGAAGGCAACAGGGGTGTAAGTCGCACATAACTGCTTTTGACGGCGGAACTTACTGGCGGTATGATTAGCTATTGTGTTGCCCTGGTGCGCCGTTTAGCATGTCGAACTGGAATCGATTGGTAAGCTGTCTCACTCACTGAGCGCAGAGGTGAACAAATGTATATCAGAGGGAAGCACCCTATTTTTCATAAGATTGTTTTTGAACTTCGATACCTCCAAGGCTATACCTTTCTGGATCGATGTGGCAAGACCATGAATGCCATCATGCGAGAAGCCCCGGAGTGGATCCCTCGGGACCAAGTTAGCCCCCAGAACTCGCCTTTGGTCAGCGTTGCGAACAACTGTGTTTTCAATTTCTCCACACTTAAAATGGATTTTGGCATCGAACAACCGATCGAATCCGAGATTGAACAGAATGATATAAACCATTTTTTAGAACAGATCGATTTGGTGTCACGGATCGTCATTGACCAGCTAAGCTTGAAAGAGTTCCCATGTGTTGGGGTAAGGACTTGGTACCTTTTCAGATGCGAAGATAAAGCAGAGTCCGAGCAATGGCTCAGTAAGCTTGGTCTTTACACCCTGTCAGACCGACTCAAATCTGCCTTCGATGGTGAAGTCGAATCTACGGGGCTTACGGTCGTCATCGTCGGACAGGATCGGAAGTACAGGATTGGTCTCAATGGTGTGGAAAAAGGCGCCCAAATTGACCGGGGTTCCGAGATCATCCTCGTGAGGACGAGCGCGCTGTCCAAAGATCAGGACAAGATTTTCAAAGAACAACTGCGTCGCAAGGGTAGTCTACGCGCGATGCCTAGATACGCCGCCATGGTTGATTTTGACGCTTTCCAGGAAGATCCGATTTCCGTTAATCCCCGAGACTTTGTCTCGACGAGCCTCGACCAGTTCCTTAAGCGACTGACTTCCGCCCTTCCCGCCCAATGACCCCTGCCGGAGGAGAGCATGTCCGGGTCGTTTACTGAGCCGACGACAGATACGACACAGCGCGTGTCCTCGGTTCACAATCCTTGGGCGAAGAACAGCGAACCCCATGCTGGCCGCTCCTCCGCTTATTACCCTACTAGCGAAGGATCGGGTGACATGAGCCCGGGTTCGGTCGCTTACCTTCCCGGCACTCGCGAGCATGGCAGGTCCGGGCGTCCGGATCTTACTGCTCCGGATGTCGCGCTGCGTGATGCTGTCCGGCAGGCTGTAATGCGGGCAGCCGAACATGCCGCCCGTATGGTCGAAGCGGCCAAGGCTCGATGTGATGGGCCTCAGCAACGCCGGGTTCGAGCTCGTGAGTTGCTTAGAAGATCTGTGGGCCCTTCGTGCCAAACGCGGAGCCCAATTGGCGGGATCTTCTCAATCTCCTCCAGGGGGCATTGACCAAGGAGAATTTCGAATCTTTTACGCCGGCCCGATGCGAGGCGGTTCAGGAGATCGTTTCCGACCACCTCAAAATGTGGACGGTCGAAGACGATGACATTCGTTCGAGCATCGGTATCCTTCGGCGGGCCGGGCTCGATCCCTGGAGGGGGATCTCAGGCGTGCCGGAGGACAGATAGTGTCTCAAGGCGATGCAGTCTTTCTCGATACTTCCATTCAGATTGCCCGTATCATTCATTCGGAGGAGATGAAAGAACGGATCAAAGATCGGATCTCATGGTACGACCTCACGGTCTCCAGCGAAGTCTTCAAACAAGAATATAAGCGCCGCCTGTTGAAGGAGGCGCAGTACCTTCTCAATCAACTGAACAGGCTCGCTTCGTTCGCAAGGACGCAGCGGCATGTCATGGATAATCTCCCGCCGCAACAGAACCGCAAGAGGAACATATGCCTTCAAACACTGCAAACGATCTTCGAGGGGAGGAGCGACGAGGAACTGACCGAAAGATCCAAAAGCTATTTAAGGACGCTTTTGCGATTCGGTTTGGACGATTTTGAAGACAACGTTCAGCACATTGAGAGGGCTGCGGGATGTGCGTGCTCAAAGGCCCCGGTGGTTGAACGCAAGCCTTACAGAGAATATGATTTTGGCAAGGACAACTGCTCGAAGTTGGGAGGGAGCTGCGGAATCGTGGCCTTCCTGAGAGCGCGTGCAGACAATGTGACCAGGATTCTTGCTCATCTACGGTCTTTGAACGCCACCCAAAAGACAGATGAGTTACTGCGGGCGGAGCGATTCCTAGAGCAATTCCTGGAAAATCCGGAAGGAGTCCCTCAAGGAGACCCTTGTCTCAAGGTGGGCGACCTCATTATCGCCCTGGAAAGCGCGAATATTTCTGACTTCTATACTCTGAATGTCAAGGAAAGCCAGCATTTTTGCAAATCTTTAGATCAAACTATGATAGTGAGGCCGAAGTATCATATTCATGAAGACGTGATATGCCCTAAGGATGATCCGGACTGGCCCTCAATCCTTTCAGGGCGCCGAGCGACGGGTACCGAACTCGAAGAGGGCGGCTAGCCAGGGTTCGGGCGCCACGGGTTGAAGACAACCTGTGAGGCGAGGGCCCCGGACACCACGGTTTCGAAGGCGGGGGCTGTGATACATGGGCTAGCTGAAAGAATTCGTTGCACCGCGTCGTAACGCGGAGGCAGAGTCGCCTTTAATCCGCCGTGTGCGGCCGTCGCGAGGCGAGGTGCTCCTCCATCTTGCGGAAGCCGACCACGCCGACGCTCGCCTGGGCGGCCTGCGCGGCGAGGTACTTCAGGCCGCGCTCGGGGGGGATGCGGAGGAGCACCTCCTGGCCGTTCTTGAGGAACCGGAGCGGCCCCCAGGTGCTCAGGCGGAGCCCGGCCTTGGCGCAGAGCGGGCGGGCGACGTCGGCGACCTCGGCCACGGCGAGACGCGGCAGGGCCTCGGGCATGTGGCGGAGCACGCGGTAGGTCCCGCCCGCCAGGCGGACGGCCCACCATCGCGAGGCCCGTTCGGTCGTCGTCTCGGCCCCCTCCGAGGCGCCCTGCCTGGCCAGCACGCGGCCGGCCGTCTGGGTCCCTTCCTCGACGATCCCCGCGCCGACGGCCTTGGTCCCCTCGCGGGCCGCGGCCTTGACCTCGGCGCGGGCCGCCTCGGCCGCCGCGACCCCCTCGGGCTGCAAGGCCGCCAGGCTGAGCACGTCGGCCACCACGAAGCAGCCGTCGACCAACGCCCAGGTCATCTCGCCGGCGCTCGGGGCGTGGCCCCGGCCGAGCACGCGGCCCAGGTGGAGCAGATCGTACAAAGGCAGGAACTGGTAGAACTTCAACTCGGTCGAGTTCAGCTCGGCGACCCGCTCCAGGCCCGACGCCTTGATCGTCCGGATCGTCGCCTGGCCGTTCTCGCCCGAGAGGAACAGGACCGAGCGGGCGACCGTCTCGGAGAACGAGCGGCGGGGCTTCGCCTGGAGGTAGGCGAGCGTCTCGGGGCCGGCGTCGGCCTGCGCGATCGGCGGGATCACCGCGCGCGCCGTGCGCCCGGAGGATGTCGCGGAAGTCGGGGTCGGTGGCGTACTTGTCGAGCATCGCCAGGGCCATCGCGCCGTGCTCGGCCAGCGCCTCGACCGCCCGGTCGCGCAGCGCCGGCTCGGAGAAGTCGTCGTAGACCACGACGGCCGCGTCGGGCCCGGCCTGCGCAGGCGCGCTCGCCGCGGTCGCCGTGCTCGACGGCCAGCCGCAGCGCGTTCGGGCTGCCGCCGACCGCCTCGACCAGACCCGCCGCCGCGACGTGACGCAGGTGGCTCGCCACCGTCTCGGCCGAGTGGGCCTGCAAGAGCTCGTCGACGTAGTCGGAATTGACCCGCAGCAGGATCAACGCCTGGTCCAGCGGCATCGCGCCGCCGAGGGCGTCGAGGACCGCCCCGTACAGGCTGACCAGCGCGAACCCGTCGAGCCCCTGCATCCGGAACGCCTCCAGCGCCAGCGGGCCGTGGTCGTCGAGCGTGCGGAGGGCGACCCGCAGGTCGGCCGCGCCCCGCTCCAGGCTCACGAAGTCGAGGACCACCAGCGCGTCGCTGCAGCCCCTTCGGGTCGTCCGACCACCGCTCGATCAGCTCGGTCACGCCCGGAGGGTCGGCCAGGATCAACGGCAGGGCCCCGGGGTGGCGCACGGCCACCTTCCTCTGCGACGGCGACAGCCGCGCGACCTCGGCGATCAGGATCGCCCGGTCGGTGTCGTCGGCCCTCTTCAGGCCGAAGTACTCCCGCCAGTGGAGCAGCAGATCGGCCGCCGCGGCGTCATCTCAGGGTGTCGCGGAGGCGCCGGAAGTCGTTGGGGCGCTTCTCGTACAGGAAGATCGCCTCCAGGCCGAGCCGGTCCAGGAGCGCCAGCCCCCGGAGGCCGTCGGTCCGCTCGATCGCCAGCGCGTTCTGGCGATATGTGCGGAGCACCCGCGCGACCAGCTCGCGGTCGTCCGGCTTCGGATATCGAGCCAGGAGCTCGGCCTCCGGGTCGGGGACGGTCGGGCCGGCGATTGCGGGCGTATCCGGCCCTGCGGCGCGCGCGGAGGCTCCTTCAAGGCCAGCTTGAGGAAGACCCCGAGGGCGGCCAGCAGCGCGACCACGGCGAAGATTCGTCTCATCGCGAAACGCCCCGGACGGATAGGTTAAAACGCGTGAGAAGGGGCTCGGCGGACCACGCCGCGTCGGGGACTCTCGCACTCAATCATCCGGTGCTCCGTTCCATTGTCCGCCACGCGAGGTGATTCGTCAATTTTGAGCCGACGGCCCCATCCCCCTTGTTAGAATGTTCGTTCATGCCGGCCCTCCTATTGATCGCACGCCTTGTGGGAGGGCCACGCCCCCCGTCGGCCAGGCCCGTCTGGAATCAAGGGATCAAATCCGTGAGGGTCACTCTCCGATGATGCTCATCTTCACCGTGCTTGCCGCATTGACCGTGATGACGGATGACAAGAAGGATCGCGAGGCCCCGATGGCACGGCCGACCGAGGCCGATGATACCACCCCTGAAGGGGCGATGAGGGCCCTGGAGAGGGCGCTCTGCGCAGGCGACGAGCCGAAGATCCTGGCCCTGACCCGCGCCGACACGAAGGAGCAGCGGCGGGCGCTGCGGGCACGATGCAAGGCATGGGCGCAGATCCAGGCATTCGTCGATGCCCTCGACGCCCGGTTCGACCGGGATCAGGTCAACCAGAGCTTCCTGGGACTCGGCCTGATGTTCCCGACCAACTGGATCGGCTGGGACCGAGCGAAAGTCGAGGTCAGGGGCGACACGGCGGTCGTGACCGACGGCATCCACGGGCAGAAGATGATCCGCGAGGATGGGCACTGGAAGGCCTACTTCGACGACTGGGACGATAAGACGGTGGCGAAGATGCTGGCCGTGGCCGAGCCGGTCGCCGAGGCGATGCGTCGGACCACGCCGGAGATCCGGGCGGGGAAGTACAAGACGCTGGACGAGGTGGAGCGGGTGTTCACGGAGCGGGCCAGGGCCGCGGGGCTGCGCAACCCCGATGACCCACCACCTCCCCAACCCCAGGCCGCATCGGCCGGGGTGGCTGCAGTCGAGGCCGCAACCTCGTAGGACGGGGTCGGGCCGAGACGTTACAATCCGGGGAGCCGGGCGGGATCGGCGCAGGGCCCATCCCATGCCGACCCTTTCCTCGATCGGGAGTGGAATGCGCGACACCACACCAGGACGCCATCGCGAGCAGCCGGGCCGCGTCCGGACCAAGATCGTGGCGACCGTCGGGCCCGCCTCGCGCGACCCGGCCGTGCTCCGGGAGCTGGTCGCGGCCGGCGTCGACGTCTTCCGGCTCAACTTCTCGCACGGCACCCACGACGAGCACGCCGAGGTGCTCCGCGCCATCCGCGCGATCGGCGACGAGGAGGGCCGGCCGATCGCCGTCCTCCAGGATCTCGGCGGGCCCAAGATCCGGATCGGGCCGATCCCCGGCGACGCGGTCGAGTGTCGCCTCGGCGACGAGTTCGAGCTGGTCGCCGACCGGACCGCCGACGACCCCCGCCAGTTGTCCTGCACCTACCGCGAGCTGCCGGGCGACCTCAAGCCGGGCGACACGGTCCTGTTCGCCGACGGCGCCGTGGCGATGGTCGTCACCGAGGCGGACGACGACCGGGCCCGGCTGCGGGTGACGCTGGCCGGGCGGCTCCGGTCGAACCAGGGGATCAACGTGCCGGGCGCGGCGCTGGGGGTCAGCGCCCTGACCGACAAGGATCTGCGCGACCTGGAGTGGACCGCCCGGCACGCCGTCGAGTACGTCGGGCTGTCGTTCGTCCGGACGGCCGCCGACGTCGTCCGCCTCCGCGGCGAGCTGGAGGCGCGCGGCTGCCGGCGCGGATCGTCGCCAAGATCGAGAAGCCGCAGGCGGTCGAGGCGCTCGACGCGATCATCGCGCAGGCCGACGCCGTGATGGTCGCGCGCGGCGACCTGGGGGTCGAGATGGACGTGGCGCGGGTGCCGGCGATCCAGAAGCGGGTGATCGCCGCCTGCCACGCCGCGCGGGTGCCGGTGATCACGGCCACCCAGATGCTCAACAGCATGGAGACCTCCAGCCGGCCGACCCGCGCCGAGGCGAGCGACGTGTTCAACGCCGTGCTCGACGGCACCGACGCCGTGATGCTCTCGGGCGAGACGGCCATCGGCGCCTACCCGGTCGAGGCGGTCGCGACGATGAGCCGGATCGTCGCCGAGGCCGAGGCGCTGATGTTCCGCCCCGAGGGCAAGCCCGGCGCGGTCGCGGACTTCCGCGTGGTCGGCCAGGAGAGGGGCCGCATGGGCTGGGTCGAGCCGATCACCGAGGGGGTGGTCGAGGCCGCCAGCCTGCTCGGCCGCCGCCTCGGGGCCGCGCTGCTGGTCGTCTCGACCCACTCGGGACGGACCGCCCTGGCGCTCTCCAAGCAGCGCAACGCCGCCCCCACCCTGGCCCTCTCCGACGACGAGGAGGTCGCCCGCGCCCTGGCGCTCGACTGGGGTGTAACCCCGCTCCACGCCCCCGCCATCTCCAGCGCCGAGCAGGCCCTCGCCCGCGCCTGGCCTGGGCCCGCGCCCGCGACCTGGTCGCCCCCGGTGACCGCGTCGTCCTGGTCTCGGGCACCATGCCCGACAACCCGGTCCACAACGCCGTGCTCGTGCAGGAGGTCGAGTGATCGGGGTTAGCCTGGGAGCCTGGTCGGGTCCGCCCCGCGGCCCGACCTTCTCACCGTCAAGGCCAGTCCGCGGGGCGGACCCGACCAGGCTGATCCGCAGGCCCGGGGCCGACGACGAAGGGGAGCACTGGTGGAGACCACCAGTGCCACCCGCCGGCTGCGGTCTGGAGATGATGTCGGCGACGGCGAGGCACTCCCGCCTCGCCGTCGCCGGATGATCCGAGCGCGGCACATGCGATGGTGGGAGACGACGCCTGGCTTCGCTACGAACGCGCGACCCGCGAAGATCGTCGATTCCGCGCGACCAGCCCGGCCGCGACGGCGATGCCGCCCAGCACCAGCGACGACGGCTCGGGGACCGAGGTGACGTTGATCGTGAGACTATCGGCGTGAATGCCGGTGCCCCACGCCCAGGTATAGGTGCCGGACGTCAGGCCCAGCGAGGTGGTCGTGGCGTCGTCCCAGGTGGCGCTGCCCGACAACGGGGACCCGGACACGTATCCCGTGGGCACACCTACGAGGGAGCCCGAGCCGCCGATGCCGAAGAGAACGCCCGACCCGCTCGACGCGTCCAAATACATGCCCGTGCCGAGGCCCGGCGGGCCGCTGATGCCGGAGTACGCATCGACCGCCCCTGGCGTGACGGGCCCGACGAGAACACTGCCAAAGGACGGATTCACGCTCCCGTTCACACCAGGGATATTCCCGATAAAGCTGAGGCTGGTCAGGTCGAACGACCCGCTCCCGATGGCCACGACGTCGCTGCCGGATCGGGAAATGTCGATGACGACTCCCGCCTCGGCCCGGCCCCCCCCCGGCGAGGTGGCCAAGAACACGGTCGCGATCACGATCATCCCCGGGGCGTTGCGCTTGAACATGCTCGGTGATTCCTCCGTCTCGCGGGATCTCCGGCCGTGGCGCGCCGCGCGGGGGGATCGGTCCCCACCGGCGGACTCGCCGGTACACGACTCATTCCGGAGCACAGATCTTAAACCCGCTCAGAGGATAGGGCAAGCGCGCATTTTGAATAAAATCTTAATAGAGATAGTTGTGCCGCCAGATAACCCAATAGTGCTATTATACGTAATATGATAACTTATAAAAATGATTCCAGTGTCACCCGCCCGCCTGGAGGCGGCTTTTCGGGTCGTGCGGCGAGGTGATCGTCATGATGCGGTCCTCCTGCTCGTTCCAGGCTACCAGACTTCCCCAATACGGCCCAGAAGGATGGGCTTACGGAGGTGATCGTGGCGGGATGACCCGGACGCTTACGGCTGGACGGGGGGCGGGGACGCGGCTCAGCCGGCCGGCTCTTCAGCAGGCGGGAAACCTCCTTCATCGATCAACGTGCGCCGGAACCCGACGCGGTGATCGAGGTTGATCTTGAGGACGCGGACGGTGGCACGGCCGGCCGGCGTCAGGCCCACCAGCATCGGCCCGTCCCAGCGGAAATGCCGCGACCACTTGTGACGCCGGGGGTTGAACAGCGGGACGACCTTCCGGGTCTTGGGGTCGATGCCGGCGATGTTCGGCCCCTTGTGGCGGTTGCACGCGAAGCAGCACAAACAAAGGTTGCTTGCCTTTGTCGGGCCCTCATGATCTTCCGCAATGATGTGATCGATCTCGAAGGGGATCGGGTCGCGCGACTGCGGCATCCGGCAGTATTCGCAGCGGTCGTCGGCCCGCCGCCAGACCATTTCTTGCAGCGAGCGTTCCATGCCGGCTCAATGCGTCCGAGGTCCCTTCCCGCCCGCGCCGCGATGGTCTTTCAGGGACCGGCGAGCCCTGGATTGCAAGATGCCGAGCAGGTGGCCGAGCAGCTCGTATCGGCCCGCTTCGGCGTTTTCCTCGGTGGTCAAGGTGCCGGCACGAGCCTTGGCCGATAACTCCCGCATCCGGTCCTTGTCGGCCTGGTCGAAGTCCAGGGTCAGGATTTCCCGTGCGGCCTCGGGCGAGAACGTTGCGGCACCCGGCCGCAGGATGCGGTTCAGGATCGACACCTCGCTCGAGTCCACATGGGCGGTGGGCACGATAGGTTCCTTTCCAGGCCTGTAAAGTACCGGATGATAGCACCCCAACCTCTCATGTTGCCATAGGTTTTGCACCATATCGCGACACGACCGTTACGAATGAACGGACGGGCGCGGGGACGCGATCTCGGGCATTTTCTCGGGACGCCGCCCCCCCGGCACCCGATCCTATCCCATCGAGGACTTGCTCCCCCACGCTCATGGATCGGCCGGGCCGGCCCGAGGCGCCGCCCGCACCCCACGGGCGCCGAGCGAACCCACCGTTCACTTGCGCAACATCCGCGCCCGACCGATCGACCGGGGATCGGGGCGGAAGGGGCCGGACCCGCGGGCCGGGGCCGGATCGCGCGAACGGGTTGGCGGCCAGCCACTTCGGGCCTCGGATGCGCGTGATATCCGGCGCCTCCGGCCCGCGGCCCCGAGGGCGCCGAGCGAACCCACCGTTCACTTGCGCACTCCTCGCGGCCGGGCGGCGGGCGGTGCCCACGCGGCGAAGACTCAGCCCGCGCACTGGGTCACGCCGAGAGTGGGGGCGGCCGACCCGGGCGCGGCGGAGGCGACGCGGTTGCGGCCCTGGCGCTCGGCGCGGACCATCGCGGCGTCGGCGGCGTCGATCAAAGAGAGGGCGTCGTGCGCGTGGGCCGGATAGCTCGCCATGCCGATCGAGGCGGTGAGCGTGGGCATGGTCGGCGAGGCGGCGCCGGCGGCCTCGATCGCCCCGCGGATGAGCTCGGCGACGCGGGCGGCGTGGATCGCGGCGGCGTCGGGCAGGACGGCGATGATCCGATCGTCGTCGAGGCGGGCGACGACGTCGCTGGCGCGGAGGGTCGCGCCGACCGTCTCGGCCACGCGGCGGACGGCGGCGTCGGCGACCTCGTCGCCGTGCAGCTGGCGGATCGCGGACAGGCGGTCCACGGCCACGCAGAGCAGCGACAGCGGCTCGCGGTGCCGCTTCGCCTGGCCCAGCGCGTACGGCAGGACGGCGTTCAGGAACGTGGCGTCGTGCAGGACGGCGATCGGCCCGCCCGCGCCGCCCCCCTCCTCCGCAGGCCGACCGTCGCCGGCGCCCCGGCCCTCCGCCGCCGGGTGGTCGGGTCCCGGGCCCCCCCGGGGGGTGCGATGATCCGTCGGCGTGCTCGGTCCGAGGGTCGTGCAGTTCGACATGGCGGTCCGGCCGGGTCGTGTCGTGCGTCGGGGAGGGGACGTCGCCGGGCATGCCACGGTGGCAGGCCGGGGGGCCGTCCGGGGGCGCGAGCCGTCGGGCCCCCGGGGGCCCCGGTCCCTTGGGTTAATCAACCGTAGGCCGCGCCCGGGATTTCGGCCGAACCGGCCTTGCCGGGGTTGCCGAAAATGATCAAGATGCCGCGCCCATCCCGGGGCCGGGGCCGTCGCGCGGCCCCCTCGCACATCCACGGCCCCGGTCGGCGCGGCCTTTCGTCGTGCGCCGTCCCGGCGGGCGCGTCCCGGTTGGCGAGGCTTTGCCCATGCGTCTCAGGATGATCGCGGCGGGGATCACGGCGGCCGTCGCGCTGGCGCAGCCGGGCTGCTCGACCGTCGCGCCCCGGCCGGTCTCGGAGAACCCGCTGGTCGTCCCCTCGGCCGACTTCGAGACGGTCTGGAAGGCGACCGTCGCGGTGCTCGACGAGTACTTCGACATCGCCTCCGAGAACCGGCTCTCGCACACGATCGTGACCCAGCCCAAGATCGGCGCGACCCTGCTGGAGCCCTGGCAGGGCGACTCGACCGGGTTCGACCAGCGCCTCGAGTCGACGCTCCAGACCATCCGCCGGTTCGCCCGCGCCACGATCACCCCGGCGCCGGGCGGCGGATACCTCGTCAAGATCGAGGTCCACAAGGAGCTCGAGGACATGGCCAAGCCCGACCGCCAGGCCGCCGGCCGCGCCGTCTTCAACAACGACTTCCCGATCCAGCGCACCCGCGAGCTCGTCGGGCCGTTCCCGCTCCCCGCCGGCTGGATCCGCCTGAACCGCGACTCGCAGCTCGAGCAGGTGATCCTGCAGAAGATCCGCGACGCGATGTTCCTCTGATCCGCATCCTCGCCGGTCGTCAGCGGGCGTTGAACGTCCAGTAGGCGCCCAGGCCGGCGATCCCGATCCAGCGGATCGAGGGGTCGAGCAGCGCCGCGCGGTGCGCCGGCGAGGCCATCCACATGGCGCCGATGCTGGAGTAATGGCCCATCGCCGAGTTCTGCCGCCGCGCCGGGCCCATCACGTGATGCCCCATCCCGCGGGCCTGCTGCTGGCCGTTGTTGGCGGCGGCCCAGCTCGACAGGTTCGGGTCGTAGCCGACCGCCGGCAGGCCGTAGCTCGCCCGGACCGAGTTCAGCCAGCCGGTGAACCCGTAGGGATCGCCCGCCGGCGCCGGGGCCGGGGCCGCGACCGTCGGGGTCGTGACCATCGCCGGCCGCGGCTGCGGCTGCGTCCGCACCATGGTGGTCGGGACGTACCGCTGGGCCCGGGCCGGATGACCGGCATCCAGCGCCGCGACCGCGAGCCCCAGGCCGACCACGATGCTCATCTTGAGGTTGGAGGACAGCAAGGTACACGCTCCCAAGAAGCCACGCGGGACGGCGCCGCAACACGCGGTCGCTCCCCTGTCGCGCGGGTCGGTCCGGGGATTGAACATCCCGCAAACACCCCGGCAACGCCCACGTCCGTTGCCAGGATGGGATGGTCATTCCGAGAATGCAACCCCCTTCTTCGGATACGCAAAAATAAGCCACATCGACGAAGGGCTGCGCAGGAAACATCGGACGCCCCGCGAGCCGTCGATCCCTCATGCTCAATCGCTTGTTATTTCACAAGTTCGAGCGGGAAGACCTCGACGTCGACGCCCCCGGCGAAGTGCGCCAGCGGGGGGACGTCGGGCCGCTCCAGGCCGGCCGCGGCGATCAGATTTTCGTCGAGCGAGAGGACGTCGGCGGCCTGGAGCGGGTAGGGGGCATGGTGGACCCGGCCGCGGTAGAGCCGCCCGCGATGGTGCGCATAGAGGATGTAGCGCTCGATGAGGAAGTGGTCGAGCGTGCCGACGGGCGCGGGCGCGACCGGCCCTCGGGGCACGGCGCGGATCGCGCTGTCGGCCGGCAGGGGTCGGGGCCATCGCCGCCGCGAGGTGTAGGACAGGGTGCCCTCGGGCGTCCCGGGCCCGGACGGGGCGCGCGTCAGGCCCATCCGGGCGCGGAAGTAGGGCAGGTGGAACACGGTGCGGGCGCCCAGCACGGCGAGGGGGTTGGAGGCGTCGAGGCTGAAGAACCAGACGCCCGGGTCGCGGCCCCCGACGTGGACGTAGGTCCGCACGTTGGTCTCGTGCGAGTCCGGACAGCCACGGCACCGCCGGCAGCCCGACCGGGCGCACCCCGGACATCGTGAACGGGATCAGGCCGACCAGGGCCCGGCCCTCGAACAGGTCGAGCTCGAGCCCGGGCGGCAGGAGCGGCGCGGAGCCGGTCGGCCGGCACATCCCAGTGCAGGAACAGCAGTTGGCGCCAGTTCTGCCGCATGACGGCGCGGCCGGGGGGCCGTCGCGAGGGCGCGACCCGGTCGATCGGGCCGGCGGGGTCGGGCGACGAGGGGGACACGGCGGGGCCTCCGGGGCGCTCGGCATCATTGTTGCACTTTTGTCACATCCGGACCCGCGATTCCCGCGCCACGGCCGGGACCCGTTCCGGGATCTCCCGCCGTCACCGTACGGTCGCGCGGGGGCCGAGGGGACCGCGAGGCCAGGAGGCGACTCAATCATGATGCCGATGACGCGCCAGGGGATCGAGATCCTGCTCGACTCGCCCGAGAGGCACGACTACGTGGTCAGCGCCTACGCCGACATGACGGTCAAGGATGGCTTCTACCGCCACGTGGACCAGGAGATCCGCAACCAGGCCCGCGCGGCCGAGGCGGCGCTGTCGCGGGCGAGGGCGCGGAAGGACCTCGACGCCAACATCGAGGTGATCCGCCAGGCCGTCCATGCGGCCGACCCGGCGGTCAAGGGGCTGGCCGTCTTCTCCAGCGTCGCGCGGGGCCTCCGCCACGTCGTCCCGATGGACCCGCCGGTCGAGAACCGCCTGGTCATCGACGAGGAGCCGTTCCTCCTGCCGATCCTGGTGCGCTGGGTCGGCGTGCCGACCCACCTGATCGCGCTGGTCGACTCGCACGAGGCGCACCTGTTCGAGGCGCATCAGGGGCTGCCCGAGCCGGTGCGCGACCTCGAGGACGGGTCCGCCCAGGAGGACTTCCAGCGCGACAAGCCGCGGTTCACCTACAAGAAGCGGTTCGCGCAGGCGCGGCACGAGCGGCTCCACGGCGCCGACGACTCGCAGTTCTTCAGGAAGGTCGCCGAGGCGGTCGACGAGCACTGGCAGGCCGGGCCGTTCGCCGGGCTGGTCCTGCTCGGCCAGCCGCCGATCACCGCCGCGGTGCGACGGCTCCTGCCCCGGGGCGCGGCGGAGGCGGTCGTCGGCGAGGCGTCGCACGCGATGACGACCCGGCCCGAGGACCTGGCCGACGACGTCGGCCGGATCATCGCGCGGTGGCGGGCCGACCGCGAGGAGGCGCTTCTGGCCGAGATCCGCGAGCGCTGGAAGGAGAACCACCGGGTGGCCAACGGCCCGACCGACGTGCTCGACGCCCTCCAGCAGGGCCGCGCCACGCAGATCCTCCTGAGCGACCACCAGGACCTGCCCGGGGCGCGCTGCGAGGGCTGCAACTACCGGTTCGGGGCCCCGGTGGCGACCTGCCCCTACTGCCAGGGCCGCTGCCGGACGGTCAGCGCCGCGCAGGACATCCTGGTGATGGCCCTGCGGCACCGGGTCCCCGTCCTCCTATTCCAGAGGTCCCCCAAGGACGACCCGCTCGCGGGCGTCGGGCGCGTCGCGGCCCTGCTCCGCGCCGAGGCCGACTGGTCGCCCGCCGCGGGGGCGGGCCGGGCCGCCGAGGCGCGCTGACCCGTCGCCGGTTTCCGGCGTTCCCCCCGGGACGACCATGATCGAATACGACAAGCACGCCTGGGGCCATCACCTCGTCGAGGTCCGGGGGTCGATGGTCCGCCAGATCGTCGGCCGCGTCGCGGCGTGCGTCGCCTGGTCGGCGGTGGTGGTGGCCTTCCACCGGTACGTCGTGCGCGACGACATCTCCACGGCGCCGCATACCCTGGTCGGCGTCGCGCTGGGGCTGCTGCTGGTCTTCCGCACCAACGCCTCGTACGACCGCTTCTGGGACGGTCGCCGGCAGTGGGGCGGCATCATCAACGACTCGCGCAACCTCGCCCGGGCGTCGCGCGCGTACCTGGCGGGCGAGCCGGCGCTTTCGCGAGCGGGTCATCCTCTGGACGGTGGCGTTCGCCCACGCCGCCATGAACAACCTGCGGGGCGAGGCGGGGCTCGGCGCGGTCGCGGATCGCCTGCCGGGGGCCGAGGTCGAGGGCGTGCTGGCCGCGCCGCACGGGCCGCTGGCCGTCGCCGTGCGGATCAGCGAGACCCTGGCCGAGGCCCGCGCCCGGGGGGCGCTCTCCGACGTCGTCCTCGTGGCCCTCGACCGCATCGTCCGGTCGCTGATCGACGACGTCGGGGCCTGCGAGCGGATCCACAAGACGCCCCTGCCGTTCGTCTACGTGGCCCACCTCAGGAGGGCCCTGTTCGTCTACTGCTTCACGCTCCCGTTCGCGCTGGTGGGCCAGTACGGCTGGTGGACCGTGGTGGTCACGCTCCTCGTGGCGTACACTTTCTTCGGCATCGAGGAGATCGGCGTCGAGATCGAGGACCCCTTCGGTCGCGACGAGAACGACCTGCCGCTCGAGCGGTTCTGCCGGACGATCGAGGACAACCTGCTCGCCCTGGTCGAGGATGACCGTCCCCTCGGTGGGGACGGTCGGCCCGAACCTCGCGGGGCCCGGACCGGAGACCTGACCCGATGAGTGGCCCCGCCCCCTCCCGGGGAGCTGACCCAGCTTCCAACATCCTGCTGCTGAGCTGCATGGACCTGCGCCTGCTCGACGAGATCGTGGCCTTCATGGACGGCAAGGGCCTGACCAAGCGCTACGATCACGTCATCCTCGCCGGGGCCTCGCTGGGCGCGATGTACGAGGGGAACCCGCACTGGGCGCAGACGTTCTGGGACCACCTCGACGTGGCCCGCGAGCTGCACGACATCCGCGAGGTCCACGTCATGGACCATCGCGACTGCGGCGCCTACCGGAAGCTGCTGGGCCTCGACTTCAAGGACGACCTCGACGCCGAGACGCGCGCCCACGCGGAGGTGTCGCACCGCCTGAAGGCGGCCATCCTCGAGAGGCATCCCGACCTGCGGGTGAAATGCTTCCTGATGGACCTGTCGGGGTCCGCGATCGAGCTCTGACCGCGGGGCAGGGGGGATCAGTCCTTCCGGGGGAACAGCTCGCGCAGGGGCAGGGCGAACCCCGGCAGCACGTCGCCGCCGTCGAGGGTCTGCTCCTCGGTGAGCAGGGTCGATCGGTCCGCGGCGGTGTAGACCCGCACGGTGCGGTCGTCCGGCTCGACGTACCAGACCAGCCGGACGCCCGCGGCGAAATACTCCTGGAGCTTGATCGCCATCTCCTTCTTGGTGTTGCTCTCCCTGATCACCTCCACGGCCAGGTCGGGCACGAGGTCGGGGATCGGCTTCCTGGGGCGCTCGCGATTCGGGAGGCGGTCCCAGGAGACGAACGAGATGTCGGGGATACGCACCCGGCCGGGAAACAGGCGAAGCGTCCCATCGGGCCCGGCGACGATGCCCAGGTCGTGCTGCCGCACGAAGCCGACGAGGAAATAGCCGAGCAGTAAGGTCAACTCGGATTCTTCGTATCCCACGGTCTTCTCCACCAGCACGCCGTCGATCAGCTCGCAAAGCCGGTCATGGTGGTCATCAAGGTCGGTCACATCCTGCTCGGTGGCGGTCCCGGGATAGGGCCGCATCAGGACTCGATGGGGTGGGATGTCGCCGAGCCGGGCCAACAGGTCCAGCAGGTCGGCGGCCGTCGGGATGGTGGGACGTTCGGTCACGACGCTGGCCATCGGATCGGCTCCTGGGATAGGAATCCTCCGGCGCCATTGTGATGCCATCCCGCCCCGGTGGCAAGCCGAGGTGCGGGCTGCGCTACGCCTCGACGGCCCGCTTGAGGGCGGCGAGGCGGCGGCGGGTGTCGCGGGCGAAGATCAGGCCGAGGAGGCCGGAGAGGAGGCGCGGCCGCCCGACGAGGTTGTAGGTGAACGTGACCCGGGTCCGGCCCGCGCCGAGGCGGTCGAACCGCCACGACCCGGAGAACGACCGGAAGAACCACGGCCCCCGCGTCATCTCGACGGCGCAGACCTCGGGCGGGTTGAACGAGACGTAGCGCGTCTCCATGCCCCACCCGTTGCGGGCGACGCACCAGGCCCGGGCGCCCAGGCCCGACCTCTCGGCGCCGCCGACCAGCCTCGCTTCCCTGAGGAACGGGTCCCAGTCGAGGCGCCGAGAGTAATCCTGCGACAGCTCGAAAAGGGCTTCGGGCCCGGCGGCGATCTCCACCGACTGGCGGAACCTCATCGTCCTACGTCTCGGAGAGCGACCAGTCCTCAACACTCAGCCCCGGCACGTCGACGAGGTCGCTATCCTTGCTGATGACGACGCAATCGCCCAGCGTTCTGGCGATGGCCGCGATCATGATGTCGACCTGCTGCATGGAGGCCCGATGCGCTTCAACTCGGCCGCCAGGCGCCCATATTCCGCGGCGGCCGCCTCGGTGAACGGCCAGAGGGTGAGGCTGGCCAGGGCGACGCGGAGACGCTGGTGGTTCTGATCCCGGGAGGCACTCGAGCTCGATCCCGTAGTAGAGTCTCCGCGAGGACCGGAACACCGATCCCGATCCGGTTCCCGCGGGCGACTTCCTGCCGGGCCCGTTCAAGGACACCGTGGCGACGATTGATGTAATCGCTCGCGATCCCCGTGTCGAGCAGGTAGCGCCTCACTCCCAGCCCCTCCGGAGCGTCTCGGCCTGCTCGTCGAAGTGGGCCTTCTCGAAAAGACCCCGGGCTTTCCTCGCGGACTCCCACTCCGCCTCTTCCTCGGCCGCCAGGACGAGCGGCTCGATCTTGTCCATCAAGGCGAGGTGCCGGGCGATCTCCTCCGGCGTGTCAGGCCAATCCTCGTCGCGGATGCCAAGCGAGCCGGTGTCATGATGGGCGGCGAGGTCGTGGCGCCCGCTGTGATGGCGACGAGAGAGGATCTCGTAGACCGCGTCGAGATTCTGATCGGCCCCCGGCTGCTCCAAGGGCCGAGGCTCGAACTCGACCATGCTGTGCTCGGGCAACTCCAGGGGTTCGGTCGGGCGGAACACCCCGTTCTCATAGACGGCGCGAACGGTCTTCATCGATCTCCCCTTTCGCGATTCCGGTCGGCCATCGAACCCGATGCCATTATCGCAGAGGGACCAGGACCGGAGAAGGTGAAGGGGGACGAGGACCGCATCACATCTCGGCCGGCCTGGGCTTCTCGGCGAACCACGGATAGATCGCCGGCAGGACCAGGGTGGTCAGCAGCGTCGAGGTGATCAGGCCGCCGATGACGACGGTGGCCAGGGGGCGCTGGATCTCGGCGCCGGGGGTGGTGGCGGTGGCCATCGGGATGAAGCCGAAGCCGGCGACCAGGGCCGTCATCAGGATCGGCCGGAGCCGGACCAGGGCCGCCTCGCGGGCCGCCTCGTGCGGCTCGACCCCCTCCTGGCGGAGGTGCTCGACGGCGCTGACCCAGACCAGGCCGTTGAGCACCGCCACGCCGAACAGGGCGATGAAGCCGACCCCCGCCGAGATCGAGAACGGCAGCCCGCGCAGGGCCAGCGCGAAGACGCCGCCGGTCGCCGCCATCGGCACGGCCAGGTAGATCAGCGCCGCCAGCCGCAGCGAGTTGAACGTGCTGAACAGGAGCAGGAAGATCAGCGCCAGGGCGATCGGCACGACGATCAGGAGCCGCCGCGAGGCGGTCTGGAGGTGCTCGAACTGGCCGCCCCAGCGGAGGATGTAGCCGGCCTCCTGGGGAGCTTCACCTTGGCGTCGATCGCGGCCTGCGCCTCGGCGACGAACCCGGCGATGTCGCGGCCCCGGACGTTCACCCCGACGACCGCCCGGCGCTGGACGTTCTCGCGCTCGACCTCGCTCGGGCCCTCCTCGAATGACGACGTCGGCCAGGTCGCGCAGGGCGATCGGCCGCCCCTTGCGGGTCGACGATCCGGATCGACCGGATCTTCTCCGGGTCGTTCCGCCACGACTCGGGCAGGCGGACCTGGATCGGGTGCCGCCTCTGGCCCTCGAAGACCGTGCCGACGGTCGTGCCCCCCAGCGCGGCGACCGCCTCGAGGACGTCGGCCGCCTTGATCCCGTACCGCGCGAGCTGGTCGCGGCGGACCGAGACGCGGAGCATCGGCAGGCGGCCCGAGGTCGGCGTCTTGATGTCCTCCGCGCCCGGGATGCGCGCCAGGACGCGCTCGATCTCGGTCGCCTTCTGGCGGAGCACGTCGAGGTCGGGCCCGTAGAGCAAGGCGGCCACGTCGCTCTTGACCCCCGCCACCAGCTCGTTGACCCGCATCTCGATCGGCTGGCTGAAGCCGAACTTCACGCCCGGGACGTTCTCCGTCAGCGCCTTGTCCATCTCCTCGATCAGCTTGTCGCGGGTCAGGCCCGGCCGCCACTCGTCCTGCGGCTTGAGCAGCGTCCAGACGTCGGTCTGGTGGACCCCCATCACGTCGTTGGCGATCTCGGGCCGGCCGGTCTTGCAGTAGACCATGCGGACCTCGGGGAACTGGCGGACGATCCGCTCGATCTGCGTCGAGGCCGGCACCGCCCCCTCCAGCGCCGCCGACGGGATGCGGACCGCCTCGATCAGCAGGTCGCCCTCGTTGAGCCGGGGCATGAACTCGCCCCCCAGGTTCAGCGCCACCGGCACGCTGGCGCCCAGCAGCACCAGGCGCCAGGATGGCCGCGAGGACCGGCCGGCGGACGACCGCGTCGAGCATCGGCCGGTAGACGTGCTTGGCCATCCGGATCAGCCAGACCTCCTTCTCCTCCGGCCTCGCGCTCAGGCCGAGCGACGCCAGCACGGGCATCAGGGTCAGCGACAGGACCATCGACCCGGCCAGGGCGAAGATCACCGTCAGCGCCATCGGCCGGAACAGCTTCCCCTCGGTCCCCTGCAGGGCCAGGATCGGCAGGTAGACGATGGCGATGATCAGCTCGCCGAACATGGTCGGCTTGCGGACCTCGACCGCCGCGTCGCGGACGATCTCCAGCTTGGGCCGCGTCCCCCCCTCGTGCGCCAGCCGGCGGACGCAGTTCTCGATCATGATCACGCTCGAATCGACGATCAGGCCGAAGTCGATCGCGCCGAGGCTCATCAGGCTGGCCGTCACCCCCGTGGCGAGCATCACGTTGGCCGCGAACAGCATCGACAGCGGGATCGCCAGCGCCACGATCAGGCCGCCGCGGATGTTGCCCAGCAGCGCCAGCAGGACGACGATGACCAGCGCGCCCGCCTTCCACCAGGTTGTGTCATCACCGTGCCGAGCGTCTGGTCGATCAGGTGCGTGCGGTCGTAGAGCGGCTCGATCGTGACCCCCGGCGGCAGGCTCTTCTGGAGCTTGGCGATCTCCTCCTTGACGTCGCTCGACGACCTTGCCGGCGAGTTCTCGCCGATGAGCATCATCACCAGCCCGGTGACGATCTCCCCCTGGCCGTCGCGGGTGACCAGCCCGGCGCGGATCATCGGGGCGGGGTGGACCTTGGCCACGTCGGCGATCGTCACCGGCACGCCGTTCGCGCTCGTCGATGACGATCGCGGCGATGTCGGCCGACGCTGTGCGCCTGGCTCTCGCCGCGGATGTACCGCGCCTCCCCCTCGTGGACGAGGTAGCCGCCGCCGACGTTGGCGTTGTTCGTCCGCAGGGCGTTGAACACGTCGGTCATCGACAGGCTGGTACGTCCCCAGCTTGTCGGGGTCGAGCTCGACCTGGTACGTCTTCAGCTCGCCGCCGTGCGAGTTGATCTCGGTGACGCCCGGGCACGCCGCGGAGCTGGTAGGCGACGAACCAGTCGAGGATCGTCCGCAGCTCCATCGGCGTGACGCCCGACTCGCTGCGTCGCCTTGACCTGGAACTGGTAGACCTCGCCCAGCGCCGTCGAGATCGGCCCGAGCGTCGGCGTGCCGTACCCCGTCGGGATCGCCTCGCGCGGCGCGCGTCGAGCCGCTCGCCGACGAGCTGGCGGGCGCGGTAGATGTCGGTCCCCTCGTGGAAGACGATCGTCACGACCGAGATGCCGAACTTCGAGATCGAGCGGATCTGCTCGACGTTGGGCAGGCCGCTCATCGCCCCCTCGACCGGGAACGACAGCAGCGTCTCGACCTCCAGCGGGCTGAGCGCCGGGGCCTCGGTGATCACCTGCACCTGCACGTTGGTCAGGTCGGGCACCGCGTCGATCGGCAGGTTGGCCGCCGAGTAGACGCCCAGCCCCGCGACCAGGAGCGTCCCCACGAGCACGAGGAAGCGGTTCTTCAGGGCCGATTCGATCAGCGCGTTGAGCATGGTCGGTCCACCCGTGAATCGGAATCGATCCGCAGATGACGCAGATGGACGCAGATAAAAATCAAGTAAAAATTTCTCTTTTCTTATCTGCGTCCATCTGCGTCATCTGCGGATCGATCCTCTTTTTCTTCATTTGTGGATGGTTTATTCAATCTTCCTCGGTCTCGTTCTGGAGGATCAGCTCGCTCTTGAGGAAGAACGCGCCGGCGGAGACGACGGGCTCGCCCGGCTCGAGCCCGGAGGCGACGACCTGGCGGTCGCCCGCCTCGCGGCCGAGCTTGACCGGGCGGAAGGCGAAGGTGCGGCCGTCCTTGCCCGAGGGGACGAAGACGGCCTTCTGGCCCTCGATCTCGACGACCGCGGCGGCCGGGACGGTCAGCTCCGGCTTCGTCCGGCTCGAGTCGAGCACGATCCGGACGAACATGCCGAGCTTGAGCAGGCCGTCGGGGTTGGGCGTCTCGGCCAGGATCGGCACGGTCCGCGTGGTCGGGTCGACCACCGAGCCGACCGAGAGCAGCCTGGCCTCGAAGGTCCGGCCGGGGTAGGCCGTGGCGGTCAGGCGGATCGTGCCGTCGCTGCAGCGCCGGCAGCAGCCGAGAAGTCCGACTCGGGGACGTTGGCCATGACCCAGACGTTCGACAGGTCGGCCAGGGTGAACAGGATGTCGTTCATCTCGGCCTTCTGGCTGGGGACGGCGTCCTTCGTGATGATCGTGCCGTCGAACGGGGCGACGATCGTGTAGGCGGTCACGTCCTCGTCCATCGACGCCCTCGTGGCGTCGGCGGCGTGGGCGAGCAGGCCGGCGATGTCCTCGCGGACGCCCAGGATGCGGAGCCGCTGCGCCGCGTCGATCACGGCCGCCTCGGCCGCCGCGACCTGCTGGTCGGCGACCAGCTTCTGCTGGTTGGCGTCGAACCGGACCTGCTCCAGCGCCGCCTCGAACTTGGCCTGCGCCCCCTCGCGGGTGTGCATGGCGAGGAAGTACGGGTGCTCGCCGACGATCTTCGCCTTGTGCAGGCCGCCCGTCTTCTCCTCCTCGTGCGAGGCGATCTCGAACTCGGCGTACGCCTGCAGCAGCAGCGCGCGGTTCGACCCGAGCGGGCGGTCGGCGTACTGCTTCTCGATGTCCGCGGCGGCGACGCCCTGGCGGAGCTCGGGGATCAGCTTGGCGACGTTGGCCGCGACCTCGTCCTTCCACGCGGCCTCGATCCGCGCCGTCGCCAGCTCGCGCTGGCGGCTCCGCAGGTTGAGCCGGGCGGTGCCGACGTCGGGGCTGTCCAGGACGACCAGCACGTCCCCCTTCTTGACCTTCTGCCCGAGCGCGGCCTGGACCTCGCGGACGACGCCCGAGGCGCGGGGCCGGACCTCGACCCGGCGGTCGGGGTTCGCCTCGATCCGGCCCGGCACGCCGACCTCGGACGGGCAGCTCGACGACCCGCGCCGGCTCGGTCCGGATGCCCGCGGCCTGGAACTTCCCCTCGGGCAGCGTGACCGTCGTCGCCGAGGCGGCCGATGGGCCCGCCGGCTCGGGGGCGCCCTCCGCCTCCGGTGCGCCCGACGCCGCCCGATGGAACAGCGCGTCGTGGAAGACGAAGCTGACGCCCAGCATCGCCGCGCAGAGGCCGAAGGCCACCCACGGCCAGAAGTCGCGGGACGCCCGTCGATTCGATTTCGATGCGATGGCTACCGCCATGGGAATGTGCCTCCTCGCCCCCGGCGCTCCGGCCGGGGCGATCCGCGCGGGCTCGATCGCGCACTGAGATGGGGATGACTCGTCGGGAACTCTCGGCCACGATGGGATGACGGCGGCGCGCGGCGCGCCCGGGCCGCGCGTTCGGGCCCGGCGCCTCGGGGGCGAGGTCGGATCAGCAGACCCAGCGGTGGAGCAGCGACGTGAGGGTCACGCGGGGCGCGAAGGTGGCGCCGAAGGCGAGGGCCGGATGCCCATTGGGGGCACGCCCGGGCGTGATCGCCCCGGCGGGGAGGTCCAGCGTCATCATTGCGAATGGGCCGGTCGCCGGGCGATCCAGGGGGCGCGAGCGGGCGTCGGGCGCGATGACAGGCCCCTCGTCCCAGGTCGAGCCCTGCCAGTCGGGCACGTGCGCGTGCATCGCCGGCCCTCCTCCGGAGGGGGTCGCGTCGACGGGGGCCGCGTCGGGCAGGAGCCAGTGCCAGTGGAGGATCGCCACGTCGTCGGCCCGTCCGGCGCCGGGGTGCCAGCGGAGCAGGTGGTCGTGGTGCTCGCAGACCTCGCCCGCCCCGTCGTGGTGGCGGATGTTGTGGAAGTCGGGCTGCGGCAACGGCGTATGCACCAGGCTGAGGATCAGCAGGATGATCCCCAGGCCGCGGGCGTCGCGTCGTCGAGTCGGGCGGCGGGGCCGCATTCCACGTCCTCGGCGGGTTGAGGTCGGGGTGGGCAGGGAAGTTAACAGACCATTATCGCCCGCCTGACCGGGGCCGTCAAGGCTCGGGAAGCGCGAGGGCGCGAGGATAGGTCAAGCCGCGATCGAATCAGAAGGCGTCGGCACTGACGACTTCCTGGCCGTTGCGCGTCCCGAGCGCCCACCAGGTAATCGGGTTGACGGAGTCCTTGACGAACCGGGCGGAGCCGTCGCCCATCAGGAGATTGACGCCGCCGGGGTGATAGCTGCGCGAGCCGAACAGGCCGTGGCCCGCCGGCCCGACGTTCGCGATCGTCCAGGAGTCGCAGTTGGGATAGATGGAATTCGGGGTGTGGCCCATGTTGGCGACGGCCCCCACGCCGACGCGGCCATTGGACCAGTATTCGTGGACGCTGGCCCATTGGCCCCCCGGCGCGCCATTCTTGGCGGACTGGCAGGCCTGGAAGTACTGGGTCAGGGAGGTGGCATTGACGGGGAATGTGGCGTCCGTACCCCCCGACCAGCCGCCGACGTCCCACGTATCGGAGCGCGAGGAGAGCGTGTTGGACCCGTCCCCCCGGGCGACTTCCAGGACCATCGCGGTATTGCTGAGGCCATCGATGAAGGAGGAGGTGGGCACGGCCTGCGCGGCGACGAAGGCGCCGGTCTGTGCGACGGTATCGCCCCATTCCCATTGGGGCCCGTAGCTGGCCCCGTAGTCCGTCCCGTAGGCGAGCGGGGAGTTGCTGTCGGACGGGCACAGGTACGTCGCCATGGTCGAATTGAAGACGGTCTTGTTCGCGCTGGCGTCCGAGCAGCCCGTCATGCAGGCGACCTGGAAATTGGTGGCGTTGAAGAGGACGCCCCCCTCGATCTGGGCGGCGACCCGGAGGAGGAAGCTCGGCCCCTCGTCCGGGCTGTTGCCCCCCTTCTGGCCCGCCACGCCCGCGAACGACATGGGCGCGAAGGCGCCGTTGCTGTTCTCGTAGTTGTGCAGGGCGAGGCCGATCTGCTTCAGGTTGTTGGTGCACTGCGCCCGCCGCGCCGCCTCGCGCGCCGCCTGCACCGCGGGGAGTAAGAGCGCGATCAGCACGGCGATGATCGAGATCACGACGAGCAGTTCGATGAGCGTGAACGCCCTGCGGGGAGCGGTTCGGCTGGTCATGGCGCGACGCCTTCGGGGAGGGGTGGTGGAGGAGAGAGGAAACACGAAGGAGCGACCCGACGATCTCGGGGATGCCCGGCGGGGACGAGTCGGTGGGACCACGTAACGACCTCCTTCGAGCAGATCATGAGAGGAATCCTCCCCTCCGTCCTCTTATTGTTATATCCTGGGGCCCGGCCGATTGTCACTGTATAGTGTTACTAGAACTTCCTTCACGAACTGTAGGTACGAGTGACACCAGGCCCGCCCATGCCCCGGCGAACCCCCGCGAGCCCGCCCTACAAGGAGATGACCCTCCAGCAGCTCCGGAGCTTCTGCGAGACGGTCCGCCAGGGGAGCTTCTCGGCGGCGGCGGCCTCGCTCGGCCTGGCGCACCCGACCATCCTGAACCAGGTCCACGCGCTCGAGCGCCGATTCCGCACGAGGCTGGTCGAGGTCCACGCGCGGGGGTGCCGGCCGACGGAGGCCGGCAACCTGCTCGCCGAGCTGGCCGCGCCGCTGGTGACCGGCTTCGGTTCGCTCGAGACCTGCTTCCGCGAGGCCCGGTCGCAGGCGACGACCAGCCTGGTCATCGCGGCGACGGCGCGGATCGTGGTCGAGGACCTGCCGGGATGCGTCGTCGAGTTCGAACGCCTCAGGCCGCACGCCCAGCTCACCCTGAAGGAGCTGCGCACCGCGGAGGTCATCGCCGCCGTCAGCGCGGGGGAGGCCGACCTGGGCTTCACGTCCAGCACCAACCCCCATCCCGGCGACGCCTGGCTCCAGTTCGTGCCCTGCTACGAGCTCGACGTGGTCCTGGTGACGCCCAGGGACCATCCCCTGGCGCGGCGGCGGGTGGTCCGGCCCCGCGACCTGTGCGACTATCCCCTGGTCAACGCGCCGGCGTCGTTCGTCGACCCGACCGTCATGCTCGCCCTGGAGAAGCTCGGCGGCTGCCCCACGTCGTCGCGACGGGTCGAGGCGTACCTCGCCGCGACGATCCGCCGCTACGTGGAGCTCGGCTTCGGCATCGGCCTGATCGGCCGCGTCCCCTCGCACAGGCCGCAGCCCAACCTCCACGAGCGGTCGATGAGCAGCCACTTCGGCCGCACGACCGTGTACCTGGTCTGCCGCAAGGGCGCCCTGCAGCCGCCCCACGTGCGCGACTTCGCCGACACCGTCAAGGCCCTGCTGAATCGGAAGCACGACGGATGACGGTCGGCCCTCCGCAGCGGAGCGACGAGAGGCGGGTGCGGGGTCCTGGGCGGCCTCCGGGACCACGCCCCCGCGGGCGCCTGCCGGAGGCGCCGGCCCCTTTGCCGGAGTTGCTCATCCGGTTAATATGCCGTCTCCTCCGATCAGGTCCCGCTCGGGTTCGCAAGAGGAGTCTCCCTGCCATGGATCGCACCCGTCTCACGGCGATGGCACTCGTCGCCGTCGGCTCGGCCCTGGGTTATGTCGCCGGCTCGGGCGCCTTGCGGGCTTCTCTCCCCGCGTCCGCGGCGAGTCCTCCCGACGGCCTGGCGGTCGGGGGGCGGCAGGATGAGGGTCGCGCGGAAGGCGCGAGCCAGGGACGGTCGTCTGCCCGCGCAGGGCAGGCCGAGGTGCCGGCCCCGACTCGGGGGCGCAAGCCGAACATCGTCTTCATCATGGGCGACGACGTGGGCTGGTTCAACATCGGCGCCTACCACCGCGGCATGATGGCCGGCAGGACGCCGAACCTCGACCGGCTCGCGGCCCAGGGGCATGCTGTTCACCGACTACTACGCCGAGCCGAGCTGCACGGCGGGCCGGGCGAACTTCATCACCGGCCAGTTGCCGATCCGCACCGGCCTGACCACCGTGGGCCAGGCCGGTGCCAGGGTCGGGATGCCCGCGGCGGCGCCGACGATCGCCACGGCGCTCAAGTCGATGGGCTACGCCACCGGCCAGTTCGGCAAGAACCACCTCGGCGACCTCAACGAGTACCTCCCCACGGTCCACGGGTTCGACGAGTTCTTCGGCTACCTCTACCACCTCGACGCGATGGAGGACCCGGCCTGCCACTCCTACCCGCCGGAGCTGAAGGCCAAGGTCGGCCCCCGGAACATGATCCATAGCTGGGCGACCGACCGGGACGACCCGACCGAGCAGCCGCGCTGGGGCAAGGTCGGCAGGCAGAAGATCGAGGACGCCGGCACGCTCGACCCCGACCGCATGAAGACGGTCGACGACGAGATCCTCGGCCACACCTTCAAGTTCATCGACAAGGCGAAGGGGGACGACAAGCCGTTCTTCGTCTGGCTGAACCCGACCCGGATGCACGTCATCACCCACCTCTCCGACAAGTACGCCAGGATGCAGACGCCGGAGAACGGCTGGTACACCTACGAGGCGGGCATGGCCCAGCTCGACGACATCGTCGGCTCGGTGATGAAGAAGCTGGACGACCTGGGCGTCGCGGACGACACGATCCTCGTGTTCACGACCGACAACGGCGCCGAGAACTTCACCTGGCCCGACGGCGGCCAGACGCCGTTCGCCGGCGGCAAGGGCACGGTGCTCGAAGGGGGCATGCGCGTGCCCTGCATCGTCCGATGGCCGGGCAAGGTGCCGGCCGGCAAGGTCGAGAACCAGCTCATGTCGGGGCTCGACTGGTTCCCGACGCTCGTGGCGGCGGCCGGGCGACCCGGAGATCGTCGACGAGCTGAAGCAGGGCAAGCCGCTCGGCGAGACGACCTACAAGGTCCACCTCGACGGCTACGACCAGACCGACCTGATCACCGGCAAGGGGCCGTCGAAGCGGCACGAGGTCCTGTACTTCGCCGAGGGGACGCTCGGCGCGGTGCGCATCGACGATTACAAGTATCGGTTCATCGACCAGCCGAACGGCTGGCTCGGCGGGACGGTCAAGCCCGACTGGCCGATCCTGGCCAACCTCCGCCTCGACCCGTTCGAGCGCACCGGCCTGTCCGGGTCGCTCAACTACTACAACTTCTTCGATCCACGAGTTCTGGCGGTTCACCTTCGTGCAGCAGGAGGTGGCGAAGGTCGGCGAGACGTTCGTCGAGTTCCCGCCGATGCAGAAGGGCGCGAGCTTCAACCTCGAAGCCGTGAAGGAGCAGATCCTCAAGGCCATCCAGGCGCGGGCGGCCAGGTGAGATCCCGAGACATGCGGGTTGCTGGGACCCGCTCAGGCGACGTAGCCGGGAGCACGATGATGATCGAGCTGAGTCCGACGGAGAAGGCCGCGGCGATCGGCCGCGAGCATCGCGACGCGTACGTCTTCGAGTTCGGGCGCGGTCCCGTCCTCGGCGAGGCGGACGACCTGGTCAAGAACGGGATGCCCGAGATGTGGCAGAGGGTCCAGTATCTCGACAAGGACGCCAAGTTCCCGGAATGCCGGCTGTCCTACCTCAAGGCGCTGTTCTCCACGGAGGATGTGACCTGACGCTTCACCTCCTCCCCGGGCAAGCTTGCGGACGCGGGCGGCCAAGTGAAGCGAGCCGATGCCGTCGGGCACGGCGCCGCCGGTCGGGTGGCTGGGGTTGCCGCAGGCAACCCCGGTCCCGCGCCGCCGGGGTTGTCTGCGGCAACCCCAGCCACCCCCCGCCCCACGTGCGCGACTTCGCCGACACCGTCAAAGACCTGCTGAATCGGAAGCACGACGGATGACGGCAGGGTGGCCCGAACGCAGGACGGCGTTCGGGTCACGAAGAGACGGGAGGTGGTTGGGGACGCCAGGCCGAACGGCTCGGCCCCGCTCATCCTCTCGCCTCGTGCGGCTTCGCCGCCCAGACGAGCCAGTCGTCTGGGCCACCCTGCGGTCAACTGGATGAGGCCGAGGAGTGACTTCTCCCCCCGCACATGGGAGCCTCAGGCTTCCACATCCTCGCGTTGCTTCTCGTAGGACTGTCGGATCAGGAACAACGCATATTCGATCTGCTCGGCAGAGGTCACGCCGAACTCGACATCCCCGTTGCCGTAATGGCCTACGTTGGAAACGTCCCGGCAAATCTTCTCCGGATCATTGACCTCATCGAACGTCATGTTGAGCGTCAGCTTAAGCCGTTGCTTCTGCGGCTCGATGTCCACGAAGTTCGTCGCCGCCTTGTAGGCGATGTAGTGCTTCTTCACTTCCTCCCTGACGGCGGAACTCAGGTTCAGGATTCGCTTGCGGACCTTCTCGAACAACTCAAGCCGGACCCCCTTCAGCACGCCCGCATGGTCAGCGAGCGTGTAAACCTTGCCCCCCTCGACGACCCGGCTGTGGCGCAACCCCGTCAAAACCTCCGTCGGCAAGGCCGGGGTTGCCCATACCTTGATTGCGAGATCGGCGAGGGCCTTTGCCCTCTTGGATATCTCTTCCTCGTTCCAGTGCTCCAGCTTGGCGAGGCCTCGGTTCAGGCGTAGCGGGCTGTCCGCAAACCCCCCGTCCTTCATGTCTCGCTTCTCTCGGAAAGGTCGATCACTCAATTCCGGGTTGTAGCCGGTCAGGGTGAGGTTCCCGATCGTGTGCAGATATTTCGAGTGGACATGCTCCCATTCCGGCCCCAACTCCTGCCTCCACTCGGGGGGCAAGTTCTCGTTCTGGGGCATGACGTGTTCGATCGTGAAGCCCTCGACCTCAACCCCCTCCTTGCGGTCGTAATTCTCCAGCTTCCTCAGCAGGTAGTTACGGCTCCTGAAATTGTAGAAGTCCTTGACGACGAACTCCCGGCGAAACTCCTCATCGTCCGGCATCCGCTTGTAGGAGTCTTTGAGTAAGAAGGCCGCGCGGGCAGTCTGGAGGTAGTTCGCCTTGTCGATCTCCGAGGCGAGGGAAATGAACGTCTTGTTGAGGGAGTTCGTGGGAATCCCGCAGACGGCTCGGCGGAAGACGTAGCTCTCGACCAGCTTCAGGACGGAGATGAAATCGTCCCGCGAAAGGAGTCGGTGCTCGTAGTCGTCGTAGACTTGCAGGAGGAACGGGTAGGCGACATCGACCTTGAGGGTATTGATGTCGGCCAAGGCCGAGTTGATCTCCTTGTCCGCGTCTTTCAGAAATGCCAGCCGGACGAAATACTTGGAGTATTCATAAACGTCCGCGACGGTCTCCTCCATCGTCGCCTGCTTCTGGCCCTGCAAGTAGGACTTGAAGCTGGCGTATACCTCGTTGATGTTGGGGATGCGTCCCGTCTTGATCGTCAAGTAATCCCGCATGAAGCGGTCGAACTGAACCGCGTATTCTGCGTGACCGAAGCCCTGCTCCATCGGATACCAGTATTTGCGGTAGACCTCCGACTGGTCCTTGCTTTCCAAACCCATGAGGACGTAATTGCGAATCAGGTCAGCTTGAGTCAAATCCAGACCCGTAGAATTCAAGCTTTCGAATATAAGTTGTGGGTTGTCCCTGTCCCGATCGAGGGAGATGTCTACGATGATGAGTTTGCTGATCCCCTTATAGATCGTATTGGGGTCTTGGCTCGACTTCCGAATCTGCTCCTCGAAGAACCGATGGTTCTCGACGATGCGGTTCGACGGGTTTCCGGGCAAATCCCCACCTTCAACGACGTTGATGAAGGTCTGACGGTCGCCTTGCGTCAGTTGCAGCTTGTAGTAGAGGTCGCCCTCCTCCTCGCTGTTGAACAGGAAGTAGTTATTGATCCTCCTACGGCTGATGTCCGCTTCGGCCCCCCGCTCCTCGATGATCTTGCCCAGGGCAGCGAGGAGCAGCGACAGGGTGGTGAGCCTTTGCTGACCGTCGATCACCAGCAGTTGCGGGACGGAGGCGACCTGGTAAATGCCCTTCTCGATGTAGACGATGGAGCCGATGAAGTGCCCCGTCACCGACTCGTCTTCCGCGACCCGCACGACATCCGACCACAACTGTTGGCACTGCTTCAGCGTCCAGCTATACGGCCGCTGGTAGATGGGGATGCCGAATTGCTTCGGGGCCTTGAGGAACTGGAGGAAGTTGGACTCGGTGGCCTGCACGGCTTCGCCCCCTGTGCAGCAAGGCCGATCAAGCAATCAAGCGACCCCGCACTGATCGTTTCGCTCAATTATCGGCTAGGTGATTGGCTGAATCAACGGCTTCGACAGAATCGACATGAGCAGCATGCACTGATCCCGATACGGGCGTGGCGTTCACTGGGTTCCCCCCTCACGCACCACCCGACCTCTTAAGATTGCCGACGGCTTCAGCGCAGGGTGGCCCGGACGCCATCCGGCGTCCGGGCCGCGAAGCGACAGGAGGCGTCGGGTGGCTGGGGTTGCCGCAGGCAACCCCGGTCCCGCGCCGCCGGGGTTGCCTGCGGCAACCCCAGCCACCCCCATGACGCTACTTCGCGGTCAGGGCTTGGAAAAGGAGGACGCCCGATCGCCCCGGCCCGATGATATAGAGAGGGCCTTGTGCCCCCGTGATCCTTGGCAAGCTGAACCCGACGAGGCCCACGGCCGACTCGCCCCGCGCCGAACGAACTGAGACGTGGAACCTTCGTGCCCCGCGCCCGAACGAACTCGACCCCGGGCCCCAAACGAAGCCAATGGCACCTCGGTCAAGATAGGCGGCCATTGCCGATTCCCGATCGGAGGGCACTCGGGTCATCCGGCGCCGAACGAACCGAAATCCGCCGCGCCGAACGAGCTCGATGGCCGGCGCCGAACGAACTGGCGCCGCGCCCGAACGAACTCGACGCCCGCTGCCGAACGAACCGAATTGAGGTTTGGATCGCAATCCATCCGAATTGAACAATTGATCGTATGCGCGAAACGAACCCAATGGGGATATGGGCAAGCTGCGGATGGGTGGCTGGGGCCCGAATGAACTTGACACGCGGCCCGAACGAACTCGATGCTCGTCTCAAACGAACTCGACGCTGGAGCCGAACGAACTCACGGCCCGGCGCCGGACGAACCCAACGGCCGGCGCCGACCGAACCGAACGCGGGGCCCGAACGAACTCGGTGGCCGGCGCCGAACGAACTCGGGACTGGCGCAAACGAACTCGACGACCGGCGCCCGAACGAACTCGATGGCCGGCGCCGGACGAACCGAAATGTGTAACGATCGCGTCGGCCGAGTGGTCTACGTTATTTGGAGCGGGTCGGGCCGTCGAGGTCGAGGCTGGAGGTCCACTGGATCAGGCGGAGGCCGTTGGTGGGGAAGACGCGGGGGATGGTCGAGAGGTCGTCGCCGACGGTCGGGCGGGCGACGGCGCGGCCGTCGCTCCAGTAGCCGAGGTGGCGGAACTGCTCGCCGTGGTCGGTCGCCTCGTCGAGCGTCTTGCCGGCGAAGGCGGCGTCGAGCGTCAGGTCGGCCAGCCGCCAGAAGCCGGCGTAGTCGAAGGCGTTCAGCTCGGCGCGGTTGAGCTGGTAGCCGCGGAGCAGGCCGTCGCCGGTGTCGAACCCGCGCAGTGCCGCCGTCGGCGAGAAGTGGTCGGCGATCAGCCAGGGGAAGCCGTGGCGGTCGGTCCGGTAGAACACGTACTTCTTCCGCTCGGCGGGGATCGAGGTCGCCCCGGCGAAGATCTGGCGGGCGCGGACGTCGCCGACGATGCGGTCGTCCTCGGCGGCGGCGACCACCAGCAGGGTCGTCGGCGGGATGCGCGACAGCGACGGCTCGCGCGCCGGCTTGACCTCGCCGGGCATCAGCAGGACCAGCGCCCTCGGCACCGGCAGGTGGTTCTCGACGGCCGTCGCCGCCATCTGCGCCGACAGGTTGCCGCCGGCCGAGTGGCCGACCAAAGCGAACCGCTCGCGGTCGGGCCGGATGTGCTTGGGCGACGTCTCCAGCACGTCGAAGGCGTCGCGGACGGCGGCCAGCGCGTTGGGCAGGAAGTCGTCGGGGCGGGTCGCCACGTCGAGCTGATAGCGGGGGAAGATCACCACCTGGCCGCGGCGGACCAGGTGGTCGATCCAGGCGCCGTAGGCGGCCGGGTTGACGGCGAGCCAGCCGTGATGGAAGACGATCACCGGCGCCACGGCGGGGGTCGGCTCGGCGGGCTCGTAGATCCAGTACGACCGCGCCCCGACCCCGAACTCGTGGCGCCGGAGGGCCTTGTGCGGGTAGGCTTCGCCCGAGGCCCGTGCGCCGTGCGGGGCGTCGTCGGCGACGGCGAGGGGGGCGGGCAGGGCCGCCAGGAGGATTGCGAGGCTGAAGGCGCCGATCCGTGGCGAGGGTCGCATGGTAGGAGGGCCTCGGGGAACCACCCGGTCGCCACCCCGGCCGTTCCCTGGCCGGGGTGGATGGGGGGCCTCAGTTTGCCCGGACCCCGCCGGATGTCAAGGCCAACTGCGCCCGCTCAGCGCGGGTTCGGGCCGTCGCGCGACGCCGTCCGCGCGGCGGTCGCCCCGTGCGGCTTGCCGGCCGACGGCGAGGAGGACGGCGGCGGGTAGACCGTCATCAGGTTCGGCGACGACCAGATCCCGTGCCGTTCGTTGCCCGGGAAGTAGACCGGCTGGTCGAGCGTCAGCTTGGAGAGCTTCAGGAACAGGAAGACGCAGATCGGGTACTTGGTCACGTTCTCCATGTCCCCCAGGCGGACCGGCTCGGAGAGCCGCAGGCCGCCGGCGCGATAGGCCTTCTCGGTCATCTCGACGCAGTACAGCGCCGTGTCGTCGGGGTTGAGGTCGAAGTCGAAGGGGACCTGCTTCTCGAACGCGTCGCGGCAGAAGCGGAGCACGCCCGGGATGTGCGAGGCGAGCTCGGGCCGGGGCCTCTTGACGCCGAGCGGGCCGACGTTGTCGAGCACCCAGACGGCGAACGGCTGCCGCCGCACGCCCGCCTTGGTCGTGTCGTAGACGACCGGCTCGCCCTGCTCGACGGCGACGATCCCGGTGTGCGAGAACTCGCTGCCGCTGACCCGCGCCGTGAACCGGCTGAACGGGAACCGCCCCAGCAGGATCCGCGCGTCGGCGCGGCGGAAGACGATGTCGCCGTCGCGGAGCACCTTGCGGCCCCAGCGGTCCCATTGCTTCATGATCGGGGTCATGGCGATCGGCGGCAGCTGCGCCGGCCTGCCGCGCCGGGTCGCGGCCGGTCCCCAGGGGTTCCCCTGCCAGCCCGGCGGGACGAGCCGGTCGGTCGGCTCCAGGCCGTCATGACCGTTGAAGATCGTCGTCACCAGCCAGACGAAAGTCCACATGAACGCAGATCCTTAAATCGAGGAGGGGCCGGACTTTCGCCGCCCGGGGCTTGCGGCTCGCGGCGGAGGGGCCGGGCCCGGCGATCGTCCGGGCGGCGTGGCCCGGCCGTCCTAACCGAAAGGGCCGGTGGGGGGAGAATAAGGGAGCAATTATGGGCACCGGGCCCGGTTCTCTGCAACCGAATGTTGGCGGGGGGAGCCGCTCGGTCCGCCGGGCCCGCCCGGCCCGCGCCATTTCCGATAGGGGAATTTGTCGCCCAACCGCGGGGGACGACTTTGCGATTTCCGCGCCGAATTTCGGCGGCGGGAGGCCCGTCGGGGGGTGGGATCGTGAGGGTTTTTCGCGTTTTTTCGGGAATGGCTCCAGTCGGCGGGTCGGACGGCCGATGCCTTATGCAATAAGACTACGGAGGTCCCGCGGTCTTTGTGCGGGACGGGACGGGGACGGGCGCGCCGAGGGCCTGGCGCCGCAAGGATGCGGCCTCGGGCCCGGGACCGGCCGGGGCGCGAGGGGCGGTGGACTTTCCGAATGCGCAAGGGACGGCGCGGAGTCACGGCGGGCCTGGGGGCGTTCCTGCTCGGGACGATCGCCCTGGCCGCGCCGCCCGATCCGGCCGCGGGCGGCGGCCCCGCGCCGGTCCGCCTGACCGTCGAGGTGTCGTGGGGCCCGCCCCCGGGGGGCGAGGGCGCGGCGCTCGTCCTGGAGATGTCCGAAGGGCAGGTCGTCGAGGCGATCGCCTGGCCGTCGGGATCGCCCGGAGGCCCGGAGCGGCAGCCCGGCGGCGGCTGGGCGCTCGGCACGGGACGCACCGGACGCGTCCGGGCCGGGTCGAGGCGCCGATCGGGGCCAGCCTGGCGTTCCGGGCCAACGGGCAGGTCATGCGCATCCCGCTCCTGGCGCTGCTCGACGGCCCGCAGCGGACCCCGTCGTCGGCGCCGATGGAGATCGTCGTCGAACGGCTCGCGTGGGATGCCCTGGAGGTCGGCCTCGGCGCGGGCGACGGCACGGCCGCGCCGGGGACGGTCGTCCCCCTCACGGTCGGGCTGAACATCCTGGCCCCCGAGGCGGCCGAGATGACGGTGCGGTGCTCCGTCGAGCTGCGATCGATCCGGGGGGGCGAGCCCCTCTGGCGGCAGGAGAGGGCCGAGGTCGTGGCCGCCAACGGCCCGGAGCCGCCGACGCTCTCGTGGGACCTGCCCGCGCCGGCGGTCGAGGGGACGTACAGCCTCGACGTCCGCGCCTCGTGGGAGCCGGTCGCCGGCGCCGAGGGATCGCGCCTGGGCCGGTGGATTCGCCGCCGACGGGCCCCGCAGGCGGCGAACGCGGCGTCGCGGCGGCTGACGCTGGCCGTCGTCGGGCCGCGGGCGAAGCCCGGCGACGACGCGGGAGGCCCCCGCGCCGAGCCGGAGGTCGAGACGATCGACCTGGCGCGGCCCCGCGGCTATCGGCCGACCGCCTCGGGGCGGGCCCCGGTGCTCGCGCCGGGGGGCGCGGCCTGGGCGGTCCCGGAGGCGGCTCTGGTCGAGGCGACCCGCCGCGACCGGCTCCGCGGCTGGATCTTGCGCGGCGGGCCCGAGGCCGCCAACCTCGCCCCGGCCGACGCCTCGGGGCTCTCCTGGTCGGCCGTGGGGCTGAAGGTCCCCCACCCCGGCCGCCCGCACCGGCTCGCCCTGACGGTCACCGGCGGCCATCCCGCGGCGCTCGGCGTGGCGCTGGTCGACCCGGCGCGCCCGCGGGGCGGCCCCGCGTCGTGCTCGACGCCTGCGCCTCGGGCCCTCCGATCCTCGACGGCGGCCCCGCCGCGACCTTCTCCTGGCTCGTCTGGCCCGACGCGGCCGACCCGGTGCTCGTGCTGGTCAACCGCGACGCCTCGGCGCCGGTGCGGCTCGGCACGGTCGCCCTGGCCGAGCTGGCCGACCTCCCGCCGGCGCCGGCCGCCGCCGAGCCGCGCGCCGAGCCGTCCCGCAGCCTGGGCCTCTACCTGTCCGGGCCCGACGCGCTGGACCGCTTCGGCGGCGGGGGGGCGACGACGGCCGCGCCGACCCGCTGGCGCAGGCGCGCAACCTCGCCCTCTACGCGGCGCACTGCGGCGCCACGACGGTGGTCCTGCCCGAGCGCCTGGCCGACGCCTCGCGACGGCAGGCGCTCGACGGCCAGGCGGCCGAGGACGCCACCGGCCCCGACCGCCTCGACCTGGCGTGCCGCATCCTCCGCCGCCAGGGGTGCTCGGCGTGGCTGGAGCTCGCCTTCGACGGCCCCCTGCCGGGCCTCCCCGCCCCCGACTCGCCCGAGGCGCTGCGGCGCGGGCTGGTGCGGGTCGACCGCCGCGGCCTGGCCGACGGGCCGGCCTACCACCCGCTGAACCCCGAGGTCCGCGACGCGATGACGCGACGGGTCGCCGAGGCGGTCGCGTCGCGACCGCCGGCCGCGCGGCCCGCCGGCCTCCTGATCCGGCTCGGGCCGGGGCCGACCCTGCTGGGCGGGCCCGACACCGGGCTCGACGACGCGACGTTCGCCCGGTTCGTCCGCGAGACCTTCGGGCCCGAGACCTCGCGGGGCATCCCCGGCCTGGCGGGCGACGGACCCGAACCGCTTCTCCGAGCGCTCGCAGTTCCTGACCGGCTCGGGCCGGATGCCCTGGCTGACCTGGCGGTCGCGCGGGATCGCCGCGCTGTACTCGGCCCTGGCCGACGCGGCCCGCCGCGCCGACCCCGGCGCGGTCCTGGCGGTCGCCACGCCCGGCCTCGACGACGGGCCGGCCGGCCACGAGGCGCGGCGGGTCGACCTGGCCGGGCTCGCCCCGATCCACGCCTGGCGCGCCGTCGGGCTCGACCTGGACGCCTGGCCCACCGGCGACGGCGCCCCGGTCGTCCTGCGGGGCGTCGGCCCGTCCGCCGACGACCTGGCGCACGACCTGGCCACCAGCCCCGAGCTCGACGCCCCCGTCGCCGCCCGGCCCGGCCGCGGGCTGCTGGTCGCGGCCGAGGACGGCCCGTCGATGGCAGATTTCAAATATCAGATGTCAAATTCTCAAGTTTCAAATCCTCAGATCTCAAGTCCGAGAAAGGGCACGGGCCTCCGCCTGACCGCCCCGCCGCTGGCCGACGGGTCGGCGGGCGATGAGCTGCTGGGGCACTCGCTGGCGGCGCTCGACGCGCGCTGGGTCGTGCTGGCGACGGCCGCCGTCGCCGGGCACGAGGAGAGGGTCCGGCGGTTCGCCCGGGTCCTCCGCGGCCTGCCCGCGACGCCGACGGCCGCGACGACGGTCGACCGCCAGCCGTTCGGCGTGGTGGTGCGGACGCTCCCGTCGGGGGCGCGGACCTACCTGGCGCTGGCCAACGACACGCCCTACCCGATCCGGCTCGAGGCCGTCCTGTCGGCCCCCGGCGCCGCGACGGTCGACGACCTGGGGCGCGGCCTCCGCCTGGCGCCCGAGGCGGTCGCCGGGGGGGGGCGGCTCGGGCTCGACCTGCGGCCGTTCGGGGTCGCGGCGCTGCGCGTCGCGGCGGCGCCGGTGCATGTCGCGGCGGTGACGCCGCACCCCTCCGAGGCGGTCCTGGCCGACATGCAGGCGCGGTCCAACGAGCTGGCCGGCCAGCTCTCACGACTCGGCCGCGAGCCCGCCCCGGGGCGCGTCGGACCGCCCAACCCCGGCTTCGAGCCGCCGCGCCGGTCCAGCTCGCCGGGCCGCGCGGCGGCGCCGGCCTCCGGGTGGCAGGCCGTCGGCGGGATGGGGGGCGCGGCCGCGGCCGAGCTCGACCCGTCGCATCCGCACACCGGGCGGGCGAGCCTGCGGCTCACGGCGCAGGCGGCCCCGGCGGGCGTCCTCAGCGAGGGCTTCGCCCCCGATGCGCAGATCGTCGCTGACCGTCCGGGCGTGGTTCCGCGCGGCGCGGCCCGGCGCCGGGCCCGCGTCTGGATCGAGGGCCAGGCGGCGGGCAAGCCGTTCGTCCGCCAGTCGGAGCTGGCCGTCCCGACCGACTGGGCCGCGCTGGCCGTCCGCGCCTCCGAGCTGCCCCCCGGCGGGCTCGATACCGTCCGGCTCCGGTTCGAGCTGCTGACGGCCGGAGACCTCTGGCTCGACGACGTGACCGTCACCGGCGACGCGCCGACGGAGCCCGAGCGGCTCAACGCGCGGCGCGCCCTGATCGCCGCCCTGCACGCCTATCGCGAGCGCCGCTACGCCGACTTCGCCCGGCTGGCCTCCTCGCGCTGGGCCCGCCTGCCCGGCCTCGCCGGGCCCGCCCCCGCCGACGGCCCCGACGCCGGGCAACCCGACATGATCCGCACCGGCGACGCGACTCCCCTACCGCCCGGACGCAGGCTGCGGTAAGATCCCGAATATCGGAAGTGCTGAGTGCTGAGTATAAGCGTGGAGACTCGGAACTCAGTCTTCATAGGGTGGGCATCGCCCACCATGCAGGATCGAAGATGGTGGGCGATGCCCACCCTACAAGGACTCAGCACTCAGCACTCTAAGGAGGGGGTCGGGTGTTCGTCGCCTGCAACACGCTCTGCTTCTCGAAGGAGCCGCTGGAGTCGGCCCTTCGCCACATCGCCGAGTTGGAGTTCGACAAGATCGAGCTGTCGATCGTCGAGGACGGGCGCGCACCTTCGGCCCGTCGGAGGTGGCCGAGAACCCCGAGGCGGCCGTGCACCGGCTCCGCCAGGGGCCGAGCCTGACGCCCGCGGCGCTCGGGCTCGACTTCGGCGGATCGGCCGACCTGACCAGCCCCGCGATGCGCAAGCGGTTCGAGGCGATGTGCCGGCTGGCCAAGCCGCTGACCGTCGCCGTGCTGACGATCCCCGCGGCGCCGTTGGGGACCCCGTTCGACGATGAGGTCGGGCGGCTCTCGGGCCTCGCCTCGTTCGCGATGCGCGAGGGGCTGGTCCTGACCGTCGAGACCCACTCGCCGACCGTGACGGCCGACCCGGCCGTCGCCGCCGAGCTCTGCAAGGCGGTCCCCGGGCTGCGGCTGACGCTCGACCCGAGCCACTACATCCAGGGCCCGAACCAGGGGGCCGACTTCGACGTCGTGTACCCCTACGTCCAGAACGTCCACCTCCGCGACACCGGCCGCGGCCCCGGCGAGTTCCAGGTCCGCGTCGGTCAAGGCGAGGTCGAGTACGGCCGGATCGTCAACCAGCTCGCGCGCCACGGCTACGACCGCGCTGACCGTCTCGATCCTCGACCAGCCCGACAACCCGTTCGACGTCGAGGTCGAGGTCCGCAAGCTCAAGCTCCTGCTGGAGAGCTTGATCTGAGCCCCGCGGCCGATCGTCATCGCCCCGCCTTGCGCAAGGTGACCGGGACCACCAGGGTTGCCGGGCCTCCGTGGCCGCGGCGGACCCGATGGCGGCTCTGATCCAGGCCCGTGACGTCGCCGTCCACGTAACCGGGCGCGGTGGCCCAGAACGCCCAGGGAGGTAGGTGGACGGACCACGAATCCCGCATCAACGTCTTGGTGCCGAAGCACATGCACTGGTGATAGAGCCGCGTGACGCTCCCGTCGCGGTCAGCCGTCATCGCGAAGACAGGCCCGTCCTGCTCCAGGCAGAAGCCTCCACTCTCCGTCTGGACGTGGATCGTGGCCCCTTCGATCGGCCTTCTGGTGTCCGCGTCGGTCACCACGATCTCGATCTGGAGGTCGGTCCGCCCGACCCACTGGAACCCCTGGCCGAGGACGACGAGCAACCCGGCCGCGACGGGCAACGTCGCAACGGTGATCAGCACCTTCCAGCGACGGGCCACGGCATCACTCCGGGCGGGCGTCGGCGCCCCAGGCGAGGCCGAGCCGTCCCAACTCGATGCGGAGGCGCTCCAGGTCCCAGACCTCGACGAGCCGGTCGTCGCCGCCGCTGGCGAGGCGATCGGCCGTGGCGTCGTAGGCGAGCACGCCGGACGGACCCGCGGTGGCCGGGGAGCCGGAGCGCGGGCGCGGCGGGTCGGCGAGCGACCAGATCTCGACCTGGCCCTGCGGCGTGCCGACGGCCAGCTCGCGGCCGTCGGGGGAGAACGCCAGGGCGAGCGGGCGGCCCGCGCCCTCGGGCGAGTCGGAGGGGGCGCGAGCCGATGGCGCTCGGTCCCCTTGATCGCGTCGAGCAGGATGATCCCCTGGCGGTCGCGGATCGCCAGGGTCCGGCCGTCGGGGGAAGCCACCAGGATGGCGCGCGTGGGCGGGGTGCGACCACACGGGCCGCGCGGTCCCGTCGCGGTCGAGCGCCAGGGCATGGACGCCCCCGCCGAAGTCGAGCAGGTAGAGCCGGTCGCCGGCCGGCCCCGCCGCCAGGCGCGCCAGCCGAACGGGAAGCCCCGCGGGCGGTTGGCATCGGGCCCCGCGGCCGCGGAGGCTGCCGGGGCCGTCGCGGCGCCGGGCGGGCCGCCCCGCGGGCGGTCGGGGTCGGGCCCGCGCCTCCAGGACTCGGGCAGCTTCAGCGGCTCCAGGCGGTCGGCGCGCGTCCCACGCCAGGATCTTGTCCGATCGCGCCAGGAGCAGGGTCCGGCCCCCCGACGCCCGCGCGACCTGCGGGGTGGACCGGCTCATCCCGAAGGGCCCGCCCCGCGCCGCGGGGATCTCCACGCGGGTCGCCTTCGTGCACCGCGGGGCGCTGGTCGCAGTAGCGGAGCGAGTCGGAGTCGACCACGACCAGCCGGTCGCGGTCGTCGAAGGCCAGCGCGACCGGCCGGGGGCGGGCCGACGGATCGCGGTCGCCGGGGATCACCCCGTCGCGCGGCGGCGGTCGACGGCGATCGAGGAGCGGCCGGGCTCCCAGAACCGGATCTCGCCCTGCTGTCGACCCCATCGCCAGCAGGCCGTCGCCGCGGAAGGCCAGCGCGGTCGTCGGCACGTCGAAGCCGCCGAGCTGGACCCGCGCGATCGGGTCGACGACGGCCCAGACCGACGTGGAATCGCCCGAGGCGGCGACCAGCGTCCGGCCGTCGGGCGAGAAGGCCAGGTCGTGGACGCTCGTCGGGCGTCGGCAGGACGGCCACCTCGGCGTGCGACGCCGGGTCCCAGACCTCGATGCCGGTGCCCCGCCCGCCGGCCGCCAGGAGCGTGCCCGAGGGGTTGAACCGCAGGATGCCGGATGAACGCCTGGCCGGGTGTCGAGGCCGAGCAGGGGGGTCAGCGTCTGGAGGTCCCACAGCCCGATGCTGCCGCCCCCGGCGGTCGCCAGCACGTCGTCGGGCCCCAGCGCCAGCGCCGACAGGTCGGACTGCGTCGTCTGGCCTCGATCGTGCCGAGCGCCTGGCCGTCGTCGGTCGACCAGAGCGAGACGACCCGCACCCGGCCGCGGGCGACGGCCACCGACTTGCCGTCGGGCGCGATCGCGACCAGCGGGAAGTCGAAGGCCCGGCCCTGGGGTTGCCCCGGCCCCTGGACCGCCTCCCACCGCTCCAGGGTCGCGATCGGCCGGTCGATCTGCTCGGGGTCGTACAGGTTGACCTGGTATTCGTCGCGGCGGCCGCGGCCGGGCGGCGTCGGGCCCTCGAACGTCACGAGGCGATGGCCGTCGGGGGTGGCCCACAGCGCCGAGAGCCGGCGGCCGGGGATCTCCAGGTCGCGCACCGGCGCGCCGGTGGTCGCGTCGAAGAGGCGGACCCCGCGCCGCCGGGCAGGCCCACCGCGATGCACTGGCCGGCCGCGCCCAGATCGGCGGCGTCCGGGAAGGGCGGCCGCCCGACCCCTGGCGGCCGGGGCCGGGGCCGGAGGGCGCCGCCGGCCCGGTCGGGGCGCTCGGCGGCGCCGACGGGGCGGCCTTGGCCCGCGCGGGGCGGAGCCGGTGGCTGTCCAGGCGCGCGCCGCGCTCGACGTTCCAGAGCGCGAGACCTCGTCGTCGCCGCGCCGGAGAGCGTCGCCAGCCGGGTCCCGTCGGGGCCGAAGGCGAGCCGCTGGGCCCGCCCGGTGGGGATGGCGGGCCGCGCCTCGACGTCGCGGAGCACGAGGAACTCGACCGCCTCGCCCCGCAGCCGGGCCCGCAGGGCCGCGTCGGGGCCGAGGTCGACGGCGTCGCGGATCAGCTCGAGGCCCGTCTTGCGGCGGTTCGGCATCCTCGACCGGCGGACCAGCTCCGCCTCGCGCAGAGCTCCTCGCGCATCGCGGCCGTGCGGCTCGCCTGGTAGGCGGCCTCGGTCTGCGCAGCGCCGCCTGGTCTCGACCTGGGTCTCGTCGCCTGGTCGCGCTCCTGGACGACGCGGACGTAGGCCACCGTCGCCGTCGTCAGGACGGCGACCGCCGCCGCGGTCGAGACGCCGGCCAGCGCCGGGTGCCGCCGCGCGAACCGCCAGAGCCGGCCGACCGGGCCGATCCGCCGCGCCCGCACCGGCTCGTGGTGGAGGAACCGCTCCAGGTCGTCGGCCAGCTCGGAGGCCGTCGCGTAGCGGTCGGCCGGGCGCTTGGCCAGCGTCTTCAGGACGATCGTCTCCAGGTCGCGGGGGATCCGCGGGTCGGCCTGCCGCGGCGGCGCCGGCTCGCGGCCGCCGATCTGCTCGACCAGCTCGGCGGCGGTCCTCCCCTCGAACGGCGGCCGCAAGGGTCAGCAGCTCGTAGAGCGTCGCGCCCAGGCTGTAGATGTCGCTGCGGCCGTCGATCGGGCCGATCCGCGCCTGCTCCGGGCTCATGTACCGCGGGGTGCCGAGCAGGCTGTCGTGCTGCGTCAGGGACGGGTCGGCCAGGCGGCGGGCGAGGCCGAAGTCGGCCATCCAGACCATCCCCCGCGCGTCGACCAGCAGGTTCGACGGCTTGACGTCGCGGTGGATGACGCCGCGCTGGTGGCGCGTGCGCCAGCGCCTCGGCCGACTGGCGGCCGACCTCGGCGACCCAGCGATAATACGCCGACCCGCGGGGGGGCACGAACGGCGTCGGCTCGTCGTCGTCGCGCCCCGGGGCCAGGCCGAGGCCCCGCCCGGGCCGACTCGCGCCCGCGCCGATCCAGGTGGCCGTGTCGTCCGGGGCGCCCGAGGCCGACGAGTCGGCCCGCTCCGACGGCGCCGGCGCCGGCTCGCGGCCCGACGAGGCGCCGCCGTGGGTCGACCCGGCGGCGGTCGTCCGGTCGCGGCGGAGGTGGCGGAGCACGCGGTCGAGCCCGCTCCCCTCGATCCGCTGCATCGCGTAGTAGCACAGGCCGCCGACCTGGCCGACGTCGAAGACCGGCACGATGTGCGTGTGGTGCAGCCCGGCGGCGGTCCGCGCCTCGTTGAGGAACCGCCGCCGGCCCGACGAGTCGGGCGCGGCGTGGCCGCCCAGCACCTTCAGCGCCACCGGCCGGTCGAGCCCGACGTGGACCGCCTCGTAGACGACCCCCATGCCGCCGCGGCCCAGCTCGCGGACGACCCGGTAGCCGGCGATCCGCCGGCCCGTCTCCAGCCGCTGCCCCGACTCGCCCGGCTGGCCGACCAGCCCCTGCACCAGCGCCAGCCCCTCCAGAGCCGCGCAGAGGTCGTCGCCCAGGTCGGGATACCGCGCCGCGAAGAGGTCCGGGTCGGGCGCATCCCCCGCCTCGGCCAGCGCGAGGTACTCCTCGATCGCCTCACCCAGCCGCTCGTCTCGGTCGGTCGGTTCGGTCTCGGGACGGCGGACCATCGGTTCCACCTGCGGTTGGCAGTCGTCAGTTGTCAGTTGTCAGTTCTCGGTCGTCAGTCGTCAGTCGTTGAGCCTCTGGATGAGCGAGGAGAGCATCCGCTTGATTTGGATAACTTCGTCTTCCATGTGGAGGTGTTCGCCTTCTTCGAGGAGGCCCAAATCGTAGGCCAGCAGGAGGTGATATTCCAGTTCGCTGGCCGATCCCATGGCGATCTGGAGGAAGCGAGCGAAATCAGGTATTGTCCCCCTTCCACATCCCTCGGCGATGTTCGCAGGGATCGAGCTCGAACCGCGCCGGATCTGACTCGTGAGCCCGTATCGCTCGTTGCTCGGAAACCGCTCCGTGATCCGATAAACCATAAGAGTCAATCGATGTCCCTTCTCCCAAACCTTAAGCTCCCGGAAATCCTGCACAAGGGAATTCCTGCGACTCATCCGGCGGAATATCATAGAGAACTGACGACTGAGAACCGACGACTGAGAACCGACGACTGAGAACTGACGACTTCACGAATAGCGGATCGTCCCGCCGGGCGGCCCGTCGAGCGAGCGCTTCAGGCTCTTGAGGCCGCGGGCCCAGATGCCGCGGACCGACTTGCGGCTGATCCCCATGCGGTCGCCGATGGCTTCGAAGGAGAGGCCCTCGGCGTGGCGGAGCCAGAGGACTTCGGACTCGAGCTCGGGCAGGCCGGCCAGGGCGTCGGCCAGCAGGACGGTCAGCTCGCGGCGGCTGGCCGCCTCGCTCGGGCTGGTCTGGCTGAGCGAGAGCATGTCGAGCAGTCGGCCCCGCCCTGGCCCCCCGCGTCGCCGCCCCCCTCGACGTTCCAGGGGGCGTCGAGCGGCACGGCCGGGCCCCCCGCCGACCGCTTGACGCGGTTGTGGTACCGCGCCAGGTCGGCCAGCTTCTGCCCGACCAGGCGGCGGAGCCAGCCGACCAGCGCCGCCTCGTTCTGCCCGGTGAACTGCGGGAACTGGCGGATGACCTCGACCAGCGCCTCCTGGACCACGTCGGACAGCTCGACCCGCTCGCGGAGCCGCGGCCCCAGCCCGGTCCGCACGACCATCCGCAGGTAGTTGCGGTAGAGGCGCAAAGCTCCCCCAGCGCGTCCTTCTCCCCCGCGCGGGCCTTGGCCATCAGCTCGATCGGCCCCAAGGCCATTCGCCATCTCCCGGGCCTCGGGTCGTGCGGGGCGGTCGCTATACGATTAGGCGACAGATGCTCCCCGCCCGGACCCTCCCTCCTCTTCTTAACATGATCGCCCCGCGTTCCATCGGTGACAAGGCCCACTCCCTCGGCCGACCGGGTCCGCGACCCGGACCTCGGGCCGGTCCCGATGACGATGATCGAGCGTTGGCGACGAGTGTATCGGTAATCTGGGCAATGATGAGGGTGGGTCGGTGGCCTGGCGGCATGATCCCGGATCGCTTGCCTTGGTAGTGGACCGTCGACGCCAAAATGGTCCGTGATACTGACCGGAAACTGCACAGAAATCCCAGAGAAGACCAGACCATTTTGGCGTCGACGGTCCAGTAGGACCGCTCCGCGGACCGTCCCCTATCGTGAATCGGGGGATCGGTCCTCCAAGGGGCGGTCCGCGGGGCGGACCCTACCAAGCAAAAAGCCCCTCGGCGTCGAGGGGCTTCGCGGACGTTCGATGGTGTGGGCCGGCGCCTCGACTCAGTCGATGCGGCGGGCGCGGAGGCGGCTGCGGATGCCGAGGCCGGCCAGGGTCGTCAGGAACAGCGCGATCGTCGACGGCTCGGGGATCGGCGGGGCCGCGTTGACGGAGATCTGCAGCTCCGCCGACGACTCGCCGGTGTTCGACCCCGCGAAGACCAGCGGCCGCGTGGTGTAGCCCGGCGGGAAGCTCAGCGTGTAGGTGTTGCCGCTGTCGGTGAACGTGGGGTTGCTGATCGGGTTGAACGTCGCCAGGACGTTCGAGTTCAGCCCGTTGACCGACCCGTTGAGCGTGCCGTTGACCACGATCGGCGTCAGGTTGGGGTCGGGCTGCCCGTTGGCGCCGTCGACCTGGAAGGTGATGTTGAACGGCGTGTTGCTGTAGCTCGTGGTGCCGCCGTCCTGACGGCCGGTGACCTGGAAGTCGCCGAGGCTCAGGAAGGTCGTCCCGGAGGCGGGCAGGTTCTGCTGGCTCAGGTCGGCGAAGCCGACGACGTTCGCCCCGGTCACGCCCGACGAGTCGATCGTGCCGGTGGTGCCGTAGGTGAGCGGCGAGGCGAGCCCCTGGGACGCATCCCAGGCGACGAGACCGAGGCCCAGGACGGCCGTCCGCAGCCCGGTCCATTTCGACGTCATGCGCATCAATTCCTCCTGAAATGGGGTGTCGCGTTCGAGCGACTTCGCCGACGAGAGAACCGGGCCACCATCGCTCGACGGCCCGCCCCGGGCGCGGCACGCCCCGGGCTGCCCCGATCGACCGCGGACGACCGAACCATCACGCCGGTTGACCCGCGGGACCGTCATGGTCCCCCGGCGGGTCGAGGGGCTCAAGGGGGCACGGCACCGATCAGCGGCGACAGTCCGAGCCGTGGCCGGACCCCGGCGGCGAGGACATGAGATGCGGGGCGAAGGGGTGTCGCGTCCACGGCCTCCATGCCTGGTCGTGCCGGGTCTCGGACCGGGTCTCGGTCGGCCGAAACCACGGAGCGGAACCGAACGGGCGGGAGCATAATCCAACGCCCTCCGGGTGTAAACCGGAAATTCCGGGGTCCCGGGCCGGATTTCCTGGATTTTTCGGCCCGGCCTGCCGAGGGGTGTCCCGATCAGAGCAGGCTGATCGGATCGACGTCGATCGCCAGCTCGACGCCGGCCGGGGGGCCCAGCGCCGCCGCCGCGTCGTGCAGCAGCGCCTGGAGCGGCCGGGGGGCCGCGCACCGGAGGCGGAGGTGGTAGCGGTACAGGTTGCGGATCTTCAGCACCGGCGCCGGCGACGGGCCGTGCAGGTGGACCGAGGCCGGCGCGGACGCCTTCAGCGCGTCGGCCAGGTGCTCCATGTAGGCGCGGACCGCCGGCTCGTCGGCGCCGCGGGCGATCAGGCGGACCAGGCGGCCGAACGGCGGCATGCCGAACCGCTCGCGCTCGGGCAGCTCGCCCGCGACGAACCCCTCGTAGTCGTGCCTCGAGGCGCAGAGGATCGCGTGGTGGTCGGGGCAGTAGGTCTGCACGAGCACCCGCCCGGGGCGGTCGCCGCGCCCGGTGCGGCCCGCCACCTGCGCCACGAGCTGGAAGGTCCGCTCGGCGGCGCGGAAGTCGGGCATGTGCAGCGCCGTGTCGGCGTTGACCACCCCGACCAGCGTGACGTTGGGGAAGTCGAGCCCCTTGGCGATCATCTGCGTCCCCAGCAGGATCTGGACCTCGCCGGCCTTGAACGCCGAGAGCACCTGCTCGTGGCTGCCGGGGGTCCGCATCGTGTCCGAGTCCATCCGGCGGATCGCGCGGTCGGGGAAGGCGGTCTCGACCTCGCGCTGGAGCCTCTCGGTGCCGATCCCCCCGTAGTGCAGGTTCGCCGCCCGGCAGCCCGGGCAGGCCGGCGGGCGCGCCCTCTCGGCGTCGCAGGTGTGGCAGATCAGCAGCCGGCGCTCCTTGTGGTAGGTCAGCGCCACGTCGCAGGCGTGGCACTTCAGCACCTGGTTGCACTGCGGGTTCGGGCAGATGACGAAGGTGTGGAACCCGCGGCGGTTCAGGAGCAGGATCACCTGGCCGCCGTCGCCCAGGGCGGCGATCATCGCCTGGCGGAGCGGCTCGCTGAGGCCCCCCAGCGGGAGCTTCTCGTGCCGCAGGTCGATCAGCTCGACGGCGGGCATCGGCCGCGCGCCGACCCTCTCGCGCATCGTCAGGCGGGTGTAGCGGCCGGTCTCGGCGTTCCGCCAGGTCTCCAGCGCGGGGGTCGCCGAGCCGAGCAGGATCGGCACCCGTTCCATCTGCGCCCGCTTGACGGCCACGTCGCGGGCGTGGTAGCGCGGCGTCGTCTCCTGCTTGAACGTCCCCTCGTGCTCCTCGTCGATGACGATCAGCCCGAGCCGCCTGCGCCGGCGCGAAGACCGCCGAGCGCGCCCCGACGACCACCTGCACCTCGCCCGAGGCGATGCTCTGCCAGTGGCGGTGCCGCTCGGCGTCGCTGAGGTGGCTGTGCAGGACCGCGACCCGCGGGAACCGGCGGCGGAACCGCCGGATCGTCTGCGGCGTGAGGCTGATCTCGGGCACCAGCACGATCGCCTCGCGGCCCCGCGCCACCACCCGCTCGATGGCGCTGAGGTAGACCTCGGTCTTGCCGCTGCCGGTCACGCCGTGGATCAGGAACGGCGCGAAGTCGTCTCCCTCCAGCGCCGGGGCGAGCCGGTCCAGGACCTCCTGCTGCTCGGCGGTCGGCTCCGGCCGGGCGCCCGATTCGTCGGCCTCGGGGGCGTCGACGGCGGGCTTGGCGTGCCGGAGCCGCCGCTTGACCGTGTGGACATGCCCGCGCTGTCGCAGCGCGGCGATCGGGCCGACGGCGCACTTGGCCATCCGGCAGAGGTCGGAGACCGTCAGCGGCTCGTCCGACCGGCAGAGGATCGCCAGCGCCTCGGCCTGTTTGGGGGGTAACTCAAGCGATTCGCGCGCCTGGCGGACCTCGTCGGGGACGACCAGGAAGGTGCCGACCGCGCGTCCCGGCCCTTTTCTTGACGCCGGCCGGCACCACGGCGTCGAGCGCCTGGCCCCACGAGCAGGCGTAGTAGCCGGCCATCCAGCGGGTCAATTCGAGCATCGCCGCGTCGATCAAGGGGGGGTCGTCGAGCACCTCCAGCACGTCCTTGACCCGCGACGGCTCGACCCCCTCGGGGGCCTTGGCCTCGACGCGGACGCAGTAGCCGACCGCCGGCCGGTTGCCCCGCCCCAGGGGGACGCGCACCCTCTGCCCGGCGCGGACCTCCGGCGCAGCCCCCGGGGGACGCGGTACGTGAAGACCTGGTCGATCGGCCGGTTGAAGACGACCCCCGCGAACGGGCCCCGCCCGGCCTCGCCCCTCGCCTCGACGCCGAACCAGGCGGCCTGGCGCTCCCCGTTGACATGGCCCATGATAGAATCCTGGGCGCTGAACCTTCGAGTCGCGCACATCGCTCAAGAAATGGGCCGCGGAGGGACGCGGATCGGGCGGATCGCCGCCGATCTGATCCGCGACCATCCGCCCCATCCGTGTTTCTCCGCGGCCCATTTCTTGTCGGACCCAAGCACCCACTTGAACCGATTTCTGCACGCCTGTCCACACGAAATCCGGAGGGCGTGGCGACCGGCCGGGGGCCTCTCAAGCGATGCGATTCGGGCTGTTCGCCGGGTGCCACGGGTTGTCCTCAACCCGTGCGCCGCAAGATTTGACCCGGACACGGGTTGAAGACAACCCGTGGCACCCTCGGCCGGCCTCCGCGTCGGGACCAATGCACCCCACCACCCCGCAATCCCGCAAGGGCCCAAGAAGGTTGGCGTCCGGCGCGCACCCCGCCGATCTCTGAGAAGAGGAAGAGGGAGGGGCGAGCGATGCGGCCAGGGAGGGCCCTCGCGGTGGCGACCCGTCGGATCATCGCCTGGTGCCTGGTGCTCGCGGCGGCCGGGACGGCCGGGGTGCGCCGCGCTCGGCGCAGGGGCCGACGATCCCGGGGGGCCAGCATGTCGGCGGGGGCGCGTCGCCGGGCTCGACGACCTCGAACCTCGGGCCCCCCCCGGGGGCCGGGGCGATCCCGTTCGGGATGATCCCCGGCGGCGACCAGATGATCCTGGAGGGGGGCCGGCCCGGCCCGTCGTTCCCGCGCGTCCCGTCGTCGATCTCGACGCCGGGCGCCAGCCTCGCCCCGCCGACGGCCCGGCCCGGGATCGCGGCGCCGTCGCGGCTGCCGATCACCAACGTCCCTTTGTTCGGCCCGCTGGCGCTGCCCGAGGGGGCCGAGGACGAGGGCCCCCCGGCGGCCTGACGCTCGACGCGGCCATCGACCGGCTGGTCCGCGACAACGTCGACTCCGCTGGAAGGCGGTCGAGGTCCCCTTGGCCCGCGCCGACGTCCTGACCGCCTCGCTGCGGGCCAACCCGATCCTCTACGCCGATGGCCAGCTCGTCCCCTACGGCCAGTACTCGCGCGAGCAAGACCGGCGGGCCGACGCAGTACGACCTGAACGTCTCGCACCCGCTCGACGTGTCGCGCAAGAGGCCGGCGCGGGTCGCGGTGGCCGAGCGGGCCGCGACCGTCCTGGAGGCGCAGTACCAGGACGCCGTCCGGCTCCAGATCGACAACCTGTACACCGCCTATGTCGACGTCCTGGCGGCGCGCGAGACGGTCCGCTTCGCGAAGGCCGGCGTCGCCGGGCTGGGGCGGGTCCTGGAGGTCACCGAGAAGCTCCACGAGAAGTCCACCGCGACCCGCCCCGACGTCGGCCGGATGAGGATCTTGCACCAGGCCGCCACGATGCAGCTGGCCGAGGCGGAGGGGACGCTCCGCCGCACCAAGAGGACGCTCGCCGTGCTCCTGAACGTCGCGCCCGACCGCGCCGAGGCGATCGAGCTGCGCGGCACGATCGCCGACCTGACGGCCGCCCCGCCGCCGGCCGACGAGCTGGTCCGCCTGGCCCTGGGGGCCCGGCCCGACCTGGCCGCGCAGAGGCTCGGCATCCGCCGCGCCGAGGCCGACGTCCGCCTGGCGCGCGCCAACCGGATGCCCGACCTCTACCTGCTCTACCAGCCCTACACCTACCAGAACCTCGCGCCGTTCGGCCAGAGGAGCGCGACCTCCTACGCGCTGGGCGTGACCGTGCCGGTGCCGCTCCACAACCGCAACCAGGGGACGATCCAGAGGGCCGTGCTCAACGTCGCGCAGACGCAGGTCGAGCTGGCGGCCCTGGAGCGGCGGGTCGCCGCCGAGGTGATCCAGGCCGGGCGCGAGTACGCCGTCTCCCGCGACGCGGTCCGCCGCGTCGAGACGGAGATCCTCCCCGCCGCCCGCGAGATGCGCGCCGACGCCTTCACGCTCTTCACCACCGGCGAGCAGGACGCGCTGGCCTACTCGAACACCCAGCGCGACTACAACGAGGCGGTCCTCCAGTACCGCAGCCTCTTGATCCGCCACCGCCGCAGCATGCTCGCGCTGAACACCGCCGTCGGCCTCCGCGTCCTGCCCTGACCCCGCGCCCGGCCTCCCCCGCGAGGGGGAGGGCCGGATTCGGGGCCCGCGGGGCCGGCGGACGATTCACGCCGATCGCGAGGCGCGATCAAAGAGGAGGCGGGGAATTGTTGTAGATCTCGCCGTCGAGGAGGCGGTTGAAATAGAAGTCGTTGTTGCCGTTGCCGATCTTGCTGTCGAGCCCGCCGGTGACGTCGACGAGGGGATCATGCGGCTTGACGCTGGTGACGGTGATCGGCACCCCGTAGGCCGTGTTGGCGGGGAGGAGTGACGGGGTGATGGTCACGATGTCGCACTGGAACGCGCGCTCGCCCGCGTCGCCGTTGAGCTTGAGCTGGCTGACGTCGATGCTGAGCGTCGCCGTGTCGCCAGCCTGTCCGTTGGGGGCCAGGAGCATCACCTCGTAGCCCGTCAGCTTCTGGGCGGTGAGGTTGTGATTGTTCCCGCCCTGGGCCTCGCCGGTCGGATCGTTGTAGATGGCCATGACGATCGCCAGCGGGCTGCTGGTCTCGTTCGTGATCGGGACGGTGGAGAGCGTATCGCTCGTCGTGACGACTTGCCCATGTCCCGGCTTCGGGAGGAGGACCGGGCCGGTGAGCGGGCTCGGGGCGGGCGAGACAGGGGACGGGTTCGGGTACTGGTATTGGAAATTGTTGCCGGGGGGGATGAAGGGCGCGACGGCGAAGTCGGTGATCGTCGGCACGATGCGGTCTTCCATCACCTCCAGCCCCCGGCAAGTGCGGAACTCATGCTTCGCGCGAGGCCGGGCCTCGCCGAGGATGGGACGCAGGACGCGCCCGGCGATCCGGGCGAATGAATTCGATGCGCTCATCTCAACGACTCCTTGAGAGAAACGGGAACCTCCGGTCGAACTTCCAGACCCACACATTTGAGGACCCTGCGAGCGCCAACCCGGTCGAGACGGGGCGCGCACCCTCGACGGGCCGGCGTGGACGCGCCGGTGCGCCGTGACGGCCGCGGGCCGTCGCTGATTCAGGATTCGCCCCGGGGATACCGTCCGGGTATCTCACCGGACCCGACGCAACTCAGGCCGAGACTCCTCCCGCCCCCCGGATCGCCTCCTCTCTCGGGGCGCGGACGTCAGGGTGTACACCCCCTCGGCGATTGGGCCGCGAGACATCGGGCCCAGGGGCCGACCCGACCCGCGTAGGCTGATCGTCGGGCGGCCGAGGGGGGGATCACCTGATCTGCGTATCCACCGCACGCGGCGGCGGCACCCGTTGCCGAATTAACCTGCCCATCTCGGATGGGGCGACGCATAGGAGATTATCAATCCAGCCCCCCCACTCGTCAAGGACCAACCTCAAATTTTGTTGATATTGTAGGCGTCTCGTTCTGGACGACTTTTTCACAGTCTGCCTTATGACAATGTTATGCTGCCAAAATAAACCGTCCCGGGGAGGTTTCCCGAGGGCAGCCCGGTCCCCGTCGGTGGGCCGTGAAAAGCGGCGCAGTCGATGCGCCCCGCGATCGAGGCCCCGAGGCTTCGCGGGGGGAGGGGAGGCCGGGGGGCGGCCCGGTCTGCAACCGAGCTTCGGACGACCCCGCGGGGTGGCCCGGACGACCGGCTCGTCCGGCTGGATTAGGCTGGGGGATGGCCCTGCCCGACGGCGGCCGGACCTGGACCCGCGGCCCGTGTCCGCGTAGATTCGGGGAGCGAGGCCGCGGGTGGCCCCGGTTGCTTGCAACCGCGGCCACCCAGGGGCATCCGGTCCACCCGGCGTCCTGCCCCGACCCCCGGCGCGTGCCCGGATGAGCGACCGGCTCAACCGGCGGGCCCGGCCTTCATCTCGGGTGCCAGCCTGCGGAACAGGGTCAGCCAGTCGAGGTAGATCGCCTGCGGGATCGTGATCGTCTTCGACCGGCGCCGCTCCTCGTACTGCTCGGGCGTGAGGCCGTCGTAGTGCCCCATCCAGCCGGAGGCGATCCCGCGCAACTTCCGGACGAACTCCTCGGCCTCGGCCGTCGAGCAGCTCAGGTTGAACGTCTCCTCGACGACGACCGGCTTGCCCGCGGCGAACTTCTTGAGGCCCGCGATCGCGTCGTCGACCTTCCCCTTCTCCGGGTAGATGTGGACGCTGACGAAGTCGAGCGCGGGGGCGACCTCCTCGGGCACGAACCCGGAGAGGTGGCCCCACTGGGGGACCCACGGCAGCAGGCCGACGGTGATCGGGTGGCGGCGGTCGTGCTTGCGGATCGCCGCGGTGAGCGCCTCGATCCACCGCCGCGCCACCTCCGGGCGGGGTCGGCCCGCCGGGTCGAGCGCGATGAACTGCACGAAGTCGTACCCGCCGAGCTCCTTGCCCGAGTACCACTGCTTCGGCTCGCGGCGGTCGCCCGGGACGATCGGCTCGTTCATCAGGTCGTAGCAGAAGACGGCGGGGCTCGCGGCGCACCGCGCGGCGACCGCCTCCCAGAACCGCGCCTGCGCGGCCCAGCGGCCCTCCTCGTCGAGCGCGTCGTACCAGACGGGCACGTCCGCCTTGCGGTAGCACCCCAGCCCCGTCAGGTCGAGGTAGATCCCCGCCCGTTCCGCCTCCTCGACCAGCCGCCCCAGCAGGGCCAGCGATTTCTCGTCGGGACGGTCCGGGCCCTCCAGGAACTTGCCGACCTGGAGGTGGACCCGCACGACGTTGGCGCCGAGCTCCTTCATCTCGCGGAGGTCGTCGGCGATCGTCGGCCAGTCCGTCCCCCAGAAGTCCTCGATCAGGCGCCCCGCGTTGCCGTAGTTGAGCCCCAGGGCACGAACCGTCGCCCCGTCGCGGCCAGGACGAACCCCTTGCCGTCGTCGGACACCCGCACATGCTCCATCTCCGCGGCGCACGGCGCGGCCAGGGCCACCAGGAGGACGCCGGTCATCACCGAAGGGCCTCGCAAGCTCATGGGATCGCCTCGTCGAAAAATGAGACGGTCGCCACGAGACCGTCTCCGAAAATTTCGAAATCAGAGAGCGCCGGACCCTCCGACCACGATTGTATCCATAGCGGCCCGCATCTCACGACCTACTCACCGCCGAAGGACCCGACCGATGGCCACCCTGCGACAGATCGAAGCCAACCGAAGCAACGCGCTCCGCTCCACGGGACCCGCCCCCGAGGCCCGCGAGCGAACCCGACGCAACGCCCTGAAGACCGGACTGGCCGGCCGCGGCGTCGTCCTGCCCCACGACGTCGAAGCGGCCGTCGCCGAGCGCGTCGAGCAGTGGATCGAGGCGCTGCGACCCGCCGACCACTTCCAGCGCTGGGCCGTGGCGCAGGCGGCGATGGAGTCGGTCCGGGTGGAGCACTGCCAGCGCCAGGAGGCCGACCAACGCGCCCTGCTGGCCTTCCGCGCCGAGCTCTCCTGGGACGAGGTCCGCGCGCTCGACGCCGCCGCGCTCGCCGAGACGCTGGCGCGGAAGCCCGCCCTGGTCAGCCGCCAGCTCCGCACGACGGCGCAGGGCTGCGCGGCCCTGCTGGGGCGGTGGGAGCTGCTCAAGCTCATCCTGATCGCCTCCGGCGGCTGGGACGACGCGCAGCAGGCGATGGCGCTGGACCTGCTCGGCGTGCCGGTGGCGCTGCGGGCCGGCTCGATGCTGCTGGAGCCGCCCGCCGGCGCCGACCCGGTGGAGCACCTCAAGGCGCTGGTCGACGACGAGATCGCGCGGCTGTCGGAGTTGCAGGAGGGCGTGCTCGCCGAGGTCGACGCGGCGGAGCGCGAGGCGGCCGTCGCGGGGCGGTACGACGACGCCGAGCTGAAGCGGCTGCGGCGGTACGAGTCGAGTTGCATGGGCCATCTCCGCTGGGCCGTGGCGCAGCTGTCGCCGGCGCCGGCGGCGGTCGAGGCGGCGGCGGCGCCGGCCGTCGCGGTCGAGGTGGCGGTCGCGGTCGCCGACATCACGGCGGCGCCGGCCGCCGCGGCGGTGCCGCCGCCTCCTCCGGAGCCGTCCGACGCGGCATGCGTGCTCGGGGCGCCGGCGATGACGCCGACGGTGGCGATCCCCGGCGACGCGACGGCCCCGCGCCCGGAGCCGGGCAGCCGCCGGGCGCATCGGGCCCGCCGCCGCGCAGCGCACCGGCGCTGATCGGGGCGCCGGGATGGTCCCGGATCGGGCGACGATCGGCACGCCCCGCGGCGATGGTGCGCCCGGGGTCGGCGATCGGCCCGTCTCCCGCCTCCAATCGCCCCCCGCGCCCCGCCCAGGACGCCCTCGCGACCGCCCCTGCGGCCTCGCGACGACCGCGATGGCCCGCCGTATTGATCATTTGTGCACGCAAGCGGCGCTGAGCGGGCCCGGTCGCCGGGGGCGCGACGAAACGAAGCCAATGGGGGTCTGGGTAAGGAGGGGCGCGGAGGGGCGGGGATCGAGGCGGATCGAGAGGGATCAGATCGGCGGCCATCCGCCTCGATCCCCGCCCCTCCGCGCCCCATTTCCGGGCCGGGTGATCGCGCGGGGAGGGGGCGGTTTCCGCGAGCATCATGCGTCGGAAACGGTCAAGATCGTCCGGATCTCCCTTGACCGGATCAGCGCGGGTTTAGTCCAATCGACGCCCAGATTGACCGATGAGGAACCGAGATGCACAACGCATGACTCGTCCGGCGGTCGCGGCTCCCGGCTTCCTTGACGCATCAACGACCGATCGGAGTGAGCCTTGAGCAGGTATTTCGTCGCGGGCGGGGCGGGCTTCATCGGCGCCCACATGGTGCGGAGGTTGCTCCGGAGGGCCGACGCCTCGGTCGTGGTCTACGACAACTTCAGCTCCGGGAGGGCGTGGCACCTGCCGGAGGACCCTCGGCTGCGCGTCGTGCGGGAGGACCTGAAGGACCTGAAGCCGTTGACCGCGGCGATCGCCGGCGCCGACGTGGCCTTCCACTTCGCGTCGAACCCCGACATCGCCAAAGCGGCCACGCAGCCCGACATCGACTTCTGGGAGGGGACCTACCTGACGCAGAACCTCCTGGAGGCGATGCGCGTCGCGGGGGTCCGCCGCCTGATCTACGCCTCGGGCAGCGGCGTCTACGGCGACACCGGCGAGACGGCCGTCGCCGAGGACTACAGCCCGCTGCGGCCGATCTCCACCTACGGCGCGAGCAAGCTCGGGTGCGAGGCCTTGATCTGCTCTTATTGTCATATGTCCGAGATGGACGCGGTCGCGTTCCGGTTCGCCAACGTGGTCGGCCCGCGGCAGACGCACGGCGTCGGGTACGACTTCGTGCGGCGGCTGCTCCGCGACCCGTCGCGGCTGGAGATCCTCGGCGACGGCACGCAGAGCAAGTCGTACATCCACGTCGACGACATCCTCGACGCCCTGCTCCTGCTGGACGACCGGCACGGGCGCGGCTTCGACGTGTTCAACGTGGCCACCGAGGACTACGTGACCGTCCGCGAGATCGCCGACCTGGTGGCGCGGCGGCTGGGCCTGCCGGGCGTCGAATACACGTTCACCGGCGGGCGCCGCGGCTGGAAGGGGGACGTGCCGGTGGTCCGGTTCGACACGACCAGGCTCCGCGCCCTCGGCTGGGGCAACCGGAGGACCTCGGTCGAGGCGCTGACCGACGCGATCGACTCGATGATCGTCGACGCGAGGGCCGGGAGGTTCGACGAGCGATGATGACGGGCGACCCGGTGAGCATGCCGCCCCCGCAGGACGCCCCCCGTCCGGGCCGCCGCCCGCGCCGGGGGCTGGTCCGCCGGCTCCTGCCCGTCGGGTTCCAGCCGCCCCGCGACCTGTCCCGCCGCCTGCTGAACGCGAGCGGCTACTTCCGGCTGCGGACCTGGCTGGGCGCCCGCGGCGAGACGGTGCCCGACGCCGGCCTGTATCAGCCCCTGTTCTCGCCGTGGGAGGGCCTGCCCGAGTTCGAGGCGATCTACCGCCGCGTCCGGGGACACACGCTGGTCAGTCGCGACCGCTGCTACCTGCTGGCCCGGACGCTCCGCCAGGCACTCCGGCTCGCGGGGGACGTCGTCGAGTGCGGCGTGTTCCGCGGCGGGACGGCGCTGCTGGAGGCCGTCACCATCGCCGAGCACGGCGCCGGGGGCCGCACCCTGCACCTGTTCGACAGCTTCGCGGGGATGCCCGAGATGACCGAGGGGGTCGATCGGTTCAAGCCCGGCGACTTCGGCGGGACGTCGGCCGGGGCGATCGCGGCGCTGCTGTCGCCCTATCCGTTCGCCCGGATGCACGTCGGGTTCATCCCCGAGACGTTCCGCGGCCTGGAGCTCGGCCGCGTCGCCTGGGCCCACGTCGACGTGGACATCTACCGCGCAGTGCGCGACTGCATCGAATTCCTCTACCCGCGGCTGACGCCGGGCGGGTTCCTGATCTTCGACGACTACGGCTTCCCGAGCTGCCCGGCGCCCGGCGGGCCGTCGACGAGGCGTTCGCCGGGCGCCCCGAGGTGCCGATCTGCCTGCCCACGGGGCAGTGCCTGGTGATCAAGCTGGACGAGGCCTGATGCCATGCCAGGAGCCCCCATGCCGGAGACGTTGACGACACTCGCCGCCGGGCCGAGCGGCCCATGCAGCCGGCCGGGCCCGCGCGCCGAAGACGGTCTCGATCGTCGTCCCTGCCTCAACGAGGAGATCTGCATCGGCGAGTTCGTCGACTGGTGCCGCGAGGGCCTCGGCGAGGTGGGCCGGCCCGGCCAGATCCTGATCGTGGACAGCTCGACCGACCGCTCGCCCGAGATCGCCGAGGCGCACGGCGCGGAGGTCCTCCGCGTCCCCAGGCGCGGGCTCGGGCGGGCCTACATCGACGCCCTGCCGCACATCCGCGGCGACTACGTCATCATGGGCGACTGCGACCTGACCTACGACTTCCGCGAGATCAAGCCGTTCGTCGACAAGCTCGACGAGGGGCACGACTTCGTCATGGGCAGCCGGTTCGCCGGCTACATCGAGCCGGGCGCCATGCCGAAGCTGCACCGCTACTTCGGCACGCCGCTGACGACCTGGATCCTCAACGTGATCTACGGCAGCCGCTACTCGGACATCCACTGCGGGATGCGGGCGCTGACCCGCGAGGCGCTCTGACCGCATCCACCTGGATTCGCAGTCGTGGGAATACGCCTCGGAGATGGTCCTGAAGGCGGCCAAGCTCCGGCTCCGGACGGCCGAGGTGCCGGTGCGGTTCTACAAGGACCGCGAGGGGAGGCTCAGCCACCACAAGCGCGGCGGCTGGTTCTCCCCCTGGCTGGCGGGCTGGATCAACCTGAAGTCGATGTTCCTCTACGCCCCCGACTTCTTCCTGAAGTGGCCCGGCTGGCTGATGGTCGTGCTCGGCCTGGTCCTCAGCGCCAGCCTCGCGCCGCGGGCCGCTACCGCCTGGCGGGCGTGGGGATGAACCTGCACTTCATGCTCCTGGGGTTCACGCTGACGACGCTCGGCTACAGCGCCCTGCAACTGGCCACGCTGGCGGAGGTCTTCTACAACTTCGACCCGCCCGGCGACGCCGCCTGGCGCGGCGGTTGACCTACGACCGGGGCGTGCTGGCCGGGATGGCCCTGGCCGCCGTGGGCGTGCTGAACAACGCTCGTGCTGCTGGTCAACTGGCTCCGCCACGGGCTGCTCGCTGAAGCAGATCTCGTACCCGGCGCTGTTCGGCCTGCTGCTGATCATCCTGGGGTTCCAGACCTTCATCTTCACGCTGCTGTTCCAGATGATCAACGGCCGCCACCGGGAGGCGCGACGCATGACGCCCCCGGGGAGCGACGTCGCCGCGAGGTCGGAGTCGTACGGGCAGGCCGGGGTCTCCGCGGTCGACCGGCTCGGCGTCTACCTGTCGCGGCGGGCGATCGCCCGCCACCTGGGGGGCCGGGGCGACCTCGACGCGCTCGACCTCGGCTGCGGCTACCACGCGACCCTGCTGCGGGCCTTGGGGCCCTCGCTGCGGAGCGGCGTGGGCGTCGACGTGCGGGTCTCGCCCGAGGCCCGGGCCGTGCCCCCCTTGACGTTCGTGGAGGGGACGATCGAGGACGTGCTGCCCCGCCTGGAGGCCGGGTCGTTCGACCTCGTCATGATGACCTCGGTGCTGGAGCACCTGTGGCGGCCGGCCTGGGCCCTGGAGCAGTGCCGCCGCGTGGCGCGGCCGGGGGGGACGGTCCTGATCAACGTCCCGACCTGGCTGGGCAAGGGCTTCCTCGAGTTCTCCGCGTTCCGCCTCGGCCTGAGCCCGGCCGTCGAGATGGATGATCACAAGATGTACTATAGTAAGCGTGACCTCTGGCCCTTGCTGGTGCAGGCGGGGTTCCGGCCCAGCCGGATCCGGCTGAGGTATCACAAGTTCGGCCTGAACCTGTTCGCCGTCGTCACGGCCTGACCCGATCCGATCCGACGTCGCGGGAGCCCGACCCTTGATCATCACCCGCAGCCCGCTCCGGATCTCGCTCGGGGGGGGCGGCACCGACCTGCCGTCCTACTACGGCGAGCACAGCGGCTTCCTGGTCGCCGCGGCGATCGACAAGTACGTCTACATCACGCTGCACCATCGGTTCGTCCCGCAGCTCCTGCTGAAGTACTCGCAGATGGAGGAGGTCGAGCGGCCCGAGGACGTCCGCCACCCATTGATCCGCGAGGCGATGCGGCTGGTCGGCGGCGACTGGGCCGGGCTGGAGATCACCAGCATGGCCGACATCCCGGCCGGCACCGGGCTGGGCTCCTCGGGCAGCTTCACGACGGCGCTGCTCAAGGCGCTGCACGCCTCGCGGAAGAACCTGATCCACCCCAGCGAGCTGGCCGACCAGGCGTGCCGGATCGAGATCGACGTCCTCAAGGAGCCGGTCGGCAAGCAGGACCAGTACATCGCCGCCTACGGCGGGATCACCTGCTTCCGGTTCCTGCCCAACGGGCAGGTCGAGGCGTGGCCCCTGAAGGTCTCCGAGAGGACCCTGCACGACCTGGAGGACCACCTCCTGCTGTTCTTCACCGGGTACACCCGCTCGGCGGGGAGCATCCTCAAGGACCAGGACTCCAAGAGCCGGGTCAACGACGCCGAGATGATCGACAACCTCCACTTCACCAAGAGGATCGGCCGCGAGATCCAGGAGGCGCTGGAGAGGGGCGACACCCGGCGGTTCGGCGACCTGATGAACACCCACTGGGAGCACAAGAAGCGGCGGTCGTCGCAGATGAGCAACGCCCGGATCAACGAGTGGTACGACCTGGCGATGCGGAGCGGCGCGCTGGGGGGCAAGCTGATCGGCGCCGGCGGGGGCGGGTTCCTGCTGTTCTACGCCGAGGAGCGCGCCCGCCTGCGGCAGGCGATGTCGGCGGCGGGGCTGCAGGAGGTCCGGTTCCGGTTCGACTTCGAGGGCACGAAGGTCGTCATCCAGTGACGAGTGGGGAGTGGGGAGTGGGGAGTGGAGAGAGGGGAGTGAACGAGCCTCTGTTGCCCGTGGTGATCCTGGCCGGCGGCCTGGCGACCCGGCTCGGCGAGGCGGCGCGGTCGCAGCCCAAGTGCCTGGTCGACGTCGGCGGCGAGCCGTTCCTGTTCCACCAGCTCCGCGGCCTCCGCGGCCAGGGGGTGCGCGGGGTGACGCTGTGCGTCGGCCACCTGGGCGAGCAGGTCGTCGCGGCCGTCGGCGACGGCTCGGCCTTCGACCTGGAGGTCTCCTTCTCGTTCGACGGCCCGGCGCTGGTCGGGACCGCCGGCGCGATCAAGAGGGCCCTGCCCGCGCTGCCGGGGGCCTTCTTCGTCCTCTACGGCGACTCGTACCTGCGGTGCGACTTCGCGGCCGTCCAGGCCGCGTTCCGAAGCTCCGACGCGCTGGCGCTGATGACCGTCTTCCGCAACGAGACGCGATGGGACACCAGCAACGTCGAGTACCGCGACGGCCGCATCCTCGCCTACGACAAGGACAAGGCGCACCAGACCGACCGGATGCGGCACATCGACTACGGCCTCGGCGTCCTCGACCGGAGGGCGCTCGACGTCGTGCCCGACGGCCGGCCCTACGACCTGGCGGCGGTCTACCAGGAGATGCTCCGGGTCGGGCGTTTGGCCGCGTTCGAGGTCTCCGAGCGGTTCTACGAGATCGGCTCGCCCGCGGGCCTGGAGGAGACCCGGAGGTATCTCTCGGGCCTCGCCCGGCCTCGCGATTCGTTGTGATGGACGACGAGGGATCTTGGGTCTTTGTAGGGTGGGTCAGCGCAGTGCAACCCACCGATCCGATGCCGATGGTGGGTTGCGCTGCGCTGACCCACCCTACAGGATGACCCCAATTGGGCGACGACACCCCACGACGAAGACCGGCGTGGGCGGATCGGGGCGAGGGCAAGGGCGGAGGGCGAGCATGAGTCACGCGACGCAGTTCCTGGCCGAGGCAAAGCAGGTCATCGACGGGCTCGACGCCGAGGCGATCGAGCGGATGGCCTCCCTGATCGAGGCCGCGCGCGGCCGGGGGGGGCGGCTGTTCATCCTCGGCGTGGGCGGCAGCGCGGGCAACGCCTCGCACGCCGTCAACGACTTCCGCAAGATCGTCGGGATCGAGGCCTACGCCCCCACCGACAACGTCTCCGAGCTGACGGCCCGGACCAACGACGAGGGCTGGGCGACCGTCTTCGACGAGTGGCTGCGGGTCAGCCGCCTGAAGGCCGACGACCTGATCCTCGTCCTGTCGGTCGGCGGCGGGAGCGTCGAGAAGAACGTCAGCCCGAACCTCGTCGCGGCGCTGAAGCTGGCCGAGGAGGTCGGCACGCCGGTCATCGGGATCGTCGGCAAGGACGGCGGCTACACGGCCAAGGTGGCCGCCGCCTGCGCGATCGTGCCGACGGTCAACCCCGACCACGTCACGCCGCACTCCGAGGCGTTCCAGGCCGTCGTCTGGCACCTGCTCGTGTCGCACCCGAAGCTCAAGGCGAGGCCGACCAAGTGGGAGTCGGTCCGATGAGCACGCCCCGGGCCCGGGCCGTCTTCCTCGACCGCGACGGCGTGCTGAACCGCGCCGAGGTGCGCGGCGGGAGGCCGTACCCGCCCGCCTCGGTCGGCGACCTCGAAGTCCTGCCGGGAGTGGCCGAGGCGTTGGGCCTCCTCCGCGGCGCGGGGTTCCTCCTGGTCGTCGCCACGAACCAGCCCGACGTCGCCCGAGGGACGCAGCGCCGCGAGGTCGTCGAGGCGATCAGCGCCCTCCTGCTCGCCGCGCTGCCCCTGGACGAGATCCGCGTCTGCTACGAGGACGGCGACGACTGCCCGAGGCGCAAGCCCAACCCCGGGCTGCTGCTCGAGGCGGCCGAGGCGCACGGCATCGACCTGACCTCCAGCTTCATGGTCGGCGACCGCTGGCGCGACGTCGAGGCGGGCCGCCGCGCCGGCTGCCGGACCGTCTTCCTCGACCTCGGCTACGACGAACGGCGGCCCGACCCGCCCGCCGACCACACCGCCGCCGACCTGCCGGCCGCCGCCCGATGGATCCTCTCACAGCACCCCACCGGAGGGAACGCCCCATGACCCGCCTGTCCGACCTGAAGGTCAAGATCTTCGCCGACGGCGCCGACCGTGCCGGCATGCTCGACCTCTACCGCAACCCTTTGATCAAGGGGTTCACGACCAACCCGACCCTGATGCGGACCGCCGGCATCGCCGACTACGAGGCGTTCGCGCGCGACGTCGTCGCGACGTTCCCCGACCGGCCGATCTCGCTGGAGGTCTTCTCGGACGACTTCCCCGAGATGGAAGCGCAGGCCCGCCGGATCGCCTCGTGGGGCGAGAACGTCTACGTGAAGGTCCCGGTGACGAACACCCACGGCGAATCGGCGATCCCCCTGGTGCGGTCGCTGTCGAAGGCGGGGGTGAAGCTGAACGTCACGGCCTTGATGACGCTGGCGCAGGTCCGCGACGTCTCCGCGGCGCTGGCCAACGGCCCGTCGTCGTACGTCTCGGTCTTCGCCGGCCGCGTCGCCGACACCGGGCGCGACCCCGTCCCGATGATGGCCGCCGCGGTCGAGCTGCTGGCGATGTACCCGCACGTCGAGCTGATCTGGGCCAGCCCCCGCGAGCTCCTGAACATCTTCCACGCCGACCAGGTCGGCTGCCACGTCATCACCGTCACGCACGACCTGCTCAAGAAGCTCGCCCTGGTCGGCAAGGACCTCGACGAGTATTCGCTCGACACCGTGAAGATGTTCCGCAACGACGCGGTCAAGGCGGGCTTCAAGATTTGAGACGTCGAGCCGACCAGGCGGCCCGGGAGGGGCACGTGTCATGAGCCAGCACACCGACGCCGACGACTGGGACGCCCACTGGTCGGACTACTCGGACGCGGCCCGCCTGAACCCGGCGCAGGACTTCCGTCGCCGCCTCGTCCTGCGCCACCTCCGCGACCTCGCCCGGCCGCGCGGCGGCCCGCTCCGGCTCCTGGACATCGGCTGCGGGACGGGCGACTTCGCCCTCGCCTTCCGCGAGGCGTTCCCCGGCGCCGATTACCTCGGGATCGACACCAGCGCCAAGGGCGTCGAGCTCGCCCGTCGCAAGGCGCCGGAGTTCGCCTTCCGGCAGCTCGACCTCCTCCGCCCCGCGGAGGTCGAGCCGGCCTACCTCGGCTGGGCGACGGCGGCCGTCTGCTCCGAGGTCCTGGAGCACGTCGAGGCCCCCGAGCTGATCCTGGAGAACGTCGTGCCCTTGCTCGCCCCCGGGGCCCCGCTGGTCGTCACCGTCCCGGGCGGGCCGATGTCGGCCTATGACCGCCACATCGGACACCGCCGGCACTTCACCGGCGACACCCTGCGCGCGCTCCTGAGACGGTCGGGGTACGACGTCCGGGGCGTCTGGGGGGCCGGGTTCCCGTTCTTCAACCTCTACCGCATGACGGTGATCGCCCGCGGGAGGAAGCTGGTCGACGACGTCGCGGCCGGCTCGTCGGGCCGGATGTCGCGGCTGTCCCGGCTCGCGATGGGCGCCTTCGGCGTGCTGTTCCGGTTCAACCGGCATCGTTCGTCGCGGGGCTGGCAGCAGGTCGCGGTGGCGGTCCTGCCGGCGCCCGGCCGGGTCGGGGCCGCGCGGGAGGCGCAGCCTGTCAGGCCGCAGGCCGTCCGGGATCAGCCCCGGCCGGAGGGATGACGGACACCCCCCCCGAGTCGGGTCGCCGCCGGTCACGGCCCCCGGACCGGATGCCCTCAGCGTCCCACACCGACAGGTCGAGGATCTCGCCTCGTCGAAACCACCAGGATTCTCCCCTTTCGGAGGCCCCGCCTTGCACGCCACCCAAACCGAACAGGTGAGGTCGAGGACGACGGCACCAGGTCGCGGGGCCCTTGCGATCCAGCGTTCCGTGGCGCTCGCGTCGGCGACCCTCGTCGGATTGCTCATCGCTCGGGTGGTCGCCCCCGGGCTCGGCCTCTGGCTCTCCGTCCGGACGGCCACCAACCTGCCGAATGAGGTCGCGTGGGGCGGGCGCAACATGAAACACCAGTGGTACAGCTATCTGTTCATCGTGGCGATCGTGCTGGTCAGCGCGGCGTCCTCCGTCCTGCTGGAGCGCGTGGCCCGGCTCCGCCCCGGCGCGAACATGCTGGCCTGGGCGACGGCGGCGGTCGTGGGGTGCCTGGCGACCTCGTGGCAGGTGAGCCTCCTGGTCCTCCCCGCATGGGCCGTCCTGATCATCCTCCTCGTGCCGCAGATGGACCCGCGCGGTCCGCGCCCCGGAACGGGCCCCGGCGCTCGCGGCGAGCGTCGTCGCGACGGCCGGGCTGGTCGCCGCATGGGCGACCTGGATCACCCTGCCCGGCCTGAAAGGGCGGGTGGCGGCGGCGGTGGCGGCGATCCCGCTCGGCCTCTGCGCGCTGGTGATCGTGCGGCGGCTCCGCGGCCCCGAGTCGTCCCGCCGGCTGGCCCTCGACGCCGAGGCGACCATCCCCATCCTGTTCCTGCCCCTGATCGGCCTGCTCCGCGCCCCGTCGCCGTGGTACGTCGTCGCCGCGGTCGCGCTGGCGCTCGGGTTGCGGGCGCTCGCCGCCGGCCGGCTGGCCGCCCGCGTCCCCCTCCGCGCCCTGGCCTTGGTCCTGGCGCCGTGGCGCTCATCGCGGCGGCGACGATCCCGCTCGGGTTCCGCGACCTCCCCGAGATCAACCACCAGATCCACGAGGGCCAGAGGCTCGGGTGGATCAACAGCGTCATGCACGGCAAGCTCCTCATGGCCGACGCCGGGTTCATCTACGCCCCGCTCCGCGACTATCTCGCCGCCGCCTACCTGGGCGCGACCGGCGCAACCGTGGAGCATCACCGGATCTGCTGGGTCCTCCTCAACCTGGCCGCGGTCGCCATCCTCCTGGCCTCGGCCGTGCGCCCGGCCGGGGGATCGCTCGCGGTCCAATGGTTCTTCGCCTATCTCCTGCTCTGGTCCACCCCCCTCGTATGGGCGATCTGGTACAAGTCGGAATTCTCGATCGGGTGGGCCGAGCTGGGCCGGATCGCCCTGGCGACGGCCTGCGCCGTCGGTGCCGCCGGGGCGGTGCGGAGCGTCCGGCCCGGGAGGGCCCCCGATCGGCGCCGCGGCGCCCGGCTCTTCGGCTGGGGGGCGGCCACGGCGCTGTTCGATCCTCTACAGCTATGAGTTCGGCCTCTGCGCCCTCACCGCGACCGTCCTGGCCATCCCGATCGACCAGGCCCTGCGATCGTCGAGGGCCCCTTGGCCCCGCCGCCTCGCGTCGGCGGCGATGGCCGGCGCCTGCTACGTCTCGGGGGCCGTCGCCCTGATCGGCGTGTTCCTCGCGATCTACGCCCTCTTCGGCCGGGCCTCGGAGTGGGCCCGGAACTCGGTCGGCATCCTCACGCTCGTCGGGTCCGGCGAGTTCGGCGGCCAGCCCTGGCCGGTCGACGCGGTCTCGTTCCTCTCGCTCGGCAACCTGACCAACGACCCTCATAGTCGCCTCGAGAAGATCCGGTACTGCATCCCCCCGGCCGTCTACCTGGCCTCCACGGCCGTCCTCGTCGCCAGGGCCCTGCGCCGCGAGTGGACCGGGCGATCGACGACCCAGCTCGTGTTGACCCTGTTCGGCCTCGCGAGCTTCCGGTACACGCTGGGCCTCTGCGATTTCTACCACCTGATTAATTCGACCATGCCGGCGATCTTCCTGGTCGTCATGATGTCGCGAGACGCCCTCTCCTACCGGGTGCCCGCCCCGACGATCGGGGGCCGACCGGCCCCGATCGGGGCGCTCGCCGTGGGCGTGCTGGTCCTGGCGAGCCTCGTCATCGGCGAGACCCGAAAATCCAAGGACTTCAATTATGCGGGCGCGCTGCGGAGCCGGGCCGTCAACCAGCTCCCGGAGGAGCGAGACGCCCTCGTTCGGGAAGCCCTACCGACACCCCGAGATCCCGAGGGCGGGGGACGTCTTCATGAAGGAGTATCTCGAGCGTCTCGTCATCTACCTGCGCTCCCACACGTCCCCCGACGATCCGATCTTCTGCCGCACCGACTTCATGGACGGGGGGGATGTTTATTTCCTCGCCGATCGCCGCAACCCGACGCGCTTCGACCTGCCCGCCGAGCTCATCACCCTGGCCTCTCAGCTCGAGCTCCTCGAGCAACTGAAGCGCGACCCTCCCCTCTTCGTCATCGGCACGGAGAGGCACCTGGGTCGGCGATCAGGTGAACCGTCACCTCGACGAAGGATGGGAGCCGGTCGCGCAATTCGGCATGCTCGTCGTATCGCGCCGCAAGGACTGCGCCGTAGGCACCCCGGGGCCGACGGCCCGCCGCGAGGCGCGGCGCGTAGGCCACGCCGCAGGCGGCGCGGGCGCGATCGAGGACGACGCGGGCGGCGCGGCGGGCGCGGTCGGCGGCGGCGGCGCGGACCTCGGCCACCCTCTCGGGGTGCGCGGCCCACTCGGCCCTCCGCTCGCGCGCGGGGCGAAATGGGCGATGATGTGCTCGGCCAGCCGCGATTTCACCTCGCCGTAGCCGATCCCCCCCTCGCGGTAACGCCGCGCGACCTCGGCCCGCTCCTCCGCCGGGGCGAACAGCGCGAAGAGCTGGTACAGGTTGTCGGCCGCGGGGTCCTTGGGCTCCTCGACGGGCCGGCTGTCGGTGACGATCCGCTTGCACTTCTTGGTGATCGCCTTCGGGTCGTCGAAGACCTCGATCGTGTTGTTGTAGCTCTTGGACATCTTCCTCCCGTCGAGGCCCGGCACGACGGCCACCGCGTCGAGGATGTGCGGCCGGGGGAGGCGGAAGACCTCGCCGTAGACGTGGTTGAACCGCTCGGCGACGTCGCGGGTGATCTCCAGGTGCTGCTTCTGGTCCTGGCCGACCGGCACGAGGTCGGCGTCGTACAGCAGGATGTCGGCCGCCTGGAGGATCGGGTAGGCGAACAGCCCGTGGTCGGCGGGCAGGCCCTGCTGGACCTTGTCCTTGTAGCTGACGCACTTCTCCAGCCAGGACATCGGCGTGACGGCCGTCAGCAGCCAGGCCAGCTCGGTCGTCTCGGGGACGTCCGACTGGACGAACAGCGTCGCCCACTCGGGGTCGATGCCCAGGGCGAGCAGGTCGATCAGCACGTCGTCGACGTAGCGGCGGAGCTGGGCCGCGTCGCGGACGCTGGTCAAGGCGTGGTAGTTGGCGACGAAGTAGAAGGCGTCGTTGCCCTCCTGGAGGGCGACGTACTGGCGGATCGCGCCGAAGTAGTTGCCGATGTGCAGGGGGCCCGAGGGCTGGATGCCCGACAGGATTCGCATGGCCGAGGAGACTCGCTCGCGCAGGACTCGGGCGGGCCGGGGCGGGACGTCGCCCCGGCCGGACATCGGGGCCACTGTACCACCTCGCGGCCCCGGTTTCCAAGTCGAGGGCCGTCTGCCGTAGGCGGGCCCGCGGGGGAGATGCTACGATGGGCCGGTCGGCGCCCCGAGACGAGGCGGAGCCGTACCGGGATGAGGCGCGGACGTTGGTGGGCATCCACAACAACCACGACATGTCGTCCCCTGAAAGTCAGGGGGAGAGATGGCCGAGCACTTCGACAGGCGGACCGTCCTGGACCTCCTGACCGAGCTCGACCGGCGGGACTCAGGGCGGCGGGTCTTCGGCTCGGGCGTGCATGATTACAAGCTGAGACCACCCCTGACCCACGCCGCGATCGAGACATTCGAGGGGCGGCATGCCGTCACGCTCCCCGAAGATTACCGATGTTTCATAACCGAGATCGGCGATGGTGGCGCCGGACCTTACTACGGCCTCTTCCACTTCGGGCAGCATGACCATTGCCATGATTACTGCGCGTGGGAAGATGGCGGCCTGGTCGGCGACTTATCGAACCCATTCCCGCACATGGAAGCGTGGAACCTCCCGGACTCGTTCTGGGAAGGCGAACCCGACTTGCCCCCGGATCTGCCCGACGAGGAACAGGACAGGTTGATGGAGGCGTGGGACAGGGAATTGGAGGGGAAATACTGGGCCCCGTCGATCATGGACGGGGCCATCCCGATTTGCCACCTGGGTTGCGCCCAACGGCATTGGCTCGTTATCAACGGAGACGAGAAGGGGCACGTCTGGGGCGACGACCGTGCGGACTCCGCCGGCATCTATCCCGTCCTGGATGGGACGGGCAGGCGGATGACCTTCTTCGATTGGTATATGACCTGGCTCAATGAGGCACTTCGGAATCACGGACAGAGCGGGCGCATCGTCCCAAGTTTTCGATAGGCTATCTCATGGATGTTACAACGTACGATGATCACGGGATTCGCTTCGAGTACCCGGCCGGGTGGGAGCTGGAGGTGACCGACGACGGCCCGGTGACGACGGCCTCGATCCAGTCGCCGACCGGCCTGGCGTTCGCGCTGGTGACGGTGGACGAGACGTGCCCCGCCCCCGCCGAGGTGGCCGACCAGGCGCTGTCGGCGATGCGCGAGGAGTATCCCGACCTCGACGCCTCGCCCGCGCTGGAGACGATCGGCGGCCACGCGGCCGTCGGCCACGACGTCGAGTTCATCAGCCTCGACCTGACCAACACCTGCTCGATCCGCTGCTTCCGCACCCCCCGCCGCACCGTCCTGGTCTTCGGCCAGTGGTCCGACATCGACACCGACGAGGACCCCGAGGCCGCCGTCCGCGACATCCGCCGCTCTCTCGAAGAGACCGACTCGTGAGGAGTGCTGAGTGCTGAGTGCTGAGTGAAGAAGGGGAGACCAGACTACTCAGCACTCAGCACTCAGCACTCAGCACTCAGCACTCAGCACTGAGGAAAGCGACGATGCGGCCCATCAGTTCGGGGCCGCCCACGTCGAGGACCTTGCCATGCCCCGCGCCGGGGACCTCGATCAGAGGGGCGGGACGGAGGAAAGCGTCGGCCAGGCGGCGGGCGTCGGCGAGGGGGACCAGCGTGTCGGCCGTGCCGTGGATGATCAGGGTCGGCGCGGTGACGCGGGGGGCGAGGTCGATCGGCCGGGGGCGGGTCAGCGAGACGCCGGCCAGCGCCGCGGCCCGGCGGCGATCAGGAGGGCGAACAGCCGGGGCAGGGGCACGCGGGCCCGTCGCAGCCAGGAGGCGATCGCGGCCTCCAGGTCGACGTAGGGCGCTTCGAGCACCAGCGCCGCGACCCGCGGGTCCTCCGCGGCCGCGCGGACGGCGATGGCCGCGCCCATCGAGCGGCCCCAGAGCGCGACGACCCGAGGCGGGCCGACCCGCGCGGCCAGCGACGTCGAGCCAGGCGCGGAGGTCGTCCGCCTCGCGACCGCCGAACGACGCGCACGCCCCCCGCTCCGCCCGTAGCCGCGCAGGTCGAGCCGCGCGACGTTCCACCCGTGCCGCCCCAGCGCCTCGACCCGGTCCCGCAGCGCCCCGGCGCCTCGGCGAACCCGTGGACCAGGAGGACCGTCCGGCCCGTCGCCTCCGGGGCCGCGTGCCAGGTCCCCGCCAGGCGCGACGCCGTCGGCGGCCCTCGCCTCGATCGGCTCGCCCGGGCCGGGGTCGTCCCCGGCCTCCGTCGGCCTCCGGCCGGGCACGACCAGCGCCCACGCCCCCCACTCGACGACCGCCAGCGCCGCGCACGCACCCAGCCCGAGCACCAGCCCCAGAGCCGTCACCAGGCCCGGCGACCACGCCGACCCTTCGAGACCGGCGATCAATCCATACAGTTTGAAATTTGAAATTTCCAATCTGCCTTTTGACATCCCCGATCCGCCATCCGATCGCCCATCGAGGAACCCCCGCGCGACCACGCCGCCCGGCGTCCAGCGCAGGCGGATCGCCCCGCGCCGCCAGGTCCGCAGCAGGGGGATGCCCCTGGCGTCGAGCACGGCCAAAGCGTCGCGCGTGCCCGGCGCGGGGGGCTTCTGGCTGACGACCACCAGCGCGGGCCGGGCCCAGCAGGTAGAGCCATTCGGGATTCGCCGTCCGGCCGCCGTGGTGCGGCGCGAGGATCGCGTCGAGCGGCGGTCCCGGCGTCCGGGCCAGCTCGAGCAAGCCCTCCTGCTCCAGGTCGCCGGTCAGCAGGACGTGACGGCCGCCCGACTCGACGTCCAGGACGACGCTCCGCGCGTTGTCGCGGGCCGAGCGGCCCCACGCCTCGGGGGATGCCGGACCGAGAACCGCGCCCCGGCCGCCTCCCAGCGGTCGCCCGCGACGATCGTTCGGACCGGCACGCCCCGCGCCCGCGCCGAGTCGAGCAGGCGACCCGCGCCCGGGTTGGCCGGGCCCTCGAACCCGGGCGGCACCAGGACCGCGCCGACGGCGAAGCGGTCGAGCAGGTCGGGCAGGCCGTTGTAGTGGTCCGCGTCGGCGTGGCTGAGGATGACCGCGTCGAGCCGCCGCACCCCCCGCGACCAGAGCGCCGGGGCGATCACGCGACGGCCGACGCTCGGGTCGCGCATCCGCCCGCAGTCGTAGAGGAACGCCCGGCCGTCGGCCGTCTGGACCACGACCGCCAGCCCGTGCCCGACCGCCAGCACCTCGGCCTCCAGCGCCCCCGGGCGGGGCGGCGGCCACGCCAGCCCCGCGGCGACCCAGGCCCCCAGCGCGGCGCCCGTCGCCCATCGCGGGACCGGCCAGCGCCCCGCCACGGCCGCCGCCGCCAGCCCGAGCAGGACGTAGAACCCGACCACCCAGCCCCAGGCGGGCCCGGCACGAACACGTGGCCCCACGCCTGACCGCCCCCCAGCGCACGAGCGCTTCGGTCCAGCCCAGCAACAGCGAGCACGCCCAGCCCGCCGGCACGCCCGAGCGGATCCCAGACCGCCGACAGCCCCAGCGTCAGCCCCGCCGCCAGCAGCGCCACCGAGGTCAGCGGCACCAGCGGCACGTTCAGCAGGATGCCGATCGGCGAGACGACGTGGAACCGCAGCGCCACCAGCGGCCACGCCGCCAGCCAGACGACCAGCGAGACGACTGCCCCGAACCAGACGGCCAATCGCCAGCGCCTCAGCCATCGCATCCACCACGGCTCGAGCTTCCGCTCCAGCGACGTCGAGCGGGCTTTCCGGCCCCTGGAACCGGAACGACAGCGCGTAGTACCCGAACCGGAGCCAGTCCGCCGCCGGCGCGATCCCCCAGACGATCGCCGCCACGCGCCAGGAACGAGAGCTGACAGCCGACGTCGAACAGGTCCGCCGGGTTGAGCGCCAGGGTCGCCAGCGCGGCCAGCGCCAGCATGTTCGCGGGGCGGCTCGATCGGTCGAGGAGCCCGGCCACGCAGACGGCCACGGTCATCGCCGCCGACCGGACCACCGAGGGCATCAGGCCGACGAGCAGGGCATAGGCGACCGTCGCCGCCCCGACCGCCGCGAACGTCCCGCGGCGCCCCAGCCCGAGCAGGCGGAAGGCCAGCCAGAACACGCCGGCCAGCACCTGCAGGTGCAGCCCCGAGATGGCCAGCAGGTGCGTCGTCCCGGTCCGGGCGAAGGCGTCGTTGACGTCGGGGTCCACCCCCTCGCGGCGCCCGAGCAGCAGCGCCGCGGCCAGCGGCGCGACCTTCGGGTCGAGCCCGCCGACGAGCCGGTCCCGGCTCCATCGCCTCACCGCGCCGCGCCACCGCCACGGCGGCCGACCCGCCCCCTCCGGATCGCGCCAGACGCCCTTCGGGCCGTCGACGACCAGGCGGAGCCGGATCCCCCGGCCTCGCAGGTAGCCGCGGAAGTCGAACTCGCCCGGGTTGAGCGGCCCCGCGACCGCCGACAGGCTGCCGGCCGCCTCGACCGCGCGCGCCCGCCTCCAGGTCGGTCCGGTCGCCCACGACGATCACCTGCGCCCGCCCCGAGGCCGCGTGCCAGGCGCCGGCCGTCGCAGATCGCGGTCACGTCCAGGACCGCCCGGGTGATCGGCGCCTCGCCGGGCCCGTCGCCGGGGCGGACCCCGAGCGCCTCGCGCACGACCCCGCGGACCCACGCGGGCCTCGGCGCCTCCGAGACGGTCCGCGCCAGGTCGTCGGCCGCCAGGTCCGACCACCGATGATGGTGCCACCCCGCCCCGACCGCCCCGCACGCGACGACCAGCGCCAGGTTCGACGGGAGGGCACGCCCCCAGCACGCCAGCGCGATCGCCACCCCGGCCAGCGCCAGCACGCCCCACGTCGTCGTGCCGAACGGCTCGCCGAACCGATCGACCACGATCCCCGCCGCGACCGCCAGCGCCACCGGGACCAAGGGCGCCACGCCGACCCTCGGCCGTCGCTCGGTGTCGAGGCCCATGCCGGTCCGACTCACGATCGCCGCCCCGCCCGGTCTCCCGGACCGCCATGACGATTTCGCGGAATGAGAGAACCGGGACCCCGGTTTTCCGGATCATACCAGAGATGGGCGCGATGAAACCGGATGTCCCGGTTTCGCATCTCCCGGCGCGTGGCGGGTGGTTTCAAGGCATCATGTTTGCGAGAGAATCGAGCCGGAGGGATTCATGAACACAATCAACTCGGGTGGTAAAGGATCTCAGGACAAATACGCTCGATCTCATTTCCATCGGACGGTCGCCCGGATAAAATACCGATTGGGTGTGGCTCGCCAAGCAACGCGACTTCGAAGCCGACCGATTGCCCCGGATGCCCTGCCCAGACAGCCCGAGCAGGCGGTTCCCCGACTCGTTCCTGCCATACGACCCTCGCGGCGGCACGGCCCACCGGCGTCCGACATCACCATCCGTCGGAGATGGCTCCGACGAGATGATCTTCCCCCCGCGTCCCGAGACCCAACCTCGTCCTTCATCCAGGCCCAACGGCCCCAGCCGGGAGAGAGTCCGATGATGCAAGCCTTCAGTCTCGGTGCGTCCAGGCGTCGCGGTCGGGGTTTCACCCTGATCGAGCTCTTGGTGGTGATCGCGATCATCGCCGTCCTGATCGCGCTGCTGCTGCCCGCCGTACAGGCGGCGCGGAGGCGGCGCGGCGGAGCCAGTGCGTCAACAACCTCAAGCAGCTCGGCCTGGCGATCCAGAACTACAGCGACGTCAACGGCGCGCTGCCCCCCACGGCGATTAATCTGAAGGGATACCCGGGGAACAACTTCGGCATGAAGGCGCGGATCCTCCCCTTCCTGGAGCAGAACGCCATCTATAATGCGCTCAACATGACCTTCGCCCTGGAGGCCGCCTGGGGGTCGAACGACACCGTCGCCACGGCGCAGGTCAATGCCTTCCTCTGCCCGTCCGACCCGAACGTGCCGATCGGGACCTATCCGTGGAAGAACGGCGTCGGCTCCTTCCAGACGGGCTACGGCAGCTATCCCAACAACCTCGGGACGATGTTCAACCTCCTCGGCAACGGGGGGATGATCGACGGCCCCGCCTACAACATGGGCAACACCAACGGCCCGACCGTCACCCTGGCCAAGGTCACCGACGGCACGTCGAACACCGCGATCTTCAGCGAGTGGGTCCGCGGCAAGAACTCGCCCACGGCGCCGCAGCCCGGGGTGAGTCAGGTGTACCTCTCGTCCGACACGTGGCCGGCGAAGAACACGGCGACCCCCGTCGACACGTTCATGAACGACTGCCTGATGTCGACGACGATCTATCCGAGCTACGACCACAAGGGCATGAAGTGGGCCAACGCGTCCAGCAGCCAGGGGGGCGCTACTCGCACGTCATGATGCCGAACACGAAGGCCTGCGACTTCACCGGCAATGGCTGGTCTCCGGCCCAGACGCTCGTCGGCGCCAGCTCGTACCACTCCGGCGGCGTGAACGTAGGGTTCCTTGACGGCTCGGTCCGCTTCATCAAGAACGGCGTCAGCCGCTACGCCTGGTGCGCCATCTCGACGATGAACATGGGCGAGGTCGTCAGCGCCGATAGCTTCTGAGGTCCCGCGCGGCCGGCTCACAGCCCCGGCGCCGCGCGGCCGGCGAAGGGGGCGTGGGGCCGAGAGGTGGTCGGCGATCCGCGGGCGGCCCCGGTTTCTTGCGACCGGGGTCGCGGAGCGGCACGCGGTTCATGGGACGACGGCGGCGTTCACCGTTCGCGGCTGCGCCGCCCAGGTTGACGAGCAACCGGGGCCACCCGCGATCAAGTCTGCGCTCGATGTGATTGAGCGGTTTCCCATCTCGATGCAACAACAGCCTCTTGCCCTCCGCTCCCGTCGGCGCGATACTCGGTCCATACCGGCCTGATCGCTTGGCTCGACCCAACCAGGACCCACCCCATGACGCCCCGCGCCCTGATCGCCCTGGCCTTCGCGCTGCCCCTGCTCGCCCTCACCGCCGGCTGCGAGGAGCCGAAGCCGAAGCGCAAGGTCCAATCACGAGAGACCATCGGCAAGACCACCCAGGAGGTCCGCAACCTCAAGCCCGAGCTCGCCCAGGGGGGCCAGGTCACCGACGGCAAGATCCACGCCACCGACTACATCACCATCCAGGCCGATGCCTACCGCACCAGCGTGGCCAACATCGCCAAGATGAAGGTCAAGATGGACATGGACCAGTACGAGGCCCTCAACGGCAAGAAGCCCGAGACCTACGAGGAGTTCATGGACGTGATCATCAAGAAGGGCAAGCCCGACGGCATCCAGCTGCCGATGCTCCCCTTCTACCAGGAATACGGCTACAACCCCGACACGAAGGAGCTCGTCGTCATCGAGTACCCCGCGAAGAAGAAGGAGTTCGACGAGCAGTGGGACAAGGAGGTGGGCCGGAAGTAGGCGTGGTGATGGCGCCGTTTACAGCCCCAGCGCCGCGCGGCCGGCGAAGGGGGCGCGGGGGCCGAGGTGGTCGGCGATCCGCAGCAGGCGGTTGTACTTGGCCAGCCGCTCGGAGCGGGCCACCGAGCCGACCTTGATCTGGCCGGCGGCCGTGGCGACGGCGAGGTCGGCGATCGTGGTGTCCTCGGTCTCCCCCGAGCGCGCCGAGACGATCGTGCGGTAGCCGTGGCGGCGGGCCAGCACGATCGCGTCGAGCGTCTCGGAGAGCGTGCCCACCTGGTTCGGCTTGATCAGGATCGCGTTGGCCGCCTTGCGGTCGATGCCCGTGCGGAGCCGGTCGGCCTGGGTGGCGAACAGGTCGTCGCCGACCAGCTGCATCGACCCGCCGAGCTGCGCCGTCAGCGACGACCACCCGTCCCAGTCGTCCTCGGCCAGGCCGTCCTCGATCGAGGCGATCGGGTAGAGCCTGGCCCAGTGCGAGAGCAGGGCGATCATGCCGGCGGAGTCGTGCGACTCGTCGCCGACGGCGGTCAGGCGGTAGGTGCCGGTGCCGCGGTCGTAGAGGTGGGTGGCGGCGACGTCCAGCGCGATCGCGACGTCGCGGCCCGGCTCCAGCCCGCAGGCGATGACGGCCTCCAGGATCAGGTCGACGGCCTGCGCGTTGGTCCGCAGCTTGGGCCCGTAGCCCCCCTCGTCGCCGACGAGGTCGGCCTCTTCCCCCTCTGGCGCAGCACACCGCCCAGCGCCGGTAGACGGCGGCGGCCGTCTCCAGCGCGTCGGGGTAGCTGGCGGCGCCCAGCGGGATCATCAGGAAGTCCTGGAAGTCGAGGTTCGCCCCGGCGTGGAGGCCGCCGGAGATCAGGTTGACCATCGGCATGGGGAGCGTCGGCGCGGCGGGCTCGTCGGGCCGCAGGCGGCGGCGCCAGAGGCGGTTCAGGTGGGCGTAGAGCGGCTCGCCCCGCGCGCTCGCCGCGGCGTGCGCCACGGCCAGAGAGACGCCGAGGATCGCGTTGGCCCCGAGCCGGCCCTTGTCGGGCGTGCCGTCGAGCGCGACGAGCTTGGCGTCGAGCACGTCCTGGTCCTCGATGCCGATCCCGACGACGGCCGGCGCGATCTCGCGCGCGACGTGACCGACGGCGCGGAGGACGCCGAGGCCGCCGTGCCGGCGGCTCTCCGGGTCGCGCAGCTCGCGCGCCTCGTGCCGGCCGGTGCTCGCGCCCGAGGGGACGATCGCGCGGCCGATCTCGCCGTTGGAGGCCGCCGCCTCGACCTCGACGGTCGGGCGCCCCCGCGAGTCGAGCACCTCGCGCGCGGTCAGATGCATCAACGTCAGCACGATCGTGGCCCCCTTTCCTCCTGAAGGCCGCCGGGGCGGACCGCTCCCGATCGATGCGCGTCTCGTCAGGAGTCCAGCACTTCGTGTGCCAGGATCCCGAGCAGGTCGTCCCAGGTGGCGGGCCCCGACCGCAGCGCGGCGCGGGCGAACCGCCGCGCGGCGGCCCGGCCCCGCTCGTCGAGATAATCGACCGGGCTGGTGCCGTCGACCCGCGCCAGGGCGCACGCCGCCGCGTGGGGGATGGCGCGGGCGATGAGGTCGTCGCCGCCGAGAGCCGCGCCGGCACGGTCGAGGTAGGCGGACCGGAACGCGACGGCCAGGGCCAGGTACGGGCCCTCGCCCCCCGTCGCGGCGCGGATCGCCTTGAGCAGCAGGTGGCTCAGGAAGAAGCCGAGGTCGTACGCCGGGTCGCCCGCGTGCGCCGTCTCGAAGTCGACGAGCGTCAGCCCCCCCGCATGGACCAGGATGTTCTTCGGGCTGAAGTCCGCGTGGACGAAGCACCTCCGCGGGGCGTCCGCCATCGAGGCGGTCAGCGCCTCGACCCGCGTCGCGAGGTCGGGATGGGCGCGGGCGATCGCGCGATAGAACGGTTCGACCCGCAGCTCGTCGAAGACGGCGGTGTCGGCCAAAGGCCCCGACCGCAGCGACGGGTGATCGACCGTCTCCGCGTGGATCGCGCCCAGCAACTCCCCGGCGCGTCGGGCGACGGCCGGGTCGGCCTCGCCGGCCAGGAGCCTTTCCTTCCAGACGACCGAGTCGTCCGGGGCGCAGGACATCGCGAACAGGTAATTCTCCGGGTCGGCGAAGAGGACCTCGGGGACCGCGCCGGCCGGCAGGAGCCCGGCGAGCAGCTCCAGCGCCGCCCTCTCGGTCCAGATCCTCTCCAGGCGGCTGACCCAGAGCGCCCGGGTGCGCAGCCTTTCGCGGGCCTGCTTGAGCACGATCGGCGGCCCGCCCTCGACGTCCGCCCTCATGACGACGTTCGAGACCCCCCAGCCCAGGGCCCGCACGGCGACCGCTCGCCCCGGCGGCACGCGGCCCGTCTCGCGGAGGTAGTCGGCGGCCGTCTCGGGGTTGACTTCGCGCATCGCGGGGGCTCCGTCGGCGGGTTATGATCTCCCGAAGAGATACCACACCCACCCGGCGATCGGGAACCTCCCGCGGAGGGGCAATTGGCCAGGATCGTGCTCGCCAATCGGTGGCTGCGGCGGGTTGCCGTGTCCTTGATCGCCCTCGCCGCGCTTGCCGTCGCGGGCCGGGCCTATCGCGCCTACAAGGGCTACGTCCTGCTCCATACGATCGCGAACACGGTCTCCAAGGTGCGCGCGAACGTGATCGAGCCGAATGGCCTGACCGTCAACGAGCCGTTCGGCGTGGGGCTGAAACCGGAGTGGTGGTACGACCAGTGGCTCATCACGCCGACGGCGACGCCCGCCAAGAAGGTGGTGGTCGTCCGCATCTACCTCAAGTCGTCGTGGCTGGGCCACGACGTCAAGCGGATCGAGATCGGCTGCATGTTCCACGACCCCGGGGTCGGCAAGGAGCTGGAGCCTTACGGCGTCGAGGATCGACACACCGAGGTGAGGGTGAAGGACATCCCCCCCGCGGTCCTGCTCGGGGATCGCAGGGTCGATCTGAGGCGGTGGTTCCCGGGGAGCTTCGAGGAGGCAGGGGAGCCGCGCCGGCCCGGCGGGCGGCCGGGGCCCGATGCCGGCGACGAGACCGAAACCACGATGAAGGGGATGGGGATGAGCCAACCGCGGGATCAATCACCATGAGCGGGTCGTCGGACGTTCTCATCATCGGCGGGGGGGCGATCGGCGCGGCGGTGGCCTGGTCGCTGGCGAGGCGCGGGGTGTCGGTGACGATCGTCGAGGCGGGAAGGATCGGCCGGGGGGCGTCGTGGGCCTCGGCCGGGGTGCTCGCGCCGAGTGGGGCGGCTTCGACCCTCCCGCGTTGACCGCCCTGGCGACCGCCGCGCTGGGCCAGTGGGCCGACTGGGCGGCCGAAGTCGAGGAGAGGTCGGGCGTCGGGCTGAACTTCCGCCGCGACGGGCTGCTCAACGTCTGGGTCGATCCCGAGGCGGAGGGACTGCCCCCCGACCTGGCGACCGCGCCCCTGCCTCCCGCCGCGGGGCGGCGGCTCGATGCGGCCGAGGTCCGCGCGCTGGAGCCGACGATCACCGGGCCGGTCGCGGGAGGGTCGCTCGCCCCCGACGACGCGCAGGTGGACAACACGAGGCTCGCCCCCGCCCTGGTGCGGGCGGCCGTCGACCTGGGGGCCCGCGTCCTGTCCGACACGCCGGTCGCGGCGCTGCTCGGGTCTCGGGGGCGATGCACGGGGGTCCGCACCGCGAGCGGGGCCGAGATCGCCGCCGGGGCGGTCGTGATCGCCGCCGGCGCCTGGTCGGGGCCTCTGGCGGAGGCGTCGGGCGTGGCGCTGCCGGTCGAGCCGTGGCGGGGGCAGATGCTCGTGTTCGACGCCGTCGCGAGGCCGCTGCGGCACATCGTCTTCTGCGGCGAAATGGTCCTGATCCCCCGGCCGCACGGGCCGTTGATCGTCGGCACGACGCTGGAGAGGGTCGGGTTCGACTCGCGGGTGACGCTGGCCGGGTTGCACCACATCCTGGCCCGCGCAGAGCGGATCGTCCCCGGCCTGGGGGACCTGCCCCTCGTGCGGACCTGGGCGGGCCTCCGACCCGGCACGCCCGACCGCCTCCCCTACCTCGGCCCGGTGCCCGGCTGGGAGGGCCTGTTCGCCGCCACCGGCCACGGCCGCAAGGGGATCATCCTGGCGCCGATCACCGGCGAGCTGATCGCCCGCGCCCTGCTCTCGGGGGACGTCGACCCCCTGATGATCCCCTGCCTGCCGGGGCGGAGGCGCTGGGTGCTGAGGATCATCAGGGCCCGCCGTGCGGGCCGAGGTCTTTCCGCCGGTCTACGACTGCTGAACCCGGTCCTCGGCTGAGGTTCTGCGGCGGCCGGCGGCGAGCCGGGCCGGTCAGTAGGAGTCGGCGCTGACGACCTCGCCGCCGGCGATGGTGCCGATGCCGTAGTAGGCCTGCGGCGCGATGCTGTCCTTGATGAACTTGACCGAGCCGTCGAGGAACAGCATGTTCACGCCGCCGGAGTGCAGCGAGCTCGGGCCGATCATGGTCCCGACGTCCCCGAAACCGTATTTGGTACTACCCGAGGGAGGTTCGTCGCAGGCCCGCGTGTCCGGGGGCGTGATGTGCCAGTATCCGCCCCCCTCCCCCGAATCCTGGGTGCTCCAGAACTGGCCCTTCCAGCCCCATGAGAACCCCGTCTGCGCCTGGCAAGTCTGGGCGTCCTGCACCGGGTTGCCCGTCATCGTCCCGCTCGCGAGGTAATAGACCCCGGACAGGATCGCCGGCGTGCCCGCGGCCCCGCTGGCACCCTTGACCCACTCGGAGAAGATCGCCGTATTGCTGGTCCCGTCCGTGACGCCGGCCAGCGTCACGCGGGCCCCCAGCGCGGGGTCGCCGCCCAAGTACCAGCTGGGGCCGTTCAGCTTGTTGCCGCTGACCGCGGGCTCGGTGCCCAGGTTGTTGGGGTAGTTGGTCACGCCCGGGGGTTGCCCGGCCAGTTGCGGGAGGGCCGACACCTGGGTGCTGTCCCCCGGGTTCGGGTCCGAGGGGCAAATGTAAGTACCGATCCTGCTGTACATGATCGTATGGTTCTTAATTACAAGGCCCGACGAGCTGCCGCCGTAATCCGAGCCGGAGTAGTTGTAGGCGTTGGCGAACGACTGCTGCTCCAGGTACGCGAGGAGGCGGACCTTCATCGACGCGGCCAGCTGGTTGACGTAGGTGCCGCCGCCCGGGAAGTCGTAATTCGTGGCGGGCGTCGGCGAGCCGGCCCAGCTCCCGGCCGGGGGGAGGACGTCGTTGGATTGGATGTAGTTGTGGACGGCCAGGCCGATCTGCTTGAGGTTGTTGACGCACTGCATCCGCCGGCCCGCCTCGCGGGCCGACTGGACCGCGGGCAGGAGCAGCGCGATCAGCACCGCGATGATCGCGATCACCACCAGCAACTCGATCAGGGTGAATCCACGGCGACTCATGGGAAACCCTCCTTAACCCTGGGAGAACGCACGATCTCGGGGAAGATCCGCCGCACCGCAATGCGGCCCCGCCGGCAGGCCGGCGGCGGGCCGGGTCGGAGACGTCGCGAACCCTCGCATTGACGGCCTTCGGGAGCGTCACCGCGACGGGACCGGGCGGGGCCGCATCGCCCCGGCACGATGCCGACCGGGCCGCGATGAGCCCCGCGGGAACACCGGGGCCCTCAGGAGCTCGGCCTGCCCGCCTCGAACATCGCCCGGATCTCGGGGGCGCCGAGCGCCTGGTTGAAGAGGATGAATTCATCGATCCGACCGTTCAGGTTGCGGACGGGATATGGGTCGTCGGAAGTCGGGAATCTCCAGTTGCCGATCTCGGCCCAACCGATCTCCACCGGGGGCATCCCGGCGAATGCCTCGCCGCACACCTCCCGGCCGTTCACGTAGTGCGTGATCGATTCGGCCCGCCTGTCGAAGACCGTGGCCAGGTGCGTCCAGATGCCGAGCTGGCCGGGCCCCAGGACGACGGGGGATTGGCATCGAGGCCGGGGGGCGCGGGCCTGGCCCCTGGGCACGGGCCTGATGGGGCAGATGTGGAGGATGAGATGCCCCCCGTCGTCGATCTGCCAATGCACCCGGCCCGCCTTGCCCCAGCCGTCGGACAGCAGGAGCGAGCTCGAGGGCCCGGTCGAAGCCGTCGACCCGGACCCAGGCCATGATGGTCAGCGCATCGAGCGTGCCCGGGATGTTCACCCGGACGCGGTCGCTGGGGCGCTTGAACTCCAGCGCCGCCTTGCCCGGCCAGCGCCCCTCGGCCCACTGGCTGCCGACGATCGCCCCATCGATTCCCGGTGAGCGGCCGGCGACCTGATCGCGCAGCGTCCGTTCCCAGCGCTCCTGCCCCTCGAACGAGTAGTACAGGACCACGCGCGGGTCGGACCGGAGCCTCCGGCTGAGGTCTAGCCAGGCGCGGTAGCGGAGGCCGGCCTCCGCGGACGAGCGCCGCTCGAGCTCATTCGGGCCGACGAACGAGCCGGGGTCGGTGTCGGTCGCCCGCAGGGAGCCGGACGAGTCGATGCGCACCCCTTGGCCCACCGCCACTCGCCTCCCGGGGACCGAAGCCCGGTCGCCGCCCTTCCGATGCAGCTCGACGCTCCCCTCGAAGACCTGGACCTCCGACCCGACGGCGTCGTCGACGCGGACGCCGAACTCGGTGCCCAGGTCGATCACGTCCGCATTCGGGGTCTCGACCGAGAACTGGCTCGACTGGTGCGACGCCCTGACCCTCAGCTTGCCCTGCCGGCAGAAGGCCCGATCGATCGCGAGCAGTTCCAGGTCGGCCGGTCCCTCCAGCACGAGGATCGCGCCACGGTAGAACTCGATCTGCACCAGCCCCGATTCCAGCCTCAGCCGGCCCGTCGGCAGCGCCGAGCCGACCTCGGTCGGTAGCTCGGTCCGACCCCATTTGGCATCGACGACCCGCGTCAGGACGGCCACCGCGGAAACGTGCTTCACGATGCGACGGCCTCCGCCCGCGGGGACCTCCCGATCCGGCCTGGCCATCATCGGGGGCTGAGGCCGGGGCGGCGCCCCCTGGCCGTCTCCGGACGGCGGGCCCGGTGGCCAGCATCGCGACGAGGCAGGCCGCCGCCGCGATCGTCCAGGGGAGCCAGCGCCGGGCCCGCGGCCGTCCGGGACGGTGCGGGGGCGGGTCGATCCGGACGGCCGCCGTCTCGGCGGCCCGAGCCATCTGAGCGGCGTCGGTCAGGCTCAGCTCGGCGTGCAGCAGCGCGTAGCGCAGGTAGGCGCGGCGGGCCTCCGGGTCCGCCCGCAACCGCTCCTCGAGCTCCGCCCGCTGGGCCTCGCTGGCGGTGCCATCGATCACGTCGGCCGCCAGCTCGTACAGCCCCTCGAAGTCATCCCCCGCAGGCTCGTCGTTATTCACGGCTCAAGCCCCTCGGCCAGCGTCCGCTCGATGCAGTCCAGGAGGGAGCGGCGCAGCACCTTCAGCGCCTTGTACACGGCATGGACCGACCGACCCCACCGCTCGGCGATCTGCCCCGCGGCGAGGCCCTGGCCGTAGAACAGCTCGACCAGCTGGCGCTGGCGGCCCGGGAGCCGTTTCATGCACTCGGCCAGCGCCCGCTGCCGGGGCTCGATCTCCGGCGCCATCGCGGCGGCCTCATCGGCCAGCACCTCGATCATCGCGTCGCCGAAGACGAGCCGGTCCCTCATCCGCGTCCGCCGATGCTTGAGCATCTGGTGCTTCGCGATCCCCAGGGCCCACGGCAGGAACTCGGCGCCGGGGCGGAACGTGGGGAAGGCCCGCCAGAGGACCAGGCTCGTCTCCTGGAAGATCTCCTGCGCATCGTCCCGGTCGTGGACCAGCGTCAGGATGTAGACCAGGAGCCGCTGCTGATCCCGCGTGAAGTGCCGGAGGAAACGCTCGTAGGTCGCGGGACCGAGCGCATCCACGTCGCTCGCCGGTCGCTCGGGACTCATACGCCATCGATCCACGAAGCCGGGCCCCACATCGGCCCTGCAACAGGATATGGCGCCCCCCGCGTCGGATTGATACCTCGCGCCGGGTCGGATTTTTCGGAGGGGCCTGAAGTTCGTCCGGCGGGCGGCCTTGCGGCGCGGCCTATCTCACCGTCGGGTGGTCGCGGTTCCAGGCGGCGAAGCGCTCGACGAGGCGGTGGTCGTCGCGGTCGGCGTCGGGCCGGGCCCAGGGATAGCTCGACACCTCGCGCCAGGCGCGGTCGGCGTCCCACCCCTCGTGCCGCATGCGGTAGGCGGCGTGCGCCATGCTCGTGCGGTGGTGGCCGGCGATGCAGTGGAACAGGATCGGGCGGAGCCGGCGATCGGCCAGCAGGTCGGCGGCGCGGGCCATCTGCTCGACCGTCGGCCGCGACCCGACGATCGGGATGGCGATCCAGTCGACGCCGGTCTCGCGGACCACCCCGCACTGGCCGACGTACCGGGGGTCGTCCTCGCGGACCGCCGCGAGCGAGACGATCGTCCGGATCTTCTCCCGCGCGATGATCCGCCGGAGAGGCCCCGTACATTGCCAGGCCCCCCGGACCAACTGGCCCGGGATCACGACCGCGACCCTCTTCTCGAACAGCTCGTCCCGGACGTCGCGGGCGTGGGCAGCCACCACCGCCAGGAAGACGACGATCAGCCCACCCGCGACGAGCAGGCGGGCCCGGGCACATGCCTCCGGCGCGGGGGATAGATCGGGCGTGGGTCGCTGGATCATTCGCGATGCCCTTACAGTGCTGAGTGCTGAGTGCTGAGTGCTGAGTGCTGAGTGAAATACGATGAAAAAGGGCAGAGGGAGTGGCCTGCTTCCCGGACTACTCAGCACTCAGCACTCAGCACTTTTCCCGAGAGCCGCATCGCCCAGCCGAGGATGCCCAGGAGCATCAGGCTGGAGACGAGCAGGTTGCCATAGGCCTGCGCCGGGCGGAGCAGCGGGATCGCCGAGGCGAAGACCGCCAGGGCGGCGAGCATCCCGGCGATCAGGACCGTCCGCTCGCGCGACGGGGCGGGGGCGCGGAGGATCAGGTGCAGCAGGACGGTCAGCGGGTAGAGGAGCCAGACGAAGAAGTAGTTGAACGAGAAGGGCGAGAACGCCAGGATCAGGAGCAGGAGCATCGCCGTCTCGATGGCGTCGCTCTCCGCGGTGCGGCGGTCGCGGCGGGGCATGGTGGCCATGTAGAAGCCGCACAGGACGAGCGCCGTCGCGACGATCGCCACGTTGACGGTCCGGAAGTCGAGGTCGGCGACGTTGACGTGCCAGCCGTCCCTGGCCTCGCCGTCGGCGGGGACGTCGCGCAGCAGGCGGTTGGCCAGCGCCACCAGCGACTGGTTCTTGAAGCCGTAGCACCGCTCGGGGCGCTGCGCGATCCCCTCGGCGTCGTACTTCAGGACCATGCCGCGGGTCCACACGACCAGGTCGTCCCAGGCGCGGGCGGGCCCTCGGAACGGCAAAGGCAGGATCATCAGCAGCGCCGCCGTCGTCAGGACGGTGGAGGCGGTCGCCTTCCACTGCCGGCGATAGACGAGGTAGCCGACGGCCATGATCGGGAACGCCTTGATCGCCGCCGCCAGCCCGATCAGGCCCCCCGCCGCCCAGGGCCTCCCGAGGCGCAGGCAGGCGAACGCGCCGAGCATGCAGGCCAGCAGCAGCAGGTTCGGCTGGCCGAGCAGGTACATGTCGTGGACGTAGGGGATCACCCAGAGCGTCGGCACCAGGTACAGCAGCGGGTGCTGCCGCGCGACCTTGCCCGTCGCCAGGTAGACCGACAGCACGATGCTCGCCAGCCAGGCGGCCGAGTTGGTCGCCGTCAGCAGGACGACGAACGCGGGGTCCCCAACGGCGCTGGCCACGGCGAGCATCGCCGCGGCGGCCGGCGGATACATGAACGGGAAGAGCCTCCGCTCCTTGGGATAGATCTCGCCGCCGTCCAGGACGATCCGCCCGGTCCGGTACCAGAGGTCGTAATCCTTGTTCTTGCGGCCCAGCAGGTTGTTCGCCACGGGCGCGACCGAGAAGGCGATCATCAGGGCGGCCAGCAGCGCCAGCATGCGGCGATAGATGCGCGGGTCGTCGCGGATCGCCTCGTACCGGGCCGTCCAGGACGGGGGGGCCTGGTCCGCCGCCGGGGGGGCCGCGTTCGTCCTGGTCGTCCGAACCGGGTTTCGATGGGGCTGGGTCGCCGCCATGGGAGAGGGTCCTTCCTCAAGGCTCGCCGGTCGGGGCCTCGGCCTGGTGCCGGGCCCCGGGCTGCTCCTGCCGTCCGTGGGCTGTCGGGTCACATATAACGCAAATCGCCCGGCGCCGCGACCCCGGCCGGCGCGGCCCGGCCCCATTTCCCCTAAACATCGGCAGCGGCGGGCCCATCGGGCCACCCAAAGTCGCGGCGTAATCCCCGGGGCCGAGCGGATGTCGTCCTGCACTCATGTCCCCCGATCAGGCCGGGATGGCTGCTCTCGTGTCATTGCGCGCTCCGCCATTGACCGGGCCTCGATCCGGTCGTATGATCGAGGTGTGTGGACGTGAGGCGAGCGGCCTCGGAGCCCCTTCGGATGCGACCGATCGCGGCGAACCTTCGACTTCAGCTCCTGCTGATCCTCGGCCTGACCGGCCGGGCGAGGTCTTAGGGTTCGTCGCCTCCACGCCCCCTGCGTGACTCACGAAGCCCCGAGGCCCGCCCGACCGGCGAGTCTCGGGGCTTCGCCTTTTTGCCCCCTCGCCGGTCGATGCGATGCGTCCTGTGTCCGATCGACCCCGTTTCTCTTTGCGGAAGAGACCCAGCCATGACCGACGCGAATCGGATCCGGATCTTCGACACGACCTTGCGCGACGGCGAGCAGTCGCCGGGCGCCAGCATGAACCAGATCGAGAAGGTGGAGGTGGCCCGCGCGCTGGCGGCGCTCGGGGTCGACATCATCGAGGCGGGCTTCCCGATCGCCTCGCAGGGGGACTTCGAGGCGGTCCGCGCCATCGCCGCCGAGGTCTCGGGCGCGACGGTCTGCGGCCTGGCGCGGTGCAACGACCGCGACATCGACCGCGCCTGGGAGGCGCTCCGGTTCGCGCAGAAGCCGCGCATCCACGTCTTCCTGGCCACCTCGGCGATCCACCGCGAGCACAAGCTGAAGATGACCCGCGAGCAGGTCATCGACCGCGCCGTGGCGAGCGTCCGCCGGGCCCGGCAGGCGTGCGCCGACGTCGAGTTCAGCCCCGAGGACGCGGCGAGGACCGAGATCGACTTCCTCTGCGACGTCGTTGGCGCCGCCATCGAGGCCGGCGCCACCACGGTCAACATCCCCGACACGGTCGGCTACGCCACGCCCAGCCAGTACGCCGGCGTGATCAAGGCGCTGCGCGACCGGGTGCCGAACATCGACCGGGCCGTCATCAGCGTCCACTGCCACAACGACCTGGGCCTGGCGGTGGCCAACAGCCTGGCCGCCTGCGAGGTCGGCGCGCGGCAGGTCGAGTGCACGATCAACGGCATCGGCGAGCGCGCCGGCAACGCCGCTTTGGAAGAGATCGTGATGGCGCTGAAGACCCGGTTCGACTACTTCGGCCTGACCACCGGCATCAAGACCGAGCGGCTGTACCCCGTCAGCCGGATGGTCTCGACGATCACCGGGCTGAACGTCCAGCGGAACAAGGCGATCGTCGGCCGCAACGCCTTCGCGCACGAGGCGGGCATCCACCAGGACGGCATGCTCAAGGAGCGCTCGACCTACGAGATCATGCGCCCCGAGGAGGTCGGCGTGCCGAAGACCGACCTGGTGCTGGGCAAGCACTCGGGCCGCCACGCCCTGCGCGACCGGGTGCGCGAGCTGGGCTTCTCGCTCAATGATACCCAGATGGAGACGCTGTTCGACGACTTCAAGGCGCTGGCCGACAAGAAGAAGGAGGTCTACGACGAGGACATCGTCGTCTTGATCGAGAAGCACATCCAGGACGTCCCCGCGCACTGGTCTCTGGTGAGCCTGCACACGACGGCCGGCACGAGCGTGATCCCGACGGCGACGGTGCAGATCCGCCGCCCCGACGGCGAGGTCGTCCAGGACGCGGCCACCGGCGACGGCCCGGTCGACGCGATCTTCAAGGCGGTCGAGCGGGTCACGGGGGTCTCGGCCAACCTCCGCGAGTTCGCCGTCCGGGGCGTGACCGCGGGCAAGGACTGCGCAGGGCGAGGTCTCTTTGGAGCTGGAGGTCGAGAGCGACGACCGCACCTTCCGCGGCCGCGCCGCCTCGACCGACATCATCGAGGCCTCGGCCGAGGCGTACCTGAACGCCGTCAACGCGATCGCCCACCGCCGCGAGCGCGACCAGCCCCGCGAGGTCATCGGCCGCCCCGGCGCGGGGGCGTGATGATATCCTAAGTCGACCCTGGCGAACCGGGGGACGGCGGCGCGGGTCAAGGATTCCTGGCGGACCCTGGTCGCAAGGAGCCGGGAATGGGCTGGGCCTCGGGCCATGTCGAGAAGCTGCGGAATGGCGAGGCGGTCGCCTTCCGTCCTCGCGGCCACTCGATGTCTGGCAAGATCGAGTCCGGGCAGCTCTGCACCGTCGTCCCCGTCGATCCTGCAACTGTGGAAGTCGGCGATATTGTCCTGTGCAGGGTCCGCGGCCAGGAATACTTGCACCTGGTCAAAGCCATCCAGGGCCCGAGGTTCCAGATCGGTAACAATCGGGGCCACGTCAACGGCTGGATCTCGTCCAGGGCGATCTATGGCAAGTGCATTGCGGTCGAGAGCTAAGCGTGTGGCCGAGGTTCCCCTACAATTCCGGTATGATCCGCATCCACCTCGATGACGCCACCCGCGATGAGCTGCAAACCCTTCGCCGGGCCGACCTACCGCCCCGGGCGCGGGACCGCCTGGAGATGGTCTGCCTCGCCGACGCCGGGTGGGCGGCGCCTCGGATCGCCGACCACCTCGGCTACTGCGGGCACACCGTCCGCGCCGTGCTCAAGGACTTCCTCGGCCGCGGCATCGCCGCGCTGTTCCCCCGCCGCACCGGGCCGCCACTCGACGACGCCCGACGCCGCGAGGTGACCGGGGCGCTGCGGGCCCTGCTCGGCGACGACCGCACCTGGACCAGCCGCCAGCTCAGCCAGGCGCTCGTCCCCCGCGGGATCGCGCTGAGCCCGCGCCAAATCCGCCGCTACCTCGGGCTGCTCCGGGCGCGCTGGGGCCGGACCGCCGGCTGGCTGCGGCACAAGCAGGACCCGGCCAGGGTCGCGCGGGCCAAGCGGGTGCTGCTCAACCTGAAGCACAAGGCCCGGGCCGGCCGGATCAAGCTCTACTACCTCGACCAGTGCGGGTTCGCGCCGACGCTCCCGACGGCCTACACCTGGGCGCTGCCTCGGCAGCGGAAGCGGGTCAAGTCCGAGGCCCCGCAGGGGCGGCGGGTCAACGCGATGGCCGCCTACCGCCCCTACGGCGGGCGGCCGCGGCTGGATGTCTTCACCGCGGAGCGGACGTGGGACTCGTACGATTTCCTGGCATTCGTGCGGTCGCTGCCATGGTCGAAGGTGCCGCGGGTGGTGGTCCTGGACAACGCCAGCCTGCACACCAGCGGGGTCGTGAGGCGGGCGCGGGCGGGTCTGGCGGCGGCGGGGATCTACCTGTACTTCCTGCCGCCGTACAGCCCGGAGCTGAACGAAATCGAGCCGGTCTTCCGCCAGGTCAAGTACCAGGAGATCCCGGTGCGGAGTCATGCCACGCGGGCGGGGCTGCGCGAGGCCGTCGAAGGCGGGTTCGACTCCTACAGCCGAAGCTTGCGGGCGAAAAGTGAAAAGAAACCCCGGCGGGCAGCTTAGGGCCTGGAACGAAACAACTGTTATAATTCGTCGCTGCGGCTCATAATGGACGGATGCCCGACGATCCTGAACTCCAACGGAAGTTCGCCGCGATCCTGCCGAACCTCGACGAGCGGCAGCGACGGCTCCTCGCCGCCGTCGAGGCCCGCTCCCTGGGCTACGGCGGCATCCGCCGCGTGAGTCGGGCCTCGGGCATCTCTCACGCCGCGATCCAGCGGGCGTTGAAGGAACTCGACGCTCCACCCCCTCCCCCCGGTCGCGTCCGACGGCCCGGCGGAGGTCGCAAGAAGCTCCGCGACAAGGAGCCGGCGATCCTCGTGGCCCTGGAGGGACTGATCGCCCCCGAGACGCGGGGCGACCCGATGTCCCCGCTGCGGTGGACCTGCAAGAGCACCCGCCAACTGGCCGAGGCCTTGGGCCGCCAGGGGTTCGCCGTCAGCCATCGGGTCGTCGGGGAGATGCTCCACCACCTCGGCTACAGCCTCCAGGCGATGGCCAAGACCCTGGAGGGCAGGCAGCACCCCGACCGTGACGCCCAGTTCCGCTACATCAGCGAGATCAGCGGGCGGTACATCGCCGCGGGCTCCCCGGTCATCTCGGTGGACACCAAGAAGAAGGAGCTGGTCGGGCAGTACGCCAACCGGGGCCGGGAGTGGCAACCGGCGGGTGAGCCCAGGAGGCCCTGATCCATGACTTCCCCGACCGCCGCGTCGGCAAGGCGATCCCCTACGGGATCTACGACATGGGCTGGGACCTGGGGTGGGTCAACGTGGGCGTCGATCACGACACGGCCAGCTTCGCCGTCGAGGGCATCCGGCGGTGGTGGTCCGGCATGGGGTCGGAGATGTACTCCGACGCCGGGCGGTTGCTGATCTGTGCCGACGGCGGGGGCAGCAACGGCTATCGGGTCCGGCTGTGGAAGGTCGAACTCCAGCGGTTCGCCGACGAGACGGGCCTGGAGGTGACGGTCTGCCACTTCCCGCCGGGCACGAGCAAGTGGAACAAGATCGAGCACCGGCTGTTCTCGCACATCACGATGAACTGGCGGGGCCGCCCACTGGTCAGCCATCAGGTGGTCGTCGAGTTGATCGCCGCGACGCGGACCGCGACGGGCCTGGAGGTGGAGGCCCGGCTGGATACGGGGAGCTACCCGACCAAGGTCAAGGTGACGAAGCAGCAGATGGAGCGGGTCCGGCTGCATCCCCATGACTTCCATGGTGAGTGGAACTACACGATCAGGCCTGAGTCGTCCGGATCGCACGGCAAGTCGTAATGCTTATTCCGTTCCAGACCCTAAATCGAAAAAGCCGACGGACAACGAGATCAAGCGACTCTCCATAGAGGAGAGACATCGCACCATCCGAACCATCGTCGTCGGCGGCTGGATCACGCTTGGGGTTTGGATTCTCGCTGATGCGGCAGTGAAATTGCTCAACAAGCCAGCTTGGGTGACGGTTGTCACCGCCTTAATCACCGCTCTTGGAGCGGGGCTTATCCAGACCCCTCTTCTTCTACGCGTCAGGTTATTCGTGAGAAATTGGACAAGGATTCATCTGAGCCCAGCTTCGAAGAAGGAGCTTGAGCAAGATCCAAGTCGCACCAGTAGCGGCTTACTTGAGGATGGAACAGACCCGCCGGAGTCTCGTCATGGCGCCTGAAATTCAGTTCTTCTTGGGGGGAATAATCTTTGCATCGGGCTTGTCCTACGCCTGGTGGGTTTGGTTCCGAGTCTGGATGCTTCGGCAAGATCTCTTTGCAATCCGGGATGAACTCTGGCGGAGTATGAAGGATCTGAATGAGCTCGATGACCCTGCTCATCGGGAGTTGCGCGAGGGAATCAATGCCTTCATCAGGATTGCACCTTGGCTTTCAATCTTCACCATTTTGCGCATCCTAGCCGAAGGCGCGCATTCCCAGTTTTTCGGCATAGGCGAAGTGATTCCCAAAGAGGTGGAGTTAGCGAAAAAGAAGGTCGTTTTGAGGGTGGCTCGTTACCTCTTCCTAGAGACCTTGCTGGGCCTTGGGATGGTTACAGCCCTTCTCATCGGGTGCTTGCTGATTCTAATGCCTTTCGCCTTCGCAAAGTCTCTATTGTCGAGGAAAGTCGAAACAGTCCTCGATTCAGCAGAGCTTAGGGCGATAGGCAGGCTTGTCGCCACCCCGGGCTCCCGTGCCTTTACGCATGCCTGACTACAAACGGGCATCATTCGCCGAACTAAACAAGTGATTGAGCCGCTGCCTCATCGAGCATCCAGGTCACCTTGCCCGCGACCGTCTGCAAGAGCGAGCCGGGCATCTGCGCCGTCACGGGGCCGGCGAGCGAGCGGGCGACGGCCTCGGCCTTGTTCGCGCCCAGGGCGACGACCAGGATCGATCGCGAGGCCAGGATCGGCGCGACGCCGAGGGTCAGCGCGCGGGGGATGACGCGATCCCGGCCGCCGAAGTCGGCGGCGGCATTATCGATGGTGACGGGGTGCAGATCGACCAACCGGGTCGGCAGCTTCAGGGCCTCGGCGACGGGCAGGTCGCACGGCTCGTTGAAGCCGATGTGGCCGTTGCGGCCGATGCCCAGGAGTTGGAGGTCGAGGCCGCCGTCGGCGGCGATCCAGCGATCGAACTGCGCGGCGTGCTCGGCCACGGACGCCTCGGGCACGGTGCCGTCGAGGACGTGCGCCCGGTTCGGCGGCAGGTTGACGCGGCCGAACAGGTGCCGGTGCATGTAGGCGCGATAGCTGTTCGAGTCGGACGGGGAGATCGGGTAATACTCGTCGAGGTTGTACGTCACGACGTCGGCGAACGATAGCTCGCCCGCCTCGTGCAGCGCGACGAGCCTCGCGTAGATCGGCCCGGGGGTCGAGCCGGTGGCCAGGCCGAGGACCGCCTTGCCCCTCGCGGAGACGGCCGTCCGGATCGACTGGGCGATCGTCTCGGCCGCGGCGCGGCAGGCGGCGGGGGCGTCGGCGAAGACCCGGATGGTCGCGCCGGCGTGGCTCAATTCGCGGGCGTTGGAAGACATCGGCGGCGGGCTCTCCGGGCGTCGCAAGGGGCGAGGATCGAAAACCGAAGTTCACAGGCTCGTGTCGCGTCCGTGGTGAAGGAGGGATGATCCGCTGCCCCGTCCGCCGGTCACCTCCTCAACCTCCGACTCCCATGCCGCGTCGTCCGAATGTCACTTTTTGTTGAACATCCGGTCCGGGACGACCCCTCCATTACGGGGCGACTCGACCGGACAGTATATTCGTAACTAACTATTCTAGGACACTTTGTGTCGAAACAAGCCGGCCCAACGGGGGCTGTGCGCGCCAATTTCCCGAAACAAAGCGAAATGGCCCGCGCCAAGTGTCACCGGCGGAATCTGGGAACATGGGGCGGCGCGGCACCGATGATATAGGTAGGGCGGCCGAGCGGGACGCGGTCCCCGCGCAGACCCCACCCGCAGTCCCGCCCGAGCCAGTTTCGGTGCCCCACTTCGAAACGTCAATTCCTCGTCCAGATTCCGATCCGCGGCCCCGAGTCCCGGGGGTCGCCCCCCGCGGGCGAGGGCCCGGGGCTGAACGCGGTTCAGACGGGGACGGGGGCTTCGGCCGGGGCCGGGGCGAGGTGGCCGTTCAGCAGCCCCAGGGCGATCTGGATCGGGTCGGTCGGGCCCCCTTCGCACAACTGCGGGTCGAACGCCTCGATCTGGAACAGCTCGACGCCGACGGAGCGGTCGTCGGTCCTCGCGGCGCGGCCGGACAGGCTGTGCCCCTCGGCCCACTCGCGGGTCAAGGCGGCGTAGGCGCGGCCCAGGTGCGAGCAATACTTGGTGTAGTCGGTCAGGAGCACCTGCGAGGCGTGGCAGTGGATGGCCCACTCCTTGGTGCGCTCGGCCTCGCCGTCGTAGCTGAAGTAGGCGTTGGGCTGCGGCAGAGGGCCCCAGGGGGTCCAGCCGGTCAGGATGCGGGTGTCGGCCAGCCCGGCGCCGACCAGGCCGATCGCCGCCAGGGCACGGGTCATCCGGTGCGCCATGTGCGCGTCGGTGGCCGGCGGGAGGATCAGGGCGCCGGGCGCCTCTGGAGGAACCACGCGACGATCTTGTCGAGGTCGGCCGCCGACGGCTGGTAGCCGGGCGTGCGGTAGGCGTCGAGGTCCCAGCAGACCGGCTCGGCCCCGAGCACGCTGCACTCGAGGCGGAACTCGGACTCGCGGACCGTGACCTTCTTCTTGTCGGTCAGCCAGGGGGCGGCCACGTTCCGCTCGCCGGCGAAGACCAGCACCTCGACGACGGGCACGCCCCTGCGGACCGCGTACTCGTGGATCAGGCAGGCCGCCGTGATCGCCCCGTCGTCGGCGTGCGGGCAGAGCATCACCAGAGGACGGGCGGGCCCGATCGCCACCCGCAGCGCCTCGCGGACGTCGACCAGCTGGCCGTGCGTGCCGCAACCCTGGACGGTCCGAAGGATTCGGTCGAAGTCGGGCTGCCGGCGGGCGCAGGGCGGGTTCATGTCCATGAGCGAAGGTGCTCCGACCGGGCCGACCTCGGGGCGACCGCGAGGCGAGTCCCACCGGGGGAGGCGCGAGGATCGGACCGCCGGGCCGGAGTGCCCGACGGCAGACCCCATCCGGCGCGCACGGCGCGGTCGACGCCAGCCTCCCCACTCCATTGTGCGACCCGGCCGACACCCCGTCAACTCAGAAGCTCGGCTCCTCGAACAACCGGGCCCGGAACCCCGACCATTCGGTGTCCTTGGGCTGGTCCGCGGCGTGCCGCGCCAGCGAGTCGGAGACGCGCTGGTCGAGCAGGTCGAACCGCTCGCACAGGACGCGGACCGTGGCCAGCGCCAGCGCCTCGGCGGCGCGGGGGTGCTCGCGGCGGAGCCGCTCGTGCGCGGGGTGGTCCAGGGTCAGGAGCCGCACGTCGGTGATGGCGCGGACCGTGACCGTCGGCGGGTTGGGGCGGAAGAACGACGTCGTGCCGAAGACCCCCGGCGCGGTCAAGTGCGCCAGGATCTCCTTGCGGCCGCCGGGCCAGGACCGCTCGACCGTGGCCGACCCTTCGACCAGGAACGAGAGGCGATCGTTCGGCCGCCCCTGCTCCAGGAGGGTCGAGCCCGCCCGGGCCCTCCCCTCCGAGAGGCTGGCCAGCACCGCACGCCGCGACTCGGCATCGACCTCGGCCAGCAAAGGTTCGGCCAGGAACCGTTCCGCTACGTCGGCCTGGACCATCGCCATCCCCCCTTCGTGACTGCTCCCGGGCCGCGACGACGATCCCACCCCGGACCACGTCGCGGCCCGACCCCTATCTATTATTAGGGCCTGACCGCCCCGATTGTTCTCCGACCGGGTCCCATGTCAACCGGAACAGTCGTGCCGAAGATGCCGATCGCCTCTTTTCTAAGCCTCCCAGATTTCCGATTTCGCCGGATATCGCCCCGATTCCTGCCGATGGAAAGGCGTGGATAGGGATCGGCAACGGCCCGAATCGGCGGCGACCGGGGATGGAGCGGGTCGTCGCACGGGCGAAAGGAGTCGCCATGAGACGGTCGCATGCCTTGGGGGTGCTCGGGCTAGCTTTGGGTCTATCGGGTTGCGCGGGACGGCGCAGCGGGTCGTCACGGGTCCGACGGTGTGCGCACGCGACGGCGCGATGCTCGCCTCGGCGACCCCCTGTCCGATCCACGGGCGGGGCGCCGCCGCGCCCGCCCCGGCGCCTCGCTGCCCGATCCACGGGACGCTCCTCGCCCCGGCGCTCGCCTCGACGGGTCGCTGCCCGATCCACGGGCGGGGCGGGCCGACGGTGGTCGCCTCCCGGGCGACGATCCCGGCGACGGCCCTGCCGGGGACGGCGAGCTTGCCGCCGATGAGGGCGGTCCGCTACCTGACGATGTCCGACGAGCCGTGGGATTTCACCCTCCCCGACCCGCTCGGCGTCCGCACCCCGGGCCCCGACTCCTGGCAGGCGGCCTCCGGGACCGCGACGCGGGCCGGCGACGGCGGGACCGCCCCCGGGTCGCCCGTGACGACGGCCATCCCGCCGCGGCGCGATTGGGTCGTGCCGGCCTCCGCCGAGGTCGTCGTGCCACCCCCGGGGGGACCCCTGCTCGACGTGCGGGGGACCGGGCCGATCGCGCTCGAATACGAGCCCGACCCGTCGCCCGCCGGGCGGCCCCGGGCGACGTCCTCGGCCGCGCCGGAGGGGCGTGTGGAGCGACGGACGGGGTGGGTCTCGGAGTCTCGCCTTCCCGGCCCGGGACCCGGAGGCCCGGCGGGCCTCGCGGCCCGTCCCGGCGCCGCCGCGGCCCCGGCGCGTCCCGATCGTGACGCGGCTCTGGAACCGACTCCGGGGCGCGCCCGACGCCGGCACCGGCTCAGTCGGGGGCGAAGCGGGCCACGTCGCGGAGGGGGGGAAGCGCGTCGATCGAGTCGCGCCCGACCGCCTCGACGAACCGTCGGAGCGTCACCTCGAGGTGCTCGGCCACCTCGGGGTGGCGCTCGATGACGTTGTTCTGGTCCCAGCGGTCCTCCGGCTTGCGGTACAGCTCGGGCCCCGCGGGGGGTCGTCGGGGTCGGCCTCGACGGGCAGGATCAGGTGCCAGAGGTGGGTCCGGATGGCGAACTCCTCGACGTCCATGCCGAGGCAGGCGTAGTCGCGCACCTTCGTCTGCTCGCCCCGGATCAGGGGGAGCAGGTCGTGCCCGTGGGCGCTCTCGCTGGGGGGCAGGCCGAGCGCCGAGAGGGCCGTCGGGAGCAGGTCGACCGTCTGCACCAGCGCCTGGTGCCTCGTGCCGCCGGACTCGCCCCCGGGCAGGCGGACGATCAAGGGCGTGTGGATCAGCTCCTCGTAGAGCCAGGGGCGGAACCGCCGCACGTAGCCGTGCTCGCCGAGGGGCTCGCCCTGGTCGGCGGTGAAGACCAGCAGCGTGTCGTCCATCCGTCCCTGGCGGCGGAGGGCGACGAACAGCTCGCCGAGCCAGCGATCGACCAGGGTGACGGTCCCGGCGTAGGTGCGGCGGAGCCGGAGCAGCTCGGCCTCGCCGATCACGTCGCCGACGGCGCCGGGGGGGACGTCGATCAGGACGGGCACCGCCTCCAGGTCGATCTCCTCGTCGTCGTCCTCCTCGACGAGGTCCCCCTCGTCGCCCGTCTCGAACTCGTCGGGCTCGGTCGCGGCGTACTGGTCGCGGTAGGGCTGGGGCGGGTCCCAGGGGCCGTGCGGGCTGAACAGGTCGAGCCAGAGCAGGAACGGGCCCGGGTCGTCGCGGCGCCGGTCGAGCCAGTCGATCGCGGCGCGGACCGTGCGCGCGACGCCGGTGTTCTCCTCGACGTCGGTGCGGAGCACGGCCCGGTTGCGCAGGTACTGCTCCCAGCGGTCCTTCCAGAGCGCGAAGTCGGGGTCGTCCTCGGGGGGGAGCCGCAGCCCGGGCTCGTCGCGGAGCCGGACCTTGCGGGCGCGGGGATCGCCGGGGGGGACGAAAGGGTCGTACCCCTGGCCGCGGACCCAGACGACCTCGTCGAACCCGCGCCCATACCCCTGCCCGGCCTCGCGGAGCAGGGGGACGTCGGAGATCATCGCGGTGCGCACCCCCTGATTCCAGAGCAGGTCGGGCAGGATCGGCTCATCGGGGCGCAGGGGAGTCCAGCCCTGCTCCGGGTCGGCGAACCCGTAGCGGCCGGTCCACCAGCTCCGCCGCGTCGGCAGCGTCGTCAGGTTCTCCGGGAAGTGATGGTCGAAGACCACCCCCTCCGAGGCCAATCGGTCGAGGTGCGGCGTCTCGATCCAGCCGTTGCCGTAGGCGCCCAGGAACCCGAGGTGCAGGCCGTTGCAGGCGACGACGATGACGTTCATGGCGGCCCATTGTATCGCCCGAACCGCGAGAGGCCAGCCGTCGTCCTGAGATGTGGCGCGTCGGATGGGCTGGTACAATGCTTGGTGGAGGCCACGAGCCATGCCAAAAGCCCTGACATTGAACGTCCCGGATGAGGTTTATCAATCCCTCCAGCGGATCGCCGCCGAGACGGGCCAAGGGCCGGAGGAATTGTCGGTTGACATGCTCATCGGCGCGATACACCGATTTGATACGGACCCGCTCTTGAAGCTGGCGGGCTGTCTCGACATCGACGCCGGGGATGCGGTCGAGCGCCACGACTATTACGTCGGCCACACCCTGACGGAGGAGGAAGAGCGTGAAATGAGGTCAAGGGGCGGGGGAGATGGCTGAGGTCTTCGCCGACACATCGGGCTGGGCGGCCTATTTCATCCCATCCGAAGCGTTCCATGCCGTCGCCGTGCCGCTCGTGAAGCGGTGGCAGAACCGGGCGACCCGCATCGTCACGACCAACTACGTCCTCTTCGAGCTCGTCTCCCTGCTCACGAGCCGGTTGTGGGTCCCCCATGCGCGCCGCATCCACATCACCGACACGATCCGTTCAGCCTCCTGGGTGGACATCATCCACATCGACCCGGCCCTGGATGCTGAAGCCTGGAAGCTCCTGAGAACGAGGCCCGACAAGGATTGGAGCCTGGTGGACTGCGCCAGCTTCGCGGTCATGGCGGATCGCGGCATCGCCGAGGCGCTGACGGCCGATCACCACTTCGAGCAGGCGGGGTTCATGCGGCTCCTGAAATGAGCCTGGGGGATGCCGACATCCGGGCTCTTTCCCCGCGCCGGCCGGCCTTATACGATGGGCGCGGTCTGGTCCGGGGTGCCACCGCGCCGCGGCCCGCACGCCGGAGGCATCCCCACCCGGAGACGCGACTGCGATGACACACGGCCCATCGCCCCACGGCTGGCGCCTGCTGCTGGCATCGGCCCTGCTCTCGACCCTGGCGACGCTCGCGCCCCCGTCGTGCCGGCCGCGCAGCCCAGGCCCCCGACGCGAAGGAGGCCCCGAAGGCCGAGGACAAGGCCAGGGATCAGAAGGCCGGGGACGGCGCCACCAAGGAGGTCAAGCCCGTCGTCGTCGAGCCGGTCGCGTGGCGCGTCTATCAGAGGAACGGCCAGGACCAGGCCGACATCCCGATCGTGCTCGGCGAGGGGGTCAAGGCCGACTCGATCGCCGGCATCTCGATCTCCGTCCCGGGCGCCTTCGGGGCGACCGGCACCTACCGCGACGGCAAGCTGGTCGGCGTGCCGACCGGCGGCCCTTATACCATCAACTTCCACTCCGGCCCGGGAGCGTCCGGCGGGAGAGCCGGTCGAATCCAACTTCCAGAACATCACCATCGGCCCCGTCTTCGTGGGCGACCTCTGGGTGCTGGCCGGGCAGTCGAACATGGAAGGCCTGGGCAACCTGGTCGACGTGACCCCGCCGAATGACCGCGTGGCGCTGCTGGGGATGGACGGCCGGTGGGCGCGGGCCGAGGAGCCCCTGCACTGGCTGGTCGACTCGCCCGACCGGGTCCACTCGGGCAATCCGGAGACCCGCGCGGGCCGGTCCGAGGCCCAGCATCGGACCCGGATCAGGGGGGCGGGCCTCGGCCTGCCGTTCGGCGTCGTCATGGCGACCACGACCAACGTCCCGGTCGGCCTGGTCGCCTGCGCCCACGGCGGCACCAGCATGAAGCAGTGGGACCCCGCGCTGAAGGACAAGGGGGGCGAGAGCCTCTATGGGTCGATGCTCCGCCAGGTCAAGCAGGCCGGCGGCAGGGCGCGGGGCGTCCTCTGGTACCAGGGCGAGAGCGACGCCAATAGCGGCGCCGCCGACGCCTATCCCAAGGTCTTCGCCGACTTCATCGCCGCCGTCCGCGACGACCTCGGCGACCCCGACCTGCCGTTCTACCTCGTCCAGATCGGCCGGTATGTCAACCCGAAGGCCCCCGACCCCAAGGGCTGGAACGCCGTCCAGGACGCGCAACGAACGATCCCCGACCGGGTGGTCAACACGGCCGTCGTCGCGGCGGTCGACCTCGAGCTCGACGACGGCATCCACGTCGGCACCCAGGGCCAGAAGCGCCTGGGGCACCGCCTGGCCCGGATCGCGCAGCGCGAGCTGTTCGGCCAGGCCGGCGCGACCACCCCCACCTTCGAACGGGTCACCCGGCGGGGCGACAACTCGCTGCTGGTCAAGTTCAAGGGGGTCAACCGCACGCCCGTCTCGGACGGCGGGACGGCACCCTCGCCGATCGGCGGCGGCCCGCCGGGCGGCGGCCCGCCGGGCGGTGCCTCCGTGCTGAGCGCCCGAGGCGGTCGGCTGCGGCCGGCCCTCGGCTCGTCGGCCTCCGGCCGTCGCGACACATCGCCGGGTTCTCGATCCGCAAGGACGACGGGACCGACGTCCCCCTGATCTACGACGCCGCGGTCGGCCAGTCGCCCGACACCGTCGTCCTGAAGCTCGTCGGCAAGACGATCCCCGAGGGGGTCAACCTCTGGTACGGCTACGGCCTCGACCCGTACTGCAACCTGGCCGACGGCCTCGACATGGCCGTGCCCGTCTTCGGGCCGATCCGGCTCGACGACGTCAGATGAAGGCGATCCCCCGCAGCTTCCACCTTGAACAGCCCCGAGGAGCCCAACATGCGTCGAACCCTGCTCGCGATGACCACCCTGGCCGCCGCCCTGGCGACCGCCCCGGCCACCCCGGCGGCCGAGCCCGACCGGCCGACCCGGGTCCTGATCATCACCGGCGACCACGGCCACAAGTGGAAGGAGACCACCCCGGTGCTCAAGGACATGCTGGCCGCGCCGGGGCGGGTCGACGTGGACGTGACGACCACCCCCGCCAAGGACCTGACCGACGAGAACCTCGCCAAGTACGACGTCCTGCTGCTCAACTACGCGAACACCAAGAACGGCCCCCCGGAGACGCAGTGGTCCGACGCCAACAAGGAGGCGTTCCTCAAGGCGGTCAAGGACGGCAAGGGGCTGGTCGTCTACCACTTCGCCTCGGCCGCCTTCGCCCGGCCCACCAACTGGGTGGAGTTCGAGAAGGCGATCGCCGGCGGCTGGCGCACCCAGGGCTACCACGGCCCGGCGCACGAGTTCAAGGTCAAGAAGACGCCCGTCAAGCACCCGATCTCCGAGGGGCTCCCCGCCGAGTTCGACCACGCCATCGACGAGCTCTACTCGGCCTCGATGCGCACCCCCGGCAGCCTCGTGCTGGCCACCGCCTACGCCGACCCGGACAAGCCCAAGGGGACCGGCATGGACGAGGCGGTCGTCTGGGTCAACCAGTACGGCAAGGGCCGCGTCGTCAACATCGCGCTGGGCCACGACGTGACGGCCATCTCCGACCCCTTCTTCAAGGCCTGGCTGCGCCGGTCCGTCGAGTGGGCCGCCACCGGCCAGGTGGCGTCGAGCACGAAGTGATCCGCAGGCGCCTCGGTCGCCGGGGGCCCGCCCTCGTCGGGGGAGGGCCCCGCCTCGTCGTTCGGGATGACGATGCCCCCGTCGGGACAGCGTGACTACAGCTCCGTCCGATTGACCCGGCACGCCCTCGATCGGTTCGTCGAGCGGTTCGGCGGCGAGCCGATCGACGCGCCGGCGACGCTCCGCGACGCGCTGGGGCGGACGAGGCGGCTGGGCCGCAACCCCGGCACCGGCGCCGTCGCCGTGCTGGCCGTCCACCGCGGCCGCGCGGTGGTGGCGATCCTCCAGCAGGCGACCTGCCTGACGGTCCTGACCTGGCCGCAGTTCGTCCCCCTCCTGCCCGATTTCGGCCGGTCGCGGCTCCCCCGCAAGTGGGGCCGCGTGCTCCGCCGGCTGACCGACCCCGAGCCGCCGACCGGGGACTGAGCCGTCGCCAGAGACCCCCGGATTGCCCGGACACCCGGCGACGCACGCCGAGATCAAAAATGATCCATTCCAATGAATTGAGATCATAACGACGATTCGGTTCGTTCGGCAGCGGCGCCGGCGGACGGCTGGGGGAGGAGGCCAATTGTTCGACTTGAATGAATTTTGATCACAAGACCAATTCGGTTCTCCTGAAAACCGTCAGATGGATTGGGTCTCTCAAGGACTGACTGCGAGGCTGATTTTCATGGCTTGGGCGCCGCGCCGCGGCCTGACGGCTCGTTCGGTGCTGGCCGCTGAGTTCGTTCGGGCGCGGCGTCGAGTTCGTTCGGGCCGACGGCCGAGTTCGTCCGGCACCGGCCGTTGGGTTCGCTCGGCGCCTCTTGTGGATTTCGTCGGGTGGGCACCGCCCACCTCCGGATCTCCTTTGGGATGAAGACATTATGGATGGTGGGCGATGCCCACCCTATGAGGACGACGGGTCCATTGGGTTCGTTCGGCGCCGGGTTCGAGTTCGTTCGGGCGCGGCGCCCGGTTCGTTTGGGCGCCGGCCGTCGAGTTCGTTCGCGCCGGCCGTTGGGTTCGTTCGGCGCCGGGCCGAGTTCGTTTGACCCGGGCGTCGAGTTCGTTCGGGCGCGGCGTCGAGTTCGTTCGCGCCGGCCGCCGAGTTCGTTCGGGCCCGCATCCGGATGGCCAACGGCCTCCGTATCCAATGTGAACGAAACCTCGATTCGGTTCGTTCGGCAGCGGCGCGGGGCGCGGTCGCCGCGCCGGGATCGGGGTCGAATCGAGTTGCCAAGGAACGCTCGGGCGCTGGGGCGCTTATCCATATCATCGGGCCCGGACGCCCCGCCGTCCTGCCGATCCGGACGACGGTCCGGGGCGCGCCGAGGCGCGCGGTCGGCGCGACCCCGGACCGCCGTCGCCTCGGTCGGCCCCCGGTGGGGAGGCGAGGGCCGGAAAGATTGGCCACACCCCCGGCCGCGACCTAGGGTTTCCGATAGCGGCGATCGTGATCTCATCTCTCGGGCCGTATCAGGATAGGGAGGTCCGGTCTCGACGGAGCGATGCCACCATGCGCACTCGGAGCCTCCGGCTGGCGTTCCTCGCGATGGTCCTGGTGTTCCCCCTGCTGATCAGCGCGGTCTCGCCCCGTCCCCTCGGCGTGCTGCGGCCGGGCATGCCGGTGCTGGGGTCGTGGGCGGCGGCGTGATCTGCGCCGGCCGCGAGCGGCCCGGGCTGGCGGGCCGGGCCGTCGGGTCCCGGCCGGGCGTCATCCCGCTCCCCCGTCTCGCCATCTGATACCGAATCGCCCGGATCTGTTGCTCTTTGTAGGGTGGGTCAGCGCAGCGCAACCCACCCTACAAAGAGCAACAGATCCGGGCGATTCGGTATGAGATCTGAAATCTGGAGACTTCTCGCCGACCCCGACCGAGTTTCTTTGCCACTCCACCCCGCGTGTTTAACCTCGTTCCCACGCTCCGCGTGGGAATGCCTGTGCGGACGCTCCGCGTCCGAATGGGCGACGCAGAGCGTCGGAGGCGGCATTCCCACGCAGGAGCGCTATGCATTACCCACAAGTTCGATCCATCGGTGGTGTCCTATGCCACTTGAACAGCCGGGAAGCTGACCCATTCGCGGGTAGTCCAGACGTGATCCGTTAGCCCGGCGGCCAGAGCGGGCGTCCGTCGCTGCCAACGCCCCTTGTCGTCCCGCTGCCGTAAGGTGCGGACCACCCAGCAGAAGTTGTAGCGATACAGCGTGTAATAGCTCATCGCCTCATGTACACGCCAATCTTTACTGAACCGGTACGTCTTCCGCGCCTTCCGCGCGTTCTGGCCGCGGTCGGTGCCGTGCTGGCGCTCGATGAACGACGTGTTGACCGCCCGGCTCACCGACGACGCGCCCAGGGCGGCCTTCAGACCGCCTTCGGTGCCGAAGATCAGCCGACGTTCGACCGCGACCACCCGGTCGTTTTCCCGTGCCTTGTGGACCGTGGCGTAGGTCAAGTCCTGGGGCAACCGCCGCTCGGGCAGGATCGGCCGCCGGCCCGGCCCGGTCGTGGGCCCCGAGACCGGCACGCCGAACGCCCTCTCGATCGCCGAGGCATAGGCGGGGTATTCGTCGCTGGTCATCAACCGAGGCGTAGCGCCGTCGGTGCGGTCCTTGACCGTGGCGACGATCTCCTCGGCGTTCTCGATCGAGCGCGCCCCCGGGACCACGGCCAAGACCAGCCGATGTTCGGGGTCGATCGCGACGTGATCCCACCAGTCCCCCTTGTGATCGTCGGCGGGATCGGCGGGGTCGCAGTTCTTCTGCTTCTTATTGACGAACGACCACTTCTCGTCGAACTGGACCTCAGTGGTCCGAGGGGGAAAAAGCCACAAGCTCGTCATGAGCGTCGTGGGCATGCTCCCCGGCGGCTCTGGCCAGTCGGACGACGGTGTCGCGATGGACGCCGACGAGGCGGCCGGTCTGGCGGATGCCGTCGCCCTCGGCCAGGTGCTCCAGGACCGAGACGGCGGTCGGTTCGGGGAGGTGACAGCGGTAGAGCGGCGTGCCCTTGCGCTCCGAGAAGCGGGCGCGACAGGCGTTGCAGTAGAGTTGGCGGAACTGCTTGTCCTTGCCGTAGCGGCCGCAGACCGAGAGATTTCCGACGTCCCGTTGGCCGTAGAGGGAGCAGTCGGGGTTCTGGCAGCAGAAGCGAGCGAGATCGTGCATGAGGCGAATGGGCCCCGTGGAAGGGGACGTGTTGTGACCAGGGCATAGGTACCGGGATCGTCACTCATCCTACGTCCAGTCCCTCGCAAAGGTTCAAATTGCCTAGGACACCACCGATCCATCCGGCCCGGATGTTCGTAAGAACACCATGTGGTCAGCACTCGAACTTCGCCACGTCGACCTCGGAGACCGACGCTTGAACCGACGCCTGGTCAAATTGGTCGACGATCTGCTCAGCGCGCCGGAGGCCAGCGTGCCTCAGGCCTCGGGCGATTGGGCCGCCACCAAGGCCGCCTATCGCTTCTGGGACAACCCGCGCATCGACCCGGACGACATCCGCGCCGCGCACCGCGACAGCACCCTGGGACGGCTCCCTGACCGCGAGGATGAGTGGCTCCTGACGATTCAGGACACCACCAGCCTCGACTTCACCGACCATCCGGACACCACCGGCCTGGGCTATCTCGCCCACAGCAAACGCTCGGGGCTGTGGCTCCACTCGGTCCTCGCCGTCACCGCCGCGGGCGTCCCCCTCGGCGTGATCGACCAGCGGACCTGGACCCGCGACCCCGCGACCTTGGGCAAGCGCGCCGGCCGCAACAAGAAGGAGACCGCCGACAAGGAATCTCAGCGCTGGCTCGATGCCTTGGCCGCCACCGAGGCCGCCATGCCCGCTGAGCAGATGGTCCTCACCGTGGCCGACCGCGAGGCCGACTTCTACGACCTCTTCGCCGCGCCGCGACGGCCCGGGTCGCACCTGCTGATCCGGGCCAAGCCCAGGCGGCGGGTCCGCCACGTCGAACGGCTCCTGGGGGCGGCCGTGCGCCAATGCGGCGGCCGGGACGATGACCGTGGACCTCAAACGGGGCGACGATCGGCCGGCGCGACGGGCGACCCTGACGATTCGGTTCGTGACCCTGGAGATCGCCCCCCCTTCGACCCATCCCCGCCGCAAGACGTTGCCCCACCTGAGGCTCACGGCGATCCTGGCCGAGGAGGAAAGCCCGCCGGAGGGGCAGGGGCCGGTGTGCTGGTGGCTGCTGACGACCGTGCCGATCGCGACCCTTGCCGATGCCGAGCGGGCGGTGCGTTGGTACGCGCTGCGGTGGCTGGTCGAGCGCTATCATTACGTGCTGAAGAGCGGCTGCCGGGTCGAACGGTTGCAGTTGGAGACGGCCGGGCGCTTGGAGCGGGCCTTGGCGACCTATGCGGTGGTGGCCTGGCGCCTGTTGTGGTTGACCTACGAGGCGCGGCGCCACCCCGAGGCGTCGTGCGAGGCGGTCTTGCCGCGCGAGCAGTGGCAGGTGTTGCATCGGGTGGTCCACAAGACAGACATGGTCCCGGCGTCTCCTCCCGGCTTACGGGAGGCGGTGCGCCAGATCGCCCGGCTCGGGGGTTTCCTCGCCCGCAAAGGCGACGGGGAGCCCGGGGTTAAGGCGATCTGGCGCGGCTTGCGACGGCTTGAGGACTTCGTTACAGGATGGAATTTATCACTTCATAACCCGGCCCCCGAAGTTATGGGTAATGCATAGCGCAGGAGCGTGGGAACGAGGGTCCATGAGCTGTCGGGCTGATCGCGCATCGGGGCCCGAGTCAGGCGTGGATCAGCAGGCCGACGCTCTCGGGGAGCTGCTCGGCGACGGCCTGGATGACGTCGCCCTTCATCGCCTTCCAGAGCGTGCCGCGGCGGGTCGTGCCCAAAAGCAGCAGGTCGGCGCCGTGCGTGACCGCCATGTCGAGGATGGCGTCGGGGATGTCGCGCGCCACGCCGTAGAGCAGCCGCAGCGGCACGCCCGCCTCCTTGGCCTGCTCGCGGACGCGGTCGAACAGCCCGAGCGCCTGCTCGTCCTCGTCGAGCTTCGGCGGCGCCGCCGGGCCCATCGGCGTGACGGCCAGGTGGCGGATGAACAGCAGGTCGAGCTCGGCCTGGCGGTTCTTGCATTCCTTCATCGCGAAGTCGATCAGCCGCGGGTTGCCCTGCGTGGCGACCATGATCCGCTCGACCGGCTTGTAGGCGCCGGTCATCAGCATCGACGGGCGCCTCGGGGCCACCGCGGGCGGGGCCTGCTCGGCGGCGATCAGGGCGGCGCGGTAGCCCTGCGTCCGGTAGCTCGCCAGCCCGATCCCGAAGGCGACCCCCAGCATCAGCAGGAAGCCGAGGTCGGCCACCCTCAGGACGACCTCGCCCGCCCCCCCCCGAGCGGGTGGCGGTAGAGCACCTGGGGCGAGTCGCCCAGGGTGATCGCCAGGGCGAGCTCCGCGACGATCGAGGCGACGGCGAACGCCAGGTAGGCGTTCCGCGACGACCTGGGGATCGGCACGGCGCGGTTGCTGACGATCGTCGCCAGGCGGCCGGCCAGGCCCGCCACCAGCACCAGCAGCGCGAAGCTCCTCGCGTGCGGCTTGACGACGCAGATGGTCAGCCCGATGGCCACCATGATCGCCGTCAGCGTCAGCATGAAGGCGCGCTCCCAGCGCCTCAGCCCGAGCTCGGGGTTGGTCGAGGTCGTCCCCAGGTTGATCGAGATCGCGCCGACGACCCCGATGGCGTACAGCCCGGCGAGCTTCTCGACGTCGGGGAAGACGAGCACCACCACCGCGGGGATCACCGTGCCGACGACCAGCGGCAGGACCGGCATCCCGAACCGATTGAGGCCGCCGAAGGCGCGCGGCAGCTCCTTGTCGCGCGAGAGCATGAACTGGATCGAGACCAGGTCGGCCAGCGCCGTGTTGACGGCCGAGAACAGCAGCACGGCGAAGACGATCGAGCTGACGCTCGCGAAGACCGGCCCGACGTACTGCGCCGCGATCACCTTGAGCATGTCGCCGGTGTGCGCCAGCTCGCCGCTGGGGGACTTCGCCATCAGGATCGAGTCGGGCAGCGTGTTCATCGCCGCGGCGAGGATCAGGTTCAGGATCACGATCTCGATCAGGACGGGGACGATCGCCTTCCGCGCCGTCTTCTCGACCGGCTGGACCATGATGCCGGTCATGTTGGCGATCGCCTCGACGCCCGACAGCGCCAGGACGATCTCGGTGAACCCGACCCACGACGTCCAGACCCCCCGCGACAGGGGCGACTCGACCTTCATCGCCGGCAGGTGCGGGACGCACGCGACGCCGATGACCAGCGTCAGCGCCACCGTGGCCAGGGCCACCACCATGGCGATCGTCCCGGTCTTGGTCGGCCCCCCCAGGTTGATCACGCCGATCGCCACGATCGTCAGCGCCGTCAGCAGCGCGTCGAGCGGCAGCCCGAGGAACCGCAGCTCGTGGACGCCGAGGTAGTGGAACCCGTCGAGGCACGACATCGACGCCGTCACCACGTAGTCGGCGCACAGCAGCAGCCCGCCGATGACCGCCAGGAGCTGCGAGCGATGCCTCGCCGACGAATAGACGCCGCCGCCGTCGGGGAAGAGCCGGCAGATGATCTCGTAGCTCCAGCCGACCCCGATCATCAGCACGCACATCGCGGCGATGAACCAGAACGACGCCCTCCCCGTGAAGGCGAACGCCAGGCCGAGCACGTAGAGCCGGCTCGTCCCCCAGTCGCCGAAGAGCATCGGGCCGGCGTGATACCAGCGCAGCTCGCGCGGACGTTCCCCGGTGGCCAGCATGTTGACCGACTTCCCTTCCCGACCGTGCCGCCTGAAGACCCGGGGATGCACCCGTCGTGGGGGCCGGCCTCACGGGGCCGGCGGTCGCCGGCCGCGAAGGATTCGCCCGGCGGAAAACAACCCCTCGGACGCCTACGAGGTTAGCTGACGGGCTCGGGGCCGAAGGTGCCCCGTCGCGGCCCAATGGCCGCGATTCGCCCCAGGGAGTTTGGGTCCCCCGCTCCCCCGGATCACCGGAGGACTCGGCGTTCTCGACTCGAACAACAGCCTCCCCATTCAGGACGAACGAGATTTAAATGGATTCCCGGGCGCCCCGTCAAGAGTCGGGGCCATCTCGACCCAGGTTTTTCAGCTTGACAGGCTTGACAGGGAGGCGGGTGCGGACGTCCCCTCGGTCAGCCAGGCGCGGCCGGGCCCGCGCACCGCGCCGACCTCGGCGGCCACCGCGGCGGTGAAGCTGGCGGTCGACTCCTGGCCGCCGAGGTCGCGGGTGCGGACCCCCCGGCGGAGCAGGTCGAGCGTCGTCGTCTTGACGGTGTGGCCCAGGCCGGTCTCGCCGAGCTGGTACAGGAGCATCGCCAAGGCCAGGAAGATCGCCGTCGGGTTGGCCAGCCCCTGGCCGGCGATGTCGGGGGCGGTCCCGTGCGCCGCGTCGAACAAAGCCACGCGGACGACCGCCGCCGCGTCGAAGGCGAGGTTGGCGCTGGCGCCGATGCCCAGAGAGCCGGCCAGGCCGCACGCCATGTCGGAGAGGAAGTCGCCGTACTCGTTCAGCACCAGCACGACCTGGAACTTCTCGGGCGCCATGATCACCTTGCCGAGCAGGGCGTCGAACAGCTCGGTGTTGTGCGGGACCTCGGGGAACTGCCCGGCGACCTCCTTGACCAGCTTCTCGAAGAGGCCGTCGGTCGCCTTCTGGATCGTGTACTTCGACGAGCTGGTGACGCGCTTGTTGCCGGTCCTCCGCGCCAGGGTGAAGGCGTACCGCGCCGCCTCCTGGACCGGCCTCCTCTCGACGATCCGCAGGCTGACGGCGCCGTCCTCCCCGATCGGGCGGCCGGGGTCGTCATACGTCCCGCCGGTGGCGATCCGGACGATGTCCAGGTCGAGCGCGCGGAGGAAGTTGGTCGGCACGCCGGGGATGGTGTAGACCGGCCGGTGGATGACCGACAGCCCCAGCCGCCGCCGCAGGACCGCGTTGGGGCTCTCCTCGGCCGTCACCGTCGGGTGCTTCAGCGCCACCCGGCACGCCTCGATCGTCGCGACCGCCTCGTCATAGGCCGCCTTGCCCCGCGCCCGGCGGGCCTCCAGCGACAGGTCGACGGGGACGAATTCCAGGCGGATCGGCAGCGCGTCGGCCAGCGCGTGGACGGCGCGCGACAGCTCGGCCCCGATCCCGTCGCCCAGCAGCTCGGCGACCTGATACGACGGACGCATCGTCGGCAAGGCCCCTCCATCCCCGATCCGGATAGACGATCCGCGCCCGCGACCCGGGCCGACCGGCCCACGACGGGCGGGAGGCCACGATTGTACGAGGCCGGCCCGAAGGCCGTCAAACCCGCCACGCCCGCCCCGACCGGCCGAATTGCCCGCCGACCGGGCGCGGATCACTTGGCGGCCCCGGGGACGGGCGGTATATTGGAGTTAAGTCAACCCAACCACCCCAATCGTTCGCGATCGCGCGCACGTCCCACTCCGCCGCCAGGAGAGGTCCGATGTCCACCGCGGGGAAAGTCCTGATCGTCCTGATCCTGCTGCTGGTGCCGGCCTGGATCATCCTGGTCTCCGGGGTCGCCCGGCTCAACACCGAGGCGACCCGGCAGATCGTCGACCTGAAGACGCAGGTCGAGAAACTCGACGCCGACGTGACCAAGGCCGGGGCGGACATCCAGGACATGAAGGACCGGATCAGCCTGGAGCAGAGGGCCACGGCCGAGGCACCTGGGCGTGATCCGCGTGCGACTGGCCGAGGTCGAGCGGGCGCGGACCGAGGTGATCGAGATCCAGGAGCGGGTGAAGCTCGACATGGAGCTGGTCCAGGCCGAGGTCAAGGGCGCCCAGATGGAGCTCGAGCGGCGGAAGGCCGAGCAGGCGGCCGAGGAGAAGGCCCGCGACGACGCCAAGGCCGAGGTCGCCAAGCTCCAGGCCGAGACCTCCGACCAGATGGACGAGCTGGCCAAGCTCCGCGAGGAGTTCAAGACGACCGTGGCGTCGAACCGCAAGCTCATCGAGCGGTTGCTCAAGGCGGGCGCCCGGCGGACGGCGCGCCCCGCCTCATTCGCGCCCGGGCGCTGACGCGACCTTGGCGGATTCCGTCCCTCCGCGCGGGTGGCCGGGGCAAAGCCCGCAGGGCGTGCCCCGGAGAGGATCGGCCAATGCGCCCGGGGCACGCCCTCCGGGCTTTGCCCCGGCCACCCGTCCCCGTCGGAATCGCGGGCGGCCTCGATTGACGACCCTCCCGGGATGCGGCTAGCATGCAGGCTCTTGCCGATCGGGGTCGGTCCGTGCGCACTCGGGGGCGACGACGGGGATGAACGAGGGGTACGGGTCGGAGTCCGGCGACGGTCGCGTGCCTGGTCCGGCCCTCTCGCTCGCTTCGAGGCCGTCGCCGTCGGGGAGGTCGCGGCGCCCCTGGGTCGGGGTCGCGGCCAATGCGGGATCGGGCCGAGGTTCCGGCCGTCGCCGGGTGGACTTCTTGATCGCGGCGATGGACCGGCTGGGCCTGGCCGCACGGGTCGCCTGGACCCCGGCGGAGCGGTCGGCGCTGGTGGCCGAATCGGCGGACGACCCGGGGTGCCGCTGCCTGGTGGCGGCCGGCGGTGACGGGACCGTCGCGGCGTTGGTCAACGAGAGGCCGGGCGTGCCGATCACCGTCCTGCCGACCGGGACCGAGAACCTGTTCGCCCGCCACTTCGGCCTCGGCCGCGACCCCGCCCGGCTGGCCGCCACGATCGCCGACGGCCGGGTCGCCCACCTGGATTTGGGGGTCATCGGCGCCCGGCGGTTCGCGCTGATGGCGGGCATCGGGTTCGACGCCGACGTGGTCAGCCGCCACCACTCGGCGCGGGTCGGCCGCGCGGGGGTCGCCCGGCCGACCCACCGCGGCGCCTACGTCGAGTCGGTGCTCCGGTCGAGCTTCGGGTATCGGTTCCCCCCCTGACGATCGCGGTCGCCGACCCGGGGCGCGAGGAGACCCTGATCGGCACGACCGCCTTCCTGTTCAACCTGCCGCGGTATGCGCTGGGGCTCCCCTTCGCCCCCTCGGCGAGCGGCGACGACGGCTGGCTCGACCTGGTGGTCTTCCGCGACGCCGGCCCGCTCCGGGCGCTGCGCTACCTGTGGCTGGTCGTCCGCGGCCTCCATCTCGATCGACCCGGCATCTACCATCGCCGGGTGCGGCGGGTGGTCGTCTCCTCGGCCGCCACGGTCCCCGTCCAGCTCGACGGCGACCCCGGCGGCCACGTCGCCGCCGACGCCTCGCCGAGCTGGGCCGTCGAGGTGCTCCCCCGCGCGATCGACGTGCTGGTCCCGGCCGCCCGTTCGTCTTGCTGACGATTTCAGGAAGATGTATCGCAAACGAAATGCGGCCCGGCTAAAATTATCGCGAAACGGATTTCACGATAATTTGCCGGGATGCCTTGCTCCGACACGGCCGGGTGGCTGGGGTCTCGTCTTCGAGACCCCGGTCTTCGGCCTGCGTCCCGGGGTCTCGAAGACGAGACCCCTGCCACCCAGACCCCGCCGGTGGTCATTCGACAGGGCATGAAATCTCATCGGTTCTGTCATCCGCCATCCCGCCCATCTGGCATCGATGGTCTCATAGCTTTTGGAAGAACAAGCGCATGGATGCCATGAATCCAGTCCCCGTCGGCCCCGTCATGATCGGCCGGGGCCGTCCCCTGGCGTTGATCTGCGGCCCGTGCGTGATGGAGCCGAACGACCTGACGCTGGTCATCGCGCGGCGCCTGGTCGAGATCTGCCGGCCGCTGGGGGTGCCTTTGATCTTCAAGGCGTCGTTCGACAAGGCCAACCGGACCTCGAAGACGAGCTACCGCGGGCCCGGACTGCACGAGGGGCTGAAGGTCTTCGAGAGGGTCAAGGCCGAGACCGGCCTGCCGGTGACGACCGACGTCCACGAGACCCACCAGGCCGCGACGATCGCCGAGGTGGTCGACCTGCTCCAGGTCCCCGCCTTCCTGGCGAGGCAGACCGACCTGCTGGAGGCCGCGGCGGCGACCGGCCGGCCGGTCAACGTCAAGAAGGGGCAGTTCATGGCCCCCTGGGACATGGCCCACGTCGTCGCCAAGCTGGCCGACGCCGGCGCCTCGGGGGCGATCCTGACCGAGCGCGGGACGACGTTCGGCTACGGCCGGCTGGTCAACGACTTCCGAGCGATCCCCCAGATGCAGGCGACCGGCGCCCCGGTCGTCTTCGACGCCACCCACTCGGTCCAGCTCCCCGGCGCCGGGGCGGGCGGGACGACGACCTCCGGCGAGCGCGCCATGATCCCCTACCTGGCCCGCGCCGCGGTCGCCGCCGGGTGCGACGCCCTGTTCCTGGAGGTCCACCCCCGACCCGACGAGGCCCTCTCCGACGGCCCCAACGCCCTCCGACTCGACGACTTGCCGGCTTTGCTGAAGGTCTGCCTCCGCATCCGCGAGGCCATCGCCGCGCCCGACCACTGATTCCTTGATCGCATTCGACTACCCCACTCCTCCTCGCGTCGCTAAGCTTACGGAGGAGACCATCGGCCGGGCGGAAGCCCCATCGATCGGAGGCGCGAGTCGGTGCCGACTGTCTTGCGGATCGGAGGCTTCCGCTTCTTTTTCTTCTGCAACGAGGGGCAAGAGCCGCCGCATATCCACGTCAAGTCGGGCGGGGACGAGGCCAAGTTCTGGCTCGATCCGATCGCGCTGGCCGCCAACTACGGCTTCAATGGCCGCGAGCTGAACGAGATCGAGCACCTCGTCGGACAGCATCGGGCCGGGCTCCTGGAGGCATGGAATGAGCACTTCGGCTAGCACCAAGCCCAAGCGTCAGCGCGCCTATGTCCCCACGACGGCGCTGGCCAAGTCGGTGGAATTCGACGACGCGATGATGCGGGTCGCGTTCACCGACGGCCGGGTCTTGTGCGTCCCTCTGGTGTGGTTCCCCTCGCTGCACGCCGCCACGCCGGAGCAGCGCCAACGCTGCGAGATCGGCGGGGGCGGCGTCGGCCTGCATTGGCCGGACCTGGACGAGGACCTGTCCATCGCGGGCCTGATGGCCGGAGTCGATTGGCAATCGGCTTGAGTCTTCGTAGGGTGGGCACCGCCCACCCTTCGAGCTTACCACATCGTACGGGTTCCGATGGTGGGCGGTGCCCACCCTACGAAGACTTGTCAGTGCCACCCCGCGGAGCATCGGATAGCGGCCAATGGATGGCCTCTCAGGTCCGCCAGTTTGCCAGCGTCAGCGGATAGCCAAGCTGCTGGAGGCGTTGGTAATGCGACGTGTTGCCGGTGACCAGCTCAAGGCCGTGCTGGAGGGCCAAGGCTGCAATCATCGGATCGCATCGGCCGATCGGGCGACCGACCCGGTCCAGGTCGCCGGCCATCCGGCCGGCGAGGTCGGCGGCGGCCTGATCGAACGCAAGCACCTCCTCGGCGGCGAGCGCGTTGCGGAAGGCCTGGATGCGGGCCGATCCGCCAACCCGCCGATAGCCCTGGATCACTTCCATCACCGAGATGACAGAAAGCGTCAGGAAGCCGTGCGCTTGCCGATAGGCGGTGGCATTCCGGACAACCGCCGGGTCGATGCCCTTGCCGACCTCGGAAAGGATGTCCGTGTCGAGCAGGGATTTATTCACCGGGGTTCAGCCGCCACGGCCGTTCTTCCCGGACCTTCATGGCATGCTCAACGGCTTGATCCAGCAAATCGGCATCGTCCCGAAGGGCACCGATGAGGCCCAGGCCGGGATGGCTCGCGCCGGCTGCCGGCTTCGCCTCCGACTGTCCCTGGTCCAGGTCGCGGAGGAGACGGCGTGCGGCCTCGGCCATCGCGTCATCGACGGAGGCGAAGCGGCCGTCGTGGACGGCCGCTCGGATGCGGCTCTCCAGGTCGTTCGGTAACGTGATCGTCATGGTGAGGCCCCTCCTGCTCGTCCCAGGTTATCATAAATTCCTTGGAGACGATCCGGGAAGCTGTCTTCAGCCCCCGGAGGGGGCTTCACGGATAGCCTCTGTGTACCGGGAGGACAGCGATGCCGGAGACGAGACCTACGGATCGGAAGGATGATCGTGCGGCGCGAATCCGGAAGGACGTGCCTGGGAAGCTTGCCCGATGGAAGCTGAAGAAGCTGCTCGGCAACCTCTACTTGGGTGAAATGAAAATCCTCAATCCTCCCGAGAGGATCAAGGGTTGAGCCTTCGCGGGGTGGGCACCGCCCACCATCCGTAACCCGCACGGCGTGAATGGGTTCGGATGGTGGGCGGTGCCCACCCCGCGAAGAATTGGGGACTTGGGTGGCCGGTGGGCGCGGCGTCAGGGCGCGGGCGCGGCCCTGCGGCGGCGGAGCCGGGCGTAGCCGAGCACCGCCGCCAGGCCGATCCCCGCCAGCGTCAGCGCGCCCGGCTCGGGGACCGGCGCGAAGGCGAGGAATTGGGGACCGCTCAGCCCCAAGGCGAAGGTCCCCTTCGGCACGCCCGTCGACGAGAACTCGATGATCGAGTTGGTGCCGGAGTTGGCCACGTACAGGTCGCCCGCGGCGTCGAACGCCAGGCCCACGGGCAAGTCCAGCCCCGAGGCGAAGGTCCCCTTCGACGCGCCCGTCGACGAGAACTCGCTGATAGTGTTGCCGGTCAGGTTGGCCACGTACAGGTCGCCCGCGGCGTCGAACGCCAGGCCCGCGGGACCGCTCAGCCCCGAGGCGAAGGTCCCCTTCGGCGGCACCCGTCGACGAGAACTCGCTGACCGTGCCGGCGAGGAAGTTGGCCACGTACAGGTCGCCCGCGGCGTCGAACGCCAGGCCCCTGGGACCGCTCAGCCCCGAGGCGAAGGTCCCCTTCGGCGCACCCGTCGCCGAGAACTCGCTGACCGTGCCGCTGACGTAGTTGGCCACGTACAGGTCGCCCGCGGCGTCGAACGCCAGGCCCACGGGAGAGATCAGCCCCGAGGCGAAGGTCCCCTTCGACGCGCCCGTCGACGAGAACTCGCGGACCGTGCCGGTGGTGTTATTGGCCACGTACAGGTCGCCCGCGGCGTCGAACGCCAGGCCCAGGGGAGCGCTTAGCCCCGAGGCGAAGGTGCTCACGTTCCCCGCCGAGTCGATCTGGCTGACCGTGTTGTTGCCGGTATTGGAGACGTACAACACCTGGTCGGCGCGGGATGGGGAGTTGGACAGCAGGGCCCAGGCGGCGGCGAGGGCCAGCGCGGTGCGGATTCGATGCGTCATCGGATCGGATCTCCTTAAATGCGGTTGAGAGCGGCCCCCGGCCCGGCCGGGTCGAGGGCAAGAGGGCGGCGGACGACGGCGGGGGGCCCCGCCCGGAGGATCATCGCGCCGCCCGTGGGCGCGGCGTCAGGGCGCGGCGCGGCGCCCCGGCGGCGGAGCCGGGCGTAGCCGAGCACCGCCGCCAGGCCGATGCCCGCCAGCGTCAGCGCGCCCGGCTCGGGGACCGCCGATGGGGTCGGAGCGAAGGCGAGGGATACGGGAGCGTCCAGCCCCGAGGCGAAGGTCCCCTTCGGCGCACCCGTCGGCGAGAACTCGCTGATCGTGCCGAGGCCGATGGTGTTGGCCACGTACAGGTTGCCCGCGGCGTCGAACGCCAGGCCCTCGGGAAAGTTCAGCCCCGAGGCGAAGGTCCCCTTCGGCGCACCCGTCGGCGAGAACTCGCTGATCGTGCCGATGCCGAGCTCGTTGGCCACGTACAGGTTGCCCGCGGCGTCGAACGCCAGGCCCGTGGGCTCGCTCAGCCCCGAGGCGAAGGTCCCCTTCGGCGCACCCGTCGGCGAGAACTCGCTGATCGTGCCGATGCCGAAGTTGGTCACGTACAGGTTACCCGCAGCGTCGAACGCCAGGCCCGTGGGATCGTTCAGCCCCGAGGCGAAGGTCCCCTTCGGCGCACCCGTCGACGAGAACTCGAGGACTGAGTGGGTGGAGACGGAGTTCGCCACGTACAGGTTGCCCGCGGCGTCGAACGCCAGGCCCTGGGGACCGTTCAGCCCCGAGGCGAAGGTCCCCTTCGGCGCACCCGTCGGCGAGAACTCGCTGACCGTGGCGCCGAGCTCGTTGGCCACGTACAGGTTGCCCGCGGTGTCGAACGCCAGGCCCCAGGGACCGTTCACCCCCGAGGAGGCGAAGGTGCTCACGTGCCCCGTCGAGTCGATCTGGCTGACCGTGTTGTTACCGGAGTTAGTGACGTACAACAATTGGTCGGCGCGGGAGGACATGGTGGACAGCAGGGCCCAGGCGGCGGCGAGGGCCAGCGCGGTGCGGATGCGGTGCATCATCGGGTCGGACCTCCGTTGCGGTTGGGGCCGGGCCGGCGGCCCGGCCCGGTCGAGGACAAGAGGGCGGCGGACGATCGCGGGAGGACCCGCCCGGATGATCGTTGCGACGCCCCCGAGGTCGCCATCCGGGGCGCGGCATCGCCGCTCGCCCCACACCATCGCCATGCCCGATCTGCGGGCGCCCGATCCTCCGGGGTCCGTCACGGGCGGGCTGGGGGGATGCCAGGGATGCGGAGCGAACCGATCGTAGTTACCTCCGATACGAATTGCTACGAAATAATCGCTCGTTTCTTGAAAAGGTCGCTATTCTTGAACATGGGCTTGACTAAGCACGTTCGCCCCCTCCGGGGCTACGGAGGGCCTCCCCGGATCGCCTCTCCCATCGTGATCAACATCGCCAAAGTTACATTTGCACCCGACGGCGATCTGAGATAAGTTCGATGATCGGCCAACCCCATCCTCGGGTGGGCCGAACTCCGCCCGTCCATCCCCGACGTCGATCGTCGATCGCGGGTCCCGATCCGCGATTCCCCGGACACCGCTGGAGATCGGATCGCGCATGACGTTCTCATTCCCATGCCGCGATTGCGGCCACGCGAACGACGCCGAATGGTCCCAGATCGGGAAGGCCATCCCGTGCGGAGGGTGCGGGAAGACGGTGACGGTCCCGGCGCCGATGGAGACCGTCGGCGGGCCCGCCGAGCCGGTGCCGGCGCCCGTGGTGCGGTTCCGCTGCCCGTCGTGCGGGCGGAAGTTCGCCACGAAGCCCGAGATGGCGGGCAAGAAGATCGCCTGCAACCGCTGCGGCGCGGGGGTGCGGGTGCCCGGGGGCGATGCGGCCGACGACGTCCCATCGTCATCGCGCCCGGCGATGACGGCCCATGCCGGCGCCGCCGACGCGACGGCCCCGTCGCGTCCCGATCGAGGACGCGCGGCGAGGGGCGTCGTGCCCCCGGCGGACGAGGACGACTCGACCGACTCGTCCCTGATGTTCGCCGAGATCGCCTCGGACGAGGAGGTCAAAAGTCCCCGGGCGCCGGGACGGTCCTGCCGTCGCGGTCCGAGCTGAGGGAACAGGCCCGCCAGAAGGCCGCCGAGCGGGAGGCCGTCGCGTCGCGGAAGGCGAAGAAGAAAAAGAAGAAGAGGAAGAAGAAGGCCGAGGGGGGCGACGCGCTCGATAAGCGCGTGCTCGCCGCCGTCGGGGCGGTCGGGGTGGTGTTCGTCGCTTTCGTGGGCTTCTTCGTGTATGACGCCTTCCTCAAGCCGCCCACGATCGTCGGCACCTGGGCGGGGTCGATGATCGAGTTCGAGATCGGCCACCCGATCATCCACACCCAGTACCGCCTCGTCCTCGACGAGCAGGACCGCGCTCGTTGACGCTCCAGGAGAAGTTCACCTCGGTCGGCACGTACAGCCTGAAGGGCAATCGCCTCACGCTCAGCCTCAAGGAGAAGGACGAGGATGGCGAGAAGAGCCTGCCGAGCGAGCGCGAGTACAAGGTCTCCCTCGGTCGCGCGGCGCTCGACCTCTATGATCCCAAGAGCGGCAAGAGGGTGGTCCAACTGATCCGGTTCCGCGAGCCGCCGAACGTCGGCGGCGGGCCCAGGCCCCCCGCCGCGCCGAAGGACGTCGCCGGGGGCGCCGGCAAGGCCGACGCGGACGCCGACGCCCGGCTGGCCTCGGTCGAGTTCTCGCCCAAGGATGGCGCCTTCCGGCTCCGCCATCCGCCGGGCTGGAAGTCGGACACCGGCAGCCGGCCCGACAACATGTACTCGTGGGCCACCTTCACCCGCGGCTCGGCGAAGATCCGCGTCACCGCCGACACCCAGGGGTCGCTCATCTCCGGCTCCGACTCGGCCCGCCCGCACGAGGAGGGGAGCGAGCTGGCGCCGGTCCACCGCGCGCACGAGCATCACAAGAGGGCCGTCTCGGAGGAGTACAGCAACTACAACGAGGGCGCGCCCGCCCTGTTCAAGGGCTCGCAGCTCGGCGAGGGGCGCATCGCGGCGTTCACCGCGACGAGCGGCCTGCTCGGCTCGAAGGTCCGCGGCTACCGCACGACCCTGCTCACCAACGACCGCCGCGTGACCATCCTCTGCGAAAGCCCCGCGAAGGACTTCGAGACGCTCAAGCCGACCTTCCTCGCCGTCTGCCGCAGCCTCGCGCGCGAGGGCCCGGCCCCGTCCTTTTGATAGCATGATCAGGAGGACCAGGACCGGAGGGCCTCGCGATGCCGTCACCCTTCCCCGGGATGAACCCCTATTTCGAGCAGGCCGCCCACTGGCAGGACTTCCATACGGAGTTCCTCTCGGCCCTGCGCCGGCAGTTGGCCCCCCGGATCGCGCCGAGCTATATCGTCCAGATCGAGGAGCACGTCTACATCCACGACCTGCCGCCGGAGCCGCGCCGCCCTCTCGGCCGGTCCGACCTCTCCGTGACCCGGGCGGGGGCCGCGGCGGCCGGCCGGCCGGCGCTCGGCGTGCTGGAGGCTCCCGCGGAGGTCCACCGCCCCGCCCAGGACGTCGAACAGGTCCCATTCCTGGAGATCCGGGACCGCCGAGGGCGGGAGCTCGTGACGGTCATCGATCTCTTGAGCCCGTCCAACAAGCGCCCCGGCGAGGACCGCGAGCAGTACCTGGCCAAGCGCCGCGAGCTGCTCCGAGCCCCGCGCATCTGGTCGAGATCGACCTCCTCCGAGGCTGGACGCCCATGCCGGCCGAGGATCGGCCCGACGGCAATTACTCGGTGCTGGTCAGTCGCGCCGAACGCCGCCCGGCCGCCGACTTCTGGCCGATCCGCTTGCGCGATCGGCTGCCCGAGATCCCGATCCCCCTCCGGTCGCCCGACGAAGACGGCCGGGTGGACCTCCAGGACGTGCTCCACCGGGCCCATGACGGGCCGGGTTATGAGCACTTCATCTACGCCGGCCAACCCGAGCCGCCCCTCTCGGCGGAGGACGCCGAGTGGGCCAGGCCGTTCGTCCCGCAGCCGGCTTGAGGTCAGATTACGATGGGGTTGAGGAGGGTCTGCCATGCCGCTCCGCGATCACTTCCGCCCGCCGCTCGATGACCGGATGCCGTGGGATATTTTCCACGGGCAGTGGCCGGCCATGATCGTCATTAGCCTCAATCGGAGGCTGCCGCAGCGCTACGTCGCCGGCCCGCAGGTCCACCTGGGCTCATCGATCGAGATCGACGTGGGGACATTCGAGGATGACGAGTCATCCGACCCGGCCTCCGGTGGGGGGGCCGACGGTGGCGGGGTGGCGACTGCGGTCTGGGCGCCGCCGCGGCCGACGCTGGCCGTCGCGACCGACCTGCCTGCCGTGGACGAGTACGAGGTCCGCGTCTACGACACCCGACGCGGCCGCCGGCTCGTGGCCGCCGTCGAGATCGTCAGCCCGAGCAACAAGGACCGGCCCGAGCACCGCCGCGCCTTCGTCGCCAAGTGCGCCGCCCTGATCCAGAGCCGCGTCTGCGTCGCGATCGTCGACGTCGTCACGACCCGCACGTCCAACCTCTACGGCGACCTGATGGGCCTCTTCGGCCTGGCCGACCCATCCCTGGCCGACGGCCCTCCCTCGCTCTACGCCGTCTCCTGCCGCTGGGCGCGACGAGAAGACGCCTGGCTCCTGGAGACCTGGACGCACCCCCTGGCGCTCGGCCGTCCGTTGCCGACCCTGCCCCTCTGGCTTACTGCGGACCTCGCGGTCCCGCTCGAGCTCGAGCCGAGCTACGAGGAGACGTGCCGCATCCTCCGCATCCCGTAGACCTACGTGATGACAGCATGCAAGCAGGTCGGACGCCGGTCGGCGTCCGGGGCCACCTCACGAAAGGAGGAAACAGATGGAACGAAGACTGAGAGAGAAGCTCCCGGGCGGTAGGTTTGAGAACGTCGATCCGAAGCACGCGCGGCGGATGTCGGCCATCCGGGGGAAAGGGACGAAGACTACTGAGCGGCGGTTTCGCGCGATCCTCGTGCGCGCGGGTCTGCGCGGATGGAAGCTCCATCCCAAGGGGGTCCCGGGCAGACCAGACGTGTTCTTTCCCGGTGAGAAACTCGCCGTCTTCCTCGACGGCTGCTTCTGGCATGGCTGCCCTGCTTGCGGCCATGTCCCGTCGATCAATCGGACGTTCTGGCGCGCGAAGATTGAGCGGAACCGGGAGCGAGACGTGGAGAAGGAACAGGCACTCGTTGAAGCCGGTTATATCGTCTTACGTTTCTGGGAGCACGACATCCAACGATCTTCCGCCGAATGCTTGGCCCGGGTGCTCACGCAGCTTGGAAATTGCCGCGGAGGATCGTGACGGACCTCTGTTTATTTAACCCGTCGGGCTGGCCCGCGTGTGACGGTCACGCGGTTTGTAGGGAACGGAATTGTTGCGGGCAAGATTTTCGCTGGAAAGGGAGACAAAAGAGCACTATCCTGCCGATAGGACGAATCGTGTCCGAGGTTCGCGGGTGCGCCCTGATCGTCACGACGATGGCCTTGAACTTGAAACCGAAAAAGCTGACTAGCCGGAATGACCGAAGGGAGCGCGAGACCGAAGCACCGCTTTTTGCGGGCCTCGGGCGCGACGACCTTGCGGTCGTGTCCCTCTTCTCCGGCGCCGGCGGTCTTGACCTCGGGCTCGAATGTTCCGAATGGCGTATCCTCGCGCAAGTTGAGATAGACGAAGATTGCGTCGGGACGCTTCAAAACGAGGCGGCGAGGCGGAGGCTTGAGACCAAGATCATCGAGGATCGGATTGAGGACGTAAGTCCCGCGATCCTGCGGGTGCAACTCGGACTTCGAAAAGGCGAACTGACGCTGCTTGCAGGCGGCCCACCTTGTCAGCCGTTTACCACATCGGGACTTCGGCAGGCGATCAACGACCGGCGCGCCTCCTCCCTCTTCCCCGCCTACTTCGAGTTCATCGATGAGTTTCGGCCGCGGATGCTCCTCATCGAAAATGTCGACGGGATGCTGTCGGCGGCGCTCTGCCATCGGCCTCTCACCGAGAGGGGGCCGGGCAACCCGCCGCTCAAGCCGGCGGAGCAGAAGGGATCCTTCCTTCGCTGGTTCCTGAACGAACTCGTCGAGCGCGGGTACTCGGTCTCGTGGGGCGTCCTTGAGGCGGCCGATTACGGCGTCCCACAGATGCGGCAGCGGGCAATCCTGATCGGGGTCCTCGGCGACGAGCCGTGTTACCTACCTCCGCCACGATTCGGCTACCCAGGCCTCCCGAAGTATCGGACCGTCGCGTGGGCGCTCTCGCATGTGACTGAGCTGGGGCCGGTTCAGCCGCTCAGTATCCGCAAGCGAGAGGTCTACGCGCTGATCCCGCCTGGAGGCAATTGGCGGGACCTTCCCGATGAGCTCCGCAAGAAAACGATGGGCGCCGCCTACGTCGCTGAAGGCGGCAAGAGTGGCTGGTGGCGAAGGCTGTCATGGAACGCGCCAGCGCCGACCATCCTCGGGATGCCGGACCATTCGAGTACGGCACTCATCCACCCGGACGAGGTCCGATGCCTGTCGGTTAACGAATGCGCCGCCATCCAGACGTTCCCCGACAAGCTGCGGTTCGCGGGGTCGTCCCGCTCGCAATATCAGCAGATCGGTAACGCCGTGCCGGTGCTCATGGCGCACGCGGTCGGCGAGCACATACGAAACTTCCTCGACGGCGCGCGGCAGGCGCCCCCCTCGCCCCCGCCGTGGCGTCAGCCGTCGGCCAACCGGCGGATCGGTACGCACGGCTGGGCGACGCCGTCTGATCGCGGCCCGAAGTACTTCCTTAACGTCCAAGTTCGCCCTGACCATATTTGGGCCAGCGAAAGCCGCGAGGTCGTCATTGGTTGAAACACCGGAAAGTGTGGCCAATGTCCGCCGGCTGAGTGGCATTCCGGCCGGGACGGGTCCGAGCGACGTGTCGATTGCGTCCGCCATCCGCGGCTTCGCGGAGGTCTTCGATTACTGGTACATTCGCGTGATGAAGGAGGCCGTTGCGAAGTATCGCACGCTCATCGTCCAGCGCATCAACCCGTTCATCCGGCGCATTCAATATGAGGTGTCCGACTGCGCGACGTTCGCGGCCCGCGTCGTCGAGGACTACAACGCCAGGAACTTCGTGACCGCGGGCGGCTGGGCGCTCGAACAGCTCGCGCTCCGCGTGAATCCGGAGTTCCAGAAGTCGGCCGCGCGCGGCATCGACCTGCAGCGTCACGACCCGTCGACCGGCGAATATCATCTCTACGTGCTCAAGAGCGGGCTCGTCACTCGCAACTCCGACATCGTCAGCTCGCTCAAGAAGAACTCTCGGGATGCGGAAAAGCTCCTTCGTCAGAGCGGGTCGAAGGCGAAAGTAACGCTCAACTACGCGATCGCCGCGGGGAAGACCACGAGCACATTCGAGGACGGCGTTCGCCGGCCGTCCTCCGCCGAATTCTGGTCGGAGGTGATGAGGCTCCCCGAAGACCAGGCGGTCGACCTGGCCCTTGCCATCGCGGCCGAAGCGGGACGAGTCGTCCGGAGCGACGCCTCGCAGCACGCCGCCGCGATGAAGGTGCTCCTCGAAGCCTATCTCGCCGATCCGGCCGACCCGACGAAGGTCGATTGGCCCTTCCTCAAGCAGCGGAACTTCCAGCCCAAGGCGACATGGGCCGAGGAAGACAAGCGGCGGCATGCGCTTGCGCTCGAAGCCCTGAGAGCAACCGGATACGGCGAGGCAAAAGAGGTCGAGGAGGAGGCGAAGCGCGAGGACTCCCTGCCTCAAGAGGCCATCGAGAACGCCGACCTGGCGGAAGACGAGCCACCTACCGGAAGCGAATGATGGGGCGACAAGCGGGCCACATGGCGATTCCCGCCGCTACTCCTCCAGGACGACCATGTGGCGGTCGAGGAACGCGCTGTCGCGCGCGGGCATCACGCCGATGAGGTCCTGGAGGTGGTCGTAGGAGACCATCAGCTCCTCGACCCCGGAGGCGAGGCCGTCGAGGTGGCCGTCGACGTTGCCGTCGCCGCCGCAGACCATGGCGCCGTGGATGGCGCCGGAGAGCCAGCCCGCGTCGTAGTGGAGCTCGGCCGCCAGGCGGGCGAACTGGGTGCGACTGATCTCGTAACCCTGGGCATCGCCGGAGGGGGGCCCGGCCCGACCGGACGCCGGGGCGGGCTCGTCGACCAGGCTCTGGAGGAGGTCGTCGTACCGGCGGGGCCGGCCGGCGGCCTCCAGCAGCAGGTCGTAGGCGCCCATGACCTCGTCGAGCCCCTTGGCGACGGCGGCCAGCGCCGCGGCGGCGTCGCGGGCGTCCTGGACGGTCTCCTCGCCCGGCGGGCCGAGCTCGGAAATGGCCCGGGGGACCGCCTCCTCGATGGTCGACTCCAGGTGTCCGGCCCACGAGTGGAGGTTCTTCATGCGGCCCTCGTAAAGGCTGCGATCCATGGCCTTCAACCCCCTTTCGTCCGAGACCGGGACCGACGCCGCGGGCGTGAGGCGGTCCGCCGTCGGGACGCGGCCTCCCCCGCCCGCCAGTTTAATCACCGCGGCGCGAGAACGAACGAAGAATTCTCCGGACGCACGCCGGAATCGCGCGGCCGGCCCGCGCGGCTGAGGCTCGTCGCGGCCGTGGACGTGCGCCGGCGGGTACGTCGCCTCGACCGCGGTGAACGGCTCGAGGATCGTGTACGAGTGCTCGGCGTCCTTGGGCACGACCCACGAGTCGCCCGCCTCGAGCACGACCATCTGCCCCTCCAGGTGCAGCTCGGCGCGGCCGCGGATCACGTAGCCGACGGTCTCGTAGTCGCGGCGGCTCGGGTGCTTCGGCGCGCCCGGAGGCTCGTCGTCCCAGAGCCGCATCGCGACGTTCTTGCCCGAGGCGAGGTACTTCTGGCCGAGGTCGCCCTTGGGCGAGTGGGCCGACTGGACCTTCATGACCGTCGTGTCGCTCATGGTGGCTCCCCCTCGAAGACGGCACCGCGCCGGGCCTCGCGGCGCGGCGCTCAACCCATCCCCCAGGGCAAATGACGTGCCCTCGGCGCGCGGGAGGGCCGCCGCGGCCGGGCCGATCGGGGTTGACCGCCGCATCGTCGGGACGTAAGGTGCCGCGACGGCCGAGGTTCGCGCCGCTCGCGGTCCGCAAAGCCGGGCGCGGGCAGCCGATCCCGGGCGGCGGATTCCCGCCGTCCCGCCTTCTTAAGTGAAATCGGCGCCGGGGAATCGGTCGCCGCGACGGCGGCCCCGCGGGGCCGGGACGTTCGCGGCCGGGCCCGGTCGATTCAACCCGACGCGCGATTGTGACGATCTACCGAGGGAAGGCCGAGGCGGCGCCCCCCGCCCCGAGGCCCGCGGAGCGGCCGCCCCAGGGAGGGGAGAGCATGCGGCGTCGGGCCCTCATCGCCGGGTGTGGACTCGCCCTGCTGGCGTGCGCCGGCTGCGCGATGGTCCGCGACCGCGACGCCCGCGCGTCGGCCTCGCACCGCGTCGGCGCTCTGCCAGCGCCTCAGCCAGACGGCGCAGGACGCGATCGACCGCCGCGACTACGACCAGGCCCGCGCCGAGCCTCGAGCGCCTGGTGGCCGAGTCGCCCCGCTCGGCCGAGGCGCTGCACCGGCTGGGCCGGGTCCTCCAGCTCCAGGGCCGCCTGGCCGAGGCCGAGGTCGCCTATCGCCGCGCCCTGGTGCTCGACCCCGAATACGTCGAGGCGATGATCGGACAGGGCGAGGTCGAGGCGCAGCTCGGGCGGCCGGTCGACGCGCTGAAGCCGCTCGACGCCGCGATCGAGATCGCCCCGACCAAGCCCGAGGCCCACTTCGCGCTGGGCCGGGTGCTCGAATCGCTGGGCCGCACCGACGAGGCGCTGGCCGCCTACTTCCGGAGCCTGGAGCACGACCCCGCCTCGGCGCCGGTCATCCTGCGGATCGCCGCCCTGCAACTGGCCCGCGACCAGCCCGATCAGGCGCTGGTCCGTCTCGATCAGGCCCTGGAGCTGTCCCCCGGCGACCCCGAGGCCCACCACCAGCGCGGCCTCGCCCACCTCGCGCTGAAGCACCCGTCGCAGGCGGCCGACGACCTCCGGATCGCCGCGCGCCGCCTCCCCGACCGCCCCGACGTCTTCTACCACCTCGCCCTGGCCCTCGCCGCCGACCACAAGGCCGCCGCCGCCCTCGAAGCCGCCCAGCGCGCCCTGAAGCTCGCCCCCGACGACGCCATGGCCCGCGAGGCTCACGCAGCGATTGCGGAGGTGAAGTCGTCAGTTGTCAGTCGTCAGTACGGACCGAGTTGGCTTCCAGAGCGTGCGAGCGGACGAATTCCACCGGGGAACGACCCTCCTCCATCAACCGGAGGACTCCCTTGAGACACTCGACGCTCATGACGCCCGAGTGGCCCTCAACCGCAGCATGGAGAGGTCGGGGGTCGCATTCCGAGCCCGGAACGATCGGCCCGTAGAGTTCGAACCGAATCTTCCCGCCCCCGAAATAGGCATGGAGGATGAACCCGCGATCGAGCACGGAAAGGACGCCCTTGTCCCCTTCCATCCCGTCGGCCTCGAACGTCGGTTCGGGCATTGCGTCGAGCTCATCGACGGCCCGCAGAACCTCGCGCAAGGGCCGCTCACGTAGGCTCGAAGTCCCGCCGCGATACCCGAGAATAGCCATCACGCTATGCCTGCCTCACCCGCCTCTTTGACTGACAACTGATAACTGACAACTGACGACTACCGAGGCCCGACGACCGGATTGCGGAGCGTCCCCAGCCCGTCGATCTCGACCTCGACGACGTCGCCCGGCTTGAGCCAGACGGGGGGCTTGCGGGCCATGCCGACGCCCGGCGGGGTGCCGGTGAAGATCAGGTCGCCGGGCTCCAAAGTGAAGACCTTCGAGAGGTAGGCGATCACCTCGGCGACCCGGAAGACGAACTCGCGGGTGTTCGAGTCCTGCATCGTCTGGCCGTTGAGACGGAGGCGGATGCCCAGGGCGTGGGGGTCGGCGACCTCGTCGGGCGTGACCAGCGCCGGCCCGACGGGGGCGAAGGTGTCGAAGGTCTTGCCGGCCATCCACTGCTTGCCCGGCTTGTGCAGTTGCCAGTCGCGGGCCGAGACGTCGTGGCCGACCGTGTAGCCGGCGACGTGTTCCATCGCCCTCTCCTTGGGGATGTGCCGCCCTCCCCGGCCGATCACGACGACCAGCTCGGCCTCGTAGTCGACCTGATTGCTCTCGGCGGGCAGGACGATCTCGGCCCCATGGCCGACCAGGGCGGTCGGATACTTGCTGAACAGGACCGGCTCGGAGGGGACCTCGGCGCCGCTCTCGGCGGCGTGGTCGCGGTAGTTCAGGCCGAGGCAGACGATCTTGCGGGGGTCGGGCACGGGGGCGAGCAGGGTCGCGGTCGCCGGGTCGTGGCGCTCGATCCCGCGCGGCAGGGTCTCCCAGGCGCGGCGCTGCCAGTCCGGGCCCATGGCCAGCAGCTCGCGGACGCTCGACGGCACCTCGGGGTCGGCCGCGTTGACGTCGACGTATTCCCCCTGCCACACCCCGCACGCCCGCGGGCCTTCCTCGGTCTGGACGGTCACCCAACGCACGACGGACCTCCCCTGGGCTGGCGACTCAACGCGACGGACGGGCGGACGACGACGTCGCCAGGCTACCGCCGTCGCGGACGGAGGGCCAGGGGGCAGCATGTCGGATGGCCGGATGGCAGATGGCGGATCGGAGGGATCGAGGCGATCCGTCATCTCGCATCCGTCATCTCGCATCCGTCATCTCGCATCCGTCATGCTCGACCGGCCCTCACGCGGCCCCTTGCTTGGCGGGGGCCGGGCAGGAGGGGAGGCGGAGGGTGAAGGTGGTCCCCTGGCCGGGGCGGCTCTCGGCGCGGAGGCGGCCGTGGTGCGCCTCGACGATGTCGCGGCAGACCGACAGGCCCAGCCCCGTCCCCCCCAGGCCCGAGGCGTCGGGGCCCGTCTTGGTCGTGAAGAACGGCTCGAAGATCCGTCGCAGGTCCTCCGGCGCGATCCCCACCCCGGTGTCGGCCACGCTCAGCTCGGCCAGTGCGCGCCTCGGCATCTTCGACCACGCGGAACCGCACCGTCCCGCCCCTCGGCATCGCCTGGCGGGCGTTGATCAGCAGGTTCAAGAGCACCTGCTGGATCTGCGCGGGGTTGACCCGCGCGAACGGGCGGCCGACGGCCTGGAAGTCGAGGCGGACCCGGTGGCGCGACAGATCCTTGCCCACCAGCAGGACCACCTCCTCGGCCAGCCGCACCAGGTCGGTCGGCTCGCGGCGGTCGGCGCGGGGCCGGGCCACGCCGAGCACCCCGCCGGTGATCGCCGACGCGCGCTGCGCCGCCTCCAGGATCTTCTCGAACGCCCGCCGCTGGTACTCGGGGTCGGGGTTGCGGAGGCCGAGCTTGGCATAGTTCAGGATCGGCGTCAGCGCGTTGTTCAGCTCGTGGCAGATCCCGCCGGCCAGGACCCCGAGGCTGCTGACCCTCTGCAGCGCGACCAGCTGCCGTCGCAGGGCCTCGACCTCCTTCTCGCCCCCGGCGGGCGCCGGCGTCTCGTGCGTCGTGGAAGCCATCATCACCCTCGGAACCCTGCCAACCGGATACCCCCGACCACCCTTCGTATCGGCCGGCCCCGGCGGCGGGGATGAGCCCCCCGGCCGGGTTCTCCGGCGGCTGGGAAACTGGGCCGGACACGTCGCCGAGGGCACCCCTCCGGGGGCCGTCGAGCCATTGCAGAGTCGCCCGAGATCCCCCAGCCAACACGGCGCTCAGGGCTGATCCGGCTCCACGCCCATCGCCCTCAATTGCGCCGCCAGCCGCTCGGCTCGGAGCCGCTCGGCTTCCTCCCGCGCGCGCCGCCTCGTCCCGCTGCCGGGCCAACTCCACATAGGTGGCGAACGGACGGCCATCCGGCCCGAGGATGGCAGCTCGCTGCCGCTCATGTCGAACCGGACCCCAAGACGGGGGCTGACCCAACCGTCCATTGCCGGGATCTCTCGCAATTCCGAGCCCGCTCGGAGCCAGCCATCGAGGACGACCCGGTCGGGGTCGTAGATGTAATATTCCTCGACCCCATATCGCTCGTAGAACCGGAACTTCCGGAGCATCTCCCCGAAGCGGTTGCCCGGCGAGAGGATCTCGAAGACGACCTGCGGGGCGACGCCCCCCTCGCGCCACTGCATGTACGAGCCGCGGTAGCCCTTGGGCCGCCCGAACGCGACCATCGCGTCGGGCGCCGTGCGGATCGTGGAGTCTCCCTCGACCGGATACCAGAGCAGGTCGCCCGCGACGAACACGTTCGGGTCGTCGCGGAAGAGGGCGTCCAGGCCCCCCTTGATCGTCGCGATCCACTCCCACTGGAGGGTGTTGTCCGCCATCGGCTCCCCATCGCTGTCGGGGTAGATGATCTCCTCCCGCGGGAGGGGTCGGGTCTGCATGCTCATTGCGACGGTCCCCGTTCGAGGTCGATGGGGCGGATGGCGCCCGATCCGCCCTTAGGTTATCATCGTAATCCGGGGCAAACTCGTCCACCGAGCGGGCCCGATCCTCAACCCGCCCCCGCTGCCCGATAGAGGCCGTTGGCCGCGATGTACGCCTCGACGCCGCGCGGGACCTGATAGCGGATGCTCCGCCCCTCGGCCACGCGGCGGCGGAGGTCGTGCGAGGCGATGCCGATCGAAGGGACCGTCACCGACACCACCGGATGGGCGCCGGGCCCCAGGACGAGGCTCGGCGAGGGGCCGGGCGGGTCGATGCCGGGGCGGTTCACGACGACGATCGTGGCCAGCCGCGCGATCCGGTCGGGCTGCCGCCAGTGCGGCAGGTCGGCCAGGCTGTCGGCGCCGATCAGGAAGAACAGGTCGTCGTCGGGCCGCTCGCGGCGGACCGCCTCCAGCGTCTCGACGCTGTAGTGCGGGCCCGGGCGCCCGGCCTCCAGCTCGGAGACCTCGAACGCCGGGTGGCCCGCGACGGCGATCCGCGCCATCTCCAGGCGGTCGCCGACCGCCGTCCGGTCGCCCGGCTTGTGCGGCGGTGCGCCGGCGACCACGAACCAGACCCGGTCCAGGCCGCACGCCTCGCGGCACTGCTCGGCCAGGATCAGGTGGCCCAGGTGGATCGGGTCGAACGTGCCGCCGAACAGACCGAGGCGCATCGCTTGAGCGGCCCCCCGCCGGTCGCCACGCCCCGCCGATCTCGCGCGGACAGGCGTGCAGGACCCGGTTCAAGTGGATGCTTGGGCCCGACGAACGTTAGGGTTCATCATCGGGGGTGGCCGCGTCAAGCCGAATCCCTGGAATTGAACTTCGGCGCCGATCGATGCCGGGTGGGCCGCCTCGGTCGGGGGATCCGGCCGTCACCCGACGGCGAGCACCAGCGCCTGGACGTTGAACAGGCGGCCGGGCTGGCCGGCCGCGCCCGGGGTCCCCTCGATCCAGGGCCAGGCCCCCCGGTCCTCGACGCGGAAGCGGCCGTCGAGGTAGTCGCTCAGGAGGGGGGTGCGGGTCATCCGGTACAGGCCCTCGGTCATCCAGTGGCCGTCGGGGGCGAGGTGGAGCAGGGCGCCCTGCACGGTGTCCGACAGGTAGATCCGCCCCCCGGCGCGACCAGGCCGTACAGCGCCTCGACGAATGCGTCCTCCATGCGGCGGGCCAGGCCGTACAGCGCGTGGAACCACGCCGACGACTGCGACAGGAGCGGCACCCGGTCAGGGAACCGCGCGGCGAACCGCGAGGCCGCGCCGTGGCACGCCCCCAGGTGGAGCTGGCAGAGGACGCACGACGCGACGACCAGGTCGTAGGTCCCGTCGGCGGCGAACGCCTCGGGTTGGGTGTCCTGCGCCAGCCGGGCGAGCCGCGCGACCGCCTCCTCGGGCGTCGCGGCGAGGCCGCCGTCGACCCCCTCCAGGAAGCGGTCGGTCACGCCGGTCAGGTCGGCGACGCGACGCTCGACCCGCGCCGCGCGCGCCCCCTCCAGCCCGGAGGAGGTCAGGGCGTCGTCGAGCATCGCGGCGTCGACGTCGACCAGGGTGACGTGCTCGAAGCGGTCGGCCAGCTCGGCCAGGGGGATCTCGCGGCACCGGCCCGCCCCCAGCGCGATGGCCCGCCCGGGGCGGACGCGGCCGGCGGCCCGGAGGATCATCCCCCGGCTCGACTGGCGGTGCGAGCAGGAGATCGGCGACAGCCGCACCCAGCGCCGAGGGCCGCCGGGGGTCGGGGAGGGTTCCGGGACGTCGATCATGCGGGCCCAGCTCCGGCGTGAGGACCGCGGCCCGGCTCGTCGGCCGCTCGCGGCAAGATGAGGGCACCGTCGGCGGATCGCCAGGTCGCCCGCCCCGAGGATTCAGGGGTTGTGGAGCTTGGCCAGGGTCTCGCGGCCGTCGAGCCTCCAGCCGCCCCACCGGCTCCGGGTCCAGGAGGTGTTCAGGTCGACCGGCACGTCGGCGGAGGCGGTGGCCACCGTGGGGTCGGCGAGCGTGACGTCGCGCACCGTCCCCGCGCCGGGGTGGATCGAGATCCCGACCGCCCCCGTGCGACGGTCCCGATCCTCCTCCGCGACGTGGACGTCGACGACCTCATCCTTCTTGCTCCAGCGCTCGCGCGTCTGGACCAGGCGGGGATGGACCTCGTCGAACCAGCGGACGACATCCTCGGTGGTGCCCGGGGCGGCGATCGACTTGAGGTAGGCCACGTCGTCGTGCGCGAACGCCTGCCCCGCCCGCTCCGCGGCCTGGTCGAGCCGCTCGGCCGGCTTCAGCAGGACGTACAGCACCACGACGGCCGCGACGATCGCCCCGGCCCAGGCGGCGATCCGCCCCACCGAGACCGTCTGGAGCTTCTCCTGGACCTTCTCCTGGAGCCGCTCCTTCATCTCCTCGAGCTCTTCGACGCTCGGCACCTTCTCGTCGGATCTCAAGGAGGTCGAGCGCGCCTCGCCCACGACGGGCCGGCCGTCCTTGATGTAGAAGGGCGTGTGGCATTTCTTGCACATGAATTGCGTCGTGGCCGACGCCGCGGGACCCGCGCCGGGCTCCCGCAGAGTGGGCAATTCGGCTCGATCACGGATGTCGTCCTCGCCAGCGCGATACCCCGCTGCCCCGAAGTCGAATCCCGACGACCAGTAAGGACGGGGGCAACAAAGGGGATTGTACGGCGCCCGACCGGATTTGGCACCAGGTTGATCCCGGGCGATGGGGTGGGGAGTGGGGTTAAAGACCCTCGGATCTCCCCACTCTCACCCGAAGATGGGCTCGACCCGCGGCGAGAACCGCACCGCGACCCGCCTCCGCGCGCGAATCGGCCCGGGGTGGCGCGTCGGCGCGACGGCGGCCGTCCGGGCGAGCCGCTCGATGGCCAGGAGCGTCGCCAGGGCCGCCGCGTAGCCCAGCGCGGTGCCGCCGCCCAGGCCGATCGCGGGGCCGGCGAAGCGGAACGCCGCCAGGAACGCGACCATCCCCAGGTTGCCCGCCGGCAGGGCGCGGGACAGCCGGCACGCCGCGGCCGGGCCCGCCTCGCGGTGGGTCGCCACCAGCACCGCCAGCGACATGCCGGGGAAGGTGACGAACAGCCGCGCCCAGCCCGCCCCCGCCACGGCGCCGATGGCGCGGATCGCCGCGACCAGGGCCGCCGGCACCGCCGTGCGCACGCGCCAGCGCCCGGCCCCTCGGCGTCGCGACCCACCGCGACACCCCCCCCGCGACCGCCATCCGGGCCGCCATCCGGCACGCGGCCAGGACCCCCAGCGCCGAGGCCGCGACGCACCCCTCGGCGCCGACGGCCGGCAGGCCGTGCAACGCGGCGGCCATCGCGACGTAGCCCGCCACCGCCGCCAGGGGCGCCCGCGACGGGCCCCAGCCGGCGACGACCGCCCGCGCGTAGACCAGCGGCAACGCGGCCGTCGCGATCATCCCGAGCAGGCACGCCTCGGCCGCGCCGGCCGCCTCGGCCATCCCGCGCTCGCGGCCGCAGAAGGCCAGCATCACCGCCGTCGTGCTCGGCAGCCCGAGCACCAGCCCGCACCGCCTCGGCCCGACCAAACGCCCCAGCGCCCGGACGGCGTGCGTCAGCGCGACAAGGACCGCGACCTGGATCAAGGTGCCGCTCATCGATGACCGCCCCCGACCCGCATCGCCGCCCTGACAGGCGCCGCGATGCCGCGGTCGGCGAAGACCGGGTGACACGCACGGGTGCAATCGCCAACGGAGGGCGCCCGTCCTCGGGCCGGGACCCGGCAGGACTGCGCCGTCATTACTCTCTTTCGGACGGACGATCGGGGGAAATGAGGGATTTTGGTGGTTGAGGTAAAATTTGGCGTGTTCGGTCGGTTTAGGGATGATCGCCATCGCTTCGTTTGGGTGGCTGGGGGCCGTCTTCGGACCCCGGATCTCCCGGAGCAGACCGGGGTTGCGGCGGACCGCAACCCCAGCCACCCGACGCCCTGAAATTCCGACGGTGACACCCGGACGGGGCCCATTTCGCTTCGTTTCGGGAAAATCGCCCGCGCGGGCCGATTGGGATGACACAAGTATATTGTATTGCTGTAGTTACATTGAATATTGGTGGCCCGGTCCGGGCGGATCGGGGGCGAAACGGGCGGGGGAATCCAACCCGGAGTGACATTCGAACGACGTGGCCCGAGGAGGGCCGGATGGGCGGGGCCCGGAGGATCGGAGGCGGGATGCCGCCCCCGTCCCGAGTCGAGGACTCGGGGGCGGCTACCGCTGGAACGGGTCAGCGGGCCAGCCGTCGTCGCGGATCAGCGCGTCGGCCTCGCGGCGGAGGATCAGGAACTCGGCGCGGGGCCAGGGGGCGGACGAGGCGGCGAAGATCTCGCCCGGCTTGACGTCCCGGGCCTCGTCGCCGCCCGTATCGTGCGCCTTGTCGAGCCAGCGGCGGGCCTCGGCGGCGTGGCCGAGCCGGTGGTGCGCCATCGCCAGCACCACCCAGGCCAGCGGGATCGGCTGCCGGCGGGGGTCGGCCGCGATCGACTCGCCCAGGCATTGGATCGCCCGCTCGTACTGCCCGGCGCGGTGGTGGGCCAGGCCCAGCACGTAGAGCGGCATGGGCTTGCGGTCCCGGGCCACCGCGTCCTCGGCCATCTTCAAGGGGACGGCGAGGTCGGCCCCGGCGTCGGGGGCGACCAGGCAGGCGCGGGCCGCCAGGCTGATCAGAGGGAGTCCGAGCGGCGGAACGCCTCCAGCGTCTCGGCGCAGGTGCGGCGGTAGCCGTCGCGGTCGCCGGCCAGGAGCTGCGCCAGTGCCAGCCGATACCGCAGGACCGGGTCGCCGGGCTGATTCCGGACGGCCCTGGCCAGCGTATCGACGATCACGCGCCAGTGGGCAGGATCGGGGGACCCCGTATCCCGGACCCCGGAGAGGATCATGCCCTCCAGGAGGCCGAGGGTCCGGACCATGTCGGGATGCTCCGCGCCCAGGGAGCGGCGTTGGGCCTCCAGGGCCTGGAACAGCAGCGGCTCGGCCTGCGCCGGCTTGCCCTGGTCGCGGTACAGGACCGCCAACTTGGTCTTGCGCCTCAGCGTGGCGGGGTGCTCCGCGCCCAGGGTGCGGCGGGAGACCTCCAGGGCCTTGACGTAGAGCGGCTCGGCCTCCGCCAACTTCCCCTGGACCCGGTACAGGTTCGCCAGGTTGGTCATGAGGACCAGCGTGCTCGGGTGCTCCTCGCCCCGGATGCGGCGGGAGGCCTCCAGCGCCTTGACGTAGAGCGGCTCGGCCTCCGCCAACTTCCCCTGGCGCGGTACAGGATCGCCAGGTTGTTCATGACCACCAGGGTGTTGGGGTGCTCCTCGCCCTGGATGCGGCGGTGGGCCTCCAGGGCCTTGGCGAACAGCGGCTCGGCCTGCTCCGGCCGGCCCTGGTTGAGGTACACGTTCGCCAGGCTGTTCATGACCGCCAGGGTGGTGGAGTGCTCCTCGCCCAGGGCGCGGCGGTCGAGCTCGAGCGCCCGCTCCAGGTGTTCCTGGGCCCGAGGATGGAGGCCCAGGTCGTTGTACGTCTGGCCGATGGTCCGGCGGATCGCCGCCTCGACCGCCGGCTGCCCGGCGAACTTGCCGGCGATCCGGTCGGAGGCCCGGTCCAGGAGGGTGCGGACCGTGATGTCCGGGTCGGGACTGATATCGGGGCGGGCCTGTTTCCAGGCGCTGGCCTGCGCCAGCAGGTCGTTCTGGAGGAAGTTGTTGACGGCCTGCGCCGTGGCCGCCTCGCGGTCGGCCCTCTTCCGCTCGGCGACCGCCGCGTCGCGCTCGCGGTGCGCCTGCGCCTCGGCCTGCTCGGCCCGGCGGCGCGATCGCGCCTCGGCGTCGCGCCGCTCGCGCGCCACCCGCTCGGCCGCGACGGCGCGGGCCCGATCCCGCTGCGCCCGCCGCTCGGCCCGCGTCGCCCGGATCGCCAGGGCGGCGCTGATCATCGCCCCCGCCACCAGCAGCACCGCGAACGCCGACGCCGTCGCCAGCAGCGCCCGGTGCTTCCGCGCGAACTTCCGCAGCCGGTACGACGCCGACGGCGGGCACGCCTCCACCGCCTCGTCGTTCAGGTACCGCTCGACGTCGCGCGCCAGCCCGTTGGCCGTCTCGTACCGCCGCGTGCGGTCCTTCTCCAGCGCCTTCATCGCGATCCAGTCGAGCTCGCCGCGGACCAGCTTCCGGAGCCGGTCCGGCTCGGTCTGCCGCCGCGCCGCGATCGCCGGCAGCGCCTCGCCCGACCCGCTGAGCCGCGTGCTCGGCTTGGGCGGCTCCTCCTCGCGGATGCGCCGCAGCGCCTCGGCGTACGCCGCCTGGCGGAGCGTCTGCCGATCCAGCGGCGTCGTGCCGGTCAGGAGCTCGTACAGCAGGACGCCGAGCGAGTAGACGTCGCTGCGGGTGTCGACGTCCAGCGCGCTCATCTCGGCCTGCTCGGGGCTCATGTACTCCAGCGTGCCGACGATGGCGCCGTACTGCGTGAACAGCGTCCGCTCGGTGAGGCGCTGGTCGGTCGCCTTGGCGATGCCGAAGTCGATCACCTTGGGGACCGGCTTGCCGTCGTGGAGCGTCACCAGGATGTTGGTCGGCTTGATGTCGCGGTGGATGATCCCCTTCTGGTGCGCGTGCTGGATGGCGCGGCAGACGGGGATGAACAGCTCCAGGCGGTCGCGCGGGCTGAGCTGCGCCTGGTCGCAGTAGTCGGTGATCGGCACGCCCCGGACCAGCTCCATGACGAAGAAGGGGCGGCCGGTGTCGGTGGCGCCGGCGTCGAGCACCCGCGCGATGTTGGGGTGGTCCATCATCGCCAGTGCCTGCCGCTCGGCCTCGAAGCGGGCGACGACCTGCTCGGTGTCCATGCCGGGCTTGATGATCTTCAGGGCGACCTTGCGGCGGACGGGGCGCTCCTGCTCGGCCATATAGACGACGCCCATGCCGCCTTCGCCGATCCGCTGGAGGAGCTTGTAGGGCCCGATCCGCGAGCCGGGCCCCTCGGCGATCGGCCGGGGCGGTGCGACCTCGGCCGTGGCCGCGCCGGGCTGGTCGACCGTCGCGGCGGGGCCGTCCGGCAGGGGTGGCGATCCCGGCGCGGGCGTGTCGGCCAGGGTCGGCGCGAGCGCAGGATCGGCGGCCGGGCCGTCGGGCGAGTCGAGCAGGGCGGGCCGTTCGAGGAAGCCGACGGACCCGAAGTGGGCCTCCAATAATGCCTCGACCCGGCGCCGCAGCGCGGGGTCGGCGGCGCAGGCGCCGTCGAGGAAGGCGGCGCGGGCGGCGGGGTCGGCCCGCTCCAGCACGGCGGCGAAGAGCGATTCCTCGGTCATGGTCGGGCCTCGCATCGCACGGGGCCGGACGTCGGCCCCCATCAATCATGCGAGATCGGGGCCCGTTTTCCCTCATCAAATTTCGGCGTCCTTCCCCGCCGGGTGCCACGGGTTGTCCTCAACCCGTGCGCCGCGACCCTCATCCCGGCGCACGGGTTGAGGACAACCCGTGGCACCCCGGCGAATCGGAACAACCCCTTCCGTCACGGTCCAGGAGGGGGATCAGGCGGGACCGGGAGCCAGGGGAAGCGTGCGGCTCGCCTGTACTTCTGCTCGTAGTCCGTGAGTTCCTCGATTGCCATACGGGAGGACTGGATCTGGTCCCGATTATGGGCACGGGCCTTGGCGACGAAGTCGACCATGTCTGGATGCTTCTCGAGCCGAGCAAGTGGCTCCTCGTCAGCCTTGGAACATTTCTCAAACGCCTGTAGGAATCTAATCCATACCTGTCTAAGCTTATAGCATTCCTGTGCCGCCTGCCTGTACTCCCGCGAGAGGTTACTCAGCCTCGCGGCCTCGATCCCCCCGCCCAGGAATAGCCCCGCGATCGCCACCACGATCATGAGCGCCCGGATCGTGGGCCGGAACCTCAGCTTCCGCATGTTCGCCTCCGTGCTCGGGGGTGGGGACCGGCGTGGGATACTACTCGATCCTCCTGCGCCGGCCCATAACAAGTCTCCGCAATCTTCATGGGGCTGCGGCTACCGGCCCGCGTCGTCGGCGCCGGCGATCTCGACGCGGAGCCAGGCGCGGGCGAAGGCCCAATGGCGCTCCGCGGTGGCGACCGAGATGCCGAGCACCGCCGCCGCCTCCGCCTGCGACAGCCCGGCGAAATGGCGGAGCTTGACCAGCTCGGCCTTCAGAGGGTCGCGCGCCGCGAGCCGGTCGAGCGCCTCGTCCAAAGCCAGCAGCTCGTCGTCGGGCCCGGGTGCGGCGAGGCGGTCGGGGTCGAGATCCTCGCGGGCGATCCCGCCGCCGCGCTTCAGGCTCCTGCGGCGGCGGGCGGCCTCGATCAGGATGCGTCGCATCGCCTCGGCCGCGGCGGCGAAGAAGTGGCCGCGGCCGTCCCACGCCCTCCCGTGGCCCTGGCGGTCGCCGACCAGCCGCAGGTACGCCTCGTGGACCAGGGCCGTGGCGTCGAGCGTCTGCCCCGGCGCCTCGCGCGCAGCTTCTGAGCGGCCAGCCGGCGCAGCTCGTCGTAGACCAGCGGCAGCAGCTCGCGCGCCGCGAGCGGCTCGCCCCGGTCGACGGCGTCCAGGAGCCGGGTCAGGTCGCTCATCGCGACGGCCTCCACCCCCCCTCGGAACGGCGGCGGATCGCCCGGGACGTTAACGTTCGCCTCGTCCGGGTGCCTAGGACTCTACAGCGCCCCGGCCCCTCGCGACAACCGCCGCGGTCTGGGCCGCCGCACCTCGGCCCGGGCCGAGGCCCCCCATCCGGGGGGCCAGGCCGTCGGGAGGGGCAGGCTCTTGTCAATGATGCTTGATTGGAATAGCTTGAACCCCGGGAAGGGATCATCTCGTCTTAGTCGGAACTGTCAATGGATTACAGATTGACAATTCTACGGGATCTTCACGGGGATGTTGGGGGTCGGGGAGGGATCGTCCGCGCCTTTGCAGCCCCGGGGCCTCGGCGGGGCGGGCGCGGCGGGCGAGCGGCGGAGCTGGCGACATGAATGCGCCTTCACCCTGTCCCGACGAGCGGACGTTCCGCGACTATGCCGCGGGCCGGCTCGCCGAGGACGAGCTCCGCGCCATCCGCGACCACCTGAACGCCTGCCAGGCCTGCCGAGGCGCCCTCGATCGCCTCATGGCCGAGGCGATGGCCGGCCCGGTGGCCGAGGCGACCCTCTCCGACGAGACGAGGACGGCGGGCCGGCCGATCGAGGGGGACGAGCGGTCGCTCGACGACGAATACACGCTCGACCTGTCGTTCCTCGACCTGCCGACGCAGGAGGGGCTCGCTCGGCCGCATCGGCGAGCACGAGGTGATCGCCGGGCTCGGCGAGGGGGGGATGGGGGTCGTCTTCAAGGCGTTCGACAAGGCGCTGCACCGGATGGTCGCGATCAAGGTGCTCGCCCCCCGGCTCGCCTCCAGCCAGGGGGCGCGCCGCCGGTTCATCCGCGAGGCCCGCGCCGCCGCCGCGATCAACCACCCCAACGTCATCACGATCCACTCGGTGAGCGTCCAGCAGGAGATGCCCTACCTCGTGATGGAGTACATCGCCGGCACCACGCTCCACCACCGGATCAGGCAGGGCCCGCCGCTGGAGACCGAGGAGGTCCTGCGGATCGCCGTGCAGGTCGCCTCGGGGCTGGCCGCGGCGCACGAGCAGGGGGTGATCCACCGCGACATCAAGCCGGCCAACATCATGCTCGAGAACGGCGTCGAGCGGGTCAAGATCGCCGACTTCGGCCTGGCGCTGGCGGCGATCGACAGCTCGGCGATCACCTCGACCGGGCAGATGGTCGGCACCCCCGCCTACATGTCGCCCGAGCAGGTCACGTCCGCCGGCGACATCGACTCGCGGAGCGACCTGTTCAGCCTGGGGTGCGTCATCTACGCGATGTTCGCCGGCCACTCGCCGTTCAAGGGGAAGCACACGCTGGAGGTGATCCGGCTGGTCTCCGACGCGCAACCCCCGCCGCTGCACGAGGCCTGCCCGAGGGTCCCGCGCGCCCTGTCGGAGGTCGTCCACCGCCTGCTGGAGAAGGACCCCGAGGGCCGCTTCCAGACCGCCTCGGAGGCTCGCCGTCGTGCTCAAGCAGCAGCTCGCGACGGCCAACGCGGCGCGGTCGGAGGGGGACGACCGTCGCCCCGGCGCGGCCCGGCCGCCCGCCCCGGGCCCGGGCGGCGGGGCTCGTCGCGGCGTCGGCCGTGCTCGGGCTGGCCGCCGCCCTGGTCGTCGGGTCGCGGCGGGATGCGCCCTCCGCGCGCGACGCGGCCCGGTCGCTCGTCGCGGCCGGCGCGTCGCCGTCGGCCGCGCCATCGGCCGCGACGAAGCCGGCCGGCCCCCGGGCCGGCCTCCTCACGGTCGGCCGCGCACCGACGGCCTCCTTCCGGACCATCGGCGAGGCGATCGACGCGGCCGGGCCCGGCGCCACGATCCGGATCGTCGACGACGAGACGTACCCCGAGGCCATCGAGGTCAACGACGCGGCCCGCCACCGCGACCTGACGATCGAGTCGCCCCGCCGCGCGACCATCGAGCCCCCTCGGGTTCGCTGGCGGGCATCCTCGTCGAGGACACGCCCGGCGTCGCGATCCGCGGCCTGACCGTCCGCGCGGGGCGAAGCGGCACGGCGTCGTGATCTCGGGCCCGGTCGAGGGCCTCCGCCTGGAAGGGCTCCGCATCGTCCTGCCCGGCTCGTCGAACCGCTCCGCCCTCTACCTCCGCGACGGGCCCCGGGGGTCGCCGGGGCGCCCGATCGTCCTCCGCGGGCTCGTCATCGACTGCGGCACCCTGGGCGTCGCGATCTTCGGGACGAAGAACGGCCCCGCCTCCTGGATCATCCTGGAGGGGTCGCGCGTGACCGGCCGGGGCGTCCTGCTCCTGCTCGACACGGCGGTCGCCGACGTCGCGATCACCCGCAACATCTTCGTCGGGGGCCGCAACGGGATCAGCCTCAACCTGACGCGGCCCGGCCAGTCGGACAACGTCACCATCAGCCGGAACACCTTCTACGAGCTGCGCAACTGGATCACGTTCGCCGAGACCTCGCTCGATCAGGGGAAGGTCGAGATCGGCCGCAACCTGATCCTGAAGGCGACCGGGGTCCGCGCCAACGGCCAGGACCTGGCGCAGGCGGCCTCGGCGTGGTTCCGGGGGAACGTCTGGGAGACGTGCCCGGGGATCGACGACGAGCAGGCCGGGCTGGTGGCCGAGCTCCGGGAGGCCGTGCCGGTCGCGTCGACCGACCCCGGCTCGCGCGACTTCCTGGTCCCCGCGGCGGGCCCGGCGACCTCCTCGGGGGGGGTCGAGGGGGACCTTGCCGGCGTCGGTGCCGGCCCCGTCGCGGCGCCGGCGACGACGGGGGGGGCGGGCATCTCACCCTGATCGGGAGAAAGGCGGAGCGGGCGTCATGAATCCTGATGACTCGGGTCGGCGGGGCGCCGGGGGCGGCCTCGATGGCGGGCATGCGGTCTCGGGGGCCCGGGCCCCGGCCTGGTCCAATCCGCGAGGGGGTCGCTCGGGCATCCCCTCGCGGGCCTCGGGGCGGGCCTCAGCGCGGCCGGGTCCGGGCCCCCGGTCTTCGGGGCGGGCGTCAGCGCGGCCGGGTTCGGGCCCCGTCGCCTCGGGGTGGGGTCAGCGCGGCCGGGCATGCCCCCCGGGGCCTCGGGGTGGGGCTCAGCGCGGCCGGCGTCGGCGGGGGCCTCGCGGGCGCCCCGGAGGCCGGCGACGAGCCGCCTCTGCCCGACCGGCCGCTGCGGGTGGTCCACGTCGGGCAGTCGATGGTCCGCGCCGGGATCGAGCAGTGGCTCAAGGGGCTGGTCCGGTTCCTCGACCCGCGCCGCGTCCGGGTCGAGCGCTGCATCGTGACCGCCTCGATCTACGTCGACCCGGGCGTCGCCGCCGAGATCGGCGTGCCGGTCGACGTCGGGCAGGGGGACGCGATCCGCGAGGCGGCGCGCGAGTGCGACGTCATCCTGTGCTGGGGGCCGCACGACCTGGGGGCGTGGATCGCCGACTGCCGGCCCGGGCTCTGCGTCTTCGTGGCGCACGGCGAGGGGGACTTCACGCGCTACCTGCTCGACGGCTGCGCCCGGTGGTCGACCACGTCGTCGCCGTGAGCCGGAGGGTCCGCGAGAGGAACTGCCGCGACCTGCCCAGCACCGTCATCCCCAACGGGATCGACACCGCGCACCTGTCGCGGTCGTGCTCGCGCCGAGATGCGCCGCGCGCTGGGGTTCGGCCCGGATGACTTCGTCCTGGGCACGATCGGCCGGTTCTCGCCCGAGAAGCGCCCGCACGTCGTCATCGACGCGGTCGCCAAGCTGCCCGACCGCTTCAAGGCGCTGCTGGTCGGCTGGGGAGAGATGTACCACGAGCTGCTCGACCGCGCCAACCGTTTGATCCCCGGCCGGTTCGCGTTCGCCACGTCGATGGGCGCGATGGGCGACTACTACCAGGCGATCGACGCCCTGTGCATGGCGTCGGCCGAGGAGGGCTTCGGCCTGGTGGCTTTGGAGGCGATGATGTGCGAAAGGCCGGTGATCGCCACCGAGGTCGGCTGCGTCCCCGAGTTCATCCGCGACCGGATCAGCGGGATCATCGTCGAGGGGACGGCGGTCTCGGTCCGCGACGCCGCCGAGCTCCTCCACCGCTTCCCCGCGTGGGCCCGCGGGATGGCCGCCGAGGCCAAGATGCTCGCCGAGGAGCACGGCCACGCTCGCGTCATGGCCCGCCGCTACGAGGACCTGCTGGTGCGCCTCTGGAGCCAGAAGCGGGCCGCGACGGTCGCCTGACCACGCGGGCGGGGCCATGATCATCCATCACGCCCGACGATGGGTCTACCTGGGCGTCCCGAAGACGGGCTCGACGACGATGCACCTGCTGCTGTCGAGGCCGCCGTTCGATGGCGAGGACGTCTACGGGATGGGCAACGCGCAGCACCGGATGGAGATCCCCCCCGGGTGCGCCGGCTACCTGACGTTCGCCTCGGTGCGCGACCCGATCGCCCGCGCGGTGTCGCTCTACCGCCAGTTTCACGAGGACCACCGCGACCTGCCGGGCGGGTCGTCGTTCCCCGAGTTCGTCGCGCGCGTCCTGCACGACGAGCAGCACCGCTGGACGTACGGCCCGTTCTTCTGCGCCACCCAGGCCGAGTGGCTGCGGGGCCTCCGCGTCGATCGGGTGCTCCGCCTGGAGCACCTCCGCGACGACCTGGAGCGCCTCCGATTGGTGGATGAGCCGTTCGATCTGCCGCGGGCCAACGTCTCGCAGATGGGGCCCCCGGAGATCGACCCGGCCACCCTGGAGCGGGTCCGCGCCTGGGCCGCCGCGGACTACGACTTCCTCGGCGGATGACGGGTGGTTCTCTGTCTTCGTAGGGTGGGCATCGCCCACCTCTTCGACTCCTCTACGGGCCAGGTGGGCGGTGCCCACCCTACGAAACTGGGAGGACGCTCCCCTCCCGCCCGGTCCTTGCAAGACGCCGACTCCACCGGCACGATGAAAGTGGGTCGGGTCGCCGAATCCCGGGCCGCGGATCGGCATCTCTTGAGGGCACGGGTCGCTCATCGCTCATGGCCATCCCCTTCGTCTGCGAACGGTGCGGGCACCCGATCGAAGTGGACGACCACTTCGCGGGCAAGCACGGCACGTGCAAGCACTGCGGCCATGCGCTGGTGGTCCCCGACCACGCCGCGGGCGGGGGATCTACGCCTCTGCGGCTCCGCCCGATCGAAGGCGAGGAGGCGGTCGGGGTGGCCGACCACCTCCTCGGCCGCCAGGTCCCCCTGAACGTCCGCCCGGCGGAGGAGGAGCCGAGGCCGACCCCGCAAGCGATCACCAGCCCCGACGAGCCGCCCGCTTCGGGCCGTCACGGGTTGTTCGGGACTCGCGGCCGTCGGCCTGACGAAGATTACGGCGTGCTCGACCCCTTCCACGTGGCCAGGTCTCGCGGACGCGCCGGCCCCCCGCCGCTCTGGGTGAACCTGCCGACGCTGACCGCCCGCCGCGTCGCCAGCTTCTTCCTGATGCTGCGGAACTGGTTCTACCTGGTCTCTCTGGGGTTCCTGGTGATCGCCCTGTGCGGCTACCTGTTCCAGGTGAAGGCCCTCCTCCACCTGGGCGCCGCGGGCGTGATCGCCTCGAACATCGGCATCCTCGTCTCCGGGGTCTCCTACCTGGTCACGCTCCCCTTCAAGGAGAGCTTCCATCACGGCCTGGCCAACCTCCTGATCCCGTTCTACGCGGTCTACTACTGGACGACGCGCTGGCACCGGATGAGGAAGCCCGTCTACAAGACCCTCGGCTCGTTCACGCCGATCCTGCTGGTGGCGATCGCCTACCTGATCTACGAGGAGGCCCCGGTCGTGAAGGCGAAGGTCGAGCAGGAGATCCCGGCCATCGAGGACGCGATCGAGAGGAAGGTCCCCGCCACGCTCCAGGAGAAGGTCGATCGGGCCCTGGAGCCGGCGGAGGACGGGGCCGCGCCGGATCAACCCCGCGAGAGGCGATCGCGATGACCATCGACCAGCTCCTCAAGTTCGCGGTGGAGCAGGGGGCCTCCGACCTCCACCTCCAGACCGGCGTCCCGCCGATGATCCGCATCCTGGGCAAGGTGCGCGAGATCGACGCCCCGCCCTTGACCGACGAGCAGCTCCGGCAGTCGATCCGCGCGATCGCGCCCCGAGTCATCATCGACGACCTGAACGAGGCGATGGCGCGCGGCCACGACTTCTCGTATGCCTCGCCCGGCCTGGCGCGGTTCCGCTGCAACCTCTACAGCCACCTCGGGGCGCCGGGTCTGGTGCTGCGGATCATCCTGCCCCAGATCCGCACGGTCGAGGAGCTGCACCTGCCGCCGGTCATCCGCGAGATCGCGCAGACGCGACGCGGACTGACCCTGATGAGCGGCGCCACCGGCAGCGGCAAGAGCACCACGCTGGCCGCGATCGTCGACCTGCTCAACAGCAACTATTACCTGAAGATCCTCACCATCGAGGACCCGGTCGAGTACGAGCACGCCGGCAAGAAGTCGCTGATCACCCACGTCGAGGTCGGCCTGGATACGCCGTCGTTCGAGCACGGCCTGCGGCAGGCGATGCGGCAGGCGCCCGACGTGATCCTCGTCGGCGAGCTGCGCGACGCCGAGACCGTCCGGATGGCGCTCCGCGCCGCCGACACGGGCCATCAGGTGCTGGCGACGGTCCACGCCTCGAACGCGGCGCAGACCGTCGAGCGCATCCTGGCGATGATCCCCACGACCGAGCTGGCGATCGCGCGCGAGCAGCTCGCCGCGTCGCTGACGGGCATCGTCTCGCAGCGCCTGACGCTCGGCCTCGACGGCGGGCGCCGGCCGGTCGTCGAGATCCTCCGGGGCGATTCGGTCACGTCGAAATACATCCTGGAGGGCCGGATCGGCGACATCGCCGACTACGTGGCCACCGGCATGCGGGGGATGCAGACCTTCGACCAGCACCTGCTCCAGCTCTACCACGACCAGGTCGTCGCCGGTACGCAGGCGCTCAGCGTCGCGACGAACCCCGAGGCGCTGGCGCTGCAGATCCGCGCCCCGGGCCGGATCAGGGCGACCTGAGCCCCGCGCCCCTCTCTCACACGCCTTGGGGTCCCCCTCGTTCCCACGCTCCGCGCTATGCATTACCCACAAGTTCGATCCATCGGTGGTGTCCTATGCCACTTGAACAGCCGGGAAGCTGACCCATTCGCGGGTAGTCCAGACGTGATCCGTTAGCCCGGCGGCCAGAGCGGGCGTCCGTCGCTGCCAACGCCCCTTGTCGTCCCGCTGCCGTAAGGTGCGGACCACCCAGCAGAAGTTGTAGCGATACAGCGTGTAATAGCTCATCGCCTCATGTACACGCCAATCTTTACTGAACCGGTACGTCTTCCGCGCCTTCCGCGCGTTCTGGCCGCGGTCGGTGCCGTGCTGGCGCTCGATGAACGACGTGTTGACCGCCCGGCTCACCGACGACGCGCCCAGGGCGGCCTTCAGACCGCCTTCGGTGCCGAAGATCAGCCGACGTTCGACCGCGACCACCCGGTCGTTTTCCCGTGCCTTGTGGACCGTGGCGTAGGTCAAGTCCTGGGGCAACCGCCGCTCGGGCAGGATCGGCCGCCGGCCCGGCCCGGTCGTGGGCCCCGAGACCGGCACGCCGAACGCCCTCTCGATCGCCGAGGCATAGGCGGGGTATTCGTCGCTGGTCATCAACCGAGGCGTAGCGCCGTCGGTGCGGTCCTTGACCGTGGCGACGATCTCCTCGGCGTTCTCGATCAAGCGCGCCCCCGGGACCACGGCCAAGACCAGCCGATGTTCGGGGTCGATCGCGACGTGATCCCACCAGTCCCCCTTGTGATCGTCGGCGGGATCGGCGGGGTCGCAGTTCTTCTGCTTCTTATTGACGAACGACCACTTCTCGTCGAACTGGACCTCAGTGGTCCGAGGGGGAAAAAGCCACAAGCTCGTCATGAGCGTCGTGGGCATGCTCCCCGGCGGCTCTGGCCAGTCGGACGACGGTGTCGCGATGGACGCCGACGAGGCGGCCGGTCTGGCGGATGCCGTCGCCCTCGGCCAGGTGCTCCAGGACCGAGACGGCGGTCGGTTCGGGGAGGTGACAGCGGTAGAGCGGCGTGCCCTTGCGCTCCGAGAAGCGGGCGCGACAGGCGTTGCAGTAGAGTTGGCGGAACTGCTTGTCCTTGCCGTAGCGGCCGCAGACCGAGAGATTTCCGACGTCCCGTTGGCCGTAGAGGGAGCAGTCGGGGTTCTGGCAGCAGAAGCGAGCGAGATCGTGCATGAGGCGAATGGGCCCCGTGGAAGGGGACGTGTTGTGACCAGGGCATAGGTACCGGGATCGTCACTCATCCTACGTCCAGTCCCTCGCAAAGGTTCAAATTGCCTAGGACACCACCGATCCATCCGGCCCGGATGTTCGTAAGAACACCATGTGGTCAGCACTCGAACTTCGCCACGTCGACCTCGGAGACCGACGCTTGAACCGACGCCTGGTCAAATTGGTCGACGATCTGCTCAGCGCGCCGGAGGCCAGCGTGCCTCAGGCCTCGGGCGATTGGGCCGCCACCAAGGCCGCCTATCGCTTCTGGGACAACCCGCGCATCGACCCGGACGACATCCGCGCCGCGCACCGCGACAGCACCCTGGGACGGCTCCCTGACCGCGAGGATGAGTGGCTCCTGACGATTCAGGACACCACCAGCCTCGACTTCACCGACCATCCGGACACCACCGGCCTGGGCTATCTCGCCCACAGCAAACGCTCGGGGCTGTGGCTCCACTCGGTCCTCGCCGTCACCGCCGCGGGCGTCCCCCTCGGCGTGATCGACCAGCGGACCTGGACCCGCGACCCCGCGACCTTGGGCAAGCGCGCCGGCCGCAACAAGAAGGAGACCGCCGACAAGGAATCTCAGCGCTGGCTCGATGCCTTGGCCGCCACCGAGGCCGCCATGCCCGCTGAGCAGATGGTCCTCACCGTGGCCGACCGCGAGGCCGACTTCTACAACCTCTTCGCCGCGCCGCGACGGCCCGGGTCGCACCTGCTGATCCGGGCCAAGCCCAGGCGGCGGGTCCGCCACGTCGAACGGCTCCTGGGGGCGGCCGTGCGCGCCAATGCGGCGGCCGGGACGATGACCGTGGACCTCAAACGGGGCGACGATCGGCCGGCGCGACGGGCGACCCTGACGATTCGGTTCGTGACCCTGGAGATCGCCCCCCCTTCGACCCATCCCCGCCGCAAGACGTTGCCCCACCTGAGGCTCACGGCGATCCTGGCCGAGGAGGAAAGCCCGCCGGAGGGGCAGGGGCCGGTGTGCTGGTGGCTGCTGACGACCGTGCCGATCGCGACCCTTGCCGATGCCGAGCGGGCGGTGCGTTGGTACGCGCTGCGGTGGCTGGTCGAGCGCTATCATTACGTGCTGAAGAGCGGCTGCCGGGTCGAACGGTTGCAGTTGGAGACGGCCGGGCGCTTGGAGCGGGCCTTGGCGACCTATGCGGTGGTGGCCTGGCGCCTGTTGTGGTTGACCTACGAGGCGCGGCGCCACCCCGAGGCGTCGTGCGAGGCGGTCTTGCCGCGCGAGCAGTGGCAGGTGTTGCATCGGGTGGTCCACAAGACAGACATGGTCCCGGCGTCTCCTCCCGGCTTACGGGAGGCGGTGCGCCAGATCGCCCGGCTCGGGGGTTTCCTCGCCCGCAAAGGCGACGGGGAGCCCGGGGTTAAGGCGATCTGGCGCGGCTTGCGACGGCTTGAGGACTTCGTTACAGGATGGAATTTATCACTTCATAACCCGGCCCCCGAAGTTATGGGTAATGCATAGCGCTCCGCGTGGGAATGCCGTCCCCGACGCTCTGCGTCGTCGGATCGGACGCGGAGCGCCCGCGGAGGCGTCCCCACGCGGGGCGTGGGGACGAGGGAAAGACGTGCGCGAGAGGGACCCCGGGGGCCGGATCACCGGGCGAACGTCAGCCCCGGGTCGCCCGCGGCGGCGCCCGGCACCTTGAAGTTGAAGCGGTCCGGGCCCTGCCAGGACACCCGGCCGACCAGGGCGCCGCCGTCGGCCGGGGCGAGCGTCAGGATGTCGTTGCCGAAGGACGACACGCCGCCGAACTGGCGGGGCTTGCCCTTGTCGGTCACGCCCCAGGTGAAGCCGCCGTCGGGCCGGACGGTCAGCGCGATGGTCGTGTCGGGCGACGGGCGGGCGGTCCACGTCCCGGCGAGGTTGCCCGGCGCCGCGGAGGGGGCGACGGCCAGAGTCGGCTGCGCGGGGGCGCGGGCTCGTCGCCCTTGGAGAACTGGCGGATGAGCTGCGGCGTCAGCGGGTCGTTCGGCTGGAGCGCGGCCACCGCCCGGAGCTGCGCGACCGCCGGCTCGGTGTAGCCCTGCGTCAGGTAGTGGTACGCCAGCACGAAGTGCGCCGGGGCCGACCTCGGTTGCTCCCTCGTGTACGCCTCCAGCGCCCGGAGCTGCGCGGTGTAGGCGTCGACGCTCGGGTACAGGCCCGCCATCGTCGTCCAGTCCCAGCCGGGCCCGACCGACAGCACGGCGTAGAGCGATGTCGCCGCCTGGTCGTACTGCCGCATCGCGAACAGGACCAGCGCGCGGAACTCGTGCAGCGCGGGGTCGTTGGGCAGCCTGGCGAGCGCCTGGTCGGTCAGCCGCAGCGCCGACGGGTAGTCGCCCGCCTTGAAGGCGTCGCGCGCCGAGTCGAACACCGCGACCGCCGCGTCGGCGTCCGTCTGCGGCGGGGGCGCCGCCTGCGGGTCGAGCGCGACCGAGTAGTTGTAAGGCGACGCCGCGACCGCCGCCGGCTGCTGCGCCACGACGGTCGAGGGGGCGGCATAATAGGGGTTGATGTAGCTGCCGCCGTAGCCCCAGCCGGAGAGCGCCGAGCCGAGGCCCCAGGCCGCCAGTCCCATCCCCAGCGCCGCCCCGCCCCAGCCCCAACCCGGGCCCCAGCCGCCGTACCAGCCGCCCGGGTAGTGGCCCGCCCAGTAGCCGTTGACCCATCCCCGGTGATAGGCCGCGTAGGGAGATCGCCCCGCCCAGCCCGCGCCGTTGATGTTGTTGACCCGGTTGAAGTTGCCGGACCGATTGATTCCGACGTTGGTGTTGCCGCTGTTGATGTTGACGGGCCGGTTGACCCCGAGGTTCCGGTCGCCGACCCCGATGTTGTTATTCCCGATCCGGTCCCGGTTGCCGACCCCGATGTTGTTGTTCCCGAGCTGGGGCCGGTTGCCGATGCCGATGGGGTTGTTGCCGAGCTGGTTCCGATTGCCCGTGCCGAACTCGGGCCGTGCGCCGGCGCCCGGGAAGCCGCCCCGATCAAGGCCCCCGCCGCCGAAGCCCCCGCCGCCGAAGCCGCTCCCTCGGAAGCCCCCGCCGCCGAAGCCTCCTCCTCGGGCCCCTCCGCCGCCGAAGCCTCGCGCGAAGACGATCGCGCACGTCGGCCAGCAGAGGGCGACGGCCAGCGCGATCCTGCCGATGGTGCGCGTCATCTGGGGATGCCCTCATCATTCCGGGGTGGAGGGGACGAGCCGATCACCTGGGGCCTGGGCGGCCTCCGGACCACGACGACCTCGCCGACGTCGGGGGCGGACTCGCCGCCGACGGTCCGGTCGACCTGCTTCCAGCGCGCCATGTCCTTGGTGACGAATGTGACCACCTGAGTCGCCGAGGCCCTCCGGCCGTCGCGGAGCACGAACGTCGCCTTGATGACCCAGCGGTTGCCGTCGCGCGACCAGAGCCCCTCGCCGAAGTCGCCGTCGGCGCCGAATACCCAGGACCGGATCTGCCCGGCCTGCGGGTCCCAGCCGATCCGCTGCGTCCCGGACGTCGCGGGCCGGCCGCCGACGCGGATGGTGAACTCCCTCAGCAGGTAGTTCGCGTCGTCGGACCAGCGGCAGGTGGTGAAGACGACCCCGTCGCGCCCCTCGTCGACCCACTCGCCGACCATCCACTCCAGTTCTTTGAGGCGGTCGTGGGGGCTGTCCTGCGCCTCGGGATGCTCCTGGACGCGCGCCTGGAGCCACCGGCCGCCCCTCTTGACGTAGAGCACGGTGAAGCGGTCGACCTGCGGGGCCTGGCCGTTGGCCGCCGAGAGCGTCGTGCGCCCCGTCTCCAGCGCGACGTCGTCGGCGAGGAACCGGAGGGAATCGACGGCGACCTCGATCTTGCGGCGCGGGCCGGCCTCGAAGATCGAGGCGAACAGGCCCGCGATCGCCTCGCGCCCGCGGACCGCCTCGCCCTCCTCGGGGACGGCCTCGGCGTCCTCGGTGAAGAGGCCCGCGACCGCCCTGGGGTCGCCCGCGTTGTAGGCGCGGACGAACGCCTCGTCCGCCGCGCGGATCGCCTTCTCGTCGTCCGCCCGGCCCGCGGGCGCGGCGGCCTTCGGCTCGTCCCCCGCGACGGGGGCCGGGGCCGTGCCGATCAGGAGCATGCCGAACACGGCGGGAGTCACTCTCATGGTCGTGCCCACCTCCCTCCCGATCTGCAATTTCGTGAATCAAGCCAGAATTTGAGATTTCAAATCTCAAATTTGAAATTCCCAGCAGACGAGGCGCGGGATTCCCGGGGACGTCCGGGCACCGGCTCGCACCGCCCTACTTTACGGGGGGCGCCTCGCGCCATTCAAGACGCGCGGGGGCCGTCCGGGGGATTTCCTCGCGGGGGCGAGACCGGCGGCGGGGCGCCGGCCTCGGCGCGGACGAGCCGGGCGACGACGGGGTCGGGGAGCCGGGCGATCAGGGCCATCAGCGCGGCCATCGGCCAGGGGAAGCGGACGACCCCGGCGCGCTTGCGGACGATCGCCCGCGCGATCCGCCGCGCCGCCGCGTCTGCGGTCATGATGAACGGGGTCGCCGCGGCGTCCATCGGCACCATCGGCGTCCGGACGAAGCCGGGGCAGACGGTCGTGACCGCCACGCCTCGGCCGTGCAGGGCGATCCGCAGCCCCTCCATGTACGCGTTCACGGCCGCCTTGCTGGCGCAGTAGGCCGACTCGCCGGGCAGCCCCTTGAACGCGGCCAGGCTGGAGATCGCCACCAGATGCCCGCCCCGGCGGCCGAGCATGCCCGGCAGCACCGCCTCGACCGAGTAGACCACCCCGAGCAGGTTGACGCGGAAGGTCGTCTCGACGTCGGCGACGTTCAGAGGGTCGAGCCGCGTCGGGGCCCCGAAGCCCGCGTTGGCGACCATCACGTCGACCGGGCCGAGCCGCGCCTCGACGTCGGCCACGGCGGCGCGGAGCGCGTCGCGGTCGGCGACGTCGGCCGCCGCCGCGACGGCCGTGCCGCCGGCCCTGGCGACCTCGCCGGCCGCGTCCTCCAGCGCGTCGCGGCGGCGGGCGATCAGGCCGACGCGGTACCCCGCCGCCGCCAGGTGCGGCCCCAGCGCGCGGCCGATGCCGCTCGACGCCCCGGTGATCACCGCCACGGGCCCCGCGCCCGCCATCGCGCGCCCTCCCCATCGAGATTGGATATCGGAAATTTCAAATCTGAGATTTCAAATGCGGGACCTCCCGCGAGGGCCCCGCGGGCCGGCGTCAGACCGCGCGGAGGACCAGGCAGGTGTTGCTGCCGCCGAAGCCGAACGAGTTCGACACCGCGACGCGGACCGCGTGCGGCCTCGCCTCGTTGGCCACCAGGCAGAGGTCGACGTCGGGCTCGTCGAGGTTGATCGTCGGCGGGATCGCGCGGTGCCTCAGCGCCGTCAGGCAGGCCAGCGCCTCGAAGGCGCCCGCGGCCGTCAGGAGGTGCCCGGTCATGCTCTTGGTCGAGCTGACCGGGACGCGCGCCGCGGCCTCGCCCAGCGCGAGCCGCAGGACGGCCGCCTCGGCGGCGTCGCCGACCGGCGTGCTCGTCGCGTGCGCGTTGACGTGGTCGACCTCGTCGGGGTCGACCCTCGCGTCGGCCAGCGCGCGCCTCATGGCGGCGACGGCTGGCGCCGGGTCGGGGCTGGGGATCACGTGGTGGTGCGCGTCGCTGGAGGAGCCGCAGCCGGCGACCTCGGCATACGCGCGGGCCGTCCGCCGCCTCGCGTCGTCGGCGCGCTCCAGGACGAACGCCGCGCCCCCCTCGCCCAGGACGAACCCGTCGCGGCCCCGGTCGAAGGGGCGCGATGCGGCCGGCGGCTCGCCGTTGCGCCGCGACAGGGCGCGGAGGTTGCCGAACGTCGCCAGCCCGATCGGCGTGACCGCCATGTCGCAGGCGCCGGCCACGCACACGTCGACCAGCCCGAGCCGCAGCCAGTGCCGGCCGATCTCCAGCGCGTGGTTGCCGCTGGCACAGGCCGACGACAAGCGCCAGCGACGGCCCCGCGACCTCCGCCTCGCTCCGGACCCGCTCGAGCGTCGAGATCGCGGTCCTGCGACGGGTCGTAGACCCGCGTGCCCCCGGCGACGTGGTCGGCCTCCCAGAGCAGCATCCACTCGGCGCCCAGGCCGAGGACCAGCCCGACCCGTGCCTCGCGGTGCCGTCCCCACCAGCCGGCGTCGCGCAGGGCCGCCTCGACGCACCACAGCGCCACCTGCTCCAGCGGCGGCCTCGCCGCGAACGCGCGGGCGTCGCGATCGGGCGGGCAGGGGATCGCCGCGATCTGGCCGGCGATCCGGCTCGGGTAGTCGGCCGTCGCGAACCGCTCGACCGCGACCACCCCCGACCGGCCTCCGAGCAGGCCCTCGTCGATCGTCGCGAGGTCGCAGCCCAGCGGGCTGGCCGCCCCGACCCCGGTGATCCAGACCGGCTCGTCCCGGCGCATCATGCCCCGTCCCCGTCGGCGACGGCCTCGCGCGGCATCAGCTCGACCCGGACGCGACCGGACGGATCGGTCGCGATCGTCCGGGGCATCCGCCCCTCGCACCGCCCCAGGCGCCTCGGCCAGCCTCGCGAGGTCGTCGGGCGCGGCGACGCTCGGCCCCTCGGCCCCCGCGACGACCCGCACCCGCGGCCCGATGTCGCCGCCTCCCGCCACCAGCGCCAGCGCCAGCGCCTGGCACTCGCCGGACGAGGGGGGTCCGCCGTCTCGCGACGGGCGCAGCTCGGGCGACCACCCGCTCAGGACCAGCCAGACGCCCGGCACCGCGCCGACGGACAGCCACGACAGCGCCGCGAGCCACCCCTCGGCCGCGGCGTGCTCGCCGCCGCCGACGCCCAGGTTCGGCCCGTGCAGGCCCAAGGCCAGGCTGATCGTGCCCGCGGGCGAGTGCAGCGCGAAGTGGGGGATCAGGTGCGGCGACGTCCCCCAGACCCCCTCGGCGTCGAACCGCCGCAAGGTCAAAGCCAGGTTCGCCCGCCCCAGGTATCGCGACGCGGCCACCACGCCCCAGCCCTCGAACCGCGACGGGTCGCCCCCCATCCGCTCGACCGCCGCGAACACGGCGACGACCCCCACGATCGTCTGCTCGTCGGAGTAGCGCAGCAGGGAGGGCGACACGCGGTCCCACCCCTCGGGCACCGGGCCGGGCCGGCGCCGCAAGGCCGGCAGGCCCTCCGGCGTGCCCCGGCACAGGCCATGCCCCGCGACCTCGCCGACGAGGGCGAGTCCGGGCGCCGGGCCGGCCCGCGTCGCGTCGGGCGCTGTCGGAGCGTCTGCCTTCAAGGTCGGGGCCCTCTGGATCGTCGGCCGCGCGGTCCGCCCACCGTGCGAGGGGGAAGCACGCTATCTTGACGATGTTCCGGGCCCGCGCCAATCCGAACTAGCTTGTTCCAGGTCAAGGCCATAGAATATCTGCCTCCCTCGCGGCGGCCCGGTCGCCGCGATCATCGGCCTCGGGCCGATCGTCCCTGGAAGATGGGGAAGTTTTTCCGGCGCGCGTCGCGGCTGCGCACCCGGACCCGTGTCCGCCACGATCCTGTGTTGAGGTTTGCCGATTCATCATCGCGCCGTTCGAACGCGGTCGCCGACCGTCCGCCGCCCGGACCCCGAGGAGGCCCGATGATCGCCACGTCCCCGATGGAGAATCTGGGGAACGCCCTGCGCCAGAGCACGCTCGTGCGGATCATCGAGCAGTTCGGCGAGCAGCACGCCGCGACGCACCTGAAGGACCTGGTGGTCGACGCGGTCGGGCCCGGCCGCGAGATCGTGGTCGAGGGGCGGCGGGTCGTCAACTTCGGCTCCGACAGCTTCCTCGGCCTCGACCAGGACCCGAGGGTGCAGGAGGCGGTCCGCCTCGGCCTGGAGCGGTGGGGGACGCACAACGGCGCCTCGCGCGCCTTCGCCAGCGTGCGGGCCAACGTCGAGGCCGAGGAGGCGCTGGCCGACTGGCTCGGCGTCGAATCGGTGCTGATCTACCCGTCGGTGACGCTGGCCAACCTGGGGGCGATCCCCGGCCTGGTCGGCCGCCGCGACGCGATCGCGCTCGACGAGCACGCGCACAACTCGATGCAGGAGGCGGCCAAGATCGCCCGGTCCAACGGCGCGAAGGTCGCCACCTTCGCGCACAACGACCCGAGGGCCCTGCGCGACGACCCTGGAGGGCCTCCGGCCGTACCGCTGCGCGCTGGTCTGCATCGACGGCGTGTACAGCATGAGCGGCGAGGTCCCGCCGATGGCCGCGCTGAACGACGAGGCCCGCGCGCTCGACGCCGTCCTCTACATCGACGACGCGCACGGCACCGGCGTGCTCGGCGAGCAGGGCCGCGGCACCGTCCTGGAGGCGCTGGGCGGCTACGACAACACGTTCGTCGTCGGGTCGCTCTCCAAGGCGTTCTCGTGCGCCGGCGGGTTCATCGGCTGCCCTCGGCCGTTCCACCGACTTCTGAAGATCCGCTCGAACCCTTATATCTTCGGGGGCCCGGTCGTGCCGCCGTACCTGGAGGCGATCGTCGCGGTCGTCGCGATCCTCCGCTCGGGCGAGTACGCCTCCCTGCGCGGCCGGCTCGACGCGCACGTCCGCCGGCTCTCGTCGCGGGCTGGCCGACCTCGGCCTGGTCGTCGTCGGCGGGGTCACGCCGATCATCTCGGTCCTGGTCGGCGACGAGGCCGACACGCTCGCCGCCGGCAAGTTCCTCTTCGACCGCGGCTACTACGTCCAGTCGGTCCTCTTCCCGGCGGTCCCGTACCACGGCGGCGTGCTCCGCGTGCAGTGCAGCGCCAACCACGACGTCGCGGCGATCGACGGCCTGCTCGACGCCTTCGCCGCGCTGACGCGGGTCATGGCCCTCCCCGGCCGTCCGGGATCGAACGGCGACCATCGGGCGGACGGGGGGTGATGGCGCATGTCCTCCGTGCGGGTCCGGATCTTGCTGATCATGCTCGTGGCCGTGGTGGCGCTGGCGGTCGGCGAGACGTTGCTTGCGAAGGGGATGAAGCAGGCCGGGCACGCGCCCCGGGGGTGGGCCGGGCAGGTGGCCGCGGTGCTGCGAAACGCCTGGGTCTGGGCGGGGGTCGCGCTGCTGATCGTACACGTCGGGCTCTACATGGCGGCCCTGCGCGACGCCGACCTGAGCTTCGTCCTGCCCCTGACGGCGGCCTCGTACCCGCTGGCGGCCGTGCTCGCGAAGTTCGTCCTCCACGAGGAGGTCGGCGCGCTGCGATGGGTCGGGACGCTCCTGATCACCGTCGGCGTGGCGGTGATCGGGCTGGGCGACTCGGCGGTCGACCGCTGATCGATCGGGCGGATCGAGGGTCAGGACAGAAATGTCCGCGATTTGCAGCCCCCGAGGGGCGACCGTCCGTAGCCCTGGGATGAGGCCGCCGTCGCCAGACCCGACCCAGGGCGCCAGCCCTGGGCTAGGGACGGTCGCCCCTCCGGGGCTACGGGGGAGGCGGCTGCGTCCTTGGCTCAAGTCGCGCCGGCCTCGCCGTCGGGCGTCCCCGCCGTCGCGTCGGGGCGCGCGGCGAGCTTGGCCTCCATCAGGTCGAGCAGGTCGCCGACGTGCTTGACCGTCGCGAGCTCCTCGGTCGCCAGGCGGACGCGGTACTCGCGCTCGATCCGCATGACGAGCCCGACCACGTCGACCGAGTCGAGGCCCAGGCTCTCGCGGAGGTCCTGGTCGTCGTCGAGCGCGGGGTACGTCTCGCCCATCTCGTCTTCGAGCAGGCTCAGCAGGGTCGAGCGTAACGCCTCCCGACTCGTCATGGTCAGCCCTCGGGGTGGGACTCGCGGACGGCCTCGATCATCGACGTATCCGATCATACCCACGCCGCGGGGCGTCGGGAATCTCCCCGCGGGGCCTGGCGGGGGTGGCATGCCCACGTCCTCGTGGGCATGGTGTAGGGCCCGGACATGCCCACGAGGACGTGGGCATGCCACCCGTCGCCCGCCCGCTAATCGCCCGACCCGCCCAGCTCCTTGAGGAAGATGTTGCGGAACTCGACCGGGTCGGTGTGGTGCTGCAAGGCGATCGGCCCGCTCGGGGCGATGCCGGGCAGGCGGGCGGCGTCGAGGACGGTCTCGCCGTTGAGGACGACCGTCAGGCGATCGCCCTTCATGGTGGCCTCGAAGCGGTTCCACTGGCCGGGGGGGTTGTCGGCGCGCTTGCGGGGGCGGGCGGCCTGGCGGACCTCGGCGGGCATCGTCTTGTCGGTCAGGTAGCCGTGGACCTCGCCGCTGCCCATCGGCTGGCACCAGATGTTGAGCTGGTTCTTCGAGCTGCCGCGGAGGTAGATGCCGCTGTCCCCGGCGTCGAGCACCTCCTGCGTCTCCTTGAGGCGGTCCCCCTCGGGCGAGAACCGGGGCCTCTGGATCTTCTCGGCCTTGCGAGGCAGGCGCCAGTCGACGATGAGGACGAAGTCCTTGTACGACTTCTCGGTCCAGAGGTCCTTCTCCTTGGCGGGCGCCTCGCTCTTGCCGTCGTACTCGACGACCCCGTCCTTGGCGACCCAGTGGCCCTCGGAGCCCTTGGGGAACTTCCAGCCGCGGAAGTCCAGCCCGTCGAACAGCGAGACGAACCCGTCGGCGGCCTTCGCGACCTTCTCGGGCGGCGGGTTCGAGGAGGGGAGCTCGGCGATCCGGATGTTGCGGAAGTAGGCCTCGGTCCCCTCCGATTCGAGGCAGATGTACCCCTTGACCTGGCTGACGTCCCTGGCGCGGGTGACGACCTTGCCGTTGACCTCCAGGTCGAGCGCCCCGTCTCGCGAGGTGAGCCGGTACGTGTTCCACTCGCCCGAGCTGGCCGGGTGGCAACGATTTTCGGTGGGCGTGGCGCGCCTGTTGCGCGGGTTGGTCAGCGGGGTGAGGGTGGCGCCCTGGATGGCGAACACGCTGCCGTGGTCGCCGTCCATGACCTGGACCTCGACCGACCGCGTGAACGGCTTGCCGACGGCCGGCAGCGCGTCGGAGTGGACGAACAGCCCGGCGTTCCCCTTGGGCTTCGCGTGCCGCCACTCCAGTTCGAGGACGTAGTTCTCGTACATCCGATCGGTGCGGAGGACGCCCCTCGGCTGGCCCGAGCAGACGATCATGCCGTCGCGGACCGTCCAGGTCTCCGGGGCGCAGTTGACGTTGACCCAGCCGGCGAGGTCGCGGCCGTTGAACAGCGCGACCGGCTCGGCCGCCCGGAGGCCCCCGGCCGCGAGCACCGCCCACGCCGCCAGGTACGCCGCCCCCAGCGGGGTGCGGGATCGTGATCGTCTCATCGGGACACTCCTTCAAGGATGATGCTGCGTCGGGGCAACCGGCCCGGCGGCCTTCGCCCGGATCGTACCGCCCCCCCGCGCCTCCGCCAGCGCCCCCCGGCGGGATCGTCAGAATGATGTCAGGAATCCGGCGGCCTGGAAGTGGCGATCGTTGGTGAAGGCCTCGGCCAGGCCCAGCCGCCTCATGACGAGGAACGAGACGTGATCGACGATGCCGGCTTGCCCGGCCTCGCCCTGGTCGTAGGCCGCCCAGGCCCGTTCCATTTCCTCGACGGTCGGGTCGAACACCAGACCCTCGCCCGCGAGCGCCCGGCGAAGGGCATTCACCCGCTGCCGATAGGGACGCCGCGCGGCGGCATTGCCGCACTCCAGCAGGACGAGGTTCGTCGTGACCAGGCGACGCCCCGCGGAGAGCAAGGCCCGGTAAGCGGCGTCGGCGGGCGCATGCCACTGGTCGGACGAGTCCCAGACGGCGATCAGGCCGACCGTGTCCAGGAAGACATCGGTCATGGCTGGTGTTCATCGTGGCGGGCGGCCGTGTCGGCGTGCCCCGAGTCGTACCGCTCGCCGAGGATGGCGTAGACCTTCGCCAGTCCCTCGCTCATCGGGGCCGAGGGGGAGGATTCCTTGATGCGAGGCTCGAACTCGACCGCCGTGTGCTCTGGCAAGTCCACGGGCTTGGTCGGCCGGAAGACCCCGTTCTCGTAGACGGCATGGATGGTCCTGGACATCGACAGGCTCCCATGCACCGAATTCGCCCGGCTTGGAAGGGCTCTGGTCATTCCGTCGGGTGGGAGGGACGCACCACGTCTCTCCATGTTAAGAAGATGGTGCGTTTCACGCACCCGACGAGGGCTTGTCGGGCGGGCGACGCCCGCCCGTCTTCTTGGGGGCGCGGTCGCGGTCGCGGAAGGGAAGGCGATGCAGGCGTCGATCAGGCGCGCGTTCTGCGCGAACCACGTCTCCTCGGCGTACAGGGAGTCGGCCACGCCCGGAGGCGGGGTCTTGCACTCGCGGATGTACCCCATGAGGATCTCGCGGATCTCGCGGCGGGGGATGCGCGCCCTCTTCATGCGCGGACGGTCTCGGCGATGTCCCGCTCGTGCTCGGCCGCCAGGGGGGGCTTGCCGATCGTGATGGGCCGGCCCTCGATCGCCGAGGAGACGATCTCGCGGAGGATCGGCCCGCCCTGCCGGGCCAGGGCGATGATGGCGGCGTGGACGCACTGGGGCGGGGGCAGGGTCGTGTCGGTCGTCCTGAGGGGGGTGGGCTTCGTCATCGGGGCGGCCTCCGGTTGGTTCGGTGGTCGAGCATCGAGGAGAGGGCGGACACCGGGCCACGAGACTTGGGGGCGGCGGGCGGGGCTCGCATCGTTCGCGAGCCCGCCCGCCGCCCACCCGGCGATCGGCCCGGTGATCCGCGGCCGTCGAGGGCGGGAGCGAATGGGGCCCCGGATGCCGGGTCGGGCCCCGCCCCGAAAGGGACGCTCCGCCATCGAGGGCGTTAACCTTACCATCGAGGCCGCGGACCGAAATGTTCCGTCTTTTTCCCGGAGGCGCGATCTCGTCGGACGACGGGTCACTCGCGGCCGGCCACGCCGTCGCCCGGCTTGAGGCCCTTCATCACCTCCGCGACGGCGACTTCGAGCTGGCGGTCGCGGCCGGCGAGGTTGTCCTCGGGGCTGTTCTCGACGGAGACGTCGGGCTTGATCCCGCCGTTCTCCAGGTTGGTCCGCGCGTCGTCGGCCAGGTAGACGCCGACGGCGGGCGTGCGGATGGTCGAGCCGTCGATGAGCCGGTAGCTCCCCGTGCCGATGACCGCCCCCATCGTCGGCGTGCCGACCAGCTTGCCCAGCCCCAGGGCGCGGAAGCCGGCCGGGAACATCTCGGCGTTCGAGGCGCTCCGCCAGTTCTGGAGGACCACCTTCGGGCCGAAGTAGCCGGCGAACGGCCGGTGCGTCGGCTCGGTCCCGCGAGGCTGCCAGACCTGGTACGGGCGCTGGACCAGGATCGCCAGGAGCTCCTGCTCGATGTTGCCGCCGCCGTTGAACCTCTCGTCGATCACCAGGCCCTCCTTGTGGCGGAACTCGGCGAGCTCCTTGCGGAACTTCGCCAGCGAGGGCCCGTCCATCGCCTTGATGTGCAGGTAGCCGACCCGACCGCCGGAGAGCTCATCGACCTTCGCCCGCCGCTGCTTGACCCAGCGGTCGTAGCGGAGCTGGCCGAAGGCGGTCATCGAGATCGGCTCGTACTTGACCTTCCAGGCCCCCGCCTCGTCGGGCTTCGTGTTGAGCGTCAGCTCGACCTTGCGGTTGAGCCGGCGGCCGAGGCGCTCCCAGTAGTCGTCGCCGGCCTTGAGGGGCTTGCCGTCGATGGCGAGCAGGTAGTGGCCGGGCTCGACCTTGATCCAGTCCTTGTCGGCGGGGCCGTCCTCGTAGACGTGCGCGACCTTGTAGCGCCCCGAGGCATCGTCGGCCTCCAGGTCGAGCCCGAGGTGGCGCGTCGCGGTGCGTCCCGGGGCGTCTCCCCGCCCGCCCGCCGCCGCCGACCGAGGCGCCGGTGTGCGAGGCGTTCAGCTCGCCGATCATCTCGTTGAGGACGTTCATCAGCTCGTGGCGGTCGCCGACGAAGCGGACCAGCGGCTTGTATTTGGAACGCATCGCGTCCCAGTCCTTGCCGTGCATCTTCGGGTCGTAGAAGCGGTACTTCATCGTCCGCCAGGCGTCGTCGAACATCTCCTCCCATTCCTCGGGCTTGTTGACCTCGACGGTCACGTCGAAGGTCACCTTCCTGTCGCCCTCCTCCGCCCGACGCGGGTGCCGCGTCGGCGCCGCCGGCCGGGCCCCCGGGCCGTCCCGGGCCTCCCGGCGCCGCGAGGGCGAGCATCGCGCCGCGGCCCGGCCCGCCGCCGCCCCCGCCGCCCATCGACATGCTGTAGACCCCGTCCCCCTCCTGGAAGAACAGGGTGCGGCCATCCCGGGTAAGTCGCAGGTTGGAGATGCCGCCGCCGAAGCCGCCGCGGGGGCCGCGCGGGGTGTCGTCGTCGTCGGGCTCGGCCGGGGGCGGCGAGCCCGCGGTGAGTCGGGTCATCCTCTTGCCGTCGTCTCGGATCGTGTAGATCGCGGGCGTGCCGCCCCGGCCTCGGCCCGGCCCGCCGCCGCCGCCGCCTCCGCCCTCGGAGGCGACGAAGACGAGCGTGCGGCCGTCGTGGGCCGGGATGAAGGTGCGGACCGACGCCATCCGCGTGACCTGCCGGGTCCGCCGCTTCAGGCCCGCCCAGTCGATCTTCGGCTCCGATGGCGGCGACGACCGCGCGGCCATCGACCTTTTCATCGCGGCCATCGCCTCGGCCGGAGAGTCGGCGCCGTCGGATCGGGCGTCGGCCTCGTCGGCGGGGTCCTTCGTCAGCTTCTCCAGGGGCATGCAGAAGAGCTGCGACGAGGGTCGCCCGCCCCCCTCGAAGTCGCCGAAGCCCCCCTCGTCGCGGACGAAGTAGAGCTTCTTGGCGTCGGAGGAGAACTGCGGGTTCCTCTCGCTGGAGGAGTCGAACGTGACCTTCTTCTCCTCGCCGCCGTCGGCCGGGATCAGGTAGATCTCGGTGGTCCGCGACACGTCGGGCCTCGCGAAGGCGATCCACTTGCCGTCGGGCGACCACGCCGGGCGGCCGATCCGGCCGTACTTCGATGAGGCGAGCTCCTTCAGATCCTTGCCCTCCGCCGAGACGGTGTAGAGCCGGTCGTCGGAGCCGGTGAAGGCGAGCCTCTTCGAGTCGGGCGACCAGATGTAGGCGGTCTTGAGCGTGTCGATGTCCGTCACCTGCCTCGCCTCGCCGGCGCCGTCGGCGGAGGCGAGCGTAGATCTCCTCGCGGCCGTCGCGGTCGGAGACGTAGGCGATCGTCTTGCCGTCGGGCGAATAGAGGACGTCCTGGTCGCGGGCCGGGCCGTCGGTGAGCTGGCGGAGCTCGCCGCCCTCGTCGGCCGGGGTGGGGGCCGTGAAGACCTCGCCGTGGACGGCGAAGGCGATGCGCTTGCCGTCGGGGGCGAGGTCGTAGTCGTCGACGGTCGAGTGGAAGTCCTTGAACTCGGTGAGGCTCTCCTGCGTCTCGGCGGCGATGTCGAACGACAGCGGCGTGACCTCTCGGCTGGCGAGGTCGAGCTTGGCGATGCCGAAGTCGCGCTCGAAGACGATCGTCCGGCCGTCGGCGGAGAGGGCCGGGAAGCGGACGTCGCCGCCGGTGAAGCCGGTCACCCGCTCGGCCTCGCCGCCGCTCTCGGGCACGCGCCAGAGGTTGGCCTGGGCGCCGGGGTCGCGGTCGGAGACGAAGTAGATGAAGCCGTCCTGGCTCCACATCGGCCACGAGTCCATGCCGTCGAAGGTGGTCAGGTCCTTGAACGTCTTCGAGGCCAGGTCCATGACGGTCACGTCGCTCTGGTAGGCGCCTCGGTAGAACTTGCGCCAGTATTGCTGCGACTTGCGGTTGACGGCCAGGCGGGTGCCGTCGGGCGAGAAGCCCCCGGCGACGCCCATGTCGGGGCCGGCGTCGCGGGCGAGGCCGCCGCCGACGGGGACGGTGTAGAGCTTGCCCATGAAGCCCTCGCCGCGCTGGCTGGCGAACAGGACCGACTTGCCGTCCGGGGCCCAGCCGAGCACGGCGTCGTCGGCCGAGTGGCTGGTGAGCCGCTTCACCTCGCCGCCCGAGGCGGGGATCAGGTAGACGTCGAGCCCCCCTCGCGGTCGCTGGAGAAGGCGATCGTCCGGCCGTCGGGCGAGAAGCGGGGGTACACGTCGCGCGCCTTGTTGGCGGTCAGCCGGACGACCCCCGAGCCGTCCTCGCGGGCGGTCCAGATGTCGCCGAGGTAGCTGAAGGCGACCTTCCCCTCGTGGTAGTGCGGGTATCGCACGAGCTTCGCCTCGCGCGCCGTCGCGATCCCGGCGAGGCCGAGCGCGAGCGCGAGCGCGATCGTGAGCGTTCCGGTCCTGGTCATGGTGGGTGACTCGAAGGGGGTGGATGATTCCGAGACCGTCGCGTCGGAGACCCCGGTGCGCGGCGCCGCACGCGCGGCGCGATGCCATCCTTTATAGCGATAACGCGCCCCGTCGTGTCCGACAATCCGGACGTTGGCGGTGTGGCCATCGGAGGGTATAATCCATCGAGACGCGCTGTCAGGAGATCGATCGGTATCCTGCTCGATCGCAAAGGGGCGGACGATGGCCTTGACGACGGTGAAGGGAACATACAAGGATGGCCGGGTCGAGCTCGCGGAGCAACCCGCCGGGGTCGGCGGCACGTCCGACGTGCTCGTGACGTTCCTGGCCCCCAACGGGGCCAATGGCCCCGCGAACGCCGAGCCTTCGCCCAGGGAGGCCCGGCAGCAGGCGGGACGGCGCCTCATCGCCCTCCTGAAGGAAGGCATCCCGCTCGGCGGACGGCCCTACAAGAACCGCGAGGAGCTCCATGACCGGGTCTACCGCTTCGACAAGACGAGAGATGATTGACACGAACATCCTCGTCTATGCCGTCGATGTCGGCTCGGGAGACAAGCACCGGAAGGCCGTCGAGCTGATCGAGCGGCTGATCCAGGAAGACGTCCTGACGGTCAGCGTCCAGGTGCTGAATGAGTTCTACGCCGTCGCGACGAAGGTCCACAAGTCGCCCTCGCTCTCGCATCCGAGGGCGAGACAGGTGATCGAGGAACTTGCCGCCTCGTCGACGGTCGTGCCGATCGCGGCCTCGACCACATTCCTCGCGCTGGACGCCATGCCCCGGCACGGCCTCTCGTTCTGGGACGCGCTGATCTGGGCGGCGGCGCGGGAGGGCGGCGCCTCGGTGCTCTACACCGAGGACTTCCAGGACGGCCGCGACGTCGAGGGGGTCCGCTTCGCCAACCCGTTCGCGGCGACGCCTTGAAGTGGGGGGCCCCGCTCAGGCCGGGGGCTGCCAGGGGAGGTGGACGACGAACCGGGTGCCGCGGCCGTCGGCGGGGGACTCGACGTCGATCCGGCCGCCGTGCCCCTGGACGATGCCGTAGCTGATCGACAGGCCCAGGCCCGTCCCCCGGCCCTGCGGCTTGGTCGTGAAGAAGGGGTCGAAGATCTTGTCGCGGATCGCCGGGTCGATGCCCGAGCCGGTGTCGGCCACGACGACCTCGACCCCCCCGGGCGTGGGGCGGGTCGAGACCGTCACGCGGTCGCCGGGCTTGCAGGCGTCGATCGCGTTGGACAGCAGGTTCAGCACCACCTGGTTGATCTTCGCCGGGTAGCACGTCACCGGCGGCAGCGGCGCGAGGTCGGCCTCCAGCGCCACCTGCTGCTCGTCGGCGCGGCCGCGGATGATGGCGAGCGTCGCCTCGATGCCGACGTTCAGGTCCACCTCCTTCAGCTCCGACTCGTCGAGCCGCGCGAAGTCGCGCAGGTTCTTGACGATCTGCTGGATGCGCCGCAGCCCCTCGATCGTGCGGGTCATCAGGCCGTCGAGGTTCTCCAGCGTGAAGGCCAGGTCGAGCCGCTCGACCTGCTCGTGGATGCGGCGGAGCAGCTCGGGCTGGTGCTGGGCGATCGTCCCCTCGGCCTGGCGGTAGTCGCCGAGCACCCCCTGGATCAGCGCGACGTCGCGGCGCAGCACGGCGACGTTGTTGCTGACGAACGCCAGCGGGTTGTTGATCTCGTGCGCCACGCCGGCCACCATCTGCCCCAGCGCCGAGAGCTTCTCCGACTGCACGAGCTGCGTCTCGGCCCGCTTGAGGTCCTGGTGCGCCTGGCGCTCGGAGTCGGCCAGCCTCTGGAGCTGGGCGTTGCGCTCCTCGAGCCTGCGGTTCAGCTCGTACAGCGCCATGGCGCCGGCCTGGTACTGCTTGTTGAGGTGGACCACGTCCTCGAAGGCGGAGGCGAGCACGTCGAGGAGCTGCTCCCGGCCGGCGGCCAGCTCGAACGTCTGGCCGAGGAAGTCGACGGCGACCGGCCCGGCCGGGCAGGCGGCCGTGCCCCTGGCCAGCGCGCGGCGGATGCACGCGACGATCGCCTCGGCCTCGCGCCCCTTGGTCACGAACCCGTCGGCGCCGACCTGGAGCCCGCGCAGGACGTTGAGCGGGTCGGCCTCGGAGGTGCAGACCACCACCGGCACGCGGCACAGCGCCGGGTCGGCCTTGATCCGGCGGCAGAGGTCGAAGCCGCTGTCGCCGGGCAGGTTCAGGTCGCTGAGCACGACGTCGAACGCCGCCTCGCCCAGCCTCCGCAGGCCGCGCTCGGCGTCGGGCACCGCCTCGACCTCGAAGCCCGAGTCCTCCAGGATCAGCGCCATCTGCTGCGCCTGGGTCGGGCTGTCCTCGACGATCATCACCCGCGGCATGGCCCCCCCCATTGAACCCCGGGCCCCCCGCGGGCGACCCCGAGTTTCGGACAAGATCACCGCATCGCCGCGCGTCAGGAGGCGAGCGCGGCCAGCCGCCCCGCGATCGCGTCGAGGGGCAGCACCGCGTCGGCCAGCCCGGCGGCGATCGCGGCGCCCGGCATGCCGAAGACGACCGAGCTCTCCTCGTCCTGCGCGATGACGCGGCCCCCCGCGCGGCGGACGGCGCGCAGGCCCTCGACGCCGTCGTCGCCCATGCCGGTCAGGATCACGGCGACCGTCGCGGCGCCGAAGGCGCGCGCCGCCGACTCGAACAGGTGCGTGCCCGACGGGCGGAAGCCGCCGATCGGCGGCGCGTCGGACAGCGCCGCGGCGCGGCCCGAGACGCCGAGGTGGCGGCCGTCGGGCGCGAGGTAGGCCGACCCCGGCTCCAGCGGCTCGCCGTGCGTCGCCGTCCGCACCCGGAGCGGGCAGACCGATCCCAGCCACGTCGCCAGCCCGTCCGTGAACCCCGGCGTGATGTGCTGGACGACCAGGATCGGCGCCGGGAACCGCGGGCCCAGGCCCGAGAGCACCCGCTGCAGCGCCGCCGGGCCTCCGGTCGAGGTGGCGATCGCTACGACCCCGGCCCGCACGCCGCGCGGCGGCGGGGTGAGCGGCGCCGGCGGCCGGTGCGACGGCGACGACGACGGCGACCGCCAGTGCCGGACCACCTTGACCCCGGCCATCGCCTTGACGGTGGCCGTCAGCGCCCGCGCCGCGGCCTCGAAGCCGGGCGCGGCGGGGGACGGCGGCTTGACCAGCACGTCGAGGGCGCCGATCCGGAGCGTGTCCATCGAGGTCGCGACCTCGCGCGCCTGCGTGCTGCCGGTGACGATGACGATCGGCGTCGGCGCCGTGATCATGATCTCGCGGGTGGCGGCCAGGCCGTCGAGCCGCGGCATGTGGATGTCCATCGTCACCAGGTCGGGCCGGAGCCTCTGCGCCAGCTCGATCGCCTCCTGGCCGTCGCCCGCCTCGCCGACGACCCGGATCTCGGGGTCGGCGTTGAGCACCTGCACCAGCAGGGCGCGGGCGGTCGCGGAGTCGTCGGCCACCAGGACGCGAATCACGCGCCGCCTCCCTCCCCGCCGCCGCCGGGCCCGGGTGCGCCGCCGGGCCAGGGACGACGGCCGTCCGTCATCCCCGGGCGCCTCCGACCGCCGCGCGACGGCCCCATACCGCTTCGGGATGTTCAACTATAGCATTGGTTCTCCGGCCGGGGCCATCCGGCTCCGGCCGTCCGCCGTGCCGGGGGTGCGGTCACGGATTCCGGTCGGCCCGGGCCGAGGACCCGGCCACCCGGAACGCACCGTGCGACCAGAACGAGAGACCGCACCCCATACCGGACCCGATCGAGGCGCCGTCCCGGGATCGGGAGTTCGTTCGCGCCCGCGACCCTTCGCGGCCCTCGGCCATCGAGTTCGTTCGCGCCTTCGCCGTCGTCGGCCCGCCCGCCCGGCTCCGTGAGGGCCCAACGGGGGGCGATGGGGGCCGAACGACCCCGTTCGCGGCCCTCCCGAGGGCCGGGAGGGCCGGTCGGGCGGCACGGGGGCGCCGGGGGGCGTGCGGGACGGCGTTGGTCACGGCGAGGGGGCACGACGGGGGACGCTCAGGCGTCCGCGCTCATCGGCCCGAGGCGGCGCGGCGGTCGGCCTGGCGGTCGCGCTTCGCCTGGGCGCGGCGCTCGCGGCGATTCAAAGGCGCCGCCGCGGGGACCGACGCCGACCGGGACGGCGCCGGCGCCGGCGCCGCGGCGGGCCGCTCGACGACCGGCGCCGGCGCCGACGGCGCCTCCGCCCACATCGCCATCGCGACCCGCGACCGCTTCGCCAGGTTGTCGATCGCCGCACCCGACAAAGGCGCCCGGTGCGACGGCTCCGCCTTGGCCGCCTCGGACGCCGTCGCCTTCGGCTCGCGGAGCCGCAGCAGCTCGGCCCGCGCCGCGTGGAAGGCCCGCCGGCAGCTCGCCTCGTACTTCCGCAGCCGCGCCGTCGGGGCGTCCTCCTCCAGCGGCATCCCACCCAGCGCCAGCAGCCGCTCCGATTCGTCGAGCTCGTCGAGGATCGCCGCGCGGTCCTGTCGCAGCATCGCCACCTGCGCCGCGGCCAGCTCGCAGAGCCCCTCGGCGTCGCCGGGGGCCGGCAGCATCGCGTCCCCTGGCGCAGCGCCGCGGGCAGGCCCAGCAGGTCGTGCGCCAGCCGGCGCTGGTCGTCGTCCCAGTCGCCGGTGTTCTCCGCGATCAGCCCCAGCAGCTCCCAGGCGCTCGATCAGCCAGTCGGCCCCCTGCTTGCAGCCGCGCAGCGCCTGCACCACGCGGACGGGGTCCTTGGCGAGCTTGGCCCCCAGGTCCTCGATGGCGATCCTGCGGTCGTGGTCCCAGATCAGCCGGGCGCGGCGGCGGACGCGGCGGATGTCGAGGATGGTCATCTCGGCGCAGCGGTCGAGCCGCGCCGTGGCCAGGGCCATCTGGCGGACCAGGAATGCCTCATAGGGGGTGCGGGGCTGGAACTCGGCGACGAGCTCGGCGGTGCGGCGCTCGACGACCTCGGCCAAATCGTCTGGCAACACCTCCTTGGAGCAGAGGCCGTGGCGGAGCGCGTTGCGTCGCGATCTCAACTTACCATCGGGGGTTTTCGGGCCGCCGCCGCGCCTGGGGGCGGCGGGGGCGGGGGCCTCTGCGGGGCCCGCGGGGGATTCGAGGTTGTCGGTCATGGGTGCGTCCTCGCGGGGCGTCGTCACCAGTCCGGTCGCCGAGCATCGGCGGTCTGCGGTGCGGAGCGGCGGCGCGCCCTTCAATACATACAATCGTGGCCGCCGGGCGGGGCGCTCTCATTTTCTTCCGAATCCGTCCCGATTTTCGCCCGGCCCCGGCGGCGCCTCGGGACCAGGTCACCGTCGCGGCCCCGGGGCCCTCGCGGGAATCACCTGGTCAATTGACCTTCGGATCACCGGATTGGGTGGCTGGGGTCTCGTCCTCGAGACCCCGGTGCATCGGCCGACGATCACCCGGACCCCGAGACCCGTGCTCCTCGTGATGATTGTCCCGGCCGCCCTGCTCCTCGGCCTGTTGCACACGCCCTACCAACCGGAGGGCAGATCCTCGCGGCCCGCGATCGTCGAGAGGGCCTCGAAGACCGCCGGGTCGATGGTCTCGCGGAGGAGGCGGACGGAGCCGTCGGCGAAGAGGACCGCCGCCCCGCCCCGATGCATCCCGCCGAACTGTCGACCCCGGCCGATGTAGGGTTGTCGGGACGGGTCGAGCCCCCGCACGGTCGCCGGGCCGCCGGCCGTCCAGGGGCCGTTGGCGTCCGCCGTCTCGGCGACCATCATCGTATAGCTCGTGCCGTCCTTGATGTCCACGATCCGGGCCTGCCGCTCGTACCCGAAGCAGCCCGCGCGGGGATGGCGCACCGGCAGCGAGGGCGCATCGACGCCGAGGCCGGCGATGCCGACGTAGTCGGTCTCGCCGGGCAGGCCCGGCCGCGCCCGGTGTCGGTGCGCCGGGCATTGCGCCAGGCCGAAATCGCCGAGTGGCGCCGTGGCGAAGCCGCCGGCGCTCCGGTCACTCTGGAATCGGATCATCGGGACGCGATTCGCCCCGCCGTCCCAGGGCTCCGACGGGTCGATGAGCAAGAGGACCTGATCGAGGAGGGCGAAGATCGCCGTCAACCAACTGAGGCGCCGGGACGGGGGCAAGCTCTCGTTGATCACGGTCCCGGCGGGGAAGGCGCCCCAGCTCGATTCGTAGTTGAACAGGCCGAGGCCGATCTGCTTCAGGTTGTTGATGCACTGGGCTTGCGCCGAGGCCACCTGGGCCTCGCCGATCACGCGGACCATGGCCGTCAGGAGGATGGCCGACAGCGCCACCGCCGCCAGGAGCGTCCGCAGTCGGAACCGTACGCGAGGCAGGTGCATGACTGGGACCTCCGCGGTTTGCTCCTCGTTGGGGACGCCGTCTTCGACGCCCTGCATCGGTCCCGCCCGGCCCTCGGGGACGCAGTGAGTAGGGTGGGTCAGCGTCGCGGAGCGACGCGCAACCCACCATCGGGAGGGGTGGGTTGCGCCGCCTCCGGCGGCTGACCCCACCCTACCGGAAGAGGGCGGGCCGGGCGACCGCGGGGGGAATCCGGCATACCCTCCGGGCCCGGGGATCAGGCGAGGTTCTGCTGCTTCATGATGGCCTCGAACCGCCTGCCCATCTCGTCGGGCGCGACGTCCTCCTTGTGCGTGGCGATGGTCCAGACGTGGCCGAAGGGGTCGGCGAACGTGCCGGAGCGGTCGCCGTAGAACTGGTCCTTGACCGGGCGGACCACCGTCGCGCCGGCGGCGACGGCGCGGTCGGCCATCGCGTCGACGTCCGCGACGTAGAGCGCCAGGCTCACGGGCGAGCCGCCGAGCGTCTGCGGGCTGCGCACGCCCATCTCGGGGAACTCGTCGGCGAGCATGATCGTCGAGTCGCCGATCGTGATCTCGGCATGCCCGACCCGGCCGCCGGGGTCGGTCAGGCGCATCCTTTCGGCGGCGCCGAACGCCTGCTTGTAGAACTCGATGGCCCGCGCCGCGTCCTTGACGATCAGGTACGGCGTGACCGTGTGGTAGCCGTCGGGGATCGGTTTGACCGCCATGACATCGCTCCTTCGGTCGCGAGGCGGTCGCGCCGCCTCCCAGGATCGAGGCTGCCCCACGCGAGCAGCCGGTTCATGCCCCTTCATCGGCCGGTCGTCCTGTCCATCTGAACACAATCCGGCCGCGTCGCGATCGGCCTCGGGCCGGTCGAGGGCGGCGGGCCGTCGGTGGACATGGTATCAGGTCGCGGCCGGTCAGAGAAGCTGGGCGATCGTCTCGAGCAGGTCCTTCTGGTCGAAGGCCCCCTTGACGATGTAGGCGTCGGCGCCGACCTCGATGCCGCGCGCCCGGTCGGCCTCGCTGGCGCGCGAGCTGAACAGGATGACGGGCAGCGCGGCGAACCGCGACGAGCCGCGGACGGCGGCGGCCAGCGCGAAGCCGTCCAGGCGGGGCATCTCGATGTCGCTGATGACGAGGTCGGCGCCGCGCTCCTGGAGCAGCCGCCAGCCGTCCTCGCCGTCGACGGCGGTCGTCACCTCGTAGCCGGCCGCTTCGAGGATGCTCTTCTCCAGCGTCCTCGTGGTGACCGAGTCGTCGACGACGAGCAGGCGCCTCCGCGACGGGGCCGCCGCGCCGGCCGGCGTCGCGAGGGCCCGCGCGGGGACGCCGCGGCGCCGCGGCTCAGCGCGGCGCGGAGCACGTTGGCGGTGTTCAGCACGGGCGCGACCCGGCCCGAGGGGAGGATCGTCGCCCCCGAGACCAGCCGCGCCCGGCGGACCCGCGCCCCGAGGCCCTTGACGACCACCTCCTGCTCGGCGAGCAGCTCGTCGACGACGAGGACGGCGCGGCGGTCGCCGACGGCGACGATCAGGCCCGGCCTCCTGCCGTCGGCGCGGTCCGGCCCTGTCGACGCGCCGAGCCCCAGCGCCGCGGCGAGCGAGGCGACCGGCAACGGCGGCCCGCCCGCGGCCAGGACGTCGCGCCCCTCGACGGTGCGGAGGTCGCGCGGGTCGATCCGCACCAGCCGCTCGACGCCCGCGGCGGCCACGGCGAAGACCTGCCCGCCGGCCCTGACCAGCAGGGCCCGCAGCGTCGTCAGGGTCAGCGGGACGGCCAGCGTGAACCGCGCCCCCCGGCCCGGCTCGGACGACAGGACGATCGAGCCGTGCAGCGCCTCCAGGCGGCTCTTGACCACGTCGAGGCCCACCCCGCGGCCCGAGATGTTGGTGATGACCGGCGCCGTGCTGAAGCCGGGCAGGAAGATCAGGTCGATCAGGGCGCGGTCGTCGTCCGCCTCGGGCAGGCCCCGCGCCGCGCCTGCTCGCGCAGCGCGTCGAAGTCGAGCCCCGCGCCGTCGTCGGCGACGACGACCTCGACCTGCGACCCGCGCAGGGCCGCCGTCACCGACACCCGCGCCACCGGCGGCTTGCCGGCCTCGGCGCGGCGGTCGGGGGTCTCGATGCCGTGGTCGACGGCGTTGCGCACCAGGTGCAGCAGCGGGTCCTTCAGCCCTTCGAGCACCGAGCGGTCGAGCTCGACGTCGCCCCCCTCGACGACCAGCTCGACCGGCTTGCCCGCCTCGTGCGACAGGTCGCGCACGGTGCGCTCCAGGCCCTGGCAGGCGTCGGCGAACGGGAGCATGCGGACGCGCCTCACGTCCTCGTCGAGCATCTCGGCGGCGCGGGCGAGCTGGCGACGGCCGCGCGCCATCCCGACGGCGAGCCGGTCGAGCTGGTCCTCCAGCTCGCGGAGCCGGTCGCCCGAGCGGTCGAGCGCCCGGACGAGGCGGCGGACCAGCGGGTCGCCCCCGTCGTCGTCGGCGACGGCGACGGCGACGGCCCCGGCTCCGGCGCGTCGGCGGAGCGGGCCGAGCGGCCTGGTCGCGGTGCGCCACTCGTCGCGCCACCGCGCGACGATATCGCGCAGCGCCGCGACCTCCTCGCCCCACGCCTCCACCCCGCGGCGCGCCACCAGCAGCTCGCCGTTGCGCGCCAGCATCGCGTCGAGCCGCTCGGCCGGCACGCGGACGAACGCCGACGCCGCGGTCGCGGCGGGTCGAGCGATCGCCGCGCCCGGCCTCGCCTGCGGGGTGCCCTCACCCCGGCCCTCTCCCGGGGGGAGAGGGGAAGAAATCCGGTCCCCTCTCCCCCCGGGAGAGGGTTGGGGTGAGGATCGAGATCGCCGGGGCCCTCGCGATGAGTCGCCCCGGGGGCGGGGCCCGTCCCGGGCCCGGCGGGCGCCTCGGGGACGTCGCCCGCGGCGGCCCGGTCGAGCCGGGGCAGCAGCGCCTCCAGCGGGGAGCCGGCCAGGTCGTGCCGCTCGCGGAGCCGCATCCCCGCCTCTTCGATCGCGTCGGCCGTCGCGAACAGCAGCGCGAACAGGCCGGCGTCGGTCGCGAGCCGGCCGTCGCGCGCCGACGACAGGATCGCTTCGAGCCGGTGGCAGGCGTCCTCGATCGGCCCGACGCCGACCGACCGCGCCGCCCCCTTCAGGCTGTGCGCCGCGCGGAACAGCGACTTGAACCGCTCGGCCCGCGCCGGGTCGTCCGGCCCCGCTCCTTCTCCAGCGCGAGCAGGTCGTCGTTGATCGCGCGCACGTGCTCGGCGAGCTCGTCGAGGAACGTGGCCATCAGGCGCTCGATCAGCTTGCTGCGGTCCATGCCCCCTCCTCAAAGCTGAGTGCTTCGAATAGTGCTGAGTGCCTCGGATAGTGCTGAGTGCTGAGTGGAAGAATAAAACGCACCCGGCAGGACTTGGCAGAAAGCCATCCTCAGCTTCCACTCAGCACTCAGCACTCAGCACTCAGCACTCAGCACTCAGCACTCAGCACTCAGCACTTCTCACCCGGCCGCGAGCCCGGCGAGCTGCTCGCCGAGGCCGTTGAGGTTGCGCGCGGCCTGCTCGACCTGCCGGGTGGCGACGAGGTTCTGGCCGGCGACCTGGTCGAGGTTCTTCATCGCCTGGCTGATCTGCGCCATGCCGGTGGCCTGCTGGCCGGCGGAGGCGACGATCTGGGCGGAGGCCTGCGCGGCGTCGGCCAGCGCCTCGCCGAGCGAGTGGATCGTCTGGTTCGACAGGCCGCCGGCCTGGATCGCGGCGGCGACGCCCTTGGTGACCTCCTCGGTCGAGAGCACGGCGGCGTTGGTCGCCTTCTGGATCTCGCCGAGGATCTGGCGGACCTGCGTGGTCGCCTTCTTCGACTGGTCGGCCAGGCTCTTGACCTCGCCCGCCACGACGGCGAACCCCTTGCCGTGCTCGCCGGCGCGCGACGCCTCGATCGCGGCGTTCAGGGCGAGGATGTTGGTCTGCTCGGCGATGTCGTTGACCGTGGCGATGATCTCGCCGATGGCCTGCGCCTGCTCGGCGAGCATGAGGATGCTCTCGGCGGTCGACTCGACCTTCTCCTTGAGCCGGTTCAGGGCCGCGATCGACTCCTCGACGTTGCGGCGGCCGGCGTGGCCGATCTCGAGGTTGCGCTGGACGACCTCGCCGACGTCGCGGGCGCGCTGCGCGGCCTGCGCGGCGGTCTGCGCCACCTGGTCGACGGTGGTCACCGTCTGGCCGACGGCGGCGGCCTGCTGCTGGGCGCCGGCGGCCTGCTCGGTCGTGCTGGCGAGGATCTCGTTCGACGCCGCGGCGAGCCGGCCGACCGCCTCGCGGATCGCCTCCAGGAGCTGCTCGGCGCGCTCGCGGCTCCGCTTCTCGGTCGCCACGTCGACCATGCTGGTGCGGAGGTCGCCGGCCATCTTGCGCAGCGCCTCGGCCAGCGCGCCGATCTCGTCGCGCGACCGGACGGCGATCGGCGCCCCGAGCTCGCCGCGGCCGATCCGCGACGCCGCCTCGACCAGCGACGAGACGGGGCGGGTGATGCTCCGCGAGATCACCAGCGCGGTCAGGAGCTTGAACAGGACGGTCAGCGCGGTCACGATCGCGATCGACGTGATCGTGGCGCCGGCGGTCGCCGCCGCGACCCGGGCGCTCTCGTCGAGCTGGCGACGCTCGTCGTCCCGCATCGCGGCGATCACCGAGCGGGCGTCGTCCATCGCCGTCTTGCCCCGGTCGGACCGGACCACGGCGAGCGCCTCGTCGGGCTTGCCGGCGCGGCGCAGGTCGATCGTCTCCTTCATCTCGGCGAGCTTCGCGCCGATCAGCCCTTCCAGCGCGTCGGCCCGCCGCTGCTGCTCGGGCTGGCCCGCGGTCCGGTCGCGGAGGCCCTTCAGGGTGCGGCCGATCCCGCGGGCGGCCGTCTCGTAGGGCTCGAGGTACTCCTCCTTGCCGGTCAGCAGGAAGCCGCGCTGGCCCGTCTCGGCGTCCTTGAGCTGCGAGACCACGGCATCGATGTCCTGGAGGACGTCGTGCGCGTGCGCGACCGCGCGCGACGTCGCGACCAGCCGCGTCGTGCCCAGCCACGACACCCAGCCGACGGCCAGCAGGAACGCCGTGCCCGCTCCGAACCCTAATGTAAGCTTCTGTCCGATCGTCATCGAGCACCTCTGAGTGCTGAGTGCTGAGTGCTGAGTGCTGAGTGCTGAGTGCTGAGTGCTGGGTTATGTGAATCTTCGAACTATGTCTCTCTGATGCTCGACGGCGGAGCGGAGGCCGCCGATGATCCGAGAGACCTCCTCGGCGCATGCCAAGAGACGATCGAATTCGTCCTCTTCGAGATACTGGACATCGAAGGCTACGTAAAGTTGGGAGCGAAGCTCGGCGCAGGATGCCTTCGCTATGGAAAGGAATTGATGGAACTCCCCGGGGTTATTCCGCTCGAAGCCTTCGGCGACATTCGACATGACCGATACCGCCGCGCGCTGGATCTGTCGGGACAGGCCGAAGTCCCTGGCAAATGCCCCGCGCCTGGTCGTGTAGTCGATGGCCCGGGTCAATATCCTCGCCTTCTGCCACGCAATCAGATCCTCGAACCTCGAAACACCTTGTCCCATACTCGTCTCCCGATTCAATCTCTCAGCACTCAGCACTCAGCACTCAGCACTCAGCACTCAGCACTCAGCACTCAGCACTCAGCACTCAGCACTCAGCACTCAGCACTCCTCATTCGTTCTGGTCGACGACGAGCCGCGGGTCGGCGAGCAGCGCCGCGCCGTCGAGGACGATCAGGGCGTCGGCGGTCACGCCGCGGAGGAGCGGGCGGCCGGGGGCCTCGACGGAGCCGGGGGGGTCGTGGATCGCGTCGATGCGGAGGTCGCGGACCTCGACGGCCGCGTCGGCGAGGATGCCGAGCTCGTCGCGGTCGGCGCCGAGGACGACGACGCGGGTCAGCTCGGTCGGTTCGCGGCGGGGCAGGCCGACCAGGGCACGGAGGTCGAAGACGGCGAGGACTTCGCCGCGGAGGTTGACGACGCCGGCCAGCGCCTCGGGCGCGCCCGGGACCGGCGTGAGGCCGTCGAGGCGGACGACGCGGCGGACGTGCCCGGTCTCGACGGCGTAGCGCTCGTCGTCGAGGACGAAGACGGCGACCTCGATCACCTCGGCGGCCGTCGGCGGCCGGGGCGGGACGCGGGCCAGCGCCCGGGCGCGCTCGTCGAGGATGGCCCGCGCGCGACCGGGCCGCATCCCGGTCGATCGACCCTCGCGGGCCCTCGGCCGAGGGGTCGGGGCTCGATGGCGCGGGCTCCGTCGTGGCGGCGAGCCGGTCCATCTGCCGCGACGCCGCGTCGGCCAGCCGCCCGGCGGGCTCGCCGTCGGAGAGCGGCAGGGGCGCCTCCGGCGGCAGCGCCGCGCAGAGGTCGCGGGCGTTGCGGAAGGCGCGCCAGGCCCCCGCGCGGTCGCCGCCGCGGCACAGGATCGAGCCCAGCAGGAAATGCGCGATCGCCAGCGAGCGGTCGAGGTAGATCACCCGCCTCGCGGCCCGCGCCGCCTCGGCGTCGCGCCCCAGCGACACCAGGAGCACGGCCCGCAGGTGGCTCAGCTCGGCGGAGAACGGGTGGCCCCCCAGCGCCGCGATACACGCATGCTCGGCGCGGGCCGGGTCGAGGTTGGCCAGGGCCCGGACGTGGACCGCGGCGGCCTCGGCGTCGCGGTGGAGGCCCCGCGTCCGCTCCGAGGCGCGGTCGTAGTCGCCCCGCGCCAGGTCGTCGCGGGCCGCCGCGATCGCCGCCACGACGGCCTCGTCCCGCTCGGGGGGCGCCGCGCCCCTCGCGACGGGCACCCCCGGCTCCCCCTCCGCCGATGGGCCGGGCGCGGCCGGGCCCGGCGGGGGTGGCCGGGGCGGCGGCATCGCCGGTGCCTCCCCGCCCGCGAGGACGGAGGTCGGGGGGGTGCCCGCGGCCGGCGCCTCGGGGCGGCGGTAGAACAGGCCCTGCTCGGCGACGACCACCTCGAACGGGGCGAGGTCGGCCAGCGGCGGGTCGGACGACGCCGTGACCAGCCAGCCCCCGTCGGCCAGCGCCGCCAGGAGCCGCGCGCGACGGCCCGCACCGTCTCCGGGTCGAGGTAGATCAGGACGTTGCGGCACAGGATCAGGTCGATCCCGCAGGTGCCCGTCGCGTACGACGGGTAGGCGTCGAGCGCCAGGTTGAGCGATTCGAAGACGACGCGGCGGCGGATCGCCTCGACGACGACGTGCCGGCCCCCCTCGGGGCGGAGGTAGGGGCGGGCGGCGGCCGAGTCGTCGCCGCGGAGCGACCAGTCGGTGTAGGAGGCGCGGCGCGCCTTGTCCAGCGCCGCGCGCGAGATGTCGGTCGCCAGCACCGGGATCGGGCCGGCCAGCCCCTCGCGGTCCAGCAGCATGGCGAGCGAGTACGCCTCCTCGCCCGAGGCGCAGCCGGCGCTCCAGGCGCGGATCGCGTGCCCGTCGCCGCGCATGCGGCGGATCTCGGGCAGGGCGGTGCGGCGGAGGAACTCGAACTGGCCCGGCTCGCGGAAGAAGTAGGTCTCGCCGACGGTCAGCTCGACGATCAGGTCGTCGAGCAGGTCGGGCTCGCGCGCGACCCGTCGCCGGTACGAGGCGGCGTCCGTCTCGCCGGCACGGGCCATGGCGCGGCCGATGCCGGTCTCGGCGCCGGGGCGGCGGTCGGGCGCGAAGGCCAGGCCGGTCCGCGTCGCGAGCAGGTCCGCCAGGCCGGCGAAGGCCGGATTCGACCAGCTCATGCCCGCCCCTCCCCGGCCGCCCCGGCCCGCGCCAGGAACCGCGACAGGTCGAGGATCGGGACCAGCCCGTCGGCGAGCCGCGCCACCGTCGACCGCGCCGTCGCCCCCCGCCGGGCCCCCGGCGTCGATGGCGTCCACGTCCCCGCCGCGCAGCTCCAGGGCGCGGTCGACCCGCAGCGCCACCGTGCGCCCCGCCGCCCGCGCGATGATCAGGTGGTCGGAGGGCTCGACCCCCCTGGCCGGCAGCCCGAGCCGCGCGCGGAGATCGAGCACCGGCACGGCCTCGCCCCGCACGTCGATGATCCCCTCGACCAGCGCCGTCGGCGACGGCAGCGGCACGATCGTCACCGCGCGCGCGAGCTCGCGGACCTCGGCGGCGGGCAGGCCGTACCGCCGGCCGTCGACCTCGAAGACCAGGATCTCCGGCCGCCTCTGGTCCATCCCGCCGCACCCCTCCCCCGGCCCCGACCGGCCGACGCTTCCTCATTTCGAAGTATGACGGGCGATTCGGCCCGAGCAAGGCTTTTCCGCCGGCCCCCGCCTCATCAAGAGTAGGACGAAGATGGCGACGCGACGGCCGCGACGGAGCATGAATCCGAGGGTTCGGGTTAAGGCGGAGGGGGTTCAGCGGTTGAAGGGGAAAGACCCATCCACCCCCACGAGCGAGGACGTCCATGCGTCGGGAACGGCTCCAGCGTTGGTGGAAGTCGATCTTGGCCCTGTACCTGATCTCGTTCCTGCTGCCCGTCAACGAGTGCCCGAGCAGCTTGGGAATCCTTGCCTTCCTCGGGTCGCTGCAAGGATGCTTCTACTGGCACGGCCTCCTCCTCTACTGGGCCGCCAACCCACTCCTCTGGTTCGGCGTCTCCTCCCTGCGCGGGGAACGCTGGGGTCACGCCGCCTCGTTCGGGGGCGCCGCCTGTGCGTTCGCCGCCCTACCGTTGGTCCCCGTCCGGGAATGGATCACCTTCGGGCAACAGGCCGGCTCGATGAGGGCCGGCTACTGGACCTGGTTGGCGAGCACCATCTTCCTCGCCGCGGTCGGCCTGGCGGGATGGCTGGGGCCGAGGGCCCGGCCCCGCCCGCAGATCCGCCTGGGCACGATGATGATCGTCATCGCGGTCATCGCCCTGTTGCTCGCATCCTGGCCCGTGCTCTTCAGGGTGTTGCGGTGGGTGCTCACCCCGCCGGGCTCGGGCATCTACCCGGCGGGATGACCGGGACGAGGGGACGGCGATCAACACGCGGGCGGTGGCCACTTCTCGCGGGCCCGGCGATCGGTCAGACTGGTCGGGGCCGGCCCGCGCGGGCCGGGGGCGATCGGGCGGCGCGACGGCCGCGGACCCAGGGCGACCGGGAGGGCAGGGGCCATGAGTCGAGCATCGTTCCATCGGGGCGGAGAGGCGGCCCAGGGCGCCACCTACGGGTACGAGATCGACCCGTGCGCGATCCTCGGCGTCGCCCCCGGCGCCTCGCTCGACGAGATCCGCGAGGCCTATCGCGCCAAGGCGCGGAAGCACCACCCCGACCACGGCGGCGACGAGTGGGCGTTCCGGATCGTCGTCCGGTCGTACGAGGTCCTCAGCGCCGCGAGGGTCGCCGGCCGCGCGGCGCAGGAGGCCCGCCGGCTCCCCCCCGTCGCCCCGCCCGGCCCACCCCGACGCGACGACGTTCGACCCCGAGCGCGTCCGCCCCGGCCGCAAGGACCCCTGGCCCGACCCGCACCGGGTCGTCGACGTCGAGGTCTTCCGCGTCGGGTTCGACCTGGACAACCCGGTCGACCTGGTCCTCCTGCCGCCCGAGGACCGGACCCTCAGTTGCTGCCTCAACGTCGCGTGGGCCGCCGACCCCTCCCTCACGCCCGACGAGGTCGCCCGCATCCTCCGCGACCTGAACGACGTCTTCCAGGTCGTCCCGCGCAAGACCCGCGCGTCCTCCTCCTGGTCCCGCGACGAGACGGGCCACTTCGAAGGCTGGTTGAGCTACCCCACCGCGAGCGACGCCTGGGAGGCCTTCCGCACCCTCCACGACGCCCTCAACGCCCGCGGCCTCGGCGTCAACCAGTGGACCCGCGAGATGTTCATCCCCCGCAACTCCAAATAACGACCCGGCCTCGACCCGCGAATCCTCGCGGCGCCAATATGGCAGCCATGTCGCCGCAGTTGCTTTGGCTGCCATATTGGCACCGACGGCGATGGAGCCTGTCGACAAATGGCAGTCGACGGCAGACGCGGACCGGGCGATGGCAAATTCGCAAACGATTTGGTTGCATGCGAATTAAAAAATTCTTTCGCCGCCGGCATGGGTCGTGCTTCCACTTCCGATCGTCGGATCGACCGGGCCTGATCTCGCGATGGAAGGTCGGGCCCGGTTGTCGCGAGGGTCGCCCTTCGGGGCGGAGAGATCGGGATTACGGAAGGGAGAACACACTCATGGCGATCGAACGTTGGGACCCGTTCCGCGAGATGGTGAGCCTGCGTGATGCGATGAATTCGCTGCTCCAGGACAGCTTCGTGCGGCCCGGCGGCGGGATGATGCCGGGCGGAGGAGGCGGGGTCGCCCTGCCGCTGGACATCGCCGAGACCGAGAACGAGTTCGTCGTGCATGCGTCGCTGCCGGGCGTGAAGCCCGAGGAGGTGCAGATCACCGTCCACGGCGACACGCTGACGATCCGGGGCGAGACCAAGGAGCACCAGGAGAAGAAGGGGCAGAACTGGCACATCCGCGAGCGCCGGTTCGGCGCGTTCCAGCGCTCCGTCTCGCTCAACGCGCCGATCGACTCGGAGAAGGCGAAGGCCGAGTTCGAGCACGGCGTGCTGACGCTGACCCTGCCCAAGGCCGAGGCCGCCAAGCCGAAGCAGATCAAGGTCGGCGGCGGCGGCAACGCCGCCCACGGCGCCAGGTCGGGAGCAGCTCGGGCCAGTCCGGCTCGAAGTGATCGCATTGCGCGGGCCGACGGCCCGCCCTCCGGATCACGCCCACGCCCCGGCGCCGCACCCCGGCGCCGGGGCGTGGGCGTTTGCCATTTCGAACCCCGACCGCCCCCGGGACGTACTGGTGGGAAATCGGCCGGAGAGGCCGACGACGGCCTCGCCGCGCCCGCGGCTTGTCTGCACAATAGACGTCCGGGCCTCGCCCATCCATCCCGGCTTCCCGAGCCGGTCATCGTCCCCGACGAATCAGGAGCCATCCCTTGTCATTGAACCGGCGATCCCGTCCCTGGTTCGGCGTGCTCTGCCTGGCTCTGGCGCTGGCCGGGTGCGACTATTCGAAGCGCTGCGACCCTCGATGATCCCGACCCGCCGGCCAAAACGGCCCCAATCAGGAGAGCTCGCCCGACCTCTCGGGCGAGCGGGTCTCGGGGCGGCAGCCGGAGATCCTGGCCAACGTCATCAAGCTGATCGACACGGCCGCGCTGAAGCCCGGCGGGCCGAACTTCAAGCTGGCGGCCGAGAACCTGAACGACTACTTCCGCGGGGACCGACCCGAAGGAGTACGCCCTCCGCCCGGAGGCGCGCGAGTTCGTGCTCAAGCAGTTGCCCGAGGCGCGGGTCCGCCGACCTGGAGGCGCCGGAATTCACGCTCCACGACGCGCGGCACATGGAAGACTGCATGCTCTACTCGAAGATCGCGGCGCGGGTCGCGGGCACGGGGGACGACCTGTCGCGGGTGCGACGGCTCTTCGACTGGATCGTCCGCCAGGTGCAGCTCGTGCCGGCCGGGTCGCTGGGCACGCCCGACCTGCCGCAGGCGCCGGTGCGCCCTTCGACGCCCTGATGCGAGGGATGGCGACCGAGGAGGGGGGGACGTGGGCCGAGCGGGGCTGGCTGTTCATGTCGCTCTGCCGCCAGCTGGGCATCGACGTCGGCCTGATCACCTACACGCCGACGAACCTGAAGGAGCCGATCGCCTGGATCACCGCGGCGTCCTGATCGACGGCAAGCTCTACCTGTTCGACGCGCGGATCGGCCTGCCGATCGCCGGGCCCGGGGGCGAGGGGGTGGCCACGCTCGACGACGCCCTGGACGACCCGGCGGTGCTCGCCCGGCTCGACCTGCCGGGCCAGCTCTCGTACTTCACCACCCGCGACGTGCTGGCCCACAGCCCGAGCAAGATCGGCATCCTGCTCGACTCCAGCCCCGGCTACATCTCGCCGCGGATGAAGCTCCTGCAGGGCGAGCTGGCGGGCAAGGACCGGACGATCCTCTACCGCGACCCGGCCGAGCAGCGCGACCAGTTCGTCGCGGCCCTGGGCGCCCGCGGCGGCGAGGTCGCGCTGTGGGCCCTGCCGATCGTCGTCGAGACGCGGCTGTTCAACGACCCGAAGTTCGTCGAGGCGACGCTCCGCTCGCTGGCCCTGTTCGACCCCCAGTATCCGCTGCTCTTGGCCCGCACGAAGCAACTGAGGGGCGACGTCGCCGAGGCGATCTCCGATTACATCGGGTTCCGCTTCAACGACTCGCTGATGATGAACAACGGGAAGATCCCGGTCCCGGCCGAGATCCGTCGCGCGCTGGACGGCTACGCGACCTACTTCCTGGCCCTGTCGCACCTGGAGCGCGACAACCCGAAGCAGGCCGAGTTCTTCTTCGGCGAGACGCTCGCGCCTCCTGCCCGAGCCGGGCCCGAGGCAGCCTTATTACCATATGTTCCGCTGGGGCGCCGCGACCAACCTGGCCCGGCTGAACCTGGCCCGGGGCGACGCCGCGCGCGCCGTGGCCTACCTGTCGGAGGCGATCCCGACCACCGAGCACCACGGCAACCTGCTGCTGGCCCGCGACCTCGTCTGGTCCGACCCGACCGCCCCGCCGCCCCCTCCCTTGCCCCCCGCCCCCGCCGAGCCGACCCCCGCCCCGGCGAAAGCCCCATGACCCGCGCGGCAGCCTGACCTCAACCCTCGTCGCGGCGGGCCGCCGCGTTTCCCGATCCCGCGAGTGACAATCGGACGTGGCGAAATTCGCTTCGTTTCGGGAAACGCGCCCTCGTCGCGCCGGATGAATCGGCTCAAGTAGGATTGTGTTCCTGACTTGCAACCAAAATGGGCGGGACGTTCTGCGCCGCGCCGGGGGGTCGCCCCGGCCGGATGTTTAACAAAAAGTGTCAATCCCACGACGTGATGAACAACCGGGAGGGAGCTCGCCTTACGAAGCCAGTTGGAGGAGGAATCGATGGATGTGGACATGCCACCCATCGCGTTGCGCCGAGGCTGGATGCATGCGAAATGTCTACAGAATCCCGAGAATAGTCTTAAAAGTTCGATATCGGGTGTGGATTCAAAAACTAAAGCGTTGCATTTCATGCTTGCTATAGCACTCCGACGCCGTCTAGGATGATCGCCCGTAAGGTCGGCGTGGCGAGTCATGGCGCGGCCGACGATCCGGAACGGCTCTCTCGATCCCCCGGGGAGGAGCCAACGGCGATGGCGCGATCGAGTGCGATGCGGCGTCGGGCGGACGAGGGCGGCGTGCCGACGCAGGCCGCGATGGCGGCGTGGTGCCCCGACGGGCTCCCCGACTGGGGCTCGATCTGGGGAGGTTGTACGCGGCGATTCCGGGCCTGGCGCATCCCGCCGCGCTGGTCGGCCGGCGACTGGTCCGAGGAAATGCAGGCGCAGGCCGTCGCCGCCGCCTATCAGGCGCTGGACGACTACGACCCGGCGCGGGGCGTCCCGCTGTGCGCGTTCGTGCGCCGGCGGGTCCTCTTCGGCGTGCGGGCCCTCTACCGGCAGGAATGGTCGCATTCCGTGCATTGCGGCTGCGAACTCCCATCCGATGGGGGTGCGGGCCCATCGGACGACCCGTCCTCCGCCCCCCAGGCGTATAAGGCGCTGCAAGGCCCCCTGGCCCGGCTGTCGGAGATCGACCGCCGGCTGATCGAGTACCTGTTCTGGGGCGGGCGGACGGAAGCGGAGCTGGCGGGCGAGCTGGGGATCAGCCAGTCGGCGGTCAGCCGGCGCAAGCGGGCGATCATCCTCGTCTTACGCCGTTCGTTCGGGATCTCTGACGAGGAAATGGAAGAATTGCGCTCATAAAAAAGGCCGGACCTGCATTATCTGAATAAGAGGCAACAAACACCGGGTACGGCGAGTGGAACAGGGGGACACCTTGGGGAAAGGGTCGGAAGTGTTTCTGCGCCATCAAAAACAGTTCTGACCCCTTTTCCGCTCTGACCCCTTTTCCGCTCTTTTCCGGACCTGCATCGTCCACGGGTGGCACCCGTCCGGGACTGAGGCCAAGAGCGAGGGGGCAACGGCGTATGAGGAACACATTGGGGGTTCTCGCAACATCCACGGCCCTGCTCGGGGCGAGCGCGGCGAGCGCAGGCCCAATCTTAACGGCCGATCCCAACGAGCCGCCGATCACCGTCGTAACCCAGGACCCCAACGGTCAGCCCGCGTTTATCAATCCTGATACCCCACCCCTGCCTGCGAATTCAACAATCACCGTCCTGAATCTGCCGAACCTCACTGTGATCGGGATCACACCCCCCAAGACACCCCCTTCCGGTTATCGAGTGCTACAGACGGGCGGCCGAATTATGACCATCGATCCCTCCTTCTACAACCCCCCTCCCCGGCAGCAAGACGGCAAAGTTATTTTTGGTATCGGCGATAAGCAGGCCGAGGTCTCCGGCCAGTTGCTGACCCCAGGTCAACCCAACCCCACCAACCTGACTCCCAAACCTGGCACGTTCGGGACCATTGACGTCGGGTCGTTCACCCCTGCCGAGGCGAACGCCATATTCACCGCGGCGATCACCGATCCCCCGTTTATTTCGGTTTTCGGGTCGGTCACCCTGTCGGATTTCGCCAACTACGATTTCAACGGCACCGCTCCCCTCCCTTATTACGCGGGGATCGTCAACTTCAACTATAGCGACGGCACTAGCGATACGATCACCGTCAGCGCCGTCCCCGAACCGACATCCTTGGTCTTGCTGGTCACTGGGGTACTTCTGGTTTCCGGAGGGGGAAAAGGGGTCAAGGGAAAGAGTCAGAAAAGGGGTCAGAACTATTATTCGATATCAAATAGTTCTGACCCCCTTTCTGACAGTTCTGACCCCCTTTCTGACCGTGAAAAAACAGTTCTGACCCCTTTTCCCTCTTTGACCCCTTTTCCCTCTTGACCCCTTTTCCCTCTGCTGACCCCTTTTCCCTCTGACCCCTTTTCTCTCCCGCTGGAGAGTGACTGTGATAATCCTGCGAATGATTGCGATAGTGGCTCTAGGCCTATCTCTGGGCATTACGGGGCCGGCGCAGGCCGAGTACATCTTTACCACGCTCGATGCCCCCGGCGCCGTGTCTACCTTCGCCGAGGGCATCAACGGTTCCGGCCAGATCGTGGGCGGTTACGACGATGCCAGCGGCGAGCACGGCTTTCTGCTCAGCGGCGGGATCTACGCCACCCTCAGCGTCCCCGGCTCCACGCGCACCCTCGCCAGGGGAATCAATGATGCCGGCCAGATCGTGGGGGAATACGACGACGTGAGCGGCACACACGGCTTCCTGCTTAGCGGCGGGATCTACACCACCCTCAACCCTCCTGGCGCTTTATCCTCCTACGGGTTCGGGATCAACAGAACCGGTCAAATCTCGGGCACCTACAGCGATGCCAGCGGCTTCCATGGCTTCCTGCTCAGCGGCGGGATCTACACCACCATCGACGCCCCCGGCTCCACGGGTAATACCGGGGTCGGATGGGTCAACGATTCCGGCCAGATCGTGGGCACCGCCGTTAACACAATCACCTCGCCCAGAGCCGCGCCGGCTACCGCCGGCTTCCTCCTCAGTGCTGGGATCTACACCACCCTCAACGTCCCCGGCGCCACGGGCACCCAAGCCAGCGGGATCAACGATTCCGGTCAGATTTCGGGCTTTTACACCGACACCAGCGGTGGAGGACACGGCTTCCTGTTCAGTGCCGGGAACTATACCACAGTCGACTTCCCCGGCGCTCAGTACACCACGACATGCGCGATCAACAATTCCGGCCAGCTCATAGGCTTTTACACCAATGCCAGCGGCACGCATGGCTTCCTGGCCACGCTGGTTCCGGAGCCCTCATCGCTGGTTTTGGCCGGTTCGGGCCTGCTGACCCTGCTCGGCTACGGCTGCGCCTGGGGGAGAAAAGGGGTCAAGGGAGAAAAGGGGTCACAAGGGAGAAAAGAGTCAGAAAAGGGGTCAGAACTATTATTCGATATCAAATAGTTCTGACCCCTTTTCTGACCGATATCAAATAGTTCTGACCCCCTTTCTGACTGAATAAGAGGCAACAAACACCGGGTACGGCGAGTGGGACAGGGGGACACCTTGGGGAAAGGGTCGGAAGTGTTTCTGCGCCGTCAAAAATAGTTCTGACCCCTTTTCCGCTTCTACAGAGCAGGTCTGACCCCTTTTCTCTCCCGGTATCTGCCGCCTTTTCCGACTCGGAGAGAATCGCGATGAGACTCGCCCTCTTGATCATCGCCGTCGTCATGCTCGGAGCGAGCAAGACCCGCGCCGCGACAATCCCAATTAGTAACATGACGATGCAGACCTCCACATTTGTTAACCAGTCGAACGAACTCAAGGCCGACGACCTGCAGATCGCTGTCGACCCTAACTTCACGACAATCACAATCAGCAACATGACGACGCAGACCTTTACATTTATTAACCAATCGAAACTATTCAAGGCTGATGACCTGGAGATCGTCGTCGACCCCACCTCCGTCCCGGCAAACTTCCACCTCTCCCCCCAGAGCACCTCTCCTGACTTGGCATTCCAGGGGCCACCATCCCCAATAATCGATCAGTTCAGCGCCGCCTTCTTCGCCAACGTCAATGACCCCAATCAGGGGGTTGTCATCGGCGGGGCGGATAGCGTGACCTTCCTCAATTTCGTCGTCGGGGCGAGAGTCGACGTCGCATTTACAAAGCAACTCTCGGGGGTGGGGAACTACATCACCCTGCCGACGGCCACGGTCCCTGAGATTGATCCTGGTTGCATGGCCGGCGCCCTGGCGCTCTTGAGTGGTGGCGTGTTGATGCTGACCGACCGGCGTCGGCGCCGGTCGAGAGGGGAAAAGGGGTCAGAACAGCCTTGACCCGAACTCCCTCCAGAGGGGAAAAGGGGTCAGAACAGCCTTGACCCGAACCCCTCCCGGTCCCCTCCCCCCGACGTGTATGGAGGACGACAATGTCTTCGATTCGCGCCTTTCAGGTTCCCGTGGCCTTCCTCGCCTTCTTCCTCGTGCTGGCGCCCAATTCCCGCGCGGGACGATCGTGCCGGGGCCTGACGCACCCACGGGGGACCTCCTCCAGGGGGTGAAGCCTGATGGTACAGGGACAGAGGTCATCGACCCCAATACGACGACCTCCGTCTTGGGTGGGACCGTTAATTATTCGTTTGATGCAAATACAAATACATTTAATATTACTAAAGAGATCACTTCATTTACTGGAATCGATTTATTTTTTTATGTTGGTCCGAGTAAGGGGAACACGCAGTACAATTTCGTGGAGCACGTCGGGAATGATACCGGCGCCCCTGGGAACGCGTGGATGGACTTCCACAAGGCTCTCGGTTACGGCGTGCTGACGAATACCGGCGACTCCTTCGTGCGCGTGAAAGGAGGGGCGGGGGAATCGGCTTTCTCTTCCGCCCCTGTTCCCACGAGCACCGACTTCTCGAAGAATGCGACTCCGGGGAGCCCTAGTGATATCGATTGGGAAAACGGCGGTGTTGTATTCGCTGGTACCACAAATTTCACGGAAACAATCAATGTGCAGGATTTAAGCTCGAATGTCCCGGGTACTGCCCTGGGGCCGGACTCGCAATACAGGCTCACATTGCGCGAATTCCCCAGCGTGCCCGAGATCGACCCCGGTTCGGCGGGCGGCGCCTTGACGTTGCTGGGCGGGATCATCTCGATCCTGACCGGCCGTCGGCGTCGAGCGTGATCCCCCTCCCTGGTCGGCGGCCCCGCGCGACCGACCCGGTCCGATCCCGGCGGGAACACCTCATGGATGGCGTCGATCTCCCGGAGTTCCGGCCCTTGGAGTTGAGGCCTTCCCCCGACATCGACGACCCTGGCGTCGCCCGAGACATCCCACCCCTGCCGCTCGCCCGTTGGACCGCCCTGGTCGGGCTCTATTCGACCGAGGCCGTTCTCTTCTGCCTCCTGTTCGGCCCAGGAATCAGGGAGAACGGTCCTTGGTTGTGGGACAACCTGGCATATCGCCTGGTTTATGCCGCCCCGCCGACGGTCCTTGCGGCGTTGCTCTTCGGCGGGGCATGGTTGAGGGAGGGCCGGCGGACGACGGCTCGCCATCCCCTTCATCCCCTCCAACTTTGGCACTTCCTGCTGGCGCATTGGGCGGCCCTTGCCGGCTTCATCTTACTGACGGCCCTCGTCCAAAATCGGATGATTCGGTCATCGGCGCATCCGGGGCGATGGCTCTGGGGATGGCTGGTGATGGGGTTGGCGACCCTGCTCCTCGGTGTCGCGAGCCTCCTGCCGGCTCGATTCCAGGCCCTGGTGCGAGAGGTGAAGAAGGGCAGGGTGATGGCGGCGGTTGCGGTCGGAGTCATCGCTTCGGGCGCCGCCCACCTGATGCAGCGAACTTGGGAACCGCTGAGTCAACCAACCCTCTGGCTCGTACATGCCCTGTTGGCCCTGGTCTTCCCGGATGCCGTTTGCGATCCGGCCAATTGCGCCGTGGGTACCGCGTCCTTTACCGTCAGTGTCGACTGGCCCTGTGCAGGCTACGAGGGGATCGGCCTCATCCTGGAATTCTTGTCCGCCTATCTCTGGTTTTCCCGGCGGGACCTGCGATTCCCTCGAGCTTTCCTGCTGCTCCCGATCGGGACGGCCCTCATCTGGCTGGCCAACGCGTTCCGGATCGCCGCGCTCGTCGCCCTGGGCGTGTGGATATCACCCGACGTGACGCTGGGAGGATTCCATTCGCTGGCCGGCTGGCTGATCTTCAATGGCATCGCCCTGGGCATCGTCATCGCCTCCCGGCGGATGCGCTTCTTCTCCAGGCCCCATCTGCTCGTCGACGGAACCGAGTACACGAACCCCACCCCTGCGTACCTGGTCCCCTTGCTCGCCATCATCGCCACGACGATGATCACCGGGGCCTTCTCCAGCGGATTCGACACCCTCTATCCGCTCCGCGTCCTGACGGCGGCCGGCGCCCTCTGGTACTTCCGACGCGACCATGCCCGATGGGGATGGACCTGGTCCTGGCCGGCGGTGGCGATCGGGGCCGTCGCCTTCGTCCTCTGGATGGCCCTGGAGCCTACCCCGGCCTCGCAGGGCGCGCTGGCGACGGGCCTGGCGGGCCTGCCGCCGACCTGGGCCACGACCTGGCTGGTCTTCCGCGTCGTGGGCGCGGTCGTCACGGTGCCGCTGGCCGAGGAGCTGGCCTTCCGCGGCTACCTGACCCGTCGGCTGATTGCCGCCGACTTCCAGGACGTGCCCCTCGGCCGGTTCACCTGGTCGTCCTTCCTCCTGTCCTCGGCCGCATTCGGGGCGCTGCACGGCCGATGGCTGGCCGGGACATTGGCCGGTATGCTCTACGCGCTGGCCCTGTACCGTCGCGGCGCGATCGCCGACGCCGTCACGGCGCACGCCACGACCAATGCCCTGATTGCTGCTTACGTGCTCGCGACGGGCTCGTGGTCGCTGTGGGCTTAGGCTCCGGAGGCGGAAGAGGGGTCCCAAGTTCTCGTTCACCCCGCGGGTGGCCCAGGTTGCTCGCCAACCTGGGCGGCGCAGCCGCACGAGGTCGCGGGTCGGACGTGCAAGCCCTGGCCTCCTGTCGCTCCGCGACCCAGGTCGGCGAGCAACCTGGGCCACCCGCGATCCCCCCGGGGCGACCCGGCCCCTTCCCACCCTTGAAACGACCTTCCAATCCATGCTTTCGCGGGCATGATTCAGGGCCGACTGCGACCTGCGCGTCGGATGTTCTCAAGCGCCGTCGTCAGCCGAGCAACGATCTCCGGATGTTCCGCGTACAGGTCGTTCGTTTCGCCAAGATCGTGGGCCAGGTTATAAAGCTGGCCCGCATGTGCCGTGGCCTCCTGGCCCGCGCCAGCCCCTGCCTCCTGAGGGGGATAGTGGCCACCGCCACCTTGGCCTTGAATGAGCTTCCAAGGGCCTTCCTGAATCGCGAACACGCCCATCACGCTGTCGGTAACCAACGATTGCCGCTCGGGCTGAACGGCGGTCATTCCGCGTAGCTTGGCGAGGAGGCTGAAGCTATCCTCGCCCGCGTCGGCAGGCAGCGGTTGGCCGAGCAATTCGGCGAACGTAGCCAGGATATCGGTGTTGGAAACGAGAGCATCGGACACGCGCCCCGCCTTGACCTGGCCGGGCCATCGGACGATGAAGGGCACGCGATGCCCTCCCTCGTAAACCTCGGTCTTCTGCCCTCGCAAGGGGCCATTGATCCGATGGCCTCGGATCTCGGCGCGGTCAATTTTTCGATTGTGGACCTGCACTCCGCCGTTGTCGCTGGAGAAGACGACCAGCGTACGATCGGCCAGCTTCAGCCGATCGAGTGCGGTCAACACCTCGCCCACCGACCAATCCAGTTCGTGGATGAAATCGCCATAGACGCCGATTTCACTCGTCCCCTTGAAGCGGGGATTCGGCCGTAGTGGCGCGTGGATGTTGCGGGGTGCGAGGTAGAGGAAGAACGGCTTCTCCCGGTGCTTTTCAATGAAGCTGACCGCCTCCTCCGTGATTCGCCGTGCCCCGTCCTCGAAGCGATACTCGGCACTCCCGCCGCTGGCCATTTGCAGGTTCGTCGGCGCGGTGCGCGGCCGCTTGAAATACTCGACGCGATATTCCGGGCGCGGGTCATTGATGAATCGGATCGGATCGGTTGGGTCGAGGCCGACCACGCGCCTGCCGTCGATGAAGACGTTCGGGTGTTGGCCGACTGCCGGCATGCCGTAGAAGGAGTCGAATCCGACGTCGAGCGGACCGGGCCGCAGCTCGCCGTTGAAATCGGGCCCGAGCATGTCGTCCCATCCCGGCGCCCGGGCTTACCGAAGCCCAGATGCCATTTGCCGACGCACCCGGTGTCATACCCGGCGCCCCGCAGCAGCGACGCCACGGTGGTGCGGGTTTCTTCAATGAGCAAGGGATCGTTAGCCCAGACGGTCCCGTGGCCCGCCCACGTGCGCCAGCAATAACGCCCGGTCATGAGGTTGTAGCGGCTGGGAGTACACACCGATGCGGGCGAGTGGGCGTTGGTAAACCGCATCCCCGCCCGGGCCAATCGGTCGATGCTCGGCGTCGCGACCTTCGTCGCACCGTAGCAGCCGAGATCGCCATAGCCAAGGTCGTCGGAGAGGATGAAGACGATGTTGGGTTTTTCGGCAGTAGCCGCAATCGTCGGCCAAACCGTCGTGTGAGCGAGCGCGACGAGGATGGCGAAAAGGCCGAGGACGCGGTGTCGAAGGGAGTTCATCTGTTCTCCATCCTTTCGTTGGTGCCCCCGCGAGCCGTCCGGGCCGCTCCGCGATCGAGTAGGACGAGTCGGCGAAGGCCCCGATCATGGTCGGGGCTTCCCGCGGGCATCATGATCGTGAGACTCCGCCAGGTCGGAGGGCAGGCCGGGGGCGATCGCTTCGGCCTCCTCGACCATCGCGAGCAGCCAGGCCCGCGTCGGTGCGAGCAAGTCGGCCCCGCCTGATGGTCGCTCCCTCGCAGGACGTACTGTGACCTCGACCGGACCCTCGGGGGGAGGGGTCCCGGCGGGCGGGCGGATCGCCTGGTCGTCTCCGACGGTGGCGAGGAATCGGATCTCGTCCACGGCAACACCTCGACCGTCATCCTACCGGGACGACGCCGATCGGTGGAGTCTTCGGCTCATTCCGGCTTGAGCAGCGCGTGCCCCGAGAGGGTGACGCAGCGGGTCGAGAGGCCGGCGTCGGAGGCGGTCGTCACGGTGTGCGCGGCGGGCAGGTCCCACGAGCCGACGCGCCGCCAGCGATCCTGGACCGTCTCGACGCGGTCGAGCGACCGGGTCGCGGCGTCCCAGTAGTGGACCAGGTAGCTGCGGGGCAGGTAGCGGCCCTCGGCGTTCTTGTCGTTGTCGAGAACGGTGATCGTCATGAGGAGCCGGCCGGTGTGGCGGTTGACGACCGTGATCTGGTGGTCCTTGACGCGGTAGCTCGACGCGAACCGGCCCCCCTCGAAGTGCAGCAGGCGGCCGAGCGGGTGGTCGTCGTCGTCGTCGGCGAAGCGGACCGTCGGCCGCGAGTCGCCGCCGTCGGCGCCGGCGAGCCGGTGCATCGCGATCGAGCCGATCTGGCCCTCCAGCCAGAAGCGGGCGGCCGGGACGTCCGCCGTCGCCTCGACCGACCCGGTGGGGCGGACGGTCACCCGGCCCGAGAACGCGCGGCCGTCGATCGCGCCGGCCGCGTCGGCCGAGAAGCCGGGGAAGTCGTCGTCCCACAGGGCCCGGCAGGCCAGCGCGTCCTGGAACAGCGCGACGGCCTCGGGGTCGGCCCCCTTGCGGGCGAGCGGCCAGGCCAGCGCGAGCGTGGCGAACTCGCGGACCTCCTCGAACGGCTTGCCGCCGAGCTCGCCCGCGCGGCGGGTCACGTCGCGCGTGTAGATCGAGTATTCGCCCGGCGCGGGGGGGCCCAGACGGCCGACCCCGTGCCGTCGGCGACGATCTCGCTCTCGGCCAGGTCGGCGTCGACCGCGTGGAACACCGCGCGCGGCACGGGCTTGCCTCGCTTCAGCGCCGACAGGCGGAGGCGATCGCCCTCGACCTTGGCCGCGACCTCCAGCGGGACCTCGTCCCAGGGGATCATCCGGTTCAGCTCGTCGGGGCGGCCCGCCATCGCCTTGGGATAGTGGCGGAGCAGGAACGGTGTCTGTCCCGGACTGCGCCAGCACCCCGTACTCGCACGCGCCGACCACCACCAGGCTCCCCGTCGCCGGCAGCCACGCCCGGAGCCGATCGGAGCTTCGGCGCAGGTGGAGCGGCTGGAAGTGGCCCGGCTCCGCCTGGAGCCAGAGCTTCGTGCCGGCGATCTTCTCGACGAACTTGGGGTCGCCCGCCTCCGCCCTCTCGCTGAAGTAGACCTCGGCCGCCCGCCCCCCCTCGGCGATCGGCCCGATCCGCACGAACAGGAAATGCGCCCGGGCCTCGCCCGCCCCCAGCGCCCAGGCCACGACGACCACAGAGAGCCAACGCCGGGGGCCCATGCTTCCCTCCCAGAAAAGTGCCTCGGAGAGTGCTGAGTGCTGAGCGAAAGCCGCGAAAGAACAGTGTACCACGTTTTCTCACTCAGCACTCAGCACTCAGCACTCACCACTCAGCACTCAGCACTTTCCAGGAAGCACTTTCCAGGAAGCACTTCGGCAATTACCCATTCGGGCCGCGCGAGAGGTCGTCGAAGACGGCCTTCTTGTAGTCGTCGTTGGTGGCGTTGGCGGCGGCGGCGGAGCGGGCCGTCAGGAGGTGGTAGACGACCAGCAGCAGGATCGCGCCGCCGACGGCGGCGACCCAGCTCGCCATGCCCCGCTCGGTGGCGAACCCGAGCTGCGCTGCCGATCCAGCCGCCGACCTCGGCGCCGCCGATGCCCAGGAGCATCGTCCAGACCCAGTTCATCGGGTCGCGGCCGGGGTGGAGCATGCGGGCGATCGCGCCGGCCACCAGGCCGAAGATGGCGTATCCGATGAGGGACATCATGAAGTGGTCTCCTTGTCGTGAGGGTTGGGCGTCACTGGTCCTTGTAGGCGCGGTTGAGCAGCTTGCCGGCGATGATGCCGACCAGGCCGGCGACCAGGGGCTTGTTGAGCCATCGGACGAGGAACGGCTTGTCGGCCATCACCCGCTGGAAGACCTCGGGGTGGTGCTGCCGCGAGTATTCGGCCAGCTTGGCGACGTCGTCGGGGCTGGCCTGGTTCGGGTCGGCGGTGCCGAGGCCGAGCATCCGCTGGAGCCAGCTCGGCGCCAGCCCGCGCTGCTGGAGCTCGTGCATGCAGGTCCTGGGCGATCTCGGAGCGCTCGTTCGGCTTCATCTTCTGCGCCGCGGTGCGGAACTGCGGCTCGACCTGCTCGGAGGGGAGCCGCTCGGGGTGGAACGCCTCGCCGACCCCCGACTCGACGTCGCGCCTCGGGCGCCCGCCGAGAAGTTCTCGAAGTGCTGGAAGTGGTCCTGGTCGCCGCCCCCGGCCGCGAACCCTGCGAGAGCTGCTGGAAGACGGCGTTCTTGTAGTCCTGGTTGCCCCATTGCGGCATCGTCGGTCGCTCCTTTCGGATGTCGGATGTCAGATGGCCGGTGCCAGATGTCGGATGGTCGATGTCGGATGCCGGACGGCCGATGTCCATGATCTCTTCCATTCGCCATCCGGCCCGGTCGGCCGGTCTCAGCGCTCCCAGCGGACCTTGCCGTCGGTGCCGAGGTGGGCCATGCCGATCTTCTCGCCGTCGGGGTCGAAGACGGTGGCGACGATCTCGCGGCGGGGGAACTCCTTGTCGGCCCCCTCCAGGAGCGATCGGGTCAGGTCGGGGACGTCGGCGGGCTTGACGTCGCGGGTCACGCCGAACCAGAGCCGGCCGTGCCGCTCGAGGTCGGCCTCGACGTAGCGGAGGAAGGCGCGGCCGTGGTCCTCGGCCCAGGCCGCGAACTTGCGGTCGGCCTCGGTCACGCCCGAGCGGGCCGCCGGGTCGTCGGCGTCGGTCGGCCGCCGTCGCGGGGGCCGTGGCGCCGCGCGCCTCGTCGCCGTGGACGATCTTGTAGTCGACGCCGTGGTCGGGCCGGTATCGCGCCTTGAGGATCGGCTTGCCGTCGGGGTCGTAGAGCGACAGGATGAACGGGCGGTCGGGGAAGTCCTTGCGGGCCCGGCCATCAGGCTCCGGGTCAGCGGCAGGGTGTCCTCGGGGGCGACCGCGCGGTCGATCTCGACCCGCAGCGTGCCGCGGTTCTCGATGCCGACGGCCGCCTTGCGGACCATCCCGCCCGAGTTCTCGCGGAGGAAGCGGGCGTACCGGCCGTCGCGCTCGGTGTCCCACGAGACTTCGGGCTCGCCGGCCGTCCGGCCCCGCGCCACCGCGGGGGGCGCGGCGCCCGTCTCGGCGGGACGTTGGACGGAATAGCCCGGCGCGGCGGGGGGCGCCGCGGGGGGCTCGCCCGGAGTCGGCAGGCATCCCGCGGCGGCGAGCAGGACGCAGCCGGGGACCAGGACGATTCGTGGCTTCATGGTGCGTCTCGCTCGCTGGGGTGGCCCGATGGCCGTCGGGCCGCGGTTCCGGGGTGGTCGACGACGGCCCCGATGTCCCTGGGATGGGCAAATCACGCGCCGATCCCGTCGCCCCGACATCAGGGATCGCCCGCTTTCCGGATGCAACGCGGGCTGCGGATATGGTAAGCTTCGTGAATATCTGGAGATTATTTCGGGGGGAGGCCGGCGCCGGGCACCGCACATCGCGGAGGGTCGCCGGGGCCGGGGGACGACACGGGGATGATCATGCGGGATGGAGAATCCGGCCCGGGGTCGTCGCGACGTCCGGTCGCCGACCCCTCCGTGGCCGGGCGCGATCGCCCCGCCCCCGCCAACGGGACGGGCCCCGCCCCCGCGCGCCGGGCTGGGTGATCGAGACGGTGGTCAGCCCGTTCCACTGCCTCTACCAGGACGCGCTCCACTTCCACACCCAGAGCCGCCTGGCGCGCGCTCCGAGGGGGAGGCGAGCCGCCTGGCGCGCGGGCGCTGCTGCTGTACCTCGCCTCGGCCGAGGCGCTGGTGCATCAGGCGGCCGTGGAGCTCGGCCGCCCCGAGCTGGCCGGGCTGCTGTCGGACCCGAGCCGCCCGCTGCCGCTGTCCGACGCCTGGCGGCTCCTGCCGGCGATCGTCGCCGACGGCCCGGCCGGGCCGTTCGACCCGGAGAAGCCCCCCTGGCCGCAGTTCGCCGAGCTGCTGGCGCTGCGGGCGTCGTGGGCCTATCCCGGCCCCGCCTCGCGGCGCCGCGCGTACTACCGCGCCGCGCGGCACGGCGCCTCCTACGAGCCGCTCGAACCGCACCAGGCCCCGCCCGGCCTGCCGGCCCGCCCCGAGGCCCTCGCCTATCCCCGCACCGGCCTGCCCGCGCGACCCCTACGCGCTCCGCCCCCACCACCTCGACACCGCCCGCGGCGTCCTCGACGCCGCCATCGAGGCCCTCGACCGCCGCCTCGGCGGCGCCCTGACCCGCGACCAGCGCCACCGCCGCGAGCCGGTCCGGGTCGTCCATCCGGGGAGTGCTGAGTGCTGAGTGCTTCGGAGTGCTGAGTGCTGAGTGCTGAGTGCTGAGAGGAGCCAGCACCTTCGGCTCAGGTCTTGCGCCGCTTGCTTGACCCGTTCGTGGCCGGCTTCAATTCCGGGCCCGTCACCAGCGGCAGGTCGAAGATGTTGACGGTGTCGTCGGGCTGGCAGACGAACATCGTCCGTCCGCTCGGCATGGTAGGCGGACGGCCAGGGCCGACCGACTCACGAGCCAGGTCAGGCGGCCTTCGTGTCCTTGGCGGAGGGGGAGACGACGCTGGCCAGCAGGAAGGCGATGGCGAGGAGGACGTTCAGGTAGAACCGGAACAACTCGGCGTGGTCGTCGGGGAGGGGCGGCTCCTGCACCGCACCGGGCCCCGGGCCGAGCAGGTCGTCGAGGATCAAGGAGAGCGACGGTCGGCCCCGGTACGGGCCGCGGCGGACGTCGCCGCGCATCAGGAGCCGGCGGACGCGGGCCTCGGGGAACGTCGCGCGGAGGCGGTCGAGCGCCCGGGCCACGCGGGCATTGGCCAGCGCCTGGCCGAGGGTGGGGAACGGCGCGAACCAGTGGTCGGGGCGGCCGGCGACCAGCTTGCGGCGGCACCTCTCGGCGGCGACCGCGCCGTCGGGGCCGCTCTCGGCCACGGCCAGCGTCAGCAGGGCGTCGCGCATCCCGGGCCGGCCGTCGCGATCGGCCTGCCAGGCCAGCCGCAGGACATCCTCGGCCGCCATCCCGTCCTCCCCTCTCCCCACGTCGTCGTGGGCCTCGCGTCCTGCGCCGATGCCGGGTTACGGCCGACCGTACCCTCCTTATTCTCTCCCTTTTCGGCGTTCCCGCCGCCGATCTTTCCTCGATCCGGGAAATCCGGGGCGTCCTGGGATGGTGAAGACCCTCACCCCGGCCCTCTCCCGGCGGGAGAGGGGGAACCGATTGGCTCCCTCTCCCGCCGGGAGAGGGCCGGGGTGAGGGCACCCCGAGAAAGGATCGGCCCCGGGATTTTGGGGTTCCGGGCCCCGGCCGGGGCCACTATGCTGATTGGCCCGAACCAGGGTAGGGCAGGGATGGAGTCCTCGCGATGCGCATCCTGATGGTCACGTCCTTCCCGATCCCCGGCGAGTACGACGGCACGGCGATGCTGCCGATCAAGATCCTCCGGGCCCTGAAGGCGCGCGGGGTGGAGGTGGTCCTGGCCCACCTGCAGGCGCGGCCGCCGCTGGGGCACGCTCGACTCGCGGGGAGTTCGAGGGGACGCCGTCGTTCACGCTGCCGCCGCGCGTCGTGGGTCGGCGGGCCTGCGGCGGATCGCGCCGCGAGTTCCCCTTCGACCTGGTCCACGCCCAGCACTACGGCGGGCGCGACGCGCGGCCTACTTCGCCTGCCGGCGGTTCGGCTGGCCGATGGTCTACGAGATCCACTCGCTGCTGGGCGACGAGGTCGAGCGCGACCGCCTCGGCCGGGGGCTCGGCGTTCCGGCTCTACACGGCGGTCGAGCGCCGCGGTCTGCCGGCACGCCGCGGCGGTCATCGTGCTGGGCGAGCCGGTCAAGCGGGTCGTGGTCGAGGAGAAGGGGGTCCCGGCCGACCGGGTCTCGGTCATCTACCCGGGGATCGACCTGGGCGAGTACGACCGGCCCGGCGCCCCGGCCGAGATCCCCGGGGTCGGGCCCGAGCACAAGGTCGTCATGTACGTCGGCAGCATCGTCCACCCGAACCAGGGGGTGCCGATCCTGATCGACGCCCTGCCGCGCGTCTTCGACGGCCGCGCCCGAGGCGCGGTGCGTCCTGGTCGGCGGCCCGGCCGAGGCGGGCGAGCGCTACCGGGCCCGGCTCGGCGACGTACGGCGACCGCCTGATCGTGCTGACCGGCCAGACCCCCGAGCAGGTCGTCGCGCTGACCCGCCGCGCCGACGTGCTGGTCCACCCCCGGCTGGCCTGCCGCGAGAACTACTCGGTGCAGAGCAAGATCGCCGTCTACCTCGCCTCGGGCCGGCCGATCGTGGCGACCGACTTCGCCGACTACGCCACGATCCTCGGCCGCACCGGCGCCGGCCGCCTGACCGCCGTCGCGCCCGGCCCGCTGGCCGAGGGCATCCTCGACGTCCTCGACCGACCCGGCGCTGGCCGCCCGGCTCGCCGCCGCGACGCGGCCCGTCGCCGAGGAGCTCTTCGGCATGGACCGCAACGTCGACCGCTACCTCGACGTCTACCGCCGCGCCCTGGCCCTGGGCCCGCGCTGACGCCCCGCCCGGCGGGTCGTGCCGATCCGGCACCGCGATTGCTAGGTTCGGCCGCGTCCGGGACGACGCGGGCGGCCCTCCGGGCGAGGCGCGGCCTCGCGGCGGCACCCCGAGCATGTCGACGGGCCCGCGGCCCGGTGCTCGGCCTCGCAAGCCATCCCCGGACCGAGATCGAGAGGCATCACCATGACGATCCGACTCTGGCTCCGCTCCGCGCTCGTGGCGTCGACGGTCGGCCTTCCGCTGGTCATCGGTTGCGGGGGCGACAACACGGGGGCCGGCGGCGCCGGCACCGGCGCCGGGACCGGCCCCGCCGCCACGACCGGCACCGGGACCGGCACCACGGCCGGCGACACCGGCGCCGGCGGCGTGGGCGCGCCGGCCGGCGAGCGCCACGGGCTCCCCGACCGGCGGCACCAGCGCCGCGCCCGGCGGGACCGGCACCACGACCGGCACCGCGACCGACGCCAACCCGAAGTGAGCCGTGAGGCCCCGCCGACGAGGCCGGCCCCCCGCGGGCCGGCGGTACGGAGCCGAGGCCGACCGGCGAAACGGTCGGGTGGCATGCCCACGTCTTCGTGGGCATGTGCGGGGCCGCAAGGCATGCCCACGTCTTCGTGGGCATGCCACCCTCGAAGCGGGACGATCGGCCACCCGGATGTTCATATCACGGCGATTCGCAAGGATCGACGCATGAGCCTGTTCACCAACCCGCTGGAGGGGGTCGTCCTGGGCGACCCCTTCGTCCTCCGCGATCGCGGCCGGTTCTACCTGTACGGCACCAACGACGGCCCCCCTCTGCCCGACGGCCGCGCGATCCCCGTCTTCCGCTCCGACGACCTGGTCCACTGGGAGCCCCTCGGCGGTGCCCTGGAGCCGGGCGAGCCCGCGGCCGATCACTGGGCGCCCGAGGTGCTCGCGTGGAACGGGCGGTACTCCATGGTCGTCAGCTTCGGCGACGTCGAGCGGGTCGGGCACGCCCTCTGGGTGGCGGTCGCCGACCGCCCCGAAGGTCCCTTCCGGCTCAAGGCCCGCGTCAGCGACCCGTCGGAGCGGTTCTCGATCGACGGCTCCTGGCTGCTCGACGACGACGGCCGGCTCTACCTGTTCCGCTGCCTCGACTTCGTCGCCGAGGGCGACCCGCCGCACGGCACCGGGATCGTCGTCCAGCCGATGCGCAACCCCTGGACCCCGGCCGGGCCGCCGGCGCCGGTCCTGCGGGCGCATTCCCCCTGGCAGGTCTTCGAGGCCGACCGGACGATGCCCCTCTACGGCGGGCGGACCTTCGAGGCGTGGTACACGATCGAGGGCCCCGCGCCGGTCAAGCGCGGAGGCCGGTACTACTGCGGCTACAGCGGAGGCAACTACGGCGGCGCCTACGGGACCGGCGAGGCGGTCGCCGACGCGCCGCTCGGGCCCTATCAAGACCTGCGAGGCCGCGAGGGCCCGATCTTCGGCACGATGCCCGGCCTGGTCGAGGGCCCCGGCCATTTCTCGGTCGTGCGGCCCGACCTGGTCCACGACTGGATCGTCCTGCACGGCCGCAAGCCCGGCGAGCCCGGCCGGAGGGTCTGGCTCTGCCCGGCGTCGTGGGGCGACGACGGCGTGACCATCGGCGCCTTGACCGACCGGCCCCAGCCCGCGCCGCCGCGGCCGACCCTCCTGTGTCGGTTCGATGGGCCCGCCGGGTCGGTCCCCGCAGGGTGGCGGTTCGAAGGGGGTTCCTGGGCCTGCGACGGCGTGGGACTGAAGCAGGCCAAGGACTCGCCGCGCGAGACCTACGCCTGGCGCGAGGGCCTGGAGTTGCCCCGGGACTGGACCATCGAGGCATACCTCCGACTCCCCGACCCCGATACGGCGTGCGGGGCGGGGCTGGTGGTTCGCTCCGGTGAGGCGGAGCTGAACGCTGGCTTCATCGAGCAATGACGAATTCCTCGCGATCGGCGTTGATGGCGCCGAAGTCTCCGGTCCCGTGCCCGAGCTCGCCGATGTCATGTTCGACGCGTGGTCGTACCACCCGATCGAGATCCGGGCCCGGGGCGGGCTGGCCGAGGTCCGGATGGACGGCGTCGTGATCGCCGCCGGGCTCGCGGCCCCCGACGCCCCCGCGCGGCTCGGGCTCTACGCCCTGGGGCCGGCGACCTTCGACGCCGTGTCCGTCACGATTGCCCGTCCGGAATGATCGCCGTGGGGCGAGAAATCACCTTCGCGCCCCCGGATGTCGCGATTATGATTCGCGCCGTTTGCCTGCCCGGCCCCGAGCCCTACAATTTCGAAGGGGAGTGATCGAAAGGCGGCGGGGTGACCGGACCCTCCCGGACCCGAGGGCCCGCCCCGCCGCCCGCGCGACCTCAAGGATCGAGGACCGCATGGATACGCCAATCGCCGGGACGGTCGAGGCCGACCGTTCGCCGCGGCAAAGGAGCCGTGGGATGAGTCGGGACGGGCTGGGGACGTCGGCCGCCGCGTTCCGGTGGGCCGTCGGCATCGAGAACACGTTCGTCCCGCACACCCGCGCCGGGCACCGTCGGCTCGACGAGTACGAGCTGATGGACCACTACCGGCTCTGGAAGCAGGACCTCGACCTCGCCGCCGACCTCGGCATCTCGACGATCCGCTACGGCATCCCCTGGTACAAGGTCAACCCGAAGCCGGGCCAGTTCGACTGGTCGTGGACCGACGCGGTGCTCGAATACCTGGTCGAGGCCAAGGGGCTGACGCCGGTCGTCGACCTGATGCACTACGGCACGCCGCTGTGGCTCGACAACCACTTCGTCAACGCCTCGTACCCGCGCCGGGTCGCCGAGTACGCCGCGCGGTTCGCCGAGCGGTACGCGACGCTCGTGCGGTTCTACACGCCGCTGAATGAGCCGTCGGTGACGGCCAAGTTCTGCGGGCGGGACGGCCGCTGGCCCCCCTACCTGTCGGGCGACGACGGGTACGTCAAGATGCTCCTGTCGCTGGCCAAGGGGATGAACCGCACGGCCGAGGCGCTCCGCGCGGCGCAGCCCGACGCGATCCTGGTCCACGTCGAGGACGTCGGCCTGGAGCACCCCGGCGCGCCCGACCTGGCGGCGGCGGCCTCGCTGGCGCAGGAGGCCCGCCTGCTGCCGCTCGACCTGGCCTGCGGCCGGGTCGTGCCGGGCCATCCTCTGTATGATTGGCTCGGCGAGCACGGCGCGACCGGGCCGAGCTCGACGCCCTGGCCGCGACCGCGCCGCGCTGGGACGTGCTCGGCGTGAACTTCTACCCGTGGTCGAATCGCCGGCTCGTCCGCCGCCGCAACGGCCAGGCGCGGTCGGTCGCCGACCCCTCCGCGACGGCGCTGGCCGACGTGCTCCGGATGGTCCACGGCCGGTACGGCCTGCCGGTGATGGTTACCGAGACCAGCGCCCCGGCCCCCACCCGGAGCGGGACCGCTGGATGCGCGAGACCCTGGCCGCCGTCCGCCAGGCCCGAGGCGACGGGGTGCCGGTCGTCGGCTACACCTGGTTCCCCCTGTTCACGATGGTCGAGTGGAAATATCGCTGGTCGCGCAAGGGGTTGGAGCACCACCTGCTGCACCTCGGCCTCTTCGACGTCGAGCCCCGCGACGGCCGGATGGACCGCGCGGCGACGCCGCTGGTCGCGGCCTATCGTCGACTCCTGGCCGACCCCGTCGCCACCATCGGCGAATGGCCGGCGATCCCCGCCCCCGCCCTCGATCCGGCCTTCGACTCCGCGGCCGATCGCGTCGCCTGATGGGTCGGGAATCCGCCTTCCCGGACCAGCAACACATCTTCCCGTCCCGTGCCATTTTTACCTCGTATCGGCCGGGGATCGGGCTATAATGGCGCGCCGAGGGAGCGTGCACTCGGCCCCGGCATGGGCTTTGCTAATGCCCGGCGGGGTCAGTCCCCACGATCCGATGGGGAGTCGCCAAAGGTGCGACGAGGGTGCGGACTTCGCCCCGAGTGAGGGGCATCGGACTTCGTCCGCATCGCGACCGACCCCCATGCCGTCGCCGGCCTTGCGGGCCGCATCCCTCGCCCACGACCGGTCCCGGAACCCCGGCATGGGTCCGAGGCAACACACCCCCCGATCCAGGAGGAGAGTCGCACCATGCGCCCGAACCCGCGCCCGAGAGACGGAGACCCGTTGCTGGTCTGCCACAGCCACCTGCGGTGGGATTGGGTGTATCAGAGGCCGCAGCACCTGCTCTCCCGCCTGGCGAGGCACGGGCCGGTGGTCGTCGAGGAGGAGCCGGTCTTCGACGACCGCCCGCCCGGCCTCGACGTGCTGCCGGTGGCCCCGGGGGTGACGGTCCTCCGGCCGCACCGCCGCCGCGAGCAGGACTTCGACCTCGGCCGGTTGGTCGAGGACTACGTGGCGATGGCGAGGGGCGGTCGGCCCCTGGTCCGCTGGTTCTACTCGGCGATGTTCGCGACGTATGGCGACCGACTCGGCGGGGGCCAGGTGGTCGTCTACGACTGCATGGACGAGCTGGCCAGCTTCGCCGGCGCCCCGGCCGGGCTGGCCGAGGCCGAGGCGCGCCTGCTGGAGAGGGCCGACGTGGTCTTCACCGGAGGCCGCAGCCTGTACGAATCGAAGCGCGACCGCAACCCCAACGTCCACTGCTTCCCCTCGGCCGTCGAGCCCGAGCACTTCGCCCGCGCGCTCGACCCCGACCTGCCGCTGCCGGCCGACCTGGCCGGGCTGCCCAGGCCGGTCTTCGGCTACTACGGCGCGGTCGACGAGAGGCTCGACTACGACCTGATCGCCGCCCTGGCCGACGCGCCCGGCATCGGCTCGGTGGTGCTGGTCGGGCCGACGATCAAGGTCGATCCGGCGAGCCTCCCTCGTCGGCCGAACCTGCACTACCTGGGGCAGAAGACCTACGCCGAGCTGCCCTCCTATCTGAAGGGCTTCGACGTCTGCCTGATGCCCTGGGCCCTGAACGAGGCGACGCGGACGATCAGCCCCACCAAGACGCTGGAGTACATGGCGGGCGGCAAGCCGATCGTCTCGACGGCCGTGCGCGACGTGGTCCGCGACCACGGCGACCTCGTCTTCGTGGCCGACGACCCGTCGCAGTTCGTCGCGCTGGCCCGGACGGCCCTCGACCGCTTCGACCCCGCCCGCGCCGCGGCCGGCCGTCGGAGGGCCGACGAGCACGGCTGGGACGCCGTCGCCGCCGCCATGCGCACCCTGATCGAGGAGAGGCTGGAGGCGCGCGACGACCTGCGCCGCCCGGCCCGGCGGCGGAAGCTCGCGCGGGTCGAGGCCGACGACGCCAAGAACCTCATCGTCGGCGGAGGGCCCGCCGGCCTGAGCGCCGGGCTGCACCTGGACGACCCCGACTTCCTCCTGGTCGACCGCCACGCCCGCACCGGCGGGCTCTGCCGCTCGATCATCCAGGACGGGTTCACCTTCGACTACGCCGGCCACATCCTCTTCACCCCCGACAAGTACGTCTACGACCTGTTCCGCGACGTCCTCAAGGACAACTACCACGAGCAGCAGCGCGAGAGCTGGGTCTACCTCTACGACGCCTACCAGCGCTACCCGTTCCAGGGGAACCTCTACGGCCTGCCGCCCGAGGTGATCAAGGAATGCCTGCTGGGCGTGATCGAGGCGTCGCGGCCCGCGCACGCGGCCATCGGCAACGGCAATGGCAACGGCAACGGCCACGCGGCGCCGCCGGCCAACTTCCTGGAGTGGTCGCGGCGGACGTTCGGCGAGGGGATCACGCGGCACTTCATGCAGCCGTACAACTTCAAGGTCTGGGGCATCCCGCCCGAGCGGATGAGCAGCGACTGGATCGCCGGGAGGGTGCTCACGCCGTCGCTCGACGAGGTGATCGAGGGGGCGATCCGCCGCGGCCGGGGCGACATGGGCCCGAACGCCCGGTTCGGCTACCCGCTCCGAGGCGGCTGCGAGGTGTTCGTCGCCGGCCTGGCCGAGCGGGTGCGGGCCCGAGGCGGGGCGTTCGCGCTCCATCGCACGCTGGTGCGGCTCGACCCGAAGCGGAGGCGGGCGACGTTTCGCGTCGAGGAGCCGGGGGCGCGGAAGGCCCGGTTGGAGACGGTCGGCTACGGCACCCTCTTCCCCAGCGTCCCTTTGCCCGACCTGATCGCCGCCATCGACGGCGCCCCGGAGGCCGTCCGTCGCGCCGCGGCCGGTCTGCCGAGCACCGCCGTCGTCTGCGTCAACCTCGGCATCAACCGCGAGAAGGTCACCGAGAAGCACTGGATCTACTACCCCGAAGGCCAGGACAAGTACATCTTCCAGCGGATCTTCGTACAGTCGAACGCCTCGCCCCACACGGCGCCCCCCGGCCACAGCGCGCTGACCTTCGAGATCAGCCACTCGAAGTACAAGCCGCTGCCGGTCCGCGGCAAGAGGGCCCTGATCGACGCCTGCGTCGCCGGCCTGAAGCGGACCGACCTCTGGCGAGACGGCGACGCGGTGGTCTTCGAGCAGGTGCTCGGCATGCCGCACGCCTACATCCCGTTCACGCCCGACCGCCAGGGCCGCCTCGACGTGATCAACGCCTACCTGCACGGCCTGGGGATCTACCCGGTCGGCCGGTTCGGCGAGTGGAAGTACGTCAACCAGGACGGCGCCATCCTCTCGGCCAAGCGCGTGGTCGAGTCCCTCCAGGAGGGCGAGAAGCCCCGCCCGATGGACGCCGTCCCCGCCCTCTCCGAGCGGATCGGCCGATCGCCCCGCGCGGCGTCCCCGGCCTGAGCCCGCCCGGCCGTCCCCCGCCGGCTCGTCGAAGGGGTCCCGCGCCCGGCCCGGGATCGGGACCCCATCGGCGGCGATAACACTATGATCGCCGAAATCGGCCGCCTCGTTCTCCAATTCCGCGAGTGTCATCCGGGCGAGGGCCGATTCGCTTTGTTTCGGGAAACGCGCGTTCGAGGGCCGCCCATGCCCGGGCGAGATTGGATTAAATGTTTGTCACAGGAGAACTTACGTAAAATTCGTCCGGTCTCCCCGATCCGCGGGGAGGCGTCCTTTCGGGGCCGAGTATTTCCCAAAAAGTGACACTCGAAGGGCACTCCCCGCGGGACCTGGGGGTCGCGCCTCCGGGCATCGGGAGCGACCCCTCCCTGGGGGGCTGCCTTGCCCCTCCTTCCCAGGCGGATTATCCTCAGGCGCGCATCCCCGGGCCGGAGCCCGCCCCGGGGATGCGCGGCGGGCGGCCCTCCCCGGAGATGACACCGTGAAGAAGCCCCTCTCCCTCGTGGCGCTCGGCGCGATGCTGATCGGGACCACCTGGGCGGCGCAGGCGACCAAGGCCCGGCGGTCGTCCTACACCGACGAGACCTACGGATTCGCGCTCGAAGCCCCGCGGTTCCCCGGCGCCGGGCCGAACCAGGCTGGGATGCCGCTGGTCGTGTCCGGGCCGCCCGAGGGGGGGTTCGCCAGCAACGTGAACGTCGGCATCCAGGCGACCAGGACGACCCGTCAGGGATACCGCGACCTCTCGCTCGGGCAGTTCCGCCAGCTTGGCTTCAAGGTCAACTCCGCCCGCGACGTCACCGTCTCGGGGCGGGAGGCCATCAGGCTCGACTACGAGGGCCAGCTCCAGAGGCGGGACCTGCATTTCCTCTCCCTGGCGATCGTCGACAAGGACCGGGTCGTCCTGGTCACCTGCACGACCACGCCCGCGGCGTTCCCGGCGGTCGAGACCCGAGTTCAACGCCTGCCTCGACAGCTTCAAGCTCCGGTAGGACCGGGGCCGACGGACCGCGCGGGGCCAGGCCAACACCCCCGAGACTCCTGGAGGATGCAACGGATGGAGCCCTACACGACCACCCCGGCGGGTGCGGGCGGCGTTTCGGCGGTCGCGGCGATCGAGCCGGACCTGACCGGGCGCGACCTGCCCTGGGTCCGGCTCGGGCCCGGCCGGCGCTACTTCGAGACCGAGGCGGGCGAGCCGTTCCTGATCATCGGCCAGAACGACGCGCTGACCTGGCCCGAGCTCGAGGGCCTGCTCGGCCGCCGCGACGTGCCGGCCGTCGACCGCCACCTCGGCTGGCTGCGGGCGCACGGCGTCACGACGCTCCGCGTGATGCTCGAATACGTCGGCGACGGCCTCTACCTGGAGCACCGGCCCGGCGAGTTCGACCCGGTGACCGTGCAGGCCGTCGACGACCTGGTCGCGCTCTGCGAGAGGCACGGGCTGCGGCTCCTGCTGACGCCGTTCGACACCTTCTTCACCTGGGTGATGTGGGACGACCACCCTTATAACGCCGGCCGCGGCGGGCCGTGCCGCAGGAGGCTCGACCTGCTGACCGACCCCGACGGCATGGCCGCCGTCAAGCGCCGGGTCGAGTTCGCCGTCGGCCGCTGGGGGGCTCGGGCGCCGTGTTCGCGTGGGACCTGTGGAACGAGCTGGGCCACGACCACGGCATCGAGACCGAGGCGATCGACGCGGCGACGGCCCGCACTCTGATCCCGATCGTCTCCGAGCTCTCGGCGTTCGTCCGCGAGATCGAACGGAGGCGGTTCGGCAAGACGCACCTCCAGACGGTCAGCCACTTCGGCGCCGAGCCGCGCGGGCCTTTGGCCGAGCTGATCTTCCGCCACCCCGACCTCGACTTCGCCACGACGCACGTCTACGAGCCGGGCGCCATCGACGCGCCGACGAACACCGTGGCCGCCGCCGACGCGATGGCGCGCTGGGTCCGCCACGCTTTGGAGCAGATCGACGACGGCCGCCCGTTCACCGACAGCGAGACGGGCCCGATCCACACGTTCAAGGACCTGGGGGTCACGCTGCCCGAGGCGTTCGACATCAGCTACTTCCGCCACATGTCGTGGGCCCACCTGGCCAGCGGCGGCGCCGGCGGCGGGATGCGCTGGCCGAACCGCCACCCGCACACGCTCACGCCCGGCATGCGGCAGGCGCAGGGGGTCATGGCCGACTTCGCTCGGCTGATCGACTGGCCCCACTTCGCGGCGCGGAACGTCTCCGGCCGCGTCGTCGCCCGCCCCGACGTCCTGCTCGCCTACGCCTGCGGCGACGGCGCGCAGGCGGTCGCCTGGGTGGTCCGCGGCCGCGATGCGCTCGAATCCGAGGGCGACCTGCCGTTCCGCCCCCTGCTGAAGGGCGCCTCGCTCGAATTGCCCCCGATGGAGCCGGGGACCTACGCCGTCACCTGCATCGAGACCCACCACGGCCACACGCTCGGCGAGGCGGCCCTCGTCGCCGGGCCCGGGCCGATCCGCCTCGACCTGCCTCCGTTCCGCCACGACGTCGCCGTCGCGGTCCGGCCGGCGGGCCTGCGCACCCGGCCGCTGGAGGGGGAATGAGTCGGAGCGGTTTCGTATGGGCGAGCGACAATCCAATGGGACGCAGAGAAACGCGGATTCAGATGGATTTCCGCCGATCTGATCCGCGCTGATCCGCCCGAATCCGCGTCCTTCCGCGTCCCATTCCGGAGCCGGCATCGCGAGGCGGAGGCTTCGTGGCCTTGCGCCGCTCGTCGTTGACATGGGATCTTCCTCCAAGGGACGATGTCAGGCTGGGGTGGGCACGACAGGAGAGGGTGTAGCCATGTCCGAGCAGCGCGAGCAATTCAAGCGACGGGTGGAGGATCTCGTCGCCCGGTTCGAAGCGGAGGTCGACCGGAGCGAGTGGGTCACCCGGCGGTACCCGAAGAGGCTGCGGGACGACGCCCGCGAGGTGTACGAGGTCCCGGCCCTGTACTTTCAGAAGGGGGCGACCAAGCTGCTCCTGGACCCGATCGGCTACGACGTGCCGGGGGCCGAGGGGGCCGCGGACCTCTACCTGATGCCGGCGTACGACCCCCTGGCGAGCCTCTACTTCGAAGGGGGGCAGTGGATGCTCCACTATGCCTTCCCGCCCGGCCCGGGGGAGCCGCGCTCCGAGATCGAGACCGAGGCCATGACCCTCTCCGCCGCGACCATCAACCGGGCCCTCGACTCGATCGCCGAACATGCCGTACCGTAGGTTTGACTGGCACCAGCACCTCACGGAGGTTCGTGGCGAGTTCAGGTCCGCACGGGTCGCCATCGACCGGCTGAGGGCCGCGGTCGCCGCGACGCCCGATCTCCTCAAGAATGATGACGAGGCGCGCACGTACCTCCGCAATGCGCACAAGAACCTCGAAGGGACGTACATCGTCCGCCTCTTCGCCGCGTTCGAGGCGGCGCTCCGCTCGTACGACCGGGCGAAGTACAACGACCCGGACCGCAGGACCGACGCGGCCACCATGATCGACATGACCCGCGGCAAGCGTGGGCGCGGGATTCAGATGGGCATCCGCCAGGGCGCCCACGAGGTGCGTCGGGTCCGCAACTACTGGGCGCACGAATCGGATGAGGACCCCGGGCCGATGACCATCGACGAGGCCCACAAACGGCTCCAGCATTTCCTAAACGAGCTGGACGACGAGTGGGGCTAGGATGAGAGGGGAATTGCGTCTGGCCGCCCAGGAGCCACGCCGGTCCGATCCGCCTTGATCCGCGTCCCTCCGCATCCCATTCCGGAGACGGAATCAGGGGCCGAAGTCGAATCGGACCTCGCCCCCGTCGAGCTTGAGGCGGGCGTCGAACGGCTTGCCCGACTTCGACTCGAAGCCCTTGAGCACCGGGCTGCGGCCCTGGCGGAGCAGCGCCTGGGCCGTGCGGACGCCGATCTTCTTGCCGGCGATCGTCTTCCAGATCGCGAACCTGCACCCCCGCGCCAGCCGCTGCAACCGTAGGACTTCGGCTGCTCGACGACCTCGGAGCCGCAGAGGGGGCACGGCCCGAAGCTCACCGGCGTCCCGGCCGTGGGCCGCGCGGCGGCTCGTCGGCGCCTTCGATCCGGGACGCGGCCGGACGCAGCCCGCCGGCCCTTCCGCCTTCCGGGCAGGCCCTCCGCCACGGCCGGCCGGCCGGGACCGGGATCTCCATCAGGACGCCGGAGTCGGCGAGTTGGAGGATCACCTCGCCCGTGCCCGCGATCGTCACCGGGCGGCGCAGGACGCGGTGCTGCAAGAGCTCGCGGACCTGGTCGTCGCCGAGCGTATGCCCCTTGTACTCCCGCCAGAGCACGAACGGGCAGCCCTCCCGCCACCCGGAGCAGCCGAAGCCGCGCTTCCCCTCGATCACCGGCCGGCCGCAGCGCGGGCAGTCGCCGAGCCGGGTCGCGTCGACCGTCGGCCGCATCGCCCGAGCGGATGACCTCGCCGGTGTAGCGGACGATCTCCGCCATGAACCGGCGCGGGTCGAGCCGGCCGCGCTCGATCTCGCGGAGCTTCGCCTCCCACTCGCCCGTCAGCTCGGGCTACTTCAGGCCCCGGTCGCGGACCAGAGCGATGAGGTATCGGCCCAGGTCGGTCGCCGCCAGCGCCTTCTTCTCGCGGACGATGTAGCCCCGCTCCAGCAGCGTCTCGATGATCGCCGCCCGCGTCGCCGGGGTGCCCAGGCCCCGCTCCTTCAGCGCCTCCTTGAGCTGCCTCGTCGTCGACGAGCTTGCCGGCCGTCTCCATCGCCCCGAGCAGGCTCCCCTCGGTGTAGGGCTTCGGGGGCGTCGTCTCGCCCGCGACGGACCGACCGGCTCGTGCGGGCCGCTCTCGCCGATGCGGAACTCGGGCAGGTCCTGCTCGTCCTCCTTCGTGTCGTCCTCCTTGCGGGGGTAGAGCGCCGTCCAGCCCGGTTCGAGCACCCGCACGCCCCGGGCCCGGAACGGCACCCCGTTGGATTCGCCGGAGACGGTCGTCACCTCCTTGACGCACGCCGGGTAGAACGCGGCGATCAGGCGGACGACGATCGCGTCGAAGACCTTCTGCGAGCCCGGCGACAGGGCGCCCGGCCTCTTGCCGGTCGGGATGATCGCGTGGTGGTCGCCGACCTTCGTGTCGTCGACGATCCGCCCGGTGAAGGCCAGCGCGCCCAGGTCGAGCTTGCCGACCTCGTCGGGCTTGAGCGGCCCGGAGGTCGTCCAGGATGCCGGGGATCTTCGCCTTCATGTCGCCGCCCAGGTGGCGCGAGTCGGTCCTCGGGTAGCTGATCAGCTTGGCCTCGTAGAGCGCCTGCGCCGCCTTGAGCGTGGCGTCGGCCGACAGCGCCGAACCGCCGGTTCATGTCGCGCTGGAGCTCGGTCAGGTCGTAGAGCTGCGGCGGCTGGACCCGCTCCGGCTTGCGATCGACGCCCCGGATGGTGAAGGGGTGCCCCTGCGACCCGTCTGCAACAGTCGCCTGCGCGTCCTCCTCCCTGGCGAAGCGGTCGCCGGCGAACTTGAACGTGACGTCGCGGTAGCGGGTCAGCAGCTCCCAGAACGGCTCGGGCTGGAAGGTGCGGATCTCGTCGTCGCGGCGGACGATCATCGCCAGGACCGGCGTCTGCACCCGGCCGACGCTCCAGAGGATGCCGCCGGCGCGGTGGCGGACGGTGTAGTAGCGGGTCGCGTTCAGGCCGACGACCCAGTCGGCCTCGCTCCGGCACCGCGCCGCGGCGTACAGGGCGTCGTAGTCGGACAGCGGGCGGAGCCGGCCGAAGGCGTCGCGGATCGCCGCCTCGGTCAGCGAGCTGAGCCAGAGCCGCCGCGCCGGCTTGCCGACGCAGCCGGTCAGCTCCAGGATGTAGCGGAAGATCAGCTCCCCCTCGCGGCCGGCGTCGGTGGCGCAGATCAGCTCGTCGGCGTCGCGGAACAGCCGCTTGACGACCTCGAACTGCTTGCGCGACCCCCGCTCGTCGAGCGGCTTGAGCCCGAACCGCTCGGGCACGATCGGCAGCGCCTCCAGCGACCACCGCTTCAGGGCCGGGTCGTAGTCCTGCGGCTCCTTGAGCGTGGCCAGGTGCCCCAGCGCCCAGGTCACCCGGTAGCCCCGGCCCTCGTAAGTAGCCGTCGTGCCGCGCGGTGGCGCCGAGGAACGACGCCAGCTCGCGGGCGACCGACGGCTTCTCGGCGAGCACGACTTTCATGGGACAACGACCCTCCCGGGGCGAGGGCCCGCCCGTCCGGCGCCCCACCTTCCATCTGTTCTATCGTACATCTCGACGCGGCGAGGATGAAGATCGTCCGTCGGGGATTCCGCCGCCGTCGGGTGCGCACTTGTCGGCGGCGCCGGGCGTCCCCCTACAGTTCCTTGTGAACTCCGGAAGGGGGGACTGGAAATGAGCATCGGGACGATCGGGCTGGCCGGCGTCGGGCGGGACGAGCCGCAGGGGCTGGCGGGGGGACGAAGCGTGCCCGCCGAGGCGGGCGACGACGGCGCGCTGCTCGACGCCTATTCGCGGGCGGTCACGGGCGCCGCCGAGCGGGTCAGCCCGTCGGTCGTCCACATCACGGCGTTCCAGGCGGGCGAGGGCCGTCGCGGGGGGCGCAGCGGCGGCTCGGGCTTCGTCTTCACGACCAACGGCTACATCCTGACCAACAGCCACGTCGTCCACGGCGCCGCGAGGGTCGAGGCGACGCTGGCCGACGGCCGACGGCTGCCGGCCGACCCGATCGGCGACGACCCCGAGACCGACCTGGCCGTCGTCCGGGTCCACGCCTCGGGCCTGGCGCCGGCGGCCCTGGGCGACTCGCAGGCGGTGCGGGTCGGGCAGCTGGCGATCGCCATCGGCCATCCCTACGGCTTCCAGTGCACGGTGACGGCCGGGGTGGTCAGCGCCCTGGGCCGGTCGCTCCGCGCCAGGTCGGGCCGCCTGATCGACGACGTCCTCCAGACCGACGCGGCGCTGAACCCGGGCAACTCGGGCGGGCCGCTGGTCGACTCGCGCGGCGAGGTCATCGGCGTGAACACGGCCGTCATCCTGCCGGCGCAGGGGATCTGCTTCGCGATCGCGATCAACACGGCCAAGTACGTCGCCGGCCGCCTGATCAAGGACGGCCGGGTGCGGCGGAGCCGGATCGGCGTGTCGGTGCAGACCGTCGCGCTGCCGAGGCCCCTGGCGAAGCGGCATGGGCCCGCGGCCGAGGGGGGCGTCCTGGTCGTCGGCGTCGAGCCGGGCGGCCCCGCCGAGCGGGCCGGGCTGGACGAGGGGGACGTGATCGTCGGCCTCGACGGCCTCCCGGTCGCCGGGATCGACGACCTGCACCGGCTGCTGACCGAGGAACGGGTCGGCGTCTGGACGCGCCTGGACGTCCTGCGCGACGGCGAGGCGCTCTCCCTGGAGATCATCCCGCGCGAGGCGCGCGACGACGCGGGCGGATAGCCGCGAGACGGGGCGACTCTCGGGGGACGGCGCACCATGATGAGACGGACGATCTCCTGCATCCTGCCCCTGGCCGCGCTCGCGACGGCCGCGGTGTCGGCATCGGCCGACGACGCGAGGCCCAACGTTGTGCTGATCGTCGCCGACGACCTCGGGTGGGCCGACCTGGGGTGCTACGGCAGCCGGTTCCATCGCACGCCGAACCTCGATCGCCTCGCCGCCGAGGGGCGCCGCTTCGTCCAGGCGTATGCCGCCTGCCCGGTCTGCTCGCCGTCGCGGGCCGCGCTGATGACCGGCAAGCACCCGGTGCGGCTCAACCTGACCGACTGGCTCCCCGGCCGGCCCGATCGGCCGTCGCAGAAGCTGCTGCGGCCCCCGTTCCGGCAGCAGTTGCCGCTGGAGGAGGTCACGCTGGCCGAGGCGCTCAAGGCGGCCGGCTACGCGACGGGGCACATCGGCAAGTGGCACCTCGGAGGCGCGGGCTTCGAGCCGACGCGCCAGGGGTTCGACCTCAACATCGCGGGCGACGACAGGGGCACGACGCTCAGCTACTTCGCCCCGTTCGCCCGCCAGGGCCGCACCATGCCCGGGCTGGCCGACGCCCCCGAGGGCCAGTACCTGACCGACCGCCTCGCGAGCGAGGCCGAGCGGTTCATCGACGGCCATCGGTCGGGCCCCTTCTTCCTCCACGCGCCGCACTTCGCGGTCCACACGCCGATCGTCGCCAAGCCGGAACTGGTCGAGCACTACCCGAAGTGGGACGGCACGCCGCACGGCCGCCAGGAGGACCCGGTCTACGCGGCGATGATCGAGAGCCTCGACGAGGGGGTCGGCCGGATCGTCGCCAAGCTCGACGGGCTCGGGCTCGCGTCGCGCACGGTCGTCATCTTCACCAGCGACAACGGCGGCGTGGCGACGAGCGTGGACCCAACCTTTACGCCGCCCACGATCAACGCGCCGCTCCGCGAGGGCAAGGGCTGGCTCTACGAGGGGGGCGTGCGCGTCCCGTTGATCGTGCGATGGCCCGGCCGGATCGCGCCGGGGGTCGAGGAGACGCCGGCCTGGGGCGCCGACCTGTTCCCGACCGTCAAGGCCCTCTGCGGGCTGGCCGACGCCCGCGACGCCGACCTCGACGGCGAGAGCCTTGCCCGCCTGCTCACCGAGGGGGCGCCGATCGCGCCCGCGCGTTCTACTGGCATTACCCGCATTACAGCCCCCAGGGGGGCCGGCCCGCCGGCGCGATCCGCGACGGCGTCTGGAAGCTGGTCGAGTCCTACGAGACGGGCCGCCGGGAGCTGTTCGACCTGGGGCGCGACGCGAAGGAGTCCGCCAACCTCGCCGACGAGCAGCCCGAACGGGCCCGCGGGCTCGCCGCGAAGCTGGCGGCGTGGCGGAAGTCCGTCGCCGCCCAGATGCCCACGCCCAACCCCGACTACGCGCCCGACACGCAGGGCGATGACGGCACGATCGCGCTCCCGGCCCGCACGGCCGAGGTCCACGGCGCGAGGCTCCGCTACGAGCCTCTGCCGCACAAGGACACGCTCGGCTTCTGGACCCGCGCCGGCGACTGGGCCTCGTGGGAGTTCGTCGTCCGCCGCCCGGGCGAGTTCGCCGTCGAGGCGCTCGTCGGGTGCGGCAAGGGGAGCGGCGGCAGCACCGTCGCGTTCCTCGTGGACGATCGGGCGCTCACGCTCGTCGTGCCCGAGACGGGCGGCTTCCAGAAGTTCGTGCCGCGGGGCCTGGGCCGCGTGTCGCTCGACCGCCCGGGGCGCCACCGCCTCGAAGTCCGCGCCACATCCAAGCCCGGCCCGGCCGTGATGGACCTGCGCGAGGTGAGGCTGACCCCCGCGGGCGGCCGGGGCGGGCCCTAGCATCCGGCCCGCCACAACGATATCTTACATTCGACCGAGAGCGGGCGCCGTGCCGCCCTCCTCGCGGGGGCGATGCCGCGGGCCCGTGGCGACCTCACCGCGACCTCGATCCTGCCGCCGATGCCACACCGCGAGCCCCCGCAGCCATGAGCACGATCGACAGACGAGCGGCGCGACCCGACACGATCAGCCCCGAGACCGTCGCGTTCATCCGGGCCGTCCGCGAGCGGGTGGGGACGGTGGTCGTCGGCCAGGAGACGGTCGTCGAGCGCCTCCTGATCGCCCTGTTCACCGGCGGGCACCTGCTGCTCCAGGGGGTGCCCGGGCTGGCCAAGACGCTCCTGGTCGCCGTCCTCTCCAGGACGATCGACCTGGCCTTCAGCCGGGTCCAGTTCACCGTCGACCTGCTCCCCTCCGACATCGTCGGCTCGGAGATCCTCGACCAGCGCTCCAACGAGTTCCGGACGCACAAGGGGCCGATCTTCACCAACCTGCTGCTGGCCGACGAGATCAACCGCGCCGCGCCGAAGGTGCAGAGCGCCCTGCTGGAGGCGATGCAGGAGCGTCGGGTGACGATCGGCAACGAGACCTACAAGCTCCCCGCCCCGTTCCTGGTGATCGCGACGCAGAACCCGATCGAGCAGAGCGGCACCTTCGAGCTGCCCGAGGCGCAGCTCGACCGCTTCATGCTCTGCCACCGGCTCGCCTACCCCTCGTCGCGGGAGGAGAAGGAGGTGCTCCGCCGCAACGCCGCGCTGGGCATCCGCCGCGAGGATCGCGGGGCCGTGGCGCGGACCGAGTTCGACGTGCTGGAGGACGGCCCGGTCGCCTCGGTCGAGGCGCTGGTCGACGCGATGGAGGCGGTCCACGCGGTCTTCGTCAGCGAGACGTTCACCGACCACGTCGTCGAGGTCGTCGAGCGGACCCGCCGCCATCCGGCCATCGACCTCGGATGCAGCCCCCGCGCCGGGATCGCCCTGATCAAGTCGGCCCGCGCCCGCGCCCTGATCCACGGGCGCAACTACGTCGTCCCGGACGACCTGTTCGCGCTGGCCGAGGACGTGATGCTCCACCGGATGCGGCTCTCCTACGAGGCCCTGGCCGACGGCGTGACGGGCGTCGCGGTCCTCCGCGAGATCCTCGGCCCCTTCGGGGCGCCGTCGCGGAACGGCCACGTCGCCCGGGCCGACCGAGGGCGAGAGGAGGACGCGGGGGTGCGCGACCTCCGGGGAGGGATGCGGTGAGGCGACCCAGGATCTCGATCGCCGGCCTGGCGTCCGTGGTGGCCCTGCTCGCCGCCGACTCCGCCGCCTTGCGGTACGAGTGTGGTCCGTTCGACCACGGCATCTCCGGCCACGGGCCGGTGGCGTACATCCTCGTCGTCCTGCCGATCGTCAACGCCCTCGTCCTCGGACTCCCATTCGTCTTCCACCGGGCGGGGGGAGGCCGTTCTTCGTCGGGTTCGAGGCGTTCGGTTGGGCTGCGGTCCTCGCCTACGGGCTCGGTAGCTGGCTCCTCCCTGTCTCGATCTCGGCCTACTTCGTCCGGGTCTACGGCCCGGTCTTTAACCACCTGGCCGGGTATTCCGCCCTGGGTCATCCGCTGGCCGTTCAATTCTATGTGTGGTTCGTGATGTTCCCGGCGACCTCGTTCGTCCTCTCGGCGCCGCTCTGGATCGTCGCCCTGGCCGGCGGCCTGGTCTGCCGAGCGGTCGCCGACGTCGTCGGGAACGGGCGGGGCATCGGGGCGGTCGCGGGCCGTTGAGGGCAGGAGGTGGCCGCCGTGGAGACGCAAGGGCGGATCGAGGACCCCGACATCCTCGACTCGCGGCAGTTCTACCTGGCCGTCAAGCGGCTGGCGGACAGCCTCAGCTACGGCACGGACCGCTCGCCGTTCCTGGGGGCGGGCCTCGAATACGTCCAGTCGCGGCCGTACCAGTTCGGCGACCCGATCAAGTCGATCGACTGGCGCGTGACGGCCCGCACCCGCAAGATCCACGTCAAGGAGTACGAGGCGCCCAAGCGGCTGCCCGTCTACCTGCTGGTCGACACCTCGGCGTCGATGACGATCAGCTCGCACCGCCCGGAGCAAGTACGAGACGGCGGTCTTCCTCGCCGGCGGGCTCGGGCTGGCCTGCCTGGAACGGATCAGCCCGGTCGGCGTGCTCGGCGTCGGCGGACGCGGCCTGCACGTGCGCCCGAGCCTGTCGAAGGACCAGGTCCTCCAGTGGCTGCACCGGCTCCGGACCTTCCGCTACGACGAGCCGACCTCGCTCTCGTCGCGGATCGCCGAGCTGTCGCCGAGCCTGGCGCACCGGGTCCTGCTGATCGTCCTGAGCGACCTGCACGACCCGCACGCGCTGCCCGCGCTGAAGAGGATGGCCCAGAGGCACGACTGCGCCGTGCTGCAACTGCGCGACCCGGCCGAGGACCGCCTCCGCGGCGTCGGCTTCGTCCGGGCCCGCGAGGCCGAGACCGGCCGCGCCTTCGTCGCCCGAGGCCGGTCGGGCTGGCTCGACCAGGAGGGCCTCGACGACGGGCTGAAGCGCGCGGGCGTCGACCACCTCGTCATCGACACCGACCGGCCGTTCGTGTCGCGGGTCCGGCACTTCTTCCGGACGCCGCAACCTCCTCGGCCGGGGGGCCCGCTGATGGACTGGAGTAGCGAAGGGAGCGCACCGTGCAGAACGTCATCCCCGCCCTGCGAATCACCGACTACGACCGGAGCAAGGCGTTCTACGTCGACGGGCTCGGCTTCCGGATCGCCTGGGAGCATCGCTTCGAGCCGCACTTCCCCGTGTTCATGGAGGTGACCCGCGACGGGCTCACGTTCTTCCTGACCCAGCATAAGGGCGATTGCCAGGTCGGGGGGCTGATCTACCTCTATGTCCCGGACGTCGACGCCTGGTACGCGGAGTTGCAGGGCCGGGGGGTGTCGGTCCAGGCGCCCCCGACCGACCAGGAGTGGGGCTCCGCGACATGAGGGTGGATGACCCCGACGGCAACCACCTCTGCATCTGCACGCGGCTCGAGCCCCGTGAATCGCAACCCCTTCCAGGTGCCCCGTGAGAGCGAGACCTTCGGGGCCGGCCCCCGGCCCGATCATCCTCCGATGCCTGGTGATCTTGCTGGCCTGTGCGCCCGCGGCGGTTGCGGACGGCCCGACGGTCGGCATGCCGGCGCGGATCGATCAGCTCGTCCTGCCCGGACCCGAGCTGGAGGCGAAGCCGCTGGAAGGCCGGGGCACGCCGGTCGTGGTCCGGATCGCGGGCGTCTACCCGCACGGCACCGCGTTCCGCTATGACCTGGTCTACTACGGCCTGGAGCCGGGCACGTTCGACCTGAAGGACTACCTCCGCCGCAAGGACGGCTCGTCGACCGCCGACCTGCCCAGGATCCCGGTGACGGTCCGCGCCCTCCTGCCGCCGGGCCAGGTCGAGCCGCACCGGCCGGAGCGCCGGCCGCCGCCGCGACTGGGCGGCTACCGGATGCTGCTGTGGCTGGGCGGCCTGGCGTGGGCGGCCGGGCTGGTGGCGATCGTGCTCGCCGGCCGCCGGAGGCGCGCCGGGGCGATGGCCGAGGCCGACCGTCCCGCGACCCTGGCCGACCGGCTGCGGCCCCTGGTCGAGCGCGCCGTGGCCGGCGACCTGGGCGAAGGCCAGCACGCCGAGCTGGAACGGCTGCTGATCGGCTACTGGCGGCGACGGCTCGGCCTGGAGGACGCCGACCCGGCCGCTGGCGATCGCGGCGATGCGACGAGCACGAGGAGGCGGGCCCTCTGCTCCGGCAGCTCGAGGACGTGGCTGCACCGGCCGGGCGAGGCCGGACGGGTCGACGTCGCCGCGCTGCTGGCCCCGTACCGGGACATCCCCGCCGATGCCTTCGAAGGGACGCCCGAGGCGTCGGGCCGGCCCTCATGAGCTTCGCGCATCCCGCCGTGCTGGCGCTCCTGGTCGTCCCGGCCTGGCTGGTCTGCCTGGACGTGGAGGCGGTCGGGCCGCCGCGTCGCCCTGCCGTTCGACCACGGCCGCCAGGGGTCCGGGCGCGGCTGGAAGGTCGCTCCTGGACCTGGCCGAGTCGCTGCCCGCGCTGCTGCTGGCGGCGGTGATCGTGATCCTGGCCGGGCCGCAGCGGCTCAGCGAGCCGAAGACGAAGCGGGTGCTGACCAACATCGAGTTCTGCGTTGACATCTCCGGCAGCATGACCGCCCCGTTCGGCGACGGACCGCGGTACGACGCCTCGATGAAGGCGATCGACGACTTCCTCGACTTCCGCAAGGGGGACGCCTTCGGCCTGACCTTCTTCGGCAACAACGTGCTCCACTGGGTCCCCCTGACCGAGCGACCCGTCGGCCGTCCGCTGCGCCCCGCCGTTCATGAAGCCGGAGAACGCCCCGCACTGGATGGGGGGCACGATGATCGCCAAGGCGCTGCTGGCGTGCAAGAAGACGCTCGCCGGGCGCGAGGAGGGGGACCGGATGATCATCCTCGTCACCGACGGGTTCAGCTTCGACCTGGCCAACGGCAACGACGAGGCGGTCGCCCGCGAGCTCAAGGCGGAGAACATCGCCGTCTACGCGATCCACGTCGCCGACACCGAGGTGCCCGCCGCAGATCGTCACCATCACGAGCCTGACCGGCGGCGAGGTGTTCCGCTCGACCGACCCGGAATCGCTCGAGGGCGGTCTTCCAGCGGATCGACGCCATGAAGCGAGACCCGGCTGGAGAAGACCGCCGCCGAGACCCTGGACGACTACGCGCCGTACTGCGTCGCGGGCCTGTCGCTGCTCGGCCTGGGCGGCCTGGCCCTGTTCGGCCTGAGGTACACGCCATGGTAGCCGCCGACTCGCCGCGCTGGCCGCGGCCCTCCTCGTCGCCCTGGCCGAGGCCCTCCACGCCCGCCGGTGCCGCCGGCTCGCCCGGCTCGCGTTCGGCCCCGCCGGGCGGCCCTCCGCCTGGGCCCGGCTCGCGCCGGCGCTGCGGGTCGCGGCCGTCGCCGGCGCTCGCCTGGGGGCTGGTCACCCTGCTGCTGATCCCGCCCAAGGTCCACGTCGCCGAGACGATCCCCGACAACCAGAGGCGGCAGCATCATGCTCGTGCTCGACGTCTCGCCGAGCATGCGCCTGAAGGACGCCGGGCCCGAGCGCGACCAGAGCCGGATGAAGCGGGCGTCGGACGTCATGGAGTCGTTCTTCCAGCGCGTGCCGATGGACCAGTACCTCATGAGCGTCGTCGCCTGCTACAACGGCGCCAAGCCGGTGGTGGTCGCGACCAAGGACATCGAGGTCGTCCGCAACATCCTCGACGACCTGCCGATGCACTTCGCCTTCCGCGCGGGCAAGACCGACCTGTTCTCCGGCCTGGAGGAGGCCGCGAAGATCGCGCAGCCGTGGCGGCCCCGGAGCACGCTCTGCTGATGCTCCTGAGCGACGGCGACACGGTCCCCGCCACCGGGATGCCGCAGATGCCGGCGTCGATCAGCGGACGTGCTCGTCGTCGGCGTCGGCGACCCGCGGCACCGGCTCGTTCATCGACGGCCGGCAGTCGCGGCAGGACGCCGAGCATGCTCCGGCAGATCGCCATCCGGCTGGGGGGCACGTACCACGACGGCAACGCCAAGCACCTCAGCTCCGACCTCCTGCGCGAGCCTGACCCTCATCCCCCGGCCCGGCCCGTTCGAGCGCCTCACGCGCCGCGAATACGCCCTGATCGCCTGCGGCCTGGGGGCCTCGACCCTCGCGCTCCTCCCGGTCCTGCTCCACTACGCCGGCACCCGCTGGCGGCCCGGCGTGCCGACCGAGGGCGACCGGGTCTCGCGACGTCGCACGCAGGGCCGACCCAACTCCACGAGGGAGTTTCGGATTTCCGTCCGAGGCCCGGAGCGGGTAGACTCGTCGGCGACCGACGGTGTCGCCGGGGATCGATCTTTCGCACTCTCGATCGCAAGGGCCCGATCATGCGAACTCCGCTTCTGCTCGGATGGCTGATGGTCCCGGTCCTGGCGGCGCCTACCACTACGGCCCCGGCCAGGAGAAGCTGCGGCTGGACGACGTGTCCGCGACCCTGGCCGCCGCCGACCGGCACGCGGCCGGGCGAGCGGTGGCAGGAGGCCGTCGAGGACTACGACCGGGCGCTGGCGCAGCTCCCCGCCGATCGCGCGGCCGAGGCGCGCGCCGGGTCCGCCTCGAGCGCGACAAGGCGCGGATGTTCGCCAAGCAACTGCCCGAGGCCAGCGCCGACCTCGACGTGCTCGTCGCCGAGTGCAGGACCGACAAGCAGGCCGACCCCGCGCTCCTGGCCGACGCCCGCGAGGCCCTCGCCAACGCGCAGTATTACATGACCTGGCTGATGCGGCTCGAAGGCTTCCCGCGCGACGAGTGGGAGCCGGAGATCGAGGGCGCCCGCCAGACCTACCGGCTCCTGGCCGAGCAGGCCGAGCCGACCGGCGACCGCTCGGCCAAGCAGCGCAAGGAGGACCTGGAGAGCGCCATCCGCCTGGCGCGGATGGAGCCCGGCGAGCTGCAAGGGCTCCCCATCCCCAAGCAGTGCCAGGGCTGCAAGAGCGGCCAGTGCAAGAAGCCGGGCCGCAGGCCCAGCAACTCGAAGAAGCCAGCCGAAGGACGCCCGAGGCGCCAGCTCCGGCCCCCCGCCCGACGACTCGGGCTCGTGACCCCGGACGTCGCGCGGCGCGAGGGCCGGTCGCTCGATCCCTCCCCCGCGCCGCCCCGGCCGACGAACCTCCCATCCCGCGCACCCGACACATCGCCATGCACGACCGCCGACGGATCGCCGCCCTCCTCTTCGTGACGACTCCTGATCTCCCCGATCGGCCCGGCCCGCGGGCAAACCGCCCCGCCGACACCGGCCCCGCCGGCACCGTCGGGGACGACCGTGGAGATCAAATCGGAGCAGGTCTTCGCCGAGGAGAAGCCCGCGACCCCGACCGGCGGCGCGGCCGGCGGCGAAGCCCAACCCCGCCGCCGCGGCCGGCACGGCACGGCTCCAGAAGATCCAGCAACTCACGTTCGACCGCCGCCCGTCGTCGATCCTCCGCGCCTGGTCCGGGCCCGCGGACCAGTCCGTCAGGAAGGCCGCCGATGAGGCCAAGCCCGGCGAGGCGGCCCGGAGGCCCGACCCCTTCGACGCGGAGCTCAAGGCGTTCCAGCGCGACGTGACGCTCGGCGACTGGGCCGCGGTCAAGCGCTTCCTGGCGAAGCTCCCCGAGGCGGAGGGGAAGGCCGCGTACAAGAGGCTCGTCCAGGCCCTGCCGAACGCCCCCGGCCCCGGCCGCGGTCGCCGGCCCCGCCGGTGCTGTCACCCTGCCGAGTCCCGTCCGCGTCGGGGTCACGGCGAGGGCCGTGGCCTCGGGACCCGGGATGCGATGCCGCCGCAGCTCGCGCAGTTCCAGGAGAGGAACGCCTTCACCAACCAGGACGTGATCGCGCTGGCGGGCGCGGCGCCGCACGGGCTCGACGACGACCTGATCGCCGGGCTGGGCCAGGTGCTCCGGCTGGCGATGGAGAAGGGGGAGGCGATCGAGGACTTCGTCGCCCGGCTCCGGGCGGAGGGGGAGCAACCCGCGAAGGAGGCCGCCCTGTCGCGACGGCAGGCGGCGAAGCTGCTGATCGCCGCCGGCCACGCCGTCGAGGCGGGGGACTTCCTGCCCACCCCCGACGAGGCCGAGGCCGGCAACGACCGCGAGGCCCTCAACCTCCTGTCGCGGCACTACCTGGCCCTGCACGCCAAGGAGAAGAAGGCGGCCCTGCTGGAGGAGGCCTGGAAGGTCACGCAGGCGGTCCTCGCCGTCGGCGCCGTCGACCAGGAGCAGAAGGACGAGGCCCTCACGCGGGCCGTCGAGCTGGCCCCCAAGGTCCGCGACGAGCTCGGCCGCGCCTGGCTCGAGCAGAGCTTCACCGACAGGCCCGAGCGGGGCATGGAGATCATCGCCGCCATCGGCGCGGCGGTCTCGAAGGGCCTCCAGACGCACCCGATGGACGCCGACTTCCGCAAGAAGTCGCTCGAATTGCAGAAGACGGCCGTCGAGGCCCTGCTCGCCGCCGCGCCCGGCACGGGCCGCCGACTGGCGGCGCCAGCCTGACCCTGCTCGCCGGCGCCTGGCTGTCGGAGGCCGAGTTCTCCCACCAGTACGACCACTCGACCAGCCTCGGCCCGCGCATGCGCCGCGACCGCTTCGGCAACATCTTCTTCATCAACAACGACGACGGGATGCAGCCGGGCATGTTCCCGAACCAGCCGAACATGCCCAGGGCGGTCACCGTCGCCGACGTCCTGGAGAACCGGCCGGGCGACGGCGTGGCTGGCGCTGCGTCGACGACGGCCTGAAGCCGAAGCTCGCCATGACCTGTTCGCCAGCTCTACCTCAAGGTCAACGAGGAGGCGATGGCGTTCCCGTACATCGAGCGCCTCTCCGCGACCCACCCCGAGAAGGCCCGCGAGCTGGCCGAGGAGTTCCTCCGCGTCTGGACCCGGACGCACGACCCGAACGCGGAGCGCAACCGGACCAACCCCTACATGTTCATGTACGGCTTCGAGCGCCGGGCCGAGAGCATCCCGCTGACCCGCTCGAAGCAGGAGCGCAACCTCCGCGAGCTGGCGGGCTGGGTCGAGCGGCTCCGGAAGCTGCCGATCGGCCGAGCTCGACGAGCAAGCTGCTCGCCCAGGCGTTCACGACCAGCCACAGCGCGGCCGAGGTCTACCGGGTCGAGGCGATCGAGGAGGTCTTCGGCTCGCTCGACGCGCTGAAGCCCGAGACGCTGGCCGAGCTGGTCCAGCAGATGCGCGGCAACCTCGTGGGCGTCTGGCGGCAGCCGGCCGTGCAGGAGCAGAACAAGACGAAGCGGAAGGAGAAGGACATCCGCGCCGAGGTCCTCCGCGGCTACGAGGTGGCCCGGTCGGTGGTCGACGCGCGGCCTGGAGAAGCACCCCGACCACTGGGCGCTGGTGCTCGCCGGCGCCGCGGTCATGCACGACGAGAACAACTACCGCCAGGAGATCGAGCCCAGCCTGAAGTTCTCCCCGAACCGCGGCCGGCGCTCGACGAGTTCCGCCGCGCCGCGCGGCTCTACGCCGCGAAGGTCCCGACGCTCTCCGAGGACGACGAGACCGCCCGCGCCTTCGAGCTCTGGTTCTACGCCGGCCTGGGCGCCTGCGACCTGCCGCAGATCGACGAGAAGACGCAGCCCGACCCGCGCCAGCCGCCCTGATCCGCGAGGCGATCCTGGCGCTGCCCGGCGAGGCCGCGCAGCGGCACATGGCGAAGTTCGCCAACGCCCTGTTCACCCGCATGAGCGGCCTGAACCCGGCCGTCAAGTTCCGCTACCTCCACGGCGGCTTCGAGGTCGTCGGCGACCACAAGCAGGCGCACGAGGCCCGCAAGGTGTACGACTACTACAAGGACCTCGTCACCGAGATCAAGCTCGACGCCGCCCTCGACGGCGGCGACGACGTGGGCCACGGCCGGCCGTTCGGCCTGTTCGTCAACCTCCGCCACACCCGCGAGATCGAGCGCGAGTCGGGCGGCTTCGGCCGCTACCTCCAGAACCAGAACCAGGGCAACCTCTTCTCCTACAACTACGGGCGGCCCGCTGGAGAACTACCGCGACAAGTTCCAGGACGCCGCCAAGAAGGCCCTGGAGGAGCACTTCGAGGTCGTCTCGGTCACGTTCCAGGACGAGAAGGTCAACTCGAAGGCGACCGCAGGAGTACGGCTGGCGCGTGACGCCCTACGCCTACGTCCTGCTCAAGGCCCGCAGCCCCGAGGTCGACAAGGTCCCCCCGCTGCGGCTCGACCTCGACTTCCTCGACACCTCCGGCTACGTCATCCTGCCGGTCGAGTCGCCGGCCGTCCCGATCGACGCCTCGGCCGCCCGGCCCGCCGCCCGGCCGTTCGAGAAGCTCCAGGTCACGCAGACGCTCGACGAGCGCCAGGCCAAGGAGGGCAAGCTCGTCCTGGAGGTCAAGGCCGTCGCGCAGGGGCTGGTCCCCGAGCTCGACCAGGTCCTCGACGTCGGCAGCACGGGCTTCGAGGTCGACAAGACCGAGGACCAGGGCCTCTCGGTCTCGCGGTTCGACCCCGACAGCGCCGAGACGAACGGTCCTCTCCGAGCGGACCTGGCTGGTCACGATGCGCGCCGCCGACGGCCAGCCGCAGCCTGCCCGCCACGTTCCCGTTCGCCGCCCGCGAAGGTCGACGGCGCCGAGATGACCTATCAGCGCTACGTCGACGCCGACCTCGCCAAGGTCGGCCCGCAGGTCGACCTGGAGGAGCGCTACGGCCGCGCGAGCCACGCCCGGTCTCTGGTGGATCGCGGGCGGGGTGCTCGCGGCCCTCGCGGCGGCGCTCCTGATCTGGCGCCTCCGGCCCCGGAAGGCGCGCGAGGAGGCCGGCCGCTTCCGCATGCCCGACCCGGTCACGCCGTTCTCGGTCCTCGGCCTGCTCCGCGACATCGAGCAGAACGACGGCCTGACCGACGCCCGCAAGCACGAGCTCGCCGCGTCGATCCGCAAGCTTGAGGCGCACTACTTCGCCGAGCCCGCTCCCGAGGAGCCCGACCTGCACGAGATCGCCCAGGACTGGATTCGTCGGACCTCCTGACGTCCGCTGCCGTCGCCGGGACGCCGATCGATGGGCCGTCGGGGGCCGCGGGCGATCGGAACAGCGGGAGGGGTTCGAACGGGCCCCTCGGCGCGGCCGCGGCGGGCATCCTCAGCCAGTGCCGGGTCCGGCGAGAGGAATCTTGCCCAAGCGACCATTGGGTTCCTCTGAGCCAGGTGGCCGGCCGTCGGGGACGCCGTCATGTCGGTGCCGATCTCCGCCACGATCACCTCCGCGGCGCGGCCCCCGAGCCCGGGGATCGACTCCAGCCGCGCCGCCGCCTCGGCGAAAGGGGCCGTCATCTCCTCGATCCGCGCGGCATACTCGGCGATCAGGCCCTCCAGCTGCTCGACCTGCCGCAAGAGCGTCCGCAGGAGGGATCGATGGTGGTCGGTGACCAGGCCCCGCAGCGCCAGCTTCAACTCGGGGGTCCTGCCGCGCAGGCTCCCCCGCGCAGCGCCGCCAGCGCCGCCGGGTCGTCGCTGCCGCCGATCAGCGCCGCGAGCATCGACCGGCCCGAGACCCCCAGCACATCGGTCGCCACGGTCGCCAGCTTGATGTTGGCGCCCTCCAGCACCTTCTGGGCCCCGATCGGCCCCCGGCTTCTTCGGCGGCAGGGGCCGGGCCGTCTCGCCCCGCCGCCGCCGCTCCTGCTTGATCGCCTGTCGCCGCGTCGTCTTCTCCGCAGCGCTCACCAGCGGCACCATCACGCCATCGCTGCCGAGGTACAGGCGCGTCGTCTTCGCCTTCGGCTCGATCGGGCAATCCGTCGCCGACCAGGCGACCGGCAGTCGTTCCGACCGCTGCGCCTGCAGCACCCGCTTGCCCTCGGCCTCGACCAGCACCCGCAACGTCTCGCCGCTGAGCCGGACCTGAGCCGTGCGGGCGAGGTCGGCCGCCGCCTTGTCGAAGTCCTTGCCGTCGCCGTTGAGCCGGCAGGCCATCTCGCGCACGCCCAGGCTGATGGTGGCCTCGACCGTGTCCATCCAGCGGTCCAGCGGCGTGGTCGTGCCTTCGCCCGGCGAGTGCCAGCGCCGCCGCCGGAGCCGCACCCGGCCGTTGATTGTCAGCACGGTGAAGTCCTGCCGCCCCTTATTGCGCTTGGTCTTGCCGGTGGTTGGGTCCTTCGGAGGGGGGGAAAGCGGCTTCCGCCGCATCGGCCCGCATCTGCAAGGCGGCCTCGAAGGCTTGCCGGCGGAAGTCCGCGCAGAGGTCGCGGACCCGTGCTTCGCTGCCGGCGATGATCTGCCCCGGCGGCGCGTCGTTGACGGCGTCGGCGACCTTGCCGAGCAGGGCCTCCATCCCCTCCCGCATCTGCGCGATGAAAGTATCGCGGGACAGCTTCGGCGCGGATTACATGGCAAGGATCTCCGAGAGGATAAGACCCTTGCCCATCTTGACTAACCCGCAAGAGCCGCTCCAGGATTATTTGCCACACCCGCGGCATGACCGATTCGTTTCGTCGCCATGATGTGAGAGTCCCGCACGACTACGAGGTCATCTTATACGCATCCCGAAAAATTTATACCCGGTCTGTTGCGGGAACTGCCGATTAGGCAAGATGAGGCCGCCCGAATCACTGCACGGAGGTCTCATCAATGTTCGTCGCCGATCACCATACCACCGAAGAACTCCGGGAACTCGCCCAGGACTTCAACCAGAAGCGAATCTGGCGCCGCGCCCAGGCCGTCGTCCTCGCCAAGCAGGGGCGAACCGCCACCGACATCGCGGACGCCCTTGGGTGTTCCCTCAAGGCCGTCAAGAACTGGGTCGCTCAATACAACACCGGAGGGATCGAGGCCCTCTACGAGCGACCCCGGAGCGGGCGACCGCCGCTGTTGGACCCGGCGCAATACCCCCGGTTGAAGCAACGCCTGGGCGAACCGCCTCGTCCCGAGGACGGCGTCTGCACCCTCCGGGGCCTCGACGTCCGGCAGATCCTCGGGCGCGAATTCGGTGTGTTGATGAGCCTCCAGGCCGTCTACGACCTGCTCCAGCGCCTGGGCTACAGCGGCCTGATGCCGCGACCGCAGCACGAGGACGCCAACCCCGAGGTGCAGGGGCTCTTCAAGGAGATCGTCGTCGATCAGATCGACGCCATCGCGCAGCAGCACCCGGGCCGGGAGTTGCGGATCTACTTCGAAGACGAGGCGCGGTTCGGCACGCAGGGGACGATCACGCGGGTCTGGGCCCCGAAGGGGTCGCGGCCGAGGGCCGTGCGGCAGAACGGGCGGGAGTGGCTGTACGTGTTGATGGCCGTCTGCGCCAGCACGGGGGCGGCCTCGGCGCTGATCATGCCGGGATTGAACACCGGCGTACTCAACCTGTTCCTGGAGCAGTTCTCCGGCGAGTTGCCGGCAGGGGTCCACGCGGTGTTGATCTGGGACGGGGCGGGCTATCACACGGGCAACGATCTGGTCGTCCCGAGCAACGTGAGCCTGATCCCACTGCCGCCGTACTCGCCCGAGTTGAACCCGGTGGAGGGCCTGTGGCATTACCTGCGCGCGCATCACTGGTCCAATCGGGAGTACGAGGGCTACGAGGGCCTCAAGACGGAGGCCATCCGGAGCCTCCTTGCCGTCTCAGACGCGAAGACGCTCAAAAGCATCTGCAACACCGATTACGTGCAGCAAAGGGCATAAACTTTCCGGGTTCCGTATTATCCAGAATGCCATCAGGTTCGATTCGCCTCGGGGGCGTGTTGGGTCCGGTCGGCGCGAGGAGTGTCCCGGTTCGATCCCCGCGCAATTCGGCTTATCAAGGATCGCGCGGGCACGACGGCCTCTCTATCATCATCGGGCTGGAACCATCGAGCGTTCTGGTTTTCTCAGCCCTTGAGCCGAGATCACTTCCGATCCCTACGTCCGTCCCCTTGGCAGTTTATCCTTTGGGGTTCATCCGACTACTGAGAGTCAGGAAAGTAATGTCCGCGGAAGAGGAAGTTCCGAGGCATGGAACAAGTTCTTCAGGAATCCCTGATCACTTCGTTTCGCGGCCAACTCAGCGGCTACGCGATCGTCGAGTTCGCGCACGTCGTGCGCGGCGAAGTTGCTCAAGCGCACCCATTTCAGCCAACTCCACAGCGATTCCACCGGATTGAGCATCGGGGCCCACGGCGGCAACCGCTCCAAGCTCAGCCGATCGGCGAACTGATCCTCCAGCGCGCGGATCGGCTCCCCCTTGTGCATCGGGCCGCCGTCCCACACGACCACGAAGCGGCCGGCCAGGTCGCGCAGCATCGCCTCGATGAACGCGGTCACATACCAGTTGTTGAAGTGGCCGTCGGCCAGCGTGTGGAAATAGAGCCCCGAGCGATCCCGGCGGGGCGACAGCCACACCGCCGCCGCGACCGAGACCTTCTGACGGTGGGCGCCGCCCTGGGGGATCGCCGGGGTCCGGCCCTTCGGCGACCAGGTGCGGCGCAACAGCGGCCCCATCAGCAGGCCGCTCTCGTCGATCAGGGCGCTGTGCGCCCCTCGTCGCCGCGCTTTCTTTTGATGCGCGGCCAGTCGGATTCCAGCCATGCGGCGATCGCCTTCGGGTCGCGCTCGCGGGGGACGCGCTGCGGCCTCTGCGGGGTGAACCCCCGATCCCGCAGCCAGGTGCTGAGATACCTCGGATGGAGCCGGATGCCGAATTCCTCCTCGATCAGTTGCCCGAGTCGGGCCGCCGTCCAGAGCTCTGTGTCGAAGCCATGGTGGGTCGGCGGCTCGGTCAGCCAGCGGAGGGCGATCCTCTCCTGGAGGTGGGTCAACTTGGGGGGACGGCCCGAGACGGGACGGGGGAGGAGGGCTTGTCCTCCACCTTCGCGATACGCGGCGACCCAACGACGGACCGACCGCGGATCGACCCCGAGGAACTCAGCCACCTCCTCGGTGCTGTATCCCTCCAGGACGCGCTGGACGGCCAATGAGCGACGGCGTTCCAGTTCCTCGGGCGACCCTTTGTCTCTCATGCCCGAGAGTATACGGGACGCCGATCCGGGCGGACATTACTTTCCTGACTCTCAATAAAGCGTACCTGGCCTCGTGGATCGCCAGGATCTTGAGCTTGAAGAACTCGTGGTCCCGGAAACCGTATGCCTGCCGCTTCATCGTCTTGATCTTGTTGTTGGTGCCCTCCAGCGGGCCGGTGCTGATCGGGTAGGCGTAGTACGCCAGCAGCCCCGCCCGGTGCCCCTCCAACGTCTTGGCCATCTGCCGGAGCATCGGCACCCCCGAGGCTTCCGCCCGCCGCACCCAGGCCGTCAGGAACGCGCCGGCGAAGGTCTTGCCGGGCTGGTCCCAGAACTGCCGCAGGTCCTCCTCGAGGTCGTAGGCCGTCGCCAGCGGCTTGTTCAACCTCAACGCCTCCTCCGGGCGCCCCGCCTCGTCGCGCTCGGGGTCGAGGCCCTCTGGCGCTCTCACAGCATGTGGGGAAAGGGTGACCTAGCCTTGCGGTATGAACACCCGCACCGCTTATCCCAGCGACCTGACCGACGCCGAGTGGGCCCAGCTCCAGCGCGTCATCCCGGCCCCCAAGCCCGGCGGCCGCCCCGCCAAGCACCCCCGTCGCGAGATCGTCAACGCCCTGCTCTACGTCGCCCGCACCGGCTGCCAGTGGCGGGCCCTGCCGCACGACCTGCCCCCTTGGGCCACCGTGTCCTGGTACTTCCGCATCTGGAAGAAGGACGGCACCTTCGACCGCCTCATGGACCTGCTCCGCGGCGACCTGCGGCAGGCCCACGGCCGCCAGCGGCCGCCGTCGGCCGCCATCATCGACAGCCAGTCGGTCCGGACGACCGAAAAAGGGGGCCGCGGCTACGACGCCGGTAAGGGGATCAACGGCCGCAAGCGGCACATCCTCGTGGACGGGCTGGGCCTGATCCTGTCGGTCGTCGTCCACGCCGCCGATATCCAGGACCGCGACGGGGCCAAGCTGGTGCTGGGGCCGCTGCGGCGCCGGTTCAGCCGGCTGCGGGTGGTCGTTGCCGACTCGATCGACAACGGCGGGATCGCCGAGTGGGTCCGCTCGCTCCGCGCCCGCAACCGGCTCCGGCTGGAGGTCGTGTCGAAGCGGGCCGGCGCCACGACGTTCGAGGTGATCCCGTTCCGCTGGCGGGTGGAGCGGACGTTCGCCTGGCTGGGCCGGTGGCGGCGGCACTCGAAGGATTACGAGGGGACGACGTCCAGCAGCGAGGCGTTCGTCAAGTTGGCGATGATCCATCTGATGGCCCGCCGGCTCGCGAAGAAATTGGGCAGACGATAGCTTTCCCCACACGCTGTCAGCAGCAGCCAGCGGCTCCCCTTGAGGGCCTCCTTGTGCGCCTCGTCGGCCTGGTGGTACAGCGACCGCCGCAGGTCGGGCAGCTTGTCGTTGAACAGCTTGATGACGTGGAAGTGGTCGAACACGATGGTCGCCTTCGGCAGGTACGTCGCGACGGCGTCGCGGTCGGCGGGCGACATGTCCATCGCCACCGCCTCGACCTTCGCCCTGCACCGCCGCGGCCGCTTCCGGAAGGGTTCCAGGGCATCGCCCCCCTTGCCGTCGCCGACGAAGACCACCGCCCCGCTCTCCAGGTCCAGGACGACGGTCATGTACCGGTGGCCCTTGCCGACGGAGACCTCGTCGATGGCGATCCCCTTGGGGTGCTTGAGCTTGGGCCTGGCGTAGCGGTGGCTCAGGTCGCGCTTCTGGATGTCCTTGATCACGTCCCGGCTGACGCCCAGGTGGCGGGCGACGTCGAGGATGGTCATGCACCGCGAGAGTTCCAGTGCGTAGCGCTCGAAGGACTTGGTGTAGGTTCGTCCTCGGGTCGGCGCAGGGGACTCCCACCCGGCGGACCACCCCACAGCCTCGGCAGGCGACGCGTGGGATGGGGAAGACGACGGCCGTCGCCCGGTTGCCGATGGGCAGCGAGCGGGACCGCCGCTCCACCCGCCCCTTGGGCCGGACGTCAGGCGACCCGCACGCCTCACACCGGAACGTCTTGGTCTCTTGGCGGATGGTGAAGATCACTGCGCCGCCCTGGTACTCGGTGCGGAGGTACTCGTAGCCGCGGATTCCGGAGGCGTGATACAAGAGGCTGGTGGACATGCTGACCTCCGGTTCGGAGCCCTTTAACGCAACTCCAGATGGGATCAGCATGCCCGCCTTTCTTCAAGATCCGGGACGCTTCCGCCGGATGAACCTCCTTTGGCTCATGATGGATTCCAGGGTGGTGCAAGCAGGAGGCCGATCAGCGACCCCAACAGCCTCTTGCCCCGAGCCCGGACGTTGTGCACGAACTCGAAGAATCCCAGGTACAGCGGCAGGCTCTCTTGCGGAATCCCCCGATGGGGACGGAGCCACGATCGGAGCAGCGACCAGAACCCTTCGAGCGTGTTGACATGCACCTCGCAGAACCCATCGCCGTCGTCGTCACGGGCGTACTCGCCCGCCGCATGGCAGACCGTCTCGTGACCATAGCCCCACTCGACCAGCCGACTATAGATGTCATATTCATCGGTGTAGACCAATGTCCCCTTGGCGATCGTCCTCTCGATCAGCGGCCCGATCGTCCTCTGCTTGACGTCCTCCGACATCCGGATCACGACCTCGCCACCACGCTGCAACATCCCGAAGATCGGCGGCTTCTCCTTGCCCAGCGTCCCTCGGCCGCGCTCCCCCTTCAGGCGTCTTCGGCGGGGGAGCCTCCCTTTTTTTTGACCGCCTCGGGATGGCCCTTATGTCCCGCCACCACATAGACTTCGTCGCACTCCACTTCGCCCTCCAGGACGACCGGAGGGCGACGCTCGACGATCCCCTGGCGAAGCCGTCCGATCATGGCCCGGGCGTCGTCCTTGTTGGTGTCAAGCTCCTGAGCGATCTGCAACCCGGATAGATTCAGGCCCATAAGGTATAAGCAGGCGATCCAGGTCCGCAGCGGCTGGTGATGGCCGGCGAAGATGGTGTCGGTCAGGTCGTCGAAGCGTTGGCGACAGCCCCGGCACTCGTAGCGTTGGCGATGGGGCTCGGTGTCATCCCGCCCGTTCTTGATGACCGAATCCGAGGAGCAATGAGGGCAGGTGACGCCGTCGGGCCAGCGCATCTCCCGGATCGTCTGGTAGCACTTGGCGTCGTCGAAGAGGTCCTGGATGTTCACCATCGGCCAACGCCTCGGATGCCGGATGCAGAGGGAGGTCGGGCCAATGAGAGGCCCGACGGGCCGGGGCGATTGTAACGATTCCGGGGCCCTTGTATGCCACCACCCCGGAATCCATCTTGAGCCTAGTTTTTTAGTGGCATAGCAATTCCCGTCGAACCAGCCGCCGTGATACCACATCTTGAAGAGCCGATCCTTCGGGTCGTAGAACACGCCGTCATCGAACGGCGCCGCCACCGGGATGCTCCCGGGGTCGTGGGCGCACATCTCGGTGGGGGTCTGCGGCACCAGCACCGGGTTCTTCTCGTGGAGCCGCGCGGTGGAACGTCCGCGACAGCGTCGTCTCGCCGACGAGGTCATCATCGACGAACAACTGGCGGCCGACGTCGATCGGGATCGCCCCCCGCGGCGGCGGAGTGCCCGGGGGCGCCTTCGCCTCATCGGCCGGCGCTGCCCCGGCCAGGGCGCCGAGGAGGATGCATGCCGCGACCATCCGGGCCCTGATGAGGGGTAGGGGGCCCGCTCGGCTCAGGAGAACAACTCGGTCACGGGCGTGCCGGTCGTCGAGGTGAGGGGCCGGCCCAGGTGGTCGTGGATCTCGGCGTGGGGGTCGATGCCCAGCGCCCAATACAGGGTCGCGGCGAACCGAGGCCCCACCCCCAGCGCCGATGCGCAGCAGGTCGCGCCGCGACGGCGGGCGCCGAGGCGTGTCGGGTTGGGCTCCGGGCGTGACGTCCGGCGAATGCATGGGCTATGGGCCCTCCGGGATGCGACGATCGATGTCCTGCGAGCGAACACACCCGGCCCGATTCCCACCCTCGGCCGGGGCCCGCGATCAGTAGCTGTCGGCGCTGACGACCTCGCCGCAGCCGCGGGTGCCCAGCGCCCACCACGTATTGACGTTGATGCTGCCCTTGATGGCGCGCACCGAGCCGTCCATCATCAGCAGGTTGACGACGCCGGGGTGCCGGCTCGACGCCGTCGATGCCACCCCGCCGCTGCCCGACTCGCTCCCGGTCACCGCGCAGCTCCATGCGTTGGGCGGCATGATATGATCGTACAATTCCTGGGCCGGGTTGCCGTCGGTCCAGTAGCACCCCGGCGCATCGCCGCTGGCCATGTTGGCCGCGGTCGGCGGGTTGGCCTTGCACGCCTGGTAGCCGCTCTGCGGGCTGGCGCTGTAGAGCAGCGTCCCGTTGGTCCCCCCCGAGTACGTGGCCGAGGGCTGCAAGGTGTCGAAGAAGGCCCCCGCCGTCCCGCTGGGGCCGTTGACCGACCCGATCCCCTTGACCCGTTCGCTCACCCCGGCCGTGTTGCTCAGGCCGTCGGTGATGTCCTGCGGCCGGCAGGGCGGGCCCGTGGCACAGTTGGTGAACGGGCCGACGTTCTGGGTGGAGGAGGATTTGAAGGCGCTGTAGCCGTCCGAGCCGGTGTTGAAGACGTAGTTGAGGTGCCCCTCGGCGGTGGTCAGCCGGTCGATGTCGGAGGGGCAGAGGCAGACGTTGAGCTTCGTGAACAGGACCGTCTCGTTGCCCCCGGTGTTGCGGCTCGTGTTGGGTGGAATATCCCAGTTGATGTTGTTGTAAACGATCTGCTGTTCCAGCTGGGGGAGCATGTTCACCAGAGGGCCCCAGACATTCCAGCCGTACCCGAAGGGGAACGCCCCCCGGGATTCGTTGTAGTTGTGCAGGGCCAGGCCGATCTGCTTCAGGTTGTTGACGCACTGGCTCCGCCGCGCCGCCTCGCGCGCCGACTGCACCGCCGGGAGCAGCAGCGCGATCAGGACCGCGATGATCGCGATCACCACCAGCAATTCGATCAGCGTGAAACCGCGGCGTCTCATGGCCTGACTCCTCGCGAGATGAAAAAGCGGGCCGATGATCCCCTGGCAACTTGACCGATGATGGGGCCGGTCAGACCTCGATCGCATCGTCCGGGCAGGGCGGGGAGAAACGCGCGAGTTGTCACCCCCATCCCGCCCAGCTCGTGTGAAGAAGGGTGATAATACATTTCCGCGGTCCGAACATCAACCTGACAATGCAAATTTTTTCCGTCCGAGACCTCGCACCCCTCCTTGGCCCCTCTGGCGCTGTCTTCCGGGCGGCTGGCCGGCCATGACCGGGGACCTCGACGCTCGCGGGTTTCGGGGCGATCGTCCCCGAGATATGCGATTGACTGCATGGGATCGCCTCTGGAGCCGGCTCAATCGAAGCGGAGATGATATTGCATTTGGACGCCGGACGAGCGGCACAGGTAGCTTGTCCATCAACGCTTCGTTTCAACATCAGAGCACTAGTGGTCGACGCCAGAAGTCGTGACGATTTCGACGCTTCCGCGTACACTGCGATCTCCCACAAGGAGATCCATCATGCGCAAGGCGGCCTTCGTCCGGCTGACTCCTGAGCAACGCACCGAACTCTCCGATCGCTTGGAACGTGAAGCGCTCAACGGCCGACGCCGTCGCCACTTCCAGATCCTCCTGCGGGCCGACGAGGGGCGGACCGACGAGCAGATCGCCGCCGCGACCGGGGCCAGCCGCTCGACCGTGGAACGCCACCGCACAAGGTTCGCGCGCGAGGGCCTGGAGGCGGCCCTCACGGACAAGCCTCGGAGTGGGGCCCCGGCCCAGCTCGACGGCAAGCAGGAGGCGATGATCGTCGCCTTGGCCTGCTCCGACGCACCGGAGGGGCAGGCACGCTGGACCGCCAAGCTGCTGGCCGACCGCGCCGTCGAACTGGAAGTCGTCGAATCGGTCTCCGAGTCGACGGTGCGCCGGGTTCTCAAAAAAATGCGCTGAAGCCCTGGCAGAAGCGGTCGTGGTGCATCCCGAAGGTCAGCGGCGAGTTCGTCGCCCGGATGGAGGACGTCCTGGAGTTGTACGCCGAGCCGCTGGACGAAGCGCGGCCGGTGGTCTGCATGGACGAACTGAGCAAGGGGCTGCACGGCCAGGTCGCCGAGCCGATCCCGGCAGAGCCGGGGCAGACGGCGAAAGAGGATTACGAGTACACACGGAACGGGACGGCGAACGTATTTCTGCTGCTCTGCCCACTGCTGGGCTGGCGGCACCTGGAGGTGACGAAGCACCGCGGCTACGTGGACTTCGCCTGGGTGATGAAGGCGCTGGTGGATGATCATTTCCCGAAGGCGGACACGATCCGCGTGGTGTTGGACAACCTGAATACGCACGTGTTCGGGGCGTTGTACGAGGCATTCAGCCCGGAGGAGGCGCGGCGGATCGCGACGCGTCTGGAGTTCCACTACACGCCCAAGCACGGCAGTTGGCTGGACATGGCGGAGATGGAGTTCAGTGTGCTGGCCCGGCAGTGCCTGAGCCGTCGGATCGAGACGTCGGAAGAGTTGCGCGAGGCGGTCGCGGCCTGGGAGCGCACAAGGAACGCAGCTCGGACCAAGGTCGAGTGGCAGTTCCGCGTCGCCGATGCCCGCAAGAAACTCCACTGGGTCTATCCCTCATGACTTCCGGCGTCGACCACTAAGGGTCTGGAACGGAATAAGCATTACGACTTGCCGTGCGATCCGGACGACTCAGGCCTGATCGTGTAGTTCCACTCACCATGGAAGTCATGGGGATGCAGCCGGACCCGCTCCATCTGCTGCTTCGTCACCTTGACCTTGGTCGGGTAGCTCCCCGTATCCAGCCGGGCCTCCACCTCCAGGCCCGTCGCGGTCCGCGTCGCGGCGATCAACTCGACGACCACCTGATGGCTGACCAGTGGGCGGCCCCGCCAGTTCATCGTGATGTGCGAGAACAGCCGGTGCTCGATCTTGTTCCACTTGCTCGTGCCCGGCGGGAAGTGGCAGACCGTCACCTCCAGGCCCGTCTCGTCGGCGAACCGCTGGAGTTCGACCTTCCACAGCCGGACCCGATAGCCGTTGCTGCCCCCGCCGTCGGCACAGATCAGCAACCGCCCGGCGTCGGAGTACATCTCCGACCCCATGCCGGACCACCACCGCCGGATGCCCTCGACGGCGAAGCTGGCCGTGTCGTGATCGACGCCCACGTTGACCCACCCCAGGTCCCAGCCCATGTCGTAGATCCCGTAGGGGATCGCCTTGCCGACGCGGCGGTCGGGGAAGTCATGGATCAGGGCCTCCTCGGGCTCACCCGCCGGTTGCCACTCCCGGCCCCGGTTGGCGTACTGCCCGACCAGCTCCTTCTTCTTGGTGTCCACCGAGATGACCGGGGAGCCCGCGGCGATGTACCGCCCGCTGATCTCGCTGATGTAGCGGAACTGGGCGTCACGGTCGGGGTGCTGCCTGCCCTCCAGGGTCTTGGCCATCGCCTGGAGGCTGTAGCCGAGGTGGTGGAGCATCTCCCCGACGACCCGATGGCTGACGGCGAACCCCTGGCGGCCCAAGGCCTCGGCCAGTTGGCGGGTGCTCTTGCAGGTCCACCGCAGCGGGGACATCGGGTCGCCCCGCGTCTCGGGGGCGATCAGTCCCTCCAGGGCCACGAGGATCGCCGGCTCCTTGTCGCGGAGCTTCTTGCGACCTCCGCCGGGCCGTCGGACGCGACCGGGGGGAGGGGGTGGAGCGTCGAGTTCCTTCAACGCCCGCTGGATCGCGGCGTGAGAGATGCCCGAGGCCCGACTCACGCGGCGGATGCCGCCGTAGCCCAGGGAGCGGGCCTCGACGGCGGCGAGGAGCCGTCGCTGCCGCTCGTCGAGGTTCGGCAGGATCGCGGCGAACTTCCGTTGGAGTTCAGGATCGTCGGGCATCCGTCCATTATGAGCCGCAGCGACGAATTATAACAGTTGTTTCGTTCCAGGCCCTAAGCGTGTGGCCGAGGTTCCCCTACAATTCCGGTATGATCCGCATCCACCTCGATGACGCCACCCGCGATGAGCTGCAAACCCTTCGCCGGGCCGACCTACCGCCCCGGGCGCGGGACCGCCTGGAGATGGTCTGCCTCGCCGACGCCGGGTGGGCGGCGCCTCGGATCGCCGACCACCTCGGCTACTGCGGGCACACCGTCCGCGCCGTGCTCAAGGACTTCCTCGGCCGCGGCATCGCCGCGCTGTTCCCCCGCCGCACCGGGCCGCCACTCGACGACGCCCGACGCCGCGAGGTGACCGGGGCGCTGCGGGCCCTGCTCGGCGACGACCGCACCTGGACCAGCCGCCAGCTCAGCCAGGCGCTCGTCCCCCGCGGGATCGCGCTGAGCCGCGCCAAATCCGCCGCTACCTCGGGCTGCTCCGGCGCGCTGGGGCCGGACCGCCGGCTGGCTGCGGCACAAGCAGGACCCGGCCAGGGTCGCGCGGGCCAAGCGGGTGCTGCTCAACCTGAAGCACAAGGCCCGGGCCGGCCGGATCAAGCTCTACTACCTCGACCAGTGCGGGTTCGCGCCGACGCTCCCGACGGCCTACACCTGGGCGCTGCCTCGGCAGCGGAAGCGGGTCAAGTCCGAGGCCCCGCAGGGGCGGCGGGTCAACGCGATGGCCGCCTACCGCCCCTACGGCGGGCGGCCGCGGCTGGATGTCTTCACCGCGGAGCGGACGTGGGACTCGTACGATTTCCTGGCATTCGTGCGGTCGCTGCCATGGTCGAAGGTGCCGCGGGTGGTGGTCCTGGACAACGCCAGCCTGCACACCAGCGGGGTCGTGAGGCGGGCGCGGGCGGGTCTGGCGGCGGCGGGGATCTACCTGTACTTCCTGCCGCCGTACAGCCCGGAGCTGAACGAAATCGAGCCGGTCTTCCGCCAGGTCAAGTACCAGGAGATCCCGGTGCGGAGTCATGCCACGCGGGCGGGGCTGCGCGAGGCCGTCGAAGGCGGGTTCGACTCCTACAGCCGAAGCTTGCGGGCGAAAAGTGAAAAGAAACCCCGGCGGGCAGCTTAGCGGACAAGTCACCAGGGCCACCCGCCCGTTTTCCGCCGGACACGGGGATGCCGCGCGTGTCCAATGCGTGTCCAGGAGGGCCGGGCGCGGTCCCGGATGATGAGGTCAACGCTCACCTGGGAAATCCCGGTTCCGGCATCGAGTGCCCGACCTGCTCATGGCCGATTCCCGTCTTCGCCCCGGACAGGGCTTGGGAACAGAGGCAATGCGCTGTATATTTCAACGACTAATCCCGATTGGCTACCGCCGGGCGGGCGCTTGTCGAATTCTTCTCCGCTGATCTGTTGGATCTGACCTCCTATGCAATGGCGCCGACCGCGACGGTCGGGCTTCGACCTTCGGGAATCCAAAGACGATGTTGACGAGCTTCACCAAGAGTGTCTGCCTGGCGGTCGCTGCGGCCGCCCTCATGGCCGGTCCGGTCTCGGCCCAGGGAGACCCCAGCTTGCTGCGGAACAAGGCGGTTCAGAAGGAGTTGAAGATCTCCGCCGGCTAGGCCAACAAGCTTGACGCCTTCTTCGACGAACTGGACGCGAAGGACCGAGAAGCCGAGGGAAAGTTCGCGCAAGCCTCCCCCGCTGAGCGGACCAAGATGAGGGATGAGATGCGCGAATTCGCCGCCACGCGGTTGAACGACATCCTCAAGCCCGAGCAGTTCAAGCGTTTCGAGCAGGTCGAACTGCAGCGTGCCGGCTATCGCGCGTTCGCCAGCCCGAAGATCCAGGGAGACTTGAAGCTGACCGACGACCAGAGGGCGAAGATCGGTGCGATCACCGCCGGGGCGAACGACGAATACCGCAAGGCCAGCCAGAAGGCCACGTCCGACCCGGGGAAGATACTCGAAGACATCAACAAGGCAACGCTCGCCAAGATCGTCGCCCTCATGACTCCGGCGCAGAAGGCGACCTGGAAGAGCCTGACCGGGGCACCGTTCGAGGTCCCTCGCGAGGCGCCGGGCGACGCGGCGGACCGGCCCGCCGTCCCCGGTGACCGGCCTACGCACCAGGACCGCGTTGCATCAAAAGGACCCTGCACGAAAAAAGCTGGGGTTGCTCTGCCGAAATCCTCATCGATGGTCGATCGCACCCCCGACGAGGTCTTCGACAGGGCAAGATCGCGACTGTTCCCGACGGCTTCCGAGGTGCGCAGGGCGCGGTCGTAGATGCGGAAGGCCCGGAGTCCTCCCAGGAGCGTCGGCGCGACCGGGGCGCGGGCGGAGCCGTTGACGTCGCCCAGGTCGTGGGGGAAGCGGCCCCAGCCGTATTCGCGGAGGGCGCCGCCGTCGTCCAGGACGCCGTCGACGACGAACGAGATGATCCGCGGGCCGCCGTCGACGATCGCGGTCACGTGCTGCCAGGCCCCCACCTTGAGGGTCCCCGGGCCGGTCCCCGGGTCGCTGTCCCAGGTGGCCCCGACCCGGCCGTCGTTCAGGGTCAGCCGCAGCGAGGATCGGTCGGACGTCGTCAGGAGCAGGCCCTTGCCCGCCTCGTCTCGCGTGTCGAGGATCGTCTGCCCGGCGGTCAGCTCGTCGAAACGGACCCGGAGGTCGATCGAGAACCCGCGGCGCGACCGCAGGTCGGGGAGCCGGGGGATCGCCAGCGGGGTGCCCGCCGCGATCGGGTCCCCGGCGACCTCGGCGACGAGGCCGTCGCGGGCGACCCCCTTGCGATCGGCCTGGGCCCAGAGCCCTTCGAGCAGGGTCGGGTCGATCTCGTGGACGCGCGCGATCGTCTTCTGCGTCTCGGTGACGAAGTACCGCCCGCCCTCCTCGATGAAGTCGGGGTAGCTCATGCGGGTCTCGGGGTCGTCGTCGTAGAGCAGGGCCTCGGGCTCCGACCAGTGGATGAAGCCGTCCTTCTCGACCCCTCCGCAGATCCAGGCGGGGTTGCGGCCGAGGTAGTGGTTGCGGGGGCCGTCGTGGAACGGCTCGCCGCCGTGGTTGTGGTACCAGTAGAGGAACTTGCCGTTGGCGAACCGGCGCACGAAGTTGGCCGCGCGGGGGTGCTTGATCCTCCGCCCTCCGGGCGTGTAGGTGGCGTAGGACGGGGGCGTCCAGGTGTGGCCGCCGTCCCGGCTGTAGGCGTGGCACGGGTAGCCGTCGATCGTGCGATAGGTGGCGTAGAGCGAGCCGTCGGACAGGGCCGCCGGGTTCGCCTCGTCGGACACCGGCCCCTTCGGCGCCCGCAGGCCCTCGTCGCCGTCGGGCAGGAGCGCCCAGCGGACCTTCGACGGGACGGGCTCCGTCAGGATGTTGTCGCTCCTCAGGAAGACCCCCTGCGACCGGACCATCGTCCCCGGCGTGCCCCACTTGCCGACCTTGGCGAAGCCGAAGATGGCCGAGTCGCCGACGGTGATCGGCTTGCCGACCCCCCAGAAGAAGAGGATCTCGCCGCGGGTGTTGTTCTCGCGGTCGAGCCGCATCGGGCGCATCGGGATGAAGTGGCGGTCGCTCGACCAGGTGCGGCCGTGGTCGTCGGAATACTTGAACGCATACTTGCCGAGGGTGTCGACCCTCCTGTTGGCGGACGCGGAGTTGCCCGAGGGGACGGCGCGGAGGTTGTCGGCGTTGTAGGTGTAGAAGACGTACACCCGGCCGCCGGGGACCTTCAAGGGCATGGCCCAGGAGGCCTCGGGGCCGTCGGCGGGCTCGATCGCGACGAGGTCGGACCAGGTCCGGCCCCGGTCGGCGCTGCGGGCGGAGACGATGTGCTGGCCGGGCTGGCCCTCGACGCCCCGCCCGGTGGTCATCACGCAGAGCCAGCGGCCGTCGTCGGTGATGACGACATAAGGCTGGTCGCAGTAGCCCTCGTCGGGGATGGGGAGGCCCGTCCGGATGTTGCGCGGGTCGTCGATCGCGCCCTCCGGGGCGTTCTCGGCCCTCGCGGGGGGAGGGGCGAGCGGGACGGCGAGGACCGCCAGGAGGGCGGCGGCGCAATGGATCGCATGCGGCATGGCCTTACATCTCCTCAGGCAATCACGTCGCGGAGGACGTCCCCGTGGACGTCGGTCAGGCGGATGTCGCGGCCGCTGAAGCGGTAAGTCAGGTCCCGGTGATCGACGCCGAGCAGGTGGAGCACGGTGGCCCAGAGGTTGTAGATGTCGCACGCGCGATCGACGGCGTGGTAGCCGTATTCGTCCGTCTCGCCGTAGGTCGTGCCCCCCTTCACCCCGCCTCCGGCCAGGAAGATGCTGAAGCCGAACGGGTTGTGGTCGCGGCCGTTGCTCCCCTGCGAGAACGGGGTGCGGCCGAACTCGCCGGCCCAGATGATGAGGGTCTGGTCGAGCAGACCCCGGGACTTCAGGTCGGTGATCAGGGCGGCGATGGGCTGGTCGACCTGGTGGGCCATCTTGCCGTGGCCGGCCTCGAGGTCGGCGTGCTGGTCCCAGGGGTTGGCGGCGTTGCCGAGGCCGATGTTGTACGACAGGCAGGTGAGCTCGACGAACCGGACGCCCCGCTCGACGAGCCGCCGCGCCAGCAGGCACTGGCGGGCATAGGCCGCCTTCTTCGGGTCCGGGTCGTCGACCCCGTACAGGAGGCGGGTCGCCTCGGTCTCCCCCCTCAGGTCGACCAGGTCGGGGACGGCCGCCTGCATGCGGTAGGCGGTCTCGTAGTTGCGGATCGCCGCCTCGACCGCCGGGTCGTCGTCCACGTCCGCGAGGAAGCGGCGGTCCATGCCGGCGACCAGCCCGAGGCGGCGGCGCTGGAGGGGGTCCGGCTCGCGCGGCCTGATGTTGCGGACCGGCTCGGGCGCGTCGGCGTCGAGGATCGACGCCTGGTGGACCGCCGGCAGGAACCCGTTGCTGAAGATCCCCACCCCGCCGTGAGGGATCGCCGATCCCCCGCTGCGCAGGACCACGAACCCGGGCAGGTCGCGGTTCTCGCTGCCGAGGCCGTAATCGACCCAGGCGCCGGCGCTCGGATAGCCCATGAACGGGAGGCCGGTGTGGAAGAAGAAGTTGCCCTGCGCGTGCTCGCTGAACTTCGCGGTCATCGACCGGATCACGGCGAGCTCGTCGGCGCACGAGCCGATCCGCGGGAAGAGGTCGCTGACCGGGATTCCGCTTTGGCCGCACCTCCGGAACTCCCACGGGCTGGCGAACAGGTTGCCGTTGTTGTTGAACTGGGTCCGCTCGATCGGCATCGGCATCGGCCTGCCATGGTCGCGGTCGAGCCGGGGCTTGGGATCGAACGAATCGACGTGCGATACACCACCCGACATATAACAGAAGATGACATTCCTGGCCTTCGGCGGGAAGTCCGGCGGCCGGGGCCCGGGCCCTCCGCGATGGCGGTCGCCGGGCCCGCATACGCCCGGTCCGCCATCAGGCCGGCGAGCGCGACCATCCCGAAGCCGGTCGAGCACCGCCGGAGCATCCGTCGCCGCGACATCGCCGCGGCCGGCCTCCCCTGCTGAGGGTCGTCTCGCGTCATCGGTCGTCCTCCTCGATACTGGTCAACGGATATAGATGAATTCCTTGAGGTTCCAGAGGGCGAGCGCCAGGTCCCGCCAGCGCCGGGCCGGGTCCGACCGCCACTCGTCGAGCGTCCCGGGCCCCTGGTCGCGACCCTCCAGGAACTGCCGGCACTGCTCCGTCTCCTCGGCCGACGGCGGCCGGCCCAGGGCCGTCAAGAACATGTGATCGATGCGCCGGCAATCGTCCGAGAGGGAGGGGTCGCACGTGACGTCCTCGGCCCAGTGGCGGGCCTGCTCGATGACCCAGCGGTCGTTCATGAGGGTCAGCGACTGGGCCGGGACGTTGGTCGTGTCGCGGCGGCCGCGGGCCGACAGGGGCTCCGGCGCGTCGAACACGTTCAGGAACGGGTCGAGCCTGTTCCTCTGGACGCGGACGTAGACGCCCCGGCGACGGCCTTCCCCCGCGATGCTCGGCCCGTACATGGTCCCGTCCAGCCGGCCCGAGACGGCGAGGATCGCGTCGCGGATGGCCTCCCCCTCCAGGCGGCGGACCGGGACGTGCGAGAGCAGGCGGTTGGTGGGGTCCCTCTCCGCCGCGCCCGACGGGGCCCGGCCGCTCATCCGATAGGTCTTCGAAGTGACGAGCAGGCGGATCATCCGCTTGATCGACCAGCCCTCGTCGACGAACCGGGCGGCCAGATAGTCGAGGAGCTCGGGGTGCGAGGGCTCGTCTCCCAGGTGGCCGAAGTTGTCGGTCGTCGCGACGATCCCCCGGCCGAACAGGTGATGCCAGAGGCGGTTGACGATCACCCGGGATGTCAGCGGGTTGCGCGGCGAGGCGATGTCTTCGGCCAGTTCCAGGCGTCCGCTCCCATGGGTCTCGTAGGGCCGCGACCCGAAGACTTTGAGGAAGCGCCGGGGGACCGCGTCGCCGGGCTTCTTGGGATTGCCGCGGACGAACAGAGGTTGATCGAAGGCGGTCCCTTCGAGCACTCCCGGCGATCGGGTCGGCACGGGGACCTCGGCCTCGATCGTGCGGTACTCCGCGACCAGGGGGGAGAGCCCGGCAGCGCATCGAGCGAGATGGGGAGCAGGCGGGCCCGCACGAAGCCGCCGAGGAGTTCGGCCTGGTCGTCGGTCATCGTGCCGTCGGCCCAGGCCCCGATGCTGTCGCGCAGCGCGGCCGTGTAGAGCGCGGCCAGCTCGGCCGGCGACCCGGGCGTCCCCCGGGCGAGGATGGAGGGCAGGGGGCCCGGCGCAGGGGCCCGCCAGCCCTTCTCGTGGCCGACGACCTCGGCGATCCCGAACCAGGAACGCCCATCGCCCGGCTTGACCTCGACGGGCAGGTCGTCCGCGGTCGCCACCTCGATGTAGGCCCACTCGCCCTTCCAGTACCGGGTGTCCCAGCGATACCACCGGAGGTTCTCGCTCTTCGGCTCGGTCCCCCGGTAGATGGGGCCCGCGTGGCGGGGGTAGTTCTGCACCACGAGGCGGGCCCGGCGCCCCCCGCCCCCGCGATCCGCACCGAGATCGCATCGGTCTCGATCCGGAATCGGGGCGACGTGAGGACGCCATTGTGCTTGCTCGACAGCCGGTGCGTGTAGACCCCCGCGGGATAGACGTTCGAGACCACCGGCTCGCCCTCGGGGAGCACGTGGAACTCGCCCGCGGGCGACGGCCTCTCGGGCAGGCCGTTGCCGTGCTTGAACCAGGCGGCGTAGTCGTCGCCCGACAGGTCCCAACGAAGGCCGGTCCCCGTCCGGCCGTCGCGGCGCCCCGGCCCGTCGAGGGTGTCGGCCTGGAGGCGGACCCAGGTCCGGGCGAAGGCGTCGTCTTGCTGATTGCGGAGGGCCTCCCAGGCGTGCAGGGGGTGGCCGGGGTCCTTCGCGGCCTCGGCCAGCATCGGCTCGCCGGCCGCCGCGGAGCGGAGCATCCGGGCCTGCAAGTCGTCGAGGGATCGCGTCCAGGCGACGGCCAGCCCCTGCTTGATCCGACCGCGCAGGCGCTGCAACTCGTCGCGGTGGACCTGGAGGCGCCCCGGCGTGTCGACCGTGATCAGCGCCGGGCGGCTGCTGACCATGATGCCGTAGAGGGCGTAGAAGTCGGACTGGCCGATCGGGTCGAACTTGTGGTCGTGGCACCGGGCGCACGAGACGGTCAGCCCGAGCAGGGCCTTCGTCAGCACGTCGACCTGGTTGTCGGTGAAGGTCACCTGCTCGTCGAGCGCGTTGGTCGGCGCGTAGCCGTGCGGCACCATCCGGTAATGGGCGATGCCGAGCGCCGACTCGTTGATCTGAAGCTCGCCATTGATCCGGGGCTCGGGCAGGAGGTCGCCGGCCAGATGCTCGCGGACGAGGCGATCGTAGGGCACGTCGTCGTTGAGCGCGCGGATCAGGTAGTCGCGATAGCGCCAGGCGTGGGGGATGGCCGGGTCCCCCTCGCTGCCGTGCGTTTCGGCGAAGCGGAACCAGTCCATCCAGTGCCGTGCCCAGCGCTCGCCGAAGCGGGGCGACTCCAGGAGGCGATCGATCAGTTCCTCATAGGCGCGGGGCGAGTCATCCTGGAGGAACCGATCGATCTCCTCGGGGGTGGGGGGCAGGCCCGTGAGGGCGAACGACGCGCGGCGGATCAGCGTGCGGCGATCGGCGGGCGCGGCCGGCTCCAGCCCCTCGCGTTCGAGGCGGGCGAGGATGAAGCGGTCGACGGGGTGGTCCGACCAGCCTTCGAGGCGCACCGCCGGGGGCTCCGGCCTCGTCACCGGGCGGAAGCTCCACCACCGGGCCCTACGCTCGCGGACGGCCTCCCAGGACGTGAGCGCGTCGAGCTCCCGGGCCGATGGCGGCTCGTCCCTCGGGTCGGGCGCGCCGAGCTTCACCCACCGGGCGAAGTCGGCCGCGACCGCGCCCGGGAGCTTCGCCCCCCCCTTCGGCATCCGCGGGGCGCCCGGTTCGTGACGGACCACCTTGACCAGCAGGCTCGCGGCGGGGTCGCCCGGCACGACGGCGGGCCCCGAGTCGCCCCCCTCGATCAGCCCCTCGCGGTGGTCGAGCGCCAGCCCACCCTCCGTCATGTCCTGGCTGTTGTGGCACTTGTAGCAGTGCTCGACGAGCACGGGGCGGATCTTCTCCTCGAAGAGGTCGATCCCGGCGTCGTCCGCCGCGGCGGCCCGGACCATCCCCGTCGTCGCGAGGAGGAGGATGGCAAGGACGGTCGCCGGACGGGCACGATGGCGGGGCGAATGCGGGGAGGGTTTCATCATGGTCACCGCGTGATCCGGCCTTTCGGGATGCGGGGAGGCAGGCGAAATCTCGGGCCGAGCGTCGTCATCTCCGCTTCAATGGGCGATCGCGGGGGGCTTCGTCCGGACGCGAGGCTCGTGGCCCTCCTGGATGTCGGCGATCCGCCCGGCCACCTCCTTGACGGCGTCCGTGCCCGAGTGCAGGCCGAACTCCAGAGAGAACCGCCGGGTCTCGCCGGGCGACAGCCTGGGGACGCGCCCGGCCCGCCGCTCGACCTTGCGGTTGTACGGGAAGCCCGTGCCCGGCTCCAGGCCGGTCACGCAGCCGTCGGCCTCGGCGGCCGTGTTCTTCCAGAACGTCAGGTAGGGGAGTCTCGCGACGACCAGGAGATCGAGGCCCCCCGGTCCCTCTTGGCGTTCCGGAGCAGGACGCTGGTGCGCCCCCGGGCGTCGGCGAGCGGATTGACGAGGTAGACCTGCTCGACGAAGCCGGCCGTCGGGCCGTCATAGGTGCCGTATTGACCTATGGACTTCGCGGCATGGTCGTTCATCGGCGCGACCTCCTCGACGGGCGCGACCACCGTCGCCCCCTTCTCCAGCAGGGGGGGGCCGTAGTTGGCGTGGTAGATGAGCTGGAACTCCTGCGACGAGCCGCCGCGATTGGTGACGGCGTCGTCGACGCGGAACGTGTCCGACCCGGCGACGGTCGAGACCTCCGCCGCGAGCTCCAGCTTGGGGCCGAAGAACAGCCGCTCGTGGACGACGCCGCGGACGCGGATGCGATGCGGCGGGGAGCGGTCGACGAGGACTTCCACCTCCGACGCCGGGATGTTGCCGACCTTGCCGTGGAGCGTCAGGACCATCTCGGCCCTGGCGCCCGTATTGTCGACGAACTCATCGAGCCCGGGGTGCCCGGCGAACTCCAGGCCGCAGCGGACCAGGCCCTCGTTGAAGCCTTCGAGCCATCCCAGCCCGCCCCGGCTCTCCAAAGAGATGAACTGGGGATGGACCACCTCCTTGACCGGCGAATCCCAGCCCAATCGCAGGTCCCCCGAACGGGCTTCGAGGACGCTCATGCCCCGCGTGGGGACCAGCGTGATGAGGAGCTTGCCGTTGTCGATCGTGATCAGCTCGACCCCTTCCTGCTTGCCCCCGTGGAGGGTGGTCTTGCGCACGGACCAGGGGCCGGTCTCGATCCCGGGGACGTCGCGGTGGCCGAGCGTGAAGGACTCGGTGCGCCGGCTTTCTCTCGCGCTCGTGATCACGCGACGATACGCGGATTCCGCCTCCGGCTCCGCGACGGCGGACGACGCGGGCAGCACCATTCCCAACACGGCCGCCAGCAATGCCCCTCGCATGAGCTCTCCCCCGGGGTCCGTCTCGGCGCCGGGCTCACACGCCGAAGAGTTCTTCGAGCTTGGCCCGCATCACGACGGGGTCCACGTCCACTCCCGTCCAGTACTTGATGCCGATCACCCCCTGGTTGACGAGCATCCCGAGGCCGTCGATCACCGCGCACCCGAGGGCGGAGGCGTCGCGGATCAGGCGGGTGCGCGGCGGGTTGGGGATCACGTCGGCCACCACCATCGGGGGGCGGAGCGAATCGAGGACGAGCGGCAGGCGGGCGTCGACGTCCGGGAACAGCCCGATCGACGTGGCGTTCACCACGATGTCGGCCCCCTCCGGCACGCGGTATTCGCCCTCCCACGGCGCGAACTCGGCGCGGGCCGGCGTCTTCTCATTGACCAGCGCGACCAGTTCGAGGCCCCGCTCCCGGCTCCTGTTGACGACGGTGATCGTGCGGGCGCCGGCAAGTGCCGTCTCGACGCCGATGGCCCGCGCTGCGCCCCCGGCCCCGAACAGGACGAGGGCCTTGCCGGCGGGATCGACCGCCTCCCGCAACGACTGGACGAACCCCTTCCCGTCGGTGTTCTCGCCGATGTACCGGGAGCCGCGACGGACGACGCAGTTGACCGCCCCCATGATCGCGGCCGACTCCCCCAGGCCGTCGAGGTGCGGGATCACGGCGACCTTGTGCGGCAGCGAGCAGTTGAAGCCCCGCCAGCCCATCGCGCGGCCCCTCGCACGGCGTCGCCGAGCCTCTCGGGCGCGACCTCGCAGTTGATGTACCGCCAGCCCAGCCCGTGATGGCGGTAGGCCGCCTCGACCATGGCCACCGTCGGGTTCTCGGCCGCCGGCCGGGCGAACGATCCCGTCAATTCGCTCAGGAAGGTCATAGGTCCCTCGGCGATCCGCCCCCGACTCCCCTCACGCGCGGGCGACCCGTCGGAGGATGTCCCGGGGGAGTTGTGGGGTCGCCCCCGGCTGCGAGGCGACGAACGCCCCCGCGGCGTTGGCCAGCGCCACCGTCCGCTCCGGAGGCCAGCCCAGGAGCATCCCGACCAGGACCCCGGCCGCGCAGGCATCCCCCGCGCCGACGCTGTCCGCGCCCGGATGCATCGGGAACCGGACCGGCTCCCCTTCGGCCTTCCCCCCGGACGTATAGAGGGCCGTCCCCAACGCCCCGCGGGTCAGGACGACGGCATCGAGCGCGAGGCGCTCGCGGAGCTCCATCGCCGGCCGATCCGCCCCGGACGGTCCGACGTCCTCCAGGCCGAGCATCCCGCGGACCTGCGGCATCTCCTGCTCGTTCAGCTTGAGGACCGTCGCGAGCTCGCAGCCCTGCCGGATCACGCCCTCGTCGAAGAAGGCTTGCCGCAGGTTCACGTCGAACATGCGGATCGCCTGCTGCGCGTGCCGGAGGAACTGGAGGATCGTCTCGCGCGATCGGGGGCCTCTCTGCGCGAGCGTGCCGAAGCAGACGGCGTCGCAGCCCTCGGCCAGGCGCCTCAGGTCGTCGGTGAACTCGATGTGGTCCCAGGCCGCGTCGCGGACGATCTCGTAGTCGGGCTCGCCGCCGCGCAGCGTGACGAGGACGCGCCCGGTCGGGCGGCGGTCGTCGACCTGGATCGCCGCGGTCGGGACCCCCCGGGCCGACAGCTCGTCGAGCAGCCTCCGGCCCAGCTCGTCCCGCCCGATGCGGCTGACGGGGACGCCGCTCCCCCCGAGGGTCGAGGCCAGTTGATGCGCGTGCACCGCCGCGTTCAAGGGCGCCCCGCCGACGACCTGCCGGTCGGCGAAGACGTCGAACAGGGCCTCCCCCAACCCGACGATCGTCAGCCCTTGTGCCATGATGGTCCCCGCGATCAGGAGGCGCCGCACGACCTGCGCCCGACCAGGGTCGGCTCCAGCAGGATCGTGCGCGTGGGGAGGTCCGGCTGGGCGATCCGCTCCATCAGGACGCCCACGGCGACCCGGCCGATCTCGCGGCAGGGCTGCTGCACGGTCGTCAGCGGCACGCCGAGCAGCCGGGCGTACTTCACGTCGTCGAACCCGACGACGCCGACGTCGTCGGGCACCTGGAGCCCCAGCCCGCCCAGCGTCTGCATCAGCCGGGCGGCCGTGATGTCGTTGGCGCAGATGATCGCCTCGGGGCGGACCTCCTTGATCAGGCCGCGGACGAAGCCGGGGTCGCCGGGGTCGCCGAACCGCACCCAGTCCGGGCCGGGGCCCAGGCCCGCCCTCCGCATCGCCTCGCGGTAGCCGATGATCCGCAGGTCGACGGTCGGCGCCGAGCGGGGCCGCGACACGAAGCCGATCCGACGGCGCCCGAGCCGGGTCAGGTGCTCGGTCAGGGCGTAGCCGCCGCGCACGTTGTCGATCCCGACGAGGTCGTAGCGGCTCCGCGACGGGAACCCGGCGGTGTCGCGGTCGAGCAGCACGACCGGGATGCCCGCCCGGTCGAGCGCGTCGAGGATGCCGAGGTTGGTCCTCCCCTCGTCCGGGGTGTATTCCACGGGGGCGAAGAAGACCCCGGCGACCCCCTGCTCGATGTAGATCCGGCTCGCCTGCTCGGCGCGGCACAGGCGATTCGCGACGCCCCCGGATGCCTCGCCGTTGCCCGGCAGGTCCTCCTGGAGGGCGCCCGCCGGCACGCCCCGCGCCGCATCCGCGCGGGGCCCGGGCCGTCGCCGAGCCCCCCGGAATCGCCCCAGAGCAGCGAATGCCCGAGCGTCTGCAACTGCCGCGCGATCTCGGCGCAGATCGGCTCGAAGATCTCCGTCTGCCCGAGCTCGGGGATCAGCAGGCCGAAGAGCTTCCGCGCGCCGCCGTTGGACTCCCGACGTCGCACGTACGTCCCCGAGCCGGCCCGCCGCTCGATGAGGCCGACGTGCTGGAGCTCGCGCAGGGCCCGGGCCACGGTCGGCCGAGAGGTGTTGAAGATCGCGACCAGCTCGTGCTCGCTGGGGAGCCGGTCGCCCGCGCGGCGCTCGCCGGTGCGGATCACCCGCTCGATGTATTCGAAGATCTCGGCGTGCTTGCGCTTCTTCGTGGCATGGGGTGGCATGCGGCCCTCACCTCGAAATCCGAGTCGCCCCGACCTGATGAATGATATTACATTTCCGCATCGTCGACGTCAACTTGACAGCGCAATAGATCGGGCATTATTTTCGACCCGCCCGGGGATTCGCGATGAGGACGGACCCGCGTGAGGGGTCCCGGTCCTCCCCCGCCCCGGCGAGACGCGATCGCCCGGCGACGATCCGCCGGGAGCGAGGGCGCCGGAAGGCCATCCGCCAAGTTGTAAACTCAACCCATGCCGGCTCGGGGTCATCGGCCCCCGGGGAAGTCCGGGACCTCGCGTTCCGGATGCCGGTGTGCGATGATCGTGGGACATCCGCGGGGATCTGGAAGGGGCCGACCATGCAGCGACTCTCCCTGGTGATCCTGTCGATATCCCTGCTGGCGACGACGCCCGGTTGTGGGAATCGAGGGGGCGGGGCCCGTCCCGCGACGTCCGCGGCGAATGCCCGGGCCTCGACCGGCAAGGGGACGATCGGCGTCTCGGTGCTCACGCTCACCAACCCGTTCTTCAAGGTGATCGGCGACACCATCACCGAGGAGGGCCGCAAGCACGGCTACGACGTCATCGTGACGAGCGGCGAGTTCGACGTGGCCCGGCAGCAGGACCAGGTCAAGGACTTCATCGTCAAGAAGGTCTCGGCGATCGTGCTCTGCCCGTGCGACTCGCGGTCGATCGGGCCGGCCATCCGCGAGGCCGGCGCGGCCGGGGTCCCGGTCTTCACGGCCGACATCGCCTGCCTCGACGCGGGGGCGAAGGTCGTCTCGCACATCGCCACCGACAACTTCGGCGGGGGCAAGCAGGCGGGCGAGGCGATGATCGAGGCCCTCGGCGAAGGCGGCGGCAAGGTGGTGATCCTCGACTTCAAGCAGGCCGAGTCGTGCTTGCAGAGGGTCAAGGGGTTCAAGGAGGTCATCGACCGGCACAACGAAGGGAGGACGACCGGCCGGGTCGAGATCGTCGCCGAACTGCCGGGCGACGGCATGAAGGACCGCGGCTACCGCTGCGCCGAGGACGCCATCCAGGCCCACCCCGACCTCGCCGGCATCTTCGCCATCAACGACCCGTCGGCCCTCGGCGCCCGGGCCGCGCTGGAGAAGGCCGGCAAGGCCGATCGGGTGAAGATCATCGGCTTCGACGGCCAGCCCGAGGGCAAGCGGGCGATCGAGGAAGGGAAGGTCTTCGCGGACCCCGTCCAGTACCCCGACGAGATCGGCCGGAAGGCCGTCGATGCGATCGTCCGCTACTTCGCGGGCGAGGAGGTCCCCGCCGAGCAATTGATCCCCACGGCGCTCTACCGGCAGAAGGACGGTCGGGGGGACGCGCGGTTGAAATAGGAGCGGGCCCGCTGTCCTCCGCACCGGGGCTTGCCGATGAAGAGCCGACGCGAGGATGTCCCTCCCCACCCCGTCCTGTCCGATTACGGCATGGTCCTCGTGCTGCTCGTGCTCTGCGCCTTCTTCGCCCTGGCGACCCTCAACGAGCAGTACCCGACCGGCGCCCGGCGGCGCGGCACTCGCCGCCGCGATCGCGGCGGACCCCGGCGGGCGGGCGGGTGCCCTGATCGTCGTCCGGGAGGGCGACGAGGACGCCGCCTTCGCTTCGGAGACTCCGGCACGGCCTGGAGGAGAGGGGCGTCGCCGTGGTCGGGACGGTGCGCGGGCAGCCGGGCGATGCGCGCCTCGCCATCACCCGGCTCGGCGAGCGGGGCGCGCGGGTCGGCGCCTTCGCCTGTAGCCAGGCCACGGCCTCGTGGGGCGTCTACGACCCGATGCGGAGGCGATTCCCCTCGCTGGCCGGGGCCCGGGTCTTCAAGCCCGAGGGCTACCTCTGGCCCGACTTCCTCAAGGCGGCCAACCTGCTGAACATCGCCAACCAGATCGCCGTGATCGCCATCATCGCCATCGGCATGACGATGGTCATCATCACCGGGGGGATCGACCTCTCGGTCGGGAGCCTGATCGCGCTGTCCGCCGTGGTGACGTCCCGTTTGATCCGGGACGTGGCGGGCGCCGAGTCGTCCACCGCGACGGGGATGCTGCTCGCGAGCCTGGCGGGGATCTCCTCCTGCGCCGCCTCCGGGGCGTTCTCCGGCACCATGACCACGCTGTTCCGCATCCCCCCCTTCATCGTCACGCTGGGGATGATGCTCGTGGCCAGCGGGCTGGCCTACATCCTGGCCGAGGGGCAATCGATCAACCAGGTCCCCGACCGCTTCATCTGGCTGGGCCGCGGCGCCGACCTGCTCCGGGTCCCCAACGCGGTCCTCCTGATGCTCGGGCTCTACGCCCTCGCCCACCTCGTCATGACCCGCCTGGTGCTCGGGCGGTACATCTATGCGGTGGGGGGCAACGCCGAAGCGGCCCGGCTCTCGGGGGTCCCGGTCCGCCGCGTGCTGCTGATGGTCTATACGCTGTGCGGCGTGCTGGCCGGCCTGGGCGGGGTCGTCATGGCCTCGCAGCTCAAGAGCGGCGCGCCGACCTACGGCCAGATGTACGAGCTTTACGTCATCGCCGCGGTGGTCGTCGGCGGCACGTCCCTCTCCGGCGGCCGGGGCAAGATCGTCAACACCCTGATCGGCGCCCTGATCATCGCGGTGATCCAGAACGGCATGAACCTGACGGGCGTCGAGAGCTACACCCAGAAGATCGTCCTCGGCCTGGTCATCCTCGGCGCGGTCCTCCTCGACCGCCTGAAGCGAAGCCCCTGACGATCGAGGGCCGACGCCGCGACCGAGGTCGCCGAGGCGCGGCCCCGAACCGCGCCCCCGCCCGGACTGCCGACCCATCCGACCGGGCCTCATTCCGAGGCCCGGGCCGAACCGAAGAAGAGGCCGTTGACGACGGCGTTGCTGTCGGGGTTGAGGTTGGTCACGCGGATGAGGACGTGGCCGGACAGGTTCCAGCTCAGGTACTCGCCCTGGCCGAACGAGGAGAGCGTCTGGGTGCTCAGGACGGCGCCCGAGGCGGCGTCGAGGACGTCGACCCGCTCGGACCGGCCGCCGCCGTAGCCGTCCCAGTCCAGCGCGTAGAGCGAGACCTCGTGCGGCTGGCCGTCGGTGATGTCGACGTCGAGGGTCATCGACGAGCTGAACCACGCCGAGGCGATCTGGCCGGTGTCGGCGGCATCTTGCAGGGCGCGGGGGTCCGAGGTCGATGTGGTCCAGGCGGCGTCGTCGCCGCCGGAGACGGCGACCTGCGCGTAGGAGGGGATGACGGGGTCGGTGGCGCTGGGGTCGGCGGGGATGTCGTAGCCGTCGCCGCCGTAGGACGACCGCCAGGCCCCCTGCGTCGCCGCGTCGGCCCCCAGGAAGCTGGCGGCGGCCGTGCTGATGCCGGTGCCGGAGATGGAGGCGCCGAAGAACAGGCCGCTGATGACGGCGTTGCTGTTGGGGTTGAGGTTGGTCACGCGGATGAGGACGTGGCCGGAGAGGTCCCAGCTCAGGTACTCGCCCTGGCCGAACGAGGAGAGCGTCTGGCTGTTCAGGACGCTGCCGGTGACGGCGTCGAGGACGTCGACCCGCTCGGACCGGCCGCCGCCGTAGCCGTCCCAGTCCAGCGCGTAGAGCGAGACCTCGTGCGGCTGGCCGTCGGTGATGTTCACGTCGAGGGTCATCGTCGCGCCGGTGAACCAGCCCGAGGCGATCTGGCCGGTGTCGGCGGCATCTTGCAGGGCGCGGGGGTCCGAGGTCGATGTGGCCCAGGCGGCGGCGTCGCCGGAGACGGCGACCTGCGCGTAGGAGGGCAGGTCGGGGTCGGTGGCGCTTTGGTCGGCGGGGATGTCGTAGCCGTCGCCGCCGTAGGACGACCGCCAGGCCCCCTGCGTCGCCGCGTCGATCCCCAGGAAGTTGGCGGTGGCCCCGGAGGTGGCGGCGGCATTGCCGAAGAACAGGCCGCTGATGACGGCGTTGCTGTTGGGGTTGAGGTTGGTCACGCGGATGAGGACGTGGCCGGAGAGGTCCCAACTCAGGTACTCGCCCTGCCCGAAGGAGGCGATCGTCTGCGTGCTCAGGACGGCGCCCGAGGCGGCGTCGAGGACGTCGACTTGCTCGGACCGGCCGCCGCCGTAGCCGTCCCAGTCCAGAGCGTACAGCGAGACCTCGTGCGGCTGGCCGTCGGTGATGTTCACGTCGAGGGTCATCGTCGCGCCGGTGAACCAGCCCGAGGCGATCTGGCCGGTGTCGGCGGCATTTTGCAGGGCGCGGGGGTCCGAGGTCGATGCGGCCCAGGCGGCGGCGTCGCCGGAGACGGCGACCTGCGCGTAGGAGGGCAGGTTGGGGTCGGTGGCGCTGGTGTCGGCGGGGATGTTGTAGCCGTCGCCGCCGTAGAACGACCGCCAGGCCCCCTGCGTCTCCGCATCACTGCCCACGAACAGGGCGGAGGATGCCACGGCGGTGACGCTCACCGAGGCGGTGCCGCTGACCGTGCCGACGGCGGCGCGGACCGTGTCGGCGCCGGCGCCGGTGGCGGGGGCGGTGTAGGTCCCCGTCGCGTCGACCGTCCCGCCCACCCCGCCGGGGTCGACCGACCAGGTGAACGCCGGCTGCGACGCCAGCGGGGCGCCGAACTGGTCCAGCGCCGTGGCGACGAATGCCTCGGTGGCGCCGTCGGCGACCGCGGCGGCGGCCGGCGCCACGGCGATGGCCGTCAGCACCTGGTCGACGGTGACGGTCACGTCGCTGGTGGCGGTCAGGCCGAGCGGGTCGGCGATCGTCGCCTCCAGCGTGTAGGTGCCCGCCTGTCCGAAGGTGACGGTGACGTCCTGCGCGGTGTTGGTGCCGCCGTCGCTGAAGGCCGGCGGCGGGGCGCCCGGCGGCGCGGCGACGGCGGCCCAGGAATAGGTCAGCGCCGTCTCGTCGTAGTTGGGGTCGGCACCAGGACGCTCAGCGCCGCGGTCGTGCCGGCGACCTCCGCGGGGTCCGACGACGCCGGGGTGACGATCATCGGTCCGGAACCCGTGACGCTCACCGAGGCGGTGCCGCTGACCGTGCCGACGGCGGCGCGGACCGTGTCGGCGCCGGCGCCGGTGGCGGGGGCGGTGTAGGTCCCCGTCGCGTCGACCGCGCCGCCCACCCCGCCGGGGTCGACCGACCAGGTGAACGCCGGCTGCGACGCCAGCGGGGCGCCGAACTGGTCCAGCGCCGTGGCGACGAATGCCTCGGTGGCGCCGTCGGCGACCGCCGCGGCGGCCGGCGCCACGGCGATGGCCGTCAGCGCCTGGTCGACGGTGACGGTCACGTCGCTGGTGGCGGTCAGGCCGAGCGGGTCGGCGATCGTCGCCTCCAGCGTGTAGGTGCCCGCCTGCGCGAACGTGACGGTGACGTCCTGCGCGGTGTTGGTGCCGCCGTCGCTGAAGGAGGGGGCCGGCGCGCCGGCGGCGCGGCGACGGCGGCCCAGGAGTAGGTCAGCGCCGTCTCGTCGTAGTTGGGGTCGGCGCCCAGGACGCTCAGCGCCGCGGTCGTGCCGGCGACCTCCGCGGGGTCCGACGACGCCGGCACCGCGACGGTCGGCGGCGCCGCGACGGTCACCGAGGCGGTGCCGCTGACCGTGCCGCTCGAAGCCCGGACCGTGTCGGCGCCGGTCCCCGCCGCCGGGGCGGTGTACGTCCCGGTCGCGTCGACCGTGCCGCCCACCCCGCCGGGGTCGATCGACCAGGTGAACGTCGGCTGCGCCACCAGCGGGGCGCCGAACTGGTCCAGCGCCGTGGCGACGAGCGCCTGGGTGGCGCCGTCGGTGACGGCGGCCGGCGCCACGGCGATGGCCGTCAGCGCCTGGTCGACGGTGACGGTCACGTCGCTGGTGGCGGTCAGGCCGAGCGGGTCGGCGATCGTCGCCTCCAGCGTGTAGGTGCCCGCCTGTCCGAAGGTGACGGTGACGTCCTGCGCGGTGTTGGTGCCGCCGTCGCTGAAGGAGGGGGCCGGCGCGCCCGGCGGCGCGGCGACGGCGGCCCAGGAGTAGGTCAGCGCCGTCTCGTCGTAGTTGGGGTCGGCGCCGAGGACGCTCAGCGCCGCGGTCGTGCCGGCGACCTCCGCGGGGTCCGACGACGCCGGGGTCGCCACCGTCGGCAGGAGCCCGAACACGCCGACCCCGGTCATCGTGGCGACGAAGACCTTGCCGTTGGCGATCGTCGGCGTGACGAACTGATGCCCCTGCCCGAACCGATCGCGCCAGTTCGGGGTGTCGATGCTGCTGTAGAGGCTCGTGGCTCAGGTCGGATGCGTCGTAAGCGAAGAGGATCTCTTGCAGCCCGTACGACCAGGCCTGCACCGTCCAGACGATCCCGTCGCTCGTGCCATTGGAGGAGATGCTCGGCGTCGTGCCCGGGTACGAGAAGGTCTCCGGGCTCTGGGAAGTCGGGGTCGGTTGCAGCTGGGCGTTCACGAACTGGTACGCATCGAGGTTCGCGTTCACCCCGCCGAAGTAGACCTGGCCATTGAAGTAGGCGGGCGAGCCGTACTCCCCATCACCCCCGACGCCCCCGACCACCTCCTGGTAGATGTTGCTGTTGTCGGCGGCGTTGAACTTCCCCATGTCGTCCCGGTTGACCACGTAGATGTTGCCGTCCTTGCCCGAGCCGATCGCCAGCTGCTGCGTCACCCCGTTGCCGTCCACCATGTCCGGCAGGAGCATGATCCCGCTGGAGCCGAGGTCCAGGTCCGTCGCCGCCATGTCTTGCTGGTTGTAGGGGGTGAAGTAATCCGAGACCGAGAGCCCGCCGTCGGCGGTGAACTTGAGGAAGGAGTCGCCGTAGTCGCCGCTCTGGGGGAAGCCGTTGGCGTCGAGGTTGGTGTCGAAGGGACCGTTGCCCGAGATGTTGTAGATGTTGCCGGCGGCGTCGGCGGCGGGGCCGTCCCCGCTGTTCCAGAACGTGTTGCCCGACCCGTCCGGGAGGTCGCCGCTGGTCGGGACGCCGTTGGGGTCGACGTTGAGGATCGTGGCCAGGCTCAGGTCGCTCGCGTTGAAGCCGATCATCCAGCCCGTGTAGGGGGGGGTGTCGTCGTGCGAGGACCAGCTGGTGTAGACCACGCCGTCTTCCAGGAGCAGCGCGTCCCGCTCCAGGTAATGGGCCGGGTCGAAGCTCACGTCGGTCCCGTCGCTGCCGGGGCCCGTGCCGGGGTAGGTGATCGACTGGTCGATCGGCATGGACTCCATCTTGATCGCGCCGGTCGCGACGTCCAGGCCGAGGACGCGGTCGACGTAGGTGGTCGTGTCGCCCGAGACCACCATGCTCGCGGTGACCACGTAGATCGTGCCGGTGCTCGGGTCGATCACCGGGGTGGCGGTGATGCCGATCTCGGGCGCGAGGACGCTGTTGCGGCCGTCGGAGGGGACCTCCCCCGCCGGCAGGAGGGTCGTCGGCGTGCCCGAGGGCCCGTCATGCCAGAGGATGGCGCCGTCGTCGGCGTCGAAGGCGTAGACGCTGTCGTTCTCGGTGGCGACGTACAGGACGTTGTGCGTCCCCTGGCCGGGGATCGTCACGCCCGACATGTACAGCGGCTGCGCGTAGACCTGGCCGTCGGTGTTGTCCACGAAGAGCAGGCCGAACGTGTTCGCGTTGACGTCGCTCGGCGTCAGGATCGTCTCGTTCGGGTTCAGGCCGTCCCGCGCGTTGTCGTTGTGGTAGGTCAGGACGTCCACGGCGAGCAGGAGGCGATCTTCCAGCGGGGCGACGCGGGGTCGGAACCGGGTCGCGGGTCGCGGCTTCCGGCGCAATCTTCGGCTCATGGTGCTTCCTCCGTGCGGGCGTTGACCCCACGGGATCGCACTGTTCAGAGGGGGGGCAGATGGGGCGGTCTGAGAGTGCGGGGCCTATTCATCATCGAATGATTGGTGGAATCTCACTCGGATTCACACAACCATGATACCCTGCTACGGACGGAAAGTTCCGATGTGACCCCGGAAAAAGATTATTTTTTCTGCTTACCCCGTTTTGACGTGAATCCGCTGAGAGATGAGCCTCCTATCTTGCCCGAATAAGCTAATCCCTGGCCTTCCGTGAGGCGTGCCTGTCGAAACCCGGGCGATCGGGTCGGGAGTTCGTTCGGGCCCGCGATTCCATCCCGGCCCTCGGCCGTCGAGTTCGTTCGCGCCTTCGACCTCGGACGGCCCGCCCGACCGGCCTCGGGAGGGTCGGGAGCGGTCCCGGAGGGCCGAGGGCCCCCCTCTCCGGCCCGCGACGGGGTCGGGAGGGCCGGTCGGGCGCGCACGGGGGGCGCCGGGGGGCGTGCGGGACGGCGTTGGTCACGGCGAGGGGGCACGACGGGGGACGCTCAGGCGTCCGCGCTCATCGGCCCGAGGCGGCGCGGCGCTCGGCCTGGCGGTCGCGCTTCGCCTGGGCGCGGCGCCCGCGGCGATTCAAAGGCGCCGCCGCGGGGACCGGCGCCGACCGGGCCGGCGCCGGCGCCGGGGCCGCGGCGGGCCGCTCGACGACCGGCGTCGGCGCCGGCTCCGAGGCGGCCTCCGCCCGCATCGCCATCGCGACCCGCGACCGCTTCGCCAGGTTGTCGATCGCCGCACCCGACAAAGGCGCCCGGTGCGACGGCGGCGGGCCCGCCGGGGCCGGCTCGGACGCCGCCGCCGTCGCCTCGCGCAGCCGCAGCAGCTCGGCCTTGGCCGCGTTGAAGGCCCGGCGGCAGCTCCCCTCGTACTTCCGCAGCCGCGCCGTCGGGGCGTCCTCCTCCAGCGGCATCCCCCCCATCGCCATCGACCGCTCCGCCGCGTCGAGCTCGTTGAGCACCGCCTCCTGGTCCTCGCCCAGGATCGTCAACTGCTGGTCGACCAGCGCGGCCAGCGCCTCGACGTCCTCCGGGGGCGGCAGCAGGTCGTTGCCGTCGCGGAAGGCGGCCGGCACGCCGAGCAGGTCCCAGGCCAGCCGGCGCTGCTCGTCGGTCCAGGCGCCCGTGTTGCGGAGGATATCGCCGAGCACCTCCCAGCGGTCCATCAGCCAGTCGGACCCCTGCTTGCAGCCGCGCAGGGCGGGCGCCACCCGCGCCGGGTCCTTCGCCAGCCTGGCGCCGAGGCCCTCGACGGCCACGCGGCGGTCGTGGTCCCAGATGAGGCGGTGCGCGCTGCATGACGCGGCGGACGTCGAGGATCGTCATCGCGGCGCAGCGGTCGAGCCGTGCCGAGGCCAGGGCCATCTCGCGGACCAGGAACTGCTCATACGGCGAGCGGGGCTGGAAGTCGGCGATGAATTCCTCGGTGCGGCGGGCGACGATCGCGGCGAGGTCGTCGGGGAGCACCTCCTTGGAGCAGAGGCCGTGGCGGAGTGAGTTGCGCCGCGATCTCAACTTACCACCGGGGGTTTTCGGGCCGCCGCCGCGCTTGGGGGCGGCGGGGGCGGGGGCCTCTGCGGGGATGGCGGGGGATTCGAGGGTGTCGGTCATGGGTGCGTCCTCTGCGGGGCGTCGTCGCCGGTCCGGTCGCCGAGCGTCGGCGGTCTGCGGGGCGGAGCGGCGGCGCGGCCTTCAAGAGTTACTATCGTGTCCGACGGGCGGGCCGTTCCGTCTTTCTCCCGAAGGCGCCCCGATTTCCCTCGGCCCGGTCGTCGGGGACCCGGGCCGGGCGCGCGGCCCGTCGCGGTCCTCGACGCAATGCCCTTAAGTCAAGGGCGCTGGCGTCGGGTTCCTTGTAGGGTGGGTCAGCCGCCGCAGGCGGCGCAACCCACCGGCCCGGAGGTGGGTTGCGCGGCGCTCCGCGACGCTGACCCACCCGACTCACTATCGCCCCTGGCGACGCACGGTCGCCCCTCCGGGGCTGCCCGGATCGCCCCTGAGGCGCATCGCCCGGGATTCCAGGCGCCCCTTCAAGATCCCGGCGAGGCGCCGCGAGAGGGAGGCCTTCCCCTCGGGGTCGGGGTGGACCGGGTCGTGGAACTGGTCGTCGGGGAGGGCGTCGCGGAAGTCGATCACGTCCACGCCATCCGGGCCGAAGGCCTCGGCCAGGGCCGACGAGAGGCAACGCTCGGCCTCGCGGGGCATCGCCTCGCGGACGCGCGCCGTCTCCGGCACCAGGACGACGACCGCGTCGATGCCGGAGGCGCGGCAGCGCTCGATGGCGTTCGCGACCGATCGGGCGTGCGGGTTGCCGGCGGCATATTGGCCGGGCCGGAACCAGCCGAAGTCGCGGAAGATGTCCATCCAGAAGGCCATCCCCTCCTCGGTCTCGTGCGGGCCCGAGGTGTAGCCGGGGTCCATCTCCCACGGCCTGTCCATCGGCGAGAAGATCGCTTCCGTCTCCACCCCCAGCGCGGCGAACAGCGCCATCCGCGCGCAGCGCCAGGTACTGCGCGTAGGTGTTGATCCGGTTGCGGTCGGGCAGGGCGCGGTTCAGGATCGACCCCACGTCGGCGAGGCCGGCCTCCATCGCCTCCAGGAGCAGGAGCTTCACCCGGCCCGCGGCGAGGCGCTCCCGCAGGGGGAGGTGATGGAACCCCGTCTCGTCCCTCAGCCGGAAATCGACGTATCGCTCGTCCTCGGCCAGCATGCCCAGGTTCAACCCGATGACGACCACCTCGGGCCTGATCCGGCTGCGGCAGAGCAGCCCGGCCATCGTGTCGAGGACGGCCCCCGTCGCGCTGTTGCCGTTCAGGTGGAACCAGCGCAGGGGAGGGTCGACGTCCGAATCCAGGACGGTCGGGTCGACCGCGGTGAACAGGGTGGACGAGCCCAGCAAGGCGCCGAACCGCGCGCCGGCCGGGATGCCCTCGCGGGCGATCCCGGCGAGCCGCTCGCCGGCCGCCTTGTAGGAGACGGTCCTCGTGAACGTCCAGTCGCTCCTGGCCATCCACCGGGGCCACCCCCCGGTCATCGCGGGCACGGCCAGGCGGCATGCCCCGATCGCGAGGACGACGCCGAGCAGCGCGATCGCCGTCCCCCGGAGCCGGCGGAGGTCATACATGGGGCCGCTCCCCTCCTGGAAGTTCTGATAGAAGAAGCGGGGGTGGCCGGGGTTGCCTGCGGCCCGCTCACCAGTGGATGGGGAGACAGTGCAGCAAGGTGTTGAGGCGCTTCCGGGCCACCTCGATCGCGACCGCAGCGGGCGGCGCCTGGTCGTCGCGCTCGTGCACCAGGGAGTTGCGATACTCTCGGACTTCGTGGACGTCATCCCGGACATCCGCCGAGATCGCTCGGCCCTGCTTGACACCGGCCGTCCAATCGATGAGGTTCCTTGTACCGATCGAGTCGTCGTCGTCCCCCGTGATGCGGCGACGGTATGAGCGGAGCGCCGTCTCAAATTCGGCCCACATCCGGATCACGTACGTCGTCTCGGCCTGGTCGGCCGCCGCGACGAGGTCGCGGGGCGACGTCTTCGTCCGCATTGGGACGTCGCCAGCCAGGGCCACCGGCGTGTCGTGGGCGACAGCGGCGGCCACCACGTAAGACTCCCGCTCCGCGCCCTTGACCCGGTCGATGAACGCTTGACGTTCAGCCATTGACGGCCATGCTGTCGAGGAGCTCGCGGATCGTATGCTCATCGTAAAGGCGGGGCGTGATCTTGACCACACCGTACGTGGCCACCGGGTCGGGCCGTCCGCCGTAATGCACGACCCAGTGATCGCCCTCGAAATAAAGGCTGGCGATGTCGTCGTAGGCCGGCGCCACGTACAGGTTGACCGCCCCGTCGGCCCCGGGGACGAAGCGTGCCACGGGGTTCAGGACGACCTCGACGGTGTCCTTCTCCATGAGCAGGACCGGGACTCGATACGTCCCGAGCTGGCGTTCGTTGACCGTCTTCTCGATCCGCCGGGTCCGCCAGCCGGACGCCTGGGCCCAGCCCTTGACTTCCTCGACGAGGGAGTTCAGGCGGCCCAGCCACTGGGCCTTCACGGCCCCGGGGTCGTCGATTCCCGGCCTGGCTGTCCCCGTCGCCATCGCACGGCCCTCCTCACAATCGGCCCAATCCGTGTCCTCAAGCGGCGCGGGAACAACGCCTCGCGCCGCCGCGGGGTGAACGCGCGAGACCGCCTGTCGTCCGGATCACATCCCGGTCGGTCCGGGCGACGTGGTAACAGGCGCTCAGGAAGACTTCGACGACGAGCATCGCGGTCGTCCGATCCTCCCCGATCAAGTCCTTATCAGTCTACCAATAGGCACGAACTCCTGGCCACCCCACGAAGACTAGATCGCCTTCCCCTCGGGTTGCGCACGCCTCGGGAATGGGCCGCGGAGGGACGCGGATCGGGCGGATCAAGACGGATCGGATCAGATCGGCGGGAATCCGCCCCGTCCGCGTCCCTCCGCGGCCCATTCTCTCATGTCCAGCCATGCGAAAACCGCTTTAGAAGTTCTGGTAGAAGAAGCGGAGCCCCGGCTGGCCCAGGTAGAACACCAGGAGCAGTCGGATCGCGATCCACACGACGCGGAGGACGAACCGGCCGGGCGCGACCCGGTCGGGAGATTCTACGGGCTGCCGTATCGTGGCCACCAGGCGAGCTCCTCGAACGGGTAGGTGACGATGACCACCGCAAGGGCGCTGAACTCGAAGGTCAGGGCGATCGCGAGCAGGCGAATCCCTCGGTTCGCGAGGTAGCGGTTCAGCCCCTTGCGGCCGAGCCTCCTGGTCAGGGACGCCCTGTAGAGGTTGCAGGCGATCAGGCCCGATGCCTGGAACGCCCCCCACGCCAGCCAGGCCAGGTCGATCCTGTGCCAGAGGCCGCAGAGCAGGAACGAGATCGCGAAGGCCGCGCTGGCGCAGAGCAGCGGGGCACGCCCGTCGGTCCGTCGCATCAGCCGGAACTGGACCGGGTAGAAGATGTGGCGGCGGATGAACAGCGACAGCGAGATGTGCCACCGCTCCCAGAACTCGATGACGTTGCGGGCCAGGTAGGGCCGGTTGAAGTTCTCCGGCGTCGCCACGCCCAGCAGCCGACCGACCCCGACGGCGACGTCGCTGTAGGCGCTGAAGTCGAGGTAGAGCCAGAGGAAGTTCCACTGCATCTCGACGAGGAAGTACGGCCCCCCGGCGTGGAAGCCGGTCAGGAAGACGCGCTGGATCAGGTTGGCGAGCACGAACTTCTTGGTCAGCCCGGCGGCGATCCGTTCGAGGCCCGCCAGCGCCCCGCCGACGCCGAGGGGGGGCGGGACGCCGGGCTGGTCGGCGAACTCCTCGTAGGACTGGATCGGCCCGGCCGCCAGCATGTGGAACGGCAGCAGGTAATTGAACGTCGAGGGCAGGTCGGGGGCCGGCCGCCTCCCCTCGGCGACCGCGCGGGCGACGTCGACCAGCCGCAGCGCGACGTACGAGAAGCCGACCAGCGTCAGGATGGGCTCGATGCGGTGCGGCCCCCACCCCGCGCCGATCTCGGGGCGCTTGTGGAGGACGAACAGCGCGAGGACCGCGGCCCCCCCGAGGCCCAGCACCGGGCCCGCGGCGCGATGCGTGCCGGCCAGGCGGAGGATCAGCCAGGCGACGACCACCCCCCCGGCGACCACGATCAGGTGCGGGCTGACCTTCAGGTGCAGGCCGAGGAACCCCAGGTTGACCAGGGCGAAGGCCCACTTGCGCCGCCGCCGTCCGGATCGGCCCGAGCAGGAGGAGGGCGACGAGGAACACGGCCCAGAACCGGACGCTGTACAGGTCAATCGGAAAGCGCAAGGGCCTCGGCCTCCGCCATCACGAACGTCGTCAACCGCCCCACATCGCCCTCCTCCAGCACGTACCGCATGACCCGGTCCGTCTCGCCGATCGGGCGGAAGCCCAGCTCCTCGTAGAGGCCGCCCACCAGCGGGTTCTTCTTCGTCGGGATGTACTCGCCGACGAACCGCCGGAAGCCGAGCCGTCGGCCCCTCTCGAGGAAGTTGCCGAGGAAGAACTGCTCGACGGTGCGGCCGATGACCCGGCAGCTCATCAGCCAGGTATCGATCCGCATCGTCGCGGGGGCGCCGTCCTCCTCCGGCACCCCGATCAGCACCGAGACCAGTCCGTGGTCGCCGAACTTGTCGCGCACGCGGAGAGAGAGCGCGACCGCCCCCGGCCGCGCGATCAGGCCGAGGACGTCGTCGCGGGTGTGCCGGCGGGTCGTCAGGTTGAACTGGTTCGTCTTGGCCAGGAGCTGGACGACCCGCGGGAGGTCCTTCTCGTCGATCGGCCGGACCTCGGCCCGCATCTCCAGGGAGCCGAGGAATTCGTCGAGCGTCGCGAAGGACTGCTCGAGCGCGCGCCTCTTGCGGCCGGCGGCGTACTGCCCGGCCCGCTCGCGATCCTCCTCGGTCAGCCGCGCCGCCTCGAACCAGAGCCCGGCCTGGAGGGCGCGGACGAATTCGGACGGGTCGTCGGGGACCTCGACCACCGCGACCTCGGGCAGGGCCTGCCGCACCTGCTCGCGCTCGACCGGGTTGTCGTCGAAGAAGACGAAGCTGTCGAGGCCGAGGTTGAGCGCCGCGCGATCCGCGCGATCGTCGTCCCCTTGGGCTCCCAGCACACCTCCCAGGCGGCGAAGTCGTCGGGCCCGAGGACCATGTCGAGGTTCGTCTCGAACGGCCCGCGGGCGTCCTCCGGGTTGTTCTTCGACGCGACCGCCAGGACGACCCCGCGGGCGGCCAGGCCCTTCAGGTGGCGCTGGAAGGCGCGGAACGCCTCGCCCTCGGGGCCCTCGCCGAGGGCGATCCCGAGCGGCCCCGTCTCGCCGACGACCCCGCCCCAGAGCGTGTTGTCGAGGTCCACGACCAGGACCTTCTTCGGCCCCGTCGTCAGCGCCCGGACGGCCGCCCACAGGTGCTCGGCGAGGAGGCAGGCCCCCGCCTCGCTGAAGGGCTGCTTCGTCCAGAAGTCGCGGCGCATGTCGTAGAACGCGGCGCGGCCGATCGTCCCGGAGACCTGCTCCAGGTCGACGAAGAAGGCGTCCTCGGGCAAGGCGGACCGCATCTCGGCGTTGATCCGGCGGACCAGGTCGACGGCGCCGTCGGGCCGTCCCCCGAGGGCATGCCCCGAGGCCCCGGGCTCCACCCAGTTGTAGCCGACCTGGATGATCCGCGAGCCCAGCCTTCCCGCGATCGTGGCCCAGGACTGTCGCCAGAAGGCCATCTCGGCCTCGATCAGCTCCGACGCCGCCCGGGTCCCGCCGAGGAGCCTCCGATTCGAGGGCAGGAGCACGATCGCGTCCGGCCGCTCGTCCCCCCTGCGCCGGGCGTTCCAGGCCCTGGAGGACGTTGTCGTAGCCCCCCTCCGAGACGAGCGCCGCGACGCCGTGGCCCCACGAGACCGCCGTGAGGGCCGTGACCAGCCAGGAGGTCGTGCATTGCCCCAGCAGGAGCACGCGCAGGGGAGGCTGGGCCCCGCCCCCGTCCGCGAGCACCTTGCGGATGAATCGCCCGGCCCGATCGATGCCCTCGGGGTCGAGCCGGCCCCTGCGCAGGGCGTCCCGCAGGAGGGCCAGGGCCTCCCCTTCCCGTCCTCTCTTGCGCAGGTCCGTGGTCGCCTTGAACAGATCGGCCGGATTCATGTCGGGATCTCGTGGGTTCGGCGCAATCAACCCGCCCGGTAGGCGACGGTCAAAAGACTTCGTGCGCGAAGCGTCCCCACCCGGTCGCTTGCACAACGGGTCCCGGGATCGGGCACGAGGGTCGTCGCGACCCTACCCGGCGCGGGCGGATATGAGGTCGACGAGGTCGCCGACGCTCTTGAGATCGGCCACGTCCGAGCTGCGGAATTTCACGCCGAACGCCTTCTCGACGTTGATCATCAGGGTGACGTGCATGACGGAGTCCCACCCCTCGATGTCCTGGGCCGTCGTCCCCCTCGTGATGGAAATCTCATCGTCGTCGAATACCTCGCGAAAAACATCATTGAGCCGCGACAATGTGTCCATCAGACCTCATCCCTCGTTGCGGGGCCGCGCCCGGAGTCCCAATGCGCACCGGAGAGATCGTAAACTGCTAACCGCCGTTGAGACAAGATGATCTCCGTAGTTCCACGATCGTGCCGTCAATCGCGGGTGTCGGGGCGCCGGGCCCGATGATGGGGACGAGCGACCCGAACGGCCGACGGCCCCGTGGCAACCCGATCCGACCGCACCCGGCCGCCCCGCGCCGCCGCCGGAGGGACCGAATGGGACTTGGCCCTTGCGGGATTCCGGGGTGGTGGGTGCTTCTGTCCCGGCGGAGAGGCTGAGCGGGGTGCCACGGGTTGTTTTCAACCCGTGTCCGGGCCGGAATTCGCGGCGCACGGGTTGAAGACAACCCGTGGCACCCGGCGCCTCGCCGACCCTCACCCGGCCTTCGGCCACCCTCTCCCGGGGGAGAGGGCCGGGGTGAGGGCGCCTCGGCGGGTTCCATCCGCCGGGGACACCACCCCGCGATGGGGCTCAGGGCGCGACCCCCTTGCGGGCGCGCCGCCGCGCAATGGGAACGGCGGGCGCTCGAGCTTCCTCGGCGGGTCCCGCTTCAACTCCTCCAGCACCACGTCGATCGCCTTGTCGAGCTGCGGGTCCTTGCCCGCCGCGACCGCGGCGGGGAGCTGCTCGACCTCGATGTCGGGCGGGACGCCCTCGTTCTCGACGACCCAGCCGTCCTCGGTGAAGATGGCCAGGTCGGGGGCGGTGACGCGGCCGCCGTCCATCAGGACGGGGAAGCCGAGGATGCCGACCAGCCCGCCCCAGGTGCGGCGGCCGACCAGCTTGCCCAGGCCGAGCTTGCGGAACATCCAGGGGAGCATGTCGCCGCCCGAGCCGGCCGTCTCGTCGACGATCATGACCTTCGGGCCCGGGATCGCCGCGCCGGGGGTCCGCAGGACGTCGCCGTGCCGCATCGCCCAGTAGCTGACGATCGGCCGGCGCAGCAGGTCGATGTAGTAGTCGGCCACCTGGCCGCCGCCGTTGAAGCGCTCGTCGACGATGATCGCGTCGGCGCCGGCCTGCGGGAAGAAGTACCGCTTGAAGTAGGCATGGCCCAGGTCGGCGGTGTTCGGCACGTACACGTAGGCCACCCGGCCGCCGGTCCGCTCGCGGACTTCCTTCAGGTTGCCCTCGACCCAGTCGCGGTTGCGCAGGGCCGTCTCGCTGCCGATCGGCTCGACGGTGACGGTGCGGGCGTCGGTGCCGTCGGGCCTGGGGCCGACCCTCAGCTCGACGCGGCGGCCGACCTTGTCCTCGAAGAGCCGGTAGACCTCCGTCTCGCCCGTCAGGTCCTGCCCGTCGACGGCCAGCAGGTATTCGCCCCCCTTCACGTCCACCCCGGGCGCCACCAGCGGGGCCTTGAGCCGGGGGTCCCAGTTCAGGCCGCCGTAGACCTTCCTGAAGCGATAGCGGCCGTCGGCGACCTCGAAGTCGGCGCCGAGGAGGCCGACGGGGATCGTCTTCGGCTCGTAGGGCCGGTCGCCCCCGCCGAGGTAGCTGTGGCCGACGGACAGCTCGGAGCAGAGCATCCGGATGACCCGGTTGAGGTCGTCGCGCGTGGGGACTTCGGGCAGGAGCTTCGCGTACCCCTCGCGCAGGGCGGACCAGTCGGCGCCGTGGTAGTTCGTGGCGTAGAAGTAGTCGCGGTTGATCCGCCAGGCCTCGTGGAAGATCTGCGGCCACTCGTCGCGGGGCACGACCCGCACCGAGATCGACTCGACCGGCAGCTTGTCCTTGCCGACCTCGAATTTGCCCGCGTCGGCGATGCCCCAGGTGTCCTTGGACTTGTAGAGGGCCTTCTTCCCGTCGAACGAGAGCCGGAAGGTATCGACCCCCTCGGCGAGCGTCTCCTCCTTGCGGTCCTTCAGGGTGAACCGCACGAGCGTCGGCTTGCCGGCGAAGTCGTCGCCGCCACGGCCGGGGATCATCCCCACGCGGCGGAGGTAGTAGATCTCGCCCTCCTTGCCCGCGGCGAGGTCCGACAGGTTGCCCGCCGGGATCGGCAGGGGGAGGATGCGGCCCTCGATGCCGTCGAGGTCGACGACCACGTCCTTCGGCTTCTCGCCCTCCTTCTTCTCCTTGTCGCCCCCCTCGTCCGATCCCTTCTTGCCCTCGCCCTTCGCCTTCTCGTCCGATTCCTCGTCGCTCTCCTTCGAGAGCGGGTTCGGCGTCCGCTTCGCGAGCGTGGCCAGGAAGACGGAGTAGGTCGCCTGCATGTCGGCGTTCGACTGGTCGAACCATTGCTTGACCGGGCCGGCGTCGGTGGAGGCGAGGACGTAGAGGTACTTCCCGCCCGCGTCGAAGACGGGCCCGGCGACGTCGGCCAGGCCGTCGGTCAGCTTGCGGGGCCTGCCCTCCTCCAGCGAGTAGAGGGCGAGGGCCCGGAAGTACGCCCTGTTCGTCGGCGCGTAGGCGAGCCACTTCGAGTCGGGCGACCACGCCGCCTTCAGCGCGTTCTCCGGCCCGTAGATCGGCTCGGAGTCCACCCCGGTGACCTCGCCGGAGTCGAGGTCGATCCAGGAGAGGGTGCGCGCGCTGTCGACGAAGGCGATCTTCTTGCCGTCGGGCGACCAGGAGGGCCGTTCGTAGAACCCGGAGCCCCGCAGGGCATACGACCTCGGCTCGCCCTTGCCGTCCTGGGCCTCGACCATCAAGGCGTACTCGCCCGTCTTGTCGGAGAAGTAGGCGATCGACTTGCCGTCGGGCGACCAGGCCGGCGACCGCTCGTGGGCGCCGGTCGTCCGCGACAGGTTGCGGGCGTCGCCCTTCCTGGCCGGGACGGTGACGATCTCGCCGCGGAAGTCGAACGCGGCGCGCCGGCCCGTCGGCGAGATGTCGGCCTCGCGGATGTACTTCGCGCCGCCGACGAGCCGCTCGCGCGCCTCGGGCAGGTCGGAGGCCACGCCGACCCTGAGCCGCTCGGCTTCCTTCGAAACCCGGGTCGAACATGTACAGGTGCCCCGCCTGCTCGTAGATGACCTTCCCCGCGCCGGCCGAGGCCGACTCGACCGGGAAGTCGTCGTGCCGGGTCAGCTGCGTGACCTCCTTCGAATCGCGGTCGAAGGCGAACAGGTTGAACTCGCCGGCGCGGTCGGAGAGGAAATAGACCGAGTCGCCGACCCACATCGGGTACGTGTCGTTGCAGCGGCCCTCGGGCTGGGGGACCTGCTCGACGCCCAGCCCGTCGAACGTGAGGACCCAGATCCGCGAGGCCGTGCCGCCCCGGTAGTTCTTCCACTGGCGGAACCGCTCGCCGAGCGGGGTGTAGGCCAGGTACCTCCCGTCGGGCGAGTACGCCGCGCGGTCGCCGTTGGGCACCGGCAGCTTCTTCGGGAAGCCGCCCGCGGTCCCGACGGTGAAGAACTGCGAGAAGCGGCCCGTGAAGACCTCCCGCTGCGACGAGAACAGGACCGAGCCGTCCGGCGCGAAGCCGCGGACGACGTCCTCGCCGGGATGCGCCGTCAACCGGGTCGGCTCGCCGCCCGAGGCGGGGATGACGAAGGCATCGACGTTGCCGTCGTAGGCCGCGGTGAAGGCGATCAGCCGCCCGTCGGGCGAGAAGTGCGGGTTCGATTCGGCCCCCGGGTGCGCCGTCAATCGCCGCACGTCCGAGCCGTCGGCCCGGGCGGTCCAGAGGTCGTCGGCGTAGACGAAGACGATCCGCCCGGCGGCGATGTCGGGGTCGTGGAGGAACGTCGTGTCCGAGGTGTCGACGGCGCGGGCGGGCGCCGTCGCCGAGGCGAGGAGCCACGCGGCCGTCGCCGCTCGGAGGATGGTCGTGCGCATGGGTCGGGGCCCGGCGAGTGGGTGAGTCGGATCGGACGACCCTTCATCAGATACCCGCCGCGGGCCCGGGGGTCCAGGGCCCACCCCGTCGGGAGCGGCTCGGCGCATCGGCCGGCCATCCGCCGTCGCAGCCGCCGATGGAGTCAACAGGAGGATCAACGACCCTCCGACGTGCATGCCGCGTCGCCGCGCGGCGGCCCACATCGCGTCGGTCGCAAAGAGAAACCCCCGGCGAAGGACCGGGGGTTTGCTCCAGGTCAGGCCTTTCGAGTGGGCGATGCAGGACTTGAACCTGCGACCCCCAGCGTGTCGAGCTGGTACGACTTAAAAGCATAAGTTATTTGCTTCTATAGGCTTAAGGCGAGACATGGGGCTAAATCGTTTTCCAGAGTTTCGCAGGATTTCCCTTGTTTTACGCTGGTTGCTAATCGTTTTGGAGTCAGGCTCCAAAACTGCGGTGTGGCAGAGGGGTATGTGTTGATGGGAGACTGGCCCCGGCCTTGAGCCGGGGTTTTTCAGTCGCGAGTCGGATCAGTAGCTCCTTGCGGCGGGGTGCGGATCGGGACATATTAGTTAGTTCAAGGGGCATGTTATCCTGCGGATTTTCGTCCGCCGAATTCAGATTGGGCGGCTCTCGCGTTATGGCACTCCTCGCCGAAAGTCTCGTCGAGGAGTGGCTCAACCGGAATGGCTATTTCACCATACGCGGCGTCAAGCACGGCCTTGGCGAGATGGACCTGCTTGCCGTGCGTCCCCAGTCCGATGGCGTGGTCGGCTGGCACGTCGAGGTCACGGTGAGCTTTCGGCCCATCGGTTACATCGCACGCGAGCCCGCAGGGGATTCGGGGCGTCGGGGCAGCTACGTGCGAAAGCGTACACCTGAGCAGGTTCGCGCTTACGCTGGCGATTGGGTCGAAGCCAAGTTCCGATCCCCTGATAAAGTTCAGCTACGCTCGGAACTCTGGCCCGGTGTCAGGTGGTCATTTCATCTCGTTCATGGAGTCGTCCGCTATCCGCTTGAGTTGGAGGCGCTCGCGAACGAGGGGGTCACCTGCCACCCGTTTCACCAATTGCTTTCCGACTTGTCGCAACGTGGCGATCGCTCGTTCTCCGGTTCGGCGGGCGGCGATCTCGCGGAGATCATTAGCTACTACAAAACCCATGAGGCCGGGGGCGCCTGACCTCGCGCTGCAGCGGACCCGGCCCGCATCCCCCCCCAGCCCCGGCTGGGGTTTTTCATGCGCCGCGCTGTCGCTCGCGGGCGAATAGGGTACAATTGTCACCGCTCGGCAAATTCCTGAACAGAGTCTGCTGAATCGGAGCAGCCCATGAACGGCAATCGATGCGAATGCTACGACGTGGCGCAAATCTGCCTGAACGGGCACGAGGCGAACTCGGCAAGCCGGAATGCGCCCCAATCCAACAAGGCGTTTTGTGATAAGTGCGGGGAAAAGACGATCGACGCCTGTCCGGCCTGCGACACACCTATCCGTGGCTTCTGCTGGCGAGGCGGTATCCCGTTTGGAGGCGATATCGCGCCTCAATACGATGTTCCACACCATTGTCACCAGTGCGGGAAGCCCTACCCGTGGACGGAGCGGAAGAAGGCGGCGGCGCTGGAGCTGTTCGCCGAAGTCCTCGACATGGAAGCAGAGGAACAGCGGGAGGAACTGAGGCGCGATCTGGATGCCATCTCCACCGATCAGCCGAGGACGCAGGCCGCCGCGTTGAAGCTCAAGCGAATGCTCATGAAGGCCGGGCAAGGTGCATTGGGGATGGTACGTGATATGGTCGTCGATATCGGCAGCGAGATCGCCGTGAAGACCATGTACCCCGACAGGTAGTTACGGTCGGTTAGCTGGCTGACTTCCTCGCTGGCCTGGGGAGCAACGATCATTTCACCGGGACGGGCCTGGCAGCTTGCTCACCTCGGTATACCTTAAGAGCCTTTTTTATGTTCTCGGGAGTTCCTTCTTTTTGCAGCATCAAAAGGGCAACTTTGCCGTCTTTATCCCCTTTATCTACCTTTTTTTGCAGCGCTTCTTCTAAAAGCAGCCCTTTGAGCAAAATCAGTGATTGACGCAGTTCCTGGCCCGTAATGATTGCCTGGCTTTCATTCAGCTTCTCATCCCATTTAATAATGGTTATTTTTTTTGCAGGATCAACCAACTCAATCCGTCTGAAAGTGGGGTCTGAATCCGGCCAGAGTCCCTCCACACGCTTCAAAGCGGCGGCCAACGGCTCCTTCTTGCCGTCGATGGGAAACCTCTTGACGGCTTGGGCCTCGGCGTGGCCATCCATCAGGGTGATTGGCAGGATGGCGAGCACGAGGACGTGAACCAATCGGGCTTTTGCCGTCATCGTAATGCTCCCCTCCGAGAGTTGGCCTCCATCCATGATAACCGGGTCTGATCGTCTTCTCTAAATAATTCTGGTTATTTTTGTGGCATTGTGCGACCGGGATTTCTTGTTGCAGTTCATATAAAAATGATGCTTGACCGTTATTGCAATCTGCAATAGCCTCCATCTGCACGGGCGATGATGCCCGGCTGAGAGATGGAGTGTTTATGAATTTAATTACAAACGAAAAACTGGACGAACTGTTGGCCGCTTCTCCTGCCGAGCGGGTCACGCCGGAATATATGAAGTCGCGCATCACCAGCACGGACTTCACCCGCATTGGCGAGACGGTGACGCATTGCCGAATCGTCCTCGACAACGGCTTCAGCGTTAGCGGTGAGTCGGCCTGCGTGAACGTGGCGAATTACAACCAGCAGATCGGCGAGAAGATCGCCTACGACAACGCCTTTCGCCAGCTCTGGCCGCTGTTCGGCTTCCTCCTGGCCGAGAAGAACAGGCTGAGGGCGGTGGCATGAGGAGCATTGATTCGGCAGAGATCGGCGCGTTGTTCTTCGACAGCAGCTCCGCCGTCCGGATAAGGAAGCGGGTGAAGCAGCCCAAGGAGTTCACCGAATTCGACCAAATGCGTCTCGACGCGGCGGCAGTTAAGCGGGCAAGGAAGGCAGCGAAGCGTCTGCGCGATTGGCAAGGGGCTGGGGAAAGGGCCGCTTGATCCCCGCCGACCTGCGGGCCATCTGCGATTCGCTCAACGACGAGCGTGGCACGGGCGGGCAAACGAAGCTCGCCCGTTTGCTTGATTGGTATCACTCCACGGTCTGGCGTAAGCTGACCGGCAAATCGCCTATCACCGAGTCCGACGCCTTGGCCGTCCGGAAGGCTGTAGAGACAGCCGAGGGTCGGTAGCGGCTTGCGCAAGGGGAAAGCCGTAGTTTTGGAGCCGCGGCCCCGACACACCGCGCCCTCTTTGGGCGGGCATCAATTCCGCAAGGCCAACGTCTATGGGGCTTTACGCCCAGTGGCGATGTGCCACGCCATAGCGGGAGGAGAGTTTTGGAGCCACGGGAAATGGCTTACACGGCAAGGACTTGTGAGCGAAATGCTGGGAGTTTTGGAGCCACAACAGCCAATCTTATCTACCTAAGATCAGCCGCAGATGGTTGTAACTCCTTGCAATTATTGGACTTAAGAATGGGCGATGCAGGACTTGAACCTGCGACCCCCAGCGTGTCGAGCTGGTGCTCTAGCCAACTGAGCTAATCGCCCTGACCGCGAAAACCCACGATAGTCAAAAGGGGAAGGTCCGGTCAATAGGGTGCGCGCTCACCTCCGAGCCGGTCGGGTGGCGGCCCGAGATCCGGGCGATCCGGCGTCAGACGTGGGCCATGACGAGCGAGGCGTTCTGGCCGCCGAAGCCGAAGCTGTTGGAGATGGCCGTGCGGAGCGGGCGCTCGCGCGCGGTGTTGGGGACGTAGTCGAGGTCGCAGGCGGGGTCGGGGGTGGCCTGGTTGATCGTCGGCGGGATCACGCCGCGCTGCAACGACATGGCGGTCGCGGCGGCCTCCAGCGCCCCCGAGGCGCCGATCAGGTGGCCGACCATCGACTTCTGCGAGCTCATCGGGATCGACGCGGCGCGGTGGCCGAAGACGCGCTTCACGGCGACCGTCTCCATCAGGTCGTTGAGCCGGGTGCTGGTGCCGTGCGCGTTGATGTAGTCGATGTCGGCCGGGTCGACCTTCGCCTCGCGCAGCGCGGCGGTCATCGAGATCGCCGCCCCCTTGCCGTCGGGCTCGGGGCGGGTGATCCCGTAGGCGTCGAACGACGAGCCGTAGCCGGTGACCTCGGCGTAGATGGTGGCCTTGCGCCGCCGGGCCCGCCGCAGGCTCTCCAGGACGAGCACCGCCGCCCCCTCGCCCAGGACGAACCCGTCGCGCTCGCCGTCGAAGGGGCGCGACACCTCGGCCGGCGGCCGGACCGAGGCGCTGACGGCCTTCATCGCGTTGTAGGCGACCAGCAGCTGCGGGTCGAGCCGGCTGTCGCACCCGCCGGCCAGCACGACGTCGGCGTCGCCCCGCCCGATCAGCCGGAACGCCTCGCCGACGGCCTGCGTCCCCGCGGCGCAGGCCGTCACGATCGTGTTGTTCGGGCCCATCGCGTGGTGCAGGATCGAGATGTGCGCGGCGGCCATGTTGGGCAGGTGCTGCAACAGCCAGAGCGGGAAGATCGACTCGGCCCGCGCCTGGCTGAACTGGCCCATGTCGAAGCTGCCGTCGGGCCGCAGCCCCCGCGCGATCGGCCCGACTAGCTCGGCGACGTCGACCGGCGTGATCCCGGTCCCCATGCACACGCCGAACCGCGACGGGTCGAGCTTGGAGGTCTCCAGCCCCGCGTCCTCGACCGCCAGCGCCGCCGCGCCGACGGCGAACCCCACCGCCCGGCTCATCAGCTTGGCGCTCTTCCTGTGCTCGCCCAAGAAGGGCAGGACGTCGAAGCCCTTCACCTCGCCGGCGATCTTGATCGGCAGCCCCGTCGTGTCGAAGCTCTCGATGAAGCCGACGCCGGACCGCCCCTCGACGATCGCCTCGGCGAACGCCCGCCGGCCGATCCCGTTCGGCGCCACCACCCCGATGCCCGTCACCACCACGCGGTGCATTGGTTCCCACCCTCAAATGGTCGCCCAATCTCCCGTTGCCGGAGGTCCAACACCGTTGATGATCGTCACCCAGCCCCCTCCGCCGTCCCGTCGGCAAAACTTGCCCACTCGACCACGGCAGATCAGGATCAGGTCGTGGCCGGCCCGGCCCAGTCCCTCGGATGATCGGCCGCCGGGCCCGCCCGGACCGAACTCTTCTCAACCTAAGAGAGAGTATAGCAACCCGATCGACGTCACGGCTTGCCAGGCCACCACATTTTATCATTCCAGATGTTCCAGGGCAAATAGTCTTGAGAGGGATGGGTAATTGGGGTTATTAGGCCGAACTGCGACAAAGGCCGAGGTTAGGATGCGAACGATTCCGTATCCGGTCGAGTCTAGGACGTGACGGCGCGCCCGGCGCGTGATACCCTTGAGGCTCGCCGCGATGGGGCGTCCCGTGCGTGCCGTGGCGCGACCCGAACGTCTTGGAGAGCAGGAGAGTTGGCGCGATGTCATTGACCCTGGCCGAGCGACACGGTTTGATCGCCCCGTCGGCGACTCTGGCGATGGCCGGCGCGGCGAAGCAGTTGAAGGCCAAAGGGGTTGCGGTGCTCGACTTCGCGCTGGGCGAGCCCGACTTCCCGACGCCGCCGAACATCCAGGAGGCGGCGCTGCGGGCGATGCGGGCGGGCCAGACGCACTACACCCAGCCGGCGGGCATCCCCGAGCTGCGGCAGGCGGTCGCCCGGCTCTACACCGAGCAGCACGGCCTGCCGACCCAGGAGGCGCAGGTCGTCATCTCCAACGGCGCCAAGCACTCGATCCACAACGCGCTGATGGCCGTCTGCGGGCCCGGCGACGAGGTCGTGATCCCCGCGCCCTACTGGGTGAGCTATTCCGACCTGGTCCGGCTGACCGGCGCGACCCCCGTGATCGTCCCGACGACCGAGGCGAGCGGCTTCAAGCTGTCGCCCGAGCAGCTCCGCCAGGCGATCACGTCGCGCACCAAGCTGCTGATGATCAACAGCCCGTCGAACCCGACGGGGGTGGTCTACGACCGCGGCGAGCTGGAGGCTCTGGCCGACGTGGTCCTGGAGGCGGAGGGGGTCGGGGTGCTCTCCGACGAGATCTACGAGCAACTGACTTACGGCGACGCCCGGCCGACCTGCTTCGCGACGCTCCGGCCGGCCTTGGCCGAGCGGACGATCACGATCTCGGGGGTGAGCAAGACCTACGCGATGACCGGCTGGCGGATCGGATGGACGGTCGCCCCCGCGCCGGTGGCGAAGTTCATGGGGGACGTGCAGAGCCAGGAGACGAGCAACCCCTGCTCGATCAGCCAGTGGGCCGCCCTGGAGGCGATCACCGGCCCGCAGGACTCGGTCGCCGCCATGAAGGAGCAGTTCGCGAAGCGACGGTCGTATGTCCTGGAGCGGATCGCCGGCCTGCCCGACGTCTCGTGCGCGCCGCCGGGCGGGGCGTTCTACGCCTTCATGAACATCTCGGCCCACCTGGGACGTACCCTGGGAGGGCGGCTGATCACCGACTCGACCGAGTTCTGCCTGACGGCGCTCTCCTCGGCGCACGTGGCGCTGGTGATGGGCTCGGCGTTCGGCGCCGAGGGGTTCGCGCGGCTGTCGTTCGCGACCGACCTGGCGACCCTGGAGAAAGGGTTCGACGCCCTGGCCGATTTTCTCAAGGGATGAGCCCGCCGGCCGGCCGATCTCAGGAACTGGGAGGGTCTCGCCGGCCCGGGGCGGGGCGAGATCCCGCTTGCCCGATCGGGGCGGATGGGGTAACCTCCGCACTCCCGTCGCGATGCCCTCCCCTCGAATCGCCGTCCCTGGATGCGTCTCGTGTCTCGCGCCGGTCGTCGGTCCGACCGTGGCGGTTCGCCCGACCGGGGAGGTAGGCATGGCCAAGAAGTGCGTCCGTCTCCGGCTCGTCTGGCTCGCGTCGCTGGCGCTGCTCGCGTCGTCGGGCTGCCGGACCGGGGGCCTCGGCAACCTCGCGGGCCCCGCGCCCCCGGTGATGCCGCGGACGTCGCCCGACGCCCGCCGCCTGCTGGCCGACCACAACCGCAACGCCGCCCGCATCCGGACCATCGACGCGAAGCCCGCGATCTCGGTCTCGGCCGGCCGGTGGGGGGGGGACTCGACGGCATGCTGGCGATGGAGCGCCCCCGCAACTTCAAGCTGAAGCTCAAGCATACCGGCGGCGAGGTCGCCGACATCGGCTCGAACGACGAGGAGTTCTGGATCTGGACCAAGGACTCCAAGGACTCCAAGGACAAGGCCGTCTATTACTGCAACTACGACCGCGGCGGCAACTGCCCGCTGGCGGGGGGGTTGCAGCCCGACTGGATCACCGAGGCGCTGGGCCTGCGCGTCATCCCCGACGAGGAGATGGATGAGATCACCGTCACCCGCGGCAAGGAGCCCGACACGCTCGTCCTGACCCACCGGCCGACCCGCACCGGCGCCGGCGAGGCCGTCACGCGGGTCACGATCCTCACCGAGTCGACGCGCCGGGTCCAGGAATACCAGCTCTGGACCGGCGACCGGAAGACCAAGCTGGCGCAGGCGCAGATCAAGCAGTACCAGGCGATCGTGCCCGCAGGACGGCACCGAGCCGGTCTACGTCCCCCAGAAGCTGCGGCTCGACTGGTTCCGCGAGAAGCTGGCGATGGAGGCGACCTTCGCCAAGGATTCGACCACGATCAACCAGCCGTTCTCCGAGGAGTTCCGCGCGGCGGTGTTCGTCGAGCCGACCCCGCCGGGCTACGCCCGCGTCGACCTGGCGCGCGCAGGCCGGCATCGCCGACCACGGCCCTTCGACCACGATCCGCGAGACGCTCCCCGCGCCGCCGTCCGGCTCGGGCGTGCAGCTGGGCGAGCCGGAGGAACCCGCCCCGATCGGCACCGAGGCCGCGTCGCGGCACGCCCCGCGACCCGATCGCGCTGTCCGCCGACCTGCCGGCGATCCCCTCGCTCAGCAGCCAGGTCGTCGGCGCGCCGATCCCCAGGCCCCCCGTGCCCGAATTCCAGGGCGGAAACGGGCGGCCGGTGGCCTGGCCCTCCTACGAGCGCTGAGCGTCCCCCGATCCCCGATCGGGCCGGCGACGTTGACACGTCGGCCGCCGGCCCATGATGATGGGGATTGGATGGCAAGCCGCAACAGGAGAGGCGAATATGGACGGCGAGGTGCTGACGATCGACGAGATCAAGGCCCGCTACGCGCCCGACTGGGTGCTGATCGGCGACCCGCAGACGGACGAGATCGCTCAAGCTCCTGGCGGGCAAGGTCCTCTACCACGGCCCGGATCGCGACGAGGTCTGCCTCAAGATGAGGGAGTATCCGCACGGCCGGTACGCCCTCGAATTCCTGGGGACCTTCCCCGAGGATCTGGTGCTCGTCTTATGAGCGTCACGTTCAATCCGAAGCACGGCCCGATCATGGTCCGGGCCGAGGTGACCGGGCCTGCCCGGAGCACGCCCGTTCAACTCGTCCTCGATACCGGGGCGACGACCACCGTGCTCACCGAAGCCATCCTGCTCGGCCTGGGCTACGACCTCGCGACCGTGACGGATCGCGCCCGGTTGACGACCGGGACCATGGTCTCGATCGTCCCGAGGGTGATCCTGACGAGGCTGTCGGCGCTGGGCCAGCATCGGTTCGGATTCCCCGTGCTGGCCCACCCGCTGCCCACGGCCGGGTCGGTCCACGGCCTGCTCGGGCTGGACTTCCTGCGGGACCAGGTGCTGACGATCGACTTCCGCGGCGGGGCAGATCAGCCTCGCGTGAGCGGATCGCGGTGGGCCGTCAGATCGTCGCGCTGCGCTGCTCGGCGCCGCGGCGGAGTCGCTGGCGGGCCTTGGCCAGGATCGGGCCGACGGAGTTCTCGGGGATGCCGAGCTGCTTGCTGATCTGGCGATAGTTGAGGTACTTGAGGTGGTAGAGGCGGATGACCTCGGCCTCGCGCTCGGGGAGATTCTCGAGCATCCGCTCGACCTCCTCGGCCGTGGCGATCGCCTCGGCCTCGCCGGAGGGGGCCTCCTCGACGACGGCGCGGTGCGCCTGGGTGTGGCCGAGCTCGGCCTCGCGCTGGCGCTTGATCACCTGCTTGACGCAGACCCGACGCGCCACGACCGTCAGGTAGGTCGGCAGCGAGCTCGAGCCCCGGAAGCGGCGGAGGACGTTGTAGTCGTCGTCGACGATCGCCAGGAAGATCTCGGCGGCGATGTCCTCGATGTCGGCCGCGGTCAGCACGATGCTCCGGGCGTGCGAGACGTGGTGGATGACGTGGTAGATCAGCCCCATGTACCGATCCACGAAGTCATTCCACGCGCCGGGTTCCTTCCGCAGGCAGCGGTCGATCAACTGGCGGTCAATCTCGCGTAAGGGCACGGACGGGCCTCCTCGCGGCGGAGAGGGCACGCAGTGGCGTCCGAAGAGAGGCGATCTCTTGGTCAGAGCGACACGTTCCCCCCAATTTTATCACTTCTCCGCGGCGGGGCAAGCGCCTGAGAGGGCACAGCCCCAAGTGTGGATGTGAAGGCGCCGGGCCGGGATCGCCGCCGATTGCGATTCCGGCCGGACGGCCGTGCGGGTAGAATGGTTTGTGGCGATTTCGCCACGTCGTCGCGCGCCGCCGCCGGCCCGGAGGTCGGCGGCGGATCGGAAACCCAGGAGATTCCGCCTTGGATCTTCCCAAAGGTCCCCCCAAGATCGTGATCGCCGACGACAACCTCCAGAACGTCGAGCTGCTGGAGGCCTACCTGGGCGACTTCGACTGCGACCTCCGCACCGCCTTCGACGGCGAGGACACCCTGCGGGTGGTCGACGAGTTCCAGCCCGACCTGCTGCTGCTCGACGTGATGATGCCGCGGCTCTCCGGCTTCGAGGTCTGCAAGAAGCTCCGCGCCAACCCCGCCACCAAGGACCTGCTGATCCTGATGGTCACGGCGCTGAACGAGGCCTCCGACTTCGAGCGCGGCGTCCAGGCCGGCACCGACGACTTCCTGACCAAGCCCGTCAACAAGGTCGAGCTGCTCTGCCGCATCCGCAGCCTGCTCCGCGTCCGGCACCTCAAGAGCCAGCTCGACCGGACCCTCGCCTACCTCGCCGAGTTCGAGGCGGCCAGCCGGGCCATGTGAGTAGAGTGCTGAGTCAAAAGTGCTGAGTGCTGAGAGTCCGGACACTCGGTAGTCTTCGTAGGGTCCGCTGCAGCGGACCCTACAGTTCAGCGCTCAGCACTCAGCGCTTTCTGAAGCACTCAGCACTCCCCGATGCACTCAGCACTTTCTGAAGCAATCCCCGATGCACTCAGCACCCAGCACTGAGCACTCAGCACTTTCCGAAGCACTTCCCCGGGTGATCGTCAAGCCGCGCCGGGCGCGGCCGTTCTTCGCGCGGCACCCGTGGCTGTTCGTCACGTCGATCGCGAGGGTCGAGGGCGAGCCGGGGCCGGGGTCCGAGGTGGAGGTGTTCAGCCACGAGGGGCAGTTCATCGCGCGCGGGCTGTTCAACCCCCACAGCGCGATCCGGGTGCGGCTGTACCGCTGGGACGGCGGGCCGCTCGACGAGGCGTTCTGGTCCGATCGGCTGGCCGCGGCGATCGCCCTGCGGCGCGACGTGCTCGGGCCTGGACGGGCCCGCGACGGCCTGCCGGCTCGTCGCCAGCGAGGCGGACGGGATCTCGGGGCTGACGGTCGACCGCTACGACCGCTGGCTCGTCGCCCAGTTCACGAGCCTCGCCCTGTTCGAGCGCCGCGAGCTGCTGGCGAGGCTCCTGGCCGAGCGAACGGGGGCCGACGGGCTGCTGGCGAGGGCCGACCGCGGCACGGCCGAGCCCGAGGGGCTGAAGGTCCAGGACGAGATCCTCTTCGGCGCCCTGCCGACGGCGCCGGCGGAGATCGTCGAGCACGGGATCACCTACTGGGTGGACCTCAAGGCGGGCCAGAAGACCGGCTTCTACCTCGACCAGCGCGACAACCGCCGCGCCGTCGCCGCGTACTGCCGAGGCCGTCGGGTGCTCGACCTGTTCTGCTACACCGGCGGCTTCGCGCTGAACGCCCTGAAGCACGGCGGCGCCGAGGCGGTGCTCGGCATCGACGGGTCGGCGCCGATCATCGAGATCGCGCGGCACCACGCCGTGATCAACCACCTGGGCCGCGCCCGGTTCGAGGCCGCCGACGTCTTCGACACGCTCGCGACGCTGCGGGCCAATGGCGAGCGCTTCGGCGTGGTCATCTGCGACCCGCCCAAGTTCGCCCGCCACGCCCGCGGCGTCGAGGACGCGCTGAAGGGCTACCTGAGGCTCAACCGCGCGGCGCTCGACGTCCTGGAGCCCGGCGGGGTGCTCGTCACCTGCTCGTGCTCGGGGCTGGTCGATCGCGGCCTCTTCGCCGACGTGCTCGGCCAGGTCGCCGAGCTGTCGGGCCGGTCGATCCAGATCCTCGAACAGCGGGGCCAGGCCCCCGACCACCCCGTCTCGGCCTCCTGCCTGGAGACCGAGTACCTCAAGTGCTTCATCTGCCGGGTGTCGTGAACGAGGCGGGTGCCGGTCAGCGGCGCCGCTCGTCGGACAGGGACGGGTCGATGTCGTCCAGGGCGACCCCGACGGGCCGGTCGCGGCAGTCGGGCAGGGCGATCCAGCGGCCCGCCGCGCCGGCGGGGGGGGCGTCGCCGACGATCGCCGCGAGGTCGTCGCTCAGGCAGGCGGCCCCGCGACGGTTGAGGTGGAGCGGGTCGATGAACTGCGCGACGCCGTAGCCCGAGCGGCGGCCGTCGACGACCGTCAGGCCGGGATATCTCGCGCCGAAGGTCGCGGACGAACCGCTCGTGGCCCGCCTCCAGGCCGAGGTCGTCGCAGCGGGCCTGGAACCGCGGCGCGACCGGCGGCAGGAGCCAGAAGACCCGGATGCCGTGCGCCGAGGCCAGGTCGAGCAGGCGGCGGACGTACGCCTCGTTGACCGGGTGGCACTTCCAGGAGCGGGGGAAATAGCCGGCGTCGGCGGTGTCGACCTCGCCGCGATACTCGGGCCTCTCGTGGGCCGATCACCGCGCCGCGGTGGAGCCTCCAGTGCCCCCGGCAGGCTTCGACCTCGCCGCGGCGCGACGCCGACTCGCCCCGCAGCGACGCCGCGACGGCGCCCCGGATCTCGTCGCGGTCCTTGACCGACGGCAGGAGCATCCCCAGCGCCAGCTCGGCGACGAACCGGGCGTTCCGGGTGGTCCAGCCCAGGTCGATCGCCTCGCGGAGGCTGAACAGCTCGGGCCACTGGCGGAGGTTGTGCCGCGGCTCGGCCGCCAGCAGGTACGGCACGAAGTCGACCACCAGGGCCGACGGCCGCGCCCCCGCCGCCAGGCGCGTCGCAGGAGGAAATAGCTCGACGGCGCCTGCCCGCTGCAGATCGCCAGGTTGTACGCCCTCGTCCCCAGCCTCCCCTCCAGGACGGCGGGCGCGACGCCGAACTTGACCAGGCTGTCGCCCAGGCAGAGGACGCCGCACCCCGTCGCGTCGCGGCGGGCCGCGCGGCCGCCGGCCTCCCAGTCGTGGATGTAGAACCGGGTGAAGTCCAGCGCGTGCCTCGCGAGCGACCCCTCGATCGCCGCGACCAGCGCGAGCATGCCGATCAGGCCCCGCGGCACCCCCCCGCGCCTCATCGCCGCACCGCCCGCCCCGCCCGCAGCGCGTGGCGAGACTCGGTGAAGTCCTCGACCGGGACGCCGGTCGCGACATCGCGGTAGGGCGGCAGCTCGACCCAGCGGGGCGCACGCGACGGGTCGTCCAGCCGCCTCCGGACGATCGCCGCCACGTCGGCGCTGAAGGTGGCGCCCCCCTGCCGGTCGAGGTGGACCTTGTCGGCGAACACCGCCGGGCCGTAGCCCGAGCGGCGGCCGTCGATGACGACGACCCCGCCCGACCGCGACAGGGCCCAGAGGGCCTGGCGGGTGTGGTAGGAGTCGATCCCGTCGCCGTCCCTCTCGGCCTGCTTCTCCGGCCCGACCGGCGGCAGGAGCCAGAAGACCGCGATCTTGTGCGCGGCGGCCAGGTCGATCAGCCTCGCGGCGTAGGACAGCGTCAGCTTGTTGCGCGCGAAGGTCTCGGCGGGGAGCTCGCGCGGGCGCGGCGCCGGCCGGACCCGGCGGCGGGCGCGGCCGGAGGCGCGGGGGACCGGGCGGCGACGTGCGTGCCCAGGTTCTGCGTCCAGTTCCGCCGCAGGGCCCGGACGGTCACGAACCAGGAGTCGCCCCGGCCTCGCAGCGCGGCGGCGATCGCGTCGCGGACCTCGGACCGGGCCTTGTACGAGGGGAGCGCCTCGGCGAGCATCACCTCGGCGAAGAAGCCGGCGTCGCGCGCCGTGCGGGACAGGTCGAGGCAGTCGCCGACGGTGAGCAGCTCGGGCCACGAGCGCATGTTGACCTGGAGGCCATCGGGCCGGTCGCGGCGGCGGTCGCGGACGATCGGCCCGTCCTGGCAGTCGACCAGGATCGCCTCCGGCCGGGCCCCGGCCCTCAGCGCGTGCTCCAGCACGAAATAGGTGGCCGGCATGTGGCCGCCGAACACGGCGAGGTTCACCGCCCTCCGGCCGGTCGCGTGCGCGACGACCCGCGCCTGGACCCCGAACTTGACCAGGCTGTCGCCGAGGCAGAGGATCTCGGCCTTCGCGTCCGGGCCGCGGGCCGACCGCGCGCTGAACCGCCAGTTGGCGGGGTCGGTCCTCGTGAAGTCGTCCGGGTGCCGGGCGACGTGGCGCTCGATCGACGCCACCAGGGCGAGCATGCCGAGCAGCCCGCGAGGCAGTCGTGCGGGTGCGAGGCGGCCGATCGGCCCGTCCATCACGACCTCCTGCCGGTGACGTCCTGCTTGATCACGAGCCGGGACCGCTCGATCTCCTCGATCGGCGACGGGGCCCGGCCGGTCTCGGAACGCGGGCAGCACGACCCATCGCCCGCCCCCCGGCCTGCCGGCGAGAGAGCGGGCGACGGCGTCCGCGACGTCGGCGCTGAGGGCGGCCGCCCCCTGGCTGTCGAGGTGCGTCGCGTCGAGGAACAGCGCGTGGCCGTAGCCCGATCGGCGCGCGTCGAGGATGACCACGCCCGGGAACTCGTCCCGGACCGCGCGGGCGAACCGGGTATAGGCGGCGTCGACACCGACTTGCTCGCACCGCGCCTGGGCCGCCGGGCAGACCGGCGGGATCACCCAGAAGACCGGGATGCCGCGCGCGAGGCGAGCCCGAGGAACCGCCGCACGTAGGCGGCATTGACCGGGTCGCTCGACCACGACGGGGGGAACAGCGACGGGTCGCCGGGGTCGATCTCCCCCGTGAACCAGGGCCTCTTGGCGACGAGGGCCGCACCGAGGTTGACCCGCTGGTTCCTCCGCCACGCGGCGCTCTCCTCGCGCGACGGCCCCCCCTCGCCCCGCAGCGCCGCCAGGACGTTCGCGCGCACCTCGTGGCGGTCGCGGACCGAGGGGACGACCCGGGCGATCGTCAGCCACCCCAGCAGGGCCGGGGTCGCGGGCGGTCCGGGCGAGGTCGAGGGTGTCGGCGGGGCCGACGATCTCGGCCAGGTGGCGGATATCCCCCAGGCCGCTGATGGCCAGCGCCGACCACTTGAAATCGACGATCACCGCGTCGGGCCGGCGCGCCCGCCCCCAGGGCGCGGCGGAGCAGGAAATAGCTCGTCGTCGACTTCCCGCCGGCCAGTGCGAGGTTGTAGGAACGCCGCCCGAGCCGCGTCGCTCGAGCACCCGGGGGGCGATCCCGACCTTGACCAGGCTGTCGCCGAAGCAGAGGACCCGGGCGCCGCGCCCGCGCGCAGGCGCGTCGCGGGCGGTCAGGCGCCATCCCTCGCTGAATGCGGACTGGAATCGGACGCCCGACCGGCCGACGAACGCCTCGGCCGCCGCCACCAAAACGACCATCCCGATCAGGCCCCGGGGCGGGGTGCCGCGCCGATCCGCGGGGGGGTGCTCCCATCATCGCCTCGCGATGCTCGCCTGGACGGCCGCCACCGACTGGTCGATGTCCTCCATCGGGACGGCGGTCGGCCTCTCGCGATAGGGGGGCAGGTCGACCCAGCGCGGCCCGCCTCGGCCGTCGAGGCGGTCCCGCAGGACGGCCGCGACCTCGGTGGTGAAGGCGACCGCCCCGCGACGGTTCAGGTGGCCCGCGTCGCAGAACGCCGGCACGGCGTAGCCCGATCGCGAGGCATTGAGGACGACCAGGTTCGGATAGGCATCGAGCATGGCGCGGGCGAACCGGCGATAGGATGCGTCGAGCCCCTTCGCCTCGCGCTGCTGCTGGAGCGCCGGGCTGAAGGGAGGGATGACCCAGAAGACCGGGATGCCGCGCGAGGCCGCCAGCTCGACGAACTTCCGCGCGTACTCCACGCCGACCGGCCGGGGCGCCCACGAGTCGGGCAGCAGGGCCTTGCGGAAGTCGTCTCGGACCTCGCCGTGGTAGGGATAATCCTGGCTCGCCAGCAGGGCGCCCCGGTTGACCTGCTTGTTCCTCCGGAACCCCAGGAGCGACTGCCGCTTCGACGACGGCTGGCCCCGCAGCGAGGCCGCCACGCCGTCGCGGAGCGCGAAGCGGCCCTGGACCGAGGGGAGGTGCGCCGCCAGCAGGCCCTCGGCGAAGAAGGCGGCGTCGCGCGCCGACCACGACAGCTCCAGGCACTCGCGCGCCGAGAGCAGCTCGGGCCAGAAGCGGATGGTGTGCCACTGGTCCGTGTCGAGGGCGTTCGGGTGGAAGTCGACGAGCACCGCCGCCGGCCTCGCGCCCGACGCCAGCGCCCGGCGGAGGAGGAAGTAGCTGGCCGGCGGCGGCCCGGCGCAGACGGCGAAGTTGAACGTCCGCTTGCCGACGTGCTCCTGGATCAGCGGCGGCTGGAGCCCGAAGCAACTGATGCTGCTGCCGAAGCAGAGGACCTCGTTGGCCGGGCCGTCGCGGTAGGCCGCCCGCCCGCTCCGCGACCACTCCCAGAGCTCGGACCCGACGAGGTCGAGCTTGTGCCGCGCCACCGACCACTCGACCGCCAGCATCAGGCCGAGCATCCCGATCAGCCCCAGGGCAGGGCGACCCGGCGTGCGGGGGATTCCCGTCCGTCCATGTCCGGCCCCCTTCAGAACTGGAAGTAGATGAACTGGCCGCCGCCGAACTCGCCCCCGAGCACGATCGCGTAGAAGCACGCGGTGTAGAAGACGCTCCGCACGTACCAGGGCGTCCTGGCGATCACGTCGAGGTCCTTCGAGACGTACTGCGCCACCTGGTAGGCCAGCAGCGGCAGGACCGTCACGGCGACCGGCAGCAGGTACGACGACGCCGGGATCGCCGGCCGGTGGACGATCGCCCCGAGCATCCCGGAGAGCTGCGCGACCGTCTTCGGCGCGGAAGATCAGCCAGCCGAGGCAGACCATGTGGAAGGTCGCCACGATCCGCACCGCCTTCCAGCAGGCGCGGTCGATCGGGTCGGTCGGGCGGATGCGGTCGAGCCAGGGGCGCAGCAGGCGGTGGCCGACCAGCAGGAGGCCCTGGTACGTCCCCCAGAGCACGAACGTCCACGCGGCGCCGTGCCACAGGCCGCCGATGATCATCGTCAGCATCAGGTTGCGGTAGAGCATCCAGCGCGGCCCGCGGCTGCCGCCCAGCGGGATGTACAGGTAGTCGCGCAGCCAGGTCGACAGGCTGATGTGCCAGCGGTTCCAGAAGTCCTGCGGGCTGGTGGCGAAGTAGGGCAGGTTGAAGTTCAGCGCCAGCTCGATGCCCAGGCACTTGGCGATCCCCCGCGCCGCGTCGGTGTAGCCCGAGAAGTCGCAGTAGATCTGGAACGCGAAGGCGTAGATGGCCAGCAGCGCCAGGCCGCCGTCGATCGTCTGCCACTGGTTGAACAGCGGGTCGACGATGTGCTTGGACAGGTTGTCGGCCACGACGATCTTCTTGGCCAGGCCCCAGAAGATCAGGTACGAGCCCTGGTAGAACTGCTGGAGGTCGAACCGGCGGGGCTTCTCGATCTGCGGCAGGAGCGTCGTCGGCCGCATGATCGGCCCGGCCACGAGGTGCGGGAAGAACGAGACGAACGCCGCGAACTGGACGAAGTTCCGCGTCGGCTTGATGTCGCGGCGGTACACGTCGATGACGTAGCTCATCGACTGGAACGTGTAGAACGAGATGCCGATCGGCAGCACCACCTCCAGGTGCTGCAACGGCACCCCGACCCCCATGCGGGCCAGCGACGCCTGGACGTTCTCGGCGAAGAAGTTGGAATACTTGAAGTAGGCCAGCATCCCGAGGTTCAGCGTCATGCTCAGCGCCACGAAGAGCTTGCGACGGCGCGGCTCCTCGATCCGGTCGACGGCCAGGCCGCACCAGTAGTCCATCGCCGTCGACAGGATCAGCAGCGTCACGGCGGGGACCGAGACCCCCAGCAGGTGGATCTTGCAGTCCCAGCAGGCGTAGAAGTAGTAGCTCGCCAGCAGGAGCAGCAGGTTCTGCGGGCGGTGGGGCAGGGCCCAGTAGAGCGGGAAGAGGATCAGGAAGAAGTAGGCGAAGTGGAAGGAGTTGAAGACCATGCGATGTCCTCCTCCGTGAGGGATCGACCGGGCCCATCCCGGCCATCGTCACGACCCGCGCACTCAGCATCTGTTCCTCGGCTCCCGGCCCGTCGCCCCATGAGGGTTTCCCGGCCGGGGCCGCAGATCACACCCGCCAGGGCCGTGGCCATCGCCGTCGCGGCGTCCCCAGGGGCACCGCCCGCGCGGCCTCGCGGACCCGCTCGTCGGGGTCGTCGCCCAGGGCCCGGACGGCGGCGGCGAGCTTCCGGCTCGACCGGATCGCCGCGTCGGCCGTCGCCAGCGCCCGCGCCAGGTAGAGCCGCTCGGCGGCGGCCGGCGACCGGCACGCCGCGGCGACCCGCGCGGCGACCTGCGCCGGCCCGAGCGGACGATCGAGCCGCCAGGCCCGCAGCCCCCGCGGTAGGCGCTTCAGCGCCAGGTAATCGACGAACGTCGAAGGCTGGAAGTCGCCCACGCCCACCGGCGAGAGCCGGCCCGGCTCGACGAGGTAATTGCGGTAGCCGAACCCCTCCAGCATCGCCTTCAGGTCGCCCGGCGCGTGGCCGAAGAGCCCGAGCGTGTGCCCGTTCGACTCGACTAAGAGCGGCGGCGCGTCGGGCCTCGAAGCGCCGCGGACAGCCCGCGCAGGCCGGCGACCTCCGACCCCTCGATGTCCATCTTGATGAAGTCGACGCGGTCCCAGCCGTGCTCGGCCAGCAGGTCGTCGCCCGCCAGCGCCGCGACCGGGACCGTGGGCAGGCCCATCGCGGGGGTGCAGACGTGGCCATACGGGCCCGCCTGGTGGAACTCCAGCGTCCCCGGCCGGTCGCTCACCGCCGCGTGGACCAGGCGCATCCGGCCGAAGTGGTTCCGCTCGATGCTCGCCCGCATCAGCGCGGCGTTCTGCGGCGACGCCTCGACGCCGAGCACCTCGTAGCCCAGCGCCGCGGCGGCCAGCGCGAACGTCCCCAGGTGCGTGCCGAGGTCGAGCACCCGGCCCCCCGCCGGCACCAGCGCCTCCAGCAGCCCGATCATGGGCCGATACGACAACGGGTAGAGGCCCCGCGACAGGTCGCGGACGATCTCGCCGGAGATGTCCGGGCCCGTGACGATCGCGAACGAAACGCCGCGACGGAGCTCGACCCGATCGCACACCCGCGCCTGCGTCGGGTCGATCGCCGGGGCCGCATACGGCCGGGATGTAGCTCCGTCCATGGATCGACCCTTCCGGGTTCGCTCGGCCGCGTCTCTGAGTCGTCCGCCCTGGGCGCGGACGAGACGGCTTCATACCGTTTCCGGCCCGATGCGGCAAGCCGAGCTTCGCCGCGGTCCGGCCGCCCGGGACGTCAGGTGATGGCGCAGAGCATCGCGTTGCCTCGCGACGCGGCGTCCCGGTAATAGGCGACGAGGCCGGAGAAGTAGGACTCGATTTCCTCGAAGAGGTCGTCCGGATCTTCGTCCCACACGTTGGGGTAGACCTCCGCCGCCTCGAACGCCGCCGGGTCGAAGCGGCGGCGGAGCTCCTCGGTCGTGATCGCGGAGAGGGCGGCCGAGACCGTGCGCACCTCCTCGGGGGTGAGATACCGGGCGGGCCCGTATCCGCCGTCCTCGCCGATCTCCTCATGGCCGAAGACGGCGAGCGAGAGCGGAGGATCGCCCTCCCATTCCTGGCCCGTGATCAGGAAGTGGACCGCCTGCCACATCTTTTCGAGGCTGTAAGGGCCGGGGGTGGTGGCCTTGGCGGGGACATGGACCGGATCGGCCTGCATCGCCGCCAGCTCGTCCGGGGCGACCTGCGCGAGCATCCCACACATGCCCACGGGTTGATCTCCTTTCAGGATGAGGACGGCCCGTCCAGCAGCGCGATCGCCTCGTGCGGCCTCGGGTCGGATTCGAGCCGGGCGAGGCGGTCCCACAGCGCCCGGGCGCGGTCGGGGCCGATCGCCGGGTCGGCCAGGCCGTGGAACTTGGCGGCCAGCTGCGCGTCGGTCAAAGGGTTCTTGTCGTGGCCGGGCGGGAAGTCGACCCGCTCCTCCAGCATAGTACCGTTTTCGAGCGTCACCCGGACGCGGTTGGGGATGCCCGCCGGGTAGCCCGCCGACAGCTCGGGGTCCTCGACGACGGTCGTCCGCGACACCAGGTCGAGCAGGGCGGGGTCGGCCAGCCGGGCGGGCGCGAACTGGTCGGCCGTGATCGCGCCGTCGACCAGGGCGACCGCCGTGCAGTAGGGGAGGCTGTGGTCGGCCGTCTCCCGGGTCTTCGGCCGCCACTTCTCGGGGTCCTGGCCGATGATCTCGACGGCGGTGCGGAACGTCGCGATCTCGATCGATCGGACCTTCCGCCAGTCGCCGACGCGGGGCCGCAGCGCGAACGCGGCGGCGATCGCCGACTGGCTGTGGTACTCGGCCGGGACGAACTTGATCGACGTCTTCGGCAGCATCCAGTCATCGGCCGAGGGCCCGCCGAGCCCGGACAGGAGGAGCGGGCCGGAGACCTGCTGGCAGAATCCCATGTCCCCCTCGAACAGGGGCGACGGGCCGGTCATCCCCTCGCGGGCCAGCAGCGCGGCGAAGACGCCGTTGCGGGCGGCGAACGCGAAGGCGCAGCCCTTCCACATCGACAGCTCGCCGGCGCGGGTCAGCCGCAGCGCCGTGCCGGTCGTGCCGGCGATCCCCAGCGCGTGGACGGTCCGCGCGTGGTCCAGCCCCAGGAGCTTGGAGGCGGCCAGGCTCGCCGACAGAGAGCCGTAGGTCGTATGGTCCCAGCCCCGGGCGCGGATGCTGGCGGCGTCGCAGAGGCGGCACTGGACCTCGTAGGCGACGGCCGCGGCGGCGATCCAGGCGCGGCCGTCGGCGCCGGCGTGCTCGCCCGCCGCCATGACCGCGGCCCAGTTGTCGCTCGGGTGCGCCGGCTCCAGCGAGAGGTACGTGTCGTTGCAGTCGAGGTAGCGGATGTGGACGCCGTTGGCGAACGCCGCCCAGTCGGCCGACGACCTCCCGCCGCCGATCAGCGCCGCGCCGGGCTCGCCCCGCATGGTCGCCGCGACCCGCCTGGCGATCGTCGGCGCCGGCTCGCCCAGGGCGCCGGCCGCGCAGGCGAAGGCGTCGAGCAGCCTCCGCTTCGCCTCGGCGACGACGGCCGCGGGCAGGTCCTCATAGCGGGTCGAGATCGCGAACGCGGCCAGGCAGTCGGCCAAGTTCTCTTTCATCGTGGGCCTCGCGGGATCGGCGCATCTCACCTCGTGGCGAGCGCCGAGTCTATCCGCCCCCGGCGGCGAGGTCGAGGCGCCGAAGGCCCCCTCGGCTCGCCTCATCCGCGCGGCGCCGGGCCCTCGGAGCAGAGCTCGGCCCAGCGGGCATCGGCCTGGCGGGCGTCGAGTGACTCGTCGGGGTCGCAGGCGTAGCCCAGGGTGCGGAAGACGTCGCGATGCGCGGCCTCGATCCGACGCGCCTCGGCCGCGGTCAGCAGGCCCCTCCAGAGGCCGGGCTGCCCCTTCCAGAAGTGGGGGCCGGTCTCGGGCGTGCGCAGGCGGTCGAGCGTGCAGGAGGCGACCGCGTCGGCCAGGCGCTGACGGGGGCGTGCTCCAGCGACCGCGTCAGCTTCGCGAGCCGGCCGAGGGGATCGCGGACCAGGTCCTCGTACCGGACGCGGAGGCTCCCCGGCGCCGACCACCACGCGGGGCTGACCGACAGCAGGGCCCGGGCGCGCGGGCCGGTCGCGTAGTCGAGGAAGGCCGCGGAGCGGGGCGACGCGCCGAAGATCGGCCGCTCGTCCCCCTGGTCCCCCTCCATCCACCGCAGCGACGCCCCGCTCGGCGCGTAGTGGAGGATCGAGATCAGCACGTCGAGCGGGTGCCGCGCCAGCGTCACGACCCGGAAGCCGTGCTCCTCCAGCAGCGCGGGCAGGGGACCCGCGCGGGGCCAGTGGGTCATGAGCACGCACCGACCGGGCAGCCCCGACCAGGGCGCCTCCAGCGGGTTGTACAGCGCCAGCTCGCCCCGGTCCTCGCCGCTGAACCCGTAGACGTGGTCCAGCAGGCGGCGCAGCCACGAGTTCCCCGAGCGCGGCGTGCTGACCACCGCGACGCGCAACCGCGAGCCTGCGCCCCCCGCCGAAGACCCGCGGCAGAATCCGGACCCTCATCCCGAACGCCTTCCCGGCAACCTGCGCACCTGCAGACGCCACGGTCTGCGCGTCTCCCTCGGGGGGAAATCGGAGGACGCGCATCGCCATCGCGGGCGCCCCGGAGGAGCGTCTCGATCGGCACCCGGGGGGGAAGGTGGCCCGGTATGTAAGAGCGCCGAAGACGGCCCCGATGACCCGGGTCTTTCCCAGGAAAATGGGGCCGGTCCCGGTCCGAACGCGGGCGCGATACAGGTAGTCGGGAATCGCCCGCGCGGGCCGACACAGATTGGCCAAATTTGATGGATCAGGCGCCGCGGGCGCAGTACAGGTTGCTGAACTGCTCGCGGTCGGCGGGGTAGCGCGCCAGCATCTCCCCGGCCGAGGTCGGCACGGTGGCCTCCTCGTCCTCGTCGATCCGGAAGAGGCGGAAGCCGAGCCGGCCGAGGTCGTCGAGGTAGTCCTCCGCCGCGACGCCGCTGCGGCGCAGGCCGGCGGGCCAGAACTCGGTGATCATCGCGGCGTCGGGGTGGCGCCGCAGCAGGCCGCGCATCCCGCGCAGGCGCGCCCTCGGCGCCCTGGATGTCCATCTTGATGAAGTCGAGCCGGCCGGGGTCGTTGTCGTCGGCGAAGTAGTCGTCGAGGGCGATCGCCTCGATCGGGATCGTGGCGCGGTCGTCGTGCGAGTCGTAGATCCGGTGGTCCCCCTTGTTGTCGGGGCACAGGTGCAGCGCCAGCGGCCCCGAGGCGTCGGCGACGGCCTTCTTGACGAAGACGACGTTGCGGTAGCCGTTGGCGCGGACGTTCTTCTTCAGGAGCTGGAAGTTCGCCGGGTCGGGCTCGAAGGCGTAGACGCGGCCCGACTCGCCCACCAGCCGCGCGAGGATCAGCGTGTAGTAGCCGATGTTGGCGCCGACGTCGAGGACGACGTCGCCGGGCTTGACCCGCGCCTCGATCAAGGACGTCTCGTAGGGCTCGAAGTAGCCGTCGCGGAGCAGGAACGGCGAGACGATCGCGTCGGTCGGGTCGAGGAACATCTCGTGGCCGAAGACGCGGCCCCGCGAGCGGAGCAGCGCGTCGACCCGCGCGGCCACCTCGCGCGCCTCCAGGGCGCGGTCGTGGCCGTGCTGCGCCGCGACGCCGATCACCTCGAGTTGCCGGCCCGTCCTCTCGGCGCTCGTCCTCGACGACCTGGCTCAGGGCGTCGAGCCAGGCGAACAGCTCGTCCCAGCGGGAGGTGTCGCGACGCCCGTCCTCGACGGCGAGCCGCGCGAGGGCTTCGAAGCGGGCGACGTTGCACCGGTCGTGCTCGACGGCGAGCCTCGCCAGGGCTTCGAAGCGGGCGACCACCTCGTCCCAGCGGGGCTGGTCGCGGCGCTCCGACTCGGCCGCGACCCACGCCGCCAGGGCGTCGAGCCGAGGGCCCAGGTCGTGCAGCGCGTCCAGCCGGCCCTCGAGCTCGTCGAGCCGCGCGCGCAGGCCGTTCGGCCTCGCCAGCCACATGCCCCCGCGGATCGCTTTGGCCAGGCGGTTCAGCCCGAGCATGGCAAACCTCTCGAACGGGACGATGTCCGGCGCCGGGCCCGCGTCACCGCGCGACCGGCGCGGGCGCGGACGGCGCGGGCGAGGCGATCGCCGGCGGCGCCCGACGGCGGCCGGGACGGCGACAGGCCCAGGTGCTCCGCCAGGATGCGGCGCACCTCCAGGATCGCCTCGGGCGACTTCTGCACGCCGTGGTCGGACCGGACCAGAAGCTCCGACTCGACCCCTTCAAACGTGCGCGCTGGTGTAGGGGACGACCCCGTCGGTCGACTCCAGGGCGCCGGTCGGGTACTTCGACCCGATGATCGAGTGGAACGTCACGCCCGGGGCCGGCGTCATCGTCAGGAGCGCCTCGAGGATCGGCGAGTGCGGGGCCAGCGTCTCGATGCTCGTCGGCATCCGCCGGAACCGGCGGCGGTCGAGGGCCTCGGGGTTGGCCTTGAGCAGCTGCGAGAGCAGGTCGTTGATGTGGTCGGGCTCGGAGATCAGCCCCGCGCCGACCCGGCCGACCAGCGCCCCGGCTCAGGTCCGAGCCGCGGTGCGGCGTCGCCAGGAAGACCACCCGGCGGACGTACGGCAGGTGCTTGAAGAAGAGGTAGCCCCGCAGCTCGTCGAGCGTCTCCTTCGGCCCGACGATCCGGTCGAACGGCCGGTCGGAGTTGAGCCGCCACAGCTTGTCGTCGCTGTCGACGACCATGAAGTGGCTCAGCAGCCCCCCCATGCTGTGCCCGAGCAGGACCATCTCGTCGAACGCCGGGTCGCGGCCGTCGGCGTCGTACATCCGCCGCAGCTCGTCGAGGCTCTGGCGCAGCCCGGCCGCCGCGATCGGGACCGGCACGCCGGTCGGGTACATGTAGAGCAGGAACTGGCACTTGCCCTGGAGCTTCTCGTCGCCGAGCAGCTCGTTGAGCATCGGGAATCCACGCCAGAGGGCTCGACCAGATGCCGTGGACCATGACCACCGGGACCTTGCCCGGCTCGTAGGGGCGCAGGAGCATCAGGTTGGCCCGGCCCAGCGCCTCGCCGGGGCGGAGCAGGCCGGTCCAGCGGTAGCGGTCCAGGTCGGTCCGCGACCACATGTAGGCCAGGGGCGTGGTCAGGTCGGCCTCGACCGCCATGCTCGTCGCGCGGCCGACGACGCGATCGTGCACCGGGTCGATGAGCTGGAGGGTGCACTCGCGCGGCTGGTCGGTGTCGAGGTTGGGGTCGAGCCGCGAGTTGGGCACGAGGTAGGCCGTCAGCGGGAAGGCCATCTCGGGCGGGTAGAACCGCTCCGGCCCCGGCTGGCCGGGCTTCTCGGCCTCGCGGACGCCGATCAAGGGCACGCCGACGCCGAACAGGTGGCTCCGGGTCGGCAGGCCGGTCACCTCGAAGTCGGAGGCCACGAGGATCTTGTCGATGTCCTGCGGCCTGCCAGGGCGACTCGGCCCATCGCGACGCGGAGGACCTGCTCGCGGCCGTGGACGTTGAGCTGGATCGTCCCGTCGGGCTCGATGCGGCCCCTCGCCAGCGCCATCCGGATCAGGTGCTCGAGGCCGCCGTTGTACAGGTTGCGGGCGTCCTGGAAGCGGGGGTCGCTGGTGCGCTGGGGGTCGGCCAGGCGGGGGTCGAACAGGTAGTCGAAGGCGTAGGCGACCGCGTCGACGAAGCGGTCGAGCGCCGCGGCCTTGCGCCAGCGGTCGAGCCGCCGGCCCTCGACCCACGACAGCTCGGCCAGCGCGTAGACGACCTCGGGGTTGGGCCCGGCCCGCGCGATCGCCTCCAGGCGGGCGATGGCCCGGTCGGCGTCGCGGCGGTAGTCGCGCGTCAGGTCGTACCGCGCGAGCGTCTCGAGGGTGCGCTCGGCTCGGGCGGTCGAGGTGGGCCACGCCGCGATGCGAGGCGGACCGCGGCCGCCCCGGCTCGGCTGCACCGAGATCTCCGGCCAGCCCAGCACGGCGGAGGCGACGATCGTCAGGTGGGCGAGCAGCATCGGCGGGGTCACTCCATCGACCCGGGCGGGAGGGGCAGTCCCGGGCGCACCGGCCCCGGGGGCGGGCCCGACATCATACGGACGGCCGCGATCCGGTCAAGGGCGGCGGGGGGGGCGGACGGCCTGGAATGAGAGAATCGATGAATCTGAATATTTATGTTTGGTTCAGCCGGCCCGCGTCGCGCCGACGTCCTCCAGGTAGCGGTCGATCACCTCGTCGATCGGCCCGTCGCCGGCCACCCGGCCCTTGCGCATCCAGATGCCCCGCGTGCAGATCTCGCGCAGCGCCGGCAGGTCGTGCGAGACGATGATCACGACGTTCGAGCGGTCGAGCAGGCCGAGGATCCGCGCCTTGGCCTTGTCGAGGAAGGCGGCGTCGCCGGCGCCGAGCGACTCGTCGATCAGGAGGATGTCGGGGTCGACCTCGGTGGCGATGGCGAACGCCAGCCGCATGTACATGCCGCTGGAGTAGTACTTCAGCGGCAGGTCGGCGAACTCGCGCAGGCCGGTGAACTCGTGGATGCCCTCGACCTTCGCCTGCATCTCGCGGCGGCTGAAGCCGAGCATGGCGCCGTTGAGCAGGATGTTGTCGGTGCCCGACAGCTCGGGGTTGAACCCCGCGCCCATCTCGATCAGGGGCGCGACGGTGCCGCGGACGGCCAGCGCGCCCGAGGTCGGCGGGTAGATCCGCGCCAGGAGCCGCAGGAGCGTGCTCTTGCCGGCGCCGTTGGCGCCGATCACGCCGACCCGCTCCCCCTTGGCGATCCGCAGGCTGACGTCGCGCAGGGCCCAGAACGCCGACGACGGCGCGGGCGCCTCGCGGCGCAGGAGCAGGTCGAGCGCGGCCCGCTTGAGCGAGTACTGCTTGTCGAAGTAGCTGACGAACCGCAGCGAGACGTCGCGCAGCTCGACCAGCGCGCCCGGCCTCGGACGGCCGCCGCTCGCCCCGGCGGGGTCGCCTAGAGGCGGAAGACGAACTTGTCTTCGTGCGCCTTGAATGCGGCATAACCGACCCCCAGGCTCGCCGTCGCAATGCCGGCGGCCACCAAGAACAACGTCCACTGCGGCCACTGGCCGTCGCAGATGATCACCTGGAACAGCCGGATGAACGGGAACGCCGGGTTCAGCCAGAACCGCCAGCGCACGGTCCTTGGGAACTGGTCGAGGTCGTAGATGATCGGCGTCGCGAAGTACCACGCCTGGAGGAAGACCTGCGACCAGGTGCCCGCAGTCGCGGAAGAACGTGTTGGTCGTCGCCACGATCAGCCCCAGGCCGAGCGTGAACGCCGAGAACAGCACGATCACCACCGGCAGCACCACCAGCGGCAGCGAGAACCGCGCCCCCAGCGGCTTCAGGAGCAGGAACAGCGCCACCATCGACAGGACCAGCGTCGTCAGGTTGATCAGCACCCGCGTCAGCGGGAAGATCAGCTTCGGCAGGTAGATCTTCCGGATCAGCCCCTCGTTGGTGATGATGCAGAAGGCGCAGTCGGTCAGGCTGACGCTCAGGAAGCTCCACGGGACCATGCCCGGCGAACAGGTAGACCGCGTACCGCTCGCGGTCGACGCCGAAGAGCTGCGAGAAGACCAGCGTCAGCGTGGCCATCATCAGGATCGGGTTCAGGAGCGTCCAGAGGAAGCCGAGCATCGACCGCTGGTAGCGGACGCGGAGCTCCTGGACGACCATGTTCTGGATCACCGGCCAGAACCGGGCGATCTGGCGGGCGTCGTCGGCGATGCCGGCCAGCCATCGGCTCGGCCCTCGCGGCCGTGCGGGGCGGGGGGAAGAACTCCGCGTGGGGGGACCGGCGCGGAGTCGTCGTCGAACGTCCATGTCCATGTGTTGCCTGATCCCTGAATCGCCGCAGGCCCGGACGCCATCCGTGACGGTCCCGGCCTGCATCGGCGGGGCATCTTACGTTCCCCACCCCGTTCGAGGAAGTCCAACCGGCCCGCGAACCCGAACCATTTGCCCGACGGACACCTTATTGATCATCGGCCCCGGCGGCGACGGCGCTCGACTCTTCTTGGAGGGCGTGTGCAACACGCCATCTTCGGGCCAGGTTTGCGGATGGCATGTTGCACACGCCCTACACGGGTCGGCCTTCAATCGTCGTCGGGGTGCCGGTTCAGCGAGCGGACGCCGACGCGGGCGGCCATCCGGACCTTCTGGTCGGTGGGCAGGTTCTTCAGGTAGGTCGATTTCAGGGCGTTGAGCCAGCGGATCTCGCGCCCCTCGTAGCTGATGACGACGCGCGGTCAGGACGGGCCGGGGGTGGCCAGCGCCGGGCCGATCCCGCCGTCGACGTCGGGGTTGATGGCGATCTCGTTGTAGGACAGCCCCAGCCCCTGCGCGAACGCGGCGTAGTCGATCCGGGCCAGCTCGGTGGCGGTGGTCCGGCGGTAGACCGGCTCCTGGAGCATCTGCATGTAGTGGTAGGCGCCGTCGTCGAGGACGAAGAACTTGACCGGCAGCCCGGCGCGGGCGGCGGTCGACATCTCGATGGCCGACATCAGGAAGCAGCCGTCGCCGGTGACCGCGACCACCTGCCGGTCGGGCCGGACCCTCTGCGCGCCGATCGCCGCCGGGATCGCCCAGCCCATGCTCTGGTTGTTGGCCGGCGTGAAGTAGCGCCGCGGGCCCTGCACCTCGATCCCCTCCGAGGCCCAGTGCGTCGACGGCCGTCACGTCGACGAAGATCAGCTCCTCCGGCCCGAGGGCGCATCGGAGCTGGGTCAGGAAGAACATCGGGTCGACGCCGCAGGTGATCCGCACCCGGGTGTTCTCGCACGCGGTCGACCTCGCGGTGCTCTCGGATCTTCTTCCAGAGCGGCGGGCAGGCGGGGCGCGCGGATGGCCGCGGCGTCGGCCAGCAGGCGGTCGAAGAAGAGCGCGCGAGTCGGAGCAGAGCTTGACGCAGGCGTGGACGTTGCGGCCGAGGTTGTTCGGGTTGGCGTCGACGTGGATGACCGGGATCGTGTCGGGATCGGCGTAGTTGGCCGTCGAGACCTCGCTGTAGCGGACCCCGACGGCCAGCACGAGGTCCACGTCCTTGAAGACCTTCTCGGCGGCGCGCGTCCCCTGCTTGCCGTAGCCCCAGCCGACGGCCAGCGGGTGCGCGTCGGGGATGCACCCCTTGCCGCTGACCGAGGTTGCGACGGGCGCCTGGAGCATCTCGGCGACCGCGGCCAGCGACGGGCCCGGCGTCGACGCAGCCCATCCCGGCGTAGATCCCGACCCGCTTGCGGCGGTCCGACAGCAGGCCGAGCGCCTGGCGATAGGCCGGCTCGTCGAACGGGCAGGGGGTAGGGGGGCGGGACGGGGTGGTCGTAGTCCCAGGCCGCGTTGAAGAAGGGGAAGGGGATGACGACCCCGACCGGCCCCGGCTCGCCCGAGCGGGCGATCCGGTACGCCTGGTAGATCGCGCCGGGGATCTCGGCCTGGTGGCGGACCTCGATGACCGCCTTGCAGATCGGCCGGAGCATCGCGGTGTTCGGGCAGCGAGTGGACCTGGCCGATCGGGGCGCCGGGGCCGCGGTCGACGTCGGTGATCAGGCCGACGATCGGGACGCTGTCGAGCATCGCCTCGCCGATGCCGGTCATGGCGTTGGTCAGCCCCGGGCCGGGCACGACGCTGAAGACGCCGACCTCGCCGGTGACCCGCGCCGAGGCGTCGGCCATGATGCTGGCCGACGTCTCGTTGGTCACCAGCAGGTAGGGGACCCGGCGGGCCTTCAAGCGCGTCCCAGAGCTCGTTGTTCTGGGCGCCCGGGACGCCGAAGACGCAGCGGACCCCCTCGCAGCAGAGCGCCGCGGCGGCGGCCTGGGCGCCGGTCATCCGTCCCTGGACGCCGGGCCTGCGTGACGTAGCTGCCGACCTCGACGTGATCCGCCCTCGCCTCGGCCGGCCCCGACGCCGCGGTCGCCGCCGCGCCCAGCGCCCCCAGGACGCCCAGCGCCTCGCGCCGGTTCAGGTTCGGGATCACGATGACGCCCCTCCTTGCCGTCGCCCCGGACCGCCTCCCTGCGGCCCGCCCGCCGTCGCGTCGCGGATCGACCCGACCCGCCTCGGCTTCGTATCGGCACCCCCCCGACGGCCACTTTGCCGCCTCCTCGGCGTTCCCCCGGCCCCCGGCCGCGCCAACGCTCAGGACCCGGACGACCGCTATCGCCCGAACGGCTCGATGATCCGACGGATTGCCCAGAGCCCCATTGGCTTCGTCGCTTCAGCTCGACGTCGGCGGGCGAGGCGCGCCCCTCCATCGCCCGCAGCCGCTCCGCCGCGTCGTGCTCCTGGGGCTCGGGCTTCAGCGCCCGCAGGTCGCGGAGGCGGCACGCGACGTGCTGCGCGAACCACTCGGCCTCGGTCAGGAAGTCCCCCTCGTCGGGCACCAGCCCGCGCCCCGTTCCTCCGGGCGGGCCGGCTCACGCGACCTGCTCGACCTGCCAGTCTTCGAGGTCGACGGTGGCGCCGCGGCCGAGGAACTGGACGACGGCGACGAACTGGTCGCGCTTGCCGCGGCGGATGACGGTCCCCTCGATCCCGGTCAGGGGCCCGGTCTTGATCCGGACCTTGGCGCCGACGGGGACGGTCGGCTCGGGGAGGACCGGCAGGCCCGAGGCGAGCATCTGGTGGACCTGGCGGAGGTCGTGCGTCAGCGCCCCCTGGTCGGCGACGTCGAGCACGTGGACCAGCCGGTTCCCCTTCAGCGCCTCCAGCCGGGCGCGCTCGTCGCCGAGCAGGAACAGGTAGCTGGTGAACAGCGGGACGACCGAGCGGATCTTCCTCCCCTGCGGGGTGCGGGTCTCCTGGACGACCTGCGGCAGGTAATAGGCGACCCGCCGCGCCCTCAGGTCGCGCGCCGCCGCCTTCTCCTGGCGGGGCTTGGTGTGCAGGCACCACCACCGCACCCCGTTCGGGCCGGCGGGCACGGCGTCCCACAGGTCGTTGGGGTACAGGTCCGGTTCGGCGGGGAGGATCGGCATCGGCTCGAATCCCATCGGGGGCCTGGCCCCATCGCCCTCGTCACGACGGGTGGGGGACGGCGGGCCGTCCGATGCCCCGATCTTAATCTCCCCGGCATCCTCCCATCCAGGTCAACGCCGGGCAAGGCCGCGCCCGGCCGCCCGCCGCGTCGCCCCCGCGTCACGCCTTCGGCCGCTTGATGTCGAGCTTGATGACGACCTCGTCGCGGATCAGGTCGTCCTGCTTGCCCGGGTAGGTGATGCCGAAGTCCTTCCGGTTGATCGCGAACTCGCTGGCGATCGTCAGGTCGTCGCCTGTGACGGCGACGGTGGCGGGGAACGAGATCGACTTGGACACGCCGTGCAGGGTCAGGTTGCCGGTGATCGTGTGCGACGCGTTGCCCGTGCCCCCCGTCGTGATCGCGGTCGAGACGAACTCGGCCTTGGGATACTTGGCCACGTCGAAGAAGTCGGGGGACTTCAGGTGGCCGGTCAGCTTCGGGTTGTCGGTCCAGGTCGAGCCCATGTCGATCTCGACGTGGACCTGCGCCACGCCCGTCGCGTCGGGGTTCAACCGGGCGGTGCCCGAGAACGCCTTGAAGCCCCCGTTGTGACTGCCGGTGACCTTCGAGCCGATGAACTCGATCTTCGACCCCTCGGACGAGATCGGGATCGTCCGCGAGGACGGGGCCGCGGACGGGGCGGCGGCCGGCGTCGAGTCGGTGCCCGCGACCGTCGCGGGGGCCGCCGCGGCCTCGGGCGCCGGGGCCTCGACCGGCTTGGGGGCGGTCGCGGTGACCTTGAACTTGTCGTCGGCCGGGTTGGCGCAGCCGGCGACCCACAGCGCGGCGAGCAGGGCCGTCCATCTCATCGTACGCGGCATCGATCCGCCTCCTGGGGCCTGATGATCCGGGACCATGACGCCCGACGAGGGTACCCGCCGACGCCCCTCCTGCCAAGGTGCCGGCGGGCCCGGAGGAGGCCCGGCCATGACGTGACGACCCCGCGCCGAGGGGGCGGACGGCCCGGCTGCGATGACCCGATCTCCGAAAAAGGTGTATTGGAAGGCGGCTTCCGTGCACTATGGAGGAGGCGGGAAGGGTCGTCGCGGCGGGGGGCGTCATGGCGCACGGGGATGAGGGGGCCGTCCTGCGGCAGGTCCGCCGGCTGTTCGGCACGGGGACCGTCGCGGGCCTGGCCGAGGGGCCGTTGCTCGACCGATTCGTGAGCCGGGGCGACGAGGCGGCCTTCGAAGCTTTGGTGGCGCGGCACGGGCCGATGGTCCTGGGCGTCTGCCGCCAGATGCTCCGCGACCCCAACGACGTCGACGACGCCTTCCAGGCCACGTTCCTGGTTTTGGTGCGCCGCGCCGGGTCGATCCGCCGCCGCGACCGGCTCGGCCCGTGGCTCCACGGCGTCGCCTACCGCGTCTCGACCCGGGCCCGTCGCCTCTCCGCCGCGCGGCGGTCGCTGGCCGACGACGTGGCCGACGTCCCCCGGCCCTGCGAGGCCGAGCGCAGCGAGCGCGCCGAGGCGCTGCACGAGGAAGTCGCGCGGCTCCCCGAGCCGTACCGCGCGCCGATCGTGCTGTGCTATCTGGAGGGCCTGACGCACGACGAGGCCGCCGCGCGCCTCGGCTGGCCGGTGGGGACCGTCCGCGGCCGGTTGGCCCGCGCCCGCGACCGGCTCCGCGACCGCCTCGCGCGCCGCGGCCAGGCCCCGGCCGAGGGCCCGGCGGCGATGGTCGCCCTCCTCGACGGGGTCCGGGCCACCGTACCCGCACGGCTGGCCGAGGCGACCATCCGGACCGCAACCGGCAAGGCGACGGCCGGCCTCCTCTCGTCGCACGTCCTTGTATTGGCGGAAGGGGTGATGCAAGCCATGCTGTTCTCCAAGCTGAAGCTGATCGCGACGGCCCTGGTGACGGTCGCCGTCGTCGCGGCCGGGACGGGCGTCCTCGCCTACCAGGGCCGCGGGCCCGATCCGTCCGCCGAGCGTCCCGACGGCGCGCCCGAGAATGCGCCTCCCTCGGGACCGCCGGAGGCCGACGCGAAGCGCGACAAGCCAAGGCCCATCGAGACCAAAGCCCTGCTCCACGTCGATGATCGCAAGGCGCCGGACGCCGAACAGCGCGAGGACGAGCGATCCCTGCAACTGGAAGAGGCCCGCGCCCGGGTGGAATTCTTGAAGATCGAGGCCGAAACGGCACGGCCGCAGTTCCAAAATACCGCCCAGGTGCTCAGCCGGTGGGAGGTCAATCCCGAGGCATTCCAGGGCGGGCGTGGTGGATTCGGCGGACCCCGGTTTCAGAAGGGCAACGATGAGGCCAACAAAGCGCAAGAGAAACAGTTGAGGGACGACTTCGAGAGGGCGAAGGCCCTCTATGTCGAAACCCAGGCCAAGCTCCGGCGGGAGGAGCGGCGCCTCGCCCAGCTCGAAGGGGAGGCGAGCGGTCGGCCCAAACCCGACGCCAATCCTCCCAAGGATGTCCAATCGGACGACGGTCGGATCGACCGCCTGGAGGAGGCCCGCATCGAGGTCGAGCTCCTGAGGGCCGAGGTCGCCGAGGATCAGAAGCTGTTCCAGAAGGCCGCGACGGCGATCAAGCAAGGCGAGTCCGCGGGCAAGTCCGATCTCCTTCAAAGCTTGCCGTACGGCCTCGGAGGAGTGTTCCTTGGGGGTGGCAAACCACCGCAATCGAAAGAGGAGGTCGAGCAGGCTCGAAAGTTTCACGAGGAGCAGCAGCGGATCTTCGAGATGAGGATGAAGGAAGCCAAGCAGGTCCTGGAAGAATCGCGGGCCCGATACCTCGCGGATCAGATCAAGCTCGCCCATGCCGTGAGTCGCCTGGCCCGTCTCGAAGGCGAGGCGGGCGGTCAACCCGGCACCCCCAAGACCATGCCCGACCTGGAGCGCCGGCTCTCGGAGATCGAGGCGAAGCTGAACCGGCTCCTGGAGTCGGCGGAGGGGCAGAAGGCGAAGGCCCCGTGAACGGAAAGGGACCAAAGCATGCCGGAAACGCGGGGGCAGGCGAGATCAGAGGGCCGGACATCCCGCGAGACCCGCATGGCATGGTCCAGGCTGGGATGAGGAGGTGGAGATGGGGGACGTGTCGAGACCTCCCGGGGACCGCTCGGGCGGCCGGGGCGGCGCCGATCACCCTCGCGGGCCCGCCGGTGCCGGGGGCCGGCGGCCCGGCCCGACCGGGCATCCGCGACACCTTCCCTTCCCCGTGGCCGCGCGGGCGGTGTAGACTCTGGCGAGTGCTCCCGGAGGGCCCCGCGGGCGGTCGCGGGGGGGGGCGGGTCCCGGATTGGCCCCGGCGATGTCGACGATCGTGCTCGTCTGCGCCCGCTGCACGGCGGGCAATCATCCATCGGATCGGTTCTGCGCCGGGTGCGGCCTGCCCTTGGGGTCGGCGCAGGCCGACGCCGAGGCGGGCAGCGACGCGCTCGGGCCGCTGGAGGCGCCCGAGCCGGCCGACCCCGACACGTACCGCCTGATCCGCGGCCTGGTCGCCCGCTCGGGCTTCGAGGCGGGCGCGTCGAGCCACGGCTGGCGGATGGTCGTCCCGCTGCCGCTCGACCGCAAGCAGGCGGTCTACGTCGGGCACGCCGGCACCGACGCCGAGGGGCGGTCGATCCTGTCGCTGGTGTCGGTCTGCGGGCCCGCCAACGACCGCGACGCGCGGATCCTGCTGAAGCTCAACGCGCGGAGCGTCGAGGGGCACTTCGCCATCAAGGTGCTGCGGGGCGAGGAATACTTCGTCGTCCTCGCCAACCTCGCCGCCGAGGCCGTCGAGCAGATCGATGCCGCCGGCCTCGTCCGCCGCATCGCCGAGGCCGCCGACGGCCTGGAAGACCGGCTCTCGCGCGGGCGCGACCTCTATTGAGTGGGGGGTGGAGGGTGGGGAGTGGGGAGCGAAGACTTCCCAATTCCTGCCTTTCGCTCCCCACTCCCCACCCTCCACCCCCCACTCCGATAGATGGCGATCGTGCGGTCGTCGGTCATGAGGGCGGGCGCGACGCCATCGAGGCGGGCGAAGTAGCCCGGGGGCCCCACGGGCCCCACTGGAGCGAGGCCGACACGGCGACGTAGGCGGTCTCGGCCTCCATCGCCGCGGGCAGCTCGGGATGGTCGCCGTCGGCGTTGATGGTGTGCAGGCGGCCGACGACGCCGTAGTGCGCCGGGTCGGTGTTGCCGAAGTAGTAGAGCGTCAGGTCGCGCAGCGCGGGCCGCTCGCGCTGGAGGCGCGCCAGCGAGCGGAGGCCCTGGCCCCAGTCGAGGTTCGAGTCGGACAGGATCCGACGGCCGCCGACCGGGCCGCCGGCCAGGGCGTTGAAGTACGACAGCTCGTGCGGGTGGATCGACGCGACGGCCGCCGCCTGCCCGATCAGCCCGACCGCCGCCAGCCGCCGCGCCGTGAGGCCCCCCTCGGCCAGCGCCGAGACCCAGACGATCGCCAGGGGGGCGATCGGCAGCAGGTAGCGCACGCCGTAGTTGCGCGACGACCCGACGGCCGTGATCGCCAGGAAGAAGGCGATGGCGATCGGCAGGATCGCGTCGCGCCGCGACGTCGGCAGCGACCGCCGCAGCCCGGCACGGGCCGCCGCGAGCAGCCAGAACGTCAGCGGCACCTTCACCGCCAGGGCCACGAAGTAGTAGTACCACCAGCCGGTCAGCCGGCGCTCGCCGAACAGGTAGCTCGACCCGCCCGCGCTGGAGGGTGAGCTGGGTCGCGAAGCCGACCCAGTCCTGCGGCATCGGCACCTCGAGCGCCCGCGTGACCCAGCGCCCGAGCGTCGGCCCGAACCGGCCGTCGAAGCTCGGGTGCGGCCCGCGCGACTGGCTCAGCGGGAGCGGCCGCGAAGCCGGTCACCGCCAGGTTGGCCAGGAACATCACGGCCGTGAAGGCGAGCATCCCCGCCGCGACCCGCGCCGCAGCCCCGAGCGGCCCGCGCCCGCCGTCGCGGCGGCGCTCGTACCACCACGCCAGCGCCAGGGACGGCGGCACCAGCACCGTGGTGAACTTGCACGACCAGGCCAGGCCCCCCAGCGCCGCCGACGCCCAGAACGCCCGGCGGTCGCCCTCCCGCAGGAACCGCCAGAACAGCGCGTACATGCCGGTCGTGCAGGCCACCAGCGGCATCTCCATCGTCGCCAGGGGCCCGTGCGCCAGCAGGTTCGGCCCCAGCGCGAAGAGCCAGGCCGCCATCGCCATCGCGCGGGGGCCGTAGAGCCGGCGGGCCCAGTCGGCCGTCACCGCCAGCGCGACCAGCCAGACCCCCAGCGACCAGGCCCGCACCAGCGGCAGCAGCCGGGCCTGGTTGGCGATCGGGTCGTCGACCCACTCCCGACGGCCGGCGCGATCGAGCGCCCAGAGCACGGGGGCCTGCTGGACCTTCCAGAAGGTCAGCGGCGTGCCCATCCGGGTGATGTCGTCCTGCTCGCCCGGTCCGCCACCAGTGCGCGGCCACCTTCAGGTAGGTGACCTCGTCATACGTGGCCGAGCTCCGCGACAGCGAGTCGGCCATCAGCCCCAGCCCGACGGCCGCCGCCAGCGCGACCGCCGCGAGGTGCCCCCGCCCGGGTGCCGGCGGCGACGGCGGGCGCCGTCCCCCGCGGCGACCCCGGGGCCATCCCATCCGTGGAAGGTTCGATCAGGCTCCGCCTTCATGTCGAAGTCCTCAAGCTCTCGGTTGGCAGGCGACCTTCCGCCCCTCGCGCTGGCTGGTGCGGATCTCGGCGACGCGGCGGGCGACGGCCAGCGCGTCGCGGATCGTCGGCGCCAGCGAGTGGTCGCCGCGGACGAGCCGGTGGAACTGGTCGTTGAGCACGTCGCCGATGGTCGGCTCCAGCGGCAGGCGCTCCTCGTGGACCCCCTCGGCGTCGGACCACTGGATGCGCTCGGGCAGTTCGAGCCAGGCGGCGCCGCGCTCGGCGAAGACCTGGAACCCCGGCTGCGGCAGGAACCGCGTCGCCTCGCCCCAGGGGGTGCGATGATACCGCCCGCAGGCGACCTGCGCCATCCCGCCGCCGGCAAACTCGACGACGAAGCTCTCGAAGTCGGTCCCGGCGCCCACGTCGCGCGCCGACGGCAGGACGACCCCCCCGAACCCCTGCACCGCGACCGGTTCGGCCTGGAACAGGAAGCCGCACCAGTCGAGCAGGTAGCTGCCCGGGTCGATCATCAACGGCAGCGGCGTCAGTCTGCGTCGTCGGCCCCGGCTGCCCGTAGCGGTCGAACCCGAACAGGCGGGCCTGGCCCAGGATCAGCCGAGGCGCGGCCGAGCGTCGTGGCCAGCAGCTCGCGGAGCCGGAGCGTGGCCGGGTAGAACCGCCGGGCGAACTCGGGCATGAAGGCGATCCCGCTCGCCTCGACCATCGGCACGAGCCGTTCGAGCTCGTCGGCCTCGCACGCCAGGGGCAGCGAGCAGTAGACCGGCTTCTTGCACGAGCAGGCGACCTCGACCGGGTGCAGGCCGAACCACTGCGGCGACAGCAGGTAGACCACGTCGACGTCGGGCCGCTCGATCAGCGCCGCCAGCCCCTCGACCGCGGCGCACGACAGGTGCCGCGCCTCGATCTCGGCGCGTCGCATCACCTGGTCGTAGACCGCCGTGACCTGGAACCGGTCCCGCAGCCGCGCCAGGGCCGGTTTGTGCCGCGCCTCCCAGAGCCGCCCCAGCCCGATCACCCCGACCCGGAGTCGAACGTGTCGCGACACGGCCCTCGGCGCCTCCAGCGCACACCATCCCCCTCCGGGTCGTGCCCAAACCGACCCCGACCCGTATCCGCCCCGCAGCTTAACATCACCCTCCCATCTCGGCCACCCGAAACGGGGTCGCGACGCGCCGCGACGGCTCTGGTATCGTGGTCGGCCGGAGGGTCGCGGGCCATGTCAACCCCTTCGCGGAGCGAGGACGGATGCGCGCGGTCTTGCAGAGGGTGACGCGGGCCTCGGTCGAGGTCGAGGGCGCAATCGTCGGCCGGATCGGGCCGGGGTGGCTGGTCCTGCTCGGCGTGGCCCGCGGCGACGCCGACGCGGACGCCGACTGGATGGCCGAGAAGGTCGCCGGCCTCCGCGCCTTCGAGGACGACCAGGGCAAGATGAACCGATCGGTGGCCGAGGCCGGCGGCGCCGTGCTCGTCGTCAGCCAGTTCACCCTGCTCGGCGACTGCCGCGGCGGCCGTCGCCCCAGCTTCACCGACGCCGCCCCGCCCGACGAGGCCGAGCGCCTCTATCGCCGCATCGCCGATCGCCTCGCCGCGATGGGCCTGGAGGTCGCCACCGGCGTCTTCCGCGCCATGATGAAGGTCGAGCTCGTCAACGACGGGCCCGTCACGCTGCTGCTCGACAGCCGCAAGTCCTTCTGACACGACCTCGCGGGAGGATGATCCATGCGGCTGCCCCGGATGACGATAAGGCGGTGGATGATCGTGGTCGCGATCGTGGCCCTCGCGGTCGTGACCCTGAGATCCCTGGAAAGAGGCGGCAGATGCGGATGCTTGCCCAGCCCCGATACGCGTCGGCCCTCGCGGTGTACAAGGACGCCGAACGGCTCTTCCTGTCAGGGGAGATCGGCATCGAACAGCTTTATTGGCCTTCACGGATGCTACTCGACGCCCAGAGGGCCACGGGAGATCCGGTCGCCGCCCATGACCACCTGAAGCGGATGGAGAAGTTCCACAAGGCTGCGACAGCAGCAATGGGGCTAGGTCATATCTCGTCATACGAATTTAAAATATTAAATGCGTTCGTGACAGAGGCCGAGTACTGGGTGAAAGAGGAAGAATCCTGGCCCTGACGTCCCGTCCGGGCTCTCGCGGCTTCGTCGGGAAGGCACCGGCCGACCTCCGGATTGAAGACGGTGGGCGGTGCCCTCCCGACTAAGGCCGGATTCTCAGGAAAGACAGACCGGATTGCCTCGGAGCTTCGATAATACTTCAGGGGGAGCGGGGATGATCGCTGCCCCGATATCGTCGTGATCCTCCACTCATTACTCATCACTCGTCACTCATCACTCTCCCAGGAGCGTTCCCGTGCCCGACGACGCGTACGTGCTGGGCCTCGACGTGGGGACGCAGAGCCTCCGCGCCGCCCTGGTGGACCGGGAGGGGCGGACGGCGGCGTTCGGCGTCGGCGCCGATCGAGACGTCGCTACCCGCGGCCGACGTGGGCCGAGCAGGACCCCGAGCACTGGTGGGACGCGGCGATCGTCGCGGTCGGCCGGGCGATGGCCCAGGCGGGGGTCGGCGCCGATCAGGTCGTCGGGCATCGGGCTCGACTGCACGGCCTGCACCGTCCTGGCGAGCGACGACCAGGGGCGACCGCTCCGGACGGCCCTGCTCTGGATGGACCAGAGGGCCTACCGCGAGGCCGACGAGATCAGCGCGACCGGGCGATCCGGTGCTCCGCTACGTCTCGGGGCGGGTCTCGCCCGAGTGGATGCTCCCGAAGGCGCTCTGGCTCAAGAGGAACGAGCCCGAGGTCTATCGACCGGGCCGACCGGGTCGTCGAGTGCACCGACTGGATGATGCACCGGCTGATCGGGCGAGTGGACGCTGTCGCTGAACCACGTCGCCGTGAAGTGGAACTACGCCAGGCCCGACGGCGGCTGGCCGCTCGGGCTGCTGGCGGCGGTCGGGCTCGACGACCTGCCGGGCAAGTGGCCCGACCGGATCGTCCCGCTCGGCCGCGGCGAGGCGACGCTCTGCCCGCGACGGCGGCCGACGCGCTGGGCCTCCGCGAGCCGGGACGCCGGTGGCGCAGGGGGGGATCGACGCCTATCTCGGCATGCTCGGCATGGGGGCCACCGGCGACGGCGACGTCGCGGTGATCGTCGGGTCGAGCACCTGCCACCTGGCGCAGTCGCGCGCGGGGGTCTTCGGCTCGGGCGCCGCCGGGTGCTACCCCGACGCGACGGTCGAGGGGCTGTACACGATCGAGGCGGGCCAGACCGCCACCGGCTCGATCCTCGACTGGTACCGCCGCCACTTCGCCGCCCGCGAGCAGGCCGAGGCCGACCGCCGCGGCGTGAACGTCTACGAGGTCCTCGACGCGCAGGCCGCGGCCGTCCCCGCCGGGGGCCGACGGGCCTGGTCGTCCGCGACGACTGGCAGGGGAACCGCTCGCCGTACAAGAACCCGCAGGGCCCGCGGCGCGATCGTCGGGCTGTCGCTGGCGCACGGCCCCGGCCACCTGTTCCGGGCCCTCTACGAGGCGACCGCCTGCGGCACCCGCCACATCCTCGAAGACGCCTCGGCGCACGGCCTGGAGGTGTCGACGGGTCTTCCTCGGCGGCGGCGGGGCCCGCTCGCCGCTCTGGCTCCAGATCCACGCCGACATCCTCAAGCGGCCGATCCACCTGACCCGCGAGGTCGAGTCGTGCGCCCTCGGCTCGGCGATGGCCGCCACGCTCGCCGCCGGCTGGTACGCCGACTTCGACGCGGCCGCCCGCGCGATGGTCGCCATCGAGCGCGTCGTCGAGCCCGACCCGGCCCACGCCGCCGTCTACGACGACCTGTTCGGCCGCTACGTCGCCACCTACGAGGCCCTCAACTCGCAGGGCTTGTAGCATGCCATCTTCAAAGCCGGTCGGGACTTGGCGTGCTGCATACGCCCTGCGGAGGAATCCGTCTGGCATGGCATGATCCGGAGGGGGACAATCGAGGGGCAGGCGAGCCGAATACCGAGATGAGGGCCCGGCGGCGTTGTCCGACCGCGTCGGGGATCGGTGTGTCGAGGGCTGCTGGGAATCGTCAATGAAACGGGTCGCGATCCTGGGCGCGGGGGGGATGGGGACCGCGCTGGCGGTGCTCTTCGCGAGGACGGCGCGGTCGGTGCAGGTCTGGGCGCGCGACGCCTCGCGCGCGGCCGAGCTTCAGCGGGCCGCGCGAGAACGCCCGGCACCTGCCCGGGGTCCGCGTGCCGGAGAACGTCGCGTTCATCCCCAATGCGTGCAACGCGACCGAGGGGGCCGACCTGATCGTCGCCGCGATCCCGTCGGCGTATCTCCGCGGCACGCTGAAGGCGCAGGCCGAACGCATCCCGCCGGGCATCCCCATCCTGAGCGTCGTCAAGGGGATCGAGAACGGGACGTTCGCCCGGCCCAGCCGGATCATCGTCGAGGCGCTCGGCGCGCGTCCGGTGGCGGTCCTGAGCGGGCCGAGCCACGCCGAGGAGCTCGCGCGCGGGCTGCCCGCCTCGGTCGTCGTGGCCGGCGACGACGAGGCGCTGAACGTCCGCGTCCGCGACGCTCTGAACCGCGGCATGTTCCGCGTCTACACCAACCCCGACGCGCTGGGCGTCGAGCTGGCCGGCGCCTTGAAAAACATCCTGGGGATCGCCGCGGGGATATGCGACGGCCTCGGCTTCGGCGATAATGCCAAGGCGGCCCTGCTGACCCGGGGGCTGGTCGAGATCGCGCGGTTCGGCGTCCGCCTCGGGGCCCGTCCCACGACCTTCTTCGGCCTGGCGGGCATCGGCGACGTGATCACGACCTGCTTCAGCCCGTTCGGCCGCAACCGCGCCGTCGGCGAGCGGATCGGCCGGGGCGAGCCGCTCGCCGCGGTGCTCGCCGGCATGGTCGACGTCGCCGAGGGGGTGCCGACGACCCGCAGCGTCCGCGACCAGGCGCGGCGGGCCGGGGTCGCGATGCCGATCACCGAGGAGGTCGCCCTGATCCTGTTCGAGGGCAAGCCCCCCCTGGCGGCGGTCTCCGACCTGATGGTCCGCCTCCCCAGGGACGAGTGGGAGCTATGATGGCGGAAGACACCCTGCCCCCGCGCTGCGGGATCGCCTTCAAGGAGTGGGCCGGCATCTGCGAGGCGCTGGCCGAGGGGCGACAGGCGCTGATCCTCCGCAAGGGGGGCATCGCCGAGGGGCCCGGCGGGTTCGCCCCCGAGCACGACCTGTTCTGGCTCTACCCGACCCGCGTCCACGAGGCCGAGCAGGGCCTGAAGGATGCCGCCCCGGCCCCCCGCGACGCCTCTCCCCCTGACGTGGTCGAGCTGCGGGCGCTGGCGAAGGTCGAGGCGGTCTGGTTCGCCGACCGGCTCGACGTCCTCGAGGCGCTCGACGACCTGCACGCCTGGACCGCCGAGACGGTCGCCGGGCGGTTCCACTACCGCAAGCCGGGCCTGTGGGTGCTGGGCGTCCGCGTCTTCCGGAAGCCGGAGCCGGTGGCGATCGTCGCGACGCCGGAGCACGCCGGGTGCAAGACCTGGGTCCCCCTCGACCCGCCCCCGAGCACGGCCGGGGTCGAGCCCGCCCTCGACGAGGAGGGCTTCGCCGTGCGGATGGATCGGCTCCGGTCGGCGCTGGGACGGCGCCCCTGATCGCGTCGGGACGGGACGGGACGGACCAACGATGCTTCGCAACCTCGCCTCCGACTTCAAGGAATTCCCCGCCACGATGGCCTTCTGCGCCGCCTGGGTCGTCGTCTTCGCGGCGATGCTCGTCCGGGACCTCGCCGCGGGGAGCATCCACGCGCCCGTCCAGGTCCTGTTCGGGACGCTCGGCGGGGGCCATCGGTTCGGCGACATGACCGTCCCGGAGCTCTTCGGCGGCGAGCCGTGGCGGGCCGTCACGAGCACGTTCGTGCATTACAACCTCCTGCACATCGGGATGAACCTCTACGGCATGTACCTGCTGGGGAGCATGGTCGAGTCGTGGTACGGCCCGTGGCAGTTCGTGGCGGTCTACACGGCGATCGGCGGCCTGGGCAACCTCCTGTCGGGGCTGATCCGCCGCGGCCTGGCGATGATCCCGCCGATCCACTCCGGGGCCGGATGGCTCGTCGACCAGGCCCTCGGGCTGGTCGGCCGCGTGCTGAGGACCGACCCGGCGATCCACTCGGGGGGCGGCTCGACGGTCGTGCTCGGGCTGGTCGCGCTCTGCGCGGTGGTCGGCTGGCGGTCGCGGACGCGGTTCGGCGACTACCTCCGGGCCCAGATGGTCGGCGTCCTGATCCTGACGGCGCTGCTGGGCGTGATCAGCCCGATGATCGACAACTGGGGCCACGCCGGGGGCGCCACGATCGGCGCCGCGATCGGGTTCGCGCACCGCCGCTCTGTTCCGGGCCGCGCACCGGCCGATCGCGCGCTGGGCCGGCGCGGCTGGGGGCGCTGGTGCTGGTCGCCTGCGGCGTGGCGCAGGCCCGCGACGGCCGCCGCGAGGGGCGGCTCCGCGACGAGTTCGTCGCGGCCTCCGCGCGCGGGGAGGCGGCCAAGCGGATCTGCGTCAGCCTCGCTCGAGATCGCGCTGTACTACCAGCAGGCCGCACGGCTCGGCCGGGTCTCGGATCGGGGCCACGGGCCGCTCGGCTACGATTCCCCGGGCAGCGAGCTCTTCCGGAGGGCCCTCGGACACCCAGCTGATGCTGCTGGACGCCGCGCGGGACCCGCTCGGCGACGGCCCGACGGCCGCGGATTTCCGACGGGTCCGGGCCATGCTGGTCCGCGTCTTCACCCGGCCCCCGACCCCGCAGGACCGGCGCGAATTCCTGGCCCGGCTGGACGCCCTGGTCCGCCGCGCCGCCGGGGACATCCAGGCCACGCAGGCCCGCTTCGACGAGCTGAAGGTCGCGCTACGGCCCGCTCGACGAGCCCGCGCCGGCCCGGAATCCCCCCCCGAAGGCCGTGGCGCAGGGCGCGGCCCGTGACGGTCGCTCAATCGACGGGCCCGCTCGACTGCCAGGCCCCGGCGCGATGGCCCGGCCGCCCGCGGCGCGACCGCAGCGCGGCGACGAAGTCGGCGAGCGTGGCGATCGGGCCGGGCAACTCGGTGAAGTAGCAGCCGATCGCCTCCAGCTCGTGGCCGTCGCTGGAGCCGGTCGCGCCCATCGGGTGCTCGCGGAGCAGCCGCTCGGTCCGTGCGGCGGGTCTCGGGCGTCACGTTGTTGCTGACCAGCTCCAGGGCGTCGAAGGCGGGGCCGTGCTCGGCGACGATCGCGTCGAAGGGCTGGTCCCAGCGGAACGGGTGCGCCGCGACGATCGCCGCGCCGTGGCGGCGGACGACCGCCAGCAGCTCGGCCAGGCGGACGCCCGGCGGCACCTCGTCGAGGTCGGGCAGGCCGTAGACGAGGAAGTGCCCCTCGCGCGCCGAGACCTCCGCCCCCGAGAAGACCCGCAGGCCGCCGGCCCGGGCCGACAGGTCGGCCAGCTCGTCGGGCCCCCACTGGTAGTCGTGCTCGGTGATCACCAGGCCGTCGAGGCCGATCGCGAGGGCGTGCTCGACCAGCTCCCGCGGGTCGACGATGCTATCCGGGGAGTGGCGGGCGGTGTGCAGGTGATGGTCGAATTTCGGCATGTCTCGATGGTCCGGAGGGTTCCAACTTCGGCGGGCGACCGGGCCGGGTCGGGCTCGACGATCAGCGCCGCGCCCGAGTCATCGATCCGCAGGTAGCTCGCCTGATGGCTCCAGTCGCCGAGCACGACGAGGCGGGGCGGCGGGCCCGTCTCGTCGACGACGCGGTGGAGGTGGCCCAGGACGACCACGTCGATCGGCGCGGCGGCCAGCCCGGCGACGAACCGGCGGAAGACGGCCAGGTGCCGCCTCGCGTCGGCCTCGAAGCCCCGGTCGTTGGAGCGCTCGAGCAGGCGGTCGAGCCCGCGCCAGCGGCCCGGGGACGCGCCGGAAGGCTTCGAGGAAGGCCCGTCCTTCCATCCACGCCTTCCAGGATGGCCGGGCGCCGAGCAGGTGCCCGTGGACCAGCAGGAGGCGGAGGCCGTGGGACTCGACCTCCAGCGGCTCGCGGAGCATCCGCGCGCCCATCGCCCGCTCGTAGAACGGCCCGAGCCAGGTGTCGTGGTTGCCCACGCAGGATCGACAGGTCGCCGCCGCGCCCCGGAAGTCGGCCAGGGCCCGCAGCCCGTCGCACGTCCTCCAATCCCCCTCGCGACGGCGGGCGGCGAACCAGAAGTCGCACAGGTCGCCGACGACCGTCAGCGCGTCGCCCGGCTCCAGCGCCCCGACGAGGCGCGCCAGCCTCCGGCCCCTCTCGGGGCGGTCGAGCCGCAGGTGGACGTCGCTGGCGAAGTAGTCCGCCACGGGACCGGGCCCCTCGTTCTGGTTGGGGTGGGGAGTGGAGGGTGGGGAGTGGGGAGTGAAGATACGATCCGAATTCGTCTTCACTCCCCACTCCCCACCCTCCACTCCCCACTCGAACGCGGCCGACCGGCGGCGGGCGGGCTCGACGGCGATGTTCGGGTGCGCCGGCGACTGCCTCGCGGCGTGGACCGCGACGCGACGGCCCGCCCCCCGGACCGCGTCGCGGGCCGCCCGCAGCGCCAGGGGGGGCCGGTTGCACTGCTCGCTCAGGTGCAGGAGCACCACGTGCCGCACCGCCGACGGCCCCGACCGGCCGAGCACCGCCGCGACCAGCCCCGCCCCCTGCTCGTTCGACAGGTGGCCCCAGTCGCCCAGGTTCCGCGCGATCAGGCTGGGGTGCCGGCCCGAGCGGCGCTGGAGCGCGACGTCGTGGTTGAACTCGACCCCCAGCAGGTCGACCCCGGCCATCGCGTCGGCCATCGCGTCCGACCAGCTCCCGGTGTCGGCCAGGTAGCCCAGCGCGACCGGCCTGGTGCCGCGGGCGGGCTTCGCCTCGATGCGGAACCCGAACGTCGGGCCGGCGTCGTGCCGCAGCTCGACCGCCTCGACCCTCAGCCCCGACGGCGTCAGGAACGGCCGGTCGTCGTAGTGGCGGACCAGCCCCGCGCCGTCGAGCGCCCGGAAGCCCGCGTGCCGGGCCAGCTCGCCGCGGTGCCCCTCGTGGCAGTAGAACGCCGCGCGGCAACGCGCCAGGAAGCGGAGCGAGGCGTCCTGCACGTGGTCGCCGTGGGTGTGCGTCAGGATCGCCGACGCGACCCGGCCCCAGCCCGACCCGACCCCCTCCAGCCGACGGGCCAGCGCGCGCGGCCCGATCCCGAGGTCGAGCAGGGTCGCCGCTCCCCCGGACTCGATCAGGGTCGCGTTGCCCCGCGAACCGCTCGCTAAGACGGCAAACTGGACGGCCATCGCGGCGTGGGTACCTGGGACTGGGGACGCGGCCCGCCTCCGATGCGGGCCATCCCAGTGTACACCAGTTGCACCCCCCGGACAAGGCGAGGACCGCACCGCGATGGTCTCGGGTGAGTCCCATCGTTCCGGAGGTACGCCGGGTGGCCCACCGCCCGGCCGGCGCAGCCGTCGGAGCATCCCTGGATCGGCCAAATCCCCGACTCCTGTCTCGCGCGGAGGTCAAACTGATCCATTGGAATGAATCTTGATCCTAACCACAATTCGGTTCGTTCGGCAGCGGCGCAGCGCGGCCGGCGAGGGAGAAGGTGAATTGATCCAACAGGATCGATCGCGATCGAAAGCACAATTCGGTTCGTTCGGCAGCGATGCCTGCAAGGAGAGGCAGCGAGACGACTCATTGAACAATTTGAATCAAATTTGATCCAAAGTACAATTCGGTTCGTTCGGCAGAGGCGCACGGCGTCCGGTCGAGATCGTCGTGACGCGGTCGGATCGGGGTCGATTCGAGTTGTCAAGGAGCCTTCAGGCGCTCGGGCCTCACATCGTTATCATCGGGTCCGGGCGCCCGTCATCCTGTCAATCCGGAGGGCGTGAGGCTCATCGGGTGTCGTCCTCGTGCGCCATCCGCCAGCCGGGCCTGGTGATCGGCTCCTGGCCGGGCGGGGGGGCTCGACGAGCTTGCCGTAGAGCCCGGGGCGGCGGGCGCGGAGGTAGCGGCGGCCCGAGGACTGCTCGAGCGCGTCGGCCGTCAGGAGGGCCACGACCACGTCGTCGTCGAGCGCCGCGCTCTCGGCCAGGACCTCGCCGGAGGGGTCGAGCACCATCGCCAGGCCGGGCTTGACCGTGTCGTCGTCCATCCCGATCGCGTTGGAGAAGACGGCGAACACGCCGTTCTCCCACGCCCGCGCCGGCAGCCATCGCATCAGCCAGCCCCGTCCCTTGGGCCCCTGGAACTCCTGGCGGAGCCGGACGGGGTCGCGGAGGCGGTTATCCCAGAGCGCCCGGTCGACGGTCCCGCGACCCGGCATCGTCGAGGGGGTGCAGCCGGTCACGTGCGGCATCATGATCACCTCGGCCCCCATCAGGGCGGTGATCCGCACGTTCTCGGGCAGGTTGTTGTCGTAGCAGATCAGGAACCCGACCTTGACCCCGAGCAGGTCGATGACGTTGTACCCGTCGCCGGGGGAGAGCAGGGGGCTGATGAACGTATGCAGCTTGCGGAACTTGGTGATGAACCCGTCGGGCCCGGCGACGACGTAGCCGTTGTGGAGCCTCGGGCCGTCGCGCTCGACCAGCCCGGCCATGACGACGGCGCCGAACTCGCGGGCGATTGCGATCAATCCGCGGGTCGAGGGGCCGTCGGGCACCGGCTCGGCCACGGCGGCGAGCCGGTCGCGGTCGAGGTGCTGGAGGAACGTGTAGCCGCTGAGGCAGCACTCGTGGAAGCAGGCGATCTCGGCCCCCTGGTCGACGGCGCGGCGGGTCAGGGCGCGGACGCGCGACAGGTTGTACGCCTTGTCGTCGTTGCGGTGCTCGAACTGCGCGGAGGCGACGCGGATGTCTCGCATGGCGTGGCGGGCTCCCGGATCTGTGGCGGGCGACTCGACCGCCCGTCCCGCCATCCTCGCGACCGGGTTTCGGCGTGACAATCCCCTCGCCCGGCTCGATGATGGATCGAGGGCCGACCTTTTTCCTCCTGGCATCGAAAGGATGGGCGACGATGGCCGAACCGGGGCGCGAGATATCGGTGGACGAGCGGGCCAGAAGTGCCGCGCTCGACCTGGGGCGCGCGGTCGTGGGCCGCGACCTGACCGCCGACGAGGCATCGGCGATGGTCTCGATCTTCAAGGCGGCCGTCCAGGCCCTCCGGCACGGGTTCATCGCCCGCCTCGCCGAGCACGTCGCGGCCGAGCGCGAGGCCGAGAGCGTCGAGGAGTTCTTCGAGGGCATCAAGCCCGACTGATCGTCGGGCATCGCGGCCGTTGTCGGTAGTCGGTAGGGTCCGCTATAGCGGACCCTACGCGAGGCGATCAGAAGCCGGGATCGGGGCCCTTGCCGGGGGAGGCCCCCGGGAGGCCCTTGGCGAGGAAGAAGTCGCGATAGAGGACCGCGATCGACAGCGCGTACAGAGGGGCCGTGAAGACGAGGCCGACGCCGCAGCAGCACGAGCCCAGGCCCGAGAGGAACGAGGCGGCGGCGTGGAAGACCGCGGCCACGAGCCACTCGCCCTTCAGCGCAGTGCCAGCTCCGCGAGACCGCCTCGGTGGCCGGCAGCCCGGCGTCGACGATCAAAGGGATCGTGAACATCAGGACCCCCGCGGCGATGAACCCGGGGATCACGAAGAGGGTGAACCCCAGGCCGATCGCCGCGCCGAGGATCGCCGACCCGTAGATGAGCCTTTCCAGCACGTCGGTGATGCTGAAGAGCGTCTCGACGCCGAAGGGGAGGCCGCGGACCTGTCGGCAGGCCATGCGGATCATCCCGCCCAGGAAGAAGCCGAGCAGGACCGTGGTGACGATCGCGTAGGTCAAAGCCCCCGCCGGGGGCACGACGATGCGGAACCCGCCGGGCCCCCGGGGATGCGGACCTTGAAGACCACGGCGATGACGTAGCAGAGCGACCGAATAGCACGCCAGGACGATCAGGGCGGTCAGGAGCCACGTCCCGGGCCTCTTCCAGAGGAGCTCCCAGGCCTCGCCGATCGCCCCGAGCCGCACGACGGGCCGGGGTCCGAAGGCGCGGCGGGTCGAATCGATCTCGTCGTCGTAGAGGCTCATCGGCGGGGCCCTCGCGGGCGACGGGTCAGTGACGGCGTCCTCTCCGTAGTTCGCGGCCGGGCCGGCCCGATTTTCGGGTTTCCCGGACGGAGGGGCCAGGATACCATCGCGCCTCGCGCCGCGACAGGACCGCGGCCCGCCCGATCGGAGGGCGCCCATGGATGGAACCGGACGGCTCGCCTGCCCGCACTGCCGGGCATCCCTGGCCGGGCCTCGCGATCGAGACGCGTGGCCGTGCGACGGCTGCGGGGCGACGTTCCGCGCCCTGCGGGGCATCCCCGACCTGCGGACGAAAGACGACGTCTTCCTGGCCAACCGCGACGACTGGTCCTTCGCCAGGTGCCTCGACGAGGACTTCGACCGGCTCGACTTCCGGGGCCTTTTGGAGCGCTACTACGACCAGACGCCCGAGGTCCCCGCCGACCTCCGCCGCCGCCAGGTCGCGCACATCCTGGGCGCGCCGGCCCGCGCCCGGGCGTGGCTCGATGCGCTCGGCCCGTCGGCCTCGGGGCCGTTGCTCGACCTGGGCTGCGGCACCGGCTCGTTCCTCGCGGCCGTCGGCGCCGGGGTGCGCGAGGCGTGGGGCCTCGACATCGCGATGCGGTGGCTCCTGGTGGCGCGGAAGAGACTCGACGAGGAGGGGCTGGCCCACGTCCGCCTCGCCTGCGGCTGCGCCGAGCGGCTGCCGTTTCGCGACCGGGCCTTCGCCGGGGTCGTCGCGGGCGACGTGATCGAGCACGTCGGCGACCAGTCGGCGACGCTCGCCGAGGCGCACCGCGTCCTGTCTCCGGGAGGCCGCCTGTTCCTCGCCTCGCCCAACCGTTTCAGCCTGGCGCCCGAGCCGCACGTCCAGGTCTGGGGCGTCGGCTTCCTGCCGCGTCGGTGGATGCCCGGTTACGTTCGATGGCGACGTCAGATCGACTTCCGGGCGATCCATACGCTCGGCTACGTGGAATGGATGCGGCTGCTCCGGCGCAGCCCGTTCGCCGAGGCGCGGGTCTCGGTGCCGAGCCTGCCGGATGCCGACCTGGCGCATTTCGGGCCTCTCAAGCGGAGGGTGGCGCGGGCGTACAACGCGGCCGTCGCGACTCGGACGGGCCGGGCGCTGGCGCTGGCGGTCGGGCCTTTGTTCCACGTCATCTGTCGGAGGTCCCACGATGGGGTTGCATCGCGCCTCGACGGCGGATTGATGGAGGATGGGGATTCCTCGACCGGCGTTCGTGCACCGGCGAGAGCAGGACAGGAAGCGTATATCGGACAACCCGAAAATCTTTAACTACTGAATTATCGACTCGAAACGGCTGCTTCTGATACGATCATCGAGGACTTCCATCGATGTAGAGGTGTAACGCCTCGTGTCGAGGTGGGAGCTTGCACCGAATCAATTCGTCGTGGCCTGTCGGATCGGTATCGAATGAAGTCTGATCTCGCGACTCATCCTCGCAGGTGGAGCGATGGCGAAGGTCACCGGGCGTGTGTCTAATCAACGCCGACTTAACTTCGTCGATTTGGCCATCCTGGTCCTGGCGACGGCGGTCGGATTGGTGGCGATTCGCCAGGATCTCGAAGCCCTCTTTTCAAGGCCGTCGGGAGGGTTTTTGCATCCAGATTTCTATCTATGGACCAACCCACTTATCCTGTTCAAGTCCGTCACCGTTGAGGTTTGGCTCATGGCGTGGACGGCGGGATGGCTCATCCTGCAACTCCGACAGCCTCGCCTCCGGCTCCGTCAATTGTCCCGCCAGCCGGGATTCGTCGCGTGTTTTTCATCGGTGATCATCACGCTCGCGGCCGGGCCACCGACCTGGGCCCTTATCAGTTCAATCACCAGCGGTAGGAATGGCTGGGTCGATCGCATGGTCTGGAGCGACCTGGTCTCGTCGCAGATCGGGGCGGCGGTGCTTGCCGGGTGGATGTTACTTGTGGCGAGCGGGCGTTGTCGTATTCGGGCAGGCTGGCTCGATCGAGTCGGGCAGGTTCTCGGCTTGATCTGGGTGGCGATGATACCGGCCAATCTCCTTCATTTCTTCTGGTGGAGTTTGCAGGAAGGCGGATGGACCAACTAATCAGAGAACAATTACATCTATTTTATAAACGATGGTTGTCAGCCACGACAGGCCGGGGGACGAGACGGTTGGACATCGTCGCCACGACCTTCACCGATCGTTCGATCATCGATCCGCGGTCACGCCCGTCGGCGCCTCCAGCCACCCGACCCACTCGCCGACGCTCCACGCCGACAGCAGCGCCAGGGTGATCGGCAGGCATTCGAGGTGGCGCCCGAGGTGACCGCGCCGCGAGGCGACGGTCCGCGACAGGCGGGCGGCCTGGACCAGCAGGACCGCGGGGCCGACCAGCAAGCTCAGGGGCCGCGCGACCGCGGGGAGGCGCGCGGCGCGGAGACGGCCGTACTCGCGGCCGAACCGCAGGCGGTCGCCGATCGCCTCGGCCAGTCGGTAGCGGCGGACGTGCCGGGCCCGGGCCGTCGCGGCCACGATGGCCCCCGGGCCGCGCCCGGCGACCGCGCGGACGACCTCGCACTCCTGGATCTCGCGGGGATCGAGGGCCTCGATGATCTCGCGGCGGACCGCGAAGTTGTTACCGGCCAGACGCGAGGGGGGATCGTCGCCCGTCTCGCGGCCCTCCAGGAAGGGGGCGTACTCGCAGAAGAAGACGGCCCAGTCGAGCGCCGCGTCTCCCATCGCGGGGACAACGGGGCCGGTCGCGGCGAGGGTGCGGGGGTCGGCGAACGCGAGGAGCCACGAGGAGGCCCAGCCGGGCCCGAAGGCGCACGAGTCCTCGGTGAAGGCGACCACCGGGGCCCGGGATGCGTCGAAGCCGAGGCGGCGGAGGCGGGGGACGCCGGTCCGGGCCGCGGCGACTACGCGGCGCGCCCCCGGGGGGCACTCGGACGGATCGAGGCGGTCGCGCGCGGCGGACACGATCACCTCGACGCGATCCGATGAATCCTGCCCGCGGATCGAGGCCACGGCCCGCGCGGCGGCCTCGGCCGAGTCGCTGGCGGCGACGACCACGCTCAGGGCCGACCGCCGGGACGGGCCGCCGGAAGGGCGGTCGCGAGTCCGGGGGTGGATCATGGCGGGTTCGTGGTGGAGGAGGACGGCCTCCGCGAACCGGACCCCCTCCCCTCGCGTCCTGTCATTCGAATGTCACTTTTTGTTGAATTTTCGCCCGGCCCAACCCTGCAACGGCGCCACGGTACGGGCCGATCTGTTCGCCTCAAGCTCGAAACCCATAGGGTGTTGCGCGGAATGCCCCTGGTCCGCGCAGGCGCATTTCCCGAAACAAAGCGAATTTCGCGCGCCTGGTTGACGCAGACCGAACGAGCCAGGAGGTGATCTCCGGAGCTCACGGGGTTTCATTCCACCTTCTCCAGGCTCGCGCCCGGCCCGAAGAGGTAGCCGACCATCTCGCCGAGGGCGCCGACCGTCAGGAACAGCAAGACCAGCGGCGATGCCGCGGCGAACCGCGCCAAATGCCTCCTCTTGCGGAGGACGGTGCGCGTGACGCGGGCCATCAGCAGGGCCGGCAGCGCGGCCGAGCCGACGCCGTAAATGAGCCGCTTCAGGGGCGTCTGGTCGCCGCGACGCATCCCGGCATATGAGCGGGCGAAGTGGAACCTTTGGACCAGGAAGTACCCGAGCCGGAACGGCTTGATGTGGTGGACCACGACCGAGTTGGTCGAGGCGATCGGGATGCCGTCGGCGCGGAGCCCGTCATTGATCCACGACTCCCAGCGGCCCTGCGCCAGGACGTGCGCATGGCGCATCAGGTGGGGCCTCTTGTAGGCGATGTTGTTGCCCGGCAGGTCGGCCGCCTCCCCCTCGACGACCGGGCCCATGTAGGGGGCGTACTCGCAGAAGAAGACGGCCCAGTTGACCAGCCCCTTGCGGCCGTTCTCGACCGTCCCGCCGACGGCGCCCCAGGGGCCTTGGTGCGCCTTCAGGATCGACGCGGCCCAGTCGGGGGCGACCCGGCCGTGGTCTTCGAGGATGGCCACGATCCGCCCTCGGGAGCAGCGGACGCCCAGGTGTCGCAGGAGGGGGATCGGCTGCCTCTCGGACTCGACCACCACGACCGCGGGCCTCCGCGGCCGGAGGCGGTCGCGCTGCTCGCCCCCGAGGGGGTCCACGACGATCACCTCCATCCGGTCTCGCGAGGGCTGCGCGTCGAGCGCGTCGAGGGTCGGGTCCAGGACCCCGGGGCCGTTGACCGCGGCCACGACCACCGACAGCTCGGGGGCCTCGTCGCGATACCGGACGCGGGATGGGGCACGGTCGACCATCATCAGGGACTCCTTTCCCGGGTCGATCCTCGTCGCGGGCGGGACGCGCGGCATCGTACCGGCTCGGCACGCTTCGGGCAATCGGAAGATGAGATGGGTGAGGCGTGTTGCACACGCCCTACGGGGAGGGGCTCGACGATCCGGTACGCCTGGTTCGTCGCGAGGTGCTCCCGCGTGCTGACGGCGCCCGAGGGCCAGCGGACGGTGAGCGTCGCGACCTCGGCGGCCCGGCCGACGCCGATCAGGAGGCGGGGGTCGTGCGCCGACATCATGCTGCACCCCCCCTTGCGCTGGCGGTGGATGGTCCGGCCGCCGGCGACGACCTCGACGCGGGCGCCGACGGCGTCGCGGTTGCTACCGGTCCCGCGCAAGTCCAGGCGGATCCAGCGGTTGTCGTTCTTCGAGTCGTTGCGCAGGAGGGCGGGGGGGCCGTCCTTGTGGTTGACGACGATGTCGAGGTCGCCGTCGTCGTCGAGGTCGCCGAACGCCGCGCCCCGGCCGACGTGCCTGGCGTCGAAGTAGGGGCCGGCGTCGCGCGTGGCCAGGCGGAACCGCCTCCCCTTGAGGTTGGCGAACAGGAAGCGGCGGCTCCTCGTAGTCCTCGGCCTGCCCGAGGAGGCGGCGGTTGTCGTCGACGTGGCCGTTGGCGACGAAGTTGTCGGGCCAGCCGTCGTTGTCGAAGTCGGCCAGGGCCGTGCCCCAGCCGACGAACGGGCGGGTGTCGGAGGCGAGCCCGAAGTACGGGGTCGCGTCCAGGAAGCCGGCATTCCTGATGTTCTGGTAGAGCGTGTTGTACTCGCCGGCGAAGTTGGTGACGAACAGGTCGGGCAGGCCGTCGCCGTCGACGTCCTCGGCGTCGACCCCCATGCCCGACTGCGCCTGGCCCTTCTCGTCGTAGGCCGCGCCCGAGGTCTCGGTGGCGTCCTCGAAGGTGCCGTCGCCCCGGTTGAGGAAGAGGAAGTTCGGGTCCATGTCGTTGGCGACGTAGAGGTCGATCCGGCCGTCGCCGTTGAGGTCGGCCGCGACCACGCCGAAGCCGTGGCCGTCGTCGCGGCCGAGGCCCGCCGCGTCGGTCACGTCGGTGAAGGTGCCGTCGCCGTTGTTGCGGTAGAGGATGTGCTTGACCGTCCGGATCGTCCGCGGCGAGCAGTAGAGCCGGACCCCCTTCTCGCGGCTCGCCGCAGAACTTGTCGTCGCGCGGGTAGGTCCACTCGCCGTAGTTGGCGACGTAGAGGTCGAGGTCGCCGTCGTTGTCGTAGTCGAGGAACGCCCCGCCCGACGACCAGCCCGGCCGGTCGACCCCGGCGTCGTGGCTGACGTCGCGGAAGGTGCCGTCGCCGTTGTTGCGGTAGAGGACGTTCGGGCCGTAGTTGCAGAGGAAGACGTCCGGGTCGCCGTCGTTGTCGATGTCGCCGACCGACGATCCCGTGGCAGAACCCCGCGAAGCCCAGGCCCGACGCCGCGGTCACGTCGCGGAACCTGTTGCCGCCCAGGTTCTTGTAGAGCCGGTTCGGGCCCGTCCGGGCGGTCCCCACGGGGAGCCTGGTGGCGGTGGCGAAGTAGAGGTCGAGCTTGCCGTCGCCGTCGGAGTCGAACATCGCCACGCCCGAGCCGTTGGCGGTGGGGAAGTGCTTCTCCCCGGTCATCCCCGAGAAGTGGACGAAGTCGATCCCGCCCTGACGCGCGACCTCGGCGAAGCGGAACGGGCTCGTCTCGGTCTGCCGGGTCATGACCGGACCCGACCGGGCGGAGCCGTCCTCCCGATCCCCCACGACCACCGGCGCCCCCCCGGGTCGGGGCGGGGTCGCCGGTCCGGCCCGCCTTCTCACCCCGCGGGGACGCGGAATCGACCTTCCCGCCGCAGCCGGGCAACCCGAAGACCGCCGCGATCAGCACGATACGGGCAGCCGGCCGCCGAAGGCTCATGGGACGTTCATCTCTCTGGGCACCGCCTTGCCGATCCCCGGCCCGAGGACGGGAGGGGAGGCGAAATCACGGCACCGCCGACCGGGGATCGGCCCTCGCGCCGGGGCATCGATTGTACCAGGCCCGGCCGGCTCGATCCGTAAGTGGCCGCTCCGCCAAACGTATCGACACCCGCGAACCCGTCCTCCCGGAGCTGGCCGGCAAGGATTCCCTGATCGACAAAGTTGGCATGGATCATGCTTGAAGACGCATCCCGGCCCGGGCCCTCGGGCGTGCCGTGGGAAGGATCGCGCTCATCGGGCGGCATGATCCGCAAATCCCGCGACGCTGGGTAAGATGGCGAGGATTTGCGGTCATGTCGCGGCCGTGGACACGCGATCCTTTAGGATGCCGGGCCAACTGGAGCCCATGGGATCTTCGCTTCAACTGGGAGGACGCATGCGGCGCCTGAATCTGTGGAAAATGGTCGTGCCGCTGGGGGCCCTGGTGATCGGCCTCGGGGCCGCTCCCGCGGCCCCGGATTACCATAACGTGCAGCGGACGATCGACGAGATCCGGGCCGACTGGGCGAAGCCCGGCGCGGGGCAGCAGCCGAACGCGCCGGGCTGGAACGCGTTCTTCGACGCGCTGCTGAACGAGTTCCGCACCTACGCCGCCGCGAGGGACGAGAACGAGCGGCTGGCGTCGCTGAACCGGCTGTATCAGTATTCGAGGGCGCTGGGCGCGGTCGGCTGGCGGCCGGCGGCCGGGCTCCACGAGGAGCTGCGGGCGTGGCTGCGGCCGAGGGTCCGCCTGGCCTGGGCCGAGCGCCGGCTGGTCGACTCGGTGCGCGGCCTCCGCGCCTCGGCCGACGGCGGGGTCAATGAGAACCGGACGCGCTGGATCAAGTTCGTCGACGACGACCTGGGCGCGGCCCTGCGGCAGTACTCGGGCGGCGACGACCGTGCTCCAGCGGCAAGAGGGGCTGAAGCGGGTCTACGCCGCCCTGAATGCGCTGGAGGCGGGCAACCAGAGGCGGCCGTGGGTCCCCTCGATCGCGCTCGAGGCGGCGCTGAACGACCTGTACAACGTGCCCAACCTCGACGTCTCGGCCGACGTGGCGACGGTCGCGCCGGCGCTGGCCAACGACGTCGTCCAGACGGGGCCGATCTACCGCAAGGGGTACGTCTCGCAGGTCACGGCCGGGCCCAAGACGGGCTTCGGCCTGCTCCCCAGCAACGACGGCATCGCCTTCTACAACAGCCAGCTCGCGACGAGCGTCACGCCGATCACCGACTTCCAGAACCAGTTGGCGTCAGGACCGCCGGGGCCGCCGCGCCGCCAAGCTCTACCAGTTCGCGGCGACCTCGCAGGACACCTCCGAGGTGACGATCGTGGCCACGCTCCGGCCCGACGGCCTGCGCCTGGGCCCGCAGTTCCGCCACAACGTCGACGCGACGATCACCTCGTTCAAGCAGCCGGGCAAGGCGCTGGGCCGGGCCGTCGCGGCGATGCTCGGGATGAACCAGGCCAAGATCACGCAGAAGGTCTACGAGGGGGCGATCGGCAAGATCCGCCAGAACGTGGTCACGGAGGCGGCCGAGCTCGGCCAGGAGAAGACGGCGCGAGGCGGCGGCCGAGCAGAACGCCCAGCTCGCGCAGTACCTGCTCTTCGGCAACGACGCCGCGGCGATCCGCAACCTGCTGATCACCGGGCTGAGCCTGCGGTCGCTGCCCGACCAACGCGCTGATCGGCGGCAAGCTCCAGTGGCGAGGCGCCGCCGAGCAGGTCGGCGCCGACGCGCCGCAGCCGGCCAAGTTCGCCGTGCCCGACCCGGGCGTCTCGGCCGACCTGCACCTCGGCTCGATCATGACGAGCCTGTCGCGCGGCTACCTCCAGAGCGACGCGGTCGCGCGGCGTCGAGAACCTGATGGTCGTCACCCACAAGGTGCCCCCCGGCGACGCCGCCCGAGCCAGGGGATCGAGACCGTCAAGAACGCCGACTACGCGACGTTCCTCAAGTCGGTCGAGGCGGCGCAGGCGGCCAACGACCCGAAGGAGCTGGCCATCCGGGTCAAGCGGCCCGGCCGCCTGCCCGAGTTCGCCGCCGACGCCAACGGCAACCTCGTGGCGCTGGTGCACGACTTCCTGCTCGAGGTCCCCGCCCCCGCGCAGGCGGCGCAGGGCGGGCTGGCCGGGCCGCCGGCGCGGGTCTACCGGATCTCGGCGCCCGAGGCCGAGTTCTCGATCGCGTTCAAGGTCGAGCCGCAGACGGAGAAGGCCCCGATCCGCCTGACCGGCCGGATCGTCGACTTCTCCCCCGGCCCGGGCGCCAAGGTCTTCGCCGTCAACGAGGACGAGGAGAAGGCCGCGCCGCTGACGGCGTTCACCAGCGCGCTTCGTCCTGAACATCTTCGGCAACAAGCTCAAGGGCCAGCCGATCGACGTCCCCCTGAGCAACCTCCAGCTCCGCGGGTTCGCGATCCGCTCGGTCTCGCCGCTCGACCCCTCGGGCTGGATTCGCGTCAACCTCGTGCGGACCTCGGCCAGCCCCGGCGCCGGCATCCAGCCGCCCCCGGGCGCCGCGCCGGTCAACCCGGCCCCCGCGCCGACGCCGACGCCGACACCGACGGCCGCCCGCCCGGCGGCCCCGGCCCCCGCGCCCGGCCCCCGGACGTCGCAGGCGCCGACGGCCGCCGTCCGGTGACGCGCCGGATCGGATCGACCCGGCCTTCCCGACGGCCCCGCCCTGACCCGGCGGGGCCGTCGCGTTTTCGGGGCCACGCACCGTGAGCCGTGATCTGGACGCGGCCTCGGACTCAGGATTGTTGCCCTAACGGGTCACTTGGGGATTGTTCCGGTGATTCGATCGACCTTCAGGACACCCCCGTCGACGATGAGGATGATCCGCAGGTCGGAACGCTCCCCCGCCGTCGGGCCGACGAGGAATCTGTACTCTCCGATCGGCCACCCGCTATCGAAGCTGACCACGCCCTGCGTCAACTCATAAGGACCATGCGAGAAGGGTCGGGCGGCGAACAGATCCTTGAACCCTTGGAGCGTCGTTCGGCGCCGGAATCCGGGGGTCGTCTCGCCGTAGGCTTGGAGGGACTGCCCTTCCTGGACCAGCCTGGCGAATCGCCCGGCAACGCGAGGCCCATCCGCGACGTGTCTGAAAACGTCGCCCCGGTAGTACATCGCCCGGAGATATCTCTCCAGGTAGGAATCAACAACGTATGGCCGGATCGCCGCCAGCATGATGGCCAAGACGGCGAGCAGCCCGGCAGCCGCTCGCACTCGGAGGCGTGGTGGCCGGAGTCGTGGGAGAGGCATACACGACCTCCTCATCGATCCCCGAATCTACTCGGAATGAGCCTATACGTCTACCAGGCCAGTTCTCCGACGACTCACGTCGACAGCCGCGGCGGGGTGGCCGGGCATCGCGGACGAACGACCCCAGCCATCCCGAACTGGCCTTCGTCGGAGGTCGAGATTCACCGAGGATTGTTGAAGGTGTGGGAAGCACTCCGGATCGGTTTCCCCGTCATGAGTGCCCGTCGCGGGCTCCGACCCGGAGAAAATCGTCCTTCGCCAGGTTAAGAATCCGCACCGTCTCGGGCGGGTGGCCGGGGTCCGGCTTCGGACCCCGGTTCTCATGCCGCGAGGTGCGTGGCCGATCTCGTCCCCGCTTGATGCGAACCGTTGTGTTATGGTGTAAGGTGTGGCATCCGGTGCCCCCGAGCGAGCGAAGCATGGCTGTCCGAATGGTCGACACGCTGCCCGAGCTGTATGAGTTGGACGAGACGGCCTGGCTGGAGGCTATGGCCGAGTTGGCTCGCGACGGGCGGGCCAAGGACCTCGATCTCTCCCACCTGGCGGAGTACCTGTCGGACATGGCGCGGCGGGATCGGCGGGAGGTGGAGAGCCGCCTGGTCGTGTTGCTGGCCCACCTCCTGAAGTGGGACCACCAGCCGGATCGGCGGTCGCGAAGTTGGCGCGCCTCGGTGATCGAACAGCGGCAGGAGCTGAACCGGCTCGCCGGCCGGGGCGTCCTCCGGAATCATGCCGAGGATGTCCTCGCGGAGGTCTACCCCGAGGCGGTCGAGCGGGCTGCCGCCGAGGCCGGGTTGCCGCTCGATCTGTTCCCGGCGGGGTGCCCCTACAAGCTCGACCAGTTGCTCGCGGTCGAGTTGCCCGAGGTCGACGCCTGATCCGGCGCCGCCGCGTGCCCCGGCCGGGTCAGCGGGGCGCGGGCTTTCGCGGCAGCTTCTCGTCGCGCATGGCGGTGTTGTAGACGAAGGCCGCCATGATGACCGCGGCCTGCTTCATGTCGTCGGCCTGGATGCGGTCGTACACGTCCTGGTTCGAGTGGTGCGTCCGGGCCCGGTACTCGATCCCGTCCTGGATGAACTGGAAGCCGGGCAGGCCGATGCCGTCGAACGACTGGTGGTCGGTCCCCCCGGTGTTGGCGATCGTCAGGGTCGAGGCGCCCAGGTCGCGGAACGGCTGGAGCCACTTGCGGAAGATCGGCCGCACCGCCTCGTTGCCCTGGAGGTAGACGCCGCGGACCTTGCCCGTGCCGTTGTCGAGGTTGAAGTAGGCCGAGAACGCCTCGTACTCGGGCCTGGCGGACGCTCCCGACGCGCCCTTGGGGGCCGCGCCGTCGCCCGAAGTCGAGGCCGAGGCGATCGCGCCTCCGGGGCCGGGCGAGACGGGCCTCTTGCCGAAGTGCTGCGCCACGTAGGCGCGCGAGCCGAGCAGGCCCTGCTCCTCGCCGCTCCACAGCGCGATGCGGACGGTCCGCCTCGGCTTCAGGTCGAGCGCCTTGAGGATGCGCACCGCCTCCATCGCCACGGCCACGCCGGCCGCGTTGTCGGTGGCGCCGGTGCCGCCGTGCCACGAGTCCATGTGCCCGCCGAGCATCACGAGCTCGTTCTTCAGGTCGGTGCCGGGGATCTCGGCGACCGTGTTGTAGCCCATCGGGTCGTCGTCGTGGAAGCGGACCGCCAGCTCGACGGCCATCTTCGGCGACTCGCCCTGGCGGATCATCCGGACCATGCGGTTGTAGTGCTCGTCGGCGAGGACCAGTTGCGGGATGGTCGCCGGCGCGTCCTTGTCCCAGGCCCTCACCCGCCTGCCCCCCTGGCCCGGCGAGGGGGACGGCGACGCGCCCGGCACGGAGGCCGAGCCGACGAACAGCGTGCCGCCGTCGCCCTGCGGGCTGGGGTCGACCAGCAGCGCCGCCCCCTCCTCGGCCAGGAACCGGGCCTTCTTCCGGTCGAACTCCGACGGCCTGCGGCGGTCGGGGCCTCGCAGGCGGGGCTCGGGGGCGTCGGCCAGGGTCAGCAGGTCCTTGTCGGACAGCCGCGTCGCCATCGGCTCGAACGCCGCGGAGAGAGGGCGAGGAGGGCCGGTCAGCACGATCGCCCCCCCGAGCTTCCCCTTGTACCGGGCGAGACTCGGCCTCGGTCGCGGCGTCGAGGTGGACGACCTCGGCGACGAGCGTCCCCTCGACGCCGGGCGACCACGCCTTGGGGCAGGCGATCAGGGGGATGCACTGCGGCTCGACGACCTGCGCCGAGAACCGCACCAAAGACCAGCCCCTTCCGAACGGCCCCCAAGGCTCGAGGTGGGCATCGTCCAGGCCCCAGCCGGCGAGCTTGTCGCGGGTCCACTCGTTCGCCCGTTTCATCTGGGGCGAGCCGGTGAGCCGGGGGCCGATCACGTCGGTCAGGTAGCTCAGCGTCTCCATGACCTGCGACCGCTTCAGCCCCTCCTCCTTGATCCTCTCGATCGGGTCGGTCGGCGGCTTCGGGGGCTCGGGCCTCTCGGCCGCCTTGACGACGTCCTTGGCGGTCGGCTGGTTCGGTCCAGCGGGCGGGGCCGGCGGCTGGGCCAGCAGCGCGAGCGAAGGGAACAGGCACGAGATCAGCGACAGGATGGACATCCTCGGGAGACGGGGCATCGGCGAGGGCCTCCGGGACGGGTCACGGCGGGCGCGGTCGGGGGTCTCGTCCGCAAGGATAATGGCCCGATCGCGCCCCGTCGAGTGCCCGGCCGTCGCCCGGGAGGCCCTCAGCGCGCGGGGCGGTCGGACCCGCGGAGGGCGGCGGGGCGCGGATCAGCTCGGCGAGCGCCTTGTCGAGCGCCGGGCCGCGGAGGTCGAGGCGGACGATGGTCCCGCGGGGGTCGATCAGGAACGTGGCCGGGATCGTGCGGACGCCGAACGCCTCGACGAGGTCGCCGCCGCCGCTGGCGTTGTGGACCTGCCGCCAGGGGATGCTCCGCGACCGGGCGAAGTCGGTCAGCGCCGCGCGGGTCTCGTCGAGGCTGACGCCGACGACCTCGAAGCCCGCCTCGCGATACTTCGCGTAGGCGGCCTGGAGCCGGGGCAGCTCGGCCACGCAGGGGCGCACCAGGTGGCCCAGAAATCGACCAGGACGTACTTGCCCCGCAGGTCGTCGAGGCGGACCGCCTCCCCCTTGAGGTCGTGCACGACGACGGCCGGCGCCGGCTTGCCGACCAGGTCGAGCCGCGCCAGGTCGTCGCGGACCTTCTGGCGGAGGTTGGGGCTGTCGCCGTAGCGGTCGAGCAGGCCCTGGTAGACCTGGCGCGCCACCTCGTACTCGCCGGCCGTCGTGGCGGCGCCGGCCAAACTGTCGGCGAAGTTTGCGGCGAACTCCTCCTGCTCGGGCTTGCCCAGGTCGCGCATCAGCTCGTGGTACCGCGCCAGGGCGTCGGCGAACCGGCCCGCCTGGGCCCTCGCCATCGTCGCCACGATCCGCGCCAAAGACTGGATCGGGCCGCCGGGGTGGTCGGCCAGGTAGCGGTTGGCGACCTCCTCGTGGTCGAGGAACCAGTCGTGCTCGATCGCGCGGTTGAAGACCGCCATGTACGCCTGGTCGACGTCGTCGGCCCTGGGGTGGGCGCGGATGTACTCCTTCAGGTCGCGGATCAAGGCCCGGTCGTGCGCCTTCTGGAGCTCGGCGACGCTCGCGAACGACGGCCCCTCGGCGCGGGCCGGGGCGGCTGCGAAGGACAAGCACCACAGCGCGATCCAGATCCGGGGCGTCCTCATGGAAGGTTTCTCCTTGGGTCGGGTCTCGTCGGCCGCGGATTCCCGGCCCGCGGCCTTTGTCCGATGATGGGCTGACAAATGGGCCGCGGAGGGACGCGGAGGGGGCGGATGACCGCTGATCTGATCCGCATTGATCCGCCCCATCCGCGTCCCTCCGCGGCCCATCGTCTTGTGGTCCGGCCTAGCCGGCCATCCTGGCGCCCGCCGGGCGCAGCACCACCGGGGCGGGACGGGCGGGCCGAATGGCGGGGACGAGGTCGCCGATGACGCGGCCCCACTCGGCGCAGCAGGCGCCCCTCTCGTGCGCGGCCAGGAACGCCCGGCGGCCCCTCCGGCCCATCAACTCGGCCGCGTCGGGGTCGGCGGCGAGATCGGTCAGTGCCTCGACCAGGCCGTCGACGTCACCGAGGCGGATCGCCCGGCCGCAGCCGGCCCTCCGGATCGTGTCGGCCGTCTCGCAGTGCTCGGGGCCGACGAACAGCGCGGGGCGGCCCGACGCCATCACGCCGTAGAGCTTGCCCGGCACGACGATCCCCGTCATCTCGCGACGCATCGAGATCAGGTGGACGTCGGCCACCGACAGCGAGGCGTGCAACTGCTCGCGGGGGAAGTAGTCGAGCAGGCGGATGTTGTCCAGCCCCTCGCGCGCCTTGGCCTCGCGGACCTCGGCCATGCGGGGGCCGTCGCCGACGAACAGGAAGACGACGTCGTCGCGGTCGCGGAGCCGGCGCGCGGCGGCGAGGAACTCGTCCGACGAGTGCGCAACCCGAGGTTGCCCGAGTACATCGCCACGAACCTGTCCGACAGCCCGAGCTCCTCGCGGAGCGGGTGCCCCGCGCGGGGCATCGGGTAGATCTCGTCGCGGCGGCTCCAGACGGGGACCGTCGCCACGCGGTCGGGCCGGACCCCCTTGGCGGCGATCCGGTCGGCCATGTACGGGCCGAGGACCACCACCTTGTCGGCCTCGCGATAAACCCGATCGCTCAGCCAGGAGAGCCCGGCGACGACCGGGTTCCTCCGCGACATCCGGCCCAGCGCCAGGCTCGCGTCGGGGTGCAGGTCCATGCTCCAGTAGACGTGCCGCGACCCCTTGAGGCGGCGCAGGATCGTGCCGACCAGGCCGATGATCGGCGGTGTGGTCAGCGTGACGACCGCGTCGAACCGCGGCAGCGCCACCGCCACGGCCAGGGCGCGGGCGTAGAAGCTCAGGTAGTCGGTCATCCGCGCCAGGGTGCTCCGCCTCCCCAGCGAGGTGGCCGGGACGCGGTGGATGTGCACCCCGTCCTTGACCTCGTGGGCCGGCGGCCTCGGCGCGCCGGGCTTGTAGCGGCCCCGGCCGCAGAGGACGTGGCATTCGTGCCCCTCGGCGGCCAGGGACTCGGCCAGGTCGGCCAGGTGCTGCGCCGTCGAGGCGTGGTCGGGCCAGTAATACTGGTTGATGAACAGCAGCCGCCTCGGGCGGGCGGCGCCCTTGTCATTCGTCTCGGAGGATTCGACTCGCCAGCGTCGCGACGAACCGTCCCTGGTCCTCAGCCACGCTTTCACCATTTCGCGTCGGCCTCCGCCTTGTTGGCCCGGTACCAGGCGACCGTCTTGGCCAGGCCCGCCTTCAGGTCGGTCGGCGGCGTCCAGCCGTCGAGCACCTGCTTCATGCGGGTCACGTCGAGCACCTTCTTGGCGGCGCCGTCGGGCTTGTCGGTGTCCCAGGTCATCTTGCCGCGGAAGCCGGAGACCTCGTGGACCGTCTCGGCGAGCTCCCGGATCGACGTGCCGATGCCCGTGCCGATGTTCAATGGCGTGGCGCAGTCGTCGTAGACTTCGGCCGCCATGACGATCGCGTCGGCGCAGTCCTCGACGTAGATGAACTCGCGGATCGCCTTGCCGGTGCCCCAGACCTCGACGCTCGGCGCCCGGCCAGGTCGGCCTCGACCCACTTGCGGACCAGGGCCGCGACGACGTGCGAGCGGTCGGGGTTGTACGAGTCGCCGGGCCCGTACAGGTTCGTCAGGATCAGGTGGACCGAGTCGAGCCCGTACTGCTTCTTGTAGGCCTGCGCCTGGACGGCCATCATCTTCTTGGTCAGGCCGTAGTTGACCACGCTGGCGTGGCACGGGCCGGCCCAGAGGTCGTCTTCTTTCAGCTCCCCTTCGAGGTAGCCCGGGTAGCTGCACGCGGTCCCGATGGCGACGAACTTGCCGACCTTCGCCAGCCGGGCGGCCTCCATCAGGTTGGCGCCCATGACGAGGTTGGTGTAGTAGAGCGTCGCCGGCTGCGTCTGGTTGATCCCGATCCCGCCGTAGTACGCCGCGGCGTGGAAGAGCACGTCGGCGGGGTGCTCCAGCAGGCACTTCAGGCAGGCGTCGAGCCCCGTCAGGTTGTATTCGCGCTGGCGGGGGACGAAGACCTTCGCCCCCAGCCGTTCGAGGCGGCGGACCAGGTGCTGGCCCAGGAAGCCCGCCCCGCCCGTCACCGTGACGCGTTTGTCCGACCAGAAGCTTCTCATGGTGATGTCCATTCTCTCACGGGAGGATCAGGGTAGGAGGAGCCTTGCGTCAACGGATTCCCGCAACTTCTTCCGCCCATCCGCCTGGTCGAAGAACCTGCGGGCCCAGTACAAGTTCCATTCGGACTCGTCGGTCCAGTTCGCGAAATTGCCAAAGTGGTGATCGGCTCCGCGGACCGCGAACAACTTCCTCCTCTCGCCCGAGCGGTACGGGCTTGCCCTCGGAATCCCGACAGACGAGGGCCTGCTCCCAGTGCCAGGCCGCCGCCTCGTACAATTTCGTCTCGCTCTTGAGCAAGCGGTCGCGTTCCGCATGGTTCCGCAACTCGAACGCGGCGCCGAAGCCGAGGGCGACCAGGGCGACGACCAGCATCAGGGTCCTCACCCTGAACCGGATTGGCAGTCTCATCGGCCGACCTCCCGTAAAGCCCGGGGCCGCTCCCTCCGAACACCATCGGGGGGCGACGCCCACGGCTTGCCTTACGAGCGGCCCGGCTCAAACGTTCGCGAACGGGTTCTGGAACTCGATGAGGCGGGCGGCGCGGACCAACTCGGCGATGCCGCGGTCCAGGTCGACGGTCGTCTCGAACCCCTTCTTGCGGATCTTCCCGTAGGAGACCTCGTAGTTGCGCTGGTCGGCGTCGCTGCCGACCTCGGCGAAGTGGAGGTAGTAGTTGACGTGCTCGAGGATCTTGCGGGCGACGTCCTCCTTGGTGAAGTTCATGCTCTCGTGGCCGACGTTGTACACGTCGTCCTTGACGGTGTCCCACTTCTCCAGCGCGAAGATGAACGAGCGGGCCATGTCGCGGACGTGGACGAAGGTCCGCTTGAAGCCCCCCTCGTAGACGATCAGGTTGCGGTTCTTGACGGCCTGGTAGGTGAAGTCGTTGGGCATCAGGTCGAGCCGCATCCGGTTGCTGACGCCGAAGGCGGTCGCGTAGCGGTAGGCGATCGCGTTGCCCGCCTCAAGGACCATCTGCTCGGCGGCGGCCTTGGTCTCGCCGTAGAGGGTGATCGGGGCGCGCGGGGTCTCCTCGTTGCAGACGTAGTCGGGGACCGAGCCGTAGATGCTGCCGGTCGAGGCGAACAGCACCTTCTGGTCGGGCTTGCGCAGGCGGAGGATGGTGCGGGTCCCCTCGACGTTCGTGGCCTGGGCGAGCTGGGGCTCCTTCTTGCAGGCGGGGTAGCCGACGATCGCCGCCAGGTGGATGATCGCCTCGACGCCGTCGAGCGCCTTGGCGACGTCGGCCTCGTCGGTGATCTCGCCCTTGATCAGCTCGAACGAGCGGTACTGGCAGCAGGGCAGGAGGCCGTGGCCGCCGAACTTCAGGATGTCGTAGACGCGGACCTGATGCCCCTGCTCCAGGAGCATCGGGACCAGGGTCGAGCCGACGTAGCCGGCGCCGCCGGTGACCAGGATTCGCATGGTGTGGGCCATCCTCGGTTGCTCTGGACGCGCCTGGGACGTCGAGGGTGCGGTTGCGGGAGGGGCGGCAGGGCGAGATGGGCGGAGGCGCCAGGCGCTCGTCCCTGCGGCCTTGGGTCCATTCGATTGGGGCGGGCCGCCCGATCCATGAACCCCGGGTCTCGCATGGCATCGCCCCGGGGTGGCCCGCTGGGAGCGATACTATGGGAAACATAGAACATGCTGTCAACGTCACCTTTCGCGGCCGGCGCACGGCCCCGAGGCCGTCCGCCCTGACAAGGTCGCCGACGGACCCTATAATCACGACGGGCCAGGGACCGCAGGACGCCGCGACGGCCATCCCCCGGAGGAAGGGACACCCTATGTGCGGAATCGTCGGGTACACCGGAGGACACGAGGCGGCCCCGGTCCTGGTCGCGGGGCTGCGCCGGCTGGAGTATCGCGGGTACGACAGCGCGGGGATCGCCACGCTCGACCGCGACCGCCTGCTGGTGCGCAAGAGGGCCGGGCGGGTCCGCGTGCTCGAGGAGACGCTCGAGGCCGAGCCGGCGCCGGGGTCGTGCGGGATCAGCCACACGCGATGGGCCACGCACGGCCCGGCCACCGACCGCAACGCCCACCCGCACACCGGAGGCCGCGGCGGGCGGCCCGTCGTCGCGGTCGTCCACAACGGCGTGATCGAGAACCACGCGGCGCTGCGCCGCGAGCTGGAGGCCGAGGGGTTCGCCTTCGCCAGCCAGACCGACACCGAGGTGATCGCGCACCTGATCGCCCGCGAGCTCGGCGACGGCGCCGACCTGTTCGCCGCCGTGCAGCGCGCCTGCCCCGCCTGGAGGGGACCTACGGCCTGGCCGCGATCAGCCCCGAGGTGCCCCGGACAGGTCGTCGGCGCGAGGCTCGGCAGCCCTCTGGTCGTCGGGCTGGGCGAGGGGGAGCACCTGATCGCCAGCGACCCGGTGGCGATCGCCCCGCACACCGCGCGGGTCGCCTACCTCGACGACGGCGAGGTCGTCCGGATGACCCCGCACGACTTCGAGATCCAGCACCGCGAGCGAGGGCCGATCACCCCCCGCGTCGACCGCCTCGACTGGAAGCCCGACGCCGTCGAGCTCGGCGGCCACGCGCACTACATGCTCAAGGAGATCCGCGAGCAGCCCGACACGCTCTACGACGCCTGCCGCGGCCGAATCCGCCGCGCCGAGGCGACGGCGCAGTTCGGCGGGCTGAACCTGTCGCCGCGGCAGCTCCGGCGGGTCCGCCGCGTCGTCTTCGCCGCCTGCGGCACGAGCTGGCACGCGGCTTTGGTGGGCGAGTACCTGATCGAGAGGCTGGCGCACCTGCCGGTCGAGGTCGAGTACGCCAGCGAGTTCCGCTACCGCAACGCCCCGCTCGACGACGACACGCTCGTGTTCGTCCTGAGCCAGTCGGGCGAGACGGCCGACACGCTCGGCGCCCTCCGCGAGTCGAAGCGGCGCGGCTACCCGACTCTGGGGATCGTCAACACCGTCGGCAGGCTCGATCGCGCGCGAGTCCGACGGCGGGATCTACCTGCACGCCGGCCCCGAGGTCGGCGTGGCCAGCACCAAGGCGTTCACGGCGCAGGTCGCGGTGCTGACCCTGCTGGCGCTCTACCTGGGGCGGCTGCGGCACCTCTCGTTCTCCGACGGTCTGGCCGTGGTCGACGCCATCGAGGCGGCCCCGGCGGCGATCGGCCGGGTGCTCGCGTCCGAGCCGGCGATCGCCGAGGCCGCCGAACGGGTCGCGCCGGCCCGCAGCGCCCTGTACCTCGGCCGCGACCTCCACTACCCCGTGGCGCTGGAGGGGCGCTGAAGCTGAAGGAGATCAGCTACATCCACGCCGAGGGCTACCCGACGGCGGAGATGAAGCACGGCCCGATCGCCCTGATCGACCGCGAGACCCCCTGCGTCTTCGCGGCCCCGCGAGGGCCCCTGCACGCCAAGACGCTGGGGAACATCGAGGAGGTGCGGGCGCGGCACGGGATGGTCATCGCGGTCGGGACCGAGGGGGACGAGGCGCTGTCGGCGATGGCCGACGTGTTCCTGCCGATCCCGGACGTGCCGGAGGTCGTGCAGCCGCTGGTGACGGTGGTGCCGCTCCAATTGCTCGCCTACCACGTGGCGCGGCTCCGCGGGTGCGACATCGACAAGCCCCGCAACCTGGCCAAGAGCGTGACCGTCGAATGACCGCCCGATCCTTGATCATCGCGATCCGCTCTGATAGAAGGGGGTCCGTCCCGACGGCTCGCGGCTGATGCGCGCCCGCACCAAGAGACGAGGCTCCCCGTCGTGCTCGACCGCCCTCACGTCCCCCGGCTCGTCCGGAGCTGGTGCCATGTCCTGGCGATGGCGGCGCTATCGCTGTGGCTGTCGGGCGCGTCGGCGACGGCCGCCTCGGCCTCGGCCAAGGGGGACGGCCGGTCCACCGGGTTCCACGCGCACCGCTGCCGGTGCGGCTCCGACTGCGGGGCGGCCTGCTGCTGCGGCCCCGCCCGGAAGCCGCCCGCCCCCTCGCACGCCCCGAAGCCCGCGCCGTCGGGCTCGGAAGCTCGGGGCCCCTGCTGGGCCTCGGCCCCGTGTGGCGCCCGGGGATTCCGGAGGCGCCGACGGTCCCCCGGATCGACCGCTCGGCCGTCCCCACGAGCGCCGCGACGGCCCCTCCCGAGGGCGGCGGCGCCTTCCTTGCCCTCGCCCCTCCGGGGCGTCCCCGCCCGGTCGAGCCCTCCCGGATCGACGACCCTCCGGAACGCCCCTTTCCCGCCTGATCGCCGGTCTCAGGGATGAGGTCGCCCGCCCGACGCGGCCCGCGCGGAGAGCCCGTGCGCGGGGCGTCCCGTCGCCGTCGCCCGTCCCGAGATCCCCGACGTTCACCCGGGCCCGCGCGCCCGCCGGCGCTCGCCGGAGCCTCCCACCATGATTCCGCATCGTCGCGGCTTCACGCTGATCGAGCTGCTGGTGGTGATCGCGATCATCGCCGTGCTGATCGCGCTGCTGTTGCCCGCCGTCCAGGCCGCCCGCGAGGCGGCCCGTCGGATGCAGTGCGTCAACAACCTCAAGCAGATCGGCATCGCCCTGCACAACTACGAGGGGAGCCACGGCCTCTTCCCGCCGGCGCGGACCAACTACCCGCACCTGTGGTCGTCGCTGGCCCAGCTCCTGCCGAGCATGGAGGGGTCCAGCCAGTACAACGCGATCAACTTCAACTTCCCCTCGGAGACGACCGTCGGCGGGGTCCAGGTCCCCTATCCCGCGAACACGACCGCCGAGACGCCGGCGATCAACGCGTTCCTCTGCCCGAGCGACGGCGTCGACCGCGTCGACCCCAACTTCGGCGCGACGAGCTACGTGGCCTGCGCCGGGACGGGGACGATCAACAACGGCAACTTCAACGTCGTGGCCGGCGCGCCCCTGCCCGACGGGGTCTTCTGGAACACGAGCAACATCCGGATCGCGGACGTCGCCGACGGCCTCAGCGGCACGGTCGCGTTCGGCGAGACCGTCAAGGGGACGGGGCAGCCCAACACGGCGACGGTCCAGGACCGGCGCCGCCAGTTCGCCCTGTTCACCACGTCGGGATACCTGACGAACTCCCTGCCGGCCTCCTCCTTCCTGCCCCCGAGCACCTCCGTGGCCGGCTGCGCGACGCCCGACGTGTGGGCCAACGACCGCGGCCGGGAGTGGTCCCGCGGCAGCTTCATCATGGCCTCGTACAACAACTTCTACGCCCCGAACAGCGCCCAGCCGGACTGCACGGACAGCGGCCGCAACGCGGCCGTGACAGCCGCCCGCAGCCTGCACCCGGGGGGCGTCAACGCCCTGTTCTGCGACGGCCACGTCCAGTTCGCCAAGGACAGCGTGAGCCTGACGACCTGGCGGGCCCTCGCGACGCGCAACGGCGGCGAGGTCGTCTCGGCCGACAACTTCTAACGACCGAACGGAGGAGGCTCCATCATGGTCCGGACGATCGCGGCGACGGCCCTGCTGGCGGCGGTCCTGGGGTTCGCCGTCGGTTGGCTTGCGCCGAAGGGCCGGCACACGCCGGGTGTCACGAGGACGGCGATGAGGCCGGCGCCCGAGGCCCCCCCGGCGGGGCCCGTGGCGGTTGCGCACCGCTTCGCGCTCCTCCCGGCCGACGGGACGGCCGACCGCGAGACGCCCGCCGTGGCCGTCGCGCCGGGGGGCGCGGTGGTCGTGGCGTGGGCGTCGCAGGCCTGCGACCTGGAATGCACGCTCTACCTCACCCGCTCGACCGACGGCGGCTTGACCTTCGGGACGCCGTCGCCCTGGCGCACGGTCCCGATCTACCGCTTCGCCTCGCGTGGGGAAGGGCGGGCGATGACCTTCTCGACCCACGTCCTCCCCCGCCTGGCGGCGTCTCGCGATGCGCTCTACCTCGGCTGGGTCGAGGCCATCGACGGCGGGCCGACGGTCCGCTACCTCGTCGCCCGCTCGGACGACGGCGGCGCGACCTTCTCCGACCCGGTCCCCGCGCACGGCGACGGCGCCTCGCGGCCCGGCTTCACCGCGCTCTGGGCCGACCCCGAAGGGGAGGGGATCGCCTGCGGCTGGATCGACGGCCGCAACCGGGCCCAGCAGCCCTTCTTCGCCGCCCGGCCCGGGGGCTCCGAAGGGTTCGGCCGCGAGTCCCTCGTCTTCGCCGGGCCCGACGGCCGCGGGATCTGCCCCTGCTGCGACGTCGCCGTGACGCGGGTCAAGGGGGACACCTTCGTCGCGTTCCGCAACAGCGACTCCGGCCACCGCGACATCTGGGTCGCCCGCGGCGGCGGCGAAGGGTTCGGTCCCCCTTCGCCCGTGACCCGCGACCCCTGGACGTTCCAAGGTTGCCCGCACGACGGCCCTTCGCTGGCGACCCTAAAGGACCGGCTCGTCGTCGCCTGGATGGACGCCCACACGGGCCGCAACCGGGTCTACGTCGCCGGCTCTCCCGCCGCCGACCTCGCCTTCGAGCCTCGCGAGCTGGGGCCGTCGTCGCGGGGTGCGCAGGGCCATCCCCGGCTGGTCGCGGGCCGCGACGGCGTCCTGCACGCCGTCTGGGACGAGGGACTGGGCCCGGCCGGGGCCGCGCCCGACCCCAAGGCTGCGGGACACGGCCACGGGCACGGCCCGGACCTCTCGGGCGGGGGCCGCGCCATCATGTACGCCTCGTCGCGAGACGGCGGCGAGCACTTCGGCCCGAGGGTCGCGCTCGACCCGAGGCCGGGGGCGTATCAGACGCAGCCGTCGCTCGCGGCCGGGCCCGACGGCGCCCTCTTCGCCGCGTGGAACGAGATCGACCAGGACGGCAAGCGCGTGGTCGTGGCCCGCCTCGCGGGCCCGTCCGGGAGGCCCTGACGTGGATGCGACACCCCCCGCCCCGGACGGGCGTCCTCGGGGCGCCCGGTTGCTGATCGTCGCGGCCACCGGAGGCGTGGTCATGGGCCTCTCTGCGGCGCTCGCCTGGGCGCTGCACGGCAAGGCGGACCCGATGATGGACGTCGCCCCGGCGTCGGTCGCCGTCGCGGACCGCGACGACGCCCTCGCGCGGGCGGGGCGGCTGGCGTACCAGGTCCATTGCGCCCGCTGCCACGGCCCGGAGGGGCGCGGCGACGGCCCCGATGCGGAGCGGCTCCGGCCCCCCCCGCGCGACTTCGCCTCGGGCGGCTGGAAGGGCGGGCCGTCGGCCGCCGCGATCCGCAAGGTCATCATCGAGGGCCTGCCCGGCTCGGCGATGCCCGGCTGGGGCCAGTCGCTCTCTCTTCTGGAGCTCGACGGCCTCGCCGCGCACGTGCTCGCGCTCGCCTCGCGGCCCCGCCCGGGCCTCGCGGCGATGCTGCGGCGCGCGGGCTTCGTCCCCGACGAGTCCGGCACGGCCGCGCCTCCGCTGGTCCTGCGCGACACCGCCGGGGGCCGCGTCACCCTCGACTCGTGGCGAGGACGGGTCGTGCTGGTCCTGTTCTGGGGGACGTCGTGCACGCACTGCGTCGCCGAGATGCCCGCGATGGATCGGTTCGCGGCTCGATACCGGGAGCGTGGGCTCGTCGTGCTGCCGGTCTGCGTCGACGAGGCGGACGCCGCGACCGCCCGCGCCACGGCCGACGACCGGCCCGTCTACCTCGACCCGGGCGGGACGGCCCGGCTCCGCTACGACGTGCAGGCGCTGCCCACCTTCGCCCTGATCGGCCACGACGGCCGCCTCCTCGGCACTGCGCAGGGCGCCGAGACTGGTCGGACCCGGCCCTGGACGACCTGGTCCGCGCGTGCCTAAGCTGCCCGCCGGGGTTTCTTTTCACTTTTCGCCCGCAAGCTTCGGCTGTAGGAGTCGAACCCGCCTTCGACGGCCTCGCGCAGCCCCGCCCGCGTGGCATGACTCCGCACCGGGATCTCCTGGTACTTGACCTGGCGGAAGACCGGCTCGATTTCGTTCAGCTCCGGGCTGTACGGCGGCAGGAAGTACAGGTAGATCCCCGCCGCCGCCAGACCCGCCCGCGCCCGCCTCACGACCCCGCTGGTGTGCAGGCTGGCGTTGTCCAGGACCACCACCCGCGGCACCTTCGACCATGGCAGCGACCGCACGAATGCCAGGAAATCGTACGAGTCCCACGTCCGCTCCGCGGTGAAGACATCCAGCCGCGGCCGCCCGCCGTAGGGGCGGTAGGCGGCCATCGCGTTGACCCGCCGCCCCTGCGGGGCCTCGGACTTGACCCGCTTCCGCTGCCGAGGCAGCGCCCAGGTGTAGGCCGTCGGGAGCGTCGGCGCGAACCCGCACTGGTCGAGGTAGTAGAGCTTGATCCGGCCGGCCCGGGCCTTGTGCTTCAGGTTGAGCAGCACCCGCTTGGCCCGCGCGACCCTGGCCGGGTCCTGCTTGTGCCGCAGCCAGCCGGCGGTCCGGCCCCAGCGCGCCCGGAGCAGCCCGAGGTAGCGGCGGATTTGGCGCGGGCTCAGCGCGATCCCGCGGGGGACGAGCGCCTGGCTGAGCTGGCGGCTGGTCCAGGTGCGGTCGTCGCCGAGCAGGGCCCGCAGCGCCCCGGTCACCTCGCGGCGTCGGGCGTCGTCGAGTGGCGGCCCGGTGCGGCGGGGGAACAGCGCGGCGATGCCGCGGCCGAGGAAGTCCTTGAGCACGGCGCGGACGGTGTGCCCGCAGTAGCCGAGGTGGTCGACGATCCGAGGCGCCGCCCACCCGGCGTCGGCGAGGCAGACCATCTCCAGGCGGTCCCGCGCCCGGGGCGGTAGGTCGGCCCGGCGAAGGGTTTGCAGCTCATCGCGGGTGGCGTCATCGAGGTGGATGCGGATCATACCGGAATTGTAGGGGAACCTCGGCCACACGCTTAGAATCGCCGGCCGGGAGCTGAGTCGTCAGCTATCAGTCGTCAATTTCGGGCTCGTGGCAAGTCCTCGTCAGTTCGGCATTGTCTCCGTCTGGCAAACTGATGACTGATGACTGATGACTGACGATTAACCAACGAGGACGAACCCATGAACCCGCGCGCACGCCGGTCGCGTCTCGTCCCGATGGCCGCGGCCCTGCTGGGCCTGGCGTCGCTCGCCCCGCCCGCCGAGGCCGACGACCCGGGGGCGACGAGGCCGAACATCGTGCTGATCGTCGCCGACGACCTGGGCTGGAACGACGTCGGCTTCCACGGCTCCGAGATCGCCACGCCGAACCTCGACAAGCTGGCCGCCTCGGGGGTCCGTCTCGACGGCCACTACGTCTTCCCCGTCTGCTCGCCGACCCGCACGGCGCTGCTGACCGGCCGCAACCCCAGCCGGTTCGGCATCCTGTCGGCGATCGGGGGGCGGAGCACGCTGGCCGTCCCGACCGACACCGTCTCGCTGGCCGACGTCCTCAAGGCGAGGGGCTACACCACCGCGATCGCCGGCAAGTGGCACCTGGGCCTCCGCCCCGAGGTCGGGCCCCGGCAGTTCGGCTTCGACTCGTCCTACGGCTACCTGCACGGACAGATCGACCCGTACACGCATATCTACAAGAACGGCGACCGGACCTGGAACCGCGACGACCAGTTCCTCGACGAGCCCGGCCACGCCACCGACCTGCTCGCCGCGGAGGCGGTGCGGCGGGTCGAGGCGGGCCGAGGGGCCGGGGCGCCGTTCTTCCTCTACCTGGCGTTCAGTGTGCCCCACACGCCGCTGGCCGAGGACGCGCGGTGGACCTCGCGGTACGAGGGGAAGATCGCCGAGCCCTCGCGACGGCTGTTCGCGGCGGCCGTCACCCACATGGACGACGCCATCGGCCGGGTCGTCGCGGCGCTCGACCGCTCCGGGCTGCGCGAGAAGACCCTGATCGTCTTCACCAGCGACAACGGCGGCCAGAAGGACCAGGACCACGGGTCCGAGTACGACGGCCGGTATGCCCCGAACAAGATCCTGGGGGACAACAAGCCGCTGCGGGGTTGGAAGGGAGACCTGTACGAGGGGGGCATCCGCGTCCCGGCCCTGGCGAACTGGTCAGGGACGCTCTCGCCCCGGGTCGTGACCGCCCCGATCAGCGCCCTCGACTGGCTCCCGACGCTCGCCAAACTGGTCGGCGCCCCCGCCGACCCGAAGCTGCGGTGGGAGGGCACCGACGTCTGGCCGCTGCTGTCCGGCGAGGCGACCGCCGGCCCGGCCCGCACCCTCTACTGGAAGACGCCCAGGGCGTGGGCGGTCCGCCAGGGGGATTGGAAGCTGATCGTGCCGGGCGGCAAGGAGAAGGGCGAGCCCCAGCTCTTCAACCTGGCCGACGACCCCTACGAGACGACCGACCAGGCCCCTCGCCAGCCCGAGCGGGTCGCCCGGCTCCGCGAGGTGCTCCGCCAGCAGCAGGCGCTCGACCCCTGATCGGATCGGCGCCCTCGGCTCCGGTCCCGGGGTCATCGAGAGTTTGGGATCTGGGTCGAGGTGCAGGATGAGGAAGCGAGTCTACCGGTGGCTCCTGCGGGCAGGTCTCGGGGTGGTCATCGTTTTCGCACTCTTCCGTGCCTTCGCCCCTCGTCCACCCTTGCTGCCGAAGGACTCGATCGAGTCGGTTGCGATCGCCCTGGAGGAGACCCCGAATCGGCAGCAACCCGCGAATATTTCGAGTACGGACAAGGGCAAGATCGAAGCCCTTGCGGCCGTGTTGAGGCGGGCCGAACCGGCCGAGGACCACAAGTGTGGGGACGGTGGAATCATCACGTTCCGATTCAAAGATGGTTCGGAGACCAGGCTGGGAATCCTGGCCGGTCATGACCCGCGTTACTATGAGTACCGGGCATACACCAAACGGGGCTATAGCATCTTCCGGGTGGAACGCGACGCCTTCATGCTGGCCATGGGCAAGTTGGGAATAGCCCGCCTCGATCGTAATGAGTGAGGGAGATGGTTCGAGTTCGGCTGGTCCCATCACCTCCCTTTTCGGCCCATCAGTTCGACATCAATCCGGGGCATACCCGGCCCCCTTCCACGAGGGAGGAGGAAGGCGGATTCCAGACATCCCCCCCCTATGCGGACGAGGGTGGGGAGGGGGTGATCCGAGGGGCCGGACGCGACCCTGGAAGGGCCCGCGGTCAGGTGCGCCCGGCTCGCGGCGCCCCGACGGCTTGCCGAGCATGCAGACGGCCGCCTCGAAGAAGCGGTGCGGGCAGGGGGCGTGGAACGCCAGGCGCACGGCGCACTCGCGGCGGCGGGCTGTCCGGACGTCGAGCACGAGCGCCCCGACGCAGTCGCTCGGCTCGAACTCGCCCAGGCCAACCCAGACCGCCTGCCGCCTCGGGGGCGGGTCATCCGAGAATACCAGGGCGCCGCCCCGGCTGATGTTGATCAACCGCGCCTTCGGCGCGAGGAACTCCTGCGGCGCCTTCCACCAGCCCAGCCAGACCTGATACTGGACGGCCTCGTGCCGCGGCATGGCCCGCCGTTCCTCCGGCGCCCGACTGATCCAGGCCCGGAACAGGTCGAGCAGCCCCTCCGGGTCGGTGACCGGGGTCGGCTCCGCGGCGCGGGCCGTGTCGATGCGGATGATCTTGCCCCCGCGCCGCGTGGGCCCGGGTCGGTCCCGCCCGTCTCGCATCGGTGTCTCTCGGCTCAGTCGTGCCACGATCGTCGTCGGCTCCTCGACCTAGGTACTCTTACGAGCCTAGGCCACGCGGGCCGTCCGATCCGCGCCGGGGTTGCCCAAAAGCATCGGGGCGACGGCCGTCCGGCGCGGGCCTCACCGCCGGCCGGGGCCGACGGCCGCGGGGGGCAGGACCGGCAGGGCGAGCCGCCGCAGGATCGGATCGAGCGCGCGGTGGGGCCCGGTCCACGGCCCCCTGCGCCGCCGCGCCGGCGGCCAGGCTCCGGTCGGCCCCCTCGACCGAGCGGGGCTGCGCGGCGACCGTCTCCAGGACCGCGAGCATCATCTGGACCGTCGAGCCCGCGTCGACGGCGACCGGGTCGCCGTCCCGTCGCGGCGCGGGCCGGGCGTCGACCCTCCGCGAGACGGCCGGCACCCACCGCCCGGGCCCGACCCGGACCCAGAACGTCGCCTCGGCCTCGACGGCCGAGAAGTCGGCCGAGAAGCCCAGGGCGGTCAGCACCAGGCCGGCCTCGCCCCGCGCGGCCATCTCGCGGAACAGCGCCTCGCGGGAGTCCTCGGGCACCAGGCCGTTGATCGAGGCGAACACCTCGCGGGCCGCCGGGTTGTCGAGCACCGTGAAGTGGTCGGGCACCTCCTCGCCCGGCTCGACCGGCGCCCTCTCGGGCAGGATCAACTGGCCGGGGCGGCCCGGCGTCGGGGCGGGATCGTCGGCCACGGCGGCCACGCCCTTGGGCGTGAGCCACTGGCCGGCCTGGATCATACGCAGGCCGGGGTCGAAGAGGACCTCGGTCGCCGCGCGACGGGTCAGCCACTGGGGCTCCGTCTCGGGCAGCAGCGGCAGGAGCGGCTCGACCACGGCGGGGTCGGGCACGTCGAGGCGGACCCCGCGTCCCCGGAGCGCGGCCGCCAGCTCGTCGACCGGCATCGCCTCGGGGTCGGCGAGGCCGACCAGCCATCCCAGGCGGAGCAGACGGCCCACCTCGGGGACCCGGGTCGCGACCGACCGGACGTCGGCCCGTCGCAGAGAGACGGCCATCAAAGGGGGCCGCGACCAGCTCCTCGGGTCGGCCAGGCGGAGGATCTCGCGGTCGATCCAGGGGGTGATCGGGTCGGGCCCCTCGTCCGGGGGCACGCGTCCCGCCGCCAGGCCGCGAGCCGGTCGCGGCGCTCCTGCACCGCGCGACGGATCGCCACCGCCTCGGCCGCCTGCCAGCGATCGGCCCAGTCGGGGACCTGGCCCGGGCCCATGCGCGTCGCACCAGGAAGACCCGCTCGTCCGGCCGGCCCGGGTCCACCACCTGCCCCAGCGCCACCCTCCCGTCGTTGAGGACGATGGCATCGGCCGCCGACTCGACCGCCACGACCAGGCTCGCGACCAACAACCAGGATGTCATCATCGTCCCCAGCCCGCAGGGTCAAACCAGGACAGGCTCGGCGCGTTCCCGACGCCCCACATAGGCCATTCTATGCCACCTTCGCCGTGGGATTCGTCCCACTCACGACTGCCGCGCGCCGGCGTCCCATTCTCTCGTCGTCCGGAAGAGACCGAGGAAGACAACGATTGGCCCCGATGGCAAACAGCCCAGCCTACCATTGGCTTCGTGGCTCAGGAGTTTCCCCGGGCGGCCTCCTGCAAGATCGCCTCGGCCAGCGACAGGTCGGCGAGCCGGGTGTCCTCCTTCCCCAGGCCCTTCAGCCGCTTCATCTCGTCGGCCTTCATGCCGCCATCCTGGTCCCGCCAGCGACGGTAGGTGGCCTCGGCCACGGCGAGGCCCTTGCAGACCCCGGGGATCGTCTTGTCCGAGGCCAGCTCGGCGTCGGCCTCACGGAGCTTGCGGATGATCGGCTCGGGCGAGTGGCGGGTGCGCTTCATCGGGAGTCCTCAGACCGTTGCGTCATGATCGGAGGCGGATCGGGTTGCCAAGGAGCCGTTGCGGGCTCGGGCCGCTCTTCCTTAATCATCGGGCCCGGAAGCCCCGTTGTCCTGACGTTACGACCAAATTCACCGTACAAAAGGACAAACGCGATGAGGCGACCGAGCGGCGCCTTCGTCGGCACAGCGATCGGCTTGATGATCGCGCTTTTCGCTCCAAGTAGTAACACACATTATGAATTATATATAATCATATATATTATTGTTTTTCCGGGATCGGGTGCAATCATCGGGAAGATCATTGGCGTATTTTGCCACCAGCGTATTTGAGATGCTCACATTATAGACAATATGCTGACGTTGTAGACAACAATCCGGGCAATGGGGGGAAGGATGACTTACAAAGTGCAGGTCTTCCACGCAGGGTCGGGCTTCTTTCTTAACACCAACCATGAATCGGAAGATCTGGATTAGTTAAAAGAACTGGTCTCTTCGGAAACCTTTGATGGGGTGAAATTCCGGATCACTGACGCAGCGGGTAACGAGGTGCAGTTAGATCACATGCCACGCGAGAGGAAAGCTGCCCTTACGATTGACGCCATCGCTCGAATCCTCAAATTTCCGGTCGTCAATCGCATCGAGGACTTGCACATGCCAGGGTGGACTGACCCGGAGGACAAGTCCTCTTGACGATCCGGACGCCAGGTGGGCCGCCTCTCCGTCTCGACCGCCGCCTCACCCGTCGGGCCGACAGCCCCATCGCGGGTGGGGCTGGGGTGGGACCTTCGTGACGGCCCGGCCGGTGCCAGCAGCGATGGGCCACGCCCGGCCCGGGCCGAGGCGCCGATTCGTGCCGATTTCGCGTTGAACGGGGTGGTTCGGGGGCTTATACTGCCCGATGACGACGATCCAGGCGAGCGGTGGCCGGGTTGGTCTGGTGGCGCGACTCTCCGTCGCCCCGCAGACGACCCCGATTGGCGCGACGAGACCATGGGTCGTTGCCTCTCCGGTCGGCACCCGGTGCGTGGCCGGCCCGGTCCCTTCGGTTCGGTCCGATCCTTGGTCGGCGGACGGTGGAGAGCCTGTTCCAGGCGAGTTGCGATGGCGAAACGGCTTTACGTGGGGAATCTCACTTACTCGGTCACCTCGGAAGATCTCCAGGAGATGTTCGAACAGTACGGCACGGTCATCTCGGCGCAGGTCCTCAACGACCGCGAGACGGGCCGGAGCCGCGGGTTCGGCTTCGTCGAGATGGAGAACGACGCCGAGGCGGATGCGGCGATCGAGAACCTCGACGGCAACGACCATCAGGGTCGTCGGCTCACGGTCAACGAGGCGAAGCCCCGGACCCCCGGCGGTGGCGGCGGCGGCCGGGGCGGCTACGGCGGCGGTGGCGGCGGCTACGGCGGCGGCGGCCGGGGCGGCTACGGCGGGGGTGGCGGCTACTGAACACGCTCGCGCGGGCGGTCGCTCCGGCCGGACGCGCGGGATGATCATCGCAGGACCCCGGCTCGCCCCGCCGCGATCCGGGGCCGTTCGCCACGCCCGACGCGACGGCCCATGGAGGCCGTCGGCACCCGGGCGCGATCGCTCCTTGATTGGCCAGGGCCCTCCATGACCGTCCCCGAGCGGGATGACGACCGGCGCGACCTCCGGGGGCGGATCGAGGCCGTCCTCGACGAGCACATCCGCCCCGGCCTCCGCGCCGACGGCGGCGACGTCGAGCTCGTGGGCGTCGACGACGACCGGATCGTGCAGGTCCGCATGCGGGGCGCCTGCCAGGGCTGCCCCTCGTCCACCATGACCCTGACCATGGGGATCGAGGCCACCCTGAAGGCCCACGTCCCGGAGGTCCGGTTCCTGGAGGCCGTCCCCTAGGGTCCCGTCCCCTCTCATGTCTTACATATTTATAATAGATTCGAAATTTCAAGTTTGGAATTTCAAGTAAGAGGGGTCCGATCCCGGATCGGGGGCCCCGAGAGCCTGGCGCGACCCTGCGATGCCCGAACCCCGGCCCAGCCCCCGCGCCGCCTACGTCCACGTCCCGTTCTGCGCGCACAAGTGCGGGTACTGCGACTTCGCCTCGCTGGCCGGGGTCGATCACCTGGCCGACCGCTACCTCGCGGCGCTCGGGCGCGAGATGGCGATGATCGGGCGCCGCGCGAGGTGGACACGATCTTCATCGGCGGCGGGACGCCGACCCGCCTCGACGCCGCGCAGCTCGCGCGGCTGCTGGGGATGGTCCGCACCTGGTTCCCGCTGGCGGAGAGGGGCGAGTGGACCGTCGAGGCCAACCCCGGCACGCTCGACGACCGCAAGGCCGACGTGCTCGCCGCGGGGGGGGTGGGCCGGGTGAGCCTCGGGCGCAGAGTTCCGGCCCGAGCTGCTCCGGACGCTGGAGAGGGACCACGCCCCCGACGAGGTCGCCCGGGCCCTGGAGCTGGTCCGCCCGCGGTTCCCGCGCTGGTCGTTCGACCTGATCTTCGGCGTCCCCGGCTCGTCCCTGGCCGACTGGGAGTCCGACCTGGAGGTCGCGCTCGGGCTGGGCCCGTCGCACCTGTCGTGCTACGGGCTGGTCTACGAGAAGGGGACGGCCCTCTGGAAGCAAAGGAAGGCCGGGCACGTCCGCGCCGTCGACGAGGAGGAGGAACGGGCGATGTACGCCCACACGATCGACCGCCTCGGGCGCGCGGGGCTGGCGATGTATGAGATCTCGAACTTCGCCCGGCCCGGCCACGAGTCGCGGCACAACCTGGCCTACTGGGCCAACGAGCCGTATTTTGGGGTCGGCGTCGGCGCGGCGCGGTACGTCGACGGGGTGCGCGCGGTCAACACCCGCGACCTGCCGGCCTACCTCGCGCGGATCGAGGCGGGAGGGCCCGCGACCGGGCCGTCCGAATCGCTCGACCCCGAGGCCCACGCCCGCGAGACCGCCGTCCTGATGCTGCGGCGGACCCGAATTGGCATCGACCGCGACGACTTCCGCCGCCGCACCGGGTACGATCTCGACACCTTGGCCGGCCCCGCGCTGCGGAGGCAGGCCGCGCTCGGGTTCGTCGAGGACGACGGCCGCCGCGTCCGGCTCTCCCGCGAGGGCCTGTTCCTGGCCGACAGCGTCCTGTGCGAACTGCTGTAGGGGAGGGATGACCGATTCTTGCTGCAAAGCAGAGGAATCCATGAGACTCATCCCATTGATCTCGACCGTCGCCCCACTCCTGGCCACCGTATCGGCCGCAGGTTGTAGCGGCGTGAGGCCGGGAGATCAGCCGCAGGAACGGACGCCGGAAAGCCCGCGGATCGCCGCGCTCCACAAGGAATCGAAGGCTGGCAATCGCACGGTCTTGGAGAGCTTCTGGCGAGAAATGAAGGGAAAGGCCCCCTTGATGGAGCCTATTACCGGAGACGATGGACATCTCCGGGTCACGTTCATTTGGCGCACCGACGAGGGGACTCGGAGCGTCTCGCTCTGGGGTGGTCTTCCATCCGCAGAGTTGACCAAGCGGCTCGCTCGATTAACGGAGACCGACCTCTGGTATCGGACCGAGCGCGTACCGAAAGATGCGCGGTTCGCTTATACATTTATCGTGAATGAGCCAGCGGAACCGCCCAAAGACTTTGATGAGGCCCAGAGACGCTATCAGCAGTTTCCGCCCAAGCCCGATCCACTTAACGGGCGCGCCCTCCTCGGCCAATCCATCGTCGAATTGCCGGACGCGCCGCCGCAGCCCTGGTTGGAGCGGCAACCGGGTGTCGCGGAGGGCGAGATTCGGGCTCGATCCATCGAGAGCTCGGTCCTTGCAATGAGGCGTCCTGTCACGATCTACAAGCCACCGGGATACCACCGGAGCGGCGCCCCGTATGGCTTGCTGATCGTCCTCGACGGCGAGGCGTACGGGAGCAACGCGAAATATACCGTGATCCCGACCTCGACCATCTTGAACAACCTCATTGCAAGCGAGAAAATCCCTCCCCTTGTCGCGGTCCTGGTCGATAACATCGGGCGGCGTATGAGCGACCTGCCGTGCTCCGCCCCCTTCGCCGATTTCCTGGCGAAGGAGTTGGTCCCGTGGGTACGCAACAACTATCACGTAGGAGATGATCCCTCGCGAGTGATCGTATGCGGGTCCAGTGCAGGCGGCCTCTGCGCCGCCTACTGCGGTTTGAAATATCCAGAGGTCTTTGGCTGCGTCCTATCCCAATCCGGCTGGTTCGCGTATACCCCGGACCTTCCCCGCTCGATGAACCCAGATTATGCGACGGAGACGGGATGGTTGATCAGGCAGTTCGCGACCACTTCCAAGAGACCTTTGCGCTTCTATCTCGAAGTCGGTCGGTTCGAGCGTTTCTTCTTGAGCGATACCGTGGCTGAGAATCGGCGAATGCGCGATGTCTTAGAGGCCAAAGGCTATCCCGTAACCTACTCGGAGTACGATGGGGGGCACAATTACGTCTGTTGGCGTGGCTCACTGGCGGATGGCCTCATCGCCCTATCGGCGAGGGATAAGCGTGAGTAGCAGACGAGGAATCGATTGCGTTACATCCGGTGTGAATTGATGAAGGGGATGCGATGGACCATCGGCGCCTGGGACGGACGGGCTTGAAGGTCTCGGAGATCTGCCTCGGGACGATGACCTTCGCCGGGCAGTCGGACGAGGCGACTGCGCTGGCGATCCTCGACGCGGCGACCGGGCGCGGCGTGACGTTCCTCGATACGGCCGACGCCTACCCGATCCCCCCGTCCCCCGAGACGTCGGGCCGGACCGAGGAGGTCATCGGCCGCTGGCTGTCGCGGAGGGGCCGGCGCGACGACCTCGTCCTGGCGACCAAGTGCGCGATCCGGGTCGGTCGCGGCCCGAACGACGTTGGCCTGTCGCGCCGGCACATCCTGGCGGCGTGCGAGGCGAGCCTGCGGCGGCTCGGGGTCGAGCACATCGACCTCTACCAGGCGCACATGCCCGATCCCGAGACGCCGATCGACGAGACCTTGCGCGCCTTCGACGACCTCATCCGGTCGGGGAAGGTCCGCTACGTCGGCTGCTCGAATTATCGCGCCTGGCAGCTCGCCCTGGCGCTGGGGGTGAGCGAAAGGGAGGGCCTGGCGCGGTACGACTGCGTCCAGCCGCGCTACAACCTGCTCTATCGCGAGATCGAGCCCGAGCTGCTGCCGCTCTGCCGCGACCGGGGGATCGGCGTGATCGCGTACAACCCGCTGGCCGGCGGCCTGCTCTCGGGCAAGCACCAGCCCGACGCCCCGCCCCCCGCCGGCACCCGGTTCACGCTCGGCGCCTCGGGCGAGCTGTACCGCGCGCGGTACTGGCAAACGGCCCAGTTCGAGGCGGTCCGGACGCTCTCGGGCTTCTGTCGCGACCACGGCCTGAGCCCGGCCACCGTGAGCGTCGCCTGGGTGCTCGCGCAGCCGGGCATCACCTCGGCGATCGTCGGCGCCAGCCGCCCGGAGCAACTGGCCGACACCCTCGCCGCCGCCGATCTCCCCCTCGACGACGAGACCCGCGCCGCCTGCGACGCCCTCTGGTGGACCCTCCCCCGCCGGCCGTCGGAACGTTGAAACTCGGCATCCGATCCTATAGAGTCAGGACTCAGCACCGAGCACTCAGCACCCCCGATCGAGGAGCACCGCAATGAGCGATCAGGAACAGACCCATCGGACCAGTCGCCGACGGTTGCTGGAGGGGGCGGCGGGGGCGATCGTCCTCGGTGCCTCGGCGGGGCGCGGCGCGGCCGAGGCGCAGGAGACGGAGTCGGGCCGGGCCGTCCGCAACGGGCGGATCAAGCAGTCGATCGTCCACTGGTGCTTCGCGCCCACTTCGACGTCGAGGCGCTCTGCCGGGTCGCCAAGCAGCTCGGCTGCGTCAGCATCGAGCTGATCGAGCCGAAATACTTCCCGCTGCTGAAGCAGCACGGCCTGGAGTGCGCCATCGCCTCGATCAACATGGTGCCGGACCCTCCCTTCAAGAAGGGCTTCAACAACCCCGAGCACCACGACCGCGTGATCCGGGCCACCCGCGACGCCATCGACGCCTGCGCCGAGCACGGCTTCACGCGGGTGATCACGTTCACCGGCTACGCCGACGGCATCCCTCCCGACGTCGGCGCGGCGAACTGCGTGGCGGGCTACAAGAAGGTCCTCGGCCACGCCGAGAAGAAGGGGGTGACGCTCTGCCTGGAGATGCTCAACACGCGAGACACCTCGCACCCGATGAAGGGGCACCCCGGCTACCAGGGCGACCACACGGAGTACTGCATCGACATCATCCGCCGCGTCGGCTCGCCGAACCTGAAGCTGCTGTTCGACATCTACCACGTCCAGATCATGGACGGCGACGTCATCCGGCGCATCCGCCAGCACAAGGACGTCATCGGCCACATCCACACGGCGGGCAACCCCGGCCGCGGCGAGCTCGACGACCGCCAGGAGATCGCCTACAAGCCGATCATGGAGGCTTTGGTCGAGGTCGAGTACTCGGGGTACGTCGGTCAGGAGTTCATCCCGACCCGCGACGCGCTGGCGGGCCTGCGGCAGGCGGTCTCGCTCTGCGACGTCTGACCGGGGCCGCGGGGTCACCCGGGACGCTTGGGCGCTCGCGGGCCCGCGCCGCGTTCTCCGCCGCGGCGGCCCGGACCGCCTTGGCGCGGGCCTCCAGCGCCTCGGCCTCGTCGTCGCGGCCCAGCCGCCGCAGGAGGGCGGCATAGTGCTCGGCGCCCACGGCCCGGTTGAGGTGGTCGGCCGGGAGGGCCTTCTCGGAGATGGCCAGGGCGCGCTTGTAGAGCGGCTCGGCGTCGGCGTATCTCCTCTGCTCGCCGTATAACCCGGCCAGGTCGTCGAGGGTCGCCGCCAGCTCGGGGTGGTCGGGGCCGAGATCCTTCTCCTGCATGGCCAGGGCGCGCTTGTAGAGCGGCTCCGCGTCGGCGTACCGGTTCTCGGCCCGGTAGATCAGGGCCAGGGTGGTGAGGCTCTGGAAGACCGAGGCCGGCTTGACCCCCGGATGCTTCTCGCGGACCGCCAGGGCCCACTTGGCGAGCGGCTCGGCCTCGGCGTAGCGCCGCTCGTTGTAGAGCACCCAGGCCAGGTCGCCGTAGCTCCGCGCCAGCAGGCGGATGGCCTCCGGTTGATAGGGGCGGGCCGCCTCGATGGCGGAGTGGGAATCGCTCCTCGGCCCGGACATACTCGCCCCGGGAGAAGGCCCTCCACCCGGCGTTGTTGTAGAACAGCCAATCGCGGAGCGCAGTGAACGGGATGTCCGCGGCGGGCGCCGGCGCCGCGATGGATGTCATGATCGCGAGGCAGGACAGCAGCCGGGTCGTCGTGATCGAGCGTCTCATCGGTTGGCTACCCGGGGGGTCGCGGGCCCGCCCTGGGTCGGCCCTTCTCGGCCGCCCCGGCGGCGCGGGCCGCCTTGGCCTTCGCCTCCAGCGCCTCGGCCTCGTCGCCTCGGCCCATCTGCCGCAGGAGGGCGGCATAGTGCTCCGAGACCTCGGCCCGCGCGGGGTCGTTGGGGCGGAGCGCCTTCTCCTGGAGGGCCAGGGTGCGCTGGAAGAGCGGCTCGGCGTCGGCGAGCCGGTCCCGGGCCCGGTAGATCAGGGCCAGCGTGTCGAGGCTCTGGGCGATCGAGGCCGGCTGGACGCCCCGATGCCGCTCGCGGACCGTCAGGGCCCACCGGGCGAGCGGCTCGGCCTCGGCATACCGCTTCTCGTGGTAGAGCACCAGCGCGAGGTCGCCGTAGCTCCTCGCCAGCAGGCGACGGTCGGATGCCTCGTAGGGCCGGGCCACGTTGATGGCGGCCTTGAACATCCCCTCGGCCCTGGCATAATCGCCCCTCTGGAGGGCCTTCCACCCGACGTCGTTGTAGAACTGCCAGTCGCGGAGCGAGGACATGGAGATCTCCCGGTCGTCGCCGACCGCCCTCCCCGCGACCGCGACCGCGAGGCAGGCCACGAGCCAGGTCGTCGTGATCGGGCGTCTCATCGGCCAGCCCTCGCCGTGGTTGAGGATCGCTCCTCCTGGTCTAATCTAAGGGTTCGGAGACGCCACCTCAAACGAGTTCCCCGCGGATCGCCGGGGGACGGAGGCATCGATCAACCGTCGATGAGCCACGACATCCGCCCGCTGGGGCCCGACGACATCCCCGCGTTGAGCCGGTTCCTGGTCGCGGGGTTCCACGCGACGGACGACGCCCCCTTCGCGGCGCCCGACCTGCTCCTCTGGAAGTTTTTTGACCCTCGGGGGCGGCGACGACGGGCCGAGGAGCTTCGTCGCGAGGGAGGGGGGCCGGATCGTCGGCCATGTCGGGATCTGCCCCGGCGCCTTCCGCGGCCCGGGCCTGCCGGAGGGCGGGGTCTCGACCCTCCACATGATCGACTGGCTCTCGGAGAGGCGGGGGGCCGCGATCGGCGCCTACCTGATGATGCGGGCGCAGCGGGGGACCGCGACGCAGTACGTGCTCGGCTCCTCGGTCGCAGCGCGTTGGGTGCTCGACCGGAGCGGCTATCGGCTCGTCGGCGGCGTGCCGGGCTTCCACAAGGCCTCCGCCCCGGCTATCGGCTCCGGGAGCCGGGCCTGACCGGGCCGCGACGCACGGCGCTCTGGGCCCGGGACCTCGCCCATCAAGTGATGAGGCGCGGGCGGGCACCCCGGATGCCGGTTGCCTTGCGCGAGGTCCGCGAATTCGGGGCCGAGGTTGCCCCCATCCTCGACGCCTACCGGGGGCGCGCGGTGTTCGTCGACCGCGGCCCCGACCTGCTCAACCACCTCCTCCGCTGCCCCCGGGGGGAGATCTCGGGATGGCGGATCGAGCTGGGCGGTCGGGTCGCCGGGTTCGGCCTGCTGAGCATGGTCGGCCAGGGGAAGGCCCGCGTGGGCAAGGTCGTGGATTGCATCCTCGACGAGGACGACCCGGACGCCTGGCACGCCGCGATCGTCGCCCTGTCGCGAGTTCTGGGACGGCAGGGGGCCGACGTCGCGGTCGGGTTCGGCAGCACGCCGTGGCTGGCGGCGGCCCTGCGCGAGGCCGGCTTCGTCTCGCGCCACCGGCTGGAATTCCGCCTCCGCGACCGCGACCGCCGGCTCCCCGCCGACGCGCCGTTCCACCTCACGCCGCTGGAGGCCGACTATGCGTACACCTGAGCCGCGCGAGGAGGAGGGGCGGTGATGTGGAAACGGGTCTCGGCCCTGATCCCCAACAAGAGGGAGTTCCTCGCGCGCCGCCTGCGCGATGCCGGCGTGTTGCGCCTGCTGGAGCGCGGCGCGGAGGCCCGCGCTGCTGGTCGTGACCTATCACCGGATCGGCCGGCCGTCGGAATGCCCCTATTACGATGCGGTCGTCTCCGCCGCGCCCGAAACGTTCCGCGAGCAGGTGCGCCACCTCCGCGACAACTTTCGCACGATGAGGCTCGACGAGCTGATTGCGACGTCCGACGAGGGCCTGCGGGTCGCCGAGCCGTCGGCGCTGATCACGTTCGACGACGGCTACCGCGACAATTTCGAAGAGGCGCTGCCGATCCTCGAGGGGCTCGGCGCCCCCGCGACGTTCTTCATCCCGACGGGCTTCCTGGAACGCCCGCGCCTCCCCTGGTGGGACCACGCCGCGCTGGTGATCAAGCAGTCCATGCGGGCGCGAATCGCGCTCGACCGGCCCGAGTCGATGACGCTCGACCTGGAGGGCGGCCCGGACGCGCGTCGGGCCGCTTTAATGACGGTCATCGGCCTCTACCTGGCCGATCGGATCGGCGACGAGGCGGGGTTCCGGCGCCACCTGGAGGAGAGGGCCGAGGTCGAGGTCGACGAGGACGCCCGCGGACGCGCCCTGTTCATGACGTGGGACCAGGTCCGCCACCTGGCCGCCTCGGGCATGGCGATCGGGTCGCACACGCACGACCACCGCAGGCTGGCGTCGCTGATGGAGGAGGAGCAGCGCCGCGAGCTGGCCGAATCGCGCCGCATCCTGGAGCGCGAGCTCGGCCGCCCGGTCGAGGCGCTGGCCTATCCATTCGGCTGGGCGGGCACCTTCGACGGATCGTCCGGCGCCTCGCGCGCGAGGCGGGCTATCGCCTGGCGTTCTCCTCGATCGAGGGGGTGAACCGGCCCGGCTCATCGGACCCGTTCGCCATGCGGCGGCTCGGCATCGGCTACGCCGACTCGCCCGCCCTGTTCCGGGCCCGAACGGCGCTGCACATGTCCTACGGTTCGTCGTTCCTGTGATCGGACCCACCGAGGGCGAGGTTGGCCTTCGTGGGGACGGGGTGGAGCACCACCGCGGCGTGGCCGGGGATGCGCCAGTGCTCCTCGGTCTCGATGGGAGGGGCCCAGCAGCCTCCGTAGCGGAGCGCCTCGCTGTACCAGAGGACGTCCCAATCCTTCCCCTCGGGCGGGGCGATCAAGGGGCTCGGCCGACGACCGGAGATACAGGTCACGGCCCAGGTTCAGGACCATCAGACGATCGTCGCCGTCGTCGCCGAGGAAGCGGAGGAGGAACACCTCGGGGCCGATGATCGCGCCATGCAGCCGGTCGCCGCGCTGGGACCGGAAGACGGGGTCCTCGCGGCGGAGCTTCAGCAGGTCGCGATACAGGTTGTAGATCGGCGCGTGCGCCTGGCGCTCGGAGAGGTCGAGCTTCGAGCGCTCGAACGTCTCGACGGCGGTCGGATCGGGCAGGATCGCCTGGATCTCGGGGTGCGCCATGCTCGGGAAGGTGGCCAGGTTCTTCATGCGACCCTGACGGACCATCTGGCCGACCTCGGCGGCGTGGTCGGCGAAATACAGGAACGGCGAGGACGCGGCGAACTCCTGACCCTGGAAGAGCATCGGCGTCGGCGGGGCCAGGAGCATCATCGCGGTCATCGCCTTGTACAGCCCGGGGCTGGTCAGGAACTGGAGCCGGTCGCCTCGCGCCGAGTTCGAGACCTGGTCATGGTTCTCCAGGAACGTGACGAATGACGATGACGGCGCGCCGAAGGTCGGCACCCCGCGCTTCCTCTTGTGCCAGGTGTAATACTGCCCCTGGAACAGGTAGCCCCACTTCAAAGCCGAGATCAGCTCCTGCGGGGTGCCGAGGTAGTCGCCGTAATAGCCCTCGGCCCTCTTGGTCATCGCGACGATGGCCGAGTGGTGGAAGTCGTCGTTCCAGACCGCGTCGAGCCCGTATCCTCCGCGATCCGGCGGACGCACCAGGCGGGTCTCCTGCGGCTCGTTCTCGGCGACGAGGATGATCGACCGACCGACCGCCTTGGCGCGGGCGTGCCGCGCGATCGCGGCGATGATGTGGTCGGGCGAGCTGTCGTGGATCGCCTGCGTGGCGTCGAGCCGCAGGCCGTCGAGGTGAAACTCGTCGATCCAGTAGCCGGCGTTGGCCAGGAAGAACTCGCGCACCGGGGCGCTGTGCTCGCCGTCGAAGTTGAGCGACTGGCCCCACTCGTTGAAAGCGTCCTTGTAGTAGTACGGCGAGAACTCCTTGACGAAGTTGTCGGCCGGCCCGAAATGGTTGTAGACGACGTCGAGGACCACGCCGAGGCCGAGGGCGTGGGCCCGGTCGACGAACCGCCGCATGTCGTCGGGGGTGCCGTAGAGCCGCGTCGGCGCGAACAGGGCGACGCCGTCATAACCCCAGCCGAACCGGCCGGGGAATTCGCCCACCGGCATCACCTCGACGACCGTGATCCCCAGCCCGGCCAGCTCGGGTAGCTCGCGCGCGGCGGCCTCCCAGGTCCCCTCGCGGGTGAAGGTGCCGACGTGCATCTCGTAGATCACCTGGCCGGCCATCGCGACGCCGCGCCAGCCGGCATCGGACCACGCGAACGCGCCCGGATCGACCACGCACGACGGCCCCGCCGTCCCCCCCGGCTGACACCGCGAGGCCGGGTCGGGGAACGTCTCCCCGCCGTCGAGACGGTAGCGATAGAGCGTCCCCGGGCCCGCCGCCGAGACCGTTGCCGCGAAGTAGCCGTCCCCCTCCGCCCCCATCTCGAACGCCTTCGATTCCGCCCCCGGACCGTCCCCGAGCAGGCCCTCGATCACCACCTCCACCCGCCGTCGCCTCGGCGCCCAGACCCGGAACCGCACCCCACCCCCAGCCTCGACCCCCGCCCCGATCGGCAATCGCCCCGCATCATTGCTCGCATCCATCAAACTGACTCCTCCCTCCGACGGCACAACATTTCGAGCGATAAACGCTTACAAACACCATGCCGGAGAGGAAGGCCGTCATAGGGACCAGGTGAAGGAGGCCGGGGGCCGGCGTCCGCCGTCGCGTTTTGAGGTTGACCGATTTCGGCGGAGGGCCTAGAGTCTCGGCCGCGCGGTCCCGGGACTTGAGGAAATCTTCACCGGCACGGCCCGATGGCTGAAGGAGACGGCTGGCAATGGTCGCAAGGAAGCGTGCGAGGACAATCCGGGTGATGATGCTGGCCCTGGCGACGCTGGGGGGGACGAGGGCCGAGACGGCTTGGGCCCAACTGCTGTCGAGGCAATCGAAGGCGACGCAGTCCAAGGCGGCGCCGGCCAAGGACCAGGCGCCGCCGGCCTCCTTCAACCAGCAGGAGGTCGCGCCCAAGCTGGAGCTGGTGAAGGTGCCGGTCAACCCCTCCGACGCGATCGCCGTGGTCAACGGCGAGGCGATCAGCCGCCAGCAGCTCGCCGACGAGTGCGTCGCCCGCAAGGGGGAGGAGATCCTCGAGACGCTGGTCAACCGCAAGCTCATCGAGCAGGCGATGAAGGCTAAGAAGATCGAGGTGACCGCCGCCGAGATCGACCAGGAGATCGACAACGTCGCCGCCCGCGTGGCGCACGTCAGCCGCGAGGCGTGGCTCCGCACGCTCGACAAGGAGAAGGGGATCAGCCCCGTCCAGTATGCCCGCGACATCATCTACCCGGCGCTGGCGCTGCGCAAGCTGGCGTCGAACCGGGTCCAGGTGACCGACAAGGACATGAACGACTCGTTCGAGGCGATGTACGGCGACAAGCTCCGCTGCCGCCTGATCATGGTCGACAAGCAGGCCAAGGCGATGCAGATCTGGGAGGAGCTGCGGAAGAACCCCGGCGGGTTCGAGAAGATGGCGCAGGACTACTCGATGGACACGGGGAGCCGGGCCCTGGGCGGGCTGCTCGCCGAGCCGATCACGCGGCACGCCTATCCGCAGCACGTCTCCGACGCCGCCTTCCGGCAACTGGTCGACGGCGACCCCGGCGACAAGGACGCCGCGCACAAGCCCAAGGACGGCGCCGTCTCGGGCCCGATCCAGGTGGCCGAGGCGACCTGGATCATCCTGAAGCGCGAGGGGATCATCCCCGCGCAGAAGGTCGACCGCACCAACGAGATGGTCCGCAAGAGCACCTACGAGATGATCTACGAGGTCAAGCTCAAGGAGGCCATGAGCGAGTATTTCACCGGGTTGATGGACACCGCCGCGATCGACAACAAGCTGACCGGCCACGTCAAGCTCGCCAACGAGCGGGTCATGCCCGACCCCGGGCCCGACCCCAACGTGAAGCTGATGAGCAACCCCTCCGAGGCGGTGAAGACCTCCCCGCCGGCCCCGGCGGCGGCCGGCTCCGCCGCCACGGCCGGCGTCAAGCTGCCCGCCCGCCGCCGCCTCGCCCGACGTGGTCAAGCAGGTCGAGGGCCTCACGGCCCCCGTCAAGAAGTAAGGATCGGCGACGGCTGCCGACGATGGCCGGGCCGGGACGAGTGCCGGGCGAGGAGCGAACGAGTGCCGAGCGCCGCCAGCGGAGTGCGACGGGGAGGATTCGCGGCCTCCGGGGGCCTCCACGGTCCCCGGAGGCCCGGCTCCCTCCTAGCCCTGATCGTCCTGGCGCCGGTCGTGGGCTGCGGGACCGTCAAGACGACGGGCACGGCGCGGACCGGGACCGAGCAGCTGCTGCTGACCAACGCCTGGGACTCGGCCTTGCAGAAGGTCGACTTCCGCCCTTTGACCGGCGTGCCGGTCTACCTCGACACGACCAACGTGTCGGCCGTCGACCAGGGCTGGGTGACCTCCAGCCTCCGGCAGTCGATGCTGATGCAGGGCGTCCTGCTGCGGGCCAAGCCCGAGCAGGCGCAGTGGATCGTCGAGGCCCGCGTCGGCGCCTACGGGACCGACGAGGACAACCTGCTCATCGGCGTCCCGCAGACGACCGTCCCGATGACGATCACCGGCCTGCCCGCCGGCACGATCCCCAAGATCCAGCTGGCCGAGAGGAACAAGCAGCAGGGGGTCGCCAAGCTGGCGCTGTTCGCCTACGACCGCGGCAGCGGCCAGCTCGTCTGGAACTCGGGGACGCAGCTGGCGACCTCCAGTTCGAAGGACGTGTACGTGCTCGGCGTCGGCCCGGTCCACTCGGGCTCGATCCGCAGCGGTGCCGAATACGCCGGCATCAAGCTGCCGCTGTCCTCCGACTCGAGCCCCGCCGACGGCATCCCCCCGGCCGCCTCGCGGCGCACGGTCCCGTTCGCCACCCCCGCCATCCGCCAGCCCTCCACCGACCTCGACTCGTTCGCCCCCTGACGCCGCCTCGATCCTTCGGAGGACGAGGGGCCTTCGGCGGGGTCCACTTGCTCGGCACATCGCTTGCAAGGTAGAGTGTGTGCCGGGTCTTCTTCGCGGACGGCGGACGCCGCTGTCGCTCGTTCGCGGCGATCATGGCGGGTCCTCTCTCCTACGTCCCTCGCGGGATGATCCCCCGGGCCGACCGTCCGCGCGGAGACCTCGCGGCGCGGCCGCCATCTGCGGGGTGTATCCCGGCTCCCGGGACGGATCGAGGACGGGGCGCGATCATATCAAGTCGGGCGACGCTGCCGGTCCCAGGGCATCCACGTCGGCCATCCTTCTGCGGAGGTCATCATGATTCGTCGTCGGCGCGGTTTCACGCTGATCGAGCTGCTGGTGGTGATCGCGATCATCGCGGTCCTGATCGCGCTGCTGCTGCCCGCCGTCCAGGCGGCGCGCGAGGCGGCGCGGCGGGCGCAGTGCGTCAATAACCTCAAGCAGATCGGCCTCGCCATGCACAACTACGCCGGCGCGCTCGGCACCTTCCCGCCGGGCGCCAGGGACGTCTCGGAGGGGACCTGGTTTCACTTCGTCCTGCCTTACGTCGAGCAGGCGGGGTTGGCGAACGCCTTCAATTTCATGGGCTGCCCGAAATGCACGCCTACTCTCACCTACGACGCTCCCCAAAACACGACCGTGTCGTTTGCCCTGGTCAACACGTTCCAGTGTCCTAGCGATCAGACCGTCCGGCAGACGCTCGATAACGCGACCCCTCCGCCTGGGGCCGTCTCGTCCAACTATGCCTGTAATTACGGGAACACCGGGACCGGATTCTTCCAGTCGCCTTACTCCTCGCAACCGCCGTATACCTACAATTGCACGCCCGGCACCGCGGGTTGTATCCCCTTCCTCGGCGCCGCCCTTCGCGTGGATCTATGCGGGACCGGGCTCGACTGCCTCGACGAGTGGGACAACCTTCAGCCTCGCCTCGATCCTCGACGGGACGAGCAACACCCTCATGACGGGCGAGGTCGTCCAGGGCCAGCCCAAGAACGACGCGGCGGGGCAGCAAGACCTTCGCGGCTTCGTCCAGTACGGCTCATCGTCGGGCTTCTCGACGATCCTGGTCCCGAACTCAACGCAGCCGGATAATCTGAATTCGCCGAGCTACTGCTCCTCGGGGTTCTCGACCAACCCTCCCTGTGCCGGCCGGACCGGTACTTATGCAAACAGCCGGGATATGTATGCCCTCAGGAGCCGGCATTCCGGCGGCGTGAACGCGGGGCTGTGCGACGGCAGTGTCCGCTTCATCAAGAACTCGATCAATTTCACGACCTGGCAGGCGTCGGCTCGTCCCAGGGAAACGAGGTCATCAGCGCCGATTCCTTCTGAGCGGTCATCGCCCACTTCGATCCGCGAACTGCGCAGGTCGAGGAGTGGGATCGGATGTGGTCCGGGTCGTCCTCAGAGTTCGGTCTTCTCGCCCGGCGCGGGGTAGGTGGCCCCGTCGATCGTCCAGTCGATCGGCGTCTTCTTCCTGATCAGTTCCTGAAGCTCGGCGATGTGGTCGAGCGCCTGGCGGCTCGTCCAGCCGCGGCGGGCCATCTCGGCCGCGGCGACGCCCGCGGCGGTGCCCGACGACCACTCGATCGGGTGCAGGCGGGTCGCCGCGTTGGCCAGGAAGCTCTGCGCCATCGTCTTGCCCGCGACCAAGAGGTTGTCGTGCGTCTCGCTGGTCAGGGCGCGGAAGGGGATGCAGAACGGCAGGGTCTCATGGCCCTGGAAGACGTAGGAGGGGAACTCGCACCCGACCATCGGGTGGATGTCGGCCGGGTAGGCGCCCAGCGCCACGCGGTCCTTGAACCGCTTGCCCGTCTTCCGCGACGCGGGGCCCGTCAGGTCGGCGACCTTGAGGATGAAGCCGTCGAGGCCGACCGACCGCCTCGTGTCGCGGATGTAGGGGAGCTTCGACAGGCCGTGGCCGGTGCCGAGCGCCTCGCGGTCGAGCACCACCTGGCCCGGCTCGAACGGCCTCGGGGCGTGCTCCTTGAACCAGTAGTGCCAGGCCAGGGCCCGGCGCTCGGCGGCGTCCAGGGCGCCGAGGTCGACCCCGCCGCGCCAGTCCTTGAGCTCGGCGGCCGTGTCCTTGCGCGTCTTGAACAGGTAGGAGAACGGGTAGTCGTTCCCCCCCTCCTGGAGCTTGCCCGAGTAGCCCCAGTTCTGGAGGCTCAGGTCGCCCACGGCCGGGGCATCCTCCTTGCCCCGGAGGCGGCGGTAGGTCCAGATCCGCGCCCAGGCGTCGGGCTTGTCCTTGTACTGGCCGTAGCCGAGGCGGTCCGTGCCGTAGGTGTTGGGGGCTCCGCGACGGGCCTCGGCTCGATCCGCTCGACGAACCCGAAGACGATCGCCTGGCCGCAGGCGTCATTCCCCTCCCGGCCGCCGTCGACCGCCTCGACCCCCTGCAAGTACGACGCGCCCGAGAGGGCGAGCACCTCGCCCCAGTCGGTCGCGTCGAGGAAGACCGTCGTCCCCTTCGGCTTCGCGACGAATTGCAGGACCTCCTTGGCGAACCGAGACGAGGGGTCGGGGCTGTACCAGTCGGGCAGGTCCTTCGACGGGAGCACGTCGTACCCTCCCCGCGCGACCCCCGGCCTGGCCAGGCGACGGATCGCCGTGATCGAGCGGACCCGGCGCGCCTTGGGGTCGGCCTCGATCTGCCTGACCACCGTGTTGCGGTAGACGACCAGACGGTCCTTCAGCCTCTCTTCGAGCGGCAGGAGGTGCTTCGCGAGGAAGTCGCGGGGTTCGAAGCAGTAGTTGCTGACCCATCCGCGGCCGGGGTTGCCGGTGGCGACGAGCATGTCGCGGAGGTTGGGGGTCATGTTCGCGCGGCTCCGGGCGATGGCCGCCACGTCGAGCACGACTTGCTTGGTCCTGGGGTCGACGATCCGGTGCCACGCCTCGTCGACGGCGGGGACGCCGGTCGCGGTGAGCTGGCCGCCGATCCAGTCGGTCGGCTCGAGCAGGCAGGTGCGCGCCCCTGTTCGGCCGAGGCGACGGCCACCGCCAGCGCGGCGGTGGTCCCCCCCGCGATCACCACGTCGTAGGAGTCGAGCAAGGACCCCGACTCGTGCGCGACCGCCTGGTCGACCTTCGGCTCGGGGCCGGCGCCGAGGGCGGGCGCGGTCGCCGCGATGATGGCCAGCGAGACGACGATCCTCGGGAACTTCATGACGTCCTCGTACCGGGGAGGTCGGATGGCAGTCCGGGCCGGCGCCCTCCCATCATAGGGGGCCGGCTCGACGCGGTCCAACCTCCCGCGTCACCTTCCCGACACGGGGCCCGCTGGGGTATAACCGTCGGGCGGGGCGGCGAGGGTCCGCCCCGAGTGACCGACCGTCCGGAGCCCCGCATGAGCGACACCGAGCGCATCGACCCGCGCGTCTGGATTCGCGACGTCCCCGACTTCCCCAAGCCGGGCATCCTGTTCAAGGACATCACGCCGATGCTCGGCCACCCCGAGGCGTTCCGCGCCGTGGTCGACCGGATCGCGGAGGCGTTCGCGGGCCGGTCGATCGACGCGGTCGCCGCGGCCGAGGCGCGCGGGTTCATCTTCGGGCGCCCCTGGCGCTGGCGCTGGGGGCCGGCTTCGTGCCGATCCGCAAGCCTGGCAAGCTCCCGTATCAGACGCTCACGCTCGAATATCAGCTCGAATACGGCACCGATCGCCTGGAGATGCACAACGACGCCTTCGGGCCGGGCAGGCGCGTCCTGCTGGTCGACGACGTCCTGGCCACCGGCGGGACCATGCGCGCCTGCCGCGACCTCGTCGAGCGGACCGGCGCCGAGGTCGTCGCCTGCGCCTTCGTCGTCGAGCTGTCCTTCCTCGAAGGTCGGAAGCCGCCTGGAGCCTGGCGAGGTGTTCAGCCTGATCACCTACTGATCAGCCCCCGATCCATACCGGGTCCGGCAGGGGCCGATGGCGGATGCCGGATGACGGGTCACGGATCGGCGGAGATCGGGGCCACCCGGCATCCCGTCATCAATAGAAGTAGCCGATCGAGAAGGCGAAGTAGTTGGTCTTGTCGCCCGGCGCCTTGGCCAGGGGGAAGGCGAGGTCGAAGCAGAGGGGCAGGGGGCCCATCGCGGGGATCGTCAGGCGGAGGCCGGTGCCGACCGACGCGCGGAAGTTGTTGAAGTCGTAGCTGTCCTCGACCGTGCCGAAGTCGGTGAAGAAGACCTGGCGGACCGCGTCGTTGGCCGTCAGCGGGACCGAGTATTCGACCGAGCCGACGAACATCATCAGGCCGCCGATGTTCGACCCGTCGACGTGCGGGCCGACGCCGCGGTACTGGAACCCGCGGAGGCTGCCCAGGTAGCCGGCGAAGAACCGCTCGTAGACCGGCGTGTCGGGCCCGGTCACGCCGAAGTGGCCCCGCAGCGCCAGGATGCGCGGGCCCGAGCCGTCGGGGCGGCTGCCGGTCGTGAAGTAGGTGCGGCCCTCGACCTCGGCCTTGGGATAGAGGAACGTCCCCCACCCCTGCTCGAAGGCGAACTCCAGGTATTGCCCCTTGTTGGGCATGAAGGCGTTGTTGCGGTTGTCGAACCGCAGCGTGGGCCGGATGCTGGCCAGCAGCGAGTGGCCCGAGGCGGCCAGGTAGTCGGCCGGGGCGGGGCTGCGGTAGCCGTAGAACTGGACGTTCTCGACGCGGAAGGCCACGTCGGCGTAGGTCATCGTGCCGAACTGCCGGCCGATGCCGAACCGGCCGCCGGCGCGGCTCTCGGTCCAGTCGGGGTAGATGCGCTGGAACAGGTAGCCCGAGGCGTTGCCGCCGATCGGCAGGTCGAACAGGTACGGGTCGCGCAGGCTGACCATGAACCGGTTGATCAGCGTGCCCGCCATCAGCGAGAGCTGGAAGTTCTGGCCGGCGCCGCGGAACGCCTTGCCGCTGGCGAAGTCGTCGAGCGAGCGGGGGAAGTTGAACAGGTTGAAGTTGCTCTCCGAGATCGTCACGTTGCCGTTGAGCCCCTGCCAGCCGCTGGCGCCGACGCCGAGCATGAGCCGGCCGGTGGGGGCCTCGCTGACCGAGGTCACGACGTCGGCGAAGGCGCGGTTGGGGAACGGGTCCTGGCGGTCGGGTCCGACGTCGGTGAGGTTCTGCCCGGGGATGTTGGGGAAGTCGCCCGGCGGCTCGTTCCCGCTGAGCGGGGGCGCCGACGGCCTGGCGCCGGGCGGCGGCGCCGGCGGCTGCGGCGCGGCGGGCGTCGCCGGGACCTCGATCGGGGGGACCGTGTTGGGGGGCGGGTCGAACGCCCCACCCGTGCCGAACGGCGATAAGCCGGGCGCCCCCACGCCGTCGGCCGGCGGCCCGGGACCGCCGGCGCCCGGGGATCGCCGGCAGCGCGGGGACCTCCGCGCCGGGGTCCTGCATCCTCGCCCGCGACGGGTCGCCCCCCAGCCCGGGGAGCGGCCCCCGGCCGTTCGGTTGCGCCCACCGCCGGGGGGCGATGACCTTCGCCGGCCGGGGCGCGTCGAGATCGGCGAAGAAGCGCCGCGCCGCCCGGAGCCGCTTCCTGACGAGGTCGAGCCGGTTCAGGTCGAAGAGCTCCGGGGGGGCGTCGGCCTCCGGCAGCCGGGGGACCTCGGCGCCGGGGCTCTGCATCCGCGTATGCGACAGGTCGCCGCCGAGGTCGGGGAGCGGCCCCTCGCCGTAGGGCTGGTCCCCGGCCGGCGGTTGACGACCTTCACGTCGATCGGCTTGCTCGGGTTGCCCGCGTTCCCGTTGAAGTAGCCCGTGCTGCCGAGCCGCTTCTTGAAGATCTCGAGCCGGTTCAGGTCGAGCACCTCGCCCGGCAGCAGCCCGGCCATCGCCGCCTCGCGGCGGATGACCTTGTCCTTGGTCCGCTCGTTCCCCTTGACGATCAGGTCGCCGAGCAGGTAGGGCTCGCCCTCCTCGATCTTGTAGACGCAGGTCGACCACGCCGGGCTGGTCGGTGTACTTCGGCTCGGGCATGATCTGGGTGTCGATGCACCCGAGCGCGTTGTACTTGGCGATCAGGTTCTTGCGGTCGGCCTCGCGGAGGCTCTCCAGCATCGGCTGGCCCGAGTGCATCATCAGGCCGTCGCGGAGCGTCTTCTCGGTGAGCTTCTTGTTCCCCTCGAAGAGGATGTTGCGGACGGTGTAGCGCGTCCCCTCGGAGACGACGAACGTCAGGCGGACGTCGCCCAGGCTGGAGCCGCAGCGGGTGACCGGCCGGACGGCGACCTCGAAGAAGCCCTGCGACTGGTAGTACTCGATCAGCTTGCGGGTGTCCTCCTCGAGGCATGTCGCGGTGGTACTTGCCGCCGAAGAGGAGAGAAGCGCGGGGTCTTGCTGCGTGATCTTGGTCCGCAGGGTGGCGTCGGTGGCGAAGGTGTTCCCCTCGAAGTCGATGGCGCCGACCTTGTGCTTCTCACCTTCGAAGATCTCGATGACGACCGTGGTGTCGCCGCGGTTGCCCCCCTCGACGAGGCGGACCTCGGCCAGGTCGTAGCCCTTCTCGGCGTAGAGGCGCTGGATCTGGCCGACGGCCATGCGGGTCTTCGCGGCGTCGGCGCGGGCGCCCGCCTTCAGGCCGGTGGTCTCCTCGATGTCCTTGAGCCGGACCTTCTTGCGGCCCCGGAACTCGACCGTCTTGAGGACGGGCATCTCCTTGACCTTGAAGATCAGGACGTAGCCCTTGCCGCCGGGGTGCTTGTCGTAGTAGGCCTGGACGTCGGAGAACCACTTCTTGTTGTTGAGCGAGTGGATGTCGGCCTCGATCTTGCGCTGGTCGAGCGGGCTGCCCGGCTTGCAGAGGATCGAGGAGCGGACCTGCTCGGTGGAGATCGTGACGTTGCCCTCGACGCGGATCTCGACGATCGTCCCCTCGGGCAGGCCGTCGGGCCGGCTGGCGGCGGAGGCGGTCGCGGCGGTCGCGAGCGTCAGGGCGAGGGCCGCGATGGCGACGGCGACCCCGTCGGGGTGCGATCCGCCCGGCCTCCCGACCCGTCGGGGCCATCCCTGGCCCCGGCGGAGCTTCCAGTACGCCGCGTGTCATGTCCGATCGTCCCCGAACGATGAGAGGCCCGCCGCGCCGGCCTTCCGGCCCACGGTGTCGAGGCGGCGCGATCCGAGGTTCCCCGCTGATCCCAGGGCGATGGGCGGAGGCGCGATCGGCCTCGCCCTCGACGAGACGGGCCCTGATGCCCCGGGCGCGATCCCGGCCCTTCCCTGGGCCCGGCCCGCGGCCGACGATGATGGGTGCGGGCCTTGTACCCCAGACAACGGGAATCCGCAAGGCCGGAACTTCCCGGCCGTCTCGCGGCGAAGACAGGCCACGACCCCGGGGTCGTCCCGATCGGCGGGTGGCGGGCGCGTCGCCACCCCCTCCGCCCGTGACGGCCCCCGTTGCGCGTCGACCTCACCGCGAGGGAATCGCCGCCGGGCACGCCCCGCGGGCGATCCCGGAGCTATAGTTAGGGCGTGGGCGCCCGGGGGGCGGTGGGCCCCCGTCGTCGGCCCGACCGGAGTGGACCCTTCCATGACGACCCACGTCTGCATCCCCTGCCCGAATTGCCCGCGGACGCTCAAGGTCCCATCGGCCTACCTCGATCAATGGATCGTCTGCAAGCACTGCGAGCACCGATTCCAGGCCCGCCAGGCCGACGTCCGGGCCGAGGATGAGGCGTCGCGGGGCGCGCTGGCGGCGGCGCGTGCGGAGGCCGACCGCCTGGTCGGCGCCCTCCAGGCCCGCGCCGACGAGGCCGATCGCCTCGCCGACGAGCTCCGGTCGGCCCGCGCCGAGATCGATCGGCTCTCGTTCACGGTGCAGATGGTCGAGTCGGAGACCGCCGCCCGGACGGCCGACGTCGAGCGGCTCAGCCGGACCGTCGAGGAGCTCGTCGCGATCCGCGCCGAGAGGGACCGGATCGCCGACGAGCGCGACGCGGCCTCGCAGGCGGTCGCGCGCCTCAAGACGAGCCTCGTCGACCAGGAGCGCCGCGCGAAGGAGGCGGGGGCGCGGCACGAGGCCCTCCTGGCCGACCATCGCAGCGAGCTCGAGGCCGTCCGCGCCTACGAGGCGGCCGAGCGCGAGGCCCTGCGGGCGGAGATCGAGGCCATCCGGCTCCGATCCGAGCAGGGCGCGACGTCCTGCGCCCCGAGATCGACCGCCTGCGCGCCGAGCTGGAGGCGACCCGGGCCGAGGCCCGCCCGTCGGAGCAGGAGCGGGATGCCCTCCGCGCCGAAGCCCACGCCTTGAGGGACGAGCTCCAGGCGCTGCGGGGACGGGGCGAGGCGGCCGACCGATTGTCCGAGGCCCTGGGCCATGAAAGGGACCAGCTCGCGAGCCTCCTCGCCGACCGCGAGGAGGCGTTCCGCGAGGCCGAGGCGCGGCACCGCGCCGAGGCCGACGCGCTGGTGACCGAGGCCGAGGCGATCCGGGCGGAGCTGGACCTTCTGGCCCGTCACGGCGTCGAGCTGGCCGCCGAGCTGGATCGGCAGCGCGCCGGCATCGAGGCGGAGCGATCCGGGCATCGCGAGGCCCTCGAATCGCTCCGTCGCGAGCGGGACGCGGCTGTCGCGCTCGTGCGCGGCGCCATCCGCACGGTCCCGGCGCCGCAGGGCGTCGCGGACGATTGCCCCACCGCCGAGGCCGTTAGCGAGGCCCCCGCGCCCGACGACCTCGACGCCCTCCCGGCCGTCGCGGGCGAGCATGACGGGGCCGACCAGGCCGTGCCCGCGATTGCGGCGGACCTCGGCCCGAGGCCGATCGGTCCGGGTTGTCGGATTGGGAGGGCAGGCGCCATCGGGAGGAGATCTCCGCGACGGTCGGCTCGTCCTCGCACGGCCCGGACTTCGACGATTCGCTCGAGGAGCGGTTCCAGGCCCTCCGCAACCACCTGCGGGAGATGCACGACGCCGGCGCGAGGAGACGGCGCCTCTTCTCGCGGCTGTCGCGCCTCTGGCGGCAGGACGCGCCGGCGCCCTGAGGCCCGGTCCCGACCCGGACCGACCCTATCCCTCGACCCGGACGCCCGCCTCCTTGCACGCGGAGAGCTGGCTCGTCCGGGCCTCGTCCGAGAGCGGGTTGCCCGACAGGTAGACCCTCAGGAACGGGGCGAACCGCTTCGGGCCTTCCGCATCGGCGCGGACCATCTCGACCAGAGGGGCCAGGTCACGGATCTTGTTGCGGTCGAGCAGCAGGATCTTCAGCTCGGTCTGCTTCGCGAGCGGCCCCAGGTCCTCGATCCGGTTGTCCTGGAGCTCCAGCAGCGAGAGCTTCGTGACCTTGCCCAGGCCCGACAGGTCCTCGATCCGGTTCCGGCCCAGCGCGAGCGACGACAGCCTCTCCAGCGCGCCGAGGGGCGCGATGTCGGAGATGCGGTTCCCCGACAGGTACAGCGCCGACAGGCTCGTCAGCCCGGCCAAAGGGGCGAGGTCCGCGACCTCGTTGTCGGAGAGTTCCAGGTATTGCAGCCCCTTCAGCCCGGCCAGAGGCGCGAGGTCCGCGACCTCGTTGCCGGCCAGGTCGAGCGACTGGAGGTTCTTCAGCTCCCTGAGCGGCCCGAGGTCGGCGACCCGGTTCTTCGAGAGCTTCAGCAGCGCGAGGTTCTTGCACTTCTCCAGGCCGCTGAGGTCCCGGATCTCCTTGCCGGGCGCCTCCAGGATGTAGACGTTCTGGAGCTTCTCGTCGGTCAGCTCCACGTTCGGCTCGTGCTTCAGGACCGCGCGGACGGCCGCCTCCAGGTTCTTGTCGGGGAACGGCGACGCGGCGGTCGCCCCGCCCGCCGGCCCGACCATCACCGCGCCGACCGCCGCGGCGAGCGCCACGGAACGTGCCAGGGATGCCTTCATCGATGTCTCCTCAAACAGCAGGCTCGCGTCGCCCCTCGGCGACCTCCCGAAATTACGACGGTCGCGATGGCATCGCAACGCCCCTCCGCTCGCGACCGTCGGGCGCCCGCCGGCGCGGACCGGCTCGAAGGTCGTGAATCATTTTTCGAACGTGGTGGTAATCCTCGGAGTGTTGGCCTATCCTTCATGGGAGATTCACAGATTGGGGTTCTCCGCGGGCGCGTCCGAAGGGTTGTGAAGCTGGGGGCTTGCGATGAGGAGTCTGTCTCGCCCATTTGAACGATTCCCTCCTCCATGTGGCCGTCGTCGGCGTCCTGATCGTGGGGGCGGCCCTCTCGCTGGGCGACGGCCCATCGTGGCGATCCTCCCCGGTCGGGTCGCACCCGGCCAACTGCCACGCGTGCTCGGTGTTCAAGGCGCGGGCGGCCCGGGATCGCGACGCGGCCCTGGTGCAGGTGGGGGCAATCGACGAGGCGGACATCCTCGACTGATCACCCGACGAGTCCCCCCGGGTCGGCCCTCCTCGCCTCGCCGACCCTCGGCCCGGTCGCCGCATGCGGGCCCTTCAGGGCCCCGCCGATCCCCGCCGACGCCGGGCGGCCGTTGTAGGTGAATCGGCCCTTCAGCTTCAGCAGAGGCTGCTCGACGAACCGCCACGACAGCGCCGCGACCGCGAAGCAGGCGATCACCCGCACCACGTCCACCCAGACCGACCCGCGGAACCCGAGGGCGAGGCGGGCGAGGCCGACGACCCAGAAGATCAACGGGTGGTAGAGGTACAGCCCGTAGCTGATCGAGCCGACGTCGCCGAGCCGTCGTCGTCGCAGGGGGGCCAGGAGCGGGTGTCCCGCCGAGCAGACGACCAGGCCGACCAGGCAGGTGTAGACCACGGCGGCGCGGAGCAGGAAGAGCGACGCCTCCATCCTCAGAGGATCGATGCGCGGCCAGGCCCGGTGCGCCATCTCGGCCAGCGAGGCCGCCGGCAGGAGCCGCCCCCACGACGGCGCGAGGGCCGTCGCGGCCCCGACCAGGACGAACCCGAGCCGGAAGGCCGCCCGGTGCCGGTCGAACCGCGCCCGGTCGTGGAGCAAGGCCGCCAGCAGGCCCCCCAGCGCCAGGCCGTCGGAGTGGGTCAGGAGCATGTTCGGCCGCAGGCCCGCCGACCTCAGCACCACCGGGCAGGCCACGAACCCCAGCGCCAAAGGCACCAGCGCCCTCCGGCCGGCCAGCAGGAGCAGCAAAGGCCAGATCAGGTAGAACTGCTCCTCGGCCGCCAGGGTCCAGGTGTGCTCGAACAGGTAGATCCCCAGCGGGGGCGTCGCCGCGAACCAGTAGCCCGGGATGAATTGGGTGTAGGACAAGTAATAAGGAAGGCCCGCCGTCGGCTGATGGTGCGGAGGGGGCAGGAAGGCGTTGCCCGCCACGAAGGTGACCAGGGTCAGGTAATAGATCGGCCAGATCCGCAACGCTCGACGGGCGTAGAAGTTGCGGAGGAAGCCCGGGGCGTCGCCCTGGGTCAGGATGATCGTGGTGATCAGGTAGCCCGACAGGACGAAGAACAAATCCACGCACGTCCGGAGCAGCGGGAAGGCCCCCACGAACCGGAGGTGGAACATCAGGATGCCCACCGCCGCAACCCCTCGCAGGGCATCCAACTCGGGCACTCGTCGCATCGATCGACCCTCCCTGGCCGGCGCGGGAGCCTTCCTACCGACGGTTCTCGAACAGGTCGATCTCGGCGGCGATCTGCGAGACGACGACCGCCCGGCCCGCGAGCCGCCAGCCGTCCGCCGCGAGGAGCTGCCTCGCGATCGGCCCCCGCCCGACGGGCCGGTCTCCGGTGCGCACCTGCGACGCCAGGGCCCCGGGCTCATCGGCCGGGAGCTCACGACGAGCAGATAGCGGTGCGGCAGCGAGCCGATCGTCTGCGTCTCGCGACCGTCGGGGTAGCCGCGGACCACCGCCGGCCCTCCCGGCGATGCCACCAGACGGTATTGCTCCAGCCCCGGCCCCCACTCGCACCGGATCGGCGACGAGAGGAAGATGGCGCGGTCCGAGGGGTCGTCGTGGACCACCGCGACCTCCCCGGGGCCCACCCTCCGGATCATCCCCGAGATCGCCCGGTGCGGGCCGTGCGCGAAATGCTCGCCGTGGGCGGCGAGCTGGTAGACCCCGAAGCCCTGCGCGACGATCAGCGCCCCACAGCACGCGACCGCCGTCCGCCTCGCCCGCGAGGCGACCCCGCTCGCCAGCAGGAGGCACATCCCGGGGCGCATCCAGGCGTTGTAGCTCGGCGTGGCCGGGTCGAACCGGCTCATCGCGAGCTTGGCGACCGCCACCGCGGCGAACCCCGCCCCCAGCGCCAGCGCGACCGCCAGGCCGGCGTTCCGCCGTCGCACGGTCCCCATCGACCAGATTGCCAAGATGACCAGGGCCGCCGCCGCGACCAGGGCGACCACCTCCACCGGCCGGACGACCGTCAGCGTCACGTGTCCGACCTGGCCGACGAGCAGGTTCTTCAGCCCGTTCAGCCGCCGGGCCGTGCCGGCGAACCGATCGGGCCCGTAGCGATAGAGACCGACCGACGTCCGGATGAAGGGGACGATCCCCACGACCGCGACCGCCACGACCCCGCCGACCCCCACGACCGGCCCGAGCCTCCTCCCCCGGCGACGGTCGAGCACCGCCAGGGCGACCAGCACCCCCCCCGATAGGACCACCCCGAAGTAGTGGGTCCCCACGGCCGCCGCCAGCACCAGGGCCAGCGCCGTCTGGGTCGACCAGCTCGGCCCATCCTCCCCCATTTGCCAGCGGACCAGCAGATACCACGCCGAGGCCGACCAGAGCAGGAACAAAGGATAGGCGCGGATCTCGACGGCCAGCATGACGACGGCCGGCGACAGGGAGAACGCCAGGCCCGCGGCCCATCCCGCGACGGTCCCGAAGGCGAGGCGGCCCGCCTCGAAGACCAGCGCCGAGGCGACCGCCACGCACACCACGCCGAACCAGCGGAACGACGCCTCGCCGTAACCGAAGGCCCGCGACCACGCCCAGCCGAGCCAGTAGCTCAACGGCGGCGTCCGGTCGCGGAGCTGGCCGAAATTGAACCGCTCGGTCCCCAGCAGCCACCGCACGACCCGCGCCGGGTCGAGCGACAGGCCGCTCATCTGCGTCGCCTCGTCCAGCCAGAGCGATTGCCGCGGCAGGAACAGCGCCGACCCGACGACCAGCGCCAGGACGACCGTCGCCAGCCCGATCCATCGGGCCGCGCCCCCCTCGCTCGCGCCGTCGCTCGTCATCCGACGATCCCCCGACGTCCGTGGCGGGGCGGGGGCCGTCCCTGTTTCCGCAACCCCCTCCCAATATCATCGGCCCCCCGGCCGCAGGAGTTGAGACAATCTCCCTCCCCGTCGAAAAAGTCAACCGCATGTGGGCCCGTGAACCCGGGCGAGACGCCCCTCCGCCCTCACGTCCCGCGCCCCATCCGGCGCGTTTCGGTTCGTTCGGCAGTCCACCCGAGGTCCGTCAACGGGCGAGGGGGATCTTGCCCAGGTTGCCATTGGCTTCGTTTCGTCACGGGCCGTGCCTGGTGGGTCGTGGCCGGTGGCTCGTGGGGAGATAACTTACCCAGACCGCCATTGGCTTCGTTTCGCGCACGCGATTTTCGGTTCGTTCGGTCGTTTGCCCAGGTTGCCATTGGCTTCGTTTCGTCACCGGCGTTCGCGATCCTCGGGTCCGAGAGGCCGGACCGACTTCGACCCCGCCGCGATGATGGAAATGCTGATGGTCGACTCGTTTGCGCGGAGAAAATGGTCGAGTTGGCTTCGTTCCGGGAAACGCGATCTTCGTACCAGCAGGATGTCCTGGTTGCCCCCTCCTCTGGCGCACGTGGGGTGAGACGATCGCCATCCCCGGGTTACCCGAGGAAATTGCCCAGATTACCATTGGCTTCGTTTCGTCAGATCGATTTCGGTTCGTTCGGCGCGATGGCTCCGGCGTATCCGGGGATTGCCCAGATTGCCATTGGCTTCGTTTCGTCAGATCGATTTCGGTTCGTTCGGCGCCGGGCATCGAGTTCGTTTCGGCCGGGCGTGCGACTCGTCGGGCGCCTCGGATTTCGGTTCGTTCGGCGCGACGAGCCTTCTCGTGATCCCATCCGGAGCCGGGCGCCCGGGTCGCGGCCTCTCAAAGAGCAGGGGGATGGCGAAAGCCCCCTCATTCATCATCGGGATCGGAGGCGACGGCGTCCCGGGAATCCGGTCGGGTGTCTCGGGAGAGATGCGCCGGTCGGTTGCGGAGCGGGCGGCGGCGGGTTACAAGGGAGAAGGGAGCGGGCGGAGGTCTCGTGGGACGGTGGCCGCGTGCCGGGTGGGTACATGGATTCGCATCAGCTCAGGGCCATGCTGGAGGAGGTCCGGCGGGGTGGAGTGTCGCCCGAGGAGGCGGTGCGCCAGATCCGCATGGCGCCGTTCGAGGACGCGGGGGGGTTCGCCCGGGTCGACCTGCATCGCCGGATGCGGTGCGGGTTCCCCGAGGTGATCTTCGGCCAGGGCAAGACGGCCGAGCAGGTCGAGGCGATCCTCCGCGTCCTGATCCGCCACGAGCAGGGGGGGCTGGTCACGCGGATCGACCCGGCGATGGCCGAGCACCTGGCGAGGGCCTTCCCCGAGGGGGAGGTCGACCCTCTGGCGCGGACGTTCCGGATCGCCCCGGCGGCCGACCCGGGCCCGAAGCTGGGCCGGGTGGTGGTCGTCACGGCCGGCACCAGCGACCTGCCGGTCGCCGCCGAGGCGAGGGTCACCGCCGAGGCGTGGAACTGCGAGGTGACGCTCGTGGCCGACGTCGGCGTGGCGGGCCTCCACCGCCTGCTCAACCGGCTCGATGCGCTGGGGGCGCCGACGCGGTGGTGGTCGTCGCGGGGATGGAAGGGGCGCTGCCGAGCGTCGTCGGCGGGCTGGTCGATTGCCCGGTCATCGCCGTGCCCACCAGCATCGGTTACGGCGCCAGCTTCGGCGGCCTGGCGGCGCTGCTGGGCATGCTCAACAGCTGCGCCTCCAACGTGGTGGTCGTCAACATCGACGCCGGCTTCAACGGCGGGCAGGTCGCGGCCCTGATCGCGCGCCGGGCGGGGCAGGCCCGCCTGTCGGCCTCGGGCGGGGACGGCGGGGCATCGCCGTAGATCGAGGAAGGCAAAGAAGTCTATCCGCAGATGACGCAGATTGACGCAGATTAAATAAATAAAAATTTCGATTTATTATCTGCGTCAATCTGCGTCATCTGCGGATCGATTCGTATTCTTTGGAGACCGGCCGATGACGGTTGAACGGGTCGGGTCGATCCCGGCGCTGCCGAAGCGGCCGCAGGACAGCAACAAGGGGATGTACGGCAGCGTGCTCGTCGTCGCCGGGGGGCGCGGCATGGCGGGCGCCGCCGCCCTGGCCGGGGCCGCGGCGCTGCGGTCGGGGGCGGGGCTGGTGCGGGTCGCCACCGCGGCCGAGGTCTGGCCCACCGTCGCCAGCTTCGAGCCCAGCTACATGACCTATCCGCTCGAATCGGGCGATGATGGCCTGATCCGGGCCGAGCCGGCGCGGCGCGATTTGCCCAAGCTGCTGGAGAAGGCGACCGTCCTGGCGATCGGGCCCGGGCTGGGGCAGTCCGACGAGGTCCGCGACCTCGTCCGCTGGGTCCTCGAATCGGTCACGGTGCCGACGGTGCTCGACGCCGACGCCCTGAACGCGCTGGCCGGGCAGACCGACCTGCTCGGCGACCTGAAACGGCCCGTGGTCATCACGCCGCACCCCGGCGAGTTCGCCCGCCTGACCGGCCGGACCGTCGCCGAGATCCAGGCCGACCGCCAGGGGCACGCCGTCGCGCTGGCGCAGGCCGACCACCTGGTCGTGGTGCTCAAGGGGGCCCGGACGGTCGTGACCGACGGCGCCCGCGTCTACGTCAACTCGACGGGCAACCCCGGCATGGCGACCGGCGGGACCGGCGACGTGCTCACGGGGGTGATTGCCGCCTTGATGGGCCAGGAACTCCCGCCGTTCGCGGCCGCGCAGCTCGGCGTCCACGTCCACGGCCTGGCCGGCGACATCGCCCGGGACCAGAACGGCGAGGTCGGCATGATCGCCGGCGACCTCGTCGAGGCGCTGGCCGACGCCTTCTATCACCTGTCGGAATAAACCGGCTGCGATCGGACCGAAGGCGACGGATCTCGGCCCGATCGGGGCGCCGACTCGATCGCGAATGTGGCGCCTATCCATGCCGTAACTCATGGATTCACAAAGGTTTGTGTCGTGGCCGTGGCGTCCGTCGTGGGGAATTGGATGATTGTCGTGCCGCCTGCCCTATCCCGAGGATCGGGCCCGGGTTATACTTGGGAGGTTCGCGACGGGTGTACCTGGATTGGGGGGGAGCTGGCCGTCCCGCGACGAGACCGTCCCGGGAGCATTAAGGAGCGTGGTGTGCCGTCGAACGAAAACCCCGCGTCGCCGCCCTGGACGTACCGGATGGAAGTCTCGCCGACCGGGCAAGGCCCCGCGCAGGCCGTCACCAACTTCAACGACCCGGTCGCGCTGCTCCACCTGATGGTCACCCTCCAGAACCAGACGTTGGAGATCCAGCGGCAGATCCTGGAGAACCAGCGGCAACAGCTCGAGCTGGCGCGCGAGGCGGCGCAGGTGGGCCGCGAGCAGCGCGCGCGGCAGATGGCCGAGCTCGAGCGCTGGCAGAGCGGTCACGAGGACGTGCTCGAGCACTGCAAGGAGTCGCTCGCGAACCTGGAGAAGGTCCACGCCGCGTTGATGGGCGACCTGGCCTATTACGTCTCGGAGAACCACGAGAACCTGGTCGACGGCGAATTCGCGCTGACGGACTTCGTCGATCGGTTCGGGCCCCGCCTGGCGCACCTCAACACGATGCTCGCGGTCCTCCGGCCGCTGGCCGCCGCGGTCCGCAAGCCCGAGGGCTGAGCCGCCGGGCCCGCCCCCGACCCCCCGGCGAACGCGCGCCGAGGCCCCCACGGCCGCCGCGAGATTGGCTTCTCATCATTTCAAATTCAAGATTTCATTTGAAATGATGAAATCGAGTCCCCCGCCCGGGATGGCCGACCCCGCGCCGCGCGGCTCAGCCCCGTCGCGGGGCGGCGGCCTTCTCGGCCTGGACGGTCGCGTCGGTGACCTCCTGGGGCGGGATCTCGGCGTGCCGCGCGATGCGGGCGAGCGGGCCGAGGCCGAAGCCGATGGCCATGAGCACCAGCCCCGTGACCAGGAAGCCCAGGCAGACGTAGGACTGGCCCGAATGGGTCGAGATCGCGTTGTTCCGCTGGTACATGAACCAGATCCCGCTCCAGACGGCCATCAGCGCCCCGATGGTGATGTAGATCAACGAGGCGGGGGCGGCGCCGGACGGCTTGTTCAGGGTCGGAGGCATCGCGTCATCTCCTTCGATTCGGATCGGCATTCATGCGCCGACGGGACAGGCAGTCGCGCTGCCCCTGGCCGGTGGGGGGATATCCCCGCCCCTCGCGGGCGGGCGCCCCGGGACGCGCAGTTCACATGAGCAACTCGGATGCCGGGGCGCCGGAATGATGGGTCAGGTCGTGTAGTCGGCGTTGAGCCGGATATACTCGGCCGACAGGTCGGACGTGGAGAAGCGGACCCGGCCGTCGCCCCTCTTGAGCACGAGGCGGATCGACGTGACCCGCTCGGCGCGGAGCCGGTCCGAGACGGCCGCCGCGTCGAAGGGCAGGGGGGCGCCGTCGTGATAGAGCGCGACGCCGTTGAGCCACAGTGAGAGCTCGTCTTCCCGGAACGGGACGCCCGCGTAGCCGGCCGCCGAGACGATCCGCCCCCAGTTCGGGTCGCCGCCGTGGATGGCGGTCTTGACCAGGGGGCTGTCGGCGACGGCCCTCGCGATGGTGCGCGCCTCGTCGCGGTCGGCGCAGCCGAACACGTCGATCACGATCAGGTGGGTGGCCCCCTCGCCGTCCTCGGGGATCATCTGCGCGAGCATCCCGCACGACCGGCCGACGACCGCGGCGAACGCTTCGAGGTCGTCGCCCGCGAGCGGGCCGCCCCCGGCCGCGCCGTTGGCCAGCAGGAGCACGGTGTCGTTGGTGCTGGTGTGCCCCTCGACCGAGATGCAGTTGAACGAGTCCTCGACGGCGTCGGAGAGGATGGCCTGGAGGTCGGCGGCGGCGACCGGGGCGTCGGTCAGCAGGAACGCGAGCATCGTGGCCATCCGGGGCCCGATCATCGCCGCCCCCTTGGCCAGCCCGAGCAGGGTGACGGGCCTCCCCCCGATCGTCTCGCGATGCGAGACGACCTTGGGGCGCGTGTCGGTCGTCAGGATCGCCTCGGACGCGGACCGGAAGGCGGCCTCGTCGGCCGACAGGGCGACGACGGCGCGCCCCAGGCCGGCGAGCAGGTCGTCCATCGGCAGGGGGTGGCCGATCACCCCGGTCGAGGCGACGAGGACCTGGTCGGGCCGGCATCCCAGCGCCTCGGAGGCGCGGGCGGCCGTGGCGCGGACGTCGTCGTCGCCCCGCGCGCCGGTCGCCGCGTTGGCGTTGCCCGCGTTGACGACGATCGCGCGGGCGTCGTCGGCCGGCACCCGCGCGGTCCCACTTCACCGGCGCGGCGCGGACGCGGTTGGTCGTGAACGTGCCGGCGGCCGAGCACGGGCCGTCGGCGGCCAGCAGCGCCAGGTCGAGGCCCCCCGACGGCTTGATGCCCGCCTTGACCGCCGCCGCCCGGAAGCCCTTCGGGATCGCGATGTCGGACATGATCTCACCGCTCCGCGCCGGGGCCCGGCCGCGTCACTGGGCCGTGTAGCCGCCGTCGATGAAGAGGGTCGCGCCGGTCATGTAGCTCGACGCCTCGGACGCGAGGAAGACGGCCGACGGGCCGAGCTCGGCCGGTTCGCCCCAGCGCCCAGGGGGACCTTCGACTCCATCGCGGCCCTCGCGGCGGGGTCGTTCAGGAGCGGCGTGTTGATCTCGGTGGCGAACGGGCCCGGGCAGAGCGCGTTGACGTTGACCCGGTCGGCCGCCCACTCCAGCGCCAGGGACCTTGGTCATCATCGTCAGGCCCCCCTTGCTGGCGCAGTAGGAGGCTCGTCCCGGCCAGGGCCACCTCGCCGAGCATGCTGGAGACGTTGATCACCCGGCCCCACTTCTGCCTCCGCATCGGCTCGGAGGCGGCGCGGCAGCAGAGCCAGGGGCCTTTCAGGTTGGTGTCGACGACCTGGTCCCAGTCGCTCTCGCCGAGCTGCTCGATCGGCCCCCGGATGTTGATCCCGGCGTTGTTGACCAGGATGTCGAGCCGGCCGTAGGCGTCGAGCACCTGCGCGACCATGCCGCGGACGTCGACGTCGCGGGACACGTCGGCGGCGACCCCCAGGGCCCGGCCTCCCGAGGCGTCGACCAGCTCGGCGGCGGCTCTCGCCGCGTGGTCCAGATGCCTCGCCGACAGGGCCACCGCGGCGCCGGCCGAGTGCAGCGCCTCGGCGATCACCCGACCCAGGCCCCGCGCGCCCCCCGTCACCAGGGCGACCTTGCCGTCGAGGCGGAACCGATCCAGGACGTTCATCCGCGTTCCCCCGTGCCGACCCGGGCCGGGAAGGGCCCCGGGCTTCGATCGCGACCAGGCTACCACACCGACTGCACGGGCCCAAGGGCCCCGAACGCCGAACGGCTCGACCCCCTCGGACGGGAGTCGAGCCGTTCGATGAAATCGGGTCGGTCGTGGGTTCCGATCAGGAGGCCGACCGCGCCCTTCGGCGGCAGAGGACGAGCAGGAAGCGCCCGCCGTGCCCAGCAGGATCAGGCTCGACGGCTCGGGGACGGCGGCGTTGATGATGTTGACGCCGGTCAGGTCGGTGGCCCCGAGCGTCACCGAAGTCAGGTCGTTGAACGTCCGGCCTTCCAGGTCCTGGACCGGGCGGGCGTTGGGCAAGAAGCCGACCGACGAGGCGTAGGCCTCGTATTCGTTGAGCTCCGCCTGGTCGAGCTCGATCGGCGTGGAGAAGACGAACCAGCTGACCGGCGTCGAGAGCGGCGGCGTGGTCAGCGAGCCCGGGTAGAACCAGCCTTGCATGTTCGCCGGCAGCAGGTCGGCGAAATTGATGCCCCCGACGGTCGATCCGGCCAGCGTCGAGCCCCCCGTGGTGCCCAGGCCGGTCAGGGCGCCGAAGAGCTTGTCGAAGGTGGGATTGGCCGCGGTGCCGAGCTGCATGAAGACGGCCAGGACCACCTCGCCCCCGCCCGCCCCGTTCACCACCGGGGATTGGAGCACGAAGTGCTCTTCCATCACCCCCGGGGATGTCCCGTTGATCTGGTTTTCTTCGGGATCGTGGTAGTGGATGTTCGAGAGGTTGAACGTCGTCCCGTTGAGGTTGACCGCCTCGGGGACGCCGAAGCTCGTCGCCTGGATCTGATACCCCGGGTCGCCGGGGACCGTGCTCTGGAGCTTCAGGGAGTAATTCGAAGTGTTGCTGAAGTTCTCCTGGACGAATTGCCCGAGGTTCACCGTCGGGCCGGAGAGGCTGAGCGCCGACTCGAACGGGGCGGCGGTCCCGCTCGTGAGCCATCCCGGCGGGGTCGCGCCTCCGGTCCCGGAGTAATCCCACGTCCCGGGCGTGTTCCCGTACGCGCCGGGGGACGACTGGGGTACGGGCGTGTAGTTCGGGAAGGTCGAGTTCGACTGGTACATCCCGCCCGGCGTGTCCTCCTGGATCAGGTAGTTCCCGCTCGCCACGTTCGTGAAGCTGTAGTTCCCGCTCGCGTTGGTGGTGGTGGTCCCCTTCGCGTCGCCGGCCGGGTCGTACAGGTTGACCGTGATGTTGGCCATGCCGGCCCCGGTCGCCTGGTCGATCACCTGCCCCGAGATATTCCCCGCCCTCCCGGGCGTGGCCGCGGCGAGGAGCCACAGGCCCGCCCCCACCGCCATCAGCCCAACCTTCGTCCGTTCGCGAATCTCCACGACGTCGCTCCTCGATTGTTGTCCGGGTCCTCCGGCCGGTGGGGGGCCCGGCGCCCGGACCGCCCACGATGTCCCGACTCCTTCGGCCTCCCTCGCCCTGGCCGGATACCACCGGCGGCGCTCCTCGCCGGGCGTCCCACTCAATAGCTATGTTATATTAATATATTTAAATATTTGGAAACAACCGTGCTTGCCCGCGCGGTTGCGCGGCGACACCGTCTCGGGCGATCGGGAGGGGGCCCTCGCCGATTAACCTCGGAAGGGGACCGAAGTCGGTGACCAACCTCGGCCGGGAGAGGACCGAAGGGTGCGCGATTCATGCAGACAAATAGCGAGGACGACGGGCCCCTGTCAACCACTTCCTCACCTCTCTGATCAACCCTCCGGATCTCGCCAGCCGGCGTTCGCCGGCCCCCTCTTCGGACGAGCCCCATCACATACCCCTCTCCACCCCGATCGAGCCCGCCGGGCTTCGCGATGCGCGCCGGTCGGGGGAACCTTGCCGGCCGTAATCGACGATCGGGCTGCGGCCTTGCGCGGGGACGATCTGATAATCCGGGGCCTCCGAATCATCGACGTAAGGTCTGGGTAAACCTTGCGTTCTCGTCGAATCGGGGTGCTGGGAAATCTGGAGAAAGTCCCTGAAGCGGGCGCGGGGCGGTGGCCGAAGCATATCAGTGAGTCGGCGGGACCGCGCCGTCGCGGAGGTCTTCGGCGGGGCTCCTGCGTTGAGATCGCGAGTCGGGAGTGTTGTGGAGGAGCGTCTGAAGATGCGTAAACTTCTGTCGGTTCTGCTCACGGCCCTGGCCCTCGGGGTGGTGGCGACCGAGCACCCGGCGAAGGCGGCCAGCTACGCTGGCGCGGCCTCCTCTCGTTGTTGCCCGGTGTCCCAGGAGTGTGCGGGGCACGTCGAATACCAGATCCAGCGGCAGTGCGTCCTCCAGCCGGTCCAGGAGACCGTCTACGAGACGCAGCAGGTGGCCTGCGTGCGCAACGTCTGCGAGACGGTCATGCAGCCGAGGACCGTCACCACCTGCCAGACGGTCACCGAGCAGTGCGTGCGGAGCGTCCCCTACACGGTCCAGAGGCCCGTCTATCGGACCGTGCAGCGCGAGTGCCGCTACACGGTCCAGAGGCCGGTCGCGCGGACGGTCTGGAAGACCTGCACGTACACGGTGTGCCGCCCGGTCCGCGAGACCCACATCGAGAACCGGAGCTACACCGTCTGCCGCCCGGTCCGCGAGACGACGTTCAAGACGTGCGTCTACAACGTGTGCCGCCCGGTCCGCGAGGTGTCGTACAAGGAGTGCTGCTACACCGTCTGCCGGCCGGTCCGCGAGACGATCCTGAAGACCTGCAATTACACCGTCTGCCGCCCCGTGCAGGAGACCTGCTACAAGAACTGCACGTACACCGTCTGCGTGCCCGTCCCCAAGACGTGCTACCGCTCGGTGCCGTACACGGTGCAGGTGCCGGTGCAGACGACCGTGATGCAGTGCCAGTCGTACACCGAGATGGTCCCGATGCGCCAGTGCGCCTACAAGCAGGTGGCGTACACCGTCTGCCGCCCGGTGCGCGAGACCGTCCTGCGGGAGTGCCGCTACACGGTGCAGGTGCCGGTACGCCGCACCGTCATGCAGGCCCAGAGCTACACCGTCTGCCGCCCGGTGCACGAGACGGTGATGAAGGAGTGCCGCTACACCGTCTGCCGCCCGGTGCAGACCACCACGATGCACACGGTGACGGAGACCTGCTACCGCACCGTGACCGAGACCGCCTGCCGCGAGGTGTGCGAGACGGTCTGCGTGCCGACGCAGCAGGTCCGCCAGGTCGTCCGCGAGTGCGGCGAGTGGGTCACGCAGCAGGAGTGCATCCCGGGCAAGGTCATCTGCTGCAACGGCTGCTGGTACCAGTGCCCGCCGACGGTCGTCTGCAAGCAGGTCTGGTGCCCGCGGACGGTCGTCGAGGACGTCTGCGAGACGGTGTACTGCCCGCAGCAGGTCCGCAAGCAGGTCCCGTACACGATCTGCCGCCAGGAGCCCTACTGCGTGACGAGGCAGGTGCCGGTCACGACCTGCCAGATGGTGCCGCAGGAATGCGTCAAGATGGTCCCCGTGACCTGCTGCCGGATGGTCCAGGAGACGTGCGTCAAGCAGGTCCCCGTGACCACCTGCGAGATGGTCGCGCAGGAGTGCGTCAAGCAGGTCCCCGTGACCACCTGCCGCACGGTCTCCGAGACGTGCTACAAGACCGTCCCCTACACCGTCTGCACGATGGTCCCGCGCACCTGCACCCGCCGCGTGCCGGTCTGCGTGACCAAGATGTGCCCGCGGACCCTCTGCCGCCAGGAGGCGTACACCGTCACCCGGATGGTGCCGCAGACCTGCGTCAAGCAGGTGCCGTACACCGTCACCCGGATGGTGCCGCAGCATTGCGTCAAGCAGGTGCCCGTGTGCGTCACGAGGACGGTCCGCGAGACCTGCGTCAAGAGGGTCCCCGTGACCACCTGCCGCATGGTGACGCAGCAATGTGTCAAGCAGGTCCCCGTGACCACCTGCCGCATGGTGCCGGAGGTCTGCGTCAAGCAGGTCCCCGTGACGACGTGCCGCATGGTCCCCGAGACGTGCGTCAAGCAGGTCCCGCAGACGATCTGCGAGACGGTCTGCGAGCAGAGGGTCCGCTGCGTCCCGCAGACGATCTGCGAGATGCAGACGGTCCACTGCGTCAAGCAGGTGCCGTACACCGTCTGTCGCCAGGTGCCGGTGACGACGACCATCCACTGCCCGGTGTCGGTCACCCGGCAGGTCACCGAGATGAGGCCCGTGTGCGTGCCGCGGACGGTCTGCCGCCAGGTGCCGGTTGAGGTGTGCGTCCAGGTCCCCGTGATCGTCCACTGCCCCCCCGCCGTGCTCCCCTCGGCGCAGAGCGTGTTGGCGACGGCCCAGGCCGTGGTCCCCGAGACCACGCTCCCCGCCTGCGACGTCTGCGACGCGAAGCACCCGCTCTTCGGCCGGATCTTCCGCCGCTGAGCCGACGACCCCCGCCAGGTGCGACGCTGCACGACGAACGCCCTCCGGATACCCTCCGGGGGGCGTTCGTCGTTGGTCTTCCCCCGACGATCCGGGATTCGGCATCCGCCACGCCCCGACCCAATGATCCCCCTCCCGTGACGAACAACTCCGGGCCGGATGACATTCCGCATCCGCCCCGTTTCGTTTACTCTGGAACGATCCCGACAGATGTCGGGCCGTCACTCAAAGCTCGCCTCGACGCGCGGGCCGACTTCGTTATAATTTTCACAAAGTCGTCGATCGCACACATGCATGACCGCCAGGCCCCTCGAATTCTCGGGGGAGAGGCGGACAGGGGTCCAGTCATGGCGAGTTCCCTGCGAGACGACCTCGCCTCGCTGAAGATCGAGAGGCGCGGGGGCGACCTGCGGGTCGGGCCCGCAAGGGGCGGGCGGGCGCGGGAGGGGGGCATCGGGCTGCTCGCCCTCCTGATCTGGATGATCCCGCTGGGGATCGTCGGCGGCGGGGCGGTCTTCGCCTACCGGCAGTATGACCAGATCCGGTCTTTGCCCGAGGTGACGGTCGGGCTGGTCCAGTCGATGACCTCGGGCGAGGCCGAGAAGCTGCTCAGCGCCAAGGGCTACCTCAAGTCGCGGCACCAGGCCCTGATCGGCGCCAAGCTGCCGGGAAGGGTCGAGCGGATGTTCGTCGAGGAGGGCTCGAAGGTCAAGAAGGGGGACGTCCTGGCCGTCCTCCAGCACAACGACCTGAAGGCGATGCTCGCGTCGCGCAAGGCACAGCTCGCGCGGTGCCAGAGCGAGCTGCTGGAGGCGCGCGCCGACCTGAAGGAGAAGGAGGCGCGAGGCGCGCCGCGCGGCCCGTCTCCACGCGCAGAAGATGATCTCGGTCGAGGAGGTCGAGAAGGCCGACGCCGCCCGCGAGATGGCCGCCGCGCGCGTCGGGGCCCTGGAGGCGGGCGTGAAGCTGAACGCCGCGACCATCGACGAGACCGAGGCGACGATCCGCGAGATGTTCCTGATCGCGCCGTTCGACGGCACCGTGGTCGAGAAGCAGGGGGAGGAGGGGGAGGTGATCACCCCCTCGGCGATGAGCGCCTCGATCAGCCGGTCGGCCGTCGTCTCGATCGCCGACCTGGGCAAGATGGAGGTCGAGACCGACGTGGCCGAGAACCTGATCTCGCGGGTCGCGATCGGCCAGCCGGCCGAGGTCTCCGTCAGCGCCGTGCCCGAGAAGCACTACCGCGGCCGGCTCCGCCAGATCATCCCGATGGGCGACCGGACGCGGGGCACCGTCAAGATGAAGGTCGAGATCCTCGACCCCGACGAGCACCTGTTCCCCGAGCTGGTCGCGACGGTCCACTTCGTGCCCGACCAGGGGCTCGACAACCCCAACGCCGGCCGCGCCTTCCTGTTCGTCCCGAAGGCGGCCGTCTTCGAGGAGAACGGCCACGGCTACGCCTGGGTCGTCGACGGCAAGTCGAAGGTCTCGCGGAGGCCGGTCGAGGTGGCCGCGACCCGCGACGAGCTGGCGCGGGTCGAGTCGGGGCTCAAGGCGGGCGAGTCGGTCGTCGTGAACCCGTCGAAGGCGCTGCGCGACAAGATGAAGGTCAAGGTCGCCGAATAGCCGGGAGGTGTCGGGGCCGTCATGGCGGATCGGAGGATGCCGGATGGCCGATGACGCGGACCTCCCGATCCGCCATCCGACATGGTCCATCGGCCATCCTGTCCTCAATCACGGGAGTTCGACAACGACCATGGATGAAAGTCACTCGATCGCCCTGCTGGGCGTGACCAAGGAGTACCGTCGCGACGAGTTCCGCATCCCGGTGCTCGTCGACCTCGACCTGAAGGTGGACGAGGGCGAGTTCCTGGCGCTGATGGGGCCCTCCGGGTCGGGCAAGACGACCCTGCTGAACCTGATCGCCGGGCTCGACCGGGCCACCCGCGGCGAGGTCATCGTGCATGGGCAGGACCTCGGCCTGCTGTCGGAGTCGCGGATCACCCGCTGGCGGGCCGACAACGTCGGGTTCATCTTCCAGCTCTACAACCTGATCCCGGTCCTGACGGCCTTCGAGAACGTCGAGCTACCCCTTCTGCTGACGCACCTGTCGCGAAGGCAGAGGCGCGAGCACGTCATGACGGCGCTGCGGATCGTCGGCCTGGAGGGGCGCGAGGACCACTACCCGCGCCAGCTCTCGGGCGGCCAGGAGCAGCGCGTGGCGATCGCGCGGGCGATCGTGACCGACCCGTACCTGCTGGTGGCCGACGAGCCGACCGGCGACCTCGACCGCGCCAGCGCCGGGGAGATCCTCGACCTGCTGGGCCAGCTCAACTGCGACTTCCAGAAGACGATCGTCATGGTCACGCACGACCCCCTGGCCGCCCGCCGCGCCGGCAGGACCCTCTACCTGGACAAGGGCCGCCTGGTCGGCGACGTCGTCCAGGAGCCTCCGATCGGGGCCGTCTCATGAAGTTCTTCCACTACATCTACCGCAACGCCCGCCGCAACCCGATCCGGTCGCTGCTGACGATCGCCTCGGTCGCGATCACGCTGTTCCTGATGATGATCCTGATCACGTTCCTGACGATGAGGGACGAGGCCCTCAAGTCGGTCCGGATCTACAACCGGATCATCGTCATGAACAAGCAAGGGTTCAGCGGCAAGGTGCCGATCGCCTGCGTCCGCGAGGTCTCCGCGCTGCCCGGCGTGGTCGCCGCCACGCCGCTGTCGTGGTACGGCGGCAAGTTCCGCGAGCAGGTGATCCCGTTCGCCCAGTTCGCCGTCGACCCCGACGTCTTCTTCACGGTCTACGACGAGCTGACGATCCCGCCCGAGCAGCTCAAGGCATTCCGGGCCGACAAGGCGGGCTGCGTGATCGGCAGGAGGCTCGCCGAGGACTGGGACCTCAAGGTCGGCGACCCGCTCCCGCTGAAGGGGGGCGTGTACCCGTTCGACCTCAACCTGACGGTCCGCGGGATCTACGACGGCCCGGCCGACCGCAACCGCCAGATGTGCCTGTTCCGCTACGACTACCTCGACGAGGGCCTGAGGCGCGACAACCAGTCGTCGAAGATGGCCGGCAACGCCGGGATCATCACCGTCAAGTGCAAGAGCGGCGACGTCATGGCGTCGCTGGCGCGGACGATCGACGCCGAATACGCCAGCAGCGACAACCCGACGCGGACCCAGACCGAGGAGGCGTGGGGCAAGATGTTCGGCGAGATGATGCGCGACTTCCAGTGGCTGATCCGCGGGATCGGCACGGCGGTGATCGTCGCCCTGGTCTTCGTCGCCGGCAACTCGATGGCGATGGCGCTGCGCGAGAGGACGACCGAGGTGGCGATCCTCAAGGCGATCGGCTACGGCAAGGGCCTGGTCCTGTTCCTCGTCCTGGCCGAGGCCGTGCTCGTCTCGGGCGCGGGGGGGGTGATCGGCTCCCTGGGCTGCAAGCTGTTCTGCGACGTCGTCGACGTCTCGAAGTACAGCGCGGGGATGCTCCCCTTCTTCTTCGTCTCCTGGCCGACCGCGCTGTCGGGGCTCGCGGCCTCGCTGGCGATCGGCCTGGTCAGCGGGATCATCCCGGCGCTGCTGGCGTCGCGGCTCTCGGTCATCAACGGATTGAGGAAGGTGGTCTGAACCCGCCATGATCCCGATCAAGTACAACACCCGCAACCTCCGCGTGCGGTGGGCGACGACGACCCTGACGGTCCTGGGCACGGGGATGATCGTCTGGTCGTCGTGCGTCCTGTTCAGCCTCGTCGAGGGCTTGCAGCACAGCATGAAGGTCTCGGGCGACCCGCTCGACCTGATCGTGGTGCGCAAGGGGACGACGACCGAGGCGACGGGCGGGTTCACGGCCGCCACGGCCGCCGACATCCTGACGCTCGGCGGCGTCGCGCGGGACGACTCGGGCCGGCCGCTGGCGGCGCCGAGCTGCTGAACGTCCCGGTCGTCGAGCGGACCGACGGCAGCCACACCAACATCATCATCCGGGGCGTCTCGGCCGCGTCGCCCCGGCTCCGCCCCGACTTCGCGATCGTCGCCGGCCGCTACCTCGTGCCGGGCAAGGACGAGTGCGTCGTCAGCCGGGGCATCGCCCGCCGCTTCAAGGGGGCGGGCCTCGGGGGCCGCATCAAGGCGGGCGAGGCCGAGTACCACGTCGTCGGGATCTTCACGGCGGGCGGCAGCGCGGCCGAGAGCGAGGCGTGGGTCGACATCAAGGACCTGGAAAGGGACTCCAACCGCGTGGGCACGGTCTCCAGCGTCCAGCTCCGCGCCTCCTCGTCGGCCGACCTCGACCGCTTGAAGAAGACGATCGACGGCGACACCCAGTTCAAGCTCGATGCGCTCCGAGAGTCCGACTACTACGCGCAGCAGTCCAAGACGAGCCTCTTCCTGAAGGCCGCCGGCACGCTGATCGCCGTCCTGCTGACGATCGGCGCGATGTTCGCCGCCGCCAACACGATGTACGCCGCCGTCGGCGCGCGGACCCGCGAGATCGGCACGATGCGCGCCCTGGGCTTCTCGCGGTTCGACATCCTGGTCTCGTTCCTGGCCGAGTCGGTCCTGCTCTGCGGCCTGGGCGGCCTGCTCGGCCTCCTGGCGACGATCCCCCTGTCGGCCTTCAGCTTCGGCATGAGCAACTTCGACACCTTCACCGAGGCGACCGTCTCGTTCCGGTTCGGCCCGCTGGTCATGGGCGTCGCCGTGGCCATGACGCTGGCGATGGGCGTCTTCGGCGGCCTCTTCCCCGCCCTCCGCGCCGTCCGGATGGACGTGATCGCGGCGCTCCGCGAGCTCTGACGTCCCTCGGGCCGATCACCGCGCGTGGTCGAGCACGACGACCCTCCGCCTCTCGGGCAACGTCTCCCGATCGACCTCGATCCAGGTCCGCCCGGGGCGGTCGATGGGGACGCCGGGCAGGGCGTCGAGGAAGCGTTCGAGGGGCTGGATGTTGAGGTTGATCCTCGGCGTCTTGTAGTGCATCGGCACGACGAAGCGTGGGCCGATCGCGTCGAGCAGGGCCGGGATCTCCGGGAAGTCGATCGTCGGCGGGCCCCCGGCGGGGATGAGCACGACCTCCGCGCCCCGCAACGGGGCCAGCTCCCCCTCGTCGAGCGCGTGGCCGAGGTCGCCGAGGAAGACCAGGTGCAGGCCGTCGGCGCGAAAGTGGACGATCGTCACCTCGTCTTCGGGCTTGCGCTCGGGCGTCTCGAAGACCCGCACCGCTTCGAAGGTGATGCCCCGGACCGCCCTCCCGCCGGGGGGCAGTTCCAGGGCGCGGACCACCTCGAAGGGGGGGACGACCTGCCTCAGATGGCTGTGGTAGCGGTCGTTCTCGTGGCTCACGACCACGACGTCGGCCGGTTCGCCGATCGGCGCGTAGCCGCCCGAGTCGGGCGAGCGGTACGGGTCGAGGATGATCCGCGAGCCCTGCGCCTCGATCAGGAACGCCGCGTGTCCGTACCAGGTGATCCGCATGGTTGGGGTGCCTCGCTCGTGGTCCGGGGCCGGTGAATCACTATACTGGTCTCGGGACGCCCCCGAAATCCCCTCCGGGGGCCGATCGCCGATGGACCACGAGCCAAGACTGGAGAGAACGATGCCGAATCGCCGCGAACTCCTCGCCGCCGCCGGGGCGGGCGCCGCGTCGCTGGCCCTCGGACGGGGCACCCGAGCGGAACAGCCCGCGACGGCCGCCGGCCGGGACAAGACCTGGCTGACGTACGCCGTCAACGTCGAGATGTTCTGGAAGAGCCTCCCGTTCCTCGACCGCCTCCGCAAGGTGGCCGAGGCGGGCTTCTCGCACTACGAGTTCTGGCCCTGGAGGAACAAGGACGTCGACGCGATCGCGAAGCTCAACCGCGAGCTCGGCCTCCAGCCGGTCCAGTTCACCGCCTCGCCGAAGAAGTTCACCGAGGGGATCACCGACCCCCGCCGCCTCGACGAGTTCGTCGAGGACGTCAAGGCCGCCGTCCCGGTTGCGAAGACGCTCGGCGTCAAGAAGCTCACCGTGGTCGCGGGCGAGGAGACCAAGGGCTACGGCCGCGACGAGCAGACGAGGGCCGTCATCGACGCGCTGAAGGCCGGGGCCAAGGTCGTCGAGCCCGAGGGGATCACTCTGATCCTCGAGCCGCTCAACGTCCTGGTCAACCACCCCCGGCAGCACGTGGTCACCTCCGAGCACGCCGCGCTGATCCTCAAGGCGGTCGGCTCGCCCCACGTGAAGATGCTCTTCGACGTCTACCACCAGCAGATCAGCGAGGGGAACCTGACGGGCAACATCCGCAAGTACAAGGACCTGATCGGCTACTACCAGATCGCCGACCACCCCGGCCGCCACGAGCCCTCGACCGGCGAGATCAACTACGCGCACGTCCTCCGCGTGATCCACGACGTCGGCTACCGCGATCCGATCGGCCTGGAGCTCAGCCCCAAGGGCGACCCCATCGCCGCGCTGAAGGCCGTCCGCGAGGCCGACGCCGCCGCCAGGGACCGCGGCTGATCCGACCTGGACCGAGGAGGCCGCCGGGGCGTGACGTGCTCCCTCCGGCGACCCCCCTCATCTCGATCAGAAGGTCGGGATCGCCACCTTGTCCCCCTTCTTGAGGGCCGACTGGTGGGCGCAGATGCCGACCATCGTCCAGTTGGCCGAGGTCGCGGCGTCGGGCAGGGCGGGGCGCTCGCCCCGGATCGCACTCAGGAAGGCGTGGACCAGGTGCGGGTGCGATCCGCCGTGGCCGGCGCCCTGGATGAACGACAGGTGCTCGGTGTCGGCCACGCGGCCGGTGAACGGGCGGATCGGACCGGGGAGCAGGTGGGCGAAGTCGGTGACCTTGACCCGGTGCGGGATCTCCGGCTCGGGCTTGCCGATCTCGTGGATGACCGGCTCCTGGTCCTCGACCTGCTGCCACTCGAAGCTCCGCTTGCTGCCGTAGACGTCGAAGCTCTCGCGGTACTGCCGCGCGGTGTTGAACAGGCTCCGCGTCACCTCGGCGCAGACGTCGGAGTCGCGGATCGAGAAGGTGGCCGTCTCGACGGCGAACGGGCTGCCGTACTTCGGGATCAGTGCCTCGTCGATCCTCCCCGAGCCGTAGCAGGAGACGGCCTCGGCGTGCTTGGCCCCCAGGATCGCCAGGCAGGGGCTGACGCAGTGGGTGGCGTAGTGCATCGGCGGCAGGCCCTCCCAGTAGCCGGGCCAGCCCGCCATGTCCTGCTGGTGCGACCCGCGGAGGAACTGGATGCGGCCGAGCTCCCCCTTGTCGTACATCTGCTTGACGAAGAGGTACTCGCGACTGTAGACGACCGTCTCCATCATCATGTACACCTTGCCCGAGGCCCTCTGCGCCTCGACGATCGCCCGGCACTCGTCGATCGTCGTGGCCATCGGCACGGTGCAGGCGACGTGCTTGCCGGCCTTCAGCGCCGCCAGGCTCTGCGGGGCGTGGTCGGGGATCGGCGAGTTGATGTGGACGGCGTCGATCTCGGGGTCCTTCAGCACGTCGTCGAAGCTGGCGTATCGCTTCGCGATCCCCCAGCGGTCGCCGCACTCGTTCAGATCCTTGGTCGAGCGCCGGCAGATCGCGGCCATCTCCGCGCCGGGGTAATTCTGGTAGATCGGGATGAACTCGGCCCCGAAGCCCAGGCCGACGATGGCCACGCGGATCGGCTTGTCGCTCGCCATGAGAAGGCCCCTCGATGGGTCTCGGATGTCGTCCGGATCGATGGGACGGATGTTCGGTTGCGGAGGTCGTTGCAGGATAGTAGAGTCGGGAGGCGAAGGCAAGCACCCCGGGCCACCCGGCCGGCGGCCCATCCAGGAGAGGCCCCTCCCGATGCCGAGAGCTTCCGAGCCGAGACGTGTCCGGGTCGCGATCATCGGCGCCGGCGCGGTCAGCGATTACCACCACGTCCCCGCCCTGGGGCTCGACCCGCGTGCCGAGCTGGTCGCCGTGTGCGACTCCGACCCGGCGCTGCTCGAACGGCGCAAGGCGGATTGGGGCGTCGCCAGGGCCACGACCGATCCCTTCGCCCTCTGCGCCGACCGCGAGGTCGACGCGGTGATCATCGCCACGCCGAACTTCACGCACCGCCCGATCGCCCTGGCGGCGGCCCGGGGGGGCAAGCACGTCATGTGCGAGAAGCCGCTCGGCCTGAACGCGCACGAGGTCCGCGAGATGTACGTCGCGTGCCGAGACGCCCGCGTGGCGCACATGACCGCCTTCACCTACCGCTTCGCCCCGTCGATGCGCTACCTGCGGCACCTCTTGAAGAGCGGCGCCTGGGCACCCCGCGCCACTTCCGCTCGCAGAGGTTCCTCGACTGGCCCGAGACGAGCTGGGGCTGGCGGCAGTACAAGGACAAGGCCGGCGCCGGCGACCTCTATGACATGACGATCCACCGGATCGACTTCGCCCTCGACCTCCTCGGCCCGTTGGCCCGCGTCTGCGGGGCCGTCGCCCGGTTCGCCGAGAGGACCGCCACGCCCGACGGCCGCTCGTGTCCCCCCTCCGACGTCGACGACTGGTCGTGCCTGATCGGCGAGTTCGAGACGGGCGCCACCGGCGTGTGGGAGGGGACCACGCTGGCCAAGGGCTACCACCGCGACGGCTTCGGCCACGAGTGGGCCGAGGTCAACGGCTCGGAAGGCTCGGCCGTCTACCGCCTCCACGAGCCGAACACGATCCTGCTGGGCAAGACCGGCCACGACCTCGCCCCCGTGCCCGTCCCGGACGAGTTCCTCAAGCCCGCCGACAGCCCCCGCGACCCCTCGCAGGGCAAGCCCGCGACCGTCTTCCGCTACGACCTCGTCTGGGAGTTCGTCTCCGCGATCGTCGAGCGCCGGGCGCCGTCCCCAGCTTCTACGACGGCCTGAACGCCCAGATCGTGGCCGACGCCGTCCTCGAATCGTACGAGAAGCGCACCTGGATCGACACCCCCCCCGCCGTCCCCTGACCCCATCTCCTCGTCCGGAGCAAGGTTAACCCAGGTGAACGGTGGGTTCGCTCGGCGCCCTGGCCCGCGAGGCGAAGCGGTCCCGGCGGCTCGCGATTTCGCGGCGGGAAATTCCAAATCGTCAACGACTTGCGGAGTGCGATCCCTGGCGGGATGCGCCGAACTGTTCCGGCTCGACGCCCCCGTGATCGCGGGATCGCGAAGTTGGCGCAGGTGAACGGTGGGTTCGGTCGGCGCCTCGCGCGCGGACGGCGCGTGGTCCGTCCCCGACGAGTCCGGCTTGCCGACGACCACGCGGGCGCGGACGCCCCTTTCTTATCATCGGGCCCGGAGCCGCTTCCGTCCTGGGAAAGACCTCGGCTTTTCGTCCTTACCTGCATCCCGGCCCCCTTCGCCCGCCCGTCCGCTCGGGAATGGGATTTGCGGAGAACCTCACTCCGCCCGTTCCCTGAGGATGCCCGTCACGGACCCAACCCGGAGGAGGTCACCATGAAGCTCGACTCGTTGCAGAAGCTGTTCATCGAGGAGTTGCGCGACCTGTACAGCGCCGAGAGCCAGATCCTCAAGGCGCTGCCCAAGATGGCCAAGGCCGCGTCGTCGCCCCAACTCCAGGCCGCGTTCAACGAGCACCTGAAGCAGACCGAGGGCCACGTCGAGCGGCTGGAGAAGGTCTTCAAGAGGCTCGACAAGTCGCCCAAGGGCAAGACGTGCAAGGCGATGGAGGGGCTGGTCGAGGAAGGCTCGGAGATGATGTCGGAGAAGGGCGAGCCGGCCGTCCTCGACGCCGGCCTGATCGCCGCCGCGCAGCGCGTCGAGCACTACGAGATCGCCGGCTACGGGACCGTCCGCACCTACGCCCGCCTGCTCGGCGACACCGAGGCCGAACGCCTGCTCCAGCAGACGCTCGACGAGGAGGGCGAGACCGACAAGAAGCTGACCGCGCTGGCCGAGAGCACGATCAACCTCCAGGCGGTCTGATGACCGTCCGCATCTCGGGGCGGGCCTGGCTCGCCCTCGATCATCGGCCCAGCCCGAGGCGCTCCCGATGGTAGGCCAGCCTCTGCGCCACGTCCATCCGGGAGAAGTCCGGCCGGCCGTCGGATGACCTGGGATACCCATTCGAACCGGTCTTGCCGTGATGGGCGATCGCCTTCGCGGGGGCCGGTTCGTGTCCTTCGCAGGCGCAGGCGTGAGTCTGGTTGTTTGACGGTGCAGGGGATGTCGCGCGGTCGTGACACCGGCACGCATGGGCACCGGCCGCCGCCGGTTGCGCCCTGGGCGGGACGGTCACCTGGGTGGTTGTCCCGGCGTAGCTCATCGCCCCGTCCTGGAGCTTGAGGTCGTCGTCGAGCGTGCGGTGAGGCCGGATGCCCAGCTTGTCGAGGACGGCGTGGTACGCTTTGACGGCCTCGACGGGGCCGATCACGCCGTCGACGATCAGGCGGAGGAACTGGACGAACGCGAGCTGGTTCTCGGCGCCGTTGATCTTGCGGCCGAACAGGGCGACCCTGGCGCCGTATTTCTGGGCGTCGGCCAGGAGCTGGAAGGCGTCTCGCGTCGTCCCGGCGGAGCCGCCGAGGATGCCGATGACGAGGTGGGGGTCGAAGCGGCGAAGTTCCTCCATCGCCCTGGGGCCGTGGTAGACCATCTTGAGGAACAGGGGCCGTCCCGCCGGCGCGATCCCGGCGAGCATCCGGGTGATGTTGTCGTTGGTGAAGCCGGGCAGCTTGTCGGGGGCGACGGCGCCGGGGACGTTCGGGTCGAAGACTTCGAGGAAGTAGCGGAAGCGCTTGCGCTCGGCCTCCTCGCGGAACTCGTGGAACCGCTCCAGGGTGGCCAGGTCGTGCGCAGGGTCGTTGTTGAAGGTGACGCTGTACAGGCCGAGGTCGGCGCCCCGGCGCGCTCCTCGGGCGAGCAATCGAGGTGCCCGCACTGGATGTGGTCGAGGCTCGCCGACCGGAAGGGGCGCGAGGGGACCTCGGCATACCGGGCGCCCCGGGCCAGGTGGATGTCGGTCGTGTCGTTGGCTCGGACGGCCGGCGTGACGGGCGAAACGTCGAACAGGCGCTCCTCGATCGTCAGCCGGTAGCTCGAACTGGCCGACATCAGCATGATGTCCACCAGCGCCTGGCGGGTGATCAGGCGCATCTGGTCGCGGTACTCGTCGAGCGTCTTGAACCGGACCTCGCCCGCGTGCATCTCGGGCGACTGCCCCGGCGCACGAGCCCAGGGCCATGTCGCCGTCCTTGGCGTCGGCCAGGATGAACTCGGAACAATCCGGGTTGGCGTGGATCGCGGCCAGCTTCCGGTCGAGCGACTTAACCACGGCGCCCCCCGTTCCCCTGCCCGGAGATCGTGACCCGCGCCTTCCCGCCCCCGTTGCCGTTGCCGTTGCCGCCGGTGCCCATCGTCACGCGGACCGGACGGGCGCCCCCCGACGGGGCCGGACCGGCCGCCGGGCCCGGCTTCGCTGGCGTCTTCCCGGCCGCGTCAGGATTCTTCTTCAAGACCTGGTCGATCGTCTCGCGGAGCACCTGCGCCGAGTGCTGCAAGGCGGAGACTTCCCTGGGCCAGAGCTCGATCTCGAGCTGTGCCTCGACCCCGCGGCGGCCGACGATCGTCGGGACCGAGATGCAGACGTCTCGCATCGCGTACTGGCCGTTGACCAGCGACGAGACGGGCAGGAGCCGCCGGCTGTCGAGCGCGACCGAGTGGACGACCTCGGCGATCGCCAGCCCGACGGCGAACCCCGCGCCCCCCTTGAGCTTGATCACCTCGGCGCCGCTGCCCCGGGTGCGGGCGAACAGCGCCTCGGCCGTGCCCGCGTCCCAGCCCGGGAACTTGTCGAGCGGCATCCCGCCGGCCTGCGCCGCCGACCAGATCGGGACCATGCTGTCGCCGTGCTCGCCGAGGATCGTCGCCGTGACCTGCGTCGGCGGCAGCTTCAGCGCCTCGGCGATCAGGCTGCGGAACCGCGCCGAGTCGAGCTGCGTGCCCAGCCCGATCACCTGCCCCGAGGGCAGCCCGAGCCGCGTCGTGGCCAGGTACGTCAGGACGTCGACCGGGTTCGAGACGACCAGGACGATCGCCTCCTTCTTCAGACCCGCCACCTGCACCTGGCCGAGGATGTTCAGGAACAGCTCGACGTTGCGGTTGATCAGGTCGAGCCGGCTCTCGTCGGGCTTCCGCCTCAGCCCGGCGGTGATCATCACCAGGTCGCTCTCGGGGATCGCCTCGTAGCCGGCCGCCCGGATGCGCTGGTCGGCGATCAAGGAGGCACCGTGGAGCAGGTCGAGCGCCTGCCCCCGGCAGAGGTCGGCGTTGACGTCGATCAGGTCGATCTGGCCGACCACCCCGGCGCACTGCAACGCGAAGGCCGCGCACGAGCCGACCAGCCCGCCGCCGCCGATGATGCTGACTTTCATGGCCTGGACCCTCGATCGCGGGGACGACTTTGCAGGTGAAGAGATCGATCCGCAGATGTCGCAGATGGACGCAGATAAATCAAACGTTTTTGCCTCTTATCTGCGTCCATCTGCGACATCTGCGGATCGATTCGTATTCCTTTCACACACCGCCCGAGATGCCCGAGGCGAACGGGCCGCCCTTGACGACCGAGGTGCCCTGGCCGTTGGCCGAGCCGTTCATGGCCGTCATGACCTGATCGGTGATCGTCTTGACGAGCGCATCGAGGTCGGCGCCGTCGCCGCCGGGGGCCGGTGGCCGGGCCTTCGGGGCCGCCGCGGGCGCGGCCTGCGGCGGCTGCTGGAGCTTGGCCGGGACGATGGCCTTGTGCTCGGGCTTGAAGTCGCTGTAGCCCTCGCGGAAGAGGCTGTTGCCGCACAGGTCGCAGTTCTCCAGCCCGCGCGCCAGACGCGGGTCGGGGATGCCGAGGCCGGGCTTGATCTTGATCAGCTCGGCGGCCTTCTCGTCGGAGTAGAAGTTGATGTCCCGGCCGAGCTGCTTGGCCAGGATCAGGATGCGGCAGTAGGCGTCGATGATCTCGGTCTTGAAGTAGGCGTCCTCGAGGTCCGCGCCGCAGGTGATCGTGCCGTGGTTGACCAGGATGATCGTGTCGGTGTCCTTGACGTAGGGGATCACCGTGTCGGCGAACGCCTGCGTGCCGGGGGTCTCGTAGGGCGTCAGCGCCACCTCGCCGAGGAAGACCTCGAACTCGGGCATGATGCACTTGGGGATCGGCTCGTGCGTGATCGCGAAGGCGGTCGCGTGGGGCGGGTGGCAGTGGACGCACGACCGCGCATCCGGCCTCGCCTTGAGGATCGACAGGTGCAGCAGGATCTCGCTCGACCGCTTCCGCTTGCCCGAGACCTGCTTGCCGTCCATGTCGACGATGCACAGGTCGTCGGGCTTCATGAAGCCCTTCGAGACCCGCGTCGGCGTGCAGAGGACGCGGTCCTCGCTGAGGCGGTAGCTGATGTTGCCGTCGTTGGCCGCCGCGAACCCCTTGGCGTAGACCCGCCGGCCGATCTCGCACATCTGCTCGCGGAGCTTCCACTCGCTCGTGAAGGAACCCTGGTTCGCCATATCAATCATCCTTTACAAGGACAGGTGGTCGATCAGGCAGGCACAGTAGGCGTCGATGGGGGTCTTGTTTTTCCCGAACGGGTTGGCCGCCTCACGGCCCTCGCTCAGGCCGATCAGGGCGCCCGGGCCGGCGCCGAGCTCGTCGTAGGCGACGACCTCCTCGCCGCGGCGGGGGGAGTCTTCGAGCAGGGCGACGAGCGGCATCGGCAGCGTGATCACGAACCGGCCCCCCTTGAGGCGCGGGTGGAACCGCGACAGCGTGACCCGGCCGATCACCTCGGCGATCCTCATGCGAGTCCCTCCCGCATCAGCCCTTCGGGAATCCGCGGCGCCCCGGCCTTGCGGAACGCCAGGCCGAGCTGCCGCACCAGCGCGATCGGCTTGCCCGCCGGCTCGACCACGAGCAGGTGGACGCCGAGCCTCCGGACGGCCCGCGCGACCGCCTCGGGCTCGCTCGCCGTCGCCGCGCGGACGCCGTCGCGCCGACACGCCTTCCAGACGGCGACCGACGCCTCGTCCGTCAGCAGCAAGGCCCCGCGCCCCGGCCCTTCGACGACCCATTGCGCGGTCGCGTCGGCCCCCGGCTCCAATTCGGTCCACGGCTCGGGACCGTCGAGCCACGCCCGCCGCAGCGCGTCGGCCATCCCCGACTCGGCCTCGATCGAGAACCCCCATTCCCCTCGCTCCCGGACGGCCTCGACCTCCAGCCGCGGGACGACCCGCAGCGCGATACCTTGCCTCTTGAGGAAGTCGCGCGCCAGGGGAGTGATCACGGTCCCCGGCGCGACCCTCACCTCGCGCGTCCCGGCTCGCAAAGCCTCGGCATGGCGGAGCGACAGCAGCCGCTCTCCGAAAATCTCACCCGCTCCCTCCGGCCCACGGTCCCGGCCCGACAGGACCCAGCGGATGGCCTGATCCACCTGGCGGATGAGTGCCGAGTGCCGAGTGCCGAGTGCCGAGGGTCCGGACCCCGACCCGACAGCTCGGCCGATGAGCATCGGATAATCGAGGGTTTCAGGTCTGACACTCATCGCTCAGCACCCAGCACTCTTCAGTCGGGGAGCCCGATCACGCTCCATCGGCCCGGCGTGTCCCGCCCGAGTTGCTCCTGGAGGGCCTGACCGTCGGTGGTCACCAGGACCGCGTCGCCGCGGCCGGCGCCGAGGCGGTCGAAGGCCAGGATCGGCTCGCCGTCGGGTTTCCCGCCCGGCCCTTCGAGCTGGACGACCAGCAGGCGCTCGCCCCGGAAGGACGGATGCTTGACGGTCGACGTCGCCGTGCCGATCACGCGGCCGAGTTGCATGGCTGCCCCCGCGATCAGACGAATCGCATCCCGCCCACGATCGCCGTCCGCCGCTGCCGGCAGAAGGTCAGCGGGGTGGTGACGCCCTCGCCGGTCGGCCCGGCGATCGAGAACGACAGCACGCCCTCGCCGCCCAGTCCGAGGCCGGCGGAGCTCGGCCCGTTGACCACGAAGACGGTGCAGTCCATTAGCTTGCCCATCCGCGACATGACCGAGGTGTCGCGCGAGTGGAGGATGGCGGTGTGGCCGTAGCCGTGCTCGCTCTCCCTGGCCAGCGCGATCGCCCGGTCGACGTTCGACACGCGGACGAACGGGATGAACGGCATCATCTGCTCGTGGTCGACGAACGGGTGCTCGGCGCCGGTCTCGCCGAAGAGGATCTGGGTCCCCTTCGGGACGTCGACGCCGGCATGCCGGCCGAGGACGGCCGGGTCCTGGCCGACGAGGTCCTTCACGACGTGCAGGGCCCCGTCGTCGCCGGGCTTGAACGCGGCCCTGGTCAGGGCGTCGATCTGCGACGAGTTGAGGCGGAAGCCGCCGTGGCGGCCGACGGCCTCCATCAGCTTGTCGAAGACGTCGGCGACGGCGAAGACCTGCTTCTCGCCGATGCAGAGCAGGTTGTTGTCGAACGCGGCCCCCTCGATGATCGACTTCGCGGCGTCCTCCAGGCAGGCCGTCGCGTCGACGACCACCGGCGGGTTGCCCGGCCCGGCCACGATCGCGCGCCTCTTGCTGGCCAAGGCCGCGCGGGCGACCGCGGGCCCTCCCGTCACCACCAGGAGCTTCACCCCCCGGTGGTCGAACAGGGCGGAGGCCGATTCGAGCGTCGGCGGGTCGATGATCGTCAGCAGGTCGTCGATGCCGATCGCCTCGCGGATCGCCCGGTTGAACCGGCGCACCCCCTCGGCGGCAATCTTGGCGCCCGACGGGTGGGCGTTGAAGACGACCGTGTTGCCCGCCGCGAGCATGTTGATCGCGTTGCCCGCCAGCGTCGGCAGGCTGTGCGTCACCGGCGTGATGGCGCCGATGACGCCGAACGGCGAGTAGTCGGTGAGCGTCAGGCCGTCGTCGCCCGTCCAGTTCTCGGTCCGCAGGTATTCGACCCCCGGCACCTTGGGGATCGCCACCCGGAGCTTGAGGGCACTTGTGGTCGAGCCGGCCGATCTTCGTCTCGTCGAGCTCCATCCGGCCGAGCTCCTCGGCCTGCTCGACGCAGGTCCGGCGGATGCAATCGACCGCCTTCCTGCGGTCGGCCAGAGGCCGGGTGCGGAACTTCTCGAATGCGGCCGAAGCGGCCCCCACGGCGGCGTCCGCGGTCGGGTAGGCGCCGAGGTCGCCCGACGGCCTCGCCGCGGCCTTGCCGTTGGTCGCCGGGGCCGCGCCCCCCATCTGCGAGAGGACTTGCTGGACCACGCTGCGGATCAGGTCTTCGGTCATCTGCATGGGAAAGCCCGATGCGTTAGGGTCTCGGTTCGTGTCCGGATTCCACGGGGATGGCTAAGCCTCGCGGCTGGAGAAGATCGCCTTGCCGCCGACGTCGACATTGTCGACGATCCCGATCACCACGGCGTCGATCGGCAGCTTCTCGGTCTCGGGGGTGAGCCGGGCGCTCGACCCCTGGCAGATCAGGACCATCTCGCCGAGCCCCGCCCAGGGTGTCGACCACGACGAAGGTGCGGCCGGTCGGCACCAGGCGATCGCGCGACGCCTCGTCCACCCGGTAGGGCTCGACGGTCAGGAGCTTGTGCCCGGTCATCGAGGCCACCTTCTGCGTGGCCACCACGCTGCCGGTCACGCGGGCGACGAACATGGGTCAGGCCCCCTCTTGAAGGAGGTCGCGGGCCTGTCGGGCGACGACGATCTCCTCGTTGGTCGGGACGGTCCAGACCTCGACGCGGGAGCCGGGGGCCGAGACCCTGCGCTCGGCCGGGCCGGAGGCGTTCGCGGCCGGGTCGAGCGCGATGCCGAACCAAGCGAGGTCGCGGCAGACGCCCGAGCGGATTCGAGACGAGTTCTCGCCGATCCCGCCGGTGAAGGCGATCGCGTCGGCGCCGCCGAGCTCGACGAGGTAGGCGCCCAGGTGGTGCCGGGCCGAGGCGATGAACACGTCGAGCGCCAGGGCCGCCCGATGGTCGCCGGCCTCGGCCGCCGCCTCGATGTCGCGGAGGTCGCGACCCGACTGGCCGAGGCCGTCGAGGCCCGACCTGTTCGCCAGGGTGTCGAGGACTTGCTCCAGGTTCTGGCCGGTCTCGCGGAGCAGGACCGGCAGCGCGAAGACGTCGAAGTCGCCGACCCGGTTGTTCTGCGGCAGGCCCGACTGCGGGCTCATGCCCATGCTCGTGGCGACGGACCGCCCTTCGCGGATTGCGCAGAGCGATCGAGCTGCCGCCCAGGTGGCAGGAGATCAGCTTCAGGTCATCGCGGCCCAGGAGCTCGGCCATCCGCCCGGCGATGTAGCGGTGGCTGGCGCCGTGGAACCCGTAGCGGCGGACGCCCAGCTCGGTCGCCCACGCGTCGGGGATCGCGTAGCGCCGGTTCGCCTCGGGGATGGTCTCGTGGAACCCGGTCTCGAAGGCCGCGACCAGGGGGATCTCCGGGAAGCGGCCGGCGAGCATCCGCATCGCCTGCACGTAGGGGGGATTGTGCGCGGGGGCGACGTCGCTGAACGCCTCCATCGCCGCGAGCACCTCGTCGGTCACCCGCTGGACGCCGCTCAGGTCGCGGGCGTGGACCGCCTTGAAGCCGATCGCCGCCACCTCGGACGCGTCGCGGAGGACGCCCCCCTCGCGGTCGGTCAACTGGTCGAGGCAGACCTGCACCGCGTCGCCGTGGTCGGCGATCGGCCGGACGATCCCGACCTCGCCCCTGGGGGAGCGGATCGTGACCGTCGCGTTGTCCGAGCCGATCCGCTCGATCGATCCCCGCGACAGCAGGTGCTCCGCCCGGCCGTCGAGGTCGTAGAGGCGGTACTTGAAGCTGGTGCTGCCGAGGTTGGCGACGAGGATCTTCAACGCGACGACCCTCCCCCAAACGCCCGGACGACGGCGGCGCCGGGCGCGGGATGACGTGCGCGGCCTTCAGCTCGCCGATCCGGCCGGCGGCCTCGGCGCCCGCCTCGACGGCGGCGCGGACGCTGCTCACGTCGCCGCGGACCATCACGCTGACCAGGCCGCCGTCGAGCTTGATGACCGAGCTGGCCAATTCGACGCTCGCCGCCTTGAGCATCGCGTCGACCGCGCTGACGAGGCCGACCAGCCCCTGCGTCTCGATCAGGCCGAGTGCATTGCCGTTCATGCCTGCTACCTTTCGTTGGAGAGTCTTCAGTTATCAGTTGTCAGTTATCAGTCAGAAGATTCCGGGAGCGACGGTGGTGTCCTATGCCACTTGAACAGCCGGGAAGCTGACCCATTCGCGGGTAGTCCAGACGTGATCCGTTAGCCCGGCGGCCAGAGCGGGCGTCCGTCGCTGCCAACGCCCCTTGTCGTCCCGCTGCCGTAAGGTGCGGACCACCCAGCAGAAGTTGTAGCGATACAGCGTGTAATAGCTCATCGCCTCATGTACACGCCAATCTTTACTGAACCGGTACGTCTTCCGCGCCTTCCGCGCGTTCTGGCCGCGGTCGGTGCCGTGCTGGCGCTCGATGAACGACGTGTTGACCGCCCGGCTCACCGACGACGCGCCCAGGGCGGCCTTCAGACCGCCTTCGGTGCCGAAGATCAGCCGACGTTCGACCGCGACCACCCGGTCGTTTTCCCGTGCCTTGTGGACCGTGGCGTAGGTCAAGTCCTGGGGCAACCGCCGCTCGGGCAGGATCGGCCGCCGGCCCGGCCCGGTCGTGGGCCCCGAGACCGGCACGCCGAACGCCCTCTCGATCGCCGAGGCATAGGCGGGGTATTCGTCGCTGGTCATCAACCGAGGCGTAGCGCCGTCGGTGCGGTCCTTGACCGTGGCGACGATCTCCTCGGCGTTCTCGATCGAGCGCGCCCCCGGGACCACGGCCAAGACCAGCCGATGTTCGGGGTCGATCGCGACGTGATCCCACCAGTCCCCCTTGTGATCGTCGGCGGGATCGGCGGGGTCGCAGTTCTTCTGCTTCTTATTGACGAACGACCACTTCTCGTCGAACTGGACCTCAGTGGTCCGAGGGGGAAAAAGCCACAAGCTCGTCATGAGCGTCGTGGGCATGCTCCCCGGCGGCTCTGGCCAGTCGGACGACGGTGTCGCGATGGACGCCGACGAGGCGGCCGGTCTGGCGGATGCCGTCGCCCTCGGCCAGGTGCTCCAGGACCGAGACGGCGGTCGGTTCGGGGAGGTGACAGCGGTAGAGCGGCGTGCCCTTGCGCTCCGAGAAGCGGGCGCGACAGGCGTTGCAGTAGAGTTGGCGGAACTGCTTGTCCTTGCCGTAGCGGCCGCAGACCGAGAGATTTCCGACGTCCCGTTGGCCGTAGAGGGAGCAGTCGGGGTTCTGGCAGCAGAAGCGAGCGAGATCGTGCATGAGGCGAATGGGCCCCGTGGAAGGGGACGTGTTGTGACCAGGGCATAGGTACCGGGATCGTCACTCATCCTACGTCCAGTCCCTCGCAAAGGTTCAAATTGCCTAGGACACCACCGGAGCGACCGGTCCCTCGAATGGGCCACCTCTCCCGCCGACAACTGATGACTGACAACTGATAACTGACAACTATCCGATGAACGTCCGGAGGACGGCCTCGTCGGGGCGGGGGATGACGTGGGCGCTGACCAGCTCGCCGACGCGGCTGGCGGCCTCGGCGCCCGCCTCGACGGCGGCGCGGACGCTGCCGACGTCGCCGCGGACCATCGTCGTGACGAACGCGGCGCCGATGCCGACGCGGCCGACGAGGCTGACGTTGGCCGCCTTGAGCATCGCGTCGGTCGCCTCGATGACGCCGACCAGGCCCTTGGTCTCGACCAGGCCGAGCGCGTCGCCGTTGAGCCCGCCGCCGTGGGCCCCGACGCGCAGGGCGCCCTTCTGGATGGTCGCCATGGGATCAGGCTCCGTCGTGCTTGGGTGATGTGGCCGCCTTGGCCGGCGCGGCCTTGGCGAAGGTCAGGATGCCGCCGAGGTCCTCGTGCGGGCGGGGGATCACCTGCACGCTGACTACCTCGCCGATCCGGCTGGCCGCCGCGGCGCCGGCGTCGACGGCCGCCTTGACCGCCGCGACGTCGCCCGCCACGAACGCGGTCACCAGGCCGCTGCCGATCTTGTCCCAGCCGACGAGCTCCACGTTGGCCGCCTTCAACATCGCGTCGCTGGCCTCGACCAGGGCGACGAACCCCTTGCATTCGATCATGCCTAGCGCCTCAAGCGTCGCAGCGGCCATCGCGGCCCTCCTATCGAAGAAGAAGAACTCACCACGGAGAACACAGAGCACACAGAGCCAAGATGAGAAACTGAGTGAGAGACTGGGGAGCCGGTCCTCTTTTTCTCCGCCTTCCTGCTCAGTGCTCTCTGTGGTTCAATTGGTTTGTCGGGACAGGGTGACGTCCGTCGCGTGCGACAGGTCGCAGCAGTTGGCCTCGTCGGTGTCGATATGCACCTCGAGCTTCCAGTCCTTGTGGACCCGCACGAGCAGGCCCTCCAGGGTGGTCGGGCAGGTGCCGTCGACCCTCATGGTCATCCGGTCGAGGTGCTTGACGCCGTAGTATTCGGCGTCCCTCGGCCCCATGTGGACGTGCCTCTCGGCGCGGATGACCCCCTTGGGGAGCACCAGGCTCCCCTTCGGGCCGATCAGGAGGCAGCCGGGCGTCCCCTCGATGTCGCCCGAGAGCCGCACCGGGACCTCGATCCCCAGGCTGATCGCGTCGGTGAACGAGAGCTCGACCTGGCTGAACGACCGGCACGGCCCGAGGATGCGCACGCCCGGGATCATCCTCTGGCGGGGGCCGACGACCGCCACCGTCTCGTTCGAGGCGAAGTCGGTCGCCTGGTACAGCGTCTTCATCGCCGTGAGCCGGTAGCCCTCGCCGAAGAGGATGTCGACGTCGGCCTGCGTCAGGTGGCAATGCCGCGCCGAGATGTTGGCGACGACGTGCGGCCGGTCTGCGCCGGCCTCCCCGTTGCCCGATCCCGCGCGACCCGTCCCAGGTGCTGGAGGAGGGTCGAGCGGACCAGATGCTCGACCCGGTCCCGCGTCGCGGTGAGGGTGCTCATGGAACGGTCCTCATGCCATCGCCCCGGTGCGAGCCGTTGGCCGCCCCGTCGGCGGGTCCGGCGGCCAGGGGCGCCAGGTGGATCGCCACCCCCGCGTCGCCGAGGATCTCGCGGTAGGCGTCGGGCAGGCCGGGGTCGACGACCAGGTGCTGGACCTGGTCGAGGCCGCAGAGCCTCGCCAGCGCCAGGCGGCCGAACTTGGTGTGGTCGGCCACGATCACCGTCTCCTGGCCGCAGGCCATCATCCGCCTCTCCGACTCGACCAGCAGCAGGTTCGAGTTGTAGATCCCCTCGGCCACGATGCCCCCCGCCCCCAGGATCGCGCGACGGACCCGGATGCCCTGCATCGTCGCGATCGCGAGCGGCCCCAGGGCCACGCCGGTCCTCGGGTAGACATAGCCCCCGATCAGGATCAGGTCGATCGGGGCGCTGGAGGCCAGCAGCTGCGCGATCGGGAGGCTGTTGGTCACGACCTGGATCGGGCGGCCGACCAGGGCCCGCGCCACTTCCAGCGTCGTCGTCCCGCCGTCGAGCAGGACCGTGTCGCCGTCCTCGACCAGCGCGGCGGTCGCGCGCCCGATCGCCTGCTTCTCGGCCGCCGCCGTCGTCGCCCGGTCCTCCAGCGCCGGCAGGGCCCGGACCTCGCCCGAATAGACCGCCCCGCCGTGCGTCCGCTTGACCGACCCGGTCAGGTCGAGCGCCTCCAGGTTGCGCCGGACCGTGCTCTCCGAGACGCCCAGCGACTTGACCAGCTCGTCCAGGGTCGCGAAACCCTGGCGTGAGATCAGGTCCAGGAGCAACCGGCGGCGCGTCTCGGCGAGCATATCAACCTTGGCGACGGATTTGACGCACGATCTTGCAACATTTTCCGATTCCGTTCAAACTCTGTCAAGGATAATCGCAGTAAATTGACGGAATTTGGAAGTTCCTGGTCGGGTCGTGGCGGATGGGGTGAAATTGCGGATCGGATCGCCATACAATGGGCTGCGGACCCGATCCAGGGAGGGGACCATGCCCGAGTTGCCCGAGGTGGAGACGATGGTGCGGGGGCTGCGGCCGGCCCTCGCCGGGCGGGTGCTGGCCGATGTCCGGGTGCTCGACCCGTTCCTGCTCCAGGGCTGCGGGGCCGAGGAGTTCGAGCGGAGGGCCCGGGGGGCCGAGGTCATCCGTGTCGACCGGCGCGGGAAATGGGTCGTCGTGAGCCTGGCCACCCGGCGGGGGGTGATCGTCATCCAGCCCCGGATGACGGGACAGTTCCGGCTCGTCCCCCCCGACCGGCCCGAGCATGTGCGCCTGACGTTCCACCCGGAGGGGGCGACCACGACCGTCTGGTTCTGCGACAACCGTCGCCTGGGCAAGATCGCCTGGTACGCCGGCCCCGACGAGGCCGAAGATGCGTTCGGGCGGTCGCACGGGCCCGACGCGCTGGAGATCACGCGCGACGAGCTCGGCGTGCGGCTCAGGCGGACCACGCGGGGGATCAAGCCGACCCTGATGGATCAGAAGGTGCTCGCCGGGATCGGGAACATCTATGCCGACGAGATCCTGTTCCGGTCGCGGCTCCATCCGGAGCGGCCGTCCCATTCGTTGTCGAGGGATGAGGTCGGTCGCCTCCACGAGGCGATCCCGGCGATCCTGGCCGAGGCGATCGCGGCCAACGGGTCGAGCTTCGACGCGGGGTACCGGACCGTCCTGGGCCTGGAAGGGGGGTTCCTCGCCCAGAACGCCGTGTACGGCCGCGGGGGCGAGCCGTGCCCGGGCTGCGGCGGGCCGGTCCTCAAGACGAAGATCGCCGGCCTGATCGGTCGGCCGACCCACTTCTGCCCCTCCTGTCAGCCCCCGAAGCCGAAGAGAGGGCGCGGGGCGCTGAACCATCGGGCCCGGCGAGCCGGGGAGCAGGTCGCCGAAGCCGTGGCCCGCCGCGACGTTGCGCGCCGCGGCCTTCGTCTGGCCGAAAGGCCGGGTTTCGGGTAAGGTGGGGGGACCACATCCGGGTTTCGATCGCCGATATACGTAGGGGGGACGGTCCCGCGTCGAGGGGGAATAGCCCGGTGTCGTACCGCAGCTTCAAGCACGTGCTCGGCGAGACCAGCCTGGAGCGGAAGTGCCGCTTCATCTTCGGCGGCGGCATCCTCGTGCTCGTGACGGTCAGCTTCTCGGGGTACGGCCTCAAGACCGAGCGGCTGGTCATCGACCAGGCGAACCAGACGGCGCGGATGCTGGTCAACCCGACGCTGATGAACCTGCACTACAAGGCGTTGGGCAACAAGGATTTCGAGTCGGTGATCAACGTCCTCTGGAACGACCTCACCCCGCTCGACGACCTGCCGAGCTACGAGGCGCACATCATCAACCCATCCAAGCCCCGCGACCCGAAGGGGCCGATGAGCGAGGACGAGGTGTTCGAGCGGAAGGCGCTGGCCGACTTCCTCCGGTCGGCCTCGGCCGAGGAGTCGTACCGCAAGGCGGGCACGCCTCGGCCCAAGCCGTACACCTTCGGCGACGGCACGTGGACGTGGCGCTCCCGGATCGTCAGCAAGGGGGGCAACCAGAAGGAATACCAGTACGTCCAGGCGGTCCAGTACAAGCCGAACTGCCTGATGGACTGCCACACCGACGGCCAGAATTACATCAACAACCACGTCTGGCGCGAGGTGGGGGGGTAAGTCCGTCGCCCGGAAGGCGGGCGACCTGGCCGGCGTGGTCGCGATCCACCTGCCGATGGACCAGACCAACAAGGCGATCCACAACAACCGCGCCATGCTGATCTCGGCGGCCCTGGTCACGGCGATCCTGGCGATGTTCGCCTCGTGGACGATCGTCCGCTACGTCGTCGTCAAGCCGGTCAAGCACCTCCGCGACGTCTCCGACGCGATCGCCGCCGGCCGGCTCAACATCCGCAGCCAGATCCAGACCGGCGACGAGTTCGAGGAGCTGTCGCACGCCTTCAACCGGATGCTCCACAACCTCGTGGCCATGCAGCAGGAGCTGCGCGACGTCAACGCCGACCTCGACCGCAAGGTCGACGAGCTGGCGCAGGCCAACATGGCGCTGTTCGAGATGAACCGGCTCAAGAGCGACTTCCTGGCGACGATGAGCCACGAGCTGCGCACGCCCTTGAACTCGATCATCGGCTTCTCCGAGGTCCTGGCCGGCAGCGACCAGATCAACGACCGGCAGAGGCGGTACGCGACCAACATCCAGACCTCGGGCAAGATGCTCCTGGGGATGATCAACGACATCCTCGACCTGGCCAAGATCGAGAGCGGCAAGATGGAGGTCCGCTCCGAGGACTTCTCGATCCGGGACGTGTGCGAGGCGCTGGTGGGCCTGGCCCGGCCGATGGCCGAGAGGAAGAGCATCGACCTGGAATTGCGGCTCGACGAGGCGATCCCCCTGCTGCGGCAGGACTCGGGCAAGCTCCGCCAGATCATCTACAACCTGCTGTCCAACGCCATCAAGTTCACCCCCGAGGGGGGCCGCGTCACGCTGCGGGCCCGCGCCGAGGGGCGGTCCGTGGTGATCGAGGTCGCCGACACGGGGATCGGGATCGCCGAGGAGGACCGCGACAAGATCTTCGAGAAGTTCCGCCAGGCCGGCGCGATCGGCCAGGGCGACGGCATCCTGACCCGCGAGCACCAGGGGACCGGGCTGGGCCTGTCGATCGTCCGCGAGCTGGCCAAGCTGCTCGGCGGCGACGTCCACCTGGAGAGCCGGCCGGGCCAGGGGAGCACGTTCACCGTCCGCCTGCCGCTGCAACTGGCCGGCAACCGCAAGTTCGAGGTCAACCTGTCCGACGAGACGATCGACCTGTCGAAGGCCCGCCGCGTCGAGCCCCGCGCGTCGCTGCCCCACCTGGCGATGTCCGCCCCGGCGACCCCCACCCCGCAGCCGGCGGCGGGCGAGCCGATCCGGGGATCGGGAAGAAATCATTGACGACCGTCCCCCCGGGCGCGTAGACTCGTTGGACCTTCCCCCGGTTCCTCGCCCGCCTCGGTTGATGCAAACCCGACGGACGGCGTCGTCCCGAGCACGATCCCCACAGCGCGGGCGTTCTTCCAGACGGATCATCCCGGCATGGACCCCAAGACTTCGCGCCCGCGCCCCCCGGTCGTCCCCGTCGTCGCGTCTCGCCCCGCCTGCTGGGGCTCATCGCCCTGCTGAGCGTGCCCGCCCTGGTCTGGGCCGTCGCCCGCGGCGACGGGACCCGAGAGCTGCGCTACGGCCAGTTCAAGAAGAAGGTGGCGCGGAAGGAGGTCCGCTCGGCGCGGATCGGCCCGTCGTCGATCACCGGCGAGCTGACCGAGACGGGCCCCGACGGCCGCGCGGTCCGGTTCCACACCTCGCGGCTGGGGATGGAGAACGACCCCGAGCTGTTCGGGCTGCTCGACCGGACCATCCCCGACGCCTACAAGGGGGAGTCGGAGCCGTCGGCCGCGCAGACGGTCCTCCTGCCCGCCGCGACGATGGTGGCGCTGGCGGTCGTCCTCTGGCTGATCCTGAGGCGGTCCGGCGGGCTGGGGTCGGCGATGGCCTTCGCCAAGAGCAAGCCCAAGGTCTACCAGAAGGACGAGCGCCGGGTCACCTTCGACGACGTCGCCGGCAACGACGAGGCGGTCGCCGAGCTCCGCGAGGTCGTCGAGTTCCTCCGCACGCCCGAGAAGTACCACGCCGTCGGCGGGCGCATCCCCAAGGGGGTGCTGCTGGTCGGCCCGCCGGGGACGGGCAAGACGCTGCTGGCCAAGGCGGTGGCCGGCGAGGCGGGCGTGCCGTTCTTCTCGCTGTCGGGGTCCGACTTCGTCGAGATGTTCGTCGGCGTCGGCGCCGCGAGGGTCCGCAGCCTGTTCCAGCAGGCCGAGGCCAAGGCCCCCTGCCTGATCTTCATCGACGAGCTCGACGCCTTGGGCAAGGCCCGAGGCACCGGAGGGCCCGGCAACCACGACGAGCGCGACCAGACGCTCAACCAGCTCCTGGTCCAGATGGACGGGTTCGACGCCAACCGGGGGATCATCCTGATCGCCGCGACCAACCGGCCCGAGACGCTCGACCCGGCGCTCGTGCGCCCGGGGCGGTTCGACCGCCAGGTGGTCGTCGACCGGCCCGACATCGTCGGCCGCGAGCACATCCTGAAGGTCCACGCCAAGCAGGTCGCACTGGACGAGGAGATCAACCTGCGGCACATCGCCGCGATGACCTCCGGGTTCGTCGGCGCCGACCTGGCGAACCTGGTCAACGAGGCGGCGCTGCTGGCCGCCCGCAAGGGGAAGTCCAAGGTCGGCGCCGACGAGTTCGAGGAGGGGGTCGAGCGGGTGATCGCCGGCCCCGAGAAGCGCCAGCGCGTCCTCCGCCCGGACGAGAGGCAGCGGGTCGCCTACCACGAGGCGGGGCACGCCCTGGTCGCCCGCAGCCTGCCGCAGACCGACCCGGTCCACAAGGTCACCATCCTCGGCCGCGGCAGCGCCGCTTTGGGCTACACGATGTACCGGCCCGAGGACGACCGCTTCCTCCACACCAAGACCTGGCTCCGCAGCACGCTCTGCACCCTGCTGGGGGGCACGATCGCCGAGGAGATCGTCTACGGCGAGGTCTCCGACGGCGCCACCAGCGACCTGCAGCGCGCCACTCAGATCGCCCGCAAGATGGTCGCCGAGTTCGGCATGAGCCCCCGGATCGGCCGCGTCAGCTACCAGGCCGAGGGCCGCAGCCCGTTCCTCTCCGGCGGCGGCGCCAACGACTACGCCTGGAGCCAGCAGACGGCCCGCGAGATCGACCTGGAAGTCCGCCGCCTCCTCGACGAGTCGCAGGCCGCGTCCCACCGCATCCTGACCGACCGCCGCGACGCCCTGGAGGCCATCACCGCGGCCCTCCTGGAGCGCGAGTCGATCGACGCGGCCGAGCTCCAGGCCATCCTCGACCGCCACACCTACGAGCCGGACGCCGCGTGACCCGCCCTGCAACGAGGCGCGGCCCGCGCGTGGCCATCACCTTTTATAGATACTATCCCCGTTGTGCCCCCCTCGCTCCACAATTTCCGCGCAGTGACATCACCGTGAGGGTGAATTGGCTTCGTTTCGGGAAATCGCGTTCTGCACCCCGCGATTGACCCGGCAATATTGACTTAACTATTTTGATAGAAAGAACTTGCGGATTGCCATCCGGGGCGGATGGGGGGGCGCATCATTTCCCGCTCGCGGCGCGAACGATTCGACGAAAAGTGACAGTCGTACGGGCGGAGAGTCGATTCGGACCGCGGGGATGGTCCGACCGCCCCCGAATCGACCCCGCTGCCGAGGGCCGCGCCCGGGCCAGGCCCCTCCCTTGCGGGCGAAAGCGACGGCCTGGACCCTTTGGGGGGTCGCGTCGTCCGGCTCAATCCGTCCCACTCTTGGACTTCTTCGCGACCCTCTCGCGGATCGGCCAGATCGGCGAGTCGACGCGGGCGGCCGGGGTCCGTCCTCGGACCCCGGTCCCCCTGCGCCGGGGTCCGAGGACGGACCCCAGCCACCCGGCCGCCCTGCCAATGGAGACATCGTTGTTCTGACCCCTTCGGGGTCAGAACAACCGCTTGAACAGGTTGGTCGTCATCCGTTGCACGCGCGGGTCCGGTCCCTTCGGCGTGCTGCCGTGCGCCGACGGCCGGATATATCCCGGCGGCGCGCTCAGCCCGTCGGCCCACCAGACGGCGGCGGCATTGAAGATGACGTTGCCCTTGGGACCGGGAAAGACCACGGCCGTGTACTCGGTGTTTTGCGGCCGGCCGTTGCTGGTCACCGGACCCCGGGCAATGACTTCCAGGCCCGGCAAATCGGCCGGCTCGCCGTGATGCTCCCAGCCGACTAGGCCGGGGATGGCGTCGCCGTTTTTCATGCCGGTCCCCTCGAAAATCCAGTGCCCCGCGCGGACGCAAGTCCAGTCGGCGCCGCCGTTGGGCGGCTCGGTGGTGCGGGCGCCCATCAGCAGTGCGGGATCGGGACCGTGCTGCTTCCACGCCACCGGCCGCTTCGACCGCCGCCGGTCGCGGTCGCCGCCGAACTTGCCGATCCGGGAAATGACTCGGTTCGGCGTGCCATCGCTGCTGGGCAGCAGCGCCACCACGTCATCGATCGCGTTGCCGCTGAGAAAGGCCCCATGTACGCCGCTGCCCAGCGCGGCCTTCGCGTTCCGATACATATCGAGCGACCAATGCTCGTCGTGGCCGACCGACAGGAACGCCTTGCCGCGAAGCAGCCCTTCGGCGTCAGCGTGCGTATCGACGTTGCTGATGTAGGAGACGTCGTACCCTTCCTCCTCCATCCAGAACGCCAGCGGGAATTCCCAGAGCAGGAACTCGCCCGAACCCTGCGACAGCGGCGCATCGAGAATCTGCCGATACTTGCCGTAGGGCCGGTCCCAGCTGGCGCTGATGCCGGGCCCGGTGTACCAACCGCTCTGGTCAGTGGTGCCGTCGTCGTAGAGCGAGAAGGTGCTGGGCCAGCGGTTATAGGCCGCCCAGGTCATATCGCTGCACTGGAATAGGAAATCGCACGGCCGCTCGTCGCGGACAATGAAGATGATGTAGCTTTGCAGCTTCTCGTTTTCCGCCGTCAGCTTGCCGAGGTAGACGCCGCTCGGCCACTCCTTGGGAATGTCGATCTTCGTGACCGGCTCCCAGCGGCACTCGCGCAGGCGTTCCGCGCCCGTCAGCGCTTCCGGCTGCACCGTGCCGCGGAACGGGCCGAGCCGGGCGACGTGCCGGCCGCCCTTGCCGCCATAGTAGCCGAGCCGGTAGAGGTCGATGAGGAACGGCGACGGCGGATTCGTGCTCACCATGACGGCCAGCGCATCGCTCGCGCGCACGCTGGTGCGGCCGCAGTAGCCTTCGATCCAGGGGCAGCGGTAGCGCATCTTCGGATCGACGCGCGTGTTCGTCAGCATCCAGTCCGTGGTGCCCGGCTTCTCGTTCTCGGCGCGAATGAGGTCGCGCTGCGCTGACGCGGCCAGCAATTCCTGCGTCCGGACCGTGGAGGTCACCAGCCCAGCGCCGACGACACTCCTGAGCAATTCGCGACGATTCATGGAAGTCATCGGGTCCCTCTTGGGGAGAAATCGTACAGCGCGCTTCCGCGTGCATGGGGTTTGTTATTCGACCTTCTTCGCGACCCTCTCGCGGATCGGCCAGATCGGCGAGTCGACGCGGGCGGTCTTGAAATATTCCTCGAAGCGGCGCACGACGTCCGGATGCTGCGCGGCCACGTCGTGCTGCTCGCCGACGTCGGACTTCAGGTCGTACAGCTCGATGGGCTCCCGCGTGCCGTGGCGGACGGCCTTCCAGTCGCCGATGCGCGCCGCCTGGTCGAAGCCGCGCTGGTGGAACTCCCAGTAGAGCGGCGGATGCTCGACGGCCCGGCCTTCGAGCAGGGTGGGCAGGATCGAGATGCCGTCCATCCCCGGGGGCGACGGCTGGCCGGTCAACTCGGCCATCGTCGGCAGGAAGTCCCAGAACGCCCAGACCTGGTCGCTCACGACGCCCGCCTTGACCTTGCCCGGCCAGCGCGCGATGGCGGGCGTCCGGATGCCCCCCTCGTACATGGATGTCTTCCGATCGCGCAGGGGACCGGCGTGGTGGAACAGGTTGTCGTGCCAGACGCCGCCGTTGTCGCTGGCGAAGAACACGAGCGTCTTCTCGTCGAGCTTCAGCTCCTCGACCAGCGCCATCAGCCTCCCCACGTCGCCGTCCATGCGGGTGATCATCGCCGCGAGCGTCTTCAAGTCCTCGGGCCAGGGTTTGTCGGCGTAGGGGCCGAGGTCGGGCACCTGCAACTTCTGGTGCGGGATGGTGAACGCGAGGTAGAGGAAGAAGGGGTGATCGCGGTTCCTCCGCACGAACTCCAGGGCGTCGGCGGCCAGCAGGTCGTGCGAATACTCACGGCCGCCGAGCATCACCTTCTCGCCGTTGCGCCAGAGGTACTCGGGGTAGTACTCGTGCGCCTTGCGCTGGCAGTTGTAGCCGAAGAAATAGTCGAATCCCATCGTGTTGGGGACGCTCTCCGAGTCGGGCTTGCCGAGGCCCCACTTGCCGATGAGGCCGGTGGCGTAGCCCGCCCTCTTCATCAGGTGGGCCACGGTGACGGTGTCGGCCGGCATGGGCTCCTGGCCCTCGGGCTGGATCTCCTTGTTGCCGCGGATGGCCGCGTGGCCGTTGTGCTTGCCGGTCATCAGCGCACACCGCGACGGCGCGCAGACCGTGGCGCCGGCGTACGCCTGCGTGAACCGCATCCCCTCCGCCGCGAGGCGGTCGATGTTCGGCGTCTTGATCAGCGCCTGGCCGAAGCAGCCGAGGTCGCCGTAGCCGAGGTCGTCCGCGAGGATGAAGATGACGTTGGGCCGGTCCGCCGCGCGGCAGGTGAGCGCACCGAGATGGATGGCGAAGGCGATGGCGAGAAGTTGTTTGAACATCTTTAAATCTCATCTGGTGATTCGATCCGGGGCGGCTATTCGACCAGCGTCAGCGCGACCGATCGCAGGTCGATCACCCTCTTGCCGGGCACCTCGACGGCGCGGAGCGTGAGGGGGCCGCGGCCCCTCTCCAGCGCCACGACGCCCAGGCGGAGCGGCTTGAAGTCTTTCATGTACGATTCCCCGACGCGAGGCACGCGGTCATGCTCCGCGCCGTACAGCGGCGGGTCGTGCGACTCGGCCACCGTGCCTCGGAGGAGGCTGCCGTTGAAGCTCATCTCGACGATCGATCCGACATCCTCCGCGGCGCACGTGTAATAGAGCACGGCCTCGTAGCGGCCGGTCGTCGCCACCTCGACGTCCCACGTGATGCGGTCGTCGGGGCTGGTCCAGTGGGTGAAGAACGAGCAGTTGGGCGCGCCGGAACTGCGGCGCACGTTGCCGTGCGGCTTGCCGTCGCGGGCCGGGAGCCAGGTGATCGGGAATTCGCGATAGCCCACCGGGAACGGCCTCCTGTCGTCCCTCAGGCCGGGCAAGAGCTCCTCCTTCCAGCGGCCGACGGCCGCGGCCAGGCGGGCGGCGACCTCCGGCTGTTCGCCGGAGACGTCGCGGGCCTGGCCCGGGTCGCGGGCCATGTCGTAGAGCCGGCCGGCGTCGTCGAGCCGATGCTGCTGGGTCCGCACGCTCACCCGGCCGCCCCAGTGCGAGAAGATCATCCGATCCGGCCAGGAGGCGTCGCTCCCCCGCAGGAGAGGGGCGACGCTGACCCCGTCGAGCGGCTTGCCCGAGGCGACGGGGATGCCGGCCAGGTCGGCGAGCGTCGGCCGCAGGTCGATCGCGGCGGCGATCGGCGCGACCTTCGTCCCCGGGCGGATGTGGCCGGGCCACCGGATCAGCAGAGGGGAGCGGACGCCCCCCTCGTCGGTCGATCCCTTGCGGCCCTTCATCCCGCCGTTCCACCGCCAACTGTTCGGGCCGTTGTCGCAGAAGTAGAGGACGATCGTCTCCTCGGCCAGTTGCAGTTCATCGAGCTTCTTCAGCAGCCGGCCGACGTTCCAGTCGATGTTCTCGCACATCGCGAGCGCCGCGCGGGTGAAGGCCGCGTCCTCGCGCCCGGGCCCGTCGTGGCGGAGCTTCAGGTCCGCGTCCTGGAACTTGTCGTAGAAGCGATCCGGGACCTGCATCGGCGAGTGGGGCGTGTTGAACGGCACGTAGCAGAGGAAGGGCCGGCCGCGATTCGCCTCGATGAATCCGATCGCGTGGTTGGTCAGGTCGTCGGTGATGAAGCCCTCGCCGCGGACGAGCCGGCCGTTATGCTCCAGGGGGGGCTGAAGTAGTCGCCCCAGTGGCCGGAGCAGAAGCCGTAATACTCGTCGAACCCGCGGGCGTTGGGATGGTAGGGGAACTGCGTGCCGTTGTGCCACTTGCCGAACGCGCCCGTGGCGTAGCCGGCGGCCTTGAACATGTCGCCGATCGTCGATTCGTCGAGGTCGAGGCGCTCGCCGCCGGTCGAGACGTTCCACACGCCCCCCCTCGGGTGGTCAGCGCCCGGTGAGGAATTCGGCGCGCGTCGGCGAGCAGACCGGGCAGACGAAGAACCGCTCGAAGATCGCCCCGTCGCGCGCCAGCGAGTCGACATTCGGCGTGCTGAGGTTGGTGTTGCCGTTGACGCTCAGGTCCCCCCAACCCTGGTCATCCGCCAGGATGACCACGACGTTCGGCTTGTCGGCGGCGGGCGCCCGGGCCGCCCAGAGGGCCGCGAGGAACGCCACAATGGGAAGGATGGCGCGTCGGATGCTCATCGGGGATGCCTCCTCGTCCACGTCGGCTCTCCACTTCTCGCGACGGACAGAGCCACCATACCCCCGGGATCGGCCCGAAGCCACGGGGGACCGTCGTGCTCGCCCGGGCGGTGTGCCGAGCCGATCGCCGGGACGACCGTGCCGGAATCACCACCCCGCAACCCCGGATGAGCCGCCGAAGATTGGACCGGCGAGGGCCCGGGCGACGTTGTCGCCGCCATCGGCCCACGGCGGGAGGAGGTGGCGGGGCGGCAAAAGGGGGTGCAATCGCGGCGTCAGTGCCCGGCCAGGCGGAGGCGACGCTCGAGCTCGGGTGGCACGGGCCGGCGGCATCGCAGCACCCAGGCGAGGCCCTTCACGGCATCGGCGAGCCCGCTGCGGACCTCGGCATCGCGGGGCCATCGGCGGAGCAGGCGGGCGGTCCGGCTCGCCGCCCCGAGCGGAGGTCGCCGGAGCCAGGCGGTCCAGAGGGCATTGCGAACCTGGGTCCGATGACGGCCGGGACGGGCGTCGCCCCGGGCCGGGTGGTGGTGGGCGACCACGTCGTCGGCGTAGATCAGGCCCCAGCCGGCGGCGGCCAGGTCGATCGCCAGCAGCTCTTCCTCGCCGCCGATGCCATAGCGGCGCTCGAAGCCGCCGACCGACAGGAAGGCCGAGCGGCGGACGACCGAGCCGCAGGCCAGGAAGCCCACCACCGGCAGCCCCGGCAAATCGGGTTCGGCCGGGATCACGCCCTGCGCCATTTCGAGGCAGATCGGGTCGAGCTCCTCCTCCGGCCCGACCAGCACCCGCGCGGCGACCAGGGCCAGCCGGGGGTTGGCGTCGAGCAGTTTGCACGCAAGGCTCAGCGCCCCCGGTCGCCACCACGAATCGTCGTCGCTGAAGGCCACGTAGGGCGTCTCGACGGCCCGCGCCCGATCGTCCGCGCCGCGCCGCCGTGATTCTCCCCGAGCGGCAGCACCTCGACCCCGGTGAGACGCGAGACCGACTCGGCCGTCCCGTCCGTCGAGCCGTTGTCGACCACGACCACCCGAGGCCGCTCCGGCAGATTGAGCAGCCGGGGCAGACTGGTCTCCAGCCCCGCGCGACGGTTGCGGGTCGCGATGACGACCGAAACTTTCGGGTTCATGGATGTACGATCTGTCGCTCCCGACGAGGGTCCGCGGGCCCTTGCAGCGTACGTGCCGGCGCCGAAGGCCAGCCCGGGATGGGGCCGGGATGTCGGTCGCGTTGCGCGGGGGTGCGCAGCACGCTGCACGGCGGATGGGCCGCGCGAAGGCCGTATTCCCCAGGAAGGAAGGACTTCCGGGGCGTGAAGGCGGCATTCCGACCAACGTTGTCTTGAGTCGAATGTTGGTATGATAGTTGCCGAGACGGCACGGCGCGCCCGACCCGGACTCGAACCTACTGAACGGGACGGAGGAGAGTCCAGGATCGGCGGCCGTGCTACGGCATGCCTCAATGTGGAGGGGGCGGCCGGCGCCGGGTTTTTCAAGGGCCGCAGCCCCCGGAACGGGTTGCGGATGGCGGTCGCCTGCACCTCGGCGTGGCGTTCACGGACGTGAGGAGAGACGTCGGCGCCAGCCGCCGAGAGGCTGCTGGTCCGGGATCATGGCTCATGCGATCATCCGTAGGATCAACCCGACTCGGGGGTCCGCCTCGTCGCGTCGCGGTACTCCGCGCCCTCCAGTTGGGCGACCTGCTGTGCGCCGTGCCGGCCCTCCGGGCGATGCGCGCGGCGTGGCCGGGGGCCGAGATCGTGCTGATCGGCCTGCCCTGGGCGCGGGCCTTCGCCGGGCGGTTCGCCGCCTACGTCGACGGCTTCCGCGAGTTCCCGGGCTGGCCGGGGTTGCCCGAGCGCGCGCCGCAGGTCGGCCGGGTCCCGTCGTTCCTGGCCGAGATCCAGGCCGAGCGGTTCGACCTGGCGATCCAGCTCCACGGCAGCGGCCCGTTCGTCAACCCGTTCGTGGCGCTGCTCGGCGCGTCGCGGTGCGCGGGGTTCGCCCTGCCGGGGGGTTATCGCCCCGACCCCGAGCTGTTCTGCCCCTGGCCCGAGCACGGGCTGGAGATCCGTCGCCTGCTGGCCCTGGTAGAGTTCCTGGGCCTCCCGGCGCGGGGCGAGCACCTGGAATTCCCCGTCCGCGAGGCCGACCGCTGCGCCCTGGCGACGCTCGACGGGGCGGGCGCGTTGACCCACGGCGGCTACGCCTGCATCCACCCCGGGGCGAGCGTCGCGTCCCGGCGATGGCCGGCCGAGCGGTTCGCCGCCGCGGCCGATGCGCTGGCGGCGCGGGGCCTGAGCATCGCGCTGACGGGGACCGCGGGCGAGGCCGGGTTGTGCCGCGCCGTCGCCCGGGCCATGCATCATCCGGCGCTCGACCTGTCCGGACGGACGGACCTCGGCACGCTGGCCGCGCTGCTCGAAGGGGCGCGGCTGCTGGTCTGCAACGACACGGGGGTGTCGCACGTCGCGGCCGGCCTGGGTCTGCCCAGCGTCGTGATCTCCACCGGCGACAATCCCGCCCGCTGGGCGCCGATCGACGGTCGGCGCCACCGCGTCCTCTGCCGCGACACGGGCGTCGGGCCCGATGAGGTCGTCGCGCTGGCCCTGGAACTGCTCGACGACGGGGATCATCACCACCCGGAGGGGGGAAATCTCGCGGCTGCCGCGTCGACCTGAATCGTCCGCCGATCCTCCGAGGGGACCTCGCCCATGAGGCCGCTGCGCGTCCTGACCTGGCACATCCACGGCAATTATCTGCTCTACCTGTCGCGGGCGAACGTCGAGTTCCTCCTGCCCGTCAAGGACGGTCGCCACGAGGGTTATGGCGGCCGGGGCGCGACGTTCCCCTTCCCCGACCGGGTGCGCGACGTGCCGGCCGAAGCGGTGCGGGATGCCGAGTTCGACCTGGTCCTGTACCAGACGCGCAGGAACTACGAGGTGGACGGCCCGAGATCCTCTCGGACCGGCAGCGGCGGCTTCCTCGGATCTACCTCGAACACGACCCGCCGCAGCAGCACCCCGTCGACCAGCGGCACTGGTTCGACGAGCCGGGGTCGCTGCTGGTCCACGTAACCCCGTTCAACGCGCTGATGTGGGATAGCGGACGCACGCCGACGCGGGTGATCGACCATGGTGTTTTCATCCCCGAGGGTGTGCGCTACACGGGACACCTCGACCGCGGGATCGTCGTCATCAACCACCTGCGCAGCCGGGGCCGACGCCTCGGGGTGGACGTGTTCGAGAGAGTCCGGCGCGTCGTGCCGCTCGACCTGGTCGGGATGGACGCCGAGTCGCTGGGCGGGCTGGGCGAGGTGTCCCCCCGAGCTGCCGGCCTTCGAGGCGCGGTACCGGTTCTTCTTCAACCCGATCCGCTGGACGAGCCTGGGGCTGGCCGTGCTGGAGGCGATGATGATCGGCCTGCCGATCGTGGGCCTGGCGACGACCGAGATGGTGACGGCCGTCGAGCACGGCGTCTCCGGCTTCCTCGACACCGACGTCGCCAACCTGATCGGGCCGATGCGCGACCTGCTGGCCGACCCGGCCCTGGCGCGCCGGATGGGCGCCGACGCGCGGAGGACGGCGCTGGAGCGATTCTCCATCGACCGGTTCGCCCGCGATTGGGAAGACACGTTCGCCGAGGTCGCCGGGCGGCCCCGTCCGGGCCGGACCCCGGTCGCGCCCGGGGTCGTCCTCGCGTCGGGGGAGGCACGATGATGCGGATTGCCCTGATCAGCGAGCATGCGTCGCCCCTGGCGGCGCTCGGCGGGGTCGACAGCGGCGGCCAGAACGTCTACGTCGACCAGCTCGCGCGGCACCTGGCCGGGATGGGGCATGAGGTCGACGTGTTCACCCGACGCGACTCCGGTCGGCTGCCCGATTCGACCCCGCTGTGCGACGGCGCCCGCGTCGTCCACGTCGCCGCCGGCCCGGCGTCCTACGTCCGCAAGGAGGAGCTGCTCCCCTTCATGGGCGACTTCGCCGACGTCGTCCTGCGCCTCGCCTGGAGGCGGGCCTACGACGTGACCCACGCCAACTTCTTCATGTCGGCGCTCGTCGGAGCCGACGTCAAGCGGATGACCGGGACGCCTCTGGTCGTGACCTTCCACGCCCTCGGTCGCGTCCGGAGACAGCACCAGGGGGGGGCCGACGCCTTCCCCGACGACCGCCTGAGGATCGAGGACCGCGTCGTCGCCGAGGCCGATCGGATCATCGCCGAGTGCCCGCAGGACGAGGACGACCTGCGCCGGCACTATCGCGCCGACCCGGCCCGGATCGCGACGATCCCCTGCGGCTTCGACCCGTCCGAGTTCTGGCCGACCGACAAGGCCCGGGCGCGAGACGCCCTCGGGATCGGCCGCGACGAGCGGATCGTCTTGCAACTGGGCCGGATGGTGCCGCGGAAGGGGGTCGACAACGTCGTGCGCGGCCTGGCCCGCCTGCGCCTCGACCGGGGGATCGCCGCGCGCCTGCTGGTCGTCGGCGGCGAGTCGGAGGACCCGGACCCCGAGGTCACGCCCGAGATCGGCCGCCTGCGGGCGATCGCCGCCGACGAGGGGGTCGCCGACGCCGTGACGTTCGTCGGCAGCCGCGGGCGCGAGGCCCTGCGCAACTACTATGCCGCCGCGGACGTGTTCGTCACCACCCCCTGGTACGAGCCGTTCGGCATCACCCCCGTCGAGGCCATGGCCTGCGGCACCCCGGTCGTCGGCTCCGCCGTGGGGGGGATCAAGGCGACCGTGCGCGACGGCGAGACGGGATACCTCGTCCCCCCCGACGACCCCGATGCGCTGGCCGAGAGGCTGGCGCGGCTCTTCCGGAATCCCCGCCTGATCCGCCTGTTCGGCATGCAGGCTTATCGCCGGGCCAATGCCCTCTACACCTGGAGGAGCGTGGCCGTCGCGGTGGCGGGCGTGTACGAAGCGGTCGTCTCGCCGCCGATCCTACCGATCGCCGCGTGGGCCGCTTCACGGCGGCGGCCCGGCCGGGCCGGAGGACCACGTCGCGATGAGGGAGCACGCACCGAAGCCTGGCTGCGCCCGCGCGGTCTTCCTCGACAAGGACGGCACGCTGGTCGACGACGTGCCGTACAACGTCGATCCCGCCAAGATCCGCCTGGCGCCCGGCGCGGCCGAGGGCCTGCGCGCGCCTGCACGAGGCGGGCTATCGCGCTGTTCGTGGTCTCGAACCAGTCGGGCGTGGCGCGCGGGCTGTTCCCGGAATCGGCGCTGGAGGCGGTCGAGGATCGCCTGCGCGCGCCTGATCGCGGAGGCCGGCGTGCCGACCTCGCCGGCTTCTCCTACTGCCCGCACCACCCCGAGGGCAGCGTGCCCGACTATGCCGCGCCTGCGGCTGCCGCAAGCCGGCGCCGGGGATGATCGTGCAAGCGGCTCGCGAGCGGGGCTCGACCTCGCCCGCTCGTGGATGGTCGGCGACATCCTCGACGACGTCGAGGCCGGCCGCCGCGCCGGGCTGCCGGACGGTGCTGATCGACAACGGCAACGAGACCGAATGGGTCGTCTCGCCCGGGCGCCTGCCGCACCACACGGCCATCGACCTGGCCGAGGCCGCGCGGCGGATCGTCGCGGCCGACGGGCCCGACCTCGCCGCGGACGCGGCCCCCTAAGGGTCTGGAACGGAATAAGCATTACGACTTGCCGTGCGATCCGGACGACTCAGGCCTGATCGTGTAGTTCCACTCACCATGGAAGTCATGGGGATGCAGCCGGACCCGCTCCATCTGCTGCTTCGTCACCTTGACCTTGGTCGGGTAGCTCCCCGTATCCAGCCGGGCCTCCACCTCCAGGCCCGTCGCGGTCCGCGTCGCGGCGATCAACTCGACGACCACCTGATGGCTGACCAGTGGGCGGCCCCGCCAGTTCATCGTGATGTGCGAGAACAGCCGGTGCTCGATCTTGTTCCACTTGCTCGTGCCCGGCGGGAAGTGGCAGACCGTCACCTCCAGGCCCGTCTCGTCGGCGAACCGCTGGAGTTCGACCTTCCACAGCCGGACCCGATAGCCGTTGCTGCCCCCGCCGTCGGCACAGATCAGCAACCGCCCGGCGTCGGAGTACATCTCCGACCCCATGCCGGACCACCACCGCCGGATGCCCTCGACGGCGAAGCTGGCCGTGTCGTGATCGACGCCCACGTTGACCCACCCCAGGTCCCAGCCCATGTCGTAGATCCCGTAGGGGATCGCCTTGCCGACGCGGCGGTCGGGGAAGTCATGGACCAGGGCCTCCTCGGGCTCACCCGCCGGTTGCCACTCCCGGCCCCGGTTGGCGTACTGCCCGACCAGCTCCTTCTTCTTGGTGTCCACCGAGATGACCGGGGAGCCCGCGGCGATGTACCGCCCGCTGATCTCGCTGATGTAGCGGAACTGGGCGTCACGGTCGGGGTGCTGCCTGCCCTCCAGGGTCTTGGCCATCGCCTGGAGGCTGTAGCCGAGGTGGTGGAGCATCTCCCCGACGACCCGATGGCTGACGGCGAACCCCTGGCGGCCCAAGGCCTCGGCCAGTTGGCGGGTGCTCTTGCAGGTCCACCGCAGCGGGGACATCGGGTCGCCCCGCGTCTCGGGGGCGATCAGTCCCTCCAGGGCCACGAGGATCGCCGGCTCCTTGTCGCGGAGCTTCTTGCGACCTCCGCCGGGCCGTCGGACGCGACCGGGGGGAGGGGGTGGAGCGTCGAGTTCCTTCAACGCCCGCTGGATCGCGGCGTGAGAGATGCCCGAGGCCCGACTCACGCGGCGGATGCCGCCGTAGCCCAGGGAGCGGGCCTCGACGGCGGCGAGGAGCCGTCGCTGCCGCTCGTCGAGGTTCGGCAGGATCGCGGCGAACTTCCGTTGGAGTTCAGGATCGTCGGGCATCCGTCCATTATGAGCCGCAGCGACGAATTATAACAGTTGTTTCGTTCCAGGCCCTAACCACAGGAGCCCTCCTTTGACCGCCAGCCTGCCCCGGATCGTCGACGCCTTTGCGGGGCTCGACGTCGTCGTGATCGGCGAGGCGATGCTCGACGCCTACATCGAGGGCACGACCGGCCGCCTCTGCCGCGAGGCCCCCGTGCCGATCGTCGACCTGGATGCGCGACGCGACGCCCCCGGCGGCGCGGCCAATACGGCCGTCAACGCCCGCGCCCTGGGGGCGCGGGTCTCCTTCCTCTCCGCCATCGGCGACGACCCCGAAGGGGCCCTGGTGCGGAGGCTGCTGGATGATCGCGGCATCGAGGTTGACGGCATCGTCGTTGAGCCGTCCCGTCGCACGTTGGCCAAGCACCGGGTCGTGGCGGGGGGCCAGTTGCTCGTCCGGTTCGACCAGGGGAGCACCGGCCCCGTCGGGCCGACGGCGGAGCGGGCGATCGTCGAACGCCTGGCGGGGCGGTTCGCGCGGTGCGACGCGGTGGTCGTCTCCGACTACGGCTACGGCGTCCTGACGCCTCGCGTGATCGCGGCCCTGGCTCGCCTCCAGCGCCAACGGCCGCGGGTCGTGGTCGTCGACGCCAAGGACCTCGCCTCCTATCGGGATGTGAGGCCGACGGCGATCAAGCCGAACTACGACGAGGCCGCCTCGCTGCTGGGCCTGGGCCGCCGCGAGGGGGTCGGGCGCGGGCCGAGGCGGTCGCGGCACGGGGGGGGGTGATCCACGAGCAGACCGGGGCACGGATCGTCGCCGTGACGCTCGACGCCGACGGGGCGATCATCCTGGAGCGCGGCCGCCCACCCTATCGCACCTACGCCCGGCCGACGCACCACTCGCGGGCCGCCGGCGCGGGCGACACCTTCGCGGCCGCCCTGGCACTCGGCCTGGCCGCCGGCGCCGAGACCCCGGCGGCGGCCGACCTCGCCTCGGCGGCGGCGGCCGTCGTGGTGGGCCGCGACGGGACGGCGGCCTGCTCGTCGCGCGAGCTGCGCGAGCGGATCGCCGCGGGCGACAAGCCGGTCGACGATCCCTCGGACCTGGCCGCGCGGCTGTCCGAGCACCGTCGCCAGGGTCGACGGATCGTCTTCACCAACGGCTGCTTCGACATCCTGCACCGGGGCCACATCTCGTACCTCAGCCTCGCCAAGTCGCTCGGGGACGTCCTCGTCGTCGGCGTCAACTCCGACGACGGTATCCGGCGCCTGAAGGGGCCGAGCCGGCCGATCAACGCCCTGGAGGACCGCATGGGCGTCCTCGCGGCCCTGAGCTGCGTCGACCTCATCGTCCCGTTCGACGAGGACACCCCCTGCGAGCTGATCCGCGTCGTGCGGCCCGACGTGTTCGTCAAGGGGGGCGACTACACCCGCGATCGTCTCCCCGAGGCGGCGATCGTCGAGGAGCTGGGTGGCGCCGTGCAGATCCTGCCGTACCTCGCCGACCGCTCGACGACCGACATGATCGAACGGATTCGACGGGCCTACGGCGAGGAGCTGGCCCCGAGGGATGATGCCGAAGCGTTCGCCGGGGCGAATGGAAGGGAGGCGCACCGATGAAGGTTGGCGGCTGGGACCAGGCCCGGCGCGTGCTGGCGGTGCGGCTCGACGCGATGGGCGACGTGCTGATGACCACCCCGGCGCTGCGGGCGCTGAAGGGCACGGGCCGGCACGTCACGCTGCTCACGTCCCCCTCGGGGGCGGCGGCGGCGGCCCTGGTGCCCGAGGTCGACGAGGTGATCGTCTACGAGGCCCCGTGGCTCAAGGCCACCGCGCCGCGGACCAGCAGCCATCCCGAGTTCGTCATGGTCGAGAGGCTCCGCGAGGGCCGGTTCGACGCCGCGGCGATCTTCACGGTCTACAGCCAGAACCCGCTGCCGTCGGCCTTGCTCTGCTGCGCTCGCCGAGATCCCGCTGCGGCTGGCCCATTGCCGCGAGAACCCGTATCAACTGCTGACCGACTGGGTGCCCGACCCCGAGCCCGACCGCCTGCAACGTCACGAGGTCCGGCGGCAACTCGACCTCGTCGCCGCGGTCGGCTCCCGCGTCGAGGACGAGCGGCTCTCGCTGCGCGTCCCCGACGCGGCCCGCCGTGCGGTCGCGGGGCTCTTGCACTCCGCCGGCATCGACCCGCATCGCCCCTGGATTCCCATCCACCCCGGCGCCACCGCACCGTCGCGCCGCTACCCGCCGGAGGGCTTCGCCGAGGCCGCGCGGCTCCTCGTCGCCGAACACGGGTATCAGGTCGTCTTCACGGGATCGGAGGCGGAGCACGATCTCATCAAGAGCATCCGCGAGATGATGGGAGCACCGTCGGCCTCGCTCGCCGGCCGGCTCGACCTGGGCGAGCTCGCGGCGCTGATCGAGGGGGCGCCGGCGCTGGTCTCGAACAATACCGGGCCGGTCCATGTCGCCGCGGCGGTCGGGACGCCGGTCGTGGTGCTCTATGCCCTGACCAACCTCCAGCACACGCCCTGGGCCGTCCCGAGCCGCGTCCTGAACCACGACGTCCCCTGCAAGCCCTGCTACAAGAGCGTCTGCCCCGAGGGGCATCATGACTGCTTGCGGAAGGTCCCCCCCGCGGCGGTCGTCCGGGCGGTCCGAGAGCTGACCGGCGAGTTTCCGCGCCGCATGTCGTCGGCCCTCATGCCCGCGTGGGGATGAGAATCCTGGAAGTTGACCCGGATTTTGGAGTACGCGATGGACACCCTCGGCATCAACGCGGCCTACCACGACCCGGCCGCCTGCCTCGTCCGGGACGGGCGGGTGATCGCGGCGGCGGAGGAGGAGCGGTTCACCCACATCAAGCACGGCAAGCGGCCGGTGCCGTTCTCGACGTGGGAGCTGCCGTTCCACGCGATCGACTTCTGCCTGCGACAGGCGGGGATCACCCTGGCCGAGGTGGACCACGTCGCCTACTCCTACGATCCCTATCTGCTCCTGGGCCGCCACCGCGACGACGACGCGATCGCGCTGCCGATGAGGCCCTCCGAGCAGGCGAAGGCCGACGAGTGGGAATCACCCTGGGACCCGCTGTTCCTGGCGACGATCGTCAACGCGCCGGGGCAACTGCTCGATGGCGCCCCCCATCATCTGCAGGAGCGCTTCCGCGACGCGAGGGCGCGGCATCGGTTCCGCTGGCACTTCGTGCCGCACCACCTGTCGCACGCCGCCAGCGCCTTCCACCCCTCGCCGTTCGAGAGGGCGGCGGTGCTGACGCTCGACGGCCGCGGCGAGAGGGCGACGACCGGCTATGCCGTGGGCCACGGGACCGGGCTGGAATGGCTGGGCCAGGTCCACATGCCCCACTCGCTCGGGATCCTGTACGAGCGGGTGACGTCCTACCTGGGCTTCCTGCACTCGTCCGACGAGTACAAGGTGATGGCCCTGGCCTCGTACGGCAAGCCGCCGCTACCTCGCCGAATTCCGCGACATCGTGCGGCTCGGCGAGGAGGGTCAGTACACGATCGGCGAAACCCGATTCGAGGACCGCTTCGGCCCGGCGCGGCTGCGGGGCGGCCCTCTGGACCAGCGGCACTTCGACGTCGCCCATTCGCTGCAGGTCGTCCTGGAGGAGACGGTGATCGAGCTGGCCCGCTGGCTGCACGGGGCGTCGGGGTGCGACGACCTCTGCCTGGCGGGCGGGGTGGCGCTGAATTGCGTGATGAACGCCCGCCTGCGCGACCGCGGCCCCTTCAAGAGGATCTGGGTCCAGCCCGCCGCGGGCGACGCCGGCACCGCGCCGGGCGCGGCCCTCTGGATCGATGCCCGCGAGCGCGGCACGGATCGGCGCGACTACGTGATGGACCACGCCTTCCTCGGCCCGAGCTTCACCGATGACGAGATCGAGGCATTCCTGCGCTGGTCGAAGCTGCCCTACCGGCGGCTCGGAAACGTGGCCGAGGAGGTCGCGGACATCCTGGCACGCGACCTCGTGATCGGCTGGTTCCAGGGACGGATGGAGTTCGGGCCGCGGGCCCTGGGGCCCGGTCGATCCTGGCCTCGCCGATCCGCGCGGAGATGCAGGCGAAGCTCAACGAGATCAAGGACCGCGAGGATTTCCGCCCGGTGGCGCCGGTGGTCCTGGAGGAGGAGGCCGGCGATTGGTTCGTCGGCGCCGGGGTCTCGCCGTTCATGCTGTTCGTCCACGACGTCCAGGCCGAGAAGGCAGGCGCTGATCCCGGCGGTGCGGCACGTCGACGGCACGGCCCGCATCCAGACGATCCGCCGCGACCAGAACCCCGCCCTCTACGATCTCATCCGAGCCTTCCGGGCGCGGACGGGTGTGCCGGTGCTGGTCAACACGTCGTTCAACACCCGGGGCGAGCCGGTCGTCTGCACCCCGAGGGACGCGGTGGAGTCGTTCTGGACCTCGCCGCTGGACGCCCTGGTGATCGGGTCGTTCCTGCTGGAGAAGCCGGGGGAGCGGTGATGGCACGCGTATCGGTCGTCGTCCCCACCTACCGTCGCCCCGACCGGCTCGACCGCTGCCTCGCCGCCCTGGCGGCCCAGCGGCTCGAACCGTCGGCGTATGAGGTCCTCGTCGCCGACGACGCCGACGACGAGGCGACGCGCCGACAGGTGGAGGGCTGGGCCGCCCGCTCGATCGCCGCGGTGCATTACCTCGCGGTGACCGGGCCGCACGGGCCGGCCGCGGCGCGGAACCTGGGCTGGAGGCGGGCGGTCGGCGCGATCATCGCGTTCACCGACGACGACTGCTTGCCCGATCCCGGCTGGCTGGCCGCGGGCCTGGCCGCGCTCGACGGCGGGGCGGTCGCCGCGACCGGCCGGGTGGTCGTGCCCCTGCCCGAGTCGCCGACCGACTACGAGCGCGACGCGGCGGGGCTGGAGGGGGCCGAGTTCGTCACGGCCAACCTGTTCTGCCGCCGCGACGCGCTGGCGGCCGTCGGCGGGTTCGACGAGCGGTTCGCCGTCGCCTGGCGCGAGGACAGCGACCTGCACTTCGCCCTGCTCGAGCGCGGCGGGCGGATCGTCGCGGCCCCCGACGCGGTCGTCGTCCATCCCGTCCGTCCGTCGCCCTGGGGCGTCAGCCTCCGTCAGCAGCGCAAGGGCCAGTTCGATGCCCTGCTCTACAAGAAGCACCCCGCGCTCTACCGCCGCCGAATCCGGCCGGGCCCGCCCTGGGACTACTACGCGATCGTGGCCGCGACCGCCCCTGCGGCCATCGGCATCGGGCTCGGATCGCGGCCCCTCGCCCTGGCGGCGGCGGCTTCGCATGGGCCGCCCTGACCGCACGGTTCTGCGCGCGGCGGCTGCGGCGGACCTCGCACGCGCCGGGGCACGTGGCCGAGATGGTCGCGACTTCGGCCCTCATCCCGTTCCTCTCGGTGTTCTGGCGTCTGCTACGGCGCGTGGAAATTCCGAGTGAAGTTCTTCTGAAGATCGAATGTTCCCCGGAGCCCCCGGACCTCCTCCCATGAAACCCCCGAGCTTCCTCCAGGTCGAGCCCGTCGGCCAGTGCAACCTGCGCTGCCAGATGTGCCCGATCCAGTTCCGCAAGGACGGGCCGCCCTACGGGCCGCCGGCGTTCATGGACTTCGACCACTTCTCACGGCTGCTCGACCAGCTCCCCGGACTGGGCGAGCTCCAGCTCCAGGGGCTGGGCGAGCCGATGATGCACCCGCGGTTCTTCGACATGGTCGAGCTGGCCGTCGCCCGCGGGATCAAGGTCGGCACGAACACGAACCTGACCCTGCTCAACGCCCGACGGGCCGAGCGGTGCGTGACCAGCGGCCTGGGCGAGCTGCACGCCTCGATCGACGGCGCCACGGCCGAGACGTACGAGCGCATCCGCGTCCGGGCGCACTTCGATCGGATCGTCCGGAACCTGGAGGGACTGGTCGAGGCCCGACGCCGGCTCGGCGCCACGACCCCGCACATCCGCATGGTGGTCGTGGCGATGCGCCAGAACCTGCACGAGCTGCCCGACCTCGTCCGCCTGGCGCATCGCCTGTCGATCGACTCGGTGTTCGTCCAGCACCTCTGCCATGACTTCGGCGAGTCGAGCCTGCCGGCGCAGTACCGGCCGATGCGCGAGTTCGTCGAGGAGCAGACGCTCGTCAACGAGGACCACGAACGGGTCCGGCGCCACTTCGTCGAGGCCCGCGCCGTGGCGATCGAGCTGGGGGTGACCCTGCGCCTGCCCCTCACCCGCCCGAGCCTCCACCCCCCCGGCACGCCGGGCCCCGAGCGGTGCGACTGGCCCTGGCGCGGGGCCTACGTCAGCTACGATGGCCTGGCGATGCCCTGCTGCATGGTCGCCACGCCCGACCGAATCAACTTCGGTGACCTGGCGGAGCGCGGGCTCGATGCAATCTGGGACGGCCCCGACTACCATGCCTTCCGCGCCGCCCTATCGTCCGACACCCCCCCCGAGGTCTGCCGCTCCTGCGCGATCTACTCCAGGACGTTCTAACTTCGTGGCATTCAAGGCTGGTGCGTGAAGCGCACCCTCCAAGCTCGAAAACGCGACGATGCTCTCAGCAGCGGGGCCGCCCGGCTATTTGAGCTCGACGGTCCAGTAGGCGTTGTCGAGGAAGGTCTTCCAGCTCTGGTATCGGTGGTGCGACAGCTTCAGGCCGAGCGCGGGGCTGGTCCGGGGCTGGACCGGCTCGCGGATCAGCCTCATGCCGGCCTCCCACGGGGTGCGGCCCCCCTTGCGGACGTTGCACGCCAGGCAGGCGCAGACGATGTTCTCCCAGGTCGCGCGGCCGCCCCGGCTGCGGGGCAGGACGTGGTCGAGGCTCAGCTCGCTGGTGGCGAACCGCTTGCCGCAATACTGGCAGCGGTTGCCGTCGCGCGCGAAGATGTTGCGGCGGTTGAACTTGACCTTCTGCCGGGGGAAGCGGTCGTAGGCCAGCAGGCGGATGACCCGCGGCACCTGGATCTCGAAGTGGACCGTCCGGATATATTCGTCGTCGGGCCCCTTGAACCGCGCCCTCGCCTCGGAGACCTCGCGCCAGCTGTGGAAGTCGAACGAGTTGTAGCGGCCGTCGTCGAGCGTGATCACCTCCGCCAGCTCCTTGAACAGCAGGCAGAAGGCGCGGCGCACCGGGACCACGTGCACGGCCATGTAGAACTTGTTGAGCACCAGGACGCTGGCGTCGAGGGCGGAGCAGGCGCCGAGGCTCATGGGCGGTGTCCAGTAGCCAGTTCCGGTAGGGTGGGCATCGCCCACCGTCTCGTCCGGATCGAAGACCGGTGGGCGGTGCCCACCCGACGAAGGCGAGCCGCTATTCCAAGGCTTCGAGCACGGCGCGGCCGACGTCGGCGGTGGTGGCGGAGCCGCCGAGGTCGGGGGTCCTGGGCCCCGGCGGCCAGGACGCGCGCCACGGCGCGGCGGATGCGGCCGGCGGCGGCGGGGGCCCCGAGGTGGTCGAGCATCATCGCCACCGACAGGATCGCGGCGATCGGGTTGGCGATCCCCCGCCCGGCGATGTCGGGGGCCGAGCCGTGCACCGGCTCGAACATGCTGGGCGCCGTCCGGTCGGGGTTCAGGTTGCCCGAGGCGGCCAGGCCCATCCCCCCTTGCAGCACCGCCCCCAGGTCGGTGATGATGTCGCCGAACATGTTGGTCGTCGCGATCACGTCGAACCGCTCGGGGGAGACGACCATCCGCATGCAGCAGGCGTCCACGTGCTGATAGTCGGCCTTGATGTCGGGGTAGTCGCGCGAGATTTCGGTGAAGGTGCGCATCCAGAGGTCGTGCGCGAAGGTCAGGACGTTGGTCTTGGCGACCATCGTGACCAGGCCGACCAGCCCGCGCCGCGTCTCGTCGTCGGAGAGGCCGCGGAATGGCCGTTCGCGGCCCCGCCGACGCGCCAGCTCGAAGGCGAAGCGGAGGCAGCGCTCGACGCCGGCGCGGGTGTTGATCGAGGTCTGGATGGCGACCTCCTCGGGCGTCCCCTTGCGGGTGAACCCGCCGGCGCCGACGTAGAGGTCCTCGTTGTTCTCGCGGACGACCACCAGGTCGATGTCGTCGGGCCCCTTGCCCTTGATCGGCGTCTCGACGCCCGGGTAGAGCCGCACCGGGCGGAGGTTGATGTACTGGTGGAAGGCGAACCGGAGCCGGAGCAGGACCCCCTTCTCCAGCACGCCCGGGGGGACCCCGGGGTGTCCGACGGCCCCCAGGCAGGATCGCGTCGCAGCGGCGCAGGGCGTCGAGCGTCGCGTCGGGCAGGACCTCGCCGGTCTTCAGGTAGCGCTCGCCCCCCAGGTCGAACGGGGCGAGCTCGTAGGGGAACCCGTCGCGGGCCGCGGCGGCGGCCAGGACCGCCAGGCGCCTCGCGGACCACCTCGGGCCCGACGCCGTCGCCCGCGATAACTCCGATCGTCGGCAAGACCGCCTCCACCGTCAGGATCGCCTCGGGAAAATCGGACGAAATCCGCCGCCGCGACGTCACCGGCGCGATCCGCGCCGTACCAGGACGGGGCCTCGACTATAACCCGCTTCGGGGGCGTCGCACAAGCGTCGGGACGGTTGCGAAACCGCGACGGCACTCCCCGGCGACGGTCGCGAATCGCCGCGATCGGGAGAAAATCGTTGACAAGGGAATGAGCGATCTCATAATTTGTTAGCAAGAATCTATTTGCGACGCCCCGGACCTCCTCTCTCTCGCCGGACATCTGTCGCAGCCGAGAGTTACGATCAATTTTGGACTGACCCTCGGTGACCCGCGGTTCGTCCGGCGACCCTGGCAATCCAATCAAACACGGAGCCGGCCTCATGGCCACATCGACCGAGAGCAATCCCCCCGTCAAGGATGCGAAGGGCTTGTCGAGCCTCAGCGAGCTCAACCTCGAAAAGTCGATCCTGCGGCGGGGCCTGGCGACGGCGGAGGAGATCGAGAAGTGCAAGGCGCACAAGGCCAAGCTCGCCGCCAGCAACGACAGCAGCCTCGGCCTGCTCGACATCATGGTCGAGGCCAGCGTCCTGACCAACAGCCAGAAGGACCGGCTCCTCAAGGAGGTGGGCGAGGATCAAGAAGAAGCTCGAGATCCCCGGCTACCAGATCATCGAGCGGATCGGCAAGGGGTCGATGGGGGTCGTCTACAAGGCCCGCCAGACGAGCGTCGACCGGATCGTCGCGGTCAAGATCCTGCTCGACGCGCTGGCGCAGAACAAGGAGTTCATCAAGCGGTTCGACCGCGAGGCGAAGATCGCCGCCAAGCTCTCGCACAACAACGTCGTCAACGCGATCGACGCCGGCGAGGTACAACGGCCACCACTACTTCGTGATGGAGTACGTCGAGGGGCAGACGATCAAGGACGTGCTCGACAAGGGGCAAGGTCTTCGAGGAGAAGGACGCGATCAAGATCGTCATGGCGGTCGCCGAGGCGCTGAAGCACGCCCACGAGCGCGGGCTGATCCACCGCGACATCAAGCCCGAGAACGTGATCCTGACCAAGGACGGCAACGTCAAGCTCGCCGACCTCGGCCTGGCGCGGCTGACGGCCGACGAGAAGTGGGCGATGTCCGAGGCGGGCATGGCGATCGGCACGCCCTACTACATCAGCCCCGAGCAGGTCCGCGGCCAGGTCGACGTCGACATCCGCGCCGACATCTACAGCCTCGGCGCCACGTTCTACCACATGGTCACCGGGCAGCGTCCCCTACGCCGGCGAGACCCCCTCCGAGGTGATGCGCAAGCACGTCGACAAGAACGTGATGGCCACGCCCCCCGACCACATCAACACCAAGCTCTCCAGCGGCCTGGGCGTGGTCGTCGAGACGATGATGGCCAAGAACCGCGAGAACCGCTACCGCAACCCCGACGACCTGATCCTCGACCTGAAGTGCCTGCTCCAGGGCGAGCCGCCCGATGATCGCCGGCCAGAAGGCCGACTCGCTGGCCACCCTCTCCGAGGGGGACGTCGAGCGACGACAACCGCGGCCCCACCGAGGCGCAGCTCGACGACCTGGCCGGCTACGTCAACAGCCGCACGCAGTCATCCTCGCCCTGGCGGCCATCCTCATGCTCTCGGTCATCACCAACGTCGTCGTCCTGGTCACCCGCTGAGGCGCGGGTCGGGGGATCCGCGAGGGTTGGGCGGATCGCACGGCCGATCCGCCGCAGACGCCCGCATCGATCCTAACCCCTACCTCTCAGTTCTTGCTGAAGTCGAACAGGCGCAGCGAGGTCCTTGCCGAGCGGGTCCTTGACGAACTTGGCGTGGCAGGACGGGCACAGGTCGAACCGGAACCCCTTGCGGAGCGGGGCCGTCAGGTCCTCGGCCGCGCGCCGCCTCGTCGCGCTGGAGGAGCTGGGAGACCGCTTCCATGGGGTCGTCGTCGAGGTCGTCCTCCGTGATCTCGTTGGGGTCGAAGCCGGCGAAGGCCTCGATCTTGACCACGAAGCGGGGGTCGCCGCACGCGGTCAGATCCTTGCCGCAGAGATCACACGTGAAGTGGACCATCAGTGTCTCATCCCTCAGTGGTTAGCCGGTGAGGAGCACAGGGCCGATTCTAACCCGGCGGCTTGGGTCCGTCCAAGCCCGCGGCCCATAATTCGAGTAGATCGGAACGGGCGAAAGCCCGTCAAGGCGAAAACGGCGGCGACCGCGGCGACGGCCGAGATCGCCGAGCGCCGCGCGGACCTCGGGCGGGTCGTAGCGGAGGGTCAGCCGGTGCCTCCCGGCGGCGACCGGGACGGCCAGGAACGTGCCCCGGTACGGCTCGATCGCCGCGTCGCGGCCGTCGAGGACGGCCCGCCAGCCCGGGTCGAACGTCTCGCGCACGACGAGGCGATCGTCGCGATCCGCTTCGAAATCGATCCGCGCGCGGCCGCATTCGCGACGCACGGCGAGGCGGGCCGGATGCCGCTCGGCCGCCGCCCAGGGCTTCGCATCGAGCCGGGCGACCCAGACCTCGCCGACGCGATCGACCCGCGCGAAGGCCCCGGCCGGCGGCGGCGTCGCCCCGACGGCCGCCGCCACCATCGCCTCGCGCAGCCGATCCCGGCGCCGGAGCACCCCCTCCCAGGTGACCTCGCGGCGGCTCGTCCGCGACGTCCCGCCGGGCTCGTACAGGGGCGCGAACCACGACAGGCTCCGCGACAGCTCGACCGAGTCGTAGTTCCGCGCGTCGGCCAGGCCGTACCGCATCGAGCACGTTCGGCGGCAGCTCCTCGCCGACCCCGATGATCCGCCCGCCCGGCCCGACCTCGCGGCGCAGGTAGTCGACGACCGCGCCGCCGACGCGGTCGTCCCCGGCCGCGATCGCCGGGTTCAGCCCGGCGCCGAAGCCGACCAGGTCGGCCAGCGCCAGCCCCAGCAGCGCCGATCGGACCAGGACCGGGGAGGCCGCGCCCGCGTCGCCACGCCTCGGCCAGCGCGGCCAGCGCGAGCACCTGGGCGGCGGCCGTCGCCAGGTAGCGCGGCACGAACGCCCGCACGGCGCGGGCCTGCCGCTCGGCCCGCTCGCGGTAGACGGCCGCGATCGGCGCCCGGGCGTCTCGGCGGCGGCCTCGGCGTAATGCGCCGGCGCCCTCTCGCGGAGGAGGGGCGACGGCCCGATCGACGCCGGCCGCCATCGCGAGCAGGGCGACCGCCGCGGCGACCCCGAGCCACGGACCGGCCCGTCGGACCCTCGCCGCGGGCAGGCGATCGAGCCCGACCCCGCCGAGCAGGACCAGGCCGAACGCGACCCAGAGGGTCAGCCGGCGGTTGTCGGTGACGTCCAGCACCGGCGACGCCCGCAGCAGGTTCTCGACCGGCGGGCACGCCGAACGCCCCCAGCGCCCCGAACGCGACCAGCCCGGCCAGGAACCCGGCCCGCGGCCATCCCCGCCGCGACGACCACCCCAGCGGGGCCAGCCAGACCAGCGTCGCCAGCCCGGCGAACCCGCCGGCCGACTCGTTCAGGTTGTGGACCCCCACGGCCCGGGCCAGGTTGGGATGCCCTCGCCGCTGGCTCCCGAACGCATAGGGCAGCGCCGTGCAGGCGGCGTCGAGCAGCCTGGGCCGGGTCAACGACCACGCCGACGGCTTCTGCTGCTCGCGGTCGGCCCAGACCGGGCTCTTGGCCAGGTAGGCCCCCAGCGGCACGACCTCGACGGCCGCCACCGCGACCCCCAGCGCCACTCCCGCCCCAAGCCGCCAGGCCACGAGGGTTCACCCGCCCCGCCAGGCCGGTTCGGTAGGGTGGGTCGCGAGCGACCCACCATCGGCATCGGATCGGTGGGTTGCGCCGCTGACCCACCCTACCAAACCGGGAGAGGGCCGGGGTGAGCGTGTCCTTCGATCGCCAAACCACATACAGGCCCGCCGCGAGCAGGACGTGGCGCGCTGGTCTGGACGTGCCCCCCGAGCAGGACGCACCCGACCGCCAGCGCGAGCAGGCCGACGCTCCGCGACCCGGGCCGATCCAGGACCCGGTCGGTCGCCAGGAACAGCCAGGGCATCCAGACGGCGACGCTCGCGACCGGGTACAGGAGCCAGACCACCAGGAACCCGCAGAGCGGGAAGGCCAGCCCGGCGAACCATCGCCCCCAGGGCCCGAGGCCCCACGACCGGGCCAGCAGGAACATCCCCAGCCCGGCCACCCAGAGCCGCGCGGCGGCCATCCAGGCGAGAGCCTCGGGGAGCGTGCCGAGATAGGCGATCGCGTGGAACGGGTCGAACACGGCGCTCTGGCCGTTGGCCAGGTGGGGGGCGCCGCAGCCCTCGCGGTCGTTCCAGAGCGGCAGGCGGCCGCGGCGGAGCATCGCGCGGTTGAACTCCAGCCAGGGCTGGAACTGGAGGACCGGGTCCATCAGGAGCCGGTTGGCCGGCTCGTAGAGCGGTCCCCTCGCGTCGCGGAAGCTCGCCGAGACGAGCAGCACGTCGGCCGGGCTGAGCACCTTGCCGCCGAACAGCGCCTCGCCGAAGAGCCCCGCCAGCATCGCGGCCAGGGTCGCGGCGAACGCCAGCATCTCGCGGCGCGGCGGCATGGGTGCAATGCCTCCCTGCATCGCGTCGGGGTCGGGATCAGCCGGCCTTGAGGTGCTCGGCCGCGTCGATCTCGCCGGCGATCGCCGGGGCCTCGCGCGCCGGCGACAGGTCCTCGACCGCCTGCTGGAGGTGCTCGACCTGCCGTTGCAGGCGGACCAGCTCGCGCACGACCTGGTCCATCAGCGCGTTCGCCTCCTCGACCAGGACGCGCTCGCTCGGGCGGAGGCAGCGCGCCAGGAAGCCCTCCAGCTTGCGCACGAACGGCCGGCGGATCGGCTGCGTCCACCGCCACGGGGCCTTCAACATGGCCTTGATCAGGCGCTTCATGGATCACCCGTCCTGATTCGAGGATTCCCGGGCCCTACGCCGACAGGGCCCTCGGCCGTCGCCGGCCGCCGCCCCGCTCGGCGTGGCTCCGTTCGATCGCCGCGACGTACTGCTCGGCCACCCGCGGCCATTCGTAATGCCGGCGGATGTGCTCCCACGCCGACCGTCCCATCGCCTCGCGCACCCGGCGGTCGCCGACCAGCTCTCGCATGGCGCGGCACAGCCCGTCGGCGCCCTCAGCCTCCCAGCGCACCTTGCGGACGGCGCGGTCGGGGTAGTCAGAGAAGGTCGCCACGTCGGTCACGATCGTCGCCACGCCCGACGAGAGCAGGTAGAGCAGCGCCCCCGATGTCTCGCCGTTGGTCGGCGGCCGTCGCAGGTTCACGCCGACGTCGGCGACGGAGGCCAGCGCGACGAAGTCGGCGATCGAAGTCCGTCCGAGGAAGCGGGCACGATCGCCCAGACCCAGCGCCTCGGCGTGGCGGCGGACAACCCCGCCGTCGGCGTCCTCGCCGACGAAGATGAACAAGGCCGACGGGTCGTCCTGCGCCACGAGGGCGAAGGCGTCGAGCGCCTCGGGGCACATCTTGTCGGGGTGGACGAACCCGAAGCTGGCGACCATCAGCGCGTCGCGGGGGATGCCGAAGCGGTCGCGGATCGCCCGCCGCTCCGATTCCGACGGCCGGCGCAGAGTGACGCCGTGCGGGATGACGACCGCGCGGCCGGCCAGATCGGGGCATGTGTCGCGCACCCGCTCCAGGCACCAGGGGGAGTGGACGACCACCAGGTTGCCCGAGCCGAGCAACCGACGGTTCAGGTACCACCCTTCGCGCGCGCACTCGACCGCGATCGCGTCGCGGCGCCAGTCCTCGCCCCAGGAGTCCAGACGGGCGCGGATCTTCTCGGCATCCTCGGGATACCACCTCAGCAGCTCGTCGCGGATGTACTGCCGCTCGACGCCGTACAGGTGTCCATAGTGGAGGTGGAAGCCCGCCAGGCAGAAGTCGTGGAGCGTGGCCACGCCGGGGAACCGTATCATCGTCTCATAGAGGTAGCTGTGAAAGCGCGAGTTGCCCATCTGGTAGACGACGGCGCGGTAGTCCTCCGCCTCGGCGAAGCGCGCGAAATGGCGGGCATCGCGGCAGGTGAACTCGTCGGAGGCCAGCCCCAGGTCGGGGACGTAGCCGGCGTCGTGGTAGAGGTCGATGGCGTAGGTGCGCCCGAGCTCCTCCAGCAGCAGCGCGGAGTAGTCGGAGACGCCCGACTTGCGCGGCGGCAGGGGCGAGAAGAAGGCGATCCGCGGCCTCTTCGCGAGGGGCCCCGGCGCCAGGAGGAGGGCCTGCGACGGGGCAGGGCGGCCAGCGCCTCCGCGGCGCGCGACGCCGTCCGCCCCCAGGAGAACCGCGACGCCTGCGACGCGGCGCGGCCCCGCAGCGATTCGGCCAGCCCGGGCCCGTCGAGGAGGAGGGCCAGCTTGGCGGCGACGTCGGACGGGTCGGCGACGTTGGCCAGCAGGCCGGCGTCGCCGACCACCTCGCGCTGCGACGAGTTGTCCCCCGCGACCACCGCCGCGCCGCATTGCAGCGCCTCCAGGATCGGCAGCCCGAAGCCCTCGTAGGACGAGGGGAAGGCGAACGCCTCGCAGCGCTGGTAGAGCGTCCGCAGCGCCTCGTCGCTGACCTCCCCGGTGACGACCACCGCGTCGCCGACGTCGAGCGCCGCGGCGTGCTGCCGGAGGCGGTCGGCGTCCTGCGGCAGGATGGTGAAGGTCAGGACGAGCTGATGGGTGCGCCTCAGGTGTTCGGGCAACCGGGCGAAGGCGTCGATCAGCCCCCACGGGTTCTTCCGGTCGTCCATGCCGCCGACGTTGAGGACATAGGGCCGGGTGACGCCCAGCCCCCGCAGCGTGCGCCGTTCGTCCTCCGACGGCGGGCCATCGGCCGGCGCGAACAGGAGGCCGTCGCTGGCCGCGCCGACGTTGACCACCCGGCCCCCGGGCAGCCCCAGCAGCGACAGGGTGTCGGCGCGGGTCGACTCCGAGATCGCCAGCAGCGCGTCGTACCGTCGCAGCCGCTCCAGGGCCCGGTAGAATCGCATCAAAACGGCGTCGACGACGTGCTCGTTCGGGGACAGGAACGGGATCATGTCGTAGACGACCGCCGCCAGCCTCGGGCCGCCCGGCGACGGCCCCGGCGGGAGGTAGTTCGCCCAGCGCTCGAAGGGGCTGAGGACCATGAGCACGTCGAGGCCGTCGGGATTGACCCGCGCCAGGCGATCGACGGCCTGCGAAACCGTGCCGACGCCATGCTCGGGCTCGATCCCGAGGCGGCGGACCTCGGCACGGGGGGCCGTCGGGATACTCTCGGTCGGCAGGTCGTCGTGCGCGTAGAGGATGAACCGATGCCCGTCGTCCCGCGCCATCAGGGCCGAGACCAGGTGGCGGCTGTATCGCCCGATCCCGCGATGGCCGTGGTGCGGCGACTGCACGGCGAGCATGTCGAAGCCGATGCGCACGGGACGACCTCCCTGTCGTGTCGCGGCGACCTGCCAGGGCGGACCTTATCCGCACCATCCCCGCGCGTCAACGCCGGGTGCCACGGGTTGTCCTCAACCCGTGCGGTGCGGCCCCGGACGGACGCGCACGGGTTGAGGACAACCCGTGGCACCCTCGGCCAGGTCCCCCGACTCGAACAACCGATCGACCCTGCCCCTCGCCTTCGCGGAGGCGCGACCGGCGTGGCTCCGCTCGATCACGTCAACATACCGCCCGGCCACCCGCGGCCACTCGTGGTGCCGGCGGATGTACTCCCGCGCCGACCGCCCCATCGCCTCGCGCGCCCGGCGGTCGCCCGCCAGGTCTTGCAGGGCGCGACGCAGCCCGTCGGGGCCCTCCGTTTCCCAGCGCACCTTGCGGACGACGCCGTCCGGGTAGTCGGAGAAGGTCGCCACGTCGGTCACGATCGTCGCCACGCCCGACGAGAGCAGGCCGAGCAGCGCCGCGGAGGTCTCGCCGTTGGTCGGCGGCCGTCGCAGGTTCACCCCCACGTCGGTGGTCGAGATCAGGTCATTGAAGTCGGCGATCGGCAGGCGGCCGAGGAAGCGGACCCGATCGCCCAGCCCCAGCGCCTCGGCGTGGCGGCGGACGGCCCCCAGGTCGGCCTCCTGGCCGACGAAGGCGAACAGCGCCGACGGGCCGTCCTGTGCCAGATGGGCGAAGGCGTCGAGCGCCTCGGGGCACATCTTCTCCGGGTGGATGAACCCGAAGCTGGCGACCATCAGCGCGTCGCGAGGGATGCCGAAGCGGTCGCGGACCGCCCGCCGCTCCGCCTCCGACGGACGGCGCACCTCCGCCCCGGACGGGATGACGACCACGCGGCCGGCCAGCTCGGGGCATGTGTCGCGCACCCGCTCCAGGCACCAGGGGGAGTGGACGACCACCAGGTTGCCCGAACCGAGCAGGCGGCGGTTCAGATACCAGCCTTCCCGCGCGCAGTCGTGCGCGATCTCTTCGCAGTCCCAGTCCCAGGCCCACGCCTTCATCCGCGCGCGGATCGCGTCGGCCTGCTCGGGATACCACGTCAGGAGCTCGTCGCGGATGTAGTCCCGCTCGCGGCCGAGGCGGTGTCCGTGGTGGAGGTGGAAGCCGGCCAGGCAGAAGTCGTGGAGCGTGGCCACGCCGGGCACCCGCAGCATCGTCTCGTAGAGGTAGCCGTGATACGTCGAGTTGCCCATCTGGTAGACGACCGCGTGATAGTCCATCTCGGCGGCGTAGTGCGCGAAGAGGCGGGCATCGCGGCAGGCGAACTCGTCGGAGGCCAGCCCCAGGTCGGGGACGTAGCCGGCGTCGTGGTAGAGGTCGATCGCGTAGGTCTGTCCGAGCTCCCGCAGCAGCGAGGCGGAGTAGTCGGAGACGCCCGTCTTGCGCGGCGGCAGGGGCGAGAAGAAGGCGATCCGCGGCCTGCGCGCGGCCGAGGTCGATACGCCTTCGGGCGACGGCCCTGCGACGGGGCAGGGCGGCCAGCGCCTCCGCGGCGCGCGCGGCCGGGTCGGCGCCGAGGTCGATCACCCGGCCCTCGGGCAGCCCCAGCAGCGATTGGCAGGCGTCGCGAGCGGCCTCCGAGGCGGCCAGCAGCACGTCGTACCGCCGCAGGGACTCCAGGACCCGATAGGACCGCATCAACGACGGGTCGTAGGCGCCCTCCCGAGGGGTCACGAAAGGGCCCATATCGCGGACGACCGCCGCCAGCCTCGGGCCGTCGGAGGACGGTCCCGGCGGCCAGTAGCCCTCCCGTCTCCCGAAGGGGTCGAGGACGACCAGCACGTCGAGACCGTCGGGATTGGCCCTCGCCAGGCGATCGGCGTCCGGCGCGACGATGCGCACCGTCGCGCCGGGGGCCTCGGGGACGAGGCCGGTCGGCAGGCCGTCGGGGAGGTAGAGGACGTAGTGATGCCCGTCGTCGCGGGCGAGCATGTCGCGGACCAGGCGGAGGCCCGATCGGTCGCGATCGCCGTGCGCGGGGTGCGGCGACGGGAGGGAGAGCATGTCGAAGCCGATGCGCACGGGACGACCTCCTGGCCGCGGCGGGGCGCCTTGCCGGGGCGGACCTTATCCGCCCCCTCCCGGTGCGTCAACCCCAGCCACGCACCGCGGGAGGGATCTTACCCAGACCCCCATTGGCTTCGTTTCGGCAAGTCCGTCGTCGGGGTCCCGAGGTCGGTGGGCCCGAGGGGAGGGATCTTGCCCAGACCCCTATTGGCTTCGTTTCGGGCGGGGCGTCGCGTTCGTTCGCGCCGGCGGTTGGGTTCGTTCGGCGCCCGGGGTCGAGTTCGTTCGGCGCGGCGCCCAGTTCGTTCGGGAGCCGGCCGTCGAGTTCGTTCGGCGCGGCGCCCAGTTCGTTCGCGCCGGCGGTTGGTCCGCTCGGCGCCCATCCTTCGCCTTCCGGAGGTGGGACTGCAAACCTTTCTATCCCTTTGTCAATCAGGATATTAGGGATAACGGGATGTGCCCGCGCCACGAAGATCGAGTTCGTTCGCGCCGGCGGTTGGGTTCGTTCGGCGCCGGGATCGAGTTCGTTCGGGCCGGCCATCGAGTTCGTTCGGGCCGGTCGTCGAGTTCGTTCGGGACCGCTGCCCGACGGGGAATTGTTCAACATTCGGTTCGTTCGGCAGCGGCGAGGAAGACGATCGGGACCGGCGCCGGCAATCGGTCGAATCGATCGGAATCTTGCCCAGATTGCCACCGGCTTCGTTTCGTCGTCTCGACGCGAGGGCCCCGCTTGGCCGCGCGTTCATCTTTCCCAGATTGCCATCGGGCTCATTGGCCGCGGGGCGTGTTGGGTTCGCTCGGCGCGAGGAGGATCGCTCCGATCTCTGTCCGTCTCGACTTGCCAAGGACCGCGCCGGCCCGACGGCCTCTCTATCATCATCGGGCCGGGGCCGGCGGACGTCCTGACTTTCTCTGCCCTCGGACCGGAAACCGTCCTGACCCTGGCGGATCATCCGGGTCAAGAATCGGTTCCTGGCACCCTTGACTCCCCACGCGCGTTGCGGCGCCGGGTTCGGCCGGTCTTCGAGGGTTGGCCCTCAATCCTCGGACGCGACGATGATGACTCGCGAGCGCTCCGGCAGCCGCACGCTGGGGTCCAGGGGGCGGATCAGGCCGTTCTCCACCACACCCGCCACGGCCAGCGGGCGACGCCGGGGGGCGAGGTGCGCCTCGACCGGGGACGCCGCCGCGTCGGGCGGCAGGTCGATCGGCGGGAGTGGGGGCTCGGACGCGATCTGCTCGTCGCGGGCCCGCCGCTGCGGGCCGCGGAGGTCAGGTGCCGGAGCGGTCATGACATCCCCAGTCAGTAGGCCGTGATGACGAAGATGGCCGGCTCACTCAGTTCGCCGAACACGTCCGGGATCTCGTCGTCCTCCCGGTCGTACCGCCAGATCACCCAGATGCGGCGGCCGGACGGCACCTCGGCGAACATACTGGAAGGAGCCGTCCCGCCGCTCCCGGAGGCTGAAGACCCGGTCGAACGCGGCCTCGACCTCGTCGGCCGAGAGGGCGTGGGCATCGATCTTCTGCAGGTCCCACTCGATCCAGGTGAACCGTCGCATGCTCGTCCATCCGGTCCGGCCTCGCCCAGCGTAGCGAACCGGGACGCCGGGCACAACCGGATGGACGATCCGAGCGTCGGGTGGCTGGGGTCTCGTCTGCGAGACCCCGGTGCATCGGTCGACGACCGGGGTCTCGCAGACGAGACCCCAGCCACCCGGCCGCGCGTACGCTTCCCGCGCCGCCCGCACCTCTTGCAACACGCTGTCCTCATTCATCGTCTCGCCCCCCGGCCGGCAGCTCCTCCGGCGTGCAGATGAGCGGCGGCTCGTATCCCGAGGCCCGGCAGACCGCCTCGATCTGCGGTCGGGGCGTCACGTTGGCGATGTGGATACAGTGATACCTCCTTGATGTGTCCGCCATCGGCTGGCTTCGGCAAAGCGGCCGTCGAAGTCCTCGGTCGTCGGCCAGGGCCAGCGGGGCTGCGGGTTCACGGCGGCGCCGAAGATGTCTCGATCCTTCCTGCCCTCGCTTTCCGCCCAGGCCTTGATGAACAGGATGAGCTGGGCGCCCGAGACACCGTGTGCCAGCTGGAGGCGATGCGCGGGTAGCTGGTAACAGGCAGGCTCCCACTCCTCGCGCGCCCAGGCGGAGAGGAATTCCAGTTCGTCGTGTGTCAGCTTCATGGTGCGCCATCCTCCGCGTAGGTGTACCCTCGAAGGGCGCCGGGCATCAGCTTCTCCTCGGCGACCCATCGTTCGGGCGTCATCGCCGGGTCCGGGGGGCTTTTTTGGCTCCCGTAATCCCTGGCTCGCAGCTCCATCTTCGTCCTGGAGTACCGCAGCGGCGTCCGTGCGGATACGACCAAGGACCGGCCGTCACTGTCGTATTCTACGGCTCGTTGGCAGTATGGGCATGTCATCGCTCCGCCGGGTGTTTGCCCGACCACCGCCCGGAATTCCGGACTGGCTTGATCCGCGTTCGGCACCATCTCGGCGAGCAGGTCGCGGATCTCGTGCCCGCAGGCGGGATGAGGACAGGGTTGGTGAGGCCACGGAGCCATGAGCACTACCAGAAGTCACTTTGACGCCACCGGAAGGCCCGCGGGCGTGTGGCACTGGTGGATTCCACCAGTGCTCGAATGTGGAAGCGGAGCACTGGTGGACTCCACCAGTGCCACACGCCGCTTTGAAGATACTCAATCCACCAGAGCCGATCGGGGCAGGGCATCCTCTCGATCGAAATAAGATCACGATAGAGCAAACCGGCCAGCAACCGCCTCGTGTCGCTCCGCGACCCGGACGCCGCCAGGCGTCCGGGCCACCCCGCCGCAGACGAGACCCCAGCCACCCGGCCGCCGGCATCACGCTGACGATCGAGTGGGATCCCCACCGTTACGAGATCCTGCCTGGAGGTGGGATCTGGAGGAGTTATAATACAAACCATAAAATTTATAAATTGTAAACGCCTTTATCGTTGACGATTACCATGTCAATAGGCCCGTCGATTTCACGGTCGGGATCGCTCTTCAATTTTGCGTCCAAGTCGACCGCGTCTTGCATCACAGCCCGAATCCTGCTTGCCAGTGCATCGCTATCGTCGAGCTTCTCCCCGAGGTATTCGTCCTTGTCATGCGAGTGCTGGGCTTTCATCGCATCCAGGATATAGCCCGGTCCGTCGATTACGAATGACTGTATAGTCTGAGCATGGATCTTTGAATAAAGAGATAGATGAGCGAGAATCGTTCGCCCCACGGTGTACGCCGCTATGTATAGATTGCATTTGCTCTTGTCCTTGAGCTCGTCTGTGCATTGCTCATGTGCTTCGAGGGCAGGGAAATGCAGACGGTCTCGAAGCATGTCGATGACGTTGTCTACATCAAGTCCGTCGGGATCTCCGATCGGACTGATGACCTCCAAGACCTGTGACGCGACAGGGTCCCCGCCGATCGGCAGCGATTCAAAGCCCGCGACGGCCACCGCGAGCGGAAGACTCGGGTGACAGGCGATCTTGCTCCGTTTCTTGGTCGGCAAGCCGGGGCAATGGTAAAGCTGGTCGGCGGCGAGGATTGCGAACCGCTCGCGTCGCGCGGCGAAGATGATCGTCCCGAGCATCGGGGATTGCACGGCCGACCCTTCCTCTCCCCTTCGGAGAGCCGAACGAAGAAGCCCCCACCCGGGCCGTAACCTCCGGATGGGGGCTTGGAACGCGGCGCGCCAAGGCCCGCCGCGATTCGGGCTGTGGGGTGGTTACGGCACCCGATGAATTGATGATATCGCGGGGATGATCGGGACTCAACCCCGCCCAAAAAGCTTCATGCCGATCCAAAAAAATTCAGGGGCCTAAAAAAGCAACAAAGTCTACCGGCTTCGTTTCGTCGTCTCGACGCGAGAGCCTCGCACGACCGCGCGGTCATCTTACGCAGATTGCCACTGGGTTCGTTTCGCCTCGGGCATGTTGGGTCCGGTCGGCGCGAGGAGTGTCGCTCCCATCTCCGTCCGTCTCGACTTGCCAAGGACCGCGCCGGCCCGACGGCCTCTCTATCATCATCGGGCCTGGGCCGGCGGATGTCCTGGCTTTCTCAGCCCCAGATCCCAAAAACCATTCCGTCCCTTATAGATTTCGCATGAGTTGGCTCCTGACCCCTTTCCGCCTTTTGACCCCTTTCCGCCTTTCGGACGCGCTCTCGCCCGCCCCTTGAGCCGCGCGGCCGCCCGCCTAACCTAAGATCGCGGCGCGGGCGGCGAATGACCTGGCGGGGAGGGCGGGGCGATGTCGCGAGCGGCGCTATTCGGCGGGATGGCCGTCGTCGGCCTAGTACTGGTCGGGGCCGATGAGCCGAAGGGGCAGCCTCAGCCCTCGGTGAAACCCTTCGTGATCCCGACCCGGATCTTCCCCCACGATGCGGGGTGGCGGGGCCAGCCCGGCGCGAAGGCCGTCATCGCCTACGGCGGGGCGCCGACCTGCGCCGACCTCTCGGCGTTCGTGGAGATGGCGAAGTCCGTGGGCGCCAACGATCGGGCCGGGATCGACCGGCTCGCGGCCTCCGGGTCGGTGATCCGGGCGGCGCGGGGGACCCCGGTCGTGATCCTCCAGGCCCTGAAGCCCGAGAGGGCAGCCCGGACCATGTCCCTCGAGGAGTTCACCCGAAATCTCGGCAGCGGCAGCCCGGACACCTCCGGGCCCGTGCCCGTCGAGGTCCGCTTCCTGGCCGGGCCGCTGGAGGGCAAGGCGCGGTTCGTGATGAGGGAGCACCTCGGCGACGCCTTCTATCAGGGGACGCCGAAGAAACGATTGAAGGGGAAGGACGGGGCGGCGGACGCGAAGGCCAGGGCACCCGCCCCGGTCGATCGGGGCGCGATCCTGCTCAACCAGGCCCGGAATCTCGAAAAGTCCAGGAAGATCCCCGCCGCCCTGGACGCCTACCGCCGGGTCGCGAAGGACCATCCCGGGACCGGAGCCGCGGCGGAGGCGGCCGAGCGGATCAGGGCACTCGGGGGGAAGTAGACCGGCCCGACGATCCTACTGCCACCGGGGCACGGCCTCGCCCTTGCCGACCAGCGCGTTGCGGATCTCGCCGAGGATGTCGGAAGCGGGAAAGGGGTCAGGAGCCGATCTTGAGCCGTGCGTCTTTCGGAATGCGGACGTGTGGCTGAGTTTGCGGCGCGCTGCAACCCCGGTCCGGGGCAACTGGGGCCGTCTTCGGACCCCAGCCACCCGGCCGCCAACGCCCCCGTTCGGCCCTGGGATCGCGTCCCGGGAGGCGATACCATCCAGGATGATGGTCCGATGGAGACATCGTCCCGGCGCGATCGAGGAATCCCCATGAAATCCCCCGGCGCCCTCCTGCGAGCGGCCTGGTCGGAGCGTCCGATCATGATCCCCGGCGCGTTCAACGCGCTGACGGCGAAGCTGGCCGAACGGCTGGGGTTCGCCGCGGTCTACCTGTCGGGCGGCGCGCTGTCGGCGGGCTGGGCGGGGCTGCCCGACATCGGCCTGCTGACCCTCTCGGAGTTCGCCGAGCAGGCCGCCGTGCTCGCCCGCGCCACGGCGCTGCCGCTGCTGTGCGACGCCGACACCGGCTTCGGCGAGCCGATCAACGTCGAGCGCACCGTCCTCCTGTTCGAGGGCGGCGGCGCCGCGGGCCTGCACCTGGAGGACCAGGTCTTGCCCAAGCGGTGCGGCCACCTGTCGGGCAAGGCGCTGGTCGAGCCGTCGGCGATGGTCGCGAAGGTCCGCGCGGCCGTGGCGGCCCGCCGCGACCCCGACTTCGTGATCGTGGCCCGCACCGACGCCCGCTCGGTCGAGGGCTTCGACGCCGCCGTCGCCCGCGCGCGGGCCTACGTCGCCGCCGGCGCCGACATGATCTTCCCCGAGGCGCTCGAATCGGCCGACGAGTTCGCCCGCTTCGCCGCGACGGTCGAGGCCCCGCTGCTGGCCAACATGACCGAGTTCGGCCGCAGCCCTCTGCTCTCGTTCGACGAGCTGGCGGGCCTCGGCTACCGGGCCGTCCTGTATCCCCTGACCGCCTTCCGCGCCGCGATGCGCGCCGCCGAACAGGCGCTGGTGGCCCTCCGCGACCAGGGCACCCAGCGCGGCCTGCTCGACCGGATGCAGACCCGCGCCGAGCTCTACGACCTGCTCGGCTACACCGACTGGGAGGCGCGCGACCGGGCCTATTTCGCGCCGGGCCCGGCTCCTCGGGATCGGGGCGATTGACCCCCCCGGCGGTTGTGTTACATTAGATGTCCGGCCCGGGTGATGATGCTCCCGGGCACCATCGACAGCGGTCGGGGGCCCGTCCAACCTCGCGTCGCGGGGTCGCGGGCGATCCGACCGAAATATTGCGGTATCGAGACTTTCGGTCGCATGGCCCACGGTCCGGCGAGGGTGGATCGGGCGCGGCGGGCCGGCGCAGGAAACGACACTTCCCCCTCCCGGGGCGAGGGCGCGGGCATGACACTCGTGTGGGCCTGGATGGTGATGGCGCTGGCGGGCGCGGCGATCGTCTCGATCGTCCCGTCGGCGCCCCGCACCCCGGGGCCGATCCGGGGGTCGCGCGGCCCTGCCGCGGGGGGATAGGACGGTACGAGAACCCGCACGTCGCGGGCGGGGCGCGCCCTCGTCGGCGACACGGGCCGCGGCCGGGAGGCCGCGGCGCCGGATGGCCGTCCGAGGGGGGCCGGGTGCATCTCGCCCGCGCCGCCGCGACGACGGCCGATCCTTCGCCCTGCTCGGCCGGACGACCGCGTCCGGCGGGCCTCGTCGGTATCCTCCCGGGTCGTTGATGGCGTCGGTGCCGGTCGCCTCGTGAGCCGAGCCTTTCGCCGGGCCCGCCGGTCCCACCGCCCGGCGGACCGCGGCGGCGCATCGAGGGCTCCAACGCGGAAAGGCGAGGCGCCGACGTGGACGGTGCAACCATCGGGGTCCTGATCGGGCTGATCGTCGGGGGCGCGGGCGGCGCGGCGGCCGCGGCCGTCCTCGCCAGGGTCCGCGCCAGACCGCGCGGGGGCTCGCCGGCGAGATCCTCGCCTCGGCCCGCCGCGAGGCCGAGAACATCGTCAAGGGGGCCGACCTCCAGTCCAAGGAGGAGGCGCTCCGCCGCCGCGAGGCCATCGACACCGAGGTCGAGGGCGCCCGCAGGGAGATCCGCGACCAGGAGAAGCGCCTGGAGAAGCGCGCCGACCTGCTCGACCAGAAGCTCGAACTGATCAACAAGAAGGAGCGCGAATTCGAGTCCGTCCAGCGCTTCCTCGCCGAGCAGCAGGAGGACCTCAACCGCCGCCAGGCCGAGGTCAAGCAGGTCCTGGCCGACCAGCGCGAGTCGCTCCACCGGATCGCGCAGCTCGGCCCCGACGAGGCGCGCGACCGGCTCTTCCGCCGGCTCGAGGACGAGCTGCGGCACGAGGTCGGCGGGCTGATCCTCAAGCACGAGCAGGCGTTCCGCGAGGCCAGCCAGCAGAAGGCCCGCGAGATCCTGGCCACGGCGATCCAGCGGTACGCCGCGTCGCACACCGCCGAGACGACCGTCAGCACCGTCGACATCCCGACCGACGACATGAAGGGGCGGATCATCGGCCGCGAGGGCGCAACATCCGCGCCTTCGAGAAGGCCACCGGCGTCGACGTGATCGTCGACGACACGCCGGGGATCGTCGTCGTGACCGGGTTCGACAACGTCCGCCGCGAGGTCGCCAAGCTGTCCCTGGAGAAGCTGATCCTCGACGGCCGCATCCACCCGACGCGGATCGAGGAGATCGTCAAGGAGACGCAGGAGGAGATGGAGGTCCACATCCGCCGCGTCGGCCAGGAGGCCGCGCAGGTGGCCAACGTGCCGGGTCTGCACGAGAGGCTGCTCGACCTGCTGGGCCGGCTGAAGTTCCGCACCAGCTACTCGCAGAACGTGCTCCAGCACTCGCTGGAGGTCGCCTACCTGACGGGCCTGCTGGCCGAGGAGATCGGCCTGGACGGGGCGCTGGGGAGGCGGTGCGGGCTTTTGCACGACATCGGCAAGGCGGCCGACCACGAGATGGAGGGGGGCCACCCCGCCATCGGCGCCGAGCTGACGAAGCGCTACGGCGAGCGTTCGGAGGTCGTCCACGCCGCGCTGGGGCACCACGACGACCTCCGCCCCGACACGCCGTATACCGTGCTCGTGGCCGCCGCCGACGCCATCAGCGCCAGCCGCCCCGGCGCCCGCCGCGAGACGCTGGACAAGTACGTCCGCCGCCTCGAGGAGCTGGAGGCGTTGGCGTGCGGATTCCCCGGCGTCGAGCAGGCGTACGCGATCCAGGCCGGCCGCGAGATCCGCGTGATCGCCGACAGCCACCGCCTCGACGACGCCTCCGCCGCCAAGCTCTGCCGCGACATCGCCCGCGCCGTGCAGGAGCAGTTGACCTACCCCGGCGAGGTCAAGGTCACGGTCCTGCGCGAGACGCGGTCCGTCGAATTTGCGAGGTGAGCCGGACATCCCGGAGCCTGGACCGTCGCCGGGGGCCTTGCGATGAGCCGTCGAGACGCTGCGGGACTGGCCATCAGCATCATCGCCCTCGTCGGGTTCCTCGTGGGATGCTGGCTGGTCGACTGGCTACCGAAGCATCGCGCCAGGAGGGCGAAGATGGCCGGGCGGCTCCCGGACCGGCGCGTGCCCGATCGCCGGTCGTTCTCAAGCCCGATCTCGGCCGTGATCTTGGGAGTTATCTTTGCAGCCGTGCCGGCCATTGCGGTGTTCCTGATCGGCCCGGTGTTCCGGCTTCTCACACCTCCCGAGGCTCGGGTCTTCGCACCGCCATCTCCGCCGATCTCGATCGTTTATGCGCTGAAAGTGTCACTCGGGTGGTGCCTGCTCTTGTCGGTATTGCTCGGGGGTCCCACACTCTTTCTTTGGCTCGCCTTATGGCTCACCCTCTGGCTCCCCGTCCGGCTGACCGAGCCCGACGTCCTGCGGGCGAACAAGCGGGATCGGGAGGGAGACGTCGATGGGGCCATCCGCGAGTTACGCGAGGCGATCGAGGCCAAGGGGCCTTCGGTCCGGCGGCTGGATGCTCTGGCCGATTGCCTACTGAAGCAGGAGCGTTGGTCTGAGGCTTACAAGGTCTTGCTCGACCTCGGAGGACGGAAGCCCCTTCACCATCGCCTCCGGGGCAGGAAGGCGCTGGCGCTCTGGGAGATGGGCCAGCCCGAGGCGGCGCTCGCGATGTTCGAGCGGCCCACCGGGCGTGAGCCGGAGCGGCTCCCCGACATCTGCACCTACTGCCAGGTGCTGATCGACCTGGGCCTGTATGATCGGGCCTGGGACCAGCTCTGGCGCGCCGAGCGGAGGTTCTACCAGACCGCAGGGAAAGGGCCCGAAGCTCCGAATCATCGAGGGTCGATCGATGCCTGCCGGGCGCGCCTGGCGGAGCACTTCGCCGTCAAGAAGCCGTGCGGCCTCGACGAGCTCTGATCCCTGTAGGGCGTGTGCAACACGCCAATTCCGGCCCCGGCGCGTTGCACACGCCCTACAATGAGATGACGGGGGATGATGGACCGATCTACGATGGGAGGACCGCGATGGCCACAGACGCCCTCGACCAGATCCGCGACCTGAGCAAGGCCCTGTCGCCGCAGGACAAGCTGCGGTTGATCGGCGACCTGGTGCAGCAACTCCTTCGGGAGGCGCCCACGCCCGAGAAGAAGCCACCCCGATCGCTCTGGGGGGTCTTGTCCCACCTCGGCCCGGCGCCCTCGGCGGAAGACATCGACGAGGCGCGTCGCGAAGCCTGGGCCAACTTCCCGCGAGAGGACATCTGATTGATCCGGGCCATCATCGATACCCATGCCCTCATCTGGTACGTCTTCGGCGACTCGCGGATGACGGCGACGGCGCGGGCGGAGATCGATGGCGCGGCGGCCACCGGCGATCAGATCGGGGTCTCCTCGATCAGCCTGGTTGAGATCGTCTATCTGACCGAGAAGGGGCGTATCGACCCGACGACCCTTGACCAGGTCCGCGCCTTGCTCGATTCGGAGACGTTGTTCGTCGAGGTCGTCGTCGATCGTCCGGTGGTCCTTGCGATGCGGGGCGTTTCCCGTGCGATGGTCCCCGACATGCCCGATCGGATCATCGCCGCGACGGCGGTCCATCTCGCCGTGCCGCTGATCAGCCGGGACGGCAAGATCCGAACGTCCGGGGTGGCGACGATCTGGTAACCTTCGCCCTCCGGCCGAGGCGAGATGAGCACCCCATGCCCCCCTTGAAGATCCTGTTCATCGGCGACGTGGTCGGCTCGCCGGGCCGGAAGATCGTCGGCCAGGTGCTGCCGCGGATCATCCCGAGGTGGGGCATCGGCCTGGTCGTCTGCAACGCCGAGAACGCCGCGGGGGGGTCGGGGCTGACGATCAAGTGCCACGAGGACCTCGTCGAGGCGGGCGTCGACGTCTTCACGCTCGGCGACCACGCCTACCGCAAGGATGAGGTGTTCGACCTGTTCGCCCGCTCCGACCGGCTCCTGCGGCCGGCCAACTTCCCGACCGAGTCGCCCGGCGAGGAGATGGCGCTGGTGCAGGCGCGCGACGGGACGACCGTCGGCGTCTTCAGCGTGCTCGGCCGGACCTACATGCGGCCCGTCGATTGCCCGTTCCACGCCGCCGACCGCGTCCTGGAGCGGATCGGGTCGAATGCCAGGGTCATCCTCGTGGACGTCCACGCCGAGGCGACCAGCGACAAGCAGCTCCTCGGGCGCTACCTCGACGGCCGCGTGTCGGCCGTCCTGGGGACGCACACCCACGTCGCCACGGCCGACGAGCAGGTCCTGCCGAACGGGACCGCCTACCAGACCGACGTCGGCATGACCGGCCCGCACGACTCGATCCTCGGCCGCCGCTACGATCGCGTCCTGCCCACCACCCTCACCTTCATCCCCCACTACTTCGAGGTCGCCACCGGCGACCCCCGCCTCAACGGCGCCCTGGTCGAGGTCGACCCCGACACCGGCCGCGCCTCGGCCATCCGCCGCGTCTCCATCGACCAGGACGAGGCGCAACGGCTCCTGACCGAGTCGAGCTAGGGCGGCATCGGCGGGCCCGCGCCGGAAGTTCGAAGAATTCTCACCGATGCACGGCCCGGGCCCGGTATGGTGGAGGTGTTCCCTCCCCTCGCCCCCTCGAAAGGCCCACCGATGCCCGACGAAGAGTCCATGTACGAAGTCCTCGATGACAGCGGCACGACGATCGGCAATGTCGACCTCCACCGGATGCGGGCCACCATCGCCAACTACACCCGGGTGATCGACCACCTCAAGCAGGAAATGCAGCAGCTGCGCGGCCAGGTGCAGAGGGTCCAGAACCAGATCAAGGTGCTCGAGACCCGCGTCGCCCGCCGCTAGGTCGGGGCCGCCGCGACCGCGGCAAGTCCTCGGGATCAGGTCGATCCGCCGGCCGCCAGGCGGGCGAGGCGTTCGAGGCCGTGCGCCAGGCCCCGGGCGACGGCGGAGCCGATCTTCGAAGGTCCGCCGTTCGAGGAAGTGCCAGCGGGCCCAGTGCCCGGCGCCGAGCAGGGCGGCCGAGGCTTCGAAGACGTCGATCAACGCCACCTCGTCGCGATCGAGCGGGCGGACCGCGGCGTAGGCGCCCAGCGCCTCGGCGCGGGCGGGGCGGTCGGGGCCGAGCCACTCGGACAGGAGCCGCGCCAGGTCGGCCGCCACCGCGTCGATCGCCATCGCGCCGAAGTCGACCAGGCCCGAGACGCGGTCGCCCTCGAACAGGATGTGCTCGGGCCTCGCGTCGCGCAAGGCCGGCTGGAGGCGGACGACCCGCCCCGCGGCCTGTCGCAGCGCCGGCTCGACGAGACGGGGCGCGGCCCATCGGGCCAGGTCGAGCCAGCGGCGGGCGTCGTCGCGGCGCGGGTCGTCGGGCGCCCGATCGAGGGCGCGCCCAGCGCCTCGAACCCGCCCCCCGTCAGCGCCTCGACCTCGCGGAGGCGGGCCAGGATGCCGGGGCTCGGGCCGATCGCCTGCTCGTCTTCGAGCGCCCGGTGCAGCGCGGCCAGCGCGGCGAAGGCGGCGCGGAGCCGCGCCGGGGCGGAGGCCGGTCGGCCTCGGCCTGCCCCGGCAGCCAGGGCGCGACCTCCCAGAGCCTTCCCGACCGCTCGCGGATCGTGCGGCCGTCGAGCCCCGGCAGAGGCGCCGGGACGAACCCCAGGGCCGACGCCCGATCGAGCCAGCGGTGGACCCGCTCCAAAGCCTCGCGGTCGGGCCCGTCGGGGGGCCAGGCCCGCGCGACCAGGAGGCCGCGCCCCGAGCGGAACCGCCAGAGCCGCGCCCCGCTCGACCCGCCGGCATTGCCCAGGGGCTCGGGCCCGGCCAGCGGTCGGGCTATCGCCGGGTAGAACGCCAGCACCGCGCTCAGGTCATCGGGCGTCATCGCATCGTGGTCATCCGGGGCCGGGGGTGCATCCCGACCCCCGACAACCTCGGACCATGATCGCCCCGCGATGGGCGGCTTTCAATGGGCGACGCGCCGCCGATGGACCGCGACGGCCAGCCCCGCCAGGGCCCAGAGGCCGAGGGTCGTCGGCTCGGGGACCGGCGAGGCGAGCATCTGGTCGCCGTCGATCTCCTCGCCCGACGCCGTGCCGCCGGTCGTGACGTTGCGGCCGACGTCGTGGGCGATCATGTCGCTGACCGCCGCCGGGCTGAAGGTCGCCGTCGGGCTGGTCAGCATGCTCCAATTGGCCGTCGCGGCGTCGAGATAGGTGCCCGTCTGATCGTGATGCACGGCCACGCCGAAGGCGTGCATCAGCTCGTGCGAGATGTTGTGCGCCACGGCCCATTCGAGGTCCGTCGGGTCGTTGGCGTACTTCAGGTTGTCGATGAAGCTGAAGCCGTTGTGGCCGACGTCGGTGATCCCGATGGCGCCGGGGTTGGGGGTGTAGTCCACGCCGGAGACGACGCTCAGGGTGTGGTTGTGGGGGGTGTTGGGGTCGAGCGTCAGGGTCGGCTCGTTGCTGCCGGTCATCCCGCTCTGGGTGAAGGTCTGCTGGACGTCGGCGACGACGGCCTGCGCGAACGCCGACTGCTGGGAGGGCGTCGGCACCTGGCCGCCGAAGGCCTGCACCACCGACGGGCTGTCGTACCAGGGCTGGGGGTTGCCGGTCGTCAGCGAGCTCGCCTCGGGGGGTGCGCTGGTGCCGAAGTTGAGGTAGGCGTCCACCGGGGCGGAGGCGGAGGCGGAGGTGAAGGCGGCGGGGGCCGCGAGGTTCTGGACGTTGGCCTGCTGCCCGCCCGAGGTGATGACCTGGCCGTCCCCCTGGACGAGCTGCGAGAACAGGGCCCACGAGCCGCCCCACCCGCCCTGCCCGCCGTAGAGGGGGTCGGCCTGCGCCGACGCGGCCAGTGTCCCCCAGACCGCGACGCTCAGGGCCATCGTCTTCACGGCGGACATCGCGAACCTCCTGTTCGGCGCCCTTCGCCCTTCGAGGCGTCCTCGCTGACGCCCCTTCCCGACGGGCGGCCCCGTCGAGGCCCTCCCGAATCTCCGACCCCCGACCGCGACGTTCGCCCCGCGGCGACGCAGTCCGCTTCGATGTTCCGGGGGAGGGGGCCTGGATTCGGGAGGACAGCGGCCCTTCAAGCAAGCCCCATACCGAGGGCAAGCCGGGCCTCGCGGTTTCCCCCGCGAACGCCCCGACCGCCGTCGGCCGGGCCCTCCCAATCGCCCGGGCGCCCGGCACTTGCGCGGGGGCGGGGTCTCCCCTTGCGGGCCCATCCGGACGGGCCGCGCGGCCCTGCACGACGGGCCGATCGCGTGTCATTCTTACAAAGAGGCCCGCAAGATTGACACAATCGCGACATCCGGACAACCCGGCCCGACCCCGGACCGGGGGACGGTGCCGCGACCCCGGCCGCGCGGTCGCGGGGGGGGCCGGGTTCTCCGACCTTACTCATTGCGGGAGGGGGGGGCCGTGGCTATAATCGGCCCCCGTAACCCTCGCGGAGGCCGAGCGGTTCGCCTGCGCCGCCTTCGTCCGCGGCGCGGGCCCGGGGCGTGTTGCCATCCGGATCTGCCGACTCTCGGAAGACCCCGGCCCCCGTGTGTCCTGGAAGGAGATGAATTCGGTGAAGTTTTCCACCCTGAAGTGGTCCGCCCTGTCGGGCATGGCGCTGTCCCTGGCCCTGATCGGCGGCTGTGCCGAGGAGAAGGCCACGACCGAGACGACGCCGCCGGCCACCACCACCCCGCCGGCCACCACCACGCCGGGCACGACCGAGACGACGCCGCCGGCCACCACCACGCCCCCGGCCACCACCACCACCGAGCCGACGCCGGCCGTCGAGGCCCCCAAGACCGAGACCACCACGCCTCCCGCCGAGGAGAAGAAGGACGAGACCAAGAAGGACTGACCGCAAGCCGGCCCGTCGCCGGCATGGGCTCGACCCGGATCGAAACGGCCGCCCTCCCCGCGCGGGAGCGGCGGCCGTCGTCATCCCGGAGGGCTATCCCTGGACGACCGGGTTGGCCAGCGTGCCGATCCCGTCGATGGTGATCCGGACGAGGTCGCCGGCGCCGGAGGCTGAACTCGTCGGGGGGGACGATCCCGGTGCCGGTCAGCAGGATCACCCCCTGCGGGAACAGGTTGTCGCGCCCGAGCCAGTCGATCAGGTCGTCGAGCGTCCGCGCCATCCGGGCGACCGAGGTGCTCCCGGCGAACGCGATCGCGCCGTCGCGCTCGATCTCCAGGCGGATCTCCAGCTCGCGGACCGGCGGCATCGCCGCCGCCAGGGTGATCGCCGGGCCCAGCGCGCAGCAGGCGTCGTAGACCTTCGCCTGCGGCAGATAGAGCGGGTTCTCCCCCTCGATGTCGCGCGCGCTGACGTCGTTGCCGACGGTGAACCCGACCAGCCGCAAGTCGGGCGAAAGGACCAGCGCCAGCTCGGGTTCGGGGACGCACCACCTCGTGTCGCGGCGGACCCGGATCGGCCGGCCCGGCCCGACGACCCGGCTCGGCGTCGCCTTGAAGAACAGCTCGGGCCGCGCCGCGCGGTAGACCAGGTCGTAGAACGAGCCCCCCTGTTCCGACTCCTCCTGGCGAGCCACCTTGCTCCTCTCGTAGGTAACGCCCGCCCCCCAGACCTCCTGCGCGTCGATCGGCGCCAGGAGGCGGACGTCGGCCAGGGCGATCCGCGTCGCCGCCTTGCCCTCGCATCGACTCGACCCGCGCGGCGACGTCCCCGGCGTGGAGCGTCTCGCTCAGGATCGCGGCCCCCGCGCCCAGGGGTCGGAGCCGATCCCCCTCGATCAGGCCGATCCGGGGGGTGGCGTCGGACCCCATCACGTACTTGGCGATGCGCATCGAGGACAGTTCCCGGGGAAATCCAACAAGAGGAGCCACAGAGGACACAGAGAGCACAGAGGGAAATCAAGCTCGGCAAGACACCGGCTGATCGGCAGGACATTCCGTTCGATTCTTTGTTCTCAGGACTCCGTGGCCCTCCGTGTCCTCTGTGGCTCAATGCATCCGCGATCCTAACCGCATTGCGCGACCGTCTATCTTTATTATCGTGGAGTCGGCATGGTCAAGTGCCGACTTTTCGGGAAAACTCTCAAGGTGCGACCGCCGGGTGCCGATCGTCCTTGTCATATGGATACGCCCGTCCCGGTCTCGCCAACGGATCGGTGGCGACGGGGGACGGGCCGGGGAGGCTGGGATGCCGGAACGGATCGTGGTGGTCGGGCACTCGGCGGTGACGTGCCTGGGGCGCGACCTGGAGGCGACCTGGCGCGGGCTGATCGCCGGGCGGTCGGGGATTCGGCGGCTCTCCGCGATGGGCCCGGAGGCGTTCCTCCAGGACATCGGCGGAAGGGTCGACGACTTCGGGCCGGGCTCGGCGTCGGAGGACCCCGACGTCTCCCGCCTGTCGGCGCGGTCGATCCACCTGGCGATGGCCGCGGCCCGCGCGGCCTGGGCCGACGCGGGGCTCGACCGCGCCGGCCGGCTTCGACCCCGACCGGGTCGCGGTCGTGGTCGGGTCGGCGTTCGGCGGGCGTCGACCTGCTGGAGGCCGAGCAGGCGCGGATGGCCCGCCGCCGCAACCTGGCGACCAGCCCCTACCTGGTCCCCGGCCTGATCATCAACCAGGCGGCCGGGCAGGTCGCGCAGCACCTCGGCCTGTACGGGCCGAGCGTCGCGCCGGCCAACGCCTGCGCCTCGGGGGGGCACGCCATCGCTCTGGGGGCGATGTTCCTCCGCGCCGGCGAGGCCGACCTGGCCCTCTGCGGCGCCGGCGAGAGCGCCTTCACGGCGCCGATCGTCAACGGCTTCGCCACGATGAAGGCCCTCTTCGCCCGACGGTCCGACGACCGCGCCGCCGCCGACCCCTCGCGGGCGAGCCGCCCGTTCAGCGACGACCGCGCCGGGTTCGTCCTGTCGGAGGGGGCGGGCATGCTGGCGCTGGCGACCGAATCGGCCGCGCGGCGGCTCGGGCTGGAGCCGCAGGCCGAGCTCGTCGGCCACGCGCTGAACTCCGACGGATACCACCTCTCGACCCCGCACCGAGGGCGCGTCGCCCGCTGCCTGGCGACGGCCCTGGAGCGCGCGGGGGTGCGGCCCGAGCAGGTCGACTACTACAACGCGCACGGCACGAGCACGCCGGTCAACGACCGGGTCGAGACCGAGGTGCTCAAGGCGGTCTTCGGCCCGCACGCGAGCCGGCTGGCGATCAGCTCGATCAAGGGGGCGCTGGGGCACAGCCTCGGCGCGGCCTCGGCGATCGAGGCGGCCGTCTGCGTGCGGGCGCTCCGCGAGCAGGTCATCCCGCCGACGATCAACCACCGGCCCGACCCCGAGCTCGACCTCGATTACGTGCCGGACGAGCCGCGGCCCGCGCGGCTGGAGACCGTCATGAGTGCCTCGTTCGGGTTCGGCGGCACGAACAACGCCCTCATCCTGCGGAGATGGAACCCATGACCGACCCGACCGTTCTGGCCGAGGTCATCGACATCGTCCGGCGCTCGGGCCGGGTCAAGCCCGGCGCGGCGATCGCGGCCGACTCGCTCCTGGTCGAGGACCTGGCGATCGACTCGCTCGACCTGGTCGACGTGCTCCTGAAAATCCAGGACCATTTTGACGTGGACATCGACGACGCCGATGTGCCACACTTACGCCGCGTGTCCGACCTGGCGGCGTACATCGTCGCGCACCGCGGGTCGGCGGCGGCGTGACGTGACGACCGGCCCGGCGCAGGACGTCCGCCGCCAGGACCACTCGGGGAAGGGAGTCCCTCCATGGTGCGGCGCTGGCTGAACGTCCGCAAGTTCCTGCTCCGCAGGGCCTTGCCCGTCTTGCGCATGCTCCCCCTGCCGCTCGCGTCGCGGCTGATCGCGGGGATCGGCCGGTTCGAGTACCACCTCCTGGCGGGCCTCCGCCAGGGCTACCAGGCCGCCGTCGAGCGGGCCCGCGGCACGCTCGGGTGCCACTGGGACGTGCCGACGGTCAGCCTGCGAGCTGGCGGGCAACCAGGTCTGGTGGCGGACCCGCGACCTGCTCCTGGACGGCGTGCCCAAGAGCCGGCTGGAGCCGATGTTCGTCGTCTCGGGGCGGTCGATCCTCGACGAGGCGCTCGGGCGGGGCAAGGGGGTGATCCTGCTGACCAGCCACTTCGGCGCCCACCTGCTGCCGCCGCACTGGCTGGCCCGCGAGGGGTACCCGCTGCGGTTCTACATGGAGAGGCCCCGGCACGTCTCGAAGTTCCTGGAGAAGCAGTTCGAGGCCGACGGGCCGGTCGGCCAGGACAAGCTGTTCATCTCCCGCAAGGGGGACGCCGCCGGGTCGGCCGGCTCGATCCTGCGGGCCTCGCGGGCGCTGAACGCCGGGATGATCCTGTACGTGGCCGGCGACGTCCGCTGGTCGGGCAACCACACGCAGGCCGCGCTGTTCATGGGGCACCGCTACCACTTCTCGGCGACCTGGGTCAACCTGGCCGCGATCACCGGGGCGCCGGTCGTGCCGGTCTTCTGCCAGATGCAGCCGCAGGGCAACTACCACATCGAGTTCCACTCCGCCTTCGAGGTCCCCGACGACGCCGCCCGCACCGGCCAGTCGGCCTTCTGGGTGCAGAGCTATCTGAGCATCCTCGAGGACCAGGTCCGCCGCTACCCGTCCAACAGCAACGAGTTCTTCTTCTGGCCCGAGTCGGACGACCTGGCCGCGTAGGATGCTCCGGGACCTACCCTCGTCTTGTAGCCCCCGGAGGGGGCGACCGTCAGTAGCCAGGGGCGATAGCCCCTGGGCCGAGCCCGGCGTCCGGGCATCTCTGACAATCCCGCCTCGTCGCCTGGACCCGCGGGTTCGGGCGACGAGGCGGAGGGTTTGGGGGAGACTTCATCCGCGTGACTCTCAACCAGGGGCGATCGCCCCTGGCTGCTGACGGTCGCCCCTCCGGGGCTTCATGGGCTGGTCCCGAGGCCATTCCCGCGGACCTGACCTATGCCTCGTCCGCCCTTAAGATATGATCCGCGAAATCGCCCGGGATGTTCTGCAAATCGCCGGGGCCGAGGGCGATTGCCCGGACCCGGCGTGAGGACCTCGACGAGGATCGTCCCCGCTCGAACCGGCCACGGAGGGCCCTCGATGCCCGCCCTGAACGCGACGCGACCCCTGCTGTCCCGGCTGCGGCCCTGGCTCATCCTGGCGCTGGCCGTGGTGCCGGCCGTCTGGCACGTCGTCGACTTCGAGCAGGACGCCGACGGCGAGTATCCCACGGTCGAGCGCCCGACGTTCAACCGCCGCCCTCCCGCGGCGTACCGCCTGGCCGAGCCGGGCGACACGATCGACCGGATGGCGATCTACCTGTCGGCCGGGGGCGTCGTGCTGGCGGCGGCCGGCGGGTGGCTGTCGCGGGGACGGGCCGGGCTATGGCCGGCGGCGCTGGCGCTGGCGCTGGCGGCGCTGTGGCACGCGGCGACGCCCGGCCCGGGGTTCGACGGCTGGCACGGCCTCGGCTGGCGGCGCCCTGTTCGACCCCCATGCGCCCCCCGGCCTGCGCCTCGCGCTGGCGGGGGCCGCGGTCGGTCTGGTGGCGCTCGGTGTCGGCTCGGGAGGGTTCGCGCCGGGCCGATTCCGCGAGGTCCGCGAGCGGGGACGGGCCCTCGGGGTCATCGGGCTGCTGGTCGCGGCGGCGGTCCTGGTCGCGCTGCGGCAGGTCGAGCTGCCGGGCGTCGAGCCGGTCGGATACTGGCCGCGGTGGGCCTTCTTCTGGGGGCTGCTCGCGTTCGACCTGGCGCTCGTCCGGGCGATGCCCCCGGTCGGGACGAGATACCGGGCCGTCCGCCGCCTGGGTCTCGGCGCGGCGGGCGCGGCGGCGTGGCTGGCGATGGTCGTCGGGGGGATCTGGCTGACGTGGCTGCACCGGCCCCTGGAGCGGCTCCGCCCGGTCGTGCCCGGCGGGATCTACATCTCGGCGATGCCCACGGCGCTGGGCCTCCGGATCGAGCACGACCGGCTCCACTTCCGGACGATCCTCAACCTGTTCCCCGAGGACACGGCGCAGAGGAGCGACCGCCTGCCCGACGAGCGCCGGTTCGTCCGCGAGCACGGCATCCGCTACGTCGAGGGGGCGGTCAACGACGCCTCCGCGGGCTCGTTCCTCGACCGCGACGCTCGACCTGGCGCGCGACCCGGCCAACTGGCCGGTGCTGGTCCACTGCCACGGCTGCATGGACCGCTCGCCGGCCTGGATGGGGATCTACCGCTTCGTCGTCCAGGGACGGCCGCTGGACGAGATCATGCGGGAGATCGAGCGGCACCGCGGCTACCGGCCGAAGGCGTCGGTGACGCTCCTGTACAACCGCGTCCTGCCGTCCCGCGCGCCGGCGCGGTACGCCGCCGACCCGACCGCCGCGCTGCTGCGGCGCTGCGCCGAGGGGGTCGCCGGCGCCTGCCCGACCGTCCGCCGACGGCCGGCGCGAACCCGAACGCCGCCGGCGCGTGTCTCCGGGGGTGCCCGACGGCCCGAGGGCCGACGCGACCGAACTTGACACCCTCGCGGCGATCGCTAGAGTACCGGAAGTCCTTGCACGCCTCGCGCCTCCCCGGATCGGCTCCCCCATCATGACACCCAGGACCCCCCTCAGCGCGGTCTCCGGCCGGACCAGCGACCCCGCCGATCAGCTCGCTGATGCAGGCGGCGCTGGCCAACCCCGACCTGATCTCGCTGGCCGCCGGCTTCGTGGACCAGCAGAGCCTGCCGGTCGAGGCGACCGCGCGGGCCGTCGCGGCGGTGCTCGGCGACGCTCGCGAGGGGCGACGCGCCTTGCAGTACGGGACGACCGCGGGCGACCTGGCGCTGCGGACGCGCCTGCTCGCGCCGCCTGGAGCGCGAGGAGCGGATGCCCGCCGGCTCGTTCGAGCACCTGCTGCCGCGGACGGTCGTCACGACCGGGTCGCAGCAGCTCCTCTACCTGATCGCCGAGGCGCTGCTCGACCCCGGCGACATCGTGCTCGTCGAGTCGCCGACCTACTTCGTCTACCTCGGCGTCCTGGAGACGCGCGGCGCGCGGGTCGTCGGCGTGGCGACCGACGACGACGGCCTGCGGGTCGACGCCCTGGAGGAGACGCTCGCCGGCCTGGAGGCGAGCGGCGAGCTCGACCGCGTGAAGCTGATCTACACCGTCTCCGAGCACGCCAACCCGACCGGCCTGAGCCTGGCCGACGACCGCCGCGGGGCCCTGGTCGAGCTGGCCCGGCGGTACTCGACCCATCAGCGGATCTACGTCCTGGAGGACGCCGCCTACCGCGGGCTGACGTTCGAGGGGCCCGAGCCGCCGAGCGTCTGGGGGCACGACGTCGGCGGGCGAGACGGTGATCCTGGCGCGGACCTTCAGCAAGACGTTCAGCCCGGGGCTGAAGACCGGCTACGGCATCCTGCCCGAGGCGCTGGTCGGGCCGGTCCTGCGGCTGAAGGGGAACCACGACTTCGGCTCGGGCCACTTCGCGCAGCAGGTGCTCGAGCGGCTGATCGTCGAGGGCGACTACGACCGGCACGTCGCGGGGCTGGTCGCGACCTATCGCCGCAAGGCGGGCGCGATGCTCGCGGCGCTCGACGAGCACTTCGGGCCGTTCGACGGGGTGGTCCGCTGGACCCGCCCGCGAGGGGGGCTGTACGTCTGGCTGACGGTGCCCGAGGGGCTCGACACGGGGCCGGAGGGGCCTCTGTTCTCCAGGGGGATGGTCGAGGGGGTGCTGTACGTGCCGGGCGCCTACTGCTTCGCCGGGGGGCCGGCGCCGGCGCCGAGGAACCACGCGCGGCTCTGCTTCGGCGTGCCGGACGACGCCGCGCTGGCGGAGGGGGTGCGCCGCCTGGCCGGCGCGCTGGCCGAGTGCCTGGACCCGGTCGCCTGACCTGATCGATCCGGGCACGGCCGAACGATTCGGCCGCGGTCGCGACGGGGTGGGGTGGGGGTTCATCGCGGGCAGGGATGCCGGGGGGCTCCATTGCTGGGAATCTTGCAGCGATACGTCATGGGCGAGGTGCTCCGCGCCTTCGCGCTGGCCCTGCTCACGATCACGATCGTGATCGTGCTGTTCATGGTCATGATCGAGGCCGCCAAGATGGGCCTCTCGCCGCGCGAGATCGCCAACCTCGTGCCGTTCGTGGTCCCCGGCAGCCTGCCGTACACGATCCCCGTGTCGCTCCTGTTCTCGGTGACGGTCGTCTACGGCCGGCTCGCGGCCGACAACGAGATCGTCGCGATCAAGACCGCCGGGCTGAGCGCCTGGACGGTCCTCCGCCCGGCGATCCTGCTCGGGCTGTCGCTCAGCGCGCTGATGCTCTACCTGAGCCGCGGCCCGATCCCGACGGCCAACAACAAGGCCAAGCTCGTCCTCTTCAAGAACATGGAGGACATGTTCTACAAGATCCTCAAGAAGGAGCGCGAGTTCAACAACCCCGGCTGGCCGTTCCTGATCAAGGTCCGCGACGTCGAGGGGATGACGATGATCGAGCCCACCTTCAAGAGGCGGAGCGGCGGGCCGGGCAACCCCAACTCGTTCGACACGGTCATCCAGGCCCGGAGGGCGATCCTCCGCTTCGACACCGAGAACCACGTCGCCCGCGTCTACCTCGACGGCGCCGAGGTCTCCGACCAGCGCAAGGACGTCGCCGCTGATCAACAACTCGATCCTGCCGATCCCGCTGCCGTCGAACGGCAACAAGCCCTGGACCGAGAAGCGCATCCAGGAGCGGACCACCCCCGAGCTGATCGCCGAGCAGGCGGAGTTCCGCCGCAAGATGGCCCGCGAGCGCAAGCTCCAGGCGATGGCCGCCGGCCTCTGGATCGGCACCGGCCGCATCGGGCGGGTCGACTGGGCGATGGTCCAGCGGTCGTTCGTCGACTACGGCACCTGGGAGATGAAGTGGAAGGAGGACGAGGCCGAGAAGCAGCCTCCGCGTCGCGATGTCGTGCGGCAGCTTCTTCTTCGTCTTCCTGGGCGCCCCGGTCGGCATCCTCTTCGCCAAGCGCGACTTCCTCAGCGCGTTCATCTCGTGCTTCGTGCCGATCATCGTCCTGTACTACCCGTTGATCCTGCTCGGGGTCAACATGGGCAAGGACGGCCTGCTCAACCCGACCGTCGCGCTGTGGGCCGGCAACACCGTGCTCGGCGTCCTGGCCGGGTTCGTCCTGCCGTCGGTCGTCAAGCACTGAACAGTGATGAGTGATGAGTGATGAGTGATGAGTAGGGAATAGCAGGACAGTCGCGCCCGTTCAGCACTCTCCGGACTTTCCGGTTCACTCATTACTCATCACTCATCACTCATCACTCCGCGGGGGCGACGATGCGAATCCTCGATCGCCAGCGCTACTGGGCCTTCTTCAAGGCGTATGTGATCTGCTTCGTGGCGCTGATCGGCCTGTACATCGTGATCGACGCCTTCTCGAACCTCGACGAGTTCTCGAAGAGGGCGGAGGGGGCGGTCGAGCTGTTCCAGGTGATGGGGCGGTTCTACCTGGTCCACATGAGCCAGTTCTACGACCGGCTCTGCGGCGTGATCGGCATGATGGCGGCGATCTTCACCGTCACCTGGATGCAGCGCAACAACGAGCTGCTGGCGATGCTCGCCGCGGGGATCAGCACGCAGCGGGTGATCCGCCCGGTCTGGGTCTCGACGATCCTGGTCAGCCTGCTGGCGGTGGTCAACCAGGAGATGATCATGCCGCGGTACGCCGAGGAGATCCAGAAGTCGCACGACGACGACGGCCAGCGCAAGGTGCAGCCCGTCATGCGGTACGACCCCAACCGCGTCCTGATCCACGGCCGCGAGGCCGACCGCGGCACGCGCACCGTGCTGTCGTTCAACGCCACGCTGCCGGTCGAGGTCTTCGGCACGATCCGGGAGATCGAGGCCAAGCAGGCGCGGCACATCCCCGATGACGACCCGAAGTCGCCGCTCCGGGGGGGCTGGCTCCTGCGGGGGGCCCGGATCTCGCCGCCGGTCGACGACGAGCAGTTGAAGGACCTCGGGGCGTCCTGGATCGGGCTGTACTACCTCCAGCTGTCCCCGTCGGGCGGGCCCGACGAGGGGAAGGACGGCGGCCTGCTGGTCCGCGTCGACGACGCTGACCGGCTTCCCGCCCCCGTTCGGCGAGGCGCGCGACCTCGGCGGCGAGTCGTACTTCCTCCGCTCGGCGCTGAAGTTCGAGGCGGTCACGCGGAGCCGCCAGTGGTATCAGTACGCGACCACCCCCGAGCTGATCCGCGGCCTGGCCGACCCGGCCAACGAGCCCGAGCGGCAGGACATCGCCGTGTTCCTCCACGGCCGCATCCTCCGCCCCCTGCTGAGCCTCAACCTGATGCTCCTGAGCCTGCCCGCTGGTCCTGGGCGGCTACGGCCGCAACATGTTCGTCAACCTCGGCATGTCGCTGGGCACCTCGGCGCTGTTCTACGGCGCCACCTTCCTGTCGCAGTACCTCGGCGGCAACGCCGTCATCTCCCCCGAGCTGGCCGCCTGGGCCCCGTTGATCGTCTTCGGCACCATCGCCGTCGCGCGGTGGGACACGATCCGGACCTGACGCCGGGTCGCGGGCCGGCCCCGCGACGATGCCGCCGCGAGACGCACCCTCGCCCGGATCGACCGGGGCGAATGGACCTGATAGACTGAACCGAGATGAGGAGGCTCGCGCCATGCCGGTCATCGATCTAACCCCGGACGAGAAGGAGAGGGTGACGCGGATCATCTTCTTGCGCCCCAGGCCGGCCAAGCTCCACCGGAAGGCCGTCATCCTCTACCAGCTCTCCCGGGGCGACGATATCCGGGAGATCGCCCGATCCTGTCGCGTGAAGGAGGAGACGCTCGTCGGGGTCTTGAACGAGTTCCGGTCCAAGGGCCTGGAGGCGACGATCGCCATCGCCGACGGGGCGGCCGAGCACCGCGAGCGCCTCAAGGGGGTCGAGCACCGCGCGCCGGGCCGGGAGAAGTTCCGCGCGATGCTCGGGCGCTTCCCCGCGCCGGACAGGTGGCTCGACGACGACGACGACTGGGTCCTCTGAGCCGGGGGCGCCGGTGGGACGATTCTCCTTCGGCCAGGTCGTCCTGGCCTACTTCTCCGACGGGAAGGGCCGGACCAAGGAGCGGCCCTGCGCCGTCATCTCGTCGAACGCATCGAAGACGCCGGGGAACCCCTCCAGGTCCTCGCGATCACCGGCGTCTTCGACGAGCCTCCCCCCTCCCACCACATCCCGCTGCCCTGGGCGCCCGACGGCTCGGGCCCGACCGGCCTGAACAAGCCTTGCGTCGTCAAGTGCAACTGGCCGCGCGAGGTCGACCAGCATCGCGTGATCAAGTCCGTGGGCTATCTGCCCGCCGAGCCTGGTCGGCCGCATCGTCGCGGAGTTCGACCGGCTCTATGAAGACGAGGCGTTCGCGGACTGGACTTGATCCGCGACCCGGCCGGGCCGAGGCTTGCACTTTGTTGAACCGCTGGGTTACGATCGGCGCCGACTCGCCCCGTGGCGCGGATGAACCAACCTCGGGCTGTCCCGGTGGGACGAGGCCACCCGGCGACGTCACCCTGAGCTGAGGGCCCGACCATGACCGATGAAGCTCGTCACGACTGCCCCGATTGCGGGGACGGCCTCTCCCGGCGCGAGTTCGTCCGCAAGGCGGCCGGCGTGGCCGTCGCGGGGGGCCTGCTCCCGACGATCGCCGCGCCCCGCCGCGCCGTCGCGGCCCCGTCGGCATCCTGCCCCGCCGAGACCGCCGTCAAGCGGTTCTACGACTCGCTGTCCGACGACCAGCGCAAGGAGATCTGCTTCCCGTTCGACCACCCGCTCCGCAAGAAGATCAGCGCCAACTGGGCGATCACCAAGCCCAAGATCGACGACTACACCAAGGAGCAGCAGAAGGTCCTCGACGAGATCTTCCGCGGCGTCGTCAGCCCCGAGGGCTACGACCGCTTCCTGAAGCAGATGGACGACGACTCGGGCGGGTTCGGCGAGTACCACGTCGCCGTCTTCGGCACCCCCGGCTCGGGCCAGTTCGAGTGGGAGATGACCGGCCGCCACGTCACCATCCGCGCCGACGGCGACAGCGTCGAGGGCGCCGCCTTCGGCGGGCCGATCGTCTACGGACACGGCGAGGGGGACTCGAAGAAGGGGCTGCCCGGCAACGTCTTCTACTACCAGACCAAGAAGGCCAACGAGGTCTTCAACGCGCTCGACGGCAAGCAGCGCAAGCTCGCCCTGCTGCCCAAGGCCCCCAAGGAGGACGCCGTCGCCGTGCAGGGCGGCTCGGGCCAGTTCCCCGGCCTGGCCATCGGCGACCTGTCGTCCGACCAGAAGCAGCTCGTCGAATCGGTCATCAAGGTGGTCCTCGCCCCCTACCGCGAGGAGGACGTCGACGAGGCGCTGGCGATCCAGAAGGCCGGCGGCGGGCTCGACGCGCTCCACATGGCCTTCTACGAGTCGAACGACGTCGGCGACGACCAGGTCTGGGACATCTGGCGCCTCGAAGGCCCGAACTTCGTCTGGCACTTCCGCGGCGCCCCGCACGTCCACACCTACGTCAACATCGCCAGGAAGTCCTGAGCGCCGACCGACCGCACACCGAGGGCGACCCACCTCCCCAGGCCGGGAGGAGGGCCGCCCTCGGCTGCATCGCGCCCGCGGGTGATCCGGGCGACGAGGATTCCCGGTGGCCCGCGGGGAGGGGCGACCTCAGCCCAGGGGTTGGGACCTGCGAAGCCCGAAGGGAAGGGGACGGTCGGGCCGCCAGCCGGGGCGACGATGCCGACGCGCCGAGGCGACGGGGGGGTACACTCGACGCGGAGGGCCGTCGCGCCATCGCCCGTCGGGGGGACGAGGGGACCACCCGGACGGACCCCGCCGGTCCTCCGCGACCCGGCTCCGGATGAAGTCCTCGCTCCAGACGTCCATGTACGGTCCGTCCGGGACGATTGACCCGGCGCCCGTCGCGGCGGCCAGCTCGATGCGCCCTGCGCGGCCGGGTCCCCGCCGCGATCGGGTCCATCCGGGCCGCGAGGTGCGCGCGCCCGCCCGCGAGGACGCGCCTCGGGCGTCCGCCGTGCCGACCCAGGCCATGCCGGCCGAGAGGCCGACGGGGACCAGCACCATCGCGGCCAGCGCCGGCGCCCACGCGACCGCCGGCCTGGCGGCCGGCAGCGCGCCGCGGGCCAGCCCCATCACCGCCGACGCCGCGGAGGCCAGCGCCGGCCTCGGCGACGCGATCGGGATGCGGCGGATGGCCGGCAGGTCGAGGAAGTGGCGCTCGACGGCGCGGTGGAAGGCCCAGGCGGCGGCGACCGAGGCGAGCACCGCCGCCGGGATCATCACCAGCGCCCTCGGCCAGAACCCGTCCACCCCCCGGTCGCACAGCCAGGCGTTGACGATCATCACGGCCGGCAGGTGGACCAGGTAGAGGCTGTAGCTCCTCCGCCCGCAGGCCCGCAGCGGGTCGAGGCCGCGCAGCCCCGCGACGCGGTCGTCCCACCGATGTAAGGCGATCAGCAGGAGGCCGAACGCCGACGCGGCGACGGTCGAGACGAGCCCGGTCCACAGCGCGACGGCCAGCAGAGCGGCCAGGCCGAGCTCCAGGGCGCGGCGTGTGACGGGGGTGGTCGCGCGGCCCAGCCGCCAGTAGACCGCCAGGCCGATCGCGAACTCGTGCCAGTAAACCGGGAAGGTCCCGTCGATCCGGTGCAGCGCCCCGGAGTCCCAGGCGATCACGCGGAACCCCACGGCGACCGCCGTGACACACGCCAGGGCCCGCCAGGCCCGCGCGGGGGCCAGCAGCAGCACCCCGAAGCAGACCAGATAGTATTGCTCCTGGTAGCAGATCGACCAGGCCACGCGGGTGTAGACGATCATCTCGTGCCCCGACACCACCAGAGGGCGCCAGGTCTCGGTGAGCGTCAGGTTGCCGAACCACTGCCAGGCGTCGAGCACGCCGGGCGAGGACAGCCCCAGCGCGACGTCGCCCGCGTGGTACCGCGCCAGCCCGACGGCGTCGAGCCCCGCCACCACCGCGACGAACAGCGCCAAGGCCGCCCAGTACGGCGGGAAGATCCGCCAGACCCGGCGCGCCAGGAACGCGAACGGCGAGGTGCCCCGCCTCCGCGCCGAGTCGAGGCACGACGCGATGCAGTAGCCGCTCATGACGAAGAACAGCGGCGTCCCCAGGAACAGCCCCAGGCCCCGGGTGATGGCCCGCCGCGCCAGGCCGTCGAGGCCCGCGCCGGGGCTTCCCGTCGACCAGAGGGCGACCGCCGCGTGCTCCAGCACCACGACCAGGCAGACCACCCCCCGCCAGACGTCGAGGGCGTGGAACCGGGGGCTTCGCTCCGTCGCTGATGTCATCGCGAACCTCGCTCCCCGCCCGGATCGGGAGGCCCGGCCCGTCGGGGGGGCGACAGCACCCCCGGCCGACCTCGCGGCCGGCGGCCGAACGTCCCTCCTGAGTGCCGTCGCGGCCATCGACGCCGATGGCCCGGACGATGCGATCGCCCCGGATTGGCCGAACCGCCCCGCGATCGGCGCGCACCCCGGAATGGGAGGGGGGCGTCCCGATGATGACCGTGCGGGGCACCCCGCGCCGGCTGATCGACCGCCAGCCGCCGCCTCGGGCGCCGCTCGCGAGAGCGGTCCCTCTTAATAGCGTCTCGGCGGGCCGTTTGGTCCCGGGTTTTTCCGGGGCCCGCGCGATCGCCGCCGGGGGCCGGGCCCGATCGGGGCGCCCGGGGTGCGGCGTCGGGGGGTCGCGTTTCCCGGAATCCCCGCGCTTTGACAGCCCGCCACGCGAGGCATAGGGTTGGTTCGACGAGGCCCGGCCCGCCCGACGTCGCGCGGGCCGATCGCGCCCCGCGATGCACAGGATCACCGTCCCCCCCGGACCCGCGCCAACCATGACGAATCATGAATATGCCGCTTATCAGGACGAATATGGCCATGGCGGGGGCGATGGCGAGGGGACGGAGCGGCGGGGGTCGTGCCGCTATCCGGTGGCCGATCTGCCGGTGCGGCTGAGCTGGTGGGAGGAGGTCCAGGGGGCCCCCCGTCCGCGAGGGCGGACGCCTCGGGGCCGCGCGTCGAGGCGGCGCGGCCGAAGGGATCGGGGCCGGGGCCGGGGTCGGGCACCTACGCGACGATGATGGCGCGAGGGCCGGCGTTCCGCCGGGGCGGCCCGGCGTCGAAGGACGTCGCCGAGGCGCGCCGCGCCGAGGTCCGCCGCGAGGCCGCGGCCGCGGCGCAGCCGGAGAGCCTGCAGCTGCGCTCCTGCGTCGGCCGGCTCGTGGACATCAGCCAGACGGGCCTGTCGCTGGTCAGCGAGGCCGTCCCGGCGACCGGCCAGCGCGTCTGGGCCCGCCTGGAGGGGCCGTCGCCGACCCAATGGGTCGAGGTCTCGCCGCGAGGCGACGCGCCCCGGGGGCCGGGGCCGCACCTGATCCGGTTCGCGTTCCTCGAGACGTGCCCCTACGACTTCTTCAAGGTCGCCGTCTACGGGACGTCGGGGACCTGACCCGGAGGCCGGCGGGCCCGGGGCCGGGGCCTCGGCGGGGAGGGATCAGAGCGGTGAGCATCAATCGTCGGTCCGGACACTTGCAGGACGCCGCGCCGCCGGGGGGCGCCGACGAGCGCCGGGCGTCGTGCCGCTATGCGGTCGCCGCGGCCCGCGGCTGGATCGGCTGGTGGGAGGGCCCGCAGTTCCGCCACGTCGCCGCCGCCATCGAGGACGTCAGCCTCCGCGGCGCCCGGCTGAGCGTCGAGCGGTTCCCGCCGGCCGGGCAGCCCGTCTGGTTCCGGCCCCCCGGCGGTGTGTCCGACGAGTGGCTCGAAGTCCGCATCATCGAGGCGAAGAAGCGGCTGTTCGGGCCCGCGCCGGCTCTGGATCGCGTTCCGCAAGACGTTCCCCTACGAGCAGTTCAAGGCCGTCGTCTACGGCCCCGGCGCCGCCGTCGTCGCGCCGCCCAGGGACCGGGCGCCGAGGAGGATCACGGCTGGTGAGGTCGAGGAATGGGGCCGCGCACCCTCCCCGACGGCGGGCCTCGCCCACCCTTCCCGACGGCCCTCCGGACCCCCGACGTCACCCGGCCGGGGCGGCTGTCGGGGGCGTCACCGGGTCGATCCCGGCCACCAGCGGCAACATGGGCAACCTGGAGGATTCCGGGCCCCGGCCTCGTCCTCTCCCGAGGGGGCCGATTTCGGTTCGTTCGGCAGCGAGGCGACCGCCGCGACCGGAGCCGGCCCATCCGTCCCGGGACGGGCGGGCCGTGCGTCGTCGGAAGTGGTCTCCATCAAGATGGTTGCGTCGATGGCGATGTCCGAATTCGGTTCGTTCGGCAGCGGCGCCTGGGGGGCCATGTCGACCAGCGCCTCTTCCTTGGCGCGGGCCTTGAGGAAGCCGTTGTAGGCGCGGTGGAAGTCGTTCTCCGCCGTCACCTGGTAGCGGTGCAGCTTCCGGCCCTCCTCCCCCTCCAGCACCAACGCCCGCTCGGCGGCGCCGGCGCGGGCCGGCTCCTCGATCGCGGTCCGCAGGTGCTCCTCGCGCTCGGTCAGCTCGGCGACCTCGCGCGCGACCGCCTCGGCCAGGTTCTTCCGGCAGTCGTCGATGTCGGGCTCCCAGTTCGCCTGCCACGAGCGGATCGCGTCGGGGACCTGCGGCGGCGCGAGCAGGAAGTCGACCGCCTCCTCGTTGCGGTTGGGGAAGGCGATGAGGTTCCAGAGCCGGATCAGGTAGGCCGTCTCGTCCTCGCGGAACGCTTCGGGGCGGATGCCCATCAGCCGGACGGCCGTCTCGCGCTGCGAGGTGACCCAGGCGCCGCGCTCGGCGAGGTCGTGCCCCAGGTCGCCCCACTGCTCGAGCATCCAGCGGCAGCCGGCGGCGGAGCGCCTCAGGCCGCGGACGGCGGCCTCGGGGTCCTCCTGGAGCAGGGCGCTGAAGCGCTCGACCTCCTCGTCCTGCGCCTCGTCGAGGCGATGCTCGGCGGCGCGGACCTGCTCGGAGAGCGCCTGGTGCTCGGCGCGGCGGAGGCGCTCGGCCTTCTCGAGCGCCAGGACGGCCTTGTCGATGTAGGCGGCCTCGGCGGGCGAGCGGGGCTGATAGAAGTCGTCCCACTGGTGGTGCAGCGCCTGGACGGCGGCGCCGTCCTCGTTGGGCAGGACGAGCGTCTCGGCGCGCCCGCCGTGCTTCAATGCATTATATTTGGATTTGTTGCGGCCGGCCTCGGAGGCCGGCCCGCGCCGTGGCTGGCGTTGTCCTTGTTGATCCGGCTGCGTTCTTCGAAGGAGAGCGTCATCGTGGTTGTCCATCGGAGTCCATCAGGTCGTCGGCCCACGCGGGCCCGTCAAGGTTACTATCGTGGCCCGCGGCCGGATCGTCCTGTTTTTCCTCCGCAAAGCGACCGGGCCGCCCCGGGGCGGGATTGCCGGGGGCGGTCGCCCCACGGCTTCGACTCGGCCGCTACAATAGAGGCCGGATGGGACGTCGGCCGGAGCACAACCTCATGGCGTCCGATAACCCCCGGGGTGGGTCGCGGTCGCTGCCCCTGATCGGCCGCCTCCTGGGCGGCCCGATGGCGAGCGCGCTCCGCAGGATGCGCAGCCGGCCCTCCGGCGAGGAGGAGATCCAGGCCGTGCTCAGGGAGGGCTTCCGGGCCGGGATCTTCGGCGAGGCCGAGCACGAGATCGTCAAGCGGGTGCTCCGGCTCGGCGATCATCGGGCGAACGCCCTGATGACGCCGATGAAGGAGATCGCCTGGCTCGACGTCGCCGACCCGCCCGAGGAGATGAAGCGGAAGATCACCGAGAGCCCCCATTCCCGGTTCCCGGTGTGCGAGGGGAGCATCGACAACATCCTCGGGATCGTCCAGGTCAAGGACCTGCTGGTCCACGGCTTCGCGGGGCGGCCGTTCGGCATCAAGGGCCTGTTGAAGCTGCCCCTGTTGATCTACGAGGGCACGACGGGCCTGAGGGCCCTGGAGATGTTCAAGGGGTCGGCGATGCATTTCGCGGTCGTGCTCGACGAGTATGGCTCCGTCCGGGGCCTGCTGACCCTCAACGACATCCTCGAGGCGATCGTCGGCGACCTGCCCACCGGGGACGACCCGGCGGAGGAGGGGGCTCATCCGGCTGAAGCGCGCAGGAGAGGAGGGGGTACGGGCGATGGGGTGCGATCCGATTCAGCCCTCGGTCGCCGCGCATCCCACCTTGGCGGTCCGGCTGCAAATCCTTACAATGCGAGCGGTTCCCGACGGCCCGGAGCGGGCCTCGGGGGACGAGATCGCAACATCACCCCGACGAGACGACCTCCATGATTTCGATCCGCAAGGGCTGGTACGCCGCGCTGATGCTGGCGGCGTTTGTCGGCTGCACGAAGCCCGAGGGGGGGAGCCGGCCGCGACCAACCCGTCGCCGACCGCCCCCGGCCCCGCCCCCGAGACCCCTCCCGCCGCGTCGCCCTCGGCCGACGTCACCAAGCCCGGCATGGGCTCCGAGGCCTTGCCGCCCGAGCCCAAGGTCGAGGCGCCCAAGGTCGAGGCCCCCGTGATCGAGGCCCCCAAGCCCGAGCCGCCCCAGAAGGAGGGCGAGGCCAAGGACAAGGCGGCGGCCGTCTCGCTCTCCGACGAGGAGGTCGCCGAGATCAAGAAGCTGCCGGCCGGCGAGCAGGCCGTCGCGCTGAAGCAGGCCGTCTGCCCGGTCAGCGACGAGACGCTCGGGTCGATGGGCGTGCCGATCAAGGTCAGCGCCGAGGGCAAGACCTTCTACCTCTGCTGCAAGGGGTGCAAGAAGGAAGTGGACGCCGACCCGAAAGCCGTGGTGGCCAAGCTCAATCGGCCGTAAGGTCGTCATTTGATCAGGATCTGGCGGATCGCCCGGGTCCCGGCTATAATCGTCGCGCAAGCGAGAATGGGATGGTGAGGCCGCCCCGGCGAATGGGGCGGCCTCCGACCGAAATGCAGGACCGGCGTCTCTCCCGCTGAGGCGGGCGGTCGGCCTCGCCGCGACGGATCGGGTCGCCTCCCCTCGGGGGCGGCCCGGGGCCGGAGCCGAGGGGACGGCAGCCTGCGGGCCGCATCCCCTGTCCGATCGCACTCGATGCTTCGAGGACGGCCGCCCCCCGGGGCGGGTCGTCGCGACCGGCTGGAGGCGCGGCTCTCCCCTCGGACTAGGTGCTCCCAGGCTCCGCGTTCCGTGCGCACTCCGCGCCCGCCGGGCGACCGGCCCGGCGGCCTCGGCTGCACGTCCCGGTCCGGCCACGGCGGCCGATCGGGTGGGGTTCGGCGCGACACGCCCCCTGTCACCATTGTCGTTGGAGCGAGTGCTCATCATGGAAACGTCCACCGCCCGCAAGCACGCCATCGCGGCCGTCACCGCGTGGCAGACCAATGGCCCCCGCGTCAATTTCAAGGAGACGCCGATCCGCGACATCTTCGGCGCCAACGTCTTCTCCGACGAGGTGATGCGGTCGCGCCTGCCCGAGCACGTCTACAAGGCGCTGCGGAACACGATCAAGAAGGGTGCGCCGCTCGACCCGACCGTGGCCGACGTCGTGGCGTCGGTCATGAAGGACTGGGCGATCGAGAAGGGGGCGACGCACTACACGCACTGGTTCCAGCCGATGACCGGGCTGACCGCCGAGAAGCACGACTCGTTCCTGTCGCCGACCGAGGCGGGCACGGCGATCGCCGAGTTCGGCGGCAAGGAGCTGGTCCGCGGCGAGCCCGATGCGTCGAGCTTCCCCTCCGGCGGCATCCGCGCCACCTTCGAGGCGCGCGGCTACACCGCGTGGGACCCGACCAGCCCGGCGTTCATCCTGGAGAACCCCAACGGCACCACGCTCTGCATCCCGACCGCCTTCTGCTCGTGGACCGGCGAGGCGCTCGACAAGAAGACGCCGCTGCTCCGCTCGATGGAGGCGCTCTCCAAGCAGGCGCTGCGGATCCTCAAGCTGTTCGGCTCGGAGGCGTCGAAGGTCTACACCACGGCGGGTCCCGAGCTCGAATACTTCCTGATCGACAAGCACTTCTACCACGCCCGCCCCGACCTGATCAACGCCGGGCGGACCCTCTTCGGCGCCCGGCCCCCCAAGGGGCAGGAGATGGAGGACCACTACTTCGGCGCCATCCCCGAGCGGGTGCTGGCCTGCATGCTCGAGGCCGAGATGGAGCTGTACAAGCTCGGCGTCCCGGTCAAGACGCGGCACAACGAGGTCGCGCCGGCGCAGTACGAGATCGCGCCGTTGTTCGAGAACGCCAACGTCGCCACCGACCACAACATGCTCGTCATGGAGACGCTGAAGCGCGTGGCCGACCGCTACGGCCTGAAGCTCCTGCTCCACGAGAAGCCGTTCGCCGGGGTCAACGGGTCGGGCAAGCACGTCAACTGGTCGATGTCGGACGACCACGGCAACAACCTGCTCCGGCCGGGCGACACCCCGCACGAGAACGCGCAGTTCCTGGTCTTCCTGGCCGCGGTGCTCCGCGCCGTGGCCAAGCACGGCGACCTGCTCCGGGTGGCGGTCGCCTACGCGGGCAACGACCACCGCCTGGGGGCCAACGAGGCGCCCCCGGCGATCATCTCGGTCTTCCTGGGCGACCTGCTCCAGGACATCGTCGACCAGATCGAGAAGGGGGGCGCCAAGAGCTCCAAGCAGGGGGGCACGATGACCATCGGCGTGACGATCCTGCCGACGCTGCCCCGCGACGCGGGCGACCGCAACCGCACCAGCCCGTTCGCCTTCACCGGCAACAAGTTCGAGTTCCGCGCCGTCGGGTCGAGCCAGTCGATCGCCGGCCCCAACGTCGTGCTCAACACGATCGTCGCCGAGAGCCTCGACGAGATCGCCACCGCGCTGGAGAAGGGGGTCGCCGCCGGCAAGGACCTCAACGCCGAGATCCAGGCGCTCCTGCCCCGGCTGATGTCCGAGAGCAAGCACGTCATCTTCAACGGCGACAACTACACCGAGTCGTGGCACCAGGAGGCCGAGAGGCGCGGCCTGCCCAACCGCAAGAACACGGTCGACAGCCTCCCCGACCTGATCGCGCCCAAGGCGGTCGCCCTGTTCGGCAAGTACGGCGTCTTCTCCGAGCGCGAGCTCCACTCGCGATACGAGATCCTGCTGGAGAACTACATCAAGACGGTCGCCATCGAGTCGCAGATCACGGTGCAGATGGCCAGCCGGCAGATCCTGCCCGCCGCGATGCGCTACCAGGCCGAGGTCGCGCAGGCGATCGCCAATGTCAAGGCCGCCGGCGCCAAGGTCCCGTCGACGCAGGCCGACCTGCTCTCCGAGCTGTCGACCACGATCGAGGAGCTCCAGACGAAGCTCACCGCGCTGTCCAGGGCGATCGACCACCACGCCGACGGCGACACGCTGGCCCACGCCAAGCACTCCCGCGACGCGCTGATCCCCGCCATGAACGCCGTCCGCGTCGCGGGCGACAAGCTGGAGACCCTCGTCGCCGACGACCTCTGGCCCCTGCCGACCTACCAGGAGATGTTGTTCATCAAGTGACCCTCGCCCGAACCGGGCCGATCGGTCGTTGACACCCCCTAATCCCCGCCGTCGCCCCCGCGACGGCGGGGATTCGCCTTTCGAAGCCATCCCCGACGATCGGGCTCAAGCCCCTCGCCCCGTCGGGCCGACGAAATCTCAGGCCCTGCGGGCTCGACACGGACGAGGGGTGGGATTGTCGGCATGGATGGCGACAGGGACCATGCGCCCCGGAGGCGGGGTGCCAACCAACGCGATCGCGACCTCATGCCCTGGTGGGCCTGGGGCGGCCTCGGGTGGCCGCGCCGGCGGGCGAGGCCCGTTTCTGGTACGTCGTCACGATCCTGGTCGTCGCCGCCCTGACGATCTTCGGGCGGGTGGGCGTCGCCCCCAACGGGCGGATCGACCGGGCCCACATCGAGCGGCACAAGACCGACTTCACCGTCTACACCGAGGCCGGCGCCGCGTTCTTCGACGGACGCGACCCGTACCGCGTCACCAATCCTCGCGGGTGGTACTACCTGTACCCCCCCCTGTTCGCGCTGCTGGTCGCCCCGCTGTCGGCGCTCGACGGCGAGGCGCAAGTGCTCGCCTGGTACGTGATTAGTGTCGTGCTCGGGTTCGGGTGCTTCGGCGAGGCCCGCCGGATCTGGAGGGGCCAGGCCGCGGCCTCGCCCGCCCGGGGCCTGTCGCGGTGGATCGTCGCGTGCGCGTTCCTGGCGGTCATCCTGCCGACGCTCGACTGCCTCCAGCGCGGCCAGATGGGGGTGGCGCTGCTCTACCCGCTGCTGCTCGGCTATCGTCTGGCCTCGCAGGGCCGATCGGCCCGATCGTGGTTCGTCGGCGGCGTGGTGATCGCGCTGCCGGCGGCTGTCAAGCTCGTCCCCCTCCTGCCGGTCGGCTTCCTCCTGCTGCAACTGGCGGCCGGGGCGATCGGGCCGCGCCGAGGACGACGATCGACGACCCGGGCGACCGCCGTCACGGCGGGGGTCCTGGTCGGCGCGCTGCTCTACATCCTGGCGATCCCGTCGGCGTGCATCGGCTGGCGGAAGAACCTCGACCACCTGCACACCTGGGTCGTCCGGGTCGCGATGAACGAGAGGGTCGGGCGGGCGGCCAAGTTCGACATCCACGCCCTGCGCAACCAGAGCCTGCCCAACGCGGCCCACCTGCTGTTTCGCTCGCTCAAGGGCGAGCCGACCTGGGACTGGAGCGCCAACATCCAGCGCGAATGCACCGATCCGCTCGCGGCGCGGGTCGTCCTGGTGCTCCGCGGGGCGATGGTCGCGTCCTTGCTGGCCCTCGGCCTGTTCTCCGGCCTCCGGGGCGACGGCCTCGCTCGCGCAACCGCGTTCGGGCTGGCCTGTTGCGCCACGCTACCGCTGTCGCCGCTGACCTGGGGCCACTACTACATGATCGAGCTGCTGGCGCTCCTGTGTGCCCCCCTCTGGCTCGCGCGACGGGGATGGCCGCGGACCTCCCGGGTCGTCGCCGCGGTCCCCCCGCTCCTGATCTGGCCCCAATATCTCATCATCGACGCGGTCGGCCCGATCGGGCTCCTCGGCCTGGGCACGACCTTCTGGTTCCTCGCCGTCTGCGGCCTGATGGCCGCCCTCTCCCTGCGGGCCCGCCCGACGGCCGGTCCGAGGCCCCTCGGCTACGCGACGCACCATCGCGTCGGCGAGGTTGCGACGGTCGAGGACGTCTCCTGATCCACGGTCCGGTCTGGTCTCGTAGGGCGTGTGCAGCACGCAGTCCGCACGGGATGGCCGTCACCACCATCCCGCCCCCCTCAACGTCACCTCCCGCCGCTTCCCGTCGATCGAGAGCCGCAGTTGGTTGGCGATGATCGTCCGCAGTCGTGGCCATCCGGCGGGGCGCTTCAACCCGACGCCGGTGGCCCGCCCCTCGGGGCGCGCAGCGCCTCGGCGGCCAGCGCCTGCATCCAGACGAACATCCACCCCGGATGCGGCGAATCGACGCACCGCCGCAAGTAGCCCTCGGCCTCCCCGCGACGGCCGCGGGACCGGAGGAACATGCCGACGTAGAACTCGGTCATCCCGCGACTCTCCGGCTTGATCTCCCCGACCGCGCGGGCCAGGGCCGCCGGGTCGGGCGCCCCCGGCTCGCCCCGCGCCAGCGCGTCGCGGAACATCCCGAAGATCGCGATCGTCCGGGGCGCGTGGTCGCGGTGGCTCGTGACGAGGTCGTCCAGAACCTGATCGCGCAGCGCCGCGTCGCCCAGCTCGTCGGCGATGACCACCAGGGAGAGGCCGTTGACGACCGCCCGGGCCTCCTTGGCGTTGATCTCGTACCCCTTGCGGAAGGCGTCGCGGGCCTTCTCCGGCGACCCGCTCGCCCAGCGGAAGAAGCCGATCGGCTCCTCGCCGACGAGGTCGCGGCGGTCGCCGTAGGTCGCGAGATATTGCTCGCAATAGTCGCGGGCCGCCTCGGCGTCGCCGCGGCCGGTCCTCTTGCAGAAGATGTACCAGTCCGGCCAGGACCCGTTGGGGTAGCGCTCGCTGACCCGGCGAATCCAGAGCTCGGCGCGGTCCCAGTCCTCCAGGCCCTCGTCGCAGCGCACGGCGCAGGCCATCGCCCACCCGGCCCACGATTGCGCCGCGGCCTCGGCGTACGGCCGCGCCTTGGCCCACTCCCCCTCCTTCATGAAGTGGTTGGCGACCTCCACCCGCACCCGGGCGTGGTCCAGGCGGTAGTCCTCGACGTTCGCCAGGTAGTCGTCGAGGGTCGACTGCCAGCGCGCCAGGTCGCCCTTCGCCTTGGAGTTCTTGGCGATCGCCTCGTAGGCCCAGGCGTCGGGCGACAGCCGGATGTACCGCTCCAGCAGCGGCTGCGCCTCGTCGACGCGGCCTAACTCGGTGTAGCGCCAGCCCAGGGCGCCGAGCAGCCCGGCGGAGTCGCCGGCCCGCTCCAGCCAGCCGGCGACGCGGGGCTCGGCCCGGTCCCAATCGTTGTTGATCAGCAGGTTCATGGCGAAGGGCGAGTGCGGGCTGAAATCCAGCAGGGTGTGGGCCAGCCTCACCATCTCCTCCTTGCGGGAATGCACGGCCACCGCCGCGTAGTCGCGCGCCAGCTCGTCGGTGTGGGCCCGGGCCGTCGTGAAGAAGAGGAAGTTCTCCCGGCCGTGCTGGGCCTGCTCGAGCTCCTTGATCATGGGGATCGCGCCGATCTCCAGGTCCGCCACGTCGAGGCCCTTGGCGAACTCGGCGAAGGTCCGGGCCTCCTCCGGGGTCCGCAAAGCCAGCCACTGGAGGTACGGCCGGTAGCGGTGGCCGGCGACGGAGAGGTGCGACTCCGCCCAGAATTCGTCGACCGGCACCGACCACATGTAGCGCATGAAGAGGAGCCGGCGCGCCACCTGCACGAACCGCGTCTCGCGGACCATCTGCGCCAGCGCCCCCCACGACGGCTCGCCGTCGTCGGCGCCGACCGCGCCGGCGCGGGACAGGGCCTCGGCCAGCGCCACCTCGCCCGCCTGGCGGTCGATCACGTCGCGGACGCCGGCCGGGAGCCCCTCCATCTCCCGGATCGTCCGCGGGACCACCCGGTCGAGGACCTGCGGCCCGAGCGTGGTGGCGACGTGCAGGTTCGAGACGCCGCCGACCTGGCACATCTGGTCGTGGGCCCGGAAGCACTCGGGGGCGCGGGAGACGACCTCGCGGGCCGCCCGCAGCGACGCGGCGGTCACGGGCGGATACTCCTCCGCCATCATCCGCAGCAGCGCGGCGAGGTCGGCGTGCGGGCCGTCGGCGTTTCGCAGCCGCGCCGCGTCGTGCCGGCAGGAGGCGTCGACCAGGACGACCCAGGCGGGGGGCTTCGGCGCCCCTTCGGCCCCGGCGATCGCCTGCGCCGCGGCCAGGTCGTCGAGGGCATTCTTGGGCATGCCGGCCAGCGCCTCGGCGAAGGCGCGATGCCACAGCCCCCACGGCGACTTCGGGTCGCGCGCCACCAGCCTTTGCGCGTAGAGCAGCGCCCGCGCCTTGTACGCCTTGTGCGCCGGGTGCCAGTGGAACTCGGTCAGGACGCCGAGCAGCGCGTAGCCGCGCACCAGCGCCCCGACCCGCGCCGGCGTCTCGCCGTCGGCGCGGATCGCCGCGTGCAGGTCGCGGACGGCCGCCAAGGGCCCGGTGAACCCGAGCCGCGCCGAGGCGCTCCTCCACCGCCGCGGGGACGTCGCCGTCGGCGCGGGTCGCATTCGGCTTGCCCTCCAGGCCGAGCTTCCTCAGGGCCTCGGGGAACTCGGTCCGCGACAGCACCTCGGCGGCGGTCACGAGCGCCGCCGGGTAGGCGATGCCCTGCGGCCGGGCGCCCAGGTCGCGCCGGCAGAGCGCCTCGGCCTTCGCGCCCTCGCCGCGGCGGACCTGGACCAGGCTCGTGCCGGGGCTGACGGCGAAGACGGAGACCACCTCGGCGCCCGCGCCGCCGCCGCCGCCCGGGGCGATCGGGTCGCCGAGCACCTCGTCGCGCGTGCCCAGGCCGAGCTCGTCGCGGGCGGCGATCAGGACGGCCTGCCGGACCAGCTCGCGGACGAGGATGCCCTGGTCGGTCTCCTTGACCTTGTCGTAGTCGTTCGCCACGGCCGGCCGCCCCAGGGCGACGACCGGCCTGGCGTCGCCGCCCTGGCCGCCGCGGAGCACGACCAGCCGGCTGTGCGCCTCGCCTTCACGAGCGCCCTTCGGGGCCGGCGGGCCCGGGGCCGCCCCCCGCCGGCCGGCGGTGCGGCCTGGAATGCGAGCCGCAGCTCGGCCCGGACGCTGCGGTAGATCAACGCGCCCGCGGCGACGGTCACCGCCAGGGCGAGCACCCCGACCAGGGCCCGGCCGGCCGGGCGACCCCTCGGGCCCGCCGCCCGACCTGCGGGGTCGTGGATCGCGCCCGGCGGGAGGCCGCATCGCGGGCAGATCGCCGCCCCCGTCTCGTCCGGGGCCGATCCCGGGAGGGGCGCCTGGCAGTGGGGGCAGATCGGGTCGGGGGTCGGCATCGGATCGTCCTCGATGGGGACCTGTCTCGTCGGTCGACATGATCCTATAGAAAGTTACATATCCAACACATTGGTTCAATTCACGATGCGTTTCCGGACGCCGCCCGGTTTGATCCTCGACGCGGGGGAAGTCCCCGAGGGCCCGGCACCGCCCCGGGCCCGCCGGGGCGATCGGGCGAGCCATCAGGGATGACGATCCTCCGGGGGAGTCGCGACCGGCTTGACGCGGAACGAGCGGATCTCGCGGCCGGTGGCCACGAGCAGGAGGGGGGTCGCGGCGCCGGGAGGGGCCGACCAGGCGACCATCGGGGTCGGGCCCAGGCCGCCGGCCTGGGCCACGATCCGGCCGCGGCGGACGTCGACGACGCAGACCCGGCCGCCGCGGAGGCCCGCCGCCGCCCAGGCCCCGTCGGGCGAGACCGCCAGCGAGTCGCAGTGCCGGACGTCGGCCGGCAACTCCAGGGTCCAGCGGATCGTCCCGTCGCCCCCCAGCGCCACCATCGCCTCGCCGGACGGGCCCGATCCGATCACGAGGATTACGTCCCCCTTCACCGACGGGTCGGGCCGCCCGGGCGCGATGCGGACCATGCTGGCGTACAGGCCCGCGTCGAGCGTCCGCACGGGCCGGCCGTCGGCGGGGGAGGAGACGTGGACCTTGCCCTCGGCCGACGTGGTCACGACCTCGGGCTTGCCGTCGCCGTCCAGGTCGCCCGCCGTGACGTGCCAGACGTTGCCCAGGTCGGTGCGCTTCCAGAGCCTCTTGCCGCCGGCCGAGAAGGCGTGCAGGCCGGTCCCGCCGTTGTAGCCGACGATCGCCTCGTCGACGCCGTCGCCGTCGAGGTCGGCGGCCCACACGTCGTCGATCCCGTCGCCGCCCGCCTCCTCCCACAGCCGGGTCCCGTCGCCGCCGCAGGCGAGGACCGAGGGCCCCCACGGGCCGAACGCGAGCAGCCCCTCGGAGCCGCCGGCCAACCGCGCGACGCGGGCGATCGTGTGCTGGTCCCCGGGCAGGCGGAACGTCCGCGTCACCTTCCCGTCGGGATCGAGCACGTCGCACCGGCCTTGCGGCCGGAGCGCGAAGATCGTCCGTCCCTTCGCATCGGTCGCCACGCTCGTGTAGGGCCCGCCGGCCGTCCAGGACGGCTCCAGGCCCTCGGTCTGCGAGGCGGCCTGGGCCTTCTCCTCGCGGAGGGACTCCTTGGCCAGGTCCTTGCCCGCGATCAGGTCGTCGAGCTCCTTGCGGAGCGTATCCTTGATCGCCGGGTCGTAGCCGACATGGACCGTTTGGACCACCCCCGCCTTGTCGACCAGCACCAGCATCGGGATGGCCTCGGCATGATAGGCGTCGCCGACGGCGCCCTCCGGATCGAGCGCGACGGCGACCTTGAGTTTCTTGTCCTCGAGGAACTTGCGGATCTCCTCGGGCTTCTCCCGCACGTTGACCGCGCAGAACGCGACGCCCTTGTCCTGGTAGGCCCTGGCCACCTCGGCCAGGATGGGCATCTCCTGGACGCAGGGCCCGCACCAGGTGGCCCAGAAGTCGAGCATGACGATGCGATCGCCGCGATGCTCCTTGAGCCGGAAATCGCCCCCGTCCAGCAGCTTCAGGTCCACGTCGGGGGCCGTCTCGCCCAGGAGAGGGGAGCGGGCCTGCTGGCCGCCGAACAGCCCCTCGAAGAAGCTGGCCACCTTCTTCGACCCCGGCGGCGGCCGGAACGCGAACGCCGCCTCGTCGAGGTCCGCCCCGATCCGCCAGCCCTTGAAGTCCTCGGAGATCACCATCTTCCGGTCCTTGAACCGCTCCGCGCCGGGTATGTTGGCCAGGGCCTTCGAGAGGTCCACGACGACCCGGCGGACGACCGGATCTCCGGCGGCGGGCACCCACATCTCCCAGTCGACTTGATCCTGGGAGAACGTCAGGTGATGGACCCTGGCGCCGTCGATCGTCTCGAGGCCGGCATACTTGGCGGACTTGACCCCTTCCATGAGCTTCGCGTAGGGGTCGGCCGCGCAGAGCTCGCCGATCATCAGGCCCTGGAGGAGGCCCGCGACGATCGGGTCGCCCTGGAGGGGGAGGGCGTCGAACGAGGCGGGCGCCTCGGCCTCGGTGTATTTCTGGAGGGCGGGGATCGAGGTGAACATCGTCTTGCCATCGCTGACGACGGTCAGGCCGAACACGCCGGGGCCGCCCCCTCCTTCCTTGGTGCGGACCGCGACCGCGAAGCGGTTCGGCCGCCGGAAGGCCACGGTGAACGTCATCGGGATCGCCATCTCGCCGACCTTCTGCGACCGCTCGACCTCGACGGCGAGGGAGTCGGCCCTCTTGTAGAAGTCGGCGACCTGCCGCACGACGCCCTCCGCCGTGGGTGCGCCGGGCGGGCCGTCCTTCGCGACGGCGTCCTGGGCCCGGGCGGCCCCCACCGCCCCCGGGCCGCCGAGGGCCGAGGCGCCGCAGAGCAACACGCCGATCCAGCCGCGGGACTTCGGGGGCCTGCGAGCGGTCACGGGTCGTCCTCCTCGGGGTGAGACTTGGGCTGGGGCCGGGACACGGGGTCGGTCGGGGGCCCGGGTCGTCCTCCGGCGGACGGCTTCGCCCGCCCTCGACCGGGGGCCGTCGCCCCGGGGCACGTCGCCGCGGCGGGGCCGGATCGCGGACCGATCGGAGGCCCGGGCCGTGCCGCCCCCGGGATGATCCGGAGGGGGCACCGCGCCGGCGAGGGGGGGTCGCGTCACTTCCGGCGCCGGTCCGGTCGCGTCCGGCCCCGGCCTCGGGCCGGATCGGGGGCGCGCGTGCCGGGCCGGTCGCGATCGCCGGGGCGACTCGCGACGGGCCTCCGCACCGCAAACCTTGGCGGCCTGGGTCCACGACGACCTCGACTCGGGATACGAGTCCGGGGATCACGAATCGGCCCCGCCCCGGGCGGTCCCCGAGGGTCTCTCGGACGAGCCACACGATCGCCACATTCCGGCCGGGGCCTGACGCAATTCGAGCCGATCGCGCAGCGCAAATCAAGATAGGAGTGATAAAACAACACCCGGATGGGCAAGGCCCGGCCGATCGAGGACGGGGCCGGATCGCGATCCGTGGGATCAACGTGGTCGGGTGCCGGGCCGAGGGCCCATGCCCACGAGGACGTGAGCATGCCGCCCCGAAACCCCTCGGTATCAGGTCTTCGACGGAGCGACGAGGGCCCAAATCCGCGGGCCGCCCCGCCGCCGCGGAGGCCGAAATCCTTGAGAGAGTGATGGCATCGATCCGCGCGTTGGTGTAGGATCAAGTTATGGAGTGGGGGGATCGTTCATTTCGCCGGATCGCGAGGGAGGAGTCATGCGCCGTCATCGGGGAGAGCGCCGGTCGCGGGGGGGCTTCACGCTGATCGAGCTTCTGGTGGTGATCGCGATCATCGGCGTGCTGGTCGCGCTGATCATGCCGGCGGTCCAGGCGGCGCGGGAGTCGGCCAATCGGGCCAAGTGCCAGAACAACCTCAAGCAGCTGGGCCTGGCCGCGCAGGAGTATCACGACGCCTACAACAGCTTCCCCTCGGGCTGGTACTGCTGGGAGGTGGCCCAGGACGCCCAGGGCAACGTCGTCACCGGCGACGGCAACTGCAACCCGAACCTCCCCCAGCCCGGGACGCCCATCTACCCCTGGAGCTACATGTGGAACGGGATGACCAGCTACTTCCTCAAGATGGAGCAGGTCAACCTCTGGAACGAGATCAACTTCAACGCGACGCCTTCACCGGCCCGCTCGACTTCGCCAACGCGACGTCCGGCCGGCGGACCGTCGACGGGTTCGTCTGCCCGTCGAACCCGCGCACGCAGCCGGTCAAGTACGCGGTGACGAACTCGGCGAGCAAGAGCGTGAACGTGGCGTGGGGGGCGCTCGACTACCGCGGCAACATGTCCGCCGACCCCTTCCTGACCTGCACCGACCTGATCCCCTCGAATTGCGGCGTCTTCACTAACGGCATCATGTACCAGAATTCGCAGGTCACGATGGCCGACATCACCGACGGCACCTCGACGACCATCCTGATGGGCGAGTCGACGACCATGGCCAACCAGCCGCAGCCGATCGGGGGGACCTGGCCCGACGCGCGGAGCTGCTGCATGCCGCACCGTCTGGGGCCGGACCTTGAGCCGGCCGATCCCGACCACGGGCGTCGGCTCGACGCCCGCCGCCGCCTACTGGGGGAGCAAGCACCCGGGGACGATCAACTTCGCCAAGTGCGACGGCAGCGTCGCCCCGATCACCCTCCAGATCAAGCCCCTGGTGCTGATGAAGATGATGTCCCGCAACGGCGGCGAGACCCTCTCCAGCGACGAGATGAAATGATCGGGGGCCGGCCGCGGCGCCGGTCCTGATCCGTTGAGATCCTCCGCCCGTCGCTCCGGCGACCCCCCCACCTCGGCCCTCCCTTGCAAGGGGAGGGCTTTTTTGCCCCCTCCCCCCTCGCGGGGGAGGGTCGGGGTGCGGGTGCGATTAACCACCGACGCGGATCTCGACGGGCCCACGCCCCGCCGAAATCCGCGGCCCGCGCAAGGAGAAACCCCAGGGTCATGCCTGGGGTTTGGAGGGGATGCCGCGGGCCCGCGGGACGTCGCCCGAGGCGCGCCCGGCTTACTTCTGGGCGGGCGTGCAGGACTCGCCCTCGAGCGCATCCTTCTTCTCGTTGATCACCGGGCACTTGGGCGCCTCCTCGGCGTTCAGCGCGGTGAACTCCTTCCAGTCGTCGGGCAGGTTGTCCTCGTGGAAGATCGCCTCGACCGGGCACTCGGGGACGCACGCCTCGCAGTCGATGCACTCCTCGGGGTGGATGTAGAGCATCTGCGCCCCCTCGTAGAAGCAGTCGACCGGGCAGACGACGACGCAGTCGGTATATTTGCAGTCGAAGCAAGGTTCGGCGACGATGTGGGCCATTCAGACGCTCCTTTGAGACCAGCACGGAAAGACGATCCGAGGCCACCGGGCCGGGGCTGCGCCCCGGGCGGCGCGGGCCGTGGGCCTATCTTAGATCGCTCGGCCGGCGCGGTCAAGGGACCGGCCGAGCGACCCCTTGACCGCCCCAAAGATCGGTCAGGACTTGGGCTTCCGCCTGGCCGCGGTGATCGTGATCGGCTTCTGCGGGACGTCGCCGTGCGGGCCCTTCCGGCCGGTCGGGACCTTGGCGATCGCGTCGACGACGTCCATGCCGCCGACCACCTTGCCGAAGACGGTGTAGCCGCCGCCGTAGTTGTCGAGGTTCGGGTTGTCGACCAGGTTGACGAAGAACTGCGCCGTCGCCGAGTTGGGGTCGTTGGTGCGGGCCATCGCGATCGTCCCGCGCTGGTTGCTCAGGCCGTTGCCCGACTCGTTCTTGATCGGCGCGGGTCGGCTTCTCCTGCATCGCCTCGTCCATGCCGCCCCCCTGGATCATGAAGCCGGGGATCACGCGGTGGAAGATCGTGCCGTTGTAGAACCCGGCGTCGACGTACTTCAGGAAGTTGTCGACCGTGATCGGCGCCTTGGCCGGGTCGAGCTGCACGGTGATCGCGCCGGAGGTCGTCTCGAGGACGACCGTCGGGCGGTCGTCGGCGTCGGCCGCGGAGGCGTCGGCCATCGTCAGGGCGTAGAGGCCGGAGACGGCCGCCAGCCCGAGCAGGAAGTAGGTCATGCGTCGTCCTTGTGTCATGGCGATGTTGATCCTCGTCGGGACCCGTCGAATCGGGCCCTGCGGCGCGTGCCGGGCGCCGCCGGGGCCCGCCCCGGGCCCGAATCTAGCAAGCCACGATCGCGATGTCGAGGCGCGGCGCCCGCTAGCGACCTGCATCCGCGGCGACCGATCCCGGGCCGCCTCATCTCGGGCGGGGGGCGGCGCCCCGGATGGAGCCGGGGATCGAGTAGGAGGCGACGACCCGGGGCTGGGTCTCGCCGGGGGAGCGGAGGAAGTTGACGTAGCGGTCCTGGCGGGGGCCGAGGTAGATCCACTGCTCGATGACCTGTCCCTGCGAGGCCGAGTAGGCGACCCGGTCGGGCTTGCCGCCGAGGCGGTCGCGGACCTCGCGGGGGGTGCTCCCCAGGAGCCGGGCGTCGCGCGGCGACGCAGGGACGGCGGGGGCGGCGCCGCCGGGGGCCCTGGCCGCCTCGACCCATTCGTCGCCGACCCTGCGGAACCCCCGGGCGCGAAATGCGGCGGCCACCTCCTTCGAGCCCGGGTCGACCTTCCAGGCCTCGCGGAGCAGGCTCGACGGCGGCGGGCTTGTCGCCGAGCAGGTCCTGGTACTGCGCGGCCAAGGCGACGCGGCCCTCGGCGTCGGTCGGGCTGAGGCGGTGGGCCCGCTGGTCGTCGAGCCAGTCGCGGATCAGGCTCTGGGCGCGCTCGGGCTGGCGGAGCCGCTCGCGGTAGGCCCGGGCCAGGTCGAGGACCTCGCGACGGCGGAGTGCGCCGAGGTCGGCCGAGGCGGCCTTCAGGCCGAGGTCGAGCAGGCGGGCGGCGACCTCGGGGCGGTCGGCGAGCCGCGCCTCGGCCTGGTCGGCCAGCGCCAGCGCCTGGCCGGGCCCCTCGGCCGCCTCGGCCTCCAGGAGGTGCTGGGTGGCGTCGGCCCAGAGGCGGTGGTCGAGCGCGGCGCGGGCCGCGGGGGGGGCCTCGCGATACGAGGCGGCGGGGTCGTTGGCGTAGGCGTCGAGCCAGGGGGCCGCGGCCTCGGCGTCGGCCGCCGGCTTCGGGGCCGTCGGCCAGAACGCCTCGATGTCGTCCACCAGGGCCTTCCAGTCCCGGACCTCCTTGGCCGCGGCCATCCGCGCGGAACGCGCGGTGCGCCAGCGACGAGGGGGCCGGCTCGGGGACCTGCCGGTCTCGGGCGCGTCGGGCCAGCGCCAGCCAGTGCGCGGGGGGGTCGGCCGCGGGGCGGTCGGCCTCGATCCGGATCGCCTCATCCTCCAGGGCGCGGCCGCGCTCCAGGAGCTTGGGGTCGTCGAACTCGGCCCCGCGGCGCTGGGCCCAGCGGGCCCAGGCGGTCCGGGCCTCGAACTCGCCCGGCGGCAGCGCGGCGATGCCGCGATCGAGGCGCTCGTGGTCGTCGGGCAGGAGGTCGAGCCCGGTCACGTCGCAGACCCACTGGTCCCCCTCGCGGCCGAGGACCCCCCGGACCGTCGCGGTGGCCGGCCGCGGCGACTGCTTGAACCGCAGGCGGGGCGGGAGCCGGAAGACGACCGGCGTCCGCTTCAGGACGACCTCGTCGAAGTCGCGCCCCTTGTGGAACTGGAAGTACGCCACGCGGTCGTCGACGACCACCTCGCGGCCGATCAGGTCGGGCCGCTTCGTCAGCTCCGAGGGCTCGACCGGCACGGCGGCGGGGGCGGCGGCCAGCATCGCGAGCGGCGGCGACCAGGACCGCCAGGGCCGGGGATCGTGCGGACGGTCATGGCGGGGGCTCCGTCGCGGGCGCGTCGAGGACGGGCCAGCCGAGGGCTTCGAGCGCCCTGGGGTGGGTGATCCAGACGCCGCTGTCGGGCTCCAGGCCGACCAGCCAGGTCTCGCTCGCCTTGTCGAAGGCGAACGACGCGAGGCGGGCCCCGAACTGGACGCGGGCGCCGACCTTCGGGCGGGCCAGCTCGAAGATCCGCAGGCCGGACGTGTCGACCTGGCCGACCCGGGGGGGCCGTTCCGCCTCGCCGTCCTGGACGATGCGGTAGTCGAGCTCGTAGCGAGGGCGGCCCGACGCCTCGTCGGGGGCGGCGATCACGAGGGCGTCGACCAGGATCGACCGCCCCTTGTAGAGCGTGTCGAACCGCGACGCCCACGCCTCGGGGTCGGACCGGCCCGCCTCGGCCAGGAGGGCCTCGAGGGGCTGGGGGCAGAGGCCGGCGATGATCGCCGCCTCGTCGGCCCCCTGGCGGACCTGCGCCGCCCCCTCGTAGGCGCCGCCGAGGGCGTCGACGGCCCTCCTGGCCTCCGAGAGGAGCTGGTGGGCCGTATCGAACCGCCCCTCGTCGAGCGCCTCGAGCCCCTGCGTGCGGCCGAGCTCGATGACCCGGGGCAGGTCCTGCCGCCGCGCCCGCCGCACCCGATACCCGACCGTGCCGACGACCACCAGCGCCACGGCCAGGAACAGCAACGGGTGCCGATGTCGCCGGGCCCAGTCGGCCAGCCGCTCGCCGACCGGCCGCGCGGGGGCCTCCTCCGGCGCCGGGGCCGGTTCGACCCGGCTCGGCCGGGCCCGCGACGGCTTCGGCCGCGCGGGGCCGTCCTCCGGGTGGTCCCCTCGCCGCGGCCTCCGGGGCCCTCCGCGAGGTCCGTCGTGGCCGGGACCTCGCCCGTCGCGGCCCCCGGCGCGTCGTCCGCCGGGGCGTCGTCCCACTCGATCTCGGCATCGACCTCGACGCCGCGATCGTCCCGCGGCGGGAGGCGATCGGGCGCCGCGGGGACCTCGTCCTCGGGCGGCCGTCGCGGCGCGGGCCGGCTTCCGGGGCGCTTCGGGGCGGTCGGGATGGGGGGCTCGGGCAGAGGGCTGCGCGGCAGGATGAAGACCGTCTCGCCGCACGACGGGCACGGCAGCGACTGATAGCTTTCGGTCCGGTGGCCGCGCAGCCGATGTCCCAGCGGGCAGGCGACGTCATACGCCTGGGGCCCCTCGGGAGGGGCCGGCGCCAGGCCTCGCATCAGCTTCCGCGCGCGGTCGAGCAGCTTCAACGAACCCCACCTCCCCGGGCCCGAGGCCGTCGGGACGGGAGTGAGAGCGGCCCGGATCGACCGCCGGGACGGGACAGGATGACAGATGTCGAGATTATCCGGCCGCCGGCCCCGCCGGTCAACCGTCGGCGGCGGGGCCACAGGGCCATTCACGAGTCGGTATTTCGGCCGGGATGGACCCGGGGTGGCCCGGGCACGCTGCGCTTTGCCCCGGGAATTCAAGCCCTCGACCCCATACGCACCAACTTAAGGGGAGCCTTGGCCCGAATCTTCGAACGCAAGGGAGCCGGGTGCCACGGGTTCCGTCCGCGGAACCCGTGGCACCCGGGGGACTTCCGAGGCGATGAGGGTCATGGCGCGGTCCTGAAGTTGGTGCGTATGGGAATTCAAGCCCTCGACCCTGGGGCACGCTCCGCTTTGCCCCGGCCACCCAACCATCGATGGCGGAGCCATGCCCCCTCGACCATCCGGGAGCCTCCGACACCCTCCTTCATGGATCGCGGGTGCCCCGCGGGGGTTCGACGCTCCCGGAGAACAGGGCCGTCGGCGGAGGAAATCCGTGCCGCGCCGGGCTTTCCGTACGAACCATCGCCTCCTAGAATTTAAGTATCCGGATACCACCATTTAACCAGCGACGTGAGTCGGGACATCCGTCCCCGGGAAGGGAGGGCGGCGATGAAACGGTTGATCGGCTTCGCCTTGAAGGCGACGGCGCTGCCGATGGTGATCGTGTTCTCCTCGATCACCTCGGCGTTCGGGCAGTCCCGCGTCAGTGTCGGCGACTATACCGGGGGTGGGCCGGAGGGGACGATCGGCCGCGGTACCGATCGCCTCCCGGGCGGCCCGTCGGATTGGGGGGGCGGTCGCCGGCCCCTCTACGACTCCTACTATCAGGGCGCCTACCGCCCCTCGTATCCGAACACCACCTACTCCCGAGGCTATTCCTCGGCCGTCGCGAGGCCCTACCTGACGAACCAGCACTACGAGCCGGGCGACGGCTATCGCTACCCGCTCTACTACAACCCGGCCACCAGGGGGTACTTCTACTACCCGGTGCGCCGGGGCCCGTCCGGGGCGTTCGCGGGAGGCGCCGGTCCCTCGCGGCGCATGCGTCGCGCCCGACCGTGCCGGGGACTTGATCCTGACCCGAGCGGGCGGCCGGCTTGACCCCCCCGAGAGGGGGGCCCTATCATGATCCGGTGGCCTCGGCGGGCGGGCCGGACCCCCGCGAGGTCGGGATCGGGACATGAGGTAGGACGTCCATCGTCATGCGGGTCGCGGTCGAATTCCAGGATGAGCACCTGGACCTGGACGTCCCCGAGGACCGGCTGGTGGGCGAGTGGCACGGCCCCGCCGGGGTCGCGGCGGACGTGCGCGAGCTGGCCGCACGGGCCCTGGAGCAGCCCCGCCGGTATCCGCCGCTGCGGCAGGCGGTCGTGCCGGGCGACCGGGTCGTCGTCGCGTTCGAGCCCGAGGTCCCCGGCGCCCGCGAGGTGCTCGGGGCGGTCGTCGAGGTGCTCCGCGGGGCGGGGGTCGAGGACGAGGCGATCACGCTCCTGGCCACCTCCGGCACGCGCGACGAGCTGGCCCCGCTCGCCCCGCCGGGCCCGTCGCTGGCGATCCACGACCCGGCCGACCGCGACCACCTGGCCTACCTGGCCAGCACGTCGCAGGGGCGCCGGATCTACCTCAACCGGCTCCTGACCGACGCCGACGTGACCGTCCCGGTCGGCCGGCTCGGGTACGACCCGGCGCTGGGGTATCGCGGGCCGTGGAGCGTCGTCTTCCCCGGCCTGAGCGACGAGGAGACCCGCCGCGCCTTCCGCGCGCTGACGACGGGCGAGCGGCCCGATCGCGACCACCCCCGGCCGTCTTTGGGCGAGGCGGCCGAGGTGAGCTGGCTGCTGGGGAGTCAGTTCCACGTCGGCGTGGTGCCGGGCGCCTCGGGGCCGATCGAGGTGGTCGCGGGGCTGGAGACGGCGGTCCGCGACGAGGGGGCCGGCGCGGTCGATCGCGGCTGGTCCTTCCGCGCCGAGATGAGGGCCGAGGTCGTCGTCGCCGGGATCGGGCGGCCCGGCACCCGTCCCGGATCGAGGACCTGGCCGAGGGCCTGGCCACGGCGTCTCGGCTGGTCCGCCGCGGCGGCAAGATCGTCGCCCTGTCGCGGGCCGGGGGGCCGATCGGGCCCGCCCTGCGCCGCCTGATCGGCGCCGGCGACCCGAGGGCCGGCCTGGCCGCGCTGCGGGGCCACGAGGCCGACCCCGACTATCCCGCCGCGCTCCAGATGGCCCGCGCCCTGGAGTGGGCCGACGTCTACCTGCTCAGCGCCCTGGGGCGCGACGACGTCGAGGACCTGTCGATGATCGCGCTCGACCGCCCCGAGGAGGGGCGCCGCGTGGTCGCCTCCGCCGCGACCTGCCTCGTCGTCAGCCAGGCCGAGCGGACCCGCGCCGACGTCGCCGACGAGGCCGACTGACCCGCCCGGACCGGAGCACCTCCCTCATGACCACATCCCCGCCCGAGATCCTGTTCCTCGACCGCTCGGACCGGGGGCGGCTCGACGTGCTGGGCCCGGACCGCGCCAAGTTCCTCCACAACCTGACGACCAACGACGTCAAGCGGCTGGCCGTCGGACGGGGCCAGGAGGCGTTCGTCACCAGCCTCCAGGGCAAGACGCTGGGCTTCGTGACCCTGCTGGCGTGCGACGACCGCATCGTGCTGCGGACCGACCCGGGCGCCCTGCCGGGGCTGCTCCCGCACCTGGAGAAGTACGGCGTCTTCGACGAGGTCACGCTGTCGCCATCGGCCTCGTTCGAGTTCCACCTGGCCGGCGGGGGCGCCGAGGAGGTCCTCCGCCGGGCCGGCGGCGAGCCGCCCGACGAGGGGGACCTGTCCCACCGCACGACCCGGGTCGGCGACGTGCCGGTCCTCGCGGTCCGCGAGTGGCCCATCGGCGCGGCGGGCCTGTCGCTGATCGGCCCGGCCGAGGCCGCGGGGCGGGTGCGCGACGCGCTCCACGAGCCGGGCCGATTGCAGGACCTCGACCCGGCGGCCTCCGAGGCGATGCGGATCGAGGCGGGCACGCCGGCCTTCGGCCGCGACGTGACGGCCGACAACCTGCCGCAGGAGGTCGGCCGCGACGCCCGCGCCATCAGCTTCGTCAAGGGATGTTACCTCGGCCAGGAGACCGTCGCCCGGATCGACGCGCTGGGGCACGTCAACAGGCTGCTCAAGGGCCTGATCTTCCCGACCGGGGCGGCGGTCCCCGGGCCGGCGCGACCCTCGAAGCCGACGGCAAGGCCGTGGGCAAGGTCACGTCGTCGGCCGTCTCGCCGGGCCGGTCGGCCCCCGTGGCGCTGGGCTATATCCGGACCTCGCACGCGACACCGGGCACCGCGCTCCGGGTCCTCCTGGCCGGCGGGACGACCGAGGCGGTCGTCTGCAACCTGCCGATGCCGCCCGCGCACCCCTGAGGATATGGGCAGGGCACCCCGCCTGCCGCGCCCGGCCGAGCGGCTTCCGACGTGCGGATTCGATGCCCGCGCGGGTCAGGTGGTGTCCTATGCCACTTGAACAGCCGGGAAGCTGACCCATTCGCGGGTAGTCCAGACGTGATCCGTTAGCCCGGCGGCCAGAGCGGGCGTCCGTCGCTGCCAACGCCCCTTGTCGTCCCGCTGCCGTAAGGTGCGGACCACCCAGCAGAAGTTGTAGCGATACAGCGTGTAATAGCTCATCGCCTCATGTACACGCCAATCTTTACTGAACCGGTACGTCTTCCGCGCCTTCCGCGCGTTCTGGCCGCGGTCGGTGCCGTGCTGGCGCTCGATGAACGACGTGTTGACCGCCCGGCTCACCGACGACGCGCCCAGGGCGGCCTTCAGACCGCCTTCGGTGCCGAAGATCAGCCGACGTTCGACCGCGACCACCCGGTCGTTTTCCCGTGCCTTGTGGACCGTGGCGTAGGTCAAGTCCTGGGGCAACCGCCGCTCGGGCAGGATCGGCCGCCGGCCCGGCCCGGTCGTGGGCCCCGAGACCGGCACGCCGAACGCCCTCTCGATCGCCGAGGCATAGGCGGGGTATTCGTCGCTGGTCATCAACCGAGGCGTAGCGCCGTCGGTGCGGTCCTTGACCGTGGCGACGATCTCCTCGGCGTTCTCGATCGAGCGCGCCCCCGGGACCACGGCCAAGACCAGCCGATGTTCGGGGTCGATCGCGACGTGATCCCACCAGTCCCCCTTGTGATCGTCGGCGGGATCGGCGGGGTCGCAGTTCTTCTGCTTCTTATTGACGAACGACCACTTCTCGTCGAACTGGACCTCAGTGGTCCGAGGGGGAAAAAGCCACAAGCTCGTCATGAGCGTCGTGGGCATGCTCCCCGGCGGCTCTGGCCAGTCGGACGACGGTGTCGCGATGGACGCCGACGAGGCGGCCGGTCTGGCGGATGCCGTCGCCCTCGGCCAGGTGCTCCAGGACCGAGACGGCGGTCGGTTCGGGGAGGTGACAGCGGTAGAGCGGCGTGCCCTTGCGCTCCGAGAAGCGGGCGCGACAGGCGTTGCAGTAGAGTTGGCGGAACTGCTTGTCCTTGCCGTAGCGGCCGCAGACCGAGAGATTTCCGACGTCCCGTTGGCCGTAGAGGGAGCAGTCGGGGTTCTGGCAGCAGAAGCGAGCGAGATCGTGCATGAGGCGAATGGGCCCCGTGGAAGGGGACGTGTTGTGACCAGGGCATAGGTACCGGGATCGTCACTCATCCTACGTCCAGTCCCTCGCAAAGGTTCAAATTGCCTAGGACACCACCGCGGGTCACGATTTTCGCAAATTCCTCTTGACGGGCGGGGATTGCGCCGAGTTTAGTATTACGAATCCCGATAAAACCTCCGGCGCAGTATTGGAGAAATGCCGACAGGCACGAGGGCATGCAGCTCGAATCGTTGAAGATCTTCTGTGACGTGGTGCGGTGGGCGAGCTTCTCGCGGGGGGCTGCGGAGAACGAGGTCTCCCAGTCGTCGGCGAGCCAGGCGGTCCACCAGCTCGAGGTGCGCCTGGGGGTCAAGCTGATCGACCGGTCGAAGCGGCCTCTGGTGCTGACGCCGCACGGCAAGGTCTATTACGAGGGGTGCAAGGAGCTGGTCGGCCGCTACCTGGAGGTCGAGAACCGGGTCAAGGCGATGGCCGACGACCCGACCGTCGTCGGGACGGTGCGGGTGGCGTCGATCTACTCGGTCGGGCTGCAGCACATGAGCCAGTACGTCCGGACGTTCGGCGAGCTCTATCCCGGCGCGAACGTGCGCCTGGAGTACCTGCACCCGACGCGGGTCGTCGAGAGCGTCGTCTCGGAGGAGGCCGAGCTCGGGCTGATCTCCTACCCCCGCAAGTGGCCCGACCTGACCGTCATCCCGTGGCGCGACGAGGAGATGGTGCTGGCGGTCCACCCGTCGCACCGGTTCGCCGGCGCAGGAGGCGGTCGCCGGTCGGCCGGCTCGACGGCGAGACGTTCGTCGGCTTCGACGCCGACCTGTCGATCCGGCGCGCCATCGACCGCTTCCTGCGGCATCACGACGTCTCAGGTGCGGGTGGCGCTGGAGTTCGACAACATCGAGAACATCAAGCGCGCCGTCGAGATCCAGGCGGGCGTGGCGATCCTGCCGGCGCCGACCGTGGCGCGCGAGGTCGGGGCCGGCACGCTGGTCGCGGTCCGGATCGACGGCCAGGACCCCCATCCATCGCCTGACCCGCCCGCTGGCGATCATCCACCGGCGGGGCCATCAGCTCAGCTCGACGGCGGCTCGGTTCCTGGAGCTGCTGACGGGCGAAGGCCCACCCGAGGCGACGGCCGCCGGGGCCGCCGCCGGGGGCACGTCCACGCGAAATCCTGAACGTCCCGGCGCCGATCCCGGCGGGGCGTGGTCCGGTCGGACCGCCGGCCCCCGCCCGGGGACGACCCTTCGATGGCTCCCCCCATCCGAAGCGACAACGGCGAGCGTCGAGGTCCCAGAAGTCCCGAGAAGTCCGAGCCCACGGATAACGCCGTGAGGGGTGAGTCATCATGAGTTCGGGTTACCCCGGTCCGCAAGGCCTCTACGATCCGTCGCACGAGCACGACGCCTGCGGGGTCGGGTTCGTGGTCGACCTGAAGGGGCGGAAGACGCACCGCCTGGTCCGCGACGGCCTGACGGCGCTGATCAACCTGAACCACCGCGGCGCCTGCGGTTGCGAGAACAACACCGGCGACGGGGCCGGCGTCCTGATCCAGATCCCGCACGAGTTCCTGGTCAACCGCTGCAAGCCGCTGGGGATCGCCCTCGGGCAAGCCCGGGACGTACGGCGTCGGCGCCTTCTTCGCCTCGCCCGACCCGGCGCAGCAGGCCTACGGCAAGAAGCTCTTCGAGGAGATCGTCGCCGAGGAGGGGCAGGCCTTCCTCGGCTGGCGTCCCCTGGTGACCGACAACTCGATCGCTCGGCGAGGGGGCCCGGTCGGTCGAGCCGGCGATGTTCCACGCCCTGGTCGGCCGCGGGCCGCGGATCAAGGACGCCGACGCCTTCGAGCGCAAGCTCTACGTCATCCGCAAGGTGTTCGAGACGCGCATCCGCGACTCGGGCCTCGACGACCACAAGTACTTCTACTTCGCGAGCCTGTCGTGCCGCACGCTGGTCTACAAGGGGATGCTCACGCCCGAGCAGCTCGGCCACTACTTCGCCGACGACCTGGGCGACCCGTCTCTGGTCAGCGCGCTGTGCCTGTTCCACTCGCGGTTCAGCACCAACACGTTCCCGAGCTGGGAGCTGGCGCACCCGTACCGGATGATCTCGCACAACGGCGAGATCAACACGCTCCGCGGCAACATCAACTGGATGCGGGCGCGCGAGTCGCTGTTCGAGTCGGACCTGTACGAGCCGGGCGACGTCGAGAAGCTCCTGCCGATCATCCGCGAGGGGCTCAGCGACACCGCCTGCCTGGACAACGCGGTCGAGCTGCTGGTCAAGTCGGGCTACAGCCTGCCGCACGCGATGATGATGCTGATCCCCGAGGCGTGGGAGAACCACGAGACGATGTCGCAGGTCGAAGAAGGACTTCTACGCCTACCATAGCTGCCTGATGGAGCCGTGGGACGGCCCGGCGTCGATCGGGTTCACCGACGGCAAGAACATCGGCGCCGTGCTCGACCGCAACGGCCTGCGGCCCAGCCGCTACGTCGTCACCCGGGACGGCCTGGTGGTGATGGCCTCCGAGGTCGGCGCGCTCGACATCCCGCCCGAGGACATCGTCCTGAAGGGCCGGCTCGAACCGGGCAAGATGTTCCTGGTCAACCTGGAGGAGGGGCGGATCGTCGACGACGAGGAGCTGAAGCACGCGATCGCCTCGGCCAAGCCCTACGGCAAGTGGCTCCGCGAGTACATGGTGCCGCTGGCCGAGGTCCCCGAGGCGCCCCCGGCCCCCGGGCCCGACCACGACACCCTGCTCCACCGCCAGCAGGCGTTCGGCTACACGCTGGAGGACCTCAAGTACATCCTCGGCCCGATGAGCAACAACGGCGAGGAGGCGCTCGGCTCGATGGGGACCGACACCCCGCTGGCCGTCCTCTCCGACCGCGCCCAGCCGCTGTTCAACTACTTCAAGCAACTGTTCGCGCAGGTGACCAACCCGCCGCTCGACGCGATCCGCGAGGAGCTCGTCACGTCGGTCCTGACCGGCGCCGGCGGCGAGGGGAACCTGCTCGACCCGAAGCCGGAGAACTGCCGGCAGATCGCGCTCGACATCCCGATCCTCGACAACGACGACCTGGCCAAGCTCAAGCAGCTCGAATCGAAGCCCTGGCGCGGGTTCAAGTCGGCCGTCCTGCCGATGCTCTTCCCCGCCGCCGAGGGGGCCGGGGGGCTGGAGCGGTCGCTCGACGCGATGTTCGACAGGGCCGTCGAGGCGATCGAGGGGGGCGCCAACCTCCTGATCCTCTCCGACCGCGGCGTGGACGCCGAGAACGCGCCGATCCCGTCGCTGCTGGCCTGCGCCGGGCTGCACCACCACCTGGTCCGCAAGGGCCTGCGGACCCGCGCCGGGCTGGTCATCGAGTGCGGCGACGCGCGCGAGGTCCACCACTTCGCGCTGCTGCTCGGCTACGGCGCCGGGTCGATCAACCCGTACGTCGCGTTCGAGACGCTCGACGACATGATCAACCAGGGGATGATCAAGCCCGAGATCGACCACGCCGAGGCGGTCTACCGCTACCGCAAGGCGATCAAGAAGGGGGTGGTCAAGGTGATGTCCAAGATGGGCATCAGCACCATCCAGAGCTACCGCGGTGCGCAGATCTTCGAGGCGATCGGGCTGAACCAGGCGTTCGTCGACCAGTACTTCGACAAGACCGCGTCGCGGATCGGCGGCGTCGGCCTGGAGGAGATCGCCGCGGGAGACGCTCTCCCACCACCGCCGCGCCTACGCCGACCGCGAGGTCGGCCCGCCCCTGCTCGAAGAAGGGGGCCAGTACCAGTGGCGCCGCGACGGCGAGTACCACCTGTTCAACCCCGAGACCGTCTTCAAGCTCCAGCACGCCACGCAGGCGGGCCGGTACGACATCTTCAAGAAGTACACGAGCCTCGTCGACGAGCAGAACGAGCGGCTCTGCACGCTCCGCGGCCTCTTCGAGTTCAAGGTCGACCCGGTCAAGTCGATCCCGATCGAGGAGGTCGAGCCGGTCGAGTCGATCGTCAAGCGGTTCGCCACCGGCGCGATGTCGTACGGGTCGATCAGCGGCGAGGCGCACGAGACGCTGGCGATCGCCATGAACCGGCTCGGCGGCAAGAGCAACACCGGCGAGGGGGGCGAGGACCCCGCGCGGTTCAGCCCCCTGCCCAACGGCGACAGCAAGCGGAGCGCCATCAAGCAGGTCGCCTCGGGCCGGTTCGGCGTGACGAGCGAGTACCTGGTCAACGCCGACGAGCTCCAGATCAAGATGGCGCAGGGCGCCAAGCCCGGCGAGGGGGGCCAGCTCCCCGGCCACAAGGTCTAGCCCTGGATCGCCAAGGTCCGCCACTCGACGCCCGGCGTCGGCCTGATCAGCCCGCCGCCGCACCACGACATCTACTCGATCGAGGACCTCGCGCAGCTGATCCACGACCTGAAGAACTCGAACCCGCGGGCGCGGATCAACGTCAAGCTCGTGGCCGAGGTCGGCGTCGGCACGGTCGCCGCGGGGGTGGCCAAGGCGCACAGCGACGTCGTCCTGATCAGCGGCCACGACGGCGGCACCGGCGCCAGCCCGTCTGACCTCGCTGAAGCACGCCGGCATCCCCTGGGAGCTCGGCCTGGCCGAGACGCAGCAGACGCTCGTGCTGAACCGCCTCCGCGACCGGATCGTCGTCCAGGCCGACGGCCAGATGAAGACCGGCCGCGACGTGGTGATCGCCGCCCTGCTGGGCGCCGAGGAGTACGGGTTCGCGACGGCGCCGCTGGTCGTGATGGGCTGCATCATGATGCGGGTCTGCCACCTCGACACCTGCCCGGTCGGCATCGCCACGCAGAACCCCAAGCTCCGCGAGAAGTTCGCCGGCAAGGCCGAGCACGTCGTCAACTTCTTCCGGTTCGTCGCCCAGGAGGTCCGCGAGCTCGATGGCGCAGCTCGGCTTCCGCACGGTCGACGAGATGATCGGCCGCAGCGACCTGCTCGACATGAAGCGGGCGATCGGCCACTACAAGGCCCAGGGGCTCGACTTCAGCAAGATCTTCTACCGGCCGCCGGTCGCCGACGGGGTCGCCGTCCGCCGCGTGACCGAGCAGGACCACGGGCTCGACAAGGCGCTCGACCAGCAGCTCCTGCCGCTGGCCGCGCCGGCTCTGGAGCGGGGCGAGCCGGTCGAGATCGCGATGCCGATCCGCAACGTCAACCGCACCGTGGGGACGATCCTCGGCAGCGAGCTGACCCGCAAGTACGGCGGCGCCGGGCTGCCCGACGACACGATCCAGATCAAGTTCACCGGCTCGGCCGGCCAGAGCTTCGGCGCGTTCGTGCCGCAGGGGATGACGCTGACGCTCGAAGGCGACGCCAACGACTACGTCGGCAAGGGCCTCTCGGGGGGCAAGATCATCGTCTTCCCGCCGAAGGTCTCGACCTTCGTGCCCGAGGAGAACGTCCTGATCGGCAACGTCGCCCTGTACGGCGCGACCGGCGGCCGGGCGTTCTTCCGCGGCCGGGCCGGCGAGCGGTTCTGCGTCCGCAACAGCGGCGCGCTGGCCGTCGTCGAGGGGACCGGCGACCACGGCTGCGAGTACATGACCGGCGGCGTCGCCGTCGTGATCGGCCCGACCGGCCGGAACTTCGCCGCCGGCATGAGCGGCGGCTCGGCCTTCGTCTTCGACGAGGCCGGCGACTTCCCCCAGCGCTGCAACCTCGAGATGGTCGACCTCGAGCCGCTCCGCGAGCCCGAGGACCTCGACCTCGTCCGCGACCTCCTGATCCAGCACGCCGGCTACACCGGCAGCACCGTCGCCGCCCGCATCCTCGGCGACTGGGACTGGGCCGTCGAGAAGTTCGTCAAGGTCATGCCGGTCGACTACCGCCGCGTCCTCGAAGAGCAGAAGAAGCAGGCCGAGGCCAGGAAGCTCGAAGAGATGGAAGAGACCGTCCGCAGTTGAATGAAGAGAATCGATCCGCAGATGACGCAGATGGACGCAGATAGGGAAGAAAAGGAGAGGTGAAAGATTGAGGGGAGGGGTGGGTTTGCCGATGACGCCGATGGTCCCGGACGAGAATGAGAAGGACCCGCAGACCTATGCCGTCATCGGGGCGGCGATGGAGGTGCATCGGCAGCTCGGGCATGGGTTCCTGGAGTCGGTCTATCAGGAGGCCCTCGCGCTGGAGTTCGCCGGCCGCGGCATCCCGTTCCGGCGCGAGGTGGACCTCCCGGTCGTCTACAAGGGCAAGCCTCTGTCCTGCGCGTTCCGGGCGGATTTCGTCTGCTTCGAGCCGGTGATCGTCGAGCTCAAGGCGCTCGGGGAGTTGACCCCGCGGGAGCAGCCGCAGGTGATCAATTACCTGAAAGCCACTCGCCTCTCCCGCGCCCTGCTGCTCAACTTCGGCGCCTCGCGGCTGGAATACAAACGAATCGTCCTTTCTTCTCATCTGCGTCCATCTGCGACATCTGCGGATCGATCTCTTCCATCTGCGGATTCCTCGGATTCATCGCCCGTGTCCCTGGAGGTGAGTGGTGGGTAAGCCGACCGGATTCATGGAGATCCCCCGCGAGACGCCGACCCGGCGGCCGATCCCGGAGCGGGTCAACGACTACCTCGAAGTCTACAACCCGTTCCCCGTGGAGAAGCTGCGGGCCCAGGGCGCGCGGTGCATGGACTGCGGCATCCCGTTCTGCCACCAGGGGTGCCCGCTCGGGAACCTGATCCCCGACTGGAACGACCTGGTCTATCGCGACCAGTGGCGCGCCGCGATCGACCGCCTGCACGCGACGAACAACTTCCCCGAGTTCACCGGCACGCTCTGCCCGGCGCCGTGCGAGGCGTCGTGCGTCCTGGGGATCAACAACGACCCGGTCACGATCAAGCAGATCGAGCTGTCGATCGTCGACCGCGCCTGGGCCGAGGGCTGGGTCGTGCCGCAGCCGCCCAAGGTCCGGACGGGCAAGACGGTCGCCGTCGTCGGCTCGGGCCCCGCCGGGCTGGCCGCCGCGCAGCAGCTCGCCCGCGCCGGGCACGACGTCACCGTCTTCGAGCGCGACGACCGGATCGGCGGCCTGCTGCGCTACGGCATCCCCGACTTCAAGATGGAGAAGTGGCGGCTCGACCGCCGGGTCGAGCAGATGGAGGCCGAGGGGGTCGTCTTCCGGCCGGGCGTCAACGTCGGCGTCGACGTCAAGGCCGACCAGCTCCTCGCCGAGTTCGACGCCGTCTGCCTCTGCGGCGGCGCCACGCAGCGCGCGACCTGCCGATCCCCGGCCGCGAGCTCGACGGCGATCCACTTCGCCATGGACTTCCTGCCGCTCCAGAACAGGCGGGTGGCCGGCGACGCGGTCCCCGACGAGACGTTCATCACGCGCCAGGGGCAAGCACGTCATCATCATCGGCGGCGGCGACACCGGCGCCGACTGCCTGGGCACCGTCCACCGCCAGGGCTGCCGGAGCGTCCACCAGTTCGAGATCGTCCCCCGCCCGCCCGACACCCGGACCCCGACGAACCCCTGGCCGCAGTGGTCGAACGTCTTCCGCGTCTCCTCGGCGCACGAGGAGGGGGGCGTCCGCGAGTACGCGATCAACACCAGGCGGTTCCTCGGCGAGGACGGCCGCGTCACCGCGCTGGAGACGGTCCGCGTCGAGATGAAGCCAGTCGACGGCCGGATGCAGTTCGTCGAGATCCCCGGCACCGAGAAGGTCTACCCCGCCGACCTCGTCCTGCTGGCGATGGGCTTCGTCGGCCCCGAGCGCAAGGGGATGCTCGAACAGTTCGGCGTCGAGCTCGACCGGATGGGCAACGTCAAGGCGGACGCCGACCGCCGGACGAGCGTCGCCAAGGTCTTCACCGCGGGCGACATGACCCGCGGCCAGAGCCTGATCGTCTGGGCGATCGCCGAGGGCCGCCACGCCGCCGCACTCGATCGACGAGTTCCTGATGGGCCGCTCCGACCTGCCCCGCCCCCTCGAGTTCGGCAACCACGCCCGGCCGTTCGCGTGAGAGGAGGGCCCGATGGCGACCATACCCACGACGCGAGCCACCCTGGACGACCTGGCCCGCGAGCCCGGCAAGGCCGAGCTGATCGGCGGGAGGATCGTGCGCTTCATGCCTACCGGTTTCTTGCCGAATCAGGTCGCGGGCCGCATCTTCCTGAGCCTGGCCGGGTTCGTGAACCAGATCGGACGCGGCTTCGTGTTCACCGACAACATGGGCTTCGCCGTGCCGGAGTTACCGTCAGGCCGCGAGTCGTTCTCTCCGGATGCCGCCTATTATCTCGGGTCGCCACCCGCGAAGCGGATGAAGTTCATCGAGGGGCCGCCCACCTTCGCCGTCGAGGTGCGCAGCGAGGGCGATTACGGCCCTGCGGCCGAGAGGGAGATCGCCGCCAAGCGGGCCGACTACTTCGCCGCCGGCACGGCAGTCGTCTGGGACGTCGACCCGGTCGCCGAGATCGTGCATGTCTACAGGGCCAACGATCCGGACCGGGTCACGACCTACGGCCGGGGCCAAGAGGCCGAGGCCGAGCCGGCCGTGCCGGGCTGGCGGGTCGCGGTCGATTGGCTCTTCGCCTGAGATCGGAGCCGCCGGATCTCCTGCATATGGCTCCGCTCGTCGAGGTAGTCCAGCAGGTCGTTGCGCTGGTCGCCATGCGAGTCGAACCCGCGGCTGCGGATGCGGTCGATGTGGTCGAGCGCCTCGTAGGACGATGAGACGAGCAGCAGCGCGACCAGAGCGGCCAGCGCGATCCGCCCGCAGCGGCGGCCGACCGCATCGACCCCCTCGACGATCGGCAGGAGGAACGAGGGGACCAGGTAGAGGATCAGGCGGCCGTGGAACGGGTAGCGGTGCAGCGCCGAGGCGAGCATCGCCAGCGCGATCGGCGCGGACAGGACGACCAGCGTCCCCCACCGCCGCTTCGTCGCCCACGAGAGCAGGCCCGCCGCAAATAGGACCAGCGACAGCAGCGCGGTGCCCATCGGCCCGAGAGGGGTCACGATCCCCACCGGGTTGGTGAACACGTTGGCGAACTGCCAGAAGACCTGCTCCGCCTGGGCGGCCGTGCGGGGAGGGAGGGGCAGGAACGCGAAGCCCCACCAGTTCCACATGAACGGGCCCTCGGCCAGGAGCCGCCGCGCCACGACGAAGCACGCGGCGAAGTTCGCCGACCACACCGCCCCCAGCACGGCCAGCGCCCCGAGCCGTCGCCACCGTCGCGCGAGCGCCGCCTGGCCCGCCAGCCACAGCCCCGCCCCCGCGAGCACGAACACCGACGGGAACGAGGACCACATCGCCGCGACGCCCAGCGCCGCGGCCGTCGCCAGGCGGCGAGGCGACAGCTCCTTCGCCCCGAGGTCCCACGTCAGCAGGCAGCAGCCGAGCGCGATCAGCAGGTCGGTCGAGTATTGCTTGAACTCGGTCGAGTAATAGATCAGGTCGTCCGAGACGGCCGCCAGCGCCAGGGCGATCGGCACGGCCCGGGGCGACAGCGAGCGCTGGGCGACCGCGCCGAGCACCACCAGCGCCGCGATCCCGCAGGCCAGCGGGAAGAACCTCGAGGGCATACGACGAATCGCCCAGCACGCGCCACGAGATCCGCGCGACGATCAGGAAGCCCGGCGGGGCGAGCTGGTCGTGCGGCATCGGCCGGTCGAACTCGAAGATCGGGCGGCCGATCACGCTCTCGGCGAGGAACCCCTCGTCCTTCCACAGCGGTCGGTCGTTGAGGTAATCGGCCACCCGGAAGACGATCCCGGCGGCGATCGCGACCCACGCCAGCCCCCGGGCCGACCCGAAGAACCCCCCGAGCTCGGCCAGGACCCGCCGTGCCCTCGCGGCGAGGCTCGTCATCCGCCCGTCCCCCTGCATCGCCCCGGGCATCCGGACGCGGTCCCCGGGCCGCCCCCGATTCTACCCGCTCGCGGCCCGGGCGGGTACGTATCGCCCGGCCCGCCGTCGGCCGTCGTCCGCCCGTTGCAAAATGGAGACCGGGCCGGTCGGGTCCGGACCGCGCGGCCTATCCTTGCTTCGGAGTCCCGAGCGACCCGAGGAGGAAGGCCACGTGATCACCCTGGAGGCCGAGACAGCGCTGGCGACCTTCCGGGCCGACACGGCCTCGGGCACGGCGATCGCCCTGACGCCGCCGTGGGTCGCGCCGGTGGACGACCCGGGTTACCCGTCGGCCGCGGCCGGGCAGATGCTCGGCCAGTATCGCCTGATCGAGCGGCTGGGGCAGGGGAGCCAGGGCGAGGTCTGGAGGGCGGTCGAGGCGGGGCCCGACGGCCGCGAGGTGGCGCTGAAGGTGTTGCCCCCCGCGCTGTCGCGCGACCGCAGGCGGATGGCGCAGTTCCGCCACGAGGCCGAGCGGGGCCGGCGGCTCTCCGGCCCCGCGCTGCTGCCGACGCTCGACCACGGCGTCTCCGCCGACGGCATCCCGTTCATGGCGATGCCTTTGGTCGACGGCTGCTCGCTCGTCGATATCCTGGCGCGTCGGCGCGACCCGGCCGGGACGTCGGGGTCGCCGGCCCGCCTGCACCGATTGGCGCGGGCGACCGACGCCGACTACCTCCGCGGAGTCGTCCGCGTCGTGGCGCGGGTCGCGCGCGGGCTGGCCGTGGCGCACGCCGCCGACGTGGTCCACCGCGACATCAAGCCGGCCAACATCCTGCTCGACCGCCGCCGCGCGGGGGAGGGCTTCCTCTGCGACTTCGGCCTGGGCCGCGACCTCGACATCGCCACCCCGGCGCAGCTCCGCGACGGCGCCGGCACGCCGCTGTACATGGCCCCCGAGCGGCTCCTGAGGCGCCGCGCCGACGAGCTGCTCAGCGACATCTACGCCCTGGGCGCGACGCTGTTCGAGGCGCTGACGCTCGCCCCCCCGGTCGCGGTCCCCGAGGGCCTGCCGTGGGACTCCTGGGCGATCCACCTCGCCGCGGCCCGCCCCGGGCCCCCCAGCGCGTGCCGGGCCGGCATCCCGGCCGCGCTCGACGCGATCGTCATGAAGGCGATGGCCCGACGCCCCGACCGCCGCTACGCCACCGCCGACCTCCTGGCCGCCGACCTCGACCGCTTCCTCGCCGGAGAGGAGATTCACCACGAAGGCGCAAAGAGGACGAAGGAAAACACAAAGGTCGGATGCCGATGATCCGCCGAGGTCGGCTATCCTGCGGCTTCTTTGCGCCCGCCTTCGTGCTCTTCGTGCCTCCGTGGTGAGCCTTCAACCCCGGCATGGGGCCCGCGCCAGCGACTGCGCCGCTTCTCCAGGAGGCGAGCGACGAACGCATCGTACTCGTCGGCGCGGCGGCGGCGCTTCGGGTCCCAGCGGCGGCCCTTCTCGTGGTTGCACCGGGCGTGGACCACGGCGAGGTTGTCGAGCGCCTCGGTCCCGCCCCGGCGGCGGGCCCGGATGTGCTCCAGCGTGGCCCCCAGGCCGGTCCGGGCGTCGAAGGCGATCGGGCCGTTGCAGATCAGGCACTTGCCGACCCAGTCGGCCCCTCGTCGCGTGAAGGTCGAGTCGGTCTCGGCGACGCGGGCCATCGTCTCGGCGGTCGTCATCGGTCGGCGGGCCCCCGGGCCGGGCGACGGGCCGGCCCCGCGGCGCCGCCCGACCCCCGGCATTGTATCCCGGCCCCGGCCGGGCGCCCCCCCGGGCGACATCGGCGACTCGCCATTTGACAGCCACGAACCCCGACCTAGGGTAACGCTGAGGCGATCAGTTGGTCCGCAGCATCGGGGCCTCCCCTCGGTCGGCCGGCCGGAGAGGAGGGGGGGTCGGGCGGGATGGCGACTCTCTGCAACGCGAGGTACTCCATGGATGAGAAAGGCGTCACGTATCTGAGCGACCCGGTCGCGACCGCGGAGGCCGAGCCGGACGCGGCTCCGGCGATGCCGATGTACCTGATCATGGTCAACGGGGGAATCCCCGGCGCGATGCTCCGGCTCGCGCCCCAGGGGACGAGCGTGGGCCGGGCGCCGGACAATACGTATCAGCTCTCCGACATCAGCGTCTCGCGCTACCACGCGACCCTGGCCGTCGACGCGCACGGGGCCGTCCGCCTGACCGACCTGGGGAGCACCAACGGTACCTTCCTGAACGGGCGGCGGCTCGCGGGCCACGCCCCCGTCCGGGTCAAGGACGGCGACCGCATCCAGCTCGGCTCGGCGGTCGTCGTCAAGTTCGTCCGGCTCGACCCCTGCGACGAGCAATTCCAGCGCGAGATGTACGAACGGACCGTCCGCGACGCGCTGACGGGCCTGTACAACAGGTCGTACTTCCTCAACCAGATCGAGCCGCTGGCGGAGTTCGGCGCGATGCGAGGGCTCGGCCTGGCGGTGCTGATGCTGGACATCGACCACTTCAAGAGGATCAACGACGCGCACGGTCACGACGCGGGGGACGCGGTGCTCCGCGAGGTGGCCGGCGTGCTCCGCGAGTCGACGCGGCCCGAGGACCTGGTCGCGCGCTACGGCGGCGAGGAGTTCGTGCTGGCGCTGCCGGTCGCCGCGCCCGACCAGGCGACCGAGCGCGCCGAGCGGATCCGCGCGAACCTGGCCGAGAGGCGGGTCATGGCGCTGTCGCCGCCGGCGCGGGTCACGGCGAGCCTCGGCCTGTCGTACGCGGCCCCCGGCCGGTTCCGCTCGGCCTCGGCGATGATCAGCGCGGCCGACCGCTGCCTCTACCAGGCCAAGGAGGGCGGGCGCGATCGCGTCGTCTTCGGCCGCGACCCCCGCCCGGCCCCGGCCGGGCCGGGCACGACCGCGGGGGATTGAGGCCCGGGCCCGCCCACGGGGCCCGGTCGAGGCGGCGGTCGCGAGGGCATCGCATCGACGACCGACCCGATCCGACGTCGCCGTCTCAGGCGGCCCCGATGCCCATCGGCGCGGGCGGGAGGACCGGCGAGGGGGGGCCGACCTCGATCTCGCGGAGGAAGCCCGCGGCGTCCTCGGGGGGGACGGGGTTGATGTAGAAGCCCGAGCCCCACTCGAAGCCGGCGACCTTCGTCAGCCGGGGGATGATCTCGATGTGCCAGTGGTAGTGCGGCAGCTCCTGGTGGTCGAACGGCGCGGTGTGGATGATGTAGTTGTAGGGCGGGCTGTCGAGCGCCAGCTCCAGCTTGTTCAGGACCTGGCGGAGCACGATGCCCGAGGTCGTCGACCCCCGGCTTGGGGATGTTCTCGAAGTGGCTCGAATGCGCCTTGGGCAAGATCCAGGTCTCGAATGGGAACCGGCTCGCGTAGGGGCAGAAGGCGGTGAAGTGGGTGGTGTCGAGGACGATCCGCCGCTCGGTCGCGAGCTCCTGCTGGACCATGTCGCAGTAGATGCAGCGGCCTCGGTAGTTGAAGAACTCCAGGGCGCCGGTCATCTCCTCCCAGACCGAGATCGGCACGATCGGCGTGACGATGAGCTGGCTGTGGGTGTGCTCCAGGCTGGCGCCGGCGGCGGCGCCGACGTTCTTGAAGAGCATGCCGTGGACCAGCCGCGAGTCCTTCTTCAGGTCGACCAGGCGGTCGCGGTAGGCCCAGAGGACCTCGCGGATATTGTCCTCGGAGAGGCTGGCCATGCTGATGTGGTGGCGCGGGCTCTCGATGATGACCTCGTGGGCGCCGACGCCCGCCATCTTGTCGTAGATCCCCTCGCCCCTCTTGTTCAGGTTCCCCTCGACCTTCAGGGCGGGGAACTTGTTGGGCACGACCCGGATGCGCCAGCCGGGCCCGTTGGGGCGCGTCCCGCGGTCGCGATAGGCGAGGATCTCGGGCGGGGTCTTGTCCTCCTGCCCCTCGCAGAAGGGGCAGAGCCCCCCCTCGGCCTGCGCCTGCGCCTCGCCCTTGAAGTCGTGCGGCCGCTTCGCCCTCTCGTGCGCGATGATCACCCAGCGACTGACGATCGGGTCCTTACGCAGCTCGGGCATGACGGCCTCCTTGGGGGACGGTGACGAGACCATATCAACGGGATCGACTCGGATCGGCCCGGGATCAGATCGAAGTCTCCGCAGCGAGGTGCGGGCCCCGGGGAAGCGACATCCGAGATGATCTCTACACCTTGGGCTTGTCGGCCCATTCTCCGAACCACGCCAGGTGAAACTGCGGCAGGGGATCGAGGCGTTGGATCGCCTCCCATGCCGACGTGCGGACCGACTCGACAGGGTCGTTCTTCAGCAGCTTGAGGAGTTTATTCATGGCGGGCATCCCATGAGGCAGGCCCAGGCGCCAAATGGCGGCGATCGCCGCCTCTCGAACGTGGGGATTGGGATGGCCGAGGAGTCCGAGGATCGCCGGGACGACCTGCTCCTTCGCGTCATCCGAGAGTTGGACGCCCAGGTCCAGGAGGTGGCGGATGGCTTCGTCGTCGCCTTCGTCGGCCCTCTCACGAATCCGGTCGAGGAGAGCTGGTGCGATCCCGTCTCCCGCACGGATGAGGGCCTCGCGCGCGTCCGGGTGGACTGGCGATTGGACGATCACCCAATCGAGCAGACGGGGGATGGCTAGCTTGGCTTCCGGATGGCCCATCATGAGCCCGAGCGCCTTGGCAATCGGACTGGCCTTTTTATTGGATAGCTCATCGATCAGCACGGGAATCGTCCCGTCGGCTTGATCGACGACCTTCTTCAGGGCCGCCATGTAGGATTCGTAACTGTCTTTCAGGGCGGCGACGGCTTGCCCGGGATTCGGATCGGAAATATCGTGGCCCATCTTCCCCCCTACTTCCGCCTCCGCCCCGTATTGACCCAAGGCAGTTGATCGAGCGCGGTCTGATATTCCGCAAGGGTCATATCGGTCTTCGGCACGATGAGGTGATGGCCGCCCTCGGACTGATCGGGAACATCGGAAAGTACGGCAGGCAGCGGCTGGTCGCCGGGAAGTCTCCAGATGTAACCTTTCGTCGTGAGACTCGCCTCGCTGTCGAAAACCGATAAGCCTCCCGACGACGGGCCGACATTGCCAGCAGGGTCGACGAGGACATCGAAGTTTCTAGGATTATTGATGCTGGTCCTCAAGGATGCAGGCCCCTGCGCATTACCTGTCCGAAACAGATCCGGCCGAACAGAAGCGGCGGCAATAGAAGCGGTTTGCTCCTCGTCCAATTCTACTCTCCCCGATCACACCTGCCACATGATCCGCTCGAAGTCGGGGGTGGGGACGGTCAGCTCGAAGATCCCCTCGCGGGGGGCGCGGTCGAGGCTGGCCTCGCCGCCGAGCAGCTCGACGTAGAAGCGGACCGGGTCGCCGGCCTTCAGCCCGAGGCGGCCGAAGGGGACGGCCAGCTCGAGGATCCGGCCGGTGGCGACCTCGACGGTCGTCCCGTTGCTCGACGGCTCGCCCGCGTGGTTGATGCAGGCGCGTGGGCCGGGCCAGCGACGGGCGACTGGACCGACGACCTCCCAGTCGGCCGGGTCGACGAACCCGACCCGGAGCTGGCTCGCCTCGGCCAGCCGCTCGGACGCCGGGCCCCCCTCGGTGTCGACCCGGATCAGGAGCCGCTCGGCGTCGAACCCGAACCAGACGGCCTGCAAGCAGCCCCTTGGCGACCAGCGCCATCGTGCCCCGGTCGTTGCCGCAGACGTAGCGGGCGGCGTTGATCCACTCGAAGTACGACGTGCGGCCGTCCACCTTGACGTTCAGGAAGCTGTTCGGCTGGTCGTGGATCGGCCGGTGGGCGGCGGCCTGCGAGATCGGCGTGAAGAGCGAGCCCGGCGGGTCGGCGCCGAGCAGCGTGTAGACGTTCCGCAGGTGCTTGCGGAACAGGTGGTCGAACAGGGCGTCGAGGGCGCTGGAGTGGTCGTCGCCGTACCACCAGAACCAGTCGGACCCCTCGGCGATGTACATCTCGTCCCAGGCGCGGGCGAGCGACTCGCGGGTCGTGCCGGCCCGTCGCCGGCCTCCTTGACGAGGAACTGGCGGGTGGCGTGCAGCGCGTCCCAGGCGCGGTTGTCCTCGGGGTGGCCGATCCAGATGGCGAAGTTGTGGCTGATCCAGCTCCCGGAGAAGAGCCGGGGCAGGGTGTCGGCCGGCGGGTGGTCGCGGAGGAACTCGCCGACCGTCACCGGCCGGACGCGCGGGTCGCGCACCGCCCCCTGGTAGAGCGAGCGGAGGAACGAGACGCCGCCGTCGGGGTAGTATTCCCAGCAGTTCTCGCCGTCGAGGATCACCGGGACGAGCGTGGCCGGGTTCTGCCGGCAGGCGTCGCCGATCGCGTGCAGCTTGCCGAGGAAGTCGGCCGCGGCGACCGGCCCGGGGCTGCGCTGGTAGTGGAAGCCGACCTGGTCGGACATCGAGTGGTCGCGGAAGACGATCGCCAGGTCGTGCCCGGCCTCGGTGACCTTCCAGGGCGCGGTAGAGCAGCTCGGGGTGGCGGACGTGGCCCCGGCTGTCGCGGCCGACCTTGCCGTGGAGCGAGCAGCCGAGGATCTCCTCGTCGGTGGCGATCCACTGGATGCCGTGGCGGGCCAGCAGCGGGATCATCGCCTGGCAGACCGACCCCTCGCTCGGCCACATCCCGCGGGGCCGCTCGCCGAACGGTCGCCTGGTGCTTCTCGACGGCGCGGCGGACGTGGACCTCGGCGTCCTCGGGGTAGCCGTCGCGGTAGGCCGGCAGGTTGACGTCGGGCATCGCCTCGCGGGCGAGCCGCTTGTCGAACAGCAGCGGGAGGATCGGGTGGTAGAACGGCGTGGTCGTCAGCTCGACCTGGCCGCGGTCGGCGAGCTTGCGGTGGAGCGGGATGATCTGGGCGAGCAGGTCGCGCTGCTTGTCGAGCAGCCACTGCTTCTCGTCCTCGGTGTAGCGGCGCCCCTTGGCCTTGAACTCGGCGAGCTCGGGGTCCTTCTCGAACAGGAGCGGGTGCATCCAGCTCAGGTTGGACCAGACCTGGAGGTCGCGGAGGTCGCGCTCGCGGAACCGGGGCAGGGCCTGCTCGGCCGAGTCGACGCCCGAGGCCGCGCTGCGAGGTAGAGCTCGTGGTAGCGCGGGTGCGGGCGGATCATGGCGTCGGCGTGCGCCATGAAGAAGTGGTCGAGCAGGTAGATCGCGTCGTCGTGGTCGAGGCCGTCGGCCGGCAGTCCGCGAGACGCGGAGGTGCTGGTCGGTCGCGCCCGTCGACGTAGGCCTCGAGTCTGGACGAGCAGGCTGGGGACGAGGTTGATCGTGCAGCGGAACTCGGGGACCTCCTCCAGGTGGAGGGCCATCCCGAGGTAGTCCTTCGTCCCGTGCAGCCGGACCCAGGGCATCGGGTTCTCCCCGGCGACGTCGTCGGGGTAGTACGGCTGGTGCTGGTGCCACATCAGGGCCAGGGAGACGTTGGACATCGGCGCTTCCTTCGATGGAAAGACGAACGACGGTCGGCCCGGGCCGGGACGAAACGGAGGGATCGGCATCCTCCGGCGTCGTCGCCTCGTGATGGACCTTGCCCTGACCGTCGATCCCCGCTCAGACGGCCTTCCCGACCGTCCCGCGTCGTTGCTCCTTCGCCACGGCCCGGCGGCGGACTTCCTCGTAGAGCGGCTCGTACTGGCGGGCGCTGTGATCCCAGGACCAGTCGGCCCGCATGCCGGTCCGCATCAGGCGGCCCCAGGCGTCGCGGTCGGGCCAGAGCGCCAGGGCCCGGTCGATCGCGCCGCGCAGGGCCTCGGGCGTCGGCTCGGGGAAGACGAACCCGGTCGCGGTGCCGTCGGCCAGGGTCTGCGGGGTGGCGTCGACGACGGTGTCGGCCAGGCCGCCGGTGGCCCGGACGATCGGGACGGTCCCGTGCGCCAGGCTGTAGAGCTGGTTCAGGCCGCACGGCTCGTACAGGCTCGGCATCAGGAACAGGTCGGCGCCGGCCTCGATCTGGTGGGCCAGGGGGTCGGAGAACCCCAGGAACGCCCGGACCTTGCCCGGATGCGCGGCCGCCAGCCGTCGAGCAGGTCGTGGTAACGTGGGTGTCCGTCCCCCAGGACGACCATCTGGACGTCGCGCGCAACAGGTCATCGGCCACTTCGGCCAGCAGATCCCAACCTTTTTGGGGGTCGAGCCGGCCGATCTGGGCGAACAGCGGCACGTCGGGCCGTTCGGGCAGCCCGCCAGGCGCTGGAGCTGCGCCTTGCACGCCGGCCTTGCCGACGGCCACGGTCGTCGGCGTCGTACCGCGCGGCCGAGCATCGGCTCGCGGCGCCGGGTTCCAGAGCCGCGTGTCGATGCCGTTGACGATCCCGCGGAGGTCGTCGCGACGCGACCGGAGCAGGCCGTCGAGGCCGCAGCCGAACTCGGGCGTCTGGATCTCCCGGGCGTAGGTCGGGCTGACGGTGCTGAGCATGTCGGCGAAGACCAGGCCGGCCTTCAGGAAGTTGAGCCGGCCGTGGAACTCGAGCTGCCGCCAGTTGAACAGGTGCCAGTCGAGCCCGGTCAGGGCCATGTCCCAGTGCCAGAACATCCCCTGGTAGGCCAGGTTGTGGATCGTCAGCAGGGTCCCGACCGCGCCGCAGCCGTCCGGGCCGCGGTAGAGCTCGTCGAGGTAGACGGGGATCAGCCCGGTCTGCCAGTCGTTGCAGTGGATGACGTCGGGGCGGAGGCCCAGCAGGCGGATCGCCTCCAGCACCGCCCGGTCGAAGAAGACGAACCGCTCGCAGTTGTCGGGGTAGTCGCGCGCCGTGGACCTGGTAGAGCCGGTCGCGGTCGAAGTAGTCGGGCTGGTCGATCAGGTAGACCGGGACGTCCGAGTCGGGGAGCGTCGTCGCATGGACGGCCCCCTCGACGACCCGCGCCGCCGATCGGGATGCGGAGGCGTCAGGCCGGTGGCCTTCAGCGGCAGGCCCGACGTCCCGGGCCTGGCGATAGCAGGGCAGGAACGAGCGCCGACCGATGCCCGAGGCGCTCCAGGGCCGGGGGCAGGGCCCCGGCGACGTCCGCCAGGCCGCCGGTCTTGGCGAACGGCACCGCTTCGGACGCGACGAAGACGACGTTCATCCCCGGTCCTCGATGCGACGGCCCCGATTCGCAGAGCTCGTCGGGTGCCGGCCCCGGGCGAGGGAGCGGCCGGAGCGACCCCTGTCCGGAACGGACCCCAACTCGGAGAGCGACGTCGGGACCGGATCTCGACCGCGGCTTGCTCCATCTCCTTTGTAGATAAGATAGTCGATTGATCCCGCCGGGGACAACCCGGGCTGCCGTCTCACTTCCCTGAGCAACTCCGGCGCCAGGCCGCGATCGCGGCCGAGGTAGCCCGGGTGCCGAAAAGAAATCCCCGGGGCCGGCGCGACGCCCGGGGACGATCGAGGCCGGGGGCCCGATCGACGGTTCAGTTGGCCAGCGCTTCCTCGTAGGCCTCCGACGGGCGCGGCCTGGATCGACTGGAGCTTGCGGCAGGCCTCGGCGTAGGCCAGGCCGACCTGCTCGGCGTCCCAGTCGACCATCCGGCCCGGGAACTCCTGGAGCTTCGCCCAGCCGTTGAGGTACTTCAGCAGGCCGACCTCGTAGCGCTGCTCCTGCTCCTTGGTCCAGGCGAAGAGCGCCTTGCCGGACCGGGGCGCGTTGCCGTTGGCCGTCGCCTGGCGCGGGCCGCTGGCGGCGAGGCGGCCTGGGTCGCCGTGGATGACGAGTCCGGAGACTCGGCGCGCCTGGGCCTTCGCCTCGGCGATGGCCGCCGGGAAGGCGCGCTCCTGGACGAACGCCGGGACGCCGTCGCGATAGAGGTAGCGGGCCACGCCGAACTTGACCGCGGCGCGCTTGAAGGCGTCGGAGTAGCCGCTCTTGTCGTCGTCGCCCGGGTCGGCCATCCCGGCGTAGCCGCCGGCGTCGGACTTGGTCAGGGTCGAGCCGTCGGGCAGGCGGATCGTCAGCCGGCAGAGGACCGAGTTCTCGGGCGGGACGTACTCGTCCCACCAGTTCTCGGGGCCGAGCACGTTGTCGAGCCGGTTCATCGCGGTCCGCGCCGTGATGTAGTGGAGCTGGCGGCCGCCTGCGGAACGGACCTTCACTTCGCTCGGCGTCGAAAGGTGCGGCGAGGGCCGCAAACAGGTCGGGATGCTGGGTCATGAGCTAACGCCCCCCGGAGGATCTGGCGGGCCGCGGCCGAGGCCGCCCCGCCGCCCTCGTCTGGTATCAAACACCGGGTGCAAGACGACGCCGGGGTTGCCATCTCTCCTGGGAAGATACGGCGGCGCCGCCCCGGGAGTTCGGGGCGGACCGCGTATGCAACCGAAACGCCGCCGTCCGCCCGACCCCGGCACCATGCGCGGGTTCGAGCGGACGGCTGTATTGTACCGATTTACACTATCGGTTTACAAGCGTACAGTGGACAATTTTTCGGATTTTTCCGGCGCCCAGGCCAGGGCCGCCCGGGAGGGGGCGTCGAGCGAGGAGACCGTCTTGGCGAAGTCGTAGCGCTTCCAGATCAACAGCAGCAGGATGCAGCCGAGGATCATGGCCCCGAGGGCGACGCCGAGCATGGCGACGTAGATGTCGCTGCGGGGGGCCTGGACGAAGACGCCGGGGCGGCCGGCGGGGGTCCGTGACGGCCGCGCGCGCTAGCTGCGCGGCCGGAGCGTGGTCGAGACAATGTCGCCCTCCTTGATCTTCTTGCCGTTGACGGTCGTGCCGATGACGCGGGCGACGGCCTGGTCGGGGTCGGTCGACGTGATCTTCGCCTGGCCGATGTATTCGGGCCGGGGCTTGAGCCGGTAGATGTACAGCTCGTGGCCGGGCACGAGGCCGTCGTCCGAGCCGATCGAGATCTCGATCGCCCGGTTCTGACGGTCGACCCTCAGGACCTCGCCCTGGACGGCGGGCGGGCTCTCCAGGCCCTTCATCGTGCTCACGTCGTCCGAGACGCCGAGCTCGCGGAGCTTCGACGCGAACCGGGCCACCCGCTCGCGGAGGTCCTTGGCGTTGGTGGTCGGCCGTCTCGAGCATCCGCGACAGCTCGCGGATCTTGTCGTTCAGCTCGGCCTGGCGGAGCTTGTACTCGTTGGCCTGCTTCTCGACGGCCGGCTTCTGCTCGCGGAGCTGCTCGGTCTCCGTGCGGCGGTCGGCCGCCTCGGCGAGCGCCTGACTGCGCGTTCTGGTTCGGCGGTCCCCAGCTCGGTCCGGATCTGCGGTGATCTCGGCCTGCATCCGGTCGATGTCGGCCTGCCGCGCGGCGACCGTGTCGTTCAGCTTCGTCGCCTCCGCGGCGTGGGTCGCCTTGGCGGCATCGTAGTCCTTCTTGGCCTGGTCGAGCTGGGCCTTCAGGTCGTTGGTCTTCTGCTGGAGGGTGTCGCGGCTCTCCTCTGACCTTCCGGGTCTCCTCCTTCCAGTTGGTCGCGGTCGTGAAGACGACCGTCGAGATGCCGAGGATCACCAGAGCGAAGACCATGATGACGATCACGAGGATCTTGCCGACGTAGGTCATGGTCCCACCCTATCAATCGAAGGAGTTAGACGGTCGTCCGACCACCCCGCGACGTCGCCGCCACGAGACGGACGAGGGGAGGGGGCGTGGACCGTTCGTGTCCGGGGGATGTGGCACGGCATCGCCGGGCGCCGTGTCGGTTAGACGCCGCGACGGGCGATCCCGTTCCAGTTTAGTGACGAGAGTCCCGGCGCGACAAGCGATTCCCTGGGCCGATGTCCTGCGATCCCAGATCGGGGACCGAGGACTCCCTACCGGATGGTTCTCGAACTTGACCCAAATCTACCCCACGATCCTCCCGAGGGCAAGGAGGGAAACCTGGACGATCTGGGTCAAATCGCGTGGCCGGAGCGGGCGGCGTGCGCCAGTCCGAGGACGATCAGGCCGAGGGTGATCGCCAGGCAGGACAGGCCGAGCCAGTCGCCCCAGGCGGAGTAGGCGCTGATGCGGTCGTCGAGGGGGACGTCGCGGGTCAGGATGCCCTCGGTCATCTTGGGGAGGGCGGCGAGGATGCTGCCGTTGCCGTCGATCAGCGCCGACAGGCCGGTGTTGACCGCGCGGGCCAGGGGGACCCGGTTCTCGACGGCCCGGAAGACGCTGATCGCCAGGTGCATGTCGAGCTCCGACGAGTCGTGGAACCAGCCGTCGTTGGACATGTTGATCAGCAGGTCGGGCCGCCGGCCGTCCTTCGGGTCGCGGAAGAAGCGGCGGACGGCCTGGGGCACGGTGTCCTCGAAGCAGATGGCGGTGGCGAACCGATAGGGCCCGAGGTGGAAGGCCGACGGCTCCCGGCCGAAGGCGAGGCTGGGGACCTGGCCCCCGCGATAGGGCGTCAGCGCGGTCAGCCAGGGGAAGGTCTGGACCAACGGCACGTACTCGCCGAACGGGACGAGGTGGATCTTGTAGTACGATTGGACGGTCGTCACCCCGGGCTCGAAGAGGATCGCCGCGTTGTACTTCGCGAAGCCGTCGGGGTGGAAGTCGTAGGTCAGGGCGCCGACCAGCATCGGGACCTTGAGCTCGTCGGTCCAGCCGTGCAGGTGTCCCGAGATGGTCCCCATCCAGGCCATCCAGTCCGCCGCCGTCCGCTTCGATGCGAGCCGCCCGACCTGCCGTTCGAACGCCTCGGCGTCGAGCCGGGGATCGCGCACGATGAAGGGGGGATAGGGGTACGACGTCTCGGGCCAGACGATCAGGTCGGGGAGGCTGGGCCCGCGGACGGCCTTCTCGACGAGGCGCCGATAGCCTTCCAGGAGCTCGGCCTCGTCGGCCGACATCTTGCGGCTCTGGAGGAGGTTGGACTGCATCAGCGCCAGACGGGGCCCCGGCCGGAAGCGGGCCGTCCCCAGCCGGAAGGCGCCATAGCCGACGGTCGCCACGATCAGCGCGGCCAACACGGCGAACCGGAAGGCCTGCGCGCGGTGGGGCGCGGCCCTCGGGGGGTCGGGCGGAGCAGGGGGAGCGTCAGCAGGTCGACCCACCAGGCGTTGGCCATCGCGATCAGGAAGCTCAGCCCCAGCGCGCCGGCGAAGTCGGCGATCTGGATCAGGTGGAGGACGTGGTGCTGGCTGTGCGCCAGGTAGTACCAGGGGAAGCCGGACAGGATGTGGCGCGGACGAACTCCAGGCCCACCCAGAGGATCGGCGCCGCGACCATGATCGGCAGGCGGAGCCGGAGGACGGCCAGGCGGGCCAGCAGGAGGAACGCGGGCCACCAGGCCGAGAGCGCCAGCGCCATGACCACCCACGCCAGCCAGGCCGATTCGTCGGTCAGGCGAATCCACTGGATCGACAGGAGCCAGAAGGCGAAGCCGCCGGCCCAGGCCCCGGCGTAGATCGCCGCCCGCGACCGCCGGCTCTTGATCAGCAGGAACAACGGCGCCAGCGCCACCCAGGCGAGCCATCCCCAGTTGGTCGGCGGGAACGCCGACCAGAGCAGGGCCGCCGACACCAGCGACGAGACGACCGGGTGGACGCCGGTCGAGGCGGCGACCGGCGACGAGTCGGAGGCCTTCGGGCCGGCCTCCGCGACCGCGGGCGGCGACATGGCGACTCCTCTCCCGCGCGGGGAGGGCGGGACGACCGCGAGACTTGAGGACGAAGCCGTTCGGCGAACGGCCCTCCGGGGATGCTAACCCAAACTCAGGAAATCGACAATGTCGCCCGCCTGGTAGGCGCGGTCGCCCGCCGGGAAGATGGCGAAGCCGTCGGCCGCGGCGACCGTCCGGAGGTCGGCCGACCCGGCCCACTCCAAAGGCTCGACCGCGAGGCCACCTTCGGCGCCCACCCGACGCGAGGGATGATAGGTCGTCCGGTCGCCGCCGTGCCGGAACGGCCGGGACAGGGGGATACGGACGGTGGCCGTATCGGGCCCCGGCCGCCCGGCCAGGGCTTCGAGCGCGGGGCGGACGAAGAGCAGGAAGCCGACGATCCCGCTGACCGGGTTGCCCGGCAGGCCGAAGACGAGCGCCGGGGGACCACCCTCGCGAGGCGGGCCGATGCCGAACCAGAGTGGCTTGCCCGGCCGGAGCCGGACCTTGTGGAAGACCCGCGTCACGCCCAGATGATCCAGCGCCTCGGGGACGAGGTCGCGGTTGCCGGCCGATACTCCGCCGGTGATCAGGAGGACGTCGGCCTGGAGACCGCGCCAGAAGGCTTCGCGAAGCGGGCCGGGCTCGTCGGGCACGATCGGCAACGCTTCAGCATCGGCCCCGCAGGAAACCGCCAGGGCCTTGAGCATTGCCGCGTTGGAGTTGCGGATCTGGCCCGGGCCGGGCACGCGGTCGGGCTCGACCAGCTCGTCGCCGGTCGGCACGATGGCGACGCTCGGCCGAGGGACGACGACGACCTCGGCCCGTCCGACCGAGGCGAGCAGGCCGATCCGCGCCGGGTTGAGCCGCTCTCCGCGGCCGAGCACGACCTCGCCCGCCCGCATCTCGCGGCCTCGGGTCAGGCGGTTCTGGCCCGCCCTGACCGTCGTCTCGTCGATGACGACCTCGTCGCCGATCCTGCGGGTGTCCTCGACCATCACGACGGCGTCGGCCCCATCGGGCAGAGGGGCGCCGGTCATGATCGCCGCCGCCTCGCGCGGACCGAGTGGGCGAGATGGCGTCCTCCCGGCGACGATCTCCTCGCCAACCTTCAAGCGGCGCTCGCCGCCGTCGAGGTCTCCAGCCCAGACAGCGAAGCCGTCGACCAGCGCCTTATCGAACGGTGGCGAGTCGAGGTCCGCCGCCACGTCCTCGGCCAGGATGCACCCGAGGGCGGCGCCGAGGGCCTGGTCCGAGTCGGCAGCGGTCCGGCCCCTTCCAGGACCTTACGGAGGGCCTCGTCAACGGTCAGCATGCCAAACACCTCCGGCTCGTCTCACGCCTTGGACTTGGGAAAGGCGGGGGGACGCTTCCGCGCTTCTTGATGGTAGAAGTCAACGAGGGCCTGGGAAATCTCCGGGATGGTGCGTATTTGATCCGGGCTGAACAGCTTGCGCAGCCAGAAATTGGCCAGGGGGGATCGTTCGATCTCCTGCACCGATACGCCCCGGAAGACGGGCAGGATGTAGTGGTTTACGGTCCCGAACACATTCAGATTCAGGCTGAGCTCGATCAGCTCGGCATACGCGAACTCGTACCAGATCCAACCACGGCGACTGGCTTCCAGGTAGGCGGGGGTGACCCAGGCGACTAGATATTCCGATTTGAGCAGGCAATCCCTGATGACCCCGCCGGGGTCGTTGCCTACCGCCCAATTATAAGCGTCGAGATAGCAAGAGAGTTCGGTCTGGCCGCCCCGCCCCGAGAGGGCGGTGATCTCCTTCTTGAGCGCGCAGACGTCCTCGAAGTCCTCCCCGGCGTGCGAGATGAAGAACGCATATTCGAGCCTCATCGGGTCGCGCGGCACATGCCAGGGGGATTTCGGCCTCGCCATCGCCCGACTCCTAGAACTTGGGGAACTCCGGGACGACCACGGCTTCCTCTTCTTCCTCCGGTTCCGGGATCGCGGCGATCGCGTCGATCAAGGCCAGGCCGTCTCGGGTCGGGCTGACGAAGCCGGATTCATCCCCCTCGATCAGGGGAGGGGACGTCATCTTCAACTCCTCCGCGACCGCGTGGATATGCTCCCGGGCGTACCCGTATTTCGGGGCCAGCGCATTGAAGAGTCTCCCCAGGGAGGTGCCGCTGCCCGGGGTGCCGATATTCCTCCATTTGGGGTTCGTCCTCAAGACGAGCAGGAAATCCCGATAGACCTCGGGGATCTGTCCGACCTTCTCCGCGTCCCAGACCATGACCATCCTCCTCGAAATCATCGCCCGATGAAGTTCTTCAGCAGGCGGGTCCCGTCGTTCGTCAGGAAGCTCTCGGGGTGGAACTGGACCCCCTCCAGGGGATACGCCTTGTGGCGCACGCCCATGATCTCGTCCTGGTCGGTCGAGGCGACCACCTCGACCTCGTCGGGGAGGGTGCCGGGCTCGATGATCAGGCTGTGGTAGCGGGTCGCCTCGAACGGGTTCGGCAGGCCGCGGTAGATCCCCCGGCCGTCGTGGTGGATCATCGAGGTCTTGCCGTGCATGATCCGGCCCGCCCGCACGACCTTCCCCCCGAACGTCTGGCCGATGCACTGATGGCCCAGGCAGACCCCCAGGAGCGGGACCCTCGGCGCGAACCGCTCGATCACGGCGTTGGAGATCCCCGCCTCGTTCGGCGTGCACGGGCCCGGCGAGATGATCAGGTGCGTCGGCCGCTTCGCCTCGATCTCGTCGAGGCCGATCTGATCGTTGCGCACCACGAACAGGTCGAGGCCGGGGTCGATCTCCCCCAGCCTCTGGACCAGGTTGTAGGTGAACGAGTCGTAGTTGTCGATCAGGACGATCATGGCGTGCCGGCCCATGCGGGTCTGATGCCGGGGCCTCGCGGACGGGCCCGCGATCCTCCCGGCCGCTCCAACCGTATTATCCCCAAATCAGGCCGTCTCGTCCTGAAATTCCGACAGTGACAACCGGACGGGGCGAATTCGCTTTGTTTCGGGAAACGAACCCGCACCGCGCCCGAGGGCGCGGGTTTTTTCCGCCTCAAAATCTTTGGTCACATTGATTTATAGGAGATTATCAGGGGCCGACTCGTCTCGGCTTGATGCGCTCGCCGGGGCCGTATATTTAACAAAAAGTGACAATCGCGTGGCATGGCGTGATCGGCGGCTGAGGGTTCCGCCCGGGCGCACGGCTCCTGCGGGGCAATGCCGGCCGGCTCACCATTGAGGGGGGCCGGGGCGGTTGTCACCTCCGGATCGTACCGATTCCCCGGGACATCCGGAAGGGTATCGGGTCGGGGACGCCCGGCGCGGGGTCGTGGCGCGTGTAGAGTTGGGGATATCGGGCGGTGGGGGTGGTGCGTTCGAGTGCGCCCGGGGCTCCGGCCGCGGCAGTCCCCGGGCGGGCGGTCGCCCGCCGCGGCTCGGCATGGAGGATGGCGATGACGTCCACGATCGTCTCGATGACGCTGGCCTTGGCGATGGGCGCGACCGGCGGCCCGTTCAATAACGGAGGGAGCTGGGTCACGCCCAACGGCCCCGGCTACGGCTGGGGGTTCCCCAACGGCAACCCCGACGGCTACGGCTGGTGGGACCACGGCGCCACGCTGCCGATGGGGTCCAACCGCACGCCCGAGTATTTCTTCCCCCGCCAGTTCGCCTATCCGACGAGCCAGATGTTCCTGCCGACCTACTACAACCCGTACGTCTCGCGGGGCCAGCGCTATATCCCCTACGCCGGATGCGGCGGCTGTCACCCGATGGGCGGTCCGCCCCAGGGATCGGCCACCCTGCCGATGCACCCCTACCAGGACACCCTCGGGTCGGGCCCCGGGGTCCAGTTGCCCACGTTCAGCGGGCGAATCGAGGCGCCCCCGGTCAATTCGGGCGGGACCGGGCTGACCCCCTGATCGTCCCCCCTCGCCGCCCCCGGCCGCGCGGTCGCGGGCGGCGAAACCCGGAGCCGGTCGCTTGCCAAAGGCTTGGGCGTCATTTAGGATGATTTTTCCCGAGGCCGGGGCGCCGGGAGATCCCCCCTCGCGCCCCGGACCGATCCCTCCAAGGCGGGAGGGGCGGCGCCCAGGCCGGGCAAAATCTTTCGAACCTTTTCCCGCCGGTGTCCGTAGGTCCGACGGGCCCCGGTACGCCCGCGGGCCGTGGGGCCCTCCTGGCCGGTCCCTCGGCGGGCCTGAGGGTCGCTCAGCCTCGCTCGTCCGGGTCCGTCCGCCGTGGTCATGCGATCCGTCCCCCGATCCGTGATTCGTCATCATCGCCGCCCGATCCCGACCGCGCATGACCCCGGCCCCGGCCATCGATCGTGACAGAGAGCCGTCGGCGTTCCTCCTCCCGATTCGTCCTCGTTTTGCACAAGGCGCCCACGAGATGAGCCGCGACGTCATCATCGAGACACGGAACCTGACCAAGGTCTATCGCGACTTCTGGGGACGGCCCAAGGTCCAGGCACTCAAGGCGCTCGACCTCCAGGTCTACCGCGGCGAGATCTTCGGCCTGCTCGGGCCCAACGGGTCGGGCAAGACGACCACGATCAAGCTCCTGCTCGGGCTGCTGTTCCCCACCGAGGGGGATGCGCTGATCTTCAACGAGCCGACGACCAACGTCGCCAAGAACGAGAGGATCGGCTACCTGCCCGAGGAGTCGTACCTCTACAAGTTCCTCAACGCCGAGGAGACGCTCCACTTCTACGGCCGGTTGTTCAAGATCTCGGCCGCCGAGCGGACCAAGAGGGTCGACCGCCTGATCGACATGGTCGGCCTGGGCGCCGCCAAGCACCGCCAGCTCCGCGAATATTCCAAGGGGATGCAGAGGCGGATCGGGCTGGCGCAGGCGTTGATCAACAACCCCGAGCTGATCCTGCTCGACGAGCCGACCTCGGGCCTCGACCCGATCGGCACCGCCGAGATCAAGGACCTGATCCGCGAGCTCCGCACCCAGGGCAAGACGATCGTCCTGTCGGGCCACCTGCTGGCCGACATGCAGGACATCTGCGACCGGATCGCGATCCTCCACCGCGGCGAGCTGAAGGAGCTGGGCGGGTCTCCGACCTTTTGACGGTCCAGGACGTCACGCAGATCAAGACCCGCGACCTGCCCGAGGCGGCCGTCCAGGAGATCCGCGAGGTGATCGCGCGTCACGGCGCCGAGCTCCTGGCGGTCGACCACCCGACGACCACGCTGGAAGAGCTCTTCCTGCGGATCGTCCGCGAGAGCGACCTGCACCCGGGCCGCCGCCGCGTGGCCGAGGCGGCCCCGGCCGCGTCGCCCGCCCCGGACGAGCTCGCCGGGGCCCGGTCGAAGCCGTGATCGGGCCGGGCCGTCCCGATCCGCAGTCGTCAAGACCCTCATGAGGATGGGCCGCGGAGGAACGCGGATGGGGCGGATGGCCGCCGATCCGATCTGCGATGATCCGCCCCATCCGCGTCGATCCGCGTCCCGTTCCCGGGGCGTGCGCAACCCGAGCGAGAGACGCCCTCGGACCACGTCCCCGCGCCCAGGAGCTTCCCCAGCGATGTCCGTGCTCGCCTCCCTCCCCGCCCTCTTCGCCCAGGCCGCGCCGCAGGCGCCCTCGTCGATCTGGCATCGCCTGCTGGTGTGGCTGATCATCTACGGCGACCCCTCCGTCGTCCCGCTCGACCCGAGGATCCCGGGCGCCGTGACGGGGCTGATCGTGTGGGTGAAGGTCATCAGCCTGTTCTGCCTGCTCGGCTGGGTCGTCTCGTGGGTGACGGCCGCGCTCAAGGAGAGGACCGTCGCCCGCGGCGACTGGCTCGACATCGCCGCCCTGGTGGCCCTGATCGGCGGCGTCGGCGCGATGGCGCTGCGCGTCATGGAGGCCACCAAGCGGATCGAGGCCCCCCTCCGGCCCGGCGGCGTGCCCGTGGCCCCTCTGCTGGGCCTGTCGTGCGGCGCCGTCGTCTTCCTCTGGATCGAGGCGGCGCTCTGGCGGACCGTCCGCAGGCTGGGGCGCCGCCCCGACCTGGCCGTCCTGGCCGGGGTCCATGTGGCGCTGCTGCTCGGCGCCGGGCTCGGGCTGTACTTGCAGCGGTCGGGCTTCCTCCAGGCCGGCCTGCCCGACGCCAAGCAGGCCCCGACCTGGCGGGACGGCATCATCTACGGCGCCCGCCTCAGCGCCACGTACATGGGCTACGTCGTCCTGGCGCGGGTGCTGGGCCTGATCCTCCGCGAGGTACTGGCGGTCCGCTGGCGGCGGCTCTATTCGATCGCCCGCAACAGCGTGGTCGAGTCGAACCGCCGGATGTGGGCCCCGTGGGTGGTGCTCACCGTCTTCCTGGTCGTCCTGGCGTTCACCCACTGGTTCCTGACGCCCCCGCGGCCCGCCGAGATGGGGCGGCTGTTCGTCGGCACCCTGGCGCTGCTCTGCTCCCTGCTGCTGACGGCGATGGTCACGATCCTCTCGCCCCTGAGCCTGCCGACCGACATCCAGCAGCAGACGATCTACACCGTCGTCTCGAAGCCGGTCCGCCGCATCGAGCTGATCTGGGGCCGGATGATCGGCTTCATGGCGATCGTGACGGTGCTCGTGCTGGCCTTCGGCGGGATCAGCCTGGCCTACCTGTGGCGGACCGTCGGCAGCACCATCACGGCGACCGAGGACGCGGCGGACAAGGCGAGGAAGGCGAGCCGGATCACCGAGGCCAACCAGCTCCAGGAGCAGGCCGACCAGCTCCGGACGAGGATGGCGGCGCGGGAGCCGATCAAGGGGTCCTTGACCTTCCTCGACTCGCGGGGCAACCCGCACCTGAGGGGCATCGACGTCGGCCAGGAGCAGTCGATGCGCGAGCCCCGCAGCCACATCGAGGGGGGGACGCCCGCGACCGCGATCTGGCACTTCGGCATCGTCCCCGACCCGTTCAACCCGCACATCGCGCTCGACCGCCGCATCCCGGTCGACCGCCTGCTCGTGCCCAACTCGATCGAGGGCCTGCTGAACCGGAGCTACGAGATCCAGGCTCAGATCGCCGCCGACGAGAGGGAGCAGGCGCAGGGCAAGGCGTCGGCGTCCCGCCTGAAGGAGCTGTCGGGCCGGATCGCCCGCAACCGCGACGAGCTGAAGGCGGTCAACGCCTCGTACGAGCAGGAGAGGAGCTCGGCCGCCGACCTGGAGAAGAAGGCCGCCGCGGCCGAGGCGGCGGGCCGCGCCAGCGAGGCCGAGACGCTCCGGAGGCAGGCCGCGGGGCTCCACTCGCCGCCGATGGTCCTGGAGATGACCTTCAACATCTTCCGCACGACCAAGGGGAGGATCGGCGAGCCGGTCATCGGCGAGGTGGTGGTCACCAACCCCCGCGTCGGCGGCAAGCCGTACCGCAACGTCTTCGCGATCCGCGAGTATTACACCAACCGGCAGCTCGTCCCGGCGTCGTGGCTGGCCGGCTCGATGGGCGACCTGATCATCGAGGTCCGCTGCGACACGCCGACGCAGTACCTCGGCATGTCCGAGAGCGACCTCTACATCCTGGCCCGCGCCGGCGACTTCGGCACCAACTACATGAAGGGGCTCTTCGGCGTCTGGCTCCAGGCGATGGTCCTGACGGCCATCGGCGTCTTCGCCGGCACCTTCCTGAGCTGGCCGGTGGCGCTCCTGACGACGATCTTCTTCTTCGTCGCGGGCGAGGTGGCGTTCGCCTTCCTGCTCGACTTCAGCCGCCAGAGCCTGCTCGGCGGCGGGCCGTTCGAGTCGTTGATCCGCCTCCTGTCGCACGACAACCAGATGACCGAGCTCTCGCCGACTTTGGCCGTCGTGACGGCCAAGACGCTCGACTCGATCGTCATGCCGGTCATGTCGCGGCTGGTCTACATCGTCCCCAACTTCTCGGCGCTCGACGTCAGCAACACGGTGGCCGACGGGTTCGAGGTCCGCTGGGGCCTGCTCGGGACGAACCTGCTGCTGGCCCTGGCGTACGCGCTGCCGTTCTCGATCGCCGGCTATTTCATCCTGAAGAACCGCGAGGTCGCCGCATGATGTCCAACTTCAACCGCAAGATCATCTACGGGCTGGTGATCGTCGCTTTGTTCGGCGCCATGATCCCGTACACCAACTGGCTCAACGCGCAGAAGAGGCGCAAGGACCTCGGCGAGGCGGCGATCGGCCAGGTCGACACCGGCAGCTTCATGCTCAAGCTGGCGCTTTTGGGCGGGGCGCGGGGCGTCGCCGCCAACGTCCTCTGGACCCGCGCCGAGGAGCTGAAGCGCGAGCAGGACTGGGACCGCATGAAGGCGACGGTCGACCTGATCACCAAGCTCCAGCCGCACTTCCTGTCGGTCTGGACCTTCCAGGGGTGGAACCTCGCCTACAACGTGTCGGTCGAGTGGGACGCCCCCGAGGACAAGTACGACTGGATCAAGAAGGGCATCCAGTTCCTCCAGGAGGGGGTCAAGAAGAACCGGCGGTCGCCCGACCTGGTCTGGGACACCGCCTGGACCTACTACCACAAGGTCGGCTTCTCCGACGAGAGCGTGATCCTCCGCCGCCTCTTCCGCGACGACGACGACGAGGGCTTCAAGACCTACGTCGACTACTCGGACCCGCAGCGGGCCGTCGTCGTCGGCAACGACAACTTCAAGCTCGGCTACGGCTGGTTCGGCCGCTCCGTCGCGCTGGTCGACGAGGGGCTCGTCGCGGCTGGCGACCGGGACGGAGGCCAACCTCGACTACGTCGACCCCGTCCCCCAGCGCAAGGGGCGCCCCGGCGACCTGGCGTTCCGCTCGATGCCCGCGCACGCGCAGACCGCGCTACGCCGCCGGCCTGGAGAAGATGAGCATCGCGGGCGTCCCCGCCACCTTCGGCGAGGTCGCCAAGAACGAGTGGTCCAGGCGCTCCGCGAGTGGGTCGCCTTCGGCACCTACGAGTTCCAGACGCCCAACATCACCCTGATCAACGGCAAGTACCGGACCGAGCCGATCCACATCGACGACGAGACCAACCCGAAGCGGCGCGCCACGCTCTCGGAGAACCAGCGGTACTGGACCAACCGCTGGAGCGACCAGATGAACTACCGCTACTGGAAGGACCGCGCGATGGCCGAGATGACCGACCCCGGCGTCCAGGCCCGCCAGCTCTTCTACGAGGGGACGATCGCCTACAAGAGCGGCGACCCCGGCAAGGCGGCGCAGAAGTTCAAGGAGGGGCTGGAGATCTGGGACAAGCTGCTCAAGGAGCACCTCGACTACCGCAACGACGAGTTCAACAAGAAGGACACCGGCCTGGTCGTCCGCCGCTACCTCAAGGCCCTCAGGCAACTCGGCGAGGCCGAGCCCAAGGACGTCCCGCTCCGCGAGCTCGTCGTGGGGGACGACTCCACCGTCAACCTCGACCCGTTCGACGCCACCGAGATGATGGACTTCAGCCGCATCCAACCGTCGGGCGCGGGCAAGGCGCCCGCTTCGAAGTGAACCGACCCGGCCGCCGGGGCGCCGACCGCATCGCCCCGGCGGCTTGACGCCTCCCCCCGGCCGGGACTACAACACGACCGCCCCCTTGATGAATCGCTGTCCCGGAAGGCCCGCCGCCCCATGAGCCTCACCGCCGAGCGCACGATCCGGGTCGGGCACAGCCCCGACTCGGACGACGCCTTCATGTTCTACGCCCTGACGCACGACAAGCTCGACACCGGCGGCCTGCGGTTCGTCCACCAGCTCGAGGACATCGAGACGCTCAACCGCCGCGCCCTGCGGGGCGAGCTCGAGGTCTCGGCCGTCAGCATCCACGCCTTCGCCCACCTGGCGGACCACTACGCGCTGCTCGCCTCGGGGTCGAGCATGGGGGACCGCTACGGGCCCACGGTGATTACCCGAGAGCCGGCGACCCTCGACGACCTCCGCGGCCGGACGATCGCCATCCCCGGGACGCTGACGACCGCCTACCTGACGCTCCGGCTCTGCCTGGGCAAGGACGTCCCGGTGGCCGTCATGCCCTTCGACCAGATCCTGCCGGCCGTCGCCGAGGGGCGGGCTGACGCCGGGCTGATCATCCACGAGGGGCAGCTCTACTACGGCGACCGCGGCCTGCACAAGGTGGTCGACCTCGGCCAGTGGTGGCACGACCGGACCGGCCTCCCCCTGCCGCTGGGGGGCAACGTCGTCCGCAAGGACCTGGGCGACGACCTGGTCCTCCGGATCGCCCGCCTCCTCAGGGAGAGCATCGTCTACGCCCTGGGGCACCGCCGGGAGGCGCTCGACTACGCCCTCCGCTACGCCCGCGACCTCGACCCGGCGCTGGCCGACCGCTTCGTCGGCATGTACGTCAACGACTGGACCGTCGACTACGGCCCCCGCGGCCGAGAGGCGGTCCGCACCCTCCTCGACCGCGCGGCGGAAGCGGGTTTAGTCCCGCGCCCGGTTGACGTACAATTCGTCGGTTAGCCGTAGGCAGACGGGTGGCCGGAGTTGCTCCGCAACCCCGGCGCTTCGGGGACCGGGGTTGCTCCGCAACCCCGACCACCCCTCCGTCTTCACTGCCTCCTGCCGACCGCCAATGGCCTACTCCCGGAATGGAACGACCATGCCCAACAGCTTTAATTCACTCACGACCCTGGACGTCGACGACCGGACCTTCTACATCTACAAGCTCGACGCCCTGAAGGCCGCGGGACTCGACGTGTCGCGGCTGCCATTCTCCCTGAAGATCCTGCTCGAAAACCTGCTCCGCCACGAAGACGGGCTGACGGTGACGGCCGACGACATCAAGGGGTTCTGCCGCTGGGACCCCAAGGCGATCCCGTCGCGCGAGATCGCGTTCCGGCCGAGCCGTGTCCTGCTCCAGGACTTCACGGGGGTCCCGGCCATCGTCGACCTCGCCGCGATGCGAGACGCCATGAAGCGGATGGGGGGCGACCCCAGGAAGATCAACCCGCTCCAGCCGGTCGAGCTGGTCATCGACCACTCGGTGCAGGTCGACGAGGCCGGGACGCCGGGGGCGTTCCGCACCAACGCCGACCTCGAATTCGAGCGCAACAGCGAGCGCTACGCCTTCCTCCGCTGGGGCCAGGGCGCCTTCAAGAACTTCCGCGTCGTCCCCCCCGACACGGGGATCGTCCACCAGGTGAACCTCGAATACCTCGCCCGCGTCGTCTTCTCGACCATCGACAACGAGACGCTCCCGGCGCAGGAGATCGACCTGGCCTATCCCGACACCTTGGTCGGCACCGACTCGCACACGACGATGATCAACGGCCTGGGCGTCCTGGGCTGGGGCGTCGGCGGGATCGAGGCCGAGGCGGCGATGCTCGGCCAGCCGGTCTCGATGCTCGTGCCGCAGGTCGTCGGCTTCAAGTTCACCGGCTCCTTGCCCGAGGGGACGACCGCCACCGACCTCGTCCTGACGGTCACCGAGATGCTCCGCCGCAAGGGGGTGGTCGGCAAGTTCGTCGAGTACTACGGCGACGGCCTGGCGAACCTCCCGCTCGCCGACCGCGCCACGATCGCCAACATGGCCCCCGAGTACGGCGCCACCTGCGGCATCTTCCCGGTCGACGCCGAGACGATCCGTTACCTTGGGCTGTCGGGCCGCCCCCCGAGCACGTCCGGCTGATCGAGGCGTACTTCCGGGCGCAGGGCCTGTTCCACGAGGTCGGCGCGGCCGAGGCCGAGTACTCCGACACGCTCGAGCTCGACCTGTCGACCGTCGAGCCGAGCCTGGCCGGCCCCAAGAGGCCCCAGGACCGGGTGGCGCTCGGCGAGGCCAAGGCGTCGTGGCACAAGGCGCTGAAGATGATGATCGACACCCGGCCGTCGCTGCCTCCCAAGCCGATCTCGGCCGCCGCCACCGCGACGACCGACGTCAAGAGCGAGCTGCGGCTGGAGGGCGAAGGGGGCGGCGGCACCGCCGTCGGCACCGAGGACCCGACCGCCCCGGCCGCCTCCTACAGCCCGCTCCGCGCCGGCTACATCACCAACGGCTCGGTGGTCATCGCCGCGATCACCAGCTGCACCAACACGTCGAACCCGTCGGTCATGGTCGCCGCCGGCCTGCTCGCCAGGAAGGCCGTCGAGCGCGGGCTGACGACCAAGCCGTGGGTCAAGGCGAGCCTCGCCCCCGGGTCGAAGGTCGTGACCGACTACCTCAAGGACGCCGGCCTCGACACGTACCTCGACAAGCTCCGGTTCAACCTGGTCGGCTACGGCTGCACGACCTGCATCGGCAACTCGGGCCCGCTCTCGCTGGAGATCTCCAAGGCGATCCACGACGAGGAGCCTCGTGACGGCCGCCGTCCTGAGCGGCAACCGCAACTTCGAGGGGAGGATCAACTCCGAGGTCCGCGCCAACTACCTGGCGTCGCCCCCCCTGGTCGTCGCCTACGCGCTGGCCGGCACGATGGACATCGACCTGCTGACCGAGCCGATCGGCGACGACCAGCACGGCCGCCCGGTCTACCTCAAGGACATCTGGCCGACCCAGAAGGAAGTCCAGGACACGATCCTCCGCTCGGTCCGCTCGGAGATGTTCCGGTCCGAGTACGGCGAGGTCTTCAAGGGGGACGATCGCTGGAATTCGCTGCCGGTGCCCAGGGGCGACCAGTACGAGTGGGACGACGCCTCGACCTACGTCAAGAACCCCCCCTACTTCGTCGGGATGAAGGCGACCCCCGACCCGGTCGTCGAGATCGAGGGCGCGCGGGTCCTGGCCGTCCTGGGCGACAGCATCACGACCGACCACATCTCGCCGGCCGGCTCGATCAAGGTGCAGGGCCCGGCCGGGCGCTACCTGATGGAGCACGGGGTGGACGTCTTCGACTTCAACTCCTACGGCTCGCGGCGGGGCAACCACGAGGTGATGGTCCGCGGCACGTTCGCCAACATCCGGCTCCGCAACCGGCTGGCGCCGGGCACCGAGGGGGGCTTCACCCGCATCCTCCCCGACAACGTGGTGACGACGATCTTCGAGGCGTCGGAGCACTACAAGTCGCGCAACATCCCGACGATCATCCTGGCGGGCAAGGAGTACGGCTCGGGCTCGTCGCGCGACTGGGCGGCCAAGGGGCCGAACCTGCTGGGCATCCGCGCCGTGATCGCCGAGAGCTACGAGCGCATCCACCGCTCGAACCTGGTCGGGATGGGCATCCTGCCGCTCCAGTTCGGCGCCGGCGACAACGTCGAGGGCCTCGGCCTCTCGGGCGAGGAGCTCTACACGATCGAGGGGCTGGCCGAGGGCCTCGCGGACAACTTCGCGCACGGCCGCGAGGTGACCGTCGTGGCCCGCCGCGACGACGGCGCCGAACATCGGTTCACCGCGACCGTCCGCATCGACACGCCGCAGGAATCCGCTATTATGAACACGGCGGGATCTTGCCCTACGTGCTCCGGCAACTGCTCTCGGGGCGGCCGGAGGCGCCGGCCCCCGGCGGGGCGGCCTCCGTGGCCGACGCGAGGACCGGCAGCGAGCCCTCCTGAGGCGGCTCGCCGATCGCCCCGGGCCGCCGCGAAGTGCCCCTCACCCCCCCGCCCGAACCAGGGTGAGCGTCCGCCGAGATCCGCCGAGCCTGAGGGGGTCGTCCCGCTCGCGAGGACGGCCCTCAACCCCCCCGATCGCCGCGGCGATCTTTTCCGCCCCGCCTGTGGATGGGAGCCTCCGGTTTTTGATAAAATCGGATGCTCGAAGGATTTCAACCGATCCACCTCTCGGCGGTCCCGATGAGAGGACACGGATGTTCGCGGGGCTCGCCAGGCTGGTCAGGGAAGCGGCTCGTCGCGGTTGGCGAGCCGCCCCGCCGGGCGCGGCCCGGCCCCCGGACCGCCCCCACGATGCCGCGCCGACCCGCGACGTTCCTCGGCAGACGCCCGGCCTCCGAACCCTTCAGGAGTCGCACGACATGTCGCAAGTGGAGACCGAAGCCAAGCCTGCGGTCACGAGGAATCAGGCGCTGGGCTGGCTGCGGCAGATGATGATGATCCGCCGGTTCGAGGAGCGGGCGGAGATGATGTACCAGAAGCAGAAGATCGGCGGCTTCTTCCACCAGTACAGCGGCCAGGAGCCGGTCGCCGTCGGGTCGATCGGCGTGCTCCGCGAGGACGATTACGTCATCACCGCCTACCGCGACCACGGCCACGCCCTGGCGCGCGGCATGGAGGCCAGGGCGGCGATGGCCGAGCTGCTCGGCAAGGCGGCCGGCTGTTCGAAGGGCAAGGGCGGGTCGATGCACTTCTTCGACGCCGAGAAGGGCTTCCTCGGCGGCCACGCGATCGTCGGCAGCCACATCCCCCTGGCCACCGGGGTGGGGTTCGCCATCCGGTATCGCGGCGAGGACCGCGTCTGCCTCTGCTACTTCGGCGACGGCGCCATCAACCAGGGGTCGTTCCACGAGGCGCTGAACATGGCCGCCATGTGGAAGCTGCCCGTCATCTACATCGTCGAGAACAACGCCTACGCGATGGGCACCTCGCTGGCCCGCTCCTCCGCCGTGCGCGACCTGACCGTCCGCGGCGGGGTGGCCTACGGCATCCCGGGCGTCTCGATCGACGGCAACGAGCTCGAATTGATGGCCCGGACGACCCGCGAGGCGGTCGCCCGCGCCCGCTCGGGCGAGGGCCCGACCTTCATCGACGCGCAGACCTACCGCTTCAAGGGCCACTCGATCAGCGACCCGGCCAAGTACCGCCTCAAGGAGGAGCTCGACGAGGCGCACCGCAACGACCCGATCGTCCGCTACGAGGCGACCCTCAAGGAGCGCGGCTGGGTCGACGACGCGACGGTCGAGCGGTTCCGCGACGAGGTCAAGCACGAGGTCGAGGAGAGCATCGAGTTCGCCGAGCACGCCGAGCAGCCCGGCCCCGACGCGCTGTACCAGGACGTGACCGTGTCCCCGTTCATCCCCCAGGAGTGATCATGCCGGTCCTTGCCTATCGCGAAGCGCTGAACCAGGCGATGTCGGAGGAGATGGAGCGCGACGACCGCGTCTTCCTGATGGGGGAGGAGGTCGCCGAGTACGACGGCGCCTACAAGGTCAGCCAGGGGATGCTCAAGCGGTTCGGGGCGCGGCGGGTCGTCGACACGCCGATCTCCGAGGAGGGGTTCGCCGGCATCGGCATCGGCGCCGCGATGGTCGGCCTGCGGCCGATCGTCGAGTTCATGACGTTCAGCTTCAGCCTGGTGGCGATCGACCAGATCGTCAACAACGCCGCGAACATGCGCTACATGAGCGGCGGCCAGTTCGCCGTGCCGATCGTGTTCCGGGGCAGCTCGGGGATGGCCGGCTGCCTGGCCGCGACCCACTCGCACCGCCTCGAAGCCTGGTACGCGCAGGTCCCCGGCCTGATCGTGATCCTGCCCGGCACCCCGGCCGACGCCAAGGGCCTGCTCAAGAGCGCGATCCGCTCGGACGACCCCGTCGTCTTCATCGAGCACGAGAACCTCTACGGCGAGAAGGGCGAAGTGCCCGAGGGCGAGCACCTCGTCCCGATCGGCAAGGCCGACATCAAGCGGCCGGGGTCCGACGTGACCTTGATCACCTACTCGCGGTCGCTGAAGACCACCCTGGCCGCCGCCGACAAGCTCGCCGGGGAGGGGATCGACCCCGAGGTGATCGACCTCCGCACGATCCGCCCGCTCGATTTGGACACCCTGCTAGAATCGGTCGTCAAGACGCATCGGGCGGTCATCGTCGAGGAAGATTGGCCCTACTGCGGCCTCGGCGCCGGCATCTCCGACCGGATCACGCAGGCCGTCTTCGACGAGCTCGACGCCCCGATCCGCCGCGTCGCCTCCAAGGACGCCCCGATCCCCTACAACCGGAACCTGGAAGCGTCGATGCTGCCGACGGTCGACCGGATCGTGGCCCAGGTGCATGATGTCCTCTACAAGAAGTAGGCAGTAGGCGGTGAAGACGAAGAATCCGATGGGCCACAGAGGACACAGAGGGCCACAGAGGGGAGAGATGAGAGATCAATCCCTTTCCATGTCTTTCTCTCTGTGGCCCTCTGTGTCCTCTGTGGCTAATCCGTCTTCCGTTGCCTGCTCCCGACCAGCCTACCGCCTACTGCCCCGAAGGAGGCCATAAAGTGCCGATCGAAGTGACGATGCCCAAGCTCAGCCCCACGATGGAGACCGGGGTGCTCTCCCAGTGGCTGGTCAAGGTCGGCGATGCGGTCAAGGAGGGTGACATCCTGGCCGACGTCGAGACCGACAAGGCCACGATGCCGATGAAGGCGTTCGACGACGGGACCGTGGCGCTGCTGGACCACGCCGTCGGCGACGAGGTGAAGCTCGGCGACCGCGTCCTGGTCCTGGCCAGGAAGGGGGAGGACCCGAAGCAGGTCGCCTCGCAGTACGGCGGCGGCAAGAAGGCCGCACCGCAGCGCGCCCCGGAGGCGGCCGACGCGCGGGCGAAGCCCAGCTCGGAGCCGACCAGCACCCCCCAGAGGCCGGAGGCGCGCCGCTCCGACAGCAACGGGCGGGAGGACGGCCCCGGGCCGCAGGTCGCCGCGCCGGAGCCCGCACAGGCTGGGGCGGGCGGTCGCGTCAAGTCGAGCCCGCTGGCCCGGAAGGTCGCGGCGGCCGCGCAGGTGGACCTGGCCGGCATCCGGGGCAGCGGGCCCGGGGGCCGCGTCGTGCGCCGGGACGTCGAGACGTTCCTCGAATCGCGGCCACGGGCCGGTGCCGCACCCTCCGGGCGCCCCGAATCGCCGTCGCGGTCGCTCGCCGCTGAGCGCATCCCGCACACCCGGATGCGCAAGACGATCGCCCAGCGCATGACCGAGGCCAAGAAGGCCGCCCCCGAGATCCACGTCACCGTCGACGCCCGCGTCGACGACCTCGTGGCCGTGCGCGAACGGCTCAACAAGGCGCTCGCCGCCGAGAAGATCAAGCTCTCGCTCGGCGACTTCGTGACCAAGGCCGTGGCGCTGGCGCTGCGAAGACACCCCGGCGTGAACGCCTCGTTCGAGCCCGACGCGATCGTCCGCCACGGCGAAGTCAACATCGGCATCGCCGTGGCGCTGGACGGCGGGCTGATCGTCCCCGTCCTGAAGCATGCCGACGTGCTCGGCCTGCGCGAGATCCGGCTCGGCAGCGAGGCGCTGGCCCAGGCCGCGCGCGGCAACAAGCTCTCGCCCGAGCAGATGGCCGGCGGGACGTTCACGATCAGCAACCTCGGGATGTACGGCGTCAAGCAATTCGACGCGATCCTGAACCCGCCCGAGGTCGGCATCCTCGCCGTCGGGGCCGCCGAGAAGAGGCCGGTCGTCGTGGGCGACTCGCTGGCCGTCGGCACCGTGATGACCCTCACCCTGACCGCCGACCACCGCGCCGTCGATGGCGCGATGGCCGCCGAGTTCATGCGGACCCTGAAGGGACTGCTCGAAGAGCCGACCTCCATGCTGCTGTAAACTCCGATTGGCCACAGAGGACACAGAGAGCACAGAGAGAGAAATCGAAATTTTTTAGTATTTCTCTCTCTGTGCTCTCTGTGTCCTCTGTGGCTAGTCTCTTTATATTCAGAAGGGCGACATGGCATACGACTACGACATCGTGGTGATCGGCGGCGGGCCGGCGGGCTATGCGGGGGCGATCCGGGCCGGGCAGTTGGGCAAGCGCGTCCTGTGCGTCGAGCGCGACAAGCTGGGCGGGATCTGCCTCAACTGGGGGTGCATCCCGACCAAGGCGCTGCTGACCAACGCACACCTGGTCGAGCTGGTCAAGAACCACGGCAAGGCGTTCGGCTACACCGGGCAGAGTTCGTGGGACTTCGCGCAGATGATCGCGAGGAGCCGAGCCGTGGCCGCCAAACTGAACAAGGGGATCGAGGGGCTGTTCCGCAAGTACAAGGTGCAGCACAAGCACGGGGTCGCCAGGGTGACGGCGCCCCACACCGTGCAGGTCGACGGCGAGAAGGTCACGGCCGAGTCGATCGTGGTCGCCACCGGGGTGCGGCCTCGCCCGCTGCCGGGCGCGGAGTACGACGGCAAGGCCATCATCTCGTACAAGGAGGCGATGAGCCTGGAGACGCAGCCCAAGTCGATGCTGATCATCGGCGGCGGGCCGATCGGCCTGGAGTTCGGCTACTTCTACAACGCGCTGGGGACCAAGGTCACGGTCGTCGAGCTGCTCGACCGCATCCTGCCGGGCGAGGACGAGGAGGTCTCCAAGGGGCTCCAGGACAGCCTGACGAAGCGAGGGCTGACGATCCTCACCAGCTCGAAGACCGGCAAGGTCGAGAAGACGCCCGGGGGCGTGAAGGTCGCCGTCGAGACGCCGAAGGGGCCGACGATGATCGAGGCGGAGACGATGCTCGTCGCCATCGGCGTCCTGGGCAACATCGAGGGGCTGTTCGCCGACGAGGTCAAGGTCGAGCTGGTCAAGAACCACATCAAGGCGGACCCGAAGGACGGCTACCAGACCTCGGTCCCGGGCCTCTACGCCGTCGGCGACGTGATCGGCCCCCCCTGGCTGGCGCACGTGGCGCACCACGAGGCGATCTGCTGCATCGAGAGGCTCTGCGGCCACGCCGACCGGACGGTCGACTACACCAACATCCCCGGCTGCACCTACACCGACCCCGGCGTGGCGAGCGTCGGCCTGACCGAGAAGGCCGCGCGCGAGGCGGGCCACGAGGTCCGGGTCGGCCGGTTCCCCTTCTTCGCGAGCGGCCGCGCGATCGCCTCCGACGAGACCGAGGGGTTCGTCAAGCTCGTCTTCGACGCCAAGTACGGCGAGCTCCTCGGCGCCCACCTGCTCGGCTCGCAGGCGACCGAGCTGATCGCCGAGCTCGTGATGGCCAAGAAGCTCGAGGCGACCGAGGAGGAGATCGTCCACGCGATGCACCCGCACCCGACCTACTCCGAGGCGGTCATGGAGGCCGCCGGCCAGGGCCTGGGCGAGTCGGTGCATATCTGACCGATCTCAGATGATCGGCGAATGTTCGGATAGCTTCGACATGAGCAGGCGGCCGATCCCCGAAAGTCGCACGAGGTAATTCAGGCCGACGCCGTCACCGATCGCCAAGGAGGAGCCATTCCGTTGCATCCACTTCGACAGGTCTTGCCAGGATGAGTCTGTCTTCCACGATGCCGGGGCCCGTCAGGAGGCCCTGTGCCGGCGGCGAGGAGGCCGGCCGATCGTGGAAGAAGTACATCTCATCGAACCCGAAAAAGATCCGGTGAGAGCGATCGGTATGCAAGAGGCGCCTGGTGCTCATGAGGAAGCCCGAACCGACGACCTTCCCCTGATCGGCGACCCGCCGAAGCTCCGGACTGACGCGGAGCAATGCCGGGAGACCCGGATTGCTGTCGATGCAAGTGATGAGTGCGAAGGACATGCCCGAGGGGATGTCGGTGAGTTCGCCCAGGAATTCATGGACCGAGGAATTGATCAAGCCCCCGAAGATATTGTGCCTCTCGCTCATATCGTTTCCCCTGCGGTTGGGGGACGTCCCGCACCTCTCGGCGGCGATCGGGTCCGGTCCCAGTCGTGGACGTGGGGTATTCCCGCACCGTGATCGTGGCCGTAATCGACGTTCTTCGCTGCCCTGCCGTCGCCGCCGTAGAACCGCCTTTGGATCGGTTTACCCCCGAGGTCGCGTAGTTCCGCCACTGTACCGGGACTTCCGGACAAGGGAGGCTGCGACTCGGTGTCTTCGCCATGCTCGAATCCTGGTTCCTAATTCAACTTCCCGGTGATCATCCTGATCACGAATGGATCGGGCGCCGATCGACGGCGAGCGCGGCCTCCTTGACGGCCTCGGAGAGCGTGGGGTGGGCGTGGCAGATCCGGGCGATGTCCTCGGCGCTGCCGGCGAACTCCATCGTCGTGACCGCCTCGGCGATCATGTCCGAGGCGCGCGGGCCGATGATGTGCACGCCCAGGACGCGGTCGGTCTCGGCGTCGGCGATGATCTTGACCAGCCCCTCGGTCTCGTCCATCGCCTTGGCGCGGCCGTTGGCCAGGAACGGGAACTTGCCGACGCGGTAGTCGAGCTTCTGCTCCTTGGCCTGCTCCTCGGTGATGCCGACGCTGGCCATCTCGGGCCAGGTGTAGATGACGCTCGGCACCGTGTTGTAGTCGACGTGCCCCGGCTTGCCCGCCAGGATCTCGGCGAATGCCACCCCCTCGTCCTCGGCCTTGTGCGCCAGCATCGGGCCCTCGATCACGTCGCCGATGGCCGAGATCGTCGCGACGTTGGTCCGGAAGTGGGCGTCGACCGGCACCTTGCCCGTCTTGGGGTCGACGGTGATGCCGACCTCGGCCAGTCCCAGGCCGTCGGTGTACGCGCGGCGGCCGACGGCGACGAGCACGCGGTCGGCCTCGAACGTCAGCGCCTTGCCATCCTTCGTCTCGGCGGAGACCGTCACGCGGTCCCCCTCGACCTTCGCGCCGGTGACGCGGGTCTCCAGGTGGAATTCGAGGCCCTGCTTGACCAGGCTCTTGTGGAGCAGCGCCCCGACCTCCTGGTCGGCCAGCGGGACGATCCGCGGGAGGAACTCGACGACCGTGACCTTGGACCCCAGCCTCTTCCAGACCGACCCGAGCTCCAGGCCGATGTAGCCGCCGCCGACCACGACGAGGTGCTCGGGGACGCGGTCGAAGCCGAGGGCCTCGGTCGAGCTGACGATCGTCTTGCCGTTGAACGGGATGAACGGCAGGTTCACCGGCTCGCTGCCGGTGGCCAGGAGGATATGGCCGGCTTCCAGCGTGGTCTCGGCGCCGTCGCTGTTGCGGACGGCGACCGTGGTGGGCGAGGCGAGCCGGGCGGTGCCGAAGACCGGCTCGACCTTGTTCTTCTTGAACAGGCCGCGGACGCCCCGCGTGAGCCCCTTGACGACCTCGTCCTTGCGGCGCGAGCATCGCGGCCACGTCGAGCTCCAGGCCGCCGACCTTGATCCCGTGCTTGGCGAATCGCTCCTGCGCCAGGTGGTACAGCTCGCTGGAGTCCAGCAGCGCCTTGCTCGGGATGCAGCCGATGTTCAGGCAGGTGCCGCCGAGCGTCTCCCTCTTCTCGACGCACGCCACCTTCATGCCGAGCTGCGCCGCACGGATCGCGGCCACATAGCCGCCGGGACCGGCCCCGATCACCACCAAGTCGTATCGCTCGGCCACCGCAGGCTCCTCTCGGGGAAGACTTAGCCACAGAGCACACGGAGAGCACCGAGAAGATAAGATAAAAAGGAATTAATAATCTTTTAATTCCAATTTCTATCTCTTATCTTCTCGGTGCTCTCCGTGTGCTCTGTGGCCGATCATTCTTCAGATTTCGAGCATCAGCCGCTCGGGGTTCTCGATGCACTCCTTGACGCGGACCAGGAAGCCGACGGCCTCGCGGCCGTCGACGATGCGGTGGTCGTAGGAGAGGGCCAGGTACATCATCGGGCGGATCTCGACCTTGTCGTTGATCGCGACGGGGCGCTTCTGGATCGCGTGCATGCCGAGGATGCCGCTCTGCGGAGGGTTGAGGATGGGCGTGGACAGGAGCGAGCCGAAGACGCCGCCGTTGGTGATCGTGAAGGTGCCCCCCTGGAGGTCGCCGACGGAGATCGTCCCCTCGCGCGCCTTGACGGCATAGGCGCCGATCGCCTTCTCGACCTCGGCGAAGCCCATCCGGTCGGCGTCTCGGATCACGGGCACCATCAGCCCGCGCTCGGTGCTGACGGCCACGCCGATGTCGTAGGCGTTGTGCAGGACGATGTCCGAGCCGTCGACCCGGCCGTTGACCGCCGGGAACGCCTTGAGCGCCTCGATCGTCGCCTTGACGAAGAACGACATGAACCCGAGCGCGACGCCGTGCTTGGCCTTGAACGCGTCCTTGTAGCGGGCGCGCAGGTCCATGACCCGCGTCATGTCGGCCTCGTTGAAGGTCGTCAGGATCGCCGCCGTCTGCTGCACCTCGACCAGCCGCTGCGCGATCTTCTGGCGGATGCCGCTCATCCTCTGCCGCGTCTCGCGAGGCCGCGAGGTCGCGGTCCCGGCCGGCGCGGGCGGGGGCGATGGCGGCGCCGTGGTCGCGGCGCGGGGCCCTGGGCGGGGCGGTCGTCGCCGCCGGGGCCGCGGCGGGGGCGGCGAGGTGGGCGAGGACGTCGCCCTTGGTGATCCGACCGCCGCGGCCGGTCCCCTCGATCGCGTCGGGGTCGACGTGCTCCTCGGCCACCAGGCGGCGGACGGCGGGCGACAGCGAGGCCGATGCGCCGCCGTTGGCCTGCGCCGACGCCGGGGCGGGCCGGGCCGCTTCCGGGGCCGTCGCGGGCGCCGGCCTTCTTATGATCTGCCGCCGGGGCCGAAGCCGGGGCCGGCGGCGAGGGCTGCGCGTCGGGGTCGATCTGGCCGATCGAGGCGCCGATGGCGACGGTCGTCCCCTCGGGGACGCCGACCTTCAGGACCCCCGAGGCGGCGGCGGGGACGACGTTGCTCGCCTTGTCGGTCTCGAGCTCGAAGAGCGGCTCGCCCGCCTTGACGACCGCGCCGTCGGGCTTGAGCCAGCGGGACAGGATGCCCTCGGTGATCGACTCGCCGACCCCGGGCACGGTGATCGGCGACGGCGGGCATGTCAGCTCACTCCTTGCTTGAGCGGGAGGGCCACCTCGGGGTGGACCGGGTGCGCCGAGACGAGGTGCGGGATCGCCGCGCCCATGGCGGCCTCGACCAGCTCGGCCTGCTCGCGCTCGTGGACCGCGTGCGAGCCGGTGGCCGGGCTGGCGCTGGCGTCGCGGCCGACGTACTGGAACGGGAAGCCCATCAGGTCCTGGAGCCGGGGCGCAGACGAACGTCCAGCCGCCCATGTTCTGCGACTCCTCCTGGACCCAGACCCACTCGCGGGCCGACCGATACCGGCCCAGCGCCGCCTTCAGCGCCTCGGCGGGCCAGGGGTAGGGCTGTTCGAGCCGCACGATGGCGACCTCGCGCGCCTTGCCCACCTCCTCGCGCTGGGCGACCAGGTCGTAGTAGACCTTGCCGCTGCACACCAGGACGCGGCGGACGCGGTCGGGGTCGGCCGCCGCGTCGTCGATGACCTCGTGGAACCGCCCCGCGGTGAACTGGTCGAGCGGCGAGACGGCCAGCTTGTGCCGGAGCAGGCTCTTGGGCGTCATCACGACCAGGGGCTTGCGGAAGTCGCGGCGGACCTGGCGGCGGAGCAGGTGGAAGTACTGCGCGGGCGTGGTCGGGACGGCCACCTGGATGTTGTCCTCGGCGCAGAGCTGGAGGAACCGCTCCAGGCGGGCGCTGGAGTGCTCGGGCCCCTGGCCCTCGTAGCCGTGCGGCAGGAGCATGACCAGGCCGCTGGCGCGGCCCCACTTCGACTCGGCCGAGGCGATGAACTGGTCGATGATCACCTGGGCGCCGTTGGCGAAGTCGCCGAACTGCGCCTCCCAGAGGATCAGCATGTGCGGCTCGTCGAGCGAGTAGCCGTAGTCGAACCCGAGCACGGCGGCCTCCGACAGCAGGCTGTCGTAGATGCAGAGCTCGGCCTGGTCGGGCGGCGAGGTTCTTGAGCGGGTAGTACTTCTCGCCGGTCCTGCGCGTCGACGAGGACGGCGTGCCGCTGGCTGAACGTGCCCGCGGCGGCTGTCCTGGCCGCTGAGGCGGACCGGCGTCCCCTCCAGCAGGAGCGAGCCGAAGGCCAGCGCCTCGGCCGAGGCCCAGTCGACGCGGGCCCTCGGTCATCGCCTTGCGGCGGGCCTCCAGGATGCGCCCCATCTTCGGGTTCGAGCGTGAAGCCGGGGGGCAGCATCGGTCATCCTCCGCGCGATGGCCTGGAGGGCCTCGGCGGCGATCGCCGGTCTCGACCGGCGCGAACGAGTAGCGGCGCGTCAGCCCCTTCCAGGCGCCCTGGAAGCCGTGCTCGACGTGCCTGGGCGACGCCTGGTTGTCGTGGACCTCCTTGTAGACCTCCTCCATCTTGTCGCGGAACGTCTCGGCGATCGTCTCGACCTCGTCGGTCGTCGAGCTCGCCGGTCATGACGAGGTGCTCGGTGTAGAGGTCGCGGACGCTCAGCCGGTCCTTGATCTTGCCGTACATCAGCGGCTGGGTGAACGCCGGCTCGTCCCCCTCGTTGTGGCCGTGGCGGCGGTAGCAGACCATGTCGATGACGACGTCCTGGCCGAACGTCTCGCGGAAGTCGAGTCGCCAGCTCGCCGACGTAGACGACCGCCTCGGGGTCCTCGCCGTTGACGTGGAAGATCGGCACCTCGATCATCTTGGCGACGTCGGTGCAGTAGCGGGTCGACCGCGAGTCGGCTCGGCGCGGTGGTGAAGCCGATCTGGTTGTTGACGACGATGTGGATCGTCCCGCCGGTGCGGTAGCCGGGCAACTGCGACAGGTTGAGCGTCTCGGCCACCAGCCCCTGGCCGGCGAAGGCGGCGTCGCCGTGGATCAGGATCGGGATGCCGAGCTTGCGGTCGCGGTCCTTGAACCGCCTCTGCTTGGCCCTCATCCGGCCCTCGACGACCGGGTTGACCGCCTCCAGGTGGCTCGGGTTGGGGGTCAGCGACAGGTGGATCGAGTGCTTGTCGGCGGTGACGTGGTCGGCCGAGAAGCCGAGGTGGTACTTGACGTCGCCGTCGCCCGCGACCGTCTCGGGCAGGTTCCCCTCGAACTCGCCGAAGATCATCCCGTACGGCTTGTTCAGGATGTTGGCCAGGACGTTGAGCCGGCCGCGGTGCGGCATCCCCATGACGATCTCGCGGACCCCGAAGCGGGCCGACCGCTCGATGATCGCGTCCAGGAGCGGGATCAGCATCTCGCCCCCCTCGAGCGAGAACCGCTTCTGGCCGACGTAGTGCGTGTGCAGGAACGTCTCGAACAGCTCGGCCGCGTTGAGCTTCAGGACGATCCGCCGCTTCTGCCGGATGTCGAACCGGGGGTGGTTGCGGACCGGCTCCATCCGCTCCTGGAGCCACTTGCGGACCTCGGGGTTGCGGATGTGCATGTACTCGACGCCGATCTTGCGGCAGTACGTCTCGCGGAGGCTGGCGATCAGCTCGCGGAGGGTCGAGTAGGGGGGGTCGCTCAGCCTGTTGTAGAAGGTCCGGTCGAGGTCGGCCGCCGACAGCCCGAACGCCGACAGGTCGAGCAGCTCGTGCGACTCGCGGGGCGGGTTGAGCTTCAGCGGGTCGAGGTCGGCCAGGTAGTGGCCGATCTCGCGATAGGCGTCGATCAGGCGGGTGACCGCGGCCTGCGACCGCGCGGCGTCGTGGTCGACCTCGGCCCGCGCCATCCCGTCGCCGGACTGGCCCAGCTCGTACCCCTCGAAGAAGGACCGCCAGGAGTCCTCGACCGACGACGGGTCGGACCGCCAGCGCTGGTAGTTCTCCTCGATCAGATCGAGATTCCACCGATTCGCGACCGTCGAGCGATTCATGGGAAATGATCCCTAGACGGGTCGGGCCCGTGGCCCGACCCTTGCCGATGGAGGCACTTGCGTCCGAACGTTCCGGCTCGCGCGGGGAGGCGCGGCACCACGCATGGTCCCAGCATACCCCAAATCGAGGAGGACCCAAACCCCCGACCGCTCTCTCTTTTCCAGGATCGACGTGCCGTCATTTTATACGAAATGGGTGCCAGGACGAGAGATCCTCGGAGGATGCTCGGGGTCATCCTATTACGGCGATATCCTTCGGCGGTTCGGGCCCCGGAGGTTTCAGATATGGTGGAAAAATCGTCACAGCCGTTCGATCCAGGCCGGGTCGGCGAACTTGGTCGCGACGAGCTCGCGGACCAGGTCGAGCGGGACCGCTCCGGGGGCGGGGGCCGGCCGGAGGGGAGCCAGGCCGCGCGGATCGCCTCGACCAGAGGCGCGCGGGGCAGGTCCAGGTTGACCAGGAAGTCCTCGTGCGACCGCCCCTCGCGGTACGCGGGCTGGCGGCGGGGCAGGGCGGTGTACCGCGAGACCAGGTCGAGCGGGAAGTCGTAGAGGATGGTGGCGTGGACGAGGAAGTGGGTGCGGAGCCGCCTCTGGGCGCTGCCCGAGAACTTGCGACGGTCCACGGTCAGGTCGCCCAGCCCGAGGACCTCCACCGCGGGCCCCGGGCCCGGATCGCCGCGGCGATCCGGTCGAGGACGTACCGCTGGGCCCGGTCGACCGCCCCAAGCCCCGGCGCGGCGTCGTCGGGCAGGACGACCGTGACGTTCAGCGTGCCGGGCCCGACGACCACGGTCCCTCCGCCGCTCGACCGCCTCGCGATGGCCACCCCGTCGCGACGGCACGCCTCGCCCGGACGTCGTCCCGCCACCGGCACGACGCCCCCAGGACCACCGCCGTCTCGGCGGGTTCCCAGAGCCGCAGGGCCGGCCCGCCGCCCCTCTCGTCGGCCTCGATCAGGAGGGCCTCGTCGAGGGCCAGGTTGGCCGCGATCCCCGGCAAGGTCAGGTCGAGCCATTGCATCGGGCCGGCCCCGGGAATAAACCCGCCCCCGCGACGAAATCATTCTACAATTCGAGGGGCGTCATGGCCCCGCGTCCCAATCCCGATCGGAGCCGTCCCGGTGTCCTCGACGATCGCCGAACTCTATCAGCACGACCACTTTCGGGCACGCCGCCAGCTCTTCAAGCTGCTCGGCGCGGCCTTCCGCATCGAGACGGTCGACGGCCGCCTGCTCGCCTACTCGCGGCAGAAGGCGTTCCGGCTCCGGGAGGACATCCGGGTCTTCGCCGACGAGGCCCAGGAAGTCGAGCTGCTGCACATCCAGGCCGACCGGGTCATCGACTTCAGCGCGGCGTACCGCGTGATCGACTCGCAGACGGGCGAGCCCGTCGGCTCGCTCCGTCGCAAGGGGTGGTCGTCGCTGCTGCGCGACTCCTGGGAGCTGCTCGACCCGGAGGGGAACGTCCGGGGCCACGTCGTCGAGGACAGCGCCTGGAAGGCCCTGGTGCGGCGGACGATCGAGCTGGCCGGCCTCCTGCTGCCCCAGACCTACCTGCTCCAGGTCGAGGGCGAGACCGTGGCGACGATGCGGCAGAACTTCCTGGGCTTCCCGCCCACGTTCACCGTCGACCTGAGCCACGACGCCGAGGGCCGCCTGCCCCGCCCGCTGGCCATCGCGGCCGTGATCCTGCTGCTGGCCATCGAGGGGCGGCAGGACTGAGTCCGAACCCATCGAATCGGCATCGGGCTCATGATGCCGGGATGATGGAACGCAATCCTTTCTTCGTAGGGTGGGCACCGCCCACCATCTGAACTCATTCACGTCGTATGGGTTACGGATGGTGGGCGGTGCCCACCCTACGAAGAATCACCCCGTCCCCCGCCCGGGATCGGCGGCGCGGTCGGGATCAGAAGCTCTCCTCCTCGACGCGGAAGTCGGTGTGGCAGTTCGTGCAGTTCTTGTTGACGTCGTTATAGGCCGACTTCGCCTTTTCCTGGGTCGTGCTGGGCTTGGCCGCAAACGCCGAGAATTCCTCGGCCTGGTGGATGAAGGCGTCCATCAGCTCGGCCCAGCGCTTGTCCGGGTCCTTGACGGTCTTGGCCCTTCTTGATCGCGTCCTTGCCCAGGCCGCGCGCCTCCTTGCCCAGCCTGACCAGCTCGTCGGCGTGCTTGACGATCTCGTTGGACGCCTGCGCCTTCTTGTAGGCGACCGCCGTGCGGACGGCCTTCTTGATGGCGAGGTTCGCCTTGTTGACCTCCTCCATCTTCTTGTGGAGGGGGCTATCCTCGTCGTCCGCCATCGAGAGGCCGGCGACCAGCGCGGTGACCGCGAGGGTCATGGCGGGGAGGAGCATCCACTTGCGCTGCATGATCTCGTTTCTCCTGGTCATCGGGGAGGGAGTCCGCGTCGTCCGGGGACCGCGAGGCTTACGCGACCGCCGGCCCACCGTCGGTCGAGCAGGGCTTCAAGATATCCCTCGCGGGGCGGCCGATCAAGGACTTGGAGCGATTCCCGCGCCGCCGTCCGGGGGGCCGACCCGACGCCCTCCCGGCCGGGCCCTGCGGGGGCGTCCGGGTGATAAAATAGCCTGCGACGGAGTCCCCGAGACGATCCCTCAGCCCCGCGGGTGCCCATGACCGAGCCGATCGACTACAAGGCGGCCGGAGTCGACCTCGACACCTACGAGGAGACGATGGCGCAGCTCCCCCCTCTGCTCCGACGCACCTACACGCCGCGGGTGATCGAGTGGAAGGGCGGGTTCGCCGGCCTGTTCCGGCTCGACGCCAACATCGGGCTGCTGTCGCGGACCTACCGCGACCCGGTGCTCGTCGCCTCGACCGACGGCGTCGGCACCAAGCTGAAGCTGGCCTTCGCCACCGGCCGGCACGCGACCGTCGGCATCGACCTGGTGGCGATGTCGGTCAACGACTGCCTCTGCGCCGGGGCCGAGCCCCTGCTGTTCCTCGACTACGTGGCGATGAGCCGCGACGACCCCGCGCTGACCCGCCAGGTGGTCCAGGGCATCAGCGACGGCTGCATCGAGGCCGAGTGCGCCCTGCTCGGCGGCGAGACGGCGATCCTGCCCGAGTTCTACCGCGGCGGCGAGTACGACCTGGCCGGCTTCTGCGTCGGCGTGGTCGAGCGCAAGCACGTCCTGACCGGCCGCGAGATCCGCGAGGGGGACAAGGTCGTCGGCCTGGCCAGCTCGGGCCTCCACTCCAACGGCTACAGCCTGGCCCGCAAGATCGCCCTGGATCATGCCGGGCTGCGGCCCGACTCGTTCGTCGCCGAGCTCGGCCGCACCGTCGCCGACGAGTTCCTCGAGCCGACCCGGATCTACGTCCGCGCCCTGAAGACGGTCTACCGCCACTACCGGGTCAAGCGGATCGTCCACGGGATCGCGCACATCACCGGCGGCGGCCTGATCGACAACCCCCCGCGCATCCTGCCCGAGGGCCTGGCGATCCGCCTCCGCCGCGGCTCGTGGGAGGTCCCCAGGGTCTTCCCCTGGCTCCAGGCGCTCGGCGGCGTGCCCGACGACGAGATGGACCGCGTCTTCAACATGGGCATCGGCCTCGTCCTGATCGTCGCCGACTACCACGCCGAGGCGATCGCCCGCTACGTCAGCACCGAGGTCAACATCCCCTCCTGGGTCATCGGCGAGGTCGTCGCGGGAGACCGGTGCGTGGCCTGGAGCGGATCATAAAACTTCCGGATCGATCGATTGGGGCAATGTTGTCTTTTCGCTCCGGTCAAGCTAGCATGCCGAGATTCGGTCGAACTCCCTCCGGCACCTACACGAGTTCTCGTCGAGGCCCACGCCCTACCACGCCGCGGAGGTCGGCCATGGCCGAGAGGAGGAACTTGCGCCTTGCGCTGGAAATGCTCAGCGGGGGCATGAATGCTCCAGTCCCCCGGAGGCTGCAGACCCAGGCGCTGGCCTTTCACACATCATCCCTGGCTTGGATGGCCCATGAGTGGTTCCAAGGATTGGGGATCGGCCGGAAGATCACCGATTACGTCGAATTGGATCAGGTAGTCCTCAAGGTTTATGTGGAGAAGAAGCTGCCCAAGGGCAAGCTGAAGGCGGGTGAGCTCATCCCCAAGGAACTCAAGGTTCCCGGCGCGTCGGAGAAGGTGATCACCGACGTCCAGGCCATTGGCCGGATCGAGAAGGGGACGATTGCTCCGCAAAGTTTAGGGATGGAAAATACGATCCGCGTCCGGCCCGCCATCCCCGGCTTCAGCCTGGGCCATGTGGCCATTACCGCCGGCACGTTCGGTTGTCTCGTACGGAAGCGGGGCGGTTCGAAGACGGTCTACATCCTGAGCAATTCCCATGTCCTGGCCGACGAGGGCTTGGGCACCAAGGGGGACGAGATCGTCCAACCCGGGATCTATGATGGCGGCGCGGCGGCGACCGATGGCATCGCCGAGCTGGACGACTTCGTCCCCTTCACGTTCACCAACACGGGGTATCCCAACCTCGTGGACGCCGCCATCGCCAAGGTGAAATCCGCCGCCTCGGTCACGTCCGCCATCCGGCGATCGGCGTGCCCAAGGGGGTCAGCACCGTCGTGCGCCGCGGCATGCAGGTCCAGAAGACGGGGCGCACCACGGATTACACGGTCGGGGTGATCCAGGACATCGATTACCGCTTGCCCCTCGATTACAAGCGACCCGGCGGCGGCACGGGACGTGTTGGCTTGCGTGACCAGGTGCTCTGCACCCGCTACACCGACGCCGGCGATAGCGGCTCGGCGGTGCTGAACATGCAGGGCAAGGTCGTCGGCCTGCACTTTGCTGGTTCTCCTTCCACCAGCATCTTCAACCGCATCCAGGACGTCCTGGACGCCCTGAAGATCGAGGTAGTGACCGAGGCGCTGTAAAATGCCCCCGGCGGGCATGCCGCGAGGCCCGGGAGGGCGAGAGTGATGGCCACGAGAACCCAGTGCAGGCGGGCCTTGGACCTGTTCGAAGACCAGTTGAGCCGACGGGCCAACGTCGTCGGCCTCGGGATCGTCCCGGCCGACGACTCGACTGAACGGTCGGGCATGGCGGTCGCCGTCTACGTCAAGAAGATCGTACCCGAAGGCCGGCTCGATCCTGACGAGGTGGTGCCCAAGGTGCTCGAGATCCCCGGACGTAAGGAACCCGTCAAGGTCCCGACCCGGGTCATCGAGCAGGGTGAGGTGAGGCTCGAGCCCGTGGGCCGCAGGCTCCCTTGAACCCATCCCTCCGATCATCCCGATCTGCGCGTGCCGTTCATCCCGCCCGAGGGGACCCACGATGCTCAGGATGCTTGCGGTCGGACTCACCGCGTTATCAATGGCCCTCTCGATGGCCCTCGCCGACGAGCCCGTCCCCCTGGCGAAGGGCGTGCGCGGGCTGATCACCCGGGCCCCGGCGAAGGTCGCGATCGACGGCAAGCTCCGCGAGTGGTCGGAGGCGTTCTGCACCCCGGTCCATTACGCGCACCGCTACCCCGAGGACCGCGCGGCGCAGTTCTTCTACATGTGGGACGACGACGCCTTCTACGTCGGCCTCCGCTGCCTCGACCGCAAGCAGGCCAACCCGGCCCCCCTGCCGGCGACCTTCAACGGCGACGCCGTCGAGTTCTACCTCGACACCCGGCAGGGCGACGCCCTCCGCGGCAAGGAGTGGACGCCGGGGGCGATCCACTTCTTCTTCTCCGCATTCCAGGGGGCCGAGGTCAAGCCGCGGTGGGTGATGCGGCAGGGGATCGCGACCAGCGACACCGTCCTGAAGGGGGTCGAGATCGCCGCGACCAACGGCCCGGAGAGCTACGATGTCGAGTTCAAGCTCCCCTGGTCCAATTTCCCGGATTTCAAGCCCAGACTCGGCGCCGTGATGGCGCTCGACGCCGAGCTGTGCAGCGGCGACGGCAAGACCCGCACCGACCGGACCTTCGCCTACGGCTCCCCGCTGTCGGTCCAGCAGCCCGCCTCGCTCGGCAAGGTCGAGCTGGTCAAGTCGTTCGACCCCGAGTACCTCCCGTCGGTCGGCCCCTCGGCCTTCCCGATGTGGGTCGACACGCCGTGGGTCCAGACCGAGCGGGCCCACGTCCAGGCGGTGATCGCCATCCAGCCCCTCTTCGCGCAGGTCGTCGGCGAGGTCGAGGTCCGCCTCCACGATACGGCCGGCAAGGTCATCAAGACGCTCCCCGCCCGGGTCGAGGCGTTCGGCCCCGAGGGGATGGGCTTCGCCCGCGCCGTGGCGCGGTGGTCGATCGACGAGTTCGCCCCGAACACCTACTTCGCCACCGCCCTCGTCGAGGCCCGCACCGGCAAGCTCCTGACCACCGTCGCCCCCCGGATGGTCCACGAGGCCAACATGACGGGCCGCTGACTGCCTCCCCGGAATCCGTCCCTTTCACGACCAAACACAGCGACAGGTTACGCGTCGGCCTCCTCGGCGTGCGACTGCTCACGGGCGTCCCAGAGCGCCCGCCAATGCTCTCCCTCGGCATCCCAGAGGTCACGCCCTCTGGGCGTCATGCGGAACCAGTATTCAATCGGGTTGCTCACGATGGCTTGCGGGATGACTGAAGCGTGCTGCATCTCCTCCATCAGGCTCTCAGCCATCAGACGGGCGATGACCTCCGCGGCGGCGATGGCCTCGACCGGGCCGTGGGTCGCGCAGACGTGCGGGAGAATCTGTTCGAGCGACTCCCAATCGTCCGCCGTCGCGTCCATGACGTGCCAGGTCAGCGAGTCCAGCACGATTGTCCCCCCTTTTTCTGTCGTCTAACTTTTGTTGAACATTTGCTTCGTTTCGGGAACCGACCTGGGACGATAGCAACCTCACGTCGTACCGATGACACTTTTCCGTCGAATCGTGCACCCGATCGGCCCATCCAGGGCGGCTCGAGCCGAGTCGGGTTTCCTTCCTTAAGTCGTTGATAAATAAGAAGTAGTGAAAAAACGAGAGTGGAGCTTCGGGATCGATTGGGCCGATTTCCCGAAACAAAGCGAAATCGGCCCGCGCCCGAATGTCACTGCCGGAATCGGAGAGCGCACAGCCTCGTGTCCACGATGATATTCTTGTGGGCGCCGCGGACGGTGAGGATCGCACGCCTGGATGAGGACCCTCGATTCGGCCCCGTCACTCGGCGGCTCAGAACAGGGTGTAGATGAACGGGGCGGCGGCGGTGCCCGACAGCAGGATCAGCACGCCGAGCAGCAGCATGGCGATCACGATCGGCAGCAGCCACCACTTCTTGTTCTGCGCGAGGAATGACCAGAACTCGGCGAGCAGGCTTTCGCCCGGCGGTTCCGCGGCGGCCTTCTCGAACTCGTTTGAGGGCGTTTCATTCATGGTGGATGAGGGGCCAAGGATCGAGCGAGGGGGCGCGGCCCCCCTCAGAATTGCTGGAAATAGCGCCTGAGGTCCGAGGCCTGAGGCTTCGGCTCCCAGTAGGTCTCCGCGGCCGGGCGACGCGCGCGGTGGAGCGGATCGCGGCCGATCAGGCGGAACAGGAGGCCGATCGGGGTGAACAGCAGGTAGAACATCGCGGCGATGACCACCTGCGAGACCGTCCAGCCGATCGGGAAGGCGAGCACCATCCACGAGGCGTAGATCGGCCGCATCCAGTCGGGGCGGACCAGCCCGACCGGGCCGACCGTCAGGGCCAGCACGCCGAGGACCGTCGCCGTCGTGGCATGGCCCCGCATCAGGTACTGCCAGGCGGCCAGGCCGCCGAAGAAGGCGATCCACAGGCCCGCGAACTGGCGTAACGTCTTGCGGGGCGGCCGGAACTGGATGTCGGACCACTGCATCGCGGGCCTCGGGCGCGGATCGATCCCGATCAATCGAGCTGAAACTGGGCCAGGTAGTGCTCGCGGGCTTCCTTGCCGGCCTCGCGGGTCGCCTCATCCTTGGCGACCACGACGTCTTCGAGGACCAGGACGTCCATGTCGGTGGCCAGGAAGCAGCGGTAGGCGTCCTCGGGGGTGCAGACGATCGGCTCGCCGCGGACGTTGAAGCTGGTGTTGACCAGCACCGGGCAGCCCGTCAGGCGCTCGAAGGCCGTCATCAGGCCGTGCAGGCGGGGGTTGCGGGCCTCGTCGACGGTCTGGAGCCGCGCGCTGTTATCGACGTGGGTGACCGCCGGGACCTCGGAGCGGACCACGTTGACCCGGTGCCGCAGGTCGGGGTCGGTTTGCATGGTCCGGAGCGCCTCGGGATCGACCGGGGTCCGCCGCTCTTCGAGCACCGGCGCGACCAGGAGCATGTAGGGGCTCTCGTGCTCGGGCTTGATGTCGAACCACTCCGAGGCGCGCTCCCGGAGCACGACCGGCGCGAACGGGCGGAAGCTCTCGCGGAACTTGATCTTGAGGTTCATCGTCGCCTGCATGGTCGGCGACCGGGCATCGCCCAGGATGCTGCGGGCCCCCAGGCGCGGGGGCCGAACTCCATGTGCCCCTGGAACCAGCCGACGACCTTGCCATCGGCCAGCATCGCGGCGACGGCCTCGAACAGCTCGGTTTCGTCGGCGAAGCGCCGGCCGTTCACGCGGTCGCCGGTCCTCGCCAGGGACTGGATCACCTGCTCGGTGGTGAACCGGGGGCCGAGGAAGCTCCCCTGCTGCGCGTCGCGGCCCTCGGGATGTCGGGGATGATCCAGGAGCTGATGCCAGACGAACAGGGCCGCGCCCAGCGCCCCCCGGCGTCGCCGGCCGCCGGCTGAATCCACAGGTCGTCGAACTCCCCCTCGCGGAGCAGCCGGCCGTTGGCCACGCAGTTCAGCGCCACGCCGCCGGCCAGGACCAGGTGTCTCAGGCCGGTCCGGCGCGGCGCGGCGGCCGATCCGGAGGACGGCCTCCTCGGTCACGGCCTGGATGCTCGCGGCCACGTCCATGTGCCTCGGCTCCAGGGGCGTTTCGGGCGATCGCGGAGGGCCGCCGAAGAGGTCGTGGAAGCGGCGGTTGGTCATCGTCAGCCCCTGGCAGTAGTTGAAATACCGCATGTCGAGCCAGAGGCTGCCGTCGGGCTTCAGGTCGATCAGCCGCTCCAGGATCAGGTCCTTGTAGAGCGGCCGGCCGTAGGGGGCCAGGCCCATCAGCTTGTACTCGCCGCTGTTGACCTTGAACCCGCAGTAGTAGGTGAACGCCGAGTAAAGCAGTCCCAAAGAGTGCGGGAACTGGATGTGGTCGAGCAGCTCGATGCGGTGGCCCCGGCCGACCCCGACGGTGGTCGTGCTCCACTCGCCGACCCCGTCGAGGGTGACGATCGCCGCCTCGTCGAACGGGCTGGGGAAGAAGGCGCTGGCGGCGTGGCTCTCGTGGTGGTCGGTGAAGATCAGCCTCGCCCGCGACGGGCCGCCCAGGCCCTGGCGCAGGGTCCGCCGCATGTGCAGCTTGTCCTTCAGCCAGAGCGGCATGGCCATCCGGAAGCTGCGCAGGCCCCGGGGCGGCGTAGGACAGGTAGGTCTCCAGCAGGCGCTCGAACTTGGTCAAAGGCTTGTCGTAAAAGGCGATATAGTCGAGGTCGGCGGGCGACAGCCCCGCCTCGCGCAGGCAGTAGGCGACGGCATGGCCCGGGAAGCCCGCGTCGTGCTTGATCCGGGTGAACCGCTCCTCCTGCGCGGCGGCCACGATCCGGCCGTCGCGCACCAAAGCCGCGGCGCTGTCGTGATAGAAGGCGGAGATCCCCAAGATCGCGGTCATGTCCCGCTCCCGATCCATCCCGCGCTCGACGGCAACCGGACCCCCGGCCTCGGCTCAGGGAGAAAACCGCCCGAGGGGCCCGGCTGGTGCCCCATCGAGGATACCACAAGCCGCTTCGCCGCAGGGATGAACGGGTTCCGGCCCCTCCGGGATGTCTTTTCGTGAACCACGAATCGTATAATGGACGGATCTGCCGCCGTTCTCCGGCCGGGGGGTGCATCATGGCGACGAGCACGCAACCATACGGCAAGCTGCTGGACTACGAGCAGTACATCGACCACCAGCTCGGACGGACGCGGGCCCGGATCAAGATGACCGACATCTTGACGGCGGGCCTGATCCTGGTGGCGGCGGCCGTCGGCGTGCTCCTGCTGGAGGTGGTGCTCGACCACGTGGTCGGCCTGCCTTTGTGGTTCCGCCAGGTCGTCCTGGTCTTCGGCCTGGCGGGCGGCGGCGCGTTCGCGACGATGCGGATCGCCCTGCCCCTGCTGCGGCGGGTCAACGGGTTCTACGCGGCGAGGACGATCGAGGAGGCCGACCCCGAGTTCAAGAACAGCCTGATCAACTACCTCGACCTGAAGCGTCGGCGAGACGAGCTGCCCAAGGCGGCGATGGCGGCCATCGAGGCCAGCGCGGTCGATCACCTGACGAAGGTCGAGGTCGACACCGTCGTCAACCAGCGCCGTTTGATCCACGTCGCCTACGGGCTGTCGGGCATCGTCGTGCTCTTCTGCATCTACGCGGCGATGACGCCCAAGAGCATCCTCGACTCGGCCAGGAGGGCCCTGCTGGCCGACGTCGTGCGGCCGACCAACACCCGGTTGCTCCACATCAAGCCCGGCAACGACTCGACGCTCAACCGCGTGGTGGCCGGCACGCACGTCCCGTTCACCGTCGACGTGCAGGGGACGCGGCCCAAGCGGGTCGTGCTCCACTTCAGCGTCGACGGCGGCAAGTTCTTCGCCGTCACCGACTTCAAGCCCGGCAAGTTCGACTACGCCCCGTGGGAGGTCGTGCTCCCGAACGTCCAGCAGAGCCTGGACTATTACCTGACCGGGGGCGACGCCGAGTCGCTGCGGTATCACCTGGAGGTCCTGCCGGCGCCGATGGTCACGGCGGTGGCGCTCGACTACGACTTCCCCGCCTACACCGGCATCCCGCGCCGCGCGAACGTCGAGGGGGGGAACGTCGAGGCGATCGAGGGGACGCTGGTGACGGTGCACGCGCCAGACCAACGAGCCGGCCCGCTCCGGGTACATCCACCCGAACAAGGGGGACTCGGTGCCGATGGAGGTCGCTGCCGACCAACCCGCGCGAGCTGGTCGGCAAGTTCAAGGTCGACCAGACGGGCACCTACACGATCAAGTTCCGCACGACCGGCGGCCAGATGAACCCCGACCCGGTCGTCTACGACATCGTGGCTTTGCCCGACCACCCGCCGACGGCGAAGTTCACCCACCCCGACGAGCCTCTGGTCAAGGTGCCGAGCAACGTCCCGGTCGCGCTCCGGATGGAGGCCGCCGACGACCACGGCGTCGAGGTCGCCACGCTCCACGTCCGCCAGGGGACCGAGCCCCCCTGGTCTCGGAGGACCTCCTGGAGCGGAAGCCGCCGACCCGCGAGCTCCGCGCCTCCAAGACGCTCGACCTGGCGGCGCTGAAGGTCAAGCCGGGCGCCCGGCTCGACTACTGGCTGACCGTCCACGACAACAAGGAGCCGCAGTCGAACCGCTTCGAGACCCCCCACCAGGTCATCGAGGTGATCCAGCCCCTGCCCGAGCCGGAGCGGAAGAAGGTCGAGGAGACGAACGCCAAGCAGGCGGAGGCCGAAGGGGCGCAGCCCCCGCAGGAGGCCCCCGACCAGGGCGCCAACCCCGACCAGGCCCCGCAACCTCGCGACGACAAGGCCGGCCCCGACCGCGCGGAACCCGAGCGCAACCCGCGCGATCCCAACGCCCAATCCCCTCGCGAGGCGAAGGACCGCGGCGCCGCCGACCGCCCGGAGGACGGCGACCCGAATCAGCCCCCGCCGATGTCCCCCGAGGACCAGAAGAAGTTCAACGAACTCCAGCGGGCCCTGGAGAAGATGGGCCGCCAGCAGCCGAACAACAACCAGCCCCGGTCGCAGGCTGGCGCCCCGAATGGGCCCTCGTCCCCCAGCCCGAACGGGGGCAACAATCAGGGCGCCCCGGACGCCAACAACCCGAATCGTCCCACCAAGCCTCCCGAGCCGCCCTCCGCCCCCGGCGGCCGGGGCCAGCGGCCCCAGGCAGGCGGCCCGAACGCGCCCCCGTCGCCCCCCTCCGGCCCCCCGGACGGGGGTGCCCCGCCAGTCGCCCGCCCCGACGGCAACGCGAACCCCAACCCGGGCGGGGCCCCGCAGCCCCAGTCGGGCGGACCGCCGCCGCAGCCCGGCGGGTCCCCCAATCCGGGTAACCAGGCACCGCCGAGCCAGCCGAACGGGGTCCCGAACCCGGGTAACCAGGGGCCGCCGAGCCAGCCGAATGGAGCACTCAACCCGGGCAACCAGGGGCCGCAGAATCCGACCAACGGAGCGCAGAAATCAGACGCCCAGGGGGCGAAGGATCAGAATAGCGGGGCGCAGAATCCGGCCGCCCAGGGGCCGCAGAACCCGAACGGTGGCAATCCGAACCCGGGATCGTCCGGGGCGCAGGACCAGCCGGGCGGTGCCCCGAACCCGGGCACTCCGGGCCAACCGAATCCGCCCACCGGGGCCCCCAAACCGGGCGACCCCGTACAGCCGAACCCATCGAGCGGGGCAACGAACCAGGCCGCGGCCGATCGGCAAGACCAGCCCAAGGGCGGCCCGCCTCCAGGCGCCCCCGGGCGCAGGACCAGCCGAACGGCGCGCAGAATCAGGCCGCGCCGGGACAGCCGAATCCGGCCGACGGGAAGCCGAACCAGGGAAATCCGGCCGCGCCGGGACAGCCGAATCCGGCCGACGGGAAGCCGAACCAGGGAAATCAGGCCGCGCCGGGTCAGAACAACCCGGCCGACGGGAAGCCGAACCAGGGCCCAGCGGGGCGCAGCCCGAGGGCAAGCAGAATCAGGGTGGTCCGAAAGGAAATCAGCCGCCGGGCAACCAGGGCAATCAGGGCCAGGGCAACCAGGGCCAGGGCAACCAGGGCGGGCAGTCCGGCACCTCGCCAAACCCGGAGGGCACGCCGGGTCAGAACAACCCGCCCCAGCAGGGCGACCGGAATCCATCCGGCGCGAAGGAGAACCCCGACGGCTCGCCGTCGCAGGGTCCGCGGGAGAACCCGGCCGGCCAGCCGTCCGGCACGCAAGGCGAGGGGGGCGAGAAGGGCCAGCCCGGCCGGTCCGGAGGCCAGGGGCGCGAAGGATCAGGCCAAGAATGCCCCGGGCTCGTCGGCCGCCCACGACCAGGCCAAGACCAAAGATGGACAAGCCCGACCGAACGCCCCCTCCGGCGAGCCGAACGCCCAGCCCGGCGCCAAGCCGAACCGAGAGGACCAGCAGGGTCAGGCGGCCGGCAAGACGGGTCAGGACAACCAGGGACAGCCCGGCACCTCGCAAGAGAAGGGCGGGCGCCCGAACCCGGCGAACCAGCCCGGAGGCCGGGACAACGCCGGGGGCGGCAAACGCCAGGAGAATGCCTCCGACAACGCCCAGGGTCGGGCGAACCAGTCCCAGGGGGATCGGAACCCGTCGGGCGAGCCGGGCAAGGCCGGCCAAGCCGCCGGTCAGCGCAGAATCCAAGGACGCCCAGGGGGGTCGATCGGCCCAGTCCGGCCAGGGCAAGGAGGCCGGGAAGGGCCAGACGAACCCGTCGGAGGCCGCGCCGGGCACCCAGACGAACCCGGCCGACCGCACGCCGGGACAGCCCGAGGGGGGGTCGAAGCCGCCCTCCGCGAAGACGGGGAACAACCCGGCCGGCGGCCCGCAGGGCCGGCAAGGTCCCAAGGGCTCGGCCGATCAGTCCGGCGCGAACCAGGGCCAGACGAACACCCCGCCCGGCACCCCCGGCCCGGACGGCGCGAATCCCCAGGCCGGCCCCGGCAAGCCGCCCGGTTCGCCGGGTCAGCCCGGGCCGCAGGGCGGCAAGCCGCAACAGCCCGCCGGCTCGCAAAGCCAGACCGGCCAGAAACCGAACACCGGGTCCCAGCCTCAGCCCGCCCAGACGAGCAATTCGCCGAGCCCGAATCAACCCGGCGCACCCGGCCAGCAGAACAACCCGCCGGGCCAGCCCAACCCGTCGAGCAACGTGCCGCAACCGGCCGGCACGCCATCGCAGCCCAATCCTCAGGGGGGCGCGCCGGGTCAGCCGCAGCCGAATCCGCAGCCGAATCAACCCGGCGTCCCGCCGAGCCAGCCCAACCCGACCGGCACGCCGCAGCCGCAGCCTCCCGTCCCGTCGGGGGCGAATACCAACCAGCCCGACCAGACGAACGGCCCGAACGCCCGTCCCGGCGATCAGCCCCCCTCCGGCCAGCCCAGGGACGGCCAGCCCGACCAGAAGGGCGACAGGCCCCAGAAAGGTACGACTCCGGATCGGGACCGCGCCGCTCGGCCCGAAAACGCGACGGGCCGCCCCGAGTCCAAGGACCAATCCGACCGCACCAAGGGGACCCCCGCCGCCGAGAAGGATCGGGCCAACGCGCCTGACCAGGCGCCAGGGCGCCCGACAGGGAGAAGAACGGCGCGCCCGACCGCACCAAGACGGAGGATGCCCGGGCGAAGCAAGGCGGTCCCGGTGACCAGGAGAAAGCCAACCCCTCCGCCCAGCCTTCGCCGTCACAACGGGGCGCCGAGAACGGGGCCCCGCAGCCCAAGGCGGGACGACCGGGCGCCGGGCAAGGCGCGCACGACGAGGCCAAGGAATCGGACCAGTCGAAGGCCGCGTCGAAGGCCGCCAGCGGCCAGCCCAAGACGAAGGCCGCCACCAAGAAGGCCGCCCCCCGTCCGCAAACCTCGAAGGCGCAAGCCAAGGAGAAGGCCGACGGCGAACGCGAGAAGGCCGAGGCGAAGAAGGAGGAGCAGGAGGGGAGACACCACGACACCCAGAAGGAGGAAGCCAAGAAGGAGGCCCAGCGCAAGACTCGGCCCGTCCCCGAGGAGCCGCCCCCTCCCGAGGAGCCGCCCACCCCGCCCCCCATGCCCCAGGCCCCGCCCGCGCTGCCGACCCCGGGCCAGCCCGGCAGTTCGGCGGGATCGCAAGGCCGAGGGGCAAACGCCAGCCAGGGCCAACCCACTTCGGGCACGTCCCCGGGGCAGCCCGGCGCGGGCCAGCAGCCCGGCAGCCAACCGGGCCAGCAACCCGGACAAGGGGCGGGGAATCAGCCCGGCCAGCAATCCGGACAAGGGACGGGGAATCAGCCCGGGCCAAGGGAAAGGGATAGGAAACCAACCCGGCCAGGGGCGGGGGAATCAACCGGGCCAGGGGCCGGGCCAGGGAATCGGGAATCAACCGGGCCAGGGGCCGGGCCAGCAGTCGGGCGAAGGCCGGGGGCAAGGCCAGAACCAGGGCCAGCAGCCGGGCCGCGGGCCGGGGAATCAACCGGGCGCCGGCACGGGGAACTCCCCCTCGGGCTCCTCGGGCGGGAAGCCGGGCCAGGGCAATCAGCCGACCACCCAGCCGGGCCGGGGCAATCCCAACCAGGCGGAGGGCCAGGGCGGTACGCAACCCGGACGGCCGGGCTCGTCGCAGGCCGGGGCGGGTCGTCCCCAGGGACCTTCCTCCGAGAAGGCGGGCCAGGAGGGGCAGGGCGACCAGCCCGGCCAGGGCCCGGGCCAGTCGCCTTCGGGACGGCCGGGGACGCAGGGCGAACGGCCCGAGGCGACGGGCCAGCCCTCCGGCGAGGCGGGACGACCGGGCGGTCAGCCCGGCGCCCAGGATCGACCGGCGTCGCCCCGACCGGGGCAGCCCGGCGAGCGGTCGGGCCCGCCGAGCGGCCCCGGATCGGGCCAGTCGGACCCGAGCCAGCAGGGGGGCCGGGGCGGCGGAGGGCGGTCGGCCAGCGGCGGAGGAGGGACCGGCCAGGGCGATCTGAACCCGCCGTCACCCTATCCCGACGACCAGGCCAAGCCCTCGCCCCGCGCCCAGACGCCGCCGCAGAACGCCGCCGAGACCGTCGCGCCCGACGCGCCCCCCTCGAACCTCGTCCTCCGCAAGCTCCAGGACCTGCTCAAGAACGACGAGGTCACCCCCCAGCTCGAACAGGAGACGGGCATGACGCGCGAGCAGATGGAGCAGTTCGTCAAGAAGTTCGAGAAGCCCCCCAAGGCCGAGCCCGGGCCGGGCCGCAACATCGAGATCAACCCGCAGACCAAGGATCGCACCTTCGACCCGAACCGCAAGGTGGAGGGCCTGAACCTCAACTCCAACTTCGGGACCAAGTCGATCCGCGACCGCGGCAGCTTCGCGGCAGGACCAGGTCCGCGACAACCAGCAGGGGAACCGCTTCGCCGTCCCGCCCGAGATCCGCTCGCGGTTCGAGGGCTTCAAGAGCACCATCTCGCGCACGAACGGCGCGGGGCGCTGAGGGCGGGCGATGAAGAGGAGAAATCGATCCGCAAATCTGCGTCATCTGCGGATCGATTTCTCCTCTTCATGATCCTCCTCCTATTTTGAGGTCGCCGGATGCTCACGCCACTGGTCCTGCCCCGTCGCTACCTGGTGGGGTTCGACCCGAGGGACCTGCCGCACCACTTCACCGACGTGCTGGTCATCGGCGGCGGCCTGGCCGGCCTGCGCGCGGCGCTCGGGATACCCGAGCGGCTCCGGGTGCTGGTCGTGACGAAGGAGCAGGTCCGCGAGAGCAACAGCACGTATGCGCAGGGGGGCATCGCCGGGGTGCTCGACCCCGAGGACCACTTCGAGGACCACATCGCCGACACGCACGCGGCGGGCAAGGGGCTGTGCGACCCCGAGGTCGTCGCGCAGGTCGTCCGCGAGGCGCCGCGGCGGATCGCCGAGCTGATCGAGTGGGGCACCCACTTCGACGAGGTCGACGGCCAGGTCGCCTTGACCCGCGAGGGGGGGCACTCGCACGCGAGGATCGTCCACGCGATGGGCGACGCCACCGGCCAGGAGGTCATGCGCGCCGTGATCCTCCAGGCCCGCACCCGGCGCAACGTCCGGATCTGGCAGAACAGCTTCACGATCGACCTGCTGACGCACGAGGGCCGCTGCCGAGGCGCCCTGGTGTGGGACCGGAGGCGAGGGCCCGCGCTGGTCTGGGCGCGGGCGGTCGTGCTCGCCACCGGCGGGGCGGGGCAGCTCTTCCGCGAGACGACCAACCCGCCGATCGCCACCGGCGACGGCCACGCGCTGGCCTACCGCGCGGGGGCCGAGCTCCGCGACATGGAGTTCATGCAGTTCCACCCGACCGTGCTCTACATCGCCGGCTCGGCCCGGCACCTGCTGACCGAGGCGCTGCGGGGCGAGGGGGCGTACCTCCGCGACCGCAACGGCCACCGCTTCATGCCCGACTATCACCCTCTGGCCGAGCTCGCCCCCCGCGACGACGTCTCGCGCGCCATCGCGTCGCAGATGGCGAGGACGCAGCACCCGAGCGTCTACCTCGACCTGTCGCACCTCGACGCCTCGTACATCCGCCGCCGCTTCCCGGGCATCGACCGCCTCTGCCGCGGGTTCGACCTCGACATCACCCGCGACCCGATCCCCGTCCGCCCCGGGGCCCATTACATGATCGGCGGCGTGACGATCGACGCCGACGGCCGCACGACGCTGCCCGGCCTCTGGGCGGCCGGCGAGGTCACCAGCTCGGGGCTGCACGGCGCCAACCGCCTCGCCTCGAACAGCCTGCTCGAAGGGCTCGTCCACGGCGCCCGCGCCGCCGAGGACATCGTCCGCGCGATCGAGGCGGAGGGCACAAGCTCGTCCCGCCTGGAAGTGCCCCCCATCGAGGCCGCGGTGATCCGCGACGGCCAGGAGGTGCTCGACCTGGCCGACATCCGCGACTCGCTCCGCGCCCTGATGTGGCGCTCCGTCGGCATCACCCGCGACGCCGACGGGCTGGCCGAGGCCGCCGAGCAGGTCGACTTCTGGTGCCGCTACGTGCTCGCGACCGTCTTCGACGACCCCGCCGGCTGGACGATGCAGAACATGCTGATCGTCGCCCGGCTGATGATCGCCGCCGCGACGGCCCGCGAGGAATCGCGCGGCGTCCACACCCGCCGCGACTTCCCCGAGGCCGACCCCTCCTGGGCCCGGCACATCGCCGCTGCGATCGCCCGAGCCGGCCATCGAAGTCGCGCACACCCCCGGCGACCGGATGTTGACCGGGGACTGACCCCGATCGCCCGTCACTTCGAGCGCGCGACGGCCCCGGCCTTCCTCGGCGATCGATCCGGCTCGCGCCGCGACGATCGGCGGCCCGGCGCTCGAGGGGACCGACCTCGGCCGCTTCCGGGTCGGCCTCCCGCCGCGACGGCTCGCCCGCCAGCGAGCGGCGGCTGAAGACGAGCCAGCGCGACATCGAGAAGCTGATCCCCGTCGCCGCCACGATCCCCACGAAGGCCGCCGCCAGCCGGTGCCGGGCGAAGAAGCCGATCCGGCCGGGCAGGATCAGGCGGACCGAGAAGCTCAGCGCGATCCCCAGCGCGTTGCTCAGCGCATAGGTCGCGTACTGGCGGACCAGCGAGCCCTCGCGGGCGTAGCTGAACGTCAGGCGGCGGTTGAGCGTGAAGTTCCACGTCATCGCCAGCACGATCGCCAGCGCCGCCGCCGCCGCCAGGTCGAGCGACCCCCCGACCAGAGGCGCCCGCAGGCCCGCCAGCCACGTCCTCGCGAAGACGAGCTGGAACAGCGCGTAGCTCGACAGGTCCACCACCATCCCCGACGCGCCCACCAGGCAGAACTGGACCAGCCGCGACGCGTTGCCGAACCGGGCGTCGGCCAGCCGCTTGAGGTGGCGCAGCTCGTCGAGGGTCAGCCGCTCCGGCGCGTCCGGTAGGCGCCCCGGATCGGCACCTCGACGCGACGGCCCCCCGTGTTGATCAGCAGCTCCAGCGCGAACAGGGAGCCGACCGGCCGGTAGCCGTCCCTCGCCTCCATCGCCTGGCGCCGCGACAGGGCGATCAGGTCGGTCAGCGGCTCCGACGTCCCGACCAGGGGCCGCGCGAGCATCCCGATCCCCCGCGTCGCCAGGCCCCGCAGCCCCGGGGCGCGGACGCGGCGCGCGACGACCAGGTCGGCGCGGTCGCGGATCAGGGGGTCGAGCAGGCGGCCCATGTCCTCGGGCGAGTCGTCGCGCCCCGGGTCGAGGATGACGAGCAGGTCCCCCTCCGCCTCGTCGATCCCCGCCACGGCCGCGTTCGCCAGCCCCGGCCAGCGCGACCCGAGCACCCGCCACGACGCCCCCCGGCCCTCGCCGTCCGCCGACCGGCCCGCGACGACCTCGACGACCTCGACCCAATGCCCCTGCGATTCCAGGCCGCGGCGCAGCGCCTCGATCCGCCCCTCGGAAAGCGAGCATCCCGGGGCGACGGGCAGGATCAGGCTGACTCGGGCCATGTCGGCGGGGCTCCCAGGGGATGCGGAAGGAGCGTCGTCGCTCGTCGGGTCGCGTGCGGGAGGGTCATCGGAAGGTGAGCGTCGAGCGGCCGGGCCGCGGGGCGGATCGAGGCGTCACGCGCAGATCTTCCCATTCTTCCTCAATTGTGAGGGGGCCTGCAAGGGCAAGCCTTCCCGGAGAATCGTAGTTCGGGGTGGCGAGCTTGGCAATCCGAGTTCAGGAGGGACGGCCGAGGTCGTCCGAGCGGGTGTAGACCTCGTGCCTCGGGGCCCCGCGGAGGACCTCCTCGCGCCCCCACTGGGTCGTCCGGCGGAAGGCGTCGGAGCGGAGGAAGTCGAGGAACGACTGGCCGGTCGTGCCACTCGCTCAGGATCGCGAACGAGTCGGGGTCGTCGTCGCGGCGATACAGGTGGCTCGCGCGATGGCCGGGCATCGTCTCCAGCAGGCGGACGATCTCCTCGAACTTGGACCGGAACAGGGGGGCCTTGCCGGGGATCACGTCGTAATAGAGGCCCACGGTGATCATGGCGTCTCCTCGTCCTGCGGTGCGTGGGGGGCGTGGTCGAGCCCGCGGTCGATCCAGCCGCCGCCCAGGACGAGGTCGCCCTGGTAGAGGGTGACGACCTGCCCGGGGGTGATGGCCGGCTGCGGGGCCTCGAAGATCACGCGGGCGCGGCCGTCGGGCAGCGGCTCGACGGTCGCGGCGACCGCCTGGTGCCGGGCGCGGACCTGCGCCAGGCAGGGGGCGGGGCCGTCGGGGACGGGTCCTTGCCAGTTGACCTTCGAGGCTTCCAGCCCCGCCTTGTCGAGCGCCTCGCGGCGGCCGACGGTCACGGTCTTCGAGGCCGGCTCGATCTGCACCACGTACCGGGGCGACCCCACGGCGACGCCCAGCCCGCGGCGCTGGCCGATCGTGAAGCCCTCGATCCCGCGATGCCGGCCCAGGACCGTCCCGTCCTCGTCGACGAGGTCGCCGGCCGTGTCGAGGCCGGGCCGGCGCGCCCGGACGAACCCGAGGTAGTCGTCGTCGGGGACGAAGCAGATCTCCTGGCTGTCGGGCTTGTCGTGGACCGGCAGGCCGAGGTCGCGGGCGATCGCGCGGATCTCGGCCTTGGGATATCCGCCGACCGGGAACAGGACGTGCGGCAGGATCTCGCGCCGCAGGCCGAACAGGACGTACGACTGGTCCTTCGTCCGATCGACCGCGCGGGCGACCCGCGGAGAGCCGTCGGGGGCGGTCGCGATCCGGGCATAGTGGCCGGTCGCGACGAAGTCGGCCCCGACCTGCTTGCCGTAGGCCCAGAGCTTGCCGAACTTCAGCCAGATGTTGCACAGGACGCACGGGTTGGGGGTCCGCCCGACGGCGTACTCGTCGGCGAACTGGTCCATGATCCGCGCGAAGTCGCGCTCGAAGTCGAGCGCGTAGAAGGGGATGTCGAGCCGGTCGGCGACGCCCCGGGCGTCGATCGCGTCGGTGGCGCTGCAACAGGTCCTGGCGCGGCGCTCGGCGTCCTCGGCGTGGGCGCCGGTGCGCATGAAGAGGCCGATGACCTCGTGCCCCTGCTCGCGGAGCAGGTGCGCGGCCACCGAGCTATCCACCCCCCCGCTCATCGCCAGGACGACGCGACTTCCCATGTGTTTCGAATGGCCCCGGATCGGCGATTTCCTCCTGCGATCAGACCCCATCGTAGCCATCAAGGTTCGACCGCGGCAAGGGATGCGCCCGGGGGAAGGCCCGCGAGTGGGCTGCCGTCGCGTCGGTCTCGTCCGCGTCGTCCACGCGGGAAATCCTCATCGGCACGGTTCTTGCGTCGTTGTCGCCCCGAGATGGTCCCGGGCGCGTCGAGGGATGCGGACGCGACCCTCCGAGGGCCGCGTGGTGCGATCCGGCGCCATCCGACGTGACCCAAAACCTTAGAAGATTGCCCGGAAATCTCATGGTGCGGGACCGGACTCGATGGAATACTGAAGGCAGTTCGCGCTCCTCTCCTCCAGACTGAGCTCACCCGACCGTCTCCCCCCGACATCCCGGGTGAGCCGGAAGCCGCGAACCGATCGCCGCGATGGCCGGGGCGGCGAGCTTTGCGGGCCGCATTCATCTCGCCAAAGGTTCCTGGCAAGCGGATCGAGCCGTCGGTCGCGATCGCGATCCCTGCCGTGCCGATCGCGACACCGTTGTCCGCCTCCTGGCCTCCCGAATCGTTCCCTCCGATGAAGTGATCGGATGAGGGGTGCTCACCTTGGATGGTGTCCTGCTCGGGCATGATGAGACGACCCGCTCCCCGGCCGCTCGACGCCGGCCCGCCCGCGGCACGAGGCCCCCGGGGGCGCCCTTCGGACGCCTCGGGATGATGTTCGCGGTGGCCGCCTGCGCCACGCTCGCGGGCTGCGGAGGGGGTGGCGCGACCGACGCCCGGCCGCGCCAGGAGGTCTCCGGGACCGTGACGCTCGACGGCCAACCGCTCGCCACGGGGTCGATCCAGTTCCAGCCCGCGTCGGCGCAGGAAGGCGTGGTCGCCGGCGGCGCTCATCACGGACGGCAAGTATTCCATCCCTCGCGACCAGGGGCTGGTCCCCGGCACCTACGCGGTGTCGATCTCGTCGGTGGGCTCGGCCGAGCGCCGCCCGGGCCGCCCGGCCCTCCCGGACCGCCGAGCCAGGGCCCGCAGGACCTGGTCCCGGCCAAATACAACACCCAGAGCACCCTGACCATCAAGGTCGAGCCGGGCAACGCCAAGCCGTTCGACTTCGCCTTGCAGAAGTAGCCGAATCGATCTCTTCGTTCCCGTCTTCCCCTTCTCGAAGGACCCTGCCATGAGACCTCGTCGTCACCGCGGTTTCACGCTGATCGAGCTGCTGGTGGTGATCGCGATCATCGCCGTGCTGATCGCGCTGCTCTTGCCCGCCGTCCAGGCGGCGCGCGAGGCGGCGCGGCGGTCGCAGTGCATCAACAACATGAAGCAGATCGGCCTGGCCATGATGAACTACGAGAGCACCAACGGCTCGCTCCCCCCGGCGCGAAGCAATGCTGCTGGGGGACCTGGAACGTCTTCATCATGCCCTACATGGAGCAGTCGGCGGGGTTCAATGCCTTCAACTTCGTCGGCGGCCCGAATAATGACCCCAGTGGCGGCACGTTGCTCCGCTACGCCGGCTCGTTCAACGCGACCGCGGCCACCTTCCGGGTCAACTCCTACACCTGCCCCAGCGACCAGGCCACGTCGGGGGAGTTGAGCATCCCGATCGTACAACTATGTGGTCAACTGGGGCAACAACTGGTATGGTCAGCAAACGACCGTCGGCACGGCGCCGCAACATCGTGGCCTTCGGCGGCGCCCCCTTCTCCGACCTCTACCCGCCGACGGCCCCCTACAACGGCAACACCCTGTCCCAATGGGGGACCGTCGCCCTCGGCGCCATCACCGACGGGACGAGCAACACGATGATGGCCTCCGAATTGATCCAGGGGCTGGACAACGGCAGCAAGCTCGACCTGCGCGGGTTCACCATGTGGGGCTACTCGGCCGGCTTCACGACCTATCTGACCCCGAACACCCAGGCGCCGGACTTGGTCTCGTACAGCTACTGCCAGAGTCGCTATATGAACAATCCTCCTTGCACCCAGGCCGCCTACGGGGCGACTGGCAACCAGAGCACCTATCTGGCGGCGAGGAGCCGACACCCAGGCGGGGTGAACGCCGTGTTCCTCGACGGCTCGGTGCGGTTCGTCAAGAACTCGATCAACCTCTTCACCTGGCGGGCGCTGAGCACCACCCAAGGGCGGTGAGGTCGTCAGCGCCGACCAGTATTGAGCCGGTCGCGGCCGCGCCGGCCGATCCGGAGGGCTCAACCCTCCCGCCGGCGCGTTTCCTTCTCGACGATCCCGCTGACGCCGAAGCGGCGGGCGAGCTCGGCCTCGACGTCGAACCAGGGGATGTCGCGGTGCCCGAGCAGCACCAGGGTGTGGAAGAGGAGGTCGGCGACTTCGTGGACGAGGTGCGCGCGGCCGGCGTCGCCCGCCTCGTCGGCGGCGGCGACGACCTCGCCCGCCTCCTCGACGATCTTGGCGCCGATCTTCGGTGTACCCCCCTGCAAGAGCGACACCACGTAGGACCGCTCGGCCGGCGGGTCGCGCCTTGCGCTCGGCGATCACGGCCATCAGGGCCGTCACGATGGACGATTCGGGCATAATACGACCTGCTTCGGATGGGAACCGGGGCGACTGAACGGCGGGAAGTCGGATACGTACAGCGGGTAGCCACGAGGCCCGCGACGATCCAGGATAACGCCAAGAGGTCCGCCGTGAGAATCGCGTTCGACCTGGACGACACCCTGATCGGCTGCCTGCACGATTTCCCGGAGGAGGCGCCGCGCCGCTGGGCCCGCTGCCTCGTCCGCGAGCGGCTCCGCAAGGGAACGGCCGAACTGATGAGGCGGCTGACCCGGGAGGGTCACGAGATCTGGATCTATACCACCTCTCAACGGAGCCCCGCCGCGATCCGCTGGCTGTTCTTCCTGCACGGGGTCCGCATCCGCGGCGTCGTGAACGCGCAACGTCACGATCGAGAGGTCGCCCGCAGCAGCCAGGCGTATCGATCGTGCGCGAAATATCCCCCGGCCTTCGGCATCGACCTCCTGGTGGACGACCTTGACGGGATGGAGATCGAATCACGTCGGTTCGGCTATCGCGTGATCGTCGTCCGGCCGGACGACGCCGATTGGACGACGACGCTCCTCGCGGCGATCAGCCCGAGTCGTCGCTGAGCTTGCTCGCCTGCTCGCCGATCTGGCAAGATAAATCATCCTGGATGATGCAACGTGAGGGAAGGTTCGATGACTCGCGCGCTAACCCCCGGCCTCGTCGCAGCGATCCTGGCCCTGTCGCCTTTAGCCGGCGCTGCCGAGCCGGTCGCCGCGCCCGTGGCGGCCGGATACGTCGCGAGGAAGCTCCCGCTGCCGGCCGACATCCTGCCGAGCTGCATGGCGGTCCGGCCCGACGGGACGCTCGTCGTCGGCTCGATGGACGGCGACATCCTGCTCGTGACCGACTCCGACGGCGACGGCCTGCCCGACCGCTACACGCGATGGGCGGGCACGCTGCCGCACTGGCCGCTCGGCCTGCGGGCGGAGGGGGACGACGTGCTCGTGTCGACGCGCGGGGCGCTGCTGCGGCTCTCCGACCGCGACCGCGACGGCTGGGCCGAGCGCTGGCGGACCCTGAGCGACGCCTGGGACGTCTCGCGCGACCACCACGACTGGACGACCGGCATCGCCCCCTGGCCCGGAGGCGGCTGGGTGGTCTGCCCCGTGACCGACGACACCCGCGACAAGGACGTCAAGGGCCGCCACTACCTCCGGGGCAAGGCGGTCCGCGTCGCCCCCGACGGCGCGACGACCGTCCTCGCCGAAGGGCTCCGCTTCCCGACCGGCTGGGCGACCCGGCGCCGCGACGGCGCGGTCTTCTTCACCGACAACCAGGGGCAGCAGAAGACGACCTGCGAGATCAACCGGCTCGTCGCCGGCGGCTGGTACGGCTACCCGAGCCGGGCCGACTCGCCCGGCGGGCCCGGGCGGCCCGTACATCCCCCCGGTCGTCCGCATCCCGTACCCGTGGGCGCGCTCGGTCAACGGCCTGGAGTTCGTCGCGACCGGGGGCCGGTTCGGGCCGCTGGAGGGGCAGTTGATCCTCTGCGAGTACAACAACCGCTTCATCCTCCGCGCCAGCCTCGACGAGGTGGACGGCCACGACGCAGGGGGCCTGCTACCCGTTCCTCGACAACCTGCTCGGCCCGCTCTGCCTGGCGTTCGGCCCGGCGGGCGAGCTCTACGTCGGCAGCCTCCGCGAGCCCGCCTGGGGCGGCGAGCCCGAGCAGGGGGCGATCTACCGCGTCACCTACTCGGGCCGCCCGTCGTTCGGCATCCGGGAGGTCAAGGCCCGCCCCGACGGCTTCGACGTGGCCCTCTTCGCGCCCCCCGCCGACCCGGCCGCGGCCGTCGACCCGTCGCGGTATCTGCGTCCGCCGCTACCATCACGTCTTCCAGGGCTCGTACCACTCGCCGCCGACCGACGAGGAGGCGCTGCACGTCGCCTCGGCCACCGCTCGGGCCGGACGGGCGTGACGGTCCACCTGACGATCAAGGAGCCGCCGATCGCCGACCGCATCTACGAGATCCGCACCACCCTGCCCGACGCCAACCCCGCCGTGGCCCACTACACCATGAACCACGTACCCGGCAGTAGGCGGTGAAGAGAGGACGAATCGATCCGCAGATGACGCCGATGAACGCAGATAAAATAGAAGATTTTCAAATTTTTTGATTATCTGCGTTCATCTGCGTCATCTGCGGATAAATCTTACTGATTTCCTCTCCACCGCCTACTACTCCGAGGTCCCCATGCCAGATCCCGGCGCGATCGAGACGGAGTTCGGCGTGCCGATCCCGGGCCGGATCTTGCCCGAGGCGGAGTGGGCGCGGACGGCGATCAAGCGGCTGCCGCCGCCCGGCCCGCTCGACTGGTCGGCGATCTTCGGCCGGACGGCGCCGGTGGTGCTCGACCTGGGGTGCGGCAACGGCCGGTTCACGCTCCTGAGCGCCCTGGCGCGGCCCGGGTTCGACCACGTCGCGATCGACGTCCTGCCGGTCGTGATCCGCTACGCCACCCGCCGGGCCAACCAGCGCGGGCTGCACAACGTCCGGTTCGCGGTCAAGGACGCGCAGACGTTCCTGGCGTCCTACGTGGCCGAGGCGAGCGTGGCCGAGGTCCACCTGTACCATCCCCAGCCGTACCACGACCCGCGCCAGGCGCACTTGCGGCTGGTGACGCCGCGGTTCCTGGCCGACGTCCACCGCGGCCTCGGGCCCGGCGGCCTGTTCGTGATCCAGACCGACAACCCCGACTACTGGTCCTACATGCGCGCGGGTCTGCCCCGTCTTCTTCGACTTCCGCGAGCACCCCGGCCCCTGGCCCGACGCCCCCGAGGGCCGCTCGCGGCGCGAGATCCTGGCGCGGAGCCGGGGCCTGCGGATCTTCCGGGGGGCCGGCCGCCGCCGCGACGACATCACCCGCGAGGCCGCGCTCGCGATGGCCGAGGCGCTCCCCGCCCCGACCTTCCGCAGCCGCGGCCCGTGGTGCGAGCTCGACGAGCGAGACATCGAAAATCGATAATCAAACAGGATTTGAAATCCCAAATTTGACGTTTCAGATCCTCAATCCGGGGATCGGCTCGGCCCGGCCGGCGTCGACGCGGCCCGGGCGGCCTCCCGGGTCGGCGTCGGGCAGCAGGAGCGTGAACCGGCTCCCGCGGCCCGGCTCGGAGCGGACGGTGAGCGAGCCGGCCAGCGCCGTGGCGATCCTCTGCGCCACGGCCAGGCCGAGGCCGACGCCCGCGCGGCCGTCGCGGCGGGCGCGGGGGGAGCGGTAGAAGGGGTCGAAGATGCGCGGGCAGGTCCTCGCCGTCGATCCCGCACCCGCGGTCCTCGACCGTCAGCGCGACCAGCCCGGCGTCGCGGCCGAGCCGGACGGCGATCGGCGTGCCGGGCTCGCTGTACTTCGAGGCGTTGTCCAGCAGGTTGTCGAGCAGTTGCCCGAGCAGGGGCGGATGGACCCGGGCCCACAGCGGCCCGTCCGCCTCGGACGACGACGTCCAGGTCGGGCCCGCGGGGGTGCTCGGACCACGATTCGAGGTGGCGACGGACCCACCCGGACAGGTCGATCTCTTCGAGGTCGGGGAGGTTCGCCTCGGCGTCGGCGCGGGAGAGGAACAGGAGCATCTCGACGATCCGGCCGAGGTGCGCGGCCTGGTCGCGGACCAGTGGCCAGGGCGCGGCGGTAGTCCTCGGCCGGCCGGTCGCGCCGCAGCGCCACCTCGACCTGGCCGAGCATGGCGGCCAGCGGGGTGCGAAGCTGGTGCGAGGCGTCGCCGGTGAACCGCCTCTGCCGCTCGAACGCCTCCTGGAGCCGCGCGAGCAGGCCGTTGAAGGCGGCGCCGAGGTCCTGGATCTCGTCGCCGGTCTCCGGTCACGGGCAGGCGCCGGTCGAGTTCCTCCGCGCCCATCGCCCGGGCGGAGGCGGCCATCCGCGACACGGGGACCATCGCGCGTCGGCAGAGCCCGCGCCCAGCGCCGCGGCGGCCAGCCAGAGCCCCAGCGAGATCCCGCCCGAGTACCAGGCCAGGTCGCGGAGCGCCGCGCGGTCGGCGCGAGGTCGAGGCCCACGGTCAGGACCAGGACGTCATGGAACCGCCCGTCGGCCGTCGCGCCCGCGGCCGGGCGCGGCGCGCGGAGGACCCGCTCCGCGACCCGCCAGGGGTGCCCCCGGACGGCGACGTCGGCGAAGTCCGACGGGCGCGGCCCGCCGCGGGCGCCAGCGCGGGGATCGCCGCGTCTTCGCCCGATCGCGCGGGTGGGACCGGGCCACGATGTCGCCGCGCCCGTCGCGGACGGCCCAGCGGAACGGGCCGCCGGAGACCTGGCCCAGGCTCACGTGCCGCTGGGTCGGCTCCCATTCGAGGCCCTGCTCGTCGAACTCGACGGCGGCGATCAGCGTGCCGAGGGCCGCGCCCAGGCGCTCGCTCGCCTGGCGGTCCAGGCGCGTACCGCGCCAGCGCGTTCAGCGCCAGGAACGAGCCGCCGAGCACCAGCGCCAGCGCCCCCAGGAAGAAGGCCGTCAGCCGGTTCGTCAGGCTCATGACACGCCCCCCCCGGCCGAGCCGGGCGGGTCGCCGAACAGGTAGCCCCGGCCCCGCAGCGTGTGGATCAGCCGAGGCCCGTGCGCCTCGAGCTTGCGGCGCAGCTCCATGACGTGGACCTCCAGCGTGTTGGACAGCCCGTCGTACCGCTCGTCCCAGACGTGCTCGTAGATCCGGGTCCGCGACAGCACCTCGCCCGGATGGCGCAGGAAGAGGACCAGCAGCGCCTGCTCCTTGGCGGTCAGGTCGAGCGGCCTGCCCGGCGCGCTCGGCCCGCTGCGTGGCCAGGTCGAGGCTGACGTCGCGGAACGACACGACCGTCCCCGACCCCTGCTCGCGGCGGCGGACCAGGGCCCGGACGCGGGCCAGCAGCTCCTCGAAGGCGAACGGCTTGCACAGGTAGTCGTCGGCGCCGGCGTCGAGGCCGCGGACGCGGTCGGAGACGGCGTCGCGCGCCGTCAGGAACAGGACCGGCGTCTCGCGGTCGGCCTGGCGGAACCGCCGCAGCAGGCTCAGGCCGTCCTCGACGGGGAGCCACCAGTCGAGCAGGACGAGGTCCCACGGCCCCGCGCGCAGCATCGGCCACGCCGTCCCGCCGTCGGCGGCGTGCTCGACGGTGAACCCCTCCTCGCGCAGCCCGCGCACGAGGAAGTCGGCGATCTTCGCCTCGTCCTCGACCACCAGGATTCGGATGCCCATGTGCGTCGGCCGCCCGGGGATCGGCCGCCCTCGCGGCGATGCCCCGGGCCGGGCCCTCCAGGTCAGCCCTTCGTCGTCTCGCCCTTCTCGAAATCCTATCGGATTGTATCCGAGACATCCGCCGGTGGCCGGGACGAGCCGGCCCCGAATGTCCCCGACGACCGGCACCGCCCCCGAGAGGCGGCCCGGCCCCGTGCCCGTAAAGCCTACCGGACGCACCTGAGATCGTGATGATCTGCGGGTAAATTCCGGCTTATCTCGAGGCTGTTGCAACGAAACCGGGCGATCTGTGCTCAGCCCCGGAGGGGCGACCGTCCGTAGCCAGGGGCGATAGCCCCTGGACCAAGGCAGGAACGCGACCGCTCCACACTCCGGGCTCGGCTGGCGCGGGCCCGACCCCTTTCCAGGGACTTGCGCCCTGGCTACTGACGGTCGCCCCTCCGGGGCTATAAAAAGGCCCGGTCTCGTTGCGACAGTCTCCTGATCTCCGGGAATATCGGCCAAAGGCACGGGCCCGCCGATGCGGGCCGCCCGCTCATGGTCCCGCGCCGATGACGCTCAGATCGACCGGCTCGTCGGGCGTCAGCACGAGCTTGCGGCGGACCCGGGGCAGCAGCTCGCGGAGGGCGTCGCGGTAGATCCGCCGGATCGTGAGGGGTCGGGAGCGATCGACCTCATCGAGCATCGCGAGGAACCGCCCGGCGCGGGCGCGGGCCAGGGCGACCGCGCGATCGGCCCGCGCCGAGGCCCGCTCGGTCCGGGCGCGGGCCTCGGCGCGGGCGGCGGGCAGGAGGGTCGCCTCGTAGGTCTTCGCCTCGTTGACCCGGCGGTCGCGCGTGCTCCGCGCCGTCTGCGCGGCGGCGAAGTCGGGCGCGACCTCGGCCGGGGGGCGGGCGTCGGTCAGGCTCACGCCGAGCACCGCGACGCCGAGCCGGTACGCCCCGACCATCCGCGACAGGTCCGCCTCCACGTCGCGCGCGACCTCGGCCCGGCCGCTCCGCAGCGCGTCGTCGATCCCCCTCCGCGAGAGCGAGCGCGACAGGCTCGCCTCGGCCAGCCGGGCCAGCAGCGGATCGGCCTCCGCGGCCCGCAGCGCGAAGGCCACGGGGTCGGCCACGCGATACTGGACGACCCCCCTCGCCCGCAGCAGGTTCAGGTCGCCGGTGAGGTACTCGCCCGCGCCCGGCTCGTCGTCGGGCCCGGCGGTCCCCGCCAGGCCGACCGCGAGGCGGCGGACCTCGTCGGTGCGGACCCGCGTCGTCCGGTCGAGGCCGAGCGGCCAGCCCAGGTGCGGTCCCGGCAACCAGGGATGCGGCAGGACCCGCCCCAGCCGTCGCACGACCACGACCTCGCCCGGCGCGACCACCCTCCAGCCGGTCGCCGCCCACGCGAGGCCGACCGCGCCGAGCACGAGGGGTATCAGGCTCCGGGGCCTCATGGCTTGGGCTCCGGAGGCTTGGCGACCGTCGCGACGGGGGGCTTGCCGTCGAGCAGGTCGTCGGAGGGGCCTTGCGTCAGGAGCCTGAGCAGGGGGCTGGCCGACGACAGGACGACGGTCGCCTTCTCGTCGAGGATCGCCCGGTACGACTCCAGGGTGCGGAGGAACTCGTAGAACCTCGGGTCGCGGGCGTGGGCGGCGTTCGAGAGGCGGGTGGCCTCGGCCTCGCCGCGGCCCCGGATGCGCTCGGCCTCGGCGTCGGCCTCGGCGAGGATCGCGTCGCGGCGGCGGTCGGCCTCGCTGGTGAGCGTCTGGTACTGCGCCTCGCCCTCGGCGCGGAGGGTCGCCGCGACCTGCCGGCGCTCGCTGCGGATCAGGTCGAAGACGGCCGGGCGGACCTCGATCGGGTGGTTGAACCGCCGCAGGCGGACGTCGACGACCTCCACGCCGAGCTCATCGCGTGCCGGCCCGGCGACGGCGGCCAGCACCTCGCCGGTGAGCGCGTCGAGCGACCAGACCTTGGCGTCGGTCGAGGCGAGGCTCTCCAGGCTGCGACGGCCGATCGCGTCGCTGAGCGCGGCCGAGACGCGCTCGTTGAGCCGGGCCTCGGCGGCGCCGAGCACGCCCGCCGAGCGGACGAACCGCAACGGGTCGCCCACCCGCCAGACGACGTAGCTGGAGACCTCCAGGTTCCTCTTGTCGCCGGTGATCATCTCGCGAGGCGGCGGGTCGAACACCTGGAGCCGGCGGTCGATCGTCGCGACCGCCTGCCACGGCCATTTCCAGTGCAACCCCGCCTCGCCGGGCCCGTCGCCGTAGGTCGCGACGACCCGGCCGAACTCGGTGACGAGCACGTATTGCGTCTCATCGACGACCACCCACGAGCCGGCGACGAGCGCGGCGAGGATGGCGGCAAGTGCCAGCGTCAAGATGATCGGCCGGGTTCGACGCATATGTCAGTTTCCCTTCAGAGGCGGGTTCGACGAGCCGGGCCCCGCATCGGGCAGACGATTCAGTCGGCCCTTATTGAAAGTCCACCGAAGCCGTTCGAATTTCGCCCCGCACCTCTCGCAACGAAATGCCTCCGCCGGGCAAGGCCCCCTGCTGGACCACGGCCGGGCGAGACGATAGAGGCGGCGCCCCCGGCAAGCCGGACAGCGGGGCGGGATCGCGCTGATGAACACATGGTAAACGAAGGCGAAACCGAGCAAGGGCACGCCTGCCCTATAGATCAAGTACCGATAGCCCCCGCCGGCCACACTGTAGAGACATCCTGCGAGACAGGCCGCGATGAACAGGATGATCGGGAACGAGCAGAGGACGGCGATGCTCCGGGTTCTCGCCCTGCCGGGCTTCATCGCCATCAACAGGATCATGCAGGCTGAAGACCGGCAGGAAGATCACTTCATAGGCGATGGTGGCGACGACCCATTCCGTCTTCGGCGTCCTGAGCACCGGGCCGAATGGGGCGAGGGCCAGGGCGATGACCCCGGTCATGATCATGACCTGACCGATGGAGAACCGGACGTGATCGGCGACCCTCTTCAGGTCCATCTTGGTTTCCCTCATCGCGGAGGGGCCGCGATCGCGGCGTTGAGCGCGGGAGAGGAGCCGGGTGGGAAGTCGGGCACGATCAGGCGGCGGGGGTGCGACTTGTCGGCGTCGAGGACGACCTTCGGCTTGTCGGCCAGCGCCGAGGCGATCGTCTCCCAGTAGAGGCGGAGGTCGGTCAGCGCGGCCGACCCGTCCCTCGCGGAGACCTGCTCGGTGAAGGCGTCGGCCTCGCCCGAGGCGCGGGCGGTCCTCGCCGTGCGGTCGGCCTCGGCGCGGCGCGACGGTCGCGGCGGCCTGGCCGCGGGCCGAGATCAGCTTCTCGGCCCTCTCGGTGTTCCCCTCGTTGACCCGCCGCTGGCGGTCGCTCCCGGCGCGGGAGACGTCGCGATAAGCGTCCACCACGGCCAGAGGCGGGTGGACGTCCTGGAACTCGACCCCGGTCACGACCAGCCCCAATCCATAGCGGCGGGCCCGCTCCTGCATCAAGGTGGCCGCGGCCCGCTCGACGTCGCGGCGGCGCGAGGTCAAGAGCTCGTCGAGCGACCGGCGGCCGACGACCGTCCGCACGGCCGACTCGGCCAGCGGTCGCAGGGTCCCCTCCGCGTCGGCGATCCCGAAGGCGAAGGCCCGCAGCGATTCGGGATGGTCGGCGTCGAGCCGGTACTGCGCCGTCGCCGCGAGCTCGACCAGTTGGCCGTCTCCGGTGAGCAGGAGCGCTTCCTCCTCCGCCCGCGCGACCGCCCCGCGGCCGTGCCCCGATTCCCACCGCACCGGCCCCGAGTCGTCGGCCCGCTCCGTCCGGAAGCCGATCTCCAGGCTGCGGACCCGCCCCGGCTCCAGCCGCGTCACGCGCTCGAACGGCGGCGGCCATCGCAGGTGCAGGCCCGGCCCGAGCCGGCCGACGTACCGCCCATGCCGCCGCACCAGGCCCACCTCGCCCGGGCCGATCGCCGTCCATCCCCACGTCGCGTAGGCCACGATCCCCGCCGCCAGCGTCAGCGCGGCCAGCGCACGCCAGTCGGGCGAAGAACCGCTCGATCGCCAAGGCGGGGTCGAGCCGGTCGTCGAGGCCGCGCGATCGTCTGGCCGATGCGGCGCACCCCGCGGACCGGGCCGATCTCGGACCAGTCGCCGAACGCGAGCAGCCGCATCGCATTCAGGAGCACGAGCAGCGAGCCCGCCTGGTGGAGGATCGCCGCCGCGACCGGCCCCAGCACCCCCAGCGCGGCCGAGGCCATCGCCACGGCGTTCAGCCCGAAGGCGAAGCCGAGGATGTTCTGCCGGATCACCCGCACGGTCGCCCGCGACAGCCGGACCAGGTCGGGCAGGACGCGCAACGGCTCGCCCAGCACGACGAGGTCGCCCGCCTCGGCCGCCAGGTCGGCGCCGATCCCCCCCAGCGCGATCCCGACGTGCGCCCTGGCCAGCGCGGGGGCGTCGTTGATCCCGTCGCCGACCATCGCCACCTTGCGGCCTTTCGCCTGCCGGTCCTCGACCCACTTCGCCTTGTCGGCCGGGAGCAGTTCGGCCTCGACCGTCTTGATGTGCGTCTTCCTGGCGACCGCCCGCGCCGCGTTGGCGCGGTCGCCGGTCAGGATGGCGACCTCGGTGATGGCCAGGTGCTTCAGGTCGTGGACGACGTCGTGCGCCTCGGGCCGCACCGCGTCGCGCGCCCCGATCAGGCCGACGACGCGGCCGTCGGCGGCGACGATCAGAGGGGTCTCGCCCGCGGCGTCGAGCCGTCCGAGGGCGGCCTCCGCTTCGGGGTCGAGCCCGATCCGATGCTCGGCCAGGAGGCGGCGGTTGCCGACCAGGACCGCCGTCTCGGAGGCGTCGCCGAGGCGGCAGCGGGCCGAGACCCCCGCGCCGGGCTGCGCGACGACCTCGGAGACGGGGACGGGCCCGATCCCCCGCCGCGCGGCCTCGCCGGTGACGACCCGTGCCAGGGGGTGCTCGCTCGCCGATTCGGCCGACGCGGCCAGGCGGAGCAGGTCGTCCTCGGACCATCCGGACAGCGGGACGACGCTCGCCAGCTCGGGGCGGCCGAGCGTCAGGGTGCCCGTCTTGTCGAACGCGAAGGTGTCGCACGCCGCCAGGCGTTCGAGCGCCGCGCCCCCTTGATCAGGACGCCGTGACGCGCCAGCCAGGCCATGCTCGCCAGGATCGCCGCCGGGGTCGCCAGGATCAGGCGCACGGGGCAGGCGACGACCAGCACCGCGACCGTCCGCATCCACACGTCGGGCCAGCCCAGCGCGTAGCCGGCCAGGAGCGTCAGGCCGGCGACCGTCTCGACGACGGGCAGGAAGTACCGCGCCAGCCGATCGGCCGCGCGTTGCAGCGGGGCCTTGCGGTGCTGCGCCTCGGCGACCAGGCGGAGCACCTGGCCGAGCGTCGTCTCGTGGCCGACCTTCTCGGCCCGCACCTCCAGCACGCCGAACTGGTTGACCGTGCCGGTGAAGACCGGGTCGCCGGGCCCCTTGTCGACCGGCAGCGTCTCGCCGGTCAAGGCCGCCTGGTCGACGGCCGACCGCCCCGCGACGACCGGCCCGTCGATCGGGACCTTCTCGCCCGGCCGCACGATCACCGTGTCGCCGACGACGACCTGATGGGCGGGGATCTCCCTCTCCTGGCCGTCGCGGCGGACCCTCGCGGTGCGAGGGGTCTGGTCGAGCAGGCGATGGATGGCGCGTTGGGTCCGCTCGAAGGTGACCGCTTCGAGCACCTCGCCCACCAGAGCGATGAAGACGACCTCGGCCGCGACGAACGGCTGGCCGATCACCAGGGCGGCCAGGCACGCCTGCGCCAGCGCCACGTCGGCGCCGACCGAGCCGTGGACCAGCGCCTCCAGCGCCCCGTAGACGATCCTCGCCCCGCCCAGGACCGCCGCGACCATCACCAGCGAGACCCCCATCGGGGCCCGCCACGCCTCCCATCCGAGCGCCCCGAAGAGGAGGTCGCCGCCGATCAGGAGGCCCATGAGGGCCGTCAGCGCGTAGAGCGCGCGGTGGTCGTCGTGATGGTGCGCGGCCGCCCCCCCTTCGTCGAAGGCGTGGGCGCGGAGGTGGTGCATGTCGGCGGGGTGGTACTCGCGATGCATCCCCAGGCGCCCCCCTCGATCGGCCCGCGGCATGGCCCAAGGCCAGAGACGAGTTCACCGTAAGGCCAGCCCAGGCCGGTGTCAAGCCGACGGCGCGGGCCGATCACGGGGATGCAAGACGCTCAGGGCAGGGCCTCCCTCACGAAGAACCGGGCGACCTCGTGGCCGTCCAGGACCAGCGCGATCTCGTCGTCGGGCCCGTAGGTCTTCGCCCCGCGATACTGCGCCCCCGCCCCTTCCCCGGCCGGGTCGTCGAAGACTTCCAGGACACGCCGGTTCAGGTCGAGGAGCCAGTAGACCGGGACGCGGGCCGCGGCGTAGGTCATCCACTTGGCCTTGCGGTCGTATGAGTAGCTCGTGTCGGCCACCTCGATCACCAGCGCCGCATCCCTCGCGCCGCGGCGACGGCCGGCATAGTCCCGCGGCGCGCCGCGCACCACCTGGGCATCGGGCCTGGGCTCGCTGTCTCGCTCGGGGATCGAGACGGGGTTCGCCATCGACGGGAAGTAGCCCACGGGGACGAGCCGATGCAGGAGTTGCTCCAGCAAGTCGGTGGCGATGGTATGTGGCGGGTTCTTGGTCATCTTGGTGACGATCACGCCCTCCAGCAACTCGACGCGGGGCTCCGGACCGAACAGCCCGAGCTCGGCCATGCGGTGGTAGAGATCGACGGTGATGCGATAGCGCAGGTCCATGAGCGCCCCCATCTCGGCGCCGGCGTTTGCGATGCGGTTGCCACCGGGGTCCACCTCCAGGAGGCCTGTCCGGGAACACATCATCCATCCGGGGGATCGCGGTCGAGGCCCTCGCGCCCGGCCTCGTCCTCGGAGACCGTCTCGACCCAGCGGGCGAGGTCGTCGGGCGCGATCTCCTCGGTGGGGCGCTCGCGGAGGAGCGAGGGGCGGGAGCGGACGGCCAGAGTGCGCCGCAGGCCGGCCATCCAGCGGGCGAACGAGACGAGGAACATGAAGCCGAGCGCCACGGCCATCCAGCGGTACGGGCCGCTCGCGAATCGGCCCTTGATGCCCCCGCCGGCCCCGGACGGCGGGGGCGTCCAGCCGAGGCGGCCGATCAGCAGCGGGGCCGCGCGGGGACGTCGCCCGCCTGGTAGGCCATCAGCTTGAGGAAGTAGCCGTCGAAGACGACCCGTTCGGAGACGTTCGGGCCGATCGGCAGGCCCTTCGGCGCGTCCTCGAAGACGCAGGCATACGGCAGCTTCGGGAAGTCGGGGACGATGATCCACGCCTCGTAGAGCCAGCCGGTCTTGCTCAGCTTCGACTCGTACCGCAGGACGGTCCGCGCCGTGCCGAGCAGGTGGACGGGGACGCCCTCGGTAATGCTCGGGACGGTCCCACAGGTGGGTGAAGACGACGTCGCGACGCGCCTGCCGGGCCAGCGCGGCCGGGGGGGTGTCGCGGGCGCGCTCCAGCAGCGAGGGCGTAGGCCGCCATGTCGCGCAAGGAGATCGGCGTCTTGTCGGCGACGGTCTCGAACGCGGCGTCGCGGTCGGGGACGATCGGGGCGGGAGGGCCGTCGACCGCCGGCGCGGCCTCGACGGCGGGCAGGTCCCTGGAATACAGGGAGTTCCAGAAGAAGACCAGCCCCGCGGCGAGGATCGCCAGGAGCAGGAGCAGCCTCGGCAACTCCTGGCCGCGGAAGAACGGGCGGTCGCGGGCGATCACGGCGGCCCCCTCTCCTCCGGCGACAGCTCGGCGAAGCTCAGCTTCGCCTCCTTCTTGGCGTCGGCGAAGGCGAGCGAGAAGGCGTTGATGACCTGCATCAGCTCGGCGTATTTCAGGTCGGGGTCGACCTTGATCAGGGTCTGGTCGAACGGGAGCGTCGGGTCCTTGAAGATCTGGGCGAGCTCGCCTCGGAGCTTCGCCATGTCCCCCTGGAAGTCGTTGTCGCCGAGCGTGATCTTGCCGAGCGTGCCCCCCTCGCCGGCTCGCAGGGTGGTCGGCAGGGTGCGGAGCGAGGCGGGCAGGTCGGGGTTGATCGGCGCGTTCTCGGGCGCCTCCGCGTTGATGTCGGTCGCCGGCGCCGCGGGCATCAGGTTCATGACGAACTGCCCCTCGGCCGGCATCGGGCGGTACGTCAGGACGAAGAACGTCAGGAGCTGGAACGCCATGTCGAGCATCGGCGTGATCGGCACGTCCACGTTCTCTTCGCGGCGCTTCCTCATCGGATCATCCCATCCCCGGATCGGGTCGGTTCGAAGGCACGGCCGAGGCGGTCAGGGGCCGCTCATCGCCTTCAGGGCGAACTTGCGGAACCCGTTGGCCTGGCAGGCGGTGATCAGGCTGAACAGCGACGAGAACGGGGTGTCGCGGTCGGCCCGCAGGACGATCGTCGTGGGCAGGTCGCCGGTGGCGTTGAGCTTGACGCCGGCCGCCTTGACGTACCCCTTGACCAGAGCCGCCTGGTGCTTGATCTCGGCGATCGCCTTGGTCTGCGACATGACCTCGCCGTTGATCAGCAGGTGGCCCTGGCGGTCGATGTTCAGGACGAGGCGGTCCTCGGCGGCGGCCTTGTCGCCCTCCTCGACCGGGCGCGCCGAGCCGGCCACGGGCAGTCGGATGCGCTGGTCGTAGTTGTCGTTGCTGAAGTTGATGACCAGCATGAAGAAGGTGATGAGCTGGAACACCACGTCGAGCAGCGGCGTGAGGTTCGGCTCGGCGCGGGTCTCGCTGGTCATCTTGACGGACATGGCGGGCGGCTCCGGCTCGGATCGGCTCGATCCTGGTCTCTCAGGCCGTCTTGGCCTGCTTGGCGGCGGCGACGAGCGAGGCGATCGTGCGGTCGGCCACCTTGGTCGCCTCCATCGTGATCACGGCGATCCGGTTGCGGAAGAACGAGAAGAAGAAGATCGCCGGGACGGCCAGCGAGACCCCCTCCAGGGTGATGAACAGGGCCGTGCTGATCCCCTCGGCCACCTTCTCGGGCCGCGGCTGCGAGCCGGCGGCGGTGGCGATCTCCTGGAAGCTCATGATCATGCCCCAGATCGTGCCGACCAGGCCGATCATCGGGCCGAGCTGGCCGATGATCGCCAGGTAGCTGATCCGCGACTCCATGCCGGTGACCATCTCCTCGGCCACGGCGTTCATCGCCTCCTTGGCCTCGGGGCGGCCGTTGGGCAGGTTGGCGACCCCGGTGCGGACGAGCCTGGCCAGGAACGACTCGTTGTCGCGGCAGGCGTCGTAGAGCTCCTGGAACTTCCGCTCCTTGATCGAGCCCTCCAGCTTCTCGACCAGGGCGGGGGGGACGGCCTCGCTGACCCGCAGCTCCAGGAACAGGCGGATCACCAGCGCGGTGAAGTAGACCGACAGCAGGAGCAGGAAGCCGCCGATCGGCCCCGACGCCCGCATCATCCAGTGGAGGAACGACTCGGTCGCCGGGGGCGCCGCCTCGCTGGTCGCGGGGGCCGGGGCGGCGGGGGCGTCCGCCGGGGCCTCCGCCTTCGCCTCGTCCTTGGCGTCCTGGGCCGGCGCCCGGCGACGGCGCCAGCGCCAGGCACGCCAGGGCGCCCGACCAGGAACAGGGCCCACGCCCCGGCCCGTCCTCGGTTCGCCACGGTCGAACGGGGCAACGTCCGCATCGCCTGGGTCTCCATCGAGGTCGTGTCCGCCGCGGTGATCGCGAGCGACCCGGCGGCCGGGACGGGCCGGGCCGGCAATGGGCGTCGCGTCGTGGCCCGCGGGCACGCCGGCCGGGGCGGCCGGGCCCGGTCCCGGGCGGACGGGGGGCGAGTCGCCCGATGCATCCACTAGACTATGCACGATCGCGACTGTCAACGGACCGGGCGGTTTTTCCCGCACCCCCGGCCGATCATCGCCGATCGCGGGCCCGGTGGCAACGGGCCAATCGCCGACGTCGGGGTTGCCCTGGCCCGGGGAAGAGGAAAAGATGGTGATACAGGCCGGAGGCGTGCGCGGCCCGTCCCCGGGGGGGGCCGGCGCCGCCGGGGCCTGGGGACGAGGTGACCGCCGATGCCGAACCCGCTCGCGATGGCCTGCCTGCTCCTGGCCTGGGCCGACCCCCCCGCGACGGCCCCCGCCGCGCCGACGGCCCTGGAGATCGTCTCGGCGCTGGAGACGACGCTGGCCGACGCGATCGCCCGGGCGGCGCCGGCGGTCGTGGCGATCGCGCGCGAGCGGTCGGAGCGCGACGAGACGCTGGCGATCCGCGGCCGGAACCACGAGCCCCCGTCGACCCGGTCGACGCCGAACGGGTCTCGTTCGACTACGGCTCGGGCGTGGTCATCGGCGAGTCGGGCGAGATCCTGACGGCGTTCCACGTCGTCAAGGGGGCGAAGCGTCTGGTCGTCTGGGCCGACGGCCGCCAGGGGTTCGAGGCCGAGATCATCGCCGCCGACCCGCGCAGCGACCTGGCCGTGGTCGCACCCCGCCGCGTGCCGGGCCAGCCGCCCCCGAGGCTGCGGCCGGTGCCGATCGGCGACGCGGGCCGGCTCCGCAAGGGGTCGTTCCTGCTGGCGCTGGGCAACCCGTTCAACGCCGCCCGCGACGGCCAGGCGTCGGCGAGCTGGGGCATCCTGGCCAACATCGCGCGGCGGCTCGAGCCGTCGTCCGAGGACGACCAGAGGCGGGTGCGGCAGCTCCGCAACTATCCCACGCTGCTCCAGCTCGACGCCAAGCTCAACCTGGGCATGAGCGGCGGCGCCGTGATCAACCTGAAGGGGGAGCTGGTCGGCCTGACGACCGCCGCCGCCAACGCCTCCGGGTTCGACGCGCAGGCCGGCTACGCCATCCCGATGGACGCGCAGGGGCGGCGGATCGTCGCGGCGCTGAAGCAGGGCAAGGAGTACGAGTACGGCTTCCTCGGCGTCGGCCTCGACCCGGCCGGCTCGAACCGGGTCACCCGGGCCGAGCTCGGGCACGCCCGCCGCCGAGGGGGAGATCCTGGAGGAGGACGCGATCGTCGCCGTCGGCGACCAGCCCATCGCCAACGCCGACGCGCTGGTCCTGGCGATCAACTCGCTGCCGGCCGGGACGCGGGTCAAGCTGAAGATCCTCCGCCACGGCGAGCCGATCGAGCGGTCGGTCGAGCTGGCCAAGTTCCGGGTCGCGGGCGAGGTCATCGCCACCAACCGCCCCGACCCCTGGCGCGGCCTGCGGGTCGACTACGCGAGCATCCTGGTCAACGTCTCGTTCAGCCACGATACGCTCGGCGGCGGCGTGGTGATCGTCGAGGTCGAGCCGAACTCGCCCGCCGCCTCCGCCGGCCTGAAGCGCGACCAGGTCATCAAGACGGTCGAGGGCCGCGCCGTCCGCAGCCCCCGCGACTTCGCCCGCGCCGTCGCCGAGGTCGCGGGCCCGGTCCGGCTCGGCACCGACCTCGGGCCCGTCGTCGTCGCCCCGAAGTAGTCGTCAGTCAGACGAACCACGAAAATGCCGAAAGAAGGGACCTCGCCATGCAAGCTCAGCCGATGCCGGAGGTCGAATTCGAGGGCGACCAGAGGGACCTCCGGATTCAGTTAACCATCTCCCAGGAGCTGTACAGCACGATGGTTTCGCTCTCTCGATCGTCGGGCGCGGCCGTCTCCGAATTGCTCTCGAAGGCCCTCGCGCTGCTCGTCGTGGCCTCCGAGGCTCATGCCGATGGAAAGCAAATCGGCATCATCCGCGAGGGTCGGGTCGAGACGCTCATCGACGTCTTCTGAGGGGCCTCGGTGATGGAATCGGAGTCGCAGGCCCCTGGCCACCTGAAGCTCGATGACGCCATCGTATCGATCGGCGCCAAGAACCTCAAATTCACCCTCGAATCGAAGGACTCGCCCCAGGAGACCAAGGCGAGGCTGGAACTGGCTCGGGAAGATGCGGCGCACCAGCGGACCAACGGCAGCTCTTCCTTTATCGCGCCGTGACCATCGTCGCATGTGCTGTATGCGCCGCCGCGTTCATCGTGGCCCTCATCCCGGCCGTCCCCGACGACACCCGGCGCTGGGCCACGACGACCGTATCCTCGATCGTGGCCGCGGCACTGGGCTACATGACGGGCAAGGGGAGCAAGTGAGAGGCCCGGTCTTATCGGCAAGCTCTCGGACGACCCTCTCGCCCGGCCACTGATAATGAGCCTCTGCCATCCGACAACTGCTAACTGACGACCGCCCAAGATGACCACCGACGAACTCCGCGAAGCCTACCTCGACTTCTTCGCCTCCAAGGGCTGCGTCCGCGCCCGAGCGACGTGCTGGTGCCGCGCGACGACCCGACCGTGCTGTTCACCCCCGCCGGGATGAACCAGTTCAAGCGCGAGTTCATGGGCCTGGGCGACCCGAGCTTCACCCGCGCCACGACCTGCCAGAAGTGCCTCCGCACCGGCGACATCGAGAACGTCGGCAAGACCGCGTTCCACGAGACGTTCTTCGAGATGCTGGGCAACTTCAGCTTCGGCGACTACTTCAAGCGCGAGGCGATCCACTGGGCCTGGGAGTTCCTCACCGAGGACCCTGGAGATCACGCCCGGACCGCCTGACGGTGACCGTCTACCTCGACGACGACGAGGCGTACGACATCTGGCGCGACGAGGTCAAGGTCCCCGCCGACCGGATCACCCGGATGGGCGAGGACGACAACTTCTGGCCCGCCGGCGCCCCGTCGCACGGCCCCAACGGCGTCTGCGGGCCCTGCTCGGAGATCTTCTTCCACGGCAACGGGCCCAAGGAGGTCGAGATCTGGAACCTCGTCTTCACCCAGTTCAACCGGGTGGGGCCGGGCCAGCTCGAACCCCTGCCCAAGAAGAACATCGACACCGGCATGGGCCTGGAGCGCGCCGCCGCCTGCTTGCAGGGCGTGCCGACCGTCTTCGCCACCGACGTCTTCCGGCCGATCGTCGCCGCCGCGGCCGAGCAGATGGGGGTCCACTACGACTCGAAGAGCCCCGACGGCATCCGCATCCGCCGCATGGCCGACCACGCGCGGGCCCTGACCTTCTGCATCCACGAGAACGTCCAGCCGTCGAACGAGAAGCAGGGCTACGTCATCCGCCGCCTCCTCCGCCGGGCGGTGCTCGACGCCTACCAGATGGGCCGTCGCGACCCGTTCCTGTTCCAGCTCGTGCCGACCGTGGCCGAGGCGATGGCGCCGGCCCTATCCCGAGCTTCAGCGAGAGCGTCCCGCGCATCCAGACGGTCGTCCGCGAGGAGGAGGAGCAGTTCCTCCGGAACCTGGAGAACGGCCTGAAGCTGCTCGACGACGTCTTCCGCAAGACCAAGGCGGCCGGCTCGGAGACGATCTCGGGCAAGGACGCGTTCGACCTCCACCGACCTACGGCATCCCGGTCGAGATCACCGAGAGCCTGGCCGCCGACCAGAACCTCCGCGTCGACCGCGCCGGCTTCGAGAAGGAGATGGAGGAGCACGGCCGGATCTCGCGCGGGACGACCGAGGCGGCCGACGTCTTCTCGACCGGCCCGCTCGACACGCTCAAGAAGTCGTACCACCACGGCACCGAGTTCCTCGGCTACCAGACGACCGAGGCCGAGGCGCAGGGTGATCGGCATCCTGGAGCAGGGCCGACTGGCCGACTCGGCCACGGCCGACGGGCGGGCCCGCCGATCGTGCTCGTGCTCGACCGCACCCCGTTCTACGGCGAGAGCGGCGGCCAGGTCGGCGACACGGGCGAGATCCGCGGCGACGGCTTCGTCTTCCGCGTCGCCGACACGAAGAAGGAGAACGACTTCACGCTCCACGTCGGCCAGGTGACCGAGGGGACGGTCACTCGGAACGCGACGGTCAAGGCCGTGGTCGACGCCGGGCGTCGCGAGGCGATCCGCCGGGCGCACTCGGCGACGCACGTCCTGCACCACGCCCTGCACGTGCACCTGGGCAAGCACGCGCAGCAGGCCGGCAGCAAGGTCGAGCCCGACCGCCTCCGGTTCGACTTCGCCAACCCCGAGGCGGTCGGCCGCGATCGGCTCCGCGCCATCGAGGAGACGGTCAACCTCCGCGTGCTGCGGGCCGAGCCGGTGTCGTGGTCGACGATGCCGATCGACCGAGGCCCGCGCGCTCGGGGCGATGGCGCTGTTCGGCGAGAAGTACCCCGAGGTCGTCCGCGTCGTCCAGATGGGCGAGTTCTCGCGCGAGCTCTGCGGCGGGACGCACCTGGACAACGTCGGCGCAGGTCGGCCTGTTCAAGATCGTCGGCGAGGAGTCGGTCTCGGCCGGCACGCGGCGGATCACGGCGCTGACGGGCAAGGCGGCGCTCGACCACGTCCGCCACGAGGAGGAGCTCCTGGGCGAGGTCGCCGCGGCGCTGAAGGTCCCGCCCCCGGCGGTCGCCGAGCGGGTCGCCGCGCTGCTCGACGAGGTCAAGGCGCTCAAGAAGCAGGCCGCGCAGCGCAAGGCCGAGCCCGGCGTCGAAGGTCTCGCCCGACGACCTGCTCGCGGCCGCGTCGATGGTCGGCGAGACGACCGTCGTGACCCTGGCCCTGGAGGCGGCGACGCCCGACGAGCTGCGGCAACTGATCGACGTCCTGCGCCGCAAGGTCGCCCGCGACGCTGGCCGTCCTGCTGGCGACGGCGGCCGACGGCAAGGTCCACCTGGCCGCCGGCCTGACCCCCGACCTGATCGCGCTGGGGCTGCACGCCGGCCAGTGGCTCAAGGAGGTCGCCCCGGTGGTCGGCGGCGGCGGCGGCGGCCGTCCCGACCTCGCCCAGGCCGGCGGCAAGGACCCCGCACAAGATCCCCGCCGCGCTGGAGAAGGCCCTCGAATTCCTCAAGGCCAAGCTGGGCGGCTGATCGTCCCCGGTTCCCGGAGATCCCATCATGGCGACCATCGACAAGCGATCCCCCGCCAAGAAGTTCGAGGACAGCCTGTTCGACGAGGACGGCTTCCCCTGGCTCGAGAACGGCGAGCGGATGGACCAGAAGACCTTCCACGAGCGCTACCTCAAGACGCCCGACGGGTTCAAGGCCGAGCTGATCGGAGGCATCGTCTACGTCATGGCTTCTCCACTGAAGATCCGGCACGGTCACGCGGACTTGCGGGTCAACGGCTGGTTGTATGTCTACAGCGCCTACACGCGAGGGACTAGGGGCCAGAGCAACACGACGACCATCCTGGGGACGACCAGCGAGCCGCAGCCCGACTCGGCGCTGCTCATCCTCCCGGAGTTCGGCGGCCAGTCCGTCGACGGCGACGATGAGTACACCTACGGCGCCCCGGAGTTCGTGGCCGAGGTCGCCTGGAGCAGCCGGTCGATCGACCTGAACGCCAAGCTGCGGCGACTACGAGCGAGGCGGGCGTCCTCGAATACCTCGTGCGCGACCTCCGCAAGAAGGCCATCCACTGGTTCGCCCTCACGGACGGCCGGTTCGCGCCGCTGGCCCCCGACCCCGACGGCCTGATCCGCTCGCGCGCGTTCCCCGGCCTCTGGCTCGACCCGGCCGCGATGCTGGCCGGCGACGACGTCACCGTCATCGCCGCCCTCCAGCGCGGCCTGGCCAGCCCCGAGCACGCCGCGTTCGTCGCCGAGCTGGAGCGGCGCCGTGCCGCCCGAGCGGCCAATCCTTGATGCAATCGACCTCTCCGAGTAACATCGGACTCGTGTCCCCAAGCACCCGATCCGTCGCGAGGGCACCCCGCCCCACGGAGAGGGACCCATGCCGATCCTCGTCTCGTGCGAGTGCGGCAAGCAGTTCGAGACGCCCGACGAGGACGCCGGGCGCCTGGCCCGGTGCGCCGACTGCGGACGGCAGTTGATCATCCCCCTGGCCGGCGGGCCGCGCCGGCGCCCTTCCAAGGCCAGGCCCGTGGCCGACGACGAATTCGCGGGCTGGGGCCCGGATCGCCGACGACCAGCGGCAAGGCCATCACGAGCCTCGTCCTGGGCCTGGCGTCGATCCCCTGCGCGGTGACGATCGTGCTCGGCCTGCTCACGGGCATCCCGGCGATCGTCCTCGGCTGCCTCGGCCTGGGCGAGATCAACCGGGGCCACGGCCGCGTCCGCGGCAAGGGGATGGCGATCACCGGCATCGTGACCGGGTCGCTCAGTTGCAGCCTGATCCCGATCGCGGTCCTGATCGCCCTGCTCCTGCCCGCCGTGCAGGCGGCGCGCGAGGCGGCCCGCCGCTCCCAGTGCATCAACAACCTCAAGCAGATCGGCCTGGCGCTGCACAACTACCACTCCGCCGAGGGCCGCTTCCCGCCGGCCGCGATCATCGGGGCCGATGGCACGCCGCTCCTGAGCTGGCGGGTCGCCATCCTGCCGTATCTCGAGAGGGAAGGCCTGTACCGGAGGTTCAAGCTCGACGAGCCCTGGGACGGCCCGCACAACAAGCCCCTGCTGGCCGAGATGCCCCCGGTCTTCGCCTGCCCCAGCGACCCGGTCTCGCCCCCGACCACGACCCACTACCAGGTGATCGTCGGCCCCGGCGCCTTCTTCGATGGCAAGGACGGGATCAGGCTCGCGGACATCACCGACGGGACCTCGAACACCCTGGCGGCCGTCGAGGCGAAGGCCGCGGTCCCCTGGACCCAGCCCGCCGACCTCCCCTTCGGCCCGGGCCTGCCCCCGCCGGCCGTCGGGAGCATGCACCCCGCCGGGTTGTACAACGTCCTGTATGCCGACGGCTCGGTCCGATCCTTCCGGGGGGCGGCCGTCTCCGCCCGCCTGATCACCCGCAACGCGGGCGATCCCTGACGAGGCCCTCGCCGACGAGCCGGGCCCGCGAAACCGGCCTTGACGGCGATCGGGGTGTCGGTAAGATAGGCGTTTCGCCTCGAAATCGAGCCGCGACGGGATCTCGACGTCCGACAGGTAGCCCACGTTCATGAACTGCTATCAGGCGAAGGCGGGGGAGCTGGCCAAGCACTGGTACGTCGATCGACGCGACCGACATGGTCGTGGGACGTCTCGCCGCGCAGATCGCGCCGATCCTGATGGGCAAGCACCGCCCGACGTACACCCCGCACATCGACACCGGCGACTACGTCATCGTCACCAACGTGGACAAGGTCGTCTTCACCGGCAACAAGTGGCAGCAGAAGTCGTACCAGCGCTACACGGGCCACCCCGGCGGTCAGAAGGAAGAGGTGGCCTGGAAGCTGTTCAAGCGCCGTCCCGAGCGGATCTTGCACCTGGCCGTGCAGCGGATGATGCCCAAGAACAAGATCGGCCGGCACATGCTGTCGAAGCTGAAGCTCTACGTCGGCCCGCAGCACCCGCACCAGGCGCAGGCGCCCATCCCGCTGGCGGCGCTCTCGGGCCGCCCCGCCTCGGCCGGCGCCCTCTACGTGCCCAAGGAGCCCCCGAAGGCCCGCCGCAATGGGCGTCCGAAGCCGACGACCGAGGCCGAGGCGGCCCTCCCGGCGCCCCCGCCGAGGCCGCCCTGCCGGCGCCCCCGGCCGAGTCCGCCCCCCTGACCCCGACGGCGCCGGTCCCGCAGGCCGAGCCGAGCCCGGTCGCGCCGGCGCCGGTCCCCCCGGACGAGCCGACCACCCCGGCCGACCCGCACCCGGGCGCCGAGTGACCCCCGGCCCGCCCCGACGCCCCCGATCGTCTCGCCCCGAGGCGGTGGACCCCGACGGACCTTGAACGAGGATCGATCGAACGATGGCCGCGACGGCTCAGCAACCGTACATCTGGGGCACCGGCCGGCGCAAGACCGCGGTGGCCCGCGTCCGCATCCGCGAGGGGACCGGCAAGTTCCTGGTCAACGACCTCGAAGTCGACGCCTACTTCCCCCTGGAAGTCCAGCGCAACGACGTCCGGGCGCCTCTGCTGGCGACCGAGATGGCGGGCCGCATCGACGTGTTCGTCAACGTCGGCGGCAGCGGCAAACACAGCCAGTCGGGCGCCGTCCGGATGGGCCTGGCCCGCGCCCTGAAGGAGCACCGCCCCGACCTCGAACCGCCCCTCCGCGACGGCGGCTTCCTCACCCGCGACGCCCGCAAGGTCGAGCGCAAGAAGTACGGCCACAAGAAGGCCCGCAAGAGCTTCCAGTTCTCCAAGCGGTAAGCGACGGGTCGAAGAGCTTCGAGTTCACGGAGAAGACCGGCCCGGATCGAGGTGGATCACCTTGATCTCGGCCGGTCTTTTCTCGTTCCCGCGCTCCGCGGGGTGGCCCGGACAACAAAGTTGTCCGGGCGGCGTAGCCGCGAGAGGATGTCGGGAGAGCTCCACCGATCCGGAGCGGCCGATCTCATGCTGACGCCTCCTGTCGCTCCGCGACCCGGACAACAAGTTGTCCGGGCCACCCGCGGCTGCGCCGCCCGGGTTGGCGAGCAACCCGGGCCACCCGCCCGCTGCACCTTGTGACTGGTTTTGGCAGAAAGCCGAGGCGATTTAGACAGGCGGGATTCTGTCGAATCATCGTTAGGCGGCCTCGGGGCGAGAAAATCTCGTCCGCTCGGATCTTGACGCTTGATCGAGCATCGTCGCTTCGTTAGACTCATCGAAACCCAGCACAACTCGATCTGGCCGATCGTTGCTTTTGAGGACGCGGAGGCCTCCCCATGGCTGACCCAGTGCTGATCCCGAACAGCGATTACCTCGGCCGTTGCTACAACGTCGTGGACATGGACCCGCTGAACCTCGGGGCCACGGCGAAGTCGGAGAACGCCATCGACCTCGACGTCGGCGAGGGGCGGACGACGACCACGCACGACGGCAGCTACACCATCCCGGCCGGCGTCCATCACCGGGGGGTCTACTCGATGAGCTGGGAGACGCAGTCGAGCATCATCTCCAGCAGCGCCGAATTCCAGGAGGAATTCAAGCAATCGGTCGAGGCGGATGCCGGCGTCGAGGGCGCCTTCGAATTCAGCGCCAGCCACAGCCTTCGGGAGGTCTCGAAACAGGCCGAGTCGCGCAAGGACAGCTTCGTCTACTCGCGCGCCTACCAGGAGGACCATCGGCTGACGCTCGACCTGGCCAACCCGAAGACGCCGCTGGCGGTCACCCCCGAGTTCGCCGACGCGGTCGATGAGCTGCTGCCCCCGGACGCGCCGGACTGGGTCCAGCCGTATCAGGCGCTCGTGAAGCGGTTCGGCACCCATTACACGACGGAGATCGTCCTCGGCGGCCTGGCCTTCCAGCGGACGACCGGGTCGTCCAAGACCTTCCTGAAGTCCTCGGAGTCGGAGGAGAGCCTCAAGGCGCACGCGGGGGTGCAGATCAAGGCGATGAAGGCCGGCGCCACCGCCGAGGAATCGAAGTCGGTGGCGGCCAAGACCGACAGCGAGAATCATCTCGAGCGGACGGCGCTCGAGTTCCGCGGCGGCGACGGCTCGCCGAGCGGCATCGACGAATCGTGGATCAAGAGCCTCCACGAGCGGCCGGCGATCGTCAAGGCGAAGCTGGACCGGATCAGCACCCTCCTGACCGGGCGATTCTTCCCCGACGACGAGTACATCGACAACAAGCGGTTCCTCCTCGATCAGGTCATCAACGACTGGATCGTGAAGAAGGGCAAACCCGGCTGCGAGACGGCCCCGCTGCGCTGCGGCGAGCCGGTGGTGCTCGCGTTGCCCTGGGCCGACGGCAAGACGGTGCAGTTGCCCACGCTGGATGGCGTCACGCTCGGATACCGGGTCAAGAACGGGCAGCCGGCCTATGACACGGCCGACAGCGTGGCGCTGCGACTCGAGGACGTCGACGGCCGCCGGTCCGACGGGGTGATCCTGGCCGGCGATCGGGTCCGGGTCAAGCACATCGGGAGGGACAAGTACCTCGCCACCGACGCCAAAGGATGGTTGAACCTCACGGGCGATGCCGCCCAGGCGACCACCTTCTCCCTCCTCCATCATGGGGACAATCCCCAGGCCCCGAGCCGCCTCGGCGAGTTCTTCCTCGAGCCGGATAAACTCATCCTCATGACCGGACGACCGGGGGCGCCGAACAGGTCGTCTACCTCAACGCGAGCCAGAGGTGGCTGGCGACGACGAGCTACGACGCCCGCGCCAGCCCGTCGCGCTCAGCCTGAAGCGTTGCGTGCCCCCGGGACGAGACGAGTAGGGGGTTCCCGGATCACCCGTCGTGGAGAAGGGCGTGCCATCCATCAGCGAGTTGAGGGAGGGAAGGCATCATGGGGAAGAAGGAGTGGGAGAAGAACAAGTACAAGACGGGGAAGATCATCATCTCGAACAGGACCAAGGGGCGATACGCCCCGCAAGGTCAACCGGTCGTGGTCACGTGGAGGCAGGGTGTCAAGGAGCAATCCCAGACGCTCCAGCTGGATAAGCGCATGACCATCGAGCAGACGTCGGACCGCCTCTACATCAAGGTCAAGCCGACGTTGAAGGGCATGGAGAAGGTGACGTTGGACGTCCCGGAACACCAGTATTATGACCATTTGATCACCATCGTCGAGTCCACATCACGGCTGGGCCTCTCCCTGACGTCGCAGCGTATCAACGACGGTTGACGACGTCCCTGGTCGCGTCGGGCGTCGCCGGGGCGGCGGGTGGCACTGGTGGCTTGTCCACCAGTGCTCCGCTTCAACATTAGAGCACTGGTGGACAAGCCACCAGTGCCACCCGGGCAGCTTCCGATCGGGGTCTCGACGACGAGACCCCAGCCACCCGACCGTGGCACCCGGCGCCAGGGGGATAGGCGGAAGTCTCGGGAATTGGGACGATTTCGGAAGAATTCCAGGACAGTCGGCGGCCCGGCCACGATAGTAACTTATTGAAGGGCGACGAAGCCCCTCCGCTCAGGGCCCGCCGACGACGGCGGCCAGCCGAGGCGACGCACGCCCCTCCCCACCGAGGCCGCACCGATGATCGCCACCCTCGACCGTCTCGACGCACGAGAGACCGACGACCAGGCCCCGACCCCCCGCCGTCGCGGCGGGGGGCCGCAGACGCCCGAAGGCCGGGCCCGCAGCGCCCGCAACAGCCTCAAGCATGGCCTGCGGGCGAAGACCCTCCTGCCCGACGACCTCGCCGCCGCCGTCGAGCGGCGCACCGCCGAGCTCGTCGAGCAGTTCGAGCCCCGCTCGCCCTACGAGTTCTGGCTGGTCTGCCAGATGGCCCTGGCCTCGGCGCGGCTCGACCGCTGCGCCGAGATGTCGATCGTCGACCTCCAGCGCGGCATCGACCGCGCCGGGATGTGCTGGGACGACGACCGCCGCCAGGCGATCGAGGACCTCGGCGCCAGGCTCCCGAAGGACCCGGCGCGGGTGTCGCGCGCCCTGCGGCGGGTGCGCGCAGGGGGCCGACTGGCTGATCGAGCGGTGGGAGGCGCTGGGCGAGATCGTCGCGGTCAACGGCCGCTGGAGCGACGACCAGCGCCGGCTGGCGTTCGACCTGCTGGGCGTGCCGGCCGACCTGCGCGACGGCAGCGTCAAGGTCCCGCCCGCCGACGACGCGGAGGGCCTGGCGGCGCTGGTGTCGCGGCAGGTCGCCGACCTGCGGGGGCGCCAGGAGGACTACCTGGACGAGTCCGACGAGGCGGAGCGGGGGATGGCGGCGTGGGGGATGCCGCTGGAGGAGGACCCGTTCACGGCGCGGCTGCGGAAGTACGAGAGGGGCTGCCGAGGGGACCTGAACCGGGCCCTGGCCGAGCTGCGGAAGGTGCGCGAGGAGGCCACGCCGGCCGGCTCGCCGGCCCGCCCGGAGCCGGAGCTGAGCCACCGTCGTCCGGTCTCGGCGGCGGCGGCCGACTACCTGGCGAAGCGGTCGCAGTCGGTGGCGCTGCCGCCTCGCGAGGCCGCGGCCGAGGCGAAGGCGCCGGCCGTCGCCGAGGCGCCGGCGCTCGTCGCGGCGAAGGCCCCCGCCCCCGCCCCCGCGGCGGTGGCGACGGCGGCCCGGTCGTCGCTGGTGGCGACGGAGGCGCCTCGCAACCGTCGCGAGCGCCGCGCCGCCGAGAAAAGGGCCCGTCAGGCCGCCCGCCGCGACGGCCGCTGAGGGCGGTCGCCCTCTCGGCCCCGATGGGGCCTCCCCGACCATCCCAACGCCGTCCCATCGCCCCTCCGGCGTTCGCCGTGCGCGCACGGGTTGCCCGAGCGGCCCCGGTCGGCCCGCGAACGGCCCCCCGAGGGCCCTCCGCGACGGCCGAGGGACGCGCCGGGGCCGGTCGGTCGGCCCGAGAGACGTGGGGGCGCGAACGAACTCGGCGGCGCGGCGCGAACGAACTCGACGGCGCGGTACGTCTTTACCGGTCGCTCGGTGCGATGTGTCGGGTCGGGTGGCATGCCCACGTCCTCGTGGGCATGGGATGGGGCCCCGGGCGCGATCATACCGAATCGCCCCGATCTATTGCTCCTTGTAGGGTGGGTCGGCGCAGCGCAACCCACCAAATGCGGTGGGTTGCGCTGCGCCGACCCACCCTACGAAGGACGAGTCATCCCGGCGATTCGGTCTCAGTGCGCGAACTCGCGGCGGAACTGGTCGAGGTTGGCGCGGCGGCCGAGGATGACGATGCTGTCGCCCTGGGCGAAGGGCTCGTCGCCGGAGGGGGGGAACTCGACGCGGCCGTCGGCGCGCTTCACGGCGATGACGATCACGCCGGTGCGGCGGCCGATGTCGGCGTCGCGCAGCGTCCGGCCCAGCAGGGTGTCGGCGACCTTGATCGGCACGTCGTCCATCTCGATCGCCAGGTGCGAGCGCTGCGTGACCAGCTCGGTGAACTCGACCGCCGACGGGTTGGTCAGCAGCGACACGATCCGGTGCGCGCCGATCGCCGCGGGCAACACGACGTGGTCGGCGCCCGCCTGGCGGAGCTTCTTCTGCGTGCTCGGCTGCTCGGCGCGGGCGACGATCATCACCTTGGGGGCCATCTGCCGCGCCGTCAGGGTGATGAAGACGGTCTCGGCGTCGGTCGGCATGGCCGTCACGAGCACCTTGGCGCGCTCCAGGCCGGCGTCGCGGAGGACCTTCTCCTCGGTCGCGTCGCCGAGCAGGTGGAGGAACCCGTGCCGCTCGATCTCGGGCAGTCGATCGGGGTTGCGCTCGATGATCACCAACGGCATCTCGGCCGCGGCGAGCTCCTCGGCCACCAGCCCGCCGACGCGGCCGAAGCCGGTGATGATCGTGTGGTCGGATAGCATGTCGATCTGCCGTCGCATGCGCTGGTGCCCCAGGAGCTTGCGGATCTCGCCCTCGGTCAGGAACTGGACGAAGCCGGCGATCGTGTAGGCGACCGCCACCAGCCCCAGCGCGATGACCAGCATCGTGTGGACGCGCTCGGCGGTCGAGCCCATCGGGCGGACCTCGCCGAAGCCGACGCCCGAGATCGTGATGACGACCATGAACAGCGCGTCGAACGCGCTCCAGCCCAGCGCCACGTAGCCGGCGACCCCGAGCACGACGACCGCCAGGACGGCCGAGAACCCCAGCACGATGCGGCGGACCGAGCTCCGCTGCCAGAAGGTGGGGAACTCGCGACTGGCGCCGTCGGGCATCGGCAACCCCGCGTCCGTGAGTCAACCCGAGACGGCCAGGGTGGGCCACGGGTTCGGGAGCGTCTTCCCCGCGCCTGGTAGTCCTCGATCACCAGGTCCAGCACTTCGCGGCCGTTGCGGGCGGCCTCCTCGTAGGTCGACCCGTGCGTGCAAGGCTGGCTCACGTCGGGGAATTCCGGCAGCATGACGACGAATGCCTGGTCCTCGTCGGACCAGCGGATGACCATGCTGTAATGGGGCATCATGGCGCCTCTCCCAGTTCTCCGAGGGCCCGGTTCACGTCCCGCTCCTGGTACGGTTTCGCGTCGTCGCCGTCGTTGCCCGACAGGGTGAGCGACCGGGTCAATCGAGGATGGCTCCAGATGGAATGATCGCCTTTCCCGGCCCGATAGGTAAATCCTGCTTTCAGGAGGCGAGCCTTCAACTCCCGGATCTTGCGAGGCATGATCGCTCCCGGCTCGGATCGGGTCGGCTCAGGTGCGGGCCCGCGTCCTCTGGTTGAAGGCGACGGCCAGGACGATGACGATGCCCAGCACCAGCCCCTCGACCTGCGTGCTGTCGATCCCCTCGAACCGGAAGACCCAGGTCCCGGCCTGGACGGTGAACGGCTTGACCACCAGGCCGGTCCCCTTGATGATGATCTGGATCAGGAGCAGGCCGAGCACCGTGCCCCGGATCGAGCCGACGCCCGCCCGAGAGGCTGCACCCGCCGACGACGGCCGCGGTGATCGCGTAGAGCTCGTACGTGACGCCGAGGCGGCTGTCGGCCTGCCCGCTGCGGCCGGTGAACAGGATGCCCCCCAGCGCCGCGAGCATGCCCGAGAGGCCGTAGGCGACCGCCTTGAGCCGCCGCGTGGGCAGGCCGCTGAGCCGCGCGGCGGCCTCGTTGCCGCCGAGCGCGTAGAGGTGCCGGCCCAGGACGGTCGCCCCCATCATCACGCTCGCCGCCGCGGCCACCGACCGCGAACAGGCCGAGCGTCCACCACGGCGTCCTTGCCGAGGAAGCGGTACGACTCGAACGGCACGTTGATCGACTTGTTCTGGCTCAGGATCGTCGCCAGGCTCCGCAGGCCCGCCATCGTCGCCAGCGTGGCGATGAACGGCGGGAGCTTCAGGTTGTTGATCAGGAAGGCGTGCAGCAGGCCGATCGCCAGGCCCAGCAGGAGCGTCAGGCCGACGGCCGCGGCCACCAGCGCCGTCGAGGGGGGCGACGCGCCCGAGGCCGAGCCGTCGCGGAGCCACTCGGTCAGCAGCTTGGCGCTGACGATCGACGCGAGCGCGACGACCGAGCCGACCGACAGGTCGATGCCGCCCGAGATGATCACGACCGCCGCGCCGACCGACAGGACGCCGAACAGCCCGACCTGGTGGAGCATCGTCTGGCGGCTGTACTGCGAGAAGAAGGCGTGCGAGGGGTCGAGGACGTAGATCAGCCCCAGGACCACGAGCGATGCCGGCGGCCAGGCCCCACTCCGGGGCCCGCAGCGCCGAGGCCCACGAACCCGCCTCGCGCCGGGAGGGCCGCGCCGGGTCGCTCGTCATGATGATTTCAGGCCCTTGCTGGCGAGCCATTCCTTCATGGCCTTGATGTCGATCACGTCGTCCCCCTTGACGGGCGAGTCCTTCGTCGGGACGATCACCCGGACCCCCGTGTCGATCGTCGTCGTCGCCGCCGGGGAGCATCTCGGAGATCGTCGCCTTGTCGTCCTCGATGAACGCCTTGAGCAGGCGGACGCCCTGGTAGCCCATCTCGTAGGGGTTCTGGCAGACGGACGCGTCGATGTGGCCCTGCTCGATGTGGCCGACGGCCGCCTCGTCGAGGTCGAACGTGACGACGGTCACCTTCTTGCGGAGGTCGGGGAACTGGTTGACCACCTGCGCGATCCGCGCGGCGTTGTACGACCAGAGGCCGAGGTAGACGCCCGCGTCGGGATACTTGGTGATCGCCGTCTCGACGTTGGCCAGGGCCCGGTCCATGTCGTTCTTGTCCTCGAACGGTTCGAGCTTGGTGAACTCCTTGCCGGCGCCGGCGAAGAAGCCCTCGCTCCGCTCGCTGGGCGTTGGCGGCGGCGGCGAGCGCCGACGAAGACGACCGTCTTGCCCCCCTGCGGCCGGAGCGTCCTGGCGGCCTTGCCGGCGACCTCGCCCGCCTTGCGGTTGTTCGTGCCGATGTAGGCGCGGCGGGCGTCGGACGGCGCCGTCCGAGTCGATCGCGATGACGACCTTGCCGGCCTTCTGGAGGTCGCGCATCTTGTCGGCGATGCCGGGCGACTCGGCCTCCAGGACCGAGATGGCCACCCCCTTGACGTCGTCGAGGCTCAGCGCGTCCTCCAGGAGCGCGGATCTGCCCCTCGGGCGACCCCTCGGTGTTCCGCCGCAGCTCGACCCGGGCGCCGAACTTGGCGGCGCCGTCCCTCATGCCGGTCTCGACGGCGGTCCACCAGTCGGAGTTGCCGTTGGAGATGAAGATCAGCCGGGGCCCGTGCCGCCGCGCCCCGATGGCCGCCGCGCCCGGCCCGCCGCCGGCGGGCCCGTCGTGTCGGCCGTGCCGCCGCAGCCGGCCGCCAGCAGCAGGGCCGGGGCCCACAAGGCCCAGGCCCGAACCGTGGTCCGCGTCCCGCTCACGATGGTCGTCTCCCCCGGGGCTGGCGGCCGCAGATGTGTCATCGAGCGGCCATCTTAACCGAGCCGGCCGGCCGAGGGAACGCAATGCCACCGGCATGCCCCCTTGAAAATCCGGCCTATTCACCCGATCATCATGGGTGGCCCATTTCGCGAGGGCCGGCGGCGATCGGGGCGGGAGGGGCTCGATGCGGTGGACTGATCGGGTTTACGGCGACGTGGCCATCGACGACCCGAAGGTGCTCGCGCTGATCTCCTGCCCGACCTTCCAGCGGCTCCGCGGGCATCCGCCAGGCGGGGCCCTCGGCGTTCGCCTTCCCGTTCAAGACGGTCACCCGCCACGAGCACAGCCTGGGGGTCTACCTGCTGCTGGGCCGCCTCGGCGCCGACCTCCGCGAGCAGGTCGCGGGGCTGCTCCACGACATCTCGCACACCGCCTTCTCGCACGCCGTCGACTTCCTCATCTCGTCCGAGGAGCAGGACCACCACGAGGGCCTCAAGCCCGAGTTCCTCGAGCGCCCCGACATCGTCGCCGCGCTGCGGCGCTGGGGTTCTCGCCGCGGGAGTTCTACGACGACTCGGTGTATCCCCTCCTGGAGCGCCCCTTGCCCTGGCTCTGCGCCGACCGGCTCGACTACTTCTTCCGCGACGGCCTGACGTGCGGCGTGGCGTCCCGCGAGGCGGTCGCCCGGTTCCTCGCGCACCTGGACGTGGTCGACCGGACGATCGTCTTCACCGACGCCGACGTCGCCCGCGAGGCGGTCGCCCTGTTCGACGAGATGAACCGCAACTGGTGGGCGGGCCCGGTCGAGGCCTACATCTACAACGAGTTCGCCGACGCCCTCCGCGAGGGCTTCGACACCGGCGCCCTGGGGCGAAGCCGACCTGCTGCGCGACGACGCCCACGTCCTGGCCTGCCTGCGGGGCTCGAAGAACCCCGTGATCGCCGAGAAGCTCGACCACATCGTCCACTTCCGCCCCGACCTGGCCGCCCGCTACACCCCCCGCGTCGTCCCCAAGAACCGCTGGCTCGACCCGCCCATCCTCGTCGATTCGACCTACCGGCGGCTCTCGGAACTCCGCGAAGAGTGCTGAGTGCTGGGTGCTGAGTGCTGAGTGCTGAGTGCTGAGTGCTGGGCCTTCATCAGGTGGTCAGACTCACACCATCCGGACTGAAGGCGTTGCGGGGTGCACACTCGACGAAGGCCGATTTCTCGGAATTCCAGACCGGATTGCCTCATCGCCCCGATAATACTTCAGGGGGAGCGGAGATGACCGCGGCCTTGATGTCACCGTGAATTTTCACTCGGCACTCAGCACTTGAGCACTCAGCACTCAGCACTCAGCACCCAGCACTACAAGAAGTCGGGATCGGGGCCGATCTCCGGGCCGGCCGCACGGCGGGCGGGCTTCCTCGCGTGCTGCCGCCAGAGGACCAGAGCCACCAGCGCCGCGATCGCCAGGCCCGCGCCCCAGTCGATCCACGACTCGCGGTGCCGGGGCGGAGCGTGGTCGGGGGCGGGCGCGGCGACCGCCGCGGGGGCCGGTCGCCGACGATCAGGGGGGCCAGCCGGGGCGCGTCGCCGCCCGGGTACGCGATGCGACGGAGGAAGGTCCCCACGAACCGGACCGGCACCCCCGTCGTCATCGGGGGCCGGCCCGCCGGCGCGGGGAAGACGAGGCAGAGCGGGTCGCCCGCGGGAGACGTGATCCAGACCTCCTCCAGCGGCGGGAAGTCGCCGACGGCGGCCTGCCGGAAGCGGCGGACCACCCGGCCCTCGACCCTCACCCGGCGCCCGCGGATAGCGGTCGGGATGGTCCCACAGGTCGCGGAACGAGGCGGCGACGGCCGGCCCCTCGTGCTCGGACTGGCCCCGCAGCGCCCGGGCGTATTCGGGGAGGTCGGCCAGTGACAGCGCCCCCTCGTCGGCGATCGGCCCGCGACAGGCCGAGCGCCGCGATCGCGACCGCTCCCGCGACGGCCGTCCGGATCATGGGGGATTCCTCGCCGGGGAGGGCTCGGGGGCGCTGGCGGGATCGCTCAGGCGGATCGTCGCGACGCCGGCCGCCGAGCAGACGGCCATCACGCGGGCGGCCTGCTCGTAGCGGAGGTGGTCGTCGGCCACGATCCGGACCCGCAGCGGGCGGCTCCCGAGGATCTCGACGTACCGCGCCAGCCGCTCGCCGAGCGTGGGCAGGTCGGGCAGGACCGCGTCGCCCAGGCGGACCGTCTTGAGCTCGCCCAGGTCGTCGGAGGCGACGCGGACCCACAGGTCGTTCTCCAGGTCGGAGTCCTGCTTGCGGGCGGGCCGGGGCTCGGCGGCCCCTCGGCTGGCGCCCGGCAGCGCGACCGGGGTGGTCGGCAGGACGAGGTCGAGGTGCGTCTCGGCGGAGGGGGCCTGGAAGGTCAGGACGAAGAACGCCAGGAGCTGGAACGCCATGTCGAGCATCGGCGTGACCGGGAACTGCACCTCCTCGGGGGGCTCCGGCCGCCGCGACCGCGGCCGGAGCGAGCCGGTGCCCTGTCCGATGCCCATGCTCGTGCTCATCGCGGGCGGCTCCGCAGGACGACCAGGCTGAAGTGGGCGAAGCCCCTCTCCTGCGCCGCGGCCAAGGTGCGGCGGACGGCGCCATACGAGGCGTCGCGGTCGGCGCGGAGGATGACGACCGTGGGGAGCTCCTCGGCCGGGCCGCCGAGCGTCTCCAGCCCCGACCGCCGCCGCTTCGCCTGGTCGGCCCACCACGCCTCGGCCGCCTTGCCCTCGACCGCGCCCCCGTCGACCAGCAGCCTCCCGCGCTCGTCGAGCTCGACGAGCATCCGGTCGATCGCCAGGTCCGACCCCGGCAGGGCCGCCGGCGCCACCGGCAGGCGGATCAGCCTTCGTGCCCCCCTCCAGCCTCGAACCGAAGTGGATCAGCATCATGAAGAACGTGATGAGCTGCAGCACCACGTCGAGCAGGGGCGTCAGGTTCGGGTCCATCCGGTCTTGGGACCGCCGTCTCCGGCCTGGCATGGCGACTCCCGCAGAGTTGTCAGTCGTCAGTTGTCAGTCGTCAGTCATGAGTTGTCAGTCGTCAGTTGTTATTGAGGGTCAGGAAAGAGATGTCCGCGATCGTCTCGTCCTCCGCAGCCCCGGAGGGGCGACCGTCCCTCGCCCAGGGCGACAGCCCTGGGCTGAGGGCCGCCATCGCGCCCCCTCTCCGGGGCCGGGGCCCGGAGCGGGGGGCGTCGGCTCGGGACATGACCCAGGGCTGTCGCCCTGGGCTAGGGACGGTCGCCCCTCCGGGGCTGCAAAGGCGCGGACATCGCTTTCCTGACCCTCAATAGTCGTCAGGGATCGGTCGTCTTCCTGCGGAGCACGTCGGCTCACCGGCTCGGCCTGGATTCGTCCGACTGAAAACTGATAACTGACGACTGATCACTTCTCCGACGGCGGCAGCGCCGACCGCCCCGCCGGCGCCACGACGACCGAGGCGGCGAGCGGGTGGGTGCCGCGGACGCCGGGCGAGAACTGGTCCAGGAGCGGCTCGGCGGCCAGCGCCACCTCGAGCGACAGCCGCGCGATCCGGTTGCGGAAGACGGCGTAGAAGTAGATCGCCGGGACCGCCAGCGCGATCCCTTCGAGCGTGGCGAACAGCGCCGTCGAGATCCCCCGCGCCAGCTCGCTGGCCTGCGGCGAGGCGCCCGCGGTGGCGATCACGCGGAAGCTCATGATCATCCCGTAGACGGTCCCGACCAGGCCGATCATCGGGCCGAGCGTGCCGACGGTGGCCAGGTAGGTCGTGCGGTGCTCCATCTCCATCGTGGCGTCGTCGTTGGCCAGCTCCATCGCCCTCTGCGCGTGCGGCAGGCCCGAGGGGAGCTTGCGCACGCCCGCGGCCAGCACCCGCGCCAGGAACGAGGGGTCGGCCAGCAGCCTCTGGTACGCCTCGGTGTACTGCTTGTGGGCGAGCATCTCGCCGACGTCGTGGACCAGCGCGTCGGGGATCGCCACCGCCTTGCGGTAGTAGAGCGACATCCACGCCACCAGCGCGATCAGGTAGAACGACATGACGGCGATCACCAGCCCGATCGGCCCCGAGGCGCGGGCCATCCAGCGGAGGAACGACTCGGACGAGTCGGCCGCGTCGGTGCGGGTCGCCTCGGCGGCCGGCGCGACCTCCTGCGCCCGAGACGTCGCGGGGCCCATCGGCCCGAGGCCGAACAGCAGCGCCAGCGCGACGAGCCAGCAGCCGGCAGGACGACGACATGGGATGCGGATCTCCCCGACCCGAAGGGCCACGCCCCGGGACGGCTCCCTCCGGGCGACATCCCCCAAGCTTAGCCGATCGCGCCGACCCGGACAACTCCGCGCGGCCACGCCCGCCACTTGCCCGGCCGGCACCGCGATGCTCTAATCCGCGACGGACACCTTCGCCCGCCCCGCTCAGCCGCCGAGGTCCCCCATGCCCCGACCCTTCGCTTTTGCGATTCCGGTTGCGATCGCGAGCCTCATGCTCCACCACGATGCCCGCGCGGCGGACGAGGCCGGCGGCTTCGTCGCCGACGCGCTCGGCCGCGAGGTCATCGGCCCGAGGCAGACGGCCGCCGAGGTCTCCGACTACGCCGAGTCGCACGTCCCGCGGATGCCCGAGGTCAAGACCCTCGCCGAGTGGCGGGAGCACGCCGAGCGGATGCGGTCGCGGGCGCTCGACCGCGTCATCTTCCGCGGCGAGGCGGCCCTCTGGCGCGATGCGAAGGCCGGGGTCGAATGGCTCGGCGCGATCGACGGGGGGCCGGGATACCGGATCAGGAAGGTCCGCTACGAGGCGGTGCCGGGCCTGTGGATTCCCGCCCTGCTCTACGAGCCCGAGAAGATCGAGGGCCGGGTGCCGGTCGTGCTCAACGTCAACGGCCACGACGGCAAGGGGAAGGCGGCCGACTACAAGCAGGTCCGCTGCATCAACCAGGCGAAACGCGGCATGATCGCGCTGAACGTCGAATGGCTCGGCATGGGCCAGCTCCGCGGCGACGACTTCCGCCACGACCTGATCAACCACATCGACCTGTGCGGCACCTCGGGGGTCGCGGCGCACTACCTGGCGATGACCAGGGCCCTCGACCTGCTCCTGGCGCACGAGCACGCCGACCCGTCGCGGGTGGCCGTGACCGGGCTCTCCGGCGGCGGCTGGCAGACGATCTTCGTCTCGGCGTTCGACCCCCGCGTGACGCTGTCGGTGCCCGTCGCCGGCTATTCGAGCTTCCGCACGAGGGCCCGGCACGTCTCCGACCTCGGCGACTCGGAGCAGACCCCCTCCGACCTGGCGGCCGTGACCGACTACGCCCCGATGACCGCCATGCTCGCCCCCCGCGCCGCGCTGCTCGTCTACAACGAGCACGACCAGTGCTGCTTCGCCGCGCCGCACGCCCTGCCGCCCCTGCTGGAGGCCGCGCGGCCGATCTACGGGCTCTACGGCCGCGACGACGCGCTCCGGTCGCACGTCAACTCCGACCCCGGCACGCACAACTACCTGCTCGACAACCGCCAGGCGTTCTACCGGATGGTCGGCGACCACTTCTTCCAGGGCCGCGACGACTACGACCCCCGCGAGATCCCCTGCGACGCGGAGGTCAAGGCGGCCGAGGCACTCGACGTCGACCTGCCCGGGGACAACGCCAGCCTGCACCGCCTGGCGCTCGACCTGAGCCGCGGCCTGCCTCGCGACGCCGCCCTGCCCGACGACCGCGACGCGGCCCTCTCGTGGCGCTACGCCCGCCGCGCCCTCCTCCGCGAGGTCGTCCGCGCCCCGCGGTACGACGTGCAGGCCGCGAAGGTCGAGACTCGCGAGGAGGACGGCACGCGGGCGACGTGGTGGCGGCTCAAGGTCGGCGAGTGGTCGGTCCCGGTCGTCGAGCTCGCCCGGGGCGAGCCGTCGGCGACGACGCTCCTGGTCGCCGACTCGGGCCGCAAGGCGGCGGCGCGCGAGGCCGGGCGCGGCTCGCCCGCGGCGAGAGGGTCCTGGCCGTCGACCCGTTCCTGATCGGCGAGGCGCGGATCGGCGTCGGCGACGAGAAGCTCGCGCGGAAGGAGTACCTGTACGCGCTGCTGCTGGCCGCGATCGGCGACCGCCCGCTCGGCCTCCAGGCGGGCCAGCTCGCGGCGGTCGCGCGGTGGGCGCGCCGCGAAGGGGGCGGGGGGCCGCTCACCATCCGCGCCATCGGCCCGAGGTCCGGCGTCATGGCGCTGGTCGCCGCCGGGCTTGAGGGCGAGGTGATCGGCCGCGTCGAGCTGGTCGGGCCGCTCGGCAGCCTCAAGGAGCTGATCGAGGCGAAGGCCCCCTACGCGAAGACGCCCGAGCTGTTCGGCTTCGGCCTGCTCCGCGACTTCGATGTCGCCCAGCTCGCCGCACTGGTCGCGCCCCGCCCGCTGACCATCTCCGAGCCGAGCGACCGCGCCCGCGGCCGAGCTCGCCGGCCTGCGGCGCTGGTACGCGACGTGGGGCATCGAGGCCGACCCCCTGCGGCCCTCCCCGTAGGGCGCGCGAGACGCACCGTCCCCCCCGAATAATCACGAGGAGCGCCCCTCGATCATCGAGGGAGTTCGGCTTTGGTGGACATGAAAATTTGGGGTTCGAGTGGGGCGGTCGCGGGTCGCGATTCCGCCGGTAGGCCGTATCTTTTGATTTCGATTTGGGTTAGACTAGCACCCGGTTGGTCTGACGACCGAGCGAGCGTTGCCGGTTCACCCGAACCTGTCCCTGCTCCCCTCCTTCGCCTTTCCCACCAGCCGGGCCGCCCCGCCGGCCCCTTTCCTCGCGACCCGGAAAGCACCACGGGGGTCGTCAACGCCTTTGCAAGCAGGAGATATCCGGTGGGCAAGAAGCTGTACGTCGGGAACCTGACCTACCAGGTCAGCGACTCCGACCTGGAGCAGTTGTTCTCGCAATTCGGCACGGTCCAGAGCGCGCAGGTCATCCAGGACCGCGACACGGGCCGGAGCAAGGGGTTCGGGTTCGTCGAGATGGACACCGAGGCGCAGGCGCAGGCCGCCATCGAGGCGCTCCACGACCAGGAGCACAACGGCCGCCGCCTCACGGTCAACGAGGCCAAGCCCCGCGAGCCGCGCAGCGGCGGCGGCGGCGGCGGCTAGGCGGCGGCGGGGGCGGTCGGAGGCGGGGCGGCGGCTACGGAGGCGGGGGCGGCCGGCGCTATTGATCCGGTCGATCCGACCGGCAGGGCGGGGGGCGACGCACGTCCCCGCCCGTGGCCGCCCCATCCCCTGGGGCGGCCGGCCGTTCGACGACCGCGCCCGGCTCCCGGCCCGTCCCCCGGCCCCCCTCACCCAGGACTTTCCTCCATGAATGCGAAGCATTACCACAGCCCGGTCACGCTCAACCCGCCGCGGAAGCGCTGCCCGGTCTGCAACCAGTCGGTCTATTCGCGGTCGGGCATCCATCCCCAGTGCGCGATGCTCCAGGCCGACCCGCCCAGGCCGAAGGGCAAGAAGCGGGGCCCTGAGCACGGTCGACGGATCAGGATGCACTCGCCAACTGGTCGGACCTCGGGTATGGCTGGGGTCGCGGATTCCCACGGCGATCTCGATCCTCACCTGAAGCCCCGCGTCGGCGATCAGCCCTTGGGGGCGGGGACGGCCACGACGAGGACCTTGTCGGCGGCGTCGTGGCCGAGGGCGACGGTGCGGTCGCTCAGGCGGATGACCAGCGCGCCGGCCTCGGGGCGGTTCTCGGCGAGCTCGCCGCGGGCGTGGAGGTCGAGGCCGCTCTCGGAGAGGTAGCGGAGGAACGCGGGGTCCTGGTCGACCACGCGGACGACCCGGAACGACTGGCCGCGCCCGAGCTGCGGCAGCGGCGTCCCCTCGGTCTCGACGAGCGACCCGTCGGCGGCGGGGATCGGGTCGCCGTGCGGGTCGACGGCCGGGTGGCCGAGGAAGGCGTCGATCCGGTCGATCAGCCGCTCGGAGGCCGCGTGCTCCATGTGCTCGGCCTCCTCGTGGACCTCGTCCCACGGCATCTTCAGCGTCTCGACCAGGAACAGCTCGAGCAGGCGGTGGCGGCGGATCACCTTCATCGCCAGCCTCTGCCCGGCCGGGGTCAGCCGCGCCCCCTCGTAGGGCGTGTACGTCGCCAGGTCGGCCTCGGAGAGCGTCTTGAGCATCCCCGTGACCGTCCCCGGCGAGACCCCCAGCGCCTGCGCCAGCTCCCCGGTGGCGACCGCCACGCGGCCGTGGTCGCGGGCGGCGATCAGGGCGATCGCCTTGACGTAGTTCTCGACCGTCAAGCTCGGCACGGCGCGACCTCACCCCGGCCCTCGTTCCTCTTCGTGAGCCCCCATCCTACGCCACGGCCGCCCGGGCCGGGAAGAGTGCGAGGCACCGGACTCCCCTCGCGCGGCCAGGGCCGGGCCACTCCGAGGGGCTTACCTTAATCACCCCGATGCTGGAGAAAGTTACGGCACCGGGGGCGCCATTTCTCTACAATTTACCTTGCCGGACGGTCAAGCGGTTGCGGATGATGGCTGGGGGAGGGGATGGCCGGTGACGAAGGACGAGATTGCCGATCGGGTCGCCGCCATCATCCAGAAGGCCCTGAGGAGAAACCTGTATCTGGAGATCATCACTGTGATCCTCCTGGCCACGGTGGCCGGGGTCGGGATCTACCTCCTGTTACGCGGGGCATCCGATCGAAGCTGGGAGCTCCTCATATCGGGGGCCGCGTGCGAGGCGTCCGTCGGCTGGCCGGTGGTCAATCTCTTGAATCTGAGGAGATTCAACCTCCTCTTCCAGACTCTTCCCGAATTGATCAGGATGGCCGACACTGAGGATGGCAAGAAGCTGTTTTACGCCTTCATCGAAAGACTCATGGAACGCCTTTGAGGAGCGACGATGGGCGGGCGACGCGAGGCCTTGCAGGAGGTGCTCGACCTACTGGATCGAGAGGGGTGGAAGCCGGACGGGCCCGCCAAGGCGGGCCATGCGCCCGCCAAGGCGAGGCGCGTGCCGCTCCTGCTGGAGCCGTGGCCCTCGCGCTACGCCCTGAATGTCGTCGCGGCCATTGCGATCATGGCCAGCCTCGCCGCTATCTTCGCGACACCCGAGAATCCCGACCTCGCAGGACAAAGTCGGGCTGGAATTGGCCGGCTTCGTGATCGACGCCGAAACGGGCGAGCCGGTCCCCGGCGTTACGCTGACGATCCAGGACTGGGACACCCTCGACGGCCGGACGCCGACCGCCACCTCGGATCGCTCGGGCCGGTTCCGGTTCGACCGCCTCCGCCCTAGCCCCGACTCCGCACAGTCGGTTCGGCTCGTCGCGCACAAGGACGGCTATGAGGTCAGCCACACCCTCCCCATTCCTCGGGGTGACCAACCTGCCGATCAAGCTCCGGGCCGCGACCCGGACGAAGCCCACGTTATCCCCCGGGCAGCTTCGAGAGTAGCGTGCTGCACACCTCCTACTCGGCACTCGGCACCCGCCCCGCGGGATCGCCCATGCGGAGCCACACGGCCTTGAGGTAGGCCCCTTCCAGGGCGTCGAGGCCGACCGGGTGGTCGGGCGCGGCGCCGGTGACGGCCAGCACCTGCGCCGAGCGGCCCGCCTGCCGCGCGGCGGCGCGGAGCAGGATCAGGAACTCCTCGGGCGAGAGCAGGCCCGAGCACGAGCAGGACAGCAGCAACCCCCCCGGCTCGACCAGTCCCATCGCCAGCACGTTCAGGTCGAAGTACTTCCGCTTGCCCGAGGCGATGTCGAGGCGGCCCGGGATCAGCTTGGGGGGGTCGAGCACCACCACGCCGTAGGTCCGGCCGTTCTGCGCCATCTGGCGCATGTAGCCGAAGGCGTCGGCATGGACGAACGTCGGCCGGACCTGGTTGAGGTTGGCGTTGTCGCGCGCCAGGGCGATCGCCTTCTCGTCGAGGTCCACGCCCGTCACGTCGCGCGCCTGGCCCCGCACCAGGGCGTGCAGGCCGAACCCTCCGGTGTAGCAGCAGGCGTCGAGCACCGAGCGGTCGTTGCAGAACCGGGCGAGGTCGCGGCGGTTGTCGCGCTGGTCGCAGAAGAAGCCCGTCTTGTGGCCCCCCTCGAACACGACGCGGAACCGGACGCCGTGCTCGTGGATCGTCACCCGGGCGGGCAGCCCGGGGCTGGTCACCGGGCGGCCGGGGAAGTCCTCCGCCAGCGCGATCCGCTCGTCCACGCGCACGCCGGACGTGCCGCGTCCCGAGCCGCCTCGCGAACAGTTCGAGGATCGGGCCCGACCGCTGATACATCCCCAGGCTGAACGCCTCGGCCGACAGGACGTCGTCGAAGCGGTCGATCACCAGGCCCGACAGCCCGTCCCCCTCGGCGTGCAGGACGCGGTACGCATCGGTCACCTCGTCGAGCCCCAGCGCCTCGCGTCGCAGGGCCACGGCGCGGTCGGCGCGGCGCTCCCAGAAGGCGAGGCCGGGCGGCTCGATCCCCGCCGAGAGCAGCCGCAGGCTGATCTGCGACCGGCCGTTCCAGAGCCCGAAGCCGATCGGCAGGCCGTCGCGATCGACCACCCGCACGAGGTCGCCGTCGGACGGCCGCGCCGCGCCGGCCGGGCCGATGACCATCTTGCGGTACACGAACGGGTGGTTCCCCGCGGCGCGGATGGCCACCGTCGGCAGCTCCCCCGACGCGACCAGGGGGCGGTCGGGGAGGTCGAGCCGGGCGGATTCGTCCATGTCGAGGCGGGCAGGGCGGGGCATCATGGGTCGGATTCACCCTCACCCCGGCCCTCTCCCGGGGGGAGAGGGAGAAGATTGTCCCCCTCTCCCCCGGGAGAGGGCCGGGGTGAAGGCCCTCGGGGGTCGCGATACGTCCGGGAATCCGAGCCGCGATGGTCAGGGCTCATCGTCGCCGAGGTCGTCCTCGTCGTCGGCGGGGCCCTCGTGGCGGAGGAGGCGGCGGAGCCGCACGAGGAGCGCCGTGGCGTAGCGCTGGAGGGCGAGCTGCTTGGTCATGACCTCGTCGGTGGCCGCCGCCAGCGGGATGGCCGCGACCAGGCGATGCGCCTGCGCCAGGCTCTCCCAGCCGGCCTTCAGGAGGCCCGGCGTCGCCTGGGCGTCGCCCCTGGCGAGCCGCATCGCCTGGCGGACCTTCCGCAGACCCGCCTGCGCCTGCTGGATCTGCCGCAGCGCGGCCCCCGGGCTCATCTCGGCCATCCATCCACCTCGCCCGATCGCACGGGAGACGTTGCGTGTTCGGCGCCCGTCGCGGAAGATAGTATGGTTAAGATCATAGCCGGGTGGCCGCACCCGGTTCAATCACGTTCCGGGAGCCGTTCGATGAGCGACACCGAAGACACCGGGACCGCCGTGGCCGAGCCGGTCGTCACGACCAGGACCGAGCCGAAATCGAAGGCCGACGCCCAGGCGCAGACGCGGCGCCAGCCCCCCTATCACGTGGTGATCCTGAACGACGAGGAGCACACGTTCCCCTACGTCATCGAGCTGCTGATCAAGCTGTTCGGCCACGCGCTGCCGACGGCCGAGGCGCTGACCTGGCAGATCCACACCCGCGGCCGGGCCATCGTCTACACGACGCACAAGGAGAAGGCCGAGCTGAAGCGCGACCAGGTCCTGGCGTACGGGCCCGACCCGCGGATGAGCATCTCCAAGGGCCCGCTCGGCTGCTACATCGAGCCGGCGCCGCTGGATTGAAGCTGGGAGACCCGATCGCGGAGGTCGTCGATCGTCGGCCGGACCCGCTCGGTGACGTCCTCGACCGACTCGCGCGCGGCCTGCGCGACCTCCTCCATCGTCATGCCGACGGCCTCGGTCCCGAGCCTCAGCGCGAAGTAGTCCTCGGCGATCCCGAGCACCGCGTCGGGGACGCCCAGGACGTGATAGCCGGTCTTCCGCAGCATCGGCGCGACGGTCGCCACGCCGGCCGCCACCACGCCCCCCATCACGGCCGCCCAGGGGTCGTCCGCGCCGTCCCTCTTCATGCTCTCGTGCGCCACCCACGCCCCCGACAGCGCGTGCGGGATCAAGAGCGGCAGCCGCGACCGGCTCGGGAAGACCCCGACCTTGTCCAGGAACATCTCGCCCAGGGCCAGCGCCGTCCAGGTGCGACGCTCCGGCCTGCCGTGCGACGTCTCCAGGAACGCCGGCCCCAGCGCCACCTTCAGGCCGCTCAGGACCGCCAGCTTCATCGCCTTCTCGAACGATGCGTTCATCATCGCCGCCACCTCCCCATGCGTGCAGATGTATCGTCATGAGGCGCCGCGCGCGCCTGCACCGACGGTCGCGGCGGGTGCTTGTGAGGGATCTTCCTGCAAGGGTCGGACCGCGGCCGAGAATTCCTCCGGCCGGCCTCCTCGCGATGCGTCAGCGCCGCCGGCTCCGCCGCCGCGGCGCCCTGGCGGAGGGGCCGGACCGCGACCGTTCGCGGAGGCGGAGCGAGGACCGGCGGAACTGGGCCGGGGTCTGGCCGATGTGCTTCTTGAAGTGTTGCGTGAACGAGCTCTGGTCGCAGAACCCGTGGTCGGTGGCGATCTCGGCGAGCGTCGCGCCGCTCTCGCGGAGCGCGTGGCAGGCCTCGAGGATGCGGGTCTTGATGAGGAACTCCTGCGGGCCCATGCCGAAGGCGGCCTTGAACTTCCTCTCGAGCTGGCGGACCGAGACGGCGGCCATCGCGGCGAGGCCCTCGACGGCGATCGGCTCGCGGAAGTGCTTGCGGATGTGGTCGACCGGCGCCGCGATCTCGAAGAAGGGCTGGACCAGCTTCTCGCGCCCGCTGTAGCTCTGGAGGATGCCCATGATGCCGATGATCGCGCCGGACCGCGACCGGATCGGCAGCTTGTGGACGAGGTACCAGTCGGGGATGCCCTGCTCGTCGAACCAGAGCTCGACGCGGTGGAGGATCGGCTCGCCGGTCCGGTAGATCCGCTCGTCGTCGGAGACGTAGCCCTCGGCCATGTTCTCGGGGTTGAGGTCGAAGTCGGTCAGGCCGAGCATCTCGACGTCGTCGGTCATGCCGTAGCGGGCGAGGATCGACCGGCTCACGAGCATCGTCTCGCCCTTGCGGTTCTTGGCGAAGAAGTGGACGCCGGGCAGCAGGTCGAGGAGCCGGTGGAAATGCTCGTTGGGGTCGATCTCGCGGAGCCAGGCGTCGCGCGCCGCCAGCAGCTCCGCGGTGGTCCGGGCGGGGTGCGGTCGGCGGTGGGGCTGCGGGAAGGCCGTCGGATTCCGCATAAAAAAAGTCGCACAGGGCCAAGACGGGCGGGGCTGCTTCATAGTATATCATGGAGAGGCTGCATCCTCGTCATAACGAGTCGTTCGGCTGTCTCCCGGGCCGGTCTTGGCCCCCGCGTGCGTCCGGTCGTATGTCCGATCTAGCATAAGATCCCACCCCCGCCGGGGCCCGCGGCGAGGGGGGGATTCCGCGTCGGCGGGCCGACACCACGGGGGATGGATGGCCGCAGGACGGCCGGCGGCCGATCGCGCCATCCCGACCCCCTCTCTCTCCAGGAGGATCAACCGATGCGACGCCGAGGCTTCACGCTGATCGAGCTCCTGGTGGTGATCTCGATCATCGCGGTGCTGATCGCGCTGCTCCTGCCCGCGGTGCAGGCGGCGCGCGAGGCGGCGCGGCGGTCGCAGTGCGTCAACAACCTCAAGCAGATCGGCCTGGCGCTGCACAACTACCACCAGACCAACGACTGCTTCCCGCCGGGCGCCCTCGGCTTCGCCACCCGCCAACAACGCGAACCTCAACAATGTCAGCTTCAGCGCCCACGCCCGGATGCTGGGCTTCCTGGAGCAGCAGGCGCTCTACAACGCCGCGAACTTCTCGGTCGGCGCCATCAACGACTCCTATGAGGGTAACTATGGGACCTACAGCAACTCGACCGTCACCACGGCGCGGCTGGGCGTGTTCCTCTGCCCGTCGTGCCCCCCGCCCGGCTGGCCGATGAGCAGCGTCGGCGGGATGGCGAGCGTCACCGCCCCCGGCACCACCTATTTCGCCTGCCTGGGGTCGACGCCTCGAATTCAACGCCCCGCAGGCCCGCCCAACGGCGTGTTTGCCTACCTCAGCACGCTCGGCAACAACGGCCCCCCCACCAGCATCCGCTCGGTCACCGACGGGACGAGCAACACGATCGCCTTCGGCGAATGGAAGGTCGGCGACGGCAATTCCACCCTGATCTCGATCCCCAGCGACATCATCTTCGTCGGCAGCATGCCCGCCGGGACGGCGCGGGGCAACGGCACGTTGAACATGCCCAACCCCGTCCTCGTGGCGGCCTTCCCGGCGTGGCTGAGCGCCTGCCAGGCGGGGCTGAACGCGGACCGCGTCAACCACACCGAGCATCCTCGGCCAGAACTGGGCCTTCGGGCTGGTGGGCAACACCCTGGGCAACGTCCTGCTGCCGCCCAACCCGAAGTACCCCAACTGCGACTCGAATGCCGCGTCGTCGAACAACATCATGAACCCGGGCATGTTCGGCCTGGCCAGCTATCACCCCGGCGGCGGCAACGTGCTGATGTGCGACGGCTCGGTCCGCTACCTCAAGGACAGCACCAACCAGTACACGGTCTGGGCGCTCGGCTCGATCAACCAGGGCGAGGTCATCTCCGCCGACTCCTACTGACCGGCCTTCGCCGCGCATTCGGCCCGGATCGCGGCGGGCAGGCCGGTCGTGACGTCGGGGTAGGCGAGAGCGACGCCGAGCTCGGCCCGCAGGCGACGGTTCGCGACCCTCTTGTGCGACCCCTCGCGGCCCGCCCCCGCCGCCGGGGGATCGAAGCGGGGGGCGGGCGCGCCGAGCGCCTCGGCGGCCAGGCCGTAGAACTCGCGGCGGGTGACGGGGCGATCGTCGCTGGCGAGGTAGACCCGCCCCGACTCGCCCCGGTCGAGCGCGGCGACGGCCGCCGCGGCGGCGTCGTCGACGTGGATCATGTTGAGGTACGCCTCGGGGTCGGCGGCGATCGGCTCCCCCCGCTCCAGCGCCTCCCGGCGGATGATCCGGCCGGGGCCGTAGAGGCCCGACAGGCGGAGGATCACCAGGGACGGGCCGCGCGACCGGACGAAGCCCCGCGCCAGCCCCTCGGCGTCGCGGCAGGCGCGGCCCGATTCGGTGGTCGGCTCGGCCGGGCTGTCCTCGTCGACCCAACCGCCGGCCGCGTCGCCGTAGACGGCGGTCGAGCTGACGTAGACCCACCGCGCCGCCGCGGGCGGCGAGGCGATCGAGCACGTTGCGGAGGCCGTCCACGTAGACCGTCCGCATCGGCACGCCCGCCGAGCGGTCGTGGCCGACGCAATAGAGCACCCGGTCGGCCCCGGGCAGGGCGGAGAGCGAGCCGGGGTCGAGCACGTCGGCGATCACGGGTTCGATGCCCGCCGCGACAAGCCGCGCGGCCCGCTCCGGCGAGCGGGTCGTGCCCGAGACCCGCTCGCCGCGGCGGCGAGGAGCCGGCCGACGCGCAGGCCGAGGTAGCCGCAGCCGACGATCAGGGTGTGGGTCACGGCGCGTCCTCGGAGGGTCGGCCAGGGGTGCGGCGGGGGCCTCGGCCGCGGGGGAGCCGGCGTCGAGGTAGCTTTGCAGGAAGATCTGCGCCGCGAGCATGTCGCGGAGGCCCTTCCGCTTCTGTCGCTTGTAGCCGACGGCGATCAGCGCCTCCTCGGCCTCGACGGTCGTGTACCGCTCGTCGAAGTAGACCACCGGCAGCCCGGTGACGCCGGCCAGCCAGTCGCCCCAGGTGCGCGCCAGCGACGCCGACGTCCCCTCGCGCCCCCCGGTGTGCAGCGGCAGGCCGACGACGATCCGCTCGACCTCGTGCTCGCGCACCAGGCGCTGATAATGGCGGGCGTCCTGCGCCGGGTCGCGGCGCTCGTAGACCTCAAGCGGGGTCGCGATCAGCCCCCTCGGGTCGCTCACCGCCGCCCCGACGCGCCTCGTCCCGAAATCGAGGCCGAGTATCCTGGGCATCATGTTAAGAGATTTCACCACGGAGACCACAGAGAGCACGGAGAAGAGAAAGAGAAGAGAGGGGAAAAAAAGAGAGAGTTAGAGGAACATACAAGAGAAATTCAAGAGTGGAAAGAGCCGAATTGGAAGTCCCCGCTGGGTCATTCTCCCTCTTTTCCTCTCTTCCTCTTCTCCGTGCTCTCTGTGGTCTCCGTGGTGAAATCCCTCCTCTTCGCCCTACAAATATGACCCATGCCCGGCCGAATCGAGGCCCTCGACGAGCGCCTTGAGCTTGTCGAGCTGGTCCTTGCGGGCGACGAGGGTGGCGCCGCCGGACTGGACGATCACGAGGTCGTGGACGCCGAGCGTGGCGATCAGGCCGCCGTCGTCGGAGACGACGATCGTGCCCGAGGTGTCGCGCGCGAGCACGGGGCCCTGCGTCGTGTTGCCCTGCGCGTCGGGGGGCACCAGCGCCGTCAGGGCGCGCCAGTCGCCGACGTCGCTCCAGTCGTAGACGACCTCCAGGACGCGGACGTTGGCCGCCTTCTCCATGACCGCCTTGTCGATCGGCACCCTCTCCATCTCGGGGTATTCGCGCGCGATCGTCTCGGCCTCGGCCGGCGTGCCCAGCGCGTCGCCGACGCGGTCGAGCGCCGCGGCCAGCGCGGGGCGGTGCTTCGCCAGGGCGTCGAGGATGGCGCGCGCCCGCCAGAGGAAGATGCCCGAGTTCCAGGCGAACCGGCCCGAGGCCACGAACTGCTCGGCGGTCGCGCGGTCGGGCTTCTCGCGGAACTGCGCGACGCGGTGCAGCGCGATCCCGCCGGGCGATCCGAGCTTCTCGCCGCGCTCGATGTAGCCGTAGCCGGTCTCCGGGTGGGTCGGCCTGATGCCGAACGTGACGAACGCCGACGGGTCGGCGTCGATGACCGAGACCGCCGCGCGGACGGTCGCCTGGAACTTCTCGGCCGGGCGGATCACGTGGTCGGCCGGCATGACGATCATCGTGCCGTCCGGGTCCTTCTTCGCGACGATCCGCGCCGCCAGGCCGACGCACGGCGCCGTGTCGCGCGGGCAGGGCTCGGCCACCACGTTCCGCGCGGGCAGGTCGGGCATCTGCGCGCGGACCGCCTCGGCCTGGTCGGCCCCGGTGACGATCAGGACGCGCTCGGGCGGCACCAGCGGCGCGATCCGCGCGACGGTCTGCTGGAGCATCGTCGCGTCGCCGTAGAGGCGGAGCAACTGCTTGGGACGATTGCGGCGGCTCTTGGGCCAGAACCGGGTGCCGCTCCCCCCGGCCATCACGACGGCGTGAAGCATGGTGAATCCGTTCTCCTCTCGACCTCTCCGAACGCAAAAGTGGGCCTGAAGCGAGGGTTCCAGGTCATCCTTTCAAGGCTCTCCGACCAAGGCCAAGGCCCGGCTCAGCACGTCATCCGATAGGTACATGCTCGATCGTCGCAACTGCTCAAGCACGGGGCGAGCGGCCGGGATCATGCCGCGCTGCTTCGCCACGAGGACTAGTCCCAGTGTTCCCCTGACCGGAATCCCCAACACGGCGGCACATCGGCGCGCTGCAAGATCGTCCAAGATCGCCTTCGTGCTCGGATGCGCCTGGCCCAGGCCAGGACGGCCGATTCGCCCGGCCCGAGGTCCCAGGCGGCGATGGGATCGGGGATGGGCAAATCGTCAACGATCGAGAGCCATGTCGCCCGATTCATGGCCTGCACGGTGACGTCGTCCAGTCCCCTCCGTTCGACTTCTGTGGCGACCGCCCGCGGGACCACCACGCGATCCCCCGCGACCCGGAGCATCTCGAACAATCCCGCCCTCGACAGGAAGATGAGCGGCGAGGCATTGACGACCGCCGGTTCAGCCACGGGCGAGCTCGCGTTTCAGGTCGTCCAGGTCCACCTGGAAGGCGTCCACGCCCATGCGGGACAGGGCGAGCAGGAAGTCGGTCCGGTCGAGGCCCGCGATCTCGGCGGCCTTCTCTTGCGAGATGAGGCCTCGTTGATACCAGTGCGAGGCCGCCGCGAGCCGGAGCTCCTTGACGAACTCGTCCGGCGAACGTCGGAGGGCCGAGAAGGCCCCCTCGGGCAGCTCGAATGTCACGGTCGCCATCCCGCCCCCGCTTTCTCTTTGACCCCGGCTCGCCGATCCCGGCCCGTCGCACGCCCCTACTTTACGGGAGACGGCTCGATGTGGACAAGCACATCTCGGATCGGCGGGACGTCGCGGATGATCCGCGTCCTTGACGGCGTGGGCGATGTCGTGGCCCTGGCGGACCGTCTGCTCGGGGTCGACCTCGACGTGGATGTCGACGAGGTATTCGAGCCCGGACTTGCGGACCCGGAGCGTCTCGACGCCGCGGACGCCGGGGACGGCCATCGCCTCGCGGCGCACGGCGGCGAGCAGGACGGGATCGGCCTGGCGGTCGATGAGCTCCTGGGCGTTGTCGCGGAACAGGCCGAGGGCGACCCCGAGGATCGTCGCGGCGACGGCCGCCGCCGCCGCGTTGTCGGCCCAGCGCCAGCGCGGGCCCCCCCACGTCGCCAGCGCCACCCCGACCAGCACGACGAGCGAGCCGAGCGCGTCGAGCCGGTAGTCCCACGAGGTCGCCGACAGGGCGCCGGACCCCGTCCGCCGCGCGACCCGGCTCGCGTGGCGGTAGAGCGACTCCTGGAGCACGAACCCGACCAGCGCGATCGCCACGGTGTACGCCTCGGGCGCGGTGCGCCTCGCGGACAGCGTGCTCAGGGCCTCCCGGCCGATCCCCAGCGCCAGCACGACCAAAATCAGCGCGATGCTCAGACCGGCGACGGCCTCGATGCGGGTGTGGCCGTACGGGTGCTCCGGGTCGGCGGGGCGCTCGGCGACGGCCAGCGCGCCGAGCAGCGCCGCGGAGATCAGCGCGTCGACGAGCGAATGCACCGCGTCGGTCCGGAGCGCGAGCGAGCCGCCGAACAGGCCGCCGAGGAGCTTCATCAGGCCCAGGCCCAGGTTCACGACGATGCCCCAGGACGCCGCGCGCCGCGCCTCGCGGTAGAGTTGCGGGATGTCGCCCATGCGTCCACCGGGAGGGCCGGGTGGGTGAGGTTCACTCGCCGCGGAGGTAGAGGGGCCCGTCCACCGTCAGGCCGGGCTCCAGCTTCGCCTTCAACTCCTCGGCGTCGAGCGCGAACAGGGGGCTGATCTCGATGCCGAAGGGGACCGAGCCGTCGCCGAGGCGATGCACGGTGGCACCGGCACCTTCGAGCCAGCCGGCGAACAGGTCGCTCATCCGCCGGCGGACGCGTCGCCGGCGAGTCGGGCCCGGTCGCGTTCTTCAGCGGCTCGAACTCGACGGCGCGGTCGGTCTCGACCAGCGTCCACCGCCCGGCCAGCGGCAGCGCGTCGAAGATGAACCGCTCGAACTTCACGGCGTTGGGCCCGGTGGGCGTGACCCGCTCGCCCGCCTCGTCGACGTAGGGGACCTTCTTGACCGCGCGGTGGAAGGGCAGGTCGTGGCCGCCCGCCAGGCGCTCGATGAAGGCGCGTTCGAGGATGTGGACGGCGATGCTCCCGGCCCACAGCTCCAGGCCCCCCTCGGGCAGGCGGCGCTCGGCCAGGGCGGGCGGGAGGTCGGAGTACTCGATCACCTGCGGGCGGCCGTCGACGGTCACCACCACGCCGAGCTTCTCGTCGGGCGCGACCTTCTCGATCACCTTGAACGACATCTCGGCGCCGGCCTGGCGGTGCAGGCCGAGGAAGGCGGGGTCGGCGATCTGCACCAGCGGGTTGTCGACCTGGAAGTAGAACAGCGTCCGGACGCCCGCGCTCGCGCATCTCGTCGAGGCAGCTCGGCGACGCCGCCGGGCCCGGGCGCCGCCAGCGCGGTGAGCGTGCCGCCGTGGCCGTCGGGGCTGAGCGCCACGCGGCCCTTCTCGGCCAGGAGCACCTTGCCCGAGGCGCGGTCGACCGCCGGCATCTGCCCCTGGACGAAGAACCGGACGTGGTCGAGGCCGAAGTGGCCGTGCTCGGCGAAGAACCGGGCGGTCGCGTCGTGGTTCTCGGGGCTGGTCATGACGTACAGCGGCAGCGGCCGGCCGGAGCGGCGGCCGAGCGCGACGACCTTCTCGGCGTGGATCTGGAACAGGCTGGCGGCCGGAGACCGGGCCGATCGGGATAGGTCCCCTTCGGGCCGTCGAACCCGAGCCGCGTGCCCGACCCGCCCGCGACGAGCACCACGCCGACCTCGCCGGCCGCCAGCGCCTCGGCGCCGACCTCGGCGACGTGGCGCCGCGCCGACCCGCTCGGCGTCGGTCCGGGGCAGCCGCGACGACCTCGATCGCCTCGACCCGCTCGGGCGCCGGCACGTCGGCGGCGTCGCCCCGGACGTGCTGCGCGACCAGGCGGTCGAGCTGGTCGAAGTCGATCGACTCCACCTCGGCGACGAGCCGGGCCCGGCCGTCCTCGTCGAGCGTGCCCCACCATGACAGCAGGTGTCCCTGGCCGTGGCGGGCCAGGCGCGCGACGAGCGAGGGATCGGGGGACGACATTCGCGGCGGCTCCTGTATGGGGAGTGCTGAGTGCTGAGTGCCAAGTGCTGGTCGGGTGGGCACCGCCCACCATCCGGCAGCTCCAGATCGGTGGGCGGTGCTCATCCGACGAAGACTCACGTCAAAGTACCGTTCTCTTTGCTCGGCACTCAGCACTCTCCGAGGCACTCAGCACTCAGAATTCCAAGGTCAGCCCATCGTAGGCCAAGGCGACCCGGGGGGGCAAGGCGGACTCGGTGGGGCCGTGGTCCAGGCCGTGCGAGATGTGGGTCAGGAAGGTCCGCCGGGGCCGGAGCCGCTCGACGACCGCCAGCGCCTCGTCGAGGCTGAAGTGGGTCGGGTGCGGCTCGCGCCGCAGGGCGTCGAGGATCAGCGTGTCGAGGCCGGCCAGCAGCGGCCAGCTCTCCTCGGGGATGCGGCTGACGTCGGTGCAGTACGCCAGGTCGCCGACGCGGAACCCCAGGACCGGCGAACCGGCCGTGCTCCAGGCGGATCGGCATGACCTCCTGGCCCAGGGCCTCGAACGGCACGCCCGGGGCGATCCGGCGGAAGTCGATCTTGGGGACGTACCCCGCCGGCAGCGCGGCGAGCCGCTCGTGGAAGGCGTAGTGGAAGACGCGGCGGATGCTCTCCTCGGTCTCGGCCTCGCAGTAGATCGGCACCGGGCCGCCGATCGCCCTGGGGAACACCCGCGCGTCGTCGAGGCCGAACAGGTGGTCGGCGTGGTTGTGCGTGAACGCGATCGCGTGGACGTGCCGGACCCGCTCGCGGAGCAGTTGGATGCGCATCTCGGGCGTGGTGTCGATCAGCAGGTTGCCGCCGGGCAGGCCGATCAGGACGCTGGGGCGGGTCCGCTGGTTCCTCGGGTCGTCCGAGGTGCAGACCGGGCACTCGCAGCCGAGCATCGGGACGCCCGTCGAGGTGCCGGTCCCCAGGAACACCAGCCGCCGAGGGGCCGTCGTCGCGCGCTCCACCAAGCCCCGATCCCTCCCCCGAGGCCACGACCCGCCCCCGCCGGACCGCCGCGGACCGACCCATTGTACGGCCGCGCCCCGCCCCTGGCGACCTCAGATTCGGCCCCGGCACGCGGGTTGAACCCGGGGGGGGCCCGCGGTTAGAATCGCGCCGAACGCCGTCACCACGGATGGAGCCCCGGTGATCCCATGCCCCAGGACGTCCCGACCGCCGCGGAAGGTCCCGAGATGACGCGGACCTCCCCCCGCCCCCATCGCCCGATCCTCGCGGCCCCCGGCGACGCCTTCGCGGCGTGGGCCCTGCGGGCCCCTGTCCGTGGCGCTGGTCGCCGTGATCGCGGCGCAGCTCGCGACGTGGGCCCCGCACTACCTGAAGTGGCCGTACTGGGCCGACCACGACGTCTTCGCCACACGCCGCGCGGGCCTGGGCCGACGGCCTGCTCCCCTATCGCGACGTGCGGCTGCAACCAGTTCCCGGCGGCGATCTACCTGTTCTACGGCCTCGGCACGCTGGCCGGCTGGGATCGGACCTGGCCCCTGTTCGCCTTCGACGTCGGCGCTGCTGGTCGGGTTCGGCGGGCTGCTGGTGGCCTGGAGCCGGAGGCAGTTCGGCCGCGCCTTGCCGGGCCTCGTCGGGCTGTTCGCCTTCCAGAGCTATTACCTGGGGCTGGACTACTGCCACGTCGCCCAGCGCGACTGGCACGCCTCCGCCCTCATGGTCGCGGGCATCCTCGCGGCGGAGATGGCGCCGGGGCGCGTCGGCCTCGCTGATCTCGGCCGTCGCCGGCGCCGTCGCGGTGGCGTTCCGGCCGCAGGTCGGTCCTGCTGATGCCCGCCTTGCTCCTGGCGATCGACGAGGGCGCCGAGGGCCGGGCGAGCCGTGGGGCCGGACGGCCCGCGCGGTCGCGGAGTGGGCGGTGGTGTTCGCCGCGTGCCTGGCGCTGGCGTTCGCGCCCTTGGTCGCGGCCGGGGTGATGGGCGACTTCGTCCGCTCCCTCCGGGTGGTCGCCTATGGGGGGCGGTATAACCTGGTCACGCCCGCCTCGATCGTCCGGGGGTGGATGCTCCAGGCCGGGCCGATGCGGTGGTGGGTCGTGCCGGCGGCGATCGTCCTGCTCGGCCGGGGGGCAGACCCCGAGCCGCGGCGGACGGCCCGGACGTGGCTGGTGGCGCTGGCGGGGGTCTCGCTCTACAAGCCGCTGAGCCCGATGGCGCACTCGTACCTCGACATCCCGCCGCTGCTGACCTGGTCGATCAACCTGGCGGTGCTCGTCGAGTTCCTCGTGGTCGCGAGGCGCCCGTCTCCGGCGCTGCAACTGGCCGGCGTGGTCCTGGCGATGGGGCTGGGGCCGTCGTCCTTGCATCCCGAGTGCTGCGTCATCGGGCCGAGCGCCCGCGCGCTGGGGCTGCTGCCGCCCCGCCCGGCGACCGAAGACATCCCGCCGGGGTACCGCCGAGGGTCCGTCCCGACCTCGGCGGCCTACCCCTGGCGCGACTACCGCGCGGCGCTCGACTACCTGCAGGCGCACACCGCCCCGGGCACGAGGGTGGCCAACGCCCTGAAGTGGGACCCGGCCGTCGTCTCGATGATCGACCGGCCGTCGGCCTTCCCCGCCGAGTCGATCACCTGGCTGCGGATGGTCAACCCCGGCGAGGAAGACGCCTTCGCCAGGGCCCTGGAGGGCTGCCGCGACTCGGTCGTGGTCTGGGACCCCGACCGCGTCGGTCCCGACCCGAAATTCCCGCTCGAACGCCTGACGGCCGTCATCCGTCGCCATTACCGGCCCGAGGCCCGCTTCGGCGACATCGCGGTCTGGCGGAGGGGGGCCGAATGAGGCCGGTCGGCCGCCTCCTGGCCGTCGCGATCGCGGTAGCCGCGCTGCACGCCCTGATCGCCGGCGCGATCGCCTCGCAACGGTTCTTCTACGGGATCGTCGGGCCGGTGCCCGTGTGGGACGACGTCGGCATCTACTACGAGTACGCCCTGAAGGCGAAGTCCGGCCTGATCCCGTACCGCGATTACCTGATCGAGTATCCGCTCTTCTCGATCCTCGTCTTCGTGCCTCCTGCGCTGATCACGAGGGGCTTCCCGGGCTACAAGGTGGCCTTCGCCGCCGAGATGCTGCTGGCCAACGCGGTGGTCGTGTACCTGGTGGCGTGGTGGGTCGAGCGGCACGAGGGCCGGGGGCGGGTCGCGGGCCGCCTCGCCTGGTACACGCTGGCGTTCGCCCTGCCTCTGCCCGTTGCTGCTCTGCCGGTTCGACCTGGCCGCCGCGGCGCTGACCTTCGGCGCCGCGGCGGCGTGGTTCTCGGGGCGTCCCGCGCTCGGGGGGGCGCTGGCGGGATTCGGCACCCTGTTCAAGATCGTCCCCGGCGTGATCGCCGCGCCGGGGCTCGTCCACGAGCTGACCCACTTCAAGACCGGGCGCGGCCGCGGCCTGTTCTGGTTCGTCGCGACCCTGCTGCTCGGCATCGAGCTCTGGCTGCTGCCGGGAGGGTTCGGGGTCCGCGACTCGATCGGCTACCACATCGATCGCGGCGTCGAGGTCGGCTCGGTCTACGGCGGGGCCCTGATGCTCGCGGCCAGGGCGACGGGCGCCCCGCTGGAGTACCACGACCGCCACAAGTCGGTCGAGATCGACACCCCGTGGTCGTCGTCGGCCGCCGCGATCGGCTTCCCGGCGCAGGTCCTGGCGCTGCTGGTCGTGATGGCGTGCTTCCGACGGTCGCGCGGGGGCGACCCGATGCGATACGCCGCGGCGGCCGTCCTGGCGTTCGTCGCGTTCAACAAGGTCCTGTCGCCGCAATACGTCATCTGGCTGCTGCCGTTCATGGCCGCGCTGCCGGGCCGCCTGGGATTCCGGGCCCGGGGCCTATGGCTGGTGGTCGTGCGCGCTGACGACGATGGTCTACCCGTTCGCTTTGCACTGGGTCCTGCTGTTCCGGGGCTGGGCGGTGGGGCTGCTGAACTACCGCAACGCCCTGCTCCTGGCGACCTGGCTCCTGCTCCTGCTCGCCCCCGACGGCCCCGAGGAGGTGACGACGTGAGCTGGGTCGCCCTGGCCGGGCTGTCGGCCCTGTTCGCGGGCCTGACGGCGGTGCTCGCCAAGCTGGGGGTCGAGGGCATCCCCTCGAACCTGGCGACGCTGGTGCGCACTTTGGTCGTGGCCGTGTTCGCCGCCGGGATCGTGGCCGGGCGGGGCGAGGCGCGCCACCTCGGCTCGATCACGGGCCGCACCTGGGCGTTCCTCGTCCTGTCGGGGCTGGCGACGGGGCTGTCCTGGCTGTTCTACTTCGCCGCGCTGAAGCGCGGCCCGGTCTCGGGCGTGGCGCCGATCGACAAGCTGAGCTTCGTCATCGCGATGGCCCTGGGGTTCGTCGTCCTCCGCGAGCCGGTGCGGCCGATGAGCCTGCTCGGCGCGGCCTTGATCGTCGTCGGCGTCCTGCTGACGCTCCCGACGGTCCAGGAGGCCCTCGGAAAGCTCGCCGGCTGAGCGCGGGGCCGAGGGGCGGAGCCCGAATCCGCAGTCGAGTTGCGCCGCCCGGAGAGCCAGGGGCGGCCCGATCGCATCAGGGGCGGTAGACGTCACGCCGATGCCCGATCCTTGAGACGACCACGACGCGACGGTCATCGTCGACGCCGTAGATGACGCGGTAGTCTCCCGACCTGATCCGGTAGAGGTCATCTCCCCCTTGTAGCTTCTTGGAGTCCGGGGGACGCGGATTGTCGGCCAGTGCCCGGATCTCGGTGTCGATCCGTCGCAGGTCGGCCTTGGGGAGGGACGCCAGTCCGCGGACCGCGGCCCGGGTGAGCTCAATCCCGTAACGCCTTGGCTCCGGCGCCACTTCCGGCCGCGAGGCGCCCTTCTTCCTGGCCATCGTTCAGCCCCAGGCTGGCGCGGACCTCTTCATAGGGGAGCCGGACGTCGGACTCCGCCAGGGCGGCCCGCGCGGCCTCGACGTCGATGCGATCCTCGGCCTCCTCGATCAGGCGTTCCAGGAGCCGGAGATCCTCGATCGGGACGATGGCCGCCGCATCTTTCCCCCGCCGATGGATCACGATCCGCTCGCCCCGATACTGGGCCCGATTCAGGATTTCCGCCAGCGACTGGCGCAGTTCCACGACGTTGAGGCGCATCATCCGATCCGCTCCCGAGGCTGCCGGACCTCCTCGGCGACCTGACATACCGCGAATCCATTATGTACATCAAGGATATGATGTCAATGCGACTTCGGGGCATGGCGGCGAATTCGCGGATGGGGGGCGTCCAATGATCCTTGGGCCGAGTCTCTCCAGACCGCAGTTCCTACGCGCCCGGGCGCGGGTGGTCAGGGTTTGGGGCATCCCGCAGGCCCGGCCAGGTCGGCTTGACGGATCGTCGTCTGCTGATGTAAAATGGGTCGTACAATCGACTTATTGCATAAACCACGAATCTCCCGGCGGGGCGACTGTCGCAATGGAACTGCTTACCGAAATTTGGGATAAGACGACCGACGCGTTCTCCGCGATGTCGGAGGGGGTCTCCGACGGGCTGATCCGGCTGTTCGGCAGCTCCAACGAGCGGCAGATCCGCCGGATGCGGCCGATCGTGGCCCAGATCAACGAGCTGGAGCCGGCGATGCAGGCGCTCTCGGACGAGGCCCTGCGGGCCAAGACCGACGAGTTCCGCCGCCGCCTGGCCGAGGGCGAGACGCTCGACGACCTGCTGCCCGAGGCGTTCGCCGCCTGCCGCGAGGCGGGCCGGCGGTTCCTCAAGATGCGGCATTACGACGTCCAGCTCATGGGCGGCATGGTCCTGCACGGCGGCAACATCGCCGAGATGGTCACCGGCGAGGGCAAGACGCTCGTCGCCACCCTGGCCGCCTACCTCAACGCGCTGGAGGGCCAGGGGGTCCACGTCGTCACGGTCAACGACTACCTCGCCCGCCGCGACGCCGAGTGGATGAGCCCGCTCTACAACGGCCTGGGCATGACCGTCGGCGCGATCCAGTCGGACATGGACTCCGACGAGCGGCAGGAGATCTACGCCTGCGACATCACCTACGGCACCAACAACGAGTTCGGCTTCGACTACCTCCGCGACAACATGAAGCCGACCAAGGAGTTGCAGGCGCAGGGCGAGCTCCACTACGCGATCATCGACGAGGTCGACAGCATCCTGATCGACGAGGCCCGGACCCCGCTGATCATCTCGGGCCCGGCCTTCGACGACGTCCGCAAGTACGCCGAGGCCGACCGGATCGCCCGGCTCCTGAAGAAGGACGCCCACTTCGAGGTCAAGGAGAAGGAGCGGACCTGCCACCTCAACGACGAGGGCATCCGCGAGGCCGAGCGGATCGCCGGGATCGAGAGCTTCTACACCCCCGGCAACATGGAGTGGCCCCACCTCATCGACAACGCGCTGAAGGCCCACTACCTCTACAAGCGGGACCGCGACTACGTCGAGCTCAACGGCGAGATCGTCATCGTCGACGAGTTCACCGGCCGCCTGATGACCGGCCGGCAGTGGTCCGACGGCCTGCACCAGGCGGTCGAGGCCAAGGAGCGGGTCAAGATCAAGGAGGAGAACCAGACGCTCGCCACGATCACGCTCCAGAACTTCTTCAAGCTCTACAAGAAGCTCGCGGGCATGACCGGCACGGCGATGACCGAGGCCAACGAGTTCTACAAGGTCTACAACCTCGACGTGATCGCGATCCCGACCAACCGGCCGCTGACCCGCGCACAGCTACGCCGACGTCATCTACCGGACCGACCGCGAGAAGTTCGACGGCGATCCTCGACGAGATCCGCGAGGTCCACGCGACCGGCCGGCCGATCCTGGTCGGCACGACCTCGATCGAGAAGTCGGAAGAGATCTCCGAGATGCTCAAGCGGTACGGCATCCCGCACCAGGTCCTGAACGCCAAGTACCACGAGCGCGAGGCCGAGATCGTGGCGCAGGCGGGCCGCAAGGCGGCGGTCACGATCGCCACCAACATGGCCGGCCGCGGCACCGACATCATCCTCGGCGGCAACCCCGAGTTCATGGCCTGGGCCGACCTGAAGCGGCTGACCGACGAGGACGGCCGGCCGCTCTACCCGACCCGCCTGGAAGTCCCCAAGGAGGTCTGGGACGCGGCCGTCGGCAAGTACGAGCCCGAGATGAAGGCCGAGGGGCGCGAGGTCGCCGCGCTCGGCGGCCTGCACATCATCGGCACCGAGCGGCACGAGAGCCGCCGGATCGACAACCAGCTCCGCGGCCGCGCCGGCCGCCAGGGCGACCCGGGCTCGTCGCGGTTCTTCCTCTCGCTCGAAGACGACCTGATGCGCAAGTTCGCCGGCGAGTGGGTCTCCGCCGTCCTGACCCGGCTCGGCATGGAGGAAGGCGAGGCCATCGAGAGCAAGCTCGTCTGCCGCCGCATCGAGGGGGCGCAGAAGAAGGTCGAGGAGCGGAACTTCGACGTCCGCAAGAACCTGCTCGAATACGACGAGGTCATGGACGAGCAGCGCAAGCGGATCTACTCGTTCCGCCAGCGCCTGCTCGACGGCGCCCCGCCCAAGGACGTGATCCTGGAGATGATCGACGACCAGGTCCGCGACGCCGCCGACCGGTTCCTCGCCGACGACTACGGCGCCGCCAGCTTCGCCGAGTGGGCCGGCCAGCGGCTGGGCGTCGAGCTGACCGCCCGCGACTTCAAGGGCGTCGCCTTCGAGGACGCCGTCAGGAGATCGCCAAGCACGAGGCCGAGGGGCAGCTCGCCGAGGCTGGTCCGCGAGGCGGTCGAGGAGAACCTCCCCGCCGACGCCGACCCGTCGGAGTGGACCTGGCAGTCGCTGGCGACCTGGGCCAACACCCGGTACGGCCTGAACCTCAAGGACAGCGACCTCCGCAAGTTCGCCAAGTACGACCGCGACGAGTTCGAGTTCGGCCGCGACGACCTGGAGGAGTTCCTCGCCGAGAAGGCGGCCGAGACGATCGAGAAGGTCGACCTGGCGCCGGCCCGCGAGTTCCTCCAGCGCGACTGGGGCCGCCGCTCGCTGGCCGGCTGGCTGCACCACAAGTTCGGCATCGCCATCGACCCGGCCGACTGGGCCGGCCTGGCCAGGCCGAGATCGTCCGCCGCATCCAGGAGCAGGCCCGCCGGCTCTACGCCCAGAAGGAGGCCGAGTTCCCCGTCCGGGTCGGCATGACCCGCTTCCTCCACGAGCGGACGCACGGCCAGGGCCCGCGGTACGACCGCGAGGGGCTGGCCGCCTGGGCCTCCGAGCGGTTCCACACGGTCGTCGACGCCGACGAGCTCCGCCCCATGCTCCGGCCCGAGATCGAGGCGCTGCTGCTCGACGTGGCCCACAAGCACTACCCCGGCGGCCGGCTCGCCGAGGAGCTCGAGCGGAAGGTCGAGGCGGCCTACGGCCCCGCCCCCGCCGACGGCAAGGTCGCGCCGCCGCCGCCCGACGACACGGCGCTGGCCGACCTCGCCGCCTGGGCCCGCGAGCACCTCGGCGTCGAGACGACCGCCGACGAGCTCGCGGCGCTCGGCCGCGGCGACGCCCGCAACCGCCTGGTCAACGCGCTCGACGCCCGGCACCGCCCCGAGATGCGCGAGATGGAGAAGGTCCTCCTGCTCCAGATCCTCGACTCGAGCTGGATGGAGCACCTCCGCGCGATGGACCACCTCCGCAGCTCGATCGGCCTGCAGGGCTACGCCCAGATCGACCCCAAGGTCGAGTACAAGCGCGAGGGGATGAAGATCTTCGCCGAGATGTGGGCCGGCGTCTCCGACAAGGTGACCGACCTGATCTTCCGCGTCGAGCAGTTCGACCCCGACTTCCTCGCCTACCTCGGGGCCCGCTGGCAGCTCGACCGGGCGCAGACGATCCACCAGTCGGCCCCGTCGGAGCTCGCCTCGGCGGCCGCGCCCGCGCGTCCGGCGATCCGGGCGCAGCAGGAGGCCGCGATCGCCGCCAGCCAGCAGACGGGCGAGAAGAAGCACGAGCCGGTCCGCAACGTTGGCAAAAAGGTCGGTCGGAACGACCCCTGCCCGTGCGGTTCGGGTAAAAAGTTCAAAGCCTGCTGCATGCGGAAGGAAGCGTCGAGCCGACCCCTTCTGACGCGTCGCGACGGCCGGCGATCCCGTCGGACGGCGTCGGCACGGTCGCCCAGTCCCTCCGATCGACCGGTGAGGTTACGCTCGCACGACCCGACGCCGGACCCGGTCGACTCCGGGCCGGGATCGACGCCGTCGGTCGCTCGCCGGACCGCGGCGTCGAGGCACGCCGGTTGCACGGCGACGGCCGGCTTCGATCGGCCGCCGAGTCGCGTGGCCCGCGACGACGACGATCCGGGAAAGGATTCCCCGATGCCGTCTCTGCTCAACCTGATCTACCTGGCGCTCCTGGTCGGCCTGCGCCCCCGTGCTGTCTACCGGGCGGTCCGGTCGGGCAAGTATCGCGAGGGCTGGTCCGAGAAGGTGCTGGGCCAGGCCCCGCTGCGGATCGGCGACCGCCCCTGCCTCTGGTTCCACGCGGTCAGCGTCGGCGAGGTGCTGCTGCTCCGGCCGATCGTGGCCGAGCTGGCCCGGCGCCGGCCGGGCTGGGAGGTCGTCGTCTCGACGACCACGCCGACCGGGCTGGCGGTGGCGCGGCGGACCTTCCCCGACCTGGTGACGTTCTACGCCCCGCTCGACTTCTCGCTGGGCGACCCGGCGGGCCGTGGCGCGGGTCCGGCCGACGGTGCTGGCCCTGGTCGAGCTGGAGCTCTGGCCGAACCTGGTCCGCGCGGCGAAGCGGGCCGGGGCGCGGGTGGCGATCGTCAACGGCCGGCTCAGCCGCCGGAGCCATCGCGGCTATCGCCGGCTCCGGGGGCCGCTCGGGCCGACGCTCCGCCGGCTCGACGCGGTCGCGGCGCAGACCGAGGAGTACGCCGCGCGGTTCGTCGACCTCGGCGTCCCCCGGCAGACGGGTCCGCGTGACCGGCTCGGTCAAGTACGACGGCCTGGAGAGCGACCGGAACAACCCGCGGACGCTCGCGCTGCGGCGGGCGCTGGGGCTGTCGGCCGCCGACCTGGTGTTCGTGGCCGGGAGCACGATGGAGGGGGAGGAGGCCGCCGCGCTGGCGGCCTACCGCGCCGCGAGGGCCGGGCACCCGGGGCTCCGGCTGGTGCTCGTCCCCCGCCACGCCGAGCGGTTCGAGAAGGTCGCGGCCTGGCTCGCGGCAGCAGGGCGAGGGGGTCGTCCGGCGGAGCCAGGGCTACACCCCGCAAGTGGCAGTGCGAGCCGCCGCCGGTCATCCTGGTCGACACGATCGGCGAGCTGTCGGCGGTCTGGGGCCTGGCCGACGTCGCGTTCGTCGGCGGCAGCCTGCTGCCCGGCCGGGGCGGCCAGAACATGATGGAGCCGGCGGCCTTCGGCGCCTCGGTGCTGTTCGGCCCGCACACCGAGAACTTCCGCGAGACGGTCGAGCAGCTCCTGGCCGCGCGGCGGCGCCCGGCGGGTCGCCGACGCCGACGACCTGGCCGCGGCCCTGCTCGACGACCTGGACGACCCCGAGTCCGCCGCCGCGCGGGCGCCTCGGGCGCGCCTTCGTCCTGGCGCAGGACGGCGCCGCGGCCCGGACCCTCGCCGAGCTCGACCGCCTCGTCGAGGTGACGGCGCCCCCGCCGGCCCTGTCGCGGGTCGCCTGAGGCGCGAAGACGGCTTGACCCCCGCCCCGCGTTATCGGAAAACTCCCGTATCCCCGCTCATCTTGTTGTGGGACGGCGTGTTGCTGTGGTACGCTCCCTTGCCTTCGCCGTCGCGGTGAGGGGGGAACCGACACGGGAGACCGACATGAGCGACAACGAGCAGGCGCGAGAGGAGCACGCATCCCCAGCCGCAGCCAGCCCCAGCAGGGCAGCAGACGACCGAGGTCGTCGTCGACGATTCGGCGACCGCTCCCGTCGTACTCGAACTTCTGCCGGGTGACCGCCACGCCCGAGGAGGTGATCCTCGACTTCGGCCTGAACCCCCAGCCGTTCGCCACCGGCCGGCAGGACGTCAAGGCGAACCAGCGGATCGTGATGAACTTCTACACGGCCAAGCGGCTCCTGACGGCGCTTGGGCATGACGATCCAGCGGCACGAGCAGACCTTCGGCTCGATCGAGCTGGACGTCCGCCGCCGCGCCGGGACGGCGCAGCAGCAGTTCTCGCACCCCGCGCCGCGGCCCCGCCGGCCCGCAGGGGGTCGTCGAGTAACCCGCCCTCGACCCCTCGCGGTCCGAGACGGCCGGGTGGCATGCTCACGTCTTCGTGAGCATGCTCGGGACCTCGCGGTCCCCCTCGCCCAGGCGCGACCCGGAGCATGGCCATGAAGACATGGGCATGCCACCCGGCCACCCAGACGCCGTCAGCCCCCCGCGCTGACGCCTCCCCCTCCCGCCTCCCCTCGTCCGGATTCGCGCCCGGCTCCGGTGCCGATTCTGTCGGTCATGCCGGATCTTTGGGTGATTCCGACCCGCCGTCGCGACCGATTCAACTCTCCATGAGGACCAGTCCCGGGGCGCCGGCCGTGCCGGTCGTCGGGGGGCTGCCCGCGGGTTCGAGTGATCCGCGAGAGCCGGTTGCGCCGATAGTGTGGATTGCCGGGCATCTCGGCCTCGGTCCAGGACGGACGAGTCCAGCCTTAGGAGATAATGGAATGTCTCACCCATCCCGACCGCCGGGCGCGCGGCCCAGCGCAGCGGCGTCGTCGGAACCTCCGGATCGAGGCGCGTCCAGCCGCTGGAGGAGCGGCAGCTCCTGGCGGCCCTCCGTCGTCGGCGCCGGTGCTCGCCGACCGCGCTGACGCCGACCGCGGTGACGTTCACCGCCGCGCCGACCCCGACCAACGCCGACCTCGGGACGATCCAGTTCACCGAGCCGACGACCGTCACCTCGTCGCCGGTCCCCACGGCGGCGCCGTTCACCTCGGTCTCGCGAGCTGACCCCGTCGTCGGCGTTCGGCGGCGACATCGTCCGGATCGCGGCGGGGCCCGGCGGCGTCTTCGGCAACGGCGTCTACGCGATCTCCCGCGGCGCCGGCGACAACGCCACCGACGGCGCGGTCAACCGCCCCGGCGTGATCTACCGCGTCGACCCGGCCACGGGCAAGGCGACGGTCTTCTTCGACCTGAACACGGTCATCAACCAGCTCGAGCCCGGCGACACCGCCGCCAACTCGCTGGGCGCCGCGACCGGGCTGGTCAACTGGTACGACATCACCTTCGACCCCGAGGGCTACTTCGACGGCAAGCCCGTCGATGTTCGTCGCCAGCGTCGACCGCTCCGACCCGAACAAGAACACCATCTACCAGATCGGCCCCGACGGGACGCTCCTGGGCGTGTTCGTCAACTTCACCGACGGGCTCAGCGGCGCAGAAGCTCAACATCAACCCGATCGTCGATCCTGGTCCCGCCGGCCGAGCACCAGTAGTTCCTCCGCGGCCTGATCGTCGGCGCCGCGAACGACGCGGGGCTGCTGCAGGGCGAGGGCGCCCCCCAACACATCCGCCTCGGCGAGCACCCGCTGCCGACCGACGTGTTCCCGACCCGGGCACGTTCGCGGCGCTGTTCTTCGACGCCAACGCCGTACTCGCCGGGCCAGACGATCAGCTCGACGGCGACGTTCCCCACCGGCGTCAGCGACACGGCGATGGACCTCGGGCCGCAGGTCGGGCTGACGGCGGCGAACACCGACTACGTCTCGCCGGTCTACGCGGCGTTCACCGACTTCGGCACCCCCGCCGCGGGGGGCATCCCCGCCGAGCCGGGCGCCAGCGGCGTGCAGGGCCTCAGCGGCGACCTGATCATCGGCAACACGATCATCGTCGGCGGCGCCGTCCCCGGCATCGGCCACCACCTCGCCGATCATCGCGACGATCCAGCCGGCCGACCAGTCGCGCGGCCTCGTCGACGCAGTTCCGCCGGTTCGAGGACATCGCGTTCGACCAGTACGGCTACTTCTCGCAGGCGGTCACCCAGCTCACCTCGTTCCTCGGCACCACCGGCGCCACCGGCGTCAGCACCACCACCAACGCCAACGCGATCTCGCCGCCGGCCAACGCCGGCAACCTGTTCGTCTCCGACCTGGCCACCGGCGCGGTGGTGACCGTCACCCCGCTCCAGGACCCGACCACCACCGTCAAGCCCACGCCGATCCTCGTCCCGGTCCAGGGGCCCGGCGGGATCGTCAGCGCCAGCTTCGACCACGGCGACGCAGCAGTACGTCGTGACGGTCACCGGCGGCGCCAACTTCGGCGGCCGGATCGTCCGGATCACCCCCACCGGCCAGGTCACGCACCTTCGCCGCAGGGCTTCAACACCTGCGGCGCGCAGGACTCCAGCAGCTTCGACGACTCGAGCCTGAGCATCACGTTCTCGGCCGACGGCACCACCCTCTACGCCTCCGACGACGACGGCATCTGGCAGTTCAAGACGACCGCCAGCCTGGCCGGCTCGACCAGCGGCTCGCTCATCGGCCTGAACGACCTGCGGATCCTCGGCGTCCCCTACGACGGCCAGGACAGCGCCGTGGCGGTCATCGACACCGGCGTCGACGCGTCGACCCCCAACTTCCGCGGCCGCGTCGCCACCGGGACCAACGTCATCACCAACGGCTCCGGCAACGCCGACACTCGCCAGCGTCTCCTCGACCGCGACCACCGGGGCCGCCGGGGGCACCGGGGCCACCGGCACCACCGGGGCCACCAGCGCGGCCCAACAGACCAACCTGCTGGGCGACGGCCACGGCACCGCGTCGCCGGCGTCATCGCCCAGTTCGTCCCGCAGGCGACGATCGACCCGGTCAACATCTTCTACCCGTTCAAGATCCTGCCCGGCCAGACCGGCAGCCCGTCGCGACCGCCACCGGCACCACCGGCGGCACGTCGGCACGGGACCGGCGGCTTCCGTCCCCAACGGCGACCGCGACGCCCCAGTCCGTCTACAACGGCCTGACCTACGTCGCCGAGCCACCCGTTCGTCAACGACCCGGTCCGGCCCGGCAAGACCGACCGCGTGATCGCCGCCGCGATGGGCTTCGGGACGACCGAGACGTTCGCGACCGAGGGGGACGGCCTACAAGCAGCTATCCCCAGATCGTCATCGCCTTCAAGAACCAGCTCAAGAAGTTCCGCAAGCTGGGGATCGCGCCGATCGCCGCGGCCGGCCAGTTCGGCGCAGCCGGCCGGCTCGGGGATCTCCGCCTCCACCGGCGACCACCGGCACCACCGGCACCGGCGACCGGCGGCGACCGGCGGACGGCGTCGATCTCGATCGGCGCGACGAACAACGCCGAGAACACCAACGTCGGCGACGTCAACGGGATGTCGCCTGCCGGCGGTCCTCAACGAGGTCATCTCGGTCACGGGGACCTACCCGTTCCCGTTCACGCACCGGCCCGAACCAGACCCCGACCGACCCAACACGGGCGTCGCTCGGCGACATCGGGACCGCCGCGCCGATCCTGATCGGCGGGACGCGGCAACACCATCGACCGCGGGCACCGGCACCACCGCCACCACCGGCACCACCGCGACCGGGACCGGCGTGGTCGGCCAGTCTGACCGCGGGCGACCTCGCGGTCGTGCGAGCGACCGGCTCCTCGCCTCGGACAACCGCAACATGACGACCGACTTCGCCGCCCCGGCGATCGACGTCCCCACCTTCCGCCGCAGGCTGATCGTCCTCCGACCAGCGGCACCGGCACCAGCGGCACCGGCACCACCGACCACCGGCGTCATCGACCGACGGGGCCGACCACAACACCTTCGTCGAGGGCGGCACGTCGCTCTCGGCCGCCGAGGTCACCGGCGCCTTCGCCCTGGTCAGCTCGGCGCTGAACTACTGGTCGCAGCTCAGCGCCAGCCGGCGTCACCTCCGACGCCTACCTGACCCAGCCGGTCGGCGTCAACGACGCTGAACTTCGGCCCGCACGGGCTCAAGAACCTGCGGCGCCTACAACAACCCCGACGGGATCAACGCGATCCTCGCCTGGACCGCCGTCCCGGTCACCGACGCCAACGACAGCCTGAGCCAGGCCGGCCCGCCGACCCTCAAGGGCAGCGCCAACTACCGCCAGTTCGCCCGGATCAACGTCGGCAACGCGATCGCCGCGATCGAGGGCTACGAGGCGATCAACTACCTGCTCGACCACAACGACTTCCCGATCATCGACGCCAACCACGACGGCATGATCACCGCGCAGGAGCTCCAGACCTTCGAGGACAACGCGACGCCAGATGGGCTGCCCGAGGCCGGGGCGATGGCCCGCCTGCTCGGCGGCACCGCCCGGATCGACCAGAACACGATCACGCAGGGCCTGTCGATCCCCACCAACAACGGCGGCGCCAGCCTCACCGCCGCCTCGAACGAGCGCCCGACCAGCCCGACGTCCTCCAGCGGCGGTTCAACTTCTTCGACTACGCGGCCGACGGCCAGCTCAACGGCTCGATCACGATCCCCAGTTCAAGCTGCTCGCGCACACGCTGCTCCCCTCGCCCACGGCCTTCATCGATCACCAACCGCCAGCGGGCCTCGGTCAACGGCTTCCTGCTCGACCCGACCGTGCAGCGCAACTTCAAGGACCTCCAGCACACCCAGCTCGAGTTACGCGCTGGTGCCCAACAGGCTCGTCGCGAAGTATCGCAACTCTCGCCCAACCAGTTCAAGGTCAACCGGCTCAACGTCGGCGACACGGTCAGCCTCGAACGGCCCGATCTTCGCGCTCTTCAGCGGGGCGCCCGCGTCAAGCAGATGACGGAGACGCCGTCCGGCTCCACGACCGGCAACCACCGCGACCGCCTCGAACGCGGGAGCCTCGTCCACCACCGCGAGACCAGCGGCGCGAACGCGAGCGCCGCGACCCCGCAGGCCGGCGCCGCCACGCAGCAGGCCAGCACCACGACGCAACAGCCAAGTACCACGACGCAGCAGGCCAGCACCACGACGCAACAGCCTGGCACCACGACGCAACAGCCGCACCACGACCCGCAGGCCAGCACCACGACCCCGCAGGCTAGCACCACGACCCCGCAGGCTAGCACCACGACCCCGCAGGCCAGCACCACGACCCCGCAGGCCAGCACCACGACCCCGCAGGCCAGCACCGTCGCGCAGCAGGCCAGCGCCGTGATCCAGCAGGCCGCCACCATGCAGCAAACCGCCTCGACGACTCAGCAGTCCGACTCCGGGCGCAGTCCCAGACGACGGGGACCGCGACGGCGACGACGACCACGGCCCAGCCGCTCATCGCCGGCCTGGACCCCAACCCGACCGTGGCGCAGATCGACTCGCAGACCCAGAGCGTCACGGGCCAGGCCACCGGCTCCGCGACCCCCCTGAACACGCAGCCGTCGCCCGCGGGGACCCTCACGTCGACCGACTCCGGCACGACCTCCGCGAGCGCCTCGACCCCGACCTCGACCCCGACGACGGCCGCGACCACGCCATCGTCGACGGCGAGCTCGCCGACAAGCACGACCACCCCGACGGCCGCCGCGACCACCCCGACGACGCCCACGAGCACCCCGACGACGCCCACGAGCACCCCGACGACGACGCCCACGAGCACCCCGACGACCGCCGCGACCACCCCGACGACGACGCCCACGAGTACCCCGACGACCGCCGCGACCACCCCGACGACGACGCCCACGAGTACCCCGACGACCACGACGACCGCCAGCCCGGCGGCCAAGAAGACCAAGAAGGCCACCACCACGACCACGAACAAGACGGTCGCCCAGAAGGCCCTGGACAGCCTGAAGAGCTTCTTCGGTTGACCCGGGGCGGGACGCCCCTCATGCCTGCCGGCCCCGACGACCGGCCGGCCGCGCCCGAAGCAGGGGCGCGGCCGGCCGGTTCGCATCCCCGTCGGGCGATCGCGCCGTCGTGGACGATCGATGCCGGGTGGGTGGGATGAGAGATGACAGATCGGTTGGATCTCGGAGCCTTCTGTCATCTCTCATCCCACCCACCCGGCATCGATCGTCCAGTGGGGTGAATTTCGCGCACCCTCCGAAGAAAATCAGGACGATCCGGCCGCCGGCCACGATAGTACCTCATGACGGGCCCATGTGGGCCGACGACTTGAGTGACTAACTCGGGGACCTGTCATGACGCTCTCCTTCGAAGAACGCAGCCGGATCAACAAGGACAACGCCAGCCACGCGCCGGGCCGACCTCCGAGGCAGGCCGTAACAAATCCAAATACAATGCATTGAAGCACGGCGGACGCGCCGAGACGCTCGTCCTGCCCAACGAGGACCCCGCCGCCGCGCAGGCGCCTGCGCCACCAGTGGGACGACTTCTATCAGCCCCGCTCGCCCGCCGAGGCCGCCTACATCGACAAGGCGGTGCTGGCGCTCCAGAAGGCCGAGCGGCTCCGCCGCGCCGAGCACCAGGGGCTCTCCGACCAGGTCCGAGCCGCCGAGGCGCGCGACGACGCCGCGCAAGAGGAGGAGGTCGAGCACTTCGCGGCCGCGCTCAAGGAGGACCCCGCCGCCGCGGTCCGCGGCCTGATGCGCTCCGCCGCCGGCTGCCGCTGGATGCTCGACCAGTGGGCCGTCCTCAAGGCCGCGCTCGACGAGCGCGGCGCCTGGGCCACCTCCGACCGCGAGACCGCCACCAGGCTCCAGGGGCTGCGCCGAGGACGTGCGCCACGACGAGACGGCCTACCTGATCCGCCTCTGGAACCTCGTCGCGCTGCCCAACCGCAACGAGCAGGCGCTCGACGCCTTGCTTGAGCCGCAGCAGGTCCCCGACACGATCCGCCACTGGCAGGCCGGGATGGAGCCCGACATCGCGGCCTGCCGCGGGTTCCTGGCCGAGATGGTCGCGCGCGAGGTCGCCGAGCTGACCGAGCGCGAGGAGCACCTGCGGACCGCGATCGAGGAGCCCGCTCGTGCCGGCGCCGCCGAGCGGGCGCTGGTGCTGGAGGGGGAGGAGGGCCGGAAGCTGCACCGCTACCAGGTGACGGCGGAGAACGACTTCCACCGCGCCTACAACGGCTTCCTCAAGGCCCGCGCCCAGGAGGAGCGGCTGGTCGAGATGGCCCCGCCGGCGCCGCTGCCGAACGAACCGAAATCGGCCGGGTCGATCGACTCAAATGGTGCGGAGTCCATGACTTCCGACGATGGCCAGTCCTCCATCCCCGAGGCGGAGGGGCCGGCTCCGGCCGGGCCGGTCGCGCCGCTGCCGAACGAACCGAAATCGGCCGGGGTTGCGGAATCGCCCGGGTTGCCCATCTTGCCGCTGGCGGCCGGGATCGAGCCGGTGACGCTGGCGGCGAGTGCCCCGACCGGGTGACGGCGGGGGTCCGGAGGGCCGTCGGGAGGGGTGGGCGAGGCCCGCCGACGGAGATGGTGCGCACACCGGGAGGGGGATGGGCCGCGGAGGGACGCGGATCGAGGCGGATGGCCGCCGATCCGTCTTGATCCGCCTCGATCCGCGTCCCTCCGCGTCCCATCCCCCCGCGGGCGGGGTCAGAGGGTGAAGTGGAAGGTCTTGGTGATCAGCCGCCAGAGCCACCAGCCGAGGGTGTGGGTGCCGCCGTCGATCTTGGCGAAGCCGCGGAGGCCGGGCTGGAGCTCCAGGTCGCGGTTGTCGACCGGGATGATCACCTCGTAGACGGCGGTCAGCGGCTTGGCCTGGCCGGTCTTCTGGTCCTGCTTGGTGGCGATCTCGCCCCCGGCGGTGTTCGACAGCTCGGCGGGGATCTCCTCGCGGTTCCGCTTGGCGACCTCGGCGACGCTGGCTCTTGAAGGTCATCTCGGAGTCGCCGTAGACCTTCACCCAGGCGCGTGCGGTCGAGCCGGACGAGGTCGATGTCGGCCTGGTCGAGGATCAGGTGGGCCTCGAGCTGGTGCGGGTCGCCGACCTCGCAGAACGGCTTGCCCGGCTTGAGCCACTGGCCGACCGTCTCGGGGTGCGGCACGCCCATCGCCTGGCCGTCGCGGCCGGCGACCAGGGTCAGCTTGCCGATCTGCTCGTTGATCTTCTCGATGGCCGGCTCGAGCTCGCTGCGCCATCTGCTCGTGCTGCCGCGCCTGGGCCCGGCTCTCGCGGTCGGGGCTGTGGCCGAACCAGAGCGGCCTTGACGAAGTTGACGTCGTGCTGCTCCTGGAGCGCTGGTCCGCTCGCGCAGCTTCTCGGGGTTGGACAGCGTGGCCAGGACGGTCCCCTTCTTGACCCACTCGCCGTCGCGGACGTTCAGCTCGACGAGCCGGCCGGGGACCTCGGCGTAGATCATCGTCGGGCTTGGCCGCCGTCAGGACCAACGTCCCCTGGACCCGCAGCGGCGTCGGGATCAGGAGGATCCCGGCGACGATGGCCACGACCACCGCCGCGAAGCCGGCCGCCCGTGCCTTCTTCACCTTGCGCATCCTCCCCGGGGTGCGGACGAACTTGACCATCTGGTAGACCGGCATCCCCACCAGCGGGACCAGCGAGCCGACCGCCATCATCGCGCTGATCGAGCTCGAGCTTGTACGGCTTGAGGAACTGGTAGAGGAAGAACAGGATGCTGAACGTCACCACCCAGCGGTACAGGTAGCTGGCGACCGCGTAGGTGACGAACAGGAACCGCCGCGACCGCGGCATGTAGCTCTGCACCGGGATCTCCAGCCCGAGCACCTTCTCCTGGAACAGGTAGGCGAAGAACTGCGTGCTCTTGATCCGCAGGTTGGGGATCTCCAGCCAGTCGGCCATCACGTAGTAGCCGTCGTAGCGCAGCAGCGGGTTGGCGTTGAACATGATCGTGTTGACCGAGCAGATGAACATCGTCGCCAGCGCCAGGCTGTTCAGGAGCCCCTGCTCGGTGTTCCACCAGACGAACGTGGCGATGCTCGCCAGGAAGCACTCGACGTAGATCCCCGCCGCCGAGATCCAGATCCGCTTCCACTTGCTGGGCAGGAGCCAGCTATCGGTCACGTCGCAGTAGAGCGCCGGGGTGAGGACGAGGAAGAGCATCCCCATCTCGTGGACCTCGCCGCCGAAGTGCTTGGCGGTCAGGCCGTGGCCGAACTCGTGGATGATCTTGATGATCGCCAGGCTGCACCAGAAGTAGACGATCGTCCGCCAGTTGAAGAAGCTCTGGAAGTCGGGGAGCTTCGCCGTAGAACGTCGGTCCACTGGCTGACGACCAGCGTCAGCGCCGCGAGCATCATGCCGACGCTGAAGGTGATGAAGTAGGAGGTGAAGATCCAGCGGAAGTACGGGTACATCCCCGTCAGCAGCCGCTCGGGGTCGATGACCGGGATCTTGATGTAGAGGATGTTGGCGAGGAACTGCCAGACCTTCTTCCAGCGGTTCTTCTTGCGGCGGCGGATCAGGACCTTGGCCTGGTCGGGGCTGTCGATCTGGGCGATGCCCGCCTCGTGGAGCTGCGCGACGAACCGGGTCAGGTCCTCGATCGAGATCGTCTGCGGCCGGTACTTCCGCTCGAACGCCTTCTTGACGTCCTGGAGGGTGTGCTTGCCGTCGAACTGCTGGAGCAGGAAGTATTCCTCGATCTTGAACCGGAAGTACTTCAGCGCGATCGGGTCCTTGATGACGTAGTGCGTCATCCCCTCGTAGAACTGGGGCTGGACGATCAGGTCGGGCCGGAGCTTGACCTTGAGGTGCTCGGCGGCCTGCCCCAGCGGGCATCGCGGGGGCCAGGGTGGGAGCGGAACTCATCGGTCGGCGGCCCTCGGCGGAGTGGTCGGTGCGGAGTCGGGTCGTGGAGCGTCGGATCCGGCGTCCGTCGCTCGACTCGGTCCGCGATCGCGGATGGCTCGGTCCGGCGACCGGTCCTCGAGCGATCAGCGACTCGTGCCTCGATCAGACTCAGCGGGGCAGCGGACGATCGCCGCCGTGCCTGGCGACTCGTCACGGCCGGCGCCGGCGCGCGTCGGCCGGCCGGACGGCCGGGGCGGCGGCGGCCCTCGGGGCTCGAGGTAGATGGTCATCGTCGCCTTCAGGCCGGGCCGGAGCTCGTGGTCCTTGTTGTCGAACTCGGCGTAGACCCGCACGGCGGTCTCGGCGACCGGCTGGATCTGCGGGTCGACGAAGGTGATCTTGCCGCGGAACTTCTTCTGCTCGATCGGCAGCGGGCGCGCCCGGGTGCCGGTCGAGGCGGGGCTGGACTCGACGACCTGGTCCTCCTTGACGCGGTAGGCGTACTCGAGCGGGATGTAGCACCAGGCGCGGAGCTTGTCGAGGTTGCCCAGCTGGACGACCGCCTCGTTGGCCCGGACGCTCTCGCCGGGGTTCTTCATCCGCTCGATGACGATGCCGTCGAAGGGGGCGACGATCGTGTGCTCCTCGAGCGCCTGCTTGGCCAGGTCAGCTCGGCCTCGGTCGAGCTTGCGCTTCTCGTCGGCCTCGCTCGATCGCGGCGGCGGCGACCTTCACCTCGGCCTCGGCCTTGCGCATGCTCCTCGGGCGAGACGCATGCCGGGCCGGCGCTCGTTGAGCCGCTCGTTGGTGGCGACGACCGTCAGGGCGAGCTCCTTCTGGGCCTTGGCCTTCTCCTCGGTCGCCGACGCTGGCGACGGCCAGCTCGGCCTTGCGCGACGGTCAGCTCGGCGATCTCGTGGTGGAGGTAGCCGATCGGCTTGCCCCGCTTGACCGGCATGCCGATCTGGAGCTCCATCCGCTCGATCACCCCCTCGCGGAGGGCCGCGACGTTCGACTTCTCGATCCAGTCGACCGTGGCGTCGTCGACGACCAGCGTCTCGGCGCCGCGCGGGCCGGGCGCCGGGTTCTGGGCGACGGTCGCGGCCGACAGGGCGGCGAGCAGCCCCGCGGCCAGCGCGGCGGCTTTCTTCGAGCAGGGCATGGCGAGTCTCCGGGGGCAGTAGGCGGTCGGCAGGTCAGGGAGTCGGCGGTCGCAGAGGCGATCGGCAGTGAGGAGGATGGATCGACCAGATGTCGAATCTGCATCGCCTCTCGCGAGTCTGGCTCGTCTGCCATTGCCTGCCGCCGACTGCCTCGCCGGTTCAGTTGCAGGAACGGCCAGCGGAACAGGACGGTCTCGTAGAAGACGTGGACCACGTCGCGGAGCAGGACGTAGGCCAGCCGGGCGTCGCCGCAGTCGACCCGGGCGCGGACCTCGGCCCCGGGCCGGAGCGCCTGGTTCCGCGACAGGAAGTCCTTGCGGACCTCGTCGGTGAACCCGACGGTCACCTTGACCACGTGCTTGGTCTCGACCAGTCTCGGCCTTCGACGCGATCCGCTGGACGTAGCCGGGGTAGCGGTGCTCGGGGTCGGTCGCCGTGACGAAGTAGGCCGACAGCGTCGCGCCGGGCTTCTTCTTGCCCGCCTTGATCTCGGCCTCGAGCTTGCTCTTGGCGGCCAGGACCGGGCCCATGTCGTCGTCGGGGACCTCGACCTCCAGCACCCAGTCGCCTCCGGTCGCGGCGACCGGGATCAGCTCCGGTGCCGATCTCGACCGGGCGGCCGAGCAGGTTCTTCTTGACCTCCCAGGTCGTGACGATCCCGTCCTGCGGCGCCCGGACGTTCATCGTCTCGAGCTGCTCCTCGATGATCTCGATCTGCTCCTGCGGCGCTCTTGGCCTTGATCCTGCGCCTCGTCGAGCTGGCCGCTGGAGCTGGTTCTTCTCCTCGTCGGTGATGTTCGCCGCCTTGCCGAGCTGGATCGTCAGGTGGCTCTTCTGCGTCTCCGCCTGGTCGCGCTCGGCGATCAGCTGCTTGCACTCCTTCTCCAGCTCGGGGCTCTCGAGCTCGGCGAGCAGGTCCCCCTCCTTGACGAGCTGGCCGTGCTCGACGGGCACCTCGACGACGATCCCGGCGACCGGGGCGTAGGTGATCCGCCGCTGCCTCGGGCAGGAGCGAGCCGCGGCCCTCGATCGTCAGCTTCCAGGGGACGAACGCCAGGACCCCGATCAGCACGACGATCGCCAGCGAGCACCGCGACGATCTTGGCCAGGGTCCGCCCGCGGAAGAACCGCCAGGGCGAGCCGATCGCCTTGAGCACCGGCAGCAGGAAGATCTTGTCGTGCTCCTGCGGCGTTCCAGAGCGCCGTCGAGGCGTGCCGCGAGACGACCTCGGTGCGGGCGTGCATGTCGGTCGGCGCCAGCTCGTCGCCGATCTGCTCGGCGACCAGGCAGCCGAACGGGACCTTCTCCTTGTTCGGCTCGACCTCGGGCTTGTGCAGCAGCGTGACGATGACGACCTTCGAGCCCGACTCGTCGACGTACATCTCCAGGGCGTCGCGGATGTCGGGGGCGAACCCCTCGGTGTTGCCGGTGTAGACCAGGTCCTCGCCCGACCGGATGACCGACCTTGCAGAGCCGGGTCAGCTCGCGGATCAGGTTGGCCCGCTGCTCGACGACCTCCTGCCCGCTGACCGCCTCGACCATCACCCGGCCGCCGATCTTCAGGGCGACGCTCAGCCGGTCGCAGCCGACCAGCCGCTTGCCGTCGTTGGCGACGGCGTAGGCCGTCTCCTTCAGGTCGAGCGAGCCGTGGATCTGGTGCGTGAACCCTTCGAGCTGGTTCCAGAGCCGCTGCTGCGACATCATCTGCCGCATCTGGCGGTTCTTCAGGTAGTTGCTCGCCAGGTCGCAGAGGTCGCTGACGAACCGCAGCGTGCTCTTCTGCGTTGGCCGCCCGGCGGGTCGGGTCCATCAGGATCTCGATCAGGCCGACGACCTGCTTGTCGACCATCAGCGGGGCGATGATCAGCGCGAAGCGGGTCGGGTTGCCCGCGTTGGGGACCCCCTCGATCGACGCCCCCGGCGGGATGATCTGCGGCTGCGACGCCTGGATCATGCACGCCCAGGAGCGCGTCGTGCGGCTGCGTCTTGGCCCGGCCGTCGAGCAGGCCGGTCAGGCGGAACTCCAGCTGGTGCTGGAGCTTGAGGCTGCCCCGGCCGTCGAGCAGCCAGAACGCGCCGCCCGAGGCCGCCACCGCGGCGACGGCGCGGTTGAGGAACTCGACGTAGAACTCGGCCGGCTGGATGTCCGACTCGGCCAGGTCGGCGATCTCGGCCACCAGCTTGCGGATCTGGTTCTTCGTCTGCTCGAGCAGACCAGGATCGATGGTTTCTTCCGGCATGGTGGTTCCGGGTGTTGGGCGCCAGGAATCCGAATCGCCTCGCCGGCCGCCACGGCCCGCCCCGGGATGCTTCGTCATCGAAGGCGCCGGCGCGGCGCATGCGGCACACCGACAACGGGACCGGCCGTCGTCCGACTTCCTGATTCTTCCCGATCGAGTTCCGGACTTCCTCCGCGCTCGGACGCTCGCCAATCTCCGACGCCGCAGCCCGTCGATCGCGTCGGCCGTGCCGAGCACGCCGGCCGATCGCCGGATCCGGACATCGCGAGTCCAACGCCTCGGAGTCCTGGACGTGACAGGATCGAGCGCCCGATCGACCGACCGCGACCTCGTCACCGGCGCCACCGGGCTGCTGGGCAGCCACATCGCCGAGCGCCTGGTCGCGCGGGGCCGGAGGGTCCGCGCCCTGGTCCGCGCCGCGAGCGACACCGGCTTCCTCCAGTCGCTCGGCGTCGAGCTCGTCCGCGGCGACCTGACCGACCCCGAGTCGACGCGCCGGGCCATCCGGGGGGTCGAGGTCGTCTACCACGCGGCGGCGAAGGTGGGCGACTGGGGGACCTGGCCCGAGTTCCAGGCCGGGTGCCATCGACGCGACCGCGCAACCTCGGCCGGGCGGCGGCCGACGCGGGGGTCGCGCGGTTCGTCCACATCAGCTCGACCAGCGCCTACGGGCATCCCGCCGGAGGGGGGCCCGCCGGTCGACGAGACGGCCCCGCTCGGCCAGAACCTCTGGTGGCCGTGGGACTACTACACCATCAGCAAGGTCGAGGCGGAGCGGATCTTCTGGCGTCTGGCCGAGGAACGGGGCCTCGCCCTGACGGTGATCCGCCCGAGCTGGCTCTACGGCGAGCGCGACCGGACGACCACGGCGCGGCTCGTCGAGAGCCTCCGCCGCCGCCGCGTCCCGCCTGGTCGGCCGGGGGACAACCCGCTCAGCGCCGTCTACGCGGGGACGGTCGCCGACGCCGCGATCCTGGCCGCGCGACGACCCGGGCTCGGTCGGCGAGGCGTACAACATCACCAACCACGGCCGGATCACCCAGCGCGAGTTCCTGGACCTGTTCGCCGAGGCCAGCGGCGCCCCGCCGATCGCCCGGAGCGTCCCCTACCGGCGTCGTCTTCGCCGCCGCCTCCGCGATCGAGGCCTACGGCCGCCTGTCCCGTCGCCGGCGCGCCCCCCCTGATCACCCGGTACGCCACCTGGCTGCTGGGCCGCGACCTCGAATACAGCACCGAGAAGGCCCGCGACCCGCCTCGGCTGGACCCCCTGCCCTCCTACCGCGAGAGCATCGAGCGGACGGTCCGCTGGTACCTCCGCCAGCCCCCCGCCGCGCCGCCGCCGGTCGCCCGGACCGCATGACCATCCGTCACCCGACTTGAATCATCGTTGCGAATCCGAATTCCTTAGACGGGACCCTTGCCGAGGCCCGGGGGATCGATCAAGATAGGCGAGTGTACGGGTCGGGCAGACGGTGCGGCCGGCCTCGACGCGGCCGGATGCCCTTCCGGCCGCGACCCGTCCCAACTCCGGAGGACCCCATGAATCGCATCGTGGCAATGGGTTGGTCGGCGGCGCTGGCCCTGGCACTCGGCGCGGGCAGCCTCTGGGCCGACGACGACGATTCCCCGGCGGACGCGGACAACGAGCCGACGCCCGCCAAGGCCAAGGAGGACGCGAAGTCCAAGAAGGGCCGCCCCGACGAGGAGAAGAAGTTCCAGGACTTCGCCGAGGTGACCAAGGGGACCAAGCAGTACGACGGCCTCTTCACGCTCCACCACAAGGACGAGCACCTCTACGCCGAGATCAAGCCAGAACCAGTTCGACCAGCCGCTGCTCGCCCCGATCGCGATCGCCCGCGGCATGGGGATGGCCGGCCAGCCCCTGAACTTCGGCGACGAGTGGGTCCTGGTCTTCAAGAGGGTCGGCGACAAGGTCCAGCTCATCCGCCGCAACATCCACTACAAGGCCCCCTCGGGCAGCCCGCTCGAGAAGGCGGTCAAGCAGAACTACACCGACTCGGTCCTGATGGCCCTGCCGATCGTCAGCATCAACCACGCCAACCAGGGCGGCCGTCGTGATCGACCTGTCGAACATCTTCTTCACCGACTTCGCCGAGCTCGGCTGTTCGGCAACCTCGACCGCAACCGGACCAACTGGCACAAGGTCAAGGCCTTCCCGAACAACCTCGAGCTCGAGGTCGAGGCGACCTACGGCGGCGGGCGGTCCTTCTACTATTCGTTCTTCGACGACGGCGTGGTCGACCCGAGGGGCCGGACGATCGTCATCCACTACAGCCTCGGCAAGCTCCCCGACTCGTCGTACAAGGCCCGCTACGCCGACGACCGGGTCGGCCACTTCCTCAGCGCCACTGAAGGACTTCGGCTCGAACGACCCCGACACCAACTTCGTCCGGCAGGTCAACCGCTGGCGGATCGAGAACGCCGACCCGAAGGCGAAGCTGTCGCCGCCGAAGAAGCAGCTCGATCTGGTACGTCGAGAACAACGTGCCGGTCGAGTACCGGCCGTACGTCGAGGCGGGCATCCTCGAGTGGAACAAGGCGTTCGAGAAGATCGGCATCCGCAACGCGCTGGCGGTCCGGTGGCAGGAGGAGGGCCGCGACGACTTCGACCCCGAGGACATCAACTACTGCACCTTCCGCTGGATCACCACGAGCAGCACCTTCGCCATGTCGTGCCTGCGGGCCAACCCCCTGACCGGCGAGATGATCGACGGCGACGTGATCTTCGACGCGAGCTGGATCCGGTACTGGAAGGAGGAGTACGCCTTCCTGACCGGCTCCCCGCCGCCGACCGGCCGCGGAGGGCCGGCGATGCCGCTGGCCGTCGGCGAGGTGATCAGCCCGATCATGGCGGCCAAGCAGGGCTACGGCCTCCCCTTCCCGCTGCCGGGACGACGGCCGGCCCTCGACCTCGCCGGCAAGGGCGACGCGCCCGAGCTCGTCCCGTCGGAGTGGAGCGACCTCCAGGTGATGCTCCGCCGCAGGCAGGCGTCGGGACCGTTCTCGGCGTGCCAGTACAGCGTCGGCATCCGGCCCGAGATGAACCTGGCCGCCATCGCCTTCGCCGCGGGGCCGACGACCCCGCGGACGACGATGACGACAAGAAGGACGACGACAAGGACAAGGATAAGGACAAGAACAAGGACACCAACGCCAAGGGCGAGAAGCCGAAGAAGGAGGAGGAGAGCAAGCTGCCCGAGGAGTTCCTCGGCCAGATGATCAAGGAAGTGGTCATGCACGAGGTCGGCCACTCGCTCGGCCTGCGGCACAACTTCAAGGCGAGCACATGCTCGCCGCCGACCAGATCAACGACGTCGAGGTCACGCGCAAGAAGGGGCAGTCGGGCAGCGTGATGGACTACAACCCGATCAACATCGCCCCCAAGGGGCAGAAGCAGGGGGACTACGTCACCACGACGATCGGCCCCTACGACTACTGGGCGATCGAGTACGCCTACAAGCACGTCGACGGCAACGAGGCCGACGAGCTGAAGAAGATCGCCGCCAGGTCGCCCGACCCCGACCTGGTCGTACGCCACCGACGAGGACATGTTCCTCGACAACGACCCGCTGGTGAACACCTACGACCTCGGCTCGGACGTGCTCTGGTTCGCCAAGGACCGGATCGCCCTGGCGTCGCAGCTGATGAAGGACCTCGACGCCAAGGTGGTCCGCGACGGCGAGGCGTGGTCGCGGCTCCGCTACGCCTTCTCGGTGCTCCTGGGCCAGTGGGGCAACGGCGCCTACCTGGCGGCCGGCCACGTCGGCGGCCAGCTGGTCTCGCGCGACCACAAGGGGGACAAGGGGTCCCGCGACCCGCTCGTGCCCGTCCCGGGGGCCAAGCAGCGCGACGCCCTGAAGTTCGTCCAGGAGCAGATCCTCAGCGACCAGTCGTTCAAGTTCTCGCCGGCCCTGCTCCGCCGCATCGCCAGCGAGCGGTGGTATCACTGGGGCAACGAGTACCTGTTCTTCTTCGGCGGGGGCGTCGAGTACCCGGTCAACGAGCGCATCCTGGCGCATCCAGAAGATCGTCCTGGGCCAGTGCCTCGCCCCCGACGTCCTGTACCGGCTCCAGAACCAGGAGCTCCAGGCCGACCCCGGGACCGAGCCGCTGCGGATGTCCGAGGTCTTCCGGTCCTTGACCGACGGCATCTGGTCCGAGCTCGGCAAGGCGGGCGGCGACGACGCCAAGGGGCGCCCGGTCGCCCTCTCGACGATCCGCCGCAACCTCCAGCGCGAGCACCTCAAGAAGCTCAGCTCGATGGTCCTGGGCACCCGCCGCAACCCGTTCGAGGACATGTACGGATACATCGTCTTCTTCGGCACCCCGGCCCCCCCGCCGACGCCAGGAGCCTGGCCCGGATGCACCTGAAGGAGATCGCCGACCGGATCGGCAAGGCCCTCGACGCGAAGGGATCGTCGCTCGACGACACCACCCGCGCCCACCTGGAGGAGTGCCGCTTCAAGATCGGCAAGGTCCTCGACGCCGAGATCCAGGCCAACGAGCCGTGATCGCCGCGACCGCCGACGGCCCCAACCCCCATCCCCCCGATCCCAGCCCCTATCCCCATGGGGGATGGATATCGGGGGATGGAGGATGGGGGGATATCAGAACGGGATCGAATCCCTCGGCGCGGCGGGCTGGCCGCCCGGGGCGGGGGCCTCGGGGTTCAGCGCGTTGTCGGGGCCCTCGACGGGCAGGACGCAGCGGAAGCCGAGGTAGGGGAGCCTCGCCTCGTACTTCAGCCCGTCGCGATGCGTGACGGTCCAGTCCTTCGCACCCCCCTTGACGGTGAGCTGGAGCGAGCGGGGACGGTTGGAGGGCCCGGTGGGGTTGTCGGCCGTTTGCGTCTTGAAGAGCTGGAAGTAGCGCGGGTCGTACCAGTCCTTGGTCCACTCCCAGGCGTTGCCGGCCATGTCGCGGACCCCGTAGGGCGAGACGTCGCCGGCGAAGGACATGACCGGGTCGATCTGGCGGGGCTCGCGCTTCTTCTCCCAGTTCGGGGGCGACGGCCCCCAGGGGTGGAGGCGGCCGTCGGTGCCGCGCGCGGCCATCTCCCACTGGGCCTCGGTCGGGAGGCGCTTGCCGGCCCAGTCGGCGTAGTCCTTGGCGTCCCGGGCGCTGACCATCACGACCGGGGCGTCGTCGGACGTCGCCGCGGCGGGCGCGTTCGCGCCGGCGCTCGCCTCGCGCCAGGGCCCGCTCGCGATCGGCGCGGAGGCCGGTCTCCTTCTGGAACAGGTCGAACTGGCGGACGGTCACCTCGTGGAGGTCGACGTAGAAGGTCGAGACGGTGACGCGGTGGGCGGGCTTCTCGTTCGATCTCGCCGTCGTCGCGGCCCATGAGGAACGTGCCGCCGGGGACGAGGACCATGGGGGCGCCGTCGCGGTCGCCGACGACCTCCAGCGGCCATCCCGAGGCGTGGACGCCCGTCCCGGGCCGGGCCCGGAACCCGGCGGGGAGCGGGCGGGACGTCGCCTCCGCGGCGGCGGGCGCGGCCGCGACCGCGGCGACCTCCGACGCGCGGGCCGGCTCGGCGGGGTTGGCGGGCAGGACCAGGCGGGCCTCGCCCGTCCCGGGCGCCGCGGCCGTCGCCGCCGACGCCTCGACGACCGCCGTCGGCGGTTGGCCGGGCCGGGCGGGGGCGCCGTGGGCTCCGCGCGGCGGGCCAGGACGGCCGGCCGATCGGGGAACAGCGGGAGGTTCTGGCTCGGGCGGTCGAGCGCCGCGCGGGCGTCGGCGGCGGCGGCGGTGTTCGGGATAGGCCGTCGTCACCTTGGCCAGGAGCGCGACGACGACCTCGGCGTCGCCGGTCCTGGCGACCTCGTGCGCCCTCTCGTACAGGGCGCGGGCCTCGCGCTCGTTCTTCTCCGCGCTGTCCGCCGGCGCGGGCGGGGGCCGGGGCGGGGGCCGCGGCCGGGGGTGTCGCGGGGGTGTTGGTGGCCACCGTCGGGGCCGTCCGGGGCGAGAGGACGCGGACCAGCGCGTACCCGCCCAGGAGGACCCCGCCGAGCAGGACGCCGCCCAGCACGAGCCGGGCCTTCTGCCGCGTCTCGTAGGTGTCGAGGACCGGGGTCTCCTCGATCAGGACCCCCTTGCGTTCGCCGTCGGCGGCGGCCGGGGCCTTCGCCCTGCGGGCGGCCTTGGGCCGGGCCGCGGCCGGCTTGGCCTGATCCTTGGCCGCCTTCGGCTCCGGCTCCGGTTCCGGCTCGGCCTTCCAGAGCCGGGGCAGGGGCGCGGGCGCGGGCATCGCCGAGGGCCGGAGGGCCTCGCCCGGCTCACCGTCGGCCAGCCCTGGTGTGGACGGCGAGGAGGGCTCGGAGGGTTCGGCCGGTCCCTCGTCGGCCAGCTCGAACACGTCGCCGGGGTCGGGGGGCGGGGACGGCGGTCGTGGGCGTCGCGGGTCCGGGTGTTCCGGCATGCCATCGCTCCCGAGCGGCGATGATCGAGGCGGCGATCCGAGGTCGAGGCCGGGGGAGGATCGTCGGCCTGCTTATTAGCGTAACGGCCTGTCTCCCCAGCGACAAGAGCGGCATCGGGGCCGCCCGGGGATCTGGAAAAACCGCGCGGAGGGGGATAACCTTGCGTTGGCCGCGCCGGGCGATGCCCGGACACCCCTCCCGGCCCGCCGCGCGCCGCACCCTCCGATCGGAGTCCCGACCATGCGTGCTCGTCCCTGGCTCGCCGGGATCGTCCTCGCCCTGTCGGGCCTGCCGGCGCGGGCCGACGACGACGGGTATGTGCCCCTGATCAGGGGGGACGACCCCCGCCAGTTCGAGCTCGTCGGGATCGGCCCCGACGCGATCAAGATCGCCGACGGCGAGGTCCGCGTCTCGGGCAAGCCCAACGGCTACTTCGCCACCAAGGGCCGCTACCGCAACTACAGCCTGAAGTTCGAGTGGATGTACGAGCGCCCCGCGGACCTGGCCGAGGACGTCCAGTTCCGGGGCAACAGCGGGCTGCTCATCCACATCCAGGAGCCCAAGGTCTGGCCCCGGTGCATCGAGGCCCAGCTCATGTACGCCGACGCCGGCAACCTCTTCGCCGATCCAGGGGGCCAAGTTCCGCGGCCGGAAGGACCCCGAGGCGCAGACGACGGCGACCAGGCCGGTCGGCCAGTGGAACCAGCAGGAGGTCGTCAGCAAGGACGGGACGATCACCTGCACGATCAACGGCGTCGAGGTCGCCCGGGGGCCGGGGCCGACCCCGACCACGGCCCGATCGGCTGGCAGTCGGAAGGGGCGCCGATCCGGTTCCGGAACCTGAAGATCAAGACGCTCGACTGACCGGGCGCGGTCAGCCCGCGCGGTGGTCGGTGTCGAACTGGCCGATCCGTTCCAGGAAGGCGGCGTTGCTCGGGAACTTGGCGAGCTGGCGGACGAGCGCCTCCATCGCCTCGACCGGCTTCTGGCCCGCGAGGGTGCGGCGGAGGAGGGTGACCCGCGACAGGGTCGCGGGGTCGAGCAGGCGCTCCTCCTTGCGGGTGCCCGACTGCTGGATGTCGATCGCCGGCCAGACGCGGCGGTCGGCCAGGCGTGCGGTCGAGCACGACCTCCATGTTGCCGGTCCCCTTGAACTCCTGGAAGATCAGCTCGTCCATCCGGCTGCCGGTCTCGATCAGGGCGGTGGCCAGGACGGTGAGCGAGCCCCCCTCGTCGAACGTCCGGGCGGCGCCGAAGAGGCGCTTGGGGACGTCCATGCGCCTTGATGTCCATCCCGCCCGACATGGTCCGGCCCGAGTTCGACCCCTTGTTGTAGGCGCGGGCCAGGCGGGTCAGGCTGTCGAGCAGGATCAGGACCTGGCCGCCCGCCTCGGCGATCCGCTTGGCGCGGTCGACGGTCAGCTGGGCCAGGCGGATGTGCTCCTCGGCGGCGTGGTCCGACGACGAGGCGATGACCTCGCCGCGGACGCTCCGGCGCATCTCGGTGACCTCCTCGGGCCGCTCGTCGACCAGGAGGACGAGCAGGTGCAGCTCGGGGTGGTTCGTGCGCGACGGCCGCGGCGATCTGCTGGAGCAGGATCGTCTTGCCCGTCCGCGGCGGGCGCGACGATCAGCCCGCGCTGGCCCTTGCCGACCGGGGTGAGCAGGTCCATGACCCGCATCCCCATCGGCTCGGCGCCGGTCTCCAGGCGGATCCGGTCGTGCGGGTCGATCGGCGGTCAGGTCGTCGAAGCCGCGGAGGCCCAGGTATTCCTCGGGCGTCGCGCCCCTCGATCTCGGTCAGCTCGGCGAGCCGGGGCCCCTCCCCCTTGCGGGGGGCCTCGACGCGGCCGGTCAGGCGGACGCCCTGGCGGAGCCGGAACCTGGCCAGCAGCGGCGGGCCGACGTAGACGTCGTTCGTGCCCGCCTTGAAGTTCCGGGCCGGGTCGCGGAGGAAGCCGTGTCCCTTGGGGTGCATCTCCAGGACGCCGGAGTAGGTGCGTTCGGCCGTGCTCATGGCGCTCGCTCGGGGACAAGGAGGCAGGAGAGGGATTGGAGGCGCGCCGGCCGCATCGCGAGCGGGCCGGCACCGGGGGCTGGGGGAGTCTCGGGGGACCGAGTCGCCCCGGACGATCGGGGCCATCGCCGAGGGTTCGGACGTCCGGTCGAGAGGCAGGGCGACCGAGCGGAGCAGCCGACCCGCCGGGAGTGTCAGGGCGGGTCGGTCGCTCCGCGACAGACCTCGAAGGCGATTCGTGAGAGGCCTGCTTCGACCCTATTCACCATACGACAAACGCGAGGGCCGTGTCCATCGCGAATCCGCGAAATCGCCCGCCGCCGGCCGCCGATCGGGCCGGAAGCGATTCGCGGATCAGACCTTGCGGTGCGGCGTGGACGCCGCCTGGCCCCCCTCGGGGAGGTCGACGATCGTGTAGTCGCCGAACAGGTTCGGGCTCTCGGCCTGGAGGAGCTTGCAGGACCGCGACGGCCACCTTGCGGATCTCGACGTCGGCGGCCGGGTCGGCCCGCATCTCGATGAAGTGCCGCAGGGCCCGGGCGTTGGCGGTCACGAAGATCTTCGTCTCGGTGGCGTTGGGCAGGACGCTCCGCGCCGCCTCGCGGGCCTTCTTGCGCCGCAGGGTCCTGTCGTCCAGGTCGGCGAACTTGCGCCGCCAGGCCGTCGGCCAGCGTCGCGATACGCCCGCTGGCAGGCCTGCGACCGCCTCCAGCCAGACCCGGTGCAGCTCGGGGTCCTCGGCGATCGCGTCGGGCTCGACGAACGCGCACTCCGACTCGTCGACGAACCGCTGGCTAAGCTGGGAATACCCGAACCCGGCCCGGTGTCGGACCAGCTCGTGCGTGAACGACCGGCTGACGCCCGGTGATGATCAGGTTGAAGACGGCGTGCTCCAGGACCGAGCCGTGGCCGACCTCCAGGATGTGGCCGATGTAGGCCGCGTTGCCGCCGGGCCGGGGCTTGGCGAACGACATGTAGCAGAGCCGCCCGGCGACCTCGACCAGCTTCTCGCCCGCCTCCTCGGTGTCGGTGGACCAGCGGCGGACGTCGTGGTCGGCCAGGAACGCGGCCGAGCGCCTCGTCGTCGACCGTCTGGCGGCCGACGAGGTAGACCTGGGGGTCGCGGAGGATCGTGATCGCCGGGTCGGTTTCCATGGTCGCCATCGTGACCCTCCGTGGCTCGGACGGCCAGTCGGGTCTCGGAAGCGGACCCGTGCGTGCTCGCGAGAGGTGCGGGGCGATATAATAGCGATCCTCGGGCCGATCGCCAACCCCAATCCGGAGCCGCCGGACGCCGAACGCATGCGGAAGATCCAGCTCAAGAAGACGGCCGACGACCGGCTCGCGCGAGCGGTTCGCGCTCGACCTGAACGAGTCGCAGCGCGCGGCGGCGACGGCCCCCGACGGCTACAACCTGATCCTGGCCGGGCCGGGGTCGGGCAAGACGCGGGTCATCACCTACCGGGTCGCCTACCTGATCGCCAAGGGGGTGCCCGCCGACGTCGATCCTGCTGGTCACGTTCACCCGCCGGGCGGCCCGGGAGATGGTCGGCCGGCTCGAAGCGCTGATCGGCCCGCAGGCGGCGCGGGTCTGGGCCGGGACGTTCCACCACATCGGCAACCGCCTCCTCCGGCGGTCGGCCGAGGTGCTCGGCTACGGGCCGAACTTCACGATCCTCGACGGCGAGGACCAGCTCGACCTGGTCCGCCTGGCGATGGACGACGCCGGGCTCTTCGGCACCGGGCAGGATGGCCCCCAAGCCGGCGCCGGTCCAGCACCTGATCAGCTTCGCGTTCAACGTCGGCCGGCCGCTCGGCCGAGGTCGTCGCCGACCGCAGCCCCGACCTCGCCGCCTGGGCCCCGCAGCTCGAAGCCGCCGCCGCGGCCTACGCCGCGCCGCAAGCGCGCGGCCAACTGCATGGACTACGACGACCTGCTCGGCCAGTGGGCCCGCCTGATCGCGCGAGTTCCCCGACCAGCGCGCCGCGCAGGGCCGGATGTTCCGCCACATCCTGATCGACGAGATGCAGGACACCAACACCGTGCAGGTCGCCCTGGTCGAGGCGATCGCCCGCGCCGGGGCCGGCAACCTGACGGCCGTCGGCGACGACGCGCAGTCGATCTACCGCTTCCGGGGGGCCAACTACGACAACATCCTGAAGTTCCCCGAGCGCCACCCCGGCGCGCGGATCTTCCGCCTGGAGACCAACTACCGCTCGACGCCCGAGATCGTCGCCTTCACCAACGCCTCGATCGCGCACAACGCCTCCGGGTTCGCCAAGACGCTCGTCTCGGCCCGGCCGCCGGGCGTGCGCCCGGTCGTCGTCCCGGCGGCCGACGCCTACGAGGAGGCCGAGTTCCTCTGCCAGCAGATCCTCGAATGCCGCGAGCAGGGCGTCTCGCTCAACCGGATGGCCGTGCTCTACCGCAACCACCACGACAGCATCCTGCTCCAGGCCGAGCTGGTCGCCCGGGGGATCGAGTACACGGTCCGGAGCGGCCTGCGGTTCTTCGAGCAGGCGCACATCAAGGACGTGCTCGCCTACCTGCGGATCGTGGTCAACCCGCGCGACGAGGCGGCCTGGCGGCGGCTGCTCCTGCTCCTGCCGGGGATCGGCCAGGCCAAGGCGTCGGCGCTCTGCGACCGCCTGATCGAGGCCGCCGACCCGCTGGCCGCGCTGGCCACGGCCGAGACGATGGCGCTGGTCCCGGCCAAGAGCAAGGGGTTCTTCGCCGGCTTCGTCGCCGACCTCCGCAAGATCCAGGCGACCGAGCCCGAGGCCGAACCCGGCGGCGGCCATCGGCGCGATCCTCCAGGGGGGCTATCCCGGCGACCGTCCGCGCCAAGTACGAGCGGCCCGAGAACCGGCTCGCCGACATCGAGCAGCTCGCCGTCCTGGCCGCGCGGTACGACAGCCTCGAACGCCTGATCGCCGACCTGCTCCTGGCCGGCGACGTCTACGGCATGGACACGCTCGCCAGCGACGACGAGCCGGCCGAGGTCCTCGTCCTGAGCACGATCCACCAGGCCAAGGGGCTGGAGTGGTCGCGGGTGTTCGTCCCCCGCCTGGTCGAGGACAGCTTCCCGAACCACCGCGCCCTGGGCGAGCCCGGCGGCGAGGACGAGGAGCGGCGGATCTTCTACGTCGCCGTCACCCGCGCGATGGACGAGCTCTACCTGACCTACCCGCTGATGATCGTCGCGAGGAGGCCGGGGGCCGAGCGTCCTGACCACCCCGAGCCGGTTCCTCACCGAGATCGACCCCGCCCTGTACGAGCGCCGTCGAGCTGGAGACCGACCTCGACCTCGCCTGGTCGGGCCGCTCGACGCGCGGCAAGCCGGCCAGGGAGGGGGACAGATAAATTGAGCCACAGAGATCACAGAGGGCTCAGAGGAAAAAGAGAAAAATGAAAAAATCTCCCCTCGCTCTGTGCTCTCTGTGTCCTCTGTGGCTCATCTTCCCTGGGGCTTGAGTATGAGCGTCCTCAAGCGCATGACGGTGGCCTTGGTCATCGGGCTGGTTGTCCTCGCCGCGACGACCGCGCACGCCGCCTCGCCGTTCCGGATCACGGTCGTCGACGAGCAGACGGGCCGGGGCGTGCCTCTGGTCGAGCTGCGGACGGTCAACGAGGTCCGGTACGTCACCGACAGCCGGGGCGTCGTCGCCTTCGACGAGCCGGCGCTCCTGGGCCGGACGGTCTTCTTCCACGTCCGGAGCCACGGGTATGAGTTCCCGAAGGACGGCTTCGGCTATCGCGGCAAGGCGCTGGAGACCCGCGAGGGGGGCGAGGCCACCTTGCGAATCAAGCGGATCAACGTCGCGGAACGGCTCTACCGCGTCACCGGCGAGGGGATCTATCGCGACAGCCTCCTGACCGGCCTCCCGGCGCCGATCCCGAACGCCGGGCTGAACGCGCGGGTCCTCGGCTCGGACAGCGTCGTCACCGCCGCCTTCGGCGGCCGGATGTACTGGTTCTGGGGCGACACGAACCGCCCCGAGTATCCGCTGGGGAACTTCCACGTCCCCGGGGCCACCTCGAAGCTCCCCAACCTGGGGGGCCTCGACCCCGAGGTCGGCGTCGAGCTCGACTACTTCGTCGACGACAAGGGCTTCGCCAAGGAGACGGCCCGCATGCCCGGCGCGGGGCCGACGTGGATCGACGGCCTGATCGTCCTGCGCGACCGCTCGGGCCGCGAGCGGATGTTCGCCGCCTACGTCAAGATCCGCAACATGCTCGAAGCCTACGAGCGCGGGCTGGTCGAGTTCGACGACGGGGCGAAGCGGTTCGAGAAGGTCGCGACGTTCGACCTGGATGCGCCGATCCACCCCGGCGGCCATCCCTTCCTGGACGACGAGGACGGGCGGCAATACGTCTACTTCGCCCATCCCTTCCCGCTGGTCCGCGTGCTCGCCGACCCGGACGCGCTGGCGAAGACCGACCGCTACGAGGCGTACACCTGCCTCGAAGCCGGGACGCGCCAGGGACCGCCGCATCGACCGCGCCCCGGACGGCTCGGTCCGCTACGCCTGGAAGGCGAACACGGCGCCGGTCGGCCCGGCCGAGCAGGCCGACCTGATCAAGGCGGGCCTCCTCAAGCCGCAGGAGGCGCTGCTCCAACTGCGGGACGTCGAGACCGGCAAGCCGGTGACGGCCCACGGCGGCTCGGTCTACTGGAACAACTACCGGCGCCGCTATGTGCTCATCGCGGTCGAGTCGGGGGGCAGCACGTCGTACCTCGGCGAGGTCTGGTTCGCCGAGGCCCGGACGCTCCTCGGCCCCTGGGCCTACGCCCGCAAGGTCGTGACCCACGACCGCTACAGCTTCTACAACCCCAAGCAGCACCCGTGGTTCGCCAAGGACGACGGCCGGGTGATCTTCTTCGAGGGGACGTACAGCGCCACCTTCTCGGGCAACCCCGAGCCGACCCCCCGGTACGACTACAACCAGGTCATGTACAAGCTCGACCAGGCCGACCCCCGGCTCGCGCTGCCCGTGCCGATCTCACATCGATCCGAAGTACCGCCTGCTCGATGCCGACCCCGACCGGTCTCCCCGGAAGCTGCTCTCCGGCCCATCGCCTTCTTCGCGCCCGACCGCCCCGCGCCGGGGACGGTGCCGGTCTATCGTCGTCCGCCCCGGGCATGCCGACCACTTCGTCCTGACGCTCGACAAGCCTTCGGAGATGGTCGACCTGCCGTTCTTCGGCCTCACCCGCACGGAGGCCGCTCTTCTACGCGATCCCCCCGGGGGCGGCCGACCCGCCGAAGGGGACGGTCCCGCTCTACGAGTTCATCGCCCGAGAAGGGCGAGGTGCGCGCCTACGCGACCGACGCCTCGCGGACGATGCCCGGCTATCGCCGGTCGGACCGGCCGATCTGCCTCGTCTGGCCCAACCCGAAGGGCTGAGTCCGAGGTCGGGCGCGGCCGATTCGTCTTGCGACCGGACGCCAAGTCTGGCAGTTATGGGGCCCGGTCGGCGACCGTTGCCCAGACCCGGAGCGACCATGGACCCGCTGCCGCCCGTCGAATCGCCCGAGGCGCTGCTCGACGCGATCCGGGCCCATCCGGAATGGGACGAGACGAGGCGCGACGAGCATCTGGGGCGCCTGGTCGCGCGCGTCCCCGCCGATCGCCTGCTGGCCGTCGTCCGTCGCCGCCTGGATGACCTGGGGGGGGCCGACGGCGAGGTGCTCCTGCGCCTGGTCGAGGCGCACGCGACGCCCGCGCTGCTCCGCGAGCTGGCCGCAGCCCTGATGGCCCAACCCGACCTGCCGCCGGAGAGGGCCTGGGACGCCCTGGCGCTGCTCGACGCCTCGGGGCTGCTCGGCGAGTTCCCCGAGCTGGCCGAGCGGTGGGACGAGCTCGACGAGGCGATCGACGAGGATGCGACGCTCGACCAGCTCGCCGACCAGCTCGAAGGCGACCCCGAGGGGACGTGGCTGGCGCTGCAAGGGCTGGGCGCCGTCGAGCCCGACGTCCGCCCGCAGATCGTCGCCGGGCTGGCGCGGGCGCCGCTGGGGCCGGGGCTGATCGAGTTCCTCCGCCTCCTGAGCTTCGCGCACGACCCGGCGACCCGCGCCGCGGCGCTCGACGCTCTGGACCGCCCCGGGGGCGACGACGCCGACCTGATCGCGGCGTGGGCGTCGATCGCCGCCGAGCACCCCGTCGCCGAGGTCTCGGCCCGGGCCCGGGCCTGGCTGGGCGACCGGGCGGGGGCCGCCGTCGCGTCGTGGTCGGCGGCGGACCGGCCGTCGCCGCACGCCGGTCCGGGGGCTGGTCACCGCGCTCGACGGCCGGGGCCAGGGGCTCGTCGCGGTCTCGTCGCGGCTGGGTGCCGGGCGCGCGACCGCCGCGTTCGCGTGCGACGTCCGGCACGGCATCGGCGAGGTCAGCGGCCAGGTCGACCCCGACTCGCCCCGCGCCGACGACGCCCTCCGCGAGGTCGCCGACCACGCCGACCGCGACGTGCTCGAAGGCGCCCCCGGGCTCGCCCTGGCGCTGCTGGCCGGCAGCCTGCGGCTCTGCGGGCCCGAGACCTCGCCGGCGCTCCGCTACTGGCTGGAGGCGACGGCCCCGCGCGGGTTCGGCCCGGGCCCCTTCCCCGACCCCTATCCGGGCTGGGACCCGGCCGTCTCTGCCGTTCGAGGAGATGCCCGGCCGCGCAGGGGCGGTGCTCGACGCCTGCCCGTCCTGGATCGACGCCTCCCACCTGACCTACGAGCTCGCCGAGGAGATCGCCCTGCGCGAGGGGGACACGACCCCCGACCCGCGCCGCGACGCGGGGGCCTATCGCTACCTGTTCGAGCACCGCCTCCAGGGGCAGCTCGAATGGTATCGGCGCATGCTCTTCTGGATGGCCACGTTCTGGCACGCCGCGTGCGACGACGACCTCGGCCGATCGGCGCTCGCGCTGGCCGTCCAGCTCTCCGACGCGCAGCACGTCGTCCCCGGCCACCCGTTCACCGTCGCCCTGACCACGCGGAGCCTGGTCGCCGCCCAGCACGACCTGCGCCGGGGGATCGACCCGAGGCGCCCCCCTGCGTCGAAGGGCCCGCGGCGTGAGGGGGTGCGTGATCGGGGAGGTCCACGCGCGGACAATCCCATCCCTGATGAACTTTCCGACCTTGAAGAGCGAACTATAATAGCGAGTTGAAGGGTTCGCCCTTCGAGAAAGGATGACGATCTTTATGCGCATGTCTTGGAAGCTGGGCCGGGTGGCGGGCATCGACCTGTTCCTGCACCCGACCTTCCTGCTGGTCCTGGCGTTCCCGGAAGTCCTCCGGGAGGGCCTCGGGTCGCTCCTGCTGGTGCTCTCGGTGTTCGGCTGCGTGCTGCTCCACGAGCTGGGCCACGCGCTGATGGCGCGTCGGTTCGGGATCGAGACCGAGGATATCACGCTCTACCCGATCGGAGGCGTGGCGCGGCTGCGGCGGATGCCCCGGTCGCCCGGCGCCGAGTTGCTGATCGCCCTGGCCGGCCCGGCGGTGAACGTTGTGATCGCGCTGGCGCTGATGGTGGTCGTGGCGCCGGTGGCGATCTCCGGCTACGGGCCCGCCTCGGTGCTCGACGTGTTCCTGTTCCGCCTGATGCTGGTCAACGTCGGGCTGGTGCTGTTCAACCTGGTCCCCGCCTTCCCGATGGACGGCGGCCGCGTGCTGCGGGCCCTGCTCAGCGGCTGGCTCGGGCGGGCGCGGGCGACGATGGTCGCGGCCGGGCTGGGGCGCGGGCTGGCGATCCTGTTCGGCCTGTACCACCTCGTCCACGGCAACCTGTTCCCGGTCTTCCTGGCCGCGTTCATCTACTTCGCCGCCTCCGCCGAGCTGGCCCGCGTGCTGGCCGAGGAGCGCCGCCGCGACGAGGACCGCCTCCCCGGCGGCGACTGGTCGGCCCCGCCCGGCTTCCGCTGGATCAGGAGGGGCAACGGCGTCTGGCAGCTCGCGCCGATCGCCGTCCACGTCGAGGCCCGGAACGCCTCGCCATGGGCCTGATGCCGATCGTCGAGCTCGGCGTGGCCGAGGCGTACGAGATCCTCACCGTCCGCTTCGGCCTGACCGACCTGCCCCCGCTCGATGCCATCGAGAACGAGGACTGGGGCCGCGACCTCCTGCTCGGCCGGTTCCAGGAGATCCCCGCCGACGCCCTGGCCGAGGCGGGGCTCACCCTGTGAGTGATGAGTAACGAGTGATGAGTGATGAGTGGATTTGATTTCCTACTCATCACTCATCACTCGTTACTCATCACTCCGGACCGTCAGGTCGGCTCGTAGCACGAGCGTTCGGGGTTGCGGCACTCCTCGCCGCCGACGAGGTCGTCGTCGGGGCCGAAGCCCTTCATGGTTTGCAGGCACCAGTAGATGGTGCTGTCGTAGTCGTCGTGCGGCTCGCCCCCGGAGCCGTCGGTGTAGACGTACATCCCCTTGTTCCGCAGGTGGCGGCAGGGGCGGACGACGACGATCCGACGATCGGCAGCTCCGGGGTGGGGTCGGCGCCGGACATGGCGGTCTCACGCCTCCCAGTAGCGGTTGCCGGCGGCGGCCAGCAGGGCGCGCTTGACGACGGTCCGGGTCAGGGCCACCTTGTAGCCGTTCATCGACAGCGGCTTGGCCCCCTCGACGGCCGCCTCGCCGGCGCGGGCGGCGGTCTCCATCGTGATCGCCTTGCCGGCGATCGCCTTCTCGGCCGACTGGCTCCGCCAGGGGATCGGGGCGACCCCGCCCAGGATGACGCGGGCCTCGCCGACCTTGTCGCCGTCCATCGTCAGGTTGACCGACGCGAGCACCAGGGGCCAGTCGTGCGCCTGCTTCTGGCGGGCCTCGTACGAGGCGTTCTTCCCCTTGGCCGGCGGGGATGATGACCTCGGTCAGGACCTCGCCGTGGACGACGGTCAGCTCGCGGCTCCTTCTCCGCCTTGGGGACCCGGTACAGATCCTCGACGTTGACGGTGCGGCTGCCGTCCTTGCCGCGGACGACCGCCTCGGCCCCCAGCGCGATCAGGGGGACGGCCAGGCTCGACGGGTTGACGAACAGGGCGTTGCCGTCGGTCAGGAAGATCGCGTGGTAGCGGTTGTCCCCCTCGCGGACGAGGCTCCTGCCGCTCCTTCATGCCGAGCAGGCCGTTGCCGGCGCGGTAGTACCAGCACCGGGGGCGCTGGCAGAGGTTGCCGCCGACGGTCGCCATGTTGCGGATCTGCGGCGTGCCGACCTCCAGCGTCGCCTGCCAGAGCGAGGGGTACTGCGCCTTGATCGTCTTGTCCTCCAGGACCTCGGCGAGCGTCGTCCCGGCGCCGAGGGTGTACCCGCCCCGGCGGCCGTCGCGGGAGACCGGCTTGACGCCGCAGAGTTCCTTGATGTCCTTGAGGTAGACGACCCGGTCGGGGTTGGACACGTAGTCCTTCATCCGGGAGAGCAGGTCGGTGCCGCCGCCGAGCGCCGCGGAGTGGGGCACGTCGAGGAGCTTGACGGCGTCCTCGACGCCCGTCGGGGGCGGCGTAGTCAAAGGCTTTCATCGGTCACGCCTCCCCATTCTTCTGGGACTTGTTGGCCAGGGCATTGAGGATGTTCCGGGGCGACATCGGCCACTCGGCCACGCGGACGCCGATGGCGTTGGTCACGGCGTTGCCGATCGCCGCGGCGGTGCTGATCGTGGGCGGCTCGCCCACGCCGATCACGCCGCGCGCCTTCATCTCGTCGGTCTCGTAGGCCCGCACGACGATCTCGGGGATGTCCGAGGCGCCGGCGAGCTTGTACAGCTCCATGTCGGGGTTGAGCATCACGCCCGTGGTCGGGTCCATGACCCTCTCCTCGAACAGGGCGTAGTTCAGCCCGCCGATGACGCCGCCGTAGACCTGGCTCTCCCAGGTCAGCTTGTCGATGATCAGGCCCGAGTCCTGGATCGCGACGATCTTGTTGACCCGGACGACGCCGGTCTCGACGTCGACCGACACGTCGGCGAACTGGCAGCCGCCGACGCCGACCGACGACAGGCCGCGCTCGAACTTGCCGATCTCGGTGATCGGCATCATGCCGAGCTTGCGGCAGGCGTCCTTCCACGACAGCTTGGCCTCGCCCTTGACCAGGACCTTGCCCTCCTTGAGCGAGAGGTCCTCGGGCTTGCAGTCGAGGCCGGGGGCGATCTTCCGGAACAGCGCGTCGCGCGCCTGGCTGGCGGCGAAGAACGTCGGCGGGCTCATCGACGGCGTGGTCGTCGAGCCGCCCGAGTTCTGGCCGGGCGGGAAGGTCGAGTTGCCGATGTTCGACCTGATGTCCGAGACGTTCAGCCCGAGCACCTCGGCGGCGATGATCGCCAGGACGGTCCGGGCGCCGGTGCCGAGGTCCTGGGTGGCCGAGCGGACCTCGACCGACCCGTCGGGGTTGATGATGCAGGCGACCTGCTTGTCCTGGGCGCCGCCGCCTCCCCAGGTGTGCAGCGCCATGCCGAGGCCGCGCTTGATCGGGCCCTTGCCCCCCTGGCCGCGCGGCTTGCGGTCCTCTCGCCAGCCGATCAGGTCGGCCCCCATCTTGACCTCGGCCTCGTAGATCGGCGTCTTGAAGTCGGTCGGCGGGAGGTTCTTGAGGCGGAACTCCAGCGGGTCGACGCCGAGCTTGTCGGCCAGGTCGTCCATCGCCGCTTCCATGATGGCGCAGCCCTGGGGATGGCCCGGGGCCTCATGGCGCGGGCGTCGCCGCCGTTGACGAAGACGTCGGAGTGGGTCCGCGACGAGGCGGGGACGTCGTAGACGTAGGGCAGCGGGAACTGCGCCCCGCGGCTCACGCCGCCGACGCCGCGGGTCTCGGCGATGAACGCGACGAGCTTGCCGTCCTTGGTGGCGCCGAGCTTGACCTGCGCGGAGGCGCTGGGGCGGTTGCCGGCGGCGAGGTGCTCCTGGATGCGATCGAGGAACATCCTGACCGGCTTCCCGCCGGCCTTCTTCGACAGCTCGGCGGCGGTCCGGCCCCACAGGTCGGCGCCGAACTTCGAGCCGAACCCGCCCCCCATCACCTCGGTCAGCACGGTGACGTTGGAGGCGGGGATGTTGAACTTCTGCGCCAGCTCGGCGGCGGTCGGGCCGACGGCCTGCGTGCTCGCCCAGGCGACGAGCCGGTCGGGCGACTCCCACATCGCCGTCAGGCCGTGCGTCTCGAGGCAGACGTGGGTGATGACCGGCAGCGAGTAGGTCGCCTCGATCGTCACGTCGGCCCTGGCCATGTCGTCCTCGGGCTTGCCCTTGACGATGGCGCGGCCCTTGCGGACGTTGCCCCCCTTGACGACCTGCGGGGCGTTCTCGGCCATCGCCTGCGCCTCGGTGGCGACGTGCGGCAGGAGCTCGTACTCGACCTTGATGGCGCGGGCGGCGTCGCGCGCCTGCTCCTCGGTCTCGGCGGCGACCCCGGCGATGTCGTCGCCGTGGTAGCGGAGGATCGTCCCCTCCTTGGCGATCGCGACGATCGCCTTGACGCCCGGCATCTTCTCGGCGTCGGCCACGTCGATCGACTTGATGCGGGCGTGCGCATGGGGGCTGTAGAGCATCACGCCGAAGAGGGTACCCTCGGGCCGCACGTCGGAGGGGTACTTGGCCCGCCCGGAGGCCTTGGCCAGGCCGTCGACGCGGGGGATCCTCGTCCCGATCAGGCGGGGGTTCTGGGGCCAACCGGCCATCGGTCAGGCTCCTTTCATGGCTTTGGCCGCGGCGAGCACCGCCTGGAACACGCCGATGTAGGTGCCGCAGCGGCAGATGTTGCCGTCGAGCCCGCGCTTGACGTCGTCGAGCGACGGGTTGGGGTTCTGGTCCAGCAGCGCCTTGCACGCGGTGACGAAGCCGGGCGTGCAGTAGCCGCACATCAGCCCGTCGGCCTGGTGGAAGGCGTGCGGGACGCCCGTCTCGTCGGTGCTCGAAGCTCTCCAGCGTCTCGACCTTCTTGCCCTGGCACGAGACGGCCAGCGTGGTGCACGAGTAGACCGGCTTGCCGTCGACGATCGCCGTGCAGGCGCCGCAGCTGGCCCGGTCGCAGACCCGCTTCGGCCCGGTCACGTCGAGGCGGTTCCGCAGGGTGTCGAGCAGGGTGCTCCGCGGCTCGACGGTGCAGTGGCGGCGCTCGCCGTTGACGTCGAGGTCCAGCTCCACCTGGCCGGAGAGGACCTTCGTCCCCGCCTCCTCGGCGGCGCGGGCCTCGTCGAGCGCCTCGTGCGCCGGGCCCGTCAACACGGCCGTGGCCGCCGCCAGGCCGGACCCCCTCAGGAAGTCGCGGCGGCTCGCCCCGGCCGGGCCGCCCTTCGGTTTGGGATCGTGTTCTGGCATCGAGCGATTCTCCGTCTGCCCTGTCCGCCTGGTCTCCTCAACTCGACCCGCCCCCGCCCCGAGGCGATGGGGGCGTCCGAGCCCGAGCAGGCGCGACCGTTGACTATCCCCGCGCGGTCGCCGGTCTGCAAGCCCTCACCGGATGTCGGGCTGAGCTTTTGCGCGGCCGAGGTCGTCTGATGGTACGGCCTTGCGACTTGAGTTGGTCCGGTGCGGCGGGCGGCTCGCGTCGCGTCACGAGGTCGCGGCGGGCAGGTCGAGCCGCGTCCCCCACTCGTTCCACGACCCGTCGTAGTTGGCCAGCCGCGGGTAGCCGAGCCGGTGCAGGTTGAACAGGACGACCGTCGCGGCGACGCCGCCGTTGCAGTAGGCGACGACCGGGCGGTCGGGGTCGATCCCGCGCTTCCGCACGCGGCGGCGGACCTCGTCCTCGGGGAGGAAGCCCCCCCGTCGGCGAAGAAGGTCTCGCGAGGCACGTTGACGGCCCCCGGGATGTGCCCCGCGCGGGCCCCGGCGGCGGGCGCCGGCGTACTGGGCCGGGTCGCGCGCGTCGATGATCTGCCAGTCGTCGCGGCCGAGGCGCGCCAGGACGTCGCCCGCCGAGGCGCGGAGGCCGGGGCGAGGATCGGGGTGGAAGTCCCTCGGCTCGACCCGGACCGGCCCCCGCTCGACCTCGCGCCCCTCCTCGACCCAGCGGCCCCAGCCGCCGTCGAGGACGCTCACCGCGTCGTGGCCGTAGTATTTCAGGGCCCACCACAGCCGCGTGGCGAACTGGCCGCCGTGGTGGTCGACGGCGACGACGCGGGTCGAGTCGCCGATGCCGCGCTCCGCCATCGCGCGGGCGAACCGATCGGGGGGCGCGACCTGCGCGGGGACCGGGTCGTCGGGGTCGACGATGTCCGCCGTCCAGTCGACGTAGACGGCGCCCGGGATGTGCCCGGCGAGATACTCCTCGCTCGCGCCTCGATACGTGGCCTCCTCGACGCCCGGGCCCACCGGCCGGGCGGTCACGTAGCCCCGCATGTCGACCACGCGGAGGTCGGGGTCGTGGAGGTGGTCCTGGAGCCAGGCCGTCGTGACGAGGGGGGTGGTGTCCATGATGGTCCCTCATGGGAGATAAGGCGGTAGGCCGTAGGCAATGCAGCCTAATCTTCTGTAATTTCACTGCCTACTGCCTACGCGCCTACTGCCTACTTTCGAGAGAGCGAGCGAGGCCGAGCCATGAAAGCCATCGTCTTCGACCAGTTCGGCGAGCCGGCCGAGGTGCTCCGCGTCCGCGACGTGCCGATGCCCGAGCCGGGCCCGGGCGAGGTCCGCGTGCGGATGATCGCCAGCCCGATCAACCCCTCCGACCTGCTCGTGGTCCGCGGGCTTTATGGGGTCCTGCCGAAATTGCCCGCGACGCCCGGGTTCGAGGGGGTGGGGGTCGTCGACAAGGCCGGGCCGGGGTTGCTGGGATGGCTGGTCAAGGGGAAGCGGGTCACGGTCATCAACAGCAACGGGGGCAACTGGGCCGAGTACGCCGTGATCCCCGCGCGCCAGGCTCGGCCCGTGGCCGATGACATCCCCGACGAGCAGGTCGCGTCGTTCTTCGTCAACCCGGCGACGGTGCTGGCGATGGTCCGGCACGTGCTGAAGGTCCCGAAGGGGGAGTGGCTGTTGCAGACGGCGGCGGGGTCGCAACTGGGGCGGATGATCATCAAGCTGGGGCGGCACGACGGCTTCAAGACGCTCAACGTGGTCCGCCGCCGCGAGGCGATCGACGAGCTGAAGGCGCTGGGGGGCGACGCGGTGATCTCGTCGTCCGACGGCCCGATCGACGAGCAGGTGCGGCGGGCGACCGGGACCGACGGGGTCCGCTACGCGGTCGACCCGGTGGGGGGCGACACGGGGACGGGGGCCTTCGACGCGCTGGCGGCCGACGGCCGGCTGCTCGTCTACGGGACCTTGTCGGGCGAGCCGTTGCGGATCGACCCGCGGCGGATGATCGCGGGGAAGCGTGTGGTCGAGGGGTTCTGGCTCGGCCACTGGATGCGGGAACGGAGCATCCCCGCGTCCCTGCGGCTGTTCCGCGAGATCGCCGCGATGATCCGCGCCCGGGTGCTGGAGACCGAGGTGGGGCGGACGTTCCCCCTGGAGGCGATCGGCGAGGCGGTCCGCGAGGCGGAGGCGGTCGGCCGGGGGGGCAAGGTGCTGCTGCGGATCGGCCCGCGCTGAGCCGCCGCCGGCACGCACCGGCGCCGGGACGATCCGGCGCAGGGGGTTACGTCGCGGCAGATTCCGGCGAAAGCTCGGGATTTTTGGCGGATTTCATTCGCCCTGGGTGGCCTGCGACGGTACAATGAGACGTCAGTGGTGCAGGATCGGCCAGGAGTATCGCCGATCCCAGGCTCGCCGGTTGGTTTCGCATCCGAATCGCTCCCCCCGGGCGATCCCTCATCAGCCGCCCTCCGCCCGCGGCTCCGTCCCCCGGCCGATCCCGTCTCGGGAGCATCCCGTGCGATCGGGTTGAGTTGCCGAGCGGGGCGCCAGGGCGTAAGATCACGGTGGGGAGGGGTTCCCGCCATAAATCGGAGCGGATCATCCGGATGCCGCGATCCTGCCCGTTGGATTCCTGAACCGAGATTTCCGGCACTGGGTTTGAAGTCCCGGCGCGCTGCTGTCCGACTCGCGAACCCGCGGGGTTCGTCCGCGGCGGTGTCGTCGGGCGGGGATTTGTTCCATTATGAGCATGACCGAATCAACAGGCGCCCAGGATTGGCGAGCCGTGGCCTGCCTGGCCCCCGGCGGTGAGCGCCTGCTCTGCGTGGGCGAGAGCTCGTCGCAGGTCCGCGCGGCGTATGCCGGCGCCTGGGGCGAGGTGATCCGCGACGAGGACCGTCCGACCGTCCGCGCGATCTCGCTGCAGCGCTGGTCGGGCCAGGCGTGGGCCGGCCAGTGGGAGCACCAGACGTACCTGGCCGTCCCCGCCACCCGCGGCAAGGCCGGCGCCGGCGACTCGGCCGAGACGGCCGTCGCCAGCACCTGAGCGGCGGGTCGGACCGCCAGTCAACCCGATCGACCACCCTTCCAGCCCCCGGGACGTCCCGGGGGTTATTTTTTCCTCGGATGGCAAAATCGACTTGGGGTGTGACGTGATCGACCTCCGGGGTGGCATGGCCTCGAGGACGTGGCCATGCGGAGGCCGTCCGATTACGGTTTTGGCGTCGGCGGATCGCCCTGCGACCTGAAGAGGTCGAGGTCAGCATAGGCGGCGATGAGCATCCCAATCATCGCCCCGATGGCCAGGCCCAGGAATAGCTTCGGACGGGTCGTGCTCGTCCCTGCCACGTCCATGAAGACGGCCATAATCATCCCTGCGGTGGCCCCGAATATGATCCTGCCTATCGTCCATCGTGGCGGTCGCATGGTTCGGCTCAGGGTCGTTCGCCGGTGAGGGGCCGCAGCGGGTCGGCCTCGTGGCGGCTGGCCCAGACCTCGGCCGCGGGGAAGGCCGCGGCGATCCGCACGGCCAGGTCCTCGACGCCGGGCCTCTCGGTGGCGTGGTGCCCGGCGACGACGAGGCCGAGGCCCAGCGCCTCGGCCTCCAGGCGCACGATGGAACCGGGCCTCGCCGGTCAGCAGGACGTCGGCCCCGGCGCGGGCGGCGTCGCCCAGGAAGTCGTCGCCGGCGCCGCAGACGATCGCCACGCGGGCGACCTCCCGCCCGACCGGCCCGGCGACCTGGACCCCGCGCGCCGCCAGGATCGTCCGCGACGTACTCCGCGAACTCCTCCAGCGACCTCGGCTCCGGGAGCCGTCCCACCCGCCCCGCGCCCGGGCCCGTGCGAGCGGGGCGTGGAGCGGATAGACGTCGATCGCCGGCTCCTCGTAGGAGTGGGCCGCGCGGATCGCCGCCAGCGCCGCGGCGAGGCGGTCGCCGGGGCAGACGACCTCGACGCGGCGCTCGCGGACCGTCTCGCGCCGCCCCGCCTGGCCGACGGCGGGGTTGGCCCCCTCGGTGCCGAAGAACGTCCCGCGGCCGGGGATGCTGAACGAGCACTCGTCGTAGGCCCCGATCCGACCCGCCCCCGCGTCGAAGGCCGCCGCCAGGACGGCCTCGTGATCGGCCCTCGGCGTGAACACGACCACCTTGAACGACCCCGGCCCGGCCGAGGCCCGCAGCGGCACCACGTCGATCAGCCCGAGACGGCGGGCGAGGCCGTCGTTGATGCCGTCGTGCGTGTTGTCGAAGGCCGTGTGCGGGCTGAGGATCGACGACCCCCGCGCGGGCGAGGTCCCAGAGCATGCCGGTCTCGGGCTGGTCGGCGCGGACGCGCTTGACCGCCTTGAACAGCACCGGGTGATGGCTGACGATCAGCCCGGCCCGCTCGCCGATCGCCTCGTCGGCGGTGCGGGGCGTGACCGTCAGGCAGGTCATGATCCGCTCGACCTCGGCCCCCGGGTCGCCCCAGAGCAGGCCGACGTTGTCCCACGCCTCGGCCAGCCGCGAGGGGGCGAAGTCGTCGAGCCACCGGGCCACGTCGGCGACGGTCGTCATGGTGTCGGGCCCTCCTCGGTCGAGCCAGTCGGACCGATCCTCCGGTCGAGAGCCGTGCGTCCAGGGAGCCGGGTGCCGGCCCCGCACCGTCCAACGACCAGGTCCGGGGACCCGTCGGCCGCCGCCAAGGCGCGGGCGACGGGGATGATCCCGCGGACCGCAGTTGGTCAGGAAGACCTCGTCGGCCGCCTGCGACGAGAGGTCGGTGATGTCAGCTTCCTCGACCACCGCCATCGCGCAGGTCCCTCGCGCCTGCTCCAGGACCACGTCCCGCATCACGCCGGGCACGATCGGCCCGTCGAGCGTCGGGGTGATGAGCGTGATCGCCCGTGACGACGAAGCAGGTTCGTCCGGCTCCCCTCCCAGTGGCGCTCGTCCGGCGTCGTGCTCAGCGACCTCGTCGAAGCCCGCCTGCCGGCCCTGCTCGGAGGCGATCCGCCGAGGCCAGTAGTTCAGGGTCTTGTACCGTGCGAGGGGATCGGACCGGGGACGCCTCCCAGATAGCCGAGGGCGACGGTGGCCCCGTCCGTGCTCGTCGGCGGGGCAGGGGGGCGGGCCGCATCCAGAGGGTCGAGCCGCCCGTCTCCGAGCGGCCCCCGGTCAGGGTGATCCGGAGCAGGGCGTCGCCCTCAATCCCGCTCGGCTCGAAGCAAATCGGCAACCGCGCCGGCGTCGGGCAGGGCGGCCGGGTCGAGCGGCAGCCCGAGCTCCTCGGCCGAACGCGACAGCCGCGCCAGGTGGCGCCCCAGCAGGACGGCGCGGCCGTTCCAGGTCCGCAGCGTCTCGAACAGGCCGAGGCCGTGCTCGAAGGTCCGATCCAGCACGCTGACCTTCAGCTCGTCGTCGGGGACGATCCGGCCGGCGACCCAGATCATGGCGCGGCCCCCCGGCCCTCGATCACGTCGCGGAGGCCGCGGCCCTTGTCGAGGGTCTCGCGATACTCGGCCTCGGGGTCCGAGTCGGCCACGATCCCGCCGCCGACCTGGTAGCTGACGCGGTCCCCCTCGACGAGCATCGTCCGGATCGCGATGTTGAAGCCGCTGGCGCCGCCGCGGCCGAAGTAGCCGATCGACCCCGGTGTACAGGCTGCGTCGCGACGGCTCCAGCTCGTCGATGATCTCCATCGCGCGGATCTTCGGCGCCCCGGTGATCGACCCGCCCGGGGAACAGGGCCCGCACCACGTCGATCGGCCCGCATCCGGGCCGCAAGCGGCCCTCGACCGTGGCCACCAGGTGATGCACCTGCGCGAACGTCTCGACCGTCAGCGGGTCGATCACGCGGACGGTCCCATACCGGCAGACCCGGCCGAGGTCGTTCCGTTCCAGGTCGACGATCATCGTCAGCTCGGCGCGGTCCTTCGGGCTGGCGGCCAGGCCCGTCGCGAGCCGGGCATCCTCCTCGGCCGATGCCCCGCGCGGGCGCGTCCCCTTGATCGGGCGGGTCACGAGGCGGTCGCCCCTCGTCTGGTAGAACCACTCCGGGCTGGCCGAGACGACGGCCAGGTCGTCCCACCGCAGGAACGCCGCGAACGGCGAGGGGCTGACGGCCTTGAGCCGCAGGTACAGGTCGAGCGGCTCGGGCCGCCCCCTCGCGGAGAACCGCTGCGACAGGTTCACCTGGAAGATGTCGCCCGCCCGGATGTACTCCAGCGCCCGGCCGACGGCCTCGCGATACTCCTCCGGCTCGAAGTTGCTCTCCAGGGGCCCGAGCCGCGACGGCCGGACGGGCGGCGGGTCATGCCGCAAGGCTCGCCGCCAGTCCCGGCAGCGCCGCTCGACGGCGGCCGTCCCCTCGCCCAGGAGGTCGTGTGCCCGCAGCTCGACCGCGCCCGAGGCGTGGTCGACGGTCACGGCCGTGTCGTAGAGCGCGAAGCGGACGTCGGGCAACCGCGTCTCGCGCGGCGACCGGCGCGGGAGGCGTTCGAGGAGGGGGGCGAGGTCGTAGCCGAAGAAGCCGATCATCCCCCCCTGGAACGGCGCCTCGTCCGGGTCGGGCATCTCCGACGGGTCGGCCAGCCCGTGACGCCGCACGAGCCGCGCGAGGGCGTCGAGCACGTCGCCGGTGCCCGTCTCCTCGTGCCCGGTATCCCACCGGAGCCGCCAGGAGATGCCGGTCGCCTCGAAGACCAGCCGCGGGCCGCGCGGCGAGGATGCTCCACCGGCCCGACTCGCCGAACCCGGGCCCGCTCTCGAGCAGCGCCGCCTCGGGCCACGTCCCGATCAGGCGGGCGAGCCGCCCGGCCGGGATGTCCAGGATGCGGCGTGCCAGGGGAGGGCGGACGATCGCCACGGATTCCCTCGACGGGACGGGGCCGGGAGGACTTTGGCGCCGGTGAGGCCGAGCACCACTCTCGTTCCCACGCTCCGCGTGGGAATGCCTCTGCGGACGCTCCGCGTCCGTCCGATGGCGACGCAGAGCGTCCGAAGATGCGCGTTCCCACGCGGAGCGTGGGAACGAAGGGTCGCCAGAGACAGTCGAGATCATCGTAGACGTCTCCATTTAACCCAGGGATCGGGGCCTCGCGGAAGGGCAAATCCGGGCCCTCCGTGAGGTGAACTCCGCGTCGCCTTGCAGCCGCCGCGATCGGAGATCATCCTGGAGGGGGACGGGCCCCGCACCTCCGGGACGCGCGAGGTCGGCCCGTCCCCGTCCTTTGCGGAGGCATGGCACGCGATGATCCGATCTCCCCTGGGGCTGCGGCTCGACCCGAACCGGTCGATCCGCGACCAGATCCGCGAGGCCGCCCGGCTGGGGGCCAAGGGGGTCGTCATGGACGCCGTCGGCGACCTCTCCCCCGACCGCCTCTCCGAGACCGGCCGGCGCGAGCTGCGGCACCTGCTGCGGTCGGTCGAGCTCGGCGCCGATCGCGCTGAGCCTGCCGACGCGACGGCCGTTCGACACGCTCGACCAGCTCGACGACCGCCTCCGGCGCGCCGAGAGGGCCTTCGCGATGGCCTTCGAGCTGGGGGCGACGCTCGTCCTGGCCCGCGTCGGGGCCGTGCCGCCCGAGGCGGACGCCCCCCGCCGCGAGACCTGGACCGGCGCCCTCGGCGAGCTCGGCCGCCGCGCCGACCATCGCGGGGTCCGTCTGGCCGTCGAGGCCGGCACCGAATCGGGCGAGGCGCTCCGCGCGGCCCTCGAATCGCTCGGCCCGGCCGGGCTGGCCGCGAGCCTCGACCCGGCCGCCCTGCTCCAGCACGGGCACGACCCGGTGGCCGCGACCCGCGCCCTCGGCGAGTGGGTTGCGCACGCCTATGCCAGCGACGCCACGTCGTCGCGCCCCGCCTCGCTCGACGACCAGCCCCCGAGGCTCGGGATTCCCGCCGGGAGGACTCGACTGGGAGGAGTACCTCGGCGCCCTGGAGGAGATCAACTACCGGGGCTTCCTCACCGTCTGGCCCGACCCGGCGCGCGACCCCGCCGCCCAGTTCACCGCCACGGCCGAACGACTCAGGCGGTTCTGAGCGGTCCGGAGGACGTGCCGACGGGACCATTCGTCGCTGTCCGGATCGAGGCCCGGTGGGTGGGCGCTTGAGGCCCCCGTCGGTCGCGGCTAGGATGTCGATTCGTCCACCACCGACACAGCCCATGCCCCGAGGCGCACCAGGGAGGCCCGTCATGGCCCACGTCAGCTATCTGTCGAAGGAGAAGCGGCGGAGAAGGTCCGCGCGATCTTCGAGGGCATGGAGAAGAAGCTCGGCGCCGTGCCCAACGTCTTCCGCGCCATGGCGCACAGCCCCGAGCTGTTCGAAGGGTTCCTCGCCCTCAACGGGGCCCTGTCGAAGACCCAGCTCGACGGCAAGCTCCGCGAGCTCGCCTACATCAAGACCTCCGAGCTCAACGACTGCGACTACTGCCTGAGCCACCACCGCACCTTCGGCCGCAAGGCCGGCCTCACCGATCGCCAGATCGACGAGACCGCCGACTTCGAGACGAGCGACGCCTACGACGACCTCCAGCGCGACGTCCTGCGGTACGCCGAGGACGTCACCCGCCACATCGTCGCCGGCGACGACCTGATGGCCCGCCTCCATCAGAAGCTCTCCGACCGCGAGATCGTCGAGCTGGCGATGACCGTCGGCATCGCCAACTTCACCAACCGCGTCACCGAGACGCTCAAGCTGGAATTGCCCTGATTGGGAGTAGGCGGTAATGACCGGGCTCTTGCAGCCCCGTAGGGGCGACCGCAGTAGCCAGGGGCGATAGCCCCTGGACCCGAGGGGCGATACCCCTCGCCGATACGGATGCGGCCCTTCCTCTTCCCTCCAGGGGCTATCGCCCCTGGCTACTGACGGTCGCCCCTACGGGGCTGCGAATCGAGGACATCCGTCCTGGTTGCGGTAGTCTGATGATTGTCTTCACTGCCTACTGCCTACCGCCTACTGCCTACTCTAATGAGGGATGGATCATGAGTACGCCGGCCGAGGAGCGGGCGTGGGTGCCGCTGTCGCCGAGGGAGCGGAGGGTGGTGGGGGTGCTGGCCGAGAAGGGCAAGACGACCCCCGAGTATTACCCGATGACCGTCGCGGCGATCGTCTCGGGCTGCAACCAGAAGACCAACCGCGACCCCGTGACCGAACTACGACGCCGACGACGTCGAGGAGATCCTCGCAGGACCTCCGCCACAAGGGGGCGGCGATCCGGGTCGAGGCGGGCGGTCGCGTCGAGCGCTGGAAGCACACGCTCTACGACTGGCTGAAGGTCAGCAAGGCCGAGCTCGCCGTGATGGCCGAGCTCCTGCTCCGCGGGCCGCAGACGGAGGGGGACCTCCGCGCGCGGGCGAGCCGGATGGAGCCGTTCCCCGACCTGCCCGCGTTGCAGGCGGTGCTCGAAGCCCTGGCGGCGCGCGGGCTGGTCGTCTACCTGTCGCCCCCGGGTCAGAGGCGCGGGGTCGTGGTGACGCACGGCCTCTACCCGCCCGAGGAGGCCGAGAAGGTCCGCACCGGCTTCGCCCACGACGCCGCGACGGCCGACGACGACGAGCGGCCCGCCCGCGCGGCGACGTCGCACTCACCGGCCGTCGCGGCCGAGGTGGCGGCGCTGAGGGCCGAGGTCGAGGCGCTGCGAGGGAGCGTCGAGGCCCTCTCGGCCGAGGTCCGCGAGTTGAAGTCCTCGCTCGGAGCCTGACCGCATGAGCATGCCGCCCGACGCCCCGGAGGAGCCCCTCGCCGGACGACGTCCCGAATCCGTTCGAGGGCCCGTCGGGAGGGGGCTGGAGGCTCATCGCCCTGATCGCCGACGACGGCGCCGAGCCCCCGCACGACCTGCCCGAGCGCGCGGCGCTCGGCGCCTGGTGCGCCGTGACGGCCCTCTGGCACCCGGCGCTTCTGGCCGAGGCGGGCGAATTGCCGGCGATCGAGGAGGTCGAGTCCCCCTCATCGCCCGGCCCGCGCGAGGTCCGCATCCTGGCCGACGGCGCCGCCGACCGGCTCCCCTCCGGCTACCGCGAGCAGGCCGAGGACGCCGGCACCATCCTCATCGACGGCGAGGCTGATCGGCTCGCCCTGGTCCGCGAGGTCCGGGCCCGGATGGGGGGCGACGCGACGATCGGCGACGGGGGCGAGGACTCCGAGAGGGTCGCGCTCGACTTCCTCGCGCTGGGCACGGCGCGGTGGATGCTCCGCGACACGACGACCGCGATGGGGCACCCCGACGCGCTCGACGTGGACAGCCTGTCGCGCGAGATCCTCGCCGGGGCCTCGGCCTGGCGGTCGGGCGACCACGCGACCGCGACCAATCGCCTCCGCGCGGCGTTCGAGCTGCTGACGCAGGCGCGCGAGCGGTTCTACCCCGTCGACGCGTACCTGATCGACATCTGCCTCGTCGATCCCGCCCTCGCGGCCGGGGCGCTGGCCGAGGCGCTGGCCGCGCGCGCCCCGGTGACGTTCCTCGCGCCGGCGGCGGCGATCGAGGCGCTGGCCGATCGCGACCCCGACGCGATGGCCGCGCTCCGCGAGGGGATCTCCGAGGGGTGGGCCGACGTCGCGGGGGGGGCCTACGCCGAGGTCGACGAGCCGCTCCTGCCGCTGGAATCGATCCTCTGGCAGTTCCGCCGCGGCGGAGAGGTCTACCGCAGGCATCTCGACGACCGCAACGTCGAGACCCTCGCGAGGCGACGGTTCGGCCTGTACCCGCAGTTGCCGCAGGTCGCCAAGCGGCTCGGGTTCCGGTTCGCCGTGCATCTGGGGTTCGACGCCGGCAAGTTCCCGATCCGCCCCGAGCCCAAGAGGCTCTGGGAGGCGCCCGACGGCACGAGCCTGGAGACCTTGACCCGCCCCCCTCTGGGCGCCGACCGCGCCGCGAGCGGCCTCCTGCTCCCGTGGCGGCTGGCCCAGACGCTGAAGGACGACCACGTCGCGACGCTCGGGCTGGTCCACTGGCCCGACCGCGTCGCGACGTGGTATCGCGACCTCCGCCGCGTCGCCTCGTACTCGCCGGTGCTGGCGCGGTGGACGACGCTCAACGACTACTTCCACCTGACCGACCGCCCGTTCGAGACCTTCCACGCCGAGCCCGACCAGTACGAGACGCCGTACCTGTCGCAGGCGGTCGCCCGCCGCGACGACCGGCCGATCTCGCGACGGGCCGAGCACGCGAGGCTCCGCGCCCGGCTCGACGCGATGGGCGCGCTCCGCGCCCTGGCGATGTCCGTCTCGGCGAATGTCGCCGAGGCGGCCGATGACGTCAGCCACCGAGGAGGCCCTGGAGATGGGCCGTCTCGACGAGGCCCGCGCGGAGATCGAGCGCCGGGAGCCGATCTGGGCCGGGGCGCTGTCGCGGGCGATCGTCGGCGACGGGTCCGACGGTCGGGACGGCTATCTCGTGCTCAACCCGGTCGGGATCGCCCGCCGCGCGGCGGTGCTCCTGCCCGACGCCGAGCTCGACCTCCGCCCCGAGGGCCCGTTGCGGGCGTCGCAGTACACCGACGAGGGGGTCTACGCCGTCGTCGACCTGCCCGCCTTCGGCTACGCCTGGGTGCCGCGCGAGGCGAACGTCGAGGCGGCGCCGATCGCCTCGGGGGCGGTCTCGGCGCGCGGGCACGTCCTCCGCAACGAAACGCTGTCGGTCGAGGTCGACGCGGCGACCGGCGGCATCCGCGGCCTGCACGCCGCCGCCGAGGAGGTCGCCCGGCTCGGCCAGCAACTGACGATCACCGGCCTCGACCACCCCGACCGCTCCGCCGCGACCCGGATGCGGGCCGAGTCGTTCGAGGTCGATTACGGGGGCCCGGCGCTGGTGCAGGCGACCGCGCGCGGCGCCCTGCTCGACCCCCGCAACGACCGCCGGCTCGCCTCGTTCCGCCAGCGCTATCGGCTCTGGACCGGCCGCCCCCTGCTGGAGATCGACGTCGAGCTCGGCGACCTCGACGCCGCCTGGCTCGACCGCGCCTCGGGGGCCGACCCGTGGTCGCACCACCTCTCCTGCCGGTGGGCGTGGCCCGACCCGAACTCGATGCTCCGCCGCACCTGCCTCCTCGCGCCCGAGCTGACCGAGGCCGACCGCCCCGAGACGCCCGACGCGCTCGACATCTCGACCCGTCGCCAGCGCACCGCGTTGCTGTTCGGCGGCCTGGCGCACCACCGCCGGCACGGGACGCGGATGCTCGACACGTTGCTGATCGCCGGCCGCGAGGCGTGTCGATCGTTCCGGCTCGGCGTGGTGCTCGACCTGGAGCACCCGTCCCACGCCGCGACCGACCTGATCGGCCCGGCCCATGTCGTCGCGACCGCCGCCGGCCCGCCGCGGTCGGGCCCTTCCGGATGGCTCGTCCAGGTCGACAGCAAGGCGGTCGCCGTCACCCGGGTCGCGTACGTCGACCAGACCAGCGACGGCCGCGGCTGGGGCCTGGCCTTCCACCTCGTCGAGACGGCCGGCCGCGCCTGCCGCTGTCGCCTGCGGACGTTCCGCAACCCCTCGTGGGCGCGGCAGGCCGACTTCAACGGCGACACCGTCGTCGACCTGCCCACCGACGGCGACGCCGTGCTCGTGGACCTCACCCCGCACGAGATGGCGCGGGTCGACGTGACCCTGGGCTGAGGGGCGATCCGCGGAGTCGTTCTTCTCTTGTAGGGTGGGTCGGCGCAGCGCAACCCACCATCGGCATCTACAGTCCCCCTACGCCGAGGTGACCCGATGCGATACGTCCAAGGGTTCCTGCTCCTGATCTTCCTCGGGGCCGTCGCGATCTTCGCGCTCCAGAACCGCGAGCCGGTCGAGCTCCAGTTCCTGAACTGGGGCCTCCGCGCCCCGTTGGCGCTGGAGGTCGTGGCCGTCTACCTGCTCGGGATGATCAGCGGCTGGACGGTCGTGGCCTTCGTGCGGCGGTCGCTCCACCGCGTCACGCAGCACCGCGACTGAGCGGGTCAATCCGGGAAGTGCCCTCGGAGACCAGGAACGCGATCCGCCACGGGCCTTCCTTCTGGTACTCCGAGACGGTGAAGCCCCGCAAGGCCTGCCGCCACTCGGCGAAGGCCCTCTGCTCGCCGCGGCGGGGATGGCCCCGGAAGCAGTACCAGTCGTCGAAGATCAGGATCGTGCCGTCCTGGAGCAGCGGGGTGATGAAGTCCAGGACGCTCACGGTCGAGCGGTAGAGGTCGCAATCGACCCAGACCACGGCGGCCTTCGTCAGCCCGTGGCGCTCGACCGTGGCCGGGGTGCATGTCTGGTCGAACCAGCCGGGGACGCAGGTGACGCGGTCGAGCGGGACGCCGGCCGCGGCGACGTTGGCGCGGAACTCCTCGACGCCCGCCGCGTACTGGCCCTCCGCGAACGCATCCCCCTGCCGATCGACCCCCTCCGGCGCGGGGAGGCCCTCGAACGAGTCGAAGGCGAAGAACCGCATCCGCTCCCAGCACGCCCGCAGGGCGCGGAGGCCCTCGGGGGTGGCGGTGTTGTACGCCAGGTCATCGAGCCGCTTCCGCTCGAAGACCCCCTCCAGCGCCTTGTACGAGTTGATGAACGCGCCGCCGCGGAAGACGCCGAACTCCAGGTAATCGCCCTCGATCCGGTCCGCCGCCACGATCCACGCGCACTTCTCGATCAGGGTCATGTTCGGCGCGGCGTTGACGACCGGGGCCGGGGGCGGAGGCAGAGGTGGGGGCAGGATGACCGCCCGGGTCATCATCCGCCGCACGGGCCGGAGCATCGTCCGGACGACCTTCTTCACCATGACGCAGCCCTTATCGAAGGTGGAGACCCCGCACCATCGCCCTCGCGAGCCGCGCCCCTCCCGGGGCGGCCCGCCTGGCATGGTCCAATCCTAGGACATCGTGGCGCCGCGCGACTTGGACGCGGGCGCCCCGTCCTGGCCCGCGGCGACCCAGTCGAGGCCCTGGATGACCATCTTGAGCAGGTGGGGGTTGGTCAGCGGCTCCCTGTCGGGGGTCTTGATGCCGCGGTGGCCCAGAGGGGTGTGGAAGACCCGGCCGCGGCCGTAGGTGCGGGTCCACGCGACCGGCCAGGCGGTGTTGTTGTACTCGATCGTGGCCAGCGGCCGGACGTCGGGCGCATCTGCATGTTGTAGTAGAGCTCGTCCTGGAGCTCGAAGTCCTTCAGCCCCTTCGTGACGGGGCTGTCGGTGTCGACGACCTTGACGGTGAAGGTCGCCTGCTTGGTCTTGCCGTCGGGCAGGCCCTTGTGCGAGTAGATCCCGCCGAGCATGTCGCGCCAGTCGTCGAGCCAGTCGGGCGCCGCGTTGTCGGCGCCGTGGATCGAGACGTAGCCGTGCCCCGCCTTGACGTAGTCGAGCAGGGCGCGCTGCTGCGCCTCGGTGAACTTGAACTCGTCGTCGCGGCGGTCGGCGTTGACGATCAGGACGTCGTACTTGCGCATTGCGGGCGATTCGAGGATCGAGGCGTCCTCGGCGAGCGTCACCTCGTACCGCCGGGTGTCTTCCAGCGCCTTGGACAGGTACAATGCCTGGTCGCGGTAGGCGTGGTGGTCGCGCTGGCCGCCGGTCAGGAGCAGGACCTTGACGGGGGCCGTCCCCTTGGGGACCTTCTTCTGGGCGGTCGCCGGGGCGGTCGCGACCACGAGGCAGGCCGTGGCGAGGGTCCAGCAGAGCGGGCGAGCGGTGCGCACGGGTCGTCCTCCGCGATGCGGGGTGGGCGGGGGCGTCTCGGGAATGTCCAGCATGGTAGTCCGCGCCCCCGGCCTCCGCAAGCCGCGGGCGGGTCGTCCGGGACCGAACCGTCGGGGAGCGAAACAGCCATGATCGCGACGCGAAGCCTGATCCGGGGCGCCCTGCTGGGGGCGGCCGGGGCCGTCCTGGTCGGCCTGGGGGCCGACGCCCCCTCGCAGAAGGTCGACGTGGGGGGCCTGACGTTCCAGGCGCCCGCCTCGTGGAAGGCGACCAGGCCGAGCTCGCCGATGCGGCGGCGCAGCTCTCGGTCGAGCCGGCCGAGGGGGACCCCGAGCCGGCCGAGCTCGTCGTCTTCGCCTTCCCGGGGGGCGCCGGCACCGTCGAGGCGAACCTCAAGCGGTGGCGCGACCAGTTCCGCGACGCCGACGGCAACCCGCCCCCGATCGAGAGCAAGAAGGTCAAGGGCAAGAACGTCGACGTGACCCGCGTCGAGGCCGCCGGCCGCTACGTCGCCGCCGAGTTCCCCGGCAGCCCCAAGGCGCTCAACAAGCCGAACTTCCGCCTCCTCGGCGCCATCGTCGAGACCGACCGCGCCGCCTATTTCCTCAAGATGCTCGGGCCCGACAAGACCATGCTCGCCGCCCGCCCCGCCTTCGACGAGCTGATCGCCTCGATCGAGGCGGACCGTCAGTAGGCGGTGAAGAGAAGAGGAATCGATCCGCAGATGTCGCAGATGAACGCAGATAAATAAAAATTTACTGTTATTTACATTTACCTGCGTTCATCTGCGACATCTGCGGATCGATTCCTCTTCTTCACAGCCCCTACTAACACGAGGAGAACCGACCGATGACGAACGGGAAGGCCCTGTCCCTGCTGATCGTGGCCGCGACGGCGCTGGTCGCCGCGGCGGCCGACGACGCGAAGCCGGGCGACGAGCGCGGCTTCGTCCCGCTCTACGCCCGCGGCGACCCGCTGAAGCAGGGTTGGAAGATGGTCGGGCCGGGGTCGATCGCCGAGGAATCCGACGGGGTGCTCGTCACCGACGGCGGCATGGGGATGCTCTGGTACGCCGAGAAGCCGTTCCGCGACTTCACGCTCCGGCTCGACTACAAGCTGTCCGCCGCGCGGAACAACTCGGGCGTCTTCGTCCGCTTCCCCGACCCGCCCAAGAGCCCCTGGGACGCGGTCAACCAGGGCTACGAGATCCAGATCTGCGACGGCGCCGACCCCGAGCACCGCACCGGGGCGGTCTACAGCTTCAAGGCCCCCGACAAGTCCCCGCCGACCCGCCCCGTCGGCGAGTGGAACGCCTTCGAGATCACCGTCAAGGGGCAGCAGTACACCATCGCGCTCAACGGCGAGCCGGTCAACTCTTACAAGGGGTCGCGGGGCGAGCGGGGCTACATCGGCCTCCAGAACCACGACCCCAAGTCGATCGTCCGCTTCCGCAACGTCCGGATCAAGCCGCTCGACTGAGGGGTGATTTTTGATCCAGCGAAGGGTTCACCACAAAGGCACAAAGGACACAAAGACAGACACAAAGAAGATCCAAAGATAGACGAATCACCCCTTGCGGGAGATGACTCGGCTTTTGATCTATCCTTTGTGTCTGTCTTTGTGCCCTTTGCGCCTTTGTGGTGAACCCCTTCGATCACAACCAGGGACGAGGCTCCATCCCGAGGGCCCGACCCTCCCCGGCCGGGAAATCGAGGGATTTCGAAAAAAAAGACGGAACGGCACGCCCGCCCGCCACGATAGTACCTTTTGACGGGCGACGCAGCCCGTCCGCTCCGCGACCGCCGCCGATGGCGTCCGCAGCGCCCGCACCCACTCCGCGAGGACGCACCCATGACCGACCACCACGACGACCCGACCACCCCGGCCACCTCGCCCGCCCCCGTCGCCCCGAGGCGCGGGGGCGGCCCGCGCACCCCCGAAGGGCGCGCGGAGCCGCCGCAACGCCCTCCGCCACGGCCTGAGGGCCAAGACCCTCCTGCCCGACGACCTGGCGCAGGCCGTCGCCCGCCGCACCGCCGAGCTCGTCGAGGAGTTCGAGCCCCGCACCCCCTACGAGCACTGGCTGGTCGGCCAGATGGCGCTGGCCTCGGCCCGATTGGACCGCTGCGCCGACATGATGATCGTCGACGTCGGCCGCGGCATCGAGCGCGCCCTGCTCTGCTGGGACGACGACCGCCGCCTGGCCGTCGAGGGCCTGGGGGCCCGGCTCGCCAGGGACCCGGCGCGGGTGGCGCGGGCGCTGCGCGGGTGCGCGCGGGGCCGACTGGCTCATCGAGCGCTGGGAGGCGCTGGGCACCATCCTGCGGAACGTCGGCACCTGGGACGAGGCCCAGCGCCGGCTGGCCTTCGACATGCTCGGCGTCGCCCCCGCGCTGCGCCGGGGAGCGACAAGCTCCCGCCGCCGGACGACGCGCGGGGGATGGCCGACCTGGTGGCGCGGGAGGTGGCGCAGCTGAAGGAGCGGCAGGAGGCGTACCTCGACGCGGTCGACCGCACGGAGCGGGCGATGGCGGCCTCGGGGATGCCGCTGGAGGAGGACGCGGCGACGGCGCGGCTGCGGAAGTACGAGGGGAGCTGCCGGCGGACCTTCAACGCGGCGAAGGCCGAGCTGCTCCGGCTCCGCGAGGCGAAGGCGGCCGAGCCGTCGCCGGCGGGGCCGCCGCCGTCGCACAAGGCGCCGCTGACGGGTGCGGCGGTCGACTACCTGGCGAAGCGGGCGCGGGTCGCCAACGCGGTGCGGGCCGAGGCCCGCGCGGCGCAGGCCCAGGCGGAGGCCGCGATCGTCGAGCGCCCGGCCGCGACCCCGACCCCGGCCCCGGCCCGCCTGACGCCGCCCCCCGCGGCGCCCCGGAATCGCCGCGAGCGGCGGGCCCTGGAGAAGCAGGCCCGCCAGGCCGAGCGGCACGCCGCCCGCCAGGCGCCCCGGCCCGCTGAGCGCGAGCGCCGATCGGCCCCGAGGGGCCCTCCCGACCTGCTCATCGCCGTCCCGACCGCCCGCCGGCGCCCCCTGTGCGCGCAACCGGCCCTCGGCCAGGTCCGACAGTGACTCGTTGTCCACCAAGACACCGGGTCGCCGGAGAGACCCAGTGGACAAGCTGCCAGTATCCCCTTCACCCGAGGGGCCGGGCGGTCGAAGGCGCGAACGAACTCGACGGCCCGGGCGATCCGGCGCGGTCGAAGTCGCGAACGAACTCGGCGGCGACGACCCCCCGATCGAAGGACCACGGAGCCCATGTCCCTCGGGTCGATGCTCCGGTCGCGTCGTATCGGGCCTGGAAAGGTAGGCATCGGGTCGGTGGGCGGTCCCGCATCGCCGCGAGACGCCGGGCCCCAGCATGGCCGATCCGAGGAATTCACGCCCTCGAGGTTTAACAACCGTTGACAGTCGTCATGATGACGACCAGACTGAGTGAGGGACCTTTACAAAATGAGTGCGACTCTCCGGACGCCGTCGCGCCGCCGGGCCGGCTTCCGGCCGAGGGATCGTCGCCGATCCCCCATCATCCACGACCCTGGAATCATCGCCGTCCCGGGCGCCGAGGCGAGGCGGACTCGCCCCTCTCCCCGATGGCCTTCGTCGACCGACACGGCCAAGGAGATGATCGAATGAAACGACGCGGCTTCACGCTGATCGAGCTTCTGGTGGTGATCGCGATCATCGCCGTGCTGATCGCCCTGCTCTTGCCCGCGGTGCAGGCGGCGCGCGAGGCGGCGCGGCGGTCGCAGTGCATCAACAACCTCAAGCAGCTCGGCCTGGCCATCAACAACTACCACGACGTCGTCGGCGCCGCCCCCCTCGAGCGACTATTCGACGACCGTCACCGGGGCCTCGCAAGCCTTCTCCATGAAGCCGCGCATGCTCAACTTCATGGAGCAGAACGCCCTCTTCAACTCGATCAACTTCAGCGTCGCGTACAACGACCCTTCGAACAGCACCGGCCAGGCGACCACGGTGAGCACCGTGCTCTGCCCGTCGGACACGAACAACCCGGGCGGGACGGTGATCATCAGCGGGTTCAGCTTCCAGCAGGCGTATCACAGCTACCCGAATAACATGGGGACGTTCATCTACAACAACAACGAGAACTACGACGGCCCCGCCTATACCATGTCGCAGCCGAAGTACGGGCCGATCATCACGTTCGCCAAGATCAAGGACGGCCTGTCGAACACCGCCATGTTCAGCGAGTTCGTCCGCGGCAAGAACGATAACGGGATGTCGAACGGGAAGCACCAGATCTACACGGCGGCCATCTCGGGCAAGACGGCGACCCCGCTGATGAACATCGTCAACGCCTGCAACAACGCCCCGCTCGTCCCGTCCTATTACACCAAGGCGAGGGCCTGGTTCGACCACAACACCAGCGAGGGGGGCGGCTATTCGCACATCATGCCGCCCAACAAGAACGCCTGCTGGTTCAGCGACGAGACCACCAGCAAGTACATCTGCAACATCAGCGCCAGCTCGTATCACCAGGGGGGCGTCAACGTCGGCTTCCTCGACGGCTCGGTCAAGTTCGTCAAGGACAGCGTCAACCTGACGACCTGGTGGGCGATCGCCACCTACAACGGGGGCGAGGTCGTCAGCGCCGACAGCTACTGACCCGCGGCGCGGGCCGGCCGATCACCCGCCGCCCCGCCGCTCCTGATCCCGGTCCTCCCGGGGCGTGGCTCGCTCGCCCCGGGAGGCCGGCGGGCCTCAGTACGGCACGTTGCTGGGCAGCGAGGCGTACTCCTTCCACACCGTGACGGCCTCGTCGCGGAGGACCTGGACCTCGGGGATGCTGCGGGCGGCGGCCGGCCTGGCGAACTGCTCGTAGATGAACACGTCGTCGAAGCCGCCGTACTTCTTCGAGTCGGTGGCGAAGGCGCCGAAGACGATGCCGTCGAGGCCCGCCCAGTAGGCGGTCGCCATGCACATCGGGCAGGGCTCCGACGAGGTGTACAGGATGCAGCCGTCGAGCTTCAGCGCCTTCAGCCGGGCGCACGCCTCGCGGATCGCCTCCATCTCGCCGTGCCAGGTGGGGTCGTAGTTGGAGACCACGTGGTTCGAGCCCCTCGGAGACGATCCGGCCCTGGCGGTCGACGATGACCGCGCCGAAGGCGCCCCGGTGCGCTTCTCGACGCCGGCCGTGCGGGAATTCGCGATCGCCTTGCGCATGAATTCGTCGTGCTTGGCGGCGGGGAAGCGGTCCTTGATCTCCTGCGCGGAGACCCAGAGCTTCTGCGAGACCTCGCGGTTGGCCGTCGGGCGGCTCTCCCCGGCGCGGGCCCGGGTGCCGTGGGCGGTCCACTGGCCGAGCACGAAGGTGCCGGTCAGGATGGCCGCGAGGGCGAGGCCGGACAGGGCGATTCGCCCGCGACGTCGGGAGCGGAACGGTCGGATCATGATGCGGGTCCTCGACGGGTGCATCGGACATTGGCGACAACGCACACACGAGAGGACCCTAGGATGCGGCCGGGGTTCGTCAATGCGCGGGCCTCGGGGCAGGATCGGGGGCCGGTCGCATGTCCCGGCGCCGGCGGGCCCGCGATGCAGACGGCGCCGGAATTGCAAACCGCGAGGGAGGACCATCCGCGCGATGCGGAGGGCCGGTCCACGACCCGAGGCGAGGCGGCCGGATGTTCGTCTTCTATTCCAACAAGCTCGGCTGCCTGGGCTCGATCCTGGCGTCGGTCGTGCTGACGGGCCTGCTGATCCTGGCCATCCGGTCGTGCAGCGGCTGAGGCGAGGGTCGGGGCCGGCCCGAGGTCAGGGCGATGCGGCGGTCCGCGCCCGGCGGACGGCGTCGATGAGGAACCGCTCGACCTCGCGCATGGCCTCCGCGTCCCCGAAGAGGCGGTGCCTGGCGGCCAGGATGCGGCCGCGCACCTCCTCGCGCCACGACGGGTCGGTGCCCAGGCGGAGGGCGATGTCCACGTACTCGCGGCGGGTCGTCGCCACGCAGTCGAGCACGCCCATCTGCCGGTAGAAGGCGGAGGTGAGCCGGCCCCGGAGCATCGGGCCGGGCCGCGTCACGACCGGCGCCCCGACGGCGAACGCCTCGTAGGAGGTGTTGCCCCCGCCGAACGGGTCGGTGTCGAGCAGCACGTCGGCGACCGCCTGGAGGTGGAGGAAGTCGTCCTGCGCCTGCTGCGGCAGGAACCGGACCCGGTCGGCGACGTCGGGGAACGACCGGCGGAAGCGGTCGGCCAGGAGCCGTCCCCAGTGCGGGTGGACGCCGGAGAGGAGGACGACCACGCCGCGCGGGTCGCCGCGGAGGATCGCGCCCATCGCCTCGTCGAAGTCCGGGTGCATCTTGTAAAGGCTCTGGGTGCAGATGTAGAGATGCGATCCATCGTCGAATCCGAAGTCGCGCCGGGACTTCGCGGGCATGGTCAACTGGGGTTCATCGTAATGGACGTTGACCTTGCCGAACCGGACCAGGCGCTCGGTGTAATGGTCGTCGGCGTCCTCGGGCTCCATCGGGGCGGCGGAGAGGAAGTAGTCGATCGTCGGAATCCCGCTCGTGACCGGGTGGCCCCACGAGACGCACTGGACCGGGGCGAGCCGGGCGAACGCCAGGTAGTAGGTCAGCGGGTCCATGCCGATCTCGGGATAATAGAGGACGTCCAGGCGTTCGTCGGCGACCTGCCGGCGCGCCTCGTCGAGCTTGCGGGGCAGGGTGACGACCCGGTCGGCGGCCTCATGGAACGCGCGAGACATCGGGTCGTCGGGGCCGGGGAACCGGAGCAGCGTCACCGAGAACCGCCCCCGCGCCAGGCCGCGCACGAGGCCCAGGTTCAGCTTCCCGACCGTGTGGCGATGGAAGAAGGCGGAGAGGAACCCGACGCGGATCGGGCCCTCGTCGGGGGGCCGGGCCGCGGCATCCCGGCAATGGGGGGCCGCGAAATCCAGGGTCGGCGTGGCCCGGCGATGGATGGCGGCGAGGCCCGCCATCAGGTCGCGGTCGTTCATCCCCTGGTAGGCCAGGAAGAAGGGGGTCATGCCGACCGAATCGGCCGGGTCCGCGACCGAGAGGGGTCCGGTCGCCAGCCGCGCGAGGCCCTCGCGGAAGCGGTCCCGCTCCCGGTGGAGGCTCGTCGAGCGTCTCGTAGATGACCGGCAGGATCAGGGCCGCGCGGATCTTCAGGGCATCGTCCGGGCGGATCGCCAGGGCCTTCTCGATCAGGGCCCTGGCCTCGGCCGCCTCGCCCTGGAGGGCGACGACCGCGGCCAGCAGGCTCAGCGCTTCGACGAAGGCGGGGTTGATCCGCAGGGCCTGCTCCAGGCTGTCGCGGGCCTCGTCGAGCCGGAGGCCGTCCTTGAGCACCGCGCCGAGTTGGTAGTGCGCCGGGGCGTGCCCGGGCGCCAGCCGGAGGGCCTCTCGCAAGGAGGACTCCGCCTCGCGGAGGAGGCCCTCCTTGTGGAGCACCGACCCGAGGTTGTGGTGGGCGAGGGCGTAGTGAGGGCTGTGCGCCACGGCGCGGGCGAAGCAGGCGCGGGCGTCGGCGAACCGGCCGAGCTCGACCCAGGCCGCCCCCAGGCCGTTGTGCGCCTCGGCGAAATCGGGCCGGAGCCGCACCGCCCGTTCGAGCGCCGCCCGCGCCCCGTCCAGGTCGCCGCGGTTCAGCAGGACCGTCCCCAGGTTGTTGAGGATGGACGGCTGATCGGCGCGAGCCGCGCCGCGCGTCGGAAGCCGGCCTCGGCGCCGTCGCGGTCCCCGAGCCCGTGGAGGATCATGCCCAGGCTGTTGTGCGCCTCGGCGGAGTCGGGCCCGAGCCGGATGGCCTGCCGGGCGAGCGCCTCGGCCTGCGCCAGCCTCCCCGCGCGGAGGTGGTCGCGGGCGCCTCGGAGCAGGTCGGCGATCGTGGCCATCCGGCCCTCCCCGCGACGCGCGGCCCGATCAGGCGGGAGACAGGATGGCCAGCGAGGAGCGGGCGATCAGGTCCTTGACCCGGGGCCGGTACGCCCGCATGTGCGGGGCGGCCAGGTGCCCCTTGAGGTGGTCGAGGCTCGCCCACTTCTCGACGATCGTGACGACGTCCGGGCGCGGCGGGGGCTGCGCCGCGACGTCGGTCTCGGCGTCGATCGCCGGGCCGTACTCGATGCAGCCGGGCTCGGCCAGGACGTCGGGGACGATCCGGCGGAACTCCTCCAGGAAGGCCTCGCGTCGGCCGGGGTGCAGCTCGATCGTGGCGATGACGTGGATCATGATGGGGGCCGCGAAGTCCGGTCCTCGTCGGGATGGGCGATCGACCGCAGCCAGATGGCCGGGTCGGCGTCGCTCGGCATCCGCCAGTCGCCCCGGGGCGAGAGGCTGACGGTCCCCACCTTGGGGCCGTCGGGGATGCACGACCGCTTGAACTGCTGGCTGAAGAACCGCCGGATGAACGTCTCCAGCGTCCTCTCGACCAAATCCCTCGGGTACGGCCGCGTGAACGCCGCGTGCTCGCTCAGGAAGAGGATCTTCGCGGGGGAGTACCCGTTGCGGACCGCGTTGTAGAGGAAGAAGTCGTGCAGCTCGTAGGGGCCGAGGTAATCCTCCGTGGACTGCTCGATCTCGCCGCTGGCGGCGGTCGGCAGCAGCTCGGGCGAGATCGTCGTCCCGGCGATCGACAGGAGCGTCTCGCGCACCGGGCCCTCGTCGAACTCGTCGGTGGCCACGTACCGGACCAGGAACGCCACGAGCGTCTTCGGGATCGAGCAGTTCGGGTTGTACATGCTCATGTGGTCGGCGTTGTAGGTGGACCACCCCAGCGCCAGCTCGGAGAGGTCGCCGGTGCCGACGACGAACCCGCGCGACATGAGCAGGAACGTCCGCAGCCTCGCCTGGACGTTCTCGAAGGTCAGGTCGTGCCGCTTCTCCCTCGGGACGCGCCCAGCGCCTCGCGGAACGCCGCCATGTCCATCGCCGCGCCGTCGATGCCGAAGGGCCTGTGGCGCAGCTCGCGGAAGGCCCGCAGCGCCATCTCGGTGATGTCGATCGTCTCGCTGGAGATCCCCAGGTGGTCCATCAGCGCCAGGGCGTTGGCCCGGGTCCTCTGCGAGGTGCCGAAGCCGGGCATCGTCAGGCCCCGGATCGTGCGGCGGTCGAGCCCGAGCATGTCGCACGTCTTGACGGCCACCAGCAGCGCGAGCGTCGAATCGAGCCCGCCCGAGATGCCGATGTTCAGCGCCGCGCCGGCCGGCAGTTGCTCGATCCTCTTGGCGAGCCCCGCGCACTGGATGCCGAAGATCTCGGCGCAGCGGCCGTGCAGCTCGGCCCCCTCGCTCGGGACGAACGGCGTGCCGACCACCGTCCTCTCCAGGCCGGCCATCTCCGCGGCGAGCGCGAAGCCGACCTTGCGGAACGGCGAGAGGTATTTCAGGCAGTCGTCGAAGCTGGTCGTCGAGCGGCGGTCGGCCTGGAGCCTTTCGACGTCGACGTCCTGCGTGATGACGTGGGAGTCGCGCAAGATCGGCTCGCCGTCGCCGACCCGGCGCGACTCCTTCAGCAGCCGGCCGTTCTCGGCGATCAGGCAATGGCCGCCGAAGACGAGGTCGGTGGTCGACTCGGTCGGCCCGGAGCTCGCGTAGGCATAGGCGGCGATGCACCGGCCCGATTGCCCCACGACGAGGTCGGTCCGGTACCGGCTCTTGCCGATCGTCTCGTTGCTGGCCGACAGGTTGAGCAGGATGTTCGCCCCGGCGATCGCCTGCACCGAGCTCGGCGGGATCGGCATCCAGAGGTCTTCGCAGATCTCCACCCCCACCACGACGCCCCCCTCGGCCTGGAACAGCAGGTCGATCCCGAACGGGACCCGCCGGCCGTCGAGGACGATCTCCGGCGGCTCCTGGCCGTTGGCCGAGCTGAACCAGCGGCTCTCGTAGAACTCCTTGTAGTTCGGGATGAACTGCTTGGGGATGACGCCGAGGGCACCTGGCCGTCGCAGGCCACCACGCCGCAGTTGTACAGGCTGTTGCCGACGGCGACCGGCAGCCCGACGACCACCAGTTGCCGCCGGCCCCGGGTTGCCTCGACGATCCGAGACGTGGCCCGCAGCCCCGCGACGAGCAGCGCGGACTGGCCGAACAGGTCGGCGCAGGTGTAGCCCGTGACGCCGAGCTCGGGGAAGAGGACGACGTCGCTGTCGGGCACCCGCGCGAGGACCCGGATGATCTCGGCGGCGTTGGCCTCGGGGTTGGCGACGGAGGTCCGGGTCGAGGCGCAGGAGATCCGGACGAAGCCGAAGGGGTTCATGAATCCAGGATAACGGCTCGGATTGAGAACTCAAGGTCGCTTTAACCTCGACCGGACATCCCAGTCACCCCCCCGGATGACTGGGGCGAGAGGCCATTTCGTCAAGGCAGCGAGGAGTCAGAGCGGCGGGAGCGGTGGCGTCACGTAGACCTGGCCGTAATTCGAGGGGATCGAGATCGCCTGGAACTGGCCGGCGACGCCGACCGTGAGGTCGAGGTGGCTCGATCCCCTCACGTCGTCGTCGAGCATCTCGCGATAGGTGCCGGCGACCGGGAAGGGGACCCAGAGGGTCTGCTGGAAGTCGGAGACGTTGAGGAAGACCATCGCGTACTGCTCGGGCCCCGCCGCCGAGGCCGGCGCATGCCTGCGGTACGCGATCGCGCCGGCGGCGAGGTTGGAGTCCTCGTTGAAGTAGAACGACTCGCGGCCCCGCAGGGCGCGGCAGGCGCGCCGCAGGCGGCCGAGGCGCCGGTAGAGGCGGATCAACGCCTGGCCGATGTCATCGTAGAAGTAGTCCCAGTGGACGTCGTGGCGGACCTGGATGCGCAGTCGTCCCCGAACCCGGCAGGACGTAGTTCTCGCCGAATTCCTGCCCCTGCCAGAGCATCGGGATGCCCTGGCATGTGTACAAAGCGATGGCGAACGGCTGCGTCTTGTAGGACCGACTCCGGTCGCCGAGCTGGATGTCGCTCCCGCCGCCGACGGTGCCGAGGTAGCTCGTGAAGTCGCTGTGGTCGTGCGACTCGATGTACTGGAACGGCGCCACGGGGCCCTGCACGCCGCCGAAGTCGCGCGAGGCGGGGTAGCCCATGAAGCTCGGGTCGAGCAGGTGGGCGAAGTTGTCGTTCACGTAGCCGTGCTGCGCCATGTCGGCGGCCTGGTTCAGGAGGTTGTCCTGCCAGGTCGCGTTCGAGAAGGTGGCGAGCAGGATCGTCTGCGGGTTCGCGTCGATGAATTCGGCCACCTGGATGATCCGCCGGAAGCCCTGCGGGTCCTGGAAGCGGGCGATGCCCGCCGAGTCCTGGTAGGTCTGGTAGGCGACGTTCGCGTAGTCGGGCCCGACGGCACCGCCGAAGAAGCCCTTGACGTTGTCGTAGCGGAAGCCGTCGACGTGGTACTCGGTGAGCCAGTTGCGATTGGCCGCGCGGACGTACTCCTGGGTGAACGGCGAGCCGTCGTAGGTGAACTGCGGGCCGAAGTCGCCGTCGGGGAAGTCGCCCATCGGGCCGTGCTCGCCCGAGTCGCGATAGACGCGGACGTAGGCGAAGTCGGCGCTGCAATGCTGGTAGATGACGTCGAGGATGACGGCGATGCCGCGGGCGTGGCACGCCTTGACCAGCCGCTTCAGGCCGTCGGGACCGCCCCAGCGGTCCTCGGGCGCGAAGAAGTGCAGCGGGCCGTAGCCCCAGTCGAAGATTTGCGGGAAGTCGGTGACCGGCATCAGCTCGATCGCGTTGACGCCGAGCCCAGCCAGGTAGTCGAGCTGCGGGATCACGCCGTCGAACGTCGAGGAGAACTCCTGGACCTGGAGACTCGTAGACGACCAGGTCGTCGAGCGGGGGGACCACGAAGCCGTCGTCGTCGAACGCGAACGGGGCGGACGGATGGGCCGGGTCGTCGATCGTGAACGCGGAGAGCCGCGCCGGGCCCGCCTCTCGGGCGAACGGGTCGGTGAACAGCGAGGTCACGATCGCCTGGCCCCGCAGCAGGCGATAGCGATACAGGTAGCGGCCAGGCTTCCCGAAGTGGCCGGCGCCGTCGGCGTGCGCGGCGATGTCGATCGTCGCCGACCAGAGCCCGAGCGGATGCGCCGGGTCGAAGGCCAGCGGGAACTCTTCCGGGGGGACCTCCGGCGTGAACTGGTCCTCCTCGTGGATGACCCGCGCGACGACCGTGTATCCCTTCGCGGCGGTGATCGCGGGCAGGTAGGCGCCGAGGCGGACCGCCCCGGGCGCGACGACGTGGGCGCCGACTTCATCGAGATCAATCATCCTCGCCCTTTCCCTTCGCGCCCGCGTCGCGCCCCGGCCGGCGGAACGAGCCCGCATCCGAGGGATAAGGCCGTGGCCCTCCGATTCATTAACCGGGAAATCCGAGGGCTCTTCGAACATTCTTGCTTGTATCGGCGGGGGCCGTGTGATAAGATTTCCTTTATCTTATCTCTTGATCCTTCCGCGGTCCCCTCTGCGGCCGGTGGCCCTCGGGCCATCGGGCGACGAGCGAAAGGACCGCGGGAAACGAAGCTCGCTGAATCCGGTCCCCGTCCCTCTTCGTGCCCATTGTCACGGGTCCGAGGTCCGGGTCAATGCGCGGCCGGCTCCGAAGGCCGTCCCGGCTCGATCCGTCCGGGACGTCCCCCTGCGCCCTTCGAGGGAAGCATCGGCATGAGGCTCCGAGACGTCCGGGCGGCCCGAACGAGGTCCGCGCGCCTGGGGTTCGCCGGCTGGTTCCTGGGGGTGCTCGACCCCTGGCGCAGGCCGGGGGGGAGGGGCCGCCGACGTTCACCAAGGACGTGGCGCCGATCCTCCAGAAGAATTGCCAGAATTGCCACCGCCGCGACCAGTCGGGGCCGTTCGTGCTGGGGACGTACGAGCAGGCCCGCAAGCGCGCGGCGGACATCGCCGCGGTCGTCGAGGAGAGGACGATGCCGCCGTGGAAGCCCTCGGCCGGGGTCGGCCCCAAGCTCATGCACGACCGCTCGCTGTCGCCCGCGGAGGTGGCCGTGGTCCGGGCGTGGGTCGCGGCGGGCACCCCGCGAGGCGAGGAGGGGCACATGCCCTCGCCGGTCCGGTACGCCGAGGGGTGGGCGCTGGGGACGCCCGACCTCGTGCTCGAGACCGCGGAGGACTTCGCGGTCCCCGCCTCGGGCCCGGACCTCTACCGCTGCTTCGTGATCCCCACCGACCTGCCGCGCGACGTCTACGTCTCGGCGATCGAGTACCGCCCCGGGAACCGGCGGGTCGTGCATCACATGATGGCGTTCCTCGACACCCAGGGCGCGGGCCGGAAGCGGGACGCCGCCGAGCCGGGCCCGGGGTACGCCTCGTACTCGGGGGCGGGCATCGAGATCGCCGGCGACCTCGGCGGCTGGGCCGCCGGCAACGAGGCCAACCGCCTCCCCGACGGGATCGGCCGCTCGCTGCCCAGCCGGGCCGACGTGATCCTCCAGGTCCACTACCACCCCAGCGGCAAGCCCGAGACCGACCGCACCCGGCTGGGGATCTACTTCGCCCGCAAGCCGGTCAAGCAGACGCTCCACTGGGCCAACGCGACGAGCTACGACATCGTGATCCCGGCGGGCAAGCCCAACGTCGAGGTCAAGGCGAGCTGGTACGTCCCCGTCGACGTCGAGGCGCTGGCCGTCACCCCCCACATGCACCAGCTCGGGCACGACTTCCACATGGCGGTGACCTACCCGAACGGCCGCACGCACGACCTGATCCACATCGCCGACTGGGACCCCTCCTGGCAGAGCACCTACTACTTCGAGAAGCCGATCCCGATGGCCAGGGGCTCGATCGTCAAGGTCGTCGCCCACTACGACAATTCGGCCCACCCCCGCAACCCCAACCATCCCCCCGAGATCGTCAGGTGGGGCCAGGAGGCGACCGACGAGATGTGCGTCGGCTACGTCGGCGTGGTCAAGAAGGGCCAGGACCTGACCCGCCCCGGCGAGAAGGACGACCTCTACGACATCCTCGTGAGGCAGCACACCAAGAACATGCAGCGCGACGAGGCGGCCAAGCGGCGGCGCTGAGGGCCGTCGGGCTATCGAGAGTCGGGGAAGAAATATCCGCGATCGTCTCGATTCGCGCCCTGCGTAGCCCCGGAGGGGCGACCGTTCGTAGCCCAGGGCGACAGCCCTGGGC